>CAVTRN010000002.1:0-3078661 GCA_963737155.1 Nitrospirota bacterium | reverse complement strand
TATTAACCGTCTCATAATAGTATTGACATAATCTTGCATCTGTGGTATAGTTATTTTCATGAAGAAAAAAGCAGATGCGAGAAATCTTGACCATAAAACTCTGACTGAGCTCAGAAAGCGTGCGGTAAATAGTGTCCAGGAAGGACAAAGCCCCGAACTGGTGGCCAAAGCCCTGGGTATAAATCGCGTCACCATCTATGGCTGGTTGGCACGATATCGAAACGGGGGCTGGGGTGCTCTTGATGCCAACAAACGAGGCGGTCGCCCGCCAAAAATGGATGCTAAGGCTATAGAATGGGTTTATCGTACTGTGACCACGAAAAATCCGCTTCAGTTGAAGTTTACCTATGCCCTGTGGACAGCGAAGATCATTGGGCAGGTAATATATAAGCGATTTGGTATGAGATTGAGCAAAGCATCCGTTTGTCGTTTGCTGGGACAGTTGGGATTGACTCCACAGCGTCCTGTTTGGCGTGCCTATCAGCAAAAGCCGGCAGCGGTTCAGGAGTGGCTGGAGAAGGAGTATCCTCGGATACGAAGCATGGCGCGTCGCATGAAGGCTCAAATCTTCTTTGGAGATGAAGCTGGCGTTCGCTCTGATCATCATGCGGGCACCACTTGGGCCATGAAGGGTGAGACCCCGATTGTGAGCAGCACAGGAGCGCGCTTCGGATTGAATATGATTTCGGCTGTTAGTGCACAAGGCGAATTTAGGTTCATGGTAGTCAAAGGTCGCGTAGCGTCGCAGCAATTTATTGAATTCATAAAGCGGCTTATTCAAGGCAGCAAACGGATGATATTTCTCATCGTTGATGGTCATCCGTCACACAAGTCTCGCAAGGTTTCTAACTATATTGAAACCATTAAGGAAAAGTTTCGTCTGTTCTTTTTACCGCCGTATTCTCCAGAGCTGAATCCCGATGAGAGAGTCTGGAATGACCTGAAGAACAATGCAGTTGGTCGTCAGGCAATTAGTTCACCGGAACAATTACATGGTGCAGTAGTCAGTCATTTGAGGTTTATCCAAAAGTCTCCTGATCGTGTGCGCGCTTACTTTAATAACGAAACAACAAAGTATGCGGCATAATTAGTGTTAATACTATTATGAGACGATTAATAATTGACGACGAAGATTCTAGTATTGTTGCTCGTCCTGTTTGGCAAATAAAGTAAGGCAGCGCCGTAACAGAAACGACGAGGCTTCCTTGCTTCCGAAGTCAAACAGAAAAAGTGCCTGCCTGATGGCGTATGGACTTTCAAATGTTTGCCCCTGGTCCCAGACGTTGACGAGTTCCCGGGGCGTAATGGTCAAGGGTTGTTCGCCCTTAGACATGACATGTCGAGTAGGAGGCGGGTCTTGAACAGGGTTCTGACACAAGGCCAGTCTCTGTTGCCCATGCCGATAAAAAGTCAGGTAACGGTATCGATTATCCGATCTTGGTCCGTTGCGTCATTAATGGGTGCCTTCTTATACGACTGCTAGAGCGTCAAAAAGTATCGATTATTTTTTAGTAGATATGCCTTTGCGAAGAATTATCCGATGTATAATAATATAAAGAAGAAAAGAAGTGGCCACTCTCTAAAGCATGACTAAAATGATGAAGGAAATCTATGAAGTGATAATAGTAGGTGGGGGACCGGCAGGGCTTGTTGCCGGGCTCTATTGCAAAAGGGCCGCGCTGAAAACCGTTCTTCTCGAAAAAGGGGTACTCGGCGGCCAGATCGCTATATCTAAAGAGGTTGAAAATTACCCTGGCGTGGAGGGGATAACGGGATTTGACCTTGCCGAGAAGCTGGTTCATCACGCAGGAGCATTTGATCTTCCCGTTGTTCAGCAGGAAGTTGTTGCAGTCAACGCTGGGACTGACATTCATACCGTGGACCTCGCGAACGGAGATCGGCTGCATACAGTTTCATTGATCCTCGCCGCGGGGAGTACCGCCCGCAAACTCGGCATTCCCGGTGAGGCTGAATATCTCGGTGCCGGCGTTTCCTATTGTGCCACTTGCGATGGTTTTTTTTTCCGGAACAAAACAGTCGTTGTTGTCGGCGGCGGAGATACGGCAGTGGAGGAAGCGCTCTATCTCTCAAGGCTTGCCAAGAAAGTATACCTAGTGCATCGGAGAGACGCGTTGCGGGCAAGCAAGCTGCTCCAAAACCGTCTGGCGGCTGAAACGGGGATTCAAATCCTCTGGAACACATTCATAAATTCGGTCTTAGGTGACGGGAAAACCGTCCGAGCGGTCTCCTTCGAAAATATTGTTACTGGAGCAAAGGGTGAATTGCCGACGGACGGAGTTTTTATTTTTATCGGGTACTTTCCCAATAATCAGCTGGTCCCCTCCACGGTCAGGACCGACGAATTCGGATTTGTGGTGACCGATGATAAAGGCGCTACAAGTGTGGCGGGGATATTCGCTGCTGGAGACTTGAGACAGAAATTCGCGAACCAGATTGTTGTCGCGGCAGCGGATGGGTGCATAGCGGCATTAGGTGCGGCGCGCTACGTGGAGTTGCGGAAAGGACAAACACCGGGATCCTGATTATTGATAAAGCAAGTATTTGTCCGCGAATTGGGGAGGCTTCAACATAAAGCCGGAATCGATGAAAAGAGAATTTCCCGGAGAAATTTACTCTCCTAATGCTTTAGTAAGCGCAATGTAGGCCATTTGATCTGGCACGATATCCATCATTATCTGTTCCGTGATGAAATTTCGCAACAGATCCCGTTGAGGATCGGAAATTTTAACGAATTGCATCCCCATGTCCGGCTCCTTGAACAATCCCAGGCCGATGTTTACACTGCGCACGACGGCTGCTTTCAGCTTGATCGGCAACGAGTTGACAATGATATTTACCGGGAGAACGGCATTGACCGGACGGGGACGTAAACATGCGGATAAAGATGCCGTTCTCAGACAGCTCCGAGAAATATTCGACGCTGGAAGCCGCATCGGAGATTTATGACTGCCTGCTCTGAGGGCAGCAGCGTCCACAGCCGAACATACTATTTTGGTCTATCCTCGGTCGCCCGCTGAATGGCACAGTAGAGTTCGTCGAGGGCCACCGGTTTTCTAAGAAATGCGGCACATCCCGTGGCGCAACAGTGATCTTCCCACTTTTCATCTCCGATCGCCGCATGGATAATAACAGGCATGTCCCACATAGCAGGAGTGTGCTTGAGATGAAACAGCAGTTCTAGGCCCGACATATTGTGTAGGGAAAGTTCGGTAATCACCAGTTTCCGCAAGGCCACATCGAAAAGTTTAACGGCATCTTCGCTCGTGGACGCAATGAATACGTCATAGTCGAGCCGTAAGAGCATCCTCTAGGTTGCAAAAAAAATCCCTGACATAACTGTCTATCAGGAGGGCTGAGTTTATTGATTTGTTCGGCAGTAGAGGATTCTGTTCAACGGTGGGATGCTCGGTTGCCATTAAGGCCCTCGCATATATCCGCCAAACAGAGAGCGTGAATGCATGCCCAGAGAACTGTCTTTCCCCGAACCGTTTTTGATTGCCGAGAATGATTGGGAGGCACACAATTTAATGAATATTATTGCATGATGAATCTTTGAAGTCACATTTTGCCGGGCTGCCGATAGAATGTTTTCAAGGAGGTTGAAAACATCCTATCGGTTCATCTCCCTGCAGCGGTCATTCAGAGCTCGTTACCTATATCTCCGCTCTTCTCGTCCCCTTCCTCTTTCCCAATGCCTGTTTCGCTCCCAGGTGCGCCAGTTTTTTGTCATGACGCCGTAAGGCACTCGTTCGTATCCAGGCGCAGCGCGGCGAAAATTCGGAGGTATACTGAGCAAAGGCCGGGGGACCCTCCCGATACCGATGGCACCCCATGGTCCGTTATAGCCAGCTGCTATGAACCAATGGCCGCCATAGGGGCGATACCAGTGATCATGGTAGAAAAAGATGTCCGCTCCGACATCGGGTGGATAATACACATTAGTTCCGGGAACTATGACCATTGCCGGCGGAGCTGGAATCATCAAGCCGGGGAGGGGAATTGTGATACCGACATTAACTCCGGCGTTGCTTGGAATCGGGAAACCGACTCCGAGCATCCAAAGCAACGCGATAAAGCCAAACAACATAAACCTTTCTTTTTTCATGGGTGCACCTCCTTAAGATATTGATAAACAATCTCGTTGATGCGCTTCATTATTTCTTTTCAATATCTGACACTGGTGAACGAATTTCGTTTAATGATCTGTCCCGCCAATGGTTCAAAAATTATTTACTAATATTATAGTTGCATGAATACTGGCTCAATGAAAGACTCAGACAATTATTTCAATAGAAAGTTGAAGATATTAATAATGAGTTTAAGCGGACCAAGGTATTGTCTCGCTTACATGGAATCTGGGACGTTTGTCTTCCAGCCGGCTTATCCTGTTAGACTTCGCGATATTTCAATGCTCCTTTTCATCAAATATCTGATATGCTTTCCATATAAGGTGATGATTTAGTATTGCTGACCTGTAAATGCTGATATAGTAGAACGAGTCTGCAAAGAAAGCGGGGAATAATTATGCGTTATCGTCTCTTTGGGAAAACCGGTCTCTACGTATCTGAATTGTGTCTCGGAACCATGACATTCGGCGGGAAGGGATTCTGGGAAGTCATCGGCAATCTTACGGCGTCCGAAGCCGAGGGAATCATTGGTACGGCGCTCGATTCAGGCGTGAATTTTATCGACACGGCGGACGTCTACTCCGAGGGAGAATCGGAAAAGCACATCGGCGCGGCGCTCGCCTCGCTAGGGCGGCCTCGGGATCAATTCATCGTCGCGACAAAGGTGCGGGGCCGCACCGGGCCGGGCCCGAATCAGATCGGGCTATCGCGCAAGCACATTATGGACTCAATCGACGCAAGCCTTCATCGTCTGAGACTGGATTATGTCGACGTTTACCAGATCCACGGCATTGACCTCGACACGCCCATTGAAGAGACGCTGCGTGCGCTCGACGATGTGGTGCGCAGCGGCAAGACGCGCTCCATCGGCTATTGCAATCTGCCGGCCTGGCTGGCAATGAAGGCCCTTGCCTATTCCGATGCCCACGACCTGCCACGGTTCGTTAGCGCACAGATGTACTACTCGATTGCCAGCAGGGATATCGAACGTGAAGTAACACCGCTAGCAAAAGACCAGGGTCTTGCAATACTCCCGTGGAGTCCACTTGCAGGGGGACTTCTTTCTGGAAAGTTCGACCTTGAGAAGCCCGGCCCCGATGGCGCTCGTAGGACCTCTTATGATTTTCCTCCCGTTAGTCGCGAGCGTACAAAGATAGTACTTGCTGTAATGAGGACTATTTCCCTGTCCATGGGCATTTCCGTTGCGCGTGTAGCTCTTGCCTGGCTGTTGACTCGTTCCTTCGTTACCAGTGTTATCATCGGAGTGAAGACGCGTGAACAACTTGTGGACAACCTGGCTGCGAGTGATGTGCAGCTGTCCACCGAGCATATGGCTCAGCTTGACGCTGCGAGCGCACTGCCGCCGGAATACCCAGGCTGGATGGTTGACCGACAGGATCGTGACCGGAGACCACATGCAGAGGTGACGACCGAAGTGAACAAAGCGGCGTAGGGTCTCGGAGCAGCAACCTATTATTCCGCAGCAACGGAGTCCGGGTTTTGGCGAATTTCGCGAGCGCCAGAAAGAATGCGCAAGCCGAGAAGGATGGAGATAATATAATGAAGGCCATCAAAATTGCAAACTATGGCGATGCCGGTGTTTTGAAATTGGTGGAGGTGCCGAAACAGACGCCTGCCGCAGGACAGGTTCTCATAAAGATTCACGCGGCCGGCGTGAACTTCGTAGACATCTACCAGCGGCGGGGAACCTACTCGGTGAAACTACCCGTCATCCCGGGGTTGGAGGCATCTGGGGTTGTGGAAGTCGCTGGCGACAGTGTTACGGATGTGCTTCCCGGTGACCACGTTGCATACACCGGACATCTAGGGAGTTATAGCGAGTTCACGGTTATCGATGCGAATAAGCTGATCCCGCTACCGAAGGGGATGTCTTTTGAGCAGGGGGCAGCATTTCCGTTGCAGGGAATGACGGCGCATTATCTGATCCATGAGTTCCGCATGCCAAATAAAAGCGACACGGTCCTGATACACGCGGCCGCAGGGGGGGTGGGTCTGCTTCTGGTGCAATGGGCGAAACATCTCGGTGCCCGCGTAATCGGTACGGTTTCCACTGAAGAGAAATCACTCATCGCTAGAGAGGCTGGCGCAGATCACGTGATTCTTTACACCCGGCAGGATTTTGCAGGCGAGGTAAAACGAATCACGGGCGGACGGGGAGCTGATCTCATCATTGACGGAGTCGCGAAAACTACGTTTTCGGGCGATCTGGAAGCAATAGCAACCCGTGGGCATATCGTGGTTTTCGGTTCCGCAAGCGGACCCGCAGACCCAGTTCTGCCTAATTCGCTCGGGACGAAATCGATCTCCATCTCCGGCGGCAGACTGGACAATTTCATCGCATCTCGGGAAGATCTGGCCCGCAGATCAAAGGATGTTCTGCAAGCTATACGGGAAGGATGGCTGAAGTTGCGCATCGGCCAGGTCCTTCCGCTAGGCGATGCTGAAAAAGCGCATCGACTGCTTGAAGGTAGGCAATCGACAGGCAAAATTGTACTCACGGTTGCCGGCTGAAAAAAAGGAATATATAAAAACGTGGCGTCCGGATACGAGATATAGGTAAGCAGGATAATTTATCGTCCAAGAGGGAGTGAATGACTTTTGGCAAGAGAGAAACATGCATCGGATTTCGAGGAGGAGTCTTTTTTATAAAAAACATCCTTGAATACCCAGCAGCTTGCTGCTGGGATGAAAAGGATATCCTGACGAAGTCAGGATGATTTTCTGATACAATACGGGCCATGAGCCCATTGAGAAGAAGCAGACATTGTGTCTATGATCTCAAGTACCATTTCGTATGGATACCGAAATATCGTAAAAAACTGTTCGACGTTCGGATGACGAAACGATTGAAAGAAATCTTTCGTGAGATAGCTGAACAGTACGATTTGGAAATAGATACGATGGAAGTCATGGATGACCATGTACACTTGTTTTTGGTTGTTCCTCCGAAGTATGCGCCTGCGAAGGTAGTACAAATGATTAAAAGTATCTCCGCCAGAATAATGTTCCAAGAGTTCCCGGAGATAAAGAAAAAGCTCTGGGGAAGGGAACTGTGGAACGATGGTTACTTTGTCCGTTCGGTTGGCGACAAAGTAACGGCGGAAGTGATTAGAAACTATATTCGGTATCAGCATGATGAGCAAATAGGTTTTAGATTCTAGTCAAAATGCCTCGCAGCTTGCTGCGGGGTTATTTACTTATAATGAAAAGTTCCAGAATCAGTATCCGGAGTGATAGTCTTCGGTCCGCTTTGTGGACTTGGGTGTGAAGATCAGAACGCGAAGTAAACGTGAGCCTGAGAGTGGAATTCACGGCGCATGATAAGGAGACAAATCCCTTGGGATGTCTGCAAGAGGGGAATTCTGTACAGTTATATCAATAATGTTTTCGGTCGCTCTATTTTTTATCATACTGCTTAAAAATGCGTTTCGATCTATATGAATGTGAATTTCGTGAGACCGACAAGGCTGGGAGAAAATGCGACGGTACACGCGGAATAAAAATCGAAAAGGCAAAAAGGCTGTGCGGGTGTATACAGAGGCCCACAACGGGAATCAGAAGTTGATAGCTGCGGAAACGAGCAATCTGATGGTGTATGAGCCATGATCGGACAAGCCCCTTGGAGGTTTTCAAAATCGGTTTACCTTTCCTTTGGTTTTTAATTTAAAATCATTTTCATGTTGAAAGAATTATGGTTTGTATGGTATAAAAATGGCTCGCCTCAATGCAGAACACGATACTCTGAGGTGGAAAACGACACCATTTCATGGAACGAAAGGGGATGAATCATGGCAAAAAAGAAATCATCAGCAGAAGACACGGATAAACTTATCGCAGCATTGGAAGACTGGATGGAACTTGAAGATGAGACGATCAAGCATGCTGATGCAACGCTGAAGAAAACGAAGAACAAGCTTGTGAAGATGACGATGGAAATGATCAAGAATGACTCGCAGAAACACAAGGCCATGCAGAAACTCCTGGCCGACAGCCTTACCAAGGAAGCGCTTATCCTCACGCCCGATGATCTCATGGATCTTTCCGACGGACTCAACAAACACCTGGCCGCGGAGGCGAAAACACTCGAAATCGCCGATGCAGCTCTGAACGAAAGCAAGCTTTTCGTGACTCGGTATATTCTCTCCTATTTGATTGCCGATGAACAGAAGCACCACTCCCTTCTCGCAAAGCTAAATGAGCTAAAGCGCGCCACGGTATTTGTATCCTAGCCGTTCTCCCATAAGGATGCATCCTCCCTTCCCGAAACGATCAGACGGGAACGGAGGGTGCTTTTTTGAAGAGCTCAAGCTTTGAATTAAGGTATTCACTCCCCTGGTTTCGCCCTTCCCGTCCGGACGTTCAGCAAAGCTCCGAAGTCTGTTCGATATCCGGTTATATGCAAATGATACTGATCTCTACTCATAAACAAGGATGGTATTATACACCGATAATCATGGTTCGAACTTGTTTCTGGCTCTGAATATGGAATGGCTGAAATCGGCATCAGTGTCTATCTGCTCGAAATTCTTACGCACTTTTTTGTACGCCTCCTCCATATAATTTAATGCATTCATGAAAAGTGTTATTCTGAACTGTCTGAGATTTTATTGCCGAATGACCTACTGACTACAAAATAATTCTGGTCATATCGGGAAGAATTGATTCCCGCGGGTTTATTCTGATAGACTTTTAGAAAAAGATTGGTCATAATGTAGACCCGAGATACGAAAGCAGCCGTGGTCTAGATATAAAAGGTAATATGATGAGGATACAAAAACAAGAAGTCGCTTGGGTTTCCTTTTCGACTGCGCTGGGTACTTGCGGGGTGAGTTGGGACGCCCAAGGGATAATGTCGTTCCTTCTTCCCGAGGCACCGGGAAAGAGTGTCGAGACGCGCCTAAAAAGGATGACGGGGAGTAAGAGCGCATCCTCAATTCCGCCTTCTTGGATAAAGGAGCTTATCGAAAAAGTGAAAGCCCATCTGAAAGGCGAGTCCAAGGAATTCTCCAACTTGCCTTTGCACTTTGTTGAGAAATCGGAATTTGTACTTTCAGTATACCGGGCCGCACAAAAAATCCGTCCCGGGGAGGTTGCGACTTACGGTGAAATGGCCATTAGTATTGGCAGACCTAATGCCACGCGGGCAGTGGGAACCGCTCTTGGCAAAAATCCGATACCGCTTATCGTACCTTGTCATCGCGTGGTCACTTCTTCAGGGAAGTTGGGCGGATATTCCGCTCCCGGAGGCGTGGAAATGAAAGCCGCGCTCCTTGAACTTGAAGGCGTCAGTTTGACAAGACCCGTCGTCATAGCAACGCCGGCGCAATGGAAAAAGGCAGTCAAAACATTGCAAAAACAGGACAAGTCCATTGCCCGGTTGATAAAAAAGGTGGGACCATTACAATTTCAACCTCTCCTGAAAAATGAGCCCCTGGCTGCGCTTATCCAGGCAATAACCAGTCAACAGCTTTCATCAAAGGCTGCGGCAACCATTTTAAACCGGGTGAACGCGCTGATTGCCGAAGACGGCAATCCTGATCCCAGCGGAATCCTGAACACTCCCGACGCCGATCTGCGCAAAGCAGGTCTTTCTTTCATGAAGGCGTCTTTTTTAAAGGACCTGGCCCGGAAATATTTGGAGGGGAAATTGTCCCCCCTGGAAAAGCTGAAGCAAATGTCGGATGAACAGATTATCAAAGAGTTTACGCAAGTCAAAGGGGTGGGCAGGTGGACGGTCGAAATGTACCTTATCTTCAATCTCGGCCGTGCGGATATTTTCCCGATACTGGACTACGGCATTCGCAAGGCAGTCGCTAAGCTTTACGGCCTGACAAAAGTACCAGAGCCGAAAGCGGTCGAGAAATACGGCGAACTCTGGAAGCCTTATCGAAGCATCGCATCTCTTTATCTTTGGTATTCGATGGATGATAAGTAAACGGACGGGATCGCCTGTTATACTACTCGTAAAATTGAAGCGTCCCGGCTTATGTTCCACAACTTCTGATCCGCAACAGCACGGATCTCTTGAAATTCTTCTTTAAGTCCTGTGGAGGACCATCAGTCGGAGAATAGTACCCCGCTTTCACCGGGGAATATATCATAAGCATCTAATAAAATACGCACTTTTCCCACCCTTTCCCTGCTATTTGGCGGTGGGAAAATCCGAAGGTTAAGACGAGGAACCAGGCAGTCGCGCGTGCGCCTTATTCATTCTAGGGCTTTCCGGATCAGGGTTTCGATACGTGGAAATCGGGTTTCCTCGACGTTGTGCCGTAGGCTCAGGTATTCCGTGCTGTAGAAGCTGACCCAGACTTCTCCCTCCGGTGCTTCCCATACCAGTGCCTTGAGCGGCAGGTCAAGGGCGATGGACGGGTAGGCCTCCATGAGCGGAACACAGGTCCGCGGATCGCCGAAGATCAAGAGTTGCATCGGCTTCATTTCGAGACCGGAAAGCTTTGCCTCCTGCTGCTGGTTGACCCGGGCAAAGACCTTCATGCACCGTGCCCAGACAACTGATTCAATCCGGTCCATGGTCTCAGTGACTCCGAAGGCGCTGCTTATATTGATTACACCCTCGATTTTGAATGGCTGTCTCATCCCACTTCTCCTCATCGGCGATCCGGCGACTCCGTGACTTAGGTGACTATAAACGGCTCCCGAGGGCGATAACAATTAATTATCCCTATATCATTAATTAAAACGAGAGAGAGGAGTGAAGTCAAGCCAATTAAAGTATTATTGCTGACCTTATCGGCGATTGTGTTCTTCTGTGCCGCAGCAAGGTTGATCGACGGAAATGGCACCAACTCCCCGGAAACGGTGGCGTCCGATCCCTCATCCTGGTTGCGGGCTGTGCGGCTTTATGATATCATGACTCAGGATTGCAATCTTCTCGGCAGGCGGGAATTGTTGTGACAGATTATTCGGATAATAGTCGGAGAGAAAAGATACTGCTCAGGGTACGCCAAGCCAGCGATCTTCCCGCCATGGCCGAAACGGTCAGCGTCATCAAACAGTTTAAAGCCTCGGAAGACACTTCGGTTTCAGAACTCGCCAATATCCTCTTGAAGGATTATGCGTTGACGACGAAAATTCTGAAGGTCGTGAACAGCGCTCATTTCATGCAGTCTGGCCAGGTCACAACCATATCGCGAGCAATCTTCCTTATGGGCATCGATCACATCAAGAGCATCGCGCTGACCCTCATGCTGTTTGACAGCCTGCAAAAACAAACCTCCCAGACCGAAATGATGGACGCCGTGATTCAGGCTTTCTGCGGAGGAGTTATTGCCAGACGGATCATCAAGGACTTAAATTTTGTTGAGGAGGAAGAAGCCTTTATTTGCGCTCTGCTCCACCCTCTCGGGAAAATTATCATTGCTCACACAATGCCGGAAAAAATAACCGAAATCAGGAAGGTGAGCGCCGAACGGGCGATTACGGAAGAACAGGCGTCGGCCTCCGTGCTCGGCATCTCCTACGAACAAATAGGGACCACCATCGCCACGGAATGGAATTATCCGCAAACGATAGTCCAAAGCATGCGTCATGCGGCCGCCCCCGATGTCCCTACCGGCCTGCAGGAAAGCACGAAACTCAGCCTCGTGGCGACAGTATCAACGGAAATGTCAAATATCCTTGCGAACAATGCAGACAAGAAGGAAAAGGAGCGAAAGATCTCCGGCCTCTTGACGGCATACCGTGACAGCATTCCGACCCAGCCTCGTCACATCGAGGGCCTGATCAAGTTCTCCATAAAGGATTTCAATGATCTCGCAACATCAATGGATCTCAATCTCAAGCAATCGTTGTTTGCCGAACAGTTGGAAACCTGGTCGGAAACAGGGGCGGCATCCGCTTCTGATGCGGAAGTCCTCTCCTTTCGGACCGATTCCCTCAAAACCCTCGATACGCTCTTCGGAGGAGAGGAAGAAAGCCCGGAGGCCGTTTTTTCAAAGGGGATCCAGGACATCAACAACTCCATGCTGGGGTCCTATGCTCTGAATGACATCATCCATATAGCGATAGAAACCATCTATCGGAGCCTGCAGACGTCCCACGTATTGCGGGTGTTGTTTTTCGTAAAGAACCTCAAAAGCCCGCAGATGGAGATCCGGTTCGGCTTCGGCAGCACTGTCAACGATACGAAAAAGTGGTTTATCATCCATTTGAGTGAAGACAGCGATATATTTAATATGGCCGTGTCCAGGGATACGGAACTTGTTGTGAAAAACACGGCTTCGCCAGATATCAAAAAATTCATACCATCTTGGTATCGGAAAAACGCTCCTGCTGACGGTTATATAATTCTCTTCCCGGTATCTATTCAAAAAAAGAACATCGGTCTTATCAGTATCGAGGGCGGCAGCAAGGGGTACTTGAACATTTCACGAAGCTACCTGAGCTACCTCAAGATACTGCGTGATCAGATTGTGATCGCGACCAGGCAATCGCTACGTCATGACGACAAGCAGAAGCCAGACCGGTGAGGCATCCCTCGTTTTTATGCGAAGTTCTGCACGAAAGTGCCACAGATTTCGAAAGCAGATGCGGCGAAGGGCACAGCGGCTTACTCCGAGGACTTTCTTCTTATTCGACCGATGGCCGGCAATAGGAATATTCGATGAAGCGGAGCAGTCTTTTTCTTACTATCAGATTCATATATCCGGGCAGAGTGAATTGTCGATGAAGATGTTGATGTCTTCCTTTTTTACTCAACAAAACCGTTGTTTGTTCCAACGTAGTCCATAGCGTTCATTGGGGTTCAGTTGTGTTATAATTCGTTCTTTTCGAAGTGGCGGAAAAGTCGCCTCGGGAAAGGTGTTTTCCATGAGCACGATAATTCAGAAGTTATTGATCGCAAACCGCGGCGTTCCGGCCGTACGGATAATGCACACCTGCAGGGACCGAAAGATACCGACAACTGCCGTCTACAGCACTCCTGACCGCCTTGCACACCATGTGTTCATGGCGGATACGGCCGTGCATATCGGTGAGGCGCCGCCAATCGAGTCCTACCTCAACATGGATAAAATGATCGATGCAGCAATCCAAAGCGGGTCCAACGCAATCCATCCGGGATGGGGCTTCCTGGCGGAGAATGACGTCTTCGCCCAGAAAGTTATCGATGCGGGCCTGATCTGGGTCGGACCATCTCCGAAAGTCATCCGGATGATGGGGGACAAGATCCAGGCTAAAGTACTTGCTCAGAAATCCAATGTTCCCACCATACCAGGTATCAGCAATGTTATGGATATCGGGCAGATCAGGAAGTGGATGCACGACGAAAAAGTAGCTTTTCCGATCATGATCAAGGCCGCTGCGGGGGGTGGCGGCAAGGGCATGGTGAAGGTGGAGAACGATGACCAGATGGCGCACGGCCTGGCTCAGGCCCGGTCCGAGGCCAAAAAGTCTTTCGGCGATGATACGATACTGGTTGAGAAATATATCGAACGGGGCAGACACATCGAGGTTCAGATTGTTGCCGATGAGCAGGGAAATGTCATTCACCTTTATGAACGGGAATGCACCATCCAGCGCCGGAATCAGAAGATCATTGAAGAAGCTCCTTCACCAACATTGGACGATGGCTTGCGACAGGAGATCTGTTTCACTGCCACACGCCTAATGCGCGAAATCGGTTATACTACGGCGGGCACCGTGGAGTTCATTTTTGACTCACTGACGCGCAAGTTCTATTTTCTGGAAGTGAACACGCGGCTGCAGGTGGAGCACGGCATCACGGAACTGATCACGGGCTTGGACATCGTCGGCATCATGCTCGATGTGGTGACGGGCAGGAGGCTTCCCTTCAAACAGTCCGATATACGACCGAACCGGTGGGCGCTAGAAGTCCGCATGAATGCCGAAGACCCGAAGACCTTCAGCCCTTCTTTCGGAAAGGTGACGAGACTTCAAGTGCCGATGGGTCCGGGTGTCCGGGTTGCATCGGGCATTTACGAAGGCGGCGACATTCCCCCCTATTATGACTCCCTATTCATGCTGCTAATGACCGCGGGTGCCGACCGCGAGGACGCGGTGAGGGCCATGGATCGCTCGATCAGCAGAAACCTGCGGGTGGAGGGAGTGAAAACGCTGGCCCCGCTCCTGCTCAGCATCATTCGTCATCCTGCGTTTATTGCCGGGGAATTTTCGACGAGATTCATCGAAGAGCACATGAGTGAACTGATATCCATGTTTCTGGAAAAGGACAGCGAGGACGAGGTGCTCAAGATTGCCCGATACGTGGCGGAAATCTCGGCACTAGGGCCGCAGAAGTGGATGTAGAAAGAAACGAGCAGGAAGATTTTCCGCGAAGATGCCAAGGTTGAAAGAAAGCCTTCTCCTGCACTGTTGAGAAATTTGATAATATTTCATGCTCTTTGCGCCTTGGCGGTTTCAGAAGTTTTGTCTGATTGGTGAAATTGGGAGAATTATGATAGACACGATATTCGTCAAGCCCGGCATGTCGCCGAAAGAGATTGTGAGCGCCGTACGCTCACTGAAAGGTGTTTGCCTCACCTCGGTAGGGATGCGGGATGCGGGACAGTCCGACTTCAAGAATCGCCACCGGATCTACGATCTGAAGACTCTTGCTCCCTATTACAATGCCATGGGGCTGTTCAGCGCAGAGACGCACGGCGGCGCGCGCTGGCACGTAGGAATCATGAACCGGCGGGAAAGCCCCTTCGAAGAGGGCGCCATCCTCAGAAAACTTATGCCGAATGTACTGCAGCAGACTCTCATCCGCGAAACGAACCTCTGGGGCTATCGGCCTTATCCTAGGAACGTGATTGAGCAGGCCGTATCCCAGGTGGACATCGACGTGTGGAGGTGCTTTTCTTTCCTTAACGATGTGCGAAACATGCGCACAGTCGCAGAAGTGGTCATGAAGCGGGGAAGGCTGTTCGAGCCGACCATATCGTTTACCGTGGCTGACTGGGCCACGAATGCATATTACCTCGGTGTGGTCCGCGAGATAGTGGCCCTTAGTGGAGGCATTGACGAGATCGTGCTGTGTATCAAGGACATGGCGGGAGTCGGCGACGTGAGCCGCATCGGCAATCTTATCAGTGCCGTCAAGCAGGACTATCCGGAGCTGGTTATCAACTATCACCGCCATATCACCGATGGGCTTGCGATCCCCGCATTTCTGGCGGCCGCGAAAGCCGGTGCGACGATCTTCGACGTGGAGGAAGACTCACTCGTCCGATTCTACGGGCATTCACCCATTCTCGCCGTGCAGGCGATTTTTGAGGAGTCAGGCATCCCCGTTCATCTTAACAGGACGGAAGCGGAAGCCGCAGTGAGAAAGGTCAGGGAGTGGATAGGCCATTATGACTGGGCGGAGTCGCCGTTCAAGGGCCTAGATCACACGGTGACATTGCACCGCATGCCGGGTGGTGCATTCCCCAGTTCCTTTGAACAGGCCGATAAAGGTGAGTTCCTTCATCTTATGCCAGCAATCCTGAAAGTCATGTCTCTCTATAACAGGATCGTAAGATATTTCGATGTAACGCCCGGCTCGCAAATCACCTGGGTCACCTGCAGCGGCATTGTGAACCGGTACGCGAAAGAGCGCGGAGATGCCGGGGTAGCGCACGCTATCGATCTCCTGACGAAGTTTGTGGAGAAAAAATCGCAGGACTTCACGGCGATGACCCCGGAGGAGCAGGCAGAATTGCTGGCGCTGTTCCGCAATGCACCCGGTGATTTCAAAAACCTGCTGCTTGGTAACTATGGGAAACTCCCTGTGGGCTGGCCTGCGGAATGGGTTTACTTCAGCACCTTCGGCGACGATGGTAAAGAGAAAATAGCGGAGCGAAAAGAGCTGTCGCCGCTCGATTCAGTGCCCGATGATGATATCGAAAAACTGCGCGGTGAACTCCAGAACAGGTTGGGGCGCACGGCGACGGAAGAGGAATTCATTCTTTATCTGATGCACCCGAAGGACGCACTGGAATTCATCGAGTTTCGGGGGGCCTTCGGCGAAGCGCCGCTTGTGCTTCCCACGAATGTCTGGAAAAAGGGGTTGACCAAACCTGGTGATAAGGTGGATTTTGAGCTCTGGGGTAAACCATATTCTATCCAGCTGGTATCGATTGGCGCGGAGCATGAAGGTGTCGTTCATGTTGTGATGCGTGTGAACAACAAAACGAGGGTCTACACCGTAATGACTCCGAGAGCCAAGAAAACCGAGATCAGGCTGGCCAAGGAACCGACCGACATTGGTGCTCCGATCAACGGTAATATCTGGCGCACGGGAAATCCCGCGAGAGGTGTTCTCAAGGTCGGGGACATCGTACACAAAGGAGAAGAAATCGCGAACCTTGAGGCTATGAAGATGGAGAACGCGATCCTCGCGCCTATGAACGGACAAATTGTCGAGGTCTGTATCAAGCTCAACGATACAGTGCAGGAAGGCCAGTTATTGTTTGTGATTGAAAAAGCGAAAAGTAACGGGATGGAGAATGGTCACAGCGAGAGGAATTAAAAACATCCTTTATTTGTGACGAGTCCCGGTGAGATGTCCTGACAATCGAAAGGCGCGGTACGATGAGAAACTGTCGATGGGCTAACTATATAATTACCTAGAGGATTTGTTCCGTTTATTGTACTCTATACTCACTTCATAGGTGATGCTCGCATGGCCGAGGCGGAGGGATTCGCTTTTTCCCCGGCACGAAAGGTTCCCTTTAACCGACTTCTTGCGGTTCTTTACTAGGCTGGCTACTATAGGGGCGAGATCAAAGCCACCGTTAGTGCACTCTTCTCTTGTACAATCCATGTGAAAGCAGGCATAATCGGTGGGAACGAAATTGACCGTGCGTGTCATCAGTACCGGTCCGGCGGTTCTCTGATAATAGATCATACGGAATACAATGCTTGATACATCAGGTAGGCGTTCGGAAACCCGGCCGGAAGCAAGAATGGCATTTTTTTTGGTTTCCAGTTTTTCCTTATAACTTTGGTTGGTGGGCATTTTTCCCCTAACTTATTGAAATTAAACAAAAAAGCCACAAAGACATATGCTTTGTAGCATGATTGATTTTTTTATAATTATAACTATAATTGCACATTTTATAAACAATGTCAAGAATTGTTTTGCTTTATATAAACAACATGCTGATTTTTATGACTTTTATCAAAATAAAGCAGAAAAACCGCCGCCACTCATTCAGTTCTTGATAAAGACGAGGAAAGGAAATGCGACATTTTTTCGGCCATAAAAAATATTTTTTTGAGTTCTTCGCGCCGCGGTAAATGCCATTGGACTGTCAGATTACGAACAAATCAACATACTCATTCACTGGCAAGGTTTCCAGCGTTCGCTGGTCGAGACTGACATCGAGTATTGCCTTCTGCTGCTTCAACGGGAAGTGGCGCGCAAGATTGGTTTTGAATTTTTCGACCAGCAAAGGCATGCCTTCACTACGACGGCGGCGATGACCGATGGGGTACTCGACCGTGACCTCCGGCAACTTCATGCCCCCGTTCAATTCCACGGTTAGACTGTTGGCAATGGATCGTTTCTCAGGATCGTGGTAATTCTTCGTGAACTGCGGATCCTCAACGCAGGTAATCTTGTCGCGCAACTTGTCGATGCGCGGATCAGCTGCGATACTGTCCTCGTAATCAGATGCCGTGAGCCGTCCAAAGATGAGCGGCACGGCTACTATGTACTGGATGCAGTGATCGCGGTCAGCGGGATTGTTCAAGGGCCCTTTTTTATCGATGATGCGGATGGCTGCTTCTTGGGTTCGGATGGTGATCTTTTTTATATCATCGATCGTCTTGCCCATATGCTTCAATTTTTGATGCAGCGTCATGGCGCACTCGACCGCAGTCTGGGAGTGGAACTCAGCAGGGAAAGAGATCTTGAACAACACATGCTCCATCACATACGATTCATAGGGTCGCTGGAATTTGAATTCTTTGCCATTGAAGAGAGAATCGTAAAAGCCCCAGCCTTTTGCTGTGAGCACGCTCGGGATGCCCATTTCCCCTTTTAGTGTGAAGAGAGCGAGGCGAACTGCCCGGCTTGTAGCGTCGCCTGCTGCCCAGGATTTTCGCGATCCTGTGTTCGGTGCATGGCGATAGGTTCGCAGAGATTGGCCGTCCACAAAGGCTTGAGACACAGCGTTGATTATTTCTTCCTTAGTTCCTTCCATGAGCCATGCGCATACGGCGGAAGAAGCGACTTTTACCAGCACAACATGGTCGAGGCCGACTTCGTTGAATGCGTTTTCCAGGGACATGACGCCCTGTATTTCGTGGGCCTTGATCATGGCTTCCAGCACAGTTCTCATTACGAGCGGGGGTTTCCCGTTCGCAACATGGGTACGCGAAAGCCAGTCAGCGGTTGCGAGTATCCCTCCTAGGTTATCCGACGGATGGCCCCATTCCGCTGCAAGCCAAGTGTCGTTGAAATCGAGCCAACGCACCATAGCTCCGATGTTGAAAGCTGCTTGCACCGGGTCAAGAACGAACTGCGTGCCCGGTACTTTTGCCCCGTTCGGCACGATGGTGCCCGGTACGATCGACCCCAGGAGCTTGGTGCAGGCCGCATAGCCGAGAGCCTCTATGCCGCAGCCGATGGTGTCGATGAGGCAATACCTGGCCGTGTCAAAGGCCTCGTCTGAGGTAACATTATAATCATGAACATAGTCTGCAATGTCTACGAGGACCTTGTCCGGAGCAGGCCGGACGTTGGAGAGGTGAGAAGACATGGATGATTTTCCTTTTCGATGATCGTTTAAGTAGCTTGTGTACAATAGCGTACTTCATGACGCAACGAGTAGCAAGGGGCAAGGAACTTAAAAATTTGCCGTCATTCGTGTTTAAGTTGAAAGCCTTGGGTTAAGCAGTCCGCAATGCTGGTGGATCTTGAGTAAAAAGTACTTTACGTCTTTATAGCCGTATGCCATGCGCTTTAAACGCTTTATTTTGTTGTTGATGCCCTCGGAGATCGCTGTTGTTATTTTGCAGAGAAAGTAGTTCAGTACAAAATGCCTTTTCCTAAAGAACTTGAACCCAAGTTCGATGAACGGCGGAATCTTCGAGGTAATGGCTGAAACAATCCACTGGCGGAGATTTTTTTGAGCTGTGGTGCGGTCAGGCGATGTGTAGATCGTCAGGAACTGGTCTTTGAGCAGCATAGCCTTATAAATGGGGTCATTGAGATCAGCAAGCTTATCAAGGAGATTCTCTTTCCTCTTTGATGGTTTGTTCTGCATCAGGATAAAGCGTTTGTTGCAATGGAGGAGCGAGGCGAGATCGGTATTCTTCTCCTTCCGGGCTTTGTTCAGCTCCTCCTTACGCACTGTGTCTACAGCATCGTTTAAGTATTTCTTGACGTGGAAGTGGTCAAGAACGATCAACGCGTTTTTTGCATGTTCCTGGGTGGCCGACAGAAACCCGCGAGCACCATCACTGGCGACGGCCTCGATGGCGGCGCAGGATTCCTCACCCAGAGCATCATAGAAGGAATCGAGTACGGATTTGCCTCGGCCATCATGATTCCAGATGACCTTGCGTTTTTCGATGTCCACCACGTTGGTGACATAGTGATGCCACTTTTGCCAGGCTACCTCGTCAACGCTCATATATGTGGGCGAGGGAACCGGCGAAAGCTTTTCCCGGGCAAGTTCTTCGAGGCGCTGCCGGTCGATCCGGTAGACCACCTCGTCATCGAGGCCGAGAAACCATCCTGCTTCCTGATTGGTGGTGATGGAAGTAAGACGGTATACCTGTTCGGCAAATCGCTTGGTGAACCGGCCCCTGAGCCAGTCAAGTTCCTCGACCCGTCTGCTGTCGTCTTCGATGCAGAGGGACTTGCGTTTCGGGATGTGCAAGAACACTCGTTTGCCGCTTATGGGGAGGTCCTCGACGATGATCACTCCTATGCTGTGTACCGGTGTGTTGTGGACGTGACCGCAACCAGAGCAGACGGCAGGAGTGAATGCGGACTGTTCCAACAACAAATCGAGGCGGTTGTCTGAATGATTGACCATATGACTCACGTGATAGTTTGGAATTGCAAGCAGTTCTGTGATAGTATGGAGCTGCATCGGATTTTCCTTTCTGAGAAAAGTTTGGTCGGGAAACCTAACTTTACCAGAATTGGTTAATCCGATGTCTCTTTTTTACAACACTACGGCATTTTCAACTTTTATACGAAAGAACCAAAATTTGCAGTTTGCCCCTATTTATCCCCTTTCCTTCATTGGCACGTACACCCGGTCATCAGGCCCAGTATAGTTGGCTGACGGCCGGATGATCTTGTTATCCATTCGCTGTTCAATGATGTGTGCACCCCAGCCCGAGGTGCGGGAGATCACAAAGATAGGTGTGAATAGGGACGTGGACACCCCCAGCATGTGATAGGTCACGGCGGAATACCAGTCAAGGTTCGAGAACATGTTTTTCTCGCGCTTCATAACTGCCTCGATTCGGTCGGCGATATGATAAAGGTTTATATTGCCTCCTTCCTCGCACAATCCCCTTGCAATTGTTTTGATCGTGGCATTCCGTGGGTCGCTTACGGTGTACACAGGGTGGCCGAAGCCGATGACTATCTCCTTTCTGGCAACCCGCGCCATGATATCGGTTTCGGCTTCATCAGGAGTGCGGTACCGCCGCTGGATTTCGCGGGCTGCCTCGTTTGCGCCACCGTGTTTGGGGCCGCGCAAGGCACCGATGGCGCCGGTTACGCCGGAGTAAACGTCGGACAGTGTCCCACTGATCACGCGGGCGGTGAAGGTTGATGCCGTGAATTCATGTTCAGCATAGAGGATGAGGGACTGATCGAGGGCCCGTTCATGAAGTGAAGAGGGTTTCTTTCCGTGAAGCAGGTGCAGGAAGTGGCTTGCCACAGTGTCATCGTCCGTTTCCACGTCGATTCGGCGTCCGTTCTGGCTGAAATGCCACCAGTAGAGCAGCATAGAGCCAAACGACGAGATTAAACGATCGATGATATCGCGCGCCCCTTGGATGTTCTGGTCGTCCTTCTCAGGCAGTACCGTTCCGAGGCAGGCGCAGGCGGTCCGCATCACATCCATGGGATGGGCGGCAGCAGGAATCTGCTCCAGGACCGCCTTCACCTGGGTTGGAATGCCGCGCAGCTTATTCAATTTTTTTTTGTAGTCCTTTAACTGAGACTCAGTCGGAAGCTCTCCGTGGACCAGAAGATAGGCGGTTTCCTCGAACGTCGATTTCTTCGCAAGCTCGACAATATCGTACCCCCGGTAGTGGAGGTCATTCCCGGTCCGTCCCACGGTACAGACCGACGAATTGCCCGCGATAACGCCGGATAGGGCGACGGATTTCTTCACTTTTGGAACAGGGGTATCACCAGGTAGTGGTACACCGGTATTTGAACTCATGGTTTTTCCTCCTTGGAAAGGATTGCATCGAGCTTTTGTTCAAAGGCATGGTAGCCGAGGTAATCGTAGAGTTCCGTGCGGCTCTGCATATGGTCCATAACACTTTTCTGCGTTCCTTCAGTCCTAATCGCACGGTAGACCGCGAGTGCAGCCTTGCTCATGGCACGGAACGCGGAGAGCGGATAGAGCACAAGAGACACATTGGCGCTGCGAAGCTCTTCGACGGTAAAGAGCGGTGTTGAACCGAATTCTGTGATATTGGCCAGGATCGGGACCTTCACCGCCTGCGCGAATTTATTGTACGTCCCGAGATCCTTCACAGCCTCGGGAAATATCATGTCAGCGCCAGCCGCGACACATGCAACTGCACGGTCAATGGCTGCTTCGATACCTTCGATGGCGATGGCATCAGTCCGAGCCATGATGACAAAATCGGAATCGGTCTTCGCGTCAACTGCTGCCTTGATTCGATCCACCATCTCTTCCTTTGGAACAATCGCCTTGCCCGGCCTATGGCCACAGCGCTTAGCCTGGACTTGGTCTTCAATATGGATTGCGGCTGCGCCGAACTTAATCATGGATTTGATCGTTCTGGCAATGTTGAGCGCGCCGCCCCAGCCTGTGTCAATGTCCACCAGAACCGGGAGGTTGGTGTTATCCGTAATTCGCCGCACGTCGGTTAGTACGTCGTCCATGGTGCTGATGCCGAGATCCGGAATGCCAAGTGAACTTGCGGCAACGCCTCCGCCCGAGATATATAATGCCTTAAACCCGCTTCTCTCTGCCAGCCGTGCTGCATAGGCATTGATCACGCCGGCCACTTGGAGTGGCTTTTCTTCCCTGAGCGCGGCTCGGAATCGGGAGCCGGCTGAAATTGCTTTTATCATTCAATCCCTCCTATTTTGAGAGCATGTCCCGCAATTCCATCGTTTTGACAGTGGATATTGGTACGGCATTCGTGCTGGATGTTTGATTACTATTAATATATGTGTCCTTGCTCTCCGAAGTCAAGTGGTATTCGGATGCATGACGACTGGATTATAGCGGAATGTTTAATGCGTCTTATCAGCAAGCATCGTATCGGCAAAGTACTTTGACAAAAGAAAAAATAGTGCCCTTCCGGAACGAGTGTGGCTAGCCCCAAAATAAAGCATAAGAAAGAAAGCGGAACCCCTGGCTGTTAAAAGGGATTTATTTTAACTCTCAATTACTTATGCAGTTCTAGGCCCCTAAATGTTAGCACTACATGGCGGTCTCCCACTAAACCCAGAATCGACGAAAATAGCAAATTGTTGAAGTAGCTACCCACGGGCGTCCGTGGTACTTGAATGCGAAAGAAACACCCACTCCTAACCCCCTGGAAGGTTGTGGGAAACATAAGGGACGCATTCATCCACGAGCTAACGCTCATGGTCTTCTGCTTCGCTCTGAATAAAAAGTGTATTAAGAAATTGTGCGGAATGATGATAGATTGCCCTTATACAACGGTCGTCATTTTTAAAAATATTTGCAGGCAAGCTTTTGCATTCATTGGAACCAGCTATTTCCCCGCTTGCCACACACTTTTTTCTATAGTAAAGTAAGGTCGACCGGCAGTTGGAAATAGATTTCTTCATGCTATTTAATTACCTTCCTGCCGGCGGTAGGTTTTCATAGAGAGGAGAAAGAATCCATGGCAAAAGAGGCGAAAAAAGGGGTTTTAAAACCAAGGAAAATCCTGAAAAAACTTGCGGTGAAGAAAGTCGCGTCTGCGGGAAATCATGTCGGATCTGAGTATAGCGCCAGGACTGCAACGGAAATCACTGCCAAATTCACTGACACAATCGGATTGACGGCGAAAGTAGCGGCAGCTGTGGCCGCGGAGAATGTGAACATACTTGCCGCGACCGGCACTTCGGCTAGCACCTTGCGCCGGAATGCTACGTTTACCCTGATTGTGGATGACTTTGCCAAAGCAGAGAAGGCGCTCGAAAGGATCGGTGCCGAGGAGATTCATGAATCTTCGATTATCATGGTTAAGACGCCGAACAGGGTGGGAGCGCTGGAGAGAATCGCGAAAATCATTGCCGATGCCGGCATCAACATCTACTATTTCTACTCAACAACCAGTTCCGGGAAGACAGCGATCTCGGTGATCAAGACCGCCGATGACAAGAAAGCCATCAGGGTACTGAGGAAAGCCTAGGCATCGGCCTGGCTTCTGATCCGGTACTTCTTTATTTTGTCCTCCTGCGCCGTAAAAATCCGTCTCTTCTGTCAGGGAAGATAAGGCGCTGGTATCGAAGTAACCAAATAAAATATTACCACTGATGGGTGAGTAGATGTTCACTAGTGTGATATTTTTAACAAAGATGATTGAGCCCAATTAAAGATAGTGAGGGTCCAAACAATGATTGTTGTCGGTAAAGCATTAGTTGACAACGTTCACGACATCACTGATTTTCTGTCTAGTTTCACTGCAAAAAAGCTGTGGAACACAGCAGTGTGGCAAAAAAGAAGTCTTGGACACCATAAGCAAGATACCCACTTACCCCGACATTGATGTCGCTATTAGAAGGTAGTCTCCGTGCGCGTCGGCAACAGAGATGTCATTGGCCATGGTTTCGATAACAACCTTAAGCAGCAAATATGAGAAGGGATTGGCGAACACTAAATCGTTCATGAAGAAATACCCTTTCTTTGTTTAAGACGCTTATGGTTTCGCTGCCTGGTTGCGCTGATTGTCAGTTTTGAGGAGGTCGAAGAATTGCTCGAACTCTTCTCGGTCGTCGGTCATTCTGCACTTCGGGATCGATTTCAGGAATGACTTGCCGTAGTTCCGCGTTATGATCCGGGAATCGAGGACCGCAATGGCGCCCCGGTCTGTTTTTGTGCGGATGAGTCTGCCGAAGCCCTGGCGGAATAGAAGGGTGGCTTGCGGAATCTGGTATTCGTAGAAGGGGTTTTTGAGCTTTTCCATGCGTGATTCGACGATCGGATCGTCAGGCACGGCAAAGGGGAGTTTGGCAATCACGACGCATTGGAGTGCATCGCCAGGGACATCGATCCCTTGCCAAAAGGACGCAGTGCCCATAAGCACCTTATTCGGTGCGCCTTTGAATTGTTCGATCAGGCGGTAGGCCGACATTTCCCCCTGACAGAGGAATCCGAGGTCTGGCAGCTCCCGCCGCAGTTTCTCCGAACTTTTTCGAAGCTGGCTGTAGCTCGTGAAGAGCGTGAGAGTCCTCCCTCGAGTGATGGACAGTACGGCCTGAAGCTCATTATCGAATTTTTCCTGATACTCTTCCGCCTGCTGATCGTCCAGTCCTGGCGCGACGTAGAGCATGGTTTGATTTTCAAAATCGAAGGGTGAGTCGAGCAGGAGTTCTGCGGGAGCGTCGAGGCCAAGGCGGCTTTTCAGGTAGGTGAAGGTTCCTGCGGAGGAGAGCGTCGCCGATGTAAGCACAACGGTATCCGTTTTCTCAAAGAGTTCCTCCCGCAGTGTCGCGGCGACATCGATGGGTGAAGCTACGAGTCGATACCGCTGATTCTCGCGCTCTGCCCAGTAAACGAAGCCTTCAGCGCTCTGGTCCAGGTTCATCCGCACGGCCGATGCAAGAGACCGGGCTCGTGACGCGAAAGCTTTGACCTCAAGCTCCTCCTCTTGGGATTCGGCAAGCAGTTCGAGCAGCGCATCGCCGAGCTCCATGAGTGGCTCGCTTAGGATATCCGGAATAACGTTACTTCGTCTGATCCGGACTGCCGAATCCTTCGAAAGAAGGGGAAGAAGGTTCAGGAAGAAATTATCCGTGACAACCCGCAGACCGTCGACCATGCCGCGGAGCATCTGCGTCTCCGGTCCCTGAGCGGTAAGACGAGTAAGCAGTCCTTTGCGCGTGCGCTGGCTTATAAGTGTGTCTAGAAGATAACGGGCAGAAGAGTTTGATATTGCAACGCCTAAATAATCAGTGGCCACGTCCTCGACCTGGTGCGCTTCATCGAACACGACGGCCTTGTACTGCGGAAGCACATTGCCGTTCGTTGCCATGTCGGCAAAGAAAAGATGGTGGTTTGCAACGAGGATATGGGCTTGCTGCTCGATCGATTTTGCCCTCATGTAAAAGCAGTCTCGGTAATAGGAGCAATCTTTGCCGAAGCAGAGATCGGTCTGACGGCATGCTTTTGACCAGAGTCCCGCGGGTACTTCGACGGCGAGTTCGCTCCGCAGGCCGGTTCGCGTCACAGTGGACCACTCGAAAAGCCGGTTCAGGGGTTCTCGTTCGTTCTGCTCGTAGAGGTCCCCCATACGGAGATAGTCGAACCGGCGGAGGCACAGATAGTTCTCACCACCCACACACAGAGCGTATCGGAAATCGCCGAGCACGTTTTTCAGAAAGGGCAGGTCCTTGCCCACGAGTTGCTGCTGGAGGGCTTTTGTATACGTTGCGACGACGGCGCGGCAGTTTTCGCCGCGCGTCCAGAGAATGAGAGGCACGAGATAGGCGAGACTCTTGCCCACGCCTGTTCCCGCTTCGACAATAAGGTGCGTTTTCGTGGAGAGGGCCTCTTCCACAGCGCTGGCCATATTGATCTGCTGGGGTCGGAGCTCGTAAGCCCGATTCATGGCTTTGGCGATCATTCCTGATTCGCCGAAAATCTTTAAGGCATTCATCAGGCAGCAGATTAACACGGGGCTGGTGATAATGCAAATTCTAGTTGCATCGCCCCGTTTATTATGGGTTTTTGTCGCGTTATAGTTGCAGTATTTTATTTGTTATGTTATTATAAATGATTCTATGCAGACATGGAAAAAAATCCTGTTCCTTCTTGTTCTCCTGTTCCCTGCCAGCATTGGGGCGTCAGAAAAGGGACTGATTGTCACAGGCGTGCGTTATTCGGCTTATGCAGCATTTACGCGCATCGTATTCGATGTCGACGTGGCAGCGCCTTACGTCCTAACCCGGTCCCAGGATGGACGCAACATCATGCTTGGCTCCTATGAAGGGCCCTTTGTCTTCAAGTCTCCGTTGCCCATGATTCATGACAGCATTGTGGCGGGTATAGATTCTTGGGAGGCAGCAGGCAAGACCTTCGCCATGGTCAGGCTGGAAGCATCGGCAGGCCAGGTTAAGGATTTTACGCTTCGCAGTCCGGACCGAATTGTGCTCGATATCTCTAAGACTGGGAACGCCGTGCTCCCCGTCCCAGCAGCTGGCCGCCCCATCGTGGTCGTTCTTGACCCTGGACATGGCGGCAAGGACGTGGGTCTGGTCACGGAACAGGGGATTGAGAAAAACATAGACCTTGAACTTGCGCTTGCCGTGAGGAAAATTCTGCTTCAATATAAACCCTACCAGTTCAAGGTTGTACTCACACGCGATCAGGACCTGTCTCTCACGCTCGACGAGCGGGCGGCTCTTGCCAATGCGGTGGGCGAGTCGATTTTTGTGAGCATCCATGCGGCTCCGGCTCATGGCGCACGGGTCTATATCCAGGACCTCGTCGATGAAATGGGCGATTCGATGGTTCAAGGCCAAGCTGTGAGAGGCGACTCTATCGGTAATGAACTGGAGAGTGAACAGCGGAACATGGCCTGGGGGAGCCAGCAGGCGATTCATGCTGAGCAGAGCGGACTGCTGGGTCGAAAGATCGCGAAGCTGATTGAGGGTAGTGAAAGCGCAGAGCCTATTCAGGCGCCTCTTGCAGGCCTGAAGGCCGTGGATGCGGCTGCGGTCATGGTCGAGGTCGGCATGGGGCAAGACCGGGAGCGTGCGGCAGAAGCTATCGCGGGAGGGATTGAGAAGTATGTCGTTGACAACCGATAGGGCTATCCGGGACAACCGGCTGCTTATGATCGTCATTGGCTTGGTTTTCATCGTAGCTGCTGGCGCATTTTTCTATTGGTCCCGCGGGACTTTCTCGAATGTGGCCCCGAAGCAGGCGGAGCAGAGCCTGAGCCCGCTCATCCAGCCGGCATTCCGCACCGAACCGCTCTCGGTTACGCTTTATTATCCCCTGGATGGCATGCTTGTTTCCTCTCTAGCGCCTGTAAAGCGGCAGCCCGACGCGCAGACTCAGGCAAGGGAAACTCTTCTGGCTCTTTTTCAGGACCAACGGGCTGCACAGGCCCCTGTGCTGCGGGACGTCAAGCTTCGCGCTTTTTATCTCGACTCGCAGGGAACTGCCTATATCGACATCGCGACGGACCAGCAACAGGCTGTGAAGGCGTCCGCCTGGGATGAAGAACTCGCCATCTATGCACTAGTAAATACTCTCACGCAAAACTTCGAAGAGATTAAACAGGTTGTGTTTCTCCTGGATGGTGGGGAAGCCGGGACCCTTGCAGGACACATGGATCTGGCACGAAGGTACGGTAAAAGGATGGACTTGATAAGGCCGTAACTTACACATTTCAAGTTTTGTGTTCCGGGTGTCAAGTATTCTGTTCAGGGGTTCGGTAATCCAGAAAACATGCCGCCGAACCCAAGACAGTAAAATTCAAAAGCATAAATTATTGCCATGCAAAAAGCTATCGGCATATTTGATTCCGGCATCGGCGGGCTCACAGTGGTCAAGGAGATCGTGGCAACGCTGCCGGAGGAGAACATCATCTATCTCGGCGATACGGCGCGTGTGCCCTACGGTATCCGCTCCCCCGAGACGGTAACACGATACAGCTTCGAGAATACGCAATTCCTCCTTTCCCAAGAGATCAAGCTGCTTGTCGTCGCATGCAATACGGCGTCTGCCATCAGCCTCGACGCAGTGAAGAAGGAATTTCCCCTGCCGGTCATCGGCGTGCTGGAGCCTGGCGCGCGGGCAGCCGTTGCAGCCACGAGAACGAGGAAGCTCGGCGTCATCGGAACGGAGGCAACGATTGCAAGTGGCGCCTATGAGTCTGCGATAAAAAGGTTGGCGCCGGATGTTGAGGTCCACAGTTTGGCCTGTCCGCTCTTTGTTCCCCTTGCGGAAGCGGGCTGGACGGACAACGATGTGGCGGAGCTTGTGGCCAGGAAATACCTCGCGCCGCTTCGGAAAATGGGCATCGACACGCTGGTACTGGGATGCACGCACTACCCCTTGTTTAAATCAGTCATCTCTCGTGCGATTGACCCAGCCACAAGGCTCATTGATTCGGCTACGGAGACGGCCAAGGAGGTCGAGGATGTGCTCGATAAGCTGAAATGGCACATAAACGGGCCAGGCGAAGGCGTGAGAAAATTCTATGTCACCGATCTACCTTCGCGTTTCGAAAAGATCGGGAAGCGGTTTTTTGGCGATTCGCTTCACCATGTCCAACAGGTGCGAGTGGGTGGTGTGTAAACGCGCGGATGAATGGGGAATTGAGGATTTTGTTTTGGAGCTGGGAAAGGCGATGATATCGTAAAGCGTCAAGAACAGGCGATCCGGTGTTTACGAAATCATTAACGTTGCTTCACTGTTTGCGCAAGGTGGGAGGTATCCAAACGGCAGGGAATGAAACGAAACGCCCGATGTTACCTGAAAGCCATCGGGACAGCAGGGTGAAGCTCCGGGGCGTAGAGGTAGTAACCATGGAAAAAGAATGTCAAAGGACCAGGCGAGCGCTACAGAAATATCTGCGTGGTCATGTGTTCGCGACAAACCGGAAAAGAATCGAGCGTCATCTGTCACAGTGCGTGGTGTGCCTGTCAGAGTATGAGGGGCTCAGACGCGCGGAAGAGACCCAGCAGATACTAAAGGATATCAATGCGCCGGGTGGAGTCATTGGCAGGATGAAGGAAGGTGTTTCGATCCTTGACAAACTAATGAAGAAGGTTCTCTACCGGCCGCTCTGGATCATCGGGATCATGCTGATCGCTGGCCTTGTTTATTATTATGAGGTAACCCCTCGGCAACTCGATATTGAGATTGAGCGCATAACCAAGACTGCGCCTTCCGGCACGACGGTAGGCAACAATCTGATCTTATCCGCATTAAGCGCCACGGCATCCTCTTCGCCCACCGCAACGCTGCAACACACTTCGGACTTGCCCGTTGCTGTGCTGGCCCCTGCTTCAGAACCGCTAATCGTTACCCTCATTCCCGAGAACAACACGCTGGCAATCCGGAAGATCAATAAAATCATCCATAGGCATCGCAAGCTGCGAAAGATGAGTTTTTCTGATACAATAAAGGAGGTCTCCGCTAGTCTAACGGCCAGCGAGCTTGCCGTTTTATTCAACCAGCTTGAGCCAACGACAAAAATAAGTTATAACCGGCAACGATTTAATTCATTCCCGGCAGTCGCGCCGATCTCTTTTGTTCTGAAACTGAAGGCTGCGCCAAAACCAGTTGCAGAACACACGCAGCCACAACGGGCAGAGCAAGCCGTGCCATCAGCACCGGCACCCCATCCTGAGGAGCAGCCGGCGCCTCCTGCAGTGAAGACCGTGCCGTCACAATCGGTTGTTCACTGACCGGTCCGGTTAATCCTGCAACAACAAGCATACTGGCAGCCAGAAGGAACGATAAACTACGAGAATGTCCGACGACCGATCATATTTGGAAACTATAGAGTACCTTTATACACTCCAAAAGCACGGGATCAAGCTGGCACTTGCAAACAGCAACCGCCTCATGGAGCTCATGGACTATCCTCACCGGAAATTCCGCACTGTCCATGTTGCGGGAACCAATGGAAAGGGTTCAACGTCAGTGTATATCGCCGGCATGCTTATGGCCGCGGGATTCCGGGTCGGCCTTTACACTTCTCCCCATCTCGTGAGTTTCACGGAACGGATCAGGATCAACGGCATTCCGATCGCGGAAACACGGGTCATCGATCTGGCACAGCGCGTGCGCGATGTATATCGCCGACTCCCGGCGGCGGAAAGTTCCGGTGAAATGAGCCCGACTTTCTTTGAGGTAACGACAGCAATGGCCTTTACCTACTTCGCGGAAGAAGGTATCGAGATTGCGGTTGTCGAAGTGGGTATGGGCGGCCGGCTCGACTCGACGAATGTGATAAGTCCATTGGTATCGGTGATCACCAATATCGATCTCGAACATACGGAGTTTCTGGGCGGCACACTAGAACAGATCGCCGGCGAGAAGGCGGGAATCATCAAGCCCGGCGTCCCCCTCATCACCGGAGTTGCTCAGCCGGAGGCGATCAGAGTAATCGAAAGCGCAGCAGTGGCGCAGCAAGCGCGGGTATTCCGCCTGGGAAAAGACTTTTCTGCCCAATATTGTATTGATAAGGACGGTGGACAGATTTTTAATTACCACGGAATCCAGAAACACTATCACGGCCTGAGGTTGCAGATGCTTGGTCGACATCAGATTGACAATGCCTGTCTCGCGCTGGCGGCAGTCGAATGCCTTCGGAATGACGGCATTCTAGTCGAGGAAAACGCGGTCAGAGTTGCTCTTGAACACGCGAGGTGGGAAGGCCGGATGGAGCGCGTGGCTCAGAAGCCCGATATTTTTCTGGATGGCGCGCACAATCCGGCTTCGGCAAAAAAGCTCGCTGTGCTCGTCAGAGATTTAATGCCCGCCTATCGGCGGTTGATTCTTATAATCGGTATTCTCAGCGACAAGGACTATTGCGGGATCGTCGCTGAACTTGTTCCACTGGCCGACCGCATAGTGGTAACGAAGCCTCAGTATTCCCGCGCACTTGACGTAAAGGTCCTTGCTGCTGAAATCGGCAGGCTGCATGCTCAGGTGGCCACTGCGGAGACGGTTGATGAAGCCCTGTCCCAGGCAAGGAACATCGCATCAGTGGACGACATAATCCTTGTTACGGGTTCGCTCTATGTTGTGGGTGATGCACGGACGCTTTTTTTTGCCGGCGGGGGCCGTACCGCTGCGCTTGCGGATCTTAAGGGATGATCAGAACGAGGTCGTGGTTACTATGCGCAGAGTCACCGGAAGAGAAGCATGAAAGAGCGAGGCTTACGCCGATTGTATATCGGTATTTATAAGGGAATTCATGGGGAATCTCTGGAAAGCAATCATACTGGTTCTTTCGGTATCAGCTTGTCTGCTTGCTGGTGCGCTACAGCGCGCCTCTGCCGAGCCGCTGCCGAAGAAAATTCCCGTTACCGTGGCTGCCGACAAACTCGATTATGACCGGGCCACTGACGTTTATATTGCTGCGGGTCATGTAAAAATTGAGCAGGGGGGGATCAGGCTCGAAGCGGACAAGGTTATTTTGAACAATAAGACCGGCGTGGCTGAGGCGGAAGGAAACGTTTATCTCCAGGACCAGGGGAACGTTGTTCGCGCAGCGAAACTGAAAACGAATCTCCGGACCTCTGAAGGCGTCATCTACAAGGGCGAACTTTTCATGAAAAAAGACAACATTCATCTTAAGGGTGATGTCATCGAGAGAAAATCAGAAACCGTTTATCATGTCGAGCACGGCGAGTTCACGACCTGCAACGAGGACGGCTGGTTCATCAAGGCCAAGGAGATGAACATCGATATGGCCGGGTATGCCACGGGCAACGATGTGTACTTTAACATGGAGGGTGTGCCGGTGTTCTACTCACCTTATTTTCTTTTTCCGGTCCACAGGCAGTCCGGTTTTCTGCTCCCAGAGCCGGGATACAGCAGAAGTGAAGGAATTACGCTCACAAACACGTTCTTCTGGGCCATCTCTGATTCAAAAGATGCGACAATTTCGTCTGATTACCGCTCGGCGATCGGGCTGGGAACGGGCATCGATTACCGCTACAACAACTCCCATGAATCCCGCGGAGAATTATATGCTAAATTCTGGGATATGTACCATACCGAGGTATCGCGGTGGGATTTTCAATTAAAACACATGGAGGAATTCGCGGATGACCTATCCGCACGTGTAGACATCAATCAGGTGAGCGATTACAATTACTATCACGATCTCGAGTACGATCTTGAGATGAAGTCCAAGCCCTATGTTGACTCCAACGCCTTCTATATCGAGCGGTGGAGCACCGCATCTCTTTATCTCCTGGGGCAGTACTCGACGGACCTTACGCAAACAAACGAGAACACGGTCCAGAAATTGCCCGAACTTCGCTACACGATTTATGAGGAAAATCTTGCAGGCCCGTTTCATCTCAATTTCGAAGGATTGGCGACGAATTTCTATGAGCAGGCCGTTGGCAGCACGCAGCGCGTAGATTTTAATCCGGAACTGGATGCTGCTTTCGGTAGCAGCGGGTTGAACCTAACCCCGCGTGCAGGAGCTCGTGCGACGTATTACGGCCGGAGCGCTACGAGTGACGAGCCGATAGAGCGGGAATACGCTTACGCGGAAGCAGATCTGAACGCGAGATTATCAAGAGTCTTTGGAACCGATGGCGATAGCGGGATCGGACGCATCCGGCATTCAATCGAGCCCACGATCTCCTATGCCTATATTCCCTATGTTAATAATCAGCAAAACATACCCCAATTCGATTCCGTGGACAGCCTGGTTGCGCAAAACACGACAACTGTTTCGATTATCAACCGCCTGACCGCCCACTACAAGGAATCAAAGGGATCGCAGCAATACTCAACCTTCGACTTGATGGTTTTTAAACTATCCGAGGCCTATGACCTGAAAGAGGCGCGCGAACAGAATGCTGCGGCCCATCCTTTTTCAGTCCTTATTGGCGAGTTGTATTTAAGGACTCCTAAAGCGTTTACTATGACCGCAACCACTGACTATGATCCTTATTCCCACGTCATAACGGACCGGTCTGTGGGAGCCACATACAACGGAGGCGTCATATCGCTGAACCTCACAAATAATTATGTGCAAAGTACGGCGACCACTACGGCGGAAAATTATTTAATCGGAGGCGGTACTCTGAAACACGGCAAGTGGAGCTTTAACACTGAGTTATGGCGAAATATAGAAAACAAGCAATATACGGAGCAGGATTTTTCCATAAATTATACTACGCAGTGCTGGGGAGTCAAAGTGCTCGTGATCGAGAGACCTGGAGACTACTCGTACAAGGTGCTCTTTGATCTGAGAGGACTCGGCAGTAAAGATAAAACCCAGTAAGAATATGCGGAGAGAGATAAATGGCAGGGGAAATTATCGTACTGATTACTGCATCTTCGAACGACGAAGCCGTAAAAATCGGGACATTTCTCGTGGAGGAGCACCTTGCTGCGTGCGTGAATATTGTGCCCGGAATACGATCTTTGTTTTTATGGGAAGGAAAGAATCGGGTCGAGCAAGAAACGCTTCTCCTGTGTAAAAGTAGGCATGATCTCCTGAACAAACTTATCTCACGCGTGAAAGAGCTTCACTCTTATAGTGTACCCGAGATACTGGCTCTACCTGTCATAGGTGGTTCGTCCGATTACCTTTCGTGGCTTCAAGATATGACAAAAGGATAATTACGGCATAATATCCTGATCCAGAATTGAAGACTAGAGAATTAATACCAGGAAAAAGAACGATCTGGAGCATGCTTTTTTTCTTTCATGGAGTTATTACTTTGCGAGTTAAATAATGCCATGCCGTCATTTCGAGCAACGGGACAAGTCATAATTAGCTTTTTTTGCATTGTTTAAAACACATAATATACGGAGAATTTCCAGAGGCAAGCATCAAGAGTTCCAGAAAAATTGGACGTTGGGCAGAAACTCCCAATTTCTCGCCCATGGCTGGGTGGGAAAAAGTACTGTGGTCGATCTTGACCTGGCTCTCCGCCTAGTGCTGGAATATTGACAGCTCACAGCAAGTAGCGCATGCTCTAATTTATAGAGCATGGCCTTGGGTGTGTCAACCAGCAGAACCGGAATCCATCTGGTGGCAGTGAAGAAGCCTCTTGTTTTTTCTAAATATAAAAAATAAGTAACTGATTTATTTAAATTTTTAGTCTAAATTATGGAAATGGGAGATGTACACAACTTGGGTTTTGGCTGGATTCCAAAAATGAATTTAATTCCAGCCATATTTTTATCTGTCAAAATTATGACGTGTTTGATAATAATCTCTTGACAATATTGAGTACTTTATGCTAACGTTTTTTTATATTTTTTCGGAGGAATGATGAGGGTAACTAAGCTCAAGAAAAAAGAATATTACACCCTTATGTTTCTGCCTGGCCCGAACGAAAGGGTCCGGACTTTGAGCATATCAAAATCGGTTCTTAAAACCGTGCTTCTTTCCCTTGCAGTAATCAGCTTTTTTTCTCTTTATCTTGTTTATGAATATAATGATGCCAAGGATAAAGTCTGGGAGCTACAGTCCGCTCGTGAGGAGTTGATGCAAGAGAAAGCTCAGGTTCAGGGCTTTGCTCTCAATCTTCTGGATTATAGGCGCCAGATGTTTCTTCTACGCGACCTGGATACCAAACTCCGCCGCGTAGTGAGTCTCGGGCCCCGAGACCGGGCACAACAGGTGCTCGGTATAGGCGGGCCCGATGAAATGGGACTCCAGAATCTTACGCAAATGGGCGAAAAGAAACAGGATGAGGCGCTCAAGGAAATGCATCAGGAGCTGTCGCAACTTAAGGGTGCTGCAACACGGCAGGAGACCAGCCTCCAGACGCTGATCGAATACTTTGAGGACAAGCGATCGCTCTATGCTTCCACGCCATCGACATGGCCTGTTCGGGGTTGGGTTACATCTCCATTCGGCCCCCGCATTTCACCGTTTAGCGGTCTCCATTCATTCCATGAAGGGATTGATATTGCGGCAGAAGTTGGAACGCCGGTTGTTGCGCCGGCCGACGGTGTCGTGGTCAAAGCGGAATTTAGTCCAGGATACGGGAATATGGTTGAAATCAGCCATGGGTACGGAATCAAGACTGTTTTCGCGCATAACTCGCGGCTTAATGTGAAAGCGGGTCAGCAGGTCAAGCGGGGAGATGTGATCTCTTACATTGGCGATACCGGAGCCAGCACGGGACCGCATCTTCACTACGAAGTGCGATTAAACGGATTGCCCGTGAACCCCGTAAAGTACTTGAATTAAGAGGCTCTCCTGATAAGACCACAGTCCTTTTCTTTTTCAGATCCTTCATATTCCATTTATAATCTATATAGTTTATCGCGAACCGGGTGGGCTTGGGATTGGTACATGGGAGAGCTTCCTCTCTTTACATTAAACCATTACCGCAGGTCGGTTCTTCCTTTATGTTAAAAGTCAAATCTGTTTTAGACTGGATAGACTGATCGACAGATTATCCCATTTTTTATTTGTTTTTGTTAATGATCATTACTGGGTTTTTCCGTACAGCAATCCATGAGCTTTCAATAATTAGATGTCGCAGTGTTCGTTTGCGTTGGTCGGTGATGCCTGTCGTAGTGTCCTTTTCTCCGCTGAAGTCCGTATTTGGAATGAGGCCGGCATAGCTCGCAAGTTTGTCTGGTGATCCAAATCGATCTATATTACATTTCTCCGTGAGTAACGTCATGGCGGGAAGTGTGCTGATCCCCGTAACGGTTCTTACAACAAAATAGTTACTTTCCGTGGCATTTCTTGTACTTGAGTCCGCTTCCGCAGGGGCACGGATCATTACGTCCGACTTTCTGTGCTGCATGCACTGGTTCGGGTTTGGATGATGCCGCGTCTCCGGAACTCACAAACCTCAGGTTCGCTATTTGACGTCGCTGCTTTCGCTCGATTTCTTGGCTCTGCTCCTTTGCCGCGACTTTAATGCGGAAGAGGCTCTCAACCGTGGTCTCGACAATGCGGAGCTTCATCTCCTCGAACATGTCGAAGCCTTCTTTTTTATATTCGATGAGCGGATCCTTCTGTCCATAGCCCCGGAGGCCGATACCTTCCTTCAGGTGGTCCATGGCTAGAAGGTGATCCTTCCACTGATGGTCCACGGCCTGTAGCATGAAGACTCTTTCGAGATGGCGCATTACCTCCGGGCCAATTTCCAGCTCCTTTTCGTCATAGCTCTTTCTGACTGCTCCCCATAGGCTTTCCCGGAGATCCTCGCGCGTCTTGGATTGGAGATCGATGCCGGTCAATCGGTAAGAGAATTTGGCTGCAAGGGCATCAGTCAGGCCCGTGGTATCCCACGCTTCGGGATAGGCGTCCTCGGGGCAGTAAATGCCGATCATGCCGTCCAACATCTCCTCAGCGAGGCCGAGCACTTCCTCCTTCAGGTTCTCGCCGGCCAAAATCTCGCGCCGCTGCTCATAAATCACCTTCCTCTGTTGGTTCATCACATCGTCATATTCAAGGATATGCTTGCGTATCTCGAAGTTGTGCTCTTCAACCTTCTTTTGGGCGTTCTCAATAGCACGCGATACCATACGGTGCTCGATGGGTACATCTTCCTCCATTCCGAGCTTGCCCATGAGACCGGAGATTCGGTCCGAACCGAAGATGCGCAGGAGATCATCCTCAAGTGAGAGATAGAACCGCGATGATCCGGGATCTCCCTGGCGACCCGAACGTCCGCGAAGCTGATTGTCGATTCGCCGCGATTCGTGCCGCTCCGTTCCCAGGATATGGAGTCCACCCGCGCCGATGACCTTTTCTTTCTCCCCGGCACAGACGGTTTTGAATTGTTCAAGCGTCCTGTCCCACTCGTCTTTGGTATACTCCTTGCTTTTGAGCGCCTGCCGTGCGAGTCCCTCGGGGTTACCGCCCAAAACAATGTCCGTACCACGGCCTGCCATGTTGGTGGCAATAGTGACAGAGTTGTACCGGCCGGCCTGGGCCACGATCTCAGCCTCCATCTCATGGAACTTTGCGTTCAGGACCGTATGCTTGATCCCCTTTTTTTTCAGCATCGAGGACAGGATTTCGGATTTGACGATGGAGATCGTACCAACGAGGATGGGCTGGCCCTTTCTGTTCAGCGCCTCAATTTCCTTGATGGCGGCGTTGAACTTAGCCTGCTCGGTTTTATAAATAAAATCCGCATTGTCGATGCGGACCATGGGCCGGTGGGTAGGAATAACTACCACATCGAGATTGTAGATCTTCGAGAATTCCGCAGCCTCGGTCTCGGCGGTGCCGGTCATGCCTGCGAGCTTGCCGAAAAGCCGGAAGTAGTTTTGGAAGGTGATCGAAGCTAGAGTCTGGTTCTCGTTCTCGATCTTGACATTTTCCTTGGCTTCGATGGCCTGATGCAGACCGTCGCTCCAGCGGCGCCCCGGCATAAGACGCCCTGTGAACTCGTCCACAATCATAACCTGGTCGTCCTTGACCACGTAGTCTACGTCTCGGTGGAAGAGCGCATGTGCTTTGAGAGCCTGGTGTACATGATGCACCAAGTCGACATTCGAGGGGTCGTAAAGGTTTCCCGAATCCAGCATGCGCTCGACCTTGATGTTTCCTTCCTCAGTCAGGGTCGAGGTCTTGGTCTTTTCCTCGATAGTGTAGTCAATGTCTTTCTTGAGGCTGGGAATGATGCGGTTGATTTTGTAGTACTTGTCCGTGGATTCTTCCGCCGGGCCGGAAATGATAAGCGGAGTCCTGGCTTCGTCGATGAGGATCGAGTCTACTTCGTCGACAATGGCAAAATTTAGCTCGCGTTGCACATAGTCCTTGAGATCGAATTTCATGTTGTCGCGCAAGTAGTCGAATCCGAACTCGTTGTTCGTACCGTAGGTTACGTCGGCGCCGTAGGCTATCTGCCGCTCTTCGTCGGAAAGACCGTGCACGATGACACCGACGCTCAGGCCGAGGAACTGATACACGGGCCCCATCCACTGGGCGTCGCGCCGAGCGAGGTAGTCGTTAACCGTGACCACGTGTACGCCGTTGCCTGATAATGCATTCAGGTACACGGGAAGTGTGGCTACCAGCGTTTTTCCCTCGCCGGTCTTCATCTCGGCGATCTTCCCTGAATGGAGTACGATACCGCCGATAAGCTGGGCGTCGAAGTGGCGCATGCCGAGCGCCCGCTTCGATGCTTCGCGCACCACCGCAAAAGCTTCGGAAAGTAGATCATCAAGCGTTTCTCCGCTCTCCAGACGCTTCCGGAACTCGCCGGTTTTGGCGCGAAGCGCTTCGTCCGTGAGTTTGGAAATTTCTCCCTCGAAACTGTTTATTCGGTCTATGTGCACTTGAATGCGTTTTAGTTCGCGGTCATTTGCAGTGCCGAATATTTTTTTCAGCAACGAACCGATCATTATATCTTCTCCATTTACGATATCCTCTTATGGCAATTTTTTATATTATCATTTTTACACAGGATTTCAAGAAAATAATCGGTCATGTAGTCCAGCTGATTTGTACAAAAATATGGAGACATAATGATGCTTTGTTGTACCAGCACGATCGCCACAAACAACTTCTACATCTTGCATGACTATTGGTTTTAAACCTCAGCTCAAGGTATGCCCATTACGAAACAGGTTGATTCCTGCTTTTTAAAAATTAAAAACATCCGTTCTATAATTGGCAAAAGAATAATAAGTTATTTACTACTTGACAAAAAATGCTGTTCACTGTACAAAGAAAACATGAAACAGCTTACTAGTAATAAATTTATTTGCGAAATGCAGGCAGATATTTGCAAGACTCTCACCAATCCGAAGCGAATCGAAATATTAAATGTACTGAAAAACGAAGAGAAGACCGTTACCGAACTAGTAATGGTACTCGGCGCCTCGAAGGCGAATGTATCGCAGCATCTTGCTGTAATGAGGCATAAAGGTATCCTCATGACGCGGCGCGAAGGTGTGAACATCTTCTACCGCGTGGCGAATCCAAAAGTTATTGAAGCATGCACGCTGATGAAGGAAGTTCTCTTCGAGCAGCATGCCGCCAAGAAAAAAGCCATCACTGGCGCCTGACATAAATTTCAGTTCATTTCCATGTCATTCTGCTAAATATTGCTTATGTTCCTGAATGCCTACCCCCCTGTTCACTAGGTCACAATAAAAGCCCCGAAGATGGGATCCTCCAGTGTTTCATAGAATAGCGGACAATTGCCGGTAGAGGCGATATTATCCTTCTGCGCCGTTATACCCCGTCTCACCAGAGTGGGGATATGAGGTGCTGGTTTATAAGCAACCAAAAATGAATCGTTATCGTGAATAAAGAGACAGTCTTCACCTATCTGTTACTTTTAAAAAAGATGGGTTTATTCTTCACATCCGTAACTCAATTTAAAAACCGGTGATATACTTATAGTAGAATTAGAGTTCGTAGAGAACTTGTAATAAAGGAGAAACTGTATGTGGCATTAGCCAGGGGGTACTGGCCTCGTAATAACGCTGGAGAAGATTATGGACAAAGAAAGGAGCGATGATCTATGAAAGAAGAACTAACGAATAAGGGTAGCACCCTGATACTATCATTTCTCGTGGGAGGTGTTGTGGGGGCAGGATTAGCATTTCTGCTTGCACCAAAGCCGGGGAAAGAAATAAGGAACGACATGAAGCGGTTCGCCACTACGACGAAGGACCGAGTTACCGTGGCCATCGATAAGGGGAAGAACCTCTATGATGAAGGCAGAACAGCAGTTGCGAACGCCATCGATGCGGGTAAAAACGCATATATCCAGGAGAAAGAAAAGTGGCAGCATGCATGAGCCGTGTAGGGAGAGTGAATAATTCAGCGTTGTGCGAGGCCAACCTCCTCTGAGGTGGGGGAAAGATCCAGAAGGTTATTTTGAAGAGAGGGTATGCATATACGCACACATTTCCTCTTTATGTGATTTATGCATACGTCCGGAGAAAAAGGGTGGAGACTGTGAATACGCTTCCTCTTTTCCGTGGTCCAACTTGAGACGTACGACATGCAAATTATCTACTCTTCTGACTGCAAGAGCGCTGTAATCATTACGATCTCGATCGGGGTTCACCTTATCCTCTTTCACGGGGAAATGATAGCAGAAGAAAAAGGGATGATTATTTTCTTCCTGACCTATGATGGACTATCGATACTTAGGGAGGAGGGGACTGATGCGGTTTATCAGCTTCCTGGTGAGTATTCTACGCGATTTCAAGCGCAATCAGGGCCTGCTGTTATGCGGTGCTGTTGCCTATTACACCCTATTGTCGATTGTGCCCATGTCGATTCTCGCTCTTGTGGGGTTGTCTCATTTTATCGAGGAAGACCAGTTATTTCATACCTTATCCATCTATCTGGAAATGATTATTCCAGGCTATGCCACAACCTTGACTGAGCAGGTGCGGGTATTTCTTGTGCATCGGAATATGATTGGTGCAATTGGATTCCTGGCGATGCTTTTTTTTAGTTCTATAGCATTTACCGTTCTTGAAAATGCTATGTCAGTTATCTTTTTTCACCGGGTCAGAGTAAAACACCGCCCCTTCCTGATTTCCACGCTTCTTCCCTATGTATACATCTTCGTGTTAGGTCTTGGCATCTTGCTGGTATCATTCATTACTGGAGCAATAGAGACCCTTGAAAGAAGACAATTGATCCTGTTTGGTTGGACATTGAGCCTGGAAGGAATCTCCGGCATTGCTTTGTATATCATGGGGATCATTGGTGAGGTGCTGTTGCTCACATCTATCTATCTGGTCATGCCTGTTGTCCATATTACGTTCCGGCGCGCTTTGATTGGAGGGGTAGCCGCAACGATTTTATGGGAAATCACTCGACGAGTGCTGGTTTGGTATTACACGGTTATCTCCATGGTAAATTTAATTTATGGATCCTTCGCCACGGCAGTGGTGGCGCTTCTAACTACTGAAGCTATAGCATTGATCCTTTTGCTGGGTGCTCAGGTCATCGCGGAACTCGAGCGAAGGACCGATGAAATAGGCAAGGAGGACCTATCCGGCTTTGAGACTTGAAGCTCTTTCGATAGATAGATTCATAAAAGTGATGTAAAAGATCAGGACAGATTTACCGGCAACAGTCGCAAATAATTTCATGGGCCCCGCAGGTTGCAAGGCACGACCAAATGTATCGGTTTCATTAGCTATTCATGTCTTCCCGAAAATATCGGGCTCGCCTGAGATAATTTCTATCTTTGAATATTCTGGGAAACGTTGCAGCTCAACGGGGACGTCTGAATAAAATAAAGATATTGTGCGTACTTTTGTTTATTTTAAATGTCATGTTATATCGCGAAAGACATTTATCTTTATTTTATTCCCTCTAGCTTTAATTTCAGTCTTTTTTTGTGCGAAAATGCTGGAATATATTATCTTATAGAACAATCTTATCGTGGAATTATCATTTATGACTGATGTACTCATTACTTAGCACGCTGGAGTCCCACGAGTTATGAGAACGTACACCTTTTCTTCTCAAAAGGACTCATTATTATAATCTGGTATCCCGTTTTACGAGCATAGATAATTATACTGAATTGGCTTGTGGCGCACATCACCTTATCCTACGAGCTATCGGAAAAAGGTGATCTTCTGATCTGCTGGATATAAATTAATATGATTATCGTCATGTCCTTCATGGTGATGACTCCCAGAATACCACTCATAATAAAGCGGCGCTGAAGTTATGTTTCAAAGTCTGAAGCTTCTGCTACCACTCATTCTCTGGATAATTTCAAACCCTTCCTTTTTGAAACATCAGCGTGAAATGAGATGGTTTGGCAATTCCTGGATATCCGTCAATCCTGTCTTCTGCAGATTGTTTCGAAATCGAAGGCTTTGAAAGACCAAGAATATCTAATTTACATTTTCTGTTAAAATCGATATAATTGCCGAAACAGTCTGCCAATTATCACGTTGCCCGCGAAGTGCGGAAACGTAATCCTGAAAACGGTTTCTGGAATCACCATGTCACTGTTTAATTCGAATACCATGCGTATCGCCGGTATACAAATGATTCCAAATCAGCATATTAACCGGAATATCCAGCGCGCCTTGGAGATGGCAGAAATTGCAGTTGAAAAGGGCGCAGGAATCATTTGCTATCCTGAACTGTTTCTGTATCCTTGGTTTCCCCGGGAGGAGGAAAAGTCGCAGCTCTCCCGGGCGCAGGACGCCTCTGGCGAATCGCTGAAGCAATTTCAGGCATTCTCCGAAAAGTCCAAAACAGTCATCATCGTCCCTTTTTTCGAGTCCGCAGACGGCGCGTACTATAACAGCGCGGCGGTGATCGATGTCGGCAAGCTGACCGGCGTATACCGTAAAATACATGTTCCGGACCTCCCGTTCTACCGGGAGCAATACTACTTCTCTCCCGGATCATTGGGATTCCCTGTTTTCGAAACATCGCGCGGCAGAATCGGCGTCCAGATCTGCTGGGACAACCTGCTTCCCGAGGGTGCGCGTATCCTAGCGCTCAAAGGGGCTGATATCATCTTCTCGCCCACTGCATCGTCGAACAATACTCACAATTTGTGGGAACGGGCGATCATGGCAAACGCTTTTGCAAACAATCTATTCATTTTCCGTGTTAATCGGGTGGGACAGGAAGAGGGAATCTCGTTCTATGGAAGGAGCTTCTGCGCCAACCCCTGGGGCGAGATGGCGTCGGATCTGGCAGGAGGCAAGGAAGCCATTGTCATCGCAAACATTGATTTGGCGGAGCGCAAAGACGCGGCTGATACCTGGGGGTTTCTCAAGCACCGCAGACCTCTGGAATACGGGGATATGGTTAAGTAGCATCGTTTAGCAGCGAAGCCCTTTCAGAACGCTATTTCCAGACAGTCCAGCGAGCATGGTTCATTGCCGGAAAAGGGCCATAGCGCGGTGTAACGGAAACGTTTCGCATGAACCTTCCCGAAGGGAGTTACATACGTTCTAACATTCGTCAATTCACCGATCAGTCGGTGGACCGGGAACATCTGCACGAAATCATCAAGGCCGCATCTACATTCCACCAAACGCAAAGACTGAACTGAAGATCTGCTGAGGAAGCTGCAGTTTGCCGTCTCATCAATCCCCTTTGTGTCCTTCGGACGTTTCGATCCTGCTATAATAAGTTTCAGAAGACTGATCTCACGCTCCAACAGATACACACCTGTCATTTGGTTCTCCATTATTGTACCCGCAGGTTTCATCAGGAGTTATTGATGCTTTCATCAACGTTACGTGCTGGAGTGAAATCATGAAAGCCATGGTGCTTAAAAAAATTACCAGCCTTGAAGTCAACAAATCACCGCTCGAACTCGTTGAATTGCCCGCTCCGTCACCGGGTGAGAATGAAATTCTTGTCAAGGTCTCGATTTGCGGCGTGTGCCACACCGAACTGGACGAGATCGAAGGCAGAATGCCACCTTCGAGATTTCCGATCATTCCGGGACACCAGATCGTGGGCCGCGTAGAAAAGATTGGGAGCAAAGCAAGCCGGTTTACCATCGGAGAACGGATCGGCATCGCCTGGATCCATTCAGCCTGTGGCAGATGTAAATACTGCAAGGAAGGAATGGAAAACCTATGCGATGATTTCAAAGCAACAGGCCGGGATGCACACGGCGGATATGGAGAATACACGACTGTCCCAGATGCTTTCGCCTACCCGATTCCGGAGCAGTTTTCCGATGCCGAAGCAGCGCCGCTTTTGTGCGCCGGTGCCATCGGATATCGGTCGCTCAAGCTCGCCGACATGCATGACTGCGAGAACATAGGGCTTACCGGCTTCGGTGCATCGGCCCATCTTGTGCTCAAAATGGTAAAGCATCTCTATCCAAAGGCGGGGATATTCGTCTTTTCCCGCACGGAACAAGAGCGGGCATTTGCCCGGGAACTCGGTGCCCAATGGGCAGGTGATACATCAGATAATCTGCCTGAAAAACTCCATGCTATTATCGATACAACGCCGGCCTGGAAACCGGTCGTCGAGTCTTTGAAACATCTTGAACGAGGGGGCCGTCTCGTTATCAATGCAATCCGCAAAGAAGAGCGCGATAGGGATGCGCTCCTTGCTCTTGATTATCCACGTGATCTCTGGATGGAGAAGGAGATTAAGAGCGTGGCAAATATAACACGCAGGGATGTCGAGGAATTTATCTCGCTTGCGGCTGAGATGCGGATCAGGCCGGAAATTGAGGAGTATTCGCTTGATCAGGCTAACAGGGCGCTTCTCGAACTGAAAGAACGGAAGATCAGAGGAGCAAAGGTTCTAAGAGTCAGTGGATCATTAGGTGAAAGGTGAAAGTATGTTTACGAAAGTCGGAAATAACCAGCCTGCTGATGCTGGTTCTTGCTTTGCCCCTGTCTCCTGCGGGTTGCACATGCGCAAACCTTCTAGGTGAGACTTCTGTACGGATGGGAAAAGCGGAGAGTGGGATATATGAAAAAAATCTCCGCTCGTGACATGATAAAGCTATCACGAATATTACGATGGTGAAAAGAGTTATCACCGAAGTGCATTTCGTGAATCATAGGGCTTCGCTGATTGGCAGGAAGGATGAGCAGATCATTCTACAGTGAATCATCGAGAAACAATCAACAAATACGGATACCGATTTCGGAAGCACGAAAAAAAGAAGGTCATCATGAATGCCGCGCAAAACGTTATCGAAAAATCTTACAGGCGGCACTGGTGGGAAATGGCCATTTACTGAACGATAGCTGTTTCCGATTTCAAGCTGTTCTCACCATTTCCGCTACGCATTCTATGTGATAGGTCCAGGGGAACATGTCCACCGGTTGAAGCCGGTCAAGGAAAAAGCCGAAAAGGTGGAAAAAATTGAGGTCTCGCGCGAGCGTCGAGGGATTACAGGAAACATAGATGATCTTCTGCGGGACAAAGGCGAGCGCACGTTCCAGTGTTTTTAAGGTTGCTCCGGCGCGAGGCGGATCGAGGACGATGGTATGGGCTCGCAATTTGCGCTGTATCAAGGTCTTCAGCCCCTTCTGGAGGTCATCGGCAATGAATTCGGTATTCTTGATGCCATTTAATATGGCGTTGGCTTTAGCATCCTCAATGGCCGAATATCCCGATTCAATCCCGATAACGGTTTTAGCCCGTTTTGCGAGGGGCAAAGCGAAATTTCCGATTCCGCAGTAGAGGTCGAGCACGGTTTCATTCCCTGTGAGGGAAGCGAATTCGAGCACGGTTTTCACCATGTTCTTGTTCTGCTCCCAGTTGACCTGGTAAAAGTTCCCCTCCGTAGTGTGGAACGTCAACTCCTGATTTTCGAGTGTCAGCTGGTTATTCCCGATGGTGAACGCTTTTTTGCGGTTTGCGAATCCCGTGATCCCGATCACTTCGGGTATTGCCTTTCTGAGTTCGCCAAAGAATGTATCCACTGAAGGTAGAGTGTTCTGCTCGCTGAAAAATAACAAGTGAACTTCCCCGGCCGAGGTTGCGTTGATATGGATTTCCTTCAGAGGTGGCAGTTTCGGTTCCAGAAACCGGATGGCGTTCAGCGTCTTGTTGATGAGCGGCTCAATGAGAAAGGCATCTTCGACCTCGATGAGGTCATAGGAACCCTGTCGGAAAAAACCAATCCGTTGTTTTCCTTCTGATGAGCGAACATTGAACTGTGCGCGCAGCCTGTAATGGTCAATCCGGGGAGAGGGTAGAATGGGAAGGGGACGGGCTGGCTTCATGCCGCCAATCTTCTCCAGCGTATCGAGCAGAATCTCTTGCTTGTACCGAAGCTGTGCCGGGTAGGCAATATGCGGCCATGTCGCACCGGTGCATTGTTTCTCCCCGCTGCAGGGCGGATCATTGCGGTCCTGAGAGGAAGACAGAACTTTGACGAGGTCGGCCTCGAGAATGCCTTTTCGCTTCCGCCTGATAACCACGGCAACTCGCTCGCGCGGCAGGACGCCGGAGACGAACACGACTTGGCCCGTGTCTAGACGTGCCAGCCCGTTTCCGCCACAGACCAGTTTTTCAATAGTGAGCTCGACGCGCTCGTTCATCCGAGAATCTTCTTGACCGTTTCGCGGAGGAGTGATGTATCCGCCGATTTTACGACGTAAGCTTCGGAGCACCAGCTGCCGAAGTCCTGTTTGTACTCTTCATAGGCCGTACAGATGATAACCGGCAGCGCGTTATCCTTTTCCTTCATCTTGCGCAGCGTCTCGATTCCGTCTATATCTGGCATGCGCATGTCCAGCGTGACAAGGTCGAACTTGTCCGTATCCATCTTCTTGAGCGCTTGAATTCCGTCGGAGACAACGGTCACAGCATACCCCATGTCCTCGAATTCGATCCGGTACAACTCCCGGATGTTCTCCTCATCATCGACAACCAGTATTTTTTTCATCAGTGCCTCCTTGTAGATAACTCCATTCTTTATAGTCCCGCTTCTGAAATCCGCTATGGATAAGGAAAAAACATCGAATTACGCCGGCTATTTTTCTCTCCAATCGCCGTAGGGCAGCTTGATGGTAAAGACCGCCCCTCCGGTGTCCTTGTTCCGCAGCTCGATCCTGCCCCGGTGCGCTTTAATGATCCGGTTCGTGATAGGAAGCCCCAGCCCCGTACCGCGTGTCTTCGTGGTGTAATAGGGATTAAAGACATTGTGCATGGCTTTCGAGGATACGCCCGGCCCCGTGTCTCCAAATTCGATCGAGGCTTCCTTTGTTGCGTCGGACGGATAAGTCCTGACGGTCAGAGTGCCGCCGTTTTCCATGGCTTCCATGGCATTTTTCAGGATGTTGATGGCGGCCTGCTTGATCTGAGTGGCATCAATCATTAGCTCTGGGAGTGCCGGAGCAAAATCCGTTTCCACGTTGATATGCCGCAGAGCTATCTCGTCCTCGTAGAGCATGAGGATTTCCCGGATGAGGGCAGAAATGTCCGTCTTGGCCGGCTGTGGGGCCACCTCTTTAATATAGGTCAGATTGTCATGGATGATCCCTTCGAGTCGGGTGACCTCGCTCAGGATGATATCGATATATTTTTTTTCCTCGCTATTCTGCAGCTTTTTTGCGAGTCTTCGCGTGAAACCGCCGATCGAGACCAAGGGGTTTCTGATCTCATGAGTTATCTCAGCCATCATTGCGCCGAGAGCGGCCATTTTTTCGGATTGAACGAGTTGCTCGTGCAAGGCGCGCATTTCCTTATTCATGGTTGCGAGGTTCGTATGGATGATGGCATTTTCAATAGCAAGGGCCGCTTGGTGCGCAAACATAGTGAGGAAGCGGATATCTCCATTCGTGATAGGCCGCTGATTGAACATGTTGTCGACGAGGATGACGCCGATGACGCGGTCCTTTGCGATAAGCGGGACCGTGGCGAAGCTGTTCACTGCGAGTATGTCGCGCAACTCACGGCGGACGAGTGGGTCCGAGGCGGCATTTGTGATATTGTGGGGCTGCTTGTCCAGAACCGTAAGTGCCAAGACCCCTTCAGCCGGGTCCAGTGAGACCCTGATACTTCGCGCGAGTGTGTTGAGCGCAGACTCACGGTGTTCGAAAAGCTCACCGGTTTGGATCCATTCCATGAGGCTCTGATGCTTGCTTGACACCTCGCTCCAGGCCCGGCCAGCCTCATCCCAGCTCGCTGGCCCGACGCCCATCATTCCTTGCAGCATGTCGGTCCGCTCGTTTGTGAGCAGAAGGATTGCGCGGTTGAATCCTAGGCCGCTGCCTCCCATGGTGGCTGCCGTAAGAATGATTCTGAGAAGCCGGTCGAGGTTGAGCGTGGTGCTCATGGCCGTGCCTATGTCGTTAAGAATGGCAAGTTCCTGAGCACGGGTTCGCGCCTCTATTGCAAGGGATTCCATGCGCTCATACATGGCCGCGTTTTCGATGGCCACCGTTGCGCCGCTGGCCACGGTGGTCAGGAATTGTAGGTCGTCCTCCTTGAAGGGCCGGTTTTCATCCGTAGTGTATACTGTGATAATTCCGATAACCTTTTCACGGAAAAGCAGGGGGATGCTGATGAGAGAGCAGGCGACGGCAGAAAGCTGTTCGCAGAGAGCGGCATCCTGATGCGCGTTTTTGATCAGAATCGGACGTTTTTCCCCCGCTACTCGGTCGGTTACGGCCTGTCCGATTCGTGCATCGATATCCATAATCACATTGCCCGCGATATTATACGATGCGAACGTCTTGCTGGAAGGAATTTCAGGGATGTTCATAAGCCGGATGGTGCAACCCTGGGCCCGTAAAGACTGAACACTGTTCTTAGCGATGAGCGACAGAAGCTGCTCTAGGTCGAGCGTGGAGGTGAGCGCCATTCCGATTTCATAGATAGTAGAAAGATCGGATAGGCGGTCCTGGATGTTCCGAATCAGCTGGGCGCTTTTGATCACCCCTGCGATTTCGTTTGCCGTGGTCGTAAGGAGCGTCAGCTCCGACGATGTGGCCTGCCACGCCGACAGAGAGAGCACGAAGATCACGCCGAGGCAGCGGTCTTCATCCATGATGGGCGCGGCCACAATGGACTTGAATTTTTCGATGCCCGATTCGGGCACATACACGAACCGCGGGTCGGAGTAGGGGTCTTCGAGTGCAAGTGGCACCTTCTGCTCCGCCACCCATCCCGCGATCCCCATGCCAAGGGGAAAGCTCATCCTGCCCACCGATTCCTGGTTCAGGCCGATTGCCGAGGTGAGCGTGACCGTTTTTCCGGACGGGTCAACCAGAAAAACGGATGCGCCGTCCTTGACCATTCCCCGGACAACGACTTCCTCGATGCGCCGGAGCTTCTCGGTGAGATCGATGGTGGAATTCGATATGCGGCTGATATCGCTCAGGATGCTGAGCCCTGCTTTTTCGAGCGCTTCCATGGTTGAATAAGGTCAAGAAGCATTCGCCAAGGTTTTTACTTGACTTGCTGCGTGCCCGATGACCCGTGACCCTCAATTTTTCTCATTGCTTTTTTATACACCTTTACGTATTCTTTTGCGGATCGCTCCCAGGACAGGTCCTGCTTCATGCCGGCTTGCATGATTTGCTTCCATTTTATCCCACTGCTGAAGACCTTGATCGCTCGCCGTAAGCATTCAACGAGCGCGGACGACGAATATTCTTCAAAGACAAAGCCTGTTCCGCGGCTGGTTTTCACGGAATAATCCACGACCGTATCCGCAAGCCCACCGGTTTTGCGCACGAGTGGAACAGCCCCATACCGGAGGGCAATCATCTGCCCGAGTCCACAAGGCTCGTACCGCGATGGCATCAGGAACATGTCGCAGCCCGCATAGATGCTCTTCGCAAGACTGTCGTTGTATTGCAGCAGCACGCGCATCCTACCGGGGTAACGGCTTGCAGCGTCGCTCAGGATGAGATGATATTTTTCGTCGCCCGTACCCAGGATAATGAGCTGTATTCCCATGGACATGATTTCCGGCAGTGCTTCCGTCACGATATCAAGCCCCTTCTGGTCAACGAGGCGTGTGACCATGCCAACGACCGGGCTATCGGAATCGGGCATGCCGAGCCGCGCGAGGATCTTTTTTCTGCAGACCGTCTTCCCGGCGAGCCGAGATGCGCTGAAAGCCTGGGGTATGATATGGTTGCGCGAAGGGTCCCACTCGGCATAGTCGATGCCATTCATTATCCCGAAAAGATCGGCAGAGCGGTTTCTGAGCACACCTTCGAGTCCGGAGCCATATTCCGGTGTCTGAATTTCCCGGCTGTAGGTTCTACTCACTGTCGTAATCAGGTCGGCATAAACGAGACCCGCTTTTAAAAAATTCATTTTGCCCCAAAACTCAAAACCTTCAGGCGTAAAGACGTCCCAAGTAAGGTTGGTAAGGCGCATATCCTCGTGCCGAAACAGACCTTGGTACCCGAGATTGTGGATCGTGAATATCGATCGCGTCCGGCGCAGCGTTTCGGACCTCCAGTAGACTTGCTTCAAGTAGAGCGGAACGAGGCCGGTCTGCCAGTCATTGCAGTGCACGATTTCGAACCGCAAGTCCAAGGCAATGCACAATTCGAGAACGGCTCGCGAAAAAAAAATGAAACGCTCTGCGTTGTCGGAATAATCCGCCCGCCCCGTCCCGTAAAGCTCGGGTCGGTCGAAGTAAATATCCTTGCTGATAAAATAGACTGTTACCCCGCCACTGGTAGCACCTTTGAGCACCTCGCAGCGTTCCTGCCAGGCGCCGATCGGGACGAAGAAGGAGGCAACAGGTTTGAGTTTGTACCGGGCGACGTCCACCTGCCGGTAGCGGGGCAGAACGACGCTGATGTCATGACCGAGCGCTGCAAGAGCGGGCGGAAGGCTCCCGGCGACGTCGGCGAGGCCGCCAGTTTTCGCGAAGGGGGTGGCTTCCGAAGCCGCAAAAAGAATCTTCATAGTTTGATTTCTCGAAGAAACTTGGCGGCATCTTCGGGCGGCGTGGGATTAATATAGAATCCCGATCCTCGCTCAAAACCGGCAACATTTGTAAGCTTGGGCATCAGCTCGATGTGCCAGTGATAGTAGTCATTATTCTCGTCGCGGAACGGGGAGGTATGGATAACATAATTGTAGGGCGGGTTCGAAAGTGCCCGGTCGATCCTGCGCAGGATGTTCTGCAGGACTCCGGCGAGGTCCCGAAAGTCATCATTCGTGGAACAAGAATAACAGGAAAGGTGCTTTTTGGGAAGGATCCACGTCTCGAAGGGGAACCGCGGCGCATAGGGGGCTAGGGCGATGAAGAGCTGCGTTTCGAGGATGACTCGCATCGCACTCTGCATCTCTTGCCTGATGATATCGCAGTAAATGCAGCGCTCCTTGAGTTTGTAATGCCGCTTGGCGCCCTCGATCTCCTCCTGCACCTGTATCGGCACGATAGGCAGGGCGATGAGCTGCGAATGGGTGTGCTCGAGCGTAGCGCCCGCGATAAGGCCTTCGTTCTTGAAGATCAGAGTATATTGGAATCGTTTGTCCCTTTTCAGGTCCTCCATGCGGTCTCGATAAGCCCAGAGCACATCCTCCATGGCTTTCGCCGGCAGCGTGGAGAGGGTCGCACTGTGGTCAGGACTTTCGATGATGACTTCATGGGCGCCGATTCCGTTCATCTTGTCGAAAATGCCTTCGCCCTGCTTGTCCAGGTCCCCCTCGATTTGGAGAGCGGGAAATTTATTTGGTACGGTCCGCAACCGCCAGCCCGGCCCGTCGGGTTGTCCGCTGTCCCGATAAGCAAGGATTTCGTGCGGCGTGGTTCGTTCATTGCCTGCGCAGAAAGGGCAGAACCCTGTCCTTTTTTTGTTGCGCTGGTCCAGAAATTCGTTCGGCCGTTTGCCCCGTTCAGATGAAATGATGACCCACCGACCCGTTATGGGGTCTTTCCGTAATTCTGGCATTGTTCGCTCCTGACTCCGCGTCATTTCACCACAGCGGATTTTACTATTATATCCATCTCATTCCCGGTTGTCAAAACAACTCTTGATATGTTATGATGTTACACGCCGCAGGGAATGAACCAAGGAACAGTGAATCGCGATAAAGGCTGAAGCCCATGTGAATGAAAACAATCCGGAATGCAAGATCATGAAAGAAGGCAACGGAGGGTATTCACCCGGTCACAAGGTGCAAAAATCGACGGATGCGGTCGCGGGGATTATCGTGGGTGTAACTAGACGGCATGCGACTACCAGGAGGTACCGACGGTCGAGCGTATAGAAAACAATCGCGAAAAGAGTCTGAAAAGATGGGTGTGGACGGTAATAAAAAACATCTTTGATGTTTAAACATGGAGTGAATCTACGTGATGTTTACTATCGGCGACGGACGGTAGCATACTGGCCGTCAGTCATCGATTAGGCAATAACAGCACATGTTCAAAACCAATTATTCACATTTTCTGAGGGGCTATGTGTAACCATGGCGCGGAAGATCGATAAACTTTCGGCAACCATCTATAAGATCCTCAAAGAGCGTGGCATGCAAAGCCGGCTTCCCGAGTATCGCATTTCAAGTCGGTGGGCCAGCACGGTGGGTCCGGCAATTGCCCAGCATGCACAACCGCGTACGCTTCGCGGGGGCAGGCTTTTGTTGATCGTGGACAGCCCGGCGTGGATGCAGCAGCTCTCGCTGATGAAGCCGGAAATTATCGGGAAACTGAACAGCAACCTGGGTGCCGATACAGTTCGGGACATCACGCTCAAGCTCGGTGAGATCGCATCGTTACCTGCACAGTTGCCTGAGAGGGAGCAGTTTCCTGAGGTTATTACTCGAGAGGAAAGGAAAATGATCGATCAGTCCGTTCATGCGGTTGGAGACGATGAACTCAGAGAAGCAATCAAACGAATGATCGAAAAGCACCTCCTCAGAACGAAACGGGAATCCGGACGATGATGCTGGCTGCCCGACTGGGTTGAATGTTCTGTTGAGTCCTCAATTGCCCTGACTCTGATGTATTCCAGGCGTAAAGGACGCCGAATCGGGTCAAATCGAAGTGTTGTTTCGGACTGTTTTTAAGCAAAAAAAGAACGGACGATTCAGCTGTGGGCAGCGTCCAAGTGAGCATTGTCTACTAACAAGTTCGAACACGCCCGAAGCTGCATTTTGCGGTCGCTGGGGATTTCGAAGGGGGCCCTATGACTCGCTGCCCGAAAAAATCGATTCCTTTGACCGTCCCGCGCTGAGATTTTTATTCGCCCTTCAATGGCTTATCGAAATTAAATGTCCGTTCTCGGCCTGTTGATGATCGACAAGAATTCCTCTCTTGTCGCCGGGATGGATCGAAAAACCCCGAGCACTGACGAAGTCACGAACATCGAATTCTGTTTTTCGACGCCACGCATCATCATGCACAGGTGGCGCGCTTCGATCATCACGCCGACACCATCGGCATTAATGGAGTCCTTGATCGCATAGGCAATCTGCTCCGTCAGCCGCTCCTGGATTTGGAGCCGTCGTGCATACATGTCGACGAGACGGGCTAGCTTGCTAATGCCAAATACCCGACCCCGGGGGATGTAGCCGATGTGGCAGCGACCATAGAACGGAAGCATATGATGCTCGCAGAGGCTGTAGACTTCAATGTCCTTGACCACGACCATGCTAGTCGTTTTCTGCTCGAATATGGCCTCGTTGATCAGCCGCTGGATATCGGCGTGATACCCAGACGTCAGATAGGCGAGGGCTTCGGCTACGCGCTTCGGAGTTTTGACTAGGCCTTCTCTGTCGGGGTCCTCGCCCAACTCAACCAGTAACTCTCGTACCAGCTTCTCGACTCGTTCCTTGTTTTCGACCATGGAGAAGGTCCTTTCGGATTTGCTTGGTGTAGCTTGCGAGCGGTTTCATCGGGCTTCCCACGAGACTCTCGGCAATGTCGTCGATGCGGAGGTCGGATCCCGGCAGGATCGATCCCGCAATGAGCTCTCGCAGCGGGATCGCTAAAAACGGCCTGCGAAGGATATTGGGATCCGGGAGCGTAAGGTCGTCGGAGGTCATAACAAGTTCCCCGTAGAGAATCAGGTCGAGGTCGATTGTCCTAGCGGCGAATTTGTCTTCGGTCCGGACGCGTCCTAGCTTTGCCTCGATATCGCGGAGAACCTGATTCTTCAATACAGTGGGCGGCAAATCTGTTTCGATTTCGACCACGCAATTATAGTAAGACGGCTGCCCGGGTCTGCCTTCGGCCGCCGTGAGATACACCATCGATATGCCAGTTATTTGTGTTTCGTTGGCGAGCATGTGGATCGCCTGCTCGGTGTTGGTCGCGGGTTTGATGTTGGACCCCACGCTTATGAACGCTCGGATCATAACTCCTTCTTACTCTGGTTCCGCGTGATTTCCACGCCCACGGTCCTGGCGAATCGTAGGGCACCGGGTTTTTCCACGCGAACTTGAACCTGCGATATGGCCGGATGGACGAGGCAGATATCGGCAATAGCCTGGGCCAAGGCTTCTACGAGGCGGTAACTCGATAGCTCAGCCATATTCACAATCCGCTTTTTCAATTCCCGGTAGTCCACAGCGTCATCAAGATTGTCGCTTCTTGCCGCTTTGCTTAAATCTGTTGAAAGGGACAAGTTTATCACGATATCCTGCCTTTCGCGCCGCTCTTCCTCGCCGATCCCGATAATACACCGTACCAGAAGATCACTTATCAGAATCCGGTCCATTGCCGTCCTCCAGTAAATGCCGGCCGCCATCGATATAAATTATCTGGCCCGTGATGAAGTCACTTCTGAGCAGATAGAGCACTGCGCTGGTGACATCGCCGGGTTCGCCGTGCTTCCTGAGCGGTACAGTCTGCGCAAGCCGGTCAAGATAACCCTCATCCTTTTCTGCGGGGGGGAGGATCAAGCCGGGAGCAATGCCGTTTACTGTGATTGCCGGTGCGAATTCCAGCGCGCACATTCTAGTCATTGTTGCGAGCATTTGTTTGCTTAGAACGTATGCCGTGTGCTCCCGGTCATAGCCGGCAATCCTTGTGTCAAGCAGGTTTATGATTTTACCGCGCCCCGCAAGCCTTGCGAATTCGCGGCTTAAAACAAAGGGTGCCCAAGCGTTCACTTGCAGATGCCGTCTTACGTCATCAAAGCCTACGTCTACTATCGTACTGGGTAGAAAGATCGCCGCATTGTTTATGAGGATGTCGAGCGATCCCGCTGTCTTGATCGACCGCGCGATCAGAGACTCATACTCTTGAGGCTTCTCCAAATCCGCCATGACTTTCCACGACTTCGCACCGCAGTCAGCTACTTCCTCACAGATATTTTCAATCTCCGTCTCCAGGGCTCCTCGGTCATGGGCTACGATGCCTACACCCTCTTCCGCTAGAGCCATCGCGATTGCGCGGCCAATGCGCTTGCTTGCGCCGGTAATAAGCGCGACTTTCCCCATCGGTTTATCGATGCCCCTGTGGGTGATATGGCTCGTCACGCAGCCTTCTTAATTCGCGGCTGGTTGGAATGAGCGTCAATTTTCGCAGCCACGATAAAATCGTTCAGCGTCAAACCGCCAATCTTATGCGTTGACAGGGTTAGCTGTACCTTGTTGTACGAAATGAACACGTCGGGGTGATGATCCTGCTTGTTCGCAATCTGGGCGACGCTGTTTACGAAGTCCATGGCGGTCCTGAAATCCTTGAAAAGAAATTCTCTTCCGATTGTCCGTTCTCCCAGCGACCATTCGGGAATTTCACGAAGGAGCAACACAACGTCCTGCCGTGAAAGGGGAGGGGTGTTTTTTGTTATGGGTTGTGATGTTTGCAGTGCGAGTTTCATGGTAGCCTCCTGAGAATTGAAACCCTTGATAATTACCGATGACCACGGATCAATATTGAAAAAATAGTTATGGTATATTCCTGCGTTCATCGGTGATGCTTGTTTTTACCGGATTATCCCACGCAATCCTTCCTTTGTTACGTGTTGGTCGGCCCGAATCAGCGTGCGTGCAGCCTCGACTTTATCCCATACATTACACATCATCGCACCCCTGACCTTGCTGTCCCTGAGGTAGTAAATCACACCTTTCTCATTTTCCTTCTGCCAATCTGCGAAGGTTTCGAGCTGCGAGTCGACTTCCCCCACAGCCTCGTATCCGAAATCGAAAAGATCCGAGAAAAAGTAGGGCATGTGCGTATAAGGCTCGCCGGCGCCGGCCATGTTTCTCCCCGCCCACTTTCCCTGGTTTAGGGCATTGTCCCAATGTTCAACGCGCGTTTGTTTTCCTAGCGCCTGGTAGGGAAAGAGAGCATTGTCCCCGGCCGCGTAGATATCAGGCATCGATGCTTGAAGATATTCGTCCACGATGATTCCATTGGCAGTCTGCAGGCCGGCGTTGCGTGGCAACCCAAGGGAAAGCGCAATTCCAATGCCCACAATCAACATGTCCGATTCGATCTTCTTACCGCTTTCAGTGCGGGTAATAAAAGTGTTTCCTTTTTTGTTGAAGGAAGCGGGTTTTTCTCCTGATAGAAGCGTTACGCCCCGCTTGAGGTAATCATCCTGAATAGCTCTGCCCAGAGACTCAGGGAAAACCCGACGCACAAGGACGGGCTCAGGGAAAATCATGGTCACACTTACTCTGTTGATTGTCAGGGCTGCGGCGAGTTCCGAACCGATGAATCCGCCGCCGACTACAACGGCGGTTTTCCCCGCTGATGACTCCTGCCGTAACCTCAAGTAATCGTCGAGCGTCCGAAAATAAAAAATGCCTTCCAAGTCGCCTCCCGGTAGAGGTAGGGTTCGAGGCATGCCGCCGGTTGCGAGCAGGAGCTTTCGATAAAAGTAGGTGTTCCCGTCGTGTGTTGTAATTGACTTCTGCTTCGTATCAATCGAAGTCACCGAAATGCCTGAGGCGAGGGTAACGCCGTTCTGGTCGTAATAGCGCTGGTCATGAAGAAATATCTCTTCGACTTTCTTTTTGCCGAACCAGAGTTTTTTCGAAAGCGGCGGGCGATCATAGGGCAGGTGTCTTTCTGCGCCGATGAGCATAATGGCGCCATTTTTGTCCTCCTCCCGGATGCCGTCCACGGCTGATGTTCCTGCGAGACCTGCTCCTACTATTATATAAGGGTATGTATCTCCGGCCATCGAGAACCTCCTACGGTCATTCCTTTCTCCCCTCGCGCCCCATATGTTTCTCAACGGAACGGGAGAAACGTCTGTTTTATGAGCTATTATAACTATATCACAGTTCGTTGGAGGAGATGCAGGAGCTATGAAAAAGCGCAGATTCAAGAATAAGATGGCTTTAAGAAAGGTCGTAGATTTGCAGCATCTCCTGGGAATAGCCTCTGGCTTCATGTACAATGAGCGGTGGTAGGACTTCGAGGCCGGCGGCGGCTGATTTTATGGCTTCGATTAGGATAAGGGAAGCAGACTTATTTTGCCGGGGATGGACGAACCGCACACGCTTAGGCTCCAACTTTTCCTCGTGCAGCAGAGACAGAATTTCCGCTGCTCGGCCCGCAGGGAAGACGAGGAAATAGCGACCTGTGTTCCTGAGAAAAATCCGGAGATCCAGCCAAGCCTGTATTGTCCCCATCCGGTCATGACGTGACGCCAGCCTTTCCGGAATGGGGCTTTGTCTGCCGGTTCCTGTCCGCGTGAAGGGTGGATTAGCAACAATGGCATCGAAGGAGGCGGGTTTCACGATGTGTTGCATCTCCCGGATGTCCTGGTTGAGCAGTTTAATGTGGTCATCGAGGCCGTTGTCCGATATATTTCGGGAGCAAAGATCAGCAACGGAGGTCTGCGCCTCGACGGAAACAATGGAGGCGCAGGGAAACTTTTTTGCAAGAAGGAGGGATATGATTCCTGTACCCGATCCTGGTTCTAGAATGGTGTCCCGGGCTTTGATGCGGCAGAAATCTGCGAGAAGGAGGCTGTCCAGCGTGAAGCGGGCGCCTTTTTCAGGCTGTGTGATGTTCACTGTGCCTGCACCGCGAAGCGCGATTTGGTCGTGGGTAACAGCCTTCATTTCATTTTTTCCACGAAATCTTCGGCTAGGCGTTTCGGCTTGCCGTGCTTGTCGACATATACAACTTTTGCGCGGCATTCCACAAAGACCCGGCCCGAGATCTTTTCTCGCATGGTATGCTCAAACATCATGGTCACTCGGGTCACGTCTCTTACCCCTGTCTCGATTTCGATGGTGTCGCTATACCGCGCAGGGGATTTATAGTCGATCTCGACCCGGAGCACCATGAAGATTGTTCCCTCGTCCATGAGTTTTTTTACCGAGAACCCTCGCGACGCTAGATATTCGGTTCGTGCCCGTTCCATGTAGCGCAGATAGTTGGCATAGTACACCACACCGCCGCAATCGGTATCCTCATAATAGATATGTACGTCAATGGCATGGTTCATGGCCAGCTCCCTTTTGAAACGTAATCAGATCGCGAATTCGGGAAACGGGATCAGTTTAAAATAAAATTTGCTTTTTGTCGAGGGGTAGATCGATGGGATATGCATTATTTTACTAAGGGTCTTAAGAAATTATGGAGAGTGCTGCAATTACAGTGAGGAAGGGATGTATTGATAAATTTCAGCAAGAGAAGAACCTTTCTGGTTGGTTGAAACGTAAAAGGCAATAAAAAAGGCGTTGCCCCCGAACCGGTCTTGATATTCCGCTGAGCTGTGTCTACTTCGGGAAGTACATCCTGCTTCTGCGGCTCCGCTTTGCAGACCCTGTGAAGCGTCGTGTGTGAAAGGCCTCCTCGCCTCTTCCCGTGTACGCACGCAACTTAGGGGTTTCGGCTCTTCCGTCCTGTGGATGCCTGTGTATCAATCGGGAGACTGACCGCTCAACTTGCTGTCCTCTTCCCGGCTTCGGCACTCCATCATTTCCGGTGCTTGATCCCCTTTATAACGGGTTATCATCTGTACACCTAACGGTGCTGGTTCGGCAACGCCATGCAAACTGCCGTATCTTCAAAGAACGTTAATGCACTTCTTAATGCGTTAATCTAATGATACTATACCATATTTATCGCTCGGTTGCAGAATTATTTTACTAAAATTGTCTTGACCAACTGACGAATTATCTTTACAATTTCGTAGGTTATGTATGTATATTCTAAACCCCACAAAAAAAGAATTTTTCGAGCAGCTCCGGCATGACGTTATCATGCCCCTCACATCGGAAATCTGCATACCTGGACTTTCACCGTTAACTGCCTTCGAAGCTCTGCGTCAGGACGGTTGTCCCGTGCTGCTCGAAAGCGCACGCGTTAACGAGAAGATCGGAAGATATTCGTTCGTAACTGCCGATCCTTATCTAATTTTTAAATCCCGCGGCGAAACGGTGGAACTTATTCTACCGAAAACTCTCGAGAGGAAATTTGGCAGGCGGGCAATGACGAAGCGTAAGCCGCTGGAAAAACTCCGTGAGTTGCTTAATAATTATAGGACCAGCCGAATTGCCGGATTGCCCCCTTTTACCGGTGGCGCTGTTGGATACTTTTCTTACGATTTCTCCCGCCAGTTTGAAAAGCTGCCTCGCCGGGCAGCAGTCGATGTTGATTTTCCCGAAGCCTGCTTCATTTTTGTCGATCTCGTGGTTGCTTTTGACCATATTCTGGACAAGGCCTGGGTGATCGTGAACCCCGGGGCGCGTGAGCAGGAACTGGGATTCAGACGGCCTGAGCCAAACCAGTGGGACCGGCTTTTTAATGAGGCTGGGGAAAGATTGCGGACAACCGTAGTCAGGCTGGAATCGGCTTCACATCGTGATAGCGCCCCGCTACCGAATGCAAGAGAGCCTGTGAAAGAGTTCGAGCTTTCAGCCGGTTTGAGCCAGACCGAGTTTGAGGCCATGGTCATCCGGTGCAAAGAGTACATATCGGCAGGAGATATTTATCAGGCCAATTTGTCCCAGCGGTTCTCTGCGTTTATCGACGGGGCCGACTCATTCAGCTTGTACAAAATACTGCGCGCCGTCAACCCGTCACCATTCGCCGCTTTTCTTGATTTTGGTGATCTCCAACTTGCGAGTTCCTCGCCGGAGCGGCTTATTCGGTTGCGCGAAGGGGTTGCCGATACGCGGCCGATCGCGGGCACCCGCCGCAGAGGGAGCGATCAGTCGGAAATGCGGGAGCTCTCCGCGGAGCTTCTGACAAGTGAGAAGGAGCGCGCGGAGCATATAATGCTTCTGGATCTAGAGCGGAATGATCTTGGAAAAGTGTGCTCTTACGGGTCGATTGTGGTCGATGAAATCATGGCCGTCGAGGACTATTCCCATGTGATTCATATTGTTTCCAATGTTCGTGGTGACCTTGCGCCGGGGAAGGATGCTTTCGACCTTGTACGTTCTGTATTCCCTGGCGGTACGATAACTGGAGTGCCTAAGGTGCGGTGTATGGAGATCATCGACGAACTTGAACCGGTATCGCGCGGACTTTATACCGGCTCCATCGGTTATTTTTCGAATGATGGCGATATGGATATGAATATCATCATCAGGACCTTTGTCATAAAGGACGGAACTGCGTACCTGCAGGTCGGTGCCGGGATCGTTGCCGACTCCGACCCCGCGGCGGAATACCGGGAGACGCTCCAGAAGGCGGAGGCGCTTAAGAATGCACTCGCGATGCTGTAGTCGCCGCTTTTCCCTGTTGCATCTTTAGCCTGCATACGATATAGTAAGAAGCTGAATTATGAGAGAGGAGCACGTCTATGTTCCTTGTGGAGCTTGTGATGCAGGGCATTCGCGGAATCCGTGAACTTGCGCGCCTGAGATTCGAGAACGGTTTTAACATGGTTATAGCCGGCAACGAATCAGGGAAAACCACAGCTGTCGACACACTGCAACGCCTTCTTTTCCCATCCGCACAGCCAGAGCATGGGGAATCTCTCAAATCAAGATACACGCATGATGCTTCACGGAGTGCCCTGGTGATATGCTCCGATGACGGGCTGTACTACCGCGTGATCCAGGATTTCGTGAAGAGCGCGGTGAACCTTTCCAAATATAATTCGGCTACTAAAGAGTTTAACCTTCTTCACAAGGACTGGGACAATGCGACAAAATTCATGAGGGGGCTTACGGCCGACCTGTCGGAGGAGGACTACGGGAAGGTGTTCGTGATTCGGCGGGAGCATTTACACAACGGTTCATTGTGCGGAGCACCGATTGCTGCAGAAAAAAAACAGCAGTTACCAGCCGCTCAGGTGGCCGCGCCAGAAGATTCCGCTGCTCGGTCAAGGCTCGTCGAACTTCGCGAGACCCTGCGTCTGGCAGAGGAGGCAGCGGATGCAGACTACCGGTACCAGTCTGCCAAACTCGCCCAGGACGAAATCAATAAAAAACTGGCCGCACTTGACGAGATGGAAAAAAAGAACGCCGAGATTCAATCTTCTTTAGCCGAACTCAATGTATGCGAGGTTCTCCCCGAGAATCTGAGCGAGGTGCTCGAAGATCACGAACGCCACCAGGCACAGAAAGGGGCAGATGCCGATGACCTCCGCAGGGAGCTTGAAGGATTGAACATGCGGCTGTCAAGCATGCCGATGACCAACCTCGTAACTGACAAATTGTTTCTTCTCGGAGTGGTGCTCGGCATTCTGTCGCTAGTTGTTGGAATGTACTTATTGACTGATGCTTATGCCTATTTGTTTCCGCTAGGGATAATTGGTTCTCTAATACTCATGGCAACGGCCTGGTACAACGGTTCGCGAAAGAACGCGCAATTTAAGGCCGTGAAAAAAGAAGCGTTCACCGTTCAGAGTGAACTAACTGAGCTAGAACGAGAGGCTGTGCACGACGGGGCTCTTGTCGCGTCCTACATACGTTCCATTGGTGCGGCAACCACAGGAGAGCTTAAGGAAAAAGCAGAGAACTACCGCTATTTGTGTTCACTGCTGCAAGACCAGGAAGAGACGCGTAAACGCATCCTCGGAAACTTGACACCCGAATCCTTGCGGCAGCAGAGCCAGAAACAGCAGGACGAGGTTCTTCGGCTAGGAGCAGCAGCGAGGGCTGTTTCCCATCATGAAGCGGATACTTACAGCATAAGGCAGAATATCGAACGCCTGGATTCCGAGTGCTCGTCCTCCGGGACGGCGTGGACCGGTGTTCGCGGCGACGCGGCATTGCCAGTTAAATTAAACGCGGCACCCCCTGTTTCAACGGGCTGGCCTGCTGAACTGGCCATTGCCAGCAGGATTAGCGGTATCGAAATGGATACGCTTGTCCCTGCCGCCGAGGTGGCGGCGCAGAAATATTTATCAGCCGTCACGAGTAGCAGGTATGTGCGGATTGAGCTCGCCGATCATGAGGGCCCGACGGTCGTCTATACTACGGATAATTCAGTTGTCAAATTCGAAGACCTCAGTCATGGTACGAAGGCGCTCGTTTACTTCTGCTTCAGAGTCGGGCTGGTGGAGGCGCTAGAGGGGAAACTGCGGTTGCCTTTTGTTCTGGATGACTCGCTTGCCGGTTTTGACCCGGCACGGCAGCATGCCGCATGTCAGGTACTGCGTGCACTCGGTTCGAAAACACAAGTGCTCTTCTTCACATCGAATGCCTCGCTTAAAGCGGCGAACGATGTTGTTGTGGAGCTCAAATAGATGGTGGGTCCCTTCATAACCTTCGAGGGAATCGAAGGCTCAGGCAAGTCCACCCAGATCGCTTTGCTCGCGAACTACCTCTCCACGCTCGGCAAGTCCGTAACGCTCACCCGTGAGCCCGGGGGAACATCGATCGGCGACCAGATAAGAAAAATTCTGCTCGATCCGGCGAATACCTCGCTTGATCCCAAGGCGGAATTGCTTCTCTACGCCGCCGGCAGGGCGCAGCACTTGGCGGCGGTTATCGTTCCTGGACGCTCAGCCGGATGGATCGTGCTCTGTGACCGCTTCTCGGACGCAACGCTTGCATACCAGGGGTACGGGCGCGGGCTCGATTTTGGACTAATCAAGTCTCTGGACAGGATCGTGACGGACGATATTCGGCCTGACCTGACCATTCTCCTTGATATCGATGCGGCAACGGGGCTGGCTAGGGCGCGTGGAAGAAACAGCCGTGGGGGACTGGAGGCGGAGGCACGTTTCGAGAATGAGCACCTTTCGTTTCATGAGCGGGTACGGCAGGGTTATCTTGTTCTGGCAAGTCAAGAGCCGGACCGTTTCCGAATTGTCGATGCGTCGCCCGATCCCGAAGTAATTCAGAACGAGCTTCGCAATCTGGTCGATGAATTGTTGAGATCGTAGAAGTTTTGAAGTCTTATTGAAGGTGCTGAAAAGAATCCCGATTATCAAGAAACGGGGTTTGGATTAAACAGGACGGAAACTCCCGACATTAACCTATAATAGCAGTGCTATTCGGCTGCCGTCATAGTTATTAGAAATAAAAGACTATAGTTCTAGGAATGGTGCATAAAACATGTCGTTTGCAGGGATAGAAGGGCATGAACAGCCTGTTGCCATTTTGAAGCGGGCTTTGGCAAACAACACTCTCGCCCATGCATATCTTTTTTCCGGTGATGTGGGGATCGGCAAGAAGCTGACGGCACTCGCGCTTGCCGCCGCCGTTAATTGTCAGAACCGAGGGCCTCAGGGCGGATGCGGTGTTTGTCCGTCATGCCGCAAGACTGCATCGGGGGGACACCCTGATATTCACTTGCTGGTTCCGGATGGTGAGGAAATCAAGATCGACCAGATCAGACAGATACAAGAGAGCTTGTCGCTCAGGCCCTTTGAGGGAACAAAAAAGACGCTGATCGTCGATTTCGCAGAGAGTATGAACCGGCCGTCGTCGAACGCTTTCCTGAAAACACTCGAAGAGCCGCCGGGCGATGCGCTCATCATTCTGATCACGTCAATTCCGCAAAGCTTACTGCCAACCATTCGCTCGCGGTGTCAGGAAATACGTTTCCAGCCCCTCCCGCGCAGGACGCTGGCCCAGTTTCTCGTGAGGGAACGCGGTCTTTCTAAGGAGGATGCTTGGTTTCTTGCGGCACTTGCCCGTGGGAGTATCGGCCGCAGCCTGGAAATGGATGCGGGGCAGGAAAAAGCCGAGCGGGAGCAGTTCCTGTCGTTGTGGAACGATATCGGCCAGATGAGTGCCTCTGAGGTGCTCAACCTCGCTGAACGTTACGCGAAAGACCGGGAACAGTTCGACCGGCTGCTCGAAATCGGGGTTGAAAGCATTCGCGATGCGCTTATCTATCGGGAAACAGAGGAAGAGCGGCTGCTTGTACAGACCGGGTCCGGAGAACAATATCGACGGGGAGCGGGTCGGTTCCCTCTTCCGGCGATGCTCGCCGATCTGGACCTGATCATCGCGAGCAGACATCTGATCGATCGCCGCGTCAGCGCACAGCTTGTGGCTGAGAATCTTTTTTTTAAATTAGGACGGTTCTGAACCGGTTGTGGAGTGGTGGACCAGAAGTGCAGTATTGAGCTATAATCCAGCAAGCCACAAAGAGAAAAAAATTCTGGAGAAAACAGTTTATACATAATACATGACCGATAAAATGATAAAAATAGCGGGAGTTCGCTTCCGGGAGAACTGGAAAGTCTACGATTTCGATGCAACTGATATTGAGGTAGCGATCGGCGATAAGGTGATTGTCGATTCCGAACTCGGCCAGGGATTTGCCAGGGTGGTGCGCCTGAAAAAACAGCCGGAGCAATCCGTGCCGACAGAATCGCACCCGGCAGTTCATATTGAGCATGGCCTGCAGGTCGAAGAAGAGGTTGAAATCGGTGCAGTGCAGGCTGAATCCACCGTTGAAAGTAAGCTAAAGCCGCAGGTGCTGAGGAAAATACTGCGTCGGTCCACCGAGGACGATCTCGCCAGAGAGGCGAAGAACGTGGAGCGTGAGGCCGAGGCCTATAAAATCGCCCAGGACATCATTACTGAACGGGAATTGCCAATGAAGCTGATCCGCGTGGAATATTCCTTCGACGCGTCGCGTGCAACATTTTTCTTTTTTTCAGAAACTCGGGTTGACTTCCGGGAGCTTGTGAAGGACCTGGCCTACAAACTCAAGAGTAGGATTGAGATGCGCCAGATCGGAGTGCGGGACGTGGCGCGGATGATTGGCGGATTCGGGCCCTGCGGCAGGGAGCTCTGTTGCGCGGCGTTCCTCAAAAATTTCGAGCCCGTTTCCATCCGCATGGCCAAAAAACAGGAGATGGTGTTGAACCCAGCGAAAATTTCTGGCGTTTGCGGCAGACTGCTTTGCTGCCTCTCCTACGAGTATGAAATGTATGACGAAATCAAGAAAGACATGGCTGGCATGCGAGACGCGGCGGTGAAGGAAAAGACAGAGAAAGACGAACGGCATGTTGCCGAGGAACGGAAAGATGCGGAAGAGCGCAGGCAGGCTGAGGACAAGAAGCGCCAGGATGACCGCAAACAGCAGGAACCACGGCGCGAAAAAAAGAGGGATGACCAGCGAAGTGGCAGACCCGAAAAGAAGAAAGAGCCTCAACAGGCAAAGAAAACTCAGCAACCATTAGAATCGCAACGGCAGGTGAAACAGGAAAAGAAACAGCCCGACGAGCAGGCGGCCCATCAGCCGCAGCAGGAAGGCGATAAAACTGGCAAACGGAAAAAACGCCGGTTTTGGCGCAAAAAAAAGAAGGGGCAGGCGGGTGGCGAAGGCAAGCCTCAGGGACCGGTAGTACCGTGATTTGTGCGCGAAAATGATGGGCGAAGGGCTTGATGGCTTTTTGCAAGCCTATCAAAACCGTCCGGCAATGAAGAGCCTGTAAATGGTGCACTATATATTGCGCGGCAATAATTCCATTATTGTAATCTGCGATGCTCTGCCACTGTGCTCTTCATGATCTTCGTGGTAAACTATTTTTATGCCCGATAAATTCTACATTACTACGCCAATCTATTACGTTAACGACGTGCCGCATATCGGCCACGCCTATACGACCATTGCTGCCGACACGCTGGCGCGGTACCACCGCCTGAGGGGCGATGCCGTATTCTTCCTCACCGGCACTGACGAACACGGGCAGAAGGTTGAGAAAGCGGCTCTGGAACGGGGGCTTACACCGAAAGCGCATGCGGATCTCATGACCGTGAACTTCCAGAACCTATGGAAAAAGCTTGAAATCTCAAATGATGCCTTTATCCGCACCACAGACCCCGAGCATATTGCCGTCGTTCAGGAACTGCTGAAGAAGCTTTACAACAAAGGTGAAATTGAACGCCGCACCTACGAAGGCTGGTACTGCACGCCCGACGAGCGGTTCTGGACAGAAAAGGAAATCGTGGAGGGCAAGTGCCCTGACTGCGGTAGGCCTGTTGAGCGAATAACCGAAGACAATTACTTTTTCTTGATGAGCAGGTATCAGGATCGTCTGATAAAGCACATCGAACAAAACCCGAACTACATTCGGCCGGAAAGCCGCCGCAATGAAGTGCTTGGGTTTCTGCGATCGCAGACTCTCGGCGATCTCTGCATCTCCAGGCCCAAGGGACGACTTTCCTGGGGCATCGAACTTCCTTTTGACCGGGACTTCGTCACCTATGTATGGTTCGATGCGCTCGTGAATTATTTGTCGGCTACGCGGTACCTGAGCCCGGCAGCGGAAGGTTCAATGGATTCCTCGAGGCGCGAACAATTTTGGTGGCCGGCAAACCATCATCTTGTGGGTAAGGACATCCTGATCACACACAGCGTCTACTGGTCCACCATGCTTCTAGCGCTCGGTCTGCCGCTTCCGGGAAATATCTTCGCCCACGGTTGGTGGACGCAGGATGGCAAAAAGATGTCAAAATCGCTCGGCAATGTGATTGACCCGAACGCGATTACCGATGCCTACGGCGCCGACGCGTTTCGGTATTTCGTACTGCGTGAGGTTCCTTTCGGGCTTGACGGCGATTTTTCGGTCCAGAACATCACCACACGGTTCAATGCCGAGCTTGCGAATGACCTCGGGAACCTTCTCTCCCGCGTTGTCACCATGGTCAGTAAATATTTCGATGGGAAGATCCCGCCAGCGGGGATCGACCAGCCAAACGACCGGGCATTGCGCGAGATCGCTGCTTCGATTTCCCCAAGAGTGGAGGAAGATTTCTCGTCATTTTCCTTTACGAAGTACCTCCAAGACGTCTGGGTGCTGGTAGCGTGCGCCAACCGCTACGTGGAGGATAGCGCGCCCTGGACGCTTGCGAAGAACAAAGACCTGAAACGGCTTGGAAACGTGCTCTATAACCTCTCAGAATCGCTCCGGCTGATCGGGCTCTACCTTTATCCGGTGATGCCGTCGACTTGCCAGAAAATCTGGAGTGCCCTCGGCGTCGACAGGCCGTTGAACTCATGCCGCATGCAGGAGGAACTCACATGGGGGGGGCTGCCTCACGGCAGCACAATACAACCAGGGGCGCAGCTTTTCCCCCGCATTGACCAAAAAAAGAACACGGAGAAAAAGATGGAAAAGACCGCGGAAGAATCAAAACAGCCGGCGTCGCAGACCGCATCTGCCGGGCCGGAGCTTATCGGCATTGAGGACTTCATGAAGGTGGATCTGCGCGTGGGCAGAATCGTCTCTGCCGAGCGCGTTGAAAAGTCTGAAAAGCTTGTGAAACTCAATGTGGACATTGGCACCATAACGCGCCAGATCGTGGCTGGTATCGGGAAAAACTATACGCCAGAGGAACTTACTGGCATGTCCGTCGTGATAGTCGCGAACCTGAAGCCCGCCAAACTTATGGGGATTGAATCCCAAGGCATGCTCCTTGCTGCGAGCAGCGGCGATCTCCTTGCAGTCGCTACATTCGATAAGCAGACCAGGACCGGTAGCCGGGTGAAGTAAGTTTTAAACACCTGTGTACCCACGTTTCATAATCAATACGCAATTATGTTGTAAGGGCGGTCCTCTTTGGTTGCGACCTCTGTTCAGAAGTACAGGTGGAAACAATGCTCATCGACACTCACGCTCACCTAGAGATGCGCGAATTTAACGACGACCGCGAGGACGTGATCAGGCGCGCGTGCGAAGCAGGCGTTGAATATATTGTAACCATCGGCACTACGGTTGAGTCGAGCCGCGACGCGGTGATGCTGGCGGACAAGTACGACTTCATCTATGCGGCAATCGGCATCCATCCCCATGAAGTGAAGGACATCCTTCACCCCGCCTACGAGATTATCAGGCATTTCGCGCAGCATAAGAAGGTTGTGGCCTATGGCGAGATTGGGCTAGACTATCACTATGAACATTCTCCCCGCACGGACCAGAAAAGGAAGTTCCGCGACATGCTGCATGAAGCCCGGGAGCTCGACCTCCCTGTCATCATTCATGATCGCGAAGCCCATGACGACATGCTTCGGATTCTCTCCGAGGATTGGTCCCCCGACTTGGGTGGGGTAATGCACTGCTTCTCCGGTGACGTTGCTATGGCGATGAAGGTGATCGAAATGGGCTTCTCCATTTCCATTGCGGGCCCTGTGACCTTTCCCAAGGCGCAATCACTGCGCGAGGTCGTGAAGCAGATTCCAATCGAGTACATGCTCATAGAGACAGATGCGCCCTATCTTGCTCCCCAACCCATGAGAGGGAAACGGAACGAGCCAGCCTTTGTCCGCCATACAGCAGAAATGATCGCGCAGATCAAGGGTCTTACTTTCGAAGACGTTGCCCGGATCACGAGCTATAATGCTATGCAGCTTTTCGGCATCGGCACGATGCCAAAGCACGGCCAGATTACTTATCCCATCAGGAACTCCCTCTACCTAAATATCACGAACCGCTGCTCGGCTGCGTGTACGTTTTGCGTGCGCTATCACACCAATTTCGTGAAGGGGCACAATCTGAGACTTGCCGATGAGCCGTCAGCTGAAGAGCTCGTCAAGGAGATTGGCGATCCGAAGCGTTATACGGAGATTGTGTTCTGCGGATATGGCGAGCCGATGTTGAGACTCGACGTGGTGAAAGCCGTTTCCGCCGAAGTGAAGCGGCGGGGCGGGAAAGTCCGCATCGATACCAACGGTCATGGAAATTTGATCCACAAACGAAATATCTTGCCCGAACTCGCCGGTCTCGTGGACGCCATGAGCGTGAGTCTCAACGCCCAGAACGCCGAACTTTATGATAAGCTTACTCAGCCCAAGTTCGGTCCTGCAACTTACGAAGGCGTCAAGGATTTTATCTGCGAGGCAATAAAGTATATCCCTGACGTAACCGCCACTGTCGTGTCCGCGCCGGGCGTAGATATCGAAACCTGCCGGAAGATCTCTGGGGATCTGGGCGCAAAGTTTCGCGTGCGGGAATATAATGTGGTAGGTTAAGTCCGCCGGCAGGTCTATTAAAATTGACTTTCCCCTTTTGTTAGGTTAAAATTCTACGCATTCCGCTTGAAATTCTTATCTATTTTTGGAGGTTCACCCCGTGGCTAAGGTAACGCGCGCACTCATCAGTGTTTCAAACAAGGACGGGATCCTAGATTTTGCAAGAAGCATCTCCAAGCTTGGCATCGAAATAATTTCCACTGGTGGCACCGCAAAAATGTTGCGAGACGCCGGGGTTCCGGTGAAGGATGTGTCAGAGTTTACCGGCTTTCCTGAGATGCTAGACGGGAGGGTCAAAACATTGCACCCCAAGGTTCACGGCGGCCTTCTCGGAAAACGGAACAACCCCGACCACGTGAAACAGATGAAGCAGCATGGGATCGAGCCGATCGACCTCGTGGTCGTGAACCTCTATCCTTTTGAACAGACTGTAGCGAAGCCAGGCTGTACCTTTGAGGAAGCCATCGAAAACATCGATATCGGAGGTCCTACGATGCTGCGTTCCGCAGCCAAAAATCATAATGATGTTGCAGTGGTTGTGTCGCCACGCGATTACGGTCGAGTGCTCGAAGAAATTCAAAAAACCGGGGAGGTATCGGCTAAGACCCGCTTTGAACTTTGCCGCACCGTATTCCTTCACACTGCTCGCTATGATAGTGCGATCTCGGCCTGGCTCGATAGCCAGGTACCGTCCGATGAAAAAACTCGCTTCCCCAACATCCTCACGCTTCAGTTCGAGAAGGTGCAGAATCTGCGCTACGGGGAGAACCCGCACCAGCAGGGTGCTTTCTACCGCGAGTTTGGACGAAAGGAGCCCTCTATAGCCAGCTCAAAGCAACGTCAGGGCAAGGAAATGTCTTTCAATAATTATCTCGACGCGAACAGCGCCCTTGAACTTGTAAAAGAGTACGAGGAAACAGCCGCCGTGATCGTAAAGCACAACAACCCCTGCGGTGTGGCTGTTGCCTCAACGCTTGCCGACGCCTACCGCAAGGCGCGCGACTGCGATCCCGTTTCGGCCTTTGGTGGCGTTATAGCCTTTAACCGTATGGTGGATTTTGAAACGGCAAAAGAATTAACAGCAACTTTCGTTGAAGTGGTCGTGGCACCGGAATTTGCGCCCGATGCGGTCGATGAACTCAGAAAGAAAAAAGACCTGCGACTCCTCGATATCGGTCCAACAGTCAGGGGTGCTGCCGAAGGCATGGACCTGAAAAAGGTAGTCGGCGGGCTTATTTATCAGGACCGCGATCTTGGACGAATCGCCGACGTCCGCGCCCTTCGCGTGGCAACGAAACGGAAGCCTACGGACGAAGAATACGAAGCGCTCGATTTCGCTTGGAAGGTGTGCAAACACGTTAAGTCCAATGCCATTGTGTTTACGACCAGGGACCGCACGATCGGCATCGGAGCCGGACAGATGAGCCGTCTCGATTCGGTCCGTATCGCAAAGATGAAGGCGCAGTTCCCACTCAAGGGGTCCGTGCTTGCATCAGATGCATTTTTCCCCTTCCGTGACGGGCTCGACGAAGCGGCCCAGGCAGGCGTCACAGCGGTGATCCAGCCCGGAGGATCGCTCAAGGACGAGGAGACAATCATGGCGGCGGACGAACACGGAATAGCCATGATTATGACGGGTATGAGGCACTTCAGACATTGATGCTGCGGTATGGTGCCTGATGCTGCATCAGCTTCCGCAGAGCGCTTGTCCTCATGCGCGGGGCTGCGAATTATCAGCATTTCATTCCGGACTTTTGCCGCAGATGAAGCCAAACAGGCTGTTTAACTGTCATGAACACTATTTTTGTTACAATGATTCTTTGCTTTTCCCTTCTCGCGGGCTGCACGAAAACGCAAGAGAAAAAATACCATTCCACGCTACCCCGGTCGCAGCAGGCCGGCGATACGGAACAAGCCAAGATACCGAACTATGCAGGCCTGATCGATGAATACCGGACCATCCTTGCGGAAGATCCGGATAATCTTGCCACGCTAATAGCACTTGGAAATGCCTATTACGACAGCGGAGACTGGCGGAATGCCATCACGTCTTATGAGCGGGCGCTGCAGATCGACCCCCGGAACGCGGACGTTCGGACAGACATGGGGACCTCCTATCGCAACCTGGGGTACTATGACCGGGCGTTGTTTGAATACCGCGTTGTACTGGAATATGATCCCTCGCACTTATACGCCCGCTTCAATATGGGGGTCGTCTATGCCAACGATAAAAAGAATTATCAGGCCGCCATTCATGAATGGGAGGAGATTCTGAAGCTGTCGCCCAATTATCCGCAGGCGGAACTCTTGCGATCGAACATCGCTGAGCTCAAAAAAATCTCCAAAAAGGAAGCTCGATGATACGTGACCTGTTTATTCTTTTTTGTGTTGCTGTGGTCTACTATGTCTTTAAAACCGTGTTTCGTTCAGCGGTTAGATCCTACCATGGGGAGGATCGGAAAAGCGATCGCCTCATGGGTGAAGAGATGGTGCAGGACCTCGAATGCCGAACTTACATACCAAAGGCCCGCGCCGTTACCCGCCGCATTGGAGGAAAGCTTTGCTCCTTCTGCAGTGATGCCTGCGCTCAGCGATATGAAGAAAAAAACAACACTTAACGTGGGGTTTACTGAGCAATCTGGATTCAAAAAGAACTTTTTTTATCTCGCGAGGTTGTTAGATCTGCTTCTGCTCGTTTGCCGCATGTCCCCATTATTAGGTTCCTCTGCACCGAAATCCGAAACGCTACTGTCGCGGATAGCGTCGTTCCGAGACAGCAGAATCGTTTTCGATAAATATGCCTGTTTCCTGGCGTGCCATAAAGGGGACCGGCCTGTCAAGTACTATCGTGAGTTGTTCGGCTTGGGGGGCAGGTGCGGTGATAAACGGAGGCGGGGCGATCGGCGCAACCGCGAGGGGAATTTTAACGTTTGCGGTTCTACAAGTTTTTTGGGTTGAGCCATCCCGACCTGAAACATGCCAAATACGGGCTCCAATCCGGAATCATATCGCCGGATGTATATGAGCTGAGAAAAATGGGACCTAGAAACGGCAACTAGCCGCGCTGGAACATAACGCTCGATCGGGCCGTGGGCATTCATGGCCGTATTGCTGGTGGAATCAACGACAGGCCGACGCCTCACCGGAATGAACTGTCCAGACGGCTTTATCGTACTGGACAATGTCGATATCGATGAACTCTATGCGTGGTGTCCCTCGGGATCCCGGCGTAATCTTTCAATGACAAAAAAAATATCACCCCATTTCCTGCCTGCCCCGTTGCTTGAAACATACCGTCGCGAGATCGAGCGCTGCGTCAAGTGCGGGACCTGCAGCGCTGTGTGCCCCACCTATCTCCATGAGCGGGGTGAATCGTATTCCGCCCGCGGCAGAATGGCGCTCGTAAAAGCCGTCCTTGACAGAAAACTCGCGTTGTCGGCGATATTCAAGGACCGCCTTGCAACTTGCACTACCTGCTTTGCTTGCGAGGCATCCTGCCCCAACAGTGTGCCGGTCGTGAAGATCATCCAGGCTGCGAAGGAACAGGTTGTCGCGGAATTGGGAACTGGGATCATCGACAGGATTGTTTACAATGTGCTGAAGCATCCGGCTGCGTTGAGCGCAACTGCGTGGCTCGCTCCCGTGGCGTTGCATTATACGAAGGGGAGGTCAGAGTTCAAAGTTCAAAGTTCAAAGGGAGAGAAGTCAGGGTGTAGGCAAAAGAACAGAGGCAGAGTGGCGTTTTTCCCCGGATGTGCGATTAACACGATACAAAAGGATATTGGGAGGGCCGTGACATCGGTCCTTGGCAGGCTCGGGTATGAGGTGGTTGTTCCGGACGGCCTGCGCTGTTGCGGCAGATCAATACTTTCTCTTGGTGACCGCAGGGCTGCGGTGGAACTGGCTGCTCACAACTCTGCGCTTTTCGAAGCACTTCGAGTAGACGCCATCGTCACTGCCTGCGCCTCCTGCGGCTTGACTTTTAAAGAGGAATACCCTAAACTGCTTCGGCTGTCAGGGAAGGTGCCTGTTGTCCTCGATATCCATGAATTCATCGCTCATGCGCTTCCAGACATGCCGATGGGCTTTGTCCGAAGAACGGTGACCTATCACAACCCCTGTCACCTCGGCAGGGGGCAGGGATTGTCCGGAATGGTGCGCGGCATTCTCCGTTCGCTCCCCGGGCTTACGCTCGTGGAGATGAGCAACGCAGACCGGTGCTGTGGTTTCGGTGGCGTTATGCGGATTACGCATCAGAAGCTGTCCGATGGTATCGCGGAAGATAAAGCAAAAAATATCATCGCTACAGAGGCGTCGACTGTGGTAACTGGATGTCCGGGCTGTCGCATGCAGATAGCCAATGCTCTGAAGCTGGCAGGCTCGAAAATAGAGGCGATGCATACGATACAGGTGGTGGAAGAGGCGCTAAGGAATGCGGAAATGGCGAGCTCAGGGCGCAGGGCCACCGGTAGACCGATAACGTTGGACAACAAGGAGAATCAGGAATGAAATTTTTTATCGACACAGCAAATGTGAAGGAAATCCGCGAGGCGGCAAGCCTCGGGGTCGTGGATGGAGTCACGACAAACCCGTCGCTCGTGGCGAAGGAAGGCCGTGATTTCAATCAGGTTATCGCAGAGATTTGCTCTATCGTCGATGGTCCAATCAGCGCAGAGGCTGTAAGCCTGGAGGCGGACAAAATGGTTGCCGAGGGCGTCGAACTCGCGAAGATTCACAAAAACATCGTGGTAAAGCTTCCCCTCACCAAGGACGGGCTGAAGGCGACAAAGATTCTTGCTGAAAAAGACATCAAGGTGAACATGACACTCGTCTTCTCTCCTAGCCAGGCGCTGCTCGCGGCCAAGGTCGGTGCGGCCTACGTGAGCCCTTTTGTCGGTAGGCTCGATGACATCAGTCATTACGGCATGGATTTGGTGCGCCAGATTCTTGAGATCTATAATAACTACGGGTTCGAAACCGAGATCATCGTTGCGAGCGTCAGAAACCCGCTCCATGTCGTTGATGCGGCACTTGCCGGTGCCCATATCGCCACAATCCCCTTTAACGTTATAGATCAGCTTGTGAAGCATCCCCTGACCGACATCGGCATCAACAAGTTCCTGACAGACTGGAAGAAGCTGGAAAAGAAACAGCAATAATTTCACTGGAGAAACAGGATTCTCAGCACTCGAACGACACCCCAAAGCTGGATTCCCGCGTAAAATCGCAGCGAGAATACTGTTCTCTTTGTATGAGGAACCCTATCACCGATTGAATCGATCAGGAATCATAAGGAAGGGGATCGTACTGGTATGGCTGTTCTGGAAAATTTGATCACGGAGGTTATACCCCGTAGCTCTGCTGCGAGGAATCCTTTTTTACGAGATCTTCAAATATAAATATTATAGATAAGCACGTATATTTTCTCGATCATTGGTACGACTGCATTAAATACTATAGCTCCCTCAACAGACGCTCCAAAATAAGCACTACAATCTGTCTTGCCTGTTCATAATAGTTTTATATTTCATGATCAAGGACCTCATTCCTGATCGTCTAAACATTACGATAAATAGCATCCAGAGGAGCTGCAATGAGAACAACGTTGCGGTCCTTTCTTAACTCAATCGGGTAAGCCGACTTTACTGCAGTCGAACTTGCAAGTAAGCATGTAGGAATAATTGTTAAGATGTTTGCGAATGTTCGACATCCCGTGCCTTATATCTGGCTTTCTGAACCAAGCTATTTAGGCTCTCCTCAAGAATTCCATTGCTATAACCTCGACGATGCTCGGGTTGATTATCTATCCAGCATTATGTGTTTTTTGAAAGGAGCGAGAACTGAGAAAAGTGGCCGACGTTAGGCAGTAGGCAGTTGATAACATGCGGTAGAGTGGAGTAAAAAGCTAGCAAAAAGGGGTGGGAGATGCCCCTTTCCACATGCATGACCGATATTATTTTTTCGCTGGTGATTTCATGGCTGCGTCGTATCGCTTCAGGTAGTCGCTTGCAAGCTGCTCAGCATTGGCGCAACCGAGGGCTTTGGCGTAGAGCATGAGAAAACCCCTAGTGTAAGTCCGTGCTGGAAGCTTCTGAAAATTTTCTTCTTCAATGAATTCAAGATATCGTGCGCTTACTTTTGTGAGATCCGCTATGAATCGCAGATTCTGGCCGCGCTGTTCTCTCAAGGCTTTGATGGCGGGACCGGTGAATTCTCCAATGAACGCTGACTCGGGAGCAGACGGTTCCAGAACAGACGCGGACACTGCGGCGACCACGGCGGTGATCTGGGGTTTTGAATCCCTCTCAGAGAGAGTAAAATACTCGTCCGGGAACGTTATCGACTGCTGGCCGAGCCGGTGTTGATATGTCTGGGGCTTGGAAGGAATCGGCGGTTCGGACAACTCATTCAGCTCTCTTAGCATGGCGTCATATTTTCGCCGGTTGTCTTCATAGATAAGCGTATGGTATGCGTCCTCTACCCGCTGATGGATCGCGGCGGTTTCTTTTGGCGTAAAGAGAGAGTACAAGGCGATTGAATTCGGTTCGTACACCTTTCTGACCCGTTCATATGCTTTATGGATTTCCTGTGTGGTGGCTAATGGGCTTACTTCCAGCAGCTCGTAGAAGTTCAAGTCCTCTATTTTTTTTATCACAGCACCACTCCCTAGTAGAGTACGCTTAGTGTCAGCTGCTCCTTCCGAAGCAAATTGTGGACTATGCGTTCGATGCACCGCGACGGCCGCGAGTAAGGGTATTCGATAGCGAGCGGCCGCTTGCTTCGGATGGATTGCCACACGCAGTCGTCGTATTCCACGTATCCAAGATACTCGAGATTGATTCCGAAGTATTTCTGGCAGGCGCTCTTCATAGAGAAGCCGATCTGGATGTCGTTCTTGGTCCGAACCTGGTTTACCACGAGTTTGGGCCTGAATTTGAGCACCTCTAATTCGAGGATTTCGCCGACCTCGCGTTCCACGGTCTTTACATGCTCGATCAGGTCATAGGGGGTGTGTATGCCCATACTGTTTTTCTGATCCATGGCTGTGTCGATAAGATCCTTGATGTTCTGGTTCGCCACAACCTTCTTAAACCTGCGGTAAAAGGCGCTCTTGATGAACCGGTAGGCGTTCTCGATAGCCGTGGGCTCGGGCAGAACGACCAGTATGCCGTGGTCCGAGAAGAGGAAGAAGTCAAGTATGTTGAAGGAAGTCCCGGCACCGAGATCAAGCAGGATATAATCGGCGTCCAGGGTCGTGAGGTGTCTGAGTAGCCGGGTCTTCTGCGCATAATTGGGGTTTGCAGCATCGAGAAAATCCTGGGCCCCGCTGATCAGACTAAGGTTCGGGATGTTCGTGTCAATGATAACGTCCTGAATGCGGTTCACGCGGCGATTCAGGAAGTCCGACAGTGTCGTCTCGGGGACGCCGATACCGAGCGTGGTATGGAGGTTCGCGCCACCCAGATCAGCATCAACGAGGAGAACTTTTTTCTTGAGCTGGGCAAGGCAGATGCCAATATTGCCGGTGATCAGGCTTTTGCCGATCCCGCCCTTGCCGCCGCCAATTGCCCAGATTTCCTTTTTGCGCAGAGCGTCCTGGAGTTCTATCATCCTGTGATGTTCTCCTCGGATAGGGCTGAAATTACCGGCTTGTTCTCCGCCGCTTCCGTCCCTGTTATTTCACTCGAGATTGCCGCATCCTCAGATGCCTGCGCATCCACCGCATCGGCATCCTCGTCTCTGTTGGCTTCTTCCATGACCTCTTCGCCTTCTTCGAGGTCTTGGAATTCCTTGAGCGTGGGCAACGCGGAGAGATCCTTCAACCCGAAATACTGAAGAAACTCTGGTGTCGTGCCGTAGAGCATGGGCTTGCCAGGCACGTCCTTCTTGCCAACGATCTTCACGAGCCGGCGCTCCATGAGGTTCCGCATGATGCCGCCGATGTTTACCCCGCGGATAACTTCCGCTTCGGTGCGCGTTATCGGCTGTTTATAGGCCACTATGGCAAGCGTCTCGAGAGCTGGTTTCGATAGCCTGGCAGAGGCCTTGACGGAGCGAAACTTTCTCAGCCATGCAGCATTCTCCGGCCTCGTGGCGAGCTGATATCCACCCGCAATTTCCGCCAGCATGATACCGGCGCTACGGTTGTCATAGTCCTGTCTGAGCCTGGCAAGTTGCGCTTCGATCTGCTCCTGTGTCGCATCTCCAAACAGATTTTTTAGCTTATCAACAGACACTGGATTGCCTGCGATGAAAAGAACGGCTTCGATTGCCGATTTCAATTCTTGATCTTCCAAAATTGAACCTCACAGAATTAAATGATAGGGAACAACGAATGAATGTCGATAGAACGAAAAAACCTAAAATGGGTCTCCACATTTCAGAAAAGCAATGCTATATTATAACCCATATTCATTTGCGCATGAAAATTTGTTTCTCACATCGCCGAAGGATCACCCAACCTTCCGAGCGCCACTTTGGCGTTCATTTTCACGTCAATATCTGTCGATGTTTCCATAATTTTGCGGATCTTCGGAATGGAGTCCTTCACGAGATCGGGATTGGAGCTTCCGATGTTTCCGATGGCCGCGATGGCATTCTTGACCGCGTTCGGCTGGCTGCTTTCCAGGTATTGCATCAAACGCGGCACCAACCCCGCCACTTCCTGGGGATAGTGGAGGCCGATGGCTCCCAGTGCGAAGAGCACACCGCCGCAGGTCGCCTCTTTGGAAAATTCAAGCACCTCAATGAGTTTCGGGAGGATGCCGCGGATCAGCTCCGGGGCATTAATGCCGATTTTGCCGAGGGCGTGGGCGGCAGACTCGCGTTCATCGTCGTCCCCACGTTCGAGCATCAGGATCAGACGTGGCACCGCATCCCTGACTAGATCGGTGTGGGCAAAACCGATATTCCCGAGGGCGTAGGCCGCTTCCTGCCGCACCAGGCTCTGCTCATGGTCTAGTAGTGTTTTGAGTTTGGGCGAAGCCTGAGAAGCCGAATCCTTGAAGTTGAAACCCAGGTTCCCCACGGCGTTTGATGCATCGATTTTGATGAACATATCGGGGTCGTCGAGGAGCGCTATGAGCGCCGGGAGATGGGGCCGCGTATCATTCGGATAATCGAATCCCACGCGGGATAGAAGGTTCAATACGCCGGAGCGCACGTCGCCGTTCTTCTCGGACAGGAGAGCCACAAGGTCTCCGATAAGCGATCGATCGTTGTACACGGCGGTTTCGATATCACCGAATTTTTTCTGTTGCGCAAGCGATTTGATATCGGGTTTCATAGACCTTTTGTTCTAAGTGCTTAAACAGCGTGAATATTTTGACATTCCCCATTGGTGTAACTTACCCGAATAGATTGCCGGTTGCTGTATCGCGGGCCGTTGCCTCGTTCACTGCCTTTATGATTCTGATGGCCCCGAAATGCTCGACCTGTACGGCTTTTATAACGCGGGTCTTTATGAGTTCGAGGAGCGCCAGAAAAGTGCCGATCACTTGGGCCCTGCTCGAGTTTCCTTCGAACAAGTCGGCAAAGAGCAGACTGTCCACAGCCTCGAGTCGGGCCAGGATCAGGGAAATTTTCTCTGTGATAGAAACAGCCTCGGCTGTGATTTCAAACCCGGCGTCAGGAACGCGAGCCATTACGTCCTTGAGCGCTGCAAGAAGGTCGAAGAGGTGGAAATCAAAGAGCATGGGTTCATCGCCGGTCGGGAGATCGGGTGCTGTTTCGGCCGGGCGCGTATAAATCTTCGACCAGGCTTCTTCCTTGTTCTCCAGGGAGTCTGCAGCATTCTTGAAGGTCTTGTATTCAAGAAGCCTTCTGATTAGTTCTTGCCGGGGATCAACGCCGTCTTCATCATTTTCAGGATTCTCAGGTGGGGGCAGGAGCATCTTGGACTTGATGTGCGTGAGCGTCGATGCCATTACCAGAAACTCGCCTGCGATCTCCATATCGAGGCTCTTCATGAGTTCGATGTATTCGAGATATTGCTGGGTGATAAGTGAGATGGGAATAGAGTAGATGTCGAGTTCGTGCTTTTTGATGAGGTGCAGAAGAAGGTCCATGGGACCTTCAAAAATCTCAAGTTTGATCTGGTACGACATGAACGATTCGATACCTCCGCAGAGGGATGGAGAGAACCGCCCGTCCCCCAATAAAGTTAAAGTGAAATTATCTCTATTTGCCCGAAAAGTCAAGTAAAAAGACAGCAAACAAGATCCGGCATGCATCTATTGGCCAGCGTCCCCTGCCGGTATCATATCAACTCTCCATTAAAATAGGTGGAAACAGGGGGATTGTGAGAGTTGTGGTTTTGTTGAGGGAATTAAGATGTTTTTTGCCGGCTCCCTGAGTCCTGAATCCAATCCCATTATCTTTATTTTTACTCCTGTCTGCCCGGTTTCTCTTAATATATATTTACATACCTAAATATAATAATCGGTTGCTTGGTAAATATTCGGATATAAATATATCAAAAATACTTAACCTGGGAAACTCGGGAGACAAGCATGATGATCGTGTATATTCTGTCCTTGAATTTTGAATTGATTCGAGTTTGGTTGCTGTCAAGAAACATGTCTATATGCGGCAATGAACCTATTAATAAAAGCATATAGAAAAGGAGCAGTTCAAAAAAAATAATTCGATAACCAAGGAGATCATCCCGATGTTGATTCATTTCGCTCATTGAACCGACAGAACTACTTCCTTCTCACAAATGACAGGACCCATCAGCCCCGCCCCCCCTCCCATGTCGAACGCGGCTGGGCTGTTCGCCTTACGTCAATTCAGATTTGTCAACAAGGAATGCCGGTCACGCTACGCAAAATTGAGATGATTGCCTTATTCAATTCGTTGATTCAGCAAGTCGACCGAAGTACTTATCCTTTCCGGCATGTTTCGCCGGATGCCTCTTGGCAGGGGCAGGACGGAAAACGCTTCTCGGTACCCATTGCTGTATGAGCTTAGGCCGACAGATTTCCAGTTCGGGAAAAACTGGCTCTGATATAATTGAAGTACTAGTGCTCAGCGAAACATAATCGTAAGCAAATATCATGAATTCGTGTAGTATTGATCTTGTCAATAGGGGCGGCATTTATGGGGGCTGACAACAGAGGATATTCGGAGAAGGAACTGTTGCACATGATCCGCAAGGTGGTTCCTCGAGACCGTGTGCCCAAGCGCGTGCAAGTAAAGGATACCTCGGATTTTTTCCGCGTAGACTACGACGATGTGGTTGTGCTCGACGGGATACCCTATTTTATACGTAACAACGAGCGCGAAGGCAGATTCGGCATCGATGACGAGCAGAAGTTCTGGGTCAAGCGGGCACGCAATCTCCTGACAGGCGATGTTGCCATCCTAAAGTGGGTTTTCAAGGAACGGTTCCGGGCAAAAATCGGGACCCTCGTATTCGAATGTGTCAGAAGCCCGCAGAAAGAGGCACGAATCCTTGATCTCGTGCGCGGCAGGCCGGATTTCATGCAGGGTAAGACCGTATTAGATTCGGCAGGAAACCAGCTTCGTATTTTGGATTACATCAAAGGCAAAACTCTGGGCCAGGTTACGCTGGAGATGGGCGAAAACCACGAGGACTATTTTCGTCATTATTATCCTGCACTGCTCGATAAATTCATGGGCATCGTCGGCGCTATACGCTTTTTGCACGAGAACGACGAAAAACACGGAGATATCCGACGTGACCATATCATCCAGGATGCATCAACGGGTAGGTACCGCTGGATCGACTTCGATTTCAACTATCATCATGGCGAAAGCCGTTTCGGCTACGATCTTTTTGGCCTCGGCAATGTCCTGCTTTTCATCACTGGCAGAGGAGACATTACTACGTACCGGCTTCTCAAAGAAAACCCCGAACTACTGGAACGATTGACGGAGGACGATGTAAATATCGTATTTCATAACCGGGTGAACAACCTGAAAAAGATATATCCCTATATCCCAGAAAAATTGAACCGCGTGCTTATGCATTTCGCTTTAAGTGCGCCGGTTTACTATGAAGAGACCCGGGAACTGCTTGAAGACCTGGGAGAGGCGCTGGAAGACTTGACCCCTTGAATGACCGGGATCGTGGAGAATCCAAGGGTCACAAAGAAATGATTTTATTGAAGAGGAAAAAGTCAATCTGAACAGGCTTTAATTCTCCACGATTGCTACGATGCCTTCATGAAAAATATTTTGTTTATCGAAAGGAGCTCCTCTATGAAATCCGAAACCGATAACCTGGTGAAAGACAAGCATCTCCTGATCGCCGTCGATGAAACGGACAGCTCGCGACGCGCCGTGCTTTATGTGGCCGATTTTCTCGGAGGCTTCCCGGGATTTACTGTCATGCTGCTATCGATCATCCCCGATGCCGAGCCAGATTTCTTCGATTCCGATGCCGAGATGAACGAGTGGCTGAAGAAAGAGCTTGATACCGCCAACAACATGCTTAAGAACTACCGGCAAGTCCTGATTCAATCCGGGTTTCCCGAGAACAAAGTGCACTACCGCGCCTGTGTGGGTGAGTCAAAGTCGATGTCCGATGCCATTTTGGAGACCCGGTGTGATCTCACCTGCTGCACCGTGGTTGTCGGTCGTCACCACAAAACGAAAGCTGAGGAGTTTCTTTATGGCAGCACATCGAACCGGCTCATCCATGAGGCCAAGAACTGCGCAGTTTGGGTGGTGGAGTAGATGCAATATATTTAATAATCAGGTGAAAAAATAAAGATTTTTGTGGTTCGTCAGCTGAATCTGTGATTGATTTTCGGCTCCGGTAGCTTTCCAAGCGTATGATATAAAGCCGTTTGCAGCGTTTCCACGTTCCGAAAGCCTTATGCTTTTCTCATAGTCAATTTCGCCTTGAGGTTTAAACCCTCCACCATGCCTCCTGATACAACTCCATCAGCCTTGAACCAATTCAATACGAGCCCCTGATGTTTGCGAAGCATGCGAGCGAATTTCTTCATCGGCTCGATTCGGGTGTACATCGTTCGCCTGGTCCATGAATCAAGGAACTTCTCCGCCGATACCGGCGACTGGTATGTCCAGAATTGCTGAAAGTCCTCTTTCATCAGGTACGACTTTACCGACTTCAGTTTGCTCCCAAGCAACTCCTTCAATTTGATAACCTGGTTCTCCGCCAGATTTGGTTTGTTCTTAAGAAGCGGCCGCGGGCTGGTCGTCAGGAGTGATTCCTTAACCGTTCCTTTATACTTCCCACCCCCTCGCGGCGGACGGAGTCTAGGGCCTCATTGATGTGCTTCATAATGTGAAAACGATCCAGCACGTGGATCGCCTGAGGCGCTTTCTTCTTGATCACTTTGAGATAGGGCGCTCACATGTCGGTGCAGACTAACTTGAGCCACTTCGACCGTTCCTTCTCGAACTCCGGAAAAAAACGGAGCGGTGTTTTCATCCGACGTTTTTGCTCACTCCACAACAGACACTTTGAATGAGAATTCAGTTGATAGACAAGGTACGGGAACTCGTTACGCAGCATGTGGAATTGTTCGGACGGAATGACGGTTTAGTTTGCGCCCTTGAAAAAGGAACACAAACCGTGGGGAAATAGTGGACATCGCCATCAAGGATTTAAGCGACTGGGCAATCTAACAGATCGCGTTCTAAGTGAGGATATCTGTGTACCACAACTCAGACAGGGCACATTTTCTCCTAAACAAGACGAAACTGCTCCGCGGAAAATTTCTCTCGGAACCTCCGAGGATGGGAAAAGCGTCACGGGCTTGATGTTTTGATACTCTGTTTTATTTCGTCCTTGCCTAATGCAATGAGAACTAGGATGAAGTGAAAATAACTGCATGAATCCTGACTTCCTTGAACCTTTTCTGTTGGAGATTTTTTTTTATATTTAGTTTGACAAACACAACATCTTGTGGCTATAATTATGCCATTCCACAAAATAGAGTGGCGTGCCTTTCATCCGGAGAATCACCAATAAATTACCGACAGTATTTCAAAGAGCAGCCTTCGGGGTGCTCTTTCCTAATTTGTATCCATGATAGTAGTTTATTTAATCTATTCTATTCATCTTGAGGAGGAAGATTTATGAAGAATTCAGCTTCTGTTTCCACAACGGCTTCCGGTAAGGGCCTTAATCTTTCCGAGAACAGTCTCAAAGTTCTCGAAAAACGCTACCTCAAGCGGAATGAAGATGGGACAGTTATTGAAACAGTAGTTGACATGTTTACGCGTGTGGCGCGGACCATTGCCGAGGGCGATCGTGCCTACGGCGGGTCCGACGCCGACGTGGAGCGTATGGCGACCGAGTTCTACCGTCTCATGACATCTTTTGAATTCTTGCCGAACAGCCCCACGCTCATGAACGCGGGGCGTGAGCTCGGTCAACTTTCCGCCTGCTTCGTGCTACCGGTGGGCGATTCCATGGACGAGATCTTCGAGTCCGTGAAGAACGCGGCGCTCATCCACAAGTCTGGAGGTGGTACCGGCTTCTCATTTTCCCGCATCCGGCCGAAGAACGACGTGGTCAAATCCACCAAGGGCGTTTCGTCGGGTCCTATCTCCTTCATGACCGTCTTCGATGCAGCAACGGAGACGGTAAAGCAGGGCGGCACCCGTCGCGGCGCGAATATGGGCATCCTGCAGGTGGACCACCCGGACATTCTCGATTTCGTGACATGCAAGCAGCAGAATGACCGGCTCAACAATTTCAACATCTCCGTGGCCATAACCGACCAGTTCATGGATGCTGTGGAAAGGGACAGCGAGTATGGGTTGGTGTCCCCGCGCAATAGGACGTCGGTCAAGCGACTCCAGGCCCGCAAGGTTTTCGATACCATCGTGAACATGGCATGGAAAAACGGCGATCCGGGCATCATCTTTCTGGACCGCATCAACCAGTACAACCCCACTCCGCACGTGGGCATGGTGGAATCCACCAATCCCTGCGGCGAACAGCCGCTGCTCCCCTATGAATCCTGTAATCTCGGTTCGATCAATCTTGCGAGGATGCTTACATCTAACGGCAAATCGATCGATTTCGACAAACTCCGCCATACAGTGCGGCAATCGGTCCACTTTCTCGACAACGTGATTGATGTGAACCGCTATCCAATCGAAAAGATTAGCCAGATAACCCGGACGAACCGAAAAATCGGCCTGGGTATCATGGGTTTTGCCGACATGCTGCTCGAAATGGGCGTATCTTACAATTCCGAAGAAGCCGAGCGGATCGGCGAGGCGGTGATGAAATTTATCAGCGATGAAGGACGAAAAATGAGTGAGGAACTTGCCGCTGAACGAGGGGCTTTCCCAAACTTCAAAGGCAGCATCTACGATAAGCCGGGAAGGGCGCCGATCCGGAATGCGACGATCACGACCATTGCGCCGACGGGAACCCTGTCCATTATCGCTGGCTGCTCGAGCGGCATTGAGCCTCTTTTCGGCCTGACCTTTATGCGGAAGGTGCTTGACGGCGCTGAACTGGTCGAGGTAAACTCCATGTTTGAAAATGTGGCAAAAAAGCGTGGTTTTTACTCCGAGGAGCTTATGAAGGAAATCGCTGAGCACGGCGGATGCACGAATGTTCCTGCGGTACCCGAGGACGTGCAGCGCGTGTTCGTCACGGCTCACGATATCACCCCCGAGTGGCATATCCGCATGCAGGCCGCCTTCCAGAAATATACCGACAACGCCGTATCCAAAACGGTGAATTTCCCGCACAGCGCCACGCAGAAGGATGTTGAGAAGGTCTATATGCTGGCCTACAAAACGGGATGCAAAGGCGTGACGATTTACCGCGACGGATCCCGCGATGAGCAGGTGCTTTCCACAGGCGCCACGGAAAAGGCGCGCAAGGCTACTGCCCAGCATATTACGGTTGCTTCAGCGTCGCCAGAACTGGTCGAGGAGAAAAAACCGCGGAACCGGCCGGTGCTCACGCATGGTATTACGCAGAAGATCCCTACTGGTTGCGGCAATCTCTATATTACGATCAACGAGGACGAGGAAGGTATCTGCGAGGTTTTTTCTACCATGGGAAAGTCCGGTGGATGCGCAGCCAGCCAGTCCGAGGCGGTAAGCCGCATGGTTTCCCTTGCGCTGCGCTCGGGGGTGTCCCTCGATTCGATCATAAAGCAGGTTAAAGGCATTCGCTGCCCGTCGCCGGCTTGGGGTGAGGGAGGTTCGATCCTGTCCTGCCCTGACGCCATCGGTCGTGCGCTGGAGCGCTATGCTAAGGACGGCATGAGCCACCGGCATCAGCATTATGTTAAACCAAAGGCTGCCATGGTGCATCCGGTGGTCGACTATCCTTCTTCCGACTGCGTTCAGAGTGGGAATAAGAACCATCTCGGACTTTGCCCTGAATGTCCCGATTGTGGTGGTCTCCTAGAATTCGGCGAGGGCTGTGCTTTCTGCCGAGGCTGCGGTTTCTCTAAATGTGGGTAACCATAAAAAATCCAGTTTTACCGCCCAGGTGCGAGGAAAAAGAGTTAAGAGAAAGCATATGATTCGGGTTTTTCTTACTTTGTCCTCTTCTTACTTTATGGTGAAAAGAATGTTTCCTGAACTGGAGGTGATGTGAGGCACTCCCATTGTTCATCACTATTCGTCGGAAGTATCATTGGTATAACCTAAGCCGGAAGGTTTTTTTCCGGTTTTTTTATGTCCTAAGCCAAGGGCTTGGGAGGAATTTCTGATTTCTGTCTTGAGTTAACCTATTGTATAAAAGGAGATTTTATGAATCTTGAAGAAGTGATCCTGGAGCTCTACCGGCTTGCTGAGACAAGGAACTGGGAAGGGAAGTCGACCGATGAAGCCCTCTCGACTGCAATTGAAGGTATGGAGAGGATATTGGAGCTACATCAGGTCAAGGAGCGACGGATTGCAATGGTCAATGCTAGCAAGAAACAACCGAGGTTGTGGTCGTGAGCCCGATATTCACAAAAAACTTGACATTTCCACACGATGATTTTACAGTTACTTTAACGATGTAAATTCGATTATTTTAAACATGGTTTTCTTCGCAAGCAGACAGCTGGGTGGCTCCGGCCTGAAGCGATATTTCAACCGTGGCAGTGTGGATTATTAGATTATCTAAGGAGGGTAAAACGTATGGGGATAGAGAAAATTATACAGTACGAATGTAGGGAGTGCGGTAGAAAAATCGAGGTGTCGAGGACAGGGGAGGTGTATGAGGAACCGGTGTATTGCTGCGGTTTGGAAACAACTATGGTAAACGTTCCCGAAGCTCCGTCAGCCCCCGCATCGGCCCCTAGGAAAAAGTCCGCTGCGAAGAAAAAAGCGACAAAAAAGAAGGCAGTGAAAAAAGCAGTGAAAAAAGCAGCAACTAAGAAAAAAACATCCAGAAAAAAAATGGTCAAAAAAGCAGCAAAGAAAAAAACGGCAAGAAAAAAACGATAACGAAAGCCGTTCGTTTAATTGGGCTTCCGAATGACTTCGGGAGCCCTTTTCTGCTGATGAAAAGGCAGATAGGACTTAAGATTCCCCGATGGTTGAAAGAGAACAGAGAAAGCACAATATCAGGAGGCTCGCGGGCAGGGCCATCGGAGACTTCGGTCTGATTGAGAATCACGACAAGATCCTTGTCGCGCTGTCAGGTGGGAAGGATAGCTGGACGCTGCTCCATATCCTGCAAAGTCTACAAAAGAGAGCTCCTGTGGCCTTTTCTCTCATCGCGGTCACCGTCCATCCGGGGTTCCCCGGATTTCATACCGGATTAATCGAAGACTACCTCAGTAAGCAGCAGGATATCGAGTACCGCATAGTCCCTGCGCAGATCCACCGCCTCATTCTTGACAAATTGGGACCCGATGATACACCCTGCGCGCTCTGTTCCCGGATAAAACGTGGCGTGCTCTATTCCCAGGCGCGGGAGCTGGGATGTACGAAGATAGCTCTCGGCCACCATCGCGATGATTTCATCGAGACACTCCTTCTAAATATGTTCTATAACGGCAAGATCAAAGCCATGGCGCCGCTTCTTCGCGCCGATGATGGTCAGAATGTGGTGATCCGGCCCCTTGTGTATGTTCCTGAGGATGATATCGTCCGTCATGCCGCTGATTTTGGGTATCCCATTGTCTGCTGCGCTTGCCCTGCTTGTGGAGATCAGGACCTTAGGCGCGTCAGAATCAAGAACCTGCTCGCAGAACTGGATCGAGAACGGCCCGGGGTCAAGGCAAGCCTACTCTCCGCAATTGCCCATGTGGAACATCGTCATTTAATGGTGAAGGCGCTAGATGAGCATGAAACGTCAAGCTCTCTCACGCAACAGCCACGATAGGGTGCCTAGCCATATTAATCGCGGAACCCAATAATCGGCACTGAAGAATATCTTCTCAGAATCCTCCCGTTTAAACTTTTTACTGGATAATTCAGGCCGCACCCCCATGTGAATAAGGACTTTCCTTCAAAAACCGTTGACATTATCCGCTCATAGGGCATATAATCAATTGTTTATTAGGTTTAGAACTTGTTGTTTCTTAGGGAGTTTGCTTCTATGGCAGTGGTTAAAAAGCCAGGTGATCTGCTCAGCTACCAACGCAATTGGGGGAGGAAAGCTCGGAAACATTCTGATTGAACTTGAATTCGTTCGGGTGGATGGTGGTGTCCGGTTGCAAGCCGACAAGCGGCCTATACTCCATATTGAAATATGTATCGGATGGAGGCGACGGATCCAAATTATCCCAATCTGTCCAAGCAGAATTTTAAACCATGCTCTTCAGTATGGCAAAACCCGGATTGACGCGCTGACCACGCTGCTTATTGAAAAAGGCTAAATCTCTTGCTAAGAATTGGTCAGCATGATCTGGTCGGTAATAATGTGGTTGTAACAAATTTGAGGACGGCGGACGCTGAGATATTCTGTCGTGAAAGGCTGTTGTATGAAAAAGATACTGATTTCCATCGGATCAATTTTTGTATTCTCGGTGATTGTGGGACATCTTCCGGCCCAAGTGGTTAATGGGCCGAAGCTTGCAACCATGGAAATTAAATATGATTTTGGAAAAGTCATAATGGGGACACAGGCAATTCATGTTTTCGAGATCCGCAATGTTGGAAATGAGCCCCTGATTATTGATCGGGTTGTTCCTTCCTGAGGGTGCACTGTCGCGGTGATTAGTTCAAATCACCTGGACCCGGGGGCTGTCGGACAGATTAGAGCGACCGTGGATACAACCGGGAGCCGTGGACCTATTTCCAAGTATTTCAGTGTTTTTTCAAATGATCGGACGAATCCTGCACTTTCATTCAGCATGTACATGGATATTGTGCAAAAATAACGCAACTGAAGGTTATAAAGGTAACCTGCTTGCGTAGAGTCGCACAAACTATTTTCTTGACAATTTTCGCCAGCTTATGCTACTGTCATATGGTTTTTGACCTGAAATAGACAAAGAGAGAGGCAGTTTCCCCTTGAAACAGCACAGACATCCACATTATCCCAGCGACACGCCAACCCCGGGCATAGGTCCCGCCCCGGCGAGACTATAATCTTTTTCAGACAAATTAATTACGTTAAGACAGTAGTTCTCGTAAACTCCCTTATGGACGTTTACGCTCTCAATTAATGGAGGATATACCTATGCAAAAAAAATATCTTTTGGCCCCCGGCCCGACACCGGTTCCGCCTGAGGCGCTGCTGGCCATGGCCATGCCGATCATACATCACCGAGCACCAGATTTTCTTCCCGTTCTTGATTCTGCGAAAAAGGGCCTTCAATGGCTCTACCAGACGAAAAACGACGTACTCATTCTCTGCTCTACTGGGACCGGTGGTATGGTCGGCTCTGTGAATAACTTTTTGAGCCCTGGCGACGAAGTCCTTGTCATCAATGGCGGTAAATTCGGCGAACGCTGGACCAAGATCTGCCAAGCATACGGCATGAAAGTGGAAGAGATCATAGTGGAATGGGGCTATGCTGTGAAGCCCGAAGAGGTCGAGGCTTCGCTCAAGAAAAACCCGAAGATCAAGGCCGTGTTTGTCCAAGCCAATGAGACCTCGACGGGTGTGTTTCATGACGTTAAAACTCTTGCTGGCATAGTGAAGAAGACCAATGCGATCTTTGTTGTAGACGCCATTTCTGCCCTGCTTGCGCATGATATCAAGACCGACGAGTGGGGGATTGACGTTTTGATCGGCGGTTCCCAGAAGGGCCTCATGCTTCCCCCGGGGCTTGCTTTCGTCTCGGTGAGTGACAAGGCCTGGAAAATGGCCGATGAGGCCAAGACACCAAAGTTCTACTTCAATTTCAAGAAAGAGCGTGAGAACCTGGCAAAAAACCAGACGCTCTTCACCTCGCCGGTTACCCTAATCATCGGGCTGAACGAATGCGTGAAAATGTTGCAGGCAGAAGGTTTGGATAAGGTCTTCGCGCGGCACGAGCGACTCGCTAGAGCGACGCGCGCGGGAGCTTTGGCGCTTGGCCTTAAGCTTTTCCCGAAAGAAAACCCTAGCAATGCACTTACCGCAATTGAGGCGCCAGCAGGTGTTGACGGACAGGCGATCTATAAGGATCTGCGCGTCAAGTATGGCATCACGGGAGCAGGCGGCCAAGACAAACTTAAGGGCAAGATCTTCCGCATAGCTCACTTAGGTTATGCAGACACCTTTGACGTGATTACGGCAATTGCCGGCATCGAAATGGTGCTCAAAGGTCTGGGCCATCCCGTGAAGCTTGGCACGGGTGTGGGTGCGGCGCAGGAAATATTGATGAAATGATTTAATCGGTTAGACTCGTTTAAACGGTTTAGTCGATAGAACCATGGACCATCAAAGGCAAGTTTTTTCCGGAGGAATTCATGAAGGTTCTCATCAGCGATAACCTCTCTGCGATCGGGGTGGAGATACTGCAAAAGGCCGGGCTCGAGGTTGATGCCCGGAGCAAGACCCCGGTTGAGGAAATCGAGAGGATCATTGGCGACTATGATGCACTGATTATCAGGTCGGCTACGAAGGTCACGGCAGGTCTACTCGAAAAGTCTACGAAGCTCAAGGTCGTGGGCAGGGCCGGCAGTGGTCTCGACAACGTTGACATTCCCGCAGCAACAAAAAAGGGCGTGGTGGTGATGAACACGCCTGGCGGAAACACGGTCACGACGGCAGAGCATACGATCGGGATGATTTTTGCCTGCGCCCGCATGATTCCGCAAGCCTATGCTTCGCTCAAGGCCGGAAAGTGGGAAAAGAAAAAATTCGAGGGCGTTGAACTCTGCGACAAGATACTCGGTGTCATCGGTCTCGGCGCCATCGGCGGCGTTGTCGCGAGTCGAGCGATTGGACTCGGCATGAAAATCATAGCTTATGACCCGTTTATCTCTATAGATAAAGCGAAGTCCATCGGCATCGAGCTCGTAGACCTGCCGACGATCTACAAGCGGTCTGATTTTATCACGGTCCATACGCCGAAAACAAAAGAGACGGCAAATCTTATCAACAAGGACACGATCGCCCAGATGAAAAACAGTGTGAGGATCATCAACTGCGCCCGCGGCGGCATTGTGAATGAGCAGGACCTCTATGAGGCGCTCAAAACTGGCAAGGTCGCCGGTGCGGCTTTCGACGTGTTCGAGAAGGAGCCGCCGGAGAATCATCCGCTCCTCACGCTCAACAATTTTATTGCTACGCCTCATCTTGGTGCTTCCACGCGGGAAGCCCAGGAAAACGTTGCTATGGCCGTGGCCGAGCAGATTGTTGATTACCTGCTTGCTGGAACAGTGCGAAACGCCGTGAACGTACCGTCGGTCCCTGCGGACCAGCTGCCGACGCTGTCGCCTTACATAAACCTCGCCGAACGCATGGGCCTGTTCATCGCCCAGCTCTATGAGGGCGGTCTCACACAGGTGACAGTGGAGTATAGCGGCGAGGTGGCGAATTTGAAGCAGGAGCCGATCACGCTTTCAGCGCTCAAGGGTCTGCTTACGCCGACACTTCAGGAGAACGTGAATTATGTGAACGCCCCGATCATCGCGAAAGATCGGGGCATCGACGTCAAGGTATCCAAGTCCAGCGAGGCAACGGAGTATACGAGTCTCATTATTCTTAGGATCAAGTCGGACGGTAAGGACGTGTCCGTCTCGGGAACGTTGAATAGCAGGAATGAGCCACGCATCATCCAGGTGGATAACTTCCCCATGGAGACCGTGCCTGAAGGAGACATGCTGGTGCTGATGAACAACGACAAGCCTGGCGTCATCGGCGGGATCGGCACGCTGTTGGGACAGAACGGCATCAACATCGCACGCATGCAGTTTGGCCGCGAGAAACAGGGGGGAATGGCAATGTCAGTGGTGAGCATCGATAGCACCGTGTCTGATGACCTTATGGAAAAAATCAGGAAATTGCCAAACGTGCTGTCGGTGAAGCAGGTCAAGATATAGCAAACCGGATTCCGAGAGGGTTTGCTGAAGGAGAATCAATGCCAGTATTAGTGGTTGTCGGTGCCCAGTGGGGCGATGAAGGCAAGGGAAAGATTATCGATTTGCTCACTGAGCGGGCGGACGTAGTTGCGCGATATCAGGGTGGTCATAACGCAGGCCACACGGTCGTGGTGGGTGCAGATGAGTTTATTCTGCATCTGGTGCCCTCAGGCATCCTGCACAAGGGCAAGAAGTGCATCATCGGTAACGGCGTTGTGATAGATCCTTCGGCGCTCCTCGAGGAAATGGATGCCATGGGGCGCCGGGGCATAAAGTTCGACGGTGATCTACTCATCAGCAAGAACGCGCACCTTATCATGCCGTACCACAAGGCTCTCGATGTGGCGAGCGAGAAGCTGAAAGGCAATAAAAAAATCGGAACAACGGGACGTGGCATCGGGCCGGCCTATGCCGACAAGATCAACCGCAAGGGAATCAGAATGGCGGATCTTTTGGACACTGGAACCTTCCGCGAGAAGTTGGCTTGCAATACCGGCGAGGCGAACTTCCTGCTTGAGCGGTTCTACGATGCGCCGCTGGTGCATCTTGACCAGATCTACGAGGAGTACCTCGGCTACGCGCGGCGTCTCAGGAAATATATCGCCGACACTACGCTGTTCCTCAACAAGTCCATCGGCAGGAAGAAAAAGATTCTGGCCGAGGGTGCCCAAGGAACGCATCTGGATGTGGACCACGGCACCTATCCTTTTGTCACGTCGTCGAGCCCTACGGCGGGCGGCGCGTGCACCGGGCTCGGCATCGGTCCAAATACTATAACCGAGGTCATGGGCATCGTTAAAGCATACACCACACGCGTGGGCAGTGGCCCGTTCCCCACGGAGCAGGAGAACAAGCTCGGCGAGTTGCTGCGTGCCCGTGGCAAGGAGTATGGGGCTACGACTGGCAGGCCGCGTCGGTGTGGCTGGGCGGACATACTGATTATTCGCCACGCAGTACGCGTAAACGGCATGACGAGTGTGGCCATCACTAAACTCGACGTACTCGATTCGCTTGATGAAATCAATATCTGTGTGGGTTATAAATACAAGGGCAAGCTTTACGAGGAAATGCCCTCGGAGCTTAATATCCTTGAAAAGGGGACGCCGCAGTATATCACGGTACCCGGATGGAAGGAGGATACTGTCGGCATTCGGAAATATGGCGACCTGCCAAAAAAGGCCCGGAGCTACGTGGAAAAACTGTGTAAACTTTGTGGTGTCAAACCGGCGATTATCTCTACCGGCGCACGACGCGATGAAACGATAATTCTACAACAGCCCTTTCAGAAAACCGCAAGTAAAGGTTAAAATCGTTTTGGGAGCAGGAGGAAGTTAATGCGCTGTTCGAATTTCCTTACCTCATGACCAATGCCTTTGCGAGATACTTGTTTTTTGTTGACAAAGTGAGTATTACTTTGATAATATACGCGTCTTTGAAGAAAACTGCGAGAGCGGGCCGGTAGCTCAGTAGGTAGAGCACCGCCCTTTTAAGGCGGGTGTCCTGGGTTCGAATCCCAGCCGGCTCACCAAATATCTGCAGTTAAGAGATTTAAGTTATGAGAGATTAGTGAAAGCCAAGATTTAGAAGTAATTAGTACTTAAAACTTAAAGTTACGACTAAGAACTGCATTATTGTCCCCATCGTCTAGTCCGGCCCAGGACACCGCCCTTTCACGGCGATAACACCGGTTCGAATCCGGTTGGGGACGCCAAGTTATCAAGGGCTTACAGCATCATGCTGGAGTCCTTTTTCTTTTGACTGTGCTAAATTTGTGCTAAATTCCCCGTAGCTTTGTTCTAGCTGACTTATCGCGTGGGCTAAATGCTTTGGCCCAATATGAGCATAACGCCGAGTCATCCTTGTATCTTTATGCCCCATCAGATCAGCCAGTGTGTCAAGATCAACCCCCGCCTGCCTATTCCACGATGCAAAGCAATGCCTCAGATCATGGAACCTGAAATCTTCAATCTCAGAATTATTCACCTTCCTAAAATATCTGGCCATCCGACGTGCACCCACAATCATTCATTCGTGTTGACTAAATATCTATGCAGAATTCTGGATGATAATTGTAACATCAAGGGGCAGGCGCGCTGTAAAGCGTCGCCTGCACCCTCTTGTTAGTTGATTGTTTTATCGCCGCCTTGTCAGAAGCTCTCGAAGACGTTTATACTACGATCAGGCGAGGTCGAAACGATCGAGGTTCATCACCTTGTTCCATGCCGCCACAAAGTCCTGGACAAACTTTGCCTGCGCGTCTGAGCTTCCGTAGACCTCGGCCAAGGCCCGGAGCTGGGAGTTGGAACCGAAGAGGAGATCGACACGCGTGCCGGTCCACTTCAGTTCACCTGTTTTGCGATTGCGCCCTTCGAACACGTCCTTGGTGTCCGATACTGCCTTCCACTCCGTGCCCATGTCGAGCAGGTTCACGAAGAAGTCGTTGGTAAGCGCCTCCGGCCGCTTAGTGAAGACACCATGTTGGGACTTCCCGAAGTTGGCGTTCAGAACGCGCATCCCGCCAACGAGAACGGTCATCTCCGGCGCCGTCAGCGTCAGCAATTGCGCCTTGTCGACCAGCAAAGCTTCAGCCGGTACGGTGTACTTGCCCTTGAGGTAGTTGCGGAAGCCATCCGCGATCGGTTCGAGCACGGCGAATGAGGCCGCATCGGTTTGCTCCTGCAAGGCGTCCATGCGTCCCGGCGTGAAGGGAACCTTCACGCCTTGGCCGGCATTCTTCGCGGCTTGCTCGACGCCCGCGCAACCGGCCAGAACGATCAGATCGGCAAGGGAGATCTTCTTGCCGCCAGAGGCCACGCTACTAAACTCGCGCTGGATACCCTCCAGCGTCTTGAGCACTTTCGCCAGTTCGGCCGGTTGGTTGACTGGCCAATCCTTCTGGGGCGCGAGGCGAATGCGCGCGCCGTTTGCGCCGCCGCGCTTGTCGGAACCACGGAAGGTAAACGCCGACGCCCAGGCGGTCGAAACCAGTTGCGAGACCGACAGCCCTGAAGCCAGGATCTTGCTCGTGAGGGAGGCAATGTCCTTCTCATCAATCAACTTGTGATTGACCGCGGGAATGGGGTCTTGCCAGATGAGCTCTTCGGCAGGCACCTCCGGGCCGAGATAGCGTGCGCGAGGACCCATGTCGCGGTGCGTCAGCTTGAACCACGCACGGGCGAAAGCGTCTGCGAATTGATCTGGATACTCGTAGAAGCGCCTCGAGATCTTTTCGTAGGTCGGGTCGAAGAGCAGCGAGAGGTCCGTGGTCAACATGGCAGGCGCAATGCGTTTCGACGAGTCGTGGGCATGCGGCACCGTGCCGGCGCCCGCGCCACCCTTCGGCGTCCACTGATGCGCACCTGCCGGGCTCTTCGTCAGCTCCCATTCGTAGCCGAACAGGTTCTGGAAGAAATTGTTGCTCCATTTTGTCGGCGTCGTGGACCAGGTGACTTCCAGACCGCTGGTGATCGCGTCAGCGCCCTTGCCCGTGCCAAAGCTGCTCTTCCAGCCGAGGCCCTGCTCCTCGATGGGGGCCGCTTCCGGCTCGGGACCCACATGGGACGCAGGACCGGCGCCGTGGGTTTTGCCGAAGGTGTGACCTCCAGCAATGAGCGCAACCGTCTCTTCATCGTCCATGGCCATGCGAGCAAAAGTCGCGCGGATATCCTTGGTTGCCGCGATCGGATTCGGGTTGCCGTTCGGGCCTTCCGGGTTGACATAGATCAGGCCCATCTGGACCGCAGCGAGCGGATTCTCGAGATCCCGGTCCCCGGAGTAGCGCTTGTCGTCCAGCCACTTGTTCTCGGAGCCCCAGTAGACATCCTCCTGCGACTCCCAGACGTCCTCGCGCCCACCGCCAAAGCCGAACGTTCTGAATCCCATTGATTCGAGGGCGACGTTGCCGGCAAGGATCATGAGGTCGGCCCATGAGATCTTCCGGCCGTACTTCTGCTTGACTGGCCAAAGCAGCCGGCGCGCCTTGTCGAGGCCGGCGTTGTCGGGCCAACTGTTGATGGGCGCGAAACGCTGCTGGCCGGCTCCGGCGCCGCCGCGACCGTCACCCGTGCGATACGTGCCGGCACTGTGCCATGCCATGCGGATGAACAAAGGCCCGTAGTGCCCGAAGTCCGCCGGCCACCAGTCCTGCGAGTCGGTCATCAGGGCGCGAAGGTCTTTCTTCACGGCCTCCAGATCTAGGCTCTTGAACTCGTCAGCGTAGTTGAAGCTCTCGCCCATTGGATTGGACAGGGAGGAATGCTGGCGCAGGATATCCAGGCGCAATTGGTTCGGCCACCAGTCACGGTTCGACGTGCCTCTGTCGGCCATTTGTTTGTGAGTCCCGCCCGTTACCGGGCCCTTGCTATCGTCATTCATAATGTTTACTCCTTTCGTTGTGTGACTTGTTGAACTGCACTGCTTTGATCAATGCTGCCACGACTGATTAATTTTTCTCGAGATAGGATACCATGCCTATCACGTTATTGAAGAGTTTCTCTATTGCTTTTGATATTATATCAGAAAGAATAAAATATATTATGCCAATAATGGCGAGTTAAATTGGGAACATGCAAATTAAAGTGAGTTAAAAATTTTGGGATGAAGTATTGTCTGTTACACGGAATGGAAACACCGATACTTCAGGAATTACCTCGTATTTTATTATGAATTAAAACAGTGCATACTTCATATCGAATATTTGCATAAGACCCGATATTCTCGGGCGCGCACTACCTTTCTGGAGGTTCCGGTAATCTGTGAAGCGCCTGGGTAAAACGATCATGGTTGAACGGCTCTTGACGCTTTAGAACTTCGAATATCTTTACAGCTACAACACTTCCAATGAGTGATTTTGCATCGTCCTCCGATACGCCTTCATGCATTAAACGTTTATATGTTTGGCGCGTTTCCGGTGGGCTATTGTTCGTAATTTGGTTTTCGACTACCTCTAAAATTGCCGCTCGAAGATGTGGATTATAGTCCTTACGCATCATGGCCTCCGCATCACTTTAACGTTAATTTTATGAGATAATATAGCACAGGTGGCTATTTACATGCCGAAAATTTAGGGTTCCTCGGCAAATACCGCGAAGTCGTATCCTGCAAGAGGCTACATTGGAGTCAGTCCGGACTGGGACAATACTGTGTTTCAATCACAGTGCAGGGCGATTTATGAACCAAGGGGAATGAAGCCGGAAGATCCAGAATTCATGCAACGCTTCAAGACGGACTTGTTGATACACGAATTCTTGCACATACTCCAAGTTCACCAGGGAATTGATAGCCGTTCGTGTTACGAGGCGGTTGCGCGATGGTATTTAGACCCACGATATGGCATACCGTCTTCAAATGGCGTAGTCCATGCTGACACGACGAAAGGTAAAAGACCTGATACACTCGCGATCAATAGGATTAAATATATAGTATGGCATGAGTTGTATGTACCACAGGATGAGAGCTTGAAGAATATGCAATATAGCGAAAGGTACCGATCGGCGGAAAAGGGAGTGGAGGAGTTTCGCCTATATCGGGCAAGAAATACTCGCCAGCGGAAGCAGTTCTGAGAACTACATTAAGACAGGATAGTGGTGCGATAAGTATTGGAGGGACGAGAAGATGAGGTAGTTGGAGGTTTCACCAGAAGTTAATGCTTTATTCAGCTTGTATTCTTCAATCAATATCTACCCTTCCGTAACCACACGACATCCGCTTATGACGCCGCCTTTCCCTTGTTTACTAAAAGTTGGGCATTTGAATATTTTTGTAAAATTGGGCATTTACATATTAGGTGATGCTTAGTATTACGTCTCTACAGTAGTGGCCGTCTGTCGCAAACTCGTGATGTCACGCAACGGCGGTGCGCCGAACATGCGGCCGTACTCGCGGCTAAATTGGGAAGGGCTCACATAACCGACCTGGAACGCTGTGGTCGTCGCATCCTTGTTTTCGGCGAGCATCAACCGTCGCGCTTCGTTCAAACGTAGCCATTTTTGGTACTGCAGTGGGCTCATGGCCGTCACCTCTCGGAAATGATGGTGGAAAGTTGACGTGCTCATATTGACCTGTGCTGCAAGAACATCGATACGAAGCGGCTTTGTGAAGTTATCCTTCAACCAATAGATCGCCCGCGCTATCTGCTGGCTCTGACTTCCCGCCGCCGCCATCTGGCGGAGTCGTGTACCCTGATCGCCCACCAGCAAACGGTAGAAAATTTCCCTCTCGATGATCGGAGCAAGGATAGGGATGTCCTTCGGCTCGTCAAGTAGATCGATCAACCGTTGAATGGCAGTGAGGAGAGGCCTCGTGACCTCGCTGGTCGCCATGCCACGGCTCGATTGCTGCGGGCGGGGCGGCGGCAGGTTGCTGTCAACCATCAGTTGAGATATTTCGCGCTGATCGAGTCTCAGTACGAGCCCTAGGTAGGGCTTCTCCCGGTTCGCATTAATGACTTGCACCACCGTGGGCAGATCCACGGATGTAAGCAGGAAATGGTGTGCGTCATACACATACGCGTCGTCTCCAAGCTGCACGCGTTTGGCCCCTTGCGCGATGACGCAGATACGCGGTTCAAACATGATACTCACCGGCTCGCTCGGCTTGTCACGCCGAGCAAGTATCAATCCCGGGATGGCGGTCTCGACCCGGTCGATTTTGTCGGTCCATCGAACAATACTCCTTCCCAAGGTTTCGAGTGCACCTTCTAGTTCGGGATCCCCAATTACTTGCTTATGAGTTCTCTTTTGCATGCTTGCCTCCTGTTCACATACTACCAGACGCAATTTCGCTGTCAACCCAATTATGGTAGGTTTCGGACAATTAGGCAAGAAATGAGCAGGATTGGTCTACCTACCTTTGCTCTTTCAGAGGTAAGATATGATCACAACAATAAGAGCAGAAGATAGCTGAAAGGCTATTTACGTAATAGTATGGTTGTAAGGAAAGGAGAAACAATGCAAAAGCGTAAATTAGGAAAAAGCGGCTTAGAAGTTTCGGCTCTCGGGCTCGGCTGTATGGGAATGACCTACGGTTATGGTTCGGGTGGAGACAAGCAGGAGATGATCGCTCTTATTCGGAAAGCCGTGGAGTTGGGCGTCACGTTCTTCGACACTGCCGAGGCCTATGGTGCCGAGAATGAAGCGCTTGTGGGAGAAGCGCTCGCTCCTTTACGTGGCAGAGTTGCGATTGCCTCCAAGTTCGGGATCAAGCATGATGCAAGCGGCCGGCAATTTCAGGATAGTCGACCCGATGGCATTAGACAGAGCCTCGAAGGCTCGCTCAAGCGGCTCAGGATCGATGCAATTGACCTCTACTATCAACACCGTGTTGACGTGAATGTGCCGATCGAGGAAGTGGCAGGAACGGTGAAGGACCTGATCCGGGAAGGCAAGGTCAAACACTTTGGACTTTCGGAACCGGGAGTGAAAACGATCCGCCGTGCGCACGCGGTCCAGCCCGTAACCGCGATCCAGAGTGAATACTCGCTGTGGTGGAGACGGCCTGAAGAGGAATTGCTGCCGACGCTGGAGGAACTCGGCATCGGGCTCGTTCCATTTAGTCCTCTTGGCAAAGGTTTTCTCACGGGAAAGATCAACGAGACGACGACTTTCGATAAGTCTGACTTCCGTAACATCGTTCCTCGCTTTACGCCGGAGGCCAGAAAAGCGAACCAGACCCTAGTCGATCTTCTGCGCAAGGTCGCAGAACGAAAGCAAGCTGCGCCTGCTCAGATAGCGCTCGCCTGGCTGCTTGCCCAGAAGCCGTGGATAGTCCCGATTCCGGGTACCAAAAAACTTATTCGCCTGGAAGAGAATCTCGGAGCCGCTGCACTCGAGCTCACGTCCGACGATCTCAGTGAGATCGATAGCGTCGCTTTAAATATCAAGATCGAGGGGGCGCGGTACCCGGAGGCCCTAGAGAAAAGGACTGGACTTTAAGTGCTACATGGCATCGTCCAGAGACTGATATATAATTAAAGTATGAACAACATCTGCCCACCACACGTCGGTGGCGAGCAAAATTCATTATAAGGATATATACCATGAAAATATCTGTTATACACGGGCCGCGTGATGTGCGTTTCGAGGAGCGTGACTTCCCGATAATCGTCAAGCCGACGGATGCCATTATAAAGATATCGGCCACCTGCGTGTGCGGGTCCGATTTGTGGCCCTATCGCGGAATCAATCCTGTCACTCAGCCGACGCCGATGGGGCACGAGTACTGCGGCATTGTCGAAGAAATCGGCAGCGCGGTCACCTCAATCAGGCGTGGTCAGTTCGTGATCGGTTCGTTCTTCGCCTCAGACAACACCTGCCCCACCTGCCAGATCGGTTATCAGTCGTCCTGCCAGCATCGCGAACTTATGAGCGGTGCCCAGGCGCCCTTTCTGCGTGTCCCGCACGCGGACGGCACCTTGGTGGCGACTCCGGCAGTTCCCTTGGACAGCCAGATCCCGAGTTTGCTGACGCTCTCCGATGTTATGGGCACCGGCTGGTTTGCTGCGGACGCGGCCGACGTAAAGCCGGGCAAGACGGTTGTAGTCGTTGGTGACGGCGCGGTCGGGCTGCTCGGCGTGCTCTCTGCCAAACAGATGGGTGCCGGGCGCATAATTGTGATGAGCCGCCATGAGTCCCGATCAAAGCTCGCGAGCGAGTTTGGCGCGACTGACATCGTAACCGAGCGCGGTGACGAAGGCGTGGCTCGAATAAAGGAGATGACCAAAGGAATAGGCGCTGACTCGGTACTGGAATGCGTCGGCACGAAGGAGTCGATGATGCAGGCGATTCATGCCACCCGCCCGGGTGGGCACGTAGGTTACGTCGGCGTTCCGCACGGAGTTGAGCTGAATGGTCAGGAGTTGTTCTTCGCTCATGTCCATCTTCATGGCGGCCCTGCGCCGGTGCGCCGCTATTTGCCCGATCTGATCGGCCTTGTGCTGAAGGGGAATCTCAACCCCGGCAAGGTATTCGACCTGACCCTGCCCCTCGACCAAGTAGCCGAGGGCTACCGCGCGATGGACGAACGCCGCGCAATAAAGACGCTGCTATGCCCCTAAATCGCTTTGTGCTTTCTGAAGAGGTAATGACTGATAGCAACGATACCAGCAAGGAGTGAAAAATGGACATCAAAAGAAGTGGTTCACAGCCTTCAGCAAAAGGACCGGCCGATTGGTTTACCGGCAATGTACGTATCGACCCACTGTTTACTACAAATGATACGGCGCACTTTTCCGGCGCATATGTCACTTTCGAGCCAGGGGCCAGATCTCATTGGCACACTCACCCGACAGGACAGCATCTGATTGTTACTGCCGGTGTTGGCCGAACGCAGGAAGTGGGTGGTCCCATAGAGGAAATCAAAGCAGGAGACGTGATCTGGTGCTCGCCAACAGTAAAACATTGGCATGGAGCTGCACCAACAACCGCCATGACGCATATCGCCATCACGGGAACACTCAACGGCAAGAACGTTGAATGGATGGAAAAGGTGACTGATCAGGAATACAACGGTCAATTAAGGAAGTAATTATGAAAAACAGATCGTAGCATTTCTGGATATTATGTCTGCCATTTTGTTTAGCTCTGCAGTCATAGCCGAGGTGCATGATATGGATAAAAATAAGACTTTAAGTGCAGTACAGAAAAGTATTATACCCATCGCGGCCTTTACCGCCAACGACAATATGGAGAAGCTGAAAACGGCGTTGAATGATGGCTTGGATGCAGGTTTGACCGTGAATGAAATCAAGGAAGTCCTTGTGCAGATGTATGCTTATTGTGGGTTCCCCCGCAGCCTGAACAGTATCAATACCTTTATGGACGTCCTGGAAGAACGGAAACAGAACGGCATCAAGGACACGCTTGGCAAAGAACCTAACCCCATTCCTGCAAGCATAAGCAGCATTGACCTCGGAACGGAAATTCAGACAAAACTGATAGGAGCGCCGGCTACCGGGAAGTATATTACTTTTGCTCCTGCCATTGATGCTTTTTTGAAAGGACACCTTTTCGGAGACATCTTCGGACGCGACAATCTGGGTTTCCAGAGCAGAGAGATAGCAACTATTTCAGCCCTGGCCAGTATTGAAGGAGTCAATCCCCAGCTGCAAGCTCATATCACCATCGGATTTAATACGGGTCTGACTGAGGCGCAGATGAGGAGCCTGATATCCGTTCTCGAGGTCAGAGTTGGCAAGAAAGAAGCAAATAATGCCTATGAAATATTAGGCAAGGTTCTCAGCACCAAGGTAGGACGAAAATGAAACTGCTCGCGATGAACACCGTGGCACTTTCCCAGAATCGGTAGAATAAAAAACGATTATTGGAATAAGGATCCTGAGGAGTGTTTCATTATGGATGTAGCTAATAAAAAATGCCTGATAGCCTATTTTTCCCGGAAGGGACAAAATTATGTCAGCGGCAGGATTGTCGATCTAAAAGTTGGCAATACAGAAGTTGTCGCAAACATGATTAAGCAAATAACGGGCGGTGACATGTTTCATATTGAATCCGTCACAGCCTATCCCAAAGATTATACGGAAGCTACGGAAGTAGCAAAGAATGAACTGCGTGCCAAAGCCAGGCCAAAGCTGACGGGACAAGTTGAAAACATGGGGGCATACGATGTGATCTTTTTGGGATACCCGAATTGGTGGGGAACGATGCCCATGCCGGTGTACACTTTTTTGGAAAGCTATGACTTTTGCGAAAAAATAATTGTTCCCTTTTGCACACACGAGGGCAGCGGGATAGGCCATAGTGAACAGGATATTGCCAAAGCATGTCCCAAAGCTACCGTGCTAAAGGGAATCGCTATTCATGGAACTGGTGCAAGCTCTGCAGTTTCAAATGTGTCGAGCTGGATTGGTGGACTGAGTATTTCCTGATTTTAACAGCAGAGAGGAGAAAGGTGATCGTAATGAACAATGTTATCGTCGTCATCGGTGCAGGCTCGATCGGCCAGGCAATTGCGAGGCGGGTCAGCGCAGGCAAGCACGTTCTGCTGGCTGATCTGCGCCAAGATAACGTCGATGCAGCTGCAAAAGTCCTCAGCGACGCGGGGTTCGAGACGAGCACCGCTGTCATCGACGTCTCCTCGCGCAAGTCGGTCCAAGCGCTCGTTGAGACAGCCACGGCAATCGGCACCATAACCGGCGTCATCCATGCCGCCGGTGTCTCTCCCTCGCAGGCATCGCCGGCCACGATCCTCAAGGTCGATTTGTATGGTACCGCGCTCGTGCTCGAGGAATTCGGCAACGTCATTGCGCGCGGCGGAGCGGGCGTCGTTATCGCCTCGCAATCGGGGCACCGCCTTACAGCGTTGATGCCCGAGCAAAACAAGGCGCTGGCGACTACGCCCGCTGACGAGTTGCTCGCTCTTCCGATGCTTCAGCCGGACCAAATGACAGATTCGCTCTATGCCTACCAGATATCCAAGCGCGCAAACTCGTTGCGGGTGATGGCCGAGGCGGTGCGATGGGGCAAGAGAGGGGCGCGGGTCAACACGATCAGCCCCGGAATAATCTTCACGCCTCTGGCCAAGGACGAGCTGACTGGTCCGCGCGGCGCGGGATACCGGCGCATGATCGAGCTGTCCCCGGTTGGGCGCGGCGGCACCCCAGATGAGGTGGGGGCCGTTGGCGCTCTTCTGATGGGGCCGGACGGCGCGTTTATCACTGGCAGCGACTTCCTCATGGATGGTGGAGTAACGGCTGCCTACTGGTTCGGCGAACTCGTTTCAAAATGATTGTCGACGTTGCATAGTTGGGAAATGATCCGGTGGGGAAACTGCTGAAATATACGCGCGACATCGGGCCTTCGATTGCCGAGTCTCCGGTTTCGTCTGTGAGTCGGGTAATACAGCACACGGCATGCCTCGCTATACCAGCTATTCCGCACTTTTATTGCTTGGAGCATAGATAATGCTGGAGGCCTTCGCAATTAGATTATTGCCGTATCGATATTTTTGGGCAACGAGTAGAGACTTCGAATTTTCTCCTTATAAGTTAACACTTATAGGTATGCCGAAAATCAGGGTGGACGACAGATAGAAACTGCGCGTTCCGATCATTTACGATCAAGTTTCTTTGTCCGCTTAAACTCTTTGACATCATCTGTGACGAGAACGTTGCCTGCTTTTTCTAATTCTTCCAGCAATCGTTTGATTCCCACTTCTTCACCAGCAGTAGTAATGACGACGGGTGGCCGCCCCCGTCCGCTCGGGAGCAGGCGAAGGATGTCTTCAATCTCTTGCGCCTTCCGTTCCGCAATCGGCAAGTCTCCTTTGTTGACCACAAAAATGTCGCCAATTTCCATAAGGCCGGCTTTCATCATCTGAATTTCATCTCCCAGGTTTGGGGTAATCACCACAACTACTATATTCGCAAAGTTCCGAATTGCAGTTTCGTTTTGGCCGACGCCGGTTGTCTCGATAAATACGATATCCATTCCGAAGGCATCGAGTATCGCAGCGGCGTCTCCTGCGGTCTGGGAGAGCCCGCCTGTACCTTTGCGAGTCGCCATGCTTCGGATAAAGACTCCCGAATCCCTGAAGTGGCTGTGCATTCTGATCCGGTCTCCCAAAAGTGCTCCCCCCGTCAATGGACTTGTGGGGTCGATCGCAATGACGCCAACTTTTTTTTTCTTTTTCCTGAGAACTCCGGTCAAAGTATTGATCAAGGTGCTCTTGCCGCTGCCTGGCGTACCAGTAATGCCGATGAGCCGAGCCTTGCCGGTATACGGCTTGACTTCCTTCATGAAGTACCGGGCACTTGCTTCGTTGTTTTCAACGATCGAAATGAGTTGGGCTGCGGCCGCTTTACTCCCGCGTAAAAGTTCGTAAATGAGTTTGTCCATTTCTTTTGATTACAGATCCACTCTATTCGAAAAAATCTTTCATGGACATCTGGTGCGCCATATCCGCGAAGGAAACACTTATTATTCCCGGAGAACGGGACTACCGTTGTTTCTTTACGGCCGACTTGATGAACCGTGCAATATCTTCGGTACTGGCTCCGGGCGTGAATACTGCCGCGACCCCCTCTTTTCTAAGCATCGCTATGTCCTCTCCGGGAATGATGCCGCCACCGATAAGCAGCGTGTCCTTCAATCCCTTCGCCTTCATGAGCGCTACTATCTGCGGAAAGAGGACAGTGTGCGCTCCGGAGAGGAGACTTATCCCGACGACGTCGACATCCTCCTCGACAGCGGCATTGACGATCTCTTCTGCGGTCCGTCTGAGGCCCAGATAGATGACCTCCATGCCTGCGTCGCGGAGCGCCATTGCGATGACCTTGAGCCCCCGGTCATGACCGTCGAGCCCCGCCTTGGCAAGAAGCACACGGATTTTTTTCTTAGAATAGCGACGGTTCCCTGTACTCACCGAAGACCTCTTTCAGGGCGCTTGAAATCTCGCCCACCGTGGCGTACGCTCTGACCGCATCGATGATGAGCGGCATGAGGTTGACCCTGGTTCGCGCTGCAGCTTGCAGTTTGCTCAAGGATAACTGCCATCGTTTCTGATCCCTTTTTTCCCGGATCTTTTTCACGGTCCTGACCTGTTTTTTTTCGGTTTCAGACCCAATCTTCAGGGTTTCGATCCTCTCATCCTTCTCAATGTACTCATTTAGCCCGACGATTATCTTTTCTTTTTTTTCGATGGCCTGCTGGTACCCTTGTGCACTCTTCGCGATCTCGCGCTGTGGGAATCCCTGACCAATAGCCTCTACCATTCCCCCTAGCTCCTGGATCTTCTGGAAGTAGGTATAGACCCCTTCTTCTATTTTATTAGTCAATGCCTCGACGAAGTAGGAACCTCCGAGGGGATCGATGGTATTTGCCGCGCCGCTCTCGTGAGCAATGACCTGCTGTGTCCGAAGCGCAATGGTGACGGCGTGCTCCGTCGGAAGGGCGAGCGTCTCGTCCATGGAATTCGTGTGCAGGGACTGGGTCCCTCCGAGCACGGCTGCAAGGGCCTGAATTGTGGTACGCACGATATTATTGTACGGCTGTTGTGCCGTAAGGGAGCAGCCCGCAGTTTGTGTATGGAATCTGAGCCGGGCCAGGCGAGGGTCTTTCGTGTGATAGCGCTCAGTAATCTCACGCGCCCAAATTCTGCGCGCCGCCCGGAACTTCGCTATTTCCTCGAAGAAATCGTTGTGCGAATTAAAGAAAAAAGAGAGCCTTTCCGCGAAATCATCGATCTTTAGGCCGGCTTTGATGCAGGCATCAACGTAGGTCAGTCCATCGGCAAGGGTAAAGGCCAGCTCCTGCACTGCAGTGGAGCCCGCCTCGCGGATGTGGTATCCGCTTATGCTAATGGGATGCCACTTGGGTACCCGTTCCAAGCAGTAGGCGATCGTATCGGTGATGAGCCGGATAGACGGTTCCGGCGGGTATATCCATTCCTTCTGTGCGATATACTCCTTCAAGATGTCATTCTGGATGGTTCCGCCGAGCTGCGTGAGCGGGATCCTCCGTTTCTGGGCCGACGCGATATACATAGCCAAGATAATCGCTGCCGGCGCGTTGATTGTCATCGAGGTCGTGATTTTGCCGAGCGGGATGTCCTTAAATAGGTCTTCCATATCGGCAAGTGAATCAATTGCGACGCCACACCTACCGACTTCACCCTTCGAAAGAGGATGGTCCGAATCGTATCCCATGAGCGTGGGAAGGTCAAAGGCAACGCTTAAGCCGGTCTCGCCCTTTTTGAGGAGGTATTTGAACCGCCTGTTCGTCTGCGTTGCCGTGCCATATCCAGAAAATTCGCGCAGGGTCCAGAGTTGGCCCCGGTACATGGAAGGATAAATGCCACGAGTAAAGGGATACTCTCCGGGGAACCCCAGGTTTTTTACGTAATCCGTATCCTCGATGTCGGCGGGCGTATAGAGCGGTTCATCGATCTCAAGACCAGACGTGGTGCTGAAGGCAGGGAGCCGCTCCGGTACTTGACGAAGGCTCGGCTTGAGCGTATCTCGAATCCAGCGCTTCTTCTCAGCGATGCGTGTCCTTGGATTTTTTCCAGCCATGGCTGCCTCCTCATTCCTACTTAGAATATACCATCAATGAACGAGAACTGTTCATAATTATTGGTAGCGTGCAGATGATTCACGGGCTGGGAAGAACCAGCCGAAAAGCTTGATAGGGGCTAACCTTATCGTAATCGTTCATGGAAATCATTTCCCCGCATAGCTCACTCGCAATTTGTTATCAATAGAATAAAACGTTTGATGTCTAGATATGACGACTAAGCGTGAACGTGGCGTAATCCATTGAACGGTGTTTTCCTGGTTAGAAACAGGACTACGAACCACGGCATATCAGAAATTTTTAATCCGATCCGGCGTGAGCATGCGCAATGCGGTGCGATTTGCATTCTTTATTTTATGAGAATGACGCAATGAGAAATTGGCTTCATAGGCACTGACATCCACGAATTCATTTGGCAATTCCTTTGTCGCCGGATTTAGGTATTATATATTCTATCTGCTCCTATCACTACTATGACAAAAAATTGTCCAAAAGTCGTTTGAGATTTTCAAAAAAATCATTATTCGGCTTACCTGTCAGGATCACATTTCGCCTGGGAATGGTATATACTAATTGAAACAACTGTATGGGGGGAGCCATGGCAGATGATGCTGTTATAATCAGCGCAGTGAGGACGGCGATCGGTAGGTTCGGTGGGTCTTTGAAGGATGTCCCTGCGCCGCGGATTGGTGCCCTTGTCATAGCGGAAGCGATCAAGCGGGCAGGCATACGTGCAGCACAGGTAGATGAGGTAATCATGGGGAATGTGCTCTCTACCGGTTTGGGGCAGAATCCTGCACGTCAGGCCGCAATATATGGAGGAGTCCCTTTCGAATCGGGTTCCGTGACGATTAATAAAGTATGCGGATCTGGACTAAAGGCGGTCATGCTCGCCGCCCAGGCTATACGAGCTGGCGATGCAGACTTGATCGTAGCTGGCGGCATGGAAAACATGAGCGCTGCCCCCTACCTGGTCAGAAACATCCGGTGGGGAATGAAATTCGGTGATACGTCAATGATTGACTCTATGCTCTGCGACGGGTTATGGGATGTCTACAACGAATATCTCATGGGGATGACTGGGGAGAGAGTTGCAGAGAAATTCGGTATCACCCGTGTGGAAGCGGACATGTTCACCCTGGAGAGCAATAGAAAGGCGGCACGCGCCATTCAAGAGGGGAAATTCAAGGAAGAGATACTGCCTGTTGATATTCAGGGTGGCTCCTTCAATACTGACGAGTGCGTCCGGTCCGATAGCTCACTGGAGAAGCTCGCGGCGCTTCCTTCTGTGTTCAAGAGAGGTGGTATCCTTACAGCAGGAAACAGCTGCAAGCTGAGTGACGGCGCTGCCGCGCTGGTTGTCGCTTCAGTCAGCGCAGCACGGTCATTGGGCCTTGAACCACTCGCGCGTATAATAGACTATACGACGGGCGGCACAAAACCCGAGGATGTGATGGAGGCCCCGATCCCGACGGTCCAGAAACTCCTTGCCAGAACCGGCTTTACCATAGACCAAATCGATCTGACCGAGCACAATGAGGCCTATGCTACCGCATCAATTGCGGTCTCACGGGCATTGCGCATTGATCCTGAGAAATTCAATATTCGCGGTGGTGCTGTTGCCTTGGGACATCCCATAGGATGTAGTGGCGCACGAATCCTTGTAACGCTGATTCATGCTTTGAAGGAAACAGGCCTCAAGAGAGGGCTCGTAACCCTTTGCTTAGGCGGCGGCAATGCGGTCGCGATGATTATTGAGAGATAGAAGCGATAGAGAAATTATCAAAGCGAGAGAATACATGTTTTACACAGCTGATCAGAGAAACTTCATTTCAATGCTCTTTTCTGAGCCAGGCAAATACCACGAACTGCTCGAGCGCTTGGGAGATCTCTTTGAGCATATGATCCTGCCTGATGCTAAGGCGACAGATCGGATTGAGCTCTTTCCGGTAAAGAATCTCGAAACAATAGCTGCTTACGGCGTAACAGCCCTCCCGTTTCCCCTAGAGCATGGAGGACGAGGGTTTCCGATGGTGGTGTACATCGCCGTGATGGAAATGCTCGCAAAGGCTTGCTCTAATACTGCCCTTCCCATTTCGGTTCACGTAATGACCTGCGAGGGCATCCGCTTGTTTGGCACAGCCCAGCAGAAGCAAACGTTCCTTATAGATAGAGGCCTCCTTGAAGGAAAGGGTCTTATCGCCTTTGCTCTCACTGAACCCTGCTGCGGGACAGACGCTAAAGCCCTCCAAACGAGAGCTGAGCAATCAGGAACAACGTACCTCCTCAGCGGTAGCAAAATGCTGATCAGCAATCCTGGGGATGCCGATGTAGTCCTGATTTTTGCTCAAACCGGCGCGAATATCTCGGCCTTTCTCGTCCCGAAGGCAACACCAGGCCTGACAGTCTTGGAGACCATCCCAAAGCTTGGGATCAGGGGCAATCATCTCTCCGCTATCAAGCTCGATCGATGTACCGTGCCGCGAGAATATCTCCTCGGCGAGGAAGGCAAGGGGATGGAGTACGCGAAGCAGATCCTCAACTTCGGGAGGATTTCGATAGCGGCAATCGGCGTCGGTATCGCCCAGGCGGCATTCGAGAAGGCGTGTTCGTACAGCGTAAGGAGGAAGGCCTTCGGTAGAAGCATCGGCGATTTTGAGCTTACCCAGGAGAAGATCGCGAATATGGCAACGGAAATCCACGCGAGCCGACTCCTAACGTATCATGCCGCGGCTCTTAAGGATCGGGGTGAAGCGTTTGCAAGCGAAGCCGCGCAAGCAAAGCTTTTCTCATCGGAAATGGCGCAAAGAACGTGCGATGCCGCCATGCAGATTCATGGAGGGTATGGTTACACCGATCCCTGCGACATTCACCGCCACTGGAGGGACGCGAGGATGCTAACCCTCGTTGAAGGCACGTCTGAAATACTGCGGCTCCTGATCGCAAGGATGGTTCTCAAGGCTGGGAAGGTTGTTCCTTAGCGGCGGCATTATAGAATGCTCTCAAGATTTTCGCTCCGCGCCGACGATCCAATCGTCGCGGGCCAGGATATCTGTGTGGTGAGTCTCATCTGCTGTGAATGGAAAGTATTAAGCCATGGATGCCAAATTCCCCATCTCGTAAAACCCTTTGCCCGTTTCAGCCATGACCACTAGCGATTCCGGTGGGGTAAACCGCTTGCCGTACTTTTGTTCGTGCTCTTTCAGCTTCTCCACGATGGCCCGTGGTCCGAGTTTATCCGCATACCTGAGCAGACCGCCGCGGAAGGTGGGGAAGCCGAGACCGAAGATGAGCGCTGCGTCAAGGAGGTCGGGTCGGTCGATGATCCTGTCCTCCAGGCAAAGTGCGGATTCTTTTATCATTTGCAATACCGCACGATCTACGATCTCTTCCGGCCTTGATCGAACACCTGTGCCCGCTCCCGTGTGGGTGTAGATTGTGAGGTCCGGCCTACCTCGTCTCCTCCCAGTGTATCGGTAAAAGCCTTTGCCGTTCTTTCTGCCATAGTATCCTGCTCCATGTAACTTTTCGAGCAGGGGAGAGGGTTGGATGCGCTCGCCGTAATAGCGGTGAAGGATGTCGGTAATCTTCTTCACGATGTCTATCCCGATTTCATCGAGCATAATGAATGCGCCCATCGGCATACCGAACTTCAGTAGCGATGAATCGATATCCTCAATTTTACTACCTTCTTCAAGCATGGCAATGGCCTCCCCGAGATAGGGCATCAAGATGCGCGTGACGAGAAAACCAGGACCGTCATTGACGATAACAGGAAGCTTGCCGAGCTTGCGCGAGAGCGTCGCGATAGCCGAGACGGTCTCATTTGACGTTTTTTCTCCCCGAATCACTTCGACTAGCAGCATCTTTTCCACAGGATTGAAGAAGTGCATACCCACTACCAGTTCCGGGCGCTTCGATGCCATCGCTATCTCCGTGATTGGCAGGCATGAGGTGTTCGAGGCGAACATAGCGATTTCATTCGCCGCCTGCTCGAACTCCCCGAGGACTGTCTTTTTCACTTCCATGTTCTCGACGACCGCCTCTATGACCAAATCCACGTTGTGAAATCCTGAGTAGTCCGTGGTCCCCGTTATCCTGTCTAACCCCTCCCGCGTTTGGCGTGGGTCGAGAATGCCCTTATCTCGCCGCTTCGTAAAGATTTCCGCCGCTTTTCGCAATCCCGCTTCCACGTAATCCGTGCTGATATCCTTCATTCTGACTTGTAATCCCTTTTCGGCGATTAACTGGCCGATGCCACCGCCCATGACCCCCGCTCCGATGATCCCGACCCGGCTGATTTTGGCCGCCGATGGTTGCGGGTCCCGCTGCAACAGCTTGTTCAGATAGAATATCGAAATGAGATTCTTCGAAATTTCCGCTCCTGCGAGCTCCCCGAAAAGCCTGGACTCGATGCGGTAGCCCGCAGCGGCACCCTCCTCGATCCCGGTGCGGATTGCCTTGAGCGCGGCAAGAGGCGCTGGGAAGTGGCCACGGGTCTCCGCGAGCACGTTTTTTGTTGTCGTGTTGTAAATGATCAGTCTGGTCAGGGGAGCGCTTTCTAACATCCTTATGAAAAGCGGCCTTTTTGCCGTCACGCCGTGGCGACGAGGACTGCCTTGAGCCTTCTGCACATGATCAATTGAGCGGCTCACGATCAGTTCTTTGGAGGCCGCTTCGTCCGCGAGGCCTATCTGTATCGCCTGTTTCCAGGAAACTGATTTTCCACTCAAGATTATATCGAGAGCGTTCAAGAGTCCGGTTAACCGCGGGAGCCTCTGCGTACCGCCGGCACACGGAATGACTCCGAGTTTGACCTCGGGCATACTCAGCACGGTATGTTGATCGTTGCTGATGATCCGGTAGGAACAGGCAAGGGCCAGTTCGAGGCCGCTCCCCATGCATGGGCCGTGGATCGCGGCCGCGGTCGGAAATGGCAGGGCAGCTAATTTGGCAAATAAGGCTTGTCCTTTGCGGGAAAACGCCTCTCCCATTTTCGCGTCTCTGATGTCTCGTATCTCGGCGACGTTTTCGCCCGCGCTGAAGTGCCCTTCTTTGCCGCTCCGGATTACGAGCGCCTTGACATCAGTCCGGGCAGCTATGCTATCGAGTATTTCGTCGAAATCTCTTATGACGCTGCCGGTGAATTTATTGACCTTTTCTCCGGGCAGGTCGAAGATAAGTATTGCAATGCCGTCTTTATTCAGCTCATAGCTAAAGGCCGACATATTCTTGCCCTTTCCGCTCCGCACCAGCAGGGCGAGTGTCCGATGCTGCTGAGGGGCGAAAGCTCCTGAAACGTACACAAGAATCGAAACCCTAACCGATACACGACAAGCGCATTGACCCGTTCATCTTGTCGGACTTCTTACAACCCAGAAGCATAGCTGAGTGTGCGACATGCATCATCGGTAATATACCGGATGTGTTGAATAAAAATAGCCTGTTCAAACTATATTTCTGAACTTTAGTAGTGTCAACTGCGTTCATAGACTCTGGAAACGCCGCCATGAGCCGTATATCAGGGCGGCTCGGATGATCAACAGCGCCGGGAATAGAAAAGAGGCGTTCACGGCGAATGCTTTACGCTCAACAAAATGGACACCCGGAGATCTAGCTGCAGTGATGCGTACGGTATACGACATCGAATAGTTTCAGAACTCATCAGCTTGCCTTCAAGAAACGTGTAAGAAACGTCTGTCAACGAACTGCATCAAGCGGGCTATCTCGGAGGGGCAGCCGAAGCCCGGAACCTCTGACTAATTTCTCGAATACTAAAACAGAGCGGAAAACGCCTGTGCGGTCCTAAATAGCTTAAACAGCCGATAAGAGGAACAAGCCGCTAAGGGAATCATGCGAAAATTGTGACACTGCTGAACAGGTTTTCAAGGATATACTATATTTATTGCCGAAGATTTTGTTCGCTAATGCACCAATCTAGAACTTTTTTAAAGCGGATGCATCAGCGATGAGATCTATCGATGTTTGCTGCTGTGAGCCGTGAAATACAAATCAGATTGTCCTGCTCATCATTAATCTTGATTTCCCATATTTGAGTTGTTTTTCCGACATGAATTGGCTTCGCGATGCCGGTCACCCACCCACCGGTTACCGGATGCACATGATTTGCGTTTATTACTATTCCTACGATTGCAGCCTTATCACTGTCTACGCATAGTTCTCCCGCAATACTTCCCAGGGTTTCAGCCAATACGACGGATGCTCCGCCATGCAGTAATCCATCCGGCGTTCTTGTCCTGTGATCAACCGGCATCTTTGCTTTCAGATAATCATCGCCAATCTCCAAAAATTCAATTCCGACATGTTCAATCAATGTGTTTTTTGCCCGCTCTTTTAGCTGATCCAATGTTGTCAGAGTCTTCCACAGAGTCATTTTGCCATCCCTCGGCCTTGAATTTAGGACAACTATATGCCTCGCGCATCATCATGTCAATGCTCTGATAAGATCTTGTCAAGGCAAAGTATGTGAATGAGATGTTGATAAGGGAATGCGCTAATAAATATAGGGATGAAGTCCTGATTGTTGCTAAGAAAAGAAACTCCAATTTTATAGGATGATGCCGTTGAACAGAGATATTTTATCATAATATGCAATGATACAAAAAAGAATTCTGTACCACGAATTGACTCACAATAAATGTTACCCAAGTGAATCCTGAATTATATCGTTGACTCATAATTAATGTTACCGGAACTATACCCCCAAAAGGAGGGCTATTTCCGATGAGTCCACTTTGGAAAAGTGAAACTTTCATAGACTACAGACAAATCTGTCCACTCTAAGCTAGACTTGACTTTAAGCATAAAAGGCAAGTGGCTGATTAAACTTTCCAAAACAATAATGATTCCACCGCATCCAATGCAAAAACAGGAATATGCAATTTATCGTACACTTCTTTTCGCTCCGCAAATGAATCGTCAATAAACACAGCGTTCATATTTGTAATGTAATCGCATTTCCTTTCGTTTTCACGCAAGACAAATATTTCATCAAACAACAGCTCGCTAATTGCGAATGTCTTCAGACTCTCCTTAACATCCTGTTTATGCTTGGAAAGCAGAACTATTTTTTTACCCATGTTTCTTGACTGATAAAGAAACATCATAATATTTGTATTTACCGAATTATTGATAACGACCGTGTCATCAAAGTCAATATATACGCAAGAATAATCCAGGTTTATTGAATATCTTGCAAATAAAGCACGATCTATTTCCATGTCAAGATTGTTGCGAAAACAACTTACGCCAATTCCCATCCTGTCAAATAAGCTTAACTGTATGAAGTTAACGCCGTCTGCTCTAAATAGCGCCATTGTTCCTGCAATTCTCGGAGCAATTTCCATTAAAACAAGCTCGCCGCTGGCTCGTTCTTTAACCTGATAAAACCAGACACCTCGAAATGATAGTGTCTTATTTATAATCTCTCCAATCTTTTGGAATCGAACATCTGTCACCTCCTTTGAATTTACACTGATGCCGTTATTAACCCTTGATCTTTCTCGTCCTGCGATAAATAATAGGGTCCCGTTTTTATTTGTAAAACAATCGACAGTATATTCTTTCCCGGGTAGATATTCTAATGCGAGTAATGTTGGGTCTTTCTTTAAATAAAATTCGGCTTCCTCAATTGTGTTTACCTTATAAGTTCCTTTTGTTCCTTGATCATCATCTGGCTTCAAAAAAATCGGGAAACTCATTTTCTCGGTTTTAGAATAAACTTTCGGAGTTGGTATAAGCTTTTCAAACAACTCATAAGTTTTCCCTTTTGATCTGCAAATTCTACATGTTTCCTTACAAGATGTAATTACCGTTGCCTTAATTATGTCTTGATTTTCAGCCATGTTAACAACAGCAGAATCATGTGCTGGTACGATAAAATCAATATTGTATCGTTCTACGACTTTATTCAATTCTTCTATAAAAGCGGGACTGTCTATAAAGGGAAGACCTCCAGCATAATTTTTGTAGACAAATTTACCGTGATCATCAATGCTATTTGCCCCAAACAATGTAAAGTGCATTGAATCAGCCAAGGCACGATTCACTTCTAACCCAACTTCTGAACCACATGGGAATACTAATATATTTTTCATATTTTATTGTGCGTTGCAGATGAGAACAGACTTAATATGTACCAAAAGAAAGTTATACCTTTTCTCGGCCATCCACATACCTTACCTCCGAAGAATCCTTTATATATACATTCCGAACAGGTGATGCGATCTCGATTCCCTCCGCTTCATAACGTCGTAGCAGACGTTTTATGAATTCGTGTATTATCAAAGGCTGAATAGTATACTCTTTGGCACGAAGGTTAACTGTAAAGTGGATGCCTGAGTCACCAAGGCTGCTATAACCTATGGAGGGTTCGAACTCTTTGACTCCTCCGACAGTATCTTTAAGGACATCTCGTGCCACATCGACTGTCACGCGCTCCATCTTATCGAGGTCGCTCCCATATGTTACACTTAAATTAACCCCAACTGGTACTTCCCTATCTGGAAGATAGTAGTTAGTGATGCGGTTGCCGGCAAGAATGGCATTTGAGACTATAAGAGTGTTATTGGAAGGCGTTCGAATCCTCGTGCTGTGCCAACCCACCTGGGTCACGTATCCTTCCTCTCCGGACTCGAGTCTGATGTAATCACCTATCCTGATGGGCTTATCGAAAAAAAGGTAAATTCCGGAAAAGAAATTAGAAAGGGTGCTGTTGAGTGCAAGCGCCATGACGACCCCCCCGATTCCTAGTGAAGCCAGAAACGGTGCAATCGTAATTTTGAGGTGGTCGAGAATGATCATTGCAGCAAAGGCGAGAAGGACGATTCTGTAGAGCGATTTCATTACGCTTGCGGCCGATGCCATGACTTCAACAGCTTTAATGTATCGCCTGATTACTCTCATCATCAACAGGTCCATAAAGAGATAGCCGGCAACGACAAAGAGAATAAAGAGCGAGTTATTAAGGTACTTCTCCCATTTTGCAGGAACAGAGGGGATCATATCGATAAACACGTTCAGTCCTATATAGAGAAGAATTAAGACTAGAGGCGTTTTTAACGCCGATAAGAAAATAGCGTTAAAATCCTGCTGTCGCTCCTCTGCCCTTTTCCTTAAATAGTTCACGAACGCGGGTACGGCGATAAAGATGAAGACAATCCATACCGACAAGACAATCAGCGGGATTCCCCATTCATCAAATAAATTCATAACGTACTTTACCTCCTACAGCTAACTTAAGGCTTGATGCCGCCTACCATTTATACTTTCAACATTTGGAAATTTCCGCTACTTTATCCGAAGTCCACTATAGTTATCCACATAATTCACCAAACCTGCTTATTTTAATTTTGATGTCATATTGTCAAAGACTGTCTTGCTCCACACAGGTTTTTACCACGCTTGAATAGAGATCTTTCCACGCCTCATTTCCGAAGGCCTCCAGTTACTTCAGCTTTGTCAGGCCCTGTCTTGCTTGTCCTGCAACTATTCGATGGTCATGAAGTACTCAATCTTGCTCCTGGATTCATAATCTTTTTATTGCTTCCGTAAAAAGACGGGATACAATCTCATGAATCATAAGATAACTATATCAGACGGGAGGGGAAATACAATCTCATGAAACCAGTTATACATTCACATATTATAATGAGGCCAAAGAGGCTATTATTGCTTTTATGGAAACAAATCTAAATAAACCATTCACGACATTGGTACTGCATGATGTAAACAGGGTTGCTCTTTTCCTGAACATATTCCTAAACATAATGCATAGCCATTTTAATAAATGTATTGAGTAATTATTGCTATGCAACAGAGAGCGTCATTATTAATCACCGCATGGATGTCTCTTTCTTACAATCATGACTGCCAGTCCCGACATAAATAATTTTTTTTATTCAGCTAGGCTATCTCTAAAGATAAATAAATAGATTATCATTCATCCTGCGAAAATATTACTACCGTGTATGGTCCAATATTGATTTTGCCGGAGCTTGGCAGCCCATCGATCTTATCCTCATGGGCATCGACATCAGGAGTGGGATGATTCGCAAAATTTGTGTCGTAGTTATATGAGTCACTGTTAAATCGCGTTTTCCACAATCCGGCCCTCGGAAAACCGATGACATAACCATCGCGCTTTTCATTCATCATATTAACCGCTACAACGACGCTATCTTTTGGGCCTTGTTTGTCCGAACGATGAAAGACGATGATCTTGGCTTCATTATCAACATGATAGATATGGATGTTTTGACCGCATAATCCCCGCGTCACGCCCGACCAATTGCGACGCAGGGCAATCAGATCCCGATACATGCTGAGAATGCCGTTTTCTATCTTGGTCCGGGACCAATCAATCGGGTCTTTATCCTGAAACCACCGATCTTCCAATAATTCCTGTCCTTGGAAAATCATCGGAATGCCGGGAGAAGTAAGAACAATCGCCGCTGCTAATGTGGAGCGTTTTTTGGAAAACCAGCTGTCCACGTTTCCGGGCCAAATCTCCTCCGGCACACGTGCCCGGCCATTGGCTGTCTCGTCGTGCGACTCTGTATAAATGATCCGTCGAAAGACGTCTAAATCATAGCGATGCTCGATGGCTTTGCTTACCGCACCCAAATCACGTGATGCATCATCAAGTACGATGACAGCTTGGCGGACGGGATGCACAAATTCGGCATCCCATTGAGCATTGAAGCCTGCGCCGCCCGCTCCTACTTCTTTAGTGACCCAGGGGTTATTTCTCATGCTTTCACCGATGCTAATCTTGCCGGGAAACAGTTGTTGGATTTCCACATTGATCCACTGCATCAAGCTCCACCCTTCGGGAATGTCAGTAGCTGGGTTCCCTTCATTTCCATCAATGCTTTTGATATAGAGTATCATGTCCCACCGTAAGCCGTCGACATGGTACTCCTCGAACCACATTATGGCGTTATTGCGTATATATTGGCGCACTTCGCCCCTTCCATAATCGGGACGCGTCTCGCCCCAGGGTGTATGAGAGCGGTGATCATTATAAAAGTAAATTCCACCCTTCTTGTTTTCACTCCAACCATCAAATTGCCACAAAGCAAGATCGTCGGGACCAAAGTGGTTGTAAACGACATCTACGATGACAGCAATACCTTGCTCGTGGGCTGCTTTAACAAAGAACTTAAGGGCATCCGGCCCGCCGTATATGCTTGCGACGGCAAAGGGATGAGCAGGATTGTACCCCCACGAAAAATCGCCTGAAAACTGCATGATCGGCATGACTTCAATGGCATTGATACCTAATTCCTTAAGGTAAGGAAATATTTCGACGGCACTTTCAAACGTCCCCATGTGTCCCTTTTCTTTAACGTTAAAGGTGCCGACGTGCATTTCGTAAATGATAATTTCATTCCCCGTGGCCATCTGAAAGGGATTATTGCCCCAATCGAATGCATCAGGATCATAGATTATCCCGTTGCCCACTGCATTCGTTACCATTCTGGCGTAAGGATCAATACGTGAAAAAGGGGGGATAGTCCAATCGGCAGGGACGTGAATTATGTATCGATACTCATCTCCCACTTTTGCTTCTGGCACGTCAGCAGACCAGTGTCCATTTTCCTCCTTGACCAACGGGATTGAGGTCTTGTTCCAGTCATTGAAGGTTCCGGTCACATAAGCCTTTTCGGCATGAGGTGCCCATACCCGAAAGGTTACACCCTTTGCATTCAAAATGGCTCCCATGGCCGGATGTTTTACCATAGTGCGAGCATTTTTTCCCATTGTCCCCTCCAAATGTCATCTTTTCTTTCACGCCGGTCACACGCTGAATAAACAAAACATAATGGTTTCCACGCGATTCATTCAGCAACATGGCCCATTTGAACTTCGAAGTCACCTCGAATAAGGCAGTCTCGACTTCTACTTAAGCCTTTTCTGCGACTGTCTTTAAGGTTCTCTTATGAATTCATCATCACCGGAGGTTCTTCTCCCTACCAACCTTTCCGGCTTCATCTTACATCTTGTGTACGAGTTCGATGGCTTTGTAGTATTCAATCGTCGCATCGGCCTTGCATTCATCGATCCCCATGATAAGGGAACAGGCACATATTCATGATCAGGAACCTCTTAAAAATATCCGAAAAGCGCGGCCTTGTCACCTCGACCAGTGGAGAAATTATTATTTCTTCAGCACTAAGAAATTCCTCAACAAATATTTCTCACTTCGTTTGCAATCGCGCGAAACGGATTTTTGCAAGAACCTCAATGGTAAGACCCATCCTTACCTGCTTTGCCTCTGAAAACGCGGTAGCTATAAATGGTGTAGCTAAGAATAACCGGCAAAATAAATACTGCTCCCGACAGAGTGAACACCAGTGTATCTCGCTGCGCTGCTGCTTCCTGAAACGTTATGTCGGGTGGAATGGCGTACGGGTAAATTGAAAAAAAAAGCCCCAGGTACCCTGCAAAAAAGAAAAAAGAACTGAAAATAAAGGGTGTATTTTCCCATCGGCTTCGCAAACTGCTTATAATCCCGCAGAAAGCGGCCAGACCAAATGTGGGAAATATCCAGATGAAATAAACCCGGGGAGGAGTAAGCCAATGGATCAGCACCCGCGGGTATTGAAACGGCGTCCAGACTATCATAAGGACTTGAAAAATGAGCACGACAATCGCAGCACGAAAGGCTATCCTGTGAGCTCTATCCTGTGTGGAACCTGTAGTCTTAATGATAAGATAAGTCGAAGCCAGTAGAAGATAGCCGGCAATGAGCCCGGCGGCTAGCGTTGTTGAAAAGGGGTTAAGCCAGTCGAAAGCACCTCCCGAAAAATTTTCTCCTGTTACTTTTATTCCCGACAGGACCCCGCCTAAGATCAGGCCCTGTGATACGACTGAAACAAGGCTTCCCACATGGAATGCCCTGTCCCATATGCTGTTCCTTGCAGCGCTGATTCGAAATTCAAGCGAAACACCGCGGAAGATCAGACCGTATAGCAATGTAACAAGAGGGATATAGAGGGCACTGAAAAGAACTCCGTAAAGCATGGGAAAGGCGACAAACAGGGCGCCTCCACCAAAGACGAGCCACGTCTGATTTGCGCTCCACACCGGCGCGATGCTGTCTATCAACGCATCACGTTCTTGCTCACTCTGCATAAATGGGAACAGAATCCCTATGCCGAGACTAAAGCCGTCCAGGATTACATATAGAATGATGATCAGTGCGATTAATGCTATCCACACGGTATCGATATCCATAGTCAAGACCTCAAGACACAACCAGTATGGCCCGCTATTTTGTAAGAGAGATTTCGCCGTGAATCAGATCGGATCTTTTTAACATTTTGAACACGTCCTTCCTTTTTTCCCGATGAACGCAATCCATCAGCACTTTCTTTGCGTGTCCGTAGAGTTTATCACTGTTAGCGACTACGAATGATCTTTATCGAGTGGCTTCATTCCTGCCGGCAGCTGAACTGGCGGTATCGGACTGGACAAATCCGGTCCGCGAGCAATCATTTTTACAATGTAAAATGAATAGATCGAACCGACAGCTGCAAATATAATCAGAAAAAGGCCAAGTGACCAGATAACATTTCCCGCCGGAATGGGCGAAGTCCCTTCTGCCGTACGCATTATATTATATACGAGCCATGGTTGGCGGCCTGCTTCCGCTGTTACCCATCCTGTTTCTATGGCAAGAAAACCGAGGGGATGGGTGACCAGCAAGGTCCATAGAAAGGGCCGGTTATCATAGAGCTCCCTTCGTTTCCAGAGGTAAAGGGCCCAGACCATAACCAGGAGATAGACTATGCCAATGCCTGCCATTGCCCTGAATGTCCAAAACAGCATGAAAACATTGGGACGATTTTCCCGGGGGAACTCCCTGAGTCCCAATACCCGCCCATTTAGAGAATGGGTGGCAAGGAGACTGAGTCCGTGCGGTATGGATAGTTCAAAAATATTTTTTTCCGCCTGTGCGTTCGGCAGTGCGATCAGAGCGAAAGACGCTCCAGTCTTAATATTTGTGTCCCAATGGGCTTCTATAGCAGCGAGTTTGGCGGGCTGGTATTCGGAAACGCTCCGGCCGTTCAGATCGCCTATGTAAACCTGGAGCGGCGCCATCAAAGCGGCCATGATGAGCGCTATGCCTAATGAACGCTGAAAAAGAGGACGGTTTCGGTCTCTGAGGAGAAAATAAGCACTTACCCCGGAAACGACGAAAACACTTGTTTCTATTGATGCTGTGATCATATGGGCTATGCGCACCCACATGGAAGGATTAAAAATGACTGAGATAAAATCGATGACCATGAATTTTCCCGCGACCACTTGATAGCCTGACGGTGTTTGCATCCATGAATTGGCAGCGAGGATCCAGAATGATGAGAGAATTGTGCCCGTTGCCACGAGGCAGGTGGCGAGAAAATGAACATGCCGTGACACTCTCTTCCAGCCGATGAGCATAATGCCGAGAAAACCGGACTCCAGGAAGAAGGCAGTCAGTACCTCGAAGAGCAGCAGGGGCGACAATACATTGCCAACTGCCTGTGAAAATCTCGAAAAATTTGTGCCGAACTCGAACTCCAATACGATTCCCGTCACAGCTCCTACACCGAAGTTGATGGCAAATAACTTTATCCAGAAGCGATACATGCGGTAATATAGCTCTTGCTTTGTGCGAATCCACAGGAATTCGATCGCGACGAGATACAGGGAAAGACCGATGGTCAAGGCAGGGAACAGGATGTGGAATAAGGTCGTAACACCAAACTGTATACGCGAGAGCAGAAGAGTATTCATCATAGATCCCTGTAATTCTGTGTTTGGACAATTGCTTCAAACAGACCGCTAAGTAAATTATACAATTGGTATTGATTTAACGAATATCTGGAAGAATCAAAAACTGTCTCTTTGATCCGCCACTCTTGAACTTCACTGTGCTTTTACACAACGAATGCAGCATTTTAAATATCTCTAGTAAAGTATCTCCAAAATCATTTTTTGCACTTTTTAAGACATATCTCGTCTTTAATTGTCTCAAATCTTCTTCTTGTCGCAAAACCTGACAACCGAGCATCCTCCAAAATTGCAGATTCGGGGATCGATCACAGACCGGGAGGGCCATATAACGTTGAGAAGTCCAGCAATTTAAACCTGCCATTATGTTCGGCGATGCCAATGATGACTTTAGCATGGCCTGATGATCGGATGATTTCATTATCGCCCCTTCATTGTTCACTTCTAATTCATTGAATGGAGCTCTTCGATTGTAACGGACTTTTGAAATCATGAATAGGTAATACAAGCGTATCGCTAGCGAACTGCTATTCCAAGTATACCAGCATATGCCAGCGAACTTTCAAGCTGTCGTACTCGGCAGGTGTTATTCTCGTGTTCGGACTTTCCATCATGCTTCTGCTTACGATATGGTCTATACTCCACGATCCGAATCTATTTGCAAGTATTGGTATCTAGTGTCAATCAACGAAGCTACAATCACTTGATGAAAAGAGGTATATTTATTGATATAGCTTGCTGAGACAATCGGAAGTAACCGCTTCCGGCGGAGGGGGAAGTATTTTTCAAAGTCGCCAATACTCCGATTACAACATTCCCTTGCCCGGTCTGGTCGTATCGGCCCCAGCGGCTGTAGTCATGATATTCGGTACTGATATATATTATCCGCCTGATGCTCGGGGATTTTACTTTTATCACAAGCAAAGGGCCTGATTAAACCGAAAGGAGAACGAAATGTTGTGGACAATAGCAGTAATACTGATAATTCTGTGGTTACTTGGGATGGTGAGCAGTTATACTATGGGTGGATTTATCCATATTTTGCTCGTTATCGCAATTATTGTCGTGTTGATAAGAGTTATCCTGGGCCGAAAAATCATATAATAGTTGATGGGGGAAACATTGGCAAAGGCCATTTACGGGGAATTTCCTCCCGCAATGTCATCAGGGGATATTCATAAAATAGGCACTTCCCCTGGGCGATGAGATCTGCGACATTTGCCGCGTCCTTGTCATCGTTTTTGTCCCATCGGTCGTTCAGAAGCTGCCGGTTGTTCTTTATCGCCACGCCGCCAACAAGAACGACCATCTCCGCCCGCACTTGATCAAGATGCTTCGCCAAGGGCTTGTGGTAATTAGCTGTAGGCTCGATGCCGAAAACAATCTTCGACGGGCTGTATTGAATGTTGACGCGTCCACATAAGCATCCAGCTTTTCGAATCCCTCGAGCGTGTTGTCAAAGACCAGGATCTTCAAAAGCGGTCTGCCTTGCGCTGTGCCGAAAAACGCACGGTGTTTCTCTTTCGCCGCATCAATCCCCACTATCAAATACTGCTCAGAACCGCGAATCTCTTTCTTCATTTGCAGAAACTGATCAAGTCTGATATCATTTATACCATTCATAGAAGCCTCCTGTCTCTTAAATTTAGTACCTGATATACTAATTCTTAGCAAGAGGTTTGTATTTTGGATCGTCTTGAAGATAATTTCCCCTATATTTAAATGGGGAAATATAACCTCATGCTCTATCTATATATAACGATGTTCTGCAGTTATCAAACAGGTTTTAGGTTCTAGCCGGTTTTAGGATGCCCCGCAGCCCTGCTGCGGGGTAATTCGCCGCCGCTATGTTTACCTCTCTTACTGACACTCACTGTTGAGGAGTTATAGCTGAAGGTATGATCAAGCGCCAGCGCAATATCGAAGACTATGGGATAATAGGAAACTTGGAAACATGCGCCCTCATCGCTATCGATGGGTCAATAGACTGGCTTTGTTTTCCCTACTTGGAGTCCCCCTCAGTTTTCGCTTCGCTTTTAGATGAAGAAAAAGGCGGATCTTTCCGAATCTGCCCGGCCGGTGAATTCAGAGCTTTGCAAAGCTACGTGGAAAATACGAACGTACTTACCATGCTGTTCACGACCGCCTCGGGCTCTTCGCGCCTGACCGACTTCATGCCTGTTGAGGAGGTAACCAAGGGCGGAACTTTCCGTGCTGTATATCGGAAAATAGAAGCTGTTAGCGGAGTAACAGATATGGCCCTGCAGTTTTCCCCACGGCCTGATTACGGCCGGGCGTCCGCTGCATTGGTGCATGAACGTTACGGAGTGTCCTGCTACTGGGACGACAAAGTTGTTGCATTGCACACAGTGACGCCGCTGCGTATTACTAACAGTAATGAAGCACAGGCGACGTTCACGATCCGCCAAGGTGATGAAGTATGGTTTTTACTGGTATGTGAGAGGAAGCCGAATTTTAACTGCCAAGACAATGCCCATCTACTGAACGAAGTGATCCGCTATTGGCACGATTGGGTACACCGATGCGAGCACACAACGTGTGTGATCGAAGAGCCATGGCACGACTTCGTGGTCCGGTCTGGGCTGGTGCTTAAACTACTTGCTAACCCAATCACTGGTGCTATCGCCGCGGCAGCAACTACGTCCCTGCCCGAGGTGCTAGGTGGAACAAGAAATTGGGACTATCGATATGCATGGATGCGCGATGCCTCGTTCACGGACCAAGCCCTCTTTCATCTGGGACACCGCAAGGAAGCCTCCGCGTTCCGAGCTTGGGCTATGCGCATCGTTGAAGAAGCAGGCGAACCAGAACGAATCCGTATCCTTTATGGTCTTCACGGTGAGGTGGATCTCCAGGAGCGGGTGCTCGACCATCTTGCCGGGTACCGGAACTCCCGACCGGTTAGAATCGGCAATGGATCTGCTAACCAGATGCAACTCGATATTTTCGGAGAGCTCCTGAATGCCTTCTATGATACCACGCGTCGGGGAGAGGACTTCCCGGAGAAGCGCTGGCCCCTTGTTACGAAAATCGTGGAACACATCTGTGATAACTGGAATAGAAAAGACGCGGGAATCTGGGAAATGCGCAATGGACCACGTCATTTCGTCTACTCCAAGCTTATGTGTTGGGTGGCCGTGGACCGAGGAATCAAAATCGCCCAGGAAAAAAGGTTTAATGCGGAGCTTGTGCGGTGGGAACGGATAAGAGAAGAGATTCGACAGGCGATTCTCGATAAAGGCTATAGCAAAAAGATGGGTTGCTTTGTTCAAACCTTCGATTCGGAATTGCTTGACGCTTCTGTCCTCCTCATCCCCTCTATGGGGTTTCTTCCGGCGGCAGATGCGCGTGTGCAGTCAACAATCGATATGGTGCAGAAACATCTCGTTATCAACGGCTACCTTGTGCGCCGCTACGAAGGGGATGATAGCCTTTCCGGACGCGAAGGTGCCTTTATCATTTGCTCCTACTGGCTCGTACAGGCTCTTGTGCTCTCCGGCAGAATTCGGGAGGCAGAACAGATATTCGGAGACGTCTTGCGCCACGCGAGCCCGCTGGGGCTTCTCTCTGAGGAGATCGACTTGGAAACGGGTAAACTCATCGGAAATTATCCTCAGGCCTACAGCCACATCGGCCTAATCAACAGCGCGCTCTACCTTTCCTGGGCAAAAGGCAGGCTCATTGCTCCTGCTCTCAAGGGAACCGCTGACAACGACCGCAGCTAGTGCTGAACTCGAATAAGCGATTCGTTAAGATTCTAAGCCTATCTGATTTCGGTTACCGCCTAAACCTCTCCACGGGCCGATCTCTTTCATGGAAAGAGGAGCAGCAATGGATATGAAAAAACTAGGTAGATATTAAATAAATATTACAGAAAAATGAAGACTCATAATTGCTCACGGATATTTTTACGATACCGGTGGAAAATTGCGCAGTCTCAAACTAATAAAAGGGTTTTTTAAAGGGCAGTAACTTTATTAGAAACTTTTCAGCCAGTCAAAATAGAACCTCGTTAGAATTATGCTCTAATAGAAATAGCGCGAGCAGTAGTTCAACAAAGATTATTACAATTTTCGAATATACAACCGTCGTTTAAATACGGTGAGAAAAATTCATTTCCAACTTGAACATGTGTTTGTTATGTCGAAACTTACCCCCATCGGAGTCATTAACATGATTACCGCTTCGTATAATCACTCCTCACTACAAAACCCGCAATTAGTGGAGACATGATATTTAGACCATTCTGGTTACTCATTATTCTCTTTGAATCCCGCTATACTTGTCTCGCTCTAGCTTACTTTTTAGCATCCGAAGCTTTGTGCTTCTTATTAAGCATGAGCCCGATATATTTGTTCAGCGGGTTTGATCTCTCAAGAAATGGGATCGAGGGATTTCCCCTCTTCATACCCATGCGCAGCAACTCTTTCTTGACATCGTTGTTGTTCCCCGAATCATAGGCTATCCCCATTTTAAAGGCTTTCACGGCTTCTTTTCTTTTTCCCGCCGCTGTATACGCCTTGCCGAGATTATAATACAATAGCGGGTATAGCATTTCCTCATCAAATGCTGTATTTTTTTTATGTTTTTCGATCGCTTGCTGGCAGGTCTCAATGCCAGTGCGGTACCTTTTATCTAAGAGCACGAGGAGAAGTCCATAGTGAGATAGAAGAACGGGTTCATTCGGAAAATGCTCAAGAGACCGTTGCAACAACGCGTAAGCTGCCTCTTGTCTGCCTGCTAGTAAATGGGCTTTTGCTTGCCGAAGGTAGTCGGGCGGCTTCAAACCAGCATTTATGGTATGATGAGATTTATCGGGGTGTTTTTCAGACGGCATGACGCAACGTTCCTTTCCTAGCATCTAGTTATGAAATCTTGTATTACTCCATCTAAAGAATCATGCTTTGCTCCAACTTCCTCAGCATGTTTATACCCTCTTCTAAAGCGAGATCAATGCCTCAAGAGTAAAAAATCACTTCTTGGAATTACCAATAAGTTACTGGCTAGTCTATGACCAGAGCAGTCATCTTGACTCGTTTCATTTTGCATGATATTAAAATCACGGTTGACGATGCCAAGATGACCAGCCCTCACAGGGAAATGATTATTATAACTTTCACGCAGCATTACTTTGTGCCGAAGTAAAGAAATCATTACATCAATTGCTTTGTTACATCTCCGAAAATAATCAATAATGTATTTTTCTTTATACTACGACTTTTTCTTCCATCCTTTCGTACAAACCGTCCATTTAACACACGATCTGAACTGTGCTTCATCCTTGAAATCCCGCATACCGTGTGAGTGGCGGCACCCGTAGGAGATGCTATTCTCAAAAGCATCTTACTCCGGACTTATCGGTGTAAATTTGGCACCTTGTATAGAGACTCCCGCCATCAAACCCTTCTGATCAAAGACAAACCCCACAACAGGATGTTGGCTTCTAAGGGTCTGAATGGAAGCATTAGCCCCCACTTTAATAAGTGTCACTTCGGCATCCACGCCTGCCTCCCAGCCGTCAGCTTCGCGGAATTTTTTCAGTGCTTTGTTGGTCATGAAAATAATGACCACGTCGTACTGCTCTGCGCCGATCTGATAGCCTAGTGAGCCCGATACGAGGTTATAGTACCGGACATTTATACCATCGACTTGAAGGGCTCCCTGGCCATATTCCCCGCCGACTATGAAACCAGCTTTGGTGACGTGTGGCATGACCAGCACGCCCTTTGCCGCGCGTAGATATGCGGAGCCTCCTCTGATATCGTGGCGGAATCGGGATAGTGTAGCTGTAACGCCTGCGTCAATCTCAGCCTTTGTCAACGCGCTCGCAACAGTATCAGTGATCAAAAATGCTGCCGTGATCAGGAGCATTGAGACAAGAATTCTTAGCCTCGAATGAATATTCATGATGCTGACCTCCTTTTCGCAATACCATCTTCCTTCTCTGTTTCCCTGTATGCAGAAGGAAGAGGATACACCCTCTTCTGCTCTCAACAGGTCATAATAATAATATACCTCATATTTCGCTATAATTGATTGGAGCTAAGGGTTCGTACCAGGTAGCACAAAGTATGTAAAGAGATACTAGATTGTGCGAGATTTGCGTTTTGAAACAGCATAGGATGAAAGTATCATTACTAGAGGTATAATGAAAAATCTGGAAAATCTTAAAAGAATAATGGCTTTTTATTTTTTATCAGAAAGGGATCCACTTAATTAATAGTTCACCACCATCGCAGCGGTCAGATCGTGCCAAATTAGCTGTAAACTCTCGAATACTGCACGCACTCTGATTCTCGAGTTTATCAACAAAACAACGTTCTTTGGATTGATATGACGATGAGAAAAAGTGAAGCATTGTTGAGGGTCCAAATATCGTTCGAAGTTGAGAGCTGTCTCGGTTTATTATCGATGATCCGTCAACATCATAGAGATTGAAACTGTAGCAAACATGCTGGAATTGGAAAGAGACTCGATCTTTGTTACGGTCATGGTGTCCATCTAGGTAATGTTCTTCCTCCTCTCCGCCAAACAACGCATACGGTGTCACCGATTAATACACCCCTTTTCTGATCTGGAAACTATTGCATCCTGCGATTTAATGGACTACTGATACCTGTTGTCCGTCTCGCACGCCTTCATGTCTGATCTCGTTACACTAGTACACCGTCAACTTAATTGTTGATTGTTCCGCACAGTTATTTCGGTTTAAATCATGCCCGGGGAACGAGCAAAAGAGGTGCACTACCATCAAGAACTATATTGACAGTGTACTAGTCTAAAGTTTCTAGTCATTATACTCTATGCCGTGCGATCATTTCATAGGCCCCTTCGCTTTATCATAAAACTTTTGATATCAACGCGAATACGAGAAATACGACGAGAACAGCTACGACCAAAAGGACTACGATAACTGCGCCCACTTGGCCTCCTGCTTGAAGCGATTCCGTATGTGTCGCGAATTGATTGATCTGCTCGTCGGTCAGCGTGTTAATACGCGACATAGCATCCTCGCGGGAGAGCCCATAATCCAGAAGTGTTTGCAATACGATTTTTGATTCAAGCGCAGTCCTTATCCCATCTAAGTCGGCTATTCTAACCGTTGACATTGGCGCCGCGTTGGAAATATCCTGATGTGGTGCCACAGGGAGGAACATAGCTTCAGCCGACTGGGCAAAGGTAGAGAACGCGAGGAGCGCCGCTACCAGGTAGAGTACAAAAGGCTTTGCATAGAACGATCTAAGCATACCATTCATCTTGCTCACCTCCACTTCCAGCGATATCCTTGCTACATCGTGATTATTACAAGTGAGCCGCATAATCACGACGTTTAATATTTAAGTACCTAAGCTACTTATTAGTCTAATTATATCAGAATTCTCTCAAAGCAACGCATTCGTGCAGGAGCTGTTCATTGACTAGCCTGCACTTTCCCGTCAACGTTTCTGGTGCAATCACATAGATGCTCTCATTACTGGGGGCCATAATGAAGCAGCTTGCCCTTTCAAGTAGGGGAACCTTAATATTCTATTCATTGCTGGTTTAGGAGTCTGAAAAATAACGACAGCATGGTGAGTATGTTCCAATGAAGGGAGCAACTCCACCCGGACACTTTCATCCAATTTTTTGCAACGCCCGACTCTTTTGCCTAAATGATAACGTTCAGGACATCGTTTACTGATTTTATGCTCAGGACTTCGTTTACCTTCAAGCATTTAGTACCTGGTGCTGAATGCTGAGTAGGTTATTATAGCCCTGTTAACACTGCTTAAAACTGATCGTTACATCAGTTAGCTAATTGTTTGCTAATACGCGATTAAACGATGTTGTGAGTGTTTTTTGAGTTAACGATGTCCTGAACGTTGTCACCTAAACAATGTATCTTGAAGAAAGCTCGCAAAAAAAACACGTGCAGGACAGCTCGTGAAATTGGAGATTGTCGTTCGAGAACAATTGATATTCATTCTCTATCGTCTTAAAAACGACATGGCGAAAAAGAGAGAAGATAAAAAATAACTGATAGACCAAGCCAGACGATAAATGAAATAAAAACGGTTCAAATATCCGCGATCCCTGCACATCTGAAAGGCTCCATAATATTAATGAGATCCGACTGCGGGAGGAGAAGAACGAACAGGTACCGTTTGCGGAGGGTTGCTATTCAGATTGATTGCTTTGTTTTCGAACCCTGGCAGTATTGACTTAATGAACGCATTTCTGATTAAGTTGATGACAATCTGCGAGGTGCTGGTTTTGGGTTTCTCTAAAGGCCCGGATATGACGGTCTCGGTTGCAATCTCTTTGTGAGACCTATTTTCAAGGAGATCAGCTAGTCCGTTTACCAGTCCAAGATAAATTTTGTGAAAGAGTTTTTTTTGTGTTGCACTGCGAGTGTCATAAACTTTCAGCCCCTTGAACATTGGCTTTACATAGCCATTCACTGTATCGTCTTTTATCGCCAACACCGAATAAAAGGAAAACAGCCCCTCTTTTATGTCAAATTTTCCAAAATTCCTGAAAAGATCGTTCATCGCCGTCATAGGTGTATCTTTAATGGCCACCTGGATGTTGAAATCGGGAGATTTTGTTTCTGGTCGGAAGCTGCCGGTAACATCAGTATCGCCTCCACCCATGAACTTCCCTTTAAAATCCAGCGTGGCCTGGCCGGCAGAGAACTGGTTGCTAAAATTTTTAATGGTTATGTCCGTGTGGTCGATAAAAAGTCGATAGTGAGGATTGGCTGTATCATTCACGTATCCGAAGCTGCTGTCTTCAATTTTCAGGACGTCAACGGCGATCCTTTCTGCAGGCGCATTGCTCAGCTCTTTTGCAGCATGTCCCATGTGCTCTATTCTTGTTTGTTCTGTTTCAGCGGTTTTCGGGAGGTGAAGATAATCGACGTACACCCCCCTGATTATGAAATTTTTTAAATTCACCGCCGTAACGTGTGGATTGTATTCAAGACTGCCCTTTGCCGACATGCTTCCTCGCTTGATCAGGATGTTGTTGCTACGTTGCAAAATCGGCTCAAAATAGCTCAAATCCATATTCGAGAGATCGAGGTCTGCTTTGACCCCCAGATGAGGCTCCTCCAAAAAATTGGCATCCCCATCCAGAGTGAGCTTCCCGTTGTCAAAGATATTTCCTTCCAGATGGAACGGAGACGGATAGGACTTATCCGGTGAGATGATGTTCCGGATATTGGTCGCAGCCAAATTGATCCTGCTTACACGAAGTGGCTTGAAGGGTCCTTTATCCTGATATATCAATTCACCGTCGCTGATCCTGAATACATTGATCTTTAGTGGATAAATCGATTCCAGCGCATCCTGCCAGCCTTTCTCCTTGAAGGGGACCTTACTCTCCGCCTCTTTACGCAAATTAATTAAATTGATGCTGACATCCGGGTGCTCGAATAGGAAATCGGCAACGAGGTGGAGTGATAAAAGTTCACGCCAGTGAATGCCTGCGTGCAACCGTTGAATAGAAGCTACAGGGGGTTCCGGATGCGCATTCTGTGTAAGAATCAAATCATCGAGATCGAGGGAAAAGTTTATGGGATGGAAATAGGCCTTTTCTATGCGAACTGTGTAGCCCTTCAGATGACTGTTCATCCGGCTTTCAATATAGTTACGCAGGAGATCACTACTGATGAAATATGACAACAGTCCTACAATGATCATCAGGGCAGCGACACTGATGAGGAGCCGGATCCAGCATTTGCTTAAAGTAAGATTGATTTTAGCCATGTAAAATAGTTCTTTTGGACTGATCAATATTTGACGACCCGCCACGTAAATTAATTAATATTACTATAGAGAAATATAATCGTAGATAAATATCATGAAATCGTGCTCCCCTGATCTTGTTAAGATGAGTCAAAGAGTGTCCATTACTTTGCCAAGGTTATGTATTCTCTACAGCGAAAGAATGCTGTGTTTACTCGACAAGTTTCTTCTGCTTCATGAAGGATATCCAACAGATCATTAGAGTCTGCCTACTATTAGCTTTGGACGTCCTACGTACGACATCATTTTATTATTTTCAAAGAAGGCGGAACTTTTGCCCCTTTTTCTCGGGCCTCAGAAAGTCCAATAGCAATCGCTTGTTTTCTACTGGTTACTTTATTACCGCTTTTGCCGCTTTCCAGCTTGCCATTTTTAAACCTGCTCATTGCTTTCTGAACCGTCTCCTGCGCCTTCTTTCCGTATCTCGCCATTTTATCCCTTTCCGTATTTCTTTCTCAGAGGTTTTTTGTCTAAGTTTATAAAGGTTTTCGCCCTTGAATAATTCTGATCAAAACAACGACAATTGCAATGATCAACAGGATATGAATGAATCCACCAATCGTATAACCGCTTACTAATCCAAGAAGCCATAAAATCATAAGGATCACAAAGATCGTCCACAGCATGTTATGCTTCTTTATGAATAATGGACGTGTCCATATCCAAAACAGGTCAATTATGAATAAACGACGAATTCTTCAAATATCGAGCGTAGAAAACTATTGTGGTCCGCCTTAGTTTAAACTTGCAATTCCCCGTTAGCTTGCTAGATAGGGAAGAGTAAGAGAAACCACAGGTTTCTCACTTGATCAATCTTCTTTTATACCCCGCCAGCTTGCTGCGGGTATTGATTAATATCCTTACTTCGCAGCCTGTTTTGGTTGACGGGTTCCATCTTCACCGGTTGAGCTCTTAGTGAACCATTCACAATTTTGATCTTGTCTCCGAACATGAAGATCTTCATATTTTTTATATCAATGTACGTCTCTCTGCACATATCGGTTCTGTGCTTGCCCTTGTTACTTACGGCCCATGTAATCGTACTGTTAGCCAAATTTTTTCAGATACGACTTTTGACTCGGAATTAAGAACGATAAAATATACGCTTTTAGCATTTGTTAACTTTCTGGTTGCTAATGTAAGAAAAATTTTGACATTTATTTTCCTCTTTGTATGAATCATATCGCGCTTTGAAGGAATGTCAATAGCTGCATTGACTTTTGTCGCTTCTGGAGTTTTGCAGGATAGTATAGAGATAGAATGCTGACATTTTGAGTCCTCAAATTATTTAAATAGCAGTGATCGAGACATCTCAACCTTAAGTGTCAGGGTTTATGCTCTTTTACATAAGCAGAAAACGACTTGGAAACTATTTCAGAAAGTACTCGAGTCGAACGTGATCAGACAACGACTCATGGATTTCGGATTCACTGCGGATGATACCCAAGCGAGGATCTGCTGGCTTTCTAGCGAATAGATTCATCAGCTTTCAGTAAACTTGAACTCTCTACAAGCAGGTGGGGACTATGGTATCGGCCTGGTGATATTTCTCCTCCTTGCGGCGACTATCACAGTTGTCGTACTGGAAACCTCGGATCACAGCGTGATAATCACGAGATAGCAAGGTTAACACTGGAACCGGAGGTAATCAAAATGAATGGTATGCTCAAGGCATCCTATACAAAACCGCTCATACTCTATCTGGTCGCAGCGCTCCTCGCGGTATCTACCTTCGTTAAGCCGGCCAAGCCATGTTCCTCCCTGCTGCACCACTTTAGGATATTTCTGGCGCAGCGATAATGTCAGCCGGCAGAACTGCGGACACAGTTAGGATAAGGACTGCGCTTGAATCGAAGATCGTAAGGCAAGAACTTCTGGATTATGGGCTCACTCCCGAAGAAGTGATTTTACGAATCAACACGATGTCCGACGAGCAAATCAGGCAACTCGCGACGCACACAGCATTACTTCAGGCGGAAGGGGATGTGGGGGGTGATCGCAGACCTTTTGGTCGTGGCTCTTCTCGTAGTTGTCCTCGTGTTCCTGCTTCAGCATCGTATTGAGATCAAGTAGATGGCACGCCATAATCTTATGGGCCGCGTACACGATAATAAATGCGCACGTTCCATTATTCTATTCTTGTTTCTGTTGATGGTTGGTTTCCAACGGGATGCGCGAATAGTAATTTCGCTGATTTGTGGCCACGTCACTAAATAGGCGGTCACTATATAGGAAAGGGAATTATATACTTTACAGCAAAAACTGTATATTCCCCCTAACTAATTGGTATTGCATAAATATATTGTTAATTACAGAGTGTTTTAAATGTTTACGGGAGTTAGTGCTATAACCTATTTATCAACAAGTTGCAAAGATTGTGAAGTTAAGTATATAACTCCCAAAGAAAACGTACCCTTTTATCGGCAGAGTGAATCTACCAGCCAGGTGACAGCTATATCAATCAAAAGTAGAAAGGGGCGCTTGTAGATGACGCTACTCAGCATATTGGAGAGCTCGAGCAAGACATAGGCATCAAGGCAGGCGAATTTATCGGCAGTGGTGATGCGCCCAAGGCGCCGAGCCAAGCTGTGAAAAAGGCGAAGACGGACTTGCTGGTTACCGGGTGCTACCCTTATTGCGGTCGTCTACGGACCTGCGGCTACGCAGTCCTCTGTGCGGTGCCGAATCCAGTTTTAAGTGTGTGAGGGCCCCGATTCGTTACGAGCATAGCTGGCTCCAGAGGCAATCAACCTAAAAGTTCATCTTTCCAAGTGACAAAACAATCGGGGAGGTAACCAGTGTGGGTAGCTCACAAGGAAGCCAAAAACTCTTGGACGATGCCGTAACTTGGTAAACACGTTCTCGTTCGGCGTAATGCACGTAGGGAGGAGCTCCGCAACAGGCGAGACTATACAAATTAAGGCAAGAAAGTTGTCAAATTCAAAGTGGCAAAAGCCGCTAAAGATACAATCCTCGTAACGAAGATGCAACCATATCTCTTTGTTTTGATATCCCAACCCATTTTCAACCGTATGGGCCTTTCCTATTCCCAGCAATAAAAAAGGATCCATGATTATCTCCCCTTTTTCCCAAAATCTACAACACATTATTTTTCTCTAGCACTTGACATGATTAATCTCTACTGCAATACTTAAGAATAATACCTCGTCGGTCATTTTTTACTTCGCTAGGCATAACGCGATATTTACCCATTAAAAGGAGGAACAATTCATGGCAACGAATAGAGCTAAAGTAGTTTTAGCGGTTATAGGACTGATAGCCTCACTATTGTTAGCCACCATAGCTTTAGCTGATAGCAATAGTGCATCAGAAAATCAACAGAACATCAATGATTACAACAAGGCAATAGAACTTAATCCGCAAGATGCAATGGCATATGTTAATCGTGGGATTGCTTATAAAGCTTTAGGGAACTATCAGCAGGCGATCAATGATTACAGCAAGGCAATAGAACTAGATCCGAAAAATGCGGATGCATACTATAATCGCGGGAATGTTTATAAGGTTTTAAGAAACCTTAAACAGGCTATCAATGATTACAACAAGGCAATAGAACTAGATCCGAAAAATGCGGATGCATATAGGAATCGCGGGGTTGCTTATAAAATTTCAGGGAACTATCAGCAGGCTCTCAATGATTACAGCAAGGCCATAGAACTTAATCCGGAAGCCGCGGATGCATACTATAATCGCGGGAATGCTTATAAAGCTTCAGGAAACCTAGTGCAGGCTATTAATGATTACAGCAAGGCAATAGAACTAAATCCGAAAGATGCGGATGCATACTATAATCGTGGGATTGCTAATCAAGCTTTAGGAAACCATGAAAATGCAATCAATGATTACAGCAAGGCAATAGAACTGGATCCGAAAGATGCGGATGCATACTATAATCGTGGGGTTGCTTATCAGAAGTTAGGAAATAATGACATGTATATTCAAAATCTTAAAATGTCTGCGAAGTTAGGGGATGAAGAAGCCCGCAATAATTTGCGTTCAAAGGGAATTGATTGGCATTAAATTATTGAGCTATTCTAAAAAGTGGGGAATATTTATCGGCAAGGCTTGTGCTCATTCCCTCAAATGGCTGCATTGGCCGAGTGAGTTTGTTTAACCGCGTTGTTCGGAACGGAAAGCCTGGCGAACAGCTGAGCTGGAGATTTGCAACTTGCACTAGAAGGTCGACTGTCTTCTTCTGAATCAGTGGCGGCTGATGGATATCTTAGCAGGAAATTGATTCGACCCGAGAGAAACAGAGAAAGGATGAAATCATTATGAAGAAAAAAATTGGACTATTGATAATTGTGGTCATGTTGCTCGTATCCAGCGGTTGTTTTTGGTGGGGCGGAAGGGGCGGAGGTTGGCATGGAGAACATGGAGAACACTGGGGTGGTGAGCATGGAGAGCACCGTTAACATGCTGCTGGGTTCGGCCAAGTTCGATTAGGTTAGAGGTATTTGCTTGAATCAACGTATCACAATTATGTTAGGCGCGGTTTCTCAGCGTTTCGCTGCGGGAGCAACGACATGCCTGTAAAACAAGCCATATTCAGTGATGTAGCGATATTCTAAAATCATGAAACCTCAAAATACAGGGATCGTTGGGTTATGATAAACTCGGTTTCGCTGCTGATTAAATGCAAGGTTCTTATGTATGCTTATTCACATCATAGTAAATAATTGCTTACCGCCGCGGGGAGCATATCGGGGACATTTACCGCAGGTTGATCGTCCGCAAGTTTGACGATTTCGAGTACAGGGCTATGCAGAGTAGACCAAAGATATAGGCTGTGCTGGAAGTTTTGATCATACGCCTGGCTAAGGAAAATAAAAACTGGAGCTATGATCGTATTGTCTGGGCGCTGGCCGATCTGGGGAATATGGTAAGTGATCAGACGGTGGGAAGCATCTTAAAACGGCACGACCTGGCACCCGCACCGGAGCGGAAAAGGCCTGCCACGTGGAAAAGGTTTATCCGCACCCCGTGGGTCTTACTTTCGTCAACAGATTTTATCACAGCGGAAGTGTGGACCGTTTGCTGCTTGATTCAACCTATTACATCCTCTTTTTCATCCGGGTCATCCATCTTGCTGGTATGACAAAAGCACGATCATGCTATTCAATGTCGGGAGAAGCTCGGTGGGCTGCTTAAATATTACTATTGAAAACCGCATGTTTTTTCACCATGCGAGAATCCCATTGCAGACCCTGTTCTGTTATACTTCAATTAGTATATGCGACGCAGTATCGCTTAAATGAGTGCACTAAGGCGGAGTACTACAGAAAGTACTAATCTTTCTTGTCCTGACGTTGGTATTCCGCAGATTTATCTTGAAAGCATCAATATGTCTTGTCCCGGCAGGACGTTTTCATGAGAGTGTGAAGAGGGGTCGAATGAGCGAAGTCTTCGAATTCAAACAGTGTGTAACCATTATCAAAGCCACAGGGAAGAAGGTAAAAACCCTTCACGAGTTCAGGGATGCGCTCGCGGTTGTCAGCGAAGGGGCCATATCCCATCATACTTATCAGTACTTATTGAAAGGGCACATGCTTGAGTATACAAATGATTTCTCTCAATGGGCCGGCGCGAGTCTCGAGGAGAGTGCCTTAGCCGAGCAGCTCTCCAATATCGATCCTTATGATTTCGTCAATATAGAAGCACTGAGAAAAGCGTTGCTCAAGGTTGTCGACGATCACTTCGAAAGGTTTCCGGAGCCCCGGGATGCCATGCCCGGTGATGAGTTCTTCTTCAATGAAACGATAACCTTGGTGGTCAATGCCGGTATCGGTGTCAGAAACCTTGCTGAGTTTGCCATGGCTGTCAAATATGTTGATGACAGTTGCCTGTATTATCACTTTTTTGACGCTCGGCGGCGATTTGAAGGGAAGTCAAACGATTTTTCACAATGGTTCGAAGAGTTGGGGAAAAAAGATCTTGCAGAGAGGCTGCGGTTTATCGATCCGTTCATGCACAACCTGGAGGGAATCAGGACGCGGATTGCGACGGCGTGTGAAGAAACTGCACGGCAAGACATGGAATTAGCGGGGACGGCCATATGATCGACGCCTACAAGGGGATATCGCCGAATAGCGACCTTGTGCTTCTTCGCAAGCTCGGGAAGGTGTTCAGCAACAAGACATTCCTGCACATCAACTCCACGCGGGAAGGAGGGGGCGTGGCGGAGATCCTGCACCGTATGATCCCGATTCTCAAAGAGTTGGGTATCGACGCGAGGTGGGAGGTTATCAAGGGCGACGGCGAGTTTTATTCTATAACGAAAAAAATTCATAACGCACTTCAGGGAAATAAGGAGTCTTTCACCGAGCAAATGTGGGCGCACCATCTCGAGGTAAATAAGGCCAACGCCGAGACGCTAAATCTGGAGGCAGATGCCGTTATCATCCATGATCCACAACCGGCACCCCTCATTAACTTTGCGAAAAAGGGTACGTGGATCTGGCGGTGCCACATCGACGTGTCGAACCCCCGCCTTGATGTGTGGGATGTTCTTAGGATGTACTGCAACCGATACCATGCCGCGGTCTTCTCCGTAGCAAAATTTTCCCGGTCCATGGGCATTGATGAGTTCATTATTCCGCCGTCAATTGATCCGGTGAGCGATAAAAATAGGGAGCTTTCGCCGGAAGAAATCGGTGAGGCGGCGAAGAAGTTCAAAATGCCTCTTGATCGGCCGATGCTGCTTCAGGTATCGCGCTTCGATCGTTTCAAGGACCCTATAGGCGTGATCATGGCCTATCGCATTGTGAAGAAATATAACGATTGTATCCTCGTTCTTGCCGGGAGCCCTGCTACGGATGACCCTGAAGGAGAAGCGGTCCTGGCTGAAGTGCGGGAGTATGCTGCCGATGACCCGGATATTTTCATCTTGCTTCTGCCGCCCTTCAGTGACAAGGAAATCAACGCACTCCAGCGACTGGCAACAGTTGTGCTCCAGAAATCCGTCAAGGAAGGCTTCGGACTCACCGTATCTGAGTCCATGTGGAAGGAAAAACCCGTTGTCGGCGGTGCCGTAGGCGGAATTCCGATCCAGATTGTGCACGGTGTGACCGGCTTCCTTGTGCACTCTCCCGAGGGTGCTGCGTTCCGGGTCCGGCAGCTGCTCAATAATCCTGACATGGCAAAGCGGATGGGAGAGCGCGGTAAAGAATTTGTTCGAGCCAATTTTCTCATTACAAGACAAGTACGTGACTACCTGTCAATCTGGTACGCGACGGAACATAAGGGGAGCGTTCTGGAATTGTGATCGTCTTTTTCTGCTTGTTCTTTCCCACACGGATGCAAAGCCTCGTTTTGAAGTGATGTGGCCCCAAACGAAGGGAATCTCTAAGGATGGTACTTGGCGCTCATTACGAAGGGAACGGACGCTGTACCTTTACGGTCTGGGCTCCGAAGTTGAATGCAATGGCTCTGAAGATTGTATCCCCTGTCGAACGGCTGGTTCCCATGATACGGGTCGATCGAGGCTACTGGAGGATAACAGCCGAAGATGCATTCCCGGGAACACAGTACGTTTACCAGCTCGATAGAGAAAAAGAAAGGCCCGACCCGGCGTCACGATACCAGCCGAAGGGGGTACACGGGCCGTCTCAGGTCGTCGATCACACCACATTTTCCTGGGACGACCAAAGATGGACAGGGCTCGCCCTCCCCGATTACATCTGCTACGAACTTCACGTCGGGACCTTTTCACCGGAAGGGACATTTGACGCCATCATCCCTTATCTTGGTTATCTGCTCGATCTCGGTGTAAATGTCATAGAGTTCATGCCCGTAGCGCAATTTCCCGGAATGAGGAATTGGGGATATGATGGAGTGTTCCCCTATGCGGTTCAAAACTCATACGGCGGCCCTGAGGGGTTGAAACGGCTCGTAAATGTGGCCCATCAAAATGGCATCGCCGTTGCCCTCGACGTGGTCTACAATCACCTTGGCCCCGAAGGCAATTACCTTTGGGACTACGGCCGTTATTTTACCGACACATATAAAACGCCCTGGGGAGATGCGATCAATTTTGACGGCCCGTACTCAGATGAGGTGCGACACTATTTCATTGAAAACGCGCTTCATTGGATAACTGACTATCACATCGACGCCCTGCGAATCGATGCGATCCACGGAATATTCGATTTCAGCGCAAAACATTTTTTGCAGGAACTGGCGGAAGCTGTGCATTGTCGGGCTAAATGCCTCGACAGACAGGTGCACGTCATTCCCGAGAGTGACCTGAACGACGTTCGACTGCTTAATCCGAAAAACATGGGCGGCTATGAGCTAGACGCCCAGTGGAACGATGACTTTCATCACGCGCTCCATACACTCCTCACAGGCGAGCAAAGCGGCTACTACCAGGATTTTGGAAAGATCGAGCATCTCGAGAAGGCATTCAGAGAGGGGTTTGTCTATTCAGGCGAGTATTCGTCTTTCAGACAACGCAGGCATGGCAGCTCTTCGAAAGGGAGGCCGGCGCACCAGTTCATCGTGTTTTCCCAGAATCATGACCAGGTGGGGAATCGGATGAAGGGCGAACGGTTGTCATCGATGGTCTCATTCGAGCAACTGAAGCTCGCTGCAGGTGTGGTCGTTCTGTCTCCCCATATTCCGCTCTTGTTTATGGGAGAGGAGTACGGAGAAACGGCCCCCTATCAATATTTCGTGAGCCATTCGGACCAGACCCTCGTGGAAGCGGTGCGAAGGGGACGAAGAGAGGAGTTCTCACGCTTCGGATGGGAGGGGGACGTCCCAGATCCTCAGTCCGAGAAAACGTTCCAGAAATCAAAAATCACTCTGGCGCTCCATACCCAACATGAGCATCGAATCCTGCTCGATTTTTATCAGAACCTGATTCACCTCAGGAAAGAAATGCCCGTTCTTCGAATGCTCAGCAAAGACAATCTGGAAACATCTCGTTTCGAGGCCGAGAGAACTTTATTCGTACGGAGATGGCAGGGAAGAGATGAAGTCTTTTGCCTGTATAATTTCAGCGAAAGAGAGGAAAACATTCACATTACACTCCCGAAAGGAAAGTGGTGCAAAGTACTTGACTCATCAGAGGAGGTATGGGGCGGCAAGGGCGCAGCAGTCGAACCCACGACTAATTCACAAACGACAATAATCCGGATTCATCCTCATAGTTTTGTTCTTTATAAAATGACAAGGGAGGCGAAATGATTAAAGATTTGCCGTCTCCGAGAATCCCTGTATCAACATATCGGCTTCAGTTCAATCATCGATTCACCTTCCGTGACGCCACGCGGGCCATTTCTTATCTTGATCAACTCGGCATCACTGACATCTATGCGTCGCCGTATTTCAAGGCAAAAGCCGGGAGCCTCCACGGTTACGACATTGTGGACCACAATTCCCTGAACCCCGAGATCGGTACGCACGAGGACTATGCAGCAATGATCGATGTATTGGACCGGCTTGGTATGGGACAAATCCTCGATATCGTTCCCAATCATATGTGCATCGAGAGCTCGGATAATGCATGGTGGATGGACGTACTCGAAAATGGCCTATGCTCCCCCTATGCAGCATATTTTGACATCGACTGGGCGCCGATCAAAAAAGAACTCAAGGACAAGGTTCTCATTCCTATCCTCGGTGGCCAGTATGGAAATATTCTGGAGGGACAGGAACTGAGACTGGCCTTCGAAGAAGGCGCTTTCTTTGTGTATTATCACGAACACAAACTTCCGGTCCTACCGGAGACGTATGTTTCCCTCTTGGAACATCGTCTTGATGAACTGAAGGCCCTTATTCCAGAAGAGAGTCCTGACATTACCGAGTTTCTGAGCATTACTACTGCGCTCCAGCACCTTCCAATCTTTACGGAAACAGATCTCGTGCGTATTGCGGAACGGTACCGTGAGAAGGAAGTGATCAAACGGCGTCTCCGGGTGCTTGTCGAAAGAAGTGACGAAGTAAGAAGGCATATTGCAGAGAACGTAATGCTATTTAACGGAACAAAAGGCGATTCAAAGAGCTTTGATCTCCTGGACAGCCTTATGGGCAAGCAGATATACCGTCTTTCGCACTGGCGGGTAGCGACGGAAGAGATCAACTATCGGCGTTTTTTCGATATCAACAGCCTCGGCGCAATCCATATGGAGCATCCCGCCGTATTTGCGGCGACCCACGCTCTGATCTTTCGGCTGATTCGGGAAAGGGGCGTCACAGGTTTGCGGATTGACCACCCGGATGGTCTTTACAATCCCGTTGAGTATTTTCATTGGATCCAGCGCGGTTGCTTTATCCAGGAGATGGTTACCGTAGAAAACGGGGTGGGTGAGGGTCAGATAAAACCGGAAACGATGTCCGAAATGGAGCGCGAACTCGCGGTGCAATATGATGAGACTGTGCTGAAAAACCTGGAATATAAGCCCTTCTACATCGTTGGAGAAAAAATATTGACGAAGAGCGAGCGCATGCCCGAGGACTGGCCGATCTACGGCACGACGGGCTATGAATTTCTGAACTCTGTTAACGGAATCTTTATTGACGGTCAAAATGCGAAGGCCTTTGACGTTATCTACGAAAAATTCATCCGAAAGAGGATCAACGTACAGGACATGATCTCGACAAAAAAAAAGGAAGTTATGCTGGCGACGCTGTCGAGCGAGGTCAACACCCTTGGTCATTATCTGAATGACATATCCGAAACGAACAGGCGTACAAGGGATTTTACCTTGTACAGCCTTCGAAGAGCTGTTATCGAGGTGATCGCTGCCTTCCCGGTATACAGAACATACACGAACACGTGGAAGGTTTCCGATCGCGACATCCAATATATCGAGCAGGCTGTCTCCCGGGCAAAGCGCAACAACCCTGCAATCAGCGAGTCTATCTTTGATTTTCTGAAAGACGTTCTGCTGCTCAGGTTTCCTAAGGACCTCAGCGATGCGGACAAGGCAAAACAGTTCGACTTTGTGATGCGGTTCCAGCAAATCACAGGTCCCGTCATGGCGAAAGGAGTCGAGGACACAACCTTCTACGTCTATAACCGGCTCGTATCATTAAACGAGGTTGGTGGTATGCCGGAGCGGTTCGGCACACCCTTGGAGGCATTCCACGGACAGAATATAGAGCGGTTGAAACTCTGGCCACATACGCTCGTAACTACGGACACGCATGATACGAAGCGAAGCGAGGACGTGAGGGCGAGGATCAACGTACTGTCTGAGATACCGCGGGAGTGGGGAGAGCATGTGAGGGCGTGGGTGAGGATGAACAGGAGGAGAAAAACTGTGATTGACGGCGCAGAGGCGCCGGATCGGAATGAAGAGTATCTGATATACCAGATACTTGTGGGGACTTGGCCAGTGGAGACAATCGATGGGAATGCTTATGATGAATTCGTAGAGCGAATACGTGACTACATGATCAAGGCGGCGCGTGAGGCAAAAGTGAATACTAGCTGGATAAACCCGAACGAAACGCACGAACAGGCTTTGACTACGTTCATAAATCGTATCTTGCACCCCGCGCCGGAAAACCAGTTCCTGTCCAATTTTTTCCCTTTCCAGCGTAAGGTTTCACGCTGCGGCATGTTCAACTCCCTTGCCCAGACGCTGCTCAAAATCTGCGTTCCTGGCGTTCCTGATTTCTACCAGGGGACGGAATTGTGGGATCTCAACCTCGTAGACCCCGACAACCGGAGGCCAGTGGATTATGAAAGGCGGATAAACATACTGTCGGAATTGAAAAGAAAAGAAGCAGCAGCGGAAGTGAATCTTGCAGAGGAACTGTATCACAGTATGAATGACGGAAGGATAAAGATGTACTTGATTTATAAAGCACTCACATGCCGGAAAGCAAACCGGGGTCTGTTTGAGAAAGGCGCCTACCTACCTCTTTCGATTGTCGGGTCTCGGGCTGACCATGTCTGTGCCTTTGTGAGGAAAATGGGTGGCGCCTCGACGATCGTCGTAGTTCCGCGGCTCCTCTGGCTGCTCATACAGGGGGAAGGGCCAATTCCTTTGGATAAGGCTCTCTGGGAGGATACTTATATAATCCTGCCTGATTCCGACAGTGAAACACAATATAGAAATATATTTACCGATGAGATCATCGGTACGGAATCTCAACAAGACGGAAAACAGGGACTTGCTCTTGCCGGGATTTTATCGACTTTTCCCATAGCGCTAATGGTAAATAAAGATTAATGACTCCTGTATCGGCTCGCCAGAAATGCTGAAATGTTCACAAATCCAACTTGTAACATGCTCCCCTGTCCGAATGGATAGAGTATCACCTTCCACGTAAACGAGAAAAACCTGTCAGAGATCATGAGTCCTCTGGATCTCGATCTTTCCCCGCAATCCAAAAAGAATGCGTAGTCGCATCTACTGACACTTCGTCATGTGTGCACGGGAAGTCAGGCAGATCGAGGTTGCAGACATCTTACACCGGTACGGCCCCTCCGTACCGCAGCGCTTATCCCATGCTCGTGAATCCTCTTCGCGCGATGCGGGTAATAGAAACATGACGCACGGCTGATTTGGGCGGCCACGTGGAGGAGTGTGGGCACTGTGTAACAAAGGGATCTCGTAACATGTAAGGCGCTATGGGGAGCCGATCTACACTCCAAACCCTCCATTGTCTCAGTGTAGTATATAGGTTCCTGCAAAAGGATAGGTCTCTTCCGGAGTCGGACCTATAGAAATAAATCCAAAAATGTTGATTCCGCCTGCGGAGAAGTAAAGCGTCGTCGCAGGACCGGCGAGACCGTTGTTGCCGAAGGATAAGGCATGAAGCTCCGGTATGACAAGCGCTGTTCCTTGTCTGTTCTTCAGATATCCTACAAAAACTCCCGATTCCGCATCGAACGCTGCAATCTGTCCGCTTCCTGAGTTTCCAAGAAGGAGAAATCCACCATAGTCCCCGAAGTCCATGGGTGCCTGTGTGATGCCCCAGGGTGCATTCATCCAGGGTCCCTCCATAAGCCGCATGATAAGGTTTCCATCCTCGTCAAACTCGTCGACATAACCTGAACCGGTTCCAATTTCGGCTTTCGTTCCTTCGGCGTTGGTTTTAGCAAAAACCACGAAAATTCGTCCATTTATATTTTGAACATTGTAGGGAGAAAAACTATCAGGTATGAGCGGATCAACGAATGCGTTCGGATTGAGGAAGCGTTGGCTGAAACTTGGTCCGAAAATATCCACCCGTCTCTGACGGAAGTTTGCTGCATAGAGTACGTTCACACCACTGATACTACCGATGGTAACGCCGGTGTATGCGGCATCAGGAGATTTATCAGCAACGATAACTGCATTATGTCGGTTAATCGTGTAGTTCCAGCCCGCAATGGCGCCATCGCTGGTCACGAAAATGAACCTACTTGGTACCTCCGGAGCAAGCTGGAAATCATCTGTGCCGTTGAACACAACGCCGGTAGGAGCGGAATTATAATTAATATTGCTGGGAGTCGCGGGAATAGCTACATTCAGCGGTGACAAACCGGGAAAAGAAATTCCTGTTTTTCCACTATAAACAGTCACCCTGCCTTTCCCATTATCTGCAACCCACCATGGCCCCTCCGTGGTAGGACGTGCGATGCCCCAGGGATTGATTAGACTTGAATCTCCATTTGCGGTCTGACCGATAATATTCGACACAAGGTTAGTTATAGTATATTGCTCGCCGAAGCTCTTGTTGGTGTTTTGAGCTATCGCGAGGGTGCAAGGGATAAACAGCAGGACCATGAGAATTAAAATAAGCCTCTCCTGCCCGTGATGGTTTCGTCTGCATTTTATTATACAGTCATGCGATTTCATAGTTTTAACTTGTGATTCCCTGTAGCATGCTACAGGGTCACCGCATAGATGGAAGAATTTGAGAAGCCGCAGGTTTCTCATAAGATATCGTCTACCTTTTTATAGATACCCTGCAGATTGCTGCGGAGAGGTTCCTCATTCCTCTAAGAAAATTATATCGCAGCCTTCTCGATCTCACAATAATCCATTAGTAGGAGTCAACGTCCATGAGACCGTCCCCGATTTTTTCCTGGACAGGGCGGACGAAATTGAGCTTATAGATTTGCCGCACGATGAGCTGCTGAAGCGTCTGAAGGAGGGGAAGGTATTTATGCCCGTAGAGGCAGCTACCGCCAGCGAGAAATATTTCCGTAAAGGGAACTTGATTGCGCTACGGGAGCTTGCTTTGCGCCGCACTGCTGACCGTGTCGATGAGCAGATGCAGGTCTACCGGCGAGATAAGGGCATCCAAACAATCTGGCCAGCAGGGGAATGGATACTCGTTTGTGTGGGATTGAATCCCCGCTCGATGCGCCTGATCCATGTAGCGCAGAGGATGGCGGTCGGACTGCGCGCCGAATGGATCGCCGTGCACGTAGAGGCTCCCTCACGAGTGCAACCGTCGGAAAGCGATCTGAAGCAGCTAAATGATCATATGCAGCTCGCGAAAAGCTTGGGTGCCGAGATCGTGACATTGACAGGTAAACATGTGAGCGAGGAAATCCTCACCTATGCTCGCAGCCGCAACGTGAGCATGATAATTATCGGCAAGCCGCCCCATTCCCGCTGGAAGGACAAGCTCTTCAGTTCGCCTCTGAATGAAATTGTGCAGGGTAGCGACGATATCGATGTATATGTCATTTCCGGCGAGTCCGGAGAAACCTCATCTGCACATTGATGTAAGGGCCATGCCGCAACTAGCGCAAAAGGGATCTGACATGCAGAGATCGCCGAGAGTCCCTCATTCAGGATGTCAAGTTTAGTAAGAGGCAATGATCTGCAAGTGACTAGGTCATATCCGCAACCTTCTTGGAGGAGTCCTTCGTCGAAATCGATTTATATCGGGCTACAGCAAAAAAAAGCAATTGCGGAGAAAACCTGCATTTAGGCTCGCCTATACTAATAAGCTCCGATGCTCACCCATTTGAAGGCTCCCTGTCGAGTCAAAAAAATCACCCGTGACAAGAACTGAAATTTTCACGTTAATGTTTATGCTGCCATTGATTTATTTACCATTGCCTAAGGAGCTACAGCTCGTGAGCTATGTCTACGGCAGGATGGACAACCGAAGTTAGGTCGATTCGGTCATTGACATGATGCGTTTAACTATGGAAACATCCTCTGCCCGAGGGGTACAAGGTCAGAGATAAGGGTGAGGTTGTCGTCGGCCATTCAATCTTAATATTTATCATCGAGTAATAGGTCCGCTCCGGATTGCAGCAATAAACCACGCTCAGTCCCGGTCATGGCCGCAAGGGCTTCGCCCATGAATGAGTAGATTAAATTGCATGGGTGCTTGCATCTAGCTATTTGTTTACACCTTTCGCCGTATTAAGGTATTTTTTGCTATATGAGCGCAGCACCACATGGTCGACCCCCTCTCGGCAGATTAAAACGATATTATATTTCCGCGTTTTTCCGAACAAAAGTGAAAGGCTTCTAAAAGTCACTTGACATTATCATCGGCACCTGATATCTTCATGAGCATATGCACAAAACGAGAAGGGGTAAACATGTCGCCGAGGTGTAAAAAGCCGCGAAACTGCAAATGTAAGTTTAAAGGCGAAGCCTTTAAACCCACAGGCATTCCGATGGCCGGGACCGAGCAAATCCCTCTCTTGCGGGAAGAGCTTGAGGCTTTAAAACTCTGTGATCTTGATGACCTTACTCAAGCGGAGGCCGGCACCAAGATGGGTGTCTCGCGAGGAACTATTCAAAGAATACTTACTGTCGCGAGAAAAAAGGTCGCGAAAGCCCTGAGCAAAGGTCAGGCTATCGTATTTCAATAATCGTCGTATATATAATGCATATGAGGAACATCACATGAAGATCTGTTTTCCGGTTCAGAATGATAATGGGATCGAGAGCACCGTGTACAACCACTTTGGCTCAGCGCCGGTATTTGTCGTTTTCGATACGGACACAAATAGTGTTGCGTCAATCGGCAATCGGGACCAGCACCACATGCATGGCGCATGCAACCCGATGAAGGCGCTTGAAAACCAAAAAGTTGGTGCGATAGTTGTTGGCGGCATCGGAGCGGGAGCGCTCACAAGGCTGAATCAAATGGGAATCACGGTATATCGCTCACAGGGGTCGACAATACGAGAAAATCTCTCACTGTTTCATACTAAAAGCCTTCCCGTGCTAAGGGTCCAAGAGTGCTGCGCCGGCCACAGCGGCGGCGATGGGGGTTGTGCTCATTGAGTATCACTGTCGAAAAAACTAGGGGAAAAAGCGAAATAACAAGGATTCACCGTCGTACTTACTCTATAGCGTGATGCTATTGAACGCACAGTATCGAGCTAATTTGCCACCAGCATGTTGGCTTTTGATACCAAGAGAGACTATTCTCTGATGTTTGAAGAAATAAATCTGGCGCAGTAGGTGGCACCCAAATTCTAGCACAGTTTTTTACATCTCCAGTCTTGAGATTGGAACCATTATTTCGGCTGATAATGTTCTGAAGGTTGACGTTGAGCGAGGTCCGCAGTCTCACCAGATACATGGCTTTCCGCAATAGATCGATTGTGCGATCATGAAACAAGTCGGTTACGAAAATCTTTAAAAGAGGAATAACTAATTCAATGTGCACGTGTAATTATTGCACTGCTGATTCTGTGAGTATACCAGCGAACGAGAATGGTTCAAGAGGACACTTAAAATACAGTGCGACGGTCATAGAAAGCATCACTCCCCAAAATGATCGATGCGCTCAGGTATAAGTAATTGCTTCGGGCGATAAAGTGGAAGTTAAGCGCGTAAAGGCCGCGCTCGATGGACAAATTAACTTGCAATTCCCCGTAGCTTGCTACAAGGTCACCGGATAGAGGGAAGAGTTTGAGAAACCGCAGGTTTCTCAAAAGATAATCGTCTTCCTTTTTATAGATACCCCGCAGCTTGCTGCGGGGAGGTTCATTTTCTTCGCCGGCGAGAAAAGGGCGATGAAATGCTGAACCTTTACGATGATAACGGCACGCCTCTTTAAAAAATCAATAAACAACACGACGGCAGGTAAGTGTAAATATAATATTGAACAAATAAAAAAATGGTATATAATATGGGATATTAATGCAGTATGACTATTGCGGAATCTCCAAAAAGTCGTGAATCTTTTTTCATAGAAGTCCTTGTGATAGCTTAGATTGTTATATTCTTAACGAACTATTCCTATCCGCTAAGAAGACAGTAGATGAGTGACATAAATACTGTTGTTTGGACAGTAAACTATGTGGCGATAAACATAAAGATAATCAAATGAAAGTAGCAGATTATTTAAGATCCAAGCTGAAAGAAAGGTTATCATCTGTGATGTTGCTGGGCTCTTTATCGTTACAAAAGCGAATCAGAAGACCATGGCGTTAGCACATGGGTATTTACTTTGACGCGTTGGGTGACAGAACTCTTTGACCCGCCATTCGTTATTATTGAAAGCATTAATAATATTTTATGACATGGCACTTGAACAGAAGACTATTAAAATCAGAGGGACTTATCGTGGCTTGCGCCTCGAGAACGTATTAGGGTTTGCTGAAAAAAGAGGATGAAGTGGATATTCAACTTGAACCTATGACGAGAGAATTCTGCAAGCCTGTAGTTGATATTTTCAATCACTATATCGATAATGGTTTTGCATTATATCTTGAAACAAAATTGCCTTATGAAGCTTTCGATATACTTCAGAAAATGAGCGATGGGTATCCTACCGTGGTCGCAAAGGACGAGACGGGCAGTGTCGTCGGGTTTGGACTCCTGCGACCCTACTGCCCCATCCCAGCATTTTCTGCGACATCTGAGATTGCGTATTTTGTAAAAGCGGAATGCATAAACAAGGGAATAGGCGGCCTAATGCTTGCACACCTCATTCAACAGGCAAAAGCAAAAGACATTTCAGTTCTATTGGCCAACATATCATCTTTGAACGACATTAGTATTAACTTTCACAAAAAAAGCGGCTTTGTTGAATGTGGGCGTTTCCAGAAGATTGGCAAAAAGAACAAACAAATATTTGATGTTGTATGGATGCAAAAGATGCTCTGACAAGGATCTCAATGCTCGGGGGGGAAGCGACGATGAAAATGAGCTCCTCGACGCACACTTTATTTGAGTAAAACACTGACTACACAACATGTATAAGTTCCAATAGACAGCATAAAAGCTAGGAGTACGGCAAGGAATATCTTAAATCGGTCAGGGATGAGATTAAATCCTAACGGGCGAGATTTCTTAAAGTATTTATAAGCAAATACTGATTCTACCAGTTACGGCCTGATATTGATAACTAGGGGCTAAAGTGCGGAAAGCCACTCAGAGATATTGGCTTTGCGATGTTGGTAAGATTGAGAATGACCTTCGCTTCCGGGCGGAGTATTCGCTGCAGAAAGGCTGGAACGCACATGGCAATGGTACAGAAAAAAGCAATGGCTGTAGTAGGGGAACCGGTTCCGCTTGGGGCTGAGGGGGCAAAGACGCCGGATTTGTTCGAAAAATGCTGGAAGTTTACGGCCGCGAAAGAAGTTATGGCCGCCGGATTTTATCCATATTTCCATGTCGTGGAATCGGAGCAGAGCCCCGAGGTGATCGTCGAGGGCAGGAAGATGATCATGCTTGGGTCGAACAATTATCTCGGGCTTACCAACCATCCGAAGGTGAAGGAAGCGGCCATTGAAGCAGTGAAGAAATACGGCAGCGGCTGTGCGGGTTCGCGATTCCTGAACGGGACCCTCGATATCCATGTGAAACTCGAGGATAAGCTGGCGTCTTTCTTTCGCAAGGACGCGGCGCTTGCTTTCCCCACAGGATATCAAACCAACCTCGGGATCATAGCATCCCTCGCGGGCAAGGATGACGTGGTTGTGATCGACAAACTCGACCACGCGAGCATCATCGATGCGTGCAGGCTGTCCTTCGCCGAGGTCAAAAAGTTCAAGCACAACGATATGGACAGCCTTGAATATGTTCTCAAGGAAATCGGGAATCGCGGCAAACTCGTGGTCGTGGACGGCGTGTACAGCATGGAAGGGGACATCGCGCCGCTTCCTGATATCGTCAAGGTCTGCAAGAAATACGGGGCGCGGCTCATGGTGGACGACGCCCACGGCGTCGGCGTTCTGGGGGGCACCGGCCGCGGGACAGCCGAACATTTCGGCCTCGAGAAGGAAGTGGACTTGATCATGGGCACCTACAGTAAATCCATGGCGTCCATCGGCGGCTTCGTTGCGGCCGACAAGGATGTGATCCATTACATAAAACACACGTCCCGTCCGCTTATTTTCTCCGCAAGTCCTCCACCGGCCTCGGTGGCGGCGGTCATCGCAGCGCTGGATATCATTGACCAGGAACCCGAACGAAGGGAGCGGTTGTGGCAAACCACGCGTAAGATGATGCAGGCGTTCAAACAGATGGGCTACGACACGGGTGTCGCCGAGACGCCGATCGTTCCACTCGTCATTGGTGAGATGGAGCGAACGTTCATGATGTGGAAGACCCTGTATGACGAGGGGGTGTTCGTGAACCCCGTGGTCCCGCCGGCCACGCTGTCGGGCCGCTGCCTTATCCGCACGAGCTTCATGGCGACCCACACCGACGAAATGCTCGACCGGGTGCTCGGCGTAATCGAGAAAGCCGGGAAAAAGCTTGGCGTGATCTCGTAGTCGGCAAGGAGGAGCTTGTGAGCATCGAACAGGTCAACGGTGCGGTCGGTATGAACGAATTCATCCGGTTCCCGTGGAAAGTGTACCCGGGAAACCGCCAGTGGGTTCCGCCGCTCGTGAGCGATGTAAAATTTGTCTTGAGCGAGAAGAACCCCTTTTTTCGACACGCCGAAGCCGCCTATTTTCTTGCGCGCAAGAACGGAGAAGCGGTTGGCCGGATCGCGGCGATCATCGACCGCAACCACATCAACATTCACAATGAACAGGCCGGATTTTTCGGCTACTTCGAATGCCTGCCCGACGTTGCGGTCGCGCAGGAGCTTATCGACGCAGCTTCGGGATGGCTCAAGAAGCGGGATATTTCGATCATGCGGGGGCCCATGAACCCGTCTACGAACGACGAGTGCGGGTTCCTTCTTGAGGGGTTCGATTCCCCCCCCATGATCATGATGACCTATACGCCCGCCTATTATCTCGACTACATGGATCGCTGCGGTCTAGTCAAGGCCAAAGATCTCTTTGCCTACCTATCCATCATCAAAGACGTCTCTGCAGCGCCGAGGCTTGAAAAGCTGGCATCAGCCGTCAAAGAGCGCGTCCCCGGGCTTGTTGTGCGTCCGGCCAACATGAAGAATTTTCGCAAAGAGTTGGAAGCGGTAAAGGACATTTATAATTCCGCGTGGGGCCACAACTGGGGTTTCGTACCCATGACGAATGAGGAAATAGATTCCATGGCGAAACGGTTGAAGCCGCTCATCGTGCCGGAGCTGCTCATCATGGCCGAGGTGGACGACAGGCCCGCGGGATTTTTCATGGCTGTGCCCGACTACAACCAGGTCATGAGCAGGATCAACGGCAGGCTCGGCCCCCTCGAACTCGTCAAATTTCTCTGGTATTCGAGGAAGATATCAGATATTCGCGTGCTCACCTTAGGCGTCAAAGAAGAGTTTCGGAAAAAAGGCATCGAGGGGCTGCTCTATCTTGAGTCGTTCAAAGCGGCGATGCGCAGGGGCTATGAGCGCGCTGAGATGTCCTGGGTTCTGGAGGACAATGCCCCGATGCGCAAAGGCTGTGAACTCATGGGTGGGAAGCTGTACAAGAAGTACCGGATCTATGAGAAGGGCATTTGACGTTTATCCGCATCAACGGAGACATGCATGCCGAATGCATCAACGGGACTGCTGGACTTGGCCGCCCTTCCGGGCAATGCGTGAGAGTGCCTCGAACAGTATAGGTGCCAGATAAACGGTCAAAATCGTCAAGGCGATTCCCGCGATGACATCGATAACGTAATGATATCGAAGATACACGGTCGAGAAGATCAGTCCCGCCACTACCGGAATTAATCCGCAAAAAGAACGATGTGATAAATGGTCCCAAAGATCTGATTATCGACCATAGGCCGAGAGCCAGAGTGTATTCCCGGAAAGAGGTCTGCATCGTATTCTGAAAAAACATAACTCAGATTGAAACAATGAATTCCGTCTGATTACGATTGCAGACATTACCAGTATCGCACCCTTCCATCATCGATATGGACGAATTCCGGGTATGTTCCAACACCGCCCGCATAAAAAGACTTAGCAAGGGTAGCCAGCATTTGGTTGTCGACACGGGGGAGGCGGAAATCAATTGCGCGGCCTTGGATGTGAAGACTGTTACATGCCACGTGCCTCCCAATCTTCTTCAGATATTCGTTATATTTATGCGAGCGGTATCCGGAAATGATAAGCAGCTCCTTGTTTTTCCCGATAACATCTTTTATGTCACAGAGGAGGTCGACAACTTTGACGTCGATGGGTTTTACCTCATTGGTATAATGATCCCGCATAAGGTAGTTTATCTCATTCATGGCATCGGAGTCATAGCTACCCGATGAATAATATTTTACATTAAGTCTTTCGCTGGTATGAATATTATAAAGATTAAGAACTCTTTCCTTTTTATCGAGTCCGAAGACCTTCCCGCTGTATCCGGACAGGGTGAAGAGCGTTACAATCTTTATGAAGTTTCTTCTAGTTATCATCGCTTTGTATGCCCTTCTGGTTTTCTCGTTACAGCATGAATCATGATCGGATTAGGCAACAGCTGCTGAACCTGTCTGCCTATTTCTATTCACCCATTTATTATGGGCTGCTGTGCTGAATATGTGGATGAAAAGTCAGCTTTTAAGGTAAATCTTGCACAGCGTCATAGCTATTATGCTGATTTAGATGGTATATTTTCCATTGCTGTCTTCATTCAGTGTTGCTTACAACTTAGGCGATTTATCGGACAGTAACATTTATAGACAATTTAACAGGATAAAATCTAGTAACCATGCGTAATAAAAGAACAAATATGGTTTCGCTATCTAAAAACATCCACAAATCAGCGGAGAATACATATTATAATAATAGGTAACAGATTTCCTGACTGTGATTCACGTCACAATCACTTGCCAGAAGAAAGTATGATAGGATCCTCGCAGATGAATTGAATGAACAGTCTCGCAACAGGCGATTGACGAGACATCGGATCCTTGGATCAGACCTCGTGTCATCAAATAAATCATATGGTGACACGATGATGATACCTGAGCGCCTTTATCTTAACTGACAAGGTGTAATCATGACACAACAAGCCGTCATTTGGGTAAGGCTTTAATAAACAGAGGAAGAGTTGAAAAAAAATTGATGACACACCTCCTCGATGAATAAATCCATAGCATGAAGCTCCGATAGCCGGGTGCATAGATTTGGAACAATCTTTGTTATGCCAATATATTACTCTCACGCGGCCGATTAATGATTTCTGGTTACACTTATATTTGTGTGTCTTATCTTAAAATTGAATTTGCTATTCCCCGCAGCATGCTGCAGGGTATTGCTTGACTAAGAAAGATGCAAACAAATGTGCTCCAGGAAAATTATACAGTAACTTAATCGATTTATAGCGAAGCCCGTTCCGTAAACGCCATCGCCTGCACAGCTCCACCAAAACAAATGTCTCGTATAAAGAGCGGCACGCTATCTTAACGGCTCCAACTCCATGCATATCCTATGTAAAATAAATTCGAGTCCACGCCAGGGTTCTGAGGTGCGGTGTATCCGTTGGAGATATGCTGGTACTTATAGCCAAGGACAACCGACTGGTTCTCTAGACACCAGATCTCGACTCCCGCGCCAAAGCCAAAGGTGAAATTAAAATTTGATGAATCTGCTACAGGCACATTGTCGGTAAAGTATAGGACTCCGGCCGTTATATTGACGTAAGGTTGCAGCACGTTACCTCGTTGGAAGTTCATCTGCAATCCAACTGGAGAAACACCAGCACCGTAAATCTTCTGTCTTCTGCCAGGCTGATCCACAGGACTTCCGTTCAATGCATAACCCTGATGTGGCTGGCTAATAAGTACCACAGGCATGATTTCGGCGGTGTATTTGAGCGCCCAATTATCGCTCGTTTTAATCACGCGCGCATATTTAACGTTGTATTCAAATAACGGGCGGTCGGTTGTGCGGCCGATTAGAGTCGGATTGCTCGAAGAATATCCTGCCCAGAATCCCAGTTGGCTAGTACCGAGGTCGAGAGACCTGCCCGGATTCTCCGGGACGTTCACTCTCTGAGTAGAGGGGGAAACTAAATCCTGCGCGGTGGCTACGGATACAAAAATCAGAATGCAAAGTAACGAAAAAATGCATTTCTGGGCCGTAGAACCGATTAGTAGATTGATAATTGCTTTTATAGTCATTCTTGCCTCCAATGAGTTCGCACCGCTTGATATTAGATTTTTGGTGACCCTGGAAGATGTTACCCTCCAGCGTTTAACATATTCTGTGCTACTCATGCGAGACCGTGACCGCGGCCTGCGCTCGACACTACATTATCACATGTCTTCGATATCCAACGATATGGTAATCTCCACGCATGTGCCGATTAATCGTGCCACGAGGAAATGCTCCTTATGAAAATAATCCATGTGCGCGCTATTGGGCCCAGTTTAAAGAAGTAGGTGACATGGAATAGTTTGATCAAAGCGTGCTTACATCTTTTCCTCTCTCACCTTGGGCATCAGAACTGAGCCGTCCTGCTGTTTCCAGTATCCCGCTCGTCTGCGAACTTGCCATCAGTCAACCAGCAGCATAAATGGTACAGTGTAGAGGGCGACGAGATCGAACTCCCGAATCTTGGTATCTTACCTGCTCACCATCATATCTCGTACTTGGTTAAAATCGCAGTCATAGAGTTTGCCGTGCCATCCAACACCGGCCAACAGGTGGTGCATGCTGTCGTCGAGAATTGCTAGATCGCGTTTATGGATGCGCCGAAATTTCTTCCTGGTGAAAGGCTGACTCCTGAATGATGGTAATCCGTTACAAAGACAGCTTGTCTGCAACGTTGTGCGCCTGGATCGTGTGCACGAGGGACGCGCCGCCCCTGATCGCGGCTGCCACATGTACCGCCTCGGTGATGTGTTCCAGGCTCATTCCTTCTTCCATGCAGGCTTTGGTATAAGCATCAATACAATATGGACACTGAACCGCGTGCGCAACAGCTACACCGATCAGTGCTTTTTCCCGTTTCGTCAGAGTGCCGGGTGCGAGAGCAGCGGTGTACCATGCAAGAAACTTCTTGAATAGCTCCGGGTTGTGCTTCCCTACTTCGCTGAACCGGTCCAGATCTTCAGGCTTGTAATAATCTCCCATAATACCCTCCAGCATTATTTACAAAATGTGGTGTTAATCGGCCATACGAAAAAGACGAACTCTATTCGATTTGTATTGATTCCCAATTATTAGGCCAAAGCAAAAACTGTTCGCGGTATCTTTGGCGATTTCCGTTCACAATTATCATGCTCCTAAGGAGGGGAAAAACCATCTGCGGTGAACCAGTCAGAGACCTAGTCTAGTACCTTGCACGAAAAACCAGTGCACATGCGCCATCATCCTCTTTTGAGGGTTCTGCAAATTCGTTCCAAGGCCTGCTTCAAGCGGTCATCCGGCACCGTGAGCGAAAGGCGGAAATATCCCTCCCCATATTGTCCGTATGCAATGCCCGGCGTCACGAGTACGCCCGCTTCTTCTAAAAGTAGTGTGGCGAACTCCAACGAGGAAAAACCCGGAGGTACGGCGAGCCACAGGTAGAATGTTCCACCACCGCCCGTCGCAAAGATACCGATCCCGTTGAAAATATGCAAAACCATATCACGCCGCCGCTTATATATTGTGAGCATGTTTTCGATATCTTGGTCGCCTGCATCCATTGCCCTGACACTGGCAAGCTGAATGGCGTTGAACACACCGGATGTCACATTCTCCTTGTATCTGGACATAGCGTGAATGATCTTGTCGCTGCCCACGGCCATACCGATACGCCAGCCGGTCATGTTGTATGCCTTGCTTAATGAGTTGAACTCTACTGCCACTTCTTTTCCACCCGGGACTTGAAGCAAACTTTGCCTGCGATCGGTCGCGAAAACTATTTCGCTGTAAGGATTATCGTTTAGCAGCAATATTTTCTGTTCTTTGGCCCAAGCGACCAATCGCGAAAAAAAAGTGCCGTCAGCGCAAGCACCGGTGGGATTGTTCGGGTAATTGAGGAAGAATGCCTTTGCCTTCCGGCATACATTTCCTGGGATTTCCTCGAAAGCAGGTAAAAAACGATTTTTTTCCAGCAGAGGAACATCGTAGGCTTCGGCGCCTGCCATATGGATATTGGCTCGGTATGCTGGATACCCAGGATTCGTCATCAGCACGATATCGCCTGGATTGACGGTTGCCATAATAAAATTATGAATACCCTCCTTCAAGCCATTGAGGGCAAGTACCTCGGTTTCCGGATCAAGCGTCACACGGTACTTCCGTTCGTACCATCGTGCAACAGCCTGCCGGAATACCAGCATGCCTTTGTGCTCATCAGTGGGATACTGATGGTTCGCCGGATCGAGCACAGCCTCTCTCAGCGCTTCTATGATGTAGGCAGGCGTGGGTTCGACAGGGTCCCCAATGGCAAGGGAGATGGAGATCCACGCCGTCAGCCTGGGCTTTCCTGATCTTGTCGCGGAGCTGCATGAAAAGGTAGGGCGGAATGTTTTTCAGCCGGTCTGCAAGGATGTCCATACGCAGTTTCTGTTCCTTTCGAATTTCAAAAAAATAATAAAATGTCTTACCGTATTTCGTCTTGGGCCCAGGCCCGGATGGCCCGGCCGAGCCGCTTGATGTTCTTTCCGGAGATCACGGGATAGACGCAAATCTCCAGGATCGAGGCTTCCTTGGGGCCACCTTGGCCATGCGGGGTGCCGCCACGCTCACAAAAGGGTTCGAGCCGGGAACAATCGGACATGTCCGTATTTTTTGTGTCGAAGCCCTCTTTGAGCAAATAGGCACGAAGGTCGTTTCGCTTTGATGGTTCAACGGTCAAAGGGTAATAAACATAAATATGGTCGCCTGTTGTCGAGGCCGGAAAGTTGATCTTAGTTATCCCATTGAGGCTCTCGGAGAGTATCCTCGCATTGCGCCTCGCTCCCTCATTAAAGGCGTCGATTTGGTCTAGCTGAAGAAGGCCGATGGCTGCCTGTAGATTGGCCAGCTTGTATATATGGGGATTCGACGAAGCAAAGGTGCTCAGAAGCTCATCGCCGACTTCCGAGTCCATGAGAGGTTTTCCCAGAAGAAGTTTGAGGCGTAAAACTGGATACACAGTTATGCTGAAGACCTCGGGTCGGGTCAGGAGCCACAGCATCCAGATGAAGGCTGCTTTTTTCAGGATTTTTCCCTTCATGGGCATGGGTGCCTTTGCGAGAATGTTCCTGGCTCGCTTCGCGATTTCATCATCGGATGTGGCGATGGCACCACCTCCGAAACAGGGCATGTTCTTGCCTTCGGCAAAACTGTAGATCCCAATGTCGCCAAAGGTTCCTACAGAGCGGCCGTCAATGCGCACTCCCAAGGCATGGGCGCAGTCCTCCAAAAGACGAATATTTTTCTTTTTTGCGAGTTCGGCGATCTCTCGGATCAAGCATGGTTGGCCAAAGAGATGGGTCGCAAGCACAGCGCCAGTTCGCTCATTGATAAGAGGATCGATCTGCTTCGGTCCAGAATTGAATGTCACGGGATCCACGTCGCAGAATACCGGTTTGTAGCCCAGCATCTTGGCAACCATGGGCATGACAGGAAAAGTGAAGGCAGGAAAGATGATCTCTTTTCCCTTTTCCAGCCCAAGCGATTCCAGGGCAAATTGAAAGGCTGACCTACCTGAGGCGGCTCCAAACACGTGAGGTGCGCCCAGCCAGGAGCTGAACTTTTTTGTAAAGGCCTCGAGCGCCGGGCCCTCTTGAACCGTGTTCGTCAGTGCAGAGGTTATGAGTGTGCGAAGCGCCCCCGGTGGAAGGTTAACGCATCGTCGCGGAATGGTGCCGATGATTGCCATGCTTCATTTCTCCTTTTGCATCAAAATATTTTTCTGATGCCCAGCAGGCTCCAGAATATGTTGAAATTGTGCAGGTAGAATGACCCATATCGCCACAGGTGGCGCAGGGCGAACCGAGGCCTGAACAGGTAGCGCTTGTAGAAGCTTGAGCGCAGTTTCACCAATTCGTGGGGTGGCATGGCTGCTAACGACAGAAGCGGAGGGGCATAATGGTAGAGCTGCTTTGATACGGAATCGGCCAACTGGCTTTTATACATGTCCCAGGACTTCGAACCGGGATAGGGAGTAAAGAAGTGGACCTGGATGCTGTCGGAGTTGAGCTCCAGCGCTAGTTGGATCGTTTGTTCGATCTCTTCCCTTGTTTCCGTCGGATTCCCGATCACGTAGTAGGCGTTCGTGCCGATACCCAGGTCCCGGGTCCAGCCGAAGACCTGTCTGCAAAGCTCGATCCATGGGCGGTTGGCGCTCTGTTTTTGCATGGCCTTAATGATCCGCTCGCTACCCGACTCTACGCCGATGCCTAGCATGACGCAGCCTGCCTTCTTCATGAGTGCCAGCAACTCGTAGTTAAGCTCATCCACGCGGACTCTGGCCATCCAGGGCATCCTCGATGCGCGATTGATCAATTCCTCGCAGAGAGACTGCATAAACTTTCGGTTTGCCGAAAAGCTGTCGTCCTGGAATGAGCAGATGTTGACGCCTTGCTTGGCCAGGTGCTCCATCTCATCGGCCACGCTAGCGGCCGAGCGGCTTCTGAGTTTCTTGCCAGTACTGACGCGCATCACTTCACTGCAGAACATACAGTTATGGGGACAACCCCGAGTAGCAACGAGGTAACCCCAGACCGCGCGATGCGGGATCTGTACCGGGAATATGGATTGATAGGCAGCCAATTCGTCGGTCGTGTACGAAGGAAAAATCAGCCTGTCCGGTTCTTCAACCATAAAACGTTTACCGTCGTCAAAGTATTTTCGATATTGTGTTTTCCAGTCGGCCGAGGCCATGTTGTTAGCGCATACTTGGTCGAAGAGCCGAAAGAACTCCTGCTCCGGTTCTCCCAGCAGGATAGCGTCGTACATTTCCGTTTGTTCCCGGTCCCGGTCCCGGTGGTGATAAAAACCCTGGCCGATTCCGATGACGAGGGGCGGATGTTCCTGCGTCTTCAAGGCATTGACGTACTGGTCGGCCACGTCGATGTCGAAGCTCGATGCTGAAACGACCACGAGGTCCGGCCTAATGGATGCCGAATGGTCCAGCAGGCTAGAGATGCTCATCGGTCTAATCCAGCAATCGAGAAGATGGACCTGTAGGTCCACCTTCTCTTCTAGGCCGGCCTGGAGGCATTTGAGCGCGTAGGGAGGATCGAAGAACTGTGGGTGCTCCACGTCCTTGTCTACTGACGAACTGACGCGCAAAAGTTGTATGGTATGGATGTTCAAGGCGCTATCTCCTTTTCAATGGTGGTAGTATTGATTGTCGTGTCGCCCCTGTCTGGGCTGTCTTTCCATGTACGGAGGGGGATCGTTCTCCTGATCATCCACGTGAAGGCGCCCAAGAGGATGTGCAACCAGAAATCGATGAACCGGTTCACGACAGTAAGAGATGCAGCAAGCGGTATTGCTACACCCACGAGACGAAGACAGCTGAAGAGCGTCAATTCTACAGCGCCAGCGCCGGATGGGGTTAAAGGGAACGCAGTGACGATCATGGGGATCATGGTCAGGAACAGGGCCTCTCCCGCGTTGAGATGCACATGAAACGCCCTAGCAAGGAGAAAAAACCACATTGACTCCATTGTCCAGATGACCATGGTCAGGAAAAGAATGGGAATGATTTCTTCCCGGTTCGGCAGCATGCCGGTATGAAAAGCGCCAATCCTCTGGCGAACAGTCTCGGGTACCCAAGCCGGCACGGCACGCTTTAGTACGATAAAGACCACTATAACGGAGCTGGAGGCAAGAGCGATCAAAAGCGCGATCACCAAGGCCCAGGCAACAGACTTTGGGAACGCCGCTTCGAAAAGGTACCACGAAGCACCTAAAGCCAGGATTAGGACGAGCCATGCATCGATCATACGCAGAAAAATGATGGAGCCCAGGGCGGCCGAGCGACGGACCCCACAGTTGATGCGAGCAAGGTGCGAGGCATAGATGTCTCCCAACTTGGCCGGCACCACGTTGTCCACAAAATTGTAAAAGAACACGAGGAGCCCGAAACTGGCGTTGCCGCAGCGATGCGGTACGTGGTTCAGGCTTCTTCTCCAGCGGATTCCTCGCACCGGATAGGTGCCGTAATGTGAGAGCGCAGCGAGAACGAGCAGCTGCTTGTCGCTGGCGATCAACTCCCGCCAGACCTGCGCCAAGTCCACATACGACGCCAAAATGACAAGAAGCGCAACAGTGATGGCGATGCTCGCGAGAGAATGCCAGCCCCAGAGCTTCGGGCCATCCCCTTCGCTGGGGGCGAGGGGTGTATTTTTTTCTTCGTCCAAATAGCTATTCATTATTTTCGCCTGCTATCTATCATTCCTGTCGGCAGTTTGCTGCCGGTCCGCCCGCTGTATAAGATAAAGACGTCGGTCTGTTGGATATGAGCAGTTTGTCTCCTTCCTCCCCCAAGACGTAGGAGCATTTGAGCACGCGTTCAAACTTCTGGTACTGTTCCCGGTCGATGACGCACAGGGCCCTTTTATTTGAAGCGAAATAGTTCAGCAGCTCTTGTTCACTGGAGAGAATGGCTGCCCTGCGATTCGTGTAGAACAAGGCCGTATCTCTTATCCTTCCGAAAAAAACGAGCTTCTCCCCAGGAGGAAGCATACCGTCCATTTCCTTTGCCAGTGCCAGGGTAGAGCGATAGGGATTGATAAGGGGAATATAAACCGTGTTGACAACGATGATCCCCACGACGAATGTCGCGGCTAGGGTCGCAAAGGAAGCACGGTAATGCCGGAAGACATGGAAGAAAAAGGCGACGGTCACGATGCCGGTGAACATAAGCAAGAAACCATACAGGTCATGAAGGTTTATTCCGTACTGCAGTTGTAACTTTATTACCTGCGGTTGGAACAGCATAATGAACGCCGTACCCGCCAGGAAGAAAACTGGCAGGGGTGCGAGGGACCAGGTAGTGCCTCGGTGCAAGCCGGGAGTCGGGGTCGTCATGATTTCCTGCCAGGCCCTCCCGATCAGCAAAGCAGCCGCCGGTAATGCAGGCAGGATATAGGTGCCGAGTTTGGAGCTCGCCACAGAGAAGAAGAGGAAGATCACCAGGAACCAGCACAGAAGAAAAAGTACACCATCGTCGATCTTCTGCAGCTTCCTATTCAGGGGCCGGAGAAAGGCCAGGGGTATGAAACATGACCACGGCAGCATGCCGCCAAGCAGGACTGGAATATAGTAATAAAAAGGCTGGAGATGATGGGCTTGCGTATTCGATAGGAAATTCCCGAAATTTAGCTTGAGAAAAAAATACGATAGATAATCCGGGTTTCTCATACTTATGAGCACGTACCAGGGCGCGGCGACGAGCAGAAAAATAAGTGTTCCCCATCCCAGGGACATCTCCTTCAGGAAATTGAGTCTGCCCTTTACTAGGAGAAAGAGACCGATGATCATGCCTGGCAGCAGGAGCCCGATGGGCCCCTTGGCCAAGGCGGCGAAACCCATCGCGGCATAACACAGAAACAGGCGTATCCGGCGATGCCGTTGATTGCTGAACGCGGCGTAAAAGAAATACAGGGCTAGGCTGATGAAGAAGGCCAGGGAGATGTCGTGCATCACCGTTCGGGAAAGGACGATGAACTCCGGGCTGGTGGCTAGGACCACGCCTGCCAGAAGACCGGCCCGGGAGCCAAACAATAGCCTTCCGAACGCGTAGCTCACGAGGACCGTCGCAAGACCGAGGACTGCGGCCGGCAGCCGTGCCGCAAACGCTGTGAACCCGAATACGACGAATGAGATTGCGGCAAACCAGTTGAAGAGCACCGGCTTGTCATAAAAATTTACGCCGTTTGACTTGGTAGTGACCCAATCACCGGTCAAGACCATATCTTTTGATGTTGCGGCGTGCATGCCCTCATCGACATCCCACAAGGGTCTGTCGCCCAGTTGAAAGAACAAAACAACGATGCAGAGAGCGCACAGAACGAGAATGGAAAGATAGTCCCGTTTCGTGATCCCCTGATCTAACCCTCCCTGCGCAGGAGATTCTGTTACCAATGAGAACATTATAATACTGCTCCTTATATTGCGCCAATTCTGAGGAACCCATAAAAATCTGAATTAACCATGGGATCACCGCAGGCTCGGAGTAAACCAATTTAATAATTTATTTAACTGTCTCTGTGTGCCACAATGGCGGATTTCTGACTTTCTATGACTTTATCAATTTTGATCTCATCCAGCATCGGCCGGACAATGCCGTAGACCTGCTCTGGAGAGATTACCTGGAGACAGACATTGTCGCTACACACAGTCTTGCGATGGTTTGCCGCAGAGACGCAGGGCGAACACGCAAGGTTGGCGTAGATCGGCGTCGCATTGCCGAGCGGGCAGTAGAGCTTTGGAGTCTCCGGACCGAAAAAAACGAAGACAGGCATGTCGGTTACCGATGCGAAGTGCGGAGGGCCTGAATCGTTGCTCAGCATAAAAGCGCTCACCGAGTATAGAGCGGGTAGCTCCGCAAGACTTGTCTGTCCAGCAAAGTTGATACATCGCTCGTTACGGGCAGCTGAACTTATAGCCTCAAGCCACGCTCGATCGTCCTCGCCTCCTGTCAGCAGTATGACCACATCCGGATAACTATCCAAAATGATCCCTGCCAGTATGATATAATGTTTTTGCGGCCACCGCCGAATGGGGAGCAACTCCGAAGCGTTGGCATTAAAGAGGATGATCCTGTGCAGCCCCGCTTCATAAGCGGGAAAGACTTCTTTGATTTTTCGCCGAATCGATTCCTGTGCAAGCTCGCCCGTATCAAGTTTGCGCAGCTTAGTCTCATCATCAGAGATGAACGTCTTCGAGAACGGAATTTCGGCTTTATCTTTTATCAGGGCGTTTGCAAGTGCGATAAAGTTTTTTGACATATGCTGGTGAGGGTTATAGGACACCTTATGCGTCAAGAAATCACCACGGTACAGCCCCTCATTGTGGAAAGCATGAAATCCCACGGTGTACCGCGCCCCGGAAAATCCCGTCAGCAATGCGGAGAATCGGGAAAAGAGCTCCATGTCGATGATCGTATCGATGTCCTTCCGACGCGACCAGAACGGAAGCTTGACCGCATCGGCAACGAGCGCAAGGAACGAGCTGTCGTCGATGGTGTAAATATTCTCTTGCGGGACGGTGCCCAGAAGTCCCAAACTCGGGCGGTTTCTCTTGAAGATGACGAAAAAGATATTGGCCTGCAACGCTAGCTTCAACTTTTGCATCGCCGGGTCCGCCAGGATTGTGCTGCCCATCTCCGAAAGCTCAATCAACATTATGTTCCCAGGCCGGGAGCCGGTCCTCGGTTTCGCAAAGAGGGCGAACAGCTTCTTTATGATCGTCCCCGCAAAGCACAGAGGCACGCCGACAAAATAATCCATTTTTCTCATCGTGTCAACTTTCATTAAATGCTCCGAGGGAACTCATAAGACCACAATGATTGCAGGTCCTGAGATGGTGGTCCCTTTATCAAATAGTTCAAGATTAAATACGCTCTAAAGTAGGCATTCGTAAGATTAATTAAGAAATATGAATATATGGGCCAGTTCTTTTTACGTTCTCGCATTCTACTGCGGTGAGCTTGCATAAATGCTCGATTGTCTCAAAAAGGTAGTTTTCAAGAAAATCCGCCCGAATCAGTGGAAATGGCTACAACTAGGTTTTTGGGAACATGGAGTTGCACCAAGTCAAGATCATGCCGAAACGATTAGATCTTTTAATGGACCGAAAATCTTCAACCATGCCCTATCCTTTCACATCTTCTCTGCAGTTTTTTATTCAAAATTTATAACAGCCTAACACATGTGTCCGCCACACATATCCCTGCGGGGATTGATGATCGATGATAGGGATATTATCCATAACTGGCCTGGCAAGCATGACCATTATTTGCGGTAGGTCGGGATTATTACTGTTACATGCGATAAGTAGCAAAACGACTACTGAAATGAATGATATCGAGCTGTCAGGCCGATATACGATTCGAAACCTCCATTGAGTTTCATGTTTGGGTCACGAAAATAAACCAACGACTTTGAACCTGTGCCGCCGTGCGCTGAATCGGTTCCTCAATTATGGCCACCTTTCAAGATGAAAGATAGTTTACCACTTTGGAATGGGGAACTGAAGTGATTAAATACATACGGGCGGCGCAAGCACAGGATGTTGAACCTTTGGCGCGATCTTGTTTCATGTTGCTGCAGGTTGACCTTCTACAGCAAAAGAAAAGAGCCTTGTGGCTGCCATTGACGGCTATGATTTCTATGCTTTAAATAGAAATCATAGTGACCTGGATGTCCTTAATTAGTTATATAATACGAGATGGTCAAGGCTGTCAATTTTCTGGGAATGCGAGACGCAGGTTTAACCAGTTGCTGCTTATGTTTGACCATACATTCAAATTGCGAGCATAGTAACCTATTATTCAGCATACGCAATTGCCATATTTTAAGCGAATATACACTTCGTGCACCGTGATGTCAATGATTTTACAGGGGTTGTCAGTGTGATTTTACAAGGGGTTATTGTACAGGGGGTATTTGGGGTGAGGTCAAATTGACTTCGATCTAATACTTTATAATTATATAAGATTTGCATCTATGATAATTACCAGATGCAGGCGCGTTTATTTCTAGAGTCTAAGAAATTGCATTAAATCAGCTAAATTTACTAATTTTGACATAGACAAATTGTTTTTTATATGCAGGCATAATTTGTCTGACGATATAATCTACATACATGACCATATGTGCTGATTTGAACAAAGAATGTACCGCTCGCTATTAATTAATATTGCCGTGCATGGGTACTGGGACACAAGGCCTCCCGTCCCGGAAGATTCTGAACAATGCCATCATGGCATATAGTTCGTACCAATTACTGTTTCTGCAGAAGACGTCGTTTGACTCCTATGCTTGCGAGGATCGGGAGGGTGGCCTTCGCTTTGACATCTTTTTTTAGATCATCTAGAACCTCCCGATAAGACCGGTTTACTTCTTCAGCCGGGATGCCGAGCTCATGAACGAGTTTGTCTATAGCGTGGACGTGCAAATCATTGTCTTTATTGTAACTGTGTTGTGAAAGATCTGTTGTCGTGTGATTAGGCATGATGGCGTCTCCTTATTGGGTTGAATCAAATTCATTACTTAATGTTCGACGACTATCAGCGCTATCCTAGATTGAACACCTTGCTCCAACAAGGGGGGTATCTTAGCACAGCATGAAGATGCAGCGCAGTTCACGGTTTCTCCGACGACCTCTAAAACAAAGGGTGGTTTTTGGTCCCCTTATTACGTTCTTGCAAAGGGAGACAATCATACAGTGTCGAAACATGGGGCATTCTCTTATGCTACTGTATATAATATGGGGGAAATATTACAGGAATATGAAGAGAAAATGAAGTTTCCGTTAAATTTCGGCTGCAATTCCCTGCAGCTTGCTGTAGGGAATTGTATAGAGGGAAGAGTTGAGAAACCGCAGGTTTCTCAAAAGATGATCGTCCTCCTTTTTATAGATACCTGGCGCTTGCTGCGGAGAGGTTCATTTGTGCTTTAGCGCAGCCTGTGGAGTCCTGTGAGGGCCGCGAGGGGGAGAGTTGCGCTTGTTGCCGCAAGCCCCGCTATCCTTTTGCCTGGCCAGAATTTCCAAACGTTCTCCACTCGATTCCTTGCAGGTAGAGGGGAGGTAGTTCCGGCTGGCACAGGCGACTTGGGATATATCTACATCCTTCTCGCGATGACCAACTCCGTCGTTTCATGAGACGTTATGTCATAACGGGATTGGAGGTTTTGATATTACGTAAGTGGGATATAGGAGATGTCTGCTCCACCAGTATTTTGAAATTACAGATTCCACATCGTATTCCACACAACTTTTTCTATCCAGCAAATTAGCACCACTTTTATTAACGCTAAGTTAAAATTGTAACTTTACGTTGACATTATGCACCTTTACATATAATATAATTTCATGAAATGGCAAGCTATCACAGTGATTCTAGCTATCGCTCTCACCGTCGCCATTCCACCTTCTTTCTCTCTCAAGTGCGACAGTGTTGGGCATGCAATGATCGGCAATCTTGACATATGTCATTCAACGACTCCAGCCCTGTCGTCAAGGGGAGGCATGCCCTGCATACAGGAGTGCCCTTTTCATCCTATACCTCTGGTTATTCAAGAAACTTCTGATATTGTTAATCTACTCTTCAAACCTGTCATAACCGCCTTTCAAGACGAACGTCCCCCAAAAGCCTAATCTGCACACAGCCGATTTTTTGAGTCAGTTTGTTGCCCCGCAGCAGGAAGGGGCATATACGCATGCGTCTGCATGGCATCTCTGAGAATGGTTCTCATATAGAAATCCTCCCATTCAAAGCTTGACTCCACTTCGTGAATGTTCAACCCTTCATCTATTTACGAGGTGCGATATTCCCGGAGTGGAGTATTTTTAAGAGTTTCTGGAGAATAGCTGGATGTGCGGTTTAAGATCAATGCTAAAATTAATCAAGTTTACGAAAGCTTATTTTTATCCTACGGACACCGATGCATTTTGAACACATGATAGGAGATTCAGTTAATGAAAAGCATCATCATAATACTATCACTGATGTTGACTCTGCCCGTTTTTGCGAATGCCAGTCAGACTGGAACCTTGGCATCGGATTTCAATCTCATTGACGTGGATGGCAAAGTTGTTACCTTGAAGCAGTTTAGGGGCAAAGTAGTGTTTATTGACTTCTGGGCGCCGTGGTGTGATATATGCCGGGAAGAACTTCCCGCACTCGATGCACTATATAAAAAATATAGCAATGATGGGCTTGAAATAATAGGAATAGATATCGATTCTTCCGAAAAGCGTGTAACCGAATTTCTCCAGAAGGCCCCGGTTGCGTTTACGATTCTTGTCGACAAAAAGAACGTCATCAGAAAAGGATATAACCTTAGAACGTTGCCAACAGCATGCATCATCGGCAAAGACGGAGTTATACGATTTGTGCATATAGGGTTCGGTAAGGAATTTCTACAGATGTATGAAAAAGAAATAGTTGAATTGTTGAAACAATAGTACTAATCAAAAAGGAGACTTCATCATGCAGGTAAAAAGACACCTCTCTCGGAAAGTTAAACTTACGAGATTTAGACGAACTTTGTTTAAAAGTATAGCAGCGTTGATCGTTGTTGCAAGCACCTTGCTATTATCTTCAAGAGATGCAAGGGCCTGTGCAAGTTGTGGCTGTACATTGAGTTCCGATTGGGAAAACGAACAGCTCTCTTGTACACCAGGACTAAAGATGGATTTTCGTTGGGATTATCTGGATCAGGATCAGTTGCGGAGCGGAACGAAAACAATTGATCCTTCAGTCGCTAGCAAAATTCCTGATCCCCAAACAGGTGGCACCGAGGAAATCGAGAAATACACGGTGAACAACTATTTCACAATGGGAATCGACTACACCACTGGCAGTGATTGGGGAGTGAATGTTCAAGTACCATGGATCAATCGAAACCATAGTACACTCGGAACAGAATCGGATGGGTACACCCCAGGGCCTGGAGGAGGGCAGTACAACTCGCATACTTCAAGTATCGGCGATATAAAAGTATTGGGTCGTTACCAGGGCTTGACACAACGGCGCAACATTGGATTTCTTTTTGGTTTCAAGCTGCCGACCGGAAGTTACACTGATACTGCTACGTCGACTGACCCAACCGCTCCTGGCCAAGTCCCTATAGATCGTGGTCTTCAACCCGGGACGGGCACTACCGATGCCATAGTTGGTGTGTATTATACCGATGGCCTAAGCCAGAATGTGAGCTACTTCACCCAGGCGCTCTATCAAAAAGCGCTGGACTCAAGAGATCAATACAAGCCGGGTGAAGGACTCAACCTTACACTAGGTTTACTCTACTCAGGTTTTTCTAATCTTTCCCCCTTGCTTCAGTTTAATTATCGATACATTGTGCATGATGAAGGAGCGAATGCGGATCAAATTAATACTGGTGGAACATTGCTGTATATCAGCCCCGGCATCACTGTGTCTGTCAGTCAGCAGTTTGCAATATATAGCTTCTTTCAAGTGCCCGTTTATCAAGATCTTAATGGGGTACAACTTGCGCCGCGTTACACAGCATCCTTAGGGGTGCGTTATTCATTCTGAAGATCACGCAAAGGGGCCGTTGACTATTTATATTTTATTTATTTTGTCGCTTCAGGATTAAGTGTGAGAACCTCCAATATGTTGATATAGGCTGATTTCGCAATGAAAAGATAACTCCCCGACTAAGCAAGGCTTTCTACCTTAGCTACTGGGGTTTATTCTATCCCATATATGACAAATTTTGGTCCTCCCGCACTTGTTCCGGGAGGACCTTTATTTTCCCTGTAAGTAGGGTTGCTCAAAATAATCATTTTGGAAATCTATGGGGAAGGTTATCTCAAAAACGCATTGAATAATGAGAATGTTTAGGTAATTGTCAATATCCCTTTTCCGTGGCCACCACGATTCTTGGTCATTGAAGGCAGTGTATTCCAGTGTCTGCAAGTCATACGGGAACTCCGAAGCCCCAGCATCCGGCCGATGAGAATATTTACACTTTACAAAAAAAGATCGCTGGTCGGGATGCATCTGAATGATCACGGCGGCCTGCGATTATCAAGCTTTTCTCCCATAGCAGAGAGAAAAAGCGGGATGGGTCTAAGAAATTTGTCCTTCCTCCTGTGCCAGCTGGAGACGCTGTTTTGGAATAGTTGATTTCTGCCCGCCTGCCGTACTGTTACACTGCAATCATTGACAAACACTGGCAAAGCTGATAGTCTTGCGACAATGTGCCGACGGGCATATTCGGGGCAGCAAGTGCGATTACGCTCATGCATGTGCCGAAATAATATTTCAGCAGGAAAAGGAGATTGTATGAATGCACGTGTGGTAATTTTTTCGTTGTGCATGGCGCTCGTTGTGAGCCCGGCATGTGCAAAGGAGAAAACGGAGTTAAAAACACAAAAGGAAAAAACCAGTTATGCGATTGGGATGAACATGGCCACTAACCTGAAAACGAATGCAATTGATATCGACGTTGATGCGCTTGTACAGGGAATCAGGGACAGTTTGGCCGGCAAGAAGACGATTCTAACCGAAGACGAAGCCCGTGAAATGATTATGGCGCTTCAGAAGGATATCCAGGCCAAGATGCGTGAAAAGGCGCAAGCCCAGGCGGATAAAAACAAGAAGGAAGGAGAAGAATTCCTCGCCAAGAACAAGGAACGAGAAGGGGTGAAGACCCTTCCCGACGGTCTTCAGTATAAAATCATCACTGAGGGGAAAGGCAAGTCTCCTTTAGCAACGGATATGGTAACGGTCAATTACCGCGGGACGTTGATCGACGGCACCGAGTTTGATAGCTCCTATAAACGTGGCCAACCGGCGACATTCCCGGTGAGCGGCGTGATCAAAGGTTGGACTGAGGCGTTGCAGCTGATGAAGGAGGGATCTAAGTGGCAATTGTTTATTCCTTCGAGCCTAGCTTATGGCGAACGGGGTGCCGGAGGGACAATTGGGCCAGACTCCACACTGATCTTTGAAGTTGAACTGATAAAAGTGGGGGCGAAGGCGAAAAAATAGCATGAACGCTCGACGCTGAAAGATGATCGGACACAGACAGGTATTTGCAAACGGACAGAGGGGCGCGATCATGTGCCCCTCTTGTTTTGAGGATTTACAGCACGCGGTTTTGATTTTCCCCGCCCCATTCTCCTAGTTTTCCTGTTATGAAATCGATGACCCGTTGATGCTCTTCGACGCCGCGGTCCTTGATTGTAAGCGGCTCCCCGAAGGCAAAGTGAACGGTTACCGCCGGATTGATCTTGCCAAAATCCTTGAAGTATCTGCCGTTTCCCCAGGCATCGGTCTTGAGCGCTATAGGGACTACCGGTACGTGCGCTTTTTTGGCAAGCTTGATCCCGATAGTATTGAATTGATCCCGATCGAAGACCGCTGTCCGTGTTGTTTGTGGAAATATGACGATTGACATGCCTAGCTTAAGCCGGTCGACGCCGCCCTCCAAGACGGTTTTCAAGTCATCGCGTGCATTAGACCGACCGACGGTGATGGGATTTCTTGAACGCATCACATATTTGAAAACGGGATATTCCACAAGACTCTGCTTGACGACGAAGGTCGTATCCTTGATCGGAGCGATGATCGCAGGAAGGACAAAGGTCTCCAGTGTGCTCATGTGATTGCCGATAAAAACACAGGGACCGGCAACAGCACGGAAGTGTTCGATTCCGGAGATCTCTACGCTGATTCCAACCTGCTCAAGCGCACGGAGAATCGCTAGGCTGCTTGCGGACCATTCCGTGGTGTCATACCGGCCTTGTTTTGCTTGTTTGCTGGCCTGTCTGACGATCCTTAGTAGGTGACTGTAAAATAGGAGCGATGGTATCAGGCGGGCTGCACTGGAAAGTCTGCGTGTTTTTGTTTTGTAGGTATCATGGTCAAAAAGCATCTCATCCACGGCATGCTCCCTTGCTGATCGAATCTGTTCATCCCGGATTTTAGTATATCATGGGTGCGAAAAAGAGGAAAGGGAGAAATCGAAAGCCGAGGCGCGGGTTAGGATGTCAGGATAAGTTTGGTGACGGTTTTGCCATGTAATAACTCTTTCTGATATCGATGCAGGCACCGCGAACCTTCCTCATGATCTTTCTGGTATCGAAAAATTTGACGATCTTCTTTATCCCCCGATGGCCGGTGCGGGTGACAATGCTCGTAACGACCTGCTTTTCTGTTGATGCGGCGTTTACCCTGCGCGGATGAATTCGCCTTCGACTTTCAAAATCGATCTGGAACGTCTGATATACTGAAACATGAATGCGGTTTACCAACTATGGTATTAAATAAAAAAGCTTGCAATGGCCCGGAGAAAAAGAGAAAATAGGCGACATGACGACACAATCATTGCGCCAGGATGTCGCCCAGATGGTGATGCCGAGGCTCGACGGTGAGAAGCTCAGCGACGCTAGGTATCTACCGCAAGTGCAGGAACTGATAGAGAACGGGATCGGTGGTTTCATCCTGTTTGGCGGCTCCGTTGAACGGACGCCGAAACAGTTGCATTTGCTTCAGGATCTCTCGGAGGTACCGCTCCTGATAGCATCAGATGTGGAGCGTGGGCTTGGTCAGCAACTGGTCGGGGGTACTCGGTTCCCGGGCCAGCGCGCGGTAGCTTCTGCAATAAACCGTCGGTCAAAAAAAGATGTTGATCTTCTGAATCACATGCTCGACGCAGTCCGCATCGAGACGCGCGCCGCGGGTATCCATGCGGTCTTTTCGCCGGTGCTAGACGTAAACAATAATGCGGATAACCCGATTATCTGCACCCGAGCTTTCGGCGATGAACCAGAGATTGTTGAATGGTTTGGTTCACAATACATCAAGCGCTTGCAAAAACCCTCGGGAAGAGGCAGGGTTAAGCTTCTAGCCTGCGCCAAGCATTTCCCAGGACATGGAGACACAGACAAGGATTCCCATTCCGTTTTGCCTGTAATCAAGGCCGAGAGACAGCGGCTAAACCAGATCGAGCTCCCGCCATTCCGGGAAGCGGTGAAAGACGGTGTGAGAATGGTTATGATCGCTCATTTACTCGTGCCTGCCCTCGACCCGGAAAAACCGACAACATTCTCGAAAAAAACCGTCACAGCACTTCTGCGGGAAGGAATGGAATTCAATGGTTTGATTGTTTCTGACGCCCTTGACATGGGCGCACTCGCAGGTTCCTATTCGCAAGGCGAGATAGCCGTACGAGCTGTGGAAGCTGGAATGGATATCCTGCTTCATCCGTCTGATGCTGATGCGACCATTGCTGCGGTTGTGGCTGCCGTGGAGCAGGGGAGATTGACTAGGGAGCGGATCAGAGAGTCTTGCGATCGGATCAGGGCAGCCAAGATCAGCCTGGGTCTTTTCGATAAAACCAGCGCCGTGGTGCCCCAGATCGATTACCGCAAGCACGGAGCCATTGCGAGGGAAATTGGTCGAAAGGCATTACACATTGAATTTGGTAATAAGAAGCAGCTTAGTCTGCCCTCGAACGTAGGCATTGCCTGCTTCATTCTCGATGATGACAACGATACTGAATCGGGGAACGTCTTCATTCATGCTATGCGGGACCGTTTCAGAAATTTGACCGTGCTAGTCCTGACACCGGGAGCGGAGACGCCTGAATCCCTTGTTCTGGACAGCGTTCGGGCGGCGGACCTCACAGTTCTGGCGTTCTTTTCCCGCATAACGGCGTCCAAGGGGCGTTCGGGGATCACTGACAAGCTTCGTGAGAAAGCGGCCCGCATCCTTCACGCGACTCGGGAATTAGGAGGGAAAACAGCTCTCGTTTCCTTCGACAGCCCCTATGTTCTTGACCAGTTCAGCGACTATGATGTGCGAATTGCGGCGTATGACCGGATGGACGAAATTCAACGCGCTGTTGCAGAGTTGATCAGAGGCGAATAAAATAAAATACTTGGACAGGATTCATGGTTTTGAGTAATAAAGACAATGTACGGAGTGAAAAAAGCAGTTTAAGGCCTAAGGTGCAGAGTTCAAAATTCGGCGTAGAGCCTGGAATCATGATCCTTGCACCTTTTCTATCATGATTTCTGTCACCCTCATTTTCCTGGTCTTCGCCTTAATCCACAGCATAACGGTCACGCAAAAGTTCAAGCATGTTTGCAAGAGCCTTTTCGGTGATACCTTTATGCGGGTTTTTTACCGTGCCTTCTACAATACCGTCAGTTTCGCAACTGCAGTCATCGCATTTTCCTTTATTCACCGGTTGCCGGATCAGGAGCTTTGGTCAGCCCCCCTATGGCTATACTGGATTATGTACAGTGTTCGGATCGCAGGCTTCGTCTTCGGATCGCTTGCATTTGAATATTTGGATATCTGGGAATTCATGGGTTTCAAACAGATCTGGCGATATGTTTCCCGCAATGAGGTAACCGGAAATATTGAGGGACAGACGCAGAAGGGGCTGGTTACGAACGGTGTCTACGGGATCGTCCGTCATCCTCTCTATTTCTCTGGGCTGGTGGTCTTCACCTGCAACCCTCATATTACCGTCAACGGACTGATGGTTACGGGTCTTGCAGACCTTTATTTTCTGTTCGGCATGTTCATAGAAGAACGACGCTTTCTGAAGAATTTTGGTAATCAGTATCGGCAGTATATGATGCTGGTGCCGCGATTTATCCCGCGGTGGAGGATGAGAGTGTAACCATCGACTGCGGAACAAAAAGCGATGCGTTTTCTTGAACCAGGAGCAGTGGTAGAAATAACTTGGGTAGGTATTTTATTCAGCATCCGTTTCAAGAACTGTTACACAGGGAAAGTTCCGATATTGCTCCCGCTGCCCAGCTCGCTAACCGGCCATAAATTCATCGGGAACTTTGAAACCCTTTGTATGCAACGGGAACATCAATCGACTTCTTGTACGTCATCGTCTTATCTAGCGGAACGTCGATGACAAGGCTCGCGGGATTCCGGTCTCTAAAGAGCCTGAGCAGTGCGCGCATGGTTTATCCTGTATCAATGAGTAGATCAACGTCGAACAGTTTTTCCCTGATTGCCGCCATACAACCAGCCTCTCACTTGCAAATGGCATTCCATATTGATAAACTTGTAAAGTAAGCGAATATGCAAGGAGGTGATATCTCATGAAAGAAGCCTTGCTTGTAATAGATATGCTGAACGATTTCGTTCTTCCGGGCGCGCCACTGGAGGTTCCGGAGACGCGGACCATCATTCCGGTCATCAGGCGCGAAATTGATGACGCTCATGCCGCGGGACAGCCGGTAATCTTCATCTGTGATGCTCATGTCTCCGACGACAAAGAGTTCAGAAAATTCGGTTGGCCCGCCCATGCGGTGAAGGGAAGCAAGGGTGCTGAGGTCGTCGAAGAATTGAAACCGGCCGAAAGCGACATCGTAATTCTCAAAACGACTTATTCTGGATTTTTCGGGACGAACCTTGACGAAACGCTGAGGCATATCGGCGTTGATTCCCTCACGCTCACCGGCGACGTGACCCACATCTGCGTGCTGTTCACTGCTTCCGATGCGGTCCTCCGCGATTACGCTGTTACTGTCGTGGAGAACGGGATCGCGGGTATCAGGAAAGAAGATCATGACGCAGCTCTCAGAATCATGAAAAACGTAATGGGAGTGAAGCTGGTCAGGAACCCCCGTGATGCAGGGAGCCGGAAAAAGAAAGCTGCTTGAAATCAAGCCTTGATTCGTGCCCTACACTCAACGAACCTCTACAAGGGAGGCTCTATGTTTCTTACTGCTGACACAAGAGATATTCTTGCAGGAAATGTCACCGAATTGATAAACTTGTAAAGTAAGCGAATATGCAAGGAGGTGATATCTCATGAAAGAAGCCTTGCTTGTAATAGATATGCTGAACGATTTCGTTCTTCCGGGCGCGCCACTGGAGGTTCCGGAGACGCGGACCATCATTCCGGTCATCAGGCGCGAAATTGATGACGCTCATGCCGCGGGACAGCCGGTAATCTTCATCTGTGATGCTCATGTCTCCGACGACAAAGAGTTCAGAAAATTCGGTTGGCCCGCCCATGCGGTGAAGGGAAGCAAGGGTGCTGAGGTCGTCGAAGAATTGAAACCGGCCGAAAGCGACATCGTAATTCTCAAAACGACTTATTCTGGATTTTTCGGGACGAACCTTGACGAAACGCTGAGGCATATCGGCGTTGATTCCCTCACGCTCACCGGCGACGTGACCCACATCTGCGTGCTGTTCACTGCTTCCGATGCGGTCCTCCGCGATTACGCTGTTACTGTCGTGGAGAACGGGATCGCGGGTATCAGGAAAGAAGATCATGACGCAGCTCTCAGAATCATGAAAAACGTAATGGGAGTGAAGCTGGTCAGGAACCCCCGTGATGCAGGGAGCCGGAAAAAGAAAGCTGCTTGAAATCAAGCCTTGATTCGTGCCCTACACTCAACGAACCTCTACAAGGGAGGCTCTATGTTTCTTACTGCTGACACAAGAGATATTCTTGCAGGAAATGTCACCGATGTATACTTCGAACGGGCCCTTGCCATCCTGAAAGCGAAAAAAATCAACCCAGTCGTAAAAGCTGAATTCATAGCAAAGAGTCTTCCAAAAAACTGGCGATGGGCGCTCCTGACTGGAATTGGTGAGGCCGTGGAGCTCATGCGGCACTTGAAGATCAAGACAAGAACTATGGGCGAGGGATCGGTTTTTCATCCCTATGAGCCAGTAATGGAAATTGAAGGACGGTATCAGGACTTCTGCGTCTATGAAACAGCGCTCCTCGGGCTGATCTGCCAGGCTTCGGGGATTTCCACGCAGGCGGCCCGGATAAAAAAACTGGCTGGAGACCGACTGGTCATGAGCTTCGGCGCCCGCAGAATGCATCCCGTAATTGCTCCCATGATTGAACGGAATGCCTATGTGGGCGGCTGCGACGGTGTCGCTGTGGTCAAGTCCGGCGAAGTGATCGGAGAGGATCCCATGGGCACGATGCCCCATTCCCTGATATTGTGTATGGGCTCGACTCTCGAAGCGATTAAAGCTTATGACGAAGTCCTCGATCCGAAACTGAAGCGTGTGGCGCTGATCGATACATTCCAGGATGAAAAATTCGAAGTATTGAATGTGGCTCGGGCGCTAGGGGAAAAGCTGTACGCTGTACGCTTCGATACGCCGGGCTCGCGCAGGGGTGATTTCTTTCGTATTCTCGAGGAAGCGCGGTGGGAGCTTGATCTGCGCGGCTTGGGCCACGTGAAGTTCTTTGTGAGCGGGGGAATAACCGAAGGAGATATCCCTGTACTGAACCCTGTCGTTCATGGTTATGGCATCGGTACTTCCATTAGCAATGCCCCGGTCATCGACTTTGCCATGGACATTGTTGAAATCGACGGGATGCCGCTTGCAAAACGTGGCAAGTGGTCGGGAAGCAAACGTGTCCTGGCATGCGCCCGATGCGGCCTGCGGAGGATCGTACCGAATATGGAACTGGAGAACATTTTATGCTCCTGCGGTGGCGTGTTTACCGATCTCCTTTTTCCGGTGCTCGACCAAGGGAAACTGTTGATTGTCCAGGATCCCCCCTCCCGCATTCGGGATAACGTTCTGCGCCAGGTGCAAGACCTGTCGCTCGAATAGCGAGTCCCAACGTATTTGCTCCATTGACGACAACCCCTTCGACCATTGTTCTCTCGTCAAAACTCTCTGCTTTGATATGTTATTTCCCGCAGTTTAATTAGTTTAACATTAAAATATGGCTCCTCAGCAGAATCTGTGGATAAAAAATCAGCATTTAAGGAAAAGTCTCGCATTCCGGCATAACCATTATGCTAATTTATAGTTGCATTGACGTCACATTTGCCATTGCTGTCTTTATTCATCGTTGCTTACAACGCAGGTGATAAATCTCACTGTGACATTTATTATACACAGCGCACTAATTAATTGCGCATAATTTACGGACAATATCGTTGCCCGATGTCCACACCCTGAATCTTGATTCCACTGACCGTACAACATCCTCAAGCGTCGGGAAGTATCGGTTATGCAAACAGAGCCTTCGTGTTAATTTCCATAACCGCTCAATAGGGTTTAGATCAGGGCTGTAAGGAGGCAGAAAATCCAACATGAATTGAGGCTCATGTTGGCTTCGCCAATCTGCATGGAGCTTGGCATGATGGTATTTGGCATTATCTGTTATGACAACGACGCGACGACCGCTTCGGGAACTTATCCTCCGGAGATGTTTGAGAAATGTATGGAACGTCACGGCGTTAAACTTTTTCTCCTCTCTCTGAAAAGCCAATTTCCCGTCACGCAGACGGATAGCTCCAAAATAACCCACGCTCTTGCGAGTGGGATGGTGCAACAATACAGGGTCCTTCTGTTCGGGAGGTACCCACATCAGACAGCGTGATCCATATTGCTGAAAATGAACTTCATCAGTCGACCACAGATCGATTTTATTATCGGCTACGAGCCTTCTGAGTTTTTTTATATTCTTCCTGACGTTCGGGATCGGCCCGAGCAATCAGAGGACGCGGTTTACGCCGACGAAAACCAAAGGATTTAAACATGTATTGGCACTGCCGAACCCCTAATGTTATTCGATACCGCTTCTTAATGAAGGCGGCCAGCCCTTTGCCATCCCAGAGGCCACTGGCTATTCCTACAGACTCTGGCGGTTGCCGCAGTACCGTGTTGATTTCCTCCAACTGCTTATCGTTCAAGCGTCGGGGGCGGCCAGATCGTTCTCCTTCTACCAAGCCAGCCAGTCCTCTGTCTTCAAAGCGTCGGACCCAATATTCCACAGTTCGAGGCGAGTCACCCAGGAGATGGCTAACTTCCGGACAGCTCATTCCCTGGGCGACTAGCAATACGCCATGTAGTCGGTGGTCGTATCGTGACTCTTCCGAGCGACGGATTTCATCCTGTAATCCAAGAACAATGGTTGATGCATCGGTAATGGTCAATGGTTTCATGAATACAGGATATCATATTTTTTATTAATACGCAATTACTTATTGCGCTATGTATAGCCTATTCGCTAGTGATGAGAACTTGCAATCACGCGTAATTACAGAACAAATACGGAATCGTAATCTAAAAAATATCCACAGATTCAGCGGAGGAGGCTAAAATATTAAGGATTAAATTATTATGGGAACCCGGTATAAAGGTTCAGGAGAGGAAATACGGGCGCTGAATGCGTTTATCAAGCTGGTGAGGGCCGCTGGATCGGTTACCAGCCGGGTGGAAGCCTATTTCGCCCCCCCAAACTGACTGTGAGCCAGTTTGGGGTTCTTGAAAGACTTCTACATGTTGGAGCTCATGATCAAGCCCGGCGGCAAGTGGCCCGTAGATAACGCCTTGCCAACAGTATGAAATAAGGCAGGACCGTTGAGTGCAAACAATAGTGGACACCGATGGACGGTAACGGCTTTCCTGTCTTTTATTTCGTCAGATCGTTCAAGCCGCCAAAAGCCCGGAAGGATGGCCACCGGATTTATGTTCCTGCGAGGATAAAGAGGGATACTTAATCGATTTTTTCCCTGTTTTTCGGCCGTTTGTTCGATTCCAGGATTTTTTTCCGCAGTCTTATGGTCTGGGGGGTCACTTCCACGAGTTCGTCTTCCTTGATGAATTCGAGCGCCTGTTCCAGTGACAACAGACGCGGCGGCACGAGCCGAAGGGCCTCGTCAGCGCCTGATGCACGCATGTTCGTCAGCTTTTTTTCCTTGACCACATTCACATCGATGTCGTTTTCGCGCGAATTTTCCCCTACAATCATCCCTTCGTAAACCGCGGTGCTTTCCTTGATAAAAAGCTCGCCCCGAGGTTGAAGATGGAACAGCGCGTAAGTGGTGGTCTTTCCTGGTCGGTCGGCCACGAGGGCGCCAGTGGCGCGTTTTGCGATGGGCCCCTGCCAAGGCTCGTAGCCGTCGAAAATATGATTGAGGAGACCGGTGCCGCGGGTATCGGTCAAAAATTCGGAGCGGAACCCGATCAACCCGCGCGCGGGGATGCGGAACTCGAGGCGCACTCGGCCATGGCCGTTGTTCGCCATTTTGGTCATACGTCCCTTGCGGGTGCCCAGCTTCTGAGTAACCACGCCAATGAAATCTTCAGGGCAGTCAATAACCAGGTTTTCCATTGGCTCGTACGTCTTCCCATCGCGTTGCTTGGTGATGGTTTCGGGCTGGGAGACTGAAAGTTCGTAGCCTTCACGCCGCATCATTTCTATCAGGATGGCAAGCTGAAGTTCTCCCCGTCCCAGAACCTTGAAGCTGTCCGTCGCTTCCAGCATTTCGATCTTGATGGCGACGTTGTACAGGAGCTCCTTCTCAAGCCGCTCCTTTAAATGTCGCGAGGTGACATATTTACCTTCTTTTCCGGCAAAGGGGGAATTGTTAATTGAGAAAAGCATGGAGATCGTGGGCTCGTCCACGGCGATGCGCGGCAGAGGTTTTGGGTTTTCGGGGTTCGTGATTGTGTCGCCGATGCTTACGCCCTCGATGCCCGCAAGTGCCACGATATCGCCGATGGTCGCCTTCTCTGTATCAACGCGCTTCAATCCCTGGAACTCGAAGAGTGAGGTGACTTTGGTTTTCACAATTTGACCGCCCTGCTGAACCACACCAATCGGGTCGGCTATCTTTACGGTACCTGAAAACACCCTGCCGATGGCCAGCCGGCCGACATAATCGTTGTAATCGATGTTCATGACCAGGAGCTGGAGCAGCCCAGCTTCATCGCCCTCCGCGGACGGAATTGTGTTTACGATCAGGTCAAAGAGCGGTCTGAGGTCGGTGCCTTCCTCCTCCATTTTCAATTTGGCTATCCCGGCCCGGGCATTGGTGTAAACGATGGGAAAATCGAGCTGCGTATCCGAGGCATCGAGGTCGATGAACAAGTCGTATACCTCATTTACGACTTCATTGATGCGGGCGTCGGGCCGGTCAATCTTGTTGATAACGAGGATGGGCGGCAGGCCCAGTTCAAGCGCCTTCTTGAGCACAAATCGCGTCTGCGGAAGAGGTCCTTCCGACGCGTCAACAAGCAGCAGCACGCCGTCCACCATTTTGAGAGTGCGCTCCACCTCGCCTCCGAAGTCGGCGTGTCCCGGCGTGTCCACGATGTTGATTTTGATGCCGTTGTACCTGACCGCGGTGTTTTTTGCCATGATCGTGATCCCCCGCTCGCGCTCCAGGTCGATGTTATCCATCACACGCTCCTGAACGCGCTCATTGTCGCGAAAGGTGCCACTCTGGCGCAGAAGCGTATCCACAAGTGTCGTCTTGCCGTGGTCGACGTGGGCGATGATGGCGATGTTACGTAAGTCGTTTCTTTTAATCATGACAGCATCCTCATATTGCTGGGGCTGAGAAGTATCAGAACTAAGTTCCTTCTCTTTCCACACCATACACAGTTATTGTGCAAAGCTGGGTTTTATACCACTTATGGTGTTGCTTTGTCAATTGAATAATGTCTGCAAGGGGATCGGCAGGGGTCTCTTGACAACGATAATCTTCAGATAAGGTTGAGTTATAGCGTAGGAATGAGCAGCATTGGGTTGCCCCCTGGAAGGGGGGTGATGGTTGTGCTGATTCCAATCAATTATGGTGCTGTTTCGCCGCAATAGCCGCCATAGCTGTTGGTGCTGTCTGGGATTTTCCCCTGCTGTTTGGAAAAGCGTGGTTCAAGATTATCGGCGTCGACATGCTTGATAAGGTGACGCTCGACCAGATGCGCAAAGATTCCCGAATTTATTAGCTTGTCATGTTCATTGGCACGTTTGTCGGAGTGTATATTTTGATCGGTATGACAGGCGGCTGAGCGTCGAGAGTGCAAGAGGCGGGTTAAATATCGCCTTTTGGGTCTGGATGGGCTTCTAATATCCATTTGCACTCAGAGATGCGCTGTTTAGCGGCAAGCACCAGAGCCTCATCTAAGATCTTTTTCTAATACGGGCCAGCCATCACTTGGCGGGTTTCCGGGTCATTGGGGCAATACTCGAAGCCTGGAGATAACGGCAGGAGGTTCAGAAGTCCCGCATAAACCGGAGCGGTTTCTTGACAGTCGGATGGGGTGGTGTTACTGTTAAATCAGAATTAGAATTATCGCGAAAATGCCAAACCCTTCGCGAGGAGGGGACGGAAAGCAATGGATCTTAACGGAGGACAGCTGGGCAGTCGAAGGATGGAGAATTCGGAGGGGGCGGTTTTTTATTGAAAGGAGGAACGAGATGCCAAAAACAATTGAACAGACTGTAACGCTTCCGGCGCCAGCGGAGAAACTGTTTGAGATGTACCTTAGCGCGAAAAAACATGCAACCATTACGGGCGGACCGGTATCTATAAGCTCAAAAGAGGGTTCGAGGTTCAGGGCTTTTAACGGAATGATCTTGGGGAAAATGCTTCATGTGGTGCCGAAACACATGATAGTCCAGTCCTGGCGCGGCAGCCACTGGAAAAAGGAGGACATCGACTCCATCCTCATTCTGACATTTCGACCTGAAGGCAACGCTGGCAGGATAGACTTGGTCCACGTCAACGTGGCTGACAGCGACTATGAAGGCGTGAAAGAGGGATGGACGAAATACTACTGGAAACCTTGGCGGGAATATCTGCTGGGCGATGCGAAGAAATCGTCCAAACGGGCAGCGTAAATCGCCATCCCTCTCACAGATAGTGCGCAACGTTGGGCTGTTTGGCAGGGGAAGGCAGTTGTGGAGAGGAGGGTATTGTGATGAGAGAGGCAGCGCATATGGATCTTGAGGCATATTGCAGCAGCATGGAAAAACTGCTTGCAGCGTGGAGTAGAAATATTGAGGCGCTCCTGTTGGTTGCGGAACAATTGCACGGGAAGAATCCACTTGAGGATGCGCGACAGATCGAAAACCTGCGGGAATTGCTGCAAGGCTTGGGGAGGTCAAAGGAGCTAGTGAAGCAGAAATGCGTTCTGTAGGGGTAGCTAGTTTTTTTGTTTCATTCCAGCAGAAGGATTTGGTGATGTATCCTGTGAGGGGTTTTTGGTGAGGTGAGTGAGCCCCTGCTTCAATTCGTATTGCTATATTCTCCGTCTCTCCCGATCTTATTCAAGACGACCCTCCATCTTTACAGTTTCTCGAAAACCTGATACAGTGTGTTCGTGCAAAGGAGTCGGAAAACGGGGACCATAATTGCCGTAGGCGGAGGTAAGGGCGGGGTAGGGAAGAGCATTCTGTCGATCGGCCTTGGAACGGTCCTTGCCCGGAGTGGCAAAAGCGTAGTTCTCGCGGACCTTGACCTCGGAGCGGCAAACCTGCATACCTATCTCGGCATCCGGGGCCAGACTCCAACAATTGCCGACTTCATTATTAATAAAGCATCTTCGCTTGAAAGCCTCATTGTAGAGACGCCGGAGCGGAACCTCGGGCTGATCAGTGGCGCTGAGTTTGTCCCGGGCATAACCAGCCCTGCGCACTGGATGAAACTGAAACTGATGCGACATCTGCGGGCGGTGCCGGCGGATTATATCATAATCGATCTTGGTGCGGGTGTGCATTTCAATACCCTCGATTTCTTCGGCATTTCCGACCGCGGCGTGGTGATTACGGCTCCGGAGCCGGGGGCGGTGATGAATGCCTATAGTTTTGTGAAAGGCGCCCTGTTTCGGAAAATGCAGAATATCTTCAAGAATAATGCAGATGTTGCCGCGCTTCTTGAAGTCGAGGCAAAAAACGCGGGAGGCGAAAAACGGTTTACGCTAGAGTGGTTCCGGAAGACGCTCCCCAATGTCGCACCCGACTTGCTGCCGCTTATCGATGAAATCGAAGCTTCCTTCTCGCCCGCCCTCATCATCAACAGGGCACCCGAGGGCCGGACCCATGTTCTCGTCAAAAATCTAATCACGCTGTGCACGGAGAAACTCGGCATTACACTCGAACATGTCGGAGACCTTCCCGAAGCGCGGGAACTCACGAACCACCTCTTGAATGTCCCGAGGTTTTTCAATCTCCCCGAGGGAGAGGGGTATTTCGCGGCCGTCCGGAGTGTGGTCGATCGTATCTCGGGAAGGGGCTCCCTTGCTGCAGGGGCAAAGACGGGTCCCTATGATTTTACCGATGAAGAGTGCGACGAGATGCTGCGTTTCATTGATTCGCTCGATGAGCGTGTTTTCAGCAAAACCAAGAAAAACGCATGGAAGCTCCGGATCTATTTCAAACCCGCCGAGGTCATCAGTTATCTCATCAGCCGCGGAGTAAAACATGATTTGTTTTATAAATCATCATGATCCTCCCTTTAGTTTTATCCTGGGATATTCGCAAAAAAGGCTTGCTATAATTACATAAAAGCTGTAAAATTTTGGGGTCAGCATCGGATATCGTCCCGGTTCTCTGCAGTAGGGGCGCGATTTCGGTGCTAGTTCCATAATTAATTATTGTCTTGCAGGATAATCCAATAGAGGAGAACAAAAATGAAACGAGGGTCTTATGCTTCAGCAGTTTTTTCAATTCTTGCGATAATATTACTCTTTTCCGCCAGTGCTGTGAGTGCAACGGAAACATCCGCACCAGCGTCGCAAAGCGATAGTAGCGGAAGGGACGATGGCCTGGTAGTTCTCTCGGGAAAAGTAGTTGAAACGATGAACGCAGGCGGATATACCTATGTCTGCATTGAAAAGAAGGGCGTAAAAACTTGGGTTGCTGTTCCGCAAACAAAGGTGACTGTTGGGCAGGAAATAGCGTTTCAACCTGGTGGGGAAATGACGGATTTCACCAGTAAATCGCTCAATCGGACATTCAAGAGCATTTATTTCTCCGGTGGTCCCCTGAACGCATCAACAGACAACGAGAAAAAAAGTTCGCAGGCAATCCATGGCGGTTCCGCTGCATCGAGCGGCCAAAAGATAAGTGTGGCAAAGGCTAAAGGCAAGGATGCCTACACGGTAGCAGAAATTTACGAAAAGAAGGCATCCTTGAGCGAAAAACAGGTCATCATCCGGGGCAAGGTTGTGAAAGTATCATCAGGGATTATGGGTAAAAACTGGATACACCTCGAGGACGGGACGGGCAATAAATCGGAGGGGACGAACGATATCATCGCAACTTCCCAGGATTCTCCGGAAGTAGGAGAGGTTGTAACGGTCAAGGGTACGGTTTACAAAGACAAGGATTTTGGCGCCGGATATAAATTCGGAGTTATCATGGAACAGGCAAGCGTCCAAAAGTGATTTGAAGGTTCCATGAAAAAGTGAAGTGAAAGCCCCGTGCTTGGCACGGGGCTTTTTTTATCAATCGTTGTCTCTTTAATTTTCCCGGCTGATTATGTGATCACTTCGCCGGGGAGAAAACATCTAGCCGCTTAGTGCAATGAGACAGGATACAGGTTCATCGTCCTCACCAGGATCAGGTGATTGAGTGCTTATGCGGAACGTGGTGAAGGCGGAGAGGGGACCAAGGAGATTTGGCAATGAAAAGCAGACCACAGAACGAGAAGTTAAATAAATGGGTGAATGAAGTTGTTGAGATGTGCCGACCTGACAAAGTGTACTGGTGCGACGGTTCGCGGCAGGAGTACGATCGGACAATGTCGCTCATGCGGGAACACGGTATGGCTATCCCGGTCAAAAAGCGGCCCGACAGCTTTCTCTTCCGCACCGATCCTAGCGATGTGGCCCGCGTGGAAGACCGCACCTACATTAGCACCCATTCCCAGGAAGAGGCTGGCCCCACGAACAATTGGGTCCATACCGATGAACTGAAGAAGACCATGCGTGGCTTGTACCAAGGTTGCATGAAAGGTCGTACGATGTATGTGATCCCATTCTCCATGGGACCCATTGGGTCTCCGATCTCAAAAATCGGCGTCGAACTGACTGATAGCCCCTATGTAGTCTGCAACATGCACATTATGACCCGGGTCGGTTCGACGATATTGGAAGTGCTGGGCACGAACGGCGAGTTCATCCCTTGTCTCCATTCTATCGGAGCCCCTCTTCCCCCTGGGCAGACGGATACCACGTGGCCTTGCGCCCCGATCGAGCAGAAGTACATAAGCCATTTCCCGGAAGAAAATCTGATCTGGTCCTACGGGTCAGGCTACGGTGGCAATGCGCTGCTTGGGAAGAAATGCCTCGCACTCCGCATCGCCTCGAACATTGCGAGGAAGGAAGGCTGGATGGCAGAGCACATGCTGATCCTCCGCCTGACCAGCCCGGAAGGAAAGCATTATCATATTGCCGCCGCATTCCCCTCGGCCTGCGGCAAGACAAACCTAGCCATGATGCAGCCGTCGATCAAGGGATGGAAGTGCGAGTGCATCGGCGACGACATCGCCTGGATGAAGATCCGGGGAGATGGCAGACTCCATGCTATCAACCCGGAGAGCGGGTTCTTCGGCGTAGCACCGGGCACGTCCTATGATACGAACCCCATGGCCATGGACACGCTGAAGGGTGACATCATTTTTACGAATTGCGCGCTCACCGATGATGGCGATGTCTGGTGGGAGGGCATGACCGAGGAAGCGCCTGCGCATGCAATTGACTGGAAAGGCCGCGACTGGACGCCTGAGAAAAAAGAGGATGCTGCGCATGCGAACGCCCGATTCACGGCACCCGTATCGCGGTGCCCTGTCATCTACCAGGATCGGGAGAACCCCGAGGGCGTGCCGATCGACATCTTCATCTTCGGTGGCCGGCGCAGCGGTGTGGTGCCGCTTGTCTTTGAGTCATATTCCTGGGACCACGGCGTGTTCCTCGGGGCGACTGCTGCGTCGGAGACCACTTCGGCGAACATCGGAGCTATTGGCAACCTGAGACGAGATCCTTTTGCCATGAAGCCGTTTTGCGGTTACCACATGGGCGACTATTTCCAGCACTGGTTCGGTATGGGAGAGCGTTTGAACGTCAAAGCCCCGAGAATTTTTTATGTGAACTGGTTCCGGAAGAGCGCGGAGGGTAGGTTCCTGTGGCCTGGGTTTGGCGAGAATAGCCGGGTGCTCAAGTGGATGTGCGAACGCGTGGATGGGAAGATCGGTGCTCGGGAAACACCGATCGGCCTTATGCCGAAGGATGGCGATTTCGATCTCGAGGGTCTTGATATTTCTGCTGCAAACATGAAAGCACTTATGGACGTGGATCTCGCGGCATGGAAAGCAGAACTCCCGGATATTGAACGGCACTTTGCACAGTTCGGCAGCCGGATTCCGGAGAGGCTTCGGAAACAGTTTGAGGAGTTTAAAAAGAGACTGGAATGAACTTCGTTCTTCATCTGCAAAGGCGCCGTTTATATCTATCATGCTCCCTTCCGTCCAAGGAAGGGAGCATGTTTCCTTAAAACCCGATGAGTTTTTAGCAGTTTCTCACCTGTTCACTCCATTGGCAAATCATGTTGACACCCGGCATACCTGTGCGTACTATGTGTTAGTGAGCGACATACGGCTTGCGCGAGGGTCCAGAATGCGCTGGGAATGCAAACAAAAAACGACCATAGCGTTTGAGACGCTATGGTCGTGATTGTGCACGAATCAGAAAAAATTGTTATACAAGTAAGCTTTGTGAAATTATGGGGCGGGAAACCCGGCAGAGAGGATAGATTTTATTCTGCGAGCGGATGTTTGCTCTGAGAAACGGGAAGGACATGCAAAAGACAGCTCAACATAAAGCCCTGGTGAATGTTTTGGGAGTAGTGTATCTTCACACCAAAACTGAGGATTGCGGCGATCTGTATTTCACACGGTTCGCCGAACCCCATCAGGAACAGCTCGAAATTAAAAACTGGTATGAAGAAACCTGGTTCGCGAAGCATCGAGTCAGGTTGTTGGGGACCAGCTCGGTGTACCGCGTACCGACGAGGCGTGTGAACGGCACCAGCCTGGATCTGGTGGTCAAGAATTGCCGTGTAGGGGAGGATGTACCCCTCAACACCCACACACTTGAGGAATTTGTCAGCGCTGAATTCAATAGCCCCTGGGAGGAATTCGCCCTGGTTATGGAGATGGCCGACAAACAGGTAGGCCAGCGGCTTGAATGGATAAGGGCGCAGCGGCCCCTGGCAATTTATGTTCCGCCACAGAAAATGCAATTGTGGCAGAGCGGGCGATCTCGGGCAAAGATCAACCGCATTCGCGCCCGTCATCCCGGCATCGACATCGATATCCTCAAGCAGTACAAACTCATCTACGAGTGGATCTGCGGTAAAAATCTTGTGGAGATCTTCGAGCATATTAGAATTGAAATGCCCGACCTTGTGTATCACCTACAGACCATGCAGAAAAAAGCTTTCGACGACTTGAGCAAAAAAGGGTACCTCATGGCCGACATGAAACCCGAGCATGTTATCCTTGACGAGGAAGACTGCGAGCGCATCAAACAGGCGGGTGCGAACGGGGATGCAGAAGCGGCGCGGAAACAAGTAGACTCGGTCTATCATCTGCTGGATGTAGGCAAATATTCCATCATCGATTATGAGCTACTATTTCGGACACCTGAACACGAAGACCGAGTCAAGGCATCGAGGCGGCATTCCTATCTTGACGACATGCGGGACCGGCTCAACCCTACGCCCCTGCCTTCGCACCTGAACCATATGGAAATCCTCGGGGTGCCGTACATATTTGGCCGCGCGGAAAGCACGGGCGGCCGCATGTGGGTTGTAGGCCGGAACGGGCGCCTGTTCGATTATTTCCTCCCGGAGCGCTGGCGGAAGACGCCTTGCCTGAGCCTGTCTGACGACAATGAAGTGTATTACACGGTCACGAAGGACAACATCCATCTGGTATGGGAAACATCAAGGGTGGGCGAGATTCCCATTGGCAAGAAGTATAACGTCGAGGAGATAGAAAAGATCAGAAAGTACGGCATAAATAGTCCCTTCGAGGAGTTCGCTATTTCGCAGACACTGAATGAGATGGGGATCCATACCGCTTATGTACGGGCAATCTACGTAACCGGCAGTCTGAAGATCGAAATATCTGCCGACTCCCGGAAGTACCAGTCCCACCGGGAGATAGTCGATCCCGATGGCAATCCGGTCCTGGCCGCCGAGCACAACTACATAACCATACGCGGGTACTACAACGGTCCCGATGATTGGGTATCGAAGCAGGGTGATGTCCTGCTTAAGCCCGTCGATCTTGCAAAAGCCGTGCGTAAAAAGATCATCGACGAAGCACAATGCAGAATGTTCCTGAAAAAGGTCATCACCCGTTTGCGGGATGCCGGATATGATGGATCGCTTTTGAAAGCAAACGACCTGCTACTAGCGCTGGATGCCAAAGGCGAGATCATGAAAGATTACTCGGGCGATCTGGATATCATCATCTGCAATTTTGAGGTGATCTGGAAGATTGCTTCCGCCGCGTGACGCTCTCTCCAGGCGTGTAATTTTTAAAAAACCATGCACAGGGATCCGATTACCTGGTCATCTATCCCAGGGCCAGTGTTTCTGTTGACACCAGATCGGATCAAGAGGGGGAACGTGCAGGTGCACATGCTTGCTTGGGACGCCTTTCTTGCCGGGACCGAAGTGGAAAAGTTGCAGGGCATCTACGGCGCGAGACAGTATCTTCTCAAAGACGCCTTTCCTCGGGCAATGTTCACGGCATGGGGTCTGCGGCCTCACGGAAATAGTATGTGAGGAGCAGGACGGCGAGCTGTTCTGTTCCTCGTAGTGGACAGGATCGGCCCTGGCGCGTATAATTTAACGGTTTACCTTGTTTTTGCAGATGCTATGAATACGTCGGGATTCATGCTTTATCCCAAATTGGCAACGGGATTCAAGTTCGTGATCAGGGACGTGACCAATATGTAAGGTGACCGCCTGGTCTAACTCAATGTGCCGGAGAGCTGTATGACATCGCGACACTGTTTTGCGATCCGAGACGACACGTTGTTGAATCAAACTGGTCTCGCGCGGTAGGAACGCAGGCTGTGTCCGTGGCGACTTCGCGGTTCTACAGTATTGCGATTGTGGACAAGTGCACAGGCAGGGATGATCCCGTCACATTTTTACGCAGAGACGCTAAGATTGCGGAAAAAAAAAGAAGTAGCCGGAGTGAAGGATCTTCGGTTTTTTCATTTTTCTGGTGTTAGAATTAAATAAGAAGAACGTCTTTTTTAATGGGCAAATTGATGCGTGGTTGCAGACCGACAGAGGTTGCTCATGAAAAACCAGCAGATAGCTAAAATTTTTAGCGAGATCGCCGAACTTCTTGAATTGAAGGGCGAGAATATGTTCCGCATAAGGGCTTACCGGCGGGCTGCGCAAAACCTCGATAGCCTATCAAAGGATGTATCAGGGCTCTCTCGGGAAGAACTGGAATCCATCCCCGGGATCGGCAAAGACCTCACCGCTAAGATCCGCGAATATATTGAAACAGGTGGGATTGCAAAGTTCGAAGAGTTGAAAAAGGAAATACCTGAAGGTGTTCTGGAGCTTTTGTCCGTTCCCGGGTTAGGCCCCAAAAAAGCTAAGATGCTGCATGAAAAGATAAAAGTGAAAAGTATCGTTGAGCTTGAGACGGCCATACGCCAGGGCAAACTCTCAGGACTTCCAGGAATCCAGAAGAAGACGGAAGACAACATTCTTCAGGGAATTGAACTCCTAAAACGAGGAACAGAGCGGCGTCTGCTCGGAAGAGTGCTGACGCTTGCCGAGGACATGGTTAGGAGGATGAAAGACGGCGCCCCCGTGGACCGGATAGAGGTCGCCGGAAGCATCAGGCGGTGGAAAGAAACAGTAAAGGACATTGACATACTAACCACATCAAAGAAACCTGAAAAAGTCATGGAGGTTTTCTTGAAGCTCCCGAATGTGAGCAGAGTGTTGATGCATGGAGATACCAAATCATCGGTCGTCACCGAGGACGGCATCCAGGTGGACTTGCGAGTTGTTGAAGAAGAATCCTTCGGTGCGGCGCTCCAGTACTTCACGGGGAGTAAACAGCACAATATCAAGCTCCGTGAAATGGCGGTGCGAGCCGGGCTGAAAATCAACGAATACGGCATATTTACGGAGCCGGGAGGGAGGAGAAAAGGCGGAAAAGAAGAAGAAGAGGTGTACAGGGCCCTCAAGCTACCCTATATTCCGCCAGAGCTCCGCGAGGATACCGGCGAAATAGAAGCGGCGCGGGAAGGGAAGCTGCCCCATCTGGTTACTCCGGACGACATCAGGGGTGATCTGCATATACATACGCGGTGGTCCGATGGAAGTCATGACCTTGGTACGATCGTGGAGGCTGCGAGAAAGAAGGGTTACCAGTATATTGCAATAACCGATCATACCAAAGGCCTCGGGGTCGCCCATGGCCTTGATGAAAATCGTCTTGCTGAGGAGATCAGAGTTATTGACAATGTTAATGCCAAGCTTACGGGGTTCAGGATCCTCAAGGGCACAGAGATCGATATCCGCTCCGATGGCAGACTCGATCTGCCGGATAGAGCGATTTCTGCGCTTGACATTGTCGTGGCTGCGATACATTCCGGCTTCAAACAGACGCAGGAGCAGGTAACGAAGAGGATCATTTCGGCGATCCGCAATCCTTTTGTAAGCGTGATCGCCCATCCTACAGGCAGGCTGATTGGCGAGCGGGAGGCCTATTCCGTTGACATGGACATAGTACTAAAAGAAGCGGCAAAATACGACGTGGCCATGGAGATTAATGCCAATCCCCTGAGGCTGGATCTCAACGACCTGCATATTAAGATGGCGCTCAGATACGGCGTTCCTCTCGTAATCAGCACAGACACACACGTGACGAACCAATTCGATTTCATGGCGTACGGCGTTTCTGTCGCAAGAAGGGGATGGGTGGAGAAGAAGGATGTACTGAATGCACTGCCCGTTGAGTTGCTTATGAAGCGGCTGAATGCTTGCCGGGTGAATAAAGCAAAACGGGTGAAAGCAGCATCCTGAAGGTGCGTAAGTCACTGCTGAAAAAAAAAGACCTTGGGGAAGAGGGCGATGCCTGCATCTTGCCGACACGAAAGGGAAGCAGACTGGCGCTTGACTACATGAAGCTGCAAGTGATGCGGAGCGAAGGACGTCTGGCGGGACTCGGAAGAAGAGAAGGGCGTGATATTACCCTTTTTTGATTTCGCAGTTCCGAAAGGCATCATCGATTTCAGCCTTCAGGCGTATGAAATCTCCCTTGCCTGTGGTTCTGATAACCACCCTCCGGTAGCCATCCTTTACCCCTTCATAGGACGTAAGAATTCCCTGGAGGCGGAAGTTGTGTTTCCGGACGATGTCGGCAACATCCTTGATGGAACCTGGCCGGTCTTCGACAGTGACGCAGATTCGGTTGCCGGCGTGCCTGACGCCGGTGATGTCTACGAGGGCGCGGAAAATATCCTTGTCGGAAATGATACCGACGAGCATGCCATCGTCCAGCACGGGTAGACAACCAATGTTATTATCAAGCATGATCATGGCTGCCTCTTCCACTGGCGTATGGGGTGTCGTGGTGATGAGTTTCGTTTTTGCAATTTCTTTAATTTTTGTCTTAGCCAGAAGATAATGCAGTTCATAAATATCGAGCGAGGTCGCCTTAGAGGGGCTGTATTCCTTGATGTCCCGGTCGGAAATGATGCCTTTCAATTTACCCCCCTTCACAACCGGGACGTGCTTGACGCATCTTTCGCGCATGAGGTACATGGCATCAGAGAGATAATCGTCGGGTTCGATTGAGAAAACTTTTTTTGTCATCCAGTCTGAAACGTACATAGAAACCTCCCTGTTTGACGTTGAGCGGTAAGTGAAAAAGGCAGCCAATTTCCGCCTTCCCCGCGCACGTGTCCTCGCGCTATCGAGACGCTTTTACATTCCTAAGTATGCTTTTCTAACGTGCTCGTTGTTCAGCAGGGCCTCACCCTTGTCCTTCATCACAATCCTGCCTGTTTCCATCACATAGCCACGGTCCGCGAGCCGCAGGCTCTGATAAACAGTCTGCTCGACGAGCAGGATTGTTACTCCTTGTTTCTGGATCTCGTTAATGATATCAAAGATGTTTTTTACCAGAAGAGGAGAAAGACCGAGCGACGGTTCGTCAAGCAGCAGCAGTTTCGGATCCGCCATGAGGCCCCGGGCGATGGCGAGCATCTGCTGTTCACCCCCCGACATGGTGCCGCCCAACTGCTTTTCCCGCTCCTTCAGACGCGGGAAAAGGAAATATATCCGCTCCATGTTCACATCCCGCTTCTTCCGCGCCCTCTCGATGAAGGATCCCATCCTGAGGTTTTCGGTGACGGTCATTTGAGGGAAAATTCTCCTCCCCTCAGGTACCTGGACGATGCCGAGTGCTACCACCTCATCGGCGGAGAATTTTCCCAAGTCAGTGCCATTGAATGTGATGCGCCCGGACCCGGGCTTCACAAGCCTCGAGATGTTTTTGAGGAGTGTCGACTTGCCGGCCCCGTTCGCACCCACAACTGTGACAATTTCTCCCTCCTGCACATCGATGTTCACGTCCCAGAGCACCTTAAGGTCTCCGTAACTAAAATGCAGGTTCTCGATCTTAAGCATAACTCTCTCCGAGATAAGCTTGAATGACCGCTTTATTCGAGACAATTTCCTGGGGGGCGCCCTCAGCCAGCTTTTCGCCAGAGTTCAGGACCACAATCCTGTCGGATATGCGCATAATCGTTTTCATGTTATGCTCGACTACCATCTGGGTGATACCGCGTTTTCTGATGTCGAGTATGAGCCCAATAATCTCTTCACTCTCGGCTGGGTTGAGCCCGCCCATTACCTCGTCGAGTAGCAAAAGCCGGGGCTGCGTGGCCAGGACGCGGGCCACCTCCAGCTTTTTGCGCTCGCCTATCGGGAGGCTGCCGGCGCGGAAGTCTCCGCGGTTCTCTAGATGTACAACCCTGAGCTGCTCTAATGCCATCTCTCTCGCCTTTTTGAGCGAGTTGGTCCGGGACAAGGCTCCAACCATGACATTGTCTACCACGCTCATTTTGGCCAGCGGCCGGACCTTTTGCCAGGTGCGGGCCATCCCAAGTTTGCACACGGCATCGGGATGCAGACCGTTCATGCGCTTGCCTATAAAAATAACCTCGCCGCGTGAAGGCGGATAATAACCGGTGATACAGTTGAACAGGGTTGTTTTCCCAGCGCCGTTCGGGCCGATCAGACCCATGATCATTCCCTCGTTCACATCGAAGGTGACATCAGAATTGGCGGCCAGACCGCCGAAAAACTTGCTTACACGCTTAATCTCGAGTATCACCATCAGGCCGCCATCCTCCGTTTTTTTGCCGTGAGCTTACTGATAAAACCCAGCATCCCGTCAGGCATGAACAAGATAACAACAACCAGGAGGATACCGTAGATTAGCACATGGGCATGGGACAACTGGTCCTTGAGGAAAGCTCCGAAAACGGAGTTTTCTTTGACCAGCCCGGAATCAATCAGGGCCTGGGCGATCATGTTGCTGCGCAGGGCTTCGGAGAAGGGAATGAGGACGACGGCGCCGATCATCGGTCCCAAGATGGTGCTGATGCCTCCGATGATGCAGATAATCACGATTTGGACCGATATGTCGAGCGCAAGGACCGTTCCGGGGTCGATATAGCCGATATACAGTCCGTACAAGCTGCCTGCCAGGGACGTGAATATCGCCGAAAGGGAAAGAGCTGCATTCTTGTACAGCGTCAGATTAATGCCCAGCGAGTGGGCGGCATCCTGGTCTTCCCTGATGGCCTGGAAGTAGTAACCCAGTTTCGAGTTCTGCACCATCCATGTGACGGCGATGACGGCGAGAGAGATTACGAGCCCAGAGTAATAAAAGGGCACTTTGGACAGGAAATCGGTGATAACTGTGTTGCCGATCTTGAGTGGCGGGATGTCGGTGAGCAGGATGCCTTCGGCGCCGTTTGTCAGGTCTGTCAAGTTCAGGGCTGAAACGCGAAAAATCTCGGCCACGGCTATGGACGCCAAGACGAAGTACGGTCCGCGCAGACGAAAGCAAATGGAACCGATGACGAGGCCCACCCCCAAGGCGACTGCAACGCCGGCCCAGATCCCGTACCATGGTGCAATGTGATGATACTGTAGCAGGATCATCGTGGTGTAGGCGCCGACGCCGAAATAGGCTGCGTGGCCCACTGAGTACTGGCCCGCGTAGCCTCCCAAAATGTTCCAGGCTGATCCCGTGATGACGCTAATGAAGATCAAGATCATGATATGGAGCACATAGGTGCTCGTCACGAATTTGGGGACGAGGAAAAGCAGGACGACCGTGGCAGCCGCCAGAAGCAGCGGAATAGTGCTGATTCCTCGCATATTATTCACTAATTGTCTCATATTTTCCTAACCGGAAAAGGCGGAACCAAAAACCTAAATCCTCAGAGGCGCCAAGGTTGCGTAGGAGTGCGTAAGGGTCGTCGGTTACATGTCGAGAGTTAAAGATTTCCTTTGCATCCTTAGTAACTATGCGGTGAATGCTTTTCTCGTTTTGCGAAGATTTCGATTCATGCGTTTCCGTTAATCCTTCGATGTGCCCAGCAGACCGGAGGGCTTAAACAGAAGCACGAGCAGGAACAGGATAAACACAATGACGTCCTTCCAGCCTGAACCGAAGTAAACGCCGCCGATGGACTCTGTCATGCCGATGAGCACACCGCCGAGTGTGGCGCCGAAAATGCTGCCCATACCGCCGAGCACGGTAATGACAAAGGCTTTTAAGGTGAAAACACTTCCCACCTGCGGGTAGATGTAGTAGGTCGGCGATATGAGCGCGCCCGCGGTGGCGGCCAAGGCCGATCCGACCCCGAATGCTATGATCGACATGCGCTTTACGTTTATTCCCATTAACTGTGCCGCTTCGCGGTCCTGGGCCGTAGCCCTGATGGCCTGGCCTATGTCGGTCCGGTACAGAAACCAGTACAGCGCCGTGGTAATGCCTAAGGTGATCACAAACGATACGGCCAACGGTTCGGAGATCGAAATCCCCAGGAGCGTGACGCTGCTCGATGAATAGGTCGTGGATAATATTTTGTAATCGGAGGTGAAGGCAAGCATGATTGAGTTGCTCATGACCAGCCCCATCCCGATGGTCAACAGGATCTGATTCTGGGGGAGCGCGTTGAGGGCGCGGTTGATGATAATTTTCTGCAGAAAACCGCCGAATAGAAACATCAGCGGGAAGATTATTATGATGGAGACAAAGGGATCAATATGCAGAAGTGTAAAAAGAAAGTAGGTTAAGTACATGCCGAGCATGAGCAGGTCGCCGTGGGCGAAGTTGATCACCCGCATGACGCCGAAAATGATCGTCAGCCCGATACCGATCAGCGCATACACCCCACCAATCAGGATGCCACTGATAAGGGCTTGAAAAAAAACATTCATAAAAAAGCCGATGCGGACAAACTGAAATAAAAACGAGAGGAGCGGGTTGAGACCGCTCCTCTCCCTGAATTATTTCGACCAGCCCGGGAAGGGCCAAATGGGTTTCTTGGCCGCATCTCTAAGCGGCCATACAGTCTCGTGATGTCCGTTTTGTACCTGCTCCACGAGCATCACAGCCTTGCGCTGGTTCTGGTAGCCATCGTAGTCCTGGAAGCGGACCTCACCGAGAATGCCGTTCCATTTTCCGGTGTGCAGTGCCTCTCGCGTCTTCTCTCGGTCACCGCCCGCGGCAGCCGCCGCCTGGCCCATGATCATCATAGATTCATAGGCGCAAGCCGCATGATAGGTGGGCGGTTTGCCGAACTTTGTTACGTAGCGATTGTACCATTCCTTAGATCCGGCCCACGGCGCGTCCTCGGTCCATTGCGTAGACGAGAATACACCCTGGCTGATATCCTTCTCTTTGGCGAACTGGGCAACCGAGAATCCGGCGCCGGCACCAAGAAAGGCCATGGGCGTTAAGCCAATCTCGCGCGACTGGCGCATTAAAAGTATGGCGTCAGCAGCATAGGATACCATGAACACGAGGTCTGGGTTGGCAGCCTTTACCTGGGCGAGCGTGGAGCGGTAGTCAGGAGAGCCTGCTGAATAGGCTTCCTCAAATACCACTTTAATGCCTTTTTGTTGCGCGATGGCCTTTGCGCTCTTAGCTCCCGAGACGCCGAAGTCAGTGTTCTCATTCAGGATGGCGATGGTTTTGGGCTTGCCTAGCGTGGTAGCGAGATCGAGCAGGACTCCCGCGTAGTCGCCGGTAGTGCCGGAAACGCGAAAGGTCCATTTAAAGCCCTGCCGCGTGATTTCCTCTTTTGAGGCCGCAGGCACGATCAATGGGACCTTGTAGCGCTCAGCAACCTTGGCGTCGGCATTTGCCGTTGCCGATGTGTAGGGGCCAACAATCCCCGCGACCTCATCTCTGGTTGCAAGCTTCTCGAACGCCGCCAACGACTTATCGGGTTTGCCGGTATCGTCCTCTGTAACGAGATCAACGTCAATTCCCTTTTTCTTCAGATCCTCGATGGCTAGGGTGACGCCGTTTGTCAGGTTCTCACCAATCGGCGCTTCCTTACCAGTGATCGAGTTGATAAAACCGAGTTTCACCGTTCCCGCCAGAGCGACAGCAGGGATGACAAGCAGCAACGTCATGATCAATGCAACATATCTTTTCATGGTTCCCTCCTTCATGGGTTTAACGTATTGTCAAACTATTATGCATAGAATGCAGAGAACATATTGAATTCAGTGAGTAAATCAGTCATTGGCAGTTCACGAAGCAGTTGTCGCCAGGAGGCCGCGAACCCCAGTCGATGACGTTCTCGAATACACAAGGTATCGAATAATTATTTCTATTTTTCCAAAAATGTAGAGACGCGGCGGAGTAGTAATCTATTAGTATCATGTTATTAATTTAGCATTTTTAAACTAAATTTATTTTAAGGGACAAAATAATGAAAAATATTTTAATAATCAAAAATGTAAAAAAATGGCAGTATTGACGGATGATAAAAATTAAGTTTGACAAAAAGAGATTCCGAATTGCCCCCAGTACATTTGAGAGCGAAAAGGCCTAACAACCGCCAAGTGCTATATGTTTTGATTTTATGGTAAAACCATTGGTAAGTCAACGATTATTCAGAAATTAGCGAACCGTCAGGAGTAGGATGGTTCCGAAGCCTCCATGAACGGGCGACAACCGCCGAAGTGGGCAAGGAACATACATGGGTTTTATCAAACAGACGTTGCCCCTAGATACCCCGCGCCTCAGACTGAAGCCAGTCAATGAGCCTGTTTGCCGGTGTTGGTTCTGAGCCATGCCGCGAAAGACTCTGTAAACTTGCGCAGGAACTCACGGGTACTCTTACTTGAAATCGTACCGCTGGCATCGAATAGCTCGGCTGCACCTCCTATATATGCCTCCGGTTGTTGCATCGCGGGCATGTTCAGGAATACAAGAGACTGTCGTAGATGGTGATTCGCCCCAAAACCACCGATCGAACCGGGCGATACACTCACTATCGCCCCGGGTCTTCCGCTCCACACACTTTGCCCGTGTGGCCTAGAACCCACATCGATTGCGTTTTTTAGAACCGCAGGAACTGAACGATTTTCTCGGGTGTTACAAATAAGACGCCGTCATACTCTTTAATTTGCTTTCTGAATGTCGTCCAAGCAATGGGTGGCTTCCCATCGTCATCGCCATCTCGGTTGTAGATCGGCAGGTCACCGATTTCGATGATTTCCAGCTTCAACGGTTCTGGCGCAAGTGCTACCAATGTCTTTGCCGTCTTCCGACTGAATGATTCTCTTCTAAGGCTACCCACTAAGATTGCGACCTATATCATTTACTCCTTTTTGATCGTTTGAAACACTGGGCTTCCTATATATCGTTGTCTATTGACAACATCTGAGCGGAAATGGATTTGCCACCGTCTGAAGCCAGAAAAACCGCCAAAGCAGCGATGTCGCTCGGATCAACAAGTCTTCTGATTGAGCAACTGTTGATGATTTTTAAATCTCTACATGTAGGAGCCTTTTCTCAGGCTGCCCGTATAAGCGAAAATGCGGAATGGTGTGAGCGTGGTCGTGTACTTCGCTTGGGTGCTAAAGACATTACTGCGAAGGTTGCAATAAGGATACAGCCTCGAATTCAACTACAAGATTGTCGTGAATCCCCCTGTAAGCACGATAAATGATTCATAATGGACGACGGATATAGGGTTTTAGCTTAAAGGAAACCGCAGGTTTCTCAAAAGATAATCGTCTTCCTTTTTCAAGATACCCCGCAGCTTGCTGCGGGGTATCTACATTCGCATATGCTTATCGACGCCGCATTCCGGGTATATGCGCCTTGATGAACTCGCGGTTCAGTATAGAGATGAACCTGACCTTGATTCCTTTGGGGCAGACGGACTCGCATTCATAGTGATTGCTGCAGTTGCCAAACTTCTGATTCAGCATTTCTGAGGTCATGACGCAGACTCGGTGGGCAGCCTCAACCTGACCCTGGGGCAAAGCGGCAAGGTGTGATACTTTTGCCCCAGTAAAAAGCATGGCAGAACCATTGGGGCAGGCGGCAACGCAGGCCCCGCAGCCGATGCACTCGGCAGCGTCCATTGCCTTGTCAGCATCCTGTTTGGGAATCAGGATCGCATTCCCATCGAGCATCCCGCCGGTATGGACCGAGATGTAGCCGCCTGACTGGATGATCTTTTCAAAGGCACCGCGATCGATGATCAGGTCCCTGATAACTGGAAAGGCGCGGGCGCGAAAAGGTTCGATATAGATCGTGTCGCCGTCCTTGAAGTGGCGCATATGGAGTTGGCAGACCGTCGTTTTTTTTCGCGGCCCATGAGGAATACCATTCACGACCTGGCCGCAGGTGCCGCAAATGCCCTCGCGGCAGTCGCTGTCAAAGGCGATCGGGTCTTCGCCCTTTTTTACCAGACCTTCGTTTACGACGTCAAGCATTTCGAGGAAAGAGATGTCGCTGCCGATGTCGCGCGCCTCGTAGCGCTTGAGTTTTCCTTTTTCGTGAGGCCCCTTCTGACGCCAGACATAGAGTATGAGATTCATGGATTAGACTCCGATAATCTCAATGTTCAGAGTTTAACGATCAAATAAAGAATCCGTGAAATTTTCCGGTCACTGAGTTTCAGTATGGACTTTTTCATTTATAGCTTCTCACAGCCGGGTGTGTATGTTCGAATACGAGCGGCTCCTTATGGAGTTCCGGTTCCTTATCCGGGCCCTTGTACTCCCACGCCGAGACGTAACTAAAATTCCTGTCGTCGCGGACGGCATCACCGTCCGGTGTCTGGTGCTCGATGCGGAAATGGGCGCCGCATGATTCGTCCCGCTGTAGTGCGTCCCTGGTCAGGAGTTCCGCAAATTCGAGGAAATCGGCGACACGGCCCGCTTTTTCGAGTTCCTGGTTCAATTCCGTTCCACTGCCAGTGACGGCTACGTTTTGCCAAAACTCAGCGCGGATCTCGGGTATGCGTCTGAGCGCGTATTTCAGGCTCGATTCACTCCGCGTCATACCCACGTTGTCCCACATGAGTTTACCGAGGTCCCGGTGGAATTCGCGAGCGGTTTTCCCTCCTTTGACCGAGAGCAGTCTTTTTGTGAACGCCTCGACCTCCTGCCGTGACTGTCGAAATTCCGGACTTTCCGTACTGAGCACTCCCGGATTTGTTTGGGCTAGATAGTTTCCGATCGTGTAAGGAAGAATGAAGTAGCCATCCACCAACCCCTGCATCAGGGCGCTCGCGCCGAGCCGGTTTGCGCCGTGGTCCGAGAAGTTGGCCTCACCGAGCACGAATAGCCCCCGGATGTTGCTTTCGAGGTTGTAATCCACCCAGAGCCCGCCCATTGCATAGTGCGGTGCGGGGTAGATTCGCATCGGCAACTGATACGCGTTCTCAGCAGTGATCCGCTCATACATTTCAAAGAGGTTGCCGTACCGTTCACGGATCGTTTCTTCGCCGAGGCGTTTTATAGCGTCTGCAAAGTCAAGGTACACGCCGCGGCTACCCGAACCGATTCCCAATCCTTCGTCACAAACCTCTTTTGTTGCGCGAGAGGTGACATCGCGGGCTGCGAGATTTCCGAAGGACGGGTATTTCCGTTCAAGATAGTAATCCCGATCAGATTCTGGGATGTCGTTTGGCGCCCGCTTGTCGCCTTTTTTTTTCGGTACCCAGACTCTGCCGTCGTTCCGGAGCGATTCGGACATTAACGTGAGCTTGGCCTGGTGTTCTCCTGTGACGGGGATACAGGTGGGGTGGATCTGAGTATAGCAGGGGTTGGCAAAGAACGCTCCCTTTTTATAGGCCCGGTATGTTGCATTGACGCTGGACATGACGGAATTCGTCGTGAGGTAATAGACGTTTGAATAACCGCCCGAACAAAGACAAATTGCATCCGCTGCAAACGACTCAATGTTGCCGGTCACCAGGTCGCGCACCGTGATTCCCTTTGCTTCGCCTTTCACAATGACAAGATCGAGCATCTCCGTGCGCGGGTGAAGCATAACTGTACCCGCCGTCACCTGGCGGGAGAGAGCACCATAGGTATCCGAGAAGTAGCTGCTGTCCAGTCTGACCGCGCGCGTAAAAGGTGCGCGATACCTGGGCGCCGCCGAAGGAGCGCGTGGCAAGGTATCCTGCGTAATCCCGAGCAAAAGGCACACCTTGGGCCACGCACTGATCGATGATGTTTGCGCTCAGCTGCGCCAGGCGGTACACATTCGCCTCGCGGGACCGGAAATCGCCCCCTTTGATCGTGTCGTAGAACAGTCGCTCGATGCTGTCGCCGTCGTTGGGATAGTTCTTTGCCGCATTGATGCCGCCCTGAGCTGCGATGCTGTGTGCGCGGCGCGGTGAGTCCTGGAAACAGAAGACATCAATGTTGTATCCCAGCTCGCCAAGCGAGGCGGCGGCTGAAGCGCCAGCCAATCCGGTGCCGATGACTATGACACGATACTTCCGTTTGTTGGCGGGGTTGACCAACCTCATCTCCGCGCGACGATTGTCCCACTTTTCATGAAGTTGACCGGATGGTATTTTCCCGTCGAGCTGCATAGTGCTCCTTGCCATTGAAACGTTATGATCGTCTGTCCCGCGATGGCGGAAATCCGGAGGCTCAGTTTCATACAACTGGATTCCGGATTAGGTCCGAAATGATGAAAAGAGTTGCTACTTCAAAATTCCAAGAAAAATTGTCACCGGTATGGATATATACCAGAAAAACAAAATGATTGAGGCGATCGTTCCGGTTTTCTCGATCACCGGCAGTGTCCTGTCATTTGTCAGCCCCCAAGTCTGGATAGAACTCTGGATGCCGTGGAGTAAGTGCAGCCCCAAGGCGGCTAGGGAAATTATATATGTTCCTGAAATGCCGATCTGCTGGAAATTGCGCACGACCATCATTAAAATATCCGGTCTGCCGAGGGCATCCAGGTGGGTATCAGCCGCGTTCTGGAGATTCGTAACCTGGAAGGTGAATTGAAGAAGATGATAGATAAGGAAGGCCGCGATGATAACGCCTGTCCAAATCTGATACCGGCCTGCAAGTGTTGCTTGGCGGTAGTTCGTTACAATGTAGGACTGAGGTTTCGCACTCCTGTTTTCGAGTTTCAGGATTATACCATACCACATATGGAGGATGAAGGACAGGATAAGGACAATACGCCCACCCCAAATAAAGACCGGCAGGGTATAGAGGGCGGCGACATAGACGTTGAGTTTATGGAAAAAGATTGAGGAGTTTCCTGATATGTGAAATAATATGAAAATGACGAGGATTTGGCCCGTGATTGCCACCATGATTTTTCTGCCGACGGTGGATATGGGTAATAACATGAACGAATCCTTCATTTTGGGGTCTAGTTTGTCGTTTCGTGTTAAGCAAAAATCTAGATACTGCCAACGTTTGTTAATTATTGCCTTTCGGTATTCCGACTTTGGTCATGGGCTTTGGGTCGAGCAGCCTATCCAGTTCTTCCTTTGAAAGTTTGGTCATTTCAGCTGCAATTTCTTTCAACGGTCGTCCTTCAGCATAGGCTTTTTTTGCGATCTGTGCGGCAGTGTCATAGCCGATAACAGGATTCAAGGCCGTGACGAGGATTGGGTTTTTGTCCACGAGACCAGCGATGCGCTCCCGGTTCAAAGTAAAACCGGTAATTGCCTTGTCCGCGAAGAGCCGCGAAGCAGTGCCAAGGATGGTGATCGACTGAAGAAGATTGTGCGCAATCACGGGCAGCATCACGTTCAGTTCGAAATTGCCCAGATGGTTGCTGGTTGCGATCACGGCGTCATTGCCCGTAACCTGAGTGCAGACCATCATCATCATCTCGCACATAACCGGGTTCACTTTCCCCGGCATGATGCTCGAGCCCGGCTGGAGTGCAGGCAGTGAAATCTCACCTAGACCCGCGAGAGGTCCGCTGTTCATCCATCGGAGATCATTGGCTATTTTCATGAAGGATGACGCGGTGGTCTTGAGCTGGCCGGAAAGTTCAACAGCCGCGTCCATGGTCGCCTGCGATGAGAAATGATTCGCCGTCTCTAGAAAGGGCAAGGAGGTTCGGCCCGCAAGCCTTGCAGACACGATTTTCCCGAAGTCCGCGGGCGCGTTGACGCCCGTACCTACTGCGGTACCTCCGATAGCGAGCTGTGCCAGGCGGGGCAGGGAGGATTGTATCCGTTCGATAGCTTGCTCGACCTGGAAGGCCCAGCCGCTTATCTCCTGTCCCAGCGTTACCGGCATAGCATCCATCAGGTGCGTTCTGCCGGTCTTCACGACTTCGCAGAATTCAGTTTCCCGGTTTTTTAGCGAAGCATGGAGATGTCTGAACGCGGGAAGAAGCACTTCGCTTAGTTCGAGATACGCGCTCACGTGAATAACCGTCGGGATAACATCATTCGAAGACTGCCCCATGTTCACATGATTGTTGGGGTGGACCGTCTCTGTGGTTGAACCTAGGATTTGAGAGGCCCGGTTTGCTATCACTTCGTTGGCATTCATGTTCGTGGAGGTGCCAGAGCCGGTTTGGAAGATGTCTATCGGGAAATGATTGTCCCACGTACCGTCAGCCACTTCGAGCGCGGCCAGATGGATCGAATTCGCGATTCCGACGTCGAGCAATCCCAGCCCTGCGTTCACTTCAGCGGCCACGGCTTTGATGAGCCCAAGGCTTCGGATAAAGACGCGGGGAAAGCGGATACCACTTACGGGAAAGTTATCAACAGCGCGCTGGGTCTGGGCACCGTAGAGTGCATCCTTCGGGACCTTTATTTCACCGAGTGAATCTTTTTCGATGCGAAAATAGGACATGTATTTTTATTATACAGATTCTTGAGATGTTTTGCATCCTGATTTTTACCGCTGCTGAGTTTATTGTGGATGCCATATATGTGGTTTCGAATTTTGGCGACCTAAAACTGCATAAGCGACTGAGAATATGGGCAATTACCATTTAGCAGCCAGGGGATACTCTGCTTTTCGTGCTGGATTTTAGGCTACCCACTCGTTCCGTAAGGTCCTAAATAAAGGAAAAACGAATGCTTAAATTAGCCATCATTCCACTCGACCGCCAATCTTCTCCGTGGAGCAGGCTTTCAACTTGTAAACCCTGTTGCATATCTTGGTGCATCAAAAAACATATTGAGAAAATATTGATCATAAAACCAAAAGAAAAGCAATGGTCGATGACCATGTCACTTTACTATTGTCTTGGGTTGCAGGAGTTGACCCTCGCCATGATTGCCTTTATAATAAAGAAAGAGGTGACCGACGATGAAAGATATCTGTGTTTCGGGTTTGAGATGCAGTCCCAGCTACAGCATCACCATAAGGGTTGAGATTGAAAATAGGATCGGGATGTTTGCGAAGATCGCTATGGCCATTTCGAACGCGGGGGGGGACTTGGGGTCCGTGGACATCGTACGCGTGGAAAAGGGAAAGATCATCCGAGACGTGACGGCAAACGCACAGAACGAGGATCACGAAAAAGCGATTGTGAAGGGAATCAGGGCGATCGCGGGCGTTAAGGTGCTTCGAATCATGGACCGGACTTTTTTGGCCCACGAAGGCGGAAAAATTGAGGTGAAAAACAAACTGCCAATGCGCGACCGAAACGACCTCTCCAAAGTGTACACACCTGGCGTGGCGCGGGTCTGCATGGATATCTATCAAAATAAGGAACACGCTTACAGATACACGATCAAAGGCAATTCTGTAGCAGTAGTTTCAGACGGCACCGCCGTGCTTGGCTTGGGCGACATAGGGCCCGAAGCGGCACTTCCAGTCATGGAAGGCAAAGCTATGATATTCAAGGAGTTCGCGGGCATCGATGCATTCCCGATCGTCCTTGCAACCAAAGACATTGACGAGATCGTAACTACGGTGAAGAACCTCGCACCGACGTTCGGCGGCATCAACCTGGAAGATTTCGCCGCGCCCCACTGCTTCGAGGTGGAAACGAGGCTTCGGAAGATGCTCGACATCCCTGTGTTCCATGATGACCAGCACGGGACTGCGGTCGTCGCCCTTGCAGCGCTTATAAATGTTTCGCGGCTCCTTAAGCGGGACCTGAAAAAATTCAAGATCGTCGTGGTCGGTGCCGGTGCAGCTGGGACTGCGGTAACGAAAATTATGCTTGCATCGGGCGTTCGCGATATTATTGTTTGTGACCGCACCGGAGCGCTGTATAGCGGAAGGAAAGGGTGGATGGACCATGCAAAGCGTGAGCTCGCAAAGATTACCAATCCCCGCAGGGTAAAGGGGAGTATATCCGACGCTATGAAGGGAGCGGACGTGTTCATCGGCCTTTCAGCTCCAAACGTGATTACCGCGGACGACATCCGCAGAATGGTGAAGAACCCCGTCGTATTTGCACTCGCAAACCCTGACCCAGAGATCGCGCCTGAAGAAGCTCTACCGCTCGTCCGGATCATGGCCACGGGAAGGTCGGACTATCCCAATCAGATTAACAATATGCTCGGCTTCCCCGGCATCTTCCGAGGGCTGCTCGATGTACGGGCGCGCGGCGTGAACGAGGCAGTGAAGCTTGCTGCGGCAAAGGCCATTGCTCATAGCATCGAAGCCGAGGAACTACATGAGGACTATATCATTCCTAGTCCATTCGATCGGAAAGTACCCGTTCATGTTGCCGCCGCTGTCGCTGAAACGGCGAGGAAGACGGGGCTGGTAAAGTAAAATAAAAATAACGGTTCGAAGTTTATATTCAAAAAGATAAGCATCTTAGGGCTAAGCCTGCCTTCTTTGAACGGCGAACTTTGAACTTTCTTGGGGGTTTCCATGAACCGCAACCATGAACGGCTTCATCTTGACGAAAAAGATCTACGCAGTCTCGGCATGACCGAACTGCAGACAATCTATGCCGACCTCGGGCTCACGAAGGACGAACTCGCTCTACTGTCCATGCCTCGCAGGTCCTTTACCGTGACCTTTCCCGTCAAACTGACGATGGGAAAATCGCAGATGTTCACCGGTTATCGTGTCCAGTACAACGACGCGCGGGGGCCCTCTAAAGGCGGCATCCGTTTTCATCCTGAGATGGATGAGGAGCATGCACGCGAGCTTGCATTTCTCATGGCGCTCAAATGCGCGGTGGTGAACATCCCCTTTGGCGGCGCCAAGGGCGGCGTGGCTGTCGATCCTCTTGACCTGTCCCACCGCGATCTCGAACGAGTGACTCGCGGATATATCCGGGCCATTGCCGACTACATTGGGCCGTTCAAGGATATTCCAGCTCCGGACGTCTATACCGACGAACAGATCATGGCGTGGATCCTCGATGAGTACGAGCGGATCAAGCGGGAACATGTTCCTGCAGTCGTCACGGGAAAGCCGGCGGAGCTGGGTGGCATCAGAGCACGGCGGTATTCAACGGCTTTGGGAGGGATTCATGTACTTGAACAGGCAATAAAGGACCGTGGCATGGAGCCCGGGAAACTTCGCGTGGCTGTCCAGGGATTCGGCAACGTCGGCGAAAACACTGCACGCCTGCTCTTCGAACGAGGGTACTGCGTCATTGCAGTCAGCGATGTGAACGGTGGCATCCTGAACCAGGATGGACTGGACATCCCTGCGGTAATGCAGCACAAGAATAAAATGGGCAGCGTCACGAAATTCCCTGGCGGCCGGGATATCTCCAACGCCGAAATTTTGACCTCAGACTGCAACGTGCTGGTTCCAGCAGCGCTTTCAAACCAGCTTAATGCAGGAAACGCAAAAGATGTGAAAGCGGAGATCATCCTTGAACTCGCGAATGCGCCGACCACGGCGACGGCGGACGATATCTTTTTCAGCAGGGACGTCCTGCTTATCCCGGATATCCTTGCCAATGCCGGCGGCGTGGTGGTAAGCTTCTTCGAGTGGAGCCAGAACCTCAGCGGCGAAGCTTGGCCGGAAGATAAAGTTCTCGAAAAACTAAAACAGACCATGATCACTGCATTCAACGATGTCAGCGGCCACTGTCGTGAAAAGCGGTGCAGGATGCGCAAGGCAGCCTATGAACTAGCGGTTAAGCGGATTCTCCAGGCTGAGAGACTGAGAGGGAATCTATGAACGTTATGCCGGAACTCATCCAAAAAACCGCCATTATGCTTTCCACGAGGGACAGATAAGAAGAGGGTCTGCTGTTCGGTGTAGTCAAACGACCGGGCAGGTGGAATTACAATAGATATATGAAATTATACATTTCCGGATCGCTAAGTGTGTATTCTTTGCAGCTAATTTTATGTTCGCGATCCGACATATCATTCTGCATCTTCATCTTGACATAGGTGTGTTACAGGCGCTATAAATAGTAATGAGGGAAAGATATATCAGCTAAAGCGGTTTCCTTGGATGAAATGGAAGATACGTCAATGATATGAAACAGCATCGAGAGGGACTTAATACAGGGAAAGCAGCGTTTATTTTCGACAAAAACTGTTCAATCTGTTCGAATTCAGTGAAATGGATCGGCGAAAACGAAGTGCGAGATTCCTTTGAAATGTTACCTTGCCAGTCGGAAATTATGACCTCCCGATTTCCTGAAATTGAGCAGGCTGCGTGCACGAGTGCTATGCACCTGGTTCTTCCTGGCGGCACGGTGCTAGTGGGAGAGAAAGCCTTGCCTGAGATCGTTCGGCGCCTCAGGCGTTATCATTTTGCTGCGGTGCTGTTCAAAGTGCCAGGCTTATCAGCATTGTCCCGTATTGCATATCGCTGGTTCGCGGATCGCAGATATCGGATTGCGGGGATTCTTGCCCATGTGGCGGGCAAAAAAAAGCACATCATCTGCCATGGGACTATCCAGAGTTGTGAGGGTGGCCATGAAAACCAAAAAGAACATTATTATCGTCGGGGATAGGGTCCTCATCAATCCCGATGAAATGATGGACAAGACTACGTCGGGGCTCTATCTTCCTCCCTCGGTCAAGGAAAAGGAAAAAATTCTCGGCGGTCATGTAGTGAACGTCGGCCCGGGATACGCGATCCCGGACACTGCGCCTGACGAGTCGTGGACTACGGGAAAGAAGGAAGTAAGGTACCTTCCACTCCAAGCTTCGGAAGGGGATTATGCCATTTTTCTCAAGGATTTGGCTATGGAGATAGAGTTCGAGGAGAAGAAGTACCTTATCGTCCCTCACTCGGCGATCCTTGCCTTGGTGCGTACAGAGTTGTTGGATGATAATTAATAGAACCTAACACGCGCAAATGGCGGGGCAACGTACACATCCAACGAGTGATATAACCACAGGATTAAGTAGTAGTTGAGCATTGTGCAGTCATATCCGCCATTCTTGATAATGAAAGGATCTCATTGAGAGATCGTGCTCTCCATTTTCAGCTCGAGACCTGTACGGGCAGCTTGCGAAACCCTCCGACGATATTGTTCAGGAACATGCTAACGTAAAGTGCGGTGCCGGTTGCTGTGCAGAAGAATGCGTGAGTTTCTCCTCGGCAATGTCAAGATCAACGATCATATACTCCACAGAATTCGAAATTTGTTCCTAAATTGACAAAAATCCCGAAGCTTGGTATCATCAAAATTATCCATTCGAAACTTTTTTACCCGAAGATATAATTGCGAGAGTGAATTTATGCTTAGCAGGAGGTTTCAGGATTGGGTAGGTTTTAAAAAAAATATTTTTTTGCTGTGCTAATTAATTTGCAATTCCCTGTAGCTTGCTACAGGGTCACCGCATAGAGGGAAGAGTTTGAGAAATTGCAGGTTTCTCAAAAGATAATCGTCCTCCTTTTTTATAGATATCCCGCAGCTTGCTGCGGGAAGGTTCATTAATATAGAATTTCCTGTCAGTTTTGACACCGTTCATTATTATAACGCATAAACTTTCAACAGTATTCAGCTGTGTTTTTTTTGGTAAAAAAACCCATTCTATACATTAACATAGACTTTAATCTGCTCAATATTAACCGTCTCATAATAGTATTGACATAATCTTGCATCTGTGGTATAGTTATTTTCATGAAGAAAAAAGCAGATGCGAGAAATCTTGACCATAAAACTCTGACTGAGCTCAGAAAGCGTGCGGTAAATAGTGTCCAGGAAGGACAAAGCCCCGAACTGGTGGCCAAAGCCCTGGGTATAAATCGCGTCACCATCTATGGCTGGTTGGCACGATATCGAAACGGGGGCTGGGGTGCTCTTGATGCCAACAAACGAGGCGGTCGCCCGCCAAAAATGGATGCTAAGGCTATAGAATGGGTTTATCGTACTGTGACCACGAAAAATCCGCTTCAGTTGAAGTTTACCTATGCCCTGTGGACAGCGAAGATCATTGGGCAGGTAATATATAAGCGATTTGGTATGAGATTGAGCAAAGCATCCGTTTGTCGTTTGCTGGGACAGTTGGGATTGACTCCACAGCGTCCTGTTTGGCGTGCCTATCAGCAAAAGCCGGCAGCGGTTCAGGAGTGGCTGGAGAAGGAGTATCCTCGGATACGAAGCATGGCGCGTCGCATGAAGGCTCAAATCTTCTTTGGAGATGAAGCTGGCGTTCGCTCTGATCATCATGCGGGCACCACTTGGGCCATGAAGGGTGAGACCCCGATTGTGAGCAGCACAGGAGCGCGCTTCGGATTGAATATGATTTCGGCTGTTAGTGCACAAGGCGAATTTAGGTTCATGGTAGTCAAAGGTCGCGTAGCGTCGCAGCAATTTATTGAATTCATAAAGCGGCTTATTCAAGGCAGCAAACGGATGATATTTCTCATCGTTGATGGTCATCCGTCACACAAGTCTCGCAAGGTTTCTAACTATATTGAAACCATTAAGGAAAAGTTTCGTCTGTTCTTTTTACCGCCGTATTCTCCAGAGCTGAATCCCGATGAGAGAGTCTGGAATGACCTGAAGAACAATGCAGTTGGTCGTCAGGCAATTAGTTCACCGGAACAATTACATGGTGCAGTAGTCAGTCATTTGAGGTTTATCCAAAAGTCTCCTGATCGTGTGCGCGCTTACTTTAATAACGAAACAACAAAGTATGCGGCATAATTAGTGTTAATACTATTATGAGACGATTAATAACATGGTTGGGAGAGAAAAACTTTTTGCGGCGCATTGTCCCTGCACCTTGACTAAAGCCTTGAAGATGAGCTCATTCCTGGGTGAGTATTCTTGTCGGTATTGGTGCTGGCGAGGTTGTCGTGAAGGCAATCCGTAGACTATTCCGTTCATTGTGAGCTCGAGAAACAAACTGTTGTGAGGGGCATTGCACTCAGATGAGTCGAAGATCAGGTGAAGATAGAAGAAAACTAAACGACCCAAATTACAAAGGGCCGGAGCGAAGAAGCGGCAAAGAGAGAAGAACGGGCAAAGATCGCCGAAAATATAAATTACGATCATATGAGCAATTTATAAGCTCATCGTCATCTTCACAATACCAGAGAATAACAATTGGAGTTACAGGATGCTGAAGATGAGAAGACACCAGAGATTCAGGTTGGATTTAATCGATCTAAGCAGCAAGATAAGCTCAATCGGTAAAGTAGAAATTATTGATATTAGTTTGGGTGGAGTGGCGCTCAAAGCAGACAGGAAGCTTAATATAGGGAAAGAGTGTTTGATGATGCTCGGGTACGAGAGAAAGTATATTAATGTACAGGGGATAGTGGTTCGTTCCGAATTAAGCGGAATTGAAGAAAGAACTGATGGAGAAAAAGTCACTATTTACTCGGCAGGTATATTGTTCAAAGATGAATCAGCAGATAAAGTTAAGGATTTGCTCGATTCAATTGAAAACAACAAGAAAACACCAGTACCAGAGCGACCTGAATGGTTCTATCGTGACATTCAGTTTTCCATCACAACGCCTAACGAAGAAGTTTTGAAGCTACCCGCACAGTTCGGCGTAAAAGATATTAGCCAGAGTGGTGTAATTATCCAAACTGATCATCAATTGAAGATAGACAGCATGGTTCTCATGGAGTTGTCAGTTAACGCTTGTGATTCTGTAAGTTTTATGGGAAAAATTGTTTCGTGTCGCATGACTCAGGATACAGTGCGTGCATATTACGACGTAGGGGTGGAATTCTCAGAATTGACGGATTGGGACAGGTCACTGCTTATAAACTTCAGGGAATGTGTAAAAGAAAATGAAAAGAGCGGCAAAAAGCACGGAAAATAGGGGATGATAAATTTACATTTGAAACAATTTTGCCAGCTAAGGGGACAGAAATAGATAGGCTCAACCTGAAACTACCTCAGGACTTTACTCTACGTCGTTAGTGTCTATCCATAAAATACTGCGTTATATAATAGGTAGACCATGAGGTTATACTTCCCCATTAAAGTATAGAGATAAAATTCTTTAAAACTACCCAAAATAGAAACTTCCTGCTAAGAATTAGTTTATGAGGAAACAAAATTCACCAGATAGGAGGTTCCTATGTATTCTTTAGATGACATCAGACTCAATCAGTTTCGGTAAATGAAGAAAGAGCTTCGAGACGAGAAAATGGGGGATAGTTGAGATGCTGTGACACTCTTGGAGGACACGGAGAGAAGCAGGGAAAACAATCTTGCAGTGTGCAGCCATTATAATAGTGTTTTACCCTACCATTAGACATCGTTGACAAATTGTGCCAAAATTCTTGCACACATTATTACCGTATTGTCCCCTTGTCAAGGGGAAGGTCTTTCACAAGCGGGATTACGCATTACTCTGCAGGTTACATGAGGCTTAATTAAATGACCCTATTCAAGATTCTCGTTCTCGCTATAATCCAGGGGGCTGCTGAATTGCTGCCAATCTCGAGTTCCGCTCATGTCATCGTAGCGGAAAAATTGATGGGACTCGACCCAACGAGCCCGGAAATGACGCTTCTTCTGGTGATGCTTCACACGGGTACCATGTTTGCGGTTATCTTCTTTTTTTGGAAATCGTGGAAAGCGTCCTTTTTTTCTTCGCGAAAAGTCATTTGGGATTCAGTCAAGCTTATCACAGCAGCTTCATTTTTAACGGGTACTATAGGTTTATTGCTAAAATATTTTATTGAGAAATTTATATTAAGGGATGTCCCACATGCGGAGATCGAACTGGTCTTTGGCAACATGGTTTTAATCACAGCAGCCCTTGCAGCAGTAGGTATTTTAATCATTCTCACAGGGTTGGAAAGGTTTCGTCGCGGGGATAAAGTTGCTTTGGGCTTAAAGGAATCTTGCTGGATCGGGGCTGTACAGGGTATCTGTTTACCGTTTCGAGGATTTTCGCGTTCCGGCGCAACTATATCCACCGGACTTCTTTTGGGGGTAGCCAAAAAAAGAGCGGAGGAGTTTAGTTTCGCCCTTGCCGTTGTTCTAACACCACCCATAATTGTCCGAGAAGTCTTAAGATTACTGAAAGCACACCAGGCATTTTCAGCTAATGTGACAAATATGTTGGGCCTTTTTTACCCCAGCCTGTTAGGTATGGTACTAAGCTTTGCTTCTGGAATTTTAGCTCTTAAGTGGCTTTCCAATTGGTTGGAAAGAGGTAGATGGTATCTGTTTGGGATATATTGTGTCTGCGCGTCAGCAATTGTTTTCCTGCTTCATCAGAGCGGTTTATAGTGGCGTTTGATTGAAGATCGTGAAGAAAGAATGATGCTGCTGTAACTTCTTTCTCGATAAGCAGTTGCATATTTTAGAATTGCTGGGCTATGATGCACCGGCATTGCCGGTGACGGGACATTATTACTGATGCTACTCTAAAACTTTCAACAGATTAAGAAAAACCAGATCGAACGCTTAATAAACCATGCTGTTCTTATCCACAAGCCCGCGGAACTCATTGTAGATCATTTAGATTTCAGAAGGCCCGATCCTTTATGAAGGACTAACCGGCTCATATTGATGTTTGGAAAATCCTTGTCAATAATAAACTTGGTTCATTACGGTCACCGCTTAGCATTAAAATTGCCGCGACAAACCTGCCTATTCATCCCGTGGCTGTTCCCTGTGCGGATATGTCGACAAAAGGAACAGAACCACTCAATCAATATTTAACGTACATGTTGTGGTCCCGGCATTCATGCTGATGTCAGCGGAGTTTGCAATCACCATGCCAGAAGTTTTGGTACGGCCATCGACGTTTGCGTTGCGGACAACCCTTGTACCCTCCGATGAGTTGCACCAGACGAAGATGCCGCTCTCCGAAGCGAGTATGTACCGCATCGCTAGCGCGTCATCGCCAGGTCCTTGCAAGACCCTCTACACAACGGTATCGCGAGATCATAGCTGAACGGTTCCGCACCGCTTTTGCAAAAAAGGATCAGGGCTTAGGATTTTTCCAGTTCACGCTGGGATCGGTTCTGGAATAAATGCAGAAGAAGGTTCTGAATAAGGAAAATAGTTCAGACTTCAAGATTTGCGATATTTACAAAAAAAGTCGCGTTTGCCAAGTCTCCGACAGCTAAAATCCTGGGGAAAGTACTTCCTTTTGCCATTCTCTGTCAATGTTTGCGATCAATTAAGAATTTAGAGCAGCAGTTTTATTTTTGTGATCATAAATACGGAAGCAGCGTATACGAATGAACTCAAACTGTGGTAAAATTATAAAGGAAAAGATAAAAATCTATATACAGAAAAAAAGAGAGTTTTTATCCTGATTATAAAGACTTTCAAAGGCAGAAATGGCTACATGGAGGGGTAAATACTAAGGATAATGAAGAATCTGACTTATAAAATTTTAGAAGCTCATCTTATCGAGGGAGAACTGGAACCGGGCAAGGAGATTGGTATCAGAATCGATCACACCTTGCTGCAGGACGCCACAGGAACACTGGCAATCCTCGAGTTTGAGTCTTTGGGCATCAATGGGGTGAAGGCCGAGCTTTGCGCTCAGTACGTCGATCACAACCTACTCCAGACAGACAATAAAAACGCCGACGACCATAAGTTCCTCCAGACAGCTGCCGCACGATACGGCATACACTTTAGCCAGCCGGGGAATGGGGTGTCGCATCAGGTGCACATGGAACGCTTTGGCATCCCGGGAAAGACGATGCTGGGAGCCGACAGCCATACTCCCGGCGCCGCCGGCGTTTCCATGCTGGGTATTGGGGCGGGAGGACTCGATGTTGCCCTCGCCATGGCCGGCTATCCCTATTATTTCCCATGTCCTAAGGTGCTCGGCGTAAATCTCACGGGGACGCTCCCGGACTGGGTGAGTGCAAAGGATGTGATTCTTGAAATGCTCAGACGCTACGACGTGAAGGGCTGTGTGGGGAAAATTATCGAGTATTGCGGTCCGGGAGTTAGGACCCTGTCTGCGACGGATAGGGAGACAATTGGCAACATGGGAACCGAGACTGGTGCGACAACCTCTATTTTCCCGTCCGATGAACGCACCCGTGAATATCTGATTGCCCAGGGCCGGGGGGATGCATGGGTTCCATTTTCCACGGATGAGGGCGCCGAATATGACGAATACACCGAAATCGATTTGTCGAAACTTGAACCGCTTATCGCCAAGCCTTCGTCACCCGGCAATGTGGTTCCTGTGCGCGATGTCGCCGGAATCAAAGTGGACCAAGCCATCGTGGGTAGCAGTGTGAATTCATCATTCCGCGATCTGATGATAGCCGCCAAAATTTTGGAAAATCGGCACGTGTATCCTGACACGTCGTTCCATGTGAACCCCGGAAGTCGTCAGGTGTTAGAAAACGTGTATAAGGCTGGCGGACTTCTAGCATTCCTGACCTCGGGCGCGCGCATGCATGAGCCGGGCTGCCAGGGCTGCATCGGGATGGGTCAAGCTCCTGGAACCGGTGAAGTCAGTCTTCGTACATTCCCCCGGAACTTTCCAGGAAGAAGTGGGACAAAGGATGACAAGATATACCTTTGCTCACCTGAGACCGCGACAGCAGCAGCATTGAGGGGCGTTATCACCGATCCCCGCGATTTGTCAAAGGAGATGCCCTACCCACGGGTTGAAGACCCGGTCCGATATATCATCGATGAAAAATCGGTCATTTCCCCGGCGAAGGGGCTTACGAAAACCGAAATCCTCCGTGGCCCTAATATTAAGCCGCTACCGGAACTTAAACCACTTCCCGACACGTTTCAAGCTGAAGTTGTGTTGAGGGTGGGGGATAACATTTCTACTGACGGGATCATGCCAGCCGGCAACAGGGTCTTGCCCTTCCGCTCGAATATTGAAGCGCTAAGCGATTTCGTTTTTTCCCAGATCGAGCCTGACTTTGCAAAAGAATGCAGGGCGCGCGGCACCGTGGTCGTGGTAGGTGGCGAGAATTACGGACAGGGATCGAGCCGCGAGCACGCTGCACTTGCACCGCGCTATCTTGGCGTGCGCGCTAAGATCGTTAAGAGTTTCGCCCGAATCCACAAATCGAACCTTTGTAACTTTGGCATCTTGCCGCTTACGTTCAAAGATCCAAAGGACTATGACCTTCTGATCAAGGGCACGAAGGTTACTTTCCCGGAGATTAGGGCGCGGATAAAGCGCGGTGATCAGGAAATCCCTGTAGAGGTCGACAGCAGGGCTATTATGACGCTTCTGGACGTGTCCCTGCGGCAGCGCAAGTACCTGCTGGCTGGCGGGACGCTGAATTTTGTGAAAAAGGAGCTTCAGGCGGAAGCGGAGCGTAAATATAAAGAAAGGTAGGGAGAGAAATTATTTTCTCAGGATCCAATCCTTTTCAAGAGGAAAAGAGAATTGTCACAGAAATTCCAAAGAGTGCTTCGTGAGGCTGAAGATGTATAAGTCTTTTTTGGGAAATTTCATTAAGTATTTATTGCGTTTTTCTCCATGATGTAGGTGTACTATTGTCAAGAGTCTTTTAGGGTTCAGGATCGACCTGGACAGGATGGAACATTAATAGAAGGTGTTGTTCCCCATTCTGATTCAAGGTTATCAAAGAAAGGCTGATTATGGGAGCTAGAGCTCAAATAGGTGAATTTGCCAGAAAATGCAAAGATATTGAAACCAAAAACATCGGTCTGCGCGGCGTTAAAGTAGCGGATACGAAGATCTCTGACGTGGACGGTGATAACGGCATTCTTATCTATCGTGGGTACCGGATCGAGGATCTGGCAAGTAATTCGACATTCGAGGAGACCGCCTACCTTCTGCTTTATGACGCGCTTCCGACAGTGGAGCAGCTGAAGGAATTTTTACAGCGTCTCGCCGAGGCGCGGCGTTTGCCCGGATTCGTGATCGAGAGCATGAAACAATTGCCTCGCCAGTCCCAGCCCATGGATGTGCTCCAGTCGGCAATTCCGCTGCTAGCGATGGATGACCCTGAACTGACAAGGGAGACGAGGGAAGCGAATCTATTTAAGGCCATCCAACTCATCGCGCGTGTTGCCGAAGTGGTCGCCGCGTGGCAGCGGATACGGCAGGAGCTGATGCCACTTCCTCCCGATGAAACGCTTTCTCATGCGGGAAATTTTCTCTGGCAGATGAGCGGTATAAAGCCCGACCCAGAGATAGCGAAGGATTTTGATACCGCGCTAGTGCTCCATGCCGACCACTCATTCAACGCCTCCACATTCGCCTGCCGCGAAGTGGTTTCGACACAGGCGCATATGTATGCTGGCGTGGCAGCCGGCGTGGGTGCTCTTTCCGGTAGTCTGCACGGCGGCGCCAATGCTCAGGTCATGAAGATGCTGATGGAACTGCGGGATGAGAAGGATGTGCCCGGGTGGGTGAAAAGTCAACTTGAGAGCGGCAAGAAGATCATGGGTTTAGGGCATGCCATATACAAGACAACCGATCCGAGGGCTAAATTCCTGAAAGAGATGGGCAGGCGGCTCGGGAAAAAACTCGGACAGGAGATATGGACTCGGCTGTTGACAGAGGTCGAAGAGACCGCGGTGGCCGAATTAGAGAAACGGGGCAAGACTACGATCAAGCCGAATGTGGATTTTTATAGCGCCCCGGTTTACCACTTGATGGGCATCCCGAACGATCTTATGACGGCGGTTTTCGCCATAGCACGGATCGCGGGCTGGACCGCCCATATTATCGAGGAAAAGTTCGGGGAAGCTCAGGAAAAACCTGCGCTCTACCGGCCGTCTTCGGATTACATCGGTAATTACTGTGGTCGGACGGGTTGCTCTTATACGCCAGCAAAACAGAGAAAATGAAAGAGGCTGCTGAGATACGAATTACGGAATCAATAAAACCGCGAAAGTTTATTTTGTGTAGTTTATGGCTGCAGTTTAATATTTAGCGGTAATCGGAGGGAGGACGCGTATGGCAGCAAAAAAGGCTATCGTAAAAAAGAAGCAGGTAAAGAAAAGGATGACCCGCTCCAAAATGAAAAGCGTGACGTCCCCCGTGAAAGGGATGAAAAAAATGAAAGTTCAATCGATAAAATCCTTTATAAGAAAAGCAGGGAAGATTCAATCTATCAACCCATATACCGAACAGGTGATTCGAGAGTTCAATCTCCTGGAGCGCGACGAAGTGGACCGGGAAATCCAAATGTCGAGAAATGCCTTCTTGAACTGGCGTGATGTGCCGGTAACTGAGCGAGTGAAATATATCAAAAAGCTGGGCGAAGTGTTGAGATCGGAGAAGCGGGCGAATGCAGTGCTCATGACTAGTGAGATGGGCAAGCCGATCAAGGAATCACTGGCTGAAGTGGAGAAATGCGCATGGCTGTGCGATTACTATGCGGAAAATGCCACACGGTTTCTGACTCCGGAAGATATCAAAACTGAGGCAAAAAAGAGCTATGTTATGTTTCAGCCCCTGGGTGTTGTTTTGGCGATCATGCCCTGGAACTTTCCGTTCTGGCAGGCTTTTCGATTCGGCATCCCGGCAATTGCAGCAGGCAACGTCGTAGTCCTGAAGCATGCGTCTAACGTTCCTATGACTGCCCTTGCCATCGAAGAGGCGTTCCGGAAAGCAGGGTTCCCGGACAATGTGTTCAAAACTCTGATAATCGATGCGACTGAGGCTTTGAGGCTCATCGACAAGGACCTAGTTGATGGCGTCTCTCTGACGGGCAGCAACCAAGCCGGTGAGGTTGTGGGCGAACACGCGGGAAGAAAGATAAAAAAACTCGTTCTTGAACTGGGCGGATCAGACCCCTTTATTGTTCTCGACGATGCGGATGTGGAAAAGGCTGGCCGCATGGCCGCGAACGCAAGGGTAGTCAATACGGGACAGAGTTGTATCGCAGCGAAGAGGTTCATCGTTATGGAAGGTGTGGCCGAGGAGTTTAAAAAGCACTTCATCGCCCGTCTGCGTGAATTAAAGATAGGCGATCCCATGGACGAGTCGACTGACATCGGTCCTGTTGCGAGGAGGGACATCCTGAACTCGCTGAACGCACAGTTGAGGGATGCTGCGGCGAAAGGAGCCGAGGTTATACAGATGCCGGTGGCGGCACTGAAAGGTCTTTTCTTCGCTCCCGCCGCGATCTATAATTCGAAACCGAACATGAAAGTCCTGCACGAGGAAGTCTTCGGCCCTATCGCACCGGTGATCGTCGTCAGGGACGAAGACGAAGCGGTCCGGGTGGCAAATGATACCGAATACGGCCTCGGAGCGGCGATCTGGAGCAAAAACACGGATCGGGCGGAGAGGGTCGCCGCGAAGCTTCAAGCAGGGACCATCGCCATCAACGATATGGTAAAATCAGACCCTCGGCTGCCCTTTGGCGGGGTGAAAAAGTCCGGAATCGGAAGGGAACTGTCGCATTATGGGTTGAAGGAGTTCGTAAATATCAAGACCGTGGTGATTAAGGAATAAATAAGTTTTCTTCAATATTCAGAGTTCAGTTTGTTCACAGCTAAAGGGAAACTATACGATTGATGCAGTGCTGAATGTCGTGGTGATATATTTCCGAGGAGAGGGGATAGAGCGTGAAGGCTTCCGATTTGTTCTTGAGACAGTTGGAGGAGGAAGGGGTAGAGTATGTTTTTGGATTGCCTGGTGAGGAAAACCTCGATTTTCTGGAATCACTTCGTACATCAAAAATCAAGTTGATCCTTACTCGCCACGAGCAGACTGCGGCGTTCATGGCTGCGACCTATGGACGGCTTACAGGAAAAGCCGGGGTATGCTTCTCGACCCTCGGGCCTGGGGCGACGAATCTGGTTACCGGTGTGGCCCATGCGCAGCTCATCGGTGCGCCGCTTGTTTCTATCTCGGCTCAAAAAGCACTTCGTGGTAACCGGCAGGCCAGGTTCCAGCTCATCAATATCGTGAGCCTGATGCGGCCTATTACCAAAGAATCAGTGTCTATCGTCGATTCAGGAGCAATTCCAACGGTCTTGAGAAACGCCTTCAAACTGGCTCAGGCGGAACGTCCGGGCGCGGTTCATGTGGAACTGCCTGAGGACGTGGCCAGGAGCACGACCGACGCGGACGTACAGAAGCGCGGTCTCGTACGTAGGCCTGCACCTGATCCCAAAGCTGTTCTGCGAGCCGCCGAGCTGATCAATCAAGCAAAAAATCCGCTTATCATACTTTCCTCGGGAGCAAACCGTCACTTGATTACGTGTCAACTGATGCAGTTCATCGAGAAGACAGGCATTCACGCCGTCCATACGCAGATGGGAAAGGGAGTCGTGACCGATGACTCGGTGTACAGCCTCTTCGCAACGGGGATCCACAAGCGCGATTATGTGAATTGCGGCATAGACCACGCTGACGTGATCATCACAATCGGCTACAACATCGTCGAGTATCCGCCCTATATCTGGAACCCCAATCTGGATAAAAAAATTATCAATATCGATTTTACCGAGGCGGAGGTTGACCGTTATTATGATCCTGTCATCGAGGTCGTTGGAGACGTCTCGTGCTCGCTTCGGCAGATTGGGGAACTGATCGATTGCAAAACAAACGGTGATACTTTCAAGGCTATCCGAAAATTTTTGGACAAGAAGCTGTCGCTTGATTTTAAGAATCACTTTCCCCTGACGCCCCAGGAGATTGTGCGACACGTGCGAGAAGCGCTCCCGCACGAGGACATTCTGACGCTTGACAACGGGATTTACAAACTGTGGTTCTCACGGCTCTACAGGACGTACAAACCCAACACGTTCCTGGTGGACAACGCGCTCGCGACCATGGGGGCCGGTCTTCCTTCGGCCATGGCAGCCAAGCTGGTAAAGCCGGACCGAAATGTGCTCGCTGTGGTGGGGGACGGAGGGTTCATGATGAACTCGCGGGAGATTGAAACAGCGCTTCGCTACAATCTCCCCCTCGTCATCTTGGTGCTGAACGACAATGCCTTCGGATTCATTAGATGGGAACAGCAAGCGAAGGGGTTCGAGAATTTCGGACTTGAATACAAGAATCCGGACTTCGTGAAATATGCTGAGAGCTACGGGGCCGTTGGCATGAGAGTAAAGGCAGACGACAATTTATCGGATCTGCTGCAGAAGGCTTTCTCTTTGAAGACCGTGGTCCTCATCGAGTGCCCCATCGATTATTCGGTCAACTTCGAGACTTTTTCGAAGGAATTGGCGAATGTCGTATGCGAGTGTGAATGATTCTACTACTACTACTACTACTACTACTACACTACTACACTACTAATCTAATAATAAACTACTGCCCTGCACACCCTACACACGCTGGCCAGGTTCGAACATTTTATAGAATTCGTGTAATTCGAGGATGCACCAAAGGGGAAGTGGCTCGAGCAACAGCCACTTGGGAAAACACTCTTCCTGGACGAGTGGGTGCGATTTCTGTCGAGTTGAAGGTAACGAATCCTTCTATACTAAACTGTAGAATAAATAATTTGGAATTTGTATCTTTCACACTGAAATCATGAGGAAAGTGGATATTATGAATCTCGGAAAAGTCGGAATAATATTTAATGGAGGAGGCTTTACAGGATCATACAGTGTTGGCTTTATTAAGGCGCTGGCAACTAGGGGGATTAAACCGCTCTTTGTCCAAAGCGTTTCAGTCGGAGTGTTATCAGGAGGCGATCTTATCAGCACCAATTGGGATGTTGATGCCTTGGAACAGAAATGGAAGAAAATTGAGCAACTTGGATCAAATAAAATCTTTGGGCGCACTTGGACAGGGTTATTTAAAAATTTCAGAGGGTCTAATCTTTATTCTAATGATGGCGCATCTAAATTTGTGATAGACAGTCTTGACTCAGAATCGATTGTGGCTTCTCCAATTGAATTTCAAGTTGTAACCTTCAACGAAAATAGATTAAGACATCACATTTTTACCAATCATGACCCACTCTTCCATGAAAATCCGAAATTAATAAAGCAGCTGATGCTCGCCGCTATCAGCTTACAAGGATTCTTGCCACCGGTAATGATTAACGGAGAATGGCATTCTGATGGAGGAACTTTCGTACTCGGCGAGGCGATCAAAGCCAAATGCGATACAATATTCATTCTTTCAAATAGTCGCTTGTGCTACAATACATATAGCGATACTGGACGGCTGCCGTGGTATCTCCGCATAATATTGAGGGTTGACTTTGCTAACGATCTTCTGGAAATCCGTGCTATTAGACGAGCAATTTACAGCGGATACAAATTAGTTGAAAACAATCCTAGCACGATTTTCAGCAACGTCCAACCGTTTATTAAGTATAAAGGCCAAAAACTGAAAGTAATCATTAGCGCAATGCAAAAAGCACTCTCGGATAACTTAACAAATATATATACTCCTCGTCGCATTATTTCCCTGACGCCAACGAATCCAATTCCAAGCTTGAAAACACGTGATTTTCGTAAAGGGGACATCACGGCGGCAATTAATCAAGCCTATGACCTCGCAAATGATGAGAGTTTTTGGTCTAAGCTTTAACAAGCCCGTCTGGTCAAAATATCCAAAACGTTTCTTTTGAGATTAAATCTACATCGAGAAGCTGCTATATTTGCCTCGATATTAAACAAAATACATCTATGGGTGAGACTTAAAAAGTTTACTTATAAATTTATCAGGATTGGTTAGCAGGTACGCGCAGAATGAAGTGCGGGTTATCGGCATTTCTAATTGCTTCCTATTCAGCACCTATATAAGACTCAAACAGTATCAAGCGCTGGGCAAATTGCCCCATGTCGATCTGCTCATTCCGAATGTCGAGTTCGGATTGCGCCGCCGACGGACAAGACGATGGCACTCAACATCCATCTGCTAATTTCGCTGGAAGATCCGGAGCACCCACAGAAGCTCCATAATGCGCTTGCTCGGCTTACATGGAAGTACTGCAACGACAACGATTCATGTCTTCGTGATCAGCTCATTGCGCTCGGCAAGGCCTTTGGCTCAAAGGTCAACAATGAGCGCGAAGCGCTGGGGACGGGCGTGACTCAGTTCAAAGTCGACTTCTCGGCCTTTCGTGATTGGTACAGCAGCGAGCCGAGGCTTAAGGCGAATTCGCTAGTCATCGTCGCCGCTGGTGACGATGGTTTGTCGGGTTTTCAGAAGGATGGTCACTGGGGTGGTTATCGAGAGGAAATCACCCGCTTTAGCCATGCGCTCTTCTCCGCTAGTCCGGGTGAGTGCGGCGTTTTTTCTCACCTAGCAAAGAGAAATAAAAAAGAGAATGCCGTATAAGTTGCCACAAGATAATAACCTAAGGAGAACAATCGATGATGTGAAGATGAAGTCTGCCTATAACACGCGAGCCGCGAATATATGCCGTTCTGCCTCTGAGTTTTTTTTGTGTTCTTGTTGTTCACTATCGACTGCATCCCGAAATTTGCGACCATCCCCTGAAATAACAATATAGCAAAAGTTGAATTTTATTGTTGCATTTAATTAATTATTATGATATGAAGAGTCAATCATGTTGTAAATAAAGCGTTTCTTCATTTGTTGGTTCTCCACGGTTTTTGCTTAGTTTAGCATTTTTGCAGTCGTGTTAATGATAGAGATTTACAAACTCTCATGACTAATATTATCCTGGAAAGAATGAAAGGCATGTCTATTACCTAGATATAGGAACTTTCGTTTCAACGTAAATCATATCCTGATTGTCTTTACATTACGCTTTACTTATGAAAGGAAAGCGGTGAGTCAGATATCAGGGAATGTTAAAATTAAAGGCTCTATTTCGGTTAAATTAAACTGAAGGTGGGCTTTTTTTTTGAAATAAGCTTTCACTGAGAGGAGGAATATGAAGACAATTCTTTTAGTAGATGATGAACCTGACGTGTTAGAGATTGTGGGAGAAACATTGAAAACGTTTGGGTATAAGGTTATTCCAAGACTCGATGCGGAGTCCGCCCTCTCCGTTATCCGGGATGGAACCGACATTGACCTTATTATAACAGATTACCGGATGCCGGAAATGAACGGTGTTGAATTTCTCATGGTACTCAGGAAGACCTTACCATCAATACCAGTAATCATGCTTACTGGACATAGTTCTGTAGAAATCTATTTAAAATCTCTTAGCCTCGGGGCATTCGAATATCTCCATAAGCCGTTTAAGGAAAAAGAACTGTACCATATTGTGATGTCAGCACTCCAACGGTCAGCGGCCGGTAGTGCTTTGCTTGTATCATAATTCGGGCACACAGCGATTTCACGTTGCTCAAAAAACACACATTTAATTCCTGCGTCTCACGAAGGTTCCATTCTTAGCAACTCAACATTTATTACCTGAATTCATTCGTGCATATTATTAAAACCCATTGAAATAATTGACATGTCCGCCATTCGCACGATTGCTGCAATTTTATGCAGCTTTGGGTCAGTCTGCACTGCACCAGTCACCCAATCAGGATTAAGGTCATGGTGAAACGCTCCATCCATTTACTTTTTTCGCTTTGTGGCGGACCAGAAAATCTTCGGTTCCATGCCGGCCAGAAGTATTGTTCAAATCCTGTGGTTGTTAGCCAGCACATAATAGTTCACGGCATGGGTAGTAAAGATTCTGATAACTGTATAATCGGGCGGGGCGGATTACCAATCAATTTCACCGGGTTCGCCGTGCACACCTATTGAAAGGTAACCGGTCAAGAGAAAAAGCTATCTCGTATTCTTGTTTTGCCTAGAATTTGTGACGACCGTTACTGATGTATTTATTCTTGTCCTCTTGCTCGCATTAGTTTGGTGCGGAACCGCCTAAGCAGTAATTAGGTCAAATAATTAACTATTATTGACAGTTATTTGCTCAATATGCCCTGATAAAGCAATATTATGCCTCCAACCAGCGCCGAAATACGAAATACAGCTACGAATATTCTCACAGTTAAAATTTGATCTTGACTTAGGTTCTCTTGATGGTATTGCTTCTGGAGGTCGGCAATATATTGTAAAATACTATTTCCATACTTAAAAAGACCAATACTGACGATTAATGAAACAATGCCTGAGATGACTCTGTCTATATCCATATCGGTTATCTTCTCATATCATCAATGCTATCAGTAGGTAAAGCTGAAATATGCCGGCCCCCTTGCACCAACTATAGGTAGAACTTGAGGAAGAAGTTAGGTCATTCGAGCTTACCAATTTATGGGAGATTTTTCGGAGAGAAGATAAAACTTAGAAATGTCGTTCTCTCGGGATTTACGCATCATGATGCACCGCTGCAACCAAGGATGTTTATCTGATTTGGTGAGGATACTATACTTGGGCGAAAGGGGCAAGAGAAATTAAAGTCTCTAACTTGTCGATCATTCTCCAAGCGACGTTCGCTTTCCCTCATCATCCGCGCCGTGAAGACCACTCATATCCTCCACATCACATCTTCACCTGTTCTCTTTATGCTGCAGCGTTGAGCCGAAGTTCCATACGGGCGAATATGTTATCGCCACCTGTATAAAAAAGGTGGCACCGAATCTTGCTGGCCGTCCAATGCCTGATGAGACGGGCGACAAGAGTCATCCTTGCTCAGACTGCAGCGGTTTTTAGTCTGCATCGATCAAGGCTGGTCTGAATGATCTCAGTCGTCAGCCAATCTTTGGGGACGAAAGGAGATGCGATAGTGGCAATGATCCGTTGTAACTCCCGAAGCGTACAGTATAAGATGCAGTCTTGAATTCAAAGAGCAGACATTCCTTAGAGACGGGAGGTGACATATGATAATAAGAATAATTTTGGTAAAAACTCACTCCATGAGTTGAGAAAAAAATTTATGAACTGCCGTTTTTGGAAAAAGCAGGAGATCTGATAATGGTTCGACAGTATGAAACGCATGAATAATCACTTCAGAGAGCATTAATGCCTGCTCGCTTATTTTGTCAAAAAAATTATGTGTCGTCAGGGCAAGAAAAAGAAGTTATTAGTGGAAAGGATTTTCTGGGGAATGGAATTATTTAAGTAATCAACTGAGTTCTCGTATTACGTCATCGTCGGTGAGGAATTTGTATTCTTGATAGTAGGATTCAAGCGAAAAGAACTGTTCAGGATCCTGGACAAGTGCTATAATCCTATCGATGCCTTCTTCCGCTGCGAGCATACGGTAGGCTATGTCGGAAGCGACCGGTGATGCAATGATGATGGAGCGAGGACGCCGTTTCTTCGCAAAATTGACTGCCGCCAGCATGCTGTAACCTGAGGCAAGCGCGTCATCAACCAGGATAACAACCCTATTATCCAGCTTTGGGAAAGGCTTTCCCCGCCGGTAGAGTTGCTCCCTCCTTTTGGCTTCCGCGACGGCGGCGGCGGCGGCCAGTTCGAGCTCCCGCTCGGACAGTTCAAGACGGTTCATGAGCGGTCTATTCCACACCATAGTCTTGTCCATGGCCACGACACCATAACTTGCTTCGAGGTTCCAGGGGATAGGAATTTTCATCAGGGGAATAACGTCAAATGGGCAGTCGATGCCTTTTGCCACCGCTCCGCCAACTGCAACACCATCTCGAGGGATTGCGAGGACAACGGTATTCTTTAGCCCCAAGGCTTGCAACTCCCGGGCAAGTTTTTCTCCTCCTTGCCTGCGGTCCTGAAAAATCATGGTATTGAGCTTACCCCCGTTTCCTGGCCTGTTTGAAAAGTATTATGGACAATCAGTCCGAATTATAAAATATTATAACACTCTTGAAGTTTAGTTTCACCCTGATACAAATAATATTTTATTGCAGTGAAGCATGGTATAATTCGTGCAGTTGGCTGCATTGATGACGCCCATGCTGAGGACTTGCTCTCACTGGGAGGTCGGCTGGACTTCGCGACCTCCCAGCAGAGGATAATCCGGTTTTCGGAGGCAATGGCGTATTTCATCCCAGTTTCGACTGCGATAATTTGAAGTACCTTCTGCCTGACGCAGGTTCCAAGGATATTTGTGATGCCATGGCAACGATTGCCCAGCGGGCGGTAGACGGGAAGGAGATACATGAATTCCCAGTGTCCTTGATCATAGGGAGGCAGTGAAAATGAGTAAGATGCAAACTTCAGTTCGTAGGAATAAAACAGCAAAAAAAACACGACAGAAATCTGCAGCCGCCGGTCCTGTCAAATACGAAAACATGCTTGAATCCATTATCTCGCAATTCACCGTTCCCGGGACGCTCATCAGGGCTGAACGCTTCGGCTCCGGCCTGATCAACACTACTTACCTCTGTAGGATGTTGGAAGGAAGAACGACGCTCAAATACATCCTACAGCGTATGAACACCGCAGTGTTCAAACATCCAGAACAGGTAATGGAAAACGTGGAGGTTGTGACCTCGCACATAGCGGATCGGCTCAGTGCAAAGGGTATCCATGACCCATCGAGTGTCACACCAGTACTTGTCCCCACGAAAAAAGGCACCTCCTACCTAATTGACAATTTCGGCGAGTACTGGCGGATGTTTCATTTTATTGAAGTGGGCGAAGTATTCGACCGCACCAAGAGCGCGGACCATGCTTACGAGATTGGCCGCGCTCTTGGCTCGTTTCAGGCGATCCTGTCCGACCTGTTGCCGGCAAAACTGCATGACACGCTACCAGGGTTTCACATTACGTCGAAATATCTCTCTGATTATGATGAAGCGCTGGCATCGGACGTGAAAAAACGCGCTCACCAGGTTACGATTGAACAGGAGTTCGTGTATGCCAGAAGATCTCTCGCGACCGTATTGACGGATCTTATCGCAGCCAAAGTGCTTCCGCTACGGGTGGTCCACAACGATCCGAAGGTGAATAATGTCATGATCCACGCCGCAACGGGCAAGGCCCTGTGTATGCTCGACTTGGACACGGTAAAATCCGGCATTGTGCACTTCGATTTTGGTGACTGCGTCCGGTCAACGGCAAACCCACTGGGCGAGGATGCCCCGGATTTTGAGTCGGTCCGTTTCGATCTCTCTTTGTACGACTCGGTGAGGCGCGGCTATATTCGCGAAGCGGGCGCATTCCTTACGGAAAAGGAACTTGAGTTGCTGCCGAAATCCGTTGAAGTGATTACCTTCGAACTGGGTATTAGATTCCTTGCCGATTATCTTCGGGGCGATACCTATTTTAAAATCGATTATCCGTCCCATAATCTTCACCGCGCACGGGTGCAATTCAAACTGCTACAAAGTATAGAATCTTCTGACCTTTGTTGTATGCTATGATACGGAGACTAATTGACTCAAATCCACGCGGGGGAAATAACATATGAAGTACTCTGAGGTCGGCTGTCAGGTTCCAACACCAAGAGGTGCGTGTAGCCACAGGATATGACCTCTTATTTTTATGTCCTCGCCATAATCGAAAGCGATTGGCCTGACATATTGCATTCTCTCTAACTTTAAGATTTTATACAAATGAAGATGAATAATACAATGAACACCCATTTTAGGTACTTTATTTACTTACAATTTCCTGTGGCTTTGCTGCAAGGATAACTTATAGATGGCAGAGTATGAACAACCGTGGGTTGCTCAAATGATTATAGCTTTCCTCTTTATAAATTCCCCGCGGCTTGCTGCGAGAGGTTCATTGGTTCGCCTTCAAAAAAGTGGCCCCTCCAATAAAGTGGAAAGCCATTTTTTCGATACCTTCGATATCTTCGTATAGTTGGCCCCCCTAGCCTAGTTCATCTCTTCTCCTGTATTTTTTGCAGTTTGCAGGTAGTACAATGGTTATGCTTCTAAGCATCGTGAAGCTTGCATTACCGGCCGTAATAGGAGATAATCGACGCTTTCGCGATCACATGCTGGTTGAGCATATAACCTACAAGCGGTGCAACTGCCTTCTCGTCAAGGTCAAGCTTCGGGACATCAAGGGCGTAAAGTGTGAAAATATACCGGTGCGGCTTGTCGCCCACAGGCGGGCAGGGGCCGCTGAAGCCTGGTTTTCCAAAGTCTGTCATGCTCTGGATACTGCCCTTGGGGGCTATGTTTTTCTTCAGATTTCCCGCATCTGTTTTGAGTTCAGTTGCATCTGCGGGGATGTTGAAGATAACCCAATGCCACCATCCGCTCCCGGTTGGCGCATCGGGATCATATACCGTGAGCGCGAAACTTTTCGTATTCTTAGGGGCGTCTACCCATTTAAGGGAAGGTGAGATGTTCTTCCCCGTGCAACCGAATCCCGAGAATACCTGATCCATGGTAAGCTGACCACCTATCTGGTCACTTTTCAGCGTAAAATCTTCTGCATAAGCGTAAGTGACGAACATAAATCCTAAGAGAACAGAACCCATTACTATCTTCTTCATTGTTTGACCCCTTTCGTTGTTGAGTTTCCTTATATAAATGTACCACGTTATACGGTCATTAGCCGCCATTTCGGCAATAATGCGGTATTCATAGAAACTGGTTCGTTAAACCTTTTTCTTATATATTCAAAGTAACGCTGTGCTTATTGCGAGCGGGAGCGGAGGCCACCAGATAAATCAGCCAGATTGAGATATCCCTTCCTCCAATTTATTGCATACATTCATGGCCGGTAATCAATTATACGCCGGCAATTTCAAAACATTAAGGGAGGATGGTATTATGAAGAAAAATATTGGTTCATGGGAAAGGACGGTCCGGGTTGTAGTTGGTCTATTCATTACTTACTTGCGCCGTTGTGGGGCTGAAGCCCCCCTGGGCCTATCTCGGGATCATTCCGCTTGTTACGGGGATCGTCGGATGGTGCTGTCCTATGCCCTGCTCGGCATCAAAACCTGTAGGAAATGCTAGCAAACTCGTTTTTAAAATCTTGTTTCTCTGCTCTTAATATGATGCTATAATCCTTTCATGAAATTCATCTCTGACTTTCACGTTCACTCCCACTACTCTCGCGCAACAAGCAAAGACATGTGTCCTGAAGGCTTATGGAAATGGGCGCAGTTCAAGGGTGTCAGGGTGATCGGCACCGGTGACTTCACTCATCCAAAGTGGCTGAAGGAACTTGACGAAAAACTCGAACCCGGCGGAGACGGTTTATTCGCTCTTAGGAAGGAGCATCAGACAGAAGATGTGCCTTCATCCTGCAAGGCCGATGTCCGGCTCATCCTCTCGTCGGAGATCAGCTGCATTTACAGCAAGGATGGAAGAACGCGCAAGATACATTGTGTCATTCTTGCGCCCAATTTTGCAGACGTCGCGCGGCTCAATCTTGCGCTTTCAAGGAGGGGGAACCTAAATGCTGATGGAAGGCCGATCCTTGGACTCGATGCAAAAGAGCTTCTGAAGATCACTCTCGACGCCTCGCCGGAGGCCATGCTCATCCCTGCCCACGTCTGGACACCGCATTTCTCTGTTTTCGGCGCTGCGTCGGGTTTCGATGCCTTGGAAGAATGTTTTCAAGAACTGACTCCGCACATCCATGCTATCGAGACTGGTCTATCGTCCGATCCGCTTATGAATTGGCGGCTTTCTGCTCTCGATAGACTCACGCTGGTTTCGAATTCCGACGCCCATTCCGCCGCAAAAATCGGGCGCGAAGCAAACATTCTCGATACAGATATCTCGTACCCCTCAATCATCGAAGCGATCAAAACGCGCAAAGGGTTTTTGGGCACCGTAGAATTTTTTCCTGAAGAAGGGAAGTATCACTATGACGGCCACCGCAACTGCGGGGTAAGCCTCACGCCGAAGGAAACAATCCAACATGGCTATCTTTGCCCTGTGTGCAACAGAAAGGTAACCGTGGGCGTGATGCACCGGGTTGAGAAACTAGCGGACCGTGACTGCGGATTCAGGCCTAAGGGCGCGCCATCTTTTACGTCGATCATTCCGCTGCCTGAGATTATTGCGGAGGGACTGAAATGCGGGGTGAACACGAAAAAAGTGGAGTCCCTGTATTTCCCCCTCCTCGAAAAACTCGGCAACGAATTCACCATTCTGCTTGACTCCCCACTCGATGACATTGAACGTGCAAGCACTCCTCTTATCCGAGAAGCCGTCTCGCGCATGCGTGCGGGTGAAGTGCACATTGCTCCGGGATACGACGGAGAGTTCGGCAAGATTAGGATCTTCGAGGAGATGGAGCGGAAAGTGATCAAAGGACAGATGAAGCTCCTATAAATAGATGTCTGCGGAGACAACTATAGCAAAAAATTTATTGTGTCTTTAGTGTTCGATGTTGCTTTTTATCGGACCAATGCCCAGGCAAAGGTTCTGGAGGAGGCCTTTTTAGCATCGGGTATTCCTTATCAGGTGTTGGGACGCAGGAACGAAATGAAGATCGTGGAAATAGAGGACCGCTGCCTATCTTCAGTCGCTTGTTCATGCCAATGAGGCCGGAGGAACACCTGAAGTTACTAGGCGGGAAGCAAAGCTTCTCAGCACGGAGGATTTTTTCGATCCCCGAGCGGACCTGGTAACGCTTATGACAATGCGCATGGCAAAAGGACTGGAGCTTCCTGTCGAATTCTTAACAGGTTGCGATGGAGATCTTTTGCCTTGTACGATTATAAAGGAAGGTATGGATAAGGAGGAGGAACGGCGGTTCTTCTATTCGGGTATGACGCGCGCGAAAAACGAACTCTTTCTTACCCTTGCGCGGTGCCGGTTCTATACGGCCAGCGGTTTGCTTGATGTCGTCTCCCTATCTTGGGGCAATGCCCGAAAGTCTCGTTGACAAAACATCCATTCCAAACAGGGCAAGGAAGCAATAGGGAACGGACCTTCAGATGGGGTTGCTTTAAAAATTGCATTGACATACAACACCTCGCATAAATCTGTGGGCAACTGGGTTATCCGGCCTCAAATTTCTGTCCTTCCATTCCACTTCCCCCTTTACGTTACCCATCCTGTTGTGCTAATATACGTTCCTGTGAGTCCGAAATTACCTACGATTATCCCCCGTTCTGAACACAGTATTTCCCGCAAGTGGATCAGTAACAACGCAGTTCGTGTTCTCTATCGCCTCAGAGAGCAGGGCTATCATGCCTATCTCGTAGGAGGGGGTGTACGCGACCTCCTGCTCGGGAGGGAACCCAAGGACTTCGATATTGCAACTGACGCGAGACCGAATGAAGTCAAAAAGGTTTTTCGCAATTGCAGGCTGATCGGACGGCGTTTTCGTCTTGCCCACGTACATTTTCCAGATGAAATTATTGAAGTTGCCACGTTCCGGTCATCAGTAGTCGAGGAACCGGAAACCGGACCCGCGGCACCGGCTCTTGACCAAGTTTCGCCGTCTGGGTTTGAAGCACCTTCGGTACCAGAAGGTAAGGTGTCAGTCAACGGTGGGACGTTTTCGACATCCGGTGTTGTCCTGAAACCGAAGTCATCGCGGATTCTCAAAACCGAAGGCGGTATGATTCTCCGCGATAATGTTTTCGGCACACCGGAAGAAGACGCCCTCCGGCGCGATTTTACGGTGAATGCAATGTTCTATAATATAAGCGATTTCTCGGTTATCGACTATGTGGGTGGAATGGAAGACCTCCGCAAAGGCATGATCCGCACCATCGGCGACCCCGTGATACGCTTTACCGAGGATCCTGTACGCATGGTGCGCGCAGTGCGTTTTGCCGCCCAGCTTGGGTTCGAAATCGAAGAAAACACTTATCACGCCCTGCTGGAGCTGAAGGAAAAGGTTGCACTCGCTTCTCCCGCACGCATGTACGAGGAAGTCCTGAAGCTGTTTCTGCTCGGTGAAGGGGAACGGACCTACCAGCTGCTCAGAAAGACGGGCCTTTACAGGGTGATTTTCCCACATCTCAACGAGTGGGTAGATTCGGAGACCGATGGATTTCCTCACACCAGGCTCGGGAAGGCCTTTGAGTGGATCGACACCTGCGTGCAGTCGGGCCGGCCAGTACAGCCTCATATGCTGTTTACTCTGCTGTTCGGACAGTACATTGAGGAAAAGGCAGACCTGCTGAGGAACGACGGGGCAAATTCAGTGGAGGCCGCGACAAAGGCGGTTGCGGAAACCCTTACGGAAGAAGCGCACCGGGTTATGATTCCCAAAAAAGTTGGGTTGATGATGCGTGATATCTACTGGAACCAGCATCGGTTCGAGAAGCGTGAGGGCAAACATCCACGGTTTTTCTTGCGCCGGCCGGGTTTCAGAGACGCTTACGAGTATCTCCAATTCACAAGCGAGGTCACGGGAGAGCGAAAAGAGCTTCGGGCGTGGTGGAATGAATTTATCAGGGCCAACCCTCTTACGCAAGCTGAGCAAAAGGAAATTCAGGATAACCGCGAGAAGCATATGAGTCCGCACCGCAGAAGACGAAGGAGAAAAGGCGGAAATAACAGGCCCTCGGTGCCGAATCCGAAGGTCTGATAATATTTTTTCCGCATTGGACGCGGAGTAAGATGTCTTGCCTTATCTTTAAACTCTGAACTTGTAACTTAAGTCTATATGCCACGACCACCGCGTTTTTTCATATCATCTGATCGAATCAGCGGCATGAACATCATGATTGCCGAAGAAGATGTTCAACATATTGTGAAGGTCCTGCGAATGAAGGCCGGCGATGAAATGCTCCTGTGCGACGGGCAAGGAACCGAATATAGGACTAAGATAGCCGCACTCAGCAAGACGGAAGTCAAGACGGAAATTTTGACGCAGACAAAGAATGAGCTCAGTCATCCCCGCGTTACGCTGGGCCAGGGACTGCCGAAATCTGATAAAATGGATTTTATTGTGCAGAAAGCCACGGAACTTGGCGTTGCGACTGTAATTCCACTTATGACGGAACGGACAATTGTTAAGGTCAAGGACGAAGAGAAACGACTGGCGCGATGGCGGAAGATTGCACGGGAAGCTGCCATGCAAAGCAACCGTACCGACATCCCGCTTGTTGGGCCCATTGTTTCGTTTGGCGATTTCATCGCGGCCCAAGCCCCCGGTCCCCGGACGCTATCTCTTCTGCCTTGGGAAGAAGGGACCGAGCGCATCAAAAATGTTTTAAGACAAAATTCTGCCGTCGGGGAGATCATAGTCCTCATTGGCTCGGAAGGCGGCTTCTCTGCCGGAGAGGTGGGGGCGGCTAAGTCTCGGGGTTTTCATGTTGTAAGTCTCGGGCCGGCCATTCTGCGTACGGAAACAGCCGCTGTGGCGGTGTTGAGCATGATTGGCTACGAATTTTTTTAGTACTTTCTTGTTGCAGGTCGATTCTTCAGAACGCGTGATTGGTCGTTGATTCGCGCAGGCTGAAAGTCTCCGGATGCAGATATGCAGTAGCGGGTAACGGGTATTTTCCTTGACACAAAAACAGCGGAGATGTTAATATTAACTTCTCTTTGAAAGGCGGGTTTTGCATGAAGTTAGCGATCGGCTGCGATCACGGCGGCTTTGAACTGAAGGAAGAAGTGCTCGAATTCATCAAGACTGTTGCAAATATCCAAGTCTCCGATTTCGGGCCCACGAATAGGGATTCCGTCGATTACCCAGATTTCGGTTCAAAAGTCTCGGCAGCTGTGGCGAACGGGATGGTGGACCGCGGCATCCTGATCTGCGGCACGGGCATCGGCATGTCCATCGTGGCCAACCGGTATCCGAAGGTTCGCGCCGCGCTCTGTCATGATCATTTTACTGCGCAGATGAGCCGGGAACATAACGACGCCAACATCCTAGTCATGGGTGAGCGGGTGATCGGGAAGGGCGTTGCTCTTGATATCGTAAAAACTTGGCTTGAAACGGAATTTGCCGGCGGTCGGCACCAGAAGCGGCTTGACAAGATACAGGTGATCGAACAATCCATAAAACTGTAAAAATGTAGAGGGACCACGAGAGCTTCACTCACATGGTTTTTCATTGCACGGCCAAAGTTACGGAGATTGCGCCAGCAGCCTGAAAAATTCACGTGCATGCAATCAAGCTGCATCCATGCTCCTCTGTGGCTGCAGTCCTTCCCAGGGTTAAAAGGACAACGGCATGTCAGAACTGAAACAGATAGATCCCGAAGTGTATAACGCGATCAAAGGCGAAGAGGAGCGCGAGCTGAGCAAGATCGTCCTTGTCGCGTCGGAGAATTACGTAAGCCCGGGCGTGCTCGAGGCGCAGGGGTCGGTATTCACGAACAAGTATGCTGAAGGCTACCCGAACCGCCGTTACTATGGCGGGTGTGAGTTCGCCGACCAGGTGGAGTCGCTGGCAATCGACCGGGCAAAACAGATCTTCGGCGCCGAACACGTAAACGTGCAGCCCCATTCCGGTTCGACGGCAAATATGGCTGTCTATTTCAGCGTGCTCAAACCCGGCGACACGATCCTGGGCATGAGCCTCCCCCATGGGGGGCATCTGACCCACGGTGCTAGCGTGAGCTTTTCGGGCATGCTCTATAAGTCATTTTCCTACGGCGTGGACAGGACAACGGAGCTGCTTGACTACGACGAGGTGGAGCGTCTGGCGGTGCAGCACAAGCCAAAGTTAATTGTGTGCGGCTACAGTGCCTATTCTCGAATCCTCGACTTTGAGCGGTTCCGCAAGATCGCGGATAAAGTGGGCGCCTACCTGATGGCCGACATAGCGCACATCGCCGGTCTCGTGGCGGTGGGCGAACATCCGAGCCCGTTGCCCTACGCAGACTTTGTTACCACGACCACCCACAAGACCCTACGCGGCCCGCGCGGTGGAATGATCATGTGTAGGGAACAATTCGCAAAGGCGGTGGACAAGATCATTTTCCCAGGCATCCAAGGCGGACCGCTTGTGCATGTTATCGCGGCCAAGGCGGTTTCCTTTAAGGAGGCGCTCATGCCCGGTTTCAAGGACTACCAGCAGCAGGTGAAGAAGAACGCGAAAGCTCTTGCGCAACGCCTTACTGAAGATGGTTTCCGTATCGTCTCGGGGGGGACGGAAAATCACCTCATGCTCGTGGACTTGACGCCCAAAAATATTACGGGCAAAGACGCCGAAGCGGCGCTTGACGCGGCTGGCATCACTTGCAACAAGAACAGCATCCCCTACGATCAGAAACCGCCGGTGACAACGAGCGGCATTCGCCTCGGAACGCCCATCGTGACCACGCGTGGAATGCGCGAACCGGAGATGAAGGTCATCGGCGATCTCATCTGCGAGACGCTTGCAAACGGTCATTCTCCGGAAAAACTCGCCACGATCATGGAGCGGACCAAGACGTTCTGTGCCAGGTTCCCGATGTTCGCGATGGAAAAAGCAGGAGTGTAAGAATCGAAGGTCGGCGGGAAATTCGTTACGAGCGGGCTTCGCTGCGCGATGAAGACAGCGCGGTAATTGACCCCCTCAGGTATTCTATGCATGCAGCAAGGCCGCGTGGCCTTGACCCTCTTTAAAAATATTTATTTTTATTGGGGCTCATCTTTCGTTATCGGTTTCACGGTGTATTATGGCAAACCAGCATACGCGCCCCTCATGGGACGAATATTTCATGCAAATTGCCCACTTGGTGAAGAAACGGGCTACCTGCCTTCGCCGCCAAGTTGGTGCCGTGATCGTGAAGGACAGGAATGTTCTTGCCACGGGCTATAACGGCACACCGTCGGGTATTGAGCATTGTCTCGATCGCGGATGTCTCCGCGAACAACGGGGAATCCCTTCCGGGGAGCGGCACGAAATCTGCCGAGGTCTCCATGCCGAGCAAAATGCGATTATCCAGGCTGCCAAGCATGGAACGAATATTGACGGCGCGACGCTCTATTGCACGAATCAGCCATGCGGCATCTGCGCCAAGATGATCATCAACGCGGGCGTGAAGCACATTATATTCGAAGACGGCTATCCCGACCCCCTGGCGGCGGAGATGCTGGAGGAATCGGGCATCAAAGTAACACAATATAAGAAGTGATTTATGAAACATGTTTCGCGGCCGGTAGCGACTTTGCATTCCGTCTATTTTCCCGCGTGTGACTAACTCTGAACCCTGAACTTTGAACTGGTCCTATGCGCTGTCCTTACTGTACAAGCCTCGATAATAAGGTTGTTGACTCCCGAATGGGAAAGGAAGGCGAGTCCATCCGTCGGAGACGTGAGTGTCTCAAGTGCCAAGGACGATTCACAACTCATGAGCGCGTCGAGGAAGTTTTGCCGCTCGTTATCAAGAAGGATGGGCGGCGCGAGCCCTTCGACCGGATGAAGATTCTGAACGGACTCAAGAAAGCCTGCGAAAAGCGTCCCATCAGTCTGGAAATGCTCGAAAGGGCCGTCGAGGAAATCGAAAAGGACCTCCAAGAGAAGGGGCTAAAGGAAATCCCCAGTACAGTCATTGGCGAGGAAGTAATGGACCGGTTGCATAAGTTGGACGAGGTCGCCTATGTACGGTTCGCCTCAGTCTACCGCTCCTTTAAGGACATCAGCGAGTTCATGACCGAGCTCAAAGACATTCTGGGCAATAAGGAAATAAAGTCGTCCTGATTAATGCTTCCAGCGATAGATCGATCGTACTAATTGATAGTTGGAATGCAGCGGTTTTTTCCCTTGATCTCTGTTTTTGACATAACTTGATCCTTGCCTGTTTACCCGCGTGACCAATCCCCATGCCAGAACAAGTTGCTGATATAGCTGTCGGCGTTTCCGTCGATAAAACATTCCATTATCGCATCCCCGAGGGGATGCAGGGGCAACTCGTGGAGGGCTCGCGCGTGTTGGTGCCGTTCGGGAACCGTCGTATAGCCGGAACGGTCGTCGGATTCCCTGCAAAGGCAGGGGTTTCCGGGCTCAAATCGATAATCGAAGTTTCCGGCCAGCCGCTTGCGCCCGACCTTGTTCGACTCGCGCGATGGATTTCCGACTACTATCTGTTCCCGCTGGGCCCGACCCTTGATGCCATTGTGCCGAAGGCCTTGTCCCGCGCAAAACAAAAGCGAAGAAGATTTCTGCGGCTTGCCTTGGGCGACCATGACGTGAAATTACTGCGGGGACCGAAACAGGCGGAGCTTCTGCTGCTTTTATGCGAACGCGAAGAAATTGGCATGGAGGAGTTAAAGACATTTTCCACTGGCACCATCAAAGCCCTGTACACGGCTGGGATGGTGGAAATAATTGAAAAGGACATTGGCGGGGAAATCGAAAGGGAACCGTTTGTCCCGAGCGTGCCGCCTCATCTTATGCCTGAGCAGGCTGAGGCCGTGAAACGCATTAGCGAACAGGTCGCGGCGCAGACCTTCGGCGTGTTACTGCTGCACGGCGTGACTGGTAGCGGAAAGACCGAAGTCTATCTGCATTCCATCAACGGGCTTGCAGCCGCTGGAAAAGGTGCCATTGTTCTGGTGCCCGAAATAGCGCTCACACCGCAGTTGCTGCGCAGATTCAAAAAACGTTTCGGTGGACGCGTTGCGGTGTTGCACAGCGGGCTGACGGACCGCGAACGAGCCGACGAGTACCGCCGGATCCAGTCTGGCCGTGTGGATGTAGCCATAGGCGCTCGATCTGCGGTCTTCGCTCCCTTTGCAAACCTGGGTCTTATCGTTGTTGATGAAGAGCACGAAAACTCCTACAAACAGGACGAAGGGCTTCGCTATCATGCTCGTGATGTGGCGATCATGCGAGCTAAATTCCAGAACGCTGTGGCCCTGCTCGGTTCGGCCACGCCATCGCTCGAGAGCTACTACAATGCAAAGTCCGGAAAGTACCTCTATCTGCGCCTTGCGAACCGCGTTGACCACCGCCCCATGCCCGAGGTGCTGATTGTCGACGTCAAGACCCTTCCGAAACATACCCTTTATTCCCCGCGACTTATAGATGACATTCGACTGAGGCTCGAGAAGGGCGAGCAAACACTCCTGTTGTTAAACCGGCGGGGCTTCTCATCGGTGCTTATCTGCGGGAGCTGTGGAGTTGCTGTGAAGTGCCCGAGATGCAGTGTGTCTCTCACCTTTCACAAAACAGAACAAAAACTCAAGTGCCACTACTGCGGGTTTCTTATGACACCGCCGTCCTCCTGCCCGTCGTGCTCAGGCATCGAACTCAAGCTGCTTGGCTATGGCACCCAGAAGATTGAAGAGGAACTGCAGGCACTTTTTCCCAGCGCGCGGCTGAAACGCATGGACAGCGACTCGGTCAGAGGGAGAGACGCCTATGAAAAGCTTTTGCAACAGGTTGACCGTCGCGAAGTGGACATCCTACTAGGTACCCAGATGATCGCGAAAGGGCATGACTTTCCGGCAGTGACGCTGGTGGGCGTGGTGGATGCCGACGTGGGGCTCAACCTGCCGGATTTCCGATCCGCAGAAAAAACTTTCCAGATCATCACCCAGGCCGCGGGCAGGGCTGGCAGGGGGGATGTCTCCGGAGAGGTGGTAATCCAGACGATGAACGCGAATCATTACTCGATACGGCACAGCACCACACATGATTATGACGGGTTTTATAACGAAGAGATCGTGTTTCGTACCCAGCTCGGTTACCCTCCCGTCGCACGCATGATCAAGATCGAGATTAGATGTCCTGACGCGGAGTTGGCCGCACAGGCCGCCAAGGCAGCCCAGAACCATATCCGCAGCCTGATACGAGGAAAGGATCCCGTGCTGCTTGGCCCTGCGCCTGCCCCAGTGTCCCGGGTTCGCGGCCAGTACCGGTTCCAGATGATATTGCTCTCGACTAGAAGGGAAGTGATCAGAACGCTTACCACCGAGGGTAGGAACATTATCGAGGAGAAATATGGCAGAAAGTGCAAAGTTATTATTGATGTCGATCCGGTGAATTTGATGTAAGAAGCCTGCATGATGATATGACACCCTGAAATCTGGGTTGTTTATAAAAAACTTTCTCATTTCCTTGTTGCTTTTCGATCGCTCCGCCTCCTGAACAAAGGTGTTGCAGTTTAAGGGTTTTTCGTTACAATAGAAATACGGAATTGCATGTATGGAAAACAAAAAGACTGATACCACGGTTACCACCAACCGTAAGGCACACCACGACTACTTCATCGAGGAGACGCTTGAGGCGGGGATCGTGCTTCATGGCACAGAGGTGAAATCCCTCCGCTTGGGTCTCGCCAACCTTACAGACAGCTACGCCATCGTGAAAAAGGATGAGATTTTCCTGCTGAATGCAAACATAAGCCCTTATCCCCACGGTAACATCATGAATCATGATCCGCTCCGAACACGTAAACTCCTACTTCATGCCAAGGAGATACAGAAGCTTATCGGTAAGATGACCTTAAAAGGCTATACGCTCATTCCGCTCAAGATCTATTTTATTCGAGGCAAGGCCAAAGTGCTGATCGGACTCGCCAAGGGCAAGAAATCCTTTGACAAGCGCGACACAATCAAGGAAAAGGAATCGAAACGGGAAGTGGAGCGTACGGTAAAAGAGCGAAACCGCTAATCCTGCCAGTCGATTTTTTCTCCCTTCTTCTGGTACAATTGAAAGGTATCCTGTTGATACAGGATGGTCTCGAGTTCGAGCTGGCATCTCATGCCGACTGGAACAGATGACCGAGTGAAACGAGACGATCGGTTTGCTATGTATAAGTTTTACGATAGCGACTTAAAGGAGGATAATATGAAGAAATTTTCCCTTGTTTTAGTAGGCATCGTGGCGTTTGTCCTGTGCATCGGCCAGGCGATATCTCATGCAAAAATAATCGGGAAGACCGTAAAGTACAACGTCGCCGGCACGGTCATGAAGGGCTACCTTGCTTACAGCAACAGTATGAAAAGCAAGGGACCCGGTATTATAGTAGTCGATGAGTGGTGGGGCCTGACTGACTATGGTCGGAAACGGGCACGGATGCTGGCCGAGCTAGGGTATACGGCCCTTGCCGCCGATATGTACGGCGAAGGAAAGCAAGCGTCCAATCCTACGGAAGCGTCAGCCATGTCGTCGGAAATCATGAAAAACTTTGATATTGCACAAGCGCGGTTTGATGCTGCCGAGGGTTTTCTCAAGAGGCAGCCGACCGTTGATGATACCAGAATCGCGGCGATCGGCTTCTGTTTCGGCGGAGGCGTCATCCTGAACATGGCCCGCCAGGGAGCGGACCTGAAAGGAGTAGTAAGCTTCCATGGCAACCTGGGGGCAGTTAAACCGGCCAGCCCCGGCGGAATCAAGGCAAAGATTCTTGTCCTGCAGGGAGGCGCTGACACCTTCATTACGCCAGATAAAGTTGAATTGTTTAAAAAGGAGATGACAGCCGCCGATGCCGATTATCGGGTGATTGTTTATCCCGGCGCCACCCACGCCTTCTCGAATCCGCGTGCAACCGCTCTTGGGGAAAAATTTAAACTTCCGATTGCGTACAACGAAAAAGCCGACAAAGAGTCGTGGCAGGCCATGAAGACCTTTTTCGTCGAAATATTGAAGTAACATCTCATTTGAAGCGATCATCTTCAAGTTCTTTGTAAATAGGAAGATTTTCCCGCTCTGCTCAAGGACGAAAAGCAAATCTAAGGTTAGCGGTTTTTATATGTAGCGCAAACTTTAGCAGGAGCCAAAAAACTCAAATGATCTGGAAGCGCCATTTGGCGCTCTTCCAGATCATTCTGAGTGAGGCGGAGAAAGAACTGAGAGCAGCATGCATATACTCCATGAGGGACAACGATTAAATTATAAGAAAATCGATGATCGCCCCGTGAAGGGAGAGATGTCGGCAAAGAAATCGAGGATATAAGGGAGCGTCAGCAGCCAGTGACGCATCCGTGGAAGTCTCCAGCAAGGGCAATGGCTAAAGCATGAAGTCCACGTAAGGCAGTATCACAAAACCGGACAATTCAACTTTGGTAAAAATAGGACATTTCTGCTTTGGGACAACAGGTTCAGTTAATCGACTTGACAAACTTCTGAGCAGCCAATATACTCGCACGGGAAAGCGCTTTGGATGCATATTCCAGCCGGCGGGAACTTCGTGGTATCGATAAACATGAAGATTATAAACGCAATCCTGTTCGACGATCTTTTAGCAAAGGCAGGTTCATCGGCCAGAAAACGGTCAAATTTTAACATCCATGAATCCAGCCAGGATAGAATTCAGCGATATCTTGTTGCATCAAAAATTGGTTCCTATTTCAGGCCGCACCGGCATAGATCAAGATTTGAACTCGCCGTTGTTCTCCGCGGTAAATTCGACTTACTTATATTCGATGATCAGGCGGTAGTAATGGCAAGGATTTCTCTGGGGCCAGATTTGGAGAACAGCGGTTTTGAGATGCCCCCTGATGTCTGGCATGCTTGGGTACCCATGGCTGATGATTCGATTTTTCTCGAAATAAAGGAAGGTCCCTATGATCCGCAATCGGCCTCGGAGTTCGCAGTATGGTCGCCGCCGGAGGGAGGCGAAGAGGTAGCTGGTTTTTTGTCGAAGCTGCGTAGCCTGATCGTGGGGAACTGCGGCAGGTAACCGACAGAAAGAGAATTTGTCGCAATAGAGGGCCCGTAGATCTACTTTATTGCCCTTGATATCGATGTATGCGACCTTTGCCTTATTAAATTAAAATTTGTCTGATCATTCCAAAGGGATTTTTGATAAAAAAACAGAGAGTTATAATTTGTATGGATAAAGCACCATAAGTTGGGAGTGCGCACTACTACGCGATTGCATGACAGCATAATCAACTTGGGGCTAGCGTATCTAAGGATATATACATGTATTTGGAGGAGTTCCCGACATGCAGGACAATAGGCGGCATAAGAGATACAAGCTGGAAGTGATGGAGGTAAACGGGAAAATGAGCCTGGCTGATAAAGTGGAAATCATCGATATCAGCCTTGGAGGAGTGGCCCTGCGGGTTGATCGTCGGCTTAACCCGGGCAGGGAATATCTACTCAAGCTGGGAGACAAGGCAAAAAGCTTCGATCTGAAGTGCATCGTGGTACGGTCAGAATTAAGCGGGATTGAGGAAAAAGTCAACGGCGAACGGGCCATGATCTATTCGGCTGGGATGAGATTCAAGGAGGACTCATCGAGTCAGATAGCGGACTTATTAAAATCAATTGAGCATATTAAAAAAGAGACCGTGCTTTCCGATTCCGACCGCAGGAGTGATATCCGGTTCCAAATTCATATGCCTGGCGAGAAGATATTGAATTACCCTGCCCAGTTCAAGGTGAAGGAAATAAGCCTTTGCGGCATCCGCATCCAGACCGATGTGAGCCTTGACTTGCAAAGCGTCATCCCCATGGGGCTTGCACTCCATGACGATAACTTTGTGCATTTCAATGGACGAGTTGCCTCAATTCGCACGATTGAAGAGGAAGGTGAGGCATACTACGATATTGGTGTAGAGTTTTTGTATCTTACGGAAGCAGGGACCGCGCAGTTAAAGTCATTTATCGATTATCTGGCAATTTCGGAAAAGATGGGTGGGACAGAAAAGGCAGAGACGTAATGCTGCCAGACGTCGATTCCGGAGCGATCATGGGAGTGAAGGAGATTCAGCGTAGGTTACGCAGGCTGGCGGATAAGGACAAGGCTATAATCCTTAAGGACTTCTTCATGACCGGATCGGGTCAGCATGGGGAAGGGGGCAGGTTCGTTTTAATAGAAAGAAGCAAAATTCAGGTGCGGAATAGCAGTTCTGCGCCGGCTGTTCCCGATACCTTCATCTCAGCGTCTTAAGTTGTTGCAGCTGCAGGGTTGCGGTATCGATGGCGTTTCTAACATTTTTGTTTTCAGCGTCGAAGACGAGCACCTTTCTCCAAACTGCTATTGCTTCCTCGAGCTTTTCCTCGCGGTACCTCATGAGACCGATCTCCATAAGCGACTTGGAACATGCCTCCATTTTTTTGATAAGGTCTACGTCATTGAACGAAAGTTCCCGTGCGAAGTCCCTGGTTGTGATATCGCTATCGAACAGATTTCTGTAAATAATCCCGGCTTCCCCGAAATTTCCCGCCTGAAACAGTACGTCAGCAGCAGCCTTGGTCTGTTCGCCCAGCCGAGCATAACCGCGGCGAAGATCGGCATCGTGGTGCTTGTCATAGGCGGAGGAATATATGTCAAGTGCATTTTTGTACCTGCCGAGCGCAAATTGCTCCTGGGCTTGTTTTGCTGTTTCATTGTTGCCGAGTGCAGATTGCTCCTTGGCCTGTTTCGTTGTTTCATTACTATTCCTTGCTTCCCGTTCCTCCGGCTGTCTTCGCGAGAGGGGTGAGCAGGAATAAAGGAGTAGAAGGAAGCCAAGCCAGAGGGCTGCGGATCGATATGCTTTGGATGGACGCATGATTCAGATTCTGCTTGAAAACTGTTCAACAAGCCAGGGATGGGATTCGACGACCTGTTGAAAAACCTTGACAATGCGGGGCGCAAACTGCTTTCCTGAGTATCGGTTCAGCTCGCGGAGCGCTTCCTCGCAGGTGCGTGGCTTTTTATAGGGGCGCGACGACGTCATAGCATCGAAGGCGTCGGCAACCGAAATGATCGCGGCGTGGAGCGGGATGTCGTTGCCGCGCAGGCCATCTGGATAGCCTTCACCATTGTACCATTCGTGATGGTGCCTGACGGCCGGTATGTACTTCTGAAGGGACTTTGCCCTGCTCAAGATCGCTGCACCCTGTTCGGTGTGGTCGGTCATCTCGCGATGCTCCAAGGGGTTCAGAGGGCCCTCCTTAAGTAGAACATAGTCGGGCGTCTTCAGCTTGCCCACGTCGTGGAAAAGGCTGGCAATCTCGAGCTCCTCCAGTTCAGAATGGGAAAAACCTAGCATTTCTCCGATTTCCAGAGATAGTTTTGCTACCCTTGTGGAATGACCGAGCGTGTAGGGATCGCGTGCATCAATTGCAGCTGACAGGACTTTGACCGTGGCAACATAGGCCTCTTCCAGGTCCTGCGCCGAAGCGCAGAGCGAAGCCTGTTGTTTCGAGATCAAATCGGTCATCTGATTGAAACCTTCCGTCAACCCCCCGAGTTCATCGTGAGAGTAAATCCTAAGCTTTGTTCTTCTTCCTTGCTGGAGATCGCGGACGCCTCGGGACAGTTCCTTTATCGGCCGCGTCACGAGAGAAGACAGAACGATAATGCACCCGATGCCCAGGAACATGACGATGACGAGTCCCACCATGATCCTTCGCCGGGTGTCCTCCCTCGCATGTTGAAGCACGGACTTGTTCACTCCGATGATAACATTGCCAAGCGGCTTGTTTTTGAAGACGATGGGAACGGTGAGTTCAAAAAAATTATCCGTTGCACTTTTCACTTCGGAGATGCGCAAGCCATCTCCATTCACCTTAAGCGTGTCTCCGCGGGACGGCTGTATTAGCGAACCTCTTTTTGTGATATCCGTGTGGGCCAGAATTTTGCCATTCTCATCGGTGACCGCAACGTACTCCACATCGGAATTTGCTTCTTTGACTTTAGAAACGATGTTGTCGATGCCTAGTATGTCTCCGGATAGTATGCTATAAGGCGCTAGGGCGGCCGTGCTTTTGGATATTGATTCAGCCCGTCTGAGCACTTCATCGAGAATATGACTGTTCATGGTCTGGATGGTCAGCCAAGAAAAAATGGAAGCAGTGACCAGCAAGAGTATTATGATAAACAGTGCGATCTTGAATCTCAGTGTTCTGTGCAGGGATGCTTTCATAATGATCCATAAGATACTTAACACAGAATCAAGGGAGAGTCAATTTACTTTTTTGGGTTATACGACGAAAGGCTAATATTTTAATTATTTGCGACTCTTTTTGCAATAACATAGTATTAGTTATGTCGGAAGTACGAACATGGCTATCGATGCCAGGAATGTTCCCTATGCGGACATGTAGACAAAGGAGATAGAACCACTCAATTATGATTTAAATGTTAATGTTATAATACATCCATTCATGCTATCACCATGCAGGAATTTCTTGCACGGCATCGACGTTTACAAAAGCGCGAAATCATTATCCATATTCTGACCGAAAAGTTCGTGTCAGATAGGGAGCGTACATGCACCGCTATAGAATGGCTCCGGACTTTCTGTAAGCGGAACCCTAATTTTGCAGGATTGTCGGCATAGCCTATAGTTTTTTATAGTTGGGATTATTTTGCTATAAAAAACATACTATATTCACGTAATGTATTATTGCCATTGAACATTGAGCCAAAATATGTTGTAATAAGAAAGACAGCTGTGTCAGGGAATGAGGAAACCGCAAAGGATGGTTGTTTCAATTATCGCCGTAATGGCCGAAAATAGGGTGATTGGAAGGAATAATAAAATGCCCTGGCATTTGCCCTCGGACCGCAGACGCTTTCACTCAATCACTCGAGGACATCCCATCATCCTGGGCAGAAAAACCTATGAGAGTATCGGCCAACCGCTCAGCGGCAGAACGAACATTGTGTTAACTCGCAACGAGAACTATTCCGCGTCCGGGTGCATGGTTGTTCACGACCTGAAGTCGGCGTACGCCGCATGTACAGGGGCGGATGAAATGTTCATCTGCGGCGGGGAGAATATCTTTCGTCAGACCATCGCCCTAGTGGACAGGATTTATTTAACCGTCATTCATTGTCTTGTCGAAGGAGATGCGTTCTTCCCTGAAATCCCCTCAGTGTTTACAGAAATTAAGCGGGAAAAGGTGGAAGATGTCATGCCCTACTCACGCGTATGGTATGGCAGGATTTTTAAGCAGGATAGTATCGAAAGCCGATAATCATCATTTGACCTTGCCTTTTGAGGGGGCTACTATTTTTGACATGTTTCTGGCCGCCCAGTCCCGAAGAGGTCTCTGGGGAGTGATGAACTCGCAAGGAGAAAATGATTTCCCATGAAACCCCATAAAACCAAAACAGTTTACGTCTGCCAGTCATGTGGCAGCCAGTCTCCCCGATGGATGGGGAAGTGCCCTGACTGCGGTGCATGGAACACCATGGTCGAGGAGCGGATGGAAAAGGCAAAGGACATCGGGAGCGCAAAACGCGGTCATGGCGCCGAACCCCTCCTGCTCGAAGATATCCAGGCGAGGGACGAGGATCGCTTCGTGACAAAGATCAGGGAGTTCGATCGCGTGCTCGGTGGGGGGATTGTTTCCGGCTCGGTCGTGCTAATTGGTGGTGACCCCGGCATCGGCAAATCCACACTCGTGCTTCAGATGCTCAAGCAAGTTTCCGACCTACGGGGCAAAGCGCTCTATGTCTCGGGCGAGGAATCTCCGTCGCAAATTAAGATGCGCGCGCTCCGGCTCGGCGTGAAGGGCGAGAATCTTTACGTGCTGGCCGAAACGCAGTTGGAGGAAATTCTGCACGCGGCCGACGGTCTCCAGCCTCAGGTGCTGGTCGTAGATTCAGTCCAGACCGTGTTCACTTCCGAGCTACCGTCAGCGCCAGGCAGCGTCGGCCAGGTGCGCGAGGTGTCCGGACGACTCATGCTCTATGCTAAGAGATCGGGCGTACCGACGTTCCTCATCGGCCATGTTACCAAGGACGGAGCTATCGCCGGACCTCGTGTACTCGAACATATCGTTGATACCGTCCTCTATTTTGAGGGGGACAAGGGGCACGCTTTCCGCGTTCTTCGCGCTGTAAAGAACCGCTTCGGTTCCACGAACGAGATTGGTGTATTCGAGATGAAGGAAGGCGGACTGGCCGAAGTGGTCAACCCATCCGAGATGTTCCTTGCCGAGCGGCCAGCCGACGCCACGGGCTCAGTGGTCGTATCGTCCCTCGAAGGATCGCGGCCGATTCTCGCGGAGCTGCAGGCGCTCGTGGCGCCTTCTAAGCTCGCCATGCCGCGCAGGACTTGCATTGGTGTTGACTTCAACCGCGTGTCGCTCCTGCTTGCCGTGCTCGAGAAGCGCATGGGCATGCACCTTATGGGCATGGATGTGTTCGTCAATATCGTGGGTGGGCTCACAATCGACGAACCGGCAGTCGACCTCGGCGTGATTGCCGCAGTTGCTTCGAGCTTCCGCGAAAAACAAATTAATGCCCAGACCGTGGTCATGGGTGAAGTGGGTCTTGCAGGAGAAGTGCGGGCAATCAGCCAGACTGAGGCACGGCTCAAGGACGCGGCCAAACTGGGTTTCACCCGATGCATGCTTCCTCAGCTAAATGTCGATAGACTTGAAAAGTCTGCGGCCCCAGGAAAGATGGAACTGATAGGGGTGCGAACTGTGGACGAGGCCATGGAGCGACTGTTTTGATGTTGATTCATTCGTAAAAGAGCCGTTATTCAAGAAAACCTACGGATCTTGAACATGAGCTGGCTTTTGGCATTCTCAGCGGGACGACAACAATCTGAACCAGGGTTTGCGCAAGACCTTCTATCTTCATTACGGAGCCGGAACATGGCGGATGAGAACTTGCAAAACCGTAAATCGACAAGACGAGCACGGTCTAATACAGCCGTATAAGATTGAAAACATCGATTATTGCAACAGTGATGATCGTTTTTCCCTCCTGCTCACCTTCAGGCCGCATATCCAGTCCGGCCTTGTCGGAAGTTCTTGTATAGCTGAGTGTCGCCAAGTGTATTAGGGGAGCGGATATCGGCGCGCAGCTGAGTTCCGGCATGGGGAAATGGACGGCGGTTGGCGTTTTCGACGACGAAGTAACAGTTTATAATTTCGAGGTATGGGTGATGCAGACCGCATGGTGATGGAAAATTCTGCGCATCCTCGACCTGATACTGACCACATTTTTTCTACTAGCTCCAAAATATCATGTCGGCCGTCGCGAACCGGACGAGCAAGATCGGGACACTAAGGGCACGGGGAGGCTCTCGAAGGCGCATACATTCTGCTATCTTCATGGAAACCATGCTCTTGGGGCTCTACGGCGAGCTGGCAGGTCTTTTTTATTCGTCTCCTGCATGCAGCTCATCACCATTTTAACAGTGGATTGGAATACTTTTTCTGAACTGGCTTTCTCTCTCACGATGATCGCCGACGTAGTAGTCTAATCGGTCCTTTCTCGATTATCATGGGTTTTATCGGCGGCGTGCTCCACGCTATACAGGCATTAAGCATGGACATCGTCGATGTCCTGAGGGCATGTAGCGTCTGATACTGAGCGAGCCATGATTTTTAATTGTTTTGAGCATTTGCCTGTGGTAATCTTGGTACATCATGGCAATCGGTAAACTCTGGAAATTATTTGGCACGAGAACTGGAATGACGATCATTGTTGCCCAGTTTATCGCTATATTTCTCTTCATCTACTTCTATTCTGGCTATCAAGTGAGCGATAAGTGTGTCCAATGCCACTCGGATAGGGAGCGGATGATACACCTTGGCTATCCTGCACTCATGATGACTCGTGAGCAAGTACAGAAGGAATCACGCCATCCGAACACGGAATGCCGCGACTGCCACCTCGGCAATGGTTTGTCCGACAATCCAGTTACAGCCCACAAAGGCTTGCTGAAACTCATCGTGTTGGACAACGATTTCAACATTATAGCCCGGAAAGACCACGTCACTAAGATTTTGCCGTCAGGCAGCGATCGGATGCGCGAGCTGTTGCCTCGCCTCCCGGACGGATCCTTGGACTATGACGTGGGAACGCTGCTATGGCAGGACAGAAACACGCTAACCCTCGGATATGACCCCGTCATCGCCCGTGCGACATGCGGTAAACCCTCGTGCCACCCCGAGGAAGTGAAACAGTTCAATACCAGCATGATGGGTGCAAACTTTCGTCAGCGTTCCATGCGGACGTGGAACGATATTCATGGTCCAAATAATTGAGGGCCATCCTTTGCGGATACCCAGCCGGTCGGCCGGGCGGAAGGTGACAGGTTCTCCTCCAAAAATACTGAAAAGATCGTTGCCGAAATTAACCTTCCGCTGTCTAACGATCAGGCGATTGCCAAGCAGAAAGCATGCAATATATGCCATGCCGGCTGTCTTGACTGCCACTATGTGCCCTCACGCAAGCAGGGCGTCCATGCATTCAGCCGCACCCCGCCGTCGCTGAACTGCTCTGGTGGAGGCAGAAGCACCTTTGTCTGCCACGCAGGGACTACGGAACGCCGTCGTGGAGATAGTTATCTCGGCAAGGATTTATCAGAGCCCCCTGGTCTACCCGAGGATGTCCACGTCGGCAAAAAGATCGAGTGTGTTGATTGCCACGAAACGGGTCCGGAAGGCATGGGGCACTTGGAGCGGAATGCCACGTGTCAGGACTGTCATCTCGAGATTGAGGCGGCTATGGCCGGGAGCGTTCACAAAAACATGGTCTGCGCGGCCTGCCATGTAAATATTCTCGGTGGTTACGAGATGACTTCGTGGGGACCTGGTCTGATAGAGTCCCGGCCGAACCCGTTCAAGAAGTATTCCCTATATTACGGGCCGCAGGAGCCGCCCATATTGATCAAGGACCAGAATGGCCGCTGGATGCCGACGAAAATATGGCCGAACAGCGTTGGTGGCATCAAGGAAACCATTGCGGCCAAGCCTGGACTGATTTTCCGCTGGCCTCAGGGAGAGACACACGATGCGTATGCACAGCTCGGCACATTCAGTTTTCCCGGCGGGAACAACAAATATCTTGCATGGCTGCAGGTGGAGGAAGTTGCTCATCCCTACGGCAAGTCGAGGGTCTGCGGAAGCTGCCACGATTCGCAGACACAGGTCTCAACGGTGAAATGGAGGTACTACGATTCCCAGGGCGCCGAACCTTTCACAGGAAGCCAGAAGGTGGTCGCCGATCGGAACGGTCTGCATGTGCAGAGTATCAGGGCTACATCGAGGATAACGCCCATGGAGGGCGGCAAAACAGAATATTTTGCCGCATGGCTGCATCTCGGCGACATCTGGAAGACGAGCGGCGATTTTTCGATACCAAAATCTGATCCGCAGAAGTATAGGATCCTAATAAAGACCCGCCGGGAAGCGTTCAAGCGGCTTGATGTCATCGACCGGATGTTGAAGGCGCACGAGTCGAAGGGCGAGGATGTCAAAAAACTGCGGCACCAATGGAAAGAGGCGAAGACGATTGCCATGCATGATGCGGTGAGCGCGGCATTGGTGATTAATGAGCTCAGCGTTGCCGTTCGACCATGAGCGCGAACAAGGCATCGTGACCGAAAAAAATTTGATGTATCTCAAGAGGTGGTATGCCCAAACACAATATGTTGAGGAGGACTGGCAATTTATTGCTGGCAATCGGAGCGCTTCTTGCGTTTGCGACGGCAGTCATGGCTTCCGTGGGGAGCGTGCTGGATAAAGAAAGCAAGTCCTTTGTCGATGCTGCTATTCCTGCAATTGCTGCGGATTGGGATATCGCAGAGCTTCAGAACCGGGCCAGCGATGAGTTCAACGCCACGGTGGATTATGCCGATCTGAAACGGTACTTCACCATTCTTCGGAAAATGGGGCCGCTGCGCGAATATAAAGGATCAACGGGGGAGGCGCAGATAACCCTTTCATTCTTGACTGGCGTTACGATAACTGCTTTGTACGTCGCCTCCACCGATTGTGACAAGGGATCCGTCGATCTGCAGCTGTCGCTGATTAAGCAGAAAGGCCAGTGGCGGATTCTCGGTATCAGGATAAACCCCCGGGAATCGGCGGACGATAACAACACAATCTGATGAATACCCTTGTCAAGTCTATTGAAGTAGTCGGTATTATCGCCTTTGCCTTGACCGGCATTTACGCGGCTAAAAAGAAGGGGATGGATATTATCGGCATTTACTCCTTGGCTATGGTCACGGGGCTGGGCGGCGGGTCGCTGCGCGACATCATCCTGAACCGCCATCCCCTGTTCTGGATAGAACATTACGAGTACGCCATTCTCCTTCTGGTCCTGGCAATCGTATCCAGCATGGCGGCGCAGGATATCTTCGAAAAAAAAGGCCTCGTAAATATCGTACTTGCACTCGATGCTTTAGGCCTCGGTTCCTTCAGCGCGTCCGGCACATCGATTGCTGACCAGCTCGGCTGCGCTCTATTCATATCGTCGCTTCTCGGCGTCATTACCGGCGTATTCGGCGGAGTAATGCGTGATATCATTTGCAATGAAATTCCCTACGTTTTTCGAAGAGCGGAGTTGTATGCAACCTGCTCATTCGTCGGCGCCTGGGCTTATCTTCTTGGGGTCCGTTTCTTCGGCAATAATATCGCGGCGGTAGCCGCTTGTATTGCGGTAACATTCATCTTGCGAATGCTTGCGCTCCAGTATAAAATCAAACTGCCTCTCTGAAAACGGGAAAATAGTTACACGATGAACATTCGCCGGGAAAGGTAGGCCGCAGGCTTTCCGGCAAATTCATGTTGTAAGGGGAAGGTTTTATGTCTCAATCCGACGGTCGTAAAACGGGATCTGAACCGGGGGAGCGGGTGACGCGCCTTCTCGCGGTCATCGACGGCGACAGCTCCCACCTGCATTATACAAGCATCCTGCTACAACGGCTGGAATACAATATCCACACAACTAAGAATGCCGAAGATGCCTTGGAACTCGTCGACGTCGCCCATCCGGCACTTATTCTGACGGAAATCAATCTCAGCGGAATGAGCGGGTTGGAATTCCTAAAAAAGATCAGGCGGAACCCGAAGTCTTATGCAATTCCAGTCTTTATTCTCACCGCATCAAAAGACCCCGCTATGAAAGATGCCTGCTTGCGTGAAGGGTGCAACGAATATCTCCAGAAACCGATCGATCCTGATGTGCTCTATTCGGCCATTCAGAATGCGACGGAATCGATCCCCCGCAAGTTTATCCGGCTCAATACCTGCCTCAACGTGATCGTTGGCAATGATGAGAACTCGAATAACGTGATCGGAGACTATGTGTCCGCCCTGTCAGAGAACGGGATATACATCAGCACATCAAAGCCTAAGCCGATCGGCCTTGAGCTATCAATCACGATTTTTCTGGAAGGTACGAAGATCCACGTTGAGGGGATGATACTCTACAGCTTCGAGCGCGGTAAAGGTCCATTAAAAACACCGGGGATGGGCATAAAGTTTGTCCGTATTAAACCCGAGGATCAAAGAATGATCAAGTACTTTATCGGACGAGAGATTACCAAAGGACTGACTATGGCGCGTAGTGGCGGGCCGGTTCTTTAAATCGGGAACTTGATGTGCATGATTCCGGAGGGATGATATGCCTTATGTGAATATAAAAATCACCAGAGAAGGCGCTACACCTGCTCAGAAGGCGCAGCTGATCCAGGGAATCACCAAGATGCTTCAGGATATCCTTGGGAAAAATCCTAAAACCACAGTTGTAGTCATAGAAGAGGTGGATACCGACAACTGGGGAATTGGTGGTGAGAGCATTACGGAACTGAGAAAGTACGAGCGGAAGTAGGTGCCTATATCTCAGGAGTGTTTAATTGTCCTGCGCCGGAAAACCTCGTTACCGAAGAAACCTGCCTGAAGGAAGGGGCTGCTGTATTTCTAAGGAAGCCGGTCGATCCACACACGTTATATCTAGCCAGTCAGTGGACGACAAAGGCAATGCATCATAGCTATATTTGCCTCATCATCTGTCTGAATATAATTATCGAAAGTGGCCAGGTCGTTGAAACGGGTGCTCGCATGGGCTGTTTTACAGCGTTTTTGGAGCACGGCATAAATAGTAGGCACGCCGAGGCCACGTTGACGCGCTCGCAGGGCCCCATGACCCTGTAGATGGGGGAACACGGAAATCAAGATCGACGGAGAAGTATTAAACTGTATTGATAAGAGCAAACGTCCGTTGCGTCTGCCAGGTATGAGTATTAAGTTCCTTCGCATTAAACCGGAAGCTGGGCTCTCATCAAACCTTTATCGAAAAACAACTTACCAAGGACCTGCGACTTAAGAAATAAAGCAGCCGCATTTTCCCGAGCGGTGAAGGCTGGAAGGAGGGCCTGTCAATATTACCCGAGTTCTGTTTAAGGCGGCCCTTGATAGCCAATTTCTGCTGAAAAGTTAGGTAGGAAGAGAATGTTTTTCCCGTGCGGCACGGCTTCAGGGGCAAGGCAAAAGCTGATGTACATGATAGGCCCCTTCGGGCAATCAATTTGTACTGCTATTGTTTCGGCTGTTACGCAGGAGAGTTTGCGACATTGTCTGGGGGCGTTACCATCTCCGTCGTGGGCATCTGTGCTTCGGGTTACGCCGTCGGAGCAGGGGACAGCCTGCTACTGTGCCCCAGACGGCGACTCGGTGGCGCCTGTTTCCGGTCGCTGTTTGTCCTGATGGGGAGTTGGCTCCGTCGGTTCATACCGCATTGGAGTGAAATTCGGTTCGATTTCGTAAGCTTTCTTGAAGTTTTCAAGGGACAGTTTGCGGCTTTCCTCGTCCCCCTTCCTACTCTTGAGATAATAGGTATAGCCGAGATAATAATAGGGCTCAGCTTCGGGAGATATTGAAGCGGACTCATCGAATTCCCTGACAGCCGCGTCAAAATTATTCGCCTTCAGATAGGCAATGCCTTTGTCGATATGTGCTGCGGCGGCCTTATTGTCGAAAAGCTCGTCGGCTGCATGCGCTGTCAGAGTGACTAGCCCCAGCGTAAGGAAAACAAGGAATGTCATTATATGCTTGTTACCCATGTAGGACTCCTTTCTGATTAACACTACCATAGCATAGAGCCTGTATCGCTGTCAACCACGACAGTGCCCCGGGTAAGGACCCACTAGACATGCAGGAACCGAGTCCCGAGTTCGATAAATCCGTTCAAATCTAGATAAATCGAGCTGCTGATCGACAATTTTATCGTTAAGTTGTGGTAATAATCCTTAGAACGTCTGTAAATTGCATGTATGGGAACTTGCTCCGATGGGTGTCGAAAAAGCTCTGCGAGTCTCCTGCGTCACCCGCATGAGCAGTCGTTCTCCGAACATGTGCGCGATTTCTTTCAACAACAGGTCGTGCGCTTTCATGAAAACGGGAAAGGCAGCGTTGGAACCGAACCGGGTCTTTGGCTTTTCCACCTCGCTGCTGTTTTCCTGCTTCGAGACTTCGACAAATTTGAGCTGTCTGGCTTCATGAACCAGGAGGTGTCGTCAGACCCGCAATTGTTTTGATCCCAGGTTTTTTTCAGTCTTGCCCGCGCTTACCGAAGCGCACGTCCAAAGCCATGTGATCTGTGCATGTTGCCAAAATCACTCATTGCTTACCGCAGCGACAGAATGGTGTAGGAGCTCGGCGTGCGCCGTTGGGAGAAGAGGGAGGGAAAAGGCGCGAGAAGGAAGCAGTCACGAATTAGCGTGCGCTGATCATCACTGATCGGTGGATCAGATACATTCCGGACCCGAGCCTCCCGATCATTCTCACGGGAGAATTTGACAGGCGCTGCATGCTCGTAAGGCTCACATTACTCTTGCTTCAAGTCCGTCATAGAAACGCCGTTGATGTACTCCACAATTTTGTCGCGCTTGATGGCTTGGAGCTGTTTAACGATTTCAGCTATCCTGAGAGAGTTGTTCAAAATGCTCTCAAGCCGGTACAGGAGATTCTTGTCCTGATCTCCGTAGCGTTCAATGAGCAGTTCAAGGTTGCCAATGATGGTTGTGAGAGGGTTGTTGACCTCATGCCGCACGGCAATTACTATTTCTCCGATGGCGTCTAGCCGCTCAGCTTTCATAAGCTTTTCCCTGATAAGTTTCTGTTCCGTCATGTCCCGGGCCGAGACCTGGTATCCGGCTGGCATCCTCTGCCGGTAAAGTCTGCGTGCGTTCATTTCGATAAATGCGCGGGTTCCATCCCGTTTGAGTATTTCGAACTCAACCACTTGCCGCGCAGCAACGCCTTTGCGGTTCATCATCTGCTTCGCCATCTGTGCTGCTTCGGGAGTGAGAAAATCGAACACGCTTTTGCCGATAAGATCGGGTTTGGTGTAGCCAGAAAATTTTTCCGCAGCGCTGTTGGCTGCCGTCAATGTGCCCGATGTGTCAATGGTAAAAAGAATATCACTGGAGTTCTCAAACAAGTCCCAAAATTTTTCACTTGAATCCTTCACCTCGGCGTAAAACCGAAGGTTTTCGACGGCCATCCCGAGCTGAGCGCCGATCGTGTCAAGCATCTGAAGGTCTGACGGTTTGAGCGAGAACTCTTTCTGGGGATACAGAAAGATGACGCCAAGCACGATGCCGCGCGACTTGATCGGAATAATGATGTGCGAGTGGGGATTTGTGTCTTTACTGCGCGTGTGATGCACATCTGAGCAGCTGTTCTCGGTATAGAGAATTTCTCCGCTCTGGGCTACTATACCGCAAAGGCACTCGCCCATTTTAATTGTTTCCTCTTGCTCGACGAAAAGGAGAGGCAGATTGCTGTGCGCTACAAGGCGTAGCGTTTCACCATCAGGGTCGCAGAGGAACACCCCGCCACGAGACTCCAGACCGGATAGGCTCTCGATGATCTTGTCGAGTGACCGAGACAACATTTCCTTGAGACTGGCTGCTTGACTGAGGGTAAGGGCCACGTCGTCGATGGCGGTCAGTTCGTTAGTGCGGTCTAGCAGCTTCTTTTCCAGCTCGGAATACGACCGTTTGAGCTGCACGGCCATGTCATTGAACCGCTCCGCGAGCTGTGCAACGTCACTAGTTCCATCCAGCCGGATGCGGTATTCGAGATTGCCCCGGCTGATTTCCATAGCTCCGTTCCAAAGCGCCGAAAAGGGTTCGGCGACCGTGCGGTGGATGTACATGCTGAAGCCGATCAAAAAGCAGAGCGACAGAAGCAGAATGACGACAAAGAGTTCTACTATCCGTGTCTTCTGAAAATAAACGTAGTCGAAGAGACGCGAATTCTGAAGTGCGTATTCCTCCTTGACGTGAGTCTCGATGTCCTTTCTGGTCCTTTCGGTCAGATTATCTATTCCGATAACCAGATTGCGGGCATTGACCCGATCTTTTCCCAGGGGATGTTCCAAAGCAAAGAGATGATCGGCTTGCATCTCGAGCCAGGTGGCATTCAACCGCAGGGAATCGATTACGTGAGGGTAAGTTGCTTTCAATTCAGATGCCGCAAGCCTGTCTATCTCCTCATGCATTTGCAATCGCGCAGTATCGTAGTCATTTCGGTATTTTTTATCTCCCGCTACGATGTAATGGCGAACTGAGTAGGACATTTCCAAGATCGCTTTTCCGACATTCGCGATAAGTTGTGTCTCGCCGGAAGTGTGCTCTACCTCACTTGTTATGGAAGAAAACGTAGTCACTACGCTCATGAGAGACAATGAGACGATCGCCATGAACAGGAACATTCCAAGGCCGATTATGATTATGATTTTTCTATGTATGGACATGATCAATTCATTTCCAGCCCACGCTGGGCGGAGCCCGGTGTGGGATCGGTAATGCTTGTTAACATATATTACCACGCCGCGGCTCAGACGTCCAGCAGGAGAAAAACGTTTGATCTCCAGAGTTCAGCAGCCAAATTGATAAAAACGTGCAAATGTATTTTTATGCCCGATTCTCTTATAAATGAGAACGTTCATATCAGAAGATATTGCTGATATCGAAATTGAGCTCTCCAAAGCTTCAACCGGGGCTGTGAAGGACATGTTAGTCATAGTCGAAACTCACCAGGTGCCAATTGGCGTGTACCGTAGCGGATGCCCGTCCCATGGGAGGCGCGGATTCATTGATATTAATCTCCTATCTTGCAACGGGTTAGGTTATTGTTTGCCCTAAATGTGTAGCCACTGAAATTCACTTATAGTTTTGTTATTAGACTTGCTATTCCCCGCAGCTTGCCGCGGGGAATAGATTTAGGAATAGTTATTACCGTGATATTTAGGTAACCACTATGTATGTCGATTTCTCTATCGTGAGACAGGGAAGCAAATCCTAAACCCGCCATCTTCTCCGAGAGTGCTTTCGAGAAAACGGCAATATTATTAACCGTCTCATAATAGTATTGACATAATCTTGCATCTGTGGTATAGTTATTTTCATGAAGAAAAAAGCAGATGCGAGAAATCTTGACCATAAAACTCTGACTGAGCTCAGAAAGCGTGCGGTAAATAGTGTCCAGGAAGGACAAAGCCCCGAACTGGTGGCCAAAGCCCTGGGTATAAATCGCGTCACCATCTATGGCTGGTTGGCACGATATCGAAACGGGGGCTGGGGTGCTCTTGATGCCAACAAACGAGGCGGTCGCCCGCCAAAAATGGATGCTAAGGCTATAGAATGGGTTTATCGTACTGTGACCACGAAAAATCCGCTTCAGTTGAAGTTTACCTATGCCCTGTGGACAGCGAAGATCATTGGGCAGGTAATATATAAGCGATTTGGTATGAGATTGAGCAAAGCATCCGTTTGTCGTTTGCTGGGACAGTTGGGATTGACTCCACAGCGTCCTGTTTGGCGTGCCTATCAGCAAAAGCCGGCAGCGGTTCAGGAGTGGCTGGAGAAGGAGTATCCTCGGATACGAAGCATGGCGCGTCGCATGAAGGCTCAAATCTTCTTTGGAGATGAAGCTGGCGTTCGCTCTGATCATCATGCGGGCACCACTTGGGCCATGAAGGGTGAGACCCCGATTGTGAGCAGCACAGGAGCGCGCTTCGGATTGAATATGATTTCGGCTGTTAGTGCACAAGGCGAATTTAGGTTCATGGTAGTCAAAGGTCGCGTAGCGTCGCAGCAATTTATTGAATTCATAAAGCGGCTTATTCAAGGCAGCAAACGGATGATATTTCTCATCGTTGATGGTCATCCGTCACACAAGTCTCGCAAGGTTTCTAACTATATTGAAACCATTAAGGAAAAGTTTCGTCTGTTCTTTTTACCGCCGTATTCTCCAGAGCTGAATCCCGATGAGAGAGTCTGGAATGACCTGAAGAACAATGCAGTTGGTCGTCAGGCAATTAGTTCACCGGAACAATTACATGGTGCAGTAGTCAGTCATTTGAGGTTTATCCAAAAGTCTCCTGATCGTGTGCGCGCTTACTTTAATAACGAAACAACAAAGTATGCGGCATAATTAGTGTTAATACTATTATGAGACGATTAATAACCACTGCAAAATTGTAAATCTGTGTTCCTGTTCCGAGGCAGAGATTGCCGTAATTGGGCTTTCCTTGCGCTATACCGGATCCGGCTAGGCGGTTGCCTTTGACGTCTTTCATGACAATCCTAGTCATGATCAATCCATCGCATGAAGAGGGGCAACAAAGGCTGGCAGTGCGGCCACGCGAAGCCACGGGACGAACATTACTGAGCAAAACAATTTCATGGAGTTTTTTAGCGATTGAAAAGCAAATAAATCGCGCGGAAACGCGGACAAGCGCGATAGTTTACTTAATCTCACTACCTGTCAGATATCGACTCAGTTCACTTGCAGTGAACGCCGAACAATGAACTCCGATCTTGGCATCCGATATATATTCAACCCGTGTTATATTTATTCTCCTACACCGTAAATCTCGCCTCTTCAGGTCGGAGATAAGACACTGGTTGCAAAACAACAAAGTGAGATTCTATCACTATCGAGTGGCAAATGCACTCTAGTATGATATACTCAATAATGATGGTTTGAGCCCTCGAAAGATACTAAGGTCTAAACAATGACACTTGTCGGTAAAGCATTCTGCAACAAAGCTCTGGAACACAACCCTGCAGCATGCAAAAGAAGTCTGGGACGCCACAGGCAAGATACTCACCTACGCCGATCTTGATGTCGCTATTAAACAAAAGCACCCTCTCTGGTATCGCCAACTGCACTCGCAAAGTGCTCAAGCTGTGCTGGAAGTGCTGTGGCAATTATATAAATCATGTCATGCACTTCGCAAAAAAGGAGATAAGAAAGCCAAGCCGCCTGGTTTCAGACGAAAAACGATTCTCTCTTCTGTTACCTTTAAGGAAAAGGCTGTTACCTGGAACTCACGCACATCTACGGGCCGGTTCAGCATACCAAAAGGCATCTATGACAAAAAATCCATATATCTTAAACTCAGTCTGCCTGAGGGAACCCGTCTGGCCGAAGACAATATTCAGATAGACACATAGGTCTATCACTATGACGAGTGGTATGTCCATCTCGTCTATACAATTCCTTCCCCCCGCACTGAAAGGATCCGGGGAAACGATGGCCATCGATCTTGGTATAATAAATTCTGCTGCTATGCTTGTACAGAGGGGACTACATCCCTTTGGCCTGGTGGAGAATTAATTTCTGGTGAGCGATATTTTGACAAAGAAGTATCAAAGACCAAAAGGAGCAAATCCGGAAAAGCATCCAGTCTTAACCAAAAACGGTCTCGCCAACGTTCCCACCTGCTTCACCGCTTAACCAAAGCTCTTGTCAGCGATGCAGACGTCTCCACGATCATCGTGGGGGACCTCCATGGAATTAGAGGTGGCAAAGACTGGGGAAACAGGGGAAATCAGCAACTCCACAAATGGCCGTTTGACTTGATCATTAAAATGCTTACGTGCAAAGCCAGTGCTAAGGGTATCCGCGTTGTGAAAATAGATGAGGCTGCTCGAGCCAAACCTGTTGTAATTGTTATTTAAAGCGGAAATCCAATCGTGTGCATTGTGGTCTCTACGTTTGCAACCAATACGGCACCGTAATCAATGCTGAAGTAAGAGGGGCAATCAACATTTTGAAAAGAATCTCCCGGAGCAAATAAAGGTTTCCTGGAGTACTGGCTGCTTGGCACATCCAGCGGTTAACCGGTGTGCCTAGAAGAATACCAGGCCATTACATCAGCCCACAAGCCGGGGACGTGGCAAACATCTCTGCCGAATCTGCGAACAGAATCTGCAGTGGTTCTTGGTAGTAGTAACAGGGCTTGATTCGGCAATCCTCGGTCTTTAGGCCGGGGAAAATGTCAAAAAGAAAGAATTAGAGAGGATAAGAACTAAGGTATGACAAATTCGCCCGAAAATCAGTTTAAACACTCTATCGTCGTCACCTATAAAGCAGGAGAGTCGATGCGGGCTCAGATAAGGGAATATTTCGGAAGGGAATCATACGTGTCATTCCTCACCGACATGCCGTCCGGGTTGAGGCAGCAAACGCTCATCAATGGGGAAGCCATGTTGTCCTGGAATCTGCGGAAGGAATTGGGACCGAGTGAATTCGGCCTGCTGAAGAGCGTCAGGATGATACAGCTGCTTTCGGCAGGCGCGGATTCCGTACCTTATGCTGAAGTACCCGAGAATATTGTTATCGCCGGCAACGTCGGCGCCTATGCAGAACCCATGGCTGAGCACGTTCTTGCCATGACCCTTGCACTGGCCAAGAATCTTTTTAGGCAGCATCGCAATCTCATGCGGGGAGAATTTAATCAATCGGTGCTGAACTGTAAACTGAAGGGATCAATTTGCGGGATTCTCGGTTTCGGCGGAATCGGCCGAGCAACGGCCCGGCTGATGCGCGGCTTGGGCATGCGGATTTTCGCGGTAAACACCAGCGGTAGGACCGATGAACCGGTCGATTTCATTGGTACACTGGACAGTCTTAAACAGGTGTTTTCTGTATCGGACGTCCTTGTTATTTCCCTGCCACTCAAGAAAGAAACGCGCGGCCTCATAGGCAAGCAGGAACTCGACTGGATGAAGCCGAATGCTATTCTGGTCAATGTGGCGCGTGGCGAAATTATAGTCGAAGCCGCGCTCTTTGCTCATCTTGTAAGCAACCCCGATTTTTCGGCGGGCATTGACGCCTGGTGGGTCGAACCCTTCTTGCACGGTGAATTTTATACGAGTTATCCCTTTCTTGAGTTGCCCAACCTGATCGGTTCGCCGCACAATTCAACAATGGTCCCGGGAACCGCTGACGAAGCAACAAGGCGGGCTATGGAGAATGTGAAGCGTTTTCTGGACAATGAGCCTGTCATTGGTGTTGTAAGGAGGGAGGATTATGTATAGGCCGGATCGACAAAATACGAAAGTAACGCAGATAAATTGGGGGATCCATATGCCAGTCCTTGTTGAGCATTTTTTGTGGGAACAAGCAACGTTGAAATTAGGGGTGAAATGCGGTGGTCGGTTCTGTTAATCTAAGGAAGAAATAAAGTTCTATTGAAGAGCGGGAGATTCATAAAGAGTGGAAGATCAGGCGAAACGATTTTTATATACTTTTTTGGGGAGGTGGGATATGTTTTCTCTGGACGATATTTATAGTCTACCCCCAATTGGCGTAATGATGAATAGTGGACTTGCGACAGAAGCGGTTTCGAGCCTCGCAGAAAGTTTATTTTGTTCGAATGTTTTGGTGTGCCCCCGATAATTTTCGGGCTCCGAGATGGATGGTTGGCCCTTGCCCGGAAACGCCAAATTGAGTTTAAGGCAGAAGCACGGACCGAGAGCAGTATTTGAACCGCGGCTTTACTCAGGATCCAAGGAGGAAGCCTTGGCCGATCTGAAAAATTATCGGGCAGATGAAACGGGCCATGATCACCGAGGGAAGGGATAGCTATGTCCGTGCTGATTACACCAGCGCAATTTGGCGGTTCGTAGACAATGTCGAAATCTTTTTTGACGAAAACGCACACGTAATCCAGGTTCAGTCGGTATGGCGCCTTGGATAATCGCACTTTGGTTTTAAACAGGAACGCATCGAGGTCATACGGATAGCATGGAATGCACGGGGGAAATAATGCAATTCGACTCTTGTTTTGAGTTGAGTCCTCCCCTATTTTCGGTCATCTTGCCTGTATGGCGGGAATCATCGATCATCAATGCTTCGATTAGCCGTCTTCTTGAACAGAAGTCCAGCGGTGGTGTAGAGATCATTGTAGTGGACGGTGAACAGTCGGGCAGCACGATCAAAATCATAACAGCGGGGTGCGTTCGGAAAACAATATGTGAGCGCGGCCGCGCCCGCCAGATGAATAACGGAGCGACGATTGCAAGGGGCGAAATCCTGGTTTTCCTCCATGTCGATACACTGTTGCCTGCGGAGGCATTCCTCATGATCCAAAAAACGATGAGCGACCGGCGTGTCGTTGCCGGAGCCTTTGATCTCGGGTTCGATACCAATCGGCGCATTTTCAAAATCACGGAAAGATATGTCCATCTCCGCACTCGCCTCACCCGGGTCCCCTTCGGTGACCAGGCTATATTCATTCGCAGTGGTTATTTTCAGGAACTAGGCGGATATCGGAACATCCCCATCATGGAAGATGTGGAATTGATGAGGCGCATACGAAGGCGCGGTGACAGCATTGCTCTCATCTCTGCGAAAGTGATAACCTCGCCTCGCCGATACACGGCCGAAGGGATTCTGTACTGCACGTTAAGAAACTTGACGCTGCAGATCTTATACTGCCTGGGCGTGCCGCCTGAGCGTCTGGAAAGATGGTACCGGCGATGACCGCGAACGCCATAGAGGTTTTTGACCATGCAAGAGGTGGTCCGTAAGGCATGCATCTCATTCTCGTTTCCATCGATCAAATGAATCAAATTTACACAAAAAAGACAAATCATTAGCCAGACAGACCTGAATACTCAGTAATCACGCAGCAAATATATTTCCCTCTGAAAATCTTTTAGAAAAACGATAGCTATCCTAAACAACCCACTAGGATTAAATTAGTATTTAAAATAGTACTTGAATGGTTACCTAACCCGATAAGCGCGGAGTTTATAACTCCATGGCGGGGAACCTTATGTTTGGCAGGCCAAGAGTGGTAAGCATCCCTTTTTTTGTAAGATGCGGGGTCGAATGCCTCGCAGGTGATAACGCGTAAAGCGAGTTTCTTCGCGACTAAAAACGGCCGGTTTGGCATTAGGGGCTAATTCCCGCTTCCCGGGGAAATAATGTTTTAGGGCAACCTTTTTCGTCAAAAACGTCTTTAAAAAACCCTTCCGAATATGCCGCAAGTGATATCATCATAAGGTATTATCCCGTACTGTTTAGTTTTTTTCCATGTTGTTATGGAATTACTGCGGATTGCTGTTCACTCTTGATTTATTACCATGAGAAATTGTATCATTAACCATATGCGACCTTGCCATGCATCTCAATAGCGTGGGAAGTCTGAATAGGATATCGAGCGACGATCTACGGAATGAAACAGTTTTTGCGATGACTGTTGACTCGAATACTCAATATTCCGGAAGAAGGAGTTCATTTTTATGAAAAATGAAATCTGTTCCTGGTTCATCCGCATCGCTTTTCTAGTAACAGTGCTGGTGGTGGCCAAACCTGCCTTGGCAGTGCTCGGTGAATCCGTAGGTTCAATTAGCTCTGACCGTAAGGCACTTGCGGCAACGCGGGGTTTAGTCATTGTCCACGATGGTTACCAAGTTCAGGAAATCGTGTCCGATATAATTACGGTCCGGGAATATATTGCCCCGTCTGGCATCGTATTCGGCATTGCCTGGAATGGTATTCGGCATTGCCTGGAATGGTATGTCCCGCCCCGATCTTACCACCCTTCTCGGTTCTTACGCCAATGCTTACCGGACAGCGCTTCAACAGTCTCCACGCACGCCCGGGCACCGGTTTCGCCAGATCAAAACGGACCGGGTTGTTGTTGAGAAATGGGGGCACATGAGGAATCTACAGGGCCGTGCTTATGCTCCGGCTCTAATTCCGCAAGGAGTAAGTGTTAATGAAATCAAGTAGCGTACTGGTACTTCTGTCTGTTCTTGTTATAACGGCCGGTTGTGGAGGAGGAGGAATCTCCACCGGGGGGGTAGTATCCAGTGGGACATCGACACTTGTATCTATTACCCTCTCGCCGGTTAATCCGACCCTTTCTGAAGGGATGTCGGAACAATGTTACGTTACGGGGAATTATTCGGATGGCCCGCAAAAAATCATAACAACAGCGGCTACGTGGAATTCCTCCAATCCCGGTGTGGCAACAATCGACAGTTCAACAGGGGTAGTCACATCCGTTGCGATAGGTACCACAACGATTGCGGCCTCCTATGGGGGCTTTTCGCAATCCACGACGCTGACAGTGACCCAGGCGGCATTGGTATCAATCGCGGTGGAGCCTACACTTTCAAGTATTCCCGTAGGGACGACTGAACAGTTTACCGCCACAGGTATATTTACGAACAATACGACAACGAACCTGACTACATCGGTCACTTGGACCTCTTCGACCCCTGAAATCGCCGTGGTTAGCAATGCAACGGGATCCAATGGGTTGGTCACGTCACTGGCATCGGGTACAACGTTGATTGTTGCAAGGTCTGGATCCATCTCAGGCTCGGTGACACTGACAGTGAGCGGCGGGAATGCGACGACCGTTGATAATGTGCTATCCATCACGGTGAATGGCTCGCTCTGTTCTCCGGCTACTTCATCGTCTTATATCAACAAGCCTTGCGTCAGCGTGACTGTGTGCACTCCCGGTTCGACCACAGCTTGTAATACAATCAATGATATTCTCCTAGATACAGGAAGCTACGGCCTGAGAATTTTCAGTCAAGCGCTGACCATTTCTCTGACGCAGGTTCTCGCTAGCAATGGAGGATTGCTTGCTGAGTGCGCATCGTTTGGCGATGGCTCATCGGTCTGGGGGCCTGTTCAATTGGCCGATGTTATCTTGGGGAATGAGCCCGCTGTCCGGGTTCCGATCCAGGTAATCGATTCCGCATTTGGTACTGTTCCAAACGCCTGTGATACGCCGGATACATTACCCAGTGAAGCCGGCTTCACCGGTATTCTGGGTGTTGGCGTTTTCAACGAGGACTGCGGTCCGGGATGCCAAAGTATTGTTGATAATGAGAACTACTATTCCTGTAGCGGTTCGAATAGTAGCTCGAACTGTATAGGGGCCGCGGTAGCGCTTACTGATCAGGTCCAGAATCCCGTTACTAGCCTCCCCACGGACAACAACGGCGTAATTGTGGAGCTTCCGAGCGTACCTCAAGAAGGGATGTCTTCAGCAAATGGCAATCTCGTCCTTGGAATCGGCACCCAGTCAAACAACGCGCCATCGGGCGTTGAGGCGTATGAAACCGACGATGTCGGAGAAATAAGCACAGAATTTCCCGTCCCCGGCTCGATCTACACCAGCATCATCGACAGTGGCTCGAACGGGTTGTTTTTCCCGCCATCTTCGGCCAGCATACTTCCCTTATGCAGTTCATCAAATTCGGGGGGCTGGTTCTGCCCGTTGATCGTTACGAACTTTTCTGCAGTTAATAGCGGCGCTTCGGAATACACCAGCGCTACGGTCCCGTTCCAGATAGGAAACTTTAACACCTTAACCAGTTCCGATTATAATGTGTTTAGTGACATTGGCGCGGAATTGCCGAACATGTTCGACTGGGGGCTGCCATTCTTTTTTGGAAGATTCGTTTATGCGGGGATTGAAGGCCAGGCATCCAGCCTGGGGACAGGACCCTATTTCGCGTACTAGGGGCTAGGGGATGTCATTCCGGGGAGCTTAAGAAATTAAAGCTGATGGTTGTTTCCCTTGTTCTCTGCATCCTCAGACGCAGCTGTTATCGATGGACGAGGCTCGACAGGCTAATGTTCATAATGTAGGGAAAAATGGCAGCGAAAAAAATCTATATTATTTCCGATGCTACAGGCCAGAGCGGCTTACACATTCTCAGGGCAGCCCTGGTCCAATTCGAACACGCCCGCACCAGAATACTGCTTTTCCACGACATCGATACAAAATCCGCCCTTAAGAGAGTCCTTGAGCAGGCAAGGACAGACAAGGCTCTCATTGCATTTACTTTTGTAAAAAAGGAGATGCGACTCCACGCCACAGATTACTGCCGGATGCACAACCTTTTTCATCTCGATATCCTGGGACCGCTCATCAACAATCTCTCGGCCTATTTGAAACTCGAGCCGCTTGAAACCCCAACTCTACTTAGAAAAGTCGATGAACGGTATTTCAAGCGCATCGATGCGATCGAATATACCCTCAACCATGACGATGGGAGGGGGGCTGAACGTTTACATGAAGCCGACATTGTCATTCTCGGACTCTCGCGCACCTCCAAGACTCCAACCTCTTTTTTCCTGGCCCAGGAAGGCTACAAGGTTGCAAATGTGCCGATCGTGCCGGACATCCCTCTGCCGGAAGAGCTGTTTCAGATTGATCAGCACAAGATCGTCTGTCTTAATATAGACCCGGAAGTCCTCCAAAAGGTGAGGAGGGTTCGCCAAAAACAATCTGGTCTCAAAGCGAGTTATAGTGATTTTAAAAAAATATTTACCGAAGTCGAGTATGTGCGGGACCTTGTTAGACGCCACCAAGGCTGGGGGGCTGTTGACACCACAAACAAGTCTATCGAGGAAACCGCATGGGAAATTATCCACTATGTGTTCGGCGACGATCACGAAGAGTACCATTAAGAGCAAAACCGGGTTTTCAACGGCAATGACTCTCCTGATGAGCACTGCATAAGGACGAATGTTTTTCCTTTTTTGATGAAATCTGATTGAGCTTATTCCTGTTCGCTCTGATGCTATCGTTGGCAAGCCGCGCATCGGATACGCCGGTTCTGTTTTATGAAGAGTTTTCCGGCATAAACAACTGGCAACCGTTTTTTATTTTCAAAAACAAGAAGTATTCGATCTATTCACTTAAAGACGGCGAACGTTTCGTTCTGAAAGGGGAACACAGCGTATTGGCATCTGCAATTATGTATAAGCTGCTTTTGACGTCTATGACTACCCCAAAGTCAACTGGTGTTGGAAAGTGGTCAATGTATGTACAAAGACGGGATAGGAAATAAAGCCAGCGACGATTACCCGATGTGTGTGTATATCATGTTCGAATGTGATCCCGCGCAGGCGGAGGCTCTGGAAAGGCTGTAATATGGGCTTGCAAAAAAGCTGTTCGGAGAGTATCCTTGCAGGCCAGATTCAATTATGTTTGGGAGAACAAGGAACACTTAATCGATTGTGGCCAGTCATTACATCGACTGGTCGAAGATGATTTTTCTGGAGAAAAGCGCGAAAAACGTCGGTGTCTGGCGGGACGAAGAGATTGACATCGTGGCTGATTACAAGAAGGCCTTTAGAATTCTCTCCGCGCATGCTTGAATCGCGATCACGAGCGATGCGGGCAACAGCGAGGAGAGTCCTGTATCCATTATAGAAAATATCGAGGTTTTTCGATAGCCCCATGTCCGACACACGCTGCGTTATTCTGTTCGTCAAGCTTCCGGAGAAGGGAAAGGTCAAATCCCGCCTTGCAAACCGATTGGACGGGAACGTGGTCCTGCGCTTATATGAATGCATGGTCCTGGATACAATCGATATGGTGAACAGCGGACATTACTCCTTCCATATCTGCTTTGATCCAGCCGGAGCGGGCGATCGGATGCGAAAGTGGTTGGGCCATGATTATTCCTATATGCCGCAGCTCGGGAACGATCTCGGGGAAAAGATGGAGCAGGCTTTTTCTCACGTTTTTGCAAAAGGGATTGATGCGGCAGTACTCATCGGGAGCGATGTCCCTGGTATAACTTCGGCAATCATCGCCGAGGCCCTTGAAGCATTAGCTACCCATGACTCAGTCATCGGCCCTGCCAGCGATGGTGGATATTACTTGATCGGTTTCAAAAAGGACACACTTTGCACATATATTTTTCATCACATGCCTTGGAGCACAGCTGGGGTCTTTGTTGAAACCAGCAGGAGGCTGCACCAGGCGCTGCGTTCAGTCTATGTCCTTCCTGAATGCACTGATGTGGACAGAAAAGAAGATCTTATTACACTGTTGGGGCAGCAGCGCTCCGGTGATGCGTCAGTTTCGAGGACCCTGCGGTATCTTAACAGCATTCGTAACAACATTCCTGATTAGTTCCAGCACATTCATTAAAAAACGCTCTGAAGATCACGGATATAATCCCGTGGATGAAAGTGTACCATGCATAGCCTGGTAATGTTTTTAATGATACAATGGCTGTATGGAAATTCGACTAAGTGCCTATGGTGCAAATCATCTCTGGTACTACGCATGATAGATACCCAAGTATCGGAAACGAAAAAAGAATGAAGAGTGGGAATAATTTGTAGAAAAGTAGCTGCAGGATATGAAACGTATCATCTTGGCATAGACATCGAACGGAATAGTATTCAGGAAGATCGTGCGCATTTGGTAATCGTGACACCAGCGAGGTTATCGGGATCGACGATCGTGGGAAAAGTAAAAGCGAACTCGATTAGAGCGGCAAGAAAAAAGTTTGCCTGGATCAAGAAAACATATTGGCGAGATGAAGTCTGGTCGCCCCGGTTCTTTTCACCTATGGTTGGATTAAAGAAGAGATAATCAGGCGATATGCTAAATTTCAAGAAGAGGTTGATAATGGGTAATTGAGGTTAGGTTTTTAAAAAGTACCGCGGGCGTAAGCCCGTGGGTATCTACTATTTGTCAATAACCGATCTTTTTCGGTCAATCGCTGCTTTCGGAGAAAAAAGGAGAGGGGCATGGACAATAAAAAACGTTTAACGAAAATCCTGAAAGGACTCAAAAAAGAATATGCAGGAACGCCGCAAACGGCCTTGCATTATTCTAATCCTTTCGAACTTCTCGCCGCAACGATACTCTCCGCGCAGACCACGGACATCCAAGTGAACAAAGTGACTGAGAAACTATTCAAGAAGTACCGCACCATCGAGGACTTTGCGGATTGTTCACCCGAAAAGCTGGAAAAGGATGTCGCATCGGTTAACTTTTACCGGAACAAGGCAAAGAATATTTGCAATACCGCGAAGATGGTTCTCTTGCAATACGGTGGGAATGTTCCGAAAACCATGAAGGAACTAATCACTCTTCCTGGCGTGGCCCGGAAGACGGCAAATATTGTACTATCGAGCGCTTACGGAATCAACGAAGGCATTGCCGTCGACACCCACGTCAAGCGTCTCGCCTACCGTTTAGGTCTTACCAAACAGGTGGACCCGGTGAAGATCGAAGCCGACCTGGTAAAGATAACACCGCATAAAGAGTGGGGCAATTTGTCTCATCTCCTTATCTTTCACGGTAGAAAAGTTTGCATGTCTAGGAACCCCAATCATGACGTGTGCGTTTTGTCCGACATTTGCCCTTCAAGACATATCTAAACGACATGTTTCTGCAAGGTCCCCTCATTATCGTTGCGATGCTATTCACACAAACTGGGGGGATGGGACAAATAGGGGTCTCTACCCGGAAATCGACGAAGTGAAAAGGAGTCATGGATGCCCTTCGCGGACGATGTTGAATAATTTCGTCAAAAAAAAGCGTTGAAGATCACGGATGTAATCCCGTGGATAAAAGCGTACCGGCCGTAGGCTGGTAATGTTTTTAATGATACAATGGCAACATGGAATTTCGACATAGTGCCGATGGTGCATATCATCACCGTTGCTACATTTACTACATACTATGGATATTCAAGTATCGGAAGCGAAACATTGAATGGTGATCGGAAACGATTAGTAGAAAAGCGGCTGCAGGATCTTGAAACGTATCATCGTGGCATAGACATCGAACGTACAGTCATGAAGATCGTGAGCATTCGGTAAGTGAGATATTCGGTATCAATGATCGTGGGAAAAGTAAAGGTGAATTCAAGTAGAGTGGCAAAAAAAGTTTACCTGGATCAAGACCAGATATTGGTGAGATCAAGTCTGGTCACTCGGGTTTTTTCACCTACGGATTAAATTAGAGATATTCAGGCGATATGCTAAATTTAAAGAAATAGTTGATAAGGGTAGTTGAAGTTAGGTTTTTAAAAGTACTATGGGCGTAAGCCCGTGGGTATCTACTGTTTTTTGGTCGATAAGTATTTTGAAGATGTCTCTCGGCATAAAGATTTCCGAAACCAAACCAATCCAGCATATTCATCTCAGTATATTGTGTATGTGGGCATGTAAAACATTTTGGTATAAAAGTTCATACTATGATAGTATAATAGCGCTTGTTTTAAGTCGTGCTGATAATTTTATTATTATTCGATCCAGATCGGTCGATTATCCTCAGGGAGAGTATTTGTGGTTATAAAGAAGATCTTCCAACGACGGTTGCTTCTTGTCGCGATCGGTGCTACATTGCTGATTGTGGCCATCACTGGTCATGCTATTAGCGATACGACGCGCACTGCGGGGAATAATGATGCAAATAGCCCGGTGAGCGGCATGACAGCCAGCATGGCCACCAAAACAACGAATAGCCTCGTAAGCGGCATGACAGCCAGCATGGCCACCAAGACAACGAACAGCCTCGTAAGCGGCATGACGGCCAGCATAGCCACTAGGACAACAAATACCCTGCACATCGGCATTACGAGCAGTATGACCACCAGCGCGGCTGCCACAGCCGTAAGCAGGCCGACTGTCACCCATGTTGCCCTTTCGCCATATGCCGAGGAAATCGCGCGAATCCTCAAGTTTGACCGGTTAGTGCTCATCATGATCAAGGAGGAAACCCACGAACGCATCCAGAGGCTGGTCGGCTATGATGAGGATGGATACCAGATTATCGCTTCAGGCATTGCCGTATCTGTCCCCGAAGATAAATCAGACAGCATTCTTGCTTCGCTCCGCCGCAAGCTGTTGCCCCATAAATACATGGCATTCATCATAGAGATGAATACAGGGCTCAAGGCGGATAAAATAGGTATCATTAAAGGCACGGACCAGTATGAGATTCTTCGTATCATGCATACTAACGGTGACGAGTATGAAATTACCAACCGGGATATTATTGACCGGCTTCGGGACTGGGAGAAGATATCTTCCTTTGAGATCATCGGTGCAGACAGCGAGTGGGTCGAGCTCGAGTTTAAGAAACTGCCCAAAGACCTGAAGGCGTTTGCCAGAGAAGTTTACGAATTCAGTCCCGATTCTATTGATGAGGGGCCGGGCACCACTGAAGGGATGGTGAAAGATTTAAAAAAGACCAAGCGGCTGTTCCTGGTGTGGGATTAGGGTGCGGAGGAAAAAACTGGAACGTTCAGCGCAAAAAAAAGCAGGCGGTATTTCCGCCTGCCTAAAATCACTTGTTCATTCAAGATAACTTTCTTTCCGCTTAGGAATAATAAATGAGCGGTATGGGTGAAACTACTTTGTTGCTGGAGCTGCCGCTGGGGCTGCCGCCGGAGCTGCTGTTGTCTTCTTCTTTGCAGTTTTCTTTTTCGTTGTTGTCTTCTTCTTGGTAGCTTTCTTCTTTGTTGTCTTTGCCGGAGCTGCCATTTTCTTCTCTGGTGCAGGTGCCGGTGCTGTTTCCTGTGCGAAAGCTACGCCGAGGGTCAGGGCAAATGCCATTGCCGTGAAAAGAGCAATAATCTTCTTCATTCTGTTTCACCTCCCTTCCTCTATAGGATTCCTTAAGTTAACAGATTCGACATCTATTGTCAAGAATAAAGAAAGAATGAATGAACTCATGTAAGACCGAAGAAGCTTAATTTTTGGAGAACTGTTGACCTGATGCGGCCATGATACTCGTGTAGTTAGCCATTTCTTGACAAAAGGGACGTGATTCGGTTAGATTGAATTATGAGTTTTTCAGTAGAAACTATTGATGAGAAATCAGCCTTTGAAGACAGCAATAGCAAATGTGTCGACAATGCAACTCTGAATCAAATGTCCCATAAATAACATGACTTATTATAAGGTCATGTATGATGTATTCCTCGCCATCGGCATCCGAGTGTATCTGTTTCCTTAATAAACTAGAAAGTGAAATCCCGGCTGAACTTGGCCTGCATTTGATCGTGGATAGTTATGGTACCCACAAACATCCCAAGGGTTGAATACTGTTAATATTTATATCACTGCTGTCCAAAATAGAGAAGAAAACACCTTGATTTTATGAATGATGATACAGCCCCTATATCGAGGTCCCTTTGCGGTTCAGTATGCTGTCCAATTATATCGAAGGACGCTCAAATTACTTGTTTTCTCGATGATTAAGCCATTTTATCTGCAAAACAAAGAGGTTTAGTGCTGTATTAAACAATCGATAAATTCTCGGGCTCCGTTTCAAGTCAAAATGCTGTCCAAAACAAAAAGCTATTTTGGACAAGAGTGTAAATATATTGTATAATATTACTTCTTATAACGACTCCAACGTCAGTATTATTGTCGCCTTGCATCGTGACCGGCTTATGCGGTTTGGATCTGAGAATCAGCACTTCGAACTCAAGGTCGTCAACTTATTATTGTAGACCAAACCGAACGTAAGGATGATTTGGTGCAGGACATGATTGAAATATTGACATCGTTTTGCGCAAGGCTCTACGGACGCCGGTTAGCGGCCAATAAAGCAAAAAAAGCTCTGGAGGCCTTGGAAAATGGCAAGTAATAAGGATAACAAGGCCAAGAGCGGCAAAAGTGAAACACTTTCTTTTACCGCTCAAACTTTGCTAATTGACATGTCTTACCTGGACACAAAGAAGTCTCTTTATCATGTTCTTGACGATATCGGCGACTCATACGGGCACATCAAACGCTCTCTCTTTAAAGACAGCATTCGTTCCGGCAACAAACCCATTTCATTCAAAAATGAGTATCTTGTTAAGTATGGTATTACCGCCCAGCAGTTTAACGCTATCCGCTACGATCTTGACGGCAATATCAGTTCCGCGGTTGAGATATTGAAACTGCGGGTTGTAAAGCTCGAACAAAAAATAAAATCTGTGCGAAAATGGATTAGAACCAAAGAGAACAATGTCATTGACATACGCAAAGACGAAAAATTGTCCGGACATGAGAAAACGCCTAGGGTGAAGTCTCTCCGGTTTGCGGTCCATAACAAAAAACGGAAGCTCCATTCATCGGTGCAGAAACTGGAAAAGCTAAAGTACGATTTGGACAAAGGCCGAATCAGGATTTGCTTTGGTACGAAAAAAACTTCACTTTTCCCCTGTCTTCAGTTATCTTGCTTATACCATCATGAATTGTGTATCATGAAGCAGGAATTGGTGTTGTTGAGTGTTATGAGGAGGAACGAATGACAAAAGCAAATCTCAAGATCCAGGGCATGACCTGCAATCACTGTGTGATGCGGGTCGAGAAAGCGCTCAAGGCAATACCAGGCGTGCAGGATGCACAGGTAGACCTGCAGAAGGCCGAAGCAGAGGTAACATATGACAACGCCAAAGTGTCCCCGGACAAATTGTCACTCGCCATTGTCGAGGCTGGCTACAAAGTTATTTAAGAAGAGGCCCGGAATCGAGCAAAAGCAGGGAGTGCTCTTTGTTATTTTACCCGCTCATCAGGGAGAAGGGTCGTCTTTTGCTGCCGAACGCCCGGCGGCTCCTTAATTGTTATCACACGCATTAATCCAGTTAGCTCGAGGCGATATAGAATGGGTTAGTTATTATGGACGTAAATCTATTTCTATTAAGTCGCCATTGCCAGGACTACAATTTTATTTTTCAATGGCTTACAAACATTAGCCGTGTTTCGCTTGCAATGATTGCATAAAAACTTATAGAACTTATTAACCAAAGTCTCATGCCGAGAGCCAGCCATTTCAGCGGGATAGTGAGGCAGTACATGTACCAGAGCTCAAAATGGAAAATCATATGCGCGAGGAGGTACAAGCGGCAGCTTCCCCTAGACATAGAACACTGCTCGCCGATATCGCTTCGGGCTATCATTCTCGATGTCCACACTCCCGCCGACGTCCTCGACAAGATTGCCCAGGTCTACTGTGACGACGAGGAAGTTTTACAGGCTCTTGTCCGTTGTCCCAATGTGGAAGAGACAACGCTCGCCTTCATTGCGTTGACGGCCTCGGAGAATATGAAGCACTTCATTGCCAGTACGCGGGTGGTCGATGTAGTGATGGGGGAAGCCTCCGGCGATGAACATGCCGAAAGCGGGAAAAAGCTCAACATCCTGCAGCTCATCCAGATGATGACGATGCCGCAGAAGATTAAGCTTGCACTGGTGGGTGGCAAAGAGGCTCGGGGCCTGCTGATCCGGGAACCAAGCAAGATAATTGCTACGAGCGTACTAGACAATCCACGGATTACCACAGGCGAGATCGAGTTCTTCGCTAAATCGGCCAATATGAGCGAAGATGTGATACGCAAAATTGGGACTAACAGCGAGTGGTCAAAAAAAATATCGGTAGCATCGGCACTGGTGAGCAATCCCAAAACACCGATTGGCATATCGCTCGGGTTTATCAACCGGTTGAGCAACCGCGAACTCAACATTCTTGAAAAAAGCCGCAACATCCCGACGCCGGTCAGGATTGCAGCAAAGAACTATCTTATAAAGAAAAAGTTCGGCAAGGGGTAAATTCCAACCCTTGCTCTGGGCAATTGTCTCTTGTTCCGTTTAAATTGTTTTGCAGCTCCGGGAGTATTATGACGAGACTTTCAGGGATCATTTTTTCCACACTTATTCTTATCGCAGCCGGATGCTCCTCCTACGGACCCAAGACTGTTCAAAAGACGGAAGCAATCATGGGTACCGATGTGACAATTACGGTTGTGGCGAGGACGGTGAAAGAAGGCGCAGCGGCCATTGACGCGGGCATGGCGGAGCTTCGCCGACTTGATGCCATGATGTCACTTTACAAGAATGATAGTGAAATAACGAGGGTGAACCTTGCGGCTGGGAAGCATCCGGTCAAGGTATCACCGGAAATGATTGAAGTTGTTGATGATGCCTCAGTGGTTTCAAAGCTATCCGGCGGCGTTTTCGACATATCGATTGGACCGCTTGTAGTTCTCTGGCAGATGCGGCTCAAGGAGGGGAAAATTCCCACGGATGGTGAAATCACGCGTATCAGGCCACTGGTTAACTATCGGAATATAGAGGTCGATCGGAAAGCTTCGACGATATTTCTAAAGAAACGTGGCATGATCTTGGATTTAGGAGGCATGAAAGGATATACGGCGGATCGAGCTGCAGACGTAATCAGAAAGCGCGGAATAACCAATGCGATCATAGCCGTTGCCGGCGATATCTGGGTCATGGGACACCGCGAGGATGGCAAGCCGTGGCATATTGGCGTGCAGCACCCGCGGGAGCTTGATAAGACGCTGGCTGTGCTCGACCTAAGCGATAAATATATTTCCACCTCGGGCGATTATGAACGGTACGTCATGAGAGGAAATAAGCGGTATCATCATATTATTGACCCCCGGACCGGGAAGCCGTCGAAGGGAGTCATCTCTGCGACCCTGATCGGGAACAAGGGAGCGCTCATTGATCCACTCACAAAGGCGCCATTTATTCTTGGTCCGGAAAAGGGTCTTCAGATCGTGAAAAGTGTCGGCGCGGAGGCCATCATTGTTGACGAAAATGGAAAAGTATATACAACCGATGGCATTAGAAATCTGCTGGACAAGCCAATGCAGTGATCCATGAGCATGATATAATAAGTATGATAAAGTCATCTCCCCTAAAAGTGATGTTCCTGTGTATCGGTAATGCATGCCGGAGCCAGATGGCTGAGGGACTTGCGCGAGAGTTCGGCAAGGGATTAATCGAGCCCTTCAGCGCGGGTCTTCTTGCTGCGGGAGTACATCCACGGGCCGTTTCCGTGTTGAAGGAAATTGATATTGATATTTCGAAGCAAAAATCTAAAAGAATCGATGAAAAAATTCTTATGACCATGGATATTATTGTGACGCTCTGCGGCTATGGGGATGAGCCATGCCCGCTGACCCCTTCAAGTATACAACACATTCACTGGCCAATCAAAGACCCTATCACCGCTATCGGCACCGCGGAAGAGGTTATGAAGGATTTTAGGAGGGCAAGGGACGAAATCAGGGCAAGGATAGAAGAGTTTATCGAGACACTGAAACAGACAAAAAGTTAATTCTCAATGAGTGAGACCTGCTTTTTCATTATCTTTTTTTCAGATATCTGTATTCTTAAATTGATCTCTGGCTGGATATTCCGCTACAATCAAACGCTGTTTTACGATGAGAAAGCAGTTGCGCAGGGAGAATCAGACTGGTAATATATATATGAATTAAATGAGCTCTGAACTATCAGGGTGTGTTACATCGACATACAGCGAGGAGGAAGCATGGTAAATATATCAAATAACGCGGTTGGGAAATTCAAGGAAATCGTTTCTAAGCAGGGCACAGCCGGAGACGGAGTAAGGATATTTGTCGTTCCAGGCGGTTGAAGCCCTTCTCTGGCTATGGACATAGCCAAAGCGCCCCAGACCGGTGATACGACCTTGGATATGCAGGGGCTTAGGATTTTCTTGGAGGAGCGCGCAACGGGTATGCTTACGAATACCACCATTGACTTTCAGGAAAACCAGGGATTTGTGCTTACGGGCATGCAGCCGAGTTCCTGCAGTCCCTCTTGCAGCTGTTGAATTATCATAGGCTGGCTTTCTCGACCGCTGTCTCTTCTCTGTAGACAGCGGTTTTATTTTGGTTTGTCAGGCTTGACGTTCCGTCCTTTTAGTATTGGCTGGTCAGCCATGGTGATTGGTGACTCGGAGGTGCAAGATCTTTATGTCCTTATCGGCAGGAACCATTATCCGAACATCAAAGGTGTCAGGGGTGGCTCAGAGTATGAAGAAACTGTCAGTAAATCCTGGCCTGACGAATAGAAACGAGGTCTCGCTGAATGAAGGAAACGCACACACAGGACGGCTAAAATGCCGGATGACTTCAGGAAAGTAGCTGGTGGGGCCTGCAAGAGAACATGGCGAGAACGAAAAATGTTTACGGCGATAATGGAAAACACAAATCTGCAAGTCCTTCAATGGGAACTTGAGATGCCTAACATGTCTAACTGTACACACGACCGTACGGTGCTGTGTACGGACGATGGGGGGCTACCTCGCATCCTATCCGATTCTTCACGCTTGCCCTTTCGCTGATCTTTCGTAGTTTATTCAAGGTTATTATTCATGTTCGTTTTCGTTGCCTGCGGTTAACCGGTTTATCTGGAGAAATACTAGCCCAGCTACATCAGCCCATAAGCCGGGGACGCGGCAAACATCCTGCCGCCGCATCTGCGAACCGAACCTGCAGTGCCTCTCAGCAGTTACACAGACTTATTCGGGAATCCTCGGCCTTCTGGTGGGGAGGATGTCAACGCTCGTTAAAGTTATAATGTCTGTTGCCGATAAGAGAAAAAAGATTTTAAAATTGAAGCTAGGTGAGAACTATGTCTGCTTTGAGGCAACCAATTACAGAAAGTGACGTTAAGCAGTATATCAGGGGGATTCAAGACCTGTCCACGATTCCCGTGCTCCTGGGCAAGATCCTCAATACCGTGAAGGATGAAAACGCATCCACCGGTGACCTCCACAAGCTTATCACTTTTGACCAAGCGCTTGCCCAGCGTGTCCTGCGCATGGCGAACTCCGCTGCCTTCGCCCGCTCAGGACAGATCAAGGACATTGAACAGGCCATCATGTTTCTCGGCTTCGACCGAATCAAGTTTATCGCCATCGGCATGACGATTATGAACGTCATGCCTACAAAAGGCTTTTTTACTGTTGAGAATCTCTGGATACACGGTTATGAAGTAGGGTTCCTCGCCTCGGTGCTCACCGATCTTATCCCTATGACCATTCCGGGAGAGTGTTTTCTCGCCGGTCTTCTGCACGACATTGGCCGGGTCATTTTCTGCAATATAGACCAGAAAAAATTCATCTCCATCGCTCCGGGAACCGATTTGCTTGAGTGGGAACTGACGCTTTTCGGCTGCACCCACGCGGACGCTGGGGCTTGGCTCATTGAGGAACTTGGTATGCCCAAGGACCTTTCGATGATCATCAAATTCCACCATCACCCGGAGCTTGCAACGGAGCAAAAGGAAATAACGGCCGTAGTTGCGCTTGCCGATGCGCTTGCAGGGAGGTACGTTAGCCGGAAGGAAGGTGATAGCATGTGGTCCGATAAATTCGAAGCGCTGCTGAGGAAATACTCAATATCCGACGGGGATTTACAAGTGGTGGGTGACAAACTGGTTAAGGCCATGCCCGATATTGAAAAGGCGTTCTCCGCTCAGTAATGCAGAAGGCTGACAAGAAAACTTGTTTTCGAATTTGATCAGGAGTACCTGCTCTCGTGTGGCGAGGCCGTGTTAATTCTTCGTAAACCCCATCGATTCCGACAAAGCTTTGTTTACGATCTTACCTTGATAGGTGTTCAGCGCGCTCCGTATGATCGAATCCGTCTGTACCGCTTTCCTGATCCCGTCAGCAGCGATGATTTTAACATAGGGGAGTGTCGCGTTCGTGAGTGCCAGCGTTGATGTCCTCGGATAGGCGCCGGGCATGTTCGCTACGCAGTAATGAATAACATCGTCGACCTTGTACACGGGGTCGTCGTGCGTGGTGGGGCGGGATGTTTCGATGCAACCTCCCTGGTCCACTGCCACATCCACGATCACCGACCCCTTTTTCAAGGTCCCGAGCATCTGACGCGTTATAAGAATGGGGGTCCTGCCGCCGGGAACAAGAACTGCTCCGATGATTATGTCAGCGTCCCTGATTTCCCCTGCTATGGTCTGGACCGTGACGGGAAGGGTCATGACCCGCCCCATGAACATCTCATCGATTTTCTGAAGCCGCTCCATGTCCTTGTTCATGACCACGGTTTCCATCCCGAGGTTCGATGCGACGCGGGCCGCGTTCGTACCAACTACCCCGGCTCCCAGTATCACAATCTTGGCTGGTTTGACGCCGCTCGCGCCGGTCGCGAGAATGCCCGAACCGCCCTTAAATTTTTGAAGATAATGGATGCCCATGAGCGGCGCCATTCTGCCGGCGATTTCGCTCATTGGGGCGAGAAGGGGAAGGTTGCCGTCCTTCGTGAGCGTTTCGTAACCAATAGCGGTAACTTTTTTTCTGAGCAATACGTCCGTAAGTTCGCGGTTGGGGGCAAGGTGAAGGTATGTGAAAAGCGCCTGCCCTTCCCTGATCAACTCATATTCCAGCGGGATTGGCTCCTTGACCTTAACGATGAGTTCAGACCGGCTGAATACCTGATTATTGTCAACGATTTCCGCTCCGGCTTTTAAATAATCCCTGTCTGCAAAGCCGCTGCCCGCTCCTGCATTAGTTTCAATGAGGAGCCTGTGGCCTTCCTGCACAAGGTCCTGCACGCCGAAAGGCGTTATTCCGACACGGAACTCCTCGACCTTGATTTCGCGGGGGATGCCGATAATCATCTAGTTGTCCTTTCCTCTTCGTTTATTAGGTTCATTTAAAATGTAGCAGGAAATCCATAAGATTGCAATGAACCGTTATGCTCGCTACATTACAGGATAGGTTAACTTGCCCCCCGTCATTTTCTATATCATTTATTCAAGCACGCTTGTCCGGCAAGGGCATCTTTTGGTATTGCAGGGGGCATTGAGCGAATGGGAGCGGAAGGAGCAAGGATCTGCTTTCTATTGACTAAGGAGTGTGATTTCGTTACTATGCGCAGTTAATAATACAACCCTATCGTCCTGGAGGTTTTATCATGGTGGAAGAAAAGAAAGAGCCTTGGCTCAATTTCCTTGCGCTCACGACTGTTATTTTCGCAGTCTGCGCCACGCTCTCTACGCTCAATGGCGGTGGCTACGGATCTAAAGCGATGATGTCCCAGTCCCAGTCCTCGGATCAATGGACGTATTACCAGGCTAAGAGCATCAAGGAATATGTTTATGATGTTCAGAAGGAACGGTTCGAGATGGACCTCAAGGCCCTGAAAGGGTCCGTATCTCGTTCGCTGGCCGCGGACTATAAACAGAAAATAGACGATTATGCCAACAAGATAACGAAATATGAATCCGAAAAGGCCGAGATCATGAAAGTCGCCAAGTCGCTCGAGATGGCCCGCGACCAAGCTCAAAAGCATTCCCGCGCCTTCGGTCTTGCCGCTATGTTCCTCCAGATCGCTATCCTGCTCTCATCGATCGCGGCACTGATGAAGAAGAAGTTTTTTTGGTATTTTGGTATGCTGTCCGGGGTTTTCGGCTTGGTATACTTTTTCAACGGATTCTTCGCCTTCCTGAAATAGAAAAAGTTGAGGAACGCTCCGAAAAGTCCGGGCCGAAAGAGACTGGGAAATATGGACGAAACTATTTTTTAAAATCAACGGCATTGCCACTGGTCATGACATCGGTACTCCTGCGTACAATGGCGGTGGAAGAGTGCTCCTTTACAAGTATCACCTGTACTTCACCGATGTTTACCTGGGGTTCACTCGAGTTTTCTGAATCAGCATAGACGACGAAATTGTCCCCGGGATCAACGCCATCTGAACTTCCCTTGTCGAGGTAGACGAAATCCATCTGACCGGCGATAGTTTGATTGTTTCTCACCGCAATAATGTATCCAGAGATGTCCTTTATTTTTTTAACCGACGAGGGGTAGATCAACGCCGGTTCATGGTAAGGCGTCAACAGGTTATCTTTTTCGATGGTATCGAAGGAAAGCGTGATCTTCGCCGTGGCCAATGCAGAGGACGGATCCTTCGCAGTGACCTGCAGTATGCCAACACCGGCGATAAGCCGTCCGTAAGTTTTCCCGGTACGGGGATGGTCGACTCTTCTCAGTGGCGCATAAATGAGGAATTTATCTCCGACATTGACATCCCCAGCCGAACCGAACTTGACATAAACTGAATCGCCATATCCGAAGATGGTTTTTTTGGGCTCTCCTGCAGCACCGATGATGACACCGGAGCTTTCCACATCATTTATGAAGCCGGCGCTCAGCATGGCATACATGTCAATGATCGGCTTGGGCTGTTCCTTTGGAAGGATTAGGATATTGCCTCCACCAGTCTCTTCTCCCGGAGGTTGCACCTGTTTGTGCTGCAAAACACTGGCCTCCTCCCTTGCTTGTGCCTGCTTTTCCACGATCTGTGATTTCGGAGAAGGTGTCTGCATGGCCTGCTCGAGAGTAGCAAGGCTCGGGATGGTAAGTTTTTGTCCCGCGTATATCAGGTCCGGGTTTACAACGAAGGGGTTTGCTTGCCAAATAAACGGCCACAGGAAGGGATCCTTGAGATAGGTATTCGAAATGTCCCAGAGCGTATCGCCCTGTTTAATGACATACTCGGTATTTTCCTCGCCGGCAGAATTTGAGTGTTCCGCAAGGGGGGTGGTGGTCTGCGGTTCTTCCGTTTGTGGCGCGGCTAGTAATTGCTTCGCACCTTCAGCCGTGCCGCTCGTCGTTCCCGTCGGCCCGGATTGCGGCTGAGACGGTTCTGCCACTGGTTGCTGCGCAGATGGCTCATTCTGTTCCTGAGGGACGGCGGTGACCGGAATGAGCATGATCAGTAATGAAATACATGCTGCCTGAATAAGGGCGCTCTTCCTTGTGGTCATTCCTGCCTCCTGATTGTGCCTCGCTAAGACAATCATTTATGCAAACTATTTTTCTTAAGATATACGAGAAACCTCTTGTTTGTCAAGACAATTAATGAAATCCCGGCCAAACCAGACCTTGCTTTTGGCTGATGATTTTGGTATTCTGCCGATATAATGGTGATTGATAGAAAAAAGGGTAAAAGCGGCTGGAGAGGTGTCATTTATTTATTTGTTTTTCTGGCCCTTACTGCGCTTGTCATTGTGCTTCAACTCAAATACCGGGGTTTTGAAGGCCCCCTTTCCGACAACCTCCTGATCATTTTTCTCATCAACGCGAACTTCCTTCTCCTGGCGGCCGTGATATTCATGATCGCCAAGAGTCTCTGGAAACTCTCGGTGGAGCGAAAGCGCGGCGTCCTGGGGGCTCGGTTCAGGACAAAACTGGTCTTTGCCTTTGTCAGCTTGTCATTCATTCCACCCATCCTTCTGTTTTTCATCGGAAGCGGCATGTTCACAAGCAGCATTGAGCGGTTATTCAGCCTGCGCATTGAGAATTCGCTCAAGGATTCGGTCTCCGTAGCCCAGGAATACTACGACCTGCTTCAGAAGGACGCCTTGGTGTTCGGGAAGCAGATCAGCAGCCAGATGACCGAAGCCAGGCTCCTGTCTAGGTTCGAGAACCAGGAACTCAAGGAATACCTGATAAAAAAAGCTGCCGAATGCGGTGTGAGTTCTGTGGAGCTTTTTACAGACCAGCACAAGCGCGCCATAACCGTGGTAACCAATCACTATCCCCCGAAAACGTTTACGCAGACTCCCGCCGGACTTGTGGCCGGTGCCTTCGCAGGACACAATGCTACGGATGTATCAAACGCGGAAAGTAAAGGAGATATCCTGAGGGCAGTGGTGCCCGTCTATGATTCTCTGGAAGGGAGCCAGGTGACTGCCGTTGTTGCTGTAAGCTATTATGTACCCTGGAACTTGGCGCGGAAAGCCTCCGACATTCGTGAGGGCTACGCGCAGTACCGGTCGGCGTTCAAAAGCAAGGAACCTATCAAGCTTTCATATCGGCTTGGTTTTCTTGCTGTAACGCTTGCACTACTTCTGGCCGCAATCTGGGTCGCGCTCCGCGTAGCAGCAGGCATCACCGGGCCTATCAAGAAGCTGGCCGAAGGGACAGCCGCTATCACGGCGGGGAGATTTGATTACAGGATTGATGAGAAGTCCGGCGATGAGGTTGGCATTCTCATTGATTCGTTTAACTTAATGACGCGGGAGCTTAAAAGTTCCCGCGAGCAGCTTGAGCAGGAAGTAAATTCTAAGAAAACGATCCTGTCGAACATCGATACGGGCGTTGTATCTATCGACCGTGCGGCAAGGATCACGATGGTCAATCAGTCGGCTTCGGATATCCTCGGCATCCGGGAAGAAGATGTACTGACCAAGCGTTACGACGAGGCATTCGAATTTATAGAACTGGAGCCAATCCGCGGACTTTTCCGCAAGCTGGAAGAAGGGCATGGCCGAGCCGAGGAAGAATTGACGCTCAGCGTGCGCGGACGGATGCTTACACTCAGAGTGCGCATCACGATGCTCCGGGACGGTGGTGGCGCGCAGACCGGGTCGGTTATCACCTTCGACGACATGACGGAGCTGCTGCGAGCGAAGAAAGCTGAAACCTGGCAGGACGTGGCACGGAGGATTGCCCACGAGTTCAAGAATCCATTGACTCCGATCAAGCTTTCGGCAGAACGGCTGCGGAAAAAACACGCGGATGGAGCGCCAGATTTTGATGCCGTATTCGACGAATGCAGCCGGACGATCGTTCATGAGGCGGATGGACTGCGAAAGCTCGTCGACGAGTTCGCGAATTTCGCACGCATGCCGAGCTCGAACCCGGTGCCCCTGCAGTTGCCGCCGGTTCTGGAAGGCGTGGTCCAGCTCTATGGCGGGGCGCACAAGGATATTTCCATCCTCCGCGACATCGCGCCGGACATGCCCGATGTGCTTTTCGACGAGGAGCAGATGAAGCGCGTGTTCATCAATTTATTTGAAAATGCTGTCGAAGCCATGCGCGGAAAAGGCCGGATATGGGTCGCAGCGCACGTTACCGCGTCGGGCATGGCGCAAATAGAAGTGGCCGACGAAGGGCCTGGTATCTCGGCCGAAGACGTTCCGAAACTCTTCCAGCCCGACTTCTCGCGCAAGAGAAAAAAAAGCGGGCTGGGGCTTGCAATTGTACTCAGGATCATAAAAGACCACAGCGGTTCTATCCGCGTGGAGCAGAACATGCCGCACGGTGCCCGTTTCACCATCGAGTTACCGATTGCACAAGGTTCAAGAGTTCAGAGCGCAGAGTTTAAAGTTCAGAGTTCTGAATCTTGAACCGGATTTATTTTTGCGCTGGACACTGACTTTTGATCTTTGAACTAAAACAGGGGAGGTTTTTATTTGGACACAGCATCAACAATACTGCTCTCTATCATTGCTCTCTACCTCATCTATAGAATTTTCGGTGTCCTGAGCCGGGTGGGGATTAAACAGCTTCCCGCACAGAAGCTTGACCAGAAAAGAGGTATCGTGATTCTCGACGTCCGGACCGACAAGGAGTATGAGCAGGGGCACATCCCCGGGTCGGTGCATGTGCAGCTTTCGGAAATCGGTGATAAGGTAAAAAAGCTGAAGAAGGACAAGGAGTTGGTTGTCTACTGCCAGAACGGGAACCAGAGCATTTGGGCCATCAAACGACTAATGGGCATGGGCTACAAGAACCTTTATAATTTGAAGGGCGGTTATAATGCCTGGAAAAGAATTCATCCGTGAGTTGAAAAGAGACTACCGGGGGAAAAAACCGCGCATCGTAAAGCGCCTCGCCGAATTCAAGGCTGTTTCCAGCAAAGGTGACCGGATTATCTTCGAGGAACTCTGCTATTGCATCCTAACGGCCGGCAGCAGTGCGAAGATGGGGATGCGTACTGTTGAAGCGTTGAAAGATATTCTCCATACCGGCAGTGAGAGAGAACTGCAGGAACGCGCGCAGGCGCATCGTGTGCGATTCTGGCACCTTCGGCCTTCCTATATCGTTCAGACACGAGAATACCTGAAGGACGCCTGCGGGATGAAACTTCGCGTTTTGCTGGACTCGTTCGATTCTTCCGACGCAAGACGAGACTTCCTGGCACAGAACAAATCGATCAAAGGGCTCGGCTATAAAGAGGCAAGCCACTTTCTCCGGAACATCGGGTATCCGGGATATGCCATCCTGGATAAGCATATACTGAATAGCCTCCGTGAACTGGGTGTGATTTCGAAGCAGATGCGTCCTACTGGCCGCACGGGTTATCTTGCCATTGAGAAGAAGCTTCGGCAGTTCGCCGGGGAGATCGGCATCGATATGGACCATCTGGACCTTCTACTGTGGTCTCGCGCGACGGGAGAAATATTGAAGTAGTGGTTTATGACTGCCGACATGCGATAGATTGGGAAAGGATAGTGAGATTACCATGTCCGATAAAGGATTGAAAAAAGCGGTACTCATCGGTGCGGGAATCGGCGCAGTTGTCACACTGGCGATAGCCTTCTCCATGGATATGTTTTTCTCTGACACGCTACAAGGCACATGGCGTGATGCCTCGGCAAAGGATGTAACCCGGATGTTCGGTCCGGCATGTGGACAGAATACCTTCGCCGTGATGCTGGTTCTTGTCCTCGTCATGGGATTCCTTGCAGCGTTTGGAGCGCTTCTGGGTGCTGCCGCCGGTCTGATCATGAATCGTTTTTTTAAATTCGTGCTTAAACTGTAAGAAGGTGCGAATTAATTAAATATTTTGTAATATGATATCCCTTCAATAAAACGGATTGAAGCGTGAGCGTGGGCTATTTCTCGAGTCTACAAGTCATTCAAAGAGGCGATAAAAACCGGCAGTATTATTTGATTTGTCCCGCAACCTGGCAAAGGCGCTGGAGCTGGAAAAGAGAGAAAGCATAGAATGGGTGACTGAAGACAAAATGATGCTTACATTCAGGCGCGGAACATGAAAACAAGAAAACGGACATGAGTATTTTTCCAAGGCATTCTTGCGGTTTACCCGAAAATTCGATAACATGTGATAATTGACCGGTTTCATCCGTTCAGCCGTTGATAGGCGGGGTGATATTACCGAACCGATTCCCTGCGAATAGGAGCTAATCCATGAACTGACAAGCAATCACGGATATATCGTTTCTCGGTCGGCCACTTCCTCTACTGCGTGAATGTCCTCGTAATAACGGCTCAGATCCAGTTGTTCTGCCAACTCCCATATCGTCCGCACCTCGTGATCTTCAGGCATCGATAAAAGAAAAAAGCGGGAATAATAAAAGGTCTTAGACATGAGCGAATTAAACGGGATGTAACTATAGAGGACGGTAACATACCGGCTGTCAGTCACCGATAAGGCAATAACGGCGCATATTCAAAACCATTTATGCAAATCTATAACGCTTAGCCCGTTGTTGTTTTCGCGAGGCGAACGGACGGGAAAAAGGATGAACCAGCTAGGGCAGGTTCACCCTTTTTTGTCGGCTTTATCAGACATCTGGCTTGCCGGGCAGGAAGGGGAAAAAGGGAATTCGAGACCTCATGTCCCGGTGGATTTCGGAGGCCAGGAGCTTCATGGTATTTGGCACGTTCAGCTTCCAACCCTTGATGGGCCAATCGAGTTCATGCTTGCCGCAGACGATGTCTAGGGTGTTGAGTTTGAAAATTTCTTTCCTGAGTGCCTCGTCCACATATTCCGGATTGCTAATCTTCTCGCTCAGTTTGACCGCACGTTCCAGATGGTCCCGGATCTTCAGAGCGTTATGCTGCCCGATTACGCCGTGCTGCTCCTTGATGGCGAGGAGTTTCAGGGCTCCGTCATATGTGGCTCTAACAATATCATCCCGCGTCATCCACTGAGTTTCGTAGTTCAGCGCGAATTTCCAGCTCGGTTTGAGCATGGCCTGCCTATGTTCCTTGAGTGTCTTATAAAAAAACCGGTAGCCGTATTTCCCGGGATCCTCGAAGATAACGCTGCCGGGATCGATGAACGGAGCGAGCGGCGCGATCAAGGGGAGAACCCTGCCGTTGCTGCCGTATTTTTCCAATAGCTCTCCACAGTAAGCGACGGTATCCATGACGGATTGGTAGGTCTGGTTCGGTAGGCCGACCATGAAGAAGAGGTCGATCCGCCTGCAGCCTACGCGAAGGAGTGTGCGAATCATATCTTCGAGCGCTGCATTGTCATAGTTTTTCCCGAAGATCTTCCGGATATTGAGGTCATGTGATTCCGGCGAGATTTCGACGTTGAAGGTTTCAATGGAGCCGGCCACTTTTTCCAGAAATTCGACGGGAGGCGGGCTGAAGAACTCGACGCAGATTTCGTTCTTTATGCGGTATTTTTTGACGGCAGCTAGAAAGCGATCGCTGTACGCGCGGCCGGCTTGGAGCAGATCGCCGAGAACGAGGACGGGAGCGCCGGTATAATCGGCAATCCGCCGGATATCATTGGCCACGCGCTCGGGAGACCGAAAACAGGCGTGTGACCTCCCGCTGACCGTGCGGAACGCGGATATTGAACCGCCGCAGGTTCCGCAGTTGTGGTTGCAGCCACGAACGGAGAAAACCGCCGTTACGGGGTAGCTGAGCCAGTACTTGAAGGGGATATACCCCGACGGATCGCGGTACTTGATCGCCATCTTCAGAAGATGTGAGTAGTCAAAGTCGACATAGTCGAGGTTTTCTGGCTTGAACGACCACTCGTTCTTCACCATGCGGCCACTCTCGTCTCTCCAGACGAGGTTCGGGACGTTCTCGTAACCCGATCCCGCGCGTATCGCCTCCATTAGCATTCGCAGCGGTTCCTCTGTCGATTCCCCACACAGGACGAAATTTACAAAGGGATAGTCCCGCATGATCTCTTCGTGATAATAGGTAGCGCTGAGGCCACCGAGGATGACTGGTTTGTCGGGATGATGTTTTTTCACAAGCTCGGCAAGACTCAGACTGCCGTCGACATGGGGCAGCCAGTGCAGGTCGATGCCGAAGGCGGTTGCATTCATGTTCTTGACGCAGCGCTCAGGATCAAATGATCGGGAGCGCAGCATTCTGAGCGCCAGGTTCATGATCCTCACGGAGATCCCGTGTCGAGTTAGATAGTCTGATATAGTAAGGAACCCAATCGGGTAGATCTCGAAGATCGATGAAGAGGGAACCACATCGCTCACGGGGCCGAAGAAGAGCGGCAACTCGCGGAATTTGAAGACGCTCGGCGCATGGAGCAACATCAGGTCGGGTTTAGGCATAGACTGTTTTATCTCCAAAAATGCGTCGTACGGCGGACACGGTGATTTCTTCTTTCACTTCTTCCATGGCTTGGTAAAGTGCATCGGTATAGGCGCTCACCGCCGGCCTGAAGGGCCCGAGGTGCCGTATGGATTTACTCAGCATCCTCGTTTCCTCGTTGTACAGGTGCAGGATTTCATCAAGGATATCCTTGAATTTTTTCTCCGAATAGGCATATCTTACGGCATTTATGAATGACGCACCTTCCGGCCAGTGCGCGAGCAGCGCGTAAACGGCTTTTGCAATGAGCCAAATGCGCTGAATGCGGATGTCGGCAAAATCACTATAACGAACCGAGAGGGTAAATGGGGCGATCGTGAGTTTATTCAAAAACCCCCTGTCCACTTCCTTCGTATTCTCGAAAATTTCTTCAAGATCGATATCGCACACGGGTTTTCCCGATTCAAAGGCCTCAGCCACCTCCATGATGATGAGCCGGTCTTTGTCCACTTCTTTTTTCACGTTCGCGTTCTGATAGGTCGAAAAAAAAGGGAGTGAACCGAGCAGCGTTGTGTGGTTGCTCATGCGGTCCAGGCTTTGGTGGGAAAAGTGCTCCATCAGAATCCTGTCCCTATCGCATAGGATGGCTACCTTATCCATTTTTTACCGCCCGGTAAATGGTGGCGATTCCCATGGTGAGGGAATCCACAGTTACATTCTTGTACCCAGATTCGGCGATGATGTATCGGAACTCGGTAGGTGGATAAAAGGCATTAATGGAGCGGGGGAGGTAGAGATAGGGTGCGGAGGTCTTGACGACCATTTTCCCGATCAGGGGCATGATCCGGAAGACGTACCATTCATAAACAGTGCGGAACCAGTTTCCCTTGGGCCGAGTGAGTTCGAGGCACATGAATTTCCCACCCGGTTTCAACACGCGCTTGATTTCCTGCAGTGCCAGTGAGGTGTCGGGGATGTTTCGCATACCGAAAGCAACAGTGACGGCATCGAATGTATTGTCACGGAAGGGGAGCCTTTTGGCATCGGACAGGAGAAAGGACAGATTTTTATACCGTGCGCCGGTTTTTCTGCGGGCATGCATGAGCATTTCCTCACAGAAATCGGCGCCAGTTACCGACCCCTTGTCCCCGACTTTTTTGGCGAGGGGGATGGCCAGTTCGCCGGTACCCGTGCAGACATCGAGCACCCGGTCTCCTTCAGCGATCCCAGACAGCAGAATGGCCTGTCTGCGCCAGTAGTGGTCAAACCCGAAGCTGAAGCCACTGCTGAGTAGATCGACGTAGGGGGCAACGGTCGTGAATATATGTTTTATGAATAGATCCCGTTGGGCTAATGACATATCAGTAGATGAACTGACCCATAATAATCAGGATGAGCAGTAAAAAACCGCTCAGCACCAAAAGGAAGCCGAAGATGATGCCGGTATTGGTCAACCACGATGCTTGGGGCGTGGTCGTAGTCTGTTCGATTCGGTGTGCCTCGGTAAGACGTTGGTATTCGAGGGGCCGCTCATGCTGTAATTCCTGGAGCGAGAGCGTTCCGGTAAAGATAACTGGATCCATGGGGAACTTCTCTGGCCGCAGATGGGTATTGAAATAATGAATTGTGAAAATGAAACCGGCTGCAAGGAGTGCTTCATCGCTGTGGATGACCGTTGCTATATTGAATGCCCACCCCGGGACAAAGCGGCCGAAAAACTCGGGGAACCAAAGAAAAAGGCCCGAAACGCCAATCATGCCGACGCCCCAGAACACGGCCCAGTAATCGAATTTTTCCCAATAGGCCCACCTGTCAAATTGGGGCCGGGGGCCGAAACCGAGAAACCATCGGAAACTGGCGTAAATATCCGTGAGATCCTTGATCCATGGAACCATGGATTCCGGCCCGAGGACGTTAAACCTGAATTTTCTGACGATTGCGATGTAATACAGCACGTAACCGATATGGGCCGCAAAATATCCGAAAGTGATGACGGCGCATGTCCGGTGGATGACACCGGCTGCATGGTATCCGCCAAGCAGTTTCATAAGCCATGCTGCCCAGGGAGCTCCGGCGTACTTGAGTGGCATTCCGGAGGCAACGAGCCCGATAAAACTCACAGCCATGGTAATGTGGAGGATTCGATGGTAGGCGTTTAACCTTTTTATCAATACCATGTTACTCGCCTCCCTTTTTATGTAGTCGTTCTTTCATCGAGCGGTAAGCCCAGAGGAACGTGTGAGTGAAGAAGAATGCGAACACGCCGATAAGGAGTATCGTCATGAAGAGATACGTATAGTAGAGTAGGGGGTATTTTGCTTTGTTACTTTTCTCTCCATGGGCATAGTATTTCGTGAAACCGACCGTGGCGTCTGGATGACACTTTCTGCAAGTACTTAGGATGTTCTGCTGCGAGACGGTCGACTGAGGATTGTCGGGCGGCTGAATATTGTGTGATCCGTGGCAGTCCGAGCACTTTGCCACCGTTGCATAGCCAAGTTCGGTAATCTTGCCGTGAATAGTTTCCCGGTAGGTTTGCATTTCCGCGGAATGGCACATCCCGCATTCTTTGATCAGCGACAGCTGCCACTGGTTGCTCGCGGTAGGCGGCGTCATATGCTCTTGGTGGCAATCAAAGCAGGTGGGTGCGGCCGTTTTATGATCGTCCAGAAGCTCCTTTCCGTGAATACTTCCCTTATAAACCTCGAACTCCTGAAGATGACACTGGGAACAGAGTGAAGGTATCTTCCACCTGTTTGTCTCTGATCTCGCATCAGCAGAAGGATAGATATAATGAGAACCATGACAGGTTTGGCAGGTCGGCGCCGCCATATTTCCCGCCGCAGTCGCACGGCCGTGGACGCTCAGCTTGTATTCCGAGGCCTGTTCCTTCGGAGCACCCTCCCTCCCGAGGAAATGGCAGATGCCACAATGAACCTTGGCAACTTTACCATGAGGAATTGTGGTCACATCTATATGGCACTTATCGCAGGTCAGGAACATATGTACGGATTGCTCAAAAAGAGTACGGTCTATATAATCCTTCATGCCTTTTGTCCCGTGGCAGTCATAACAGTTTTCCATCGACACAACAACTGTAGGGGATAAGAATACCATGAGAAGTGAAAGCAGAATGAGGGATTTGATAGAAGGTTCTCGCATGCCTACATTGTATCAAAGAATATCGCAGTGTCAAGGCACTAAATTTATCCAGTTGCAATATTTTTTAGGAGCCAAGAAAGGGGACGACTATCGTCTTTTCACTTTTTAAAATTTTGGCGATTCCCCTAAAAAAGACAAAAGTAGGATGGAGCCTTGATGTTGTTCGTGGGACAGGGTTCGCGCGTTGATGCCGGACTCCGGACAGCATCGGCGGCCGGCTGTTGTTCCAAAATTTGTGAAACAGGCATTTATTAATTTTCCCCACTTCCATCCGATGGTAGTCCTTTTGTGGATACTTGGCTTCAATTCGTTGATCAAGCAAGAAGGTGGGGTCGATGTCCCTGGAAAGGAGTGAGTCCGTTGTCTTTATCTTATCGGTGTTCCATAGCTGCGCCGCTGCCGCAAAAAAAGAGGATTTTCGATTCCCCTCTTTGAGCGCTTTAGTTAGTTTGCTTGCATTTTCTGCAACAAAGCGCTGGTATGCAACCATGGGGTACACTAAAGAAAATTGAAGAACCGCCGGCAAGATACCCACCGACTCGACCTTGATGTCGCTTTTAAGCAATAATGCTCCTGTGGTCGTTTCGGTTGCACTCACGAAGAGCTCAGGCAGCACTGGATTGCTTTGGCAGTCATATAAATCTTGGCTTGCTCTCCGTAAATAAAAAAGCTATAAAAGCCAGACCGTTTGGTTTCAGATAGAAATCCGACCTTTCGCGACACTCAGGCAAAATGCTATCTAGGGCAACCGTCGCTTTTCCAAAGTGCGATTCAGTATCCCGGAAGACGTCTACCTTAAACGCGAAAAAAAACATCCTGCTGCTGCCAACAGAATCAGCAAACTTTCATAGAACGAGATGCTAATTCGGGAATCTTTGGTCCGCAGGCAGGGAAGAAATTATCAATCTCCATTCGGTAATATATGTATCTTGGTGCCATCTCCCTGGGTTCTCTGGATGCCAATAAGGCGCGTCAGTGCCAGACGCCGCGACGTGTTTTCCTTCATGCCAGGTTCTTTCATGAAGTCGAAGGGCGACAGTTTGCCTGCCTTCAGAATTTTGAGGATCATCAGTCTTTTGGGCCTTGAAAAGGTTTTGTATACGTCGGCATGAAGTTGTCAGGCATTTCTAAAATGGCGGTAAATCTGATCCTGTATCCATCCTGTTGGTCGGCTCAAGTTTGGGGCTTGTATAAAAAACGAGTCAGAGTTTTTGAAAAATCATATAGGACAATTTGACGAAACAAACGCCTTCCGGCAGTTTGCAGTTGCCCGCTTTTTTCTGGCCTGTCGGATTTTCCGGCATTTTCAGGGAAGCGATTCCGGCTCTGGCTTGGGAAAAAAGATGAGAGAACTCAGCGGGCAGTATCTTCTCGTCAATGGCGAGTTGGCTTTCGAAGTTGGCGAGGGATTCACGTATCGCCGTGATGGTATTGTTGTAAGCGCTGCAAGTCCGGCAGAAAGGGTCTTCCTTCCGTTGCCTAAGGATATCATAAACATAAATGTACCCACGAGCTTGATTTAGAAGTGACATGTCCATTTCTCCTTATTATGTGAAACGTGATTACGAAATCATACTGAAATGCACGATGCTCTACAAGCATTACTGACAACAAGGGTAACTCACCCGTTTTTTTCGCGAGATCATCAATACTGCCAGCCATCTAAAGGTTAGTGAGCACACCCACCATCTTTGCAGTGTCCACCACAGCAGACTCGGGGTGTCGACCTGGGGATGCTTTGCGAGGCAATCATCGTGATATTCTCCCGGTTGTTGCTGCCCGGGAACGATGACCCCGAATGCCCATCTGGTTGAGCCCGATGAGAGCTCCGGCGCCAAATTCTCTACAACGATGGTGTCAGCCTTCTGGTTGTCGAATGCTTTCATAGGGTAGAATACTGTTTATATTTATATTGTATAATATAATTTTATATGATATAATGTATTTATGAAGCTAAGCGTATGGGCAAAGCAACAAGGTATAACCTATCAAGCGGCATGGAAATGGTGGAAGGCTGGCAAGCTGCCGGTTGAGGCTGAGCAGATGCCTACCGGAACCATCATTATAAAAGAGCAGAAAACTGCCCAAGGTTCTGTTGCTCTTTATGCCCGGGTATCCAGTCATGACCAAAAGAAAGACCTGGACGGGCAGCTCGGGCGGCTTTCCGTATATGCCGCTTCCAAAGGGTTGTCAGTTTCAAAAGCGGTATCTGAGGTTGGATCTGGTCTTAATGGGCACAGGCCAAAACTCATGAAGCTGCTTGCCGACTCCAACGTCAGTATTATTGTCATCGAGCATTGTGACCGGCTTATGCGGTTTGGATCTGAGTATGTAGAATCGGCACTTCGAGCTCAAGGTCGTCAACTTATTATTGTAGACCAGACCGAGCTAAAGGACGATCTGGTGCAGGACATGATTGAAGTATTGACATCGTTTTGCGCAAGGCTCTACGGACGCCGGTCAGCGGCCAATAAAGCAAAAAAAGCTCTGGAGGCCATGGAAAATGGCAAGTAATAAGGATAAAATGGGCAAGAGCGGCAAAAGTGAAGCACTTTCTTTTACCGCTCAAACTTTGCTGATTGACATGTCTTACCTGGACACAAAGAAGTCTCTTTATCATGTTCTTGACGATATCGGCGACTCATACGGGCACATCAAACGCTCTCTCTTTAAAGACAGCGTTCGTTCCGGCAACAAACCCATTTCATTCAAAAATGAGTATCTTGTCAGGTATGGTATCACCGCCCGGCAGTTTAACGCTATCCGCTACGATCTTGACGGCAATATCAGCTCCGCGGTTGAGGTATTAAAACTACGGATTGAAAAGCTCGAGCACAAAATAAAATCTGCGAGAAAATGGATTAAAACCAGAGAGAACCGTATCATTGACATACGCAAAGACACGGAATTGTCCGAATATGAGAAAACGACCAGCGTGGATTCTCTCCGTTTTGCGGTCCACAACAAAAAACGGAAGCTCCATTCATCGGAGCAGAAACTGGAAAAGCTAAAATACGATTTGGGCAAAGGCCGAATCAGGATTTGCTTTGGGACAAAGAAACTTTTCCACAAGCAGTTCAGCCTTTCTGAAAACGATTATAAATCCCACAATAACTGGCTGTCTGCCTGGAAGGCTGCCCGAAGCTCTTCATCGTTTTGTCTGGGATCGAAGGATGAAACGGCCGGCAACCAGACCTGCACGCTTGGCATCGACGGGTCGCTCAGGATACGGGTCCCAAACTATCTTGCCAAAAAATACGGTAAACACATCATGGTGCCTACCGTAACATATCCTTACGGGCAGGAATATATTGAGCAGGCACTCCCGCGCAGCCAGGCAATCACCCACCGGTTTGTCCGTGGCGAGAAGGGTTGGTATCTGTATTCTTCAGTTGATATCCCCCAAAGAGAAACAATTACCGGGAAACCGCAAGAAATCGGATGTATTGGCGTAGATGCAAACGAAAAAGAGATTGCTGTTTCCGAGACTGACCGGTTCGGCAATTTTGTCTGGCACACAACGTATGCTGCATGTATAAAAGACAGAACCACGGAACAGACCGAGGCAACTTACGGTGATATCTGCGTCGGCATTATCGACCGGTCAATTAAAACAGGGAAACCCGTCGCTCATGAAACTCTTGACTTCGAAAAGAAGAAAGCATCTCTCAAGGAGCAGGGAGTAACGTATGCGCGGATGCTGTCCGGGTTCGCCTATTCCACCTTTTTAAACATGCTTGACCGCAGAGCATTTAAGGCAGGCGTCGGTGTGCTCTCCGTGAATCCTGCTTACACATCCGTTATCGGCAGAAACAATTATATGTCTATTCATGGCATCTCGCCGCATGAAGCAGCGGCGCTTGCTATCGCGAGAAGAGTTCAAGGATATTCCGAGTCTCCCATACCAGGCAGAACCGCCTCCCCTCTACCTGCAAGGAATCGAGAGGAGCACATCTGGAAGTTTTGGAGCAAGATGAAGACTCGGGGAGGTTGTGGAAATCATCACAGTCTCTACCAACGACGGTCCTTACAGGACTCCCCAGGCTGCGCTGAATTGCAGAAGAAGCCATCACCCCGTCGACAGCGCAATTCTCCGGGCCACCTGCCAGCAGCAGTCTTGCTGAAAAGGCGCCAGAAGCAATCCCGATCAGCAAACAACGGGACTTGGGCGAATCAGGGCGGGAATCCCTGACGTTAACCGGCAGCAGCACTGTTCGGCTGCCGTCATAGTTATGAGAAATAAAATACTATGGTTTTAGGAACGGTTGCGCGCTCCATGGAATGGATCCGGTCCCGGTTGCTTATCGTTGTTCGTACTCGTGACGAAAAACTACAAAAAAGGCGCTGAGCCAAAATCGTTGAACACAGTGTTGTCGATCTCCTCGTCCCCTAGAACTGGAAAACAGATTTTCATATTCCGCTCTTCCTACGTTTATGGCGTTCGTGGGTCCAGGGAAGCAAAGAGGACTGGCGGCTCATGATAAGCTTTTCGAAACTATTTCATGCACGTCCTTGGAAAGTTTCGGAGCGGCGAGGATTCTCTCGAGTTCCGCTTTCATCAAGACCTTGCGCTTCTCGTCATACCGTTTCCACATCGTGAAAGTCGCGACGAGGCGCGCGGCAATCTGGGGGTTCAGGTTGTCGATAGTCAGGACCTGATCCGCTAAAAAGGTATAACCCTCTCCGTTGGGCGCATGAAAACGGACGGTATTAGATGAAAATGCTCCTATAAGTGCGCGCACCTTGTTCGGATTCTTGAGGTTGAAAGCCGGGTGGAACATGAGCGATTTGACGGTTTTGAGCGTGTCCGTCAGGCGCGACAAAGCCTGGATGGAAAGCCATTTGTCCATGACGAGAGAATCATTTTTCCAGGTTTCATAGAATGACGCGAGCGCATCAGCCCGTTCGGCGCAGTCGAAGTTTGCCAGCGTTGCGAGGCTGGCCACGCGGTCGGTCATGTTCTCCGCATTCTGATATTGCTCCATGCAGAGTTTCCGGATGCCTGGTTCGTCAAGCTCCATGAGATAGGCAAGACAAATGTTCTTGAGACTTCTCCGTCCAATTGATGCCTGGTCCACGCGGTAGGGTCCAGTGTCCTGATTGGTGTAATATACGGCGAGAAACGTTTCCTTCAGATCTGTTGCCAGGGTTTGTTGCACGAACTTCCGGACTTCGGAGATCGCTATCGGATCGATCACACGCATAAAATCAGCCAGATAGATGTCGACGGGTAGAGAGAGGGCAACAGTCTGGAATGCTTTGTCGGGCATTCTACTTTCCAGCGTCTTGTTGAAAGCACAGATGAAGTTGCGGTCGAGCTTGAGCGTTTTGCCGTGCTGGTAATCCTTTACCAGGTTCATGAGGAGTTTCACGGCAAGCTGCTGTCCTGCGTCCCAGCGGTTAAACTCGTCGGAGTCATTAGCCATGAGAAACAGGAGTTCGTCATCGGTCAGGTCGGATTTTATTTTAACGGGCGCTGAAAAATGTCGAAGTATAGACGGCACGGGTTTTTCGGAGATGCCTGAAAAAACGAATGTTTCCGCCTGTGTCCTGAGGTGCAGTACGATGGTGTTTCCGTTCCTCCCCTGGTCTATCTCTTTGCCGAGCGCGAGCTGAAGATCTCGGCCATTGCTGCCGAGCAATCCTACGGCAATAGGGATATGTAAAGGCTCCTTTTTGGGCTGGCCCGGCGTGGGAGGACAGGTCTGCTTAATCGTAAGTTTGTAGGTCTTCGCTTTTGCATTGTATGACCGCGTTATATGCAGTTCTGGGGTGCCTGCCTGTGTATACCAGCGTCGGAACAGAACGAGGTCGGTGCTGTTCGCGTCTTCCATGGCTTTCAAGAAGGCATCGATCGTGACCGCCTGTCCATCGTGCCTCGAAAAGTAGAGATCCGTGCCTTTCCTGAATCCCGCAGGGCCCAGAATAGTCCTCAACATGCGGATCAGTTCGGCGCCCTTGTTATAAACCGTGACGGTATAGAAATTGTTGATCTCGACATATGAGTCCGGCCTGACTGGGTGGGCCATGGGGCTCGAGTCTTCGCGGAATTGGTGTGCGCGTAGCACATTCACATCACTGATGCGCTTCACCCCGGGAGAAGTCATGTCCTCCACGAAGTGCTGGTCGCGGAAAACGGTAAAGCCCTCCTTGAGCGAGAGCTGAAACCAGTCCCTGCAGGTTACGCGGTCACCCGACCAGTTGTGAAAGTACTCGTGCCCCACGACTCCCAATATCCCCTGAAAATCTGCGTCCGTGGCTGTTTCGGATCTGGCGAGCACGTATTTTGAATTGAAAATGTTCAGTCCCTTGTTCTCCATAGCGCCCATATTGAAATCATCAACAGCCACTATCATGAAAGTGTCGAGATCATACTCCCTGCCGTAGGTCTCCTCATCCCACTTCATGGCGAGCTTGAGCGACTCCATGGCATATGCGCATTTGTCCCTGTTATGGTGCTGCACATAAATACTTATATCCACCTTTCTCCCACTTATCGTGATGAAAGTGTCCTGAATGCGCGCTAGATCGCCGGCTACTAGGGCGAAAAGATAGGCCGGCTTAGGGTAGGGGTCATGCCATTTTGCAAAATGCCTCCCGTCCTTGAGCTTGCCGGATCCAATGAGATTCCCGTTGGAGAGCAGGACAGGACACTTTGCCTGATCTCCAACAATGGTGGTGAAGAACCGCGCCATGACATCGGGTCGGTCAGGGTAGTAAGTGATTTTCCGGAAACCTTCAGCCTCGCACTGAGTGCAGAAATTGCCGCCCGAGAGATAGAGTCCGGAAAGTTCGTTGTTTGCTGAGGGATTGATTTCGGTTTCGAGCTCGAGCACGAACTGGTTCAATACGGGCAAGAGTGTCAGCGAATGATCGTCGATCTTGAAATCGCGTTCCGCGAGGGTCCGTCCGTCAAGTTTAAGGGACTTCAACACCAAATCTCTGCCATTCAATACGAAGGGACGGATCCCTCCGCATTTGTCGTAGTTGCAGACAACCGTAAATATTGATTTAACGGCTGTCCGATTCTCGTCCAGATCGAATTCCAGATTCACGGTATCTATAAGATAGTCGGGGGGACGATAATCCCTGAGATATATCGTTTTGTGTTTTTCTGCGTCTCGGCGTTCCTGCATCGCACCACCTGGGGGAACTGGAATTTGTCATGTCGCTTCAAGCAGTCTGCGCCACGTGAATATTGGTAAAATTCCGTAACGGATCTGAGGCGTTTAATGCTTTAGCTCTTCTAATATCGTTGTGTATCATTATATCAGAACTGCTGGTTAGTGAGGAGAAGTTTCTAGCAGGGGCAGAGGTAAACTCTACGTGATAAGGAAAAACTGATGTGGAGAAAAGATCTAGGGCAAACGGATACCCTTTTCTGACTAAAGGGGAAGACCTGACACCGGAAGGATCGCTTAGGGATGATACCTAGGATTTTTCTAAATTAGCCGTGATTTATACTTCTTTCTTCGATTCGGCTTGTCTGGCTAATATTCGCCACATTCATGACGAGTCTGGATATTTAAAAATATTAAAGCAGGAGCGCACGGATTGTACTAAGCAGTATGTCAAAGTTTATGGGTTTGTCGAAAAAATAATTGCCCTGCGTTTCAAGTTCGAGAATCGTGCTGATGTCGGCATAGGCGCTTAATACGATTACTGGCACGGAGGGCAGAAGCTCGTTTACCCGAAGCGTCAATTCCAGTCCTCCCATGACAGGCATGCGAAGGTCCGTGATGAGCAGATCCACGGCTACCTCCTTGAGGATCGCGGAGGCCTGATCACCATTTTCCGCGGTGTATACCGTTACCGTCCACTCTTCCTCCACGCTTGTAAGCCCCTCGGCAAGAGAGGACGCGAAGACATTGTCATCGTCAACAATCAGAATAGTCTTCCTGATTGTATTGCCAGGAGCCAAAGTCTTCGGCTCCACGATAGTTGCTGTATTCCCCTCATAATTCATGGTTCACTATCCCGCATCTCTGCTTCTTTGATCCAGGGTTGAGGACCTTGGGGCATTTGAGCAGGCCCTGATTTCGCCCCCGCAGTGTTTTTACATCATATCGCTCAGCTCAATGTTCTTAGACCGGGTGTAGTTACGGAGTTTCCGTATCGCCTGGTTTTCTATCTGTCTTACCCGCTCGCGCGTTATACCGAACTGCCTACCGATGCTGTCAAGGGTACGCTGCGCTGTGTGATTTAAGCCATAGCGCATTTCAATTATGCTGCGTTCTGTGGCCGGTAGCCCGGATATCCACTCGCCGAGATACTGGCGGCGAAGACGTTCATCGCTCGTTGCGGAAGGCGACGGCGTGTTCTCGTCACTCAGTACGTCCTTGAGTGTTTCATCTCCTTCGCCGCTGATGAGCATGTCAAGCGAATAAGTTTCCCGGGTGACCTGGGATAGCGCCCTTACGCGGTTGAGACTGATCTTCATCTTCTTCGCCACTTCTTCATTAAACGGCTCCCGTCCGAGCTCCTGTGTCAGTTTCCGGACTGTACGGGAATAGGCATTGGCCAGTTCCGCAACATGGACCGGGAGACGAATGATGCGAACCTGGTTGGCGATGGCCCGTTCGATGGACTGGCGAATCCACCACGATGCATAGGTGCTGAACCTGAAGCCCCGCTCGTACCGGAACTTCTCGACGGCCCTGATGAGGCCAAGGTTTCCCTCTTCGATGATGTCGGAGAAAGGGAGACCACGGTTGATATAACGCTTGCCTATGGAGACAACGAGGCGAAGATTCGATTGAATCATCCTGCTGCGCGCTTCCTGGTCTCCCTCCTGAACTCGTTTTGCCAGCGCCTGCTCTTCCTCGAATGTGAGCAGGGGTGTTTTTCGTATATCCTGAAGGTACAGTTTTACCGTGTCCGGGTCCATTTCGATCGTTCCGACGCGTTTGCGCTTTGTCGGGAACCGCGTGTTCTGCCCATGGCCTTCTTCCACGGCTACTTCATGCTCGTTTTCATCATCCCAAGCATCTACCATGAACTGGTCCTGTACCGCTTCGTCTTCGAATGTTACTGCAGTACTCGTTCTCATACTGACCCCCTTCGTGATGATATTTCACTTCGGTTTCCGCGGTTGTTTATTAACAATATATTAACCGTCTATTCGGTCGGCTCCGCGCGAATTGTTTAAAGCAAAGAAAATGCCAAAAAAACGCCAAAAAAATTTTTTATTTATCAGAGGGTTGCTTCAGAGGGGGAAAAAGGAGAGAAATAGTCATCTATTCTGACTGGTTCAAATTGAATGGGGGGTTCATTTTAGGCCGTATTCTTTTGACTTTCTTTTAAGCGTGGACAGGGATATTCCGAGGGCTTTGGCGCTCTGGGTAAGATTGCCATTCAGCAATAAGAGCGCGTTTTGGATGAGTTCTCGCTCCGCTTGGGCGAGTGTTTTGATTTCCCCGGACGAAGGCTGATTCTGTGCCATGGATTGCGGCACAGCGGTTGATCTTTGGATCAACTGGGATGGTGTGATAATGGAGCCTTTTCGCAGGAACAGCGCCCGTTCCAGAACATTCCTGAGTTCACGTACGTTCCCTGGCCAATCGTACTCCTTGAGTTTGTTGATTTCGGCGGCCGGCAGTTCGATGGCCCGTCCCCCGGCGATGTGGGCGAGGAGATAGGAGCAGAGCGCTTGAATGTCCGCCTTATGTTCCCGCAGTGGAGGAACATGAATACGGACCACACTGAGACGAAAGTAGAGGTCCTTGCGGAAGGTTTTGCCAAGGACGCTTTCCAGTTCGGCATTCGTCGCGGCTATGATGCGGATGCTTACAGGGGTAACCGTGGTACTGCCAATGCGGCGAACCATTTTGTCCTCGAGTACGCTCAGGAGTTTTGATTGTAGATGGAGAGGCATGTCGCCGATTTCATCGAGGAACACTGTCCCGCCGTCAGCGATTTCAAAGAGCCCTTTTTTTGTGCCTGTCGCTCCCGTAAAGGCCCCTTTCTCGTAGCCGAAGAGTTCTGCTTCTATCAGGTTGTCTGGCAAGGCCGCGCAGTTGATGCTGATGAAGGCCGATCGGGCGAATGCGCTCTTGTAGTGGATAGTTTTAGCAACTAGGTTTTTGCCCGTGCCGGTCTCACCGGTGATCAGAACCGCACCGTCCATGGCCGCTGCCATGTCCACAAGACGCACCACTTCGCCGAAGGCATCGCTGCTCCCGACAATGACCGAGGCTTCGCGCTCCTTGTCGCGGGCATAGTTCTGTATCTGTTCAACCCGCTCGAGATCCAGCGTGCGAAGGGTGTTTTCAATAGTGAGCCTAAGTTCCTCGATATCGAATGGCTTGGACAGATAATCATGGGCCCCGAGACGAACGGCCGTCACGGCGTTCTCGAAGCTGGGGAAGGCAGTGATAAAGATAATTTTGGTCTGGTCGTTCTTTTCGAGAATGGCCGGCGCCAAAGCGTGGCCTTCGCCGTCCGGCAGTTTTTGGTCAAGGAGCACAACGTCCACCTTCCGGGAAGAGCAAGCCGCAAGCCCCTCGGCGCCCGTATGAGCCACGATTACTTCAAGCCGTTCGTTCTCGAGGTAGTCGCGGACGGTGTTGCTGAATACTTTCTCGTCGTCGATGATAAGGAGTGTTTTTCTGCTGCTAGGCCGCATCGTGTCCCTCCGGCAAATAGATGTTAACCATTGTCCCCTGGCCCGGGGTGCTTGAAAGCTCGATTTTGCCGTGCATTCGCACCACCATTTTCCTCACAATTACGAGCCCGAGGCCAGTGCCGTGGGGCTTCGATGTATAGAATGGTTTGAACAAGGACTGCTGCTGTTTCTCAGTGATGCCGCTGCCGTTGTCCGCAATCTGAAGAAGGACTTGGCCGAATTTATTCAAGATGGTAACCACGATTTCGGGCGAAGGCCTGCCCGTGAGCGCATCGGCGGCGTTCGTAAAAAGATTAAGGAGCACCTGTTGCAGCGCTCGCGGGTCCGCAACTACCCATTCAGCATCCCTATGGACTTCGTGCCTCAAGACAATGCCTTTTTGCGCAAAATCTTCGTTAACAAGCTGGAAAAATTTCTGAATGAAGGCGTTCAGGTCCATGTTCTGCAAGTCCGGAGTCTCATAGAGATTGTAATTTCGCAGGTTCTTCAGCAGTTGTTCCACCCGCCCGATCTCGCTGAGTGCCCGCTCAACATAGTCCTTGATAACCTCTTTCGAGGCGGTATCCAGTTTGCGCTGCAGGACGTTGAGGCTCATTTTCGCGGAGTTAATCGGGTTCCCGATCTCGTGACGCACTCCTGAAAACACGTAACCGATGTTATCCATCGTGTTCACCGACTCGGCGATCGCCTCGAGCCGGAGCTTTTCCGTCACGTCGCGCCTCACCGATACGAAATTGATGATCTGTCCTGAAGAGTCCCTGACTGGGGAAAACGTGCAGTCTTCAAAATAAAGCGATCCATCCTTTCTCTTGTTCACGAGCTGTCCGCGCCATACACCGTCCCGACGCAGCGCCTCGCGAAGTTTGCGGTAGTGCTCCTCGCTGTTCCTGTCGCTTTCAAGGAAATGAAGCGTCCGGCCCAGCGTCTCATTTTTAGTGTATCCTGTTATGACTTCGAATGCATGGTTCACGTACTGGATCGCGCCCGACTGGGGCTCGGTTATGACGACGGCATCTGCCGAGGATTGCAGCGCCGATGCGAGGCGCACCTGCTCCTCCTCGATGCCGAAACGGTAAAGCGCCTCCCCAATGATAAGAGCGATCCGCTCAAGAAATTCGACCGATTGCTCGGGGACCATTCCCTCCCGTTCGTCGGCGATATGGAGCGCCCCCAAGATCGCATCACGGTACCGGATGGGGACCACGGCAATGGACAGGAAGCCTCTTTGCTGACAAAGGCCGCGGTACATTTTCCGCTGTTCAGGCGGGAGGCTGTTTACGTATTCCACGGAGTTGTTGTAGTAGAATGACCCATTTTTGGTCATGGCGGAGCTGTCCAGCGGGTAAGGCGCGCCTGTTACAACTCGCGTGCACACGCAATGGTCGCGGTCGAGTGAGAGCAGATTCTCAGTTTCGATGAACCGCTCATCAAAACCAGAGTGCACCGTATACGGGATGTTTCTCTCCCGATCCGTTTCCCGCATGCCCGCATAAAGGCAACCGCTCCACGCGCGGATGATCGCTAAGGCCTCCTTGAGGTACTCCTTTCGGGAAGAGGTCTGGGCGAATAGTTTCAATAGGCTGTTGATGACCGTGGTTCTTCGTTCGTTTTCCCTGAGTTCTGTGACGTCACGTGCAGCCGCGAAAAGACCTCCTATTTTCCCGGTTTCGTCGCGATAGAGAGATGCATTGTAGAGAACTGGAGTTAGGCGCCCCTTTTCGTTCCGGATATCGAGGGCATAGTCCCTGACGGAGCCATTCTGGAAGGCCTGTAGAAATCCCGACCGCGCTTTTTCGGGTTCCGAAAAATATGCGGAAAAGTCGGTTCCGATGAGTTTTTCTCGCGTCAGTCCTGTCATCGCTTCGGTGGCCGCATTGACGTCGGTGATTTTCCCGTCCGGATCGATGGTGACTAAGGGATCGAGGCTAGCTTCGATCAGGCTTCGGTTGTAGGCGCCAGCCCGCTTCAGACTGTCCTCAGCTTTCTTGCGCTGGGTGACGTCGACGAGCGTAAGAATCAGTCCGCTTAAAGAGCCGTCCGCTTCCTTGACCGGCAGTAGGCTCCAGTCCCAGAATCTGGTTTCTTCATCGGTCTGTTCCTTATGGTCGAATGAACGCTCAAAGGCTTGGTACGGTTCCCCGGAAACCACTATTTTGCGGAAAATTTCCTCAATCTCTTTGCCAGGGCGGAGCGCGAGGAAATTTTTTCCAACATAATACTCTGGTTCGTGGTTTTCTGCATCAGCATATGCGCGGTTCACACGGACGAAATTAAAGTCCTTATCCAGGTAGGCGACGAGCATGTGGGTCGTGGAAAAAATACGTTCCAGTAGCTCGGTAGTCTTGTGGAGGGTTGTGTAGTTGGCCCGGAGCTCTTCTTCGATGTTGAACCGCAGGATCGCCTCGCCGATGATATGAGCAAGGTGCTCCAGGAATTCAACCTTCGCAAGGCGGACCATATCGGGTCGCTCATCGGCAAGATGGATGGCTCCGACCACGCTGTTGCGGTGCTGGATAGGTATGACGGCAAGCGATGTGTACTCGTTTCGCATGCAGTGCCCCCGGTACCTCATCCGTTCTTCGGCGGTAAGGTCCATCATGAACTTTAATGTATTATTCGAATAGAAAGATCCACGGGGTGTCATGGCCCGGACGTCCTGATATTCCGTGGCCCCGAGGGATACCCGCGTGCAGATACAGCTGTCCGCAGACAGCGAGAGCGTTCCCTCGTTTTCGAGAAAGGCGGCGGAGTAGCCCCTGCACGACTCGAAGGGAAACTTGCCGGATATGTCGGTGACTCTCACGCCGACATGGCTGCAGCCGCTCCAAGCATGGATCAATTCGATGGCCGCGTCAAGGTATTCCTTACGATTCAGGTTTCGCGCATAAAGCGTGAGCAAGTCATTAGTCACCTTGATGCGGCTTTCGGTTTCTTTCCGCTCGGAGATGTCATGGAAATAGACGGCGAGACCGTCTGCATTCGGATAAGCTCGCACCTCGACCCAGAAGTCCAGCAGGGGAGACACCGCTTCGAACATGACCGGAACTTGTTCCCTGATGGCCCGGTGGTATTGTTCGTCAAATCGGGTACCGATTGCCGCAGGTTCCACATCCCAGAAGTTTCTACCGAGCAGTTCCTCGCGCCTTTTTTTCCAGAGCCTTGCCGCCTCGGCGTTCACATAAGAAAACCGCCATTCACGGTCCAGGGTGAAGAAACCTTCATTGATGGTTTCCAGTGTTTCAAAGAACCTTTGCCGCGACTCTATGAGTTGCTCTTCCGTCTCTTTGCGCGCGCGGCGCGTTTCCGCATCGCGCATTTCCCGGGCAACGGCGGGAAGAAATCTGGCTATGTTTCCTTTGATAATATAATCGTGGGCTCCGGCCCTCATCGCATTAACGGCGATGTCCTCGCCGATATTGCCGGAAACGATGATAAAGGGGATATCAATTTCGCTTTCCGTCAAAATATTCAGGGCAGCTAGGCCGCTGAAATGCGGCATGAGGTAGTCCGAAACAATGAGGTCCCAATCAACTCGCTGAAGGGCCGCTTTCATGGCATCAGCTGTATCGACGCGTTCCGACACGGGATTGTAGCCGCCGCGACGCAATTCCCGGAGGATCAGCAATGCATCGTCTTCCGAATCCTCGATTATGAGTATGTGAAGGGGTTTATCCATGTGTAAGATCAGCGTTCAGCATGGAAGAACAATTGGAACGCCTTAAGCCCGTCCGCGGGCCCACCGATGGCTACGATAAAAAGCTGGTTATCGAGGTGTCTGTTCACTGCCGCCGTGGCATATATCCCGGTGGAAGGCTGCATTGCGGAAATAGTATTGCAAAAAGGGGGAGTTTTTATCTTCTTGGAACGGATGCGTTTTCCCCTACTTTTTTTGAGCGACATTTGGTCACCTGTCTATCGAAATTTTATAAACTGTGTTTGAGATTCTCAAAAGGGTAAGCCAACCTTAAAGGAATTAAAAAATTGATGTGCTCCCTGAATATGCAACAAGTTTACTCTTATCAGGTCATCGGGTCAAGATTTAGTATGAAAGGGGGCAGTTACAAAAAGCATAAGGGCCGGAAATGGATGAGCCGAGATTAGAAAAGGATGCCAAAGGCTGATTGAAAACCGAGTCTAAAGGCCAGCTTGACTTCCTCGTGGGATATCGGACTTCCCATCTCGTTTTGAATGCTGGTGATGCGTGCACTCGTTCCGCCACCGGGAATAGCTTGCGCCTCAAGCGCAGGATCATAAGCGATCAAAACCGATCCATGCTGCAGGAAAGCACGCGACATCCTGCGCTGGGCGCTACCGACGATCTTTTTCCCGTTGACCACGATCTCATACCAGGAAGGGGAGGAGAAACAGGAAGGGGCCGTTGTGCTTTCCTTCACCAGTGCGGCATTGCGCCCGCTACGGGAAACCATTTCCGCCGGAATACCGAGGTTGCGCAAGCCTGCAAGGAGGCCGTCAGCAATTACTTTATATGTTCCAAGTACGGTCGGTGGAAATAGGAAATTATCGAGAGGCGCAACGATGCTGTAGGTGAGTTCATGAAGATGCAGCACAGCCCTTCCGCCTGTTATCCGTTTCACGATATCGAAACCGAGGCGTTTGCAGGCTACGACATCGACTGATGTCTCGATCTTTTGGAACTTGCCGAGGGAAATCGCGGGCGGGTCCCAAGAGTAGAATCGGAGCACGGGGGCAGTTTCGCCTGCCTGCGCCCGCGCGAGCAATTCCTCGTCAACGGCCATGTTGTGGGCGGCGCAATTCAGGCCGGAATCTATATATTTCCACTTATTCATATAGTGAGGGTTCGCGATTTGGCCTCGTCTTGAACCTACGGTAGGACCACATATACTGTTCCGGCATTTCACGGACCCATTGTTCGATTTCTCTGTTCATGCGCGCAGCATCGGCAGTTGGATCAGTGGTTGGAAAATTCTCCAGCGGCGGGTACAGGCGGACTTCGTATCCGCCTTTGGGCAGGATGTGGGTAATGCAGGGGATTACCGCTGCGTTTGTCATTTCGGCGATGCGACTCAGGGTCGTGACCGTAGCGGCCGGGATGCCAAAGAATGGAACGAAAACGCTGGCGCGTTCGCCCATGTCCTGGTCGGGAAGATAGTAGAACGTCCTTCCCTCGCGGATAAGACGGAGAATCGGTTTTAGATTTGCCATGCGTTCTACCACAATGGCGCCGAATCGGTTGCGTTGCAGGAAGAGGTACTCCAGGAGAGGGTCCCGGGCCTTGCGGTACATGCTTACGTACTTACGTTCCGCGGACAATCGCATTCCACCCATATCCAAACCGATGAAGTGCGGCGCCAGCAAGATGACGTTCTTGCCACCCGCATATGCTTCAGTTATGTTGTGATGATCGCGGATGGTAATGAATCGTTCAACCCTCCATCGGGGGGCAAACCAAGTGACGCTCAGACTGAGAGTGGCATATCCGCTCAGACGAAAATGACGCTTCACAATGCGTCGGCGCTCCGCTTCCCTTTTGTCCGGAAAGCAAAGCTTAACGTTTCGCTCTGCGAAATGGCGATTGGGAGTGGGGAACCAGGATGCGATTTCACCCGCGATATTGCCGATAAACCAGAGAACGCGGTCTGGCATCCTGCTCATGATGAGCATGAACGCCAGAGCCGGCCAGGCATACCAGTACCGGGGGTTGCGGAATGTTTTAAGGGATACCGATGCCATTCAAGTAATGAATCAGAACCGACCCAGTACGGGGAAATAGGTCATGTTGTGATTACTGACATTCCATTGTGCTTTCTGTAGTTAAACATCTTTGTCACAAAAAAGCCTGAGAATCATCACATTCTCAGGCTGTTGCTTTTTTGACTCGCGCACGGCGAATCGTTTTTAGGAACCTCAACCGCCTCCCCAAGAATGATTGCCTACGCTACAGACTGAACCGCTGCTGCTAGAGGAAAAATGGGAGACAAGCTTTTTGGATCTTTTTTCGTTGCAATAAGGACAGACCGTATCTTCTGCTTTCGTATTCATGGATTGCAGCAGAACGAAGTCTTTACCGCAGGTTTCGCACATGTACTCGTAAAATGGCATGAAACAACTCCTTTCCCTAACGATTACCTTAATATGTTTGCGTCAGCATGACAACGCTCTCGCATACCCAAAACGTGAAGTATAATACTCACAGGGCAGAAGCCTGTCAAGCCAATAATCGTGAGCATTGCGCGCCACAAAAGCCATGATAATGAACCAGTCAAGGTGCTCATAGAATCCCATGAGAGAGCTACCTAGTACGAAGATTCCTGCGATAAGGCAGATGAGCATTTAGAGGTATCATTTTTTTATGCCGGTTAAGTGTATTTGGTTCTTTCTCGGGCGGGGTGGCTGATGCTGTGCAATAGCCCGCCAAGAGAAGGAGAGCGTTAACTCCAATGCCGGAGAAATGAGGAACGACAGTATCCATGCCCAATCTTTTTTAATGTGTAAAGTTGTGTCAAATACGTAACATATTGTTTTTATGAAAAATATGATAAAAATAAATAATATTACCCGACACAGGGTTAAAAAAATACGTAGAGATTTGTCGAATGCGAAAAAACAATTTTGTACGTAACCTTATATTGCATCTGCAATATTTATATTTTTTTATCTTTAAAGTCGGTTATTCTAGATGTTGCTGTCAACTTCAACGCAGATTCCCGATATGCCAGGTTGAGCTTAAGATATCTGAAGATTTTATTCTTGTACAGGCATATGCTTTGTGTTAAATTTGACACAGTTACTCGATGGGGGAATTATGAATAGGAAGTTATTCTGGGTTTTTCTTATCCTGTTTGCATCAATTGTCCAGTCCAATGTATGTGCTGGCCAGTCCCGACCTCCGGCTTACATCAAAGCGGAAAGCATGTTTGCCGCGGGAAAATACAGTGAAGCGCTTCATTCCTATCAGGATGCCCTCGCGAATATGACGGACAAGGTTGTCGCAGGCGAAATTCAATCACGGATCGGGGACTGCTATTTTCGGCTTCAAGATTACAGCAATGCGCGCAATGCCTATCGTAGTGCTCTGCAACAACAGAGGCTCTCTCACCGTCCGCCAACCCAGTACTGGGTTGGGTTCTGCACCTTTCTTCTCGGAAATGATCAGGATGCAATAACCGAATTTCTGAAAATACCCGAACTTTATCCCTTCTCAGGGATGTGGGTTAGTACGGCATACTATTGGGCAGGGAGAGCGGGGGAGCGAATGGGAAAGAAAAAACTGGCGGAAGAGTATTATCGCAGGGCTGGTGGGAAAGGGAAATCCTCTCAGGAAGAGTTCGCGCTCAGGAAGGCGGATGAGGTGAGAAACGGCAAGTAGAAAGAATGACTAAACTTTAATTTATGTTAAAAGAATTAAACATTAAAAACTTTGCCATCATCGATCAGCTTCGCGTCGAATTCACGCATGGGTTGAATGCATTTACCGGCGAGACCGGTGCAGGCAAGTCCATTGTTGTCGATGCGCTTAACCTTGCTCTAGGCGAGCGTGCGAACGCGGACCTCATCCGGACCGGTTGTCAGGAGGCGGTTGTGGAGGCCGACTTCGAGCTTGACAGCCGTAGTATGACGGATGTATCTGCATTGCTCGCCAACCAAGGGATTGAATTGCAGACCAATGAAGATCTTATCATACGAAGGGTTCTTTCCTCATCAGGCAAGAACAAAGTTTATATTAACGGAAGCCTCGCAAACCTTACCGCGCTTGCAGCGCTGGGTGCAGTCCTCGCGGACATCCACGGACAGCATGAGCATCAGTCGCTGCTGTCAATTGATCATCAGATGGAGATGCTTGATTCCATCGGCTGTCTTGACAGCCTGCGGGAAGAGGTGGCGGCTGTCTATGCTCGTCTGATGGATGTGCGAAGGGAACTGGCTCAGCTCGAAACGGGTGAGCGTGACCGGGCACAGCGCGAGGATATCCTCGTGTTTCAGAAAAACGAGATCGAAGCCGCCCTGCTCAAACCGGGCGAGGACTTGGAACTCACGAATACGCTGAAAGTCCTGGCCAATTCCGAAAGACTGGCGGCACTCTGTTCAATGGCGGATGAGGCACTTTATTCATCGGATGATTCGGTGATTTCGATGCTAAGAAAATCTATCAATGATCTAAAAGGCATCATTGAAATCGATGACAAACTTGTTGGCACAGTTGACCTCTGCGAATCAGCCTGCGCTCAGCTCGAAGAGGCTGCGCGTGAGCTGTCCTCCTACAGCAGTGGTGTGGAGTTTGACCCCGATCGCATCGAGCGGGTCGGCGATCGCCTCGACCTGATCCATAAGTTAAAGAAAAAATACGGGAACACGATTGAAGAAATCCTGGAGTTTGGCGCCAAGGCCGGAGCTGAACTCGATCGCATGGAGCAGAGCACCGACGAGATCGAACGTCTGAAATCGGAGATTCAGGCGATCAAATTTGGGCTGACCGACAAAGCGAGCGAACTCACTAGAAAGCGGGAAGCGGCGGCGAAAGACCTTGAAAAGAAAGTGGGGGCCGAATTGGCGCACCTCGGAATGAAGAAGGCGACCTTCACCCTGAAGATTACTCAGGAACCCGGGGGTGATACGCTGGATGGCCACAAAATTGGACTCCGCGGCGCGGATCGCGTGGAATTTCTCATCTCCCCGAATCCCGGCGAAGAACCGAAATCGCTCGCGAGGATAGCTTCGGGCGGTGAGCTTTCGCGCATTATGCTGGCGCTCAAGTCCATTCTGTTCGAGGGAGACAGAATCCCCACTGTCGTATTTGATGAAGTTGACGCGGGCATCGGCGGCGCGGTTGCGGAGGAGGTAGGAAAAAAACTTAAGCGCATTGCAGCGAAGCGTCAGGTATTTTGCATTACCCACTTGCCTCAGATCGCAAGTATGGCCGACAGCCACTACGGGGTGTCCAAATCAGTGAAAAAAGACCGGACGAGCACTGAGGTTCGTTTGCTCGATGAGAAAGAGCGGGTTGACGAAATTGCCCGCATGCTCGGTGGAAAGACGATTACGGAAGCGACGATCAAGCATGCCGAGGAAATGGTGGAGCGAGGTAGCGCTTCTAACGCAAATACGCAGCGGGCGTAGAACAGAGCGCGAGAGCTGGTTTAGCAGATTTTTCTCCATGTTCCGTGCCCGCTGCTCAAGTGAGGGGTTCATGGGCAAGGTAGTTATCGATATAGAATATTGCAAAGGCTGCGCACTCTGCACCACAGCCTGCACGAAAAAGCTGCTAAAAATTGGCACGCAGTTCAATAAGAGCGGATACTACGCCGTCGAATATTGCGATGAAGAGGGGACCTGTACGGGCTGCGCGCTTTGCGCCGAGATGTGCCCCGATGTGGCGATAGAAGTGTGGAAGTAGGGATGTCCGGTGTACCCCGATCTTCATAACGCTGGATTCCAAATTTTATAGGGTGATGGATCATGGCCAAAGTTTTGATAACGGGTAATGAAGCGCTTGCGGAGGCGGCTGTCCGCGCCGGGTGCAGACGGTACTTCGGGTATCCCATAACCCCTCAGAACGAAATTCCCGAATTCATGTCCCGTCGTTTGCCTGAAATAGGCGGAACCTTTATCCAGGCAGAGAGCGAAATCGCTGCCATCAACATGGTCTATGGCGCTGCTGCAGTAGGAGAGCGGGCCATGACCTCGTCGTCCAGTCCTGGCATCAGTCTTATGCAGGAAGCTCTGTCGTTCATGGCGGCGTCGGAACTACCGGCGGTAATTGTCAATATGCAACGCGGCGGTCCCGGACTCGGAAACATTGCGCCATCGCAGGCTGATTATTTCCAGGCGGTCAAAGGCGGCGGCCATGGCGATTATAAACTTCTGGTCTACGCGCCGTCTACGATCCAGGAAATCGTTGATCTGACCGTGAAAGCTTTTGACAAGGCTGATGAGTATTGCAATCCCGTGATGATACTTGGTGACGGTGTGCTGGGGCAGATGATGGAGCCAGTGGAATTTCCAGAGATCGAACATAGGCTGGTGGACAAATCCTGGGCCCTCACAGGGGCAAAGGGTAGACCGGGCCATGTTATCCGATCGCTTTTCATGCTGCCGGGGGAGGACGGGGCCTTGGAGCAGCGGAACTATCTTTTGAAGGCCAAGTACGACCAAATGGCCGCCCGGGAAGTGCTCTGCGAAACCTCGCTGACCCATGATGCCGAGATTGTTCTGGTGGCCTTCGGTACGTCAGCGCGTATAGCCAAAAGCGTTATAACGCTCGCTCGGGCTGAGGGGATTAAGGCCGGTCTTGTCCGGCCGATCACGCTATTTCCTTTTCCCGAAAAGGTTATTTCGAAGATTGCGGAACAGGCGCCGCGGATACTCGTGGTTGAAATGAACATGGGGCAGATGGTGGAGGACGTGCGGCTGGCGGTGAACGGCAAGGCGCCTGTCTCGTTTTACGGAAGGCCGGGTGGCGCTGTGTTGGCAGTTGAGGACGTCCTGTGTGCTGTCCGGAACTGTATGCATAACGACATAGGAGTAAAGACACACGCTGGCTGCGAGTAAAACGGGCATTGTCGGGCAAAGGAGCTTCTCATGTCCAAGATAAAAACCATACTCGATCTGATTGGGAACACACCTATGGTAAAGCTGTCCAGCATTGTGGGTGCGGGCTATGCGGATATCTGGGCGAAGCTAGAAGGGTTCAATCCTGGTGGAAGTGTGAAGGATCGGCCCGCCGTCGCCATGATCGCGGACGCGGAGCAGAAGGGAAAGCTTCAAAAGGGGATGAAGATTGTGGAGCCTACGAGCGGCAATACAGGAATCGGTCTCGCCATGGTAGCTGCGGTCAAGGGATATCCCATTGTCCTGACTATGCCCGAGACCATGACCGTCGAGCGTCGGCAGCTACTCCAGGCATACGGTGCGGAACTGGTCTTGACCGCCGGGGACAAAGGCATGCAGGGAGCCATTGACCGGGCGGAGGAGATCGTCGCATCGAGCAAAGAATATTTTATGCCACAGCAGTTTGCGAACCCCGCGAATTCCATGGTCCATCGCAGGACAACAGCAAAGGAAATTCTAAAATTTATGGGTGGGAAGCGCATCAGCGCTTTCGTCGCCGGTGTGGGTACCGGTGGGACTATCACCGGTGTGGGTGAAACGCTTAGGAAGAAGTTCAAAGACATAAAGATCTTTGCTGTGGAGCCGGCTGCCTCGCCGGTGCTTTCGGGCGGAAAATCCGGTGTCCACAAGATTCCCGGTCTTGGTGCCGGATTTGTGCCGAAGATTCTGAACACTAGCGTGTACAATGAGGTTATCCCCGTTGCAAACGAACAGGCTGCTGAGACGACCAGGCGGCTCGCCCGAGAGGAAGGCCTTCTTGTAGGGATATCATCTGGAGCGGCATGCTGGGCGGCGCTTCAAGTTGCCGCTCGGTTGGGTAAGGGCAAACGAGTCGTAGTTGTGTTCCCCGATGGCGGTGAACGCTATCTGACGACAGGCGTGTTCGAGCGGAAGATCGGCGCATAAGAGCATGCATGCAGGAAAAGAATTCATCAAAGTGTTTCTGACCCGGGTGTGGAATATCTTTACCCGTCCTCGGAATGAATGGCTGGAGATCAGGGACGAGCCTAAAACGTATTCGGACGTCATTTTCCGCTATGTCGCCATCATTGCCGCGATTCCGCCGGCAGCGGCTGCCATAGACGGCATCGTTTTCAGCAGAACCACGGCGAAGCCAGGTATCCTTACCTTTCTTAGATGTCTTCTCCTGCCGAATTTACTGTGGTACGGCATCTCAATCATCAATGTCGTGATAACCGGAGTGATTATTACGGCAGTTGTCAAGGCTTCTGAAGCACGATGGGACGGTATCCAGGGTTTAAAAATCGCTGCATACTCCTTCACCCCGCTATTTATGGCAGGCCTTTTTGCTGATAACGCGGGGATGAACTGGATCGTTTATGCTGCGATCCTTTACAGTATCTATCTCGTCTACCTCGGAATCATCGGCCTCGCGGCTACTGGGAGAAAACAGGCGGTAGGGTGTGCTATCGTGTCGTTTCTTTCAGCGTCGATTATTCTCGGTGTAATGAACCTGCTTGAGTATTTTTTTGAAACTACCTTATTGAATAAGATTGTTTCTTGATTTTCGGGACAAGCATGAAACCAATCTATCTTGATTACAACGCAAGCACGCCTGTGGCTACTCAGGTGTTCGAAGAGATGCTACCCTTCCTCCGGGAAAAGTACGGGAACCCGTCCTCAAGCCACGACTTCGGTGTCGCCTGCCGGGCCGGGATCGAGAAAGCGCGCGAACAGCTGGCGATCCTGCTGGGATGTGAGCCTTCGGAGATCATTTTCACAAGTGGCGCAACAGAGTCGAACAACATGGTGATCAAGGGGATCGCTAAGGCCGCTGGAAAAGGGAAGCATTTTATTACGTCACGGATAGAGCATCCCGCGGTTCTGGAGCCTTGCCGACTCGTTGAGCGCTTCGGGTATCGCGTGACCTATCTGCCTGTAGATCGGTTCGGCATGGTGGACCCGGGTGATCTCGAAAAGGCCGTCACAGCGGACACTGCGATGGTGACGATCATGCACTCGAATAACGAGGTTGGAACGATCCAGGACATCAGGGAACTCTCGCGGATTGCGGCATCACATGGTGTTCCCTTCCATACCGATGCAGCGCAGAGCGTGGGCAAGGTGCGCGTGCAGGTTGATGATCTGGGTGTGGACTTTCTGACTGTTGCCGGTCACAAGTTCTATGCGCCGAAGGGCATAGGAGCTCTCTACATAAAAAATGGAAGAAAACTTCCGCCGCTGCTGCATGGGGCCGGACACGAACGCGGGTTTCGCCCCGGCACAGAGAATGCCGCCTTTATCGCGGGTCTCGGCGAGGCTGCCATGATGGCGGCGCCTATAATTGAGAGCGAGGGAGCCCGGCAGGTCCAACTCGGGAGGAACCTCTACCAGGGTTTGAAGCAGGCCGGTCTTAAGGTGCATCTGAACGGCCATCCGGAGAAAAAGCTTCCCAATACCTGGAACATCAGCTTTGAGGGATTTGATGCCATTTCGATCATGGAAACACTCAAAGGCGTAGCAGTCTCTCCCGGCGCTGCATGCCACGGAGATCTTGTTGAGCCGTCTCATGTGCTCGTCGCGATGGGCGTTGACCGTGACCTCGCGCGGGGTGCAATCCGATTCAGCCTTGGCAGAGAGACGACGAATGACGAGATTGATGAAGTCATTGCCCGGATGGCAAAGGGCTTGAAGAAATAATCCGGATTGAGAACAGGGGTTGAAGCATGTCAGGCGAAACCATACTCATTGTCGATGATGAAGAAAGTGTCCGAAAGAGCCTTGCCGATGTTATGCGCGATGAAGGCTATGAGGTCGTGACTGCAGCTTCGGGCAAAGAGGGAATCGATGCACTCAGTGAATCCCAGCCCTTGCTGGCGCTTCTCGACATAGCAATGCCTGAACTTGACGGGATTGAGACGCTGCGACGGATACGGGAGATCAGGCCAGATTTGCCGGTCATCATGGTAACGGGCCACGGCACTATCGAGACGGCGGTCAAGACCACGAAAATGGGTGCCTATGACTTCATCGTAAAGCCGCCTGAGCTACAGCACCTCACGCTTGTTGTGAAACATGGGATAGAGGAATCACGACTCCGCGAGGAAAACGAATCGCTTCGGCGGAGTATCGAACGGCGGAGCGAGATCGTGGGAGAGAGCAGTAAAATCCAGGCACTCAAGCAGCAGATCGCGCTTGCCGGGCCGACAAATGGGTGGGTGCTTATCCACGGCGAGAGCGGGACGGGCAAAGAACTCGTTGCCAGGGCCATTCACCGGGCGAGTAGGCGCGCGAACGGCCCCTTCGTGGAGGTCAATTGTGCGGCCATACCGCAGGAGCTGATCGAAAGCGAACTCTTCGGCCACGAAAAGGGCTCATTCACCGGCGCGACGGGCATGAAACGCGGGAAATTCGAGCTTGCCCACGGCGGCACCATCTTCCTTGACGAGATTGCGGACATGAGCCTGGCCACGCAGGCCAAGGTTCTGAGAATACTCGAAGGCCAGGAGTTCCAGCGCGTGGGAGGCACGAGGACGCTGAAGTCCGATGTGCGCGTGATTGCTGCGTCGAACAAGAATTTGCTTGACGAGATCAGGAATGGCGCATTCCGCCAGGACCTCTTCTATCGGCTGAATGTGATACCTCTTGAAGTACCGCCGCTTCGGGAACGCATTGATGACATCCCGCGTCTAGTACGTTATTTTCTGCGGGAGTATTCGGGCGAGTACGGGCAGAAGGCCAAGACGATTGAAGAGGAGGTGCTTAAGCTTTTCGTCAACTATTCCTGGCCGGGAAATGTACGAGAACTCCGAAATTTCATAGAACGGCTGATCATCATGGTACCCGGCTCGGTTCTCACGGCCCAGGATGTGCCGCCGCCAGTCGGCATTGTCGTCGGCGATGGATACCATAGCACGGGTTTAACCATGCGGATACCATCACATCTTTCTACGTTCAAGGACGCGCGAGCCGAATTCGAGCGGGAGTTTATTGCACAGAAGCTTCGGGAATTCGGAGGCAACGTAAGCAGGACCGCCGATGCCATCGGTGTGGAACGCAGCAACCTGCATAGGAAAATCAAGGCACTGGGTATTGAAATCGAAGACTGATGAGGGAACCATGACTTTTCCCATGATAGAAACCGTCAATCTCACGAAATATTTCGGGGACCTAGGTGCCGTGCAGTCCATCAGTTTGAGCGTTGCCAAAGGCGAGATTTTCGGCCTCCTCGGCCCGAACGGCGCAGGCAAAACGACGACGATCCGCATGCTGACTACGCTATCCTCGCCAACATCGGGGTCTGTTTATGTGGCCGGTCATGATGCGACGACAGAGCCGCTGAGCGTCAAACGATCCATTGGAGTCGTGCCGCAGATGCTGAACCTCGATATCGATCTCACCTGTGCGGAAAACCTCGAATACCACGGAAGACTCCACAAGATGCAGCCGGAAGATCGCGCAGCGAGGACCGAGGAACTTCTCCGATTCATCGGGCTATGGGAGAAGAGGAATGCTCCCGTCGAACACCTTTCCGGCGGCATGCGCAGAAGGCTTCTGATCGCGCGGGGGCTTATGCATCGACCGCAAGTGGTCTTCATGGATGAACCCACGGTGGGTTTGGACCCACAGGCGAGGAGGATGATCTGGGGGGTTATTGAATCGCTCAAGCGGAGCGGCATAACAATTCTGCTGACGACGCACTATATTGAGGAGGCCGATGCGCTCTGCGATCGGGTTGCCATCATGCGCTCGGGAAAGATCATTGCGCTCGGCAGACCGGCCACTCTCAAGGACGGTATCGGGAAATTCGCCGTTGAGTGTCTCGGCAGATATGATGTTCCTCGTCAGTTCTTCCAGACACGGGAAACAGCGATCGAAGCAGGTCGCGATCTCTGCTCGGACATCGTTGTTCGTGATGTTACGTTGGAGGATGTTTTTATCAGCATGACGGGAGAAAGGATTGAAGCGTAAAATATCAGTACCACGGATGAACATGGCTGGACACGGTTGACATCTTCCCCGCCCTGAAGAGACGGGGATTTCCGGCGCAGAAGGATAATAAAATACGATTTTCTCATGATCTTTTACGTTTATATCCTGGTTAAACTTGCAATTCCCTGTAGCTTGCTGCGGTGAATTGATTGAGGCTTTTTATGAATTTTTACCCTATTTTCTGGAAAGAGATGATGATCATCCGTAAGAAACCCTGGCGTTTTCTTGCGTCGAGCCTGGTCATGCCCGTTCTTTACCTCGTGACCTTCGGCTGGGGACTGGGGCGTGGGATGAACGTGAGTGGAGGCCATTACCTGAATTTTGTTCTTCCTGGTATTCTGGCGCTTTCAGCCATGAACAACAGTTTCGGTCCGGTCTCGACGTCGCTCAACATCAGCAAGCTATACACCAAGACGATCGAGGAGGTCCTTGTCTCTCCGGTGAACCACTGGGACATCGCGCTCGGCAGAGCCCTCACGGGACTCGTGCGCGGCATGTTTTCGGCATTCATGCTCTTGCTCGTTGGACTGGTCACTGGCATTCAGCTATATATGTCGTTAAATTTTTTTGTCATTCTCGCGCTTACCGCGTTCTGCTTCGGGGCCGCGGGCGTGGCCGCCGCCATGATCGCCCGCTCGCACGAGGACATGTCGAATTTCAACAGCTTTTTCATTATTCCCATGTCGTTTCTGGCAGGAACGTTTTTTGCTCCTGACAGGCTACCCGAACCTTTCAAAAGCCTCATCCTGGTCTATCCCCTGACGCACGCAAGCCTGCTGCTTCGCACGCTTGCATCGGGCGGCAGTCTGGCCGTGGTTTCAACGGCAGTGCTTGCGGCATATACTGTGATGTTCTTCATCCTTGCGGGCATGATGGTAAAAAAGGCGGCATGAAACCGGGGAGGCATTGACAAACGCGTAGCATAGGATTTCACGCAACTCCTCGAAAAATGATTGAATCTGTTAAAGCGACATATCTGCAAACAAGTCTGTCATCGACAAGGCATTATTAGCTACCGATGGCACGATTCTTTTGCTTAATTCCCTGATACGCTAGTTTTTGCAAAGCCGACGCGCATGGCCAATCATATCAGCCGCGCCAGTCAAAAATTTCCGACATTCCGTTGCTTTTTCAGCGTTCATCCTTGTCGAAAGAGGAGAACGGTGCAATAACCTCTCGCCCATGACCGTGGCGTGATCAGATGAGCATTTTCTCCGTCTTAATTATTGTTATTTCCCTGTTTTTAGTTGACTTTTTTGCCCCGTGGGGCTAATATTTTAAATTGTATTCTTATCGCATGGTTTCGCAACATTTAGGAAACGTAGGATCACAAAGAGAGAGATGCCGAAAGTCCAATTCATCTTCGCCATTCACAATCACCAGCCGGTCGGCAATTTCGAGTTTGTTGCAGAGGACGCATATCAGAAGTCCTATCTGCCTTTCGTTAAGGTGCTAGAGCGCCATCCGAGAATCAAGATTACGCTGCATTATACCGGTGTTCTCTTCCGATTTTTCGAAGAGCGCCATCCGGAATTCATCGAGCTATTGAGGAAACTGGGGAAGGAAGGCCGAACGGAGATCCTTTCCGGCGGGTTTTACGAACCAATTCTCGCTGTGCTGCCCGATGACGACAAGGCGGGTCAGATCCGCGCACTTACGGACTTCATCAGAGAAAAGATTGGCTACGATGCCCATGGAATGTGGCTTGCCGAGCGGGTCTGGGAGCCCCATCTCGCCAAACCAATCAGCGAAGCTGGCATCAACCATGTGGTTGTCGACGATTCCCATTTTAAAATGGCCGGACTGCACGATGACGAACTCGACGGCTACTACCTGACGGAAGAGCTGGGCGGCGTTCTCCGCATGTTTTCGGGGAGCGAAAAGCTTCGGTACCTGATGCCCTTTCATCCTCCTGAGCAAACAATTGAGTACCTCGCCGGTCTCCGCTCATCAGAGCGAAGCCGTCTGGCCGTAATGGCTGATGATGGGGAAAAATTCGGGGTCTGGCCTGAGACCTTTCACACAGTGTATGAAGAAGGCTGGCTTGACCGTTTTTTTACGCTCATTGAGCAGAACGGAGAATGGCTCGAGACGTCGACTTTCGCGGAATTCTGCGCCCATGAGCCGGCCCGCGGAAGGATCTATCTTCCGACTTCATCCTATATGGAAATGGGCGAATGGTCGCTGCCGACACGCGCCATGAAGGAATACGACGAGGCGCTCGCAAAAACAAAGAGCTCCCCGGATTTCGGCTCGCTCCAGCCCTTCATCAAAGGCGGCATCTGGAGAAACTTTCTTGCCAAATATTCCGAGAGCAACCATATGCACAAGCGTATGCTGATGGTGAGCAGCAAGGTTCACGAAGCGCTCGACGGGCTTGCGGAGCAAAGGGACGGAAGAAGCGCCGATGCTTCGCGCATGGTCGACCACCTGTACCAGTCTCAATGCAACGACGCGTACTGGCATGGCGTCTTTGGCGGGCTCTATCTGCCCCACCTACGGTCCGCTGTGTATGAGCATATCATCCAGGCCGAGGTATTGGCGGACAGGGTGTTAAAGGGTCAGGGGCTGAGGAGCGAGGGAAAGAAGCTGGAAGCCAGAAGCCGGAAAATGGATTCGAAGGCAGTATCGTGGCTCGAGATCGAGATAGGAGACTTCGACCGGGACGGGAGCGAGGAGGTCATGATCAACTCCGAGCTTCTGAACATCTTCATTGACCCGGCTAAAGGCGGTATGATATCGGAGCTGGACTGGAAGCCCCGTTCATTCAACCTCACGAATACGCTTACTCGGAGACGCGAGGGTTATCACGAAAAAATTCTTCAGGCAGTCACGGACCTTGCCGCCGGCGCGCAGACAAGCGGCGTCAAAACTATCCACGAACGGGTATCTATGAAGGAAGAAGGGCTCCAACACCATCTGCTCTACGACTGGTACACTCGCGGCTCGCTGATCGACCACTTCCTCGGTTCTGGTGTTGATCTAGCGGGTTTCATGCGTTCCGAGTATTACGAGTCCGGTGATTTTGTCCTCGGCGCTTACAGCTTCAGTCAGAAGAAGCAGGCGAACTGCGTGTCTGTATCTCTCGAACGAAACGGCACAGTGGCGGGGCTCGCCGTCAGACTCAGGAAAAAAATCTCATTGCGCCGGAGCGCGCCGGGCTTTGTTGTTCGTCACGAGATTGAAAACCGAAGCACTGAAGAGCTAAATACGTCTTTCGGTAGCGAGTTCAACTTCTCCCTGCTGGCGGGGAATGCCCATGACCGTTATTACGACATCCCAGGCCACACTCTGGAAAGAAAGAACCTGGCTTCCACGGGTGAGACGAATAACGTACGGCAGGTGAGTCTTGTCGATGAATGGCTGAGGCTTCGACTCACGATGGACTTCAGTGAACCCGCGGCGTTCTGGCGCGCTCCTGTGGAAACGGTGTCGCAGTCCGAAGCGGGATTTGAACGGGTGTACCAAAGTTCGATGGTGATGCCTGTCTGGCGCATCTCGCTTCCTCCCAGCAAAACGTGGATTTCGGACCTTGGGGTGAAAGTTGCGTGAAGCAAACTCCAATGCAAAGAGTGAAGGTGAGGTTAGTAGAAACATGAAAAAATTATCTATACTGATGGTACTGGTCCTCTCGTTCGGTTCTGCGGGTGTGGCTTCCGAGAAACCTCTTGGAGTCGAAAACGTTACTTCCATCGAGGAAATCGCCTATGACATCACATCGTACTTCCCTAAAGTGCAGGGGGAAGTCAAGTCCGTGCAGGAAGACCGCCTAACGATCAGCTTAGGGGAGAAAAACGGGCTTCTTCCCGGTGTAACGCTCACGCTCTGGCGGGACGGCAAGTCGATTCGTCATCCCGTGACCGGTCAGCTGCTCGGCTACGCTGAAGACAAGGTTGGGAGTGTGGAGGTTAACAGTGTGGCCGATACAACATGCACCGCCGTGCTTAGAGAAAAGCTGATGGATCCCAAGGTCGGCGACAAAGCACGGATCACACCGAAAAAAATCAATCTTGCGCTCCTCCCAGTTCGGACTGATCATCCGGAGATTCTCCAGGGCATTCAGGATCGCCTCAGCGACCTCGGCAGATTCTCGGTTCTCGGGAATGATAAGGTAGAGGCATTCCTCAAGGACAAGAAACAACGCGACAGTTCGCTTATCAAGGAAATGAGCAAAGCCTATAATCTCGATGTAATCGTGGCAATCGGGATCTATCCAACAGAGGGGAAGAAACTTCTGGTGACAGCCAGGCTTTTTTATGCCGACGAAGCGAGACCGCTTGATACTGTTGTAGCGGTACTCGACCTGAAATCGCAGAATGAGACCAACGGCGACTTAAAACCGTTTTTCGTTCCGGAGAAGGTAGAATCCAACCTTCCGGCAGAAGTGGAATCCAACCTTCCCATACTGCCCTTTGACGCGCGACTTATGGCTACTGCGGATTTTGAAGGCAACGGCACTATGCAGTATGTCTTTTCCGACGGAGCCAAACTGCATGTCTATGGAATGGGACCGGCGGGGTGGCGTGAAGAGTGGACCGAACCCGCAGCACCCATTGGCGGAGATATACAGCATAACAACTTCGACGTCGTGGACATCAACGGAAACTATAGGCCGCAAGGCTTATCGCCCCTTGCTGGAGATGTACAGCAAATCAACCTCGATGTAGCAGACATCAATGGAAACGGCAGACCCGATATCTTTGTTACGGCCGTGCAGAACAGCAAGGTTTTCTCGTACGTTGTAGAATTTCGCGATGGCACATATAAGCGCATCGCGGAAATCCCCGGTTTTGTCAGGGTCATCACCTATCCTGGGAAGGGCGTTCTTCTTCTCGGGCAGGACTACGATCCCCATACGTTTTTTTCCGGGCAGCCTAGACAGTATTCCTGGGTGAACGGCAAATACACAGCCGGGCCAGTTTTCCCGTTGCCAGAAGGCGTGAAACTGTACGGGTTCGTCGTCGCCGCAGTGGGAGAAGCCAACCCGTTCATCATAGCGCTGGATGATAAAGATCACATTCTTGTCTATTCTAAGGATATGGTGGTCTGGAAAAGTGCAGAGACCTTTCCGTCCGTCGGAATCATGGTAAATAAAGATGTGGTAGCGTCCTCGGCGGTCATATCGGAGTCTGTGGCTGATTTGGAAAGAAACAAGAAAATCCGGATTACAGGACGAATCGAGGCATTTGATGTGAACGGTGACGGTAAAGACGAGATTATTTTACCCAGGAACAGCGGGACATTTTTGAGCGGCTATACAAAGGCCGAATTTGTAGGATTGGGCTGGACCGGCTCACGGCTTGAGCAACGGTGGAGCATCAAGGATATCGGCGGTGCCGTACGCGACTTCCAGATCCGCCGGCAGGTGGGGTTGGACGCGCAGATTATGGCGCTCGTGGTGTCGTCGGGCGGATTACTGCATAGCGATCATATCAATGTGATAAGTTATGCTGTAAAGTAGGCTCCAAAGGGGCTGTGGAGCAGGAAAAGGTTCATGACTGTTTCCCCGCGGTTAGCAGTGTCTGCGGACGGATGAATCGGCACTATGGCAAAGATAAGCGGTGAAACTGAGAATTCTCACACAAAAATGGGCGCAGCGGGCATTCCGCGCCATGTCGCCATTATCATGGACGGAAACGGTCGGTGGGCCTTAAACAGGGGGCTTCCCCGGGTTGCCGGACACAAGCGAGGGACAGCGACGGTACGACGGGTAACTGAGGAATGTCGGCAGCTTGGAATCGAGGTGCTGACACTCTATGCTTTTTCCGACGAGAACTGGGGCAGACCCAAGGAAGAAGTCGGTTTTCTCATGAATATGCTTGGAAGCTTTCTCAGGGCCGAGATTGCAACCATGAAATCTAACGGCATTAGGTTTCGTACGATCGGCAGAATCGAGCGTCTTCCGGCAACTGTCCGAAGGTGGGTTGAAAAAGCGACGGCCGAGACCGCTGAAAACGCCGGCATGATCCTGAACGTGGCCTTGTCCTACGGTGGACGCGGGGAGATACTGGAAGCTGTCAGGCGGATGAACCATGCCGGTGTGAATGCGGAACTCTTGAACGAAGAGATCTTTTCCTCCTATCTGGATACTGGCAGCCTTCCTGATCCAGACCTGATCATTCGGACGAGTGGAGAAAAACGAATCAGCAACTTTCTTCTATGGCAGGCGGCGTATGCCGAGCTCTATTTTACTGATACATTGTGGCCGGACTTTGCAGAGAAAGAACTGCATGCCGCGATTATCGATTATCAGGGCCGGCATCGCAGATTTGGTCTGACGCAGGATCAGCGCATGCGGAAGTGACAGGCTTGCATAGTACGACCGGACCGAAAAATATTTAAAATACTGCAGAATATCCTCCCTTAGTTCAGCTTGGCAACAGGAACTGGGCTGGCCACCATGGGTGGTGAATCTTCGGGCTTGAGTGTGGACCGCGCCGAACCAATGGAGACGCGACATGCTGTATAAGAGAGTAATATCAGGGCTGATTTTTCTCCCCATTTTTTACCTGGTGACCTGGCAGCTGCCGCCGGTTTATTTTACGGCTCTCGTGCTCGTGGCTGCTGCGGTAGGGCAGTATGAATTTTACCGCATGGTGCAGGTGCGCGGATTCCACCCTCAGAGGGGCTTGGGGACTGCACTCGGCGCCGTCATCGTGATTTGGTTTTATCATCCCTTGATCCCAGAAATGGAGCATTTTCTTGTCCTGGCTATCTCGTTGCTCCTAATCATGGCCGCACGGCTATTCTCCACCCGTCCCGTTGACGGCGCACTCGAGGATGTGGCAACCACGTTTTTTGGGGTGTTCTATGTTGCAGTGTTGTTTGCTTTCCAGGTTGTGGTCCGCACTGGTATAAACGGCAAACAGTGGCTCGTATTCCTCTATCTCATCATCTGGGCATCCGATATCGGCGCCTATTCGATCGGGATCCCTTTCGGCAAACACCGTCTCTACGAGAAGGTGAGCCCTAAGAAAAGCATCGAAGGTCTGGCCGGCGCTTTGGTTGCGTCGGCAGCCATGGCTCTTCTGTGTAGGATATGGTTCATGCCTGCCATAGGATCAACAGAATCTATCGCGATTGCGCTGGTCCTATCATCGGTAGGCACGATCGGCGACTTGGCGGAGTCCCTGTTCAAGAGAGCGGTGGGGGTTAAGGATTCGGGAGGCATCATCCCGGGTCATGGCGGCATTCTCGATAGAATGGACAGCATGCTATTTGCCGCACCGGTACTGTATTATTATTTAAGATTGAGATGAAAGTCTTAAGGAGTCGAAAAATTGCTGTGCTGCCGATTTTCTTATAGCTCCCGAATCCTGATATGAAAAAAATCTCCATACTGGGCTCCACCGGTTCAATCGGTCAGTCCACGCTCTCGGTGGTGGAAAAATATTCAGACCGATTCTCCGTTGTCGCGCTCGCAGCGGGTAATAACATTGATTTGCTTGAACAGCAGGTGCGCCAGTTTAAACCGGCAGTTGTTGCGCTGTCCGGCGAGGCATCGGCTGAGATTTTAAAAAAAAGGTTACAGGGCATGAAGATCAGGGTCTTCTCCGGCATCGAAGGAATGATCCAAGTAGCGACGGCAGATGAAGCTGACATCACGGTTTCGGCGATTGTGGGTTCGGCGGGGCTGGAACCGACTATGGCGGCGATCCGTGCAGGAAAGAACATCGCACTCGCAAACAAAGAAGTTCTTGTTACGGCTGGCGAACTCATCGTGGCCGAATGCCGGTCACGGAAAGTCAGTCTGCTTCCTGTAGACAGCGAGCACAGCGCCATTTTCCAATGTCTGCTCGCAGGAGAACACCGCGACGTCGGAAAACTGATTCTCACCGCGTCGGGCGGTCCTTTCCGGCGTCATTCAAAGCAGGATCTCGCCACGGTTACCCTGGCCCAAACTCTTAAACACCCTAACTGGAGCATGGGCAGGAAGATCACCGTCGATTCGGCAACGCTCATGAACAAGGGGCTCGAGGTGATTGAAGCACGATGGCTCTTCGGAGTGTCGCCTGAAAGGATCAAGGTGCTCGTCCATCCCCAGAGCATTGTGCATTCCCTGGTGGAGTACCGGGACGGCGCGGTCATTGCTCAGCTTGGTATGCCCGACATGAGGGGTCCGATCGCCTATGCGCTCTCCTATCCCGAACGGCTTGAGGGTGTGTCACCCGGGCTTGATCTCGCGCGCATAGGCGTTCTCAACTTCGAGGAACCCGATACTGAACGTTTTCCCTGCCTTGCCCACGCTTTTGAGGCACTCCGTGTGGGAGGCAGCATGCCGGCAGTGCTTTCGGCCGCCAACGAAGTGGCTGTTAAATATTTTCTCGACGAGAAAATATGCTATGGCGATATCGCTGGTGTAATCAAGAACACGATGGCAGAACATACTCCGACACCCATAAACACAGTTGAAGATGCGCTCACGGCAGACCTCTGGGCGCGCCAGGAAGCGGAGAGGATCATCAAGAGAAGGACGTGGCAAGCGACGAGTAGTAATTAGCAAGTAGCAAGGACTAGCATAGTATCTTACGGATTTTGTTTCCCTACGCTACTTGCTCCTTGCTGCGTGATCCTATTTTGACTAAGGAGTTCAGATGACATTTTTCTACTTTCTCATTGTGATCGGTGTGCTTGTTTTTGTGCACGAACTCGGTCACTTTCTCATGGCAAAACGAGCAGGTGTCCGGGTCGAGAAATTTTCGCTCGGCATGGGTCCGAAGGTTGTAGGATATAAAATGGGAGAAACGGAATACATTATATCGGTGCTTCCGCTCGGCGGTTATGTGAAAATGGCGGGTGAGAACCCGGACGAAGAGCCAACCGGCGCACCAGATGAGTTTCAGTCTAAGTCCGTATTGCAACGCGTTATCATCGCGGCGACGGGACCGCTCACGAATATTGTTCTCGCTTTTATCATCATGCCGATAGTGTTTATGGTTGGAACATATGTCGATGGCCCGGCAAAGGTGGGATATGTGGAGAGCGGTTCCCCGGCCGCGAGTGCTGGCTTCAAAGCAGGCGATGTAATCGTGGAGATCAACGGCAGAAATATCAGCGATTGGACAAAAGCCCTTTCTCTTATAGCTGTCAACCCCGATACAGATCTGAATGTCACTGTGGACCGTCAGGGAGCGAAAGAAACTTTGGTGCTGAGGCCTGCTGCTGCAACAGAACTCAAGATCGGGACATCCGGTCTCATGCCCGACATCCCGGCGGAAATCGGCAAACTGAAACCAGGGTTCCCGGCAGCGAAGGCCGGTCTCAAGGAGAACGACAAGATCCTAGCCGTGGATGGCAAAACAGTCTATCACTGGGATCAGTTTTCCAGCCTTGTACGCGAGAGCAACGGAAAGAGGCTCAATCTTTCCATCGAGCGTTCCGGCAAGCGTTTGGAGGTACCCCTTGCAGCCATACAAGACGGGGGGAGATATGTGATCGGCGTGGAACCGGTCATGCACCTCGTCTTCAAGAAGTACGGATTCATGAAGTCCCTCCGCCTTGGATTTGGCAAAACCATCGAGTCCATCGACCTCACCCTCATCACGCTTAAAAAGTTAGTGACCTTGAGCCTTTCGATCAAGACGCTCGGCGGTCCTGTGATGATTGCGCAGATGTCGGGCCAGGCTGCGGCAGAGGGCCTGTCGGTGTTCCTGTCCCTCCTTGCCATGATCAGTATTTCACTGGGCATCCTGAACCTGCTGCCGATTCCGATTCTCGACGGCGGGTTGATTCTTTTCCTCTTGATCGAGGCCATCCGCAGGAAACCGGTAAGCAGAAAGGTCATGGAAGTGTCCCAGAGCATAGGCGCGGCCATTCTGATCACACTGATCGCGGTTGTATCCTATAACGATTTCATGAGAATGTTTTTCACCAAATAGGTATTGTCGCTCACCGATTATCTTCCCGGATGGAAGAGAGAAAGGTTGCGGGGACCGTCAGGATGAATGTGGCCAACCCAATCACGCGCAGAAAAACTAGGAAAATCAACGTAGGGTCAGTAATAATCGGTGGTTACGCCCCTGTCGCGGTCCAGTCCATGTGCAATACCGACACGCGAGACGCTGAGGCGACCCTTGCCCAAATACAGCAACTTGAGCAGGCCGGGTGCGAACTGGTGCGTCTTGCCGTGCCCGACGAAGAATCCGCTGTTGCGCTCGGGAAAATCAGAAAAGGCACTACCCTGCCGCTCGTTGCAGACATCCACTTTGATCACCGCCTGGCGCTTGAGGCGGTGAGACAAGGCGTAGATGGACTCAGAATCAATCCGGGAAATATCGGAACAAAAGAGAAGGTCAGTGAAATCGTTCAGGCGTGCAAGGACCGCGGTATTCCGATCCGCATCGGTGTAAATGCAGGCTCGCTCGAAAAACACCTCATTGAGAAATATCAGCACCCCACGCCTGCGGCCATCGTCGAAAGTGCCTTCGGACATCTTCGCATTCTTGAGGATCTTCGCTTTTCTGATATCAAGGTTTCACTCAAAGCTTCGGATGTGATGACGACCGTTGCGGCTTACCGTCTGTTCTCGGAGAAATCCGATTACCCGCTTCATATCGGCATATCCGAGGCGGGAACGCTCTTCTCAGGCACGATCAAATCGAGCGTGGGGCTCGGCATCCTGCTGGCCGAAGGCATCGGCGACACGATGCGTGTTTCCCTTACTGCGGATCCTGTCGAGGAAGTGCGCGTTGCCTATGAAATTCTTAAGGCGCTAAAAATCCGTCAACGTGGCGTGAACATCATCTCCTGCCCAACCTGCGGAAGAACCGAGATTGACATCATCGGCCTGGCCGAGGAAGTCGAGAGGCGTCTGGCCTCAGTCAAGGAGCCGCTTACCATTGCGGTCATGGGGTGCGTGGTGAACGGCCCGGGAGAGGCACGCGAAGCCGATGTGGGCATCGCGGGCGGAAAAGGCATCGGGCTTCTGTTCAGGCACGGCGACATCGTCAAGAAGCTCGACGAGAAGGAACTGGCCGATGTATTGGTACGGGAAGTGGAGGAAATCGTTAGAAACAAACAGACAAGAAGTAGTGAACCGTAGACGTGCAAAATTTTTTAGGCTGGATTTTCCCCTCTGTTGCCTACTTCTGCAGTCTACTGGCTCATCGGAGGTTTCATGCGCTATTCTCGATTATTCATCCCGACCCTGAAAGAAGCTCCGTCCGAGGCAGAGGCGATATCTCATAAACTCATGGTGCGGGCAGGCTATGTGCGCCAGCTTGCCGCCGGGTTGTACATTTATCTTCCGCTCTTCATCCGGGTCATGGAAAAAATTAACCGGATCATCCGCGAGGAGATGAATGCAATCGGCGGACAGGAAGTTGCCATGCCGGTGTTGAACCCTGCCGAGGTCTGGCAGCAGACAGGACGGTGGGACGCCATCGGCGATGAAATGTTCAGGCTCAAGGACCGCGGAGGCCGAGATATGTGCTTGGCCATGACCCACGAGGAAACAATGACTTGGCTGGCCTCTCACGACATCCGTTCCTACAGGGAGCTTCCTCAGATATGGTATCAACTTCAGACGAAGCTTCGCGATGAGGCGCGGCCCAAGAGCGGGGTACTCCGGACCCGCGAGTTCACCATGAAAGACTCCTACAGTTTCGATAAGGATCAGGAAGGATTGGACAAGTCCTATCAACTCCATCTTGATGCTTATAAGAAAATTTATACGCGCTGCGGCATCAAATTCTACGTGGTTCAGAGCGATACCGGCATGATGGGTGGTTCCATGGCGCACGAGTATATGGCTCCATCGCCGGCCGGAGAGGACGAGGTAGCCCTTTGTGACGGCTGCGGGTATGCGGCAAACGTGGAACTGGCGTTGTCGATTCCGAAACAGACAGTGGTTTCTGAGGGGAAATGTGAAGAGATCGCGACTCCCGAGAAACGGACTATCGAAGAAGTGACGCGGTTTCTGAAGGTAACTCCGGATCTTCTGATAAAATCTATCCTGGTCATGAACGATAACGGGCCGGTGCTGGCCTTGATCCGCGGTGACCAGACGCTCCATGAAAAAAAACTTGCAAAACTCATCGGTCCACATCGACCCGCTCGGAAAGAAGAGGTCAAGGAACATCTTAAGGTCCCAGCGGGATTCATCGGCCCCATGGGTCATCGGATCAGGAAAATTGCAGATCCGGCGCTCAAGGAGGGGCTGTATATTGCTGGCGCAAACAAGGAAGGGTTTCATATCAAGGGCGTGATCGCCGACAAACACTTTCCTGATGCTGAGTTCAGCGACATCCACGTTGCTGCTGCGGGCGATGCTTGCGTACAGTGCGGTCAGCCGGTCAGGATCGACCGCGTCATCGAGATCGGTAATATTTTCAAGCTCGGAACGAAATATTCCGAACCGCTTAATGCGAATTATCTCGATGAGCAGGGCAATGAAAAGCCGATCGTCATGGGCAGCTACGGCATCGGACCGGCGCGGATTGCAGCGGCGGCCATCGAGCAGGGAAACGATGGAAACGGTATTATTTGGCCCCTTGCCATCGCACCCTATCAGCTCCTGATTGTACCGGTAAACGTAAAAGACGTGAAGTCCATGGATGTTGCCGAGGAAATGTATACTGCCCTGGAGGAGAAGGGTTTCGAGGTTCTTATGGACGACCGCGACGAGCGGGCGGGCGTGAAATTCAAGGACGCGGACCTCATTGGCATTCCGTGGCGCATCATCATCGGAGAAAAAAATCTCAAAGAAGGTCTGGTGGAGATCAAGGAACGCAAGACAGGACAGGTGGAACAAGTTAGCGTTGAAGCAGCTGTGCGACAAATTGCGAAAAAGCTGGTGATGGAAGGGTAACCAAGAAAAGAAAATTCGGAGTTCAAACTGAATTGTGAAGACATTTGCATGTGACCAGATAGTTGCACCTACATTGTTTCGAGGTGGCAGTAAATCTAAATTTATCCAGGCCGGACAGATAAAAGTGGTTAAACCCCGGTCATGATAATCAGAGCTTACCGGCCAAAAATAGCTTGAATTTCGTCACTAAAGCTTTTATAATCCATCTCTATGGAGGAACTCGGTGGAAGATATCGTAAAGCTACAATTGAACCTTCAACAGATTGCTGAAATTAAAAAGCAGATTGGTTTCGAGCTCCATGAGATTTATCTAACGAAGCGATCATTGAACAAACTGAGAGTCTTTCGGTTGCGCCTCAACGAGGAGCAGCAGCAGATATTGGAAGAACAACTCGGGCAGAAGGTGAAGGAACTGACTGTCACACGATCGGTCGCGACGAGAATTCTTTAGGGGCAAAAGACACATTCTATGTATCCGGAAGGGCTGTCCCCGGCATACCGACCCTACTTTTTATTTGTCTTTGAGCCGACAGGAAGTGAAAGTACTTGAATCAGATAATCGTACTTCTCCTTGACTTCATTAGCAGGGTTCCGTCGTTATTATCGGATGGGAAGAGAAAAAAATACCCCTAGTCTGCTGTGACACCGCCTCCTGCACCGGCATCGGAAACACCCGCATCAACACCGACTCCGGAGTCGGTCTCGGCAAAACCCGCAAAAAATAGAATTTCTGCGCACTAACGATTGAATGATACTGGGCCCCCCATCTGCGGGGGCCTTTATGTTTAAATACTCCCATTAGAGAAAGTGCAGCGCAGCAGCGTGTTTGCGTGTATAATGAAACAATCTCATCGGCTTGGGCCGCCTGGTTCTGTAAACCCTGATGAGGAAAAGTGTTAAGAACTGTTCATTATTTTACTTGTATAATATAGTTTTCGGTGATTTACTATTTACATGAAATTAAGCGTATAGGCAAAACAAGGGGATAACCCATTAAGCGGTATGGAAGCAGTGGAAAGCTGCCAGTTGAAACTGAGCAGATGCCAACTGGTACAACAATCATTAAAGAACAGAACGCCGTTCAGGGGGCGGTTGCTCATTAACCGGTAGCTGTACTGTCGGCTGCCGTCATAGAAATTAGAAATAAAAGACTATGGTTTTAGGAACGGTGACGGGGGGAAACGTAGGAAGATAGGCGTCATGGGACAAGGGTTATGTTGACAGCCTGTTCAGTTGCTATGGATACGTTTATTACTATTATAACCGGCAATATCGTGCTGTTGACATCGATCGGCCTGAGCACCTTTTTGGCGGCTTTTTGCGCCGGTGCTGAGACGGCCATTGTCTTCTCGAACAAAGCGCACCTTCGCCAGTTGTCCGAGACCGGGAATGTACGGGCGCAGACCGTACTCAAACTTTTGCTGGACCGAGATCGTCTCCACGTGTCGCTGATGCTGGTTGAAAATTTTCTTATCATTCTCTCAGTTGTCCTCGGAACGATCATGGCTCTCCGTGTTTTCGCCCCGACTGCGCTGGCCGTGTTTGTTGCGGCGGTGGTGATGAGCGTGCTCGTTGTTTTTTTCGCCAAACTGGTACCCAAAGGGGTCGCCTGCAGAAACCCCATTGCCGTTTCCCTTGCTGTCGCTCCGACACTTCAAGTCATAAGCAGGTTTTTCTCCCCCCTGAATAGCATGTTTTCACGGGCAGCGGACTTCATTGTCGGACCGGGGGCGCAGGGCTTGTCCTGTGCGGCGGTAGTCACCGAAGATGATATCAAGGCAATGATCAACCTTGGCGAGGAACGGGGTTCTCTCAAGGAGGAAGAGAAGGAACTGCTGCACAAGGTCTTCGAGTTCGGAGACACGCTTGCTTCACAGGCCATGAGGCCCAGGACTGAGATCGTGAGTGTCCCGTCGAATATTACACTTCAGGAGGTATTCGCCCTCGTAGCCGAGTTCGGTTATTCACGCTACCCTGTCATCGAGGATACGGTTGATACGGTCATCGGCATTCTCTATATCAAGGATATTCTTGTCGCCATGTCTGGGGGCGAGGTGAAGCGCCAAGGGGGGATTCAACAATTTATCAGGCAGGCATACTTCATCCCCGAGAACAAGCGGGTGAGCGAATTGTTGTCGGAAATGCAGCGCGATCGATTCCAGCTTGCCATCGTTATCGACGAGTACGGCGGAACATCCGGCCTCGTAACCCTCGAGGATTTGATCGAGGAGATCGTGGGCAGCATTCACGACGAATTGGAAGCCGAGGAGAAGGATGTGGAGGTGGTTGATGAGAAGAACTTTGTCGTTTCAGGTCAGTCCGCCCTTGATGAAGTAAACGAATTGATCGGCACAAATCTTCTGTCCCTGGACTTCAACACCCTCGGTGGCTTCGTATTTGGGCTTTTTGGCAGAATGCCCAAGGTAGGCGAGCAGCTAAAGTATCGGAACCTCAAACTCGAAGTGCTTGAGCTTGAGGGAAGAAAAATCACGAAAGTAAAGGTCACAAAATTATAACATTACACAAATTAATTTAAATCGCAGTAAAAAAGGGAGGTCGCGGAGTGAGGAAGAAAGTAACAGTCGTTGGCGCAGGCAATGTCGGAGCAACGCTGGTGCAGAGGATTGCAGAAACCCGGCTGGCGGATGTTGTGATGGTGGATGTGGTCGAGGGCGTTCCGCAAGGAAAGGGGCTTGACCTGCTTGAAGCCGGACCGGTGATGGGTTATGATACCAAAGTCATCGGCGTGAACAGCTATGATGAAACCGCGGGTTCCGATATTATAGTGATTACAGCCGGCCTGGCACGCAAACCGGGTATGAGCCGCGATGACCTTCTTGCAGCGAATGGCACTATCGTAAAGAAAGTTGCTGAGGAAACCGGGAAGCGTTCACCCCGGGCGGTTATGATTGTAGTCACGAACCCCATGGACATCATGGCCTATGTCGCCATGAAGGCCAGCGGTTTCCCGCGCGAGCGGGTGATAGGCATGGGTGGTGTACTGGACTCGGCGCGTTTCCGCACCTTTATCGCCTTGGAGCTGCAGGTTTCGGTTGAGAACACTCATGCCTTTGTGCTCGGTGGGCATGGCGACACCATGGTGCCGCTGCCGCGGTACTCTACGGTGGCGGGGATCCCAATCACGGAATTGATGAAAAAAGAGACTATAGACAAGTTGGTCGAGCGCACCCGGAATGGAGGCGCAGAAATTGTTGCGCAGCTCAAGACAGGGAGCGCCTATTATGCTCCCTCGGCGGCAACGCTGGAGATGGTCGAAGCCGTTTTGTTGGACAAGAAAAAGATTCTTTCCTGTTCCACCTGTCTTGCCGGCGAATATGGCGTCAAGGAGGTCTTCGTCGGTGTGCCGGTGAAGCTTGGAGCGGGCGGGGTTGAACAAGTTATCGAGATCAAGCTGAACGCCGAAGAGAACATGGCGTTTATGAAATCAGTAGAGGCTGTGAGATCGGCATGCGCGAAATTCACGTAGATGAAATAAGGGACAATGTGGCTCAAATCTGCATCGACGCGGCATATAACGTGAGCGACGATGTGATGACAGCTTTTGACTGGGCGCTGGAGACCGAGACGGCGCCCGCGGCAAAGGAAATCATCGGGCTCCTGAAGGAGAACGCCCGCATCGCCCGGGAGGAACGTATTCCCGTGTGCCAAGACACAGGGATCGCAATTTTCTTCGTAGAGATCGGCCAGGACCTGCGGATAAAAAACGGTTTTCTCATGGACGCCATTAATGAAGGCGTTCGCAAGGGATACAAGGAGGGCTTTCTCCGTAAATCCGTAGTAGACCCTATTTCCCGAAAGAACACGGGTGACAACACGCCGGCCATCATTTACACCGAACTAGTGCCTGGCGACAAGCTCAGGATTTCATTCATGCCCAAGGGAGGGGGTAGCGAAAACATGAGTGCGATCCGGATGCTGCGTCCCACTGAGGGCATTGAGGGCATCAGGAGTTTTGTGCTTGAGTGCGTGCAGAAAGCGGGTGCGAACCCCTGCCCTCCGGTCGTTATCGGTGTGGGTATTGGCGGTGACTTCGAGAAGGCGGCGCTCCTTGCAAAGAAGGCTCTTCTCAGACCCGTGGGCAGTCCGAACGCCAAACTGGAGTTGGCTTCACTCGAGGAAACGCTGCTGAAGACCGTAAACAAGACCGGTATCGGGCCTGAGGGGCTGGGAGGTAAGGTAACGGCTATGGCGGTGAATGTTGAAAGCTTCCCCTGCCACATCGCGAGCTTTCCCGTGGCGGTGAATATTAATTGTCATGCTGCACGGCACAAAACGATTATTCTATGATTTGAGAGTAGAGAGCGCAAAACACGAGCTGCATCATGAAGGTTGTCATTGAAGCCTGTTCGTCATGCTCGAGGGGCCATGCCCGGAGAGGTGTATCATGTCTGATCACATTTTACTGCGTCCTCCCCTGACGGACGACATAATCGTAAAGCTTAGGGCAGGAGATCCTGTGGTCATTACCGGTGTCATCTACACTGGCAGGGATATGGCGCACAAGTACATGATTGAAGATTGCGAAAAGGGGGGAAAGCTACCTTTCGATCTCAAGGGCCAAATCCTTTATTACACCGGGCCGACACCCGCACCGCCGGGAAGGGTCATCGGATCCGCAGGGCCAACCACGAGTTACCGCATGGACAAGTATACTCCTGCACTGCTTGAACTCGGGCTGAAGGGAATGATCGGCAAAGGGCCTCGCGGACAGGAAGTAAAGGACGCGATCAGAAAATATAAAGCCGTCTATCTCGCGGCTATCGGCGGAGCGGGAGCGCTTATATCCAAGACCATCAAAAAAGCCGAGGTTGTAGCCTATCCTGAGCTTGGGACCGAAGCCGTGATGCGGCTCGAAGTGGAAAATTTCCCTGCGATCGTCGTGAATGACGTTCATGGAGAAGACCTGTATCGGATCGGCGTGGAACGGAACAAAGAAATCGGAGAGGTTGAAGACGGGAATTGCTAATGCCCAGAAAACAGGGAACAAGGATGGAGAGCGTCGTGTTCAGGGTGAAAAAATCACCGTGTGGCTTCTTGCCGCGTTGCGGGAAAATTACTGAAGGGGAGAAGGATGACGATTAAATCCAGGATCAGAACCATACCCGATTATCCCAAAAAGGGAATTATGTTCCGCGATATCACCACGCTTCTCAAGGACCCTGTTGGGTTCCGGCTCGTTATTGATACGCTGACTCAACGGTATATTCATGCGGATTTCGATTTCGACATGATTGTCGGCATTGAGTCGCGGGGTTTCATTATTGGCTCGGCGCTGGCATATACGCTCGGAAGGGGATTTGTCCCGATTCGCAAGAAGGGCAAACTTCCTGCCGAGGTCGTGTCCCAGGAGTACTCGCTTGAGTACGGTTCGGATCGCATCGAGATCCACAAGGATGCGCTGACGAAAAACGAACGTGTGCTTCTCATCGATGACCTCCTTGCAACCGGCGGCACGGCGCTAGCAGCCGCAGCCCTCATCGAAAAACTCGGTGCAATTGTGGTGGAGATGGCCTTTATCGTCGATTTGCCAGAGGTAGGTGGAAAGGAAAAACTGCTAAAAAAGGGATATAATGTTTTCGCATTGACAGAGTTTGAAGGAGATTAAGCCGTTACATTGACTGAGGATTGACGAAGGTGCTGCCGGGCTTAAATCGGCAACGCCTTTTTTTATCACTACACAAAATTATAAAAACCGTTCCAACACGTTTCTAATGCAATGCTGCCTTTTTGGGCATGAAATGTCGGACAGATCCATGATGCAAATTTTTTTACGAGACCCTTATCGTAGAGATAGTTGGAGAGGCGTCTTGGCAGGACGATCACTTTATCCGATAAAAGGGCATATCCACTATCTTTGCGGCAATTTCGCGATCGCGGACTTCTATTTCTATCTCCTGTCCAGGCTGCGCATAACGGCTGAAAACATAGCCTAAACCGATGCCCTTGCGCAAGTGGGGTGACTGCCCCCCGCTCGTTACCGTGCCTATTTCTCGGTTTTCAGAGTAGATGCTGCCCCCGTTTTTCGGAACTGCTTTGTCGAGCAGAACAAAGCCAGCCAGCTTCTGTTTCGGTCCCTCGGTTTTGATACGCTGCAGGGAGTCTTTGCCGATGAATTCTTTCTTGAAATCGACAAATCGGGACAACCCGGCTTCGATAGGTGTACGTGTCTCATCAATGTCATAACCGTACATAAGGTAACCCATTTCAAGGCGCAGGATGTCCCTGCATGCGAAACCGCAGGGAAGTACGCCCTCATCGGCGCCAGCGGTCAGCAGGGCGTCCCAGAGTGCTTCTGCGTGGTCCGCGGTAACAACGATCTCATATCCGTGCTCCCCGGTATAGCCACTCCGCAGCACGAGCACCGACGTATCGGCGTATGTCATGTCCCGGATCGACCGGAGTTTCAATCTTTTAAAGTGCAAGCCAGGAAGTTTTTCCATGATGTGGTGTGATTTCGGGCCCTGAAGGGAGAGCTGCGCTGTGGCCTGCGACCGGTCATCGATCTGCACATCTCCTGAAGCGTGCTTTTTGAGCCAGTTCAGTATTTTCTCGGTATTGGACGCATTAGTTGATAGAAGGTAGCGGCCGCCCGGAGTCTTTGCGGTGGCGAGGTGGTGGATGAAAATATCGTCAAGAATGCGTCCAGCATCATTGCAGATAAGGCCATAGTGGGCAGAACCCTCGGGAATTTTCGACAGGTTTGAGGTTATGATGTTCTGAAGCAGGGCGGGAGCCCCGGGGCCAGTGACCTCGATTCTCCCCAGATAGCTAATGTCGAAAAGGCCCGCGGTATGGCGGACAGCATGATACTCGTCCTGCATACCAGCAAACTGCAGGGGGATCTGCCATCCCTGATATTCAGTCATCTTCGCTTTCATTAGTTCGTGTTTCAGATAAAGAACAGTTTGCTTCATTAAGCCCTCCGCCGGGGAATAGATTGCCATGCAGGATTTTCGAGTATCAAAGTCCAAAGTTCAGGCTTCTTCTCAGTCATGCGTTAAGAAGACAATCGATTCCTCATGCTGTGTAGCTGGTGTTATTTCAATCTGAAGCTTTCCGGGTCGGTTTTGTTGTCGGCAAGTTTGTGGATATCCTTCGCATGGAACGCCCCCTTTTCGGTAATGATAGCCGTGATGTACCGGGCCGGCGTAATATCAAAGGCTGGGTTTGCCACGTTCACGCCGCTTGGCGCGATCTGGACTTTATCGAGAAGATGGGTCACCTCGCGGGGGTTGCGTTCCTCGATGGGAATGGAAGAGCCTGCTTCAATCTTGAAATCGATAGAAGAGAGCGGAGCGGCAACATAAAAGGGGATGCCGTGTACCTTGCAAAGGACCGCGAGACTGTACGTACCGATTTTATTAGCTACATCGCCGTTTCTCGCAATGCGGTCGGCTCCTACGATGGCTACGTCGATCATATCATGATACATGAAATAACCCGCCATGTTGTCGGTGATTAGTGTGCAGGGGATGTTTTCCTGCATCAGCTCCCACGCAGTCAGACGTGCGCCTTGGAGCACGGGGCGCGTTTCGTCGACATAGACATGGATCCTTTTCCCTTCCTCGACCGCGGCGCGCATGACACCTTCTGCCGTGCCGTAGCCAGCGGTGGCGACCGAACCTGCGTTGCAGTGCGTTATAACGTTGTCTTCATCGGAAAGGAAAACCGATCCGTAGCTGCCGATCATTTTGTTGGTTGCAATGTCCTCGTCTAGTATGCGCTGGGATTCTTCTACGAGGAGGGTGCGGATCTCATCGATACTTTTCTCCCGGTTTGCTTGTGCGAATTGTTTGATTCGCTCGATGGCCCAAAAGAGATTCACCGCCGTGGGCCGGGTTGACGCCATGACAGCACATATCTCCTCGAATTTCGGCCAAAATTCCTCAAAGGTGGCCGCAGTCACCTGTCGGGCGCCGAGGGCGAGTCCCATGGCAGCCGATACCCCGATTGCCGGAGCACCACGCACCCAGAGTTCCTTGATCCCCCGTGCAACGGTCTGGTAGTCTTTACAGTCGTTGTAAACCGTTTCCAAGGGCAGTCTGGTTTGGTCTAGCATGCGAACGATGCCGTCTTTCCATTCGACGGTAGGGATCATTGACACTCTCCTTTAGGGATAATGTGGCGAATATTGAGATTCCCTTTCAATATAATGGAATAACGTGGGATTGTCAAAAAAAATCTGATGATAAAGATTGTTTTTGACGGGAAAACAACATCCAAGGCAAGCATGTGCCATGTTGTCTTCATGGATATGCCCTGCCGTTCGTTGCCGCAGTGCCTTGTGTTGGAAGTTTTATTGTTTTTGGAGGGCAATAGTACCACTGCGTCCGTCTACGGCACCCGGAACGAGATCGCAAACGGGAATCGAAGGAGGGTTTTTCAGAAGCTCTTTTACCCGGTCATCAAGCCTCACGATCTGAATACCGCGTGTTCTGAACCGATTGAGAAGGGACCAGAAGAAGGCGAGGTTGCTCATGCCCTCGACTTCCGCGTGTATGGTAAGAACATTCAAGGTTTCAGGCCGCAGCAGGGACAGATAATGATCGGCAAGACAGTCCTTAGAATATCCCGGCCGTCCAAGCAGTTCATCAAGCGTCGGGAGGGTAGTGGGAACCTGCATCGTCCGATATACAGCGCCCTGTACACGGGGGAAGAAAGGATGACGACCACGGGCATCGCCTGCGTAAAGGAGTTCCGCATCGTCATAGGCAGCGAGGCTGTAAGCATTTGCCTGCCATCCCGCTGCGGTTGCCGTCTTTGCCCGTTCGCCAAAAATCCTCTCGAATTCCCGCCGTGCCTTGCCGAACTCTTCGAACACTTCATCACGAGTCATTTTTGCAAGGCCGTCCTGCCAGCGGATGTGATCGTAGCAATGAATGCCGACCTCATGACTCTTGTCCTGCGTAAGCTTCATGACGCCTTCGTTTCTCCGACCTACATGCGGTCCGGGCAGGAGTACGCCGTTCAGGAGCGTGCGAATGCCATAGGTAGATATAACGCTTGTGCGGCTTACTTTGCTCAGGAACCCAGGACGGAAAATACGCTTTATGGCGCGGCCTGTATTATCGGGACCAAGGGAAAAGAGAAACGTAGCCTTGATGCCGAATTCGTCGAACAGGGCGAGGAGATTTGGTACGCCGATGCGCGTGCCCCGGTCGGTGTCAACGTCGATTCTGATTGCAAGATCGGTCATGATATAGATAATGAGTCAGAATGGAGAATCATGATGCAGATATCCTCTTAATTGCTCAAGCCGGGAACAGAAAATACGAGATAAACGCAAAAACAAAATCATTATTACGATTTCGGGCACGAAGAAATGCCGGCCTAGGACTTCGGTCTGTGTATTACACATTCTTTTTCTGCTACTCATCCAACTCCATCGTTATCCCCGTAAAACTGCTACCGATGAAACCGTTTACACCTAATATCTGGCAAGGTTTGTAGAATAGCAACATTTTAGATAATCACCGGGCTTGTGAAGCCTGGCTGGGTGCAAACCTGCTTCTGGAACGGGCGATGACGCAATTACAACAAGAATCAACGAGTGCTGGACAGCGGGGTGGTCAGGATCCCAGTATTTGATCTGTGCTCAATTCGCGCGTGTCATCATCTTCCCATTCCCAATTAACGATATCGAGTGTTCCCATGCCCGTGGCCACTCTGAGCGGATTTGTTGAAATGACCTGACCTGGCGTGCCGCCGGCTCCGGGAAGAGGTGTAGCCCACCAGATGAACAACCGTTTCCCGCCAGAGTCAGTGAAGGCTCCGGGATAGGGTTGAGTCACGGCGCGGATGAGATTATATATTTTTTCTGCGCTCTGTGTCCAGTCGATGCGCCCGTCCTCAGGTCTGCGGCCACCGAAATAGGTAGCTTGCGATTCATCTTGCTTGCGCCGCTGGGCGGTCCCCGTTTTCAGGGCCTCCAGCTGTCGATCGAGAACAAGACGCGCAGCCTTGGCGCATTTGGCGAAAACTTCCCGCGCCGTCTCATCCGGGCCGATAGGTACCGTTTCCTGGTCTACGATGTCACCTGCGTCTGCGCGTTTCACCATATGATGGAGCGTCACGCCTGTTTCCTTTTCGCCGTTCAGGATAGCCCAATTGATCGGCACACGGCCACGGTATTTTGGGAGGAGCGAGCCGTGCATGTTGAACGCGCCGAGGTGCGGAATGCTTAGAACCTCTTCTTTGATCATGTTGCGGTAATAGAAGGAGAAAATCAGGTCCGGTTCCCAGAATCGAATCCGCGCAATCCAATCCGGAGTATTCACCGACTCCGGGGTATGGACCGGAATACCGTACTTTTTTGCCAGACCCTCGACGGAACGGAACCAGATTTCTTCGTCCGGATTGTCTTTGTGCGTTATGACGGCGAGCACATATTCGTCATTCTGTATCAGAGCGTCCAGGCATTCATAGCCGACATCATGGTACGCGAAAACAAGGATGGCTGGTTTAGTCATTGATTTTTTCGTAGACGTCGCGGATCACGAACCGCGGTCTGCGCCTCACTTCCTTATAGATTCTTCCGATATATTCGCCGATGATGCCGAGACCCATGATAGCGATTCCGACGAGAAAATAGAGTATTGCGAAAAGGGTGAATACCCCCTCAGCCTCGGGGCCTACTACTAGGCGGCGTATGAACAGGTAAACCACGAAGAGAGTACTAAGCATAGAAACGACAATGCCGAAGACGGTGAACACCTGGAGTGGCACGATGGAGAATCCAGTCATGAGATCGAAGTTCAAACGGATCAGGTCATAGAGGCGGTACTTGGATTCACCTGCCGCCCGTGCCGCATGCTCGACTTCCACCTCAGCAGGATTGGCCGCATAGCTGTAAGCGAGCGCCGGGATGAACGTTGAGGTCTCCTCGCTCGCCACAATGCTGTCGATAATGTTCTTCCGGTACGCGCGGAGCATGCAGCCCTGGTCCCGCATGCGGATATTGGTGATCTTCGCACGGATTCCGTTTATTACCTTCGATACATACTTCCTGAAGAAGTTATCCTGGCGGTTTTTGCGGTATCCCCCCACAACGTCATGTCCCGCTTCGATTGCCGCGAGAAGCTTCGGAATTTCCTCGGGCGGATTCTGAAGGTCCGCATCAAGCGTTACAACCACCTCGCCCTGCACCCGTTCGAAGGCGGCCATGATGGCCATGTGCTGACCGAAATTTCCGTTGAAGTTGATGACACGAATGGTACCAGGACGCCGCTTAAAAAAATCCTTGAGTATATCCCGGGAACGGTCGCGGCTACCGTCGTTCGTGAACAGAATTTCGTAGGGTTTTCCCGTTTTGTCCATCACCGCCGTCAGGCGTGTGAAGAGGGCCTCGAGATTGTCCTGTTCGTTGTAAACCGGGATAACTATGCTGATATAGGGTTTCATGGGCTTACTTCCTCTTGAACAGGTCAGCCATAGCTGCGACCACGCGGTCTTGGTCCTCATCATTCATGGCGGGGAACAGCGGTAGGCTCACGATGCGATCTGAGATGTTCTCGGCATTCGGAAAATCACCCTGCTTGAAGCCGAAGTGTTCCCTGTAGTACGGGTAGAGATGTACGGCGCGGTAATGCAGGCCTGTCCCAATGTTGCGCTCCTTCATCCCCTGCATGAACGCGTCCCGGTCCATCTTCGCCGACTCGGGATTGATGAGCGGCGTGTATAGATGCCAGGCGTGAAGGTGGGGATAAGTTGGAGCCGCGGTCAGGGTCCATTGGGGCCAGTTCTTGAGCAGCTTGTGGTACCGGAGCGCAAGTTCGGTTCGGCGCCTGATGAAGCCGTTGAGCTGCTTTAGCTGGTGCAGCCCCAAGGCGGCCTGGATGTCCATCATGTTATATTTAAATCCCGGCGTGATGATCTCGTAATGCTGGTTGCCTTTTTTGCCGAACCGGTTCCACGCTTCCCGGTCCATGCCATGGAAACGGAGCAGGGCGATGTCCGAGGTGAGTTTTTCGTCCCGCGTGACCACGCATCCGCCTTCGCCAGTCGTCATATTCTTGTTCGGGTGGAAGCTGAATACCTGGATATCGCCGAATCCGCCGATGCGCCTGCCTTTGTACTCCGTGCCGATAGCATGGGCCGCGTCCTCAATGACGCGAAGGTTATGTTTCTTCGCGACATCGTAGAGTGGATCGAGGTCCACTGGAAGGCCGGCAAAGTGTACGGGCATAATGGCGCGGGTGCGTTGCGTGACCGCCTTTTCAAGCTTCGTCACATCCATGTTATAAGTCCCGGGCTCGACATCGACGAGGACCGGTTTCCCGCCTGCAAGCACGATCGTGTTCAGCGTGGCCGCGAAGGTCATGGGCGTTGTGATAACTTCTTCGTCTGGTTTGAGGTCCAGGGCAACGAGCGCAAGGTGGAGGCCGGCGGTTGCAGAGTTGAGAGCCAAAACGTACGGCGCGCCTACATAAGCTTTCAGATCCTCCTCGAACTGTTTGACTCGGGGACCGGTGGTAATCCAGCCTGATTTAAGGCACGCCACCACTTCGTCGATGGCGGCCTGATCGATGGACGGCCGGGAAAAAGGAAGAAATTCTTCTTTTGAGTTATTTGACATTAGATGCCTCGTTTCAAAAGATATATTCTCACGAGTCATTTACATGGTGTAACGACTCAGGTCGCCGGTTTTGTTATCATTCCGGCTTGTCTGAAACAACGTCAAAAAAAGCTCAAAGGACATAAGGTTCACATGACAATTTTGGAACTCCGCATTCTTTACTCAAGCTACGGTGAAATATTTATTTGCTCAGCTCTTCGTCACAAAATACACGCCTATACAAATGATCAGGATTCCCGTAATACGGGTGACTGAAAGATTCTCCTGGAACAGGTAATACCCCGCAATGGCGTTCACGATGTATCCCACCGAGAGGAGTGGATAGGCAAAGCTTACCTCGACCCGGGATAGGACAAGAAGCCAGACCGCTACGCTTATGACGTAGCAGAGCAGACCCGCGAGAATGAAAGCATTCCCCGCCACCTGGACCGCAATGGGGAGTACATTGGCCCAGATGAAATCGAAATGGCCGATCCGCCGCATCCCCTCCTTGAGAAACACCTGAGCAGTCGCATTCAGCAATACGCCGAGGAGAATCAGGGGAAGATAACTCATCACTTGACCTCTATGTTGGACAGCACAATGTTCGTCCTGTCTGCTGCCACAGGGAATAATTTAAGCTTGGCGTTCTGGCGCAGGCCCTCATAAGTATCTTTATCGGTAATCAAGTAAAGCGTTCCGGGGCCTTGCCACCGTTTCCAGAACGCGTCCGGGTCCATCATCCACTGTGAGGTGTCCTCCACTTGAGTGCCAAATTCGAGCTCGCCAGTCCAGCCTGCGACAATGATGCGCTTTTCAAGATAAACAGGCAGATCCTGGTAATAGTTTGAATAGTTTGCGACCTCATCTCCGGGCTTAAGCAAGGGCTTCAGGACCACCGCTAGATCCTTGATCGAATTGGGTTGAACGCGGGGGGCGGCCGCGTTCACTTCGAGCAGGAAAAGCACGGACATGGCGACAATGGCGATGAAGAACGGCTGAAAACCGCGCTTCCGTGCTAGCACCCAGGCTGATACAGCTCCCGCGGTCAGGGTAATTGCAAGCAGGTAGCTGTATACGCCAAGGGCCTGAACATTCAGCACCAGCGAAAAATATGGGACCATCAAAAAAGCACCTGACAGCAGCAATGCAGCTATCAGGAGCATATGGTATCCGAGACGTAGTCCGGGAAACTCCTTGCTGTCCCATGCATCGGCAAGATAGCGCCCGATCAGGAGCGCCAGAGGCGGAAATACAGGAAGGATGTAGGGTACCAGCTTCGAATCCGAGCCAGAAAAAAAGAGAAACACCAGCCCTGCCCATAGTATCAGAAAGAGCGCATCACGGTGCTCGTACCGTTCAAACCAGGAGGTCGGGAGGCTGTATCTTACTGACTGCATGAGAAAGACGCTCCAGGGAAACAACCCGGCGAGGATGATGGGAATAAAGAACCACGCGGGATGGTACCGGTCGTGCATCTTGGTCAAATAACGCAGGAAGTGCTCTTGAATGAAATAAAAATGAAAAAACTCAGGGTTGGCCCGAATGATGAGGATGTGCCACGGCGCGGCGATAAGCAGGAACAGCGCAAGCCCCGAGGGAAGATAGATGGTCTTGAGGACACGCCATTCGCCGAGCATGACGATCCATGCGCCGATGATTATGCCTGGGATGACGATGCCGATTAGTCCCTTGGTGAGGACGGCGAAGGCGCAAAAAACGTAAAAGCTCCATAGAAGGAGCCTTCGCCGCAATCCAGGAATCTCGTGCATGCCGACCAGGAAGGAAAGTAGCGCAGCGGTAAGGAAGGCTGAGACTGGCATGTCGAGAATGATCGCCCGACTCATGCTGTAGTAAAGAACGTTGGTCGCCAGCACGATCGTGGCGACAAGCCCGGTTCGGCGACTGAAGAGCCGTCGACCTGCGACGTAGACAGAGAGGCATCCGAAGAGTGCGAAGAGAGCGGGCCAGAGGCGTAAGGTGGACTCGTGGAGACCGAAAAGTTTGATCGACGAGGCCTCAAGCCAGTAGAAGAGAACGGGTTTTTCAAAGTATTTCACCCCGTTCAGGCGGGGGGTTAGATAGTTTCCCGTTTCGACCATTTCGCGGGGAATCTCAACGTACCGGCCCTCGTCGGGCACGGACAAGGGCCGGTTTCCGATCATTAAGCCAAAAAAGACGGCAAGTAGGACAGTCAAGATTACAAGGTCCCGCAGGAGAGGATGCCCGCTTTGTTTGGAGACAGAATTCATGAATATCTTTCCGAAGATGCTGCCTACGAGCGCGGCCGGGAATTGATGGACAGCGGAATCTACCGCTCGCCGTTATTGTTTGGGATGGCAGAGCAAGAAAACCCGGCCGATGAAAGCCGAATTTTATATTTTACATCGTAATAGTGCGATTTGTCAAACATTTTATGGTGATGGTCAACGTATAATGAATGGGGAAATATGGCAGACGCGGCTGGAAAATCTTAAGAATATTTAACAGGACATTAATGAGAAAACGGCGATTGGGTTAGAATTTTTCAGCCTCTTTTCCTGTCCCGCCCGCGCTGCCGTTCGTTCATAATGGGAATTATGTGTTGCGGACGTGTGGCATACTATGTCAAACCTTGTTTTTTTCCTTACGGATTGTTTCACAGGCCATATGCCTAATCACTTTGCCCTTGACCATATAGACCACCATTTCCGCGATATTCGTGGCATGATCGGCGATGCGTTCGATATACTTGTCAATATAGGTAAGCCGGACGGCGCGGCTGATGTTTTTCGAGTCTTTGAGCATATAAAGCAGTAACTCGTTGAATATCTGCTGGTTCAGGTTGTCCACGAAATCATCGGCTTCGCACACCTGCAAGGCCAGATCAGCATCCTGGGTCACAAAGGCGTCTAGGCTGTCCTTAAGCATTTTCTGGGCTGCCTCGGCCATGCGCGGGAGGTCGATAAAAGGCTTGAGCGGCGGCTCGTCCAACATCTCGATGGCCCGTTCGCAGGTGTCCACAGCCAGATCTCCCATGCGCTCCAAATCGGTGATGATCTTTATTGCCGTCGTCACAAGTCGGAGATTACTGCCCGTGGGTTGCCAAATGGCCAGGAACCTGATGCACTCCTCCTCGATCTCCACGTCGTAGTTGTTCACAATGGCATCGCCGTCGATCACCGAGATGGCCAACTCACGGTCTCGTTCCACAAGGGCCTTAACGGATCGCCTGATAGCTTCCTCGACAAAGGCCCCCATCTTGAGGATGCGTTCCTTGAGTTTTTCGATGTCCTGTTCTTTCTGTGCCGTCATGGGTCCTCCGTTTAGAACATAGGGTCACGTGTCAAGAGCAGGGAAAAGTGTGAGTACTAGGCTGCAAAGTTTTAGTTCCCTTTCTACATGATCCTGCATCTTTTACCCGAACCTACCAGTTATATAATCGTCAGTCTGCTTCTTGTCTGGATTCGTGAATATCTTCTCTGTTGTGCCGTATTCGATGAGTTCACCCATGTAGAGAAAGCCTGTCATGTCGGAGACGCGCGCCGCCTGCTGCATGTTGTGCGTTACGATGATAATCGTGACATCCTTCTTGAGGTTGACCACCAACTCCTCGATTTTGGCCGTTGAGATGGGGTCTAGGGCAGAAGTCGGCTCATCGAAAAGTAGGATTTCTGGTTCCACGGCCAAGGCGCGCGCTATCACGAGCCGCTGCTGCTGTCCGCCCGAGAGGTCGTAGGCACTGGAGTTCAGCTTGTCCCTTACCTCCTCCCAGAGCACCGCATGTTTGAGCGCCCGCTCAATGCGCTCGACGAGCTCGCTTTTTTTCCTGATTCCCTTGAGCCGCAACCCGTATGCGATGTTTTCGGCAATGGACATGGGGAAGGGCGTCGGCCTCTGGAATACCATTCCGATGCGGCTCCGAAGATTAATCAGGTCTGTGCCGACACCCAAAATGTCATTTCCCTGAAAGACGATTTCCCCTCCGTACCGGTGCTTGGGATAGAGATCGTGCATACGGTTAAAACAGCGGAGCAGCGTGGTTTTGCCGCAACCCGACGGTCCGATCAGTGCCGTTACGTTGTTTTTGTAAATTGGCAGCGAAATCGCCCGAAGCGCGTGAAGGTCTCCGTTGTAATAGAAGTCCAGGTCCCTGACCTCCATCTCGATTGGTCCTGTCAAGTCTTATACCTCCATTTGATGATTAATCTGCCCGCGATTGTCAGTCCGAGAATGAAAAGCGTGATGACGAAGGATGCGCCCCAGGCCTGCACATGCCAGCTTTTATAGGGACCCATGGCGTACTGAAAGATGGTGACCGTGAGCGAAGCCATGGGGCCGTTCATGTTCGTTGAATGAAAGTTATTGTTGAACGACGTAAAGAGCAGTGGAGCTGTTTCACCGGCAACGCGGGCGATAGAGAGCAGAATTCCGGTGAGGATGCCTGTGGCGGCCCCGCGGTACACGACCTGGATGATTACTTTGTAATACGGCGCGCCGAGGGCGAAGGCCGCTTCACGCAAGGTCCATGGCACCAGGGACAGCATGTCCTCGGTCGTCCGCAGGACCACGGGGATCATAATGATCGAAAGTGCAACGGCCCCGGCCCAGCCGCTGAAATGGTGCATTGGCAGGACGAGGATCGCGTAAACAAATGCACCTACCACGATGGACGGAACGCTGACCATAATGTCGGCAAGAATGCTGATGACACGCGCGATCTTTCTGCCCCGGGCGTATTCGGCGAGGAACGTGCCTCCCAGCACGCCGATGGGAACGCCTATCAAGGTTGCGGTCGCGGTTATCATCAGCTGCCCGACGAAAGCATTCCTCAATCCGCCTCCTTCGACCCCTACGGGAGCAGGGTCATTGAAGAACAAGCTTAATTTGAGAGCCCCGAGACCGTTGATAATCACATCGGCCAGGATGTACACGAGCCAGAATAGACCGATCGCGGCGGCGAGTCCGCTCAACGAGAGAGCGAGGATGCTTTCGATTTTACGTTTTTGTTCGTTAGTCATGGGATAAAAATTAATTTTCTCGCTCAGCCACCCATCTTTTAATGTCATTCCGCCTGCCCTTTCGCATAGGCACACCAAGGGCTTGTCCGGAATCGTTTTCTTTGAGCTCGTGATTCAGCTACAATTCCCGACAAACAGGAAGGACGACAAGAAGGGCGAAGCACACAGGCGTATTCTGCGCTAACGTGAATACTTCCTTTCCGCCTTCAAAAGAAAAAATTTAGCAATAGCCAATATGATAAAGCTCATCACGAACAGGACGAGTGCGAGATAATAAAGCGAGGACAAGTACAAGGCGCTGTCCGCTTCCGTGAATTCATTTGCGAGGCTCACGGTGATGGTCGATGCCGCGTCAAGGAGCGACGTGGCGATTTTATGGTTGTTCCCGAGCACGAAGGCTACGGCCATGGTCTCGCCCAGCGCTCGTCCTAGAGAAAGCGCGGCCCCTCCGAACACGCCCAGCTTGGAATAAGGAAGGACAACGTTTTTCACGACTTCCCACCTGGTGGCCCCAATGGCGTAGGCCGACTCCTTGACCACGGCGGGGGTTAAATTGAACGCATCGCGGGCGATGCTTGCCGTGAAAGGGATGATCATGATGCCGAGGATGATGCTTGCGGTCAACAGGTCGATGCCCATAGGATTCCCCTTGAACAGAATGCCGATAACTGGTAGCGTCCCGACGGTACTCTTAAGCGCGGGTTCGACATAATTCGACATGATAGGCGCCAGCGCGAAGAGGCCCCACATGCCGTAAATAATGCTCGGAATGGCTGCCAGAAGCTCTATAGCGATGCCAATAGGGGCTTTGAGAAAATTGGGCGCAATTTCTGTGACGAATATCGCTATGCCGATCGCGGTCGGAATGGCAAAAATCAAGGCGAGCGCGGTTGTAACGAATGTACCGTAGATAGTGGTTGCCGCCCCAAAGACGCCTGTGACGGGGTTCCAGACCGTTGATGTAAGAAAGTGGATTAACCCGAACTTTCCTATGGCGAGCGAAGACTCATTGACGAGTACCACCAGAATTCCGACAATGAAAATGATGACAGTAAAAGATGCGATGGCGGTCAGGAAGGAAAAGGAAAAATCGATGATATTTTTTTTGGGGAAAGTGGCCAAGGATGCTACCTTTCTGCTCTGCCCGATGATAAAATCAAACGGGTCAGGTATCAATAGTATATATACCTGACCCGTGCAATTCAACTTATTTTTTGGTCGCTTGAGGGTTAAGGTGTGGGCACCCCAAACATATCGACATAGGCTGCTTATGCTCTGTAAGATGTAAATCCTCGATTATACAAGGATTTTACCAAAATTAATAAGGTTTGTTTGTCCCTTGTATGCTATATTTTGGTGTTTCCCACACTCTCGCCAAAAAGACTCATTTTGCCACTTTACTATATGATGCCGTTCGTTTTCCAGTAGGCGCGGATTTTATCTTTCAGAGATTTGGGGAGCGGAACATAGATCAGTTCTTCCGCCTTTTTATCGCCGTGCGTAAATGCCCAGTTATAGAACGTCACTACCTTCTTGTTCGAATCCATCTTTTCCTTACCGAGGAGTATGAACGTTGCGCCAGCGATAGGCCATGCGTTTTTGCCTGGTGCATTGTTAAGCCAGAGGTAGAAGTCCTTTTTCGGGTCAAAATTGGCGGAAGCGGCCGCATCTTTAAAAGTATCGAAACTCGGTGACACGAATGTGCCGGCGCTATTCTTGAGGAGCGTGTAGGACAGATTGTTCTGCTGCGCATAGGCAAACTCTACATATCCGATTGAATCCTTTTGCTGCTGAACATAGTTGGCAACGCCCTCGTTCCCTTTCCCTCCGATACCCACAGGCCAGCTGACGGAAGTGCCGGTGCCGACTTTTTCTTTCCAGGCAGAGCAGACATCGTTTAGGTAACCGGTGAAGATCGCGGTTGTTCCTGATCCGTCTGAGCGATGGACTACTGTGATGTCGCCATTCCGGAGGTTGAGGCCGGGGTTAAGATCCTTGATCTTCGGGTCGCTCCAGTTCGTTATTTCACCAAGGTATATTTTACAAACTGCTTCGGAATCGAGTTTTAGCTGTCTCGCCTTTACACCATTGATATTGACAACTAGAACGACGCCGCCCATCACAGCCGGGAATTGCAGCAAATTGTTTTTTGCCAGGAACTCTGGCGTTTGCGGTGCGTCGGATGCACCGAAGTCGACTGTCCGCTCTGTGATCTGCTTGATGCCTCCGCCCGAACCAATGGACTGATAATTTAACTGGATGCCTGTGACCTGGTTGTACTCATTGGCCCACGCCGAATAGATGGGGTAGGGGAACGTCGCCCCGGCGCCGTTCAGCATATCCGCCGCAAAGACGCTCGATGCCATTGCGAGAACGATGATTAATGCCACTACTGCGATTTTCTTCATTGGATTTCCTCCCTATTGATTTTTCGATGCTATTTTTATATCATTGAATTATTACAATCATGTTACAATTTCGTTACAATGCAATGAATCTTAGTATATTGTTACCATATTTTTTTGTGTCTCCAACCCTTCGTTTCACGACCGCTATTCCTCGATGCCGTGCGACTTATCCCCGGAGCGCAGATTATTCATTTCGCCGGGGCTGATTAAGGAGTGACATGAACTGCTTATTTTGGCTTCTCTGTAACGACACTGTCCCTGTCGGATGAATCGGTCCTCTCATAAAGTTCATGCCGTGTGTTCGCTCAGACCGGCGCTCCGAGGTAGTGGCTTACTTTATTTTTCAGGTCGATGATGTCACCCTTACATATGTATCCTCGTACATCGCAGGTCTTGACAATTTCGCTGAGATTTTTCTCGTCGGCGCATGAATAGAATACGATCTGAATATTACGCGTAAGTTCGTTTGCCCTGAGTAGCAATGCCACTTTGTCACCGGAGAAGGCTGGCATGTTGACATCGAGGAGGAGAAGGTCAGGCTGAAACTCGCTTGCGAGAGCCATGACTCCGAAGCCGCATTGATGGGTGATGACCTCGAATTCCTCGCGGAGGAGCTCCCCTGTTACCTGGAGATGCATTTCATTATCGTCAACAACCAGGATTTTTTTTCTTCTATTCATCAATGGTCCTCTCCTGCACGAACTTCACTATATATATACCTTTGACTGCTTGTTGAGAACCATTTTGACTTTGATCCGGAGGTCAGCAGGGTCCCCTTTACAGATATAGCCCTGAACGCTATGAATCTTCACGCTTTCCACCATGCTACCCTCGTCATCGGATGATTGAAAGATGACCGGAATACGATTGGAATCACAGCAATTGTGAAGCAGAGAAGCGAGGTTATCGTCGGAGAGGGGAGGTACGTTGATGCCAAGAAGAATTAGGTCTGGCTGCATCACTCTTACGCGGCTGGTTACCCCGAAGGCGCCCGTATGGGTCACAACCTCTATTTCGTCGCTTTCAAGGAGATTTCTAGCCCTGTCAAGGTGTACTTCGTTCTTATCGACAACCAGGACCTTTTCCCTATTCCGCATTGTAGAGCCCTCCACTCCGCTCCCCAAGCTGCAGCGGCAGAGATACAGCGAAGGTTGTTCCTGCGCCAAATGCACTTATCACCGAGATCGTGCCGCCGAGAAGCTCAATGAGATATTTACTGACCGCCAGGCCAAGCCCCGGTCTTTGGCCGATTTTTGCATCGGCATCTTCTATTCGGCTGAGGGCGCTGAACAACTCGTTTAGACATTCCTTCTTGATGCCGATGCCGGTATCGCCGACCGCGATTTCAAGACTGCTGCCGATAATGCCGAGTGTCAGGGAGACCTTGCCGGTGCTGGTGAATTTCACCGCATTACTCGCGAGGTTCATGACAATCTGGCGCAGCTTGACCGCGTCTGTTGTGAGCATTACTGGCGCGATGGGGACCGTGACCTCGACGATTACCGGCTTGTTCCCGACGAGAGCTCGTGCAGTTTCCGCCGTTTCAGCGACAAGCGCCGATATGTCCACATCCTGCTTCGTGACTTCCATATTGCCCGCTTCGATCCTCGATAGATCGAGAATGCTGGTGATGATTGCCCGGATGTCAGAGGCGCTGGACATCATCAATGAGAGAAGCTCCCTGATCTGCTCGATGGCACCCTTGTTCCCCTCTATTATCAGGAGTTCGGCAAGTCTGATGACGGCATCGACTGGAGAGCGGAGATCGCGGGTGACGTGTGCGATAAACTGCGATTTTATCGCACCGATATTTTCAAATTCGCAAGTCCGCTTGCTTGCGATTTCCTTGATCACCATGTGGTTAGCCAACGAGGAGCACTGCTGGATTATAAGCTGCCTGACCGAAAGGAGGCCTTTAAAACAGCCATTCTGGTCTACGACGATGATTTCGTCAAAGACCATGGAGGAATCTCGCCTCAATGCCATATCGATCGTCACATCTAGCCGTTCGCTTTCTTCAATAATCAGTGGATTCGTGTCGGCGAGTGATATGACGGGATGCTTTCCGAGCACCTCGAATCCGGATCTGTGAAAAAGCTTGCACATGAATTTGAGCCTTGCGAGAAGCGCTACTGGTTCATTTCCCTCTACAATCGCCAGGGAGTCGAGCTTGGATGATTGAAAAAACAGATCGGCGACGTCCCTTATACGCATCGTCGTTGGCACGGTCCGGATGGACTCGATAAGCGTACCGACCAGCGGGGAATCGTTTTGCAGAAAAAAGTTTTTGATGTCCGTATCTATTGCGGGATTTGTTGAGAGCATTCCTATTTGTGTCCTGCCGACCGGACGGCCTCGCTTGTGACGGTGTTTCCCTGTTCGCAGTTCTCTGCGCCGTATCGTTCGAATGTTGCGGTAAAGACACTTCCGACACCGATAGTGCTGGAGACCGTGATTTCCCCGGCCATGGCCTGCGCTATGAGTTTGGCGATATAGAGGCCGAGTCCTGCTCCTTTTATCCGTTCACTTCCTGCCGCACGGTAGAATTTATCGAAAATGAAGGGGAGTTCTTCGTGGGATATTCCGCATCCTTCGTCCTGAACCGAGATTTGAAGACAGGGGCCCGTATCGTCGAAGGATATCCAGACCTTGCCGCCGCGCCGGTTGTACTTGACAGCATTGGAAATGAGGTTAACAAGCACCTGGCGCACGGCTGTTCTGTGACCCTTGACCATAAACCGGGTCTCGTTAATGATTTCGATGCCGACCTCACGTTTTTTTGCCTCATCGCAGAACATGTCGGCCACTTCGTCGCAGACCGCTGAAATATCGATCGGCGCGATTTGGAATGCGGCCCCTTCCTTTTCAAGCCTGGCGAGCAGCGACGTGTCGTTGAGAAGGTTTTCCGCGTGAACAGAGGCGACATTAATCGTCTTCAGGTATTTTTTTGTGTCTTCGTCCTTCCTGAGTGCGAGCGCTGAAAAGTTTCCAATAATGGAAAGGGAATTTTTCAGTTCGTGGACGAGGTAGCTTAGCGAAGTATCATGGTCCTGCTCTCTGGCGATTAATGTTTTGATCATTTGCTGCTGGTCAAGACATTTCCGAATCTTGAGTTGGAGTTCCCCGAGTGAAAATGGTTTGGCGAGGTAGTCATTCGCGCCCAGCGTGAGTCCTTTGATTCGCGCCTCTTCGTCGGAAAGGGCCGTGAGCATGATAATCGGGAGGGCCTTGCCAGTCGAGCTTTCTCTCAGGGTTTTGCATATCTCCCATCCGCTGATGTCCGGGAGCATGATATCTAGAAGTATCACGTCTGGCGCATAGGACTGTACGGCTTCTATGGCCTCCTCGCCGCTCAGCGCGGCGACAGTATCGTAACCAGCTTTTTCAAGATTGTATCGCAGGAGATCCACAACATCCTGTTCGTCATCAACGATTAGAATACGTTCTATTGCCATCCTTAGTCCTTCGGTTATGTGCTTTTGCCATGACGGGAACTATAATGCGGGACTGTTACATAAATATGACGATTTCGTTACATCTTAATGAAGTCGGGGCGGACGATATAAAAAAACTTAATCGTGTCTATAAGGCATCTTTAAGAGTGCTGCTGCCGTGTTATCTAAGTTTTATTTTTTTGAAGCGCAGATTTTTCAGCTTACGAGAAACATTTTTTCAGCGGCTTGTTAAAGAAAAACTGTAATACTGCCAAACTCGTCGGTTTTCACGCGGGAATTGCTTGGGTTTTGCAATTTCAAATGGTTATGACTGTCAATGGGTAGTAAGTGTCATGGAAGCTGAATATGGAAGAAAGCTAAATAAAGTTTGACGTCAATATTTTTAACGATAAATTCATGAAATTTTCATACTATTGCAACGAATATATCGTTTAATGGGTAGCACGAATGAATAGACTGACATGGGCTTTGCCGGCCCCGTTGAGGACACGGAAAACCCGGACAGAAACCGGAGAGTTTTTTTCTGGTTTTTTGTCAGAGACATGGAACCCGTGCTTCATGTGCAACGGGTCTCTCAAGAACGTGGTGGCGACCACAAATGCAGCCAGATTTGACGACCTTTTTTACCTCCAATGGCTCGGCTTACAGGTCCGTTCGATGCGGGAATCTATACCGTGATTGCTGCGATCAGAGGCTCGATTTTAGAGGAATGCAACGCAAGAACGATGTGGATTTCCGCCATATCGTCGGCGGAAATCGGTTCCGGCCTTGGGGATATTTGGATGACATCGACAGTGCTGCTGAGGAATATATATATCGGAGGCGACACCATTGGCGATACCGCGAATGGTTTACGCTGCGATGGACCTCGGAAAGACCGCGTTTCGAGCTCAATGCCCAAGCGTGGATTATATCATGAAAAAAAGGATTTGCGGGGCGTTCTTTACGATGCTCAGCAGAAGTCTCAGATGTAGAGGAAAAAGATGAAATACGAAGTTAAACGCTTTCTCTTCGCATGTATAATTTTCGCGAGCTCGGCAATCCTATTTGCCGCGTCAAATGCATCCGCTCATCCGCCTCGTGTCATCAATGATAGGGATGCCATAATCCTTCATGGAAACGTGCATCCGCTCGCCCGTCCTGAATTCGACAGGGGAGAAACAGATGCATCAATGCCAATGGAGCGTATGATTCTCACGTTACAGTTGAATGCTATGAAACAGTCCGAATTGAACAAGATTCTGGCTGAGTTGCACAATCCGGCCTCCCCTAAATATCATCGCTGGCTTTCGCCAGAGGAATTTAACAAACGATTCGGGCCCTTGTCCGAGGATATTCATTCTATAACCGACTGGCTCACATCCCATGGATTCATGATAAATGAAGTTGCTAAAAGCGGCGCGTGGGTCAATTTCTCCGGAACGGTGGCCGACGTTGAGCGCGCATTTCATACGCGAATACACAACTATTATGTCAACGGACACATGTACCATGCGAACGCTCAGGACCCGTCGATACCGCGGGGGCTTTCGGATTTAGTAGCGGGTATTGTCTCCCTGCACAACTTTCCGCGCAAGATGATGCACCATGCCATGAGCTCGGCAACTCAGGATAGTATTCTTCCGTATTACACCGCAGGCTCGATCCATTATTTATCACCTAGTGATTTCGCGATCATCTATGACCTTAATCCTCTTTATGGCTCAGGAATAAATGGCAGTGGCCAAAGCATTGCGATTGTGGGCCGCACCCACCCATCCACTTCCGACTGGACGACCTTCCGCAGCATCATGGGGCTGCCTGCAAACCCTCCCCAGGTGATTGTGAACGGAACTGATCCCGGCGATCTCGGCGGGACAGAAGACAATGAAGCTGATCTTGATGTCGAATGGTCGGGAGCAGTGGCAATAAATGCCGCGATTCTGTTTGTCACTTCGAAATCTACCGGCGCTACGGACGGCGTGGACCTGTCGGCCCAGTATATAGTGAACAACAATCTGGCCGCAGTCATGAGTACAAGTTTCGGCTCATGCGAATCGGATCTGGGATCAGCAGAAAACACTTTTTACAACAATCTTTGGCGACAGGCCGCCTCGCAGGGCATTACCTCCTTTGTTTCTTCCGGCGACGCCGGTGCAGCGGACTGCGATTCCCCCACCGACACTACGGGCTCAAATCGCGCGGTCAATGGTCTCGCTTCCACACCGTACAATGTAGCGGTGGGAGGGACGGAATTCAATGAAGGGTCCGGCAGCTATTGGAATACAAAAAATGGGGGGAGCGGATACACCTCGGCGATCAGTTATATACCCGAAACGGCCTGGAACGAAAGCGGCGATGTGGCGGGCGGCTCCGGACTGTGGGCGACGGGAGGAGGTGCTTCAACGTTATACGCCAAACCTTCCTGGCAGATTTCACCCGGCGTCCCCGTTGACGGCAAGCGCGACGTACCAGACGTTTGTCTGAGCTCGGCTGTCCATGATGCTTATCTTGTCGAGACACAGGGCGCACTCTATGCCATAGGCGGAACGTCGGCTTCCTCACCGTCCTTTGCCGGTCTCATGGCGCTTATCGTGCAGAATACAGGACAGCGACAGGGAAACGCCAATCCCCGATTTTACCAGCTGGGCAATTCGCAATACGGCGCAGGAGGTGTTTCGGTATTCCATGACATCACCTCGGGCGGAAATAGTGTACCTGGTGTGACAGGCTATTCCTGTACAACAGGCTTTGACCAGGCTACGGGACTTGGCTCGGTGGACGCGAACTCACTTGTGACGAACTGGACCCCGGCCTTCGCCCTATCGGTCTCGCCCGTCTTTGTGTCTGTTCCTCAGGGCTCAATGGTCGTAACTACCATAAGTTCGACCACCTCAGGCAATTTTAGCAATACTGTTACGCTTTCTGCATCTGGACTTCCGTCGGGCGCGACGGCGTCTTTCAGCCCAGCCTCAATCTCGGCTCCGGGTTCCGGCAGCTCCATTCTAACGATCAATGCCGTTGCATCGTCCGTTGCGGGCACATTCCCCGTTACCGTTACCGGCATTGGTGGCGGAATTACGCAAACTGCAACAGTAACTCTCACGATACTCCAGACATTTAGTATAACATCGTCAGTCACAAATAGCATTGGCGGAGCCATTTCCCCGGGCACTGCTATGGTCGTTTCCGGTGGCAATGCAGTTTTAACCATCACTCCGGCCGTCGGTTACCACCTGGCCGCCCTGATTGATAACGGCACAAATGTCACCGCCGACGTCATAAGCGGCAATTACACTATTACAAATATCACCGCTGCTCATACGGTAGTCGCAACCTTCGCTTTAAACACTTATGATGTTACCGCTTCCGTCAGCAGCGGCAACAATGGCAGCATAACACCGGCGAACGCAGTCATTGAATACAGCTCACCTGTTACCTTCACTATCAACCCGGCCATCAGCTTCACTTTGGAGGGGCTGACTGACAATGGTACGGCCGTAAACGCTGTACCGACGGGCACCGGCAGTTACACGTACACAATCGCAAGCGTTACGGAAGTCCACGCAATCGTGGCAACCTTCGCCCAGGCGGAGGCGGCCCCGGCTCTCGGGATATGGGGGATAATAGCGACAGCGGCAGTATTGGGAGGCTATATATCGCGGAAACGCAGGAAGCAATGAAGATGAACAAGCTGCTGATACAGTAAAGCATGGCAAAACATAAATCAAAATATCAACGCGATAAAAAACAGGCAGGCGCCGAACAGGGAACTGCATTCAGACCCTTTACATCGGACATAGTCCGATTGGGCCGTTTTCGCATTGCCGCAGCTTTCACCATTTTCTGTATTGCATTCTACGCCATCATTCAAGCACTGCCGCCGTCATTCACGCAACCAATCAACGAGAACATTGCCGCAACCCTGGGCATGGTCCTTAATGCGTTTGGAATTCCTGTTTCTGCTAATAACGACATAGTATCGGAAGGGAAATTGGCGTTCAAGATAATCCCGGAGTGCACACCACTTTTCACGACAGGCCTCTTCCTCAGTTTTGTCATCTTCCAGCCTGCATCAGTGCGCCAGAAGGCAGCAGGCCTTGCAATAGGCATCCCCGCATTGTATCTTGGCAATCTAGTCCGGCTTACACTTACATTCACGGTCAGCCGATACGACCGGAGGTTATTTAATGTGTTTCATGTGTATCTGGGACAGGTATTCACCGTGTTTTTGGTAATTTTGGTTTGCGTCCTGTGGCTGAAATGGATCGATAGGGAAGGGTCGAAACAGAACATGCCCATGAAAGCGGCGGTTTTTTTTGCCCGCTTTGTGCTCATATCAGGATGTGTGTTTCTTGTATGGATGAAAGTCCACCATTGGTACATCCGGTTTTTGGATTGGTTCATGGTCCTGGCCTTTTCTCTATTTAATCACCGCGTAGGCCTGGCGCATGATACCGTTATCTACTATGAAACCTTCAGCATTGTTACCTTTACATCACTTGTTCTCGCCATTCGTTCAACGTCATGGGCAATGAAAATCAAGGGACTCATTGCCGGGCTGATGCTCCTTTTTGCTATCCATCTTTTTCACAGAATTGATAATGTCTTGATAGCTTACTTCAATTTTACGGCCGTCAGCAGGGTGGATTTGACACTCCTCGTTGTCGGTCAATACGTGTTCCCTTTTCTGTTGTTTATTTTCATGATTCTCCACCAAGCAAATGCAATAACCAACAAGGTAGGATCATGATGAGCTAAACGTTTTTTTTCGTTTCACGATACAAAAAAGGTGAGGGATTTACACACTATCCTTGCCCAGGGGGCGGTCCGACTCGGTTATTCAATCACCGTGTTTGGCCTGCGCGCGTTGGCTGACAACAACGTGCCTCGTCCCGACAATAAAGTCGGGAGCAATGCGCGTCTGCATTCGTAGATGTTTGATTCTTCTGCAACAAGTGAAGGTCACCATCTGGACATCCGGAAACTCATTCAGGAAGGCCCCCTTTAAAACTTGTGGAACACGACGAGAAACCCACCCCGGACTCCGTCGTGGACTGGCTTCGGAGCATTGCGGACTCCGCAGAAGGATAGACGGCCAAGTGAGGCTTATCATCGACTCTCAATCATTGTCAGCTTCGGTGGCATGAACGCATCGACTTCACGTTGGACTTTGACAACAAACAGTAGAGATAGAGAAAAAAAGCCATCTACTCAAGCCGCGTGTTCACCAGGCCGATAACATTATTCCGGGATGTGTTTTCAGGTGCTATCTTGAAAATGGTGTAACGGACTCATGAGCGATGAGATTAAAAATTCATGAAATTGTCACTTATTTTTCATAGAGCTGTAACAATATGCAGTTAAAAAGTTATATGTCCATCCCTTGGTTTTCCTAAGGGTGTCCTTAAGGTCCTAACGATGACCGTGGAAAAGCCGTAAGTCCCGACGTCGCGGGCGCTATATGCTATCAAGACGCCAGAATTCGAAGACTACTCCGATTATCCTATCAGAGGCTTTTCGAAAGGCCGCTCATAGCTGCTTTTCTCACGTTTTGGAATAATCTTGTTTGTAGGGCTGCTGGCCAGTCATGAAAATGCTGTCCAAGATAAAACCTATTTTGGACAGAGTGATATTAACTATCTTTGCTTATGATTTTGCATAGGTGAGCATATGAATACTTATTTTTCAAAGAAGTACGTATTTGACTGTTTTGCGAGTACCGCGTTAAATCCGTGCGCTGTCGAGAAGAAAGTCTTACGGCGCAGATTGATAAAATTGTGTTTAGTAGGTTTGCTGTTTGCCATGAACTGCCCGGCATTTTCCTTCGCCGATCCTGTGAATATGAGCATCCTACCGAATGGTAATGGAAGTTTTGTTTTAGTGGGAGAAAATGTTAATGGCGTGCAGTCCTTGGACATCGAGATTGCCTACGATTCCTCGCTGCTAGAGAATCCCACCATGCAGATAACAGGAGGAAATCTATCGCAGGTAAATTCTGATTCGCCAGGTAACCTGGTAGCCAGCATAAGTCGGCCAGTTGCAAATGGCATCCTTCAGATCGTTTTGAACTTCCAAACAAAGACTGATACGGCGGGAGGCATCTATACTGTATCTGCAAATGCCACTAGTATGGCTCCTCAGCCTTCGCAGCTTGATTCGGATTCCACTTCGTCTTCGGACAACACCGGGGATGGATCCGTGAACGGATCTGAAAATGGGCCCTCAGTTGCATCTTCCGCAATAGAAGTGGGCGAAACAGCCCCGAAGGTGACTCAAACAATTGTGTCGGATTCAAACAATATGACTAATACTCTATCTGCCCAAGCAGGGATGACGTCACCGGCAGGCACTGACCAGAAGATTCATAAAGAGGAGACGGCATCTATCATCTATGATGAAACCAGTGTACTGCAGCGGTTCAAAAAATTCGAGGGGCGGAAAGGGCTGAAAACATTTGCTGCTCTGTTCAAGCGGAGAGACGGTGACAGATCTGCGCAGGAGCCGGCAATCGCCATCTCCGATGGGAAAACGCCAGTCACGATCAGAATGGAAGTTCAGAAGGAAGAATCGTATCCTATCGGGATTGCTTTGGCCAATGGAATACTAATCTCGAAAGAAGTGAGCGAAAAAGGAATCGTCATGACCGTGCTGCCGAATGAAGGGACATGGGACGTAAGACTGGCCATAGATACGGGCCGGGAATTCCTTGACTATCCGCTTGTAGTTTCACCGCCAATAAAACTAGATGACGGGGTCGATGAAAATAATTTCCTTGATGAGCTGCAGGAATACATTAACAAACAATCTTCAGCGCTTCATAGGGATAACAAAATATATTTCTTGGAGTATATATTTACAGCGAATTACCTGGCCAACCTTAACAGGAAGACACAATAGTTCGTACCTCAGGACCGGTCAAAAGAAAATTGTGCAGGCAAATAGATCCGCTGAGGAAATAATTTCGACTTTACCTTTAAATGCGGAAGCTTCTTTTGTTGAAAGACTGTGTAAAGAGCGAATCGATATGAATTATCGTGATATTTTATATGGAGTCGTTAGAAAGTACCAGAAAAAAATTGATGATCATTAACACAAGAATCATTGAATTGTAATTATAGTGTAACATTGGACATGTACTCTCTGTTATGTAAGCTAGATCAAGAAGCTTATGTTAGGCGGCAGTCAATACGCGGATGTTGTGAATGTTAATGAAACAGGCGACTATCATGGTTCTTTATTGACGACAACTCTTATGCCGAGTACCTTAGCAGCTTGCATAGGAAGACACGATAGTTCGCTCAGTAGCATTTATCAAAAATTGTCATGCAGGCGATAGGGCGCCTTACCAAGGATATGATTCATATCTAACCTTAAAATAGTGAAGTCCATGGCCAAAGACATGCAAAGGATGCACCGGCCTGAATTGAAAGGACATTGTTCGTGGAAAGGATTGAGAAGAGCGGCAGAGAGGTTATTTAAAAATCGCTAAACAATCATTGAACTGTATTCCCCTGTAACATTGGATAAGTATTATCGTCTCTGTAACCTGCATCGAGAAGTGCGATTAACGCGGTAGCCATTACCACGGACCATTAGAAAATTACTGACGCACAAGCGACCATCAGGGTCCTTTGCTGACCGACAAATGTTTTGTCGCGCACCAGAAAGCCCGATTCGAGAGGATGCTTCCATCTCGTATCGGGCTTTTTTTATTTCGATTTGGGTACTTGGCTGACCTGGGAAAGGGAACAGGAAGCCCGGATCGCGAGCCTGCCGAACTTCAGTGAGAGTTTTTTTGCATAAACCGGTGGGTTCAATATTCCAATAAGAAAGGAGGGCAAGAACGACTGTAATGCTTTGGCGTAAAAACAGGTAGGATGTCGGCGCAAAGCCCGCATCCGACCTTCAGTATAAAGCCAAAATCCGGGTAACCGGATGACGGAAAGCCCACGGATCCCACAGTGGTGGATGGCCGGGTTGCCTGAGGGGAAGATACTGACCAGCGGACCACACATAAGCGCATTGAACTCCGGTCGCATAGCGAAGAGGGCGATAAACCACGAAGGAGTCGTACGCAGCGAAAAAGGCCGTTCGGCAGTAGAAACAATTAACCCATTTCAAAACTCAGGAGAAGAAAACAATGAAAAAGATCATGATGCTCATGATGGTTGCCCTGCTCATGCTCGGTGTGAGCGGAAAAGCCATGGCCGCTTTTAGCGAAGGAGATTTGATCCGCGTAGTATACAGCGGAACCGGTTCCGGCACGGAGTATGCCACCGACTTGGGTAATTTTTCAAGCCTGACCGCCCCAGGCAGCGGCGCGTACCTGAACGACACCACGGACACCGTCAGCTTAAGCCAAGCAGGGGCTACCAGCTGGAGCAATGCGAATGTTGGCTACTTCATCATGTCCTCGACCCTTAATAGCGGGAATGGCGCTGCTTGGACCAGCGGTCCAACAACCGGCGCTACTGCCGCTCCCGGTCAATTCTGGTCAGGATTCCAACTCAACGCGTCAACGGTGCTGCCGTATTACAATTCGATTGCCGTTGGCAACAATGCGTCATCGCTGCAGAGCAACGCGAGTTCCTATTGGACAAACATGAATGGAGCCGGGTACGCAGTCGGCACGATGGGCACTTATCTGGACCAGACTGTTCCCGGTAACACTGCTGAAATGAATCTTGCTGCGCTTTCAACCACCGGCTATGTGAACCAGATGCTCTATTACTACGGTGCCACTCCGGATGGCAGTACTACAGACATCAAGGGCACGGCTGTCGCCTCGCTCGAAACCTTGGTCAACTCCAGTGGTCAACTCGTAACAGTCTTGGCAGGCACGCCGTCCCCCACGCCAATTCCGGCTGCTGTTTACCTCTTCGGCTCCGGTCTGCTTGGTCTTATCGGCCTGCGCAGGAAAATGGTTGCCTAATGGTCTGATACCGATTCAGTGCTTTAACCTTTCACATTTGAGGCTCCTTAAGGAGCCCTACATCACAAGGAGAATAATTACATGAAGATCAAGAATATCTTCGCCTCAGCTATAGCCGGCGTCTCCCTCCTGGCATTCGTGGGAGCAGCATCGGCAGGAACAACAATATACCAAACGGGAACCAGCTCGCCGACCATGCCCACAGCGGACATAAATGTCTGGGGATCTTCAGCCCAGTTTACATACTGGAAGCGCGAAGCCCCGAACTACCTCCAAGCAGCGGGCTGCACCAATGGCGTTTCAGGTACAACCACGGACAATAAGAACTTCGTCCAGCAGGCAAACTGTGGCGGAACCACGGTCAACTTCCGCGTTTCCTCCAAGGCTTCCTATGATGGCCCGCTCGCGATCGACGGCAACACGACCAACCCCTTTGCTTCTAACACGAGCTGTTCGAGTCCTTACGATCGTCCTATGGCCGATCCCAGCTCTTGCTCCGGCGGCGTATGCACCTCTGCAGCGCTGTGTGTGCCCGTAACTATCGGCGCTTCTGACGTTTTATTGCAAGACTTCACACAGCATACCACCGGCACATTGAACGGACCTCTTGGCGGAGCATCTGAAGTTCACAATTTTCTTCTTGACCCGGTTACGGTCAGCTCAAACGTAGTCGACCTCTGCCGTCCGCTCGCGATCCCCTTCTCGTTCTACGTAAACAACTCCGTACTCACGTCGGCTGGGACAGTGCTCAACAACCTCAGCACAGCAAGCGCGAAGATGATCTTCTCTGGTGCTGTCAAGGACTGGTCTGATCTGCAAGGGATTGTATCTGGCGGAACTGGAACAACAGTGCTTAGCATGCCCGCCATGCCTATTAATGCCTGTTTCCGCGCTGCAGGTTCAGGTACCCTCGCAACCTTGGCTGCTTTCATGGAGCCCCAGACATTGCTTACTACCCAGATTTCGGGTGGAACCGGTTATCATGCTTGGTTCAACGACGGATCAGCTGATATGATGAACTGCGTCAACGGCAGCGGCACTTGGTCAGGTACGGGCGCAGTCGGTTTTGCCGATGTGGACCAGAACCTTGCCAATTATGGCAACACGACCCGCCTCAGCCTTGACAACCAAATTCCGTACACGCCGTTGACTCAAACATGGACCAATCCTTTCATGACGATTGAGAACGTGTATGTGTCGTTAGCCAATTCCACGAATCCCTTGTATTTAGACATTTGCACATACTCAGACCAGCCCAGTACAGTGGAAGCAAACAATATATACTGGGCAGCTCAGTGCCATATGCAGTATGTCAAGCAATCGAACTTCAGTGGCTGGTCAATTAATACCAATTATCAGAACAGCAACTGCAACTAATTCCCACCTACAGCTTGTAAAACACCGCAGCTGGTTGTAACTTTCGCGGGGCTCTGTTAAGAGCCCCGCATTCTTTTGCTACTGGTAGGGGCCTAACCGCGGAAGTACGGCTTATGTCCTCGAATGAGAAAAAAAATATTTTGATCGTCACGAGACAACCGTCGGTTTTTCAATCAGATTTTATCTCTTTCATCGAGGTCATTGTCACTAAAATTTTATCCAATTGTAATACTGCTTTAACATAACATTGCTAAGATCGGCCATCGTTAGCGATGGGTACTTTGCTGAATTGATGCATGACTCGCATCAACGACCGGGAAGCCCGCAATTCTCTATTCCTCTTTTGCGCTTCCCGACCAGGACTAGCCGTAAAAAAAATTAAAACCTATTATCAGAGAAGGGCTCGAAGTAGATTCCGCAGAAGTTCAAGAAGATAAGATCGGAACTTGGCTTCTAATTTCGAACGCTGCGTTTTTTTCTTGGTAAATTCCTCCCCCCTCTTGGGTAGAAATTTATAAAACAGTCCTGAAATACCCAGCAGCTTGCTGCTGGGATGAAAAGGACATCCTGGCGAAGCCAGGATAAGTCTTCAGCTTCTTTGTTGTGCTTTTTTAAGGTTTCAAGTTCCGATGCCCCGCAGCTTGCTGCGGGGTAATTCACTCTTAACCGATTAAAACTGTAAGCCTTATCCAGAATAAGGACAATGCAGCTCTTTTTCCGCTGCCGCGAGGTGCCTATGGACAAGATGAAAAGACTCAGCGAAACGATCAAAACTCTTATAGAAGGAGAGTTCAGCGGTTACATCAGGATCAATATCAGTCAGGGAAGTATCGGTCGAATCGAAAAATCGGAAGAGTTTGATGCCGCGAACATTAATCCAGTGAATGCCGCCATGAAGCAGGTCAGCGGGGAAAGGGATGTACGACATGAAGTGTAGCCAGAAAGAAACGCAGACGGTACTCCAGCGGCTGCCTCAGATATTCGTTTGCCTGCTGACACTCGCAGGGTGTGCTACCCAAGGAACGCATCAGACCCTGCAGTCCGATCGCGCGACTGCTGTCGCACAGGAGAGGCATGTGCAACCTGGAGATACAGCTTCTGTTCATTTTCTGTGCCGGCTCCAGTCAGGCGAAGTCGTGGCTGCAACGGACAGCGTGGAGGAAAGCCAACGGAAGTCGAATCTGTATAGGCAGCGTCAGGAGACAGGTCCGCTATCGCTTGTGGCACTGAGCGCCGCCGATGCCGTACAGCAACAGCGGCCCTACGAGCAACGATCCCTTGAAGAGGAAATATCGCATCAGCTGGCACAGGCGATCGTTGGCATGAAGGTAGGCGATACCGGCACGGCGGAGATCAAGGCAGAAGACGTGCCGTCGGAGCTAGCCCCGCAATATATCGCACGCCTGACCCGGATCCGTACGCGACCCAAGGAAATGAAAATGCCGAAGGCTGATTACGAACACTTGGCTCAACGGTCCCCTGAGGTGGGACAGGAATATACCTACGATCCCGATTTCCCAGGCAAGGTGGAGGCCGTTTCAGACAAGGAAGTTACGATAAGGTTGTTTGCTACGCCCGGGGCCATTATCAATACCCCCTTTGGCCCTGGACGCATCAGAGAAGAGGGCCAAGACTATAAGATGGACATAGATGCGCACAAAGGAGCGATTGTCCGGGCAGGTGTCATGGTTGGTCGTATCTCGGATGTTGACGACAAAGTCATTACTATTGACTTTGGAAACCAGTTTGGCGGAGAAACGCTGTTCTGTGGTGTAACCGTGGAAAAGATCAAAGACGCAAAGCTCGTCCAGAGCGGAGAGTAGCGGCAGGTGAACACGAGGTGTTGGCGGCTCTTCTTACTGACGGTCCTGTTTGCGGTGTTCATGGCCGGGCTTTGTTCTGCCCAGGAAACCAAAAAACCAGGCTTCGAGATCAAGGCCTTTGAGGTAACCGGCAACAGCCTGTTTACCGATGATCAGGTGCGTGCCGCCGTAATCCTTTTCACCGGCCCTGATAGAACGGTGAAAGACGTGGAAAAGGCCCGGGACTCGCTGGAAAAAAAATACCACGAGGCCGGGTATCCGGCCGTGATCGTGAACATACCTGCACAGACTTTGGAGGACGGTATCGTCAAACTTCAGGTGATAGAGAGCCGGATCGGCAGGGTGAGGATCACTGGCAACCGGTATTTCACAATGGAAAAAGTGCTGAGAGACCTGCCGTCCCTAACGCCTGGCATGATCCTCTATTTGCCCCAGGTCCAGAAGGAGATCAGCCAGTTGAACAGGAGTCAGGACTTCAAGGTCGAGCCTGTGATGTCGCCAGCCAGGGAAATGGGGACCATCGATGTGGAGCTCAAGGTGCAAGACCAGCTTCCCCTGCATGGGTATCTGGAACTGAATAACAGGAACACCTATGACACGACTCCATTACGTCTGAACGCAGTGATTCACTACGACAATCTCTGGCAAAAGGAGCATTCCCTGACTTTTCAGTACCAGACGTCGCCCCAAGACACAAGCCAGGTGGAGGTAGTGAATGTTTCTTACGTTCTTCCCGCTCCGTGGGAGAAGAACGACCAGTGGGCCCTTTACGGCATCTGGTCGGACAGCGCTACGGCATTCGGCGAGGGATTCACGGTCATAGGTAAGGGGAAGATATTCGGGACCCGCTACGTGACACTGCTGCCGGAGTACCATCTTTATACGCATAATTTTACCTTTGGCATAGATTACAAGCAATTTGATCAAGCCGTAGGTTACACAACGGTAAGTGGCCAGACAACGCATACACCCATCTCTTATTTGCCATTTTCATTCACGTATAGCGCTTCCCTGTCGGATGAATGGGGAGGGATGACCGTGTTTAACCTTGGAGAGAACATATCCTTCCGCGGCTTGGTGGCACAGGAGAGCGAGTTTGAGCTCAAACGTTACAAAGGGACGGCGGACTATGCCTACACGACAGCGGCCATACAGCGCACCCAAAAGCTGCCCCACGGGATGAACCTCTTCGTGAAAGTGGATGGGCAGGCATCCCAGCAACCGCTCATCAGTAATGAGCAGTATATCGCGGGAGGCATGGAAAGCGTGCGAGGATACAAGGAAAGTGAGGCTTCGGGCGATGAAGCCATGCATACGACAGTGGAAATATCTTTCCCAAACCCTCTCGAACACTCCGGGGGACTTCAGGTGACCCCCTTTCTCTTCTACGACATGGCCGAGTTGACTGTTCTGGATCCGCTCCCCGGAACGGAGAGCGCTATCAAGCTTGAAGGGACGGGGTTGGGAATACGCGGCACGATGGCGAGGAACCTGGAATACGAGTTTGACGAAGCCAAGGCCATGGACGCGACGGACCAGACAAGGAGCAGAGACCTGAGGTTCTATTTTAAACTGAGGGCCGTGTTTTGACAATGGATAGGGAGGGCTCATGAAAACCAGCTTTTTTCATATGATGCTGCGGTTGCTGTGCTGTGTGCTGCTCCTATTTCCCCATTACGCGTTGGCCGGGGCCGTCAGTATCCCTGGGTTTCAGGGATCGGCTGCCGCGCGCATCTTAGTCCCCGTAGTGCCCACTGCGTCCGCTTCCCCGGCTGTGGTGCTCAGCATCCCAGGCTTCTATAACGGGGTTTCGCTTCCCGCTGTCCCGACCAATGAGGTCCCGGTTGCGATCCAAGGCAGCAACTCGGGTCTTGATACCAGCAAAGGGAATCAGGGTATCGCATCAACCGTCAATGCCAACAGTGGGCAGGTCACGGTATATCAGAATCAGCAGAACGCGATCATCAACTGGCAGACTTTCAATATTGGCAGCAACTCATCGGTCTATTTCAATCAGCAGGGGAATGCGGGCTGGACTGCCCTGAACCGTATCTGGGACGCCAATCCCAGTCAAATTTACGGGCAGCTAAAGGCGGACGGCAATATCTATCTCATCAATCAGAACGGATTCCTTTTCGGGCCTGGCTCCAGGGTAAACGTGAACGGCCTGGTGGCCTCGGCTCTTGACCTCATTGATGCGAATTTCCTAAACAATGATCTTCAGTTTACACTGGATAACTACCAGGCTCAGAGCAACCCGAATGTGCTAGCAGCAGTCTCGTCTTTTGGGGAGATAGACGCTGCAAACGGAGGATTTGCCTTTCTCTTTGCTCCCCGCGTGGAAAACTTCGGTACCATCAATGCTCCAGCCGGGCAGGTTGGCCTTGCCGCCGGGACAGACGTGTTGTTGCAGCCCCCGGCCCAAGGCGACACGACGAGGAACGGCTATTATGTAATCGTCGAAGATGACTTCTCAACTGAAACCCAGAGCAATAATCCCAGTTTCGTAAGCAATGACGTCAATTTCGGCCGGGCGGCGAATAACGGCAATTTATTCGCCGACGGAGGCATGGTAGGCATGTACGGGAACAACGTCGACCAGTGGGGAATCATCCGCTCCGTGACTGCCTTCCAGAACAATCAGGGGCAGGTGGAGCTGAGGGCCGCAAACGAGATCACCACAGGTCCAAACAGCGTCATTGATCTACCCGTCAACGATGCAGTGGACCCGGCGACTGGTCAACTCCCCACTGTCGACGACACGTTTGACATCCAGCCCAAAGTTTTCATAGGAGGTTTGGACAGCGGCCGGAATACGGCTGCACAGATCGACCTGCAGGGCAGCATCGTTGCGCCGGCAGGTGTTGTAACAATCAGCGCCTCTCAACAGGCCTATCTGGAAACCGGCAGCAGCATCGACGTGAGCGGGGTCGTAGCTACCCTTCCCGCGCCGGTCGTCGATATCCAACTGAACAGCATCGAACTTCGGGACGACTATACGCAGAAGGGCGGTGTCTTGCAGGGGGAGAATGTCACCACCCCTATAACGTCCGGATCCGCCATAGGGGATATCTCGCAGGCGATCCTAGGACGTGAAATGACCGCGCAGGAGCGCCTGGTGGGTGGCGCGATGACGCCAAACGCGGATGGTTCCTATACGGCTTATACCGGCAGCATAAATATATCAGCCACGAACGGAGATATTATTGTCAAGCAAGGGGCTTTGCTAAACTTTTCCGGCGGCGCTATCACTTACCTTGGGGGGATGGTGAATTCGACGCAAATGCTTTCAGGCACGAATATCTATGACATCGGCAATGCCCCTGCCGATATTCAATATAACGCGATTCTGGGAAATTACGTGGAAGCGTATAACGGGTATGGCATCAAGCAGTCCTTTTCAGGTCTTTACTATGGTGGAGCCTCTCCGCTGATGACCTATGTGAAGGGCTATACTCAGGGTGGCGATGCAGGCACGGTCACACTCGCGGCATCTACGGTCGTCCTGGATGGACAGCTCAATGGCAGCGCGACGAGCGGCAAATATCAGAATACCTGGACCATGCAGGGGTCATTTGCCAATGCGCAGGATTACGATAATGCATTGGCGCTTTCCAAGGCGCAGGGTCTCGAAGCGCCGCGGGCAGGAACGCTCAACATAGGCACGGAGAGCGCGACAGCAACAAACAATCCTGCGGCTATTTCTATTCTTTCTGCAACAGATCCTCAGACAGACCTTACCCCCGGTTCCATACTGCCGGCAGGGCAGCCCACGCTGCTCTCGGCGCAGATTGTGAACGATGCGAACCTGGGCAGCCTGAATCTCTTCGCAAACCTGATAATTGACACGGCATCCAATGCCAGCATCATGCTTCAGCCGGGGGGTTCATTTTCCGCATCAGCCAGACAGCTCGATTTTCAGGGCCAGATCACGTCCCATGGGGGTTCGATCAGTTTGACCACCGTGCAGAACTCCACGAGCGAAATTGGCGCCAACGGAAACCAGAACAGCAATTATATCCCCCTCACTGAGAATATAATCCTGGAATCGGGCAGCCTGCTCGATGCATCCGGCGAAAAGATCGATAACTCCAACGTCGGGACGAGTAGCACGGCCTCCCTTAAGTACGGTCAGACCACCGGCGGCAGCATCTCGATTATGGATGAAACCGACAATGGGACCGGAGTGTATATCCAGACGGGAGCTGTGGTAAATGTTGACGGCGGCTACACCATTGACCAGAAGGGCAATGTTACCGGTGGGAATGCGGGAACGCTGAGCATTCAGGGATCCAATATCCAACTGGATGGCAATCTGCATGGCTATGCGTTGGCTAATTCGAGCGGCGATATTCTCGGAGGCTCCATTACGCTTGCATCAAAAGAGATATATGTTGGCAGCGGAGCCTCAGCTCCTTCGGGATCGTTCGTGCTGGCTGGCGACAGGCTGGACAATACAGGTTTCACCCAAATCACCCTGAACAGCATAAACGACCTCGTAGTGGAATCAGGTACGACCATTGGTCCATCGCTTGTCCGGTTGAATGACCCCGTGTCAGTAGGCAGTTCAGGTGTTTCTCCGCAAGGCCAGGGACAAGCGGTTTACGGGACTGAGCTTCCTGGCAACCTCATTCTTCTCAATGATTCTAATGCATTTATGGCAGGGCCCTCCTCTTTTGTGGCTGGCGCAGGGGTTTCTTTTGTGGGCAGCAGCTCAATCTTTAGCAATAACTTAATTAATACGGCTAACAGCACTGCCAGCCTCACTATTTCGCCCGGAGCCGTAATTCAAACAACGCCTGAAGTGTCATCGGTCACCAGGATCGCAAATAACACCCCCGTCAATGCGGCTGCAGTGAATACCCAGATATCCCTGTCCGGGCCGTCGGTAGCCATGGATGGGACGCTTTCTTCGCCTGGCGGCAATATCAGCGTTCAGGCAACGAAGTTCGATCTCGTTGTTGGAGACAGTGCCGGGGACAATGCCAGTATTCTTGCTACAGGATACAACCAACCCGATCCGTCATCAACGCCAGCAGGATTCAAACTCAACTACCAGCCGGTGAACGGCGGGAATGTGGCCTTGTCGGCATTTGGAAATCTGACACTGTCGGCCTCGGCATGGATTGATGTGTCGGGATCGGAGGTGGTTCAGAACACGATTAAAGCGTCAGACGGTACGAACGTTACCTATAAAGATGCAAGCAGCCCCGGCAGTGTCTCCCTTACCTATGGAAACACGGGGGGCAATCTGAATGTGCAAGGTGCGGTGACAGCCCGAAATGCTGGACTAGCCGGACTCGGTGGAGGCAGCCTGACAATCAATATGCTGGATACGAGCATGGGGATGTCAATCAGTAACCTTGAACTGGGCTATTATCTCTCCGAGGGTTTCAATAATCTGACATTAAGGAGCCCGAACTCTCTAATCTTCAGCAACTCCATTAGTAATATGACGATAGGCCAGAAACTGACACTGGATGCGCCGGAGATCACAGGTGCCGCCGGAATCAACGTCGCAATAAACGCACCCTCGATTGTTCTGACCAATACGACTAACTCGCCGGCGCAGCTACCATCCGCAACGACCACCGGTTCTCAGATCACGCTTACCAGCCAATGGATCGATGTGATCGGCTCCATGAACTTTGTGGGGTTTGACGATGTGGTGCTCCAGGCAGCTCGGGACATTACCCTGAGCCAGGCCCTGTACAATAATAATGTCGTAAACGGAATTGTAGCCCCTGGACAATTGGCCACCACGGGAAACCTGGTACTGGATGCGGAGCGGATATATCCTGGCACTTATTATTCCTTAAAAAGTGGCAGCACAGTCTATCCGGATATGTACTCCGACTACACAGTATATGCCGACGGACAAGTAACCCTGCAACACACGATCCAGCCTGAAGATACTGCCGCTAATGGACCTATCTATTCGGCGGGCGGAAGGCTGACCATTGAGGGCCTCGGTGGGATCGACGTGGAAAACGGCGTGACTCTGGCAGCACCCTTGGGGAGCATAACGCTCACGGCGCCGGGGCAGCGGATCTATCTTGCGAACGGCAGTGTTGTAACGACAGCAGGGACGACGGCTGTCAATTACGGGCTTATTGACTCCAACGGTATCTGGGAGACCGAGGACAACGCAAACCCGGAAGGCGCCGATTCCGCGTCGTCGACCCAATTCAGTGCGAATAGCCTTCCTGGAGAGAGCATCACCTTGAATGCAAACGAAGTCATCACGAAGGGAGGGTCCGTGATCGACGTTTCCGGTGGCGGGTCCATATTTGCGTACGCTTTTCAACCGGGAGTTCAAGGCTCAGTTGATCCGCTCACAATTCCGGGAAGCTATATTGTGTTCAAGGACAATTCCTTCGCGATGCCGGGAACGGCCGTTGATCTTCAGGGGGGGGGAGGACTCAGTGCGGGAATGTACACCATGCTCCCTCTGAATGCAAATGACCCTCAAAATGCGCGGTACGCGTTCCTGCCGGGTGCCTATATCCTGCAGGCGCAATCGGCCACCTCCTTGCCGGGTCCGACGTCTCTGTCGAGTGGCGGATACCCTCTGGTGGTCGGATATTCTGCGGTAGCTGATACGGCGATACAGAGTTCCCGGCCAGAGGTCTTCAGCGTCCGGCTAGCCCAGGACGTTTTGGCCCAGGAGGGTAATTATGAGATGCAGTCCGCGACGCTGGGCAATGCCGGCACCATCTCTATCACCGGGGCAACAACCGTCCTTGACGGATCGCTCAAGGCCACGGCTCTGAGCGGTTATAACGGCGGCACGCTTAGCCTGGCTGCAACAAACATTTCAGTTCAGTCGTCGGCAGCTTCCCTCCTGCCCTCTAATTTTGGGTTCAACAGCACTCTCGAGCCCAGCTTGCGGGGCACGCTGACAATATCAGCCGACAGCATCTCCGGTCAGAGCTTCAGCGAGGTTGACCTGGGAAACAGCAGTACAGACAGCGTGACAATCATGCCAGGTGTAGCGCTGAACGCAGGTGCTATCAACCTAACGGCTGCCCAGGCGGTGACCTTAGAATCTGGGGCAAGCCTCGGCGTGGTCCAGGCTGCCACAGGAAAGAGCGGAACCAATCAGATTGCTATTACCACGCCTGGCCAGCTCACCATTGCCTCCGGGGCTTCCGTATATGCCTCCCAAGGCATCACATTGGATGTGAATAACGTAGAGGACATTTCGGGCCAACTCAAGTCCGACAGCGGCAATCTGACGCTGCAAAGCTCGGCGATATTCTTTGGCCTCGATGGCGGAAAACAGTCGACCGATGTGGGCCTGTATCTGACTAGCACGCTATGGAACCAGTTCGCGACGTTCAATAACATCACCCTCGTTGGCAACAATGACATTCAGTTCAGGACTAATTTCACGGGCAGCTCCGCGCTTTCCGCTGGCAATAGCTTGACGTTAGATTCGGCACAGATTATCGGAGCCAACAGTAACGGCACCTCAGTGACGCTGGCTGCACCGATTGTCAATCTTACCAATTCGGGAACTTCATCGGCCGCCATCACCCCAGCCCCTGCTAATCCGGGGACCTTTACGGTGAATGCTAATCAGATCAACATTGGTAGCGGAGACGTCCTCTTTGGCGGTTTTAGCGCCATTGGGCTAAATAGTATGAACGATCTGACTTTTATGGGACAGGGAAGCCTTACAACGGGAAACGCGAATCTGAGCATTAGCGCCGCACGCGTCACGACAGCCAGTACGACCATGACGGTCAATAATTCCTACGGGACGTCCGCAACTGCGGTTACTGCGGCGAATTTCACGATTTATACTGGCGCAAATTATTATAACGACCAGAACAATCCGAACCCTACTGGTTCCATAACCATAACCAACAGCGGTGGGACCCCAGGCGCGACCTCCACCCCTGGGGGCATACTGAACTTCGAGGGAAGCTCAATAGCTCAGGGTGGAGTGATTCAGGTGGACGGTGGGTCAATCATGCTTTCAGCAGCAGGTCCCGGACAGACGAACGGTGTGACGCTGCTCAGCGGTAGCCAGCTTCTCGCGCGGGGCACTGATGACGCACCCGGAGGCCAGGTGGTCCTGAAGTCGGCAAACGGCAGCGTTGTCGTGGAAGGTGCAACCGTCGATGCCAGCGGAGCCACCATCGAGCCGGCATCATTGATTGATGTATCAGCAGGTTCCCAGGGTGACGCAGGGCTTATCAGCCTCCAAGCGCCCTTGGGAGGCGTCCTGATCAACGGTGATCTGAAAGGAAATTCTCAGGGTGGCGCTGGCGGTTCCCTTGTTGTTGATACTTATCAAACTTCCAATTTGAATTCGAATATGATCAATACCGATATGACTCAGCTCATGGGCACTATTTCTGCAGGCGGATTTACCGAATCCGTTGACATCGAGGCGCTCACTGGAAACATCAATATCGCCGCAGGACAGACCTTGCAGGCCAGCACTGTCAAACTGACCGCCGACGATGCGACCGCAGGACAGGGACAGATCAACGTTTCCGGCACGATCGAAGGGAGCGAGGGCGGCAACGTCGAGCTGTATGCCATGAACGATCTGACCATTCAGTCCGGCGGTATAGTCAAAGCTGTCGCTTCCACTGCGGGTTCTACCGGCGGCAGCGTTCTCCTCAGCTCCGAGCAGGGATGGGTCAATGTCAATGGGTCGATTGACGTGTCCGGGGGGGCAGGCGGTACGGGTGGCACAATCTATCTGAGGGCCCAGCGCTACGTTAACAGCAACAACGATAACGATGTGCAAATCAATCTGGGAGGAACCCTGCAGGGCGCGTCAGCGGTCTATGCGGAAGCCGTGCAGACGTACCAATATTCGCAGTCGTCTCTTGTTATAGACCCGCTAATCAATACCTGGCTCAACGAAGCCGTATCCTTTGCAACAGATAATGCCTCTTTGGAGCGGCTCCAGGTGGGGGCACCCACTGGCGCTTCGTTCTATATTCTTCCCGGAATTGAAGTGGTTAATTCCGGCGGCAACATTACGATGACTAACCCCGTGAATTTTTCCCTATTGGGCTTCGACAATAATCCTGGCGTATTGACTATCCGCGCGGCAGGGAACCTCAACATTAACGGCGATCTGACGGACTATCCCGCATACGAGGCATCGGGTAGTCCTATAACTTCTATAACAACTGCTCCTACGGTACGAAGTTCCTGGGCGTTCAATCTGGCAGCGGGAGCTGATACATCGAGTGCCGATCCCCTGGCAGTGAACAGCAGAGGCAACGGGGATCTCAATATTGCCAATGGTGTAGTTGTCTACACTGAGAGTGCACCCATTCGTTTCGCCTCAGCAGGGGACACAATCATTGGCACAGCGCCAGCAAACCCGGGGTTCATGATCAATGGAGAACTTGGAGAGGCAATGAGTTACAACCTTGCGTCCTTCAACGGGTCAATCAACGGATATGTGGGCCGCGATCTCACGATAGCCGGCTCTATTCAGACAGCCACGGGTGATATTGACATCAGCGTTGGCCGCGATCTGGACCTCCTTGTTGGGAATGATCCGAGCAATGATGGTGCCGGCGCCATCCGGACGACCGGCCAGCTTACACAGGCTGCAGCATCTGCTGCCCTGGGAACGGATCCTCTGGATCCCGTGATCATTGATCCGGCAACCAACCTCCCAATCCAAGGAGTAAAGCAAAATGGTCCACAATCTACCGCTTATTATTGGAGATACGACGGAGGCGGCGACATTAACCTTTCGGTGGGAAGGAATGTGGGAAAATTCAGCAATGGCCAGTGGACTATCGCAGAGGACACCTTGGGGGACACCTCGGGTCCCACAGGTTGGGATATGTTTACAACGATAGGCGTCATTTTGCCTTCGGCGCCGAAAAATTACAATATTAGTTATGGGGTATTTTCAGCCGATTATTTGGACGGTACGGCAGGACTGGCTACCATGGGCGGAGGGAACCTAGTCGTTCGCAGCGGAGGGGACTTCCTAGCTCAGGCAGGCACCTTCAGCTCAGGTAACCTTACGATCTATTCCGGAGGGAATGTCATGGGCCGTTTCCTGAACGAGGACGGGCAGGGTGAGATCAATGCCATGGGAAACTTCGGTGCTTATGATCCTTCATCAAAGATAGACGAACGGGTTCAAATCGAGTTGTTCAACAGCCAGATGAATGTTACCGCCCAGGGAGAGATCCAGATTGGCGCAGTGCTGAACCCCACGCTGGCAAGTGATGCTGTCGAGGCTTACAGGAACTCGGACTTCGTGCAGTGTACTTATACGCCGGACACCAGTATCAGTCTATCAGCCGGCACCGATGTAACGATCGAAGGTAATTCTCCTTTTTATAATAATCATCAAATTTCTGACAACACGGATTCCCCGCTGTACGAGCAAGTCCTGCCTGCAACGGTGAATGTTACCGCCGGAGGGGATATCTTCCTGTTTAATAATTTTGTGATGACGTCTTCCCCCACGGGGAACCTCAGCCTGAACGCTGGAGGCAGTGTACTCGGATATTCCAGTACGAGTGCTACGACTAACGTGCAATCCGCATCGATCCTGATGTCAGACATTGCACCTCAGAACTGGTACGGACTCTTTGACATTTACGATTACCAAGTAGAACAAAACGGCCATTGGATCCTGACGAGGGACACTAATAACCATGGGCTGTATGATCCCTCAAACGGCACCTGGTCGTTCATGGAGCCACTCCATGAACAGGACAATCAGCCCGTAACCATCCAGGCGGGCGCAGATATAAGCAACCTGAATATGGCGTTCCCGAAAGAGGCGGACATAACGGCCGGTCAGGATATCCAGGACATCACCTATGTCGGTCAGAACATTAACGAGACCGATGTTTCGACGATCAGGGCGGGTGGCGATATAACTATGCAGTATGCCAAGGCATCCACGACCGGCAACTCAACCATCGTAGATCAGCCGCCCCACGAAGGCCTCATTCAAGGCGGTCCCGGCGTCTTCATGGTTCAGGCAGGCGGCTCCATTGATCTGGGATCGCTCCCAGATGGTATCCAAGCGGTGGGCAATGGCAACAACTTTGAGCTGGGCACTGAAGCGTGCGCTCTGGTCATCCTGTCGGGATACGGGTTCAACACATCGGCGGCAGATATTCAGACTTTTTTTAATAATATTCGAACAGCCGGGGACACGTATGCCGAGTTGTTGGCAGAAGGCAATTTAAGTGAGGCGGCGCAGTTGTTGCAAACGACTAGACAAGATACGATCGATCCGCTTCTGGGCACGCCTACAGGTGCCGGCGACATCAATATGACCTCATCACAAATCTCGACTTCCATAGGGCAGTCTGACATATACGTGATTGCGAACGGCAGTATTAATTTGGGACTGACCGCACTGCCGACGCCCGGTACAGTAAGTAATACTACCGGCATTACGACTGGCGGGGGCGGCGCAATCAATATTTTCTCCAGCCAGGATGTGAACGTCAACGAGTCGCGGGTAATGACCTTTTATGGAGGAGATATAACGATCTGGAGCGACCAGGGAAGCATCAACGCCGGTAGGGGAGCGAGCACCTCGGTCAGCGCTGTCCCGCCCAAAAAGGAGAAGACTGCCCAGGGACTCTATATAACCGTATTTACACCGCCAGCCATAGGGAGTGGTATTCGTGCCGTGACTTATGGGGAAAACCCGCCCCCACCTGGCAACATCCATCTCTTCGCTCCGAGCGGCATCATCGACGCGGGCGAAGCTGGAATATCGGGAGGACAAATAACCTTGGCAGCGCTGCATGTGAGCAATGTCGCGAACATCAGCTTTAGCGCCGGGTCTATAGGGGTGCCCCAAACGTCGGAGGGAGCGTCGCTAGGGACGTTAGCAGGCTCCAGCATAACGCAAAGCAATCAGGCAACCGCGGATGCATCCGGTCTGAGTGCCGAAAATGTACAGGCGGCTCAGATGGTCGAGAACATAATTGCAAAGTGGCTGGAAGTGGACGTGATTGATTTTGTTGTAGACGATAATAACAATCAGAATAGTTATTAAGTTTTTATTTAATGCCTGTTTTTATCATGCCGGACGAGAGGATGCTGTTGCGACTATTGTATTTACCTCCTTCTTGACGGACCTGTGGACTGCTTGCGACGACAATATTTATGCCGGCAAAGCGGGGAACTCGGGGGGATAGATAATCCTGACCGCACTTCTCGTTAACGCCGCCGCAAACATCAGTCTTAGCCCTAGGTCAATTGAAATATGCCGGCCTCGGATTGAGACACATTTGCGGGGATATTGGCGGCCTCATGCATGACGCAAGGCCAGGTGGCCACGGACACATCCGGGCTAAGTACCGAAAAAGCGCAGGCAGCGCGAATGGTAGATCAATTAATTGCAGAGTGGCTGGAAGTGAAAGTGATCGATTTTGTAGAAGATGAGACCGAGAAGGAGTGAAAAAGCCGTGTTTATTAACAAGAGATCGTCGCTATCGAGAATTTCCCTCGCAAGGATAATCGCAGCCATAGGAGTGATTGTCATGGTTGGCCTGCTAGCTGCGCCAAACGCGCTTGCTTGGTGGGATGGTAAGTGGCAGCATCGTATAAAGATCCAGTTTGATACATCGGCAAAGGCTGCCGACATCAAGGAGAACTTGAACGATGTGCCGGTGCTCATTCGTCTCAATACAGGTAACTTCAGTTTCTCCAACGCCAAGGTGGACGGGTCGGACATACGGTTCGTGAGCAGCGACGATAAGTCTCCGTTGAAGTACCACTTCGAAATGTTTGATCCTAAGAATGAGTTGGCGCTGATTTGGGTAAAAGTCCCCAGCGTAGCCGCGAGTTCGAACCAGGATTCGATCTGGATGTATTACGGTAATGCGTCGGCGCCGGACGGACAGGACGCGGGTGGCACCTACGATGTGAACCAGGTCGCGGTGTATCACCTGCGCGAACAGGACGGCAACCCGAAAGATGCAACCGCTTACGGTAACCACTCGGTCTCTTTCGCAGGGAAGCTCGGCGTTCCCTCGGCGATAGGAATGGGCGCTCAGCTTGGCACTGCAGGCGATAAAATGACCATTGCGAGGTCCCCCTCCCTGAACTTCAGCAAGGGGTTCACATTCTCAGCCTGGGTTCGGCCAAGCAGTACCGTAGGGATGGCTGACCTGTTCTCCTGGGACGACGGGAGCCAGTCCATTGTGGTTGGCATTGATGATGGGAAGGCCTACGGAAGCGTGGTGTCGGGTAAGGGGACTTCGGCAACGACGCCGAAGACGGCAGCCTTGACCGCCGGCCTTTGGCACCACCTTGCGGTGACCGTAGAACCGGACAAACAGATCATCCTTTACGTGAATGGTGTGGAAGCAGCTTCGGCCAGTTTCAAGGGGCCGCTCCCGGCGCCTTCGTCGGACATTATCATCGCCGGTTCTGAAAAAGGAAACAACTCGTTTCTGGGAGATCTGGATGAAGTGGCACTCTCGAACTTGGTACGTCCAGCTGCCTGGATCAAGGCGGCGTTCCAAAGCCAGGGACCGGAGAGCGTTCTGACATCCTATATGGAGGAAGAATCTGGAGGCGGCGGTAGTGGTGAGTCCCTTACCATCCATCTTATGAAGGTCATCATCAGGACCATTACCCTCGACGGATGGCTGATTATCGGGGTGTTAGTGATCCTTGGCTTCGGGTCCCTTTTTGTCTTCCGACAAAAGATTGTGGTGCTGAACCAAGCCAAAAAGGGCAATCAGACCTTTTCCCAATCTTTCCGGGATCTGGAACATCCCTTGTCGCTGCTCCAGAACGAAGATGACTTCCGGGGATCTACGCTCTACCGCGTCTATCGTGCTGGATGTGAGGAATTGAAATTCGGCATCGAAAAACGGGGAGAATCTCTCACTGGGTGGGCGGGACTTTCGGCGCGGGCAATGAATGGCTTTCGCGCGGGAGTCGAGAAGGCGGCCATGTACGAAAGCCGACGGCTGTCAGCAGGCATGGTCGTCTTGAACATGAGCGTTGCCGGCGGACCATTCCTGGGTCTGCTCGGCACGGTCTGGGGCGTAATGAATACGTTTGCCGGACTGGCCGAGAGCGGCGAAGCCAACCTGGCGGCCATCGCTCCGGGTGTTGCATCAGCCCTTTCCTGCACGCTTGCCGGGCTCCTGGTCGCGATCCCCGCATTGTTTGCCAGCAGCTACATTACGGGCCGAATCAAGGACATGAACGCCGATGTGAATGTTTTTATCGACGACTTCATCCTTAAACTGGAAGAGGAAAAATAGATGCGCCATGGAAAGAACCCCTATGACGACCATGATGTGTATGACGAGATCAACGTGGTTCCCATGCTGGATCTGGCCTGGAATCTCCTCTTGGTGTTCATGATCGTCGTGACGGCGTCCGTACAGGGGATCAGCGTCAACCTTCCCAAGGCGAGTGCGGCCGCGAGCAAGGTCAAAGCCACTACCAAGGCGATCACCATCACCGGGGACGGAACGATCTATCTCGACAGTTTTCCCGTGACTTTGCCCGAATTGGAGAGCAGGCTCCGACAGTACAAGGGCGCGGATCCCAACTTCCCGGTGGTCATACGGGGCGATGAGAAGATATCTTACAAGAGCGTCATTGAGGTGCTGGATATTCTGCAACGTCTTGAGATCACCCAACTCGGTCTGGTGACGCAGAAGCTGGTGAAGTGAAGGGACATGCGCCACACCAGGAATAAAACCGGGAAGTGTCGAATCGCACTAAATTAAGCGTCAACTTTTTATTTGCATTAGTCGGAGCAACAGCGCATGTCTGGCAAACAAGCAAAAAAATCCGTTCCCTGGGTTCTGATCGCGGTGACGATCTTTCTGATCTCGGGGGGCGTGTATATTGTCAAAACGGTCCTGTCCGAGGATGAGCCGCACAGGAAGAACACCATGGCAACTGTCACGTTGCTCAAGCCTCCGCCTATAGTCGAGGTAAAGGAAAAGCCGCCCGAGGAGATCAAAGAGGTCCCGAAGAAGGAGGACATTATCGATCCGGGAGTGAAGAACGAGGCGCAGAACCAGAACACCGACAGCAAGGACAACACGCCGGCTGGAGAAAATCTGGGTGTTGATTCCGAGGGCGGAGCAGGCAGTGACAACTTCGGTCTGGTCGGGAAGAAGGGTGGGAGGAGCATTATTGCCGCGGAATCCGGGTTCGGGAAGCTCTCTCTTCTGACCAAATTCGCCGGCTATACCCAGATCGTGGTGACGGAAATCAGAAAGAAGGTCACGAAGCAACTGGATGAGGAAGGTGGAATCCCCAAGGGCAAGCTTCAGGCTATCGTTAGGGTGAAAGTGGACATTGATGGCACAGTCATTGATTACCGGATAATCGGGTCTTCGGGGAACAACAGAATGGATGACGCGGTCATCCAGGCCCTCCGTTCTCTCCGGATCAGTGAACCACCGCCGGAAAGCATGCCGCGGACGATGGACGTCAAAATTATTTCTCAGGGCTGATAAATCAAGAATGAACGGCCCGATACTATTGCCATGAGAGGAACCAGGCACATATCAATGAAAGCAAACATTCAACTTCCGGCTTCAGTACTCCTGACGTGGATGGGGAGACATATCACTTGTGGCATTGCGGCGCTCTTGATGTCGATAGTTGTTGGCTGCGCATCGGCTCCCAAACCCGTGATCATCATGCATGAGAGCACACCGTCCCAGAGTGATATTGCTACGGCTTACTGGCAGACCCGCAAGGAACCCGTTGGACAGGCGAAGCAGGGGAATGCTAACCAGTACAACGAAGCCGCACCTGCTCTTGCTGCGGCGTCGACCGTTAGTACCGAAGGGACGGGGACCGTCAGCGCTCAGGAGGCACATGACAGGGAGCTGATTGCGAAAACAACAGCTCGGGTGATCCAGGAGGTTGGAAGTGCCGTCGAGGATGAGGTCAGAAACGACGTTATGGACGAGATGTACAGGGAGATCTGGAAAGTGAACTGGGCCATGCAGGAGAAAGAAAAGCGGATCCGCTTTGGCGGGGACATCCGCCTGCGGTATGAGCAAGATCGCTTTGGCAAAAATAATGCCTCTTTTGCGCAGCCGTCAGACCCGAGTGAACTCATGAATACGACGGTAGACCAGGACCTATTCAAATACCGGGCACGTTTCGGCGCGGAGGCGATGATAAATGACCAGCTGGATGCGGTCGTTCGCCTGTCCACTGGCAGTACGACAAACCCCGTCTCGAATAATGTGACCATAGGGAACTCTATGAGCCCTGACTCTGTCGTGATCAATCTTGCATATCTTAAGTGGCACCCGTCGAACTCATTCGCTCTTTATGGGGGGAGGATGCCTAATCCTTTTTTTTCAACCGATCTTGTGTGGGCCAAGGATTTGAATTTCGATGGCTTTGCCCTGCATGCGAGGATGCCCACGTCCAACGCGGAATCGTTGACGCCCTATATCACTACCGGTGCTTTTCCATTGCAGCAGTATAATTTCAGCTCGGAACAGAAATGGCTTGTGGCCGGGCAGTTGGGGCTTGAACGGGAAAGCCAAAAAAGCGTTGCTATTAAGATCGGTTCGGCCTTCTATGATTTCAAGAATATCACCGGGGTGCTCAATAATCCCAATAATCCCGGCGCCACGGACTGGACCGCACCCCAGTTTCAACAGAAGGGGAACACTCTGTTCAATATCAGCTCGAACCCATCCGTCGTTACGACGGCCCTCGCTTCGGAATTCCAGGAATTGGACGCCACGGGCACTCTCGATATCGGTTTCTGGGATCCCGTTCATGTCGTTTTCCTCGGCGATTATGTGAAAAATTTTGGCTTTAATGAGGCCCGTGTTGCCGCAAGGACGGGCAATCCCAATCCCAACAAACAAGTCGAGGGCTACCAATATGGTGTGTCCGTAGGGTATCCGAACACGTATGATTCCGGCCAGTGGAAGGTATATTTTTACCAAAAGCACCTGGAATCGGACGCCGTTGTTGACGGCTATACAGACTCCGATTTCCATCTTGGAGGCACCAATGCTCAAGGCTGGATTGTGGGAACCGATGTCGGGTTGTTAAAGAATAACTGGCTTACGCTTCGATGGTTGTCGGCGGATGCAATCAGCGGTCCACCACTGGCGATCGATGTACTGCAGGTGGATATAAATGCAAGATTCTAGCGATCGCAGAAGATACTTTCAGTCCTGTGGTTCTGGACGGGCTGGATCAGATCTGGAGAAATCATGAGTTTCCCACTGTTACAAAGGCTCATACTTCCCGCTGTTGGGCTGGTTGCCGGACTGTGCATCGGGCTGGGTGTAGGACATATGCAGGTCACAAGGGAGGTCACAAAGGAGCAAAAGAGCTGCCAGGACAAGATCAGGGAGAAGGAAAAGAGGATTGCTTTTATTCAGAAGACTATGACCGAGGAAAGGGCCGAGGCCACTGGCTCGCTGGAGCAAAAATGCACTGACGATGTGAACAAACTGCAGGCTGCTATCCAAGGCGAGAGGAAGAAAACAGCGGATTTGCGTGGCCGGGTGGGAATACTTACCGAGCAGGTTCAAAAACTGGAAGCACGGAACAATGCGGCCAATGAAAAAACTGCCAAAACCAGACAAGACCTCGAGAAAGCGCAGCAGATCAACAAGGACTTGGACCGGGAACTAAAACAAGCAGCCGGAGAAAAACAAGTCCTTCAGGTGGACCTGAAACGGACGACTCGGGAACTGGGCTCCTGTTCCGCGCACAATGCCGAGCTCGCACTGATCGCACAGGAACTCGTCAAAAAATACAAGGACAAGGGGATCGGCTCGGCTCTCCTTGAGAAGGAGCCGCTGACGCAAGTGCGGAAGGTGGAACTTGAACAGCTAATTAGTCAGTATCAAGATGAGATTGAGCAGCTGAAGATCAATAAAAAATAAGGGGGTTTTTTAACATGACCAGGATTTTTGGTTTCAAAACAGTAGTGCTGTTCGCTGCATGCATCGCCATTGCCTCGCCGGCCTGGAGCGAAGGAAAGAAAGCGGAACCAGCCAACGATCGTGTTGCGGTCGTGAACGGCGTTCCCATAGAGCGGGCTGATTTCGATAAGGAAGTCTTTCTGATCCAGAAATCCCTTCTGGGCCAGGGAAAACCGCTTACCGGAAGCCAGGTTGCCTCCATCCGGGCGCAGGTGCTGGAAAGCATGATCCGGCGTGAGGTCCTCTATCAGGACAGCCGCAAAGCTGGCATCAAGCCTGATGAGAGCGCGGTCGCCGGCGAGCTCGCGGCGCTCAAGCGGCAGTTCCCGACTGAGGCAGAGTATAACAATGAACTCGGAAAGAGGAACATGTCCGAGGAAGCGCTGCGGCTGCAGCTGGAAAGGAACAGCGCCCTGCAACAGTATGTGGACCGGAAATTCGGCGCGAAGGTCACCGTGACCGACGCCGAAATGGTCGGCAATTACGAGAGCCACTTAGACCTCTTCAAACAGCCGCTCCAGGCACGGGTCAGCCATATCCTGATCCAGGTTGATCCGAAATGGGATGATCTAAGAAAAAAGGAAGCGAAGCAAAAGGCCGAACTGGTCCTGAAGAACCTGAAAAAGGGCCAGGATTTTTCTGCCTTGGCCAGGGAACAGTCCGATGGTCCGACCAGAACCAGCGGCGGCGACTTGGGATATATCAGGATCGGGCAGCTGGACAAGCAGCTCGAGAACGCCGTGTTCAGACTGAAGACGGGAGAAACGAGCGATATTATCGAGACGAGTTACGGGTTTAACGTGTTCAAGGTGTTCGACCGGAAGCCGGAGACAATCCTCGCTTATGATGCAGTCAAGGAACAGATTCGAAAACATTTGGCCCAGGAAAAAGTTCGGCAGGAGGCAGATCTGTATGCCAAGAACCTTCGCGAGAAGGCATCAGTGGAGATCCTGCTCCGTGAAGAAGTAAACACCGCGAAAGTGCCCTGAGGGCCGCAGGGGAGCCGCACTGGGTGCCGGACCGGTAGGTCTGAATAGTTCCGGTGGGTATCCGGTGTGACGTTATGAGAAAGACGAGCAGATACGCATTGGACGTAAAATCGAGGCATGAACGCGTTGCCTCCGATGAACTTCAGCGCAAGGGGATCGAGGCCTTTCTTCCTTCTGTCATGAAGCTGAATCAATGGAAAGACAGGAAGAAACAGGCAGGCTGCCCTTGTTCCCCGGCTATATTTTCGTCTCCATTACTGACCGGATAAATTTCTGAACGTTATCAAAACAAGGGGTACGGTAACGTTCATCTTGATGGTTCCAAGGCAACCCTGTCCGGCATTGCCTGAGGAGACTGGATTGCTGAAAATGTGCTTCATCTGCGCAGAACACGCTGACTTTATACTCATCTGCAGGAAGGATTGCCGGTACACGTGACGAAAGTTGTGTCCCGGGGCGCCCTGGGGGATACTGAAGCAGAAGCATCACGGTCAGCATATATATTTCGTAAGCATCGAACTGCTCGGGAGATGCACGGCCATAAAAAGGTGTGCGGAAGATGTCGAGAGGCAGCATAACGGCGAGCCCGATCATCCCGGCAGGCATTAACCATCCACATGCGAAAAAAAGTATTTTTTCGTTACCTTCTCGGTTTTTTTGAAGCCCTGTGACCGAGGAGGCGGAGCTTTGCCAACGGCTTCGCGGCTCTCTTCCCTCATATTTAGTCTTCTTCGGGGAGGGGTATTACGCATCGCTTGCAGCCCGAAGGAATACACTACACCAGATCCGCCGTCAGGGAGAATCAGATGAAAATATTAATAACTGGCGGCGCGGGCTATATTGGCGGCCATGTAGTCAAGATGCTGGGAAGGGTCATGAACTGCTAGTGTTCGATAATTTGTCCTCGGGGCACGAGTAGGCCGTCGTAGCTGGGCAATTGGTGAAGGGCGATCTTGCTGAAATGCTCCTTTTGAATGAAGTCATGTATGTGTTCAGACCTGAGGCGGTCATCCATTTAGCCGCATCGATCCACGTGGAAGAGTCGGTCCGGGACCCCCTCAAATTTTATAATAACATTGTCTACAATACGCTTAACCTGCTGGAGGCCATGAAGTTTGCGAACGTCAAAATTTTTTCTCTATTCTTCAAGCGCGGCTGTGTACGGAATCCCGGCCACTATTCCGATCGACGAGACTGCGGAAATAAGGCCTATCAACCCTTAAGGAGCGAAAAAGAGATGACGGAGCGGATTCTGCGCGACGTCGTGCTGCCGAGGATTTTCATTACATTGCCCTCCGGTATTTCAATGTCGCCGGAGCCGATGCAGACGGCCAATTCGGACAGGACTATGCTAAACCGACCTATCTGATCACGCGGGTGTTTAAATGCGCAAGGGTGAAGCAGCCAAACTATCCATCTACGGCACTGATTATCCGAATCCTGACGGGACCTGCATACGGGATTATATTCATATCGATGATATCGCACGGACCCATGTACAAGCCCTTGAATACTTGATGGGGACAGGGAGATCCGATGTGCGGGTACGGACGCGGGTTTTCCCTCAAGGAGGTTGTATCCATGGCAAAAAAGGTCACCGGCGTCGATTTCCCCGTTGTCTCAGGAGACACATAGACCGTACATAATTTTAAACTCTGGGAAAGTAAATATTGAAACATTGTTTTAGGAAGTTGAAAGATCGCTAGTCGAGTGAATCACCCCGCAGCAAGCTGCGGGGCATCGGAACTTGAAACCTTAAAAAAGCACAACAAAGAAGCTGAAGACTTATCCTGGCTTCGCCAGGATGTCCTTTTCATCCCAGCAGCAAGCTGCTGGGTATTTCAGGACTGTTTTATAAAATATAAAAATGCAAAGGCCTAAAAATTCACAATATTATAATTATCAACGTCGCGATCTTGTTGGGATGCTGCCTGCCATTTATGGCAGATATTTGGAGATTGGCTGTGGAAACGGCGCGACTCTTGAATATCTGAAGACAATCGGCGCCTCTTATGTCGCCGGTGTTGATATAAATGCCGAAGCGATAGCAATCGCCGAAAGAAAAGGACTGGATGCAGTTCTTGTGGCCGATATAGAAAAAGACGATCTTCCTTTCGAAAATAACTATTTCGACGGGATCATTCTGGCCGATGTTTTGGAACATCTCTATAACCCCCTGGACGCGATAAAGAAAATACGTTCCTACCTGCGTGACGAAGGCGTTATGCTCATTAGCATCCCGAATGTGAAGTATTATAAATTATTACAAAGATTGATTCTACACGACGAGTGGAAATATGCGGAACAGGGAATTCTCGACAATACACACGTGAGGTTTTTCACGCGCAGTGAAATTATTGGTCTTATAAAAAGTGCCGGGATGAAAGCTGAAAAAGTCCAAGGCGTCTATATTTCCGGGAAATTGTTCAGGTTAATAAACGGGCTGCTGTTGAACAGACTCAGATCCTTCGCTGCATATCAGTTTTATATTCTGGCAAAAAATGTCCCAGACCTTTAAAACCGCGCTGGTTAAAAATATAAGCTTCAATGCCGCTGCGAAGATCATAACAATCGTTCTTTCAGGCGTTGCAAGCGTTGTACTTGCACGACATCTTGTGTCACGTGATTATGGCATTGCAGGTTTTGCAATCATCATCGTCAATTTATTTTCGCAATTCAATGACTTCGGAATCAACAGCGCAGTAATTCAAAAAAAGCTGCTAACCGATCGCGCTTTATACACGGGATTCTCCATGAAAGTTACTCTTGGTGTTCTTGTTTTCATCTCGTCATTTTTCGTAGCTCCTCTTACGAAATATCTTTTCCATGAAGCCGCGGTTGTCAATGTAGTTAAACTCCTTTCACTAAATTTCCTTTTAAACAGTCTCTCTTTTATCCCGGTCACCATTCTTACCCGCAAGCTCGATTTTAAAAAAATCATGTATTATCAAATAGCGGCCTCGCTGACGAGCTCATTGACTTCCATTATTCTCGTTGTACACAATTATTCATATTGGAGCATTGTCATTGGTAACGTATGCGCGACGTTTGTATCCGTGATCCTTATCAATATTCTAAAGCCTGTAAAGATAAAAATAGAATTTGACAGACGGGACGCGGGAGCTCTCGTTAACTACGGCGGTAAAATATTTATTTCCCAGCTTCTGATATTTGCGATCATCAACCTGGACAACTTCGTCGTTGGTGTGGTATCAGGGGTCAATACGCTTGGCTACTACTCGCTGGCGTTCAATTGGGGATCCATGATAAGCGTACTCTCTGCCTCCGTAATATTGACCGTGCTGTTTCCAACCTTTGCAAACATACAACATGACAAAGCGAACATTAGGGATGCTTATTTGCGGGTCGTGAAAGTTATCGCGTTCATTAGCATTTTGACAAACCTTTGCCTGTTCACCGTATCAAAGGAGTTTCTGGTTATCGTTTTGGGGCAGGGTACTGATAAATGGTTATCCTCTTTGCTCGTTTTGAAAATATTTTGTTTTTACGGAATAGCGCGGTCTCTTCTTGAGCCGGTTGGCAGCGTAGTTATGGCCATCGGACGCACAGACCTGGTACTCAAATCTACGATTGTTACTGCCCTTATCGAAGTGGTATTTCTCTATCCGGTGATCCGCTATTTCGGCCTAACAGGAGTTGCCGTTTTAGTAACAATGAGCTATATGTTGCAATATTTTATATACTTCCCGGCCTTGCGAAATGAGATAAATTTGGAATATCGGGACATGTTCAGAACAATAAGCCCCGCTGTCGCATCAGGGATTTGTATTGGCGTATTGACGGCGCTATTCATGCGATTGGACGTCGGCTATCGGCCGACAGCGATGGTATTTGCGCTCAAACTGGTTGTGTGCATTGCCGGATATGTGTTGATGCAAGGACTTCTTTCTAAGTGGACGATGATTAAGGAGGCGAGAACAATATTTGCCAATATGAAAGCATAAATTGAACAGCGTATTAGGCAAAGGGAGAGGATTGTGGATGTATCAGTCATTATAGTCAGCTACAATACGGCTTTGCTACTTCGGGATTGCATCCGGAGTGTACAAAAGTACGCTTCGAGTTTGCACAGCGAAATTATTGTCGTTGATAATGATTCCCAGGACGGCTCTCGGGAGATGGTGGAAAAGGAGTTTCCTGAAGTAATTCTGATAAGGAATCAGACAAATCTTGGATTTGGAAAAGCGAACAATGTCGGCTATACGTCGGCCAAGGGGAAGTACGTCTTTTTTTTGAATTCTGATACGCTCTTGGTCAGTGATGCGATCAGGGATTTCTACCATTTCATGGAGTGTCCTGAAAATAAGAATGTTTATGCATGCGGTGGCCAGCTTTTGCAGAAAGACCTGACGCCGGCCAAATCTTACGGTAATTTCCCATCATTGCTTGAAATTATGCTCTATGCTGTAAGAGCTGACAGGTTGCTGCCCGCCTCAGTAAAGGACAAAATATCAACAGGAGTCATCCCGAAATCACTTACTCCGATCGAAGTTGACTACATAGTTGGTGCAGATATTTTTTTACGCAAATCTACGGTGAGCCCCGGACTCCCGTTCGACGAGGATTTTTTTCTTTATTTTGAAGAATCAGAACTCTGTCATCGCTTGAAGCAAAAAGGTTTGAGGGCATTCATTGTTCCCGACATTTGCATAATTCACCTTGAGGGGCAATCATCTCGCGAAAAGGATTATAAAATTTACTCGGCAAGCCAGATACTTTACATGAAAAAATGCCGGGGGGCGTACGCCGCGGCGATGGTGAAATATTTCTTTATGGTTGTTTGTATAATGAGATATTTTATGACGTTTAAAAAAAAGCATATCCAGAAATATTTTTTTTATCAGGGATTAAGATTATGAAATGTAAATATCTAACTTTTTAACATCCGGAGAAAGCTAAAGCTGTCGTAGCATTTGTAAACGTTTATTTTCGTCAAAATCCAGATACATATGTCGCCGATTAAGGACTGGAATTAATTTAGTATGTTCAATGCTCCAAACGTTAAAACGAACTATAGCCTCAATTTCATTGCATCTCACGACTTTTGAATTACGCACGATGATTAATGAAGTACCGTTCGACGGAAATAATCTCTGGAGGAGTGGGAATGCGTGAAACCATTCTTTAAGAATGATGAGCCGGAATTGCAACGTTGCCCAATCCAGAATATGTAAGTCTGGGTCAACTAACAGATACTGCCGGCGATTTAAAGTATATGGGGTTTTGTCATCCATTGATTAAAAATAACAGTATTCCTGCAATATTTCGAAAGGACCCGGATATTGAAAGTGTAAAAATGATCTCCATTGTCGTACCTCTTTTCAATAAAGCCTTGCACATCGAGCGTGCTATCCAGTCAGTGATAAAGCAGTCATATAAAAATTTTGAGCTCATTGTCGTGAATGATGGATCTACCGATAAGGGGCCTGAGATTGTTAAACGCATGTATGACTCACGCATCATGCTTATTCACCAAGACAACGCAGGTGTTTCGGCGGCCAGGAATCGCGGGATTGCAGCCTCGCGCGGAGATATGGTTGCTTTTTTAGATGCCGATGATGAGTGGAAACCGGATTTCCTAGAAACGATAAACCGGTTACGGAACAAATACCCCGGAGCAGGTATTTACGCCACCGCCTACAATATCGTAAACGAAAGACACAGTGAGATTAATCCGAAATTCATAGGAATTATGGTTTCATCTTGGGAAGGAATGATTCCAAGCTATTTTCGGTCGGCTGCTCTGGGAACACCGCCAGTCTCGTCATCCGCATCCTGCGTACCAAAAATTGTGCTCATTGAGATGAGCGGCTTTTCCGTAGGAAGGAGAATGGGTGAAGATCTAGATCTTTGGGGACGCATTGCGCTCCATTATCCCATAGCGTTCAGCTCGAAAATCGGAGCAGTTTATTATAAGGATGCGGAGAACCGCGCTTGTGCTTTATTCCGACCGACAGATGAACATCCCTTTATTGAAACGGTGGAAGCACTGCGCAGAGCGGGACGTCTTCCCGCAAAAATTGATCATGATGTGGAACTCTATCTGGCCCGGCTACGATGGGAGAACATGCGGCAGCATGTTCTTTCTGGAAACCTGGAACGGGCAAGAGAAATTTCAACATTACTCGGGGATAGAGGTATGTTTGTTGTGCGGCGGTTGCTCTGGGGAAGTCGATTAAACTCAGCTACACGCTTCGTCTGGCAACTGGTCAATTCACCGCGACGAAATAAACAAAGGTTGTATTTAAAGCCGATTAATATGCTCCTGATGTCATTCCGGTATTTTCGAGAGCGTCTTTAAACGCGGCGATTATGACATGATTAAGCGAAAAACCATCTCAGCTTTGAGGATATATTCGCCATTATTGTTGTTCTTATGTGTCCCCTGTTTTTCTTTGGCAAATGACGCTGTTCTTCCCGCTTTACTAGATCTGAAGGCCTGCACGAAGACTGACGGCAACGGTACGACTATTATACACATTCCCGCTGGCATTTACAAAGTGACGAGAACGATCTCGCTGGCTTCCCGATCAATTCTTGAAGGAGAAGGCAACTTGACTGTACTGCAAGCCGAAGATCCTTTTACCGGTCCGCGGTTCATAACGAATGCAGACTTTGCGAAGGGAAACCGTGATATTACGGTCAGGAACATGAAAATAGAGTTCATGTTGCCGGTGCTTGTCGGAGATGATATAGGCATTATACGATTTGAGAACGTTGAACATCTTAAGATTAAAAATCTGACTATTGCTGCAGACTCGCAGTTATACAGTATCGACTTGTCGGCCCGAATCAGGGACGCGGCTGTCGAAGGATGTTCAATCTCTAATCGGAATAGGACAAGTGGCGGGGGGGTCATGATTAGAAACAAAGATCCACGGCTGGCGCGGGCCACTTCCGACATTGTTGTCCGGAACAACATGATTGAATCCGTAAGCGATGAGCCAATCGCCACCTTTGGATGGGAGGGGAGGGTGGAAAATATTCTCGTCGAGAAAAACACGATACAAGCGCAAGGGGCGTCCTTCGGAATAACTGTCTATGGCATCGATTCCAGGGTAAACAAGGGGAGCATTCGCAATGTGCGTGTCGCTGGGAACTTTGTCAGTGGAAGCATGGTTGGTGGGATTGCGGTAAAGGGTGGGGCGCAGACGGTTGAAGTCGTCGATAACGTGATCAAAGGAGTGCATGGAGACGGGGTATTTTTGCACACTGGTGGTAACGGCTTGCCCGATGTGCAGGATATCAGAATTATGCGTAATTCGATCGCGGATGCCGGGAGGCACTGTATATTTGCCTCCGGAGTGAAGATAAACGTAGAAAAGAACGTTATACACGGTTGTTCTCAGATCGGCATTTACGCCGCGGGAGATGTTACCGTGCTCGATAACGATATAGCCGGTGCAAAACCGGGCATCCTGGTGGACGGAGGACGGAGAAAGAACATCAGGGGGAATGTACTTCATCAGGGCGCTAGAATTCTCTTTCAGAATAGGGACGGGTCTGTTTCAACAGATGAGGCCTCACATTAATACCATAGACGATCTATCTACAGCGGATTTTCGTTGGGAACCCGTCATCTACCTATATTGCCTCTACATCGTCGTTATCGTGGTTGGCGAACTTGCTGGATTGCAGGTGGCCTCAAGCATCGGCGCGGCTATGTTTCTATTATGTCTTTTCGTGCTTTATTGGCATTACCTGTTCAACCTGAAGCCCGGATTGATACTGTTTTCGATATTATTGTGCCTCGTGCTTACAGTGATTCCAATTGTTTCGCTCGACGAAAAAGTAATGCAAAAGGCATATCAAGAATTGGTTAAGTATTATGCATTGAATTGTGTCATTCTCATGGGATTGGCCATGCCACTCACACCTCTTGCCCGTTCAAGACGGGCATGGCTCCTCTATTTCACGATACTCGTATTTCTCCTCTCTGGATGGCTGATGAGGCCGCAGCATGTTTCAGCTACCGACCTGTTGAAGCCCGTTATGGGCGTGAAGGGCTTTCTGGCGAACGGTAATAATTTTGCTTTTACCGCTATGATGTTGCTGTTTCTCGTAGATTATGGACGATTGGGAAAAATCGTTGGCGGTTTGCACCTGGCTCTGGTCGTGTTTCTTATTTACCTTTCCCATACTAGCGGAGCCCTTCTGAGTTTTCTTATCGGCATAATGTATCGATTCATCGACAGGAAGAGCGGGATACCCATCATAGCAAAGTGGACGCTTGTGATGGCTTGCATAGGACTGTCGATATTTATCTTTGTCTCTATTCCTCCCAAAACGCTTGAGGTGGTTGATGCAACCAATGCGAAGGTAACTCTCGCTGTAAACAATATTAGCCGGGTGTTTTCCGATAAGCCAATTGATTTTTATGAGATGATTCAAGAAAACGGGCAGGATGTGACCTCCGGAGTATGGAGGCTCTATCACTGGAACCGCATTCTACATGTGTTTCGAAATTCCAACCTCGTTGAAATTCTTTTTGGACATGGAATAGGAACGATAGACAGCGTGTTCGGAATTGAGGCGCATAACGATTACATACGGTTTCTTTTCCAGACCGGGTTGACAGGCCTGCTACTTTCCCTATTTGTATGGGTCATGCTTTTTCACCGTATGGAGGAGCAATACCGGTGGGTTGCTGTGATGATAGCATGTTATTGCATGACGGAAAACAACTACGATAACTTCCTCGCAATGAGCCTGCTCGCGTTTTGTATGATGGGGGTAGGCGGTAAGAGCCGGGACACCGCGCGGGAGTTAGCTCTTGAGTGCAACGAGACAGAAACAATCGATGGAGAATCAGCACTGATAGAAAAAAGCTGTCCGACCGGCACATGATGATCCTCGGGCATGGCTCATCGAACGCTGCTTCTAGACCCAAACATGTCGTGTTCTGACCCGACGAGCAAAAAATGAATATTCCTCCCCCATGGCATGAGGATCTATCATGACAGCTTCTCGGAGAAACCTATGAATAAAAAAGCAAAGCGGCCCCTCGGTCGAATATTGCTAGACGGCGGGTTCTTGTCCGCACAGAACCTGAATCTGGCGCTCCTTGAGCAGGTCAAAACCAGCGAACAACTGGGCCAGATTCTGGTGAGGATGGGTGTCCTGGAAGCTGCCGAGATCAACGCGGTGCTCTCCGTTCAGGATCATCTCAGCAATCCCGCTACCGCGGTCAAACTCGCTGCGGGTATGCGCGAGACGCTCGGGGACCTGCTCGTGCAGGCAGGTAATGTCGAACCTCAGCAGCTTGAACAAGCGCTAGCCGAACAGAAAAGGACCGGCGCGAAGCTGGGCGAGATCTTCGTGCGTCGTGGCATGGTCTCTAAGAGTCAACTGGACATCCTGCTGGATTTTCAGCGGCGTCAGGATCGAGTGGCTGGACATACCAGCAAGCTCAGATTAGGCGAGATCCTTATTTCGGCGGGCTACATTGCCCGAGAGCAGCTCGACGACGCGTTGCGGAAGCATAAGGCATCCGACAAAAAACTCGGAGAGGTGCTCGTCGAAGAAGGTTATGTCAAGCCGCATCACGTCAGGCGCAGCCTTCGCATCCAGCACATGCTGATGACGTCCACCCTCATTGCCGCCATTTCACTGGGTGGAATGACCGGATGCGGTAGTGGCGGAGCGGGTTCGTCAGGCACTCCAGCATCGAGTGCTCAATCAGCAGCGGTCAGTCAGGGTGCAACCGCAGCAACCGAGCTTGACCTGTCGTCCTGCGCACGGACAATCACTAATGGCGTGACCGTTATCCATGTGTCAGCCGGTGTTTATTCGGTCTCCAGTACTATCGAGCTCCCTTCGGATACCGTTCTGGAAGGAGAGGGAGAAGCGACGGTGCTCACTCTCGGAACCGCATTTAACGGATCTCAGTTCATCACGAATTCGGACTTTGTCCACGGTAACAGGAACATTGTTCTTCGCAATCTAGCGATCCAGTTTACAGGATCACAGCTCGACGGAGATGCTGTCGGAATTGTGCGTTTCTATAATGTTGATAATTTGGACATCAGTAACATTACCATGGTCGTCGACTCGCCGTTGTACGCCATTGATCTGTCCGGACAGGTCCAGAATGCGACTGTTGAGGGGTGCTCGATCAGCAATGCAAACGAGGTGAGTGGAGGGTGCATCATGGTCAGGAACAGTGATCCTCTACCGGCACCGGCGACGTCGCAGATAACATTGCAGGGCAATCGGGTTGAATCAGTCAGCGACGAACCCATAGCTGCCTTCGGATGGGAAGGTATGGTGGAGAACGTACTGATTGAGCAAAACACGGTATGCGCCAAAGGGGCATCTTTCGGTATTACAGCATTCGGTACTACTAATACGACGCAAAGCGGACAGATTAGAGGGGTAACAATTACCGGAAACGATATTGAAGGGGGCCAAAATGGAGCCATCGGCATTCTGGGCGGAGCCGAGGATGTCGTTATTTCAGAAAACCAGGTGAGGGATACGGTGAACGATGGAATATTTCTTCAAAGAGGGGATGGCCCACCCATAGACCACGTGAATGTTATCCAGAACAGCGTACAGAACGCCGGTCGCTCCGGCATATTTGCGGATGGTCTCGACGTTTTAGTGGATCAGAACGATATCACAAACTGTACCGGCTCCGGAGTGTTTGCCGCCGCCGGAGTAGTAGTGACCAATAATGTCATAACGAATGCAGATCCGGGAATTCTGGTTGACGAGGGACAAATAAGTGATATTAGAGGGAACAGTCTTTACAATGTTGACAGAATACTCATTGTGAACGCAGATGGAACGACCGTCAACTTAACCTCAAACTGATGAAGATTTTATTTTTAAATAACTTTTATTATCTCCGTGGAGGATCCGAACGGGTCCTCTTCGAAGAGATGCGGATGCTGCAGAAGGCAGGGCACGAGGTTGCCATATTTACCAGGTCCTATCCACGCAATAATTCCGCTCCTTATGAGCGGTTTTTTCCGGCTGCAATCCAGCGGGACAGCTACCGTGTTTCGTTCGAGGGCGTTAGGACCGTCAAGGAGATGATCTACTCCAGTCCGGCGCGCCAGGGACTGCGGCGTATGCTGGAACAGTTCAAGCCCGATCTGGTCCACGCACACAATATTTACGGTGGGCTTAGCACTTCCGTATTGGATGCATTGAAAGAAAAGGACGTGCCTGCGGTGATGACGCTGCACGACCTCAAGCTCCTGTGCCCCAGTTACCTCATGCTGAACCACGGCCGAGTCTGCGAGCAATGCAAGGGGAACAAGTTTTACCATGCAGTATTGACAAGATGCCATAAGGACAACACGATAGCGTCCGCGATCTACGCAGCAGAGTCGTACTTTAGCCATTTTTTCAGGAAGTACGCTTCAGTGAAACTCTTTATAGCCCCCAGCCTGTTTCTGCTGAACAAACATCGGGAATTCGGTTTTGATGCTGGCCGCTTCGTGCACATCCCGAATCCAGTCGACTTGGACGGCATGGCGGAGTCAGAGCGGGCGGGCAGGTATATGTTACATTTCGGTCGGCTCTCGCGGGAAAAGGGTATCCGGACGCTCATTGCCGCCTTGGGAAGGGTGAGGACCGACCTTCCCCTTTACGTAGTGGGCGACGGCCCGGACCGCCAGGCGGTGGAGGAGATGGTCACACAAGAGCAGAAGGAGAACATAAAGTTTACGGGCTATTTAACGGCGGCGCCGCTCGAGGAAACAATAGACTCTGCAAGAGTCGTAATTCTCCCTTCCGAATGGTATGAGAATGCACCTATGGCGATCCTCGAATCCTTCAGCCGCGGCAAGCCTGTGATTGGGGCGAGGATCGGAGGCATTCCGGAGATGGTTGACGATGGGATCAACGGCTACCTGTTCGAGCCTGGCAACGCGGCGGATCTACAGAAAAAGCTGGAACTGTTTCTGGCTCTGCCCGAAGACCGCGTCATCGCGATGGGAAAAGCTGCCCGAAGAAAGGCCGAGCGCTATAGTGCCGCGTCCCATTTTGATCAGTTGATGCAGGCGTACCAGAAAGCGTTGGGATAATGAGGATAGCCTACATTGCTGTCAAGGGCATGCCCGGTGGAGGCGGAGTGGAAAAAGTGACAGAGGAGCTGGGCTCTCGCATGGTCGCTAGAGGCCATGCAGTGACCGTGTACTCCAGCAGGAACTATGGTACGTTGGACGGAATTTTCAAAGGCATGCGTATCACCACAGTCCCCTCGGTGAATACCAGGGCATTCCACAAGCTGTCTATCTGCTGGAACGCGACGCTGGACGTTATGCGACATGGCAACGTTGACTTGGTTCATGTGCATGCCGTGGGGCCTTCGCTCTTTTCGATATTCCCACGGATGAGAGGCATCCCCACGGTCGTGCAGACACACGGCTTGGAGTGGAAACGGGACAAGTGGGGTCTGACCGGCAAGACGTTTCTTCGGCTGTCGGATTACAGCGTAGCATACTTCCCGAGCAAGATCACGGCCGTGTCGAAAGTGCAAAAGAATTATTATGAAACGCGATTCGGCCGCGAAGTGGTCTACATTCCGAACGGCGTGAGCCCAGTGGAATACCGACCGCCACAGTGGATTCTTGAACAGGGACTTGTCCCGGGCCAGTACATCCTTTTCGCCGCACGCTTGGTACCTGAAAAGGGCGCCCACCTCCTGATCGAGGCCTTTCAGGGAATAAAGACGGACATGAAGCTGGTTATTGCTGGGGATGCGGCGTATGCGGAACCGTACAAGGCTCGGCTCCGAAACTTGGCTGGGGATGACCGGAGGATCTTGTTCCCCGGTTTTGTCAAAGGGGCGCCGCTCGAGGAGCTCTTCAGCAACGCCTATATGTTCTGCCTCCCCTCGATGTTGGAGGGGTTGCCCGTGGCGCTGTTGGAGGCCATGAACTACGGGAATTGTTGCCTCTCCAGCGACATCCCTGAAAATCTGGAGGCTGTGGAAGATTATGGATACACGTTCCGAAACCGCGATGCCAGCGATCTCCGGCGCGTGTTGTTTGACCTGATCGAACATCCTTCTAAGGTTCATGAAAAGAAGAGACCCGCGCTGGAGCATGTTCGGAAAAACTTCTCATGGGATGCGGTGGCGGATCAAATGGAGACATTGTATCTTTCCCTGTTCTGGAACGGCAGTGCATGTGCCCCAGCACGGGGATAACGAAATCGAGGTGAACATATGGACGGGATCGTGGCAGTAACCTATCGATGCAACAGCCGCTGCATCATGTGCAATACATGGCTATATCCAAGCGACCGGAATAGCGAGATTAGGCCGGATGACCTGAAGACACTGCCTTCTCTCAACAGGCTTAATATCACCGGCGGAGAACCCTTTCTGCGTGACGATTTAGGCGATGTCCTGGACGTGGTCAAGAGCAAAGCGAAGAGGGTCGTGATCAGTACGAACGGGTTCGCGACAAAAAAGATCCTTGCGGTTATGAAAGATCGCCAGGACGTGGGAATCAGGATCAGTTTTGACGGCATCGGCGAAACCCATGACCGGGTTAGGGGCGTTTCCAAAGCCCACCGCCGAGCACTGGACAGCTTGACGGGCCTCAAAAAACTTGGCATCAAGGACTTGGGCATTGCCGTGACGATATCGGACCAGAATGCCAAAGATTTGGTGCCGCTGTACAAGCTTGCCTGCGAACACGACGTGGAGCTGGCAACCGCCATCCTTCACAACGCTTACTATTTCCACAAGGAAGACAACGTAATCAACGACAAGCACCGTGTTGAGGCCGAAATACGGAAGCTCATGCACGAATACCTCAAATCCTTCCATCCTAAGGACTGGTTCCGCGCATACTTCACGAAGGGGATCGTGGAGCATATGCACGGAGGGCAGAGGGAGCTGAAGTGCACCATGGCAAGCGATTCCTTTTTCATTGACCCCTTCGGCGATGTCCGACCCTGCAACGTCATGAACCAGGCCTTCGGGAACATAAAAGAAAAGCCCTTTTCGGAGATATGGATCAGTCCGGAGGCCACAGAGGCGCGGCAACGGGTAGGCTGTTGCGACCATAACTGCTGGATGATCGGGAGCGTGGGTCACCTCATCCGGCGGAAAATCTGGGTGCCTCTGTTTTGGATCGCGCGGAACAAATGGAATGGCAGGGATGTGGTCTGCCCATGAACAGATTCCTTGCCCGCATTGGTGATACCAGAACGCAGATCTTCGTGCTGGCCGCGCTCTTTTTCATTGCCTACTGGGTGCCCCTTAGATCCATGGCGACGATCTGGATGGAGAACGAGGACTACTCCTACGGATTCATGATCCCGCTCGTATCGGCCTATCTGCTCTGGGAGAAGCGGAAGAGCTTTGGCACGATTCCGGTTAGGAGCGCATGGGGCGGGCTGCCAGTGCTGCTGCTGTTCACCTTACTCTCTCTCTACGGGATACTTGGCTCTAGTGGCAATATATCCATGCCGTCAGTGCCACTGCTGATAATACTGTTCACACTGTTCTGTTTCGGGATCGAGGCTGTTTGGAAGCTGGTGCTGCCGCTGGGCTTCCTAATTTTCATGGTCCCCCTTCCCGCGGTCATCGAGCGGTATCTCGGTCTGCATCTCAAAGCCATATCCACCAGACTGGGGGGGGCGTTTATAGCCCTGTGCAATGTCCCGGTTAACGTAAGCGGCAATATCATCGATCTCGGCGCGATGCAACTGCAGGTGGTCGACGCATGCAGCGGCATGCGCTATATCTTCCCGCTGCTCGCCCTGGGATTCCTCTTTGCGCATTTCTTTGAGCGAGTTTTCTGGAAGAGAGCAGTCTGCGTTCTTATGACCATTCCCGTTGGTGTCCTGTTCAATGCATTGCGGATAGGGCTCACGGGGGTGCTCATGGACCGTTTCGGCCCTAGGGTTGCACAGGGGTTCTTTCATGACCTGGAGGGCTGGATCGTATTCGTGTTTGCCTTCATCATGCTTTTTGTCGTCAGCTGGGCTCTGAAGATGTTCACGCCCCGGACCAAGGTCGGCCAACAACCAGCTGCACCAAAAACCACTTCTGCCCCATTCGTGGAGACAAAGCGGGGTAAGACAACGCCCGCGTTCCTGGTCTCTGTGGGGGTCCTAATAGCCGTCGCAGCATTCAGCCTTAGCACGAGTACTCTGCCGCCCGTTGCCATCGCGGGTGGCATCGAGAGCCTGCCTCTGGTCATCGGTCCATGGAAAGGGAATCAGGAGGTAGTCAACCCGGTCATGATTCAGGAATCAGGCGCTGAACAGGCTTTCAGCGGATATTTCACGGACCGGTCCGGTGGCCGTGTATCGCTTTATGTTGGGTACCGCAGTTCGGCGTTCCTTGCCGATGAGAACTTCTTTCACAGTCCCACGGTATGCATCCCTTCTTCAGGATGGTTGGAACAGAACGTGCAACGTAGAACTATTACCGGCGTCCCCTTTTTCGGTACCCTCGAGGTCATGACGATGGTGATCGAAAAGGAAGGGATACGGCAACTCGTGTACTTCTGGTTCCAGACCAAGGACCGAGCCACTTACGACAAAAACATCAACCGATTCCATCTTTCGCTCCATGCCCTCCGTAGGGACAATACCTATGACCTGTTTCTGCGTCCGATCACACCTATCAACGGGACGGAACGGATAGAAAATGCCGAGCAGAGGCTTGACACGTTCATACGGGACCTTATGCCTGTCCTTCTTCAGTTCCTGAAAGAAAAGCAGGTCACTACATAGCATTTCCCCCTTATGTTATATCTCTCGACTTTATTGCTCTCGGTATTCATTACTGTTAGCCTCATACCCATGATGATGAGGCTTGCGGACAAATACCAGGTTGTGGACCTTCCCAACCCCCGGAAAGTCCATATCCATCCGGTGCCGAGGATCGGGGGGCTGGCGATGGCCATTGGTGTCTTCATCCCCATCATCTTTTGGGCCCTTGCCAGCGAGTTCGTGCGGGCTTTCATCGCGGCAACGAGCCTCCTGGTAGTCTTCGGATTCATCGACGACATGAAAGGGCTGGGCTACCAGGCGAAGTTCGGTGGACAGATCCTCGCGGCCATGATCATCATATTTTACGGCGGGCTCAGGATCAGCTCCCTCGGCAGCCTGCTGCCCCGCGACATGCAGTTGGCCGAATGGTTGGAGATCGCGCTCACCCTTGTGTCGATCGTCGGGGTTACGAACGCCGTGAATCTGGCCGATGGCCTCGACGGGCTAGCCGGGGGTATCTCGCTGCTCAGCTTCTGCTGCATCGGATATCTCGCCTATCTTGACGGCAGTAACACGGTCCTGCTCATAACCATGGCAGTGGCCGGCGCGATATTCGGATTTCTCCGGTTCAACACCCATCCCGCCAGTCTCTTTATGGGCGATACGGGAAGTCAGCTCTTAGGGTTCTCCGCGATCGTACTGGCAATTAAGACGACGCAAGGCAACACTCCCCTGAGCCCCGTGCTGCCGCTCATCATTCTCGGATTACCCGTGCTCGACACACTGACAGTGATGGTGCATAGGATCAGCCGGGGCAAGTCACCTTTTGCACCTGACAAGAACCATTTTCATCACCGCCTGATCAACTTTGGGCTTTCCCATTCCGAAGCGGTGTTTGTCATATACGTGATACAGGCGCTGATGATCTTGTGTGCCATCTTCTTCAAGTATTATTCCGACTGGATTCTCATTGCCGGCTATAGTGCATTCTCCGTGGTCGTTGTCAGACTGTTTGTCGTGGTGGACCGCAAGGCTCTGCGGCTCCGGCGCATTCCCATGCTAGAAGGTGCCATAAAGGACCGGATGCGGAAGATTCGGGAAAACAACTACATCATCAAGTTCTCATTCGGCGCATCGAAATTGGTAATTCCTCTTCTCCTGCTGGCCTCCTGCTTCATTCCCGCACGGATTCCGGCGCATATCTCGATCACGGCTCTTTGCTTCAGCGTGCTGATCCTGGGAGCCTTCTTCGCGCAGAAGAGATACTTGGGGGCGTGTCTGCGCTTGGTGCTATATATGACGGTCCCCCTCGTGCTCTATTGCATCGAGGAAGGAAGAGCAACCTGGATGAGCGAAAAGTCACTGTTCCTGTATCGACTATGCTTCGGGATCATAGCTGTTTTCGTGATGCTCACGGTCAAATTTTCGAAACGGTTGAAAGGTTTCAGAATGTCGACCATGGACTTTCTGATCATCTTCATTGCAGTGACCGTACCCAATTTGACAGGTCAGTTAGCGCATCATTTTAACCTGGGCCTGCTTGCAGTGGAGATTATCGTGTTTTTCTTTAGCTATGAAGTGCTGATCAACGAACTTCGGGAAAAATTCGATGCTTTAGCGATGGCAACGCTTGCGGCAACTGTAGTTCTCGGCGTCCGTGGATTAGCGGGGGTGTGAGGGGAGGCATCCGGCAGGAACGGACCATTTGGATCCTCGCTGGGGAGGGAAATCCGGCACAGCTTGAACGAAGCCTGCCGCTAATATAGTGAACAATGACCGGTTTTATTTTTCGGCTGTGGAAAAGGGAGGCGAAGAATATGTGTATGAAGAACAGGGTGCTGGTGGGAATTGTTGTGTTGTTGGCCGTGATGACGACGGTGTCCTGCGGCGGGCCCGAACAGAAAAAGGCCCAGTTTTATAACAAAGGCAAAGCGCTTTATGAAAAAGGGGAATACGCAAAGGCGAGACTGGAATTCAAAAACGCGCTCCAGATTGATGTCAAATATGCCGATGCTTACTACATGATGGGGATGACTACTCTGAAATCTGGCGACCCGCGCGGAGCCTACGGCAGTTTCTACAAGGCTATTGAACTGAACCCTCGGCACTGGGATGCCCAACTGCAGATGGGATGGTTCCTCCTGGGCAGCGGAAATACACGTGAAGCCATGGACAAGGCCGAACTCATCCTGAAGAGCAACCCTGCGCACGAGGATGCCCTCATCCTGAAGGGAGCAGTGTTGTTGAAGAAAAAGGATATAGAGAGCGCCCGCACGTATTTCGAGTCGGTGCTCGGCCGCAACGTCCATAAACCTGAAGGTTACATGCTCTTGACCTCGATCTACGCCGAGAAGGATGACGCAGTGAACGTCGAGCGGGTCTTGTTGGACGGCATCAGGGAAAATCAGAAATCCGTTCCCCTTTATCTCGGCCTTGCCGAATTTTATATGAAGAAGAAACGGATGGACGATGCAATCCACCAGATGCAGAGGGTCGTCGAAATAGAACCGGACGTGAACCAGTATCACTTAAGCTTGGCCTCGATCTACTGGCAGTCAGGCAAGGAGCAGCAAGCAAAGGACGTACTGAGTTCGTACGTACAGGCGAATCCTAAAAAGGAGGACCGCTGGATCCAGTCTGCTCAGTTCTATATAGCACGAAATAAGCCTGCCGATGGCGAGGAGCAGTTGAAGGAAGGGATTAGGCAGAATGGCAAGAGCTTCCCGATCCGTTTCGCCTTGAGCGCGTACTATTTTACAGCCAATCGACCTGATGAGGGGCTTACCGTCCTGCAGGAATGCCTGAAGTTGGAAAGGGATGCCGACAATCCCAATATTCTGCACACCAAGAATTCCCTGGCAGACTACTATCTCTCCCGTCAGGAGTTGGACAAGGCAAAACAGTATGCCGACGAAGTGATCAAAGAAAGCCCGAAAAATGTTGATGCCAACTTCATTGAGGGAACCATTTACCTCAAGAAGCAGGAGGCAGTGCGGGCCGTGTCATCGTTCAGGACTGTGATAAACGAACGGCAGGATTTTATCCCCGGGTATATCAGCCTGGCGGAAGCCGACCTGTTGAACAAGGATTATCATCTGGCCTTTGATACGCTTCAGAATGCATTGAAAATTGCGCCGAACTCCCGCGAGGTGAATCTCGCCATGGCTCGCATTTACACCGTGCAGAAGGATTTCAAGAACGCCGAGGCTGAGTTCCGCAAGCTACTGGTCGCGAATCCCAAGGACCTTGATGTGCATGCCGATCTGGGTGACCTATTGCTTCTAGATGGGGACGCACGGCGGGCAGAAGGGGAGTATCTGGACATCCAGCAGCTCGCACCGAACAATCCGCTGAGTTACGAGAAGTTGAGCGCCCTTTACGGCGGCCAGAAAAAATGGGGCAAGGCCATAAACGAACTTGAGTATGCGGTGCGCGCCCGTCCGGACCTCTGGGAGACGACGAACGACCTGGCTTATCTCCTGACCGAATACGGTTTCGGGAAAAAAAACCTTGACCGTGCCCTTGCACTTGCCGAAAAGGCGAGAACGCTGAATCCCGATAATCCGTCAGTGTTTGATACCCTTGGCTGGGTCAATTACCGCAAGGGCGATGTGCAGCAGGCCATCGAGTGGCTGGGGAAGGCGCAGGCCAAGAGCGCCGGGAACCCGGTCATTAACTACCATCTAGGTATGGCATACAATCAGATCGGCCAGCCGGAAAAGGCCATACAGTATCTGAAGATAGCCTTGGCTTCCAAGTCGACATTCCCCGGAAGGGAGCAAGCCGAGAAGACCATGGCGGCCATCCATTGATCTAATAAAAAGGAGGAGCATACGGATTATGATGCGTAAAATACTAGCGCTGGTGATAGTCGGACTGCTTGGCGTCTGGTCTCCAGTTTTTTCCGCGGGATTGACCGAACCGATGCAGCCGGCGAGTGAAGAGAGCATGGGACAGGGCTATCTTATCGGTCCGAGCGATGTCCTGGAGGTATCCGTATGGAAGGACGAGGCCTTGACAAGAACCTGTGTGGTCAGGCCTGACGGGTTCATCTCGTTCCCGCTTATTGGAGATATACCCGCGGCGGGAAAGACTATACCCAAACTGAAATCGGAGATGGAAGTCAAACTGAATCGTTATGTTCCGGGAGTCGTCCTTCTCATTGACGTAAAGCAGGTCAACAGCCTGATTGTATATGTCATTGGCAAGGTGAATAATCCCGGCCGGTTCACCCTGGGCGTTGATGTGACCGTCCTGCAGGCGTTGGCCACGGCGGGGGGGCTCAATGTTTTTGCTAAAGGGCGCAAGATAAAAATATTCCGAAGCGGCAGTGACGAGACTACGATTTTCCCCTTCGATTATGATGCAGTCGTGGATGGAAAGCACCTGGAACAGAACATCCATCTCAGGCGAGGCGATGTCGTGGTCATCCCGTGATAAACGCCGGATGCTCCATAATGCTCGTCCTGCTCCTGCTGGTCTGCCCGGCGATCGCGCGGGGTGATGAATTATGCTTTATTCCGTCCGTTGCCTTGATGGAGCAATATAACAGCAACATCCTGCTGGTCCCCGAGGCGGACGGTGTAATAAAGGATTATATTACGACCATTTCGCCCGGGTTCGATCTGACCAACAAGACCGAACGCCTTGATTCCTTGCTGTCGCTTCGGTTGGACCGGATGCAATACTCCAAATACGATTATCTAAGTGCGACCAATGAGTCGTACAATGGCACCGTACGGTATGCAGTTACACCGCTGCTCAATGTCTCTGCGGGAGCGGGATATATAAGGGATGCCAATCTGAGCTTGGAGACAGGGCCGGCTTTTCCTGGACCACCGCCTGGAACGGTAATTACGACTCCTACCAGCCCTCCCGAACCGGAACCGGTAACATCTTCCCCACCGGCCAGCAACCCCAACTCCAACGCCAATACCAGCGGAGTTATTTCTGCAGGCCCCGCATTTCCTCTCGCGGCATTGCCTGTGAAGAGTATCACGTCGTCGGAATCCGCAGGCTATCAACTGACGGAAAAGACATTACTCACGGGCCAGTACCAATACGTCGGGAGCACGTATGAACAACCTCGGTATCGCGACACATCCAACGACGTGCAGTTGGGACTTGTAACCGATCTCGGCACGTATCTTCCTCAGGTGAAAGGCATAATGAACGTGGACTACAGCCAGTATCTTGTACCTGACGCGAGAACAAGCAATGTTGAGGGTTCTATTGGTTTTTCCTACAATATCAGCGAGACATGGAGTATTCTCGCGGAAGGCGGTCTTCGCCGAACTGTGTCGGATCAATTTTTGGACGTGTTGGTTCCCTTGGGCAGTCAGACGCCTCCTACTTCGTTCGTCGTGGCCGCGGTGAGGCTAAACAATGCCGCTTGGGGTCAGGTTGGTAACCTTTCCCTGAACTATAAGGACGAATATACGGATGCCCAGATTTCGTATACTAAGAATCTTACACTGGCCTCGGGTCTCCAGTCCGCAACCGATGAGAACGACCTGCAGTTCACGGCCAGGTACAGAATTACCTATGAACTGTCGGCATCACTGACTGCCGAGTACACTACGTACCGGTCGCCTGAACAGAATGCGGCCGTTGTCATCAATCAGCAGAACATCAGCTTCTCACCGCTCATCCGATACGATTTCTCGCAGGACCTGGCGCTCGAGGCGACCTACCAACAGATCAGGATCGGTTATCAGGCAGCGAGTACCGAAGCGAACAGACAGTTGTACTATATCCGTTTGACAGCCCGATTCCCGTACTGCAGCTCGTGCCAGTACAAATAATCACAGGAGCGTCTATTATGGAGGAAGCCAAAATAACAAGTACCAAAGATGTGATCAGGATCATCAAAAGGCGGCGCTGGGCGCTTATTATGCCAGCACTGATCGTCCCTCTGCTCTCCGTGCTGGTTATCCTGATCTGGAAGCCTGTCTATCGTTCCACGTCCACGATTCTGATTGAGGAGCAGGAAATCTCCCGAGAGTACGTGATGGCGGCTGTGACGAGCTACGCGGAACAGCGGCTGCAAATCATCAACCAGCGGATTATGAGCGCTGGTCGGCTGCTCGAGATCATCAACCGATTCAACCTATATGCAGATAAGCGGGACAAGCTGACGACGGAAGAGATCATCGATAACATGAAAAAAAAGGACATTAAGTTTGACACCATAATGGCCGACGTCATCGACCGGAGAACGGGACAGAAAACCGCTGCTACTATCGCATTTACCGTCTCCTACGAGGGACATAATCCCCAGGTGGTCCAGCAGGTCGCGACGGAGCTCGCATCCCTCTATCTCGAGGAGAACATGAAGGTTGTGGGACAGCAGACGGAAGGTACGACAAAATTTCTGGATGAGGAAATGAAGTCCGTTCAGGCCGAACTTGTCGATCTGGAAAGGAAAATCGCGGTTTACAAGGAGCAGCACAATAGGGCGCTGCCCGAGCTGCTACAATTCAACCTGCAATCACTGGATTGGGATGAGCGGAACTGGGATCAGTTGAACGAGCAACTCCGTGCACTTCGGGATAAGGAGAAATACTACCAATCAGAACTGGCCACAATGGCGCCGGATGCGACCAACCAGGACAAGGATCGGCTGAAGGAACTGCGTGTTGCCCTGGTCGACCTGAAGGCGAGGTATTCCGAGGAATTCCCCGACGTGATCAAAACCAAGTCGGAGATCGCTGTTTTAGAAAAGAGGCTCCAGGAAAAAGTGAGCGAACCCACGGTTGAGAAAAAACCGGACAATCCCGCTTACGTTTCGATCTCCTCGGATCTGGCCGGCGTTCAGGCGGATATCAAGTCCATCAAGTTGCAAATCGAGGGCATTAATCTGAAGCGGAAAGATTTTCAGCGCAGGCTGGAAGCATCTCCCAAAGTAGAGGAGGGGTTCAAGGACCTGATGGTAGAACGGAACAACACCCAGGCTAAATATGACGATCTCATGAAAAAGTATATGGAAGCCAAAGTGGCCTCTGGACTGGAAAAGCAGCAGATGGGTGAACGGTTCACGCTGATCGATCCGGCCAAGCTCCCCGAAAAAGCAGTACGTCCGAACCGACCGGTCGTCCTTCTGATCGGGCTCATTCTCGGTATCGCATCCGGAGTGGGGCTTGCATCTCTCCAGGAGGTATCCGACCGATCTGCCCGAAATGCGGAAGATCTGACAAGGAATTTCGCTTTCCCCGTCTTGGCGGAGATTCCGGAGATCGTCACGCTTGAGGACGAACTGCGCAATAAAAAACGGTTTAGAATAGTCGTTGTCTCTTCGTTTCTCTTCATACTGATCAGTGTCCTGATCATCCATTTCTTTGTGATGGATATTGATATCCTCTGGATCCGTATAATGAAATATACGACCATGTAACGAAGCTGCTCTGGTGCGAAGGAGAGAACCGATGATGCACAAGATCAAGGAAGCGATCGCCCTTATCAGACAGAATGGCAGAAATGGGCACCTGAAAAAACCGCCGCCTTCCCTCTGGGATACTGCCTCTGAACAGTACAAGGAACAGTCTGGATGGATATCGCCGGCGTATGTCCAGTCACAGTCGGTCATTCTGGACCCGCTGCTTCTCGCCAGAAACCGCTGTCTCCTGTATCTGGACAACACCAGGGAGGCGGAGTCCTTCAGGATATTGCGAACGCAGGTCCTGCAGCGGACAAGAGACTCGGGCGCCAACACGATCATGGTTACCAGCGCACTCCCGGGCGAGGGAAAGACCGTCACCGCCATCAATCTCGCCATCGCCATCGCGCGGGAGTTCCAGCATACAGTCATGCTGGTCGACGGCGATTTGAGAAAGCAGAGCATCCATAAATACCTGGGCTGCGGGGGAGAAAAGGGGCTCATGGATTACCTTGCCGGCCGCTCGCCCGTTTCAGAGCTGGTCACATGGACCGGCATAGAGAAAATGACGATTATTTCCGGCGGCCGCCTGCAGCATGAAAGCTCCGAGATCCTCGGTTCTCCCCGCATGAAGGAGCTGGTATCAAGCGTAAAGAGCCGCTATCCTGAACGGTATATAATCTTCGACGTGCCTCCCATCCTAACCGGTGCCGACGTGCTGACGATGGCGCCTCTGGTAGACAAGATCCTTGTCGTTGTTCAGGCTGGCAAGACTTCAAAGGACGACGTCAAGAAGGCTCTTCGGTATCTTCCGAAGGAAAAGATTCTGGGGCTGGTCTTGAACCGCTGTTATTAACGGTCTCATAATAAAACAGTCAGCCCAGAAGACTTTATCGGCGATATAGCGTAATCGATCAGAACCAGATTCCCGCTCAGAATCTTGCGACCTTTGCGATACGGGTGCCAGAAGATAGGTCTGTTCGTGGTTACATTCCTTGGAATTATAGGCCATCATTCATCTCCCTGATTTGTGATGGCCAAATATTCTATAATTCGCATACTAATGTCATGGGATTTGTGCAACAGGGCTCAATAATAATCCAAAATTGCGGGCACAAAAGGTGGAGTGATGGAAAAACTGACAAAGATCATTGGTTTTATCAAGACACTCATGGACAGGAAGTTCACGGGCTCGATCAAGATTAAGTTCAACCGTGGGACTGTCGAGCTAGTGGAACAGTTCGAAGAAATATTGAAGAACAAATGATCAGTGTTCTTTGCTGCTGGCATGTACATGACGGGCACCAGAATGGCCGAAGTGGGGAGATGCGCTCGCATCCTGTTTTTGACGTGCTTTTTTCGCATCGGGCATGGGGGACCCTTCTGAGGCCAAAAAGAGTTTTGGTGGTTTTAAATTAATATATTCTGTTTTGTGAAGCTCTCTGATTTTCCAAAAAACGAGGGGTGTATTTATAAAAATGCTTGGAACTATCATGGTGCCTGCATGCTGTATGTATACCAAACTCATAACCGGGACGGTGATGATGCGGTAAGACATATAGCTTCCGAAGTAAATGTTGTTTATTATTAACCGTCTCATAATAGTATTGACATAATCTTGCATCTGTGGTATAGTTATTTTCATGAAGAAAAAAGCAGATGCGAGAAATCTTGACCATAAAACTCTGACTGAGCTCAGAAAGCGTGCGGTAAATAGTGTCCAGGAAGGACAAAGCCCCGAACTGGTGGCCAAAGCCCTGGGTATAAATCGCGTCACCATCTATGGCTGGTTGGCACGATATCGAAACGGGGGCTGGGGTGCTCTTGATGCCAACAAACGAGGCGGTCGCCCGCCAAAAATGGATGCTAAGGCTATAGAATGGGTTTATCGTACTGTGACCACGAAAAATCCGCTTCAGTTGAAGTTTACCTATGCCCTGTGGACAGCGAAGATCATTGGGCAGGTAATATATAAGCGATTTGGTATGAGATTGAGCAAAGCATCCGTTTGTCGTTTGCTGGGACAGTTGGGATTGACTCCACAGCGTCCTGTTTGGCGTGCCTATCAGCAAAAGCCGGCAGCGGTTCAGGAGTGGCTGGAGAAGGAGTATCCTCGGATACGAAGCATGGCGCGTCGCATGAAGGCTCAAATCTTCTTTGGAGATGAAGCTGGCGTTCGCTCTGATCATCATGCGGGCACCACTTGGGCCATGAAGGGTGAGACCCCGATTGTGAGCAGCACAGGAGCGCGCTTCGGATTGAATATGATTTCGGCTGTTAGTGCACAAGGCGAATTTAGGTTCATGGTAGTCAAAGGTCGCGTAGCGTCGCAGCAATTTATTGAATTCATAAAGCGGCTTATTCAAGGCAGCAAACGGATGATATTTCTCATCGTTGATGGTCATCCGTCACACAAGTCTCGCAAGGTTTCTAACTATATTGAAACCATTAAGGAAAAGTTTCGTCTGTTCTTTTTACCGCCGTATTCTCCAGAGCTGAATCCCGATGAGAGAGTCTGGAATGACCTGAAGAACAATGCAGTTGGTCGTCAGGCAATTAGTTCACCGGAACAATTACATGGTGCAGTAGTCAGTCCTTTGAGGTTTATCCAAAAGTCTCCTGATCGTGTGCGCGCTTACTTTAATAACGAAACAACAAAGTATGCGGCATAATTAGTGTTAATACTATTATGAGACGATTAATAATTGTGCCAGAGAAGCGAATATTTCATAGCTTTTGCTAAAATTCTCAATTGGCTGCATTACAACCGGCGCCTTATGCCCCCGCCATTAAGAAACGGGGTTTGCGGCACAGAGGATAATGGTGGGCGGGTGATCCTAAATAGTGGGAAAAACTATCGATCCCGCGATGCACTATGCCTGTTTAGCGGTTGTCACGGAGAGACTCGCGGGCGTTCAGCGCTCCTTGTGTGATGGGAATTGCAACTTGAGGAATAATATAAGGATTGATATGAGAACAGGTGGGCTGTTTCGGATCTGGTTATCTCAGGTTTGCTTGTGCTCCCTGCCTGCGGCAGCGGAGCGCCTGGTAACAGCAGAAATTTACACGACTATACGGTAGGTGGTACTATATCCGCCCTTTTCGTCGACGGACTTGTACTTCAGAATAACGGCTGTGATGATCTTGTGATTTCAGCAAACAGTACTTCTTTCACTTTTCCGACAGCCATTGCTGACGGAGAAAATTACAATGTCACGGTAAAAAACCAACCCGAAACGCAGTTTTGTATGGTAACGAAAGCCATTGGGACCGTTTCCAGCGCTGACGTGGGGAATGTAGACATTCAATGCTCGTTCCAACCGGAATTTATCATAAATAGACAATAAAATAGTTAGCTGACAACGTTCAGGACATCGTGGACACAAAAAACATTCACAACATCGTGTAATCGCAACTGCTTAATACGGTAACATGTAAGGGATAAGGCGATTTTGCTCAATGCTGATAAAGTTGAAAGCATTTCTCTGCACTCATTCTGATATCAAGTAAAACAGAGGAGTCCACGATGTCCTGAACATTATCTGTTAGCCAATCAATAAAATAGCAGATGGTAGAAATTGGATTGTTTTTTTAAACACGGCGCCAGCATTACGATAGATTCTGCGCAGCGAACTTCTGGGCCCTTCCGCCGCACAGCATCCCAGCCACGACCTAAAAGGCCCTGTCTGCCTTTATTCCTCTTATTGAGTGCCGTGAGATTCCCGATACATTGCCACGGGACACATCACCAAGTCCTTTGTTTACGCTCCTCCTAGGCGCCGACCGCATTTTGCATGTTCCCATCTGTCTGACCTGCTCATTTCCCGATTTGTCCTTCTTCTTGATGGTCGGTCTTTGTCAAAGCCGACTACTATCCGCAATAAGACCTTGCCGTCATTTGTTTCTCCTCATCCGCACGACTCAGACCTGTTCATAGTTTTCAACGGGAGCGTGACCTCGACGATTGTTCCTTCTCCCATCTTACTAGCCGCGGAAATGCTGCCACCCAATCGCTTGACCAATTTTTTGACTATGCGGAGGCCTAGGCCGAACTTTTCCTGCCCCTGCACTTCAGTATTGTTCGCGCGATAGGAGGTGCCAAAAAGGGCATGGACCTGCTCATGTGTCATCCCTTTGCCATTGTCCGCAACGGTTAGTCGTAGAAGTTCATCTTCATTGCACAGGATTATGGTCACACGGCCTCGGTCGGTAAACTTAACCGCATTGCCTATAAGCTCTGTCATAATTCGGAATATCATGCTGGGGTTCGATTCAATGACAATTGGAGCTAGGGTCGAAACGTCCATAACAGTTATCGGTTTTTTGGCGGCCATTAAACGCCCCATCTGTGTAACTTCGTGCAGAAGTGCTGTGATGTTGAATCGTTCATACACTGGTTCTGAAGACTCGGCCTCGATCATCGCAAAATCAAGAATTTTAGAAATTACCGTGGAAAGTGTTGCCGTATCTCCTATGAGAAGCGAGAGCTTTTCCCGAGCGCTTACGAGTTCTCCTTTCTGGTATGCCATTCCTATACGTTCTGCCGTGTCGAGGATTTCATAGCGTGCCGAACATGCGTCGCGTGTTGTCCGAGTTACAACGGTCGAGTATTCCCTAAACAGGCCTGAGTCACCTTGCCGGTCGGGTGTACTGAACGTGTTTAGCGGTGGAGAGTCCAATGTTTGACAAGCCGTCGGCATGCCTTGCAAAGTGGGTTTTCCTGAGTAAACTGACGGTTTGTGTGTTGGTTTCACGGTCTCTCCTTTATCATCCGCACCGCAAGCCCGATGTCTAGAGGACGGGGATATAATGCGATGATTCTGAATCAAATATGTAAATATGGTCTCTGTAGTAAGTGATCAAATGATCATCTATATGATACACTGAGATAATATGGTTGAGCCTACAACGTTCTATAGCTTTGCCAAGTCTCTTGTCGGCGAGGGAGACGCTCGCGCGGTGTCTCCGCGATTGTAATGAAGGACTTCAAAGACATCAGAGAAGGCAAAGAGTAGAGAAACGGCGGAAACCAGTAGTTCCACCAATGTCCGTTAGGCCGGATCGCCAAGATACTCGCGTACCCCAGACTCAAAGACATCCGCCTTGCGAAAATAGAGGAGAACTTACATGAGCTATGTCTGTTGCATGTGTAATGCATAATAAAATCCAGCCGTATGTATCGCAGCTCTATATATCTGCAATCGGTGCGGTACCGAAATTAACAAAAGCTATCTGCTGGGGTAGTGGCTGCTTGGAACAGCCCGCAATTAACGGGTTTGCCAGGATAAAAACTGGATTTCTATATCAGCCTATAAACCGCGATGCGACAGGCCTCTCTGCCGCATGTACGAAGAGAATCAGCAGTAACTCTTAGTAGCTCTAGGGCCAGATTCAGGAATCCTCTGTCGTTAGACCGAGGAGGATGTCAGGCTGGCGATTGCCCGCGGTCAATCTATATTGTTTCCTCCAGGAACATAACTGCAACTTCTAACGGTTAAGGAATCATCTTCAGAACTAAGATTTTTCATTTTTATCAATTCATCGGCGGTTGTCCATCTGTTAAACACTAGCAATAGTATTGAGGCGAGAAGCAGCAAAAAGTAAAATGTAAGAAAACGCCAGCCAGCGATCACGATTCCTATCGCATTAGCTGGCAATAAAGAACGATATGTGAGATAGAAGAGGGCCTCTGCTCCGCCCGCTCCCCCGGGCGTAGGAATAAATGCCAAGAGCACAAAAACGACTACCTGAAGCGCCATGAACAGCAACGGCTGGGCCGGAATGCCGAGGCCCATCAGCAGGAAAGTGATAATTGAATACCGGCATATCCACTGCGCAGCCGTCAATGTCATAGTCATGGCAAAAAATGTTTTTCCGGTACGGATGATGGCGCGGTATGTCTCGATAAATTGGCGAAAAGAAGAAATGAGCCGAACGGTTATGCCCCGAACAACGGGAAACCGTCGGTTTATTCCTTCTAATTGAAACCGGAATAGGAAAGCGACTGGCAGGGAAGCGGCCACAATTCCTAACAGCGGCATCCAGAAATGCGCGTGCTTTAAACCGCTCAATCCGTCTTTCACGATCGGCAGATTCCATGCCGACGAAAGGGTGAGCATGATCGGCACCATAACGAGAAGAAAAAGAGCATCCTCAAAATTTTCCAGTACCGAAAGCGAAAAGGCGGTGCCAGCGGAAAATCCCCGGCTCATAAGCACTCCGATTTTTACCGGGCTTCCGCCAATGAACGGCGGAGAGACAGCCGCGCTGAGTTCGGCGCCGAGCGCTATTTTGAATGTGTCGCGATAGCGCATTTTCCCACCGAGAAATTTACTCCAGAGGAACAGACGGAGAGAACAGGTGAACCAGGGCACGATGCTTAGGAGCATGGCAATGGCCAGATACGACGGCGTAACGTGCAATGCAGCACGGAACGCCACTCGGTCAACGGCAGTTAGACAAAATAAGACGTTGACAATGACTCCCAGTGGTATGAGAAAGAACAGTTTGTTTAACAACTTATCTGTCCCCTTGGTCGGGCGGGGCTGCACGCCGCTTGATAAATCAGGCGCAGGTCGCATAGCGGTCGCGTTTTAACGCTTCTTGATACGTCATGAAGAGTTCGGCGCCTTCCTTGCCCATGTATCGGTCCAGCATCCGTTGCTTCGTCTTCGTGAGGTCGACTATGACCAAGCCATCGAGCACGTTTCCGAGAGCCGGATCAACATCGACCCCGGCGATTTTACCGCCCAGCTTGAGGTATTGTTTCAAGAGTATCGGGATTCCTCTGTGGTCCGATTCGATGGAGGATATTAATTCCGATATGTCCTCGATGTCGTCTTTAATGATCCTGCTAGCAGCATCTACATCCCATCCTCTGAACGGTTTTGACTTGAGCGATTTCCTGGCCTTCACCAATACGGTCTTGTCGTCACGATACCGGGTCATTTGTAAAAATTTTACGATTAACTCCCTCGATAAGGCACGATAGCCGTCGGTAATACTGACAGGACCGAACAGCGTCTTGTAGTGGGGATTGTCCACAATGAACCGTCCGATGCCTTTCCAGAGCAACAGCAACGGCGCATAGGACTTCTGGCATTCGAGTCGGATGAAGGAACGGCTTATTTCGAGAGAGGTACCGAGTCGTTCGATAAATTCAGGCTTATACTGGAAGAGGGTGCTGGTGTAAAGTCCCTTGAGTCCGTGCTTTTTAACAAGAGCGTCGGTTCTCCCGAGACGGCAGGCACCGACTACTTCCTGTTTCGACAGGTTCCAACTGAACAAGTGGATATAGGTGTGGTCGAAGCGGTCGATATCCTCCGACTTCCCCGTCCCTTTGCCGACAGCGCGGAAGGTTATCTCGCGCAACCGTCCGATTTCTAATAAGATATTTGGGATCTGGTCGGCCGTGGCCTGTATCACGACATGGTCTCCACTCTCAACCAGGGTTTGGCTCGGTGCAAGCCTGTGGAGTTCCTCGCCCATCATATCAGCATTGCGGGGCAACATAATGACATCACCCAGGTTTTCTTTTTTCAATCGCAGGGAGGATGTGAATCCGTGGTATCCCTTGCGGGTTCGGTTAAATTCCAAAAGATAGGTGTGCAACCTGAGATACTCCGACATTTCGTAGTCCTGTTCGATCGTCCTCAATTTCTTAAAAGGAATGAGGTTCCCGACGCGAAGCTGGATATTTTTGCGTCCCTTGTTGAGCAGTTCATTCGGTAGCATCGCTGTTCTGACAAGCGGATGAACCATCCCCGCCATATGGAAAACAGCGCTGTACGTGCCTTTAAAAAAAACGGGAAGAACCGGCGCCCCCGTTTTCCTGATGATCTCAGCGACACTGGTGCTCCACGTCGGGGAGGTTATTGAGACATGCTGGATGTCGAAATGAGACACCGCGCTGGCGGGGAAAATAACAAGCATGCCGCCATTTTTTACCCACTGGATGCTTTCCTGGGGCGGCATTATATTTTCACTCACAGCATTCTTCTGTTTGGAGGGATTCACCGGGATGAGCAGATTGCGCATTTCCGGAATCGCAGTAAGCAGGTGGTTTGCAATGAATTTCACATCGCAGCGAATTGATCGTAAGAGCGACGCCAGAATAATGCATTCAATGCCACAAAAAGGGTGGTTTGCAACGACAATTACTGGCCCTGTCGGTATCATTATTTTTGAAAGGTCCTTGTCGCTGATATCATAGTTTACGTTTAACACATCCAGGACCTTTTCCGTGAACGGACGGTTATCTGTCATCCGGGCGATGTCGGCATATGCCCGGTTTAACCGGGGGAAAGCAAGGACATGCTCAAGGGGCCCCTTTACTATCGTGAAGAGCTTGTCTTGAAGGGGGCCATTGAACTTGACGTCAAGCTTGAAAATACGGTTGCAGGTCATTGAACTCCTTGCGTGAAAAGAGTTTAAAGCTCATATTGCTAAAATCATGGTAAAAACCAAGTTCCGGATACATAGTTAAAACTCTCTACAGCAAACTTCGAACGCTGAAATTTCAGTAATTTACGCTACTCTTTCTCGTATTCTGTCCGTAATTCGATAACCCCATGACCAGAAGCCGGACTCGTGACAGGGTAATAAAGAGGTGTCTTTACCGATACGGTATCGGTTTCCGCGCCATATCACAGTTGAACTCACAAAGGGTACGAACCAGATTATGCCGATGATAAGATCCTTGATTGGCGTAAGGAAATAGATGAAAGGTGATTGCTTCTTGAATGTATCGTTGTTTTTCAACGACTCCAGGGTTCTACCGATTATTGAATCGCCGAGGACCTTGATAAGGGCAATGAGTGCTGTGAACGATACTGTGGTCCGTGAAAAACCTGATGTGAGGTTCGGGATCGCAGAGATGAAAACCGGGTTCGCGAGGAGTTCCGAGAAGTACTTATATCCACCGATTTTCCATCTGATTTTGCCCCATCGCGTGTGGCGGTTTAGAAACCGCTTGATGCTCCAGAACTCATTAACATTGCTGACGAGATGATGTGAGAGGGCGACTTTTTTCCCTACCCGTGACATTTCCCTTCCAATAATAAAATCCTCAGCCAATATATCCTTGAATTTTTCGAGCCCGCCTAGAAGGTTCAGGTCGTCTTTTCTCATGAGCATGGATTTGCCGATGACGCAGGGCATGCCGAGAAACCGGTCGAGAAAACTGACACTACCGATAACAAAAGAGTTTAGATGAAGATTTTCTAAGCGGGCGCCAATACTGCGGCCGCCGACGCCTTTAATCAGGTTGCTCACAAGCCCGACAGCCGGGTCCTGGGTATGATGCATGATCTCCCGCAGATAGTTTTTCTCAACCATCACATTGCTGTCACTGATGAGGATGTAAGGATGACGGGACCTCCGGTATGCAGGAATGAGATTGTTGATCTTGGGATTGAGCCCTACTGCACACTGCTCCACGACGATCGTGATATTTATTTTCGGGTGTTTTTCCTGGATCTTTTTTGCTATTTTGTATGCGGGATCATTGTGGTCCTGGAGGGAAAGTAGTAACTCGAATTCGGGATAGTCCTGGGTACAGAAGCTTGAGAGATTGTCGAAGAGATTATCATCTAGCCCGCGTAGGGGTTTGAGGATTGAGACGGGAGGAAAGGAATCGCCGTGGCGATCCGATGCTGCTGAAGTACGCCCGTTCTTTCTGACGAGGAAACATGCCGCGCCCGCCTGGAGCAGATAGAGAACGATACCTAAGATGGAGATTGTCGCACAGATGATAAAGGTAATCATGAGTCGCCTCCTAAAGGTATTACCTAAAAGTTGAATCAATCCTCATTATTCAATTCCTAAAGAGAGTGATTGCCACTCCTTTGTTGTGCCGGATGCAGTTTTTTACCGCATCGACGTTTTTATCGCAGTTCAACAGCGACTTCCAAGAATATAGGTGCCGTGCTTTGTGAAAATCGCTGTTTGCGATGTAGGGGTATTTTTTCAGGCTGATCACGTTGAAAACATCATCCCGGTTCGCGATCTCCCATGCATCAATGTATTTCGCGTATTTGTCTCTGTTGTTCCAGAGAAAGAGCGTGTCGGGGTTTAAGATGTCCGGAGTATGGTGGGGATGACAAGCGATAGTTAGCGCATCTTGACGCCTTGCATCTAGAAAAATCTCTTCATAATCGAGACACGCTGGAACGAATTCCTTAATGTCGAGAAGCAGGAAGTGGGCGGATTCCTCCTTGGAGAGGTAGTTCTTGGTGATTTCAACCCCGGGAATCACGAGCATTGCATATTTGTCCCATGCACGTTCCGCCTCGCTTCGTATGGTGGAAAGGTACTCGTCAAAATTGTCCCCACGGACCGACAGATTGAAACGTCGTGCAAATTTGCCCAACGTGTTATCTCCGTTTACCACATGGTCGGTGATGGCAATAACGTCGAATCCCGCCTGGCCGAAAAGGTCTATGGTCTTTCTCATCTCCAGTGAGCCGTCCGAATAGGTCGTGTGAATATGAAAGTCACACAGCATCATTGTTATATTTATACAAAACTTGTATTACGGAGGTATTAAGGGTTTATTAAGATTCTGTTACAGGAACGAATTTTCATAAGGGTAGGAATTTCGTTGCAGGTTATCAAAAGCGAAGCAGAAGACTATGGGCATTAGCATCCGTGGATGCATGCGTCCGTCCTGTTTCGCTCTTAAGGGGGAGTGAGGAGAGAGTGCTATTGCGGTCTCAATGTGACACGGGCGTATGTCTGTGTGTATCTGCTTTAATGGGGTCTATACTCCAACCTCGACCTCTTCCATGACGGGCGACAGCGGGACGAAGTCGGCCGGGCGCCGGCACTCGAGCACGAGTGACTTGACAAACTCTTCTATATGCTCTTGGTCGACAAGTTGCTCGGGAACCATGGAAAGGACCGCTTTTTTTTCACGGCATTGATACGTTTCCCCACCTTCGATCATATCATAATCGACGATGGTTACCTGAACAGGCGACGTTGAAAATATTTCGGCCACAACGCCACTTTCAACTTTAATAATAATGGAATTGCTCATGCTCCCTCGTTTATCTCGTTTGAATGGTTTAAATAACGGGAAGTATCCTATCTCTCCAATGAGGGTAGCAAAGCATTGTTAATGCGTGATTACATTCAGGTGAAGTTTATCTTACATCTGAGATCGGCTTTGAATAAGATAGGAATAGTAGGAAGCCGCGCTTGTCGGTGTACGCTTGAGCGTATTGAAATCGACCCGATACAGCCCGAACTGCGCTTCGAGGCCCTGCAGCCACTCATAATTATCGATGAGGGTCCAGTAGTAATATCCCCGGATGTCAAGGCCATCCTTGAGACACCGTTCGATAACATCGATATGCTGCTTCATATATTTCACTTTTTCTTCGGTATCGTGCGTTGCGATGCCGTTCTCGGTGATTATCATCGGCAGGTTGAGCCGCGATGCATAGCGGAGGACCTTAGCGAGGCCGCGGGGGTGGATCTCCCAACCGAGATTGGTAAGGCCATGTCCGTCGATGTCCAGGTGCCGGAGTTCGACTCCCATTTTTTTAAAGGGATTGAAGCGGAGGTGGATCCGGGTATAGTAATTCACACCAAAAAAATCGAGCTTGTTCGCAATCGGGACTTCGATTTCCACTTGGCGCGAAAAAGGAAATTTAATCGTAAATATTCCTGTACGAAATGCGTTGATGACTGAGTGATTGTAAAAAAAGTTAGCCGTCTTCTTTAGAAGACGATCAAGGGGGTTCCATTTTTTCCATGGAGCAAAAACAGACATATTGTGCGCAATGCTCACCCGGGCATCGGGAACATGTCGGTGAATGATGTCATAGGCCTTGCCATGGGATGTAAAGATGTTTTTTAATGCAATGAGGGCGCGCGGCACGTCCCGCAGTCCCGGGGGCATGCAACCGTCCATATAACCGCCGATGAGTATGACATAAGGTTCGTTGAATGTTATCCAGGTGCGCACATTTGTGAGCGTAGAGACCATCATCTCAACGTAGCGTAGGTATTTCTCAATGGATGCGGTTCGATGCCAGGGTGTACGCTCCAGAAACCAGCGCGGGTGAGTAAAGTGGTGGAGCGTGACCATCGGCTCGATGTGGTATGAGTGCAGGATATCGATGATTTCCTGGTAGTGAGCGATCGCTTCCTCGTCCCAAATATCGGGCCGGGGCTGGATCCTGCTCCATTCCAAGGAAAAACGGTATGCGTTGACGCCGAGCTCCTTCAGCAGTTTGAGGTCCTCCCTGAACAGAGCATAGTGATTTGTAATCTGCGGCATGTTGCTGAGCACGGGATCCCACGTAGCCCAATCCGCGTTTGGAGAGCCTTCGAGCTGAAATGCCGAAGTCGCGACGCCCCATTGAAAATTCTTGGGAAAAACCTTTTCCTTTATACGTTCACGCATGAAAACGGCAGTGTCCTCCTACCCTAACTCCAACGATGAACCATTAAAATACAGGGATATCCACCTGATTCAAATCTCCTCAATATATAGGAAACCGGATTCCTTATAGAGGCGCCTCGATGGTTTGCTCGGAGATCCGGTGTTTCATAGATGCCCAATGCATTGTGCTCGGTTGAGTGAAGGAAATATCCCAATCAAAATAAATACTACTATGGATATCGCGACAAGAATGATCTCCTCATGTTTTTTCACAACCCTATTGAGACTGTTATCCGTGATTCTCCTGTTTAACTTTTGTATGTAACTGATGAAAATATCGCAGCCAGTATTCTACTGCTTCCTATTATAAGGATCAGGATTGCGAGAGCTATGACATCCTTGTTCCCATGGTTTGTTCGTAGCGCCCGATCATTACTTAGCAGAGCACGAAAACCAGTGCGGCATTGGCAATAAAGGGAGTCTTAAGCCTGTAACGGTAAAATATTCGGTGATGATGCGGAGCAACTTGATGACGACCAACTAGGGAAGGGATGTTTGTTACCATCATGTCGAAGGGCCGTGATGGGCTGGGCTACCGAACGGCCCGAAAGTCAAGGATGACCCGAGCGGTCCCTATTAAAAAGAGCGATGATCACGAGCGGGATCATGAAATTGATCATGGTGTCAACAATTTTCGTGAAAGTATTCCATGATCCCTTGCCCGGCGCTTCATGGTTGTTCGCCCCCGTTGGTACTACGTCGTGCCGCTCGTTTAAGGACATACTGTCACGTTTTCATTACAGATGTGTTACAAATGCATTACAATTGCATGAAATTGAGGTACGTTTGATGCTTACAGACGACGACTATCGCACATATCGACGGAGGAAAATTTTTAGTACATTTACATTTCAGTAACGCGGATATTTTACAATTACCAGCGTTGTTATCAGCGGCTGCTTGGTTTATTATTGCACGCAATTATGTTCTCATGGTACAATAATAAGCGTATTCATATTTACGGGGCTCCAACAGTTTTGGAAAAAGAGCAGTAAGTGCATTTCAACCGGTGCATCTCCGTAAAAATTATCAAAAGCGAAGCGGAAGACCACGGGCGTTAGGCCGTGGATGAATGCATCCCTCGTGTTGCACTCCCCCTTCAGGGGAGGAATTAGGAGGGGGTGCTTTTGTCATTTCAAAGAGCCACGGACATAAGCCTGTGGCATCTACTATTTGCTGGGAATATTGAGAGGATTTATGGGTTACTTGAAATGGAGCGATCGGTATTCAGTCCACGTTGATGAAATAGACAAACAGCACCAGAAGCTGATTAACTTGATCAATGAAATGTACGACGCCATGAAAGCCGGTGAAGGTAAGAAAATTATAGATACTGTCCTTGATAAGTTTGTTGACTATACGGTTTATCATTTTCACGCTGAAGAACGGCTTATGCAGCAGCATGGCTACCCAAAGTATGATGATCACAAAGTGATGCACGATAAAATTGCCAAAAAGGCGCGTGGCCTAAAGGAAGAATTGGACAAAGGGAACAAGCCATCGAACATCGATGTCATGCTTTTGCTGACAAACTGGCTAAACGCTCACATCCTTGAGGAAGATAAGAAATATGTGCCCTACACAGAGTCCAAGGCAAATCCCTGATTCAGTTCATATCGTTTGGTTTTCGTTCTGGATTTTTCGAAAAAAATAAACTGGACCATTTTTTCATGTTTTGGCTGCCTCAAAATTACGCAATTTACATTTTAAGAGTGCACAAGGTCATTAAAAAATTTCTTTGCACAGGATTGATAACACGTTATTAACAGTTCCTGTGAAAATAAATGTTGGATTTTGTCCATTCGCCATTCCCTTTGTTATTCTTCTTTTTTATCCATCGCGCTGTGTGGGCCTTGATCTGGTCTCATATGTATCGCATATTGAGCAGGATTTCATCATCCGTTCCAGTAAACTTGAGGAAAGGCGCCTCTGCCATTTGGTTTCGCGCGCTGTTGTGGACAGATTATAAACACACTCGCTTCCAATCCATGCCGTTATCCTTAAATATGGCAGAGAATCCTCTATTGCTCTAGCGTTTAAATTATTATTGCGGTAAAAGTAGAAGAGATACCGTTACATTGACGCTGCAATATGGCGAGGTTATCATTTTAGAAGATGGCACATTGGTTGTGATCCAGACACTGTATCCTGATGCTTGATATGTTGTATGCATAATACTATATGATCAGCGGATATCACCCCGTATTAATATTTTGACTGTGATCCGAACAAGCACCAATGGTTGCCGTTCAGACCCTGTTTGAGAGACATCGGGTCGCTGAGGCGAATATCAAAAACGCCGTCATCATGAGGAAACGACAGGGAGGGGTTGACATGCTGGGATCTGATACCCGCAACTACGCCGGGATCAATAATACAAAAATCGCAATGATGATCAGCGATCTAATAGAGGGCGGAGCTATAATAACAGGGAACAATCCCTGGAACGTTGACACGCGCCGACATGGAGTTATGCTTAAAGCGGAATGGAATGAGACTGCTTCAACATTGGTTGTATCAATTGCTCATAGCGGTTGGTTTGTTTCCCGCCGCAGGATATGGAGCATCCTCGACGAACTAATCAGTCATATTCAGAGAATTGAAACAATATGACCGCAACCACGGGAAAAGTCTTTATCTGTCCTCGCCTTATTTCCCCTCAACATAGTATCCAACACCCCGCCGTGTTTTCACAAATAGGGGCCGAGACGGGTCGTCTTCGATATGCGTTCTCAGCCTTCTGATGTGAACATCAACCGTCCTGGATTCAACGAATGTATCATTCTGCCACAGTGCATTGAGCAGCTGATCGCGGCTAAACACCCTGCCTCTCCGTTCAACAAGATAGAGCAGGATCTTGAACTCGGTCGAACTCAGGCTCAGAGGAACATTATTTTTGCTCACGACGAACCGTTCCTTGTCGATGCTGAGGTTTTCTATGGTGAGGACATTTTCATGCGTTGTCCTGCCGGATACTCTCCGGAGTACGGCGTTTACGCGGGCTGTGAGTTCCTTTGGGCTGAAGGGCTTCGTCATATAGTCGTCGGCGCCCGTTTCGAGGCCCTGTATTCTGTCGGTAACATCGCTTTTGGCGGTCAGCATGATGATTGGCATAGACGTTGTTTTGGGATTACTTCGAATGATGCGGCAAAGTTCCCCGCCTTGGAGGCCCGGAAGCATAAGGTCGAGTATAACAAGACTTATTCCGCCCTGCTTGATTTTATCAAGGGCCTCCTCGGCAGCCGACGCAGAAGAGACTTTAAACCCGTCTTGAGTGAGATTATAGGTGACAAGCTCCACAAGATCCGGTTCGTCATCAACGACGAGTATGCGTATTATCTGTGCAACGGCTAAGCTCATAAGGTATTTCGAAAACAAGATTTACGTGTTTGCTAATCCATTCCTATTTTTTAATATCTTCTTTAAGAACCTTCAGGTATGTTCTGCACTCCGGATATCGGGAGCACCGGAAGCGAAGTAGCGTTTTCTCGTCGCGGTAGAGGTGCATCGGATTCCCGCATGCTGCGCACAACGGCCTGTCCTTCACTCTCATCCGGCGGGAAACAGTAAATTGCATGCCGCACATCAAGCAGAGATAACGTTGATTGCCTGTCCGCGCCTTACCATCCCGGTAAACTGTTTTTGATTCACAGCCAGGGCACTGGATATTATCGATCGTGTCTTTAGGCATTCTGACTGGTTATGCTGAAAAGGATTGTTGGACAGAATAGTGTTACATGCGGCGCAGAAAACGTGCCGCTGTCAATAATGCTTCCGGCAATGATGCTTTGGTGCGCCCCTCGTAATCTCTCCATCAGCGATGCCGCAGTCGTTCTTTTACGCTCCGGCTGACAAGGACCGGGAGGTAGGCTCTTATCTTGGCTTCCTGTTTCAAAACATCTAGAACAGCCGTGTAATGCCGCCGAATTTCATCAGCCGGCAGTTGAAGCTCCTCCGCAAGTTTTTGAATGGCGCGGGAATGCTGATCAACTTCCTTTTCATTGCGAAACACGCGGGATGGCGTTGTAGTCTCTTGATTCATGCATATCTCCTTATAACTCCACCTAATATTATATATATTATGGTTACCGATAATCTCCGGGATCGCCCACCATTTTTCTACCCTCGAAGAATTTTTGCGAGGAACATTGGGCAGCAATCGTAATTCTCCGTACAGCAATAGTGTGCCTTTCGACGCATATCGATATCGACCGTCATGATCGATGCTGGACAGAATCTGCTTTCCGCAGCCCAGTAGGGGCACATGAACGTGTGAACGCCTGCCGCTTTTGTACTTTCGATGAGAATTGATTGCGATATATACAAGTTCACCTCACTCTTTTCTCTAAAACTATAATATGGCAATGTTACAGCAATATTACAAAATGCAGAAAAGTCTGTGACATATGTAGAAATACAGCCTGTAGGGAAGATTTACTGAAATACAGTTGAAGGATGGTAGCCCTTTTCACGCAGCGATCGCTGCACCAACTGCGCAATCATTTCCAGTGATTTTCATTCTGATACTCTTGATTATCCAATCAGTTATGGCCAATGATCGGTAAAATAAAAGAACGAACATTCTTCCTCACGACTAGGCATAATGAGAGATCCATTCATTTTATGATATAGTTAGGTATGTAATGAAAGAGAAAATAGACAGGGCTTAAGGAAAAGACTACAATTTCTACAGCGAAAGGAGATTATAGCATGGCACTTTTAGACGATGGTTTGAAGGGGAACATGGTTACCGGCTTGGCTATCGGGATAGGGGCTGCAATATTAGCGCCCGTCGTAATACCTTTGTTTGCAAATATCGCTAAACCGTTGGCGAAAGCGGCGATCAAGGGAGGAATACAGCTGTATGAGCGCGGCAAGGAAACTCTTGCCGAGGTCGCTGAAATAACCGAGGATATTGTGGCCGAAGCAAAGGCGGAGCTATCCGAAGCAGCAGTTGCCGCTGCAGCACCGGTTGCGACGGCGGCGGTTGCAGCGTCGCCGGATGAGTCACCGGCGTCATGATACGGGATGCAGTGGTGGCACATAACACGCCGGGACGGTTCCGGGTAAAGATCACCGTTTTAAAAGGCGATGGGGGAGCGCTTGCGGTGTGTAAGGAGCAGTTGGCACAGTGCCCCGGTATTACCGCGGTGGAGGTGAATGCGACCACGGGGAGCATACTTTTGCTGCATCAAACGAGCATTGCCGCCATTGCTGATTACGCGCGAACGAAAGATATTTTTGTCTTGAGGGAACAACCGCATGTTAAGGGTATGAGTTCTGGGAATTTTCACGAGAATGTCACCGAGATGTTCAGGGGCATTGATAGCAAGATCAAGAGTCTGACCGATGGCGAAATGAACATGGGAGGTGTGGCAACCGTTGTGCTGCTAGGAGTGGGTGGCTTTCAGATTCTTAACGGGAATGCAGGCGCGATCCCTTGGTATGGAGCATTGTGGTACGCATTCAATATTTTCTTAAAGTCGAAAGATCCGGAAAAGTAGCAGAGCGGGCAGATGGCCTTTTTGAGAGCTTGGGGTCGGTTGGGGTTTTCCATTCGATCCTAACGAAAACATTCTTGTGATACTTACTCTCATTTTCTAAGAAAGCCTTCAGAAGTCTTTAGCATACCGTGTTTGCAGTCCCTCCTTACTTTTTCGGATTGATCCAGGAGAAAAGACATGAAAGACATGAATGACAACAAGCAAAAACCGAAAAGGAAAGCGACTGTGACACGACGGCCGCGCATTCAATCGTCAAAGGATGAAATTACTACTACAGAGGATATTACTATTACAGGAGGCTTACCAATGACAAGCGCAGAGCCCACAGGCAATCCGGCATCATCAGAGGAAATCGGCAAGGCGGGGACTACGGTAAAGGAAGGTGTCGTCAGCAGTCTCAAGGGCATCAATGAGATAGAGGCAGAAATCGTGAGCCTTGTCCGGAACACCGTATCCAATGCCCTTCGTGCAACTGGCAGCGTTGCCGGCGAGGCGGTGGTTATTACAAAGGATGTGATCAAGGGGGCCATTCAGGCAACGGAGGAGGTCGGCACTGGCCTGATCTTGAGCACCAAGAGCGTCGCAAAAGGCGTGGTCATGGGCGTGAGCGATGTGGGCGGCGATGTGATCGCTGTTGCGGGATCCACCGTTAGGGGTGCTGTTAAAGGGGCGGCTGAAGTCGGCGCAGATGTGGCGATGGTGGCTCGTCGGGCTGTGGACGGCGTGATTGAAGCCACGAAGGAAGTTGGGGGAAATGCCGAAGAAGTGGCTAAGGTCGCCGTAACAGGAGCAGTTGATGCCGCATCAGCGATCGGCAACACGGCAGTCAAAGCGGTAAAGGATATGCTAGTCGGCGTTGTTGAAGGGGTAAAGGAGGTAGCCAGCACAGCCCTTCCGAAAACCAAGCCTCCCGCGTAGGAATCGTGGCATACACCAGATCGGTTCTCGTGTCCGAAAGGGGGGAGATACGTGGTTGAGACCGTTCATGCCGCGGTTAAAGGGCGTGTCCGTTATAAAGTTAGGGGGCTTTATCGTTCGGAATCATTGAAAAAGCGTATTGAGCAAGGTCTTGTTCAGTATGCAGGGGTTCTCAATGTTTCCGTCAACACTCTGACGGGCTCGGTTCTCATATTGTACGATACGAAGAACGGCAATGGCAATCATGAATCGGTCATGGCCGGACTCCTCAAAGCGATCGTTGAAAATCTCCCAACGGACTCTCCCGCAGGTGGGATAGAGAAAGGGACGCATCGCGCCGGTTCTGGTTCGACTGTCACGCGCAACCGCGATTCTCGGCTTGCCCTCGGTGTTGCGCCTCCGGCATATCCGCAAGCAGCGGGGAAAGATCCGAGCCTGCGAAAAGTAAGGTCGCAAGTCGTTCATGCTGAGGGACAGTCTGAAGACCTTTGGCACTGCATGACAGAGCAAGAGGTCTTGCATAAATGGGATGCTTCCAGTTCAGTAGGTCTGTCTCAAGAATCCGCTTTGAGGCGCGCAGCCCAATACGGTCCTAACCTTTTGCCGGAATCGGTGCCCCGCTCAGGGTGGAGCATCTTCTTCGGCCAATTCAAATCCCTTCCCGTCGGCCTTCTCGGGGTAGCCGCGGGCATATCCGTCTTCACGGGTGGTATCGCCGATGCTGCCGTGATCCTTGGCGTTGTTATGATTAATGCCGCAATCGGGTATACGACTGAAAGACAGACGGAAAAAACTATTCACGGGCTAAAGAGCCTTGTGCGGCCGGTGTCAACGGTCATCCGCGGCAATACACTACGGGATATCGACGCCAAAGATGTAGTGCCGGGAGATCTGCTCGTGCTCAGGCCCGGCAGCTATGTGGCCGCCGACGCACGTCTCCTGGACTTGAACTATCTTAGTGTCGACGAATCGGCGCTGACCGGCGAGAGCATGCCGGTCATGAAAACAAGGGAAAAGCTTCAGGCGTTCGATATCCCGCTTGGCGATCGAACCAACATGGTGTATATGGGCACCCTCGTCACGGGAGGGCAGGGCCTTGCTGTCGTTGTGGCGACAGGTCGCTATACGGAGATGGGAAAGATACAGACTCTTGTGGAGACAGCGCGTCCTCCAGAGACGCCCATGGAACGGCAAATGGACAGAATGGGCGTTCAGCTAGTCATCATCAGCGGTGCGGTATGCGGCATCGTGTTCATCATCGGACTGCTGCGCGGCTATGGTTTTCTCCAAATGCTTAAAACGTCCATTGCACTCGCTGTTGCCGCTGTTCCCGAGGGGCTGCCGACCATAGCGACGACAACGCTGGCGCTCGGAATCAGGCGTATGCGGGAATTGAATGTTCTTATTCGTCACCTTGACGCCGTGGAGGCTCTCGGGGCCGTTCAGACCATCTGTCTTGACAAAACCGGGACTATTACCATGAACCGCATGTCGGTCGTCGAGATCCATGCCGGCATGCGCTGTTTTACGGTGTCCGACGGTAGGATTTCCGCCGACGGTATGACCGTTAATCCCTACTCTGACGATGAACTTCTCCGCCTTATCCACCTGTCAGTTCTCTGCAATGAATCAACAGTATCGAGACAGGAAGGAGAATATTCGGTTCAGGGTTCTTCAACGGAAAATGCCCTGGTGCACATGGCGCTTGCGGCCGGCATCGACGTCAATGCGCTCCGGTCTCAGTACTCGCTGATCAAAATCAACCATCGCTCGGAAGACCGTCCTTACGTAAGCACGCTTCATCGCGCCGACGAGGGACAGCGGTTGCTGGCTCTCAAGGGAAGTCCTTCCGAAGTTCTCTCCCTGTGTAAATGGTATCTCAGGGATGGTGAAAGACTTATTCTTGATGACCGTGCGCGCGAAATGCTGGACAAGGAAAATGAACGGATGGCCGGTGATGCGCTCCGCGTGCTCGCGGTCTGCTATGCCTTGGGCGATGAGGTCGGGCTGAACCACGGTGACGACTTTGAAGAAGGGCTTATCTGGGTCGGGCTGGTAGGCATGGCGGATGTTGTGCGCGCTGGCGTAAAGGGCCTCATAGGGACTTTTCATCGCGCGGGGATTGATACGGTTATGATTACCGGCGACCAGGGAACAACGGCCTACGCTATCGGGAAGGAACTCAACCTGAACAAGGACGAAGAGCTGGAAATCTTGGATTCGAGCCACCTTTCTCAGATGGAACCGGAAGTCTTGTCGGCTCTTGCGGGACGGGTCCAAGTCTTTGCCCGGGTAAGCCCGGCAAACAAACTCCAGATCGTCCAAGCGCTTCAATCAGCCGGTAAGGTTGTGGCGATGACTGGCGACGGCATCAACGATGGACCAGCGCTCAAAGCGGCCGATATTGGCATTGCCATGGGTCACACAGGCACCGATGTGGCGAGAGAGGTGGCAGATGTCGTCCTGGAGGACGATAATCTTGAAACCATGGTGATCGCTATCAGTCAGGGCCGAACAGTCTATAACAACATCAGAAAATCAGTCCGGTTCCTTCTTGCGACAAACATGAGCGAAATCATAGTGATGTTTACCGCGATGGCGGGCGGAATGGGACAGCCGCTGAATGTTATGCAGCTTCTCTGGATTAACCTGATCTCGGATATTTTCCCCGGACTGGCGCTCGCCCTTGAACCACCGGAGCCCGATATCCTGTCCCGGCCTCCGCGCGATCCGAATGAACCGATTATCAAATCTGGGGACTTCAAGCGGATTCTTTTTGAGGCTTCCACTATTTCCGCGGGGTCCTTGGCGGCCTATGGTTATGGACTCACACGATATGGACAGGGGGCTGAGGCGGGAAGCATGGCCTTCATGAGCCTCTGTACGGGACAGCTTTTGCACGCGATCAGCTGCCGTTCCGAAACCCACAGCATATTCAGTTCTGACCAGCTTGCAACGAACAAGTATCTTACCGCGGCCCTTGCCGGTTCCCTCGGGATCCAGACTGCGACCATGTTCATCCCGGGCCTTCGCCAGTTTCTCGGGTTGAGCCCGATGGGTCCGGTGGACGCCGTAATCGCAATAGGGAGCGCGATTGTGCCGCTTCTCATTAATGAAGGAACAAAAACACGATCTATTACGAAGCAGACGAAGGAGAGCGATTCCCCGGTCGCGACCAGGGTGCCGGAAAACTTCCGGGTAGACGCGGTTATGTGATCGTGCCTAATGCAGAGTGAGGATTAGGTATCATCTAATCTCTTATACCGGCGTTCATGGGGGAAATGAAAATCAAAGATTGTCCGGCTTTCGAGAGACTTCACCATTATCTTTGAATTTTTCCCTCCTCAAGGGGGGAAGAGTTCTGGAGAAAGGCAATCTCAGATGAAAAAAGATTTCATGTTTACCTCGGAATCGGTGACGGAAGGCCATCCTGACAAGTTGTGTGACGTCATCAGCGATGCTATCGTAGATCATTTCCTTCAGCAGGACCCTTTTGCAAAAATTATCGCCGAATGCGCGGTTGCAACGGCCATCGTATTTATCGCGGCGCGGTTTTCTTCGCCTGTCAGGGCCGACTTCGCGAATATCGCCCGTCAGGTCATTAATCAGGTCGGATATGATCAACAGGCGTTCAATTCCAAGACCTGCAGCGTAATAACAAGCCTCAAGGAGTTTCCTGACAGCGTTCGGAGAGTTGTCGATGAGCGGACGATGGCGGAGGACGAGCTCGAACGGGTCCTCGTGCGGAACCAGGTTACAGTCTTCGGCTTCGCCTGCAATCAGACATCGGCATTCATGCCTCTTCCCATATGGCTCGCAAACCGGCTTGCCCGAAGGCTAACGGCAGTAAGGCTCCAGAAAATCTTGCCCTATCTCGCGCCTGACGGAAAAACGCAAGTGGGCGTTGAATACCGGAATGGCAGCCCCTCCCGCATTCACAGCATTACAGTCATTGCAAGCCAGGAACGCTCTTCGGAGAAAGGCGGACCGAATGAGAAAAAGCTCTCTGATGATATCCAGGAGGCAGTAATCAATACGGCTTTCCAGGACGAGTTGATAAAGCCGGACGAAAAAACGAGAATTTTCGTTAATCCGGAAGGCACCTTCATCCACGGCGGCCCCTCGGTGCATTCGGGGCTCACGGGAAGGAAAAACGCGATTGATACCTATGGAGAATATTCACGCCACAGCGGGTCCGCGCTGACCGGCAAAGACCCTTCACGCATTGATCGGACCGGGGCTTACGCCGCGCGTTATGCGGCGAAAAATGTGATTGCGGCGGGACTGGCTGCGTCCTGCGAAATTCAGCTCAGCTACTCAATCGGTTTTTCGCGTCCCGTAAGCGTGCAGGTGGAAACCTTCGGGACCGGAGTTATGCCCGATGAAAAGATAGCCGACCTGGTGGAGAAATATTTCGATTTTCGGCTGGCGGGGATCATTCGTCAGTTCAATCTGCGGTATCTGCCGTCCCAGGTCAAGGGTGGGTTTTATCGCAAACTCGCAGCTTACGGACAGGTAGGGAGAATGGATATCGGTCTCCCTTGGGAGTTAACGGACAAGGCCGCTCTCCTCAAGGAATAGCAGCAAGTCAGGCGCTGTTCAGAAGCGCGGTTGTGACATGCTGAGGATCGAGGCGTAGTGTGAAATAAAAAAATGAGACCAGTCAGATCATGAACGATACTCCGGCTTTGCAGGCGTTATCTGCACAGCACTCATAATTCGCTATACTTATTGCTGGTTCGTCGATTCAGTAGCCGGGATCCTCATTGGGCGTCTGCCTGTTTCTTGATCATAGATTGCATGCTGATCCTAATGGAAGGAAATCCTGCCAAGATCGGCACTGACAACGTATCGGATTATTGTTGCCGCACGCTCCACGACATACGGAGTGTCATAGACATGATCAGTTGGGGTTTGTCGTCGGAAAGGATTCTACTGCTTAAAAGGGTCGGATCAAGCTGAATAGGGGCGTGGGCGGAATTCTATTAGGATGTTGAAATATCTGTGTCGGAGGAAATGCTGTTTTTTCGATGTATATATATCGCAGGGTATGGCAAGAGCCGCGCAAGGCGTATTCAGCGCTCTGATGTCGGTTGTTTACAATCACTAGCCGGAATAAGACTCGATGGCCCCGGCCAGTGAAGGAAGGGGCACGGCATGAACAACAAGATGGTTTTTGATCACTCTGTGGAACGTAATCATCAGGTTGCTGTCGAGAATCTGGCGAAGAGTCTAAATCATTCCACGGAAAGCGTTAAAACTCTTTATGCGATGGTTCTCAGACACTATATGAAGACGGCGAGAAACAAGCACTTTCTCTCGGCGCTCGTCACCAAACGAGTCAAGGAGTTGATAAAAGACACAAGGTCGCCCTGTGATATAGAAGGCAGGAGATGCCGTTCCCGTGAATTCTAAAACTGGCGGGATTACTGATTAATAGAAAAGATGCTGGGAACTAACCTGCGTCGCGTCGGTACGCATTGTCTGTCACGAAGTGACCGTGTCTCGCATTCGTTGCCCGGCTTCTACGACGCTTTTTGTAGTTCAGCGCCGCAGCTGCATAATTCCACGACCTCCGGGCAGGTAATCTGATACGACTTATCACAATTCGGACATACATATTCAACCCTATATCGCGGATCCATTCTTGGACACCTCCGGTGATTAGAATGAGTAGGAAAATAAATTGAGCCCATCGCAGCTGCTGATGTAATCTTTTTTGGTTCTTTCTCATCTCAAATGGGTAGACCGCCTTGCTGTAGTCTAACGTACCTTTTAAGCATGCAGATGATAGTTTAAAATCATTGGATTTACGGTATTTCATGCCATCGATTTTCCAACCTAAACTTAACAAACTTGCAATCACTACCCATTTAACATGAGAAAGCCCCTCCTTTTTATCTAAAAGAATACGACAATGAGTTTACAGGGACATGACGGTTGCATTAAATTTCCGTTACCTTAGTCATCCCGCTCAAAAGGCTGGGAGTGTTTGTGAGGGAAGTTAGGATAGAGCACCGAAAGCTGCCCCCGGCGCTCTTTTATTTATCTGTAATCGCGAAAGAACCATGTATACGCTGCATGGCCGGCCTGGGAGGAACTGGCCTTAAAATTGTTGTTTGCAATACGGCGTTACTTTACAGAGGGAAGAGTAAGAGAAACCGCAGGTTTCTCAGTTGAACGCTCTTCCTTTATACTCCTATACTCCGTCGTTAGCTTGCCGCGGTGTATTGACTGATCAAATAAGTAAGGGGTGATATATGGTTTTTTTTCATAATACTCCATTCCAGGTAGGCATGCGTGATATTCACTGATTGACAATTGTATTATTGGAGATTACCATGTAAACGCCAGGTTCCCAATCCGGATTTATTAACAAGAATTTTCAGGATGTTATCTATGATGCAGAAAATCTCTTCTAAAAAATTTACAGCGAAGCCCACTGAGATGACTCAGGGCGAGCAGGATCTTCTCGCTATCTGTGCTCTCACTCCGGAGGAGGCTCTTACGGCGGCCGGCGTATCAGAGCAGGGATTGGACGCCGATGAGGTGCATGACCGGCGGACACGCTTCGGCTGGAATGCAACTGCCAATCACAAAAAAATGGGTTTTCTTCGAGAAATTTATCAGCGCTGTAAAAACCCTCTTGTTGTTCAGCTTCTGGCCATCGCAGCGGTCTCCTTCGCCATGGGTGATCTCCGAGCGACGATTATGGTCGGCGCTATGGCCCTCCTGAGCGTGGGGCTCGGTTACTATCAGGAATCACGGGCGGGCCGCGCGGTGGAAAAACTTCAAGCTATGGTGCGCACGACCTGTGTCGCGCTGCGTGGGGGAAAAGAAACAGAGCTTCTCATGGACCAATTGGTCCCCGGTGATATCGTTATTCTGGCGGCAGGGGACATGATTCCGGCCGATTTGCGCCTACTGAGCACCAAGGATTTTTTCGTAAGCCAGTCAGTGCTTACCGGGGAGTCGATGCCTGTCGAAAAAATGGCTGCCCCTGCACCCAAGTCCGCTCAGAACGCTTTGGAATTAATAAATGCCTGCTTTCAGGGGAGCAACGTTCTAAGCGGGTCCGCACGTGGGCTTGTGGTCAATACAGGCAACAGAACATATTTCGGTTCAATTTCAAAGAATCTTGCTTCCCTGCGCGTCTTGACAAATTTTGACAAGGGAATTAATGCATTCACTTGGCTGATGATTCGCTTCATGGTCATAATGGTGGTGGTGGTTTTCCTCATTATTGGCATCACGAAACATAACTGGATGGAGGCGCTGTTGTTCGGCCTTGCCGTAGCCGTCGGTCTTACCCCGGAGATGCTCCCTATGATTGTGACGGTCAATCTGTCCAAAGGGGCGCTCGCGATGTCAAGAAAGAAGGTAATCGTCAAGAGACTCAACGCCATTCAGAACTTCGGAGCTATGGACGTATTCTGCACGGACAAGACCGGCACGCTTACTCAGGACCGCGTCGTACTTGAAAAATATGTCGATGTAACAAACCGCCAAAGCGATGATGTTCTTCGCTATGCATATCTGAACAGCTATTACCAGACAGGCCTGCGCAACTTGCTAGACCGGGCCATCCTCGAACACGGAGAACTTGATGTCGAGCGTACCTGCCGGAAGGTTGACGAAATCCCTTTTGACTTTTCGCGGAAACGGATGTCGGTGATCATCGATTATGAAGATGCCCATGTGCTCATCTGTAAGGGAGCAGTGGAGGAAATGTTCACTGTCTGCGACCACTACCAGGTTGATGAAGAAATTCATCCTCTCATCGGGATGCTTAAAAAAGATCTAATGGAAGAGTATCGGGCTCTGAGCGCGGACGGATACCGGGTCCTGGCAATAGCGTACTGTGAGTTTCCCAAGACCCAGCAGGTATTTTCCGCTCTGAATGAAGCCGGTTTGATACTCTTAGGCTATGTCGCCTTCTTTGATCCCCCGAAGGATTCCGCCCTCAAGGCAGTGGCGGAATTGCGTCGTGTGGGTGTATCCACTAAGATACTCACTGGGGACAATGAGCTTGTGACGCGGAAAGTGTGCCGGGATGTTGGCTTGGAAGTTGAGGGAATTGTAACCGGTCCGCAGCTTATCGGCCTCAGCGATGATGAGCTGACGGAGATAGCGGAAAAATCCACCGTGTTTGCCCGTTTATCGCCGTTTCAGAAAGAGCAGCTCATTCGCGCCATGCATCGGGGCGGCCATGTTGTCGGATTTCTGGGGGATGGAATAAATGATGCGCCTGCTATGCGGGCCGCAGATGTGGGTATTTCCGTGGATACCGCTGTCGATGTGGCCAAGGAATCGGCAGACATCATCCTCCTTGAAAAAGACCTTTCCGTTTTGGAACAGGGGGCCATAGAGGGTCGTAAAGTATTCGGCAACATCATCAAATACATTAAAATGGGCGCAAGCTCCAATTTCGGCAATATGTTCAGTGTCGTCGGAGCCAGCCTATTCCTGCCTTTTCTTCCTATGGCCCCGATTCAGGTGCTCGTAAATAACCTCCTGTACGATCTTTCCCAGTCCGGCATCCCGACGGACAAGGTGGACGACGAATTTTTGGAAAAACCCCGCCGTTGGAATATTGACAGTATCAAAAGGTTCATGCTGTATATCGGTCCCACCAGCTCGGTATTCGACTACACGACTTATGCCCTCATGCTTTTTGTTTTTTACTGCGCGCGTTACTCCCTTCCGGGGGTGTCGAATAATTCCAAAGTCTACTATGAGAGTCTTTTCCACACGGGGTGGTTTGTCGAATCAATTCTGACCCAGACGCTCATTGTGCATGTTATTCGCACCAATCGAATACCGTTTATTCAGAGCCGGGCCAGCGCCGCCCTGACGCTGACCACGCTCATCGTCATGGCCGTGGGAATCATCCTGCCGTATTCGCCGCTGGCGGATTATTTTGGTTTCGTAAGGCTCCCCGCCATGTACTGGCTATGGCTCACAGTGACGCTCGTGGCCTATGTAACATTGACGCACAATGTTAAAACCTGGTTTGTTCGCAAATTCGGAGGCGATTAAGCATGAAAAGTCTTTTGACGGCGCTCAAGGACGGCAGGCTCGTGGAACTTCCCGACAGCGATAAAGAAAAATCATTGCGATACCTTGCGCATCTCATCGAGGGTATCCCAGAATTGGGGGGGCATCTTCAGGTTGATGAGGACGTGCTGGTTCGAGAGCGAGAGGGAAACACCGGGGTCGGTTTGGGAGTGGCCTGCCCGCATACGCGTGCCGCCGGAGTGGGAGAATTATGGTGCGCGGTGGGTTGGAGCCCTACAGGGATCGATTATGGTTCGCCCGACGATCAAAAAGTTCACCTGGTGGTCATGTACTATGTGCCTGATTCCCAAAAAGTGGCTTATCTCAAGGAGGTCTCCGCGCTAGTATCGGCCATTAAAAAAGAAGAAGGTATCCAGGCGATTTCGGGCGCGGATGATATCGCCGATGTGCGCAATCGCCTGCTGGATTGGGTGTCTACGGCGATTGAGGCGGGGATGCCGGAAGCACGTGCGCGAATGGTGCGTCTGGAAGCACGGCAGGCGGCGGCCGGTTTCGCGCCTGCCGGCCTGCAGATTGTTCCTGTGCTCATCGTGAGCCAACCGGGTCAACCGCCGATTGTGCTCTCGCCAAATTCGGAATTGTCCTCGGCCCTGGAAAATGATGTTGGCGTTTCTCATCTCCTGAAACAACAATCATCATTTGAGAGGTTGGGCTATTGGTTTGTATACCGGTCCACGATGATATACGATCCTCAGCGTCCGCTCTACGATTATCTTGCTGTCAAAGTTGGATGAGTATGTGATCCACAAACGGCGCCGGATGCGGGTCGAGACACTTAACGCATTTCTTAAAAAAAGAGAAACGCAAGATCGAGGTGAACTATTATCATCAGTAACAATCAAAGGACCTGACGTTTTTACGGTCTTAGAGGACGGCATGTATCTCTGAATTCTCTGGATTATTGTTTGAGAGGGAAAGGATAGGAAATGGCAGCAACACTGCCGCTTCCTTGAAAAGGCGGGGAAAACAATGGCCGGATAGGCCGTTACAATAATATTGCCAGGAACGATAACCCCGTTCCCTGCAGCGCGGTTTCGATAAAAGCGCCGGTAACCGCCTTGGTGACGATGTTGAATGCCTTTGCGGTTGCCTGATGAATCACCTGATCGTTGGTCACGGTTTTCTCAGGATGATAAAAACCGGTCCGCTCGAGAGTACTCAGGATGTCCTGGTGCCGGATTTCCGCTTGATTATAATGAATCAGAAGACTGCCAGTCGTGGAATTGAATTCGGCCGTACCTATTCCATGGCCCATATTCACGAGAGTTTTTTGAACCTCATAATGTATGGCGCTATTCTTAAACAACGAATTTTTGATCCGCAACCTTCCGGGGACATTATGAACATAACAATTCATGATTCGTTGCCTCCTTTTCGTGTGGAATTTTTTCATAGGTTTTGCATGCAGGGTAATCCGAGCACCTGAATCGCAACCCTTGTTTGTCGTGCATATACAGGTGCATTTTCAGGCCGCACTGAGGACAGTTAGGACGATTTTTCAATTCGCCTCGCGCAAAGCCGAGAACAAACTGTCTTCCGCAAAGCACGCATTTGAGTCGCTGCTTCCCAGTTTTGATGTGGCCATACTTATATACCGCTTCCGAGCGGCACACCGGGCACCTGAGTTCATCTGAAGTTACCATCCCCTGTGACACCTTTCTTAATACATCATTATCATAAATTCAAATTATTAAAATAGTGTTACGGAATTGTTACAGTTGTGTTACATCTGTTCTCTTGTGCCGTAAAGCTCGGTCTCTTCAGGGCGCGATAAGACATACCGGTCGCGAAGCAATCGAAGGAGATTTTATTGCAAATTAGTGGACAAATGATCACCAGCGTGATATGCTCAACACCAATGGTAGTACTTTCCATCTAAAGCTTCGGGAACAGTGGCTATTTATCACGGGATTGATGCACCATCCGCAGCACCATCCTTTTTGAGCCATTGACAACTTTCAAATAATGGGTACAATTTTAGCAAAGTGTAGGATCAATAATAAATGCCGCGATAATGTCTGTCCTGCAAGGAGGAGAAAGCCATGAACGATGTATTGGAAGCAATAAGAAAAAGGCGATCCGTGCGGTCCTATGACGTGCGGAAGATTTCAAGGGATATTCTGAACACAGTTCTTGAGGCTGGAAACGAGGCGCCCTCAGCTATGAACAGCCAACCTTGGAGGTTCGTCGTGGTGGAGGGCGAAGGGGCGAAGAGGAAGCTTCTCAGCGCTGCCCTGCCGCAAGCGAAAAAAATCACGGAAGCAGTGAAAGATGTCGATCCGGAGCGCTATGCCATGATCAAAAAGCGCTATGCTGAGCTGCCGGATCCCGTGTATTACTCCGCTCCCACGATTGTCTTCGTCGTTGGCGACGGGAGGTATGCGGGCCATTCCTGCCCTCTGGCATGTGAAAACATGATGCTTGCCGCGCATTCACTGGGTTTAGGTAGTTGCTGGGTCGGTTTTGGCGCTATGGTGACTGATGATCCGGAGGTGCGGAGACTCCTTGAATTAAAGGAAGGGGACGCGATCTTCGGCCCCATTCTGCTTGGTTATCCCAAAGGCGAGACGCAGCGTCCTGCCAAGAAGGAACCGAAGATAAAGTGGATTTAAACACTGAGATGAAAAAGCACTTCTACTACGGAATTACAACTTGTTCGCGCGATGTTCTGCAGATTTAGGCCAGGATGTGCCAGGAATCCTGATATGATGGCTCGCATGAACCTGATGAGAACCGACCTGTTGGCAGCATCTTTTCTGGTGCATGAATGATTCTGCTTGTTCATGTTGTTCATGGAACTGGGCAGGAATACTTTATCGCGGCATCCCGACCGGTCCGGACATATTCAGAAGCCGTGCAACGGATTGAAGGTGATCGGTAGGAGAGAACCGCGCCAAATGAATTCTCTCTGCCGTCTCAAGTTTATGACCCACTGCCTAAGGGATTGAAAACTTTTTATAATCGGTTAGTTATCCCTTTCAGTGTGAAAGCAGCATATATCAGCATATTGGGGGACCCAGACTTAAGCCCGAAACGACGAAATTGATAACACGATAGATGCGAATGTCGCACAGCCACACTGCGAAGCGTCGCCTCACGGGATGATAATCCTGACCTTTAACCCTTTCCCTGTATTGTTCTCGATCTGTAAGTCCCATCCATGCGCCTTCACCAGATGTTTGACGATGGCGAGGCCGAGGCCGGTGCCACCCATGTTCCGCGAACGGCCGGCGTCTACGCGATAGAACCGTTCGCCAAGTCGGGGCAGGTTTTTCTGTGGCACGCCGATGCCGGTGTCGGCCACGAAAATAACGGTCTTGCCGTTCTCCTCTTCGGTGCCAAATATGATGCCGCCACGCTCGGTAAACTTGATCCCGTTATCCACAAGATTGGTTAGTATCTGAGTAAGCCGATCCCGGTCCGCTTGGATGACCTCCCTGTTCTGCTGTACCGACATTGTCAGCGATAGTTTCTTTTCCACGGCCTTGTTTTTCAGTATGGCCAGAACGCTCTCGGCCACTTCTGCGAACCGGACCGACGTTTTCATAACTTTGATAACGCCCAATTCGATTTTCGAAATCATCATGAGATCGTCTACGAGGCCATTAATTCGCTCGCTGTTCGCCTTGATGGTCTGTAGGAATTTTATGGCATGCTGTTTGTCGTCAAGCGCTCCTTCCAGCAGGGTTTCCGCGAATCCTGTGATGGCGGTAATCGGTGTTTTGAGCTCATGAGATATGTTGGCGACGAAATCCTTGCGTGTCTGTTCTAGCTTGTTCAATTGAGTGATGTCGTGGAAGATGGCCACAAAGCCGGACAGGACGTCTTCGCGGCGATACATAAGCGGCGATACCCTGACGACGCAGTACCGCTCTTCCGGATACTCGATCGGAAACTCAGTCACCCCTGGTTCGTGGCGCTCGCGAACCTGCTCGATCAGTGAAAAAAATTCGTTATTTCGTACCACTTCGATGAACGGCCTGCCCGTAAATGTGAGACTTCCGAACATATCGTTTGCGGCCGAACTCGCCATGAGAATGACGCCTTTCGCATCGATGATGAAGAGCGCATCAGGGATGCTTCGGAGAATGACATTGAGCCGGTTTTTTTCCTCTTCGCTGTCGGCGATGCTGTTGAGCAGCTCAGTGGACATGTTGTTTAGGCTATCGGCGATCTCATCAAATTCTCCGGCGCTTTCTATAAAAAATTTTTTCCCCAGTTCTCCGCGGGTGACATTGCGGGTAAAGTCTTGTATACGGTCTGTTAATCTCCTGACGCGATTTAACTGCCGGAATGAAAAGAGGGCTGCCATTAGCAGGACCACCAGTAAAACGATGATGATCTTGACCCTGAGCAGGTTAACGGTCCGGTCGACTTCCGTGAGTGGCACGCTCAGGCGGATGAAGCCCTGCGGTTGTTTTCCGTTCATGACCTTCAGCGCCACATATAGAGAATTATGCTTCAGCGTGTCGCTGAATCGGATAGCCGATCCCGTTTCGTTCAGTCCTGCCTGCTGAATCTCCTGACGATGCTCATGGTTGTCCATGCCGGTTGAATCAGTGTCCGAGTCGCCGAGAACCTTTCCATCAAATGCTATTATTGTTGTCCTTGCACCTGTTTTTTCCTTGTATTGACGGCAGAGATTGTCGAGTGGTGGAGTTGCCTTGAACGGCTGCATGATTGACATAAGCCTGGCTTCTGCTACAAGATTTTTCTGGAGATCGGCAATATAACTATCACCGACCGCATCAGGGATATACAGTTCGACGGCAATCGCCGCCAGAAGCAGGATAGCAGCGTAGATAATAAATGTGCGTTTGAAAATGCCGCGGTTTTCTGCGTGATTACCCGACATAATAGCCCACGCCTCTTCGGGTTTTGATGTACGTGGGATTTGATGGGTTGTCCTCAATCTGTGTCCTAAGCCTCCGGACGTGGACGTCGACTGTCCTAGGCTCCACGAAGGTGTCGTTTTGCCATATTGCGTCGAGCAGTTGGTCCCGGCTGAAAACCCTGCCTCTCCGTTCAACAAGATAGAGCAGGAGTTTGAACTCGGTCGAACTGAGGTTCAGCGGGACATTGTTTTTGAGAACAACATACCGCTCCCTGTCGATGCGGAGGTTCCCGAGGGTGATGATATTTTCCCGAGTTGTCTTGTCTGAGCTCCTCCGAAGCACGGCATTCACGCGCGCGATGAGCTCCTTTGGGCTAAACGGTTTAGTCATATAATCATCGGCGCCTGTTTCGAGACCTTGAATTTTGTCGGCCACCTCACCCTTGGCGGTTAACATGATTATTGGGATGGATGCCGTTTTCGGGTTGCTTCTGATGATGCGGCAGAGTTCGGTCCCCTGGAGGCCGGGAAGCATACGATCGAGAATGATGAGGCTGAAATCGACCTTTTTGATCATATCCAGAGCTTCTTCAGCATCTGGCGCTGAAGAGACTCTTAGCCCTTCACGCGTGAGGTTGTATGTTACAAGCTCAACGAGATCGGGTTCGTCATCAACAACGAGAATGCGGATGGTTTGTGCGCCTGCAGGACTCATCGATCCTCTTTAACGATGGTGTGGCAGTAGATACGGAACCAATCTATTATTACTTATTTTTCGCAGTTTGTCAAAATCTGAATTAAATTTATGTTTGTTTCCGCTGACGTCAGTCATGATTATTATAATCGGGTCCAAAGTATTTTGACGGGGGATGGTATTATCGTGCGCGAAAAATACGATTTACTAATTACAAATTCGTTCTAAAACCGAGCCATGCTTTTTCTTATTTAATGCGGTCCTACCGTAATGATTGTAGGTAGCCCCAAAACAGCTGAGGATATGAGTCGCTAAAGCAGGTAGTTAAGGATAAAAAGCATGCAATCTCAATGGGTTAATCTATAATAAGGTCTCAGAAGGATGACTCTATATCGAGTGGCTACCTAAACTGAATCCTGAAGCGGCTTTAATGTCAATCTTACTTGACATGAACTGCTTTTTCCACCTGATCATTTTCTTTGGAACAGAAAAAAAGCTAGGTGTAACATGCAGAGGAATACTAAGCCATGTTTTGCATAGCGCGGGTAGCGGTTGCCCTAAGCTGCCCGCAGGCTGCATGAATGTCCCGGCCGCGGCTGTTCCTGACTACAGTTACATAACCGTTATTCACAAGCATGTCGCGCATGACGAAGGCGCTTTGTTCATCGGGCCGTTGGTAGGAACAGCCGGGGAATGGATTGAAGAGAAGAACATTTATCATACAGGGTAGGTCTTTCAGCAGTTCCATGAGACGCTTTGTATCATCAGGTGAATCGTTAATCCCCTTGAACAGCACATACTCAATCGTCGCGGTTCTGGCCGTTTTATCACAGTAGTAGTGCACAGACCGTAGGAGCCGGGCAAGGGGGTAGGTTTTGTTCACTGGCATGATGCGGTTCCTCACCTCGTCAGTCGTTGCATGAAGCGAAACAGCGAGGCTGACATCAACTTTATCGTCTGCAAGCTTCTCAATCATCGGTGCGAGGCCGCACGTCGAGATCGTTACCTTTCTCGGTGAGAAGCCCATCCCGTTCCGGTCCGTGACGATTTCAATAAAAGACTTGACCACCTCATAGTTGGCCAGCGGCTCGCCGGTCCCCATCAAAACAATATTCGAGATTGTTTTTCCGTATGCGTTTTTTTGCGCTGCGAAAACTTGGTTCACGAGCTCCGAGACGGTAAGGTTTCTCACGAGTCCGCCGGAACCAGCAAGGCAAAAATGGCAGCCAGATGCGCAGCCCACCTGCGACGAAACGCAGAGCGTTAGACGGCCTGCTGGACCGGGGATGAGGACCCCCTCCACCGCATTGCCGTCATTGAAACGATAGAGCAGTTTTTCCGTACCGTCTTCTGACGTCTGATGCTGCTCAATAGAGAGCTGTGAAATCGTGCTATGCCGTTTGAGCTGTTCACGAAACGGTTTGTTCAGGTCCTCCATCGCGTCAAAAGCTTCCTCTTTTTTTCGGTACAGCCAGACTGCCACACGGGTTCCCTGCCCCGGTTTTTGTCCTAATTTATCGCAGCAGAATCGGTCAATTGCGCGAGGTGTGAGCGATTTGAGGTCGATTGTTGCTTGCGAAGTATCCGTTATCATGGTTATGATGTACCTGCCCATCCGAGAGAATGAATTTTAAGCCCTTGCATGGAGGATTGCAAGGAATTTGTGCGGAAAGGCATTGACAGCCTCGATAATAACGTGCTAAGAATTGGATCATGATAGCGCTGCTTCAGCGGGTTATATCAGCTAGCGTCGAGGTAGGCGGGCAAGTTGCCGGCAAGATAGATAAGGGGTTGGTTGTGTTCCTTTGTGCAATGAAAGGTGATAGGGATAAGGATCTCGACTACCTGGTAAAAAAGGTTTCCCAGCTCAGGATCTTCGAGGATGACCAGGGCAAGATGAATTGGTCGCTCATGGATATTCATGGCGCCGCGCTCGTGCTATCGCAGTTCACTCTTGCAGCTGAAGCGCGAAAGGGGAACCGTCCATCTTTCGATAATGCCGAGGTGTCAGATCGCGCGAAGGGCTTATACGATGAGTTTATCAGACGCCTGAAGGATACTGGTATTCCTGTCCAGACCGGTGTGTTCTCGGCAATGATGGCTGTATACCTGATTAATGACGGACCGGTGACCATATGGCTCGATTCGCGGGAATAGTAACGAGGAAACGAAAGATGAATACGGCAAATCAAGGTTTTCAAGAAAGGAGATTGGGGCTTGCGTTACTGATTTTACGCCCATGAGGTTCTCCTGTCGGAACATCGCTGCTGCTCGTCATTCTAATACTAATTGGTCCCGGCTGCACATATCTCTTTTTCGATCCCGGAGAGGCAATGATCGCAAATCAATGCGCAGATGTGTGAACCCCGGGGTTATCTATATCAAGTTTACTGACGGTTGTATACTGCACGGCAGTGTAAGATCGTGAGCGACAAAATAAAAAGAGCCGTACTAAGAAGCCGGGAGGTCGAAGAAAACCAGGTAAGACCGGCCCCTCCGGCCGGAAGCCGTAGGTTGGTTCCTCAGTAGCTCTGACGCTGGTGGAAGTTGTTTAATCGATAAGTGGGAAAATGAAGGGGGCGGGGAAAGCTTCTGTCGCTTTAGCCCAAATAACTAGGGGCTAAAATATGACTATGCCATTTCGAAAGGTGATGCTGTCCAAATCCAAATCAGGTGGAGGATCGATGTGTGATATCGCTTCTTACCAAATAGTCCAAGAGTGTTTTTTTGTTAGTTTTTCATATCGATTACATATAGCCTCTATTGGGGACCTTTAGAATGCTTTCGAACCTTCATTCCTCCATCGCGTTGAGATAATGCGAACTGATCGGGTACTTGGCGCCACGTTGCCCAAATCAAGGCCTCATGCCAGCCTTACCTTGAAACGACGAACAAGTCGGCGCCGCCATTTGATGTTGATTAACTATACTTAAACATGGTATATAGTCAAGTTACACTGACGGCAGTTTCTGCCTCTATGACGGCAATTGCGGTAAAGTTGATATCCGACAAACGCATACTCTATGCCCTGGCATCTGACTGGGCGTAGGTTAGGTTACCATTTTTAATAATATTGCCGAAGATCTGGTTTTGACACCGTTTGGATCCCAAAATGAGATCGCATTGCTTTTCGGTTTTGAACTCGACTCATTTGTCGAGGTGGTTTCAGAAATTTGGAATCTGACTGATGGTTCAAAGGATCAAACAGAAAGGCGCTGAAAAACTGGACAGATTTGAGCAGCATGGACTCCGAATAACTGGGCCGGCTTTTCTGCTCTTACGACTGGATTAATTCTCACGTCCCTGATTGATATATATCGGGGAAACGTGCTGTAAAATACTTTTCGGGGAATTGTCATCTCGATCATTGCCATCCTGTCCATGTGCTGCTCATCCAGGTAAAAGAAAAAGTTGGGAAGAAACTGAATTCTTATGCGATCTTTGCTGATGCGGCATTGTCGCGTGCATGCCATCAACTCTTGATCGATTTGTTCATCGCCATCGTCGGTTACAAACTTACCAGCATTGGGGGCTGAATTCAATCGGGGCATTTCATTATTTGTGGTTTTTGCTTATTCATAAGCCAAGATGGGTTTATTCGAACATAGTTGTGAAGAGGTTTGTCCCAGTCAGCGTTGAGTAATAAATTAAGGGTCCAGGAAAGGGAGAGTTTTTCATCTTCATCTTGTCTGGTTCCGGAAGCGATAAAGCATGAAATTCAAGATTGATCTTCACGTTCATTCAAAATACAGCGGTGACAATGACTCTGAACCCGAGGAAACAGTTATTCGTGCCATAGAGTATGGCTTGCAGGGGATCGCTTTTACCGAGCATTATTATTACGAGGTATCTGAACCGATTGAGCTTCTGAAGGAGAAGTACGGCGACCGGATTCTGATTTTGCGTGGTGTAGAGTTTTCGACTGCAGAGGGGCATTGTCTGGTCTTTGGCTTGAACACAGACAACCTTTCGCTCAAATATGCTCCTGCCGAAGAAGTAATACAGGCTGTCAATCGGGCGGGAGGGGTTGCTATCCCGTCGCATCCCTATCGGTCTGTCAATAGTCTCGGCGACTTAGTGAAGACTGTGAAAGGGATTCGAGCTCTGGAAGGATATAATGGATGCAACATGCACCCGTTTAATAAGCGGGCCGTAGATGCGGCGCAAATGCTGAACATTCCCTATACCGGTGGGTCCGATGCCCATGAATCGAAAGATGTCGGTTCCTGTTATACCGAATTTGACGACCGCGTGACTAATGAAAATTTTATCGCTACGTTAAATGCTGGAAAATATCGCGGGATAGATCTTAGAAAAGTATCGAAGATGTTAAAAAGGTTTTAGAACACGCCTGTTTTCTGCACGGGCGTAACCGGTGGAAGGCAACGACGGGAATGACAATGGTAGTTTTTTAATCTCGGATTCTCAATGGCGGCATATCTTGTTCTTTTCCCAGCTATTATCCACCTCTTAACGTTTCTCGACGCGTGTGGCAACACGGTAATTATCAGAACCTTTACGATCAACGATTTTCTCAACTTCATTGTCAAACCTGATGAGCATCCGTAGTCAGAGTTCTGTTCCATAAATTAAAATAGGGTCAAGTCCCTATCGAGTGGGTATAAATGAGATAAGCAACTCATAGAACCCGCTCTGCGACAGTGTTTTATGCATATAATGGCATGTAAAAAAGTGGTACAAACTGAGCCGGAATAGAAATGCCTTTTAGCTCACTGCGCGCTTTTATTTATCAATCTTAAAGGCACCATCGAGTGCGTATCGATGCCTATTTATGCGGGTATCGCTGAACATGTTCAGATTATTGCACCGGTCAAATCTGAAATCTTTGGCTATTTTCACGAAAAGTACCCACTCAATAAGGACTTGAGCCTTAAAATAAAGTTACAGTAAGGACGGCATTATTAGAAGTGATTCCGGAAAAACTCGCGGTAATTATGGTCGATCCGTTCTGATAAAAAGAGGCAATAGCAACCCCCTGAAAGCCTTCTGCCGTGCTCATGGTGGCTATAGACGTATTGGAAGACGTCCAGTTAACTATTCCTGTTATATTATTCGAACTTCCATCGGTATAAGTCCCCGTCGCCGTAAACTGCTGCGTGTTTCCTATCACAATACTTGCCGATGATGGAGTAACCCGGATGGATACGAGTTTGGGAGGAATTACCGTTAATGCTGCTGTGTTGGAGGTAATTCCGGACGAACTTGCTGTTATCGCAGTCGCCCCCTCGGCAATGGAAGTTGCCAGCCCGCTATTGTTGATGCTTGCTACGCTCGCATTCGAAGATTCCCACGTTATTGAAGACGATATATCCTGGTTTGAACCATCCGAAAAAGTCCCCGAAGCAGCAAACTGCTGTGTTTTGCCCAAGGGGATATTCGAACTTGATGGTGATATAGTGATTGAAGACAAAATAGCCGGAGTAACAGATAGTGTTGCTGACGGTGAACTGACTGAATCGAAGATCGCGGCAATGAAAGTCGTCCCCGTGTTAACGGACATGACCAGTCCTTTGGTGGTCGAGGGATTACTGATTGTGGCAACCTCCGTGTTTGTCGACGTCCATGTTGCCCAGGTGGTCAGACTCTGTCCGGCCCCATCTGCAAGGGTTCCCGAAGCAGTGAACTGCTGCGTCGTGCCATCGGCTATGCTTGCACTCGCCGGGTTAACTGCGATGGATATCACTGGTGAGGAGATGAGAACAGCCGTACCGGTGACCCCGACATAGGCGGCGCTGATCGTGGCCAAACCGGAGGTGGTTCCCGCAGTGGCTAAAGCTGATGTGTTATTGATGAAGGCGATGGTCTGATTCGATGAAGTCCAAGCTGCCCATATAGTTAAATCCTGCGTATCGCCACTTTCAAGAGTCCCCTGAGCGTTATACTGCTGTTGTGTCCCCGGCGCGATGCTGGCAGACGCTGGTGATACAGCAATGGAAGCAACTGTTGATGTACTCATGGTGGTTATGCCGGCAATGCTGCCTGATGTCGCTGTGATAGTTGTGGACCCGATTGTTAGAAAAGCCGTGGCGACACCCTGAGAACCTGGCATGTTGCTGATGGTCGCAATTGTCTTATCCGACGAGGTCCAGATAACTGATGCGGTGATGTCCCGTCTTATGTTGCTGGAATAAATACCGGTTGCGGTGAACCGCATGGTTGTTCCTAAGGCAATGGCTGAATCAGCTGGCGTAAGCGAGATGGAAATCAGGTTAGCCGCGGGAGAACTCGATGATGTCCCGCTTCCACCGCACGCGGAAAGTAGTCCCGCGAGTACAATTATTTCCAGCAGTCTTCTGAAGATGTTCCTTCTGACCATCTTCTTCCTCCCATGAAGTAATCTAAGTTTATCACCTTTTCTTATTGTTGATACTAATTCAAATGTGAAATATTTTGATCCAGACAGAGCGAGCAACCTATTGATTTCATGAAGCTACTTCCGCGACTTTGTCACAATATTCCGTGCGTTTGTATTATATCGCACCTGCCAAAAAGAAGATTAATTTATTCAACAACATACATCTTTGTTTAGAAAAGTACAGTTGGTCTTTCGGCATCCGTGCCGCTATCGTTTTTATCGATGAGTTTTTCGCGTTTACACGAACGATAGATCTAATAGTTATTGCTTATCGGCGTGGCGCGCTTTCTCTCTGGCCCCCATAATACCCTATTCTATCATACAAACGAGAGGTTCTGATTGTATTAAACGAAGTCAACCGCTCTCTACTTTACTTACCGGGCTCTCTTGCCGAAATAGGCGTTTATACTTCGCGGTCATGCCGCTTTTTTGCGAATCTTGATCCTCGTTCTTGAGATATTTCGGATCGAAGCATTCTTTCTTCTTCCTCAACGTCCAAACGATGACTAAAAGTTCCGAGGCAAATTTGATATGCATATTCGTGCCGATGCCTTTTGCTCTTGCCCGTCCTTTAAGATTGTTCATAAAATATACGATAAAGTCTTTGTTCCTGAACAATGCGATCTTGGCCGCCTGATATAGCCTTATAGCGGAGATTCGATTTTCCTTGCCTTAAAAATGACCTGAGTCGCGGCATTTGACATATTTACAGAGTGTACCGTGGAACAAAAGTCCGAACAGAGAGAGGATAAGCGTCATGAACAGATAGCCGAAGACGACGCCTAAGACCGGGATATGAGCAACGCAGTGAGTATCTTGATGATACTGCTGATTTACAGGATCCCGAGCTGCCATGCGCCATGGATATCCTCGCGATTCATCCGAAGAGCTTATGCGAGGATCTCACAGGAAATTCCATGAGAATCGTGATGAGGTTCCAGATTATGGCCGAGAGCAGCGCCGAGATGATGACTAGGTCGGTGGCGGCATTGGGGACGATAATACTCATGTCGACGGTCTTTGCCACGGCGTCGTAAGGAAGGCGCCGAGAATGTTCATGAAGGCCGTTAGCATTACCGCAACCAAGCATGGGAGACAGGACTATGGTTGATACGCGATTGCGTTCGAGTCGTGCTATCCCTTCGCGATGACGAAGAAGGCTACAGTAGGATAATGATGAGGAAGCAGAATTTCAAGTCTGTTTCAGAACGATGCCTTCTAGAATGTTGGCAGTATCCTCCGCCCGGTTCGAGGCATCTTCTAGAAGATGGTAGATATCCTTCCATTTGATGATATGGACCGCGTTGTGCTGATCGTTGACGAGTTTGCCGAGGGCGTCGCGGTATTTTCGATTGATACGGTTTTCAAGACGGTTGACCTCGATACAGAGTTCCTGCACGTGGGAATACTGTTTCTCGCGGAGTTCGCGGAGCGCCTTTTTTAGGACGTCGGCAATCATCTGGAGATCTTCGGCGATCGAAATGACCTCGGGAGTCGGTTTTTCGATACAGTAAACCACCATCCTATCTACGGCGGTCCAGATGAGATCGAGAATGTCGTCGATGCAAGATGCCAGGGCGTGGATATCCTCACGGTCTATCGGTGTCAGAAAGGTCTTGTTCAGATCTTTCATGATGTCATGGGTGAGCATGTCCCCTTGCTGCTCGAACTCATAGATAGCCTTCGCTTTCTTATCGAAGTTTTCGAAATTGTTCAAGGCGTCGACGAGAACATTGGCCGCCCGGGACAGATTTTCGAGAGATCGGTCGAATTGTTCAAAAAAGTCTATCGATTTCGGAAAAAGGGCCATAAGTTTATAAATAAAGCTCCTTAAGTAAAAAAGATCGGAACAATGCATTCACGAGGATCAAAGAGCTCTGACACTTTATTTTAAGCGTTCTTAAAATATCATAAGAATTAATTATTTGCAAGAGGGAACTCCTCATAGAGGAGGCGTTTGGAGATTTTATGGAATGGGGAGAAGAGACTAAAAAAGGAAAAAGGCGGTGAACATCTCACCGCCTCTACAGGAATTAACTGATGGTTAAAAAGCTTAGATTGCTTTTTCTTTCCAGCATTTGTCGCACAGCCACATCATGCCGCGGACTTTGCCGGTCGTAGTCATCATTTTCGCCGCCTGCATCGGCTTGCCGCAGCACTGGGGGACGTTGAGATTGACAACGGCCTTTTTGGTGGCTGCTTTTGCGGTTTTACTCATTTCTGCCATGGTAGTATCACCTCCGGGGAATATCGCAAAACCCGTGCATTTTAACTGTATTGCGGAAAATGTCAAGAAAATTTTGTTCGGAATAAAGACGGACTATGTTCTATTTCGATAACAGAACGTATAAACCTCTTGACAATGGCAAGTGATTGATTTATAAATTATAATAATATACTTCGTGAATAGTTTTACCATCCATACTAATAGCTTTTCAACCCTTCTTAATCACACTTGTCCTTGGTTAATTTATGGAAGATCATAAACTAAGAGTTTTCTGCGCAGTCGCCGATACGAAGAGCTTCTCCAAAGCCTCAGAACTCATCCACCTGACTCAGCCGGCCGTGAGTCTCCAGGTGCAGGCCATGGAGGAACTTTACGAGACGCGGCTTTTCGACCGATCTGGGAATACGATCAACCTCACGCCGGCCGGTGAGATCCTCTATAAACGGGCCAAGGAGATCCTCGCTCTTTACGCCGAGGCGCAGAAGAATATCAGTGAAATCACCGGTGCAGTCAAGGGATCGCTCTCCATCGGTGCTAGTTCCACGATTGGGAACTATCTTCTTCCTCAGATCATCTCAGCCTTCAAGAGAAAAGTTCCCCAGGTCAATATATCCCTTTTCGTTAGCAACACGAAAACCATTACGGAAAAGCTGAATGCCGGTGAGATCGATATCGCTCTAGTTGAAGGCGACGTGAGCAAACAGCGGTTCAGTGTCGATACGCTCCTTTCTGATGAATTAGTAGTGATCATGTCGCCAGCGCATCCCTGGGCCGAGCGACGAAATATTCCGGGCATGGATCTGACCAAGGAACCGCTTATCATGCGGGAAGAAGGTTCCGGCACCCGCCAGATCATCCTGAAGCATCTCGAGGACCATGGTATTAAACTTGACCACCTTCGCATTACGCTTGTGCTTGGGAGCACCGAATCCATAAAGAGCGCAGTGGAAGAGGGGATGGGGATATCCATCGTATCAGCCTGGGCGGCGCGGCAGGTAATCAAACACGGGATACTCAAAGTTACGACATTTAAGGATGTCAAATTCCATCGCAACTTCAGCATTATTTCACCTAAGCGGAATTACTGCACCCACACAGCGAAGGAGTTTCTGAATTTTCTGAAGGTCTATCCAATCAAATCCCCCATTTCCTGATCCCGAACCGATTCCAGTTCAGATAATCTGTTTCAAACCATTATTCATGATCAGTGATGTTGATCCGGTACAGGAACTAAAAAAATCATGACTGCCTTTGAGGAGATACTGAGTTTCCGCAGGGAGGACCCGGCATTGAAACGGCAGAGTCACGGATTAACTGACATGGTGAAATCGCGGGCTGTTTACCCCAACTTTTCTTTGATGATTTCGGCAAGATCGTTGGCAAGCGCCCTGATTTTCTCATGGTCCTCACCCTCGATCATAACACGCACTTTGGGCTCGGTTCCAGAATATCGAAGGAGGAGGCGGCCCGTCCCATCGATCTGCTTCTCGATTTCAGCCATGCGATGGGCTATCTCCGGAATTGAAGAGAGATCGCGTCGCTCTCTGACTTTTACATTTACCAGGACCTGAGGATAGGTCTTCATGCAACCGGCGAGCACCGACAGGTGTTCGCCGGTCCGCTTCATGATGGATAGAACTTGGAGAGCCGAGATAATTCCGTCTCCTGTGGTATTGTGGTCCAGAAAAATGACATGTCCTGATTGCTCGCCGCCGAGATTGAAACCGCCTTCGATCATTTTTTCCATTACATAACGGTCTCCTACCGACGCGCGGATAAGTCTGCCGCCCGCCTTCTGCAATGCGATCTCTAGGCCCAGGTTGCTCATGACTGTCGCAACAAGTGTGTTGTGTTTCAACGTTCCTTCCCGCATCATATGGAGGGCGCAGATAGCCATAATAGCATCGCCATCGATGATCTTTCCTTTTTCGTCGCAGAGGATCATTCGATCCGCGTCGCCGTCGAAGGCAATACCGATCTGGGCATTATTCGCGACTACCGCGTGTGAGATCACTTCAGGATAGAGGGAGCCGCAGCCCTGGTTGATGTTCATGCCCGACGGCTGATCATAAAGAGAAATGACATCCGCTCCGAGCTCGGTCAGGATGCGCGGCCCTATCTTGTATGCCGCGCCGTTGGCGGAGTCGACAACCATCCGGATGCCAGACAGATCCATGCCGCGTGGAATGGAGGACTTTACGAACTCATTGTATCTCCCGATCGCGTCATCGATTCTGAAAGCCTTGCCGATTTCGGACGCCGTCGGCCGGATGCCGTCGATGGCACCTGTGAAGATCAGGCCTTCGATCTTTTTCTCGACTTCGTCGGGAAGCTTGAATCCGTCCCTGCCAAAGAACTTAATGCCGTTGTCTTCATAGGGGTTATGCGAGGCTGAGACAACGACACCCGCGTCGGCTCTGAGGCTTCTCGTAAGGAAGGCGATGCCAGGCGTCGGGACCGGACCTACGAGTAGTACATCCATGCCCATGGAGCAAAGTCCGGCCGTGAGCGCGCTTTCGATCATGTACCCCGAGAGGCGTGTATCCTTCCCGATGACGATGCGGTGTCTCCGGGGGGAATCACGGAAAATGTGTGCAGCGGCCCTGCCGATACGGAGTGCCATTTCAGAGGTCATGGGGTCCTGGTTTGCAACACCACGGACTCCATCGGTTCCGAACAGTTTTTTCATTGGTGAGTCCTTTTCAGAGTGATATGCACAGAAATGTTCTTCTCGAGAATTTTTACCTGTTTGCCCTGATAATCGATTTTTGGCTCCACCGTCAGGTCCTCGTGGGCTCCCCGGATATCGATCGGCATGGTTTCAAGGCTGTCCAGAGTTTTCATGACGCCTGTGGCAGCTTCCAGAGTGATTTTCGAAGGCGAAACCGAGATGTTTGCCACATGGAAGCCAGCTGCCGGATTTCCATGAAGAATAGGTTTGAGACGAAACGTTTTTCGCATCAAGGGCTCAAGTTTAACCTCGATCTCAGACAAGGACATATAGGTGACTGCCAGTCCGGTCGGCCGTCTGATGTCGTCAGGAGAGACCTGTACGAGGTTCTCCCCAACCTTTGTCATAGACAGATCGGCAATACAGACCACTTTCTTACCGATGGCGATGTCACCGAGCACCCGTTCTGGGCCTTGTACGCGCGCCTCCATGGAACTGGTTACATCGCCGACAACTGCCATATCCTGGGGGATGTTTCGCAGTTCGATCGGGATCGTGAGCGTTATCTCGGTTTTCCCTTTCGAGGTGACGAACGACCAGAGTGTGAGTGACAGGGCAAGCGACAGCAGCTTGATACCCCAATTATCGAGTATAATTTTCCGGAAGTCCATATCGTGATTTCCCGTTTTTCTTCTGTATGAAAAGATCGGACAGCGTTTTCCTGAGAGCCTGAGCGTCGGCGATATGATCGATTGTTCCATCCCTGACGACTGATATCTCGCCAGTCTCCTCGGACACGACAACTACCACCGCATCGGCCTCCTCGGTGAGGCCTACAGCGGCTCGGTGACGAGTGCCGAGCGCTTTTGATATGTTCGAGGAAAGCGTGAGCGGCAGGAAACAGCCGGCGGCAATGATCCTCCCACCCCGGATGATAGCGGCTCCATCGTGGATCGGCGCGTAGGGAAGGAAAATGCTCACGAGGAGCTCCTTGGTGACCTTGGCGTCGAGTTCAGTACCCATTTCGACGATCGTCGTCAGGTCCGTATCGCGCTCGAGTACGATGAGCGCGCCGATCCGCTTGTTTGCCATGGATACGGCGGCCTTCACAGTCTCCTCGATAAATTTTGAGCCCTCGACTGTTGAGAGGGACCGGAACAGGGGTCGTTCTCCCACCCGGGCCAGGGTGCGCCTGATCTCAGGCTGGAACAAAACCACGACAGCGAGCACGATCTGGGACCAGAAACTGTGGATGAGCCAGTCGAGCGTATAAAATTCAAAGGCCTGAGAAGCAATAAGCACAAGCACGATGATTCCGATGCCGATAAGCATCTGGAAGGCGCGGGTGCCTTTGATAAGCAGTAGTAACCGGTAAAAGATATAATAAACGAGTGCAATGTCTATCGTATCATTAAGCCAGCGGTAGTGCGCCAGGATTTCGCGTATTTCGGTGAAGTTCTTGAACATGATTTCTGATTTGTACGATAGGGCTCATCAATTATGACAACGACAGGGCCTCGGGATTTTGCGGTCACTCCTGCTTGCTCGGAATCGTTGTTTCCCGCGCAAAAAAAGGCTGTTGATCACGGGTATATATCGTTGATTTGCAGCCTGATCCTGGGGTCTGTTTTAACCATCGCATCCGTCATGCGCGCGACCTGGACCATCTGCGCCACGTCATGAACCCTGAAGATGGCGGCGCCTCGGGCGATTCCGAGGGCCACTGAAGCAGCCGTGCCGTTGACGCGCTGCTCAGGGACGGAGATGTCGAGAATCGTACCAATAAATTTTTTTCTTGACGTCCCGAGCATAATGGGCCTGCCGAGGACCCTGAGCTCATCGAGCCGGTCGATCAGTTCAAGGTTGTGCGCTAGGTTCTTACCGAATCCGATGCCGGGATCGATGACGATTTTCTCCCGGTCGACGCCGGCCTTCTCCGCTGTCTCGATGCTTTCCTCGAGGTAGTCTATGATTTCACCGACTACATCGTCATACTTGGGGTTCTGCTGCATGTTGCGCGGCTTGCCCTTAATGTGCATGATGACTAGGGCGGCTCCTGAGTCTGCAACAATCTTTGCCATATCCGGAGAGTACCGGAGCCCGCTGATGTCGTTTACCATCGATGCGCCGGCCTCAAGGGCCTTCCTGGCCACAGATGCTTTGTAGGTGTCGACAGAGAGGGGAACGGGCAGTTCAACCGAGAGACGTTCGATGATCGGGAGTATCCTTCGCAGTTCCTCGTCTTCCGGAACCGGATCCGCGCCGGGGCGCGTGGATTCTCCCCCTACGTCAATGATGTCCGCTCCTGCCGCAACCATTTCGTGCGCATGAGCCCGGGCGCGGTCCGCTGCGACGAACTGTCCACCGTCTGAAAAGGAATCTGGAGTTACGTTCAGGATTCCCATAATATGGGTGTGCCTACCGAGATCGAGGACTTTTCCCCTGCAATCAATCTTATAATCTGAGCGCAAGTAGTTGTCAAGCAAAGAGTTGATTTTTTGGGGAATAGCAGCGGGGACGCTATGATCTAATGCGAAAATAGGCGGAAGACGCTTCAATTGCCCGGGGGCGCCGCTGAGTATAAGCGCCGGTATTGCGCCGTTCAAAGAAGACGTCGGGGCAGTTTCGAAACCTGCCCCGACGTCCGATGATTTCATTAACTCCCGGATTCTCCTTACATGATCCGGGGTCAGTCCGTGAATAATTATACCGAGCTCTCCACGGCCGGAGATCCGGAGGATAGGCACCATCCTTCGCTCCTATGCCGCCGCTGGTTGGCCGTTTATGATAACCTCGATCTCGGGACCATCAAGGGTTTCTTTTTCGAGCAGGGCCTTGGTCAGCCGGTCAAGTGTTTCCCTACGGTCGCCGATCAGTTTCTTTGCTTTTTCGTAGTTTTCCGACACAATCCGTTTCACTTCCTCATCGATTTCGATGGCTGTATGTTCGCTGTAGTCGCGGTGCTGCGCGATTTCGCGGCCGAGGAATATTTGCTCTTCCTTTCTGCCGTAGGCAAGGGGGCCCAGTTTGTCGCTCATGCCCCACTCGGTTACCATTTTTCGCGCCAGAGTGGTGGCGCGCTCGATATCGTTTCCCGCTCCCGTCGTCATATGCTGGAGCGCTATCTCCTCAGCGGCCCTGCCGCCCAGCAGAATGGCAATGTTGTTCAGGAGGTGTTCACGGTCATAGGAATAGCGGTCCGCGGTGGGAAGCTGAAGCGTGATTCCCAGAGCCATGCCACGTGGAATGATGGAGACTTTGTGCACGGGGTCGGTGCCGGGAAGAAGTTTCGCAACCATCGTATGGCCGGCCTCATGATAGGCCGTGTTTGTCTTCTCTTCATCGCTGATAAGCATAGACTTACGCTCGAGGCCCATCAGAATTTTATCTTTTGCCCGGTCAAAGTCATCGTTTTCAACCTGCGTCTTGCCCATTCTTCCTGCGAGCAGAGCGGCTTCATTCACTAGGTTAGCCAGTTCTGCGCCGGAAAGTCCTGGTGTGCCACGCGCGATAGCCTCGATGTCCACATGCGGTGCGAGCTTGATTTTCAGGGTGTGTACTTTCAGTACGCCGACCCTGCCATTCAAATCGGGACGGGGGATTACGACTTGGCGATCAAATCTGCCGGGCCGAAGGAGGGCTGGGTCGAGCACATCGGGGCGGTTCGTCGCTGCGACGAGGATCACGCCTTCATTGCTCTCGAAACCGTCCATTTCGACAAGAAGTTGGTTCAGTGTCTGCTCTCGTTCGTCATGCCCGCCGCCTAGTCCCGCTCCGCGGTGTCTTCCCACGGCGTCGATCTCGTCGATGAAGATAATGCAGGGCGCGTTCTTTTTGCCCTGTTCGAAAAGGTCGCGGACGCGCGATGCGCCCACGCCCACAAACATTTCAACAAAATCGGAGCCGCTGATCGACAGGAAGGGCACGCCGGCCTCGCCCGCGATAGCCCGTGCGAGGAGCGTTTTGCCCGTTCCCGGAGGGCCGACGAGCAGCACCCCCTTGGGGATTTTGCCGCCGAGCTTCTGAAACTTCTGGGGGTCCTTCAGGATTTCGATGATTTCCTGGACCTCGACCTTGGCTTCGTCCATGCCGGCAACCTCGCTGAAAGTCACTTTCTTCGTGCTCTCATTCAGGAGTTTTGCCCGGCTTTTGCCGAATGACAGCGCCTTATTGCCACCCATCTGCATGTTGCGCATGATGAAGAAGAACCAGAGCGCCATGAGGATAAGCGGTGCCCAAACAACCAGAAAATTGTACCAAGGCGAATCCTTGACCGGTTCCGCATTGATTTTGACACCCTTGGCCATAAGGTCCTTGACCAAGTCGGGATAATCGGGCAGATTTGTCTTGAACGATTTGCCCGTTTTAAGATTCCCGAACATTTCTGCTCCCTTGATGGTAACGTCATTAACCTCGTTGTTGGAGATTTTGGTCATGACGTCGCTGAACGGGATCAGGACCGCCGACTGGGAGACGGGATTGAACAGATTGAAAATGAGCACCGATACGACGACGAAGAGCAGTATCAGCGCCAAATTTTTATAGAATGCATTCACGAATTAAATCCTCCAATTTTGATCGCCAGATTACGTGGGAACGCGAAGATCGAAACGCGAAAATCTACTGTATTTTAGCTAGTTGTAGTTTACGATCCTAAGCTCATAGACTAATCATAATAACACATTCCTCAGCTTCTGACAACAGTTTATCATGTCCTTACCCTTGCTGCTCCTCCATCGGAAGCACGGCGATGTAAGGTAGATTCCGGTAGCGGTCTTTGTAGTCGAGACCGTAGCCTACGACGTATTTATTGGGGATTCGGAAACCAGCGTAGTCAGCTTCGATTTTAACTTTTCTCCGTTCGGATTTGTCCAGAAGCACGCAGACTCTGAGCGAAGACGGACCACGCTCGAGGAGCATTTTCTTAAGGTGATTGATCGTAACGCCCGAATCCATGATGTCTTCAACGAGGAGGACGTCCTTTCCCCGGATATCCTCTTTCATATCGGCAATGATTTGAACGGGATGGCTGCCCTTCGAACTTGTGCAATGAATAAAATCCATCCGGACGGATATCCTGAGAGATCGAAGCAGATCTGACATGAAAAAGATGGCGCCCTTGAGAACGCCGACGACCAGCAGGTCCGTGTCTGCGTAGTCCGAAGATATCCTCGAGCCGAGTTCATGAATCTTTCTCTGGATTTCTTCACTCGTAAACAGTGGTTTACCAAAATCAATACCCATTGCATTTCCTCCATAAAAAAAACGCAAGCACTGAAGACCGGGGTGTGTATGGACTTAATACCGAAAATAAAGTCGCTTTCCCTATTTGTTATCGTTCCTTACGCGAACTATCATGACACGTTGGGCACCCGGACCGGGTAGGAATCGTTCATCGGTTCGAAAACCCAGTACCCAGACGATGTTGTCTCCCGAACAAAGCAGAGGAACCCTATCCCGATGACGCTGGGGAATTTTCTCGTCAACTAGGTAGTCCTGCAGTTTCTTGTGCCTGCCCCCCATGCCGGCTGGGCAGAAGACATCACCCGGACGCCGACTTCTGACCGTTAAAGGAATGATCATTTTATCATAATCGAACGCGGCCTGCCAGTGATAATTTTGGATATCTCCAACCTGCGTTTCTGTGTCTCCCGCGGCGATTTTAATTTCGATTCCTAGTTCCGGAACTGCTGTCAGGCCCGGCATTGCGAGGGAATGGGAGAAGGCCGTCGCTTCTGCAGCCGTCATAACAAGAAACCGGTCATATTCCCGTACAATCGTTAGACCGGGGGGAAGGTGCATGGTTCTGCCCGTTTGTGCTTCCGCCATGAACAGCAATGCCTGCTCAATCTGGACCATAGATATTCGTGAGGAATCCGTACCGCAAAGGTCAGCGGTTTTTTTGAGGATTCTGCGCCTGAGAGCGGGAAACAGGTTGTTGAATGCGTTCCTCTTAATAACCACTATATCATTCTCTTGCACGAAAATATCAGACGCCTTGTCGTCTAAGCAGGATCGCATAGCATCGTCTTCGTCCCGGATAAGAGCAGCTTCGATAGCAAGTGTCTCGACGATGCGGGGGTTAAAACCTTTGAGTAAGGGCAGAAGTTCCATCCTAATCTTATTGCGCGTATAAATGGGTTTCACGTTCGACGAATCGGAAACAAAAGGGAGCGACGCAGCATGTAGGTAGGCGAGGATTTCTTCCCGCGTAGACTCTATCAGTGGTCGGATTATATTTCCCCGCTTTGGCGGAATTGCAGAAAGACCCGAAATTCCCGCGCCACGCAGGAGCCGCATCAGTATTGTTTCGGCCTGGTCCGTTGCCGTATGTCCCGTGGCGATCCGCGACGCTTCGACGGACCGGGCCACCCGGTCGAGGAAAGCATATCGGACCTCGCGAGCACCTGCCTGGGCTGAAAGCCCACGTTCAAGGCAAAAAGCCGGGACATCGACCTGTTCTATCGTCGCCGGTATACCGGTTTTCTGCGCCAGATCGGTGACAAAGCGTGCATCGTTTGCCGATTCCCTGCCCCGGAACATGTGGTCGAGGTGGGCAAGGTGCAACGTAAGGTCAAGCTCTTTCGCAAACATCTGTAGGACGCTAAGGAGGCAGACCGAATCCGGACCGCCCGACACGGCAACCAGCACTCGGTCTCCTGCACGCAGTAGGTGGTACTTCTTGATTGTTTTTTTTACTTTGGTGATCAGCATGGTTGTTTCATCTTTGACATCCACCGCGGCCTTCAGGCCGAGGATTTTGGCTTCATGCTTCTGTTACTTACGGCGCCGCATTGGTTGCAAACGCAGAGGCCACGATACACACGGTTAGATTTTCGCCTTGTATGTTAAATACAGCGGATGTGGCAGACATCCCTGACGCATCTGAATAGAATCAGCAGCGACTTTTAGCAGCAATAGCGCTGATTCGGGAATCCTCGGTCTTCAAGGCCGGGGAAGATGTCAAACCGAAGGTTTGCGATGAGATGAAGGAAGGGAAAAAATGGTGGCGGTGCAGGGACTCGAACCCCGGACACAGGGATTATGATTCCCCTGCTCTACCAGCTGAGCTACACCGCCCCGAAAATTTAGAGGCATACGATACTTTATTGCCGCCTTTTTGTCAAGGGAAACATGGCAGGGGTCAGGGACGGGTTGAAAGTCATCCCGCCGGTCTATCTATTCCTTGAACCGTGTTTCCTCTTTCTGTATGCGTTCCATTTCCTCTTTTTTCGTCTTGCAGCTTATGCAGTATCGAGCCAGAGGATTGACCTGAAGCCGTTTTATATCGATCTCTTCGCCGCATTCCTCACAAAGACCGAATGTATTATTCTGGAGCTTACGGAAAGCGTCTGCGATGTCCTTGTACTGTTCGTATTTCATCTCTAGGAGAGAAGAATCGATTCCCTGATCTATATCGAGCACAGACTGGTCGGCGCTGTCCATGGCAGAATCTATTTTTTGTCCCGGTTCACGCATAAGTCGACGGCCCATCTGCGCTTCCAACCCATCTACAACCTCGTTCCGCTTTTTCAGAAGGATCTTTTTCAGCAGTTCATGGCGCTTCTGCACAGCCGGGGACAACTTGGCAGGTTTTGGCGCCGCTGTCTTGGAAGGAGCCGCGGAATAGGTTTTTTTCGTAGCCTGCTTCTTGACCGATATTTTGGCCGCTTTTCTCCCTGATGCCTTTTTCAAACTTGAGACAGCTTTTTTTGCTGCTTTTTTTGCCGCAGGTTTTCTTTTCACAGAATTTTTAGCCGTTTTTTTCTTCGTTGCGCCTTTTTTTAATGCCATATTCTACCCCACTTCCTGAAACGAGTTGGCAGCTTGGTTCCGTATTATAGATATCTATTAAAGCAAATTCAAGACAATTTGTCATTGCAGAGGGGGAAAATTGTATCTTTCCTAGGCGCCGTTTACGCGCCATCTCACAAATTTACTCCCTCCCGCCGCAAAGGCCGCCGGACATGCTATCACCAGAAGGCAGATGATTCTGGAGTCTCGTCACATAATCAAGTTGGCATACCATGGCAGGGTGTGGAATCACCAACATTTCGATGTCCATATCATGCTGTTTTAGCGAGGTTTTTTTGCAGGAGAAGAAAGTGGGGGAAGGATAATAAAAGCGTTGGATATGATGTGAATCATTGATCTTTTTTTTCTCAGGGAGTATACTGTCCACATGTTTAAGGAAGGTTGCCCAGGAAGTGCAGAGATTCGGACGCCCAAGCCCGAAGATATCCGCTGCCAGAAGTGCGGAGAGAAAGTCGAAATATGGACCGACGAGCCAGAGACGCAATGCAAGAAGTGCGGGCACCTGAATTCCCGTCCAATTGGCACATCCTGTATCGAGTGGTGCGCTTTTGCCAAGGAATGCGTGGGCGTCGAGAAACTCGAAAAGCTTCTGAAGGCCGCTAAGGGCTGAGATTCGTCGCCACGTCATCCTGCTTTTTCCCTAAACAATGCATCGCTATTTTCCTACTCCCCATGTAGTAATTTCCGCCTGGACTTCACCAACATCATTTTCCCTGCTAGATTATCCTTCTGCACCGTAAAACCCCGTTATATATATAATAGAGCATGAGGTTAGACTTTCGCCTGCCGGTTCCGCAGCCACATTGAGGTTACTAAGCACCGTTGTGAAACAGAGATGGATTTGAAGGGAGGTTGCTGGAAGAAGGCACGGCTTGTGGAGGCCATCAACATTAGAACTGCTAGAAACGCTGTTATTCGGGCTATCATGAACATTACTATAGCACAAGATTAGATCATTAATCATTCCTTTTTTACCTGCGTCGGAACGCAGCAGGGAACGGTCCCCGGTTGCTAAAACTCATCTTGCAATTTCCCAGGTTGTTCTGTAAAATACAAAAATTTCAATGCGCTCCCTGAATTACCATGAACTATCTTGAAAACTTAAATTCGCCTCAACAGGAGGCTGTGCTGCACGGGGATGGACCACTGCTGATACTGGCTGGTGCGGGTAGCGGCAAAACACGGGTGATTACGAGCAGGATCGCACACCTGATCCGCCAACGCGGCGTCGAGCCAGGCAACATTCTTGCCGTCACCTTCACGAACAAGGCGGCGAATGAAATGAGGGAGCGTGTTGAGCGGCTGCTTGATATCCCGCTCAATCGGCTCTGGATCAGCACGTTCCACTCCTCCTGTGTCCGGATCCTGCGCCAGCACATCATGGCGCTGGGTTATAAGCGTTCCTTCGTGATCTATGACGAAACGGACCGATCGTCGCTCATCAGGGCCTGCATGACTGATTTGCGGATTGAATCGGATCGGTACCAGCCCCGCGCGATTAACGCGCGGATCAGTGTGCTCAAGAACAATCTGACGGATGCCGAGCAATTCCAGAAAACAAGCTCTCATTACGGGTTTGATGAAGCGGTCGGTCGAGTCTATTCGCTGTATCAGGACAAACTCAGGGAAGCAGGTGGCTTGGATTTCGACGATCTGCTTATGATTACAGTGAGGCTCTTCGAGCGTCAGCAAGATGTGCTCCGGTATTACCAGGGGCTGTTCCAGCATATTCTGATTGACGAGTACCAGGATACGAATCATGCCCAGTACCGCTTGGTGCGGCTATTAACCGCAGGGCGAAAGAACCTCTGTGTTGTGGGCGACGACGACCAGAGCATTTACCGTTTTCGCGGAGCGGACATCACGAACATCCTGAATTTCGAAAAAGACTACCCCGAAGCCAGGGTCATCAAGCTTGAACAGAACTACCGCTCCACGGGGAATATCTTAGGCGCAGCTGGGGCCGTGGTGACCCGAAACCTCGGTCGAAAGCCGAAGGAACTCTGGACGCAAAAGCGTATCGGAGACAAGATCCTGTGCTATAAGGCGTTGGACGAAAAGGATGAGGCTCGCTTCATCTGCCGGACCATTCAGCAAGAAGTGGACGGGGGCCGGAGTTTGCACGAGCTTGCTGTACTCTATCGCACGAACGCCCAGTCACGGGCTCTTGAAGACGCACTTAGAAACTGGGGAATTCCATACCGGATATTCGGCGGTCTGCGATTCTACGACCGCAAGGAAATCAAGGATATCATCGCTTATCTGCGGGTCTTGCAGAACCCCGCGGATATAGTCAGCCTCCGCCGGATCATCAACGTCCCAGCCCGCGGAATCGGCGACACGACTGTCGACAAACTTGAGCGTGTCGCGGCTCAGGAGGGTATCACGCTGTACGAGTCCGCGATGAATGCGGAGAATGCCGACGTCACGCCATCGGCCAAAAGGAAGCTTCGTGAATTCACCGGTATGATAGAGCACATGCGCACTGAGCTTGGGACATCAACCATAACCGATCTTGTCAAACGGGTGATCTATGAATCCGGCTATATCACTGCGCTTGAGCAAGAGAAAACCGTTGAGTCACGAATCAGGATGGAAAATCTGAATGAGCTACTGACGGCCACTGAGGATTTTCAGGAGCAAAACCGCGACGCTTTGCTCTCGGCGTTCCTGGACCAGGTGGCGCTCATTACGGACCTTGAGCAGCAGACTGCGGCTGACAGCGGTCGGGGAAACAACGATTTTGTGACACTCATGACGTTACATAACGCTAAGGGTCTCGAATTCGATGTGGTTTTCATGGTGGGTATGGAAGAGGGATTGTTCCCCCATTCCCGTTCCGCGGAAAGCGAGGGGGATCTGGAGGAAGAGCGACGGCTCTGCTATGTGGGGATCACAAGGGCCAAGGAAAAACTTATCCTGACCTATGCTATGGAGCGGAGACTGTACGGTTACCCGCAGGCCAATCTGATGTCGCGGTTCGTGCAGGAAGTCCCTGGTGATGCCATTGAATTTATCGGCATGGAGGCAGCACAGACTCATTATCGGGGTCAGAGGATATCATGGGAAGACAGTTCATGCGAGACAGTTCAGAAGGGAACTATTTTCATAAAACCTGTTCAGTCGGTAACATCCGGCTCCGGTGGCCGGTACTATAAAGGCGCAGTGGTGCGGCATGCCAAGTTCGGCCTCGGCACGGTGCAGCGATCAGAAGGGGTGGGGGACGAGTTGAAGATTAGTGTGAGCTTTCCCGGCTATGGCGTAAAGACGCTAGCTGTAAAATACGCGAATCTTGAAGTAATATAATTGCTGAGCAGACTGTATACAGCAGGCAGTAGACAAGGGACGATGAGGAATTATGAAGATCACGAGACAGGAAGTTGAACATGTTGCGAAACTCGCCCGTCTGGAATTGTCGGAGCGGGAAAAGGAGATGCTGACCGATCAGCTTTCCAATATTCTGACACATTTTGAAAAGCTGAATCAACTAGATACAAAGAACGTGGCGCCCACATCTCACGTTCTGGACATCACCAATGTTATGCGAGATGATACTCCCGAGGAAAGTCTGCCGCAGGAGCGGGCCCTGGCAAATGCGCCGGACAAGGTCACAGGGTTCTATAAAGTGCCCAAAATAATAGAATAATGGGAAAGCGGCAAGGCCGTGAGTAGTTAAACATTTGAAATTTGGAATTCTGGAAAATATTATCATTACTCACTTGATCCCTGATCCGGCAGTCATTGAAGGAGAGCAATGTTCAGATTGATGCTTCGATCAAAAATCCACCGTGCAACCGTTACGGACTCAAATCTCGAGTATGAGGGAAGTCTGACCATCGATCCCCTACTTCTTGAGGCGGCGGGCATTCTTCCTTACGAACAGGTGAGCGTTTCCAACCTCAATAATGGAGAGCGCTTTGAGACCTATGTAATCCCTGGAAAAACCGGAGCGGGCGAGATGGTGCTGAATGGCCCGACAGCGAGAAAAGGTGTTAAAGGAGACAAGGTCATTGTTTTCTGTTACGAGTACTTCAACGAAGAAGAGCTGCAAACTTTTAAACCCAAGATCATCCTTGTGGATGAAAACAACAGGATGCGAGGAAAATAATGGAGTACTATCAGCTGACGATACATGAACTGCACAACATGCTCATGAAAGGTGAGACAACGGCACTTGCTGTCACCGAATCGGTTCTCAGCAGGATAAAATCGGTAGACGAAAAAGTCAATGCCTTCATCACGGTCACGGCGGAAGAGGCTCGTTTGCAGGCTCAGGAGGCGGACAAGCGGATCAAGTTGGGAGGTGTCATATCTCCACTTCTTGGCATCCCGCTTGCCGTGAAGGATAATATGTGCACCGACGGTATTAAAACCACCTGCGCGTCGAACATTCTCGGGAACTTCGTGCCACCCTATGATGCAACTGTGGTTGCTAAACTCAAGAAAGCGGGCTATGTGCTCTGCGGCAAGCCGAACATGGATGAATTTGCCATGGGGTCATCGACGGAAAATTCGGGATTCTTCATTACGAAAAATCCTTGGGACCTGGAACGGATCCCCGGCGGATCGAGTGGGGGATCGGCAGCAGCGGTCGCTGCGGGAGAATGTATTGCCGCGCTTGGCTCGGATACGGGTGGTTCAATCCGGCAGCCTGCGGCATGCTGCGGGGTCGTCGGTCTCAAACCAACGTACGGAAGGGTATCTCGCTACGGGCTTGTAGCGTTTGCATCGTCCCTGGACCAGATCGGCCCTATTACCAAGGATGTGACTGATTCCGCTTTGCTTATGAATGTGATCTCGGGCCACGACGTCAGAGATTCGACATCGGCAAAAATAACGGCCCCGGATTTTACACGGGGACTCAAAAAAGACGTAAAAGGCATGAAAATCGGCCTGCCAAAGGAATACTTTATCGATGGGATGGACCCGGAAGTGGAAAAGGCGGTCAAGGATGCTGTGAAAACTCTTGAAGGACTTGGCGCCATTGTGACTGAAGTTTCACTTCCCCATACGGACTATGCCGTGGCCACGTACTATGTTCTGGCAACGTCCGAAGCAAGCTCAAATCTCGCCCGTTATGACGGAGTCAAGTACGGGTTCCGCGCCGAGGGAGCCAAAGATCTTCTGGACATGTACATGAAATCACGCAGCAAGGGCTTCGGTCCAGAGGTAAAACGCAGGATAATGCTCGGTACCTATGCCCTTTCGGCGGGATACTACGATGCTTATTACAAAAAAGGACAGCAGGTCCGGACATTAATCAAACGTGATTTCGACGAGGCTTTCAAGACCGTGGACGTCATCGCAACGCCTACGGCACCGACAGCGGCATTTAAAATCGGAGAAAAGTCCGCTGACCCGCTCCAGATGTACCTGTTCGATATCTTCACAATCAGCGTGAACCTAGCGGGCATCCCGGGCATCTCTATTCCTTGCGGGTTCACGAAGTCGAATCTGCCTATTGGCCTTCAACTGCTCGGGAAGCACTTTGACGAAGAAATGATCCTCCATGCGGCCTACGCCTATGAACAGGCAACAGAATGGCATACCAAGAGAGCGAGGCTGTAAGGGAAGGGGCAAGAGACAGCGGAAGATATTAAATCAGTGAGGAATAATCATGAAATATGAGGCAGTCATAGGGCTTGAAGTTCATGCCCAACTCCAGACGAAGACTAAAATTTTCTGCGGGTGTGAAACCTGCTTTGGGGATGACGCGAACACGCGAACCTGTCCGATCTGCATCGGCATGCCCGGAGTGCTGCCCGTGCTGAATAAAAAAGCAGTGGAATATGTTGTCAAGACAGGGTTAGCCACGCACTGCACGATCAGTCCTTACAGCCGGTTCGCGCGCAAAAACTATTTTTACCCCGATCTTCCCAAAGGCTACCAGATCTCCCAGTACGAACTCCCGGTTTGCGAACACGGTTACGTCGAGATCGTCGTCGACAGCGCGGTCAAACGGATCAGGCTGACGCGCATTCATCTTGAAGAGGATGCGGGAAAAAACCTTCATACATCGGAAGCAGGGTCGAGCCTCGTGGATCTAAACCGTGCTGGTACGCCGCTCATGGAGATTGTATCCGAGCCCGATATCCGCACACCCGAGGAAGCATCGGAATACCTCAAAAAACTCCGCTCCATCCTGCGATATATCGAAGTCTCCGATGCAGACATGGAAAAGGGGAATTTCCGGTGCGACGCGAACGTCTCCATTCGTCCTGTGGGAGCCAAGGAATTCGGCACACGGGCGGAAATTAAGAATGTGAATTCCTTCAAATATGTTCAGAAAGCGATCGAGTATGAGATCAAGCGCCAGGCGCAGGTTCTTGATGATGGCAACAAGGTTGTACAGGAGACCCGACTGTTCGACTCATCGAAAGGGGCCACTTTCTCCATGCGCAGCAAGGAAGAGGCGCACGACTACCGTTATTTCCCAGAACCCGATCTCGTCCCGATCGTCGTTGCTCCGGACATAATTGTGAGCATCAGTAAGACCATTCCTGAGCTGCCCGATGCCAAACGCGAGCGGTTTGTCAAGGAATACGGACTTCCGGAATATGACGCCGACATGCTCACGCAGAGCAGGAGCATGGCAGCCTATTACGAAGAAGCAGCAAAATTGTCCGGCCATCCCAAAGTTGTCTCGAACTGGATGATGGGCGAGTTGATGCGGCTGCTGAACGCGGACAATAAGGAAATTGAGGACTGTCCGATCAATCCGGGCAAGCTCGCCGGTATGGTCAAGTTGATAAGCGATAGCGTGATCAGTACCAAGATGGCAAAGACCGTTTTCGAAGAGATGTACAAAACCGGAAAAGACGCGGATACCGTCGTAAAAGAGCAGGGGTTGGTGCAAGTATCGGATACGGGCGAGATTGAAAAGATCATTGATGACGTGATCAAAGCCAACCCCGTCCAGGCCTCCGAGTACCGATCAGGGAAGGAAAAACTGTTCGGCTTCTTTGTCGGCCAGGTCATGAAGGCGAGCAAGGGAAAAGCGAACCCTGATATGGTTAACCACTTGCTCAAAAAAAAGCTGAGTGCGTAAGCATATGCGGCATTTCCAAAATAATTTTTAAAATACAGGTAGGGGGACAGGCAATGATTGAATGGATTCGGAAACACATGGGCTGGATGATGTGGGTAATCGTCGGACTGGTTACCGTTACCTTTCTTTTTTTCGGAATCTATCCGTCGTCCGTGGGAGGAAAAGCGGTGGCGAAAGTGGGCGGGGTCGTCATTACCAATGATGACGTGAACCGTGTCTACCAGAATTTGTACGATACGTACAAGGATGCGCTGAAAGACAAGTTCAATGATTCCGTTGAAAAGAGTCTGCGAAGCCAGGCTCTCACGGAATTGATTGTTAACCAGATCTTCGTCGACGAAGCAAAAAATCTTGGGCTTCAGGTTACGGACAGGGAACTTCAGGCGAACATCATGAAGATGCCTGGATTCTCACAGAACGGCAGGTTCGACAAACAAACCTATGAAAGAATTCTTGAACGCGTCAACATGACTCCGGCCGCATTCGAGGCCGATCAGCGAGATTTTATTCTTCGCCAGAAAATGGAGCAGCTTGTCAGGGATAGCGTGATGGTGGAAGATGCCGAACTCAGCTCCGCCTATCAACGGGAAAACCCAAAAGCGAAGCCCGGTGATTTTGAAAAGGATAAGGACACGTTCAGACAGACCTATCTTGCGGAAAAGCAAAAAGATGCCTTGACAGTTTTTCTGAGAAATGCGGAGACACGTATTCCCGTTAAAATCGAGGATAAAGCGTTCACCGCATCGCAGGAAAAGGGTTGATAATTATTCATTACAATATAGTATTATGAGTCATATATCGTATGTATGAATTTAAGCGTATTGGCAAAAAAACAAGGTTTAATATACCACAACTGCATGGAATTGGTGGCTTAAGAGCAAACTACCGATTGAAGCACACCAAATGCAAGGTCCTTCGGAAATGAATGTAGGTGCCCTAAGGTTCGGGAAGGTTATAACAGCCATATAACCTGTATTAACGACGGTCCTTACAGGACTCTCCAGGCTGCGGTGAATTACAAAAGAAGTCATCATCCATGTGTGCTTGATATCAATCGATCCCGCCCGCCAACTCCGTAAACAGGTGTATGAGACTCCGGCATCCCTTTTCCCAGTCGGAGATGAGCAGGCTCTCATTTTCCGAATGTGCCGCTGTGTAAGGATCCCCGACGCCGAAGAGTAGGGCGGGAACTTCGTGGAGCGCATCGGTGATCGTCTGTACAAAGGGAATCGATCCGCCCGCTCCTACGACGACAGGCTTTGCGTTGTAACCCTGTTCGAGAGAACGCAATGCGGCCCCAAACACGGGCCCTGATGTATCAGTTTTCCACCATGGTGATGGTGTTTCGGGTTTCATGGTTATTTGGACACCCCAAGGTGCATTTTTTCTCAAGTGACTCATGAGCAGTTCAAGTGTTTCGCCAGGATCCATATCGGGGACGATCCTGATGCCGATTCTTGCCCATGCCACGTCATTAATGATATTCGCGGCCTGTTTCCTGCTGCTTGCTTCGATCGCGTTCACTGCGACAGACGGGCAATACCACATTTTCTCGTATATCGATCCGTGACCGCCTGTAATCTGTACCCCGTTTAGCAGCTTCGCCTGCTTCCGGAAGAGAGATTCGTTGAACGGCAGGGTATTGAGTTGGGCAGCGTCACGCGGTGAGAGCTTTAGAACCTTGTCATATAGTCCGGAGATGGCGGGTCTCCCGTCTTCGTCGGTCAGGCTGGCGATCATACGTGAAAGGGCCTGAACAGGATCGGGGAGAGGACCGCCCCAGGTTCCAGAATGCACGCTTGATTCAAGCGCCCGGACTTCGACATTGACCGTCACGATACCGCGAAGCGACGCTGTAAGTGTCGGAATACCACTGTCGAAATTTTCACTGTCGGCGATGAGCACTGCATCAGCGGATAGAAGCCCAAGACTCCTATCAAGGATTTCATGGAGATTGGTCGATCCCACCTCTTCTTCGCCTTCGATCAGAATTTTGACATTCATTGGAAGGGATCCCGCTCCTTCAAGACAGGAACGCACCGCGACCGCATGCATCACTACGCCTGCCTTGTCATCGGAAGTTCCACGGCCGTAAAGCCGTCCGTTTCGCACGGTCGGCTCAAAAGGTGGCGAAATCCAGAGTTCCTCCCGGCCGACGGGCTGTACATCGTAATGAGCATAGAGGAGGATGGTGGGCTTGCCCTGCGCTCCTGTCCATTGCCCGAATACTGATGGATAGCCTGTTCCGGTTTCGAGCAGGTGCACATCATTTAGGCCGCATGCCTTCAGGAGAGAGGAAACCGATTCGGCGCAGCGCCTCACCGGTGCAGGGTCAAAGCCCGGGAAACTGATGCTTGGGATACGGACAAGATCTTTCAGAGCATCCAGATGCGCGGTTCTGCTGTTATTCAGGAAGTCGAGTGCGTCGGAAACAGAAGAAGGTGTTTTCATGAGACCGGTCCTCAATCACTGTGAGTTCTCAGATCAAGTTTCAGAGGAAACTGATGAAAAGCTTTATACAGAGCCGGGCGGCCTTGTCAATTTTGTTTTCAACGTGAAGCCAAGGCCGTTCTGCGAAAACTATGTGCAAAAAGATACAGCGGGGGGCGGAACGGGGCGCAGGAGAATGCGAGCCAGTCTCATAGCTTCCTATCGGCTAATCGACAACCAAACTGCTCGCGATATCCCCAAGGGTATCCTTATATGCCGGGTATTGATTGAGAGCCGCAATGCATGTTATGGTAAAGGCTTTATTACCCTTGATTACTATGAAAAGAAACCCTTTGAAAGCTACCGTCTTTTCACTGTAGGAAATAATCCACCATCTTGCATTTGTATGGCTTATGATTTGATGGCCCGTTCTTAAAAACTGTAAGTCCTTCATCGAATCGCGAAACTTTGTAATACGTTTTTGTGCATATTCGTTAATCGGTTGCTTCTGTTGCAAAATTTCGCAGACTACAGATACTGTCGGACGAAACTGGCCACCGGACTTCTCCTGCATAGGAGATGAGGCAATAAGGTCCATGCCTCCCACACCCTCTTTTACTTCCCACGTATTGGGGAGCCTCAGTGAAAAACCCTTATCAACGTTTTTGTAAACAGCCGATGTATCTGCAGCAAATGTCGTTACTCCTATGGCGGAGATAAATAGTACTGCAAGTAAGTACAACTGGTTTCTCTTATTCATCTATATTCTCCAGAGCGTGTTTTCACTTAACCGTTTCCCGATCCCTGTGAGTTCTCAGCAGCAAGCTTCGGAGGAAGCCGTTGAGAAGCATTATACAGAGCACGGCGGCCTTGTCAAGGCTGTTTTCAATCGGATGATTTCGTACATAAGTTGATCACAAATTAAAAAAAATATGTTTCCGCGTTCGTCAATTCGTCGCCGCAAGAGACCCCGGGCAATCCTACACAATATTGTGATGCTTCTTCCCCGCAGGTATGACTTTCCTTCTCCGACCGTTCCTAAAACCATAGTATTTTATTTCTCATAACTATGACGGCAGCCGAACAGTGCTGCTGCCGGTTAACGTCAGGGATTCCCGCCCTGATTCGCCCAAGTCCCGTTGTTTGCTGATCGGGATTGCTTCTGGCGCCTTTTCAGCAAGACTGCTGCTGGCAGGTGGCCCGGAGAATTGCGCTGTCGACGGGATGATGGCTTCTTCTGCAATTCAGCGCAGCCTGGGGAGTCCTGTAAGGACCGTCGTTGGTAGAGACTGTGATGATTTCCACAACCTCCCCGAGTCTTCATCTTGCTCCAAAACTTCCAGATGTGCTCCTCTCGATTCCTTGCAGGTAGAGGGGAGGCGGTTCTGCTTGGTATGGGAGACTCGGAATATCCTTGAACTCTTCTCGCGATCGCAAGCGCCGCTGCTTCATGCGGCGAGATGCCATGAAAAGACATATAATTGTTTCTGCCGATAACGGATGTGTAAGCAGGATTCACGGAGAGCACACCGGCGCCTGCCTTAAATGCTCTGCGGTCAAGCATGTTTAAAAAGGTGGAATAGGCGAACCCGGACAGCATCCGCGCATACGTTACTCCCTGTTCCTTAAGAGATGCTTTCTTCTTTTCGAAGTCAAGAGTTTCATGAGCGACGGGTTTCCCTGTTTTAATTGACCGGTCGATAATGCCGACGCAGATATCACCGTAAGTTGCCTCGGTCTGTTCCGTGGTTCTGTCTTTTATACATGCAGCATACGTTGTGTACCAGACAAGATTGCCGAACCGGTCAGTCTCGGAAACAGCAATCTCTTTTTCGTTTGCATCTACGCCAATACATCCGATTTCTTGCGGTTTCCCGGTAATTGTTTCTCTTTGGGGAATATCAACTGAAGAATACAGATACCAACCCTTCTCGCCACGGACAAACCGGTGGGTGATTGCCTGGCCGCGCAGGAGTGCCTGCTCAATATATTCCTGCCCGTAAGGATATGTTACGGTAGGCACCATGATGTGTTTACCGTATTTTTTGACAAGATAGTTTGGGACCCGTATCCTGAGCGACCCGTCGACGCCAAGCGTGCAGGTCTGGTTGCCGGCCGTTTCATCCTTCGATCCCAGACAAAACGATGAAGAGCTTCGGGCAGCCTTCCAGGCAGACAGCCAGTTATTGTGGGATTTATAATCGTTTTCAGAAAGGTTAAACTGCTTGTGGAAAAGTTTCTTTGTCCCAAAGCAAATCCTGATTCGTCCTTTGTCCAAATCGTACTTTAGCTTTTCCAGTTTCTGCTCCGATGAATGGAGCTTCCGTTTTTTGTTGTGGACCGCAAAACGGAGAGACTTCACGCTGGTCGTTTTCTCATATTCGGACAATTCCGTGTCTTTGCGTATGTCAATGATACTGTTCTCTCTGGTTTTAATCCATTTTCTCGCAAATTTTATTTTGTGCTCGAGCTTTTCAGGTCATGACAGGATACCCGGGCATAAAGAGCAACAGAACCTTGGGCAGTTTTCTGCTCTTTTATAATGATGGTTCCGGTAGGCATCTGCTCAGCCTCAACCGGCAGCTTGCCAGCCTTCCACCATTTCCATGCCGCTTGATAGGTTATACCTTGTTGCGTTGCCCATACGCTCAGTTTTATAGATACATTTTATCATAAGAAATAATATTATACAATATAATTGTTAAAAGTATTCAACCCTTTTGAAGTCGATATAGCCGTGTTCTACGTCCGTTCTTACAAGTTGGACTCGGATCCTCTGGCCTACATCGACTCCTTCAAAACCGCTCGTAAGTTTTCCTTCAATGGGAGGCTGTGGAAGTCGGACCCAAGTGCCTTTTTCCGCCGCACCTGTAACGATTGCCTCGAACTGCTCGCCGATTCGTTGTTCAAGAAACATTGCTGCAGCAGATTTTCTGACTCTCCGTTCTACCTTCTTTGCATCATTTTCTTTTTCCGTGCAGTGCGTTGCCAGTGTTGACAGCTCCCCGTTCTCGTAGGGCATGGGGTGCCCAGCGATTGCTGCCTTCAGCAAGCGCTGAGTAATCAGGTCGGGATAGCGGCGGTTCGGGGCAGTGGTGTGGGAATAATCCGGGATTGCAAGACTGAAGTGGCCGCTTGAAACGTCTCCCGGCACTTGGAGGGCATATTCACCCGCACCGAGCAGCTTGATAATTGCAAGGGAAAGATCGGGGAACCTTAGCGGATCGACAGCGCGCGCTTTAATGAGAAAGGTTTCCAATGCTTTTGCATCGGGCTCCATTGGAAGTATTTGACCGTGGTCCATGGCTAAGTCTCTGATACGATCCCACCGCTTGGGAGTGCGCACCACGCGACGGAACGATGGTAGACCCCTCGCGGAGAGGTAGCGAGCTGTTACGCCGTTTGCCGCGATCATGAGGTCCTCGATTATATCTTTGGCCCTGTTCTTTTGCTCAACCTTAAGGTCCTTGAGTTCATCGGCATCGAACACCGGCCTGGCTTCCACGGTCTCAAGAGTCAGCGCGCCGTGTTCGTGCCGGAGTGTCTTCAGCCGTTGGGCAAGCCGGTCCTGGATCCTAATGTTCTCGTCAAGGCCGGCAACTGCGCTAATCTCCTTTGGGATAGGACTAATGCCCTCAAGCCAGGTGGCAACGCTATTGTATGCTAGCTTTGCATGATTACTGACTAGCGCTTCATACACATCAGAATGAAGAAGGGTTCCGTTTTTGCCTACAACCATTTCGACGACCAGTGCATATCGTTCTGACGCGTAGTTGAGGGAAGTTAGGTCCGTCGAAAGCTTTTCCGGAAGCATTGGAAAGATCTTTGCAACAGTATATACCGACGTGGTATTTCTGCTAGCGTGCTCGTCGATGGCCGAGTTCTTTTTGACCAGAGCATCGACATCAGCGACTGCAACCAGGACTTTTACACTCTCGTCAGACATGACCTCTGCAACGGTCAACTGGTCCAGATCGCGAGAGTCGTCGTTGTCAATGGAACACCAAGGCAATTGCCGCAGATCGTGCATTTTATTATACGTTTCCGTCGCAGGTCCACGAATCCCATTGAGTTCGGCAAGCGCCTGGGGCGAGAAGTCCGGGAGAAGCCCTCGTTCGATCATTGCTTGGTGGGCGATTCTTTGCAGAAGGGGACGGTGTTGTTTGTTGTTTGTATTTGTCAAGGCCATGAAAACAGTATAGAGAACATTGAAAAAAAGTGCAAGATGGGAAAATTAAACTTGTTGAAGTCGCGAAAAGTTAGTGGAAAGCCTTGCATGATCGGGGAATTATCCCTTTCAATGCGAAAGCAGCCTATATCAACTTAATTGGGGATTCCCACACTTAATCCCGAAGCGACACCAATTCTTCATCACTTTGAGGAAAAAAAGAAACTGCTGGATGGGTTATGTATAGAATATTTGGTCTGCATAGAAATCGACAACAAAATGAATTTGACCCACAGTGATCTGCGCAAAATCAGCTTGCAGGCCTGGTAGCAGCTCTTTAAGGTAACGTCCTGAGGTTTGAGCATGTGTTTTTACGGATTTTTTGATCTTCAAGGATGAATCACTCGAAGAATCCAGAGACCTCGCCGGTAACGACGTCATTACCCCAGATATTTGCTGAAGTCCTGGCAGTAGCACTGGAGCAGTTCTGCAAAGATGAAGTTAGGGTTTCCTTAAAAAAGATAACATCATTGGTTTGGGAGTTTTATATTTGACATTATTCAGCACGTGATATGAAGGGCTGCGATCACGGTCCTAGTGCCCTGGAAATCATTGTACACCCTAACTGCATTTGATGTCCGTTCTACTTTCACCTCGATTCCTTGTGCCTCGATCCGGTCAATGGTTTCTCTGGGAACGCGCATGATGCCGGCATAGCCTGTGCCGATGACAAACACTTCTGGCCTCTCTTGCAGCGCATCTTCCACATCTATAAGTTGAAAAAAATGTCCCTCCTTTCGCCACCACGTGGCGTCAACCCTGTTGGGATAAATGATGACGTCCGAGGTATAAGTCTTCCCGTTGATGACGATTCTGCCGAAGGCATAAGAATCGATCTTCATCGTTTCACTCACTTCTATTCACGTGAACTGCTCGAGCAGGAGGGCAGATCAAGATATGGCCTTTTCAATTTCCACAGGAAGGCATGTTCATTGCGTTAAGTTTATTCTTAAAAAAACTATCCTCTTAAAACACTTGCAGGATAGTTATTCAAACTTGAGAGTTCGCCGTTCACAACAGCTTGTTCTGGAACTTTACTGTCATGCGGCCTTCTTTGCTCCAGTCTCAATCTGTTTTTTCTCTTCCTTCAGAGCCTCGATCTCAATCTTCCGAGTCTTGGCAATTGCTGGTGCAGGCAAAGTGATTTCGAGGATACCGTTCGAAAATTTTGCCTTCAGTTCGTCTATTTTTGCACCCTCGGGCAGGACCAAACGCCGCTCGAAAGAGCCATAGTTGATCTCCCGATAGATGTAATTCTCTTCCTTTGCGTTTTTTTCGGCCTTCCGTTCACCCTTGATGACCAACTCACGGTCGGTGACGCTAACATCCACATCTTTCGGGTCCACACCCGGTAGTTCCGTCTTGAACACCAGTTGGTTTTCTTTTGTATAACTTTCTACTAAAGGCATCCAGAGCATTGTATGTTCACTCGAGACACCTTTCCCAAGGAACCGGTCAAACAGCCTGTCCATTTCGTGCTGCATTGACCGAAGCTCTTCAAGTGGATCCCACCTCATCATCGTCCGGAGTGGATCCCAACCCGTCAGGCTTTTCATAAAAATCCCTCCCTCTCAATGTTAGCTTTTATTATATCTACACCTTCGAACTTACTTCTGCCCTCTTTTTCTCGCTTTCTTAATAACCCCTCTTTTTAAAGTATATTGCTATGTTTGCATTCTGTCAAATCGAGCTAACATAGCAATAAATATAAATATTAATAAAAAAGTTATGCGCTTGTAGAGTGAAATCCATCCCGCCTATTTTCCCTATAATAATATTGCAAAAATTCCATTGATGCAAAGTAACACAACTTAATGTTAGCGCCGCGATTATCACCAACCCTTTGAAAACTTGGTGGTTCCAAAAGAGAATCGAACCCTTGACACCCAAGACTGCCAGAAGAGGCCGCTAAATAGGGCTTTTTTGTATATTCCCCCCTTTTCAAGGACATAGTTCCCGAAAAGGAAGTAAGTAAAGGGGATCTAATGACGTAAATAAACGCCTATGAACTTCTCTACTGACACAGGAGGTAACACAGTCTTGGCCTCTGGGGGGCAACTAGGGGCTATTTCTTTTTCTGAGCGTCCTTCGAGTGCATGTTCTGCCGGTCGTGCCATTGATGAGGATAGAAGGAGCGCCATGATATTGTCGGGACGAGGTCAAGCTTTTAGTTGAAATTATCTGAGTGGCCCGTTCCCTTCGGCTAAAGTATTTTTATCGGTTCAACGGTGTAAATCATCGCTGTTTATAAAATCGGATTCGTAGGATCGCCATATGTGAGTTTTCTGAGGCCGAGCCATACCTAACCATCCCCCTTTACGCAGCCTCTTTGACTGTTAGGTCATTTAATTCTTCCGCTTCGATCCGTTTCATCACGTCCGCGATGAAGGCGTGGCCCTTGATCTTTCTGAATCCTTGTTCAGCATATAAGAGGACAGAAGCGAGCCAGCGCTGCATCATCTTGCTGTCGCGGTAGCGCTTTATATTGCCTTCTGCTTTTCTCACCGTGGAAAACATGCTCTCGATAGGATTGGTAGAATGCAACGTCTTCCTCAAGAGAGCGGGGACCTTCAATCGATGAAGGGTGAGAATGTCTTCTATCGCTTCCATGAGCGAATCAGCCGCCGACTCATTAATGCCCCGAAGCCATTTCTCCATGTCCAGAAGCATCTGACGAGCGTCCGCGTAATTATTCTGCTCCAGGGCTGTCCGGAACCTCCAGTGTGCGCCTTTCCGGTATTTCTTCGGCAAATGATGCTGTATATTCCGGTCCTTGTGGATCGTGCACCGCTGATGGATGAGTTTCTTACCGAAGCGATCCCGGAGTGCCTTGATTACGCCCTTGCCGCCATCGGTAACCCAGATGATTCGTCGTGAAAGTATCAGACCCCGCCGCTCTATATCAGAAAACAGCTCTTCACACAGTTCATGGTTCTCCGTCGCCCCCTGCCAGAACCCCAATGTCTGCTTCTTTCCGGCAATATCAAGCCCCAGCGCCACGATGAATGCCTCTCCGCCGCGGTGAACAGTGTCTAAAAAGACCGCAAAGGGAACGAATGACGTGAGTGACCGTTCCTTAAACTCCTGAAGCTGTTTTGCTGTTGCCGCGACGATATGGCTCGATACCGTGCTGGCGGACACTCCAAATGCTCGTGCCGTATCTACAACTGTCTCCGCATACTTCCGGCATGATATGCCCCGAAGCACCTTTCCAAGCAATTCTTCTGCGAAGACTTCCGGTTTTTTCATCTTCTGATAGCTCTGCAGTACAATCTCACCCGCCGGACCTCGAAGCCGAGGGTGGGTCACCGGGATCTTCTGATCGCCGATATAGACGGAACCGCCCTGGCTAGCCCACTTCCGCAGATCGGGACTGTTAGGCTGGTAGTCGGGGCCGGCAATCTCCTCCCGCTCGATGTACATGATCGTCTCTGCCATCATTCTGCCCATTTCCTTCATGCATTCATCAAAACCCTGTTTCCCTTTTGCGAAGACACAATACATCTGTTCGATGATCTCCCGCCTTCCGTATGCCTCTTCAATTCCTCGTATTGCCTTTTTTCTCTTCCTTGTGGTATCCTTCATTGAGTGGCTCCTTTCTTTTTTCTCTCTCTACCGTGGATTATGCCACGGGGAAGCCACTCTTTTCAATTTCAACTAAAAACAGTATAACCTGTATTGTCGGACAAGTAGTTCCTTTTAAAACATGTCCCCTATAACCTCTTTTTCAGCACGACCAGCGGGTGATGGAACGATCCACCAGCCATTCTCTTCATAGCCTCAATTTTCTCCAATATTCAGCTGAGTAATGCCGCCCCATGATGCCTTTAGTCGTGCGTCGGATTATTTATTACCGGGTTGGCGCGACTTGAAATTTTTCGGGATTTAGCGCATATTCCAACTGCAGCTACTGCCAAATAAATACTGCATGGCATATGTCCTTGTGATAAAATTGTTTAGTCAAATAGTTCTTCCTGAAACTCGCGACAGTTTTTTCTTCTGAAATTGAAGACTTCACATATTGCTTTTTTCACTCCACGCTTTGATAACAAACACACTGTAATTACGCAAAAGGAGACATATTACGAATAAATTGCCGAGAGCATTAGTGTTAATTCTCTTGTCGGCAGTAATGCTGGCTGCCTGTACTGGTAGCGGAGGGGAAAGAACGAACGTGGATTTTGGCACTGGTACAACCTACTATGTAGATAACTGCGTGACCATCGGTAGCGATTCAAATAATGGTACGAGCCCGACAACTCCATGGCTGACAACAAATATGGCTACGACAGCATCAGGCCCAGTTTATTTTAGGTCCGGTTGCACTTGGACAATGTCTAGCGCCGCCCCCGAATGGGTAATAAGCGGCCCTTTTACTATAGGGTCATATGGTTCGGGTGCCAATCCTATTATCAATGGTTATGCTGGTTCTATTCTATTAGATATGAATAGTCAGAGCAACGTCACTATTGAAAATCTAACTTTAAATGCAACAAGTGCCAATACCATAAACATTATCACTACGTATGGTTCAACTAACGGAATTTACGTATTAAACAGTACGATAACGATGACAGGAACGAGCAGGAATTATGCTATTAGCATCACCCCCAATCATTCGGCTTCTTTCCCATCAATTCAAAATATCTATATCGAGGGTAACAACATTTCCAACAGCGCCGATAGCGCAATTTATTTTAATGGTTCGGATTCAGATTCAATCAAAGGCATTACGATTTCAGGTAATACCATTCACGATACGGCAGCCAACGGGGTATATTTTTTCACACCAATAAGCTTAACATCAGCCACATTGTCGGTAGATGCCGTCAATATCGCTAATAATACATTCACCAATATAGCAAGAAGTGCTATCTCTATTAATTCCGGAGTTAAAAGCGTTTCCGCCCAGAGTTACATCCAGGGGAATATTTGTAATAATTTAGGAAGCGCATCACAACCTAATGTAAACGGTCTGCAATTAGATTTTATGCAAGGAGTTATTGTTCAGAATAATTATGTAAATGGAGTCAATACATCGGCTCCGGATGGTGATGGGATAGAATTAGATACTGCTGGCTCTGGGTCTACTCTATCTACCTTCGCGTCGACAAGATGTATTGTTCGCTATAATGTGGCAACTGGAGCAAATTCTTTTGGTGGCAGAACAGCAGGTATAAATGCTGTTGCTATAAAAAATAGTCAAATATACGACAACATAGTCTATGGGAATCAAATAGGATTTAGCTTCGACACCTCCATTCCGACAGGAAATGTATTTTACAACAATACAATCGTTAACAATGGATATGGAGTTTTGGAGACAGATGCAACCTTGGGAGACGGGTATCCACCTGCTTCAATATGGATCAATAATATTTATGCGAATAATAGTGCAGGCGGTTTTATAGTAGCCAATTCAAATCTAGGATCAATGATACCAATTGAAAGTTATAATCTTTGGTGGAACAATGGCCCTTATAATTTGGCAACATATAACATAGGATCATTTGTGGCTGTAAATTTAGGGACTGGAGATATAATAGCCAATCCTGAATTCGTAAACGCTGACGGCCTTTATGACTCGACTGCTGACTTTAACATCTTTGCTGGCTCTCCCGCCATCAGCGCAGGTGTGAATGTGGGGCTTACTCAGGACTTTGCGGGAAATCCAGTGCCTTCTACTCCCGATATTGGGGCGTATTAATTTACAGGATTTTCCCCTTGTTTTATTCAACCAGATGATACTACGGAATTGGAGTATCACGATGAGGAATGAGTACAATGACGATTCAGACCTTTTCATTTTGCATTTGACGTAATAAAAATAGAAGATAAATTTGGCTTATGAGTGGAGACATGTCAATACTTTGGAGCCATTAAAATGCTGCATATAACCCGAAAGGAAACCGGAGTGTGAAATCAAACGGGCCGCAATGTTGGCACTAGAGAAAGTAGCTTTAGTCCATCCTACGCAAGTCATGTTATAATGTCCGGTCAAATCGATATTGCCACGCTGTCAAGGTTGCTTGGTCACAAAAGCCTTAAGATGACGGTGAAGTATGCACATCCTGCCCCTGCCCACTTACAGAAGGTCGCTTTCGTTATGGATGAGGTCCTTAGCCTTCCTACTTGTACAAAACTGGTACAGTCAAATGAAAAAGGGTTAGTCAATGATGACCAACCCCTTGAAAACTTGGTGGAGCTGAGGGGGATCGAACCCCTGACCCCAAGACTGCCAGCCTTGTGCTCTCCCAGCTGAGCTACAGCCCCAAAATGTTCCGTAACAAGGCAATTAATTTAACATCACGCCCAAATGTTGTCAAGAAAAAAGAAGGCAGTCACGCATAATGCACTGAACAGGATGCAGGGATTACAGGAACGAATGAGCATTTGCGCAAGCAACTCAATCGTTCGGTCATTGGCACCTTGTGAAGCATAGCGTGCCACAAGCGCACTGAGGTCGTGCTGGATGTTGTCATGGTTCTGGCTCTTGGGAAGAACACAATCACAGTTCGCGATCCTTCCCTGCCAGTCATCGCCCTCTACCTTGAATGCAGCCAAGTCTTCTTTGAAAGGGAGAAAATACCGCTACAGGTAACTTTGTCGTGGTATAGTCTAGACGCACCTTAGCGAAATCAGATACATGTGCAACGGTATAGCGGCTTTCCCTTCCCATCAATCCCTGATTGTATGGGCTCAGCAATCGCATTGTTTGCGGACAAGTGAACGAAAAATTTAGCCAGCTCTTCTTTGTCAAGAACTCTGAATATAATGACTTCGCCTCGCCCCGGCAGGTCAAGGCAACCGTATCGATTGGAACTGTCAAAAAAAATATCCTTTCAATGTGCAGAGACTACAATTTATACTATCTTTTGATTATAGCGTAGATCACCGAAATTGACGAGGAGGCTCTGAATAAAATATCCTGAATCATAGGTGGAGAACTGAGAGCACAGCAAAGCGTCAGATTAAATTAAGACGGTTCAAAAAAAATAAAAAACGTAAAAAACGTCCAATTTCACTGGAAAAATTGGCAAAAATGTATATAATATATAATCATGTCCGACCAAAAGGACAATATAAATACATCTGCGCTGTCTGCTTTTCAGACCGAAAAGGAAATCCCCCTCGATACACGCCTATTGTCTGAAGCCGTAATTGAACTGAATATCTCGCGAAAGAATGTGGGGATTTATCCACCCGGCCATATCCAGATCACGAAAAGTATTGATCGGGCCTACGATATTCTCCAGAAACTGTTCGATATCCGTTCCGAGATGACACTTGGCGTTGCCAAGGATACGCTCCTCGTGGGGCAGGATTACCTTGACCGGAAAAATCCTGTTTACCGCGATTTTGCACTCTCCATGAATCAGCAGTCAATTGCATCGGTTACCTTTATCCGTGGCCTGGAAAAGAATGAACTTGTGAAATTTCACCGCTTCATCACGACGAAGCCCGAGGACATCCTCGCTGCCGGTGGGATAAACAAAGTCATGGATGAGTCAGGTATCTCCCATATCAGGATTCAGGCCATCGATTACGGGAGCTTCTATGTAACGGAAGAACAGGAAATATTCAGACCACAGAGCAAGGGAAGTCCAGACACTGATGGTGAGAAGTCTGCCAAACCGAAGGCCAGTCACGATCTGTGGCAGGATTTCATCTCGCACCTTACGGAAGGTACGCTTACCGTGTCAGGGAAGGGTTTGCCTCTAACAGAAATGGAGCACATCGACCCGGCCGAACTTGCACGTCTCCTGAATGAACAAAGGCTTGATTCTAACTCCGCGCTCCAGAGCTATGACCAGATCATTTCTGAACATGTGCGTGTACGGGCTGAGAAGAAGCAGCTTTCGCAGGAGCAGTCGACAACCCTGTCTAACCTCAATATGCTGTTGAAAGATCTGCACCCCGAACTCCGCAAACAGTTCCTTTCCGTCGCCTTCCGCCGCATCTCCAGCCATACAATAGCTATTGGGGAGGAAGACATTTTGGGTGGTTTTTCCGATGATATCGTGATCGACATGCTGAGCCAGGCGAGCGCCGAAGGGAAGGAAATATCACCAACACTGACAGGACTGCTCGGTAAACTGACGCGGGCGCATGCCCAGAGTGTGCAGTCTTTTCAGCCCGGCGAACGAGTAATGGAGGGCGCGGATGAGAAAGACTTCGCGTTTGATATTCTGCCCGAGCACATGGCAAAACTATTTGACCGGGAACAATATGAAGAATATGTATCCGAAGATTACCAGGCTACGCTCAAACGTTTGTCGGAAACCACCGGCGTTCTGGCCGAACGGATCCCCATTGACGAATATGAGAAAACCCTCGAAGATGATCATCTTGATTTCCAGATCGGCCGGGCGCTAATCGCCTTTATGGAAGAAAATATTGATGAAGAGGATTACCTTGAATTCGGGCGCAAACTGATCACGCTTGTACCCGAGTTTCTGAAAACAGGCAATTTTATACTTCTGCTTGATATTCTTGAGACGATGCGCAAACAGGCGATGGAAAAGCCGACGGAGAATCTCCGCGTCATCGCGGTTGATTGTTTGAAAATTTTTAACGAACCATCATTTATGAACCAATCGCTCCAGGAATTCGATCGGTGGGCGGGTACCAAAGGGCGGGAAGCCGCAAATTTTTTCTACGTACTCGGACCGGCGATGGTCCCAGGATTGATGGATCTCTATGCAATCGACACAACGCCGGGCGGCCGGCGGGTCCTCTTTGATCTCCTCTGCCGGTTCGGACAGGATGCTGTGCGCGAGGCTATCAGACGCTTGCGCGATCCGCGGTCCCTTTACGTACGGAACTTGGTGAAGTTAATTCGTTGGGCTGGCACGCCCAACGCCATACCGTCTATAAAATACTTGCTGAATAACCAGGATGCAAAAGTGAGGATTGAAGTACTGGCGACACTGCTCAAATTTAAAGATCCCGATGCAACACATTTTCTTCGTGAATTTATTCATTCCCAGGACCCCGATGTGGCTTCGCAGGCAGTATTTCTCGCCGGCCAATTCCGTGTGACTGAGTCTGTGGACGATCTTCTTTCCCGTATAAAACGGGTCATTCTCTTTGAAACGGATTATACGGTAAATGAGGAGATCATAAAAGCGCTCGCTAAAATCGGAGATCCGCGTGCTATCGGCGACCTTGAAAGGCTTGCACGCGCGCGGACGCTCTACCCTCAGCGCCGCCTAAGGATGCAACAGTTACTTTTTGAATCCCTGGGCAGATTTCCTGTCAAGAGTATAACAGGCCTCCTCCAAATAGGAAAACGGTCCGGCGACGATTCCATCAGGAAGAGTTGCAAAAAATGGATGGAGCGTAACAATGTGGAGCAAGGGCAATAAAAAAAAAGGATATCTGAATGGCTGAACTCGACATGCGCCGCGATTTGGTTGAGGTGATTTCTCAGCTCACCGCCGCGGTGAAGAATACAACGCTCTATTCTCCGACCCATCCGCAGGTGGCTCAGTACATCGACAAGGCCTATGATCTTCTCCAGGGGCTTCTGGAGACTAAATTGGATATAACACTCCTGCTCATTGGCGACGATCTTGTTGCGGATAGCCGCCCTCTTCAGGCAGGGAGCGCTTACGTGATCAACTTTACGCGGGTTTTGCGAAAGAAAGCGATTGAACGGATTTCCTTTCTCAAGGGGGTTCAAAAAACGGAGGTGCAGGAGTTGATCAGAGATATGGCCTCGATGGAGACTGCTTCGGTGCGTACGAGCCAGTACATCAAACTTGGCAAAGTTACACTGCGGGTCGTCTCTGATATCGGAAATCGAAGCATCAGTAGTGCCGGTACTGATCTCGGGTCAGGGACCGTAGGAACTGGTGCCACGGCGGTAGAGGACGGCCTGCAGGAACTGATGGCCCTCACGTCGGCGGAAATTGATGAGCTTAAAGAAACATATCTTGCTATTAAGAAACACCGGAAGATCGATGTTCGCGGTATCGACGACATGGTGAAAGGATTCATCAAGGGGTTCCGGCAAGAAATCAATCCGTTGAGTCTTCTGGCGACGCTGAAGTCCGTCCATGAATATACCTTTACTCACGTAACCAATGTCTGCATCTTGACCATGGCGCAGGCGGAAAGCTTGGGCTTCAGCGGTGAGCATCTCCATAGTATCGGGATCGCCTCTTTGCTCCATGATGTGGGTAAAATCTTTGTACCTGAGGAGATTTTATCCAAGCCCGGGGTACTCACGGCGGAAGAACGTAAAATCATTGAGACTCATACGGTCAAGGGAGCCCGGTACCTGATGGGCATCGATGATATTCCGAAACTGGCGATCTTGGCAGCCTTGGAGCACCACCGGAAGTTTGATGGCAGCGGGTACCCGACAATAAAGGGCGGGTGGATCCCGAACGTCACGAGCCAGATGATGTCCATTGCTGATGTATTCGACGCGATGAGAAGTAGCCGCACCTACCAGGGGTCGATTCCGATGGAAAGGATCGCTGATGTCCTTCGCAAGGGGAGCGGCGTTTCGTTTAACCCGCAATTCGTCGATCACTTCCTAAGGCTCATCAGATATAAGCCACCGCAGCAGACGGGCCAAAGTTCATAGTACAGACGAACGAGTCATTCACAGAAAGCCCCTGGTTTTAACCATGGGATGAACTTAGCAACAACAAATAGACAATTGTTCATCAATACGCTATATTTAGATCGACGATGTCCAGTAACGCAAAAATGCCATCTTTCATCACGAGTTCCAACTCGTCACTACTCCCAAAGACAACAGAATGTTCAATCTCCGCCTCGAAGCCTGCTGTCATCTTTATCATGTCCGCTTTGTAGAAGCCTTACCCAGATTTGCCGCCATGCGACAATGAAATGGATGGCAGCCAGCCAGGAAGATACCCAAGAGCGGAAAACGAGCCATCCTGTTTAGAAATGCTCGCGAGCAATTCAACTATTCCGAATACGGTATTCATGCAGATGTTGACAAGTTTCGCAATTCTTGCTGAATTAAGGACCGCATAAATAGCGTGACAGCCCAAAAGCCGTTTCAACGAATCAGTTAAATAGAAGATTTCCTATGAGGTGCTCATCACGGGCGTGTCACGCTATTGCCACGTTTAGGTGCAAACTCATTCAGAATGCTGGTCGTACAGCAGTGGGTCACTCCGGCCGGGTTGTCCTGAGGCTGGCTGTTGAAAAGGACGTGCTTGTTCTAGTACCAGGCATAAGAAGACAATGCTACGGAAAAAGTACGGCAGGGCTTGAAGCTGTTGCATATATCTGAGAGAGGTGTTCTGGAGCAGAGCGGAAGACGTTTGTCTCAAATCTGATGAAGAGATGGCCACGTAAGTTATAAACTGCGCATGCGTGTGACACGACCGTTCCTAAAACCATAGTATTTTATTTCTCATAACTATGACGGCAGCCGAACAGTGCTGCTGCCGGTTAACGTCAGGGATTCCCGCCCTGATTCGCCCAAGTCCCGTTGTTTGCTGATCGGGATTGCTTCTGGCGCCTTTTCAGCAAGACTGCTGCTGGCAGGTGGCCCGGAGAATTGCGCTGTCGACGGGATGATGGCTTCTTCTGCAATTCAGCGCAGCCTGGGGAGTCCTGTAAGGACCGTCGTTGGTAGAGACTGTGATGATTTCCACAACCTCCCCGAGTCTTCATCTTGCTCCAAAACTTCCAGACGTGCTCCTCTCGATTCCTTACAGGTAGAGGGGAGGCGGTTCTGCCTGGTATGGGAGACTCGGAATATCCTTGAACTCTTCTCGCGATAGCAAGCGCCGCTGCTTCATGCGGCGAAATGCCATGAATAGACATATAATTGTTTCTGCCGATAACGGATGTGTAAGCAGGATTCACGGAGAGCACACCGACGCCTGCCTTAAATGCTCTGCGGTCAAGCATGTTTAAAAAGGTGGAATAGGCGAACCCGGATAGCATCCGCGCATACGTTACTCCCTGTTCCTTAAGAGATGCTTTCTTCTTTTCGAAGTCAAGAGTTTCATGAGCGACGGGTTTCCCTGTTTTAATTGACCGGTCGATAATGCCGACGCAGATATCACCGTAAGTTGCCTCGGTCTGTTCCGTGGTTCTGTCTTTTATACATGCAGCATACGTTGTGTGCCAGACAAAATTGCCGAACCGGTCAGTCTCGGAAACAGCAATCTCTTTTTCGTTTGCATCTACGCCAATACATCCGATTTCTTGCGGTTTCCCGGTAATTGTTTCTCTTTGGGGGATATCAACTGAAGAATACAGATACCAACCCTTCTCGCCACGGACAAACCGGTGGGTGATTGCCTGGCCGCACAGGAGCGCCTGCTCAATATATTCCTGCCCGTAAGGATATGTTACGGTAGGCACCATGATGTGTTTACCGTATTTTTTGGCAAGATAGTTTGGGACCCGTATCCTGAGCGACCCGTCGATGCCAAGCGTGCAGGTCTGGTTGCCGGCCGTTTCATCCTTCGATCCCAGACAAAACGATGAAGAGCTTCGGGCAGCCTTCCAGGCAGACAGCCAGTTATTGTGGGATTTATAACCGTATTCAGAAAGGCTGAACTGCTTGTGGAAAAGTTTCTTTGTCCCAAAGCAAATCCTGATTCGGCCTTTGTCCAAATCGTACTTCAGCTTTTCCAGTTTCTGCTCCGATGAATGGAGCTTCCGTTTTTTGTTGTGGACCGCAAAACGGAGAGACTTCACCCTGGGCGTTTTCTCATGCCCGGACAATTTTTTGTCTTTGCGTATGTCAATGACATTGTTCTCTTTGGTTTTAATCCATTTTCGCACAGATTTTATTTTTTGTTCGAGCTTTCCAACCCGCAGTTTCAATACCTCAACCGCGGAGCTGATATTGCCGTCAAGATCGTAGCGGATAGCGTTAAACTGCCGGGCGGTGATACCATACCTGACAAGATACTCATTTTTGAATGAAATGGGTTTGTTGCCGGAACGAACGCTGTCTTTAAAGAGAGAGCGTTTGATGTGCCCGTATGAGTCGCCGATATCGTCAAGAACATGATAAAGAGACTTCTTTGTGTCCAGGTAAGACATGTCAATCAGCAAAGTTTGAGCGGTAAAAGAAAGTGCTTCACTTTTGCCGCTCTTGCCCATTTTATCCTTATTGCTTGCCATTCTCCATGGCCTCCAGAGCTTTTTTTGCTTTATTGGTCGCTGACCGGCGTCCGTAGAGCCTTGCGCAAAACGATGTCAATACTTCAATCATGTCCAGCACCAGATCGTCCTTTAGCTCGGTCTGGTCTACAATAATAAGTTGACGACCTTGAGCTCGAAGTGCCGATTCTACATACTCAGATCCAAACCGCATAAGCCGGTCACGATGCAAGGCGACAATAATACTGACGTTGGAGTCGGCAAGCAGCTTCATGAGTTTTTGCCTGTGCCCATTAAGACCGGAACCAACCTCGGACACCGCTTTTGAAACTGACAACCCTTTGGAAGCGGCATATGCGGAAAGCCTTCCGAGCTGTCCGTCCAGGTCTTTCTTTTGGTCATGACTGGATACCCGGGCATAAAGAGCAACAGAACCTTGGGCAGTTTTCTGCTCTTTTATAATGATTGTTCCGGTAGGTATCTGCTCAGCCTCAACCGGCAGCTTGCCGGCCTTCCACCATTTCCATGCCGCTTGATAGGTTATACCTTGTTGCTTTGCCCATACGCTCAGTTTCATAAATACAATATATAATATAAAATTATATCATACAATATAAATATTAACAGTATTCAACCCTCAGTAAGGTCGCGTAGCAGGGGGTCCCGTTAAAAAAACGGCCGTTTGTCTCACTAGCGCATCATGATATTTACTGGAGGCAGCATATGCTACATAACTATTACTAGAACTATTCAATTAATTCACACCGCTGCAGAGTTTCAGCCCTTTCTCACATATCATTAATTGAGTTCAAAAATGATAACCAATGCCTGCCAGTATGTTATCAGCATCAGCGTTGTAGTTTGTCACAATCCGGTTCCAAGAAATCCTTATGCTCCATCGAGGAAGAAATCGGTAACTGGTCGTCATCGTGGCAATTCCGGATAAGAAATCATGATGATCAGTGCCGGCTTGTGCGTTACGGTATTCCAGCGTTGCATAGCCACCTGCACCGAAACCAAAAGATAGGCGGTTGCTAAAGAACGATTTTCCCAACCAGAGCTGCGTGATTACCCCGCTTCGTCCGAAATTGTCGTTTTCACCTTCATAAAGGTACGAGACTGTCCAGTCCACGTATCGTGATAGATGTCGCCGGTACTCGATGTCACATGAATTCGCCGGCTCTGAGCCAAAGCTGTTTAAAATGGTCTGGCCGAAAAACAGCGTGACCTCATTCTTTGTCGTATCCACATGCTGGGGCGGTGTATTGTTACTCGGCCCCGTCGAAGGTGGAGGGGCGAAATGATACCCGAATCCGAAAAGCAACGATCGGGTATCAAAACTTCTATCGGTCACAACCCAGTTCACGCGCATTTGGTAAAATAGTCTCTCGGCCATGTACCAGGTAGCAGTATAGCTGCTCATTGCTCCCCATCCATGGTCATTGTTGTAGGAATTGGTTCCGGCCTGCAAAGTGTTAAAATAGTAGTATGGCCCAACACCGGCACCTAAGGCAAGATGTTGATCAAAAAAATCCGTTCTTCCCCATATCAGGAATGCCCCGCCGTCCCGGTGTTGTGTTGTAAGGTGACCTTCATTCAGATAGGTAAGGCTGTAAGCGAAATGCTTTCCCAAGCCTTCCAGATACTCCAGTTGCCAGGTAAAGGTAGCATCATGATTTGGTGTTTCGTACAACGCTCCCGCGAGTCCGGAGATTTCTTGGGCACTAACGGGACAAGCAACAAGAACGACTGCAATGGTTAATGCAACTGTTACTTTTTTCATTCCCTTTACCATCTGTCGTTGTCTCTGATGGGTGTTCATAGAATAGCTCTACAGATGCCAATCACATAGTTTCTTTATCAATCACGTCTATTCACATAGCGCTATAAATTACCGATCTCCGGGCCCCTGAGTCAACCCAGGCACAAAATCTTTTTCTTCACCTTGGTGCAATAACAGTGGGGATCCAAAAGTGTTTATCTGCCTTCACTCTTGTCCAAAACAGAATTTGAAAATAAAAACCCGGACTGAGTAATATAATCGTTGAGAGCAACAATAAAACTCAGACCGGTGGATTATAAATAGTTTACCAGTAATCTTCGCCAAATTCTATCTCTTTTTACGTGTATTGTTTATGAAAAAACCGTGAATAAAACGAACGCAGAGCGGAAAGCGAATTGTTTTACCTATTGGAAACTATTCGTATCTATGCTGTTCTGCCAGTTACAAGATCGCACCCATTATGTGAGATTCCCGGGTCTGCGAAGTCGTGAAGACAAGTTGAAACGTTTGGAGATAACGACGCCTATCCGTTCTACGTTTGCCGCGGGTGCATCGGCTGCATTTGCGCCCGCGGACATTCCCAAACTTCGACTGCCCCTGTTTGAGGTGAAAAATATGCGGATTGTCTTTGCGCAGGCAATCGAGTTGCTTCATGTAAAGCCCTTCCCAAACCGATTGGTAGAAGCTATAAATCAATCACTGGGCAGCCTCGGTTATCGGAATCGAACATTTTATAAAAAACATCCTTGAATACCCAGCAGCTTGCTGCTGGGATGAAAAGGATATCCTGACGAAGTCAGGATGATTTTCTGATACAATACGGGCCATGAGCCCATTGAGAAGAAGCAGACATTGTGTCTATGATCTCAAGTAACATTTCGTATGGATACCGAAATATTGTAAAAAACTGTTCGACGATCGCATGACGAAACGATTGAAAGAAATCTTTCGTGAGATAGCTGAACAGTACGATTTGGAAATAGATACGATGGAAGTCATGGATGACCATGTACACTTGTTTTTGGTTGTTCCTCCGAAGTATGCGCCTGCGAAGGTAGTACAAATGATTAAAAGTATCTCCGCCAGAATAATGTTCCAAGAGTTCCCGGAGATAAAGAAAAAGCTCTGGGGAGGGGAACTGTGGAACGATGGTTACTTTGTCCGTTCGGTTGGCGACAAAATAACGGCGGAAGTGATTAGAAACTATATTCGGTATCAGCATGATGAGCAAATAGGTTTTAGATTCTAGTCAAAATGCCTCGCAGCTTGCTGCGGGGTTATTTACTCCTCCTTTGCCGTTATTGGCGATAATGTAACTATTGGCGACCGGTTGACCCTCTATCCCGGCATATACACTGGCAAGTGATCGTATGTCGCATGCGAACAGGGATATGTTCCAAGTAAAAGCGATCCGCAACTGTAATATGATAGCGGTATTGGGAACAAAACAATAAGTAGGACTTGCAGATCCGTTCCTTAAATCGAGGCGATTACTTGGGCCGTCGGATGCGGGAAAACTGCAAGTCCGGTGACAACGGGGGGTCGATGTGGTGACATGGCCATTCTACCCACTAAACACGAAGGCACCTGCAAGTCTTTCTGATTGACACTTCTGGAAATTATCTGGTATAGTACGTAAATCGCTTATTTTGCAAGGAGTTTTATGTTCCAGCCTTCTCTGGAAGAATTCAAATTAAGAGCAAAAAAAGGTAACCTGATTCCCGTATACCGCGAGATACTGGCGGACCGGGAAACGCCCGTATCGGCATTCCAAAAGATCGACGACGGACGGCATTCCTTCCTGCTTGAAAGTATGGAAGGCAACGAAAAATGGGCCCGTTATTCCTTTCTGGGGAGTAGACCCTCGGTCATTGTCAGAACCTTCGGCCGAAAGGCAGAGATCGTTCAGGGCGGCAAGACCGCAAAGCTAGTGTTTGAACGGGATCCCCTCACTGTGATCAAAAAGGTCCTGTCCGAATACAGACCAGTTCCCGATCCATCGCTACCGCGGTTTTTCGGTGGAGCCGTTGGATTCATGGGCTATGACGTTGTCCGCTTTTTTGAAGAACTGCCCGAGCGGGAAAAAGTGGATTTGGGTACTCCCGACATTTTCTTCATGATTACCGACACGCTCGTGGTTTTCGACAATGTGACCCATATGATCAAGGTGGTGTCGAACGCCCACATCAAGGGAATATCTGTCGAGGCCGCCTACCGGGAAGCCGTAAAGAAGATCAACAGCCTGGTTAGGAAGCTGAAAGCCGGGGTCAAGGGCCAGGTGTCAAAGGGCAAGGGAAAATCGAAGGAGTGTTCACTGACGTCAAACTTTACCCAGCCGCAGTATGAACAGGCTGTGCTCAAGGCAAAAGAATATATCAAGGCTGGTGATATTTTCCAGGTTGTTCCGTCCCAGCGATTCCAAACAAAGATTTCAGTTGAACCATATGAGATTTATCGCGCCCTCCGTCTAATCAATCCGTCGCCGTATATGTATTTTCTCCGGTGCGGTGATACAACTGTTGTCGGAGCCTCCCCTGAGGTGATGGTCAGGCTCGAAGGAAGCCGGATAGATCTCCGCCCCATAGCGGGTACGCGGCATCGCGGGGCTGACGAGGAAGAGGACGAGGCGCTTGCCAGGGAGCTTCTCGCGGACCCCAAGGAGCGGGCTGAGCACATCATGCTCGTGGATCTTGGACGGAACGACGTTGGAAGGGTGAGCGAGCCGGGAAGCGTGAATGTAAGCGAGCTTATGGTAATTGAGCGCTACTCTCATGTCATGCACATTGTATCGAATGTGCGCGGCAGATTATCTGCGGAAAACGACGCCTATGATGTCATCCGGGCATGCTTTCCCGCTGGCACGGTATCAGGCGCTCCGAAGATCAGAGCCATGCAAATCATAGATGAACTGGAGCCCACGAAGCGTGGGCCTTACGCCGGCGCCATCGGATATTTCGGATTTTCTGGAAACATGGATACCTGTATCACCATACGGACGCTCGTGATCAAAAACAACATAGCCTACATTCAGGCCGGCGGTGGCGTGGTCGCGGACAGCGATCCTGCCGCTGAGTACCAAGAAACCGTGAACAAGGCTAAAGCCATGATGCGCGCCGTGGAGATGGCGGAGAAGGGGCTGGATTAAACGACAGTTCAGAGTTCAGAGTGAAGGGCAGAAAAAGGGAAATACCAGCACTGGTTTGATTTTTTTTACTCTGGACTGTGAAACCTGAACTTTGAACGGATTTAGAGGAATAGAGGTTCTCATGTTATTAATGATCGATAATTATGATTCCTTCACTTATAACCTGGTTCAGTACTTTGGAGAACTGGGTCAGGACCTAAGGGTATACCGGAATAACAAAATCACGATCGCCGAGATCGAGAACATGGAGCCCGATCGCATCGTGATTTCTCCGGGACCGTGTACGCCGAAAGAGGCGGGGATTTCAATCGACGTGATCAGGCATTTTTCCGGGAAAATGCCGATTCTTGGAGTCTGTCTGGGGCATCAATCCATTGGTGACGCTTTTGGCGGGGACGTTATTCGCGCGCCTTATCTTATGCACGGCAAGACGTCGATGATCCATCACGATGGCAGGACCATCTTCGCAGGTCTTCCAAACCCCTTCGAAGCCACGAGGTACCACTCGCTAATTATCAAGCGGGAGACTATGCCTGCAGTCCTCGAAATATCTGCCTGGACCGACGACGGTGTAGTAATGGGCGTCCGTCACAAGCAATACAAGCTAGAGGGTGTGCAGTTCCATCCCGAATCGATCTTGACGGGAGTGGGGAAGGATTTGCTTCGGAATTTTTTGGAGCTGTAATGATTAACCACGGTTTGTCATGGATGGGGTTCTGATGTAAAAAGGCATGATTCAATGTTTTAAAACTAAGACAATGCAGTTATCCGTGAGGCGAAGCCTAGGCGAGTCAAGCTCCCGTGGTTTTAATTGTTCTTCCCGGTAAATGTGCTGTCCGAGAGGATCCTGTGATCAAAGATGCAATCGCTAAAGTAGTCGCTCGGATAAACCTCGACGAAGCCGAGGCTGAGACGGTGATGCGCGAGATTATGCAGGGTGAGGCGACTGAAGCCCAGATTGCGGCATATATCACCGCTTTGCGGATCAAGGGCGAGACCGTTGACGAGATAACCGGCTCGGCGAGGGCGATGCGCGAGAAGGCCGTGCCAATCAAGCTCGATGCGAAGTATCAGGTAGACACCTGCGGCACTGGTGGAGATATGGCTCATACCTTCAATATATCCACCACGGTGGCCTTTGTTGTCGCCGGTGCGGGAGTGACCGTGGCAAAGCACGGCAACCGGTCGGTTTCGAGTAAGAGCGGCAGCGCTGACGTGCTTCAGGCGCTCGGCATCAATATCGAGATTCCTTCGCACCGTGTTGAAGAATGCTTGAAAGAAACGGGCATTGCCTTCCTGTTCGCGCCACTGATGCACCAGGCAATGAAATTCGCCATTGGACCGCGGCGGGAAATCGGCATCCGGACCATTTTCAACGTCCTAGGCCCGCTTACTAATCCCGCAAAAGTGACCTCGCAGATCATGGGTGTTTATGCAGCGGAGATGACGGTGCCTCTTGCCCAGTCCCTGGGAAAACTCGGAGCCCATCATGCTTTTGTGGTGCATGGCATGGATGGCCTCGATGAGATCACCAACACCGATAGGACCAAAATAGCGGAGTTCGCGGCCGGAACGGTAAAGGACTATTACATCCATCCGTCGGATTTCAGTATGGCAACAGCGACGAAGGATGATTTGAAGGGCGGGGATGCGAAGGATAACGCGGTGATAACCGTGGATGTGCTGAAGGGGGAAAAAGGTTTTCATCGAGATATCGTGCTGCTGAATGCCGCAGCCGGTCTTGCCGCATCGGGCAAGGCCTGTAATTTAAAAGAAGGAATCGGGATTGCTTCAGAATCGATAGATTCAGGAGCCGCATTCGGTAAGCTGGAACAGATGAAAGAATTCACGAACAAGCCTTAGGGTCAGGAGGCGAGTTGCAAGAAACGGCACTGCGAAATCTTCTTTATGATTTTAGATGACATCATTGCCAACAAGGAAGAGGAACTCGCGGCAACAAAGCGTCGATTCTCCTTATCCGATATAAAAGCGCGGGCAGCCGATACCGGGCCGTCGAGAGGTTTTGGAAAGGCTCTTTCTGCGGGATCGGGGATTCGTCTTATCGCGGAAGTAAAGAAGGCCTCACCCTCGAAGGGTGTTATCCGCGAGGACTTCGAACCGGTCAAGATCGCACACACATACGAAGAGTCGGGAGCATCATGCCTCTCCGTGATCACTGAAAAGAAGTTTTTTCAGGGTGATCTGGAATACCTCAGCATGATACGGAAAACCGTGAGATTGCCGCTTCTTCGCAAGGATTTTATTATCGACGAGTACCAGATCTTTGAAGCGCGGGTCGCAGGCTCTGATGCGATTCTGCTGATTGCTGCCTGTCTTGAAAAACAGCAGATGGTCGACTTTCTCGGAATCGCTGGCGGACAAGGGCTCGATGTCCTGGTAGAGTCCCATACGTATAAGGAACTGGACAGGTCGCTTCTCGCGGGAGCGAGGCTTGTGGGGGTAAACAATCGCGATCTCGCGACTTTTAACGTGAGCCTTCAGACGACGCTTGATCTTTTGAAGGACATACCTGACGACCGGATCGTCGTGAGCGAGAGTGGCATCAAAACCCGTGACGACGTGATTATGCTCGAAAACGCGGGTGTGGATGCGATTCTCGTTGGTGAGAGCCTGATGCGGGAAAAAGACATCGGGGGAAAAATAAAGGAACTGTTAGGAAAGAGTTGAAGGAAAAAAGGATTACAAAACGCGAAATTCAGGGAATTGACAAAAGGGAAGGTCGCAGTATTGTCCATATGGTTTTATAAATTGATTCAATATCTGATTTCGACAGGTGAACCTGATATGAGGGCGCTATGATTAAAATCAAAATCTGCGGCATTACCAATCTTGAAGACGCGATCGCTTCGGCTGATGCCGGCGTCGATGCGCTGGGGTTTAACTTTTACAAAAAAAGTCCGCGCTGTATCGAGCCCGAGAAGGCGGCGGAGATCATTGGCCAGCTGCCTCCCTTCGTTATGCCCGTCGGTATTTTTGTGAACGAGCGCGAAGAGAAAATCCGGGAGATCCAGCAACTGGCCTGTCTACAGGCGCTTCAGTTCCACGGTGATGAAAGCCCCGAGTTTTGCCAGCGGTTCGGTGCACGGGTCATCAAGGCATTCCAGATAAAGGATAAGGAAAGCCTCAAGAATATGGCCCATTATCACGTGGGTGCGTTTCTGCTCGATAGCTACCGCGATGGCGTGCGCGGCGGGACCGGGGTCACGTTTGACTGGCATCTAGCAGTGGTTGCCAAGACGTTCGGCAAAGTGATCCTTGCCGGTGGGCTCACGCCCGAAAATGTGGCCGAAGCGGTGAAACTTGTGCAGCCTTACGGAGTTGATGTCACAGGTGGAGTGGAAAAGGAGAAAGGGATAAAAGATCATGCTAAGATCAAGAAGTTTATCACAGAGGTCCGGAGGGCTGCACGGCAATGATCTTTCCGAATAAAAAAGGACACTTTGGCATTTACGGTGGCAAGTTTGCGCCTGAAACACTCATGCCGGCGCTGATTGAACTTGAAGACGCCTATCTTGCGGCGAAGAAGGACAAAGAATTTCAGGCCGAGCTCGAGTTTTATTCCCGCGAATTCATCGGTCGTCCGACGCCGCTTTATTGTGCGAAACGGCTAACGGAGCATCTTGGCGGTGCGCGGATATATCTCAAGCGCGAGGATCTCTGTCATACAGGCGCGCACAAGATTAACAACTCGCTGGCACAGACTCTTCTTGCGAAACGCATGGGCAAAACCCGCGTGGTGGCCGAGACGGGCGCGGGCCAGCACGGAGTTGCCACGGCTACAGCAGCAGCCATGTTCGGGCTTGATTGTGATGTGTACATGGGTACCAACGACGTGGCGCGCCAGTCATTGAACGTTTTCCGTATGAAGCTTCTGGGCACTACAGTGAATCCTGTTGATATCGGCAGTAAAACGCTCAAGGATGCGATCAATGAAGCGATGCGTGATTGGATCACCAACGTGGTGAACACGCATTACGTGCTCGGCACCGTCTTCGGCCCCCATCCGTTTCCGATGATGGTGCGGGATTTTCAGTCTGTCATCGGCCGCGAGGCAAAGAAGCAAATTATAAAATTCGAAGGAAAACTCCCGGATGCTCTTATTGCCTGCGTCGGCGGTGGGTCGAATGCCATGGGCCTGTTTTACGAGTTCCTCCACGATGACTCTGTCAGGATGTACGGCATTGAGGCGGGCGGCCTGGGCATCGAGCGGGGGAAACACGCGGCGCGCTTTGCCGGCGGTTCCCTCGGTGTGCTGCAGGGATGCAAGACCTTCGTGCTTCAGGACGAACAGGGGCAGATTGAGATGACACATTCTGTTTCCGCAGGCCTCGATTATGCCGCTGTCGGCCCTGAACATGCGATGTATCACGATACCGGGCGCATCGAGTACACCTATGCAATTGATGAGGAGGCCATGGAGGCATTCGATCTCTTGTCCCGCCTCGAAGGCATCATCCCGGCGCTCGAGAGTGCGCATGCAGTCGCTTATTGCCTGAAACTGGCTCCGACACTCGGTAGGGACAAGGTGGTTATCGTGAACCTTTCGGGCCGCGGCGACAAGGACGTCATGCAGGTGGCGAAGATCAAGGGAGTGGAGTTGTAGGCAATAAGGAACTGATTAAAATTCACTAATTAAAGCGGGGCATATGTCGCGGATAAAGAATACCTTCAGCAGACTGAAGAAAAAAAATGAGGTGGCGCTTATTCCCTACATCATGGCCGGGGATCCAGACATTGGGACGACACATACACTAATACTCGAAATGGAACAAGCGGGCTGTGATATAATCGAACTCGGTGCACCTTTTTCCGATCCTTTAGCGGACGGTCCGACCATTCAGAAGGCTGCAATTCGTTCACTGAGGAATCATACGAACATCGACGATGTACTGGGTCTAGTAGCCACAGTGCGGAAGACCAGTAAAATACCGCTCATTGTCATGACCTACTACAACTTGATCTTTCACTACGGAGAGGAGCGGTTTGTGAACGATGCTACGGCAGCAGGCCTGGATGGCATCATTCTGCCCGATCTTCCACCTGAAGAGGCAGGCACGTTGATTCCTCTTGCAAAGAAGGCAGGGCTGGACCTGATTTTTCTGCTTGCACCCACGAGCACCGAAGAACGGATCAAGCTCGTCTGCAGAGTCGGCCAGGGTTTTATATATTATGTATCGCTCACCGGTGTGACCGGTGCCCGCACCGGCATCCAGGGTTCTATCGAGGGCTCACTTATGAGGATCAAGGCTGTCTCAAACAAGCCGATAGCCGTCGGATTCGGCATATCTTCGCCGGATCAGGCATCGCAGATCGCGCGGTGGGGGGCTGATGGTGTCATTGTGGGCAGTGCACTCATCAAGGTAATCGAAGAGAACATCAATTCGCCCGAGCTTGTCAGTCGGGCTGTGTCGTTCGTTAAGGTGCTCAAGCAGGGGGTGCTTGCCGGACGAGGCGAATAGCTTTGTGGACAACGACTGCTGAAGAAGTTTTCCGGCTACTGGTACCAGCCCTGCTTTTTCGTGACAACTATGCGGACAGCGCGGCATTAGAAAAAACACCTGTAGAGAAGGGGGATTGCAGGGACGACATTCAGAATCAGCTGTGTTCACGGTTTGGAAAAAAATTTCCCCGAATACTGTGCTCTTTCATGAATCAGAGGCTGAGTCCTGACTTTAACCGGCATCAGCACTATTCGGATGCCGTCATATTATCTGGATATAAAATACAATGATTTCAGGAATGGTCTAGATAAACAAGAGTATCCGCGGCATTGAGAAGACCGTCGCTACACTAGTCATCGACATCGGGATCAACACCGGCGACATGGTCGTGGACAACAATGGGATCTGAGAGTGAAAAGATGGATTACACTGTGATTGGAGACAACATCGACCGAGGCGCGCGCCTGACAAGTGCGCCTGAAAGGCTTGACAAGGAAGTATAATAATCATATCATCATATCTCAATGCGCATATGAAAAAGTCAAGAATGTCTTTTTTGCTATAGAGCTTGACTCCGTGAGCGCCGGGGGAAAAGAGAAGCCGGTGGTGTATGCCGATGCGGGTTCGAACGGAGAAGCTCTGGAAGAAATCAACGAAGGCCAGAGGCCTTTCCGGCGATCATCGTCGATACATCGTTCCCAAACAGTTTCGACGGGATTGCCTATTTTACGCCAGCGCAACTCCATGACCATATCGCACTAGCAAAAGTCGACAGGATATGCCAGTTTACGTCGACCATATCAAACGGGTACATGGAAAGAAAGTGATCGGCGAACTGGTGAGCATGGTACGGAAAAGCGTGAAAGTGCTGCAGAAGGGGAGACGTATAACTTCTGAACAGGTTCAGAGGTGAAAGAACATAGTTCAAAGTAGTCAGTTTAAAGGAGAAGGATGGCCTGGTTTAAGAAAGAACGACCAGAGAGCGCAACGCCGAAAGCGCCCGCAAAAAAAGTTAAGATTCCCGAGGGGCTTTGGATCAAGTGCGACAACTGCAAGGAAATTATTTACCGCAAGGAAGTGGACAAAAATTTCAAGGTTTGTCCCAAATGCGACTACCACTTCCGTATTTCCGCGTCCGAGCGGCTGCCTTTTCTCGTGGACGAAGGCAGCTTTCTTGAGGTGGAAGACGGTCTGTCGCCCAAGGATTTCTTGTCATTCAAGGATTATAAGGACAAACTCAAGAGCAGTCGCAAGAAGACGGGGCTCAAGGACGCGATCATATCGGGCGAGGCAAGGATCGGGGGCAAGCCGGTATCGGTAGTTATCATGGACTTTAACTTCATGGGCGGCAGCATGGGGTCTGTTGTAGGTGAGAAGATAGCGCGGGCCGTTGAACGGGCGATAGAAAAAAAGACCCCCTTTGTGTCGGTTGCCTCTTCCGGTGGCGCACGGATGCAGGAAGGCATCCTCTCCCTCATGCAGATGGCCAAGACTTCGGCTGCGGTGGCACGGCTTGGCGAGGCAGGGCTTCCCTTCATCTCGGTGCTGACCGATCCCACCTTTGGCGGAGTTACCGCAAGTTTCGCCATGCTCGGCGACATCATTATTGCCGAACCCAAAAGTCTCATCGGTTTTGCTGGCCCTCGCGTTATAGAACAAACGATCAAACAGCAGCTTCCCCAGGGATTTCAGCGGGCTGAATTCCTTATGGAGCATGGCATGATTGATATGATCGTTCCGCGCCGGGAATTGCGTGCAACCGTGGGTAAAATCCTCGATTTTTTCACTGGGTAAAACATAATAGACTTGCACGAGGATGTTTTCTATTTTTGACGTCATTCCCGCTTGTGCGGAATGGTGATTTTTCTGACTATGGGAGAAATGGCGAAATCATTAATTTTCCTCGGGGCGGCTTTGATTGTAATCGGCCTGGTGCTGCTCGGTTCCCAGAAATATTCTTTTCCTGGAAAGCTTCCCGGCGATATCCTTATTAAACGGGAAAACTTTACATTCTACTTTCCCTTGGGACTGTGCATCATTCTCAGCCTCCTCATTAGTCTTATTCTCTATATTATCGGTAAGTTCAGATAGGATTGGAGTATCTTCAAAAAGCGTTTTTGCGGGGGGCATATGGATCGGCGAACATTCATGAAACTGTCTGCATTAACTGGCATTGGAGTGACCCTGCCTGCTGGTCTGGACCTGATCGCGGGGGCTGCTGAGGCAGCAGCGCCCCTTGATCTTGCTGTGGTACATGGTGATTCACCCGAAAGGATTGTGAAAGCAGCAATCGATGCCATGGGCGGGATCGGAAAGTTTATATCCCGCGGCGATGTTGTGGTGATCAAACCGAACATCGGATGGGATAGGACGCCTGAACAGGCGGGGGATACTAACCCGGAAGTGGTCGCAACAGTGGTCAAACTGTGCTTTGAAGCAGGCGCCAAAAAAGTTCGGGTCTTCGACCGGCCTGTGAATGATCCTCGGCGCTGCTATATCCAGAGCGGCATAGCGCCCGCAGCAGGAGCCCTGGGTGCCGACGTGGGCTACGTGGATGAACGGAAATTTAGGGACATGGACATAAAAGGTGAAACACTTAAGTCTTGGCCACTTTACACGGAAATATTTGAAGCGGACAAAGTAATTAATATCCCGATCGCGAAGCATCATGGACTTGCAAAACTTACGCTGTCCATGAAGAACTGGATGGGAATCATGGGCGGCATGCGGCGTCAGATTCATCAGAAGCTTGATGCGAGCCTCGTGGATCTTTCAGCCAAAGTCAAACCGACACTAACTATCCTCGATGCCGTGCGCATTCTCACTGCTAATGGTCCGCAGGGAGGAAGTCTTGCTGACGTGAAAAAACTCGATACGGTCATCGTCGGGATAGACCAGATCGCGATAGATTCTTATGGAGCCACGCTCTTCGGCATGCAGGGAAGCGACCTCGGTTATGTTAAACTTGGCCACAAAATGGGGCTGGGGCAGATGGATTTGAAAAGGCTGAAAATTAAAAAAATAAATATCTAGACGAGGATTTCCGCGACGATTACAGATTCATCCTTCCTTCCGCTGGTTGTGATCGTAGTTTCTGAATTATTCCCCTCCCGAATTTGACGCATCTTTTACAGATACGTTGCCCCCAGCTTATGCACTTTTATTTATTTTGCCTGCTGTTTAACTTGCAATTGCCTGTAGCTTGCTACAGGGTCACCGCATAGAGGGAAGAGTTTGAGAAACCGCAGGTTTCTCAAAAGATAATCGTCTTCCTTTTTATAGATACCCCGCAGCTTGCTGTGGGGAGGTTCATTCCAGCTCGAAATAAATGCACATTTTCACCTCGCATAACTTCTTATCTCTCAATACTCTTAAACAGCCTAACAATATCAATAGCCATGGGATATTAGCAAGGTTTCCTTCCGGGTAAGGCGTAAGGCGGGAAACGACAAAGCATTATGTTTCACTGCAGGTCTTAAATGGCGCTCAAGGAGAATGCGGATGCAATTTCCTGGTAGGTTTCAATTGCGGATGTCGTTTTTCTAAAAAGAGCGGATGCCTGTAAATCTCAAAAATTTCTTTTGGAGTATTGTCCTTTAAGCTTGTGCTCAAGGGAGACATCCGTCAGTCAACGATTCTTCTCTCATGCGAGCATCGTTGAATTGAAAAGAGAGGATGGAAATCCCTTTTTAGTGGATGAGCCAATTTCGGCGACACATGGTATCTCTGCTTCTCTACGTATCAGAGGAACGAAGGATTCATGTTAAAACGTTGAGCTTGACGAAGAACGCTCAGACCAACCTACAGACCTACACCCATCGCGTCCGTGCTAAAATGGAGAAAGAAGTTAAGAGCCCGCGTGATTACTGACATGCTGATGCAAACCCCAAAAAGTTCGATTCAGAGTCGTTCAAACCTCCCTTCTTCCGGAAAATCCCTCTAGCCGCGATATCCCAAATGTGTTAATATATGCGCTACATGTGGAGACAATCGGGGACTTATGTTTAAGCCGTCAGTGCAAAATATGCGCAGGATAACGCAAGGCCTCTTCCTGCTCCTCTTCCTTTTTCTATTTATACAGACCGAGTCCAAGGGAAATGATGATCTCGGCTACCCGGTCCGTCTCTTTCTCGATTTCGATCCGCTCATCCTCGTTACAACACTTCTGTCGGCCCACGCGGCGGCCAAGGCCTTCGTCCTATCCCTTATTACGATCGTCGCTACCATCTTTTTCGGCAGAGTATTCTGCGGCTGGGTTTGCCCGCTCGGAACACTGAACAACCTCGTAGGATCGATACAGAAGAGACAGCCTGTGGGCATGTATGAGAATTGGTACCGTGTAAAATACTATATCCTTATTGCCATTCTGGCATCAGCCCTGTTCACGCTTCAGCCTGTCGGCATTATGGACCCGCTATCCTTCCTCATCCGCTCGTTTTCAATCAGCATATTCCCGGTCTTTAATTACGGTGTACGATCGGTCTTCGACACTCTTTACGGCGCGAATCCTTTCGGCATTGCCGGTCTTTCGGAACCGGTGTACTCGGTAATGAAAAAGATGGTCCTCAGTTTTGAGCAATCATTCTATAATCAGGGTGTGCTTATTGGCGTTCTCTTCTTTCTGGTTCTCGGTTTTAATTTCATCGAGAAACGGTTCTGGTGCAAATATCTCTGCCCCCTCGGTGCGTTCCTCGGGATTCTGTCCCGGTCTTCCCTCCTGAGGCGGTCTGTGAGTGAGGGCTGCACCTCCTGCGGCGCCTGTGCCACCGTGTGCCAGGGGAACGCCCAGCCTGATGCCAGGGAGCATTGGCGCAATGCGGAATGCCTTGCTTGCAGGAACTGCGACGACATCTGTCCCCAGAATGCCGTGAGCTTCGGGTTCATCGGAAAAAAGGCGACAGTTGCCATGGATCTGAGCAGGCGGCGAATTATCACCTCCGCTCTCGCAGGTATCGTGAGTATTCCGCTTCTGCGTATCACGCCTCTTTCGCGGACTAACTCCGGCAACCCCGTGCTATTACGCCCTCCGGGAGCGCTGGAGGAAAAGGAATTCCTGAAACGGTGCGTGAAGTGCGGCGAGTGTATGAAAGTCTGCACTACCAATGGCCTTCAGCCGACACTTTTTGAAGCAGGCGTCGAGGGCATATGGTCGCCAATGCTGGTGCCGCGGATAGGTTATTGCGAAGCACGATGTACACTCTGCGGCCAAGTTTGTCCCACCGGTGCGATCAAGCGGCTGACAGTGGAAGAGAAAGCAAAGGTCAAGATCGGCCTCGCAATGATTGACAAGGGCAGGTGTCTTCCCTGGGCGCAAGCAAGACCGTGCATTATGTGCGAGGAAGTCTGCCCCACGCCGAAGAAGGCAGTATGGTTTGAAAAAGCTCAGGTGCGGGCCCGCAATGGTAGGATCACTGTTGTCCAACAGCCCCATGTGGACCTTGAACTTTGTATCGGCTGCGGCATTTGCGAATCCAAATGTCCTGTGCTCGGCAGACCGGCGATTTACGTTTCGAGCGTTGGCGAGAGCAGGTCAAAAGAGAACCAACTGCTGCTTTCATGAATAAAACGGATCGCTTCATGCTAACGAGGCAATGATCTGTTTATGCCGTCATTCCAACTCATCCAGAACTTTCTCTACCGTGTAAAAGTAATCAACTACCATTATCCGATAAGTGGGAATGATGTTAAAGGATGGGGACTTGTGTTGAGACAAAGAATCCTTCAGTAATTCGCGTTATCTCCCTCTGGGAAAAAATGCCCGTGAAAATAAAATCGAAAGAACCCGTTGTGCCGCCGTCATCCCACGACACCGTCAGACAGGGGATCATACAGGAGCTTGAGAAGAAATTCTGCTCCGCAAAAGACCTTTCCGCTGCCGTGAAGATTCCGGAACGCGAAGTTTATGGCCATCTCGAACACATCCAAAAAACGCTTGCGTCGTTGGATCGGCGTTTACTCATAAGACCCGCGGAGTGCAAAAAATGCGGATTTTCATTCTCGAAACGTGCTCGCATGAAAAAGCCGGGGAGATGCCCGGTTTGTAGGGGGGAATCGATAAAAGAACCGCTCTTTGCGGTCAAAGGGGCGGATCCTCAGTATTGATTGTTTACTGCCGTTTTCCCTTTGCACCCGCTTGGAAGAAGCAGCAGAGGGAGGTGAATAAGAATCCATCTCTGAAAGCTCCGGTAATCGCTTCTGCCCGCGGGGATATCCAGGTATCGCCTCAGGGACTCAGGGTGGTCCAGGAATATGCGAACGAAAAGGTTGGGATGCCTTTCGAACTGGCATGCCATACGAAGCGCAACGCGCAGCTGCCCGGTAATAAGCCGGCTGGTTTCGCTGCGATAGCGCGAGACTGCGAAGGACGGAGACTTCCCTCTTCTAATCGTTTCGCTGATTGCATGCGCCGCAAGTTTACCGGAGAGAATGGCATGGGATATCCCTTCACCATGGAGGGGGTCGGCAAATCCCGCTGCGTCTCCTGCAAGCAGCATTCTTCCCCGCGCAATGGATCTACGGATACCCCCGAAAGGAATGAAATGACCCTGTATGTAGGGAAGCTTAAGCTGAAGGGAATGCGAGAAATCCGTCAACGATTCATGGGGTTTTGAAAAACGTGAGGCGAGCCCGGCAATACCAGTGGAATAGTATCCTCTGTGGGGGAATAGCCATCCATAACCCAAGGGCGCTTCGCCAAAATAAAAATTCAGAGTTTTGTCCAATCTCTTGCTGATCTCCCGGCTATCGGCAGGGACTTGGCACACCAATGCAATGGCAATCTCATCCTTGCGCAGGGATGGCCGCAAGGCTTGCGCGACGCGGCTGTGAATGCCGTCAGCGCCTATGAGAAACTTTCCCCGGTACGATTGTGTTCCGGTGGAGATTTCGACGGCGTCCCGCCCGTCCTGAACCTCAACGACCTCTTCACCTGTGAAAAAACGCGCGCCCGCTTCAACTGATTTGTTGACCAGGATCGAGTCGAAATCCTTTCTGGTGACCAGAACTGCGAACCTTTGATCCTTCTTAATTTCCACGGAACGGCTCTGATAATGAACACGAACGCTGAAGCATTCATCTTCTATGAGATGCTTTGGTAGCTCGAAATCGAGGTTTTTGAGCGCTTGCTCGGATACTGCACCGGCGCAGGGCTTGGATCGCGGAAAGCAGTCCCGATCCAGCAGCAGGGTTTTCAACCCCGACTGGGCACATACTCGCGCGCAGGTTGAACCCGCAGGTCCGGCCCCGGCTATGATGACATCATATTCCATGTAACTCCCTGGAATTTAGCTCTGCTGTCGGTGGCGATAACCTGTGCCGCTGAATAAGAAACCGACGGCGGTCAGACACTTCCCGAATACATAGGATTTCCCTGCTAGAACAGGGTTGATGAGACGGGTGATTCTTCTTCCTTATTATATATTCTGGCCAACCGGCGTCAATGGTTTTTTCCGGAACAGAACCAAGTCTCCGCTATGCCTTCTTTTTCCCATGAAACAGTTCGCTCCCCGCTCCGGGATAAACAGTTCTCTGCTCTTCCGGTGTAGGTTGTACGACGGGCGGCCATTTCTCGAACAGGGGTTCCGGCCCTTCAAGAGCGACAATGGTAGGTACCCGATCCGCCATGAGAGGGTTTCCGCGGACATCGGTACCATCGACACGGCGGCTGAATTCAATGGGAATTCCGTTCGGATCGAAGGAATAAATGGAATGGATGAACCCGTGGTCGATCACCTCCGATACCCAGATGCCTGCCGCAGTCAGCCTGTCCTTGAGTTCCCAGAGGTCATTCTCGGTATCGACTCCGAAAGATACATGATCAAAAATAAAAGGTCCCGACACAGGACGACCGTGCTCCTTTTCCTCGATTGGCGCAACACTGGACCATTCGAAGAAGACAACCATGTCATGTTCGGAAAGGGCAAAAAAATACTGCCGGTAGCCAGGCCTGCCCAAGCCTGCTATTAGCCGCAGCCCGAGTAGGTCCCTCCAGAATCTAATGGTTTCATCGATATTGCCGGTGACTAGAGCTAAATGATTTATTCCGTTGAACTTTATCATGCCTGCGCTGCCTTTTCGACAAGATGACTTTATTTTACACCAGTTGCTGGGTTATTTCAGAAATAATTATTCATCTGGGACGGCGGCAGGAATGTTCTTAAGGCCCGATTGGCTAAAAACGAAAGAACAATAATTGAAATTAATCAGAGTACTGTCATGGTTCTGAATAGCCGGTTGATATTGTACCTGCATGGCCAATCCAAGACAATTGTTCATTCGGGCCTTGTGCCCCGCTTCTGTCCGCCCCATTCTCTAATGCAAAAGTGCTTAAAGAGGAGAGTAGTATGTGGGAGGACATTCGAATATACGACCTCCCTCCGATTTGTATCTGTTGCAAGATAAAGAGAGCGATTCATGCCATCTTTGGCGATTTTCATGCTCGCGTAGTCGTACTCTCTTGAATGCTTCTGGCATATGATCAAAAAAGGCTTAAAGTTCCCACTCACTTCGGACTTGAGCCTGAAAATAAAGTGCATTGCGGCTAATGTCACTTTTGAAGAAGATCGCTGCCGTATCCAAACGAAGTTCAGCCCTGGGTCAGGGCGTCTCTCCGTGATCTCGCCATGGCTATTCTACGCTTTCAGATGCCGAGCAACATAGCTCAACGATTTACTCTACGCGGCCAAACTGCACCTGACTCTCGGACTCATCGGTATCTGAGTCGCTTCTTAGCACGCAGCCAACGAACGTCGTTCTTGATTCTTTACAAAACAGATGCGGTCAAAAATGACCTCAGGAATCGCTAAAATCACGAAACAAAGCCATCTGTTCATTGGCATTCCATAAATCCACACCTCGCATTTCCCGATTAATGTCTTGGCGTCATGGCTGGCAACAAATTGATGTAACCGTGATGGGTTTTTTTAACTTGAAGGGTTCCTTCAAATGGGTGACCACCAGTTAACTCTCGACGCACGGACGTCCTGACATCCGGGACCGTCTGAAGATCACCTTTGACTGGCTTGAAAAGGCCTGACGAGAGAGTTCCTCTGCAACTGACCGCAAAAAGGTGCATATGTGGGCATATGACGCTCGGTGATGGTTAGGCATCTGTTTTTACTACTTGAAATCCTTGCCATTCTGTCGGATAATCTTAATCAAGGCTCGCACGATGGTTTTTCTGTTTCTGGAACTGGTCTGGCACGTTCCCTCTCTGTATTGTGGACTAAGTCCCGACTTTCGACGATTCGAAATGTATGAATATTCCGGATATCTTACAATCCCTTGCAGGCAGGTATGTGACGCAATCTTTCCTTCATGCGTTCATCGCCGTGGTCATAGCAGACGGCGCTCTGCGTGCATGGAAGATCGAAGATCCAGCGGTGAAACAGAGGTTTCGCATTCTCACCGTGCTGTTTCCCGTTTTTTCTTTTCCCTTCTATCAGTTGATAAATCCCGACCGTGGTTCCCTTCTCTTCCGGGCAACGGCCCTCTTCGATAGCGGAAGATGGATGGGTATGGAATTGTTTGGAATAGTACCGCTCCACTTTTTTTTCATATTTCTGCTTGTGGGCACGGCCCTCGTATTTTTATTTCAGGAACTGGTGCCGGTAGTCAGACATATGCGTGAATCTGACACTGACGTTGTCGAAGCATGCGACCCAGTTGGAAAAGAGCTAGTGGACGAGGCATTGATGTCTCTCCCCATGGACAAGCCCAGAACCGTCATTATCGACGACGACGATATTTTTCTCTTTTCATCGACAGGGAGAGAGGCGGCAGTCTTCGTATCGAGCGGCCTCCTCAAGGCGCTAAGCAGAGATCAGATTCGGGCTGCCCTGGCGCACGAGATCGCCCATATTACACGGAGCAGACGGCCGGTTCTCCTTGCCACATTTTTGCTCAGGATGATCATGTTCTTCAATCCTATGGTGCTCGTGGAATTCAGAAGGGCTGTCAGGAACGAGGAGAAAATCTGCGACGACATTGCCGTCTCTGTCACAGGAAGACCGGATGCTCTCGCGGAGACTTTGAAAAAATTTTATTCAAGTCATGGACGGTCTCCTAATACTGCGAAAGAACTTCTCGCGAAGGACGTCCCTCTTGAGGAGTACAGTCATGATCTGCAGCTCGAGAGTAGGATCACGAGACTTGAGAAGGCGCGGCTGCAGAGTAGAGGTGGGGGGTGGTTTCCCTTTACGATTGTCCTGCTCCTAATGTTAGGCGTCTGCTACTTTGTCGTATGATCGTGAGGTGAAAGTTATGCGCGACAGAATCCGCAGGTATGTGTACTTTACACTGACCATCATAGCGGTTCTTACTGTTTTAAAAACGCTCAACTGGCTCCCTCTGGTACTGCAGCAAGGTACCCTAAGGACCTACGATAGTGTTGAGGCGGTACGAGCAAAACTGAACATCCGAGATATCAGGGTTCCCACCTACTTTCCCCAGAGCGTCACGTGGCCACCTTCGGAGATATGGGCGCAGACAAAACCGTATGTCGCGACGCTCATGGTATTCCGCCGCGCGGGCACGATTGAACCCGCTCTTGTCATATCGCAGACAGCTTCAGACCGACCCGCCCTCGACGACCGGATCAGGATTCTGCAGGTTAAGGAATCGGTTTCTTACGACTTGAAAGGGAGAAACGCGCTCCTCAAGGTCGGTACTTGCGAGCAAAATGACGTCTGCAGCAGGATTTCGTGGAACGAGGGAAACTGTATGATGACGGTTACGATGAAATCCTCGCCCTTCGAGCTTATAAAAATCGCCCAGAGCCTGGTACCGTGACAGCGCATCATTTTCACGATGAGACAGTCTATCACTGCTATGTCTGCGTTGTCACGTTTTTCGAAAGCAGGACTTCGGCGGACATGCCCCCTGCGTCTGTGACGGTGTGACCTCGATTCTATGATCTTCCGGAACAAACCGACACGCCCTTCCACCTTGTCCGTATGAACGGCCTAATCATTTAAAATTACAGTACTTTTCGTCTCTATCCAACGGGAGCATGATGTTTATCCTCACTTGCTTATCCACTTAAAAAACAGCCTCCTCCGCTGAATCTGTGGATATTTTTTAGATTACGATTCCGTATTTGTTCTGTAATTACGCGTGATTGCAAGATCTCATCACTAGCGAATAGGCTAATAAATGTCACAGTGAGATTTATCACCTGCGTTGTAAGCAACGATGAATAAAGACAGCAATGGCAAATGTCACGTCAATGCAACTATAAATTAGCATAATGGTTATGCCGGAATGCGAGACTTTTCCTTAAATGCTGATTTTTTATCCACAGATTCTGCTGAGGAGCCAAAAAACAATTCTAGGACTATTTTCCCACGAGAATAGGACTATGTCCCGATTTTCATGCATAGAGATTACTGATATATATAAAGCAACAAGGGAGGAGGTGGGTACGATGTTCACATATAGAAACGGATTCAGAGTAACAGCAGGCTCATATTGGAATGTAGTTGATGGGCGAAGAGTAGATGTTTGTGGTGAAGCCATCTTAATGGGGAAAAACCCGTCGACGTATCTAAAAATGCCTGTAGGCTTCATGCTAGCGGCTATACCAATTGTGGCGTTGATCTACACAGTCCTGATGCCATTCCTCGGGATGACAACAATTGCATTGGTCGTAGGTGTCAAGATGCTAAACGGCCTTTCAGGAATTGCGGGGAAGAACATCTCCTTTGGATGGAGACACAAGAATGTGTATTTTTCCGGAGAAGAGAGATTTTTGTGAATACGCATACTGCTAGACTAGAGCAAGTAACAAAGCCGAAAAGGGGGTGAAAGAAAATGCTTACTTACAAGGGAGGACATAAGGTTGGCAAGGGAACTTACTGGGAGGTACGGAGCGGACATCGGGTGGACGTGACACAGGAATCCGTTCTGCCCGGGGGAGAGGCGTCAAAATATCTCAGGCTGCCCGTCGGCATAATGCTTCTGTCGGGACCGTTTATTGGGTTGTTGTATGTCGTATTTCTGCCCTTCATTGGCATAGCCATGATAGCGGTCGAGGCGGGCCGTGAAGTCCTGAGAGGGGCGGTCAGTCTGTTCGGTAAGAGCATTTCCGTCGGCTGGAGGCCGCGGAGCGCGTACCTGTCGGGAAAGAAGAAGGAAAAAGCCAAAGACAAGGAAGATAAAAAGTGAAAATCTCGTTAGCGTCGCTCATTTGCGGCAATAATATCCGAGGCTGCTAGGGATAGAGGGGAAAACAGTATAACAAAAGTTCATCCACAAAAGGAGGAATACCATGTATACGCTCGTAGATTTCATCACTCATGTCAAGGGTATCGAATACATCCTGTCTCTTCTCGCTATTGGTGTGTTCCTGGTGTTCTGGGAGTTTCTGAAGCCCAAACCGTTCAAGACCGTGGTTAACACCGGGAGGGACGATCTTACGTATATCAGGGAGTCCGGCGGGATAGGTCACCTCATGAAGACGGTGGGCAAGATAGTGTCGGCGCCATTCATTGGCCTCGCCTATATCGTGATGCTGCCGATCGGGTTCTTTGCGGTCTTGGCGGCTGCGGTGGTCAACCTTGCCATAAAAGGCGGGGCGGCTGTGGCGGGGAAGAGCATGACCTTTGAATGGAGGCCCGTGGAGGCGTATCTTGCAGGAAGGAAGAGGAAAAAGGAAAAAGCCGGGTCCAAAAAGATGCCATAAAATAAGTTCCATGACATAAAATGGGAAGTAATGGCAATTCATACTTTAATAAATTGTGCTAGAATATAGCAAGTAATATAAGGAACAAAGAGGGTAAAAGAAAATAATTCTCACCTAGGCGGAGAGCGTTCCTCTCGGCAAATAAAAAAAAGCCAAAGACTAAGGAAAACAAAAATTGAAAATCCCGTCGGCGTCGCTTATTTGAGGCAAATATCTGAAATAGGTTCCATGCTATTACCGAGGAAGGGAGAAAAGAACATGAAAAAGAGAGCATGCATCGTCTTGGGGCTGTCTTTGGGCATCCTGTTCGCGGCATATCTCTACGCGGGAGAGAGCCCAACGAGTTCATCCCCAGCAGCACGTCTTCCGGGGATCTGTGTGTTGAGCAGCATTTCAGACGTGTATGAACCGGTAACGTTTGACCACACGAAGCATTTACCGATAGCGGGCAATTGCGACGCCTGCCATCATCACGGGAACGGCGCGGCGTCGACATGCCAGCAGTGCCACAACCTGAACCCGTCGGTTTTCAAGAATTCGGTCGTCCAAAATTTTTTACCTTGTTCCGGTTGCCACAGCGCTCCTGACCCCGGAAATCCGACAATGCCGGGGCTCAAGGTCGCGTACCACCAGACGTGTTTCAAATGCCACCTAGGGATGAGCGACGTGGGGCTGGATCCAAAGGGGTGCACGGAACTATGCCATGCTAGAAAGGTGAGACAGGTAGGGATGCAGACCCGGTAAGTCTGCACACGTGCATAACCAAGTGAGAGCGTGATGACTAAGGAGGTTTCCATGAAGAAAGAAACCAAACAACCTGCAGACGGCCCCCTCGATGAGAAGAAAAACGAGGAGAAGAAAGACCCCGGTTTACAGATGAACAGGCGGTTCTTTTTGGGGACGGCTGGCGCGATCGGTGGCACGCTGCTTCTGGGCCGTCCGGGTAAATCTTTTGCCGCCGAGGACTTCGAAGGGTATCCCAATAGCTTTGGCTTGCTAACAGACCTAACCGCCTGCGTTGGATGCCGAAGCTGCGAGAAGGCATGCAACGAATTCAACGGCCTGCCAGCGCCGGACAAGCCCTTCGATGACGGCTCCGTCTTCGAAGAGAAGCGAATGCCTACGGTGAAGGCTTACACAGTGGTCAATCGGTATGAAAATCCGAAGGACAAAAGCAAGCCGATATACCGGAAAATACAGTGCAACCACTGCAAGGAACCGGCCTGTCTCACGTCCTGCCCAATCCACGCTTATTCGAAAACGCCGGAAGGGGCGGTCAAGTACAATCCCGACCTGTGTTTCGGGTGCCGCTACTGCATGACAGCCTGTCCTTTCTACATCCCGGCCTATGATTACTGGAGCGCATTCGAACCGCGCATACAGAAGTGCACCATGTGCTATCCGCGGATCAAAGAGGGTAAAATGACCGCTTGCTCCGAAGCCTGCCCAGTGGGGGCGATCACCTTCGGGAAGCGCGAGGAATTGCTCAAAGTAGCCAGGGAGAGAATAGACAATAATCCCGGAAAATATGTGAACCATATTTACGGCGAGCACGAGGTGGGAGGCACAAACTGGATCTATATCGCGGGAATCCCCTTTGAGCAGCTAGGTTTTCCAACAAATCTTCCCAAGACGCCGCTCATTGAAGAGACCAAGGGTTTCCTCTCTGCGGTTCCCATTGTATTAACGGCATGGCCGGCACTCTTCGGGACGATCTACGCAGCGTTGCGACATAGAGAAGAATTCGATAAGGAAGAGAAAGAGAAAAAAGAGGAAGAGGCTAAAAGGGAGGTGAAAAAATGAGCACGAACATGGCTGTCAAGGTTGAGGAGCGGCCAAGAGACTTCCGGTCATGGTTCATGAGCAAGCTGCTAATGGACATGACCTGGCCTGAATATTTTAGGAATTTGCTCACGCCGTTCAATATTGTCGCCGCGATCATCCTGAGCGTGGGGTTGCCGCTCATTGCGATGCGTTTTCTCTTCGGGCTCTACCTGGTGACCGGTGCTTCGAACGAGTACCCTTGGGGGTTGTTCCTCGGATGGGGACTTTTCGGCGGTGTTCCGCTGTCGGCCACGGGATTCGTGATGGCTACGGCGTATTACATCTTCGGATACAAGAGGTACCATCCACTCCTGAGGCTCTCCGTGCTCACCGGGTTACTGGGGTATTTTTTCGCCGTCGTGTACCTTTTGAACGATTTGGGCAGGCCATGGCGGATCTACTATCCCATGATCATAGGGTTCGGCACCCAATCGGTGCTCTTCCTGGTGGCGTGGCATGTGGCCACATACCTAACGGTCCAAGTGGTTGAATTCAGCCCTGCCATCTTGGAGTGGCTGAGATCGCAGAGGGTTCGCAGGTGGGCGGTGATGGTCACGATCGGCATGACGATAGCAGGCATCATACTCTCGACGCTGCATCAATCTGCGCTCGGCGCGATGTACTTGCTTGTCCCGGGAAAGCTTCACCCGCTGTGGTACAGCCCGTACATTTGGGTGTTTTTCCTCTGTTCGAGCATCTATGCGGCTTTGGCAATGGTGATCGTCGTCAGTACCCTCGCGATCCAATTCCTGAAGAACAGGACAGACCAGAGGTTTCGGGATAGTCTGCCCATGCTGACTCTTGGCCTTGGGCAGGGCGCCGCTGTTGGTATGTTTGTCTATTTTGTGTTCAAGATCATCGGCATTGCCCATGACAATAACTGGGGTCTCCTGAACACCCCATACGGTTACTGGTTTCTGGTCGAACTCATTGGGTTCGTCCTGGTCCCTATGCTGCTGTTCACTTATGGAGTGAAAAAACAGAGCGTCGGTGTCGTACGATTTGCGGCCTTCTATGCCGTGGTCGGGATTATCGTCAACAGGCTCAACGTCTCGATTATTGCATTGAACTGGCTGCTCCCGCATCACCTCGATTCCATCATTCCCGGGTGGAAAGAGACGATGGTTGTGGTCACAATCGTGACGATTCATATACTGATATTCCGATGGATTTTGAACCGTATGCCCGTGCTTCATGCAGATGCGGAGTATGAGTCTCACTAGGGTCGATGAGAAGTTAACAAGGGGGGCAAGGAGATCACGGCAAATTCATAGCACGAAACCGTAAATCCAATAAAATATTCTTTAAGATTTCGATATTCGTCCTTGAGTTTATCTCACTTCTCCTCGCCTCTGAAGATGTGTAGTAATGCGCAAAGCGCCCGAGGCTGTGCATACGGGGTATCTATGGAGAAAGGAAAGCGTACAGTCAGTTACGCGCTGTTTCTTCTTACTGCATCCCTGCTGTATGTCGGCGTCGCTGCTGCAGGAATGGGGGATCTTTCGGAAGAAGCCCAGACATGTCTCTCGTGCCATGCCCGGCCCGGGATCACGGTAAAATTCCAGAACAACGAAATCGAAGCGGCCTATGTGAACCCGGATGTGTTTAAGACCTCCGTCCATCATGCGCTTCTGTGCTCGCAGTGCCATCCCGATTTCTCCGAAGGGAAGCATCCCCGGCGGTTATTCCGGAATAAATTGCAGTACCAGATAAGAGCCGCGCTCGTCTGTACGCGGTGCCACAGCTATGAACAGATCAGGGCGAAGGGTATCCACGCTGCTCTTTTGAACGAAGCACGAAAAGGCAAGGCGATGATCTGTACAAACTGTCACGGTTCTCACGCAATACGACGGATCACCGAGACACTGACATTTACAAGCGAAGAAGAATACTGCATGAAGTGCCATGGCCGTGCCATGCAGACGACATTCAGGAATGGAGAGACGCTTTCCGCGACGGTAAACATTTCCGTGCTTCAAACCTCGGTGCACAGCAAGCTCTCCTGTTCCGACTGCCACTACGGTTTTTCCTCTGAAGAGCACCCGAAGCGGAATTTCAGCACGATGCGGGATTATACTCTGGCGCTATCGGAGATGTGCAGGCGTTGCCATTTCGATAAATACACGAAGACGCTTGAAAGCATCCATTATACTATGCTCAGTCAGGGGGACATGCAGGCCCCCGTCTGCATAGACTGCCACGGCGCGCATGCAATCTCGCATATCGGCAAGGAGCGGACTCTCATTGCGAAACGTTGCCAGAGGTGCCATGAGGACATCTACGCCATCTACGCAAAAAGTGTCCACGGGAGCGCCCTCTTCGACGAGAACAATCAGGATGTGCCGGTATGCACAGACTGCCATACTGCTCATAAGATCGAAAACCCGCTTTCTCAGTCCTTTCAAGAGCAAATACCTGATATGTGTGGGAGCTGTCATGCCAATGAAACGATCGTTGGCAAATATGGCCTATCATCGGCTGTCTTGGACAATTACCTTTCAGACTTCCACGGCATCACGCTGAGATTTTACCGTATGCAGAAGGAAAAGCTGAACAAACCGGCAAGACCCATGGCGGTCTGCACTGACTGTCACGGCACGCATAATATCATGAGCACCGTCGAACCCAATACGACTATTAACATCAAGGCCAATCTTGTCAAGAGGTGCCGGAAATGTCATGCAAACGCGTCCGAAAATTTCCCAGACGCATGGCTGTCCCATTACGAGCCGAGCATGACGCGGGCCCCACTGGTCTTTTTAGTGACACTCGTGTTCAAAATATTTATCCCTTTCCTTGTGGTTGGGCTGACATTACAGATCCTGCTCCATATATGGCGCTATGTGGTGAACAGGTAGCGAAAGGGGGATGAGATGGAAGAAGACACGACTACAAAGGAAGAGCGGATAAGGAGATTTCACCCTGCCCGAATCGTAGAACACTGGGTGCACGTGCTCCTTTTGGCGACGCTTGTCTGCACCGGACTCTCCCAGCGATTCTACACGCTCGATGTATCTCAATGGTTCATTATCCAACTGGGCGGAATCGACAGCGTCAGGATTATCCATCGTTTCGCGGGAGTCCTTTTCTCACTCGCAGTCATCACGCATATTTCCGTAGCGGTTGTGGGCATTGTCTATAGAAAATGGCAGCCCACCATGGTCATCACAAAAAAAGATTTTACCGATGCTGTCCATAATATCAGGTATTACCTCGGCCTTGAAATCGAACCCTCTGAGGGGGGACGCTATACATATAAGCAGAAGTTCGAGTACTGGGCCATCCTCACCGGTGCTCTGATCATGATGGCTACCGGATTTATTCTCTGGTTCCCCGTCATGATCACGAAGTTTTTGCCCGGAGAGGCCATCCCGGCGGCGGAAGTTCTGCATGCGAACGAAGCCCTTGTTGTATTACTCATCATCTCCATCTGGCATATCTACAACGCGATCTTCAGCCCCGAGGTGTTTCCTCTCGATACGTGCATAATTACGGGCTGTCTCTCGAAGGAGCGGATGCTCCAGGAACACTTGCTTGAATTTACCGAACGGGAGGAGGGGTTGCCCGATGTGACAACCGCAGCATAGTAATTAAGGATTACTTGTCATTGAAAGAAATTGAAATGACATACAATTTTGATGACATTCTTCATAATATTCTTACTCATTCTGGACGTGTCTGATATATAATTCATTTATGAACAGGGGGAGTCTGCGCAAGCGGATTACGCTGATTGTCGTGATGGGCATTTCGATCATCCTGTCTGGTCTGGGGATCGCAAGCCATTACATTATCGAGAAGAACATTGATGATTCTTTGAACAGGAAGCTCGCACTGTCACGCCTTGTGCGGAGCAATATTGACAATGCCATAAAAGACAATATCAACCGTCTTTACGACATTTCACTATCAGGCATCGTAGACCTACAGAACAGTGACTTCCGGCCAGAGAAGGAGGCAATCAAGGCAGCATACCGATATTCCATATTCACCGACGGCGTTTTCCTTTTAGACAGAGGAGGTACGGTAATTCTGACCTATCCCGAGCGAATCAGGGAGGCCTCACTGAATGTGATGAGCATCGAACCGGTGAACAGAATGCTTTCTCTCGGGAAACCCGTCGTTTCGAATGTCTATACCGTCGAGCCAACGATGAAGAAAGTGCTCTACGTGCTTGTTCCGTTGCGGGACAAGAACGGGCTCACCGTAGGAGTCGCGGGAGGGCAGATCGACACGACAAACCCTGCTTTCCTACAGACTCTGGGACTGATTGACATGGGGAGAAACGAATACATCGACGTCGTGGACTCCAACGGTGTGGTGTTGGCGTCGTCGGTCCCGTCCCGAATGTTTACCCAGTACAACCGCGATAATTTTTTTACCACCTTAATCGACAATCATCAGGAGCAGGTGACGGCCTGCTACTCCTGTCACGTTGCTGGCAACAAGAACGTGAAAGTTCCGACCATTATCGCATTCGCCCCGCTTGAGACTGCACCTTGGGGCGTAGCCATTCAGGAACCTCGAGGGGACGTGTTCTCTCCCATCGCGAAGCTCAGGAGGAATTTTGTTGTGCTCGGCATGTTCTTCATGGGAACCGCGCTGCTCCTAACGGTGGGGATCAACCGCAGCATCGTGAACCCCCTGAAGACCCTGATACGGGGCGCCGACCGCATCGCGAAAGGCGATCTATCGAAGTCGATTTCGCCCCAAGGCAGTGACGAGATCGGGGTCCTCAGCCATTCTTTTGAAACGATGCGGGTAAAATTGGTCGAGTCCCTGGACCGGATCATGCGGCAAAATCTCGATCTCGAACATCGGGTGCAGGAGAGGACGCGGCAGATCAAGGATAGCCAGAAGCAGGCCGAGGTCCTTTTGAAAAAGATCATTACCACGCAGGAGGATGAGCGGAAGAGGATCGCACGTGAACTCCATGACGCCACGCTCCAAGATCTCTCCGCGGCTCTCATGCGGGTAGACATGTGCAAGCTCCATCCCGATAAGGTCACGGAACAAGAAGTGCACAAGATACGGGAAATCGTTCTGAGCGCCTGGAATGGCGTGATTGGCATCATCCAGAATTTGAGGCCGACGCTGCTCGACGATCTTGGGCTCACCGCGGCGATTAAGTCCCTCCTTGGCACCCACCTCGGCGAAGAGGGTATCAATTATTTCATGAATACCGAGGGAGTGAAGGACAGGCGATTCCGCCCGGTGGTGGAGATCACCCTTTTCAGAATCATACAGGAAGCCATCATGAATATCGCGCGACACGCGAAGGCGGAGAACGTCTTCGTCCTGTTCAAGATAGCGGATGACATGGTTCACGTGGAGATTGAAGACGATGGAGAAGGGTTCGATCTCAATGCGATCTTCCATTCAAGTACGCATGAATTGAAAGATCGCAGAGGATTGGGCCTTATGGGCATGAAGGAACGGGTGGGCTTGCTCGGGGGGAAGTTCGAAATATTCTCTCAGCCCGGCATCGGCACGAAGATACACCTACAGATTCCCCTGGCATCATCGGAGGTTTTAAATGCTTAAGAAGAGGGTCCTTATTGCCGACGACCACGCCCTCGTGCGCGAGGGCATCGCTGCATTTCTGAAGCTCTGCGACGACATCGAAGTCGTTGCGGAGGCGTCTGACGGGGTTGAAGCGATAGAAAAAACGAACAAACTGCACCCCGATATTATCATCATGGACATCAATATGCCTAAATTGGGCGGGCTCGAGGCGACCATCGAGATCAAGAAAACGCACCCCGATATTAAGGTGCTTGTGCTTACTCAGTATGAAGACCGGGAATACATCTCGCGGTTTCTGAAAGCGGGCGTGTCCGGATATCTGCTCAAAAAGGCGGTGGGGAGCGACCTTATTGCAGCACTCAAGGCGATCATCAGAGGGGATCTTTACCTCTATTCTTCCATCGCCTCCGAGGTTGTGAAGGGGTATCTCCACGGTGACGGAAAGCTCGATATTGATACGGAGAACCCCTACGAGAAACTTACGGACAGGGAAAAACAGGTACTCAAACTGGTGGCGGAAGGGTACACACACAAGGAAGTGGCCGATTTGCTCTGCATCAGCGTCAAGACTGTCGTCGCTCATCAGACCAATATCGGCGAGAAACTCGGCATCCACAATCGGGCAGGTCTGATCAAGTTCGCCATCCAGAAGGGGATTATCAAGATAGACGCATAGAGCTGGGTACCTCCAAATTTCTTTCCGCTTAAAAACGGCAATTGCCCCCAGCAACTTATCCACATTATAACGGTTGCAATTCAGGCGTCTGCAACGTTTTTTTCACCAAGTAATTTGAAAATTTTAAAATTGGCATTGTTTAGGATAGATTGCCACCGGTCGCCCTAAGTCAACTGCTCCGCAGTTGTTTTCAGAGCAGCCGGAAAGCGTGATATCTTTATAAATCCCTCCAGTTTTCAACAAGTTATCGATCGCTTCATGACTGATCCAATCGGCAAAACGATCCATGATAACGTAATGAGCGGTATTACCAGTTTGGCACCCAGAAACCCTGTCTGGAACGGCTTCTTGAAATCAATCGTGGACACAGGGGGCATTGATAATAAAGTGCATTACGTCCGGTATGTTGCCTATGACGAGTATCGCTGCCGCATCCGAACGAAGTTCGCCCTGGGTCATGGCGTCGCTCCGCAATCTTGCCATGGGCATTCTGCGCCTTCGGATACGGAGTAATATCGCTCAGGCGATTCAACACTACGAAAAATGCACCTGACTCTCGGACTTATCGGTATCTAAGCCAATTCTAAGTACTGAGCCAACGAACGTCGTTCCTTCTTCCTTAAAAAACGGGTGCGGTCAAAAATACGCCATTATGCTCGTTGGCATTCCATAATTCCTTACCTCGCTTTTCCCGATTCCCGTCTTGGCATCATGGCTGGCAGCTTTGACGTGAAAATTAATTTGGTCCAGTGGGCAATTTATTTGCTAAAATGTGACTATGGAAAGCGACATCCTGCGAGAAGTCATAGAGGTGGAGAAAGATATTCAGCAATCTGTAGATCATGCCATGGTTACTACGCGTGAGTGGCTTAATGCCCGAAAAAAAGAGGTTGAAGAAGAACTTGCGCGCAGTGAAGTTGACATTCAGGAATCCTTTCGCCGATCCAGGGAAACGGTCATTGAAGATGCCAGACAGAAGGCATTGAATATCATTGCAAGCACCGAGCAGCAGGCTGCTCGGATTATGCAGATTAAAAACGATGCGCTCAAGGGCATGGTTTGGAGCCATCTCCATAAAATCCTTCCTGGATGACCTATGATCGTCAGGATGGCAAAAATAGAAATTGTCGGGGCGAAAAACGTGCTGCAGGATGTACTCTCCAGGCTGCGGGAGCTTGGTGTCTTCCAGATTGAGCCGGCAGCGGTCGGCTTTCTCGAAGAAGGGCATGAGGAAGATATCCGATCTTATAACCTTGACGAAAAAGCCATGATGGAAAGGACCTTTCTCAACGAACTTCGAACCAGGATTAACGAACTCCTGTCCTTTTTGCCCAAAATGCCGGTCAGAAGCAGTTACCTAGATCCGCGTCCGGTTATCGATGCTGTGGCTACAATCATCGAAAGACATATTACTACTATCAAGGAGAGGAATGAACGGAAAGAATTTCTCCGGAAAGAACTCAGCGAATTGCAGCGTTATGCCGTTTTCTTCGGGACATTATCGCCGCTCATCGGCAATGTAAAAGAAACACCGGATCTGGAATTCATCGGCCTGACTATCCGCGAACCTGATATGGTTCAGCGCCTGAAAGAGGCCCTTTCGCGCATAACGGACTGGAAATTCGAACTTGTGACGAAGTCTGCGAAGGACGGTTCACTCGTTGGTCTCATTACGGTGGAAAAGGACCTTGCCGACAAGGTCAAAAAGACCTTGAGCGACGAGCAAGTTCCTGAACTCATGTTTCCACCGGCCTTCAACAGTTTCAGCTTCTTCGAAAAGGTCGTCTACGTCGAAAAGCGGATGGCCGAGAATACCCGCGAGGCGGAGGGGATAGATGCCGTGCTTACCCAGTTTTCCCTGCGCTGGGTGCCGATCTACCGGAGTGTGCGTGAATGGATAGACGACCGGGTTTCGCTTCTTTCCACGACCGCGGCGGCCTTCGAAACGCGCATGTGCTTCTTCATCAATGGATGGATGCCGGCAAGGGACGTGGCGGCCGTGAGAAAAAATCTTGTGGAGTCCTATCACGGGAGCGTCATGCTGGAGGAGAAGGAAATCCGCGAGGAAGATCTCGGACGGGTTCCGATCATCCTTAAGAACTCTCCCTATTTTAAACCCTTCGAAATTTTCTCGAGCCTGCTTCCGCTGCCGGCTTATACTTCTTACGATCCGACGCCGTTCATCGGGATTTTCTTTCCCGTGTTTTTCGGCATGATTCTAGGTGATGCTGGGTACGGCCTGTTCCTTGCTGGCATTGCGCATGTGCTGAAACGAAAATTTAGGCAGCGAAAATTCGTCAAGGACGGCGCCTCCATCCTGCTGGTCGCATCGCTGTATACCATTTTTTTCGGTGTGCTCTTTGGGGAGTTCTTTGGAGACCTGCCCGAACGCCTCTTTCATTTGCAGCCACTCTGCATAGAACGACGCACCGCAGTTGTCCCGATGATATTTTTCACCCTTGCAGTGGGTGTGGCCCATGTCCTGCTCGGGCTGGCATTCGGAGTCATTGCGAAGTTCCGGAAAAAGGAAACGAAAGAGGCCGTCTATAAACTGTTGAGCATCATCGTCATCCTGGCGCTGATCGTTGTTCTCGCATCATTCTTCGGCGTCTTGCCTAAGATACTTGCCAGGCCGGTCATCATTGCCATCTTGTTCCTGACACCGGCCCTGTTCTTTACCGGCGGCCTGCTGGCGCCGCTGGAGTTTTTGAAGAGCATCGGAAACATCATTTCTTATGTGCGTATCATGGCCATAGGCCTCACCTCCGTCCTTCTCGCATTTGTGGCGAACAACCTCGGTGGTTTGACTGGAGATGTCGTGATCGGGGTTTTCGTGGCAGGGATGATCCACCTGCTTAACATCATTCTCGGAGTGTTCTCACCCACCATCCATTCGTTGAGGCTCCATTATGTCGAATTCTTCAGCAAATTCATGGAGCACGGCGGGAGAAAGTTTGAGCCGTTGAAGAGACAGGGGTGATGCTTTTGAAGATGCGGAATGATGCCCTTGAATTAATGGTAGGCTGGTTTACTTCCCGAAAAGCGGAAATAACGACATTGTGAGAAACCATTATTACTTAAAAAAATAGTAAAAGGGAGGTCTATATGAATTATGAAAAGGCATTTATCGCGTTGAGCGCAGCCTTGGCAATCGGTCTCACCGCCCTTGCGACGGCATGGGCCCAGTCAAAGATCGGCGCTGCAGGCGCCGGATCTCTGGCCGAAAAACCGGAACTCACCGGTACGATCGTGATCCTCGTTGCCATCCCCGAGACTATGGTTATTCTCGGTTTCGTTGTGGCGACGATGATCCTGTTCACGGTGAAATAGCGATGAGCTCCCGGGCGTTGATTGAGTCGCTACGGCTTGCCGGCGAGGGGAAGGTCCGTCTTATCCGGCAAGAAGCCGAGCAGGAGGCAAAAGTTCTGCAGGCGGCCGTGGCTGGAAAGATCGAAGAACTGCGCAAACACTACGCAGACAAACTAATCTCCGCGGAAGGAGATGAGACGCTTCGCGCTCTGGCTGAGGCGGGCAATCACGCCAGGAGAGTGCGACTGGAGGCGGAAAAAGCACTTTCCGATCGCCTCTACTCAATTGCCTGTTCTTCACTTCACCTGCTTCGGGACAACGGCTATCCGGCGGTATTTGAAAAGTTGGCGCTTGAACTGCCCTCTTTTCCCTGGAAACTCGTACGCGTCAATCCGGCCGATCTCAGCATGGCGCGAAAATATTTCCCCAACGCTGAAATCATCCCCGTGGAGAACATTGCCGGGGGAGTGGACGCAGCAGTGGCCGACAGTACGGTCAGAGTTATCAATACTCTCGAGAAAAGGCTTGAGCGGGCATGGAACGAATTGATCCCGCTCCTGGTCAAAGATGTTTACCGGGAGGTGTCCGATGGAACTTCTGTGCAGTCCCGCTGACCAGGGATATCCCGTGGACTATCTCTTGGTCAGGATCAAGGGGAGGAGGTCCCGGCTCATTAGGGACTGGAAACGCCTGACCTTTGATGCAGGGCTGTTTGACGCGGCAACGGTCTCACTGCCGGACGGTTTGTTCAAGGGAAAATCGCCTGACTCTATTGGTGCAGATCTCGTGCGGGAATACCGCTGGGTTTATGAGCAGATGAACCTTTGGCTCCGTGAGATTTTCGGTCCTTTTTTCTTCTATTCAGAGTTCAGGACCATTTTCATTTGTCTCAGGCATATTAAGGACAAAAAAGCGGGAGTACTTGATGAACTGCTCGACACCAGTCTGCTGTCCGATGCCATGAAGGACATCTTGCTGGAGAGCGCAGACGTAAAAATTGCCGTCACCGAGATCGAAAGACTTTTTTCTTTGCTTTCACCGCGGTATGCAGGGCTCGTTGCAATTCTGGCAAGTGAAGGCATGCGCGGTGTTGAGCAACAGCTCACGGAACGATATCTCGCTGAGACGGCCGGATCAAAGCTCCATCCGCTCATGAAAGGTTTCTTTATTCGGCTCATAGACGCCCGAAACGCCATGAGTCTTTACAAATTTCTGAGATTAGACTTGAGTACACATCCGTTCTTTATTCCCGGCGGCGCCATCCCCGATTCAAGGCTGCTGGGACTGGCCGGGTCTGACGACCTCGATAAAGCGGGTGCTCTAATTCAGGAGCTGACCGGCATTCCCGTTGAGCGGCCCGACCCGACATCCGTAGAACTAGCGTTATACCGGGGCATGACACGGTGGCTGAGGAAAGCCGGAAAAGACCCCCTTGGTGTGGGTCTTATTCTTGATTATCTCTGGCGCTGTTCGATTGAAGCAATGAATCTGCGTGAACTCTATTACGGAAGAGATCTTGAGCGGGAGACAATCGCGGCTGAAATCGTGCAACCCTGATGATGGCGCGAGATGGGGAGCCAATTCCGTAAAAGAATAGGGGGCGCAGTGAAAGCTGAAAATGCGGATCAGGCGATGGATGGAATCGTACGGAACAGGAAATAGGCAGGAGCGGAAGGAAATCCGGGATATAGAGTCGTTCCTGATATATCGGTTTTCTCTGCGCTTTCAGTGGTTACTATTTAGTATGGTGCTGCCGATCCTGGGGAGACCCTGATGAAGAAGGTAGCCTTTTTAACGCCTCCTGACGTGAAGTATGGGTTCGGTCTGAGCGGTGTCTCGCAGCATGTGGTGAATACTAATGAAGCAGAGGAGACCCTTAAAAAGCTTATGGCCGAGGCCGAGAATGGACTCGTCATCATTGAGGAACGCCTGATCTCCGGCATGGCGGAGGACCGGCTTCGCGAGCTTGAAAATATCTGGCACGGGATTCTCCTGGTGCTTCCGTCCCCTGTGAAGTCTCTCTTTGAAGTCGAGGATTATGCGGCGCGCCTCATCAGAAGAGCGATCGGATATCATGTAAGGCTTAAGATATGACATCGAATCCCTTTGATGAGATGTGCAACGATACCAGAACAGGCATCTAAGGAAAATATTTCTTATGATCGGAAAGATACTGGGCTTATCAGGACCTACCGTGAGCGTCGATCTAAAAGGGCTCAAAATGTACGAACGCGTTTATGTGGGGCATGCCATGCTCACGGGGGAAGTGGTGAGGATAGAAAAGGATCTGGCTGTGGTTCAGGTTTACGAGGACACACGCGGCCTTGCGGCAGGCGAGCCGGTAAAAGGTGTGGGGATGCCGCTTACGGTACGATTGGGGCCTGGCCTCCTCGGCGGTATGTTCGATGGTCTTCAGCGTCCTCTTGAACGGCTCAAGGAAGAAATGGGGCCCTTCATAACGGGGAGCAGGGAGATGTATGCCCTTGATTACATGAAGCGCTGGGAATTCGCTCCTGTGCTAAAAAACGGCGATGTAGTCCGTCCCGGGCAGGTCCTCGGGACGGTTCAGGAGGGACAGTTCCAGCATTCCATCATGAGCGGGCCCAACGAGTCCGGGACCATAGCTAGGATTGTTGCCGGAAGTATCAGCCTTGATGAACCGCTCGGCGATTACTCCAATGGGATGGAAATTCCCGGCTGTCATGAGTGGCCAGTGCGCATAGCAAGACCCTTCCAAAGGAAGTTGGCGCCTGTCGATCCGCTCATCACGGGCCAGCGAAGCATCGATTTTCTCTTCCCCTTGGCTCGGGGCGGGACGGCGATTTTTCCCGGCGGCTTCGGCACCGGGAAAACCATCCTTGAACAGTCAGTGGCGAAATTCGCTGATGTCGACATTGTGGTCTACGTTGGATGCGGAGAGCGCGGCAACGAAATGGCGGACATGATCGCTGAATTCGAGGAATTGCGGGATCCTTGGACAAAACGGCCGCTTCGGGATCGTACCGTTCTCGTGGTCAACACGTCTAATATGCCTGTTGCCGCCCGCGAGGCCTCTATTTATACGGCCGTCACCATGGCTGAGTACTACCGTGATATGGGATATCATGTGCTGTTCCTTGCGGACAGCCTTTCTCGCTGGGCCGAGGCGCTTCGAGAGATCTCGGCCTCGCTCGAGGAAATGCCGGGAGAAGAAGGATACCCGACCTATCTATCCTCTCGACTGTCCGGCTTTATGGAGCGAGCGGGTGTTGTGGAAACCCTGAGTGGCAAGATCGGATCGCTCAGCATGATTCTATCGGTATCTCCGCCAGGCGGCGATTTTACCGAGCCCGTTACGCAGGCTTGCCTGAGAACCACCGGCGCGTTTCTCATGCTCGACACTTCACTGGCACACCGCAGGCACTACCCTGCTATCAACTGGTTTCAGAGCTATTCGCTCTACGCCGGAGAGGTTGCCGCCCATTATCGGGGAAAAATATCCACGGAATGGGATGCAATGCTGGCTCGGTGTCGGCAGGTTCTTCAGCAGGAGGAATCGCTCAGGGAAGTGGCGGAAATCGTGGGCGCGGAAGGACTGCAGGATGCGGACCGACTGCTGATGCATACGGCAGAGCGCATACGGACGGAGTTTCTTCAGCAGAATGCTTACAGCGAAGATGGATTTTCGCCGCCGGAAAAAACGCTGGCTCTCATCAAGAGCATCGTTGAAGACCACGACCGGGCATTAGGGAAAATAAAAGAAGGGATGATGCTGGACGATGCAATAAAAGCAGAGGGGGAGAAATAAGGAAAGAGGGGTGAGGATTTAAAACACACACAGTGTCTGTTACATGCCAGATGTCCTCTGACTTTTGAGGTTCACTATGCGACTTTCAGAACATATATACCGCACTATATCAACCGTAGCCGGTCCACTCCTGTTCGTGCAGAAAGTTTTCAGCGCAAGGATCGGGGAGGTCGTGACGATCCATACACCCGATGGCCGGGACATGGAAGCCGAGGTACTCGAAATCGATGAAGACACGGTGCTCATCGAAGCCTACGGTGGCACACAGGGCCTTGACGTTGAGCGGACGTCCGTATCATTCACCGATGCCATAAAGAAGGTGCCTCTGTCGGCGGACATTGTGGGAAGGATTTTCAACGGATCCTTCGAGCCCAAGGATGGCGCGCCAATGTTCATCCCTGAAATGCTGAAGCCGATAACCGGGTCTCCGATCAACCCGTCGGCACGCGCGCGGCCTGCGGATTTCATCGAGACCGGTTTTTCGGCGATCGACGGTCTGAATACGCTCGTCCGGGGCCAGAAGCTCCCTGTGTTTTCCGCAGCGGGTCTGCCATCAAAGGAGGTGGTAGCCGCCATTCTGAGGAATTCCCGCCTTGCGGATAGTTCGAAGAAATTCATCGTGGTCTTCGCGGCGCTCGGCTTAACCTTCTACGAATATGCCTTTTATTTGAAAGTGCTGGAGGAAATGAAGACGGGATTCGTGGCTTTCGTGAATATGGCTGACGAACCGGTCATGGAACGGCTTCTTGCCCCACGGTTCGCACTGACCGTTGCTGAATACCTTGCCTTTGAAAAGGACATGGATATTCTTGTCATTATTACGGATATGACGAACTATTGCGATGCCCTGAGGGAAATATCCACTGCCCGCGAGGAGTTGCCCGGAAGGCGTGGCTACCCCGGCTATATGTACTCCGACCTTGCGTCGCTTTACGAACGGGCGGGAAGGATTTACGGGAAGGAAGGTTCGATCACCATGCTGCCGGTCGTGACTATGCCCGAAGACGATATTACTCATCCTATTCCCGACTTGACCGGTTACATAACCGAGGGCCAGATCGTACTCTCCCGGGAACTCCACCAGAAAGGCATATTCCCACCGATTGACGTGCTTCCGAGCCTGTCTAGGTTGATGCAGAAAGGGATTGGCGAAGGGCATACGCGCTCTGACCACAGGAAAATCTCAAACTATCTCTACAAATATTATGCAAAGGGCCGGGATCTGCGCAGGCTTGAAGCTATCGTGGGCAGGGATGGCATGACCCAGGCGGACATTCTCATGCTCGATTTTGCTGATGCTTTTGAACGGGATTTTGTGGGACAAGGAATGACCAAACGGACCGTGGTCGAAACACTCGATGCGGGAGTGGCGCTCATGAAAAAATTTTTGCTTGAAGTGGTGGTATGAAGAAAAATTGGCTTCAGAGTTCAGAGTTGAAAAACATCAACATACTCATCGTAATAATCGTTGTCTCTTACCGCTACCGTCTATTATGAACTCTGGACGCTGAACTTTGAACTGTACTTTGTTGAGGCAATTTGATGATCCATCCGACCCGCACTAACCTGCTGCTCTTGAAGGACAAGGCCCGGTCTGTGGTGAATAGCATTGGAATTCTCAAGGCGAGGAAACAGGCGCTGATCAAGGAGTTTCTCGCCGCCACCTTGCCATTCCTCCGCTCCCGGGAGGAGATCAGGCAGTCATACGGAAAAGCGATTCGGGAACTGGCAATCACGCTTGGCCGTGAAGGGAGAAATACCGTCGAATCGATTGTCAAGGCGACAGAGCGAGAGTTTGGAATAGATGTAATCGAAAAAAGCATCTGGGGCCTGCGATACAAGGATCTTCTCTTTCACGACGTGCCGATGAGGGCTGCGGACAAGCGGGGCTACGACGAACGGGGAACGACGCCGCACCTTGAGGAAAGCGCGGGGCTTTTTGAAAAGCTGCTGGAATTCATGCTTCATCTCGCCGAATATGAGAGCAAGCTCAAACGCCTCAGTGAGGAGATCGTTCATACTACCCGGCGAATCAAGGTGCTTGAAGAGATGGTGTTGCCGGGTTTGAAGCTAGAGATAAAATCCATTACACAGTATATAGGAGAGCGGGAGCGGGAATCTTTCTATAGACTGAAGCGGGTGAAGAATATTCTCAAAGAAAAGAAGGCCCAAGCTTGAAAGCAGATATTAAATCGCCACACTACGGGGAAGACAAGAGGGGATCGGCGCTTTGCCGGCTTTAATGAATCATCTATGAGCGACGCGGAAATGAAGGAAATGCTTGTCGACTACATGGGGAGGGGATTTCTTGACAACATCATTGCCCTGTTCAAACAGGATTCGACATTGTACTCGTTCATCGCCGACATGCTAGGCAGCGATAACATCAGGGTGCGATTGGGAGCGACGGCACTGGTTGAAGAACTGGTTAAAGAGCATCGGTGGGAGTTGCGGGCCGCCGTTCCGGGACTTATCGGGTTGCTCCATCACGAAAACCCGACGATCCGGGGAGATGCCGCATCAGTGCTTGGCATCATTAAAGACAAAGAAGCAGTACATGCGCTGCGGGAAAGCCTGAAAGACAGGAACCCTGGAGTGAGAGATGCGGCTAGGGACTCTCTGTCGGAGATGTGTGATTGAAATAATCAAGCTTGCTCCTATCGACAAGAGCAGGCCTCATTGTGTCTGCACACATGATTCTTTACCACCCTATGTTCACCGTTGAAAGCTACCTATTATTCTTGTCCTGACCGGCATAGGCGCCGATTTCCTCTGTATACACGGAATATGGAAACATGGAAACAAACGCAAATCCACAACCAGTGTCGGATAATCCTCATACATGCCGACCCGGAGATCCATTACTGATGTCCATACATCGAAAAGCTGCAACTCAGCGTCGTAACACGGCCGTTTCAGCATTTGAATTGATGTCGCAGGTCGTTTCAGTGTCCCGGTAACGTCAGTAATTTCGAACTAAATGAGGGATTAGGCTTTTATCGAGTCGACAAGGCTCAGATAGAAGTGGGCGACCGGTTACAAATCCGATGTGTTTGATATATCGCTGTATTCGTGGATGAGCGCTCCAGGTCATTCAGCGTGTTTTCATTGACAATCTGACGAGAGAGGTCATGTAAACGGTAAGACCCGATGTCGTCAAAGTCTCGCTGTTGTTGACGCCGAGTTCGTTGTACGTATGATCAAGACGTTGTATCAGAACCAGCCCTGCCGTATCAACGGCGCCTTTCTCCGTGGCATCTGCGCAGCTATACGCGATGACGGCATCATAGTTTCCCGCGTCTTGAAGGATATGGTGTGCTCCAGCTATTCTTGGCAGGAATCATGCTGGTCTTCTTCGGCTGCCGTAATAAAAACCCATTGAAGCGTGCATACATCAGGCATTCATGGATCTCGTACATCGGCGGTAAACTTAAATCACTTTAATTGACACCAACCGAGTTTTCGCAGGAAGTGGGCGCTCAGAACCCCGAAGAGAAACAGGCTTCCTGTTATCCCAATTAGCGTAAAAAAGAAATAAACGAACTTTCTGAATGCTGACTCCTTCAAGGGCCTAATGGAGAGCACATAGACCAGAAGGCTGAAACTAAGACCGGCAAGAAAGGAAATAGTGTCAATCATACCAAATTGTATCTGATGTGAAATACCTTGTCAACACGCATGCCAACGGGATGTCAACGGGACCGACTTTTCTCTAGGTTGAGTATTTTATCAGGGCCTCTTCAGCAGCCTGTGTGTTTGCAGAGTTTTTATTACGACAAGACGAGAGAGAACAGACGGCCACAAACAGTTTTATAACGCAGTTTATGAAAATCTTGCGGCAATCGGGATGACTTTATTTCGTTCACTGCAACGGGAACGAGCAAACAGAATTTTTTATTTGACAGTACTCGGCCTCTCCTTTAATATTAATATTGATCATGAAACGGGATAATGACGACAGTAAGGATGAATCGGGCTGGGATTACGGCGACGTTTGGAAGAAAGGATCGGCCGAGGAACCTGCGGCAGAGGAAGACATCGAATACATTGAGGTGCTTCGGGGAGATACAGGCAGGGGGTTCGACGATTCGGTCATGTTGGACCTGGTGGCCTATCTCGGGTCGCGTGGGGTCAGGGCAACCTTCGATTCATTTTCCCTAGGGCTAGAGCCTGCCGCTATCAAGACTTATGTCCTGAAAGTTGAAGTCGGCAGGGAGAGCGAGGCGCTAGCATTCTTGCGGGAAAAATTCTGGGAAAAATAAAGGATCGGGCGCATGGGGATAGCTATATATGCGATGCCCCAGCGAAGCTCCAAAGTCCCATCTTGGACATTGAAGGAGAGTTCTATGGCGGAAGATAAAGAAATGAAGGAACTTGAAGAATCACTCGATGTGTATAAATCGAAAGTGTCGCAGGTGAATAAGGCAACCCTCACCTGGGACAAGGAATTGATCTTCCTCGGCCGCACAAACCGCGGATACGAGGTAGAATACGATGCCCAGCAGCAATGGGGATGCTCCCCGACGGAAACGCTGCTCCTGAGCGTGGCAGGGTGCATGGCGATCGACATGGTTTCATTTCTGAAAAAAATGAAGTGTGAAATCAAAACCTACAAGATGGATATCATGGGCGAACGAAACCCCACGCCGCCCCAATATTACACCTCCATGGAGATGGTCATCTCTGTTACCGGCACGGGACTTACCGCAAAAAAGATTGAACGGGCGATATCCCTGTCTCATGAGAAATACTGCTCCGTGTATCACACCCTCAGGAAAGACATGAAAATGAAGGTGGATTACACGTTCGAGGCTGTCTGATGTCGTTGTCAAGGCAGGGCATGGATAACGCGAGCGTAAACTCGGTATCCGTCTATGATAGTGTTATGGTATGACCTCCGTCCGCCTCCTCAAAAACGGCGAAACTGCATTCCCGGCGATGTTCGCGGCTATTGACCGGGCCGCCTTGTTCATCGCGCTAGAAATGTATGTTATCGCGGATGACGAAACGGGGAGGGCATACCGTCGTCATCTCACCGAGGCCGCGAATCGAGGCGTTTCTGTGCGAGTGCTCGTGGACTCTTGGGGTTCCTGGCACCTGCCAGACTCATTCTGGGAAGAGTTGCGCACTGCGGGTGGCATAGTGCACTGGTTTCGTCCGTTAACTAAGGGGCTCCTGCCTTTCAGGAATCATCGAAAACTTCTGCTTATCGATGATAGCGTAGCGTTTACCGGCGGACTCAATATCGCCGATGAATACTATGGCGGGGCTCACGCACAACCGCCCTGGCGCGACAATGTACTTGAGATATCCGGCCCCGAGGTCGCCTTATTGAAGAATTCTTTCTCCCATATGTGGAGAATTGCAGAATCCCCGATCCGAAGACTGATTGAACGTTTTCGTAACATCCGACGAAAGGGGAAAAGCGACAGCGGCATACTGTTTCTTGAAAGCGGACCAGACAACCTGGCCCGGCCAGTGCGCAGGGCCTACCGTCAAACGATTGAAAATGCCGTGGACGGCATCGATCTTGCCATGGGGTATTTTTATCCTCATGGAAGGATACTGCGGGCCTTCAAGCGCGCCGTGAGACGAGGTGTGCGCGTAAGACTCCTGATGCCGCTGCATACGGACGTGCCGATTAGTCGTTGGGCGGCCAGGGGGCTCTACGGCAGGCTTCTCCGTAGCGGCGTTGAAATATGGGAGTATCTTCCCTCCATGATGCACTCGAAACTCGTAATCGCCGACGATACGGTGATTGCCGGCTCAGCAAATTTGGATATCCGGAGCGGAAGGTTCAATTATGAACTGGTGGCTATCGTGAACGATACGGTGCTCGCGGCAAAAGTGAGGGCCGATTTCGAAGCAGATTTGGCCCAATCGGTCCGTGTTACCTATGACGAGTGGCAGAAACGCCCGTTTTTCCAGAAGGTGAAGGAGCGGTTCAGCTATTGCCTGCTGGCGCGGCTAGATATTATATTTTCCCGTGCTTCCCTCAGGAATCGGTTAAGAGCACGGTCCCGGTCATGAAAGTGCAGTGACTGTTTGACCACACATAAAATTGAACAATAGCAGTTTGAGGAGACAATTGTTAACGGTCAGAACATACATCACCGGTAAAATAACCGCAAAAAGGCACTTGAGACACATGCAAATTTTATTATCGGATTTTGTGCCTCTTTGCGTTCAAGGAAAAAGTTTTGATCAAGCAGAAATCAAGGATTGGAGTGGCATGCGCAGGGGACTACAAGCATGCGGAATAATGTGATCATGTTGTATAAGTAGCTCTGTAAAATTAATAAGTTACTCACAGGCTGTTGAAATATATTGTATGTTTGTACTAGCTGGGAAGTCAACTCGTTTTTGTTCATTCCGTGATTAAAGCTTGCATGTCGGGAAAGATGCTAGGGAGGAATTAATGAGGCTGAAAGGAACCAAAACGGAAAAAAATCTGCTTGCAGCTTTCGCCGGCGAATCTCAAGCAAGGAACCGGTACACCTTTTTCTCGAGTGGGGCGAGAAAAGAAGGTTATGAGCAGATAGCGGCAATTTTTCTGGAAACGGCGGAGAACGAAAAGGAGCATGCTAAGCGATTCTTTAAATTCCTTGAGGGAGGCATGGTTGAATTTACCGCGTCCTTTCCCGCAGGCACCATTGGGATCACGGCCCAGAACCTGAAGGCAGCCGCCGCAGGAGAACACGAGGAGTGGACGAACCTTTATCCGGGATTCGGCGATGAGGCAGAACTGGAGGGCTTTCCTGATGTTGCCGTGGCGTTCCGTTATATTGCTAAGGTCGAGGTCGAACACGAGAAGCGGTTTCTGAAGCTGCTTGAAAATATAGAGTCGAACACGGTTTTCAGCAAGGACGAAAAGACGACCTGGATTTGCCGGAATTGCGGCTATCATCACGAAGGTACGGATGCGCTTGATGTATGTCCCGCCTGTCTTCATAAGAAGAGCTTTTTCGAGCTCTGGACCGAAAATTATTGAAAGCCTTTTCCTGTTGCAATAAACTTTGCGGACACGTATAATATTGGTCGAATTTGTTTTGGAGGGTTTTTATGATGGATACATCAGACTGGAAGGTCACCACGGCCCCGACCTGTCCGCACTGCAGGCATGAAATGGAGCAGATGGATTCCCGTTACCTAGACTGGGATTCGCCCTATCTTTGGGTATGTTACAATAACGAGTGCACTTTGTTCAAAAAGGGATGGGAGCACATGATGGAAGGCTATGGCCAACTCGTTTCCTATCGTTTCATGATTCATCCCCAGGACGGCCAGGCTGGCGTAATTCCAGCATTCAGCCGCGATTACTTGGAGAGGTACGGAAAACCTGGTAGCCCTAATAAGGATGAAGATTAAGCCAGGAGATAGCCTTTTTATTATACGAGGCTGTCCCTGCCCGGTCTGATATTGTATTTTTTTATTTCCTCAAGTGAGAAGATCGGCCCTTCCTCGCAGATAAGCTTTCCCCCGCAGTAGCAGTGACCGCATTTTCCCACACCGCATTTCATGTGAGCTTCGAGCGTCGTTATGATGTGATCATCAGGCATGCCCATGAGCGACAGATCGCGCATCGCGGCTTGGATCATGACATGAGGGCCGCAAATGTAGGCAGTGCTGTTCTTGAAATCTACTCTCGCATTGCCGAAGTGGTCTGTTACAAGTCCCGTGCAACCTTTCCAACTCTCAATCTGGCAGGCATCAACGGTCAATACAACGTTGGCACCCAGATTCGTCCAAGAGGAGATTTCATCCATGAAAAGGACTTCAGAGGGATTTCGGGAACCGTATATTATTGTCACCATCTCTTTTCCGCCTGAGGCTGTTCGCAAATTGATTATCTGATTTATAAGTGGCCGGAGCGGCACAATGCCGATGCCGCCACAAATGAACAGGACCTCTTGGTGCCCATTAATGGGAAATGGCCTGCCGTAGGGTCCGCGGATCCAAATAATATCGTTCGACTTCAGGCTGTTCATGGCCGATGAAACGTGTCCCACTGTGCGAACGCAAATTTCAAGATCTCTGCTCACGCCGGGAGTGGATGTAATCGAAATAGGAACTTCGCCGACGCCGAACAGGGATGCCATGACGAATTGGCCGGGCTGATAAGTGAAATCGTCAGGGACGACGATCGAGAAAAGATATACGTCCTTCGCGATTTCCTTCACATCACGGACAGATGTTTTGAACGGCAGATAGATGTTTGTCGTTTTCATAGTAATATGATTGCTGCTAATGCACAGGGCATAGCGAAAACGGAAAAAACAACAGAGCCGTTTCGCCGAGCAAACGCCCTGCTTTGCGCGTTACGTGTAAGGTTATCTTTCTTCCACCTGGTCCGCGCCTTTGATCCTGAGCGCCACTGTGGCCATATCGATTTTCCCTGGACAGGAGATTGCGCAGCGTCCGCAGCCCACGCACCCGAAAGTCCCGAACTGTTCGGGCCAGTGAAGAAGCTTGTGATGGAACCACCGCTTGGTGCGGTTTATTTTTATTTCCGCGGGCACCACGCCGCCTGCCATGCGCGAAAACCCCTTGAACATGCAGGTATCCCAGATTCTGATGCGCTTACCAGAGTCGGGCGCCACGGGCCGGTCGATGACGTTGAAGCAGGTACATACCGGACAGTTATAGACGCAGCCACCGCACTCGAAACAGCGGACGGACACCGTTTCCCAAAATGCATCGCTCACCACGCCTGCTTGAATTTTCCTGCGTACGTGCTCGAGGTTGACGTGTTTTTCAAAGCGACTCTGCGATGCAAGGCGGGTTTCGTATAAATCCTCGCTATCTGTTTGAACAGGCTGAGTAAAGATGTGTGGAAAATCCCTGATCAGGGCCTGCCCTGCTTCCGATCCAGTTTCGACCAGGAAACGTTCACCAAGGTCGGTAAGCTGCAGATCAAATCCCGATTTCAGGAACGGTCCGGTCCCAAGACCGAGGCAGAAACAGGTAGGATCTGGCTGGTTGCAGGCAATTGAGATCAAAGAAGTCCTGCTGCGCCGCGATGCATAGTAGGCATCCGCCGTTTTCCCCAGATAAAAGATATCGAGGATCCTGATGGCCGAGAGGTCGCAGGGCCTGATGCCGAAGAGTACCCGCGGCCGTTTATTGAACGCCTCTTCAATACCCTCCGCGGAGTAGCAGAAGAGCTGTTCCATTTGTGGAAGCAGGTATTCCTTGGGCGAAGGCATAAGAGCGGGGCCGTCGAGAGCGGTCTCGTGCATGCGTGACAGTTCGGTGAGAACAATGTCGCCCGAAACGTCCCGCACTGGCGCGATCAGCTCATGGGAGGTCTTGAGCTTGCGGAGCCAGAAAGAAAGGTGGTTCTTATTGAGAACGTACATTTCGACCATATGCTTTTTTACTTTTTCGGGACCATTTCCTCGGGAGGAATATAGAGATCGAGACCGATTCGCATTCCTTCATAATAGCCGATTCTCGGTCGCTGGCGTGTGCCGGGCCTGCTTCTGACGGCCTCGACCGCCACTGCACAGACCTTGAATTCCGGGATCTTGGCATTCGGATCGACCGCATTAATTGTAAGCAGGTTCGCTGCCGCTTCCCGGAAGTGGAAGGGGATAAAAATGATGCCCTCCGGGACGGTCGCGGTAACCCGGGCTTTCACTTCAATGCTGCCGCGGCGGGATTTGACCCGCACCGGATCGTTCGGCCGGATTTCGATCCGCTCTGCGTCGATGGGATTGATCTCTACGGTGCACTCAGGCTCTTCCCGTTCAAGTGTAATAGTTCGCCTGCACATGGTGCCGGTGTGGTAGTGAAAATAGCTTCTGCCCGTGGTCAGGATAAAGGGATATTCACTGTCTGTCGGTTCGGCCGGCGGAATGAACTCGACGGGAATGAACGCGCCCATGCCTCGGGCGAATTTTTTCCTGTGCAAATAGGGCGTGCCGGGATGGTCCATGCCGAAACAGGGCCACTGGAGACCGAATCCCGAGTCGAGGCGGTGGTGAAGGATGCCCCCGTACGATGGCGTAAGGATAGCGATCTCCTCCATGATTTCATGGGCGGCGCGGTAATCCATGGGATAGCCCATGAGCTTCGCTAGGCTGCAGATTATCTCATAATCGGGTTTGGACTCGCCCACTGGCGGAACGGCTTTTCTGATTTTCTGCACTCGCCGTTCGGTATTGGTGAAGGTACCATCCTTTTCCGCGAACGAAGCGGCGGGCAGGATCACATGAGCGTATTCCGCGGTGTCGGTGGGGAAAACGTCTTGGACCACCAGAAATTCAAGCTTCGCAAATGCGTCCTTCACATGCGCAGCATCGGGATCGGACACTATAGGATTTTCGCCCATGATATAGAGCGCGCGAATGCGGTTCTCATGGATGGCGTCGATCATTTCCGTGAGCGTAAGCCCGCGCTTCTCGGGCAGGGGCCTCGACCATGCGAGCTCGAATTTCTTCCGCGCAGTGGGGTCGGCGACCTTCTGGTAGCCGGAATAGACATCGGGCAAGGCGCCTACATCGCAGGCCCCCTGCACATTGTTCTGGCCGCGCAGCGGGTTCAATCCCGTCATGGGTTGGCCAATATGGGCGGTCAGCATCACGAGGTTGGCGCAGGAACGCACATTGTCTACGCCCGTTATGTGCTGGGTGATTCCCATGGAATAAAAAAGCATGGAGCGTTTTTCCGAGGCATAGAGACGAGCCGCTTTGCGTATATCCTCAGCAGGAACCGAGGTAATCCGCTCGGCGACGTCCGGCGGATAAGCCAGAACGCGATTTTCGAAGTCATCAAAGTTTTCGGTGCGCTGCCGGATAAAGGAAAGATCAACAAGGCCCTCGGTTATGATCACGTGCATCATAGCGTTCAACAGCGCCACATCGGTGCCGCTTTTATGGCGCATATGGAGGTGGCTAAACATAGCAATTTGCGTGCGTCGTGGATCGGCCACGATGATGATCGCGCCGCGGTCCCTAGCTTCGAGCATGTGCATGCCGATCATGGGATGCTGTTCTGTGGTATTTGAACCGATTACGAAAATGACCCGTGCGTCCCGGATCTCGTCGATGGAATTGGTCATGGCGCCGGAACCGAACGCGGCAGCCAGACCGCCTACGGTGGAGGAGTGACAGAGTCTCGCGCAGTGATCCACATTGTTCGTGCCAATGACTGCACGGGCGAACTTCATAAGCACGAAGTTATCTTCATTCGTACATTTGGCGGAGCCGAGTACGCCGATTGCATCGGGGCCATACTTCTTTTTGATATCAGACATCCGCGTGGCGGTCACTCCCAGCGCCTCATCCCACGTCGCCCTGCGGAAGACTGTTTTGCTGTCCTTGAGCAGGGGCGTGATCAGTCGGTCAGGATGATGGACAAACTCATGGCAGTTCCATCCTTTGACGCACAGCGTGCCTTGATTAACTGGGTGGTTGCGACTCGGTGAAACGCCAATGATGAGGTTATTTTCGACATGGAGGTATAGACCGCAGCCACAACCGCACCAGGGACAGGTGGTGGAAATATTTTCCATATGAGGGATATTATAGCACTCTGATCCGAGAAAATCTAAAAAAATAAGATTTCTTCAGACCTGAAGAGCAGGTTTGCCTTCAGAATTGCTACATAAGATTGCAACGGTCAGCGATTGAAAATCCATGGCTGATGTTGGATTTCGCATGATGCATGGCAGAACGAAGGCCAGTTACCGCTATTCCAGGCACTGGTCTTCACCAACACGGTGGATCTTCATCATGTTCGTGCTCCCGGCTACACCGACGGGCACACCAGCAGTTATTACAATCAGATCTCTCAACTTGACGAGTCTGCGGTAGCGCATAGCGCGCTCGACACTAGCAATCATGCTGTCAGTTGTGCGCCTTGTTTTCAGGATAATGGGGGTCACTCCCCAGTAGAGCGAGATTTTGCGCGCAACCACGTCAAAGGGAGTTGCAGCGATGATGTCCACGGTGGGACGATGCTTAGAGACCAGGAGGGCGGTCGATCCGGATTGGGTGAAGGTCACGATCGCCCTCGCCTTCTGCTCCTCGGCTGCCTTGCAGGATGCATGGGCCACGCTTTCATCAGTGCCGGAGAGATCGGAGTTGGGTTGCCGGGGACGAACAGAGGTTTCCGCCTGAATTGCGATTCTCGTCATGACTTCGACGGCTTGGACAGGGTATTTACCTATAGCGGTTTCACCGGAAAGCATGACGCAGTCCGTGCCGTCGAGGATAGCATTCGCCACATCCGACGCCTCAGCACGAGTAGGTTGGGGGTTCTCGATCATACTTTCGAGCATCTGGGTGGCCGTTATTACCGGCTTTTCGGCCTGGTTACAAGCCTCGATGATTTTTTTCTGAAGCAAAGGCACCTGCTCCGGGGACATTTCCACACCTAGGTCACCGCGCGCCACCATGATCCCGTCGGCCGCCTCGATAATCTCCTCAAGGTTTTGAACAGCTTCGGGTTTTTCGATTTTCGCGATGATCGGGATGTCGCCCCCGTGTGCTTGAAGGAAGAGACGGACGGCTTCGATGTCGGCGGCCTTGCGCACGAAGGAAAGAGCGATATAATCCACGCCTCGCGCGATGCCGAAACGGAGGTCGTCCCTGTCTTTCGGAGAGAGCGAGGGAAGTGCAAGCGAGGCGCCCGGCAGGTTCACTCCCTTGTGGCTCCCGAGCAAGCCGCCATTGACAACCTTGCAACGTAGGCCGTATGCGATCTTCCTGATCACTTCGAGTTTGAGTCTGCCGTCATCCAGAAGCACTCGGTCTCCGGGTTTCAAGGATTTCGTAAGTTGAGGGTAGGTAACGGAGATAATCTGGTTCGTGCCGAGAACTTTGCGCGTGGTCAGTGAAATCTCTTCTGCTCGCCTGAGCATGACTACATCGTTTTTTATTATGCCTATGCGAAGCTTCGGACCCTGCAGGTCTTGGATGATTGCAATCTGTTTTCCTGCCTTTTCCGCCTCACGCCGGATGAACCTCACGCGTTTGGTATGGTCATCCCAGTCCCCATGGGAAAAGTTCAACCGCGCGGCATCCATGCCGGCATGGATAAGTTTTGCGATGATTGTTGGAGAGCTTGATGCCGGGCCGATGGTGGCAATGATCTTTGTGCGTTTATGCATGAGAGGGAGACTCCTTCAAGGAAGTAGACAGCGGATAGTAGCTGGCGGATAAGAAAATCATGCTAGAGTATAGCACATTTGAAAAGCAGGAGGCAAAAGGTATTAGAAAACGAGCAGGTGCCATATTCTCTTCCCGTATATGCTTCTACTGTTAATCATTTGCAATCTGCTGTTTACTGTTTTTTATGGTACTATTCGCACCAGCTCGTAACTCCTCGTTCCCAACCCCAATCTCTCCGCTTCTTCGATTTGAATATGCATGGGACGGGGGTTGAGCTTCGCTAGAATGTCATCTCCCGGTTTCAGCTTCATGTCTTCGGCCGCTGATTGAGGCAGGGGAAAGGCGGTTTTAATCATGTCGAGAGAGGCCTGTTCGATTGCAACGACGTCGTCGGAGATCATGATGCCCTGGTCCTGGACAACCGGCACGTCGGCTACGGGCATGCAGTCGCACTCGGGCTGAATTTCGAAGAGGAAGTTAACATATATGACCTTGCCTTTTTTGAATGTTGAAAGCACGGCTGACGCTGCCTCTGCGAGACTTTTTTGGAACGTTACATCATCCTGGGGAAGGGTGAGCGCGCCTTCCTGGCACACCCGGCTGCATCGACCGCAGTGCCAGCAACTGTTCTGATCCAAGACAAAGGTACCTTTCGCGAAATCGATTGCGTGGAGCGGGCAGATGTTTTTACACTGTTCACAGAAGGTGCAGATTTCGGGGTTCCACTGAAGTCCCATTTCTCCGTGGCAGTGCATGCCACCGCGGCCCTTTTCCCAGCCCTGGGTGCGATGACGGGAACTCACGCAACCCATAGCAAGGTTCTTAAGAGCACCGGCATAACCGGAGTTGATGTGGCCTTTAGTGTGGGAGCAGACAACCATGGCAGGCACGTCATGGATCGCCGAGGCAACGGCTATTTCTCCGAGGATAGGGCCCGCTTTGACGAGGATGCTGTCCTTGCCGTAGAGTCCATCGGCCAGAACGAGCGGCGCTCCACAGGAAAGGTGGTTCAGCCCATTCTGATTGGCAACCTCGAGATAATTCAATCCCGTTATCCTGACCGTGTCCGTGACAAAGGGTTTTGCCCCGACATTCTGCACTGCTTCCACCACCTTCCGGATCATGACTGGCGGCACGATTCTGAAGGCACCCTGCGATCCCCAATGGGTTTTGATCGCGACCCATTCGTCCTCTTTGTAGCGGGCTGAGAAACTCATCTTATCGAGCATTGCTTCGAGTTTGCCAGGAATACTGTGATTGTAGTCCCAGCGAAGGGTGCGGGCGGTGGAATAATACACTTTAGACATAGGAACCTCACTATATGGGAGTTCACATCGCTTCAAAAGAGCAGGAACTTATGCCAACGATGAATTAGAAACCGCATTCATTTCGACAGGCAAAAAATAACGCATGCCATCTGGATGCCCTATTATCACTCTTCAGGGTGGGAATATAAGGCGCTGTTTACACGACAACCAGATAAATATTGAATTAGTGTGACATGGGACAAATGACCGTCTCTCTGACATGCTTGCTAAAGATGAGGGCTAAAGAGCTGGTCTGCAGACAATGGCGGCCATTGGCAGCGCATTAGTATTTGCAAAGACCGCAAAAAGAACCATTTTCCGGTCAGAGCTTCAAACTTTCCTTATAAACGTCCTTCTTGGGCATTCCCAACTCCTCCGCTGCGGTGGAAATAGCTTCTTTTTTGCTCAATCCACGATGGAGCATGAGGTTTTTAAGATATTCGGCAGCGTCTACGTCCTGCTGCAGTGGTTTTGTTGAAGCGCCGTGCAGTATGATCGTAAACTCACCTTTGATCGATCCAGTCTGAAGATGCACCAGAATTTCTGGGAGCGTTCCCCGTATAGTCTCCTCATGAATCTTGGTCAATTCACGGGTGATGACTGCACGACGGTCGCCGAATACTTCGATCATGTCTTTCATAGTCCTGATTATTCTATGTGGTGCCTCGTAGAAAATGATGGTACGCTCTTCTTTGGCAAGTTCCTTGAGCCGCCTGATCCGGCCTTGATGCTTGGCTGGAAAGAATCCTTCGAATATGAAGTTGTCTGTGGGCATTCCGGAAACCGAAAGCGCCGCGATGGCGGCGGTTGCGCCAGGGATCGGGACTACGGATATATTCCGGTCTATGGCGAGGTTTATGAGAAAATAGCCGGGGTCGGAGATGCCGGGCGTACCTGCGTCGGATACGAGCGCCACGTTGTTTCCGTCTTGTATGCGCGCAATGAGCACGGGTGCTTTTTCTTCCTTGTTGTGATCGTGGTAACTCGTAATCTGCGTCTCAATCTCATAGCGATCGAGAAGGTGCTTGGTATGTCGGGTGTCCTCGGCTGCGATAAGATCGACTTCTTTCAGGACACGGATCGCGCGGAGAGTGATGTCTTCGAGGTTCCCGATGGGAGTGGCTACTATGTAGAGAGTGCCTGTGGGCATTGGTCACTTATCAAGCAGCAAGTGAAATATATACCGTTCCTGCCTCGGTATTAAAAGCTTTTATACCGATTTGTTATCGGAAAGCGTCTGTCTTTACCGAGGCTGCGCGGCGTTATCTTGACGCCCGGCGGCGCTTGGCGGCGCTTGTACTCGCTGGTGTCCACAAGGCGGATCACGCGCTCAACGGTTTTGCGGTCAAAGCCCATCCTGAACATTTCTTCGAATTCCTTGTTATCCTCGACATAGGCTTTCAGAATCGGATCCAGGAGGGGATATGCCGGCAGGGAATCGCTATCCTTCTGGTTCGGACGGAGTTCGGCAGTTGGCGCCTTGGTCAATACGCGTTTTGGGACTATTATTTTCCTGGCAAGACGATTGATGCATTTGCAGATATCGTAGACCAAGGTCTTGGGTACATCCTTGATGACGGCAAAGCCACCGGCCATATCACCGTAGAGCGTGGCATAGCCTGTGGACATTTCGCTCTTATTTCCGGTAGTGAGTACGAGCCATCCAAATTTATTTGAGAGCGCCATGAGAATATTGCCACGGATGCGGGCCTGAAGGTTTTCTTCAGTCACGTCCTGCTTCGTGTGTGTAAATGCGAGGCGGAGTGTCTCCAGATAAGCCTGATAGGGCTGATGGATAGGGATGGTAAGCATCTTGATGCCTAGGCGATCAGCTAGATCAGAAGCATCTTCACGACTTTGGTCGGAACTGTATTGCGACGGCATGAACACGCCGGTGACGTTGTCCCTCCCGATGGCTGCAACAGCAATGGCTGCCACCAGCGACGAATCAATTCCACCTGAAAGCCCAATGACCACAGATTTGAATCCGGTTTTTTTCACATAATCTCTGGTCCCGAGCACAAGGGCATGATAGACTTCTTCGCACATGGGATAAGGTTTTATGCTTCGGATAGGGGGAAGAGGTTTCCTATCCCCCGCTGGACGGGCCGATAGCTCGACGGTGTCAATGAAATCCCGATGCTCATCGAGAATTTGCTCCGATGACAGATCCACATGCTTATATCTACCCGGCAGTTTGAGGTCGCAGGTAAGCAGATCTTCCTCAAACTGCTTTCCCGACGCAATCAGCTTACCCCTGGGGTTCAGTATCATGCTGTGACCGTCAAAAACGAGCTCGTCCTGGCCGCCCACCATATTGGCATAGACCACGTAAACATTGTTTTCTTCCGCACGCGAGGCAAGCATATGCCGGCGTTCCCAACCTTTACCCTTGTGATAAGGGGAGCCGTTTATGTTGAGTATGATTTCTGCGCCGGCCAGCGACTGGGTTCGGGCAGGGCCGTCAGCGTACCAGATGTCCTCACAGATGTTCACACCAATGTTCACGCCCTTGACCGCGATGATGGGATAACGTTTGCCCGGCTTAAAATACCTGTACTCATCGAAAACGCCGTAATTCGGCAGCAGCATCTTATGATAGACATGAGTGAGTTTGCCGTTATGGATGATCGCCGCGCTATTATGGATATGCTCCCGGGAATCAACAAACCCGACTACGGTGGTGATCCCTCGTGACGCTTTGACGACCTGCTTGAGTGTCCGCAGATTGTCTTTTACAAACTGTGGTTTCAACACCAGGTCTTCGGGTGGGTAGCCTGTCAGTGCAAGTTCGGGAAATGCGACGATATCGGAGCCGACTTTCCGGGCGCGGTTGATGCAGTCGATGATCTTGTCCCGGTTGCCCTTGAGGTCGCCTACGGTCGGATTCATTTGGGCCAGGGATATGCGGATCGTTCTCATGAGTGTCTCGTTTGGATATGGAAATCAAAAAAAAATTGCTTCACATGTTTAAAAAAGGGTGACTTTTCACCTGCCCGGATTTCCTCTTCACTTCTTCTTTATGTCTTTGCGGTAATATGAAGCTTTTGCCTCGTCAATTATCGTTTTGAGAGCCATTTGTTTCTCTGCCGCTAATTTTCTGCAATCCTCGTACTCTGGTGTGGCCGTAAGAATATCGTTTCCCCGCCTGCTCAATTTAATCCTTACTTTTCCGTAGGGCGTATTGACTTCCTGTATCTCGCGGATCAGTTTTTTCCGTCCGACTTCTTGGATGCGGACCCCGATGCTTGATGTTTCCCGAAAAAGGGTATCCAACAATGCTTCAGTCTGACCGGCATCGGTGAGCACCGAAACCAGAATCGCCGGGCGTCCTTTTTTCATAATAATAGGTGTGAGATAAACGTCATGAGCTCCCTGTAGCATGAGCTTTTCTATCAGATAATCATAAACCTGCGGGTTCATGTCGTCAATATTGGTCTCGATTACCACTGAAGTATCTTCATCATAGCCGGCCGTCTGTTCACCGATCATGAGCCTGAGCACGTTTGGCTGGCTCGCAATGTCTTTTCCTCCCGCGCCATACGCTATGCGGGTCAACTTCGTGCGAGGCATAGGCCCAAAGGAAGTGCAGAGAGTACTCAATATAACGGCTCCAGTGGGCGTGGTAAGCTCAAAGGGAATTGAAGACCCGTAGGTTGGAATGCCCTTGAGCAACTCCGCAGTGGCGGGTGCAGGTACCGGTAATGTTCCGTGAGCGGTTGTGATTAATCCCGAACCGAGATTGATCGGAGAACCAACTATTGAATCGATGCCGAGCATATCAAGACCGATGACCGATCCGACGATATCTACAATCGCATCGACAGCCCCGACCTCATGGAAATGGATATGGTCCGACGTTGTGCCGTGAACCTTGGCTTCGGCCCGCGCCAACTGTTCGAAGATCTTTGTGCTTTTCTGTTTAATGGCCGGAGACAGCGAGGAGTCACCGATGATCCTGAGGATCTCAGCCAGATGTCGTGCCGGCTGCTCCTTGTCCTGAAGGCATACATGCACCTTTGTTGCTGATACACCCGAACGCATCACATTCAGAGCGGTGATCTCGTATCCGGCAACGCTGAGTTTCTCAAGCTCCGCACGCAGGGCTTCGATGGGGACACCTGCATCCACGAGCGCGCCGAGCGTCATATCTCCGGAAATGCCTGAAAAACAGTCGAAGTAGGCAATGATCATAAGTTTCTACCTATCTGCTTGCGTTTCGTCACGACTGCAATAATCGCCAAAGCTTACCGCTCTCCAAGCAGATTGATTCTATGTGCCAGCACCCCGGCGCCGAAGCCGTTGTCGATGTTCATGACGGCGATGCCTGAAGCACAGGAGTTGAGCATGGTGAGGAGCGGGGCCAGACCTTGAAAGCCTGCTCCGTAGCCAACACTGGTGGGTACAGCGATCATGGGTTTGTCCACGAGGCCGCCCACGACAGAAGGGAGTGCACCATCCATGCCGGCAACGACAATGATCACCCGTGCGTCGTCTAGGATGTCCCGCTTGCTTAGAACGCGGTGGACTCCTGCCACACCGACATCGAACACCGTCTGCACTGTGCTACCGAGCATGTCGGCGGTGACGGCCGCTTCTTCGGCCGCCGGAATATCCGATGTTCCCGCCGTCAGAATAAGGATGACGCCTCTTGTGGGTTTATTTTCATTATGCTTTATGACGATGGCGCGGGAAGCTTTATGATATATGGCTCGGCGATCCAGCTTTTTGACTGCTTTGTAGATCACCTCACTAGACCGAGTGGCAAGGATATCGCTTCCCACCTTGAGCATACGCTTCGTGATTCCCACGATCTGTTCAAGGGTTTTCCCTTCGCAGTAGATTACCTCGGGCATCCCATGGCGCAAATGGCGATGATGGTCAATATGGGCGTACGACATGTCCTCGAAGGGCAGGTGCTTGAGCCGCTTGAGCGCGGTTTCCACGTCGGTTTTGCCGGTGCGTACGTTTTGCAGGAGCTTAATAATCTCTGATTTATTCATAAGGAGTCAATCTGAAGAAGCGGATTGCTTATTCGTTTTTTAATTCCCTCGCCATAAGATCCTTCAGGGCCAGTTTCCGGTCTTTGCCCTCATAGAGCAGCTGGTAGACTTCATCAACAATCGGCATATCGATCTCGTATTTTCGGGCGAGATCTCTGGCCGCCTTGGCCGTTTTTACGCCCTCTGCAACGGTCCTGGTTTGTTTCATGATGGTATCGAGCTTTTCGCCTCTGCCGAGTCTTGTGCCGAGGGTGCGGTTTCGCGACAAGCCACCAGTGCAAGTCAGGACAAGGTCACCCATGCCAGCAAGACCCGCAAAGGTGGAAGGCTTCCCACCCATGGCTTCTCCGAGACGCGTCATTTCGGCGAGCCCGCGCGTGAGCAGCGCTGCCATGGTGTTGTAACCGTAGCCCATACCTTCGAGAACGCCTGCTGCAATCGCAACTACGTTTTTGAGTGCGCCCGCGACTTCCACCCCGATGATGTCGTCGTTGGTGTACACGCGGAAATAATCATTACTCAAGATTGACTGCGCTTTTTTGCCGTGGACGGGATCGGAGGAGGCGAGGGCGATTGCGGTAGGCATCCTGCGAGCCACCTCTGTTGCGAAGCTGGGGCCGGAGAGGAAGCAAATGCGGCCGTGCATTTCCTTGGGTAAGATATCCCTGAAAACATCGGAAAGCGGCATCAGCGTGTCGATTTCGATGCCTTTTGACGCACTGATTATAATTGTATCCTTATTAAGAAAGGATACGTACTGTCCAGTTACCGCTCGCACTGTATGTGACGGAACGACGGAGAGGAGAATGGGTTTTCCTATGACTGCAGTTCCGAGAGAGGAGGTTATGTTAATGGAAAGGGGGAGGGTAAACCCGGGGAGGTAGACCCGGTTTTCACGCGTGCAAGCAGTTTCCTCGGCCAGTTCATTTTCGTACATCCAAAGGGACACCTCATGCCCTTTGTTTGCAAGAAGTATGGCCAGTACCGTACCCCAGGCCCCTCCGCCGATAACTGCGATTTTTTCGTTCATGATGGCGAATTATAAAGGGAACAGCCGAAAGAGTCAAAAGAATTGTATGGCCTAGGCTGGTTCGGCGGCTATCGACATATGAAAGCAACCAGGTTGTTGCTTTTCTTGCCGGAAACGCCGAACTCAACGCTTCCTTGCATCATTAATAGAGAAGTATTGGGATGTTGTCGAGATTACTGAAAAGCAAAAAAAGTATGTCATGCGGTTATAGAAAAACAACAATTAAGTCGAGAGTCGGACGAAGTAACGCGCGGTGATGGAGCTAAGACGATCTGAGGGCAAATGCTTTCAAACCGACAACCGTGAACCCCATTGCCATTGTTTAAACGATTTAGTGACGGGTAATCTATCCGACAAAAGATGTCGATATGCGATTGTGGCCCGCAAACGCTTTCATGTTAATCTCGTGGAAGCCAAATGGCGAACTCCTCCACCTACAGTGCATCCCTTGCTATCAACGACCTGATGATCAGTACTGTATAAATACAGGCCTGCTGGGTCAAAAGCGAATCGTTGAGTCTTCTTTGCTCAAAGACCGAGCTGTGCAGTTTTTAATAAAATGTGTTTGATGGGCAGCTCGGCGCTACGGTATTGCGGGAATCAATAACTGCATTCATGAGCATTTCAAGCTAGGTTAATGATATGATCCAAAGAATTAAAGCAGGGGGGCTACGAGTCAGGCGTGGTTAGGGTTTGTGTTCGGTTCGATGATGACCTTCATGCAATCGTCAGGGTGGGCCCCAATTGCGAATGCCTTACCGATTTCATCAATGCTGAAACGATGCGTGACCATGTCGGTCACCGTCACTGTTCTGTGTCTGATGAGATCAATTGCTTGTTGATTGTCGAGGGGGGCGGCGCCGTAGCAAGTCTTGATCGTTATGTCATCGCGCCAGAAGGGATTTAAATCCACGTTTACGGTTTCATCCGGTTTGGGGACCGCGAAAAAGAGTATCGTACCACCGCGTTCGGCACATTGAAAGGCGGACCGTGCTGCTGCCAGGGCGCCTACTGAAACGACAACAACATCAGCAAGCCTATTTTCATTCACCTTTTTGATGAACGTAGGGATATCTGCGTGGGCGGGAATGATGTGGTCAGCCCCGAACTGCTTCGCCTTCTCAAGTCGGGAGGAGCTGACGTCGGTTGCGATAATTCTGCCGGCGCCAAGCGCTCGGGCTAGTTTGATGATAAGCAATCCGGCGACGCCGCTGCCAAGTACCAGAACGCTCTGCGTAGGTCTCAGCACGACGGTCCTCATGGCCCGGACAGCCGTCCCGAGAGGTTCAATAAAGGTTGCCTGCTCGAATGTCACTGAGTCAGGTAAAATGAACGTTCCTGTTTCAACGCTCTTCCCGGTAACGCGCAGCAGTTGTGAAAAGCCGCCTGGGTCGAAATTATTCCTGCTCTGGAACATGGTGCATGCAGTTTCGTGACCAGTCAGGCAGTAGTGACAAGCGTTGCAGGGGACATGGTGGGTCACAAAAACACGGTCTCCGGGCTTGACGCTTGTGACTAGATTCCCGGTTTTTACGACGACCCCGGCAGGTTCATGTCCCAGCACAAGTGGCGCGCGTTTGATCCGATACCATTCCAGAAGATCGCTTCCGCAAAGACCGCAGGCTATGACCTCGACGAGGATATCATGGTCACCGATTTTCGGGTTGGGACGCTCCTCAACCCGGACGTCGCTATTGCTATAATAGACACCGACTTTCATTTTTTCTTCATGTCCAAGTAGTACTCGTATGCTTCTTTCACGCTTATGCCATCATGAACAACCTTGCGAACAGCACCGATCATAGCAACCGGTGAATCAGACTGGAAAATATTCCTCCCCATATCCACTCCCGAAGCGCCTTGGTCTATGGCATCGCGGGCCATCTGAAGGGCGTCCCGTTCGGGAAGTTTCGTGCCCCCTGCGATCACGATCGGTACCGGACAGGAGGCTGTGACCTGCTCGAAATTCGGAACGAAATACGTTTTTACGAAAGATGCACCCAGTTCTGCCAGGATACGGCTTGCAAGGCCTATGTACCGGGCATCGCGGATGAGTTCCTTGCCCACCGCGGTAACGCCGAGCACCGGCATGCCGTATCGCATGCCCATGTCGATGAGGCGGGTCATGTTGTTCACAGTCTGAGTTTCGAAGGGCCCGCCGATGAAGACCTGCACGGCCACGGCGGACACGTTCATGCGCAGCGCATCTTCTATGTCTACGGCAATGCGCTCATCAGAGAGCTCTTTCAGGATGCTCGGACCGCCGCTGGCGCGCATAACGATCGAGTTGGTTACCGATGGCTCTATGACGGAGCGCAAAATTCCGCGGGTAAGCATGAGCGCGTCGGCATGAGGGATGAGCGGCAGGATCGAAACGTCGACTCGCTCAAGACCGGTCGTGGGGCCCTGAAAATATCCATGGTCGAAGGCCAGCATGACGGTTTTCCCGGACTGGGGATTGAAAATTCGGGCAAGCCTGTTTTTCATGCCCCAGTCATAGGCATTCGATCCCTTTAGAAAGAAAGCTTCGCTTTTTTGAGGGATGTCGGTATGGTAATTTTTTTCTTTTTTTGAAAAATCTTGCTCTGCCATCAATCTGCCTCCTTGCGGCCCATAAAGAAATATGAGCAAACAAAATATAATCTAATGCAAGCATCGCGATAAATCAAGGGGAAAATGGCAGGCTGCCAACGGGCCGTTTGAAAAAAAAATTATCAAATGCATATATTTAATGACAATTTCCTGCGTGTGTGATTCCTGAAAAGATAGAGTTTCTCCGGAATGAGTGTTGCAATATCCGATGATAGGACACCGAGGAATTGGACTTATGAAGGAGAATCCGTAGCGTGTTTTCCAATGCGCTTGCAGCCAAGTTTATGCGTAAATTCCAAGCCCGAGACAAGACGACCCTCTGCTGGGAAGGTGATTTGTCCATGGAGGAAGGATGGCAGCAAGCGCGGAAGGATAAACATTTCAAAAAGCGTTGTCCGAAATATGTTCAGGATGCAGCGAAAATATTGGATGACATGCTGAAGGACTGAGAGTGAACCGGAGGAGCGCGCTCTGAAGGTTAGCCTTCTATGGCAATCATTGCTGCACCAACGTTCCCACTACCTTGACGATGAGCAGGACCCATGGTGTACCATGTAAAATAAGATCGAACCAGTCAATGGGCTTGACCAGCCTGCCTTTAGCCAACATCTGGAGCTTTTCCCAGATATGGGGAGGTGCAAAGGGGGCAAGCCCCAAAGTCAAACAGGCGATAATGAGCAGTCCCCAAGGCAGCTTCTGCATGAATACCATAAAAATCCAGTGTCCTTTTTCTGCGCTTTTATGGTTTGTTCCGAATACATCAGCGTTGCGTGGTATACGATATAATCGGGGATTTATTATTGTTGTCCGACTCGCTGCAACTAGTGCGTTGGCTGAGGTGTGGGCATCGCGCGCATTCTTCTCGGGTTATAACCGACGCTCGCTGTCGGAGCAGTTATTATGCTCGAAATGAATCGCCAATCACTGTACTGCTGTTTCCCCTCAAAGTCCTTATAGAGTCCTGGGAAATTGGCCTGTTTCAACGGTGTCATGTTGCTTTCGCTATACACGCCGGTAATGCGGTTACTGAGTGGATCGCGGATCTCCTTAAAATCCTTTCCCGTCATCGGGTCCTTGTATTTCCGGCGCAAATAGTGCATGCCCACTTCAGTCCGGCCGTCCGTCAGCAGATCATCGATGGTCTGGGGATACTGCGGAGCTCCGGGAATCGCCAGAAAATAGTGCTCAATGGCCAGACGGTACTGATCGCCCCGAAAAAGCAGTTCCTCCTCCTTATCGCGGGTCATGACATTCTGCCAATACTTTCCCGCGGCGCCGAGACTGATGCCGATGATCACAATAATTACCAGGAGCGCGATGTATGTGAAACCCGCTGATTTCCCGGGCTGATGGTGAAGCTCGCGAGCTGTGAAAAAATGTGATTCCTGAAACCCGAACGTCGAACTGCTCATTCTGTCACCCTCGTGACACCCTATTATTCTATAAAGGTCACCCGGTTGATTTCCTTGAAAGTGGTATCACCCGCGAAAACTTTGGCAAGAGCGGACTGGCGAAGCGTTGTCATGCCTTCCGCAATGGCGGCTTTTCGGATTTCCGACGATGGTCTTTTTTCCAGAATCATCTCCCGAATGGGGTCCGAGAGATCGAGAAACTCGGTGATGGCTTTCCTGCCCCGGAAGCCGGTAAAGTTGCACTCCTTGCACCCCGCAGCGTCGTAATAGTGGTGGTCCTTGTGCTGCTCGTAATCAACCGCTGACTCCTCGAGCTCTTTGCGCGTATGGATGACGGGCTTTTTGCACCTGACGCAGAGTATCCTGACAAGTCTCTGGGCTAGAATGCAGTTAAGCGATGATACGAAATTGTAGGGCTCGATCCCCATGTTCAGAAACCTGCCAAGCACGTCGAAAGCATTGTTGGCATGCACCGTGGTAAAAACCAGGTGACCGGTGAGCGCGGACTGGACCGCGATCTGCCCTGTTTCAGCATCGCGGATTTCACCAACCATGATCTTGTCTGGATCGTGCCGGAGAATCGAACGCAGGCCCCGCGAAAATGTCAGACCTTTCTTTTCATTTACGGGGATCTGCACCACTCCCCGGAGCTGATACTCCACCGGGTCCTCGATGGTGATCATCTTGTCTTCGCCGGTGTTGATCTCGGTAATGGCCGCATAGAGCGATGTTGTTTTACCGCTTCCTGTTGGCCCCGTCACCAGGACCATTCCGTAGGGTTCACGAATACTCTTGCGGAACCTGGTAAGGTCGCGTTCATCGAACCCGAGGCTATCGAGCCGGAGAGAATTGACGCCCGCAGTGATCGACTCCTTGTCAAGGATGCGGATGACTACGTCTTCGCCGAAGGCGGAGGGTAGGATCGAGACTCGGAAGTCGATGGTTTTGCCGGAGGTGCGGAGCTTGAAGCGGCCGTCCTGTGGCACACGGCGTTCGGCAATATCCAGTTCGCTCATGACCTTGATGCGAGATACGATGGAATTGTGGAACCTAATATCAATCGGGTCCGTTGCGGGGTATAGCACACCGTCGATGCGGTATTTGATCAGCACATTTTTGTCGGTAGACTCGATGTGGATGTCGCTGGCACGGCGCTGGATGGCGTCAAAAATGGTGGTATGCATGAGTTTGATGATGGGGCTCTCATCCTTGTCAATCGTTTCGAAGGAGAGGATTTCTTCTCTTTCTCCGTCCTCCTGCTCCTTGACAAGGTGGAACTTGAAATCCTCGGAAACGGCATGCATAACCTGCTCCGACGATCCGCTTCGCTGCAATACTGCTCCGATGGCCGAGGGTGTGCTCACGGTGATCTCGACCTGCCTGTTCAGGATCATTTCCAGCTCATCTATGGCGGGCAGGTTGCTAGGGTCCGCCAAAGCGATGATAAGCACATCGCCGGATTTTTCTATGGGAACGAACTGATACCGCTGCATCAATTCGACGGGGATGTCTTCAAAGAGGGTGGCGGGTATGTGGAAATCTGTCAGGGCAACATAGCGCAAACCGCGCTGTTCCGCCAGTGACTCAAAGAGAACCTCTTCCGTCACCAACCCCTCGGCAACGAGCATCTCGCCGATTCGCCTCTGGCGGCTTTCACTTTTCAACAAAAGGTCGTTGATCTGGTCCTGACTCACGACGCCCTTGGACGTGAGGATATCGCCTACTCGTCTTCTGCGGAACGCCGTCATTTAATGTTCGCCCCCATTTCAAATATTGGCAGGTAGAGAGCGACGACGATTACTGCCATCACCAGTCCCATGCAGAGCATGAGCACGGGCTCTATTAGCGTCGTTAGCGCCGTTAGCCTGTTCTCGACCTCCTGGTCATAGAAATCAGCAACGTCTTCAAGCATCTGGGGAAGGTCTCCCGACGATTCTCCGACCTCGATCATGCGCACGGTCATATCCGATGCTAGCCGGGTCCGCTCGCATGCGTCCGCGAAGCTTACTCCTTCCGTAACGAGCGATTGAACCTCCGAAAGTCTGCGCGCTAGGACTTTGTTGTTGATCACCCCTGCGGTGGTGTCCAAAGCCTGGACAAGCGGTATGCCTCCCCGAAGCACGGTCGCGAGTGTCCGGGTGATCTGCGCAAGGAAATACTGCGTGATGAGCGACCGGAGGAGCGGAATCCTGAGCTTCACGGTGTCCAGTGCCGTCCGCCCCGCGTCCGTTTTTTTCCACATCGCGAGGCCAAAGCCCGCGGCAACCAAACCTGCCAGGATGAAAGGCGCGGCATGCGTTACGAACGTAGTGAATGACATCAGCATCATGGTCAGGAACGGGAGTTTGCTGCCCTGATCGCTGTACATCTTCATGAAGTTCGGGATAATATAAAGGAAAAAAAGCGTAAGAACACCGAGAAGGGCAAAGACGAGGAAAATGGGGTAAGCGAGCGCCATTTTCAGTTTGCTCATCACAGCGATCATCCTTTTCTGATACACGATAAACCGTTTGAGCACGTCCACGATAGCGCCACTCTTCTCCCCGGCGCGCACAGTGGACGTATAGAGGGGCGGGAAATACATAGGATGCTGGGCCATAGCATCGGAAAGAGCTGCGCCGCCCTTGATATCATTGATGATATTTTCGAGGATTATTCGAAAACGCGGATTTTGGGTGCGTTTGCACAAGAGATCTATCGCTTGGAGGATGGGCAACCCCGCTTTTATGAGTGTGACGAATTCCTGATTAAAAAGGAGGAAGTCCTTCTCATTGCCGCCCTTTTTTTCGAACCGATTTTTTTTCGCAGCGAGGCTCAGTACGAGATAACCCTTGTTTTCCAGCTCCTGACGCAGTTCCTCGACCGATGCCGCTATGGCTTCACTGCTGATCGATGTGCCGTCTTCTCGCACTGCTTTATAAATGAACTGCGGCATGCGTTGATAATACCAGAACAAGGCTTGCTAAGTCAACAATCGTTACATGTGCCGTATCACCGGCGGGGGAGTGGGCTGATAGGTCTCTTATTGGAGACTTTTCCAATATCTTTTCTGAATGCTGATGATACGCTCGATAATCCGGTCCGCCTCGTTTGCTGGTATTTTTTCTATAACTTTAGACGTATTACAATTAAGGAGTGTCCGGAGCACCGATCTTACTCCGCTTCTTAACCCCTCGGGATTGTAGCCACCCTCGAGCGTTATTAATATTTTCCCAGCGCAGGAAGCCTTCGCGATGTATTGGACAATGTCGGCCAGCGCACCGAAACCTTTCTCGGTCACCTTCATTCCACCCAAGGGATCCTGGGCTGAAGGATCGAAACCTGCCGAGACAAGGACCATATCCGGATTGTACTCCAGCGCGACTGGCAACAAGACGGTGGAATAAATACGGAGGAATTCAGCATCACCGAAACCGGCAGGCAGGGGAGCATTTATAGTAAAGCCTTCGCCAGCACCGCTGCCTATTTCATCGATGCTACCGGAACCGGGATAGTGGGGATACTGATGCGAAGAAAAATAGAGCACGGAAGGGCTATCGTAAAATGCGTGCTGTGTACCATTTCCGTGATGCAGATCCCAGTCCACAATCAGAATACGCTTTAAGCCGAACTTTACTCTGGCATATTCGGCGGCGATCGCAACGTTATTAAAAATACAAAACCCCATGCCTCGTGAAGATTCAGCGTGGTGCCCTGGCGGCCGAACGAATGCGAAAACAGCTTTCGGGGTCCGAGGGCCGGGGTCATGAGACAGGAGGGTGTCTACGGCCTGAAGGAGACCGCCTGCCGCGAGTCGCGCGATTTCGTAAGACCGGGCTGAGAGGCCGGTGTCAGGATCGAGCCGTGAGAATAGCTTGCCCTCCGTGTTTGCCACCGTTTGAATGTAGAACGGGTCATGGATGAGGGTCAGTTCACTTTCCGTTGCAAGACGGGGCGGTATATGGGGGAGGTTGCTGAATTCCGCGTTAATCAGGTCATGGATCACGCGGAGTCGGTTAGGGCTCTCAGGATGGCCCTCACCGGCGTAGTGCTCCAGATAACGGTCGTCTTTGATGAGCGCTAGAGAGGACATGGCAGAGCCCCCGGAAAACTCTGGAAACGCGAAGGATATTCCCGACTGGTCAGTGGGGAATATCCTTCATGAGAGAAATGATGAAGATCTCTTATTTTTGGTCTCGCACTCTCGCGATCGGAGGTGGAGCAGCCGCCACGTAATTTTTCACATTGAACGTGTCGAGCCACTTTTGAAGCTCAGAGGGTGTCGGCTGTTTGTCGGGGACTTTTGCTTCCGGTGCACAGACATAGAGAACCGTCTTGACTAAGTCCCAGACACTGTATTCAAGAGTTTCACTGATATTCTTCGGAGACGCGTCGATAATGAGCATGTTCTCGCGGTACCACCCGTGGCCGCGGGGCGTGATCGGGGTGCAATCGATGCCCTCAGCCGACTTGGTCTGGAAACTATTATTCAGCGCAAAGGCTGAGACGTCAGCGCGCATCTGCTGCAGTCCCTTGAAAGCGGGATTCGAACAGATGCCGGTTTTGCCCCAGCAGATCGGATCGAACCGCGTCGTGTTGATCCCACAGCAATACAGATAAGTCCGATCGCCTTGTTCAGGCATCTGCCTGATAACAACGTACAGATAATCATTTTTGAACTCGTAGGAACGCACAGCCTGATTATTCATGGCGTACTCCTTCTCGGGAAAATGGTTGAACAAGCAAGGATATCACCCGGGAAGCATACCAGAAAAAAGGTGGCATTTCCCGACAGCCCACCGGTTTATCTGCCTTGTTGAAAAAAGCCTAATAATGTTTTGTTGACTTCTTCTTCTTTTTCTTGACTTTGGCTCGAGCCTTTTTCTTGACCACAGGCTTTGTTTTGGCTTTGGCTTCCCACTCCTGTACTTGCTTCTTAAGAGCGTCTATTTCCTGGTTTTGGTCTTTCACCATCTCTTCGAGTTTTGCATTGTCCTGTTTCAACTGCTCCAAATCCTGCCTGGCAGAGTCCCGCTCTGTTCTGGCCTTGTTAGCGGCATATAAACTCCAAATCAGCAAGATCGTCGCTAATACTGCAAGTGAGAGAAAAATGAGCTTTATTTTCTGCGTATCTTCTTTCTCAACTTTGTCCGGTCTCTCCATCTATTTTTTCTTCCTCCTTGGGTAAATGATTACGTATCAAAAAAACAGGGTATGCGCTTTTGATTTGGTTCCGGCTTGTCCGAATCCCTTTGAAGCCATGCGATTTCCTCGGCTCAGTTTCGGACATGCCGTGGCAGGTCGTGATGCAAAGGTAAGATAAATGCATTCGAATGAGTCGATGAGCTGTCCTAAATACTATTGTTCGTATCGTTTTACTTCAAACCGGAATAACTCAACGCTTGTGCCGGGCGATATGCCCGCCTTCTGCAACGCGATGCTGACCTGGTAATCGACTGTGTCGACACCTTCGAGATCGGGTAGCAACAGACCTCTTCTGCCACCGGCCTGAACTATGACTCCGTACCGCCGAGGATCAAGCTGGCTTTTGTTGGCTACCTTTTCCGGGAGGGTCAGCACGTCCACGGTATACTCTATTGTGTCCAACTCGTTTGCTTGAACGCATTCGAACCGCGGATCGCATTTAGCGGCGCTAATCGCGTTCCGTACGGTCTCATGGGCAATTGTCTGCTCCATGGGTGAGAACGTCCCGATACAGCCGCGAAGATTTCCTTTTATCTTGAGGCAGACGAACACACCGGCACGCTGCCTGAGCTCGGATGGTAGCTCTTCCTCATTTACTTTGAGGATTTTGCCTTCCCTGACATAAAGTTCAACGGTATCTTTTGCCAGCTTAACGAGGGGATGCATCACATCTCCCGCTGCACCACATAATCTGCAAGGGCCATGAGGGCTTGTCGCGGTGCGGAATCGGGGAACACGTTTAGGGCTGTCTTGGCCTCGCCCGATAAGGTCTGGGCAATGGAGAGAGCCTCATTGACGGAGCCGTATTCCCCCATGAGTGCCAGGGTATAAGTCAGATCGGCGTCGGTCATAGTATCCGTCCGGAGAAGGCTTCTGAGGTGCTCCTGCTCCGATTCATTTGCCTGCCGCATGAGGTATATGAGTGGGAGAGTCACCTTGCCTTCAGCAAAGTCTTTGCCGAGCATTTTGCCGAGCTGTTTCTGATCTGCCGCGTAATCGAGTGTATCATCGGTGATCTGATACGCGAGACCGAGTTTTTTCCCGTAGGCGGTGAGGGCATCCTCCTGTGAGAGCGGAGCCTTGCTGATGATGGCGCCGAGCCGGCAGGATGCCGAGATTAGTACGCCGGTCTTGCATTCCACAAGTCTGAAATAGTCGGATTCCGTAATGTCGGAATTCTGAATCTGCATGAGCTGCAAGACTTCACCCTCGGACATGGTCGTAGTGGTTTCCGAGAGGACGTCCATGACGCGCTGGATCTGGAGACGCACGGCGTGGTAGAGGGCCTTTGAATAGAGGTAGTCGCCGACCAGAATGCTTGCTTGGTTGCCCCAGAGCGTGTTGGCTGACGACCTGCCACGGCGGATCATCGCTTCATCGACTACATCATCATGCAGGAGCGAAGCGGTATGGATGTATTCCACCACGCTCCCGAGAACATATTCGGCATTATGCTCGCGGTAGCCGCAGAGACGGGCTGAGAGCAGGTGAAGCAGGGGGCGGAAACGCTTGCCGCCCGCGCCGAGGATGTATTTGCTGACCTGCTGAATGAGGGGGACATCGGTGCCCAGGCTTTCATGGATCCTGTGCTCCATCCGTTCCATATCGGATTTGTATTCTTTTAAGATGTCCTGAAGGGAAGTGATCATCATGATATACTCTAACTAACTAGAGAAATAATAGGGGAGAAGCACTGTATTGTCAAGGTTTTTTCTAGAAGTATGGGCGGTTAAAAACGGCTTCAACAGAACTAAAATCACAGGTTCGCAACACAAGAGACGCAGGTCGGAGCAGATTTAAGATGGGTCTTGTGCGATAAAGTCGCCTGTGGTTCATGAAATCTTTTCGGACATTAAAGTTTCATTGCCTCGGTCACCTCAACCAGGGTCTGCGCGGCAATAACCCGTGCGCGGCGTGAGCCTTCTTGGATAATCTCCCTCGCCTGCTCGGGCTTTGCGGCAAGTTCCTTTCGCCGTTCCTGGAGGGGTTTGAGATAGGCGAGGAGATGCTTCAACAATTCTTTTTTGTCATCCACGCAGCCGATGCCCGCGCGGCGGCATTCCACATTAACGTAAGCGCACCACTCCTTGGGCGCGAATATCCTGTCAAGGTCGAAGAGGGGACAGACGTCCGGATTACCGGGGTCTTGCCTCCGGATGCGGGCGGGGTCGGTCACCATCTGCATGACCTTCTTGGTGATTTCCTCGGGGCTGTCGGACAGGTAAAGACAGTTGTTGTAGCTCTTGCTCATTTTACGACCGTCGGTGCCCGGGAGCTTGGGGTATTCGGTCATGAGCGGCTGAGGTTCAGGGAATATCTCCCCGTACAGCTGGTCGAAGCGCCTGCCGATCTCGCGAGTAAGTTCAAGGTGTGGGAGCTGGTCGATCCCGACGGGAACTAAGTGGGCCTTGTAGATCAGGATATCCGCGGCCTGCAAAACAGGATAGCCGAGGAAGCCATAGGTATTCATGTCCTTGTCCTGGAGCTGGTTGATCTTTTCCTTGTAGGTGGGGACGCGCTCAAGCCAGGGAAGGGGCGTGGACATGGACAGGAGCACATGGAGGACCGCGTGTTCGGGCACGAGCGACTGCTGGAAAAGCACCGCCTTTTCAGGATCGAGTCCGGCCGCAATCCAATCGATGACCATTTCCCTGCTGTAGGTGCGGATACGGGACGTGTCAGCGTAGTTCGTTGTGAGGGCATGCCAGTCGGCGATGAAGTAATAGCACTCGTGTTGATCCTGGAGTTTTCTCCAGTTTTCGAGAGCACCCATGAGGTTGCCAAGATGAAGCAGCCCGCTAGGCTGCATGCCGCTTAATACGCGTTGTTTGGACATAGCGTGTACTCTCAAACTCCATTTCGTTATTTGCCTTAAAGTTATCCGCCTGAAAAGAGAAAGTGACTGAGTATGTCAAGCATATTCTGTCCGAGAAGGATGTCGAGGGCCGGTTGCATGATCGGCCAGATCAGGTAACTGAGAATATTGAATGCAAAGAGAGCTAAGATGATTAGCATCCCGTATCGTTCTAAACGATAGTATGCCGACGCCAGGGCATTGGGAAGGAGCCAATAGACGATTCTGCTTCCATCGAGCGGGGGAATGGGTATCGAGTTGAGGAGGGCCAATCCGATGTTGATGAGGACACCATAGCCCAGCATAAGGACTATGGGAATCCCTATGGATTCCCATACCGATCGCGGAATGAAGACTTCAATGCTCGGTAATACGATGCGCAGGAAAAAAGAGAACGCTATCGCCATGATGAGATTCACACCGGGGCCGGCGAGCGAAGAGAGCGCCATTCCTTTTTTAGGGTCTTTGAAATTGTAGGGATTGATAGGAACCGGTTTTGCGTATCCAAAAATGAACCTGCCGTGCGTGGTCAGGTAGAGGAGGACTGGCATAATGATGGTGCCGAAAAGATCAATATGGGAAATGGGATTCAGAGTAAGCCGGCCGCGGTCACGCGCTGTATGGTCTCCGAGCTTGTTTGCGATCCAGCCGTGGGCCACCTCGTGGAGAACTATGGCGAATACAAGAGGCGGGGCCATGACTACGATTTTTTGTATGATGTTCAGTTTATCCATCGATTATGCCGACAAGTGCTCCGGAAGCTCCGAATGCAGCGAATAATGATAGTAAAAGAAATGAAGCGGTCTTGTCAAGGGAAAACAGGGAAGGACTTTATTTATTATCACCAGAGAGGGTAAATTTCCCATCCTGGATTTTGACCAAGAAGAGTTTTTTCTGCGCTTCGCCGGTGCCCGCAAAAGTTGTTGCGCCCGAGATCCCGGGGAAATCCTTGAGTGAAAGCAAACCATCCCTGATTGCGAGTGGCGTGTCCTTATGTTCCCCAAGAAGAGCTAGCACCATGGCTGCCGCATCGTAGGCTTGGGCAGCCAAGATGTCCGGTTCCTGCTGGTAGGCGGAATGGTAGGCATCAATAATAGTCTTGATCGCGGGGTCCGTGCTTTCCGGGAAAAAACCATCGACAAACACGGTGCCCTCCGCATAACGCCGGGCGCGTTCTAGCAGGTCCGGGGAGTGCCAGTTATTCGAGCCGATAATTGCAATGCCGGAAATATTGTAAAAAACAAGCTGGGGTATCAGCAATCCGATCTGATCGGCGTAGCCAGGCAGATAGAGAGCGTCAAAAGCGGGGATATAATCTTGGAACAGTTTTTTTCGCTCCGCATCATCGTCGGGGATCTTGATTTTCCGAGATTGTAGGTCGATTTCCATCACTCTTCTGATATACGGTCCGAAGTCCCTGACATCGGGAGGATAGGCGATGGTTGCCAGGATCTGGCCTGGTGATCCATGTCCATTGTGAAGAGTCGGGCCAAGTCCTTGTCGGGGGCATCGTCGGGGTAGAGAACTACGAATTTTCTCAGGCTCTGCTGTTGCGCGTACCTGGCTGCCGTTTCCGCCTGACTCGAATTGGTAAGCGCATTCCGGAAAAGCCAGGGACTCAGCTTCCCGATATCTTCTCCCGATGCCGCGGGAGTGATTACCGGGATTTTAAGCTTTTCCAGCGCTGGAACAAGGGCCTCTGTTTCTTTTGTCAGTAGCGGCCCGATCACCGCTATGACACCTTTGGCAGCAAGTTCATTCAAGGCAATTAAGGCTTTATCCGGAGAACCCTCGGTATCCATGGTGAGGAGTTCTACGGGGTCATCGGGCTTTCGCGTGTTGTACTCATGCACGGCGAGCTGAATTCCCTGTAAGACATGATCTCCGAAAAAGGCGAGCTGTCCTGTCCGGGGAATGAGCGCTCCGAGATAATGACGCGGCGCCGAGAGTTTTGTCATCGCTTCGTTCAGGAGCATCTCGGCACGTGTCTTTTCCGGATGGGCAGCATTATTTTCAAGGAATCGGCGGGTGACCTGTATGGACTCCTGGTACTGCCGTTTTTCGATCAGGAGTCCCGCCAAACGCAATTCGGCTAGGTCCGCCGGGTAGGTGTTTTCTGTTGCCAGCATCCTGAGTTCATTCTCTGTAAGATCTTTATTGATGATCTCGCGGACTCGATCCCGGTACCCTGCCCTCTGCTGTTCAGTCTGTGCGTTTGCCGCGAGATAAGCGTATTCCTGGGAAGCATGGAGATAGTCCTTTTTCGCCGAATAGGCCACAGAAAGCATTTCGGCAATGCTTCTCAACTGGACGGGATCGGAGATTTTTCCGTGGTCCGCAAGATTTGCTATGGTGAGGTCGTACTCCTTCAGCTCGAAGTAACACTGGCTGAGACGGTACTTTGCAGCAATAATGGAGGATGATTTGGGATATTCCTGGATGATTTCTTTGTAATAATTGGCGGCTTTGGCGTAGTCACGCAGGGTAAAAAGAATTTCACCCATACGATAGAGAGCTCTGTCCCGGTATTGGCTCGTCGGATACCGGTATAGAAAGGACTCTATTGTGCTCGTGGACATGTAATACTGTTTCTTTTCGAACTGACTGTCAGCCTGGTCAAGGAGCGCGCGGGCGTCCTTTTCCCAAACATGTTCCGGAGCAGGAGCGAGTTTCGGGGCGCAACCCAGCGGGAGAAGCGCATTGAAAAGAAACAACATGAGCAGAACGATCGATGTTCTGAAGCCTGAATGCCGGGTGGGCATCCGGTTATTTTCCTTTTTTGGCTGCTGCATCGGCTTTCGCCGCATGACGTTTGCTCCGAAGGGTTTCTTCCCTCCGTTTGCGCCTCCGGCGCAGTTCTTTCTGTCTCTCACGCATCGTTCATTCTCCTTTGGTGGGATATCTGTGTCCCAAACTTGCACACTATAGCTGAGATGAACCGATTTGTCAATAAGCACGAAAGCGAATGTTGTCCCAAAGTAGAAATGTCCTACTTTTTTACATTAAAAGCGCTTCTAGCCGTAAACAAACTGCTTTGTTTAGTGATATTATGGCCATCAATCTCTGTTTCCACTGCTTTTACGTCGTTTATGATACGTAGGGAAATTACAGGTGCATTAAGGCGGGCTCTTATGACAATTGAAGAACTGCATTAGTATCTTGAAATAGGATATTTCTATTTTGGTATTACATAAGCACGGAAGCGAAATCCGATACGGGGATGTGAATATTAGGATGCCCTCATGCACTAATCTTGCTGATCCTATTTTGCAATTATTCTCTTGCTTTCTCCGTGCTGATGAATTAAATTAAAGCCGTTTTCCAGTCTCCAGACCGGGGGCGAGTAGCTCAGCTGGGAGAGCACCGCGTTCGCAATGCGGGGGCCGAGGGTTCGATCCCCTTCTCGTCCACCAATCTTTGTAAGGACTTAGCAACCAATGCTAAGTCCTTTTTTGTTTCAGTGTGAAGTTTTTGTTTAGTTGATTTTTGGTCGACAGTATTTTTGCGGAAACATGGACGAAATAGGATGTCCAACAATAGGCTGGTAACAAGAATATCAGCGAAAACATGAAGGGAAAATGGTAGTGGCAGATACATGGATTTAGGATATCACCGATTTTTTATGGGTGAAAAGAAGAGATGAAAACTGCGCCACTGTAAGCTTGGAGGCTGGAGGGAATACTTTGCGGTAATCATTGCCCTGGCATCAAATTATGAACTTGAATATCTTGCAGGCGGAGTACAAACCGGAAGCCCAGTTTGGGGAAAATTGTTTGATATGTACACACGGGAACAGATGAAATTGTTTGAAAGTACCTCAAAAACGAAGGCAGGGGGAGTAATCAGAAATTGGCAGGGAATATTGGGGATATGAGTATTGATGTTGAAATAGCTCATTGATTCGAGATACAATTTAAACTTGCGACCTCATGTAACACAAGTTTATGTAAGCTGATAATTTTGTGCGGCTTTTCTGGCTATAAAACATAACCGAACTTTGATTACAACAACAATGAGGAGGTTCAAAAGATGGCGTTGCTCAAAAAATGTCCCAACTGCTCTGAATTAGTTCCGGAGAATGATGCCAGGTGTAAATGCGGATACGTTTTTACCAGCCAATTTTCCGGACAAATGACTGACAACATAAACCGGGTAACCATTGCCAATATAGACATGCCTTTTTGGTCAATTGTTATGCTTATGGTTAAATGGGCAATTGCCTCTATACCAGCCTTGTTCATTTTATGGTTACTTGGCATATTTCTCGTATGGTTATTCGAAATGATACTGCATTACGTATGAGCGTGAGGATTTGGTTGAATAGTCCGATACCGGTAAGGTGCCGGATTCCACCGTGATGAGTAAAATATTCCAACCCTTTTTTCAGTACAAAACCGAAGGGTGGGGCTGGCGATTTCGAAGCGGTTGATTGAGAATCACGGAGGAACCATCAGCGCTGTGAATAACATGTTGGGCGGGGAAACATTCAGAATGCGCCTGCCTGTAACCCAGGTAAATCAGGAGCAAATAACATGATTATCCGTCGCTTTATAAGAGCGAGTGGCCAAACTACTATTTTGTCAAGGATTTATAAGAAACGTATCGGCAGGATGTTCCCCGTTGGAGACAGAAACCCGTCTGCCCAGGATGGCGAGTCTACCTTCGGCATAGAGCTGAATGGCGCGAGAATAGATCTTGTGTTCCTGTTTGAGGATTCGAGCAGACAGGCTGTCTTCCGTATCGTTGTCCAGGATTGGGACTACGGCTTGGATGATGATCGGTCCCGTATCCATACCTTCATCCACGAAATGCACCGTGCACCCCGAAAACTTGACCCCGTGGTCAAGTGCCGCTTTCTGGACATGAAGGCCCGGGAAGGCCGGCAAGAGCGCGGGGTGGATATTCAGGATGCGATTGGAATAGGCTTTGATCAGTGTCGGGGTGATGATCCGCATGAAACCGGCTAGGCAGATAAGCTCCACGTCCCTTGTACGCAATTCTTTTACGAGCAATGCGTCATACTCATCCCGCTTGTTTTTAAACCCTTTGGCACTTACATGCACTGCGGCAATCCTGTGTTTTCGAGCCCGTTCAAGAGCGTAGGCATTGGCTTGGTCGCTGATCACGACGGCGAGTTCAGCCAGGAGTGTTCCATTCTCGGTGTTGTCGATGATTGCCTGAAGATTCGAACCGCGACCGGATACAAGAACGCCTAGTTTTACTTTTTTCATGGAAGTACCTCAAACAAGCGCCGAAGGCGGGGTGGGAGTCAGTAATCGGCAGTCAGGGATATAACTCGAGACCTAGCTTTCATACCTTACAATCTGTTTTCCCTTAACAATTTCACCGACGAGATACGCCTTTTCTCCCAATTTAGAAGCTTTTTTCATGACCGCCTCAGCCTGCTTCCCCGATACGGCAAGGATCATGCCGAGTCCCATGTTAAAGTCCCGGTACATTTCATTATCGTCGACTCCCGCTTTTTTCCGGATAAGCTTGAAAATCGGAGGCACTTCCCAAGTCTCTTTCCTGACCAAGGCTTGAGCGCCCTTCGGAAGCATGCGGGGTGTATTTTCGGTGATGCCTCCGCCCGTGATATGTGCCATGCCATGGATGTCGAATTCCTTCAAAAGAGCTTTGATGGTATTTGCGTATATTCTCGTGGGGGTAAGCAGGACGTCGCCGAGGGGAACTTGACCCAATTCGCTCAGAAGGTCCTGCACGCCGTATCCCGATTTCTCGAGAAGCACCTTTCGCACCAGGGAAAAGCCGTTGCTGTGGAGTCCCGAAGATGCCAGCCCGATAAGGAGGTCCCCTGGTTTAATTTTCGAGCCGTTGATGAGCTTCTTCTTTTCAACCACGCCGACGGCGAAGCCAGCCAGATCGTACTCATTCTCGCTGTAGAAAGAAGGCATTTCTGCGGTCTCTCCGCCGATGAGTGCGCAGCCAGATTGTTTGCACCCTTCGGCAATGCCCTTGACGATGTCGGTATGTTCTACAGGTTTAAGTTTGCCCGTTGCAAAGTAATCGAGGAAAAAAAGTGGTTCGGCACCCTGGACAATGATGTCATTAACACACATGGCGACCAAGTCGATTCCGACCGTATCGTGTTTGTTCATGAGAAAGGCGATCTTGAGTTTCGTCCCGACGCCGTCTGTCCCGGACACGAGGACGGGCTCCTTGAATTTCTTAAGCGCGAAAAGTCCGCCGAATCCGCCGATATGCGTCATAACTTCCGGCCGGAACGTTGATTTCACATAGGGCTTGATTTTCTCGACGAAGAGGTCACCGGCGTCGATATCTACGCCCGCGTCTTTGTAGGTTAGGGCCATACCGTTTCCCTTCTAAATTTTTCGGTGATAGTATCCAGTACGGAAAGCGATGTCAACAACAATGTGTTTGCACAGAAGTAATTCGTTCTCTTATTTTACTTTTTCTCCTATTTCCTTGACCGTGATGTTGTTCAGGAGCATCATGAACCGAGGGTTGGCTAGAAGGGCAGCGACATCACCTGCATTGACGGCCTTCATGATTTCGGGGTTCTCAAGTGCTTTTTTAAATTCGGGATCGTTCTGGAGGGTCTGTATTAGGCTCATAATTTTCTTGTCGCTCAACATCTTTTCCTGTAGCGATTGTATCTCACCAGAGGAACTTCCGTTGCCGGACCCGGCTCCTACACCCCCTAAAGACGATATCGCATGGATAGCTCGTATCTTCGATGCCTCGATTTTTATTATTCCGAGGCTTTCCGATTTTATTGTGTATATCCCGTTGCTGAGCGATTGTACTTCGCCGGTGATGGTACTGCCGTCAAACATATCCAGTTCTCTCAGTTCGCCGGCTGTTGCGTTTCGGAATGACAATGCCAGCATCAGAAGCCAGCACAGGATGAAAATCCTCATGTTTTCCTCCATCGAAAGACATAAATGCGGTATGTACCTGTCAGCACTGGCGCTGGGTCGTGCATTCCTTTTGCCGGAGAATCCGGCAAAAAATCGGCTCTGGCCAGCGTTTCCTGTGCTGAAGATTATGCTAATTTCGCAGATCTGTCAAGCCGGAAGGTCTCGGAACGCTCTTGTCTATCCCGGTGAAAATGGCCGGTCTCGCGCCACCGGCTCCGCTCAGATGCTCCAGCAGAAAAATAAGGGTCCCGGATCAAAGCCTTTCTCCTGAAGGGGAAGCACAGGGAACTTTTCCCGTCATAATAATCGAATTCTGGCTGTTAGCAAAAACCGTTTACTTTGACTTGATCGGTTTTTTAGGTTCTTTCTTTTATTGAGTGGCTAGTGTTTGTTGGCACTTTAGTTTCAGTATGGAAACATCGCGATGGTGCTAGCGCCCCCACACGAGTATCCGACTGTATTGCGGAGGGTTATCATATCCTGCATCATCCTAGTGAGCTTCCTCGCTTTTTTTTGCGGCCCGTTGTCAAGCGCTGCAAGAAGAGAATCGCAAAAATACCACGTGCACTTGAACGGCCTCATCCAACGGGGCTGAGTACAGCCCTGCGAACCCATGAGCTCACAGGGCCCGTCGGGCGATCGTGCCTCGTCCCGCTGCGGCACCTTTATGTTGAGCTTATACAGATATTCGATATCACGCCCGTGATACAATCCGTGTTTTTGCTTGCAACACACGTTCGTACAATCTGGACAGATTGCGGCTGTATATTCCTCGATGAGCAGCGATGAATCGATAAGAAGCTGCTTAAGTTTTAATGCAACATCGTTACGCGTGTCTGTCATGATAGGCTGAAAAGAACATTATCGGCTGATAGGAGTGACATGATGAAGAACAGGTAGAGATTTATGTTTCTGAAGAGGACCGGGGAAAGAGGAAGTAAGGGATGTGTCCCTATTAAAGATCGCTCATTCCAAATTAGCCAGGCTGCTAACGGGTAGAAAGAAAAAGAGACAATGGACGATCTCACCGTACCGTATAAAGGGAGGATGGAACTTGCAATTGCCGCCGCAGCGATCCAGGCAAATGTGAGCCGAGCGATTTGCGGTTTGCCCAACGCTGACGTGAGCGATGGGAGGCCGGCAAGTTCATATTCTTCTCCATGATCCAGGACGAGAAGCCAGAAGTGGGGGACTTGCCACATGAACAAAATGAAGCAGACCGCTGCAAGGCGGGCATCCAGGAGGGAACCGCCCGCGGAGACCCAGCCGATCGCAGGGGGGATCATTCCGACAGCGGCGCCCGGTATTGATGCGAATGCCGTTACCCTTTTGAGATAGGTATAGACGCCGTTATACCACAAAATAGCTGCGAGCCCCATGACGATGGATATTTTGCTTCTTCCCGACCACAGCATCAACAAACCGGCTAACATCAGCGAAAGAGAAAAGAAAAGTGCCTGTAAGGGGTGGATAATGCCGGACGGTAGCGGCCTCTGATGCGTTCTTTTCATTTTTGCATCGATGAATCGTTCCTGGATTTGGTTGAGGGCAGATGCGCCGCATGATAGGAAATAGATCGCTGTGGCAGCGCAAAGCGCATCGATTACCCTGTGATACGAAAAAAGAAAAAAACCCGTCAGCGTGGAACAGGCGGCGAACAGGGAAATGGGTATCCTGCTGAGAGTGATATAGGGCTTCCAGATTAACATGCTGATAATTTCACGTTATCTTTGCGCATGATGACACGAAGATCTCGGTTTCGCGAACCGATTGATGTACTATTGCAGGCTTTTTATATACTCAATTATCGATTCTATTTCTTTGTCCGTTAGTTGCCCCTGCTGGGAGGGCATGATCGGCGGGAATCCCTTGACCCGGTCTATTTCCGGGTGCAGAAGCGTCTGCTTGATGAATGCTTCATCAACCGTTATGTCCCGTTCCTTACCATCCCGTATTACCGTTTCCTTTTTTCCGAAAACCCCCTTGAACGTAGGCCCTATCTTCGGTGTGCCGTCAGTCGTATGGCAGGCAACGCAGCCCTTGACTTGAATGAGTTGCGCACCCTCGGGCGCTGGTTTTCCTTCAACCTTATTTGCTGTTGCCTGCGGTTGGCCGGGCGTTTTTCCCGCGGTCGATGTAGAACCGCTTACTTCCTCCCCTTTGTACCATGCATCGAAATCCTGCTCGGTCATGACGTCCACTTTGGTGATCATGGCGGAGTGTCCCAATCCGCAGTATTCAGTGCAGAATAGGTCATAGGACCCCAGTTCATCAGGAAGAAACCAGAGGTGTGTTACCCTGCCGGGCACAGCATCCTCCTTGATTCGATACGCGGGGATGTAGAGACTGTGCAGAACATCAGCTGAGGTGATCAGGAGCTTAATGGGTTTTCGCACCGGAACATTGAGTACATTGCTTTCCTTGCCGTTCGCATAATTGAAGGTCCATGACCACTGCCGGGCAACGACATTCACCACCATGGCGTCAGGCGGGGCTGTCCGCATATACAGGAAACCTTTCCAGCCGACAAAGAAGATCACGAGCACGAGGATTGTGGGAATGATGGTCCAGATGATCTCGAGTGGAATGTTCTCCTTCACCTCCTCGGCCTGGGGGTGCCGCTTCCTGCTGTAGCGGAAAACGAAATAGATCATGACCCCGGTGTTCAGGGCCAGCAGAACGACAGATATGCCGAGAATAAAGAAAAAAGTGTTGTCTGCGGGGTTCGACATATGTGGCCAGCCGGTTACCATAATCCACCTATAGAAGTTCAGAGTTCAAAGTTCGGAAGACCATTATATATCCAGAATGACATGATTATCGGTACCAGATATCGAAGAATGTCAACACGATGATGATCGAGACTGTAATAAACGGGACAAAGATCAACAGTTTAAATACTCTTTTTTCATACTTGAGGTGCATGAAAAACCAGAGCACCAGGCTTGCCTTGGTTGAAGCGATGACGATATTGGCCACCATGCTCCATTCACCCATTTTCATTTGCGCCGCCTTGATCGTCAATCCTGTTAAGCAAATCAAGACGATCCAGACGATTACAAATACTTGGGTCGGCACGTGAGTCCGTTCTTCCTGTTTTTGTTCCATGATTTTTTCCGTAGGCAGGCTTCAGCCCACGATTTCTCCATGACGGCAACTTTAAAATCCGTGCGGGCCAAATCCGCGGCTACATAATAAATTACAATATCAAGTAGAACAGCGGGAACAAATAAATCCAGATAACATCGACGAGGTGCCAGAAAAGTCCCGCGTTCTCCAGTTTAACATAATCCGTTCCTGACACGCTGTCGCGAAGCGTCATAATCAAGATAACGCCTATGATGCTTATCCCGATCAGGACATGCAGGGCGTGAATGCCCGTCATGACGTAATACAAGCCGAAGAAAAGAATCTTTCCGTGGCTCATGGCCAGAAGTTTAGGCGAGTCAGGGTAGAAACCGTGCCGGATATGATCAGACCATTCGAAATATTTATTTACGAGAAACGCGATCCCAAGGATGATGGTAACGGCCTGAAAAAGGATAGAGCGCATTTTTGCAGCACGCTTGATGGCTGAAATTGAAAGTGCCATGGTCAGGCTGCTGGTCAGCAGGATGAGAGTATTCACGGCTCCGATGGTCACGATCATTTCCTTCCCCGCTTCATGGAAATCGGCTGTGTTGACCTCACGGTAGGCCGAATAGACGAGGAACATGCCGCCGAAAAGCAGGATTTCGGTGAACAAAAAAAGCCACATACCAAGCTTTGCACCAACATAATCGCGATGTTCTATATGAGTGGTTTCGTTCATAACAAAAAAATATCCTTGTTGATGGTGAAATTTGCGTCATGCCTTCCAAGGCACGAGGAACATTCAACTCTTAAGTGTTATTGAAAATCATACGGTCCCTTCGTGACCACTGGGATATCCTCGAAATTATCTGATGGCGGTGGGGAAGAGGTTTGCCATTCGAGCGATGCCGCGCCCCAAGGGTTGTCCCCCGCTTTTGCGCCCGCGAAAAGCGAATGAATCAGATTATAGAACATGATGATCAGTCCCATGGCGAGGACCCAGGAACCAATAGTCGAGACCAGGTTCGGTCCATTAAACCGGGGAAGATAATCGTAGTAGCGCCGCGGCATGCCTTCCCAACCAAGAATGAACATGGAGAAGTATAGCATGTTGAAACCGATAAAAAGAAAGACCCACGCGAGTTTTGCAAGATGCTCTTCATACATCCTTCCAAACATCTTGGGATACCAGTAATGGAGGCCAGCGAAGAAACCCATGACTGCTCCACCGAAAATGACGTAATGGAAGTGGGCTACGATGAAGTAGGTGCCGTGGACATGGAGATTTGTATCCAGTGCGCCTTGTATGAGGCCGGTTAGTCCGCCGATCGAGAACAGGAATATGAAACTGAGCGTATAGAGCAACGGAGCGCCGAGGGTAATCGAGCCCTTATATAAGCTTGCGATCCAGCTGTAGACCTTGACACCGCTGGGAACGGCGACGAGGAAGGTAAGGAATGAGAATATGATTCGGGCTGTGTCGCTCATGCCGCTCGTGAACATATGATGTCCCCAGACGAGGTAGCCTACGAAAGCAATGGCCAGGCTCGATGCGGCGATGGCCGTGTACCCAAAAATGTTCTTCCGGGTGAACACGGGGATGATATCGGTGACCGCGCCCATGGCGGGCACGATCATGATGTAGACGGCCGGGTGCGAGTAGATCCAGAACATGTGCTCGAAGAGAATGGGGTCGCCGCCCTTGGCCGGATCAAAGAAGCCCACACCGAAGAACCGTTCTATGATGATAAGCACGAGCGTGATGGCCAAGACTGGCGTGGCCAGCAGTTGGATCCAGGATGTTGCGTAAATGGCCCAGGTGAATAGCGTCATCCGTTTCCAGGTCATCCCGGGGGCTCTGAGCCGGAAGATAGTTGTGAGGAAATTCATCCCCGTGAGCGTGGACGAAAGGCCGATCAGGAACACGCCGAAAACCGCAAGTGATACATTCGTCCCGGTCCGGATACTGTAGGGGATATAGAAGGTCCAGCCCGTGTCCACCGCTCCGCCGCCCGTAAAGAGGGACGTGACGACCACCGCTCCGCCAGTGATGAACAGCCACCATGAAAGGATGTTGATCTTCGGGAAGGCCACGTCGCGCGCGCCGATCTGGAGGGGCATGATGAAGTTGCCGAGCGAAGCGGGAATTCCCGGGATAATAAAAAGGAAGACCATGACCACTCCGTGGATGGTGAAAATGGCGTTATAAGCCTGCGCGGAGATGATGTGCATGCCCGACCGGATGAGTTCGAGCCGCATGGTGAGACCCAGGCACACCCCAACAACAAAGAAGGACAGCGTTGAGATGAGGTACAGGAGGCCGATCCGCTTGTGGTCGGTTGTGAATAGCCAGCCGAAGATGCCGGGATATTTCGTTTTCGCGTGGTAAAAGCTTACTCCCATGCTTGCTTTTCTCCCAAAAACTGGTTTCAAGTTTCGTGTTTTATAGTATTGCGCTACGAGCTTTTATCGGGCCTGAACGCGTTTTAAAAAAACTAATTAAACTTTTCGTCTTTTTTTGCCGAGGTCATAAGATATATGAAAAATGATCCGACGAATAGGATCATTACGATTCCGGTGACTTTTAATATATTGAACACGTAAGTTTTTTTTAGTGGATCATAGCTGAAGCAATAGAGAAGAACTTTGCGGGTAGTTAAGCCCACCTGACCCGATGCCGCTTCGTTCAATGCCATGGTCACTTCAAAGGGAAGAAAATTGACGCCTTCTATATATCGTACGATTTTTCCGCCTGGCGCAATGACGACGAGAGTGACAGGATGAGAAAAATCGTGAGCGCTGTCCATCTGAAACTTAAAGCCGATGGAATCAGTGAACTTTTTTATGTTGGATTCGGTCCCTGTCAGAAAATTCCATGCGTTTTCGGGGAACGGGTGGCCAATGGCCTTTATATAATTCTTTTTTTTGCCGTGCGCGACGGCCGGTGTATCTTGATCGTCGAAACTAAGGGCTATCACTTGAAAATCCCTGCCGGGTCTGACAAGTTCCATCTTGCCGAGAACGTCGGCGAGGCCATTCAGAAGCATGGGGCATTCATGTGTGCAGCTGAAATAAACGGGAGCAATGATCGTCGGCTTGTCAATCATGTTTATGAGATTAATGCTTTTGCCGTTTTCATCAACAAAGACTAGGTCTGCCGGAATGTATTGCCCGAGTTTTTCATCAATCCCAATATCCGCCCGTGTTACCTCTGATTCATGGCACAGGCCTAAATGTGGCAACAGTAAAAACAGAGGCAGAAGAAAGTATAGTCTGCGCATTGCTAAAATCAGCCTTTCCTTTTGTGTTTTGGAATGAAAATGGCGAGTCAGAATGCTTAACACTTATTAATAGCAAGAATAGCGTAAACGGACATGCAAAGTCAAGGGAGCCGGGAAACAAAAAAGTGCCGAAATTGCAAATAGCCACGAGAAGTGGTATAAAATTGCCATGCCGGTCTACAAGCATACCGAGAAATGCATGGTCTGTGGTTCGGCCCTTGAATACCTGAATCGGGCGGAGGGCCGTATATGCATCTATTGTAACAAAGCTCAGCAGGGGCATGTCGTCTGTACCGCAGGGCATTTTGTTTGCGACGCCTGCCATGGGTTAGAGGCACGGAACATGATTGAACAGATTGTCTGCATCAGCCGGGAAAACGACCCGCTTGCCATGGCTGAATTGATGATCAGCCATCCGGGCCTCCCCATGCTTGGGTGCGAACATGCCTTCATCGCCGCCGGAGCTCTCATCGCGGCCCTCAAGAATTCACCATATGGAGACGGGCATATCTCAAACGCTGCGGTCAGGGAAGTGTTCGATCGGACCACAAAACAGGCTGTGGGAGGATACTGCGGCCTCACCGGCGTCTGCGGCATCGCGCCAGCCCTGGGAGCTTGCTTCTCTGTCTATCTCGGCGCACGATGCGGATCTGACAGAGAACAAAAGATTGTCATGGAGGGTGTAATCAGAGTCATGCAGGCCTTGTCAGCCCTTACCGGACCGAGCTGCTGCAAGGCATACGTGCGGGCCGGGTTGCGCGAAGCGGTTGCCTTCTTTGGTGAGCGTTTCGGAATTCTGCTACCGGTCAAGGACTACGCGATCGTCTGCAAACACAGCGAAAAACCTTCTCATGGCTGCAGGGAAGAGAAATGTCCCTATTTTCAGAAGCTGGCCAAAGACCTTTTCTCCGGAAATGGATTCGTTCCAGGAACAGTCTGCACTTCCTGAACGCCCACCTAACCGTCCAGTTCGGATGGCATACGAAATTTAATTACTCGGCCTGATGGCAATCGAGTAAGGATAAGGAAGATTCTTAAGCCGACACCTGTTTTTACCATCATGGATCAGTGGCTTTGATGTTTTAAACTCTGAACATTACTCAAGAGTGTTAACCTCACGTGAATATATTACCATTAACAACGAGCATGCGTGCTGATACCTTCAAATTATGACCGATGAACAGTCGAATATCCATACGTGCCCGAATTGCGGCAATACGATTGCCGAAAACCAGTACTTCATGAGGCCGGACGGGACCTTCCGCTGCGGGAACTGCTATTTCAACGACACATACCTGGAGGGAGTCGTTCACCATATTGATATGGCTTATCTGGTGACTCTTGAGGCATTTGTGAATGCCATTGATGCCCGTGAGCACGAAGTAGGGAACCACTCCTTGCGTGTTACCGAATTCTCGCTCATCATCGCAAATGCCTACGGCGTGAGAGGACGCGACATCGTTGACCTGTATTGCGGCGCTCTGCTCCATGACATCGGAAAGATAGGTGTCCCCGACGCCGTGCTGCACAAGTCTGGTCCCCTGAACTTCGAAGAACAGGCGGTAATGCGCAAGCATCCTGATATCGGCTACCGGATCATCGGGCACATCGGCTACTTTTCACGGGCTGCTGAAATCATTAGAAGCCATCACGAACACTTCGACGGATCAGGCTATCCGCGTGGTCTGAAGGGAGATGCAATTCCACATGGAGCCAGAGTTTTTGCCATTGCAGACGCCCTCGATGCCCTTACGGTCACCCGCCCCTATCGTAAGGCGCTGCCTTTCGAAGAAGCAATGGAGGAAATCATCACGGTAGCGGGTTCGGTTTACGATCCATCGGTAATCCAGGCAGCCCTTAGGGCATCGGATGAGTTGAAAGAATATGTCGGCAAGATCGTGTTCAGCGGTATGGATCATAACCGTGGTTACGGCATGGGTTTCGAGGGATGAGTCACCCGTGTGTTGACATACTCCCAAGCCTGACGGCCGAGGTTTTCTGAATCAGATTCTGTTGCTGCTGAAAGTCGCTGATTTTGTTCGCAAATAGGGCAGCGATTTTTGTTACTTATATGAACTGACATCGCGGGTTTGGTATTTATCCGGGCAAGCCGGTTGACCGCGGTCTGTAACAAGCATACATTACTATAGGAATACTTATTTGCTCCAGGAGCGATGTAGAGAATTAGTTGCAGCTAACTCCCTTAAAACCTTCTTTTTCTGTGCTTTCCACGCACTTATGTTCCTATTCCTCAATAAAATATACTATTTCAATTGTTTTTAACCCAGGTGCGTTTTGGTAACTACGATCTCATGATAAGGTCAACAATGGTGTTGTAAGACATTATTCCCCGGCTACCCGTTTTGACTTGTCAGCGATTTAAATTTCTCGTTTCCATGTTTCGTTGACATAAAATGATTGCATTGGCATTGGACAAATCACAGGAAGGTTCAAAAAACAGCTTTAGATCATCTGCTTTCAGAAATAGAATTTGACAGCAGCTAAACCGAATGTTATAGATTAGTTAATATACTACTAGAATCGAAAGAAGCCGAACTCCGTGCAGAAAGAGGCGATGTCAGGGGTAGGCTCCCTGGGGGGGAAGAGCCGAGGTTCCGAGGATTAAGGTCTTCAGGTCGCTCGGCTTTATTACTTTACGAAAGGAGGCAATTTTATGTACGCATCCATTACCGTTGTTCAGGTGCTTAAGGCAAAAGGGCATGGTTTTCATGCAGTTGGTCCGGAAGCAACAGCGTATGATGCCCTCGAGATTATGGCAGAAAAAAACGTTGGCGCTTTGCTCGTCGTAGAGGGTGGCAAACTCGCGGGGGTTTTCTCGGAACGGGATTATGCGCGTAAAGTGATCCTAAAAGGGAAATCATCGAAGAATACGAAAGTCCGGGAGCTAATGAGCAGCCCACCGATAACCATTGGTTCCCAGACGTCATTACGGGATTGCATGATTCTTATGACTGAAAATCATATCCGCCATCTGCCAGTCATCAATGACGGAGTGCTCATGGGAGTTGTGAGCATCGGCGATGTGGTCAATGCGGTCATCTCAGAGCAGTCAGCGGCGATAAATGACCTTGAGAATTATATCGCCGGAAACGAATATACTCGCGAGGCAGTCACTACGTAGCATTAGGATGCGAAAAGCTCCGGCTCGCAGTTTTCTCCGCAATCGCTTAGTCTTCCGTCATCGATGATGCGATGACGGAAGCAATTTTCTCCAACGGACCCATTGCAATACAGTTTATTATCTTTCCAAATCTTCGACCTTCGTGGTATTATCCTCTCGTTGACGTTCAAATTTGTGAAAAAAACGAGGTACGGGATGGTTCCGAATATCGATTATGGCTTGTGTCAGGGATGCGGAGGATGCGCCGAAGCGTTTCCTATGTTTTTCGAGATGCGCGATGAAAAGGCATGGATCATCAATGCCGAAATGTTTGACGCTGAAAAGTTCAAGGGGATACTCACTGTCTGTCCATACTATGCCATTTCAATCGAACAGGGATGAGCCGTTATAACAGGCATGCAGGGCCGGGATTGCGGATGAAGGAGATCGAAGGTCTGTTAGTGAATTTTTATGGGCATCCTTGATCTTAAGTTAGCAGCGATTCCATCGTATCGAAATGAAGACTTGATGGAGAACAGAAAAACAGGGGCTGAAACGGGCCCAGTCCATCCCTGCCAAAAGATATTTCTAGTCACGCTGCGTCCCTCTAATGCAGTGGATAGATAAGGACTGTAGTCTTTTCCCCATCAAAAATTCCAAACAGAGGACAAATTTCTGCGCGCTGTCATGATGGCTTCGGGCTTACTTTCTTCGAATCCCTATTTCGCGGGATCGTCGGCACAGCCCAAAGCGTGCTTATCGTTAGAATCATTTTTCTATAAAAATTCATAATATTCGGGAAGAACTTCTCGGTGGCTTGCCAGTGTTTGCGCACTTGCTACGGTCGTTCGTAAATCAAGCCGTCTTTAGCCTCTCCATGCCCGCCGTTTCGTAAAAACCCCGACCTGTCTTTGCCATTTCCATGAGAAACTTAGTCGGCATGAACCGTTCGCCATATTTCTGTGCGTAACTTTCAAGTTTGTTAACAATGGTTTTCGCGCCGAGTTTGTCCGCATACCTGAGCAGGCCGCCTCGGAAAGGAGGAAACCCGATGCCGAAAATAAGCGCTCCATCGAGAAGGTCGGGCCGGTCAATGATATTCTCTTCAAGACAGAGCGCCGCTTCCTTTATCATAAGGAGCACAGCCCTGTCAACGATCTCTTCCGGGCCGATCTTTCCGTCACTGCCTGATCTCTCCGGTATCCTGGTATAAATGGATAGATCAGGTCCCCTGCGTTTTCTCCCCTCATATTGATAAAATCCCTTTCCGTTCTTCTTTCCGTAGTAGCCTCCCGTATATAAGGCTTCCAGCAGCGGCGACGGTTTGACGCGGTCACCTAGTCCCTGTTCCAAAATATCTGCGACTTTGTGAGCAACGTCAATGCCGATTTCATCAAACAGAATGAAAGCGCCCATAGGCATGCCGAAGGAGAGCAGGGCGTTATCAATATTCTCAATTGTGTTTCCCTTGTCAAGCATTGTGGCTGCCTCATTCAGGTAGGGCATGAGAATACGGTTTACGAGAAAGCCCGGCCCGTCATTGACGATCACTGGAAGCTTGCCAAGCCTGCGCGCAAGCGCGACAATTGTTGCAACAGTTTCCGCGGAGGTTTTTTTACCCCTGATTACTTCAACGAGCGGCATCTTCTCCACGGGATTGAAAAAGTGCATCCCTGCGACGCTCTCAGGACGTTTCGAGGCAAGAGCCAGGTCTGTAATGGAGAGCGAAGAAGTATTAGAAGCATAGATCGCATTGTTTTTCGCGACGGCTTCGAAATCGCGCAGCACCGATTTTTTAACGTTCATATCCTCGACGACCGCCTCGACTGCTATATCAACTTGTCCAAAGCCCGAATAATCGGTAATTCCCGAAACCCGATCGAAGCCGTCGCGCGCCTGGATCATGGTTAGAACCCCCTTGTCCCGCCGCTTCCTAAAGATCTTCCACGCTTCCCTGAGGCCTGATGCGACTGCCCCGGTATTAACGTCCTTCACGCGGACCTCGATGCCTTTTTCTCCAAAGAGCTGGGCAATGCCGCCACCCATGACACCTGCACCGAGAACACCGGCGTTTCGGATGATGACAGAGGGGGAGTGAGTGTTTTTCTTGAGCATCTCCTGGAGATAGAAAAGGGAAATGAGATTTTTTGAAATTTCGGTTGGTATGAGACTGCCGAGAAGTTTTGCTTCATTCGCATATCCTGCTTCGCCACCATGTGCCATGCCGTAGCGGACCGCTTTTAGCGCAGCGAGCGTGGCCGGGTAATTCCCCCGCGTTTCCCGAAGCACGGAGTTTTCCGCTGACCGGTAGATGATTGTCCTCGTCAGAGGATTGCTTTCAAGCAAACGGATGAAGAGAGGCCTCTTTGCCCTGATGGTGGCAGGCCGCGGTTTGCTGATCATTCTTATTGCCAGGGCAATGGCACGGTCGAGGAGGATTTCTTTATGGGTGACTTCATCGGCCAGGCCCATCTTCCGTGCTTTTTGGGCGAATACGGACTTGCCCGTCAGAATTACGTCGAGGGCGTTTGCAAGCCCTGTGACGCGTGGCAGTCGCTGCGTGCCGCCGAAGCCCGGGATTATTCCAAGCTTCACTTCAGGAAGAGCGAGGGCGGTCTTCTGGTTGTTGCTGACTATGCGATAGGTGCAGGAAAGTGCAAGTTCCAGCCCCCCTCCCATGCAGGGACCGTGGATGGCCGCAACTGTGGGGAATGGAAGGGTTTCGAGCTTGCTCATGACTGCTTGGCCTTTTCGTGAAAGACGCTCTCCGGACTCCGAGTCGGCGATGTCCCTGATTTCCGCAATATCGGCGCCCACGATAAAATTGCCTTCTTTGCCGCTCCGGAATACAAGCGCTTTTATTTCCTTATTGCCGGCAAGCTCGTCAAGGAGTCTGTTCAACTCCTCCATGGCCGGAGTGGTGAGTTTGTTTACGGTAGACTCGGGGAGGTCGAACGTGAGGATAGCGACGCCTTCTTTGTTTATTCTATAGTCGAAAGCCAACATAGGAACCTCGCACTAGAGTACAAAAAATCACGATTGTCAGCATGCTAACGCCACATATTTTTATGATTCATCGAGATCAAATACGCTCAACGATCATGGCCCCGCCCTGGCCGCCGCCGATACAGAGTGTGGCGAGGCCGGTTGAGAGGCCCCGGCGCTCCATTTCCTTCAGTAGCGTGATGATGATCCGGAGGCCCGATGAACCGACTGGATGCCCTAGTGCAATCGCGCCACCGTTTACGTTCATGATATCGCGCCGGAACTCGCCGACCGGTTCCTGGCCGGGTAGATTCTTGGCAAAATACTCCTTCGACACTGCGGCCCGTTCCACGGCAATGATCTGAGCTGCAAAAGCCTCGTTCAGCTCTATGAGGCCAATGTCTTTCATGGTCATGCCTGCAAGCTTCAAAACCTTATGTGTGGCATGGAGCGGACTGATGCCCATACGGGATGGATCAAACCCGACAAAGGCCACGGCCCTGATGCGGCCGAGCGGGTGGTAGCCCATTTCCCTTGCCTGATCGGTGCTCATGATAATAGCGGCTGCAGCACCGTCGGTAATGGGCGATGAATTCCCTGCGCTGACAGTTCCAAACCGTTTATCGAAATAAGGCTTCAGTTTTTGCAAGGCCTCCAGAGTTTGGCTTTTGCGCGGCCCGATGTCTTCTGTAACAGCTTGGAAATCCGGCGGCACGTAGTAGGGAACGATTTCGTTTTTAAACTTTCCCGCCTCATTCGCTGTTGCCCATCGCCGGTGGCTTTCAAGAGCATATTCGTCCTGTTCGCGGCGCGTGATCGCGAAATCCCGCACGAGAACTTCCGCGGTCTCGCCCATGATGAGCCCTGAGATTGGATCAGTCAGCCCCTCCGTGAGGCCGATAATAGGTACGAAATCCTTCGGCCGGAGCGAGAGGATTGCCCGAATTCTCCCGCCGACCTTTTTGGATTTCTGCACGCTAGTCAGAACATCACGAAGTTTCTTCTTTATATAGAAGGGATAATTGGACATGGACTCCACACCACCAACAAGCACGACCTTGCTCATGCCAGCGAGGATCTGGGTATAGGCGCTCGCCACCGCTTGCATGCCCGACGCGCAATTCCTCTGCACACTGTAAGCAGGTATCCGCTCGGGAATTCCCGCGCGGAGCGCGATAACCCGGGCAATGTTGGCCGCTTCCGAAGGCATCCCCGCATTGCCGATGATTACCTCGTCAATGCGATCCCGGTCGAGCCCAGTGCGCGCGACGATCTCTCTGAGAATGGCTGCCCCGAGGTCAACAGCAGGTACATCCTTGAAAGCCGTGCCGGCCTTGGCGTAAGGTGTTCGCAAACCATCTATGATAACGACTTCCTTCATGAGCATTGCCTCGTTAAATGGCAAGCGCCGGGCTGGATGGGAAGCGAAGAACGGGTGGACACCTACTTCAAGAGCTGATTATTGTTCGTGTCTCACGATACCGATCCTCGTCATTTCGCCTCGACTTTCTTTATCTCTTCATCCCGGAGCACTCTGCGAAGCACTTTTCCTACTAGGGTTTTTGGGAGCCTGTCGCGAAATTCAACCTCTTTCGGCACTTTAAATTTCGACAGCTGCTCTCGACAGTACTGGATAATCTCCTCGGCTGTCGCAGTCGTTCCTTCCTTCAGGACGATGAACGCCTTGATCTTCTCCCCGAGATATTCCTCATGCGGGAGTCCGACAACTACCGCTTCCTTAACCTTGGGGTGTGTGTAGAGCACTTCCTCCACTTCACGTGGATAAACATTCTCTCCCACCGTTTTGATCATGTCCTTAATCCTGTCCACGATGAAGAAGTAGCCGTCTTCATCCATTCTGGCGATATCGCCGGTATGGAGCCATCCATTTCGCAGCGCTGTCGCTGTTTCCGTTGGCTTGTGCCAGTAGCCGCTCATGACCTGCGGTCCCCTGATGACGAGCTCCCCTGTTTCGCCGATCGGAAGTATTTTCTCGCCGGTCTCGATGTCCATAATCCGCGCTTCGGTATCTGGCCAGGGCAGGCCGATGCTGCCCGCTTTTCGCTTGCCGAAAATCGGATTAGCATGGGTCACGGGCGATGCTTCGGAAAGGCCATATCCTTCAACAATCCTTCCTCCTGTCGCGCGCTCAAATTGCTCCTGCACCTCATGCATCAGAGGACCTGCTCCACTCAGGGCGACCTTCGCTGACGACAGATCGTACTTCCGAACCTTTGGATAATGGCCTATAGCAAGATACATGGCCTGAATACCCGGGAATATCTGAGGCCGGTACTTTTCAATGAATCGCAGCACCTCCTTCGTATGAAACTTGGGAAGAAGGAGCAGTTCGGCACCCATGAAGATGCCGAGGTTCATGGCCGTTGTCATTCCGTAAACATGGAAAAAGGGGATTACCGCGAGAATAATCACTTTATCTTCATTCCCTAGTGTAAGCCAGGCATTGCTTTGTACGGCGTTCACTACAAGGTTGCGATGGGTCAGGATGGCGCCTTTTGGTATCCCTGTCGTACCGCCGGTGTATTGGAGCAACGCAACATCATCAGGGGACACCGTTGCATCGGGCGGGGAAGCGTCTTTATCTCTCATGATATCGAGAAAATCATAGATTGGAGGTGCGCGTTTTACACGAACCCATTCCCGGTTGATCCACGCCTTTACCGGGTACAGAAGGTTCAAGGGAAAGGGGAGATAATCCTTAATGCCGCAGAGGATTAGATGGTTGACCTTTGTCCGCGGAATAACGCGGGAAATCATTGGATAAAACATGTCGACCGCAACGAGCGTCTCGGTTCCGCTGTCCTTGAGCTGCACTTCCAGCTCATGCTCGTGGTAAAGCGGGTTGGTCGGAACAACTACGGCACCGGTTCGAAGCGCCCCATAGTAGGCAATTACCATTTGCGGGATATTGGGCAGCATGAGCGCGACGCGATGGCCTTTTTTCACCCCCAGTGTAGTGAGGGCTCGTCCAAATTGGTTCGCAAGTTTATCAAGCTCGCGGTAGGAAATTTTCTTCCCGTAAAAAAGGATCACATGATGGTCCGGGTATTTCCTTGCATTCCGCTCAAGAACGCCTCCGAGCGTAATCTCGGGGTAGGTAAGGCTGGAGGGAACGCTGGGTTCGTAAAAACGGAGCCAAGGTCGTTCATAATTTGTAGTTGACATAAATTCAACCATGGCGAAACACCCCTTTGCTTAAGCGCCTTCCCATATGGCCGGGTTGTAAGAATAATTTAAGAGGAAAATCATCTCTAATCCCTGATACTATTATACCACCGTGGGAAAACAGCATTCACTAACATGCGTTGCTGGAATCTGTTGTGAGCGGCTATTCTAAATTACGGCAAGAGCTCACAACGCTCATGGTTACCGGTACATGGTGGCAGTGAACCTGATTAATGGTGTTTTGTTCTCGATTGGAAACGGCGGTTCTTTGAGGGGTGATGGAGTTTCTGTACCGCAATTGCCGCAGCATGCTTTTTTTCTTCCGCGGTCCTGCGTATTTCCCTGACGTACATGGTATCTTCGGCCCACTCTACTGGGATTTTCTGGCCGATGTATTTTTCGATGACCTCAAGGGAATAGACGTATTCTTCGTCCGCGAGGCTGAGTGCTTTTCCCGTTGCTCCTGCGCGGCCTGTCCGGCCGATGCGGTGCACGTAATCCTCGGCGTCCTGGGGAAGGTCATAATTGATGACATGGGTCACCCCTTCGACATGAATGCCGCGGCTGGCCACGTCGGTCGCGACGAGAATGGGAAGTTTTCCTTCTTTAAATTCAGCGAGAAGCCGGAGCCTTTTTTTCTGGATGATGTCGCCGGTGATCGCATCGGCCTTCCAATTGTTCCGGTTCAAACGCTCAACGACCATGTCGGCCGCGCGCCGGGTGTTCACGAAGATGAGTGTGCGGAAGGGTTTTTCCTTTCTAAGGAGTCCGAGCAGGAGCGGAATTTTCTCGTGTTTACCGACGTGGTAAAGGACCTGTTCCACCTGCTCCACGGTTATTTTTTCTGGCGTGATCGAAATCTTCTCAGAAAGGTTCATAAATTCATAGGCGAGTTCCATCACACGGTAGGAGAGAGTTGCCGAGAAGAGCATTGACTGTCGCTTGGTATAAGGTTGCATTTTCCGGAGAAGATACCGCAGATCGTCGATGAAACCCATGTCGAACATGCGGTCGGCCTCGTCGATGATCAGATAGCGAGTCTTCTTGAGGCTGTAGATGTTCTGTTTGTAATAATCAATGAGCCTGCCCGGGGTTCCAATGAGCACATCAACGCCCTTCTGGAGGGTATCCATCTGTTTTTGGTAATCGATGCCGCCATAGACTGCCAGGAGGCGGTAACCCGTGAACTTTCCCAGACGCAATGCTTCGTGGTATATCTGGTCGGCAAGCTCGCGCGTCGGAGCGATGATGAGCGCCTGAGGAGAGTTCGCTAAGTCCACCACCGGGTTTCTGATCATCCGAGTGAACAGCGAAATAAGAAAAGCCGCTGTTTTGCCTGTGCCTGTCTGTGCCTGCGCCGCTACATCTTCTCCGCGAACAGCCCGCGGGATGACTTCTTCCTGAACGGGTGTGCAAATCGTGAAGCCTGCCTCCTCGATTCCCTGCTTTACTTCATAGGGTATCTCTAATTTACTGAATTCCATTGTTCTCCGAATAATACGAATAATATTTGATGACAAAATAATTTTTGAAGACAATATGTCAACGATTTATTTTACTTACTATACCATAAGTGACGCGGCGAACAAAAGAGAAATCTGCTGAGTCTGTGAATTCGCGTAAATGGCCCGCGATTCAATGGAGTTTATTTCAACATCGCTGATACTAAAAATCTCGGCATGAAAAATATTAAGGTGAGATTTCTAGCACTCATGCGCCAACTTGATTCATTGTTATCGAACCCGAGCTTGTGCATTTCGCTTGATAGATGCGCTATTTGAGCGGATATTTTCATCTTGCCGTGGAAGTTGCATTGACGCTTGCTGGTTGGCATGCAATCGAAGCACCGGAAAACACCAGTTCGCGATGCCGAATCCTAACAAGTAATAGTGTGAAAATGATCGACAAAACAATAATATTTGTGAACAATTTTTCAACATGTTGATTACGGTGTTGATAAATTGTCTAACCATAGGAAAAATAATTTGTTTAATTTTCTTGTTGACAAAATATACACTCTTGTAGTATATTTTGTCCACGAGGTGATACAAGGTGCTGACAAAACTCTTCTCTTCGACAAGAGCGGAGCTTTTAGGCCTGTTCTTTAACAACCCGGATGATCGGTTCTATCTGAGGGAGATAGCGCGCCATATCGGGAAGGATGCGGCGGGGATCAAGCGTGAGCTTGACAACCTTGTTAAGATCGGGCTCTTGGGAAAAGAAAAGCGGGGTGTCCAGAAATACTACTTCGCGAATAAAAATTCCCCGATCTTCGCCGAGATGAAAGGTCTAATTTTCAAAACGACCGGTGCGCAAGGCGCCATGAAGACGTCGCTCTCCCGGCTTAAGGGGGTTCAGGCGGCGTTCATTTATGGATCCTACGCCAAGGGGTCTGAGAAAGAGGACAGCAACATCAATCTCATGGTCATTGGCCAAGCAAACATCACGGAATTAAACGATATGGTGATGGGCCTTGAAGAAAAATTGAAGCAGGACATCGATTATCTGGTATTTGATGAGCAGGAGTACCGTAAACGGAAGGAATCTAAGGATCCCTTTATACGGGAATTATTGAAAGGCAAGAAAATTTTTCTGGTAGGCAAGGAAGATGACTTATGAAAGGTTAAAAAATCTGGGGATTGTTGAGGAGCGCTCTTCGGAGATCAGCGAGGTCATAGCTCTCGTTACCCGTGCGGAGCGTGACCTTGCGACAAGCAAACTTCTGCAGGACAAAGACGAAGAATGGGCTTTTGCGACTGCCTACCTGGCAATGGTTCGCTCAGCAAGAGCTTTGATTTCTACCGAGGGTTTCAGGCCCAAAGGAGTCCGGGGCCGAGATGCCCAAAAGACCATAGTAACCGCCGCCGGAGTGCTGCTCGGCGAGCAATTTAAAAGTCTTATTAATAAGTTTGACAGAATGCGGCGGAAATATCAGAGCTTTATAGAGGATGCCGAACACATCATATCCCGGTATGAGGCAGGGCAAGCAATCAAAGATGCTGAGGAATTTATCGAGCTTGTGAACGGCAGGATACGGGAGAAGTACTCGCAGATGTCACTGCTTAACTATGTACCTCAGCTTGTTTCAAGATAAGGCCGCTTGAGTCCGAACGCGGTATGCCGAAAGGGGGTGGACAAATAATGGCAGCCAAGAAGAAAGCGAAGAAGAAAGCGACCAAAAAGAAGGCCACCAAGAAGAAGTAGTTTTCATGCATCGCGTCCCGCAGAGTGGGGCCCGCCGGGGGCCACAGAGTCCCCCGGCGTATTTGCCCTGATTGGCAATGAGCGTGGAACCAAGGTTAGCTTACCTGTTTGCCACGTATTTTAAATTCATTTATGGAAGGGGGTGATGACTCATGGCGACGAAGAAAGCCCCGGCAAAGAAGGCGAAGAAGACCACCAAAAAGAAATAACGAAGCTTGGGATATAAAGCATATCCGAAATGCAGATGTGCAACTTTACCACGAAGCCGATCTTCGTGGTATTGTTTTTACAGCCCGGTCCTTTTCTTTTCCGTAACACAAAAAGCGAGCGGCTACCACGCTACTCATGCCATGCGCAAACGGAATTATTTAAAAACAAACCGCAGTTCCCGGAGCTCACGCAGCAGGATAGCGCTGATAGCCATTGCTGTTGTCGCTGTCTTCTACGTCCTTGTGTCCTTCATTTTCGGTGAAATGGGAGTGATAAAATATTATCGAATGAAGGAGCGGTATGACTACCTCACTCAGGAAATTGCAACGCTCAAACTGGATAATGCAAGGCTTCTCAAGGATGTCCATGCTTTGAAAACAGATCCGTACTATCTTGAAATCCTGGCGCGAGACAAACTGGGGCTTGCACGCCAAGGAGAGATAGTGTACTATTATGACGAACCATGAGGGGCTTTCTGGAAGCAAAAGACGGCACTCTCAATCATCCCTAATAGCATCGTGTAGGAAGTTTCTTTTGCCTTGGTGAGGTTTCTGCTGTGTGTTTTTCTCATCGTGCTTCCCCAATTGTCTAAACCGACATGTCCGACTATCCTCTGTACATAGCATTTGTATGGCACATGCACCAGCCGTACTATAAAGATGATGTAACAGGGTCCTACATCCTACCCTGGGTGAGATTGCACGGCATCAAGGATTATTACGATATGCCGGCGCTTCTGACAGATTTTCCCGATATTCACCAAACGTTCAACCTCGTCCCCTCGCTCCTCAAACAGATCAGGGATTATGTGGAAAACAAAGCAACCGACAAGTTCCTCGACCTGACGATCAAACCTGCTGCGGATCTCAACCAGGAAGACAAACTGTTTCTGCTCAAGAACTCTTTTATGGCAAACTGGGATACGATGATCAAGCCCTATCCCGGGTATTGGCATCTGCTTGATCGCAGAGGCTATAGCGTATCCCCCGATGATCTTAAGAACGCGACGCGCTATTTTACGAACCAGGATTATCTCGATCTTCAGGTCTGGTTCAATTTGACCTGGTTTGATCCGGTCTTCAAGCAAAAGGACCCGTTTCTTCAAGAGCTGATTCAGCAAGGATCAGGTTTCAGCGAGAAGGGAAAATTGCTTCTCGTTCAAAAGCAGCGGGAAGTCATGGCGCTTATCATTCCGGAGTACCGGCGTCTGATGGAGTACGGCAGGATAGAGCTGACGACGACTCCGTTCTATCACCCTATTCTTCCGTTATTGATTGACACGGACCTCGCAAAAGTCGCGGTTCCGGACATCCATCTTCCTGCAGAGCGTTTTGCCCATCCCGAGGATGCGCGCATACAGATCGAGCGCGCCATGGAGTATCACGAGAAACTCTTTGGTTCGCGTCCCTTGGGCATGTGGCCCTCGGAAGGGTCGGTGGCGGAAGAATTAGTTCCCCTTCTGGCTGACGCCGGCATTAAATGGATCGGCAGCGACGAAGGAGTTCTTGCCCGATCCCTCGGCATTCATATTGAACGGGATTTCGACGGCGTGATGAAAAACCCGGAGGTATTATACAAGCCGTACTTGGCCGGAAAAGGGGACAAGCGCATTTCAGTCATATTTCGCGATCATACGCTGTCCGATCTTATCGGTTTTGTATATTCTAAATGGGATTACAAGAACGCGGTACACGACCTCGTGGATCGGCTCCACCGGGTCAGGCGGGGTATGTCCAATGGACCGCATCTGGTATCAATCATTCTTGACGGTGAAAATGCCTGGGAATATTATCAGAATGATGGCCGAGACTTTTTTCTATACCTCTATGAACGTCTTAGTGGCGAACAGGGGCTCCAGTGCGTGACGGTCGGGGAGTATCTGCGGGAACATCCTGCAGAAGCGTCCATCGAGCGTCTTCATGCAGGCTCGTGGATCAATGCGAACTATCGTGTCTGGATCGGTCATGAAGAGGACAATCGCGCATGGAGCCTGCTATCACAAACACGCGCTGCGTTGTCAGAATTCACTTCCCACGACGGCAATCCGGAAAAACTGGCTAAGGCGTGGGAGGAAATTTACATCGCAGAGGGAAGCGACTGGTGCTGGTGGTATGGTGATGACCACTATTCCGAGAATGACGAGGAGTTCGATCTGCTGTTCCGGACCCACCTCATGAATGTTTACCGGATTATAGGTCTCGACATCCCGGACGAGCTTCAAATTTCCATTCTTCACAGGGACCGACAGGCGCTCCCAACCGTAGAACTCACCGCATTTATTTCACCGACTATCGATGGCCAAGTCACGAATTATTTCGAATGGCTGTCCGCCGGCTTTTATGACGTTAGCCAGGGTGGCGGGGCCATGCATCGCGGTGCGTCCATAATAACTCACCTCTATTACGGTTTCGATCTAAAAAATATGTTTTTCCGTCTCGACCCGAGTGGAAGTCTGAAGGATGAGAAGGTGAAAGACCTGACGTTTTTTATCAATTTTCTGAATCCAAAAGGAATTGATGTGGAAATCAGGATTGTCCCGCAGGAACGTCGCGTAAACGCAGATTTATATCGAAGCGAGAACGGAAATCGGGAACCGTCGGCCGTGATAAACACTGTTGCAGTCAATGATATTATCGAGCTTGCCATACCCTTCAATCTGCTGGGCGCCAAGGCTAACGACGAGATTCAGATTTTTGTGACGGTTGAGCGGTCGGGATCGGAGGTCGAGAAATGGCCCTATCGCGGATACATTCAGTTCAAGGTCCCGACCGATGATTTTGAAGCCACGATGTGGCAGGTCTAGAACTGCACAATCTCTATATCCGGAATGAATTATGTTGAGAACCTCCAGCCTTGAAGGCCGAGGATTCCTGGATTAGCCCCCGATGCTGCTGGGAGTCGTCGCTGATTCTGTATACAAATGCTGTAGAGATGTTTGCCACGGTTTAGGGGCTGGTATTAAGTGTTTGGTAAAGTGACAGTTCCTGACGTATTATCATCTTTACAGCTATGTTGGAATAGGTTAAAATATTCGTACAATGAAATATGGAACCAAGGCAATCAAGAAGACGTCATTCGAACTCTGGCCCAATCCCAATCCCGACAGAGACTACAATATTGATATTTCGTACCCGGAATTCACCTGTCTTTGCCCTCGCTCCGGTTATCCGGATTTTGCGACCATCAGAATCACCTATACTCCTGACAAAAAGGTAGTTGAGCTTAAGAGCCTGAAACTATATTTGAACAGTTTTCGTGACCATAGCGTATCACATGAAGCAGTGACAAACTTGATATTCGATGCGCTGAAGAAAAGCCTCAAACCCCGTGCACTCGAAGTAGTGGGTGATTTCAATGTTCGGGGTAATGTGAAGACGGTCATTCGGGTTTCGATGTAACGATTAGAGCAGCAAGCATACGGCATAGACCAGCGCTTTTCTCTCGCCGCCAGCACGCGGACGCTTCCAGCCATCGGTTCATGGTTCCCCTGCTTCAGCAAAGCGTAACCCAACGAAATATCTTGACTATCCTATGACAGCGTGATATCTATTGACTGTTGTGGCAGACCGTCGGCCGGGAGATTGTTTATGGAATTGCCGCTCAAAATATTCTTTGCCATCGTATACCTGGTAGGTTTTTTACCTCTTACTCCAGGCGCGGCCGCTGCTCCGGAATCTTTCGCTCCTCTTGTAAAAAAAGAGAGGCCCGCGGTTGTCAATATCTCGACCCAACAAGTTATCGAAGGTGCGGTATCAGTCTCTGTTTGGCGATCCCCGGAGCTGGCGCATTGAAAAAACAGTTAAGCTAAACGTGATCCGGCAGAACAAGCCCAAGGACAACAGTCCCGTAATTGAACTCAAACCGGACAAAGCTTGAGTGCCAATTTGCGGGACAAAACATGGGAGGTTGAGCGCGCGAGGTCCGGCAACCGTGATAAACCTCGCTTTACCGTAGAGGAATTTAGACGGTCCCAGTTTTTTAAATAGACTTTCCACCTTCAAATCTGAGGAGAACGCCATGCTTGGTCTGGGATTTCCTGAGTTGTTGCTCATTTTTGTTATTGCCCTTATCGTGTTCGGACCAAAAAAGCTTCCCGAAATCGGCCGGTCCATCGGCCGCGCACTCGCGGAATTCAAAAAGGCATCCGAGGAATTTCAGGAATCTATGAAGGCCGAGATGAAGGAAGTGGAAAAGACCAGCCAGTTTGATGAAATAAAGAAATTAGGGCAGGAGATAACTCAAGACAAAACCAAACAGGCGTCTGCGCCGGAAACCGCACCGGCGGAGCAGGACAAGGAAAAGGGAAAAAAGGAGAATACTCATGGCGGTGCCTGAGGAAGAGCTGAGGATGCCCTTCTGGAGCCACCTGGAGGAACTCAGGAAGAGACTCGTCCGCTCCTTCATTCTGATTGGCGTTGGTTTCGGTATCTGTTTTAATTATTCGGAGAATATCCTTCGAATTCTGATGTGGCCGCTGAATTCGAAGATGGAGTTTAAGCTTGCCTATCCCTTTGTTTCGATCGTGCCCAATGCATCCCCTCAGCAGTTGCACTATACCACGCTGGTCGAGCCCTTCTGGTCCCACCTCAAGATAGGGCTTATTGCCGGCCTTATGCTGGTGTTCCCTTTCATCATGTTTCAGGTATGGAAATTCATCGCTCCGGGACTGCACGTCAAAGAAAAAAAGTATATCGCGTTGTTTATTTTTTTCTCATCCCTTTTTTTCGGCATCGGTGTACTCTTCTGTTATTTCGTTATGCTGCCTTTCGCCGTGTCTTTCCTCCTTACCTATAAAACAGAGAATCTGGTCGCCATTCTCCGGATCCAAGATTATATTGATTTCATTTTAAAGTTTCTTCTGGCTAGCGGCATCGTGTTTGAATTACCTCTCATTATCGTTCTGCTCAGCCGGATGGGAATCGTGAGCCCCACCACTCTGGCCAAATACCGGAAGTTCGCATTCCTTGGGGCGTTCATACTGGGCGCGATCCTGAGTCCAACGCCGGACGTTTTCAATCAGACGATTCTTTCCATACCCATTTATCTGCTCTATGAGCTTGGCATTCTCGCTTCGCGTCTTGTCGGCAAGAAAAAACCTAAGTCAACGGGGACTGAGGAATCATAAGATGTGCTGCAAATAAATTGGCGAGGAGGGGACTGGTGAGCAATCGGGAAAATGCCGGTAAGGTTGATAGCTGAGGCCGTTATGAATTGGTCAAGAGCGGATGTTATTTTCAATTCGTTCATCCGGACAAACCGGTTGGCGGCATGATGGTCATTTCCCGCTCTTCTGTTCGCATCTTTGAACGTCAAGGGAAAAGGTCTTTTTGAATGCACATCTTCTCGTTTGTAGCTGCATGTTCGAACAGCGGCAAAACAACCCTGATAGAAAAAATTGTCCTGATCCTGAGGAAAGAAGGATTACGGGTTGCTGTCGTGAAGCATGCGTCGGCAGGTTTCGATCTTGATAAGCCCGGCAAGGACTCATGGCGTTTTCAGCGAGCCGGTGCCGGCATAGTAGTTCTTGTCGGTCCCGAACAAATGGTTGTCATGAAAAAAATCGAACAGGAACCCGCTCCAAAAGAGCTTGAACAGTGGATGGCGGATGCCGATATAATTCTTCATGAAGGCTTCAAACACCAGGCGCAGAACAGGATTGAGGTTTTCCGTTACGGAGTTTCGGGAACTCGTCCGTTGGCTCTTGACGATCCCTCTTTCTTGGCGTTGGTAAGCGACCGTCACTATGACGCGAGTATCCCTTGCTTTGATCTCAACGATGCTGAAGGTGTTGTGTCGTTCTTGCTGGCTAAAATGAACGAAACGAGATGATGTTGTTCTTCCGCCCCTGAAGGTTCTGGGTTTTCCCCTAATACGATAGTGCCATGAAAAGGTGGAAATTAAATATCCGGCGGTGTTCATACCAGTCATTGAGAGCTTATACGACATCCATTCAAAAGAGTTGACGATGTCTTGACCATAAAATGCAAATTCTGGTTGTTACATGATATTAAACTGCAATTATCTCCCATTCCTTGTGATTTTCCATTGACTTTCAAGACAGATTTTCATATTTTAGGGAGGCTGGATATCGATTCGAAAAATTGATGATCAGCAAAAGGAGTGTGCATGTCGGGTCCGAGATCAAAAAAATTATTTGATGAGGCAAAAAAACACATCCCTGGCGGTGTGAACAGCCCGGTTCGGGCATTCCGCTCGGTTGGCGGTGATCCGCTCTTCATAAAAAAGGCGAAGGGATCGAAGATCTACGATGCCGACGGCAAAGCCTATATTGATTACGTTCTTTCCTGGGGACCTATGATCCTGGGGCATGCTAATCCTGTCGTTACTGCCGCCCTCAAAAAGGCTATTGTTGGCGGAACGAGCTTTGGTGCTCCGACGGAACTTGAGACTACTCTTGCCAAGATGGTCAAGAAAGCTTTCCCTTCCATCGAATTGGTACGGATGGTCAGTTCCGGTACAGAGGCAACGATGAGTGCCATTCGTGCGGCGCGGGGTTTTACGGCAAGGGACAAGATTCTCAAGTTTGACGGATGTTATCATGGACATGGTGACAGTCTGCTCGTAAAGGCCGGTAGCGGTGTGGCGACGTTCGGACTTCCCGATAGTCCCGGTGTGCCCGCGGATCTCAGCCAAACATACACTTACGGTGGCCTATAACGATCTGGGTGCGGTGAAGGAGCTCGCTTCCCGCGAAGGAGAGCGAATCGCGTGCATTATAGTTGAGCCTGTAGCAGGCAACATGGGATGCGTACCGCCCGAGCCGGGTTTTCTGGCGGGGCTTCGCATGGTCTGTAACCAATATGGCATCGTCCTCATTTTCGACGAAGTGATGACTGGTTTTCGCGTCGACTTTGGCGGCGCGCAGCAACGGTATAAAATCAAACCGGATCTTACGTGCCTCGGCAAAGTGATCGGCGGCGGGTTGCCTGTCGGTGCTTATGGTGGAACAAGGGAGATCATGGAGAAGATCGCGCCTATCGGACCCATCTACCAGGCAGGGACGCTGTCGGGTAACCCGCTGGCTATGGTCGCGGGAATCGAAACGTTAAAGCTGCTCGCGAAACCCGGTGTCTACAAAACCCTCGAAAAAAAATCGCTCGATCTCGAAAACGGACTCAGGGCTGGAACGCAGGAAGCGGGAATCCCGTGTACGATTAACCGTGTGGGGTCTATGTTCACTGCGTTCTTTACCGACAAACAAGTGAAGGACTTCACCAGCGCCAAGACATCGGACACGACGCGGTTCGGCAAATTCTTTCTATCCATGCTCAAGAACGGCGTCAACCTCGCGCCTTCCCAGTTTGAGGCGGCTTTCATATCCCTGGTCCACAGCAAGGCTGACATCGATAAGACAATCGATGCAGCGAGGAAGAGTTTTAAGGGGTTATGAAAGCAATAACCGTTGATGACCCGGAGAAATCAAATCTCTTAACAGAATATGTTTGTTTTTCTCTGAACTTCCTCCAGTTGAACGGCAGTAAAATCATGGAAGAAAAAGACCGTAGGCTCATTCGTATGCTTGGCATGTTGAGTACCGTGGGGCTGGCCTTGGTATTTGCCACGGTGATCGGTCTCTTCATCGGTCTCACGCTTGATAAATGGCTTGGCACATCCCCCTGGTTCACCGCGATATTTCTTCTCCTGGGCATAATCGCAGGTTTTCGAAACCTGGTCGTTTATGTCAAACGAAGCCAGGATTTATTCGATAAGGACGATGATAGGAAGTCATGACTGACGAGGCCAGGATACGACAACAGGCCGTAGCGGGAATAATAAAGGGGGTGAGTGTTAAAACCGCCTTTATTGTGTTCGGCGCCACGATGGTCGCCTCCGCATTCAATCTCATTCAACATACTAGTCAGTGGTGGTTCCTGCCCATCAGTATCCTGTGTGGCGGAATTCTCGGTTTGCTTAATTTCAGGTGGCTGGCCATTTCTGTGGAGAGAATCTACCTTCGCAAAGGCGCAACGCCGGGTTTCTCTAGCGTCGCCGCGCTAGTCATCAGCGGTCTAAAGCTTTCCGTTATTTTCGTCATACTCTTTATCGTCATCCGTTGGCAATTGGTTCATATTTTCGGCCTGGTGGGAGGGCTGTCGCTCTGCTTCTTGGCTATACTTTGGGAAGGAGTGACGCTCATGCAGCATACGCTTAAGAAGGAGGAATAGTAAAAAAATCTCGTGGATGCAAGTCAACTGGATTGAAATCAGGAGAGGAGAGGAAGGTTATGAAGAATCATGTATTGAGACCGCTGATCGTAGTGATCGGTATCGTCATTTTGATACTGCTGGCCAGAATGGTTATCGTCCCGAAGGATTTTGGGATCGGTCAGCGTGGTTATATGTACAGCTGGCACCGGCATTCGAATGAAGAAGACTGGAAGAAGATCAAAGTAAAATATCAGGGCAAGGAATACTGCAAGGATTGTCATCCCGATAAATACGATAGCATCAACAAAACCCCGCATAGGATAATCCAGTGCGAAAACTGCCACGGACCGGCTGTAGATCATCCTTCGGATCCGCCGAAACTAGCTATCGACAAGAGCAGGGCATTATGCCTGCGATGCCATTATCCGTTGCCTTATCCCTCGAGCGGTCGTGCGCTCATCATAAGCATTGATCCGGATAAGCACAACCCCGGCATGGAATGTTCCAACTGTCATAATCCGCACAACCCGATGGAGGGATTGAAATGATCACGCGAAGGGACTTTTTTAAGAAAACGGCGATGGGGATTGCGGGCGCAGCAATCCCGCTGGCAGCCCTGGAAATTGTCGACCCTAAAAAACTGTTCGCAGAGATAGCTGCCGAGACGACATCAGTGCGTTGGGCGTTTCTAGTGGATACCTATAAATGCGTCGGATGCGGATTCTGTGTCAAGGCATGCAAGCAGGAGAACGAGGTTCCCTACGATGCGAATGTTTCGAGAACATGGGTAGAGCGATATGTCCTAACCAAGAAGGGGAAGCTCTACGCTGATAGCCCCAAGGCGGCCAGGGACGGCTTTACAGAAGCGAGGATTGATCAGGGGGAGGATGGCCTTAAAGACATCAGCGGTGAAGGCATTGAAAAGGCGTTTTTCGTGCCAAAGCTTTGCAATCAGTGCGAGAACCCCCCCTGTGTTCAGGTTTGCCCTGTTGGAGCGACTTATCAGGCGCCTGACGGTGTTGTCATGGTTGACCGAACGTGGTGCATCGGCTGCGGTTACTGTATCATGGGGTGTCCATACGGTGTCCGGTTTTTCCACCCTGTCTATCATACGGCGGAGAAATGCAATTTCTGTTATCATCGGATTACCAAAGGATTAAAAACTGCCTGTGTGCAGGCTTGTCCTTTCGGGGCGCGTCAGATTGGGAACATTAAAGACCCCAACGATCCGGTGACCCAGATCATCAGGACACAGCGGGTGGGAGTATTAAAGAGTGAATACGGCACGAAACCTCAGGTCTATTATATCGGCCTGGATGAGGAGGTCAGATAGCCATGGTACACGGAGAACTTTGGACCGTAAAAGAGTTATTTGTTTTACCGAATGAGTATATCTACTGGAGCATACAGATCGTGATGTATCCCTTCATGACAGGTCTGGTTGCAGGGGCCTTCGTGCTTTCGTCGCTCTACCATGTGTTCGGCATCCAGAAGCTCAAGGATATGGCGCGTTTTGCGCTCGTGTTTTCCTTTGCACTGCTTTTTGCCGCGCCCATGCCGATTGTGCTTCATCTGCAATTCCCCTTCCGTGGGGTGGAGATTTTCATGACCCCGCATTTTACATCCGCCATTGCTGCCTTCGGTATTGTGTTTTTTTCTTACGGCGCCATCGTGGCGTCGGAACTCTGGTTCCTGTACCGCCGCCATTTTGTTGCTGTGTCACTCAAACTCCGTGAGAAGCAGGATAAGACGATCGTGGAATGGCTCCAATATCTGATTTTCTGTTCGCTGACGCTCGGTGTCTACGACGTTAGCGAAGAAGCGCTGCATCGCGACGAAAAAGCGATCAAGTTTCTTGCCGCTCTCGGGATACCTGTCGCCTGCTTTCTTCATGGTTATGCAGGATTCATTTTCGGCTCCGTCAAAGCCAACGCCCTCTGGATGACGCCGCTCATGCCGGTCATATTCATCATGTCGGCGATTGTTTCGGGGATCGCGTTGTGTATGCTTACGTATATCATAACAATGGAAATTCGCAAGTTTCTTGCGAAGCGCAAGACGGCCGCGCGTGCCGGACTCCCGTCTCAGGAACAGCTCCAGAGCGCTGAGATCAGTGTTATCCAGATGACGGCGAAATATCTTCTGGCCTTCATGGTAGCCGCCATTAGTCTTGAAATCCTCGACATAATCTTCCGGGGCTATACCGCATTGAAATCATGGGATATTCTCCGAAGCGTTATCTACGAGCGGGATTTCAAGTCCATATTTATTATGCAATACGGCATTGGGAATCTCGTACCTCTCATCATATTCTTGTTCCCCGGGTTGACCATACGGAGAGCGTTGTTGGGTGTCATACTCGTAATCTTCGGAGTCTTCATGATGCGGTGGAACGTCGTGATTGGTGGCCAGGCATTTTCGCTGACTTTCGCGGGGTTCATGCACTATCATATTCCCATTATCCCTCACGATTGGGAGACATTCAAAGAAGGACTTGCCGGAGCGCTCAGCATATTCGTCATGCCCTTTGTGCTTTTCTACGTAATCAGTCATATATTCCCGGTGTTCGAGTACAAAGAAGCACACTAATACAATCTTAAACGTTCTCTCCCGGGAGTTAATAGTGCCCGGGAGAGAACCGCGGTCAAATTGAAATTTTAGTTTGCAATCTCTCCCGAGGTGTCTTACAATAAATGCACAATAAATTGCATTGAGCTGGCCCCAAACCAGAAATGAGGGGATACGATGGAAAAACAAAGCAAAGTTCGCTGGCTTTTTTGTCTCATTGCATTCCTTGCGCTCGTCCTTTCTTCAGCAAGCCTCCTCGCGGAAGAACAAGAAATCCCGAAAAAATTCTTTGTACCGCCGCCTCCCTTTACTCCAGGTATCTTCCCTTGTTCACAATGTCACGCTGGTATGCCTGTAAACAAAAAACCGCGAAAGCTTGAAATGCACCAGGAGATCGCGGAATCGCTGAAACATATACCGGGCGGCTGGTGTTTTGATTGTCACAACCCCGACAACCGTGACAAGCTGCGGCTCGCAAATGGCAAACTGGTCAGCTTTGAGGAATCCTATATTCTTTGCGGCCAATGTCATGGTACGATTCTGCGTGAGTGGAAAGCCGGTCTACACGGAAAGAGGACTGGTATGTGGAACGGGGAGAAACAATACCGGCTCTGTGTGCACTGCCATTGGCCGCATGGACCACGGTTCAAACCGATCAAGCCGCTACCTCCACCGGTCAGGCCGACGGATATAAGGTGATAAAGTGTAATAACACGACGAGGCGAATGATGCGAAAAATCACAAAAAAAAGAGACGGGATACATCTTGACCGCAGGAGTTTTTTGAAAGGCGCCGCCCTCGGACTGGCGGGTACAGCTGTCCCGCTCCATAAAGCGGATGCGTCTTTCTGGGAATCTTTTTTCCAGAAACACTTCAAGGAAATGAACGATGCGGAGATCAAACAGGTCATCGGACGGTTGGAGCAGGAGTACGAGGAAAAATATAAAATAGCGATCAAAGTCGGAAATGAAAAAGCGCTTCCCGGTGTTCTGTTCGGATACGGCCTCGACCTCTCCCGGTGCATCGGATGCAGGCGATGCGAGTACGCCTGCGTGGATGAGAATAATCAGTCCAAGGACCCGCAGATTCACTGGATATCGGTCCTCAGGTTCAAAAAGGGAGAGAAGTGGGTCGACCTGGAAAACTCGGAGAAATACTACAACCCCGAGCTGGTGCCCGAGCCGGAATATTTTTACATGCCGGTTCAGTGCCAGCAGTGCGAAAACCCGCCCTGCGTTCGAGCCTGTCCGACACAGGCTACATGGCAAGAGCCCGATGGGATCGTGGTCGTCGATTATAACTGGTGCATCGGGTGCCGTTACTGCATGGCCGCCTGTCCCTATGGGGCACGTCATTTCAACTGGACAGAGCCGGGCCGGAAGAGTGATGAGATCAACCCGCAGACGCACTATCTCGGGAACCGCCCGCGCTATAAGGGAGTGGTGGAAAAATGCACGTTCTGCATCCAGCGTACACGGAATGGTCGCTATCCGGCCTGTGTTGAGGCCTGTCCTGTGGGCGCGAGGAAGTTTGGCAATCTGCTTGACCCGGACAGTGAGATCCGGTATGCCATAGAACACAAGAGAGTGTTCCGGTTGAAGGAAGACCTGAACACCAATCCCAAGTTCTACTATTTCTTCGCGTACGGAGTGTAGGAGGCTCGCTCATGAGAAGCATGCTTAGAAACTTCTTTATCGCCTTGCGTCAGATTTTCATCGGGAATAGCGCCTACTACCTGTGGGTCGCATTCCTTTCTTTTTTCATCATCTTGGGTTTCAGTGCTTACCTTGACCAACTAAATCGAGGTCTGATCACGACGGCGATGAGGGACCAGGTATCATGGGGCCTGTTCATATCAAATTTTACCTTTCTAGTCGGCGTTGCCGCCGCGGCCGTACTACTGGTAGTTCCTGCCTATCTCTATAATTTCAAACCAATCAAGGAAATTGTGCTGTTCGGGGAACTGCTCGCTATTACGGCGATCACGATGTGCATCCTCTTCATCATGGTCGATATGGGCCAGCCTCTCCGAGTCTGGCATATTTTGCCGTTCATCGGCGCCATGCATTTTCCTGCGTCGCTGCTTGCCTGGGATGTGGTTGTCTTGAACGGCTATCTTGCCATCAACAGCATCATAGCCTTTTACGTTCTCTACCGTCTTTCGATCGGGAAGGAATATAGTATGGCCGTGATCGGGCCGCTTATCATTCTCTCTATCCCATGGGCAGTCAGCATTCACACAGTGACCGCTTTTCTCTATAATGGGTTGTCCGCCCGCCCATTCTGGAATGCTTCCATCCTGGCCCCGCGGTTTCTTGCTTCAGCGTTCTGCTCAGGCCCGGCCATCATGCTGATCCTGTTTCAAATCATTAGGAAGCGGTCCGAAGTCGATATTGACAACAAGGCAATCTTCAAAATTGCGGAATTGATCGCCTATGCTATGGCCATTAACCTGTTCCTCCTGGGTGCCGAAGCGTTCAAGGAATTTTATTCCGGCGGTGTTGACAGCTATTCAATCCAATACCTGTATATCGGCCTTCATGGGAAAACAAGCCTCGTACCTTGGATGTGGGCCGCAACCATAATGAATACCACGGCATTCTTCCTTTTCCTCTTCCCGAAGACCAGGGAAAACTTCACAACGCTTAATATTGGTTGTATGCTCATTATTATGGGCGTTTACATCGAAAAGGGAATGGGACTTGTGGTCCCGGGGTTTGTGCCTGATGCGCTGGGCGAAATTTATGAATATTCGCCCACGAAGTCGGAGATCCTTGTTACCATGGGAATCTGGGCAACCGGTGCTCTGCTGTACACATTGCTGCTTAAGTTTGCGGTGCCTATCTATACGGGAAAGCTACGGTTCGAGACCACTGATAGAAAAGCTTGATGATCCATCTGGGAGTGGAGCGGGGAACAGCCTTTTCATGTTTTGCGCCAGGCTGAAAAGCTAACTCACTTGTTGTTCCGAATGGGAAAGTGCTTGGCCAGAACCGATAGTGTTTGTGAAAGAAAAGTCAAGGTTAGGCGAAGCTGATCAGGGGATCATGTATCCAGTATGAGGTTTAATATGGTTCAAGAACCGTTGTCTTCCGTCTATCCGGATAGTTGCCCCGCATATCCCGCCTTCCGTGCGCTTCTAAAAACGTTCTAATAAAGCCAAATAATTTTCATTACTCTGCTGCCGTTGCATTCCCCGCGAGGATAAAGGCCACTTCTTACTCATTTTTATTACGTCACAGCAGGAAGAGGACGATACCCATCCCCGCAAAGGAAAGCATGAGAAATGCCGAGAAATTTTTTCTGAATTTCAGCGATCGGTAAGTAGCCTGGATGTTTTTGTCGATCTGATCCAGCTTGGTCGTAAATTCATCGGTCCTGTTCTTCACCAGGTTGACATCAACGGTATGGAAAAGCGCGCGGAATTCCGCTTGTGTGCTGAACAGGCTCTTTTCATCGGCTTCCGGATAGATGCCTTCGTGCTTCAGTTCCTCCAGCTTGTTCCCAAGCTCTCCGATTTTCGTCTCGGTAAGGAACAGCGCTTGTTTCATAATCTTGGCCCGTTCGTAGGAATGGCATTTTGTGCAGAGCTGGACACTGATGATATTAATGCTGGCCTTCTGGATGTTGTGGGACCCGTGGCAGACCACGCAATTAGGAGCCTTTTTACCGGCCTTGAGCGCTTTCCCATGGTCGCTTTCGAGAAAATTGGTGAGGATGGCGATATGGCATTTACCGCAAAATTCAGGGACATCTTTATACTGTGGGCTGCCGAGGAACCCCCGCTGAGGCGACATAGCCATAGCCGCATCCTTTGAATCGCCTCCATGGCAGTGCTCGCAGGATACGTTATTCTGGGCATGCCAACTGGCCCGCCATTCTTCGGGAATAGACCTGAATTCCGGTTTCATTTGTTCCGAGGAATGGCAGGATATACAGAAATTCTGCTCAACCTGTACACCAACCCAGGGTTTTGTAAGAAATTCGTTCTCGAATTCCTGCTGGTAGTTCGCATGCACGGTCAAGGGAAGCATGAACAGCAGAATTCCCCAAAGGATGCGGTATCTCATTACGTCCTCCCCCAGAACAAGAGTACGACCCACGTGATAAGCAGGAACAGGAAAACGCCCCTCAAAACCGGTCGCTTGAAGACGTTTTTTTCCTTTTGGATATCCAGGAACGGCCATAAAAGAAAAACGATGACCAGGATCAGTTGAAGCATAATCCCGAAAAATTTATTTGGGATCATCTTGAGGAGCTGATAGGGTGCCAGCAGGTACCATGCAGGTTTGATTGCCAGCGGTGTATGGAACGGGTCTGCCGGCATGTTCGCTTCGTCGGGGAAAAAGAGCGTTGGTAAAAATGTGATGATGAAGAACATAATGGCGAAATACGCCATCATCATGTACATCTGCTTCTTAAAAAAGGCCGGATAATAAGGATACCCGTCGGGATAGGTTTTTCTTTTGTATTCGGTCAGCGGTCTTTTTTCCTCATCAATTTTGCCGAAGGGAGTGGCAGAAATGCCAATCCGGTTGATCAGGAACAAATGCACCCCCATGAGGGCCAGGAAAATGGGAGGCAAGATCGCCACATGAAGCGCGAAGAATCTGCTGAGCGTTGTCGCCGTCACATAATCTCCACCCCTCAGAATCCGGGAGATAGGTTCCCCGATGACAGGAAATGCCGTCGGCATTGAAGTCACAACCGTTGTCGCCCAGTAGCTCAGCTGGGTCCAGGGAAGTAAATATCCGCTCAGGCCGAAGATTACGGTAATGATTAGTATCAGCCCGCCGCCAAACCAGGTCAATTCCCTCGGCCGCTTGTAATTTCCCATGAGAAAAACGGTCACCATATGGAGCATTACGACCATGATCATGAGGTTACTGCCTACAGCATGCATTTCCCTGAATAACCAGCCGTAGGGGACTTTCGTCATAATGTCCTGTACGCTCCCGAATGCATGTTCCGGGTGGGGGACGTAGTAAATAAGGAGCAGAATCCCGGTCAACGCTTGAATACCATAAGCCACGACAGCGAGAAAACCGAGCGTATACAAAATATTAGTGTTCTTCGGGATGCGATAGTCAATTACCTGGGTCTGGATGATATTATCCAGACCGATTCGCACATCAAGCCATTGTCTTATTTTCTTCCACATTGTCTCACCCTATTATTATTGAATCGCCTTCGATTTTCAGCGGAATAGCCGTCAATGGTTTCGGCGGCGGTCCTGACATGACGTTCCCCTCGAGATCGTACGTCCCAGCGTGACAGGGACACAGTAATATCTGCCTGCTTTTAATGAATTCGACAACACAGCCAAGGTGCGTGCAAGTGAGTGAAAGTGCAATGAATCCCTTCTCGGGACGGTTGATTACGATGGCGGGATTATTCTGATAGACGACATTCATCGCGTCTCCAGAGGCGATTGCGTCCTTTCGAATAGTGAGTTTGTTAGCGGCCGTTGTTCTGGCGGGAATTGATGTGAGATATTTCAAGAAAGAAAAAGCAAAGGAAAGAAAAGTGACCGATCCGAGAAAGGCTAAAATCATTTTAAGGAATCTACGCCTGTTCATCGTTCCTCCACGTGGATATTAAATTTTTTTATAATGTTATCACACGGTAACAAAAGCAAAAAAAATTGTCAAGACAATATGGCATATGCGATGGCAATATATTTACTTAAATACTCCTATAAAGTATTGACATTAACTTTTTGGTATGTTATAAATGCACGCTTAGTATGTGGTAAACTCAAGTTATAATTTTGCTTGTTGGGGGGGAACATGAAGTTGATGGAATGGTTCAAGGGTAAAGTTGCACGGTTTATGGAGCGGATTAAGGAGCCTATTTCGCTGAAAGCGAAAATGCTTATTTCTGCGCTTCTCCTTTTTATTGTATTCAGCGGCGGTTTTGTTGCTTATAAGTTTTATGATTTCACCCAGAACAATCCGAAGTTTTGCGTTGGATGCCACTTGATGCAGCCGGCATACGATAGCTGGTCACGGAGCGAACACAAATCACTCAGCTGTCATCAATGCCATCATTTGACTATCCCTGAACAGAACCAACTGCTCATCAGTTTTGTGCTCCACAGGCCGAACGCTGTCCCTGCTCGACATGGAAAGGTTATCGTAGGTCAGAAGGTTTGTAACGAATGCCATACTCAGGGCCCGGGCGAAAAAATCAACAAATCCATATTCCATGCCAAGCATGTGTATATGGAGCAGATCGAATGCACCCAGTGCCATGGTGAGATCAAGGCGGACAAGAGCGGATTGCACCACTTCCTCCCTACGGAAAAGTTCTGTCTGAAGTGCCATCCGGGCAAACTGGTGCATGGCGTAGGCATGGAAGGACTTGCCTGCATCAACTGTCATACCGATCGCACGACGGACATCAAGCCTGGTAGGAAGAAATGCCTCTTCTGCCATAGCAGTGATGATAGCATCCGGCAGCAAATGATTGCAGACGGAACGATGGATGTGCGCTTCTTCCAGCCAGACTCGACGATCATTAAGAAGGCCATCAAGATCCAATATAGCGATAAGTCACCGATGCAGTTCTACTGTTATGAGTGTCATAAGCCGCATACGCCGGGCAAAGTGAAGCCCACGAGCGAGGATTGCCTGCGGTGTCACAACGATATAGCGAAGGTCGGCAAACACAACCTGCATCTTAAAATGGACATGCAGTGCAAGGACTGCCACAAGCCGCATCTCTGGACGATTACTGAAGCTTCAGCAAAGAAAGAATGCGTTACCTGTCACGAGTACCGTAGTCCGAAGGCGTTTCTTTAAACCCTTGGGTTTTGAGCGCGGTGCAGAACGAAAAACCTGTTAGTTTTTCGGTCCGTACCTGAGAATCAGTGTTTGACGAACCTTACAAAGGAAGGAGGTGAAATACTAATGAAAAAAAGTTTTATGTTGGCGCTAGTAGTTGTCATTTCCCTCATCATGGCAATGACTGCATTCGCGGTACCGTCTGGCAAGGAGCTGACATTTGAACCCAGTGGAGCTGGCAAGGTTATGTTTAGCGGTACAGTCCACGCTAAAGCGGGTTTAAAGTGCGCTGATTGTCATTCGTCTGGCCTTTTCAAGATGAAGAAGGGCGCGGATGTCATGACAATGAATGACATGAATGCAGGCAAGTTCTGCGGTGCTTGCCACAACGGGACCAAGGCTTTCTCCGTGAAAGACGCGGCCAATTGCAGCAAATGCCACCAGAAGTAAGATGTCATTATCCGATAGTAAGCCCTCACGGTTTCCGTGAGGGCTTTTTTAGTGCGCTGAGTATGTTTGAAAGCTTGGAAGTGCAAGCCTTCTCCCCAACCTGATAGAAGTGAAGGGGCAGCAAAGCGCCAGGGTGTCATCGAGAGATGGCGCTTGAAAGAACCGTAGAACAAATGCGCGAGTCGATGAACAAAAACCGGATACGCTGTGTGAATGCCGGATGAGTGGGCATATGATTATGAAGTTCACATCCATTACATATATGCTATTATAGGAAAACAAAAAAATGCCTCCTTGCAGCTACAAGCCGCAAGGAGGCATTTAACTATTGAAAAAAACCATTCCCGCGAAAGAGAGGCCACCGGTTTACCAGTCAGCGACCTGTTCACGGAAGGTGATACCTGTTTTTTCTAACTATACCCTGCCTTTCACCAGGCTTTCCACAACTGTTGGATCAGCAAGTGTTGATGTGTCGCCGATATCCTCCACTTGGTTGTGGGCGATCTTGCGCAGAATACGGCGCATGATCTTGCCGCTTCTTGTCTTCGGCAGGCCGGGAGCGAACTGGAGTTTGTCTGGCGTGGCGATCGGACCGATGACGGAGCGAACGTGGCCTGTCAGGATCTTCTTAAGCTCGTCTGAAGGTTTATGGCCTTCTTTCAAAGTTACGTACACATAGATGCCCTCGCCTTTGATGTCGTGCGGGTAGCTAACAACCGCAGCCTCCGCAACTGCCTCATGGCTTACCAACGCTGATTCAACCTCCGCGGTGCCGAGGCGGTGACCGGACACGTTGATAACATCGTCCACTCGTCCCATGAGCCAGTAGTCACCGTCTTCATCTACTCGTGCACCGTCGCCTGTGAAGTATTTGCCCGCAAACCTGCTAAAATATACTTCCTTCATGCGCTTATTCTCGGGATCGCCATAGGTTCCGCGGAGAATGCCCGGCCAGGGTTTTTCGATGACGAGATAACCGCCCTCATTCACGCCTGCCGTAGAACCGTCTTCCTTCACGACTTTTGGCACGACGCCTGGGAACGGACGTGTCGCCGAGCCTGGTTTCGTCGTTATGGCGCCAGGAAGCGGCGTAATCAGGATGCCGCCAGTCTCGGTCTGCCACCAAGTATCGACTATAGGAAGTTTTTCCTTGCCTATATTTTTGTGATACCACATCCAAGCCTCGGGATTGATGGGCTCGCCTACAGTGCCTAGAACGCGGAGAGATGATAAATCATGCTTGCTGACCCAACTCTCCCCTTCCTTCATGAGCGCGCGGATCGCCGTGGGAGCCGTGTAGAAGATATTTACCTGATGTTTGTCCACGATGTCCCAGAACCTGCCTGGATCGGGATAGGTTGGAATTCCTTCGAACATAAGTGATGTAGCACCAGCGCTGAGCGGTCCATAGAGGATGTAACTATGGCCCGTGACCCAACCGATGTCCGCCGTGCAGAAGTGAATGTCTTCGTCATGATAGTCGAAGATCCACTTGAAGGTAAGGTTCGTGAAAAGAAGATAACCGCCTGTGGTATGAAGCACTCCCTTGGGTTTGCCCGTGGAGCCTGAAGTGTAAAGGATGAAAAGCGGGTCCTCCGCATCCATTTTTTCTGGCTCGCAGAAGTTTTTTATGTCTTTCGCCGCAAGCTCATCGTGCCACCACGAGTCCCTCTTAGGTTCCATGTTTACTTTGCCAGTTCCCGCCCGCTGGATCACGATCATGTCCTTGACCGTTGGACACTCGAGGAGCGCCTCGTCCGCATTGGCCTTCAAAGGTACAAACCGTCCACCGCGAAGCCCTTCGTCGGCTGTAATGACCATTGTCGACTGGCAATCCTGGATACGATCCCTGAGCGAATTGGACGAGAACCCGCCGAATACCACACTGTGAATCGCCCCGATGCGCGCGCAGGCCAGCATAGAGATCGATAGCTCGGGTATCATCGGAAGATAGATTGTAACGCGATCTCCCTTCTTGACCCCCTTCTTTTTAAGCACATTGGCGAAACGGTTTACCTCCCAATAGAGCTGCTGGTAGGTATAGGTCTTATATGCGCCGCTGTCCGCCTCCCATATGAGCGCTGCCTTATTGCGCGTAGGAGTATGAATGAAACGGTCGAGGCAATTCACCGAGGCATTCAACTTCCCGCCGGAAAACCATTTGATCGAAGGTTTCATGAAATCGTATTCGAGCACTTTGTCCCACTTCTTATACCACGTAAGATTTTTCTCGGCCATGTCGGCCCAAAATTTCTCCGGGTCCTCGATCGACTTCTTATAGATCTGCTCATACTCTTTCATGCTCTTGATAATAGCTTTCTGGCTGAATTCCTTAGACGGAGGAAACGTCCGTTTTTCCGTCGAGAGAACATCAATGTTTTCATTTGCCATTCTTTTCTCCTCCCTGATTAGCCTTTCTACTTCCAACTAAAGAATACACAATAAACAATGGAATGTAAAGGACGGCCATCCGCCTCCAGGGCATGTGAATTCTAGAGTGAGCGGAGCGAGCGAATACGATAAATAATATTAACGATAAGAATCAAAGATTCTCCGGAGCTATCTCCCGAGAGCTTCAACACCCTTTTAAAGATCGAAGCAGATAAAGTCACCTTTCTTAATCTCGATGAAAACTCCTAGCTCCATGGCGCTCCGACAGGCAGTTTTATCCCGGATTCGGCCGCAACCGTAACCATCATCAGGTATAACGCTAGAGCACCGCAGACCAGCAGATCGTACGCGGCAAGGGTCCCCGCAAAAGCGTTCTCGGCTAGTTCCTTGAGGTCCAGACCAAAAAACCCGAGCAAAAGCGTCAGGAATAGAAGAGCCAGAACAGTATGGTGCTTCATGGAAATCACGAAGAGGATAGCGGTGAATATAGTCCACATCACAAGATAATAGCCCAAGTCGGTTCCCGTGAACTTTAGGACGGAATAGCTTTTTACCAGGTCCGCATTCGTGCCGAAAATTAGCATTAGACAGAGCGATATCCAGAAGGCCCCGTATCCGGTGAAAGCGCAAAAACCGAAATTGTTACCAGTTTTGAATTCCAGCAATCCAGCGATCAACTGAGCGGTGCCACCAAAGCAGAGTCCGAGCCAAATAACAGGAGCTAAGCCGCACCATCCGAGGTTATGACATTGCAAAGTGAGCGTCGTCATACCGAATCCAGCAAGACCGACAACAGCAGGGTTTCCCAATTTCAACTCGTTCATGTTCTTTCTCCTTTTTTAGTAGAGTAGTTGCATTGACAGAGTAGATATCATTATATCATAAGGTCTATAAGTTTACAGATTCGATTATATTGCAAGGAGGGGGAGACGGAACTTCACTGTGATATTGCGTGAGCATACCATTAAAAAATTAAAATGCAAGTGAATTCGCATGTTTTGCTAAACTGTCCAGAATCATAAAAATGATTCTCCGCGTTGCAAACGTTCGTTTGTCTCTAGAGGAAGATTATCATATGATGAATCTGCGGTTTCTCATTCTCTTCCCTTTAGAAGGTGGAGTCTCTGCAAGCTAGCTGCAATTGCAAATTTACTTTATTGAGTCCTCTATTGAACGAAAAGTAATTGGGACTATAACAATAAGTTACAAATAAGCATATACTACATTAGTATTATATCAATGAATTCTTCACTATTAATCCAGAGATTATATTAAACATCTCTGTCACCTTTGCGATCAGCATCTATAGTGGCATAGGGTGTTACGGCGTCCTCTCGCGCACGGCTTAAATCCAGCATGAACTCATCGTCCTCGCGAGGAGCATAAAATCCTTTAACGTTTACGACAACCCGGAGGATAGAAAGATGCTACAATAAAGTTTGAGGGAAATCCCATTCGCGGGTGCCGCAATAGTATTGGCGCGGAGCACGCGAAAGTCTTGATAAGGACATCCGCGAAACAACCCATCTATAGTATCTGGGCTTGACCTTCATGGTATCTCTTGTGTCAATTTCTTAATAAATGATACTCGAATAATAATTGACATTGTCTCTTTTTTTTTATAAATTGCTTTCGCGGTTGTTGACTTTGTAGACAAGGAGTAGTTTTCATGCCCTATTGCAGGCAGTGCGGGAAGGAAGTGAACGCGGGAGAAACTTTTTGCCGATTCTGCGGGGCAAAATTGTCTTCGGCGCAGGCAGATTTACAAAACCCCTATGCATCGCCTGCTGTCCGAGAAGCAGATCTTGCCCTATTCGTGGGGAAGAATGCCGGGAAATATCTTGTCAAATTCCGTAAGTTTTCACGGAACGGCGAGGATTCCTTCTCGGCGACGTGGCATTGGCCCGCCTTCTTCTTCAGCTTCTGGTGGACCCTGTACCGAAAGCTTTACGGATGGGCGTTCTTGGTACTTTTTCTCGGGTGTGTGCCCTATCTGGGGTTTCTTGTCATGATTGCTTTCGGCATGTCTGCGAATTATATCTATTACCGGCACGCCAAGAAAAAATTGATCGAAGCAAAGAGTCTGCCCGCTTCCGAGGTGGAGCGTACGGCTGCTGTGGCCCGTGCTGGAGGCGTAAACAACGTGGCTGTTGTCCTGGTTCCGATCGTGGTAATAGCCATTCTTGGCGTCTTGGCCGCGATCGCTATTCCTCAATTCGTCTCCTGCCGGCAGCGTTTCTTTGACCTGAAGGCGAAGCATGAGATCCAGGATGCCTGCTCCCGCGGGGTAGCTTTGTTTGCGGCTCGTCCTGAAGCAGCAGAGATTACGCTGGATGACTTTTCGGATGCAGGATTGGGTCGGTCTCCGGAAGTCGAATTGATGATCATTGACGGCAGAAGGGGAACCTTCAGTTTGAGCGCGCACCACAAGCGGGGCAGCAAATTATACTTTACCGACAAACAGTGTACCGTGACCGAAGAAAAATTGATTAACGACAGCACAGAGCAGACGAAGGTCTGATGCAGAATTGTTTGTCTCACCTTCTCGATGCTGTGCACGACTGGTGGCTGCTTTCAAGTCCCGGGAAAGAGGCCTGAAAAGGAGGATTTATGGACCTGTTCGAAGCCATTAAAACACGGCGGAGCGTCCGTAAGTATGCTACTAATAAGCCTGTTGAGGACGAAAAACTTGAAGCAGTGCTAGAAGCCGTTCGCATGGCGCCATCGTGGGCCAATTATCAGTGTTGGCGTCTGGTAGTTGTTAAGGACAACGCGACAAAGGAAAGGATCAGTGCGCTGTCGTATGTGGAATCATATTTTGCGATGAAAGGCTATAAAACGAACCCCTCTATGAAAGCCCTGACAGAAGCGCCGGTGGTTATTGTTCTCTGCGCCGATCCTGGACAATCGGGTTCGCTCTGGAACCAGAACTACTATCTTGTCGATGCTGGACTTGCAGCTCAGAACATGATGCTGGCTGCGCGGGCTCAGGGCTTGGGCACCGTGTTCGTAGGTGTCTACGATGAGGATGAACTGAAGAACCTGCTGAGCATTCCCTCCACAATCAGGATCGTGGGCCTCTTTCCCCTCGGCTATCCAGTTGAAGAAAAGAAGAATGGTCCGGCGAGGAAGCCGGTCCGTGAATTTTGTTTCTTCGAAAAGTGGGAGGGGAAATGAGTGGGAGCGCGGCCTCCATTGGATTTATTACGGTCCGCGAAATTTAAGGCATGTAACCGCGTTGGGTCTGTTTTCGTCATGTTTAGCACTGACTACGTTTTTGATAGTGTAAAAAGGCCATCTATCTGGAGAGCCACAAACTTGCGCTGCTTCAAACGTACGGCATCTCCCTTTCTGCCGGCGGATTGAGGACGCGGACACCCGGAAGACATTCGAAATGGAGGAAGATCAGGTCGTATTTCGAACATATACCACGGTTTGAACAAGGCGGTTCTGAGACTCCTTGATCACCCTCATCGGACATTGGCGATTTATCATCCGGTATGAATTGTCGAAGGAGATCCACGATATTATGGGTCTGACCGTAAAGCTCAAGCCCTGGGCCGCTCACTCTTATGCGCAATGCTCAGTTGGACAATCTTTCGCTTGTTTTCCTATTTGTGCTATCACGTTATTCTGGTTAGAAAAGAAGAGCATTTGTTGGTTAATGACGATTTTCCAACCCTAATTCTGCTAAAAAACTGCCAGTTTCTATTGGCCATATCGCCTATTTTCATCGATAAAATAACAAAATTGTATAGGCTTCTCATTTACTCTGAGTCTTTCGAAGGATGAATGGCAGTTCCAATGATGGACTGATAGATTTGCGCCTCCCTTCTGAGGGAATGCGCGTCGGTGCTTCTACTATAAAAAAACGGTACTGATAGAAATAATGATAATAATAATATGCTTTGTCTAGATTGTTTAAAAGATCTGATGTGTGTCTGCTTGATCTGGCAGGGAGAAGTTACGTATGGGGGGATTTTAGAAAGATCGATTTACCAGGTGAGATTTTTATTATTTATTAGCGGAGACTAAACAAGACAATATAAATCCTGTTTATGAGCTATAATAATAATTAGAGGAAGATAAATTTTCACAAGGCAATGCCGTGAGAGCGGAAAGCGTAATTCGTAAAATCGAACCAATTTAGCCTTATTTGAAATATTCGGCCTTTGAAGAGTTGCGGTGTTTGCCTTGCGGAATGAAGGAGGTAAACATGGTACGGTTCTTTAGGCATCTTAATATCGTGCCGGAAGCATCTCACATTCGGCCGATAGCTCATTTAACAAAAGAAAACCCACAAAAAAAGGCTTCTAGGAAGGCGTGGAATTGGCTTTTATTTGTGCCTTTTCTCGGGCTTTTGTGGCCTCCTCTGTACGCAAAGACTGATCCGGTATTGTTTGGTTTTCCATTCTTTTACTGGTACCAGTTTGTGTGGGTGATTGTGAGCGCACTTCTGACCGGTATCGTCTACCTCGCAACGCGAAGGAGGTAATGCCATGGTTAACTGGACTGAATTAGGTGTATTTGTATTTTTCTTCCTGTTGGTAACTATACTTGGCTTTGTTGCTGCGAGATGGAGGCGAGGGGATCTCAACCGCATTGAAGAGTGGGGACTTGCAGGTCGGCGGTTTGGGACTCTTGTAACATGGTTCATTGTCGGGGGCGATTTCTACACGGCGTATACGGTAATTGCAGTCCCTGCGCTTGTCTTCGGTCTAGGCGCCATGGGTTTCTTTGCTCTGCCGTATACAATCATAGTCTATCCCATTGTTTATCTCACCATGCCGCGCCTGTGGGCTGTGGCCAAACAGCATGGCTTTGTGACGCCTGCTGATTTTGTGCGCGGACGCTACGGTTCGCCCGGTTTGGCGCTGGCTGTTACATTTACCGGAATACTGGCGACTATGCCGTACATAGCGTTGCAACTGGTAGGTATTCAGGTCGTAATTAAAGCACTGGGTGTAATGGGCGCCGGATGGATGAATGATCTCCCGCTTATCATCGCATTTGTGATACTTGCATTATATACATACACGAGTGGTCTGCGTGCGCCAGCGCTCATAGCGGTGGTCAAAGATTCTATGATCTATCTTATGGTCATCGCTGCAGTAACGATGATACCAGCGGCGCTGGGTGGGTATGCAGAAGTATTCAGGCTGGCTGATAAGGCGCTTGCAGCAAAAGCGACCGCAGGTCATCTTATCCTCCCAGCCGCCGGTTATAGCGCATATGCGACGCTTGCTTTCGGTTCAGCGCTGGCCGCTTTTGTATATCCGCATACCATTACGGGCATACTCAGTTCGTCTAGCGGCAACGTCATCAAGCGTAATGCGGCTCTATTGCCTGCATATACATTTCTTCTCGGGTTGATTGCTCTTCTTGGACTGATGGCTCTTGCAGCTGGCATCCATCCCGCGACGCCAAACGAGGCGGTTCCCCAACTGTTTCTTAAAATGTTTCCGCCGTGGTTCACGGGGTTCTGTTTTGCTGCTATCGTGATCGGGGCACTCGTGCCCGCGGCTATCATGTCCATTGCAGCGGCCAACCTGTTTACGCGGAACATCTATCGTGAATACATTCGTCCGGACATAACGCAAAAACAGGAGGCCAAGGTGGCAAAACTCGTGTCGCTGGTCGTGAAGCTCGGAGCGCTTGCCTTTGTAATTTTCCTGCCGCTCCAGTACGCTATCGTGCTTCAGCTGCTGGGAGGCATCTGGATCGTGGAGACCTTTCCAGCGATCATCTTCGGTCTTTTTACCCGCTGGCTGCACCATCGTGCATTGCTTGTAGGCTGGTTTGCGGGCATGATCACCGGAACAGCAATGGTGGCTACATCCGGTTTTAAGTCGGCAATCTATACGCTCCATTTGGGTAGCATGACAATCCCAGCGTATGCGGGGGTATATGCTTTAGCAGTGAATCTTATCATCTCGGTAATTCTGACTATGATTTTTGATGCAATGGGTATAAAGCGTTTACCAGATGAGACTCGGCAAGAGGACTATGATGAGAACACGCTAGGAGTAATGGAAGCAAATCTAAAAAAAGCAGCGTAGCGTGTGAAGAATCAAACGGGAAAAGAGGGGAAGTAAAATTTATATCCTCACACCTTCCCGTATTTTTTTATCAGCGTAGAGGCGTGAAATTGCCCCGTCCTCCCGGGTGCAGCAGGTAGGGGTCAAATTTTCGATTGTGATCATCATTTTAGTGAATGACGATTTGACCTCTCCTGAATCCAGTAATATCTCCACTTATTCCAATGGAAGCCTTTCACGCAGACTTAGGAATTAAGTATCTATCCAACGATCCTTTCCTGCAGAAATTAGCCCTGTTAAACGATATAATATTCACGTTTGTAGCATGAATTCCAAGGTTGGATGTCAATAGTTGACACCAAACGTTCAAGCTGCGAGCAGTCCGGTATAGACTATTTTATATATGCTACATCGGTCCATAAACCTGGGATGTGGAAATATCTCTGCTGCGTCTGCTAACAGAATCTGCAGAGCCTGATTCGAGAATACTCGTCATTTAGGACATCCGGGGAGGATGTCAATCACCGCTTCTGTAAGTTAATTTCGTCTTGACTCCTAACAGTCCTTGCGTGATAATCAACGCCATTAAACAAACGATTTACTGTAATGAAAGGATAAGCGAACGATTGTTCATGCGAGGCCTTCTTTTTTATGTTTCGCAGTCAATTCGGTCAAGCCAGAATAATAGCTTGAGTCGGAGGCCGGTGAGGAAACCATACTGGTCACTCATTATATATATACACAACTGAGGAGAAGATGGGTTGGTTATGAAATCAAAGCATGGTAAAGATGATTCCACGATGTGGCAGGATGAAGTGCAACGTGTTGCAGCCGGTATCAGGAGGCGTGTGCTTGAACATACAATCAGGAACAACGGGGGGTATCTTTCCCAAGCATGTTCGTCCGCTGAGATACTGGCAACCCTCTATGTTCGGATTATGAACCTCGGCAAAATGAAAACCCCCCTCGTTCCGCAACCTTTTTCAGGCGTGCCCGGTCCCGATAATCCGGGTTACTTCACTGGAGCCTCTTTCAATGGATCGGGTGGAAATTTTGATCGCTTCTTTCTTTCTCCAGCCCAGTATGCACTTGTTCTTTACGCGACATTAATAGAAACGGGGCGCATGGCGGAGGAGGGGCTTTCGCAGTTCAATAAGGACGGAAGTTCGGTCGAGATGATCGGTGCCGAGCATTCTCCGGGCATGGAAACCATGACCGGCTCCCTGGGCCAGGGAATCAGTCAGGCAGCAGGTATAGCCATGGCCAGAAAGAGAAAGGGCGAACGGGGCAGAGTGTTCGTCTTCATGTCAGACGGCGAGTTTCAAATAGGCCAGACCTGGGAGGCGCTCCAGGCCATGTCCTATTACATGTTGGACAACATGATTATATATGTGGATATCAACGGGTTCCAATGCGATGGGAAAATGTGCAATGTAATGGATATCGAGCCGCTCGACAAGAGGATTGAATCCTTTGGTGCGAGGGTATTCCGGATAAATGGTCATGATATAAAGCGTATTGCCGAAACCGGGGCACTCACACCTGACGGCCGTCCGGTTGTGGTGCTTGCTGACACAGATGCTGCAAGGGGAATCGACATACTGAAGACTCGGGCGCCAAAGATGCACTATGTCCGTTTCACGAGTGATAACGAAAAGAAGAACTATATTAACGCCTATGTGAAACTTACTGGCACGGTTGTGTCATCGATGGAGAAAAAAGAAAAATATCCGGAACGGCCAGCAACGGACTCCATAATCGTGACTCGTGTTCATGCGAAAAATCTCGTCAAATGGGCTGGTGATAAGCCAGAAGTGCTCGTTCTTTCAGCTGACCTCACGAGTTCAACTGAAATCGATCTGTTTCGCGAGACATATCCCGATCGCTTCCTGTCCATGGGCATAGCTGAGCAGAATATGCTGAGTTTCGCCGCCGGCCTTGCACGCGAGGGGTTTATACCTTTTGTACACACTTTTGCAGTCTTCATTTATCGCCGCGCCTATGACCAGATTGCCATGTCCATTGCCTATTCCAATTTGCCGGTCCGGATGATCGGTTTTCTCCCAGGCATTACCACGCCCGGAGGGGCCACCCACCAGGCAATAGAGGACATTGCTGTCATGCGTTCGTTACCGAATATGACTGTACTGGAGTGCGGCGATGCAACCGAAGTGGAGACTGTTCTTGACCTCACCAAGGGGATTCATGGCCCTGTGTATGTCCGGATGCTTCGGGGCGAAATCCCGCGGCTCTTCGATTGCCCGATGAAGCTGGGAGAAGCACGTGTTCTTTCCGAAGGGGACGACGTTGTGATACTAACCTCGGGGATAATGACGGAGGAAGCTATGAGGGCGACACCACTCCTGAAAAATCAGGGCCTCTCGATTCAGCATATGCATATTTCGACTTTGAAACCATTTACGGATGCGTCGGTGATCGATGCGATCGGCCGATCCCGTTTCGGGGTTATCACCATGGAAAACCATACCATCGTTGGTGGTCTGGGGACCATCATAGCGGAAAAGATGGCTGAAGCGGGCATTGCGAAGAAGCTCGTCCGCATTGGTCTGCGGGACACCTTCAGCCATGGTGCGAGCAAACAGTATCTATTAAAGGAACACCGCATGGACGCGTTGTCGCTTGTCGGTGAAGTGGAAACAATGGTCGGACAGAAATTCGAAATTACCGAAGAGGAGCTTACTAAAGCTTACATAACAGCGGTCCACAGCGTGGCAAAGGCTGAAGCTTTGTAAAGGTCATTGACAATGCGTATGATGTATGTTATCCATAAAGTCAAGGAGCGCAGGGGTGTTGCATGAAAGGGACACAACTCTATATAGAAGACCATGTATTTCAAGTACTGAAACGTTTAAGCAGGGGAATAACAGTTCCCATTTCAAAGCTAGTGCGGGCGGCGATCAGGAAGGTCTACGCCCTTGAAAAACCCGAACATCCTAGGGAAGTGGCCGGGCTATGGAATGATGTCCCCTCTGGAACTTAAACAGAAAACATTACCCAATGAAAGACATTGTATATTTTGTCTAACCAAGTTGTTCGATGATCATTCAAAAAACCTGCACTCCCCAATCCTGTTTCTCCGGTGAGCGATTCTTCGTCACCTACCGTCTTTTCGGAAGCGAGAAAGTATCTCGTGCCGCGGCTGAGGCCATCTGCATCGAGCAGACCGTGGAATTTCCCGCAGATGAGGTTCCGGAAGGCATCATTCGCGACCACGTGTTTGGCCGTGTTGAACACATTGAGCGGTTTGATCAAGAAAGCTTTATCGCAATAATCAGCTATGCTGTGGAGATCGTTGCCGGCGAATTGACCCAGTTCCTGAACGTTGTATTCGGGAATAGCAGTATAAAGCCCGGCATTAGGGTGGAACATCTCGACCTCCCAGAGGCGCTACTCAGAGGATTCAAGGGGCCGCGCTTCGGCCGTCAGGGAATCCGGCAGCTGCTGGACATCCCAAGAAGGCCTATTCTCTCAACAGCGCTCAAACCTATGGGCCTTTCGTCACAGGAGCTTGCCGACCTTGCCTATCGCTTCGTCCTTGGGGGGATGGACATCGTCAAGGATGATCACGGTCTGAGCAATCAAAGCTGTTCGCCCTTCGAGGAACGAGTCGAGCTCTGCGCCGCCGCTGTCAAACGGGCAGGCAGAGAAACGGGTAGCCATGCCATTTATATAGCGAATATCACGGCTCCTCACTGCGAAGTAGTGAAAAGGGCCAGATTTGCCAAGGGTGCCGGAGCGGGCGGCCTTATGGCAGCCCCCGGATTAATAGGTATGGATCTGATGAAAGAATTGGCCGAAGATGACGGCATAGCGCTGCCGATATTTACTCACCCCGCTTTGCAGGGTTGCTTTGTCACGAGCCGGAACGGCATTTCCCACGGTGTTATTTTCGGCCAGTTGGCGCGCTTGGCGGGTGCGGACGCAACGATTTTCCCAAATTTTGGTGGTCGATTCTCATTTAGCCGCAAGGAGTGCAGCGATATCGTGCGAGGAACCGCTCTTCCCATGGGCAGCCTGAAATCCATTTTCCCCGCTCCCGGCGGCGGCATGAGCCTAGACCGCGTGTCCGAGATGCTCGAAACATACGGACAGGACCTGATCTTCCTGATCGGCGGCGGTCTGTTTAAACACGGTCCTGACCTGGTAGAAAACTGCGGGCATTTCAGGAAGATGGTGGAAGAAATCGTATAGGTCAAGGTTCTTTCTACCAAGTCCGCATGAAATAAGTGCTTCATGACCAGAAGATCTCCGTAGGTTGGGCCCGCAGGGATTTTCACAAAACCGAATAACGAGGTTTGAATAACTACAATTTCTGATTTTTTGCTTATAAATCGCAATTTCATAATATAACGTTAAATTTACTTGCTTTTTGAAAAAAAAGTAATATAATTTGAAGGTTTCAATGAAGAATTTGGTAGAGCATTACAGGTAACAAGTCCACATCGGGTCATGTATCTAAAGTTCTCAAAGCTGCAAAGCGTTTTTCATCCGATTCATATATATTGCTGTAAACGTGTTGCAGTTATTAACGACGGGAAAGGGAGGGGGTGAATTTATGAAGAAGATCTCTGTAATCATAGCGGTTCTTGCATTTGCTCTGGCTTTCTCATTTGCGGGATGTCAGAAGCAGGAGGAGCCGAAACCGGCTGAACAGCCTGCAATGTCAGCAGCGCCAACCTCGACGATGACCACAACAGCAGCTCCGGCTCCGGCAATGCCTGAGACCCATTAATGATCAGGCTGAACAAAGGCCAGGCCCTCCATGTAGATGGGGGGCCTTTTTTGTCTCTAAAGATAATGCAATCGCAGAAAGCCGAGCCACACACGAAGCCACAATGACGCAAAGATAAATTTTTATTTTCAAAATGTCTGCTTCCACTCACCTTCATTTGAGACTCTTCCCCGAAACTTCATATTGCTTTATCCCTCAGCCTGATTTATAATCTGCCGCGGTGAGTCTGATGGCGGAATAGGATGAACGATAACAGAAGATTGCTTACTGCTTGGCGACTTTCGAATTAATCTGTTTTCCGATAGTCTGACATCTGCGATCTGACAAGGAGGCTTTTACTTGGCAGCTACTTATACTGCAAAAGACATCACCGTTCTCGAAGGTCTGGAGCCAGTCCGTAAACGTCCAGCCATGTATATCGGTTCCACGGACGTACGCGGCCTTCACCACCTTGTGTGGGAAGTACTCGATAACTCCGTTGATGAGGCCTTGAACGGCTATTGCACGGAGATCAAACTCACGATCGAGAAGGATGGCGGGGTGACGGTCGTGGATAACGGCCGCGGCATTCCTGTGGATACTCATCCGAAAACGAAACGGCCAGCGATCGAGACGATTCTGTGCACGCTTCATGCCGGCGGCAAGTTTGACCATGCGGTGTATAAATCCTCAGGCGGCCTGCACGGCGTAGGTGCGTCGGTCGTGAACGCGCTGTCCGAGGTTTTTGTCGCAACGGTATGGCGCGACGGGTTTGAGTGGGTCCAGGAGTTCAGCCGGGGTAAAACAAAGGGCAGTCTCAAAAAAGGCAAACCGACGCGGGCACACGGAACCCAGATTTATTTTCGGCCGGACCCTGAAATATTTTCGAAAACAGGCTTCAATTATAAAGATATTCTCGCCGTATCAGAGAGCAAGGCGTTTCTGAACAAGGGACTCAGAATCACGATCGAGAACCTGCGCGAAGGCGAGAAGCCGGTTACTTTCAAATATGATAACGGCATACAGGATTATATCAAGCGCATCGTATCGGGTACCACGGTCGTGAATCCCGATCCATTCTATTTTGAAAAGGAAGATGATTTTAAAATCGAGTGCGCAGTTCACTGGACCCTTGCAACGGATATGGAAATCCACTCTTATGCGAATTCTATCAACACGTCTGACGGGGGGACCCACGAGCTTGCGGTAAGGTCAGGGCTCACGAAAGCTGTGCGCGCTTACGCGGAACGTAAAGGCCTGATCCCCAAAAACATCAAGTCCATAGCGCCCGAAGACGTGTACGAGGGGCTGTACGGCATCGTAAGCGTACTCATAAAAAATCCACAGTTCCAAGGGCAGACAAAGGAAAAGCTGAACAATCCCGAGATTTCATCGCCCATTGAAGGGTCGGTTAAGAACGCCTGTGAAGCGTACCTGCTTGCGAACCCGACGATGGCCGATGCGGTAGTGAAACGGGTCCTCTTGGCCGCCGAAGCAAGGCTGGCGTCCCGTGCAGCCAAGGAGAACGTGATCCGCAAACTGTCGTCCCTGAAGCTCAATCTTCCAGGAAAACTTGCGGACTGCTCTTCTAATAAAGTTGAGGAAACGGAACTTTTCATCGTGGAAGGCGACTCGGCAGGCGGTTCGGCCAAGATGGCTCGCGACCGTAAGACTCAGGCGGTGCTTTCTCTTCGCGGCAAGATCCTGAACGTGGAGCAGGTGGCATCACTCGAGAAAATCCAGACGAACAACGAAATCAAGAACCTTCTTGCCACACTCGGCTGCGGCGTAGGCGACCATTTAGACATTACCAGACTCCGGTACAGCCGCATAATCCTTATGACCGATGCTGATGTTGATGGCGCACATATCAGTGTTCTGCTGCTGACGTTCATTTATCGTTACATACCCGAATTAATTGCTCACGGCCACATTTATCTTGCCATGCCGCCGCTCTACAAGATTGAGGTTGGAAAAGAGGTTTTATATGCCATGGATGAGATGGAAAAAGAAAAAATTCTCGCGAAACTTAACGGCAAGAAGTTCGAGGTTGGACGGTTTAAAGGTCTGGGAGAAATGAATCCTGAGACACTCAAGGAAACCACGATGAACCCGAAAACCCGCTCTCTCATGAAAGTCCAGGTCGTGGACCATAAGGCGACAGACGATGTCTTCGATCGGCTCATGGGTAAGGACCCCAAGGCACGGTTTGTATTTATCAAGGAACGGGCAGAGTTCGCAGAACTGGATATTTAGCCTGGAACAGACTTTCATCCTTCTTGATACCGGAACGAAAATCTAGCTTTTTTACCCAAAATTTTCTATACACACAAATCGCGACCTTGTAATGATGAATTATTCCCTATACATTGACTGTTAATAATGGATATATTATTATTAAAGGCGTGAAATAGCTCTCGCCGTGTCATTCCGCAGGAGCAGCCGAAGGAGTATCTTTTTGGTCCAACCGATAGTGTCGGTTATTATCGTTAACTGGAATGGCAAAAGCCTGCTGGAGGAGTGCCTGAACTCACTCGCGGCACAAACAGCGAGAGCAATTGAAATCATTCTGGTCGATAACGGGTCGCAAGACGGATCTACGGACTATGTTAGGGAACAATACCCCGCAGTAAGACTTGTCTCGCTTCCTGAGAATCTGGGTTTTGCGGGAGGCAATAACGCCGGGATAAAGGTTGCACGGGGTGAGTACATCGCCCTGTTAAATAATGACACGAAAACTGATCCCGCCTGGCTGGAGAATCTTCTGTCCGAAGCAGAGTCGAGTCCGCACTCGACCGGGATGTGGGCAAGCAAAATACTCTCCTACGATAACCCCGGGATCTTCGATAATGTTGGCTTGCTCCTCTATCCGGACGGTTTGGGGAGAGGCAGGGGAAGGCTTGAAAAGGATCAGGGACAGTATGACCAGCCTGGTGAAGCCTTTTTCCCGAGCGGCTGCGCCGGCCTTTACCGTAGGGAAATGTTGACCGAAATCGGTCTTTTTGACGAGGAATTTTTTGCTTATGCTGATGATGTCGATATCGGACTCCGTGCCAGGCTTGCGGGATGGGGTTGCCGATATGTCCCCTCGGCTAGGGTTTATCATAAATACTCGGCTTCATCGACGGCTTACTCACCATTCAAAGCGTTCCTGGTCGAACGGAACAGAATATGGGTTCTGCTCAAATATTTTCCTCTGGAATTGATTCTGTTGAGCCCGGTCCTTACATTTGTGCGGCTACTTGTTCATCTTCTCGGTGCCTTCACCGGCAAAGGCGCAAGCGGCAAGTTTTCCGAGCAGCATTCCATTCTCAGGGCAATGGCAATCCTTCTGAAAGCTTGGTGGTCTGCGTTCACAGCGCTTCCACATATCGTTACCCAACGTCGTGCGATAGCACGGTTGAGGCGGCTCAACCGCATCGATTTTTACCGGTTGCTTTGTACATTCCGTATATCGGTCCGTGAGGTCGCCTTGAAAGATTAACGAGCCGATGCGTCAGGCCGGTCAAGGGGTTCCGCTTTTCCTGAACAGAGGCCCATGAGAAAAATCATTTTTTGCCGAGTTGATAAATTGTTAAAAAATTAATATCGCGTGCGTGCTATTTTCATCTTATGAAAGTGCTTGTTATTGTTCCAGCATATAATGAAGAAAAGAGCCTTCCCGGCGTAATCCGTGACCTGCGGGAGTTCGTCCCCTCGGCGCACGTGCTGGTGGTGAATGACGGTTCGAAAGATGACACGGCCCGTATTGCGAGGGAACTTGGTATTAGTGTCCTGGATTTACCGTTTAATCTGGGCATCGGCGGAGCGGTTCAATCAGGATATTTGTACGCGCTGCGTAATAATTATGATATCGCTGTGCAATTCGATGGTGATGGCCAGCATGTGGGGAAGGAAATCATCAAACTCCTGCGTCCTCTTGAAGCTGAAGAGGCAGATATGGTGATCGGATCCCGGTTTCTAGTGCCCAGTGAATATAAAACTCCTGTTTTTAGATCGGTTGGAATATGGATTTTTTCGTTCGTGCTTTCGCGGGTCATGGGCACGTCTGTTACAGACAGTACTTCCGGTTTCCGGGCCGCGAACCGGAGTGTCATAGAATTTTTTGCGCGGAACTACCCTGATGACTATCCCGAGGTGGAGTCCCTTGTCTTGCTCCATAAGGCAAAAAAGCGTATGATTGAAGTGCCCGTTGCAATGCAGGAACGGACCGGTGGTAAATCCTCCATTACTCCGCTAAGGTCGGCATATTACATGACAAAGGTACTCATTGCAATTTTTATTGATCTCATGAAAAAAGTGAGGTAGTGCCGATGGACTTATTAAAAATCCTAGCTATTGTCGGGAGTGGGGGGTTGCTGTTTATCGTTGCGGAACTTATCCGAAGGGGCAGTCTTAAGGAAAAATACTCGCTTTTGTGGCTCCTTTCAGGGGGCGTACTGCTAATATTCTCATCGTCGCGGGATCTTCTGGGATATGTTTCACATCTGCTCGGTATCTTCTATCCGCCATCGTTGCTTTTTCTGGTTGCGTTTCTTTTCCTCTTACTCATTACGCTTCACTTTTCCGTTGTTATTTCCGGACTGTATGAACAGAACAAGCAACTGGCGCAGGAGGTGGCGCTACTGCGCCAACAGATACAGGAATCCCTGGGCAACAGTGCTCCAAATAATACCGTAAAGGGTTGATTGTGCTGGAAAATAATGTTTACTTTCCTTCAAAACCATGTTAAAGTACAAGTTGTATTGAAATTTACAAAGGAGCAAAAGCAATCATGCAAGCTTTAAGAGATAAAATCAGCAAGGTACTGCTTGGAAAGCATTTCAATCTCATCGCATTTGGTATTATTGCCGTAATGACCCTTATTGCTTATTCCAACACATTCAAGGCTGACTTCCATTTTGATGATAACCCCACTATCGTGGATAATATCAACATTAAGCAACTTACCTGGGACAATTTCATTGCCGCTTTTAACGGAACCAGGCCGATAATAAATCTTTCGCTGCTGTTTAATTATGCTTTGAGCGGTCAGAATGTCATCGGATGGCACATATTCAATATTAGTTGCCACATAGTGAACAGTATTTTTGTATATTTACTTATTCTCTGGACTCTAGAATTGCCCGCTCTGAGCGATCAATACAGCTACAGGTCACGTCGAATGGCTCTTGTCGGCGCTCTTTTATTTGCACTCCATCCTGTTCAGACTGAGGCTGTAACGTATATCATTAGCCGCACGGAGCTTATCGCGGCGTTTTTTTATCTTGCCACTTTTTTGTTTTTTATCAAGGGGGCAAAGACAGGGAAATTCTACTTCATTATAGGTAGTTTTGTCACAGCGGCGCTCGCAATGGGGTCTAAAGAATGGGCCGTAACGTTGCCTGCAATGTTGATTCTCTATGATTTTCTGTTTCTTTCGAACAGCAAATTCAAGCCGGTACTTTCTCGCTTGGGCTGGCATGCGCTTGTAGCGTTGTCTTGGGGCGTGTTGATTTACAACATGTCGACGACGCAAATGAACGGTGCCGGCTTCGGCATCTCAGGACAGAAGGGCATCACCCCCTTAACCTATTTGCTGACATCACTCAACGTCATGTGGACTTATATGAGGCTTCTTATACTCCCCATAAATCAAAACTTAGATTATGAATTTCCCTTAGCGACGAGCTTGTTTGCTTTTCCGACATTGCTTTCTTTTATAGCGCATATTGGCGTTGTGGCTGTTTCGATTTGGCTCTATGTGAAGAAGAGATGGACGCTGATCCCCTTTGGTTTTGCCTGGTTTTATATTACTCTGTCGCCGACACAAAGCTTTGTCCCGATTCTTGATGTTATTTTTGAACATCGGATTTATTTGCCATCCATAGGCATTTTCATTGTTTTTGTAGTGGGTCTCGAGGACGTCTTCGATTGGATTGAAATAAGAAAAGCCGTTAAGTCAAAAACCACTATTCCCCAGACGTCGTAATCACTTCTCAGGATGCAAAGACTCATATTTATTTGCAACGATGTTATCGGTACGACGATGGCCGGCCCCGGTATCCGCTACTGGGAGTTGGCGCACGCCTTGAAGCGGAAAGGACATCAGGCGGTCATTTTATCACGGTACTTCGAAAAAGGTTTCTCCAGTGAAGGTTTAACCTTTACGGGAAGGACATCGCTTGTAAATCTGTTGTCTTGGATCTACCGATCGGATTGTGTAATTCAGCCGGGCAGTCCCGTCGCTATTCTTCTTTCCCTCGCGCTTCGCAAACAGATAATTTTCGATCAGTATGACCCCGTTATTTTTGAATTTCTTGAACGTAGACCGTCAACCCTTTCCGGGAAAATATGGAAGTGGGCAATGCTGCTTCTGTGGAAAATCCGTCAACGTATAATTCTGAGATTCGGCAAGGGATTTCTCGTTGCCAATGAAAAGCAGAAGGATTTTCTGATAGGGCAGTTGACTATCCTCGGCTATACTTCAAAGCTGGATACGATTGTGGTTTTGCCGTTTGGCTTGTCTGCCGTTAAACCGGTCAAGAAGCATTCAGTACTTCGAGGTACTAAAATAAAGGATACGGATTTTTTGCTGGTATGGGGCGGCGGCATCTGGGACTGGTTCGACCCGTTGTTGCTCTTGCAAGCCCTTGCGAAGATCAAACAGAGGCGCGACGACATTAAAGTTTACTTTCCAGGACTCATGCCTCCAAGTCCTGATTCTCAAAAAATGGCTGTCACAGACCGTTTTATCGCGGAAGCAGAAAGACTGGGACTGCTTGAAACTTCTGTTTTTATTAATAGAAAATGGACACAGTATGAACAACGGGCCGATTATCTTTTGGAAGCGGACGCCGGCATAAGTCTTCATAAGGACAGTCTGGAAATGCGCTTCTCCTTCAGAACACGCATGCTGGACTACGTATGGGCGGGATTGCCAATAATTGCAACAAAAGGGGACGCTTGGGCCGATCTTATAGAAAGAAAAGGGATGGGCATAACTGTCCCCCCTAATGATCGAGATGGTATAGTTCAGGCAATTATTAAAATGGTAGATGATATGGCGTTTCGGATGCGAATGAAAGAACAGGTGCGAACCATTGCCGTCGATTTTGAATGGGATGCTCTTGCAGCAAACCTGAAATTATAGCCTCTATAAGTGCCACCGGGGGAAGCAAAAATGATGGAAGGCGTAAAGAATAAAAAAAAGAAAGCCCTTATTTGCGGTATTTCAGGTCAGGATGGTGCCTATCTGGCGCAACTTCTTTTGAACAAAGGGTATGACGTCTATGGGACCTCTCGAGATGCCCAGATTGCCTCATTTCACGGACTTGCTGCTTTGGGTATCCAGGACAAGGTGAAGCTCGAATCCATGGCGTTAAGCGACTTCCGGAGCGTGTTGCAGATACTGGTAAAAACAAAGCCGGATGAAGTCTATAATCTCGCGGGCCAGAGTTCCGTGGGGCTTTCCTTTCAACAGCCGGTAGAAACTCTGGAGAGTATTAGCATCGGCATGTTAAACCTGCTGGAGGCAATCCGATTCATAGACCTTCCGATCAAGTGTTATAATGCCGGATCCAGCGAATGTTTTGGAAATATGGAAGGAGATGCCCCGGCCAATGAATCCACGGCATTCCGCCCAAGAAGTCCTTATGCCGTGGCAAAGGCCGCCGCTTTCTGGGAAACGGCGAATTATCGCGAAGCATACAACATCTTCGCCTGCTCCGGCATTCTTTTCAATCATGAATCCCCTCTAAGACCCGAGCGCTTTGTCACGAAAAAAATCGTATCTGCGGCATGCAGAATATCTCAGGGGAGCAACGAGAAGCTGCACCTCGGCAATATGTCCATATCCCGCGATTGGGGCTGGGCACCCGATTATGTCCTTGCGATGTGGCTCATGCTTCAACAAGAACATGCTGATGACTTTGTGATTGCAACAGGAGAAACTCGGACCCTCGAAGAATTTGTGGAACAGACTTTTTTTTGTGTCGGACTTTCTTGGCGAGATCACGTAATTTCAGATTCATCACTCCTGCGCCCCTCTGAAATCAATGTCGGTAGGGGAGACCCGTCTAAGGCATTTAAACAATTGGGATGGAAAGCGAAGTATAAAATGCATGATGTGGTAAAAATGATGGTGGACCAGGAATGTAAAGAGTTTGCCTCGAAAAGTAAGCCTGTGATGCGCTGAACCTGTTGCCTGGTTTATTGCTGCTACCTCCGCGAGCCGAAATAGCTTTGGTTTGGTGCGATCAGGGAGTATTCCATTTGTGAAACTATAATCGACTCTGTAGGTATCCAGCGATGGGCGCCTCCCTCGTCCCTTGAATTAACGATCACCTGCCTTAAAAATACCGCAGTTCCTTGATTCTTTTTTGAACCAATCGTGAGAGTGCTTCAGGACTGAATGAGTCCCTTATATGCTGTGCTGCGAGTGCACCGGTTTCACGCCCTTTTTCCGGGTTGTCGAAGACGAATTGCATTAGTTCAGCTGCATGATATGGGTCTGGTTCGGCCCAGGATGCACCTGTCTTGTATGGACCAATGCTTTGCTCGATCTTCTTCATCGTATAACGAACAGGGTAGCTCGTATTTGTTGTCATGAACTCCATATTGCCGGAATAGCCGGTTGCGATGCATGGTTTCCCCAAAAACATGGACTCGGCAATCGTGAGGCCGAACCCCTCTGACCGGTGGAGCGAAACATAACAGTCCGCCAACTGCATGAGTCGATACAGGGCGCTGTTGTCCAGAAATGAATCAATGATCATAACTGGAAGTCCTTCACTTGCCTTCACTATCTCGTCATATGCCCACCGGTGGCTAGCGGATCCGCTGAATTTAAGCACCAATGTCACTTTTTTCTTGCCGAATCCGCTGAACACTTTGCTGAATGCCCTGATAACTGCAAGAGGATTTTTCCGTTCAAAGGCCGATTGAAGAGAAAAGATGAAGAGAAAGATATAAGCATCCTTAGGGAGACCGAACGATTCTCTTGTGCGTAGAGAATCGATTGCGGTAATATCGACGGCATAAGGGATTGTTATCACCGGTACTGGTGACCGCGTCTTGATAGCGTTCGTGCAGAATGAACTGGGTGTCCATACCTCCTGCAAGCAGCGAAATGACGGATCCCACCTTTTAGGGAAGGTGTCCAGCTCCCAAACCCAGTAGCCTATGGAGTATTTTCCAGGGAACCAATCGGGGGACAATCGTCTGGACAGGGAAGGGACCTGGTCGGCATTGAAACAAAGAATATTGATCCCGTAGGGAGAATCTTGGCGGAATAGGTGTCGGTAGGTATCATTCCGGCTCCGGAAAAGCGGGTCCTCGATATTATTGAGAGCACAGGGAGTGCCGGTTTTATCCATCACACGGACGATTGATCTGGCGGCTTCACCAACGCCGCTTTCCATGGTTAAATAACCGGCGATGTTAACACCGCGGGGTCTCGGTGCCTGTGTTTGTACGTTTTGGAATCGACGCAGAAGTCGATAGTACGGGGGTAATGACAGGAGGTACGCGGCGGACGCATAGATCGAACTTACAAGTGCGGAGAGTCTCTTCTGCCTCGACAAGATTTTCCATCCGATGCGAATTATATGATCAAAAAGCGACATGCTGTTTACTCCTTTGCTAACGAGTATTCAGAGACATCCCTGAGTGATAATTAGTCTTTCCGGAAATAATTCGTGAACGCCGACATGAGCGGACAGACAAAGTGTCGAGAATAGAAGCACGTTTTATCGGCAAGGATTAAAACAGAGATTTGTAAAAAGACGACATTAACGGTTCAAAAGATTATGAAAAACCGATAAATGCTTCCGAGCTGATTCGTCCCAAGTGAATCCACTAGCACGGGCCAGACCTTTCTGAGCCATCAATTTCCGCATGGCATCATTGTTTGCAACATTGTACATACCATCGGTGATGTTCGAAATATCGTGGGGATTAATGTAGAACGCTGCATCCCCACATACTTCTGGCAGGGAAGCAACTCGCGAAACGACCACAGGCGTCCCGCAGGCCATGGCTTCGAGTGGTGGGAGGCCGAACCCCTCATAAAGGGACGGGTAGATAAGAACGCTGGCCAGATTGTATAAGCATGCAAGCTCGAAATCGGTAAGATATCCGAGATAGGTGATATTCTCCTTTTCTTTCTCGATAAGTGCCATGACTTCGGAATTGTTCCAACCGCTGAACCCGGCTAGTACGAATTTAAACTCTTTCTTGAACTCTTTCGGAAGCTGATTATATGCAAGCAAGGTATTTATGAGATTCTTTCTTGGTTCAATGCTCCCCACGAAGAGCAGATATTTCACCGGTAATGTGTGAGATGCAGCAAAGGTGCGCAAGGTTTCTTCTTCATAGGGTCTAAAGATGGAATGGTCTACGCCATGATAGATTACGTCTATTGCCGCCGGATCGTATCGCAGAAATTTCACAATCTCATTTTTTGTATAAAGTGAACCCGTGATAATTCGAGATGACCGCGATATATTCCTCCAAAAATGGTTAGTGATATAGGCCCGTAGTTCCTTGTCGAGCCATTCGGGGTGATGATGAAAGGAGAAATCGTGCACAGTCGTGACGAGACTGCCGGTTTTCATGTGCTGGAGCGGGACAATGGCTGGTTCCCAGTATAAGTCATATTTACCGCTAAGATATTTTAGCAAATACAGTTTGATCCCCTGCGCAAGATTTTTAAAAACGTAGTTTTGACCGAGGATACTCATCAGATTTTTTGATAGCTTGCCTGACGACGCATCTTGAGGCTCGTATAAATCCTTGCTGAAATAGCCATAATAAAAGGTGATATCAAGATCGTCGCTTGACCGCAAAAGTCGTTTCGATACTTCATGAGTATACTTCCCTATGCCGGTGACTCTGGATAAGAGTGTGATAGCATCTATGACGATGGTTTTCTTCTTCAAAAGGTCCCTCTTGACTGTCTACTCTCTGCTGAAATATGCATGATATCTAGTCACGCTCTTTTGTGCCCTTTGTACGTTGGCTGTCAGTTCCAGGAAAGTGTATTATCGTTTCAACCGATTGGGGTTCAAACTGTTCTTTCCGCGCAGACTTGCGACCTCACATTGCATTCGAGATTCGCACTGACATGGAGAATAAAAAATAGCAGGTTGATATCTGAAGCACCAATATCGTCCTCATGAAATTATTTCGTGCATATCACACATCACGGATATTTCTGATTAGCGTCGGATTCAGATTAAAGATTAAATTAAAATTTTCAGGCAATGTTCGATTCTGTCAATCGATGCAGAAAGTGACCACTTATCAAGAACAATTTTGTGGCCATTTTCTCCCAAAGAGCGAGCAAGATGACTGTCATCACGAATTCGTTCGATTGCATGAGCCATTGAACCTTCATCGTAGTCTACGAGTAAACCATTGACACCATCCATGATTGTTTCTCTTATCCCACCTTCTGCGACGGCAATGACTGATAAACCACACGCATTTGCTTCTAATGGTGCAAATCCGAACGGCTCTAATCGAGGTGCATACACCATCGCCATCGCACTATTCAGAAGGTCAACGAGCTGGTGATCGTCAATCATTTCCATGGGTTGAAAATCAACGTTCATTGATATTGAGAGTCGTTTCAACTCATCCAAGTAGTTTTGAAAGGAATAATTGCCGACCCATACCAAGCTAGGCCGCGGTGAACGAACCTTCGCCAGAGAACGTATGACGAAGTCAATATTTTTCGCTGGGCTAAAGGAACCGACCCCAATGACAAAATTGCTTTTTTGCTTGTGCTGGTTAATAAAAAGGTCGGAATCTACGCCAAGATAGCACACACGGGAGTTTGTACCATATGCTCGCAAAATACTTTCTCTGCTGAATAAAGAATTTGCCAAGACCGAATCATATAACCTGATATTTGTCCATTCTTCTCTCGCCACGCGTCTGATATATTTCAATTGATAATGGTCTTCGATAAGCTTAATCATGGATTGTAGCTTCCAGTGTGATTCTGCCGTATCGGGCTCAATCCATGGTAAACGAGGAATTGCCTCATAAAGACCTCTTAATGGCTCATTTAAATAGATAGATGTCGGTATTTTAACATATTTAGCGATCGAAGAAACAGCAATGGGCAGACTATTGTATGTAAAAAGTATATCGAAGCCCTCATGGTTTATTTCTTCAGCACACTGGCGGCAATGATTGTCTAGTTCTTGAATATCATGAAACATGTGGAAGGAAGCTAACCATGCTTTTTTGAACGTATTTTTAACAGATGCAATGTGCATTAAATGCAACGGTTTTACATGTTCCCTTATCAGACCGCTGAGAGGCAAATATGTCTGGTCAGCGGTTGAAGGACACCATGCTTCGATAGTATGACCACGCTGCGCGAGCCCTCGGGTATGATAATAGAGAGCACGCTTAGCTCCGCCGCTTGGTAAGTTGTGCCACACAGCAATTTTCATTTACAGTACCATTATTAGTGTTTTAAAATTTACGAACCCTGGAATGTCATTCATTCTTTCGACACTCTTGCCATATCAGCATCAACCATCATCGTTATCAATTGCTCCAGTGTCGTTTTTGGTTCCCATCCCAATATGGCTTTAGATTTGGCTGGGTTACCCAAAAGCACATCAACCTCCGCAGGGCGGTAGAATGCGGGGTCTATGATAACAAAATCTTCATAGTTCAAACCAATATGCGAAAAAGCTATCGCGCACATTTCTCTTACGGTTGTTGATCGGCCGGTGGCAACCACATAATCGTCTGCTACCTCCTGTTGCAACATGAGCCACATGGCTTCGACATAATCCCCAGCATAACCCCAGTCGCGTTTTGCATCGATGTTTCCAAGTCTTAGTTCTTTTTGCTTTCCCTGTTTGATTCGAGCTGCAGCATCGGTAACCTTGCGAGTAACAAACTCCAGGCCGCGCAGAGGAGATTCATGGTTAAACAGGATACCGTTACAATTGAACATATTGTAGCTTTCGCGATAATTGACTGTGATCCAGTAGCCGTACATCTTTGCAGCGCCATAGGGGCTCCGCGGATGAAATGGAGTCTCTTCTCCTTGTACCTCTTCTTTAATTTTGCCGAACATTTCGCTTGTGGACGCCTGATAAAAGCGAATATTGGGGTTAATGGTGCGAATCGCTTCAAGGCAATTGAGCACGCCGACACCGGTTACTTGTGCCGTGAGAATTGGCTGTTTAAATGATGTATGGACAAAACTCTGCGCTGCTAGATTGTAAAATTCATCAGGCTTGGCGATTTCTATCATATGCACAATCGACGATAAATCGATCAAATCGCCATCCAGCAACTCCACCTGCTGATCTACGCCTAGGTAGCGCAATCGTTCAGTGTTCACCGTACTGGCGCGGCGATGCATACCATAAACCTTGTAACCTTTATCAAGAAGCAGTTTTGAGATGTAGGCCCCGTCCTGTCCGGTGATGCCAGTTATCAGCGCTGTTTTACTCATGAAGATATGTCCTCCATTCTTCTACGATGCCATAAAAGGTATGTACCTTGGTGATTGTGGGCTGCCAAGCGTTGTCTCCGCGAAAATCGATAAAAAAGGTCAATAACTCGATGTTGCTCTGAAGGACGAATTCGTCCACAGACATATTCGAATCTGGCATAAATACTGGCGACTACAACTTTTCTTTTCCCGATAGGACCGTATAGAATAATCACCCTGAACAAACGTTATTTACGTCTTCATTCTTACGTATTTCCAAGAGCAATAAAGATAGCCGCATGACAATTTATACATCATAATATCATGGTTGATATTATTTAGATTTGCATTAATAATGGAAACCGTTATCTTGTACGAAAAGTCAGCTTGAATGTATAGATGCAAGACCAAAGGAGCTTTATCGATCCGCAGAGTGTACGCACAGAACTTCGTAATAACCAACTGATAGATGATAGTTATTCCGGCTCGCTGTTTGCGCGAGCGCGGTCGGTTTGATTCCAAACATACTCAGCAGGGTTGAACCAGGTGCATTTGCCGGGAACCGTTCGCTTTGGCGCCTCGAATGCCCGATAATCAATTGCTTGACTTCTTTCTGTTGGTGGATTCTACCGCCATCCCAAAGCAGGACCATAGGGTTCTCGAAGATGTTTAAACAAGGCCTGAGAAAATCCCGGACATCACTAGGGTGGTAGATAACACATATGTATTACTAGTTTTTTTTATTTTGATTCAATAATCCTATTCGAGCAGCTATTCTCGCACCTCTTCTCCAAAGACAGCGAGCTGCAGATAACAGATACGGGGAAGACGTAGTGATCTTTACCATAAGTAATATTGCACGTGAATATCGATACTTAATCAATTTTTGTTCTAAATCATTCCAAGTAGCTTTGTCGGGAGAAAATCTTTTTAAAGCTGCAAAATCATACCACGCATGTTCTCGCTGCATAACAGCTAAAAAAGAGTTACTAACAGCTTCGTTGGGGAATAAATGAGATGACAGGAGAAGATAACCATCGATATCAAGCATCCGCCGCTTAAACAACCCTTCTTTTGAAAAGCTGTCATTATCACCACGACTTAATATGAGAGAATCTTTTATGTATTTGAGTGTAGCATTTTTTTGTAAAATGGAAAATAACATAAATACATGAGCATAATTGCTACCTGTAAATATCTCATTATACTTAATCTCGTTCCACTTATCACGGCGGACAATTATAGAACTCATATAGCTGAAAAGGGCGCCGATAGATAGCGATTTGTTAAAATAATCTATGAATCCCGCTTGTGTTGAAAACTTGAAAACATGGTCTCCGATGTCTTCTGATAGCCAATGGCGATCGCGAATTGGACTCAAATTACGATCGCACTCGGTTCTATTGCACAGGTAAATATCATGTTCTAGCTTAATTTCATCAAGAACTCTCTGGATGGCTCCTGCCTTGATGACGTCATCACTTGACATTAACCAACAATAATTTCCCCGCGCCAATGCGACCGTTCTGAATAAATCTTTATCGATTCCTCCCTTTTTATCTAGCCGTCGATAATTAATGCGAGGGAAGATCTGCTGAAAGCGCAGTACTATTTCTTCTGTATTGTCAGTAGATCCTCCGTCAAGCACTACGACTTCTATTTCATCACTTGGCTGATCCGTAATACTTTTAAGGGTTTTTCCGATGAACAAACCAAAATTATAAGTTGGAATACAGATCGAAAGTCGAATTTTATTCATGAAATATTTCTCTCACTGAGTTGGGAAGTGATACTTCCCATAGTTTGGTCTATTACGACAGTGTTGTTTGTCACTAAAAAAATTGATAAGCGAGAAACGATTATGGCTCTCTGTTCTCCAGGGGAATTTTTTATCGTTTGATGAATAGTTTGTAGCCAATGCCAAAACTATGATATAGTTACCATCATTGCAGCAAGCTCAGGCAACTTTACGGAGGGAAACCATCCAAGCTCATTAATGATGCGGGGGTTTGAATACAATCGCTTGTATTCCGAAAAAAAATCCTCTCGCAGCTTAACATGATTATGCCAATCCCTGCCGATAAGCCTGAAGCATTGTTCAAGCCAATTTTCGATTGAAAATACTTCACCTGTGCCGATTGTAGCTTCAAATATCCTGTCTTGCTCGATCAAAGTAAATATTCCCTTCGCAATGTCCCCGGCAAAGGCCCATTCTTTTTCAACGGAAATATCGCCTAACTCAATAATCTCATTACTACCTTTTGCAATTCGCTGTGCAGCAAGTGCGATTATTTGGCTTACATGGTTCGGTTTTCGGAGCGGACTCTCATGATGAAACAGGTAACCAATGTAGACTTTTAATCCGAGCGTACGATAGTATCGTCCTGCATAGACCGATTGAATGCGTGCAACGGAGTAGGGGCTGCTCGCTTCAAAGGCATTAGTTTCGGATATTGGCAGCCCCATGTTTACAAACTGAACGCCACTACCGGTTAGGAATACTTTTGATTCAGGGCAATGTTTATTTACTGCCTCAAGGATGTTAAGCGTGCCAGTAGAAATAGTTTCATGGTTTTCAAATAGCGCTTCGTGTCGCGTTGTTGATTTGGCCGCGACATGAAACACGTATGCAGGTTTGTGTTTACTGACTAAATGCTCGACCTCCCTGTAGATGGACACGTCCCCTTTTATGCCGTTACCAGAACGAGATACACCTATTGGCTCAATATGCCTTAGCTTGCACAACTCCATCAAGTAATGTCCGTCTTGACCACTTGCGCCGAAAATTATCGCTTTCATTGAGCCAATATTCCACCCTTCTCAAATAGGGATGTCTCAAAAGTGCATAGACAGCAGGTACTCGTCTGGATTAAGGTTACACTATCTCAATTTCAGGGAATGGAAATATCATTTTCCCACCGTTCGTCAAATACTCTTTCTCACGCCGAAGAATCCCATCCTTGAAGTGCCAGGGAAGCACTAGAAAGTAATCAGGGTTCATCGACCGTGCTTCCTGTTCTGATATAATCGGAATATGGGTGCCCGGCGTGAAACAGTCGAATTTATCCTGATTGACTTCTGCAATTGCAGGAATATCGTTCTTAGTCAAGCCGCAGAACTGGAGAACGACATTTCCTTTTGTTGAGGCGCCATAACCGAGGATCTTTTTGCCATCTGCATTCAAAGCGCGAATAAGCCGAGTGAGGTCATCCCGATGGCGGAATACACGCTCTTCGAAATCGCGGTAGGGGCGGGGAGTATTTAGCCCCATTCTGTCTTCCTGGTCAAGCAACCAGTTGATGACGGCGGAATTCTGAACAATAGTGCGATTAGCTGCCTTCGAGGCGGTTACGGCAAAACTGCCTCCGTTTATCGCGTTCATCACGACGTCTACAATTTTCAGTCCCGCTTTCTCAAGAATATACTTTACTACGGTGAGTGAGTAGTACTCCAGATGCTCATGGCATATCGTATCGTAAGCATTCAATCGCAGCATGGAGGGCATGTAGCTTTGCTCAAAGTGCCATATCCCGTCGTCTGCGAGAATCGATTCTATTTGCTTTGCAAATTCTACCGGTGAGTCAAGATCATAGAACATCGCTATGGAAGTAACGATTCGCGCCGGATGCGATTCTACGCTTCGATAGGCGTCGGCCGAGAAGAAATCCGGAACCAGTTTTATATTTTCCGTATAGTACTGGGCGAATTTCCTTCCCGTGGGATCAATGCCGAGCAATTTAACCCCGTTGACCGAATATGCCTTCAGTGTAGTTGCGTCATTGCTGCCGATGTCCAGCACAACGTCCCCCGATTTTAGTACGGCCAGTCGTTCAAGGTAACGGGCCTTTTCCGTCAGGTGGTTGACCATCGATTGATTCAGCCCAGACCGGTAGCCGTAATTCTGGCCATACATTTCACCCGGGTCATAGGAGTGGCGCAACTGCAGCAGACCGCCGTCTGGACACCATACGAGTTCAAGAGGACCGGCTGTGATTTGTTCGGATATACTTTTCGGGAATACCCCTGTTAAGACCTGATGCCCGAGATTGAGGACAGGCACCAAGTTTTTGCTTCCGCTTAAGCGACATTTATCGATTTCTTTATATGCAGTCACAAACAAATCCTCCTATCTAAAAAACATATGAAGCATTGGCGGCAAAATAAAATTTGGTTCTATTGAAACTGGTGATTAACTGAACAACTGCTTATGCTCAACATATCAATCGATACCAACTCTCTCAGACTTCGCGCTATTCCGATGATCTTAATTCCTAAAGCACGCACACTTAGGATAAGGAGTGACCATCTCAGAAATTCAAGCAGAAAATTAGGTATTTTCATCAGTGTTCTTTTCCACCAACCGATGATTTTATTAGATTATCTGAAAATAAGCTTCGCCTGTACTGCTCCCGTAATTCCCAAGCTAAGCCCCCGACTACGATATGCCCTCGTACGTATGGTGCCGTTACAACAGGAATGCATTTATGCAAGGCGTTGCATTCGGGCTGTAGAGTGTTGTGTATAGTTGCTAAATATCGTTCCCGGTGTACTCACACCACGAAGTTTGAATTACATCTTGTGTCATGTAAGAAAATTTGTGCTTGATATATCGAACAGTAACCGCAAATAATCGCAAGAAGAACATATGAGTCGTAATAGTAATGATAGCCACGAGCATTTCAGCAAAAAAGGAAATATATCATGTTGCAAAAAGGCACGGTGTGTAATCGCGACGCTTCTGATAAAGAAGAAAGAAATTGCCCCCTTAAGGGGGGCCACTAACGCTGCCCTTACGGGGCTTAACCGAGCCACCGGCTACGCCGGTGGTCATGACTTTTTTAAGAACAAAAGTCGCAAAAGTATACTGATACTTACCCAAATAATTAAAATCAGGACTTGTACAATTCCATTGTGGTTCATCTACAAGATAACAGCCCTTCATCAATGGCAATAAACGGTTCTGCAAATCTTCCTTTGTATAAAACCGCTCATTACCTTCAGGTTTTGGCTCGTGCGGTTTCCAACCATCTTTATAATCACAAGTAATCACACTTACGCCGCCAGGGGCTAGCAAATCAGCAATGCACGTTACAAACGACTCATCGTCCGGATCGTGTTCAATTACTGAAGTGGAAAATATAATATCATAAGAATTCTTAATTGTTGTCGGTTTTGTAAAATACTCCTGCAAGTAATAATTAATCATCGGGTCTATCTCTTCAATTGAGTAGCCCATTTTTTTCAAACCCATAGACGCAGTATCCTCATAACATCCCACGCATAACACTTTTGGTTTTTGATATAGAGAAATATAACGATAGACGGTGTCAAATACAAATGCTTGCTGTACGTTGGCTTCTTTGATTTTTTTTGCCATCGTTTTCGGAACCAAATCCATCAGCTTATCACTAGCAGGTTTGTATAATTCTCGTGCTTTATGATCGAGAACACGATTCAAAGGAACACCCACGGGGATCAGTACTGGTTGATATCGAGCTGAAACATCCTTTTTTAAATCATCCTCAGTTGCCTGTATCGGGCTTCGCAACCAGGTAAATGTTTTAATCGGCCTTGATAGTAGCCCATGCCATTTTGATTGTAAACTCCTTATAATGCTTGTATCTTGTCTTGAGAGTTTCTTTTGTTTCACAAAAATCGAACCCAGTATCCGTTCGTATTCCCATAAAAGATTATCTGCATTCCATTCATCATAATGTTGTCTCAGGGGAGCAAAACCGTTTTGGGTGATTGCTTTTAGACTGTTTCTAGCAATGCATATAGACGGTTCGACATCGAATAAATGCCTGAACATTACGCTATCCGAAACGGCAATGGGCCTTTGGACTGCCATGGCGTAATCTATCGCACTTGACAATCCCCGGTTGTTATTATCTTCATACAAAAATACGTTAACGGTATTTTGCGCCAAAAAATCCAGCATGGCTTTGTTATCGAAAAAATTGTGAGTAATGTTTAACTGAATGCCCGGTTTTGATATTAGTGCTTTGCACTCTTCAGCAATAGATTTCGCATTAGCGCCATTCTTATCACAAAAATCAGATGCAGGAATATTAAACTGTATAACAGCTTCATCATATTCTTGCTGGACTAATTGAACAATTCTTTCAAATCCTTTATTCGGAGTCCCAAAACCAAAACTTCCAATTACAGGTTTTAATGAAAGCGGAAAATTATTCTTGTACGCTGGAATTAGTCTCCCTGTTTTATAGACAACAGGATTTAGCAAAAGTAGCGTAGGATCTGGTGCTATATAAAAATCAAACAAGGAATTGACTAAAGCATATTTATTATTGTAAAAATATTTTAATTTATAATTTATGGCTGTATCAGCCACATCTTGAGTCAGTTCATGTATGATTCCAATTTGAGGAATCGTAATAGATGCAATATTAGACCTGTACAGGTTAGGACCAATACTTTCTGCTACCCACGGCAATACTGCTGGCATATAATTATAGATTATAGCGGCAGGTCTCTTCTCAGCAATGGCAGCGTGCAAATCGGCTAATGACGAACATTCAACCCGTATGAATTGATAACGCTTTGAATGTTGTAACACATCAGTAATGGATTTCCCAAATTCATAAACACCGCACTGTGTTTTTTTGTGAGACACAAACAATACAACTTTAGCATCTACTTCCATGATAATCTCCACATATGAGCCTATTGGTCGAATACGCCTTAGCCATATTTGTATAGTATTATTCGTTCCGGGACGATATCAGCATTATGGTGAATCCAAAAATCCCGGAGGAATACCGTGCTCAATCTGCAGCAGACCGCAAACGCGCTCATTATTCGTCGGGTCGAAACGGAGCAGTTTTACCAGTATCCAAACGGATGGTATTTCTTTGTCCGTTCAACAAATAAACGATGCGAATATTATCGGCCAAGATCAATTACTTTGGTAAGTTCACTTGAGACGGAAATGTCGCATAAAATTCTGTGACTTAATACGCTTAGTCTTTCCACGGTGGTTCCATATTGTTTGACTTGAGTATGGGGAACTACCTGTCAAGATATAACTTTGGAATGCTGAAGTAATAATGATTTTATATCCGAATCAAGCCCACCTTCTCCAATTGTACGAGTATCCATGTTCTCATATGCCGTGCAACCAGAGCCGTTGCCATCAAGGCACACAACAATACTGCGGACAGGTTTATAATCATCTTCATGGGAGGCAGGAAGTCCGCGATTAGCCATCGTCCGATCCCTGTTACGACCAGAGCAGCACCTAAAGGGGGAGCGATATCCTCGACGAACCAGTGCCACATCTCTCCCTGTAGGAGACGTCGATGCGTCAATGGAACGCCGATAAGCATATATATGCCGTTCAGTGCTATCCATACGAATGCCGCACCCACTGCACCGTAGTGCGTTGCCATGAAATAGATGAATGGCACCAGCGTAACGATCAGGAATATATTGATGCGCAGGCCTATGCTCGTCCATCCGTGGGATAGCTGCAGCGCATAGGGTAGAGTCATAAGGGCATTAAGGGCCATGCCGATCACTAAAACGCTAACGATGGGAGCGACAGCTCCCGCCGTTGCGGTAGACCCGGTCCAGACAAGAAGGATGTCGAAGGAGAAGAACGCCAGAACGCATGCAACCGGCAACACCAGAGTGGCCATGAGCTGGGTACTTTGATGGTACAGTAGCCTCAAGGACGAAAGGTCATCTATTGCCACCAGCGACGTGAAGCGGGGGAACAGGGTGTTGAAAACCGGACCGACAATCAAGAACGGAATGACACTGCTCACGACACCCGCTAGTGTATAATACCCGAACATTTCAAGTGGGAGGAGCTTGCTCAGAATCATCTTGTCCATCTGCGTTAATACGATGGCTGAGAGTGTAATGCCGCTAATTCCAGCGGCGAAGAGCCAAATGTTTTTCAGTATCTTGCCACTAAAACGTGGGGAATGGTCGCTCATCGGCAGATTGCGCCAAAGGAACAGGGTAACCGAGGTGACATAAAGGGCACTGACAGCGATTTGCCATTTGAAAAATGCAGTGATCGTCGGAGATATTCTCCACAAGATGAAAACGGCGCCGAAGCCACTGAGCGTGGTCATAACGATTTTAATGCCGTTGTACAGTACTTGCTTTTGGAGGCCGAGCAGCCCGCCTTCGTAAAAGCTGAGTGGCCATTGCAGGGCTGCCAAGAAACCCATAGCCATCACTGCCTGCTCGACCGTTTTTACGGGGGTATCTCCACTTTTGATCCAATGTTCTGCAATGAATGGCGAAGCTATGCACACTGCAGCGCCAATGATGATGCCTATCGCCCAATAGCTGCTTTCTAGTGTTCGAACGAAATCGCGTGCTTCGCCCGCCTTGTCCGCTAAAACGGAATACCGGGCCAGTTCGCGGTTCATGGTTTGACTCAAACCTAAATCCAGTATCTGCAAGGAGGCCTGAAGCATGGCGTAAAATCCGATCAAGCCATAAGCCCCGATCCCGAGAAATTTAATGTACAGAGGGACAAATGCGAGCCCCATCAGGGTAGCCCAGCCCTGCCCCGTAAAATTGGCGATAAGGTTCAGCTGAAGACGCGTCATAAACTAGCCTCGTATTTCCAGAAAGCTGATGGGGAGTTGCCAAGATGGATCAGCCGAGAAAAATCGTGCGTTTAGCCTTTTTTGAAGCGCCATACTTCAGAAGCTCCTTGTACTATTTGTGCCGTTTTACGTAAGGACATTTCAAGAATGCAGTCGTAATCTCTGGTATAAAAAAGATCACCAGTCTTTCCTTATTTTGAATGAGTTTTTGCACTCAAGACTTTTATCCAGTATCCCGCCAGGTATAGGTCTTCTTCCTAGACGGAGATAAAGGCGATCTCCGCGACAGCCTCCGTGTCATCAAAACGATATCCGACTTGCCGCCATCCTTAAGCTCTCGGAGCTATCTATGGAGAACGGTCTCTTGAATTTTTCTATTTCAGGATGGAGGAGTTTGTGAAAAAATCTTCATAAGCTTTAGCAAGACCTTCCTGCAGAGATATTTTATGGCGCCACCCCAACAGGTGCAGTCGGGAAACATCTATGAGTTTGCGCGGTGTTCCGTCCGGCTTGGTAGTGTCAAATTTAATCTCACCACTGAATCCAACGGTCTTTTTTATAAAATCTGCCAGTTCCCGGATCGTGCAGTCTTCTCCCGTGCCGATATTTATCAACTCGCCGATATCCTTATCAGAAAAATTTTCCATGAGAAATACGCATGCTTCAGCCATATCATCAACATACATGAACTCGCGGCGGGGCATGCCTGTTCCCCATACTGTTACCGATGACTGTCCGTTGATCTTTGCTTCATGAAACCGCCGTAAGAGCATCGGGATTACATGAGCGTTTTTCGGATGATAGTTATCGTTGGGTCCATACAAATTCGTCGGCATCACGGAGATAAAGTTCGTTCCATATTGTCTATTCAAAGCGCCGCACAGTTTTATACCTGCTATTTTTGCGATGGCATAAGGTTCATTCGTCGGTTCGAGTGAAGATGTCAGCAAATATTCTTCTTTAATCGGTTGCGGAGCCATCTTAGGGTAAACACAGCTAGAGCCGAGAAATAGCAGTTTCTGAACACCATATCGCCAGGCAAACTCGATAACGTTATTTTGGACTTTTAAATTTTCCAGTATGAAGTCCGCAGGATAGGTATTATTTGAATAGATGCCTCCAACCTTGGCTGCGGCAAGGTAAACAATATCAGGCCGCTTTAAACGAAAAAAATCGTTCACTGCCGAATGATTCAAGAGATCCAACTCATCGCGGCCAGCGGTGATGATGTTCCGGTAGCCGCAAGCTGTCAAACGCCTTACCAAGGCGCTTCCTACAAGCCCCTTATGTCCGGCTACGAATACTTTGAGGTTAGTGTAATCCAATTGCTCCATCCCTAAATCGGTACTGCCCATCATCAAGTTGTGTTCGCTCAATTTATTGATGCATCATAGGTGATCATTTTTACGCGAAAATATGACTTGGATATTCTTCTTCTCCACATTAGCGGCGATTAATTCCTGGTAAATCGTTTTTCTGTTGAGATAGGAAGTCACTACGATGATGTCGTAGTCTAAAGCATAGGCATCTTTTAATGGTTTGATGGCTATGCCAAAGAACTTTTCACCAGCTTTCTCATCATCCAGCACGCCGACAAGTCTCAAGCCCGTTTCCTGTGAAGTAATATAAGCGATTTCAGCAACCTCGTCAGCTCCGGCAAAAACAATTTTCTGTGCACCTTTAATCTCTAGGTCACGGAACAATAATTTAAAGTTTACTCGCGCCTCGCGATAGATGCGTGTGTAGTCCTGGAGCAGGTGGTAGGTGAGGTGAGTTTTTTCGGTAAAGCCTTTGGGTGTCAGATAATAGGCATACCGCTTCGAAGGAATGGTCTTGATCGTGATATATCCTTTTGCTACAAGGTTTTTGATATAAGAATTGACTAGGCCAAGGGCAATGCCGAGACGACTGCTTAGGTCGCGTTGTGTGAGTGAATCGTTGCCCGAAAGCTCGTCGAGGATTTGCAAGGAGCGGTACTGGTCAGTTCCAGCTTGGGAGGGGCGTTCAATGTTCATATAGTGAACATACCATGGTGGACGTCTACTTGTCAAGAATTTGTTCAGTGAAAACGCTTTACACTGATGGGGACTGATGCTATTATTTGACCGAATGATGTATTGTGACACCACGTTTCCCCGAATAAGGAACATCTGATGGAACCTAAGATTTGTCTTGCACTGGGTGGAGGGGCGGCCAGGGGGCTTGCTCATCTGGGCGTGCTCAAGGTTCTGGAGGACGCCAAAATCCCCGTCCACATGATCGCCGGCACGAGCCTCGGCGCGCTAATCGGTGCACAGTATGCATCGCAGCCCGATGCTTCCCACTGGATGGAGTGGGTGGAACAGTATCTGCGCAGCTACCGATCACGAAAAACTCGGCTTGAATTTCTCCGGAAACTTGAACAGCCTGACAACAACCGTGGCTTTTTCAGCGACATGTCGACCCTGGTCCGCAAGGGATATTTCTGGGGGGTAACGGCAACGAAGCCGGCGTTTATCGGAGAAAAGGAATATGAAGATCTCATCTACCCGCTCATTCCCGATATCGCGATAGAACAAACCAGAATTCCTTTCAGTTGTGTCGCAACAGACATCCGGAACGGGAAGCGTGTCATGTACACGACAGGTAGACTGCGTACCGCAGTAAGCGCAAGCTGCGCCCTCCCCGGTATTTTCCCGCCGGTAAATGACAATGGCATGCTGCTTGTGGACGGAGGATGGGTCGAACGTATTCCCGTGTTCTGCGGCCGGGATATGGGCGCGGACATCGTTATTGCCGTGGATGTGTCAAACGATGTTGCCACTTTTGAAGAAAAGTCCGGGCTGGATATTATTCTTCGTGCTGATGCGGTATCGCGAATTTATTTAAACGAGCTTATGGCTAAGGATGCGGATGTAGTCATTCATCCTGCCGTAGGCGAAACGCTTTGGGCTGATTTCAGCAAGCCCCGGGACCTGTTCAAACAGGGGGAGACAGCCACGCTGGAGAAGCTTATTACAATTCGGGCGTTAATCCATCGGGCCCGCATTCCGCAGAGAAAGCTAGTGGACCAGATCAGATCCATCAAAGAAAAAATAGTCAAAAAGATGTCGGGCTCGGGATAGTGCGTATCGTTTCACAGCATGCCAGTCCTTCCTTCCACGTTCCTCCAGTTGCGGTTTTCGTGTTTTTGGGTATAATAAATAATAATGAACTTTCCTCTTGTGATCGCTCACCGCGGTGACCCATCCACAGCCCTTGAAAATTCCATGGAAGCAATTCATCATGCGCTTTCCTATCCAGCTGACATGATCGAGATCGATATCCGCAAAAGCCGCGACAACATGCTTTATGTAATGCACGATAAAACCACACTAAGAACGGCGGGAAAAAATATTGACATCGAGAAATCCGCCTCCGACGCGATTGCACGAGTCAAGCTGAAAAACGGAGAGCATGTTCCAACGCTGGCCGATGTGGTCAATATCATCACAGGCAAGGCGGGATTGAATCTGGAAATCAAGAGTGATGGTGCGGGATTGTTAATCGCAAAATATCTCGCATCTTCCGATTACCATGGCTATGTGCTCGTGTCGTCTTTCAAAGAGAGTGAACTCCTCGCCGTGCGTCGCGTTTTGCCCGCGCTACCAACATCGATGATCTTCGACGTTTTCCATTCGCACGATGTCCTTTCATACAGCGCAAGAGGTTATAAGATAATCAGTCTGAGGAAAATGACCATTAGCGAGAAACTTGTCGAAAGTTGTCACGAGCAGGGGATTCAGGTGTATGTCTGGACTGTGGATGACGAAGAAGATATGAAAAAAATGATTTCTTGTAAAGTGGACGGAATCTATTCCAACAAGCCCGGGAAATTGAAAAGCCTGATAGAAAAGCTACGATATTCTTCCGGGAACTAACAGCACTGGCATGCAGGAAACGGTAGGCATCCGAAGCCGCCAAGATCAGTTTTCCGGCCTGCATCGTCTCGGATTTCATCTGCCAGGCTTGCATAGGTGTAATACAACATGAACCTGAATTGCTTCCCTGACAGTAATTTCCTGTTCGACCTTATCGTCATCGGAGGCGGCATTACCGGTGCAGGAGTTGCACGTGACGCCGCGCTCCGAGGCCTGTCCTGCCTGCTTCTTGAAAAAGGCGATTTTGCTTCCGGGGTTACTTCTAAATCAACGCGGCTGATCCACGGCGGTCTCAGATACCTAGCCAACTTCGAGGTGGATCTCGTGTCTGAGTCACTCCGTGAACGGGCCATACTCCGGGAGCAGGCGCCGTACCTCATCCACCCAATGCCGATTCTGATCCCTATCTATCAGGGCGATCCTCACGGCAAAGCCGTGATCTCGATTGGGATCCATTTATATGATCTGCTGTCCCATGAAAAAGACATCCCCCATTATTTTACATCGGGCCGCGATAAAACTCTTGTTTTTGAACCGCGTTTGAATCGGGAAGGTCTCCGGGGTAGCGCGGTTTTTTATGACCATCAGATTCGGATGCCCGAGCGGCTCGTGATCGAAAACGTGGTATCGGCGCGGGAAACCGGCGCAACACTTCTGAACTACGTTCGGGCAGAGAAGATAGAGGACATGGGCGATGGTGTAATCGTCACGACACGAGATGTGCTGTCAAGGGAAGTAAGAACCTTCCGTTCCAAAGTTCTGATTAACGCGGCCGGACCGTGGATAGACACTGTGAGGGAGAAGGCGGACATCAACGATAAAAAAATAATCTATCCCACGAAAGGTATCCATCTCGTCATGCCGAAACTCTCCGATCAGGCGCTTTTCGTCACGTCACGCGACGACCGGATGTTTTTTATTATCCCTCTTGGAGCATATTCGCTCATCGGGACGACTGACACGAGGTTCGGTGGAGACATTGATGAAGTCCATGCAGAAAAGGAGGATGTTGATTATCTGTTGAATGAGAGCAGGCGTGTCCTGCCGGGATTGAACATTAGCCGCGAAACGATCCTCTACACCTATGCGGGAATCCGTCCGCTTGCTTTTGCCGGCGGTCGGGAGTCCAGGATTTCACGCAAGCACCGGGTGATCAGGGAGGGAATATCGGGAAGGATTATCACGATAGCCGGCGGAAAGCTCACCACCTACCGCAATATGGCCAGGGACGTCGTTGATGCAGCGTGCAGAATCCTTGGAAACAGAGTAAAGTGCATCACCGCTCAGAAGCCACTGGCCGGTGGTTTGCCTGTGGAATATGGGACATATTTGCGTGAGGCTATTCCTGATATTACCTCGCGCTATAGCGTTCCGCAGGAACTCGTTCTCCATCTCATCGGTTTTTATGGCGCTCGTGCCGTTTCGCTATTGGAACTTGTGAAAACCGATCCTGCTCTCGGAGAAACGATCTCACCGGAAAGCCGGGACATCTATGCCCAGGTTCTATTCAGTATTCGTGAAGAAGGTGCCAGATCGCTGTCTGACATCATCCTGCGCAGGATGCACCTCGGCACGACAGGCTCGCGGGGCTCGAAGCAAATAGAAAAGATTGCGGGGCTTGCGGCAGGGGAGCTTTCATGGAATGACGAGGAGAGACGGCATTATATCGCAGACTTCTCGAGCACACTGGGAAAAGATACGGCCTGTCTGCGGGAATGATAGAAATAAACCGGCTACATTTGCTGTGAATTATAAAATACAAGGGGGATGAGCCACGCATATCTTGTGCATTTTATCATCATCCCTGTTCTGGTGATGTCGTCGATTACGGCGACCGTAGTGGATATCGCAGCGAATCTCGGGGGGCAAATGGGGCAGGCAGAAATACGGAATGCAGCGGGCTCGGCACCGGAATTATAACCGGTTGCAAAGTTTCCTTCCTTGAATATCCGTCTGTGTCCCGAACCAAAGTGTATTGAGCAGGAGCTATTGAAGGTCACAGGATGAGAGGGAAATTCCCATCTCACATAAAATTATTCAATTGCGGAGGATGATCTATGAAATGGATGAAGGGGGGAGAACTTTTCTCAAAGATTGTAGCTGCAGTGCGGGAAGAAACGGACAGACTTGCCAGACACGGGATACGTGCAGGTCTTGCTCTCGTCCTGGTAGGTGAGGAAAAGTCATCGTATATGTATTATCAGGCGATCCAGAGCGCGGCAGTGCGAGCGGGGATCGATATATTCAATTATTCGCTGCCGTCATCTTCATCAGTTAATGAGATTCTGAACTTGATCAAGACACTGAATCATGATGAGCGTGTAAATGGCATTCTTGTATTCATGCCGCTACCTCGTCCTATCGATACAAGAAAAGTCGTGAACGCCATTGTGCCCGAAAAGGACGTGGACGGGCAGGGTGCCATATCCGTAGGCCGGCTCTCGGCTGATGAGTCCACGACGCAGCTCTTCGAACCTGGTTTCCATCTCACGGTGCGCCCCACATTTCTTCCCTGCACCCCCTATGGAGTGATGCGGATGCTCGAACACTATGGCATCGATCCGAAGGGCAGGAAAGTTGTTATTGTGGGCAAGAGCCTGGCAGTGGGGAAGCCGCTGGCAATGATGATGCTGGCCAAGGAAGCTACGGTCACCGTCTGCCATCGCGAAACACAGGACCTCGGCGCGGAAACGAGGCAGGCGGACATTCTATGCACCGCTACGGGAAAGCAAGGTCTGATTAAAGCCGACATGGTGAAAGACGGCGCAATCGTTGTTGATATTGGAATTAATGTGCTGCCCGGCGGATTGACCGTTGGCGATGTGGATTTCGAGGCAGTCTCTAAAAAGGTATCAATGATTACGCCGGTTCCTGGCGGAGTCGGACCGGTAACAATCGCTATTCTGCTCAAAAATACAGTTATCTCCGCAAAGAGAATGGTGGGGGTAGGATGATCCTGTCCAAAGTGTAACTTAATGAGTTCAAAATTATAGTTGGAAGTCGCACTTGCTATGAACTCAGAATAAAGCTTCGATTTCATCAGTCCATCGGGGCCGCTGGAGGAAAAGCATTGTGCTTTGGCTCGGTTGAGGTAACAGTCACATTGTTGCGGTCATAGTCGATGCGATCGTGACCATTCCTAGGGAGCTGTTGGCCGCAAATTTTCTGGATATTTTGGCGGATAGATGATAAAATCAAAAAGAACATCGTATGATATATGTGTATGACGAGGAGCGATCGAGTGTCAAAGTTGTCGGTGAATATTGATCATATTGCAACAATACGACAGGCGAGGAAAGGTACGGAACCTGATCCCATTGCAGCCGCAGTGCTTGCCGAATTAGCCGGAGCATCGGGCATCATTGCGCATCTCCGAGAAGACCGCAGACATGTTCAGGATAGGGACCTGCGCATTCTGCGGGAAGTCGTTCAGACCAAGTTGAACATGGAAATGGCTGCAACCGATGAGATGGAGCACATTGCCCGGCAGATCAAACCGGACTTTTCGACGCTGGTGCCGGAAAAACGGGAAGAGCTGACGACTGAAGGTGGTCTGGAGGTAGCATCACGGATCGAATTCATGAAATCCTATATCAGCCGTCTCAGGGAAGCAGGCATTATTGTCAGCCTTTTTGTCGACCCCGATGAGAAGCAGATTGCAGCAGCAAAGAAGGCCGGCGCCGATTGGGTGGAAATCCATACGGGAACCTATGCAAACGCGCGGGGTAAAGAAGGGCAAAATCGGGAGTTCTCGAAGATTACCGAAGCGGCACAACTTGCATCTAGCCTGGGGCTCCATGTCGGCGCAGGGCATGGGTTGAATTATAGCAACGTTGCGCGGATTATGGCCATCCCGGAAGTGGAAGAGTTGAATATTGGCCATAGCATTATCTCGCGTGCTGCGCTTGTGGGAATCGACCGGGCAGTGCGTGAAATGAAACAACTGCTAGTCTGAATATCGAATCCTGGCATTGCTGATTACGGGGGGAGCATGATAATCGGTATCGGAGTTGACCTGGTAAAGATCGACCGTATCGACCGGGCGGGGAAAGGACGTGTCGGCTTTCTTGAGCGCGTATTCACGGAGAACGAGCGAGAATACTGCTCCCGGCAGAAATTCCCGGCCCAGCACTATGCCGGCAGATTTGCAGCAAAAGAAGCGGTCCTGAAAGCCATCGGCACGGGGTGGAGCGCCGGTGTAAAATGGACGGATATGGAAATTCTGCACGGTGAGGGCGGCGGACCGATCGTGAACGTCTCGGGCAGGGTAAAAGACCTTATGGATCTTAAAGGAGTGAAACAGGTTCTCCTGAGTTATTCTCATGACGAGGGGTATGCAGTGGCACAGGTGGTACTCGTTGGTAGTTCTCAGAATTCAAACCGCGAAAACCACTGATTAGGGGCGGAAGGGGCGTTTAATCAGAACCCAGTACAGGTAAACCCATGAAAATCGTCACCACTCAACAGATGAAAAATATCGACCGCAGGGCAATTAAGGACTTCGGGATTCCCGGGCCGGTGCTGATGGAAAACGCTGCCTCGGCCATTCTGGCTGAGATGGAAAAATATTTTCATGGACTCACCGGTGTCCGGACGGGAATCATCTGCGGCAAAGGTAATAACGGCGGTGACGGATTGGCACTTGCCCGTCGAATGCGCATTCGGGGTGTCCCGGTGCGCGTGGCCCTGCTTTCTCCCTTCAGCGCCGTGACCGGTGAGGCGAAAATAAACCTCTCCATTCTTCGCAAGATGGATGTGGAGATTCAACAAGCTGCTTCATCACGATCCATTGCTCAGCTCATCTCGTGGTCCGATGTCCTGGTCGATGCCATGCTTGGCGTAGGGCTTGCCTCTTCCTTGAAAGGCGTCTATGCCCAGGCTGTGAACATGGTAAATGCATCGGGCAAGCCGGTGGTCTCCGTCGATATACCCACGGGCATTGATTCCGATACAGGCGCTGTACTCGGTACGGCAATCAAGGCGGATCTCACGGTTACCATGGCGTTGCTCAAACGAGGTCTGGTTCTCTATCCAGGTGCAGACCATGCCGGCACGGTTCGCGTCGCAGACATCGGTATTCCCCTGGAGATTGTGGAGAGAGAAAATCTGTCGGTAAGCATTCTGGATCGGTCCACCGCGAGGGTGGCGAGCACGCGGCGAAAACCAGACGCACATAAAGGGGATTTCGGGCATCTCATGATCATCGCCGGTTCCCCGGGCAAAGCCGGCGCCGCGGTCATGGCGGCGAAGAGTTCGCTCAGAACAGGTCCGGGACTCGTAAGCGTTGCAACGCCGAACAGCCTTGTCCCGATCATCCAGTCCCAAATTTTTGAAGCCATGTGCATTCCCGCTGCTGAAAGTATGGAAGGTACCTTGGGCATCGCGTCTGAGGAAGAACTGCTCAGGTCTGCGGAAAAAATGAGCGCTGTCGCCATCGGTCCCGGGCTTTCGACTCATTTTGAGTCAGCCCAAGTCGTACGAAATCTTGTTCCCCGCATGAGGATACCTTTTGTCATTGATGCGGATGGCCTGAACGCCTTTGTCGGGCACAGGGCTCTTTTAAAGGAAGCGAAAGCTGCCGTTATTCTCACACCCCACCCCGGCGAAATGGGACGGTTGCTCAGCTTGTCCGCAGCGGATGTGCAAAAGGACAGGATCAACATTGCCGCCCGGTTTGCAAAGGATTATAATGTTGTTCTTGTTCTGAAAGGTGCCGCGACGGTGATCGCAACTCCCCAAGGCGAGATTTTCATCAACTCGTCTGGAAACCCGGGCATGGCCACAGGAGGCACTGGCGATGTGCTCACGGGTATGATCGGCGGTTTTCTCGCCCAGGGACGGTCAGCCGTGCAGGCAGCCTGTCTCGGCGTGTATCTTCACGGCTTGGCCGGCGATATCGCGGCTCGGGAATTGGGTGAGGCATCGCTCATTGCAGGCGACGTTATAGAAAAAATTCCCCAAGCCATGCAAGAAATGCAGAGGAACGGCGAAAATGCCGCTCCAGCAGATGTTTGAAAAATACAGGGCGGAAGCCGCTCTGTTCATAGGCAGTTACGCCGAATTTTTGAGGTGATTCAATGCTTACTGCAAAAGACATCATGACAAAAGATGTGATCTCCGTAGCACCCGCTACATCCGTTGAAGAGCTCGCATCCCTGTTGGTGAAGAACCAGATTAGCGGCGTTCCCGTTCTGGATGAAGCCGGCAACCTCTATGGCATGGTGACGGAAAATGATCTCATCAGCCAGAACAAACGCCTCCACATTCCCACGGTTGTCAGTTTCCTCGATGCCGCTATCTACCTCGAAAGCTCGAAGAAGTTTGAACAGGCGGTAAGACGGCTGACCGCAACGAAAGTGGAGGATATCTGCACACGCAAGGCCATCACCATTGCGGAAGATACATCGCTCGTCGACATCGCCACGATCATGTCTGAGAAGAAAGTGCACCTTCTGCCGGTCCTCAGAAACAACAAAGTCGTAGGAATTGTCGGTAAGCGAGACATGGTAAAGGCCGTTGCGATGCAGGCAGGCTAACCACTCCCATGGCTAAAGCAAAGGATTCTAACGGCAGCGCCAATACCCTTTTTGACGATGGAAGCGTGGTTGCCAATCTTGGTTGTTGTTGATCCGTATTTAACGAGCAAACAGCCCTGTCTCTGGCTCACCCCGTTAGTGCAAGTCCAAGCTGGCTAAAAAATCGGCCACGTGCTGCTTCATGATGCGACTGCGACGCCATTTTCAGGCTGAGTCCGGACCACGCGATGTGTTCATCACACCATTGTATCCCTGACTTGTTGTTTTTGCTCTTAAGTGAGGACAACCAGCCCTTTTTTTGGACCAAAGTTTACCGTGGTTGTCGAATCCATAGTTCTCAACCGATTTAAATACCCGAGTTGCTGTCTTCTAGGCTGCGAGCTGTCAATGTAGTCTTTGATCCAGCAGGAATTTCTGGTCTTGCCTTGATAGGCATAGAGTGAGTATACAAAGAAGTTAAATTATTCGGTACGCTGCTTGCATTCTAGGTAGATTCCGGACAGTGTGTTCATTTCCTGCAACTGCGCAACGGACTCAAACGGTTTTATGCTTCTCTGTGCAGGCGTGATAAAGATTGCGGCCGGCATCTGAGCGGATCTCGAGCACTCGATTGTCTTTAGGAGTCGTTATGAATTGAAACCGTGGATGAAAGATACAATTGAAGATTTGCTACATTGTTACCTTAAGTATATCATGGAAGTGAATAAATGTTTAGTAACATTAAAGATCCCGCATTCACCCCCACTAGTCGAAACCAGGGGGGTTCAGCTGAGGTATTTGGTAATGTTTAGCGTGATCACTTCGGACCAGGAACAGACCTGGCGGATCGGCGAGATGCTCGGGGAACTGCTCGATGCCGGGGATACCGTTTGCCTCTATGGAGATCTTGGAGCCGGTAAAACAAGTTTTTCTTATGGGATCGCCCAAGGCCTTGACGTGGAGACGAAGTACATTACAAGCCCTACATTTACCTTTGTGAACGAGTACAAAGGAAGGGTGCCTTTTTATCACATCGATCTCTACCGTCTTAAGGGTGCCGAAGAGCTGGAAAATATCGGTTTTGCACAATATCTCGATACTGATGGTGTTACCGTGATAGAATGGGCTGAACGTGCCGACGATGAGCTTCCGCAAGAGTGCCTGAGCGTCTATCTGTCTTATGTTGATGAACATAGTCGGGAAATAGGATTTCTTTCGGAGGGAAAACGATATAAAAAGGTTCTGGATGATCTTAAACGAACTCTGGAAACACAAAAGGAAAAAGGGGCTCCTGGTCCCATGATCAGTTCGTTTTAATGAACCAAGAGCGGTAAATTGTGATCGGTGGAACGGTATGAAGAAGATCGGTATCATTGCAAAAGATATTCCTGCAGCGCAGAAAGCGGCAAAAAAGCTGACCTTATGGCTCGAGTCGCGCGGCAAGAAGGTGTATGTTGATAACGGAACCGCCGCGGCCATCAAAGCTCAGGGATATGGAGAAGAAGAGATTCCCAAGCTCGTTGAAATGCTGATCATTCTCGGAGGGGACGGCACGCTCCTGTCAGCTGCAAGACACGTGGCAGATGCCCATACGGACGTACCGATTTTCGGAGTTAACCTCGGCAGCCTGGGCTTTATGGCTGAGGTATCACTCGACGAACTCTATGACAATCTTGAAAAAGCCATTGTGGGCAAACTGGAGACCGAGGACCGGATGATGCTTTCCGCAGCGGTTATCCGTGATGAAAAGCGGTTGGCGCAGTATCGAGTGCTAAACGACGCAGTGATCAACAAAGGCGCGCTCGCACGCATGATGGAGCTCAAAATATCAGTAGGTACCGGACACTTGACAACGCTCAGAGCGGACGGACTGATCGTCGCGACACCGACTGGATCGACGGCATATTCGCTTTCTGCGGGAGGCCCTATCATTCATCCTACGCTTCATTGCTTCGTGGTAACGCCGATTTGTCCTCACACGCTCTCGAATAGGCCGATTGCACTGCCCGATACCGTTGTCGTAACGGTATGTCTTACTTCACTAAGCGAAGACGTATCGTTGACGCTTGATGGTCAGATAGGGTTTCCTCTCATTCCGAACGATATCGTGGAGATCAGAAAATCGCGATCTAAAATGAAGCTGATCAAGCATCCTTCGAAAAGCTATTACGAAATTCTACGGACGAAGCTCAAGTGGGGTAATTGAGTGAAAGGTCGGAGTGCAAATTTCAACTTTACGGTAAGAAAATGACTGAAATTTGGCGTGAATTACTGGATATCGTTTCGCAAGTCAGAACACACCTCGAGTATCAAAAAGCGCTCGGGGTCCGCATGATCGAAGTCGTATCTTCTCACAGCATCGGCAGCGCGTCTCCTGTGCCTCTGGCTTCGGCGGGAAAAGTAATCGAGCCAGCGATTTCGAAGCCATCGTTGACGCCCTCCGGACTCTCAGCAATTCGTGAGGAGCTTGGCGATTGCACGCGGTGCAAACTATACGGCGGTAGAACGAACATTGTTTTTGGCGAGGGGAACCCGAATGCGGTTCTGGTTTTTGTCGGGGAAGGTCCGGGCCAGGAGGAAGACCTGCAGGGCAGGCCTTTTGTTGGTGCCGCCGGGCAACTTCTGACGGACATCATCGTCAAGGGCATGAAGATCAAACGCGAGGACGTCTTCATTTGCAATATTGTGAAGTGCAGGCCTCCGGGCAACAGGAATCCTGAACCCGATGAGATCGAGGCCTGTGAACCCTTTCTTAAAAAGCAGCTAGCGGCAATCAACCCCGCTGTTATCGTGGCCCTCGGGAACACGGCCGTTAAAACCCTGCTTAGAACCTCTGAGGGGATAACCGCGCTACGCGGCAAATGGCAAAGCTATCAAGGCATACCGCTTATGCCGACATTTCACCCTGCCTATCTTCTGAGAAATCCCAGCGGCAAAAAACTTGTGTGGGAGGACGTTCAGCAGGTAATGAAGAAGCTTGGGATACTGACGAAAGGATGATGCTCAGACAGTCGGAATCCCGATGTCGGGTGCCGGACCGAGGTACAAGGGGATTTCTCGCGTGTCTGTCGTCTGGCGTCGGTTTTCCGTCTTCTTTTTTCTTATGTCCGACTTAACTCCCTTAATGAAGCAATATCGCGAGATCAAGCACAGGCATCTGGATGCGATCCTGCTGTTCCGCATGGGCGATTTTTACGAGATGTTCGACGAGGACGCAGTGACGGCAGCAAAAGTCCTTGAGATCACGCTCACAGCGCGGAACAAATCCAAGGGCATCGAGACGCCGCTCTGCGGGTTTCCCTATCACGCGGCGGAAGGCTACATCGCCAAGCTGATCCGGCGCGGTTTCAAAGTCGCCGTCTGCGAGCAGGTGGAGGACCCCAAACTCGCGAAAGGTATCGTAAAGCGGGAAGTCATCCGGATCGTGACGCCGGGAACGGTGCTGGACTCAAACCTTCTCGATGCAAAGGACAACAATTATCTCGCCTCTCTTTATCCGGCCAAGGACGGATTCGGACTTTCGTTTCTTGATATTTCAACGGGCGAGTTCTTCCTTGCCGAAATCCGCGGCGCCGGCAATCTTGCGGAGTTAGACAACGTGCTTGCGCGTTTTACGCCGCGGGAAATCGTGTATCCTCGGGGTTATCAGGCCGAACGGGGTTTGTTGGCACTGTTGCGTCAGTATACCCAGGCGGTCAATGGCTTTGACGACTGGACCTTTGATTATGAAACCGCTTACCGCACGCTGCTGGATCATTTTAAGACCGTATCGCTTGAGGGGTTCGGTGTCACTGATATGAAAATGGGTATCTCTTCTGCCGGAGCGGCGCTCCGATACATGGAGGAAACACAGAAAACCGGACTCGCGAACCTCAGGCAGGTAAAGCCCTTTCGGTTGCGGGAATATATGGTGCTGGACGCGTCATGCCAGCGGAATCTCGAATTGATCAGGAATATATATGACGGCTCGTCGAGAGGAACTCTTCTTGCAATACTGGATTTTACGGTCACATCCATGGGTGGAAGAAAACTGCGTGAATGGCTGCTGAACCCGCTTATGGATGCAGGTGAAATCGAACGGCGTCTCGACGTCATCAGTGAACTGAAGAACGGTCACCAGGTTCGAACCAATTTGAGGACAGCCCTTGGAGAAGTTTATGATCTCGAGCGGCTTATCAGCAGGGTGTCACTCGGCGTCGCGAACGCGAGGGACCTACTTGCCTTGAAGCGGTCCTTTGACGCACTGCCGAATCTCCGGGCGTTGATCGCCGATTTGGGATCAAAAATGATCTACGATCTGGTAAACGGCTGGGATGATCTTCAGGACGCATCAGAGCTCATCGAGAAGGCCATCGCGGACGATCCTCCCTATACCTTTCGGGAAGGCAGATTGATTAAAAAAGGGTTTGACGCGGAGCTCGATGATCTGCGGTTCATCAGCTCTGAGGGAAAGGGATGGATCGCGGGCATCGAAAAGCGTGAGCGGGAGCGAACGCGCATCAGCTCGCTGAAAGTAAGCTACAACAAGGTCTTCGGATACTATATCGAAGTGACGAAGACGAATCTCTCCAACATACCGCCTGATTTCATCCGCAAACAGACGCTAACCAATGCGGAACGGTTCATCACTCCGGAGCTGAAGGAATACGAGGACAAGGTGCTTGGAGCTGAAGAAAAAATCCTCGAAATGGAATTCAAACTTTTTCAGCAAGTGAGGGAACAATTAGGGGCTTGGACCGTGCGTGTGCAGGACATGGCCCGTCGGCTGGCGATCCTCGATAGCCTGGCGTCGCTGTCCGAGTCGGCGGCAAAGAACAATTATACGAGGCCCATGATCCTCGATGGCGATGGGTTGAAGATTGTTGAGGGAAGGCACCCGGTCCTTGAACAGCTCACCGCTGATGAGCGGTTTATCCCGAATGACACGATCCTCGACTGCGAGGAAAATCAGCTGATTATTCTCACCGGTCCGAACATGGCGGGCAAATCAACCTACATGCGCCAGGTTGCCGTTATTGCAATCATGGCGCAGATGGGAAGCTTCGTCCCGGCGCGGGAAGCCCAGATCGGACTGATAGACCGAATTTTCACGCGAGTAGGCGCCTCTGATTTCATCACACGCGGACAGAGCACATTCATGGTGGAAATGACTGAAACTGCCAACATTCTGAACAACGCCACTGACAAGAGTCTTATTATCCTTGATGAGATCGGAAGGGGTACCAGCACATTCGACGGAATCAGCATCGCCTGGGCCGTGGCGGAATATATCCACATGTCACTCAGATCGCGTACTCTATTCGCCACCCATTACCACGAGTTGACCGAACTTACGCTTACCATGGACCGCGTCAAGAATTACACCGTGGCCATAAAGGAATGGAATGACCAGATCATATTTCTTCGGCGAGTCGTGGAAGGCGGTGCGGATAAATCCTACGGAATCCAGGTGGCCCGGCTTGCAGGACTTCCGCAAGCAGTAATTCTGCGTGCCAAAGAAGTGCTCGCAAACCTGGAAAAAGCTGAATTCAATGAATTGGGCGAGCCCGTGGCCGCTCCCAAACTTGGAGCGGAAAGGGGAGACACGGAGAGGCAGGACAGGCAAAAGATAAGAGCAAACCAGACCGATGAAGCAGCCACGTTTGAACCGCAGTTGGGCCTTTTCGCGAGCGAGGCGGGGCTCCTGTTCAAGGAACTGCAGGACTTGAACCTGAATAGCATGACACCGCTGGAAGCCATGAACAAATTGCATGAACTCAAGAAAAAAGCAGGTGGTTGAGATCAGAGGAGCGGCGAAAATATACAGTAAGGTTCATTACACCGCGGTTTTGACTCCGAGGTGCCCCAGACAGCAGCCGCGATTCAGATTCTGATTGACACCTCGCCCCCCTTTCTGGTAGTATCCTACCACTATTACGAATTCGAAAGGAGCAGTTTCAGAAATGCAGGTAATTTTACGGGAAGACATGGATAAATTAGGCAAGATTGGCGATCTCGTCAAGGTTGCTGATGGTTATGCGAGAAATTATTTGGTGCCGAACAAAAAAGCCATTGAGGCCACGCCAAAAAACCTCCATGCCATGGAGCATGCGAAGAAAATGATTAGCGACCGTCTTCGCAAGTTGAAAAAGGAAGTGGCAGCGGATGCCGATATAATCAAGGCCCTGGCGATTACAATCAAGGCCAAAAGCGGCGAAGAGGGCAAACTATTCGGTTCCGTTACGACCATGGATATCGCCGAAGCTATGAAGGTGCAGGGCGTAGCCATCGATAAGAGGAAAATTATTCTTGATGAGCCGATCAAACGGCTGGGGGATTATAGCATTTCCGTGAAACTGCATGCTGATGTCACGGTGGATTTCAAGCTGACAGTAATTGCAGAGGGGTAACGCTCCAGCGTATTCGCCGATGTAGAATCATGATCCTTGAATTGTTTTTTCTAAGGCTGGTGCCTGCACCAGCCTTCGTTGTTTCTCTCCGTGGGAAGGCGCCCTGGCTATTTATCCTGCGGCAGGCGGCTTGAATAAGAGCTGATGACCGGAATGGTCGTCGTTCTTTCGCAGGGGTTTTGACGGTACTCCCTCCCACGAAACTACTCCCTGTAATAGATTTGAGGTTGAATCATGTCCGTCCAGACTGAAGTTCCTCTCCAAAAACTTCCTCCCCAGAACATCGAAGCCGAACAGATGGTGCTTGGCGCCGTCCTGATTGAAAACGATTCACTCAATAACGTGATGTCGCTGTTGTCGCCCGAGGATTTCTACAAGGACATTCACCGGAGGATATTTGCCGTCATGATCGAGATGTTCGAACGCCGGGAGGCGATCGATCTTGTAACCTTGACGGACAGCCTTCGCGGGAAAGTTGCGCTCGAGACCGTAGGGGGAGCGTCCTACCTGGCGAATCTCGTGAGCCTCGTGCCCACAGCGGCTAACATCAAGTACCATGCGAAGATCATCCGCGAAAAGTCTGTCCTGAGAAGGCTTATTCACGCGTCTACCGATATCATCACGCAATGCTATGATGATTCACGCACGGTCGAGAGCATTGATGAACTGCTGAATACGGCGGAACGCTCCATTTTCGACATAGCGCAAAAGAAAATCGGCGAGGCATTTTCACCCTTGAAAAGCATCGTCGGTCACAGCTTTAAAATGGTCGAAGATCTTTACGAGCGGAAAGAGATGATCACGGGCATCCCTACTGGTTTCGTCGATCTCGATCATCTGACGTCAGGCCTCCAGCCGAGCGACCTTGTTATTGTTGCGGGCCGTCCATCCATGGGCAAGACCGCTTTTTGCCTCAACGTCGCGGCTTACGCCGCTGCCGAAAAACAGAAGATTGTCGCTTTTTTCAGTCTTGAAATGTCCAAGGAGGCCCTAGGACTTCGTTTGCTGGGGTCTGAGGCTCGGGTAGACGCGCATCGGCTGCGGACCGGGCATTTATCGGAACGGGACTGGACCCCTCTTGCGAATGCCGCGGGAAGACTCGCCGAAGCTCCAATATACATCGATGACACGGCCGCCCTCTCCGTGCTTGAAATGCAGGCGAAATCAAGAAGACTTAAGGCTGAACGCGGTCTTGACCTTATCATTGTAGACTATCTCCAGCTCATGCGCGGCCGTCAGAACGAGTCAAGCAGGGAGCAGGAAATATCCAATATATCGCGATCGCTCAAAATGCTCGCCAAGGACCTGAAAGTCCCCGTCATTGCTCTTTCCCAATTGAACCGCGCCGTGGAAACGCGGCCAGGAAAGGAAAAACGGCCGATGCTTGCCGATCTTCGCGAATCGGGAGCCATCGAGCAGGATGCCGATGTTATATTATTCATCTACCGGGATGAGGTCTATAACAAATGCGAGTGCCCCTATGAGGGAGAATGTCTGTGTGGGAGGAGGGGCGTCGCAGAAGTCATCGTCGGAAAACAGCGAAATGGGCCCATCGGGAAAGTTGATTTGACCTATATTAACAAGTTTACCCGCTTTGAGAACACGGAGAAAAGAAATTTTTAGGTGCGGAGACGCAGTTGTCGAATCTGACGCTTGGAACGTATACGATTCTTATAGGGAGATAGCCCTGGTTTCTGTAAAATTACGGGTTACGAAAAGCGTTTAGAAATATCGCAGGAAATCGGGCTGGAAAGCCGCCATCAGCGGGACGGATAAGATGTTTGCCGTGGTTGTCTCGGCACAAAGATTACCTAAACCAATCCTTCATATACATCTCAGGAATGTTTGGTATGCTGATATGTGGACGAGGGCAATAGAGGCTTCAATCGAAATATAGTGCAAATGTCGCAACACCGGTGTTTTATGCCGATGTAAACAGAGCACGTATTAACCATGCAGGATATTCTGATACGGTCATTGATGTTCCAAAAGCACATAATCCATCATTCCCTATCCTGACCGAAAGATTCCTGCCATACTTGGAGCATCGCAAACGACACAACAGGATGGTCTGGTTGTACTGTCTTTGGATCTTTATAAAAAACATCCTTGAATACCCAGCAGCTTGCTGCTGGGATGAAAAGGATATCCTGACGAAGTCAGGATGATTTTCTGATACAATACGGGTCATGAGCCCATTGAGAAGAAGCAGACATTGTGTCTATGATCTCAAGTACCATTTCGTATGGATACCGAAATATTGTAAAAAACTGTTCGACGTTCGGATGACGAAACGATTGAAAGAAATCTTTCGTGAGATAGCTGAACAGTACGATTTGGAAATAGATACGATGGAAGTCATGGATGACCATGTACACTTGTTTTTGGTTGTTCCTCCGAAGTATGCGCCTGCGAAGGTAGTACAAATGATTAAAAGTATCTCCGCCAGAATAATGTTCCAAGAGTTCCCGGAGATAAAGAAAAAGCTCTGGGGAGGGGAACTGTGGAACGATGGTTACTTTGTCCGTTCGGTTGGCGACAAAATAACGGCGGAAGTGATTAGAAACTATATTCGGTATCAGCATGATGAGCAAATAGGTTTTAGATTCTAGTCAAAATGCCTCGCAGCTTGCTGCGGGGTTATTTACTTCGCAGGACTATTTGCACCGTCCAAAGGATTTTCATCGCAAGGAATATTTGCTATAAAAATTAATACTACATACCACATACTGTCAGGCTAGCAGGGTCGACCGAGTCGTGTTGTGCTCCGGGGTTTTCCTTCGGGAATTGTCTTTTTTGACAGGTAAGTTCAGGACAGCCACCAGGGAGATGGCCGAAAATTCGATCATCTTGGTGGAAACGGAGGCCAAACCTAGCGAAGTCATTTCCCCAAATACTCACATCCCTGAAGTGTTCCAGTCGCTTTCGGATATCCGTTCGCAGGGAACGACAGCGAAAATACTGGGATAGAACAAAAACCAGCGGATAAACCACTAATGCATCGGAGAAGGCCATGGTCCGTCAATCGGCTGTAGCAGGATATTTCTATAAAGGCTCTTCTGAAGGGCTTAGAAAGCAGATCGCGGAATTTGTAACTCCGGCCGTTACGCGGAAAAAAGCAGTCGGCATTGTCGCTCCTCATGCCGGCCTGATCTATTCCGGATCTGTGGCCGGTGCCGTCTACTCAGGCATCGAACTCCCCGATACCATTGTTCTCATCGGCCCGAATCATACGGGGCTCGGCGCGCCTGTTTCTCTTATGGCAAAGGGAGCATGGGAGACGCCGCTTGGCATCGTGGCCATCGATGAAAGGCTAGCCGCAGCGATTATATCGCAGTCGCCTCGTATTCGAGATGACGAACTTGCACATCTCCGTGAACATTCCCTTGAAGTTCAGCTTCCTTTTATTCAGTACTTGAAAAACGATTTCAAGATTGTTCCAATCCAGATGCTCGACACCCGACTCGAAACATGTCAGGAACTGGGAAAAGCGGTAGCTTCGGCGATTATCCAAAAGGGAGGAGGGATCAAGGGCAGGGAGGGCATGGATAGTGTGCTCATCGTAGCCAGCTCGGACATGACCCATTACGAGAAGGCATCTACCGCAAAAGAAAAGGATTCCAAGGCAATTCAGCACATACTGAACCTTGACCCTGTAGGACTCTATCATACGGTCAAGGAGTTCGGCATCACTATGTGCGGATGCGGCCCGGCCGTGGCAATGCTGACGGCCGCTCAATTGCTCGGCGCCACGAAAGCTGAAATGGTGAAATACGCAAACTCCGGAGATACGAGCGGTGACTATGATCAGGTCGTAGGTTATGCTGGCATAATCGTTATGTAATACATTACACATCTAAGAACTGCAGATAACAATTCCTCCTCGTTTATATTTATAACCCGCTAAAAAAACAAGGAACATACATGGTACGATTATTGCATTAAATATTGTAATATTTTTTAAGCGCCATACGTGAAAGGTCATTCTATGATTGAAGCTAGATTTATATGTCCGGAATGTTCGGCTATTATTGTCACAATGCGGCCCGATGCCCTTCTTTGGGAACGTTGTCCGGCCTGCGGATCACATACGTGGGACTTCTACGATCTGATGATGGCGGAAGCAGTAAAGCCGCGTGTTTCCCGCGGCCGCTATCAGAGATCGAGCGTGAGAATGCATACTCATTAGAAATTGTGGCAATGCGGTTATGAGTGAAAAGTGCTGCCCGCAACTGAAAAGGCTTTACTCTTCTGGAATTGCTTGCTACGGTTACTATATGCAAATGAAATACATTAGCGGCTTTGCTGCGTTATATAATTCAACTTCCTATCCGCTCGTGCAGAATTCTGTTCCTCCTGACGGTTCCATCTAGAAACATTGACGACGAGGGGCGGATAGCTTGTCACGTTGGTTGAATTTTCAGGCAGAATCGTTGATTGGGCCCACTGCCGGAGGGGTTACTTCATGAAGAAGACGAAATTCGCAAGAAGGGATAGAAGCCAGCGGGGGTTTACGCTACTGGAAGTAATTTTTGCGGGTGCCCTCATAGCATTAGTAATGTTGGCGATTGAGCCTCTTCTTGTCCAAGCTTTTAACGTCGATAAATCAACTTCGTACAGGGTCAAGGCACAGGCTCTCACCGCGCAAAAACTTGAAGACCTTATAACCCTCAGCAGCACCATCAACGTTGCTAATGGAAATCTTGTTTGTGACGGAATTCCCTATTCCGATGTAACTGATTTAGAGACTGGGCAACCGACCATTTCAAGCGTAACGACCGCTTTAACAAGAACCTGGACAATCCGGCCGGTTACTCTGTCGCCACCTGCCGTGACGTCCCTTTGTACGATCAGCGTTGCCACAGCCTTCACCTATGAGGGGCATACGAAATTATTTCAATTAGTTTCAGAAAAGGGACATTAGTATGCTGAAACTTAATTTAAAAAAAATAAAAAAGGCTTCGGGAATAACTCTGGTCGAGTTGGTAATTGCTATGGCAGTATTCAGTATCCTGATGGCTGTCTTTTATGCATCCTTCAGTCCCACTAGCAAAAATGTGAGTGATCTGGCCGTCAAGCAGGAAATGACTCAGAAAGGACAGCGGGTATTGGACTATGTCGCTGAGCAACTACGATTGGCGGGATTATTTATCGCTGCGACGCCTTCCATCCAGTTTTGTACTAATATTAATCCAAACCCAATCAATTCGCTCGCGCTTACGAACACACCGCCGAACGCACCTCCGAACGAATCGATTTCCTACCTTACTGCTGAACGGATAACAACGCCAAACCCAGGTTATCCATATCTGCAGACAAGTCAGAATGCTTCTGCGGGGGCTACTCTTCTGAACACCAACACAAACGCCCCGTCTATAAACTATACTGCCGGTCTCACGGCCAATGCCGGGGCTTTCATAACACTTGATTCCCTTCAGCCGAATCTCGGTACCCTTGTATATCAGGTTACTAATTTCAATGGGACTGCGATGACTATAACACCCCCGCTGAATCAAAATGTAAACGCAGACAGCAATTTTTACTCGGTGGTCATGAAACAAATATCGGTAGACGGGAGCAGAGACCTTATTCTCACCAGATGGGACAATAAAGCGCAAGGGCTCTGCACCCCCTATTCACTTCCTCTTATCTCATCTCATGGACCGAATAATGCAATGGGAGGTGTTGATGGATTTGAAATTGAGTTTGAATTGGCAGGCGGAATCCCGACGCCGACAATCGCCTCAACTAATATAGCGAGTGTCACGGAAATAAGAATCTGGATCCTTCTTCGTTCCGATTTCCCGGCAAGCAATGGTTATGTGGATAGTAGTACGTATACTTTGGGAAATGCAAATCCGATTACCGTCGGACCGTTTAATGATAATTACAGAAGGCTGCTTCTGAACAAGTCCGTAGAGGTGATGAATGTCAGTTTTTAAACATCGATCGGGTGAAAAGGGCATCGCACTGGTGGTGGCGCTGTTGATTACGGCAGTTGTCGGTTTGATGACTGCCGCCCTGTGCTATACCATGGCCTCCTACTTAAGGAATCTCGCCATGGTCAGAGAAAAAAACCAGGGTTATTATGCTGCGTGGGCCGGAAGCGAGGAGATGCGAGACTATCTCTGGCACAACTCTTGTGCTCCGCCTAACTGGTGCGGGCTTCTGGCCTCAAACCCGTTAGACGCTACGTATCAAAATCGCACTCAGCAAATGGTCGTAAGTTCAACGATGAACACATCTGCACTTACCGGTTATGTGTGGAATCTATATATGAAGGATAATAATGATGGAGACAGCAATTATAGTGTCGACGATGACGGGATCATCCTTGCCTCGGTAATGGCAACAGATCCCCACCAAAACACGACGACGACGGTAGAGGCGATGTTTATTTTTCAAGCAAACAACAACATCTACTCTCAGCTAGGAGCAGGCCCGGAAAAGACAAGTAGCACTCAACAAAGCGGCTCCGGCGTAAATTCAGGCAATATAGTTCAAAGCTTAAACTGACGGAGCTGAGTTCTGCATTTGTATTTTAAATGAGCCATAAAAAAGACATCGTGGAACTCGGAGGTGTATAATGAAAAATTCTTTTAAATATGTCATCTGTTTCACGATCATGCTGTGCGTAGTATCCGGACCAACGCTTGCGCATGCGGCTACCACGACGTTTCCGGCAGGTTCCTATATCATTCCCCAGGACAACTGCTGGCAGCCCAACAATGATCCTGAGATGATGGCGCAGCCTGCTGGCTGTGATCCGAACAAAAACGACCAGGGCATGTTCCAGGCCATCGGACTAATCTACGACATCTTGCAGGCAGGCTACCCTGTTTACTGGATTATTAACCCGGGCAAAACGACACCGGAGGGCGTGGATGTAAGCATCACAAAAGCTGGCAGTTTGCCCGTCGTTACCATTCAAAACAGTTCTCTGGCCAACTCCGGTGCAGCTACTACAGTCCAATATATAGGTGGCCCCTTTGTCCTGGACGGCAACACCGTTGATGCCAATATGCTGGCTCTTTTCAAAAAGTACCCGAATGTAAAGATTCACCAGTCCAATTACGATTTTTCTGCTCAAGTGAACGAGGTGTTGAGCGGGACGCCGCCAACGGTCGCGGTTCTCGGAGAGGGTTCAACTCAGATTCTGACAAATTACCTCTTTGCGTCAGGTCTCGCGAATGAGTTGTACACTATATTTGATTACGTGTCGGACGACGATATCGCAGGCGCGCCGTACAGTACGACACATCCTAATGGCATTCTCGGCGACTACCAGCTTCTCTGGGCGCCTCACTGGCAGATCGATTTGGATGGCATTTCTGTGGCGGAAGAGCATGCAGTGATCAATAATATTTATAATTTCATAACGGGCGGCAACGCAGGATTTTTTGAATGTGCGTCCATCCAAACACTCGAACGTTCATATGATCTGGGAGGCACTACCTGCCCAGGCACCACGGCTCACGGCAATCTGGCGGACGTCTGTCCCAATGAGGATCTAACAGGCCCTGTCGCGTCAAACTATCTCACGGGAGAGGGACTCCTGACAAGCCCGACGCTATCCGGCAAATATGGCAGGATAGAGGAAAATGGCGGGAACTTGCCTACTAGCGGGAGGAGTGAGCAGACTTATCTGAATAACCTTGTTTATGAGCATGTAACCGACCCTCTTTCCCAATGCGGTGGATGGAACTATGTTCCCGTCACAGGCCTTACCGAAAACGTACGTGCCAGCCAGCAGTACACCCCGTCTTACACCTTTAACACCACTATTGAGCGGTATATTCATGATCCTGATAACGAAACGCTCACTGGCTATGCCCCCCTGGGATTCAATTATTACATGGGTGGAAGGATAAACGGCAGCCCCACACAGGGGTTTGTTGCTTATCTCGGTGGCCATCAGTATGCCGCATGCACAAACAGCACGACTGCGACCCCTGTTGAGAGAAGTTTCGAATTCGATTTTAATACGCCTGGCCTGGTCTCCACTACCACAGTTACCGTAGAAGCCGTCTATTCAGGCTGCACAGCCGGGAGCACCTGCCCGAAGGCAAACTTCAATCTGACTTCAATGTCCGGAACGTATGGAACGGATGGCACATTATTCGTTGACTTGGATTCCGCCCAATATGGACCTGTCTACGAATCGGACGGTGTCACTGTCAACTACTATGCTCTCACAAACGTTATTGTAGGGAACAGCAGCCCTTCCGCGGGCAATACCATTACCGCAATCAATGTAACCTACAATAAAAACCCGACAACAACGATTCTTACAAATATGTGGGACACCTCCGACGAGGTAAGCCCTCCGGATACGAATGTTTGCTCACCTAATGAACCAAGCACAGCGTCGTGCAATCCTCTTTCCTTAAAGGATTTTCAATTTAATTTCAATGCTTCTCTTGCGAGTGGCGACACGGTAACCGTTGAAGCTCAATACGGATCATGCACCACCGGGGCGATAGGGAACTGTCCTAAAGCTTCTTACGTAATCGGCCAGTCGGCAGGGACTATCGGGCATGACAGCAATATAAAAGTCGATATGTCAGAAGCGGCTTTCGCCAGTAACTCGCTCACGGGCGTGGCGATCAGTAACCTGAGTACATCTCAAACTTATACGCTTAATTACTTCAACGTTTATTTTCCCGGAAACGGGACAACAGAACTTACGACGGTAAAGAATGTAACTTCTTCTCCGACGACGGTCTGTACATCGGATTCTCAGTCCACAGCGGCCTGCCCTCCGCAAGTTGTTACTCCAATCGTTTCAACCAACCAATTCTATTTTAGTAACAGTATCGCATCGGGCACATTCACCGTCGAAGCCGATTACACCGGGTGTAGTCACGGTTCTACTTGTCCATCAGCTTCATATACGATTGGGGGTTCTGGGCATAAAACCACTAGTTCAAGCGGAGTCACCGTGGATTTGACCAGCGCTCTATTCCATACTGTTTCGGGAAAATACATTCTTGATGATGTAAAGATTTCCGCGACAGCCAGCACGACAATTACGGATTTTTATGTCACTTTCCCGGGCGGGGGGAAAATGACATACGTTTATGATAATGCCACCCAAATCTGGTCCGGCGGGTGGAGTGGCCAATCCAGTGTAGCCCATGCCAACAGCTTTTCTCCTTCCGAAACGCTTACCCAAAACCCCGCGCCCATTCTTGGAATATCGCTTGCGACCGCACCCCTTCCTTTAGATCTTGTTCTCGGGCAGGCAGTTACCCAGTGCACCATCAATTGGGCGCTAACCAACACCTGCGGGATGAAGTACGTTTTGAATACGCTTCTAGGCCTGCAGTTCCAGCTTATCCCCTACGAGTATGACAAGGCAGGAGATATTTCGAACAATAACATCCTCTACAGAGCCGACTTTGAGTACCCGGGATACAAAGGTCATGTCTATTCCATCAACATGCAGGATGATCCGGCAGTCCAAAACTGGGACGCCGGCAAATCAACTACCATGCCGGTTGCGGGGTCGCAGGACCCACCGTCACCATCAAATGATAATGTCACGAGATATATTTTTACCAACTTGACCGGCACCACCATTGTCAATTTTGACATTACAAACGTTGGCGCGACACAAACGGATACAACCAAACTCTGGCACTATCTCGATCCGGCGGCCGCAATGACATTGCCACAGGTAGAAGCTCTGATTAACTCGGTCAGAGGACGAAATAACGCTTCTTCAACTAATATTTCAGGAACAGGTGAAATGACCAAGCGGCTCGGAGGCATAGAGCATTCCACACCGGCATTAATGGTTGATAGCCCCCTGGTAACAGCGGCCAATGAGGGGGTTCCGGTTAATATTAATGGATCAAAAAACGGATGTAGGGACCAGATCCTTTTTGTCGGGGCTGATGACGGTATGCTGCACGCTTTTTACGCCGGGTCAGGCACATTGTTGACTGGGGGCACATGTACTTATAATACCGGAACGGGCGCGGAAATATGGGCGTATATCCCGTCGGGACTCCTTTCGTCGATACAAAACGAGACGTTCACGAACTGCAGCCCTGGAGGCACCACGCCTTGTCCGGTCTTTACCGTTGCGGTCTCCGTTGACGGTTCCCCGGCACTAGGTGATTTCTTCGTTTCACCAGACGGGAACCCGACTACCCCAAAGCAGTGGAGAACAATTGTCACGGGAACAGCCAAAATCATGGTACCGGGCAGCACTAGCCAAGTTGTGGACCAGGGCATTGTTTTCGCTCTTGATGTGTCCAATCCGTATAATCCGCAGGTTTTGTGGGAGAGGAGCTATCAAAACCTCATCAGCGCTTCGACAAACACGGCGTTGTTAAATTATTATCCAACAGGGGGATTCCCCGCGAGCTATATAACGACTGATACGACGCAGACATTTGATCCTAACATGGGCAACGCTCAGAGCACTTCGATTGGGCAAGTACAGGTCGGCACCACACTTAACACCTATGTGTTTCTCACATCACAATGGATCCGCCAGGTGAACATCGGCACAACCAGCTCGCCGCAACCGGTCTGGGGATTGAGCGTGTTCGCTCTGAACTTTTTCAACGGCAACCTGGAGTGGGAAACGAAAATATTGTATGACGGTAATGCAGAAGGAGTCAATGATACCCCGCCGCTGCCAGCATTAATGGATTATGGTAATAACGGCACGGATAATTACGTAATTTTTGGGGATTTGGAGGGAAGACTCTGGATATTAAATGCGCTTACCGGTAAGAGCGTGGTGTCTGGAGGAGGGCCAGCATTTACCGTGGGGGCTGGAGCGAATGAGCCAATCGGCGTTCCGGTGGCGATATACGATCATGACATCGTGTTCGGTACGGGTGGCAGGGATAGTCTGTATGATGAAAGCACCTACACATATCATCTCTTCGCTGTCAGCATCGATAACTTGGGCAATATCACGGATCTCTGGAATCCTGCTTTTGCCCTGAATCCTGGAGAGAAGGTTTGGAGTACTCCTGTGATTGACGCGAACGGCTATGTCTATGTCGGCACAGCCAGCGGATTTACCGATGTGGGTGCCCCCAACACGGTAGTGTCAACCAGTACTGGAAGGTTCTTGGTCCTGAGTTTGGCGACTGGACAATTGGCTAAGACTAGTTCAGGAGCTACTATTAATCCCATTAGTCTGAGCAGTGCTGTGTTGGGCAATATTGCAGTAGAAAACAATCACGTAACCCTCCAGCTTTTTAATGGGCAGGTTATCCAAGTCGGGTCAAGCTCAAGCACGAGCTTTACATCAAACATTACACCAACAAACCCGGTGAAGACACTTTGGTGGAGGAAATTGTAAGTATGGCACGAAACCCGGATTATGCAGGTTTCACATTGGTCGAGTTGCTTGTCGTTATCGGGATAGCAAGTATCATAACCGCTATCGCGTTCCCGGTTGTGTTCAAAACACTCCGGTCGAGCAATATTGTGCAGCAGGCGGCAAAACAACTGGAAGCGGACCTCAAAACAGCACAGAATGCATCAATTCGCGCGGGTGGGGGTGATATGGTTAACGGTGTGCTGGTACGGAGTAGCGTCTTTGTGGTTTTCAACAGTGCCAACTCATACCAAACATATACATATGAAGACTTGAACGGCAATGGAGTAAGGGATGCTGGCGAGGCTACACAGGTCGGCAACACCATGGTGTTGCCTGATTCCGTAATATTTGGAACTGCTACAGGTGTTAGTGTTACGAAAAATGCATGTTGGAACAATAATACATCAGGTGCTGCTTTCGGTAACAACGGTGGACAGCCCGGCGGGAACGGTGTCCCACCAAACTGCGGTGGCGCATGGCCATGTGTGGAAATAGATTCCAATGGGTTCCCTTTGCCTGACAATGGTAACTCGTCACTGGTAGGGGGGACGGTATATCTCACTAACAATATTGACACCTTTGCTGTCAATATGAATGCAGCCGGTCTTATCACCGTATGTAAATGGCCGCAAGGAGCTGAGGCATGGGTTATCGTCCGTTAGCAATCTTTTTAGGTATCGCTTTCGTCTGTGTCGCTTTATTTCACGCCTGTGAAAATTCCGACAAAGCCGGGATGAAGTTGGCTCCACAACCAGTTACATCGCAGGTGTCATCCTTACAGGACGATGAGGGTAAATCAAAGGTGGCTGTAAAACCACCAAGGATTGTAAACCTAAAATTATTGCCGGCCTTACCACGAAAAGGAGACGAACTCCATGTAGAAGTCGTAGCCGAAACGAACAGTGATTCCCCCGTTACTTTTCGATACCAATGGAGCGTGAATGGGAATATTTTATATGCGGAAAATGGACCGAACTTGAAAGTGCCCTTCGTGAAAAGCGACAAAGTCGTCGTAGCCATAACCCCAGAGGTTGACGGGATTCAGGGAATGACATTAACCCAGATGACGGTAATCGGCAACTCTCCACCAGTAGTGAGCCCAACACTCGCTGATGTAACTATCAGCGGCAATCATTATTCCGGTAAGATCCAAGCCCAGATCCGGACGGAGACCCACTTACGTATACGCTTTTAGAAGGACCAAAGGGAATGACGGTAAATCAAAGAACAGGTGAGATAATGTGGGATTTCCAATCGGAAGACGCTGGAATGCACACCATATCAATATCTGTCAAAGACAGCGATAATGCGGAAATGATCCTATCGTTGCCGTTAAAACTTCAATTTGGAAGTAAAGCGCAAGAAGGGGAAAACCGATGAACTCTGTAACAGAAAGCAGGCTAGGGTTCTTCCTGAATAGAAAGGTGCTTTATTTTATTATTTGTTTGCTGGGTATGATCAGTGCTACCATCTTTTACAGGACAACCAACTCATGTGCGGCTGCAGCAGATGACGATGATGCAGATTTCGGCATATTTATGCCTGTGCAGCATACCATAGAAACCACTATTGCAGATATTTCGAAAAATGAAACTATTCTTGGCATGACCAGATGGGACGTGAACGATGAGGAACTTTTGTGCATAACTACTGATGGTCGTAAATTTTTCAGTGGCCACTGGATGCCAAGCAGACATCTTCGTTTTTACAAAGAGGCTGGAGCTAAATTAATTCCGAAATACGAATATGAAACGATGGATCGGTTTTCATCATCTTATTCAATGGAAGAACCAGGCGGACGCCTCCTAACAGTTTGGAACGGTAGTAATGTGTATCATATCGTCATTTTTGCAGTAGTCGGAAAAACGCTGAAGGTTGCCCTCATGACGGGATCGAAAGCACTTCCTGAAATCGCCAATCTAGATAACGACGGTGTGGCAGACATTTTAATCTGGGGCCGCTGCTTTGAGGTTGATGCTAAAACGAAAGGCAGCATTCGAAGCGTTGTTGATAAGGGTCGAAGATTCATATGGCAATCAGCATCCATATACAAGTGGGATGATAATTCATATGTATTGATAAAAAAAGTGCCTTGGCTAACCAGATTGACTGCTTTACAAAACACATCACCGTAGGCCAATGGAACAACCCTCGCCAGCATTAAGGCACCAAAGATATTAATGCAATTATAGAAAAATAAGTAAGCAATGATTTCCTCGGTCTGCAGCAAGATCCTTATCATTGCGTGCTGATATGGGGTATATCGTGTATTTTTCGGCAGCAGCTTCGAAAAATTCGAGGTGCCGACTCCCAGGGGGCAATCGCTATTATACTGGCAACGACTAAAAAGACGTCTTCAATCATACTTGCCTCCGGTTCGCCGCGACGCAGGGATCTTTTACGCCAGATCGGTATTGATTTTACAGTAGATCCCGCCGATGTGGATGAAAGCATTTTGTCTGGAGAATTGCCTGAAGCGTATGCGATTAGGGTATCTCTTGATAAAGCCAGGGTCTCGGCAAAAAAAGCGGGTGAGGGAATCGTCATTGCAGCAGATACCATCGTAGTTTTCAAGAATATTATTCTTGGGAAGCCTGCCGACTCCCATGATGCCAAGCGCATGCTCAAGATGCTCTCGGGGAAGATGCACAGAGTTATTACTGGGTTAGTGGTCATGAACGCGGCTACCGGGATGGTATCATGCAAAACATCGACAACCAAGGTCTGGTTTCGAAATCTCGATGAGGATGAAGTTCAAAAGTATGTTCTATCTGGAGAACCGATGGATAAAGCAGGTGCCTATGGCATCCAGGGAAAAGGAGCGCTTCTGGTGGCCCGGATTGATGGATGCTATAACAACGTTGTCGGACTTCCGCTCCCTCTTTTAGATGAGATGTTACGGAAATACTGCATTAAACTCTTATAAATCAATTATATAGAAGCTGAAATATCTTTTTCTGCCATATCATGCCACAATAATTATTTCGCTCCCGCCTTGACATCTCTTGTGGCAGCTCTTAAAATAGTATTAGAGAAAGTTTGCAGAAGGCAATCTTAGGATAGGGAGGTACTTACTGTGTTGCCTATTCGTATTATGATAGCAGAAAATGACCAGGCCGAAATGCAGGCTGTTTTGTCAGCGTTTAATAAAGAAACGGATATTGAAGTAGTTTCAACAGTTTCCTCGCGGGAATCGGCGATTAAACAACTTTCTATGACGCCTGATTTATTGATTTTAGACCCAGACATTCTGAAAGGGCATACGCTGTCGCGATTTATCCGGTCAATACAAACAAAATCCCCTCAAACGCGCGTAATGTATCTTCTCAGCAAAACAACTTCAGATGAGCACCTCATTACGGATATAAAGGGCGGGATACGAGGGTACATCAAAACGACAGATACTCCGGTGACCATGATCAAGGCTCTCCATGCAGTTCAGAGCGGTGAGATCTGGGCGGAGCGAAGAATTCTGGAAAAAGCCATATCCAAACCCATGCTTCTTCCGGAAACGGTCCAAGCCCAGATTCCAGGCCTGACCCCGCTTACAAACAGGGAAATGGAAGTGCTGACCATGGTATTGCAGGGAGCTTCTAATAGGGAAATCGCGAACAGCAACGCTATCAGTGAGAGAACGGTCAAGACTCATCTGTACCGTGTTTACAGGAAGCTGAATGTTAAAAGTAGGACAAAAGCCATCGCCCTGCTGTCGCATTCCTAGGCGTATGCGACTCCATAAAATGCAACTTTTGTCGTATTGACGGGTTGCTATTAACTGCTAAGCTTAAATAAGACTGTACTGTTGGTTACATACCATCGAATTCAGGAACAAGACTGCTGCGGCAACTTCTTCCCCCCCAGCGTTGATTTAGCCGCAGTCACAGATCAACAGCACGAGATAATCGATGGTTGGCGTTCGTACGAACATCAGGATAAACACCAAAGAACTGACAGTACAGTCATAAAGGCGTCTCGATACAGCTACGAGACAAAAATTTGTCCACGATATTCGAGACGCCTTTTTCACTATTACCCCTTTTATAAGCTCACCGTTCACCATCCGAAATAAACACAGTACTTCTTGACCCCGTAATCGTTTACCGGTATGATGAGCCCATGCTTGCCCTTATTATTTTTTATGTCGTCATTCTCGCATTTCGCTACTGGCTTCTTTCATTAAATCTTGCCTATCTGAAAGCACATGGTCAGTCCATACCGCCCGAATTTTCGGACGTTATTGACCCCGAGCGCTTGCGGAAAATAACGACTTATACTGTGGAAAACAGCAGGGCAGGTATTGTAGAGTCTCTATTCGGGAACGTCATAATGTTCTTTTTTCTTTTTGGGGGTTTCCTCGGAATTTATGACCGCTGGATATCATCCCTTTCTGGTTCTTTGATCATAGAAGGTCTTTTTTTCTTTTTATTCTTGCTCTATGCTGAGACGTTTCTAGATATACCCTTCAGCCTCTACAAAAACTTCAAAATTGAAAACAAATACGGTTTCAATACCATGACCTTCCGTTTGTGGCTCACCGATTTCATTAAAACGATTCTGCTTTCCTCGGTTTTAGGATGCATTGTTGTCGGTGTCGCATTGGCAATCGTGAGTGCCAGCCCTCATTGGTGGTGGCTCTGGGTCTGGGCATTTTTCCTTGTCTTCGGTATTTTCATTATGTACCTCGCTCCTTATGTGATCGAGCCGCTTTTTTTCAAATTTGGGCCGGTTAAAGCCGAAGGTCTGGAGGAAAAAGTTCGCAAGCTCATGGAACGGGCAGGTCTCAAGGTCAGTAGCGTTTTTCAGGTTGATGCCTCACGCAGGAGCCGTCATTCAAATGCTTACTTTACCGGCATCGGTAAAGTAAAACGCATCGTCCTTTTTGATACGCTTATTGAACAGATGTCGCAAGACGAAATCCTTGCGGTACTCGCTCATGAGGTTGGTCACTGGAAAAAAAGACATGTGCTGAAGAGCATCGTCTTGACTGAAGCCCTGGCATTTTGCGGTCTCTTTCTGGGCTTTCATCTCGTTTCCTGGAATGGGTTGCCGCAACTGGTTCATTTATCCGCAGCATCATTCTATGCGCGGGTTGTTGTTACCGGTTTTATCGGTTCCCTGGTTATGTTTCCGCTTACGCCACTGTTCAGTTTCATATCACGCAGGAATGAAAACGAGGCAGACAGGTTCGCGTCCGATTTGACCGGCCAACCCGAAGCCTTGGCGTCCGCGTTGATTAAACTTTCGAGCGAGAACCTTTCCAATCTCCACCCTCATCCATTCTATGCAAAATTCTACTACTCGCACCCTCCTGTTCCAGAGAGAATCAGACGATTAAGGATAGCAGACGGCAAATAGTAGACGGCCAATGGAAGAAGCAAGAAAAAATGCCATACAGCATGTTTCCAATACTCAGTATACTGTTTACTCTGTAATGTGTCTTCTGTATTATCACTTTGTGATTGACCATTATCATCTTAATGTGATATTTTTAGCTTCTAGTCGCGATAATAAAAAAGAAAATCGACGAAACCCTCGATAATATTTAAACAAACGACCCAGAATTTGCAAGAATCAACGGATGATGTCAAGAGCCATCTATGGAAATGGCTCGAAAAAACATAATGCTTTGCGGCTGAAATCATTGGCCGCAGGGATAAAGGAGCTTGAATGGCAATTCAGGCAATCAAGGGTGTTAAAGATATATTGCCGGTCGACATCCCATCCTGGCAATTCCTCGAAAAAACAGCGCGAGGAGTGTTCGAGGATTTTGGTTTTTCTGAAATCCGCGTCCCTATATTCGAATATACCGAGCTGTTTGCCCGGAGCATTGGGGCGTCCACGGACATTGTCGAGAAAGAGATGTATACCTTCGAGGACCGGGACGGCAAAAAAATTACGCTTCGGCCAGAGGGCACCGCCGGGGTAGTTCGGGCATTCGTCGAGCATAAGCTCTATGCAGACAGTCAACTCGTTAAGCTGTATTACCAGGGGCCCATGTTCAGACACGAGCGTCCGCAGAAAGGAAGGTATCGGCAGTTTTACCAGATTGGTGCAGAAGCATTGGGAATCGACCATCCGCATGTCGATATAGAGATGCTGGCGATGCTCCATGCATTGTTTTCACAGCTCGGCATCACCGGCCTCACTCTGCAGATCAACTCTCTGGGCGACAACGCATGCCGGAGTGTCTACCGTGAAAAACTCAAAAAGTATCTCGAAGCCAAGCTGCCGACGTTGTGTAGCGATTGCCAGAGACGCTATGAGACAAATCCACTGCGTGTGCTGGACTGCAAGGTGGATGCGGACAAGTTTGGCGATTCGCCGGCCATGCTCGATTATCTTTGCGGTCCCTGTAAAACACATTTCGAGACGGTCGAAGGAGGCTTGAAGAGACTCGAAATCCCCTTCGAGGTAAATCCTCGACTGGTCAGGGGCCTCGATTACTATACCCGGACCACCTTTGAGCTTGTGATGGGGCATCTCGGCGCTCAGAACACCGTGGCCGCGGGCGGCAGGTACGACGGACTTGTCCAGGAAATCGGTGGGCCGGCAACACCAGGCATCGGTTTTGCGCTCGGTGTCGAGCGGGCCGTGTCGCTCATGGACAGCAGCAACTTTCAGACCACGCGGCCGGCACTGTTCATTGCTGCGCTGGGTCCCGATGCTGTGGCATTCACGCTTCCGCTCTTGCATGCCCTTAAATCCTCAGGTATCCGCGTTGACACTGATTATGCCGGGGGCAGTCTTAAAAGCCAGATGAAAAAAGCGGATAAAATCGGGGCACTCCATACTCTGATCGTCGGCGCTCAGGAAATACAGTCGCAGCATGCTGTTCTCCGTAATATGCAGACCAAAGAGCAGATCTCTGTTTCCCTGTCCAATGTTGTTGAAGAATTAAAATCAAAATTTAAAGGAATCTGATAAATCCTGTTCAGAGGAACGAAAGGGGCCGCGGTATGATGCGGTTCCTTATCCCGGAAGGATGCTGTCCCAATCTTTTTCTACCGGAGTCATCATGAAAGTAGGAGTTCTCTCCGATACCCATGTGCCGACCATCATGAAGGCCCTCCCCCCCATTATCTTCGATATTTTTAGGGATGTAGATCTTATTCTTCATGCGGGCGATATTGTGGAGATGTCTGTCCTCGAAGAACTGGGCGCAATCGCGCCAGTGGAGGCAGTTGCCGGAAATATGGATGACTCGGAAGCCCAAGGAAAGCTCCCCTATAAAAAAGTCATCACCCTCGGGAGGTATAAAGCCGGCATCATTCATGGGAAATTTAAAATCGATGTGCAGCAAGAGATGATCAGGAAAGAGTTCGGAGACGTGGATTCTGATCGTGTACGGGCATTCTCATACGCCGTTCTGGGGCAAAGTAAACGGCGTCTACTATCTGAATCCGGGAAGCCCCACGGATAAGCGTTATGCGCCGTATAATTCGGTAGCTCTCCTTGAAGTAGGAGAAGGGCTCAAGGCAGAAATCATCAGGATAGAAGTTGTTTAGGCTTCGCCATTCTCGTTGATTGTTTCATCACCAAGCGTCAGCGAATCGCTTCCTGGTTTTAAGTTGCAAAGGTTTCCTGTTTATGATAAATTTTTAATTAGCATGGTTATCGATAAAATAAAATTCGGAACATCGGGATGGCGCGGTGTCATTGCCGATGATTTTACGGTCGCAAGGGTCCGTATCGTCACGCAATCCATCGCCGACCATATTATTTCCCAGGGGCTGAAGGAAAGAGGCGTTATTGTCGGATATGATACACGCTTTATGTCCGAGCACTTTGCGGAAGAAGCCGTCAAGGTGGTCTGTGCAAATGGCATCCACGCCTATCTTTCGAATCGCGATGCGCCCACCCCGGCAATTTCCTTCGAGATAATCCGTAGAAAGGCTGCCGGAGGTATCAACTTTACGGCAAGCCACAACCCCCCTCAGTACAACGGCCTGAAATTTTCTCCAGCCTGGGGAGGACCTGCTCTTCCCGAAACGACAAAAGACATTGAACTAAGAGCTAATGCGCTTCTGGAAAAGAACTGTATAACACCTTTGTCTCTTCCGGAAGCATTGAATAAAGGGTTGGCGGAGGAAGTGGATCTTCGCAAGAACTATCTGGACGACCTCAGGAAAAAAATCGATGTTGAATCGATCAGGAAAGCGAAACTGAAAGTTGCCGTAGATCTCCTATATGGTACAGGCCGTGATTATCTCGATACAGCGCTCCGGGATGCGGGGTGTACGGTCACGGCCATTCACGGTAATCGCGACACAATGTTCGGCGGTCATTCTCCCGAACCGTCGGAAGGAAATCTTGCCGAGCTTTCGGCAATGATGAAGAAAGGGAAGTTCGATATCGGTCTGTCAGTAGACGGCGACGCCGACCGCTTCGGAATATTGGATGTGGATGGGACGTATATCAACCCCAATCAGGTGCTTGCACTCGTTCTAGACTTTCTCTGTCGCACTCGCGGCTGGAAGGGCGGTGCTGCTCGTTCCATTGCAACGTCACATTTGATCGATGCAGTTGCGAAGAAACATGGCATTGACGTATATGAGACCGGTGTGGGATTCAAGTTCATCGGAGATCTTCTGGTCCAGGGCAAGATTATCTTCGGCGGGGAAGAGAGCGCGGGCATGACGATCAAGGATCATGTCCCCGAGAAGGACGGGATTCTTGCCTGCCTGCTGGTAACAGAAATCATCGCGCTGGAAAAGAAAACAATCAAGGAACTGCTTAAGCGGCTGTACAAGGAGACAGGAACCATCCTCAACGAACGAATCGACATTCATTTGACTGAGCAGAACAGAAAAACGGTCGGCGATCGCCTCAGCCAGCCCCTGAACGAACTCGGAGGGCTGCGGGTAAAAGGGAAAAAAACCACGGCCGATGGCACGAAATACATGCTCGAAGACGACAGCTGGGTCCTGATGCGCGCCTCCGGTACGGAGCCGGTGGTGAGGGTGTACGCGGAGTCCTCCTCCGAGGAGAAAATGAAAAATCTTATAGACGCCGGCAAACGGTTCATCCTGGGCGTATAAAAAGGGGAGTCATACATGCGTAGCGCACATTTTCATGATCTTGTCAGCTCTAAAAAGTCAATAAACTCAACAGACTCAAACATGGGGTGGTACTTATGAGCGAGATTATCGATGTTTATGCGCGCGAAGTGCTCGATTCTCGGGGGAATCCCACAGTGGAGGCTGACGTTATTCTCGAAAGCGGTGTCCTTGGGCGGGCCATTGTTCCAAGCGGAGCATCAACAGGCGAGCGCGAAGCACTCGAACTCAGAGATGGCGGTTCTCGTTACTTGGGAAAGGGAGTGCAAAAAGCTGTCAGGAATGTCATTGAGATTATAGGTCCTGCTATTACGGGCATGGACGCAGCCGAACAGGCCGTGATCGATCGTACGATGATTGAGGTGGATGGCACCGAGAACAAGGGGAAGCTTGGGGCAAACGCAATGCTCGCGGTGTCTCTTGCCGTTGCCAAGGCGGCGGCGGAAGAGGCAGACTTGCCACTGTATCATTACCTGGGCGGCCCGAATGCAAGGGAACTCCCCGTGCCCATGATGAATGTATTGAACGGCGGCGCGCATGCCGACAATAATGTGGACATTCAAGAATTCATGATCATACCCGCCGGAGCATCTTCCTGTTCCGAAGCCATACGCATCGGGGCAGAAGTGTTCCACAATCTTAAGTCTGTACTCAAAAAAAAGGGATACAATACAGCCGTTGGCGATGAAGGCGGTTTTGCGCCGAACCTGAAATCGAATGAAGAAGCGATCCAGGTGATTCTCGAGGCAATTGAAAAGGCGGGATACAATCCTGGACAAGAAGTATTCCTTGGCCTAGACGCCGCAGCCAGCGAATTCTATGAGAACGGGATCTACGATCTCAAGGGAGAGGGAAAGAAAAAGTCCTCTGAGGAAATGGTCTTTTTCTACGAGGATTGGATCAAGCGTTATCCTATTATCACGATTGAGGATGGCATGTCGGAAAAAGACTGGAAGGGATGGAAGTTACTTACCGACCGTCTTGGCAGGAAAGTCCAGCTAGTGGGTGACGATATTTTTGTGACTAACACTGCAATTTTTAAGAAAGGCATCAGTGAAGGCATCGGGAACTCTATTCTTATCAAACTGAATCAGATCGGGACCCTCACCGAGACGCTGGATGCCATTGAAATGGCAAAGCGGGCTCAGTATACCGCCGTGGTTTCTCATCGTTCAGGCGAGAGCGAGGACGCCACGATTGCGGATCTCGCAGTGGCTACGAATGCAGGACAGATCAAAACAGGATCTCTTTCGCGGACAGATCGCATTGCCAAGTATAACCAGCTTATCCGAATCGAGGAAGAGCTGGGTGATGCAGCTATTTACCGCGGTCGCGAAGTATTTTACAGCATCAGGACGTAGATGATAGAGGACAGTTGACAGCTGACAGAAGACAGACATGAGCGAGGTTAAGTCTGTACTCTGATTGACTGTAATCTGCTTTATGCCATGGACCGCCTAGCCTTTGAACTCCTTGTTGAAAAATCACTCGAAAAACTTCCTAAAAAATTTAAAAGCAAACTACGCAATATCATTATTGAGGTTGATGACCGTCCTTCTCAGGAAATCCTTAATAATCTGGGTATAAAGTCAGGCACGCTTTTCGGCCTCTACCAAGGTGTACCGTTGACATCACGAGGGTGGAATTACGGGAATGTACTCCCTGACCGGATCGTCATTTACCAGCATCCCATCGAAAGTGCTGCCGAAGCGTCCGGGAATATTGAAAGGCTGATCATGGATACGGTGATTCATGAAATTGGACATTATTTCGGGTTTGATGATGCAACCTTGTATTCAATTGAGAGGGAGAAGAGCAAGAAGGAAGGGAAAAAAGAACGAAAGGAGGAATGAGGACAGGAGGCAAATGAGAAGGTCCCTTATTTGTATTTTTTCAATATTTTTTCAATAATCCCCGTCGTGGAAGCTCCTTCGAGGTAGGGCACATTCATGACTTGCCCCCCATGCGACGTAACAAAGTCGCCGCCGATAATTTTTTCCACAGGCCAATCTCCCCCCTTGGCCAGGACATCGGGATTGAGAATCGATATGATATTGTAGGGATCGGGCTCGTCAAAAAGGGTAACGAAATCAACCGATTCCAGGGCGGCAAGGGTTTCCATTCGTTCCGTTTCTGAATTGATTGGTCTCTTCTCCCCTTTGATCATACGCACCGAGGAATCACTATTGACAGCAACGACCAGCACTTGGCCGAGCGACTTGGCTTTCATGAGATAGCGTGTGTGGCCCGTATGGAGGATGTCGAAACAACCGTTCGTGAAAACGATCTTTTTCCCGATGGCATGTAAGACAGCGAGGAGAGGACGGAGCTCTTCCGGAGTTTTTATTTTGTTCTGCATATGGAACTATAATGCAAATAGCTCGGGAAATCAAGTCAAGATGAATCGTTGAAACAGAAAACAACTTATGGGACCACTAACAAAAACGGCGTAAAAACGACAGCGCGAGAGACTGCACCATGATCGTACTTTGCCCGGCCGACGATTCATGATTCGGATATCAAGTCGCGCTCCGTTCATCCCTGGTTAAATGCTTTTTCAGGAAGGACGCGGCAGGCACTTGGCTTAGACCTACGAGTAAAGAAAAGTTCCATACGGGCCTGTATCTTTTCTAATCTTGATGAGACTCGTAAATCTCGTCAAAAAGAGGAGCTATTTCTTTGAAAGCCTTTAAAACGGTGGGATCGAAATGCTCAGGCATCGTGCGCCCGTCACCTTCAGTGATAATTTTCACTGTTTTGTCGTGGTCAAATGCGGGCTTGTACGGTCTCGTGCTCCTCAACGCGTCGTACTGGTCCACAATCATGACGATCCTGCCTTCAATGGGGATCTCTTCACCTTTTAGCCCGCGCGGATATCCATTGCCGTCCCATCGTTCATGGTGGCTTAACGCAACCGCCGCCGCCACTTTAATGCCTGGGTAGGAAGAGCCCGTGAGCATTTTCTCACCGATCGTTGTATGGGTTTTCATGACTTCAAACTCCTCTCTGCTGAGAGCCCCCGGTTTGAGCAGGATGCTGTCGGGGATGCCGATTTTGCCAAGGTCATGCATGGGACTCGCAAAGATAAGCATCTCAATAAAATCAATGGGCATGCCCATACTTTCTGCGATCCTGCCTGAATAGAGGCCGATCCTAGCAATGTGAGCACCGGTGTCCGTATCGCGGTATTCCGCAACGGCCGTCAGCCGTTGAATGATTTCAGCGCTCATGTTCTTGACCATCATGAGTGCATCGGCCAGTTCCTGTGTCCTGAGCCTAACCGTGTCTTCGAGCATGGATTTGTAGTTTTTTTCCATCTGGACGAAACGTGTATATTTAACGGCTTTTTCCACGGAGTGCATTAGGTAGTCGGGGTTGTAGGGTTTCGTGATAAAATCAAATGCTCCGCGTTTGATGGCATCAACGGCTACATCCAACTCGGCGAAAGCAGTCATCAAAATAACGGGGATCTGCTGGTTGTAAGAGTGGATGTTTTGAAGGAGTTCGATTCCCGTCACCTGAGGCATTTTGATGTCGGTGAGGACGACGTCAAAATGAACTTTTTCTACCATTCTGAATGCGTCGTTTGCGTTCTGGCAGGCGAAGACGTTATACCCATATTCTCTCAGTAATGTCGAAATGGATTCAAGAACGTAGGGATCGTCATCAACGATCAGGAGGGTACTTTTATCCTTATTAATCATTTATCAAGGACCTCCCTAACTTTTTTCAGGAGAGTTTCGGGTGATGTGGGTTTTAAAACAAAATCAAGCCCTTCTCCTATGATGCTTTTATTGATCATTGTACTGGTGCTGTACCCGCTCATGAAAAGGATTTTAATCCCCGGTGACAGGCGCCTGATTTCTTCATAGGCTTCTTTCCCATTTATTTTCGGCATGACGACATCGAATAAGAGCAAACAGATCTTATTCTTATATTGCAGAAACTGCTGGACGGCTTCTTCTCCGTTTTCAGACTCGACTATGGTATACCCAAAATCATGCAAAAATGTTACGGCGAGTTTTCTGACTTCTTGATCGTCCTCGGCAATCAGAATTGTTTCCGTGCCGCCCCGGGGAATAACTGAGGTTTTCGATTCCGGTTCGAGGGCTGAGGGATTCACGAGCGGAAGGTAGATGCTGAATGCCGTTCCCTGACCTGGTTCACTGCTGCAGCTGATGAACCCATGGTGTTGTTTGACTATTCCGTAAACGATTGAACAGCCCAGCCCTGTTCCTTTCCCGATTTCTTTTGTCGTGAAGAACGGTTCAAAAATCCTATCCCGTGTTTTCTCGTCCATGCCCGTTCCCGTATCGGTGACATTCATGACCACATAGAATCCCAGCTTCCCATATCCGTAATTGCGAATGAATTCATTATTTATCTCTTTGATTTCCGTAGAAAGCGAGAACAACCCGCCGTTCGGCATGGCATCCCGCGCGTTCGTCGCCAGATTTGCCAGAAGTTGACCGATCTGGCCCGAGTCCGCTACCACCGTCGTATCGGCCTTGACCAGTTCAATCTTCAACTCTATGATATCTCCTATGAACTGGCGGATGAGCTTTTCAGCTCTCGCTACCGTCTCATTTAACATCGTAGATCGCATCGATGTGGCCGTTTTCCGGCTAAAGGTTAGGAGGCTCTGCGTGAGCCCCGTAGCCCGCTCCGATGAGGCCAGGATTTGATCGACAAAACTTCGTACCGGGTCATCCGGCTTGAGTTTCAGCTTGAGGATATTGCTGTATCCGATGATCGCCGTGAGAATATTGTTGAAATCGTGGGCGATACCGCCTGACAGCGTACCGATGGCCTCCATCTTCTGGGCATGACGGAGTTGCGCCTCCATTTTTTTGTGCTTTGTTATGTTACGGCAGATGCTCAGGATTGCTGGATGCGCAGTGCGCCCTTCTTTAAGCAGCGCGGAATGCATTTCAACCCACAGGCGATTTTTCTTGAAGCCGATAAGTTCGTATTCGAGAATATCGGTACAGCCTCCAAGAATTTCATCCAGATGCAAATGAACGGCCGCATGATAATCCGGAGCAACGAAGTCGTACAGTGAAATACCAACGGCCTGGCCGGGGGAATTTGCTCCCAGCAACGCGAGACCGGCTGGATTCATTTCCTGAATTGATCCGTTGGCGGCAAGGATCATAAGGCATTCCGGAGCCGTTCCAATGATAGCCCGCAGCCAATGCTCACTTGTCAAATGATCTAAGTTCATAAATTTTTGCGCTATTTTGTCAGGGTTTGCGTGAATTATATCGACTTGGCACAATATAACCTATTGAGATTAAAAGTAAAAGTAAAAGATGAATCCTACACAAGGCCGCTGTTCAAGCTTGCCTATGGACGCGAAGCATTTATCTTATCGGGATGGCAACGAATTATCTTTAATTTCCTGAGTAAAAAAAGCATACTTTTCTCTATTAATATGAAAATGCATCGACACTATTTTCGTGACTCAATTTCAGTATTATCATACAATCTGATACAACCGCCATCTGCTTAATATTCAAGGGGATGGGGGCATTACGGGAAGAGGACTATGATTGTTCCTTATGAAAGAGAAAGATGGTCGGAGAAATGCTCGTTGCCGGCAGTATGATCAAGGAGAGCCAACTCAAACGCGTCCTTGACGAGAAAAAAGGGAGGTGCCAAGGCAGGAGAAATTCTTGGCCATCTCAGATTCATCAGCGGGTATACCATCGCGATCTTTCTCCGCCGGCAGTTTCCTATTCCCTTTATTGATATTGTCAATCAGCTCGTCGATGCGGAGAGTGTGAGACTCACTTAAGGAGACACGACAAAACGTATATCGGCAATTCTCTGAATAGGGACAAATCGACGCTTGTAATGGCCATGGCTGATCTGTTGAACATCTGTCCGCGTTCCTCTACGAGGCATAAAGCGTGAGGGGTGGCAAGCGGGCAGGTCTTTTCGTTTTTGTGCTGGTTTTCTTTGTGAGAAATTATAATGGAAATATTCTTCAACTAAACATAAGTTATAAGTACGCATATGCTCACTTGCAAGATACTTTTAACTCGCAATTTCCATGCAGCTTGATGTATGTTTGTTCATTTACTTATCGGTTTTTTACCGAATCCCTAGGTGATATTCAGAATGATTAACACTGCCGGACGCCGCAAGGGATCTCGAAGGGAATAAACTTTTGCAAAAGCGCCACTGTCTGTTTCATGATAGGTTGATCACGTAAATTCCCTCGCATTCTGCCAGACAGGAATATCCTCGAAGCATTCGATAAGAACCAATATTTCACTCACACGACTCCTGACCCAACGCGCTCAAAAAACTATCTTATATACGCTTCCGTCACATATCTTCTCATCATACGGTGACTGTTGAAGTAGTAGGCATTCTTACTGATGGCGTTCTTCATCATGCGGCTCCAGTGGCTCTTGTTCGGATCATAGTAGCGAGGGATGATGTGCTGCTCGAGCTTCATGTAAAGGTCCGCCGCATCCTCTACATCTGACATGCCCGGCAGGGTCGTCTCCGATGCTAGTCCTCCGATGGACCATCCGGTGAACCCCTCGATATGCCCTTCAATCCACCAGCCATCAAGAACACTGAAGTTAACCACGCCGTTATGGGCGGCTTTCATGCCGCTGGTGCCTGAAGCCTCAAGAGGCCTGAGCGGAGTGTTGAGCCACACATCGACGCCTGACACTAGTTTGAGCGCGATGTCCATATCGTAACCGGACAGGAACGCGATGGATATTTTCCCCTTGAGTTTGTCGCGATAGCCGTAGATCCCTTGGATCAGCCGTTTTCCATTATCATCATGGGGATGCGATTTACCCGCGTAAATGATTTGGAGCCTCCCCTTCGCGTTGACTTCGAGCAGACGGTCTATATCGTGAAAGAGCAGATGTGGTCGTTTGTATGCTGTCGCGCGGCGTGCAAAACCAAGTGTAAGGACATTCGTATCCATGACAATGCCCGTTGTTTCCCCGACATAAGTCAGCAGTTTTCTTTTTGCCTCGCGATGGGCTTCCCACAGCTCCAGTTCAGGAATACTGCCGGAACGCACGAAAAGCTCCGGCTCGTTCGCCCACCCCGGTATGTACTTGTTGAAGAGTTTTGCCATGTCATGACAGGTCCAGGTAAAGGTGTGAACGCCGTTTGTGATGGCGTGGATGTGATAGCCGGGAAACATATGTTGGGAAACCTCACCGTGTTTTTTCGCAACTCCGTTGACGTACTTGCTCAGGCTGAGTGCAAGCAGCGTCATGTTCAGGTTTTCTTTGCCAGCGAGGTCTTTGAGCACGTCTAGGGGAAATATATCGCCGAGCACCTGTTTTACGAGGGGATAGGGGAATTTATCATGGCCTGCTTCGACCGGGGTATGTGTCGTAAATACGCAGAGATCGCGGACGCGGGCAACGTCCCAGACCGACCGCTCATCCCAGACGCTTTCGATATCTCGCCTGAACCGGAGGAGCAGCTCAAGGGCGAGGAAACTTGCATGCCCTTCATTCATATGGAATTTTTTAATATGGAATTCGAGCGTTTGAAGCATGCGTACTCCGCCCATACCCAGCACGATTTCCTGCTTGATGCGATATGTGCTGTCGCCCCCGTATAAAGAATCAGTAATTACCCGATCTTCCGGCGAATTCTCGGGAAGATCGGTATCAAGGAAGAGAATGGGCACTTTGCCGCCTGTGGGACTCTCTACGATATAGAGCCAGGCCTGAACGTAAACATCCCTCCCCTCGATGGAAACGACGACTTTCTCCGGCAGGAGCTTCATATAGGCAGCGGGGTCCCAAGCGACCGGTATCTCCTTTTGCCATCCGCTGGTGTCGATTTGCTGGGAAAAATATCCTTTGTGGCTGATAAGAGTGACTGCAACGAGGGGAAGGTCCAAGTCGGCGGCTGATTTGATCGTGTCGCCGGCCAGAATGCCGAGGCCGCCGCTGTAGGTGGGGATGTCATTCTTAACGCCGATCTCCATGGAAAAATAAGCGATCAGGGGTTCATCAGTAAAGTCGTGCAGATTGCTCATATGCCTCCTTCAAACAAAATTAAAAGCGGACTTTCCAACCAGAGGAACTTGAGCAACAAAGATAACAGAATCCGGTCGATATTTCAATAGGAGTAAAGCGTGCAGGCGAACTCTCCAGACTCAAGCGGATTTAGCCAGGTAGATCACGACATACGCGGACGAGATATAAACTAGGATTCCGTTTTCGACTTGCAAACCGGGCTTGTTCCCTACAACGCCAGCTTTCTGCACAAGTGGGATAATGGATGCGATGCCTTAACTTGTGATTCCTAAGGGCGGGGTTGGCGCGATTAAAAAACGGTTCAGACGAGCTTGATTCTTTTTGGCCATGTATAGATGTTCATGCGGTCCCCCCGGGCAAATCCAATCAGCGTAATTCCCATGTCCTCGGCGTAGCTAATAGCCATGCAAGACGGTGCGGCGCGGCTGACGAGGATAGGGAAACGGTTTCTGCCCGCTTTGGTCATGATTTCAGAAGTAACTCTGCCGCTGGTAAGCAAGATTTTATTTTCTACGGAGACAGATTTCAGGAATGCCTTGCCAATAAGCTTGTCCACGGCGTTATGTCTGCCGATGTCTTCGGAAAAGAAAAGGATTTCCTTGCCATCTGAAAGAGCGGCACTGTGAACCCCACCGGTCTCCAGGTAGAGAGCTGAGATGTCCCTGAAGTTTTTGAGCAACCGCCTGACATCGTCGAGTGTCATGAGCGGTTCCTTGACTTGAATTCTGCCGTCCGTTTCCATCCGATACTGGGTAAAGGTCACGCCCTTTCCGCAGCCGGACGAAATGGTACGCTTCTCGAAGAGTCTGGAAAAGTCAGGGGGAAGACCGGTAAGTTTGATGCGCACCGTAGTTTCCCGTTCATCGACATCTAGTTTTGTTATTGCCGATCGACTGCGGAGCAGTCCTTCGGAAAGGAGAAATCCGATGGCTAGTTCCTCAAGTTCTGAAGGTGTGCACAAAAGTGTCACGAGTGGTTCACCATTCAGGACGAGCCTGATTGGGAGCTCCGACGCAACTTCGTCAATGACTCCTTCAACTGCATTGCCGGTTACTTTGATCACCGGCGTGTCTCTCTTCGTTTCCACGAAGGGAATATAACATAAAGCCGGGAGATGGGGCAACGGATAAGTAGCATGGTGAGGTGGAAAAAAGAGAAGAGCAAGCAACAAGGCCAAACTCTGAAGGACAGAGAGTCAAGTAGCAAGAGGAAGAAGCAAGGAAACAAAAAACCAGCGGTTTACGGTTGTGGGTTTGTGAAGGGTCTTATATTACGTGAAAAGATTAGAAATTTACGCCTGCTTCAATAAAGGGACCGCTGACAGTGGCGTCGGCCCTAATGTCGCTCTGATCGATTTTTACAACCTCGTACCGGTAACCTCCGCTGATAAAGAGCGGCCCGATCGGCATTAATTTGAGCCTGCCTATATAATCGTAGCAATGGTTTGATCCGTAGGTTATTCCTCTGACTTCAGCTTCGATACTGAACTCTGAAAGGGGTTTCACCTGGACACCGGCATAGATCATTGGTACATAAAAGGTGACACTCTTGGAGGCAGTTGCTGTCATCAGATCTGGAACCGTTTCGGTTATAGAACCATCAAACCTGATTTGCCGGGCGTTCAGGCCGAGGTCGACATTGAGTTTTCCAAGCGTCGCTGTTTTCAAAAAGGGAATCGGATAGTATAACGCCAAATCGTATTGATCCATTTGGAGTTTTGATTGGATCGGGGCAGTGGTATCAAATGTCGTGTTTCCAAAAGTTATTTGTCTTGATAACTGCTTGGTGCCGTCAAATGACATCGGTGTTGCCATCAAGTAGATGTTCGGCAGGATCAGCGGAAGCTCTACCTTCAAGCGTGCGAAAACCTGGTTTTTGTTGCTGAGATTCAGATCATTTTTGAGATCGAGAGAGTCACCCTGGTACTCCAACGTACCTGTAGGAGACTGCCTCCAGCCTCCTACACTCGCTTCAACACCGATAAATGCAAAAGCTTTATAGGGGATCACGAGCATTGAAAGAACCAGCAAGTATGCAGCATAATGGTACTCTCTCTTCATTGGCAATCTCCTCGAACGAAATGGTTCGCGAATAAGTGATGATGCTTCATCAGTTTTTAAAAACGTATCAAAGGAGCACGGGTTTGTCAAGTTTAATATGGATTCCCGAGAAATTACCTTGACAGGAGCTGCGTAAGTGTGCTACTTATTTTCGAATTGTAGCACGGAGGCTTTATGTCAGAAATAACACGTTTTGGCGTTTCGATTGATAGCCAATTGATCATGAAATTTGATGCGCTCATTGCGAGGAAAGGGTATACTACCCGCTCTGAAGCAATTCGTGACATGATCCGCGACAGCCTAGTCGAACAGGAATGGGAGAACGAGGAACGGGAAACGGTGGGTACGATCACGCTCGTCTATAACCATCATACGAGGGAGCTTGACCATGCGCTTACGGATATGCAGCACAAATCCTTTCACCAGATCATCTCGGCGCTTCATGTTCACCTTGACGCGCATAACTGTCTCGAGGTCCTCGTTGTGAAGGGGAAAAGCAGCGAGATCAGAAAAATTGCGGACCGCCTGATCGGAACCCGGGGAGTCAAACATGGCAAACTCACCACAACAACGACGGGAAAAGAACTTGTTTGAAAATGGATTAGGATAAGGAAGCTGTCTTCTATGAAGATAAATGGCAGGAGAACGTATATGCGCACCGTGATCATGGGATGGATTGTCGGGATGTTCGTTCTGGCCCCGGTAACTGTCTGGGCTGTCCATCCTTTCCATGTGGAGGATACTGACACACAGGGCGCAGGCAACTTTTTGCTCGAAATGAACGGTGACTTCACAAAAGACAGCGGTCTGGAAAAGTTCGCATATTCCACCATCCTGCACGGGGGTGTGATCAACAACCTGGACCTGTCCCTCGATGTGCCGTATCTTTACCTTAATCCGAGCCCAATCACAGACAGGAATGCCAATGGCCTCGGTGACATTCAATTCGATCTCAAGCAGCGGATCTATGAAAACGAGGTAAACCAGTCATTCGGATACGAGTTGTATACCCGCATGCCAACGGGCAAGAGCGATCAGGGGCTTGGAACGAATAAGTTTGTTACCGGATTCAAGTTAATAGATCAACAGGGATGCTGCAACACTATTTATCATGTGAGCCTGGGCTATGAATCCTTTGCCGGAGATTTGAAGGAACGTCATTTCGACGAGGATTTCATGATCCAGTTCGGCTTTGCTCTAGAACATAAACTTACGGAGACCTTCCACCTACTGACTGAACTGAATGGTGAGGACCGGAGAGGGAGGGATGTCGATCACGAGATGCGCCCTTTCACGTACATGGCCGGTTTTAAATACGATATCTCAAAATCCTGGTATGTTGATCTTGCTGTCCGGGTAGGGCTCGACGATATCACTGATTATACGACGCTTGCCGGTGCGGCGTTGAGGTTTTAACCAGTGCCTGCAGACTGTCTGGCTCGGGAAGGGCCGGACGTTGACCTTCCTGTTTCTCTTAATAATCCGCTGGTCGTTCTATAGACAGCCTAGCCCGCGGTGATTAAAATCCGCTTGACAGTTGCCTTCTGTTGTGTTACAAAAATAAAAAACGTAACACTTCTAACTACTTAATTATTATTCGTAACACTAAAAACCTCGCTGATGATATGCATGGTTCTTATCAGCGGATGTCGTGGTCCGAGAGTGTACAAAAAAACGGTCAGTTTCAGCCTTCCAGAACCAGGGAAAAAACGAGTTTGCAAAGGAGAAAATGTTGCATATTCCAGACGGGTATCTGGGCCCCACCACGTACGGCACAATGTATGCCGTTACTATCCCGTTCTGGGCAATTGCAGCACGGAAACTGAACAAAACGCTCAAGACGAGGCAAGTACCTTATCTTGCCCTCGGCGCGTCATTTAGCTTCGTCATCATGATGTTTAACGTTCCCATCGTGGGAGGAACGACGGGCCATGCAACGGGAGCTACATTGATCGCCATACTGCTGGGACCTTGGGCCGCGATGATTGCCGTGTCGGTCGCACTGATTATTCAGGCCCTGCTGTTCGGTGATGGGGGCATCACCGCACTTGGTGCAAACTGCTTTAACATGGGAGTCATCGGCTGTCTGGCGGGATACGGCATGTACCGGCTCATAGCGGCTGGCTCGGATATTAAAAGCGCGAGGCGTTGGGTTGCAGCCGCGATTGCTGCGTATATCAGTTTGAACCTTTCCGCCCTTTTTGCCGGTATAGAGTTCGGGATTCAGCCCCTGCTTGAAAAGACCCCTGCCGGACAGCCCCTCTATTCACCCTTTCCGCTGAGTGTTGCGGTGCCGGCGATGGTAATAGAACATCTGATGGTTTTCGGTTTTGCCGAAGCCCTGGTGACAGCGCTCGTGGTAAAATATTTTCAGAAGAGCGATCCGTCCATGCTTGGCGTTTAATAATACAGGCGGAAATTACACCGAGCAACAACGCGATGAACTATGTCTAACTTGAAAAAATTGTGGATCACTGTCGGTATCTTAGTGATCGTGTCGCCCCTCGGAATCATACTGCCAAAGCTGTTCAACGCGGAAGGAGCGTGGGGTGAGTGGGGGCTTGACAAAATTGAAAAGTTGGCGGGCTTTGTTCCCGAGGGCATGAAACATATAGGAAAACGGTGGAACGCGCCACTGCCCGATTATGGGCTTCCCGGGCAGAGCGAGGCACTGGGCAGCCAGAGTATAGGATACATTGTTTCAGCAATCATCGGCGTTGCCTTTGCAGCAGGAATGATGTATCTTTTGACAAGATTGATGGTTCGCAAGAAGAAAGAATAACAATCCAATACGATCAGCCGGTGCGTTATTGTCAAAAACGAATTTCTTAGACAAGTCCCTGTTGGCGGTCGCGAAGATAGCGGAGCAATCCCTATTCTCCGAGGCCTACGCCCGGAAGGAGGGCTTGCTCCAGAGGATCGACGTCCGCATCAAGCTTTTCGGTTTTCTTTCCCTCATCATTCTGACCAGTACTTTCCATTCAACCCGTGCTCTGTGGATCATGTACGGCCTGAGTCTGGCGCTAGCAGCGGCCTCGCGGGTGCCGATCCTGTTTCTACAGAAGAGGGTTTGGCTCTTCGTCCCGCTTTTCTCGGCCGCTGTAGTTCTACCTGCAATGCTGAATATCGTGACTCCGGGAGAGCCGATATGGATACTTCTCAAACTGAACAGTGCCCATTCATGGGGACCCTATGTCATCCCAGCGAAAATTGCAATTACCCGCCAGGGGCTGTGGGGCTCGATCACCTTTGTTTCCCGGGTGGCAACGTCGGTTTCTTTCGCCATTTTGTTCACACTCACGACCAGGTGGACCGTGGCATTCTCCGGCCTTCGTGCGCTTGCAGTGCCAAGGATATTCGTCATGACGCTCAGCATGACTGAGCGGTACCTCTTTGTTTTTTTGCGGCTGATCCAGGACATGTACCGCGCGAGGAAGAGCCGGACAATTAGGCCACTTTCCGTGGCCAATGACAGGAACTGGACTGCATCGCGTATTGGTATTACGTTTAAAAAATCCATGGATATGAGCGAGAATGTTTACAGAGCAATGCTCTCTCGCGGATTTCATGGCGAGTTCCGCTATATAGAGCGGTTCCATGCAAGGTTGATTGACTACCTGTGGCTAGTGGCTGTGGTCGGTTTTGGTTGTGTACTACTTTTTTTTGAGAGGATCTTGTTCCACGGATGAATGTCTTCAGCCTGCGCAACATTGTCTACTCCTATTCCGGCGGAACCCCCGTCCTGAACGATCTGACTGCAGATTTTACGCTCGGCGGACGTACCGTGATACTCGGAGCAAACGGCACGGGCAAATCCACGCTGCTTTCCCTGCTCGACGGGCTAGTATTTCCTCGATCAGGAACAATTCATGCTTTTGGAAAACCGCTGACCGAGAATAGCCTTGAAGACCGGATGTTCTCGATGGATTTCAGAAAACGAGTTGCTTTTGTATTTTCGAATCCCGATGTGCAACTCTTCTCGTCAACGGTCTGGGACGAAATTGCATTCGGCCCCCTGCAGCTCGGTCTGACTCCGGAGATGGTCCGCGATATTGTGGAGCGGCAGCTCGAAACGCTTCGGATCACCGATCTTCGCGACCGTGCTCCTTACATGCTTTCCGACGGGCAGAAAAAGAAAGTGGCTATTGCATCGAGCCTGGCAACCGATCCCGACGTGCTGTTGCTCGACGAACCGACGAATGGCCTCGATCCCCGGACGCAGGTCTGGCTCATCGAGGTGCTGCACGAACTGCACGAGAGTGGGAAAACGATAATTTCGGCGACACACGACCTGTCTATTGCGGGCGATATCGCTGACCGCGCAGTGGTCTTTTCGGAGGATCACACCATTGCTGCGGACGGAGATTTCGGAGACATTATTCAAAACGATGAATTATTGCTCAAAGTTAATCTGATCCACGAGCACGCTCACTACCACGGAAAATCAGCCCATGTGCACCGGCACGGTCACTACGGGCACATTCACTTGACGGGAGGCACGATGCACGACAATAGCAAACACCATAGTCATGAGCATGATAACGAGCACAGACATGAAGATGAGCTTTTGAAAAAAATGCAGATCATGCTGGAACACTGGATTGAGCATGGCGACAGCCATACGGAGAGCTACCTTGAGTGGGCCGGCAAGGCGAGTGCGGCCGGCGAGGAGGAGGTTGCAAAGGAGATATATCTTGCCATTACAAATAATGATTCGGTAAAAGGCCATTTAAAACGAGCAAAGGCTATCCTGGCTGCGAAATCGATATTGAGGAAATAAAAAGACTCTGGAGGTTTTTTCATGAACGTAATGAACAATGACGATCTTCGTGACGCGATCCAGTTCCACGGCCATCTTTGCCCTGGGCTTGCCCTCGGCTACCGCGTGGCAAAAGCGGCGCTTCGGGTACTCGGGGCAGGCCGTCCGCAGGACGAGGAACTCGTAGCCGTTGTGGAGAATGATTCCTGTGCTGCCGATGCCATCCAATTCATTACTGGCTGCACGTTTGGTAAAGGAAACCTGATATTTCGCGATTTCGGTAAGCATATTTACACCTTCTATAATCGCAGGACAAAAAAAGGTATCCGTATATCAGAAGACTATCGCGGGTTTGAAAGTGATCAGCGTTTCCCTGATCTGAAAAAGAGACAGGAAGCCGGTGAGAACGTATCGCAGGACATGGAGGCGTACAAAATGGAGGAGGCCGCTGCAATTATTAACGCGGAGGAAAAGGAATTCCTGACCATTACACCGGCAAACGCAGGTCTTCCCCATGAAGCAAGGATTCGCGGCTCGGTCAGGTGCGCGAACTGCGGTGAAAAATTTATGGAATCTCGCGGAAGATTAAAAAACGGGAAGATTGTCTGCATCCCGTGTTTTGAGAATGAATAAATTTTTAAGTCGGCAAGAGTATCGTGAGAAAAATGACGCTGACCTCTGATCCTCGCTTCAAAATAGGAACATCTCCCATGGTAAATAAAAAAGTAAGTGCAGCCTGACGCTCCACCATGTCCAACATTGTCAGGACCATCCCAATACTTATCCATGAGGTTCTGCACGGTTTTTCGAATGACGTCGTCTCATATCAGGAATTAAAAACTGGCAAGACAGGCGCTGAACGCCATATCGATATGCGGGTAGTGTCCCGAAGAAGCAGACGGCCGTAGCAAAACTTCCCATGACTCTTTACTCATAGCTTGCAAAGAAAAGAATCACGACTGCTGGTCCACTTCCCGGTATACCAACTGGGTGACATCGCGTATCACTGTTTTGAGACGACTGTCATCGCTGCCCTGTACAATGACCCCGAGGAGAAAGGGCCGACTCTGATGATAGATAATGCCGAACTCCTGCAACTGGCGGACATCGCTCTTCTCTCCCTCGTTAGCAATCTTGATCGGCACCACCTCATAATCCAAGGCTTTGTCGACATTCGGCGGTACGGCTGATACAATGCCGTCTTTAAAGGCGGTCTTCGAAAGATAACGCAGCGCTTTTTCGGACATTTCTTCAGATAGATAAGAAGCGTTGAAGAGAACCCGAAAGAGATCTGCGTAGGCATTTAATGACAAAGACTTGTTCGGCTTCTGCGGATCGTATTCCCCATCAAGGTCCTTGAGAATCTTTTCCATGCGATTTGCGGGCAAGTTGGCCGATAGCATCGCATAAGCGGAATTATCGTCATAAGCGATCATCCTGAAAATAAGGTCGTTGATAGAATACGATCTCCCCGGTTCAAGTATCTTCATTGTTGTTTCGTGGCGCTGCACCGTTTCCGGTTTAACGCTAAAGATCAGTTTTTTGCGTAAAACAAAGGGATTTGATTCAGCCCATTTAAAATAGGCGATCATAAGGGGCAGTTTAAGATGATTCTCACCCTTGAAAGCATCATGTTCTCCGGCGACGAACCGGTTCCCGTTGTTCAAATCACGAAAGTATACTGATATGGATGCGACATCGTCATTTTTCAGGTCGCTTTCGATTAGGCTGTTGACTTTGTACAGAAATGGTTTCAGCTCCTGGTTCGTCGTCCGCTTTTCGCCGGCATGCTTCGCTTCTAGCGAAGTCCGGATAAACCGGAAGGTCCCTTCCGATCCATCCGACAAAGCTTCACCTTGAACCGGCAGAAGAGGGGAGAACAGTCCTGTTGCGGCGCCAATGAATATGCCGAGCGCAAAAGCTCCCGCCACCAGGGTCAGCAGAAAGGACCGGTTGATAGTGATTTTGTTCTTTTCGTCGTATTGGGAATTTGCCATTGAATTTACGCAGTTATCTTTTTTCGCTTTATTGTACTTCTTTTTAGCAGCTGAAGCAAGACCCGGGTGTCATCAGGTGATGCAAGACGGCAGCAGGAGGCGTTTGCAAAAGTTACAATATTTATTTGGTCCTGCTTGACAGGATCAATCTTTATTGACTTGTCGCGCTGCACATTATCATCTTGACTTCCATTTCAAGTAGCTCTCGGTGAGGCATTTCTGAATCTACAGCAATGGATCTCTTGCTTTGTCTTTCGATCAACGATATACTTAGTTATAATGTTTAGTTCCTGGGTTTTGTGCGCGAGGGGGAGACATGATAACGCTTATCCTGCTGATTTTCATTATCGCCGTGGTGGCGGCTTTTTCGGTTCAAAATGCAACTCCGGTCGCTGTCGCGTTTCTTTCCTGGCGTTTCGAAGCTTCTCTTGCCCTGGTAATCGTGCTTTCACTCCTGGCTGGCATCATTACGGGCTTGATCCTGGTGTCTTGGGTCCGGTTGAAACGGTCCCTAAGTCAAAAAAGGTTATCCAACACGGATCGTTCTAAAGCTTCTCAAGCGAAATAACGAGATCGATAACGGAGGAATATGCGTGTGGACAGCACATCAATGAAGTTTATTGTGCCCGTGGCAACGACGCTGACATGTATATTGGCTCTGATGCTTCTCCGCTTTGTGACTTACAGGTTTCTGCATACCTGGGCGAGGAAAACGGCGACGCAGCTCGACGAAATCATCATCGACTCAACAAAAAACACCTCAATACTTCTCGCGGTGGCAATCGGCATCCTTATCGGCTTGTCTTTTTCAGGAATTCCGGAGAAACAGATAGGGTATATTGGCAATATGCTGCATGCCATTATTATTATGTCCGTTACCGTTGCGTCCGCGACCCTAGCCGGCAGGCTATTCAGGAATTATGTTCAAAAAAGTAATATCCCGATTCCAACAACCGGCCTTGCATACGGTATTTTAAAGGGGACTATCTTCGCCATTGGCATTCTGATTATGCTCACCGACCTAGGCATATCGATCGCCCCCCTCATTACCGCACTGGGCGTTGGAGGACTTGCCGTCGCGTTAGCGCTTCAAGACACGCTGGCGAACCTTTTCGCGGGTATCCACATCCTCATGGAAAAGTCTATCAGAATCGGCGATTTTGTCAGACTCGAGTCCGGCCAGGAAGGCTATGTTGACGACATTACGTGGCGTACAACGCGCATACGCATGCTGCCGAACAATATTGTCGTGATCCCGAACAACAAACTTGCCCAGAGCGTGGTGACGAACTACTTCCTGCCGGATAGAAAGATGGCTCTGCTTATTCCCATCAGCGTCAGTTACTCTTCGGATCCGGATCAGGTAGAAAAAATATTAGTGGAGGAGGCAAAAAAAGGTGTTCGAGATATTCCTGGTCTCCTAGGCGAACCCGAGCCGCTCGCACGCTTCATTCCCGGTTTCGGCGAGAGTTCCCTGGACTTTACCCTGACCTGCCAGGTTGCCGAATTCACCGATCAGAACCCCGTGCAGCATGATTTGAGGAAGAGGATATTCAAACGTTTTAAAGACGAAGGCATTGAGATTCCTTACCCTCAGCGAATCGTGTATGTCCGGGAGGAACGGGTAGGGAAGTCAATGACGACATCAGATTCATAAATGCAGGATGCCGATCCGGCTTCGTTCTGTCTGTTTGCATTTTACCCGGCAAAACTAGCAGTCATTATATAGAAAAACATTGGAGGCTGCCATGGCGCATCCAAAAATATTGGCATTTGTTCTTGCAGGAGGCAAAGGCGAGCGGCTCGCCCCTCTCACTGATTACCGCTCCAAACCTGCCGTGCCGTTTGGCGGAAGATATCGGATTGTTGATTTCGTCCTGAGCAACTTCGTCAATTCCCGGATCTATTCCATATATCTCCTGGTGCAGTACAAGTCACAATCCCTGATCGAACACGTGCGCCAGAACTGGACCTTGTCGCCCATCGTCAAAGAACATTTTGTAACGGTCGTGCCGCCGCAGATGCGCATGGGGCCTGAATGGTTCCAGGGGACAGCGGACGCGGTGTATCAGAATATCAATCTAATTCATGATCAGCGTCCGGAACTCGTTGCGGTTTTCGGTGCCGACCATATATACCGTATGGACATCAGGCAATTGATGGATTTCCATCTTGAAAAGAATGCCATGGTAACGGTCGCTGCACGCCCCGTTCCTCTTGATCAGGCGTCGTCTTTTGGAGTGATCGTTACCGATGCAGACCGGAGGATTACCGGCTTTCAGGAGAAGCCGGAACACCCGGCTCCCATGCCCGATGATCCGAAGCGCGCCTATGTCTCGATGGGGAACTACATATTCAATAAGGACGTGCTCATGGAAGCGCTTATCAGGGGTCAGGAAAAGAACCAGCATGACTTCGGGACACATCTTATTCCGGACCTAATCAAAACCGGAAGCGTATTCGCCTATGACTTTGGCTCCAATAATATCCCGGGCTTCCAGGCGTACGAGGAGAAGGGCTACTGGCGCGATGTAGGTACCATCCCCGCTTTCTATGATGCTCATATGGATATGCTTGGCAAGGAGCCGCTTTTTGAACTCAATAACCAGCAATGGCCCATCCATCCAGCCGAATATGAGGGGCCGGCAGCTAAAATCCTTCATGGTGAGATCCAGAACAGTTTTATTGCTGAAGGTGTAGTCATCGGACGTGCCAGGATTGTTAATTCAGTAATACGAAGGGATGTCGTAATTGAGGACGATGTCGTTATCGAAGATAGCGTCATCATGGACCATAACGTTGTGAAGAAAGGCTGCCGCCTCAAGCGGGTGATCGTGGACAAGTTCAATGTATTGACGGAAGGAGAGCAGATCGGGATCCACCCGGAAGAGGACAAACTGCACTGCGCCTGCCATCGCGACCCTTCGGGTATCGCAATCATACCCAAGGGCGAGCGGATGTTGAAACGTCCTCCCTGGTGATGGCAGTGAGTTTTCATCATGCAAATTGAACTTGATGCCTTCATCCCGAGAAAACGCTTGACAGGAACAGGTTGTTGAGATATTGTGAATGCAACAATAATTCTCTTTAAGTCTGGTCCTGTGAGGCTAGGAAGGGTTCGAGATGGAACATATCAAAAGCGGAGTCATGCCTGCAATCAGTACGCATACCTTCTTCATGTGTTTTGGGGAGAGGGTTTTTTTGTGTCTTTTTTTGTGAAAAAACGGGAGCTGCTGCCATGAGCATAAGGGAAAAAGCGCTGATTCTCGACAAGACCGGCATAGACCGGGCCCTAACGCGGATTGCCCATGAGATCCTCGAAAAAAACAAGGGGGCAGGCGATCTTGTCCTCGTTGGCATACAGAGGGGTGGCGTCCATCTATCCAAGCGGCTAGTGGGAAAAATCCGGCAAATAGAGAAAATTGACATACCGGTAGGCAGCTTGGATATCACTATGTACCGCGATGATCTGTCAACGCGCAAATCTCAGCCGGTTCCCCAGGCCACGGACATAACCTTTGACATCCAGGATAAAATCATGGTGCTGGTCGATGACGTGCTTTTTACCGGCAGGACCATTCGCGCGGCTTTGAACAGCATTATGGATTATGGGAGACCGAAGCGGATTCAGCTGGCTGTCCTCGTGGACAGGGGGCACCGGGAACTCCCGATTCGCGCAGATTATGTCGGCAAGAACCTTCCAACCTCAGCGAAGGAAAAGGTTGAAGTCATGCTGGCTGAGAATGGCGGTGAAGAAAAAGTTGTGATTCTGGGGGAGTGAGAAGGCGGCAAACGATAGACGGCAGATGTTGGGGAATGCAACATAGAGGGTTTTAACACTCCGAACTCCGGTTCCATCCTCCTGAAAGGTGCGGCAATGGCGCTCAGAACAAAAGATCTGCTCAGCATGAAAGGAATGACGGCGGATGAGATCAAGCTTATTCTAGACACAGCTGCGACATTCAAGGACGTGTCTGAGCGGGACATTAAGAAAGTACCGGCGCTGCGCGGTAAGACGGTTATCAACCTCTTCTATGAGGCCAGCACACGGACCCGGACATCCTTCGAACTTGCGGGCAAACGGCTTTCAGCCGATGTGATCAACATTTCAACATCGACCAGCAGTGTGGTTAAGGGTGAGACTCTTCTCGATACAGCCAGGAACATTGAAGCCATGAAGTGCGACATCATCATCGTCCGCCATTCCTGTTCTGGGGCGCCCGAGTATCTATCCAAAATGCTGAAAAGTGCGGTAATCAATGCGGGAGATGGTTTTCATGAACATCCGACCCAGGCATTGCTCGATATGTTCACCATTAGGGAAAAGTTGGGCAGACTGGAGGGGCTGACTGTTGCCATTGTGGGAGATATCGCACACAGCAGGGTGGCGCGGTCGAACGTCTACGGACTTACTGCAATGGGCGCGAAAGTGCGGGTCTGCGGGCCGCCCACGATGATACCGCCAGGCATGGAATATCTGGGAGTAGATGTCACCTATGATATGGACCGGGCCGTTGAGGGAGCAGATGTGGTTATGATGCTTCGCCTCCAGCTGGAACGGCAGGCTGCCGGACTTTTCCCTGGTGTACGCGAGTATGCCGGGCTGTACGGTCTAAATACCGCAAGGCGAGCCAGGGCGGCCGGTCATGCACTCGTAATGCACCCGGGCCCCATGAACCGCGGAGTAGAAATATCATCCGAGGTTGCCGATGCCACGCCGGTCATTCTCGATCAGGTAACGAACGGCGTTGCGGTCCGCATGGCGGTGATGTTCTTGTTGTCCGGAGGCACGAAGGCGGAAGCTTGAAAGAAAGGGGTTGGGAGCTAGAGGCAGGTGCATGCCGACTCATGGCCTCCACTGTTGAATAGCTATGAACATCTTGATAAAAAATGGCCGTATCATCGATCCCGCGAATAATGTCGACGGCGTACTTGATCTCCTCATATCCGGGGGGAAGGTCGCCAGACTCGGCAGGCAGGGATCGATTTCGGAGACCGGTGCACAGGTCCTCGACGCTGTTGGAAAAATCGTTGTCCCCGGTCTCATCGACATGCACGTGCATCTGAGAGAACCGGGTTTCGAATACAAGGAAACCATCGCCACCGGTACAGCTGCGGCAAAGGCCGGAGGGTTCACTTCGGTCTGCTGCATGCCGAATACGAACCCGGTGAACGACAACCGCTCGGTTACGGAGTTCATCCTTTCTAAAACCCGAAATGCATTGACGAGGGTATATCCTGTCGGCGCAATAACCAAGGGGTCGAAAGGCGAGGAACTTGCTGAAATGGCTGAACTGTGCTCGGCGGGTTGCATCGCCGTCTCGGACGATGGAAAGCCGGTCATGAATGCGGCAGTAATGCGCCGCGCTCTGGAATATTCGAAAATATTCGATATGCTTGTCATCTCGCACTGCGAAGAAACCACGCTTTCAGCCAAGGGCGTGATGAACGAAGGCATCATCTCAACGGAACTGGGGCTTCGGGGTATTCCGCGGGCGGCCGAGGATGTTATGACCGCGCGGGATATTGCTCTTGCCGAATTGACCGGATGCAGGTTGCATATAGCCCATGTAAGCACTGCCGGTTCGGTGAACATGCTTCGCAATGCAAAGGCGCGGGGAGTTAAGGTCACCGCCGAGACCTGTCCGCATTACTTTTCTTTGACTGATGAGGCGGTGCGGGGTTACAATACCATGGCAAAAATGAACCCACCGCTTCGCACGGCTGCCGATGTCGACACTATAAAGCAGGGACTTAGGGATGGCACCCTCGATGTGATCGCCACGGACCATGCGCCCCATGCAGCGGATGAAAAAGATGGTGAATTCGATTATGCGCCCTTTGGAATCGTGGGACTTGAAACAGCATTGGGACTTACGATCAAACTCGTCGAGGAAGGCATTCTGACGCTTGCCGAGGCAATCCGGAAACTTACGGCCAACCCCGCCGGTATTCTTAAAATCGATAAAGGTTCGCTCTCAGTTGGAACGGCGGCCGACATCACGATCATCGATCCGGATTTAGAATGGATCGTGAACGTGTCGGAGTTCAAGTCGAAATCAAGGAACACGCCTTTTAATGGGTGGAAGTTGAGGGGACGGGCTGTGCAGACGATTTTGGGGGGAAGCATTTAGGGCCGCATGACCATTGTCCATGTTTAAAGACAGGGGTTCTAACGGCAGCACTAGCAATCTACATGGCAACGGAAATTTATTGCCAAGCTTGATTAGTGTTGACGTTTAACGGGGGGTCGCAACTCTGTCTCTGGTTCGTATTGTTGCATTCTTCGCCAGATAATGCGGAAAAAAAATTACGTTGACCGTTGGTCCCGCATTTCTGGCATGCACGCTAACGGTTCTTTAATGTTTTTTTCTTTGTGTTTCCGCACAGTCCATGTTTGTGATAGTTTCGTGCTCCGGGCGTGGAACAAAGCATGAAGAGGAGCATTCGTCCAGTATCGGTCGTTACGTTCCCGCATTCATCCCCATGGTTAAAACCAGAGCTCTTTGCGGATGGCCCGATTAAGTGGTAAGCAAAAAGCGAAGAAGAAGCAGGGGAAAATGTACGTGCGATGGTCGTGGATAGTGGCGGAAAGGTTCGGTGCCGGTTTTGATGGCGGTTCACGGCACTCCCCGCCTGTGGGGTGATTGGAAATTTTCGGAATGAGAGAGTCTAACTGATTATGAAAAAAGCGATACTTGCTCTGGCTGATGGAACGGTGTTCGAAGGAGAATCCTTTGGAGCGGAAGGGGAAACCTCGGGAGAAATCGTATTCAACACAAGTATGACAGGATACCAAGAAATTCTGACCGATCCATCGTACAAGGGGCAGATTGTAACCATGACCTACCCCCAAATCGGGAACTACGGCGTGAACGATGAGGACGTGGAATCGGCAAAACCCTTCGTGGAAGGCTTCATTGTGAAGGAATATCTTGAAATCCCCAGCAACTGGCGTTCGAAAAAAACCCTTCATCAATATTTGCGCGAGAACGGCATCGTCGGCATCCAGGGAATCGACACAAGAGCACTGACGAAACATCTTCGGGACAATGGAGCACAGCCCGGGGTGATTACGACGAAGGACATGAATCCTGTCAGTATTGTTGCGAAGGCAAAAGCGCTCCCCACCATGAGCGGCCTCGACCTGGTAAAAGACGTCACCTGCAAGGAACCTTATTGTTGGGAGGAGGGCGACTGGGACCTTGAAAAAGGGTACGCGACGAAAAAGTCTGTGCAGAAATACAAGGTTGTCGCCTATGATTATGGAATCAAGAGGAATATTCTCCGGCTGATCACGAGCTCGGGATGCGACGTAACTGTAGTGCCGGCAACGATGTCGGCTGAAGAAGTGCTTGTCATGAACCCCGACGGAGTATTCCTGTCAAACGGTCCTGGCGATCCGGAGCCGGTCACCTATGCAATAGAAAACATCCGGATACTTCTAGGCAGGAAACCGATCTTCGGCATTTGTCTGGGGCAGCAGCTGTTAGGTCTTGCACTGGGCGGCAGGACCTACAAACTGAAGTTCGGTCATCACGGCGGAAACCAGCCAATCATGGACCTGACTACGCGCAAGGTCGAGATCGCCGCCGAAAACCACGGCTTTGCGGTGGACATGGACACGGTGAAGGACCACGTGATAATGACGCATATGAATCTGAATGACAAGACCTGCGAAGGTATTCAGCATAAAACCCTTCCGGCTTTTTCGGTGCAGTATCATCCCGAGGCATCTCCGGGACCGCATGATAGCAGATATCTTTTCAAACGGTTCATTGACATGATGGAAAAGTACAGGAACATACAATAATGCTGTTTTGAACTATGGGTTTTGCTATTGGGATGTTCGGGTGAATTCCTTGTTATCGCAGGTTGAATTAAGCGAACGTATTAATGATGCTTACGAGCTCCTTGGGAGTTGTTGCATTTGTCCCCGTGAATGCGGCGCGAACCGGCTTAATAACGACAAACTTGGATTTTGCAGGTCTGGTCTTAATCCCGTAATATCGAGCGTGAGTGCTCATCATGGCGAGGAACCGCCCCTATCAGGAACAAAAGGCTCCGGTACGATCTTTTTAACCAACTGCAATCTGCGCTGCATCTATTGTCAGAATTATCCCATCAGTCAACTGGGGAACGGCTCGGAGCGGACTCCCGGCGAGCTTGCCTGCCAGATGGTCTGGCTACAGGAACAGGGATGTCACAATGTGAATCTAGTAACACCGACGCATTTTATGCCCCAGATTCTGAAGGCGCTTTGGCTTGCTCGGGAACGAGGTTTCAACCTACCTATAGCATATAATACGAGCGGATACGAGTCGCTTAGGGCACTTCAGATTCTAGACGGGATTGTTGATATCTACCTGGCAGACATGCGGTATTCCGATGAGGCAGTCGCAAAAAAATACTCGAATGCCTCGCACTATCCGGAGATCAACCGCGCAGCGGTGAAGGAAATGTTCAGACAGGTGGGCAATCTCCTTTTAGGTGAGCAGGGAATTGCGAAACGCGGACTGATTATCCGCCATCTGGTGCTTCCCAATGGTTTGTCGGGAACAGAAAACATTATGAAATTCCTGTCAAAGGAAATCTCGAAGGACATATTCATCAGTCTTATGGCCCAGTACTTTCCGGCATACAAGGCGATTGAGATCAAGGAACTTTCACGCAGAACAACAGCCGACGAATACGAAGATGCTCGCCGGATCATGGAACAGTATGGTTTGGAGAACGGCTGGATACAGGAATTTGACTGATTTAAAGTACAGAATTGAGGAAGGATTAAATGCCGAAACGGACAGATATCAATAAGATCCTGATCATAGGCGCCGGGCCAATCGTGATAGGTCAGGCCTGCGAGTTCGATTATTCGGGCGTACAGGCCTGCAAAGCGCTTAAGGAGGAGGGATACGAGATCGTGCTTGTCAATTCGAACCCAGCCACGATCATGACCGATCCGGATATGGCGCACCGTACCTACATCGAACCGATCACGACGGCAGTGGTCGAAAAAATCATTGATCGCGAACGTCCCGATGCACTGCTTCCCACGATGGGTGGCCAGACCGCTCTCAATATGGCCGTGGCTCTGGCGGAGTCTGGTGTCCTGGAGAAATACAATGTCGAATTGATTGGCGCCAAACTACCGTCGATCAGGAAAGCGGAAGACCGGGAGCTGTTCAAGAAGGCCATGGAACACATCAGGCTTGATGTGCCCAAGAGCGGGTTTGCGACAAGCAGGGAACAGGCTCTGGAAATCCTGGAGAACGTTGGCTTTCCCGCGATTCTGCGCCCGGCTTTTACGCTCGGTGGCACGGGCGGTGGCATCGCCTATAACCGGGAGGAGTTCAATGATCTGATCTCGCGCGGTCTCGAGGCCAGTCCGGTTCACCAGGTGTTGATCGAGGAGTCTGTGGTCGGGTGGAAGGAATTCGAGCTCGAAGTCATGCGGGACATCAAGGACAATGTCGTGATCGTCTGTTCCATCGAGAACCTCGATCCTATGGGCATCCACACCGGTGACAGTATCACCGTGGCCCCGGCACAGACACTGACGGACAAAGAATTTCAGATTATGCGCGATGCATCGCTCCGGATCATCCGTGAAATAGGGGTTGATACCGGCGGCTCAAATATTCAGTTCGCCGTAAACCCCGACAACGGTAGGATCGTAGTGATTGAAATGAACCCGCGTGTATCCAGGAGTTCGGCGCTTGCGTCCAAAGCCACGGGTTTTCCAATAGCCAAGTTCGCCGCTAAACTCGCGGTCGGGTACACTCTCGATGAAATCACAAACGATATCACTAAGGCAACGCCGGCGTCTTTCGAACCGACGATCGATTACGTGGTTGTGAAGTTCCCGCGTTTTGCCTTCGAGAAATTCCCTCAGGCGGACGCCACGCTTACAACGCAGATGAAATCAGTGGGTGAGGCAATGTCCATAGGCAGGACTTTCAAGGAATCATTCCAGAAGGCGCTCCGTTCGCTCGAAATTGACCGCTACGGACTGGAGTCCCGCCGGGATCGTGATGGAGACAGGGAAAACGAAGTCGCCGATATTCGCCAGAAGATCAGTGTGCCGAACTGGGAACGGGCATGGTTCATTGCCGATGGTTTTCGCATGGGCATGACAGTAGAGGAGATATTCAGTTTATCGAAGATTGACCCATGGTTCCTCCATCAGATCAAACAGATTGTCGACCGTGAAAAGGAACTGAAGGAGCAGGCGGCGAATATTCTGAATGACCGGACGCCATCACTAAATCATCCCCTCAGACGCGCCAAGGAATACGGATTTTCCGACCGCAGGATTGCTAAGCTTCTGACGACCACGGAAGAGACGGTGCGTAGAGTTCGCTATGAGCTTGGCATTACGCCGGTCTTCAAGAGTGTGGATACCTGTGCGGCTGAGTTCGAGGCGCATACGCCGTACCTCTATTCAACCTATGAAAAACCGTTTTATACAATCAAGGGTCAGGTGGCAAGCAGCATAGCACAAGGACATGCTGAATGCGACGCGAATCCGACTGACCGGAAGAAGATTGTAATCCTTGGGGGTGGGCCGAACCGGATCGGGCAGGGCATCGAATTTGACTACTGCTGCGTCCATGCCGCCTTCGCGCTCAAGGAAGACGGGTTTGAGACGATCATGGTGAACTGCAACCCCGAGACGGTGAGCACGGATTACGATACGTCCGACCGCCTCTATTTTGAACCCTTGACACTCGAAGATGTTTTACATATTATACAGCGAGAAAAGCCCGTGGGCGTGATAGTGCAGTTCGGCGGACAGACGCCACTCAAGCTCGCAGTACCGCTTGAGAAAGAGGGCGTCCGCATTCTTGGTACTACGCCTGACAGCATCGACCGTGCTGAGGACCGGAAGCGGTTTAAGGAATTGCTCGACAAACTCAGTCTCTTGCAGGCCGAAAGCGGCACGGCTGTGTCCTGCGACGAGGCAGTGTTCGCGGCGAACCGCATCGGTTACCCCGTCATGGTGCGCCCGTCCTACGTGCTCGGCGGCCGGGCCATGGAGATTGTCTATGACGAGGAGAGCGTCCGGAACTATATGAGCCGGGCAGTGAAGGCCTCACCGGAAAGGCCTGTGCTCGTCGACAAGTATCTGGAAGATGCCGTGGAGATAGACGTGGACGCTATCTCCGACGGGAAAACCGTGGTCGTGGCGGGGATCATGGAACATATCGAAGAGGCGGGTGTCCACTCCGGCGATTCCGCCTGCTCGTTGCCGCCGTTCTCTCTTTCGCCGGAAATCATCGGGGAAATCGACAGGCAAGCGAGGGTGCTCGCCTTTGAACTGGGTGTCGTCGGGCTCATGAACATCCAGTTTGCCGTGAAGGAGGGCCGGGTTTACGTGCTTGAGGTGAATCCCCGGGCCTCGCGTACCGTACCGTTCGTGAGCAAAGCGATTGGGGTGCCGCTCGCCAAACTCGCTTCCCGGGTCATGGCCGGTAAGACCCTTGTGCAACTTGGTTTTACAAAAGAAGTGAGCATCAAACACATCGCGGTAAAGGAAGCAGTTTTTCCTTTCGCGAAGTTTCCGGGCGTGGACACGCTGCTGGGGCCGGAAATGAAATCAACGGGCGAGGTGATGGGCATCGACACGGATTTCGGCATGTCCTTCGCCAAGTCCCAGATGGCGGCCGGCAACCCTATGCCTGTTTCAGGGCGTGTATTCCTGAGCGTGAAAGATAAGGATAAGGCTGGTTTGCTGGAAGTCGCCCAAGGGCTGGAAAACGCCGGTTTCACTATCGTTGCCACACGCGGCACTGCAGACTATTTGAGGAAACGGGGCATTACGGTCGAGACGGTGAATAAAGTGACCGAGGGGAGGCCGCATATCGTGGACCAGATCACGGATATGCAGATCGACCTGGTCATTAATACGGTCCATGGAGCTCAGTCGCAGATAGATTCTTATTCGATACGGCGTACGACCCTGATCAAGGGGGTCCCTTATTTTACGACCATATCTGCGGCAAAAGCGGCAGTGCGGGGCATCTCGGCCATCAAGACGCGGCCGATACAAGTTAAATCCATTCAGGAGTATCAGAAACCATGACGCAGAAGATTCCGATGACCAAAGAGGGCTATGACAAGCTAAAACAGGAGCTTGACCGTATCATCAAGGTTGAACGGTCCAAGAATATAAAAGATATCGAGGAAGCGCGGGCTCATGGTGATTTATCGGAAAACGCGGAATACCATGCAGCCAAAGAGCGGCAGGGCCATCTTGACGCCAAGAAGCGGGAACTAGAGCATAAGCTTTCCAACGCTCAAATCATCGACATTTCGAAGCTTACGAACGAAAAGGTCGTTTTTGGAGCGACGGTCACGCTTGCGGACACCGATTCCGGAGACATAAGGAAGTACACTCTGGTGGGTCAGGAAGAGGCCGATCTCAAAAAGGGCAAAATATCTGTACAGTCACCGGTAGGCAAGGCGCTTATCGGCCACAAGGTCGGTGATAGCGTTACGATCAAGACCCCGGCCAAAACAGTCGAGTACGAAATCCGGGAGATTCAGATTGCCTTTGAGTAGGTTCAGCAAGGCAACAATTCTTGTCAATAAATCCGTGGGCAGGGGATACTATCGCCTTGTGCTGCGAGCTCCGGATATATCCGCGGTCGCTCTGCCGGGCCAGTTCGTGATGCTCCGCGTATCGGAGAACATGGACCCTCTCCTGGCACGGCCCTTCGGTATATCTTCTCTTCCTTCACGATCGTCCCTTGAGCTTATTTATCGCGTTGTTGGCAGGGGAACCTCGCTGCTGACGCAAAGGAGGGTGGGGGATTCGCTGCACTTGCTCGGACCGATTGGTAACGGATTTCCGCTGCCGGAAAAAGGCGTGACTCCGGTGCTCATTGCCGGCGGAAGCGGATTTCCTCCCCTTCATTTTCTTTCTGTCAAAGCAGGGTTCCGCGCTCATCTCTTTATTGGCGCAAGGAACAAGGATTGTCTGCCACCTGCCGGGATTGTGAAGAGTTTCCGCGATACGGCGGTGAAAGTGCATCTTGCCACGGAGGACGGAAGCGCGGGAAAACAGGGGATGACAACGGACCTCCTGAATGCGTTTCTGACTACGATGGAGCGGAAAACTCATTTAGTACTGTACGCGTGTGGTCCCCATGCTATGCTTAGCGCTGTAAGCAGAATTGCCTCAATACATTCACTGCCCTGCTTCGTTTCCATGGAGGAACGCATGGCCTGTGGAGTTGGGGCATGCATGGGTTGTTCTGTTACCATGAAAATAGGCGGCTACAAAAGGGTATGCAAAGACGGGCCCGTGTTTGCTTCGCAGGACATCGAGTGGAGCGAGCAGGTGGCGGTGAAGCTAACAGGCAGTAGAAAGTAGATAGGAGCAAGAAGGGGAATGACTGTCAAACCACTCCCAATGCTTGACGTACTCCCACCGCTAAAGCATGTGGGATTCTGGGATGCTGGCGGAGCTGCTGCTGACGACACAAGCAGTCTTATTGCTCCTCTCCCAATGGTCGGACGCCCCAACCATGTGAATCACTTTTGACGCGTTGCCGTCGCGATTGTGCTTTACGCCGCATGTCGGACAGATCCAAGTGCGGTCTCGAAGCTCCAGATTTTTGTTGATGCAGCCGCATTTGTGGCACTGTTTGGAAGACGGGTAGTATCGGGCTATTTTTACAAACGTCGATCCGAGCTTCCGGCACATGTGTTCCTGAATTATCAGGTGGTCGGCAAAACCAAGGTCGGATACTTTCCGGCCCCAAAGCTGTTTCATGGCCGCAATATTGAGGTCCTCGAAAAACAGGTAGTCATGCTTTATCGCCATCTCGCGGGCCAGCTTGAAGCTGAAATCCAGTCGCTGGTTGGCGATCTTACGGTGTGCGCGGACATAATCCTTTCGTGCCCGGCTCCTGTTTTCTGAGCCTTTCTTTTTGCGGGATAATGCTTTGTTAGCTTGTTTGACCTTCTTGATGCCACCCTTGAAAAAATGGGGAGACTCGACTGAATTGCCATTGCTGAGTGTAAGATACCGTTTCAGCCCAAAATCGCAGCCTGCGCTTTTACCCGTCATGACTCGATTTTGTACTGCTGTCTCTGGTATCCTGTCACACGAAAAGAACAGATATATCTCCCCCAGTGCGTCGCGTTTGATTGTGAGCGTCTTTATGATGCCTTCGATCTCTCTGGGCTTGTGGTAGTTGAATATCTTTTCCCCAATTCGGATGCGGTTGCCTTCGAGCACCTTATATCCGGCCTGGGTCAACGTAAACGACTTATACCGTCGACGCTTTTTAAAGCCGGGAGTGGAAACTTTACCCCGACGCTTCGTTTTGAGGGATCGAAAGAAGTTCTGGTACGCCTTGTCGATTCTGATAACAACGTCTTGAATCGTTTGAGACCCGAGAGCGTTCCAGTGGATGTATTTATCGAAGTGCTTGATCTTAGTGATGTGTTTTTTCAGGGCAAATACGTTCAGGTGCCTGCCAAACATGCGGTAGTACCGTTTGTGCAATGCGATGCAGTGGTTGTATATGCTCGCTGCCAGATCAATCTGCCGATGCAGGTATCGATTCTTGCGCGACTGGTAAAGCTTAAATTTGAACGTTTTTCTCACTTCTGAAAAATAGGTCACAGATATGTTGTTTTGGCAAAAATTAGCACTTTTAACACAGCTCGCTTTCATCCCACCGCTAAAGAATGTGGGGTTTCCCGCGCGGATTATCCTAAAGACAGGTGGTTCTAACGGCAATACCAGCAATCTCCCTGGCAACGAGCAGAGCACTTAATCTCAGGGGAAAAAGGGATTAGCAGAGCATCAGAATTCGGCACAGCGACGGCAGTAGAAGGACCGATTGCATATCAGCAGATTCGGTGCCTATTTTGTGCATTTACTTTATTTTGGGTCGTCCTTTCAGCACAATGCGGACGGACCGTCAGTCTTTGCTGCGGATTTTCTTGATGATTCGACAGATTTGACATGATGGCTGAATGCATAGGACTGGACGTCATGCTTGTTCTTGAGGCCGAATACAATAGAAATATTATTTGTCCAGTATCAGTTGTTAAGATCCCGAATTCAACCCCATGGTTAAAACCGGGGGGGCCGCGTATGGCCGGGTAAGTATGGCAGCTAAATTAAATATAAAGCCGGATCTCTCCATAAATTTCGCCGGAATTAGGCTCAAGAACCCCGTGCTCACTGCGTCGGGCACCTTCGGGTACGGCGAGGAATATGCGGCGTTCGTGGATCTTAACAAACTAGGCGGTATCATCGTTAAGGGTATATCGATGAACCCGATCAAGGGGAATCCACCACCCCGTATTTGGGAAACGCCATCAGGTATGTTAAACGCAATCGGCCTCGAAAATCCCGGTATCGATGTTTTTCTGCGCGACAAGCTGCCCTATCTTAGAAAATTCGACACTGCGGTAATCGTGAACATATTCGGATACAGTCTTGAGGATTACGTCGGCGTCGCGAAGAGGCTGGACGGTGTCCCTGGTGTAGACGGCCTGGAAGTCAACATCTCCTGCCCCAATGTCAAGGCGGGAGGCATGGTGTTCGGCACGAACGTCCAGGCGGCGTTCGAACTCTTGTCGGCCGTGCGAAAAGCTGTGAAGCTTCCGGTTATCGCGAAGCTCTCGCCGAACGTTGCCGATATTACAGAATTCGCCAGGGCAGCCTATGATGCGGGATGCGATGGTTTGTCGCTCATTAACACGCTCCTCGGCATGGCGATCGATGTGCGGTGTCGGCGGCCGCGCATCGCCAACTGCACGGGGGGGCTTTCGGGACCAGCAATCCGGCCAGTTGCCGTGCGCATGGTTTGGCAGGCGGCAAAGGCGGTCCCGCTTCCGATCATCGGCATGGGCGGTATCATATCGGGAGAAGATGCAATGGAATTCATATTAGCCGGAGCATCGGCAGTTGCGGTCGGAACTGCTAATTTCATGAACCCCCGTGCGACCCTGGATGTGCTGTCCGACATTGAGAAATTCATGGCGGAACAGGGACATGGACGGGTTAGTTCCCTCATTGGGAAGGTGGAAACCGGTTGAGGATCATTTCCAGCCTCAAAAGCAAGATTATCATAGCCGTTTCCGCGATTCTTGCGGTAACGATAGGTCTTGGAACGTGGATCAACATCGGGTATCAGCAGGCGCATTTGGAAGAAGCGCTTGCGGATAACGCACTTATTATTTCGAATACCATAGAACGCAGTCTCGCTGGCGCCATGATGGATGGAAAAAGCAATGAGGTAGAGCATATCCTCAGCGCCGTGGGAGATTATCACAACATCAAAGAAGTGAAGATATTCAGTTCGAACGGGATAATTCTGAAGTCGTCGAAAATCTGGACGATCGGCAGAAAAGTCGATGCAGCTACGGAAATGTGGTTTCTCTTAAACCAGTTCAAAAAACCGATTAAACGACGGGATGAAGGCGTTTTCTCGGTTCTTATCCCGATTCATAACGAGGAACGCTGTTATCACTGCCATGGCTCGAAAGCGAAAATAAACGGCATACTTGCCATTGATGTCTCTATGACGCAGACACAGGAGAACGTGCGTGAACTCAGCAAAACCATGTTTCTTTGGGCTTTGGGTGTTGCAGCGATTCTGGCGGTGTCGCTGTCGTTGTTCCTGACCCATCTCGTCACGAAACCCATTCAGGAACTGATTGCCACTATGGAGCGCGCAGAGCGCGGTCTCGAGGCACGGGTTGTGGTAAAGAGTTCCGATGATATCGGGAGGCTGGGTGAAGCCTTCAACTCGCTCCTGTCCAAACTGGAGCGAGCCCGGCGCAGAGTAGAGCGATATCATTACGAGCAGATGAAAAGGGCCGACCGTCTTGCATCAATTGGCGAGATGGCTGCGGGAATAGCCCACGAGATAAAGAACCCGTTAGCCGGCATCGCAGGCGTGATTCAGGTGCTCAGGAAGGAACCGGCCATCGACGAACAGAAGAGAGCAGTACTCGGTGAAGTGCTTTCCCAGGTTGATCGCATGGACAAGGCGGTCAGAAATCTACTCGCCTTTTCAAGGCCGCCTGATCCCAAAATGACTCTCGTGGACATCAATAATCTCATTGGGAAACTGCTCGATTTTCTCGCACCGCAGTTCGCGAAGAACGCCATTTCCGTTGAACGTAAGCTGGCGCCGGGACTGCCCTGGCTGATGCTTGATCCAGATTTGATCCAGCAGGCCCTCATTAATATTGCTTTGAACGCCATACAGGCAATGCCAGATGGAGGAACTTTTATGGTGGAAACAAAATCGAACAAATCGGCCGGTGAGAAATCCGGATCAGTTGGGATTGTGTTCAGTGATACAGGAAAGGGAATTTCCAGCGAGCACTTGCGCAGCATATTCAGCCCATTCTTTACGACTCGTCCGCAGGGGACAGGTTTAGGGCTGTCCATAACACAACGGATTATCGAACAGCACGACGGAGAGATTTCCGTGACGAGTGCTCCCGGCAAAGGAGCGAGCTTTACCATTGTATTCCCGTGTCCCAAAAGCAGTGAATCCTGATACGGTCATACCAAGACTGCAATTTACTAAACCAACGCAGCATGAAGATTGCGACTGGTTGGAACAAGTAAAAGAGGGATTCGAGTCCAAGATTTGCTTGGAGTCCTTTGTGAAGTAGTGGCAAAATATCCCTTCTTTTCAAACGCTGTTTCATTTGTCATCAACTAAAAGGAGCATTTGTTCATGGCATACAAAATTCTTGTCGTTGATGATGAAAAACTGATCCGCTGGACGCTTGAACAGCATCTGGTCAAGGAAGGCTACGAGGTGTCAAGCGCTGAATCAGCAGAAAAAGGGTTCGAACTGATTTCCGAGGATCAGCCTGACATCATCCTGCTGGACAACCGCCTGAAGGAGATGACCGGCCTGGAACTTCTCGAGAAGATCAATGTCCACGAACGGGGCCTGATGGTCATTATGATAACGGCCTATGGCATGGTTGAAACCGCTGTTAAAGCCATGAAACTAGGCGCCTACGACTATATCAGCAAACCTTTTATTCTTGAGGAGATCAGCTTCGTGATTAAGAAGGCGCTGGAAGCGAGGTCACTTCGGAGCCAGGTTAAACAGCTTCGCCAGGAATGCCGGAGCAGGGTCGATTCGATCATCGGCGATTGCGAAGAAATAGTGAAAATCAAGAACCTCATCCTCCAGATCGCGAAGAGCGATACCACAACGGTCCTGATTCAGGGCGAGAGTGGAACTGGCAAGGAACTGGTGGCCCAGGCCCTGCACTACAGCAGCGCCCGTGCCGATGAGCCGTTTATGGCGATCAACTGCGCTGCCCTGCCGGTAACGCTACTCGAGAGCGAGCTCATGGGATATGAAAAAGGGGCTTTTACCGATGCGAAATCATTTAAAAAAGGATTATTCGAACTTGCCAACGGTGGTACCGTTTTCCTTGACGAGATAGGAGATATGCACGCGAGCATGCAGGCAAAGTTGTTGCGCCTGCTTGAGGAAAAAACCTTCAAGAGGATTGGGGGAGTGAAGGATATCAAAGTGGACGTGCGTGTCGTTTCGGCCACAAACCAGGAACTCGCAAAGCTTATGAATGAGGGGGGGGTTAGAAAGGATCTGTTCTACCGTCTCCAGGTTGTGCCCATAAACTTGCCGCCCCTCCGCGAGCGGGGCCATGACATCCTCCTACTTGCGCAATTCTTTATTGATCATTTCAACAGGGAATGCCACAAAAATGTGCTCGGGATTTCGAAGGATGCAGAGCAGATTATGATCGGCTATTCGTGGCCGGGCAACGTCCGTGAACTGAGGAACGTTATCGAGCGGGCAATGATTCTGGAAATGGAAAACGAAATTATGCCTGAACATCTACCCCCAGAGATCATCGACAGCGGGCACAACGATCCGGCACAGCCCAGAGTGCCGCTTTCGCTCGAGGGATTTGTTATTCCCGAAGAGGGGTTGTCTATGGAGGATGTGGAAAATGCCTTGGTAAGAAAAGCGTTGGATATGGCGAGCGGAAATCAGACAAAGGCCGCCCAGCTGTTGCGGATGCCGCGAGATGCTTTCAGGAGAAGAATGAAGAGGTTCGGGGTCAAGTAATGTTGGATGAGGCTCGGTCAGGGCAGTTGTCTGCAGTCTCTATCTTCAGGAACCTGTTTCTTAGACAAGAAAAATTTGTGAACTGATGAGTCGCGAAGGATTCCAGATTTATTTAAGAGGAGTAAAACCAGACCGGAACTTGTTCCCGCGTTTTTCGTATTCCGTGGTAAGTTTATATTTATTCTGCCTGATTCAGAACCTGTAAGAACCTTCTTTTATGCTCTTTTCCCCTCAGTTTCCTTGCTTTTTCGTTAATAATAACTTACAATCGAATGAGAGACGAGTACACGCTCACGAACCTATGGACGACGGACTGCTGCGGAAATTTCTCAATTATCTTGCTGTGGAAAAGGGGCTTGCGCGGAATACCATCGACGCCTACGAACGGGACTTGCGCAAGTACCTGGACAACATGGAGGCCAAAGGGTCTGATGATATTACTCAATCCGAAATTGTGGCCTTCCTCTCTTTAATGGCGGAGTCCGGCATGGCACCGCCCTCTCGTGCACGGTACCTGGCCGCGATTAGAGGATTCCATAAGTTTCTTTTGACAGATGGCCTCGCGACAATTGACCCTACGATAAATGTGGAGACACCCCGGGGATGGAAACGTCTACCGAAAGCACTCTCGACTGTTGACGTGGATTCACTTCTCAACCAGCCTGATCGGAAAACTGCGATCGGGATGAGGGACAAGGCAATGCTCGAGCTTTTATATGCCACGGGTCTGCGCGTCAGCGAACTGGTGGGTCTGAAACATCAGGATATCAATCTGGAACGGGGATTTCTTATTGTCATGGGCAAAGGATCAAAAGAGCGTGTTGTCCCGCTTGGGGAATCGGCCGTCGCAGCACTGAAGGAGTATCTCGCTGACACACGGCGTTCCCTGCTTGGTGATGTAGAGTCGGATTATCTGTTCATCAGTTCTAGGCACAGGGCCATCACTCGACAGATGTTCTGGGAACGGATAAAATATTATGCATTCAAGGCGGGAATCGCCAGAACAGTTTCGCCTCACACGCTGCGCCACTCTTTCGCAACCCATCTTCTTGACAACGGAGCCGATCTTCGCGCGGTTCAAGCCATGCTCGGTCACTCGGACATTTCCACGACCCAGATTTACACGCACGTGTCTAGGGAGAGGTTAAAAAAAATTCACGAGAAGTATCACCCGAGAGGGTGAGGATATCTATATAACTCATTTAGGCTGTGGAGCTGATGAATTGAATCCACAGAGATATTTTGGAACTCGCCGGTAACTTTCCTTTTAAGGTTCGTCAAACTTTTTCTGAGTGGAAACGCTATGGAAATTATTACCAGTCATACGAATGCTGATTTCGACGCACTTGCCTCGATGGTGGCGGCCAAGAAGCTCTATCCGGATGCGAAACTGGTATTCCCCGGCTCGCTGGAAAAAAGCATGCGAGATTTTTTTCTCGAATCCATGTTTTACACTTTGGAGGCCGAGCGGTTGAAAAAGATCGATGTGGAGAGCATCACCAAGCTCATCATTGTCGACAACCGGAATTCAACGCGGATCGGTAAACTAGCGGAAGCGCTGACGAGACCTGGCATTTCCGTCCATATTTACGATCATCATCCCTCTCAGGACAGCGACATACATGGCGAGAAAGAGGTAATTGCAGAGGTAGGCGCGACAACGACCATTATGGTTGAGCTGCTTCGTGAAAAGGAAATTAAGATCAGCCCGCTCGAGGCAACGGTTCTGGCTCTCGGCATATATGAAGAAACGGGTTCGCTGACTTTCGTTTCAACGACAGAGCGGGATGCCCAGGCGGTGGCTTACCTCATAGCGCAGGGAGCACAGTTGAACATTGTCTCCGATTTCATGTCTCGCGAGTTGACGACGGAGCAGATATCAATTCTTAACAACCTTATTGAGAACGCAAAAAAATTCGACATCAACGGGGTCGCCGTGGTTATTTCTTCCATGGCTGTTTCTCATTTTATTCCCGACCTGGCAAATCTGGCTCACAAGATCAGGGAGATGGAGAGCCTAGACGTGCTGTTCCTTGTCGTGCAGATGGGAGATAAAACACACGTTATAGGACGCTGCAGGATACCGGCAGTCAATGTCGGCCAGGTACTTCAGCAGTTAGGCGGCGGCGGACATGCAACCGCGGCATCGGCCGCGATCAAGGATATGACCTATCTTCAAAGCCGGGAACGGCTGATCGATTTGTTGAAAAAGCACATCAAGCCGGGGCCGCTGGTTCATGAAATTATGACATCACCGGTAAAGACCGTCTCATCCGGCAGATTTATTGAAGACGCGGGCGAGGCTATGACGCGCTTCAGCGTCAATGTACTTCCGGTCATGGAGGGAGACTCCTATCAGGGGCTCATCACCCGTGAGATTGTGCAAAAGGCTCTCTTCCACGGTCTCGGCAAGCGGATAGTCGATGAATTCATGACCATCGGCGGCCCTGTTGCCTTACCGGACATGCCCATGAGCCAGGTGGAGCGAATAATGATCGAAGAACACCAACGTTTTATCCCGGTGATCGGACATGACGGCATGCTTGTTGGTGCTATCACCCGGACCGACCTTCTACGCTCGCTTCATGAAGAACGGCTGCAGGAGATTCCCGATTCGGAAGAGCTGTCGCCCGGCTCCCTTCGCAGCGTCAGGGGACTAATGGAAGAATGGTTAACACCAGAGGTCCGCGACACCTTGGTAGTCGTAGGCGAAGTGGCTGACGAAAGCGGTTTCCCGGTCTATCTCGTTGGCGGCATTGTGCGCGACCTCTTTTTGCGGGTGTCGAATCTCGACGTCGATATCGTTGTCGAAGGGGACGGTATAACGTTCGCGGGAATGCTAGTGAAGAGAATAAGCGGACGCATGAAGACGCATCAGAAGTTCGGCACGGCCGTTATCATACTCCCCAGTGGGCTCAAACTCGACATTGCCACAGCCCGCCTGGAGTACTACGAATCGCCGGCCGCGCTACCCACGGTGGAACTGTCATCAATAAAGAAAGATCTATACAGACGAGATTTTACGATCAATACGCTCGCGGTGCGCCTGAACCGGAAACGATACGGTGAGCTCATCGACTTTTTTGGCGGTCTCCGCGATATCAAAGACAAAACTATCCGCGTCCTGCATAGCCTTTCCTTTGTCGAGGACCCCACCCGCGTGCTCCGAGCCGTACGTTTTGAGCAGCGATTTAACTTCCATTTGAGCAAGCATACTCAGAACCTCATAAAGACCGCCGTAAACATGAAGCTCTTTGATAGGCTGTCAGGTGAACGGATCTTTACGGAGCTCGTTTTGATGTTTTCGGAATCCGATCCGTTAAAAGTCCTGAAGAGGATGCGGGAGCTGGACTTGCTGAAATTTATTCACCCAGGGCTGAAGGGATCTGCCGAACTTGAACGGGTGTTTACGAATATCGGTGAGACATTAGCCTGGTTCAGGCTTCTTTACTTGGACATTCCAGTGGAAAAGTGGTTTATCTATTTTCTTGGTCTTTTTGACCGGGTGAAGGATACGACGGCCGCAGAAGCACTTGAGCGTCTTGCCGTCCCGATCCGCTTTCGGGAGCGCATGCAAATGGCGCGGACCCGGTCCCGGGAGGTGCTGTTTCTGTTTTACAGGGAGCCGCAGATTTCCCGAAGTCGCATACATGATTTGCTGTCGCCTCTCGACATTGAGGCCCTTCTCCTAATGATGGCAAAATCGAAACAAGAGCTGGCCAAGAAATACATTTCTCTCTACCTTACCCATCTCCGCAACATCAAAGTCACCCTTACCGGCAATGATCTCAAACAAATGGGGATCCCTCCCGGGCCGAGTTACCGTAAAATATTTGTGGAGCTTCTCGATGCGAAGCTCGACGGGCAGGTCAGAAGTCATGAAGAAGAAATGGATTTTGTGAAAAAGAAGAGCATTGCCGGATAACATACCCGGTGAAAATGCTGCGAATCTCAAGATTGCCTTGACGAACTCCGAAAAATTAGGCATAGTATTTCCATGCTCCTGATCAGCCTCTTCGGCGGGGTATTGCTGCTTCTTTACGGAATAAAGCTCCTGAATGACGGGCTCCAGAATGCTGCGGGCTCGAAGATCAGATCCCTGCTCCGTTCCCTTACGAGCAACCGCCTGGCCGCAGTGGGAGGCGGCGCCTTCATTACCGGCCTGATCCAGTCAAGCAGCGCCACGTCCGTCATGCTCGTGGGATTCGTGAGTGCTGGGCTCATGACCTTCCGCCAATCCCTCGCAGTGATACTCGGCGCTGACATTGGTGCAACCCTCACAGTTCAGCTTATCGCCTTCCATATTTATGACTATGCGGTTCTCATCATCGGGATCGGCCTAGCGTTCGTGCTTTTTCCAAAAAATATTATTGCGCGAAACACAGGAACGGGGATCCTCGGCTTCGGCTTCGTATTTCTGTCCCTCAAAATCATGACCGATGCGATGACACCACTCCAGGAAAATGAACTCTTCCGTCAGGTGTTTGTGGCCCTCACGGACACGCCCGCTCTCGGTATTGCGCTCTCAGCCCTCTTGACCGGACTTATCCACAGTAGCGCAGCGACCATGGGCATCGCCCTGGTACTGACTAAGAGCGGCCTGATACCGCTTAAAACCGCGTTGTACATTATTTTCGGAGCCAATATTGGGACCTGCGCCACGGCGCTCATTGCAAGCATGCGCTCACCGGTGGAGGCGCGCCGGGTAGCCTGGGCACACATATTATTTAAGCTGTTCGGCGTTCTGCTCTTTCTGCCCTTCGTTACCCCTTTTCAAGAGTTGATCGCAGCTTCGACGACCGACCTACCTCGCCAGATCGCGAATGCCAATACACTATTCAATGGCATCATGGCTGTCTGTTTTCTCCCTTTCACTGGGCTGTTCGCACAACTCATCGTGAAGGTCATTCCAGAGAAGGAGGGAGAAAAGAAATTCGGGCCGTTGTACCTCGATGATCATGTGCTCAGCACACCATCGCTCGCCTTGGGCCAGGCAACGCGGGAGGCACTGAGGGCTTCGGATATCGTGCGGGGAATGCTTGTCGATTCGATCAAATCCTTCGAGACTGACGACACCGAAGTCATCGCCGGCATCAAAAACCAGGACAACCTGGTCGACCTCCTCGACCGGCATATTAGGCTTTACATCGCCCGATTGTCGTCGTCCCATCTCACGGAATCACAAACGCGGCGCGCCATGACGGTCCTTGAAGCGTCGAGAAACCTGGAGAGTATTGGCGATATCATCGACCGTAACATTATGCCGCTTGCCATGAAGCGGATCATCAAAGGCATGACTTTTTCGCGGGAGGGGCTCGAAGAGATCACCATGTTCCATAAGAAGATTGTCGACGACTACGATATGGCGATATCGTCTTTCGCAGGAAATGATCGTGATCTCGCCAACAGCGTGCTCAGAAACAAGGAGGAGATCGGTATCATGGAACGTGAGCTGGTGCAGGCCCATCTTGACCGGTTGCGGAAAGGATTGCGGGAATCCATTGAGACTAGTCACGTGCATCTCGACCTCATCGGCAATCTTGCACGGATCAATTCGCTCATCACTCACATTATTTATCCGATCGCAGAAGAAAAACGCGCAAAAGGTCGTGAAGACATGGGGATTGACCGGTAAGGAAATCCGGTGCATCTACAAGCCTGAGGTGCGGAAGGATACCAAGTCACAGAAGTGCGTTGTACATGCCCGTAAATCCTGGGCATGATTAGGCCCAAACCCGGGGAAATATTATCACTAAGGCCAAAAAAAGCTTAGAGAGAAGTGCAGCAAATAGTAGCTGAGATTTATTAACAGGCGTTATCATCCTCTCTCAGTCTGTTGGACGGCGGAAATTTCTGCCCGTGCTGAGAAAAATTATATTTTACTTACTCTATTCCCGGGAGGTTGCAAATGATCAGGCAGCTTAGGGTGAAAACGAATGCCAGGACGGAACTTGTGGACATCACACAGGGGGTGCAGCGCCTTGTGACTGAAAGCGGAATTCGCTCAGGAGTATGTTACGTCTACGTGCCACATACGACCGCGGCAGTAATGATTAACGAAAATTCGGACCCCAACGTGGGACGTGACCTCCTGAAAGAAATGAATAAGGTCATCCCCTTTGACGATAATTATGGGCATAGCGAAGGAAATTCCGCGGCGCATATTAAATCAAGCATGATAGGTGTTTCAAAACCGGTGCTTGTTGAGGATGGACGTCTTACACTTGGTACCTGGCAGGCTTTGTTTTTTTGCGAATTTGATGGTCCCCGCGACCGAAGAGTCATGGTAAAAGTGATGAAAGACTGAAAACGGAAGGTAGTAGAGGGAGCGGGATCATCGCTCCACGCCTGGCGTAAAGCGTCAAAACCGTGATAACAATGGACGCCAGGCCACCGCGTTTGGCAAACTCACAAAGACCGGCAGACCGCCGTCGTTGTCACACCTGGAAAGACCTTTTCCGTGGCTGAATTCCAGCCCACACCTACTTGGTCAGCCTTTTCTCGGTCCCTCACATGATCGATTCCTTCAGTTTATATCGGGCTAAGGCCGTGCCCGATGACATCGCAGTGGACGCCGACAAGCCCAAGGAAATCGCTAATAGTTTCTCGATATCCTATGAAGAATTCGAGCGTGGCTGGATGCGGTCCTGAAATAAAGCTGACGCTTTAAGAAAAGGCATTCTTCCTGTCAAGACCAACACTCAGGTGTCATGATCTGTCCGCCTTAATAATCTGCATTTTATCTTTATCCCGTTATCCCAATATGGTATTATCCCGCCATGAATAGTCACGCGGTAGAACAGCTGAGACTCTCTGATTTCGACTATGTGCTTCCAGAGACGCTTATTGCACAGGAGCCGCAATTGGATCGCGATCAATCACGTCTAATGGTTCTCAACCGCTCATCGCGTGTCATTGAACACAGGACGTTTGCCAATCTTCAGGAATTTCTCTCGCCGGGAGACCTGCTGGTCTTGAACGACACGAGGGTTTTTCCCTGCAGGTTGCCAGCGACAAAGCAGGGCGGAGGCAGATCTGAGATATTCCTCCTGTCGGAGATCGAGCGCAATTTGTGGGTGACGCTCGTAAAAGGCGGAGGCGGCGCAGGGAAAAGGCTGATTATTTCCCTGGGAGTGGAGGCGGAGATCATTGAAGAGCATGTCGATGGGACCAGGACGATCCGTTTCCACAGTTTGGTTGATATTCGTGGCATCCTGAATGAAATAGGCAGGATTCCGTTGCCACCCTATATCAGACGCGATCCTTCAGAGCAGGATCGCGAGCGTTATCAAACCGTTTACGCATCGCGGGAAGGAGCCGTAGCAGCGCCCACGGCAGGCCTGCACTTCAGCAGGGATCTACTCGCAAAGCTCGCGGCCAAGGGGGTTAAAATCGTTACGGTTACGCTTCATGTAGGCCCCGGCACTTTTCAGCCTGTGCGTTCTGACAGGATCGTCGAACACCGGATGCTTCCGGAACACTACTCGATATCACTTGTTGCGGCGAGCGAGATCAACAAGGCAAGAGCCGAAGACAGACGGGTGATTGCCGTAGGAACCACGAGCGTGCGTACGATTGAAACCGCCTGTCGTAGCAACGGTTTGGTCATTGCCGGTGAGGGGGCGTCGGAGCTTTTCATTTATCCGGGGTATAAATTCAAAGTAACCGACGGGATCATTACGAATTTCCATTTACCAAAGTCAACGCTTCTTATGCTGATATCTGCCTTTGCTGGCAGGGAACGGATCTTATCGGCCTATCGGACTGCGGTAGCGGAAAAATATCGGTTTTACAGTTACGGGGACGCGATGTTGATTGCATAAGAGGGTGACGGAATGGCAGTTCACTGTACTTGGCTGTCTATGGTTTATAAATATATGGGAAAGGGATGAGTCGCATGATTAATAACCAACGTGGCGGAGTCATATCCAAGCTATTCATTATTCCGGCAGGAGTGGTCCTTATGCTGGGTTTCTTTTTCCTTGGTTATTACGTCGGGAGATATGAGAGAAAAACAGCTTCATCGGGCGATAACATACAGCCGCTTCCCGCTGTCGTTTCCAAAAATCAACCCAAGCCGGAGGAATTCACCTTTTATAAGACATTGACCGAGAAGGAAAACCGGACAGTTTCCATTGATCTCAAGTCCAAAAGCGAGAACACTTTCAGCGACTCTGAAAAGAAAGAGAGCGTTGATGCTCCCAAGGCTGTAGATCAAAAAACTACGAAAGAGCGAGGAGCGGAGTCCAGACCTGAGAAACAAACCATTTTAGTCGAAGCAACGAAAAAAAAAGTGATTAAACCGTCTCCCGAAGCGAACAAAAAGGCAGCGCCGCGCAAGCAGGTTATGTCCGAAAAGTTGCGTTATACGATCCAGGTATCTTCGCATCCAGAAAAGCAGGCCGCGGAGTATGATGTCAAACGAATGAAGCAGAGCGGATTTGCGGCTTTCATCGTTCTGTCGGAATTGCATGGCAAGAGAACGTGGTATCGCGTTCGAATCGGGAGCTTTAGAAACAGAGATGCTGCGGAAAAGCTTGAGAAGGAAATTCATGAGAAGGTGGGCATGACACCGATTGTCGTCCTGGAGTGAGGACGCGGATCAGCGAGAAGGGGGGCTCAGTGCGAGAAATGCTTCAATGCACCGTTTGCTCCGACACCATCTGGACTACGAGGGGAACCATGCCGACCTGCTCATCGTCGAGAAGAGTTTCGACCCAATAGGTGCCCGGAACCTTGAAGGTTGTGTTATAGCGTATCGAGATATCGCGATGGCGCTGCGTTTCTTTATAGAGGCTCAGATTTGTTTGCGATTCTGAGAGTACTTGCTCACGGTCCGGAGCGAGGAGTCTGATTTTCACGATAAAATCTCCCCGACCACCGATCCATTCGTTCACGATCGCAAAGCGGTGGTGCATCGCTGGGAAAGTATGGGAAAAGATGCTTTCAAAGAGCCCCATAAGACTGAATTTGCCGCCCATTTCCTGTCGCACATCGTCGCAGATGAGGGTAAAACTCAATTTCGGCCGAACCTTAATGTTTGCCATAATTGCAGCATAACATACCTTTTAAACCTCCGTCAATCTGTTTTTTCTTGACAAAAATATTCATTCAACGTAATCTTGACCGCATCTTATGACCGCTCCGGAACATATCAAACTCCTTGAAAGTCTTCACCCTTTAGAAAGCAAGCTGCTTCTCTGTTTTGCAATAAAGACTACCATATTAGCATCGGAGATACTGAGCGTATCCGGCCTTGATGAACCCAGACTGGATATGGCCTCGGGCTGGCTACAGACAAAAGGATTGCTAGATGTCAAGGACGAGTCCGTCACTTCGTTCGTATCTCTCACGGAAACCGGTAGGGAATATTCTGAGAAAGGCACCCCCGAGATGCGGATCATTGGTGCTCTCCGAGAAGGGGATAAGATCGCCGTCAAGGATATCATTCAGTCTTGGGGTATGGAGCCAGCCGAAGTCAGTTCGGCCGTAGGGACACTCAAGGAAACGGGCATTATACGCATTGCTCAAGGTGGAATCCTTGAACTGTTAGCTGGAGCCTATATCTTGGAGCATGAGTCCCTTAACGCACTCATCAAAACAGCGGCAAGAGATGATCGAACCGACTTGTCGGCCTTCACCCCCGAACAACAAACCGCGATTCATTTAAACTTCCACAAGCGGGGGAAGTCGAAGGGGATCTTTCGCATCGTTGAGCGAAAGAACCGTTCTTACGCTTTGACGGCCCCAGGTCAGGAACTGCTTGTTTTGCTCAAGGAACGGGGAGGGGCGCTCGAAGAAATTTCCGTTCTTACTCCGGAGATGCTGAAGCAGGGGACATGGAAGAACAAAAAGTTCCGCGCATACAACATCGCCCTCAGCCCGCCGCGCCGCAGTATTGGCAAGAAGCATCCTTATAAGGAATTTCTCGACTTCGTGAAGTACAAGTTCATTGGCATGGGATTCGAAGAAATGCGGGGACCACTTGTGGAAAACGAATTTTGGGATATGGACGCGCTGTACATGCCTCAATTCCACCCAGCGCGAAATATCCATGACGTGTATTTTATCAAAGATCCCACAACGAGCAAGCTGATCGAACAACCTTTCGCTAAGCAGGTCGCTGCAGCGCACAAGGACGGCGGAAAGACGGGGTCCACGGGTTGGCGCTACGCCTTTGACCTGGAACGGGCGAAACGACTGATCTTACGCAGCCAAGGAACGGCTGTGTCGGCCAGGGCCCTAGCCTCAGGACCCAAAATCCCCGGAAAATACTTTTCCATAGCCCGCTGTTTTCGTTATGATTCTGTGGATGCCACCCATGCCCCCGATTTTTACCAGGTCGAGGGCATCGTACTCGGTGAGGACATCAATTTCAAACAGTTGCTTGGTCTCCTGAAGCTGTTCGGAAAGGAAATCGCTAAAGCAGGAGAGTTCCAGTTTCGGCCAGCCTACTTCCCGTTCACGGAACCATCCGTAGAACTGCATGTAAAGCATCCGGAACTGGGATGGATGGAACTAGGCGGGGCCGGCATTTTCCGGCCTGAAGTGACTGTACCGCTGGGCGTAAATGTCCCGGTAATCGCTTGGGGTTTGGGCCTCGACCGCATGGCCATGGTGGCGCTCGGTATTCAGGATATCCGCGACCTGTTCTCGCGAGATCTGGATTTCATCAGAACCAGGAAAATACCGCTGAGTAATTAACTATTCCCCTGGGCATTGTATCGAAACAATGCAACTCCATCATGTGTTTAGTCGTGAGGCTTTACTCTGTACTTACAACTTTGAACGTGTATTTCATATATGCCGACAATTGACATCAAAAAAAACGATCTCGACTCCCTCATCGGACAGAAACTTGCCCTCAGCGCGCTTGAAAAGTATCTTATGCTCGCAAAAGCGGAGCTGAAAGAATATAATGCCGCGACCGATGATCTCAAGGTGGAACTCTCAGATAGCAACCGGCCAGACCTCTGGTCTGCAGAGGGCATCGCCCGACAGATCAAGATTGCTCTTTCCGGCAAGCCCGAGACCTATTCTTTCTTTAATCACGGCAGGAAAGCAACACGGGAGATTCGGGTTGCCAGGGCAATGAAAGCCGTTCGACCCTTTATCGCCGCTTGCACGGCCAGTGGCGTACGCATGAGCGACGATGTGCTGGCGCAGATGATCCAGAGCCAGGACAAACTTGCCGAAATATACGGCAGGCAACGGACGACGATCTCAATCGGGATCTATGAGCTCGACCGCATCGTATTTCCCGTGGATTACCGGCTTGCGGATCCATCTTCAATATCTTTCACACCACTTGGCTTGGAAGAACGACTGACACTTGCTGAAATTCTCGAACGCCATCCGAAAGGTATTGCTTACGGTAATATCGTTAAGCCTTTTTCACAGTATCCTGTTCTCATGGACAATATGGAACGAGTGCTTTCGTTCCCGCCGGTCATCAACAGCAGAGAAATCGGAGAGGTTAAATCCCAGACGAGGAACGTGCTTATCGAAGTAACGGGCACAGATCTACGAATGACAACGCTTACGCTCAACATTCTGGCGACAAACTTCTACGACCGAGGTGCGGAAATCGAGCCAATACTCATAATCTATCCCTACGAAACGGCATTCGGAAAGCGCGTGGTCTTTCCGGTAAACACATCGGGAAAGTTCAAGATCCCTTTGTCGAAGTTCTCCTCAGGGCTGGGTGAAGACGTTGTTTTGGCCGATGTGAAGAAACACCTCGCTTCTTACGGCCATTCCGTAGTGTCGTCCCGTGGTATGCTCACGGTTGAAGTGCCGCCGTACCGCGACGATATTATGCATCCCATGGACCTTGTCGAGGATTATGCCATTAGCAGGGGATACGATTCCTTCGAGCCTGTAATGCCGCGGCAATCCACAGTTGGCTCGCTTACCGCGCTTGAGATGCTTTCAGACTCGGCCCGAGGAACTATGGTCGGGGCGGGTTTCCAAGAGATCATGTCTAATATTCTCTGCTCGCGCGAAGAGCTAGACTATGCTATGCCGGAAGGGGAGATGATCGTCGAAGTGGACAACATCATGTCTTTGGCCTACTCCCTACTCAGGAACCGTATCATCCCATCGCTATTAACTGTGGAGAAAGCCAGTGCCAAAGCGTTTTATCCCCACAACATCTTCGAAATCGGAGAAGTTGCAGTTTTCGATAAAAACGAAAATAACGGGTCCCGAACGGAGTTGAACCTAGGCGCCCTCATATCTCATCCCAGTGCTAACTTCTCGGAAATGCATTCCACCCTCGATATTCTTTTCTATTACCTCGGTTTGGACTACTCGCTAGCTCCAGCGGATCAACCGTTATTCACCCATGGACGATGTGGGGCTATCCTTTCAAGCGGCATGGCTGTCGGTTTCATTGGTGAGATTCGCCCCAATGTGCTTGAACGTGTGCAGATTGCCATGCCTTGCGCGGCATTCGAAATCACTCTGGACCGCTTGCTTCGCCTGATAGGTCGGCGATAAGTTTTCAAGAGATTCCTGTATAGCTTTGCTATGCAAAACTCCCTGCATCGTAGCAAGGACAGGGAGTTTTGCTGATACACTGAAAGATTGTGCCAGACAGACACCTTGAGAAGTGAAAATTATCATAAAAGAATCTATCTATTGCTAGCAATTATTTCTTCATGATTAATTAAAGATTAATTCTTAAAGCGGTAGATGACGTGCTGGTTTAGCTCAAAATCATCGGCTTACTCTTCTTATGCAACATTGTGCGGCCGTTACATACTTCATATTATGTGTTGTAATAGCACATACATAAGGTGAGGTAATTCTTCTCGCACGGAATCATGCAGGCGGCGTCCGACAATGGAATTCGCTACAGCGATCAACAGCTACTTTTTTCTCGCCGCACCCGCCAACCGCTTCGTCGAAGCAGGGCTCTCGTATCATGCTTTTCTGATGAGAAAAAAGTCATATCCGCTGCCATGTGACTTGCAGAAGATGCTCGGCAGTATGTGTCCTTAGATCTGCCTGCCATATCCTAGACTGGTGTACGCATATGGTATTATCAGTAAAAAGAGTTCTCTTTTTTTTGTCTTTCCTGGTTCTTCTTTTCTCCGTGGGATGCGGTTCTCTTTTTTTTTATCCCCAGAAACAGGAGACAGATAATCCTCTGGCCCGGCTGTTTTCTCCCAATGATATCTACTTCAAAACCCCCGACGGGATAACCTTGCACGGCTGGCTATTCAAGGCAAATCCACAGGCCTTAGGAACTATACTCGTCCTTCACGGCAACGCTGAAAACATGAGCACGCACGTGAATGGAGTTTTGTGGCTGGTGCGGGAAGGGTTTAACATATTCATATTTGATTACCGCGGATATGGGCGGTCCGGGGGAAAGCCCAGTCTCAAGGGCGTTCACGTTGATGCAGAGGAGGCGTTAAAAACTGCTTTGAACCTGCCGCAATCAAAAGGCAGAAGGATAGTCATTCTCGGCCAAAGCATCGGCGGGTCAATCGCCGTTTATACCGTAGCAAATTCTTCGAAGAAAGATCGGATTGCCGCACTTGTCGTCGACAGCGCGTTTTCAAGCTACCGTCTCATTGCTCGCGAAAAACTTGGACATTTTTTTCTAACTTGGCCTTTCCAGTATCCGCTATCACTACTCTTTAGTGAAGATTACAGTCCGCTAAAGTGGATAGAAATGGTCGCACCCGTGCCAGTTTTGATCATGCACGGCGTAAATGATCCGGTGGTTCCTATACATCACGGCTTTATGCTCTATGAGGCTGCACTCATGCCAAAGGATTTTTGGGAAACATCCACACCGGGACACATCATGGCCTTTGCAGATGCAAGAGTCAGGAGAAAATTTGTCCGCTATCTATCTGAGCATCTGACCAAGCCATGACGGGTCTGTTTGCTGTTATCTTCAGCCCCTCATTACTTGACAAATACTAAAAAGTAGGCTTAAATAAATATAAGTAAACATTTCAAAAAACTCAACAAGGAGGACGCGCATGAAAATAGCTAATTTAGTAGCGGTAGTGTTGTTGTTGCTTGTTGTTGTCGTAGGTACGGCTTTTGCGGCGGATTCTTCTGTCGGGGAGGCGCACAAGAACACAGGTTGCGGTCTCGGCACAATGCTTTTCCAAAATAACGCCGATAATTCAACCATCCTCCAGTCTTTACAGGCCACGACTAACGGTACGTTCGGCACCCAGACCTTTGGCATCACCTCAGGGACGTCGGAGTGTGACCAGCCGACCCAGTTCGCCAAGAACGACCGGATGAATGAATTTGTGGTCGCCAATATGGACAACCTGGCAAAGGAAATAGCCATGGGAAAAGGTGAAACGCTTGAGGCATTTGCTGAGCTTCTTCAGGTTCCGGCAAACGAGCGGCCGGCGTTTTATCAGAAATTGCAGGCAAACTTCGCAAAAATATTTACCTCCGAAAATGTGCAGTTTGCCAAGGTAGTGGACAACGTGGTAACGGTGTCATCGCATTAATGTACCGACTGCGAATTTTATTAGATGAAAAGGTATACGGAACGTGTTGTTCTGTATGCCTTTTTTTTACGGCTTTTGCTTTCTGCACTGTTTCATGGACATCCGGGGCATTAGCCTCCAATCGGAACGGCTATCTCGACACGCTATTGAAAACCGCACAAGAGAAACACCTTTCTGAAGACCGCTACTGGAATATTATCCTCCATTACAAGCCGCACGGCTCCGGTAGGGTGAGTCTCGTCGACGACCCGAAGTTTTTTCTTGCCGTTGACGGGAAAACCGATCCCCAAGCCGAGTTGGAGGCGACGCTTATGAGTTTTTTCAAGCAAGAGCATGAAGGCGTCGAGCCTACGTGCTGCAGATTCCCCGCTCGCTACGCATGGCTCAAGGAGCGGCTCTCCATAGACGAATCAAAACTACCAGCTGCGGTATGCACAAAATTCGAGGAAACACTCTCGCTTATCAATCCTCAATCTGCCGTTCTTATCTTTCCCGCTGCTCACGGCAACGGTCCCGCTTCCATGTTCGGACATACTCTCATCAGGATCGACGGGAATAGCCGGAACGATCTGCTTTCTTACGCGGTGAATTACGCAGCAGTAACGACCGACCGGAACGGGTTTATCTATGCCTATAAGGGGATTTTTGGCTATTACCGAGGATATTACTCTGTCCTGCCCTATTATCAGAAGGTTGGCGAATATAACGAAATCGAACATCGCGACATTTGGGAGTATGAGCTCAACCTCTCGAAAGAAGAAGTGCGAAGGATGGTCATGCATATATGGGAACTTAAGGACATCTATTCTAACTACTACTTCTTCGACGAAAATTGCTCCTTCGATCTTCTCTTTCTGCTCGAAGCCGCACGACCTTCTGTGCACCTCACTGATGCATTCTGGGGGAAAGCTAAATTTTGGGTTATCCCTTCTGATACCGTCCGGATTATCAGGGAACAGGGGCTGGTCAGCTCAGTCAAATATCGGCAGTCCCAATCCAAGCGTATTCATGCCATTGCGTCGCGCATGGAGAGCACACATCGGGATTTGGCACAGGATATCGTTGATCAAAAAATATCTCCCCGTTCTATAACGGAAATGGACATTGATCCAAAAGAAAAAGTGAGAATCCTTGACCTTGCGGCGGAACTGCTCCAGTATCAATTCGCGCGAAAACAACTCGAGAAGGACGAATATGTGCACAGGTTTCTTCCGACCCTGCAGGCCAGGAGTACGCTCGGGCCGCAGGATGGGGACGATAGCGTTGTTGCTGTGCCGGTTTCTCCTGACGCAGGTCATCTCCCCGGGAAAGTCGGCATCGGGGGCGGATATCGTACAGATTCCTTTTTCACGGAGCTTAGTTGGCGTCCAGCCTATCACGACCTGCTCGATCAGGACGACGGCTATATCGAGGGCGCACAGATAAATTTCATGGACATTCGTGGCCGGTACTATTTTAGAGAGGACGCCTTGATCCTGCAGAGGCTGCGGTTCATTGATATTATCTCGATATCGCCTCGCGATGCATTTTTCAAGCCCGTCTCATGGAAAGTAAACACGGGCTTAGATCGAGAGATCATGTACGACGGCCAGGAGCAACTCGTCTACCGCTTGAACCCCGGAGGCGGTTTTGCGTACAAGACAGGATATCTGGGGATATTTTACGTTTTTCTCGAAACGGACCTCATCATGAACGACAAATTGCATGATAAGTTTGCCGCTGGTATCGGTACGTCAGCCGGCTGTCTAAAGAACATCACGGACTGGTGGAAAATCAACCTCTCTGCCGCATGGACGTCCTATGAACTTGGTGACGAACATCGTAGCATGAAGGCGTCTCTGGCGCAGAATTACAAGATTACCACGAATACCGGCATTACCTTTTCACTGTCCCAAGAGAGGACCTTCGATTACAATCGGTCGGAGGCGTCGCTCATGGTAAACCTCTATCTGTAGGCTGTCAATTATGAGAAGTAGTCTTCAAACTGGATGGGATTGAAGATAATGATGGTTTATGTTTCGCTCGACGTGAGATCACTTTTTCCTAAGACGAATCCATTTCTTCGAGACAGGCAGTAGATACTAAACTGCAATACATTTGGGTAACAACACGACAGTGACTAACATATAGAGTATGCCATCATGGTCGCAACGAATTCACGTCACAACCGTATTTTATGGTCTGCACGTAATTTAATTCATACGTTTTTTTGTATTTTAGGGTCGAGTTTTTGACATGCATCAAACGATGAAAAGAACCCGTGCCGGATAGTTCAAGTCGGCGTCGGATGAGGCCATGAGTTACGGATGAACGGAGTGCAGGATTGACTCCTTTACGAGATATCGACCGCACAGAGCGCTTCGCAGTTGTTACCGTCGTTCTGATCAAACTGAATGTCACTGTATATATTTCTGAGTTCACTCTGGGAAGTGTTGCCAGCGAAGAGTTAGTGAATACTTTTGCGCTGATGCCTGCGAAACTGCTAGCTTCGGTTCCGGAAACATCTTGGACAATCCCGGCAGTCACAACTCCGTTCTATTCTAAATTATTTCATGGCTGTCTTCTCCACTTTGCAGAAAATATTGCTACCTCTAGGTTTTCGGTAACAGTGTGGGAGATGCGATGGGAAAACCCGGTAAGTTATTTTACCCGCTCTGTGGTGTTATCGCCACGTTCACCATGAGTTGGCGAACAGGAATTCAATGATTCTCATGCCTGACGCGAGCGGGTCTAATTCCGGAGTGCTGGGAGCACCTCTGCTTTTTGCCGGGCATGGGTTGTAACATTCGTATTTTTCGGTTTCACATCAGGACCATGGAAATATCTGCCACGGTCGTGCTTGGTTAGATATGCTTATGTAGCCGGTTTCGAAGCGGGTGCGGAGTCTTCAAACGGAAAGACATCCCGTTTTGGCGAAGGAGGGCTTAATATCCATGATTGTTTTGTGCAATTGTGGCGCAAAGCTGAAAATTGATGAGACCAAGATCGCTGGTAGACGCTCGAAGATACGATGTCCGCGCTGTGGCGATGTGCTTCCCTTAAATCAGCTGGCGCCGGCTGTGCCTGCCCCCTTTGAGAAAAACCGGAACGGTCCCATGCATCCTTGAGCGACATTTTTGTGCTGATTGCCCATGACAGCGAGGTGGTCAGATCCATGGTTTCCGGTATTCTGATCGAAGCCGGTTTCCGCGTTGAGTTGGTTCCAAATGGTGTCGATGCGCTGAAAAAAGCGATTGAACTAAGACCCCAGGGAATAGTGCTTGATGTTGGCCTTCCGGGCATCTATGCATTTGAATTGTGCGAACGGTTGAAAAACAATCCAAAAACCGAGGACATAAAAATCGTTCTTCTTTCATCAGTATATGATCGGAGGCGTTGCAAACGCACACCGAGAACATCTACGGCGCTGACGACTATATTGAGAAACACCACATCTCCGATCTTTTGGCAGACAAGTTGTATAGACTTATTTCGTCGCAGGACCCAGCCGATTGCGCTTTCAAAGCGTCTGAGCCATTTCACCGCAAACTTCCGGATATGTCACGAACAGCGACGCGGAAATTTGAGTTGTCGCTGCTGAACCACGAGGTCGCACACCACGTTGACCGTGATGTTCTCTATCCGACGCCGCAGCATGTGTCGGAATGCTCGGTTGCCCGAGAAAATAGTTCCGAAATGACGGTGGTCATGCCGGAATCGCTCAGCCTTGATGTATCAATATTTCAAAAAGAGGAGTGCGACATCCCCCATGTCGACGAGGAAGATCCCGATGCTATTAAGAAAGCGCGTCGTTTAGCCAGGATTATCATCTCCGATAGTGCTCTTTACAATCAAGAAGCAGTGATTGGAGGTATCAGGAATGGGACCTTACTTGAGTTGCTGAAAAATGATGTGAATGAAGGCCGTGAGTTCTATGAAACGAGGATTCCCGCGGCGTTGAGAGCGAAGAAAGGCTACTATCAGGAGGCCTTTGATAATTTTATCGGTGTTGCAAAAAGAAAGAATGTTCGTTGACATACGATTTCAGTTCTAGTATAGTGTAAAAATTCGTCGGGGCGTAGCGCAGCCTGGTAGCGCACTTGGTTCGGGACCAAGGGGTCGGAGGTTCAAATCCTCTCGCCCCGACCATTTCCCTCCTCCGCTTGAAATAATTGCGTAAACTTTCATGATCATTCAAAAATGCAAACTTCAGAAAGTGGCGGGAGGGTGGAATTTTAAGGCTATAAATCGGATAAGCAGCATCGAAGACCGGGGACTGATGCATTACGTTTGATTAAAGACAAGGGGGCTTCGGTGCGGCCGCTATTTTTTTGTCCCATGAGGTGTTCATGAGTGAAAGGGAGCGGTCTGTTGATGATTTGATGGGCGCCGAGCCCTATGGTGAAGAAAGTGAGGAAAAGGAAGAAAGGGCAAATACTGCCGGAAATTCTTCTGATGCCGCAACTGTCGGTGATGGGCAGAAGGGTCTAGATGCCATCAAGTATTACCTCAAGGAAATACGGAAAACACCCCTTCTTTCCTTTGAACAAGAACAAGAACTCGCGAAGCGGATAGAAGCAGGCGATCTGGATGCTCGCGCAAAAATGATCGAGGCGAATCTGCGCCTTGTTGTTGCTATCGGCAAAAAATATATTAACCGAGGCCTGCAGTTCTCAGACATTATCGAAGAAGGCAACTTGGGTCTGATCAGAGCTGTTGAAAAATTTCAGTACCAGCGCGGCTTCAAATTCAGCACTTACGCCTCGTGGTGGATCAAACAAGCCATCGAGCGAGCCATTGTTAACCAGACGAGAACAATTCGCCTTCCTGTTCATATCGCTGAAATAGTAAATTCCTACATGCGTGCAATTCGCCAACTTACTCAATCCCTAGGGCGAGATCCGTCAATTGAGGAGATCGCCAAGAAAATGAAGGTTACCGCTGAAAAAGTGAGGAGCATTTCGCAGGTGGTGCGCGAAACATACTCGCTAGACATGCTAATCGGCGATCAGGAGGAAGATACCCTTAAAGACATCCTTCAGGACAGCAACGCTCTGTCGCCGGCTAGTGTTTCCGATGATATCCGGAGACGCGAGCATATCGATGAATGGCTTCAACAGCTGTCGGTAAGCGAGCGGAAGGTCATCGAACTCCGGTTTGGTTTGATCGACGGCGAACCCAAGACGCTGGATAGTATCGGAAAAGAATTCGGGATTACTCGTGAACGCGTCCGGCAGATTGAGACACAGGCGCTCAACAAACTCCGGTCTATCACAAAGCGGAAAAAAATTGATTTCGAAGGGATGCTGTAAGAAAGAGCGGCTGCGGTTTATTTTTCGATTCATAATCTAATCAGAACCGCCCCTGTAGCTCAGGTGGATAGAGCAGCGGTTTCCTAAACCGCGTGCCGCGTGTTCGAATCACGCCAGGGGCACCAAAAAATCACGTACTTAGGCCGATCTTTTTGATCGGTCTTTTTTGTCTGCTACTCTTTTGCTACTCTTTTTTTGTGGTTTACCGTGAGGATGGGGTAAGACCCCGTTAGCAACCCTGGTCCAGAATCCAGGCTGTGGTTTTGGAATTCCCATCTGTCTACACTTCCTGCTAATCAATGAATCCGATACTCCAAAATTCTTAACCAGTTCTACTGTCGGCTTACTCCATGCAAGTTTTTGTGGAGCAACTCCCTAGCGAGTGGTAATAATGAGGTGTAAGACTCATAGAACCCGCTCTGTACCAGTGTTTTATGCTTGAGATGGATGTGAAAAATGTGATATGAATCAAGCATGATAGTTATTTTCAACTATGTCGAAGTGGTACGTCCCACCGCTGGTTCTCTTCGGCCGGAACTGGAGCGCAGTCGACCTCAGATCCGCACCCTGGACCAGGCATTGGCAATGGATGCGGCAAGCAAGGATCGCTGTGAGGTGCCGCGGCTGGAGACCGGGATTCTTCCTGGCCTGCGGATATTACTGATTTCCATCGGCTTTCTCAGCAAGCACGACAGAGCAAGCGACGTGCGCAGGATCTGGCCCCCTCCTTCGCCAAAGGAGCCATCGATGCGTACCGCGACTCAAGCCACCTTGGCGGAAGATTTCCTGAGGATGCTTACGACTTGATCATCCGATACTTGGGTAAAATCGTAATAGTACGTGCTTACCGCCCTGAACACAAATGGTGTTTCAAGACAAACGAGCTTATTGGCCATCCGACGCAGAACTCCCACGGTTTCCGGAGGTCCTACGGGAAGCGCTACGATCAGTTTTGCAACTTTCTCGTCTTTGAGTGCAGAGATTGCTGCCATTATCGTTGCTCCGGTCGCTACACCGTCGTCCACGAGGATGACCGTTGTATCATTGAGGTCGGGAAGCCCTTTCCCTGACCGATAGAGGACTACTCGCCTTGCGATTTCATTCTTTTGATGGTCGATCGCGCGCTTTAAGAGGTCCCTGGACAACCGCCCCTCCGCCATGAGGTCCTCGTTGAAAACAACATTTCCTGATTCAGCGACCGCGCCTACGGCGAGTTCGGGTTGTCCGGGAAATCCGATTTTTCTCACGATTATCACATCGAGAGGAACATTGAGCGCCTGTGCGATCTCATCACCAATGACTACGCCGCCTCTGGGAAGGGCCAGCACAATCACCTCACGTCTCCCTTTGTACTGCTGAAGCCGTGTCGAAAGACGCCTCCCTGCGTCACAACGATTTTCAAACATAACGCCCTCTTTCCGTAGTACGGCATGAGCGCTAGGATCCTGATGCTACTTAAATAGCACTAGCTAATTATGATTAAGGTACCCATTTTTGCAGATAGTTTTGCAGAATTCTTATTTCACGCCTAATTAAATCTAATTCTCTCTTTGGAAATTGTCAAGGTGGGTAGCTGGTAGAGCAAACGGGAGACGGGGGATAAGCAGAAGAGTTGCTGGGAGAAAACTTCATCACTAAATGCAATAATATAATATGAATTCTTCATCTTTTCTAATATTATCTATGAAACTCGACTTTCACGTACAATTGTGTAGTTCTCATTGAAACAATCAATAAATTCAGTTTGTAAATTGCATGTGACTATTGAGTTAAGTCGCGGACGCTTATTTCTCACTCTTTACATGCTTCAATTCTCGGTCAAGCGTTTCCCTGACCTTGCTCAATAGCTCCGAGGGTTTTATCGGCTTCGGCAGGAACGTCGTACTCGTCGGCAGGCCGTCCTGAGCGAATACTTCTCCGGAATAGCCACTCATGAAAATGCAGCGGATCGTCGGACTGAGGGTACTAATTTTCCGATACGCTTCCAAACCGTTCATTTTTGGCATAATGCCGTCAAGAATAACGAGTTTGATCGCAGCGCGGTTCTCGTTAAACAGGATAACCGCCATGTTCCCGTCCTCCGCCTCGATCACCGTATAACCCATGTCCCGGAGAATGATTGATGTCATATTGCGGAGACTCGAGTCGTCTTCAGCCAGCAGGATTGTTTCGCTGCCGCCCACGAGTAGTACCTGATTTTGCCCCGCAGGTTCAGGCACTACCTTCGTCGTACGGGCCAAGGGGAAATAAACGTGAAAGACGCTCCCTTTCCCCGGTTCGGAATATACGTTGATGAAACCATCGTGCGCTTTTACGATTCCATACACCGTGGCCAGTCCGAGACCGGTCCCTTTTCCCATTTCTTTGGTTGTGAAAAACGGCTCGAAAATTTTCTTTTGGGTATTTTCGTTCATTCCAATGCCGGTGTCCGATACCGTCAGCACCGCATAGTCTCCAGCCTTACCATAACCATGAGATCGTATGAACGACTCGTCCATAGTACAGACGTTGGTAGCGACGGTCAGTTTCCCCTTGTCCGGCATGGCATCACGCGCGTTTGTAACGAGATTCATAATCACCTGTTCAACCTGTCCTCGGTCTGCCATGATCATGGGTGGCTCGGACGAGTACCTGATCGTCATTTCGATGTCTTCGCGCAGCAGGCGTTGAAGGAATCTATCAAAATTCTCGGTCACGACGTTCAAATCGTAAAGCTCTATTTCCATGGGCTGCTTTCTGCTGAATGCGAGTAGACCCCGCGTCAATGCTGCTGCGCGCTCCGAAGACTTCAGAATCTGGTCTATATAGTGCTTCACCGGAACATCCTCCGGCAGTTTTGTCAGGGAAAGGTTGCCGTATCCGATGATCGCGGACAGGATATTGTTGAAATCGTGGGCCACGCCGCCGGCTAGCTGGCCTATCGCCTCCATTTTCTGCGCCTGGCGGTATTGATCCTCCAGTTTTTTCTTCTCAGTTACGTCAACGCATATCTCAATCACGGATGTCACATCGCCCGCTGTGTCCCGCATAGCATATGACTTTGTATCAACATACAGGGGTTGTCCGTGTTCATCGAAATGCGTGTGCAAAAATGAGACGTGCTCTCCTGTTTCGAAGGTGTGCTTCACGGAGCACTGCTCCCCGGCTTCAAAACAGGGGGTCGCGTTGTGGTGGGACACTTCATAACAGTGTCTGCCGATTACGTTTTCAATGGTCATCCCGGCCGTGTCGCAAAAAGCCTTGTTCGCCAAAATGATCCGGTAGTCCCTGCCTACCACGACAAACCCCTCATCCACGCATTCAAGAATGCCTTTGATAAAAATTTCGTTCTGCCTTATCAGCAGCTCCTCCGCATTCTTGCGTTCGGTGATGTCATATGCCGCATAAACGATTCCGACTGGTGAATTGCTCAATTGATTTGTGATGGTGGACGTTGAGACTATGACTTCAAATCGCTGTCCGTTCCTGCTTTGCCAAGTCATCTCTTGAGAAGAAGATTTTTCGCTCTTGAGGGTTGTGCTGTTGAATTCAGCCAGTGAGGGAAGAATTGTCCGTATATCCCTGCCGATGAGTTCCGATTTTTGATAACCAAGCATCTCACCAGCTACGCTGCTCGTCACCCGGATCTTACCCTTGAGGTCAATGACTATCACCGCACCCTGGATTGTCTCCAAAATCCGCTCTGCGGCCAGCTCAGGCGTGATGTCCGTAAATTCATATCGTATAATGATATATGCATTTACGACAATGAAGATGCATATGGGCAAATATCCGAATGGATAGACGGTAAGGCCAAAAGTTGGCAGAAAATCAACCGAGCCTAAGTAGCCGATGCTGAAGGCTATAAACAGCCCTCGCAGTCTTTTCTTCTGCCGCTCAGTCGAATTTTGTCGGTATGCTAACCAGTAGAGGCGGAGGATAAAAACCATGATACAAACAAAAAACCCTATAAACACGAATCCCAAGGGGCCATACTGTGCGAACCTCCCCCAGAAAAATTGAGCAGTACCCTTGATGTGTAAATCCGTAAATAAAACTCCGAGCGCAAATAGTGTTGATAGAACGATGCTGAATGCAATGGTAAAACGATATCTGCGGATCAGGCTGAGATAATTCGCTGTAAAAAGCAGAATAGTCGAGGGGATGAAGACAACGCCCAAGTCAGAGATCCTGATCCAGAACAGTGACAGACTCTCATCGCGACTGAGATAATTGGCACCGGTGGCAACCAAATAAAGGCCAACACTGAGACATATGAATAGGAAAGAGGATCCAATGTGTGACCCATGCTCCCGGACGATTATGAAAAGTCCAAGGAAAGTAATTGCCACTCCGACAATGAACATGGGGAGCGCATAGACATTAGCAATATAATCGTTCGGATTCAAGTATTTCACCAAACCTAAATCTCAATAATATTGTTACGCGAGTACATTTTATTATTACTATAGCAAGGGGAACTTAGCGCTATGTGACTGCGAAGACGCTCCTCCGAAGCTATGAGCTGCTTGGCAATTTTATTCGTTTGGGGTGGATGAAGTACTTCGACGATTTCGACGACCTCTCCACGCTTGTTGAAAGAGAGGAAGCGCTGACCTCGACGATATCAAGGTGAGGCTTCTTGCCGACGCGATGGTGGAACAGCTGAACGGCCCTGCCTGTACGAAAAACTTCCTGAACGGCACAAGAATGTTCTTGGTTGTCGTAGCGGGGGGCCGTTCGCGCAAGATCCGATAACAATGTGTTTGATCACAACTGTCGGATTTCTTAACGTAAATATCCTGCGCCGACTTGTTCATGAAGCTTACCACAAATCCCTGTCGATGACAGCGACAGGATCTGAAATACCGTTGATGATGTTTTATAGACATTTAATATCCTATTTCTCAATTGGCCGGGAGATGGAACTCATGATTTATTTATCGGAATTTAAAGAAAAAACTTTAGAGACTGCTGAATTATAGAGCCAGTCAAAACTGGACTAGTTTAGAAGGACAACATTATTCAAACACTGTCCGGCAGGGGAAAGACCGTGAAACAAGAACTAAGTAGGCACATAACCTAAAAATACCCTTAGTTCACTGCTCAATGTAACGCTATTCTATAGTCGCTTCATGAACCATTGCATTGGAAAGGAGGACTTATCACTGGATCCTGTGAATATTCTCGAACGTATTAAGAAAGGAGTGCTGACTGAAAGCTTTATCACAAAATGCAATGATACAAAAGGAATTCTGCACTTTCGCTAATATTATATGAAATTCGACTTCACCTACGAGCTTGCACAGGCGTTATAGTATGTTGACTATAAATCAATGCAGGATACAACGTGAAAAGCGCATGTGATCGACGAGTTCACACGTGGTGAAGCGATCGGTGTGGAACGACAGGGAATGGTGGCATCTACGCCTTCCCGCCTCTTGCTTCGATCCCTATTAGGTTCTTTCAGCCTCTGCGTCAGTTTCACCGTTAGCTCGGGCCGGTTGGCTTTTTAAACCTCTCTTTCGCTGCAGTGACGGCGTTCTTAAGGTCTGCCCATACTGTTTCCGTGCCCGCCTTCAGAGTCTCCCATGCATCGGTGCTTGCACCCTTAAGCTCTTGAAGTTTCTGCGTAGCGGTGTCCCGTTTATCCTTGAGTTGCCTGATCTGATTTTCATACCCGGTTTTCACATCAGCCTTGGCCGCACGAGCCTTAGACTCAAACTCATCGATCTTGACGGACCACTCCTTGAGCTGTGCTGCTAACTTATCGATATATTCCTCTCTGTTCTTCATAATGTGTCCTCCTCTTAAATGTCTGTGATAAGATATTGTTTACTACCGTAAGCGGACATAAATCAGGTTGAAGGATGCGCCGCATGATACAACGGCGATTCTACACATCTTTTTAAATTATGTCTATCTAGTATTCACCTAGCCTTCACAGCAATCATTAAATAGGAGATGCAGATTGCCAGTTGTAAATTGATACACATGAACGCCGAGGATGAGCAGCGGCCGTTATCAAGATAGTCCTCACTGAGCTGCTGTCTGCTTTATTATCAATTAATAATAGCATAAGAATTTATACTCAATTCGTTAGAGAACCGCTTCTTATTAATGGTTCCCATTTGAAATATCGCAAAAATATACTAACTATCCAATTTAAAACATCCGAACACACAGAGATACACGTATGTAAATCTTTGTTTGGGAATCTGGTGCCAGATAGTTTTCCATCATGCATTAAATCATTTCTCATGTTGATCCAAAACTTGTTAAAATCTTTTACGTATCACATTCCCGGTTAGAAGGCCGAAGGCCGCTTTCTGTCCTTAACAATAAATCGCCACGTGGGGCAATCCCTTGGGAAAGGCGGCTTAGATGGTCAAAAGGGGACAAACCCGTTCTCTCAAGTACATAATGTGAGTGAATCACCTGAGCCTACAACTTGATGAGGGGGTCCTGGAGATAGGGTATAGGTTGGTTAGTGAGGTACTGTCAACCGAAAGGGACAGCAACAGATAGGCCAAACCTATATCCACTACGCCAGGGCTTCACTCTACGCACATACTATGTCTTGAGCCGAAATATATGAAGGTGCAAGTTCCTGGTACGAATATTCATGGATTTATTTCAGTTACAGAATCGGCTCCCTTTTTCGGTGTCGGTGGAACTTTTGCAGGGGTCATCTCAGGTCCGAGCAATGTCGCGATCCACCGTGTACTTTTGTGATTCTCGCACACATACTTCAGAGTCATGGTCAAAGGTATGCTCAGAACCACACCGATAATACCGAGCAGGCCTCCCCAAAAAATCAGAGAGAGAAATACAACCAGCGTGGATAGGCCAAGCCTCCGACCCATGAGCATCGGCTCGACCACGTTGCCGAAAATGAAATCCACTGCCAGATATCCGATAGCCGCGAGCGAGGCACGGCCTATCCCGAACTGGATAAAGGCGAGAAAAACTGCGGGACCTGCGGCGATAAGGGCGCCGACATTAGGTACATAGTGGAGCAAAAATGCCAGGAAACCCCAGAGAATGGGGAAATCTACGCCGAGGAATGACAACCATATCCCGATCAGAACACCAGTTGTCAGACTAATCGCCGTTTTAATGGCCATATAGCGGTTGATATCATAGACGAACCTCATAAACCGGTGAAAATCGTGCTGAGGATCACCAAGAATAGCGCGGATTTTGACTGGGAAGCTAGAGGATTCAAGAAGTATAAAAGTTACGGCGAGCAGAATCAAGACGATTTCGAACAGCGCCGAACCCAGACCCTTGAGCAGACTGGCGGTCAGGCTCTTAATCGCATCTGGTTTGATCTGGTCGAACAACAATGAGTCCCGGAACGGGATACCCTTACTTGCTAAAAACGTCTGGAGTGAAGAAAGATGCATCTGTAAGCGCGTCTGATAATACGGGAGGTCCGCGTAAAAATTTTTAAGTGACGTGACGACGAGTCCTCCGATAATCACGAGAATAGTAGCCATACACGCCATCACAAGCAACACCGCGACTACATGAGGAATGCGTTTCTGCTCAAGCCAGCGGACCGACGGCGTGCCGATGGCGGCCAGGAAGACAACGACGAGAAACCATGCCATAACCGATTGTGCCTGATAAATACCCCCAGTGATGATTGCGAGCGCTGCTAAAATGATGAGTATGCGTGTTCCGCCGTGTGGATCACTCTGTTCAGTCATGGACAAATTCCTCTTCTAAAAAGTTTATAGTTTCCGTGCTCAAGCGAAGATTCTGACGATTTGCTTCATGAGTAAGCTGGTGGTGTGCATGCCCGTTGAAATAAAACAATTGGTTATCATTAGCGCTCTTTTTGTCATCGTAACCATTGGAAGAAAGGGCCTGATAAATCGGTTTTATTTCAAACAATATCACAATGAGAATTTGTAAAATTGCATAGAGACTGCGATTGATCTGAATTGTTTCCGAACTACAGCAACGAGCACATAGACGGATAAAGCAAGCCAGGTTCTTTATTATAAAACATTCGTATAATCATGTATATCTCCTGGTCAGCAAAAATCGTCGGCGGGGAAACCAGCGACCACGTCCAAGCCACTGATGCAGGATTGGTATAAGTTTTTTACCTCATCTCGCAGGAAAGTGCGCGATTATTGCGTAATGGTAAATATTCTGTCTTAAATTAACTTCCATGCTACCATTGTATCATTAAAAACAGCTCCAGTCTATTGCTGGTACGCTTTCATCCACGGCTTACGGCTGTGGTTTTCTGCGCTTTTTTACAACGGATGTTCCGCCCTCGATATTCAGAAAATCATTTATCTTGCAGCAGGTTAGGCCTTTTTTTGTCCTAAATATGTAGCCACTAAAATATTCTTATTAATTATAATTATATTGACAAATTGCTTTAATTATGATATTTAAGTAACCACTATGTACGTCGACTCCTCTACCGTGAAGCAGGGAAACAAATCCTACACCCGCTATCTTCTCCGGGAGTGCTATCGAGAAAACGGCAAGGTCAAGCACCGCACGATTGCAAATCTGAGTTCCTGCTCCGATGCAGAGGTTGCCGCAATCAAGCTCGCCTTGCGCCATAAAGAACAACTTGCCTCTCTCCTTTCCGACAAGATGACTGTGACTCAAAAGCAAGGGCTTTCGTTCGGCGCGGTATGGCTTGTTTATTCGATTGCTCGCGAATTGGGGATCGTAGAGGCCATGGGAACAACCAGGGAAGGCAAACTGGCGCTGTGGCAGGTGATTGCGAGAGTCATCGATCAGGGATCGCGGCTGTCAGCGGTGCGATTGGCCGGGGCTCACGCGGCGTGCGATATTTTGAGCGTGGAGAAGTTCGATGAGAACGATTTATACGACAATCTCGACTGGCTTGCCGAACGTCAGGCAACGATCGAAGATCGTCTTTTTCGAAAACTGCATGGAGACGGGAAACCGGGGCTGTTTTTGTACGATGTGACCAGTTCGTATTTGGAAGGGACGGAGAACGAGTTGTCGGCTTTCGGCTACAACCGGGACGGCAAGAAGGGCAAGCTGCAGATCGTGATTGGGTTGTTATGCGATAACGAAGGTACACCGCTGTCTGTGGAGGTGTTTACCGGCAATACCCAGGATCCCAAGACTGTTGGACCGCAGATTAAGAAGGTCGCGGAGCGGTTCGGGGCGAAGGATGTGACGTTTGTGGGCGATCGAGGGATGATCAAGAGCGGTCAAATTGAAGCGCTGCATGCGGAACCCTACGGGTTTCATTACATCACGGCTATTACCAAGCCGCAGATCGAAAATCTTCTTGCGCGTAATATCATTCAGATGAACCTGTTCGATCAAGCGCTTGCGGAGGTCACGACAGATGAGGGGACGCGATATATACTGAGACGCAATCCCGTGAGAGCTGAGGAAATGAAGGCATCCCGGGAGGATAAGCTCGCATCAGCCCGTAAGATGGTTGACGAGCGGAACCGCTATCTTGAGGAACATCCCAAAGCGAAGGTCGCAATTGCGCTTCGCGCAATAAGTGAACGAATGGAACGGCTCAAGATATCCGATTGGGCGAAGGCTTCGGCAACAGACAGGGTACTGTCGATAACCGTAAACGCCGATGCGCTCGGGGAAGCGGAAAAGTTTGACGGTTGCTATGTGCTGAAGACCGACCTTCCGGTGGAATCCGCAAGCAAAGAAACGATTCATGATCGGTATAAGGATCTAACCTTGGTAGAATCCGCTTTCCGTACCAGTAAGACAGCGGAATTGGAGGTCCGGCCCATTCATGTGCGGCTCGCGACACGGACGCGTGGCCATGTATTCGTGGTCATGATGGCGTATCGGGTTGTGAAGGAGCTGTCCAGGCGATGGAGGCAGTTGGACACAACGGTGCAAGAAGGACTCGATGAGCTTTCAACCTTATGCGCCGTGGAGGTTAGTGTGAATGGATCGGTCCGCTATAATCGCATACCGGAACCGCGGGAATCGATCGGAAAATTGTTGAACGCAGCCGGAGTACGATTGCCGGAGATATTTCCCAGCACAGGAGTAAAAGTAACCACTAAGAAGAAGTTGCCTTCAAGAAGAAAATAGACTGTTTTTACAAAATGATGAAATGTTCAAACGCGCCTTTTATTAGGGGGAACATCCGTTACAAAGTGAACGATTGTAACTTCTAAAAATTGACAACTACTCCCATCCGTGATTAGATATAAATAATTCAGATAAAACCAAATCCTTTCAGAGAAGGGGCTCTCGCGGCGAAGATATGTCGCAATGAGTGAGGTGTAGGTCGAGGTATCGCCGGCCCTCGTCGACGGCCGATTTTGTCGACCGCAGCCTTAACATCAAAAATAGACAGCCGCCTTCTTTGCAACGAAACGAATACATGATCATCGAAGGGAACTTAGGGTCGCGGTGTTTGAGATAATGAATCGGATCCGAAAATTTGGCACAGATCCTGCTGAGGAGCCGATTTTCATTGGAGACAGAGAAAGTATTCGCCTTGTGACGTTAATCACAAATTACATAATGCCATTGTGATATGCTCGTTTTACAATCACATAACTTTTGATGTAGGCAAACTAGGGCCCTGCAATTGCAAGTCTATATCGTATAAGCATTAAATATTTGTCATAAATTGCTTCGATTTAACATTTTACTAATTGCCGTGTCATACAACATAAGGGTATATTGATACAGAATTTCATAATTAATAAAATAAGGAGGTAGAAAGAAATGACTCTAAGGCGCGTGATCCAGTTAATAGTTTTACTAACGGTAATTATCACCTTGCAGGCGTGTGGCGGAAGCAGCAGTTCACCCTCATCATCTTCTTCGAATGGGGCCATGAATCTATCACTTGTCGATGCTCCCGGTGATTACGACCATGTTTGGGTAACCGTGAAAGACGTCTGGTTCCATACAGACCCAAATGCCAGCACGACCGATTCAGGATGGCTAAAATTTCCGCTGAACTCTCCCATGACCATTGATCTGACTACGCTGAGTAACGGGAACGTATCCTCAAATTTATGGAGCGGCATTCAACTTCCTGCCGGCACCTATCAGCAAATCAGGCTGTTCCTGGTCTCGACCGATGCGGCAAATTCTCCGGCAGGCCATTCCCATTTCAATGAGGTATCTCTCGGTGGCAACACGTACTCGCTCAGGATTCCGGATCCAGACGATGGGATCGCACTTATCGGTACATTCGCGGTAACCAGCGGGGCGACACAAAAACTTACCATTGATATTGATGCGGGTGACGACGTCGTGGATTTTAACGGGTCGGAATATATTTTGGAGCCGAGATTGTCCTGTTTCGACCTTGACCATGTTGGCGCAATCGTCGGCCAAATCAGCACCGGCGCCACATTCTCAACTGCTGCCCACTTTGAAATCAAGGCCGAGACTCTGAACGCGGATGGTACATATCATGTAGTCAGCCGTTCTACAACACCTGATTCCACAGGAAAGTTCATTTTATTTCCGGTTTCTGCGGCGACGTCAACCACAACGTATGACATTTTGGTCAGAGGGATCGGATACGAGACGACGATCGTAAAAGGTGTGCCTGTAACCCAGGGTAAAACTCCTAGATCAAGCCCTACATCCATACCGACCATTACCATGACGACCGACACGGATTATGCCTCGAGTGCAACAATAACCTCTCCTACGGGGGCTTGGGTAGACTTCTATCAGACCCTTCAATCAGCGGATACCGGTACAACCGAGGTTCCTTACGAGGTCCGGTTCAGGCATTTCAATCCTCTTACCGGAGCATTCAGCGGGTTTATGCTTTCTGACGGTCAACTGCAATGGGGGCTGTACAGCAGCAGCACGGTTACTCTTACTGCCGTAAATCCCGCTGAAGGCGTTGGCGGTTTCCAGGCCGTCGCAGGCGCCGATCAGTCACTGTATAGTTCGAGCGCATTCCCTGGGACAGCAAATATTACAGATTCGATACCATCTATTGCTTTCGGGACTCCTCTTTCGGTGATATCGCCCTGGTCGGGAAATAATATTTACGGCGTGATTTCGATGTCCAGTCCAACTGCTATGGACAACAAGTTTAATAGCGGTGTCGTATTTGCCGTGCATCGAGGCCTGATTGTAGATGCAATCAGCACAAAGATAGGAGATTTGCCGCTCTCTGATGTCAGCACTGGCGGCTCTTATACCATTTCGAATCTCCCGGGAGGTTCGACGGGAAATCCGCTACCAAAAGCAATCTATGGTGTTGATGCAGTACTCTGGTCATCAACGTCAACAACGTTGGTTGAAGAGTTTATGGTACCCAATTACACAGCGATTGCAATACCTGAAATCGCTGACCTGCGCACCGGGGACGGAACAGCAAATCTGGAAATGTTCCCCTTGTTCTTCCCCCTCTGGTAGTACATCTTTTCTGTTGAAAAGAGGCCTTCTGGAAACGGAAGGCCTCTTTTTTAATTAGTGCAATATAGATTGAGTCATTGAATTGTAGATGATGTTGACTTGTCGTTTAAAAGGTAAATGTTAGCAAATTATTTTGGCGAAATGTTTTTTGTCTTGCTTCTTGTGCCGCCGCGTCGCAATCACTCTATCGGTCTCTTCAGCTAAATCCAGGAGTATACGACCAAAGATTTTGATGCAGTTCCACGTCAGCGAATTGTTCGTCGGATAATGGACGTCTTTCTGGATTGCTGAGGAATCGGTTCGCGCCTTGCTGAAATTGTTAAGACTTTCTACCTGAGCAATCTCGTTGATTGTGATCATCGCCTTTTGATGTGTTTTCGCCTTGATCATGGAGAGGAACTTCTGCCAGACCGAGAACACTATCGGAGATACTCCATCAAGCTTGAGAAACAGCGCGCAGAGACGGGAATCGAGCTGAGCGTATCCAACTCCCAGCGGGTTAGCGGTTTCATATCCCTATACAGAGAACCGCGTAGAATTTGCTAGATTGTTGCGGTGTCTTTTCTGCCAAGACTATTTCCGTGATATCCCTAAGGCAATTTTGACAAGTTCGTAAATTCCCTGGATGCACCTGCAGATTGTGTAGATTCCCGAGAATTCCGCGTTGACCGCCTAGTGTGGATTCTCAAGGACGAGCGTCTATCCGTTCAGAAGATCCATCGTTTTCCCCCTTGCTTATTTTGTTGCACCACTACACTTATTTCTTGTGGAATCAGTAAGTTAAATAATTAAATACAGACATTAAATAATCCGTACCTGCTCAATGCTCTCGTAAGCTTTACGCTTCTTCTGTACAGATAAAAAAAACAGGCGGGGTTTCATCCGCCTGCCTGATTTATGTAGTGAAGCTCACTACAGGACAGTCAGCAAATTAATTGGCGCTGATGTTCAAGCCCCGGTGTTCGCGCTGATGCGGCCACCTCATATGTTGCCTTCCGCACGTCTGCTGTCTGCTCAAGCTGAAGAATTATAAAATAAAGTCTGTGGCAGGAACTGAATCTTAGTTGGAAAACTTAAAAAAAACGGGGACAGTCTAAACTGTTTCTGCGTTTAGTGTTCTTATCGAATCGGCTGCATCACTTCTTTTCTTCCTTACTTGTTATTTGCCGTTTTTTATCATGAGATGCGGGACGGTGGACCTTTCCATCATAGTGCGCTCTATCATGCTCATAGCGTCTGAACTCTACGTCACGGTAATGGCGGATTTGGTCAATTTGGTACCTGAGTAATACAGGCGGGAAATATCTCCTGGTAGCAAACAACCACGGGCCGTTGTAATAGAGCCCCCGATACCAACGTCCACTGTAAAAGTAAAAGTAATCACTCCCCGTATAAACAAGGTCATAAGGGATTCCGACTGCAACATACAAATTGAGTGCAGGCGAGAAGACAAACTGAGGTGGTTCGTCAACATAAATCTCGGGCGGAGGTGCAAATTGTCCTGGCTCTTGCTCCACCTCAGGGGTTTGTGGGGGTGCATCAAGAGATTGCACATCAGCTTCAGGCATTGCGGGTGGCGGAGGTGCGACGACAATGGGTTGAGGAGGCGCTGCTACACGAGGGCGGTATCCAGGCACCTGATTCCCATAGGAATACATACACTGGACATAGGCGTTGTCATATCTGTGCTGGGTTTCCCTGCCAGAGATCTGCCCAGCGTTTGAACCTTCTACTGATCCGACTAGAAGCCCATATGCGCCACCAATAAGGGCACCTGCCCCAGCGTGGCCGGAAGCTGAACCTACGGCCGCACCCAGGCCGGCTCCTATGGCTGTACCCGCAACTGCTCCCATGGCAACGTTATTATCGTAGGTCTGTTGACCTGACGTCCCGATATTTTGTTGCGCCCACTGTCTGCAGGTTGCGTCTTCGGCTCGGAAGGTGTCAAAAGGCTTTCCTTGTGTGGGTAGGACAGTGACGCTCGGTCCTGTTGGGAGAGTGGCACAGCCACAAGACAACAATAGCAAAACAATTGATATGAGTTTTTGCATAAATCCCATTATTTTTCTTACCTCCTCAATTCTGACGGTACAAGGTGGAGAAGGCACGACAACGTCCTTCCGTCTGGGGATTTTTTATAAGGATAGTATTACAGTAGATTTTGCAGAAAAACCAGAAGTAGCTCTGCTGGACTGGCTGCAAATGCGGATTCAGCATAAACCTCAAGCCTGAGACTGGCTCCGGATTAAGCGTCAGCATACCCTATGTTCTCGTTCATCAAAAATCTTCGCATTCCGAACGCAAATGCCGAATTTTTCATTGTATAACATACCATATTGCACCTGTCAAGATATAGAATAAATTTTGCGGTAATGATTCAGGTATGGAGGGCCAAAAAAGTTCATACTATTTGCATTCCGATACGGTAAGCATACCACATAGACGCTGCTATAAGTTATCGGGACAGGCGGTTACCGCGCGAAACTAATCAAATCAGAGAAGGCACAGACTCAAATCCAGGAAAGGGCTGGCACTTCATATCCCGGGAAATATGCGGACAGCTAGATGGATTCGGTCCAACGGTTTGCTGAAGGACATAGTTTACCACGACCTCCTAAAACAGTTTGAAAAGAGGGCTTGGTTTTCTTTACGCCGCCAAAAACGGACCCTCTGGGTCACCTATTTTAAGGCGCCCCATAACATATTCGTTCGCCTTATTTTGCATGTTTTTCTGACGTAGAGCTTCGGTTCTCCATCTTTGGCAGATGGGATTAAGTGCAGTATAACTTGTTAGTCTCTTATAAAGTGGGTAAAGTTTGCGGTTTTAGGTTGAAAAATGGAAAGCATGAAAATACTGTAAATTCAACAACTTTGTAGCTCCCATCTGCATGCTCATAAGTAGGCTTGACTACAACAAGGTGGAGCTTACCCATTTGATATGAGAAAGAATCGGCAAAGCCGCTCCACAACATTTCCGAATATGCTGTAAGCGGAATCGTAGTGTATTATCCTGCCCTGATTGAGATTTTTAACCTTATCGCGTATTTGACGGGATATAAGGGATGTTTTTATTCTTGACAAACCCTCTGGAATTTAATAAAATTCGCTCTTGTTACGAAATAGCACATATAGGCTCGTAGCTCAGGGGGAGAGCGCTACCTTGACACGGTAGAGGTCGGCGGTTCGATACCGCCCGGGCCTACCATGATTTAATACATCCTATGTTATCTATCTTATGAGTGAAATACAACTCAGGCTGCCTGACGGTCGGGACAAAAGTATGCCATCTGGCATCACCGGTCAGGAAGTTGCCGAGAAAATCGGCTCTCGCCTCGCTAAAGACGCGCTTGCCATAAAGTTAGACGGTCATCTTCAGGATCTCAATGTCCCCGTTGATCGCAACGCCGCGATTGAGATAGTGACTTTTGACGCCTTGGAGGGCCGCGAAGTGTATTGGCACAGCACTTCGCACCTCATGGCCCAGGCGGTGAAACAGCTATTCCCAAAAGCGAAACTTGCAATCGGACCAGCCATTGAAGAGGGATTCTATTACGATTTTGACCTTGAACGTCCTTTGACTCCGGAAGACTTGGTTAAGATCGAAAACAAGATGGTGGAACTTGTCAAGGCTGCGTTGCCGATCACGAGAAAAGTACTTCCGAAGGCGGAAGCCTTGACGTTGTTTGAAAAACTGGGCGAGATATACAAAGTCGAACTAATAGGAGAGCTCCCCGATGGCACAATCTCGATTTACAAACAGGGCGATTTTATGGATCTCTGCCGCGGGCCCCATGTATCGTGGACATCGAAGATAAAGGCTTTCAAACTTCTCTCGATTGCGGGTGCTTACTGGCGCGGCAGTGAGAAGAATAAGATGCTCCAGCGTATTTACGGAATCTCGTTCCCGAACAAGGATGCGTTGGAAGCTTACGTCGATAGACTCGAAGAGATCAAGCGCCGCGATCATAGAAAACTAGGCAAGGATCTCGATCTCTTCTCGCTATCCGATGATATCGGCGGCGGTCTGGTTCTGTGGCATCCACGGGGCGCGATTATCCGCAAGACCATCGAGGATTTCTGGCGTGACGAGCATCAAACGAATGGCTACGATTTCGTGTACTCGCCTCATGTGGGTCGGGGTACACTGTGGGAGACGTCGGGTCATTTAGGATTCTATAGGGAGAACATGTATTCTTCCATGGATGTGGAAGGGCAGGAGTATTATGTTAAACCGATGAATTGCCCGTTTCATATCATGATTTATAAGAACAAGCTTCGTTCGTACCGTGAATTGCCGCTTCGGTATGCGGAGTTGGGCACGGTGTACCGCTTCGAACGCTCCGGCGTGCTGCACGGACTGTTGCGCGTTCGTGGTTTTACGCAGGACGATGCACATATCTTCGTGGCGCCCGAAGATATGGAAACAGAGGTCATCCGGGTTCTTGAATTCGTCTTAAAGATGCTCAGGACCTTCGGGTTCAGTGATTTTAAAGCATACATCGCCACGCGGCCGGAGAAGTCTGTGGGTGATAACTTGATGTGGGAGCAGGCTACGCAGGCTCTTAAAATCGCCGCTGACAAGGCCAGTCTGGGTTATGAAATGGATGAAGGCGGCGGCGCCTTCTACGGTCCCAAGATCGATATCAAGATCAAGGATGCTCTAGGGCGTCTCTGGCAGTGCTCAACGGTTCAGTTTGACTTCAACGAGCCGGAGCGGTTTGGCATGACCTTTATCGGCGTCGACAATCAGGCGCACCGCCCATACATGATTCATCGGGCATTGCTCGGCTCGATCGAACGTTTTTTCGGGATGTTGATCGAGCACTTTGCAGGGGCGTTCCCAGTCTGGCTCGCACCGCTACAAGTAAAGGTGATTTGCATCACGGACAAGCAGTTGGATTACGCCAAGAGTGTTCGGGATCAGCTCCTTGCGGCGGGGATCAGGACAGATCTCGACGGCCGGTCGGAAAAGATTGGGTTCAAAATTCGCGAGGCAGCGATGGAGAAAGTGCCTTATATCCTTGTTATCGGGGATAAGGAAATGCAACAGGATGCCGTGGCTGTCCGCGAGCGAGGCGGGAAGGATCACGGGGTCATGAAACTTACAGAATTCATCGATGCCGTCGGGAAAAAAATCAAAGGTAAAGTAATTTCCACAGAATTAATAAGGGGGTGATTGTTTATCAGTAAAATTACGACAAGAATCAATTACGGCATTAAGGTTAGGGAAATCAGGGTCATTGATGCGGATGGTGGGCAGCTCGGCATACTCGATACTCGGGAGGCAATCAAAAAAGCCGAGGAGGCGGGATTGGACCTGGTCGAAGTGGCGCCTACGGCAAAGCCGCCAGTATGCCGGATCATGGATTTCGGGAAATACAAGTACGAAATTGCCAAAAAAGCTGCAGAATCCAGAAAGCATCAGACTGTCATCGTTGTAAAAGAAATAAAACTTCGGCCGCGAACTGACGAGCACGATGTAAATTTTAAAATGAACAACATGAAGAGGTTCCTCGAAGAAGGCAACAAAGTCAAAGTGACTATCATGTTCCGCGGACGCGAAATGGCTCACACCGAACATGGAAGAGCTCTTCTTGAGAAGGTCGTTACCGAACTTCAGAATGAGGCTGTCGTGGAACAGCCACCGCGCATGGAAGGCAGGAACATGACGCTGCTGCTCGGTGCCAAAGCAAAAACTGCATAACCCGATCTTACGATCAACGATGCTTACCGGAGTAATTCCGAAGAGGTGGTATGCCTCCCTGATAGCTATACAGAGGACTTAAAAAGAGATTTCGGAAAGGGAAGAAATCATGGCAAAGACAAAGACAAAGGCAAAGACAAAGACAAAGATAAAACTGAAAACGAACCGTAGTGCCGCCAAACGGCTCAAGGTGAGTGGGTCGGGAAAGATCATGCGGCGCAAAGGCTGGAAGCGCCATTTGTTGTCTGGCAAGAATGCTACCCGTAAAAGACGACTCACCGGTGATTTTGAGATCGACAAGAGTGAACGGGAAAATTTCCAGCAGATGTTGCCGTATGGAATAGGATAATGAACGCAGAAAATAACATTAAGAGTTCAGAGTGTGTAGACTGTGAACCGGAATGTATGAACAGAGGAGGTTTTAACAATGCCGAGAGCTAAAGGCGGCCCCAAGACGAGGGCCAGACGAAAGCGGGTGCTCAACCTTGCTGAGGGATACTGGGGAGCAAAATCAAAATTATTCCGATCAGCTACTGAGGCGGTTGACCGTGCGCTCAAATATGCCTACCGGGACCGGAAGGCACGCAAGCGGGATTTCCGTAGACTCTGGATCGCACGCATTAATGCTGCCGCACGGTTGAATGGAGTTACCTATAGCAGGTTTATGGCTGGTCTCACGAAAACTGGAGTGGCGATAGACCGGAAGATCCTTGCGGAACTCGCCGTAACCGACCCGGCCAGTTTCACCAAACTGGTCGAGACGGCTAAGGCTGCGTCGTAATCCACGATCCCGATTATGAAAGGTAAGGCGGTAACACCGCTTTCACTGCATTGCCTATTCAATTGATTCAAAAAAAATGTGGAGGCCCCGGTTTCCGGGGCTTTTTTTTGTTGACAATGCTCGCAAATTCGGTTAAAAATCAACAGAAAATGATGATGACACGTGGCCGTTCCTTTATCGCGGCTTTAATGACTTGCACTCTCCTGCTGGCTTTTTCTGCGCCTGCCTACCCGTCTTATAACACCGAAGCTGGGCACAAGTATAATGTTGCTGCCCAGCGTCTGGCCGAACTGAAAAAATCAAAAAAGAAAAAGTATCGTTCCTACTGGATGGATTGCATCCGGACGCTAAAATTGGTTGAAAAAAAATATCCTAAGAGCCCAAGCGCCCCCGAAGCGTGCTTTGACCGCGCTGCTGCATACGAGGCACTCTACCGTTATAATAAACGATCAAAAGACTTGGATGAGGCGTCTGAAACTTTTCTCTCGTGCCAGTCAGCCTTTCCTAAAAATGCCAAAGCTCCCGAGGCGTTGTACCATGTTTTTGAAATAGCGCTCAATTACCGGAAAGATAGCGCGGGCGCCGCTGACGCCTTGGGTAGGCTGTCGAAAGCCTATCCCAATAGTTCTTGGACAAACAGGGCAAAGGATCGCGTTTCTCCGCCAATGAGCAAAAGCGTGAAACGCAAACGGGAGATGGAACCCCGGAAAGAGCCTGTGCCGGTGATTGCGGCTCCCGACAAGACAAATCCGGGCAATGTTGTGCAAAACATCCGATACTGGTCTGGTGGCGACTATACCCGTATCGTTATTGAACAGAACAACTCAGTTCAGTTTCAAGCGAAGGAGTTGAAACATCCGGACCGCCTGGTATTCGATCTTTTAAACACACGGCTTGACCAGTCAGTCAATAAAGAGCCGTTGCCGGTGAACGACGGTATTCTCAAACAAGTGCGCGCAAGCCAGTACGCTCCTGATATCGTCCGGGTGGTGCTGGACCTCGCCAGCATCAAAAGTTATGTGGCATTTCCTCTCCGCGATCCCAATCGTCTTGTCGTTGATGTGACTGGCGAAGGTGAAAAGGAGACTGAGAGTCGCATCGAGAGCTCGGGTACAGATACGCAGCAGACGGTGCTGACCGCTGAAAATCACGAAACCGATCAGAAGCCAAGTGCGGAGGAGGAGCCCAAAGCGGCGGGAAAAACCGAGATTCCGAATATTACGCCTGTGATTCCCGAACCAGCCGAAGCAAACACTGATGGTGACCGGCTTACGCTGTCAAGGCAGATGGGTCTTAAAGTGAAGACGATTTGTATTGATGCGGGCCACGGAGGCAAAGACCCAGGCGCTATCGGCAAGAGAGGATTGAAGGAGAAAAATGTAACATTAGACATTGCGAAGAGGTTGGCTGCCCTAGTAAGAGATCGCCTTGGATGCAATGTGGTGATGACGCGGGATCACGATGTATTTATCCCCTTGGACCAGCGTCCGTTTATCGCCAAGTCGCACAATGCCGATTTATTCGTGTCCATTCATGCCAATGCAAGCAGAAAGCGAAATACACGGGGTATCGAAACTTATGTGCAGGGGCTCAAGGCGTCCGATCGGGAAGCCATGGCGACAGCGGCGCGTGAAAATGAAATGTCGACCAGGAACTTGGGCGAACTTGATTCCGATGTTGACAAGATGCTGAAGGATTTGAAGATTGACAACAAAATTGAGGAGTCAATACAGCTTGCCGGCGTTGTGCAGGCTTCACTCGTTGATTCCGTAAGACCGATACAAACCAGCGTTGTAAACCATGGGGTTAAAAGCGCTTTTTTCTATGTTTTAATGAATACTAACATTCCCAGTATTCTTGCTGAAGTAGGGTTTATAAGCAACCCTGATGAGGAAAAATTGCTCAAGACAGATTCCTACCGGCAGGCAATTGCAGAAGCATTGTATCAGGGGGTAAAGAAATATATTGAATCACGGAGTCCGCGGATGGCAGGAATGTGAATGAAGCAGGAGATAGCAAGCAGGAAGAAAAACGATAGATCAGGAGGAAGAGAAGCCGATTTTCCCTACTGTGACGCCTACCGTATGCCGGTTCCTGCTATTAAGTATGCGTCGATGAATTGGTCCAGATCTCCATCCATCACGGACGCAACATGCCCCACCTCAACGCCGGTTCGGTGATCCTTCACTAACTGGTAAGGCTGGAATACATATGATCTGATCTGGCTTCCCCAAGCAATGTCTTTTTTCTCACTCATGAGTTTTCCCAGTTTTTCTTCTTGTTCCTTCTTCCTAACTTCATAGAGTCGCGACCTCAGAACCTTCATTGCGACATTCTTGTTTTTGAGCTGAGATCGCTCATTTTGGCATTGGACCACAATGCCGGTCGGCAGATGGGTGATCCGCACGGCCGAATCGGTTTTATTCACGTGCTGTCCACCTGCGCTCGAAGAGCGATAGGTATCGATACGAAGTTCCTTGTCATCAATCACGATGTCGATGTCGTCTTCGACTTCGGGGTAAACATAGACAGAGGCGAACGAGGTATGCCTGCGCTTGTTCGCGTCGAAAGGCGAGATACGCACGAGGCGGTGCACACCCGCTTCGGCTTTCAACCTACCGTAGGCATAATCGCCGGAAACGGTGAACGTGACAGATTTCGCTCCTGCTTCTTCGCCAGCCTGGTAGTCAAGGATTTCGGTGCTGTACCCGCGATTCTCGGCCCAGCGCAGATACATGCGCATGAGCATCTCGGCCCAGTCCTGGGCTTCAGTCCCCCCCGCACCCGGGTGGATCGATACGATAGCATTTGACGCGTCACGTTCGCCGGAAAGCAGCGCTGCAACCTCTGCGGATGCGATGTCTTTATCGATGATCGAGATTTCCTGCTCCAGTTCAGCCCGCAGGGAATCCCCGCCTTCCTCCCCGGCAAGCTCCGCCATGGCTTCCAGGTCGCTCAACCGAGTCGCAAGTGCTTTCCAATTCCTGAGTGAACGTTCGAGGGACCCCTTTTCTTTTAATATGGTATTTGCCTTGTCTTTGCTATCCCAGAAACCCGCGGTTTCCGAAAGGCGTGTGAGTTCTTCCAGGCGTGATTCTTTGGTGGGAGTGTCAAAGATGCCTCCGCAGGGTTTCCAGCCTGCCTTTGATGTTGTTGAGTTGCTGCTTGATATCTTCTAAAAGCATTTCTGTCTCCTATACATTAATGAAAGTGCCGCAGATTATACCATAATCGCATGCAACAATCAAAGAGAAAGGAATACATTTTGACTTTACAATTTCCATGTGCTATAAAATTCATTATTTGAATAGTGATACTCCATGCAAAAGGAATCCCGTGTGAATCGGGCGCGGACCCGTCGCTGTAATCCCGGCCTTGCGAAAAACGAGGTCGATTACTCTGTCTCAGATGCCCGAAAGGGTCGGGAAGGCAGAGTAGAAGAACCAGAAACTTGCTTAGATGCTCTCGCACAGTCTTCGGCGCTGAGATACTGTGTGGGTTAATAGTATCTATTAATCCCCAGCTTTCTTCAGAAGACTGGGGATTTTTTTGGTCAACAGGTTGGAATATGAAATTTGATCAGTCCTGGGTGTTGGCTCTGGAATCGAGTAGTATAAAAACTTTCTCCGATGGATGCTCTAGGGAATCACAAACTGTTACGCTGCCCATGAAATAAATATCATCATAGTGTTGACTATCTTAAGCATGTATTATTCGCTTTCTGCTGCCGATTCTGCAACTCCGCCTATGAAGATAGTCTCACTCGCGCCCAATATGATTGATATCATGTGTGTGCTGGGGCTCGAGGAAAAAATCTTTGGGTGACGACGTTCTGCGACTATCCTGAGAAGGTGAAAAGAAGCATAAGATGGGGAGATGTCCAATTCATCACTGGATGCGGAATTATCGTTCAAGTCTAATATCGTTGACATGATCACAGATGGTATTCCGAAGGAACTTGCAACCGCTTTCAATTGCTGCACATAAGCACGCGGCTTAATGAACTTCCGGAGGGCATCATTGGACAACGTTTTATGCAGACAGTGTGTCAGGCCGTGCCGTTGTCTTTGTTGATGAAAAGGTTAAAATCCCAATCGCTTAGGTACTTAAATAAGTGGACAATGCGAAGACAAGAGGACAGGCAAAATATATGAAAAAAAAACATACAAACTGCCCATTATGTGGGGAAAAAGTAGCTTGGGAAAATAATCCATTCCGTCCTTTCTGTTCAGAACGCTGTAAACTCATGGATTTGGGGAAATGGGCTTCCGACGAATATCGCATTCCAGGGGAGAAGAAGGATTCCCCCACCGGGAGTGAGGATGAAAAAAACACTTCAGAGAAGTAGATAATTTTTTAAAAATATATTACAATAGCACAACGAGGGAGAAAACATTATCCGATGCGGGATATGGTGTTATGCAATAAGCGTCTATGGATCGATGCAGGACTTAATATCGTAAATTCGATAAAGTTAATTTTTAAGGAGGCAGCGCAGGATGGAAGTCCGGTGTGGGAATTGTCATAAGTTATTTCGTGTCTCCGATGATAAGATCAGTGGCAAGGGCGTCAAGTTTGTTTGTACACGATGTGGGGTATATGTAAGAATCACTATAGAGGATTTTTCGACCTATACTCTATCTAAATCCGCTGTTTCCCCGCTAGACCTGTTCGAAAATAAACCACGTCAGGCAACATCTGAAATTGGACTGACAGTGGCACAAACTGCTGAGGCTGCAACAACACCAATAAGTACGATCTCGGGGAAAACGGCCACTGAACCAACCATGGGGACAACGGTAAATGATTTTTTAAAGTCTCCGATGTCTTATTTCCGCCTTGAAAACGAAGATACATCCCTGCCAGATCGTTCCCCCTTAGAGGAGGCTGTTTCTCGGGTTAAGCCGATTCCGGAGCGTGAGACTGAATTCCCTCCTCAGATAGAACCGGAGAGCCAGAAGTCTGATATTGCCCAATCTGAAGAGGGGAAAATATCTGAATCGGAATCGGACATGACGCCGGCCTCAGCTGTCGGAGAGAATGTTCATCCTGCTTTTGAGCAGCAGCTTGAACTTCAAACGGAACCGCAAACAGAAACTTTGCAAATGATGGTTGCGCCAGAAGCGGGGATTGCAGCGGTCAGCGAGGCCCTTGAGGCGGTTCAAACTCCGCCTGAGCAAAAGTCTGAACCTCAGCTGAAACCGGATACAGAGACAACAGTTAAGGATTCGATTACTGCAGCTGAACCGGAACCTATTGTGACAATTACGGGCGAAAAAACAGAGGTATCTCAGACGGAACCCGAAGAACCGCAGGAACCTCAACAGGAACTGAAAACAGAAATGTCTGAAGATCCAACTGCAGTGCCTGAACTGCAATCGGACATTGCATCGCCAAGCGAAACTTCCGGAACGGCCCATCATAAACAAAATCCAGAACCTGAAATAGGGTCTGCAGTAATGCCGGCGTCAATATCTCCACCGGAGACCCGGCCGGAGCCGAAACCATCTGCAATTTCCAATGTCGGGCAACAATCTGTTCAAAAGATTCCTCGCTTCCAGACCGGGCCACAAGCGGTGCATCGGTCCAAACCGGCCGGGGGTCCCGCTTCACAGGCGTTAAAAAAAGAATCTTCCCATCACCCGTCACCAGCTTTCTCTCCTGTAATAGGTGCGTCACCGACCAAATCACACCGGTCTGGCAAAAGGGTAATGGTCATGGTAGCCGCTGCCATTATTTTGGTATTGGGCGGCTTCGGTGCATATGTGTTCCTGCAGTCACCGGAGCAGTCATCTAACGATGCCGCGGCGCATATGATCTCGACGGGAGGCCTGCGGATTACGAATGCTGCAGGGTCTCTGGAGCCGAATGGCGACCTGCTTATATCAGGGGTTGTTGAAAATTCAACAAACAAGCCACGGTCGGCATGGTTGGTTGTCGTAGACGTCTACGATGCAAGGGGGATGGTGATAAACAAAATAAAACTGTTGGACGGAAAACAGCTTTATTCGAGGAGTGATTACGCCATTCTCGCTAAACGTGGAGCACTTGTCCAACAAATGAAAGCAAATGTTCTTCAGGGGCAGGGGACGGTCATCCCTCCAGAGGATAAGGTTCCATTCGAGATTCGTTACCTTCAGCCGCCTGCCGGTATCGCAAGCTTTAATGCCACACTGCAGCCCTTTGATCCTGCGCGTTTGTCCAAAGAGATAGAAGACCAGACCAAATGAAATCCCCCCAGCCTGAATGCCGAGGATTCCGGAATCAGGCTTTGCAACTGCTGGGAGCCGCTGCAGATTCTGTTCGTAGATGTGGCAGAGATGTTTGACGCGTTCCCGCTTATGGTCTATGTAGCTGGCCAGGTATTCCTCCAGGCAAACCGGTTAACTGCAGGCTGTGCCAAGCGGCCACCGCTCCGGGAGATATTTATTTGCCCCGGGCGAGACCTTTTCAGGATGCTGATTGCTCCGATTTCGTCAGCATTTAAGCCCGGATGTTTATCTGGTGTTGCTCTTGGTGATCTTTGCTATTTTTTTGTCAAGATATTGCCCACCGTTCCTAAAAACATAGTATTTTATTTCTCATAACTATGACGGCAGCCGAACAGTGCTGCTGCCGGTTAACGTCAGGGATTCCCGCCCTGATTCGCCCAAGTCCCGTTGTTTGCTGATCGGGATTGCTTCTGGCGCCTTTTCAGCAAGACTGCTGCTGGCAGGTGGCCCGGAGAATTGCGCTGTCGACGGGGTGATGGCTTCTTCTGCAATTCAGCGCAGCCTGGGGAGTCCTGTAAGGACCGTCGTTGATAGAGACTGTGATGATTTCCACAACCTCCCCGAGTCTTCATCCTGCTCTAAAACTTCCAGATGTGCTCCTCTCGATTCCTTACAGGTAGAGGGGAGGCGGTTCTGCCTGGTATGGGAGACTCGGAATATCCTTGAACTCTTCTCGCAATAGCAAGCGCCGCTGCTTCATGCAGCGAAATGCCATAATGAGACATATAATTGTTTCTGCCGATAACGGATGTGTAAGCAGGATTCACGGAGAGCACACCGACGCCTGCCTTAAATGCTCTGCGGTCAAGCATGTTTAAAAAGGTGGAATAGGCGAACCCGGACAGCATCCGCGCATACGTTACTCCCTGTTCCTTAAGAGATGCTTTCTTCTTTTCGAAGTCAAGAGTTTCATGAGCGACGGGTTTCCCGGTTTTAATTGACCGGTCGATAATGCCGACGCAGATATCACCGTAAGTTGCCTTGGTCTGTTCCGTGGTTCTGTCTTTTATACATGCAGGATACGTTGTGTGCCAGACAAGATTGCCGAACCGGTCAGTCTCGGAAACAGCAATCTCTTTTTCGTTTGCATCTACGCCAATACATCCGATTTCTTGCGGTTTCCCGGTTACTGTTTCTCTTTGGGGGATATCAAATGAAGAATACAGATACCAACCCTTCTCGCCACGGACAAACCGGTGGGTGATTGCCTGGCCGCGCAGGAGTGCCTGCTCAATATATTCCTGCCCGTAAGGATATGTTACGGTAGGCACCATGATGTGTTTACCGTATTTTTTGGCAAGATAGTTTGGGACCCGTATCCTGAGCGACCCGTCGACGCCAAGCGTGCAGGTCTGGTTGCCGGCCGTTTCATCCTTCGATCCCAGACAAAACGATGAAGAGCTTCGGGCAGCCTTCCAGGCAGACAGCCAGTTATTGTGGGATTTATAATCGTTTTCAGAAAGGTTAAACTGCTTGTGGAAAAGTTTCTTTGTCCCAAAGCAAATCCTGATTCGGCCTTTGTCCAAATCGTACTTCAGCTTTTCCAGTTTCTGCACCGATGAATGGAGCTTCCGTTTTTTGTTGTGGACCGCAAACCGGAGAGACTTCACGCTGGTCGTTTTCTCATGTCCGGACAATTCCGTGTCTTTGCGTATGTCAATGATACTGTTCTCTTTGGTTCTAATCCATTTTCTCGCAGATTTTATTTTGTGCTCGAGCTTTTCAATCCGTAGTTTTAATACCTCAACCGCGGAGCTGATATTGCCGTCAAGATCGTAGCGGATAGCGTTAAACTGCCGGGCGGTGATACCATACCTGACAAGATACTCATTTTTGAATGAAATGGGTTTGTTGCCGGAACGAACGCTGTCTTTAAAGAGAGAGCGTTTGATGTGCCCGTATGAGTCGCCGATATCGTCAAGAACATGATAAAGAGACTTCTTTGTGTCCAGGTAAGACATGTCAATCAGCAAAGTTTGAGCGGTAAAAGAAAGTGCTTCACTTTTGCCGCTCTTGCCCATTTTATCCTTATTACTTGCCATTCTCCATGGCCTCCAGAGCTTTTTTTGCTTTATTGGCCGCTGACCGGCGTCCGTAGAGCCTTGCGCAAAACGATGTCAATACTTCAATCATGTCCTGCACCAGATCGTCCTTTAGCTCGGTCTGGTCTACAATAATAAGTTGACGACCTTGAGCTCGAAGTGCCGATTCTACATACTCAGATCCAAACCGCATAAGCCGGTCACGATGCAAGGCGACAATAATACTGACGTTGGAGTCGGCAAGCAGCTTCATGAGTTTTGGCCTGTGCCCATTAAGACCAGATCCAACCTCAGACACCGCTTTTGAAACTGACAACCCTTTGGAAGCGGCATATACGGAAAGCCGCCCGAGCTGCCCGTCCAGGTCTTTCTTTTGGTCATGACTGGATACCCGGGCATAAATAGCAACAGAACCTTGGGCAGTTTTCTGCTCTTTTATAATGATGGTTCCGGTAGGCATCTGCTCAGCCTCAACCGGCAGCTTGCCAGCCTTCCACCATTTCCATGCCGCTTGATAGGTTATACCTTGTTGCTTTGCCCATACGCTTAGCTTCATAAATACGTAATATCATATAAAATTATATTATACAATATAAATATTAACAGTATTCCACCCCTGAAGAAGAACGAGAAAAAATCATGTTCTCAAAAGCCCTATAATAATTTACGCCTTCCTCGTTGATTTTTATATTGGAGATCCGCAATAGACATAATGGTTGACAGTTGAAAAAGTGACCTGCCCCTTGTCACCGTGGGTTATACTTGGATGCAATGGGTGTCCAAATACAGAGCCACAAACAAGGAGGCAGGTCATGAAAGATTCTATCACAATCGTAGGACTCGATTCAGCAAAAAACTCCATAGCTGTAGCAACGGCCGAAATTGGCGGCAGCCAAGAGGTTCGCTACTACGGCAAAATCGGCGGCGACATGGCGTCATTGGACAAAATGGTCAGAAAGCTTGAAAGCAAAGGCTCAGAACTGCACTTCGTCTATGAAGCCGGGCCGTGTGGTTACGAAATATACCGCCATCTAACCAAGAGAGGTTACAAATGCACGGTTGTGGCACCATCGCTGATTCCCAAGAAAAGCGGAGATCGCGTCAAGACCGATCGTCGTGACGCGCAAAGTCTAGCCAGGCTGTATCGGGCCGGAGAACTGACTCCTGTTTACGTGCCCCAAGAGGATGAGGAAGCCATGAGAGACCTGACCCGATGCCGCGAAGACGCAGTCAAGGCCCATCGCACTGCCCGGCAGAGGTTAGGCGCGATGCTCCTGCGGCATGGACACCGTTACTCTGGAGAAACCGCATGGACCCAAGCCCACATGCGCTGGTTGTCTGATATCAAGATGCCACACCCTGCACAGCAGATCACGCTGCAAGAGTACATCAACACGGTGAAGGAATGCGCAGAGCGTGTGGCCCGGCTTACGGAGCAGATTCAAACGCTTATGCCCACATGCCGAACGGCCCCTGTTGCACTCGCAATCCAATCGTTACGCGGCATCGCGGATGTAACTGCCGCGACCACCATGGCCGAGATCGGAGACTTGGGACGTTTTGAAAATCCCAAGCAGCTCATGGGATACCTTGGATTGGTCCCTTCCGAATACTCCAGCGGCGACAGCACCAGACGGGGTGCTATCACCAAAACCGGAAACACCCACGTCAGGCGCGCATTGATTGAAGCGGCCCAAGCCTACAGTCTGCCGGCCCGAGTGAGCCGGGTAATCCTCAAGCGGCAGGAGGGGCTGCCGAAAAATATCTGTGATATCTCCTGGAAAGCCCAGGTGCGTCTCTGCGGACGGTTCCGTAAACTCACGGCCAAAGGGAAGCCCAGGAACAAGGTGGTAACCGCCATTGCCAGGGAACTATGCGGCTTCATATGGGCAATTGCCCGGGAAGTGAATCTCCAGAGCGCATAAGAAGATTAACCCAAGAACAAGGCGTCACACAAAACTTGAGGGGGTATCTTGGCATGGACTGTCTCTGGAAAATCAATCCTGGGGCATTTATGAAAGAAAAAATCAACCCTCAAAGGTAAAAACCGCTCAAATCGTCAACATAGGCGGAAGCATCGAGCTTTCCAAAGAACAGGATCAAAAACTTGAAGTCACCCGGTAACAATGGCGACTCAAACGACTGAGGCAAAACAAAGGAGGACGCAAGCAAACAATAAACAACCTCCAAGGCATAAGCGGGGACGCGGCCACGTTTACGGAGAATCCTCGTCCAAACTATGGAATAAGGCAATGCCGAACTTCCGTTAATAGAGCGAGGCAGCTCCGCGGCGAAGAAAGGTCTTGCGGTCAAACCCGCGAATATCAGAGTGATCAAACGTCGCACAAGTCGGCCCCGTCCCTCCTTACGCCTTGGAACATATTGAAACAACGAACCCTTTGAAAAAAAGGGGCAGGAGACTATTTTCCCTATTGACAACTGTCAACCATATCAGTTTTACACTTCTAAAATCCCTGGGTGGATGACCGAGAAATTTTAAATTGAATTTCCGTCAATTTGCAGACTCTCCATACGATCAAAACGGGGGCAATTTTCCTTATTGTCCTGGCTGCGTCATTAACTTCATGGGCAGTGAACTGTAAACTTTAAATCGGTACACTGGTATCGGCATACAAAAAAACATGTTGAAATGTTAACCCGGTTAATGTATTCTTCAACCTTGCTTGTGGCTCTTACGGCTTCGATGCAGTATCGCAGAATCTCTTGTAAAAATGATATTTTCCTCTTGACAAAATCGGCATCTATGCTATAAAAAACAAATTTTTACGGTCTTAAAAACGAGGAGGAAACCAGATGAGCAGTTGCACCAAGAACTATCTTTTTACCTCGGAATCGGTTACCGAGGGACATCCAGACAAAATAGCCGATCAGATTTCCGACGCTGTTCTTGACGCGATATTGACTGTGGATCCTATGAGTCGCGTTGCCTGCGAGACGCTTCTCACCACCGGACTTGCCATGGTTGCAGGTGAGATCACAACCAAGGGGTATGTCGAAATCCCGGATATCGTCCGCCAGACTATCAAGGAAATCGGATACGTTCGGGCCAAGTATGGTTTTGATGCGGAAACCTGCGCGGTTATCACATCCGTCCACTCGCAGTCTCCTGACATTGCCATGGGCGTGGACACCGGTGGCGCCGGGGACCAGGGTTTGATGTTCGGGTATGCTTGTGATGAGACTCCCGAACTTATGCCCATGACCATCATGCTTGCTCACAAGATTACGCGACGGCTTTCGGAGGTGAGAAAGGAAGAGATCTTACCCTATCTTAGGCCTGACGGAAAATCCCAGGTGACCATCGAATATCGTGACGGAAAACCTTACAAGCTCCATACGATCGTAGTGTCCAGCCAGCACAGCCCCGAAATCGACCTCAAGGATCTGCGCAGGGATATTGTCGAGAAAGTGATCCTTCCGGTGGTCCCGAAAAATCTTCTCGACGAAAAGACGATCGTCTACCACATCAATCCTACAGGCAGGTTCGTGACAGGTGGTCCCATGGGAGACACCGGCCTCACCGGCCGCAAGATCATTGTGGATACTTACGGCGGCGTAGGAAGCCACGGCGGCGGTTGTTTTTCAGGCAAGGACCCGACCAAAGTTGATCGTTCGGCATCTTATATGGCCCGCTATGTTGCCAAGAATATTGTGGCGGCAGGCATAGCTGGCGAATGTGAAGTCCAACTCGCTTACGCCATCGGCGTCGCCGAACCGGTATCAATCCATGTGGATGATTTCGGGACCGGCAAGGTTTCCTATGAAAAACTTGTCCAGATAATTAGAAAGAACTTCGACATGACGCCCAAGGGGATCATGTCAACGCTTGATCTGAGGAGACCCATTTACAAGAAAACTGCGGCTTATGGTCACTTCGGTAGAACCGAGCCTGAGTTCACCTGGGAGCGGACTGACAAGGCTGCTACCCTCAAGAAGGATGCTGGACTTTAAGACGGAAGACCGAATGCCAACCTAAGGAGAACGGATGAAATACGATATCAAGGACATCAAGCTTGCTGACAAAGGAAAGTTGCGAATCGAGTGGGCCAATCAGAGCATGCCCGTTTTGAACCTCATCAGGAAACGTTTTGAGGAAGAAAAACCTCTCAAGGGTATCCGGCTGACCGCCTGTCTGCACGTGACCACCGAGACAGCCTCGCTCATGCAGACGCTCAAGGCGGGGGGCGCTGAAGTGATCCTATGTGCCTCAAACCCGCTCTCAACGCAGGATGATGTTGCTGCTTCGCTCGTAAAGCATGACAAGATTGCCACCTTTGCAATCAAGGGCGAGGATGGCAAGACATACTACAAACACATCATGTCGTCGCTCGATATTAAACCGATGATGACCATGGATGACGGCGCGGATGTGGTGTCCGTGCTTCATACGAAGAGAATGGATCTTCTCCCGGGGGTTATAGGCGGGACGGAGGAAACGACGACCGGTGTGATCCGTCTGCGCAGCATGGCAAATACGGGGGTGCTCAAATATCCTATTGTCGCCGTGAACGATGCCCAGACAAAGCACTTCTTCGATAACCGTTATGGAACGGGTCAGTCCACCATAGACGGCGTCATTCGCGCAACAAACCGGCTGCTGGCTGGATCGATTTTCGTCGTGGCCGGCTATGGCTGGTGCGGCAGGGGACTTGCCATGCGGGCTCGGGGTATGGGAGCGAATGTCATCGTGACCGAGATCGATCCGCTTAAGTCACTGGAAGCGGTGATGGATGGTTACCGAGTCATGCCGATGATTGATGCGGCACGAATCGGCGATATTTTTGTAACGGTGACCGGCGACATAAAGGTTATACGGAAGGAGCACTTCCGTGTCATGAAGGACGGTGCCATCGTATGCAACACCGGCCATTTCAACGTTGAAATCGATCTCGAAACCCTTGATAAGATGAAGAAGAAAAAGCGGATCATTCGTGAGTTTGTCGAGGAATTCACGATGCCAAATAGAAAAAAAATCAATATCCTGGGTGAGGGAAGACTGATCAATCTTGCAGCGGCTGAAGGACATCCTTCAAGCGTGATGGACATGAGTTTTGCTAATCAGGCCCTGTCAGCTGAGTATATGATGAAAAACGCCAAGAAACTGAAAAAGCAGGTTTACCCGGTTCCCGAAAAGATAGATAAGGAAATTGCCCGGCTCAAATTAAACGCCATAGGTGTGAAGATTGACAAACTAACTGCCGAGCAGAAGCAGTATCTAGAGTCTTGGGAGATGGGAACGTAGAAGCGAAAGAACGAGGACTGGAATAAACAGCAAGATCAGGGGTTAAGGGGCTGGGGTCAAGAAAGCGTAAAGCGGGACACGGACCAGTGTCTTGTTTTTAGGCCATGACCTATGACCTTTGCCCCTTTTTTTATGAACAACTACCTGAAAATCATTGCCGCAATGCTGATCTGGAGCACATGGGGCCCGATGATCCGCTGGCTGGCCCTGCCTCCCGTTATCGTTTTATTTTACACGTCCCTGATTGCCAGCTTATCAGTGCCAGCGTATCTCACCATTCGGGGAGAAATGAGTCTCGAAGGCGTTTCAAAAGTCCGATGGGTCTTGGGTTTACTTGCGCTTTCTTCCATTACGAATAACCTCACCTATTTTTACGCATTAGGTCATACCACAGTGGCAAATGCTGTTTTCACTCACTATACAGCGCCCCTATTCGTAGCTTTGCTCGCTCCCTTTGTTATATCCGAACGTCTGTTAAAAGTAACCATCCTTTCACTGCCCATCGCACTGCTCGGGATGATTATGATTGTTGTTGCCAATGGGGGCCTGAGTACCGGCGGGCCTCATCGGTCCGGTATTATTGCTGGCACGGCCTCCGGAGTGGCTTACGCCTTCATCATCCTCTTTTCAAGAAAATTAAGCCGGATGTTGATGCATCACAAGGCGGTTGTTGTTCTCCCCTGGCTAACGACGGTTGTGCTTGCACCAGCGGCGTTTTTAATTGAGTATCACTTGAACCTTCGCATCTTGGCCCTCCTGACGATTACGGGATTGTTGCACTCCACACTTGCACCGCTTCTCTACTACAATGCTCTAAGGAAGGTGATGGCGCAGCGCGCCGCTATTCTGGGGTACATGGAACCGCTGTCGGCGATCCCAATGGCCTATCTGCTCCTCTCAGAAAAACCGGCGTTGACTGCCCTAGCCGGCGGCGTGCTGATTCTTTTTTCCGGCTACCTTGTCGTCCAGTCAAAGAGCATAGATGAAAATGATCGTTGAGTTCTTTCGTAAACATTATTCGGTTGATGGCTCTGTTGTTTTTAATCGGTTTTTATTGTTGTTGACGTCGGGTTGCCTTGCCGATAAGCAGGGATGTTTCTAAGGTCGCAATATCTGACGATATCTTGAAATCTTAGAAATTTAAGCTATAATCAATCATAAGTAATTGCATGCGGTTTCCACTCTTCCGGGTCCTTATTTGCTCCCATACCGCCCTGAGAGTTACTCTCCGGGTTCTTCTTGATATGATATGCGCGCCGGGCGGTATAAATGTCTGCTTTAAGAGGATCTTGCGTTTAGCATCAAGTAGACACTCCATCTTTTTTCAAGGAGGATATCACCATGGAAGACCCAAAAGTAAAATTCACACGAAGGGATTTTCTCAAGACTGCCGGCATTGTAGCCGGCATGACGTCGCTTGGTGAAATTCCCGGTGAACTTCTGGCCGCCGTGGACAGAAAAAACCTTGTGCGGTTTCCCGAGAAAACGGAAATGATTCTTCTGACATCTCGCCCTCCGCAATTGGAAACACCGATGCAGTATTTCCGGAAGCTGATAACGCCGAACGATGCCCTCTTTGTGAGGTGGCATATTTCTGATATTCCCATGTCTGTGGATTTAGAAGAGTGGAGACTTAAGGTGGGCGGTCATACGGATAAAGAGCTGCGGCTTTCTATGGATGATCTTAAAACAAAATATGAAAAAGTAACGATAACTGCAGTTATTCAATGTTCCGGGAACAGCAGAAGCTATTTCGAACCGCCTGTGGCCGGTGGTCAGTGGCAGAACGGAGCCATGGGAAATGTGACCTGGGCGGGGGTCAGGCTCAAAGACATTCTGGCCGCAGCCGGAATCAAAGCCGGCGCAGTTGATGTGTCCTTCAATGGACTTGATAAACCGCCCCTGCCTACCGTCCCAGATTTCATAAAAAGCATTTCTATTGACAAAGCTCTTAACGCGGAAATCCTGGTCGCCTACGAAATGAACGGCGAGTCTCTGCTTATGCTGAACGGCTTCCCTGCCCGTCTTATCGTGCCTGGCTGGTATGCTACCTATTGGGTAAAAGCCCTGAGCGATATAACAGTCCTTTCCGAGCCATTTGAGGGATTCTGGGTTAAGACGGCATATCGGATTCCTGACAACCCCTGCGCCTGCGTTGTGCCGGGAGGGAACGTAGCGAAATCAGTGCCTATCAACCGTATGGATACGAGGTCGTTCATCGTCGAGCCGGAAGAGGGTGCGTCCCTCAAAGTGAACACTATGGTGGATTTGAAGGGAATCGCTTTTTCCGGAGGATACGGTATCAGGGATGTGCTCCTATCATTTGACAGCGGCAAGACATGGTATGAGACGAAACTGGGGAAAGACATGGGCAAGTATTCCTGGATCCAGTGGAGTTATCCGTGGCATCCCCGGAAAAAGGGGAAGTATACACTCATGGCTCGAGCTACGGATAATAATGGCGAATCGCAGCGATTCGAGGCTCGCTGGAATCCCGCAGGGTTCATGAGGAACGTTGTCGAAAAAGTCACTGTGAACGTGCGATAGGAGACAGAAAATGAAAAATCTCTTATTAATAGCCATTATCGTCGTGTTGACATCGCTCTTGGGTAATGCCCAAGGGCAGAGTGTGATCGATCAGGATAAGAGCAGTGTTCGCTCCATTACGCTTCCGGTCTTTGAAATGAAGTTGAAGGCTGGACCTGGCTTGGACAAGGTAAGTTCACTATGCAATATTTGCCACAGCCTCGAATATATTACCATGCAGCCGGCATTGCCGAGGGCTACGTGGTCAGCGGAAGTGAATAAAATGATCAAGGTGATGGGTGCGCCGATCAATGAAGAAGACGCAAAAATTATCACTGAGTACTTGAGTGCGGAATACGGAACGGGAAAGTAGAGCAGAGAGTATTTCAAAAAAAAATTACATTAAAAAGGAGAATCTATGGTTAAGAAAAATGTGTTGCTCGGGTTTGTTGCGTTGGTGGTCATCTGTTTGAGCGCTGCATATGCTGTAGCTGAGAACGCGGCTGCACAGTCAGGTGCAGCGTTATTCGCCGCAAACTGCAAAGTTTGCCATCCTGATGGCGGTAATATTATAAACCCGGCGAAAACGCTTCATAAAAAAGATCGCGAGGCGAACCATGTTATGACCGCTGCCGACATTATGCACATTGTGAGAAACCCCGGTCCAGGCATGACCAAATTTGACGAGAAGACCCTGTCGGACCACGATGCTCACAAAATAGCAGAGTACATTCTTAAGAACTTCAAATGACATTTTGCCGTTCAGAAGCCGAGTATCCCCGAATAAGTGTCTAGTTAGCCAGAGAGCTACTGTTGATACTAGTTGCAGATGCGGCAGAGATATTTCCCAAGTCCACGGTTTATTGCTGACATTCCAGGCGTGTTTTTTCTAAAGACAAACCGGTTGCTCGTAGGCTGCGCCAAGCAGTTACGGCTTCAGTAGACACTTATTCGCTTGGGAGAGACATCTTGAGAATGTTGATTGCGCTGTTCACGTAGGAAATGATTTCTTCGCCGCATTGTTTGCAAACTTTAGAGCCAGTATGTGCACGACTGGGTTTTGTCTTATTGTGCACATGCAACAAGTATGTCTCTTGTTTTATCCGCTATTTTCATAATGTGCATGCTTTTGAGTCTTGTACGTGATCATCTTGACGATGCGGCTGAACGGCCGTGGACGGAGCTATTGGTTCCGGCAGTTTTCGCAATCATTGCCTTCTCTGTTGTCCCTAAATTCCCTCACGACCATTGTGGATATAAAAGTCGCTGTGCGAGAAATCATATTAACAATAGTATCGTAATCCGAAGCGGCTCCGCGTAGCGCCCATTCGAGGAGATGAACGATAATTAGTGAGCTTCAATTTTGTTCCATTTACTGGTGCCAGGCGAAAATGACTTACGGAAATAGACGAGCCTATTTCATCCGCAAACTTAATCAACCCCAATTTGCAAAGCTGCAACCGAAGAGACAATGCTACCACCACCATCTGCCATGATAAGTAACATGAGCGCATCCGAATGCTGCGATCTTACCTTCGCTGCGCCACCCCCCAGGATTGATGCGACCGTAATTGCCCAGTCGCGATCCGTTCCAACATAATTTCATATAGTTCATGAAGTATTTTAAAAAAAACATGGTTCTTGCCACGGAACTATCTGTGACGAGCTCTATAACTTTTTTTGTGCGGTCATTGCTAGCGAAATGAAGTGAACTTTGTAAGTCATTGAAAAATAAAGGCTAATATGTCGTTGCGCCATTCAACGGAAGCTTATAAAAAATCGATTTACAATCATAAATAATTTGGCGCCACGCTGTATTTCCTTGAGGCAGAAATATTATTTTATATTTATATAAATTTGACAAATAGAATGGGCTATGCTAACCTTCCTTTAAGTTATAACTACCGGTAACAATTTGAGAGCGGGTTCACTTTTTTCTTCTGTCCACTCCGGCTAATCCACAAAAAAATAGTTATATTTTTTTGAACCAAATTCTAAGGAGGACGCTTATGAGTAAGAAAGAAGAAGTAAGTAAGCAGTTTCTAGATTCGCTGGAATTTCGTGGAATAAAACGAAGAGATTTTTTAAAGTACTGTGGTGCAACTGCTGTTCTTCTTGGTCTCTCTGAATCATTCGGTCCCAAAATCGCTGCCGCCTTGGAAAAAGCCACAAAACGAACACCTGTCGTCTGGCTCAACTTCGCATCAGATTCCGGTTGTACCGAAGCTTTCATTAAAGCCACTTATCCGGACCCCGCACAAGTTATACTTGATATTCTCAGTGTCGATTACAATGAAACGATCATGGCCGCAGCCGGTAAACAAGCGGAAGAAATACTTGCCAATTCCGCAAAAACCGGCGGTTATATCCTTATAGTGGAGGGCGGCATCCCGACGAACAAAGGCTTTGGCATGATCGGCAACAAGGAAATGCTCGATGTGTTTAAGGAAATGGCCGGTCCCTGCGTAGCCATTCTTGCCATCGGAAGCTGCGCCACCTACGGAGGGGTGCCTGCCGCGAAACCGAATCCTGCCCAGATTATCGGCACGCAAGAGGCCATGCAGAGGGTTGGTATCAGTAAGCCACTGGTCAATCTCGATCTTTGTCCAGTGAACCCACAATACCTCGTCGGGGTTGTGGTCAACTACCTGCTTCTCGGGAAATTGCCTGAACTCGACGGTTTAGGCAGACCGAAAATGTTCTACGGTCAAACCATCCATGATAATTGCGAACGCAGGGCCCATTTTGACGCAGGCAGATATGTTGAGAGATTCGGTTCAAACGAAGAGGCCTTGGGATATTGCTTATATAAGATGGGCTGCAAAGGACCGATGACCTATTCGGCATGCCCCAAGATTCAATACAATGACCGGACCAGCTGGTGTATTAAAGCTGGCGGACCGTGTATAGGCTGCGCCGAAAGGGAATGGACGGACAAGTTTGCAGGATTCTATGAACCGCTGCCTGGCGTGAAAATTCCGGGTCTCGGCGGGGTGGAGGCCGGCGCTGACAAGATCGGCGCAGTAGCTGCGGTAGCCACGGTGGCCGGTATCGCGATTCATGCTGCGGCAACAGCTGCTTCCGGCAGAACTAAAGACGACGGAGGAAAAAAATAATGGCCAGGATAACCATTGATCCAATGACGAGAATTGAGGGCCACCTTAGAATTGATGTGGAGATCGAGGGCGGCAAGGTTAAAGACGCTTGGACAACGGGCACTCTGTTCCGCGGTTTTGAAATCATCCTGCAGGGACGGGACCCGCGTGACGCGTGGCATATTACCCAGCGCATCTGTGGCGTATGTCCTACATCACACGGTCATACCTCTTCCATGAGCATGGACGATGCATTCAAGGTAAGACCGCCAGACAATGGTCGTATCATCAGAAATATAATTGAAGGTGCCCAGTTTGTTCACTCCCACATCCTCTGGTTCTATCATTTGAATGCCCTTGACTATGTTGATGTGGTGTCGGCGCTCAAGGCCCAGCCGAAGGAGCCATCTCTTAAGAAGGTGCAAGGGAAATTGAAAGCGTTTGTCGAGTCTGGACAGCTTGGACCATTTGCAAATGGATATTGGGGGCACCCGGCGTACAAACTTCCGCCGGATGTGAACCTATTGGCAGTGGCTCATTACCTGGAAGCTCTTGAGATGCAGGCAAAGGCTGCCTCAGTGAGCGCCCTTTTCGGCGGCAGAATGCCGATGACTATGACAAGCCCTCCTGGCGGTGTGACGCATGTCCCGTCGGTCGATGACCTTAAGAACTATCTCTTTAGGGTGAAAGAGCTTCAGGACTGGATCGACAATGTATTTATCACTGACTTGCTTGCCATTGCGCCATACTATCTAGGTGCTGCAGGTGTGGGCAAAGGATATGCCAATTTCCTTTCATGGGGCGTGTTCGAGGATGCGTCCTTCGACCCCAAAAAGCGGATGCTGCCTAGGGGAGCGATCTTCGCTGACGATTTCCCCAAAGTCCATGATGCGAAGCCGGAAGACGTCACGGAGTCTACGGCGCACAGCTGGTATAAGGATTCAAAACCGCTTAATCCCGCTATGGGTGAGACGGCTCCTGTGTTCACTGGTTACGATTCCGACAAGAAATACAGCTGGGGGAAAGCGCCACGGCTTCAGGGCAAACCAATGGAAGTGGGCGCCCTTGCCAGGATGGTCGTAGCCTATGCCTCCGGGCAGCCCACGGCCACAAAACTCATTGACGATACCCTTGCAAAAATCGGACACGCGGGGCATCCGGAAGTGCTCTTTGGTATAATCGGCAGAATTGCCGGGCGCACCTTGGAATGCAAGATGGTGGCGGATGCCATGCAACAGTGGGGACTCACCCTCATCGAGAACATCAAGAGCGGGAATACTGCAGTGTACGCTGATTACGAAATCCCTGATACGGCACAGGGAATAGGATTGTGGGAGGCCCCGCGCGGTGCTCTAGGCCACTGGATAGAAGTAGAGGGGAAAAGGATCAAGAACTATCAGTGTGTTGTGCCAACAACTTGGAATGTCAGCCCGAGAGATGACAACGGGGTGCGCGGACCGATCGAGGATGCTCTTATTGGTACGGCGGTGGAGAACGCCGAGAAACCGCTTGAGGTTCTGCGCGTAGTCCATTCCTTTGATCCGTGCCTTGCCTGTACGGTGCATGTGATTCATCCAGAGTCGAACCGTATCATGGACTTCAAGGTCGTATAGGGAGGACACTATGGGAAATGAAATGATAAAGGAGTGGAGCTTCGGCTACATTCTGGACCACTGGATCAGGGTCATTGCGATCGCAGTGCTCGTCTTCACCGGCATCTATATCCACTGGCCGTTCATATCCGGCGGGCCGGGTAGTATGATCATGGCATCGGTGCGTTTTGCCCATTTTGTGGCGGCTTATGCGCTCATCTTGGGGCTCATTGTGAGGATTTATATGGCTTTCCGATCGACTTTTGATGCCGACTGGAAGGACTTCTCGGTCATTGAGAACCTGAAGAATGTCCCAGATATCCTTGGCTATTATCTCTTCATGAAAGGCTCGCATAAGGATTACCGAAAATATAACCCGCTCCAAGCTTTAGCCTACATCGTGGTTGGCCTCGCAATCATCTTCGAGGCACTGACCGGGGCAGCGTTATACCACGGCCATCTCTTCGGGTTCATCAAGACGCCGAACAGTTTCCTGTGGGTGAGTAATATGCTCGGGGGAGAATCCTATACCAGGATCTGGCATATCCTCGTCATGTGGTTCTTCGTCATCTTCGTGCTGATCCACGTGTACATGAGCATCATGATCACCATGATTAACAAGGATCATTCACTTACGTCCATCTTTACGGGATACAAACTCAAAAAACATTAAGATGATATTAGATGATCAGATCCGGGGAGGCGTTTCGGCGCCTCCCCAGGAAGTTCTCATACTCGGTGTCGGTAATCTCCTGCTCAAGGACGATGGTTTCGGCGTCCATCTGATAAACGCCCTTCAAGATACAGCTTTTCCAGAAAACGTAAAAGTGATGGAAGCGGGCACGGTCAGTCATCAATTGATCCCGTTGCTCCATGAGGTCGATAACCTTATCATTATTGATGTTGTTGAGGCTAATGACACTCCTGGTTCTCTGTTTCGTTTCTCACCCGACGACATGAAGTTCGCTGTAGAGCAGCAGGTTTCCCTTCATCAGATTAGTATCATCGACGTTCTTCAAATGGCCGAATTGACCGGGAGGAAGCCGAAAACGGTCATCATAGGCGTTCAACCAAAGGATGTCACCTCATGGTCACTCGAATTGAGCGATGAATTGAAAGCGGTTATCCCGAAGGTGAAAGATCTGATTTTCGAGGAATTGAAAAAGCTGAAGGCTATCTGACGGTGGTCAGTTATGCTTGGCTTGTCACGGCAGCCGCCCGGACGATGTCCTGCAGGCGCTTGACAGGACAGACGAGATGTGCGATAAATGGTGTCAGTAACATCGGCAGTCAATTCTCTTGTAGTGATCGGATTTTTCTATGTGTCTCGCAATCCCCTCGAGAATCATCAGCATAGATAATTTGTCTGCAATAATAGACGTATTCGGAGCGAGGAAAGAAGTAAACCTCATGCTCATGCCTGAAGAACCACGGGTGGGGGACTATGTCCTTGTCCATGCCGGATTTGCAATACAAAAGATCGAAAAGGACATCGTTGAATCAGGAAATGCCATGCATGAAACAGCTCTTGCTCTGGGTATTCTCGATATTGTCGTGGAAAAATGCCGCGAGGCAGGTGGTCATCGGGTCGATTCTGTGAGGCTGCGTATCGGAAAAGCGGCCGGTGTCATGCCCGAGGCGCTCAAGTTTGCATTCGATGCATCGAAGACAAATACGGTGGCTGAAAATGCCCAACTGGTCATAGAACCAGTTCCTATAAGCGGCGTGTGCTCCGAGTGCAAAAAAAATTTTACCGTGGATAATGCCGGGTTCTTTTTTTCCTGCCCGCTTTGTGGATCCCAATTTATTGAAATGAAAAGTGGACGGGAAATGGAAATCGTCGATATGGAGATAAATGAATGAAGGTAAAGGTCGTCACCCGTATACTAGAAGCTAACGATAGGATCGCGGAAGAAAACCGCAGGAGATTCCACAATGCCGGCGTCTATGTGGTCAATCTCATGGGTGCTCCGGGAGCGGGGAAGACGACTCTTCTCGAACGGACGATTCAGGCGATCAAACCTTATCTGAAAATCGGGGTGATTGAAGGTGATATCGTCGAATTCGATGACGCAGAACGGATTGGAGCGCTTGAAGTGCCAGTGGTTCAGATAAACACCGGCGGAGCCTGCCATCTGGACGCGAACATGATAAATGAAGTGCTCGATGAACTGCCGCTCAGGGACCTAGACATGCTGATTATCGAAAATGTCGGGAATTTGGTCTGCCCGGCCGAGTTCAAGGTCGGAGAGGATATGAAAATGATGGTGCTCTCCATCGCAGAAGGGCACGACAAACCACTAAAATACCCCCTCATGTTCCGCGAGTCCTCAGCCCTGGTGTTGAACAAGATAGATCTTCTACCCTACATGAACACGGACATGAACAAGGTCCGGAATGATTCGCTTGCCCTCAATCCTAATCTAAAGATATTCGAAGTCTCCTGCGCCACAGGCTTGGGGATCGACGCGTGGGCTCAATGGTTACGCGGGCTCAAATCATAGTCAAGGGCATTGTCCAGGGCGTTGGTTTTCGTCCTTACATCTTCAACCTTGCCGAATCTTTGGACTTGAAGGGGTATGTGACCAATACGTGCGAAGGAGTGTTTATCGACGTAGAGGGAACGCGTCTGCCCGAGTTTATCGAACGGCTGAGAAGAGAAGCTCCGCCGCTTTCGCAAATCACCGAGTTCACAGTAACATCTTTCCCCTTCCACGGTTACCGTGAATTCGTCATACGTCAGAGTCTTGATCATGCACAGGGTTTGCCCTTTACCCTGGTGTCACCTGATGTCTCGATCTGCCCTGATTGCCTTCAAGAAATGCTCGATCCCGCCAACCGAAGGTATCTCTATCCTTTCATCAACTGTACGAACTGCGGGCCACGATATTCCATCACGCGGTCAATCCCTTACGACAGGCCGAACACGACCATGGCTGGTTTCATCATGTGTGGATCATGCCGAAAGGAATATGAAGAACCGAGGAATCGCCGGTTTCACGCACAGCCGAATGCGTGCGCAACCTGCGGGCCTTGTGTCGAGTACAAAGAACAGAATAAAAAATTCAGAGTAAATGAGAACGCACATGCTATTCAGAAAGCTATTCATGTCCTCCGGCAGGGCGGGATCGTCGCGGTCAAGGGGGTCGGGGGATTCCACATTGCCTGCGATGCTTTGAATGACGTCGCAGTCGGAAGATTGCGTGAAAAAAAAAGGAAGAGCAACAAACCCTTTGCCGTAATGTCCCCCGATGTCGAAAGGATAGAGAAATTTTGCATCGTTTCCAGAGCTGAACGTGATGCGGTGGCGTCGAGCAGGCGCCCGATTGTGCTGCTGCAAAAGCTGGACAAATGCTCACTGCCGAGTGCGGTGTCTCCGAACAACAGGGATGTTGGCTTTCTGTTGCCCTATACTCCGCTTCATTATCTCCTGTTCCATCACCCCCTGGATGAGAAAACGTCGGTTGTGGATGCTCATTTCGATGCACTGGTCATGACGAGCGGAAACATCTCGGAAGAGCCGATCATCCATGACAACGAAGAGGCTCTTGTGAAACTTGCGGACATTGCGGATGGTTTCCTCTTACATAATCGCGATATTTTTATGCGTGTAGATGACTCGGTCATAAAAGTAAAAAGTTCAGAGTTAAGAGTTCGGAGTGCGCACAAGGACGATTGTTCATATAAGGAACAGAGAAATAGTTACAATTCTGAACCAAGAACTGTGAACTCCGATCTGATATTTATCCGCCGTTCGCGAGGATACGCTCCTGATCCGATCATGCTGCACGATGAAGGCCCAGAAGTGCTCGGATGCGGTGCCGATCTCAAGAATACCTTTACCCTGACAAAAGGCAGGTTTGCTATTCCCAGCCAGCATATCGGCGATATGGAAAATTATGAAACCATGAAATTCTTCGAAACAATCCTTACGAATCTCAAGAAGGTTTATCGGGCTGAGCCGCAGGCAATCGTTCACGATCTGCATCCGGAGTATCTGTCGACGCGATGGGCGAAGGAATATGGGACAAGGGCAGGAGGGCAGGGGCTGGGAAAGGAATTGACGACCGTTGGCCTCCAGCATCACTATGCGCACATTGGATCGGTTATGGCCGAACATGGATTGAAGCACAGGATTATCGGTGTTGCCTTCGACGGAACGGGTTACGGCACTGATGGACATCTGTGGGGTGGGGAATTTATCATTGCAGATATCAACGGTTTTCAACGGGTGGGACATCTGGGCTATATTCCGCTTCCCGGCGGAGAGACTGCCATACGTGAACCTTGGAAGACAGCAGTCAGCTTCATTATGAACTCTGCCCGTACTGACGCCTGGAATCTTCTCGAGACATGTGGATTTGTCGAAAAGTATGGCAAAAATAACATCGTAAATGTCGGGATTATTGCCCGATCCCGCGAATTCTCACCGCTCTCGTCCGGAGCAGGCAGATTGTTCGATGCCGTATCCGCTTTGATCGGTATTTGCGATCAGAACACCTTCGAAGGTGAGGCCGCCATGGCCTTGGAAGCCTGCGCTCAAGAGGGGGTTTCCGAAGAGTATCCCATTGAGTTCACGCAGGAAAATGGGTATACTATCTTGGATTTTTCACCGGCGATACTGGCCATTGCTCGCGAACTGCACCGAATTCCGAGGGAAACTATTGCTGCAAAGTTTCACAATACCGTCGTCGCGGCGATTGTGACGATGGCAAAACAGATAGCTGGGCACTTCGGTATCGGAGATATCGCCCTGAGCGGTGGAACGTTCCAGAACAGGTATCTCCTGAATGGAGTTACGACCGCTCTTTCCGGCGAGGGATTGAATGTGTATATGAACAGCAAAGTACCCTGTAATGATGCGTGCATTTCACTGGGACAGGCCTACCTTGTGCGAGAACGACTGAAGCAAGCTCGAGTGGAGTATAGGGAGCGCGGGATATGAAACAGATGCTGGACGAATTGCAGGTCCTGACAAAGGAAATCAACAGACCTCTGAAACTGATGGAAGTCTGCGGAACTCATACCGTTGAAATCTTCAGACACGGCATCCGTGACGTGATCCCGAGGAGTATAACACTGCTCAGCGGGCCGGGATGCCCGGTGTGCGTAACATCTGTTCGGGATATTGATGCCGCCATCGCTATTGCAAAAATACCTGGAGTTACCATGACGACCTTCGGCGACATGATGCGTGTGCCCGGCGGAACAGAATCGCTTTTGGAAGCGAGAGCGGAAGGCGCTGATGTGCGAGTTCTCTATTCGCCACTCGATACGCTGAAGCTTGCGAAGGTAGAGCCTCATCGCCAATTTGTTTTTTTCGGAACAGGTTTTGAAACCACCTCACCGCTTATCGCCGCCAGCATTGCGCAAGCTGAAAAGTTAGGAATCCGGAATGTTTCAGTGTATGCCGCATTCAAACTTGTGCCGCCTGCGCTAAAAGCATTGCTCGATTCGTCTGATGTCAAAATGGACGGGTTCCTGCTCCCGGGACATGTGAGCACCATTATTGGACAGAAGCCTTACGAATTTGTCGCTATGCAGTATAAAAAACCGTCGGTTATAACCGGCTTCGAAGCAAAAGAAATAATTGAAGGTATACTGATGATCGTACGTCAGATAGCCGAGAAGCGTTCGGCCGTGGAAATTCAGTATCGCACGGTTGTACGTCCGGAAGGAAATACGCGCGCAATCGCGCTTCTCGATCGATATTTTGAACCTGCCGACGCATACTGGCGCGGGATTGGCGTGATAACTGCAAGCGGCCTAAAGCTACGAGAACAGTATGCCGCGTTCGACGCAAACAGGAAGTTCAATCCTCCCGCTTCGGATGCAAATGAGCCGGAACTGTGTTCTTGCGGCGATATTCTCCGAGGTGTAAAGATCCCGACGGAGTGTTCGCTCTTCGGAACAGGCTGCACGCCTGAAAACCCGGTTGGCCCCTGCATGGTCAGCACCGAGGGAAGCTGCGCGGCATATTATAAATATGGAAATCATTCGTGATGAATTTGCCAAAAATATAAAGCGCAACTTTATCGAGACCATCATTTCTTTAAGGAGCATAGCGTGGATAAAATTCTCCTCGGACACGGCAGCGGCGGCAGACTTATGCATGACCTAATCAAAACCCAATTCAGTTCTGCTTTCGGCATCGAGGGATCGGGTGATTCAGCCATAGTGAACGTGCCATCTCGCCGCTTGGCCTATACTACTGATTCCTATGTAGTTACGCCGCTCTTTTTCCCGGGTGGTAATATCGGGGAACTTGCCATAAACGGGACGGTGAACGATCTCGCTGTTTCGGGTGCTAATCCTCTGTATCTCTCCGCAGGCTTCATAATAGAAGAAGGATTCCTTCTCGCTGATTTGAAAAAGATCATCTCTTCAATGTGCTCTGCAGCTGAAAAAGCGGGCGTCAAGGTTGTAGCAGGGGATACGAAAGTGGTGAACAGAGGTAAAGCGGATGGGATTTTCATCAACACATCGGGTATCGGCGTATTGCAGGACGGACGGGACATATTGGCAGCAAGAATCGGGAAAAGCGACAAAGTCATCATCAGCGGAGAGGTTGGTAGCCACGGTGTGGCTGTAATGTCGGAGCGAAACGGTTTGACCTTTGATCCACAGGTGATGAGCGATACGCGTGCGCTGAACGGCCTTGTGGAATCGATGTACAGTGTTTCATCAAATATTCATTTTATGCGCGATCCGACTAGAGGTGGTCTTGCCACGACACTCAAGGAGGCGGCGATTGAATCGCGCTTATGCATCCGTATCAAGGAGTCTTCCCTTCCGATTCCGAAGGGGGTTAGGGGCGCCTGCAGTCTGCTGGGACTTGATCCACTCTATGTCGCAAATGAAGGCATACTTATAGCTATAGTGGATGCGACGATTGCCGACGCCATGGTAACAAATATGAAAAGGCACGAACATGGACGAGAAGCAGCCGTAATCGGCGAGGTTTCTGATTCGCCGCGCGGAGGTGTATTGCTGGAAACTGCTATCGGCGGAACGCGCATCATCGATATGTTGCAGGGTGAACAGCTGCCGCGAATATGCTGAATGGGGCAGTGCGCCATAGACTACTTTTGATGATGAGAGAGCTGAACATGGCGATTAACAACAGTTGACATCCTCTCCGGCCTGAAGGCCGAGATTTTTACGGCGCTGATTTATAAACTGGGGTTATCACGTTGCAGGCTGATCATGAATATTCGGTTTTCTGACCACCCTGGATAAAACCAGGGGTCTAACGGTGGAACTAGCAATCTTCTTTGCAACGAAAGTGTGGTTACCAAACTTGGTTGCTGTTGATCCGTTATTACTATGTATGGTAGAGCACGAGGTTACGCTTCTCAAATAAAGTATAGGGAAAATTATCATCAAGACTCCCCAAAATTGCCCAAAGGGTTTTAACCGTTAGGATTAATTTTCTATAAAAATTCATACTATTTTTCCCAGGTACGACGAGTCGCTATCCACCGGCAAAGAAGCAGCACGGGGACTAAGCTTCGATTCTGAGCTTCTTCAGCTTCCGGTAAAGTGTGGCGAGATCGATGCCGAGCTTGCTCGCCGTGATTTCCTTGCTCCCTTTATTCTCCGCCAGACCGCGCCGGATGTATTCCCTTTCAAAACTATCCAGCGCCTGCCGCAGTGACGATGTAGAGACCCCTTCAATGTCCAGCGTTCTGAATTTATCAGGCAAATCGTGAATCGTTATGACTTCATTGTCAGCTAGAACGACAGCCCGTTCAATCGTATTTCTCAGCTCTCGTATATTGCCGGGCCAGTCATAGGCGAGGAGAGATTGCATTGCCTCGTAGTCAATGTCCTTGATGGTTTTTCCGGATTCCTTAGTAAAGATCGCGAGGTAATGTTTGATGAGCACCGGGATGTCGTCCCTCCGCTCCCGCAGGGAAGGCATGCGGATCTCGATCACGTTCAAGCGGTAATACAGATCCTCGCGGAATCTGTTTTCCTTGACCCTTTGTACCAAGTCGGCATTCGTCGCAGCAATGATGCGAACGTCTACAGTAATGACGCGTGTATCGCCCACCGGTGTAAGCTCCTTAGTCTGGATAACATGCAGCAGCTTTACCTGCAGCGCTTGGGGAAGCTCGCCTATCTCGTCGAGAAAGAGAGTCCCGCCATTGGCCATGGTGATCAGGCCTTTCTTGTCTTCGTTCGCCGATGTGAAGGAGCCTTTTTTATGGCCGAACAACTCGCTTTCCAGAAGGTTTTCCGGGATGGCGCCACAATTGATGGAAATAAAGGGCTTGTCCTTGCGCGGGCCAGCCGTGTGGATGGCCTGGGCCACCAGACCTTTTCCTGTTCCGCTTTCCCCGGTGATGAGAATGTTGCTTTTGTTGGGAATGACCTTTTCCATAAAGGCAAAAACTTTTTGTATGGGTTCCGAACTGCCGATGATGTTAACAAATTCTCCCCGCCGCTGGCTTAATTCCTGACGAAGTATCTGGTTTTCCATCTGTAGTTCCCTGCTCTGGAGCAGTTTCCTGATCGTCAGCCTGATTTCATCATTGATGAAAGGTTTGGTGATATAGTCCGAGGCGCCGGTGCGCATTGCTTCGACCGCAGAACCCACTGAGGCAAAGGCTGTCATCATAACGACCGATGTTTCAGGGCTGATCTTCTGGGCCTGCTTCAGTACTTCGAATCCGTCCATTTTCCCCATCCTGATGTCGGTCATAACAACGTCGAAATTCGCCTCGCGCAAGCGGTCAAGAGCCTGCTCGCCGTTGTATGCCTCCTTGACCTCATAGCCTTCCTTCGTCAGGAGGATATTCAACGCCATGCAGATGTCTTTTTCGTCGTCAACAACGAGAATGTTCGGTTTTTCCATAGGTGCTCCTCACTGTTTAATCGGCAAGAGAATCGTAAAAACGGTGCCTTTTCCGACTTCGCTGGAAACATTAATATCGCCTTTGAACCGCGTAATAATTTCGTAGCTCAAAGAAAGTCCGAGGCCCGTACCCTTGCCCGCCTCCTTGGTCGTGAAAAAGGGATCGTAAATCTTCTGCAGTTCCATAGGCGGGATCCCGATGCCGGTGTCGGCGAAGGACATGATGACGATTTCCCGGCCCTTGTCGTCTCCACCCCTCCGTGTACCAACGTGAAGGGTCCCCCCATTCGGCATGGCGTCGAAGGCATTGAGGATGATGTTGATGAATACCTGGGATATCTGACCTTCATCAATCATGACCATGGGCAGATCGGGGTCAAGCGCGACAGCGATTTTAATGTAACTTTTCATGCGTTTATCGAGCCGCATCAATTCGAGGGCGGAATTCAGGACCTTGTTTAGATTGACCTCCTTGATGTTCAAGGAGTCAGCGCGGGAAAAGGTGGCCATGCGGCGGACGATGTCCGTAATTCTTTGGATATGATTGTTGATGATGTCCAAGCTATTCTGTGTAAATTCGTCCTGTGACATCTCCCGGAGCAATTGTGCGAAGGTGGATATAGATGTAAGTGGATTTCCTATCTCATGGGCTACGCCTGCGGCGAGTCTTCCGAGTGCGGCGAGCTTCTCGGAATGGAGAACCTGCTGTTCCAGTTTTTTCGTTGTGGCGGTTCCCCGGTCTACTTTGTGCTCGAGTTCGACCGTATATTGCTTGAGTGCCTCTTCGAGCTGGACCCGTTTGGTCACGTCGTTGCTCGTGATAAGAATCCCCGGTTCTTTCCCGTCGATCAGGAGTGGATTGATGTTCATGGTAAAATAGACCGGGAATTCATGCAACCCCACGATGGGATAGTCTCTGATCTCGATGCTCTGGCCAACGAGCGTTTTTTGAAGGATGGTGCCTATGGAGATGCCGTCATAGGGCGCCAGTTCATGGGCAAAGAGCGAGAAAAAAGGCTTGCCGATCATATCCTGTTTCGATCGGCCGAGGGTATGCGCCTGGGCGGTGTTCACGCTTTTGACATTAAGGCCCCTATCGAGGACCATGAAGTTTGTCTGGGTGTTTTCGATGATATTCTCCAGATAGTCTTTTGTTATCTCAATCTCCTGCTCCAGACGGCGGTGGTTTTCGAGATGCTTTGCTTTTTCTTCAGCCTTAATCTTGTTTTTATACGTTACAATGGAAACGGCGGATACCACAAGGGTTGTAACAAAAATGGAAATAATCAGAAGGGAATAGAAAAGTCTGCTTTTTTGCATGAGGCTGATTACATCAGAGTAAGGCGCAGAAACAACTACGATCCAGGATTTTCGAGCAATCGGAAATTTATAAAACGATGCAAGCTTGCTTTCTCCGCCCGGTGCCTGGTAGTAGCCGGACGTGTCCTCTTTGCCCTCGATCATTTTTTTTTCGCTGTTGAATGACTTGTGGCACTGGAAACAGGTTCTGTCGGTTTGGTAAAGATTCCTTCCGACCATCTCGGGTTTTGTGGGATGATAGAGCAGCGTGCCTTCGCTATCCATCATCCAAGCGTAGCCCTGTGTTCCTGATTTGATGGGGAAAAGGTACTGTTCCGTGATGCCATCCATCGAAAGGACGGCAAGCACGATGCCTGTGAATACTTGAAGTTTTCGCTCCTTTCGCTGCTGGTAGACAGGAACGGCCACAATGAATTCCTTGCCACCGCGATGTGCATCGGGGGAGTCGAAAAGATCAGTGATCAGCTTTTCATTTTTGGGGAGCACCCGCGCTTTTTCAAAATAATCTGTTTTCGAGAGGTCAACCTTTTCGCGGCCAGGCGAGGAACTGTCATAGAGAATAATGCCATTGCGATCAAGCACCTGGATTGAAACCAATGCTTGGTTCCGAAGGTTGAAGTTTATCGAGTCGGCCACTAAACGAACCCGAGGGTCAACATTGATGTGGTCGATGTCCGGCTGTTGTGAGAGGATTTTTAGATTTTTGTATACATGGTCGGTAAAACTTTCGATATTCATCGCCACTTCACGGGCGAGAAACAGCTGCTGCTGATTGAACTGATTCGCCATCTCTTGTTGCAGGGAATGCTGAAAAAACTGGCCGAGGATGATGATGAACGAAAGAACAACGAGGAGAACAAGGATGAACCTCGCAGGGGTAAGGATTTTCTTATTCCGAAGCGTGCGGATAATACGTTGAAACATAGTATAATTTACAGCCAACCTAGGATGGAAGTCAAGGAGGAAAAGGAAACCCGATGTTCTCTGGAGGAAAATTGAGCGCGCAGCGTTGGTTCAGCTAGAACGAGCTTTATGTGAGGCTTTTTCAGTAGAGATAAATCCATTAGGCATGATTGTCCCATCACCAATTGCCTTATATGTGAAGGCGGCTTCGCTACAAAAATATTGGTGGTGTAGAGGAGACCTCTTGTTCGGTTCTCGATTATATGATATTCCTGCAATTATGCGTTCCGGGGCCAACCAAGGCAAGAGCGCCAATTTTTCCTGTAAAACCAATCAATTAATGAGGTGACCCATTTGCCTCTGATAGCAGGGATTCTCGTCCCGATACTACAAGGAACCGTTAAAAAATATTATTGAATTTCCCCCCGTCTCAGCAGGGCACGGATATAAGACGCTGGTTGTGAAGCAACTAGATAAAATCTTACCGCTGAGCGAGAAAAAATTCAGTAGTATGATATACTCAACAAAGCACAGAAGGATTGAAGCCGGAAAGCGGAGAAATTGACAATCATTCAGTTCTGTTTGCTGAGTTGAGGCCGCAGCTTTGCCTAGAAGAACGAATTTGGTCGGCTGTTGCTTTAATTCTTGTTTGGGGTTGAAGGACACGATTGAAACCGGATACGTTGCGCAATATACCATGACTAAAAATATAAATTGAAATAACTTGCAGGCCTTGTTACTATAAGATGCAAAAGATTTGTAATCAGCCGCAGAATTCAATCGCGGGATAGTCGATGTTGTAAAGTCAAGGTTAGACGAATCAGTTCGGATTGATTCGACGGGGAGAAAAAATGAACGTTGCTATTGACTATGCTGCAGTTTTAAAAAAAGCGCTCAGTAACGGAGGAGAGTACGCTGATATCTTCGTAGAACGAAGCACAACGCTTTCCCTTGTCTGCGAAGACAGCCGGATGGAAAAAGTAGTGTCCGGTATCGACTGTGGCGCCGGTGTCCGGCTATTGTTCGGACAGCGCACTGCCTATGCATACACCAACGACCTCACCACTACTTCCCTTCTTGAACTAGCAGATGCCGTAAGGCATGCGGCAGTCGGTGGAGCCAATATCTCCACAATCGACTTATGTAAAATAAAGCCGCAAGTGAATTACAGAATTGAAAAAAAGCCGGAAACGGTTGATACGAGTCATAAAGTTCAGATGGTGCTCAATGCGGATCGGATTGCCCGTCTGCTTGATGGACGCATAAGGCAGGCTTTGGTTACTTACCGTGAACATCGTCAGCAGGTAACGATAGCTTCTTCGGACAGCAGGATTGCAGATGATGAGCGTTTGTATCTCACTGCACTTGTTCATGTCGTTGCTGCTGATGGAGATGTTGTCCAAACTGGATATGAGCCAGTGGGCGGCAATGCGGGGATGGAGCTGTTTGACCGGGAAGCCCTTGATGCAATAGCGGAAAAAGCGGCTCGTCGGGCGGTGATGATGCTCTCAGCACGAAAGGCACCTGCAGGGAGGATGCCGGTCATCCTGTCCTCTGAGGCCGGAGGGACCATGATCCATGAAGCAGTAGGACATGGGCTTGAAGCCGATCTTGCCCAGTCGGGCTTATCTGTGTATTCGAAGCGGCTCGGCGAGCTAATAGCATCGCCGCTCGTGTCTGTTGTAGATGATGCCACACTCCCGGGCAAACGAGGGTCTTTCCGTTTCGATGACGAGGGGACCGATGCAGAACGCACAATCCTGGTTGAGAAAGGCGTGCTGAAAACGTTTATGCATGATAAATTGACAGCAATGAAGGATGGGACACGTTCTACAGGCAACGGCAGACGTGAGTCCTACAAGCACCGCCCGATAACGCGTATGACGAACACCATGATTCTGCCGGGCGAGGCCGATGCCGATGAGATTCTCCGTGAAACGCCGAAAGGGCTATTTGTTAGGAAGATGGGCGGCGGTCAGGTAAACACAGTTAATGGAGATTTTGTGTTTGAAGTAAGTGAAGGATACCAGATAGAAAACGGAAAAATTGGGGAGCCGGTCCGGGGTGCAACTCTCACGGGAAACGGTCCTCAGGTGCTGGCAGCGATCGACAGGGTAGCCTCCGACCTTGGTTTCTCAATCGGGACCTGCGGAAAAGACGGTCAGGGATCACCGGTGAGTGATGCACAGCCCTCGCTGCGGATCCCCGAAATCACTGTGGGCGGTGTTATTGCTTGACATCCTCACTGGTCTGAAGACCCAGGATTCTCGAATCAGGCTTTGCAACTGCTGAGAGCCACTGTAGATCCTGTTCGCTGATGCGGCAGAGATGTTTGCCACGTCCCCGGCTCATGGGCTGATGCAGCTAGCCTGGTATTTCTCCAGGCAAACCAGTTAACCGCGGGCGCTGCCAAGCAGCCGCTACTCCAGGAAGCATTTATTTGCCCCGGGAGATACCTTTTCAGAATGTTGATTGCTCCGTTTACGTCGGCATTTATTACGGCGCCGCGTTGGTTGCAAATGTAGAGGCCACGATGCACACGATTGGATTTTCGCTTTGCATGACAAATATAACAGGCTTGTCTCGTGTGGCCCTCATCTATTTTCACAATGCGAATACCTTTAAGCCTGGCTTTGTAGTGAGTATTCTGATGGTCCGTTCAAACGGACATTTGTGGAGTTGCTGGTTCCCCCTGTTTCCCAAGTCTTTGCCATCTCTAATGCCTCTGAGGTCCCCCACGATGACCGTGGAGACGCCGTGAGACTCTTCATCGCTGACCAGGGCTTTGGTTAAGCCGTGAAGCAAGTGGGAACGTTGACGAGACCGTTTTTGATTAAGACTGGATGCTTTTCGGGAATTGCTCCTGGTGGTCTTTGCTATTTCCTTGTCAAAGTATCGCTCAGTGAAATTAATTCTCCACCAGGCCAAAGGGATATAGTCCCGTCATACATTTCAGAAAAGGACGTGCCATGACTCCTCCCGGGATACTTACGGCAATCATTACGCTCAGCGACAAAGGTTCCACTGGAGAACGAATGGACGAAAGCGGCTGTGTGATTCGTGAAATGATCGTCGCCATCGGCGCGTCAGTGGTCCATTATGAAATTCTGCCGGACGAGAAAACACGTATTGTCGAAGTTCTTGAGCACCTTTGTGACGCGGGAGAGGTAGATCTTATTCTTACTACCGGGGGGACTGGGGTGTCCCCGCGGGACGTTACCCCCGAAGCAATGCGGGAGGTCATTGAGCGAGAGCTCCCCGGAATGGCCGAAGCCATGCGTGCAGAGAGCTGCAAAAAAACTCCGAATGCCATGATATCTCGCGCCATGGCCGGCATCAGAAAGCAGACTCTCATTGTTAACCTCCCCGGTAGTCCAAGGGCCGTGCGTGAGAATCTCGCCGTGGTTCTGCCAGCGCTTTCTCACGCAATAGAAAAGATCAAAGGTGACCCTACTGAATGCGGCGGTTTGTAGCAGCAAGAGATCAATTAGCAGATAAACATGGGGAGCTGAGATCCTGCCTTGATGATACGTTTCGGCCTTGAAATAACCACGGAGGGACTGGAAATTGTGACTTGCCGAAGTCTTGATGACTTTTACAGAGACATAATTGGGCCATAATCAATATCGTTGTAGTGGTTAAACTTCCTCTACTCTTGTAAGAGGAGGTCCTGCAAAATGTTAGAAGTCTGTTTATGAATCAAGCCGTCTTGGTTCATCATAGAAATGGCGGTCTTAGAATATTACGAATATCCTTTTTCTCTTCGGCATATGATCGAGGACCGGTGGGAAAATACTTCAGGCTTTATCTTCTGATTCACATGAATGCGGCGATCTTCTCGTGGAAGATGCTCGGTTAACAAGACAGGGCTTGGGTGTGTATGAATTCATCCCTCTATCAACCATTGAGGCAAAAAAATCCTTTTCAACACATTTCGATGAACACTTGAGAAAAACTCTCGTCCTGATGTGAAGCCACAGTGGTTCCTTGCAGTATATCAATGTCGGGATCTGTTACGCAGCGCCGACCTCAAAGAATTCCGTGCACCGTTAAACAGTGTCAAATAGGCTTCTGTCCGAAAGTCGGGGTAGGTAAATTCATGGGGGATGAAACTCCGTGCTTTTGTGCTGTAGCGAAGCGTGACTTCTCCGTAGAGGTTGTCGCCGATATAAAGACGGTGGGCAAAGTCTTTTGTCGTTGCGAGAGCGACCTTAGCTTCCGTGACATAGCCAGGGTCGATGTTGATTCTGCGACGGAGGAAATCCTTTTCACGAAAAGCAAACCGCTTTTCCAGATCGATGGTAAAATGCTTCACTGATGGGAGTTTCCCGGGGTCCATGACCCGCTCAAAGAAGAGAAATTTTCGAAAGATGTTCTCTCCCATTTCTTCGCGGTAATAATCCGTATTGCCCCAGCTGAAAAGATCGCTTTCGGATTCGACGGGGCCATATTCAAGGCCGAGAATGTCAGTGCACTCTGTGAACAGTTTTGGTTCCGACGATAGCATGCCGATGAAAAGTTTTACTGGTAGTGGTGGATGGCTTTCTCTCATGATCTCTGTTTAATTTGGAGCCGGCGTTGTTGGGAATTACGATCATCGGCCATACAAATGAAAATATGACGACACGCTGTTGATGCAATACGCCTACAAACCGGCCTCAATGGGTCGATGGATTTATCAACTAGCACCGCAAAACCTAGGCCTTCGGGCCGGGGATATAAAGGCGTTGATTGCGAAACAGCCAGAGGGGTGTTCTTCGCTGCTCGATGATTAGCTTAATAATCTCTTGTGGGGCGCCACCACAGCATGCAGCGAAGTAACTGGGCGACCAAAAAACCCTTGAAGTAATGATTAATGAGATCAGGATGCTTTTATTCATTAATCGAGAAGAGATTCCTTTAAGGCTGTTTACTATTTTTACGAATGGTGTTTTGGGCTGGTAGCTAACAATAAGATGAACATGGTGCGCACACCATCTAATTCAATTAGTTCAGCTTCGAAATTCCGGCAAACTTCTGAAAACATGGATTTCAGTGTATCAAAATGTTTTATCAGGAATATTTGCTGTCGATTCTTTGTGTCAAAGACCAATTGAAAATTAAAATTGAATATACAATGCCTGCCTTACTACGTTTTGTTTTAATTTTTTATAGACCAATTATATAACAAGATACGGTTATTTGCAAGGTCTATAAAATCAAACTTCGGCATTAGCTCGATGACGTTAAGACGCTCTTTTTGAAAATTCACGGGCTGCGGCCGGTTTGTTTGGAATAAGATTCTTGCTCTTCAAAAAGACCGATTAGACATAGGGGAATGGCGCCAGTCTGGATTTGATATTTATCAACCCGTTCCTGAATGGGAAGGGAGTTCCCTCTTCTATTGAAATTCCGGCTCAGGTATTGAAGCAATAGCGTATGGACCTCAACCAGGCGATTCAGGAAGCGTTCGACAAAACCAATCCGATAAAGTTTCCGGAGTTTTAGGCAATTGTCAAACGTCTCCCGGCAAAGCTGAAAGAAGCGAGAAAAGAGATTATTCGATGCATACGTGGGCAGATGCCTGCGCTTGGTAAATGGTTCAAGTCAGTAGCACAGGTTCATTTCAACTACTTCACTATGCACGGAAACAAAACGGCAGTTGATGCGTCAAGCACGGAGATAATCAAGGAATGGCTCTTCGCATTAAGGCGACACTGTCACAAGGCTAGAAATCTAACGTGAAATCGTATGAAATGCGTGATACGGACATGGATCCCCTTATCGTGCCAAAGGCTTCGCATGAATTACCCGAGGTAAGAACCGTGTGGAGTATTGCTTCTCGTACGGATCCTGAGGGGGACGTCCGCTAGCGAACGTCCCTGCCGCGATCAAATAAATGGACAGTCCTCCTTGACAATAAAATAAGGTCCGATATAATTTAATTTATGCATGTGACACGCGAAGGAGATTACGGAATCCGAAGCGTTCTATACTTGGCCCGGCAACCGTATACAAAAGTAAGCTTTATCGCAGAAATAGCTGATGAATATCAGATACCGCGGACTTTTCTTGCAAAAATTCTTCAAAAACTGGTAAAGGCAAAGATAGTTAGATCCTATCGAGGTGTTAAGGGTGGATTCTCTCTGGCAAAACCATCCCGTGACATTTCTGCACTTGACGTACTCGAAGCCATTGAAGGTAAACTTGCGTTGAATATTTGTACTGCGGACAAGAAGAATTGCGTTTATTCAAAGAATTGTCCGTCTCACGTGTTGTGGATGACTGTTCAGGCCAAAATTGTGGAAATATTGAAAAAAACAAGTTTCGAAGACCTTGTGAGAAAAAATTGAGCTCTTGTCACGGAACTATGGTTTGATGCATTCTATAATTTTATAAACGATCATTTGACAGGGAAACGAAACAAGGTCAATGTTTGGGATCCATTGAAAAAGTAAGATTGCCATGTCGCTAAAATCAGCTATGTTTGGTCCATCGAGGTATTTTACCTTGCATGTATGCTTTGCATGTCCAATGTTGCCAAAATAGATTGCTAGACAACCTACGAAAGACTAGGTTTCCCCGATACTTTCCTAGAGTTTTATTCAACATTGCTCCCAGCGATGTAGTCCAAACATTGAAGCTAAAGTGCTTCGGCTATGAACTTTGAGCTATGACTTGAGTAAAAAGCAAGACAGGTGGAGCTAACAGACTACCCCCCTTAAAATAGATTTACAGCCATATTGACTTGCCCACACTATATCACCTTGAGCTAAAAAAAGGGATATTTCGCGAGGTGAATCCTTTCTTCGGTTCGCTGAAATCTTACCCTTCCAACAAAGCGTCGAGACACGGTACGGCACATTTTGCCGATTTGGTCCTCCTGCGGTAATCCAATCATCCTTCTTTACCTGCCCCTAGGAAAGGCTGAACTAAAATCATCGACATAATGGAAGAGTAAAATCCGGAGAAAATCTTGCCAAGTCGTTCCTGTTGCTTGTAGCCAGTCGAAGAGCAAAAGCCTTTAAGACTTCTATTAGAAAACATGATGTATGCAAACACGTGGTAGACTCGGCTGTTGGTTAGCTTTTTAAGTCGGAATGACGTAAAATAAAATATAATAGGATAAACATGTACGCCATGCAACAGCCATCAATGGCACATAAAATGCTTAATACATTCCGGTCACGGCGTTGGGTTGTCGCCTGGATTGAAGCAGTACTTATGATTGGAGTACCTTTTCTGCGCGTGCAGAACGAAAGCGCACTGAGGCTCGATGTTTTGTCACTCAAACTGTACTTTTTTGGCTCCGTTATCTGGATCAACGAAACCTGTTTTCTTCTGCTCATTTTTCTGCTTTTTTTAATTGGAATCATTTTATTTACCGTGCTCTATGGCCGTTTATGGTGTGGGTGGCTGTGTCCACAGACGGTATTGTCTGTGTTTTCGAGTCGCATAGAGATGCTTTCGGAGTGGCTTAGCGGCCGACGTTTCTTGCGAGCCGCAATCTCACAATCCCTTCTTTTCCTCTTTTCGACAATCGTTTCGCTAAGCCTGATCTGGTACTTTGTCTCCCCTTATGAAATGGCCTCCGATATATTTGCACGGCGGCTGGGTACCTGGACCACGGGAATATGGGCTTTTTTTGCCGTTCTTATCTATTTGGACATCGCATTCGTTCGCAATAATTTTTGCGGTTCGGTCTGCCCCTACGCGCAATTTCAAGGTGCTTTCTTTGATAAAAAAACACTAACCATTGCATTCGAACGGGCCCTTGCCAAAGACTGTAGCGACTGCGAGGCCTGTGTGCGGGCCTGCCCTGCTGGAGTTGATATTCGACAGGGACTGCAGATTGAATGCATCAATTGTGCGGAGTGTATCGATGCTTGCAGCGGTATTATGAAAACGAGAAATAAAGTGTCGCTCATTAGGTATGTTCGGGAATCCGGTCCTGAAAAAGGAACGCGCGCCCGCGTGGTGGGACTTGCCGCTGCCTTTGGAATTATAGCGATGCTTTTTGCGTACCAGGTCTATATTCGCATCCCTATGGCATTTTGGGTATTCCGCGATGAACCTCAACCGATAGCTCAAATCGCTCAAAAGGAAAGCATGATAAACGTATATTCACTGATTGTTGAAAATCGGAGTCTCGAACCTGCAATTTATCAGTTGAGCATATTGGGTATTAAGGACGCGGAACTGCATATTGCAAAGAACCCCTTTTTCATACCTCCGAACAGCGTAATGAAGGCGAAAGTTTACGTCTTAGCCTTGAGAAAGAATCTGCAATATCGAGTATCCCGGCTCCATTTCATGATTGAGGACGTATCATCGCATGAGATTCGAGAGGAACAAGACGCATCATTCATTTATCCCGAACGCTCCGATAAGGGGTGGGATATATAACATATTATTCCGTGCTGTGACATCGTCTGTCGTTTTTTTTATCTCTTCTGAATTGTTAACCTAAAATATATAAAGTGGTTGACAAACACTCCGCCATCAGGTAAAACAGGGCCATGGATGTCCAGTCGCAGTCAGTTGTTCCACAGGCTTTGAAGAGCGTTCTAAGCGGAAACAGGATTGACATGGCGTCTGTAATTTCACTGTCCCTTGTGAAAGGATCGGAGCTATGGGATCTCTTTGCTGCTGCGGGACGTATTCGGGAACATTTCCGCGGTTCGTCCGTTGACATTTGCTCGATCGTGAACGCCAAGTCAGGGGCATGCAGCGAGGATTGTGCCTATTGTGCTCAGTCTGCTCACCATTCAACGGTGGTACCAATCTACCCGCTGATTTCAACAGATGACATAGCTAAAGCCGCACAAAGCGCGAAAAAGAACAAGGCCCGTCGGTTTTGCATCGTAACCAGTGGACGCGGCATCGACGCCCGAGAAGATCTCGAAAAAATCGCACAAGGTGTGCGTATCGTTCGTGAACTTGGTCTTTCTCCCTGCGCCACTCTCGGGTCGCTTACCAGAGAAAAGCTGTCTTTCCTGAAGGATGCCGGCCTTGAGCGATATCATCACAACATCGAAACCTCCCGGGATTATTTCTCCCGCATCTGCACGACCCACACTTTCGACGAACGGCTTGAAGTGCTATGCCATGTCCGCTCTCTAGGGCTATCTGCATGCAGCGGCGGCATTCTCGGAATGGGAGAAACCATGAAAGACCGCTTGGAGATGGCTCTCACACTGCGTGAACTCGATGTTGAATCGGTGCCGATCAATTTCCTGATGCCCATTGCGGGAACTCCACTTGAAAATACATCCGCGATTACGCCGCTTGAAGCCCTGCAATCGATTGCCTTGTTCCGCTTTATTCTTCCGGATAAGGAAATACGTATTTGCGCAGGAAGGGGTACTGCGCTCGGACGGCTCCACCCCATGATATTTACAGCAGGTGCCGACGGCTTCATGATTGGCAATTACCTCACGACTTCCGGTCTTGACCCTGCTGAAGATCTTGCCATGATTCGTGATTTGGGTCTCCATGTCTAAGCCTGTTATGAAAGACCAGCTCTACAGCATCCGCATGCGCGCGTCCTATCAGGGCAGGCATGTATCCGGCGCTGAACGCATCGTCACATTTGATGCGATAGATGCCATGATACGTGAACTTATGGCGCGTGCCACAGGCAGGATTCCCTTGCCGGATAAGATAACCTTAACTGCCGAAAACTTGGGAAATCAATTTATCCGCAGGATCAAGACTCTCAATATGACATCATTGGGCATCTCCTCAGTGCAGGCAGGAAGATCATCAGCCGTTTGTGCCCTTCAACATGCCGGTATTTCGCTTTATTCTGCAGAGAAAGCCATCAACCACCTGAGTAAGGGCGTTTCAACTTCTGGCCATGTAATGCGGGGTGCAATCATTATGGATGCCCGGACCGGAGTTCGGCTTGAACCGGACCAGGAAAGGGGAGTGCGTGCCTCACGGTTTGACTGGGATGAGCAGACCCTGGTGCTTACCCGCCACCGGTTAGCTGCACTGGGACTTACTCACTTCCGCACCTTTGAGGCGCTTGCGCTGGCAACGAAAGTCGCGCATGCTCCCGGTAACGTAGCCGAACTTTGCTGGTCCGACGATCCCGAATACACAGCAGGTTATGTTGCCTCACTTCAAACAGGTTACCTTCGTTTCCCTGAGTTGAAGACGACCGGCGATCCGACTGGCGGAAGAGTTTTTTTTGTCGACGGCGATCATTTTGATTTGGGGGCATTCATTAAATATCTTCAGTTTGAGCCTGTGATGATTACGTCCGCTGGCGAACACAAAGTTGCTCAGACGCTGGAAGATTATTTCAGTATCATGGAACGAAACTGATCAACTTATCAATAAATCATGTTTGAAAAAGAACTTTTACATTTAAGCCAAAAACAACTGTTACGACAACCCCTCATTATTGAATCCCGCCAGGGTGCAAGAATTGTCGTAAACGGTAGGAGCTTGTTGCTCATGTGCTCGAACGACTACCTTGGTCTTTCATGCCATCCTGCACTGTGTGATGCGGCAAGGACCGCTATAGGCCGCTATGGTTTTGGGGCGGGCGCATCACGCTTGGTATCCGGGACAAGTGAGGTTCACGTGGAACTTGAAGAGCGGATTGCACGCTTTAAAAATACTGAAGCAGCCGTTGTTTTTAACTCCGGTTATGCAGCGAACACAGGCATCCTATCTGCGATTGCAGGGCCCGGCGATCTAATTCTAAGTGACAGCCTGAATCATGCAAGCATCATTGACGGATGCCGCATGAGCAGAGCGCAGGTCGCCGTCTACAGGCACAAGGATATGAACCATCTCGAAGATCTACTACGAAAAGCGACTTCCATCGGACGCAGACTTATTGTTACTGATGGAGTATTCAGCATGGAGGGAGATATCGCTCCGCTTCCAGAAATTGTTTGCCTGTCTGAAAAATATGGCGCTATTCTCATGGTAGATGATGCCCATGCGGTGGGCGTGCTGGGGGAAAGAGGCAAGGGCACGGCCGAGTACTTTGGCCTTGGAGGCCGAGTTCCTATCCAGATGGGGACCCTCGGGAAGGCATTGGGGTCGTTCGGTGCTTATGCGGCAGGCAGCAGGAGCCTTGTAAACTTTCTCATAAACCGTTCTCGGAGCTTTATGTACAGTACGGCGCTACCGCCTCTGGTATGTGCAGTTTCAATGGAGGCAATTGCTATCGTCGAACGTGAGCCAGGTTTAAGAATGGCTCTCTGGAAAAACAGGGATCGGCTCGTGGCCGGACTCGGCACAATGGGTATCAGCTGCGGCAAGTCTGAGTCGGCGATTATTCCGCTCATAATCGGAGATACAGAAAAAGCGATTAGAGCGGACAACATGCTTTTTGAATACGGCATCTTTGCATCGGCCATCAGACCTCCCACGGTGGCTGAAGGTTCAGCGCGGGTGCGAATCACGGCCATGGCAACCCATAGTGACGATGATATTGACAGCGCGCTGGATGCTCTTGACAAGTGCAAAAAGGAAGGGTTGCTAGTATGACAATGGGAGATAAAAAGCAGGTTGTGCTGGTCACCGGCGCGTCGCGGGGCCTGGGAAAAGCGATTGCCCTTCGGTTCGGATACAGCAGTTACAAGGTTGTCATACATTACCGGGAAGGAGCGCTCGATGCCGCATCTGTGGTCGAAAACATCATGGCTGCGGACGGAGATGCCATTGCCGTGCACGCCGATGTACGTATAGCTGCTGAAGTCGATGCAATGGTCGCTGAGACGGTAAAACGATGGGGCCACATCGATGTACTGGTGAATAATGCGGGCATGACTCGAGACGGTTTACTCCTTCACATGAGCCAGACGGAGTGGGACGATGTGATCGGGACCAATTTGACCGGGCCGTTTTACTGTATTCGTGCCGTTGCCGAGAGTATGATGAAAAAGAATGGCGGACATATTATTTCGATTGCTTCTATCGTCGGATTGCAGGGACGGGAAGGACAGGCAAATTATTCAGCTTCGAAAGCAGGGCTCATCGGTTTGACCAGAGCCTGCGCGAAGGAGTTCGGCCCATTTAATATAAAAGTAAATGCCGTGTTGCCGGGTTACCTCCCCACGGACATGGGTGGCAAAATATCAACGGTGATGTTTGATCGTATAGTTAAGGCAAACACGCTAAGTCGCGTTTCGAATCCGCTTGAGGTGGCCGATTTTGTTCATCATTTATCTCGTATGCAGGATGTTTCAGGCCAGGTTTTCAATCTCGACAGCCGGTTGATGTAATCGCTGGAGGATTATGAAAAGAGGCATTTTTATTACCGGGACCGATACTGGTGTGGGAAAGACATATGTTGCTGCGGGAATAGCGCGAGCTCTTGTTCATGCGGGGGTTAACGCAGGGGTGATGAAACCCGCGGAAACAGGATGCATCAGGCAATCGGGTAGGCTCATTCCTCGTGATGCGATGCTGCTTATGAAATCATCGGCAGCAAGAGACGCACTGGCCCTTGTCAATCCCTATCGCTTTCAAAAGCCCCTCGCGCCATTTGTATCCGCTGAATTGGAGGGGACGCAAATCATTCCTGGAAAAATAATGAAAGCTTATCATGAGCTTGCACAAAGACATGATTTCATGATTATTGAAGGAGCAGGTGGGATCATGGTTCCGCTTAAGCATGATTATACTTTCCGCGAACTGGCTCGGGACATGGGGCTCCCTGTCTTAATCGTCGCAAGACCGGGCCTCGGTACAATTAATCATACGCTCTTGACGGTCGCGTCATTGAACGAAAAGAGGATTGATATTGCTGGTATCGTGATCAACCAAGCCAAGAGAGGGAAAATGGGGTTGGCGGAAAAAACGAATCCTGCGCTTATAGAAAAAATGTGTGGTGTCCACGTCCTGGGAATTCTATCGTACAGGGAGCGCCGATTCGATTTTATCTCAGAACAGCTTAAATAAAACTCTCCTCTGTGAACGACATGGAGTGTAGTCTGAATAAATCGTGCATTATCATCCATCTGCTGGTCTTGGCTCGGCAACCTGCTATTTCTGCCCAAGGCTCCTGACATACAGAATCAGAGACTTCATTTCCACAGAATTCGCATCCAGAGCCTTTCCCTTCAGATTATGAGTGATGCATCCGTTGATGATATCGGGCAGATCATTCATGTCTCCCGCTTTTGAAAGTCCTTTACCGTCGGGGTGGCAGGTATTGCATGACTTACTCCCTGTTCCGAGATTGGGATCGTTAAACAGCTTCTTCCCCAGCTCTGATGAAACTTCCTGCACTGCAAATGCGCTGCTGACACCGAGTAGAGCAACCAGGAGAATAAACAAACAAGCTTTAGCACTCCTCATATAACACCGCCATAATTTTGGATTAGATAATCTGTAAATGAAAGATAGCATACATTACCTATTTGTCAAGGACCGGCCGCGAAATTCTCCTCTTGGTACAATAACGAGAAGTCAAAACCATATTCTTAAGGTTGACAAAGCATATGGGTGCTGATATTATTCGTCAAATTTAAAATTTGAACCGATGAGGGATAAATGCTTCCTCTCATAACACTGACAACCGATTTCGGTGCTCGTGATCCCTTTACTGGAAGTATGAAGGGAGTCATCCTCAAGATCAATCCACAAGCTCAGATCATCGACATATCCAACGAGATCACACCACTGGATATTTGGGAAGCAGGGTATGTACTGAAGTCGGCTTACAGCCATTTCCCAAAAGGCACAATCCATCTCGCGGTTGTCGACCCTGGTGTCGGGAGCGGAAGAAGAGCTATCATCGTTGTAACGGAAAGCTATTATTTTGTCGGCCCCGACAACGGCTTGTTTAGCCTGATTTACCAGGAGGCGGAGCGGATTCGCGTCCACCATATCACTGCGGACCATTATTTTCTCCCTCATCCGGGGCCGACCTTCCATGGACGGGACATTTTTGCTCCTGTCGCGGCTTGGCTTGCAAAAGGCATTGCATCGGGCAACTTCGGGGACGAAATTAGTGATTTCGTGAAGTTGAATGTCCCCACTCCGAAAATTGTCGAAAATGGCATCGAAGGGCATATCGTGCATTTCGACCGCTTCGGCAATATTATCACTGACATCACCTTCAAAGAAATTCAGCTGTTTCTTGACAAAGGCTCCGATCTGGACGTGTCCAGTGTTATTATTGCCGGCAAGGAAATAATGGGTTTGAATAAGTTTTATGCCGAATCGACTCCGGGGACGCTGGGAGCTATCATCAATAGCTCCGGCGCTCTTGAAATATTCCTGTACAAGCAGAATGCCCGAACGAACCTTTCTGTAAAGCGGGGAGAAACCGTTCTCTTTACAATAACCCGCTAAGCCTCGTCGACTCAATATCCTAAATACATAAAGCAACTCGGCACTGGAGATACCTCTTGTGAAACCGTCATCGGCGGATTATAATATGAATTCTATGAAATCGTTCCATATCATAACCTTTGGCTGCCAGATGAATGAACACGATTCCGAGCGCATGACAGGCATTCTCGAAGCCCAGGGCTGCGAATCGGTGGCTGAAGCCGGGCGTGCTGACATGGTTATCTTGAATACCTGTAGCATCCGGGAAAAGGCCGAACAGAAGTTTTTCAGCGAACTCGGAAGGTTGAAGAGCCTGAAAACCACGAATCCCAGCATGAAAATCGCCGTAGCTGGTTGCATTGCCCAGCAGGAGGGAGCAGGAATCCTTTCCCGAGCGCCTTACGTGGACATGATTTTCGGGCCTTCGGACATCGGCCGTCTTTCCTCGCTTATTGAGCAGCAGCGTTCTGGAACTAGGACCCTCGTAGATACAGCCGGAGACCCTGAGTATCACCGGAAGCGCCTCCCCGCTGCCAGAAACGACAGATTCAAGGCATGGGTGTCAATCATGTATGGATGCGACAATTTCTGCACCTATTGCGTTGTCCCCTATTTGAGGGGTAGAGAGCGTTCACGCATGCCCGAGGATATTGTTGCGGAGGTGCGCGAACTGGGGTATAAGGGCTATAAAGAAGTCACTTTGCTTGGCCAGAATGTAAACTCATACGGCAAAGGATTGGGAGAAGGTATCGATTTCTCTGCTCTATTGCGGTCGATAAACGATATCCCCGGCATAGAACGCATCAGATTTGTGACGTCTCATCCAAGGGATCTGTCTGAAAAGCTGACCAATGCGATTCGTGAATTGCCGAAAGTATGCGAATCCATACATCTACCAGTACAAAGTGGCTCAGACTCAATTCTCATCGCAATGAACAGGGGATACAGGCGAGGGGATTACCTCGATAAAGTGAAACAACTTCAGGAAGCAGTGCCTGGTATTACGCTTACTACCGACATCATTGCCGGATTTCCCGGCGAAACGGAACAGGATTTCGAGATGACCATGCAACTGTTGTCGGAAGTGCGCTATGACGGTATTTTCGCGTTTAAATATTCCAAAAGACCGGGAACGAACGCTCTCGGGTTTCCCGGGCATCTCGATGAAGATATCAAGGAAAAACGACTTGACCGGATTCTCTCGCTTCAAAGGGAAATTACCATCCAAAAGAATCGGGAATTAATCGGCACGATTCAGGAAATACTCCTCGACAGTATCAGCAAGAAAGGCGGGATGATTACGGGTAGAACACGGGGAAACAAAACCGTAAACGTTTCAGCCGACCCGTCGCTAATCGGAGCCCTCGTCAGAGTGAAAATATCCGCAGCAGGCATGAATTCCCTTACCGGCCAGTTATGCGAATAGCTTTTACAACCCTTGGATGTAAAATCAATCAATATGAAACAGACCTCCTGCGCCAGGACATTACATCGCAGGGAAATACCGTAGTGCCTTTTAACGAGCTGGCCGATGTGTATATTATCAACACCTGTTCGGTGACGGCAAAGAGCGATGCTCAGTGTCGGCAGATCATCAGGGCTGCAGCCCGCAGAGGTCAGGGAGCAAAAGTCATTGTTACCGGTTGTTACGCGGAGATACGGCCTGACGAGATCAAGAGCATTCCCGGTGTCGATTCAGTCTTCGGCAACAGCGAGAAGTCGAAAATAACTCAGTATGTCGCCTCGCAGTCAAAAGAGGCACCCGAAAAAACTAGGGTATTTGAGACATCTAAGGCAATAAAGAGCCGAACTCGTGGATTCCTCAAAATACAGGACGGATGCAACAATTTCTGTTCCTACTGCATTGTCCCATTCGCACGAGGTAGATCGCGGAGTGTTGATCCAAAGGAGCTGATGTCGGAATTTGAACGGCTGGTGAAGAAAAATTGCCCTGAAATCGTTCTCACCGGCATCCATATTGGAGCCTACGGCGTCGATTTGTCAGAGAGGACCAGTCTCACTGATCTACTGGCGTCGCTGAAAGGGATGAGAGGCCATTCACGCATACGTTTGAGTTCCATTGAACCCCGGGAAATTACCGAGGGCATCATTCATTTGATTGGACAAGATCTGTGCAGGCATCTCCATATACCGCTTCAGAGCGGTGATGATGGGATACTATTGTCAATGAAGAGGAATTATACGGCTGGTTTTTACCGTGAACTTGTCGAAAATCTTGCGAGTAATGTTCCGGGAATCGCTCTCGGCGCGGATGTTATGGTAGGGTATCCCGGTGAAGGGGAAAGCGCGTTCAATAACACGCTGCAACTCATTCAGAGTGTGCCGCTTACCCACTTGCATGTGTTCAGCTATTCACCGCGTCCCGGAACTGCCGCGTCAGAGATGACAGCCCATCTGCCTGAGGCCACGAAAAGAGAACGGAGCGAAACTCTTCGTCTGATTGGACGGGAAAAGAACTTAAAATTCAGGCAAAAACATCTTGATGCTGAGCTTCTTGTCGTAGTTGAAGATAAGGTGGATGCTGAAACGGGGTTGCTTTCCGGTCTCTCGGACAACTATATTAGAGTCCATATAATCGGTGCCAAAAAAGAACATATTGGAAGAAAAATTAATGTACGTGTTTTGAATGTAAGAAAAGAATATACTATCGCAACCGTCTCATAACTCATTGTAATTATGTATATTGTGGTGCTAATTTATTAAGCAATTTGCATTTTCTCAGCTAAAACAGTGCTAAAAAAAAATATATTCACAGAGTTAATAACAGGTTATCCACACCTTTTGTGTACATGGTAGATAACCACCCGTTAATCAAAGTATTTCTATTTGTTAACATTCGCGATGCAAAAAATAAATACTTCATGACGTGTAACAAGGGGAAAATATTGAGTACCCTATATTAATTCGGGCATTTGATCATCGTTAGCATTTCAAATATTTACTTCTTCGATCTTCAGAATTTTATAGCGCGTATTTCGCTGCGCAGCGGAGTAGCCCGCATCACTAATTATATTCACGATCTCCTGTTTCGTCATTCTGAACGTAACTCCGGCAGCAGCTACGACATTTTCCTCGATCATCGTACTTCCAAAATCATTGGCGCCAAATTCGAGCGCGACCTGTGCGATTTTTGCTCCCTGCGTTACCCATGATGCCTGTATATTGGCAACATTGTCGAGCATTACCCGAGAAAGCGCGAGAACCTTCAAATATTCAACAGCTGTTGCTGCCCGACCCCCGAGTTTCGTATTGCCGGGCTGATAAGTCCATGGAATGAATGCAGTGAAACCTCCCGTATCGTCCTGGATTTCCCTGATCCTGACCAAATGCTCTACAATCTCCTTGTCCGTTTCTACGCTTCCGAACATCATGGTCGCAGTTGACGGCATGCCGAGTGCATGGGCAGTTTTCATCACATCGGCCCATTGCCGCCAGCGGATCTTATTCGGACTAATCTTTTTTCTGACGCGGTCGACAAGAATTTCGGCGCCACCCCCAGGAATCGAATCCAATCCCGTAGAATTTAAACGCCGAAGTGTTTCTATGACGGAGATGCCCGATTTCTGCGCGAGGAAAGTTATTTCGGCGGGAGAAAGGGAATGTATCTGTATAGTAAATTTCGCTTTGATGGATGAAAAAAGGTCCTCAAAATACTCCAAGCCGAGGTCGGGGTGGACCCCGCCCTGCATAAGAATCTGCGTACCGCCCTGGGCAATAGTTTCTTCGATTTTCCGGAAAATTTCCTTTTTTGATAGAATATATGCTTCAGAACTGTCTGCATTACGATAGAAGGCGCAGAAGGAGCATTTGTTCACGCAGATGTTGGTATAATTGATGTTGCGGTCGACAACAAAGGTCACGATCCGCTTTGGGTGCAGCTTTTTTCGGACGGAGTTCGCCAGTTCTCCGAGAGTAAGAAGGTCGGCGTGTCTGAAGAGAAACAGTCCCTCCTCGGGAGTGATGCGCTTTCCCTTTGCAATGTGAACCGCAATTTTTTCCAATTCCCTTGCCATATTTGTTTATCGGTGGTTTTTGCGAGGATTTACTTCCACGTTTTGATGAAATGATAGACTGTGTCGCGCTCTACCGGTGTGCGTCCTGCCTGCTTGATAAGGTGTAAAATATCGTCTTTCGTCATAATTCCGTCGGTAACTCCGCCAGCCGCTTTCGTAATACGTTCTTCGATAACGGTGCCGTCAAGGTCGTCGACGCCGAAGCTGAGCGCGACCTGGGCAACTTTTTCGCCGAGCATAACCCAATAGGCTTTAATGTGGTCAAAATTGTCAAGCATCAACCGGGATATGGCCAGAGTTTTGAGGTCATCGAATCCCGTAGTATAAGCCGATTTTCTTATTTCCGTATTCTGTGAATGGAAACTCAGGGGAATAAAAGCCTGGAAGCCGCCAGTATGGTCCTGGAGTTCGCGGAGACGGATGAGATGGTCGATTCGGTGCTCGGCGGTTTCGATATGGCCATAGAGCATGGTTGCGTTTGTTTTAAGTCCAACTTTATGCGCAGCTTCAATCACCTCAAGCCAGCGGTCTCCGCTGATCTTCTCGGCGCACAATGTATTGCGGACAGAGGAATTGAATATTTCAGCGCCCCCACCAGGAAGAGAACCCAGCCCGGCCTCTTTGAGTTTCAGGAGTGTGTCAGTCAGACTCAGGCCGGACAGCTTTGCAAGATAGTCGATCTCCACGGCGGTAAAGGCCTTGAGATGGATTTCTGGAAACTGTTCCTTGAGCGCCCTCAGCATGTCCATGTACCAGGAAAAGGGCAGGTGGGGGTGAAGACCGGAAACGATATGAAATTCGCGAACATTTTTCCCGGCGCTTCTGGCTTTGTTCAAAATATCGTCAATGCTCATTTCGTAGGCGCCAGGCTCGCCCTTGCTTCGGCTGAACGCGCAGAACTTGCAGCGGTTCACGCAAATATTCGTGGGGTTGATGTGCATATTCTGGACAAAGAAGACTCGGTTCCCGTTTTTTTGCCGCGCAATATGAGTGGCCATGCGACCAAGTGCGAGAAGATTGTTTGATTTGAAAAGATCGATTCCGTCTTTGCGGGTCAGCCGTCTGCCGGAGAAAACTTTGTCTTTAATTTGCTCGATTGATTTCATTTTTAAGAAGGTTTTGCGTCTCACCGGGAAAAAAATTATTTCTTTTCTGTCAGAGCTCCATTCTCGGGGTTATAAACATAATTGTCGTTCTGCAAGTTAAGGTCGCTTGATGTTGATAGCTTGTTAAGGTCAGCAGGATACCTAACGTACGCGCATATAATTCCCGGATTGATTTCTGAACCTGCTGAATGATTACGTTAACATCAAGGTATTGGGCACTCTTGTAACGCCTGCATCATCGTGGTGCCATATTGCTGTACGGAGGTCTCATTACCAGAAACAACCAGAAACAATGGGCCCAGAAAAAGACAAGAGTTGGCTGAAACAACTTCATATGTTGTCTCTTAAGAATGGCAAGGACCGAAACCGAAGATACCAAGGATTAAACAGGTTTAAAAACATCTTTTTGGTAGAGAATCTTTCCATTAACGACGTTTATAATACAGGATTTTGTTTCTCTAAGCAAGTCTGAATAGATATCACCGGTATTTTTTGTCGGTAAGGCAACCGCAATAACATCTGCTTTCATTCCTCGCTCAAGTACCCCGATTTGTTTGTCCATTCCCATGGCACGGGCGCCTCCGGAAGTGGCGAGAAAAATGATGTCCTTCGGAGTGAGCCCGTCATGACGGTGAATTCTGTAAGCATAGCGCATCTCGTCCCACATATTAAGAGTTGGGGAACTGGCAAGGCTGTCAGTGCCGAGACCTACGCTGATCCCCGCATCCAAGAACTGTTTCAGCGGCATTCTGCCCACACCAGTTTCTTTATTGCTCCTCGGGCAGTGTGCAACCGAAACATTTTTGTTTTTTATGAGGCTGATGTCCTTGTCCATAACCTGAACCGCATGCACGGCGAGAAGGTTAGAGGATAGGAATCCGATTCTGTGCAGATATTCGAAGGGCGAAGAACCCATCGGGGCCCAGTCAAGGTTCCAGCCAGCGAATTGGTAGAGCTTTTCAAGCCCGCTCGATTTTCGTTGCAGCAACCGGTTCTCTTCTTTTGATTCTGCGATATGCATGGTCAGCCTGAAATTCTTCGTGTGTGCTGCTTTCCGGATATTGAGTAAAACTGCTTGTGAAACAGTATAGGGCGAATGAGGAGAAAGACCGGATTGAACGAGCACTGAGTCTCCTCTTGTAAACAAGCTATTTTTCGGTCCATGACCATTTCTATCTGACGCCATGTTTATGTTTTCGTGATACACTATTGCCCTGAGGCCGCTCCTTTTTAACAGGTCATAACTTATGCCGTGGGTGGATATTTCTCCAACCATAGTGGTGCCTGTTTGGACGAGCGTGCTGATATTGTTGTGCATCGCTATTGTGTAGTCTTTATTGACCAATTTTTTTTTAGCAGCAATAAGATTTAAAATCCAGTCCGTAAAATTCTTACTCCGTATCGTGTTGAGAAGCTCGGGAAGTTCGAGATGGGTATGTGTGTTGATTAGTCCAGGCATTAACAGGGCATTTTGCAGCTGAATGACCTTCGCATAAGGAAATTGTTGCGTAATGTTACACAGTGGGCCAATAGCACGAATAATTCCTTTGTCTATAAATATGGCCCCATCGGCAATTGCCGTAGCGTGGGAATTACAAGTGATTAATAATGAAGATGTTATTATCATAGAGGGTCAGATTGATGCTAACATCCGACAAACATCTTGTCAAGAAAACACCTTGTTACATTTTTTGTCAATGTGTAATGACAAATTCCGGCATCTTAATATTGTAATATTAAATGTAAATAATTGATAATGCTAACGCTACATAATGGCATATATTGTGCATAACATAAACGCAAAGCAAAAGAGAGGAGGTAAGTATTCCGTATAAATCTCTAAACAAGTAGTCAGTATTGATGAAATATAACAATTTTGTTCTTTTATCACAACTAACTTTATGGGAGGTAAACAAATGAAGATTAAAAACAGCAAAGGTTTTACCCTTATCGAACTCCTTATCGTGGTAGCCATCATTGCCATTTTGGCTGCTATCGCCATTCCTCAGTTTTCTCAGTATCGTATGAAAGGTTATAATGCTGCCGCATTGGCTGACCTTCGCAATGCCCGCACCTCGGAAGAAGCTTTCTACTCTGATTGGCAGGCGTATGTATCGACTGCAGGTAATGGTGCCGTTGGAACTGTGATCACCAACGCAACAGTTAGCACCATGGTTGCTCAAAATGCAATTAATGGTACAACAATTCCATCTTCTGCTACGTTCATAAATTTTGGTCTTTCCCAAAACGATTCTTTATTAATTAATGCGAATGGTTCAGGTGTTACTTATACCGGAGTTTCAGATAATACTTCGGGAAATCGGTGTTATGGGATGGATTCCACAACGACGTCTCTATATTGGTCCCAAAATGCTACCGGCGCTGCCTTAGGCGCAGTGGTAATGGTTGGTGACATATCTGGAACTGCTACTACCAGTAACTTGGTTAATGCTCCTGCCGGAACGTGCACGACTGCCTGGGCAACATTGTAATCAGTTTAATAGCAATAGTATCAAAATAAAATATATACAGGCCGGGGTATCCCCCCGGCCTGTATATATTTATATATGCTGTGTATAGACAGTATGACTGATATATACAGAAATAGGCATGGAGCTTGATTGGCAACGCGGAAGTGCAAAGTTATCCTACTGCGCCGAAAACACCTGTTTCTTCAGGGTGGGGTTAAAGCGCTGGTTGCGAAGCAACCAAATAAGATAGTACCGCTGATGAGCGGACAAATGAACACCAGAAAGAGTCATTATGGGAAAATGAATTTAAACGTCTTTTCTTGTTTTCCCTTGATAGAGCTTCGTTCCCGGTCTCCTGGTTCGTAAAACAACGGTATCCGCTTATCGAAAGCAGACGTTATTCCCGATGATATATCGCATATGAGGTGTGTCATGGGCGATACCTCCTGTTCTTTTATATCTTATTAAAAAAGATTTGCAATAAAGGTCAAGCAAAACAGTGAATGCAAATTTGCTCTTCGGTCAGAGAGAGCTTACGGCTGTGGTATTTTAGAGGGTCATAAAGGTTTGAAAACTTTGTCCCGGAGTTGCTGCTTGTGACATATTTTGTCAGTGTGTAATGACAAATAACGGCATTTTAAGATTATATTAAATATAAGTAATTGATAATACAAACGTTATTTCATGGCATATATTGTGCATATTTTAAAATAACAGAAACGCAAAGCAAAAGAGAGGAGGGTAAGTATTCCGTATAAATCTCTGAACAGAAGTAGTGAGTATTGATGAAATATAACAATTTTGTTCTTTTATCACAACTAACTTTATGGGAGGTAAACAAATGAAGATTAAAAACAGCAAAGGTTTTACCCTTATCGAACTCCTTATCGTGGTAGCCATCATTGCCATTTTGGCTGCTATCGCCATTCCTCAGTTTTCTCAGTATCGTATGAAAGGTTATAATGCCGCCGCATTGGCTGACCTTCGCAATGCCCGCACCTCGGAAGAAGCTTTCTACTCTGATTGGCAGGCGTATGTATCGACTGCAGGTAATGGTGCCGTTGGAACTGTGATCACCAACGCAACAGTTAGCACCATGGTTGCTCAAAATGCAATTAATGGTACAACAATTCCATCTTCTGCTACGTTCATAAATTTTGGTCTTTCCCAAAACGATTCTTTATTAATTAATGCGAATGGTTCAGGTGTTACTTATACCGGAGTTTCAGATAATACTTCGGGAAATCGGTGTTATGGGATGGATTCCACAACGACGTCTCTATATTGGTCCCAAAATGCTACTGGTTCTGCCTTAGGCGCAGAGGTAAAGGTTGGTGACATATCTGGAACTGCTACTACCAGTAACTTGGTTAATGCTCCTGGCGGAACTTGCACGACTGCCTGGGCAACATTGTAATCAGTTTAATAGCAATAGTATCAAAATAAAATATATACAGGCCGGGGTATTCCCCCGGCCTGTATATTTATGTATGCCGTGTATGACAGCATGATTGATATATACAGAAATAGGCATGGAGCTTGATTGGCAACGCGGAAGTGCAAAGTTATCCTACTGCGCCGAAAACACCTGTTTCTTCAGGGTGGGGTTAAAGCGCTGGTTGCGAAGCAACCAAATAAGATAGTACCGCTGATGAGCGGACAAATGAACACCAGAATGATATACTCAACAATGATAGTAGAGCCTACTAAAGACACTGAGATCCAATACGCCTGCGATACCCGCCAGATGCTTACGATGCCAACGATAGCGTAGTAAAACCCTCTTCAAAATTGTGCTACATTGGTGTAAATTATAGTCTCATGTTTTTTTACTAAAATATCCTTTGAGAGACGAGCAGAGACTCCTAAAATGATTAAGCTTATTGAAATATCGAAAGAATTTAAAGAAGGCATTCGAGGGAGGAAAGTAAGAGCGCTCAATAAGCTCGATCTGGAAATCCATAAAGGAGAAGTGTTCGGGTTTCTTGGCCCTAACGGAGCGGGGAAATCAACAACGATAAAAATCCTCATGAACTTTATTTTTCCTGATACAGGCAGTGCCTTGATCGCCGGCAAAGATGCCAATAATCCCGATGCACGCAGGCTTGTGGGATATCTACCGGAAAACCCTTATTATTATGACTATCTTACAGCGGATGAACTCCTTTGGTTCGGCGGGAAATCGGCTGGAATGAATTCTAAAGATGTGCATGAACGTTCCGATTTTCTTATCAACAAGGTCAATCTTCAAAATGCCCGAAAGAGGCCACTCAGGACGTATTCAAAAGGGATGATTCAAAGGGCTGGGTTGGCATTCGCGCTGATTCACGATCCTGATGTTGTCCTTCTGGACGAGCCGATGAGTGGTCTTGACCCTATCGGCAGAAAAATGGTTGGCGATTTGATTATTGAGTTAAAAGGCCAGGGAAAAACGGTTTTCTTCTCTTCACATATTCTGAATGATATAGAACGTTTTAGTGACCGGGCAGGAATAATTATCAACGGGCGACTCAGGCGGGTCGACACCATCGATAATCTTCTTTCCGGCAATTTAAACCTTGAATCGGTTTTCATGCAACAGGTCGCGATAGCGGAAGGAGGTAGTGCAGCATGACCGTTCTCTGGCCAATAGCAGTGGTCACCTTCAAAGAAGGCATTAGAAACAAGGCTATTTATGGACTTACCCTCTTTGCGCTACTGCTCTTCGGGACCACTGCCTTATTAGCAACTTTGATCCCCATGGATGTGGGCAAAGTTACCATTGATTTGGCCCTCTCAACGGTATCCTTTTCTGGACTTATTCTAGTGTTGTTTATAGGGATAAATGTGATGGCAAAGGACCTGGACAGGCGTACTATCTATTCAGTCCTGTCACGGCCGATTTCACGATCTCAGTACATCTTCGGCAAGTTTTTCGGTATGGTTCTCCTCATTTGTACAGCAATGTCTGTTTTAAGTTTAATGGCTTTATCTCTTATATTTGTCTTGAATTTAGTTTTTACGAGTTATTTCATTCACTTTTCATGGCCGGTCGTTTTCCTCGCGATTTTTTTCATAATTATTATGTTGATACTTCTGTCCGCAGTAAGTTTTCTTTTTTCATCATTTACCTCTTCGTCGTTTGTTACTCTGATCTTGAGTATTATAACCTATATCATCGGGTCATCCATGAGCGGAGTTAAAGCTCTTATTGAGTCCTCGCCTAAGGATCTGGGATTCACGATTTCTCCCGTGACATCGAAAATGATTCAGGTTGCTTATTATATTTTCCCCAATCTTTCTCTCTTCAACATCAAACTTCAGGCAGCACACGGCATATCAGTACCCGCATCGTTTATCGCATGGTCTGTAATGTATGGTTTGGTCTACATTGCACTGACCATAACTTTGGCTGCATTGATTTTCAGAAAAAAGGAGTTTCCTTAAATGCGACGGGTGTTCCTCGTCAGTCTGCTCTTGTTCATGGTTTGCCTCCATATCATCATTTTGGGTAAAGCCGGAGAGTCGGTAAAGAGACTCCCTCAGAGCGATGACAGCGATTTTGTCATTCCTTCGCCGGTCCTGAAAATAATGTCTTTGGAGTTTCAGGGGGTTGTATCGGATGTGCTCTTTCTGAAATCAATGGGTTTTATTGGAGGCGCATCAGAGAGAAAGGAAAGTCCAAAGGTCAAAGCATGGGAATGGGAGTGGTTTGCTAAAGTTCTTGATATCACCACTGATTTGGACCCTTATTTTTTAGATCCCTATCTGTACGCCAATGCTTTTCTGCCTTGGGATGCAGGTAAAACGGAGGAGGCAAATCGCCTCCTTGAAAAGGGAAATCGTTATCGAAATTGGGATTGGCGGCTGCCTTTTTATATTGGTTTCAATAATTTTTTCTTTCTCCATAATGACGGCAAAGCGTCGGAATACCTTATGGAAGCATCTCGAAGGCCTGGTGGTGATCCTCTCTTCGCAAGTATAGCAGCAAGACTTGCCTTCAAAGAAAACCGAACAGAAAACGCTTTATATTTTTTAGAAGAGTTAACAAAGAATTCGGAAGATATGACTGTTAAAAAACGGTATGAGATTCGCATCAAGGCCCTGCGATCAATAGTTGTGCTCGAAAAAGGAATTGATTTATATAAAAAGAAATTAGGGCGAACGCCAGCGAATGTCGACGAACTCGTGAAACAGAAAATACTCAGTCAATTGCCGCAGGACCCCTATGGAGGCAGCTTTTATATAACCAAGGATGGGAAGATAAGAAGTTCAAGCCGATCCGAGTTGGAGCCTTACCTTTCACCATTGGCAAAATCGCTTCATTAGCCCTACTGTTTTCGCTTCTCCTCATGCCGAATATCTTCCTTTTCAAGTTGATCAATGCTCATGTGCAGAAGGCTATTTTCCTTTCTCATGTCAATGATCAATTTGAGAACTGCCTGCCAATTTTTAGCCTCCTCAGCTTTTTCATGGTTAGGATACCGTTTCTCAAAGTTCTCAAAATCAGCAAGCGCCTTTGTATAATCCTTCTGCGGGTTATCATAGAAGGCGTGCAGGTGGGCGATCGCGAAAAGCGCATCAGATGCAACGGGCGACTGGGGATAATTGGTCAAGATCTTGCGATACGCCGCAATGGCATCAGGGTATCTTTTCTCTTTTTCAAAAGCAACAGCCCTCCGCATATCGGCCTCGGGACCGGCAATAACTCGGGGCTTTGGCGTAGGTTTAAAAGGTACACACCCAAAGATTATAATCAAAAGACACAGACTAATTGCCTTTTTCACCCACTCCTCCTCTTGTCCACAACAAAGACGCTGCCGGGGATCGTCTTTGCATAATCCTTAAGCTCCGCAGCGATTTCGGAAGCCTCAAGCGCGTTCGTCAACTTTAGTCGTTCGTTCGTTACGATGGCAATGGATATGGTCATTATGGGGAAATGCATTTCAATGCCTTGTCTTGTTTTTCCCTGGATATAGCCCCGTTCCCGGTCGCCTGGTTCATAAAACAATGGTATCCGCTTATCGAAAGCAGCTGTTATTCCGGAGGATATTTCGCGCATGCGGAGCGGTTCTGTAACGATAACGAAATCATCACCGCCGACATGGCCGATAAAGTCATCCGCTCCGCCTTTTGATTTAACAATGTCTTCTATGATTTTGGCAGTCTCTTTAATTACCTCACTTCCATTCGCATAACCGTAACGGTCGTTAAATGCTTTGAAATTATCTATGTCGAGGACACAAAAGGCGAGAGGCTGTTTAGATTCCAGTCGTTTCTTGAGGATGTTTTCAATTGCGATGCCGCCCGGCAGTCGGGTAAGGGGACTTGCGTCGAGGTACATTTCCTCCAGTTTCCTCAACCGTTTTCCCATGGCGAGAAATGCCTCGGAAAGCCTGCCAATTTCGTCATCTGTTTTAATTTCGGGGTCGTAGTCGAAATTACCTTCAGCGATGTGAGCGGTGGCCACTTTGAGCTTGTTAAGAGAAGAGGAAATGTGGTGGGTGACCACCAGACCCGCAACGGCTCCAGCAATAATACTGAAGAGACAGAGGAGGGCCGTCGTAAGGAATGCCTTGTGTCCGATGTCACTGATCTCCTGCACCTTTCTATCCTGTGAACTCTTAGCGTCAGAAGACATAGTTTTTAGTGTACCCATGATGGCGTCCAAAACTTTTTTCATCTCATCATGCGATAGGGCATTGGCTTTTTCCACATTATTGTCCCTGATTAGCTCGACTTCTTGGCTGAAAAGGTTGGTATACTGGGTATGCAGCCTACTGATTTCCGAAAGCGGCAGGTTCGACTCGTCTGGCAGGTCTAGCAACGCAACGAGCCACGCATTAAATTCCCGGCCACGCTTATCGAAAAGAGATGACATATCAGGACTTTTCAGAATCAAGAACCGTTTTTCGTACATGTCCTGGCCGAGAAGAGAGTCGAGCATTTTGTCCGAAGTTTCCTTCACGATGATGTCAACCTTGACGATGCTCCGGTTCAGGCTGTTGATACGCTGGAGATTGACCAGTGCGTAAATGACGACAATGACAGTGAGTGTCACAAGTGTCATGTATCCCAGGAGCATTTTGCTTGCAATACTCATGCGGGCAAAGAGTCGCGACGGGACAAGCCAGTCAAGAATCGGGAAGGGGAACGGATTGTTCATGTTGGATGGAAGAATATCCTCAATATTGAGGTTAACAAATTAATATGGTATTGTCAATAATTGTATGGTGTTATGTCGCAATTTCAAACTGTCTCCACAAAAAGTCTCGGGTTTCAGACGGATCAACAGCAACCGATATTAGCAAATGCACTTTTGGCGTCAAAAAGCATACTGTAGATGCCATTAGAACCGTTCCTGGAACCATAGTATTTTATTTCCATATACTATGACGGCAGCCGAACAGTGCTGCTGCCGGTTAACGTCAGGGCGCATGCCTCTGATTCACCCAAGTCCCGTGATTTTTGAATTGGGATCCCATGCGGCGGTGCACACTCTTTATTGTAGCAAGAGGTGGCCGCATGGATTGCGCTGTCTTCGTTGATGTAAATTTCGTTTGTGGTTCAGCGCAACCTGAGGAGTCCTGTAAGGACCGCCTTGAGCCGGTCAGGCTAATGCTACCGCCCGCCTGTCTCGTCTTCAGCCTTCTCCAAATGCTCCAGATATGCACCCCCCGATTCCTTGCAGGTACGGGAGGCGCGATTCTGGCGGAATCAGGCCTTTCACTGAAATGTTGAGAGCGTCTCGCGATGGCCAGCGCCGCAGCTTCATGCGACGTAATACCATAGCGGTCCACGTAATTAAATTTCCCTATGGTCGTGGTGAAAGCAGGGTTGACCGGGAGCACGGAAACGCCATGTTTTGCCGCCCTTCTATCCAGCAGGGTGAGGAAGGTTCCGTAGGCGAAACCGGAAAGCATCCTTGCGTAAGTAACGCCCTGCTCTTTTAAGGAAGCTTTCTTCTTGCTAAAATCGAGTTCTTCGTGGGATATAGGTTTTCCCGTCTTGGCTGCCCGGTCCACGATGGACTGGCAGATATCGCTATACATTGCTTCTGTCTGTTCAGTACGCAAATCCTTAACGCAGGATGGATATGTTATGCTCCTGACATAATTCCCGTACCGGTCGGTCTCGCTAACCGCGATTTCTTTTTCATTGACGTCCACTCCGATAGACCCGATTTCCTTTGGCTTGTAAGTAACTTTTTTTGCCTTTGGAATATCTACCGTCGTGTGCAGGTACCAGCCCTTCTCGCCCCTGGTAAACCTGTGAGAAATCGCTATTCCGGCCTGAAGGGCCGTTTCGATATGTTCCTGACCATAGGGATATTTTATGCGGGGAATTATAATAGATTGCCCGTATTTGTCCTTCATACAATCAGGGACCCTTAATCTCATCGTCCCATCGGACTTCAGGGTGCACGTTTGGTTCCCGCCCGATTCGTCCTTCGAGCCAAGGCAAAAGAAGGTGCTGTTGCGAGACCTTCTCCAGCCCAGAAGCCATTCATTGTGGTTTTTGTACCCGTTTTCCTCCAGGGAAAATTGTTTCCTGAATATCTTGTTTGACCCGAAACAAATCCTTACCCGCCCGTTTTTCTGATCTTCCCTGAGCTTGGAAAGCTTTTGCTCCAAAAAAGCACGCTTTCGTTTCTTATTATCAACACGATACTGAAGCTCTTTTGCCTGGTTCTTTTTTTCAGTGTTTGGGATACCCACATCAGCCGTTATTTTGAGTATTCTTGATTCATTGTTTGCTATCCACTTTTTTACTGATATTATTTTCTCTTCAAGATCCATGGTCCTGAGCTTGTTGATTTCCGCTACCGCCTTGATATTCCCGTCCAGATCATAGCGGATTGCATTGAACTGCCGTGCGGTGATCTTGTACGTTGACAGGTATTCGTTCTTTAATTCTGTTGTTTTTTTGCCGGAGCGAATGCAGTCTTTAAACAGGGTCCGCTTTATACGGCCATACAAGATGCCCGTATCGTCGAGGATGGCATAAAGAGAGGTCTTTATTTCCGGGTAGGGGTGATCATCCAGAAGCATATTTGCAGTGAATGACAGGGTGTCTTTTCCACCACCATTCTTATTTTTGGTGCTTTTCCTAGTTGACACTTTTTACGGCCTCAAGTTGTTAGTTTACTGATGCTTAGCCCTTATTTATATATTCCATTGAATATAATATATCATAAAAGTTGCTAATATACAATTAAAGCTTGACCAGTTGAGAACCCCTTGGTTCTGCCACGGGGCGTGGTCAGGGAACTTCGTCCTGGATTCCTATTTTATCGGATTCAGGCGACGATCCATCGCAGTAGCGGCTAGGTTCGGTACCCGTCAGATAGGCTTCGCGGATAGAAACCTTGCATTTTTCCGTGCAGAGAAGGCCCGTTTTCGGATCAATCTGTTTAAAGACAATCCCGTCAGGAAAGGAAAAATCCTCAACAGGTCGTTCGGCAGTCGCTTTTTTCATGAATTCGAGCCAGATAGGCAAGGCTGCTCTGGCGCCGGTTTCCTTCGGCCCGATGCTTTCCTGATCATCGTAGCCAACCCAAACGCCTGCAACGAGGTTAGGCGTATATCCAATAAACCATGCGTCGCGATAGTCGTTCGACGTCCCTGTTTTGCCTGCGGCTGGCCGGCCGAGTTCACGCGCTTTCCAGCCCGTTCCCCGCTCTATGACGCCTTGCAGAAGGTAGGTGATCAGATAAGCAGTCTCGGGTTTTATAATCTGCTCCGGCAATGCATCATTCATGTAGAGGACCTGTCCTGAATTGTCGGTTATAGACTGTATCGAGACAGGACCCAGTTTGATTCCGTGATTGGAGAATACCGCGTAGGCCGAAGTAAGTTCGGCGAGCGTCAGGGAGGAACTGCCAAGCGCAAGCGACAAATAATGTGTCAAAGGGCTGCGAATCCCTAGTTTCTGTGCGTATTGGATCGTATCGTCGATACCGATTTTTTCCAGAAGCCGGATTGTCGGCACATTGAGCGACTGGGCAAGCGCGTTTTGGAGGGTAACTGGGCCCTGATAGGTGTGCGTATAGTTTTCTGGAGACCATGTTTTTTTTCGGTCTATTTTTATGGTAAGCGGTGAATCATTGAGAATATCGGAAGGGCTGTATCCCTGTTCCAAGGCTTCGGCGTAAATGATGGGCTTGAACGCAGACCCCGGCTGCCGGAGGGCTTGTATAGCGCGGTTGAACTGGCTGCTGTTGAAATCACGGCCTCCGACCATGGCGCGAATGCGACCCGTTAACGGATCAAGGGCAATAAAAGCCGCCTGAAGAGGAGCATGCCCCGATTTTACCTGATGCGACTCGACTGCCGCCAGGCCGTCCTTGACGGCCTCTTCGGCATACGCCTGGAGTTCATCATTAATGCTTGTATAGATATTCAAGCCGCCGGAGTACAGTATGCTCGATCCAAAGCGCTCTTCAACTTTCTGGCGGACATATTCGACGAAGTAAGGTGCGAGACCACCGTTTTTTTCCGCCGTTGGTACGGGCAAGGGAGCCTTATTTGCCCCGTCAGCCTGTGTCCTGGTGATGATTCCTGCCGCCTCCATGCGCTTTAACACATAGGCGCGTCTGGATGCCGCGCTCTGAGGGGAGTTGAACGGAGAGTAATATTTGGGAGACCTGGGCAGGCCGGCCAGCAGGGCGCACTCGGCCACATTCAGGTCTTTTACTGATTTACCGAAGTAGATGTTGGAAGCTGACTCCACACCATAGGCTCCGCTGCCGAAGTACATCTGATTCAGATACATGGACAAGATCTCGCGTTTCGTATAGCGTTGTTCGATCTTGAGCGCCAGGACCATTTCCTTGAGTTTCCTCTTGTAACTTCGCTCTGGTGTCAGGAAGAGAACTTTGGCCAGCTGCTGGGTGAGTGTACTGCCGCCTTCAAGGACTTTCCGTGCGAATATGTTCCGCATGAACGCCCTTGCCATACCGCGGACGTCAATCCCCGGATGGCTGTAAAACCTTGCATCTTCCGTTGCGATGAGTGCATTGATGAGCATCGGCGGCACATCGTCCAGAGAAACAGGTCTGCGGTTCTCGAGATAGAACTCGGCAATAAGCCTGTTGTCATCCGAATAGACCCTCGAGGTGATGCTCGGGCGGTATTCCTCAAGGGCTTGGACCTGGGGAAGGTCCCATACTGAATAGATTGAAAACCCGACCGCCCCTCCGGCGAGTATGGCGGAAAGAATCAGGAGCAGAGGGAAAAGCAATGGTGTGCTTTTTTTCATGGCAGATATTATACCTCTCGACGCCCGAAAAAGCAAAATGAAGAAAAGGCACGAAAGGCCTTCCCGAAGATATTGGAAGAGAAGCATCAGTTAATTTCTTGACAGAGGGCTTTACATAATGTAACGTAAGCACGTACTTACAATTTTAGACAAAGGGGCCGAAGGAGAATGAAAAAAGCGGAAACAAGACAGAGATTGCTTGAATCATCGCTGCATCTTATTTCCGAAAAAGGTTACCTGGGAGCGACGACTCGTGAGATATCACGTCACGCAGGCGTGACGGAACTCACGTTGTTCCGACATTTTGGAACCAAAGAAAAGCTTTTTATGGAGCTTCTGAGCAGTTATACTTTCTTGCCGAGGCTCAAAGAGCTTCTGCCGGAGCTCGGCGACCATACGTACGAAGAGGCGCTTATCCTGATTGCGGTGAACTTCCTAACGACGCTGAAAGAACGAAAATCGATGATGAAAATACTACTTTCGGAGATTCATATTTATCCCGAAAAAGTAAAAAGGATGTACCGTTCCTATGTCGACGAGGTTCGCATGACGCTCGCAGGCTATTTTGTTCTGATGCAGAAAAAAGCAGTTTTAAGGAATATTTGTCCGGAAATCGCTGCGAGAACTTTTTTGGGTATGCTCTTTAATTATTTCAGGACAGAAGAAATCATGAAGGAAAACGGGATGACGAAAAAGCGAATGGAGCAGGCCGTTAAGGACATGGTGGATATCTTTATCAACGGTACTCAAAAATTCAATTAAAAAGTTCGGAGGAGAATCACGATGGGTTGGAACGGCGATTTCAAACTTGTTCTTAAATTGCTGCTTCTGGTGTTTATCTTGTCATGTGTTGCGGTAGCGGATGCGTCGTCTGAAGAGATGGCCCATCTCATTCAAGAAATTGCCGCAGTGCCTGAGCAGGGTTCAATGCACAAGGCTGTGGATGTGCAGAGCGTGCCGACAGTCACCATGCTGACCGTAAGCCAGTGCTGCGAAATAGCACTCAGAACCAACCCGACCATTATTGCCGCGCTATATTCCGTTGATATCAGTAAGGAACAGGTAGGCGAGGCCCTTTCAAATTATTATCCCCAAGTGAGCGCCCAGGCGTCATTTAACAGAGTCAAGCCTTTTCCGGGGACATCGGTTATCCCTGTGACAGCATACAATGAATTGACGGGCAGCATCAGCCTCAGTCAAACGATCCTGGATTTTGGAAAGACTTCATCTTCAGTCGGTATCTCGAGAGATAACCTCGAGGCGTCCCGCATGAACTTCAACACGACGGCGGCCGCGACGACCCTGAGCGTCAAGCAGGCCTATTACGCAGTGCTCCAGGCGAAGAGGAACCTGGGTGTGGCCGCCGATGTTATAAAACAGTACCAGTTGCATCTTGACCAGGCACAAGGGTTTTATAAAGTCGGGACGAATGCGAAAATAGATGTTATTACAGCGGAAGTAAATCTGAGCAACGCGAAGCTCGCCCTCATCACCGCGGACAACACTCTTAAGATAGCATGGGTCACCCTCAGAAACTCGATGGGAGTCCCTAATGCACCGGAATTTACGATAGAGGATAATCTTTCGTTCCAGAAATATGCCATAACCCTTGAAGACGCCGCAACGCGGGCTTTCGAGAACAGGCCTGACCTCAAGTCAATCGTCTCGCAAGTCCATGCCGCCGAAGAGAATATCAGTTTACAGCGAACAGGCTACTATCCTGTTTTGTCTGGGAACGCTGATTACGGTAAAGACGAAATTTATCTACAACCCTATACGACGGGCACCAGTTGGGATGTCGGGGTGGCGCTGACCATACCCCTGTTCAACGGTTTCCTGACGAGCCATCAGGTGGCGGAGGCCAAGTCCAATCTGTACCTCTTAAGGGAAAATGAAGAAGCCTTGCGGCAGCAGATTATCCTTGATATCCGGCAGTCGTATCTGAATTTGCAGGCTGCCGAGGCCAGTATTTCGGCGGCTAAACTATCAGCCGATGAGGCCACAGAGAACCTCGCTCTCGCAAACGGCAGATATGTTGCAGGGGTAGGCAGTACAATTGAGGTTTCCGATGCATTTGCAACTTATGTCAGCGCCCAGGCGGCCTATAACGCCGCGCTGTATAACTACAAAATTGCTCAAGCCAGTATTGAGAATGCGATGGGGGCCCGGTAACAAAGCCCCGTTTTCGCTGCAATCCTCTCTCTGATGCTATTTGTCCGTCGCGTTATTTTGAACTAAGACAAATTGCTGATGAACTCCGAATCTTTCGCTATGAGATTTTCAGATTCATTGTCCAATCCGATTTTCAACTGCCGAAGTAAGGTTCATTGCTTTTCCTCGACAATTCTCGCAAAATAATTTAATATAAGTATCTTCTATGGAGTCCAAAAAAACTATTCTAGACAGAATCAGGAAGCCGCTGTCATTCGCTGGCAGGGACGATTTTGCCCACCTCAAAACGCTTGCTGCACTTGAACCATTCATACGGGTACAGATCGAAGAACTAAAACTATTCTCGAATGACAAAATATTGATTGAGGGCATCGAAAAACTATTCACGGATTTTGACAAACTGCCACCGGAACAGAAGCGTGACCGTATCCTGAAAGCAACGGCGCTGATCAATGCTGAGGATCTCGGACATGATCCGCAGCATTCCGCTTCTATTCGTCCAGTTCAGCGCGGGCCTTCCCCTGAGGGCGAGAAGATACGAAACATTTTGACACTATCACGCGATGGGGAGCAAGGGGAAGACGTTAAGGATTCACTCCGGCTCGATAGCCTCATTCAATACTGCAAGGGTATTGGGCTGAAACGAGCTGAGAGGTTAAAAAAACTCGGCATATCGACTGTTGAGGACGCGCTGTCCTATTTCCCATGGCGTTATGAAGACCGGGGGAACCTCAAAAAAATCGGACGGCTCTCCTACGGCGCCTATGAGACTGTATCGGGTGAGGTGGTTTCCGCCGAAGTAGTCCAGACAAAGCGAAAACACGTCAGGATCTTTGAACTCCTGATCACCGACCGGAGCGGTATGCTCATCGGTTCTTGGTTTAATCAGCCCTTTATGCAGAAGATGTTTAAAAAAGGTCAGCGGGTGATCTTGTCTGGGATCATCAAGGCAAACACCTACAAGGGCGGGTTGCCGCAGATTGAAAATCCAGATTACGAGATTATGGAAGACGACGAGACGGACGGGCTTATCCATACCGGCAGAATGGTACCCATATATCGTACAACCGCCGGAATTTCCGTTCGCTATCTTCGCAGCATGATCAAGGACATTCTTGATACATGCGTTGGAGCAATGTCTGAAATGCTGCCTAAGGGGATCGTCGAAAAATATTCCCTGATGCCTGTTCAGGAGGCATACTACGAGGTCCATTTCCCAACGCAGGAGAAGGATGTAAACGTATTAAACAGGGGTTTGAGCGCAGCGCACCGCAGGTTGAGCTTCGAGGAACTCTTCGTATTGGAACTGGGGCTTGCGCTCAGAAAATGGGGATTGATGGTTGAAAAGAAGGGAATTCAGTTCAGACCGCTGATGAATCTCGAGATGATGCTAAGGAAGAGTCTTCCCTTCGGCCTGACGAAAGCCCAAGAACGCGTAATCGCCGAAATCCGGAATGACATGACGGCGGACCGTCCTATGAACCGGCTGGTGCAGGGTGATGTAGGTTGCGGAAAGACAATCGTGGCCTTGATGGCCGCTTTGCTGGCGGTAGAGAATGGATACCAGGCCTGTGTCATGGCACCGACGGAAATCCTCGCAGAACAACACTATAGCAACATGACCGGACTGGTCGGACCGCTCGGCATCGCGGTCAGGTCCCTCACCGGCAGCCGCAAAAAGAAAGAGAAAGCGGAGGTGATCGCTGAAATCGAATCTGGGGAAGCACGGATTGTTGTTGGTACGCATGCGTTAATTGAGGAGCAGGTAATATTCAGCAAGCTCGGTCTTGCAATAATCGATGAACAGCATCGGTTCGGCGTGATGCAGCGCTCAACACTGACCGCAAAGGGGTATGAACCGGACGTGCTTGTCATGACTGCAACTCCTATCCCGCGCACACTCGCGCTCACGGTCTACGGCGATCTTGACGTATCGGTTATTGATGAAATGCCCGAAGGCAGAATTCCGATTATTACGCAGCTTTATTTTGAGAACAGACGCCGGGAGGCGTATCAGTTTATGGACGGTGAACTCAATAAAGGCCGCCAGATTTATGTTGTCTATCCGCTTGTGGAGGAAACGGAAAAGAGCGATCTCAATGCCGCGACGGAGATGGCTGCTCATATGCAGAAGGACGTTTTCCAGGGGCGGAAGATCGGTCTGCTTCATGGCAGGATGAAAGGTGATGTCAAAGAGTCAGTCATGGCCGCATTCAAAGCCCGTGAAATTCAGATACTAGTTTCAACCACTGTAATCGAGGTGGGCGTTGATGTCCCGAATGCAACGGTCATGGTGATCGAGCATCCCGAGCGTTTTGGCCTGTCCCAGCTCCATCAGCTGCGTGGGCGTGTCGGGAGAGGAGACCACCAATCTTACTGTATTCTCATGGGGCCTCGAATGTTTGCCGTAGAAGCTCGGGAACGGCTCAATGCTTTTGCACATACGAATGATGGTTTCAAGATCGCTGAAGAGGACCTGCGCATGCGTGGACCAGGTGAGTTCTTCGGTACCCGCCAGTCTGGACTTCCTGACCTGCGAGCTGCCAACATTATCCGAGATGCCGACTTGCTGGAAATTGCCAGAAGCGAGGCTATGCAGCTCCTGGAACAGGCCCCCCAACTGGAACAGTATCCGCATCTCAGGGGGTTTCTGAAACGGAAGTGGCAGGGGCGTCTGGGGCTGATTTCCGTCGGTTGATATTTTAGACATATTCTGATAAAGTAAGCTAATCAGGGACATTGGCCGGGGCAATGGGATACTTGTTTTTATGATCTGGCCTTACCCATGCCATGTAATCATGATCCTTATGCAAGGAGTTACTATGACCATCTGGGAAAAAGCGGTCCTGAACATAGGGAAAGGCAGCAAGAAGATCTCCGTCATGGCCGCTACTTTTTCGGAGTGGGTGAAGACTGAGCTTATGATCGTGCGGCTGAGAATCAGGATCGACGAAACGCAGGCCGCGATCGATCAGTTGCACCGTCAAATTGGCCGAAAAATTATGGATCTCAAAGGGCAGGATGCCCTCCCCAAGGTGACCGACGTCCTGTTCCGCGATGAAGAGATTGTCACGGCAATGGCTGAATTGACAGATCGGGAACGAGAAATCGAAGAACTCAAGACCGAATTGAAAATAGTCCGGCGGGATTTAAAAACCGCTGTAAGGCAGACGGAGGATGCGCTTTCATGATGGTTTTCGCTACCTTTCTCTTTGGCCTTGTCATCGGAAGTTTTCTGAATGTCTGCATCGTGCGATTGCCGAGCGGTCGCTCAGTGAATAAACCGGCGTCCCATTGCCCCCATTGCAAAGAACCCATCAGATTCTACGACAACATTCCTCTTGTCAGCTTTATCTTTCTCCGAGCCAAGTGTCGTAAATGTGGAGAACCCATTTCGTGGCGATACCCGTTTGTTGAACTTGTCAACGGCTTGTTTTATGTTTGGGTCGCTCTTAATTTTGGCTTCGGCGGTGAAGCTGTGCTGTTAATGATCCTTTGTTCGTCCCTGATCGTGATTACTTTCATCGATTTCGATCATCAGATCATCCCCGATATTATTACCCTGCCCGGGATGCTCATTGGGCTTTCCTTCGCGCCTTTTTATCTCCATCCTCTTGCCGAGCCGCTCCCGTTCCATCTTGGCAGTTTGTTGCCACATGCGGGTCTCTATCTGGTTGCATTTCTCAATTCACTCATCGGGTTGCTTGCGGGGGCAGTCCCGCTTTTTGCCGTCGGATGGATATGGGAAAGGCTTCGTCATGTCGAGGCCATGGGGGGTGGCGATGTGAAGCTTATGGGCATGATTGGCAGTTTTTTCGGATGGAAAGGAGCTCTCCTCACCATTATGCTCGGCTCTCTTGTCGGGTCTGTCGGAGGTATTCTATTCATCCTGTTGAAGCGGCATAAAATGGAGAAGGTCATTCCCTTTGGTCCTTTCCTTGCCTTCGGCGCAGTCATGACAGCATTCTATGGGTCTACTATCGTATCATGGTATCTCAATCTGATTAGACCATGACATCACGAACTCTGTTCACATTTCTCCCCGTCCTTTTTATCCTTCTGGTGGCGGGGTTTGTGCTCTGGAGCGTCACGCGCCGGTTTAGACGGGTCCTTGGCCTTCAAAAAAAAGAGAGAAGAAAATCGACAGATACTTCTTTTATCATTAGCGCCTTTCGCGACGTTACCAAACAGCTGAAGGAGAAGGAAAAGGAACTCGTACGTCTCAAAGCACTGGCAGAACAGCGGGCTGATAACATCGAAAGCTATAATGAAAACATCCTTCAATGCGTAACAAGCGGAGTGATGACTTTCGACACTCAGTGCAAACTTACCACAATCAATCGTGCGGCAGAGGAAATACTTAGCCTGAATCGCGATCTTGTCCTCAGTAAGAGCTGCCGCGATATCTTCGACGAAGACGGCATTACAGCGGCAGTCCATCGTACCCTAGAGCGGAAAGTTCCTTCGGCTCGTATGGAAGCAATGCTCGCCCGTGCAGGTGGACGTCTCTGGCTCGGATACAATACGGCGGTCCTTACCGACCGGCATGATGCGGCGATCGGCGTTATCCTGTCCTTTTCGGACCTTACGGAAGTTAAACATTTGCAAGAACAGGTTGAGCTCCGTGAGCGGCTGACCGCCCTCGGCGAGATGTCCGCAGGCATCGCCCACGAACTGCGGAATCCCATGGCAGTAATCTCCGGCTATCTGAACCTAATGTCGAAAAAATATGATCCGTCTTCTCAAGAGCTGACCCGGAAAATCGCCGATGAAATAAACGGAATGAACAGGATCATTGGAGACCTTCTTACCTTTGCACGCCCGGCATCTCTGAATCGGGTTCCAGTCAATGTCGGGGAAATGATAGAAAGCTGTCTCGCATCGGTATTGTTGGCCAAGGACGCCGGACATCGGGTGACAACTGAACTCAAGATTGATGCCACCGTTGTATCGATCGATGAGGTGCTAATGCGGCAGGCATTGACCAACTTGATCCAGAATGCTGTTGAAGCGATGCCGTACGGAGGAAAGCTGTCGGTATTGTGCCGAGCAGGATACGACCTGAATATCGTTATACATGACAGCGGCGCTGGAATCCCTGCGGATAACATAAAAAAAATATTTCTTCCTTTTTTTACAACAAAAGACTCCGGCGTGGGAATGGGCCTGGCACTGGCCCATAAAATTATTGCCTCCCATGGAGGCAGGCTTGAAGTGGAAAGCAGTGAAGGGCAGGGAACAGCTTTCAGTGTGACGTTACCTGCGAGGTAAAAAAATCATGGCCGATAGGATACTCGTTATTGAAGATAAGGCAAGCATGCTCGACATGTTGAAAGAGACTCTCGAGAGCGCAGGTTATCAGGTTATCCCGGCCAAGGACGGGGCCGAGGGAATCAAGAAGCTTACCGACGAGCGCATCGGACTGGTGCTGACGGACATCAAATTACCGAAAAAAGATGGTTTTGAGGTGCTAAGGAACGTAAAACAGGAAAATCCCCTGCTGCCCGTTATTGTGATGACGGCCTTCGGCACGATCGAGACTGCCGTCAAGGCCGTAAAGGAAGGGGCTTGGGATTTTCTGACCAAGCCGTTTGATACGGACCATCTGCTCGTACTTATTCAGCGGGCGCTCGATACGACACGCCTTGCCACTGAAAACATACTACTCAGGGAGGAATTTGCGGAGAAACTGGGAATGCCCAAAATCATCGGCAAGAGCAGCCAGATGCAGGAAATTACATCGAAGATCCATAAGGTCTCCCCGACGAATGCGACTGTGCTGATTTACGGGGAAAGCGGAACAGGCAAGGAACTGTTTGCCCGGGCAATCCATTACTTGAGCCAGCGAAAAGAATCGCCCTTCATCGCGATCAATTCCGCCGCAATCCCGAAAGAACTGCTCGAAAGCGAACTTTTTGGATACGAACGGGGAGCATTTACAGGAGCCGACGCACGGAAGCTGGGCAAGCTCGAACTTGCCGACAAAGGCACCGTATTCCTAGACGAAATTGGAGACATGGATTTGTCTTTACAGGCGAAGGTGCTACGCGTACTTCAAGAACAGGTGATCGAGAGGGTGGGGGGAGGCAAACCGATCAAGATCGATGTTCGGGTCGTAGCCGCCACGAACAAAAACATGGAAAAAGCAGTTGCCGCAAAACTATTCCGCGAAGATCTGTTTTATCGCCTTAACGTTTTTCCTATTACTATTCCACCCCTCAGGGACCGGCGGGAGGATATTCCCGCACTTGCCCGAAATTTTTTAAACAAGTATTCAGCAGAGGTTCGAAAGGGCCCACTCACGATTTCCAACGATGCCATGGATATATTGATGAAATCGCCATGGAGAGGAAACGTGCGGGAGCTCGAAAATGTGATTGAACGGTCCGTTATCTATGCCGACGGCGGTTGTATCCGGCCTCAGGATCTCGGCATCAGCGAGTCGAGTATTGTTGATGCTCTCGCGGAAAATGTGCCGATGGATGGCCCGCTCTTTGCGGTGGCTGAGGCTGCCACCCGTATAGCGGAATCGCGCCGCATCAAGCAGGCTTTAAAACAGACCAGCGGCAACAAATCTCGCGCCGCCGAAATTCTGCAGGTGAGCTACAAGACCCTTCTCACGAAAATCAAGGACTATCAATTGGAAGAAAAAGGTGGCGAGTGAGCCTGGATTATCCAAAACGCAAATCTGAAGAGAGCTGCGTGGGATAAATAAAGCTTGGGGACGAATGCTGAAATCATTTTCATCGGACTGTTCATCATTCGCGCCGTAAAAACCCCTTCTCTTAGGCATTGACAAGGTTATCTTTGGATCAGGGTTGGGGAGAGTTCAAGCGCCAGATTCAGTATAGGCAGGCGTGACGTGGGGGGCAGGCCATCTTTGTGCCACCAGCGTATTCTTGCAAAAGTGCTCTCAATGCGGGCATATCCCTCAGGAAAATCGACCGTATCAAGAGTAGTTCTGTTGTGCAGAATGCGGTTATGTGGTTAACGCCGACGAAAAGGCAGCAAAAGGTATTGTCAAGGTCAGGGCATTATCTGGGCGGCCTGGTATTTTCGAACGGAGCCATAATGCGGTGTCAAACAGGGAGCAACACAGTAAGGGCGAGCGAGAGCCTCTGTTGTTGGAAACCTCGGCCCTTAAGGCCGGGGCGGATTTCTACTCTCATCATATCCAGACGAATTGCGGGATCCGTATATCAGCTCAGTGCGTGATACTTACGTTATTAAGTCTCTCTCTGTCGGAGAGGGCCAACATTCAGAACAGTCCTATATAATCTTTTCCAGCTTGCATTTTCAAGAATAGAACTGTATATTTCATTGAAAACATTATTCAAATTACCCTTTTGCAATAGAGGGGAATTTGTGCGAAAGGGATTTAAATATCAGATGTCCAACTTTATAGACAGAGTAAAAATATATGTAAAAGCAGGCCATGGAGGCGCGGGATGCGTAAGTTTCCGTCGTGAAGCTTATGTACCGAGAGGCGGACCGAACGGCGGCAATGGCGGCAAGGGTGGGGATGTCGTCATCAAGGCTGACAAGCAGCTTGGAACGCTGATCGATCTCCAGTATCAGCAGCAGTACCTAGCTGAAAAGGGCGAACAGGGCCGTGGCAAAGAGCAATCGGGCGCCGACGGCAAAGAAACCGTAATACGCGTTCCCGTTGGCACAATCGTAAACGATTCCGAGACGCGATCGCTTATCGTGGACATGGATGAAGAGGGAAAAGAATACGTCATAGCCTGGGGAGGTAGGGGAGGCAAGGGGAATGCCTTCTTCAAATCGGCTACTAATCAGGCGCCCCGTCATGCCCAACCGGGTGAGGACGGCGAGGAACAGTGGTTGTATCTAGAACTCAAGCTTCTGGCAGATGTGGGGCTTGTCGGACTTCCCAATGCGGGAAAGTCGACGCTTATTTCGCGCATTTCTGCAGCCAAGCCGAAGATCGCCGATTACCCTTTTACTACCTTGTCGCCCGTTCTTGGGGTTGTTAAACCCGAGGGGAGGCGAAGTTTCGTTGTAGCCGATATCCCCGGATTGATAGAGAACGCCCATAAGGGCGCTGGTCTTGGTTTTGAATTCCTGCGACACGTGGAACGAACTTCAATCCTTCTTCACCTGGTGGATGTCTCAGGCATGGTGCCCGGTGATCCTGTGGAGAATTTTAAGAAAGTTAACAAAGAGCTGGAACTTTATAATGAAGCGCTGTTGAAAAAATTTATGGCCGTGGCGGCTACCAAGGTCGATGCTAGCGATGCGGCGCAACTCGATGAGATGACTGTATACTGTCATCAAAACGGATTCCATATTTTCCCTATCTCAGCCGTTACCGGTGAAGGGCTTGAAGAACTTCTCAGATTTCTTGCGGGCAAGGTCGAGCAGGAGAGAGAGGCAAAAGAAACGGGGCCGGGAGGCAACAGTCGGGAGGCGGCTGTCAGGGAACTGGATTAACAATGGAAAAAGGAGACTTCAGCCGGGGTGAATAGGTAGGGCTTTGAAAATTCATGGGTGCTAAGCAGAAAATCAGCAATAACTATCGGAGTACAATTTTTGAAAAGCCTCGCCGAATCGTTATCAAGGTCGGAAGCGCCGTGCTGACCGATTCAGGGCAGGGGTTGGATCACGGCCGCATTGAGCGGCTTGTCTCCGACATGGCGTCTATCATGAGCCGTGGGGTTGAGATCATTTTGGTGTCCTCTGGCGCAATTGCAGCGGGGCTCGCGAAGCTGGGGCTGAAGAAAACAAAAAACATGCCACTCTCGCTCAAACAGGCGTCGGCAGCCATAGGCCAATCAGGCCTTATGTGGGCCTACGAGAAAACCTTTTCATCCCATGGACTGAAAGTTGCCCAAGTGTTGCTAACACGTGAAGACCTGTCAAACCGCACCCGTTTTTTGAACGCGCGGAACACCATACAGACGTTGCTGGACTATGGTGTCATTCCCATTATCAACGAAAACGACACTGTTTCGGTCGATGAAATAAAATTCGGCGACAACGACAACCTCTCTGGTATGGTGGTTCACTTGGCAGACGCCGCTTTGCTTATCATCCTTTCCGACATAGACGGCCTTTACACCGCCGACCCGAAAATGGACCCTTCGGCCACCCTGATTCCTCTTGTAGAAAAGATAACTGCTGAAGTGGAACGTGGTGCAGGAGACGCACATACGACGACGGGGACGGGCGGCATGCGCTCCAAACTTTTGACGGCAAAGAAAGTGGCGGCCTATGGCGTACCCATGGTTATCGTGAACGGGAAAAGAGCCGGCATCCTTCAAAGGCTTTTCGAGGGGGAAGAAGTTGGCACCCTGTTTTTGCCTCGTCAGGAAAGGCAGGAGAGTCGCAAGCATTGGATTGCTTATACGGTTTCCACAAAGGGAAGAATTGTTATAGACGATGGCGGCCGCGAGGCTTTGGTGAACAAGGGCAAAAGTTTGCTACCCGGTGGAATTATAAAGGTGGAAGGAAATTTTAAAATCGGAGACTGTGTGACCTGTGTTGACCGCCACGGTAACGCGTTCGCACGAGGGCTGGTAAAATATTCCTCGTCAGACCTGGAGCGCATTCAAGGCCTCAAAACAGCGCAGATCGCCTCCGTGCTCGGCCACAAAGATTACGACGAAGTAATTCACCGGGACGATCTGGTAATACTCTGATTGATCGGGAAGGACGATAATTTCGCATGAAAAAATTCATCATCGTGATGGGACTTTATTTGATTACTGCTCCCGCATTTGCTGGGATCAGGGTGGATGAATCTGCACCGCTGTTTTCCCTCAAGGACCAAGTGGGAAAGGATTTCAATCTTGCCGACTTTGTAGGCTCGACAAGGAAAGAGCCTGTCCAGGGAGTGATGCTGAGTTTTTTTGCTTCGTGGTGTATGTCGTGCAGGAACGAACTCCCGCTCATAAATTCCCTGACCGATGAGTTGAACAGAAAAGGGATAAAGGTCGTCATCATAAATGTCAAGGAAGATAAAAAGACCATAGAGGCGCTGTTGGGTGACCTGAAGGTGAAAAAGCCTCTCGTGTTGAGTGATCTCAACGGCGTGGTTAGCGAGAAATACGGAGTCTTGTTCCTCCCGGTTACGTTCTTTGTCGGATCAGATGGAAACGTGAAAAGCGTTATTTACGGTGAAATAGAAAATGAGAAGAAGCTTACAGACAGTTCGGATAGGATTGCTCGGTGAAATAATCGGCCGACAATGAGGGGAGGGGACGTTGGACATAAAACAGTATGTTTCAGAGAAGGCAAAAAAGGCGAAGGCCGCGTCGAGGAATCTTGCAAATATCTCGACGGAAATTAAAAACAATGCGCTTTTCAAGATGGCATCTGGGCTTGAAAAAGAAGCTGCCAGACTTATCTCGGAAAACCGCGAAGACCTGATGGAAGCGGAGAAGAAAAATCTGTCCAAAGCCATGATGGACCGACTGACCCTGACCCATGACAGGATCAAAGCCATGTCTGATGGATTGCGGGAGGTCGCTGCCCTGCCAGACCCAGTCGGCGAAGTGCTCCGGATGTGGCGACGCCCGAACGGCATGGAGATAGGCAGGATGCGGGTGCCCATCGGCCTCATTGGCATTATATATGAATCTCGTCCCAACGTGACAGTGGACTCGGCAGCGCTCTGCCTCAAATCAGGCAACGGTGTACTGTTGAGAGGCGGATCCGAAGCTGTCCACTCCAACAATGCTATTATTGATGTGCTTTCGAAATCCGGCGCGGAAGCAGGAATACCTGATGGGGCAATAACCTTCATTGAAAACCCAGACCGGGCATGTGTCATGGAGATGCTGAAACTGAACCAATTCGTTGATCTCATTATTCCCCGCGGCGGCGAAGGACTGATTCGCATGGTATCGGAAAATTCGACCATTCCCGTGATCAAACATGACAAGGGCATCTGTCATGTCTACGTCGACAGCAAGGCGGATCTTGCAATGGCGGAAAAAATCTGTTTTAACGCAAAGGTACAAAGGCCCGGGACGTGCAATGCAATGGAGACCATGCTCGTGCATAAGGATATTGCAGCGGTGTTTTTGCCGGCAGTTATTGCGATGCTTCGGAAGTCGGGTGTCGAGATTCGCGGCTGCATGAAAACCAAAGCCGTTGTTCCCGATGTCAAGGACGCAACGGACAGGGATTGGGGCACTGAATATAATGACTTGATCCTGAACGTCAAAATTGTTATTAGTATGGAAGATGCCATGGAGCACATTGTTATGCACGGATCACAGCACTCAGAGGCCATAGTTACGAATGACTACCAGAACGCACGGCGTTTTCTGCGGGAAGTAGATGCGTCCGCAGTTTTCGTAAACGCATCGACACGGCTAAATGACGGCTTCGAATTCGGTCTGGGTGCCGAGATCGGAATATCGACCACAAGGATCCACGCTCGGGGGCCCATGGGGCTCGAGGAACTCACATCAACCAAGTTCATCGTGTTGGGAAACGGACAGATAAGAAGATAGCTTGAAGAGATTGAAAAGAATGTGCGATTTCCTTTTATTATCAAAGAACGCGCTGAAACCCGCGGTTGGATTGAATGAAGAGATAATCAGGCGATATGTGGAAATTCACGAAAAGTAGATAAGGGTAGTTGAAGTTAGGTCTTGATAAGTGCCACGGGTGTATGCCGTGGGTATTCTTGTTTAACTCTATGCGCTCGACGGACTCTATAAACTCGAGATCTTTAAAAAACCGGAGATTATTTGTCATTGAAACTTGGCATCCTCGGCGGTACATTCAATCCGGTCCACTACGGTCACCTCGCGGCAGCGGAGGAAGTCAGCAACCGGTTGGGACTTGAGCGTGTATTGTTCGTACCGTCCTTTATTCCTCCACACAAAGAGGAAGAGGACTTCCCGTCTTTTGTCCATCGGATGGATATGGTACGTCTAGCGATTGCAGGCAATCCGATGTTTGAGTTGTCGGATATTGAGATCATCCGCGGCGGCAGGTCTTATACCATTGATACAATAGAAGCGTTGCGCCATACCCGGCAAGAAGCGGAGTTGTATTTCATTACCGGCCTTGATTCCTTCCTTGAAATCCAGACTTGGAATCGATGGGAAAAGCTCTTGACCCTGTGTGGTTTTGTAGTTCTCTCGCGGCCTGGTTACCGCTTTCAAGATCTATCCCGGATAAACTTTATGAAATCCGCAGAAAAAGAACTTGCGGCTTTGGATCGAGGCTTCAGCACGCGGGCAGTTGTACGTTCAGGCGAGTTTGCGGTTTTCCTGGAAATGATTCCTCTTTACGATATCTCGTCAACGGACATTCGCAGGAGGATAAGGGAGAACAGAAGTATCAAATATCTCTTGCCTGATGCGGTTGAAACCTATATAATTAAAAATAAACTCTATGCTTAATTCTTTAGAATCAGCGCAGCTTTGCGCGGATGCAGCGGATAGCAAAAAGGCGTTCGATATCCAGATACTCGATCTGCGGCGACTCACGTATATAACAGATTACTTCGTCATCTGTTCGGGGTCAAATACGACCCAAGTGTCCGCCATAGCCGACTGGATAGGCCATATCTTGGCTCAGGCAGGCGAACATCCTTCTCATGTGGAAGGGGGTGCCGAATCGAGCTGGGTGCTTATGGACTTCGGCGATGTGGTGGTTCATATTTTCGATGAGCAGACGCGTCTATATTACAGTCTCGAAAAGCTCTGGAGCGATGCTCCACGCATTCCCGGCATTCCACGGCCGCGGGAACTCCAGGGCGCTTCGTCATGAATCTGGTCGTGATTTGCCTAGGGAAAACGCGAGAACGGTTCATTCAGGAAGGAATAGCGAAGTATCTCAGGTATCTTAAACCGTACGTCGACATAGAGGTCAAGGAACTCAGGGAAGAAAAAATTCACGATCTCAAGGATGCGCCGATTATCAGAAAGCGGGAGGCGGAGAAGATATTCAAAGCAATGCCTTCGGGAGCATTTCTTGCCGCACTAGACGAAAGAGGACGGGAACTCACGTCCCATGATTTTGCCTATTTCTTAAACGACCGGATTGAGTCCGGCATCAGGGAAACGACATTTGTTTTGGGCGGGGCGATGGGTCTCGACGAAAGCATAACCGATAAGGCGGACAAAGTGATTGCAATGTCCCGTTGGACATTCACCCATGAGATGGCTAGGCTGGTTCTTCTCGAACAGATTTACCGGGCTTTCACGATCATCAAAGGCAAAACGTATCACTACTAAGAAAACAGCTTGATAAACCGGTTAATCCGGTTGAACTGCTTTCGGATAAAGGACCACGGATGAGATTTGTCTACTCCATGATGCTGGTAGTTCTCCTGCTCCTGATTTTCGCCGTTCGGGAGTTCAATTCGGGGACAATCATCATCAACTTTCTTCCGTCGAAGTCCTATGAACTCACCAAATCCACCTTTTTCCTTCTTTCACTCTCGATCGGCGCTGCTTTCGTTTTTATCATATATTTCATGCGCGATGTCAAGCGGTTCCTGCGCGGGCTCAGGGTTCAGCGTGAGCAGAAAAAGCGTCTAAAAGTCCAAGAGCTCTATACCAAGGGGTTGAACTCAATGCTCGCAAAACGCAATCCTGAAGCCGCCAGTTACTTCCGGAAGGTACTCGCCGTAGATCCAAACCATGTAGACACACTTCTTCGCCTGGGAATCAGCAAACTGCGCGAGAAGAACCCGCAGGAAGCCATCTTGATCCATCAGAAAGCACTTGGCCTAGATTCCGATAATCAAGAAGTCATGTTCTCGCTGGCAGCCGATTATGAGGAATCAAGACGCTTTGATGACGCCCTTGCCATGTATCAGAAAATTCTGTCCAAGGATTCTTCTAATTTAACGGCGCTCATCAGGATGCGCGATCTCTACCATCGGCTCAATCACTGGGAGGAGTTGTATGAAACACAGCGCAAGCTCGTTGCTAATCCCCTTACACCTCAGGAACAGGAAATTGAACACCGGCGCCTCGTCGGTTTAAAATACGAATTCGGGAGGTCCCTCCTTGAAGCGGGCGATCTCGAACGGGCGAAGAAGATATTCCGCGGTGTGCTGAAACTCGATAGGGATTTCATTCCGGCCTACTTGGGATTGGGAGAGGTTTATCTCGAGGAAAGCAAGGTACGGGACGCCGCCGAACTGTGGGAAAAAGCCTATAAGATGACGTCGTCGACGCTGCTGCTACTTCGTCTGGAAGACCTGTATCTCAAACAGGGCGAACCAGGAAAGGCAATCGAAATTTATTCACAAGCCGTGACTTGGACACCCCAGGATAACAGGCTCAAGTTTTTTATGGGGAAGCTTTACTATCGCCTTGAGATGGTTGATGAAGCCTTTGACATACTTTCCACGGTAGACTGGGGCGATAAAGAGTTGCCCGACATGCACAAACTCCTCGGGAATATTTACCTAAGGAGAGGATCCCTTGGTCTGGCGGCGTCGGAATTTAAAAAAGCCCTGGGTTTCAAGAAACAAATCATTATCCCCTATGTGTGCTCAAACTGCGAGATGAGAACAACCGACTGGTCAGGACGTTGTCCGAACTGCGGCAAGTGGAACACTTACGGAATTAATCTGGAAAAAACCTGCTGATAAAACGCAAGTAGGAATTCAAGGAGCTGGAGTCGGGGTTGATGGATGGCGGTTTTCTTAATTGTGACCGCCTAATTCCGTCTCCTGGCTCCTTTCTTTTAGGAGTTATATGACCAACAAACAGGTGTTACTAATTGTCCTTGACGGCTGGGGAATTAGCATGGACAAGGAAGGTAACGCGATTGCCGCTTCGAAGGCACCATTCTATGATAGCCTCATGACGGACTATCCGCACACCGAACTTAAGGCCGCTGGTGAATCAGTTGGCCTTCCGGACGGACAGATGGGCAACTCCGAGGTCGGTCACCTTAATCTCGGCGCAGGCCGGATCGTTTATCAAGATTCCACGCGAATCAGCAAAGCGATTAGGGATGGAGACTTTTTCCGGAATCCTGTGCTTCTTTCGGCAATTGACTCAACCAAAAAATCTAATTCAGCCCTCCATCTTATGGGTCTCCTTTCTGACGGTGGGGTGCACAGCCGGCTTGACCATATTTTCGCAATGTTTGACCTGGTAAAATCCCAGGGAGCTACCAATGTCTTCTTTCACGCATTTCTCGACGGACGGGATACACCGCCATCGAGCGCCTTGACATTCATCAAACGACTCGAAGATCATTTCGCTAAAATCGGCATTGGGAAGATTGCTTCCGTTTCCGGTCGATATTATGCCATGGATCGCGATAAACAATGGGAGCGTGTTCAAAAAGCGTATGAAGCAATGGTTCTGGCTGAGGACATTCGAAAATATTCTGCTCTTGAGGCTGTTCAACAAAGTTATGAATATGGTAGAACCGATGAATTTGTGCTCCCGGTTGCGATCATTGATCGCAGGACAAATGAGCCACTCGCGACAATCCGCGACAATGATGCCGTCATCTTTTGCAACTTCCGGTCAGACCGCGCTCGTGAAGTAACCCGTGCATTAACAGATCCCGCGTTTCAAGGATTCGAACGACGTAGATGCCCGAAATTATCACAGTTCGTCTGTCTCACAACTTATGACGAATCCTTCAACCTGCCCGTGGCTTTCGAGCCGGTGAGACTCACGAACATTCTTGGTGAGGTGATAAGCAGGAGCGGAGTGCGGCAACTGCGAATTGCAGAGACGGAGAAATATGCGCACGTTACCTTCTTTTTCAACGGTGGCGAAGAAACTCCTTTTCCCCAGGAGGATCGAATTCTCGTTCCGTCTCCACGTGATGTGGCGACCTATGACAAGAAGCCAGAAATGAGTGCGCGGGAAATTACCGACAAATTGGTAACACAGATTAGTTCACACCACTATGGATTTATCCTCGTAAATTATGCAAACCCTGACATGGTCGGCCATACAGGAATCATGGAGGCCGCGGTGAAAGCTGTGGGAGTGATCGATGAGTGTCTCAGCCGCGTGATCCGAGCTGCCTGGAATGAGGGCATGGTAGCGCTCATCACTGCGGATCATGGGAACATTGAAACCATGTTCGACCCCACGACGGGTCAGCCTCACACTGCTCACACGACCGATCCAGTGCCGTTTCTTCTCATGCGCAAGGATGTAAAGATCAGAAGCGGAGGCGTTCTGGCCGATGTTGCACCGACTGTGCTCGATCTTATGGGAATCGCAATTCCCGCAGAGATGACGGGTAAAAGTCTCATCGTTTCCGCATGAGAAATAGCGATGACAATGATCAACTATTCGGTCTGCTGCCGGTCCAGCTAAGGGCTTCGCAGGTCGTTGCCAAAATGATCATCTTGATACAGGCTTATGGCAAACACACTGGACTTGGATCTTGCGGACGTATGCCGTACGTACTTACGGAGAGCCAATTATGGCTTATAATTGCCTTCAAGTGTTTATCAGGATGGACAAGTCGGACAAAGAACATCCATCAAGGTAGACTACGCATCATGAAGTCGTATCGCTGTCATGTTTTAATGTGAATTTCCCTTAACTCACAAGATCAAATATTGATGGTCCCGTAAAAAGTCCGAAAAGGGCCTTTTCCTGGAAAATGCACCTTGTAAATGCAATGAGTTAGGAAATCATTTTTGCTGTTTTTTGACTTCTTACGAGAACATCAAACAGTACTTTCCTAAAGAAAACAAAGAATATAAACTTGTCTTCAGAATTCTCAAAGGAAGTGAAGACCAGTATTCATTTCGATCAACTTTACTTGTCTTATCAAACATATCTTATTAATAATCCTGCATGAAGGAGGAATATTATGCCTCTTAGAGGAACGGCGTTTTTGGCATTAATCATCATCTCTTCTTTGGTCTTAGCGGTAGGCAGTGCATCAGCCCAACTGGTGGGCAGAGTTAAGGATGTCATTGAGCCGAGCGGTTCGTCAGGAGAGGTAGACTGGACAACCAGTGTTATCACTGCTGTGGGTATCGGAGCTCCACCGGCGCAGCTGGCGAATGCAACACAGGCGCGGGCAATGGCAGAGCGCGCGGCCCAGGTTTCCGCCTATCGAAACCTTCTCGATGCTGTGAAAGGGGTTCGGATTAATTCAACGACTACGGTCGAGAATTTCATTGAGACGAGCGATGTGATTCGAACTGATATCAACGGAATCATCCAAGGTGCGACGATGATGGACAAGAAATATATGTCTGACGGTTCTGTAGAGATTACAGTTGGAATGAAGCTTACCGGCGCTCTCGCTGATGAATTTTTGACGAAGACGGCGCCTATGACGAAATCTTCGGTGACATTTCAGGCCGGGGCGACAGCACCTCCTGCGGATGTCGATGGCCAGCTCTACACCGGCCTGATCGTGGATGCTCGCGGTCTCGACGTGAGGCCGGCAATGGCCCCAAAGATCATGAACGAGGACGGCAAGGAAATCTACGGATCGGCCACTATCAGCCGGGACTATGCTGTGCGTGAAGGAATGGCGGAGTATCTCAAAGATCTCAATGCGGCGCAGACTAACCCCCGCGTAGCGGACAAGCCGCTTCTAGTAAAAGCCGTCAAAGTGTCCGGCGGTGCCCGTGCTGACCTCACGATCAGCAATGCCGATGCCACCGCCCTCCAGAGCGCTGCGCAAAATCTGAGCATGCTTGAGAAGTGCAGGGTCATCCTCGTGATAGACTAAACCGTATGGCGCTGAGTAAATGAACTTGTCAAAAAATTCGCCATTCTAAAAAAGGCAATACCCCATTGAGTGCTGGGCAACCATAGGAGAGCATTAAAACGCTCTGGTCAAAATCTATTACGGAATTGTCTATGTTGAAAATCTACGGGGAGACGAGATAAAATTTGGTGAGAGGGCAACGAAACCAAAAAATTCCGCGCCCTATGAACTCCTTCCTTTTCATGAAGCGTCGATGGGTGAGTGAACGACAACCGTAAAAAAACGTAGTAGATCGGCATCTCGTTCCCGTATATCCCCGCGAAGCCCCAGATTTTAACCCTAAAACTGATTCTGAAAAATGAGTAAAAAAATAGGCCTGGGAGTGATAAAAATGTCATTTTAAGAAATTGACGAGAGAGGTTTCTTTTAAAAAAGCGCACAATACGTTCGAGGCTGCCCGATGAAAGAGGCAGCCTTGTTTTATTTGTACATCCCCGAAAAATCGCTTGACGGGTGCAAGGTTAAATGGTATAAAGGATAAATTGAAAATGGTTATCAATATCAAGTATGAAAAAACAAGCCGCCATTGAACAGCTTTCTGCATACCTGTCTGGGCAGGGGCTTCGATCGACTACCCAACGGGATAAAATTCTGAAAATATTTGTCGACGCGGGTCAGCACCTGAGTGCCGAAGAACTGTATCTGCGCGTAAAAGAAGTTCATCCAGGCATCGGTTATGCGACTGTCTACCGGACCTTGAAGTTATTGGAAGAAGCCGGTCTTGCGGACGAGAGACGCTTCGAGGATGGGTTTACCCGGTACGAGTTCAAGGCATTTGGGCATCACCATGATCACCTGATCTGCACGCAATGCGGAACGATCCTGGAGTTTGAAAATGAGCGTATCGAGGTGCTCCAGCAGGACGTGGCACGAAAAAATAAATTTATGGTGCAAAGTCACAAGCTGGAGCTTTACGGTCTTTGTGCCCGTTGTCAGAAGAAGAGATAGTCGCGGACCATGCAGGTACGTCGTAGACCGAATCCGGATAACTTCAAACATCATCAGTTCCTAGGCTATTGTTGGTGTCGTAATTCTACGGCAATTCCAGCTGATACGAAATCGCTTCTTTTAAGGGTATTACGCAACAAAATGATTGCGGCAAACAGGGCCGACGATGTGTTTGCCGAACGCTTTAGCGTCAAGAGATCTCCTGGCTCTAGCCACGGGGAACATGTCAAAATACAACATATTTGCTTATTATGCTGGAGGACAAAAGCAGAATGCACATCCATGGTTCAGGCAAAGGGGAGAGGCATCGAGACTCCCCGTTGGATAAAGTTATTCTCATTGGGAATCCCAATGTCGGGAAAAGCGCACTTTTTGGGCTGCTTACGGGCAAATACGTTACTGTTTCCAACTATCCGGGAACTACGGTCGAGGTCACCTATGGCAACGCAACATTGAATAAAACCCGCTCCATCGTGATCGATACCCCAGGTGTGAACAGCCTCGTGCCCATGTCAGAAGACGAAAAGGTTACAAGGGACATCCTTCTGACAGATAAGGCAGGGGTTGTAGTCCAGGTGGCGGACACCAAGAATCTGCGCCGCGGACTCCTCATCACGATTCAGCTTGCGGAGATGGAAGTTCCTTTCATCCTCGACCTCAACATGGACGACGAAGCAAAAAGTCGCGGGATTTTTATTGATCAGGACAAGCTTTCCGCGATTCTGGGCATCGAGGTCGTGAAGACAGTTGCCATCCGGAAGAGCGGAATAGATAAGCTTCTCAAAGAAATTCAGCATCCACGGCCGTCGGCAATCGAGGTACGGTATGATGCTTCCATCGAGGGTGGCGTGAGGGATATCGCCGCTCTCCTGCCGTCATCCTACATAGCCGGGCGCTCCCTTGCGCTTATGATTCTCGCCGGAGATGAGAGTCTCAAGGGGTGGTTGCATGCGAAATTGCAAGACCATGTGATTGCCGAGATTGAAAGAATCCGACAGGATGTCCAATCGAAGTTCAATAACTCCCTGGGCTATCTTATCAACCAGCGAAGAATGAAAAAGGCCGACGAATTGCTGGCACAGGTCATGACTCGATACGAATCCGGGAAAAGTTCCGCTATTGCCTTCCACTTAGGGAAGTGGTCGATGCATCCGCTCTATGGCATCCCGATTCTTCTTGTCGTGTTGTACGCCGTTTATCAATTCGTAGGTGTACTGGGAGCAGGAACGGTGGTCAATTTTCTTGAAAAGACTGTCTTTGGCCAGTATTTGAACGTCTGGGCCGCTAAAATCATACATTATGTCCTCCCGATTCCTTTTTTGCAGGAACTCATCATTGGCGACTACGGCTTGGTAACTATGGCATTAACCTATGCGATCGCAATTGTGTTGCCGATCGTCGGTTTTTTCTTTTTCGCCTTTGGCCTCCTTGAGGATTCGGGGTATCTGCCGAGACTCGCGGTGATGGTAAACAAGGTATTCAAAATCATGGGCTTAAACGGAAAGGCCGTGCTCCCGATGATTTTGGGGTTAGGCTGCGATACTATGGCGACACTCACCACTCGAATCCTGGAGACCAAAAAAGAGAGAATGCTTGTAACGTTCCTCTTGGCCCTTGTCGTTCCCTGTTCGGCACAACTTGGCGTCGTTTTGGGCATGGTTTCCGGCATTTCAGCCTTTGCAACTTTCATTTGGCTTGGCACATTGGTTGGTGTCATGTTTCTTGTCGGCTACCTTGCAGCGAAAGTACTCCCTGGAGAGCCATCGGACTTTGTCCTCGAACTACCACCGATCCGGGTGCCTCAGATGACCAATATCCTGATCAAGACTCTGGCCCGGGTGCAATGGTATTTAAAGGAAGCGGTTCCGCTTTTTATTCTCGGGACATTAATTCTTTTCACAGCTGACAAGCTCGGGGCTTTGCTCTACATCCAAAAATTGGCTGATCCGATTGTCGTCGGCTTTTTGGGATTGCCGAGCAAGGCAACCGAGGCGCTGGTCATCGGTTTCCTGCGCCGGGATTACGGCGCCGCGGGTCTGTTTGTGTTGGCCAAGCGCGGCATGCTCGATCCCATACAGACAGTTGTTAGCCTTATAGTCGTCACGCTCTTCGTGCCTTGTATTGCTAACTTTTTCGTGATGGTAAAAGAGCAAGGCATTAAAGTAGCGCTTTACATGGTGGCGTTTATCTTCCCCTTTGCTTTTGCCGTTGGAGGTGCAATGAACTGGATTCTGAGAACGTTTAAAGTCGCTTTGTAGCTAAACCCGCCCTAGAGCAGTGGTGATCCAACGGCAATAAGCCATAGGCTGAAACGCGTACTATACAGTGATCCGATATGCTATGTGAAAGAAAGAGGTGAACCATGGCTGAGATCAAAAAAAGAATGCAGGGTATAGAAGGCCAGGCGGGACACCCTGCGCTGTGTGTGCTGCCCGAGATTGAGAAAGAAGATGAACTCTTTGAAATCATATGGACTCTGCGGGAGGAAGGAAAGCTGGCTCTGGACCAGATTATCCAAAGCTGCAGCCTTCTGGAATGTGAGACAATTCTGAAAGACCTGGCCAAAAACGGGTGGATCGACAGTAAAGGACAGGCCGTGGAGCTGCTTCCCAAAGGAGAGAAAAGAGCGCGTGAGCTTGTCCGCCGTCATCGTCTCTCGCTTCGATTGTTCTATGACCTATTCGCCCTGGATGGCGCTGAAGCTGAAGCCTGCAAGTTCGAACATATCCTCTCACCGGAGGTAACAGACAGCGTCTGCACCCTTCTGGGACATCCGCCAAATTCTCCTGATGGAAAGCCAATACCGAGAGGAGAATGCTGCGCTATGTTCCATCAGGAGATGAAACCGCTCGTGGCGCCGCTTGCGGATTTGGCGCCGGGAGAACAGGCCAAGATTGTGTTTATTACTCCGGGATCCCATTCACGCCTTGATCGGTTGTCCGCCATGGGTGTGGTGCCAGGAAGCGTGGTAAAGCTTCACCAGAAAAGACCGTCCTATGTGATCCAGCTCGGCGAGACAATGATTGCAGTGGACAAGGATATTACAAAAGAGATTTATGTTAAGAAAGTCTAACCAGTGGCGCGCCGAAAGAAATCGGGAAATATAAGCACCGAAATAAAATGATACGGATGAAAAATGTAGCAGTTGGATATTTCTTGAAAATATCCCGCTGTGCGGTCTTCGAAATATTTAAAATCTAGAGCGACGATGAGCCTTGCCATGGTGGTATTATTGACTCAACGCTGCTCACTATCATTGTTATCCCGTTGGCCTACACGCCTGTGGATGATCTGGAAGATTTTGTGAGACAAAGAAAGGGAGATGCATAACTGCGAAAAAACGCGGTTCCATCCGAAAATTCTTTATGCTCAAACTCGGTCATATCATTTATTCCAACTGTTTCCCTCCCCATGCGGGAATCGTGCTGCAGAAGGTCCCGTTCTCCTTCAAACTTGTCGAGGGCATTCCGACCCAATTGAATCGCATGCTGGATGAGGGTTCTATAGATGTATCACCCTCTTCGTCAATCGAATATGCGGTAAATCCGGGGCACTACCTTCTTCTGCCCGACCTGTCCATAACCTCGAAAACTAAAGTCAGAAGTATTTTGCTTGAAAGCACCGTCCCGATCGAGGAGCTAAATGACAAGATTGTAGCGATGACAACAGCCTCCGCCACGTCGGTCGTGCTACTACGCATCCTTCTTGAATTGCGCTACGGTGTGAGCCCCCGGTACATTCTTTACGAGCAGGGAGTCGATGACCCCTCTGGACGGGCTGATGCAATGCTGACAATTGGTGATCTGGCGATTCAGCGGTCGATGTCCACGACCTACGCCCACCAATACGATTTAGGCTGGCTCTGGCATGAATATACTGGCTTACCTTTTGTTTTTGCACTCTGGCAGGTAAAGGTCAGAAAAAATGTTCACAAAGAGCTCGGTCGGTTGTATGATGTCCTCATGGAGTCAAAAGCGTATGGGATATCGCATCTCAAGGAGCTTGCCAAAGAATCCACAAACCGGTTCAACCTCCCCTCTGAAGTGCTCCTCGCATACTGGGAATTATTCAGCTATAATTTTAATGAAGAGGAGCGAAGTGGTCTTTTGACCTTTTATGACTACGCTGCGGAAATTGGGGCTATAGAACCGGTCAAGGGACTTCGGTTCTTCTCATAAAGCCAGATTACTCGGGGAGTAGGGTTTTCATGTCTATAATACACACAAATGGCGAATACCACGAACATGACCATAAACATGATGTAGAACACAGCCGTGGCCATGATCATGATGTGCGGTCAGCATCGGGAGGAGGTACGCGAGATCTCTTAATTGCACTGTCCATCACGGTCCTTATGATGCTAGTTGAAGCTGTGGGCGGGGTACTATCGAACAGCCTAGCGCTACTCTCCGATGCTGGGCATATGCTAACCGACAATCTGGCGCTCTTGTTGTCGTTATTCGCTATGAAATTTTCCACCATGCCGGCAACGGAGCGGAAGACCTTCGGGTTCTATCGGCTTGAAATTCTGGCAGCGCTACTGAATGGGATAATCCTCGTAATTATTTCAATCTATATTGTATATGAAGCATATCAGCGCCTAGTCCACCCCCAACCGGTTCAAGGCGGACTGATGCTAATTGTGGCTCTAATCGGCCTCATCGCAAACATCATCGGCGCTTTATTTCTCTTTAAGCACAGCCATAGCAGTCTCAACATACGGGGAGCCTATCTTCATATTCTGGGGGACGCTCTTTCATCGGTGGGGGTGGTGATTGGCGGCGGTATCATTATCTATACGGGATGGTATCTGATAGACCCCGTCCTCAGCATGCTGATCTCGCTGGTGATCATCTATGGCTCGTGGAGCCTCGTTACAGAATCGGTGAACATCTTGCTTGAAGCCGTGCCGTCCCATATTAATGTTGAGACAGTTGCTACTGAAATGGCCAAGATCGCAGGTGTGCGCGAAGCCTATCATATCCATATCTGGACTATCACCTCTGGAGTCTATGCCATGAGTGCACATGTTCTGGTCGATGACCAGTTGGTCAGCGGTAGCAGGAATATTAGTGATGAAATCAAGGATCTCTTGGCCAGGGAGTTCAACATTCTTCACAGTACCATCCAGCTCGAATGCGAAAGATGTGATACGGCCGCGGTATGCAGTCTACCCAGCACAAATCGTCACAATCATTGACGTATGTTTGGCCTTCGGTGCCGGGGAAAGCCGAGTCATTTCTCCTTCTCGATATTTTCGCATAGGATTTCAAACCAGAATAGGATGCAAATCAAACGCATGAAACATAGGGGACGTAAGCTGTTTCATCTATTTGGGGGGCTCGGCCTCCTTTCTCTCTATTTCATATTTGGCAGGAATAGGGCCCTCACTTTTTATGGAGCATCTGTCATCATCGTTCTTCTGGTTGAGATCGCACGGCTAAAAATACCTGCTTGGAACAGGTTTCTATACAGTCATTTCGGAAGTTTTGTCCGTGAAAATGAGGGAAAGAAGCTGACTGGCATAATCCCCTATATTCTAGGCGTTGGCCTTTCATTGTATGCTTTTTCTCCCGAGGTTGCTTCAGCAGCCATCTGTTTTCTTGCCTTTGGTGATGTGGCGGCAACGACGGTCGGAGAACGGTATGGCAGGACAAAGATAGGTAATAAGAGCTTGGAGGGAACCACGGCATTTATCGTTGCCGCTATCCTGGCGGGCTTTCTGCTGATTCTTCTCGGACTGCACTTAAACATCTGGGTGATGATTTTTGGTACATTCATCGCTGCCGGAGTTGAGCTCCTGCCTTTTTCGGTGAATGATAATCTTGCGATCCCGGTTCTTGCGGGGGCGGCCATGGAACTTATGCTCAGGTATACTCGATGACAGGGCTTGTGCGTATTTACCCTGCCGGGCCATATCAGTACACGGCAAGAGAACAAAGATAATTATGGGGAAACGGATTCTCATACTGGCCCTTTTAGCGTTTCTGCCTATTTTAGCGTTTGCTGGAACCAAACTTACCCTCCACGAATGTATTCAAAAAGCGCTCGAAAACAATCCGTCCATACGATCGGCACAGGAAGGCTTAAATGCAGGAAATGACCGCATAAACCAGGTAACGGCGTCCTATCTGCCACAGGTACAGGCAAGCACGGGCTACTCGGAAGACCGGCAGTTGGGAGGAGCATTCGGCGAAGCGATTACCAAGGGTTACACGACGACATTGTCGTTGAATCAAATCGTGTATGATTTTGGAAAAACGGGCAATACGCGTGACGCGGCAATTTTTGGTACCCAAGCGGAAGAGATGGATCTGAACCGTGTTGTCCAGGACGTAATTCTGGATGTAAGGCAATCCTACTTCGCACTTCTTCAAGCTGAGAAACTGGTCGGCGTCGTGGAGCAGACGCTTGCACAGGCTGAGGGGCACCAGAGGCAGGCCGAGGCCTTTTTTCGGGACGGCTCCAAACCTCGCTTTGATGTAACCCGGGCGGAAGTGGATGTTAACAGCTCACGGCTCGATCTAATCAATGCTCAGAATAGTGTGCGTCTGAAAACTATTAAGCTCTACAACGCTATGGGTGTTGATCCGGAACGTACCATTGAGATAGAAGACATTCTTTCTCAGCCCGCAGCTGCGCCTTCGCTGGAGCAGGCTAGTTCAGAGGCCCTGAAAAACCGGCCTGAAATGCTGAAGGTGGATGACGATATTCAAGCTGCCCGGGCCCGAGTCAGGGCAGAGAAAACGAATTATCTGCCGACGCTGTCAGTTGGCGGGGCGTACAATTGGGCCAGCGGGATTGCGGAAATGGGGCCTTTCAAGGGTGAGATCCAGAACAGCTGGAACGCAGGGATAACGCTGACGATGTCTCTCTTCGAGGGGGGGCTGACGAACGCCAAAGTTAGCGAAGCTATGGCAAACCAGCGTGCACTAGAAGCTCAGAGAGACACGCTCAGGCAGTCGATCCTATTTGACGTTAACCAGGCTTTCGCTGATTTCGAAAGCGCGGCGACGCGCATTGGCGTCATGGACATTTCACTTAAGAATGCCCGGGAGAGCCTCGAACTGGCCGAGGGCAGGTACGATGCCGGCATTGGGCCTTCGTTGGAAGTAACGGATGCTCGAGTTGCCGCGGCAAAGGCTGAAATTGACTATGTGCAGGCCCTCTATGATTACCAGATTTCGGAAGCGCGACTCGCCAAGGCTATGGGGAAAGGGCTGGAGTAGTAGGGACCAATTTAAAACCAATCTCCAGCGAGGGGAAATATATGCCGAAAAAAGAAATTACTTTCGTCATCAGCCTACCAATCAAAAGTGTCTGGTCTTTTATGATAGACCGTCGTGAAGTCGGGTGCCTCTTCCCGGGATGCAAAGGCGTAAAAATTTTGAACGATTTCGATTCAGTTTGGACAATTAAGATGTCGCTGGGGCCATTTAGCCGTCTTATCGAAATGAATGCCCATACTACGGAAATGATCGAGAACGAACGGCTATCCTGGAATGCGACCGGAGAGCACCTTCTAACGTCTGGCATCGTTACTTTCCGCAAAACCTCCAACGAAGAAACGGAAATAACTTACCATATTGAAGGACATGTAACCGGTCATTTCACTTTTCTTCAGGACATGGTCGTATCCGAAAAGCTTGGAGAAGTCTGTCGGGCCTTCATGAAAAACATAAAGGCTCGGCTTGAAGACAGTGCCAATAATGACGACAAGGAAACGTAAAATGCTTGCCAAAATGGTAAAGAATAAATTGCTGTGGGGTATTGCAGTCGTCTTGGTTATCGCGTTGGTTGTAATCCTGAATGGGAAGAAACCCGTCTTGGTCAAGATCGCCGTGCTTGAGCCGGGTGAACTCCGAGTAGTGGTGAACGCTACCACGACCTCAACCGTCAAGTCCGAGACAGAAGTAACACTCTCGGCACAGCGAACAGGCAGGGTGCTGAAGCTCCCGATTCGGGAAGGCGATATTGTAAAGGCTGGCGCGCTGGTTGCACAGCTCGACCTGACTGAAGAAGAGGTTCAAAGCCAGAGCGTGCTCGAACAGAGCAAGGCGACCTACAACGAGGCGGAAAAAAATCTGACGCGCATGCAGAACCTGTTCGACAAAGGCATGATTTCCCAGCAGGATCTGGACGTAGTTCGCAGGACCTACGAGGTGGCAAAGTCCCAGTACAATGCCGCAATAGAAGACGTCAAGGTTAAGAAGGACTATTCAGTTATCAGCTCACCTTTCGAAGGTGTTGTATCCAAAAAATTCACTGAGGTTGGTGAACTACTGGTACCGGGAAAACAGATCGTAACGATAGTCGATCCAAATCGTATTTATGTCCTTGCAACAATCGATGAAGTTGATGTGGGTAGGTTGCATCTCGGACAGTCTGTCTTGATCACGGTTGATGCATTTCCCGGAGAAAAGTTCAGGGGGACCGTTCAACGAATCTCCCCGATCGTGAGTGGCGGAAAGCTTGAAACTCGCACTGCGGACGTGTGGATATATTTCGATAAGAAACAGCCCAAAATCAAGCCCGGGATGTCAGCGGACATTGAAATCCTGGTTGCAACCCTGGAGGATGTGCTGTCTGTCCCTTCCCAGGCGGTCATAGAGCGTGACGGGAAAAAGCAGATTTATAAAGTTGAAGCAAATATTTTGAAACCCGGAAACCGTGCTGTCGTGAGGCTGCAACCGATTGAAATCGGAGAGACTAACTGGAGCTTTACACAGATAATTGGCGGCCTCAAAGCAGGGGATTACGTTGTCACAACACCGGAGGTGGCCGAGTTAAAGGATGGAGTGAAAGTGGGCATCCAGTAGCCCACAGTTTACAGTTTAGCGTGCATAGATCATTCTGAACAGGTTATGTTTGTTACTGCGAACCCTAAGCTTTTATTATATTTATGATTCAGCTTTCCAATATTACCAAAATTTACCGCATGGGCGAAGTGGATATTACTGTTCTCTCCGGGGTTTCCCTTAGTATAAAGCGGGGAGAGTTTATCGCCATCATGGGGCCGTCCGGCTCCGGAAAATCGACACTCATGAATATCGTCGGCTGTCTTGACAGACCCACGAGCGGCGTCTACCGGTTTGAGACAAAAGAGATCAGCACGTTGAGTAATGATGAACTTGCTTGTGTCAGGAATGTTAAAATCGGTTTTGTGTTTCAAACCTTCAACCTTCTACCGAGTTTTTCCGCACTTAAAAATGTAGAAATGCCGCTTATTTACAGCGGCATCCCCGCGCGTGAACGTCGAGTACGAGCGATGCCGCTCCTGGAAAAAGTCGGGCTCAGCGAGCGCATGCATCATAAGCCTACGGAGCTTTCAGGGGGGCAGCAGCAGCGCGTCGCGATTGCCCGCGCGCTTATCAACAACCCTCCACTGCTGCTTGCCGATGAGCCAACGGGTAACCTAGACAGCCGTTCAGGTGAAGAAATCTTGGACATTCTGTCAGGACTTAACATCCAGGGTGTCACGATCATCATTGTCACTCATGATCAGAATGTGGCTGCCCGATGTAAGAGGAGGATTCACCTGAAGGACGGAATGATCATAAAAGACCGGGTATCTTCATGAATTTATTTGAAACATGCCAGATTTCACTCGATGCTATTATGTCGAACAAGGTTCGCTCAGGGTTGACCATGCTCGGTGTGATCATCGGCGTCATGTCGGTAATCCTTCTGGTGTCCATCGGGGAAGGCGCGAGGGTGTACATTACCCGGGAACTTTTCGGTCTCGGTACCAACCTGCTCATCATCACTCCGGGAAAGACAACAACAAGTGGCGGTTTCCATCTGCCTTCAGCCGGAACGGTCCGAAAACTGTCCTACGACGATGCTCAGGCTCTTAAGCGCAGGGCATGGCTTCTGACCGATGCCGTCCCCATCGTTTTTGGAACAGGAAGGATTATATTCCAGAATCTGGGAAGGGATACAACGATCATTGGAACAACCCCCGAGTTTGAGCGTGTCAGAAACCTGTTTATCGATACAGGAAGTTATGTTTCACAGGAAGATGTCGATTCGCAGAGAAAGATCGTGGTACTTGGGACCAAAGTGAAAGAAGAACTGTTTGGCGATCAGAACCCGCTCGGCAAGGTTGTTATGCTCTCCGACGCGCGATATCGCGTCGTGGGTGTGATGCGGAAGAAGGGAACAAGCCTGGGCTGGGACATCGATGACGTCGTGTTCATTCCCGTGACGAGTGGTCAGGAACTATTTGACACGGACGGTCTTTTTGAAATACTAGGATCGACGTCGAGGTCTGAGGATATAGACAACGCCAGAGCACAGATCAAGGATATTCTCATGAGGCGGCACGCATACAAGGAAGACTTTACGATAGAGACTCAGGGTGCCATGCTTTCCACGATGAATAACATTCTCGGCATTCTGACAGCAGTACTCGGCGGGATTGCCGGCATCTCGTTGCTCGTCGGCGGCATCGGGATCATGAATATCATGCTGGTTTCGGTGCGCGAGCGAACGCGCGAAATCGGCGTCCGTAAGGCCCTCGGTGCACGAAACCGTGATATCATGGCGCAATTTATGATCGAAGCTATGACGCTTTCCGGTGCAGGTGGCATTATCGGCATCTTCATTGGTGTCGGTCTCGCGCTGATCATTCCTGTGTTCGTTGATGTTCTTCCCACGAGTGTATCGGCATGGTCTATTATTATGGCTTTTACCTTCTCAGTCGCAGTCGGCGTTTTCTTCGGTGTTTATCCCGCACGCAAAGCCTCGCTTCTGGACCCGATCCAGGCCCTTCGTTACGAGTGAAAATGCAAAATACATCCCTTGTCATTATTGCTCAAGATTACAATATCGCTATTACTCCGGTTACCTGCCCTGTGTCGATGGAAAGGGCCGGCACGGACGGGAGTTGAAGGGACATTTTCTATCCTTTTTAGTGAGAATAGTGTCAATCATCGAATACGCATAAGAATAAATAATTAACAAATAGAGCGAATTCTGATGGGCTCAAAATTGCAGTATATTATTCGATGAAATTTGTTTTATAAATTTTATCAATAATCATTTTTAGGAACGGAACATGGCTGTTAAAGAATATTTTGATATAAAAAATACATACTATATTTAAAACTTGTCCGCCGCCTTTTCCAGAGTCTCCGCCGCAATCAGATACTTGCCCTTTCCCATTCTGCCTTCAATCTTGATCGGATAACAGTTCCCGATGCCCTTTTCGAGATTGTTGACGGGAAGCCTGACGTTGCAATGACGGCAGATAATCGCGCTGTCTTCAAAGCGGTATCCTTGCTTGTGGGGATAACAACTCGCGCAGGCATCTAGAAAGGAAAGGATTCTGTCCTCCGTTTTGATCACAAAAAAATTGATCTGCTTGTCATGGAACTGGTATGTATAGAATTTAGGAACTTCAAGTTCTAGGCCTGCTGTGTCGATAACGATATCTGGTCCGATACGCGACGGCGCGGGATAGGATGTCTGTCTCGAACATGCGGACAGGATGCATAAAATTAAACTTACGAACAGTAGGAATGCAAGGCCACCTATCAAGCTCGAAGAGGTTTTTTCCCTTGCAAGGGGTTGCAGTAATTCGGGAAAACTCATGCAAATATAATAAAATTCTGGATATCTCCCTGTCAAGACAAATTGACCTGGTAATGCGAAAATTCTGCAAAAATGAATTGGGAATGTTTAGGCATAGCCAGGATGGCAATGATCATGATCAGGCTTTCAGAGCACCAGGTTTGAAGCGTATATCCGGTAGAGGACGATAATCGCAAAAAGGGCATAGCAGACAAAAGATAAGAGGGCAAGCTTTTTTTGAAGTGCCGGAATAACGTCAACGAGACTTGGTTTTTTTATGAAAGGCATGAGAATACCCACGCCCATACCAGAGACCGCGCCGCTAAGCAAGGTAATGTACAGGGGATAACCGATATATCCATACTCTTCCCGAAGCACGCAGAATGGACAATGGTGCATGGGAAGTTCATAGATATAAGGCCCGATGAAAGTGATCAACGATTCCAGGGCGACAGGGAGAAGGACAGCTGAAACAAGCCCATGAAAATAGGCTCCCTTGCCTGTACGATAAAAGAGAACGCTTGTCCCGAGGGCTATTGTCATGGTGACGAAAAAAATGATTTTCATTGGTGAAGGCGGAAACGAGCTCAGACTCGAAACAACGCCTGATCCACTGCCGCTGAAGAGGCTGCCACAGCAGGAAGTAATGATATCGGCATGAAGACCGAGAAAATAAAGGGTCTGTAGCACTGTTTCGGCGACGATGAGCGGAGTGAGTAGGGCAAGAAAAGTATATTTGATCCTGATGAGCGGATAGTCGTAGCCTCGGTTGTCCGCATAGTTTATGATAAGCCAGAATCCGGCCAGGATGAAGTTCGCAAGCTTGAGCAGGAGAACGGGATAGCCGTAGCTGTTGACCTCGAGTGTGCCCACGGCGCACATGGCCCCAGTAAATAGGGAACACAGGCTGTCCGCGGTGTAAACATATAAAAATAGGGAAAAGAGCTGAAATCCGAATACATAGGCGAGGATGGTGGAAATGAGGTAGGTTCTTCGCTCAAGCTCAAGCTGATTGCCGCTGCCGCTCCGAATATCCCATTTCCTGATGATCAGGATGCCGTAATAGTCCGCGTACAACGTAAGAAGACTTATCATGCCGGAAGAGACCAGCAGAGCGATTATTGCGGGATGCAGGATCATGTTTTCACTCCTTCGATCCTGCCGTCTCGCATGGTAATGACCCGATCGATCATGGCGGCTTCGTAAACGAGAGGATCATGGCTAGCGATAATGACAGTCTTTTGTTGCTCTTTCAGGCGGCCTACGATATCCATGAATTCACGAGACAGTTTAGTATCGAGGTGCGCCGTCGGCTCGTCGGCTATAATGACTCCGGGATCGTTAATCAGCGCACGTGCGATTGCTGTTCGCTGGGCCTCGCCGCCGGAAAGCCATTCTGCCTTTGACGATGCGCGCCCCTCGATGCCGAAAAGCTCAAGGAGTTCCTGAGCATGTTTTTTCAGCGCTCCATGGGGTCCGCCGCGCGGGTATGCTGGCAACATAACATTTTCCAGGGCTGAAATTCCTTTTACGAGATTAAACTGCTGGAAGATAAAACCGAAATGGGTACGGCGGATCTCGGTCAGAAAGCGTTCGGGAAGGCTTGAGAGCTCCCGGTCACCGAGGAATATCCTGCCTGAAGTGGGCCGGGCCATGCATCCAGCTAGGGACAAGAGTGTGGTTTTTCCGGAACCGCTCGGCCCCTTGAACACGGTAATCTTTTTTGATTCCAGAGAGATAGTCACCTCGTCCACAGCAACCAGCTCGTAGGATTTCCCCTGATTGAAAACCTTGCGGATATTTTTCAGTTCGATCATCATCATGACCTCATAACCGAATCAGGGTCAATGGTGGCGGCATGCCAGGAAGGGACAATGGTCGCAACGGTGTAAGGCACCACTGTCAGGAAAAATAGCGTTGCGACCTGGTATGGATCTATGAAAGGCACGAGTCTGAACTCGGGATAAAGCACTGACCAGCCTTTGAGCACGGGCTCAAAAAGGGTCGCGGATGTGAAAAAAACATGAACATAGGCAAGGAGAACACCGGCAAGAAACGATGAGAGCGAGATTACCGCACCTTCCCAGAATTTCATGAGTAGAATGTCCGAGGTTTCCCAGCCCACGGCCTTTAAAATGCCTATTTCTTTTTTTTCTTCAGCGCTTAGACCCGACGCCTTGTCCCAAGACACGATGATGAATGCGAGTACGGATCCGGTGAGTATGGCTACGATAATTCCGCTTCTCCAGTCAAATATGGATTCGTAGGTCCTCAGGATCTCCCGCTTCGTGATCGGGCGGGCATTGGGAAGGAGGTTGACTATTTTTTGTGCTACAGTGGGAATCTCTGTTGTGTTCCTAACCTTGAGGGTGATATCGGTGACCAGGTCTTTACTCGTTCCGAAAAGCTTCCGGTAATCGGATTCCGAAATAAGCAGGAGGTCCGATGAGACGAGTTCTGACTCCGATGAAAAGACATCGCGGATATGAAAGGGGATCGATATCCCATCGTAGGCGCGCAGCGGGATCATGTCATTCTTCGCAGCCAGTCGCACCCGTGAGACTCCGCTGCCGATCGTGATGTCGCCGGATTTATACGGAAAATTCTCAGGGACCATAATGGTATAATTCGCGCCGATCGCAGAATCGTAATAGTAGCCCCACAGCCTCCCGCGAACAGAAGTGACACCCTTGATTTTGTTCAAAACCTCGATGTATTTTCGCGGAATCGGCTCATATCTCCCTTCGGACGTCCGTTGGACTATAATTTCCGGCGCGTCCTGAAGGGTGAGTGCGGCCTCCCGCTTAAGCGCATGTGTAAAGAACATGACAGATGCGAGGAGAAAGACGAGAAGGGTATAAACAAGCAGAAGGGCAATATTTTTCCCTTTCCTTCGGGACAGCGAAGAGAGGGTAAAATCAATGATGTTGCGTTGTTTTTCAATCCATGAATGCATGATTTTTGGCGTTTCCCCGATTCGGCATAATCAGCGAGCCTGACGGGAAATGCTCCAGAGAACAAGGATGATCCTGGAAAGGCGCGTAAAAATCGGCCTGTGAAGGGTTGCGTGTATAACGTGCCTCGGTGAAAAGGCAGAGGTCGGTCAGTTCGAGAGTGCGTACGAGTCTGGCATTTTCCTGGAGTTCCGGCGACCGTCGATACTGCTGATACTGCGCATGGGCAAAAGCCACTACCAGGCAGAGGCTGCTGATGGCAAGATAAAAGAAAAAAAGAGAAGATTTTCTCATCCGGTTACTCGAATTCCTTAAGAATCTTCCGTGTGACGTCGTGGAAGCGGAGGACCCTTTTTCCTGCATGGTCCTTCATAAATTCCTTAGCGTCCGTTACTGCCTCAAAGGAGACAAATTCATTTCCCATCGGGCCGTATATGTTGCTGCCAGTGACGAAGAAAGCCTTGTTTGCGTCGAGGGGATGGACGCTGTAATAATCGGTAACATAGATGCTCACAATATCCTCTTGCTGCTGGGAGTGCTCATACTTCTTGAAATTCGTAAGATATTTGAACATGTCTTTGGGGCCGTCGAAAACCCGGTAAGTTCCGTCACGATAGATAATCTCGGCAGTCCAGTCGGGGAATCCGGCGACAAACATGCCGCAGACCGAACATTTATCCCGGGCTGATGGCTTGATATATGCTTTATCACCGGCAATAGCGGATGTATTGAGAAAGAGGCTCAGCGCAATTGCTATGATAGCAACTGTGGAAAAATCGGCTAAGATGAGCGCCATGAGGTTTAAGCGAGAATTCGCGTTTTTTGGCATATGCAAAAAGAAGTACTCCCGACCATTTTGATTAATTCAAGTCAATGTTGATAGAAACAATTTACCACAGAAGGCAGGGAAATTAAAGATTTTATTTTGTTCAGCATGTCCGATCTATGTGGCACAGAGATCAGGGCAACGCTATGAGTTCCGACATATAATTAACGACGCATATACAATACTACATCTGAATAAAACCGGATTACGATGTGTCGAGTAATAATCATGTTGAGAATCTTGGATAGAACGCAACGTAAAATACATGACCACGCTCTTCGCTATTAGCCAAAAGGAGGCAAGCAAATGTTACTACTGAGGGTGTGGAAGAGCGTGAAGTCGAGTGCGTTCTGGCCGGCTGAGAGGCCGGATGTTCCAGTTTACCGATATCTATACCTTGAGCTGTCAGTTGTGAATTCCGGTAATTTTCAGATATTGCTGCTGGTTCTCGTTCTATTTGCAGGTGCGGGAATATGATGGATGACCTCAATCCTTCCGACCGCAGTTAAGTCCCCGCTGTTAAATTTGTGCTCAGCTATTTTCCTTTTTGGCATTGTTCCCGACTTGATGATATAACACTACAGTTCTCAGTGACGATGCGGAAGAAACAAAAGGTATTTCAGCAGTTTCTCAGCCTGTTGTGAAGAAACATTTCAATATCTTTGTTGACACCATCTGGTAAATACGGTAATTTTAAATATGACGGGGATAGTTCTGGCAGGAGGCGAGAACCGGCGCATGGGCAGTGATAAGGCGTTCCTTACCATCGCGGGAAGCCCGCTAATCGAACATATTCTGCGTCCTTTAAAGGGTCTTTTCCGGGACATTATAGTCGTTACGAACTCGCCCGAGCGATATGCCGCTTATGGTGTTTCCGCCGTAAGGGATGCCTTCAATAAGCGTGGGCCTCTGACCGGAATCTATTCAGGCCTCCGGTCCTCGCATGACGAATATAACTTTGTCATCGCCTGCGACATGCCTTTCTTGAACACCCAGCTTATCGCGTATATGACCGCACTGGCCGAGGGGTATGATGCGGTAGTTCCTGCAATCGGTGACTTTCTGGAACCACTGCACGCAGTGTACCGGAAGGGGATAGTCACGGTCATTGAAGAGCGGATCAAGCAAGACGATCAAAGAATACGGAACGCGCTCGTTGATCTGCGAGTTCGGTATGTATTGAAAGATGAGATCGACCGTTTTGACCCTGAGAGGAAATCGTTTAAAAATCTGAACACACGACAAGAATATGAGGAAGCAGCAAGTGCGGATTGGGACTGCCCGATCTAGTCAGTATCCTTGTACTCGCACTGATGATTTTTGGAAGGAGTAAACTGTCGCAACTGGGGGAAGGTCTTGGAAAGGCCATACGCGGATTGTAAAAGGATTTTCCCGCGTACGGCAAAGAAAGACAAAGAAAACAAGGAGGCGGAAGGACGGGCTATAAGTATGAAATGGGTACTCACTGAATCCGATGAAGGCACCGTTGCCGCGCTTGCGGAGCATGCGGGCCTCCATCCGCTCATAGCGCGACTCCTGGTGAATCGTGGGATAACTGCTGAAACAGATGTACAGTTCTTTCTATCCTGCAAGCTATCGACTCTGTCCGATCCGGCCATATTTTTCCATATGGAACGTTCGGTCGCCCGTATCAGGACAGCAATAGCAGCCGGTGAAAAGATCGTCATTTACGGAGATTATGACGTCGATGGGGTGAGTGGCACAGCCCTACTATACCTTGCCCTGAAAAGGCTGGGAGCTATTGTCGGCAGCTACATCCCGGATCGTATGGCGGAAGGTTACGGCTTGAACACCGGGGCCCTTGAAACGATAAGAGCCGACGGGGCAGGACTCGTTATTTCCGTCGACTGCGGTATTACTGCGTATCGCGAGGCCGCGACAGCACGCTCCCTCGGCCTTGATTTAATCATTACCGACCACCACGAGTTCGTCGATGCAAAGGGTCCAAACGGTTCAAACATTTCGCGCGACGCAAGCGGTCATAGCCTTCCCGGTGCCTACGCGATTCTACACCCGCTGCGTCTATTGCCTGATGTGCCGGCCGACATGCGCCGGCAGGTTGCCGGACTGACTGGTGTCGGCATTGCTTTTAAGCTCGTTCAGGCCCTGTTGAATGCACCGGCCGACGATGAGCACTTGAAATCCTATCTTGACCTGGTGGCACTCGGCACGGTTGCCGATGTGGGCAAGATCACGGGCGAGAACCGTATTATGGTCAGATACGGACTTGAAGCAATGTCCTCAACTACGGCGCCTCGTACCGGAATTGCAGCCCTGAAACAGCTTGCTGGACTGAATGGGAAAAAGGTAGGAGTAGGGACCGTGGGGTTCACGATTGCCCCAAGACTAAACGCAAGCGGGAGACTTGAGCGGGCGGACATGGCGTTCAAACTTCTAACAACAGATTCTCCAAAAGAAGCCTTCGAAATTGCTCACGCTCTCGATTTGGTGAATCGAGAGCGCCAGTCAGTTGAAGAACGAATCCTCGATGAGGCCCGTCACCTGTGCCTTAAGACAGCCCCATCGGAAGCGGGAGCACTGGTGCTGTCGTCCGAGGAGTGGCATCCCGGCGTAGTCGGTATCGTGGCATCGAAGATAGTTGAGGAGTTTTACCGTCCTACGGCGCTGATCTGCGTAAAGAACGGTGTGGGCAAGGGATCGGCGAGAAGCATCCCCGGTTACGATCTCTATGAGGGCCTTAGGGCCTGTTCAGAACTGCTGCTGGGGTTCGGAGGGCATAAATATGCGGCAGGATTTTCCCTTTCGGAAAAGAATATTGGATCTTTCCGAGAGCGTTTAAGTACACTCGTGCTTGAAAAGCTGGGACCCCAGGGATTTGTCAGGACGCTATCCATCGATGGCTCCGTGACGTTCGACGATCTGACTATGGATCTGATGCGGGAAATTGAAAAAATGGCGCCTTTTGGCCAAGGGAACCCGGAGCCACGGTTCGGGGCACGGGGGCTTCAGGTTGTGTCCTCACATGTCGTCGGCAATTGCCATTTAAAACTCACACTTAGGCAGGGTCAGGGAAAGACCATGGACGCAATTGCCTTCAATAAAGGGTCGCTGTTTGGGAGACAGGTCAAAAATGGCGCACAGCTGGCCGCGGTGTTCACTCCCCGCTTGAATGTCTGGAACGGTTCTAACAAGTTGGAGCTGGATATCCGGGATATTAAGACCGATCGATAATGTCAATGCTGAGCTATCGCAGTCTGGCATAGTGTTCTTAGTATCCGTGCCGTAAAACCATCTTTTCAGATCGGGCATATAAGGCGCTGGTTGCCAAGCATCCAGATATGTAGCTTTCCGTTTTGGCGTTGCGTTGATAAATGTCCACCTGTATGATATGGTTAACGATGTATGGTTGAGCCTACGGGAGAGTCCCATTTGCAAACAATGACTGCCGTCGGAAGAGCCATTAGTAATCGATGAAAGCACCGTCCTTGTGACGAGTTTGCTTTGTTTTTCTGCAACGAAGCTTGGGAACACACCGCGTGGCACGCCAAAGAAGCCTGGAAAACCACCGGCAGGATACCCAGTTATGCGGACCTTGATGTCGCTATGAAGCAAGCGCACCCCACTGGCCGTGTGTATCGCGGGCTCTATATCTGTAAACAATGCGGGGCTGTAATAAATGCCGACGTGAACGGTGCAATCAATATACTCAAAAAGGTATCTCCTGGGGGCAAATATATGTCTTCTGATGCAGTGGCTGTTTTAGTACAGCCTGCAGTCAACTGGTTTGCCTGGAGAAAGTCCAGGCCAGCCATATCAGCCCATAAACGGGGGACGTAGCACAAATATCTCTGCCGCATCTGCGAACAGAATTTGCAGTGGCTCACAGCAGCGACAGGGCCCTGATTCGGGAATCCTCGGCCTTTAGGCCGGGAGGTTATCAACTTCTAATCATCTGTTTCCCTATGCCGGGGTCGGGAAGGATCCCGGCGTTGATAACTGCATCATGAGGTGGCATCAATGCCTGCAGTTCGTCTCGAAGATATTGTTGAACGGATCCAGGGCTATAATCCCGACGCGGATGTCGATATGTTGCGGAGGGCCTATATCTTTTCCGCCAGGGCGCACCAAGGACAGACGCGTCTGTCAGGGGAATCCTATTTGATCCATCCCATCGAGGTTGCCGCCATCCTGGCAAACCTCAAGCTAGATGCGGCCACTGTGGCCGCGGGCCTGTTGCATGACACCATCGAGGACACGACCGCTAAATCGGAAGAGATCAAAGCCATGTTTGGAGATGAGGTTGCCATGCTCGTGGAGGGGATGACCAAACTGTCACGCATGGAGCTCCAGAGCAGGGAGCAGCGAGAGGCCGATAATTTCCGAAAGATGATCGTGGCCATGGCCAAAGACATCAGAGTCATTCTTATCAAACTTGCGGACCGCCTTCACAACATGAGGACCCTCAAGTCCCTGTCCCCGGACAAGCAAAAGCGCATCGCACAAGAAACGCTCGATATCTACGCGCCCCTTGCCAACCGGCTCGGCATATCCAAGATAAAGATAGAACTGGAAGATCTTGCCTTCATGTACCTCAATCCCGAGGCCTACCTTGAGTTATCCGAAAAAGTCATGCAGCGCCGTATCGAACGGGAGTCGTATATCAATGAGCTCATTGAGATCATGAAGCGGCAGCTTGCGGAGCATGGGTACAAAGGCGAGGTCAAGGGCCGGCCGAAGCACTTTTACGGTATCTGGCAGAAAATGCAGAAGCAGGGGATCGCCTTTGAGGATGTTTACGATCTTATCGCTATTCGCATCGTCACCGATACCAAGGTGAACTGTTACGCCATCCTCGGCCTCATTCACTCTCTCTGGACCCCGGTGCCGGGGCGCTTTAAGGATTTCATCGGCGTTCCCAAATCAAACCTCTATCAATCGCTCCATACTACGGTCATTGGCCCAAAGGGTGAGCGTGTGGAGTTCCAGATACGCACAGAAGAGATGCACCGGCTCGCGGAAGAAGGCATTGCCGCGCACTGGCGGTACAAGGAGCGTTCTGCCATCAGCCAGCGGGATGAGCAACAGTTCGCTTGGCTCAGGCAGCTTTTGGAATGGCAGCGTGACTTGCCTGACGCCAAGGAGTTCATGGAGACAGTAAAGGGAGACCTTTTCCCTGAGGTGGTTTACGTATTCACCCCAAGAGGCGACGTAAAGGAGCTCCCGCAGGGGTCTACACCCGTGGATTTCGCTTATAGTGTCCATACTGACATCGGGCATCAGTGCATTGGCGCCAAGGTAAACGGCAGGATCGTGCCGCTAAAGCACATCCTGCACAACGGAGATAAGATAGAAATAACCACCCAGGCCGGCCACACGCCGAGCAGGGACTGGCTCAAGTTCGTCAAAACATCAAAAGCAAGGACCAGGATCAAGGCATGGCTCAAGGCGGAAGAACGTAGAAGGAGCATCCTTCTCGGCAAGGAACTCCTTGAAAAGGACATCCGGAAACATGAACTTAGTCCTTCCAAGGTCTTCAAATCCGAAGACATTCTGAAAATTGCGAACGATATGTCGCATAACACTCTCGACGATTTGCTGGCCGCGATCGGATATGGCAAGATTTCCGCCCATCTGGTAGCCAACAAGATTGCGCCTGACAAATCGCATATAGAACCCTTGCCGAAAAAGGCTTCTCCGAAGACCGTAAAACCGTCGGGCGGAGGCATGAAGATCAGCGGCATGGACAACATGTTAATCCACCTGTCCAAGTGCTGCAATCCTGTGCCAGGTGATAAAGTAATCGGCTTTATAACCCGGGGAAGAGGCGTATCGATTCACACGGCTGACTGCCCGAACGTTGGAGAACTGACCTTTGACCGGGATCGGCTGATAGACGTCACTTGGGGCGATCTTCAGACTGCCGCCCATGCCGTAAAAATATCGGTCCATACTGAGGACAAACCGGGCCTGTTGGCGAGTGTATCTTCGTCGATCAGCGCTGCGGAGGCCAATATTACACACGCTGAAGTGATAACCGGCGAGGCCCTCCAGGCTACACTTAACTTTACTATTGATATCAAAGACGTGGAGCATCTGAATAAGATAATTAAAAACATAGAATCAATAAAAGGAGTCCTGAACGTGAAAAGAGTGAAAACAGGGTAGTACTTCTTAGAGAGCCACGGGCTTGTAGGGCAAGGATTATTGGTTCTTCTTGATAGGAAGCCGCAGATCAAAAATTAACGGTTACTTTTCTGAAATAAGATTACTTGTCAGGATATCAAGCATGTTTCATAACAAGAGGTCGGCTACATAACTTCTTAGAGGGTATATGCTTAAGGTTTACATTAATTATGATTATTTTTTTAATATCAATATGTTACATTAATAAAATAAAACATTACTGGAGGTAATGGTGGGCAGAAAAATCATTAATACAGCAGGCGCACCTCAGGCTATTGGTCCTTATTCCCAAGCGGTAGAAGCTGGTGGCTTCGTATTTCTATCCGGTCAGATACCGATAAATCCTAAGACCGGTGATGTCCTCCAAGGTGATATCAAAACTCAGACAAAGCTAGTCATGGATAATGCGAAAGCCATTCTGCAGTCAGCGGGATGCAGCCTGTCAAAAGTTGCAAAAGCCACGATTTATCTGAAAAGCATCGCTGATTTTGCTGCGGTGAACGAGATCTATGGAGAATATTTCCCGAATGAACCTCCGGCGCGTTCTACTGTTGAAGTTTCTCGGCTTCCAAAGGATGTGGCTATTGAAATGGATTTTATTGCTTGGAAAGGGTAGGGTCAGCAAAGATTCTTAATTATGGACACCTTATTGTCGGGATCGATGACTATGCCGATTCCCAGGAGTGGTTCCTGACAATGGAGCAGATATCCTGTATGATGATTTTTGATAAAATAATCCTTAAGTCAATTTTTATTTGCAATTTTATGAATGTTAGTTTATTATCGGGCTAATTATGAGACTATCGCCTTTCGCAAACTTGTTCATCATTTCCCTCTTTCCCATCTTTCTTCTTTTCGGTTGCACTCATCCCTCGATTCCTCATAATGATCCAGTCAGCGTAGTTTCACCTCAATTGCCGCCTCCTAAGCAAACCACACCTGAGCAAACCATAAATGTTTCAGCACCAGCCGATCACGCCATTATAGCCGAAGACGAGCCTGATTCGGAGGATACGGATACGGCGCCTGCTGAAGAGGATTCGTCGCCTCAGGTCGATAATGCGTCCACTGTTGTCAAGGACAATAGCGACGTGGAACAATCGCTGCTTGACTCCGCTCTTGATTTGACTGAGACGGCACAGGAGTATTGGGGAAAAAGCAATATGGATCAAGCTCTGGATTCCCTTGATCAGGCCTACGCTCTTATCCTGAAGGTCCCAGCCGACAACCCGAGGTTTGCACAACAAAAAGAAGATTTGCGGTTCGTGATATCCAAACGCATCGTGGAGATGTATGCGGCCCGTCAGATATCAGTCAAGGGAACTTCGACGGCGATTCCGATGACCATCAATAATCATGTGACAAGAGAAATACAGTCGTTCCAGACCATAGAACGCGACTTTTTTATAGCATCCTATAAACGATCGGGAAAGTACCGCCCCGAAATAGTCAAGGCGCTGAAGGAGGCCGGAATTCCCGAGGAACTTTCGTGGCTGCCGCTTATTGAGAGTGGATTCAAGGTCCGGGCGCTTTCGCGCTCGAGGGCGCTTGGACTGTGGCAGTTTATTCCCTCGACAGGGTATAAATACGGACTAACAAGAAATGAATGGATCGACGAACGATTGGATCCAGCGAAGTCGACTGCCGCTGCGATAGCTTATTTCAAGGAATTGCACTCTATGTTCGGGGACTGGGCCACAGTTCTCGCAGCCTACAATTGTGGTGAGGGTAACGTCGCCCGGGTGATCAGGGATCAAAAAATAGATTATCTAGATAATTTCTGGGACTTTTACGAACGCCTTCCGGAAGAAACCGCGCGGTATTTCCCGCGATTCCTCGCCGTCCTGATGATTCTGAAAGACCCCGCGCACTATGGCTTTAAGTTGGACGAAATAGACAGCCCTGAGACTTGTGAAACAGTAACCATTGACAAACCTGTTCTATTGAAGACAATTGCAGAAAAACTGAGCATCGAGCAGGAGGACCTGGTCGCATTGAATCCCGAACTGCGCCAAGCCGTCACTCCGAATGCGGTCTACGCGCTGAGATTACCTCCTGGAAAAGGAGATCTCCTGCTCGCGAACATCGAAAGAATGTCGACTTGGTCGCCGCCCAGGGTGGAGTATGTAATGCATCGCGTGCGGCGCGGAGAGACACTTACGCGCATTGCGCTTCGCTACCGTACGAGCGCACAAAGAATTATGCAGGCTAACAAACTTCGGCCGGGGAAAAGACTCAGGGTTGGCCAGCGGCTGAAGATTCCGAAAAGAACTACTACGTAATCATCGAGAGGCAAGGAAGGTCACCTTGCCTCTTTCTTTTTCATGTCTATTCCCGTTATGCTCTGCAATATTACAGTCGTAGCCCCCCAGCCTCCAGCATTCTCTTCCGCAGTACTAAACGATATCACATAAGGCATTTTTTCGAGAATTAATCTGACTATATGCCGTAGCGTCCCACTGCCTTTTCCATGAATAATGCGTACCTGATGAATTCCACGGCGCCTGCATTCATTAAGATAAGAGGGCAATAGATCCTTTACATCAGAAGTCTGGAATGTGTGGAGGTCAAGGATGCCGTTAATGGGAAGTTCAACTGGATCAGGGAAACTCATTTGATTTATCTTAAGACGAAGTGATCAGGAAATCAAGGATCTTTTAACTCCCATTAAATCACTCACGCTGTTTTTTCGTACGCCAAAAGACCAGGGACATGTGTGGTGAAGTGCTCGTTCTTTGGACATGCACACGATTGGAACTGGTTCCGACGTAATAATAATTTATGATTGTGTGTTTTTACTGTGCAAAATATGCTGTAAGTATTCATTTTGGACAAAAAATGAGATTATTGCATTACGGCCCAGCAGCCAAACCGCCCCGGGCAGGCAGAATAAATACCAACAACATTGAACCTTACTTTTTTACATGCGGATGGTTGAAGATGTGGTCCTTGCAGTAGCCCAGTCCGCCACAGTCCGAGCAGTAACGGAACTCCATCAGCGGGTGCGATATGTCGGTGATGCCACAAACTGCGCATTTGTGGAAGGGTTCTTTTGACGTAGTGTACTGCTTTGACTGAAATACCATTTTCCTATTGCCTGTCTTCATTTTCCAGATGATATCTCTGCCGAAAAACAGAAGGAAATTGCTTATGGATGCCAGCACGAGCAGGCGAGTGCTCCAGAAACCGACCAGTATTTCATAGCCGTATCCCAGCCACGTGAGCAGCGCCAGCCATTTGATCCTGACGGGAATGATGAAAAAGATATAGAGCTGAAAATCCGGGTAAAGGTACGCGAAAGCTAGGAACACCGAACCGCCTATGAAAATATTTGTGGCAGAGGAATAGGGAAAAAGGAATGTAACTGCAACGGTAACGATATAGCCGATGAGCAGGAAGAGATTATACCGGAATGCCCCCCAGTGCCCTTCTAGAGCGCTGCCCATGAGATAAAAAAGGTACCATGCAAAGAAGGCGAATATCGGGTTTGTCAGCGGCGGGATAAACAGGAAGGTGATCAGCCTCCACCATTCACCAGCAAAAACGCGGTCGGGAATGAGCACGACGCGATCAAGGATGAATCTACCGGAAAGGACGAAAATAAAAAACAACACCTGTCCAAGAATCAGATAAACCGTCACATTGGGAATGGCAAACCGCCGGAGTTTTCTTTCAAGTTTATCAATCCAGCCCATACAGGACTCCTTCTGTTAACACGGAAAACAATAACCCCAAAAGCCGTGTTCTATGTTTTTAACGTCGCTCCGGTTTGTCCGGAATTGTATCTTTTCGGTACGCTATTCGGCTATATGACACTAAATCAGCTTGAATGATTACTTTATTATTAACCACGCGAAAGGATCTGAGCGAAACGGCACTATGATATCACCCATCAAACGCTGCTCCATTCATGAAGACCAACCGTCCCGAGTTATTGAATTCCATACTTAGCCGTTCCCCTGATGCTAGCTCGCAGCTCATCATGTTTCTCTCTTCGAGCGGGGACAGGCCTATCAAGCGGAAATAGGAGAGAAGCGCAATCCGATGGTTAAGATCATACTGCGAAAAAAGATCCATTGAACATCGGAGTAATCTTGCGAGATCAAATGGAGGCTGGTTGTCTATGAGCTTGTCAAAGAGCAGGAGAAGGACCGCTCCGCCTTCATAGCTGTCCCGGTAATAACAGCTGGCTTTGCAAACCTCGGCACTAATCATGGCGATAATGTTGCCGTCGGCCCTGGATAGGTCCAGCGACGGCAGGGTGAACTCAGCAAGCCCTTCATTTGCCCCCCAGCTTCTTAACTGGATGGCCGATTGCATCAGGCCCGTCGGAATTTCAGTCTGCTCATCCGCCCACGCCCAGAGCCAGGTGAGTGTATTATCCGATTCTGTTCCTAACACCTGCACGGGAAATTCAAGGTCATTAAACCGGATTATACCCGCAGCGCTATCCAGTTCGTGCATCTGGTCTCTGATCAGCAAGTCCAATTTGTCGCGTTTTTCTAGGGCCGCGAGGGCATAGCGTTCAAGATATGTTTGAAGTGTAATCGAGGAATACACAGACTGGGCCTTTCCATGGTGTGATCATAAGTCCTGCTTTTTTATTGACATTCCGCTCGTCCGGGAGACTCCTTTATTGTAAACGCAATTGAAGTGTGATTCCGGAAAAAGGGCATGACGCCGAGAACGGTTTGTTGATATAATTGCAAGTCTTCAAATATCGCCAATACGAAACTATTTTCGTTCTTACTATACCGTCAACGTTATTGGCTGTCAAGACTGAGTGGATAAGGAAGAGATTTTATTCTAAGGAAGCCAAGTCAGTCCCGTAGAAGTGTCCTTTGATTTCCCAGTGGAGGAATTGATGAATCTCATCGGCGGCCATCTGAGCATAGAGACGAACGTACTGGTCGGGGTCTCGAAGGGAAGACTCCAGCAGCGGTTTCACGGACCGTTCATCCAGGGTTCTGAATCGCCGGGCGAGATGTCCAAAACTAACGAGCGCATTGCTGCGGACCTTGCTGTCCTCGCTGGAGCATAGCCGGATACAGACAGATTGTATCAGGTTGAAATCGAGGTCCGAAAGCGCAATAGTGATGGACATGAGCTGCAATTCCTCGGGGTCGTTGCGGAGGAGCGCAAGATGAAGGTCCTTTACGGTTATAACTTCGAGATCCTGAAATTTCTTTTTCATCGGTAGTATTGTGGGAAGAAAAAGTCTGTAAGTAATAATACAGTAGTGAGCGCATACAGTCAAGAAAGTACGGGCCGCGAATAAGGTCGGAATTGGGGAAAACATTGATTTCAGAAGGGAGTGTATTGGTTGTAACCTTTGCAGGGTAGAAGAAGATTTATTTCGTAAAAAGTAGTCATTCCTCTACTATGATCAGTATTAAAAAACCCGCAGGCGGCTAGCAGCTTGCTTTTATGCTCTTGACGAAGACACGGGGTTGGTTGTATTCTTAAACATTCTCTCCTAGCTCTTGTCATGCGTCACGCTTACGAGCTTAGAAAAAAACGGGGTTTTGACCATGAACAGGTGGGTGTTTGGTGCAAACGTTTCCCATATGCTTCCCGACACTCGCTGTCTTGTGCAGTCTGTCTTGTCACGGAATTTGAATTTATCAAACGGGACAAAATCGAGTGTATTACCAGCCATGGCTCAACCACATTTAATCTCCGACTTCCTTTTCTAGGAGAATCCTGGGCATGGATCATCGCGCAGATGAGCGAAAATCGCAGGTATCTCTCAAAAGAACTGAACGTCAGCGCATGGCAAGTGCGATAACTGACCGCGGTACCAATTGAAGAGAGCTTGGCGGAAGGGAAAAGGGGACCCGTTACCGGGAAATCCAATCGATTAGCATGTTTCTTCTTGTCTCGACTGAAAATCAATTGACACTTGTTGAGTCATTGGCCAGAGAGATCTGGACAGAACATTACATCCCCATTATCGGTAAAGAGCAGATGGAATATATGCTCAGCCGGTTCCAGTCCAAACAGGCCATCTTGGGGCAGATCGAGTCTGGTGTGATCTATTTTTTGGTAAAGGAAGATAATGAATTCGTCGGGTATATCGCTGTACAGCAAAAAGAGCGAGAATTATTTCTAAGCAAGATTTACATAAAGTTGTCCAAGCGCAGGAGAGGGTGTGGGAGAAAAGCCGTTCACTTCGTCGAAGCGTTTGCAAAAAAAAGAGCATTGACCAAGATTGCCCTTACGGTGAATAAGAATAATTTGGATTCTATTAAGGCTTATGAAAAGATGGGTTTCAAAAACTTGGGATCCATTATAAAGGATATTGGAAGCGGTTTTGTCATGGACGATTTTATTATGGAGAAATCTGTCGACTGCGCACATTAAGGGTTATAATAGATGTGAAAAGCCTGGCTGATTTTATTCACACACCTAATCGGAAGTGTGTGCAGCAAGTACGCTGCCGGTCCGCAAGAATGAGGTGTCCACTTTGGAATTCGATCTGCCCCACAAAGAAATCCTGAACTGTATGAGCGAAGCGGTGTATGTCATTGACTGCGACATGAACATACAGTATTCAAATCCTGCTGCCGAGGAACTGACCGGCTATGCCGCTTCAGAGGCGCTCGGGGAAAAATGTTATCACATATTCTGCGAATCGTCAGAACGCTGCATTGATTTATGTCCGCCCAAAACAGTGATGAGGGGAAAAGCACCCATCCTTCACCGAGAAGCGGAAACAAAAACAAAAAACGGCTTGGTGAAGCATACACAGATTTCCTTCTCACCCTTTTACCGGGGCACGGAGTGCGTCGGCGCTGTTATCGTCATCAAGGACATTACCGAGGCGAAAAAAGCGGAAGAACAGATCAAACAACAGAATTCTTTCCTGAGACTGGTCATCGACTCACTCCCTCATCCATTTTATGTTCTCGATGCAGTTAATTACGACATAAAAATAGCCAATCGGGCGTCGGCGCGGCAAGGACTGCCGGGTCAAATGGCCTGTTATGTCCATACGCACAATTCGTCGGAACCATGCTATGAAAGGGGAGATCCCTGCCCGCTTGCCGAGGTTAGGAGGACCCACAAGCCAGTTGTGTTGGAGCATATCCATTATGACACACAGGGTCGGCCGCGGTTCTTTGAGATTCACGGCTACCCGATTTTAGATGAAGAAGAAAATGTTCGCCAGATGATAGAGTATACCCTGGACATTACGGACCGCAAGATCGCTGAAGAGGAACTCCAGCTTCACGGAAAGATAGCTGCGAACATGGCGGAAGGGGTTTTTCTCATCCGGGCTAATGACGGCGTGATTGTCTATGCCAATCCCAAAGTGGATGAAATGTTCGGATATGCACGGGGAGAACTTATTGGTGAGAATATTTCTAAGATCAATGCGCGGACGGAGAAAAGTCCAATAAAAATAGCATTTGAAAAGAGCACCCTTTTGAAACAAAAAGGGATGTGGAGCGGAGAAGTCCTCAATGTCAAGAAAGACGGCACCCTTTTTTGGTGCTATGATATTATCTCCACATTTGAACACCATGCCCATGGGACGTTGTGGATATCAATTCGTCAGGATATCACGGAGCGTAAAAAAGCAGAAGAGGAACGTTTGAAGAGCCACATGCTCGAATCGATCGGATTCCTTGCTGGCGGTATTGCCCACGATTTCAACAACCTGCTCACCATCATCCTGAGCAACATTGAAATCGCAAAAGCCTCTCTGTCGCCGGACGATACCGCAGTCAGCCGACTGGTCCAGGCTGAAGAAATCTGTGGTATGGCCGGAGCGCTGAGCAGAAGGCTGTTGACATTTGCCACAGGTGGAGATCCGGTAAAAAGAGACATGTCCTTAACAGGACTGCTCAAAAGTACAGTTACTGCCTTGCTTAAGGATTCGAATATCGCCTTTCAATTTTATCTGCCGGATGAACTTTATCCGGTTGCCATTGATGAGGGGCAAATGAAGCAGGTAATAAACAATCTTATAATCAATGCAAAGGAAGCCATGCCGCAAGGAGGCACTCTTACGATTAGAGGTGAAAATCTAAATGTTTCGGAGCAGGACAGCATGCCTCTGCATGCAGGAAAATACCTGGATATATCGATACGGGACACAGGAGCAGGAATTCTCGCGGAAAATCTGGCGAAAGTGTTTGACCCCTATTATTCCACCAAGGACACCTACAGCCAAAAAGGCCTTGGGCTCGGTCTTGCTGTCTGCTACTCGATTATGAAAAGGCATGGTGGCCTGATTACCATTGAATCAGACATTGGCAAAGGGACAGTATTCCACTTGTTTTTCCCGGCCGTTGAGGTGCACTTGTGAGGGGAAATCGAAAGAACCTTATAAACCTGGATGCTTTTAGTCTCGCCTTGTCTACCCGGAGGTGGGAAATCTGCGATACTTGTTTTTTCCCTTGACAAGTTCGCAAGTTACGTGGTAATGTGCTTCCTCTTAATGTAGCTTTGGATAGGTCAAGGAGGTTATAAAAATGTACGCAGTAATCGCTACCGGTGGGAAGCAGTACAAAGTTGCCCCCGGAGATGTTGTTAGGGTGGAGAGTCTTGACGCCAAGAAAGGCGATACTATCGAATTAAAGGATATCTTCATGATTGCCGATGACGACAAGATATCTGTTGGTAAGCCTCTGCTCGCTTCTGCTAAGGTAACAGTCGAGATTTTAGGAGAGGGCAGGGGAGAGAAACTCCTTATTTTCAAGCACCGGAGACGGAAAGGCTTTCGCAAAACCAACGGCCACCGGCAGAACTACACAACAATCAAGATAAAAGAAATTATTGCGTAAGCGGGAGACGAATTCGGAGGATGAATCATGGCTCATAAAAAGGGCGTTGGCAGTTCAAGAAACGGCAGAGACAGCAACCCACAGTACCTCGGTGTAAAGCGTTACGACGGCGAGCAAGTGAATGCAGGAACGATTATTATTCGTCAGCGCGGAACCAAGGTCCATCCTGGAACAAATGTGGGGAAGGGAAGCGACGATACGCTCTTTGCCAAGATCAATGGTGTGGTGAAGTTCGAACGCAAGGATAAGCATCGTAAGCAGGTAAGTGTATACGCGGCATTATAGCGAATCGAGTATTTGATCGTTCACTGAAAGGCGGCATGGAAATGAATGCTGCCTTTTTTGTGTTGTGTTCCTGCCTGATACACTTTTTTGATCAACGATCGTTTTCCCGAATTGCTGCGTCCCTCCCTTGCAGCCTGCGCTTCTGCTGGAGTGCACTTGACTATTGCTGTGGTTTCACCTAGACTAGGGATATTGGTTTTGCAATCAGGAAGCCAGTCTTGTCTTAAAAGAAATCACAATTTAAGCGGAGGGGCATATGCCGAAGCTGCCGAATCAATATGCAAGAATACAAAAAAAATATGCAAAATTAATGAAAGCCGTAGAAAATCTCGGCAAAGAAGCAAAGGCTGCAGGTCCGCTGAATAAGAAAACAGCCCATCTGATTCAACTGGCTGCGGCGGCGACATCGCATTCCGAGGGATCGGTCCATTCACATGCGCGGCGGGCACTGGCAGCGGGTGCAAAGCCCGAAGAAATACGTCATGCCATTATCCTGCTCATAAACACGATTGGATTCCCCAATGTCTCGGCAGCTCTTTCTTGGGTTGATGATATTCTTGAGCAGAAAAGACTTGCATAATTATTGACAAAAAAGAAACAGCGCTAAAGCGCCGGAAAAATCTACGCCGGGACTCACCCGGAAATTCAACGATGAGGGGTGCAATAATGGCAAATACCAAAGTTACGATCAGGAGAGAAGAGTGTATTAGCTGTGAATCATGCTGGGCCGTTTGCCCTGAATTTTTCGAGCAGAATGCAACTGACAGCTGGAGTCAGGTTACGTCAAAGTTCCAGATCGGCGGCAATCCGGCGGAAGGTAACGCACCGGCGGAGTATTTAGACAAAGTTAAAGAAGCGGCTGATTCCTGCCCTGTCCAGATTATACAGGTAGGATAGTAACCAAAGACGATCTAGCATAGGCGCAGAGTTCATTTAAAAAGATATTTAGAGAAAGGTCTCTTAATTTTGCGCCTGTACTGTTTTTTGTTGGAATAGGTATACCACGGAGGATATCACATCCAATCTGTTATCTCCGTGACGTTTCTCACCGACGCTATGACACGATCATACAACGAGCAACTTGTTCTTCATGTCATAGTGTCCAAGCTCAAAGATGAAATTCTGAAGAGTTTTTGAGTTGTGCGCGTTTCTATCGAAAACCTTGTGCAACATTGGGATGCCATGTTTCATCGGATGATTGCTGCCTGAAAAGCTTATTTGAACCGAAACAAATCCTCACTTTTCCGTTTTTTTTGTCGGCCTTGAGTTCCGTCAGTTTTCGTTCAAATGCGGCAACCTTCTGTTTTTTATTATCAATATTAAACTGAAGGTCTTTTGACTGCTATCTTTTTTTAAAGTCTTCGATGCGGAATACACCATTATTTTGCGCATACTTGATATCCACTTGGCTGCTGCTTTTATTTTTTCCTCAAGTTCTTCATTCCAAGCTTTGATAGTCCAGGCAATCAATATATATCAGACTAAATATCTCGGCGTCGTAAGGGCCAAAAAACTAAGGCAAGCCGTTTTCCATCGCACAATGATGAGTATCATCAGTGCACCAAAAAGCTTAGCTTATAATGTCCCAAGGTATGTTTTGCCCGTGGTACTGTGGAGATGGACAAGCTTCTATCGATAGGATTTAGAGAACTATAATGTCAGTAAAACGACTGTTTGTAAAATAAGAAGCAGAAGACCACAGGCCTTAGCTCGTAGACGAATGCGTCGCTTATTTTTTTCTTCTCCTCCGGGGTAGTTAGGAGGGGTGCTTATGTGGTTTCAAAGTGCTAGGGGCGTAAGCCCGTGGGTAGCTACTCATACGTCTTTATTCCGCAGCATGCGATTATTCATGAAAATATGATCAGCTCTGAATTTTTATATGGGCAATAGAACTTGCCTTTAAATTCAGCCCCTTTCCGCCACAATGTCCTTGACAATAAAGGCGGTCGAAGTTATTATAACCAGGCTCAATATCCTATCTCCCATCATTGCAACGAGAAGTGGGCGTACCTGAAAAATAGCTTATTTTCCAGGTATTTGTCTTGTTGTTCTTTGCCGGTTGCGTTTCATAGTGGACCTTTGATTTAAAATCGAAAGAGGCTGCCTCACTGTCAGAGAAACCGACGACCTTCATGCACAGGTAGAGAGCTTTTCCGCCAAACTTGATAATATGAAAAAGGCCGAGAAAGGTTCCGCAAAGGGGAAAAACTCTTAAGTGGGATATAGATTCCCTTGAAAATGAGAAGACGGGAATCCAAAAACAGCAGGAAATAGTTATCATGGGATAAAGCGGCATTTGCTGAATAAGGTTTTTGAGTTATAGGAAAAAACGAGAAGGTGAAAGATCGTGAAGGTCTTGCAGACCTTCCGGATTTGATTAAAAAGCTCGCAAAGGAGATTTAGGAAGGACAGGTTCAAATAACATGGATGCATAACCATCTAACGGTGGTGGATAAGATTATATTCCCTTCAGAAAGCACGATGACCGGCAAGGATGGGAAATGGGTTCTGGACAAAGTCGAAAGGACTCTGCAGGATGCGAAAGACAGACGCCGAGAGTGAAAGATATACCGATAACATGAAAATCGCGAGTCCGCTGAAGACTATGTTACCGACGAACTTGGGTTTTTCGCCATGGAGCGCTACCGTAGTAGACCGTTATCTTCAGAAACTCGATGGCGTTGGCCCTTCCTTCTTTCTGCCATTGGCTACAGGTGAATATTAGCCTGTTGCTCCGAACACACGGAAGATGGCAGGCGCAAGAACCGACGTATCGAATTTGTGATCCTTTTCGCTTTTTAAATAGGAGGAATCAGTGTTCACCGGCATCGTGGAAGAAATCGGGGACGTCAAAGCGTATCGGCGTGATGCAGCCACTGCCCGAATTACCATATCGGCGTCCGCAGTGATCGGAAATACGGTCCTGGGAGATAGCATCAGTGTGAGCGGAGTTTGCCTTACCGTAGTGGATATCGATAAAAACGAGTTTACCGCTGATGTGGCTGTTGAAACACTTAAGGTTACCAATCTCGGAGACCTGAAAATCGGAGCAAAGGTGAACTTGGAACGGGCACTTCAGCTATCCGCGCGTATCGGCGGCCATCTGGTAAGTGGACACGTAGACGCTGTCGGACGTATACGGGACAAACGGGAAGAGGGGAACGGTTGGAAAATTTTCATCGATGCGCCGGAAACGCTCCTTAGGTATGTAATCAAAAAAGGCTCCATTGCGATAGACGGTATCAGTCTTACGGTTGCGGATGTGGATAAAACCGGTTTTTCAATCGCCATGATCCCTCATACTGCCAAGTTCACGACTCTGGGGTTCAAATCTGCAGGCGACAGCGTGAACTTGGAGGGAGACATTATCGGCAAGTATGTCGAACGCCTATTGTCCGGAAGGATGGAGAACGGAGTTACTCTCGAGTTGCTCAAGAAAACGGGATTTGCTTAGAAAACAGGGGAAAAGGGGCCGGAAACTGGGGTTTGGAAACGTTTTCTCCTGTTCTCGTTCATTGCTACTTGACTCTGTATACTTGAGGTGAATTTATGAAATTTAACACGATTGAAGAAGCCATAGAGGATATAAAGAACGGGAAAATGGTCATTCTCGTGGATGATGAGGATCGCGAGAACGAAGGCGACCTTACTATGGCCGCGGAAACCATAACGCCTGAAGCCATAAATTTTATGGCAAAGTTCGGTAGGGGCCTCATCTGCCTATCCATAACACCAGATAGAGTTGAGCGTCTGCAGTTGCCCATGATGACAACGGATAATACATCGGCTTTCGGTACGGCATTCACCATATCTATCGAAGCGAAAAAAGGCGTGACCACTGGCATCTCCGCCGCCGACCGGGCAACAACGATAAAGACGGCGATCAGCCCGAAGTCCGGGCCTGAAGATCTAGCGAGGCCCGGGCATGTGTTTCCGCTCCGTGCAAAAGCGGGCGGTGTACTGCAGCGCGCAGGCCAAACCGAGGGTTCGGTTGACCTTGCGCGGCTCGCTGGCCTCTTTCCCGCAGGTGTAATCTGCGAAATCATGAACGATGACGGTACCATGGCGCGTGTTCCCCAGTTAATGGAGTTCGCCAAGACATACAAGATGAAAATTGTAACCATTAAGGACCTCATCGCCTACCGGGTAAAGAAGGAATCCCTTGTCCGACGTGTCGCGGTGACGAAACTTCCGACGTCTTACGGCAATGAGTTTACAGCGATCCTCTATGCGAACGACATCGATCGCCAGAACCACATCGCTTTGGTCAAAGGAGACATCAAGCCTGATGACGAGGTAATGGTGCGGGTCCATTCTGAGTGCCTGACCGGCGATGTATTTGGTTCAATGCGCTGCGACTGCGGCGAACAACTTCGTAACGCCATGCAGATGATCGACAAGGAAGGCAAGGGCGTGATTCTGTATATGCGTCAGGAAGGACGTGGAATCGGACTGGAAGGCAAACTCAAGGCCTATGAGCTTCAGGATATGGGTAAGGATACAGTCGAGGCGAACCTTGCGCTGGGGTTCAAGGCCGATCTCCGGGATTACGGTGTTGGTGCTCAAATTATTCGGGACCTTGGTATCCGCAAAATTAAACTGCTTACGAACAATCCCAAAAAGATCGTGGGTCTTGAAGGCTATGGGCTTACCGTTGTCGCCCGGGTACCTATCGAAATGCATCCTCACTCAAAAAATATCCATTATCTTAAGGTGAAGAAAAACAAGCTCGGGCATATGCTCGAGAAAGTCTAATACAGTTTTAGGGCGCATGGTGCGGAGGAAACGATGGCGAAAATCATCCAGGGAGAGCTAATCGGAAAAGGCTTCAGATTCGGAATTGTTTCAGCGCGATTTAACGACTTTATCACGGGCAGGCTGCTAGAAGGCGCTCTTGATGGGCTGCAGCGCCACGGTGTGGCTGAAAATGATATTGAAATTGTTAAAGTCCCCGGTTCCTATGAGATTCCCCTCGTGGCGAAAATGATGGCCCAGTCGAAGAAGTACCATGCGGTAATCTGTCTCGGCGCGGTGATTCGCGGGGCGACTCCGCATTTTGAATACGTAAGCGCTGAAGTGAGTAAGGGTGTGGCAATGGTTGCCATGGATACCGGTGTGCCGGTCATTTTCGGCGTACTTACCACCGATACAATCGAACAGGCAATCGAGCGCGCGGGCACTAAGAGCGGCAACAAGGGCTGGGATGCGGCAATGTCTGCGATCGAAATGGCGAATGTTGTGAACCAGATGGCATAAGGACGGATGCGTTCGGAAAGACGGCGGTCGGACGAGAGTGTATGAAAAGACGCAAAGCCAGGGAACACGCACTTCAGATACTTTTTCAGCTTGATATCAGAAAGGAAAAGCCTTCGGCGGTTATTCTGAAGCGTTTCTGGACTGAATACAATCCGGACGATGAGGTCAGAGATTTCGCAGAAGAGATTGTCAAGGGAACTTACAAGTATCTTCCCAAGATCAACGACCTGATCCATCAATGCGCGAAGAACTGGAGCCTCGATCGTATGGCCGTGGTAGACCGCAATGTGCTCAGAATGGCCATCTACGAGATTGTCTACCGTATTGACATCCCCACCAGTGTAACAATTAATGAGGCTATCGAAATCGCTAAAAAGTTCGGCACCGACGAATCGGGAGCTTTTGTGAACGGGATATTAGACCGTGTGGCGCGATTGACGGGAAAACTAGAAGAAAGCAAGATTGAGGATTAAGCTATAAGATGGCCGAATTAGCGGTGGATGTCATATTTCAGGACATTAAGACGATTGAGAGTGACGCTATCGTTGTCGGCTTTTACGAAGACGTGAGACCGCTCAAGAGCCTTGCTGGCCACCTCGACTGGCTCCTTTGCGGCTCTCTGTCGAGACTCATCGTCGAGAAAAGGCTGCGCGGTGCGCTGGGTGAAATGGCGCTGCTAGCCAATCGTCGCAAGATTCCGGCGGAAAAGATTTTCTTAGTAGGCCTCGGCCCGCAATCGGAGTTCTCGTGCTCAACACTTAAGAGTGTGGCAATGATGACTGCGGCAAGCATAAGCGCCATTAAAATTGCGGTCGCCGCACTGGAGTACTTTCCCCCGGCTAACGCCGATTATGAAACTGCTGTTCACGCTTTACAAGAAGGTTTGAAGGAAGGGGCGGGAGAGCATAATCTGGCAGTCTCTCTTGTTGCCTTCGACAGGGCTTCTTACGATCTCATTTCCCGGCTGTTATGAATTGAGATCCAGAAGTCCTGCTTCAGTCCGTAGAATTTGTGTTAATAGCGTCATTCGTGAGAAAGATTTGTATCTTCTTTTACTTTTGATATGAATTTTGTTTGCATGAAAACAATAGGTGTCTTAACAGAAGCCCTGAATCCTCAAACTATTTTGCTCACGAAATTTTATTTGATTAGTTGGAGACAAGAATGATCTCTCGTTACAGCAGACCCGAAATGGCGGGACTCTGGGAACCGGAAAGCAGATACAGTGCCTGGCTCGAAGTGGAAATCCTCGCCTGCGAAGCGAATGCGAAGCTTGGGTTAATCCCCGCCAAGGCACTTGCAAAAATCAAAAAAAATGCGGCCTTCACCGTCAAACGTATCGATTCTCTCGAGAAGATCGTGAAGCATGACGTAATTGCCTTTCTGACTGCAGTCGGAGAGCACGTAGGGCCTGATTCCCGTTACATACATCTGGGACTCACCTCCTCGGATGTGCTTGATACTTCTCTTGCCTCGCTTATGCGCAGGGCATCGGACATTATCCTCAAGGACATCGACATGGTGATGTCCACGCTGAAGAAGCAGGCCCGACAGCACAAAAACACGGTAATGATTGGTCGCTCCCATGGCGTACATGCCGAGCCAATCACTTTCGGGCTCAAAATGGCGACATGGTACGAGGAAATGGGTCGCGCTCGTGACCGCATGATACGTGCCAGGAAGGTTATTAGTGTAGGCAAGGTCTCGGGCGCAGTAGGCACCTTTGCGAACATCGATCCTTTTGTCGAGACCTATGTATGCCGCAAGCTGGGGCTCACACCGGAACCGGTGGCAACGCAGGTAGTGCAGCGGGACCGGCATGCGGAATTCCTCTCCGCTCTTGCCCTTATCGCCTCCTCGATTGAAAAGTTTTCCGTCGAACTCCGACACCTTCAGCGCACTGAAGTGCTCGAGGCCGAGGAGTTCTTCTCCGAAGGTCAGAAGGGGTCATCAGCAATGCCGCATAAGAGGAACCCCATATCCGCGGAAAACCTGTCCGGTCTTGCCCGCGTGGTCCGGTCCAATTCTCTTGCAGCCATGGAGAACATCGCGCTTTGGCACGAGCGGGATATCAGCCATTCTTCGGTGGAACGCATTATTATCCCCGACAGCACGATTCTCATCGATTATATGCTCATTAGGTTCAACAACCTAATTGATCGGTTATTTGTTTATTCGCAGAATATGAAACGGAACATGTCGCTCTCGAAAGGGCTTTTTCATTCCGAAACGGTCATGCTTGCACTGGTGGCCAAAGGCCTGACTCGCGAAACCGCCTATTCTTACGTGCAGCGGAATGCCATGGAGGTTTGGAAACAGGGGGGAGATTTCAAGGATCGTTTGCAGAGCGATAGGGATATTAAACAATATCTGAGCAATCGTGAAATTGACGATTGTTTTGATCTGTCTCATATGCTTAAGAAGGTTGATTACATATTCAAGCGTGTCTTTAAAAAGAAGGTATAACAATTATGTTTGACAAGATGCATGAAGAGTGCGGAGTATTCGGCATCTACGGCCATCCCGATGCGGCAAATCTTACCTATCTAGGCCTCTATGCGCTGCAGCACCGTGGCCAGGAGTCCGCGGGAATAGTTTCTTCTGATGGCAAAAAACTTCATATCCAAAAGGCGATGGGGTTGGTGGCAGATATATTCTCCGAAGACCGGATCAAAAAACTATTGGGGCATACGGCCATCGGACACAACCGGTATTCGACCTCCGGCGAAAGTTCCGCTGTAAACATTCAGCCCATCCTCGTTAACTTCGCCCTGGGTGGACTGGCTGTTGCGCATAACGGGAACATCGTGAATGCGGGTTTGCTCAAGGACGAGCTCGAAGCGTACGGATCCATTTTCGTCATGACCACGGACACTGAAGTGATCGTACACCTAATTGCCCAGTCACGGGCAGCAACACTACATGAACGGATCGTAGACGCTCTCAGTCAGGTCGAGGGGTCCTACAGTCTGCTTATCATAACAGAAGAGGAACTCATAGCCATCCGCGACCCACACGGGTTCCGGCCGCTCTCACTCGGAGAGATCGACGGCGCCTCCGTGGTAGCTTCGGAGACCTGTGCTTTCGATCTTATCGAAGCTACATACATCCGGGATATCGCACCGGGTGAAATGGTTGTGATCAATAACAAAGGAATTCATTCAACCTTCCCGTTTAAACAGGCAGCTCCGTCCCACTGCATATTTGAATTCATCTATTTCGCGCGGCCCGACAGCATGGTTTTCGGTCAGAATGTCTACACCATTCGTAAAAACTTAGGAAAACAACTGGCTCGCGAGACTGGCCTCGTAGCGGACGTCGTCATCCCCGTTCCAGATTCCGGCGTACCCGCCGCTCTGGGATACGCGGAAGAAGCCGGAATCCCCTTTGACACGGGACTCATTAGAAATCACTATATAGGACGCACGTTCATTGAACCAAGGCAGAGTATCCGGCACTTCGGTGTCAAAATAAAGCTCAATCCTGTCAGAGATGCGCTCAAAGGCAAGCGGGTCGTTGTAGTAGACGACTCGATTGTTAGGGGCACCACAAGCAAGAAGATTATCAAAATGATTAGAAACGCGGGTGCAACAGAGGTCCACTTGCGGATTAGTTCGCCTCCCACCTCATATCCCTGTTTCTACGGAATCGATATGCCAACACGGCAGGAACTCATCGCTTCATCGCACAGTATCGAGGAAATCAGAAAATACATAACTGCTGACTCACTGGGTTACATCAGCATGGAAGGAATACAAAAGGTCGTGCCGCTACCGATGAACTACTGCGCTGCCTGTTTCAATGGCGAGTATCCGGTGCCATTCCCCGGTGAGAAGATGCTTCAACTAGGATTGTTCGATAAGGACTAATAAGTAGATGAATAGCAAATCAAAAATGACAAACACGAACGCAGAGGATACGCGATAAATAAGGCCCTTCAACCTGTGAAAACGAGCACCTATCTTTGGTAATGAAAAGAAGTGAAAATGGTGCCGAGGCGCAGAATCGAACTGCGGACACGAGGCTTTTCAGGCCTCTGCTCTACCAACTGAGCTACCTCGGCATCATGATGGCTTAATGCGGCAGCACGATAAAATAGCAGAGTGAAGGGCAGATTGTCAAGCGATATTTGTCACATCACAATAACCAATGAATAAAGTTTTCTCACGACCATCGTGCTTAAAAGACAAACCCTTTCGCTATTGTCCAGGATGCAGTCATGGTGTTCTGCACCGGATCGTAGCCGAGACCATAGACTCTCTGGGTATTCGTAGCCGTACCATCGGAATCGCGCCGGTTGGTTGCGCGGTCTTTGCCTATGACTACTTGGACATTGACATGATCGAGGTGCCGCATGGCCGGCCCCCAGCGATTGCCACCGGCATGAAACGGTCCCGGCCGGAATCCGTCGTCTTCAGTTACCAGGGCGATGGCGATCTGGCGGCGATAGGGACTGCGGAGATCGTACATGCAGCTGCCCGTGGCGAGAATATAACGGTGATTTTCGTGAACAACGGAAATTACGGTATGACCGGAGGTCAGATGGCACCGACGACACTGCCGGGCCAGAAAACGACAACCACGCCCTCGGGGAGAAATATTCGCGATGCAGGCAGTCCTGTCCGGGTGAGTGAAATGCTCGCGGTGCTTGATGGGCCAGCCTATATAGAACGGGTATCGCTTGACAGTCCTAGAAATGTTCTTGCCGCGAAAAAAGCAATTCGGAAGGCCTTCGAATATCAGATAGCAGGCGAGGGTTTCTCACTGGTAGAGGCACTCTCGATGTGTCCTACGGATTGGGGAATGACGCCATTGCAAGCTGTGTCATGGGTCCGAGGTCATATGATGAAATACTATTCCCTTGGCGTTTTCAAAGACAGGCCCATGGAGGGCGGCGGGTTGGATCAACAGAACAGAGACTGGAAGTGACCATGTATCAGGATGTCATGATAGCGGGTTTTGGCGGACAGGGCGTGCTCGTCGCGGGAAAACTGCTCGCCTATGCCGGCATGCTAGAAGGCAAGCATGTGACATGGTTCCCTTCCTATGGAGCAGAAATACGGGGAGGGACGGCAAACTGCACGGTCATCATCTCCGGCACGGAAATCGGCTCTCCGGTTGTGCAGAAACCCTCGACGATGCTGATATTCAACGAAGCTTCGTTCCAGAAGTTCGAAAAAAGAATCGTGCAGGGCGGCCTCATTTTTCTGAATACCTCCCTGGTACTGGCGTCATCTACTCGTTCCGACATAACGAGAATAGAGATTCGTGCAAATGATATCGCTGAAAAACTCGGAGACATCCGCATATCGAACATGGTGATGCTTGGCGCGTTTCTTAAGAAAACGGGTGTTGTTGCGTTGGATTCGGTTTTAGCCGCTCTCAAACAAGTGCTTCCTCCCCGAAGACATTTTTTAATTCCATTAAATGAAAGCGCTTTAAAGTGCGGTGCGGATGTATGCGGCATCGGATGATTTTTATGATGAAACCCACCTGTTTTTTATCTCGGCAATCATAATGGCTGGCCCTGTCATTTAGGCCGCCAGATCGTTCATCTGCCTGTAGTCCCAATACGATATTAAGCACACTGCGTGTCACTATACTTCCGCTCCCTTCAAAATCGTTGTTAACGCGGCCAACTGTTTTTTTCAATTCTTCTTGAATCACATAGTATTTTAAAATCTAAACGTCTTCGGACTATCGTTATCACCCAAGTAGGACCCCTTCTCTTCAGAGCGGTGATAAGACGCTGGTTGCGAAGCAACCGGATAATATTTTTTGTAAGTTGGTCATATATTCCCCTTTCTAATGCAATTGATAACGATGATTAATCCTGCTAAGAGCGTGAGATGCAAGCAATACTGTCGATAGGGGCATTGGTAACTGACGACAACACTGCCTTTTTCTTAGCTTGCTTAGTTTTTTGCTGCAACGCAGCTACGGAAAACCACCATGCGAACTATAAAAAAGCTGGGGAAATCACTGGCAAGATACCATCCTGCGCGGACCTTGATGCCTCTATTAAGCAAGAACATTCCCTTTTGGTATCATACGTTGCACACGCAAAGGACTCAGGCAGTATTGGAAGTGCTTTGGCAGGTATAAACCATTGTTCGCTCTCCGTGAAAAAAAGGAGACATAAAGTCAAACCGCTTGACGTCCGTCGCAAATTTAATTTGTAGACTGTGAAATCCAAACAAACGTTGTCAAGTGAAACCTGAATACTTCTGCTGTACTTCCGAAGGACGCTCAGCTTTCCGAAAGACTTTAAGGCAAAAAAGGCAAACACCTCTGTCACATTTGCGACCAGAATCAGCATTAGTTCTCAGCATAAACAGAATCTGATTTGGGAATCCATGTCGGGAAGGATGTCAAATTAAGTGTTTTGTTTGCAATAGTTGGCATAAACGGATATATATGTATTTTTTAGGGAAAACACCGTTTTCTAAAATAGAGAAAACAAAGTATTACCTTGACTTTTAACCCCTTTATTTGGTAAACTTTTTTGGTATAGGATTGATAATATAAGAAAAATCAATGGATAAAGTAAACTCCGAAATAGTAAAGCTGACGGAGCGGATCTCGAAGGATCCTAAGTCAAAACTTTTTGTACCGCTGGCAGAAGAGTACAAAAAAGCTGGCGACATCGAGATGGCTATTCATGTGTTGTCGGATGGCCTTAAGAATAATCCAACTTATGTGACAGCACGTTCTGTGCTCGGAAGACTGCTTTATGAGTCCGGCGATTTGGTTGGAGCCCAGAAGGAATTTGAGGAAGTCGTTAAGGCGATTCCGGATAACTTGCTAGCCCAGAGAAAACTGGGCGAACTTTACTCTCTACAGTTCAATCACATCGAGGCTCTCAAACATTATAAAATTGCTCTGGCTTTGAACCCGGGCGATAAATTTTTTGCCGCACTGGTTTCTAAACTAGAGGAAAGCATCGGGACAAAAACAAATCCTGAGCGAGAAATGGAACCTGTTTCGCCAGTACTCGGCACAGCTGAGGGGCCGGAATGGTCTGAAACTCCTGTTAATTCAATGAATACGGCTTCTGCGCTGCAGGCATTTGCGGTGATTGCAGAAGAGCAGCAACTTTCGAAAGATGTCCCTCCGCTAAAACCCGAGTCTCTGATCCGGAGCCTTGAATCAGGAGAGGAAAAGACATCAGAGATTATAAAATCTGCGGAAACGTCGGTAGGACAAGAGCAGGCTTCAGAATCTGCCTATCAGGAACTTCCCCTGTCTCCAATTCCCGAGAATAAGAATCTATTGGCCGAGACAGAACAAACGCCGGTATCTTTCGCAGCCCCTCCGGAAATGGAGGTACCTGAAGAGGTCCTTTCGGTTGAGCCGATCGAGGAAGTGGGCCCTTTCGAGGCACCGTTCTTCGCAGGGGAACCGTCTCCCAGGGAAAGCGTTCCCGAGAATTTAACCTGGGACAGGGAGACATCGGAAACTGATATTTCGATATTCGACCACGAACTGCCGGAGGAGAAGCTCGGTTTGTTTGGGGTACAGGAATCGGCGATCCCCGTGGCATCTGAGACTGTGGTGCAACCCTTCGAGATTGTCGCCGCAACAAGTCCCGAAACGGTACTTTTAGAAAAACCGGCAGCTGATGAATCCGACGACTTTACCACAGATACGCTCGCGGAGCTTTACATCGCCCAGGGTTTTTTTGAAAAGGCTATCGATATCTATGAGCGAATGATGGCTGATCGTCCTGAAAACCTCGGGCTCAAGGAGAAATTGGAACGGGTAAGGGCAATGGCTTCGGTTAATCCGCCTGAGCAATACGCTTCGGAAGTCATGGAGTCTCTTGAATCTCTGGAAGAGAAAATAGAACCAGGCATCTTCGAAAAACCGAACGAATTCATTATAATGCAGGAGGAAACGGAGAAGCCGGAGGAATCGCCTGCCGCAGAAACACCGGTGGAAATCCTAGAGTCAAAAGTGTTGATCGGGGAGAAGGAATCTTCTCCACTTGAGGCTGTTGAAAAGAATAGTCTGCCTCTATCGCTAGAGACTGAGAGGCAGGCTGAGCCGGAAGAAAGTGTATTAGCGCCACTTATAAAATCAGAAAGCAAGACAGCAAGTATTTTCGACGATGCAAAAGAGTACAAACTAGGGGCAGAAACGGAGGAATTTTCTCAAGCCGTGGCTGAAATGCCAGCGTCCGGTATTGTTGCGTCCTCTCGTGACCGGAAATCTGTGAAAACGAATGAGGCATCCGTGGATTTTGAGCCACGAGAATATATACCATCCGATGGATTGCCCCGTGAAGCCAGTGAGGGGAAAGTACGTCTGACGCCACTGCAGTCGATTACGGCCAGGAAAGAGACAATTGATCGTCTCGAAAACTGGCTTAAAAATATTAAAAAGGAGAGATAAATGCCTTTTTCCGATATAATGAAGGAGGTCGTAAACGGAACGGAAGGGGCAGTGGGCGCTCTAATCGTGGGGCTGGATGGCATCCCAGTAGAAGAATATTCAGTCGGCAAGGAAATGGATATTCAATCAATGACTGTTGAATATTCCGCGCTTCTCAAAGAGATTGAAAAAGGATCACAAACAGCACAGATGGGCTCCATGAGGGAAGTTACAGTCATTGCCGACAAGGCCATAATAATGCTCCGGCGGTTGAATGATGAATATTTTTTCGTGCTCGTTATTAAACCTGATGGTAACTTCGGCAAAGGAAGGTTTCTTCTTCGCATGTCTGCCCCCAAGCTGCTAAAGGAATTTTAGAAAAGACTTCATCCTTTTATTTGGTCAGTATTTCAAACTGCCTCAGGCAGTTTTTATTTTTTTGTGGGGATTTCATGAAAATATTGTTCATTAATGGCCCGAACCTGAATCTCCTTGGCAAACGAGAACCTTCTATTTACGGTTCATGCACACTCGACGACATCAACGGACGGATCACGGCGCTGGCCGCGGAACTCGGAGTGAGCGTATCATTCTTCCAGTCGAATCACGAAGGCGAATTGGTGCAAAAAGTTCAGGACGCCATAGGTGTGTACCAAGCAATCGTGATCAACCCGGGGGCCTACACCCATACGAGCATCGCTCTTCGCGATGCAATATCATCGGTCGGAATCCCTACGATAGAAACTCACATCTCTAATATCTACAAACGCGAGGAGTTCCGAAAAACTTCATTCATCTCCGGCGTTGCCGTCGGGCAGATTTCGGGGTTTGGACCAGATAGCTACCTTCTTGCTCTAAGAGCCGCCGTCGCGCTTGCCAAAGACAGTGGAAATATGAAATGAAGAAAAGACCTGAACTCAGTCGTCTTTCACGGCTTAAAGAGCTCATGAAAAAGGAAGGGGTCGAGTCGCTGCTCGTTACCCGCCGTGAAGACGTTCGGTATTTTACTGGATTTACCGGATCATCGGGTTCGCTGCTGGTTTCAACAGACAAACCCTGCCTGATTACCGATTTTCGGTATCAGTTGCAATCGCGCAGAGAATCCGCCGGAGTGACGATTCTCATACAAAAAAAGGATTTCTTCGCGGCGCTTCAGGAAATAGCCTTCGATTGGGGCATAAAAATTATCTGGTTAGATGAATCGTCACTCACCGTCGAAATAATCAAAAAACTAAAAAAAATAGGTCTTCGCGCAAGGGGACATCGTGATCTTTCTCGCCAGCTGCGGCTTCACAAGGATCGGAACGAATTAGCTTATATTCGTATGGCCATCTCAAGGGCGGAAGAATCATTCCATGAATTGAAGCCTCTCATCAAGCCGGGGGCGACTGAGAGGGAGTTGGGGCTCAGACTCGAATACCTTATGAGAGAAAAGGGCTCCCGCAAAGCGGCTTTTGATACAATCGTAGCATCAGCGGGGAACGGGGCCATGCCTCATGCTGCGGTAACGAACCGTCGCATCAGGAGAGGCGATCTTGTGACCATCGATTTTGGCGCTGAGGCGCACGGATATTTCTGCGATATTACGAGGACGCTTTGTGTGGGACGGCCGACTGCGCGACAAACGGAAATCCATCAGATCGTGCTGGCTGCTCAGTTCGAGGCCATGAAGAACGCACGTATCGGCGTTGAATGCAAATCGGTGGACAATGCTGCACGTGAGGTCATTAGGAAGGCAGGTCACGGAAAGCACTTTGGTCATGGAACGGGGCACGGTGTCGGACTCATGGTGCATGAGGGCCCTTTACTGTCTCCGCTGTCTAAGGACAGCCTTGAAGCAAACATGGTTTTTACCATCGAGCCTGGGATCTACATCCCCGGATGGGGGGGCGTTAGGATTGAAGACATGTTGCTGGCAGCGGACAGTGGTGCGAAGGTGTTGACCACACTACCGCGAGAGCTTGATCTTTTAAAGAGATTATGATGTCGAAAAATCGGGGAAGTCGGATATTTCGATGGCTGTCAGTTTTTCTATAATGAGATAAAAAATCAAATCGCAGGATGAAAGGGAGGTAGTAGAAGGTGCCTGTATCAACAACGGAATTTAGAAATGGTTTGAAAATAGAAATTGAAGGTGAGCCTTTTGTGATTGTGGAATTCCAGCATGTGAAGCCTGGTAAGGGCGGGGCTTTTGTGAGGACAAAAATGAAAAGCCTCAAGTCAGGGAATGTCATCGATCGGACTTATCGCTCGGGAGAAAAAGTCGATGTTCCGGAGCTGGAAGAGAAGACAATGCAGTATCTTTATGCGGCGGATAAGGACCGCATTTTCATGGATACAACTTCATATGAGCAGGTATCGCTGCACGAGTCACAACTCGGTGACAGCATCAACTATCTCAAAGAGAACATGGAGATAAAGGTTCTCTATCATAAAGGTATACCCATCAACATTGACGTTCCGATGTTTGTTGAACTCGCAATTGCAAAGACCGATCCCGGTGTGAGGGGCGACACCGCTTCAGGAGGTTCTAAACCAGCCACCCTGGAAACAGGAGCCGTGGTCAAGGTCCCGTTCTATCTGAACGAGGGCGACGTAATTAAAGTCGATACTCGTACGGGAATCTTTATTGAGCGGGTTAAAAAATAAACAGACAGATGCCTTCATCCCGTTCTTCCTCTTAATAGCTAGGAAAAACGGGATACAATCGATAGTCTATGCTTTTACCGTTCATGCCGAGTCCGTGAAGGCACATCAGCTATTTGATTAACAACGTTTGACATATGTGAAGGGCAAAAGGAGTCATCATGAACCTTAAGGAAATTAAGGAACTCATCGAGATGCTGAAGGGCACCGATATCTCGGAGCTGGAGATTGAGCGTTCCGGCGTAAAAGTGCGTCTCAGAAAAGGCGGCGACGTTACGTTTCATCCTGTTATGCCGCGCATGGAGTACCCGCCGGCAGCCATTGTAGCCCCTGCAGTAAACGAAGCGCAGACGGCTTCGGTTGAAAAGCCCGTTGAACCCGCGATAACAAGCCAGATCAAAGTGACGGCCCCGATCGTCGGCACTTTTTACCGTGCCAGTTCGCCGGATAAGTTGCCTTATGTAGAGGTTGGCGACATCGTAAAAAAGGGTCAGGTCCTATGCATCATTGAGGCGATGAAGCTCATGAATGAAATCGAATCGGAAACCTCGGGGAAAATCGTTCAGATACTGATTGAAAACGGACAGCCGGTGGAGTACGGTCAGTCGCTTTTCTCGATAGAGCCGATGTAGAAAAAGTAATCAGGGATTCGTGATAATCCATTACGGCTTGAGGTGTATGAGTGTTTAAAAAAATATTAATTGCCAACCGCGGAGAGATAGCGCTTCGGATCATTCGTGCCTGCAAGGAGATGGGCATCAAAACCGTGGCGATTCACTCGACGGCTGATGCTAATTCGCTTCATGTACGATTTGCCGACCAGAGTGTGTGTATCGGTCCGCCGAAAAGCGCTGACAGTTATCTCAATGTGCCGAGCATTATAAGTGCGGCTGAGATCACGGATACCGAAGCCATCCATCCGGGCTATGGATTTCTGGCCGAGAACGCCAGCTTCGCCGAAGTGTGTAATTCTACCGGCATTAGGTTTATCGGGCCAAGCCCGGAGAGCATCAAACTCATGGGAGACAAGGCAAAGGCGAGGGAGACGGCGCAGAAGGCGGGAGTGCCTGTGCTTCCCGGCAGCGATGGCGTAGTGACCGAGGAAAGCATCGCCATTGAGATTGCACGCGGACTGGGGTTCCCGGTAATTGTTAAGGCCGCCGCCGGAGGTGGCGGCAAAGGGATGCGGGTGGTCATGAGCGAGGCCGATTTTGCCAAAGCTTTTGTCATGGCCCAAGCCGAAGCGCTGGCTGTTTTCAACAATGCCGATGTGTATATCGAAAAATACATTCTTCAACCACGTCATATCGAAATACAGATAATGGCCGATGAGAAAGGTCATGCCGTATATCTGGGAGAACGCGAATGCTCTATTCAACGGCGTCATCAAAAGCTGATTGAGGAGGCACCGTCGGTCATCGTTGATGAACGTCTGCGCAGGGAGATGGGAGAGATGGCTGTATCCATCGCGAAAACCGTCAAGTACCGCAATGCGGGAACGATAGAATTCCTCATGGATGGAAGCAGGAAGTTCTATTTCATGGAAATGAACACACGCATTCAGGTTGAACATCCGGTGACGGAAATGGTTACAAACATTGACCTGGTGAAGGAGCAGATTCGCGTCGCGGCCGGAATGCCGCTCTCATTCACCCAGGACCAGATCCGGGTACAGGGGCACAGCATCGAGTGCAGGATCAATGCCGAGGATCCGGAGAAGTTTACTCCTTCACCCGGGACGATAACGGCCTTTAATCCACCGGGAGGACTGGGCGTGAGGGTTGAAACCGCGGCATATACCCAGTATGTGATCCCACCTTATTACGACTCGATGATTGCGAAGCTCATTGTCCATGCGGCAACTCGTGACGAGGCCATCATGCGCATGCAGCGCTCTCTGGACGAGTTCATTATCGAAGGCGTGAAAACGACGATCCCAATGCACAAAAAAATTCTTTCGGATGCCGATTTCCAAAAAGGGGACATCTCAACGAATTTCATGGAGAGGTATAACAATCCATCCAAGTAAATTTCCCGAACTCTGCTTGATTCTTGATCAGGATATGCTCCACGTTCGGACGGATCAAGCAATGTTACAGGCTCTTTCTGCGGGGGTTCGGTTCTTCCAATATCGGAACAAGAGCGGGTCCCGAAGGCTGATATGGGAAACTGCGCTTTTACTGGCACAGGTGGCGCGTAAAGCGGAAGCTTTGTTTATAGTCAATGATCACGCAGATATTGCGATGGCTGTTGATGCCGATGGCGTGCACTTGGGCCAAGACGATCTTCCGATTGAAGCGGCTCGAAAAATCATCGGCAAGGAAAAAGTAATCGGCATATCGACGCATAGTAGGGAACAGGCCCAAGACGCGGAACGTGCAGGTGCCGATTATATCGGGTTCGGTCCAATATTTTCGACCGAAACGAAAGCAGCCGGGGCAGTTCAGGGAATTGAGCACCTCAAGATCATCAGGCAAGCAGTTTCAATTCCGATCATCGCAATCGGCGGCATCAACCATGCAAATGCCGCGGATGTGATCAGCTCAGGGGCGAATGGAATAGCGGTGATATCGGCCATACTATCCGCTCACGACATTCGACAAACAGCGACTGAAATGATACGGATACTTGAGAAAACCGGATCAGACAATCCTGAAGTCAGGAAGGGATAGATGAAAAATATATTGTATGTAATCGTGATAGCGATGCTCTTCGGATGTACTCATCAGGATGATAACGTAGTTAAAATCGGTGCCGCCGGCCCCCTTACCGGCGACCAGAGCAAAATGGGGATGGATCTCAAAAATGCCACTGAACTTGCGGTCGCCGAGTGGAACGCAAAGGGTGGTGTACTCGGTAAAAAAATCGTCCTGGTAGCCGGTGATGATCAAGCAGACCCAAAGCAGGCCGTATCCATCGCGAACTTGTTTATTAACGAGAAGGTGGTGGCGCTGGTCGGCCATTGGAACTCAAGCTGTTCCATCCCTGCGTCTAAATTTTACGATGATGCCAATATAGTCATGATTTCTCCGGCCACGACCAACCCGCAGCTAACCCAACAAGGATTCAAACGAGTCTTTCGTGTTTGCGGCACCGACGACCAGCAGGGCCGAGCCGCCGCTGATTTTGTGCTGAAAAAACTCCATCCCAGTCGCGTGGCGATCATCCATGACAAAACAGCCTATGGACAGGGACTCGCTGATTATTTCAGGAAGTCCTTGGGCGACAACGTTGAATTGGTCTATTACGGAGGCATCATTCAGAGGGATCCCGACTACAAGGCTGTACTCACGACCATCAAGGAAAATAAACCTGATGTTTACTTCTTCGGAGGCATTTATCCGGAAGCGGGCAGACTCGTGCGCCAGGCGAAAGAGATCGGGCTGAACATTCCCATGGTCACCGGAGATGGAGTGTTCGATCCGACTTTTATCAGCATTGCAGGCCCCGCTTCAGAGGGAACCTACATTACATTCGGGAAAGAGCCATCAGGTCTTGCTACTGCACAATCATTTATAAAGAACTATAAAGCCAAATATGGAGACCCTGGTCCCTATTCGATTTATGCCTACGATGCGGCAAATATTATTTTGACCGCAATCGCACAGACGGGCGTTACGGAGGGGACAAAGATTGCGCAGTATATTTCAAAAACGACATTTCATGGCGCCTTTGGCGACATTTCATTCGACAAAAACGGAGATGTGACCAAGGCTCCTTATGTAATGTGGGTTGTCCAGAAGGGTAAATTTGTCGAAGTACAATAGGCGTGCATTTTCATGTGTCTATAAAAACGATTCCGAAACTGAAGAGAAATGACATCAGAAACAGATAATCCGACTTTGTGCATTACTATTATTCTTGATTCGTAATGTTTACTCAACAGCTTATAAACGGCCTTGCTCTGGGTGCGGTATATGCCCTCATCGCGCTGGGATATACCATGGTCTATGGAATCCTGCAGCTGATCAACTTCGCCCATGGCGAAGTCTACATGCTCGGGGCATATCTAGGCATCATTATCCTCGGAATGCTGACTTCCCTGGGATTGACAGCATACAGTCTGCCGCTTTCACTGCTGATTACCGTTCTTGTGTCCATGGCTTTCTGTGCCGTCTATGGCGCCGCGATTGAACGGGTAGCCTATCGGCCGCTCCGAAATGCAACAAAGCTAGCGCCGCTCATCAGCGCCGTGGGAACATCGATCATCCTTCAGAACGCTGTAATGCTTTTCCAGGGTAAGGAATACAAAAACCTGCCGCCGATGCTGCCGTCGAAGGGTGTTTCAGTCTTCGGAGCCAATGTCTCACCGGTTCAGATTTTCATTCTGATTTCGTCAATCCTGTTGATGATTGTGCTCCATCTTTTCGTGACAAAAACTAGGCTTGGAAAAGCAATGCGTGCCACATCACAGGATAATGTAATGGCGGGACTCGTAGGAATCAACATCAATCAGGTCATTTCCGTTACGTTTATGATTGGATCGGCGCTCGCCGCGGTTGCAGGAGTCATGGTAACCCTTTATTATGGCGTCGTGTATTTTTTTATGGGTTACCTGGCCGGCATCAAAGCTTTTACGGCGGCAGTTCTCGGAGGAATCGGAAGCATCCCCGGCGCTATGCTCGGAGGCTTCGTGCTCGGTTTGATCGAAAATTTTGGCGCTAGCTATATCTCCAGCGTATACAAAGACGCTTTCGCTTTTGTTGTGCTTATCATTACGCTCATTATAAGACCTGCCGGACTCCTGGGTCAAAAATCGGTTGACAAGGTTTAAAAGAGTCTTAGAAAATGTATAACAGAATTATCAAGTTATAACTTATTGGTGGCTGTCCCGCTAAGCCTAAATAAAAGAGCGAATTGTAGCATATACATAATTATCAGCAGTCCATATTATACCATTCAACGTTAGATGATCGTTTTAAGGAGGAATTAATGTCTGATATTAAGAAGATGTATAAAACCATCATGTCCGATAACTTTCCGATGGAAATGACCATATCCTTCGGTGATCAGAAACTGGTATACCAAAAGAGGGCATGGAAACTCGCCGAGGAAGGAAGCAAAGAATTTATCGAAAAAGGACTCCGTTATGGCGAAAATCCCGATCAGCAAGCGGCTATGTATCAGCTCGTAAAGGGGAATCTTTCTCTAACCGGAGTAAAATTCATCGAACCAGGCAACGGTCTCGTGAGCAGTATTACCGAGGAGCAGATGATTCAGACAGGCAAACATCCTGGCAAAACGAATTTCACCGATCTTGACAATGCACTCAATATCTTGAAGTTCCTTATGGACCGTCCCACTGCGGCTATCATGAAACATAACAACCCCTGCGGCGTTGCATACGGCAAGACTGCGGCGGAAGCCTATGAACGAGCAAATATGGCCGATCGCATTGCGGCGTTCGGCGGTTGTCTCGTTTTAAACCGTCCCATTGACAGGCAAACAGCCGAAATGGCGAATGCAAACTATCTGGAGGTTGTTGCCGCTCCTGAATATGAGGAAGGCGCTATTGAAATCCTGTCAAAGCGGAAGAATTTGAGAATCATTAAACTAGAGAATATCAACGAGCTTGCTAAATACCGTGACATGAGCTTTGTAGAGTTCAAAGCACTCATAGATGGCGGCATCATTGTGCAGCAGTCACAAACAAATAAGATTCGCAAAAAAGAAGATTTCCAGGAAGCCATGACGATATACAAGGGACGGGAATATAGAATAGAGAGAAAACCGACGGATCGGGAATACGACGATATGCTGTTCGGCTGGAATGTGGAACAGGGGATCACATCCAATTCTGTAATTTATGTGAAAGACGGCGCAACCGTCGGCATTGGTACGGGAGAACAGGACAGGGTCGGCGTTGCTGAAATCGCGATTTTTAAGGCTTATACAAAATACGCCGATGCTCTCTGCTTTAAGAAATACGGCATACCTTACAAGCAGCTCGAACAGGAAGAGGGCACAGGAAAGAGGGAGAAAGGCTCTCTCAGGGAAATTGATGCGCAGACTAAGAAGGACAAGGGAGGTCTTATCGGGTCCGTCATGGTCTCTGATGCATTTTTCCCATTCCGTGACGGTGTTGATGTAGGTCTCAAAGAGGGGATATCAGCTATCGTGCAGCCAGGCGGTTCTGACCGCGATTTCGAGTCAATTCAAGCCTGTAACGAGGCGAGCCCAAAGGTGACTATGGTCTTCACAGGTCAGCGTGTGTTTAAACATTAATAAGTTGGGGCGCCTCTCGATTGATAACCGAACCTCAGCTTGTGCGGACTGAACTGCCGGCTGAGGTTTGTTATACTACTCAGAAAAGTTACCAAAAAGTGATCGACTAAATGTGTATTCAGTCATAGTAAGGCCCTTATCTCCGATAATTTATCCTCAGTCGCTTTTTTCCCCCGTTGAAGGAGTTCTTTTGATTTCGAAAGCTCGAGCAAACCGATCCCCCGCGCACTTACTTGAATCACCACATCAGCAAGCTTTTTCTCCTCTCGAGCGTTTCGCGATGCCCAGAGCGCTGATAGGTGTGTGGCAATCTTCACGATATTGTCGAACTCGTCAGATTCAAGGGCACGATAATTCACGTCAACAGCAACGACTATTTTAGCCCCCAATTCCTCCCGCATAGATCTGACCGGTAACTGGCTGGAAACACCACCGTCAATGAGCGCACGTTTGTTGATTTCCGTCGGTGTGAAGATGATCGGGAGGCTGCAGCTAGCCTGAACAGCACGAGCAACAGACCCCGAAGTAATGGTAACTTTTTCACCACTCCGCAGATCAGTCGCAACAGCTGCAAAAGGCAATTGGAGCTCAGAAAACTTTTTCCCCTTAAGGAGCGAGTCCATGAACTCGAAGATCCCTTCACTGGACACAAGGCCTAGTTTCGGGACTGCAAATTTCAGGATATTTTTCCATTTCGCGTTGAGAAGAATCCGCCGGATTTCCATGGTGGGGATGCCGGAGGCATAGAGGGCTCCCACCATGCTTCCCGCGCTAGTGCCTGCAATCGCATGAATGGGGATTCCTTCTCGTTCGAGCGTATCAAGGACGGCAACATGGGCAATCCCGCGGGCGGCACCGCCTGAAAGCGCAACGCCTATTAAGGGTTTTTTGGATGCCAGCACAACTGCACCTCCTTTTAAGAAGGTGGAAATTTTGAGGTGATTAGTGAATACATAAAACGCGATGATGGGAAATGTTGCCTTCGACAGGATTAGCAAATACAGATGCTGTCGAAGGGCTGGGAACGTAGCGAAAAAGGAATGCAGATAAGTTATTTTTCGGAAAGTTTTTTGATCGTATTCTTAATATGTGAACCCATATCTTCAAAAGCATATAGGATGCACAAATAGGTTGATGACGACTTGGGGGAGCATTCTCCGGTGACAAGCCTTTCTTCGTGGGCGGTCGCATAATCATTCGCCATTTTTTCGAGCGCATCGCTGTCAGCCAAAACGGTGTTGAAAGTCGCGGAGGAACTTGTCACAGTAGCCTCGCCAGCTTTTTTGAGGATATCTTTACTCTTGGCGAACAGCTTACCTGTTTCGAGGATTGCTTTATCACTAAACAGAAGTCCTTCCTTGATTCTGCTTCGGCTGTTTTCGTTTATGCGTTTGATACTCGTGGCGATCTTTTCGACATGGGCTGGAACAGACAGTATTGAGCGGGCCTCGTTGCTGGTCGCGGCCATTTTTGCGAGCGTGGTCGTTAGCGCATCCTCTTTTGTGTGAATTTCATCGGCGAGATCATCCGCTTCATCAAGGGAGCTCACTTTATTTTTCATGAACCCTTCCTCAGTCAGTTCAAGCATTTCCTGCGCCTTGTGTATCACCAAATATATATCTTTTTTCAAGTCTTTTACGGTCTGGTCCGCCATAAGAGAAGTGCTCCTTTCAATGTTCCCGTCATTCGGCGGGGTACAGGCAAAAATATAAGAAACTATATCAGAAAACGATTGACAAGACATGTTAAATATTTTTATACCGATATTTTAATGTTTTATATATTTCCTTTTCTGGGACTTGCTGTAAACAACTTATCCGCACAACCACTGACTGCTGCTCAAAAAGCCATAGCATTTTATTGCAACACGACGGCAGCCCATCGACGTAAAACTTAAACCATCAAATCAATCCTCTACCTTTATCCGGCTGGCTAGCTTTCCATACTCGTTGATGCAATACGGCTAAATCTGGATACATCCCCCTACTTGAAATCCCGCTGAATATAATCGTTTGTTAGAGGCAGGTACATAAGTGATTGTGTCGTGCACATTGAACATGTTTTGCACGATTAGATTCTAATTATATGTGCCGGAAAGTGTAATGTGCAATTATTGTAAATTCTATGTTATTCGTACAGAATTGGATCTTCCAGACCGGCCTCCCTGAATCCTTTTAGCCGCAGTGCACAGCTTTCACATCTGCCGCAGGCTCGTTCGCTGTTTTGATAGCAACTCCAGGTCAGGTTGAGCGGAGCGCCGAGCCTAGCGCCTTCCCTGACGATTTTCGACTTCTTCAGATGAATCAGCGGGGTTACGATCTGTATCCGTGTTTGCGGCTTAGTACCTATTTCTATGACCTTATTGAAGGCCTGATAAAACGATTCCCGGCAGTCAGGATAACCCGAGCTGTCTTCTTCTACCGCACCGATGAATATCTTTGTTGCTCCGATGACCTCTGCCCAGGATACGGCTATGGCGAGCAAGTGAGCATTCCGGAAGGGGACGTAGGTTGGGGGAACGGAAGCAGTCTGGATTTCGGGGTTAGGAGTTCCAAGTTCAGGGATGGGAATTCTCGTATCGGTTAGGGCGGAGCCTCCGATAACTTTAAAGTGCTCTATACTAACGATGAGGCGCTTCTCGGTTTTTAAAAAATCCGCAATATCATTAAATGCCTGCAACTCCCGCACTTCGGTCCTTTGGCCGTAGTTCACGTGGAGAAAGGCCAGCCGGTAATCCACGCCCGCCAAGGCCGCGCAGACACAGCTATCCATCCCACCACTGACAAGTACAATCGCGAGTTCTTTCTTCATAGTGGCAGTTTACCAGCATGAGAGAAGAAATTCTACTGCTTTTTCCCGATTGAATTTTGGGCGGGAAAGAATAGCCCGACGGACAACCTTCACAGTTCCGCCGGGCGCTAGGATAGAGTGGTTAATGCGCTCCATGAATCAGAATAGGCAGGCATTGGGTGCAAACCATTTTTTCCTTGCCTTCATGGTAACAGGGCAGATAAACTCGGGATGCCTCGTTATTATTGCATACAAAACATTTTATTTCCTTAATTACCATATTATTCCTCCAGAGCGTTGATCTCTTCAACAATTTTGTTCGGGTCCATATTGTGCATCATCGAGCCGAATGAAATGGACTCCATGTTAATTCCAGGGCAGGTGAAACAGCCGTTCCCGAAATGTTTTTGGATAACCGCCTTAGCGCTGGAGCTCATTTTTATAACATCACCGATAATGGAATCTTTTGTTACTTTCTTTGTTTCAGCAATCATGGTGGCCTCCTAGGTTGTTTCTTGTTTATACTTTACCAGAAAGCGAAAAGATATGTTATGACCTGTATCATATTTTGTCTTATGAAACACGACGAGCCATCTCGTGAGAGAAATGTGACATCTTCCTGCTTCACAAACAAACAATAACTTGATTCCCAAGGAATAGACGGGAAATGACCTGTGACGTTAAACGAACGTATTTAAAGCGTCTACTGACGCATAGGGAAACGGCTACTCTATTTCCCTGTACAGACTTCGGCCAGTCGAGAAAACGGTCCGCTAAATATACGCCCTTATAATATCCTGATTATATTAAGAATTTTACTAAAACTTTCCTGCGTCCCGCAAGACGGGTGTGGGCTAAAGGTGCTGATTCCGGTAAATCTATCCACGAAAAATTTTTCAACTTCCATTTGACATGATAGTTGATGAAGCCTAAAGTCTGTTTTATTAAAAGCGAAGCAAACGCGCCATGGGCATAAGCCGTGGGTATCTATTATCACAATATATTTTCAGGCCTCGTGTTCCTGATGCCGGGCTCTGACAATGTACGGAAAACAAGGCATGCTTTTAGCAGACAGTCATTCGGAGGACCCGTGAATAATATGCACTCTTTACATGTATCTGCCCGGAATGGCGATTTGAAAAGAGTCAAGGAGCTACTTCAAGTCAATCGTGATCAAGTGAACAGCAAAGACAATCTTGGCGAAACGCCTTTGCACTATGCGGCGGGTAACGGTCACAAGGCCGTGGCAGAATTGCTACTGGCCAATAATGGCGATGTCAATGCGAAGGACAATGACGGTAGGACGCCTTTGCAGTGGGCTGCGTTAAAGGGCCATAAAGCCGTGGTTAAGTTGTTGCGACGACACGGAGCTATTGTTACCAGCCACATTTTCCAGCCTGATCCCGAAGTTATGCGGATACCTCTGGTGGTCTTATTTATTATTGGAGTATTGATCTTATTCATAGTAGGAAGGGGAATCTCCTTTAAGCACAGCATCTCGCTAAAACTGTGCTATTTTCTCATTGTGATTATAGCTTTCTATGCTACACTAATCTTGGTCATAATTGCGAGGAAAAAGAAACGTAATGCGATTGTTAGCTACTTTCTTGACCGTTTAATTAGCTCAGATTATATTCAAAACGCTAGAGAACTACCTGACAAACGCATTATCAACACCATTGTGCGAGACAGATTGATTCCGACTGCAAGCGAGTCGCTACTTGTGTGGGGATCATTCGATTTAGTGATGTGGTTTGTGCAACACGTAAAAATAGTCGAACTGCTCTCGAAAATTGATACTTTCTCTGGAGATACCTTCACCTTTATTATTTATGGTGGCTGTATAATTGCAATGGGCATGCTTGCTTTCGGTGTTATTGGGCAAGCTAAGAAAAGCACACTGGTTGGTTACCTGAATGGAATTGCACTAATCGCAGCGGGCCTGTGGAACTTAAACTTTGATAATGCACTAGCCAACGCTGTTCGACTTTACGGCTACAAGCTCACTGAAAAGGGTTTCAACATATTCGATATACTGGGACTGTTCCAGTGCATTTGGGGTTTGTTACAGATATATAGTTTTTGGCGATTCGGATTTCAGCCAAGAGGAATGAACAAAGCAGCCAAAGACGATGCATTGACGAGGTTGCAAAAAATTACTCGAAGTCAGGCAAAACCAGATGCTGGACGGTTCAAAATTACTATTCCAACCTCTTTATTACAATCATTATACGCAGGTATTAGGCACGGAGGGATGTATACAGTTTGGTTGTTGCCCTATAAAGCATGCTGTTTGCATGATAAACTGGATAACTATTTTGAGTATGATCGACGGGCTATTGCGGGACATCAATTTAATAATAGCATTGAGTATCTAATGAATGGAGACATAAAAATTCAATTTGACACTAGGTTGATTAAATTTAAAAAACACAGCATTGCCCTTAGCGAAAGCGCGCTTAAATCGTTTAATGAATGGCTGAGACTTGAATTATAGTCTGGTTGGACAGTTCTCCTTTTGGAAGACATCGTTCAAAGAATATTGATTCTCACATTAATTGAAGGTGTCTCTCTGAAAAATCGAGTGACCTTTGCATTTTGTTCTAGCCCTTTCGTAACGAGTTTATTTAATTTCAGTATAAGGTTGTCTATCACGGTGACTTTGCCTCAAATGCTTATTTAAATCGCCAAAAGCTTGTTACGAAGTCCATTCGTTACCTGACACCTTTTGGCCGTTTTAATTTGAACCGGCTGTTGCATCCCATGAAAATACTCATGAAAATAGGGCGGCTTATCGCCGCTGTTAATAGCGAGCGAGGTACACATTAGAAAATATGTTTATTCTTAATCAATGATAAACTATGAGCCATATCATAACTCTTCAGAGGATTGAGTGCTACACTGCGGTCAACGTCAATCTAACCTGAAAACGGAAGTTGACGCGATGGTAATCAATAAGATGCTTAAATTTTAAATAACCCGTTGGGTAGAATTAAGAATATCATGTAGTTAATATATTTCAATAACATATTGTTTAATAAAGACTAAGTCTATTTTAAAATGCCGAATTTGGTACGAAAAGGAGGATAAACGAGTGGATAAATTCGTAAAAGGGTTTATTGTGATGAGTGTTGTGTATCTTGGTATTGCATGCCTGCTAGGCGTCATAATGCTCGAAAACCAGAATATCTCGACATTGAAGTTCGTACACTCTCATCTAAACATGTTGGGATGGGTATCGATGATGATCTTCGGTGTAGGATATCACATCCTGCCCCGGTTCATGGGCAGGCCTCTTTACAGCAACAGGATTGCCGAGACCCAATTTTATCTCGCAAACTTATCTCTTATTTCAATGCTGGTTTTTTACACATTGAACGTCTATAACCCGAATGACACCTTCTGGATGATAACTGTCGTATCGGGGGCGGTCCAGGCCGTGACGATTTTGCTTTTCATTTATAATATGCTGATGACGCTGCTTACGAAGATCGAGCAACCGCATTAGAGGAAAAAACGACGGAGCGGGAAGAGAGACATGTCTTTTTGACCGACAGCTTGGATTATATATATAGCTCTCTCTCTGCTAAGGAGAAGTTACCGATGCATAGGCAGAAAGCTCCCACTTGATTAAACGGAGAAGATTAAGCTAATGTTCAACTACTGTAATGGATCAACAGCATCCACGATTGACAATCTCACTTTCGATGCCAAGACGATTGCTAGTACTGCCGTTTTAACCGTTCCTAAAAACATAGTATTTTATTTCTCATAACTATGACGGCAGCCGAACAGTGCTGCTGCCGGTTAACGTCAGGGATTCCCGCCCTGATTCGCCCAAGTCCCGTTGTTTGCTGATCGGGATTGCTTCTGGCGCCTTTTCAGCAAGACTGCTGCTGGCAGGTGGCCCGGAGAATTGCGCTGTCGACGGGATGATCGCTTCTTCTGCAATTCAGCGCAGCCTGGGGAGTCCTGTAAGGACCGTCGTTGGTAGAGACTGTGATGATTTCCACAACCTCCCCGAGTCTTCATCTTGCTCCAAAACTTCCAGATGTGCTCCTCTCGATTCCTTACAGGTAGAGGGGAGGCGGTTCTGCCTGGTATGGGAGACTCGGAATATCCTTGAACTCTTCTCGCGATAGCAAGCGCCGCTGCTTCATGCGGCGAGATGCCATGAAAAGACATATAATTGTTTCTGCCGATAACGGATGTGTAAGCAGGATTCACGGAGAGCACACCGACGCCTGCCTTAAATGCTCTGCGGTCAAGCATGTTTAAAAAGATGGAATAGGCGAACCCGGACAGCATCCGCGCATACGTTACTCCCTGTTCCTTGAGAGATGCTTTCTTCTTTTCGAAGTCAAGAGTTTCATGAGCGACGGGTTTCCCGGTTTTAATTGACCGGTCGATAATGCCGACGCAGATATCACCGTAAGTTGCCACGGTCTGTTCCGTGGTTCTGTTTTTTATACATGCAGGATACGTTGTGTGCCAGACAAGATTGCCGAACCGGTCAGTCTCGGAAACAGCAATCTCTTTTTCGTTTGCATCTACGCCAATACATCCGATTTCTTGCGGTTTCCCGGTAATTGTTTCTCTTTGGGGGATATCAACCGATGAATACAGATACCAACCCTTCTCGCCACGGACAAACCGGTGGGTGATTGCCTGGCCGCGCGGGAGTGCCTGCTCAATATATTCCTGCCCGTAAGGATATGTTACGGTAGGCACCATGATGTGTTTACCGTATTTTTTGGCAAGATAGTTTGGGACCCGTATCCTGAGCGACCCGTCGATGCCAAGCGTGCAGGTCTGGTTGCCGGCCGTTTCATCCTTCGATCCCAGACAAAACGATGAAGAGCTTCGGGCAGCCTTCCAGGCAGACAGCCAGTTATTGTGGGATTTATAATCGTTTTCAGAAAGGCTGAACTGCTTGTGGAAAAGTTTCTTTGTCCCAAAGCAAATCCTGATTCGGCCTTTGTCCAAATCGTATTTCAGCTTTTCCAGTTTCTGCTCCGATGAATGGAGCTTCCGTTTTTTGTTGTGGACCGCAAAACGGAGAGAATCCACGCTGGTCGTTTTCTCATATTCGGACAATTCCGTGTCTTTGCGTATGTCAATGATACGGTTCTCTCTGGTTTTAATCCATTTTCTCGCAGATTTTATTTTGTGCTCGAGCTTTTCAACCCGTAGTTTTAATACCTCAACCGCGGAGCTGATATTGCCGTCAAGATCGTAGCGGATAGCGTTAAACTGCCGGGCGGTGATACCATACCTGACAAGACACTCATTTTTGAATGAAATGGGTTTGTTGCCGGAACGACCGCTGTCTTTAAAAAGAGAGCGTTTGATGTGCCCGTATGAGTCGCCGATATCGTCAAGAACATGATAAAGAGACTTCTTTGTGTCCAGGTAAGACATGTCAATCAGCAAAGTTTGAGCGGTAAAAGAAAGTGCTTCACTTTTGCCGCTCTTGCCCATTTTATCCTTATTACTTGCCATTCTCCATGGCCTCCAGGGCTTTTTTTGCTTTATTGGCCGCTGACCGGCGTCCGTAGAGCCTTGCGCAAAACGATGTCAATACTTCAATCATGTCCTGCACCAGATCGTCCTTTAGCTCGGTCTGGTCTACAATAATAAGTTGACGACCTTGAGCTCGAAGTGCCGATTCTACATACTCAGATCCAAACCGCATAAGCCGGTCACGATGCAAGGCGACAATAATACTGACGTTGGAATCGGCAAGCAGCTTCATGAGTTTTGGCCTGTGCCCATTAAGACCAGATCCAACCTCAGACACCGCTTTTGAAACTGACAACCCTTTGGAAGCGGCATATACGGAAAGCCGCCCGAGCTGCCCGTCCAGGTCTTTCTTTTGGTCATGACTGGATACCCGGGCATAAAGAGCAACAGAACCTTGGGCAGTTTTCTGCTCTTTTATAATGATGGTTCCGGTAGGCATCTGCTCAGCCTCAACCGGCAGCTTGCCAGCCTTCCACCATTTCCATGCCGCTTGATCCTATAAACGGCAGTTGGGCCTTGCAAATCTGAGTTAACTATTGGATACTATGATACTTCTTTCAACAAGGAGGTCTCACCCAATGGGTGACTCGATTTCATCTCCACCTACAGATAAAACAGATAGAATTGCAGTCGATACCTTTGCAGGAAAAGTGCATGTTGAATGGGATTCAACAGCAGCCGTTACACCAATGGGCCAGCTGGCGTTCTTCATCGATTTTTTGAAGACGGGTGGAATCTACGAACCATGGGTAGCAGACTGTCCACTGCACTACACGAGTCCTAACGCACCCGAGAAGCGCGATCTTCTCGGTACAGTCCTGTTGTCCGTTCTAGCCGGTCACCATCGTTATTCCCACATGACGAGCGTTCGAAGCGATAATGTCAACCCGGCACTACTCGGCATGACGAAGGTCGTGAGCGAAGACACCGTACGGCGGGGATTTAAGCAGATGGATGAGCATGCCGGCATCTCATGGCTTACTGAGCACATGAGGCGATGTTATGAATCCCTCCTGTGCATGCCATGGATTATGGACGGAGATACGACAGTCAAACCGTTGTACGGAAAACAAGAGGGCGCGGTCATTGGTTACAACCCGCATAAGCCCGGCAGGCCGTCTCACACCTATCACAGTTACCTGATGGCCAATACCCGGCTTGTTTTGGATGTTGAGGTGCAGGCCGGAAACAAAACAGCAACGTGTTACAGCACCCCGGGGTTATGGCAGCTTCTGGAACGACTCCCGCGTCGCTTTTGGCCTGCCTTTTTCCGGGGGGATTCAGGCTGGGGCACGGACGGCTTCATGAGTCAGGCAGAAGAAAAAGAATTGCCCTATCTCGTGAAGCTACGCCTCACGAAGAACGTGCGGAGGCTTATTGAGAAGGCATTCTATAGTAACGATTGGGTAGATGCCGGACAGGGCTGGAAGGGTGTGGAAGAATCCCTTCAACTCATGGGATGGCAGAAATCTCGTCGCGTTATTATCCTTCGACGAGTGCTCACGGGAGACGTAGCAATAAGCCTGCAGCAGAAGGATCAGATGGAACTTGGGTTTGTGGAAGCGCCCGGAGTTGCCAAGCGATATGAGTATGCAGTACTAGCCACCACCCTCAAAGACGAGATTCTCACAATCGCCCAACACTACCGTGATCGTGCGGATGCAGAGAATATTTTTGACGAGTTGAAGAATCAGTGGGGGTGGGGCGGATATACGACCCGGGACCTTAAGCGCTGCGGCTTCATGGCGCGGACCGTAGCATTAGTTTACAACTGGTGGTCGCTCTTCGTGAGGCTTGCTCATCCGGACAAACACTTGGAGGCAATTACGAGTCGTCCACTTCTTCTGCATGCGGTTGGCAAACAAACACGCCATCAAGGGCAGACCATGATGACCATCACGAGTGCGCACGCAAGCTCTGGGAAAGTTCAGCGCATTCTCGATGAGATATCCCGCTTTCTAGCCATCCTGAAAACAACTGCGGAGCAGTTGACTCCAGGTGAACGGTGGCGACGTATCTTGAGCCGTGCATTTTTCAAACTGCTGGGTGGAAAACCGTTGCAGGCGCCTGAACTTCTGCCGTTATGGTGTGGATAAGTGGCTCTGATTGAGGGTAACTGCTCTTTTTAGGTTGATAGGTTATACCTTGTTGCTTTGCCCATACGCTTAGCTTCATAAATATATTATATCATATAAAATTATATTATACAATATAAATATTAACAGTATTCCACCCCCAAGCTTTAGACATGGGGAGTGGTCAGGAGGCGAAGGACATCAGACCTTCGCGGTCCTTGATGACAATCCTGCCGTCTTTATCAGCCAAAAGGCCCTGTTTCTTGAATTTGCTGAATGTGCGGATTGAAGTCTCCACTGTAGTGCCGACCATATCAGCGATATCCTGTTTAGTGAGGCGCATATTGATTGCGATTCCCTCATTGGTTTTGATACCGACCTTGTTTGTAAGTTTCAGGAGCAAGGCTGCTATACGAGCTTCAACGCGCTCAAGAGCGATGTTTTTGAGTGAATCGTAGGAACTTTTCATCCGGTCTCCGAGCTGAAGTGCCATGCAGTACATGAGATTCGGAAAACGGTCAACAAGACGCATTAGATTCTTTCTGGAAATTTTTATGACTTCGCTGTCTTCCATAACGACGGCATTTGCCGGGTAGGGGAAGTTGCGCAGGACTGCTACACCGCCAAAGATGTCGGTCGGCGATATAACTTCGAGGATGATTTCCTTGCCATCGTGGGAAAGCTTGGTGATCTTGACTTTTCCTTTTGACACAATGTAAAACCATTCTGGCTGATCGCCTTCTGCGAAGATTGCCTCCTTCTTTTTGAAAGAAGTTGTAACAAGGTAGGGCTCCAGCTCCTTTAACTCCTCTTTAGAGAGATTTTTAAACAGGTCAATATTATTTAAATTATTCATAAAACTTACTTTCTCCTTGCTTTTATCTTAAACTGGGACAACCGTTTCCAATAGACATGTTCCGAAGCGCCCTTCATGAGCAGATCAGGTATTTTCCCGATTTTTTGGTATCCGAGACTCCTGTAAAAAGCTTGTGCTTTTCGGTTAAACGAGGAGACGCAAAGGTAAAAGTTAGGTGAATGACGGGCTGTTGCTTTTTCCGCGAAACGTATCAACCTTTTACCGATGCCGTGTCTGCGCCACGACGGAGCTACTCCGATTGCGCGGAGATACCCTCCCCGTGCAAATACCGGATGTGGCGTAAATACGATGAACCCCACTGTTTCCTTTTCAACAATCACAACGTATGCTTTGTCGGCTTGGCGGTTCCGGTGAAGAACCAAGCCAAAATCGAACCCTTCCCCGAGAATTTTCCAGGGTTCGGAAGCGGAAAGTATTGCAACACAAGCGGGTATGTGGATGCGTGCCATGGGGAGTATTCTCATGGTAAGAGCTTTTTTCATGAACACAGCCTCGCTTCCTGTGCTAATTTGGAGAAAACGTCCCGAGCTTGCCGTTCAGTCTGTTCTCGGGATACTGTGTTGTCGATGACGTAATCGGCATATCCTCGTTTTTCATCGAGTGACATCTGGCTCTGTATTCGGGCAAGAGCTTGCTCACGCGACAAATTGTCGCGTTGAATGAGCCGATTGAGCTGCTGATCGGGGTTGGCATACACAACAACAGTGCGGTCCATCTTTTTGTAATATTCCGTTTCGATAAGGAGCGCGGCATCCAATACAATAATCGTGTCAGGAGGTCGGTTTCTCAAGTTTCGTACTGATGCGAGAAAAGCTTCGAAGACCTTGGGATGCAGGCACCTGTTGAGCCATACTCTTTGATCGTCATTGTTAAAAATGATCTCCCCGAGCTTTCTCCGGTCGATCTCCTTGCTGGGAAGAAGAATGGCCTGACCGAAATGATGGAGCACCTCTTCCCATGCTGGCTCGCTGTACGCCAGCAGACTATGCACAATCTGGTCAGCATCGATGAGGTGGGCTCCTAGGTCCCGAAACACCTTCCCCACAAGGCTCTTGCCGCTTGCAATTCCTCCGGTTAATCCTACCAGAAGCATGATTCAGTCTCCATCAAAATAGGATATTGTTTTCAGTAAGCCTTTACCGCTGGATCATGGCATATGCTTTTTTGGCAAATACCGTAATCATTCCCGTGCTTTTCATTATACCACCTACTAGAAATTGCAGGTAATTCATGTTTTTGGCCAGATAAATATCAATGATAAGCACAGCAAACGCAATATTGAACAGGTAAATCAACGGATACGAAAAAAGAGCGCCCTGCTCCCTGATATCGCTTTGGTCTGTTTGGAGAAATATGAAAGTTAGCACGAGATGAAAGGTGAATGCAGCACCGCTGAGGGCAACAAGTATGTTCATGGCTGCAAGTCCGGCGTGCGTTGCGAGGGCGGCCTCGTAGAGGAGAAGGGTTAAGAACGTATAGAGAGGGAAAAAGTAGGGCGCCAAGGTAATAAGAAAATTCGATTTGGTCACCGCTACCCGTCCACCTCGCTCGCTGGCATGCAGGGATTTGACCGATCCGCCGAAGATTACCGCAAAAAGTGCATGCGTGAGCTCATGAGCGATCACATAGGTAAAAATCGGTTTTTTTTCAAAAAGTATATGTACGACACAATAGGCCAAGCAGCCTGCAATAAAGTAGTATGGCACCGATGGCTTGTAGTTATTGGAAAAGACCACCACCCCAAACTCCCAGGAATATCCTAGGCAAAAAGGGATGAGCGTGACTCCGATCAGATTTTTAACGATTTTATTCTTCATGAGGTCAGAGCATATCCTTCAGAAGTAACCGGCCAAGAAGATCGGCATCCGGAAGAAGGTCAATAAGTCCTATTTTCTCATCGATGAACCGGCATCAACTTGGTATGCGATATCCTGATAAATGAGCGACTTAAGGAAAACTTATGCGCCCATCGTCTTTACGTTTCTGAGAATCCGATCTGCCCGACAAGGCGGTGCGGATCGGGGTTATTGCCTGCAATGCTCATGATGTGATAACCTCGTTCAAGAACGAAAGAGGAGTGAGTCTTTGCTGAGAAGCGTTAGGATATTTTTTGTCGAGTTTGAAAGTTCCTCTTCCAATCAGACTATCTAGAATTTATTGTGAAAAAAAACAGCTTGGTCATAGTATCCTGATTCAGGCTTGCAGAACAAGACAGGCATAAATAAGTCAACTGCCCAGAATAATTGCTTTCGTCGGTGTGGCGGATCAAACGGTCCGCTGGATACGCACCAGCACGACAAGAGCAATAAAACCAAAAAAAATGTTCGCTAGCCATGCCGCCACGGAAGGCGGGATGGTTCCGGACTTTCCGAAAGATGCTCCGACGCTCATGAGCGTCCAATACATGAAGGCTATCAATACGGCAAAGGCGAAACCCTTGCCTGTACCGCCGCTGCGGACTTTGTGGATAGAAAAGGGGACCGAAATGAGGACCATGAGCAGGCTGGAAAATGGGAAGGCAACTTTATTGTACAAATCCACCTCGTACTGGCTGGCGTTGTACCCGCTTGTCTTAAGTCGCTTTATGTAATTCCACATTTCCGAAAAGCTCATTTCTTCGGCATCCTTAACGATCATGCCGAGATCACTTGGGTTATTGACAATGTTATATATCTCTCCGTCTGAAGGGTAGGAACGGATGGCGTCTCCTTCCTGGACATAGGTGTGGCTGTTCCTGAGCCGCCATGCGCCGTTTTCCCACACGAGGCTGCCCGCCTTGATGCGCTCGCGAAGGGAGAAGTCCTGATTCAGCTTATAAATGTTAAGTCCGATCATTTCCGTGCGGTTCGGTGAAACTAGCTCGATGTTGGCGATACTGTTGTCCGGTCCACGGAGCCATAATTTTTGCTGTTGGAACATGACGCTCTGTTGTTTCTTTTCGATTTCGACGTTGCGGACGTAGTTTGCCTGGGAGCTGCATTCAGGCATGATGAATTCATTGTTGATGAAGCCGAATGCCGATATGGCCAGACCTCCCGCTAGAAGGGGCGTAATGATTTTTCCCAGGCTCACACCGCTCGCCCGCATAGCGATGATCTCATTGTGTCGCGACAGATTCCCAAGTGCAAGGAGCACGGCGATAAGGGTAGCCATGGGAAGCGAAATCGTAATCATGCTGGGAATTCTGAATAGAAAGTAGCGAGCTACTTGATAGAAGGAAGCATGAAATTTAATGAGTCTGTCTGCCTTCTGGAGAAACTCGACGCAAAGGTAAACGACGAGAATCCCGAGTAGAACAGCCAGAGCAAGGGTGAGGAATTCACGAAGGATATGCCTGCTAATCAGCGTCATGTCGGTCAGGACAGCTTGCGCCTTCGAAATTTAGTCTGCAGGCGCTCTTTCGATTTATAGTAGAACAGAACAACAGCATCCCATATTCCGAGGTTGACATCACGTCCTTTTTTTATGACAAAAAGCACCGCGGCGACCGCCATGAGTGCGTTCGGAATCCAGAATGCAACGAGAGGCCTGACAGTCCCGGATTCGGCAAGATTAGTCGCTCCGGCTAATAAAACATAATAAACAAGAAATACCATGAATGCGATGACAATACCGGCTGATTTCCCCGACCGGCTTCGCCTGATACCGAGAGGCGCACTTATGAGACCGAAGATAAGGCATGCAAAGGGGATTGAAAGCCGTTTATGTAGTTCCGTTTCCTGGTGGTAGGTGGGTTTTTCCTCACTTCGCGCTATTTTAATATCTTGGATTAGTTCGGTGCTGCTCATGTCTTCATAATCTTTGCCTGAAGCACCCTTTCCGGACAGAGAACTTTTGATGTCAAGGTAGATGTTAGCCGTTGTAAATCCCATGAGCGAGTAGGTTTTTTCATCGTGCGGCTCCATGTGAATGGTGCCGTCCTGAAGAGCCAGGGTGACATTCAGTGTCTGCAGATTCGCGATGAGTTTTCCCTGTTTTGCTAGGATGGTATAGGGCTCTTTGACCGAACGTTCATCGGATATGAATACGCCCTTCATGTTATTTTGTGAATCTATCTTGTCTACGTACATCACCATGCCGTCGAAGGTGTTGCTGAATATACCGGGCTCTAGACCGATCATGGCGTTCGATTTTACCATATTGAATAAATGGTCCTTGAGAGACGTGTTGGCACTGGGAACGAGGATGAGCGATGTTACTGCAGTGAAGCCGAAGATAAGGACCGCAAGAAAAAACACTGGCCTGATCATGCTGTAAAGACTGATGCAAGATGCTTTCATGGCGGTCACTTCGGAGTCGGCGCTCATCGTGGCAAAGGTTGTCAGCGCCGCGACAAGAAGCGACATAGGGAGCGTAATGACCAGGAAACTCGGCACGATATAAATGAAGACTTTTATAATCGACATCAGGCCGGCTCCCTTGGATATGACAAGGTCGGCTAGCCGGAACAGCTTATCGAGGAAAAGCACGAGCAGGAGCACCGCCATGGTCATGAAAAAAGGTGGGATTATTCCGCGTAAAATATATCGGTCTAATGTTCGGAACATGGTTATTTTCTGATTTCCTCGAGGATATTTTGTTCTATTTTATTCATGTCGAAGTAGTTTTTTTCAAGTTCCTCGACATAGAACCGGTCCAATCCGCTGTTTATCAGGAAATCTTTGCGGACCTGATTATCCCGGGAAACGATGATGTGGGGCAGGAGGTTGTTGAGGTAGAAGAATTCTTTCCGGATATCGAGAATGATCTCCTCGAACACAATGTGCGGCACTGGGCTCTGAACGATTCCCTTGGATTGGATTTCATGGTTCAGGTCCTGGATGAAAATTTCCTGATCATCTTTCGAGTTCAGCTCAGCGTAAATGCTTTTGACCCGATTCTTGATGTAGCGATGAATAGCCATGTACATTTTATCGACATCGTTTAGCTTTGTGATGGATGCAGAAAGATCACGATAGGTTATATCGTACGTTTTGATCTGCTGGAGACCGAGATGCAGCATGTCGACTTTCTTGCGGCCGTAGCGCGTCACATAACGGTCGTCCCCTATCATATGGATAAACAGATCGCGGAACAAATCGGGGTGGATGTCGTCAAAAACCTCTTTATTGCCCAAGATAGTCTGGATGTTATCCTCGCTGAGGGTGGAGTCCTCCATGCAGGCAAGGTTATTTACCATAGTCGCCGTGCTGTCGAAACGGTCGAAATAGGTCAGTATGCGGCTCATAGCCTCGAGCGCGCTCGTGTCGTTCGTATCGCGGGCGTGCTCGTCGCACGTGCGGACCATGTCGAGCAGCAGGCCTTCAAAAGCCTGATCGCGGACCACTGTCGACTTCTGTTTCGCCATGAGGAGTTTGATGAGATCCTCCCGCGAGATGTGCCCCTTGAGCTTGTCGACCTGGGGAAAAAGCCCTTCGAAGATTGCCCGGATCTCTCGTAGATAGCCTGGCTCTTCAACTTCAACGATTTCCATATCCTTGAGAAGATGTTCATCGAGGGTGTCGAAAAAGTTGTGCGGTATATTGATCCTGAGACTCAGCGTTCGGAGCCGGGAAAGCTTTGCCAACTGGGACGGGTTCACCTCGCCCTTTTCCGATGCTGAAATAAGGATATCCTTGTATTCATCCACTATTTTCTTGTTCTCGGGGAGTTTAGACATCCCGTCTATCTTGATACGTTCCTGCTGGTACGGGACGATTCTGTATTGCTTGGCCAGCGCTTCTAGAGATTTATGCGCTTTGTCCGAAAGTGGTTTCTGCTCGGAGTAATATTTGTTAACTGTGTTAAGATACTCATGGTTGTGCAGGTTAAGTAACCGAAAAAGAAAAACCAGGACCTCTGAGTCTTCAAGAGCTTCGAAAAGTTCTTTACATAGTTGCGTGTCATCAACGGCACCGACCGCAGGGCTTCTCTTGAGCTTCTTGCCGATATTCTTGAGGATATCCCGTTGAATGTCCTTGATTTCAGAATTTTTTGACGTGTGAATGAAAAAATAATAATTTGAGACCGCGTTGCCGGCCATGAAGACATGGTCGAAAGACTCCTTGCCCGCGGTATTGTTCGTAAAGGTGATCTTACCGGTGTCAATGAAGGCGCCGTTCATGATAAGACGGTTCGGTACACCTTTTCTCAGCAGGTCCTTGAGCGGCAAGTCGACGCCGAACATGTATTCGCAGAGACTGCCGCCTGTCCCTGCATAACTGATTCCCGTCGGCGTTATGATAAATTCGTTGCTGCCTGAGAAAAACCGGTCACCTTCGGGAAGGGACTCATAGAAGTACCTACTGCTCAGATCAGAGCCCATAATCGTAGCGAAGTAATCTAGTTTTTCGTTGGCTTTCCCGTGAAGTTTAATTTCGTGAATCATAACGGTTCATTATAACAAAACGGCTTGTTTTTTTAAATAAAAATAACGAAAAGCAACGCAAAAACTTTGTCAAAAAAGAATCAGAAAACCACTGAGGATACGGTGGTTCATGAAATCTAAAAGAGCAATCGAGGTTTTGGTCAAACGATATCCTGATCATTCAGTAATTATTCTTGATACTCATCGTAATAAATTGTATAATACGTACCGCAATTTGATCGGCCGAAATTACCTGATGCTAGCATAGGTAGATGGTGAATTGACATGGAATTGCAGGTTTCTAAAAGCAGCAATATGAAACAGATTATATTACTTTTCGTCCTAGTAGTTGCGGTAGTCCTTTTAGTTGTAGTGTTTGTTGCCAAGGACAATAAAAGTGCTGGAAAGATTATTACTACTGGTGATAAAGCACCGGAATTTAAACTCCACGACTTGGACGGTAAGTTCGTAAACCTTTCCGATTTTCGCGGAAGGGTAGTTATGGTACATTTCTGGGCTACGTGGTGCCCACCCTGCGTGGAAGAGATTCCCACGCTCGCCTATCTGAACCAGGAATTAGCAGGGACGGATTTCGCGCTACTGGCAATAAGTGTTGACGAAAGAGGTGCCCCGGCTGTTGGATCTTTCCTAAGACAAAAGGGGTTGAGCGTGCCAGTACTGCTTGATCCCGACCGGGCCACAGCAGCGCGTTACGGCACATTCAAATTCCCGGAGACCTACATACTTGACCGTGCTGGAATTGTTCGGTATAAAATTATAGGCTCTGAGGACTGGCGCAATCCATCGGCGGTTAAGCTGTTAAAGGATATGATGGTTTCTCAATAACGAGTTGATCCTTCATGAAAAGATAAAGAAAAGTCTGGAGCCTATTTTATGTCTGATACCCTTGTAACGATTGTGATCATTGTTATTGCACTTCTCACCCTTTTCCGCCTGAGCAACGGGGTCGCGGGAGGTTGAAGAACTGCCACCGGTTCCTTCTGTAGAAGGGATAAGACAAATGACGATTCTCGCGACGAGAGCAAAAGCTAGTATTCTGCCATGAAAAAGATACTTATTGCGGTTCTTGCATTTATTGTGGTTCCTGTTCTATCCTTTGTTCTATGGTCTTATCTCGCTCTTCGTTCTCTTCCTGACGTGTCCGTGCTCAAACACTACCGCCCGGCAGTAGCCTCTGAAGTCCTTGATAAGGACGGAAATATTCTTACGCATTATTATGAGCGGAAATTCCGTATCTGGCTGCCTATTTCGGTCATGCCCGACCTGGTCATCCGCGCCGTCATAACTGCGGAAGACGATACTTTTTTCGAACACGGCGCGGTTAACTACAAAGCCACGTGGGACGCGTTGGTCCGCGACGTTAAGAAACACCGGTTTGCTCGGGGAGGAAGCACGATAACACAGCAGATGATCAAGAATGTGCTTCTGTCTAAGGAGAAAACAATAACGCGAAAGCTACGCGAGTATGTTCTGGCACAGAGGGCGGAACAAATACTTTCAAAGCGAAGGATACTTGAGATTTACCTGAACGAAGTTGAGTGGGGCGATGGCATAAACGGCATCGAGGCGGCCAGTAGATATTATTTCGACAAACATACGTCGGAACTTACGCCATCTGAAGCGGCGCTTCTAGCAGGCATGTTGCCTAATCCACATTACTACAACCCTTATAATCGAATGGGGAAGGCCAGACATAGGCAGGAACAGGTTCTTTTCAACATGCACCAGGCAAATTTGCTGACCGACGAGGAATATAATGAGGCACTTGCCGCGCCTGTCCAACTGAGGCAAGAAGGAAAGGACAGGTTTGATTTTACCACGTTCTCCGGCCAGAACAGCCGTCCCTGTTACCAAACCGCTCTCGAGCAGATACTCCTGTCATTTTACGGCGAACAGGCATTGTATCGCAAAGGCCTTACGATCCGGACAACATTGGATAAACCGCTCCAGGAAGCTTTGGACAGCAGGATCGATACTTCGCGGGCCGTCGAAATCGGAAAAGATGGAACAATTACCGTAGTCAAACAGGGGAGCGTAGTCAGGGCAATTGTTTGTGCGGAAGGGCATGAAGCGGAAATACAGTCACAGTTCGAGATCCCTGGACTGCTAATCAGCAGCTATAATGTCAGTGTCTTGCCTGTCGGCTCCGTTGCTCGTGAGCAGATCATTTTGCCGTCATCTACCGCGAGGCAGCAGAATCAGTTCACTAAAAACTGAAGGTTGCTTTTAGTCTCTACCAACGGCGAGTGCACGGGAATATTCCTGCGCTGACTTCCGCACGAAACCGAGCGCAAGCTAAAACGCTGTTTGCCTGTTCGAGAAAGGTCATTTTGCATCTACGAAAGAATAATGCCACTCGAATCCCTCCCAATTGTTCCTGATTTTGCTTCAGTTCTTGAACTTATAATTAACTGCGTTTATCAAGTTTTCGCTGTAACCAAGGCCCTTGGTATCCTTGCTTGCTGCCAGCGTCGTAAAAAATCGACACGTTGCCGGTCATGCCTCAAGAGATAATTGCCGAGATTAGACATCGGGTTGTAGCTTGCCTCGATAACCATGATTTGCAGGAGATCAGCCGTCCTCGAGAGCAGCATACGGTATATATCGACGTCTATCATTTCACCGAGTTGAGGAATCGGCGATAGCGAGAGCGATAATCAGGTCAATATTTGAGTAATAACTCCTAGCTCGAATATGATTTGAAACGCTGGGTCTGTCCTTCGCGGCTAGGACTGTTTCTGATCGTCAGGGGTGTTTATGGTTCGTATGCAAGGGAAGGCAGGAGGATTAGAGAAGCAAACAGAAGGCGAAAGAGGAGTTCAGAGGATTACTCCTTGTCAGACATCGGCTGAACATTGGAGGAGGATGACACAGGGTACCGTACATGAGCAGTTCAATGTCCATGGAAGAATCGCACTTGTGATAGTTTGAACCCTGTCCGGTGAACAAATGAACTGTCATCAGGCCACTGCTGCTTCGCGAAGTTTGGCCGAGATCACGCGGGAACAACCGGGCTCCGACATGGTTATTCCATAGAGCGCATCGGCCATTTCCATCGTTCGCTTATTGTGTGTGATCGTGATAAATTGCGAGCGACTGCTCATTTGGCGGATGAGGCGTGTGAAGCGAGTTATGTTTGCCTCATCAAGCGGAGCATCGACTTCGTCGAGCATGCAAAAGGGGCTCGGCTTAACCAGGAAGGCCGCGAATAGGAGCGCGATGGCCGTAAGAGCCCTCTCACCACCCGACAGCAGCGTGATGCTCTGGAATTTCTTGCCCTGGGGCTGTGCGATAATCTCAATGCCCGATTCGAGGATGTTCGCAGGATCCAGGAGCACGAGTTCGGCCCGCCCCCCCTCGAAGAGGAGAGAGAAGACTTCCTTGAATTTTTCCTGAATAGCGTTGAAGGCCCCGATAAATAGTTCAATGGTCTCGCCGTCGAGCTTGGCAATAGTCGCCTTCAGATTGTCGATGGACTCGTGGATGTCGGTCTGTTGGGCCGAGAGCAGTTCGTACCGTTCTTTAAGCTCATTGTATTCTTGGAGTGCATCGATATTGATCGGCCCCATCTGGTCGATTTTTTCGCGCAATTCGTCGAGCCGGGCGCCAGCTTCTGACACATTGATCTCGAACTGTCCCAGCTGCTGAACGACGGCGTCTAGTTCTGTATGATACGTGGTCCAGACCCGATCTCTGAGGTGCTCGATTTTCATGCGGAGCTCGGTTCGCTTGACCTCGCTAGCAGAAAGCCGTTTTTGCGAGGACTCGATGTCATGCCTAACCTGTCTTGTTTGTTCTTCGGTTGACTGAAGTGACTGTGCCTTGACCGTATGTGACTCCTGTTTGGCAAGGAGAACCAGCCGTTCAGCATCGAGAATCACAATATGTCTCTTGATTTCGGTTTCGGCCTCGTAGATGGAAGCCTCGAACTCGCTCAGCTGAACCGCAATGGTTTCGAGCTCAGATTCTCTCTTAACGAGCTTGTCAGCGAAGCCTTCTTCGGTTTTTAAGAGTAATGCCAGGTTTCTCACGGCAGCAGACTGTTTTTCTTGAAGTGCGGCCAGATCCATTCTGATTTCGGTGATCGTGGTTCGCTCGACTTCCATCTCTTCCTTCCGGAGTGAGAGTTCGGCCTGAAGGGATTCGATGCTGGCCTGGGCATTTGTATGCCCGGTTTCGAGATCGCGAAGAAGCTCCATCGATTCAGCAATCCCCGCATTGAGTTCTTGTCGTGACGCAGCGCGTACCGCCGTCTCCGCATCAAGCGCCTTGATGCGTTCCTGCGCGCGGTTGATGTCGTCCTCAACGCCGAGACGATCTTTTTCTTTATTGATAAATTCAATGTCGGAGCTGTGGATCTGCCGGGCGAGATCGGCTTCAATCTTTTTGTCTGATTCGATAGAGGCATCAAGGGCAGACATATCTGCTTCGAGCTTCGCAACGTTCACGGTCAGATTCGCCACTTCGTGTTCAAGGTCCTTAATTTCGCGGCGCTTGGTGAGCATGCCCATCCCGAGGGCCTCCACGGTACCTCCAGTTACCGCTCCCCAAGGGTCGAGAATCTCCCCGGCAAGGGTTACGACCGTCTTGTCGAATCCATCCTTGTTCCACAAATAGAGGGCGGTATCCATGGTATCGACTACGACAACATCACCGAGCAAATATTGCGCAACACTGTTGTATCTTTCGCTGCAGTGTACGATATTGAGTGCCGAGCCGATGACTCCCGCATGACCGTTTTTGACAAAGGGTGCCGACTTGACTTCTCGTGGGGTCCTGGGCACGAACGTGCTTCTGCCGCCGCTCTTCGTTTTCAGGTATTCAATGGCTTTGAGAGAATCGTGCTGGGAATCGACGACAACGTATTGCAGTCGCTCGCCGAGGACTGCTTCAATAGCGACTTCATATTGAGGTTCGGTCTCAATCATGTCCGCCACGAGGCCATGGATCGTACCTAGCCGTTCATTCGACGAGTCTTCTTTTTTCGCAGACATGACGGTACGAACGCCTCTCTGATAACCTTCGAGACTCTGTTCCAGTTCGATTAGAGAGCGGAGCCGCGAATTCTGGGCCGCAAGACGGTTCTTTGTTTCGTTCAGACCGTTCTCCACTGATTTTTTTCTGGCAAGTGTCTGCTCAAAGCGGCCGGAGATACGGGCGTGCTCTTCCTGAACGGCATTTTTTCGTGCAACAATTTCGTCGAGTTCCTGCTCTTTGGCGACAACTTGGGCCATCAGTTCTTTCAACTTCAGTTCCAGGTCTTCTTGGTCCTTCATACCCCGCTCATCCTGCTCATCGAGCTGCGAAATCCGCGTTTGCAGATTTGATATGCGGGTTTTCTCGCCGGCAGTCGCTGTCATCGCCTTCAGGACACCGGTCCGCTCCTCGTCAAGAGATAGCTCCTTTTCGCCGAGCGCTCGTGATAGAGTTTCCAGGCGAGCCATCCGATCGGCCAGCACGGCGTTCTTTTCATTGATAGAAGCGACCAAGACACGGGACTCCTCCTCATGAAGCGCCTTCTGAGAAGACACGCGGACGCTCTCAAGTTTCAGATATTCCATTTCAGCAATATCGCGATTGCGCTGATCAGTAAGAGATGCGATCTGGCTCCGTGACATTTCAACGCGGTGTTCAGCACGGCTAAGTGCGGTTTCTATCTCATGGATCTTATGCCTCAGCGCAGAGAGTTCATGCTCGGCGGAGAGGGCATCGGCACGGGCCTCTTCGATTGTAGCTTCTAACCTGCCGAGGTCAGCGTGAAGCCTTGTGACATCATCTTCGACCTTCTTAAATTCTTCTGTTACCACCGTCCATTCGATCCCGAGGTTAGAGTACTCGACGGATGAGAGGCGAAAGTCGAGGTCTTTTGTTTCGGCACGGAGCTTCTGGTACCGCTCCGCCTTTTTTGCCTGCCGATCGAGGGAGTTGAGCTGACGCTTAACTTCGATGATGATATCGCTGACTCGAAGCTGGTTCTGATGGGTGGATTCGAGTTTGGAGAGCGCTTCCTGTCTTCGGGCTTTGTATTTCATGACGCCAGCCACTTCCTCGAACAGAAAACGCCGGTCTTGCGGTTTGGAGGAAAGGATCTGGTCCACCTTATCCTGCTCGATGATGGCATGAATGCGGGCACCAACGCCTGCATCCATCATGAGATCGCGAATATCCTTGAGTCGGCAGGGGATCTTGTTAATAACGTATTCGCTCTCTCCGGACCGGTAGAGGCGGCGGGAGATCTCGATCTCCTCGTATTGCCCAAATTCCGAGGACTGAATACTTCCGACATTAGTAAGCCTCAGTGTCACTTCTGCCATGCCCAGAGGTTTGCGGTTTTCGCTCCCGTTGAAGATAACATCCTCCATCTTTTCGCCGCGAAGATGCTTAGCGCTTTGTTCGCCAAGAACCCAGCGAATTGCATCAGAAATATTGCTCTTGCCACATCCATTGGGGCCTACTACGGCAGTCACACCGGGTTGAAAAGTGATCGTAGTTTTGTCGGAAAAGGATTTAAAACCGATCATTTCAAGGGTTTTGAGCTGCATACGCCTCCCGGTAACAGAATAGTTTAGAGTTAGGAGTTCAATGTACAAAGTACAAAAAAACGACGTGAATAATTGATGCTCTAACTTAAGCTCTTATATCATAAGTGTGGTGCTTTGTAAAGTGAAAAATAACAAGGTAAGGTATTTTGCGGGATGGAATATACAATATATTGTGGTGGGTAGGTTTAGACTTCCTGTTGTAAAAGTTGGTTAAAAAAATCAATTTCCATGTGCAAAATAATCGCCAGAATATTGACGATTATAGCAATGCAAAATGAGATACTATCAAAAGTTTTGTGAAAACCAGAGGCAACGAATGAAACGACAGAGGGCGTAGAGGAACTCTTTCAATAAAATACCTGTGCTCTTGTGGTTGACCCATCAAGAGCAGTATCAGAAACGCTGTTAATAATGAGGGCATAGAAATGCAGTGACTGATTTATGTGTTCTGAACTGTTACCAACAATTTCATCCGTGGAAGTGTCAAGCGAGGGCAATGGCCAAAGCTAGAATGCAGCGTCAGACAGAATCTCAAAACGGGCATTTTGGCTTTGGGTTGACAGAGCCGGAACAAAACCTTGAAAACCCTTTTTTTTTGTGCAATAATCTCAACCTAGAATGAACACCATTCTTAAATCCACTAAAACGCATGTAAAAAATATTTTTTTCTCACTCTTGATGGGTCTGCTTGTTCTGCCGTTTACAGGAATGGTGAACGCGGTGCGCCTAACCGCGGCGGCATTTGCATCGCTGTTCTTGTGGCGGCTCTTAACGACTGATGCTTGCTTGTCCGTCTTACGGTTGTTTTATCGGAAGTTTACGATTGTTCGAGAAAAAACTTCATTGCCTTCCCGCATCGCTCAATCTCTGCTTGCCTATGCCTCTTTCATCGTTTTCCTGATATTTCTGCCTGCCCTTCTCAACGATTATTATCGGGACATCATGACGTTGACAGGCATGTATATTGTCCTAGCACTAGGCCTGAATATTGTTGTGGGACAGGCTGGCCTCCTCAACCTGGGATATGTGGCATTTTATGCCATCGGCGCCTATACCTACGCCATCCTTTCGACAAGATTCGGGCTTGCATTCTGGCCCGGGCTCCTCGCCGGTTCGTTTGTTGCGGCGGTTTTTGCTTTTATCGTAGGGCTTCCTATACTGCGTCTCCGCGGAGACTACTTCGCGATCGTGACGCTCGGCCTTGGGGAAATCACCCGGATCATTCTGAACAATTGGGACGGCTTGACCGGCGGTCCGAATGGAATCTCTAAGATAGGCAGGCCAATCATGGCAGGATATACGCTGCACAGCACTCTCGATTTCTATTTCATGATCCTCGTCATTGTCATCATTACGGTATTTGCCGTGAAACGTCTCATGACCTCCCGGATTGGCCGAGCATGGATTTCCATCCGGGAAGACGAGGTTGCCGCCGAGGCCATGGGAATCAATACGTTCCGGCTTAAGCTGCTCGCTTTTGTGGTAGGTTCGGCCCTGGCTGGCCTGACAGGAGTTTTCTTCGCGGCCAAAATGGCCTTTGTGTCTCCGGAAAGCTTTACTTTTACCGAATCTGTCCTGATCCTCTGCATGGTTGTTCTCGGAGGGATGGGGAGCATCCCGGGGATTATTCTCGGTGCTTTGTTGCTGATCACGCTTCCCGAAATCTTCAGGGATTTTCAAGACTATCGCATGTTGGCGTTTGGATTTGCTCTCGTGGCCATGATGGTATTTAGGCCACAGGGACTTTTGGGAACGATAAAGAAATAAGTCGCTTCCGGGTTTAGTGTGGGAAGCCACCATAGGTAGTGCTGACATTTTGAGGCCTCAAATTGTTAAAGTGGCTGTAATCGTAAGCATTTTCACCTTAAGTGCCAGGGTTAATGCTTTACTACATATTGGGGCTACCACACTCATTCCTGAAGGACCAGAAAAATAATTCAACAATAATCGGATTATACCATGCTCTTACTGGAAACAAAAAATATGACCAAACATTTCGGAGGTCTTAAGGCCGTCGACGATATCAACATGCGCGTCGAACGCGAAAGGATAGTCAGCATCATCGGCCCGAACGGCGCAGGGAAAACAACTTTTTTCAATTGTATAACTGGCATATATCGTCCGACTAAGGGGACGGTCATATTTCATGACCGCGACATTACCACGATGCAGCCCCATTCGATAACCGCCCTGGGTATCGCGAGGACATTTCAGAATATTCGCCTCTTCGATGGAATGACCTGTCTGGAAAATGTTATGGTTGCAGCTCATTGCCGTACCAGCGCGGGAGTGTTCGGCGCCATTTTCCGGCCGGCCAAAGTAAGAAAAGAAGAGCGGGATACGGGCTACCGGGCCATGGACATTTTAAAGTTCGCCGGACTCGAAAACATGCAGGGATCCTTGGCAGCGAATCTTTCCTATGGCAATCAACGGCGACTTGAAATAGCAAGGGCTCTCGGGACGGAGCCTCACCTCCTGCTCCTTGACGAGCCTGCGGCTGGCATGAACCCGCAAGAGACACTGGAACTGATGTCGCTCATTCGTAAGATCCGCGACAATGGCGTGGCGATCCTGCTCATTGAGCACGATATGAGGGTCGTTATGGGGATATCGGATCGGGTGCTGGTTCTGGACCATGGAGTAAAAATTGCCGAAGGCATACCCCGGGACATCCAGAACAACCAGGATGTGATTGAGGCCTATCTCGGCAAGGATCATATTCATGCTTGAACTCAGGGATGTAGCTGTTTCGTACGGAAGAATCGAGGCGCTCAAAGGAGTCAGCCTGTCCGTAAAGCAGGGTGATATCGTTGCATTAATCGGAGCAAACGGCGCAGGGAAATCGACAACGCTGATGGCGGTATCCGGGGTTTTGGCGCTGAGTGTGGGAACTGTTATTTTCCGGGGAAAACGGATTGACGACCGTCCCGTCCACGAAATCGTCCAACTCGGGATATCGCAGGTTCCCGAAGGCAGGCGCATTTTCCCTCGCATGACCGTGCGGGAAAATCTTGAAATGGGCGCCTTTTCCAGAAGCAGGAAGGAGTACGCCTCCGGGATTAATCGAGTATTCGAAACGTTTCCTACTTTGTTTGAGAGACAACGACAGATGGGCGGGACTCTTTCAGGAGGGGAGCAACAAATGCTAGCAATCGGCAGGGCGCTCATGTCCCAGCCGAGTCTTCTTCTTCTTGATGAGCCGTCGCTTGGCCTCGCCCCCATCATAGTCAGCAGGATTTTCAAAATCTTACGGGAAATTAATGCACAGGGTACAACCATTCTTTTGGTAGAGCAGAACGCCAAAGCCGCACTTCAACTTGCCAATAGGGCCTATGTCATGGAAACCGGCAGGATTGTGATGGAAGGTCCGGCGTCACAGCTCGAAAACGATCCGGGTATTAAAAAAGCCTACCTCGGAGAATAGGCTTTTGCCTATAAACGGTATCGAGAAATTTCCCAAGTTTGATTATCTAGATGGCAATCGGGAAAATGGATGAATACGTTAAACACCACAATTGTGGAGTTATGCCTCGCCCGGCTGATAAGTCGCGGCTGTGTCTTGGCAGTCGCTATTATCCGTGTTTACCCGTGCTCTTTGGGGGTTAAATGCTTTTTCCAGGATCAACAGCCATGAGTTCAGACTTAATTCAGCGCAATATAAAGCTCATTCTTGAATACGACGGCACGAACTACCACGGCTGGCAATCGCAGACTGGAAGCGGAATGCAGACAATTCAGGAAACGCTTGAGCAGGCAATCATGTTGTTGTCCCATGAAGAGGGGAAGGTGTTTTCTTCAGGAAGGACCGATGCAGGTGTGCATGCCCTGGGGCAAGTCGTAAATTTTCAGACCCGAACCACCATTCCAGCGTCTGCATGGACGCCGGCGCTCAATCATCTTCTGCCTTCCGATATCAGGGTATTGACATCGGAAGAAGTTCCTGCGGATTTCCATGCTCGGTATAGCGCCCGGAGCAAGATCTATAAATATTGCATTTTGAACAGGCGCGCGCAAACTGCTCTTCATCGCGATTATGCCTGGCATGTCAACCTGCCTTTGAATGTTGCGCGCATGCGCAAAGCTTCTATAGTCCTATTGGGGAGACACGATTTTTCGTCATTCCGTGGTTCCGGTTGTGGTGCGAAAAGTCCTGTGAGAACTTTGAAATCAGTAACAATACGGAAAAAGGGCAATGTTATCGAATTGCTGTTTGAGGCAGATGCATTCCTGCAATATATGGTCAGAAATATTACCGGCACGCTAGTGGAGATCGGACTTGGCAGGTTTGGCCCTGATGATATGGCGAAAATTTTGGTAGCGAGGAACCGGACTACGGCAGGGAAAACCGCTCCTCCTCAAGGACTTTATCTTTTAACCGTAAATTATTAGTTTGAACAATGGGCCGCGCGTTTCCTCTCGGCGGCGATGCGCCAGCAGGGGAATACGGATCCGGTTTGCTCTACCTTTGTGTAGGTTTTCTTTGTCAAAGGCTGCAATCTCAATATTTACGCCTTAAGCATATATTGCCAGTAGACAATTGTCCACTTACAGCATGTTTCATTTTATGAGTTTATTGAACGGTGAGAAAGAGTAGTAAGACGAGCTAGGGCGAAAACCTTCAGAACGCATTTGTCGAGAACCGTGAAACACGCTACTATAATCGGACAAATCATTGAATGGCGAAGGAGTTAGCGTCAATTACTGTTTCTTTGCAGAGTTGCATAAAAAAGATGAAATTCTCACTTTTGCGAAAAGAACCCGGATTTATCTGCCAAAAATTCAATAGGTTATTGCTGGCATGACAAATGCAAAAAAATTTGGCGGATTTCTGTAAAATATGCTATCTTTCCATTACTGATTAAAATCTACTTGATTCTATTTGAAGGGATAGATGGATTCCGGGGGGCAATCAAGGACGTTCCTTCGTCATCGACGACTCACCGCACGAACATTATATTTGGGTCTTTTACGCCGTACCTCATCTGTTATTATCAACAACTCAAGAAATAGCCGCAACCTTACTTGATTGTCCGGGTTTTTAAGCTCGCCCTGCAATAGAGAACGGCGGAAAAGCGATTTCGTTAATACCGTTTTGCTAGGAGACGCTCTGCCATTTTGAGAATAATACATATTAAGAATACTGATGGAGTGAAAGGAGATGGTATGATGATTTGGTTGAACGCAGTTGTGCTGTTGTTTTTAACCTTGGTTTTGTCACCAGCAGCCGGCGCTGCGCCCGATGCGGCGACGTGCCTCGGATGCCATGGGTCAATGGAAGGTGAATTCAACGTAAATCAGGAAAAGTATTCGAAATCCGTCCATGGTTCCTTCGACTGCGTCACGTGCCATATGATGCTCAACGGAGAACAGCACAAGGGACTGTCAGGGAAGGCGGACAAGGCAACCCAGGAACTAGCGGAAGCCCTCTCCTCGAAAAGCAAAATTGACCCCATTGCGCAGGCAGCCTGTGTCCAGTGTCATCCCGATGTGTACGAAGCATACAAATCGAGCGTGCACGGGCAGAACGTCATGGTGCAAAAATCATCTGACGGCCCGGTTTGCACGAGTTGTCATGGTATCCCTCATTATATCCAGCCGAAGACCAGCAAGGAATCCATGGTCAACCATTTCAACGTCGTCGCGACCTGCGGCACCTGTCATGATGAAAAGATCATGTCGGAGAAATACGGTCTCTCTCCTGACGTCATGGAGCGGTACAAAGAAAGTTTTCATGGCCGCAAGCTCAAACTGGGCCAAAGCAGCGCTCCGTCCTGCGTTAATTGTCATGGGCCTCACGATATCAAGGATGTGAAGGATCCCTCGTCTCCAGTTTATGGCGCAAACAAGATCAAGACATGCGGGAAGTGTCATGCCGGTGCAACGGAAAAGTTCGTAGCCGCGATCACTCATCAGCCGCCGCAACCCATTGCTCATTTTACGGAACTTGCCTTGATCATTCTTACGATGAGTGTGTTTGCGTTCATCTGCATCCATGTACTTTTGGATATCATCGCGGATATCCGCGACCGTCTGTTCAGAAAAGGAGGAGGTCATGAATAATACGATTCCAAAAGAAATCGAGAGGTTCAACCTCTCTGCTCGAATTCAACACGTTATTATGTTTACGACCTTTCTGCTCCTGGCTTTCACGGGATGGGGGCTCAAGTATGCCTATCAGGATCCGGCCAGCGCTTGGATCCGTTTCTGGGGCGGCGCAAAAAGCGCTGGAATTATTCATCGTGTCGCGGGCATCACCATGCTCCTTGATTTTATCTACCACCAGTTTTACCTGGTCAACCAGATGCGCAAGGGCGGCATGAGGTTTACCCTCCTTCCGATGCCAAAGGATGTGGTCGACGTATTCCATAATTTCATGTATTTCTTTGGGCTGAGAAAAGATAAACCCTACTTTGGTAAATTCAACTACATGCAGAAATTCGACTACTGGGCGGTGTATTGGGGTATGTTCATTATCGGGGCATCGGGCTTTTGTCTTGCTTTCCCTGTGACCGTATCACCTATTTTCCCCGCCTGGTCGGTCCAATGGATATGGGATGTCATTTTCACTATGCACAGTGACGAGGCGCTCCTCGCCATAGTGTTTATCATGATTTTTCACTTTTATAACGAGCATCTTCGTTCGGAGGTGTTCCCCATGAACTGGATGTGGCTCACTGGAAAGATGACGATCGACCAGTTAAAACACCATCATCCGGCGGAATATGATTATCTGTACGGGGATAAGAAGAAAAAATAGTATCGGAATCTCTGTCTGAAACAAGGAAAAACTAAACGGCGGCCATCTTGGCCGCCGTTTAGTTTTTCCTGTTTGCAAATCATGCAGATAGGGGATAAAATCCCTTTTACTCAGTTAAGCTTTTCCAGTTCGCCATGCTTCATCCTGAGACGAGTCGGAGCCCGAAGTGCAATTTCGGAACTGTGGGTCACCATGATCATGGTGACGTTTTTCTCCCGGTTAATCTTTTCAAAAAAGGACATAATTACCGCTTCCGTTTCTTCATCGAGAATCTCCGGTGGGCTCATCGGCAAGAATAATCTCAGGATCGTTGATGAACGCGCGAGCGATTGCCACACGTTGCTGTTCGCCGCCGCTCAGCTCAGAAGGATAGCGGTTCTTCTTATCATCCAGACCGACGAGTTTGAGAAGATTCTCGGCGTCCGCAATCGTTTTGCTGCCTCCAAAAACAGTTGGCAGCAGGACGTTTTCAGTAGCAGTTAGGGTGGGTAATAGACTTGCAAACTGATATACAAATCCAAACTTTTCGTTACGTAGCTTTGAGATGCTCTTGTCGTCATAATCCCAGATGTTCTTGCCGTCTACGATGACCGAACCTGAATCTGGGCGTGCTATACCGCCCACGAGGCTTAGAAACGTACTTTTCCCGCTTCCCGAATGACCGACGATGGAAACGAATTCGCCCCGTGAAATTGAGAGGTTGAGAGGTTGTACTGCGTGGATGATGTTTCCCAAGACTTGGTAGCTTTTTGATAATGATTTCAATTCTATCATAAAATCCCTCTCTTTAAAGACGACTTCAGAGATTGTATCGTTTTTCGTTGTGAGATTACTGATGATGGCAACAAATGCTATGTTTGACGACGGTCATCCTGAAATGGTAGGTCGATATTGATGACTGCGGTGGGGTAACTTTATACCTCTCCTGCAGCCGAGGAATAACATCCCCTGGAGATAATTTACATAATGTTCCGAGGAAAAGCTGCTGTATCTTGTCTATATCCACATCCTTAGGTGGTCTGTGCATATTATATCGGCTTTTCTTTCAGCTATAGCATTTTAAATCAGTTCGATTCCATAAACGATTTTGAAAAAACCCCACAGATGCTCTTAACATAATAATTGTTTTATGACTTTGTCTTTTTGTTATCAATTTCTTTTTTCAGAGCATCAGCTATGCCTCCGTCGAATTTTTTCAGTTCTTCATACTGCTTGAGCGCAAGGCCAGATTTACCCTGTTTCAGATATGTAACGCCTAGATTATATCGGGCAGTAGCATAGCGGGGACGAAAAGAAATAGCTTTCCGGAGTTCCATAATTTCCTTGTTCAGACTTCCTATCTTGCCATATGCCACGGCGATATTGTTATACAGCACCGCGTACTTAGGAAGATATTTTTCGGCAGCCATGAAACTCTTAATCGCATCCTTATATTCTCCGAGCTGTTGGTAGGCGTTTCCCATTTTCATGAAAGAGTAGCCACTAGGTTTGAGAGCCACAACTTTGTTCAAAGCGTCTATTTCTTCGCGATACATATCCGATCTCTCATAGAAATCGGCAAGATGATACCATGATTCTGCATCATTGGGATTCTTTGTTGTCTCTTCTTTCAACTTTTGATAGAGGTCCTGCGTCGAATTGTTAACATTAGAAGGATTTTTCTCCTGTTTTTTTGAACAGGACAGTAACAACAAGGAAATAAGAATGATGGAGATTATGTACTTCATTCTGCGCTCCTTATGGCTTCGTAAGGTTCTATTCTCAGTACGCTGAGAGAGGGAAGGAGAGCTGCGAACAGACCGGTCAGAACAGAGAAGAGAAGCGCGCCTATTGTTAGCATGACCATTTGCTCTGTGCTGGGAAAGAGATAGGGCAGCTTCAGATAATGAAGAAGCAGATCCTTGAAGCCGGATAAAAGAGTAAAACCCAGGACAATCCCTGCTGCGCCGCCTCCGGATGAAAGAAACGCGGCCTCGGTCAGTATAATGGCGGCAATATGTCCCCTGTTCCCTCCCATTGCCCGGAGAAGGCCAATTTCCCTCCGGCGTTCATTCACGATCATATAGAAGGCGAATGACATGATGAGGAGAACAATGAACCACAGAATGAAGCTTATGATCAGGATAGCCTTTATAAGACCTGCGAGTTGTTGCCGAACTGTACTGATGATGGTGTCGGAAACAATAGCTTTTACTCCGCTGATATCGTGCTCGATCCTTATGGCTACACGGTCAGGGGTCATATCTTCCTTTACCTGTACGAGTACTGTTGAAATCTGATTTCTATTGATTTCCAGCGGTTGGATTGCCTTGGTCTTTGAATTTGCTGCCATGTTGTATGCAGCATCAAGGCTCATGAAAATGGCACGGTCGAAAAAGTCCATACCCGTCGGTTCCATCGTCCCAACAACGGTAAAGGTCGTCCCATAAAAGGGGATCCTATCCCCAACGATGACGGGGATTGACCTTCCGGTGATAATCTCGTCGATCCCCAGTTTCCTACTTAGATTTTTTTCAAGCCAGGGCTTCACCGTAAAATCCGAATCAGGATCGAAGGCCACGAGGAAAACATCGACATTGAAACAACACGTGAAACTGGTCGGTTTGATGAACAGCTGTGGGGTTGCATTCTTAACACCATCGACCTGCTTTACCTTGTCAAGAATGGATCGGTCCATCAGAAATTGCGTTGGCTCGCCCGATAGAAGAGCGGATTTTGCTTCTTGCTGGGCACTTTCTGGAACTACCAGGATATCGGCGCCGAGTCGATAGGTACCTATTTTGAGCGCATTGTTTATACTTTTCAAAAAGAGTGTCGCCGCGAAAAGTGTGCATGAAACAACCATAACGATAGCGAACAGAAGCCAAGTTCTCGTCAGCTTTCGCTTGAGATTTTTGAATGCAACATAAGATATGTTCATAGTATCAGACGTCTTTCTTCGGGATTAAATCCCAGTTCGCAGATGAATACTGCTGCCGCAACAGACGTGGCGAAGCTGTAACGGCAGGACTATTCGTCGTGATCGATAAGTAATATACTTGAAGCATAATATAACATAGTTTTGACTAATGCAAACAGAAAATAGTCGAGAGCCTACTTTGTCCGTCTGTTCTGGTCATCTATATTATTTTGAGAAGATTATGTTATGAGTGCGGTATAAAGTGAATGGGCTACGACGAAAAAATGAAACCGGAGGAGCTGGTTCAGCTCCTCCGGTCAAAGGTTTGGGCGTTCTTTTATTTTAGCCAGTCAACCTGGATACCGCAAAGCAACGGCGAGCCAGAGTCAATCTTTACTTCAATTCCATTCGGCTGATGACAGGATTTGCATGCGGACACTTTTTCCACAATATCATAGTTTTTTGTATTCATCACATCCAGCATGCTGTCGTCAGCATAGGTTCTGGAAGTGATCAGCGCATATTTCCCGTCTTTAGTAAAAGCGAAATCATGCGGTCTAATATCGTTGGGAAGATTGATGCGCTTTACGATCGCGTCTTTGTTTGTATCAATGATGATAATCTGGCTCTTGTGGGTGCCTGGCTTCAAACCAGGATCGAATTCGTTCGGTGCGGAGACCCAAAGATATTTGCCGTCGGGTGTCATGCGGGTCTGATGGATGAAGGTCATGCCCTCAGGGCTTGAAATCTGCTTTATTTCTTTCTTCGTCTTCCAGTCATACACATAAACGACGCCGGTCGGCATATCGGTTATATAGGCCTTATCGTGATTCTTGGTCCACTGGATACCGCAGACTGCTTTGCCAACAGGCATTTTGTCGACCGTCTTCAAGGTTTTGGAATCCCAAACATATACATTGCCATCGGCCATATCTTCGAAATAAATATTGCCATCAGGCCCAGTAATGGCGCCGCAGAATTTCTCACCGACCTTAAAGGGGCCTTCCTTCTTGCCCGTCACGAGATTAACCTTGTAGACATTACCGGAAAGTGTTCCGGCAACAAGAACTTTCTGTCCATTTTCCATCATTAGGGTCTGACCGTGTGTACCGCCAGACTTTTTGACTTGCTCGAAGCTCATGCCGGCAATTTTCCCTTCCATTTCGGAACCGGCTTCAGTAAGAACAATTCTGTCTTTATCAATATCTGTTGGCGATTTCATCGTTCGGAGATCGATAATCGCTATATGGCCGCCATGGCCTGCAATATAGGCAATTCCATCAAATGTCGGGCCCTTTGCATCGAGCATAACTTTAGAATCGATAACTGTTTCGTCGGCCGCGTTAACGCTCTTAATCCCGGATAAGCCAAGGTAAAACCCGACAGCGCCTATCACCATAAACACGATTACCATACTTTTTTTAACAAAACTCATAGTTCCTCCCCTTTAAAAAATTTGAGCATCTTGTGTGCCCGTTGTTATGTTACTAAAAAGACAGTGTCCGATTTTTATGCTTTCTCTATTTGTCCTTTCCGTCCACCTCCTTACTCCTCCTTCTTAAGGAAGGAATACTAGTGTCATGAGGACCTACCTTTTTCTCATATAATGCAATAACGATATTTTATTATTATGGAGTAATGATAGTACAGTAGAAAAGTGCTGTCAACTTCAAATTATAATTTTACACATTGCATTTATTGCAATTTATAGTTTTCTTGAGGAGACTATGACATTAGTATAAACTTGCGATTCAGTTCGGAGTTGGTCCAAATGACTGATAGGGTCGTAAAAGGCATTCAGAATCTCCTGCAAAGGAAGTCACTCCTCCTGAGGGAACTGAAAAAGAATATAAGACACCCCTGCCGGTTGTCCGGCCGGGGACGATTGGAGCGGGAATTGGGGCTAGCTTACTTTCTTTACTTTACCAGACCGGATACAGCGCGTACACACATGCATGCGCACATGCGAGCCATGTGCACCGACAGCCTTTACATATTGCAAATTCGGTTTTGATACCTTTTTGGTTTTGTTGTTGGAGTGGCTGACTTTGTTGCCGCTCAGTTTCCCTTTTCCACAGATCTGACATGTACCTGCCACAGTAAAGTCCTCCATAAAATTCGATAAGATTTAAAGCGTTGCATAAAGTACCATAAGGAGAACGGTCATGCAAGGAAAAAATAATGAAAAACGTAGGGAGGAGTGATGCGGTCGGGCATCTAGCATCCGAAATAATTATATCTAATTTTGCAAAAGTCAAAAATATCCTCTTTTCAGCCACCATCCGCAGGGGAGGGCATAACGGAAGAACAGAAAAGAATCACTTCCGTTGAAGGAATCCCCGGGGGCTATGGTCAAAGCACGAATTCAACGTCACGCAGTATCACAAAAGCGGATATTTTAACTCTGAGTGGAAAGATGCGAGTTGGGCGTCTTGTGTTTTGCTCTGCAAGGTGTTATGATTTAAACATTAATTAATGGATATTTATTATGCTTTTGAGGTGAAAACTCGTGTCAGATAGAGGGTTAGTGATCGTCTTTACCGGCGACGGCAAAGGGAAAACAAGCGCTGCCCTCGGAATTGCTTTGCGTGCGGCTGGTCATAATATGTATGTCTCCATAGTGCAGTTCGTTAAGAGCCAATCGTCGATCGGGGAAGTGCGGGCAGCGGAAAGACTCATGCCCGAGATCGAAATCGTTTCTCTTGGAAAAGGTTTCGTCAACTGCTGCGGAGACCAGATGCCCTTGGACGAGCACCGCAGAGCCGCACGGGAAGCGCTTAGGCTGGCGCGCCAACGAATGTTTTCCGGATCCTGGGACATCCTGATTCTTGATGAGATAAATACGGCGGCTTCACTTGGGTTGATCGATATCCATGAGACTATCAGTCTAATTCAGGAAAAACCGAGAAAGCTGCATCTGCTTCTCACAGGACGCAATGCACATCCCGATGTCATCGCTGCTGCGGATTTAGTTACTGAAATGCGAAACATAAAACACCCTTTTGACCGTGGGATTTCCGCCCGTCAAGGCATCGACTATTAGTAACTAAAGAATCAAAAGCTTCTCAAAATGGGTAGAACAATTTGGTGAATATGCATTAAACATGCGCCAGTTGCGGGATTACAGACATATTTCGGATGGTCAATCCCGCAGCGATAACAGCCTTGCCGAGTTTTGAAACGTAGTACTTGTATGTTTTGCCGACTTTCCGAATAATGCCGTGGACGTGAAGCCGTTTCAGAATTCTCGTCATGGTACTGCTCGTCACGGATGGCAGCTGTTTTCGTAGAGATTTATTCTGAAGTCCGTTGATGTTGAACTCGCCGCGGGCGAGAACCTCGAACAGTTTGAGATCATCGTCGCTGAAGAGATTGAAGCCCTTGTAGGAACGGTCGCCTGTTTCCACGGTCTTTGAAATTTTATCAAGGTTATTGATTCCCGCGCTTTGGTCGTCGAACGTGGAGATGAACTCAAGATAACGGCGGTTCGAGGCCTTGAAGATCGCCGTAAGGTCAAACAGGCTGTAGATGTTCTTCTTCATGGGTGCGTTCTTGTGGACAGGATCTCCGATCCGCGACTGGACTTCCCGATAGTGCTTGAACTCCGAGACGTCGTTGGTCGTGGTCTCAATCCGGAGGATGCTGCCGAACTTGTCGTACATCTTGATGGATGAAGCGCCCATATGGTGCTTGATCCGTGTTCCCTGAATTCGGGTGTTGAAGTTGTTGCCCATTTCGCCTTGATAATTGCCGTGGAGCTTCCGACCCAGAAAGGTCGCGATATTCTCCGGTTTCACGGAGTGAATGGCGGTTCGAACGATTTGCTCATACAACGTGTGCAGGTCCGATTGCTTCTTGAAAACGATGTCGGTGGCATATTCCACCTGCATAGTGCTCCAGTGGTAGGTAAGTCCGTACCCGTTACCGACCGGGCAGTATTGTTTAGCGAATCTGTCCAGTGCATGGTGTAAGTCCGACACCTTGATGCTGTCAGAAAGCTCCTGGGCTTTGGGAAAATTATCGATAGAGAGAAACGCGTTCTCCCGAAGAACATAGGGGATTTTCTTTTTTGCCAATTTCGCCGCCAGCCAGTTGTGGCCGTTCATATAGAACTGGAGCCGGAACGGTGCCCAGGTGGGAACGCGGAGGTAGCACAGGCCGAACGTCTTGTCGATGAAGTAGAAGTAATAGTGGAGACACTTTCCGGAATCATACTTGAGAAAGGTCTTGCCGGTGTTTTTGTCGTGCCAGGGTTTGTAGCTGGTGCAGGCTTCCATGGCCGAGAAGATATGAACAAGGCCGGGTTGCTCGCCACGCGCTTTGATGATTTCTTTGATCCGGGCCTCTTTACGGAACGCACCCAGCTTGCGGATGAACTCGATCTCAATGCTGTTCTCATTCGCGAGGCCCTCAGCGTTCTCCCGGACTTTTTCCTGAAGCGCTTTGGCGAACTGGGCATAATCGAAAATCTTGATCTGTCGGGCATAGAGGAATGCCGTCATCCCCTTATCGAAGCACCAGCCGGGCAGCGTGCCCTGCATGATCATGCGGTCATAGCAGGATAGTGAACCGGCTATTTTATCTTGGTAGCGTTCAGGAATCATCATAGCAACCTCCATGACTACAATGAGTAGAGCCTTCATTGTATCATGGTTTTTATAAAACCTCTTGGTTCCGGCTTGTCCGGGTTAGGGGTATCTACTGGACTCCACTAACATCAACATCTTGAGATCATATCCCCCTCCTTTTTTCCGGACCCCCCTAATCTGGCAGTCATCGGCCGTGACTCACTCGTTAATGGTAACGTCTACGAGGGTCGGAGGTATGAAATATTGTCCTGTGCCTGCGCTCGTGGGGAGTTGCGCCGAAAGTACGATCTCAAGTTGGAGTCCATGAGGGGAAACCGCGCTCATGACGATCCCTCCTGGAGCTGCGTGAGAAGAGCGAAGAGTATCAGCATGTTCGAGGTGTATCGCGAGACTTCAACATCAAGAACTTGTGTTTTCCATTAATGGGAAGGATTAGGAAAAGATCCTCTTAAGTCCGTAAACTTCGCCGCAGTCTTGTTAGCCAACCCACGAAACCTCATGCTCAAAGAATAGCAGCGGACACTCGTTACTATCGAGATTACACTGCCGGCATTCTCCGTAGTTTTATATGGACGTCAGCGTTTCCCGAGTCGACTACCGTTTTTTCCTATGCAAGAAATCCTGAAAATATTTAATCTTCAACTTGGCAAAATGCCATTTCCAGAACAAGATATTGCAAGTGTATTGGTTTTGGCTCACACTACCGAATTGCAGTTAACATCAAAGTGAAATTGACTTTGGTTTTCTGGCGTGTTAACATTAGTTGGGAAAAGATGGCAGTATGCATGCGATGAAAACCACCGCAGTAAATCTTATAATTGGAAATGAATGTTCACTGCCGAGTCTTTTTGGAGACTTGGACAAGAATCTCCGCCTCATCGAGAACACCTATGGTGTTACCCTGAATGCCCGCGGAAACCGTATCCAGATTGAAGGAGATGGGAAGTCCGTTGCGAACGCAGAAGGTCTTATCAAGCAGCTTGCTGACCTTCTCTCCCAGGGGGTCATCGCCGACAAGGACGAAGTGAACGACGCCATACAAGCCTATTCCGCCGATCCGTCTGCTGCGTTAAAAGACATCTTCCAAAAAAACATTACTGTTTCAAGCCGCAAACGACCGGTTTTGCCGAAGAACGAAACACAACGCAAGTACGTAGAGGCAATAAGGCGCTACGATGTTGTTTTCGGAATCGGCCCAGCCGGCACCGGCAAGACTTATCTTGCCATGGCTACGGCGGTATCAGCTCTCCTGCGGCGCGAAGTAAGCAGGATCATTCTAGTCCGTCCGGCGGTCGAAGCCGGGGAAAAGCTCGGGTTCCTGCCCGGCGACCTTTATGCGAAAGTCAACCCCTACCTGCGGCCGCTCTACGATGCGCTCTACGATATGATTGAAACGGAAAAGGCCAATAAGCTTGTGGAGCGGGGAGACATCGAAATTGCCCCCTTGGCTTTCATGCGAGGTAGAACCCTGAATGATTCCTTCATAATACTTGACGAAGCCCAGAACACTACCTCGGAGCAGATGAAAATGTTTCTCACGCGACTCGGGTTCAACTCGAAGACTGTAATCACCGGAGATATCACTCAGATCGATCTCCCGAACGGAAGGAATTCGGGCCTGATCGAGGTTCAGAAAATTCTCGAAGACGTCGAAGGGATACGGTTTGTCTATTTCACGAACCGCGACGTGGTCCGCCATAAACTGGTTCAGCATATCATTAAGGCATACGAACACCACGAATCTTCAAATGAATAAAAAAAATGAGACGGCCGTAAAGCTTCTCCCCAAAACCCAGGGCCACGATCCTGATCGCTCTGACCTCCTAGCGAAGCCATCACGCCTAGTTATGCTCTCCAATGTCGGCATCGCCGTTGTGACGGCGGCTCTCCTAGCACTCGTTTTGTTGCCGCGGATTCCGTTGCTCGAACCGGGAGACCTGGCAACGAGGAACATTACTTCGCCCTATACATTCTCCATGGAGTATCGCGGCCCCAACCAGACAACGATTTCGTATCGGGTAATCAAGGATGAAGTCATCGTTGAAGCCGGACGACGCGTAACGGAGCGGGATGCCAGTATCCTCGAGGAGATAGCGCGGCGCGAAGGATTTGGCAATAGGTTTCATGCGTACTGCGGTTTGGCCGCTTTGTTCCTAGTCTTGTTTTACCTTTTCTATCGAGATATCGACTATTATCGGCCGGCCCTTATCAGAGATACGAATAAGATTCTCCTGCTCGCATTTCTGCTTCTTACAACGATTGTCCTCGCGCAGTTTTCCGACACCATTTTCACGATCCTGGCGGATAAGCTGCATCTGGACATTGTGACCATTGGTTTCGCGCTTCCCGTGGCGGCTGGAGCCATGTTGACCAGCCTGCTTCTTGATTTTCATTTGGCACTGGGATTTTCCTTTGTCGTCAGCATCCTTCTTGGGATAACGCTCCAGGGCGATCCTTTTATTCCGCTCTACTATTTTCTCGGAAGTATCGTCGCAGCACTTAGTGTCATCCGATGCAAAAAGAGGACCGCCGTTCTCAGAGCGGGTGCTTCAATGGCCCTTATCAGTTTTATTGTCATCATTGGCATCGACAGCTATCGCGGAGATATTCTGAACCGTATTGTAAATGATTTGGCCGCGGGTCTGCTTGGAGCGGTATCGGTTACCATGATCGTGTCGGTTACCCTGCCGTTTTTCGAGGCCGTTTTCAACATTGCAACAGATATAAAGCTTCTGGAACTCCTTGACCCCAACCATCCGCTGCTTAAGGAATTGGTTTACAAAAGTCCCGGTACCTACCATCATAGTATCCTTATCGGGAATCTTGCAGAAGCCGCAGCCGAGTCTATCGGCGAGAATCCTATTTTGGCGCGCGTAGCGGCCTATTATCACGACATCGGCAAAATCCACAAACCAGAATATTTTATCGAGAATCAGCGCGTCTCTAAAAATAAGCACGATCGTCTCATGCCTTCCATGAGTAGCCTGATCATAGCATCCCACGTCAAGGAAGGTGTCGATTTGGCACGACAGCACAAGCTGCCCTCCGCGATTATCGACATAATCCACCAGCACCACGGCACGTCGCTTATTACCTACTTCTTTCAGAAAGCGAAGGAACTCCAGCCCTACATAAATATCGCCGAAGAAGATTATCGTTACCCCGGACCGCGTCCGCAGACGAAAGTAGCTGCAATCGTGATGTTGGCGGACAATGTCGAAGCCGCGTCGAGGGTGCTGGAAAACCCGACGCCCCAACGCATCCAAGCGTTGACGACCAGCGTCATTACTCGGATATTCCTTGACGACCAGCTCAGCATGTGCGACCTGACGCTTAAGGACCTGCGGGATATCTCAAAGAGCTTCAACCTACTCCTCAACGGCATCTACCACCAGCGCATCGACTATCCTGGCATGGAATTTCCTGGAGAAAAAAAACGAAGTGACCATCAGGATAAAAAACAATCAGAGGAAAAAAAGGCTGGCATTGACAAAACGAAGGAAGCAGCTCGCAATTCTCTTACATAGTTTCGGTATTCCTGACGCGGAGTTGAGCGTCCTCTTTACCGGTGACCGGGCCATGCGTTCCTTGAACCGCCGCTACCGTGGGGTTGATCATGCCACCGATGTGCTTTCCTTCTCACAGCGGGAAGGACAATTTGCCGAAATTCGCCGAGACATTCTGGGAGATATCGTCATTTCCGTGCCCACAGCTGCTCGTCAGGCTCGGGAGCGGAACCATTCACTCGGACAAGAGATTGAACGTCTGCTTGTGCATGGCTTGCTCCACCTGCTCGGCTTTGACCACGAACGGGGGACTACGGAAGCCTGCAGGATGCGTCGCAAGGAAGTTCGCCTCTGTCGGAGGATTGCCCGATGAAGCCGAAATCGTGGTTTCAGAGCACCAACGTAGCTATCGAAGGGATAATATACGCCGTCAAAACCCAGCGGCATATGCGCTACCATCTCATAGCCGCGCTGGCGGCCCTTGTCTTTGGATTGATCCTCAATATTTCCCGGCTTGAATTCACACTGCTCTGCATGGCCATCATCTTGGTGCTTGTTACGGAGATGTTGAACACGGCTATAGAGACGACAGTAGACATGATCTGCGAGGAGTTCCACCCTAAGGCAAAAATTGCTAAGGATATCGCGGCCGGTGTCGTACTTACGGCATCAATTGGTTCACTTATGCTGGCTTACCTTATCCTTTATCCTGCGCTGAAAAAAACAACCCTGAATACGCACTGGCATATCACGAAGGCTCCTGACGATATTATTGTCTTCGTATCCCTTGCTGTTGTGATCATTCTGGTTATCTTTATTAAAGCTTTTTTCGGCAAGGGCGAACCGCTTAGAGGGGGTATGCCGAGCGGCCATGCAGCGGTGTCCTTCTCGATTTGGATAGATGCGTTCTATCTGACTGGATCACTTTCAATCGTTTTCCTGACTTTTCTGCTCGCGGTTATGATCAGTTGGAGCAGATGGTCCATGGGAATTCACCGGCCGCTGGAAGTCGTCGCTGGAGCTCTTCTGGGCGCCGGTGTAACGTTTCTGTTCTTCCGGATTTTCGGTTGACTTGCGGAAGAAGAGAAGGTTACAGAGAGTTGTAACAGACGCGAAATCTCGTGCACTGTCTTGTTCCTGCCATTTCTCACCAGCGTTCCCGGAGGTGTGGATGCTCCAGAAAATTCTTCAGGGCATGATTTCGACGGTTAGCGGCGCACATGCAGCCATATTTCTGGATGGTGAAGGAGAGTCAATCGCCCAATCCGGTCATTACGATGGGGATGTGAAGCTGCTTGGAGCATGGAAAGAGATTCATCTGGATCATATCCGGGACATTGCAAAGCGCCTTGAACTCGGATCTGTCCACGCGGTGCTCTTTTCTCACGAAGAGGGGAATGAATTGATTGTGCCTGTTTCAGGAGAATACTGCTTGCTGGTGTTTCTGTCGGCCTATACACACGTCCAGGATGCTTTAGTAGGAATTGAATCGGCAGCGGATTTGCTCAGGGAAGAAATAGAATAAATTGACTAAATCTGGTCGTACAACCCCATCTTGCGGAATTTTTCGTAGCGCAATTTCACAAGAACGGAGGGCTCCGTACTTCTGATTTCAGTCAAGTTCCGAGTAAGAGCCTCCTTCACCAGCTCCGCCACTCGCCGCGGGTCGCGTTGGGCCCCGCCGATGGGCTCTTCCACCATTTCGTCAATGACCTTCATTTGGAACAAGTCTTGAGCCGTGAGCTTCAGAAGCTCCGCTGCCTCGCTGGCCTTTGCACCGTTGTTCCAGAGGATGGCAGCGCATGCCTCTGGGGAGATGACGGAATAGGTGGCGTGTTCAAGCATGATCACGCGATCGGCGACACCCATGGCTAGCGCTCCACCGCTCCCTCCTTCGCCGATCACAATACTGACTATGGGTATCTTGAGCGTTGACATGACAAAGAGGTTGCGGGCGATTGACTCGCCCTGCCCGCGCTCTTCCGCACTGATACCGGGGTAGGCACCGGGCGTATCGATGAAGGTAATGAGCGGACGGTTGAACTTTTCGGCAAACCGCATCAATCGGAGCGCTTTTCGATAGCCCTCGGGATTTGGCTGGCCGAAATTGCGGTATACGCGCTCCTTCAAGGTCCTTCCTTTCTGATGGCCTATTACGACAATGGGAGCACCCTCGAGGCTTGCCAGGCCGCATACGATTGCAGGATCGTCGCCAAACCCGCGGTCACCGTGCATTTCAACGAAATCCGTAAGCACTGCTTCTATGTAGTCAAGTGTATATGGACGGTTCGGATGGCGAGAAATCTGGACCTTTTGCCAAGGTGTAAGCTTAGAATATATTTCGGCGAGCAGCTGATCCGATTTTTTTTGAAGCTTCAGGATTTCTTCTTCTAGGTCGATACCTCCGTTGGAGGTAAAAAGCGTTAATTCCTCGATTTTCTTTTCCAGCTCAGCAATCGGTTTTTCAAATTCGAGATATTCTTGCGGCAAAATGCGCTCCTCGAGCTGTTTTTTTTAAATAGATATGCCGCTCATAATGACGCGGCAGCTAGGGAAGGGCTACTTGTTAAGACTACATATTATCTGATATTCATGCCTTATTGTCAAGATATTGTTATATTCCTTGCTCAAAGTGGTGGAGGATGTGTGAATTTGACATGTATTTTTTGACTCTCCTTGCAATTGAACATTGAGTAAAGCATACGGTGGGAAATGAGTCTCGAAAGCTTCTTAGAGACCACGAAATAGGCTGAAGTTGAGAAAATATAAGAGTCTGTAAAGCATCGTATATCTTTTTACTAGGATCATATGGCCGTATCTCTGGTTTGAGTGTTTACCACCTTTCGAGCAGAGTGTATGGCGATGAATATGGTCAAGCAGTTTGGCCATTGTAATTAAGATTTTCCATGCCAAGCGGAAAAAAGAGAGAGCTTCAATATCTCTGAGATCGCCATAAACGACCCGACATAGGGCTCAAGTTTGTCGCCATAATAGCCAAAGGATCAGGAAGCAATCAGGGCTTTCATCTACAACTCGGAAACAAAAGACATTAAATCTGCATTAGCTGCGGCACAATGCAGTTGATAAAGGCCTAATTTTTGTGTATTCTTGTCTTCTACACCGTTATTGGCAGGCCGTTACCGGATATCGGTGGCTCATTGAAAAGCCTTGTATAACTATTTTTTTTATACTTGACATTGTCTAAGTCAGCGTTATCTTTATATAGAAAGATATCAAAGTAATGCGCAGAAAATCCTACTCAGGAAAGGAGGTCGTATAATGCCAGCATCCTGATTGTTATTGTTCTGCTTGCTGCAGCCTACCTTATTGCGGTAATCACGTACAACTATGGGTTCAAAAGCTGGCATCCTTAATGTGGTCGAAAATCGTCTATATGCAGAAAAGGGGAATTCTGTACTTATTCAGATATCTCAGGAATCGTAAGGATGATGAAATCATGATATTCGCTGCGAATAGTTATGTATGAGTTTAAACTTGAAAATAATGAATTTATCGAGTTGAACAGGCTCTTGAAATTTGTGGGACTTTGCGAGAGCGGGGGTATGTCTAAGGTGGAGATCTCTTTGGGACGAGTAAAGGTTGATGGTAAGGTGGAACTGCGTAAACGTCATAAGATACGATCAGGCCAAATCGTGGATTTTCAGGGAAATAAGATTCTGGTAACATAATTTTTTACCATTCTGGGATATTTCTGTTTCTATACAAGCGAATAAACGTTAGGTGATTATACTTTCAGTTCCGTTATCGGCGCTGCGAAAATCATTCTATATTCAAAGTAGGTTGGAGAATTTCTTTGTCTTTCCCTTCTTTGTTAATCTCGGCCGGAAATTGGGATACTCTTGTCAATTGTCATGATAGATATTTTAAAAGCCAAAGCCATCCGAATTGGAATAAGGGGCGTCATCATTATGCTTACATTGGTGATGATGTTTCTTCCAGCCGTAATCGGCGCCGATGTCAAGTCGAAAATCTCTCCCTCGTATCCCGTCACAGCGCTTCAACGGGGCGAAACGCTGACCTATAATGTCAGTTGGTCGAACATCATTACTGCTGGAATTGTGGTTCTAAAAGTTGAAAGCGAAATATTACCGGAGGGAAGGCCTGCATTATGCTTCGTTATAACTGGCCATTCAACAGGTGTTGTGGATAAATTCTTCCACGTTAATGACATGGCCTGGAGCATTTTTGACCCGTTAATAGGACAAAGCCTGTCATACAATCTCAAGGAAGCCTACGGCAAGAAGAGGAGGCGGCACGAATTAACTTTCGACTCCGCACATAGAACAGTCATTAGCAAATTGAACGACGATGCCCCTGAGACACATTCCGTGCCAAGACACGTAGTGGATCCGCTATCAGCGCTTTACGTAATACGGATGATGGGCAATTTAACGATCGGCAAAAGTAAGGCAATCTCTGTCTTTGAAGGCGACAAAAACTGGTCTGTCGAGATACAGGTACTGGACAGGGAAAAGATAAAAACACCTGCCGGTGAATTTGAAACAATCAAACTCAGAACGTATCCTCGCTATGAAGGTGTCTTCCTGAACAAAGGAGTGGTTTTCCTGTGGCTTTCTGACGATGATCAAAAAATTCCGGTGCTCATCAAGAGTTCACTCAAGGTGGGATCATTCGTATTCGAGCTGACTGCGAGAAAATCAGGAGGGGATGCTCGCTGACGACAGAGTCCTTTTTATCCATGCCCGCGCATAAAAAATCGAAGTTGCTTCGCACTTATTGACTTCCCCTAATAACCTCGTTCTGTTGCTCGTTTCAGTACACTATTATTCTCTTTCAAGCCATTGATTATTCATTCGTTCTTCCTTCAACCCAAAGGGCGGTCTAGAGTCAAGCAAAGAGGCTTTAGCAGGGTCATCTTATGTGTAAAGCTCGGAGCGTGTAAGAGCGAACTGAAGTATATAGGGGAAATCATTGTGCGTGGTCGATTCACTATCACATCGCATTTCCGGTGAAATACAGAAGAGCACTGCTCGATAATGATGTGGAAATAATCAGAGAAACCGTGATAGGGATTCACGAAAGATACGAAATAGAAATAGAACGGATGGGCACGGATAATGATCATATCCCTCTCTATTGTTCTCGAAAGAATTTAAACAGACCCGCTTCAAGCATCAGTTGGGCCGCATGGTTACTGACCTGCACGGGGGAAAATCGGCTGAAGATAGGCGAAGAGCTGGCCAAGAAGATTATCGGGCTCAGAAAACGATACGAGAAGTGGCTAGCGCGTCTTGGTGGGCCGGGGAAAAGAGAATCATTCTCCTTCCGAATACGATGCTGGCCATAACGCTGTGCAGGCTGCAGCACGAATACTGGAGATAAGCATATATCAAAACTTAAACTGGCACGATGCTACACAGATTACGATGCGCATTGGTGTTGCGGGACGGCGAGGCAGAATATTAAACGGAAGCCAAGCTGATAGAAACGGTAGATGCGGCGTGCAAGCGGGCCCGTGAATTTCAGCTCCTGACGATAAGACCATAGCCATGAAAAGTTGCATTAGCAAATTGAGGTATAGCCTTCTATTTCCGTTTCCAGAACAGGACCCGGAGTAAACAATCGTTTTTTTGATCAGTCAACTTTCTCCTTCCTCCTGTTTGACATTGCCCCCTCGTTCTGATAGGTTTTTTCCATAGACTGATAACAATCCAATGTTTAGTATTTGCTTTGTATCCCAGAGGACTTTCCATGACAATTTTTTTCATTAAATCGCTGTTTTCCCTTGGGCTTCTCGGAAGCGCTCTTCTGGCCTTATACTCTATGTTTGAAGTGTTTGGACGGGCGGCGGAAACCCCCATCATCAACCGTTTCAAGCGGCTTCACAAGATTGCGGGATATCTCTACCTTTTTCTTTTTCTTTTTTTATCCTACCTCTGCATCGGCTTCGCGTCAGTATCTCAAGCTGAACCGTCGCCTCGGGCCGCTCTTCACATATTACTCGCCCTAGCCATCGTCATTCTCTTCCCAATAAAAGTTCTCTTCGTGCGCATGTATCGCCAGTTTTACAGCCAAGCAAAAACCATAGGCATCATGATAGGTGTTATGACTTTTATGCTTGTCGGCATATCAGGCGGGTTTTATCTTACAGTCAGCCGGTTCGGGCAGGACCGGACGACGGATAAAAGCGTATTTTATAATCTTCAATGGCCTTTTCTGACAGTAAAAAAAGAGAGTGCACCAGGGATAATGGCAATCAGAACGGATCGTCTGAGTATAGAGCAGGGGAGAAAACTGTTTGCATCAAGATGTGCAGGTTGTCATGACCCATCGAGTACGAGAACGATCGTTGGCCCAGGCCTCAAAGGCTTGCTAAGGAAGCCGGTGCTTCCGATCAGCAAGAACCCGGCCACTGCCGAGAGTATACGGTTCCAACTTCGACAGCCACTGGGACGTATGCCATCATTCGCCTACCTTTCCGCAGAAGAAATGGAGGACCTTATTGCATATCTCAATACTCTTTGAGAAGGAACAGTCTTAGCAGTGAATTTGACCGAGATAGGTGTGAAGTTGAACGTCAGATATTCATGTTCGGCCAGTCATGTTCAAATTAAGACAGGACCGCTTCTTTTATCTTGTCGACCGCTGGGATTGTTCCTATAGTTTTCTTTTAGTTGCCCGCACATGTCGAAATTTATTTGCGTAGCGTCTGATGCATTCGGCTAGTTCAGCATGAACCCCGATTGAATCTGGCTTTGTACGTGAGCATTTTTGACTATTTGGACAAACCGCCCTTGGTTATCTGCTGGTTCTCACTGTCACCCGAGTCTTTGTACTCACTGATGTCCTTAAGATTATCTATGACAATCGTGGAAACACCGCGAACATCTGCATAGCGAACAATGAATTTGGCCAAGCCATCGAGCAGATTATTTCATTGATATCAGCGATTGTTTTGCATGAAAGACGCACTCTGCAAAACAGAGCGTGAGAAAATCGCACGCCCCGTTTGAGCCGCGTACATAGCCACTCCATTCGGATGCCTCCTTCGAACCGACCATACCGCAACCGACAAGATAGGGGTCTGAATATGGAAGGCTGGGGCAATGTCGATGTCTCGACGAACGAAGGAAACGCACGCGGGAAGGATGAGATGCTGGGGACTGCCGGAAGGCAGCGGACTGAACCCGTAAGAGTTCGGAGGAGAGAGCATCAAACGTTTGCAGCGACAGAGGGAAAAAATCAATTCGCAAATTCTGCAATGGGAACTTGATAAGCCTAACCCGGACAAGCCGGAACCAAGAGGTTTTATAAAAACCATGATACAATGAAGGCTCTACTCATTGTAGTCATGGAGGTTGCTATGATGATTCCTGAACGCTACCAAGATAAAATAGCCGGTTCACTATCCTGCTATGACCGCATGATCATGCAGGGCACGCTGCCCGGCTGGTGCTTCGATAAGGGGATGACGGCATTCCTCTATGCCCGACAGATCAAGATTTTCGATTATGCCCAGTTCGCCAAAGCGCTTCAGGAAAAAGTCCGGGAGAACGCTGAGGGCCTCGCGAATGAGAACAGCATTGAGATCGAGTTCATCCGCAAGCTGGGTGCGTTCCGTAAAGAGGCCCGGATCAAAGAAATCATCAAAGCGCGTGGCGAGCAACCCGGCCTTGTTCATATCTTCTCGGCCATGGAAGCCTGCACCAGCTACAAACCCTGGCACGACAAAAACACCGGCAAGACCTTTCTCAAGTATGATTCCGGAAAGTGTCTCCACTATTACTTCTACTTCATCGACAAGACGTTCGGCCTGTGCTACCTCCGCGTTCCCACCTGGGCACCGTTCCGGCTCCAGTTCTATATGAACGGCCACAACTGGCTGGCGGCGAAATTGGCAAAAAAGAAAATCCCCTATGTTCTTCGGGAGAACGCGTTTCTCTCTATCGATAATTTTCCCAAAGCCCAGGAGCTTTCTGACAGCATCAAGGTGTCGGACTTACACCATGCACTGGACAGATTCGCTAAACAATACTGCCCGGTCGGTAACGGGTACGGACTTACCTACCACTGGAGCACTATGCAGGTGGAATATGCCACCGACATCGTTTTCAAGAAGCAATCGGACCTGCACACGTTGTATGAGCAAATCGTTCGAACCGCCATTCACTCCGTGAAACCGGAGAATATCGCGACCTTTCTGGGTCGGAAGCTCCACGGCAATTATCAAGGCGAAATGGGCAACAACTTCAACACCCGAATTCAGGGAACACGGATCAAGCACCATATGGGCGCTTCATCCATCAAGATGTACGACAAGTTCGGCAGCATCCTCCGGATTGAGACCACGACCAACGACGTCTCGGAGTTCAAGCACTATCGGGAAGTCCAGTCGCGGATCGGAGATCCTGTCCACAAGAACGCACCCATGAAGAAGAACATCTACAGCCTGTTTGACCTTACGGCGATCTTCAAGGCCTCGAACCGCCGTTATCTTGAGTTCATCTCCACGTTCGACGACCAAAGCGCGGGAATCAATAACCTTGATAAAATTTCAAAGACCGTGGAAACAGGCGACCGTTCCTACAAGGGCTTCAATCTCTTCAGCGACGATGATCTCAAACTGTTCGAGGTTCTCGCCCGCGGCGAGTTCAACATCAACGGACTTCAGAATAAATCTCTACGAAAACAGCTGCCATCCGTGACGAGCAGTACCATGACGAGAATTCTGAAACGGCTTCACGTCCACGGCATTATTCGGAAAGTCGGCAAAACATACAAGTACTACGTTTCAAAACTCGGCAAGGCTGTTATCGCTGCGGGATTGACCATCCGAAATATGTCTGTAATCCCGCAACTGGCGCATGTTTAATGCATATTCACCAAATTGTTCTACCCATTTTGAGAAGCTTTTGATTCTTTAGTTACTAATATGACCCATTATGTTCGGAACCTTCCGTACGGTGCTATGGGAGGACTGCGGGTGCGATCCTATCTTTTCCCCTGGCAACTACAGGTGTACGTATCTTCAGGTATTGCCGCATGATCAGCAAGCCGCTGGTTAATGCGGCTGATAAATGTTATAATGATTACAGTTTTCGAAACGAACCCTGCTTCTTCCCCGTTGTAGCGTTGAGCCAAAGAGATCAATGGCGACCCAGTGGAAACATCGTATACAAAACGGCGAGAGCGCCTATCGGCGCTTTCATAAATTGAGAGGTATTTATGGAAACATCGAAAAGCCTGGCCAGGAGAAAGGGACTTGAGCATTATCTTGACAAACCCGCTGAAATGAATGACAAAATTTTAGATCTCCTGTTGCTCCAGGAAACAATGCAACTGGAACAAAGGCTAAAGATGAAGGCAAGTGCTGTAGATATTTCCATAAAACGACAAGTTATCGGAAGGTTCATAGCAGCCTGTTCCGGTCAAGGAAAGTACCGTTACGCCGTGGAGATGGCATTGCAAGCGAGCACATTCACGGTTGCCGTGTTCCAGCGCTCTCTTTTTATAAGCGTACTTCGCAACATGGGGATTCCCGAAGACTCGATATCTGAATTCTGCAACAGTTTAGTCCTCGACGATGATACGCATTGCATCGATCAGGAATGATGATAATACAGCTCATCGTTAAAAGTTTATTATCCGGATTGAATTGTGCATGATGCCGGGAGTTACAAGGCGCATCTATACAGGATAAATACCAGATAGGGACAAAGATGAATATTCAAAATGCCAGTAACAAAGGCATTCTCATTGCTATGGTAGCGGCTTTTCTGGTTCTGCTTGGTTCTCGGGAAATCATCAGTTTCTTAGCGGACTGGTTTTTCTTCCGCGAAGTCGGCTATGTATCGGTGTTCACCACGACATACCAGGCGAAGCTGATCTCCGGCACGGCTCTCGGTTCAATTGCCTTTCTCATGATTTACATGAACCTCTTCTTTGCGCGGCGACACACCTATGCTCTGGCAGGCCTGAATGCCTTATGGGACAGGGTACCGCAACTGCAGCGGATCGACATTGACCGAGTCATGGGCTGGATATCGCTACTCTGTTCGATATTCGCCTTCCTCTTTGCATTCCCAGCCGGAATGAGTTTATGGGAACAGGCGCTTCTATTTCTAAACAGGACGTCCGCAGGACTCGCTGATCCTATTTTCGCCAAAGACGTCTCATTCTATCTCTTTACCTACCCCTTCCTGAATTCGTTGAACGACATGCTACGTAGTCTGATCATTGTGTCCGCACTGCTGATTATTCCGATCTATCTCGTCAGGGGCGGTATTGTCGTTGTCGGAAGGCTCTTCACCGTGGAGCCAGGCGTTAAGCGCCATCTCGGCATACTGGTGTCGCTCTTTCTCCTCAGCCAGTCACTCAGGTTTTTTCTAGACCGATACGGCCTATTAACCTCCGAGCATGGCGTGTTGTATGGGGCATCCTATACTGACGTACATGCCAGGATATGGGTCCTTTCTCTGATGGCAGGGCTCTCGGCAGTAGCTGCAGTTGCGATTTCCCTTTTCGCTTTGCGCCGCTCGGTAATGGTACCCCTCGTTTCGATCTCTATTCTCGCAGGCGTCTATATTCTAGGTATTCAGATTTATCCCTCAACGATCCAAAGCTTCAAGGTCTCACCTAACGAAATAGTCCTGGAGCGGCCTTATATTGCGAGTCATATCAAATTCACACGGTTCGGTTTCGGACTAGAGAACATGGATCTGCAGCCCTATGCCGCGAACAGCCCATTGACCTTCACTGATATCCGGAAAAATCTGTCTACTATCCAAAACATCAGACTCTGGGATGAAGAGCCCTTGCTCAAGACGTATAGTCAACTGCAGCAGATCAGGACCTACTATCATTTCAACGACGTGGACAACGATCGCTATACGGTGAACGGAAACTACCTCCAAGTCATGCTTTCCCCGAGAGAGCTTTCCTATGCCGACCTGCCGAATAAGTCTTGGATTAATGAGCGGCTTGTTTTTACCCACGGCTTCGGACTAGCCATGGGACCAGTAAGCGGCATTACGAAGGAAGGTTTGCCGGAATTTTATATCAAGGACATCCCGCCGGTCACGAGTGCTGGACCGAAAGTTGCAAGGCCCGAGATCTATTATGGAGAGACCCCGAACGATTATGTCATTGTGAATGCTAGGACCAAGGAGTTCGGCTATCCCACGACGGGAGAGAACATCTATTCTCTGTATACAGGGAAGGGCGGCGTCCGGCTCTCTTCTGTCTTGGAACGACTGCTGTATGCGGCATATTTTGGAAACTTCAAGATCGTCCTTTCGAGCGATGTCACCAATGACAGCAAGATACTCTATAACCGGAGGATTATACAGCGGGTGGCCTCGATCGCCCCGTTTTTCTCTTATGACTCCGACCCCTATCTCGTAATCGGCGATGATGGTCGGTTGTCATGGATCATCGATGCTTATTCGCATTCGTCTTATCTTCCCTATTCGAGACCCGCGGACGGAGGGAATAACTACCTGCGCAACCCCGTAAAGGTCGTCGTGGATGCCTATGATGGTACGGTCTCATTCTACTTAGTGGATCGTACCGATATCATGTCAAGGACCTATGCCGCTATCTTCCCGAATCTGTTCAAACCGATTGATCGGATGCCGTCTGATCTCCGCAGGCATATCCGGTATCCACGGGCAATGCTCAAGATCCAGGCAAAGATGTTCACCACCTTCCATATGACTGATCCCTCGGTGTTCTACAACAAGGAGGATCTCTGGGAGATCCCGTCTTACCGGCAGCAGACAATGGACCCCTATTTCCAGATCATGAAACTTCCGGGAGGAGCGGTTGAGGAGTTTATACTTCTTCTGCCCTTCACACCATCCAAGCGGGACAATCTTGCCGCGTGGATGGCAGCGCGATGCGATGGGGAGAACTATGGAAAAGTTATTGTCTACACCTTTCCGCGAGACCGGCTGGTGTTTGGTCCGCGCCAGATCGATGCCCGTATAGACCAGGACTCCTATATCTCGCAGCAGTTAACTCTATGGGGTCAGCACGGCTCTGATGTGATCCGCGGAAGTCTCCTTATCATCCCCATTGAGAACTCGCTCATTTATGTCCAGCCGCTTTACCTAGTAGCCACGGACAAAGGGGGTTTGCCTGAACTGAGCAGGGTCATCGTCGCCTACGGGAACAATGTGGTCATGGAAGATACGCTTGAGGCTGCTATCCAGCGGGTATTCTCGGGCGGGCTGCCGGGTACGCGGGTAGATGGTGAGGAGATGTCCACGAATAAGCGGCAGCCTGGGGAACTAAACTACCGTGCGCTGGAACTGCTGCGAAAGGCACGGGAGGCGATACGCAAAGAAGACTGGTCCGGGTTTGGGAAATATTTAAACGATCTGGAGAAAACACTCCAGGAGACGTCAAAATAACCTGCATGAAAGTTGCCTGAGTAACACCATTGTCTTCTGGTTTTATGCGATTCAATCGCTATGGAAAATAGCACATTTTTTTGTTACAATGAAACCTCCAAAACCATATTTGAGGGAGAAAAGATGGGGATATTTGATCGTGCGTTGAATGTGTTACGGAGGAGAGACGAAAATCCCCCGGCAATCAGACCAGGGAGAAACGAAAAGTGTTGGTGCGGCAGCGGTCTGAAATATAAGAAATGTCATCTAGCTGAAGATGAAAAAAAATTGGCTCAAGCCTGCTCCTTGAACTGCGGCCCTACCTGAAGTTCCTTATGAGCTGAGTTCAGCTCGAAGGAAGCTGGTAAATTGCCAGTAATAAATAGGAATCCTGGATTTTACTCCCTGGAAATTTCTTTACTTTTTCGGAAGGCGTCAAAATTCTGCTCAGCGATGCTGAATTCCTTGCGCTAGCCGGGAAGTAACAATCGAAAGCCTCTTGAAGTTTATACAAGACTCGTGCTAGAATGATCCTACTTGCGTATCTTATTCTCGATAGGAGGTTTTCCTAATGGACAAAGTTTCATACAAGGACATTGGCTTAGTCACGACCACGGACATGTTCGAAAAGGCAATGAAGGGCAAGTATGCAATTCCGGCGTATAATTTCAACAATATGGAGCAGTTGCAGGCCATCGTCATGGGCTGCGTTGAATCCCGGTCGCCTTTTATTCTGCAGGTATCGAGCGGGGCGAGAAAATACGCAAACCAGACTCTTCTGCGTTTTCTCGCTATGGGCGCAGTTGCTATGATCAAGGACGCCGGTTCGCCGGTGAAATTCGCCCTGCACCTGGACCATGGCGATACCTTGGATCTTTGCAAATCCTGCGTTGATTCCGGATTTTCATCGGTCATGATCGACGGATCTCACCATTCTTATGAAGATAACATCAAACTGACCAAGCAGGTTGTCGAGTATGCCCACGCCAACGATGTAGTAGTGGAAGGAGAACTGGGTGTGCTGGCCGGCATCGAGGATGCGGTCTCAGCTGAGAAGTCCACCTACACGAAACCCGAGCAGGTCGAGGATTTCGTGATGAAAACCAATGTCGACTCCCTCGCAATTTCGATCGGGACATCGCATGGTGCCATGAAATTTAAGCCCGAACAATGCACCCGCAATGCCCGCGGTGTCCTTGTACCGCCACCGCTTCGGTTCGACATTCTTGAAGAAATCGAAAAACGGATCCCCGGGTTTCCGATCGTGCTGCATGGCGCCTCATCGGTGGTGCCGGAATATGTTGAAATGATCAACAAAAATGGTGGTGCGCTGAAGGACGCTGTGGGCATCCCCGAAGAACAGCTCAGAAAAGCCGCGCGAAGCGCGGTATGCAAAATCAATATCGACAGCGATGGTCGCCTCGCCATGACCGCGCTGATCAGGAAGACCTTTGCTGAGAAACCGACCGAATTCGACCCAAGAAAGTACCTAGGACCGGCCCGTGACGAACTGACGAAGATGATCATTCACAAAAACAAGGAAGTTCTCGGTTCCGCTGGACAGGCTTAGTAAAAAGGCAGACGGAACAGGATCTTCGCAGGGGGAAAATTCTGTATAAGGATTCTACCGTTTCTGAAACCACGGTATTTCATTACAACACAGCCGAACAGTACTGCTGCTGGTTAATATCAGGGATTCTGTTGATGAGACGGTTTTTATGCAAATTTCTCCGTTGCGGCTGGGAAGGAACAACTTATGTCCTGGGATGGCAGAACAGTTTTGCTCGTGGACGGGAGCGCTACACTGCGGTATTACTATGCAATTCTGCTGAAGCGCCTTGAATTCACCGTGATGATTGCGGCCTCCGCCGAAGAAGCTCTGATGCTCATGCAAAGCACGGTACCGTCCCTAATACTGACGGAGATCGCGCTGCTGAAGATGAGCGGCATCGATTTTATCAAAACAGTAAAAAACTCAGATCGTATAAAACAGGTTCCCATCGTCGTGCTCGCAGACCGAGATGGTGCTGCATCGCGGTCTACCTGTCTTGATATGGGTTGCATCGATTTCCTAATCAAACCCGTCGACCCTAGCCGTCTCTACCAATCGATTCTTTCCGCACTTGTTTCTACACCGCGAAATCACATTCGGCTCAGCATGCCTCTCAAGGTAGTCGTGGGGGATGGGACTTCCCGGGGTGGCGCAGAACGGACGGAATTTGCCTCAACCATATCCGAAGGGGGGATTTATCTCCGGACGCTCTTTCCACGTCCTAAAGACTCATCCACACCACTTAGAATATTAATTAAGGATCATTCGATCACAGTAAAAGCCAAAGTGATATATAGCCGTGCCATGGAAGGTGGACTCTTCCGCGAACCGGGCATGGGAATGAGGTTTTTAGAAATTTCACCTGGAGACCGGACCTTTGTTCGGCATTTTATAATGGAACAGCTTACCTCGGACATTGTGATAGGATTGTAACGAAACGGCAAGCTGCAAAAATTTTTGATATGTAGGAGGATAGGGAGCACATTTCTCCTTCATTTGAGAATCTGTTTCGATCCTCCGTCCAGCATCTAATGGTGCCTTATCCGCACAAAAACTCATGCTATTTATACCTTATAAGCATTTTTGAACTCTGGTCCGCGTATTCCCCCTGCTAGGCGCGAAGCGCCAGGAGGCGGGTTAAGCGGATCAATTTTGATTTAATTTCATTGAGTTGTGCTATAATATCTCGCATGTCACCATCAACAAGCGGAGTCAAATTCAGGGCGTATCCGACAGAGAAACAGCAAGAGGAACTGTCTCAGTGGATCGGATGCCAGCGCCTGATATACAACGCCAAGGTTTCAGAAACGAAATATTTCTATACCTTCAGAAAACACTCCCTTTCCTTAACCGGCATACAGCTTCCAAACGACCAGCAATACTCGCAGTTTAAGGATAAGGAATTAACCCCTTTTTTGTACGAGCTGCCTTCTCAAGTGCTCCGGAATGGTGCCGTCAGATTTATCGGCGCCCAACAACGCTTTTTCAATGGGCTTGCCAAGCGTCCAACGTTTAAGAAGAAGTCAGGCCGCCAAACTGTTTGGCTTACCAGCGAGCTATTTAGATTCGTGCCCACCGGCAAACGCAAAAGCAGCCACAACAGCAAGCAGGGCAAAACCATCTACGACCACAAACTGCTGCTCGGCACAAAAACACACAACCTCGGAGAATTGCGCTTTAAGGCCCACACGGAATACGATCTACCGGCAACCATTACTATCGCGCGGGAAGCCGGTAAGTGGTTCGTGTCGTTCTCCTATGCAGCGCCTGACGATCTCAGCTTATCGGAATCCGATCTTATCGCCCATTACTCCGCGATGAACGTCCAGAACCTCGATAAAATCACGATGGGCATGGACCGCGGCGTAGTAACCCCTGCGGCATCGAGCGATGGTGCCAATCATGACTACACCGGCAATCAAAAGCGCAATCTCGATGTAAAAGAGATCCGCCGGAAACGCTATCAGCGCATAATGGCCCGCAGGCAAAAAGGGTCAGGGCGCTGGAAGCGCGCAATGAGTAAGGTCTCGAGCAGCCATGCGCATGCAGCTAACGTCCGTTCGGACTTCGCCCACAAAACCAGCCGTAAGATTATAGATTCCGATGTCGAGGTCATTGTATTCGAGGATCTCAAAATAAAGAACATGACCAAGGCACCGGAACCAAAACCAGCAAATAACGGCACAGCCGCGTATCTCCCCAACGGAGCTGCTGCCAAGGCGGGTCTCAATAAGGCGATCCTCGAGTCCGCCTGGGGCAAAGTAAGGCTGTTCACTACCTACAAGGCCAAAAGAGCAAACAAACTAGTCATCGCCGTACCGCCGCACTGCACGTCGCAGGAGTGTTCGAAGTGTTCGCACACTCACCCGGATAATCGCCAGTCTCAGGCGAAATTCGAATGCCAACGCTGCGGTTTTACAGCAAACGCCGACTTTAACGTATCCGTCTCTGTCAAAAACAGAGGTATCCGGATGCTGTTCGCCGGCGAGATTGCCGTAAAACAAACAACGCGTGCCATGCGGTTAAAGAAAAAGCAGCAACTAGGTCGGGAACCGGCCGAAGTCACGCGCGGGGAGATGGAAATAAGACAATTTGAGGGCAATTGCCTTCAGATCGCATCCGTCAGGAGCCGTGAAACCCCCACTACAACCGTTCTTACGGTTTAGTGGCGGGAGAGTTCATCGTGTTTGCTTTCTAGCTTAATAGAAAGAGAACAGTAATTGCTCAAGAGGAGCGGGAATAAACAATAAAACAAGGCATAAAGTCGGGTGAAAATCACTCTTTAAATTGACTTTAAAACCTATGGAAAACTGAAAAACTGTTACCATCCCATACAGAAATGCTGACAAAGGGAATAAGGACCACTCAATCAAAATTTAAATGTGTAAATACCCGAAAATAACTGCTCATTCTTCAACCAGACCCGAAACTATTCTGAAGCGCACCGTAACACACATTCCCCGATACAAGGTTCTGCTACACAATGATGACAGGAATACAATGGACGATGTCATCAGAGCGCTTGTAAGCGTTTTTCAGTTCGATCTGTCAGAGTGCGAACGAATCATGCTGGAAGCACACCGGAACGGTGTCGCTCTCTGTACCATCGAACCCCTTGAAAAGGCAGAGCTGCATCGCGACCAGCTCCGGACTTATTCACTGATTGCGACAATAGAGCCGGAGTAGGTTTAGGTTAGAAATGGGGAAAAAGTTTCAATAAAAAAGGGTCCTGAACGAATGCATAAAAAAAATAAATTCATTGAACCTGGCATTCGCTTCGAATGCCAGGGCGAAGGCAAGTGTTGTATATCGCGCGGTAAATACGGCTATGTCTACCTGTCGTTCGCCGATCGGAAACGCTTGGCTAAATTTCTTAAAATGACAACAGCCGAGTTCACTGCCAAATTCACGGAAATAGAAGACGGGATGGTTCAATTGAAGTACAGGGGCACGGACTGTCCATTCCTGGGAAATAACCGTTGTCGCGTTTATGATGCCCGTCCCTGGCAGTGTCGCACATGGCCTTTTTGGCCGGAAAACATGGAAAGCAGCGTGTGGCAACGGGAAATCGCTGCTTACTGTCCTGGTGTTGGGAAAGGTAAATTATACACGCCAGAAGAAATACATGAAATTCTTTCAAAAAAAAGGGACGTATCAGGGTGCGCGTCACCTAACGATTGTAAGCGCGGTTAGGAAGGGCAAGGTTCCCGCCGTTCTTTGATGAAATACCTGTTCATGATTTTTTTATAATTTATTCGATTGAAACCTATGGCTGAGTTACTAATTCAACTTAGTATTAAACGCCGATAAAATGTAACATCTATGAAAGTACTACTGAAGATTTTTTCTCTGCTCGCAGTGATAAAAAGGGATATTTATGGCGGCTCGGTAGCGATGTCCATGCAATCGGTCAAAAGTTGCTCTTCTCACAATGACACAAAATCTCTTTATAATAGCTGGCTACCAATATTGTTTCTCAGCTTAGCATCTTCTCATCTTAATCAATGCCGACGTGAGTGGCGCATCAATATTCTTAAGCGGTATCTCCTGGGGCAAATAAGCGTCTCCTGGAGTTCTAGCTGCTTGACAAGCCCGCGGTCAACCGGTCTCCTGAAGAATGACCAGGCCAGCTACGTCAGCCCATAAACCTGCAACGTGTCAAATATTATTGATTCATCTGCGACCAGAATCTGCAGCGGTTCACAGCAACCACAGAACCTGATTCGGGAATCCTTGGCCTTCAGTTTCGGCATGATGTTATAGAGTGAGTTTAAATTCGAGTTCCTTCGTGCCGAGCAGAAATCTTTTTCTTATCACTTTCACTATTACCGCTTGGCCCGGTTCCTTGTCGAAGAGGGCGATCTTTATATCGCTTACCGTCTGTATTTTACTGCCATCTACAGAAATAATAATATCCCCCTCGTTGAGCCCTGATTTCAATGCAATGCTGTCTGGAGAAAAATCAGTGATAAGCACCATGCCCGCTGAATCCTTGATGACCACCCCCAGCTTTGCCGTAAAAGGGGGTTCGAGGGGCTTGGGAAACAGAACGTAGGTGCCGATTTCCCTGTCGTAGGTTCCGTTTATCAGCGTGACATAGTCGCTACTGGTACGTCGGTGAACTCTGCTTGGAATTCCCGAACCATACATGATATGTTCAACACCGGCTAGCACGACCAATTGGCGATCGGGCCGCTCCTCGAGGAATCGGGCCGCGGTTTGTGCCATGGTCTCATCCCAGATGATCTGCGCTTGATAAAAGTTCTCGAACGGGATATGGTCAGGATGGTCTTTATAGATCTCTTTCAACCGCGTTTTATATGATTCATCGGACATATCCATGTCTTGAGGGATTTCTTTTCTCTCCTCCTCGGATAGGGAATCAAGCCCTCCCTTGGCCACCTTGTCCACGATCTCAGACCTTTGGTTTAATGCGACAAGGGGAATACTGTTCGCCTTGGCGAACTCTATAATCTCACGGTAATAATTATAATCGAACCCCCACCTCTTGAAATATTCCGTTTTCTTTAGAAATTCCCTTTCATCCAGGGTTCCGGTGACATACTCGTCGATTACCTTTTGGAAAGGCTTCTGGAACATTTCCATCCCGATAGCGATTTTCTTACCTTTCTTAAAAAGACCCATGATTACCGCAAGCTCCACCTTATGATCCTCATAATTGGTGTGCCGTTCCCCAATGAGGATGAGAGGCTTTTCGCTAACAGCATCGATTATTTTATCGAGTTTTAGAGATTTTTCTGGTTCGATCCCCTCTGTGGGAGATTGAAGATTAAATACCATCCCACGGTCTGTTTTGTTAACTTCTTTTAACACATTTTCTCCTTTTTCAAAGCGTAGAACCGAATACTTCCCGTAGTGGAATATTTTTCTTACAGCGAGGTCGACTTCTTCTTTAGAATCACCATGAGCATAGGCCACAACCTTTGATGTATTCAGGGGGTTATTTCGTAAGATAAGCAGAAAGCCCGGCTTCTTCTCCCCGGCTGCCCCGAAGAGTCTTTTAAGTACAGGACTTTCAGAACCCAGGATAAGGAGCGAGGAGGACTGGATATCCTCGTCATTCACCTTGAGCTGTTCTTTTACAGCAAATCCTTCTTCTTTGAAAATGGCTATCAATCCAGCGTATTTCTCCTGCTCTTTTTCAGGGTAAACGACAAGCTTTTTTTCATCCCCGAGCAGCCGTGCGATAACAGGAGGAAATTCATTGGATGCAAGCGTCCTCATGGTATCGTAGTCATCATCAAAGATTAAATCCGAAGGGTTCTCTTTTACAGCAATATCGAAGTATTGCTTTTCTTTTTCTAACGCCAGAGCCTGTTTCACTTCACCATTTTCAACGATAATTTTCGCAGGCAGTTCAATTCTGAAAGGCTTTCCCTCCTGTAAGAGCTCGAATGAAGCAGTCGGAATTCCCTTATAAACGAGAGCACCGGAATACTGCACTTCGAAAGAAGGCGTTCCCTTTCGGTCGAGCCACTGGCTGAAAAACCATCTGAGGTCTTTGCCTGATTCCTGTTCGAAAGCTTTCTCAACATCGTCCCACGAGGCCTGTTTAAATTTATTGTCCTTGATAAGTGTTCGTAACGATCTATAGAATGTGTCTCTACCGACCAGGTTCTCGAGCATATGAAAGAGCATTGTCCCTTTTCCATAACCGATTGCCATGGAGGAGAAGTCGGTCCTCTCCGTGAAATCCCTGAGGGGAAAATCCTTGTCAGGGGTAACATAGCTTTGGAAATTGATAAGAATATTTTTCCTATACTCCCATCCTTTGCCTTTCAGCTCCTCATAGAGATGGTCGGAGAGATCGCTGGTGATCGCTTCAAGCCAATTTCCTTTTTTAAAGTCGGCATATACATAATTTCCGAACCATTGATGGGTGATCTCATGGCCCAGGGAGGTCTCCAAAATAAAAGGGAGGCGGACGATGTCCCGCCCCAAGAGGGTGAAGGTGGGCATGGAAAGTCCTGTAGGCGGGATGTTTTCTACGACGGAAAATCTTTTGTACGGGTAGGGGACCAGGAGATCGTTATACATTCTGAGGTATTTCTTTGTATGTTCGATATAGTTGGCTGCAAGCGAAACATCCTCAGGAAAGAAGTAAGCATAAATGTCTATGCCGTCAACGGTGTCCTTGACTTCCCGGTAATTACCTGCAACAAAATCTAGCCCAGCTAATGGATGTTGAAAAACAAATGAATATTCTTTACCCGATGCGGTATCCATGGCAGCAATTTCGTCTGCTTCCGATATGGCCATGAAGTTGTTCGGGACAAGAGCAGTGAGCTTATAATAGACCAGTCCGTTGATTGCAGGATACCAACTGCCAGTGAGTGAGATGCCTCCCTCGCTCACTACGCCGCCTGAGGCCACGCCTGCATTCTCAAGATTCTCACTGCTGCCAGATTTTTTCTCGAAAGTCCCCTCGTATGAAATTTCGAGTATTCCAGTACCGGTGATCTTGAACAGATCATCCTTTGCTCTGTATTCCACAGGTAATCCGTTCAAAGTGACTGACGTGATTATGAGATTGCCAGTAGAAACCGTCGTATCGCCAACGTTGGGCAAAGTAATTGTCGCTCTGCCTCTCAAAAGATGACTTTTCAAGTCAAATGAGACAGAGAGACTGTAGACCGGAAGCAATTGCGCAGCTTTGCCCTCGTCACCATACAGGTTTGTCTGCAACACAACGAGAGCAAGGGTAAAATATAAGATGCATGCTGTTTTATTTCCTATTGTCACGTTCTGCCTCCTGTGTCGACCATTGCAATCTTGTTTTCAAATAAGGATGCATGCTTTTGCATCACGACAAGTATTACTTTCTTACTTATTCATCTCACGATGCCCTGAGATGTTCATCGTCGCATTATTTTTATTGGCCCAGAGCGTTTCAGCCTATTTTTCGCGCCACCGATGGGATTCAAATAAAGGAGCAAAGGCGACGCCGAACACAAATCCCGCCACATGAGCTGCATACGCTATCCCGCCGCCGGTTTGTTGCACTGCCAACGAACCAATTTCGCTGAAGAACTGAAGGACGAACCATAATCCTACAAGTATGATAGCAGGGATAAAGACTATCGTCACAAAAAATCCGAGAAAAACAATTGTGCGGATCCTGTCGCGGGGAAAGGTGATGATAAATCCTCCCATTACTGCTGCAATTGCGCCGCTTGCCCCCAGATTCGGGATGGAGGAGTGAGGGCTAATGAGTACCTGCGCAAGGGTGGCCACTAGTCCGCCTGACAAGTAAAAGACCATGAATCTCGCTCTGCCCATTGTGTCTTCAATCTCAGGTCCGAACGCCCAAAAGAATATCATGTTGCCTATTATATGTAACCAACCGCCATGTATAAACATGGCGGTCAAGACGGTAATCAAATTTCTTCCTGCAGTGATTTCTGACGGAATATACGCCCACCGATCTACGAAGGCCGGTCCATTCACAAGTTCAAGCAGAAATACGAGAGTATTCACCCCGATGATCATGGTAGTGATTGCCGGGAAACGAGAGGGTCTGCGGTCGATATCTTTAAGCGGGATCATAGATCACCTTGACGTTCCCATCTCTTCAACTATTTAGCAGAGAACCGGAATGTGTTGAATAGAAGGGCGATGCAGCATTGTCTGAGAGACGAGGTTCTTGAGCTGATAAACCTCGCAGGGCAAACCGCAGCAACCAAGCAACCCCTGTTTTTTTGCTTCCCCTAGAGTAACAGTATTACTTAAGTCCACCTTCCAACGGTGAATATGATAGCTATTTTGCCGGTACATTCATCATCTATTCGACCAGCTAATACATTTATAACAAGCTGTTCCATCTGATCGGTGGCCTTTTGAGCTATGTTAGCCGGGATAAGGTTTGCTTCTCTCTCTGTCGCTCCCTGTTTGATCATGTTCGGGATTGATGTTACAGGGTACTTATCTAGCTGCGATTAGCAGACCCCAACCCAACATTTTGGTTTTGAGATCACGTGGCCTGCAAGAAGCCACGAAGGGGTGCAGCTGGATATGGCGTAATGTGGATCAAAGGTGGATCAAAGTAGATCAAAGCTCCTCTGATTTTATCACATCAGGAGGTGAATTAGGCTTGCAATGCTTGATTTTCCGGTACCACTACAACCCGAAGAAGTGCACTAAAACGTTCCATATGACCTGGTGCATTTGTTCGATTGCCTTGCAATATATGAAGACGACAATGTCGCCCTACTAGAGCATATTGTTTTTATTGATTTTATTGAACTTTATGTCGTCGTTCCAGGGCTTACGGATCGCCTCGTTTTCTATCTGTCTCACCCCGCTCGCATGTGATGCCAAACTGACTACCGATGTTGTAAAGTGACCGCTGAGCTGAGTGATCTAAGCCATAACGTATATCGGTGATGCTGCACTCTATGGATGGTAAGCCAGAAAACTTACTCATCAGGATACCAGCGGCGAAAACGCTCATCGCTCGTTGCGGGAGGCGACGGTGTGTTCCCGTTGTTCAGCACGTTCTTGAGCGTTTCATTTCTTTTGCCACCGATACGCATGTTAAACGAATAAGTTTCCTGAATGATCCGGGATAACGCAGGCGGTTGAGGCTCATCTTTATTTTTTTCGCAACTTATTTCATTAAACGACTTCCGTCCAAGATCCTGCGTCAGTTTCCGGACCATAACAAATACTTGTGACAGAAAAGTTCATATTGCGGATTCAACTCAAAAACTTCATCCTGCTTAATGACTCGGAAAGCTGCTTATAGATTATTACCGGAAGACTGCAAGAAATTTTTGATGGTAAAACGTAATTAACCTGCATAAAAGCTAGAATCGGCAGGAGTAAGATCAAGAAAATCAGATTATTCTGGACAGTAATGATCTTGACTACGCAGGTCAATAGCTCTGGTTCATCATTTACTAATAGACTTGTCTTCTTTGTTTTTTATTGCCTTGCATTCTATACGTTGGCCAAGAACAGCCTCGCCGGGCAATGTATCCAGTTGTTTATCCTGGTTATGAACCTATCGACTGTTTAGCATTTCGTGTTCGAATCCTTGTCATGTATGAGTTATTCTTTGATCTGCATTCCCGCGTTGTTGGCTTGTGGGTTTCGGTTCCACCAACCGCCGCCGAGCGCCTGAAAGAGTGCGGCTGTGTCAGCATAGCGCGCTGCCTGCGCCTGGATCAGGTCGATTCTTGTCTGCTGGTATTGACGTTCTGCATTCAAAAGAGATAAATAGCTCACCCCGCCGAGTTGGAACTGCTTTTGGGTCAGTTTAAGCGTATCGCGCGCGGACGCGTCGGCGTCCGCTTGCGCCTTGAGCGTATTCGCGTCGTCATCAAGCGCGCGCAGTACGTCAGCTACGTTCTGGAATGCCTGAAGAACAACAGCCTGATACTGCGCCTGCGCCTGAGTGTAGGCTGCCAGTGCGGCGCGTTTCTCGGCGGAGAGCTCGCCGCCGTGGAAAACGGGCTGTAATAATCCTGCGCCGAAACTCCACACGCCGGTCCCGGTCGAAAAAAGTTTGCTGCTTGAAATTGCCATTGATCCTAAACTGCCGGTCAGGCTGATTTGCGGATATTGATTCGCGGTGGCTACACCGACTTGTGCGCTTGCCGCGTGCAGCAGTGCTTCCGAGGCGCGGACGTCGGGGCGTTGGCGCACTAGCAAAGAAGGTAGGCTCACCGGCAATTCCGCGGGCAGCTGCAGTTGGTCGAGGGTGAACTCGGGGAGCACTGCAGATTCGCTCGGGAACCGTCCAGTGAGCACCGCCAGTAGATGACGGGTCTGCTCGAGTTCCTTTTTGAGAGGCGGCAGGGTTGCCCTTGTCTGCGCGAGCTGAGTCTGCTGGGAGAGCACGTCGGTGCGCGCAGCCCCGCCGAGCTTGAACTGAAGCTTAACCAGGTCGAACTGTGTCTGTAGAGCGGCAATGATCTCGTTTAATGCCTCGATCTGCGCGCGCAAGGAAGCTTCTTTCACCGATGTCGTAACGATGTTCGACGTAATTGTGAGATAGGCCCCTTCAAGCTGAAAGCGCTGAAAATCGATTTGGGACTCCAAAACTTCCAGCTCACGCCGCGCGCCGCCGAAAAGATCAAGGGCATAAGTGACATTCACCGAGGTATTGTAGAGCGTGAAGGGACTTATCTCCTCATTTGGCATGCCGAAGGCCGCAAGTGAGACCTTCTCCCGCGTAACCGATGCACTTGCATCGACCTTCGGATAGAGGACTGAGCCAACGAGGGCATTTAACGTCTCCTGCGACTCACGGAGCGTTGCCTTTGCTGCAGCGAGCGTCGGGTTGCCAGAAAGGGCCTGCCTAACCAGTTGGTCCAATGAAGTCGAATGAAACAGCGTCCACCACTCAGCAGGGATCTCCTGACCCAACGCCAAGTGCTGTGCCTCGCCGCCGGGCCCCGATACTGATGCTGTCTTGGCCGGGAATTGGGTCGACGTGTATGTTGACGTTCTCGGTGATTCAGGGGTACGAAAATTGGGGCCTACCAAGCATCCGTAACATAGTAAACTAAAGCCCAGGGCTGCGGTTAGTCTTTTGGATATCAGGAGATTAGTCATGTTCGTACCCTAGGTTCGGACTGATATATATGCTAAATTTAAGTATAAAATAGTTAATTGAATAAGTCAATCGGATACTTGTATTGATCTTGTATATGTGCTATGCTGAAACAATGAAAATCTGTAGAAATCGATCGACACATGAACAGAGCAGGAAATCGATGATAGTTGTCGCGGGGGAAAAGTCTTCCTGCGAGAACACCGCAAGCCGAATCCTTTCCACCGCCACCCGCCTTTTTGCTGCTCAAGGATATGACGGCACATCCACCAAGGACATTTGCGAAGGGGCCGGTGCCAACATCGCAGCCCTCCATTATCATTTTGGCTCGAAGGAGAACCTTTACAATAATATCATAGAACAGTTTGCTACGGAAAGACTGGACTTCGCGAGAAAAACACTCCGGCCTCCTCAGAATATAGACGAGTTCAAGGTGCGCCTGGAGATTTTCCTGAGGCAGACGCTCGAAACGATGATCAGACAAAATGATATTGTCCGCCTAATCCAACGGGATGTCGAAATGTCAGATTCGAAAAGTAAAAAAATGTACCTTAATACGCTTTTAAAACATGCAGAAAAACTATGGGAGTTTTTTGATCTGGCCACGAAAAAGGGAATCGTGGCAGCCGACGTGAAACCCTCCTTTGCGGCCGTATTCCTGATGAGCAATATTATCCATCAGACGAGAAACGACAAGATGGTGAGAGAGTTTTCCGGTCATTCGCTTTCAGACGAAAAGTATCGTAATGATTGGATTCAACAGACGCTTCGCATCTTCATAGACGGGATTATTGCGAAGTAACCAGATAAAAAAACAGGAAGGGAACCCAGTGAAGATCGATAAAAAGAAACTGATTAAAATAATTCTTATTGCGGTGATCGCTATCGGCGCTGCAATCGCGCTGAAACTGTTTTTCTTCCGAGGTGAGTTTCTCTATGCCGGAACCCTTGATGCTACCAAAGTAGATTTATCAGCCCGTCTGTCTTCTGCAATCAAAACAGTGACCGTTCAGGAAGGCGACCACGTGACTGATAATCAGGAGTTGGTTGTTCTTACTTGCGAAGATGTGAAGGTTGCGTCGGAGTTGGCGAATGAGAACTACCATCGGACCCTTGGTCTGTATCATGCGGAGACGGCTTCTAAGGATACCATGGATCAGATCAAGAACAAGAAGGATGATGCGGATGTGCGATTGAGCTGGTGCTCTGTCCGTTCGCCGATATCAGGCACGGTCTTGAACCGGTACCATGAGCCGGGAGAATGGGTGGATCCCGGGACGAAGATATTAACCCTAGCGAACATTCGGGACATCTGGGCCTATATTTACGTTCCGCAGCCTGAGGTTTCACGACTTAAACCTGGCATGATCCTGAAAGGATATCTCCCTGAGTTGAACAACCGCGAATTCGACGGGAAAATCTTCAAAATCAACGATGAGGCTGAGTTTACACCCAAAAACGTCCAGACCCAGGCCGAGCGCGAGCGCCTTGTGTTTGGAGTAAAGGTGAGTTTTCTAGGCGCGAACGAGCAGGAAATTCTCAAGCCCGGAATGACAATTGAAGTGAAGTTGCCCCGGGACTAGTCCGTTACGAATAATATTCTTGTTACCGTAAAAGAAACAGAGCATCTTGTCGCGTTGAGATCCCATAGACCATGACAAGAAAAAACTAACTGCTTTAAAAAATCTGTACCCCCGTTTTTGGCAACGGCTGGGTATGCCTCTGCAAGAAAAATTATCTGTCAACGTTTCGAATAATCTCTATGGAAACAGTCGACATGTCGATATTACCTGTTTCGATCTCCGTCCGGTCAATCCGGAAGGTCTTCGGCAAAAGTCCCGTCCTAGACGGGGTGAGCCTTGATTTCTCTTCCGGCCTTATGCACGGAGTGATCGGACCCGAGGGCGCGGGGAAAACCACGCTTTTACGCATCATGCTCGGCCTGCTTACGGCCACGGAAGGTACTGTCGTCTATTACCGTGGAGGCGAACAAATTGATTTCGAAAGCATACGTCCTAGTATCGCTTACATGCCGCAGACGCAAAGCCTCTATCCGGATCTTTCCATAAGTGAACATTTGGATTTTTTCAAGGAACTTTATGGGATTCCACATGATCTCTATGAACAGAAGCGCGATGAGCTTCTTCGCATCACGCAGTTAAGCGAATTTGTTGAGCGGCCGGCAGGCCAGCTTTCAGGCGGGATGTACAAGAAGCTGGGCCTCATGTGTGCGCTTTTGCGGTCTCCGCGCGTCATGCTCCTTGACGAGCCCACAACCGGCGTCGATCCGATCAGCCGCCGGGAATTTTGGGAGCTCCTGTACCGGCTCCTAGACCAAAAGATTCTTATTCTCGTGACCACAGCCTATATGGATGAAGCGGAGCGGTGCGGACGCGTTCATCTTCTGGAGGGTGGCAAATTGGTTGCAGCAGGGGAGCCCCGAGATCTGCTCGCAACAGAGGGAGTATCAAGCTTTGATGAACTCTTCCTCCGAAGAAATAACCGTGAATGACTTGGCCGTGGAGGTCAGCAGCCTCTCGGTGAGGTTCGGCGATTTCGTTGCCGTAGATCGGATTTCATTTACTGTTCGGCGCGGAGAGATATTCGGTTTTTTGGGCGCAAACGGTGCGGGTAAGACGACCACGATCCGAGTGCTCTGTGGGCTCCTGCTCCCCTCCGAAGGGTCAGTGCGCGTAGGGGGGATCACTTTCGACCACAATGAGAAGTTGATCAAGTCCAAGGTCGGGTACATGTCCCAGAAATTTACGCTCTACAATGATATGACGGTCGAGGAGAACCTGAACTTCATCGCAAGTCTCCGCAAATTGGATATAACAACCTACGAACTACGGCGCAAGGAATTATTCGATTTTATCTCCTTCGACAGGCCTCTCAATACTATGGTCCACAATTTGTCTGGTGGGACGAAGCAGCAGGTATCGCTCGCTGCCGCACTCCTGCACGACCCGGAGATCATCTTTCTCGACGAACCCACGGCAGGCGTAACACCTGCGTCTCGAAGCCGATTCTGGCAGCTCATTCGAAAACTTTCCGAGAGGAACAAGACGGTCTTCGTAACGACCCATTATATGGACGAAGCGGAACAGTGCGATAGAATCGCTCTCATGCGAGAAGGCAAGATCATCGCGCTTGATTCACCAGAAGGGCTCAAAACCACGACCTTTTCAACACCGATGCTCGAATTCAATCCCCGGGAATCTCTCAGTTTTGCCGAAGTATCGGCAATGGCCCAGCATGAGGTGTTTCTGTTTTTTGAGCCCTACGGTCTCCGTTTCCACGCCGCAATCAAGAGCGAAGGGGAATGGGAAACTGTGAAGAACGTATTCGAAAAGAAATTCTCGATCCGAAGAATCAAACCATCTCTCGAAGATGTGTTCATTCAGACCGTAGAGAGAAAGACCGCATGAAAAACTTTGTTTGGCGCAGGTCCCTCGCGGTAGCAAGAAAAGAAGTTTATCATATTCTTCGGGATCCTACGACCCTCGGAGCCGCGCTGGTATTGCCTGTTTTCATGGTTGTCATGTTTGGCGTTGCCATCGAGTTCAACGTGAAGAATGTGGCCCTTGCGGTGAGCGATTCGGACCAGACGCAGAGTTCCCGGAGGCTTCTGGATACCTTTGGAAGTTCCGATTACTTTCTGATCCATCGCGTATCATCGCCCCATGATGCCTTTACCGAGGTGTCCGCAGAACACGCGCGTGCAGCCTTGATCATTCCCCCGCGTTTTGAACGGGATCTCTTTGCCGGCAGGGGCGCCGAAGCACAGATCCTGGTCGATGGTTCCGACAACTCGACCGTCGGCCCCGTTTTGGGGTATGTGAGCAGCATCCAGAATATAGCCTCTCAACGAATCGGCGATTTTGATCCGACTCCTCCCTATGAGATACGGACGAGGTTTTTATTCAATCCCGAGCTGAACAGCAAGTGGTTTGTAATCCCCGGACTTACTGTTGTGGTAATGTCAATTCTCTCGATTCTGCTGACTGCACTTACGGTTGCACGGGAGTGGGAAAACGGCTCCATGGAGCTGCTCCTATCCACACCCGTGCAGCCGCTTGAAATCATCGTCGGAAAGCTTGCTCCCTACGGTATCCTCGGGATCATCGCTGTGGTATTCGTGTATGTCATTGCCAGGACAGTATTCGGCGTCCCCTTTGTGGGAAACCTCTGGGTATTCGGCCTGGGCTGCCTGCTCTTCCTTATAACGTATCTTGCTCAGGGGCTTCTCATCTCTGTGGTAACACGCAAACAAACGGTTGCCATGCAGTTTGCAATGATTTCCGGCTATCTGCCGTCGAACCTGCTTTCCGGCTTTATCTTCCCTATCGCGAGCATGCCCCCGTTCTTTCAGTATTTCACGATGATTCTGCCGGCACGTTGGTTCATGCTGATTGCACGAGACACGTTCTTGAAGGGGTCGAGCTTGATCGAACTTGGTGGACCGTTTCTAGCACTCATGTTTTTCTGCGTGCTTATGATTTTCCTAGCAACGCGGCGGTTCAAGAGGGACCTCGAGCCATGAACCGAACACTTATAGGATTCATAAAAAAGGAACTGGTTCAAACCCTCCGGGACCCTAGGATGCGTGTCTTGCTCTTTGTGATGCCGGTGATTCAACTGACGCTCTTCGGTCTCGCACTCTCGAACGAAGTCAAAAACATCAGGCTCGCGGCAATGTTTCATACTAAAGATACTGTTTTGCGCGATATCTACGAACGGTGCATTGCCGGGAAGTGGTTCATTCCTGCCAGGAGCAAGGAACAGGATCCCTTCATCATAATCAAGGCGGACGATGCCGATGCCGTACTCGTTCCGCCTCCCGGTGGGTTCACGCGCGCGCTCGGACGTGGAGATGCGAAACTTCAACTTCTCGTGAACGCTACGAACGTGATCGAGGCCCAGTCCATAGAAGCATATGTGCAAAACATCGTTCAGCAGACGGTTGTGGATGATCTTAAGCTTACTCAGCCCGCTCTCCCCATCCAGGTGAGCACGCGCGTGCTCTTCAACCCTGCACTCGAAACATCAATTTTCCTGGTCCCCGGCGTGATGTGCATGCTCATGCTCATCTCGACGATGGTGTTGTCCAATATATCCATCGTGCGGGAAAAAGAGATGGGGACGTTTGAGATGCTAATCTCAGCACCCGTATCACGGTCCGAAGTCATTTATGGCAAGACGATCCCCTACGTTCTCTTGGGAATGTCCAACGTGCCATTGATTCTGGGGGTAGCGGTGTTTGCCTTCCATGTCCCTATGCGCGGTTCCTTGATTGCCTTGTTCATTGCGGCCTTCGCTTTTGTATGCACTGCCGTAGCTTTTGGGACCCTGATTTCCACCTACTGCAAGAACCAGCAACAGGCGACCCTTGCCGGGCTTCTATTCAACTTCCCGATGATCATGTTCTCGGGAATACTGTTCCCTGTAGAAAACATGCCCGATTCCATACGATGGCTTTCTTTTTTTGACCCGCTCACGCATTATATGGGTCTTCTTCGCAACATCATGCTCAAAGGCGGGGAAATAGACTATGTCGCCACCCATATTGTGTATCTGGCCATCATAGCAGTGGTCAGCGTCGTTGCCAGCTTCCGGCGGTTTCATACGACGCTTGAGTAGTCTTTGTGCCGATAAAGTGCAAAAATGAAAAAAAATTTCACACCACTGCACCTCTGGTCTTCATTAATGATATCATTATAAATGAATGTATATCAAAGTCTATGCAATATCATAGTGCAGCCGGCGAAACAGCTCAATATATTGTATCGGTTGAGTGGAGTAACTAAGGTTTAGAGTTTTGTGATTCTCAGAAGAAAGAGAAGTATATTTATAAAAAAAACATAAAAACGTTAAAGTTCTTGACAATAACTACCAGATTCGGATAACCACTTTTTAAAAGTGGCCTCTAAAATAATAATTCCGCTCTTTACTGCTGATAATGTTGAAATAGTGACAGCGAATGACCGAACTCGGATTAGCCACCCTATTTTATCGAGAAGGGGGGAATAGACCATGAAGAGGCAGAACACGCCGGGAGTTTTTGTGGGATCATTGGTCGGGGCAATGCTGACCGCAGCACTGATCGCCGTCTTTTACGCGGGATGGAGGCTGGCGGACCTGCCCTTCGTCCCTTTTGATGTATTCGACTGGACGACCCGCGTACTGCCTGGAGCGTTCATCGAATTTATCATCAGCGCCATGGTTGCTGCCATTCGGGGGTTGCGCTTGGGTCCCACATCTGTAGCAGCCAAGATTATTGAGCAGACGATAGGGATTGCCGGCCTGTTCATCACAGGCGTCGTTGCCGGCGCCATTCTCTTCAGCGTGCTGCGCGTGCTGCGAGGCCGCTATGCTTACGTATCTGGCTTTTTCCTTGGATTGTTCGCTGCCATTCCCGCCGTGCTCATCAGTTCCTATCTCGGCAAGACAGCCGTCGCACCGCCGATGGTTAGCGCGCTCTGGATCCTGTTCGTCTTTTCCTCCTGGGGGATGGCTTTCGGTGTGTCTTACCTGCGACTGTCCGACCTCAGCGCGTCCGTTGAACGGGTTTCGGACCTGCCATCCGTTCAGCGGGTCAGCCGGCGTAAATTCCTGGTCCGGCTTGCGGGGTTCACTGCGACCATCACGGTGAGCGGGGCAATGGTAGGTCTTCTGTCGGAGCGCCACAGCCGGATGAAACTGTCGAGTCTGATGCCTTGGTCCGCAACGCACGTCCTGCCGAACGCCGGGGCCGCGGTCAAACCTGCACCCGGCACACGACCCGAATTCACCCCCCTGGAGCGGCACTACCGCATTGACATCAACACGACCCCGCCGAAGATCGATGGCATGATGTGGCGGCTCAAAATAGGAGGCCTTGTCGAAAAGCCTCTGTCCTTCAGCCTGGACGACATCCAGCGTTATGAACCCTTGCACCAGTTCGTCACTCTGTCCTGCATCTCCAATCCGGTGGGTGGCGATCTTATAGGAACAACCCGCTGGACCGGTGTCAGCCTGAAGAGTCTCCTGCCTGACCTCGGCCTGAAGCCCAGCGCCACGCACCTGAAAATCAGTTCAGCAGACGGATTTTGGGAAACCCTGCCCCTCGCGACGATCGTGGCAGACGAGCGGGTAATGCTGGCATATTCCTGGGACGGGGTGCCGCTGCTTGAAGACCATGGCTTTCCGCTGCGGATCTACATTCCGGACGTACACGGGATGAAACAGCCCAAATGGATCGATTCCATCGAGGCAATGGACCATTGGGAACCGGGCTACTGGGTGGTCCGTGGCTGGGACAAGGTCGCAAAGATGAAGGCAACGTCCGTGATCGACACCATCGCTGTCGATATGACTATAATTAGCGCTGACCAGCGGAAACTGGTGCCCATCGGCGGCATCGCCCACGCGGGCGCCCGCGGAGTCTCGAGGGTCGAATTGCGGGTTGATGACGGCCCCTGGAGGGCGGCTGAGATTAGAACTCCTTTGTCGCAAATGACATGGGTGATCTGGCGCTATGACTGGCCGTTCGAGCCGGGCAAACACACTTTCACAGTGCGCTGTTATGACGGGAGCAACACCCCACAGATCGTTGAAGCGATGCCGCCCGCTCCCAGCGGGGCATCCGGACTGTTCAGTAAAAGCCAGACATTCTGAGATCATTTTTCGGATGAATTTTGATGGATTGTTCATAGCGTTTCGTTATGAAGCTAGCGCATGGAAAGGCACAAAAAAATCTCACGAATTCGCAGAAGTTTTTCGTAAATGCGCCCGAATTCTATTAATATATTAGATAGCGTGCCATAAAATGCCATGCGACATCATCGAATCACCAAATGATTATATATCATGTCTTGCTGCATTGACTCTTGGGATTAGATTCTGTTTGTTTCCTGAACACATATATGTTAGACCTTAAATCAAGGGTATTTAAACCTTTTATCATCACCGTTGTCAAAATAAGTATGTACAACCCAGGTTTGGGGACAATTTTATATCGGAGATACTGAATGTGGGAGAATTGGAATCCGTGCCCGAAGGGGGAAAAGTGGTTGCGGGGATCTCTGAGCACGATAGGATTATATTTCTCTTGGACAATGTTCCCGTTGGCATACATATATGTCTTGCTGGTATCATAAATCATATCGACATTACGCCTTCAGTCCATAAACCTGACCCGAGTTGGCACCTAAGGCCGCGCCAGCGAAAAGCCTTTTCGCAGCACTAATCGTTGCTCCGACGCCTTTATCACTTAAACAGCCCGAATGGCCACCCTTCAATGCGTGACTCTACATAGAGTATTGCCTTTACGAAACGTTACAACTTGTTACACCATGGCAAAAATATTTAGTATATTAAACTCGGCGAGCGAGCAGTCTGACGGAAGGCGAATAAGTTATAATCCGGAGAGGAAATGATGCTGAAAATCATGCCGCGGAGAGTCGGAATCATAATTTCATTAGTTGGGGTGCTTGCCGTGATGGGCATCGCTGGTTGGTGGTTCCGGTCCAAAGGGAACAAGGAGCCGACATTCCGAACCGAATCGGTTAAACGAGGAGACGTAGTAGCCACGATTAGCGCTTCGGGCACGGTGGAACCGGTTCAAATAGTAGACGTGGGCGCTCAGGTTGGCGGGATTATTATGTCCTTCGGCATAGACAAGTCTGGGAAGGCCATTGATTATGGTTCAGCCGTAGAGAAGGGAACAGTGCTTGCGAAAATTGATGATTCACTCTATGTCGCCGCTCTGAATGCCGCCAAGGCCCAATTGCGGCAGTCCGAAGCCAACAAGATCGTTGCCGACTCCAATGTGCTTCAGATGAAAGCGAAGCTGGTGGAGGCCCAAAATGATTGGACTCGAGCGCAGAAGCTTGGTCCATCCGACGCGTTGGCGCAGACCACCTATGACCAGTACCAAGCCACTTACGAGACCGCGAAGGCCAACTTGGCGGCGGCCATGGCTGCCGTGAAGCAAGCGATCGCTGCCATCGCGCAGGCGAAGGCCAGCTTCACCAGTGCGAAGATCAATCTCGATTACTGTACCGTCAAGTCACCGGTTAAAGGTGTGATTATTGACCGGCAAGTCACACTCGGCCAGACTGTGGTTTCCAGCTTCAGCGCGCCGAGTCTGTTCCTTATAGCGACAAACCTCAAGCGCGTCCAGGTTTGGGCATCGGTCAACGAAGCCGACATAGGCAGCATTGCTAAAGACCAGCCAGTAACGTTTACTGTTGATGCTTATCCCAACCAGACATTTGAAGGACGCGTAGGTAAAATTCGGCTCAACGCGACGATGGCGCAGAATGTCGTCACTTACACCGTTGAGGTAAACACCCCCAACGATGACGGCAAACTGTTGCCCTTCCTGACAGCCAACGCGCAGTTCAAGATCGGACGCTTACAAGACGTGTTGCTTGTGCCTAATGAGGCGCTACATTGGTCGCCACGGCCCGACCAGATCGCTCCAGGGCCCCAGCTAGCGTCTCATCACCTTTACGGGGGTTCCTCGAACCGCGAAAGCGGTGGTGGGCCTGGCGCTGGTGGTGCGCCACAAACGCACGGAATCATCTGGATCGAGCAAGGCAAGTTCGTCCGGCCCGTCGATGTGAACGTCGGATTGTCGGACGGCATGGTGACTGAGGTCGAAAGTAATGGTTTGACGGAAGGAGTACGTGTCGTTGTCGGCGAACGCACGCGGGAAACCGCAAAGGGCCCGACCGAGGAGGAACGGAGTCCCTTTACGCCTCAAAATCCGTTCCACCACGGGCAGCCACAGGGCCAAGGAGGGCCTGGCGGTTCTGGCGGCGGACACTGACGTTGGTGGAGGAGCGGCCCTCTCATGGATTTGATTGAATTGCAAGATGTCCAACAAGATCTGCTTTCTCGGCCAGGTGGCGCTAGACGTGCATATGGGTGTTTCTTGCCTTTTGGAGGCACGGATTGATAAAAGGCTCTGACAATAAGCCAGCGATATTTCTACAATCATTATAAACTGGAATACGAAATAGCTTCTGCCCGATTGTTATGATTTGATATTCCTGACAGTGCAAAAGGTTTCATCCGAAATATTTGTCGTCGACAATTGTGGCAGCGATGGCAACGTCGAAGCGTTATTGAAGTATTAAATTAAAGACTTTATATGGAAATCAGCGATGATTAAAAAAAATAATACCAGCGATTGCATTCTACATTCCTCGCGGAGATTGTTATGATAACTCGCAAGTCCCCCATCCTTTTATTTGTCATGATATTATTTCTGCTCGTTATGTCACCAAAATCGTTTGGTGCGAACGGAGACGTTCTCCGCGCAACGCTTGCGAATGGCCTGTATGTGGTAATCGTAGAAAACCCGCTGGCGCCGGTGGTGACTACGGAGATGAACTATCTCGTCGGTTCTGATGAAGCTCCAGAGGGGTTTCCGGGAATGGCCCATGCGCAGGAACACATGATGTTTCGAGGAAGCCCGGGGCTGTCTGCGGCTCAACTCGCGAATATCATGGCGCTAATGGGTGGCGAGTTTAACGCCGAAACTCAGCAGACTGTGACCCGGTATTATTTGACCGTGCCGAAAGACGAACTGGACGTGGCCCTGCACGTGGAGGCTGTGCGCATGCGCGACGTACTCGATTCTCAGGAGCTGTGGGAACAGGAACGGGGAGCGATCGAGCAGGAGGTGGCAGAGGACATGTCCAGCCCGGATTATCTTTTTTCCGTGCAGCTTTTAGAGCAAATGTTCTCGAAAACGCCTTATGCTCATGACGCGCTCGGTACGCGTCCCTCGTTCCAGAAGACCACGGCTGCCATGCTGAAGCAGTTCCATGATGCTTGGTACGTTCCAAACAATGCGGTTCTTGTCATTGTAGGCGACGTAGATCTCCAGAAAACTCTGGCCAAAGTGAAGGAACTGTTCGAGTCGATCCCTAGGCGGTCTCTGCCTGCAAGACCAACAATTAATCTTCAACCACTCAAGGCGGGATCTATTGCTTTTGAGACAGATCTTCCCTACGATCTTGCGGTCGTGGCCTATCGCCTGCCCGGATATGGCAACCCTGATTTCGCTGCAGGAACGATCCTCGCTGACGTGCTCGATAGCAAGAGGGGAAATCTCTACGCCTTGGTCCCCGAGGGGAAAGCGCTCTTTACCAGCTTTGAAGGAGACGCTCTGCCCAAAGCGGCTTACGGCTATGCTCTTGCTTCGTTTCCCCAGGGAGGGGATGGAACGGCGCTCGTGAGCGTGATAAAGAACATCATTGCCGGCTATATTAAGAATGGCGTGCCGGCTGACCTCGTCGAAGCAGCCAAGCGCCAAGAGATAGCAGAAGCGGAATTCCAGAAGAATTCAGTTTCAGAGCTCGCATCTGCATGGTCCGATGCCGTCGCAATCGAGGGCCGTAGCTCTCCTGAAGACAACATCATTGCAATCAAGAAGGTGACCGTAGAGGACGTGATTCGCATAGCTAGACAGTATCTGGTTAATGATACGGCCATTACGGCTGTTCTCACATCGCGTCCTTCGGGTAAGCCCGTGGTTTTGAAGGGCTTTGGGGGCAAGGAAGCTTTTACGCCGAGTGAAACAAAACCGGTGGAATTGCCAGTCTGGGCCAAAAAAGCAGAGGCAGTGCCCACTCTACCAACATCGAAGGTAAACCCGATCGTGACCAAGCTTCCGAATGGGATCCGCCTGATTATCCAGCAGGAGAGTATTAGTCGCGCGGTAAGCGTTGTTGGGGAGGTAAAAAACAACGATGATCTCGAGGAGCCGATGGGCAAGGAAGGTGTTTCGGGCGTGCTGGAGAGCCTTTTCTCATATGGGACAACGTCCCTTGACCGACTCGCTTTTCAGAAGGCCCAGGATGATATTGCAGCGGATATATCAGCTGGCACAGCGTTCTCCCTTAGAGTCCTGTCGGACCGTTTCGAGCGCGGGATGGAACTTCTTTCAGAAAACCTTCTTCACCCGGCGCTGCCCGAATCAGCATTCGCGGTGACACGGCAAGAAACCATCAGCTCCCTCCGGGGGCAGCTACAGAGTCCATCCTATCTTTTGACACGGGCGCTGCGCGATGCGCTCTATCCCAAGGACGATCCGGCGCTCCGCGACGCCACACCGGAGTCCGTGGCAGCTCTCTCGTTGCAGGACGTTAAGGCCTATTATACAAAGGTTTTTCGACCCGACATGACGACTATCGTAGTGCTCGGCAATGTTACGCCTGAGCGTGCACGGGCTGCAGTTGAAAAATATTTCGGCACCTGGATGGCAGCGGGCGAAAAGCCCCCAACGGATCTCCCTCCGGTGCCGCCGAACAGGCCATCGCAGTCCCTCATTCCCGACGCGAACAGTGTCCAAGACCAGGTTACACTTGCTGAGACGATCGGGGTGACGCGTTCCCACCCTGACTATTATAAACTTCAGCTTGGTAACCACGTGCTATCCGGCGCATTCTATGCAACGAGACTGTATCGCGACCTTCGCGAGAAAGCTGGCTTGGTCTATACGGTTGAATCCGTCATCGAGGCAGAAAAGAAAAGATCCCTCTTGAGCGTGGTCTATGCTTGCGACCCACCCAATGAATCCAAAGCACGGGCAATGGTGGAGCGTAACCTGCGCGAGATGCAGACGACACCGGTCACGCAGGAAGAACTACAGCGCGCCAAGGCGCTTCTCGTAAGACAGGTATCACTAGACGAAGCGAGCATGGACGGCATCGCCGGCATGCTGCTTTCCCGTTCGCTCGCAGATCTGCCGCTCGACGAGTCTGTCCAGGCCGCTGGCCAATACCTGAAGACCACGGCGGAGCAGGTGCGCGATGCTTTTGCCAAATGGATTCGGCCTAAAGACTTTGTTCAGATTACAGTTGGTCCGAACCCTGAGTAGACTAACTGGGCATCATTTGGAAGGAGGAATGTGGAACAGAAAGACGTGGTACTCGGGTAAAAAGCCCTGACTTGCATAGCCGAGGGCTGTGTAAATTCAAAAATGTTTATTGTAACTCGAACTGTTTTGACAGGCCTAGCTCCATTCTCGGCAGGGGGGATTAATGACAATTATTCTATTCGCTTTTATCGGTGAATCGGGGTATCGTCTCATAGGTGCAGTCTAGACGGTGGTAAGTTTTGTGGGCTCTTGGCACGATACTATGGGCTGAAATGCGTTGAAAAGACACCCGGAAAGCGTTAACTTCTTGCAAATGACTCGCAATCATTAAGCAAGGAGGGGCCTTCCGGATGCATTTAGATTATCTCACACGCTTATTAGGAATTCAAGGGCATCATGTGACGGAGTTTGATATAGGATACCGAAAGGAACGTATATCCGTCATTGTTACGATAGCTCGGGATCATGAAACTCATACATGCGCGAAGTGTGGTGTGATAGACATCGGTGGATACGACAGCAAGGAATTTGAGGTCCGCCATTTACTGTTTTGGAGTACCCCAACATTTATCCGATTCGAGCGCTACCGCGGCAACTGTAAAGCGTGCGGGATTTTATCGGAACCTCTTGATTTTGTAGATGTCCGAGGACCGCGGGTCACCGCAGAATTGGCGCATGTAACCAAGGAATTGTGCAAAGTGACAACGGTCAAGGCCGTGGGCGATATCCTGATGCTGCACCGACATACGGTCAAGGCGATTGATAAACAGGCGTTACAGGAAGAGCAGGCAAACCGCCCTCTGGACGGCATAAACGTATTGGGCATGGATGAACTTTCCCATGGAAAGGGCAAGGGACATAAGTATAAGCACATGATAAGCGCTCTGGATGGACCTCGTGGTCCCGAGATGCTGTTTGTGGGGAAAGGGCGAAAAGAACGCAACTTGAGCAAGTTCTGGAAGTGGTTTGGCAAAGAGCGTGCTCATATAATCACCCATGCAGTAATGGACATGTGGAAGCCGTTCCGCAACAGTGTCCGCAAGCACTGTCCGAGTGCGCAGATTATTTACGATAAGTTTCACGTTATCCAACACTTACTAAAAGCTCTTAATGCTGTGCGAGTACAGGAGATCCGAAAGGCCGGGAAATGGATGAAAGGCCGACTGTCGGGGAAAAAATTTATTCTGCTTTCCCGTCAAGCCCATGTACGAGGAAATGCGCGGGTAGAGCTGAATGACGCATTGCGAGCAAATAAGCGATTGTTTAAGGCGCATTTGATGAAAGAGACGTTTGGGCACTTGTGGAGCTATGAATCAATAACATGGGCACGCAAGTTCTTTCGAGGTTGGGTAGACCAACTTAAATGGAGTCGACTGAAGCCGATGCAAAAATTCGCACGTATGGTGGAAAAGCATCTGGATGGTATTTTGGCGTATTGCGATAATAAAGCGCCGCTTGGATTTATTGAGGCCGCAAACGCTAAAGCAAGAAATGTAATTCGCCGCGCATACGGTTATCGAGACAATGCCTATCTAGATTTGAAGATCATTCAGGCCTGCACTCCCTGGATGAATCGATTCCATCCGTGGTCTTTTACCCACAGAAGGGTGCCATGAGCCGTTTTGTGAAATAACGCGAATTCTTCTTCTCGTAGTGCATTTTGAAAACAGTTTTACTCACATAAATATATCACTTTACTATGAGGCGGTTAATGAATACGAGGGGAAAAAATTAAGGGTGATCTTCAATTATCATCATGCCAAGCAATAAAAGTTCTTATGTATGAGAGCATAGATCATACTAAAATTTATAAAACAGTCCTGAAATACCCAGCAGCTTGCTGCTGGGATGAAAAGGACATCCTGGCGAAGCCAGGATAAGTCTTCAGCTTCTTTGTTGTGCTTTTTTAAGGTTTCAAGTTCCGATGCCCCGCAGCTTGCTGCGGGGTAATTCACTCTTGTGCACTCAACGCCGGTCGCGCTCCACGCAAAGACCTAAGAATGTTTTGTCCACGTTACCCCGTCCGGGGAGGTGAGGATGACGTTACACCATCCCACCGCTACAAACTGAGATTGGGCTCCGGACCAAGCAACGCCAAAGAGGGACATTGATGTGCCCGAAGACCGGAGCGTCCATGTTACAGCATCAGGAGAAGTAAGGATGGTTCCCGTGTCCCCTACGGCGACGAACTGTGTCCCGGACCACGCAAGCCCGCTCAGGCCGTTTGTTACTCCGGATGTTTGTTCTGTCCACGTCTCTCCATCAGGGGAGGTAAGAATAGCGCCATTATTTCCTATCGCCACAAACTGTGTCCCGGACCAGATTATGCCGCCGAGAGGCTCGGTAACGCCCGAAGTTCGCACAGTCCAGGTAACGGTGTCTGGAGAGGTAAGGATTACGCCGTCATACCCGACAGCAACGAACTGTGTCCCGGACCAGGCAAGGCCGTAGAGACTTATGGAAGTGCCCGATGTCGACAGAGTCCATTGCGTTCCTGTTGGTGAGGTAAAAATGATACCGGCATCGCCGACTGTTGCGAACTGCAACCCGGACCAGGCAACACCGTAGAGGTCACTGATAGTTCCCGAGGTCTGCGTGGTCCACGTTACTCCGTCAGGAGAAGTGAGAATGGTCCCATGATTGCCCACCGCCGTAAATTGCGTTCCGGACCATGCAATGTTGAGCAGTGACTCCGCTGTGCCGGAATTCTGGGAGGTCCACGACACTCCATCGGGGGAGGTGCGGATCATACCGCTGCTTCCCACTCCCACAAATTGAGTCCCTGACCAAATAACACCAAACAGCCCGCTCTCTGTGGGTTCTTTGCCGCCACCACAAGCCACAAGCGTAACCAGAAGCATCGCATAAACAAGCCGCATCGCGAAAGACTTTATCATGGAATCCCTCCTGAAATCCATCATGGCATAAATTTAGGTTCTTTCGTATAAAAGTTGAAAATGCCGTAGTGTTGTAAAAAAGAGACATCGGATTAACCAATTCTGGTAAAGTTAGGTTTCCCGACCAAACTTTTCTCAGAAAGGAAAATCCGATGCAGCTCCATACTATCACAGAACTGCTTGCAATTCCAAACTATCACGTGAGTCATATGGTCAATCATTCAGACAACCGCCTCGATTTGTTGTTGGAACAGTCCGCATTCACTCCTGCCGTCTGCTCTGGTTGCGGTCACGTCCACAACACACCGGTACACAGCATAGGAGTGATCATCGTCGAGGACCTCCCCATAAGCGGCAAACGAGTGTTCTTGCACATCCCGAAACGCAAGTCCCTCTGCATCGAAGACGACAGCAGACGGGTCGAGGAACTTGACTGGCTCAGGGGCCGGTTCACCAAGCGATTTGCCGAACAGGTATACCGTCTTACTTCCATCACCACCAATCAGGAAGCAGGATGGTTTCTCGGCCTCGATGACGAGGTGGTCTACCGGATCGACCGGCAGCGCCTCGAAGAACTTGCCCGGGAAAAGCTTTCGCCGGTTCCCTCGCCCACATATATGAGCGTTGACGAGGTAGCCTGGCAAAAGTGGCATCACTATGTCACCAACGTGGTGGACATCGAAAAACGCAAGGTCATCTGGAATCATGATGGCCGAGGCAAATCCGTACTCGATTCCTTCTATGATGCTCTGGGTGAGGAATCCTGCGCCGCCATCGAGGCCGTCGCCAGTGATGGTGCTCGCGGGTTTCTGTCGGCCACCCAGGAACATGCAAAAAACGCGTTGATCGTTCTTGACCACTTCCACGTCAAGAAATACTTAAACGATGCTGTAGACACAGTGCGTAAGGAGGAGCTGAACAAAGCCCGGAAGGAGAAGAATACCGATCTCGCCTCGCTCCTCCATTGCAACAAACGCTTTATCCTGATGCAGAACAAACCATCAAAGAGGAAAGAGAATCTCCTTGATAAGCTTGCTGATCTCAATGACCCCATTTATAAGGCTATGCTGCTCAAAGACCAGTTCCTGACGATCTACACATCGCCTGACCGCACCACAGCTCAAAAAAATCTCCGCCAGTGGATTGTTTCAGCCATTACCTCGAAGATTCCGCCGTTCATCGAACTTGGGTTCAAGTTCTTTAGGAAAAGGCATTTTGTACTGAACTACTTTCTCTGCAAAATAACAACAGCGATCTCCGAGGGCATCAACAACAAAATAAAGCGTTTAAAGCGCATGGCATACGGCTATAAAGACGTAAAGTACTTTTTACTCAAGATCCACCAGCATTGCGGACTGCTTAACCCAAGGCTTTCAACTTAAACACGAATGACGGTAAATTTATTCAGATGAAAACATCTCTGATTTTCTATACCAGATGCAAAGCGAACTTTATGCGTAGCACACGAACCGGCTATCAGAAGCTCATGGAAAGTGTAAGGCGAGCTTCCAGCGGATCAGCTGGGTGAGTGGAAATATCCGCTACGCCTGCCGGGGGTTCACCCGGAAGCCGGGATACGTAAAAATAGTCAATATCGCTGACCTTTGCGTTAAACAGGTTGAAAACATCAAGGAAGAGACGCCAGTTATTGCTGAATTTATAGCCGACCCGGCCGTCCACGATTGTGGACGCTTCGGACCGGACACTGTTGTCATCATAAAGCGGGCGTGGTCCGAAATAACGCACCTTCAGGCTGCCGAGATAGCCATTTATATTGTCAACAGAGGCTCCGGCAGAGAATATTGCTTCGGGTGAACCAGGAATGCGGTTTCCGACAGGATCACCGACAAAGCGTGCATGAGATAAGGCTAAGTCTGCATCAAGTGTAAACCATGACGTCGGCTTATAATAGTTTGCCCATTCCAAGCCATACCGGCGGCTCTCATAGCTCGGCGTGGTTTCGCCTACGTCGGCATCGAAGACGAGCTCAGAGGCCAGATTGAGTGCCCAAAAAGTAAGCTCGCTTTGCAAATTCGGGATGACCGCGGTTCTCGTCCCGACATCAAGCCCCTCGGCCCGCACGAGGGGGCTGACTTTGCTGGTCGGCTCGAGTGTCAGTGGGTCCACCGTCATGGTTGTTCCTCGTCCGTCATTGCTGTGGAAACCTTGGCCGGCATTTATATAGAATTCTGTCTTATCCCAGGGTCCGAAAATCAGGCTCAATTTAGGATCCAGGAGGGATGCGTGGGCGTCGCCGGAATTTTGGGGGATATTGGCCGTAACGTCCCAATGGTAAGCGTCCCCGCGGAGCCCCACTATGCTGCGGAATTTATCCGACCATTGAAAACGGTTCTGTACATAAACGCTTCCGCTGGTTTGTATGACAGTGTCCTGCTCTGTCAGGTAAAGCACCTGCTGATTCATGGTATGGTACAGTCCGACCGGACTGATGTCGTCATTGCGTACCTGCACTCCGACGGTATTGACCATATCGTGGCCAGCCAGCTGCGTTATCCAATCATGGCTGACACCGAAACCGGAAACGATCCGCTCATCGTGCTGCTCAAACTGGTCTCCATTGACCTGATCCACCAAATCATACGTAAAATTGTTCCACAAAGTCATTTGATACTTGATCAGATATGCATTCTCCCGGGTAATCGAATCCTCCGATGTCTGTTGCCCTTCCGCGGAAAGGCTGAATCGATAAGAATTTCCTGCATCCATGGGAGAGAGGGCGCCATAACGGGAGATCAGGCCTTCATCTATGGCGCGGATAGCGGCCTGGTTCGTGGCATTCCAGGTACCGTCGTAACCCAGGGCGGTTATGCTGTAGCCGTTTTGAGCATCACCATGACTGTAGCGAAGCACGCTATTGAATTTATCGTAATCGTCAGGGTGAACCCAGGGTCCGTCATGATGATACGCTTCAAGACCGTAGAGCAGATGCCCTCCGGCAAGCGCCGAGGACCCCGCCACCAAAGCCCGGCGATAGCCTTCGTTCCCTATGCCCGCTTCAGCGATATTCCGGTCCAGCACATTGACGTAATCCATGGTGACGGCGCCGGCGGCGGAAAAGTCTCCCTGATCTGCGTAGTACGGCCCTTTTCTGTATTGGATGCCTCCAAGAAGTTCCGGCATTAAGAAGTTCAAGTCCGTATATCCCTGCCCATGCGCATGGGTCGGCATATTGATCGGCATACCCGCCACTGTCGTTGCCAAATCAGTCCCGTGATCGAGGTCAAATCCGCGTAAATAGTATTGGTTCGCCTTGCCTTCGCCACTGTGCTGGCTGACAATCAGGCCCGGGACTTCTTCAAGAAATTCACCGGTCCGCAACACAGGAAGGTCTTCGATCTGTTGAGGCGTGATGGTTCCCTCGGTAGCGGAATCCGCCGAGCCCACCAGATCCTCAGCAGAACCGGTCACTTCCACGGTATTGAGAGTCTGGACTCCTCCGGCAAAGACAGGTGCTGTAGGCCCACTAGAAAATAAGAACATCCCGATAGCAAATATGGCAATGTACCGGCTTTTAATCCGTCGGTGCATATGGTACTCCTCCAAAAAAATCCGGCATAACTTTTCATTCCTGATCTGCGGTTTGGGCCACGTCAGTCGGTCAAGCGAAAACGAATGGGGACGTCCACCCAGGAGGTAACAGGCTGAACTCCCTGCTGCGCCGGTACGAATGACCACTCCTGCACAGCATTTAAAGCTGCTTGATCCAGCACATTCGATCCGGAGCTTGTCCCCAAGTGGACGGCTTCAGCCTTACCCGCGGAGCTTACCAGCACCCGTACTACAACGGTTCCTTCCAGCTTCAACCGCCGCGCAATAAGCGGGTATAATGGTTTTGGATTATGCAGATAATCAGCATTAAAAACGGGACCGACTATCGAGCCGTTAGGTGCAGTTTGACTCGCTTTTAAAGATTCGTCCGTTCCTGCCTGCGGGCCAGCTTCCTTCTGTGGGGCCGTTCCTGTCTGCGCGGCTATCACTTCCTGCCTCACAATCGGTTGCTCAGCCACCGCTGTCCGAGAGAGTGTTTCCGGCTGCTGCGCCGGCTTACGGGATTCTTTAACCATGTGGAATCGGTTCCTGTGCTGCCGCGCAACCTGAATCGGGGCGGGCTCAGGACAGGAGATAATCCCGATCTCGAGAGGAATGGGTGCGCTCGCAGGAACTAAGAAAAAATAGCCATACCCGAAGCCAATCATACAGAGCAATAGGTGTATGAGGATGGATATCTGTAAGCCGATACGCTGGTACTTCATCTCATCTCTTGCGTCTGCAAGCTGACCCTTTTAAATTCTAGGTTTTTCACGACGTCAAGGACGTCTACAAATGCCTGCAGACGGATATTCTTGTCAGCCCTGATAAGAAGCGGAATATCTCTGGGGATGGCTTGCAACGAGATATTCAATTCATCGAGCGATGCAGGACGGCGGTTTAGACATATGTTCCCGCTTACGTCTATCTCGATGGTCAGCGTCTTCGCTATCTCTGACGGGCTCTTCGCCGCCTTGGGAAGTTCAACCGGAAGGGCCCCCGTTGCAATAAAGCTAGATGTCGTCAGCACGATCGTGAGAAGCACAAGCATCACATCAACAAGAGGTATGACATTGATGTAATTAAACTCTTTCTCGTCCATTATTTATCTCCCACTGCATCATCAGAACCTTTGCCCTTCTCACCAGAAGGTTGTAAAGGACAACAGACGGGATAGCAACAAGCAATCCTGCGGCCGTAGCCTTCAAGGCGAGGGAAAGACCGATCATGATCTTCCCCGAGTCCATGAAGCCCTCTTTCCCCATCGTGTAAAAGGTGAGCATGATACCAAGCACCGTGCCGAGCAGTCCGATATAGGGAGCATTGCTTCCAATAGTTCCAATGAAGTGAAGCTTCTCGGTAAGCACGATTTCCAGGCTTTTTATATCCCGATATTGGCTTATGTTGAGATTCTTGTAGACCAGATGCCTTTCAACAGCTATTGCAACAGATACAATACTTAAGAGCAGCAATAATCCCATGATTCCATAATCAATAGCAACTCTGAGCCATTCCATTTTTTCTCTCGCCCCTTTACTGTAATTAAATCGCGCCAGCACATGCTGTAAGTAGAACTACCTTTTATCCTGAATTGGCAGGAAAAAATCGAATCAGTCCACTAAAAGCATTATTGCCCACTTGTGGCTGTGGCAGAGCAGTTAAAATTCTCATTTATGCGTTGACAAAAATTGAAGCTATTTTAATCGATCTTCAAAAAAGCCAGCATGTCAACTGCTGATTTAAGTATAACCAAAGATAATCATCTCTTACACGAGCTCGGGGATGCAATATAAGAACTGTAGAACTACGATGTTCAAAAATATGTTATTTAATGTTACGAACATTAAGAAAAACAAATTAACAATTATGCCAAACGGTTTTAGTAGCAGGGAAGAAAGGAAATATGCGTCTACTTGAAAAGATAGTGTTTAGAATAAATAGTAATAGTACCTTGTCACGCGACATACAAGTGGGCCGCATTTATTAAAAACGCGGCGCTGTTTTGGAATTGAACTGACGGTAATCTTTGTACAGCTTGCCCATGGGTGTTAAAATCTCCATGTGGCATCATTTCGTGAGTATCCATGGTACACAGTCAAGCATCATGCCGAAGATTGACAATATCGGTGACGGTGTCGAACACAGGAAATATTCTTACGTTTTGTCGTAGGAAATAATGGAAGATTATCCATATAAAAGCGGTCAAAAAGAGCAGCCGAAATCCTGTTAGCTTCTGGATGGCCACAGAAAATTTAGCAAATTACTTTTCAGACCCTTGTGGAAGAAAAATCTTCATGCTTTGTACCGACATAGATAATTCCCTGTTTTCTGTTTTTTAAAGAATATGCAACAGCTCAAGAAATATTTCACCAGCCGCTGTCAATCGCTTCATTCTCCAGCAACCTGCGCCATCATGGAATGAGCAAGCAGATATATCAGAGAAACTTCTGTAGACTGGGAAAAAACGACAGAGAGAGTATCTTGCAAAAAAATACGCCTGAAGTGTTACATAAATATTGAAATAAGGTTAAAATTTCGTTAAATGAATGCGATGGTCGAAAGACTCAGAGGGGAGATGATCCTTGTTAACGTGTTCATAGCATAAATCGCAGATAATGGCAGAAAGATTCTGGGAAACGCTTTTCCCAAGATGCCTGAACATGCACGTCCGCGACAAAACAGCCAGAAGGCTACTGAGAATAGCAAGTTTAATCGTGCAATTGCCAAATAGAGGAATGATGTGACGAAATCGATATTATTAAGAGATCTAAATTGCACCAAACAATGTTCGGGAGACCCTTATGGGAAAATTGATAAATGGAAAAGGAGGTCAGCATGCCAATTAGAATATTTAAGGGAGCCCTTGCCGACTGATTTTATCATAAATTTAATCTCGTTAATGGAAAACCGAATTCGTTGCTGAAAAAAATAGATTGTTTCGACAAATGTGGCGCGGTTTAATTTATCGGGCAAACAGATTGACGAAAAAAAATAAACATCTCATTGATATTGCAAGAAACTAATTTGTCAGTCGCTATATTTAGCATGATAAAAATGTAACCATATTTTCATAATAATGAAACATTCATGTGTTATAGTGATCGAAATCTAAATGTAGTATTCTTTCCGCCGTTCCATGGAACTGACATCCACGAATGAACGTTTAGAGAGTGGATTATGAAGATCTATCGCGCAGTATGCGGAATAAGCGGTAACAGTCTTATGAAATAGTTCTGTATTAGAGCGCTCTTTGTTTATCTTGCAGGTATCGTTTTGTCATGATTGGAAGGGAAGAAACACCAAAGGCGGCAACAGGATCTCTTAAGCACGATAGGCACGTGAATAAACGTTGATGATCGAAAGATCTATAGGGCAATAAAGCCACGGGATAATCTTCTGTCTCAGCGAAAAATATGTACTAAAGAACTGTTTGTCCTGCCTCACTGTGTGAAATGGGCTTGCAAGCCAGACCTCTTCACGCAACAAGGTCGTGAAGGGCAAATAGAACGTATTATTTGTCCTGAGGCACCGTTGTTGGTTGGAAATAAGATTCGAACTATAGTGTAAGTGGTTGTAATATTATCATCGGGTACTTTTTAGGCCTCTGGATCAGGGGTACCTTGGAGCCCGCTACGGAAATATTCGTGGCGGATTTTTTTGTTTAAAGAATTCGAGAGGTTGCCTAATTAGTCAGCATACATTCAATCTCGATCGCATAATAAGCTCAAAAAAGCTTGTTAGCCGATAAAGACGAACCCATTGAAAGATGGGGACGCAAGAATATGTGGTCGTAATCATTATCATCGGGTACTTTTTAGGCCCCTGAATCAGGGTTACCTTAGAGCCCGCTACGGAAATATTCGTAGCGGTTTTTTTATGTTTGAAGAATTTGGGAGGTTGCCTGATTGGTAAATATACATTTAATCTCGAGCGCATAACAAGCTCAAAAAAGCTGCCAAGCCGCTAAAGCCAAACCCGTTGTAAGACGGGGACGGAAAGCCACGGGTCCCTCGCGGACAGCCGGGTTGCCTTTTTCGCAAGAGAAAGCACCCGGATTTTTTTCGCCATGAAAGGGGGAGACGACGCAGCATCTATTACAGAAAGGGGGGATAGTTTTTATTGAGTTTAAAGTAAAGAACAGAAGATTTTTATTGGAAGAAAAAACTTCAAAAATAATAAAAAATAAATGATTGGGAGGAATTCAATGAAACGTCTCATAATCAGGCTTCTCGTCGTTGCTGTTATGATGTTTGCTGCCACTTCGGCATTCGCAGATTATTCCTACAATTTTACGGCAAACACATCATCCGTTGCCGGACAAACTGGATACATCGAATTGCAGTACAACCCAAATGAGATCGCTCAACCACTGTCAGCCGCAGTTGTATCGAATTTCGTTTCTGACGCCGTGCTTGGCTCCGTTACGCCAACAGGTGCTGTCACGGGAGCGCTCCCATCGGCCTTAACCATCAACAACACGGATGGCTGGAACGACTACTTTCAGCAGGTAACGTTCGGCTCTACAGTCCAATTTTCCCTTGATTTGAGCGGCTCAACGAACAACTCATTCGGGCTTTCCTTCTGGGGCTCCGATGGAGCAACCCCAATTCTCACGTCGGATACGACCGATGGGTACGCAACCATAGTTAATTTAACCTCGACTGGTGCTGCGGTGACAAACAACAGCATTGAGGTCAATGTAGCTCAGACTCCGATTCCGGCGGCTGCCTGGCTGTTCGGCTCGGGGCTGCTCGGTCTGTTCGGCATCCGTCGTAATATGATTGTCTAAATAATGTGAAGACGGGGGCCTTCGGGCCCCCCGTCTTATACTTGCGAAGATGAGGATACCCATATGCTCACTCCATTTTTCAAGAAACTGTATTTATCGATAGCAGCAATCCTGATATTTTCAGCAGCAATGACCGCTTCGGCGCACAATATCCCGATGGGCGGGTCCATGTGGTGTATTGGCAAAAACAATATTACGGCCTTCATAGAGCTCAATTCTCTTTTATTCGAAGGGATAAAAGGTATAAAAGAGGGGCATTACAATCCTGAATCAAGTTCCGATGAAGAACTGGGTAAAATCGCGGCCGATATCATTCAGCCTTATATAAATAAAAAGATGTCCATAACGATCAACAATAAAATATATCCGGTGAAAGTAACAAAGCTTACCAGAAATGTAACCGGCATGTTTAAGATATGGCTGTCCGTCGCTAATGTCAATTTTCCCAATCCCGAGAACCCCGTAAAAATTGATTACCAGTTGTTATTCGAGGAAACAAACAATGCGCATGTAAATCTTGCTTATTTGTATTTGACCGATGCCGTTGGGGACGATTTACAGAAAGTCGTGGATTATTCACAGCCCAATGGCCAATACACGTTTGAACACGATGCGCATGAGTGGGATGTTTCCATTAAGGGTTCCCCGGCAAGTATAGCATCAAACGTCGTTAAGAAAGAAAAGAATCTAAACATTGTACCAATGGGTACGGTTACAGCCATCACTCACGTGAAAAAGACCGGGGCTTTGTCGGCGTATGACGGTGAGAAGAAAACACATTTTTCCCGGAATCCGACTGCCTCAGTCTCCACAAGCGGCTTACTTGCATTAAACAGGCCCCATAAATCCGGTCAGAGCAGCGACGTTCCGAAACAACCGGTGATTAGCTCAATATGGGAAAATATCGGTGAATTTGTGCTGCTCGGCATTGAGCACATTTTAACTGGTTATGACCATATAGCGTTTCTCCTGGCCCTTATAGTTGTTGGACTGTCAATCAAGGAAGTTCTGAAGATAATCACTGCATTTACCATAGCACATAGCATTACCCTGCTGTTGGCGGCAACGCAGGTTATTAGTTTGAATTCTCGCGTTGTCGAATCGGTAATAGCCTTTTCCATTTGTTTTGTCGCTCTTGAAAACCTGTTTAGGAAAGAAGTCAATTATCGATGGCTGTTGACATTTTGTTTTGGGCTAATTCACGGATTCGGCTTTGCAAGCGTTCTGCAGGAACTAATCGTCGGAAAATCGAACCTTTTAGTATCGGTAGTATCTTTCAACCTCGGGGTGGAACTCGGACAACTGATGATTTTCCTCGTTCTGTTGCCGATTTTGCACATGCTCAGAACTAAAATAGAGTTCCGAAAAGTGACCGTCGGCGTATCACTTGCCATATTCGTTTTGGGGTTTACGTGGCTCATTGAAAGAGGATTTAACCTGAATTTGTTGCCGATATAAGGAAAGGAATCTGCGAAATTACTTTATCATGGCCTTGTTGAAAAAAGCTAGATAAAAACGGCAGGTATCCGTGAATCAGCTCTTTGCATGCTATGTACACTACCTCGATCAACGCTTCTTTGATGCTAATTCTTAAGCAGTCGATCGTCTTTTTTGGTGGGTAGCAACGTCATCGGTGTGTCGGCACTGGTCATATCAATAGATTACGACAAGATTGTCCTGTCAAACCCAAAGGTGGAGGTGGACGAGGGTGAGTTTATCACTGTTGATAGGGAGGTGAAATTGAGGACCGAAGGATAATATAATTGAAATCTTTCATGGATGGATATGTGACTAAATATCCCATTTCAAAGTAGTGATTTATCTAATGAGGAGATACGGCGATGAATAAAAGGACTGGAGCGGTGCTGGGGATAATCGGCCTTTGCTTACTTCTGACGGTTAGTGTCGTATACGGCTTCGAGCAGACTGATCTAGACACCTTGAGGGCAACCAATCAATGTCCGCATTGTAACCTGAGCGAGGCGGAACTTAATGGGGTGAACCTGCAGGGTCGGGATTTAAATGGTGCCGATTTGAGCGGGGCTAACTTGTTTGAGTCGAACTTGAGTGGAGTTGACGCGGATGGGGCAAATCTGACGGGCGCGGACTTGCGAAGAGCGAATATGAAGGGAATAGACTTGAGTGGGGCGAATATGAGTGGAGCGAATCTTAGTGGGGCGAACTTGAGCGGAGTGGATTTGAGCGGAATGAATATGAATGGAACAAAATTGAGCGGTGCGAACCTGAGTGAAATGAACTTGAGCGGTGCGAACCTGAGCGGCGTAGATTTAAGCGGCGCAAACTTGAATAAGACAAACTTGAGCGGATCGGACCTGAGTGGAGCGGATTTGAGTAAGGCCAATCTGAATGGAGCGGACTTGAGCGGAGCGAACATGAGTGGGGTGGATTTGAGTGGGACGGAACTGCATAAGGCAAACCTGACTGACGCTAAAAATTTGCAGTTGAATGAGTAGAGCGATTTATCCGGTGAAAACGGCAGTTGATTTATTGCTGCAAGACCGTTCCATGATCCATGAAAGGGGGTGAAATGTTTTTAGGCAACATCAATTGTAAAAAGTATTAATTATAGCAGTAAAACTTATAGACTAAAAGGAGAAGAGATGAATATCATGACGAAAAAAGCATTGAGTTGCTTGGTTCTTGTGCTGGCCATTGCCGTGTGCAGCACGGCGGCTTTCGCCGGAATATTGAAAAGTCCTTACCTGATTTACCCGGGGATTAATACGGAAATGCAGGTAGTCTGGCAGAACAATGATACAGGAGAATCGAACAACATTAGTTGGGGCATTGACACGACTTATAGCAGTGGGACCGCAACGGCTGCTGTTTTTGGCCCCGACACCGTAAATAGTCAGCAAACGTACACAATCACCGGACTGACTCCGAATACGACATATTACTACCAGGTGACTAACCCAACCACAAGCACCGTCTATGGCAGCGGATCGTTCATCACGGCGCCTGCTAACAATGCAACATCAGTAAGATTTCTCGGCATGGGGGACTCAAGAAGCCAACCTTTTGCCCTGGATAGCATTATGGCTGCTATGCAGAACTTTTATTCACAGCCCGGCAACCAGGATTACCAGCGCCTGACCATTCACAATGGGGACTGGGTAAGCAGCGACGGTGAAAGCTACTGGACGACTCAGTGGTTCGATCCGACCAAGACGGACATTGTTAATTTCACGGCGAACACGCCCATTAATGGGTGCAAAGGTAATCATGACAACGATGGATCTTACCCAAATGGGTACAGTACGACCTTCCCGAAGTACTTCCCTTTTCCTTACCCGAACGCAACTCTTGTGGCTGGTACTCCTGCGACATATAACAACTTGTACTGGTCCTTCGATTACGGTCCGGTCCACTTTACTGTAGTTGATGAATACACGAATTTTGCTCCTGGCTCTGCTCAGTACAACTGGCTTATCAACGACCTCGCCACGACCACCAAGGCGTGGAAGATTCTCATATATCACGAGCCGGCGTATTCCGCTGGAAGCGATGCGGATAACACAACTGTGAGGGCGCTCGAACCTTTCATAACACAGTATAATGTGGATTTGGTCTATTGCGGCCACAGCCACAATTATGCCCGTACGGGTGCCTATAACCTTGCCCAGGCAAACGGCGACGAAATTGCCCTGAATGTGCCGCACATCACCAGCGGCGGCGGCGGCGCACCTGTTTACCAGCCAGACTTTACTAATAAGGGGAGCTACCCGCACGTAATCACAGCCTGGCCGGCTTTCGAATTCATGACTTTCGATGTTGAGGGGGAAAGCCTCACCATGACCACCTACCAAGTCAATAACGTGAGCACAACTGCGATTCAGCCTACGACCATTACACCGATTGAGACGATTGTCCTCAATCACTTTACTAATGTAACGCCACAGGTCAGCGTGACCGGCAGTGGTCTTCTTTACAGCCGTATTACTAAGCTTTTTACAGGCACCATGACCATCACCAATAATGGCCCCTCTCTCACCGGCACGATTGACCTTGTTCTGGATGGCATGGTTAATCTTCAAGGAATTGGCACCGCAAATGCCCAGTATAACACAGCTAAACCAGTACCTACCTCGATTATCGCCCAGAACACAGGTCTAATCACGACTGTAACGCTGGCCAATGCAACCGGTTCTAACAACGGCGAACCGATGATAAGGGTTACGTCCAACGGTTTGAACTCTGGCGATTCAATCACCATACCGGTTCAGTTCAGCAACCCAAACAATCAACTAATCAATATTAACCCAGTGGTATTACAAGAATAGGCAGTAAAATAGAGGATGTCTAATTTGAATAAAAGAACGGGGGCCTTCCGGCCCCTGTTCTTTTATTACATGAGAAGAGAGATTATTGTGCGCAAGCATCTGTATTTAATTAACCATATTATAAAAAAATTGAATAAAAAAACGATTTCCCTTATTTTGAAGCCATTGAATATAATCGGGACATCAACCATTATTTCTGAATTACAGGTGAAACCCATCATTCAGAAGAATATCGGTATGATTACTGACTAAAATTGAGTATTGCCAGTTGGCCGGGTGATTTTTTGTCTCGAGATTAGTCGTCTTTTGGGTGACATGACTTCGTACTCACCTTGCGTTGAATTGGGAGTCACCCTCCATATGGTCGCTAATGCCCAGTGAAAAGTGAATCTGCAATTCATGGAAGAACAACCGCTTACTCAGAATATGACGTAAGCCAGAAGTTTAGAAAGCGTATTGAAGCATCTGATTGATATCGCAAGAAACCGGTGTGTAATTTGCCAAATTTAGTATGATAAAAATGTAACAATATTTTCATAATATTGAAACATTCATTTGTTACAGTGACAGAAATCTGAAACATCGGATTCGTCTCGCCGTTTCCGAAGACCAATTCTGTAAAGGAACGGTTACAGTGAGGGGATTATGAAGATATATCACGTACTCTGCAAATGAGGCGGTAACAGTTCCATGAAATAGTTTTGTGCTAGAGTGCTCGTCGTCACATAAAGGGTCGCAACATCAAAAAAGGCAGCATGATCTTCAAAAAAAATAATCATTGTTGAACCATACCACTTGCAAGAGCCTGGGATATTTTAAGCTCTATCCGTCTGCGTGACGAAAAATTAGTTTTCAGAGAGAGGATAGTTAAAGTTGAACGCATGACGTTCCACATATTTTGAACACCTCAAGAAGGACAATTTCCCGAAACGGTCATCGCGTCGTTGTAATAATAAATAATGCCAAATAACATCATGATAAGCTCCATGCAGATTAGATGAGTTAACAGGCACCTTTAATTCATGTTGGATTATCTGCCGCCGGACAGCCCTGATAAAAGACCTGCCTGCATAACGGAAATTTCCCGATGCTTGAGGATGCTGTGCGGTGAATGATATCAAGATTCTGGGAATGGATATCAGGCCATGAAATAGTGCGCAGATATGCGCAATTAAATTTAATGCGCCACGTATAGAAAATGAACTCGATATACCTAGAACGAACAACAACCCTTTCTCAAATAAAACTTATTGTTACTTCGCAGTAAAAAAATATTCTTTGTAATATTTCTGCATGAAAAAGTAGTATTTCAGAATTCGCGAAGGTAGAGGCTGATAAATGTCAAACCTAACAATTATATCATCGCTCAAACTTGCAATGCTTCAGTGGATTAAGCTTATTCTATTGCTTATTGTTTTGCTTTCTGGCTCCGTGTTTTTGATCCCTATTAACGGATATACAGCTCAAGACGGCCCGGCAACAAACGAATTGAAACAGAAGGCACAAGATGCATTTCTCAATAGTCGCTATTCCGACGCCGCGGCTATTGACCTGGAAATTGCCGAGAAACATCCTGAGAGCCAAGCACGCCGATATGCAGTACAGATGTTGGGAACCTTGTATGAAAACAACATTGTAGATATTAAAAAGGCTATTACATGGGACCGCGAATACCTGGATAAATACGCCGACTTTCGGCAGGCCTCATTTTACCGCGATAAGATAGCTTCTCTCGAAAAACTGATGCAACAGGAGGAGGCTTTCAAGATATATCAAGATATTCGCTTCAGCAATCAGAGCGATGAAACCATGGTAAAAAAGTTCGAGGCGTTGCTAAAAAAACACCCCGATTTTCTTTTAAGGGACAAAATACAGAGTGAATTGGGATATGCCTATGCCCGCATGGACAAGCGAAGGCAAAGCTATCTCGCTTTTAAGACTCTTGCCGGGGATGACGAAAAGAAACTCTCTACGAATGACACGGTGGCCTACAATATAGCCGGTCGCTACTGGGAAGAGACATCGGCTTGGGGATGGATTGCGTGGGGGGTTGTGATTGTGCTGTGGGTTGCGGTTCTTCTAATGAAGCCCTGGCAACAGCTTACCCGAAACTCAATCATAAATTACCTTATATTCGCTTTCCTGTGGGCGCTGCTGATCGCAATCAAAATGCCGACATTCTATAATTTAGAGAACGCGGGCGATCCAATCAAAATCTCTGGCACGGTGATCTACATAGCAGCATGCCTCAACCTGACAGTCCTTCTTTGGCTGATCCTTCTGACTAGGGGAAAGATCTGGCAGACCCGGAAGAGGGCATTGCGCTGGCTCAGTCCCGTCCTCACCCTGCTGATGACTACAGCGATATTCTATCTCATTATTATCCATCAGCCGAATGGTCCCCAAATAATGGACGTATTTGCAGATACGTACAGCGACTGGGCGGAAGGTTTGTTTCATCTTTAACAGACCAGTGGACTATGAGTAGGAGAAAAGAGCTACAAAGATGTTGGAAACAAACTGAAAATCTTAAAGGAAGGTAGACAAATGAAAGGAAAAATTCTGAAGATCAAGACAGGCTATAATCCGAATTCCAGCAGTATCGGCATGGATGTAATAGTCTTCTTCACCGCTGGGGCCGCTATGACGGTCCTTTTTAATACTCTTGCTGCCATTCTCAGTGCGGCAAATATTCATGATCAGGTGCAAGCGGAAAAACCGGATGAATCGCTCGTCAGTTAGATGGAGGAGAAGGGATGAACATTATGAAACATCGGTTTGAGTCATTCGGAGGAATTCTGGGTCTGGAAAATCCGCCGATGCTGGTGCATGTGGACCGGGAATTCATGCGCAGTTTAGGCTACGAGTCCAGCCCGATATGGGACAAACCGGAGACCCAATATCTCACTGCTCCGCTGGAGGTTCATTTTTCCGTGACCAACGCTTGTTCCCTCCATTGCGGACACTGCTATATGGATTCTGGAAAAAAGGACGCGGGCGAACTGTCGGCTGAAGAGTTTCGCAAAGCTGTCGACATGCTGGCAGGGATGGGTGTGTTCCATATGGCTTTAGGTGGCGGAGAGGCGCTGGAGCGCCCTGATTTATTTGAATTAGCCTCCTATGTACGGGCTCGCGGCATAGTTCCCAACCTGACGACGAACGGCGTCCTAATGACCAGAGAAAACGCCGCAAAATGCTGTATTTTTGGTCAGGTAAACGTCAGCATAGATAGCACTGCCGGTTTCGAGGAATCTGGTCGGAGCCCCGTTGCTCTTACAGCTGCAATACAGTGCGTGGATATGCTTATGGAGGAGGGTGTCAATGTTGGTTTGAACTGCGTTGTTACCCGGCAGAGCTTCAATCAACTGAACGAGTTGTTCACCTTTGCCAGGGAACGCAGGCTTGCTGATGTGGAACTGCTGCGCCTCAAACCTTCGGGAAGGGGGATACACGACTATTTTGAAAGACGATTAACGCCGACTCAGAACCGGGAATTCTATCCGATGATCCGACGTCTTTCTCAGGAATCCGGGATCCCGGCGAAAATTGACTGTTCATTTGTCCCGATGTTCTGTTGGCACCGGCCGGACAAGACAATAATGGAGCAGTTCTCTGTTTACGGCTGTGAGGCTGGTAACGTCCTCGTGGGGGTTCGTTCCGATGGCAGATTCGCTGGTTGCTCCTTCTTAAAGAGTGAGGAAAGTATTTTTGAGCTACCACGGCTGTGGAGCAGTTCAGAACATCTGTCACTCTTGCGCACCTGGACCAATCGTGCCACTGAGCCCTGTCGTTCATGTGATTATTTTGGTATATGCAAGGGCGGCTGCCGTGCCGTTGCCGGGTTCGTCGCCGGAAATTTCTACGCATCCGATCCAGAGTGCCCATTCGTGGTGCAGGCAAAATGACATATTCCGAATCATTAGCGAAGCAGCACGCTAGCATGAGATATATGAGTAAAAATCCTTGACATAGGAACAAATGCATGAACAAAAAGCTCTAAAGCACGAAAAACGAGTTAAAAAATCCTGTTAGTGAATTGCCCCGCAGCAGAGCGGAAGGGTATTAAAAATTCTAGGACCCAAAAAGAACAAGGGCGGGCAGGATGTTTTAGAAAGCCTTGTAAAAAGGATATTACATTGATATTGAAGGAAAGTTGCCTTCTTAATTTTCCGCAATAGTTTACGGATTTCGAGGAAATCACGCCGAGCTTTCAATAAAGAAATCAATCCATTCATTTGTGTTAATAAAAACTTATCCACGAAGTACCTGTAGATAAAAGCGGGGAGAGTTCGCGCCGAACAACTATTTATCAGCCCGCGTAATGAAATTCTAAAAGCTGTTCACCTTCATTAAGAATCTAAGGATAGCGCAATGCGAACACTTAAGGTTTTAACGTTCTCTACATTGGTACTTGCTCTTTCTATCATAATATCGGCCGTCGTATATGCTGCCCCTGGTTCTACTGATGAAATCCAGGGTACGATCAATGATGCCTTGGGAAGACCACTATCGGGGGCAAGTCTGATACTGAAATCACCCGATAGTGTTATTATGGGCAAAAGTCTGAGTGATGCCGACGGCCATTTCATGTTTTCGAATGTAACGCCAGGCATCTATGCAGTCGTGGCTGAAAAAACGGGCTTTCAAGGAAGCACCAGCAAGGTGATGGTTGAAGCCGGAACGATCGCCAGTACGACGTTAACCATGGCCGCCAAGAAAGCACTTGAGGTGTCGGTTGAGTCGGAGCGCTTGAACCAGGCTAGAAACAGCTTATCACCAAAGACGGGCGGCAGCGAGTACCGTTGGGACCAGAATGATATTGAAATCTTAGCTGGGGGGGATAATACACAATTCAACAAGGTAGCACTCCAGGCACCCGGCGTGGTCAATGACTCGTTCGGCCATTTGCATGTGCGGGGTGACGAAAATAATATTCAGTACCGCATTAACGGTGTTATCCTGCCTGAGGGGGTCACGGGATTCGGTCAGGAACTGGACACCCGCTTTGCCAAGCAGATCGATCTCTTGACCGGCGCTCTGCCAGCCCAATACGGTCTCCGGACAGCGGGAGTGTTCGAAATTGAAACCAAGACTAACTATGAGACGGGGGGTCGCATCAATCTATTCGGAGGAAGCAACAACACCTTGGAACCGAGCTTCGAGTTAGGTGGTTCTAAAGGGAATATGACTTACTATGTGACCGGTTCCTACCTGGAGGACAACTTGGGCATCGAAAACCCCACCTCCAGCCCCAGCGCGATCCATGACCATACGGATCAAGGAAAGGGCTTCGCGTATTTATCGTACCTCATCGATCCCTCAACTCGGTTAAGTCTGATGTTCGGCAGTTACGATGGTCGGTTTCAAATTCCAAATATTCCGGGACGAACTCCCAATCCGGACTACCTGGCCGGAGTAGGACTCACCGGCATCAATTCTGCCTCATTGAACGAGAATCAGTATGAAACCAATCGTTATGGAATTGTTGCTCTACAAAGCTCCATCGATACAAACTTCGATTACCAATTATCCCTTTTCACTCATTACTCGAGCGTCCATTATACGCCTGACATCATCGGTGACCTTGTTTTTGAGGGAGTTGCATCTGATGTATTTCGCAGCAGTCTCAGTATCGGTTTACAGGGTGACGGAAGTTACTATCTGAACGATGCCAACACGGTCCGGATGGGTTTTTTTGCAAATAACGAAGATATCATAAGCGACAATAAGTCAACGGTTTTCCCGGTGGATGCCAATGGAAACGTTACCGGCGCGCCCTATACGATCACGGACAACAACCCGAAAAATGGCAACACCATTCTGTCATTGTATCTGCAGGACGAATGGAAGCCGGTAGAAAAATTGACGGTGAATTACGGCCTCCGATATGACCAGATGGACGCTTTTGTTAAAGCCAGTCAACTGAGTCCCCGTTTGGGCCTGGTATACAAGGCGACAACGGAGACCACGTTTCACGCCGCCTATTCTCGGTACTTCACACCACCGCCGACTGAGCTGGTAACGACAAAAACACTTGACCTGTTCGCTAACACGTCAAATGCGCAGCCGGGTATGAATTCACCAATTTTGCCGGAACGGTCCCATTATTTAGATGCCGGGGCAACCCAGAGAATAACCTCTTCCCTGAACGTCGGCATTGATGGCTACTACAAGATAGTCAGGGATATGTTCGATGAGGGCCAATTCGGCCAGGCCCTGATATTTACCCCCTTCAATTATTCACAGGGGAAAATCTACGGTGTAGAGCTGACCGGCAACTACCATCCCGGCAATTTTGCCACTTACGTCAATCTTACCCACACCGTCACTATGGCCAAAGATGTTGTGTCTGCACAGTTTAACTTTAGTCAGGAATTGTTGGACTATATAGCTAACAACTGGGTGCATTTGGACCACGACCAGAATTATACTGCTTCCGCTGGTGTTTCTTACCACTGGTTGGGCACTCTACTCAGTTCCGATGCCACCTATGGAAGCGGCTTACGGAGTGGATTCGCGAATGAGGTAGTCCTGCCAAGCAACTTTCAGGTAAATCTCGGGGCGATGCGTCAGTTTGTATTGGGGAGTTTCGGCCCCATGGAGGCGCGCTTGAGCGTTATAAACGTTTTTAACAAGATCAACATAATCAGGGATGGAACCGGAATCGGCGTATTTGCGCCTCAATACGGGCCGCGGATTGGGTGGTTAGCGGGGATTAGCAAATTATTTTGACGACCGACAGAGGAAACGTGCGCCCTGCCACGATTTTCTTGAGGCTTGAAAGGTTTGCAAAGCAAGAAATATAGTATTTTTTTAGAAACGTTTGAGGTTAGATGGCGCGATGGTCTGTCCGTTAATGCTACTTGCGATTTTAGCAACTGTTGTTATATTCGACAAGGCGTTTGTTTGTTGTCGATATGCGCGCCCTCCGGAACCACTATTTAAAATTGACGAAACCATGACTTTACGTAGTCAGATTTAAAAGGCTGCTGACGGTATTGAGCAGCAAAGTTATTCCCAACGGTTTTTACGTGTGGATACGGACAACCGTGGAAAGCCAGTCTAGTGAGTGGAATCCCGATCTAACGAAGAAACACGGTTAATTGACATTTATTAAAATTGCTTCTGTCATGAAATAGTCCACGTGTATGTATCGCCTCCCCGCAATAAAAGGATGACTTCTCGATTGTCATATATATTTAAACGAATAAGTCAACTATTTTCTGCTTTAAAGGTGATTTTTATAAAAACACACTGAGGTAAAACCCAGCACTGAACATAATCTGGCAGTCCAGAAGGCGGCAGCGCAACTAACACGCCCATTTGTACCCATGCAACTCCGAGTGTCGGAGCAGACAACGGCTGCGGTCAACAAATCTGCGAACAGCCGCACTCTGTCGATCTCCGTCATCACGCCAAAACCTCCCTTCCTCCGTTCATTAACAATTCCTTTCACCTCGTCGTTGAAATTCTTCTGCAACGTTTTGTTAAAATAGTAGCTCGTACTCATGCTCCTTTCTCGCCTAGGTCATCCCAGATCCCCTTTCATTTGAGCTTGGCCGACAAAGAGCTAGGCGAAAGGACACCTGATGGTGCGCAGTGATGAAAAACCTGGTCGGACGCATCAAAAATGTTCGTTAATCTCAGCAATTCCCACGGCAACTATTGTAAGATATTAATTATGAGGTGCTTGACATCAGTGTTATTTGTGTTAATTTAATAACAGTGATATTCAAAGAGGGAGCATATGGCTAAGATAGAAAAAAAATGCAAAGAAGTCTTGGACAAAGCGGAATGGATTGCCATTGCAACAGTAGGTGCGGACGGGCCCCATCTGGCGGGCACTTGGGGGGAATACGTTAAAGCCCTCGGCGTGATCAATGACGATACGCTTCTTGTGCCTATCGGTGGGTACCAAAAAACAGAAGATAATCTCGAGATGAATAGCAGGATAGAACTACTCTGCGGTACAAGGCAGGTCCAGGGAAATCATGGTCCGGGCAAGGGATGCAGGATTAGGGGAACGGGGCAGATTCAGAAGTATGGCGAAAGATTCGAAGCGGCAAAGAAACTATTTCCCTGGGCGAGGGGAGTCTTGGTTATCAGAGTTGAAGAAGTCTACGAACAGCTTTAAACTCCGGCACTGATTTTGTCTGAATGGTTTGAAAGACTTTGGTTGCGGCGTTATTGTAGCGAATAACTTCGTGTTACTGGTGTATTGTTGTGAAAAATTATTTAAAAATCTTTCAGGTGTTTTTTCTTTTGTTAGTATATGGTCTCCTTTGGTGCGGCACCTTGTCCAACACTGGCAATTTGAGGGCCTCAACAGAGTCTTGAACTCGATTCATTGGGACTCAGGTGCACGCCGGGAATTATTCCGCTACATAAACTTGGTCAGATAAGCCGTTGCCAAGGTTTTTGCCCCTCTCCTTATAATAAGTTGAAGTTGCTAATTTTGCTATCTTTTGGCAATATTTGATTTTTTATCTTGTATTATTCACATAAAACACGCCAAATCTAGTCCAGCATTGGGGAACCAAACATATGGAACATTGGATCCCTCTCCTCTCCCTAATATTTAACTCTATATCCTGAAGTTTCCATTGTTGCTAATTTTGCTTCATCCGAAATGAGTATGGGTAGCTCCAAAAGCACAAAATACATAGAATAAACCCTGGCTCTTAAGAAGGAAATACAGGCATCTTAGGTTGTTACGCAATCTTAGCCCGCCACATGTCAATGCTAGTTGTGGTATCATCCCCGACTTAAGCCAGAAGCGGCCTTATTTTCAGTAAGTTTAAAAGTGTGATATGCTTCTAATAAACCCTCAAACTAGCGTGGTACATCATCGAGGGTCACCACAATTCGTTGACATAGGAATTTTAGAATTGTTGAAACGGCTTTTGCCGATCCTAATTTTAAAGTCTCTGTTTCATAGGCCTATATATACAAAATAAATAACTTTTTTATTTTTGTTATACAGTTCTTTGTCCGAATTACAAGTGCCGAATCGGATTTTTGGTTGGGATATTTGCATACTACCGTGTTACACTGATACCAAAAAGGGGATTGTCATGATAGCCAGATCGAGTTTCGAGTAGTAGTGATCTTGCCTGTTGGTTTTTCATGTTTTTCTTGGTGCATCTCATGGCAGTGTTCCAAAGTGATATTGGAGAGCAACCAATGAGTTCAAGTAAAAGAGCAGTACTATGATCCGTTATTGATATTTTACCGACGTCGGTCATCGATCGATACTCAGGCTATTTTTCAGGTTAAATCATCTTTGTTAATGATAGCAAAAGGCGGACATATGTTTACTCTTAAAACAAAAATAACACGTTAATGGTTGCATTGCAGACAGCGCCCTATATCCTCTCCCTGAAGAGACGGAGTTTTATGGCGCAGAAGGATAACTTCCTGTCCCATGTCCTGCTTCAGATCAGCGCGCCCGATTTCCCCGATGGCAGTAGCCCAGTAATAGAGTTGGACCAAGGCGTATATGTCTCTAGGTGTCTGGTAGATGTGTATCTCCGTGGATAAAAAATGGGAAGGATTAAGCGCACATGAAAACGGTTATTTTTACCGACCTTGATGGCACATTGCTGCATCCGAAAACGTATTCTTTTTTGGAAGCCACGTCCGCATTGGATTTGATCAGAGAAAGAGATATCCCATTTGTATTATGCTCCAGCAAGACAAGGGTAGAAACGGAAGTCTACCGGAGGCGGTTACAGAATGAGCACCCTTTCATTGTTGAAAATGGTGGAGCTGTCTTCACACCCAGGGGATATTTCCCTTTTCTCGGAGCTGCTTCCGGGGAGAAATATTACGTGACCTCGTTTGGGAAACCCTATGAAGTAATCAGAAAGGAATTTGTACGTCTTCGCGAAATACAGCGGGCTTCGGTTAAAGGCTTCGGCGACATGACAACAGAAGAGGTTGCTGCTTTGACAGGCCTACCCATGGAGGAGGCATCACTGGCGCGGAAACGGGACTACGGCGAGCCCTTTGTCTTCGAAAAATCCATTGATGAAAGCTTTCTGAATGCCGTTGAACAACATGGTCTCCATTGGACCCGGGGGAAACTCTTTTTCCTCATGGGAGACCACGACAAAGGAAGAGCAGTTAAACTTTTGAAGCAGTGGTACAAATACCGGCATGGTATGATTATTACTATAGGTCTTGGCGATGCTTTGAATGACCTGTCTCTTCTCAGGGAAGTCGATTATGCCGTTCTAGTACAAAAGGATGATGGGAGCTATGATCGCAATATCGAACTCCCGGGCTTGATTAGGGCAAAGGGGATCGGGCCGGAGGGATGGAATCGTGCATTACTGGAACTATTAAAGTGATTAATAGAATAGAACTGATAGACATATTCAACGCGGCGCTTGCTGCCGTTGATCCCTATCATGCAGTGGTCAGGGTGATGCGGTCGACAGGCGGACAGCAGGATGACGGCTGGATCGCTTATGATCGTGCCCACTTTGACCGTATCATTGTCGTTGGTGCGGGAAAGGCGACAGCGCGCATGGCCGAAGCTGTGGAAGAAACTTTGGGAAGCAGCGTCGCAGAAGGTATTATTCTTGTAAAATACGGCCATGCAGGCGATCTCAAAATTATTGAACAGCTTGAGGCGGGACATCCCATTCCTGATGAAGCTGGAGTACGAGGAACAGTTCGGATTCTTGAGCTTGTACGAAGGGCCAACGAGAAGACGCTCGTTATATGCCTTCTCTCGGGAGGAGGCTCCGCGCTGCTTGTTGCACCACTGTCTGGCATCACGCTCGAAGACAAGCAACTGACCACGGACCTGCTATTGAAAGCAGGTGCAAACATTCAAGAGTTGAATACGGTTCGCAAACACCTGTCTGCGATAAAAGGAGGCAGGCTCGCACAGGCGGCTTATCCTGCCGCCGTCGTTACCATGATCCTTTCCGATGTGATCGGAGACAGACTCGATGTTATTGCCTCTGGTCCGACTGTGCCGGACAGCACGACCTATGCCGATGCCGCCTTCGTAATCACCAGGTACGGACTCAAGTCGGCGCTTCCTCCACGTGTCATGGCTTTAATTGAGCGCGGCTTGGCAGGATACGAGCCGGAGACAGCGAAAAGCGGCGACGTCTGCTTCACGAGGACGCAAAATGTGATTGTCGGTGGCATAGCCCAGGCTCTTGCTGCCGCGCGGGAAAAGGCAACAGCGCTAGGCTATACTACCGAAATACAAACTCTTGAGCTCCAGGGAGAGGCCCGTGTTGCGGCCTGCACCTTGGCAAGATCAGCGATTCGGATGCAGGGTAGCTTGAAACGCGGCGAGAGACGTTGCCTTCTCTCCGGCGGGGAAACGACAGTCACGGTCCGCGGAAAAGGAAAGGGCGGTAGAAACCAGGAATTGGCGCTTGCATTCGCACTGGAAATCTCAGGGTTGTCGGGAATTACGATGCTTTCGGCAGGCACTGACGGGACTGATGGCCCCACGGATGCGGCAGGTGCCGTGGTAGATGCATATACGGTTCAAAAGGCGCGCGGATGCGGAATACATCATCCGGAGACCTATCTGGAAAATAACGATTCATACACTTTTTTTGTCAGAGCAGACTCAGCTTGCGGTCTGAATAACCATGTCTTTACGGGGCCAACGGGGACGAATGTGATGGACCTTAATATTATCCTCGTCGAGGGATAAGTTCTCTGTAGAGAAACGTCATGCGGTGACAAATCATGGATGGCATTACATCTAGAAAAGACATAGCTACGCAGCTCGATCGCATAAAGACTGCTGATATTCTCATCGGCATCCCGAGCTATAATAACGCGCGTTCCATTGGTCACGTTGTTCAAGCTGTGCAGGTTGGTGTTGCGAAATATTTTCCGGAACGAAGGGTTATACTTGTCGATTCCGACGGCGGGTCGACCGACGGAACTCAGGACATTGTACAGAACACGTTTGTCGAGGATTTTCAATCCATTCTGCTTCTTCACCGTGTGTCGCCCGTGTTCAAGATGGCAGTGCCTTACCATGGCCTGCCTGGCAAGGGGAGCGCTTTTCGTACCATTTTTGAGATTGCGGACGCGCTGAATGTCAAGGCGTGTGCCGTGGTAGATTCTGACCTCCGGAGCATCACACCTGAGTGGATAGAGTTGTTGCTTAAGCCGGTGCTTGAAGAGGGAGTTGACTATGTCGCTCCATTATATCACAGGCATAAGTACGACGGGACGATCACTAACAGCATCATCTATCCGCTCACACGAGCGCTCTACGGAAAGCGCGTGCGCCAGCCTATCGGTGGGGACTTTGGTTTCTCGGGCTCCTTGGCAAAGCATTATCTTACCAGGGACGTGTGGCAAACGGATGTTGCCCGGTTCGGTATCGATATCTGGATGACTACAGAAGCAATCGCCAATAATTTTAAAGTCGCTCAGGCTTTTCTCGGCGCGAAGATACACGACCCCAAAGACCCCGGTTCGGACCTCTCGGCTATGCTCTACCAGGTAGTAGGATCTTCCTTCAGTCTCATGGAGTCATACGCCGGAATTTGGCAAATGGTAAAAGGGTCGGAAACGGTGCCTACCTTCGGGTTTCAGTATGCAGTCGGGCTTGAGCAAGTCAATGTCGATATGGCAAGAATGCTGAAAATATTCAGAGAGGGTGTTCCGAATCTCAAAGAGGTGTTGCCAATCGTCATCGGACAGGGGGATTTTGACGAGCTCCTAAAGCTGGGCGCCTCGCCAGATGAGAAATTCAGGTTCCCTCCAACCTTATGGACCCGGATTGTCTATGATTATGCCCTTGCCTATCACAAGCGAAAGTTGCCCCGTGAGCATCTGCTGAAATCATTGACACCGCTCTATCTTGGGAAAACAGCCTCGTTCATCACGGAGGTCCGGGACAAAAGCCAAAGCGAAGCTGAATCGGAGATAGAAAAGCTTTGCTTGGAATTCGAAGAGAATAAAGACCATTTGATCAACAATTGGACATAAACTCGGGAGGTGTATCATGGGAGCATCCGTCACATTAATCCTTGAGCCACTCAAAGAAATTTGCACCAAATTTTCGCAATTTGGCCCGAGCCTCCTGGCGATGCTGATCATTATTCTGATCGGTCTCGTCGTCGCTCGAGTTGCCCGTTTTGTTCTGGTGAAACTGCTTGAAGCTATCAAGTTCGACAGTTGGAGCGACAGAATGGGATTGACTTCCGTCATGAGAAAGAGCGACCTGTGGTCAAAACCATCGGTTGCTTTCGGGTCTTTTGTGTTCTGGCTCCTGGTCCTCGCTGCATTTATGGCGGGATTTAGCGCGTTAAACATACGGGCATTCGACAACCTCATCTCGCAATTCATCCTCTACCTGCCCAGGGTCCTATCCGCAGGACTCATCCTCGTCATCGGGTATATCGTGACAGGATTTATAGGCCGGGCAGTCCTGATCTCGGCAGTGGCAAGAGGGTATCATTTTGCAAGACTTCTTACCGAAGCTGTGCGGCTGCTCTTGGTGGTCCTGTTTATTGCCATGGCACTTGAACAGTTGGAGGTTGCTCCTGGTATCGTAGTAGCTGCTTTTTCCATCATCTTCGGTGGCATCGTTCTGGCTCTGGCCATTGCCTTCGGGATCGGTGGCATTGAGGCCGCCAAGAAAATCATCGAGCAAGAGGCGGAAAAGAAAGAAGAGGGGAAGCGAGATATTGATCATATTTAAGGAGGCGTCATGTCGGATTTTCACCAGACAGGGATCATCACCACGCTGCACAATCTTGGCAAGCCGTCGCTCGAACGCCTGGAAATGGAATTGCGGGAACACGCCAGGACTCGGCCGATAGCGCTTGTCCTCCCGGCCTTATACTCGGAATTCGAGGGCAAGGCCATGCCGCGGATCATCGATGAACTTGCCAAGGTGAAATATCTTGAGCAGATCATTCTCGTTCTCGGCAGGGCATCCGACAAGGAATTTCTGAAAGTCCGGCAGCTTATGGCCCCCATAAACTATGAGGTGAAGGTCATAAATAATGAAGGAAAGCGGATAAAAGAGATTTACGACACAATACGTAGAAACGGTCTTGATGCCGGACAGGACGGAAAGGGTCGTTCAACTTGGATTGCATACGGTTATATACTCGCTTCGGGAAAGTCTGATGTCATCGCCCTCCATGACTGCGACATTTTGACATACAGCAGGGAAATGCTTGCGTGGCTCTGCTACCCCGTGGCGAGCCCCAATCTCGACTACATGTTCTGCAAAGGGTTCTATAGCAGGGTTACGGACCGGATGCACGGCAGGGTGACAAGACTTTTGGTTACACCTCTGGTTCGAGCTCTTCAGAAGGTCGCGGGCAATAATCCCTTTCTGATCTTTCTCGATAGCTTCCGTTATCCTTTGGCTGGGGAATTTTGCATGACAACAGATATGGCGAGGGTGAATAGGATCCCCTGGGACTGGGGGCTAGAGGTGGGCTCGCTGGCCGAAGTTTTCAGGAATTATTCTCCCCGCCGGGTATGCCAGGTTGATATCGCTGCGACATACGAACATAAGCACCAGGCATTGTCTGTGGATGACCCTGAAAAAGGCTTGATGAAAATGACTATCGATATTTGCAAATCGATATTCAGAACCCTGGCATCGGATGGCGTTATATTGTCGGAGGATCATGTTCATTCGCTGGCTGTTGCCTACCAGAGACTGGCAGAAGATACGATCATGAAGTATGAAGCGGATGCCACGATCAACGGTCTCCTGTTCGACCGAAATGAAGAATCTATGGCGGTTGATGCATTTACGAGAGGGATTACGCTGGCAGCGCAGGAGTATCGTGAGAACCCTCTCGGTCCGCCACTTATTCCGAATTGGAACCGGGTGACCTCGGCCATTCCTGGTATATTAGAAATGCTGCAAAAAGCGGTGGACGAGGACAATAAGTGATTACTAAAGAGAAATATCTATCTAGCTCAACTCCTGTGATGTCGCGGTACTTCTTGGTAATAAAAATATTTTCAATAATCGCCCCACACTTCATCCGAGAAGCGATATAGGTTCTCACCCTGTTGATTGTTGCACGAAATATGCCCAACCCACCTCCATTACATGGTAAACCTATGTTAAAAAATCGTGTTTGCCTCCTGCAAAAAAAACATGAACGCTATAAGTCTTTTAATTGCTTAGATGGGGAGAGGGAAGATAAACCTATTGGTGGTGGGAAAACAAAATGAAGCTCAAGGAGTAAAGAACGAGCCTATGCCGTGAGGGCTCAGTCGAAAAGAACTAGCTGAGGGAGACGGCATTAAATGATCAAAAATTACGCGCATTGATGTGTATGCTTGTCAAGTTCAAGTAATTACAATATGCTAAATGAGTAAAAATCGATCTTCATGTTGTTCTCTGGGTAAAATGCAGACACCCAATGACGGTTTATCTTATACTCGGCCCCCGGTCTTTGTTTAACAAACCGATAGCGCCGTAGGTATGGACGACATCGCGCATAATTGTGAATAAAATTCCTGATACTCTGGGCCGTTTGCCATCACGTAGAACACTTTCACCAACCTGCCGATTCGTCTGATCTGCCGCAATCCATCGAGCCTCTTAACCTGACCGGTAAAGATATAAATTTTGTCGCCCTTCTTGGCGGTAATTTTCACCTGTTCTCCTACAAGAAGATTCAGCTTGGCTCCCCCTAAACTGAGGCCCTGAGGAGAGAAATCTAGTGTATATACCTGATTATCTGAATCGTTGATAGTAATTTGGAATTCACGGGTCGGTCGATTCATGGAACGTTTGTTATGGCCGTAAATCATATTCATGTCCTCCTAATAATAGAAATTCTGTGCCAAAAAATATGGACTGATGAGCCGTGCTTTGTATGATTACGTGATATGTTTACCGATAAAGCTATTCATGCTTAGAAGTATAACTAATATTATTAGTTTTGTCAATAATTAATAGTATTTGAGCGGCATATTTATTTTAGGGGAAATCTTGATTTCAGGCGTCTAGTGAATTGGGTGAATTATTCATATACTACAATCCCTCAGTAAAACGTCTCGCAGTTGAATTCGTTTTACTCTATTTTAAATAGCACTGCCTCTTTATCGCGGTACACTTCGCGAAAAGGCGCGCTGCGGAGTTCAGGATAGCGATCCACACGATTCGCCCGAAGAATGAGCCAGTGAGCTTGAAGCGTGTTCGCCAGCGCGCGGCCGTCCAGGCGAGTTAGATGACGCCTGAAGTTTTCAAGCCGGATCGCCTTATTTCGGTCGTAGCGGATAGTGTAGGTTGGATCGAGACCCCAGATGTACCGCTGGCGCGGCGCAGCATAAAACAAGTCCGGAAAATCGTCCCAGAACAGATTGATCACAGTTTCGTTCGGCGCCAGATGCTGCTCCATCCAGAGCGACGCCCCCTGAAAAAAAAGCGGCGGGGCGGCTTTGGTCTGATAATACACGTAGAATTTCATGGAGTAGATGTGAAAGGCCAAGAGCGTGCCGATTGCCGTGGCAGCAATAAACCAGCGGAGACGTTTGCCGATTGCAGGCAGACGCGGAAGAACGTCCTGCGCTGAGAGTGTATCCCGTGTCGCCAAAGCTATCGCAGTGACCAGGAGCAACACCGAATACTCGACGAAACGGGCCGACGCCATGGTCATTCCGAACCAACAGAGCGCCGACAGGAAAACGCCGAGCGTTTCAGCCGAAAGGTGCTTTCTGCGAATCAGCACGAACAGCACGAGCAGCGGGATCAGGATAACAAGCAGAGGATAGATGTTAAAAAAAACACCCAGGGAGTAGGGATAGATTTCGTTGCCGAGTTCGAAGCCGGACTTGTCGACCCCCTGTAGCCCCATGCGGAAAATCTGTATATAGGTGAGGAACGTCTCGAGGGTCAGCGGTGAATAGGGGTGCACAGCGAGGCCCAGGGTCGAGCCGATCCCCGCAGCCGCAACGGACCGATAATCGAAACCGCCCCTGCCAAGCCACTGCCCCACAGCGAATGATGCTGCAGTGATTAACAGAACAAAGGGAACCGTGTAGCTCCAGGCAAATATAAACCCCAACACGAATAAGGGCAGCCATCTCCGATGCAGAAGGAAGTGAATGCCAAACATGAGCAGCAGCATGCTGAGCACATGCGACCGGATCATGCCGAGCCGTGCGATGAACAACCCTCCCATGCCGAGAGGTAACGCACTAAAGAAAAGAGGCCAACGGACCTTGTTCGCCAGGAGCACCCAATAGAGCGCTCCAATGACCGCTACCGAAAGGAGCGTGGCGAATATCCGGGCGCCGAGGATCGGCTTGCTGCCTATCTGGGCAAACGGCATCATCGTGAGGTGATACAAAAACTCTTTGTCGCAGTAGCTGTCTTTCCAGGTGCTGAGCTGCGTCCAGGGAAAGTTTCGAGAGATCATCCTCTCCGGCATCAGTTGGGCGAGACGCGCATGATAATAACCATCGCGCTCGAACAGGCCGTTTTGAAACAGGGCTGTTGCTGCAAATAAACAAAATACATAAACGAAAAATAGCTGTCTCACTAGAGGTTCTGTTGCCTTACGATTCTTCATACGCCATTCAATGTGTACGACATAGATTTAGAGATTGCGGCCGCTGCAAATGAATTCTGCTATATTGTAGTCCGATATTTCTCGTTGGGAAATATAATGGGATCCTTACATACAATAACTGTAGTTAAGATAATCACCACTCCTATGCCATATAACGTATTCTCATTCGCTGGAACTCACTGAAAAACCCTGTCTTCGTAAGGATACAGTAGTGCCTCGGGTCCTCTCTGTCAATTTAGACAGGGGGGGGCAACTTGGCCTGTGCGTATTTGGCAGCCAAGGAGACGTTATCCCACGGGAATTATTTAGTTACAAAAAATTCCCTCGCCATTCATTGCATCTGTGCCAAATTTATTTATATATTAAATGCAATTTAGTGTCAATGTCGAATGTATTTTAGCGAAATTAATTGTTACAAGAACAGACCGCGTGGTCTTTACATTTCCAACCAATGCGGCGCTGCAATTAATGCTGATGTAAGCGGGGCAATCAACATCCTGAAAAATATCTGTCGGGGGGTCAATAAATGTCTCCAGGAGCAGTGGCTGCGGCACAGCCCACGGTTTACCGGTTTATCTTGAAAATACCAGGCAAGCTTCATCAGCCCATAAACCGGAACCGTGGCAAACATCTCTGCCGCATCTGCGAATAGAATCTGCTTTAGCTCGCAGCAGTTGCAGAGCCATTTGGAAAGACTCGGCCTTCAGGCAGGGGAGGCAGAAGTCAACAGCTTAATTTGAGGGAATCAATCATGATAATGTTGAAAAGAACAATAGGTAGTAGCTGTCGGATGCAGATTGGGACTTTACGTGCTGCTATCATCGTTCTTAGTAATTATTTGCGCCATTACTGTTACAAGTTATAGTGAACTGGCTAATTACACACCGAAAGGCGAGTTGCTATGATATAATAACACAAGGGATCGCGTTAAAATCATCGATTTTACAATCTGCTTCAAGTTGGGTAACGCTTATTTCTTCTTGCAGCCGGTTAATTAAGCGTGTCTGCATAAAAAATGCAGCTGCTTATAGAGAGGTAGATATGACTACTGATAAAAGATTGGTGTAAAAGTTTTGTCCTTCCTGAGAAATGGATTGCTGTCATCTAAATTAATTTGCTTTTAACATAAAGGAAAAAAGAATGCCGAAGTTTGCAGCAAATTTGACAATGCTCTTTACTGAAGTGCCATTTATGGAGCGCTTTGTATCCGCAAGGGAGGCAGGTTTTTCAGCCATCGAATATTTATTCCCTTATGAATTCAACGCGGTTGAACTGAAAGCTCAGCTAGGACAAAACCGGTTAACACAAGTTTTGTTTAATCTCCCCGCCGGCAAGTGGGAGGAAGGTGAGCGGGGAATTGCGGCAAATCCCGAACGAATCGAAGAATTTCGTGCCGGAGTTGCAAAAGCTGTGGAGTATGCACTTGCACTAGGGGTCGGCAGGTTGAATTGTATGTCCGGTAAGAGAATAAGTGGCTATGATGAAGACAAACAATGGTCAACCCTGGTCGGTAATGTGCGTTATGCAGCAACAGTGTTGCAAGAAAAGGGTTTGCGTCTGATGGTTGAACCGATTAACCATTTCGATATTCATGGGTTTTTTCTTAACCGAACTGAGCAGGCGCTTAAACTTATTGACGACGTTGGGATGCAGAATGTTTTTTTGCAGTATGATGTCTACCACGCTCAAAGAGAAGAAGGTGACCTGGCAGCCACATTACGCAAACATATTGATAAAATCGGCCATATCCAGATAGCCGATAATCCCGGGCGACATCAGCCTGGTACTGGTGAAATCAACTTCCCGTTTATTTTTAAAGAAATCGATGCATCAGGATACCGGGGATACGTCGGCCTTGAGTATGTGCCTATTCCTGACAGCAAGTCTTCTCTTGCCTGGATAACGGAATTTGGCTACAAACTCTAACTTGGAACGTGACTGATGTTTTAATCTGTGTTAATCAATCATAAATAACAAAAGGAAGACGCGGACAAACAGATGAAAATCGGTTTTATAGGTCTTGGAATAATGGGGAAACCCATGAGCAGGAATTTGCTGAAAGCCGGCTATCAGCTTGTTGTCTTCAATAGAAGCAGGGGTGCGGTGAATGAACTTTCCGTTGCTGGGGCGGACGCTGCGGCGAATCCCAGGGAAGTGGCGGAGCAAGCGGAGATCGTCATCACGATGCTGCCCAATTCTCCCCACGTCAGGGAAGTGGTTTTGGGAAAAAATGGTGTTATCGAAGGCGCGGCCAAAGGCTCCGTTGTCATAGATATGAGCTCTATTGCTCCGCTGGTGAGCCGTGAAATAGCTGCCAGATTGGATGAGAAAGGCATAGAAATGCTCGATGCGCCTGTGAGCGGCGGAGAGCCTAAGGCAATCGACGGCACTCTTTCTGTGATGGTGGGCGGCAAAAAAGAGATTTTCGATAAGTGCTGCCCTGTCATGAAAGCCATGGCAAGTTCCGTTGTGCTTGTCGGAAGTGCGGGAGCCGGCAATGTCGCAAAACTAGCGAACCAGGTCATAGTTGCACTCAATATCGCCGCAATTTCTGAGGCCCTAGTGCTGGCCGCTAAAGCTGGTGTGGACCCGAACCTTGTCTATCAGGCCATTCGCGGCGGACTTGCCGGCAGCGCTGTGCTGGATGCCAAAGCACCTCTTATAATGGACCGGAAGTTCAATCCGGGGTTTCGGATTGACCTGCATATTAAAGATCTCACTAACGTCCTTGAGACCTCGCACTCGATAGGAGTGCCATTGCAGCTTACTGCTTCCGTAATGGAAATCATGCAGGCTCTTAAAGTCGACGGCCTGGGTGATGCGGATCATGGAAGCTTGGTCCGCTACTATGAAAAAATGGCTGGCATTGAGGTAAAACGGTAATATCAAGCGGAAGCGAGGTTGTCCGACAGAGAATGCCGCCAGGGAATTTAACACATTTATATGACTATTTTTAATTGATGAAGCGCATTGCGATATTTGGAGAACTTTCAACTTCGCTGCCAGAGATTGTCGAATTGTTTCTGCCAAAGTCCTGTGAAACTTACTAAGTTTGGAAACATAAAAAAATAGGAGGAGGGAAAACGTAATGGAATCGAAAAATTGGATCAGAGTTTTATCTGTTGCATTATCGTTGTTGCTGGTTTTGGTGCTTTCTATTTCCGCGCAAGCACAGCAGAATGTCATCAAAATCGGCGCAGTCTATCCTCTGACTGGCAATATCGCCTCAACTGGTCTGGATTGCAAGAGGGGCGTCGATCTGGCGGTGGATATTATTAACGGGATATACGATCTTGATCTGCCTTTGGCGAGGAGTGCAGGGCTGCCGAACCTGGGGGGAGCAAAAATCGAGATTGTATATGCCGATACTGCGGGAGACCCGAAAAACGGAATGTCCGAGGCTGAAAGGCTGATTACCTCGGAAAAGGTAGTTGCCATGATCGGGGCCTACCAGAGTGCTGTGACGAAAACCGCAAGTCAGATGACTGAAAGGTTGGGGATTCCATATGTATGCTCTGATTCTTCTTCTCCCACACTGACGGAAAGAGGATTCAAATACTTTTTCAGAGTTAGCCCTCACGACGATATTTTTGCCCGGGACCAGTTCCAGTTCCTGAAGGATCTAGAAAAGAAGACTGGACAGACTGTTCATACCGTCGCTGTGCTTTACGAAAATACGGAATTCGGTTCTAATGCCGGTAAGGCTTACAAAAAATATGCCGCTGATTTTGGTTATAAGGTGGTTGCCGATATATCATACACGGCCAACGCGACAGACGTAACCAGCGAGGTGGGCAAGCTTATCGTTAGCAAACCGGACGTACTGATGCATGCGTCGTATATCACAGACGCCATTCTCTTTACCAAGACTTTCAAGGAAATGGGCTTCCAACCTAAAGGGATTATGACTATGGCGGGTTATATTGAACCGGGCTACCTGCCATCGGTAAAAGCTGATGGCAACTACATAATTGTCCGGTCGACCTTTGCACTCGATCTTGCCAAGAATAAACCACTCGTGGCCAAGGTCAACGCCCTTTTCAGAAAAAAATACGGCATAGACATGAGTGAAAACGCCGCCCGGAGCTTCATGGCTCCATTTGTTCTCGCCGAGGCTATCAACCGGGCGAAGTCCACAGATCCGGAAGCTATTTTGAAAGCTCTTCATGAGACTGACATACCCGGCAACCAGACTATCTATCCATGGAAGGGAATCAAGTTCGACCCGCAAACAAACCAGAATATCTACGCGAGAGGAATGCTTGTTCAGATACAAAATCAGGATTATGTAACAATCTGGCCTTTTGAATCGGCTTCGAAGCCAGTTAGTCTGGCCATTCCCGGCATGGAACGAAAGAAAGTAGCGGGGGGATTGATCCATGCCTGATCAGTTACTTCAGCAGCTTGCCGATGGTTTATTAATCGGCCTTATGTATTCATTGGTCGCCATCGGGTTGACGCTTATTTGGGGTGTCATGAACATCGTGAATTTCGCCCACGGCGAATTTCTCATGCTGGGCATGTTCACCTCCTTTTGGCTCTTTACCCTGTATGGCATTGATCCCATCTTTTCGATTCCAATATGTTTTGTCTGCATGTTTTTCTTAGGCATGCTTATCTACCGCTTAATTGTGAGCAAGGTCATGAAGGGTCCCATTCTGGCCCAGTTGGTAGTGACCTTCGGAGTGAGTATCTTTATCTCCAATCTTGCCGTTTATTTCTGGACCCCAGATTTCCGGCTTTTGCCGGCCACAATACTCCAGGGTACGTGGCAAATCGGCGGTGTCGAACTCAGTGTTCCCAAAGTTGCGGCTTCCGTCGGGAGCGTAATTGCGTCTGCCTGCATGATTTTTTTCCTCAAAAGGACGAAAACCGGCAAGGCTATATTGGCGACTGAGATGGATCGTGAGGCGGCTCTGCTCATGGGGATCAATACCGAACGTATCAACTCGATTTCTTTTGGAATAGGTGCAGCCCTCGTCGGAGTGGCGGGGGCCTTCTTATCAACTTATTACTACATCTATCCCCAGGTGGGAGGTCTGTTCGGGACTATCGCTTTTTGTGTTGTAGCCCTAGGCGGATTCGGCAGCATTGAGGGGGCATTTATTGCTGGAATACTGGTAGGGTTGGCGCAGACATTAGGCGGGTTCTTCTTTGATCCGTCTTACAAATATGCCATTGTCTTCATGATATATCTCATAACAATCTGGATACGACCGCAGGGTCTCCTGGGGTGGTAACGCATGCGTAATTTCACGGGTCGGCAGGTTATTGCGGGATTTGCTATCCTCTCGCTGCTCATTGCCTTTCCCCTGGTTGTTCACCAGTCTTTTCATATTCATGTAATGATCCTCGTGTTTATGTTCGGCATGCTGGGAGTTGCGTGGAACATCATGGGCGGCTATGCCGGTATGTTTTCTTTCGGGCAAGCGGCCTTTTTCGGCATCGGCGCTTATACTTCTTCCTATTTGTCTATCACCTATGGGGTCAACCCTTGGATAGGACTTGTCGCAGGGGGCTGCGCTTCTGCACTGGTGGCCTCAGCTATCGGGTATCCATGTTCCAACCTGAGAGGCCACTATTTTGCAATAGCCAGTATCGCATTTGCTGAAATCGTGAGGATTGTCTTTAACAACTGGAAAATGGTGGGGGCGGCAGAAGGCCTCACATTGCCCATGAAGCACGAGTCCTTCGCCAACTTCCTGTTCAATTCTTCAAAACTGCCTTATTACTATATCATGCTTGTCTTTCTACTGGTTTCTCTTGCTGTTTCTTATTTCGTAGCTACCTCTAAAATGGGCTACTATTTCCGCGCGATCAAGCAGAGCCATAAAATTGCGGTAGTCCCTGGGTGTTGATGTCGTCCTGTACCGTCTCATGGCTATTATGATTAGCGCCTTCCTGAGCGCCATGGCAGGAACATTTTACGCGCAATACATTCTTTATATCGATCCCGGGAGCGTCATGCTTCTTGCTACATCTATTCAGATTGTTCTTATCGCGATGCTCGGAGGAGCGGGGAGTATAATGGGGCCCGTGATTGGTGCAGCTATACTAATACCTGCTTCTGAATACACGCGTGTCACTCTCGGCTACAAGGGAACAGGCATGGACATGCTAATATACGGGTTATTGATCACGCTCATTTCCATGTACTATCCTGAAGGAGTCTGGAAGCTTTTTGCCAGGATAGGTAGGAAACTGAAATGAACAAAGCGATCTGTTTGAAAGTCGCGGGATTGTCGAAGCGGTTCGGCGGCCTGGCTGCAAACAACGATATCCACTTCTCTGTTGAGGAAGGGGAAATCGTCAGCGTTATTGGTCCCAACGGTGCTGGGAAATCCACCCTGTTCAATTGCGTGACCGGATTCTATAAACCGGACGGCGGCAACGTCTTCTTCTATCGGCAAGGACATAACACGAATGCGGTCCGACAGGGTCTGCAATCTTGGTATCGCGCGCACCTTCCAGATTGTAGAGGTGATAAGCGAAATGACGGTCCTCGAAAACGTTGCTACGGCTGGGCTGTTGCGTTATCGCCGGATCAAACCGGCCATGGAAAAGGCTGGTGAGATACTTGTTTTCACAGGTCTTTATGAGAAAAGGGATTTCCTTGGGACGGAGCTGACAATTGCCGATAAAAAGAGGCTCGAGGTCTCCATGGCGCTGGCCACGCAGCCGCGATTGCTCATGCTGGACGAATCCATGGCCGGACTCACTAAAGTCGAGTTGCGGGAGATTATTGATCTCATTAGGAAAATCAGGAGCGAAGGAATGACCCTGATCATAGTCGAGCACGTGATGGAGGCCGTCATGCAGATATCTGACCGTGTCATTGTCCTAAACAGCGGCAAAAAAATCATGGAAGGCACACCGAAAGAAGTGAGCTCGGACCGTGACGTTATTCAAGCATATCTGGGGGAAAAGTACGGTGCTCACTCTTAAATAATATTTCCGTGGGCTACAAAGGACTCCTGGCTGTTCAGGACATTTCTTTCAGGATCAACGAAGGAGAGATAGTCAGCCTTATCGGTTCCAACGGCGCCGGAAAATCCACCATAGTCAAGACCATTGCGGGCCTTATTCATCCCTGGAAAGGGGAAATTCTGTTCAAGAATACCCCTATTCATCAGGCCCAGCCTTTTGATATCGTAACAAAGGGGCATATCCATGGTCCCTGAGGGCAGGAAACTTTTTGGCCGTCTGTCTGTTCTGGACAATCTCCTGTTAGGAGCCTATACCATCCGCTCTAAGGTTGACGTCGAAAATAATCTGCAAAGCGTCTTCAATCTGTTTCCCATATTAAAGGAACGGCAGCAGCAGCGCTCCGATACATTCAGCGGCGGAGAGCAGCAGCAACTGGCCATTGCACGGGGACTCATGTCCAACCCTTCGCTGCTCATACTGGACGAGCCTTCGCTGGGACTGTGGCCAAAACTGGTATCAGACATTTTCAATATTGTCAGGGAGATCAATGCCCGGGGCGTCACTGTTTTGCTTGTTGAACAGAATGTCTATGAAGCTCTCGATATTTCTGCCCGTGCCTACGTTCTCCAAACAGGCCGCATTGTCATGGAGGGAAAAGGGCAGGAATTGCTGAAGAGCGATCATGTCAGAGAGGCGTACCTTGGCATGTGAATGGAGGACCGGAAGATGAATATTAATATGAAGTATGGCAAAACCGGACTGTCTCTTGATTTACCGGAGGATATCGATGTAACGCTGATTCAAAAGAAAGTCATGCCTGTCCTCAAAGACCCTGAGGGAGCTATAAAGGCTGTCTTTACAAGTCCGGTGAACTGCAAAACGCTCCGTGAAGAGGTGAAGGGCTGCCGCAGTTGCTGCATCCTCATCTGCGATATCACCCGGCCTGTACCCAACGGCCTTATTCTCCCCGAACTGATAAAAGAGCTGATCAAGGCTGGGATGTCCCCCGATTCGATCACTGTTCTCGTTGCAACAGGTCTTCACAGGCCGAATGAAGGGGATGAGCTTCGAGAACTGGTCGGAAGCGACTGGGTCCTCGACACGGTGACAGTCGTCAACCATTTTGCGCGGCAGGATGATGATCATAAATACATAGGAACTACATCAAACGGCATAGAGGCCATGGATCGACCGCCGCTTTATCCAGGCCGACCTCCGCATTGTCGTGGGGTTGGTGGAGCCCCACTTCATGGCAGGCTACTCCGGAGGAAGAAAAATTGTCGCCCCGGGCATTGCACATGAAAAGACTATACGCTCGTTACACAGTGCGCGGGTACTGGAGGATTGCAAGTCTGCAAACTGTGTTATCGAGGGCAACCCGCTCCACGCTGCCCAGATCGAGATAGTGCAAATGGTGGGAAAGTGCCTGGCTGTCAATACAGTCATCGATGAGAGACCGTCATATATCCTTTGTCAATTTCGGAGAAATCGATCGAGAGTCACCTTGAAGCGGTTTCGTTTGTGCGGCCCTATGTGGAGATCGGTCTTGAAACAAGATTCAGGACCGTCGTGACAAGTTCTGCGGGTTACCCACTGGATAAAACTTATTACCAGACAGTCAAGGGAATGGTGGGTGCCCTCGACATACTGGAGCCGACCGGCGAACCTCATCATTGTGTCTGCATGTTCAGAAGGGATGGGATCGCCCGACTATGCTGAAGCGCAAATGTGCCTGACAGACACAGGACCCGATCGGTTTCTTCATGGCATCATCGATAAAAAGTACGCAGCTATCGATGAATGGCAGACTGAGATGCAGGTCAAGGCCATGAAAAGGGTCAATATTTTTCTCTACACGGAGGGGTTGTCGGAAGACGAGCAGACACTTACAGGAGTCACCATGATAGAATCACCCTTGGCTGCTGTCACAGAGAGCGTGAAGGCAAAGGGTGATCGCCGTGTGGCCGTTATCCCTGAAGGGCCTTATGTGGTTCCGCTGTTTATGCCTGGGTTCTAAGTGGAATTCATGATAATGGCAGGAGACAGCCCCAGGATTATCATGAGAGAGATTTTCAATAAATTACTTCTGGCAGTTGACTCTTATCAAACAATAGAAACATACATCGAGCATAACACATCTTCTTCTTTTCGCCGCTCCACAAAGTTCTCGTCTATAGTTATAGTCAGCTTTTATTGCATTTAAATCCCCTCCTTTATACGTGCAGTATACGTATTCGCAGCGGATATGTCAAAGGTCGCAACATCTAAAAATCAATCAGTTACAGAGAAGTCGATCACGTCAGGATTTTGCGGCCATCAACCGCAAAATCCTGATACCCAATTAAAATAGTGGATTGCAAATGATGGACATTCTTGTATAATAGCCCTAACCCGGACAAGCCGGAACCAAGAGGTTTTATAAAAACCATGATACAATGAAGGCTCTACTCATTGTAGTCATGGAGGTTGCTATGATGATTCCTGAACGCTACCAAGATAAAATAGCCGGTTCACTATCCTGCTATGACCGCATGATCATGCAGGGCACGCTGCCCGGCTGGTGCTTCGATAAGGGGATGACGGCATTCCTCTATGCCCGACAGATCAAGATTTTCGATTATGCCCAGTTCGCCAAAGCGCTTCAGGAAAAAGTCCGGGAGAACGCTGAGGGCCTCGCGAATGAGAACAGCATTGAGATCGAGTTCATCCGCAAGCTGGGTGCGTTCCGTAAAGAGGCCCGGATCAAAGAAATCATCAAAGCGCGTGGCGAGCAACCCGGCCTTGTTCATATCTTCTCGGCCATGGAAGCCTGCACCAGCTACAAACCCTGGCACGACAAAAACACCGGCAAGACCTTTCTCAAGTATGATTCCGGAAAGTGTCTCCACTATTACTTCTACTTCATCGACAAGACGTTCGGCCTGTGCTACCTCCGCGTTCCCACCTGGGCACCGTTCCGGCTCCAGTTCTATATGAACGGCCACAACTGGCTGGCGGCGAAATTGGCAAAAAAGAAAATCCCCTATGTTCTTCGGGAGAACGCGTTTCTCTCTATCGATAATTTTCCCAAAGCCCAGGAGCTTTCTGACAGCATCAAGGTGTCGGACTTACACCATGCACTGGACAGATTCGCTAAACAATACTGCCCGGTCGGTAACGGGTACGGACTTACCTACCACTGGAGCACTATGCAGGTGGAATATGCCACCGACATCGTTTTCAAGAAGCAATCGGACCTGCACACGTTGTATGAGCAAATCGTTCGAACCGCCATTCACTCCGTGAAACCGGAGAATATCGCGACCTTTCTGGGTCGGAAGCTCCACGGCAATTATCAAGGCGAAATGGGCAACAACTTCAACACCCGAATTCAGGGAACACGGATCAAGCACCATATGGGCGCTTCATCCATCAAGATGTACGACAAGTTCGGCAGCATCCTCCGGATTGAGACCACGACCAACGACGTCTCGGAGTTCAAGCACTATCGGGAAGTCCAGTCGCGGATCGGAGATCCTGTCCACAAGAACGCACCCATGAAGAAGAACATCTACAGCCTGTTTGACCTTACGGCGATCTTCAAGGCCTCGAACCGCCGTTATCTTGAGTTCATCTCCACGTTCGACGACCAAAGCGCGGGAATCAATAACCTTGATAAAATTTCAAAGACCGTGGAAACAGGCGACCGTTCCTACAAGGGCTTCAATCTCTTCAGCGACGATGATCTCAAACTGTTCGAGGTTCTCGCCCGCGGCGAGTTCAACATCAACGGACTTCAGAATAAATCTCTACGAAAACAGCTGCCATCCGTGACGAGCAGTACCATGACGAGAATTCTGAAACGGCTTCACGTCCACGGCATTATTCGGAAAGTCGGAAAAACATACAAGTACTACGTTTCAAAACTCGGCAAGGCTGTTATCGCTGCGGGATTGACCATCCGAAATATGTCTGTAATCCCGCAACTGGCGCATGTTTAATGCATATTCACCAAATTGTTCTACCCATTTTGAGAAGCTTTTGATTCTTTAGTTACTAATGTAATTGATCCCATCAGATCATGTTACAAAATATGATTGGAGGATTCAACCTATGGCAAGCTTCAATAAAGTTATCCTGCTGGGGAACCTGACACGCGATCCGGAAGTAAAGAACACCCCGAGCGGTGTTACTGTAGCGAACTTCGGTTTGGCAGTAAACCGGAAGTACAAACAGGGAGAGGAGACGAAGGAAGAGGTGAGTTTCATTGATATCGTTGTCTTCGGCAAACAAGCCACCAATTGTGGACAGTATCTTCATAGAGGCGATTCTGTCATGATAGATGGTCGTTTGCAACAGCGGCGGTGGGAAGATAAAGAAACCGGCCAAAAACGAAGCAAAATAGACGTTGTGGCGGAAAGTGTCAACTTCATGCCCAAAAGGGACGGTAATAGTTCGGCTACAGGTACCAGCACAGATCTAAAGCAGGTGCCTGAATTTGAAGTACCGGCAGGTGATGCTGAAATACCGTTTTGAATGGTCACATAATTGAGTGCACGTAAAAGCCTGTCCTGATTCTGGACAGGCTTTATTAGTCCGTGTTCTCTCTCAGAGTCGCGAACTATTCGTCCCTAAAGTGTTTATGGCATCTGATATTTGCAGGGTTCCTCTTTTTCTATGTGGGTTCTGAGTTAATATTGACATGATCAATTGGGCAGAAAATAGCGAGATGCAACATGGTATTATAACGGCATACACAAGATTCTATATGTATGTAATGTAATCGAACTCGTTGACAACTAAAAACACCAAGCATATACTCATCCGAGGTCTTAAGAATGGCGTGATTTGCTCATATTTCAGCCTCGTTACATCATGAATCCGACGTTAATAATCTTTTATGAACTGAATACGCAAATGGAGAGAGCATGAAAATCGACTGCTACGTATCACAAGGATGCGGCTCCGAGGATACGTTAAAGGAGAATATTGCCCTTGCTTTAAAAGCCGAAAAGATTCATGCTGATGTAAGTATTTATCGAATCAGCGATGAAAAAGCGGCAGAGCTGAAACTCAGCGGATCGCCATCGGTCTTTTTTGATGGAGAGGAATTGCAGCCGCAGGACATCACCGGCTTTTCCTGAAGGATGTTCAAGGACGAGTCGGGCTGGCTCGCGAATGTCCCATCAGTTGATACGCTTCGAAAAGCGATGAGGGAGGGAAATTGCGGAATGGGGGACGCATCTTTTAAAAGAAAGACAGTTACAAAAAGTCTTATGGACCTGATCGGGGAAACGGTAAAAGGAAGAGTGGCGCAAGCGCGCTTGAGTCAATCGGAAGACGAGACGCGTAAATATATCCTGAAAGAGTTCGGAAGGACCGGCAAGCCCCCATCCGATAAAATGATCACCGAGGTAATGATGTTGCCATCCCTCGAATCAGCTTATCGTATCGTCGAAAAACTGCATAGGGCAGACATTCTAACGACGGAAGGTGGCGAAATTATTTCTGCGTACCCTTTTTCTGCTAAAGTAACTCGCCATAAAGTTGTCTTTCAGGATGGGCATGAAGTATATGCCCTCTGCGCAACAGACGCTCTAGGTATCCATTTTATGCTTCGAGAGGACATTTCTGTTCGATCTCATTGTCCTGAGTGCGATAAGGAAATTAAGATCGAAGTGAAGCACTGCAAAATTGCATCCTGTGTTCCCGAAAGCGTTGTTGAATTCGTCAGCAACCGGGAACAATGCGGATGTACCGCAAAGACGTTTTGCCCATTCATGAACTTCTTTTGTTCTGAAGGGCATCTGGAAAAATGGCGAGAGAAAAAACCCGCTTTTGGAAAGGGTGAAATGTACCAACTTTACCAGGTGCTTGATTATGGGAAAAATATCTTTGAAGATTTCCTGAAGTAAGCAGGTTATTAAATGCAGATGGCAGAGATAAATAGTGTAATTTTATTAATGTTGAGAGGTGCCGGAATATCCTAATTTCGTAATAAAAAAAATTGCAAGGATGTCAGGGAAGAAGAGTGAGATTCTCCCGCCGCTCCACAACCGTGAAAGGAATGAAACACAACAAGCTACTGTCTTAAGTAATATGATGATGGGAAGAGGGGTAAGTGGCACTAAGCCGAAAGACCTGTCAAGGACCACGTTTAATTCTTGCGGGAGGAGTTAAAAAACGAACTATAAATATTTTATTCGCCGCCAATGAGAGGATTTCCCCGGTCACGACCTTCAGGAATGAAAATCATGTCTTTCTGATTGAAATTGATCTCTCTTGTGCATAATCCTTCGGTAATTATCGTCTGATCAATAAGAATTCGGGTTAGTTTATGGTCGTGGCTTTTAAAGCAGATATCTGTCTGCGGGTTTAGCCGTAATTTTCTCGCAGTTGCGGATATCGCTTTCCCGTCTGTATTTGCAGTTTACAGGGATGAATTCCCGGAAATGAGAGAGAATGCAGGAAACCTTCTTCATGCTATTTTCAACTTATGGGAGACAATTCAAAATGCTTGTTTCAACGCTTAAAATGAGTCAGCGGATATTCATATCTCTTGTGGTCCTGGTGATGGGTGTGACAGCAGCAGCCCATGCTGCCGGCTCGGATGGTATTCTGGGAGTGTGGAATACCCAGGGAAAAGAAGCAGAAATAATGATCTATAAATGCGGCGTAAAGTACTGCGGCAAAATTGTCTGGTCTAGGGACCCGAATTATCCGGCTGATTCAAAGGAGGGTACGCCAGGTACGCCGGCACTCGATCATAACAACCCGAACCCGAACCTGAGAAAATATCCTATCGTTGGTCTTCAGATTCTCTACGACTTCATGTATGCCGGTGCCGGCTCATGGACGGATGGAAAGATTTACAACCCGGACAACGGAAAGACTTACAGCGGCCAGATGACACTGTTGTCTCCTAGCCAACTAAATTTAAGGGGTTTCATCGGCATATATCTCCTCGGGAGAACGACGACATGGACGAGATAACTCGGGATTTATCATATTCTCCAGACGGCCGAAGATGACCAGAAATTCGTTAGATGCGCAAAGAATTTGACCGGTGCAGACAGAATCAGAAAAGTCCCCCTTGAAAGAGGTCTAGATGTCATCGGGAAAAGAAGCATCACGGAGTTATTTGAAACAAGAGATGATTAAACCTTCGTAGTAGTATCCTGCAAGGAATATTATAAATAACGACATGACCTCTCCTTTCGATCAGGTTGAAACACAACCGATCCTGCGACAACGTCAATTTATCCTATTTTGGTTCGCTCGGACAGCGACGATGGTCGCCTTCCAGATGCAAGCCGTAGCCGTGGGTTGGCAGATCTACGCACTTACTGGCAGTGCGCTATATCTGGGTCTCGTCGGGCTTGCGCAATTTCTGCCCATGTTCCTGCTGACGCTCGTCGTGGGCCACGCTGCAGATCGGTACGATCGCCGCACCATTGCACGTATCTGTCAGATCGTTGAAGGCCTTACCGCCTTCACAATGGCCTGGGGAAGTGCCGCTGGCTGGCAGAGTAAGGAGACCATCCTCGTAATCATGTTTGTCGTCGGCGCTGTACATGCTTTTGAAGGGCCTACCATGCAGTCGCTACTACCCGGACTGGTCACCGGCGAGTATTTTCCCCGAGCAGTTGCTTGGTCTGCGTCGGCAATGCAGACGGCGGTTATTGTCGGGCCGGCTCTCGGTGGCCTATTGTATATGGTAGGCCCGACCGAGGTCTATGCAGTAGCAGGGGTCCTGTTCATGACTGCGAGCGTATTTCTTGGTCTCCTCCGCCCCGGCCGCGCTCCCGTCGTGAGTGAACCTGCGAGCATCAAATCGGTGTTCGCCGGCATCGCCTTCATCCGCAGCCGTCCTGAGGTTCTGGGTGCCATATCCCTCGACCTCTTTGCTGTGCTTCTCGGCGGAGCTACGGCCCTTTTGCCTATCTATGCGCGCGATATCCTGATGACCGGACCGTGGGGGCTAGGCCTACTTCGTTCGGCACCCGCAGTGGGTGCCCTCGCCATGTCCCTTTTCCTGGCGCGCAGTCCGCTCAGACATCGTGTGGGCAAGACCATGTTCAATGCTGTGGCGATTTTCGGCATCGCGACCATCGTGTTCGCTCTATCGACATCTTTCCTGCTGTCCTTGGCCGCCCTTGCCGTGCTTGGAGCCGCCGATGTGGTCAGCGTAGTCATCAGGCACTCGCTGGTTCAGATCGAGACGCCTGACGAAATGCGGGGCCGGGTAAGCGCTGTTAACTCGTTGTTCATCGGAACCTCGAACCAATTGGGAGAGTTTGAGTCTGGGATCACTGCAGCCTGGTTTGGCGCTGTCTTTGCCGTCCTGATCGGCGGCATTGGCACAATTATCGTCGTGGCGCTCTGGATACGATTATTTCCGCAATTGGTACAGACCGACGCCCTGGAATCGAAGAAATGAGGCAGGATGAATATGGTGAACACCAAAGTCAGACAAAAAAATGTTATGCGGTGGGCCGCATAATGTTTTATTCTTGACAGGTGTGAGTGACATAGTATGATCTGTGTGGGGCATAGACATCCCACATTTGTTAAAAAATGGGGCACTCCTCAAACCGAAAGGGAGGAGAAACAGGGAACACAAGACCAACCTGATTAACTCTCTTCTTCGTTGTTAATGCGCATATTCTCATTTGAAGTTTTTAATCTCGCGCCAGGATAAGCCTGGGGAAGGGAGAAACAGTAGAAAGATGAAAACTTTTTGGCTGATTCAGCGGCTTGTCAATTCCGCCCGGACAAGCCTGGTCATCAGCCGGAATCTAGTTTTGAATGCACCGTGGCGACACTATGCGTGAAACGTAGACAGCGACTGCAAAAGCCGTGTTAATAAAAAGAATTGAACAGCAATGCCACTATGGGTCAATATTGCTGATTCTCATATTACAGGATTATACTTTACTTACAGAGAATATTTTGTAATAAATCCATCATAGACTTGGGAACAATATTAATCAATTCTGAAGGTTCATCAGAGATAGATTTTACACTACCGTCATCGTTATAGTGAACAAAATTTAAACCTCTAAATTGCTTTGTTTCACAATTTATCTCCCACAAAACCATCTTATTTAGTTTCTCTGATATCCCATTTTCATCTTTCGCCAAAACATTGACATCGCGGAGCATTCGCTTAACCTCAACACTATTGGCATCATAATAATAAAATACATTATTAGTTTTGATTTTAACTGCACAGATGAATTTCCAATTGTGAGTTTCTGCAAATGCACATCCTGTCATAACGAAAAACAAACATACCATTATTAAAACATGTTTCATCTTTCTACCTCTTTTTAAATTCCTCATTGGTGATATGCCTTCACATATAACACATATTAAATAATGCTACAAATACTGTTCCAATAAGATTCCAGAGACCTGGCTCAATAAGTCCCTATGTCTCAACTGATTAGGGTGATAAATTATTGGGACCATTTTTGAAGCCATGATACCGTCAACATCTTCATTGGTCAAGACGAGATTAGCACAGTTTCCGCTTTTGTCCTAAGGAAACTGGAACGACTGGAACTCTTAACTGAACACGCCAACATGTCGTAATCTCGCAAGGATCACAGTCACGATAAAAATCAAAATAAATATTTATTATCAATATAAGAAACAGCGAGGACTTCGTCGCTAGAATTTTGCTATACGGTCCACCGCAGATCAGCAGCAAGACCCGTATGGGTTGTTCACAGCAACAGGGTAGGGATCAGATCCCGACGAAGATGGTTGTAAAATACCGTGTGGCAAATGAAGCAAAGGCCGTGATGCTGGGGAATAAGCATAAGACGCAAGCTTTGGGAAGTAAGATTAAATTTCAAAGGTATTCTATTGTAATGAGTTGGAAGGCCCGCATTGTTCCACTGTGATGCGTGGAAGCAGACAAATTCAGGCTCTTTTTCCACACATTCGCGGTGAAGAAATCCATTGCTACAAGCAGGTCCCGATGAGTCCGGCTGAACTTTTTCCATGTGGTGGTTTTTTTCGGCTCGGGCGCGGGCACCAAACCGCGCCGCTTTTAGAATATTTCCCACTGTCTGATCGCTAACGCTTCCCATCTGTTTGGGAAAGAGGTCTTCTACGAAACCATCAATGCAGTAGTCAGTACATATGAAATAGGTCGGCTGGCGACAAAGACAGAATATAAGCACCTTAGTCCAATTACTGCTCACTTAATAATGAGAACGAGCTTCTCTATCGGGAGTAAATCATCGCCTCACGATGAGCACAGGGATTTTCGTATCCTTGTGCATTACGCCGTACGTAATGCTACCGAGCACGGCCGCTTTAAGGGCGCTTTTGCCATGGGAGCCTATAACAATCAGGTCAGCCTTCGATTTAATTGCCTCGTTTACAATTTCTTCCACAGGATGTCCTGTCCTTATTACCGCTTTGTATTGAATACGATTCCGTTCGCAAACCTTTGCTGTTTCGTCCGTAGAGGATTGTGCTGACTGCTTTAGATAATCTGCGACAGACTCTTTTAAATGGGTCGGTGAAGCAGAAGCCGAAACCGACTGACCGACTAAGAAGCGGTTATCGATAACACTAAGCAGCGTCAAAGATGCGCCAGTCTGTTTTGCGAGCTCGACCGCATATTTTGCCGCCTTCCGTGACACTTTTGAACCGTCTATTGGTACAAGAATCTTTAAAATCATAAGACCTCCACTTTTTTAATAATTCACGGAGAAACCAAACCGATGTTCTTTTGTATCAATGAATGGTAAATCGTTATAGTGTGGATTTATTATAAGTCTTACGTACATTTATTGTCCATTCCCTTATTTTAAGTATAGAGCACTGTTCGTGTTGTTTCAAGTTAGAGACTCAACAAAGGTGTAATTCAAATATCGGGCGCATGCAGAAAACTGAGATCAACACACAAATCGTTCTATGCTATTAATTTATAACGAATATTGTGCTATACTTTAATTTACAAACATATTGTTTGACATGGATTATTCTCGTTCATTATTTGTCAGCATTCTATGGGTATATAAGCCTTGAAGTTGAGTTTGTGATTCGCGACTTACAGGAGAAGGTTGACGTATTTTAATGAATCAGTGGCGGTGGCTAAAGGAGACCTTAGAGAAGTTTTTTCGAGCTGACAGAAACAAAGAATGGATGACAATATTATGAGGAAAAAAATTAAACTATTGGTAATCGGCGTCATGTTGGTCGTATCCAGCAATAGTTTTTGGGGCTGCCATAGAGGACCTGAGAGCGGCGACCACCACCATGATGAACATCATGAAGATCACGGCGGTGATGAGCATGGGGATCACCATTAAAATGCGGCCGGTTTCGGTCAAGTTCAATTAGGTTAGTGGCATTTACTTGACTCAACCTGTTACAATAAATATGGTAGACGCAGTTACGCGGCGTTTCGCTGAGGGATCAACGATCTGCCCGTAAAACAAGCCACTTGCGGCGATGCTGCCATATTCGAAAATCATAAGTCTTTAAAATAGCCCCATTTTCCTTTTACCTTAGTAGCTTCGTATCCAGTTAAAAGACAACAGATTAAGGTAAGTGGTTTTTCCGTATTTAGCAAACAGGCGTAAGTTTATGACGTGCCACGACTCAACTCCTTGAAGAAGGGGCACCTGTTGAAAAGAATCTATTTAAAAATAAAGACACAACTTCAGTAGGAAATTCATTCGACTAGAAAAAAACAAAGCAATGGATGGCAATATTATGTGGAAAAAATTAGACTATTGATAATCGGTGTAATGTTGCTCGTATCCAGCAACGGTTGTTGGTGGCGGGGTGACCATGGAGGACCTGGGGACGGTGGCCATGATGATCATCATGAAGAACATCATGAAGAACACGGCGATGATGAGCACCATTGAAATCCTGCTGGTTAAATTCGATATAACTTAACATAGCATTTTATCCAGGAGAAGAGACATTAGTAACTAAAGAATCAAAAGCTTCTCAAAATGGGTAGAACAATTTGGTGAATATGCATTAAACATGCGCCAGTTGCGGGATTACAGACATATTTCGGATGGTCAATCCCGCAGCGATAACAGCCTTGCCGAGTTTTGAAACGTAGTACTTGTATGTTTTGCCGACTTTCCGAATAATGCCGTGGACGTGAAGCCGTTTCAGAATTCTCGTCATGGTACTGCTCGTCACGGATGGCAGCTGTTTTCGTAGAGATTTATTCTGAAGTCCGTTGATGTTGAACTCGCCGCGGGCGAGAACCTCGAACAGTTTGAGATCATCGTCGCTGAAGAGATTGAAGCCCTTGTAGGAACGGTCGCCTGTTTCCACGGTCTTTGAAATTTTATCAAGGTTATTGATTCCCGCGCTTTGGTCGTCGAACGTGGAGATGAACTCAAGATAACGGCGGTTCGAGGCCTTGAAGATCGCCGTAAGGTCAAACAGGCTGTAGATGTTCTTCTTCATGGGTGCGTTCTTGTGGACAGGATCTCCGATCCGCGACTGGACTTCCCGATAGTGCTTGAACTCCGAGACGTCGTTGGTCGTGGTCTCAATCCGGAGGATGCTGCCGAACTTGTCGTACATCTTGATGGATGAAGCGCCCATATGGTGCTTGATCCGTGTTCCCTGAATTCGGGTGTTGAAGTTGTTGCCCATTTCGCCTTGATAATTGCCGTGGAGCTTCCGACCCAGAAAGGTCGCGATATTCTCCGGTTTCACGGAGTGAATGGCGGTTCGAACGATTTGCTCATACAACGTGTGCAGGTCCGATTGCTTCTTGAAAACGATGTCGGTGGCATATTCCACCTGCATAGTGCTCCAGTGGTAGGTAAGTCCGTACCCGTTACCGACCGGGCAGTATTGTTTAGCGAATCTGTCCAGTGCATGGTGTAAGTCCGACACCTTGATGCTGTCAGAAAGCTCCTGGGCTTTGGGAAAATTATCGATAGAGAGAAACGCGTTCTCCCGAAGAACATAGGGGATTTTCTTTTTTGCCAATTTCGCCGCCAGCCAGTTGTGGCCGTTCATATAGAACTGGAGCCGGAACGGTGCCCAGGTGGGAACGCGGAGGTAGCACAGGCCGAACGTCTTGTCGATGAAGTAGAAGTAATAGTGGAGACACTTTCCGGAATCATACTTGAGAAAGGTCTTGCCGGTGTTTTTGTCGTGCCAGGGTTTGTAGCTGGTGCAGGCTTCCATGGCCGAGAAGATATGAACAAGGCCGGGTTGCTCGCCACGCGCTTTGATGATTTCTTTGATCCGGGCCTCTTTACGGAACGCACCCAGCTTGCGGATGAACTCGATCTCAATGCTGTTCTCATTCGCGAGGCCCTCAGCGTTCTCCCGGACTTTTTCCTGAAGCGCTTTGGCGAACTGGGCATAATCGAAAATCTTGATCTGTCGGGCATAGAGGAATGCCGTCATCCCCTTATCGAAGCACCAGCCGGGCAGCGTGCCCTGCATGATCATGCGGTCATAGCAGGATAGTGAACCGGCTATTTTATCTTGGTAGCGTTCAGGAATCATCATAGCAACCTCCATGACTACAATGAGTAGAGCCTTCATTGTATCATGGTTTTTATAAAACCTCTTGGTTCCGGCTTGTCCGGGTTAGGTTAACAGACGCAAATTCACGACTAGCCAAGGCACACGAGCAACCTGACGGTCTTTCCGTCGTTCATAGGGAAGGGAAATATTCCATGGTCAGGTTATTGTAATTCTTCTGTGTGTCAGGTCATCAGGATTGATTTGTATAGGAGGTGACAAAATGAAAAAGATGTTTTTGGGGGCATTGGTTTTAGCTATGGCATTTGTAGTTCCTGCTCCAACGATGGCAGGGGTAGATGTAAACGTCGGTATTGCTCTGCCACCACCAATCGTATTTTCCGCACCACCAGCGCTGATAGTACTGCCTGAGACGTATGTCTATGTGGCTCCTGACGTAGACACTGACCTCTTCTTCTACAACGGTTGGTGGTGGCGTCCATGGGAAGGACGTTGGTATCGCTCACGGAGTTACAACTCAGGCTGGGCCTACTACCAAAAGGTTCCATCTTTTTATGCAGGGATACCCTCAGGTTGGAGGAATGACTACAGGGATCATAGTTGGAATGGGCATGAGTGGAACTACCAGCGAATACCTCAGCAGCAAGTTCAACAGAACTGGAAGGGCTGGCAAAAGAGCAACTATTGGGAGAAGCAACAATCTTGGGGTGTGAAAGGTTTGGAATCCCGCACGCGATCACAACCGCCGTCTCAAACAGTTAGAGCAAAAGCTAAGGCAAAACCGGAAGTTAGAGGGGTAGCGAAACCACAACAATCGCGACCGAAATCCGGAAAGATCCAACCACAGCACTCACAGCAACAACAAAAGGTGACACCAAAAAAATCTAAACCTCAAGAGGGAAAACCTGAAAAAGGGGAGGAAAAAGAGGATAGAAAGTAGGATGACAAAAAGTTTATCCAACTATGAAGATGACGCTTCCATTACCGCCCAGTGGAGATGGCACTGCTTCTCCATCGTTTGACCAACGCCCTTAACACCGAGGTCGCGACTACGCGCGACGAGAACACATGGGGATGTTTCTGCAGGGTTTTGTGAATAGTAGCGCTGTCGAGGAACGGATTGTAATAACGATTAGGGAAATCAAGGCGGTACAATCCGTGAAGAATCACTTGATGGTGGTAAGAAAAGTTAAGTCGTCTCGGGTGGCTAGGATACAAAGGTCTGATGAATCCACAACCACTTGCAGGGGCTTCCAACTCAATAGGAAAGCGGTAGACTCACCTATGAAAAAACCGGCAAATAACCACCGCACATATCCACTCAAAAAATCCTTACATAATAAAATGGCTGACCCTAACACCTCGTTATCGCTTCAAACCCAGATACCATTCTGTAACAGCAGGGTTTTCAATTTGAACGTTGGTGCCACGCCAGGGCAGCGGCGCTCCTTCGACTTTTCTCCTTTTATCCATGCGGTCTTCCAAGAGCAACATTACCATCAAGAGCGTGACCACCAAGGAAGAGGTTATGTGTTGCCTTTTCCTTCTCCACGATCGAAGCAAAAGCGCGATCATCTTATTCAATGTCGAAAAAGGTTCGGAGGTCTGCTTAAATATTGCTGCCAGAGGGCCGCATGAGTTGTTTGGTCATACGGGATGACAAAAAAGCTGCTGCAGGCATCCCTAGCTGTCACCCTGCGCAACGTGAAGAGTCCGGCAATGGCAAAAAAAGAGATGCATCGCTACGCTCAGAATAACGGACCGGGCAGAATCGACGTTTGAGAAGCAAACTCAAAAGCTGAGCAACTATCACAACGAAACTTTTCGGTGAACTCGGTGCTCTCCGCGGTGGATGTTAAAGTGTTCATGCATTCCTGTTTGCAAGCAGAAGCGAGGGAACATCCATGTCTGCAAAAGAGAAAAAAAATCTGTCACCGCAAGATCAAACAGCCGCAACGAAGCCTCAAGGCCCCGTGATCCACGGGCCGACCTTGCTGGCGGACCGCGACATTTACCTCTTTAAGGAAGGTAGCCACTCTCGGTTATATGAAAGTCTTGGGTCTCATCTCATGACCGTCGAAGGCAAGGCGGGCGTGCTCTTCGCGGTATGGGCGCCGAATGCCGAGATGGTTTCGGTTATGGGTGACTTCAACGGCTGGAACAATGCCTCCCATCTGCTTGCACCGCGGAGGGACGAATCGGGGATATGGGAAGGGTTCGTGCCGGGCCTCGGGAACAGCAGCCTGTACAAGTATCACATTGTTTCCCGGCTCGGTGGCTACCGCGTGGACAAGGGGGATCCCTATGCCTTTTCCTGGGAACTGTCGCACAAGACGGGGACCGCGTCTGTGGTCTGGGACCTTAGGCAAGAGTGGAACGACCAGGACTGGATGCAGACCAGAAAGTCCAGAAATGCACCGGACGCGCCCATTGCCGTATACGAAATGCACCTCGGCTCCTGGCGACGGGTGCCCGAGGACGGGAACCGGTCGCTCAATTACCGCGAAATGGCAGAGTGGCTCCCGTCCTATCTCAAGGACACGGGCTTCACCCACGTTGAGTTCATGCCCGTGATGGAACACCCCTTCTTCGGGTCCTGGGGATACCAGGTAACGGGATACTTCGCGCCCACGAGCCGCTACGGCATGCCACAGGACTTCATGCATTTGATCGACCGCCTACACCAGGAAGGCATCGGCGTGATCCTCGACTGGGTGCCGTCCAATTTCCCGAGCGACGAACACGGTCTCGGTTATTTCGACGGGACCCACCTGTACGAACATGCGGACCCGCGCAAGGGCTTACACCCCGACTGGAACACCTATATCTTCAACTACGGAAGGCGCGAGGTGCGGTCCTTTCTCTTGAGCAGCGCGCTCTTCTGGCTGGACCGCTATCATGCCGATGGCCTCAGGATCGATGCCGTGGCTTCCATGCTCTACCTCGACTACGGTAGAAAACAGGGTGAGTGGATCCCCAACGAGTACGGCGGCAAGGAGAACCTGGATGCCATCACGTTCCTGCGCAAGTTGAATGAGGAGGTATACCGCGTCTTCCCCGACGTGCAGACCATTGCAGAGGAGTCCACAGCCTGGCCCATGGTCTCCCGGCCGGTCTACGCAGGCGGTCTGGGATTCGGGATGAAGTGGAACATGGGGTGGATGCACGACATGCTCTTCTATTTCTCACGGGAACCCATTAACCGCAAGTACCACCAGGGCCAGCTGACGTTCAGCCTCTGGTACGCCTTCACCGAGAACTTCATGCTCGCCCTGTCCCACGACGAGGTAGTTCATGGAAAAGGGTCCCTCATGGGCAAAATGCCGGGGGACGACTGGCAGAAGTTCGCGAACATGCGGCTGCTCTTGGGCTACCTCTACACCCATCCGGGGAAGAAGCTTTTCTTCATGGGTGGGGAGATCGGCCAGCGGCGTGAATGGAACCACGATTGGAGCGTGGACTGGCATCTCCTCGATTTCGCGCCCCACCAGGGACTGCGGAGGTGGGTGCAGCATCTGAACATCCTCTACCGGCGCGAATCGGCACTCTTCGAACTCGACTTCGATCCCGCCGGATTCGAGTGGGTTGATTTTACCGATGCCGACAACAGCGTTGTTTGCTTTCTGAGAAAAGGCAGGAACCCCGGCTATGCGATCCTGGTCGTCTGCAATTTTACGCCGGTGACACGACACGACTACCACGTCGGCGTCCCCCTGGGCGGGTTTTGGCGGGAACTGTTGAACAGCGACGCACGGGAGTATGGCGGGAGCGACCGTGGAAATTTCGGAGGCGTCGAAGCTGTCCCAGTGCCCATGCACGGACGCTATCAGTCTCTCTCACTCACCCTGCCGCCGCTGGGGATGGTGGTGTTTAAGAAGATTTAGGAGCGTGGGATGTAAGTTTACCTTACAATTCCATGTAGCCTGCTACAGGGGTCACCGCATAGAAAATAATTAACATTTCGTTTTTTTGAGTTTAGCATTGACATCAGTATTAGCTAGTTTTAATGCCCATGCTGCTGATCAACAAATTTGTCATTCTAGTGCAAATGTTTTACTCTATGGGGCGCCTTCGGAAGCGGGCAACTCGAATACTTGGTAATCGAATAGCTTCTGGTAGAAAGCAGCATCGGTGTCCGGATTGCTCTTGATTAACGAGCTCCAATTCCATTATCTCGGTGCAGCCAGAACATCGGGCGGATCATCGCTGCTGGAAGCGAGGACCGCAAAAACGGCTCCTTGGGGGTCCGCGAAGAGCACCTTCGCACCATTCTGCAAAGCAACCCTTTTCGCTGCGTCGACATCACTCACATCGAAGAAGCTCAGCCACGCTGTTTGTCGGGTGTTTATCTATCATCTTGCTGAGGTGGTATTAATTACATCCTGTAATCAAGGCCGATCAATAACTCAGATTCCAGAAGATCGAAGGGGAGAGAATCAATAAAGAACTTGATTTATCAAAAGCAGGCCTTGACAATATAGACACTTCCAGCATGGAGAGCCACAGGCGTAGCAGCGTCACCGACGATCAGACTTATTGGATCATAGTGATAAGGCGAGCTGTCAAAGATCGATTCATGGTACCAAGACTGAAACTGTGTCTTATTACTAACTGATATTATAAAACGATCCAAAAATACCGTAAAAGATGAGCCAAATATAAAACGTGAAATTAACTATCAGATAAAAAATAAAATGCAGGCCAGCTAGCAAACAAAGTGTGCAAAACATTTGTCATGGTTAGGGTCTAATCTATTTATTAATTGACATAGCCCGCACTTTTTCAGTAGCCCTGCTCGTAGTGCTTTTGTATACAGCGTTGAGCAGCTAAATGAGCCTCCCCAATAGCGATGGGTGATGGGGACATTGACTTTGGGAATTGTTATGCTAATCTGATTAAAGAAACCATTTTAAGTTGTCTTTCTGCTTGTACCCCGTTTTAGTTGAAAAAAGTTGAGTAGCGAGGCAGCGTTTCAATCAGGGAAAATGCAACTCTAAGGCGATTGTATGAGGAAGATGCAATGCATTTGCGTTGAGCTGGGCACAGGTAATTGGAAAAGTTGTTCCGGGGAAAATCGCGTCAATAAGTGGATTATCATCTTAATATAGTGATGAGCAAACAACAACGTCTATAAAACAGGAGCATCCCGGCTGAATGAGAGGGCGAGAAGTCATTGTGTAACAGCAGTATAATTCGGAGAAATGCCGTGAAACCCTCTAATGAAATTGTGTTCCTGTTCGACGTCGACAACACGTTGCTTGATAACGACCGGGTGGAAATGGACCTTCGGTTCCACCTCGAAAGCGAGTTCGGGGCTGAAAGCAAAATCCGGTATTTTACCATTTTGGAAGAGCTGCGAACCGAACTCGGCTATACGGATTACTTGGGCGCTTTGCAGCGTTACCGGCTTGAAAAGCAGTGCGATCATAGGCTCCTGCTAATGTCATCATTCCTCGTAGATTATCTGTTTGCCGATAGGTTGTATCCGCAATCACTGGACGTCCTTAAACACGTTCAAGCATGGGGACCAACGGTGATTCTTTCTGACGGTGATGTAGTATTTCAGCCGCGGAAAGTTCAACGATCGGGGTTATGTGAAGCTGTCGAGGGTCGGGTGCTGATCTACATTCACAAAGAACAGATGTTGGATGATGTCGAGAGGAGTTATCCGGCTCGGCATTATGTCATGGTTGACGACAAACTGCGCATTCTGGCGGAGATGAAAAGGATCTGGGGGGACCGGCTGACTACCGTATGGCCGCGCCAGGGACATTATGCGCTCGACCCCAAGGCCATCGTCAACTATCCGTCAGCTGACCTCACGATTGAGCGAATCGGCGATCTGCTCAACTACAGCTTACCTGTGCTGCTTGGAAACTTCAAAGCCGACCACACGCGATAGGCAGGAGGAACTACGAAAGCGACACAACGACTGCATGATCTCGGTCGGAGCCCTTGGCTCGACAACATTACCCGTGGGCTTCTGACAAAGGGGACTCTTCGCCATTATATCGCCGAACTTTCGGTGACGGGACTTACCTCAAACCCCACGATCTTTGGTCACGCTATTAAAAATACCGAGTTCTACAACGATGCTATCCGTCAAAAGGGACAAGAAGAGAAGTCGTTCTGCGATGGAACGGACAGGGATGACGGCTGGGTGTCATTAGAGATGTCACCGCTTCTTGCATACATTTCTGCCAGAAGTATCAAAGAGGCTACCGAGCTATATGCGCGAGCGAAGCGACCTAACCTCATCATCAATATTCCTGATACCCCTGGAGGACTTCCGGCCATCGAGGAAACGATTATTAGTCGGGCAACCTTCTCCAGGAGAGTGAAGCTATGATCAACTACGTTCAACTTGACCAGCGTTGCATTAATACAATTCGCGCCCTTTTCATTTATGCCATTCAGAGGGCGCACTTCGGTCATCTTGGTACACCGATGGGTGCAGATCCGGTAGAGGTCGCTGCATTTTCTTTGCTACGATCCGGAGGAGTTTAACCGGGCGAATCGTGAGCGCTTCGTTTTGTTGATCGGTCGTGCCTATGGGCATAGCTCGGGGGAATAAGTGGGCTTGAAAACTATTGATCGCGACAACATCGCCGCGACATTTGAGGAGAGAAAGCCATGACAATAAGCCCTTTTGCAGGAATGCCGGCCGAGCCATCGATGCTCGTCAACGTGCCCAAACTGATCACGGCCTATTATACCGAGGTGCCAGATCCTTCAGTGGCGGAGCAACGGGTTTCCTTCGGGACTTCAGGACATCGTGGTTCTGCATCCGAAAAAGCTTTCAATGAATGGCATATTCTCGCCATCACTCAGGCCATTTGCCTGTACCGGGAGCAAAAAAAGATCGAGGGCCCACTGTTTCTCGGTATGGACACGCATGCCCTTTCTGTGCCGGCTCTTGCCAGCGCGGTTGAAGTGCTGGCGGCAAACGGGGTGGAAGTCATGATCGCACAGGGCGATGAATACACCCCAACTCCTGTCATTTCCCACGCGATTCTGACATACAATCGCGGTCGCAAGACCGGACTCGCAGACGGCATCGTCATCACGCCGTCACACAATCCGCCGCATAATGGCGGATTCAAATATAATCCACCAAACGGCGGGCCGGCGGAAGCCGCCGTTACCAGTTGGATCGAGGCGAAGGCAAACGAGTTTCTAGAAAACGGTCTTAGCAGTCTGAAAAGGATTCCTTTCGAGAAGGCTCTTCGCGCCCCCACGACGCACCGGCACGACTATCTCAATGCTTACATTACTGATCTCGCCAATGTGATCGATATGGATGCCATCCGCGCCATGAAAATCAGTATGGGTGTCGACCCACTCGGTGGTGCCGGCGTTCACTACTGGGAGCCGATTGCCGAGCGCTACGGGTTGAACCTTACCGTCGTGAACGAGGTAGTCGATCCGACCTTTCGTTTCATGACGGTAGATTGGGACGGTCAGATCCGCATGGACCCATCCTCGCCCTATGCGATGCAGAGGTTGATTGAAATCAAGGATCGCTTCGAAATAGCCTGGGCTTGCGACACCGACCATGACCGGCACGGAATCGTCACCCGAAGTGCGGGATTGCTGCCGCCCAACCATTACCTTTCCGTCGCTATCTTCTATCTCTTCCAGCACCGGCCGAAGTGGCGCAAGGATGCGGCGGTCGGTAAGACGTTGGTGAGCAGCCAGATGATTGATCGGATAGCAGCCAAACTGGGGCGGAAGCTCCACGAGGTGCCGGTTGGTTTCAAGTGGTTCGTTGATGGCTTGCTCGACGGCTCGTTAGGCTTCTGTGGCGAAGAGAGCGCAGGTGCGTCTTTTGTCCGTCTGGACGGCAGTGTCTGGACGACGGACAAAGATGGAATTGTCCCGGCTTTGCTCGCGGCGGAGATCACGGCCCGGATGGGCCGCGATCCGGGCGAAATCTACCATGAACTCACGCGTGAGTTCGGTGAGCCTGTCTATGACCGCATTGAGGCGCCAGCCACTCCGGATCAAAAAGATCTATTGGCGAAACTCTCATCCCAGCAGGTTAAGCTCACCGAGCTGGCGGGTGAAAAAATCAAGACTGTCCTCACTCGCGCGCCGGGCAACGGCGCTCCGATCGGCGGATTGAAAGTAATATCGGAAAGTGGATGGTTCGCGGCTCGTCCGTCAGGAACTGAGAATATCTACAAGATTTATGCGGAGAGCTTCAGGGGAGAGGACCATCTGCGCCACATCTTGGAGGAAGCGCAGACGATCGTCACAGATGCTTTGGCTGTGTCGACACAGCGGTCAGGGCTTGCCAGCAAAATAAATTCGGAGGGGAAATCATGAACTCGCAAAAAGGGACAAGAATGCGAGGCGCAAGCGGAGGAGCTTTGGAGGAAATACCATGAGCAAACAAACACCTGTCAGCAAGCCGATCTACAGTCTTTTACCCACGGACGCCGAAGGATTCGATTCTCTGGCGGAGCTTGCCCTGGATATGCGTTGGTCGTGGAATCATGTTACCGATGAAGTATGGCGGCAATTTGATCCCGACTTGTGGGATCTTACGCACAATCCATGGGCTGTCCTGCAGACGGTTTCCCAGGACCAACTCCAGCGCGTGTCAGCCGACCCTGTTTTCCGCAAAAGAATCGATGACCTCGTGCAAGCCAGGCGTCAGGCGGCAAAAACCCCCGCGTGGTTTCAGCAAGAGCATTCGAAGTCTCCCCTTACCCGTGTCGCGTATTTCAGCATGGAATTCATGGTGAGTGAAGCGCTGCCCATCTACTCCGGCGGACTAGGCAATGTGGCCGGCGATCAGCTTAAATCGGCCAGTGATCTTGGCGTGCCGGTGGTCGGCGTGGGGCTGCTCTACCAGCAAGGCTATTTTCGGCAGGTGCTCGACAAGGACGGAGCGCAGCAAGCTTTGTTCCCCTACAACGATCCCGGCCAATTGCCCATTACACCGTTGCGTCAGGCGAACGGAGAGTGGTTACGGCTGAAGTTCGACTTGCCCGGCTATCCCGTCTGGCTGCGCGCCTGGCAGGTCCAGGTCGGCCGGGTGCGCCTTTACCTGCTTGACAGCAATGACCTCGCTAACCTCCCGGCTCACCGAGGCATTACCAGCGAGCTTTACGGAGGCGGGCCGGATTTGCGGCTTCAACAAGAGATTATGCTTGGGATAGGCGGGTGGCGGTTGCTCCGCGCGCTCGGTCTCCAACCGGAAGTCTGTCACCTGAATGAAGGACATGCGGCCTTCGCCGTGTTGGAACGTGCCCGCACTTTCATGCAAGAGACAGGGCAGCCGTTCGAAGTTGCACTGGCTGTCACGCGAGCGGGTAACTTATTCACCACGCACACGGCAGTTGCTGCCGGATTCGACCGTTTTTCTCCATCCCTCATCGAGCAATACCTCGGTGGTTATGCCGAGCAGGAACTCGGTATAACACTCCAAGATTTGCTGGCATTGGGCCGCCGGGACCAAGATGACTCGTCGGAAAGTTTCAACATGGCGTTTCTGGCAATCCGCGGGAGTGGCGATGTCAACGGCGTGAGTCGCTTGCACGGGAAGGTGAGCCGTCACCTCTTCGAGCCTCTCTTTCCGCACTGGCCGCAGGAAGAAATCCCGGTCGGACATGTAACGAACGGAGTCCACATGCCGACTTGGGACTCGGCCCCGGCCGACGATCTTTGGACGGAAGCCTGTGGAAAAGACCGCTGGCATGGGGCAACGGAAACCCTGGAGCATGACGTTCGTCGCATATCCGATGCCAGGCTCTGGCAATTTCGTACCGCTGTCAGCAAGTCTCTTGTTGAATACGCACGCGAACGATTGTCCCGGAAGCTGGCCGCCTCCGGCGCGCCACCCGAGGCGGTTGACAAGGCGAAACATCTATTTGATCCCAACGCATTGACACTGGGCTTTGCGCGCCGCTTCGCCACCTACAAAAGACCGAACCTGCTGCTGCGTGATCCGGAGCGGCTGCTTCGTCTGTTAACCAACCCAGGACGCCCGGTGCAACTCATCCTCGCCGGCAAGGCCCATCCAGCAGACCAGGCTGGGCAGATCCTGATTCAGGAATGGATCCATTTTATCCGACGGCCCGAGGCGCGCCCCCATGTGATCTTCCTCAGTGACTACGACATGCTTTTGACCGAGCACCTGGTGCAGGGGGTAGATGTCTGGATCAACACACCGCGCCGGCCCTGGGAGGCCTGCGGAACGAGTGGTATGAAAGTGTTGGTGAATGGCGGCATTAATCTTTCGGAATTGGATGGTTGGTGGGCGGAAGCCTACACCCCTGAAGTAGGGTGGGCGTTGGGGGATGGTAAGGAACATGGCGACGATTCCGCCTGGGATGCTGTAGAAGCCGACTCTCTTTACGAGCGGCTCGAGCGGGAGGTGATCCCTGAGTTTTATACCCGAGACAAAAAGGGCATCCCCACCGCCTGGGTAGCGCGGATGCGGGAAAGCATGGCACGATTGACGCCGCGCTTCTCCGCCAACCGTGCTGTGCGCGAATATACCGAGCAACACTACCTCCCTGCTGCTATAAACTATCGCAAACGAGCCGAAAATAATGGGGCCGAGGGCAGACAGATGGTTGACTGGCGGCATACAATAGAGCAAAAGTGGGCTATACTCCACTTCGGCGCAGTGAAAATCGAGACCAACGGGAATCAGCATGTATTCGAGGTCCAGATATATCTTAATGATCTCGACCCGAAGACGGTGCGTGTAGAGCTTTATGCCGACGGCGTGAACGGCGGCGGGCCAGTGCGGCAGGAGATGAAACTTGTCCGACAACTGTCGGGTGCGTCGGATGGGTACATTTACAGCGTGTCTGTGTCTGCGGCCCGTCCACCATCGGACTATACGGCGCGACTCATACCGCACCACGACGGCGTTGCGATCCCACTGGAAGACGCTCATATCCTGTGGCAGCGGTGATTAGATTTCTCACGGTAAAAGAATGAAGAAAAAGGACACAATGCAGAAGGCAACAAAACCGAAAAGAATGAAACGCACAAAAAGTCCGAGGTCGTCCGTATCATGCCAAGCCGCAGAAAAGGCGGTCTCGAACACAGAGCTGACCACGTCTGAACGCACTCTGCATGATTATGTGACTCAGGTATCGGAGCGGACCGATGTTCGAGTTGGTGTGCCATTGCCTCTGGGAACCTATGCACATGGCGAAGGAGTAAACTTTGCGTTCTTCAGCCGACACGCCAGTCGCGTTCGGCTGGACTTGTTTAATAATCTCGAAGATGCCACGAACGCAAGGATGATTGATCTGGACCCCACGTGCAACCGCACTGGTGATGTGTGGCACGTCTGGGTCAAGGGGATTCGGCCTGGCCAGCTGTATGCCTATCGAGTGGACGGCCCGTATCAACCCAAGGATGGGCATCGTTTCAATTTTAACAAGCTACTCCTGGACCCATTTGCGACAGCGATCTCGCCATTGCCTGATTGGGATTTTGGCCCGGCACGGGGATACGATCCGTCAGCGCCCGACGGAGATTCGGTGCGTTCTATGATAGATAATGCCGGCGCCATGCCGAAATGCGTGTTCACGCAGGAGCATTTTCACTGGCATGAGGATCGTCCTCCCAAGCATCCCTGGTCGAAGACGATCATCTATGAAACGCATGTTCGTGGTTTCACCATTCATCCCAACTCCTGTGTGAAGCATCCCGGCACATACCGGGGTCTCATGGAAAAGATCTCCTATTTCAAAGAACTGGGGGTAACGGCCGTGGAACTGATGCCAGTGCAGGAATTCAATGAACACCAGGTGCCGGGAATTAATCCACAAACAGGCCAGCCACTCGGGAATTACTGGGGTTACGATCCCGTGGCCTTCTTTGCGACCAAAGCTTCCTATAGCAGTTCGGGAGGCGTGGGTCAGCAGAAGCTGGAATTCAAGGAAATGGTCCGAGCCTTCCATGAGGCGGGCATCGAGGTGATTCTGGACGTGGTCTTCAATCACACAGCCGAGGGAAACGAACAGGGGCCTACACTCTGTTTCCGCGGGATTGATAACAGCATCTTTTACATGTTGGCGGACGATAAACGTTCTTACAGGGACTACACGGGCACCGGCAACACTATTAATGCTAACCATCCCGTGGTGCGAGAGCACATCTTGACCGCGCTCCGTTATTGGTTGGTAGAGATGCATGTGGATGGATTCCGGTTTGACCTGGCGTCGGTTCTCGGCCGAGACGGCACCGGCAAGTTGCTAGCTGATGCTCCTCTTCTCGTCCGGATCGCCGAGGACCCGATCTTGAGAGACGTGAAAATCATCGCTGAGGCATGGGATGCCGCCGGAGCGTATGAGGTCGGGAGCTTCTCCGAATGCCGCTGGGCGGAATGGAATGGTCGGTACCGTGATGATGTACGACGGTTCTGGCGCGGCGATGATGGGATGCTCAGTTTGTTTGCCAGCCGCATCTGTGGCAGTGCTGACATCTACGCCAAGTCGGGCAAAGGACCCGAGAGCAGCATTAATTTCGTCACCTGCCACGACGGCTTCACACTGAACGACCTGGTGAGTTATCATTACAAGCACAATGAAACAAACGGGGAAAACAACCATGACGGCACAAACTACAACTTCAGCGAGAACTACGGCGCTGAAGGCGAGACAACGGATGCCGGGATCGAGTCTATCAGGAGGCGCCAGATCAAGAACTTCCTGCTGACTCTGTTAATCTCCCGCGGGGTGCCGATGCTGCTCGGCGGAGACGAATTTTGCCGAACACAAGGCGGCAACAATAATGCCTACTGCCAGGACAACGAAACGAGCTGGTATGACTGGAAACGTCTGGAACAGCACCGGGAGATTTTCCGCTTTACTCGCGGCATGATTGCTTTTCGTCATGCCCATCCGATTCTGTGTAAGGAGCAATTCTACACGGACACCGAGATCCATTGGTTTGGCCCGCAAGGAGGATTGCCCAACTGGAACGACCCGAAAGAAAAACAATTTGCTTGTCTCATCCATGAGGATGAGCATCTCGCACTTTTCCTGATGTTCAACGCTGGTATGGAAGATACCGACTTTGGTTTGCCGCCGCAGCCGCCAGGGTATCGCTGGTGGCTCGCGGTAGACACGTCGCGCTTGGCACCGCAAGACTTGTCTACCACAGGGGAAGAAACGCTCTTGGAAAATTCAACGACCTATCACGTAGAAGCCCGCTCCAGCGTGATAATTCTAGCCCGGAAGCAGGAATATGTCTTGGAAGGCGGGTCCGAATGAATCAACCAGCATCAGGGATACTGCTCCATCCAACCTCCCTTTCCAACCCCTATCCCGGTGGCGATCTGGGGCCTGCGGCAACTGTTTTTGCGGAAATCATGGTCAAGAGTGGACAGCGTTGCTGGCAAATGATTCCCATCGGACCAACAGGAGAAGAAGATTCGCCTTACCAGTCACTGTTTGCCTTTGAGGGTAATCCACTCCTGGTGAGTCCCGATCAGTTGGTTGAGCAGGGTCTGCTTGGCCGCCAGGATATCGAGATTTCAATCTCCAAGAGCGAGGGGAAAGTCAATTATCCCGCGGCGGCACCGACGGACGGGACCATCATGCCTGCAAACGGGCGGCGAAAAACTTCAAGATGGTGTTGGCCGAAATGGAGGCTCAGCATCAACTGACCTTCGAAGCTTACGAGGAGGGAAAGATCACGCTGGAAATATAATTAAGTCTGGTGGTTTTCACCAAAAGCAACCGTTCAGCAGGCTCAGCTTCGGCGCTTCATGTTCACCCAATCGAAAACATACCACGAGATGGTCGAGTTGGTCCGCCGGATTAAGACGTTATAGCTGAAGCTTGTCGTGGTCAGAAACGAAGCAAAGGGAGCTTAATATGTACCGGATTCGAAAGTCCAAGCATGATGCATTCGTGGATTTTTTCATTATCTCCCCCCTTGTCCACTTGCGGAAGCCCGACGAGGATATCTTTCAGCTTGCGCTGGACATAGCCCAGACGCCAGCCGGGCAAATAGTCTATATCGGAAACACTTCGATGTTCGTCCAGATCGGGGAAGGTTTGGGGATTCGAAGCATTCTTCACACGGATTACCGGTCAACGTGCGCGGAACTGACTTCGTTCGGATTGCAGAATAACGAAGGAGTTATCCATGAAACCAGCTAACCCGTGCATTCTGACGGTCAATGGCGGTTCGTCGAGCATCAAGTTCGCACTGTTCGAGGCCGGTGACTCGCTCCAACGGATTCTGGAGGGCGGGATTGAGCGGATTGGACTGCCGGAGGCCACCTTGCGGGTGAAAGGTTTGAACCAGGCGGACAATTTTTCGCGTTTAGTGTCGGCGCCGGATCACACCGTGGCGGTGGGCGCTTTGATGGACTGGATCGAGAAACGCAGCGGGCGTGACGCATTGACCGCGGTCGGGCATCGTGTGGTGCATGGCGGACCGAAGTATAGCAAGCCGGAGCGCATCACTGCGGAAATGGTTGAGGAGCTGCACCGGCTCAGTCCGTTTGATCCCGAGCATCTGCCGGAGGAGATCCTGTTGACCGAGGCGTTTCATCGCCGATTTCCTGACCTGCCCCAAGTGGCGTGTTTCGACACCGCTTTTCACCATGACCTGCCGCGCTTGGCCCGATTGTTGCCGATTCCGCGCCGCTACGAAGCGCAGGGAGTGCGGCGGTACGGCTTTCACGGCTTATCATACTCGTTCCTCATGGACGAACTGGCCCGCCTGGACGGATCGGCCACGACACAAAGCCGAGTCATCCTCGCTCACCTCGGCAATGGTGCGAGCCTGGCGGCGGTGCGTAACGGCAAACCGGTTGACACAAGCATGAGTTTCACCCCGTCAGCCGGAGTGCCGATGAGCACCCGCTCCGGTGATCTCGATCCCGGACTGGTTTGGTATCTGGCACGCACCGAAAAAATGAGCGCGAAGCAATTCAATGAGATGGTAAATTTCAAGTCCGGGCTGCTCGGAATATCCGAAACCAGTCCCGACATGAGCGACTTGCTGGAGCGCGAAATGCAGGATGTACGGGCGGCTGAAGCGGTCGCGCTGTTTTGTTACCAGATCAAGAAATGGATCGGTGCATTTGCGGCGGTGTTGGGAGGACTGGACACGTTGGTGTTCGCTGGTGGCATAGGAGAGAATGCGTCCACGATCCGTGCCCGGATTTGCGATGGGCTGGGATTTCTGGGGATTGAACTAGAAAAAAAGCGAAACATGGAGAATGATGGCGTGATTTCCGCGAATACCGGTCGAGTCGTTGTTCGCGTAATTCACACGGACGAAGAACGCATGATAGCCGAGACGGTTTGCCGCGTCCTCAGCCTTGGCATGGCCGGTGAAAAAAGTAATTCGGACCATGCGATGAAATAAATCTTTCAGCCGGATCCGTTTTCGGTGCGCGGTCCCCTCAGAGCGAAGCCGCCTCGCCTGCGCAATAGGAGTGTTGATACCCGTGCATATAGCGGTGAAGCCGATTTCCCGAACACGTTGTTAGTCGGGCGGCGACAGCTAACAAACACGAAACTCAAAGAACGAAAGGAGCATCCTATTTTAAAAAAAGTCAAAACACTAAAGGATGGCTTACTGTGCCTTAATCGTCAACTATTATGGACATTTATGACATTATATTCATATTAATTAAGCGTATAGGCGAAGCAACAAGGAATCAGCTATCGTACTGCGTGGAGATGGTGGCAGGAGGGCAAGTTTCCTGTCGAGGTCAGAGGAGTCTCTGCTAATTCGGGATTATGAGACCGCACTCATCGACATTATAATGGCCAAGGATACTGGGTCGCTGAACCGGCTGCCAAGGAGCATTCGCCTTGAAGCAAACGCGAGAAAGGGCTTTCTTATATGCGTGACTTGCTTGACAGTGAAACGCAGGACGTGCGGCAAAGAAAGACTGAGCCATATGAATATGCCAAGCCAACTTGACCAAAAAATTCGCAGGGGATGGGCGATACTTTTTCTTGCCATAAAAAAGTTTTTGCAGGTTGACGGAGCACAGTGGGCGGGAGCATTCGCCTTCCATGCATTCTTCTCGTTGTTTCCTTTGATGATCCTGCTCGTCACGGTTGTCTCGTTCTTTATTGACCGGGAAAAGTCCGGGAAAGTGGTCATAGCCTTCATGAAAAGCTACGTTCCGATTAGTGGTGAGATGCAACTTCACATTTTTGACGCCATCGGCGGTGTTATCAAAGCGCGTCAGCAGGCGAGCGCGGTCGCATTTTTCATCCTGATCTGGGCCGCCCTTCAATGTTTCACCACCCTCATCCACGCGACCAACCGCGCCTGGGGCGCCGCGGTGTACACTTGGTGGCGGCTGCCGCTGAAAAGCCTTGCGCTGCTCGGTATCACGATGGGTGCATTCCTCCTGGGCACAGCGGCGACGGTGCTGGCGAAAATGGCGAAGTATTGGCTCTTTCCAGTGCATGATTTCCGCTCCTGGGTCTATGCCCTGGTGAGTTTTGTCATCCCTTTGCTGGTGGTGTTTCTCAGTCTGAGCCTGTTTTACAAGCTGGCTCCGCGCTTGCCTGCCAGGTTTGCCGAAGTCTGGGGCGCCGCCCTGTGCGCCACGGCACTCTTGCTAGCGGCCGAAAGTCTATTCGTGATCTACCTTAAGAACTTCGCCACGTTAAACGCGGTCTATGGGGCGTTTGGTGGAATCATGGCATTGCTGCTATGGATTTACCTTTCTGGGTGTATTTTCATCTTCGGCGCATGCCTGTGCGCCGCTCAGGCCGAAAGTCGTTCATCGCCGAAGGAAACAAGTATGGCACGTTAAAAAAGGAGAATTAAACCATGGAGAAAAAAACTCTTTCCCCGGAGCTGCTCCACAAGATGGACGCCTACTGGCGGGCCGCGAACTATCTGTCGGTTGGCCAGATTTATCTTTACGACAATCCGCTGCTGAAACAGCCGCTGAAACTGTCTCACGTGAAACCGCTGGTGGTTGGACACTGGGGTACGACGCCGGGCCAGAACTTTATCTATGTGCATTTGAACCGGATCATCAAGAAGTATGAATTGGATATGTTCTACATCGCTGGTCCTGGTCACGGCGGCCCGGCTCTGGTGGCCAATACTTACCTAGAAGGCACCTACAGTGAGATTTATCCGAACATTAGCCGGGACGAAGCCGGGCTGAAAAAGCTGTTCATGCAGTTCTCGTTTCCAGGAGGAATTTCCAGCCATGTTGCGCCCTCGACGCCGGGGTCGATTCACGAAGGTGGCGAGTTGGGCTATTCGCTCAGCCATGCCTTCGGGGCCGCGTTCGACAATCCCGATCTGATCGTTGCATGCGTCATCGGAGACGGCGAGGCGGAAACGGGCCCCTTGGCGACCGCATGGCACTCTAACAAGTTTCTCAACCCAATTACCGACGGAGCCGTGCTGCCGATCCTGCACCTCAATGGCTACAAGATCAGCAACCCGACCGTCCTGGCCCGCATCGAGCATGAGGAATTGGATCAATTTCTACGAGGCTGCGGGTGGACACCCTACTTTGTTGAAGGAGATGACCCTGAAAAGATGCATCAGCTCATGGCTAGCTCTTTGGAAAAGGCCATCGAGGACATTCGGCAATTTCAAAGCAATGCACGGAACAAAAACGACGCCACTCGGCCGCGCTGGCCAGTGATCGTCCTCAAGTCACCCAAGGGTTGGACGGGACCGAAAGTCATCGATGGCCTGCAAGTCGAGGGCACCTTCCGAGCGCACCAGGTGCCGCTCCTGGTGGATTCCGAGCATCCCGATCATGTCAAGCAACTTGAAAGCTGGATGAAAAGCTACAAGGCCGAGGAGCTGTTCGATGACGATGGCCGACTCCTCCCGGAATTGGCCGAACTGGCGCCTAAAGGCGACCGGCGGATGGGCGCCAATCTGCACACCAACGGCGGCATTCTGTTACGCGATCTGCGGATGCCGGACTTCCACGTCCATGCGGTGAATGTGCCTTCGCCGGGCGCCGTTGACGGCCAGGACACGTTCGTGCTGGGCAAGTTCCTGCGTGACGTGGCCAAGCTGAATCAGGATCAGCGCAATTTCCGTATCTTCGGTCCCGATGAGACTCTTTCGAATCTCCTGGGTGCGGTCTTTGAGGCAACCAATCGTCAGTGGGACGCCAGAGCAGTAAAGAATGATGAATTCCTCGCGCCTGCCGGATGTGTGCTGGACTCGATGCTCAGCGAGCACCAATGCGAGGGTTGGTTGGAGGGTTATCTGCTTACCGGTCGGCACGGGTTGTTTAACTGCTACGAGGCGTTTATTCATATAATTGATTCGATGTTCAACCAGCACGCTAAGTGGCTGAAGGTAACATCGGAACTGCCCTGGCGCCGAAAGATCGCGTCGCTGAACTATCTGCTCGCCTCTCACGTCTGGCAGCAGGATCACAACGGCTTCACGCACCAGGATCCCGGCTTCCTCGACCACGTCGCCAACAAGAAGGCCGATATTGTACGCGTTTACCTACCTCCCGATGCCAACTGCCTGTTGTCGGTCATAGATCACTGCTTGCGAAGCCGGCATTACGTCAACGTGGTGGTTGCGGGAAAACATGCGCTGCCTCAGTGGCTGACAATGGATGCAGCTGTCGTGCATTGCACGGAAGGCATTGGTATCTGGCAATGGGCCAGCAATGATAGAGGCGCCGAGCCGGACGTGGTAATGGCCTGTTGCGGAGACACACCCACGCTGGAGATTCTGGCCGCTGTTTCCATCCTTCGCAAACAACTGCCCGATCTGAAAATTCGGGTGATCAATGTCGTCGATCTCATGAAGTTGCAGCCCAGCACGGAGCACCCGCACGGTCTGAGCGACAAGGATTACGACTCTCTCTTCACGAAAGACAAACACATCATCTTTGGCTTTCATGGATACCCCTGGCTGGTCCACCGGCTGACATACCGCCGGACCAATCGCAACTTGCACGTCCGAGGTTATAAGGAAGAGGGCACGATCACGACGGCCTTTGACATAAGGGTGCAGAACGAACTGGACCGGTTCCACCTGGTGCAAGACGTGGTTGATCGGCTACCGCAGCTGGGAGCTAAGGGGGCCTACCTGAAACAGATGGTACAGGACAAGCTTATCGAGCACAAGCAGTACATCGACAAGCATGGTCAGGACATGCCGGAAATCCGGAACTGGAAGTGGAATACGGACGAAAGGTCTAAAGAGAAAGGGTTGAGTGTGGAGGAAAAATGATGCGCATTGGTATAGCTGCTGATCATGGCGGGTTTGAGTTGAAAGTGCAACTAACTGCGGCTCTCAAGGCTGCCGGTCATGAGATTGCGGACTTCGGAGCACACGAGATGGTTCCAGGAGATGACTACCCGGATTTTGTGGTGCCCCTGGCCAGAGCGCTGGCGAGGGGTGAGATTACCCGAGGACTGGCCATCTGCGGCAGCGGAGTAGGAGCTTGCGTTGCGGCCAACAAGGTGATGGGCGTACGTGCTGCCTTGATCACGGATTCCTTCTCCGCTCATCAGGGAGTAGAGGACGATGACATGAACGTTATGTGTCTGGGTGGCCGGGTCACAGGGTATGCTCTATCCTGGGATTTGGTCCAGACGTTCCTGAATGCCGATTTCAAGGGGGACGAACGGTTTAGGCGCCGTCTTGCGAAAATTGCGGCATTGGAAAGAGAGAAAAAGTCTTAATAGAAGAAAATACTTTGCCTGCATTCCTGAGACTCGGATGGAGCAATTTCGATTAATAATTGATAAAATTATAGTGGTATGAGAGATGAGTTCACAAGATACAGCTGGGGAGATGGTCGCCGCGGCCAAAGGCTTTCTGACCATGGATGAGAGCACCACCACCTGTAACGAGCGTTTCGAAAAAGTGGGGACCCACAATGTGGATGCATCATCCGCGCTGTGTTGCCGGGCCGGAAGATATCTACACGGCGCCCCAGCGAGGCATAATCTGCCCAATTTGTTGCTCAATCCAAACCTGTCGAAGCGGGTCATGGCTCATCAGGAATACGTGCGTAAGGTGGTGTGCCAGGCGGCCAAGTTAGGGGTGTCGGCTCCGGGGTTGATGGTTTCGTTAGGTTATCTCGACGCATATATAGCAGCGCCTGGCTGCCAGCCTATCTCATCCAGGCCCAGCGCGACTATTTCGGAGCCCACACCTATGAACGGATCGATGCCAAGGGCACATTTCATACCGAATGGGAGAGAGAATGAAAATCATGCCGACGAACGACCAACTCGAACCGACAGTTTTCGTCATTTTTGGCGGAGCCGGTGACTTGACCTGGCGGAAACTCGTGCCGGCATTGTTTGACCTTTCCCAGGACCGGAGTATGCCTGCTGATTTTTCGGTTATCGCGGTGGATCGCGTTGATATGAGCGACGATAAATTGCGTCGGCGCCTCCATGACGGAGTCAAAAAGTTTTCACGCCAAAGAATAGTGAAAACCGGCGACTGGAGCGACTTTGCCAGGCATATCAGCTACCGGCAGGGCGATTTCAAGAAGCTGCAAACTTATACGGCCCTGGACGAACAATGCACGAAGCTGGAAAAGGAATGGGGTGTCAAAGCTCACCGTATCTTTTACATGGCCACACCGCCTAGTATGTTCGGTGAAATTCCAAAATATCTTGGCAAGGCTGGACTAGCGCGTGACCGGGAATGGGCGCAAATTGTGATCGAGAAGCCGATCGGCTATGATCTGGAATCCGCCCGCGCCCTGAATACCATCCTTGCCGCCAATTTCGAAGAATCCCAAATCTTTCGAATCGACCATTATTTGGGTAAGGAAACGGTTCAGAACATTCTAGCGTTCCGCTTTGCCAATCCCCTGTTCGAGCCGATTTGGAACCGGCGTTACGTTGACTACGTGACAATCACCGTGGCAGAAGAGGTGGGCGTAGAGCATCGAGGCGGTTATTACGACAACGCCGGAGCCCTTGCGCGACATGGTGCAGAATCACCTGATGCAACTGCTCTGTCTCGTTGCGATGGAACCGATGGTCTCCTTCGAGGCTGATGAGATTCGCAATAAGAAAGTGGACGTTCTCCATGCCGTGCGTCCGATTCACCGAGACGCCGTCCATCAATGCGTCGTACGTGGTCAATACGGCCAGGGTTGGATCAAAGGTAAAAAAGTTCCGGGTTACCGCGAAGAAGATGGGGTATCCCCTGATTCCCAGACCGAGACCTTTGTTGCGCTCAAGATGTTCCTCGACAACTGGCGCTGGCAGGGCGTGCCCTTCTACCTCCGCACCGGGAAGCGGCTCACCCGGCAGGCCTCTGAAATTACGATCCAGTTTCGCGGAGTGCCGCATCAGTCGTTTCCGTCTGAGGCCACCCTCGATTGGCAGTCGTCACGACTTGTGATGTCCATCCAGCCCGATGAAGGCATTGTATTGCACTTTCAGGCAAAACACCCCGGGCCAAAGATGCACCTGCGCTCCGTGGAGATGCAGTTCAATTACCAGGACGCCTTCGCCGGCCAGATCGCCTGATGCTTATGAAACGTTGCTCTGGGACATCATGAAGAATGACGCTACCTTGTTCATGCGCGCCGATCAGGTGGAGGCCGCTTGGCGGTTGTTGATGCCAGTACTCGAAGTCTGGGCGGCGGCTCCGCCCAGTGATTTCCCTAATTACGCCGCAGGCACCTGGGGACCGGAGGAAGCTCAGGGTCTGCTCGCTCAAGGACACAGTTGGCCGTTGCCTGCCGAATTGGTGGGGCATTGCGAGAAGAAGAGAAAGAATTAGTAACTAGATATAGTACGCAATATCCGTTAGCATGAGAATTCTAGTCATCGACATCGGTTCCACGCATGTGAAGTACGTTTGGCCATCCATTTCAAGGATATTGTCAAGGGCACAATACCGGCATCGTGGTGGGACCATCTGAACCTCCACGGGGAAAACACTTATTACAAGAATGCCAGTGTTACATCGCTCCGTTTGACTCAGTTAGTGCCCTTTATATGAGTATCAAAATATTTAAACGCGCGTTTGAATATATTTTACAATATGCGCTCTGTCTCTACTCACGGAGAAAAGTTGCCGCAAGGTGGAGCGATAGGGGAGGGCCGCTCCAGGAGGTTTCTCCGTGTGTTCATAAGGGGCAAATTCGACGAAAACCCCTGTTAGTCTCGTTAAAAAAGACGTTAGCAATTCTCTATCGCTTTTCCTGGGCAACTTGACAGATGATTTATTAAATGATAATTTTTTCTTCAGGGAATAAAGTTTCTGGTTTCTTTTCATAATTAAGAGGGCAGTGTTTTCAGATACTTTAATTATAGTTTGCAAAATCGATGGTATGAAAATGCTGTAAATTCAATAACTTTTAAAATTACCATCTACATGCTTAAAGGTGAGTTAGACTTGCAAGAAGGTCGACTTACCCATTTGAGATGTGAAAGAGCCAAGTTTCTTGCTGATGAACATCATTCAATTATGAGTCTGTTCTTTATCGGGCTTTGTTCTACGTGGTGTACGGGGAAATCAATTGATGATCACCCGATGAAGAGTAAAGCAGTGACGCCTCATAAATTCAGTTGGGCGGCAGGTTCAAGCAATGCGTGAGTGGTGCTATCGTCTCAGAACGGCGGCACGGGAATGCAGTATTTATTTTCGTCGTGGATAGATGGAAGCTTTAGAGGCCCATAGGATACCGACACCGTGGACAAATAAGCCCTGTACGGCCTTATTCAGATGACGACAGGGTCTACTTTAGACCTACGAGCAAAAACGTGGCGGTAAGCGACGCAAATGAATCAGAACTAAACTCTACCGGGACCGATGTCAGATTTCACCGGCGTGGGCATCTGCTGATTATTCTCGCTCAGGACTCATGAACCGCTCTGTCTCCGTCCTGTGGTTGAAAGGATTGCCGCTATACAATTGACCGCTTAGCTCAGCGGTGAAAAATCCGTAATTACTTAGGGGAATTCTGCACCGGAGAAATTCAGGCTAGGTAAGTTCCGCTCCCTAAAGAGACCGGGACTGACTAGTCCGAGATTTTGTACCTTGCGGAGTCGCTTACGAGCAGTGCTATGAGAGGGATTCGATACTGAAAAAGGAGCTTGCAATTGACACCCGAGATAAACGAGCAATCAGCCATCAACCCTGATCATCAACTCCCGACTCCCGTTCCGGCACGTCCCCGACGTAAGATTGTGCGAGTCGTCATATGGAGCCTGGTGCTACTGGTATTTGCGCTTGCGTTCGTACTGGTCTTACACCACCACAAGGGCACCCCAAAAGCGAAGTCTCCAGGGATCACCATTTCGAGTGCACCTGCTCAAAAGGGTGATATCGGAGTCTACCTTAATGCAATCGGCACAGTCACCCCGGTCTATACCGATTTGATTACCAGTCAAGTGACTGGCCTAGTCATTGCCGTGCACTATGAGGAGGGTCAGCGAGTACGTAAGGGCGATCCACTGATTGACATCGATTCGAGTCCGTACCGCGCAATTCTTTTACAAGCGCAAGGGGCACTGGAACGAGACAAGAATCTGCTCGCCCAAGCACAGATGGATCTTGAACGTTACCGTGTCGCATGGTCACGCAACGCCATTGCAAAGCAAATCCTGGATGACCAGGAAAAGCTTGTACTGCAGGACGAGGGCACGGTAAAAAACGACCAGGGAACGGTACAATATGACCAGATTCAGGTCGACTACTGCCATATCACTGCTCCAATTGACGGCCGAGTGGGTTTACGGCTGGTGGATCCGGGCAACGTGGTGCAGTCCGCTGGAACCGTAGTTCTCGCAGTCATTACACAGTTGGAGCCCATCACCGTAATTTTCACGATACCGGAAGACAGTCTGGGCCAGGTTGAAGCTCGCTTACTCAAGAAGGCTAGGCTCACCGTCGATGCATTTGATCACACTGCGCAGACGAAGATTGCAAGCGGGAAGCTGTTAACGCTCGACAACCAAATCGACACGACGACTGGGACAGTAAAAGGGCGAGCACTCTTCGGTAACAATAATGATGCACTCTTCCCGAACCAATTTATAAACACGCGCCTGCTGGTGAATACATTGCATGGAGTGACGCTGATTCCGGCATCAGCCATTCAGCACAATGGGCAAGCATCGTTTGTATATGTGATTCAAAACAATATCGCTCATATACGAAGTATAAAGCCGGGAGTTACAGACGGCGGTGTCACGCAGGTTGAAGGCATCAACCCAGGAGACGTTGTCGCCAACAGCAGCTTTGATAAGTTGCAGGATAACGCTGCGGTTGTCGTTTCGACTAAGCCTACCACGACCGGCATGAACGGGAGCAGCGCTCCGTGAATCCATCACGTCCATTTATCTTGCGACCAGTAGCGACCTCTTTGGTGATGGCTGCAATCCTCTTGGTCGGTCTTGTTGGCTATACGCAGCTGCCGGTTTCTGCATTGCCGGAAGTCGATTATCCGACCATTCAGGTACTCACGTTTTATCCAGGCGCAAGCCCGACCGTCATGTCGACGACTGTAACGGCGCCACTGGAACGCCAATTTGGCGAACTGCAGGGCTTGAGCCAGATGACCTCCTCAAGCTCTGGCGGCACTTCCGTCATCGTGCTGCAGTTCAATCTCACTCTGGCTATGGACGTGGCCGAGGAAGAAGTTCAGTCCGCGATAAACGCATCACAGAGTTTGTTGCCATCCAACCTGCCCTCGCCGCCTATCTATAGTAAGACGAATCCAGCCGATGCTCCCGTGCTCACGCTGGCCTTCACCTCAAGCAGCATGCCGCTTCCTCAGCTCGAGGATCTTGTGGACACGCGCATTGCGCCAAAGATTTCGCAGCTCAGTGGGGTCGGCCTTGTAACCATTAGTGGCGGGCAAAAACCAGCAGTGCGCATTCAAGCCAACCCAATGGCACTGTCATCTTATGGAATCAACCTGGAAGACCTGCGCACTGCGCTGACACAGGCCAGTGTGAACGCCGCCAAAGGGAACTTCGATGGGCCGCGCCAGGATTATCAGATCGATTCCAACGATCAGTTGGTCACCAGCGACGAATATCGGAACGTTGTAGTTGCATTCCGTAACGGTGCGCCGGTGATGCTGACCGACGTAGCACGCATCGTGAATGGCATAGAGAACAATAACCAGGCCGCGTGGATGAATCAGACCCCTGCGGTGGTACTAAATGTGCAACGCCAGCCCGGAGCCAATACAATCAGCGTGGTCAAGAACATCAAGCGACTAATGCCGCAGATGGAGGCCAACCTGCCCACGGGCATTCAAGTGACCACTCTTACCGATCTTACGACCTCCATCAAAGCATCGGTTTCCGACGTTGAGTTCGAATTGCTGCTGACGGTCGCACTCGTCGTGTTGGTCATATTCCTCTTTTTGCGTAGCCTCTCTGCCACCATTATTCCGAGCGTGGCTGTGCCACTGTCAATCATTGGCACCTTCGCTGCGATGTACCTCCTCGGATATAGCCTGGATAACTTATCGTTAATGGCGCTGACTATCTCCACGGGTTTCGTTGTGGACGATGCCATTGTGATGATCGAGAACATATCGCGTTACATCGAAGCGGGAGATCCACCCATGGAAGCAGCGCTCAAGGGTGCTGAACAAATTGGCTTCACCATTCTCTCGTTGACCGTGTCACTCATCGCCGTGCTGATTCCGCTCTTATTCATGGGCGATGTTGTTGGGCGCCTGTTTCGCGAGTTTGCCGTGACACTTGCAGTCACTATCGTCGTTTCGGCAGTGGTTTCCCTTACCCTTACGCCCATGATGAGCGCGAGAATCTTGCGGCGCAAGCCAAAAGAGCAGCAGTGGCGCATCTATAGAGCCTCGGAGCGCTTTTTTGAGTGGATGATCGCGTTCTACGGGAAGACACTGAAGTTTGTCCTTCGATACCAGACGATTACCCTGTTGGTCGCATTGGCTACACTCCTGCTAACGATTTCCCTTTACATCATTATCCCAAAAGGTTTTTTCCCGGTACAGGACACAGGCGTCATCCAGGGCATATCGCAGGCGCCGCCGACGATTAGCTCAAGGGCCATGGCTGAGAAGCAGCAGGAACTTGCCAAGGCGGTTCTAGAGGACCCAGCTGTTGAAAGCCTTTCGTCATTCATTGGTGCGGATGGCACGAATATAACGGTCAACAGCGGCCGAATGTCGATCAATCTGAAACCGCTCGACCAGCGCAAAATCAGCGCATCAGATGTGATTCGCAGGCTCAAGACGAGATTGGACCGGATGCAGGGGATACAACTGTTTATGGAGCCTGTGCAGAACATTACCATAGATGACCGGGTGAGCCGCACGCAATTTCAGTACACGCTCGAAGACCCCGATGCCAACGAGCTGAATACCTGGACCACCCGCTTCGTCGAACGGCTGAAGCAGTTGCCGGAACTAGAAGACGTCGCGACCGACCAACAATTGGGAGGGCTGGCCGTATATCTGGCGATTGACCGGGTTACAGCCTCGCGATTGGGAATTGCGCCGTCGACCATCGACAACACCCTGTATGACGCCTTCGGCCAAAGGCAAATTAACACCATGTATACGCAGGTGAATCAGTACCACGTCGTGCTTGAGAGTGAGCCGCAATTTCAGAATGACCCGAACAAGCTGAATCAACTATACATCAAGTATAATACGTCCTCCGGCGTAGCCGGTCCCGGAGCTTCTTCCTCTTTCGCGTCTTCCGGATCGTCCGCTGCGGGATCAAACGCGCTAACAAATTCGGCGCTGTACACTCCATCGGCAGCTGCGCTTACTCCTCCCGCAAACGCGCTTTCGGCGAGCGTGCAAGCAAACTCTGTAGGCGCTCCCAGTTCGACCATGAGTAGCGCCGTACCGCTGAGCGTTTTCTCGCACTTTGAGAACACGACGGAGCCGCTCGTAATTACACACCAGGGTCAATTTCCGGCGACCACCACGTCGTTCAATCTTGCGCCGAATGCCGCGCTTGGCAGCGCCATTACGGCGATCAACAAAGTACAGAAAGATATGCACATGCCTCCCAGCCTTCAAGCCGGTTTTCAAGGCACCGCGGCATCATTCACGAATTCGCTTTCCAATGAGCCTTTGCTCATTCTTGCCGCGCTGATCACGGTGTATATCGTGCTTGGTGTTTTGTACGAGAGTTTTATCCACCCGATTACGATTCTGTCCACGTTACCGTCAGCGGGCGTTGGGGCTTTCCTCGCATTGATTCTCTTTCACCAGGATTTAAGCGTGGTGGCGATCATCGGCATCGTCCTGCTGATAGGTATTGTGAAAAAGAACGGAATTATGATGGTCGACTTCGCCCTGGAAGGCGAGCGTAAGCACGGAAAGAATGCGACGGATGCAATTTACGAGGCCTGTCTGCTCCGCTTCCGCCCCATTATGATGACCACCATGGCCGCGCTGCTGGCTGGGATACCGCTGGCGCTTGGAACTGGTTTCGGTTCCGAGTTGCGCAGGCCACTGGGTATCGCCATGGTCGGCGGACTGCTGCTGAGCCAAGCCCTCACGCTATACACCACGCCCGTCATCTATATCTTTTTTGACAATCTAGCGAAGCGCTTTGCGCATAAATCGAGCAAGCCGGAAACCGGAGACGCAGAACGGGGAGGGTCGGCATGAATATCTCCGAACCGTTCATTCGCCGGCCAGTGGCTACGACGCTGCTCACGGTGGCGATTGCTTTTGTCGGAGCGATTGCGTATGAGGTGTTGCCGGTATCACCTCTGCCACAGGTCGACTTTCCGACTATTTCAGTCAGTGCAGCCTTGCCGGGAGCCAGTGCTGAAACAATGGCGTCGTCCGTTGCCACTCCTCTGGAGCGGCAGTTCGGTCATATTGCAAGTGTGACGGAGATGACCTCCGCAAGCACGCTCGGCAACACCTCTGTCACCATTCAATTTGATCTCAGCCGCAACATTGATGGCGCGGCACGCGATGTGGAGGCTGCCATCAATGCGGCGAGAACCTATCTGCCCACCAACCTGCCGGCCAATCCGCTCTATCGCAAGGTCAATCCCGCCGATGCGCCGATCATGATCCTCGGTCTTACCTCAGACAAATACGGCCCCGCTAAACTGTATGACGAGGCCTCAACCGTCATAATACAGAAGTTGTCGCAGATACAGGGCGTAGGGCAGGTCGTTGCCGGAGGTGGCGCATTGCCGGCTGTGCGTGTGGACGCAAATCCCACACAATTGGCCAGCTACGGACTTACCCTTGCGAATTTGCAGTCCGTGCTGAGCCTGCAGAACGCTGACCTGCCGAAAGGTCAAATCTCTGATGGTTTTGTGACCGCAGACATTCTTGCCAACGACCAAATGTTGCTTGCGGACGATTATAAGCCGCTCGTCGTCGGTTATAACCACGGCGCGGCTATCCGCCTGTCTGATGTCGCTCAGGTGACAGACTCTGTGCAAAACGTTCGTGCTGCTGGTTATTTGAACGGCAAGCGCGCGGTTATGGTCATCATTTACCGCCAGCCAGGCGCCAACATCATTGCCACGGTCGAACGCATCCGCGCGCAACTTCCGTTTATCAAGGCATCTATTCCGCTCGGCATCGATATCACCATCGTTCTTGATCGGACCACAACCATCCGCGCTTCCGTGAGTGATGTCGAATGGACGCTGCTCATTTCCATCGGCCTCGTCATCGCCGTGGTGTTTGTCTTCCTGCGCAACGGCCGCGCTACGCTCATTCCCGGCGTTGCTGTGCCGGTTTCGCTGATCGGTACATTCGCAGTTATGTATCTGTTCGGTTATAGCATTGACAACCTCTCGCTCATGGCTATGACCATTTCAACAGGATTTGTGGTTGATGATGCCATCGTTGTGATGGAAAACATCGTGCGCCATCTGGAAAACGGTGTAAAGCCCATTGCCGCGGCGCTGAAGGGCGCAGAAGAAATCGGTTTTACCGTCTTCACCATCAGCATTTCGCTCATTGCCGTCTTTATCCCTCTTCTAATGATGGGCGGAATCGTTGGCCGTCTCTTCCGCGAATTTGCCGTCACTCTCTCGACGGCCATTCTCGTGTCCATGATCGTCTCACTGACCACCACGCCAATGATGTGCGCCTACCTGTTGAGGAACGAGCGCGCGGAAAAGCATGGCCGTATTTATATGGCCAGCGAAAAGTTTTTTGACTGGGTGCTGTCTGTATATCGCAGAAGCCTGCATTGGGCCCTAGACAATCCAACGCTCATCCTCGTCGTACTCTTCCTTACCATAGCGCTCAATGTAGTGCTGATCGTCAAGATACCCAAGGGCTTTTTCCCGTTGGAGGACACAGGAGCGATGGTTGGTGGAGTCCAAGGGCCGCAGGATTCATCTTTTCCGGCGATGGACAACGCCATACGGCAGCTCGGCGGCGTGATTAAAAACGACCCTGCCGTCGAGAATATGATTGCGTTTACTGGCGGCAATGGTGCCACAAATACCGGATTCATCTATGTTGCGCTCAAGCCACTAGCGGTACGCAAGGTTAGTGTCACTCAAATCATCAACCGCCTGCGCCCCCAATTGAATCGTCTGCCGGTGGCTTCTGCGTTCCTCCAACCCGTGCAAGATCTAAAAATCGGTGGCCGGTCCAGTAGTGCGCTGTACCAGTACACGATCCAAGCCGACAATGTGCAGGAACTTTCCAAGTGGGGACCGATCCTGCTGGGTGAAATGAAACGCCTGCCCGGTCTGCAGGACGTGAACTCGGACCAGCAGAATGGTGGCCTTGATGAACTGATGACTTATGATCGCGTCACTGCCGCAAAGCTCGGCCTTACTGCACAGTCTCTGGACTCAGCGTTGTATAGCGCATTTGGCCAATCGGAAGTATCCGTCATGTACACGCAATTAAATCAGTATTACGTGGTGCTGGAAGTTGCTCCCCAGTATTGGCAAAGCCCGGAAGGATTGAAAAACATATATCTTCAGTCGTCTGGCGGCCGTAACATTCCACTTCTCACGGTGGCCAAGGGTCAAGCCAACACAACACCATTGGCCGTCAACCATACGGGCTTATTCCCATCGGTCACCGTGTCCTTTAACCTCGCGCCGAATGTATCTTTGAGCGATGCCACATCGCGCATCAACCAAATGAAAAAGCGACTCGGCACGCCTTCCACGCTGCAAGGTTTTTTTGCCGGCACGCTGCTGGCATACCAGCAATCTCTTGGCGCCGAGCCCGTGCTGATTCTGACGGCGCTGCTGGCAGTGTACATCGTTCTCGGTATTTTGTATGAAAGCCTGGTCCATCCACTGACGATCATCTCCACTCTACCGTCGGCAAGCGTAGGCGCAATGCTCGCATTGATGCTCTTTAAAGAGGATCTGAACATTATCTCCATCATTGGCATCGTGCTGCTGATCGGTATCGTAAAAAAGAACGCCATCATGATGATCGATTTCGCTCTTGAGGCAGAGCGCCAAGAGGGAAAGAGCACAACCGACGCAATCTTTGAAGCTTGCATGTTGCGTTTCCGTCCGATTCTCATGACGACGATGGCTGCGCTATTTGGTGCTCTTCCGTTGGCGCTAGAGACGGGCACGGGGTATGAACTCCGCCGGCCCCTTGGCATCACTATTGTGGGAGGACTGCTCGTAAGTCAGTTGCTCACGCTCTATACAACGCCGGTCGTTTATTTGACGTTCGACCGGCTGCGCCTACGGATGCAGGGAAAGCAGCACGACGTCCTTAACCAAGGGGTTAGATTATCCCCCAGTGATGAAGGTTAATTGGAGCTATTATGGGGTGCATAAGCTTATGACTCTTTTCCATCTAAGAGCCACACTATGTCTCGCCGTGACACCTTGTCTCCTAGCAGCGTGCATGGTCGGCCCGAAGTACCATAGACCGACCACGGAAACTCCTGCGGCATACAAGGAACTCACTCCTGCCGACTTCAACAATACGGAAGGTTGGAAAGTGGCGCAGCCCAAAGATGATTCGCTTCGTGGTAAATGGTGGGAACTTTTCCACGATCCTCAGTTGAATGCGCTGGAAGAGAAGGTCAATGTTTCAAACCAAAACATAGTAGCTGCTGCGGAAAGCTTTTTTGCAGCGCGCGCCCTGGTCAAGGAGGCTCGATCACAGCTTTTCCCTACAGTGACGACAAACCCAGCCATTACTCGGCAAGGGGCGTCATCCACATTATCCAGTGGCATGGCGGGAGGTTCCTCCTCCCGGGTTACCTTTACTGACTACACCTTTCCATTTGATGCGACCTGGCAGCCGGACTTGTTCGGCCGTATCCAGAACACTGTAAGATCGGCTACCTACGGGGCACAGGCTAGCGCGGCGGATCTCGAGACTACCCGTCTCACTATCCAGGCCGATGTTGCATCGGATTACTTTCAACTTCGCGGTCAGGATGCGTTAAAGCGATTGTTGGATTCTACTGTTCTCGCTTATCAACAGTCACTTGAACTGACGAGGGCTCTGTATGAGACAGGCATCGGTGACGGACGAAGCCGTGGCACAAGCCGAGACTCAACTCGAAGCCACGCAAGCACAGGATGCCGCTCTTGGCGTCCAACGAGCGCAGTTTGAACATGCCATCGCCATGCTGACCGGCCAACCGGCGTCGACGTTCTCAATTCCGGTCGAACCGCTCAAATCCAGTCCTCCGGCGATTCCCTTCGGCGTCCCGTCCCAGCTTCTTGAGCGGCGTCCCGACATTGCCGCAGCAGAGCGCCTGGTTGCTCAGGCCAACGCACAGATTGGCATTGCGAAAGCAGCATATTTCCCGACGATTACATTAAGCGCAGCGGCAGGATTCGAAAGCAATTCGTTCGCGACCTGGTTCACATGGCCGAGCCGCTTTTTCTCGATTGGCGCGGCGGCCGCGGAAACCATTTTTGACGCGGGGTTGCGCCGAGGCCACGGTCGAACAATTTAGCGCCCAGTATGATCAGACAGTGGCAAACTATAGACAATCGGTGCTTACGGCTTTTCAACAAGTTGAAGACAACCTCGCGTTGTTGCGGATCCTCTCTGTGGAAATTCAATATCAGGACACGGCGGTCAAATCGGCGGAAAGAAGCCTCACGCTCGCCAAGGAACGCTACAGATTGGGAATCGATCCTTACCTGAATGTGATTACAGCGCAAACCTCATTGCTATCCAATCAGGAAACTGCGGTCAATCTCCTAATTCAGCAGATGACGGCAAGCGTTGGGTTGATCGAGGCGCTAGGTGGAGGTTGGGACGCCTCGCAACTCCCGTCGCCTGAGCAACTGATGAATAAAGTACCATAGAACTTAAAACTGACTTGTCTCTGCTGCAAATTATCACCCAAACGGCTGAAATGACGATGTGCCGAATCCGCCCATCTTTGTCGACTCGCCGTTCGGGGATCGTGAGGATTGCGTGTGACCCAAATAAAGTTGAGAACGTCCCGAGGTAGATGGCCAGGGACATTTTGACTCTTCGGCTGGTGCGAGATGTTAAATATTAAGAAAATTCTTCTTCCGGTTGATTTCCCGAATACCTCGCTGCGTGTGATTCATCAGGCTGCGACATTGGCCCATCATTTCCATTCTGAGATCGTGATGCTGCACAACGTAACAGCGCTGAGCCATGCCGCCGGTGTTCCAGAGGACGGCCCCGAACTCGCTGGTTGGGATATACTCGCGGAGATCACGAGAGGTGCCGAGAAAAACTTGGGCCAGTCTCTAATATCGGAGCTTTCTGACCTTACCATTCAGCGTGTGTTGGTCAAAGGCAGCGCTGCCCAGGCAATCGTGCAGACAGCTCAGGAAGAAAAAGCCGACCTGATCATGATGCCGTCCTACGGCCACACGTTCGACCAGTTTCTTCTAGGCTCTGTGACAGCGAAAGTAATGCAAGGGACCGAGTGCCCGGTTTGGACCGACGCCCACGTGCAAGAGTCGACACTGCAGAAGTTTATGGTCCGCAACGTCTTGTGTGCGGTCGCATTTAACCCCTATGATCACAAAACTGTGTCGTGGGCCGCGCAAATGGCGGACGAATTTGGTGCCCATCTTACGCTCGCACATGTCACAGCCGGGGTGGAGTTTTGGGGGCCGGGTGGCAACTACGTTAATCAAAAGTGGAAAGCGGCGCTCGTCGGCGACGCTTCGCAGCATATCGTAGAGCTCCAGCAAGGCATAGGCATCAAGTCAGACGTATTTATCGGTAGTGGTGATGTGCCCAAGGTACTGAGCCAAGCTGCGAAACAGACGAAGGCGGACTTGCTGGTTATGGGGTGTCACCCTTATGGCGGTCACCTGAGGACCCACGGCTACGCAATCATTTGTGCGGTGCCGATTCCAGTTTTGAGCGTGTAAGGGCCCTGACTAGTTGCGCGCATAACATACTTGGTGTGCTGGCGCGCTCTACATCATCGGGTCCCTCCCGGCACTGACTGCGGTCTTGATTTTTACTCATGGTTCTCAACAATGTCTGAGTTAGCAAAAAAATGGTTACTGGAGCACTAGGCAATGTACTCCAAATAAATACCAACGGCCGCGTCTAAGCCAATTGGATAGCCATTCAAGGGTCAACAAGCCAGAAAAAATAGGTTCAGAAGCATTCCTAATAGGCTGGGTGCACAGATATCTTACACACTTCATTAATAGATGACAAAGAATGCTGTGCCTTCGCACCCGAATAAGACCGATAAGCAAGACCTAAAGGTTATTGCCGATAGATATACGCTTGGCTACGCCTTTCATACATCAAAACCATCCAGCCTCAGCCTGTAGAAATGATCGGCGCATATAATCACAAAAGGCCAGATGGAGGCACAAGGCATGCGGTTGCCCGTTTTTCAAGGGATCCTCCCAATAAAAGGATCTCAGGTGCTCAAAGACATCATAGCCGGTCTTACGCTTGCTGCCCTCGCCATTCCTCAGGTGATGGGCTACACAAAAATTGCAGGTACCCCGGTGATCACGGGCCTCTACACCATCCTCATCCCAACGGCCCTTTTCGCCCTTTTCGGCTCATCCCGGCACCTTGTCGTCGGTGCCGACTCTGCCACAGCGGCCATTCTCTCAGGTGCTCTAACCGGGATGGCCGTGTCCGGGTCAGCAGAGTGGCTTGCACTGGCAGAAGTTCTCGCGGTTCTGTCGGCTGGTTTCTTGATCATCGCCCGTATCATTCGACTGGGGTTCCTTGCGGATTTTCTGTCGCGAACTGTGCTCGTCGGGTTTCTGTCAGGAGTAGGCGTCCAAGTTGCTTTCGGTGAGATATCGAGTATGTTAGGGCTTCCTGGAGGAGGGCATGGTCCAATCTACAACATCATCAACGATTTACATCAGGTCCAACAGACTAATTTCTACGCCCTAGGTGTCTCCGTGGCTGTGCTCGCGATTATCATCGGAGCAAAAAAGATTTCGAAAAAGATCCCTGGTGCAGTAATCGCAGTGGCGGCTGCCATCGTCGCCAGCTCGGCGCTCAATCTTCAAGCTCACGGCGCACATGTGCTTGGTGCGGTTCCAAGGGGCCTGCCAGTGATCGGTTTGCCGGAAATACATTGGGATCTTGGCCTTATCCTGAAGTTGTTTCCCACCGCTTTTGCAATGTTCATAGTGATCCTGGCCCAGAGCGCAGCGACATCCCGCGTCTATGCAACCCGCTACAGCGAGCGCTTCAGCGAAAATGTGGATCTGGTGGGCCTGGGCCTTGCCAATATCGGAGCCGCATTGAGCGGGACTTTTGTTGTGAACGGAAGCCCGACCGCGACTCAGATTGTCGATAGTGCCGGCGGTAGCAGTCAGATTGCGCAGATTACCTCAAGCATCATTGTCTTGCTGGTGCTGCTGTTTCTGACGGGTTCGCTGGCCAGCATGCCAATTGCCGCCCTCTCTGCGGTGGTCTTCATGATCGCCGTTGAATTGATCGATGTCAAGGGGATGCGAAAAATCTGGGTACAACGCCCGCCAGAATTCTGGGTGGCGTTGATCACCGCCATTGTAGTGGTCGGTGTCGGCGTCGAGCAGGGTATTCTCCTTGCGATGGTACTGTCACTCATAGAGCACGTGCGGAGAAGCTATCGATGTAAGAATGCTGTGCTCGCACCTGACAAGACGGGTGGCTGGCGGGCATTGCCGGTGAGCAGTCCCGAACAAATCCGGCCCGGCCTACTGGTATATCGCTTCAGTCACACTATGTACTATGCAAATGCCGAGCAACTCTCGATGGAGGTTGTCGAACTCGCAAACAAGGCACAGCCCCCTCTGGTCTGGTTCTGTATCGAAGCGTCAGCGATTGCAGATGTGGACTTCACTGCGGCATCAACCCTACGCGATATCCACGGCATCCTGAAGATTCAGGGGGTCCGAATTGTGTTTTCCGAAATGATTGACATAGTCAAGGCTGAGCTAGATACGTATGAGCTTACCGATCTGTTTGGGAAAGATGCGTTCTACGATACCATCAATGCAGTAGTAAGCGCGTATGACAAGAGGTCAGCTGGCAACGAAGGCAGAATTTAAGCATCTTATTGATTTTGTAAGAAACTATCGCGTCAACTACCATTTTTAGGATTATTTTTTACTTTATAATGAGAACGAACTTTTCTATAAGTACATATTCGGAATTCACTGGGGTAACATTTATTGTGAGGCAATTCGCTATGCAAAAGATTCTCTCTGTATTGTGCGATCTATGATATATTAAAGAAACTATGGATTCTTCCTTAACTATGCACTTTCGGCCAGACGAACCCGTGTGCAATTTTGAAGTGGTATTCTGCAAGTATTTTTTCAAGCGTCAGTCTTTTATCGTGGCGCACAGTGGATAGCTGCAGGATTTTGTGAATAGCTGAGTGACCGAGGAACGGCTTATAACAAAGATCTGAGAAATCAGTGGTATATAAATCCATGAAGAGCCTCTTCAAGCGAGAGAGAACAAATAGATTGATAGGAGAGTTCATTGAAAGCACTGCTCATTTATCCTGAATTCCCTGACACCTTCTGGAGTTTCAGGTATGCCCTGAAATTCATTCACAGAAAGGCGAGCAGTCCACCCCTCGGCTTATTGACCATTGCAGCGATGTTTCCTCATGAGTGGGAGAAAAAAATGGTCGACATGAATGTGGAAAGACTGCATGACGACGACCTGAAATGGGCTGATCTTGTCTTTGTGAGCGCGATGTCTGTCCAGAAGGAATCGGCGAAAGGAGTGATTGCGAGATGCAGGGCAGCCGGCGTCAGAATTGTCGCCGGTGGTCCTCTTTTCACGACCGAATATGAGACGTTCGGAGATGTAGACTATCTGGTGCTGAACGAGGCCGAAATCACCATGCCCCGTTTCCTGGAAGATCTCCGGAATGGAGCCGCAGGCCATTTCTATACCACTGATCAGTGGGCCAACATACAGGATACGCCCATCCCGCTCTGGGGGCTCATCGATATGAAGCGCTATGCCTCAATCAATATCCAGTATTCCCGAGGCTGCCCCTTCAACTGTGAGTTTTGTGACATTACCCTGCTCTGCGGCCGCAAACCGCGCACATAAGGTAAAGACCAGCTCATCAGGGAGCTCGAGAGTGTTTACGCATCAGGGTTCAGAGGCCAGGTCTTCTTTGTTGATGACAATTTTATCGGGAACAAGAAAAAGCTGAAGGCGGAGATTCTCCCTGCCATCATCGAATGGCTGGACAGGAGAAAGCAGCCCTTCACTTTTAATACGCAGGCATCCATAGAACTGTCCGATGATAAAGACCTCATGGAGATGATGGTCAGGGCAGGATTCGATGTCGTCTTCGTCGGCATCGAGACCCCGCATGAGCAGAGCCTGGAGGAATGCAGCAAATTCCAGAACAAGAACCGCGATCTCCTGGCCAGTGTCAGGAATATCCAGAAATCCGGCATCGAGGTGCAGGGCGGATTCATTGTTGGCTTCGACAACGACCCCCCTACGATTTTCGACACCCAGATCAAATTTATCCAGGCGAGCGGGGTTGTAACGGCAATGGTAGGCATTCTCATTGCCCTTCCACGCACGAAACTCTACGAAAGACTCAAAAAGGAGCAACGACTGTTGAATGAGACCTCGGGGGACAATACGGATTTCGCGACCAATTTTATCCCCAGAATGGACTATGACCTGTTGATCAACGGCTACAAGATGGTACTCAGCACCCTCTATTCACCCAGATGCTACTATGAAAGGGTCAGGACATTTCTGAGGGAATATGCCCCCCAAAGAAAAAAAGATGCCCTTTCGATTTCGGCCCAACTACCTGGCCGCGTTCTTCAAGTCCATTGTCGTCCTCGGGATCATCGGGAAAGAAAGATTCCATTATTGGAGGCTTTTGTTCTGGACGATATTCAGACGTCCCAGCCTCTTTCCACAGGCTATCACTCTCTCGATCTACGGTTACCATTTCCGTAAGGTATTTGAGAAGCAGGCACGTTCGATGAATGTGGAAGAAACTAAAAGAGGCATAAGAAGCATGCATAAAACACATGACAGGACGATTGGAAGCAATGAAGAAGCGCAGTAAACAGTGGTGGGGTGCTCATTGACAATGAGCTTAATATGGGAGACGAGAGACCGGATCAACTGCCGAGTCTGCTGCTGGCGAGATACAGGTAGACAAAAGAACAAGCTGAAGATGTGGCCCCTGCCTGTAACGACAGCCTACCTGACGCAGAATTGATTAAGAGACAAAAGACAAAAAATAAGTATCACGACATCCGATATTTTCTGTCTCAAATATCCTTATCGAAAAAGATGGCAAGACGAGGGAATTTAGAATTCTGAATTCAGGATTCGCTGAGTAGAATTTATTTCAAAGATACGATTTTAATAACTTGTCGTTTGAGAGGGTCGGGCAAAAGACGGCCGCACCCTCAACTCATGGCTAATGCTGAGATACAACCAGAATACTGCATGTCCGTTGATAAATTGTCCATTCCACTCTAGTAGATGTAGCTGATGAGTATCGTGCCCTATCAGAATTGTAGAATATCGGTTGCATCACTCAGCGCATAAACCCTCCTGTATCAGTTGATCTTCGGATATAACTGTCTCAACATATTTCAAGTTACTCTTGTTAATCTTAAGATAGCGAATGAAAATATTACTATTATGGATATCCTAATAATTAGGTGGCCCTGAGCGCTAAAGATTTCCGATTCAGAGGTTTATATTGCTATATAACGTTATTAATCGTCTCATAATAGTATTAACATTAATTATGCCGCATACTTTGTTGTCTCGTTATTAAAGTAAGCACGCACACGATCAGGAGACTTTTGGATAAACCTCAAATGACTGACTACTGCACCATGTAATTGTTCCGGTGAACTAATTGCCTGACGACCAACTGCATTGTTCTTCAGGTCATTCCAGACTCTCTCATCGGGATTCAGCTCTGGAGAATACGGCGGTAAAAAGAACAGACGAAACTTTTCCTTAATGGTTTCAATATAGTTAGAAACCTTGCGAGACTTGTGTGACGGATGACCATCAACGATGAGAAATATCATCCGTTTGCTGCCTTGAATAAGCCGCTTTATGAATTCAATAAATTGCTGCGACGCTACGCGACCTTTGACTACCATGAACCTAAATTCGCCTTGTGCACTAACAGCCGAAATCATATTCAATCCGAAGCGCGCTCCTGTGCTGCTCACAATCGGGGTCTCACCTTTCATGGCCCAAGTGGTGCCCGCATGATGATCAGAGCGAACGCCAGCTTCATCTCCGAAGAAGATTTGAGCCTTCATGCGACGCGCCATGCTTCGTATCCGAGGATACTCCTTCTCCAGCCATTCCTGAACCGCTGCCGGCTTTTGCTGATAGGCACGCCAAACAGGACGCTGTGGAGTCAATCCCAACTGTCCCAGCAAACGACAAACGGATGCTTTGCTCAATCTCATACCAAATCGCTTATATATTACCTGCCCAATGATCTTCGCTGTCCACAGGGCATAGGTAAACTTCAACTGAAGCGGATTTTTCGTGGTCACGGTACGATAAACCCACTCTATAGCCTTAGCATCCATTTTTGGTGGACGGCCGCCTCGTTTGTTGGCATCAAGAGCACCCCAGCCCCCGTTTCGATATCGTGCCAACCAGCCATAGATGGTGACGCGATTTATACCCAGAGCTTTGGCCACCAGTTCGGGGCTTTGTCCTTCCTGGACACTATTTACCGCACGCTTTCTCAGCTCAGTCAGAGTTTTATGGTCAAGATTTCTCGCATCTGCTTTTTTCTTCATGAGAAATACTATACCACAGATGCAAGATTATGTCAATACTATTATGAGACGGTTAATATATATTATAAGATTATAATTATATTGATAAGAAGATGTTCCAAAGAGGGGATGGCTGGTGATAAAATCGTTTCGCAGCAAAGGCACAGAAGTTATTTTCGACAGAAAAAACAACAGAGAAGCGCGTCAGACTTGCCGCAGCAAATCTGGCGAGTGGCACAGCGAAAACTTGACCAACTCAATGGTGTCGTTTCCTTAGAATCGTTGAAAATTCCGCCGGGAAACTATTTGGAATCCCTTAAGGAAGATAGAAAAGGTCAACACAGCATACGGATTAACGATAAATTCCGGGTTTGTTTTGTTTGGACAGACGATGGTGCAGAAAACGCAGAAATTACAGATTACCACTGAATAATTAGGGAGGTAAAAAATGGTTCGCATACCTAAAAATGGTCCGCCGACGCATCCTGGCGAAATGCTATTGGAAGAGTTTCTCAAACCACTTAAGATAACGCAGAGTGATTTAGCAGATAAACTCGGGGTTTCATATCCGCGTGTTAATGAGTTAATTCATGGAAAGCGGGGTATAACACCAGATACCGCACTTCGCTTAGAAAAACTATTCGGCATAGAGGCGCAGTTTTGGCTTAATTTGCAGTTAGCTTGGGACCTATATCATGTAAGGCATTCACCAAGTGCAAAGGAGATAAAAAAGATAAAAAGATTACGAGTGTTCGCTCATATTTGACTGATTATAATCAGATGTCTTCGTGAGTACGTCAACGTAGTCGTGTGCTGCGTATTTGCACGCCCCGGTCCGAGTGATGGATCAGCCCGGCACGGGGATTCCTTGTTTCGATGGCCATCTGAAGCGCGGCAAGGCTTAAGTCCGTATCGATAGACCGGGAGATGGCGTATCCAATCGCCTTCCTTGAGTACAGGTCCAGAATGACGGCAAGGTAAACGAAGGAAGCAACGATTCGGAGTAGAGTAAGAGGTCGGGCGTAGTCGAGCTATTTCCCGACCTCTCCTCTCCGAACCGGACTTGCACCTCTCAGCGCATCCGGCTCTCCATCCAAGCATTGCTCAATGCAAAAGCGAAATCTCTTCGCCTGCTTGCTTTGCATTTCACTGATTATCAGAGGTCTTCACCTCATTAAAGTCAGCTAAGCAGCCTAGCAAACTGCTTGAACTGCCCCCCTTCGCCATGTGACCGGCTTTCCCGGCCTAGGACTACTACGAGGGCTCCGCCAGCTTGCACATCATCGGGGACACACTCCCTTAGCATCTGTGCAAGCCTTCCCCAGTTCACATGTTGGACTCAAACGCACGGGCGAGGTTGCCTATAGCAGTCTTTATCCTTGCGTACCGCAAGTCGTTGCGCATGCCTCAGTTTAGCTACGCACTTCCCGAGGCTCCCTGCTGACCAGCTCACTCATCCAGTCAACATTCGCAGCCCAGCTCCCTACATATGGCTGGTGCCAATCCGCATCCTGCCTGTTAAGCGGTGTAGGCAGGGGTGACATTTCAACCCTCAGATGCATTTCAATAGGTTCGTGTTCCTCAACCGTCCCGTGCTCATCCTAGAGACTCATCTTGGCGTAACCGCTTCGCCGCAAGTCCCGTTTCCTGCGGGCTTCGTCACCTTGCCAGTGTTCGGCAAATCACCGCCGCTTCGGCTCACTCCTTCCCGTAGCGGAAAGAGGGCATGCTCACTATTACATCTTTAGAGAATGCATTCCAAACATGCTCAAGCAACTTCACCCCCATACAGGCAGGTATCGTTGGCTGGGCGCACTATAAGTGATATCAGCAACCCAGGCCTGATTGACGCCTGTCACCTTCAGGCCTTTGAGCAGGTTCGGGTATACGGGATAAGGGTGGTTGCTGTCTGTGGTTTTGACGAACCGTCGAGTCTTCTTCGCAAAAAGACCCTTTTCCCGCATGATCCGCTGAACTTTCTTGCGGTTGACCACAATGCCATACCGGCGCAACTGAGCCGTGATCTTTCGGTAGCCGTACGTAGCGAAGTCCTCGGCGAGCCCTTCGATCCGCGAGATAAGGGCTTGGTCCTCAGGAGATATCTCCCGGAGCTTCGGCTTATAGTAGTAACTGCTTCGAGGGAGGTTCATGAGTTCGCACCCCCTCGTGAGGGTTTCGATAAAGTTTCGGTTGTCGGTAATGAACTTCCTTTTTTCCGGGACTGTTCGAAGCTCTGATGCAGAGCTTTTTATAAAAAACTCAACCTCCAGGTGGGCTTTTTCAAGTGCCTGTTCCAATAGGCGAATCCGTTCTTCCTGGGCAACTTCCCGGGCTGAATCGGCTTCAAAGCTGTTTTTAAGATATTGCCGTCTCCAATGATATAAAAGTCCGGAAGAAATGCTATGTTTTCGGCAGAGCTGGGCCGCAGTACCGGCACCGCTCAGATATTCTTCAACTACTTGGCGCTTGAACTCGATGCTGAAACTTCTCTGTTTTCTCATGACAAGATCCTTTCTGCCCATCCCGGGCCGGGGATCCTGCCTGATAGTCTAACATAATTTGTCTAAACAGAGGGGGTCAGTTCAAGCCGCCAAAAAACGCAAGTAGACAATTGCAGGCAGACTTGATAAGTGTCATTCCGACAACCTCCCCGATCCAAATATTCTCTCCTCGTGGTCGTCGTATTTGACGTTTCTGTCAAATACGACGGGTTGCCTTAGCGGCTTTTCTTTACCTCTGCAACTTCAATTTCCATATTATCCCACACAATCAACGTATTATATCCGCATAGTTCGCAGTTCTACTCTGGCACAAAAGTTGATATAAAATATCTTCTAAGAGTCTGTCTTTTTATATTTAACTGAGGAGGTAACGAAAAAGAACATATTCAGAAAATTGCCTCCAACGGTCGCTAGTTCAGGCTGTCCCTGCCGATGCTGCCCGGCCGTCGTTGCAGCGTCGTGACTGTAGGGGGTAGGGAAACATAAAAGATCACAACAACAGCTCGTACAAGATTAGCGGATATCATCGAGCGATCAGGAGCAGACGATCCTATTCGATGATAGCAACGATGCGCACTTGTTAAAAAAACCCGAGGGGGTCTTTCAAATGGTAATAATGATACTTGGCCCGACCGGCGGGAGCGCGGCTGCATAAGCTACAAATGCTACGCGTAAATGGAGGTTGAAAGAGTCTTGCTCTTCGAGGAGGAGTGTAAGGCCAGAGGACTTGGAAAAGATCTGAGGTCCGACTATTTCGATGTATTGAACGCTGTAATGAGATTGCTCTACGTAGAGTCGGGCATCAGGTTCAACCCCAGTGTATTCACAGCAATCTTGGATGCGATACGAGCGGCTCGGACGAGATAGGGGGAATAGAATTGAACGGGTTGGCGGTTAGCACAATCGTCGGAATGAGGACGCTATATTAACTGCTCAAATATTGCCTAGATGAAGGTTAAGGAGAGTCAACAGTGACGGATGTTCTATTAATTGACGACGAAGCGTTTTTCTTGGGGACTCTTGCTAAAGGACTCCGATTAAGTACAATGAAAATACGTATATACACGGCGAACAGCGTCTCAAAGGCGCTAGAGATATTGAAGACCGCGGTTATCGACGTAGTGGTCACAGAATTGAATATGCCCGGTGTGAGTGGATATGCTTTGCCGGCTTGGATGGATAAAACATATCCCCACATTCCCGTAATCGTCATGTCCGCGTGTCCCCGCGATGCCATGGAAGGGCAGTTGACGGGTCTGAGATTCGCCGACTATATTGAAAAGCCGTTGGACCTGCAAAGCATCGCCAAATCGATTCTGAAAGTGGCATTGAGAGCAAACCGGCGTACAAACTTGGAAGCCTTGGTCCCCAAAGACCACGGCAAACTGCAAGGATACGAACGATTGAGTATGAAACACATGACTGACACTAATAGCTATTGGCAAAAGCCGGCAACCATCGTCTAGAGAATACAAATTTTGGAGGCAGAGTGACGACCAAGACATTTACGGCATTTGAGGAAGAACAACTGCAAGAACAATTTATCGACGACCCTTGGGGTAAAGGGGGCGAGTACGGGGAAGTCGTTGTTGCCGACGAAGGCCGTGAAGAGGCTGTGCCCGTCGGCGCCAAACTTGCCCACGGAGTCGCATCAAGCGATCTCGATACGATCAAGATGTATCTTATTGAGATCCGGAAATCACCGCTCCTCAACTTTGCGGAGGAACAGGCACTGGCCAAGCGCGTTGCCGACGGTGACCCGGAGGCGCGCTCCAGGATGATCGAATCCAATCTGCGGCTCGTGGTGGCCATCGGCAAGCGGTTCATCAATCGCGGTCTTACCTTTTCCGACATCATCCAGGAGGGAAACCTCGGACTCATCCGGGCGGTCGATAAGTTTGAATATCAGCTGGGCTTCAAGTTCAGCACTTACGCGTCGTGGTGGATTAGACAGTCCATTGAACGGGCGATCTCCAACCAAGTGAGGATAATTCGCCTGCCGGTCCACGTGTTGGCGCTGGTGAATTTTTATACCCGCACGGTCAGGAAACTGACGCAGATTCTCGGCCGCGATCCGTCTCACGAGGAAATAGCCGAAAAGATGCGCGTGAGCGTCCAGCGCGTGAGGGCTGTCGCCCAGTTGGCCCGGGAGACCTACTCCCTTGATATGTTGATCAACAGTGATAGCGAAGACACCCTGAAGGACTTATTGAGAGACGACAATATGCCAGCGCCATCCTCCGCAAGCGAGGAGCAGAGCCGGAGCAAGTATATCGGAGGATGGATCAGTGAATTGCCGTCCATGGAACGAAGCATCATTGAGATGCGCTACGGTCTGAACACCCAGGATCCGCATACACTGGACAGCATCGGCAGGCAATTTGGCCTCACCCGCGAACGGATCCGCCAGATTGAGAACCAGGCGATCTGGAAACTTCGCAACACAACGAGTTCCAGACAGATCGAATTGGCGGATATGCTGTAGAAGAAAGCACGACATCTCAAGAACAAAGACGTTGAAATTAAAGGAGGAATGTTATGAAATCCAGCATGAAGGACCAAGCGAAAGGCGCCTATCACGAGGTTCACGGCAAGGTCAAGGAAATTGCCGGGAGAATCACCGATAATCCCAGGTTGGAGGTAGAAGGAAAAGGCGAAAAGATGGTCGGTAAGGTGCAGAAAAAGATCGGTCAAGTCAAGAGGGTTCTAGAAAAATAGTGAGACTGGTGTATCAGGCATCGGCGTGTCCTTTGGGTTCGATTGTTGGTGCAGTGATACACCACAACGAGGACTCCGAAAGGCATGAGGTCGTCAGAGTGAACGTATTCAATAAAAACAGTAACATCAATAAAAGGAGAACGTACTATGAAAGCAATATGTTTTAAATCACTAATGGCGGCAGTTGTGGTTGTGCTGGCGCTTGGTGTGCCTGCGTACGCGACCAAGACGGATGACCGCATCGAATCATCAGCCAAAAAGTCGTATGTATTCAAGACCTATCTCAAGGACGATGATATTAAAATAGAATCCAAAAATGGCGCTGTCACCTTGACGGGAACCGTCTCAGAAGAGTCCCATAAATCATTGGCCCAAGAGACCGTGGCAAGCCTGCCCGGAGTCAAAAGCGTTGACAATAGCCTTGAAGTAAAAGGTATGCCACCTGCCGAAAACTCGGATGCGTGGATTAGTATGAAAGTGAAAACAATGCTCCTGTTTCACCGGAGTGTGAGCGCCATGACGGAAGTTACCACCAAAGATGGAATCGTTACGCTGCAGGGCAACGCAACGAGCCAGGCGCAAAAGGATCTGACAGCTGAATACGCCAAGGATGTTGAAGGGGTCAAAGACGTCAATAATGAGATGACTGTGTCTAAGGCCTCGAAAAAGACACCCCAAACAATTGGTGGAAAGATCGACGATGCTTCCATCACCGCTCTGGCCAAGATGACACTGCTAAATCATCGCTCGACCAGCGCTTTACACACCACGGTCACGACGAAGCGGGGCGTAGTCACCTTGAGCGGCAAGGCTAGGAACGCGTCCGAAAAAGACCTAGCGGCCAAACTCGTCAAGGATGTAAAGGGCGTGAAGAGCGTAAAAAACCAGATGACCGTCGAATAATTGAGTTCAGATACACATAGATTGCTGGATCGATGCGGGCTTGAGCAACGGGCCAGAGCAATCCGTAAGGAGGAGCAATGTTGTGGACAATTGCTGTGGTACTGCTGGTTCTGTGGGCACTCGGGCTGGTGAGCAGTTACACAATGGGAGGGTTCATCCATATTTTGCTTGTGCTCGCAATTGTTATGATTCTGATCAGCATTATCCAGGGACGAAGACCTGGGCAAATGATTTACAGATATTAATGTGTCTTACTACATTGAACAACAATAAAAGAGTATGTAAGCTCATACCGTTCAATTCGCAGTACTCGACTTCGTGGGCGGGGGCATAGCCCCGCTCACGATAAAGTGGTTCCGCCTTAGTTTCTGATGACTTGGATCCTGACGGCGCACGGTTTTCATGTAGTGAGACGCAGTGTAAATCTAGGCTCCCATGCCCGAGTGGGTCTATCTGGGATACGATTCTAGATAGAGGGGTTCCTTGAGCTAAGGGGTTTCCCAATTTTATCTAAAATGACAACTGCAAGAAAGGAATAAGGTTATATACGGCTTGTTGAAACAATTGAGAGTTACAGTAAATTTGGGAACCGGAGAGTTCATTTAGTTACTCTTAAATACAACATCTGAATTGTTGACATTCATTGTAAATTCCCGGTAGATGGTGGCACTTTATTCAGCAGGGAGTGAAATAAACAGGGATTCACCAGCCGCCATCCAAATTCTTGATCTGACCCGAAAACTCGGGGAGATGACCGCCCTTGATGAGGGAGTCAATTATCATGATGTCCAGCAAACCAAAACTATCGCCAAACGGCACCGTTGAGAAATCCCTAAATCTGTAGCCCTCTTACGGGTGGCAGGTTTGGGCTATCGCGAAGGTGGGATTTCGCAATATGTTGCGAGATCCGACTTGAAGCTGTTAAAGTTATTACAACTTGTACTCGACATATGAGACCCTATAAATATAAGATATTTTTACTTAACGAGCTATAATTGCTGAAGATGAAAATAGGAAAATATCTAAGCTGGAGGATTGCATGATATTATTCGGTGTTTCCAACATGCTTAGTGACATATACGAGTGTGTACACTTGCAGAATAAGAAAATCACAAAAATTGTTCTAAACGCGCCGGAACTGAAGCGTGAGCGCACAAAGGACTTTGAAACACGGCTCAGTGAGTTCCGTGAGCGACCACTGATCATGCCCTTGGAGGAGTTTAGTCCTCAGAAAGGTGAAGAGTATTCCGTTGTGCCAACCACATCAAGAAAGTCCGTTCTTGTAGAGTTCCTTAAAAGAAATTATCAGCTGCAATTCGCGCAACTAATTCATCCGACAGCATATGTTTCTCCCTTTGCAAAGATTGGACAAGGTGTCTTTATTGGCGCCAATAGTGTTATTAGCCCGGGATGTTTTATCAAGGACCACGTATTCATCAACCACGGAGTAACCGTGGGACACGACACAATCCTACATGACTACGTGCGATTGAATCCAGGATGCAATATTGCCGGCCACGTTAAGATATTTGACAATGCGATAATTGGGCTTGGCGCAAACGTAATAGAAGAACTCGTTATTGGTAAAGGCGCTGTGGTCGCGGCCGGAGCAGTCGTTATCAGGGATGTGAAAGAAAAAACCCTTGTTGCAGGTGTTCCAGCGATTGTCAAGAAAGTTTATAATAGACGAGCCAGTGATATAGATCTGCAAACGTTTAATTAACTAGGCACTTCGCTTGATCGGAGTCACAAAGAGTCAATCTTTTTTGAAATTACAATCGCATTCCTGAATTATGCGACTATTTCGTCTTGCTGAAATTGCAGTATACATCAAGAAATTGCCAGTCGGGAATACCAAAATACGCCGTCTATCCTCCGTAATAATCCGAAAAAGAGAAGCAGATGAGATTCTTTTCTAGAACCTGTACCTCAACACTACTTGGAGATTCTTGATATCGTCTCTAGGATGGAGAGTGAACCGATTAAGCACTGGAGCAAGGCTCCATATAACCTTATCGCCGTCTTTGAGCAGTGCAATAAAAGCAACTTTTTCAATGAAATCCTTTATCGAACCGATAGGCACATCTTTACCTTCCAAAGCAGTGGCCTCGCTCTTGTAGTTTTTGAAATCTCCAATGATTCCATAAATGTTATACCCTGGAGATAAATATATTTGCGAATCATTTGTTGAGTGCATAGTCTGACTAATATTATCAGACTGCATGTTCAGTTCAGTTGCTGCCGCGAAAGAAGAAGTGTAGAATATTACGAAAAAGAACGTTGCTAAATAATTGCGTACGAGGCCTCCTGCCGCAAACAGTATAAGCACCTTAATTGTACCAATTTTATCGCGAAACAGATGCGTCTCAGTGAGCCCTGCCTCGATCCGTTTTGGTAGATGGTCATCGTAGCCGCGCTGCCATACCGAATAATCTCTGACTCCATGTTGATTAAACAAATTGGGTAGCATTTTCGACCTCCTTCACGGCCGGCATTTTATCGTCTCCTGTTTCTATCATTACACGAAGATTGCGTTGCTCACATTTTTTTATTAATTAAAAGTTTGATTAAGAGTACCTTCTATTTACACAATGTCAATGCTACTTAAGTCCGTAAAACAACAACACAGATTTGAGATAGAATTCCCCAGCCTTACCTGCATCATGTGTCCGCTCCAACGCTAACACCAGCCCACAGGCTATCTGCTACATGTGAGTCATTTCTCTTCATTAAAATAAATTTTGAAAACCAACAATCTGCAATAATAATGGTCTTACTCCTCAGGAATAACACAAATAACATGCCAGAAATAAACTTCGGCTATGGTGAAGAGAAGAACATTGAATCTTTTGAATTAAGAGGGAAAGTGAGATGCAGAGGCCAAGATAAAGCCGTCAAGAGAACCTGTCGTATTTAACAGAACCGTCAAATACGACAGATCGCGGTTGGCATTAAGCTCTGTTGCTCTGCAGATGAAAATGGGTTTTGGAGAAATATCGTAAAAAATAATGATTCGGACCAATAAGAGCTAACTGACAAAGTTCAGGACATCTATGATCATGATTATTTAAATAAGATAAATAATTTTTTATCTGCTGTTAAAAAACTTCGCAATGAAACAAGTGGTATCGAGTTTCATAAATCTATTCTTTTTGTAGGTCTACCCGGAAATCATTCAGTGCATAAACCGTCCTTTATCAGTTGATCTTCGGATATAACTGTCTCTGCATATTTCAAATTACTCTTGTTAATCTTAAGATAGGGAATGAAAATATTACTATTATGAATATCTTAATATTAGGTGGCCCTGAGCGCTAAAGATTTCCGATTCAGAGATTTATATTGCTATATATAACGTTATACATTATAAATATTATGATAAGAAGATGTTCCAAAGAGGGGATGGCTGGTGATAAAATCGTTGCGATGCAAAGGCACAGAAGATATTTTCGACAGAAAAAATACCAGAGAAACGCGTCAGGCCTGCTCGCAGCAAATCTGGCGAGTGGCACAGCGAAAACTTGATCAGCTCAATGTTGTGTCGTTTCCTTAGAATCGTTGAAAATTCCGCCAGGAAACTATTTGGACTCCCTTAAAGGAAGATAGAAAAGGTCAACACAGCATACGGATTAACGATCAATTCCGGGTTTGTTTTGTTTGGACAGATGATGGTGCAGAAAACGTAGAAATTACAGATTGCCACTGAATAAGTAAGGAGGTAAAAAATGATTCGCATACCTAAAAATGGTCCGCCGATGCATCCTGGCGAAATGCTATTGGAAGATTTTCTCAAACCACTTAAGATAACGCAGAGTGATTTGGCAGATAAACTCAGGGTTTCATATCCCCGTGTTAATGAGTTAATTCATGGAAAGCGGGGTATACCCCAGATACCGCACTTCGCTTAGAAAAACTGTTCGGCATGGAGGCGCAGTTTTGGCTTAATTCCAAAGCTAAACCCCCGGCTTCGCCGGGGAGAATAGAAAAAGCTATGCTGTAGTATTTGAAAAAGAAAAGCTCCTTTCCTACAATAAGACCGCTGTTCCGATGGTCATCGTAAGAAAGGAGCAACCAGGTGAAGGAAAGTTTAGCACACACAGTCCATGAATGTAAATACCATATTGTATTTGTGCCGAAGCTCAGGAGAAAAGTCATATACGGACGGCTTCGACAGGAAGTTGGCCCGATACTGTGCGTCGGTTGTGCGAATACAAAGGGGTGGGCATTTTGGAAGGGAAAGCCTGTATAGACCACATCCATTTGTGTCTGTCGATACCGCCCAAGTATGCAGTAGCGACCATTGTGGGGTATATAAAGGGAAAAAGCGCGATGATTGTGTTTGAACGGTACAGCAAACACAAGCGGAATTTCAAAGGTCATAGTTTTTGGGCACGCGGGTACTATGTCAGTACGGTGGGGCTGGATGAAGCGAAAATACGGAAATATATCAAGGATCAGGAAATCAACGAAGCAATTGTGGATAAGTATGATCGGGATGTCCATGACCCCTTCTAGGGGTGCCCGTAGCAAGAGCAATTAGCAGCAATAAACCACGTGACGCGAATGGTGTTAGCATCGGTGATTTCGGGGACGATTATAGCGGCCGTGTCCTCGGTGTTGGAAACAGGCTTTCGATGTTTTTGACCTTACCTTAAAAGCCAATTTTGTCCTTTTCTTGTGAATTTATGCTATATTTCCTTTACCTCAATCTTGGAGGTTCTATCGAAGAACGCGTCTATTTGGCTTCAGACCCACTACAACCTTAAAAATCAGCCTAATAGAGATCGTGGCCGCAGGGAACGTACTCACTATTCAAGTGCGCCTTTTTCTGAAATTCAGCGGGGACATCATCGTCAGAATCGTCCCCGTTCCGGTTGTCGCCTACAAATGGCTATCGGAACAGCCAAGTGCACCACGATGGACAGAAAAAGAAGATAACCCCTTAAGGGGTGCAAGTAACACTGCCCCTATGGGGCTTAAGCAAGCCACCGGCTACGCCGGTGGTCATGACTTGCAGTTAGCTTGGGATCTATATCATGTAACACACTCACCAAGTGCAAAGGAGATTAAAAAGATAAAAAGATTACCAGTGCTCGCTCATATTTGACTGATTATAATCAGATGTCTTCAAGCTAGGGTTGAGGACGCCGAATAAAACCACCGAGCCTAACCTGCGCGCCACATTGTGTGGGTTTGAGGAAGATCCATATCCATATTGGATGAGAGTGGATAAACCGTTGATTTTGTAGTGCCGCTGACCGGAATTGAACCGGTACGACAGTTGCCCGTCGAGAGATTTTAAGTCTCTTGCGTCTGCCAATTCCGCCACAGCGGCTTAAGAAAAGATAAATGGATTCGATAATGAATATTATAGAATCGAGACAAATTGTCAAGAAAAATGTCAATTCAAAAAAGGGACCGCCTGCTCGAAAAGACAATTAAGCAAGGTTGAAAAAGAAAAAAGACAAAAATAAAGTGTCGGGGGAGAACACGCTTCGCAAAAGATCTCAGCTTGTGATTCCAATAATATTGCTGTTACCGGATAGTTATCGACTGCCTGCTGGTAGTCGCGGGTATTATCATCATCATTGCTTGCCCGTATTCCTCCCATGGCTAAAAGTAGGGAGTTTTCTGCGGATGTATTGGTAATTGAGTCACTGACATCGTCATTTATGACGGTTTCATAAGCCTATTTTTACACCATGTTTGGGATCATTTCTATGCTATTCCTCAAAGCTGACCTGCTCCCTGCCAGATTTTTGTTCAGGAATATTTTCTTTACAAATTAAGTACATTGGAATATAATGCCCAGGAAAATGGACATACAGAGGGTACTTTTTTTCAAGCCAGGGGCAATCGGCGATCTCCTCCATACGCTTCCGGCATTGAAGGCGTTAAAGCATAAATTCCCCGCTGCGCATATTACTGTCGTAGTCTCACCTGAACTGAAACCTCTTATTCAGGATACGTCTATTGCAGATCAAGTTCTCGTATTCGATAAAGCGAAACTCAAAAAAAGTTTCAAAGACTTTTTCAGATTTGGATTGCAGCTTCGTAAGTGTCACTACGACTTGTTCATCGACCTACAGCCCTCAATACGGTCGTTCCTTTTACGGCAGTTAAGCGGCGCAAAGCGACGTCTTGTTTATCGAAAACAAAAAAAAATCAGACCCGGTGGGCGCCGTCTACATGCCGCAGAAAACTTCATGGAAACGCTCAAACCCCTCGGCATTGCCGACGCTGTTCAAAACATCGAACTGTCAATTCATGAGGAAGCCAGACGGTCTGTTGATCTTTTCTTGTTAAGGGAAAAACACGAAAAAAACAGGATTTTGATAGCACTAAACTGCAGCGTCGGCGCGGCACGACCTGCGAGGAATTGGTTCCCGGAACGGTTCTCGACCCTCGGTGACCGGTTGATCAGAGAACTTGGCGCAGCAGTTATCTTCATCGGCGGAAAGGAAGACCAGGAACTGGTCGGCAGTGTCATGAAGATGATGAAAGAGAAGGCATTGTCAGCAGCCGGAGTTTTTTCTATTGCGGAGTCCGCCGCTCTTTTGGCGCATTGCGCTTGTCTCGTAAGCTCCGATACAGGCCCGCTGCATCTTGCGGCAGCCGTTCAAACGCCTGTCGTAGGTCTTTTCGGATCAACTGATCCGGATCGTACCGGTCCCTTGGGCAAAGGTCACCAGGTATTATTCAAGGAGCTTTCCTGTGTTCATTGTGAGGCCAAACATTGCCCAATTGAGAGCCGTGCGTGCATGGATGCTATTACCGTTGATGATGTTTTTGAAGCAGTAAAAAAGGCGATCGCTTAATGTGGCAAGGGGCTGTTTTCGTGCTTTGCGCGGTTTTGTTTTTAAGCCAACCGTCATGGGCTGCCCCCACTCAGTCTACGCATGATTCCGTCTCCAAAATTAAAAAGGCGTTTGCTCCGGGTGAAAAACTCACCTACAACATTAGTTGGTCCAAGATCATAGATGCAGGCGTTTCCATTATGGAAGTGAAATCCGGAGACACGATAAACGGCAGGCAGACGTACACTCTTGTCTCGACTACCCATTCCGTAGGCGTGCTCAACCTTGTTTTTCCTGTTCAAGATAAAATCGTCAGCATCGTTGACGCCAAGAGGCTTTACAGCCTGTCCTTCGACCTGCGGGAGCATCATGGAAAGAAGATCCGCTCGCGAAGGATAATTTTCGATCAGACTAACGGGATAGTACGTGATATTGTCAATCAAGATCCTCCAAAACAATTCGCGATACCGCCACGCGAGGAGGATGCATTCTCCTCGCTTTATTACTTGCGTACACTTCCGGATTTGACCCTCGGTAAGACAATTGTCGTTAAAGTACACGATAGCGAAAAGAATTGGGCAGTTGACGTCCAAGTCCTGGCCAAGGAAAAAATCACCACGCCGGCTGGCGTGTTCGACACCATCAAAGTCAGGACCCACCCCAAATATGAAGGTGTATTCATGAACAAGGGAGAAATTTACATCTGGTTCACCGATGATACTCGGAAAATCCCGGTGCTCATGAAGAGCATCGTATCCATCGGGTCCATCGTCGCAACACTCATAGATATGCAAGGAGTCCAAGATAAACCATGATATCTGCAAAAGAACGAAAGCGGCTGAATGCCCGTATTGACAGGTTCCCCGCGACAAGAATACTCGTCGTCGGAGACATCGTACTCGATCATTATATCTGGGGCAACGTTTCCCGTATTTCTCCGGAAGCGCCGGTCCCTGTGGTGAATGTCACCAAGGAAAATCTGCTCCTTGGCGGCGCTACGAACGTGGTACAGAATATTCATGCTCTCGGAGGCTCTGTGAATGTATGCGGCGTGATCGGCAGCGATCAGGCCGGCAGCAAGGTTATGCAGCTTCTCCATTCGCAGCATATTCAGACTGACGGACTTCTTGTGGATGAGGGAAGACCGACGACCATAAAAACACGGATTATCGCACATAGCCAGCAGGTCGTTCGCTTCGACCGTGAGACCAAGGAACGGATCGGGAAGGATCTTCACCGTCGGATATTCGATCAGATAAAACGGCACATCGCAGTCGGGCTTGATGGGATCGTGCTTTCAGATTATTGTAAAGGGGTGGTCACCAATGAACTGGTACATGAAATCGTTAAGATAGCACGGAAAAACAATGTGATCGTATCCGTCGATCCAAAAGTGAGTCATTTTAACATGTACAGGGGTGTCACTATCCTTACGCCGAACGTCAGCGAGGCTTCCATCGGATCAAAGGTTGAAATTACGGATGACGAATCCCTTTTGAGGGTCGGGACTCTGCTCCTGAAGCGCCTTAATTGCGCTGCGGTTCTTATCACCCGTGGTGAGCTGGGGATGAGCCTCTTCGAACACGGGGGAAAGGTGACTCACATTCCCACCGTAGCCCGGGAAGTTTTCGACGTCACCGGCGCTGGCGACACAGTCATCGCCACGCTCACCCTCGCCATGGCTTCCGGAGCAAGCATGACCGAGGCAGCTCGGATCTCTAATTATGCCGCGGGAATTGTCGTAGGTATCGTCGGCACTGCCGTGGTTAAGCCGGATCAGCTTAAACAACGAATACTTCTGGGTTAGGCAGGCGCAGGACATAAAACATGTTCTTTTTGCATTTTAACGTCATCATTCAAATCTTATCAGATGTACATTTTTCTGAAACCTCGGTAAATCAGGAAACACCCAAAGAATGCACGTGAGACAGTAAGAGTAGATAGAACTTTATCAGCGAAATAAATTCAGGAGGTGACAAGTGAAAGGGATCATTCTTGCAGGTGGAAGCGGTACGCGACTCTATCCCATTACTCGGGGTGTATGCAAGCAACTGCTGCCGATCTATGACAAGCCTATGATCTATTACCCCCTCTCGGTGCTCATGTTGGCCGGAATCAGGGATATTCTAATAATCTCTACACCTGTCGACCTTCCCCGGTTCCAAGACATTTTTGGCAGCGGCGACGATCTGGGGCTTCGTTTTACCTACCAGGAACAGGCGCATCCGAACGGTCTCGCTGAGGCGTTCTTGATCGGCGATGGCTTCGTCGGCAACGATACGGTATGTCTGGTACTGGGCGACAATATCTTTTTTGGCCAGGGACTCACAGGACTTTTAAACAAGGCCGTTCGCGATGTAACAACCCTCGGCGGCGCCACGGTTTTCGGCTATTATGTAAACGATCCCGAACGCTACGGCATTGTGGAATTCGACAAGGACGGCACTGTGTTGTCCGTGGACGAAAAGCCAAAACAGCCGAAGTCCAAATATGCCATCACTGGGATTTATTTCTATGATAACGATGTGATCCGTATCGCGAAAAGCATCAAGCCGTCTGGAAGAGGCGAGCTTGAAATTACTGATGTGAACAGGGAGTATCTGAATAAGAAAGAACTTCGTGTGGAACTCATGGGCAGAGGATATGCGTGGCTCGATACGGGAACACATGAAAGCCTGCTTGAAGCTGGAGAATTTATTGCGACAATCGAAAAGCGACAGGGGCTTAAAATGGCATGCATCGAGGAAATCGCTTATAGGCTGGGCTACATAGACAAAAAAGTACTTCTTAAGGCTGCAGAAAACCATAACAAGAACGCCTATGGAGCCTATCTCAGAATGGTAGCAGAGCAAGAGGTGCCGAATGCCATTTGAGTTTGAAAAACTTGAGATTCCCGGTCTCGTTCTCGTGAAACCAAAGATATTCAAAGACGATCGCGGTTATTTTCTTGAATTATATAAGCACTCAGACTTCGTGCGTGGAGGCATTCAGGAACATCTGGTCCAGGACAATTATTCTAAATCGTCAAGGGGAGTCCTTCGGGGCCTACACTACCAGAAGACGCCAAAGGCGCAAGGCAAGCTGGTTATGTGCATCAAAGGGGAAATATTTGATGTCGCGGCGGATATCCGCAAAGGCTCTTCGCTATACGGCAAATGGGTGGGCGTCAACCTGACTGAGGACAATAAACATATGCTTTACGTGCCTCCCGGTTTTGCCCACGGGTTTCAGGTTCTGAGCGACACTGCAGAGGTTTTATACAAATGCACAAACGAGTATTCCCTGGCCGATGATCGGGGTATCATCTGGAGCGACCCGGATATCGATATAGTCTGGCCGCTCGACAGCCCGATCTTGTCCGCCAAGGATACGGTCCATCCCCGACTGCGGGATGCCGACAACAATTTTAAACTATGAGTGGTGCTATGAAATATCTGCTTACGGGGAAAAAAGGGCAACTGGCCAGGGCGTTCATCCGTCGATTTGAGCGGCAAAATATCGATTTCCATGCTCCCGATGAATCACATCTTGACATCACAGCCCCCGGAATTGTTTCCGCTGCCATCGATGCTTACCGGCCCGATGTTATCATCAACTGTGCAGCCTATAATCTTGTGGACAAAGCGGAACAGGATCGCGCAGCGGCATTCAGAGTGAACGCAGAAGGGCCGAAAAATCTCGCGCGCGCCGCTGCTGCACAGAAAGCCCTTCTTGTGCATTTCGGCTCCGATTATGTTTTCGACGGGCTCAAGGAGTCCGGCTTGTACACCGAGGACGATTCTGTAAATCCTTTAAACGAATACGGGAAAAGCAAACTCGCCGGTGAACAGTACGTTCTCGAGGAGTGTACACGCTGCTTGGTGCTCAGACTGAGCTGGGTCTTCGGTCCTGGTAAACAAAATTTTATTTATAAATTGGGCGAGTGGTCCAAAAACAATGAGTATCTCAAGATCGCCTGCGATGAGTTTTCGGTTCCTACTTATACCGATACGGTAGTGGATGTAACGTTCAAAGCGATCGAGGCAGGAATAGTCGGGAGATATCATCTCACGAATGGCGGATATTGTTCACGATATGAATGGGCGAAAGTGATTCTTAACGTCTTGGGTGTCAACAAATTCATCAGACCCGTCTCCATGGATGCGTTTCAACTCCCGGCAAGACGGCCCAAGTTTTCCGCAATGAGTAACAGCAGGCTTGAACGGCTGTTAAATGTGAATATTCCGTCGTGGCAAGATGCGGTTGCTTCATTCATGAGCGAGGGAGGACTCTCTGGTGAATAGTATGATCGAAAATAAATCAGCTTCGTTCCATCTCCACTCAGCGAACATTCTAGTAACCGGCGGGGCCGGCTTTATCGGTTCAAATTTCATCAGATATGTTTTTAATAAAACAAACTTCAATGGCACTCTGATCAATTACGACAAGCTTACATATGCAGGCAATCTTATGAACCTCGTCGACATCAGTCAGAAATTCGGCGGCAGGCAATATGTGTTCGAACAAGGGGATATCCGTGATTTTGAAAAAGTCCATAAAACGATCAATAAATATAGCATAAACATCGTTGTTCACTTCGCAGCGGAAAGTCATGTAGACCGCTCCATTTTCGGTCCGAAGGATTTCGTTGAGACGAACATCAACGGTACTTTCAGCCTCCTTGAAGTTGCCCGCCAGGTATGGGGAAGCAGGAAGGACGTTCGATTTCATCACATCAGTACGGACGAGGTCTATGGTTCTCTCGGCGATACGGGATACTTTTTTGAATCGACACCCTACGATCCACGCAGTCCTTATTCGGCATCTAAGGCAGCTTCGGACCATCTGGTGAGGGCTTATGGTCATACTTACGGCCTGCAGACCACCATTTCGAACTGCTCGAACAACTATGGTCCTTATCATTTTCCGGAAAAATTGATACCATTGATTATTTTGAACGCACTCGAAGGAAAACCGTTGCCGGTTTATGGCGATGGTAATAATGTACGTGACTGGCTCTATGTGGGAGACCACTGCGAGGCAGTTTGGCTCATTCTCGCAAAGGGAAGGTCCGGCGATACCTATAATATCGGTGGTGAATGCGAAAGAAAAAACATCGAAGTAGTTCACGCGATTTGCGATGTGCTTGAGGAACTTCATCCTCGAAAGGATTCTTCCACTGGAAACTATCGGGATCTTATTACGTTTGTTCCTGACCGTCCTGGACACGACCGACGTTATGCGATCAACTGTGATAAAATCAAGAGCGATTTGGGATGGAAACAGAATCACCAGTTTGAATCCGGCTTGCGTGAGACGATTAGCTGGTACCTCAACAACCGGGACTGGGTGGAAAAAATTAGAAGCGGCGAATATACAAAGTGGATTGAACGTAACTATACAATGAGAAAATAGGAGAAAAACGAAAACATGAAAATATCGGTTATTGGAACCGGTTACGTTGGTCTTGTGACCGGCACCTGTCTGGCGGAAAGCGGCAATGAGGTAATCTGCATGGACATCGATGAACAGAAAATCGCTTCCCTTAACAGCGGCACTGTGCCTATTTATGAGCCAGGATTGGAAGAACTCATCAAACGGAATACCAGTCACGGACGGTTGAGTTTCACTACCGATATGGCCAAAGCAGTGAGTATATCCGATTTAATATTTATTGCAGTTGGTACGCCACCAGGAGAGGACGGCTCGGCCGACCTCAAATATGTAGTCGGCGCGGCCCGGGAAATCGGAAGATACATGAATGGATACAGGGTCATCATCAATAAAAGCACGGTCCCTGTTGGGACGGCAGATAAAGTCAGAGCAGCTATCAAGAGTCACACCCGCCATAAATTCGACGTTGTTTCAAATCCTGAATTCCTCAAGGAAGGGGCCGCGATTGAGGATTTCATGAAGCCTGACCGAGTGGTCATCGGTGTTGACAATCCCAAAGCTGCCGTGCTCATGCAGAACCTCTATGCATCCTTTGTCCGGAAAGGAGACAGGATTCTCATCATGGACATCCGGAGCGCGGAGATGACCAAGTATGCTTCGAATGCGATGCTTGCCACCAAAATATCGTTCATCAACGAAATGTCGATTATCTGTGCCAGCCTTGGCGCCGATATCGACAGCGTTCGCAAAGGAATGAGTTACGATCGCAGGATCGGATTTGAATTCCTGTTCCCGGGGGTGGGGTACGGCGGCTCATGTTTCCCTAAGGACGTCAAGGCGTTGGTCCAGACTGCGAAGGAGCATGGCGTTGATGCCAGGGTACTGAAGTCTGTGGAGACAGTTAACGAACGCCAGAAAAATCTTCTTTCCACTATGATCCTCAATCATTTCGGCAAAGGAGCCGGAAGGAGCAAAAATACTCAAAAGCCTCTTGCTGGCAAAACGATAGCAGTCTGGGGTCTTTCGTTCAAGCCGAAGACCGATGATATGCGTGAAGCCCCTTCGGTGGTTATCATAGAAAACCTTCTTCGCGCTGGCGCCTCGGTCAGAGCTCATGACCCGGTAGCTATGGACGAAGCTCGTAAAATATTCAAGAACAAATTAAAATATTTGCCGGTTGCTTACGACGCCCTGAAAGGTGCTGACGCACTCGCTGTAGTGACCGAGTGGAGTGAATTCCATACGCCCGATTTTCGGAAAATAAAGCGGCTCATGAACAAGCCGGTCATTTTCGACGGCAGAAATATTTACAATAAAGTTGAACTTCGCAAGCTGGGATTCACCTATTACGGTATTGGAAGAAAATAACGCATAGAACAACGCTCGAAAAAGAAAAGAATCAGGACCGGAATGCTTCGATCCATACCTGTTCCACCTTTCGGCATTTGCGCTTTTAAATAAGGAGAAGCTATGAGGTATCTCGTAACCGGCGGCGCAGGCTTTTTAGGTTCTCATCTATGTGAACGATTGCTTCGTGAAAAAAATGAAGTAATATGCTTGGATAATTATTTCACGGGCAAGAGAGGAAACGTCCGTCATCTGCTGAGTAATACGGACTTTGAGTTGATCCGCCATGATGTAACTAATCCCATCCTGCTCGAAGTTGACAGGATATACCATCTGGCCTGTCCTGCATCTCCAATTCATTATCAGTACAACGCAATAAAGACAATCAAAGCCAATGTTCTCGGCACAATCAACATGCTTGGCATGGCAAAGAGAGTGAAAGCGAGAATTCTGTTCGCTTCCACATCGGAAGTCTACGGCGATCCCGTTGTACATCCGCAAAAAGAAGATTACTGGGGCAACGTAAACTGCATAGGGATCAGAAGCTGTTATGACGAGGGAAAGCGGGTTGCAGAAACCCTGATGATGGATTACCATCGCCAGAACAATGTGGATATCAAGATCATCCGGATTTTTAACACCTATGGTCCCCGAATGCTGCCCAATGATGGTCGTGTAGTGAGCAACTTCATCATCCAAGCGCTGAAAGGGCAGGACATCACGGTATACGGTAAAGGGTCCCAGACACGGTCATTTTGCTACGTCGATGACTTAATCGAAGGCATGGTGAGCATGATGAATACGGAAAACTTCACTGGGCCTGTAAACCTGGGAAACCCCGAAGAATATACGATCTTAGAGCTAGCACAAAAAATCATCGCTATGACCGGTTCGAAATCGAAAATTGAATATAAACCATTACCGTCGGACGATCCGACTCAGCGCCAACCAGATATCACGCTGGCCGGACAAAAGCTGGGATGGAAGCCTGCGGTTTCCGTAACCGACGGGATGACCAGGACCATTGAGTATTTTAAAAAGGAGTTGTCCCGTTAGCATCCTCGAATACGGCACACGAGGTAACAGTCTTCCCATGGGGAAAAAAAGCAATACGATCATAGCGATTATTCCCGCCCGTTTTGGCTCCACCAGATTTCCAGGAAAAGCGCTTGTCCCTATACAGGATAAACCGATGATCCAGTGGGTTTATGAACGAACCCGCATGTCCCGCCTGGTAAACCGTGTAATCGTTGCCACTGATGATGAGCGCATCATGAAAGCTGTTTCTTCATTTGGCGGTGAATCGGTCATGACGTTGTCATCGCATGTCACCGGCACTGATCGGATTGCCGAAGTAGCTCAAAGACTCGATTGCGACATTGTCGTAAATGTGCAGGGTGATGAACCTCTTATACAGGCTTCCATGATCGATGAAGCGATATTGCCGCTGGTACTAGATCCGTCAGTACCTATGGCCACGCTCTGTAAGAAAATAGAGAAAAAAGAGGAGGCTTTTGATCCGAACGTTGTGAAAGTCGTTTTTGACAGTAACGGCTTTGCACTCTATTTTTCTCGCGCCCCTATTCCGTGGAATCGGGACAGCTGGGCGGGGAAAAAGTCTTTTTCCGATCTGTCGCTTGACGGCGTCATGTACAAGCATATCGGCTTGTATGTCTACCGACGGGACTTTCTGTTAGACTATTCCAGAATGCAGCAAACAACGCTTGAGGCTGCGGAAAAGCTGGAGCAGCTCCGCGTGCTTGAACACGGCCGCAGGATCAAGGTAACCCCGACTGCGCATGAATCCTTTGGTGTTGACATCCCTGATGATTTGAGTAAAATACTGCAACGACTAAAAGAAAGTTGAGAGTAGGCATGGAAAAAAAGGAAAAGGTAACAAAGTATATTTTTGTCACTGGCGGTGTGGTCTCGTCGCTGGGTAAAGGGCTTGCGGCCTCATCGATCGGTGCTCTCCTCGAAAGCAGAGGACTGAAGGTCACGTTCTTGAAACTCGACCCCTACATCAATGTAGATCCGGGAACCATGAGCCCCTTTCAACACGGCGAGGTATACGTTACCGACGACGGCGCAGAAACCGATCTCGACTTAGGACATTATGAACGATATACAAACGTAACCACCGGCCAGAAAAATAATTTTACCTCCGGCAGGATATACTACAACGTAATCACCAAGGAGCGGCGCGGCGATTACCTGGGCGGCACGGTTCAGGTCGTGCCCCATATAACCGATGAGATAAAACGAGCGATCACTGACCTTGCCGACGATGAAGATGTCGTTATCGTCGAAATCGGCGGGACCATAGGCGACATTGAAAGTCTGCCCTTTTTGGAAGCCATCCGGCAGTTGAAACACAGCATGGGCAGACAAAATGTCCTCTATATCCATCTCACCCTTGTGCCTTTCATCAAGGCGGCGGATGAGCTGAAAACCAAACCCACGCAGCACAGTGTCAAAGAACTCTTGTCCATAGGAATCCAGCCGAACATTCTCGTTTGCCGGAGCGACCGCTTCATTCCGAAGGAGATGAAACGAAAAATCGCGCTGTTCTGCAACGTGGAGGAGAATTGTGTAATAGCCGCCCAGGATGTGGAAACGATTTACGAGGTGCCGATCCATCTCCATGAAGAGGGGATCGATGACCGCATAGTCGAAGCTCTCGCCCTCAAAGTTTCCGTAAATAATTTAAAACCCTGGGAAACGATCATTCATCGGATCAAGCACCCATCCCGGGAAGTCACCATAGCGCTGGTCGGGAAATATATAGACCTTAAGGAAGCTTATAAAAGCCTGTGTGAGGCGCTTACGCATGGCGGTATCGCGAATGATGCCAGAGTTAATATCTGTTGGGTAGACTCCGAGGAGATTGAAGTCAAGGGTGCGGAAGAGATGCTCCAGGGGATGGACGGGATATTGGTCCCCGGAGGATTCGGCATCCGCGGCGTCGAGGGGAAAATAGCAACGGTAAAGTTTGCCCGCGAAAACAAAGTCCCGTACTTCGGAATATGCCTGGGCATGCAATGTGCCGTGATCGAAATAGCGAGAAACTTGGCCCATCTTCAGAACGCGAACAGCTCTGAGTTCAACCAACAGACGCCCCATCCGGTCATCTATCTCATCGAACAGTGGTACGATCATCGAAACAAGACCATCCAAAAAAGGGACCTTATGAGCGACAAAGGCGGCAGTATGCGTCTAGGCGCTTATCCGTGCAAGATTGAGAAGAGAACACTCGCCCACCAGGCCTACGGCAAAGAGGAGATATCGGAGCGGCACCGCCACCGTTATGAATTCAACGATAAATACCTTGAATCGTTAAAAAATGCCGGCCTCGTAATCAGCGGAGTCTCTCCTGATGAAACGCTGGTCGAAATCGTTGAGCTTAAGGACCACCCCTGGTTCCTCGGGTGCCAGTTTCATCCGGAATTTAAATCGAATCCGCGCACACCTCACCCTCTTTTCACTGCTTTCATCGCTGCCGCCTTGAAACATGAGGAACAGGGGAAATAACTTTGACTAGGGAAATCAATATTCGCGGAATCAGGATAGGCGGGAACAATCCTCTTGTCCTCATTGCGGGCCCCTGCGTCATTGAATCGGAACAGACTGCGCTGGAAACAGCGGCTCGTCTCAAAACAATAACCACTGAACTTTCCATACCATTTATCTTTAAATCATCTTATGACAAGGCAAACAGGAGTTCCCTGACATCCTTTCGGGGGCCTGGTTTGCGGCAGGGTCTTAAGATACTCGGTCGCGTCGGACGAGAATTGGACCTTCCTGTCCTTTCCGATGTGCATCGTTTTGAGGATATTGGACCAGCGGCGGAAGTCCTGGATATTATGCAGATTCCGGCATTCTTGTGCAGACAGACCGATTTCATCCTGGACGTGGCCAGAACCGGCAGGGTGGTGAATATCAAGAAAGGGCAATTCCTCGCACCTTGGGACATTAAAAACGCGGCCGAGAAGGCGGCTTCCACGGGCAACGACAAAATTATCATCACCGAGCGTGGAGTGTCCTTCGGTTATAACAACCTTGTTGCAGACATGCGATCCCTGCCAATTATACGGGAATTCGGCTATCCTGTGGTTTTTGATGCTACTCATTCCGTTCAACTCCCTGGCGCCGGCGGAACAGCTTCATCGGGTGATCGCAAGTTCGTTCCGCATTTGACGCGCGCTGCCGTTGCAGTCGGCATCGACGCACTGTTCATGGAAATTCATGCTTGCCCGGACAAAGCTTTGTGCGACGGGCCTAACATGCTAAGCCTTGACGAATTACCCGGGCTGCTGAGGCAAGTCATAAAAATAGATCGGATTATACGACAATGATAAATCGGGCAAAAAAAGTTCTCAAAATAGAATCAGAGGCTGTAGCGGCGCTTATCGACCGGATAGATGAGCGCTTCGAAATGGCCGTCCAGATAATCCTGGAATGCGAAGGGCGGGTAGTCGTAACCGGCATGGGCAAGTCAGGCCTTATCGGGAAAAAGATTGCCGCAACGCTCGCATCAACGGGTACGCCGGCCCTCTTCCTCCATCCCGCAGAGGGCATCCACGGTGACCTCGGCATGGTCACGCGAGGAGACGCGGTCATTGCCCTTTCGAACAGCGGTGAGACCGAGGAACTGTCGAGGATGCTGCCTTCGCTTAAGCGGCTCGGGATAAAAATTATCGCTTTAACCGGGAATCCCGATTCAACACTCGCCAAAAATAGCGATGTAATCATCAATGTCGGGGTGAAAGAGGAAGCATGCCCGCTCGGTCTGGCGCCAACGGCCAGCACGACAGCGCAGCTTGCCATGGGAGACGCCCTGGCTGTTTCGCTCCTGGATAAGCGGGGATTCAAAGAGGAGGATTTTGCTTGTTTTCATCCTGGCGGAACTCTTGGCAAAAAATTGTTGCTCCGCGTCAGGGATCTGATGCATGTGGGAGATGCTGTTCCTATTGTCTCGGCAACAACGTTGATTAAAGATGCGATTTATGAAATATCATCAAAAAAGATGGGCGTCACTGCCGTTGTCAATACCGAAGGAAAACTGATCGGCGTGATCTCCGATGGAGACCTCAGGCGCTGGATGGAAAAAACGGAAAAAACGGGTGATAACCTCCTCGCCAAAAAAGCCGGAGATATTATGACCAGAAATCCGAAAATTGCCAACAAGGATTCCCTCGCTGCGGAAGCAGTCGCCATCATGGAAAAAAACTCCATTACCTGCCTTATCGTTGCCGATACGTCCGCGAAACCGGAGGGAGTGATTCATCTCCACGATCTGTTGAAGTCAGGCGTAGTTTGAAAAAAGTACAAAGTTCTCCATTTCGAGTCACGGATTTACTTATCATGCGTAAAACAAGAACGAGCCTCCTTACAAAATCAAGAAAGATAAAACTACTTCTGCTTGACGTCGATGGAGTTCTGACAGATGGCAGAATATTCCTGGACAACCAGGGGAATGAACTCAAGGCTTTTCATGTCCGCGACGGTCATGGAATCAAACTGGCTCAGCGCGCCGGTATTGTCATCGGGATCATTACCGGGAGGAAATCGGAGGTTGTCAATATCCGCGCACGGGAACTTGGCATCCATGAAGTTCACCAGGGAGCCATTGAAAAGATCGTCGTCTATGAATCTCTTATTACGAAATACAGCGTGCAGGACGATGAGGTCGCTTATATGGGCGATGATATCGTCGATCTGGGTATTTTCAAACGCGCCGGATTTGCAGTGGCTGTCGCGGATGCCGATCCTGCGGTCAAACCCCACGTTGATCTGATTACCAAGGCTGAAGGAGGAAGGGGCGCGGTGCGGGAGTTAATCAACCTTATCTTAAAAAACCGTGGCAAACCCGCCTCATGAACAATTGGGTCCGTCAAATGAGAAAGCGCATTTCCCGGACTTCCCTGTTATGGTTGGCCAGGTTCATTCAGCTTTTCGCCCATCTCGTTCCGTACCGTGCAGGTGTCCTGGCAGGCGGGATGGTCGGTTATATGGCGTTTTACCTGCTTCCCCGGGAAAGGGGCAGGGCACTTGAGCATTTGACCCAAGTTTTCAGAGATAAGGACCGTTCCTGGATACGGAAAACGGCACGAAGCAGTTTTGTTCACCTGGGCAAATCGCTGCTCGAAGTCATGATGATGTCGTCCTGGCGCGCATCGCGCATTGTCGATATCGAGGGGCTTGATAATGTTGATAAAGCGTTTGACCGGGGACGGGGAGTGGTTTACGTTACCGGTCACATCGGTAACTGGGAGCTTGCAGCCTATGCTATTGCATCAAAAAAATATCCAATCAGCGTGATCGCCGCACCTCTTGAGCCGGAACAGGTTAATGACATGATAGTCCGTCTCCGGGAAAAGCTCGGGGTCAGGACTATTCTGCGAAGCCGACCCGGTGCAGCCAAGGAATTAATTCGGGTATTCAAGGAAAATCGGGCGCTGGCAATCCTGATCGATCAGGACACCGATGTCGAGAGCGCATTTGTCGACTTCCTGGGCAGGCCTGCCTGGACACCAACTGCAGCGGCCTCCATGGCCATCAAGTTCGACGCACCGGTGCTCTTCGGTTATATCAAGCGCAATGAGAATGGCCGGCATACGTTTACTATCGAGGGTCCACTGGACCTCATTCTGACCGGAAACAGGGAAAAGGACATCATCGACAATACCGCCATGCTGACGAAGAAAATAGGGGACTGTATATTGAATGAGCCGGAGCAATGGGTCTGGATGCACCGACGGTGGAGGAGGCAACCGTGAAAATTTTCAACGTTCCGAATATGCTCTCCCTTAGCCGGATTTTATCGGTGCCAGTGTTCATTGTGCTCATGCTTGAACCCACCCCCATCCGCGCGCTAGCCGCCGGAATCGTTTTTTCCCTTGCTTCCGCCACTGATTGGCTCGATGGATACCTCGCACGGAAATGGGGTCAGGTGACTAAAGTTGGCAAGCTGCTCGACCCGATCGCCGATAAAATACTGATCATGGCCGCACTGGTCGTTCTTGTTGAGATTCGTCCGAAGGAGGTACACGCCTGGATAGCTATCGTGCTTATCGGCAGGGAATTCGCAGTAACCGGTCTTCGAGCGATAGCATCCAGCGAAGGCATCGTCATCCCGGCTGAGTCCGTGGGCAAATATAAAGTCGGTGCACAGATCACGGCGGTTTTGTCGCTGCTTCTGGATTATTATATGTCCCATGAATTGCTGAGATATCTGGGGATCATCGCCCTCTGGGTCGCAATGGTTCTGGCGGTCTACTCGGCCGTCACATATTTTATGCGCTATTGGACCCAACTGGATAATCAATGAGATTCCTCTCGGACTTTTGACGCTGGGCCTGAAAACCTGAATTCACTACCCTGAACTATGAACTTCGAACTAAACGCGATTTCCGTGGTTTTCCTTTCCTATCTTATCGGCGCCGTGCCGTTTGGACTCCTGTTTTCCAAAATATTATCGGGGGTGGACGTTCGTACGGTCGGAAGTGGGAATATCGGGGCGACGAACGTTCTTCGCGCAGCCGGGAAAAAAGCGGCCGTCCTGACCCTGTTGGCCGATGGGCTCAAGGGGTTTCTTCCAGTATTCATCGTTCGCTCTCACTTCAATAATGTAACGCTAGCTACGCTGTCGGGCGCCGCCGCGATCCTAGGGCATAACTATCCGGTTTATCTGAAGTTTAAAGGTGGAAAGGGCGTAGCCACTGGCTTCGGAGTCATGCTTGCGATTGCGCCCTTGATCGGCTTGATCGCACTCCTCGTGTGGCTTGCGGCTGCAGTCATCTGGCGCTATTCTTCATTGGCTGCGCTGATCGCTTTTGCATCATACCCGCTCATGACATTCGCGACATCATCGCAGGAAGACATTCCTTATCGTGCTCTCTCCCTGTTTGTATTCGCCACGATCTATTACCGTCATCGCGACAATATCAAAAGACTGCTGGCCGGCACGGAGTCGAAAATAGGGCGGAATCATTAAGTATTTTTCGCCAACTTTATTAGATAAAACCGTGTTTTTCTTTTTTATTGTCAGTATTCCGGTTTGTTCGGAATCTATCTTTTTTAAAGGCATTATTCAACAATAACGCTTTGAACAAGCTGAAATATCGACTTTTCAGATGGATCAAACGGTTAATAAGAAACTTGGACCACGGAGAAAGTTTTGAAGATAGAGAATAAGATAACACCTGCTCGGTCAGTCTTTCTATCAATGTTAGTCGTACTTATCCTGCTTATGGTGCCGCCAACTGCTCGCGCCGATGAACCCATTGAAAATATTAATGTCACAGGAGAATCAATGCCGGTCAGCAGTCCTTTTGTCATAAAACCAATCGATAAAATCACCATTGAAGGAATTTACGATCCCGACGCGTCAAAACACGTCTATTGCTTTGCCAATGAGGAAGGCAGATGCCTGAAAGAAGATTACAATTTATTTACCGATATCGAAGGCGGCGCGAAATACGACGATCGATTTTCGGTTTATTACAAGGCGGAATTTCTGAACGCTGAGCCCACGATCAAGAAAGTCTTTGGAGTACTGAAGACGGGCATCTGGTCCTGGGAAGTCGGTCGGGACTCGATCTGGGTCGGGGTGGGATATCACGGATCTTTTTTGCTGTCGGACAATGCCGACGACTTCCTTTTAGCCAGGGTCAAGACGGATGAACCATTCAGATTTCCCTGGTTTTTATCGTCGCTCGGTGATTTTAAGTACGACATATTTCGCGGATGGTCGGATAATTCAAGCCTGCTCGGCCAGAGCCTGACCTGGTTACCAACGTCCATTGTCCAATTGGGATTCAATGAAGTCGTCTATATCCCGGAAACGAAACACTATGCTCTATACGAATATCCTGGTGTATTTTTTTCTACGACCGGAGCCGAAGCGGGAACTAGCTCCACGAAGTGTAGCTTCGATCTTGCCATTGATATGCCGTTTCTGGCCGATATTTCTTTCTTTACAGGCGGAAAAATCTATGGCGAGTATGCATTCGACGATTATTACGCTTGGTGGAAGACTGTCGACCGAGGTCTCGCATGGAAAGGATTGGGGATTGTATTAATGAATACAGCGTGGCGTGCCGGACTAGCATTGAGCACGGAAAACACAGAATTTCATTTTGAATATGCCAATAATATTAACACTGTACCTTGGTACAATATAACAAATGTCCGGGAAGGAGTTATAATGGGCGATTCTGCCGGTAATTTGGCCGACGATCTGTATTTTGAATTTGATGTTCATGATAATCCATGGAATACGAAATTATTCTATGACCAGGAGCGGCAGGGTGAACAGCAAAATGATGCTGCTGCTTTTCCACCACCGCAATTTAGATACGAAGTCGGCATAAAGCCATCGTACAGATTCTCAAAAACCCTTACACTTTTCGCCGACCTGATTTATAACCATTACCGGAATTTGAATTTGAGCACCGACCCAACGCTGTTCGACATCCATCCCGGAACCAGACGGGATGAAATCATCTCAGGATTAGGTATTGAAGTCCGTTTATAACGTAGGCATTGGGATCTTATTCCAATAACAGTTATCCAATTGAATAATCGAGCCTGCTTCCATTTTTCCTCAAATCTTTTGGAGAGTTGCAAGTCTATATTTTAATTTATTTTCTTTACATTTTAATTGTCATTCTATATAATAACGGATAATAAAAAGGTATTGCTTTATTATCTAAAATCTTCAAAACGAAAACATTTATGATCAGAAACGTCGGCGTCCCGCCTGTGTGCATGGACTACCAAAATTTCTGGTGTTCGAACGGATGACGAGGGTAACGGCACGATGCAGTCTTCCCTCGATGGAACGTATTAGTGCGCTTAGAACAGACAGCAACGAATACCAATTTCCCTCTTCCTTTGCTATCTCTTCGTCCACACCAGCTACAGTCCTCCAGCATAGGCGAGTATCTCGCGCATTCAAATCGTAATTGCTATACCACTCAATCTGGGAAGAATTGACTATCAATACAAATATGAAGAGTATCAGTTTTTAAAGCACCATGATTAAGATGCACCTGAATTTAGACAGGCGCGTTTAGAACCAAGCGATTCAATAGAAGCCATCGCATACCGTTCATCGGCATATTCTTGATTTGTTGAATGTGACTGACGGGGCGGAGCCATATCAAAACAATAAATTACAAACAAGAGATATACGTTAGACTGTCATAATCCTCACGCGGAGGAAATGTTTTCAAAAAAAGTTTATAAAAATATAAAAAATACTTTACATGACAGTCAGTATGGGCATCCGGAAATAGATGTTCATTTAAATCTTCCGGAGGCTGCCATTTTGAACTCGTTAGAATGCACCGACATTCGTCATGTTCTGTTCCACGTTAGCACGTATTTGGTCGAGGTGTTACCGCTTCGGTTGGTGCCCATATTCATTGAACTCTTGATTAGCATCATGCTCGACGAGACCGAGTTTGTCATTCAGACTTATCTGGTTTACCGATGAAATGCCACTAATCCACCAACTACAGTATCTGAACAACACGTCATCGCAGTCTAATCGTCCATCGAAGACGATAGGGATAGCATGCCGAAGGACCGGCTGATCCTTGCCTCTAATTTGACTCGGCATCTGGCGCCATCTGGATATATGCTAGGTGAGCGCCGATTGAGAGCATGCTCAATCAGGCTAAGAACAATTGGGGTTGGAAAGACATCTGGCAGAAGTCAAGGCAAACTCTTCATCGCTTGTTTTAGATCCTGAGCAGCGGTTATGCGAGAAAGCTGCTTTTAGCAATCAAGGGCGGTGGAGGAGTGACTCACCTTGCCTCAGTAATGCCACGACGAAAGAAAAAGCCGATCAACGCAGGCCGAGTGTAATCCGGACTGATCAGGATTTCAGGATTTGAAGCCACTTCCCGGTGAGGACGTGGTGAACCGCGAAGTCCCAAAAACCGGGCCGCTGAAATAGATTGAAACAGACCAATCGACGAGAAAACTATTGAAAACCGCATTTTTTGCTATTTAACAATAAGATAGAATGTTAAATCGGTGCTTCATACACCATCGAAATGTCGAAAAGAGGCGAAGGACGGTTCAAAGTGCAGGTTGATCAATATTTGCCATCATTTCTCCTTCAACGATTGAAAGGACGTCGCGGCCTGCAGAATATCATCGCAAATACAGGCTGGCTTTTTTTTGATCGGTTTCTGCGTTTGGTGGGTGGCCTTTTTATTGGTGTTTGGGTTGCCCGATATTTAAAACCTGCACAGTATGGCCTTTTAAGCTATTCTGGAGCTTTTGTTGCTCTTTTCTCGGCAATTGCATCACTTGGGCTTGATGGCATCGTTATTAGAGATATAGTTAAAGAACCAGAATACAAAGAAGTAATCCTTGGAAGTGCCTTTATTCTTAAATTGTGCGGTGGATTGGCTGCTTTTATATTAACTATGACAGCAATCCTGGTTCTACGACCAAACGACCACCTTATGCATTGGCTCGTGGGAATAACGTCACTAGGCACAATATTTCAGGCTGTTGATGTCATTGACTTGTCTTTTCAGTCTCAAGTACGATCTAAGTATACTGTTTATGCAAAAAATAGCGCCTATATTGCTAGTTCATTAATTAAGATCGTGTTAATTGTTATAAAAGCACCGCTCATTTATTTTGCATGGGTCGCGACAATTGAAATAGTGATGGGATCACTAGGGCTTTTGCTTGCTTATCGTATAAGTGGCGGATTGGTTTCTTCTTGGAGAAGAAGCTATGAAGTAGGTAAAAAACTAATTCTAGATAGCTGGCCCCTTATTTTTTCTGGAATAGTCATAATGGTATATATGCGGATAGACCAGATAATGATTGGTGAAATAGTTGGGCCAAGTGAAGTTGGAGTCTATTCTGTTGCTGTCCGCCTCTCCGAGCTATGGTACTTTATACCCATGGCTATTGTATCCTCTACTTTCCCAAGTTTAGTGTCTGTTCTTCATGAAAACCAAACACTCTTTTTTGAGCGTTTACAAAAACTTTATAATGCAATGTCACTATTTGGGTATATTATTGCGATCCCGGTAACCTTTTTTTCTGTTCCATTAGTCGAAATTCTTTTTGGTGTTTCATATTCGAAAGCTGGGCCTATGCTGGCAGTGCTTATATGGGCCGGACTATTTGTTAATTTAGGCGTCGCGCGAAGCTCCTTTCTTATATCGATGAACTGGACACGTGTGCATTTTTTAACTGTTTTTTTAGGTTCTATTGTGAATGTATTGCTCAACATTGTCCTTATCCCACGCTACGGCGGAATGGGAGCCGCAATTGCTACGTGCGTAGCCTATTGGTTTGCTGCTCATGGTTCTTGTTTTCTGTATAAGCCGATGTTCAGGACGGGTGTTATGCTGACAAAATCTATTATTTATCCAAAAATCTGGTAATGAGTTATTTTCAAAAGACTATTAAGTGATCTATAAATATCATAGCGAATAAATTAGGAATTTATTCGCTGTCTCTCAGAGAAGATGGCTGGTTTAAAAGTTTCCAAAAAAATATTTTCGTTGATTCTGAAGGTAAGCCTTTACCTTGGATAACTTATCCGCCATCGATTACCTAAAAAAAGAGGGATCGTGTGCAAGCCTACTTTAATGGCGAAACAACAAAGTACGCTGCTTAATGTTCAGACTATTTTGAGACCGTTAATAATTTGTTAAAAATTCGTTTGCGACTTTGACATCAGGAGATGTCATAATTTTAGATAACTGTGATCAAGAATAATATGGAGAAAGCATTGAATATCTTCTGCAAATGGTTTTAATAAAATAGAGTTCATTGGAATGTGCCCCATTATTAATGTTAAATCGGAAACCTCCATTTTCTAGAGATAAAAACCATATACTGGGTATATAGGGATATTAATATGTCAATTTTAGCTTCAGTAAAGCATCGACTAAATGTTGTTTGTCAGGATATTAACTTACGATTATTTATTCGGAATAGATCGATTAAGCTCGTAATTGGTGCATCTGGTGTGTATCAACAAGGATGGTATCCGACAGATATTCAAAATCTCAATTTATTAATCCGTAGAAATTGGGAGAAGTATTTTTGTCAAGACTCGATAGACGCAATACTTGCTGAACACGTTTGGGAACATCTCACAAAGGAAGATGCTTTTCTGGCGGCGCAGAACTGTTTCCGGTTCCTTAAACCGAAGGGATATTTACGTATTGCGGTTCCTGACGGGTATCATTTTTCTGACAATTACATAAAATCAGTAAATCCTGGTGGTTCAGGGCTTGGCTCTGATGATCATAAAGTATTGTACAACTATTTAACGCTAACCAAATTGCTGCAATCAGTCGGATTTGAGGTACGGTTATTAGAGTATTTTGATGAAAACCATCTTTTCCATTATGAAAAATGGGATTCAACTGACGGTTTGATTATACGTTCAAGCCGCTTTGATGAAAGAAACAAAGATGGTAATCTCAACTATACTTCACTGATTGTTGATGCATTTAAGAATTGAATATGCAAAATATTGCGCCCATTGCACTGTTTGCATATAATCGTCCTGATCATATTCGTAAGGTATTAGAAGAACTCCAAAAAAATCAACTTGCAAAACAGAGCGAACTCTTTGTTTTCTCCGATGGCCCGAAGAACGCCAGCAATATGGAGAAGGTTACTGAGGTTCGCCAATACTTAAAAGCGGTCAATGGGTTCGCGCAAGTTAACATTGTTGAACAAGTTCAAAATCTTGGCTTGGCAAATTCCATAATAAGTGGAGTATCAGACATTTTAGACAGATTCGACAAAGTAATTGTCATTGAAGACGACCTTATCACATCACCAAGTTTTCTGACGTTTATGAATAAGGCGCTCAATATTTACCAAGATAATCCAAAGATTAGCTCTGTTTCTGGTTACAGCCTACCGCTTTCTATACCGCCTGACTATTTGGAACGAGTCTATCTGACCTATCGTCATAGCAGCTGGGGGTGGGGGACATGGAGGCGAGTGTGGCGTGGCATTGATTGGGATGTAAAAGACTATAATCATTTCAGGAATGATCGTAGAGCACGAAGGGAGTTTAACGTTGCAGGTCCAGACATGTCTTCGATGTTGGACATGCAAATGGCAGGAGCAATGGATTCCTGGTCTATACGCTTCGACTATTCTTGTTTTAAACTGGGATTGCTTTCAGTCGCCCCTGTCGGTAACTTAGTTATAAATATTGGTTTTGATGGCACCGGCGTTCACTGCGGTACAGAAAACGAATATTTGCAGAGCAAACTTACTGAATGGGAAAATACGTTCACTTTACCATCTAACTTGAAAGTTGACCCTAGAATAGTTGATGCTACGCGAAAACTATTTTCCTATTCCTTTAGAGCCAAATTGAAACAATATATAAAATTATTATTCAGGATAAAAAATATAAAAGCTTGTCATGACGATAGAGGGAGCCAATGAAAACAAACCTGGAAACGATCAGCCTTATCAAATCAACATTTTATGGTGAGCATGAAATTAAAAGACGCTTGGCAGACTTTATTATGAGTTCTACCCGTCTCAGTATGGGAGAACAGTGTAGTACTTTCGAAGATGCCTTTTCCTCTTTTCAAGGACGTAATTTTACTGCTCTTTACAATAGTGGCAGCTCAGCGAATCTTGCTCTGATCCAAGCACTTCTTAATTTGGGTCATTTGAACCGAGGAGACAAAGTTGCCTTCTCTGCTGTCACGTGGTCTACAAACGTTATGCCGCTTATGCAACTAGGACTCGTGCCTATACCTGTAGACATTGAGCGAGAGACTTTGAACGTCGGGTCGGGGAACCTCTTGGCAACGCTTCGCCAACAACCAGATATTAAGGCTTTTTTTATCTCACATATACTTGGTTTCTGTAGCGACTTGGAGTCGATTGCTGCTATTTGCGACAGCCGGGGAATTCTCTTGCTCGAAGATAACTGTGAATCTTTTGGATCAATCTATCAGGGACGGAAATTAGGTAACTTTGGGTTTGCTTCTACTTTCTCTACATATGTTGGTCACCATCTTTCAACTATTGAAGGAGGCATGGTCTGCACTAACGACCAGCAGTTATACGAAATGTTGAAAATTGTTCGGGCCCATGGGTGGGATCGCAGTTCAACCCCGGAAGTTCAAAATCAATTGCGTGAACGCTTTCAAGTTGATTCCTTTTATGATCTCTATACGTTCTATGATTTGGGTTTCAACTTGCGCCCCACGGAGATTACCGGATTTTTAGGTCTTTTACAGATGGAAGTAGCACAGACTATCATTGATAAACGAGAATCCAATTTTGGTCGGTTTTACAATGCCGCCATCGGAAATCCGCATATATTGCCTTTCAAATGCGATCACCTAGACGTTATTTCTAATTTCGCCTACCCTGTTATCTGCAGAGGGGTTGATGATTTCATAAAATGTCGAGAAGCGTTTAAAAAGAACGGTATTGAAATTCGTCCTATAGTTGGTGGCAACATGGCAAGGCAACCTTTTTTCAGTAAGTATAATGATTCCACATGGAATCTGCCTGAAGCAGATTTTATCCACAATCATGGTTTTTATTTTCCCAATAACCCAGAATTGACCGAAGAAGAGATTGACCGGATTACAAGTCTATTGTTAACAGTATTATAATAACTAGATATATTTAGACCATTATGATCTATGACCGCATATTAATAAAAACCTATGCGCTATAGCTTTTAGTATGGGAATTTGCAGTTTCGCCGGATAAAATAAGATAAATTATAAGGCTCCTCATCTGAATCTGTGGATGAAAAATCAGCTTTTAAAGAAATGTCTCGCATGCTGGCATAGCCATTACGCTGATTTAGAGTTGCATCGACGGCTCATTTTCAATTGCTATTTTCACTCATCGTTGTTTACAACTTATTCGATAAGTCTGATGTGATATTTATAGCCAATTCAATAAGGATTAAACCTTGGAACCATACGTAAAAAATATCCTCACAGCGAGCTGCGTGGCATCCATGAAATGGTTATCATATGAAAGCCTGCGGCTTCTCGTGCTCTCCTCTCTCTAATTTGACCTTGTAGCAAGCTACAGGAATTGCATCTCAAAGAAAAAATATGGATTCGTTATCCAAAAAAAATCCACATATTTAGCGAAAGAGGTGCTTGTCCAACGACCGAACCTTCATTTAATGATCGTAACTAGAATCATATCTCCTTTACATAATTTACGCCATAGTTGTAAAAGGATGGCCGGCTCGCTGACGGTTTTAGCATCGGCAATAGGTAGATGGTGAAACAACCCAGTACGCAGTGAATTGTTCAGACTTTTTAGACCATTAAGAAATCTTAATTCACAGTTAAAAATAAATTAGTCGTTTAAAAGGAACTCATTATCGCCAGTTATAATTACTGTGTTACTAAGAACTACGTTAGTATAACCTCATAATTTTGCGTACGCACAAGTAGGCACATGAAAGAAACTCTCAACAATTTCCGGCATCTTTTGCAATCGACGCATCACTCGTCCGATCATGGACTTCATCTCGACCTTGGTCTGTGTAGTCGCTTTGGCAATTTTTGCCTTCACATGAGCCCACGCCAATTCGTCAGGATTCAGTTCTGGCGAATAAGGCGGCAGGAAGAACAGTTCGATTTTCTTGCTGTTATCCTCAATAAACTGTTTTACCAACTTGGACTTATGGGCAGGATGGCTATCCACAATCAAAAAAACCTTTCTGTCCATATTAGTAATCAGCCGTTCCAAAAACTCTCGAAACACGATGCCATTGACACGACCGTCGACTGTCATGAAACGAAAATGTCCCAAGGCATTCACCGCAGAAAGCATATTCATCGAGTAGCGTGCTCCAGTAGCTTTCACGATCGGTGTTTGCCCCTTGGTTCCCCACGTCGTACCGGCGTGGTAGTCCGACCGGACGCCCGATTCGTCAGCAAAGAATATCAGCGCGCCTTCTCGCTTGGCACGCGCAGCGATCTTGGGGTATTCTTCCGTCTTCCATTGATCCACCAGCACAGGATTCTGCTGCCAAGCCCGATACAGGGGGCGTTGCGGAGTAAAGCCAAGCCGTCTCATCAGTCGCCCCACCGAGACCTCACTCAATTTGATGCCAAAGTCACGTCGTATCAACTCACGGATAATTGCCAGAGTCCACAGGGCGTATTCAAACTTCATTTGCAGCGGATTTTTCTCGCGTACTATTTTGGCAAGCTTCGCCATCTGCTTGGCATTTACCTTCGTCGGCGCACCAGGGATCGGTTTGGCTCTCAACCCCGCTTCACCCTGGTAATGGTATCCCGAAAGCCATCGATAGATTGTTCTGCGGTTGATACCAAGCCCCAACGCAACAAACTCTGGGCTTTCCCCGGCTTCAATGCGCTTTACCGCGCCCAGTCGCATTTCTTCCAAAGTCGTGTGAGAGTACGCTCGTCCGTCGGTAGTTTTTTTGCATTTCATGCCTCATAGTATAGCATATGAGGCTTTACTTGTGAAGTTCTTAGTAACATTTTAAATTATCTCCATTGGCTTAATGATAAACTGCAGTATCTTATTGATTTAGTAATAAATGGCCGCGTCAACTTCTGTTTCAGAATTAAAGGATAATTAATGGCAAACCGACCGAGAACTGCGGAAGATTTTGATTCATGGTTCAACAAAGTTGGAGATCCATGGGCATATAAAGAAAAAACGGTTTTGAATAGACTACGAAAAACAATCAAGTTCCTGTTAAACCACCTTGGCTCTGATTTTAAAGGGGGCTTTCTTGAAATCGGCGCATATGACGGCAGTTTTACGACACAGCTTGGCGGAGCATTTCCGAATGCGACAGTTGTTGTAAATGATATTTCTGCTGTTGCTTTACAGCAAGCCCAAAAGGCAGTTGTTCTCTGTCCTGGGCTCAGAAAAAGAACACAGTTTATATTAAAAGATTCCCTGCACATCTCAAAAAATGATTTTGGCAATAACGTGTTAAATAATATATCAGTAATTTTGCTATTAGAGTGTCTTTATTACCTGAAAGAGCATGAGCAAGACCAAGCATTGTTAAATTTAGTCACTTTACTGCCGAACGCATCAATAGCTGTATCAGGTCCTATTACTGGATCCCCGTATTTCACCGAAGAAAGACTTCTCGAGATGTTCCAACGTGTGGGGAGGTATAAACTATTTGCAATCGAGGTTCTAAACCTGCGCAATCATCGATATACATATCTTCCGGGGATCTATTATATTACAAATCATTTAAGATTTCTGAGAAGGCGAGTAGGGAACCAGGTGCTCTTCTATTTTCAACCGCAGAAAACGGATCTGAATTAAGGTTTATTAAGGAGATATTTATGATCATTCAGATTGAACCGTGGATTGACCACGAGGAATTAGACGAATTAAAAAAGGTAATTACGAGCACTTTTGTCACTGAAAGCACTATGACTGCGCAGTTCGAGGATATGTGCCGTGAACTAACTGGTGCGAAACACGCAATAGCTATGATCAATGGCACGTTAGCGCTGTACTCATGTTTAAAAGCACTTGGCGTAGGGCCAGGTGACGAGGTACTTGTTCCAGATTTGACATTCGTGGCTACTGCCAACGCCGTAATTTTGGCGGGAGCACTACCAATCTTCTGTGATGTTTTAACAGACACATTTTGTATCGATACAGCCTCGGCGCGAAGTCGAGTAACGCCTAAGACAAAGGCAATTATGCCGGTACACCTCTATGGTCAAAGTGCTGATATGGAAGCGGTTACGGCACTAGCATTGGAATTCAAGCTCGCCGTCGTAGAAGATGCAGCCCAGGGAGTGGGTGTTCGTTTCAACGGACGCCATGTCGGCACTTTTGGAGAATTGGGGATTCTTTCATTCTACGGCAATAAAACTATTACCTGTGGAGAAGGTGGTATGGTCCTAACTGATAATGATGTACTTGCTAAGGCATGCTATCGAATCAAGAACCATGGGCGTGAACGTAAAGGTGTCTTTGTCCATGAAGAGATTGGTTTCAATTTTTCCTTTACCGAGATGCAAGCTGCCGTTGGAGTTGCGCAATTGAAAAAACTATCACGCATTATTCCACGCAAGCGAGAAATCCATGATCGATATGTTTCGGAGCTCTCTGGCATTGCAGGACTGGTTCCCTGTAAGATTGATCCACGGACTGAACCGGTATTTTGGTTTACATCATTTCTAAGTGATACAACAGACGAGCTTGCCACTTGGCTACAAAACCGCCAGATTCAGACTCGTCGCTTCTTCTATCCATTACATTGGCAGCCTTGTTATATAAAAGATCCCCTCATATTAGCGAATAACTCATGCCCATTTCCTGTAACAGAAGATATCTATCACAGGGGATTATCTCTGCCATCATCGTACATATTGACAGATAATGAACAAAATACTGTCATTCAGGAGATAAAAGCTTTCTATGAACATAGGAATTAACTGCATAGCAACAGATCCAACGTATAGAGGCGGGGTAAACTCATACACGCTTGGTTTATTGAAAGGACTCGCCAGTGTAAGCCACAACAACAAAATTCAGTTATATGTTACGGAATATAATCGTGGTTTATTTGATTCATTTAAATTCGATCCACGTATTGAAATAATATCCTTCCCAGTAACGGAAAAGTTGAATCGCGCGGTAGGACGATCTATTTACATTGGCAAAATCCTTCATCGTGTAATTTCAGATTTAGCTTTTAGCCCATATTCCAAGATTATGAATGAGTGTTCTGACTTAATATATATCCCTACTACAACTCTCTTTCCATATACATTTTTGAAGCCCACGTTACTTTCCATGCACGACATCCAACAAGTGCACTACCCACAATATTTCCGTTGGCGAGAACGTATCAATCGTAATGTGCGCTTTAATCTCAGTGCTGAGTTGGCAACATACATACAAGCAAGCAGTCAATTTATTAAAGAGGACCTTCTTTCTCATTTTACGCATCTAAAACCAGAGCAGATAGTGGTTATTCATGAAGGTGTTGATATTAAAACATTTTCAACACCAACTGATATTGATGTTGTAGATAAATACGGTTTACCATCTGAATTTCTTTTCTATCCGGCCCAGCTATGGTTACACAAAAATCACATTACTGTGCTTAAGGCAATTAAACGCCTGAAGTTTGAGCACAAACTAAGCATTCCACTAGTGCTTACTGGTGCAAAATATTCTGGTTCTGACCCAATTTTCAGATATATTACCGATCACGACTTGTCGCATGTGCATTATCTGGGGATCGTACCTTATGAAGATATGATTGCCCTGTATCAAAGATCCAAATTTTTAATAACGGCTGTACTTTATGAATCAAGCAGTCTTCCATTCTTGGAGGCCGCCGCTGCTGGCTGTCCGGTTCTCGCATCGGATACTTCTCCTAACAGAGAGATGTCACAACTGCTTAAATGCGAATTATTTAAACCATTAGATGACAAGGATCTTGCTGAGCTACTATTGCGTGTCTGGGATGATAATTTATTGATTTCTGAACACATTTCTCATAACCACGAAGCTGTTGGATATTATAGTTGGGACAATGCAGCATTGCGTTATTTGGACTTTATTAATACAAGGATATTATGTTGAAGTTTTATTTATCTACCGAAGAATTTAGGAAAGTAGTGCGGACGACGAATCTCATTGCCCTTGACCTAATTGTACAAGATAAAGATAACAGGGTTTTAGTAGGCCTGAGAAAAAATCCACCGGCACAAGGTTTATGGTTCGTTCCTGGTGGACGAGTTTTCAAGAATGAACGGCTGCATGAATCTCTTAATCGAATATTAAACGATGAAATTAATTTGCCTTCGAAAAAAATATCAGACATTGCGTTACATGGAATATATGACCATATATATGACGATAATGTTTTTGGAGATCCGACATTCAATACTCATTACATCATAGTTGCATGTCGCGTAACTGTATGTGGGAAATGGACGGCGCACAATGATGATCAGCATGAGCAAATGAAATTCATGCCTATAGAGGACCTTCTCTCAGATCCATCTGTGCACAATTTTACCAAGTATTATTTTATAAACGATGCCCCAAATCGCTTTTTATAGTTTTTAAGTGAAGTGTATTTTCTGGAGAATTATCAGCATGGCTGTAACTTCGTGCAGGGGTAAATAAAAGCGAGGGACATCAGCTGGTTATAAGACAATGCATTAGTAAGTAAAGAATAATAATCTTCTTAAGCTGGTTAAAACTTATTACTAAAACATCGTATCATATATTCAGCAATTGTGTGATTACAGATGTATTTCTAATGGCTAATCCTGCGTCGGAAGGCTTCTAGGCCTCGGATAAATTGTCTCTAGAGAGAATAGCTATTCCCAAAAGTAGAGGAAATCATCGGTTTTATTAGTTTTGATGCCAGACAGTTGTGGCCATTCATGTAGTGCTGGAGTCGAAGGTACGCCCAGATGGAAATGAGAACATAAACGTAGGCCGAATGACTTATCTACGAAGTAATAATGATAGTGGAAACACTTTCCAGAATCGTGCTTGGAAACATCTTTTCGTTCTTATCGAACTTTAAATAAAACAATAAAGAACATCAATAAATAATGAATAACATTGACTTGATATTAGCTAATCAGTTCTCAATCTATGCAATTAGTTTGCTTATTGGCATGGCTTTATTGTTTTTCTTTAATTATAGAAAAGTAGCAGCCTCTTTAATATTGATAAACTGGACGTCAGTGGTTGGAGTATCTGCCCTAATTTATATTTTAATATACAGCGACACAGTATCTAACAGCAAGTTAATACTATTTGTCATAGCACTTGAACTAATATTGCTGTTCTTCACAACCTATTTTCTTTGCGATTTAATCTATAGAATCATTTCATCAATCAATGCATTTATCTCAGATGGAATATTAAAAAAACTATTATTTCTCTCTATTAGCATATCGCTTTATTTATTATTATCGAATCCAAATAGTTTTGGATTATTATCAGGGGGTTCACGGATTGATTATCTTTCAAATGGTGGTTTACCGCTATTATTGACATACTTTTCTGCTGTTGTTCAAAATGCAATTATAATAGTAATAAGTACTAGGTTGTATAAAAATAAATTTTCATGGCTGGACATCTTAGCATTTCTTATCACTTTTATGATAAGCCTTTTATCAGGATCGAAGGGGAATGTTTTTATGATTATTCTGACAATATTCATCCTGGCTTTTGGTTTAGGGTATAAATTAAACAAAATCTCTTTGACCGTAAAAATCCTTTCATTTATTGTCTTTAGTGCTTCTATCATTGCATATATTTATTTGATGAGTGTATTTCTAAATTCTTCTTTTGAACAATCTATCAATCTTGCACTATCAAGGTTTGTTTTGTCGGCAGATGGTCGTGCCCTTGCCAGCGATTCATTAATTAATAATGCAATGATGACAAACATTCACGGCAATTTGCTGGCAGAAATCTTTAAGGGGTTTTCTTATAAACTAGGTGTCCAAGTTTCAGAATTACCCATCGGGAGAGCACAGTACGCAGCTGCATATTCCATAGACTTATTTGTCGGAGCCAATGCAGGTCTTAGCTCCCATATTCTAACTTACTACAGAAATTTATCAGATTTATTTGCTATCTTTTTTTGCATGCTCTTTATCGTCGTTGTTATTGCTGTTGGTTATCTAACACTTTATATATCTCAAGGTCCATTCAGGAAGTTAATTTCATTTTCCTTTTTATTTACGATGTTATTAACTTTTGTGCAAGACTTTCAGGCATTTGTGCTAACAGCTGAACTCCTGTTTGTGTGGATGCTCATTATATTTTCAAGTAAGCTAATAGTTACATCGGTACGTAATGTACCCCATAAAGCTATTCATACTATCGTTTCTTAACCGACAGATTATCTTATGAACTTACCTCCTGATTTATCAATAATATTACCAGCACTTCGGCTAAATGATGACCTCATAAGATGCATTTATTCAATTAGGAGCGCACTAAACAGAAAAATAGCATACGAAATAATTATAATAACACCAGATGTGTTATCTTTTAGTGATATTGCTTGTATTGATAACCTGCAAATTTATGGTGAAGACGTACCCGGAATCTATCAAGCTATGAATATCGGCATTACTAAGGCTAGGGGCAGTTATCTTTACTTTATTGGTCAAGATGATATATTACTCCCAGTAGCTGCTAATGCCATAATACAGGGCAAGGAAAATGAAGCGGATCTTATTCTTGCCGATGTATTTTGGGGCAAGAATAGAATATTTAAGAACAATATTTTCAGAAAGAGTCTTGCATGGACAAATTGGTGCCACCAAGGCCTTTTTTACAACCGTTTGCGATTTCTGAAAGAGATCGGTAAATATCCCGTTCAATTCAAAACACAGGCTGATCATTATGTTAATATTTATTTTAGTTCAACTCCTCATTTAAAGTTCACGAAATATAATGGCTGTGTAGCTTGGTATTCAGCGGATGGTTTATCTTCTCGCTCGCCGGATCTTATATTTAGACAAGCTTATCCTGCAATTGTACTGAAGCAGATCGGCTTTATCTCCTATTGTCTTGTGATATTTCGCAGAGTGTTGTTGAAGTCTTGGAGAATGTGCAAAGGAAGGTTGTCAACTAAATGAAGCGATATGCTATTTTTTTTCCTCAATTCCATCAAATCCAAGTTAATGATATTGCTTGGGGTTACGGCTTTACAGATTGGACATTAGTTTCTGCAGCAAATGCGTTCGATTATTGGAGACGGCGTTCTCCTGTTGCTGGTTTTTATGATTTATCTAAAACCAATGATATTGCAGCAAGGTTTGAAGAAGCTGCCAATGCCGGATTAGATGGTTTTGGTATCTATCATTATTGGTTTGAAGAAGGACCTGAATTGAATGCTGTTGAACGTTATTTACAATGTTCTCGGACACCAGAGAAATTTAATTACTTCTTTATTTGGGCAAATGAAAGTTGGTCAAAACGTTGGGCTGGAAAAGATACTGAGATTCTAAAATTTGTTTCTACATCGCCAAGTAATGATCAAATACGCGGCCATGTGAACTATTTGAAGCCATTTATGGAGTCAGTATCTTATACCACGGTTATGAATCGTCCGCTTTTTGTTATCTATCGCCCAGAATTTTTTCACGACCCTGTTAAAACAATAAATTGTTATCGCGATGAGTTTAATCGAGTTGGAGTTAATGCATTAATTGGTTACTGTCTAAAGAGTGCCTCAGATGTTGAATACTCAGATATTTTCGATTTTTGTTACCTGTTTGAGCCGAGGTTGTTCTTAAATTATCATGGATTACGAAAATACAAGCTCATACATTCAGTATTTAGACGCATTATTCACTCAATGCCGTACACAAAAGCTGAATACTTGTCAGATAAGGTTGGCAAATTATTAAATATCACTTCGAAAACATATCCATTCTCATATTTTTTAGACTACTTCCACTCGCCAGATCGAAAACGTCTAACTGATACATTGAAGTGCCCAGTTCAAAACGTATTGACATGTGGCTGGAATAATGCTCCGAGATATCGTGATCGTTTTACGGCGATTGAGGTTCCAACTCAAGAACAATTTTCAGTTATGCTGAGTACGTCGCTTGCTGATTCAGTTTATTCGGATAATCTCCCGTTGTTGTGTAATGCTTGGAACGAGTGGTCAGAAGGAGCTGCAATCGAGCCCTGCCGATATTTGGGAGATTCACTTCTGAAATCATACTTATCTTAGCCCTAATTATTAGATCAAATTGATAAAAAGGACATGTCTTGGACAAATTTAAAGATTATTACCACCATCTGAGAAAAATAAGCTTTGCTGGACGTGCGTATAAGCGACTTATTTCTTCACCGATATTATTTTTATTCGCGCGTCGTTTTGGCCCGCGTATTCTTGAGGTTGGATCTGGTACCGGAAGTGGAGTGCTGGGGACTTTCCCTTCGTTTGTGAGTGGATTGGATGTAAATCCAATTACAGTAGAATATTGCAGGAGCATCGGGTTAAATGCTCAACTTATTAACGACAATGGTTCATTTCCTGTAGCGGACAATACATTTGATTCGTGCATTCTTGATAGTGTTTTGGAGCATGTTGTTGATCCACAGCAAACTTTAGATGAGTGCTATCGAATTACTAGTCGAAGAGGAGGACTTGTTGTTGCAGTACCTGGTATTATGGGATTTAGTTTAGACCCTGATCATAAAGTTTACTATGATGAGGATAAACTAAAACGGCTTGATGATCGTTGGTCATTGATTAATTTATTTTCGTTGCCATTTTTATTAGCAAACAAGAAGCTATCAAATTCTGTTAGGCAATACTGCTTAGTAGCAATTTATAAAAAGACATCGCCTTAATATGTATTGATTATCTAAAACCGGATGACTTCATGAAAACCATAGAATGCAGCGCATCAATCGTTGTTTATAATAGCCCATCTGCTATGATTAAACGTGCAATAAATAGTTTATTATTGTGCTCGCACGATATAGAACTTCACATCGTAGATAATTCCGAAACGCAGTCGATTAAGTCATCACTTCTTGATTTACCGATCAAGTACCATTTTTATGGTCGTAATGCAGGGTATGGACGAGGGCATAATAAAGCACTTAGTAAGTCTTCAGATAGTAAATACCACATTATTGTGAACCCCGATATCATAGTTGCATCTTCGGCTATTCAGCTGTTGACAGCTTTTATGGATGAGAATCCTGATATAGGTATAGCTTGTCCTAAGGTTTTGAATCCTGATGGGACTACGCAGCACCTGAACAAGCGGTATCCGACAGTATTTGATCTATTGATTAGACGCTTTTTGCCAAAGTCGTTATTACCTTTATTTCAAAAACGATTAGATCGTTATGAAATGAAGGATGTCGGATATCTTTCGGTTTGTGACATAGAGTTTACAACGGGATGCTTCATGTTTTGCCGGACAAATGTATTGAAGCGGGTTGGGGGATTTGATCCACGATATTTCCTTCATTTTGAAGATTGCGACCTTGGACGCATGGTCCAGAGTATTGGCTATAGAACTGTTTATTTTCCGGGGGCAACTGTAACTCATGAGTGGGGCAGAGAACCACATAAAAATTACAGAATGGCTTTTGTAATGATTGTAAGTATGTTTAGATATTTTAACAAATGGGGCTGGAAAATATATTAATTTGCTGATATTCTGGAGTAGTCGGCTGGGTTCGCTCCACAAGCCATTATGAAAAGATTATTTGATCTTAGCATATCGCTATTGTTTATCGCCTTATTTAGTCTGCCCATGTTATTTATTGTTGTTCTAGTGAAAATTACCTCGCGTGGACCAGCGCTCTACTGGTCCGACCGGGTAGGAAGGCATAATACCATCTTCAGAATGCCCAAATTCCGGACTATGATGATCAATACCCCGGCAGTGGCTACGCATCTAATATCGAACCCTGCGAAGTATGTGACTACCATAGGTAAATATCTGCGCAAATCGAGCTTGGATGAATTGCCACAACTTTTCAGTATCTTGAAAGGGGACATGAGTTTTGTAGGGCCACGGCCAGCATTGTTTAATCAGGATGATCTGATTTCATTGAGAAGGCAGAAGGGCATCCACGAGCTCGTTCCCGGCCTCACTGGTTGGGCACAAATTAACGGAAGAGACGAACTCCCGATTCCTATTAAAGTAGAATTCGATGCCTATTATCTTAAACATCGCTCATTCCTGCTTGACCTCAAGATTCTTTTTATGACTTTATTTAAAGTGCTGATGAGAGAGGGAGTGGCACATTAACAACGTAATGATTTTTGGATGCTGTTATTTAGTAGAAATGTTAAATAGAAAACATCGGCAGAGGGTATAATTTCGATCTAGTCGTTAAAGACGTCTGTTCTTTATGCGTTGCATTATGCGGATTGTACGATTCAACGGCCAATAGAATAGCATTTACTTCGGTCAGGAAGGGAATGGCATCAGACGACTCAGGAGAAGATGTAACTGGCACATTGGGAACGATTGCTATCGTGGAAGAAAGTATCTGATATTATCAAGACAGTAGCGACAGTGTGCATCGGGTCGTCGCTTGTGTAGCGGAATATGATCTAGCCCAGTGCAGGAAGGAAAAAATCGAATAGATCGGCATTGATCATATATTTTATTCCGTTGTTTATAAGTATTATACTATGCATAGTATATAGTATAGGAAGTGCGGAGAAATATCCTGATTACTGAATTAAGCGGGTGATGTCCACGAATATCGAGACTGTGAAAATAGTGTTGCAGATGATGCGGAACCATGGGGAGCTTACTCTGAAGTGGTTCCAGCTAAATGGTGAGGTCTTAAAGGGTACGTTTGAGGGTACAACCTTTAAGCGAATCTCGCCGTGAGTAAAGCGTATGGTTTTTGGAACATGGATACTCTACAAATTGCTTTATATCAAACGAAAGAACCGAAAACCCTTTACAAATTCTGCTGATAAGGTGGTCTCATTATGTTATCATTTTTAATTGAAAGACGCTTTAAACAAATCCTTGTGGTTATAAACGATACTGTTTTGATATCAATATCCTTGTTTATATCCTATGTACTTCGATTCAACACTGTGCAGCTAGATTCACACATGAGACAGATACTATTCACCTTGCCGTTGGTCGTCATCGTAAGACTATTTATGTTTCAGACCCATGGGTTATACAGGGGAATGTGGAGATTTGTGAGTGTTCGAGATCTTGTCGTAATTATCAAAGCGACAACGTTTGGCTCGTTGTTCATTGTAGGCATGCTGGTGCTCTTCCTTCGTTTTGACGAATATCCTCGTTCTGTTTTCATCATCGACTGGTTTATTATGATCGTTCTCGTGGGAGGAAGCCGTTTTGGCTACAGGCTTTATCGTGAAGGTGGATTTAAGCTTTGGAAAACGATTGAAGATCCGAACAAAAAGATACTTATTGTAGGAGCAGGAAGGGCCGGTGAAGCGATTCTTCGAGAGATCCTCGGAAATTACCGCTTGAGTTATACACCAGTTGGTTTTGTCGACGATGATAGAAACAAACGGAACATGACAATTCATGGCTATCGTGTATTTGGAAATACTCGAATTATCCCGATTATTGTAAAAGAACACAAGGTTGAAGAAATATTTCTTGCAATACCTTCTGCTTCCGCCAAAGCCAAACGCAGAATCGCATTAATTTGTAAACGTGCACAGATTACATTTAAGACGTTGCCCACAGTAGGTGATATTCTCGACGGCAAGGTGAAGGTTAGCGCGCTCAGAGAATTTCAGATCGAGGACTTGCTCGGGAGAGATTCCGCAAAGCTCGACACCGCAGCGATAAAATCTTATTTGCGTAATAAAACCGTCATGATTACAGGAGCAGGTGGATCGATCGGTTCTGAACTTTGCAGACAAGTAGCAAAATTTTCTCCAAGACGACTCGTCCTTTTCGATCATTCAGAATACAATCTTTACCAGATCCACTTGAATCTGCAGGAACTGTTTCCTGATCTCGACCTTCAGCCGGTCATTGGAGATGTTACGAACCGGAATCGTGTGGAGAGAACACTCGGTCGTTTTATGCCGCAAGTCATTTTTCATGCAGCGGCTTACAAACATGTACCACTTATGGAGATGAACCCTGGTGAGGCAATCCGAAATAACATTTTCGGCACATTGGTAGTTGCTAAATCTGCACGAGCTTATGGTGTCAATAAATTCGTGATGGTTTCCACGGACAAGGCAGTCCGTCCAACAAACATCATGGGTGCAAGCAAACGGATTGCCGAGATTATTTGTGAGAGCATTGGAAATCACAGCAAGACCCAATTCGTCACGGTCAGGTTCGGAAATGTTCTGAACAGTGTTGGCAGCGTAATCCCGCTGTTTAAACGCCAAATAGAGAAAGGTGGACCGATAACAGTTACACATCCCGAAATATATCGTTATTTCATGACAATTCCCGAATCGGTCCAGCTCATTATGCAGGCAGGAGCTATGGGAAAGGGTGGCGAGATATTTATTCTTGAGATGGGTGAACCGGTTAGGATAGTCGATCTAGCTAGGGATATGATAACACTGTGCGGACTTGAGCCGGATCGCGATATTAAGATCATCTTCAGTGGCCTTAGACCGGGAGAAAAGCTTTACGAAGAGCTTTTAACCGATAGTGAGGAAATAAAGTCAACCTTACATGAAAAAATATATGTAGCGGGAAGGGAAGAGGTTGATGAAACGACTTTGATGGCAAAACTGGATCAGTTGTCACATATTTTGGAAGAAGATGGTTTCACGTTCAAAATAGTTGAGAAAGTGAAAGAAATCGTTCCTGATTTTGAACCCGAAAAAGGCGGTCGACTAGCCGACGTACGGGATATACAAGATCCAAACTACGGGGTTATTCAAGATATTCCGAGCGAGCAGAACCCTTATCAGCATCCGTGATTTACGATAGAAATTCTAGTCAAACCGGAATGCAATCCAAAGAAACGAAATAATGTAACTTTTTAGCTATAACACCACGAACAAGAATAACATTAGTAATTCCTCATCCTCCGTTCCAGACTCTCTTGATCCGGAATCCCGTGACTTTTCCAAAAAAATGCAAGGATACCTAGTTATCGTAAATGATTTATTCTGCTGTCTATGCGCCTCCACGTGAGGACAACGTCTGTCCCAACCTGAATTTGCGTTGCAAATCGATCGGTTATTTGTTATACTCACACCTGTTTTCTATAATAAAATCAATCAAAAAGCGAGGTTGATAATACGTTGAAGCGACATTTGATTTATTTTATTTGCTTTACTCTATTCATCATCCCGGTTGTCGGATCGTATCCTGCATACGGTCAGGAGGTCCCCGAAGAACAGGGCATCTCGGGAACGCAACAAGGCATCTCCGGAACGCAACAGGGTATCTCGGGAACGCAACAAGGCATCTCCGGAACGCAACAGGGCATCTCCGGTACACAACAGGGCATCTCCGGAACGCAGCAGGAAATGGCCGGAGATGCTATTCAGCAGATACGAATGCTGGACCCCCAGTTAGCTCAAGAGATGTCGGAAGCAATCCAACGAGGTGACTTTGAAACTGCTAAAAAAATCTGGGAAGACTTCAATAAGAAAAAAGCTGAGGCGCTCAAAAAACAGCAACTGCAGACCGAGCCGACAGTCACTGAACAGTCCATATTTGAACGAACAATGTCTGGCGAATTTCCAACTTATATCCTTTTAAACCCTCTGAAACAATTCGGCTATAACCTCTTCCTAAAATCAATCTCTTCCTTCACTCCATTGACCGCTGTTTCAGTGGGCTCCGATTATATCATTGGTCCAGGTGACCAGTTCACGGTTACTATATGGGGAACGGCTGAAGGTATATATAATTTTAAAGTAAGCCGGGAAGGGAACATTACACTGCCCAAAGTGGGTGTTGTGCGAGTAGCAGGCGTACGCTTCGGGGAATTGGAAAACACACTAAGCCGTCACCTATCGAGGTATTACAGCAATTTCAACCTAAGCGTAGCCATGGGTTCACTTAAGACTATCACTGTATATGTCGTAGGTGAGGTTGTAAAGCCGGGAAGCTATGCTTTGAATTCTCTGACTACTGCTTACGGCGCATTGTTCGCGGCTGGTGGTCCTACCAAAAAGGGCACTATGCGTAAGATTCAGATCTTGCGGAATGGCAAGGTCATAAAAAATATGGATCTGTACGATTTTTTGCTTAATGGTGACCGCAGTCAGGATGCCAGACTTGAGAATGAAGACACAATATTTGTGCCACTTATCGGACCTGTTGCTGGCGTTTCCGGGTCGGTTTATCGTCCGGCGATTTATGAATATACAAGTAAGGGCGAAACGCTGGGAGATCTCCTTCAACTCGCGGGTGGGATCATGCCTTTCGGCCTTGCGAACAGGGTCCAAATTTCACGATTTAGCGGCTATGATAGGAAGCTTGCACTGGACGTAAAGCTCTCCGCAGCAGCCGTTACTGGGCAAGAAAAAGTGCCGGAGCTGAGCGAAAAAATTTATAACATGGACACTATATCGGTATTCCCAATATACGACAAAGTATGGGACACAGTAAACCTAAAAGGAGATGTGCGGAATCCCGGAAATTATCAATGGCGACCTGATCTTAGGCTCAAAGAAATAATCGACCAGGGGCAGCTCCTACCCACATCCGATCTACAGAGGGCTGAAATTATCCGCCTTACTAAAGATTTTACAGACCGTGAAGTCATCCCTATAGATTTGGAGGCACTTCTAAAAGGCGATGCAAAACAGAACATTCTGCTCCAGCCAAAAGACGATATCAGGGTCTATACGACTTATCGTGAAGTGGAAAAAGTTTTTCTGTCGGGCGAGGTCCTCAAGCCTGGTGAATATGAAGTCTATAATGGAGAACATCTCAGCGATGTCTTGAAACGAGCCGGAGGCTTCACGACGGAAGCGTATCCTTATGGGACAATATTCGCACGCAAATCCGTAAAAAATACCCAAGCTAAGAATTTCCAGATCTTTATCAACAAACTTGAGACCCAGGTTGCACAGGTGGGTTCTGAACGTGTGGCAACCGCTGTGAGTGCGGAAGAAGCAGAGGCCGCAAAAACAGAAGCAATGGCCAATAAAAGTCTTATCGATAGTCTGAAGGCCCTCCAAGAAACCTCGGAAGGCAGAATTGCCATTAATATCACCCTAAACATAGATGTATGGGCTAAATCAAAAGACGATCTTTTGCTTCAGAACGGAGACAGCATTACAATTCCTAAGCGTCCGCAGGATATTCTGGTCATTGGCGAAGTCCATAATCCGAGCGCTCAGATATATGTTGATGGCCTTACGGTAAATAATTATATCGCTAATTCTGGAAACATCACCAAGTACGCAGACAAAGATGAAATATACGTGCTCAAAGCAAATGGTTTCGCAGTAAGCAAAGACTCGCCTTCAGTGGGAAAAAATCTCGGGAATCTTGAGCTCGCGGCCGGCGATGCCGTTTTCGTCCCACAGCAAGTGGAGCGGCACGCTTTCATGCGTTTTCTGAAGGACACCCTAGACATCCTGTTCAAGACCGCGGTTATAGCAGCAACGACGAGAATTCTGTTTTAGGTATTGGATTTTTTAATGTTTAGCTGCGAAACAGGGGATGAAGAAAATACTTTCAATAATCAGAAGGGGATGATTAAAGATAACACTAACGTTAAACTCAGAGGAACAAACTAAGAAATACCAAAGGATTTCAACCCACATGTCTCAAGAACCACATGAAACAATACAAAAAAAAGAATACGAAATAAATCTCCTCGATTACTGGAGCGTTCTCTGGCACAGGAAGGTCATGATTATTCTTATATGTTGTGTCGCTGTCGCTACGACAATGGTAATTAGTATTCGATCGCCTAAATTCTACAAGTCCGAGACTATGTTCATATCTACTGGTTCAGAGGCGGGGGGGTTGGCCTCAGCCCTCTCCGCACTGCCTTTTGCCGGAGCTCTTGGTGTCGGTGCTGGCATTCAGAGCCCAGCGGATAAACTTGTGATGCTATTGAATAGTAGGACCATATCTGAAGATATAATTCGCAAATTCGACCTGATGAAGGTTTTTTATGACAAACAGTGGGACTCAGAAAAAGGTGCCTGGATAAATCCGAATAAACATCCTTATCTTGAAGATGCCGTAAATTACCTTGTAAAAGACGTTGTAAAATTTACTAAAAGTAAGGAGGGGGCTATCACAATCTCTGTTGAATGGAAAGACCCTAAGCTCGCTGCGGAAATAGCTAACTATTATGTATATGCCCTCACAGAATTTCTTAAAGATAAATCCATAAACATCACCGTCCAAGTAGTAGATCGCGCAGTGCCTGCGGAGCGGAAATACCGCCCCAAGACAAGCCTGAATATGATGTTCGCTGGCATTACAAGCCTATTTATCAGCATTTTTTTCGCATTTTTTCTTGAATTCCTTGCGAAGCATAAAAAGCGCACTACTTGACTTCGGTTTTCTAATATTTAATATCTTATTATGCTGTTTGGGAACTGTCTATACTCACAACCTAAAACTTATTATTAGGAATTCGTTTATTTTTCACCTGCCTCTTATTTCCCTCCTTGCATTTCCTACTAGCTTATACTAATATATCTGCATGAAACAAATTGTATCTTTCCCGCCGCCTGATGCCTTAAAATTGAAGCTTGCGCCTCTTTTTCTCGACCGTGAACTCTATCTTGTTCTTCTCTTCGGCTCGGTTGCGACGGGAAATGTACACAGGCGAAGCGACATCGACCTTGCCTTTCTATTTAGTGGCCTAGCGGATGTTTTGGTCCTTACCAACAGAGTTACAGTGTTGTTACGGACCGATCATGTTGATGTGGTTGACCTTAGAACGGCAAGTCCTATCTTGAAATATTCCGCCGTAAAGCACGGACTAGTCCTTTATGAGAAGACCCCCGGAATATTTCATGAGTTTTATTCACTCGCATTCAGGATGTATGTCGATACAAAGAAATTGCGCGACGCACGTGCCCACTCAATCAAGCTTTTTCTTGACGCAAGGGGAATGCGATGAGCCCTTTGGAAAAAAGCGTTATCAGAAAAAAAATGGGGGTTATTATTGAAAACCTCAAAGCTCTTGAACTGTACCGGGGTATCAGCAGGGAAGAATACGATAGAGATGTCTATAAAAGAAAAGCATCTGAAAGGCTTTTGCAGGAAATGATAGAAGCGGCCATAGACATCAATACCCATATCATAGTACAAACCGGAAATGATGCACCAGACGATTATTTCCAGAGCTTTATAAAGGCTGGCGAGCTTGCCGTGATTCCGGCCGGCCTAGCCGAGAAACTCGCCCCGTCGGCGGGATTAAGAAACCGCCTGGTTCACGAATACGACGCTTTAGATCATGATTTGATCCTCAACGCGGCGAAACAGGCTGAAGAATTGTACTCGAATTATATTTTCGAAATAGAAAATTATCTTTCCCGGTAAAATAACCGAAAACGAGAAGGCCGGAATGAAACAAACCGCATTTTCGAAGCCTCACCATAAAATCAACTCGGTCGTACATCATTGTATCCTTGCCCTATTCATCGTTCTCTTCCTTTTCCTTTCTCAAATCGCATTTGGTGATGAGACTGACATGATCAATCATCCAGTCAACACGAACGGCTTGACAGGCCTCCTTTTTACCACGCAGCCTTATACGCTCCAGACGGGCTCTGTTGAAATAGGCGTTGCCGTACTGTCTGAAAACAGTACCATTCCAGACTATACGATCACGGAATATCCTATCGTCATAACAACTGGTCTTTCGCCGAAGTCGGAACTGGCCTTGCGAGGATCTTTTTCAAGCATTAAGGAAGGCCCAACCCTAACAGCACAGACGGCGAGACAGGCGGGGAACGTAGAGCTTTCTTACAAAAGGACATTATTAGTTCAGCAGGAAGATTCACTGCTGCCCGCTGTGTCGTTTTTCTCTACCGGTATTGTTCCTATTGAGCAATATTCCAATGTGCGTATCAACAGTGCGACTTACTGGGGCGTGCGTGCCGGGATATCGATCGGGACAGAATTCTACGTGAAGAATCAGATTCTCGGGATTTACGCCGATGGTCAACTGGCCGGCGATGATCTATCTGAAAAACGGCTACGCGACGTATATGAACTCTTCAATGCCGGAATCCTGTTTCCTATAAGTAAAGAAAATAACCTTCAGATGTTTCTCGAATATTCAATGGTTCACGGAATGAATGTAACAACGCTCACCGGAGGCGATTATTACGGAGTTACTTATGGTTTCAGGATGGTTAGCGAAAGGCTTAATTTGACTGTCGGAACACAATTTTTGGACAAGCAAAACGAAGGATACAACAATTCCAATCGAATTATAGCAATGACAAGCTTGAAATTCTGATATTTTCAGTCACTGATCAGATTATTCCTTCAAATTCATCCGGAAATGGGTAATAACTCCGGATCCCGGAGTGTTCTTGATGAAATAGGTGAGGTCAAGGGCATACTCTTTATTTATCAGTATATACCGATCAGCATTTCCGATTCATCCCTGCCAGACAATACGGGAACATTATCATCCATTCCGAATCGAGGCTCTGAAGCGATCATAACAGGGTCCCGTGGGATCGATGTCGGCAGCTATGCATGCTTATGCCCTCGGTCATTTAAAGTTATCGGTACACGTCTTTTCTGTTTCCAAAAACCTTTGTATTTGCCTTTTAATTATTCGCCGAACTTCCTAGGGGCTTCGGACAGCTTACGATGAACTCTCCCGCCACTATAACCGTTCTTACGGTTTAGTGGCGGGAGGGTTCATTTTTTATGGAAGCATAAGTTTTTTGGTGGGTACCCATCCGGACTTAATTATTTCTCGTCATTTTCATCCAGAAGAATATCGGTTGGAAACATAAATTAGCCGATAAAAATTGGTAGTGCGCTGGTTATAAAAAAATTTAATTTAAATTAATAAAATCAAATATATATATAGTTATTATAAAGTAATTGTATAAATATTATAATGTCTGATAATGTATATTATGTCAAATTACGACAGGTTTATGCTTTCAATCCTGTTTTGCTGCTGCTTGTGACTAGAACCATAAGTTTGCCGCTGCGGCAGGCTTATGGTTCCAATCCCCTCCGGCAGACTTTTGCTTCCAATTAGTATGTGTTCGCTCAGGGTAAGTTGTAAGGGCTTGAAATAACTTTAATTGCAATAATCGAAAACGATAGCGGCAAGCTTATACTTCCAGAAAATTGAGCGGAAATGCGATTGAGCACGAGTATTGTAAGTTTACCTATTATGATCACCAATTGATGTTGCAGCTGTAAATTCGTAATAACTAGTAGTTCCTCCTATTGACGATCCTTTTATTGAACCATTATTGGATAAGCCAACGATTAGCTCTAACGGTGAATTAACTTTATTTTTCACAAATCTCAACTTGCTTTCTTCAGCGCCATTACGGGTTTATGTTTCCGCAGTGCCTGCCACAGATCCCAATCCCGCTGAAGGTTAAGCCAGAACTCAGGACCTGTGCCGAAAGCCTCTCCGAGAGTGAGTGCTGAGTTTGCGGACATCCCTCTTCGGCCGTTGACAATTTCGTTTAGTCTAGCCCAGGTCCAACCAAGATGTTTGGCAAGCTCTACTTGAGTCATGCCCATTGGTTCTAAAAACTCCTTGAGTAACATCTCTCCCGGATGTGTAGGTGGTCTTTTCTTTGGCAGCATAGTATTTCTCCTCAATGGTAATCGACAATATCCACGTCAAAAGCGTCACCTTTCTCCCATCGGAAGATGATTCGCCACTGGTCATTAACCCTCAAACTCCAGTACCCATCTAAGTTGCCTTTCATTTTTTCCAGCTTGTTTCCTGGTGGGGTTTTTAAAGTCTCCAAAATAATGACAGCATTCAATTGATCGAGAAGCCGTTGTGCCTTAGCATGTAGCTCCCGTGGAAGCCTGCGAGCATTCCGACTGTTTACTCCATCATATACATCCTGCGCTGTTTTGCTGGAAATGTTCTGAATCATTAATATATACTATATGCCGATATTCGATATATTACAAGTTAAAATAATTTACCCGGTCATTTAAAATTATTAATTCTCAATTGCTGCACTTTCGGCAGACTTATGGTTCCATTCTGCACTTTCGGCAATCTTATGGTTCCACAGTGATCGAAAAAATGATAATAAAGGAACACGTTAAAGCGGCTTTTCCGGCAATCTTATGCTTCCAGATCCGGCAAACTTATTGGTAAGGTTACACTGCTGCTGCTGATCTGATCTGATGCTGCTGATGATGATATGGTCATTTACAAGGACAAATCCCTCGAAGCTTCCGACAACCTTCCAGATTCCTAGATTATTGCCTTAGAGATCGAGCCAGAAGATGTCGAGGCTTGCCTTGTCTCGGGCAACAAGTTCATCGTAGTTGTATGATCGCCAGCGGCCTTCGGGTTTCTTTTCGGACCTCGTGGCGTTGCGCTGATGGCGATTCCCGGGATTGAAGCATTTCACGAACTAGTCAAGATCGGAGCGCTGGAGGGAGTTGGTTTTGAGCGTGAAGTGCATGTTCGTGCGGAGATCGTAGATCCAGAGCATCTTTGTCCAGGGCGTTTCGCTTGCCGGTTTCTTGTCGAAGAACTGCGCGTTCGCCTTAACGCCCTGAGCGTAGAACAGACCCGTGGGCAGGCTCAGGAGCGTGTGCACGTCGCACTCGTGCAGGAGCTTTCGCCTGACCGTCTCCCCTGCTCCTCCTTCGAACAAGACGTTATCCGGGACAACAACTGCTGTACGGCCATTCTGCTTTAAAAGAGTTTTTACATGCTGGATGAAATTAAGCTGTTTGTTCGATGTCGTGGCCCAGAAGTCTTCGCGCTCGATGAAATCGGTTTCCCTGGATATCTTACCGTTATCGGCTACGATGGTTGTGCTGCTCTTCTTGCCGAAGGGAGGATTGGTCAGCACGATATCGAATCGGTCTCCAGGATCGGCGACAAGAGAGTCCGAAACGATGATAGGAAGGTCTTTATCGGTCCCGATGCTGTGTAGCATCAGGTTCATGGTGCAGAGCCGGGCCGAGAACCCACCACGCATATTGCACATTCCGATGAATCCTTCCACTCATTCCGGGTGATTCCTTCCGGTCAATCCAGTAAATCTACCACACGTTACAAATGATTTCTTCCAATCATTCCGATTCAATTTTACCAGTGTTGATTCTGATTGAAATCATCCACCAATTTCGGTTTTTTTTTACCAGTGAATCAGGTAAATTTATCGCGCAAATAATATTTAGGCAAAAAAATCATGTTTTGGTGTTGCATGTTTCAACCCATAGATGAGTATGTAATAATCGGATTGCGTCCAACTCTTCACCTACAAACTTGTACTTTCCACCATTTGACACTATCAATGATTACGGCTTGTAAATAAACATGCACACGCAGCTAATGGACACAACGATTTATTGCTGCACCCCGTCGAGTAATAAGTTTACTCTTGACAAAGGAAAGAGCGGGCGCGACAATTTAAGTAAGAAGTTTACTAACAAAATAACCACGAAGCACGGCTCATGTGTTTTCGATCAAGAAACGAAGAAGGGAGCAATTCTTGATTTCCCTCCGGATGTTTTCGCTGTGTCTCGGGGCACGAGTCTTACAATATAAGAACCAACGTTGTGATGGCGGCTATTAAGTCCTCAACGCGGAGGTGGTTATGAATAAACATGGTTTCTGGTCTCCCTATCTTGCGGGAGCCGGTCTCGGGCTCACGCTTCTCGCATCGTTCATCATTGCGGGACAGGGACTCGGTGCATCACGGGCCTTTACAGTGGCTGCAGGGACGGCACTAAACAACTTGGCCCCTGGATATACGGCGACCCTCACCTCTCTGTCGAAATATCTTGAGCGCCCTCCTTTTCAGGACTGGACCTTTCTCGAAGTCACCGGGGTCCTGATCGGAGCGCTGATCGGCGTGCTCATATCGCGCGGTTTCAGGGTTCGATTTGACCGCGGATCGTCAATGTCTATGGGGATTCGGGTGATAACATCTTTCGGCGGCGGCATTATCCTCGGGTTTGCCAGCAGACTCGCGCGCGGATGCACAAGCGGCGTTGCCCTGACCGGTGGCGCCCAGTTCGCCCTGTCCGGATGGGTCTTTGTGATTGCCATGTTCACGAGTGGTTTTCTGTTCGCGGCGCTGTTCAGGAGGTTATGGTCATGAGCACACCCCTTGTCTTGAGCGATACCGTTAATCTTGCAATGGCCGTAGTCATCGGCCTGTTCTTCGGCTTCTTCCTTGAACGGGGAGGAATGGGCAACCCCCACAGGCTCACTGGCGTATTCTATCGAACCGATTTTGCCGTGCCCAAGATGATGTTCTCCGCAATCCTGGTGGCCGCAACCGGGCTCTGCCTTTTATCCGATCTCAAGGTCCTCGACATGAGCAGGGTTTGGATCATTCCTACATTCCTCTGGCCCCAGTTGGTCGGAGGCGCCCTGTTTGGACTCGGGTACCTTGTCAGCGGATACTGCCCGGGTACAGCCGTTGTCGGCTTGGCGTCAGGCAGGCTGGATGCGTTGGTTACGATGGCCGGTATGGGAAGTGGGACACTGCTGTTCTCCGCCTTCTACCCCGAGCTTGAAGGTTTTTACAAAACGGGCGATATGGGAACATCCACCCTGCCGGGGCTGCTAAATGTGGACCACTGGGCGCTACTTGCTCTCGCCTATGTGTTGGCCGGCATCATGTTCTATGCAATGGAGCGGCATGAGCACAAGAAACAGCGCGCCATGGTAAAAAAAATACTTCATGCCACATCGTGATCTATTGACATGTGAGAGCCTTGAGGGAATTTCTCAAGAAATGGTTTCCTCAACAAGAGGTGCTCTTTCCTTGAAAACACAGTTTTTGGGGATCGGGGGAAGGGAAGCTATGCGTCCTGACTTTTCGAGTTGGATCAGTGCTTCAAGCACCGTCAAAGAATGAGAGGCGAAGTACGGTCTAAAGTCTCGAATTAATAATAAAGTTATTAACTTTTGAATATTTTATCAAAAGCGTACTTAATTTATACAAACGCGCTAAATATTGTTACAATTTAGCTGGCATTGTGCTATACTAGGAGGCATGAATACCTTCCCGTTGAACCCTGATAAAGCTTCGAAAGAACGGCTCTTGGCTCTGGCCGAGAGAATCCCAGGCGCTTGGGTCGGCGTAAAGATCGCCACTCTTCTTTTGGTCTTGGAGGGTCAACGCCCTGGCTGGATTTCTGAGGTTCTGGGCCAGAACCGGATGAACATAAACCGCTGGACACGAGCGGTAAACAAGGATGGGGTAGACGCCCTGATCCCGAAAAGGCAGCCGGGACGTCCGGCACGCATGACGCCGAAGATCGCAGCTCAATTGGAACATCATCTGGAGGAATCGCCCCAGAAGTTCGGTTTGAACCGTGTCCGGTGGGATGGCCCCACCTTGGCGACTCACTTACAGCGACAGTTCGGAATAAAGTTGAGAGTCCGTCAAGCCCAGTATTGGATGCATCGACTCGGGTATCGGTTAAAGCGGGCCAGTCATGTGTATCTCCAGGCAAAGGCAGAAGACGCGAAGAAGTTCGCCAAGAGCCAAAAAAAAACTCAAAACGCTGGGTCCTAGGGAAACGGTTGTTTTTCAGGACGAAAGCGGTTTTACCCTCCATCCTCGGCTTGGTCGTGGTTGGGCGCTCATTGGAAAGCGGTTGAATATCCCTACAACAAGTCAGCATCAGAAACACTTGAATGTTTCCGGCTGGGTAGCGCCTCTTCTGGGGCGCGCAGGGGTGATCCAAACGGAACGTGGCAACCGAGAGGCCTTCCTCAAGGTGTTGCAGCACCTGTATAGCAGGCTTCGTGGCTATACTATTTGGTTGTATATTGACCGAGCACGTTGGCATAGGGGTGATCCGATCCGGGAGTTTCTAAAAAAGCATGAACGACTCCGGATAGCGTACTTACCTCCATATCAGCCTGCTTTGAATATGCAGGAAAGGATATGGCGACAGATTCGCTATGAATCAACCACCAACGGATGGTTTGATAATCTTGATGCAATCTGGGATACAGTCCAGAAAACGATCGATTCGTGGTCAAAGCATAAAATCAAACGACTTTGTAACATGACCTAGTGTGTTTGTATTAGTAAACCCTGGACTTGCATCAACACATGTTTCCTCTCCTTCTCGAAGTCATCAGCCATTCTTAATAACCCGCACTCGACAACAGGGCACGTATCGCGGCCCGGCGGAATGTTATTCCCATCCTTCTTGCACGATCTTTCTGGTTTGCTGATAGGGGAACTTTTCCATCAGCTTGGCGATCGGTATCTTCTCGTCTCCGGCCCGCATGAAATGGAGCAGCGCCACCGATGCCCAGTAATCGTTATAGTACGCCGTATTTTTCAGCTGAATCGGCACTCCTTTTTTATTCACCCGGTGGCATGCCCCGCAGGTAACCGGCCCGGCATACTTCCCATCAGGACTAAATTGAAGAGCCTGCTGATGAGTCGTTCTGTCCACGGTGCCATCCTCTCCTTCAAAGCGCACCGGATAGAGTCCATGAATCGACTCGTGACATGACTGGCAAGCAAAATTCCCATGCGCCTTCGAATAACGATATAGAGAATACTTGTTTGGCTGGTCGATGGGAAAATAAGCTCCTCCCTCGCTCTCGACAAAAGGCGCAATATGGCAGTCGGCGCAGTGCGGCTCCCCTGCCGCGAGCCACCAATCCTGGCCTGCTGAAGCCCCATCATAAGGCACAGCATCGCCCTCCTTTGCGTTCCAGGGAAGAAGTTGCAACTTACCTGTGCTGTCCTTTGAGGCCTTCACGAGCGTTGCGCCGGTATGTTTCCCGTAATATGCGTAAAGGGGGTCCCCCTCCGCGCCCACGACAGGATCGGCATAGTATTGTCTGAACTTTTTCTCATCTCCGTTTGCCACAGTCGTGACGACCTCAGCAAGGGTTTTATTCCTGAGAGAAGCCCCTTCCTGGGTGGCTGCATTCTGCAGATCATCATTGTTGTACAGCTCGCGCGACAGCTGATTATGGCAATTGGAACAGTAGAGGCCCCTTTTTCCCCTGACTGGCTTCCCCAGTTCGTCTTTCATGCTTACTTCACGAAGATACCATTTCCCGATGCTGTTCAGGAAGAAGGGAGGTTTCACGTTCGGGTTCGTATGGGCATCGCGGCGCAGGTAGCACCCGCCGCCTGCTGTACGTACATCGGCGTTCGAAAATCGCGGGTTCCCTTCCATGTCGACGATGACATAGGGGTTTGCAGACAGGTTGTTCATTTTCTCAGGCTGCCAATGAGTCGGGTGGCATGCCTGACAGCTCTGCGTTCTACCCGCCTTATCGGGCATGGAGATAAACTTGGCGTGCACTCCATGGATCGCAACAGACAGCGCCTTTGCTTTTACCGTTTTGTACCCCGTTGCCGTCGGCCGCGGGGACTGCAGGTTGCCGGAAACGTTGTCGCCGTGGCAATCAGCGCAGTACACGGGGCCCACGGACCCGAGACGGTTCGTGGAAGCATCGGACCGGTAATCCTTGAGGAATACGGTGCCGTAATGCCGGTCATGCAATTCAAGAACGTTGATGGTCGCAGCCGACGACCGCGCCATGAATTCCGACATATCGGAATAATTCTTCTTCCAGTAGGTGTATTCCTTATCAAAAAGGGGCAACCCTTCCTGCCGGGACAATTTCGCCGCCTTGCCATCACCCGAGTGGCACACATAGCAGTTAGGGATATCAATGGGGTTTGTGCCGAAGAACTCGACCGTTTTTCCCTTGGCAAGAATTGGTTTACCGTCCTTATCCTGCAACCGGACCACGGAGTGCTGGTAGGGCTGGAAATCGAGATCTGATATGGTGCGTATGGTCCCTCTCCTCCTGCTGTCGTTAAACGCGGTTAGGGGAAGACCAAGCGCATCCCACAGGTACGATGCCGTAAGCGTCAATTGAATGTTCTTGACTTCGGGGATGAGAGAGTCGGTGAAAACTTTGTTGCTGCCCGCGCTGCCAGCGTAGCTAAGATCGCCGCCGGAAAGATTTTTCCCCGTCGGTCCGGAGTCGATGGGTACCTGAATTTGCTTCCCCACAAAGAGCCGCTGTGCATCGGTCACGCCAGGGGGGATCGTGCCCTCGAGATCCTTATAGATGAAAAGGTGGGTCCAGACGTAATTCGCCATGGTGTCGCCAGGATCATTGCTCCTGCCCGTTCCGTAGACGTCCTTGCTCACCTGCCAGTAGCGCATTTTGTTCCCTTCACTGTAGCTGTTGTCCTCGACTGAGTAGACAAGCCTTATCCCGTCGTCGGGTGAGAGCAGACTTGGCATCCGGCCCTGTTCTCCTGTTTTGACCGCCTGCGCCTGGATGCTGTTGTAAGGCGGAATCACGCAGCAGTAGGAAATATCAAACCCCACGCAGTGCATCCCAAGCTCGTAATTAATGAATATGGCATAGGGGTCTTTAGGATCATAGAACATCTCGCTTTTTCCTGCCCCGTCCTTGACTGTCACCTGCTGAGCGAGGCTATGTCCGAAGGGAGGGTCAGAGTTATATAGAACCTTCGATTGCGCGGAAGCAGGATACCCTACAGCTACAAGAGTCACAGCAAGAAAAAAGACGGTCAAATGCATGTAGTACTGTTTCATAATGCTCCTCCTTATCCATAGTGCCGTGAATAGGGTGTCTCGCATTCCGAATGGTTCAGCAAGGCACCATGCACTTGTGTCTTCATATATGGCCTACAGAGTTAATACAGATTACAACAACGGCAGCACTTCTCTAAATCGGTGCATCTCCGTAAACCGTTAACAAAGACTGAATACAGATCTCTTTAGCTGTATTTAGGATCAGAATTATACTCTTAGCTTATGCTTTAAGAGAGAGATATATATATTATGAAGATGAGTAACTGTTAAAGGATATAAACGATTACTATATAGGTAAAGTTTATCACTGTATAATATGAAGTCAATGTAAAGCTGGAATTTCAGGTGGCGGGGATATTTTAACGCAGACATTAACTGACTTGAGAGTCCTGTGTTCTCGGGTCAGGTCCCCGAAACCACGTTATTCATTTAAATAGGCATTAGGTGATAAAGGACAGGACATCGTGCACACAAATAAAGGTCACGACAAATTTCAATACTTGCACCAATCCCTTGTCTTTGCCAAGGCCTTCATCGTGAGCGCCATGCCAAGACAAGTGAAGAAAACCGTCAATTTTGTCATCAGGTCCGCCTGAATCATCTTACCTATTCATTAATAAAGCACCACCGCCTAATATGGCAAAAGAGTGCGGTTCTAATACCTTGTTTTTCTCACACCAAGGGCACAATACTTTTTTCGGAGTAAAAGCTTCTGCCCCCTTTCAATCTAGGTAATTTCATATCATTCCAATCCACCAAATCCTTTTAGGTACAAAATCCGTACCTAAAATACCGATAATTCGTTATTGCAGGAAACGGTGACCCAACTCCCGGCTAAATAGCTATCGCCTCAACCAACTTCCAGTCATTCGACTTGTGTGCGGCTTCCCAGAGGTCATAATTGCGCTGAAGATTGATCCAAAGTTCCGGGGTAGTGTTAAATGCCCTGGAGAGACGAAGTGCCATGTCAGGCGTCACATCGCCGTGTTCGTTTACTATTTTCGACAGAGTCTTTCGTGACACGCCGAGAGTTTTGGCGAGCTCGGAAACCGTGAGGGATAAGGGCTCCATATACTGCCTTCTCAATATGCCACCCGGATGGGTAGGTATTCTCTTTCGCGTTCTCATGTTTTCACCTTTCTAATGATAATCGAGATAGCTTACCTGATAGGCATTGCCTTCTTTAAAGGCAAAGACAACACGCCAGTTGCCGGAAACCTTTACAGCCCAAAAGCCTTTTAACAGTCCTTTTAGCTGATGCAGATCTGAACCCGGATATCTCATGTCCTCCACAAGGTGAGAGGCATCGAGTCTATCCAAAATATCCGCAAGCTTGTGAGCGTGAGACGCCTGAATTCCCTTCTTCGTTCCGTCGAAAAAGAAGTCTTCAAGTCCCTTGTGCGTGAAGGCCATTATCATCTATAGAAGTGTAACCCTTAAAGTTACACATGTCAAGTTATTTTCGTGTGTGGTTCTGAGTGAGGGGAACTATTTCTCAGACAAGATGTTATCGAATACAGGTTAAAAATTGCATTGTTGCAAAGAATGTTATATCGTTTGCTACAGCTTGCTATATTGTAGAAGAGTAGAAAAAGTTTAGTTAGAAGGCTATACTCTTTCTTGATTTAAAACCAGCTGGCAAGTTGGTAAATAAATCAGAGAAAGGAGTATAGCCTTGAAGATCATTAAAACAAAAAAGCAACAGATAGTCAATGGGAAGGCTCTTATCGTGACGGTAGACATCAGCAAAGACAAGCATTTTGGATACTGACGCTGCCCAGATGGGACTGACGTGAAGCCCTTCTCCTTTCCAAATAACGGAGCCGGCTGCTGGGAGTTCTGGGAGCGGATATCAAGAGCAAAGGAGATTCATCGCCTTGATGAGATTGTTTTTGGGTATGAGTCCACCGGCCCGTATGGAGAGGCTCTCGTACATTTTATGCAAGCACGGGGTGTGCGACTTGTGCAAGTGAATCCCATGCATACCAAAAGAGTCAAGGAGCTCCAGGGTAATTCTCCGAACAAAACCGATCAGAAAGACCCAAAGATAATCGCAGATATCATAGAGCTTGGCCGTGCCCTTACGGTCGTGATCCCGGAAGGGCCTGCTGCTGAGCTTCGAAGGCTTACTCAGGCCAGGGAAAGGAGCACGGAGCGCCATACGGCGTTGGTGAACCAACTCCAGAGCTTGATTGCGATCATCTTCCCCGAGTTTCTCCAAGTGGTGAAAAATGTAAAGACTGCAACCGCACACTACTTATTGAAGCACTGCCCGGCACCTCAGAGTCTTGTCGCATACGGTCTTGATAATCTGACCGGAACAATGAGAAAGGTGAGCCGGGGAAGACTGAAGGAAGACTGTGCCAAAGCACTCTACGAGGCAGCGGGAGCGTCCATAGGCGTGGTTGAGGGCCAAGCAAGCATCCTCCTCGAGACCCAAGCAATTCTTGCTGCCATGGAAGCCTCTGAAAAGTTTACGGAAGGTTTGGAAAAGGAAATGAGTCATCATCTTAAACAGATTCCCTACAGCAATTCTCTTCTTTCGATCAAAGGAATCGGTGAAGTTACCGCTGCTGGCCTCATTGGTGAAGTGGGCGACTTTCGGAAGTACAGCACCATCGGGGAAATTATGAAACTCGCCGGTCTGGATCTATTTGAAGTCAGCTCCGGCAAATACCGGGGGACTCGTCGTATTTCCAAGCGTGGTCGTCCCCTGATGCGGAAACTCTTATATTTTGCCGCGATGAATATGGTTCGTCAGGGTTGCGTTATGGAACATCAGTATCAGAGATACCTTGATCGGGGCATGCTAAGGACCAAGGCCTTGATCGCTGTCGCACGCAAGCTTCTCCGGATCATATTTGCCATCGTGCGAGATAATAGTGTTTTTGATTACTCCAGGACATCATTTCAGTTCAAGGAGGCTGCATAACTCAAAATCTTGGCGTGTAGGCGGGGAAATATCTCTCCTTCCACTAAGGCGGCCAAGCCGACCTTCCAGTACAGAGTCAATAATCCCCGCTTGCACCTTTGTCCCTATGAAGCAAGGTCAGGGCTCTCTTGAGACCCTCTAATTACCAGGGTTGGACAAGGTGCCGCGCAAGATTAATGTTTAGGGGGATATCAGGATATGGACTGCCAGTGGGAAACCGATCCTGGGGCATTTGTGAGAGAAAATTTTTACCCCGAAGGACTGAGGACCTCTTAAACCATCACTTCGGAGGAATATCCCTTACTGGTATACTTTTCGTGAACATGAACAAAAAACCATACATCAAGTAAACGCTATTTTATTACAAAAATACTTGACAACAATAAACCAGGAAGTTATTGTCGCCAAAAAAACCATAAGATAATGTACATAATTAAACAGATTTTTTTATCACCTCTCCAACAATACTTTTCATCCGGTCTTCACCTACAAGGTTGTATAGTCTATTTTGTAACAAGGTCAAATATACAAGATGAAAATTGCACTAGTGTTGCCTCATAGTTCATGTCACCGGAACTATACACACAAAAGTAGGGCGCATTCTTATGATTCCGCCTTCAAAACGGAAATATCTGTCAGCTATTGTGCTGTGTTCTTCTCTGATCCCGCCATTTGTATTGTCGCTTTATTTCATATCATCACTTCTATCGTCGCCACGGCAGGTGCGTACAACGGCGATGGTCGAGTGGCCAATGATTTTGAAGCAGACAGACTTACAGCTTCAAGTAGGTTTTTTACAGCTGCTTGATAGGTCAATTGATTCTTCTTATAAATGGTTATTTTGAAGATCATTCCTTGCTTCTTTAACTATCCCGTCAAGTTCCGAATATTGCTCTTTCAGATCTCGGATCGACAGCAAAATGTTTTGACAGCTATTATTTGCGATATTTAATTTATTTGGCACTTCTTTCAGTGCGTTTATTACTTTTATGTACTTCACCAAATTCGACTCCAGGTATATTAATAATACTCTCACCTGAGTAATGGATTCAGAAAACCGTCCTGCGTTATCCAGAGTCAGTTCTTTGTCATCGACCAAGAGTCGGCATCTTATGTTTAATGTTTTAAAAGCACCGATAAGTTCCTTTAATTTATCGCCGTCCACAATGGCTGCGTCAATCGAGTGGTCTGGCATTATATTCTCATTCATACTATTTTTATAATTGCACCGCTATTAGCTTTTGTATTCCTGCTTCAAGGCGGCCAAATGAGTCAAAATATGTTTAGAAACATCCTTCATTTCCAAATACTTTCATTCGGCTTGGGCATTATCACCAGCACTATGGGCAGACGTTACCTTTCGTGCTTGAGCAAGGAGCTGCGAATGAAGGTTCTCTATTGCCCTGTAGCTCGACTAAATGCAGCGTTGATGTTTGCCTTCTATGTCATACCATTTTCCGAACCTTCAGCAATAATGGTCAGTAGTTTTCCTGTGTTAAAGGGTCACGACATCGTGAACACATTTTTGTGCCACGACATCTCGGACAAATGTTCTTTGACAATCGGTATCCACATACTGCAGTATCATAACACCACTGAATCAATAGAGAGGTGTTCATGGAAAAGAAATATCAGCAGTAACGAGCAGCTACTGTGCAACGGTTTCTTGCCGGAGAAGATCCTGAATGTATCTGCGCCTTACTGGGCACATCACGTGGCTGGCTGTACAAATGTTGGCCCGGCATATTCCCGACGATTCAGCTTGGGATGAAGATTTATCACATCTCCGCAGACCATAATATTTGTGACCAGTGAACTCAGAACTATGGCCATCACTTAGGGTAGAGGTCACCGACGGTCATTCCGGCCATCGTAAATATGTTAGCTGCTCATAGTTTTAATATTGGCGGTAGCTCTGCCCAGCTCCGCAGCGATATCCGAAAGATGCTGCACTTCACTGGCAACATTGTCCGCCATTTTTTCCATGTCCCCTGAAATGGTTGAGGTGGATTCAATATTTTTAGATATTTCTGCCGCCGTTGCCGATTGCTCTTCTACTGCCGTTGCAATCTGATTGATCTGGTCCTTCACCTTCGTAATCGACTCCACGATGGTCTCAAGAACATTGTTCAGGTTCTTGATATGTCCACCGGCCTTTGTCACCCCTTTTGCTGATTCTGCCATCGAAGCTGCTGTCTGGCTGGACTCCGACTGTATAGCGCCGATTTCCGTTGAGATCTCCTCGGTCGCCTGAATAGTCCTTTCCGCCAGTTTTCTTACCTCGTCAGCCACTACAGCAAACCCTCTTCCCTGTTCCCCGGCCCGTGCAGCCTCTATTGCTGCATTCAAAGCAAGGAGATTCGTCTGGTCCGCGATGCCTTTGATGACTGTCACGATGTTTCCGATCTCCGATGCCCTTTTGTTCAGCTTTTCGATTGTATTTGAGAGCTCAAGTGTCGAGCCGTTAAGCTCATTGATCGTGTCTACGGAAATGTTCGTTATCTGTTTCCCGCTTTCCACTATTTCCAAGGCTTCCTTTGAGTTGTCGGCGGATTCCCCCGCATTTTTTGCTATGTCCGCGATGGTCTGGTTCATCTCTTCGGCAGCCGCCGCAATCGCATGTGCCTGGCCCGCCTGTTTTTTCGCCCCTTCCGAAGTGACATTAGCATGACCCCTGACTATGTCTACCGCCGGCATTATTTTGGCGGAAGTCTTAATGATGGTATTAAGCATGTGTGAAAAATGTTTGATGACCATGTCCACATTCTGCGACATTTGAGCTATTTCGTCTTTGCCTTCTCGGTAGAGTGATGTATCGATATATCCTTCCCCGACCCGCCTCACCTTTGCGATCAGGTCCTTCATGGGTGAAAGGTTTAAGTGGACAAGAACCAAGACAATGATGGTCATTACAATAATGCCGCACAGCCCCAGCACACCATAAAGATACTGCATCGCCCGTATCCTGCCGAAGGATTCACTGAGTGGCACTTTGATGCTGATGGCTCCCAGTACCGTTCCTTCCTTCACGTTGTGACAAGAAAGGCAATTTTTGCCCATGAAATTTTCTTTTGCAATATAAGGATATACTCCCCGGATGGAATCTCCTTCCACGACGACCCTTTCCACTCCTTTTTCGATAACATCACGGTCCAGGTCATCGGCGGTGTAATCTTCGGCATTACTTTTCCCAAAGTCTCTGTCGACGTTCTCCGACCGGATGACACGCAGATCCACGATGCTCTGCATCTGCTCGAGGAACGGCTTTTTGGTATCTTTAATATTGTTTGCTATCATCATAGTCGTGAGGGTATTCAGAATAGTATCCCTGTATCCCGAAAGAGTCGAACGCTCCACTTCATGAAGAACAATGGATTCTGTTTTATACCCCGTCACTACGGTTGTGATAGTCACTCCCACGACTATAAAAAAAAGAATCGGCGCAGCAAGCTTCCATTTTATTGATATGTCCCTGATTTTCATATAGCCTTTCTTTCAGTCAAAAGCACCTTTACAGTGGGTGAATTACATGTCGTTTAAGATTGTTGAGTCCCTTTATCTCAGCAATGTAAATTCAAATTATAATTTCAATGAATTACATATCCGGGTTCAAAATAAAGGCCCCGTATCAATATTCGTCTTTTTTTTATTAGCTTCTGCTTCGTCATCATCATAGCATTTACTATTTATCAGAGCGTCACCAAAAGACCTTAACCGATACGGAGTGCGGTGGCTATTTTACAGGAATGGTATCCTGGCAGGTAATCTCAATATTAAATAATTAACTTTTTTTGAATAATTTTATAAGGAATCTATCCATAACTTCTTCTTTGCTACTAGAACCTGGAGATGATATAAGGCTGAATAACGGATTGTGCAAACAACGTTACAACGATAAGTATCAAGATCGTCCTGCTTTCATACATTTCCGCTTTCCCAACCGTTTTGAGACGATCAAGCTCAAAATAAAGCCCTATTTTAGACGTAAAACTACCTTCGCTAGCAAGGATAATTGCAGTTGCCATACTTCTTATCGGTAATAATCATAACTTCTTAATGTGTAAATATATAATTTTCCGCAAAATTATATTTCATTGACTATCCAGAGGTGTTCTGATTTTTTCATTAAATTCTTTGAGAAACCGGCTTCACCAGTAATCTCTGAAATCATCATTGATATCCGTTTGGCATGCTAAAGTGCCTTCATATGATTATCAACAAGGGCTCAAGTCCTTATTGAGTGGGTACTTTTCGTGAAAATAGTCAAGGATTTCAGATTTGACCGGTGCAATAATCTGAACATGTTCAGCGATACCCGCATAAATAGGCATCAATACGCACTCGATGGTGCCTTTAAGATTGATAAATAAAAGCGCGCAGTGAGCTAAAAGGCATTTCTATTCCGGCTCAGTTTGTACCACTTTTTTACATGCCATTATATGCATAAAACACTGTCGCAGAGCGGGTTCTATGAGTTGCTTATCTCATTTATACCCACTCGATAGGGACTTGACCCTCAACCAAATTCATACAGTACCAATGCATTAATATTCAAGAAACCACTGAGCCGCTCTCGACATTTAACATCACGAGTCGGTTCTAAGTTCGAAAATGAAAGTTAAAGTGTAAATATGTAGTGTATAAAGCGATACAATTCATCATTTCAGTTTGTAGAATACATGTGAATATTGAGTTTAGGGACAATATTCATTACCCAATCTTTTGTTTTGCCCTTATTATTCCCGGTTTAGCACCTCCCTGACCTTGCTCAACAGCTCCAAGGGCTTTCCCGGCTTCGGCAGGACGGTCAGGATTGAACTAACGACCTGCTGATCACGAATGTGGAGTATTTAGAATAATTTTGCCTGGGAATTTTGCCGTAAGTACTTTCATAAGTACTTGAAAATGGAGCCGACGTAATCAGCTGGTCGGAGGTTCAACTCCTCTCGAATTACGTGGTGGTTCGCATTAGCTTTGTTTTTCAAGGTGTTACATAGCCTTAAATACTCCACGATGGAGTACAAAGAGCGAGGGTTTTCTTTATATGGTGGCCTTTTTCAATGGCCTGTCTAATCTACTCCCAGAGATCGACTTGCGGCTTTGAGCTTTCCTGGGCCTCAATGCTCTTTTTCCAGAACAGCCGTTCTTCCTGACAGACTGTAGAAGTCGATATTTTCCAGATTTTCTTCACGTGGACCGAATAATCTTCGGGCATAAAATGGATGACCCGCGTGGACTCACCGCCAAGGTCCTCCGCAATCAGTGGTATATCCTCGTTTTTTAGAAACTCGCGAATAAAGCGGATGTTGACTTCGCCGACGCACAAAAAATTGTCCTGCGACGCCGACACCCCGTACATGGTGCCGCCGCCGAAAGCCTTGGCACGCAGGTTTCCCCGCTTCGCACCCTTTAGTAGCATCTCGTTGATGAGCAGTTCCATAGCATGGATGCCGTATCTCCCTGCTTCGCTCAGGCAGACCGGCAGGTTCTTGGCGTACCGGCGGTTGCTCAGGAGAAAATGATTCATCCCGATGATTCCTCTCTCCGAATCATACAGGCAGGCTGCCACGCACGAGCCGAGCAAGGTACGTATCATAGCGTTCCGGTTGGTCGCATAATATTCACCGGGCATGATCATAACCTGAGTTTCGGATTCACGTTCGATTATCTGCATGGTTTCGTGGTTGTAAGAGGGCAGACCTCATGGTTAAACTGCTTATGTATTTTCAATGCTTCGACCACCGTCTCTCCTCACTTTATAGCACTTCTTCTTTCCACCCGAGATACCCAGTCTCCATAGCAGGGTCGTTCTGCAAATACACCGCGATCTCTAACCCCGAAAATAGCACAACAACAAGAGATCAGGGATGAGGTTTCTCGTTCTAAAGCAAGAAACCTTCTGAAGCGGCTTCGAGATTATGAGAAAGACATGCTGAGATTCATGCATGAATCTGATACACTGTTCGCGCATGATACATTCCTTATGATGTTGCCAAAATATCCCTAATTGTTCTTAATAAAGCAGTTGGATGCAACGGTTTTGAGAGCAAGCTGATTCCTTTTGTCTGTAACCCTTTCTGAGCGATAATATCCTCTGTGTAGCCGCTAATAAAAATCACCTTGATGTCTTGACATATTTTTTTCAGTTCATCATATGTTTCTTTGCCGTTCATTATAGGCATGATTAAGTCACACAGCACAAGTTGTATAGAGTCTTTGTACTCATTAAATACCCTGATCGCGTCTTTTCCATCAGTTGCTTCTAGTATGTAATAGCCGAATTCTTGGAGTAGGTCTTTTGTCGCCTGCCTGACTCTTGTATCATCCTCGATAAGGAGAATCATCTCATTTCCTGAGAGGGGCAGGCTATAATCCTCGTTCTGGATTTCCTGCGTAGCAGCGGAGCTGAGAGGGAGATAGATCTTAAACATTGTCCCCAGGCCTAGCTCACTGTAAACGTTTATGAAGCCGTTATGCTGCTTAATGATGCCATAAATGATAGACAGCCCTAGCCCTGTACCTTTTCCCATTTCCTTGGTAGTAAAGAAGGGTTCGAAGATCTTTTGTCGTATTTTTGCATCCATGCCCGTACCGGTATCGGATACCGTGACCAATCCATACACGCCAGACTTACCATAGCCGTGGACCTTAATGAAATGTGTATCGATGCTAGTAAGCTCCAATGCAATCGAAAAGACTCCGCCGTTCGGCATGGCGTCTCGAGCGTTTGTCGCAAGATTCATCAAGACTTGTTCAATCTGATTCTCATCCACCAGGACTGGTATTGCACCGTCGGTGATACGTGTTTTGCATTGTATATCCTCACCTATGACACGGGCTAATAATCTCTCAACTTTTCTCACGATTGTGTTCAGATTCACAGGCTGCCTGTTTATCACCCGTTTTCTGCCGAAGGACAGGAGACCTTTCGTAAGGTAAGCTGCCCGGTCTGCACACTCCAGCATACTATTGATGTTCCTCCGGTGCGGGTCGTCGCAGTTCATTCGCATCAGGGTAACTTCTCCATAACCCATAATTGCCGTTAGTATATTATTAAAATCGTGGGCGATCCCACCTGTTAAAACTCCAATAGACTCCATCTTTTGTGATTGGAGTAATTGAGACTCAAGTTTTCTATGCTCAGTGATGTCCCTGCAGATCCTGATTACGTTCAATGCGCCGTCAATGCCCCTGGCTGGCACCGCCCTGATTTCTAGCTCGCAATCATGGAGGGATACATGTCCAGCAGCAGGTGCACCAGACTGAAAGCATACCTTCACTGGACAGTTTTCACAGGATGTCTTTCGATGACGCCAAAGGCTGTAACAACATTGGCCAACCATTGACGAGGTCGTAATGCCGATCATGACTGCCGTGGCCTTGTTAGCCCAAAGCACCTCCAGGCTAGGAGAAATGAGCGCTATGCTGTCGGGGATTGCGTCAAGCAGTGCACTGAACTGATCGGAAATAGCCCTAAATTTACATTCGCTATCGCGGAGTTCGGATTCAGACTGTTTGCGCTCACGCAGTAGCTCCCATTCCCGCAGGGCGCGGGTCACGATGTGTGGCAAATCGACCAGGTTCTCGTGCGATTTGACCATGTAGTCCAGCGCGCCTGCCTTCAGCGTTTCTCCTACCGCCTGCTCGCTGCCATTGTTTGTCATAACCAACACAGGGAAGAAGCCGTCCTCCGGCGGATGGTTAAGGACCTCCGTTGCCTTGCCGTCTGGCAGGTTGAGATCCATCAGTACAATGTCGGGATGCCACACGTTTTTGATGCTGCGATATTCCTGAAGTGTTACTGCAACATGAAACTCTGGTGTCCAGTCATCGTTCAAGATAGCGCGCCTGATGACATCGGAATGTTGCATCTCGCCTGTCACTATAAGTATCCGGACACGGCCAGGTGTCACGAGGCATCCTCTTTTTGATTGTTCCCTAGTGGCCTTTTTTGGATCACGTGGGGATTGCCCGCGTGCATCTTTTTGTGGCTCGGCTAAGTCCTCAATCACGTTGCTCATTGTTCACCTATTCGGAGTGTTTCTCCACTGATTCTATCCAGAGGCAGCACCTTGTTGACACCACCGTGTTTTATCGCCTCTTGGGGCATGCCGAACACAACTGACGTTGCCTCGTCCTGGGCGATCGTGGCGGCGCCTGCGTCCCTCATCTCACGCATCCCTCTTGCGCCATCGTCACCCATCCCGGTCATGATCACGCCTATAGCATTTTTGCCGGCATAGCGCGCAGTTGAACGGAACAAGACGTCCACCGAGGGCCGATGCCGTGACACAAGTGGGCCGTCCTTTAATTCAACGTAATATCGTGCGCCGCTGCGTTTCAAGAGCAGGTGATGATTACCCGGCGCGATAAGCGCACGACCTCGAATGACAGTATCGTTATTTTCAGCTTCCTTCACCGTGATCTGGCAAAGCGAATCAAGTCTCTTCGAGAAGGCCGCGGTGAAGTGCTCGGGCATATGCTGCACGATCACGATGCCGGGGCAGTCATGTGGAAAAGACTCCAGAAAAACCCTAAGCGCCTCGGTGCCTCCAGTTGATGCCCCCACGACGATCACCTTTTCTGTAGTGGTGATCATGGCCTTCGTTGGTTTTGCCATGATTACATCTGCGGTGAGCTTCGGCTCCACGCGACGAGCCCGGGTCGAAATGGCCCTGGGTTTTGCCTGTGCAGCGGCCTTGACCGCGTCGCAGATCGCGATCCGAGATTCCTCAAGAAATTGCTGAGTGCCCATGCGCGGTTTTGTTATAATTTCTGCAGCTCCGTATTCGAGCGCCTTGAGCGCTGTATCGGAACCGGCCTCAGTGAGGCTCGAACACATTACCACCGGGATGGGGTGCTGGCTCATTATCTTCTGGAGAAAGGTCAGTCCGTCCATACGCGGCATTTCAACATCTAGCGTGATCACGTCGGGTGCCTCATCCCGCATCCGGTCAACCGCTATGTAGGGGTCAGCCGCGGGAGGGAGGACTTCAATGTGGGGATCTGAGGAAAGGATCTTTGCCAGCGTTTGGCGAACGACAGCTGAATCGTCGACGATGAGTACTTTTATCTTCCGGTCGATCATAACGGTCTCTGGTAGACTGTAGAAGCGGCTTGGACGAGCGGAAGGTTAAGGCCTTGCAAGGATTCAGAATGGCCCAGAAACAAACATCCGCCAGGCCTGAGGTGCTTGATGAAACGCGTCATGAGCCGTTTCTGAGTCGGCCTGTCAAAATAGATGATAACATTTCTGCAAAATATAATATCCACCGGTTCATGGATTGCGAAGTTCTCATCCATAAGGTTAAGTCTCCTGAATTCGATTCGAGAACGAACCTCAGGCACTATTTTCACAAGTCTTCGAGAAGGGTCTTTGCTTCTGAGCAGGTACTTCCGGCGTATCTCCATTGGCACCGGCTCCACCTTCGCCTCTTCGTAAACACCTTGTTCAGCTGCATCAAGGACCCGTGTCGAAATATCCGTTGCAAGTATGCGAAACTTGAAATTACGGTGTGCAGCACCATACTCACTCATCACCATCGCGAGAGTGTAGGGCTCCTCCCCTGTAGAGCAGCCGGCACTCCAGATAAAAACGTTGTTGCGTGCATTGCCGTCGTCCAAAAGACCGGGCAGCACAGTCTCCGAAAGTAAGGCAAAATGGGCCGGTTCGCGGAAAAAATCGGTTTTGTTCGTCGTGACTGCATCTATCATGTGGATCTGCTCGTGCGCCTGACCTTCGGGACTGAACAGGTAGTCTACATACTCGTGCGGTGTAGGTATGCCCGTGGCCCGCAGCCGTTTCATGAGCCGGGATTCAAGCATGGCCCGCTTCGGCAGCTCCATTTTTATTCCACAGGTATTCCCAATGAACACTCCCAACCTGTTGAAGTCGCTATCGGACAAGCCTTTCGGGACTGTTGTTGTTTGTCTCGTATCACGCATTCTTCTTTCCCTTTATCCGTGTTTTAACTGCTTGTCCTCGGCACATGGACATCCCTGCTCCTGCCGCACACTACGATGTACTTGCCGGACGTGAACCAATATTGTTAGTGTATATCGTTAGCATAAGATCTTAATCCTTCTCGATGCATGCCAGTAAAGAAATCATCATGCCCTTCATGCGGAATTATTACGAGCTTAAAAAGGCCGCCTTTACAATATTGTCCAGCTCCTTCAACCTATGAGGAGTATCGTTTTTATGATCTTTCCAATCTACAAGACCTGTATATGTCTAAATCATCACTGCAGCTGGGCTACCCGGTGTTTTTTTAACATCAATAAATTAAAATGAATTAAATCATTACTGTCGTTTCTTAGATTATAATTTTCGCGTTTTGAGACCCAGGGCCCATTTCCAATCCAAAAAACCCTTTTTCACCTACATTGTGTCGGGCGTTTCTCAATTGTGCCTTTGCGATCCAGTTCGTTATTTACTTGCCCCATGATCTAGATTGTTACAAATAAATACCGCAGAGAACGCATATATCTTCTCTAAACATGTCAGTTATCATCTGCGTCCTCCGCGGTTCAATGTGCTTCATTTCATAAATCTATTTTGTTCTAAGCCATCACCGCATTTTCCTCATGCGTGGGCTGTACCCGGCTCAACTCCTCGCCCGTAAAGACCTTGTCAATGTCGAGGATGATCACGAAATTTTCGCTTCGCTTGCCCATGCCCTTGATGAAGTCAGTCTTGAGTCGCGTTCCAATCTTCGGCGCCGGCTCAATCTGGTTCGGCTCAAGGTCCATGACCTCCTGCACGGAGTCAGCGAGACATCCTAGGATTGTGGTCTCCTGGTCGACAATGATTTCCACAATGATAATGCAGGTGTTCACTGACTTCTCTGTCTTCGACATTCCAAACTTCAGTCTCATGTCCACCACGGGCACGACACTGCCCCTGAGGTTGATCACTCCGCACATGAACTCTGGCGTCTGGGGGACCTTTGTGATCGTCGTATAATCCAGAACCTCGCGTACTTTTGTAATGTCCAGAGCGAATATCTCGTCCGACAATTTAAATGTAAGGTACTGGCCCGTTTCCGTTACCGATTCGATGCTCATGGCACCTCCTTAATCTGTGCAAGTAAATGGCGTGGGGCAGGCCAGGTGACTGCATTGACTGCTTCGCTTTTACTGGCCTTGGATCCAGACCCCATAGCCCCAAACCCTGCTTTAGTTAATATTTTTCAAACTCGTCATCATGCCCGTTATTCCCGTTGTCTCCCAGAGCAATGGCAACACCACCATTCGATTTTTTCTGCTCCGTTTTTCCGGCGCCAACGGCTGCGTGTGCAATGTGTGAAACCTTGGTCTTCATCTGCGGTTTCGCTGCGCGCGATACTGGCGTCTGTTTGATATTGGTGTTACCCAGTTTGAAGAAGGTAATGGTATTTTGCAGTTGATCCGCTTGTCCGGCCAACTCTTCTGACGTACCCGACATTTCCTCCGCCGCTCCCGCATTCTGCTGGATGACTTTGTCAAGCTGCTGGACAGCCTTATTGATCTGGTCGGCCCCGGAATTCTGCTCATTGCTTGCCGCAGTGATCTCTTTCACCAAGTCAGCTGTCCGCTGAATATCAGGCACCAGTTTCTTTAGCATCTCTCCGGCCTTCTCCGCTACCTGGACACTGGTGGTCGAAAGGTGGCTGATCTCTCCCGCTGCCTCCTGGCTCCGCTCGGCAAGCTTCCTTACTTCAGATGCCACTACGGCAAAACCCTTGCCGTGCTCGCCAGCGCGCGCCGCTTCAATCGCGGCATTCAGCGCTAGCAGATTCGTCTGCCGCGCTATCTCCTCGATAATCGAGATCTTGCCCGCAATATCCTTCATGGCCGCGACTGTTTCCGTAACAGCCTTGCCACCTTCGATCGCATCCTCGGCGGACTTAATGGCGATCTTCTCAGTTTGCTGCGCATTATCTGCGTTCTGTTTGATGTTCGATGACATCTGTTCCATGGACGATGATACCTCCTCCACAGACGCAGCCTGCTCGGTTGCTCCCTGAGACATTTGCTCAGATGAAGAGCTCATTTCCTGGCTCCCGCCTGCAACCTGGTTTGCGGCCTCACTAATGTTGGTGGCGACGACCGTCAGCTTTGCGAGCATGGATGTAAAGGCCTGCATCAGCTTGTCCTCGGGTGACCGCTCTTTCACTTTGACCAGGAGGTTGCCGTCGGCGATCTCTTCCGCTGCTAAGGTGACATCATTCGTGGCCACAATCAGCATATTCAGGTTGTTCTTAATGACGTTATACTGGCCCTTGTACTCGGCCGTGATCTGTGGCGGGATCACACCCTTGGACACCTTGTCCACGTAATCGGCCGTGACCATCAGCGGGTTCACAATGTTGGTGATTGTGTCGTTCACGCCCTGGACCAGTTGCTTCCAGCCGCCCAGGAACAGATCGGCGTTCGCCCGCTTGTCGAGCTCGCCATTTGCAGCCGCTTTAATGATAATGTCCGTCTGCTGTAATAGTTCGCTCATCATCTTGACCACCGCATTCAGGTTGTTCTTGATAACGTTGTACTGGCCCTTGTACTCAGTCGTGATCTGTGGCGGTATCACGCCCTTGGACACTTTATCCACATAATCGGCGGTCACCATCAGAGGATTCACGATATTGGTGATCGTATCGTTTACGCCTGACACAAGCTTCTTCCAGCCTCCGAGGAACAAGTCCGCATTGGCACGTTCATCCAGTTCGCCATTTGCCGCTGCCTTGATGATGACATCTGTTTCCTGCAACAGCTCGTTCATCATCTTGACCACCGCGTTCAGGTTGTTCTTGATGACGTTGTACTGGCCCTTGTACTCCGCCGTGATCTGTGGCGGTATCACGCCCTTGGACACCTTGTCCACGTAATCTGCTGTCACCATCAGCGGATTCACGATATTGGTGATCGTGTCGTTTACGCCTGACACAAGCTTCTTCCAGCCGCCCTGGAACAAGTCCGCATTTGCACGTTCATCCAGCTTGCCGTCAGCCGCTGCTTTAATGATGATGTCCGTCTGCTGCAAGAGTTCGGTCATCATCTTCACGACCGCATTCAGGTTGTTCTTGATGACGTTGTACTGGCCCTTGTACTCAGTCGTGATCTGCGGCGGTATCACGCCCTTGGACACCTTGTCCACATAGTCGGCGGTCACCATGAGCGGGTCAACAATATTGGTAATCGTATCGTTGACGCCCTTGACCAGCTGGTTCCAGCCGCCCAGGAACAACTGAGCGTTGGCTCGTTTATCAAGTTCGCCATTCGCCGCTGCCTTGATGATGACATCTGTTTCCTGCAACAGCTCGTTCATCATCTTGACTACCGCATTCAGGTTGTTCTTGATGACGTTGTACTGGCCCTTGTACTCAGTCGTGATCTGCGGCGGTATCACGCCCTTGGACACCTTGTCCACGTAATCGGCTGTCACCATCAACGGATTCACGATATTGGTGATCGTGTCGTTTACGCCTGACACAAGCTTCTTCCAGCCGCCGAGGAACAAGTCCGCATTGGCACGTTCATCCAGCTTGCCATCAGCCGCTGCTTTAATGATGATGTCCGTCTGCTGCAAGAGTTCGGTCATCATCTTCACGACCGCATTCAGGTTGTTCTTGATGACGTTGTACTGCCCTTTGTACTCAATCGTGATCTGCGGCGGTATCACGCCCTTGGACACCTTGTCCACATAGTCGGCGGTCACCATGAGCGGGTCAACAATATTGGTAATCGTATCGTTGACGCCCTTGACCAGCTGGTTCCAGCCGCCCAGGAACAACTGCGCGTTGGCACGTTTATCCAGTTCGCCATTCGCCGCTGCCTTGATGATGACATCTGTTTCCTGCAACAGCTCGTTCATCATCTTGACCACCGCGTTCAGGTTGTTCTTGATGACGTTGTACTGCCCTTTGTACTCAATCGTGATCTGTGGCGGTATCACGCCCTTGGACACCTTGTCCACATAATCGGCTGTCACCATCAGAGGATTCACGATATTGGTAATCGTGTCATTCACGCCTGACACAAGCTTCTTCCAGCCGCCGAGGAACAAGTCCGCATTGGCACGTTCATCCAGCTTGCCGTCAGCCGCTGCTTTGATGATGATGTCCGTCTGCTGTAACAGTTCGCTCATCATCTTGACCACCGCATTCAGGTTGTTCTTGATGACGTTGTACTGGCCCTTGTATTCAGTCGTGATCTGTGGCGGTATCACACCCTTGGACACCTTATCCACATAGTCGGCGGTCACCATGAGCGGGTCAACAATATTGGTAATCGTATCGTTGACGCCCTTGACCAGCTGGTTCCAACCGCCCAGGAACAACTGCGCGTTGGCACGTTTATCCAGTTCGCCATTCGCCGCTGCCTTGATGATGACATCTGTTTCCTGCAACAGATCACCCATCATCTTGACCACCGCATTCAGGTTGTTCTTGATGACATTGTACTGGCCCTTGTACTCGGCCGTGATCTGCGGCGGTATCACGCCCTTGGACACCTTGTCCACATAATCGGCAGTCACCATCAGAGGATTCACGATATTGGTGATCGTATCGTTTACGCCTGACACAAGCTTCTTCCAGCCACCTACGAACAAGTCCGCATTGGCACGCTTGTCGAGTTCTCCATCCGCAGCGGCCTTGATGATGAAGTCTGTCTGTTGCAAGAGTTCGGTCATCATCTTCACGACAGAGTTAAGATTGTTTTTGATTTCATTGAAGTCGCCGTTATAATTATCTGTGATGACCGGCGGGATATCTCCTTTGCTGATTCTCTCAACATACTCTGCTGCCACGTTCAAGGGTCCGATCACTGCGTCCAAGGTCCCGTTCACACCTGCAACAATCTTCTGGAAATCTCCCTGATGCTTGGTGGCATCCGCGCGTGTAGCCAGTTTGCCGTCAATGGCAGCCTTAGAAAGCATGCCCGCATCGGTTACCAGTCTATTTACGGCGTCGATCGCCTGGTTCAGGTTGTTCTTTATCTCATTGAAGTCGCCGTTGTAAGTGTCCGTGATCTTCGGCGGGACATCTCCCTTGGAGATACGGTCTACGTACTCCGCTGCCACGTTCAAGGGTCCGATCACCGCGTCCAGTGTCCCGTTAACACCTGCAACGATCTTCTGGAAATCTCCCTGATGCTTGGTGGCATCCGCGCGCGTAGCCAGTTTGCCTTCAACGGCAGCCTTAGAAAGCATGCCTGCATCGGTTACCAGTCGATTTACTGCGTCAATCGCCTGGTTCAGGTTGTTCTTTATTTCGTTGAAATCGCCGTTGTAGGCGTCCGTGATCTTCGGCGGGATATCTCCCTTGGAGATACGGTCCACATACTCCGCTGACACATTCAATGGCTTGATGATTGAATCGAGCATGCTATTGATACACTCAATCACCTTCCTGTTTTCTCCTTCATGCTTTGTTGCATCTGCTCTTGTTGCAAGCTTGCCTTCAACCGCTGCCTTTGTCAGCATTTCTACTTCATCAAGCAATGATGCCTTACTAATTTTAGTCGTTGCGTTTTTCCTAGCCACAGTAACCTCCTTTTAAATATTGTTTTTTAAACATGTCGAACATATGCTTCTAAAATTATGTTTCTCCTTTTTAAAAGCCGTCCTACGCCGCTTTCACTGTTTTCATCATCCGCAAAGCTGCCGCTGACATCCCCTCTTTTTTGATAGCCACCACCAGCAACTTCGTGTTTTTTTGCTTGAACCTTAATTGAGCATCGGAGATCTGCGAAATCGACACGATTTTGATCTCATGAGGCTCGGCGTCCATCTCATCGATCTTCGAAGGCCCTGGATACCTCAGAAGCCTATCGCCGTTGCGATGACTTCCACAATAAGGGATCCAAACAATAACATTATCTACACCTTCATGTTATCAAACCACTGCCTACGCTCCTCCTTTATTTTGATGTCCTGGCTGCCGTGTTTATTGTGGTGTCTAATACCCTGCTTCATCAATCCCCTGAACGATGGAATTAGGATAGTATTCCTCCTTTCGTTTGATGATGCTTTTTCTTACATTCGCCAACGTGTTGCGTATCATATCAGAAGCAGACGAGATTACTGGATCGTCATGTCCCGAAAATATGGTCTTAATACCAAACCGGTCCATCCGTTCGAGAACTGAAATAAAATGTTCTTCATAGGATCCCCCCGGAGTCATGATGTGGAGCGGGGTGTCTCCGGAGAACAGGACCTTTTCTTTAGCGCAATATAAACAGACCGAATCATTCGAGTGTTCCGGCGTATGGATCACCTCGAATTCACGGTCGGCAATTACCAGTACCTGACCGTTAACTAGCAGTTCGTCAACGCCCTCAAACATTGTGAATGCGTACACAGTCGGATTGAATCTCTTTTTTATCTCCATAAGCCCCGCAATATGATCGGAGTGGCTGTGGGTCAGGACGATCTGCGTGAGCGGCTGTTTGCCGAGCCCTGTTGAAGTGCATTCAATATCGTTAATTAGTGTGTCTTTTGAACCTGCGTCTATCAGCGTATTCATGTCCTCGATGCGGTTCCAGTCTCCCCGCACAAAGTAGGAATTGCAAGAGTATACGTTCTTGTCGCGTTTCAAACATACGACTCTCATACACTTACCTTCTTGTATAGCTGTCCATCACCGCTAACCTGCTCAAACAGATGGCTGAGCTCGACCGGCATTTTTTGCGTCTGCTCTGAAGCAAAATATCCTCCCTCAGCAAGTGAGGCATGAAACATCTTGATCACCTCTATCCGCTCAGGCTGCTGAAAATGAAGCAGCACGTTTTTGCACATGACGAGGCTAAAGTCCTGTCCAATCGGCTGGAGGGACAGCAGGTCATGTTTTTGGAACATGAGGCAGTCACGCACCTCCTGACTAATCTCGAAATGCCCTGGCTTGCCGTTTGGCTTGAAGTACTTTCCGAAGATCTCCGGAGGGATCCGTTTGACCTCCTCTTCGGGATATACGCCCTTCGCAATGATATCACCGAAAGTGCCGCAATTATCGAGATCCGAGGCGAATATCTTCAGGTTCTTGAATGCGAACTTGTTCATACTCTCAGCTAACATGATCGCGAGCGAATACGGCTCCGGTCCCATGGCGCAGCCTGCGTCCCAGACCTTGATCCTGCTGCGGCCCGAAACATAGGGAACCATATGCTTGGTGATCAATTCAAGTATCGGCAGATCTCTGAAAAAATACGTAAAAGCCATAATTTTAACCTCAATTTAAGCATTACAAGTAGCATTGGCTCGTCATAAACCGCGCTGCCTTCAAGCTCTCCCCATTTCACGGTGAGGGCACCAGCTATGCAACGTCCCGGCGGATAAGAATTATAAATTTAATTCCTAATTCGCAATTGCTATTTCCTGCTGTTCCACTAGCTGTACCAGTTTTGCTACATCAAGAATCAGCGCCACGCTGCCGTCTCCCAGAATGGTGGCTCCAGAGAGTCCCTCAACATGTCTGTAAAAGTTTCCCAGCGGCTTGATCACGGTCTGATGGTTGCCGATAACCGCATCCACCACCAGGCCGACGCGGTAATCGCCGGATCTTGTGATCACGATCTGCTCACGGTCGGGCCGATCAGCGCTGAATGAGAATCGCTCTCTCAAACGAATATATGGCACAATCTGGCCACGCACTTTCGCCAAATCCCGTCCATGAGCATTCAACACGTCCTTGCGAGTCAGCTCTACGCATTCCTCGACATTAGAAAGAGGAATGATAAAATTGTCACTATTGATCTTGACCATGAGCCCCTCAATGATCGCCAGGGTAAGCGGCAAATGAAGTGTTATGGCCGACCCAACGCCTTTTTCGCTTTTAATCTCGATCGTGCCTCTGAGAGCGTCAATTGACCTATTAACAACGTCCATGCCTACACCGCGGCCCGACACGCTGGTGATTGTCTTCGCAGTCGAAAAACCTGGCAACAGAATGAGAGCGAATATCTCTTTTTCAGTGAGTACCGCATCCGGCTGAATCAGTCCCTTCTCTAGCGCTTTCGCCCGAATACGTTCCGGATCCAGACCAGCCCCATCATCCTCCACTGTGATCAGGACCTGAGCTCCCGAATGCCGGGCCGAAAGATGGACGACGCCGCCCCTCGGCTTGCCCTTCGCTTCGCGATCCGCAGGCATTTCCACACCGTGATCTATGCTGTTTCTGATCAGATGAACAAGGGGATCATTCAGTTTCTCGATCACGGTCTTGTCCAGCTCGGTTTCAGCGCCGTCTGTGGTCATCTCGATCTCTTTACCAAGGTCCTTGGTGAGGTCCCTGACCAGACGCTTGAATTTGCTGAACGTCGAGCCGATCTGCATCATGCGTATACTCATGGCATTGTCACGAAGTTCGGAAGTAAGACGTTCGACTTCTTCCGATATGGCCCGGAAAGGGGTCTGACGGTAGAGCTTCTCATCCGCTGCTTGACTAAAACGCGCCTGAACCGTCACCAGCTCACCCACGAGATCCACAAGCCGGTCCAGCTTGTCCGCTGCGACCCTTACACTCATGGCGGATTCTTCATTCTGCTTTTTAGCGTTTATTGACTTTAAGTGCTGCTGCTCGGCCAGGGCGACTTCCACTGCGCCTGCGTTCACGACACCATCTTCCTGCAATACATCACCCAATCTTTTTTGTTTGGCAAGAGCAGCCTCTATGGCCTCAGGCGTAGCCGCTCCCTGCTCGACGAGGATCTCGCCCAACTTCTTTTGCCCGGCATCCTCGGCTGTCCCGATCAGATCAATCTTGATTTCTGCGTCATCCTGGACAAAGATGAATACATCCTGGATGGCATCTCTGCCACGGTCTGTGGTGAGCGTGACGTTCCAGGCCGTATAACATAGCTCCGGATCCATCTCTTGAAAACGTGGGACATCATCGGTGCTTGCCACTACCGTACACGCGCCCAGCGCGGCGAGTTCCTCAACAAGTACTGCAGGATTATTCCCAGTTTTGAATACATCTATATGAGGCTTGAAATAAATGCGATACGTAACGGGCTCACCGAAATCGGATGCCGCCCGGGCAGCCATTTCCGGGTCTCTTTTCACCTGTTCTCGCGCGGCGGGCATGATCTTCCGCAGCCGTGATAGGATTACTGCGACCCGGGCCGAATGTACCGGTCCGGCCCCACCATCAGCTGATTCCAGCATGGATTTGATCAGGTCACGTGCTTCAAGGCTGACGGAACTTAAGTCCTTCGTCATGACGACCTTGCCGCTCCTGACCTGGTCAAATGCGGTCTCGATCTCATGGGTGAACTTGGCGATCGCATCGTAGCCGAACATGGATCCTGAGCCCTTGATAGTATGCATCGCCCGGAACACGCGGCTGATCAGGTCGTTGTCATTCGGATTGTCCTCCAGTTCAAGAAGCGACGCTTCGAGTTCAGCAAGCAGTTCCTTCGCTTCCTCCTGGAAGACCTCGTTACCTTTGTCCATCATTGACATGAAAGCCTCCTAAGCGCTCATCAGCATGAAGACGCACGATTTCGTTTTATCGAGTGCACAACCAACTCGTCGGGTGAATCCCATGGATCGATGAGCACGCATCAGGACATCCTGTTGATATTGTTCAACACTAAAGGTCTTGTCAGCTGTTATTGCTGTCTTATGGGCAGAGCAGACCAATTGGAAAAACGTTAGATCCGCCCTGGTTACTGTCCCGAGCGAAAGCACGATGTTCTTGCCTCGTTGTTCCAGTGCGCTTTGGATCGCGTCTTTCATTTCCCTGGCATGTTCCACCGTGAGGCTGCCGCCAATGTTAACAGTTTCGCGGTCCTCGCCTTGTTGAGTGTCGATGTTGATCATTCCTCACTCCTTGTTGTCTAACGACATAGTTGTATACGGCTGATGAAATGCTTGGCTACTTAACAAATTTTTTTACCACTTCCATAAGCTGCTCAGGCTTGAAGGGCTTTACGATCCAACCGCTGGCCCCGGCCTGTTTACCTTCCTGTTTTTTCCCCTCTTGCGACTCCGTGGTGAGCATAACGATGGGGGTGAACTTGTATTCCGTTTTTCTCCGGAGCTGTTTTATCAGCTCGATACCATCCATTTCGGGCATGTTCAGGTCTGTTATCACCATGTCCATCTTCGCACCCGATGCCTTGGTAAGGGCGTCTTTCCCATTCACCGCCTCCATTACGCCGAATCCGGCGTCCTTAATGGTGAATGATACAAGCTGCCTCATAGAAGCGGAGTCATCTACTATAAGAATATTGTTCGCCATATTATTCTCCTCCTAAAGCCGCGGCATAACCGCCTGACATGTTTTTAACGAGTTCCAAACGCGAAAGCTCTGAGTAATATACGTAGTCGGAAAACCTCCGTACAATACGGTTAACTTCCCCTGCACGGTGCAGATGGTATATTTTCTTGGCACTGCACCACCGATTGCGACCGACCTTATAGCAGGGACGATCTATGACATTCCCTTAAAATAAAGTCACGTTACTTACCTCGGCACGGCCATCATTATTTCCGCTCCTAAGCGTTTCACGTAAGACCTGCCGTTCTGACTCCATGGTGTAGAGTTGCTCAAGCATTACGGCCTTTGACCCAGGGATGTGGTCATGCGTCACCTGTTCGTGTATGTTCTTCATCCTGCTGCAAAGATCCTCAATTTCAGACATGACCGAGGTCAGCGGACCAATCACATGCTCGATACGTTGACGCGTTATGTCCTGAAACTGCATGGAGACTAGGATAGACCCTATGTCGCTGGCAAGATGTTCGGTCTCCTGCTTGATCACACTCAGCTTGTCACGTGCGCTGTTCATGGACGCATCGATTTTGTTCATCGTCTCGTGCACTACTGCTTCCGCCTCTGTCGAGAGCGTGCCCGTCGCTGTCGTATTTCGTTCAGTCTTTTCATAAATGTTTCGTATGTCGGTTTCAACTTTCTCAACGTGTTTTCTTATTTTTTCAGCTGTATCGTTGGATTTCTGAGACAGTTTTCTCACCTCGTCGGCTACAACGGCAAAGCCGCGACCGTGGTCCCCGGCACGGGCCGCCTCGATTGCTGCGTTCAGCGCGAGCAAGTTGGTCTGGTCCGCGATATACTGAATCTGGTCGATGCTTGCCCTGGTATCGCCCGCCTCATGAAGAATGATCTCCATGTCGCTAAGAGTCTGACGCGCTATACCGCAAATCCCATTTATCCGATAGGTCACCTCTGACAAGGCCTTTCTGCTCAGATCGACAACATTATCTGTTCCATCACCGCTGCCCGAGAAACTTTGCACCGCCCCTTCAGCCTGTCCCGCCTGACTCCGCGCACGCGATACGATCTCAGTGAATCTTTCACCCATACCGAGAGCAGCGGTCTCCGTTTCGTCGATCACCTGTTTCAACTGATTATTCAGCACGGGGATGAGCAAGGTATGCTCAGCAAGTTTCCTGCTGACCGAAGCTACACAGCTATCAACGATTAGAAGGGATTGCTCATTCGCCTCAGCGGCCGTCTTCCTCTCCCTATGGACCTTTAAGCCGGTTATACTCGTGATCGCGATGGCAGCGGTGATGATCGCAGCAGTAATAACGAGAACGCGCACAGGCCCATTATTAATCAAGGATGCCAAAAGCGCCGGAAATAGTAGCAGAATCACCTGAAGAAGTGTATATCGGTCGAGTATTTTCGCTTTTAATAGTATCATCGCTAATTTATCATCGATTCTACCATCTGAATCATCTGCTTAGCTTCAAATGGTTTGCTGAGCAGTCTGCTGTTTACATTTTGGTTCAGGGTGCAGATGGATTGTTCGTCCGCGTATCCTGATACGAATATGACCGGTGTTGTAACGCCATTCTCATTGATAGCGTCAAATACCTCGTTCCCGGTCATCTCCGGCATCTGGATATCAAGCACGATTAGATCGAAGGGATTTCCCTGCTCTTGACGCTTCATGATCTTTGCGAATGCTTCAATGCCGTTCTTCGCCTGGCTCACTTCATACCCCTCCTGGCGTAGAAATAAACTTGCAGCAAATCGAAAGGATGCCTCATCATCAACAACCAATATGTTTTTTGACATAGTACTTATTACCTCGCGTGATATTGGTATTGCATGGACTATGCAACAACCAATATGTTTTTTGATATAGAATTTATTACCTCGCATGATATTGGTATTGCATGGACTATGCCAGGAGAGTGGTGACGTTTTTTCTTAATTATTTGATAGGGTAGTCCAGGATGTTTATAGTTGGACCGTGCGACGGAACAACGCGCCCTGGAAAGGTAATGGAGGTTTAGAGGAGATAAACACCGGGAAGAATGGAGAAATGCAAGTTAGCAAAAAATGTCTTCGCGCAAATAATGTCGTAAGGGTCGGTTCCGAGGTGAAGGCGAGAGTTGTTCGTCTTGAATTCCGAGTTTAAACCTAAGGCCCGCAACTCGGACTACTCAACTGTTTTTAATCATTTCATTCCCCGCAAGAGCCGCTTGTTCAGCGCCTGTCGGGTCAGACCGATCATGGCAGCAGCAATCCCCTGGTTTCCCTGTGCGCGGCGCATGGACTCCGACACCACATAGTCCTCTGCTTCCTTCAGTGTCGGCAATCTGTCTTGGATCTCGAAAAACGATCCCGGATCAGAGTGGTTGGATCCGCTCTTTTTTCGTGTTGCACGTTTAAGTTCCATGATGTGTTCGCGAAAAATCGTGAGTGAAAGGACCCCGCGCCCGTGGCGTGCCACGGCATCGTAGACCATGGCGCCAAGTTCCCTCACGTTACCCGGGAAATCGTAGGAATTGAGCAGTGCTATCAATTCAATGGGGACGGTCGGTACTGATTTGTTGAGTGCCACCGCAGCTTCCTGTAGGAAATGGTCTACCAGAAGAGGAATGTCCTCTTTCCGTTCTCGAAGCGGAGGAATGTGAATATGATGATATCGGAGCCGGTAATACAGGTCTTTCCGGAACATGCCTGTTTCCATCCGCTCCTGAAGGTTCTGATTTGTCGCGACCACAATGCGCGTCTCGCTCCGCGATGGCGCATCCGAACCGAGCGGATAATAGACCTTGTCCTGTAGAAGCCTCAGGAGCTTGACCTGGAGCGCCTCCCTTAGATCACCGATCTCGTCCAGAAAAAGTGTACCGCCTGCCGCTTTATCGATCAGTCCCGGTCGTCTGCTGTCCGCGCCGGTATAAGCACCCTTGACATGGCCGAACAGAGTGTCGGAGAAAACTGTCTCATCAAGACCCGCTGTATTGATCGCTATGAACTGACCGGTCCTTTTGCTCAGGTCGTGCACCGCCTGTGCAAACAACTCCTTGCCTACGCCGGTATCCCCCGTAATCAGCACGGGCTGCCCTGAGTAAGCAATCGCCATGAGGTATTGGAATAGTGACTGGATGTTCTTGCTGGCGGTGATTATCCTCGATAAAGCCGGTGCATACTCGATGCGGTTATCCAGCAGATGCTGTTTCAAGCACATCACTTCATCCTTAAGCGATCTCACCTCGAGCGCTCTGGTTACGCTCGTGAGAAAGCGCTCCTGTTCGACGGGCTTGACGAGATAATCAAAAGCCCCGGCTTTCATGCATTGCACAGCGGTATCGAGATCATTCGAGCCCGTCATGACGATCACGGTTGTTTCGGGATACTCCCTTCCAATTTCTTCCATCAACTTTTTGCCTGACAGGAACGGCATCGTGAGATCCAGAACGATTACAGCGATATTCCGGTCCGCCAACAGGGGCATGACCTTTCTGCTGTCATCAAGGGTAACGACTTCAGCGATGCCCGCGGACCGTATCGTAAGGTCCGCGGCGTAGAGAATATGTCGTTCATCATCCACCAAAAGTACGGTTTTTTTCCCATTCATGCGATACGTCTCCTGAAAAAGCAAAGGTTTTAGAGGTTTTGAGTTTTGAACCCGATACTCGTGCTGTTATTATTTCTTCTGAGTGAGCGGCAGCTTAAATTAGCTTTCATTTTCCGGCAGTATAACCCGGACCGTGGTCCCTATCGATTCCTGGGACTGGCAATCAAGGGTTCCGTGATGGTCTTGTACGATCGAACTTGATATGGACAGCCCCAGACCAGTACCACCCGAATCCATTTTGGTCGTAAAAAAAGGCTCTCTGATATGCTTAAGATTCTGAGGTGATATCCCCCGGCCATTGTCCTGCACCTCGATAACAATCTGGCGCTTCGCATTATCGTAAAGTGTCTTCACTATGATCAAATCTTGCCGGTCGACCAGCGCCTGCAGTGCATTCTGGATTAGATTGATAACTACCTGCTCAATTTGCTGGTTGCTACCCTTTACCGGGGGTAGTGACTCGGCGAGTAGCAAGGCAAAATTTTCCGCGTACTTCATGATCTGGTTTTGCAGTATCATCACCGCACTCCGAACAGCGGCGTTGACATCAACTACACCGTTAAGACCTGATCGGTCATCGCAGGAAATCTCTCGCAGTCGGTTCACCATGTCCTTGATCCGGCGCGAACCTTCGGTGATGCCCGAAAGCAGATTCGGAACTGCCTCGCGCATCTCAGCATAGGGAAGGCCGGCAATGCGGAAGGCCGTCTCCTCTTTCGCGTTACGATCGAGGACGGGTACAATATCCTTCCACGCACCTGATAGGAGAGAGCTGTTGAACATAATGAAATTGTTCGGATTATTCACCTCATGCGCGACACTCGAAACCAGCATGCCAAGCGAGGACATCTTATTCGCCTGGATCAGTTTTGTTTGCGCGAACCTCACTTCCTGTTCAATCCGTTTCCGATCGGTAATGTCCAGCATGGTGACCAATGCCATGATTTTCGAACCGAACATCAGCCTGGTGGTTGATAGTAGAAACACTGTTTCCTGTTCTTTACCGTTTACAAAGAACCGCATAGTCGTTTCTACCTGATCATGGATCGTGCCGGTTTCGAGGGTATCCTCGATAATTCTACGCAGAGTACATTGCGCGCAGTCCTTGCCGGAGCCACATCGTTGCGGGTTATCTAGTGCGAAGAGACACCGCAATGCCTCTCCACCCCGCGCTCCGATCATGTCTGCAGCGAGCGAGTCAGTGAACGCAGCGCCAAGCTTGTTCACCTTTCGCACACTTAGGTCCTTATCTATGAGCACCATGATGAACGGCACATTCTCGTAAATCGCTGCTAACTCAGCCCTTTGCGCAGCAACGATCTGCTCGGCGAGTTTGCGTTCCGTAATATCTTGTATCAACACAATCAAGTAATCGACTGAACCGTCAGGGCGACGCACACATTTCCCGGAAATGGTGGTTGAAATTATATGGCCGTCTTTCCGGATAAACCGTTTATCCATGGAATACCCGTCGATCTCACCAGCCAGAACCCGATTGAATTGTGATACATCGTTTGCCAGATCGTCTGGATGGGTCAACTCTGCCCAATGCATACGCATCAGCTCATTCCGTTCGTATCCTAAGATCCGGCATATCTCGTCGTTGACCTCCAGCCATCCTTTTGCGGGTGATGTGATTGCAATGCCGATCAGTCCGAGTTCGAAGTACTGCCGGAATCGTTCCTCGCTCTTGCGCAGCGCATCCTCCGCCTGTTTCCGATATGTGATGTCCTTCGATGTGCCTGCGACACCCACGATGTTTCCCATTTCATCCCGGAGCACTGAGGCATTGATCATCAGGTTGACCGCGTGGCCATCCTGGTGAAAAATCCGGCACTCATAGCCGAGCACAGATTTCTCGGTTGCAATTGCTCTTTCGAGTGTATCCAAACCGCGCTGAATCTCATCAGGCGGGAAAAAGTCGGTAAACAACCGACCGATCATTTCTTCCGGCGCTCGCCCATAGATGCGCAGTGAAACCGGGCTTATGTATGTGATCCGGCCCTCCCTGTCCATCGACCATACGAGATCATGGGTCAACTCGACCAGGTCCCGGTACTTCTTCTCGCTCTTGCGCAGTGCTTCTTCTGAACGCCTGCGTTCGGTGATATCCATGATGTTGCCGAACACACGTACGATCCTCCCGTCCCGGCGTTCGGTCTCGCCGATGGTCCTAACCCAAAGCGGTTTTCCTGTTGCTGTCATAAACTTCAGTTCGAGATCATACGGCGTTCCATCGTTCACCGCCTTCCAAAATGCCTGTTCAAGGACCGCCCGATCTTCCCCGTAATAGAACGACATATCCTGTTTAATATCGTTCGGATCATAATCACGGGAAACTTCATGTATTCGGTAGACTTCATTGCTCCATGAATTTATTTTAGTCTCAACATCGTACTCCCATCCACCGAGTTTGGACACCCGCTCTGTTCTGTTTAACAAATCCTTGCTCTTTCGAATGGCCTTTTCAGAGAGCATACGATCGGTCACATCCCGAATAACGCCCACGGTTCCGACGGTCAGGTCCTGCACGCGGTAAATAGAGCCATTCAGTTCGCCGTAGAATGTGCTTCCGTCCTTGCGCAGCATGAGCAGGACAAAGTCGCGTAAATCCTGTCCAGTTGTAATAACCTTCTGGAATGCGTTTTGCGCTTCGGGGATCTCGTTCACCTGAAGAAATTCCGTATACGACCTGCCAGTCATTTCTTTGGGAGACCACCCAAAAATGCGATTAGAGGCAGGTGAAACATATGTAATCAGTCCTTTCATATCGGTGACGAAAAGTGCATCCAAAAGCTGGTCGGCCATCTGTCGAAACCGTTCCTCGCTCTCGCGTAGTGCAGCCTCCGCCTTTTTGTGCTCCGTGACGTTGTCTAAAAACGCTACAAAAAATCCTTTTTCGGGGCTGTATACGGCTATGGATAACCAGATGCCCAAGGCAGCACGAAAAGTTTCGAAGCGTGCCGGGCTCCCGCACGACGACACTCTGCCATAGATCTCAAACATGTCTGAATCGGATTCCTGGATCCCGGGAATAACCTCGCTGACTTTTTTCCCGACCACATTACTCAGGCCGGTAAGCCGCTCAAAAGCCTCATTTACTTCGACGTAAATAAAATCCTGCGGCTTCCCATCAACGAACAGCATCTTGCAAAGGGCATATCCTTCAAGCATGTTCTTGAAAAGATGACGGTAACGCTCTTCGTTTGCCCGAAGCGACTCCTGTATATGCCTGCGCTCGATAAGCAGTCTCCATTCCCGAAGAGCGCGAACTACGATGCGCGGCATTTCTGCAATAACCGTAGGTGATTTTACCACGTAATCCAGAGCGCCTGCTTTCATGGCTTCCACTGCCATCTGTGCATTGCCTTGGTCTGTCATAACTAAAATGGGGAACGTTCCGGTCTCGGGTGGAGAGGTCAGCAATTCGAGCGCTCTTCCATCCGGAAGGTTCAAATCGATAAGTGCGATATCAGGCGGGCACACATCCAGACACCGATGATATTCGGCAATTGACCCGACCACATCAGAATGCACGTTCATGCCCGTGTCTTTCAGAGATTGCACGATGGCTTCGGCGTGGGTCACGTCATCCTCGACAATAATGATTCGAAAAAGAGCAGGATCCATAGTTACCGCCTTCATAGGTTAGAACATCTGCTGGTTCAAAGCCAGTCAGCAGTAGCCGGACGTTTCCATCGTCTCCATGAACTATGAGAAATCCACGGGTTTCATCAGATAACTTTTAGAGTGATTGACCACAGATTGGCATTGCAGCGAACGGTCTTCCCCCTTCGGAGAACAGCCGACATAGATAACATTATTCGACGTTATTAAAGCAAAATATATACCACAAATATAAAACCGACGTCGTGTCAATTAAGCAAGCAAAAACAACCTATTGAAAAACCACCCAGGATTAAAGCTTAACCCCGCGTGCGTCAAAATTCTGGCTATTGCTGCAAACGTGCGTATTCTTTTCATAGCTCGCAAAATAGTCACGATTTATTTCACTTTATATCGAATGAAATCCTGGACAGCGAGGTAATGAAGGGATCGCAATGATTCTCTCCGTGACCAGCCCCCTGCCCTTAGCCATAATCAAGGGCACCGCGTCGGTCACCTCGCGGTACCGTAGTGCTGTTGCTTTGTCTACCCAGTTTTTTATACTGAACGCTCAGCCCTCCCAGCCGTGATCGTTTGAAATCTATGTAAGGCTGTTGTCGGACCGAATGATTTCCCTGCTTAATGGTCGCTGTTTCTAACTAAATCCAAAGCGTTACAGGGCCTTCCTGCATAAGGCTGAAAAACTGTCTGTCTCGACGAACACCTTGGTGCGAACCTCGTATCATTAAACTTATGGCATCACGGTAGTAATATCTGAGCAGTCCACCCAGGCTCTTGTGACATGTGATCGAACCGCCATTTTTGTGCGCTGATTGTGCAGTGCGTTTAGAGGGTTACGCAGCAGAAATGAATTTGTTGAGAAACTGACGGATTGCAATTAGGAATTGCCTATTATTCTACAAGCGTGTTTGACAGCCTTATTCAACTGCATCATGCAATTTAAAAAAGATTCAAATGAGACACGGAAAGGCTATCGCTTCGAGAGTTACAAACGATATCCTTTGGCTCGATCAAACGTAGGATCTCTGTGATAGCATCTGCTAAGTTGTAGTGGCACCTGATAGAAATGCGCTGAAAAAACGGCTTACATCATGCCTTCAGTTTTTCATTCAGTCCTTGTATTATACTCCCAGCGTAAAATATACCGTCGCCCCTTTCCCAACTTCCCCCTCTGCCCAGACCGCACCGCCGTGACGGCGGATGATACGTTCGACGATGGCAAGACCGACTCCCGTACCCTCGAACTCCTTTTCAGTATGCAGCCGCTGGAACGGGTGAAACATCTTGTCCGCGTAGGTCTGGTCGAACCCAGCACCGTTGTCCCTGACAGAGTAGACGGTCTTCCCATCCTGTTCGAAGGCGCTGAATTCAATGCGGGCGTCCTTCGTTTTCGAGGTAAATTTCCAGGCGTTTTCAAGAAGGTTCGCAAACGCGATCCTGATCAGATTTGGGTCCACGGAGGCGCGCAAGCCTTCAGCAATAGCAACTTCGACTTTCCTGCCGGGATCGGCCTCGCGAAGACCGGCCGCGATCGTGGAAATCAACATGCTGAGATCATAGTCCATCCGGTTCATATCCTGTTTTGATATCCGTGAAAGGCGTAGCAGGTCTTCAATGAGCTCGCCCATTTTTTTCGAGGCGTTGGTTATGCGTCTTAAATAGTCCTTCGGCTGGTTTTCCAGCTTGTTGCCGCAATCCTCGATGAGCATTTTAGAGAAACCAGCGATAGTGCGGAGCGGAGCCCGCAGATCATGGGACACCGAGTAGATGAAGGATTCCATCTCCCTGTTCGCGAATTCCAATTCTACGTTCCGCGCCGCCATGTTTTCGCTCAATTTCAGGACGTCTTCCTCTGCTTTCTTGCGTTCGGTGATGTCCAGGACGAATGCAACCCCATTGAAGCGTGCCTCATCCAGCATGGCGCCAGCGACGATGATTGGAATCCGTGTACCATCCTTTCGGATATACTCCTTCTCAATAGGCTTTTTGTTGACACCTGCGGCTTTAAGTTCTGCAGCAGACTGCTCATCCAGATGCCGATACACCGGCGGGGTCATATTGATCCAATCGAGACGACCAGCTGCCAGATCCTGACGCGTATAGCCAACCATCTGCAGGAACTGATCGTTAGCATCCATTATCACGCCATCCATGTTCCAGTAAATTACGCCGATCAAGCTCGACTCGTAAAAGCGGCGAAGCCGCTCCTCTCTCTCTCGCAGTGCCTCTTCAGTCCGCTTGCGATCAGTTATATCGTGTGCGATTTTTGACGCACCAATAATATGGCCAGTTGTATCCTTGATAGCTGAGAATGTCAGTGACACGGGAATAATCGTTCCGTCTTTCCGCATGCGTACAGTTTCGAAACTCTCGATATGTTCTCCTCGCTTGATCCTTGCCAGGATTTCGGGGACTTCATCAGTATTCCCCGGTGGTATGAGGAGAGAGATCGGTTTCCCGATCACTTCCTCTGCCTTGTATCCAAAGATATTTTCAGCCCCCACATTCCACGTCTCAATGATGCCGTTCAGGTCCTTGCCGATGATCGCATCTTCCGCGCTCTCAATGATAGCAGCCAGACGGCCCTGCGCCTCTTCCGCCTTCTTGCGCTCAGTGATGACATCGAAGACGGCCACGAAGAATTCTTTCTCCGGACTGTACACCGAGATGGAGAACCACATCTTCAGCGCCTCGACGAACATTTCGAATCTCTCGGGCTTGCCAGTTAAGGACACTCTGCCATAAATCTCAAAAAGTCCCGGATCGGCCTCCCTGATGCCTGGAATAACTTCTGTGACTTTCTTCCCTACGACATTTTCCAATCCCGTCAACGTCTCGAAAGCGCGATTCACCGAAAGATAGATGAAGTCCTTCGGTTTCCCCGTTTCAAAGATCATCTTGCAGTAGGCATATCCTTCGATCATATTCTCAAATAATCCGCGATACTGTGCCTCGCTCTTGCGTAGTTCCTCGTCGGCGCGGAACTTCGCCAACGCAACAGCAAGATAATCAGCTAGACGCTCCCACAGGGTTATCGTCGCGAGAGTAAACCGTCCCTTTCGCTTATCGTTCAATTGGAGGAGGCCCAATCGTTCCTCTCCAAGCGTCAGGCCGATCAGGGCAACCGACTCGTACCCCTCGCCGTTGCACCGGTTGCGCGTCCGTACCTGGCGGTCCGCGTCAGTGGTTGTGGCAAGCAGATCAGTCGTACAGTTACTCCAGAAGCTCCCTCTTTTTGTGAAAAAGGGTTTCGCTGGATCGAACCGTCCGCAGATCACGTTACCGCACATACATGCCAGAATGGGATTGCCAGAGCTGTCAAGGATGGGATTTCCCTCCTGGTCGCAGGAGCAAAGCCTGCTTTCCAGTTGTACGAACTCATGCGAAAAGCCTCGTGTCTCAAAATAAGGGTAATCTTGCTTTTCGTGAAGCCTAATGCCCACAGCCTCGCAGCCTGAGCGCTGCTGGAAAAATTCCGCCGCCCCCCGGACCAGTTCTGCTGTTCCCCGGCATTCGTTCACAAGACGCAGGAATTCAACCATTGACTCCCGTTCCTCCTGTGCTCGTTTCCGCTCCGTGATGTCCATGAGGAAAGAATAATAATACAACGGTGTCCTGTCCGGACCGGTCACGAGATGAACCAGCAGCTCAATGGGCACGCGGGTGCCATCCTTCCTGATATACTCCTTTTCATATCGCACCGGCTTGCCGGTACGCTGAAGTTCCTCAAGTTTCTGTCGTTCAAACTCCTCCCACTCCGGCGGCGTGAGAACCCGAGCCCAGTCCATGGACTTGAGCTCATCTTCTCTGTATCCGGTAAGCTGTTCAAATGCCTTGTTAACGAGCCCGAGGCGGCCGTCCGGAAATCCCTGACCGAAGGGCTGGGCAGCATACCTGACGATATCGGCCAGGAATTCATTTTGCTGCTGGCTCTGCCGAAGTGAATCCATCAAAGTATCGCGTTCGACGAGCGAGCGGGCCAGTTTGATGTTGCTGTAACTAAGCTGGGAAATCATACCGGACAGCTTCATGAAGAAACCCATGACCGTATCAACGGTCGCCCGACTAAGCCGCGGTACTTTGTCCAGGGCCGCAAGATATTCCTGTTCATCAAAGCTGTACTGCTTCGCCTGAGCCCGAAAGAATTCGTAATCAGGCGCTTCGCCATCAAATAAGAACTGTCCGGTAAAAAAATGACCCAGATTCTTGCCACCCACCTCGATGGTCGTCGCAACGTCCCACATGTTGTTCTTGCACTTGTACAGTTTGTATTCTCCCGCAGGCACGCCTTCCGTGAGCAGCGTGTCACTTTCTATGCAGTATCCGCAGGTTTCGGGATGAACCCGGTGGAATTTTGTGCAGATCTCCTGCCAGCCCATGCCGACAAGCACCTTGCCTTTGAGGTCGATGACGGCCAGGGGAATATGGGTAAGCTCGTAGAACTTTTCCATGAGCGACTGGATCGCCGGTGCATCAATAATGTCGGCGAGTTCCAGATTCCCTATGTCTCCCTCGGGAGAAAGTATGCTGTTCAGTTTCAGCCTGACCCGTTGCTCGCTCTCTTGCAGCGCCTCCTCCGCTCGCTTTCGCTTGGTGATGTCATAGGCGTAAATGCGAGCCACTTTGAAGTGAGTAATCAGTTGAATGTTCTCGTTAAACACTCTGTCTTTGATCGAAATCTCGCGAGAGATGGAGGATTCGCTGTTCTTCTCCAGGTCTTTTAAGATGATATCCAGGTCCCTTGGAAGGAAGACCGTTACCTCCCCCTTGTCCATGCCCAGGCTTTGCAGAATACTTTCCGTTCCAGGATTGGCGAAGATGACCTTACCGGAGGCATCCACCTCGATGATCGGATTCGGATTGAGCTGCGGAAACGAGGCAAGGTGCAACGCTCGTTCCTCGGCTCGTTTGAGCTCGGTAACGTCATTATAGGTGACGACAACACCCTCTATGCGATTGTCCGCGGTGCGATAGGGAAGAATCGTCCGAACATACCATACGCCGCTTAACTCAAGCTCCCGCCGCGACGGCGTGAGCTGTTCCAGTACGGACTGGGCGTCGGAAGTGAGGTCAGGTCCGAGATTCTCCTGGGACATATCTATAATGTGGCGGCCCACGTCCGAAGGAAGGAGCTTGATGAGCTTGAGTATCGCGGGTGTGAAACGCTTAACGCGGAAGTGCGTGTCCAGGAAAATTGTCGGGATGTTCGTGCTCGCCTGGAAGTTATTCAGATCGTTATTAGTGGTATCCTGCTCCTCAATCTTGCCCTGGAGCTGAGAGTTTACAGTGATCAGCTCTTCATTCAACGACTGGAGTTCTTCGCGGGAGGTCTCAAGCTCCTCGTTTGAGGCCTGCAATTCCTCGTTCGAGGACTGGAACTCTTCGTTCATGCTCTTTAACTGCTCGATGTTGCTCTGAAGGTCAGTGCGTGTCGCCGCAAGTTCGCTTTCGAGCTGATGGATCGCTGTCTCCTCAATTACGGCGACATCGATCTGCTCGGCTACTTCTTGTTTTGTGAATCCCCCTTCCTGAAAAACAACGAGATACAGGTTCTCCTGCGCTTTCGTGAACTGGAGCGAGATCTGTCTTTTTTGGTTGTCATCTCCGACGATGTTGGTGCGGATAACCACTGGCTTTTCTTCGCGACCCGACTGGTAGAGCGCCCCGCGTATCCGGCTGCGGAGGTTCTCGGGCACTAGATCCAGGAGGTTCTGCGTCGGCGCTCCCCGCGGCTGGCTGAGATACCGTTTCGTGGGGCCGTTGTGGTAGATAATCTCGTAATTCTGGTTTATGGCCACGGCAGCAGGCCCAAATCCTTCAAGCAGTTTTTCCTGGATGATTTCCATGACAGACCGGGTCTGCTCTATCATTTGCGCTTGTTTGGCAGACGACACCTGACGTTCATTTGCGTAAGGGATCGAGATAGGCGGTCTTGAAGCAGGTTTAGTCGCCAACTTCCGGTAAACGCGGCATTGCTTGTGGCCGATGCTCTTAAAGAGAGCGCTCTTTCTGCCCACTGTCTCTGCGTTACCAAGGAAGACGTAGCCGCCCTCATTAAGTGCATAGTGAAAGAGGTTTATACATTTTTCCTGGGCCTCAGGCTCCAGGTAGATTAGGAAATTACGGCAGATGATGAGGTCGAGCTTGGAGAAGGGAGGGTCGGTCAAAAGGTCTTGCTTGGCGAAGACCACGCATTCCCTGACCTCCTTGTTGATGACGAGGAAGTTGCCATCATCTGTTGAAGTGAAGTACTTCTGTCCATATTCCTGTGGCATGTCCGCAGTGATGCTCACGGGATACTTGCCCTCACGTGCATGTTCCAGCGCACGGTCATTCACGTCTGTAGCGAAGACCTGAATATCCCTCCTTTTTCCGGCAAGGGCGAGTTCCCGCAGAAGCATCATGGCGATGGAGTAGGCTTCCTCGCCCGTGGCGCTTGCAGGAGTCCAGACGCGGACGGGAAGATCGGCTTTTTCAGACGTGATTTTTCGGATCGCCTCCAGGTTCAGGGCCTTCCATGCGACCCGGTCGCGGAAGAACGAGGTGACGCCGATCATTAGATCGGACGCGAGGCGTGCAGCCTCGGGATCACTGGCTGTGATGAGGTCCAGGTAATCTTTGACTGTGGAAAGCCCGTGAAGGTACATGCGTCTTCTGATCCTTCGGCTGACCACGCTTTTTTTATAATGGTTGAAGCGCGATCCTGTCTTCTCCTGTAGCATCCGGAAGAAGGCGCTGAACTCTTCCGGTGATATGGGATACTCGCGGCTCACAGCGGCTTGGCCAATTCCTGAGAGCTTGCGGAGCTCCGCTGCAATGCCCTCGGGCGAGAGCACGGCATCCGCCTGGCCCGTTGCAATGGCTGTAAGAGGCATGCTGTTAAATTCTGCGGTCTGCGGGTCCTGAACGAACACCATGCCGCCTGCGCTTCGGACAGCCTGGCAGCCCCTGGCCCCGTCAGTCCCCGCGCCTGAGAAGATCACGGCTATGGACCGGTCGGCTGAGTCCTCCGCCAGTGAAGAGAGAAATTCATCGATCGGCAGGTGGATGAGCCCCTCGGGATGCACAGTTGTCTGAAAGAGACCGTTCCGGAGGCGGACCTCCTTGCCCGGTGGGGACAAGTAAAGTCTCCCGGGCTGTGCCTTGAGACCGTCGGATATCTCCTGGATCACGAGAGAGGGCCACCTTGCGGAGAGGAGATCTGAGAGGAGGCTCTTGTGCTTCGAGGAGAGATGCTGGATGAAAACCAGAGCAAAGCCGAAATCAGACGTAAGAACGGAGAGGAACCGCTGAAGTGCGTCAAGTCCGCCCGCCGAGGCGCCAATGCCCACGATCGGGAACGAAGGGCCTAAATTCATTTTTGTTAGGGGGGTGTCCGCTTTCATAAGGCCTCCGGAATGTTGGCATAAAGGCGAAAAAAAGACGAAAGGTGTACCAATTTAACATAGTGAACGAGGGATGTAAAACTGTATTTGGTCGAGGGCGGCAATACCGATATGAAATATGAATTTATAAAACAGTCCTGAAATACCCAGCAGCTTGCTGCTGGGATGAAAAGGACATCCTGGCGAAGCCAGGATAAGTCTTCAGCTTCTTTGTTGTGCTTTTTTAAGGTTTCAAGTTCCGATGCCCCGCAGCTTGCTGCGGGGTAATTCACTTTGAGGAGTGTTGGCAAGATCTCCCATTTTTGCAGGGGTTAGGTAATGTATCAAGGGCTTTTTCACAGCATATTTAACCTCAAAAGGTACATGCAGTACATCTACAGTTAGAAATAGACTTTGACAGGAGAAAAATTAAGAGTTAGGTAGTGATTACTTGAAGTAGAATTATATTTTCTGAAAAATGTCGATACCTCCGCAAGATGGGCAAGGAAAGCGGCGGCCGTGAGAAAAGATGGGGTTGCAAAGGATATACCCTCGACGGGCTCGGCTTTTTTGTTGCATGACGGGTTATATTCCTTTATTAGGACGAAGAAGTGAGGTTTTTTCATAGGCCAATAACTACGATCCGACTATTGGCAGCGGAGCTTAACTGCTCTCGAAAATATATTGCTACCCGTATGATGGTAATCTATATTACAATATTATTAAGGAACTGAGGGATGCAGTCGGACTTGATGATCGCCACGCATGATGAAATAAAAGTTTTTCTTTTGGAAGACAACCGAGATGATGCTGATCTAATCAGACGAATCCTGGGGAGAAAGAAAGGTGTCCGGTTTGACATCGACGGAGCGGAACGACTGTCGACGGGAATCGAGCGACTCGCTCAGAAACGCTATGATGTCATCCTGTCCGACTTAGGATTGCCCGACAGTTGTGGGTTGGATGCTTTCATAAAGATACATACTGCGTTTCCGGACATACCCATAATTGTACTCACTGGGCTTGACGACGAAGAAATGGCTCTCCGGGCGGTAAATCGGGGTGCACAGGACTATTTAGTCAAAGGTGAGCTTTCCAGTGAACTGTTCGTTAAAGCGATTCGCTATGCCATCGAACGGCAGAAAATCCGCATGGAGTTGAAAAACAAGGTCGCCGAAATAGGAAAACTTGAACGAGAGCGGGAAAACATGCTTTCCATGTTCGCTCATGACATCAAGAACATTCTTGTGCCCGCAATAGGATTCATCGAGCGGATTCTATCCGGAAAAACCGATGATGCGCGTGGTCGGCTCGAACGTATATTTGATGGTCTCCTGACAATAGATCAAATGGTGACAAGTTTCCTTGCTCATGCCCGGATGAAGGCGAAGGGATACAAGCCGAACACTGCCCCCTGTGATCTGGATGCGCTAATCCGGAAACAGATAGATTTTGCTATGGTCCAGGCGGAAAAGAAAAACATTATGATCCGCTACGAGCCCTGCGAATGCATGCCCGCACTCGATGTCGACATCGTCATGGTCAACAGGGTCGTCACGAACCTATTGAACAACGCTGTGAAGTACACCGGGGCGGGTGGTCTGGTCGTCGTGAAGACTCTCGAAACGGACCGGCAATCGCGTGTCGAGGTTCAGGACTCTGGGCAGGGAATCTCGGCTGATAAGCTTCCTTTCCTCTTCGATGCATACTACCGAGTTTCTCACGACCAGAAGGGTTCTGGTCTCGGCCTGACAATATCAAAAAATATCGTCGAGGCGCACGGGGGCGAGATGTGGGTTGTCAGTAGCCCCGGTCAAGGAAGCATTTTTGGTTTCAGTCTTCCTAAATGCGCAGTCCACGAGATCACCGAGGAATCAACCACGGTATAGTCCTCAATAGTATTCTTTTATCGGTATCTTTTCAGTCATGAAGTCCGAAAATCGCGTTGTAAATAACTGTGAGTAGAGAGTGGGTATTACAAGTTTTGCATCAATAAATTCGGGATGAAGTCTTGATTGTTGCTGAAATTGACAACTCCAAATGCTTCAGCTTGCTATATTGTAGAAGAGTAGAAAAAGTTTAGTTAGAAGGCTATACTCTTTCTTGATTTAAAACCAGCTGGCGAGTTGGTAAATAAATCAGAGAAAGGGGTATAGCCTTGAAGATCATTAAAACAAAAAAACAACAGATAGTCAATGGGAAGGCCCTTATCGTGACGGTAGACATCAGCAAAGACAAGCATTTTGGATACTGGCGCTGCCCAGATGGGACTGACGTGAAGCCCTTCTCCTTTCCAAATAACGGAGCCGGCTGCTGGGAGTTCTGGGCTCGGATATCAAGGGCAAAGGAGATTCATCGCCTTGATGAGATTGTTTTTGGGTATGAGTCCACCGGCCCGTATGGAGAGGCTCTCGTACATTTCATGAAAGCACGGGGTGTGCGACTTGTGCAAGTGAATCCCATGCATACCAAAAGAGTCAAGGAGCTCCAGGGTAATTCTCCGAACAAAACCGATCAGAAAGACCCGAAGATCATTGCAGATATCATAGAGCTTGGCCGTGCCCTTACGGTCGTGATCCCGGAAGGGTCTGCTGCTGAACTTCGAAGGCTTACTCAGGCTAGGGAAAGGAGCACGGAGCGTCATACGGCATTGGTGAACCAACTCCAGAGCTTAATCGCGATCATCTTCCCCGAGTTTCTCCAAGTGGTAAAAAATGTAAAGACTGCAACCGCACAATACTTATTGAAGCACTACCCGACACCTCAGCATCTTGTTGCATACGGTCTTGATAATCTGAGCGGAACAATGAGAAAGGTGAGCCGGGGAAGACTGAATGAAGACCGTGCCAAAGCGCTCTATGAAGCGGCGGAAGCGTCCATAGGCGTGGTCGAGGGCCAAGCGAGCATCCTCCTCGAAACCCAAGCGATACTTGCTGCCATGGAAGCCTCTGAAAAGTTTACGGAAGGGCTGGAAAAGGGAATGAGTCATCATCTTAAACAGATTCCCTACAGCAATTCTCTTCTTTCGATCAAGGGAATAGGTGAGGTTACCGCTGCTGGCCTCATCGGTGAAGTGGGCGACTTTCGGAGGTACAGCACCATCGGGGAAATTATGAAACTCGCCGGTCTGGATCTATTTGAAGTCAGCTCCGGCAAATACCGGGGGACTCGTCGTATTTCCAAGCGTGGTCGTCCCCTGATGCGGAAACTCTTATATTTTGCCGCGATGAATATGGTTCGTCAGGGTTGCGTTATGGAACATCAATATCAGAGATACCTTGATCGGGGCATGCTAAGGACCAAGGCCTTGATCGCTGTCGCACGCAAGCTTCTCCGGATCATATTTGCCATCGTGCGAGATAATAGTGTTTTTGATTACTCCAGGACATCATTTCAGTTCAAGGAGGCTGCATAACTCAAAATCTTGGCGTGTAGGCGGGGAAATATCTCTCCTTCCACTAAGGCGGCCAAACCGACCTTCCAGTACAGAGTCAATAATCCCCGCTTGCACCTTTGTCCCTATGAAGCAAGGTCAGGGCTCTCTTGAGACCCTCTAATTACCAGGGTTGGACAAGGTGCCGCGCAAGATTAATGTTTAGGGGGATATCAGGATATGGACTGCCAGTGGGAAACCGATCCTGGGGCATTTGTGAGAGAAAATTTTTGCCCCGAAGGACTGAGGACCTCTTAAACCATCACTTCGGAGGAATATCTCTTACTGGTATACTTTTCGTGACCAAGAGCAAAACCATAAAGCAAGTAAACGCTATTTTATTACAAAAATACTTGACAACAATAAACCAGGAAGTTGGTGGAATTTCTAAAAGATGAAGCTATATGATAAAATTCGCGATACAAACAACATCACGTGATCACCTACAGAGGCTATTCTCTCTGGAAGGACGGCCGGAATGACTGGTAGATTTACCGGATTGGGTGGAAGGAATGGATGGGATCAGGTGGAAAGATTCAATCGGAACGTCTGCTGTCTTCCGGAATCTGCACATATTGCACCATCGGAGTCTGCATTGCACTTTCGGCAGGCTTATGGTTCCAATTTGCACTTTCGGCAATCTTATGGTTCCACAATAGGATAAAAATAAGAAAAAAGAAGTACTTAAAAGGCCATTTTCCGGCTATCTTATGCTTCCAGCTGCGGCAATCTTATGGGTAAATTAACACAACGTCAACGACGGTAACATCCGGACTTAATTATTTCAACAACTTAAAACGGTGATGAGCGCTGCACGCCTGATTATTTTCCTTGCCCCCTTCGCTTTCGGTTTTGGCTGGATCACGGAAAGCATGACCTGGATCAAAACGCCTAGAAGCCTAATCATATTGCAACACGAGACCCGACCAGTTATTCATGGCCGAGTCTTTTTATTTTACTATTAAAACTGAAAATTAAGTGTTGTTGTGGTTCCTACAGTACCCATATTTACATTATCCGAATAATTATAATAGGTGCCGGTTGATGCAGAACTGACGCCTGGACAACTCATATTTGTTAAGTAAGCACAAATACGCGCCATAGTTGCACCTGCGGGCAGATTCATGGCATATGAGCCATCACTCATGGTTTGAACATTTGATAAGTGATAAGCACCTGACGTTCCGCCGACACGGACCTGGATAGAGATGCCTGCGCGCGGGTTGTTATTGCTATCAGTTACAACTCCCCGCACAAATACTCCTGCAGGCATTGTTATAGTTCCTAGATTGGTAGGTGATGATGTGGATGTAAAAGTTGCGCCAGAGATGAGCGGAACGATGGTATTTGTGGCATTGGTATATACAAAAGTAGCGTCTGGCAGATCATCGTCATTCCTGAACAGGAATATAGAGCTATTGCCAAGGGGGGTCCATATTTTAAAACTGCCATCCCCGCTGGATGCTTCATAGGTCATTGTACCAATGATCACGGGAGATTTTTCCAATACATTATAGGCATATATAAAAGCCTGCCCTACTGGGTTTCCGTCGGTATCATGCAGATAACCGGTATATTCGCCCACCGCAGCATTAAATGTTATGCTTTGGCTTGTCGAAAGGTCAAATGTGGTAATCTGACCATAGGTCCTGATCGTGTATTTTCCAGGCTGCAACCAGACCTGGTATGTTCCATCGTTGTTCGTCCGCCATGCACCCGCATAAACATCATTTGAATCAGAAAGCCGCATGTTTCTACCTGGGACCGGACCTGTTCCTGGATCAGTTACCAGTCCACTTAAATTTACGCCGCTTACAAGACTCATATTTGCAGCAATAATTGACCCTTCCGTTGCCGTGATTTTATCTGCCTGAGTTTTGTTCAATGCGGCGCTGCCCAGAGTACTGCTATACATTTGAGTGGCATACGGGAGTAGCGTCAGGTTTCTTGCAAAAATATAGTAATCTCCCGGGGCCACGTTGATATTGTAAGAGCCATCGCTCTTTGTGATTACATACATTAATGTAGAACCATCGACGTAATCAGATAAAACAACATGTATTCCTTGGAGCGGCGAGCTGCCATCTGCTGATAGGACGGTACCACTGATTCTCCCTCCCTCGGACAGCGTAAAATTCCTTGTGATTTGTTCGCTGCCAACCGTTATTTTTTCAGCGGTCCACAACCCAGGGGTGCCGCCGTTGCTTGTCCACCAGGTGCTGGCAACAGTACTGGTCGGGGTATCGTTGACGGCACCGACTACATAATCACCTGCCGGGACACGGACGGAATAATTACCCAAGGAGTCTGTTCTGACCATTGCCTGGATTAGTCTGTCATTGAATGTCTCGACCATAATCAAGATACCAGGAACAGGATTGTTCGAATCATCGGTTACTGATCCGCTAATTCCGATAGTACTTGAAAGGCTTGTAATGATAGGGCTGAAATCTGCTGAATTATTGACAACATTCTGGAGGTTTGTCACCAGCGAGCTAACGCTTAGTGCAGTTGTCGTTACGGAAGTACTAAAATCAAGCACGGTTTCAAGTACGGCTGCCACGTCTGATGGAGTTACTTGGGTGATGGTTGCAGTACTTACGGATGAGATGGAACCCGTTATCAACTTCACCGTGGTATGGGTATATGGGTCTATATTAACCGTTGTGCCGGTTACAAACGACTGGATAGTGACGCCCGTCCCCTCGGCACTCACCACATAGTTGATCGCTGGCACAAAACCTGTCGGCACCTGAAGAACATAATTACCAGAAGAATCGGTTGTTGTGGTGGAAAGGACAGAACCAACCTGAGTGCCTGTGTTGTCAATTTGGATGAGGTTCACGGTTACACCGCTTCCGACAGACGATATTCCAGGAGATAAGGCTATGGCCTCACTAGGCAATAGCCAAGCCAGGAACCGCCGCCAGCCAGTCTCTTGGTTCATGGCAACGATGCCGCTGGGGGCTGATACGTTCCCGCTAACCTGTGATACCGAATTGTTCGTTGGGTTGTTCGTGTTGTTCGTATTGTTCGCGTCGCTTGCCGTGTTGCTACTGCTGCTCTTTGTGCAGCCAGCTGCGAATAGAAAGACCATCAAAACAAGTAATACCGGGACAAATAATCGATTGATCCGAAGCATATACTACCTCCCGAATAATTAGGATGTTGCTAATTGTCATGGTGAAGATAATGCTTCTGTTATTTAACCGTCAAAATTGTAATTATTTTCAAATTCAATAGAATATTCTCCCAACAGTAGTGATATAATTTAAAAAAATATAACATCACAAATTACATCTCTTGATTCGGCAGCATAAGAACCAATTAAAATAAATTCCAAATCTATTTATATTCTTATCGTAAAGTTATTCAAAAACTTTATTTTTTCTATCAATTTTAAATACATTGCCACAAAATATGCACAATATTACCATGCATCTTTTAATTCAAAAAACTCAGCAAGTTGGTAACATTGAGAACACCCAATCCCGTCACTTCATCATAACCTCTTGAAGCCGTACATAATGCACAGGGAGCAGAGGCAGTTTCGTCAGTTCCAACTGTTATTTCAAAGAAACTAGTTTATCGTCAATTTTATGCTTCCACAGTCGGCAAACTTTTGGGTAAAGAAAACCTCCTGTGACTAGGCTCGACGCTGAATCACCCTGATCTTGTTATTTAAGCCCTCGACAAAGCCGATTGCGACTTTGTTCTCGGGTTTGCAGAAGGAGGCAATACCATCCCAATGACGTTCAACCATCTCGGCGAACTTTACATAGGGCTTGAGGCGTTGCCACTTTAACGAATTCTTCCAGTTGTCAAAGAACTTTTTGGCCCAGGCTTCTGGTTGATAATCCCAGAGCTGCTCAAACTCTCCTTGAGTATATAGGCAGTGTTCAGTCGCTTGTTGGAATTCAAAAGCGTCTTTAAAGATCTTCTCCCATCCGTCGTGAGGTTCTCGCGGTGCGAGAGGAGCGAATATTTCTGACCATTGATGAACTTGCGATTGTTGCTGGTCGGTCTAGCGTATTCGCTCTTTCTAATTTTGTCCGAAGCTTCGTTCAAGTGCCTTGTGACATGGAACTTATCATAGAGAATGGCCGCTTGCGGTGCTTTCTTGTGTGGACTTTTCATACGGCCTCCACATGTCCATCATAGCGAGTCGAACATGCTTGATTTTGGCTGATCCGAGCCAATCAAAGAAGAGATTCATGCTTTTTCCCGAGCGATCTTCGCATCCGAATCAGATAACGGAACGCCAACAATACTCTATAAATAGCCATACCAAAATGGATGACCTCTACCTTGACAACCAGAAAGGACGATAGTATTTTTAAAATAGAAGGTCCTTCCGGAACAGTATAGCTAACCCCTAAATATAGCTGGGATATGAGTCACAAAATCGGGCCGTTAAGAATAATAAGCCTGCATTCTCAATGGGTTAAACTATCCTGAGGTCTCAGTAGGATGAAGCTACATCTTGGGGCTACCTACGCTGAATCCTGAAGCGGCTAAAAGAAATGCATAGAGTATATGAATGGTCCTCTATGATCCGGAAAAATTCGCTCCAGACAAAAACTAACATTAGACACAGCACCGCAGGTTCGGGCACGCGGCGTGACGAGATGACCACTGAGGCGACAAGAGGACTATTGTCCTGCGGCGTTTTGGCTGGTCCCCTGTTCATCGGCGTATCTCTGATCCAGGCGCTATCCCGCCAGGGGTTCGACCTTACACGTCACCCGTTAAGCATGCTCAGCCTCGGAGACCTATGTTGGATTCAGATCACGAACTTCGTGTTGTCTGGACTGCTGGTCATCGCTTACGCCGTCGGGATGTGGCGACCACTTCATCCAGGCCGCGGCGGGAACTGGGGACCGGGACCATGGCTGGTCGGCACCTCCGGGCTTTGTCTGATCCTTGTTGGAGTTTTTCCCACCGAACCGGGATTGGGCTTTCCACCTGGAGCTCCTGAAGGCATCCTCCCCGTAATGAGCTTGCACGCCAGGGTGCACAACATGGCCTTATTCGTGGCAATATCCTCGCTGGCAGTGGCCTGCTTCGTATTCGGCAGACGGTTCGCTTCCGTACGGCAGTGGGGATGGGCGGCCTACTGCGTGGCGACCGGAGTGGCCGCTATCGCATTGCCCGTCCTCCTGGGCATTGCCGAGGCTGCTTACACTGGTTTCCCCGTTCTTGGGGTGGCTGTAGTTACTTCAGCATGGATTTCAATAGTCGGGGTGCGGCTATTGGCCGAACGAAACTTGGAGGATACAGACAGTGTTAACAAAGACCGAAAAGAGCAGCAGCATGTAAGGCTAAAAAAGAACTTGAGGAGCTTTAACCGGCGTCGGGTTTCCCCTTGATATAATAAACGCAACGGCAACGTATGGGGCAGCTCTCGTAAATGGCTTATGTCAGTCGGGATTTTTCAGCGTGGGTAGGCTGAGTCGCACAAACATCACATATCCGCGCTATCATCTAAGTGATAACGTTCCGGACATCGTTTACTGATTTTATACTCAGGACTTCGTTTACCTTCAAGCATTTAGCACCTGGTGCTGAATGCTGAGTAGGTTATTATAGCCTTGTTAACACTGCTTAAAACTGATCGTTACATCAGTTAGCTAATTGTTTGCTAATACGCGATTAAACGATGTTGTGAGTGTTTTTTGAGTTAAAGATGTCCTGAACGTTGTCATCTAAGCACTTGCGGTCACGGCGCTGTTCTCCTTCTGACAGTGTATGTACTAAAGAAGAAGTATGTGCGAATAAAATGCAGGAAAGCTCTAAGTACGTCCTGTAGGCTTTGACAGGTTCATTTTATTGAAATTACAATATTCTTCCGAAGCCGTTGGACTTTCCGTTTTTGAAATTCATCGCGTTTCAAACTGTAATTCTCAGTATCTTCCAGTAGAATCCCTTCGACCTCCTTGTAATAGCAGCAGTGCATACGATGTCATATGTAATGGTGGAAATCCCTCAGCTTTTCGATAGTTAAGTCTAATTGAAACATGCAGAATTTCGGTTCGTCAGCAGAATCTGTGATTGATTTTAGAAAGAAGCCCTATGCGCTGTTGCCATAAAGCTGATCAAATTGATATTTGCCCTTCTGAGAAACAGGCGAGAGTTTCAAGATACGGTAAGCTTTGCTCTTGCAGCATAAATGATATAATTGTTGAGTGGTTGTGGCGGAAGGAGGGCCGTTTTTTAATCTAGGCACAATGTGGCTTGCAAGATTCAGCTTGGCCTGCACCACCCCGTTAACCTGAATAAAGTAAGTTGAGCAAAAGGCTCGAAGAATAAAAGAGGATGGGAAAAGGGAACCCGAGGTGAAGCAGCAACACAACCACGGCTTTAACAGGTGATCTCTGAAAAACTTGACAACCTCCTTATAAGTAGTTGATACTCTAAGAATGGGAACGATTGGAACATCTACAGTTACAAGAATGACCCAGCAATGTATAGTTTGATTAGAATCCTTTACTCAGAAAAAAATAAGTCTTATGGCTACCTACTACTGTGTAATCAGGATAGTCCGAATAGACTGTATATACAGGACGGAATATACTACATCAATATCAGCCGCGGCAGTAAGACGTCGACTACATTGTCTCGATGGACGGTCATATGGGGTTTTGCACTCAATCACATTTCAATATTTCAAGAGCGTACCCGTTGCCAGCTCAGATTATTCAATAGCTTTTATCTATTATCCCTCATTTTTCGGTGCGTTTTGAGAAATCATTTGAGATAACCATGCATTGAATAGGTTGCCGCTCGCTGAGCCTTCCCCACCCCCAACCAGAACCTGGGGCACAATCTGAATCTTACCAGCCGCTATCTCCTGTATAAGTTTTATTATTGCTACATTCTGCTGACCAATGGCCTCTTTTTGAGCGTTGTAAGCAGCGGCAACACCATCGCCCTCAATCTTGCTTTTGTAAGAATTGCCATCAGCCACTAGTATTGTGGCTTCTTTAGTCCCTTGAGCTTGGAGAATCACAGAGCGTCTTTTTCCGTCAGCTTCTTTAACCGTGGCCTCAGCCCTATCATTATTGATGTCTATAGATAATTTGGCGTCAATAACATCTTTTTGTTTATCCGCCCTGGACGATTTCTCCATAACCGCAATGCGTTTTTCTTGAGCCAGTGCCTCTTGGTCATACTGGGCTTGTTGTTGATTGGCAATCTCTTTCTTGGTTTGAGTATCCAACAAATCTTTAGGTATATCGATATAAGCAATGAGCAAGTTTTGAGCCTCTACGTTGTACTCAGAAAATCTTTCTTTGGCGTGCGCCAATGCTTCGGTCTGCAAGTCCGTCCGGCTTTGGAAAAAGTCAATCGCTTTTTTCTCTCCGGCTTTATTCCTGAAAGATGAATCGATCAGCGGATGTACGATTTGATCAATTAGATTAGCCACTGAACCGAATCTAGCTATGATGTAGGCCGCATTCCCCGGTTGAATTCGAATCACCATTCGAACATTGACTTCCAATTGAAAACCATCTTTAGAAGTCACCTTCAAGGGATCAAAACTGTACAGGACCCCCGCAGCCTTAGCTTCCGTTGGTTTAACTCCCTTTACCTCTGTCCCGATTTTTCCCTCACTTGCCCAATCGATGGTGACGGCGGAAGTAGGCACTTGATAGGCCGTGAAAGCAATCGCATTTAGATTGTATTTACCCGGTGCAACCGGCTCTCTCCAAATGCCGCGGGTATATTTATCGGTTATCAAAATTTTCTCAACATCTTCATGAATCGGACCACCGAGTTTTCCTTCTTTGGTAGTTAGCTCGGGCCCTACCGGTGTCCTCTCCAGCTCCAACCCCACATTAGACCTGATTACTGCCGCATATCCTGGAAGGACTTCGGCTACATCTTCGACTTTAATATCAAATAAGTTCGGGTTGATGAAATATATTCCGGGCTGCAGGGTATCCAACTGCGGGCCCCGGTATCCTTTGCTATCGATAAAGAGCTGACCATTTTGATAAGATTTGTGGTCTGCTTCGGTACCGTTATCATTAAGCGCCTTCGGAGCGATGACATAGCCAGTCGGTAGGGGAATGCCATCTTTGGCGACGGCTATACCAATGGTATTCTCATCTATTTTTACCGCAGGGGCCTTGGTAATATTGAACAGTCTAGAATTGATCCGGTAGGTGCCTGGACGTAGAATTCCAACCTGAGGTCCCTTCTTTCCATGATTGGCTAAAAACATCTCTGCGTCTTGAAATTGATTGCACTCAACTTCATCGGCTAATACTCTACCTTTAGGTAGTGGTTCACCGTCAATAGATTCGACAATACCGACACTGGTAATACCTACTGTTTCAACCGGAACTTTGGTAAATGACCAGATTATAGGGAACCTCCAGTAGAGCCCCGGCATTAAAGTCATCGCCTGAACCCCTATTTCTCCGTGGCGCGCGATTATTTGTCCTGCAGGCATTTTTTTGCCAAACATGTTTTTAGTAAGGATGCCAACTTGATTGGCCCCAATCAAACAAAAACCTCTAAGGATAACTAGCAGAACAATAATAACAACTAAACATAAGATAATCCCTCCCATCATTACTGTCATCATTGGTATTTCTCCTTTTTATTTCTCAATGCTATTCGGGATTAGAATACTTGCTCCAGTGAGATAGAGAGCCTAGCTTCAAGCTCAGATGGGGCTGTAAGCGATCGGTCTAAAGCGCCAAGATGTGACCTTCACCTACGTGAGCAGAATTTTGTGCCAATATATCTTCTCTTTACCCATTGTGATGTATTTCAATTTACTGATGCGATTTCATAATTTCTAAGATCTGTCGCCTCTTACGGTTTCGGGATCTGTTGAATAACTAGTTGAAGGTTTGTGTGCATAATTGGTGGGTAATTCTTTCTATAGACGGATGAGTTGATTATATGAGAGTGCCCCTCTCTGTCAAGAAATTTGATGGGATAATTTGTTGTTTTAGGGGGATAATTTTACGATATCGTCACAATTTATTGTACGCTTATATCAATCAGGGAAGTGCGACAAGGAATCTACTCCTTGATTTTCTTCATCAACCAGGCCATGTTTTTGCCCAGATTCTTCATGGTCTGAACGCCTTCTGCGTCATTGTTCACCTCGCCCGGTTGGCGCCCGATGCCAATATTCCAGTAGCTTGAACCAGGAATGATCATCTCATTGATGGAGAAAAAATAGTTGAGTGAGTTAAAAACATGAATCCCACCGGCGCGCCTAACCGCAACTACGGCCGCACCCACTTTGCGCCTGTACAATCCGTTGTTCGCGCGCCCGACCATGCCGCATCGTTCAATTAGTGCCTTCATGCTCGCTGTCACATCAGCAAAATATGTTGGTGAGCCCAACAGGATACCGTCCGCCTCAATCATTTTCTGAATGCACTCATTGATGACGTCTTTGTCCACATTACAGCGCATATTCTTCTTTTCAAAACATTTAAAACAGGCGATGCAGCCCTGGACCGGTTTTCCTGCAAGAGAATAAAGCTCTGTCTCGATTCCCTCGGCTTTAAGTTCATCGAAGATGAGATTCAGAAGAATTGAGGTATTCCCTTCTTTTCGCGCGCTACCGTTGAATGCAATAACTTTCATGCTCAGCCTCCCTGTTCTCGATAATTATACGAGTTTATAGCACAATTTGAAGAATTTGTAAAAGTAGATTTAATAAAGCCAAGCGCTTAGTAGATGCACTGTGAAAGCGCCATAGTAAAATCCGGATGCCTCCTTATAATACGATTGTCTATCAATATTAATTTACGAGATAGGCTATAATAGCGTTGCGATTATTTGTCATCCTTGGCAAGGGGCATATCGGTGAGCACTCTGGCTCTGCGCCTGTCACCATCCTCGAACGGATGAATCGTGACGCACCACGCTTGTAATCGCCGCACGGATAATCCTATTCATATTTCCCATACTCTTTTGCCATTCCTAGAGAAAGAGCCTTATTTCTTCATCCACCCGGTCATATGGCACAACCTCATCGTGAACGATCTCTTTTCTCATAGTACTAATAAAATGATATCTATCTTATGTTTATAAAAAACATCCTTGAATACCCAGCAGCTTGCTGCTGGGATGAAAAGGATATCCTGACGAAGTTAGGATGATTTTCTGATACAATACGGGCCATGAGCCCATTGAGAAGAAGCAGACATTGTGTCTGTGATCTCAAGTACCATTTCGTATGGATACCGAAATATCGTAAAAAACTGTTCGACGATCGCATGACGAAACGATTGAAAGAAATCTTTCGTGAGATAGCTGAACAGTACGATTTGGAAATAGATACGATGGAAGTCATGGATGACCATGTACACTTGTTTTTGGTTGTTCCTCCGAAGTATGCGCCTGCGAAGGTAGTACAAATGATTAAAAGTATCTCTGCCAGAATAATGTTCCAAGAGTTCCCGGAGATAAAGAAAAAGCTCTGGGGAGGGGAACTGTGGAACGATGGTTACTTTGTCCGTTCGGTTGGCGACAAAGTAACGGCGGAAGTGATTAGAAACTATATTCGGTATCAGCATGATGAGCAAATAGGTTTTAGATTCTAGTCAAAATGCCTCGCAGCTTGCTGCGGGGTTATTTACTTGCTTCCAGGATGTTGCTGTGGAACCGTTGACGTGTTCAATTTTCGGCTGTTTTTTATCGAACTTAGTGGTAAAATAACACGCAAAAACAGATATAAGATACAGGATGAGCAACGAGCACAAGAATCACGATGCGGCCTTTATGGCCAGATTTGCACCTGAAGCGGCCAAGCAGGAAAAGACCATTTCCCAGCTTTCGAGCGAATATGGGTTCACAAAAATCGGACAGGGCATTGGACTAAGCACTTAACGCAGAGTTTTCCACGCTTTTTTCTGATAAAAAAACCCGAAAAAGGGAGAGAAATATTAATTCCCCTTTTCTATGAAAAATGAAGGAAGGAAATATGAAGCCGGGCGATACCGTTTTATCATACCTGGTTATCCCCTTTCAGAAGGGCATTGGAGATCAATTATCATGCAGTTCTTTCGTACGGAATCTGGCGATGAACAAACCAGGATCCACGATTGATCTTGCGGTGTTCAACGACGAAGGACGTGATTTGTATCGCTACAACCCGTATGTCAGAACCATCCATGTGATCGATATGCAGTATCTTAACTATTTTAGGATGAACGGGTCGTTCCGGCTTCAGGATAAAATAAAATTTATTGCACGGTTTCGGAAGCAACATTATCACACAGTATATCTCCTCGGGTCAAAAATACGATTTGCTCTCTTTGCCTATCTGATCGGCGCTCGGGAGAGGATCGGATATATTTCGCACCACGGATTCACGAATCGCCGACGTGGTTTCTTGCTCACAAAAATAGGCGACTCTTGTCTCGAAAGGAATATTGCCGAGAGATTTCTCGACCTTCTTGCCATGGATGGCATGAAGATATATGATCCCTTTATTGAACTATTTTTATCACAGAACGAATCGAAGGAGGCTGATTGCATTTTATCCGAAATGGGCATTGCACCCGACGAAAAAGTGATTGCCCTGGCCCCATTTGCGTCTGATCCGAAAAAAACGTGGCCATTGGATCGGTTTTGGAGCGTTGCGACGCACTTTGCGGAAAAGGGTTTCACGACAGTCATCCTCGGCTCAGCACGGGATAGCGAAGTGCTCTGGAACGCCCATTTCGGGCAGCACTCTCGCATCCTTGATGTGACGGGAAAGACCAGCATTCTTCAGACCGCTGCGATCATTAAGCGGTGCAAGCTATTTCTCGGCAATGACAGCGGATTGGGGCACATTGCGGGAGCAGTCCGAACGAACTCGCTGATATTGGGAAATAAAATGACAGAGTATTGGTATCCCCTGTCGCCGAGCGTGTCGACGCTCATCAAACGAACCAATTGTCCGGTGTGTTCATTTGACACGATACGGCAATGTTCAAAGAACGGAAAAGACATCGTCCCGTGCTTTGCAATGATCACCGTTGATGAAGTAATACAAGCGCTTGAAGCGAAGATGGGGCCCTGTTGCTCATTAATGACAGGAGGAGGCGAGCCGGGGAGTATTGACCAGGCTGACAATCAGAGGACATAACCATCAAAGGCTTCTACAGGGTGTGCATCATCGGTGTCAATGAATATGGGAAGTTGCCCCAGGACAGGAAGCTTGCTGCAGCCTGTCCCCCCGATGCCAGGCGATCACCGACGTGCTATAACAAAGGTAAGGGTTTGCCAAAGAGCGAATGATCAAGGTTCATGATGCCTGTGCTGACTGCCACAAACCCCTTTCCTTTAACCTGTCCCATAATTCAAAATCGTTATATATGGTTCGAGACTGAGGCGCTCCGCTCGAATAATTGCAGGTTGAGGGGGAGGCGGTTCTGGCCAGCACAAGCGACTCGGAATATCTTTGCGCTCTTCTTGCAATGACAAATGCCGCTGCTTCATGCGATATCATGATAATTATCCGAGAGTATATTATTATAAAAACGGTAATGATTTTCACCCATGACATCTATGCTGAAATATTGTTCCGCAGCATTCCTTCCAGCCACGCCCAAGGATTTTATTAACATCGGATCCGATATGAGCTGATACAGTTTTTCAGCCATTTCTGCTGGTCCTCCCGACACGAGTATGCCACCACCTTTCTCGAGTATTTCCACTGGCCCTCCAGAAGCATAAGCGACAAGTGGCGTATAAGACGCTAGTGATTCGATAAAGGCCAATCCAAAGGCCTCCTCACGGTTGGTAGTAACTGACAAATCGAAATCATAAAAAGCATCCAGCATGCGGGAACGATCAATATTGCCCGCAAAAAGAAAGTTTGACGCTAACCCCAACCGGTCTATTTTTTCCCGCAACGGCCGAATTTGTTCCTCAGAACCTTTCCCTACAAATACCATGGTAAAATCACGGACTTTTTTCTTCAGTTCAAACGCAACATCAATCAATTCGATCTGGTTCTTCCGAAATTCTCCGACCATGCCAATAAGCGGGAACCCGAGTCCCTTAAAAAATCTTCGTTCCCTACTGGGATTGAATTTCTCCACCTGATCTATCAGTGGCATGGGAACCCCGTAATAGATGATTTTTGATTTATTCTCCGCGTCTTTATTCCAAGCTAAATAATTCTGTTTTGTGTAATTGTTTAAGAATATTAAGCCGTCAAGCTTCGACAGATCAAATTTATCCCTCCATCCTATATTTTGAAATATTGCAATGAGTTTCGGGTTTTTCTTCAAGAAAATGCTCGTGAATTTGACAATATAATAAATACGCTTGATGTCACGCTCGCGATTTATAGAAATAATATCCGGTGCGAAGTCAACAATCGCTATTGCCGCCTGAACAAATGCATATACTTTTGCTATCCCTGTCCACGCCAAGGGGTAGATGTGGGATTTGTCTTTAAGCAGGTTCTTTTGAATATACGTTCCTTTTCTGACCGCAATGGCTGTTTTAACCCCTTTAGATTCCAGCCAGTTTGTGATATCAATTAGATGATATTCCATCCCTCCGGCGCTCGAGAAGTTGGATCCGTTCAACACATAGAGAATTTTCATAAACACCACCTCAGCACCATACCATCTGCCCTCTTTCCCAAGACCATGACAACAGAAAGGGTTTTGACCTTGCTGCAGCTAAATCCAGAAGAGCCATTTTCATTTCAAGCACTGTTTCACGGGTCTCTCTGCTGCTGCCGTTATCGGCAATCATGACTTCATTCGGCAGCAAGCCTTGATTAACAAAATTTAGGAAAGAAAGCCTTAGAGCCTGCGGACGTTTATAAGTTGGTACAATGACCGTAATATTCATCTATTGGTGTTCCTTGTGTCCATTAGTTTTTTCAGGAAATATGAATCACAGTACCGGTTTTGATTCAGTTATGTGTTTCCCAGCGTGATAGGAACTTCTTACCAGTGGGCCTGCCACCACATGGCTGAACCCCATCAAGATGGCCTGGTCACGAAGTTCAAGAAATTCATCAGGATGGTAATACCGTTTGACCGGAAGAGAGTTCTTGCCGGGCTGAAGATACTGGCCGATTGTCAGGAGGGAACAGCCGACTTGCCGCAAGTCCTGCAAAACCGAGAAAATTTCTTCCCTACACTCCCCCAAACCGAGCATCATCCCCGTTTTTGTTACAGCGCCGAACGCATGCGCTCGCGAAAGTAGTTCAATTGACCTGCCATAATCCGCCTGTGGCCGGACGCATTTATAAAGAGACGGCACGGTTTCTATATTGTGATTCAAAACATCAGGCTGTGCTTCGAGCACCGTATGGAGAGCGGATTCAGAACCCTGCAAATCGGGGATCAATACTTCCACATGGCACCGGGGAATTCGCTTGCGAATTGCTCTTATGGTCTCCGCGAATAGTGTAGATCCGCCGTCGGGCAGATCATCCCTTGTAACCGAGGTAATCACTGCGTAGGTAAGTTTAAGTGCTTCAACAGCGCTTGCGACGCGGTCTGGTTCATCCGCTTCAATGCTTTGCGGTGTCCCTTTTGGCACGTTGCAGAACCCGCAGGAGCGCGTGCAGCTGTTCCCGAGGATCAGAAAGGTTGCCGTGCCGGCATTCCAGCATTCGGTCTGGTTCGGGCAGGACGCGCTTGTACAGACCGTGTGTAATTTGTTCTTTCTAATCAGGCTTCGCACTTCCCCGAGACGCTCGCTTGTGGTAAGTCGTATTTTAAACCAAGACGGAAGCCTTTCCGCATGGTTTGAATGAGAAGCCTTATGAATGGTATTCATTTTGAGTGCTGAACCCTGAATTATACCTATTTAAAGCAGTGAACGACGTACTATATCAACGCGTTATTAATGACCTGATCGATGGTATCCGCAAAGATAAAATTCATCTCCTTCTTCACATCCTCGGGCACGTCCTCGAGGTCGTTCTTGTTTTTTTCTGGAATAATGATAGTCTTGATCCCCGCTCGTCTAGCAGCCAGCACTTTCTCTTTCAACCCGCCGATCGGCATGACTTTGCCGCGAAGAGTGATTTCTCCCGTCATGGCCAAGTCATGCTTCACCAGCCTGCCTGTGAGCATGGATACGATCGCGGTGGTCATGGTGACGCCTGCGGAGGGTCCGTCCTTCGGAATTGCTCCCGCCGGTACATGAATATGAATGTCGGACTTTTCAAAGAAGTCTTTCTTGATTCCGAATGCCTCGGCTTGCGAACGGACGTAGGACAACGCAGCCTGGGCTGATTCCTTCATAACATCGCCGAGCTGTCCTGTAAGCGTGAGCTGCTTGTTCCCGGGCATCTGTGTTGCTTCCACAAAGAGGATGTCCCCACCGGTTGGTGTCCAGGCCAGTCCGGTAACCACACCCGGCCGGTCGATCATGATCGCCGTTTCCGCAAAAAACCTTGGCCTTCCGAGGTAGTCGTGAAGTTCCTCCATCTTGATTGTTATCGGCGTCGCTTTTCCTTCGGCCACGGCTTTGGCCACCTTTCGGCAGACATTCGCTATTTCGCGTTCTAGGTTCCTGACGCCAGCCTCGCGCGTATAGTCCTTTATGATCCCCCTGAGTGCATCATCCTCAAAAACGACTTCCTCGAGTTTGAGCGCATTAGCCTTGATCTCCTTCGGGATCAGATATTTTAGGGCTATGTTCAGTTTTTCATGCTCCGTGTATCCTGGCAGAGTGATCACTTCCATACGATCGAGCAGTGGCGGCGGGATTGTTTCGAGCTGGTTGGCAGTCGTGATGAACATGACCTTCGAAAGATCGAAGGGTACATCAAGATAATTGTCGCGAAAATCCTTGTTCTGCTCGGGGTCGAGCACCTCGAGTAGTGCCGACGACGGATCACCGCGCCAATCCGATCCGACCTTATCGACCTCATCAAGCATAAGCACCGGATCCCTGGTTTCGACGCGCTTGATGGCTTGAATGATGCGGCCGGGCATAGCGCCGATATAGGTACGGCGGTGACCTCTGATCTCGGCTTCATCATGCAGACCGCCGAAAGATTGTCGCATGAATTTCCTGCCAAGCGCACGTGCGATGGACTGGCCCAGCGACGTTTTCCCCACGCCGGGGGGGCCAACGAAACAGAGGATTGGCTCCCGGGTTTTTACACCCTCCTGATAGCCACGATCTTCACCCAGCTTCTTAACGGATAGGTATTCCAAAATGCGGTCTTTCACTTTTTCGAGATCATAGTGGTCTTCGTCAAGGGTGATCTTGGCCTTTGCGATATCGATGGCGGTGGCCGAAGTTTTGTTCCATGGGAGATTTGTCATCCATTCGAGATAGGTGCGGATCACCGAATACTCGGGAGACGAGGCAGAAAGTTTTTCCATACGACCCAGTTCACGTCTGGCCTCTTTATCCGCTTCAGGAGGCAGCTTTTCCTGATCGATCTTTTCCCGCAGGATTTTAATCTCTGAACCTTCATCAGCCTCCTCGCCAAGTTCCTTGCGAATAGCGGATAGCTGCTGTCGTAGCAGATATTCCCGCTCCGCTTTCTGCATCTGGTCCCGGGCCTGCCCTTGGATTTTTCTGCCCAGTTCGAGGACCTCGACCTCGCGATTCAAGTATTGCATTAGTTTATTGAGTTTGTCGAAAACCAGGTCGGATTCAAGTATCTCCTGTCGCTGCGGAAGATCAATCCGGATATTTGTGGCAATGAGATAAGCAAGCTGCCGCGGATCGTCAATGTTGACCGCCGCCGAGGAGAGTTCTTCGGGCATGTTCGGCGTCAGCGATACCATTTTCTGGAACATCTCGGATATTCCACGCATAAGCGCATCAAGCTCGACTGACTTCTCCGATTTGTCTGTCTGTGCCGAAACACGCGCCTTGATGTAGGGCTCGGTCTGAATGAAGCTGGCTATTTTTATCCGCTCGATTCCTTGAACAAGGACCCTGAGCGTTCCGTCAGGAACCTTGATCATCTGAAGGATTCTCGCCATAGTCCCAATTGGGTAAATGTCCTCCATACTGGCAACCTCGATATCTATTTTCCTCTGTGCTGTTAACGCGAGAAATTTATCTCCCATAGTTACGTCGTTGACGAGTTTGATCGACTTATCCTTGCCTATTACGAGTGGATAAACCGTAAGAGGATATACGACAGTATCTTTAAGCGGCAACAGAGGGAGTTCCGCGGGCACTGATGGTATCTTTTCCTGGTTGTTTTCTTGCGGGGTATCCATGGATTTGCTCCTGCCTCGTTTTTTTAATAAATTCAATAAATTATCACGTAATTTCAAAGCAATTCCTTGACTCTCAGAGTTTACGGAGGGTTATGATCAATAAGCCGTTCTTATACGCCGCTGTGACCTGCTCGTGATTAACAGAAGCATGCAATGCAATCTCAGCCCTGAAATCACCATATTTAATGCCTAACTGATGACATGCATTCATTTCGGCCAATACCGGTTGTTCCCTTGTGCCTTCCACCACAAGCAGATCGCTGAACAGTGTTACTGACATTTCGTCCTCTGCCACACCCGCTAGTTCAACTACTACAATAATTTCATCTGGTGTTTCATAAATGTCTGTCGGTGGTCTCCATACTATCGTAGAGTGGAGAGGCCAGGTGCTGAACGATTCCCAGATATTCTGGGTAACTGCCTCAGGTTGTTTCCGCCGAGAATATTTATAAGCGATATAACGATAGCGCACGTGGGAAACCTCCTTTCATAACAAGGGTTTTATGCTTGGCTCATTATAACGTTTTTTGACGGGAAAGAAAATGGAATTAAGTCAGCAGATTTCATTGATATTACAAAGAATAGCAGATGCCAGCCTGATTGTCAAAAAATCAAAGGTCTTTCTTTTTTTTAAAATATTGACGACTCTCCCGTTTCTTGAAAGCCGAGGATTTCGGCATCGTGCGCTAATGCTGCTGAGAATCGCTGATAATTCTGTTCGCAGATGCGGCAGAGATGTTTTGCCACGGTTTATAGGTTTCATTGAGGGCCTGGTTTTTCTCAAGGCAAGGCGATTGAGCGGGCTGTGCCAAATATAACCCGAACTCGACAATTTCATGTTTTTTTGCTATAGTAAATCAAATGCATTCATTAGATAATCTTACGATTGTCTCTGATCTCAATAAATTCAAAGTACCCTGCCTCAACTCAAGTTGACCAGCGGCTCAGTAATGGTCAATGATCGTTCCAGCATTATATTCCTTACATTGACCTCAAAAAAATAAGTAAAAATCGGTATCTAAGGAGGAAGGGCATATGGGAGTATCGAGACGCGAATTCATGAAGCTCTCCGGTAGTTCCGTTCTGGTTGGCTCACTTGGTGTAAGACTTGATCCGGCAGAGGCCGTTGCGCAGGAGCTCAGGATCGAAGGCGCCGTGGTGACACGCACAATATGTCCCTACTGCTCTGTCGGGTGCGGACTTATCGTCCACACCAAGGCAGGACAAGTCGTGAATACCGAGGGTGACCCTGATCATCCGATTAATGAGGGAAGGCTCTGCTCAAAAGGCGCATCGTTGTTCGAGGTCATTAATAATCCGCAGCGGCTCATTAAGCCGAAATACCGGGCCGCGGGCGCAACGGAATGGAAAGAGGTGGAATGGGACTGGGCGCTTGACGAAATAGCAAAAAGAGTTAAGGATACCCGCGACCGAAATTTTAAAATGACCTCGAAATCGAAAGTAAAGGAAAAAACAGCTGATGGCATAGAAAAAGAGGTTATGAAGGATTTTGTCGTAAATAGGACCGATGCCATCGCCCACGTGGGGAGCGCGGCCCTGGACAATGAAGAATGCTATATGCTTCAGAAGATGCTGAGGTCTTGGGGCCTCGTATATATAGAACACCAGGCGCGCATTTGACACTCCGCAACTGTAGCGGCTCTGGGAGAGTCGTTCGGGCGCGGTGCAATGACGAATCATTGGATCGATATTCGCAATGCAGATGTCATACTTGTAATGGGCAGCAACCCTGCTTCAAACCACCCTATTTCCATGAAATGGATCATGAAGGCGCAGGAACAGGGTGGAAAGCTGATCGTCGTCGATCCCCGTTTCACGCAAACCGCGACAAAGGCGGATCTCTATGTACCGATGCGCTCCGGCACAGACATCGCCTTTCTCGGTGGCATGATCAAGTACATTCTTCACAATAACCTCTATTTCAAGGAATACGTCGTCAAGTATACCAATGCACCTTTTCTTATCAACGCCGATTTTAAGGACCCCGGCGACCTGAGCGGACTGTTCTCGGGCTATGAAGATAAAACGCGGAAGTACGATAAAAAGACCTGGTCCTTCCAGATGGACGAGAATGGCATTCCCAAGAAGGATCCCATGCTCCAGGACCCCCATTGTGTATTCCAGCTCCTGAAGAAGCATTACTCACGTTATACGCTCGACAAGGTTTCAAGCATCACCGGCACACCCAAGGAAAAACTCCTAGAAGTATACAAGCTCTATGCTTCTACCGGCAAGCCGAACCGTGTTGGGACCGAGCTGTATGCGATGGGATGGACGCAACATACGGTTGGAACGCAGAACATCCGGGCCATGTCGATCATTCAGCTGCTGCTTGGGAATATGGGCATGGCTGGCGGCGGCATCAACGCCTTGCGAGGGGAAAGCAATGTCCAGGGCTCGACGGATCACGGCCTCCTGTTCAACACGCTTACCGGCTATCTCCCGACGCCGGCAGGCCCGCTCGTTGATCTGAAAACGTATATTGAAAAATACACCCCCAAGACCAAGGACCCGAAGAGCGTGAACTGGTGGTCGAATCGCGGTAAATACATCACCAGTTACCTCAAAGCGATTTACGGCAACGCGGCACAGAAAGAGAACGACTTTGGGTACGCCTGGCTTCCAAAGCTTGACGAAGGTTTGAATGCTTCGTGGCTCATGCTTTTCGACCAGATGCTGAAAGGAAAATTCGAAGGCTTCTTCGCTTGGGGGCAGAATCCCGCATGCTCCGGAGCGAATTCGAATAAGACAAGGCTCGCGCTCACCAAGCTCAAATGGATGGTGAATGTCAACCTCTTCGACAACGAAACCGGATCGTTCTGGAAAGGTCCGGGCATGAATCCCAAAGACATCCAGACCGAGGTGTTCCTCCTTCCCGCTGTTTCCTCCGTTGAAAAAGTAGGCAGCATATCGAACTCCGGCCGATGGGCGCAATGGCGGTACAAAGCCATCGAACCAATCGGACAATCCAAGCCGGACTCGGCCATTATGAATGAACTCTACTACCGGGTAAAGAAACTGTACCAGAAACGGGGCGGCAAATTCCCAGCGCCCATCCTGAACCTTACCTGGAACTACGGTGAAAAAGGTCCGGACGGCAAAGTCAAGGAAATCAATATCCACAACGTCGCCAAAGAGATCAATGGCTATTACTTGGAAGACGTATACGACAAGAGTGCAACGCCACCGAAGCTCCTCGGCAAAAAAGGAGACCTCTGTGCATCCTTTGTTCACTTGCAGGCCGATGGCACAACATCCTGCGGCAATTGGATATATTCCCAGAGCTTCACGCAAAAGGAAGGCAAAATCATTAACATGATGGCGCGGCGCGGCAAGAACGACCCAACCGGTCTTGGCATGTACCCGGAATGGGCCTGGGCCTGGCCAGTGAACAGACGCATCATCTACAACCGCGCATCAGTGGATCCCCATGGTAAACCATGGGACTCGAAGCGCGCGGTCATCAAATGGGATCCGGTTAAGGAAGATCCAGTATCGAAGAAGCTTGGCACCTGGGTGGGCGATGTGCCTGATGGCCCTGCGCCGCCAATGGACACGGAAAAAGGCAAGTACCCCTTTATCATGATCGCAACTGGCGTAGGAGCCATATTCGGGTCGGGACTGGACGACGGCCCCTTCCCTGAGCACTACGAAGCGCTTGAGTGCCCCCTTGAAGAAAACATAATGTCAAAGCAGCGAGTAAACCCGATAATAAAGCTCTTCGGAGGAAAGGAAGACGTCTACTTCTCCTGCAACGTGCAATACCCCTTTGTGGCGACCACCTACCGCGTGTCGGAACACTGGCAGACCGGCGTCATAACAAGGCATGAACCCTGGCAGCTCGAAATGCAGCCCCAGATGTTTGTAGAACTGAGTGAGGAACTGGCCAGTGCAAAGGGGATAAACAACGGCGAAAAAGTCATCGTCAAATCCGGACGCGGTGAACTGTGGGCCATTGCAGTCGTTACGAGCCGGTTCAAACCATTCAAAATCGGCGGAACCACCGTACACCAGGTCGGTCTTCCCTGGCACTTCGGTTGGCAATATCCCGTAGATGGTAGTGGCGGAGACAGCGCAAACCTACTAACTCCGACTATAGGGGACCCCAATACCATGATACCGGAATCCAAAGCCTTCATGGTCAATGTAGTTAAGGCATAGGAGGAAAATCATGTCGATGAACACGGATAACAGAAAAGCATTGCTCATATCGCCGGAGCTCTGTATCGGGTGCCGGGGCTGTCAGACATCGTGCAAAAACTGGAACCAGCTGCCCGGACAGAGGACGAAGAATTCCGGCTCCATGCAGAATCCTCCGGACTTAACGCCCACGGCGCTTAATATCATCCGTTATAGTGAGATACCTTCTGATGCTAATCCCGTCCGGTGGCTCTTTGTAAGCCGGAGATGCATGCACTGCGGGGATGCGGGCTGCATGAAAATTTGCCCCGCTCCCGGCGCGATCTACCGCACGAAGGAAGGCGCGGTGGCCTATGACAAGGACAAATGCATCGGTTGCAAATTGTGCGTGGTCGCATGCCCCTTCGATGTTCCGAGGTACGATGCGCAGGGGAAAATATCGAAATGCCATCTCTGCTTTGACCGTATCGCAGACGGCCTGTCCCCCGCCTGCGCTAAAACCTGTCCCACCGGCGCGGTCAGGTTCGGAGAACGCGGGGCATTGATCGACTCGGCCAAAGCAGCGGGATATGCCAAAGTATACGGCGAAGCGGACCTGAACGGACTTGGGACTCTCTACGCCTTCAAGGACAGTCCAAAAATCTACGGAATGAATGAGAACCCCGCGATCCCCGAGAGTATCATTTTCTGGAATGCGGTGCTGAAGCCGCTGGCCATGATTGGACTCGGCGGCGTAATTGTCGGCGCCCTGCTGCACTATGTCACCATTGGACCGCACAAGGACGTTGACGAGGAGGTGAAAAAATCATGAGTGAAATGGTGAGAAAGGCATCGGTTGAAGAAATCATCAATCACTGGATTCTAGCGGGAAGCTGCGTCCTCCTGATCTTCACGGGCTATGGGTTTGTTTTCAAAATTGAATGGATCTATGCCCTTTTCGGAAGCAACATGACGATGAAAATCGTTCATAATTGGGCCGGCCTGGTATTCACTGTTTCCCTCTTTGCCACCCTGTTCACTTATATCCATGAAGCGCTGACATACGATGCAGATGACTGGGCTTGGATCAAGAAGGGCGGAGGATATCTCTCCAAAAAACATATAACTGTCCCTCCTATGGGGAAATTTAATACGGGACAGAAATTCTACTACCTAATGATCCTGCTGGCAGGCATCGTGATATCCGCATCTGGTCTCTCCATGTGGCTGGTGCATACCAATCGCTCTCTCACGCTTGCGTCGCACCTAGTACACAATCTGGCTTTCGTGATCTTCGTGATGGCTGTTCCAGTTCATGCTTATCTTGGATCGCTGGCGAACCCAGGCACGCTCCGGATCATGATCTATGGCACAGTGCCCTTGGAGTTCGCCAGGAAGAAGTATCCTAAATGGATGAAGAAAATCGGGAAGATGTAAGCATCGTTCACGGTTAATATAAAAACTCTTGCATTCGTATGAAAAGGCAGAAGTTCTTTATATTTTGAGAGTCCTTTGTGATTTTATTCGAGCAGCCGATTATGTAAATAACAAAAAGGCTTAGGAAATAACTCCTAAGCCTTGCTTATTAATATCATTATGAGCTATTCTATCAGTGTTTTACGCTATCTGCTACCCCGCGCCATTTCATTCAGCCGTTTCACACGCTCGGCAATGGGCGGATGAGTGCTGAAAAGTTTTGTCATGCCTCCGCCCCTAAGCGGGTTGACAATAAACATGTGCGCCGTGGCAGGTTTTGCGTTTTCCATGGGGATGAGCTGAGAACCCTTCTCCAGTTTCAGGAGCGCATTTGCCAGCCAAGTGGGGTTGCCGCACATCGTGGCGCCACCCTTGTCAGCATCATACTCCCTCGTTCTCGAAATTGCCATCTGTACAAGCATAGCAGCAATGGGCGCTACAATCATCATCACCAATGCCACGATCGGGCTGCCCCCTTCATCGTTGCTCCGCCTGCTGCCTCCACCGAAGATCATGGCCCACTGCGCCATCTGCGCGAGCATGCTGATCGCTCCCGCGATGGTCGCGACGATCGTTCCGGTGAGCATGTCGCGATGTTTGATATGTGCCAGTTCGTGGGCAATTACACCGCTCAACTCCTCGCGCGACAGAATCCGCATAATGCCATGGGTCACAGCGACGACCGCATGTTCGGGGTTCCTGCCGGTTGCAAAAGCGTTGGGGGTTTCCTCGGGAATAATGTAGATTTTAGGCATGGGCAAACTCGCCTTCTGAATCAGAGTCCGTACAATAGAGTAAATCTCAGGAGCATCCGTTTCAGTTACGGGCTTGGCTCCATACATTCGCAAGACAATCTTGTCGCTGAACCAATACATACCGACGTTCATTGTCGTGGCAAACAGAATGGCCAGGACCATGCCGCTTCTACCGCCAAGTGCTCCGCCAATGGCAACAAACAATACCATGAGAAATGTCATTAAACCAACTGTTTTTACCGTGTTCATAGATTTCTTCTTTCCCTCCGCGCATACAGCATGATGCCAATATTGTTAAAGTACCACAATTATGCTCAAGCGTCAATAAAAACAAGATACTTTTATGTTGACAAGGGTATACCACTTTGATATATTTGCAAGTCTTGAAGGGCGAAATTAAAGTACATGCGGGTGTAGCTCAGCTGGTAGAGCACAACCTTGCCAAGGTTGGGGTCACGGGTTCGAATCCCGCCACCCGCTCCATTGTTTAGTCAGTTCAGAGTGCTGAGTTTGCAGTTTGGAGTTAACGTCGTCGCCAGAAACTCCAGACTTCTATTCCACATCCTTCAACTCCCAACTCCCAGCTCATGCTCCGAACTTTAAGACCGGCGGCGTAGCCAAGTGGCTAAGGCAGAGGTCTGCAAAACCTTCATTCATCGGTTCAAATCCGATCGCCGCCTCCATTTTTTTATCACGATGCCGCAAAGTACACGGAGATCACTATCACAGATAATTAAGAATTCACTGTTTCCCGTGTTTGCATCCGCTTCTTCTGATCCATGAACATCCGTGGTTCCCGAATTACTATTAATAGGTCCTAATCTATGCATCATGCCGATTTCGTCCACCTTCATCTCCATACCGAATACAGCCTGCTGGACGGCGCAATAAGTCTAGACAAACTCATCCAAAAGGCAATGAACCTTAAAATGCCGGCGGTTGCCGTCACCGACCACGGCAATCTCTTTTCCGCGCTCGATTTCTATTTGAAAGCCTCGAAAGCGGGAATCAAACCTATTATAGGCTGTGAAATCTATGTGGCACCCGGATCGAGATTCGATAAGAGTGCTCCCTCTGGCCAAAACGCCGAAGCTTCCTATCACCTTATTCTTCTGGCGCGAAACAAGCAAGGCTACAAGAATCTTGTCAAACTCGTGACTTCCGCTTATCTTGATGGGTTTTATTACAAGCCCCGAATCGACAAGGATTTTCTTAAAGAGCACAGTGAAGGCCTTATCGGCCTTTCGGCCTGTCTGGGGGGAGAAATTCCCTCCCTAATCCTCCAGAATCGCTATGAGGATGCGAAACGTGTCGCGATGGAATACGAACAGATTCTCGGCAAGGATAACTTTTATCTTGAACTTCAGGACAACGGCATTCCTGAGCAGGAACGGGTGAACCGCGAGCTCGTCAAACTGACGAAAGACACGGGCATTCCCGTAGTGGCCACGAATGATTGCCACTACCTCGACATGGAGGATCACAAGTCCCATGATGCTCTCCTCTGCATACAGACTGGTAAAACCGTAAAGGACACAAACCGGCTCAGATTCTCTTCCGAGACCTTCTACCTGAAAACGCCGGAGGAAATGAAGAAGGCCTTTTCCTACATCCCCGATGCGATCACGAACACCGTTAAAATCGCGGAAAGGTGCAACCTTGAACTGGAGCTGGGCAAGTATCATCTACCCAACTTTCCTGTTCCCGAAGGCTACACTAGGGAAGTTTTCATGGCCGAAATGGCTCGCAAAGGTCTCGAGGAGCGGTTCGTGGAGATCGATGCCGTTCGCGGAACCAGCAGCATTGACCGGGAGAAATATAAGGAACGGCTCGAGTTCGAAATACAGATGATCGACAAGATGGGGTTCGCTGGTTATTTCCTGATCGTATCGGACTTCATCCGTTATGCAAGGGAGCACGGCATTCCCGTGGGACCGGGACGCGGCTCTGCAGCGGGCAGCCTGGTAGCCTATTCTCTCCGCATCACGGACCTCGATCCCATTCCCTATAACCTGCTCTTTGAGCGTTTTCTGAACCCCGAACGTATCAGCATGCCTGATATCGACGTGGACTTTTGCCAAGACCGGCGCGATGAAGTGCTCAAATACGTCACGGAAAAATACGGGCAGGACCATGTGACCCAGATCATCACCTACGGCACTATGATGGCAAAAGGTGTGATCCGCGATGTGGGCCGGGTGCTCGATATCCCCTATTCGGAATGCGACAAGCTTGCCAAGCTGGTTCCGAACAAGCTCAATATTACCCTGAAAGAAGCGCTGGAGCAGGAACCGAAAATCAAGGAAATAATCAAAAAAGACACGCGCATGGCCGAACTCATGGAGATCGCCCTCCATCTCGAAGGCCAAGTGCGCCACGCGTCGAAGCATGCCGCAGGTGTTGTTATTTCCCAACTGCCGCTCACTGAGTACCTTCCGCTTTTCAAGACGCCAAAAGATGAGGTAACAACCCAGTTTGATATGAAAGGCGTCGAAAAGATCGGCCTGGTGAAGTTCGATTTCCTCGGCCTCCGGAACCTCACTGTCATCCGCAAGGCCGAGGACTTGATTAACCAGAGGATGCAGAAGGCACCACTTGAGCACGCGGACCCCTTCTCAGTCACACGCCTGCCGCTGAACGACGCCAAGACCTTTGAACTTCTCGGCCGTGGCGAGACCGCGGGTATCTTCCAGCTCGAATCATCGGGGATGCGCGATATCGTCATAAAAATGAAGCCAAGCGTTTTTGAAGATCTCATCGCTCTAGTGGCCTTATACCGGCCTGGTCCACTCGGCAGCGGCATGGTAGATGATTTCATCAAACGAAAAAAAGGCTCCACCAGGATAACCTACGAACTGCCCCAGCTCGAACCAATTCTGAAGGAGACCTACGGAGTGATCGTCTACCAGGAGCAGGTGATGCAAATCGCCCGTACCCTCGCAGGCTATTCCCTCGGCGGAGCTGACCTCCTCCGCCGTGCCATGGGGAAAAAAGATCCCGAGGTCATGGCAAAGGAAAAGGTGCCGTTCCTCAAGGGGGCGGAAAAGCAGGACATCGACCTCAAGAAGGCCGAGGCTATCTTCGACTTGATGGCTAAATTCGCGGAATACGGGTTTAACAAGTCCCACAGTGCGGCCTACGCTCTCATTACTTTCCAGACCGCCTACCTGAAGGCCCATTTCCCGGTGGAATATATGGCTGCGCTTCTTTCTAGCGAATTCCAGGACACGGACAAAGTGGTGAAATATATTTATGAGGCGCGCCAGATGGGGATCAATATCTTGCCACCCGATGTGAACGAAAGCCGCTGGGACTTCACTGTTGTCGAAGCGCATGACCGTGAAAACATTGAACCCGGAAGTTCTATCGGATCAATCCGTTTCGGTCTTGCCGCTGTCAAGAACATCGGAATATCGGCCATTGAGGCCATGATCGAGGCCCGAGAAACGAAAGGTGCTTTCACCTCGCTTGCCCATTTTTGCAAAATGGTGGATCAACGTAGGGTGAACCGGCGTGTGATTGAAGCTCTGATTAAATGTGGAGCTTTTGACTTCACCGGTGCGCGACGCGCCCAGATGATGGAGGCCATCGATTTGATGATGGAGACCGCGGCCAAGCATCAGGAACAGGAAACAGTGGGACAATTCAGCATCTTCGACTCGATGGACGACAAAAAAGACCCTGACCTGCCGGATATCCAAGAGTGGAAGGAAAGCCAGCTTCTGGCCTATGAGAAGGAAAGCATGGGGTTCTATATTTCGGGCCATCCCCTTGCAGCTTTTCAGGAAGATATGAAGCGGTACTGCACCGCAACTACGGAGACCCTGGAGTCGATTCCCGATGGTAAGGAATTGACGATTTGCGGAATTATTGCAGGACTAAAGCAGAAGGTAACAAAAAAAGGAGACAAGATGGCCATCCTGAATCTTGAGGACTTAACAGGTACCGTGGAAACCATTGTCTTTCCCGATCTATATGCATCTTCGACCCACCTGCTCCTGACCGACACGCCCTTGCTCATTACGGGGCAACTCGACAAGAGTGAACAGGGAAACAAGATCAAGGCTCTGCGCATCCATGTCCTCGCCGAGGTAAAGAAAAAAAGCACAGCAAGAATGGACATCAAGCTGAGCGCCACTGGGCTGACCCAGGACGATCTTCTCAAGGTTAAGGACATTTTACTCCGCTATAAAGGCAGTGTCCCTGTCTTTCTTCGGCTTCAGAACCCGACACGCAAGGACTCGCTCGTTTCGGTGGGCCGAGAAATTCGCGTTACCCCTTCCGATCAGCTTACGAACGAAATTGAAGTCATACTCGGCGTCGGCGCAGTTACACTTGCATAAAAGCAAGACGAATCTATCCACTAATTTAAATACACCTTTAGTATTTTTTTTCGATCACCATTATACTATAACTTATTTTCCCTCATCTCCCTACGTATTAAGTTGTATTGAACATCCCTGTGAATGCTGCTAAAATTACTTACATGGAATTCAAGAATTATCGATGAGTTTCATACTTATTATTTTCGTCATTATATAAAAGGAGAGTGCTGAAATGAACAACAATGAGGTAAGAGCCACTGCCCATTCTCTTGTGGCTAAAGGTAAAGGCATTCTTGCTGCCGACGAAAGCTTTCCAACGATCGAAAAGCGGTTTAAGGCGCTTGGTATCGATTCAACAGAAGAAACGAGACGATCTTATCGTGAAATGCTGTTGACTACACTAGACATCGAGAAGTTTATCAGCGGCGTTATCCTGTTTGATGAGACGATCCATCAGAAAACGAGCGATGGTATACCGTTCGTTGATGTTCTGCGTAAGAAAGGGATCATTCCGGGAATCAAAGTGGATAAGGGGACCGTATCCATGCCGGGTTTTCCCGGGGAAAAGATCACAACGGGTTTAGACGGTCTGAGAGAGCGACTTGTTGAATACCGCATGAAGGGAGCGCAATTCACCAAATGGCGTGCGGTAATAACTATTAGTTCCGGCACTCCTACGCGCGGTAATATCTTTGCCAATGCCCATGCTCTTGCACTCTATGCCGCTCTGTCCCAGGAAGAAGGTTTGGTGCCAATCGTAGAACCGGAGGTTTTAATGGATGGCGATCATGATATTTCCCGCTGTGAGGAAGCGACGGAGACAACCCTTGCCGTAGTATTTTCCACACTGCGTAAATACCGGGTAGACCTCGAAGGCATGCTGCTCAAGTCCAATATGGTCCTCTCCGGCAAACAATCTTCGAAACAAGCTACTATCGATGAAGTGTCAGAAGCCACGATTCGCTGTCTCAGGAAAACAGTGCCTGCCGCAGTGCCGGGTATTGTGTTTCTTTCCGGTGGGCAGACTCCCGTACAGGCGACCCAACATCTCAATGCCATCAACAGCAGAGGGCCCCATCCCTGGGAAATGGGTTTCTCATTCGCGCGGGCGCTGCAGGACCCCGCAATGAAGGCGTGGAAAGGATCACCTGCTTTCATTTCCGTAGCGCAAAAGGCATTTTATCACAGGGCTATGTGTAATGGCGCAGCGCGGCAGGGAAGGTACTCCAGTCAGTCGGAACAATAAGCAGCATAGAACAACAAAACAAACAACCGCTTCAGGAAGAATGGCTGTTGTAAAGCTTTGTATTGGGTCATTCGACTTTGATCTGTATCAACACTTTTAGTGTTTGTGGGTCATTCTTTCCGAAGCGTTTATAATGTTCCTCATTGGGAGTGGAGTCTTTGAAAAAGCGTATTGAAGAATTACTGACGGGATATCCTGTGGTCGTTGAACTTCCCGTTGCATGGGGTGAAATGGATGCCTTTCAGCACGTTAATAATGTTGTTTATTTTCGCTATTTCGAGAACGCGCGTATCCTCTATTCCAAAAAGGCCGGACTGCATGCGATCAAAGAACAGACTGGCATTGGCCCAATCCTCGGGTCGACAAGCTGCAGATACAAGTTTCCCCTAACCTATCCTGATACGGTTTCCGTGGGAGCAAAGACTGTTCATATCGCCGAGGATCGTTTCACGATGCAGTATGTGATTGTCAGCCACCGTCATGGAAAAATCGCCGCTGACGGCGATGGAGTGATTGTAATCTATGATTACCGCGAAAGTAGAAAAACTGCCATGCCGGACGAAATACGGAGTAGGCTTGTTGCCATCGAAAAAAAGTAAGTCAACTCCTGCGTGTATCATATTCATTCAGCCTGCTTTACCATAACAGCGATTTCATCCCGTGCATTTCTCCGAGGAGGGAGAGGAATTTGTGATGGAAAACCAACGGGGACAATGGAAATGGGCCGGAGGTTGTCAGGCAGTTCCAGGATATCAATAACCTCAAATTCATTAAAGGCGCCAACCCATACGGTTCCCAGCTTCATGGCATGGGCGGTCAGCATCATGTTCATTATGCTCGCAGAAACATCCTGGATGCCGTAGAGGTTTACTCCACGCTCTCCATAACGCACTGCAATATTCCGATCAAGACAGGCAACGACCACGAGCGGAGCTTTGGCGATAAAATTCTGGTTCAGGGCCGCCTTCGCAAGTTTCGTTTTTATTACCTGATCAAAGATAAAATAGAATTTCCTGCTTTGCATGTTTCCCGCTGACGGCGCCCACCGGATAGAATCGATGAGCCCTTCAACCAGGGCCTGCGGGATATTCCGGTCCTTAAAATCACGGACACTGCGCCGGTTGATAATGATGTCTAGAATATTCATCGATCCTCCTGATTGCTGTGACGGTTTATTTCAATTTCTCGGGATGTTATGGTGGTGTTCATCATCTTTTGACGGAAGATCACCACGCCTGCCACAATAATACAGCTTATTAATTATGTTGGCTTGAATGAATTATTACGAATTAAACATAAGGATCTCTAAGTCCAACAAAGATTTCTTGATTCGGAGACTGACAGATGAAGGGTGCCTCGGTATGATCGAGCAAAACGATTACCTTGTCGCATATTTCCCCGATACCATCGATATCAAAGCTATCACCGAGGATCTTTCAATCATGCATGCGCTTTTTGTGAAATCCGGACAGATCGGAGAACTCACCTTCCACCATAAACTCATCCCTGATCGGGACTGGAATGAATCTTGGAAAAAAGGATTTCATCCAATCAACGTGGGGACTCAGTTCACAATCCTTCCATCCTGGGAATCAGAACGCGCAGGCCGTATCAATATTATCATTGATCCCGCCATGGCCTTCGGCACCGGACACCACGAAACCACAAGGTCCTGTTTGGTGCTCATGGAAAAATATGTCGGACATGCTGGTCACGAGAGTTTCCTCGATATCGGCACAGGTACAGGCATTCTCGCCATTGCAGCAGCCAAACTTGGCTATCGCAGAGTGACCGCTGTGGATACGGACATCCTTGCCCTAGATGCTACGAGGTTGAATATTGGCCTTAACCATACACAGACAGTTGAAGTTTACGAAGGTAGCATTTCAAATCTAAACGAAACTTATGATTTCATAACAGCGAACATCATTTCCGGGGTTCTGGTGCTTATTGCTCCGGCAATTGCAACGCACCTGAAACAAGCAGGCTTCGCCGTCCTCTCCGGAATTCTCGAGGAGCAGGTTGAAGAAGTCATCGAAGCCATGACCCAAGCTGGATTTACTATTGTCGAGCGCTATCCTGACGGGAGATGGGTCTCATTCGTTACGACCCATTGAAGCCAGACAGTCATATGTACCACAATTCATCGGGTCCTTTGACAGACATGATTCTCCCGTGACAAATGGTTTCCAGAGAGATTTTGTTTATAGTTTGATATCTGCAAAAAGACAGGCTTGCCGCTGCATCATCCTTGATCATAATCGTTTCGCGTGCTCCATTCCTGATTTATTCTGTATCATTCCTGGCTGCGTATAAGTCTGCCGGAGTCGTTCTGAGTTGAAACTTGTGGCTCAAAGACAGTGTATTTTCTTTACTAGACATTAATACATTAAATATATCACATAGGTATACTTCTACCAGTAGTTCTCAAGTTTCCTCATAATCCCCATGATTCAAACTCAAGCTTTTCTGGGGATCTTTATAAAACAGTCCTGAAATACCCAGCAGCTTGCTGCTGGGATGAAAAGGACATCCTGGCGAAGCCAGGATAAGTCTTCAGCTTCTTTGTTGTGCTTTTTTAAGGTTTCAAGTTCCGATGCCCCGCAGCTTGCTGCGGGGTAATTCACTTAACCTGCTTTAGAGCTTGTTGCTCAAATGCCAGCGTAGCCGTTTATGATCGCCCATATGGGATAGTGCCAGACTGCAAATGGGGTATCTCTGCGAAGCACACGGCATGAATCAGCTGTCGTTTTCGTTCTTTATACTGCCATCTGGGCCGCAATCCCTTTGCCGCTTCGCCAAAGCTTCAAGAGATTGTGCGTCGCGCAGATGAGTTTCCATTCCTGGGAGCAGGCTTCAATCCCTCGGCGCATGTAGTGCCGGATGCCGCGATTGTCTTTAATCTGGCCAAAGATCGGTTCGACGGTCTGGCCTCGTTTCTTATAAAGCTCTCTGCCCCGCTTGGTCAGGAGCTTCCTCTCCATCCTCTGCCGGAGTGTCAGGCTTTTTGGTATTCTCCCTTGGGGCGGGGATGATGCGGCGGCCTCTTTACGTTGCTTCCAGTCTTTCTTGGTTGCGATAAGATGTTCGGGACCGTCGGGAGTGATGGCCGCAAAGTTCTTCTCACTTGCGTAGCCGGCATCGCTCAGAGATATTTCGATCTTCAGTTCTTTTTGCAGGGCGATCTCGTTTAAGTTCTCCTGGGCCTTCTGGATCATGGGATGCAGCTGGTTGATGTCGTTTTCCTGGTTCGTGACCTCGGCGGCGATGATGATCTGCTCCTTGGTGACCACGGCCTGGCTGTTGTAGCCCTGAACATATCCGCTTCGGGTTTTCATGATCCTGCTGTCCGGATCAGTCATATTGGCCTTCGCTTCCGACGATGGCGTCGGATCAGGCTCCTGAGGTTTGCGGCCCCGTTTCTTGTTGCCGGTTTCAGCCTCTTGGGCCTGTCGTTCTTCGATCTTTGACTGTTGCTCGGCTGCTGCCTCTGCAGCCTGTTCTTCCAACCGCTTCTTGCACGCGGCAAGGCGGGCTCTGCGGCTGGTCCGGTCGGCAAGTTCATCAGGAAGTTCATCGCCGCGTTTGTTTTGGCCGTACTGCCGGTCTTCCTCGGTGTCCTTGGCCTCCGCTTCATCGAGCATTCTCTTCACTTCCTGCTCGATATGCTCGTACGTGCGGTTGGCTTCCAGGGCTGCGTTAGCCTTTATCTTGCTCCCGTCAAGGGCCACGATGCCGACTTTGACGAGCCCGGCTTCCTTGCAGAGCTTGAGCATCTGTTTGAACAGCCCCTCCAGTGCCTGGCCGTTGTCCTTCCAAAATCGGCTGATGGTGCAGTGGTCCGGAACCTGGTTGGCAGCAATTACCTTGAACCCGATGTCCCGTTCGCACAGCTTCTCAATCTCACGGGATGATCGGATACCGAGGCTGTAGGCATATAACAGCAGGGAGACCATCATTGACGGCTCAAAAGCTGCCTGGCCTTTTCCGTCCTGGCGGTATTTTCGGTAGAATGCCGTAAGATCCATTTCTGCCACGACGTCAAGGACCATCCAAACAAGGTCCTTGGATGGCAGCCACTCCTGCAAGGTGGGCGGCATGAGATATACTTGATCTCGGTTACAGTCTTTGAAATTGTAGGCCATCAAACGCCTCCTTATATGCGTGATGACCAATACTATACTATTCGTATATTAATGTCAAATGATTTATGCAACAGGCTCTTTAATCAGTCTCAATTCGTTAAAAAATCCGGCACATTGGTTATTTTTTCAAATTGTGCATTTCTGTTAGATACTCACTGAACATCTTTTATCTGAATGCGTCTTCTGGCCTCGTATGATGCATGTCATAGAATACCTGTCTCGGACTTGGTAGTATATTTTGAAAGAATAAATCAATACTAAACCAGTCGTCAGGAGGTACCATGGAAATACTTGATCTCAAAAAACTCATAAAATTTAGTTCTGACAGGATCACGCGTGAAATGCTTTCGGACAAGCCTGAGATGCGAATCGCCCTCATGTGCCTAGAAGCCGGCCAAAAGCTGGAACCTCATAAGGCGCCGCTGAGGCTTATGATGTACTGTGTGCAGGGGAAAGGAACGTTCACCGTCGGTGATGAGAAAATAGAGGCAGATGAAAAGACCTGCATCCTCTGCGATCCTAACGTTCCCCACGGTTTTGCTGCTGACAAGGGAGAAAAACTTGTGGTCATAGCTGTTGTTACGCCGGTGGACTAACACTTATTTCACAGCTTTTTCAGACGAACAACAACTGCCGCTGGCATAAAACCCCTAATAAAAACGCTACGTTTTAGTATTTGGGTTTACAAATGTCCATGTGTATGATACGTTTATTAATGTATGGTTGAGTCTACTAAAGAGTCTGATTTGAAAACTAGGATTGACACCGGCAGAGCATCGGTAACCGACAAAAAAACTGCCCTTTTACTCAGGTTACTCTGTTTCTCTGCAACAAAGCTCTGGAACACAGCCATGTGGCCTATAAAGGAAGTCTTGGACACCATAGGCAAAATACCCATCTATTACGTCTTGATACCGCCAAGTGAAGCTCCCCGCAGCAAGCTGCGAGGTATTTATAAAAAGGAAGACGATTATCTTATGAAAAACCTGCGGTTTCTCAAACTCTTCCCTCTATGCGGCAAGCTACAGGGAATCTCAATTTAAATAAAAAAGCAACCTCTCTGGCATCGCCGGCTGCATTCGCTAAGCACTCGGGCGAAACAACCCGCGGTTAACCGGTTTGCTGGGGAAAATAAAGCCGGGCAAGCTACATCAGCCAGTAACCGAGGATGTGGCAACCATTTCTGCCGCATTCATGAACAGAATCTGCAGTGGTTCTCAGCAGTTGCAGAGCCTGATTCGGGAATCCTCGGTCTGCAGGCCGCATAGGATATCAATAATGAGGAGCAAGCAGATGGGTCGAATTCTTCTGATTGACGATGATGCGGCTTTTCTCAAATTGCTTGATGAATACGTGGCAGAAGGCTATCCCGGCCTCCAGGTGCTGACCTGCAATGATCCGGTCAAATGTCTCACCTCTATCTCGAAGGACCTAGATCTTCTGCTAGTAGATCTAGAGATGCCCGGTCTGGACGGTTCAAAAATCCTGGCCTATGCCGTCTCTAAAGGTCTGAGCAAGAATCGTATTGTCATCTTGTCCGGACATGATGCCAATTACCTGCATGAGCGGTTTCCCATGGGAAGCTGTCTGGCAGTGCTCAACAAACATGAGGGCCAGCAAAAAACAGTACTGGACATGATTTTTAAATCTCTTGAAGATAAAAGCCTCGCGAAAAGGTAAGATGCGATCCTGAAACCATCCCTCGTTTATTTTAGTTTAGGCACCAACTTTTCAGGAAAACCCATCAGAATAAGTATAATGGGTGATGTTTATGAAAGATATTTCTCGAGCCTATCGATCCTGTAGTATTGCAGAAGACTGATGAAAGCTTTGTTGTGCACGGGGTCTTCATCCATTCCAAAAAGATGGCTATCGCAGCAGCAATCAGAGGCCCCGAAATCCCTTATGGCCCAATCTGCAATTTTCCCCAAAGCTGATGCGATCTCGCACTCAAGGTCATCGCTTGCTCGAATCGGCAACGCAGCATGAAAATCCGCGGCCGATCTCAGGTAATCGATATGCCAATGATGTTGTTTGATGAGTCTCCGATGGCGCGCGATGCGTTGCGTAAGGTTTGTCTTTGCCGAACCGACGTAGATATAATATCCCTTGTTGTATCTTACTTTACCCAGCATGCCTGTCGACAGACGCCGTCCACTTTTCAGTCTAAGAATGATCAGGTAACTTCCACTGTCACTGGTTTCCTGTCCGATCAACTGCCAAGGAATCACGAGTTCCCGCGTCTGGCCGCGCAAAAGCCCTTTATCCCATGCGATAGACACGGCTTTTACCAAGACGACACCCTTTACCGATAAGAGCGTTTTCGAAAAAACGAAGTCGGTATGATGCTCAGGCATGAAGTAGTGCGACTTGGGCCAGTGGACAAGGAAGACGACCGCGGTTTTTGTACCCTCTTCCGCCAACCTCGCCAGTTCAAGCAGATGTTTCGTTCCCCGCGTTGTTATAGCATCGGGAAACATCGCAATGGAGTTCCCCACGAGCGTGCAGGACTTGACTTCGAGAACGACATTTTCTCCGTCTTGTTTCAGCAGAAAATCGAATCTGCTGTTTCCGATAGTGACTTCCGGCTTCACAATTTCTGCGTTTTCCAAGCCAGGAATTCTGTTTTCTTCGATCAATTGTGCCGCAACAAGATTATTTACATGCGTGTGAAGCATGATCGGGATTCCATTACGTTCAACAGCCACAACTGTGTATCTGGTACTTCTTTTATAACCGGAGTTATGTTCGACCAGATACAGGACGCTACCTGGGAAAAACAATTCCCAGAGCCTTCCAGGATTTGGAAGATAGGCCCATTCGGATTTATTGCCAATTATGCACTCAACAATGAAACGGTTTGGCCGTGATTGGAAGATACCTTTTATTGTTTTTGGGAAGATTTTCTTCTGCTGTTCTAGCGGCTGTTTACCCTTCATGAAACCCATAGTATCTGAACCAGGCATTTTTGTCATCTCCTTCATTTCTTTCCCACTCGGTCAAGATATCGCATACAAGCTCCAAGGAAAACGGTGAATATCCCCAAGAATTCTGCATTATTTAATCAAAACAATTATGATATACTTGGAACAGCAAGTTGTTCTTAACTCATAATATCACCAAATGACTTTTGTGAGTTAAGCCTATTTTGATAGAGGTTCCTTTTCCGGTGCTCATTGGAGTACATGATATGAGAAAAAGTCAGTTGATTACAGCGTCTGCTCTTCTATATATAAGGTTTTAATCATCCTGAATTAACGAGGGAGGTACATCATGTCAAACGATTGTTGTTCTATTCGCGTAGGCAGTCACGTGCCGGATTTCAAACTCGATATTTTTGACCCAACGAAAGCCGATTTCGGCGAAATCTATCTTGCAGGCTTGAAAGCGTCACAAAAATGGACAATTCTTTTTTTCTACCCTGCTGACTTTACTTTTGTCTGCGCCACTGAGTTTGCTGCATTGGCAGAACAGTACCAGAAATTTAAAACATTAAGGGCCGAGCTCATTACCGTGAGTACGGACACCAAATTTGTCCACCTTGCATGGCAACGGGAAGAAAAAATGCTCGAAAAAGTCGCTTACCCCATGGGTGCTGACCGTACCGGCACCCTGGCGAAACTCTTTGGTATCTATGATGATGCGAGTGGGAATGCCCTCCGGGGCACCTTTATTATAAACCCCGATGGCATTCTACTGAATGCTGAGGTTAATTTTTATAATTTGGGTAGAAATGTCGATGAACTCATGCGGAAGCTCGAGGCGAATATTCATCTGGCCTCCAATCCCGCTGAAGTATGCCCTGCCCAATGGAAAAAAGAGGGTGACAAGACACTAAAGCCGTCGGCTAAAATTGTCGGCAAAATATTCGAGGAGATGAAATAGATTATGCTGGTTACCCGCGAAACAGATTATGCAGTTCGCACAATCCTGTACCTTGCCCGAGAGGGACATCGCACTGCGAACGTGACAGAAGTAGCTCATGCCATGCACATTCCTAAGAGCTTTCTGGCAAAAATTCTTCAGCGTCTGACAAAAAACAACATCCTTATATCCACAAGAGGAGTAAAGGGAGGTTTCAAGCTAGCAAAGAAACCTACAGGTATCAGCCTTCTTGATATTATGATGTCAATCCAGGGGCCAGCCACCATCAACGTCTGCGTCATCGACAGCAAAAATTGCAGATTAAGCGCCAACTGCTCCGTTCATCCTGTATGGGTAGGCATCAGGAAGGAAGTGGAAAAGCGGCTTCGGAAACAGACCATTGCCTCATTAATGTAAACATTATTCAGCAAAGACAAAATTATGAAGAAGATTGAATAGTTGCCGCTTAAGTGTGCTTAATATTATTCTTATTTATTAAAAAAGCCTAAACGAGGGCTTTTTTAATAAATATCGCTGTTTGTGGTACGAGTCGATTCAGAACCAGTATTCTGGATATCTTCTGTTTTTTGACAGATTATTTACAAACAAAGCAACGATCAGCAGAACCATTGCTCCGGCTCCCGCTGGAATGATGGCATAAAGAAACCCGAGATTATGGACTTTATTTCCTCCGATTACTGCAATTAGTGCAGTTGCTCCTCCGGGTGGATGGAGCGTTCTTGTTACTAGCATGACCGCGATGGCCAATGACACTGCCATTGCGGCGGCAATCCAGACGGTATCCCCGAAAAGCTGATAACATGCCACGCCGGCAATGCCCGATATTACATGACCGCCCACGAGATTTCTCGGCTGAGCAAGTGGACTTCTGATGGCCGCATACACTAAGACCGCTGAGGCGCCGAAAGAGCCGATAAGCAAAGACAGGTCCCGTGGCTCAAGATAACGTGATGATATATAGGCGCAAAGACCGATGCCGATAGCTGCACCGATCCAGGACCATAATATCTCTTGAACTGGCCCTGACGGCGGACATTTTGCACCACCTTTCATTTTGGATATGTAACTTGCGAAAATCATGCGCTACCTCGTTCGTTACTTCGGTGATTAAATCGGAATCGAAGACACGTTTTGTCATCTTACGAGCAAGTTGACAATATTAAACTAATACATTAAGTATATAAATTTAAATTATACAATATATTACGAATAATATTTAAACCTTTGATTTATCATTGTTGACCAGTAAAAAATAGTATTTTCTGACTTTAACTGCGTTTGTCGACCATTTCCTCGCTATTGCTATTGTTAGAAATATTATTTCCGTCCAAATGCCCTGACGATATCAGCACGAGAAATGATGCCAAGCAATGTCCCATCATTGTCGACAACGGGAAGGCGCTTGATCCGTCGTTCATTAAAAATCTGAGCCACTTCTTTCATGTCGTCATCGGCCTTACTCGTTATCGGAGGGAAGCTCATAACATCTTGCACTTTGTCCCCCCTTTTCCGCGTCGGTACTCGTTCTCCAAGGATGCTCCGCAGGATGTCCCTGAAGGAATGCTCCTTCTGCATCCCGGCCAATACAAGGAGGTCTGCCTCGCTGATCACTCCGATCACTTTGTTTGCATCATCCACGACGGGCATGCCGCTGATCCGGTTTTCTGATAGAAGCCGAGCCGCTTCCTGTAAATCAGTATTCCCTTTGACTGTTATGACCCTTGTCGTCATCACGTTTTGTACTGGGATCCGCATGCTTATTCGCTCCTTCGCATGTCGAAGGGCGATTTCGTAGATTTTTTTCAGATCCTCTTCAGTCACATCCACATAGGATTTCATTTCCAGCAGGGCCGCCCTGATATCATTTTCTGCCAACGAGCAGTTGAAATCATCTTTCTTATCCATAGGTCCTCCCCTGCAGGAACAATCGTAACATCATCCGAATCGATCCGGTATGACATAAATCATAGTACCAGGCCATCTTGCTTAGGAATTTTGCTCCTCGGCCTTAGTAACGATCCAGTAGACGAAGCCGATTACCAGGATGGCGGCGATGAGATAATATATGGCTTCCGGCTTCTCATGCTTGAGCGTGGCGATCATTGTTTCACGGATCATGGTTACGAGCGCAACACCCACGAACACGCTGATATGGAATTTGCCTCCCTTAAGATGGGAGATTTCGGTATTCATGAGTTCTATCATGAGCCAGAGCAGCAGCATAGACCCCAGTGCCGATATGATCCCGCCGGCCACATCGCCACTTAACAGATGCATCACATCCTGTACAAAAAGCCATATAGCGCCGATGGTGAGGCCCATAAGCGCAAGCACCAGTACGAGGTTAGTGGTCTGGGAGAACCTCTCGGAAAAAGTAATGAGAGCGCTCTTAATCCGGTAGACCGGTTGATAGAAGCTGATTTCTGCCTCAATATAGGAACTTGTAATCACATCGAGGCTGATGTCGAGGATTTTCCCCACGGATATGATCTTGTTGGTAGCTTCCACCTTGTTCTCCTCTAACTGCTGGAGAACCCCTACGCAGGCGTTTTTCACCAAGTTTACTGCGCGATTCATATAATGGGTGTCCACTTTGTGTTTCACATGCGCTGCCCCAATCCTGATCAGCTTTTCATAATAGCGGTTGTCGTACTTGCCAGAAAAAAGATCAAGGAACCATTCCCGTTGTGCTCCGAACACATGTTTTTTTCTCGATTCCTCAGTGAAAAACTGAGAAGCCCCCTTTGTCCCCATGATCCATAGACTGAGTGTCCCCATGATTTCATCGGTGTGCTCCTCCATGAGTGGACGCAGCTCAGCGAGTCTACTTTCATCCTCTGCCGTAAAGCGGTAATCGTGCTTGATATCCCTGAATGATCGCATGTGGATAGAACTCCTTGCTTCTTGCACTCCCTGTGAAGAAGATTGAATTAACTAAGTATCATTTATTTGCCTGATTGCCTGAGATGGGCAGATTAATCCAAACGAATCATGCTTTTGCGAAGGAATCCTTGGTTGCACCGCATACCGGACAGACCCACGTATCGGGAATTTGTTCAAAAGGGGTTCCAGGTGCTACTCCTCCATCAGGATCCCCTAGAGCCGGATCATAAATCCAGTTGCAGATCATGCATTGCCATTTTCCCATTTATATTCTCCTTTAGTATTATTATATTATTTGTATAGTATCGCATAATATAAAATTAATATTCTTAACCGGACTCAAAAATACTGTCAAAACTATAGCATAAATCAGAGTGTGGATGAGAGCACAGACAATGCCGGGTTAGTTCCGGCGGGGTTGCCAGATTGCTGAATGCGAACGGGCGTTCATAGTTCGGAAGCTGCTCTCTGTTAGGTGGAAATTTCACAAAGGTTATCCTAAAACAGGATATTTCCCTCAGTATGGGCATTCTCCTCAATCCCATTGCGTCAATAAAAAGATGCCTAACAAAGAGGGGCCAGATTCATCCTTTCACGCATGCAATCGGTTTGACCCGCACGACTTTGCGCGCAAGCCCCGACTGATGCGCTGCTTCGACCACTTCATTCACGTCCTTATAGGATCCCGGCGCTTCTTCAGCAATTCCTTGGTAGGAATGACCGCGCACCATCACACCCTGCGCTTCAAGCATGCTGATCACATCCCTGCCCTGCCATTTGTGCTTGGCCTGCGTACGCGACATTGCCCTGCCAGCGCCGTGGCAGGCTGAACCGAAAGCTTGCTTCATACCCTCTTCTGTTCCTGCCAGAATATAGGAGGAAGTGCCCATGGTTCCACCAATTAAAACTGGCTGTCCGATATGTCGGTATTCCTGGGGTAGGTCGATATGACCCGGACCGAATGCGCGGGTCGCGCCTTTGCGATGAATATAGAGCCTTTTCTTTTTACCGTCTATGTCATGCGTTTCCACTTTACAGGTATTGTGGCTAATATCATAGAGCATGCTTATGTGGCCTTCGGGAAATACCTCGGTGAATACCTCGCGCACAAGATGGGTGATGATCTGCCGGTTCGCAAGGGCGCAGTTGATGCCCGCGCTCATCGCCCCAAAATATTTTTCCCCCTCTGGCGAATTGACCGGCGCCGAGGCTAGCTCCCGGTCTCTGATTGGAAGCTTGAATCGCGCTGCCGCATTGGCGAGGCTTTTGAGGTAATCGGTTCCGACCTGGTGTCCCAATCCCCGGGAGCCGCAGTGGATCGTGATAACGACGTCATTCCTTCTGAGCCCCATTGCCAAAGCGGCCTGCTCATCGTAAATATCAGATACTACCTGCAGTTCAAGATAATGGTTTCCGGAACCAAGTGTTCCCATCTCCCGATACTGGCGTTTTTTTGCTGTTTCGGAAACATACTCAGGTTCGGCCCCTTCCACTTTACCGTGCTCTTCGATATATTCAAGATCACGTTTTTCGCCGTAACCCTGTTTGATGGCCCAGGCAGCGCCGCCTAGAAGCATATCATCGATCTGGCTGCCTGATAGTTTTATAAGGCCCTCCGACCCGACACCGGCGGGTATGCGGTGAAATAACCGATCTACGAAAGTTTTGAGCCCCGGCTTAATTTCTTCATGCGTCATCCCAGTTTTTATGGTTCTCACCCCGCATGATATATCGAAGCCAACACCTCCCATGGAAATGACGCCGCCCTCATCTGGATCGAACGCAGCAACTCCGCCGATCGGGAATCCATAACCCCAATGCGCGTCGGGCATGGCAATCGAAGCGATCTGAATACCGGGGAGCAAGGACACGTTCGTCACTTGCTCGCGAACTTTTTCGTCCATTTCCTGTATGAGCTTTTCGCTCGCAAAAATCCTCCCGGGTACGCGCATCACTCCCTTGCGCGGAATTTCCCAGAGATAATCATTGATTTTATGGAATGATTTGGAATCCATGTTTATTGGCGGTAGAGATCAGGTAGTAGACAGGCGACGAGGCGGAGAAAGCACTGAACGCAATCAGTCTTATTCATCCTGCTGATTCATACTTCTTACTCGTCTCCTGCTCGGAATCTACGGCCTCCCGTCTTCCTCACACGTCCACAACGCACTGGGCAACATACCTTCCCATTTCGTTTTTCACACTTAGCATGTGGTATGTTGCACCCTTAACCTCCACTTTCGTCTCATGTCGGACACGGTTTAAAGGTTCGCCCCATACCGTCCCTCTCAGAGACAAACCTTCTATTGTGACTTCAAATTTTGAAAAAACCATTCGCTCAATATCCGACAAGGAGAGTAGTGAGTTCAACCATTCCACAAGCAGAAGTTCGACGTCAGGCGCCGAGGCGGTGAGGAATTTCTTTTCCGACTGTCTAACTGCGTTTACGTTCACCATGACGGAATACAGGGCCAATGCCGCATTACCAAAGGCTTCCTCCATTGTATAGCCGAAGCCCCGTATGCCTATATCAGACTCATGCTCGAAGGTTTCGAATTGATTGTTGGACTCTGAACCCATAGCTCCGGACTCAATCACTTCCATACCCCGTCGACCGCCGCTCCGCAAAAATTACATTTTCCCGATTTTATGTTATTTGTCTTCACGGTAAATCCGATTCGTTCTATGAGAATATGTTTGCAGCTCCAACAAATCGTATCTTCCCCTTCTCCCAGGATATTCCCCTCGTATACATACCTGAGACCGGCGTTGAGACCAAATTGTCGCGCCCGTTCTAGCGTTGCTTGTGGCGTCACTGGCTGGTCTGTAAGTTTATACGTGGGATGAAAACGAGATACATGCCAGGGAATGTTTTCACCCACTGATTTTATAAATCGCGCAATGCCGCTCAGATCCTCGCTGGAATCATTGTGGCCAGGGATTACAAGAGTGGTTATCTCGATCCATATGCCGGCTTCTTTATAGTGCCTGATCGCATTGAGTACTGGCTCAAGCTTCGCGCCGCAGACCTGCCGATAGAAGTCATCTCGAAACCCCTTTAAGTCTATATTTGCCGCATGAAGATAGGGTCTGATTACCTGAAGCGCTTCAGACGTGATGTAGCCGTTCGTCACGAAAACATTCTTGAGCCCGGCCTCAACTGCAAGGCGGGCAGTATCGTAGGCGAGTTCGAAGTAGATGGTCGGTTCTGTATAGGTATAGGAAATGCTGGCACAGTGATAATGAAGGGCCCTGTCGACGATAGAAGCAGGCGTGGCATCTTCTCCCAGGATCATGCCTCCCCGGTCATGAGGAAGCTGGGATATATCGGCATTCTGGCAGTGTTTACAGCGGAAGTTGCATCCGGGAGTAGCGATGGAATAAGATGAGCTGCCGGGCAGAAAGTGAAAGAGCGGTTTTTTTTCTATGGGATCGATGTTGTGGGCGATTACCTTGTCATAGACAAGGCTGTAGAGGATTCCCTCCTTGTTTTCGCGCACACCGCAGATTCCGCGCTTGCCCGGCGATATAAGACAGCGGTGACTACACAAGCTGCACTGAACCGTCTTCCCTTCTTTTGGCTCCTGGAACATTGCTGTTTTCAAGGATTGCCTCCCCCATTGGTGAGCCCGCTGCGCGTGTTGCGGACAATCCTGCTTATGAGAACCGTGCTACTGTCATGATTACTATTTAAGCTTTTCCCCCTTAAGCTTGTGATTCACAGCCTCCGCTTGAATTTTAGCTTTACAATTTTCGCAAATAGTATCAGGCGATGAAACACCGCACACGAGACATTTTTTGTCAGGTCCAGTTTTCAAGCCCTCCGCCTGGAAAATCATCTCAAGAAATGTACTCTCTGTTACATGCCCATCGAGATGCAGGTTTTCTCCGAATATGGTTTTAGGAAGCTTGGTGATTTGATACCGTTTAATCAGCTCGGGGAAATCACTTGCCACGAATATGCTGGTAGTTACCAATTTGCTTTCGATCCCCAAGCCTATTGCAGTTTCGGCAACTGGCCTGCACTGAGCGCAGTCGCTTTCCACAAAAACACGGACAGAAACGTCATTGGTAAGGTGGGTAAGAGCGCGCTCGACATCACGGGGAAACCATAACTTTCCGTTAGATACCGCACTGATCGTCGACAGCAGGATGTCGAGAAAGACATCCTCCATCATTCCATAGAACTTGACCACACTAGTATCACCTCCCTGCACAACCAATGCAGGAGCAAGTGTAACACCGTAATGCTCAGATTTGTCCCTATCCATGACTACATCATAGGTTTCCAAGGCGATCTTGTTGAATTTGTTTTTTATGGCCCGAACAAGTTCCAACATGTCCGAACAGGCTACGCACCCAGTATCGGATGTAAATAGTACCAGCTTGACGGGCTTACTCATTGTCTGCGATTTGTTTTGAATGGCGAGAAGAACTTTATCGGAAAGCATAGTATCTCCCTTCCTTCATTTATTGTGTTTTAAGTATATCAAAATTATCGCATAAGTCGGGAAAATGAATGCAAAAAAGAATTAAACAATTGAAGAATCGGAAAGGCATTTTAACTGGTGGAGCACAAGCCTGACTTAATCAGAACCGGGATTTCCGGCATCGGGCGACATCATTTTAACGATGTTGTTTGTTTATTAATTTTCCGTAGAGGTCCAGAACAATGCCCTCCCGCAGTCCCCAATTGCTGACGATCAGGGAAGAATACCCAAAATATTTCATAATTTCCTGCGTCACAACAGCACCTGCAAGAATTATATCTTTCCGTGCCGGCTCCAGTCCTCGGATCGAACTGCGTTCTTTCATCGTCATGTGGCCAAGCGTATCAACAATATTATCAATTGATTCTCGATCCAGAACAGTACCATTGATCCTGTTAGAATCATATGTTTCGAGTCTCAGAACCATGGACGCAAGGGTGGTAATTGTACCGGCTGTGCCTGCAAATATGCTCCCTGGTGCCGGCCGAATTATACCAATCGCTGTCTCAATTTCACTCCTGATCGCGGATCTCATTAATTCAAGTTCGCGTCTGTCCGGCGGATCATGCTGTATAAACCGCTCATTCAGATAAACTGCTCCAAGGGGCAGGCTGGCGACTATAGTATCCTGATCGTGATAGGTGATAATAATCTCGGTGCTGCCTCCTCCGATATCAATGATGAGAGCTTTCTCAAGTTTATTCCTATCGGTTTTTTTATAATTCCTCTCAATCGACCGGGAAACTCCAATCAAGGTGAGCCGCGCTTCTTCTTCGCCAGAGATGACATTGACAGCAAGCCCAGTTATATTTTTTACTTCCCGAATAAAATCCTTTGCGTTTGACGCATTCCGGAGAGCACTTGTACCGACGACTGCTATATGCTGCACGTCGTGCTGTTGAAGCTTTTCTGCAAAATTCAGGAGCGCACGGAGGGACCGGTCCTCGGCTTCTCGGTCGAGCGCTCCGGTACTATCGAGGCCCTGACCCAGACGTGTGGTGTTCCGATCTGAGTATATTTCGCGAAAAATGTAGCGATCGATTTGTGTGATGAGAAGACGGAGTGAATTAGTACCAATATCGATTCCGGCAAGAATCATAGCAGGAGGAGGTTCTTGAACCGGTTGCTGTAAGCTTTGACGCGCATGGCAAGCAGCTTCATGATAACCATGAGAATGCGGGATGCGGTATGGGGGGCCAATTCGAGAAGAATTTGAAAATCTTTCCTGGTAATGAGCAGAATTTCAACGGATGAATCCGCGCGCGCATTCACCAGTCGCACCCCGTCTTGGACGAGCGCAAGTTCGCCAAAAAATTCTCCCGGTCCAAGAAGAAGGAGGCCTATTTCTTCTCCCTCCTGGGCCATCATCGAGATTCTCACCGACCCGCTTTTTACGATATAGAGCGCCTCTGCGGGCATATCTTCGGTGAAAATTGTCACATTGGGATTGATTTTGCGCTCCTGTAACAATTCAAGGACCATTTCCAGCTCCTTGCTGTTGCTACCCTTGAATAGCATTGATTTCTGGAGAAGTTCCAAATTTGTCATGATAAACATACCTGTATTCGTCGTAAAAACCTTGTAAATATTATAGGTTGACCGAATTGCTTTGTCAAGAAACAATGGTTTATTGAGGGGCGAAGGAGAATCAGGCAGAACGATGAGGTTATTTATTTTCTTTAATAAGTTCTATGACTGAGTTAATGATAATTCTTGCAGCCTTGGCTTTCGTCATGGTCGGAAGTTCCTGTCTCTTCCCGGTCCGGTCGATGATCGTTACAGCATTGGTATCTACGGCAAATCCAGAGCCGCGTCGCAGCAAGTCGTTCACCACTACTATGTCGAGATTTTTTTCCTTCATTTTCCGCAAGGCATTCCGATCAAGATCATCCGTTTCTGCGGCAAACCCGACGAGGACACACTTGCTTGCAGCATTGCCGAGCTCTTTCAAGATATCGGGAGTCCGCTCGAGTTTCAGGAGATCAGGCGCCTCGTTTTTTTTGATTTTGTGATTTGCTACGTGGGAAGGTTTGAAATCTGAGACAGCAGCTGCCATGATGACAATGTCGCATTGCGGGAACTGATTCAGGACAACATCATGCATTTCTTCGGTGGTTATGACAGGAATGAATTTCATACCAACGGGCGGATCGATCTGGCTCGGCCCCGATACAAGAATGACATCAGCCCCCCGCTCTTTCGCGGCAACGGCGACGGCATAACCCATTTTCCCCGTCGAGGGATTGCTGATAAACCGGACAGTATCGATGGCTTCGCGCGTCGGACCGGCAGTCACCAGAACGGTCCGTCCTGCCAGATCCTGCGGCAGGAACAGGGAAGAGAGTTCTTCGATAACGCGTTCTGTTTCGGCCAGCCTTCCCTGGCCGGTCGTCCCACAGGCAAGGTTGCCTGTTTCAGGTTCTATGAACCGTACCCCAATTTCCTTGAGGGTCATGATGTTTCTTTGCACGATCGGGTTGTGGTACATCCGATCATTCATGGCAGGAGCGATTACCAGGGGGCAGGCCAGCGCAGCAAGCGCCGATGTCAGCGCATCATCGGCAATGCCGGAAGCAATCTTGCCTATGATATTTGCCGTGGCAGGAGCAATAAGCGCCACGTCGAGACCGTCGGTGATCTCGATATGCCCAATTGTAGCCTGTTCTCCGCCGGTAAAATCATCGATCAACACCGGTAAGCCGCTCAATGTTTCTAAGGTCAGGCGGGAAACAAAATGAGCCGCATGTTTTGTCATCGACACTCTGACCTCCGCGCCCTGTTCCCTGAGTCTGCGCAGCAGATCAACGGTCTTATATGCGGCGATACTGCCGCTCACTCCTAGTAGTATGCGCTTGCCTGCCAACACGTCATGCCGCTCCGTGATGTTTATTCCTCGGTCGCTTCGTTATTTTCCGGCTCAGCTTCTTCTGCATCGGTTTCTCCATCATCTTCTTCTTCGGCCGTTACTTCACTGACCGATTCCTCGGCGGGCTCTTCCGCCCCTGAGTCGGACAGATAGGCGCTAAGCTCCTTGCGAATCTCCTCTTCCTTTGCAGACAGCTGCTCCTCGAGCTTCGCTCGCTCCTCCTGTTTACGAAATTCCTCTTTGGCTCTTTTCGCATCTTCGCCGATGAGAATTTTGAAGCTCTCCGCGACCGCCTCTTCGAGCGCGACCGTGGAGTCTTTTATTGACTGCGACCTCACAACTGGCGCTGCGCCCGCTGATAGCTGCCGCACCCGTTGAGAAGCGATGTGCACTAGCCGGAACTTCGTGTCGGAAATCTTGTCGTTCATTTCAATGGGTAGTGAAATTAGATCTTGAGCTGGTTTTAACATTGTATCCCTCCTGTGCCCTATTTCATTAAGTTATTAGAGTAAGCCTTCGATCCAAGCAGTATCTGCCAACCTTGTTTTGCATCGTTCTGCGGTGACGATCGATCTGATTTCGGCAAGTGCCCGATCGAAATCACGGTTGACGATGAGATAGTCATACATGTTGAAATCCTTGATTTCTTGCCGCGCCCTGCGCATCCGCTTTTTTATTTCCTCTTCGTGGTCGGACTTGCGGTTTCGAAGCCGCTCCTCAGGATCTCGAGCGATGGTGGCATGATGAAGATAAACACCGCAGCGTCGTATTTCAACTTGATCTGCTTGGCGCCCTGTGTGTCAATATCGAGAATCACATCGACACCTTTAAGGATCACATCGTCCAGCACCCGCCGCGATGTTCCATAGAGATTTGAATGCACCTCCGCCCATTCGGCAAAATCTCCGGCATCGATCATTTCCTGGAACCGCTCCGGACTGACGAAATAGTAATCCCTGCCGTCGATCTCACCGGGCCTGGGCTTGCGTGTGGCATAAGAAATCGAATGCGTAAGATTCTCCAGCGAGTCGGTCATCGCCCTGCACAGGCTGGTTTTACCAGCGCCTGACGGCGCTGATACCACGAACAGCAGCCCCTGTTTCTTCTTCACTCAGCACCTCGCTCTGTGAATCGCTGCATCAACGTTTCCACCTGGACTGCGGAAAGAATAACATGGTCGCTGTCGGTGATAATGATGGCGCGTGTCTTCCGCCCCTGTGTGGCATCGATCAGCATTTTTTGCTCTTTTGCCCCATCCTTGAGGCGGCGCATGGGCGCCGAATCGGGGGAGAGTACAGCCACGACTTTTGACGCCATTACCATATTTCCGTATCCAATGTTGACGAGGTTATTCAGCATGGTTTACTCGATATTCTGGATCTGTTCCCGGATTTTTTCGAGTTCGGCCTTGGTGTGCACAATATCCAGGGAAATTTCTGCATCCATGGCTTTTGATGCGATCGTATTCGCTTCCCTCCCTATTTCCTGGATGAGGAAGTCAAGCTTTCTGCCAACACCCTCAGGCGGTGAATCGGCCAGCATGGACCGGAATTGGCTCAGGTGACTGCCGAGCCGTGTCAGTTCCTCGGTTATGTCCGTACGCTCTGCCAGAATCGCTATTTCCTGGGCGACCCTTACGGGATCGGTTTGTTCAGTCAGAAGCCTGCTCAACGTGTCCGTCATTCTTTTGCGGGCGAGATCAACGGTGGCCGGAGCTTTGGCTTTAATTCTTACAATCAATCCTTCGATTGATGCAAGTCTTGCCGCCACGTCCCGTACCAGAGCAGTGCCCTCTTCAGACCGCATGCTCCCCACTTCGTCGAGAGCCTCCTTAAGCCCGGCAGACAGGGTCTGCCATACAGTCTCCATATCTTCCTGTGACTCGTTCATTGTGACGATGTCCGGGAACCCAGCCACCAGCGAAAGATCCACGTCTCCTGCGAGTCCGTAACGTGTTTTAAGGTCCCTGAGAACTGTAATATATTGTCCTGCAAGCGCTTCATTTACAACAAGCCTGGACGGCTTCTCCTGATCACCACACCGCGAAATAAAAATATCAAACCTTCCCCGGGCGAACCGGTCTTGTACGTACTTCCGGATGCGGGTCTCCAATGTGGCAAACGAACGTGGTGACTTAAGCTGGATGTCAAGATACCGGTTGTTCAGTGAGCGTACCTCTACAACAAGGCGATATTCCGAATCGCCCACTTCCTTCCGTCCATAACCCGTCATGCTGCGAATCACTGCTTCACCACCCTTTTCTCAAGGTTCAAGTTTAACCTGCTGCATTCGTTTTGTCAATTTAAAGAGAAATTCTACATTCGAACACGAAGTGTATCCTCGCTCACTACAGGTTCAAAATGAAATTTTCTGATATAAATATTAAAAGGAAAATTGACTTCAACATCCCAACCAGCTTTTATCGTCATACGGTGGTTTTCATCATCACGCATGATAATAAAATCCTCGCCTTCAAGGGGAAGTTCCAGCTCTTTTGCCTTGTCGGCAAGGGCCGACCGTATTTCATCGTCTTTCAGCACCCGCGCCAGGCTGGCCTTTACATCCATTTCATCCTTCATGCGCTCAAAATCGATGTACATGGGCAGCAGTTTGAAGCCCATGTAAGCAACAAGTGAGAGGATCAGCAGCCAGATCCATAGCTTGATTGTGCCCAGCCCTTTTTCGCTCCGAAGAATTATCATTCAACTCTCCGCTCATCTATTTAATGAGAGACCCGATTCGATCCCAGCGCACCCAGTGGTCATTCCCGTCCCAAGACCAGTAAATGATCAGTGCCTTCCCAAGGATTTTGTTCTCACTGACAAAACCCCAGACCCGGCTGTCCATACTGTTATCTCTGTTGTCGCCCATCACGAAATAGGAATCCTTAGGCACCAGGATTGGACCAAAATTATATCCAGACTGGTCGTGAAGGTACAGAATTTGATGACTGACAGCGCCCAGTTGTTCCTGGAGCAGTTCTGGCTTTTGGTAATAGGATGTATTCGTTTCCTGATCGCCTTCCTTGTCATTGTAAGGGCTCAGGTCCTTGACCTTCACCATCTGGTCGTTGATAAAAAGCACGCCGTCCTTGATTTCTATCTTATCGCCTGGCAGTCCGATTACACGCTTGATAAAATCCTTTGATTCGTTCTCGGGATACTTAAAGACGATAATATCTCCCCGCTTCGGCTGTTCCCAAGTAAAAAGTCTGGTGTCGGAAAAGGGAATCCGAGGCCCGTAGATGAATTTATTTACTAGTAAATGATCGCCGACCAGCAGCGTAGGGATCATCGATCCCGAAGGGATTTTGAACGCTTCCACGACGAATTGCCTGATAAAAAGGGCAACAACAGCCGCGATGAGAAAAGGCTCAATCCATTCCTTGTAAACTGACTTTTTTTTATGCATTTCCGTCTGAAGCGTTGACATTATTCCTCCGTTACCCTTGTTTCTAGCCGTAGTCCGCAGAATGCAGCATGCCTTCTTAAAACGAACATGGAAAATCTGTGTCAGCGCATTTACGCCTTCGATCAAAAAACCGGCATAACGTTTTCTTCGAATTTACACGTACGTCATTCCCCTACTTTGAGGACGGCGAGGAAGGCTTCCTGTGGGAGTTCTACGCTTCCTACCTGTTTCATGCGTTTTTTGCCTTCTTTCTGTTTTTCCAGCAGTTTTCGTTTTCGTGTTATGTCTCCGCCGTAGCACTTGGCCGTTACATCCTTGCGGAGAGGCCTGACCGTTTCGCGGGCGATGATCTTGGCGCCAATCGCCGCCTGAATGATCACTTCATACATTTGACGTGGGATCACTTCCTTGAGTTTTTCAGCAAGTTGCCTGCCGCGCATTGCAGATTTATCGCGATGGGTAATGAGAGAAAGCGCGTCTACCGGTTCTCCGTTCAACAACATGTCGAGCTTTACGAGGTCGGACTCCACGTAACCCGAGAGATCATAGTCAAGCGACGCATAGCCCTTGGTCAGCGACTTCAGCCTGTCGTAGAAATCCATCACGATTTCGTTCAGCGGTAGGTCATAGCTAATGAGCACGCGATCCTTCGTGATATAGGTAATCTCTCTTTGTGTGCCTCGGCGTTCTTGACACAGCGCGATAAGAGCGCCCACATATTGCTCTGGCGTGATGATCGACGCTATAATCATGGGTTCCTCGATGTGTTGAATGTCCTGAAGGGCCGGTAACTTGGCGGGGTTGTCCACCATCATGATATCGCCGTTGTTCTTTGTTACGCGGTAAACAACCGTCGGTGCCGTAGGAATGAGATCGAGTTTGAATTCGCGCTCAAGCCGCTCCTTGACGATGTCCATGTGCAAGAGGCCGAGAAAACCGCATCGGAAACCGAAGCCGAGGGCCAGCGATGTTTCCGGTTCATAGCTAAACGAGGAATCATTCAACCTCAATTTCTCAAGTGCGTCGCGCAGATCGGCATAGTCGTCGCTGTCCACAGGATAAATGCCGGCAAAGACCATAGGCTTCACGTCTTTATAACCCGGAAGCGGTGCGTCGGCTAGCCGGTTGGCGTCCATGACCGTATCGCCGATCTTGGCGTCCGAAACCCGCTTGATGCCGGCGACAATGCATCCTACATCGCCTTGGGAAAGTTCCGTTGTCAGTTGCATCTTGGGCGTGAAGACCCCGACAGACTGAACTTCGTACTCAACAGCATTCGAATAAAGCCTGATTTTCATCCTAGGTTTCACGGTCCCATCGACCACGCGAACCAGGATTACAACTCCCTGGTAGATATCGTACCAGGAATCGAATAGGAGTGCCCTAAGCGGGGCGTCTGAATTCCCCGCTGGCGCTCGTATGTGCTTTACCACGGCTTCGAGGATTTCTTTTGTACCGATCCCCATCTTGGCGCTTGCCGGAATGGCGCCCGATGCGTCAAGCCCGACGATATCTTCTATCTGGCGTTTTGCCTCATCGATATTTGCGCTGGGCAGGTCGATTTTATTGATTACCGGGATCATCTCAAGATTATGGTCGATGGCAAGATAAGCATTGGCGAGAGTCTGCGCTTCTACGCCCTGAGAAGCATCCACCACGAGAAGCGCACCCTCACAGGCGGCCATGCTGCGGGAAACCTCATAGGTAAAATCCACGTGCCCGGGAGTGTCGATCAGATTCAGGATGTAATCCTCGCCGTTAGCGGCCTTATACCGGAGATGTACCGCGTGTGCCTTAATGGTGATACCGCGCTCGCGTTCGAGGTCCATGTCATCAAGCACCTGGTCGCTGCCTGCCGCCGCCATTTCCCGATCCGAAAGCGCCCCGGTATACTCAAGAATCCTGTCCGCAAGAGTTGATTTGCCGTGGTCAATATGCGCTATGATACAGAAATTTCTAATATTCGTACTGGCCATAATATATTGAAGCCCTATCATGAACAACCATGTTCGATTATTGCCAGTCGTTCCGTTCGGGTCATTGAGACGAGTATTTTTGAATATTTCCGGGACCCTGTTCAACGGCCACTTATGCGATTATTTTTTGCAATGCAACCGCGGCGGCACCGACCATCCCGGCATCGTCTCCAAGCAGGGATGGAACAATCTTTGTACGTTCGGCAGGGATCTTGAATGCCCGCCTCATAACTTCTTCCTGAGTTGCGTCGATGAAAAGCTTCCAGGCATCCTTAACTCCTCCGCCCAGTACGATCATCTGCGGATTAAAAATATTGATCAGGTTCGCTATGCCGATGCCCAGCATGCGTCCCATCTCCTTCATCACTTTACATGCGACCGTTTCGCCGTCACGCGCTGCTTGGTAGATTTGCTCAGAAGATAACTCCCCAGACGAGGCGATTGCAGCGGATTTGATTTCGTCCCGATAACTCTGCACAATGCCACGCGCCGAGGCATACATTTCAAGACAACCGTTGTTACCGCAGCCGCATAATCTTCCATCGGGAATCAACGTCATGTGGCCGATTTCGCCAGCCATCCCGTCGGCACCCTGCCATATCTGGTTGTTCAGAACGATGCCTCCGCCAACGCCCGTACCGAGCGTCAGCAGGATCATGCTATTTATGCCGCGGCCGGCACCGAGCCACTGTTCTCCGAGTGCGGCGGCATTGGCGTCGTTTTCGACAAAGACAGCCATATGGAGCGCTTTTTCAAGTTCTTCTTTCAGCGGAAGATTGTTCCAGTCCGGGAAATTGGGAGATTTGACCACGATCCCTCTGTCCATCTGTATGACACCAGGCGCACCGATACCGGCCGCCACAACGGTCAGGCCCTTCCCAATCGCTATTTTTTGATGTTGAACAATGTTATTAACGAGTTGAGCGACGACCTCTTTCCACCCCGCAACAGCGTGCGTTGCCACTTTATGCCTGTCCAGGATCACGCCATCCGAGCTCAGGAGCGCGGTCCTCATGTTGGTACCGCCGAGGTCGACGCCGATCACTACCTGGCTCACGGTTAGCCCCCTAACGACTGAAAATATAAAGGATATTCATGCCTATTTTAAAAAGATAGTTATTTTAACATAATGGTTTGAAAATGTAAATAATATTATCGTTTGCAACGTAAGACCGTCTCTTTTCATTGCGGTGATATAGTGCGCAGCTGGTGAAGCCACTATCATTATGATGTTTTAATAATAAATGAGCAAATATTAACCTCTCTGAAAAATTAATTATAGCGGTCGATAACAAACCAGAGCATTATATCCCCGCTCTGAAGAGACAGAGTTTCAAGGTAAAGAAGAATAAAACAAAGTATCGATTGGTTATTCACCGTACGCCTACTGCAACCTAACAGTTCTCAAGAGTCGGACACTTGGCTATTTCGAGAATTGATAAGGAGCTACGACACAAACTTCGTTTAAGTCTCACAAGAGTAACACTAATATCCCGGAAGCCTTTGAGCTTCTGGGGCAAATAATCCTAAAACTGTAATAACATCATTACGGCCAAACGGGACCCTGATATGGATGAAATCCCGGTGTTGTTGATCCATCCTTCAAAACAGTAACGGTGTTAGAACCATAATTTGCTACCCAGACGTTACCTGCGTTGTCTATTTCGATGTCATTCGGATAAATTCCAACACTAAAGCTATTAATTGGCACCCCACTGGGACTTAATACTAAAATGGTGTCACCAGGAACGCTGGTCGTATTATTGTTTTCTATTAAATCTAAACTTGTTAGCCATACAAAGCCGTCTTTATCTATTGCTTCGCCAAATGGACTACTGCCAACCGTGAAGGTGTTGATGGTTGTCCCAACAGAGCTTAATTCTGTAACCGTGCTATCGCCGCTGTTTGTCACCCATAGATTACCCGATGGGTCTGCTTGAATACTTCCTGGTTCCGAACCAACCGTGAAAGTGCCGAGAACTTCCCCACTAGAGCTTAATTCTGTAACCGAGTTGCCAGGCGCAATGCTGTCTCCTAAATTTGTTACCCATGCGTTGCCCGAGGAGTCTATGGTAATGTTCCAAGGCCCAGTGCCGGTCGGAAATGAGCCGAGCAGTGTTCCGCTGGAGTTTAACAGTGTAACTGTGTTGCCAAGAGGATTGCTGCCACCACCGTAGTTTGCCACCCACACATTCTCTGATGAGTCAATTTGAATGCCCCGCGGCCCGGTGCCGGTCGGGTAGGTGTAAAGCAGCGATCCGGTGATGGAACTTAACACTGTAACATTGTTGCTACCATAATTTGTTACCCATACATTGCCCGACGAGTCGATGGCAATGCCGGATGGATTCGTGCCGGTTGGGTATGTATTAAGCACTGTACCGGTAGATAAACTTAATACCGATACGGTGTTACTGCTGAAATTTGTTACCCATGCATTCCCCGAGGTGTCTATAGCAATGACCTCCGGATTAGCACCGGTCGGAAATGTCAACGAATTCAGCACTGTTGGGAAAGGTGATACTCCCACGCCGTTTGCCCCATGCCCTCGGCATCCCATTAAACATGTGGACAGAGAAACAACCAGCAGAACTGCAGTCGTTGTCAACGCAAATATACCTTTCTGTCTCATCGAATCCTCCTTCACTTCTAACACGCGCATTGCTAAAAAATACTGCGTTTGAGTCCTTTGTTTGCCTCTACTTTTCAAGGTGATCTCAAGAACAGGTTTGTTTCCCCATGAAAGTCCGCTAAAAGTAATGCCGAAACGCTATCTTTGCTGGAATTGATTCTTTCATGGTGATGCAATTATCTATCTTGTGGACGGTATGCATTTTACGGGCTGCCTGCCATATTTTGGATCTAGGCGTTGCAGAAATGGGGGATAAGGCATCTCCAGTAAGCATTATAAAGATTGCGGCTGGCGTTCAGGCATATATTAAGCATCCGGTTATCTTTGGAAGTCGTTACGAATGGCGCCCGTGGTCTTCTACTTCGCTTTTGATAAGATAGTATTTTCTCTGGCTGGCTTTCCGATATTAAATTTTGCCGTGTATTGCAAGTGTTGTCCCTCAATGGGACATATTAATTATCCAGCCAAAAGATGCGGCTATGGCGCTCATAAATAAAGCAATAGCCAAGATAAAAAATCCGAAGCAGAAGAAAAAGGGAAAGAGAACGGCAAAGGTCGCTTTTCCGCGCGATATTTCGTGGGCCTCTTTCAGGCCTGTGATGACAAGAATCATCATCCATAAAGAGGTAACCAACATTCCGCAAAAAGGGATAATCAGAAACACGAATGGTGAGATGCTGTAGCTGACGACACGGAAGGTTGCTTCGAAGCCAGATCGCGCTCCTCGGACTATAAGCAGAAACAGATGCAGCAATCCCGACACAATAAACATCCAGAAGATGAGCACAAAAGGCGTCAAGACAGCCACGGTCGCCGTGCCCATTTTGCTGATAGGGTTCCGATCCGCAGCCGTCAGAAGATCGGAGGTCATGAAACTTCGCAGGGAAGCATGAAGAAAAATATCCCATAAATAATAAAATGTGATGCCCATCGTTCCAACAATCATGGCATACAGCAGCGGATCAGTCAGGCCGCCGGTAACTGCCATCTGTTTGAAAAATCGGGAAGGAGCAAAAAGTGTTTCTTTTAAGGTCCTGAGTATTCCTGTCAGAAAACCGGAATTATCACGATCCTCCCAGGCAGTTCTCTTTCTTACGGCGGAAACGGGAGTTGCCGGTTCGGCAAGTAGAGTACCGCAGTGTTGGCAGTATGTCTGGTCGTCAGCTACTTCTTTTCCACAATGGGGACAGAACATTAATCATTCCTCGTGACGCGCGAGACTATGGAGTAGGCTCCCGTGCCGAGAGCACGAGGCGGAATCCAATTGTAGGGTCGCTCCTGCAGTTCGATTTCTTTTCGCATTTTACCGTTTGGAAATCTTTCGCTTTGTCATTTTAGGAGTCGCCGCTTTAAACTCGGGCACCCACATCTAAGACCGCCCAACAAACTTTCTTCGTAATAACTGCTGTCATGCCAGCCCTAGACCCACTCAAACACCTTTTCCGTCATCGTAAACGCCTAGCGCAATGTGTGCCTTTAATGTCCCAGCGGAAGGGAGACACGTTGGAAATTGTCTTCATGCCATGCATAGGAGCGATATCCGATTTGCTTTTTGTGAAGGATCATTTTTTCTCCTTAGTCAGATATAAATTAAGGGGAGAAATCGTCAAGGGGTTTTGCATTGTGTATTCTGATAAAGTATCGGCCCAACGGAAAATCCTTTAATGACGATTTACCGCGTCCAATTAGAAAAATTCTATACTATATACCACAGGTTGTCAACAAAACACCAGCCGCTATGTCAAACTGTTATCGCAACAGATTGTATTTGAGAATGCAGTAGATCGCCCTGAAGCCGTCCAGCCATCCGATTTTTTTACCTTCGGAGTAGGTTCTTCCATAGTAAGATATACCAACTTCAAAAATACGGCAGTGTTTTTTTGCAACTTTTGCCGTTATCTCGGGTTCAAATCCGAAACGGTCCTCTTCAATTTTAATCGATTGGATTATTTCGCGGCGGAAAACCTTGTAACAGGTTTCCATGTCGGTCAGGTTGATATTAGTAAGCATGTTTGATAGGATCGTAAGAACCCAGTTCCCCAGTGAATGCCAGTAATAAACGACGCGATGCGGTCTTCCGCCCATGAAACGAGAACCGTACACCACATCCGCCTTGCCCTGTAACAGCGGCTCCAGCAACAACGAAAACTCCTGGGGATCGTATTCGAGGTCGGCGTCCTGAATAATTACGAAATCACCAGTTGCTGCCTCAATACCGGTCCTGAGCGCGGCCCCCTTTCCCCGATTGTGAGTATGGTAAATCACCTTAGAAACGAGGGGCGATATTTTCTGTTTCAGAATATCCACTGTTCCGTCTGTTGAACAATCGTCCACTACGATAATTTCTTTTCGTTCAACTGGGGAGAGGCTTACGGCGTTTATTATTTGTTCTATTGTTTTTTTTTCGTTATAGCAGGGGATCACAATGGTGAGCGTGAAGCCACCGGGCCCGTTTGAATCCATATGCACGTCCTCTCAGTCATAAGCAATTATATCAGGCCGGCAATTACCGATTTTACTATTTGTTCCATCATGTCCCGGATTTTCGCAAGCGAGCCCGCATCTTTTGCTTCGAAACGCATGACGAGAACAGGCTGGGTGTTAGACGCACGAATTAGCCCCCACCCGCTGTTGAATATCGCCCGTACGCCGTCGACGGTGATGACTTCCTTGGGACGTACGGGCAGGTCATTGCCTGTTGTAAAAATCTCTTTTGCTTTCTCGACAACTTTAAACTTGATTGCATCAGGACAATCAATACGGATCTCGGGGGTATTGAATGTTTTTGGAAGATCAGAGAGCAGCGTGCTCAGATGTGCCTCCCCACCGTTGTTCAACTTCATCTTTATGAGTATTTCTACAAGCCGGCATGCGGCATAGATGGCGTCATCATAGCCGAAGTAGCGGTCAGCGAAGAAGAGGTGGCCGCTCATCTCTCCCGCCATAGCAGCGCCGAGTTCCTTCATTTTCGCCTTGATCAGGGAGTGGCCCGTTTTCCACATGACCACGTTGCCTCCGTGACTGCGGATGTCATCGTACATGGTTTGAGAGCATTTGACCTCTGATACGAAAATCGCCCCCGGCTGATTTTTGAGAATATCGCGGGAGAATATCACCATGAGCTGATCACCCCAGAGAATCGATCCGTGCTCATCGACAACACCAATCCTGTCTGCATCTCCGTCAAAAGCTATGCCTACATCTGCTTTTCTGCTGCGAACGGTCTCGATCAGGGCGGAAAGATTCCCGGGAATGGTGGGATCTGGATGGTGGTTGGGAAACTTGCCGTCAGGTTCGGAATAAAGTTCTATAACGTCACAACCCATTGCCCGAATAATTTCAGGGGCAGCAAGGCCAGCAGTGCCATTTCCGGCGTCGAGAACGACTCTTACGGGGATGTTGCTCCCCGTGGTGAATTTCTTTTGGAGGCAACTTAGATAATCGGGAAGGATGGGGTTTTGTGATATCATGCCCTTCCCATCACCAGGCGATCCGGTGGTCATCATTTCTTTCAGTTTTTGAATGTCATCACCGTAAATCGTATCTTTGCCGATGCAGAGCTTGAAGCCGTTGAACTCGGCGGGATTGTGACTTCCCGTGATCATCACGCCGGCTCCAGGATTTAGATGAAAAAGTGAAAAATACAGTACTGGCGTCGGGCAAAGACCGAGGATTTTAGCATTTACTCCTTCCGCGGTGAGTCCCTGTACGATATCTTTGCAGATTCGTTCGGAACTCTCACGAGCGTCATAGCCAACGGTAACAGTATTGATGCCCCTGGATTTCACATATTTAGCAAAAGCATGTCCTAACGCCTCTACTACGGGCGACGTCAGATCGCGCTCTGCGATGCCGCGAATATCGTATTCTCTAAAAATATCGGGATTTATCATAGTCAATGGTGAAACTCCCCGTGGGAATGTTTATTTATTGTCTGCAAGTGCCGGCAAAAAAGGGCGATCTTTTGCATGACGGTTGTAGTCATCGTCGAAACGCACGATATCATCCTCTTCCAGATACTCGCCATTTTGTACTTCAATGATCTGCAGGGGAATCCTGCCGGGGTTTTCAAGACGGTGTTTTGTCGAAATGGGGATATAGGTGCTTTCATTGGCGTGCACATCGTATACCCCGTCTCCGTTCGTAACCCGTGCAGTCCCAGCAACGACAACCCAGTGTTCGCTTCGGTGATGATGCAGCTGGTGCGATAGTTTTGCTCCTGGATGAATGGCAAGCCGCTTGATTTTGTAGCGATCACCTTCCTCTAATATGGTGTAAGACCCCCATGGACGGTTGACCGTGCGGTGGATCAAGTGTTCCCCTGACTTGCGTTTTTTGAGTTCTTCAACAATTTTTTTTACGTCCTGGGTCCTGTCTTTCCGACAGACGAGCGTCGCGTCCGGTGTATCAACAACAACAGTGTCCTTAAGTCCTATGGTTGCGACCAGCCGTTTTTCCGCGTAAATAATGGAGCCGCTGCTTTCCAGGTCTATAACGTTACCAACGATAACGTTCCCCGATGCGTCGTGCTCGGAAACGTCATCGAGCGCGGACCAACTTCCGACATCTGACCACCCGATATCAGCAGGAATAACGGTGGCCTTATCTGTTTTTTCCATGACGGCATAATCGATGGAAACAGATCCTAATTTTTTGAAAACACGCTTGATCACTTCAGCTTCTTTTTTAGAACCGATATTTTCCCGGATCTCTAGCAAGCCAGCATGAAGCGCAGGAGCATGCCTTTCGATTTCCTGGAGCAGGGTCTTTGTTTCCCAGATAAATATCCCGCTGTTCCAATAATAGCCGCCTTCCTTCAAGTATCCCCTGGCTGTCTCGATCTCCGGTTTTTCGACAAAGGCTTCTACTTTCATTATCTCTTGCATTCCCTTTTCGCAGCATGGAGGACCTGCCTTGATATATCCATAACCAGTTTCAGGCCGGGACGGTTTGATGCCGAGCGTAACGAGATACCCAAGCCGAGCTGCATCAGCTGCCTTCGCGAGTACCGCGCGAAACTCTTCGTCTTTGCGTATCGAGTGATCGGCAGCCAGAACGAACATTATGCTTTCTTTGTCCAGTCGTTCAAGGTGGAGGGCTGCGAGTCCGAGCGCCGGTGCGGTGTTTTTCGCTTCAGGCTCAAGTACGATGTTATCTTCCCACGGCATCCCGAATTTCGATGCAAGCTGGGTAATGATTTCATCAACAAGTGAATGGTTGGTTACAACGAATACATTTTCTCTCCGAGTAATCGGCAGGATCCGGCTCACTGTTTCTTGTATGAGCGTTTCCTCCCCACCTATTTTCAACAGCTGTTTCGGCATTTTTTCCCTGGACAACGGCCAGAAACGCGTTCCCGATCCCCCGGCCATGATCACAGCGAAAGCGCCATCATATGTTTTGTTCATAAGAAGACCTTCCCGCGATGGTATTAAACCTTCCATCATGTTATAACTGCATTAGTCGTCATCAGAGTGCTAATCATTTAAGAGCGCACATTTGTTTGTTGTTCGTCCAGTGAATGTCCTTGCTTGATAAAATTCCCCTCCCTTCGCCAGGAGATGTTAGATTGTACATCTCCATGTCTCCGTCAACCATGATTTTAACTAGCTCATTAAAGGCGATTTTAGGTGCCCAGCCCAGATTCTTCCTCGCTTTGGATGCATCTGCAAGAAGGAAATCAACTTCTGTGGGCCGAAAATACCGAGAATCGATTTCAATTAGAGTATCTCCTGTCTTCACCGCAGATGCCAAGGATGGCCTCTGCGAACGGACGACTCCTTTTTCTCCGATTCCCTTTCCTCTCCATTCTATTTCGACACCGACGTAATTGAAGGCAAGTTCAACGAACTCCCGCACCGAGTGGCTCTCTCCGGTGCCGATAACATAGTCTTCAGCGCGGTCCTGTTGCAACATCAACCATTGGCATTCGACATATTCCGGAGCAAAACCCCAGTCCCTTTTTGCATCGAGATTGCCAAGATAGAGCTTATCCTGTTTCCCTGCCAGAATGGCAGCCACTGCCCGCGTGATCTTTCTGGTTACAAATGTTTCACCGCGACGCGGAGACTCGTGATTGAAAAGAATCCCGTTACAGGCGAACAGATTGTGGCCTTCACGGTAGTTTATGGTAATCCAGTAGGCGTATACTTTTGCCGCTGCGTAGGGACTCCGAGGATAAAATATAGTATTCTCATTTTGTGGCGGTTTCGCTGCACCGAACATCTCGGAGGATGATGCCTGGTAGTATTTCGTCGTAATACCGCTCCTCAGGACGCTCTCGAGAAGACGTGTGGTGCCGAGGCCCACAATGTCGCCGGTGTATTCAGGCATATCGAAGCTCACCCGCACGTGGCTTTGGGCCGCAAGATTATAGACTTCATCAGGTTTGATGTTATAGATGATATGAGTCAACTGGCCGCCATCCGACAGATCTCCGTAATGCAAAAAAAGTCTCGTTCCGCTGAGGTGGGGGTCCGCATAAATATGATCGATTCTTCCAGTGTTAAAGGTGCTTGCACGGCGAATAAGCCCATGAACCTCGTATCCTTTTGACAACAGAAGTTCTGCAAGGTAAGATCCATCCTGTCCTGTGATGCCGGTAATGAGTGCTCGTTTCAAAATAATTCCTCCGTATGGCGAATGTCGAGGGATGAGTAACTATGCAACTATTCTTTTGTTTTGCGACCGGTATTCGTGAGTCCTTTCTCAGTCTGATGCGGTTCAGCTTATATAATTTAGCTTCCATTTCTATTTGGAGCTGTCGGCAACCAAGAGAGGAAGGTCTCCTCCTTCAATCGGCGTCCTGAAAGGGATATCTTCATTAGTGACCTTCTTGGCGATTTTGAACTGGATGGGTTGATTGGTGATATTGGGGGCTCCTTCCCAGATTATATGAAAGAAATAAGATACCATAAAATTATACGCATGGTCAAGGCAAAGCTTCTTACTTTCTGAACCCCGCTACTGTTTGATATCTTGCATTATTTTGCCCGTTGTTCGTATTTTTCGTGCAATAAATTTCTTGCACGAAGTAGCTTATCACTTTATGTGAAAAATAAATCAATATGACAAAGCACGCATTGTTATAAGGAGGATAGATGATTTATCTCCCTGCAAAAGATCTTGATATCTGGAATAGGCGAAATGGCAATCCGAACTGCCTCCGTATTGCAAAAAGAGTCAAATAAGCCTTACTATGAGCTAATCGGGATTTTTACTGGGAAGAAAGGCAATGCAGCAACGGCGAAGAAAACGAACGCCGATATTATTCATCACATGCCCCTCGGCGAATGACCAATGACCTTCGAGAGCATGATTTTCCTGCGTTGAATATATGTTTTCCTGCTCGTGTGAGGTTTGTTCATCAATTCATGCGTTTTGTCAGGGGTATGTTTCTAATCATGGTACGCAGATTTCGTCTTTTTCATGGTAATTTTCATCGTATTAAACAATCTGACGACACTTTTCAAAATTGCATATTTGGGTGACTCGACGAGATTCAGCGTTTCGCTGCTTTTCAAGAACATTCCGTTGTAATTCTGCTTCTTTGCCGTTCTAAACAGCCACTTATCGAGCATGCGATCGCAATATTTTTTAAGTCTTCTGCTCGAAATCAATTGCCGATAATCCCTGATTACCCACAGGATATCTTGGACTTCCAGATTCTTTCTGATTTGTGATTCACTGATCTGATTCTTGTGAATTCGATAGTGCATTAACCTTTTATCCAGTATTGCCACCCGGTGCTTTGTTGCCATACGCAGCCACATTTCATAATCGTAAGCCGACCTGTATTTTCGCGTATCAAAACCACCCACTTCCCTGTACACATTTTTTCTCGCCATGATCGAGGGTGTCACCAGAAAAATATCGTGTCCCGCGTTTTTTAACATTCCCAGCATGGTTTCATCAAAACTGTATGTTTTTTTGTTTAATGATTTAATTGCATCATGGAGTTTAAATTCCGACAGACGATTCCCATGCTCATCAATGATACTTGCCATCGTTCCAACGAGACCGATTGTTGCGTCATTGCTTAGGACCGCCGCTGATTCTTCAACAATCGTGCTTTCATACACATCATCGGAATGATAAAGAGCGATATACTCGCCTGCTGCCATTTCGATGAGTTTACTTGAAGTTTTTGCCGCTCCGAGATTCGTCCCATTCCGATGGAGCTTAAACCCATAATTTTGAACATATTCAGCTGCTATATCAATAGAGCCATCAGACGATCCGTCGTCGGCAATAATAACTTCCCGTGGACTATAGGTCTGAGACGCGATACTGTCCAGACACGACCTCAAATAGAAAGCGCTGTTGTAAACGGGTATACAGATGGAGACCAGCGGTTTCGTATTCATTCTTTAGCAAACCTCATACACCTTTTTTCGTCCATCCTCGGCCCTCGACTTATTGTCACCGCTGTATCAGGTGAAATTCTACTTCCTGATGTGCACTGATGTTCGCCATTCCGTAAAGCGAGCGATAATCCATCTGTTTCCCGAGCATCCACTGTTCCAGCAAATAATCCTGATGCACAGATCCGTGTATATTGTTTATATCGCTTTGTACCCTGTTTGCCGGAATGTTCACGATCCTCGATTTTTTGTAGCATATGCCGTTGCGATGTTTGAAATATTTTACCCATGCCTGAAGATTCGATTCAAAGGTGTTAGGAGAATTGAAGTTCGTATAATTCGCCAGTATGCCAATTTCTCGTGCCGAGAACAGATGCCCATCAACTGACAGAGGATAGCCCCAATCATACACCCCATCCGCCCAAACCCAGCAAAGCTTGTCCTCGTCTTTTATTGCTTGCGGTGTGAAAGGCGGAAGCATCTGGTTTTGCTGAACCGTGTAAGCCCTCTCGAGATTGGCCCCCATGCGAAGAGACGGAATTGTCGTTCTTGTATCGAAATTTATAAAATCTTCCATATTGACGTTTTCTATAAAAATAATATCATCAACTAAAAAGACGACTTTAGACGATTCGAGGGAGCCCAGAATATGAATGAGTTGTCTTTTAAAGGATTCCCTGCTTTCCTGAACAACTGCCGTTAGCCGACGTCCTTGAAAAATTGAAAAGACTTCTTCATATGCCTTCTGGTGAGCGCGAGTGGACGTTCGATACAAAACATGTACTGGCAGCGGGCCCTGAACTTTCTCGAAGTAGGAAGAGAGCAAGGCATGAAGCTGGAGAGCCCTGTCCATTGAGAATATGATGCATTCGGCCGGGTAATTGCCGGCGCTCGTACGCGGAGACGTATGAAGCTTAACCAGAGCCTCGGTTACGACATTTGCAGTCGCAATGGAATCGTGGCGGCTTCTCTTCATGCAAAGGAAAGGCAATCTAATTTTTATCAATAAAATACTCCATGTCAAACCTTTTTAAACCAGAAACATCCGCAACCATAATGCTGTGAATCCGCCAATTCCTTTGTTGCTTGCTCGATGAAGCCGCCTTCGACAGGGTTGTCAAGTATCAGGGCAAATGCCTTCATTTCGAAGTCACTGAAGTATTTTGAGATCTGGTCGAAAGCATAGATGCGATGAGCGTTAAACAGTATCTTTGGTTTGCCAATCGGCACCACAAACAACAAGGAACCGCCCGGCGCCAAGACTCTTTTTAGTTCTGAAATTGCATTCAGATCGCCATCGGAATCCAGAGGGTCTCCGTAACGACCTAAACCGATATGCTCCACCACATGCATGCATGAAAGCGACTGAATGCTGCCTGTTGCGAACGGCAAGGCAAGCAGATCAATCGGTTCAGCCGTAAGATTGGAAAGCCTCAAATCCGCCGGCCGATAATCATAAAATCTGACCGGAATGAAGGCCGAAACAATAGAACAGAAATAAAGCGACGATGATATATCCACATGATATTCCGGACGAGTCTGCGCAAGAACTCGTGCGGCCCATGCAGGATGATAGATATAATGCCGGTCAAAATCCGTCGTTGACGTCTTATCGTTTAGGCACGGATAACGGTCGCTCCAGCGCAGAGGGAATCGTTGCTCCTTGAGCAACGCAAATTTTCTGAACTTCAGAAAATCCTCGCAGTATTTTTTATACCTTACTAGTTTTTTGATTTTATTTTTCAGCATTAACATCCAGTGTTATATAATTACCATTTTCATGGTCGTCGCACAACTTTTCGGTAATTCTCATGTTATACAATACATATTAGAGGAGTTTGAATGATATTGATATGTGCCTTCCATACGTTATGTAATAAAAATAGCCAGAAGGGCAACAGGATTCGGTGAATGTCCAAATAATATATTTTCTGAATAAAGCAGCCATGTCGCTCCGAGAGTGCTATACAGTCATACTTTAAGTAGATCTAAAAAAGCGTCTTTCTGTCTCTCGGAACTTTATGCACCATTTCATAAACTTGTTTTCCTATTCACGATTTATTTTATCATTCGGCACATAAGCAAGGTTGTTGGTTTTCTTCATTTTTTGTTACGGTGCCGCACCTTCCATCCGAAGGTTCATTTCTCCTACAACGCAGCCTTTATTTCGATCGAAGAGATAATTTACCGCAGGACCAAACCATGCGATATTTCCTCTTAGTTTTTATTGATCGCTGTATCGATGTTTGTATTGAGCAAAAATGCCATGTTAATTCTGATTCCCCTTGTCGTCCACTAGGTCAAGAACAAATCGTTCTGCACGGTGCAAGATGGTATGTTTCTCAAATACTTCCCGCTGGGCTTGTAATGCCCTGGTTGCCGCCATTCCCGGATTGCTGATTATTTCTTCAAACAGGGATTCATATTCCCTCGGGCTACCGGCCGTAAAGAAACAACCAGGAGTAAACCTGGAAGTCAAAAGCATAGGGTTATCAACCAACTGGGGAATGCCGCACGCTGCCAACATATACGTCCTTTCGTTTAATTCACATGCATGATCGATTTGGTTTTCAATGTGTAAATTTACTCCTACCTTCGCCCTGGAATAGATATAACGATCTCTGATGGGATTAAATGTGAAATTATTTATGAAAGACCATCCCGGGCCATCAATGAACCCAGGATAACGATTGAAAATGGAGGACAAATAAGTCCTGTATCGCGGCCATTTATCCGGGTTGCTAGAGGCCAGGAATACATAATCTATGTCTCTTTTAAATCCCGGAACCGGGTAATATGCAAGCGGATTTGCTCCGAATTCTATGCTGTAAATCCGATATCCATTTTCAAGAAAGAGGTTGTATTCCTTCCTCTGCCTGATATATTCCGGCGCCCGAAAACTATAATAGAAATCAACGCAATATTTTTTCGCCCATTCCAACCGCAATGGCAAAGGGGTGTTGCCGTATTCCTCAAGGGAAGCGGTTAAACCGAGCCTGACTAAATTCTTTTTTCTATACGTGGCTAGGGAATCCCAGTTTATTCTCTTTAAATATGAGTCATGATCGCTGGTAAGGAAGACTGTAGGTTTGAATGACTCTAGTGCCGATTCAATTGGCTGGTCCCAACCAAGTACCCGAACGGGAATACCGATAAAGTCAAGTGCCTGCACAATATTTGTGTGAACAGAATATCCCCCAGGAGAGTATCTCCAGGACGGCACGTGCATCAGAATTTTTATCTGTTCCTGATTGCTGAATCGTCCCTTATATTTCCGTTTTACTTCTTGCATCAGAGTGTACCCCTGTCGGGCCACCGGATCATTCGACGTTTCGTAGAGCGAGCGATGTTCCCACTCAACGGTATTTTGCGAGCAAGACTGTGCCCAAGCAGAAATTTCATCATGTCTGTCCCAGGTCATAGGATTTACACTTCGTTCAAATTGATAAAATTCCCAGGAGGTGTCAGGGCGATGAAGGGCTATCTTGCGATAGTGACGTATAACCCGCTTCGCGATTCGTATCCGCCGGACGATATTTCGATAATTTGTTTTCACCGATCCCGCAAAACTCTCTTCCGGCATAATTTACCTCGTCGGTGGTACTGGTGCCTAGCTTGCCTGATTTTGTCCCTGAATCTGTTTCAAATGTTCTTCAAAATTACGGACAAAGACATCCCATGTCATATTTTCCATTACCCGATGATATGCTGCTTCACCCATCATCCGGGCGATTTCCGGATTGTTCAAGAGATGATCCATTCTTTTCGCGACTTCATGGGGATTCAGCGCATCTACATGGTATCCCGTAACCCCGTCAATCACGATTTCCGCAGGTCCGCCATGATCGGAAACAATGCTCGGTTTCTTCAGCAACGCCGCCTCGAGCGGTACCAAACCGAACGGTTCATCGAGCGGGATATGCACAATGAATTCGGCATCAGCATAGAATCGCCCGATATCATTATGAGGCACTGAGCCAAGAAACTGTACGACATCAGCAATGCCGAGTTTGCGGGCTTTTCTTTGAAAGCTTTTGCGATAAGGTCCGTCGCCCGCTATTTTATGTTGGAAACCTGCTGGCAGTGCATCCTTTTCTTTTACCAGGCTAACCGCCTTCAGAACCGTGTCATAATTTTTTTGCACTTCCATTCTTGCTACCGTCAAGGAAGAAATCCCCTTCCGTGCCTGCTTGAACTGGTTCTCACGCTGGTCCCCGTACCGTTCCGGGGAAACACCCAGCGGACACGGCTGGATTTCAATACCATAGATCTTTTTTGCAATTTCAGCGGCATAAGCGCTGTTCGCGAGCACCCTGCTGCAAGAGACCACTGCTGCCTTGTCGAGACGCCGGTATCCGAAAAGGATTTGCCTGAAGGAACGAAACATCTTCTTCGGACGGTATCTGTTCCATATGTTCCGAAGTCCCGGAAGCCTTCGATAATGGGTATCAATCAATCTTTCATAAAAATTCCGTGTCAGATTATGCAAATACAGGATCACATCCGGGAAGTCATTTTTGTGCTGACGGGCATAATAAACCCAAAGACTTGCAGGATAGTTGTGCGGATTAATAACATCAAAATCACTTGACGCGAGTGCCTTTCCCAGCGCCATGCCCGCGGCGCGGTTTGTTTTCAATGTCGATCGGTATTTCTTGAAATCAAGCAAGCATACTGTGTATGGACGATCCTCCCTCTTGCCCCAGATGGATTCGGAAAATTCCCTCGTCATAAGGACAATATCATGTCCCCTTTTTGCCAGGCTTTCAGCGAGCCATATTACAACATTTTCCGCCCCTCCGACCGCATGGAGAGAAGGATAGACAATCGCGATCTTCATGATCCAGATTTTATGTTCTTCCTATCGCTTGATAAAGATAGATGAGTTTTTCACCAAAGTTCTTCATGCCAAAAGAATTTGCGGCTATTTTTTTGCATTCCGTGGAAATGGCCTGGTAGCGGTCGCGATCACGTCGCAATGTCACGATTTTATCTGCGAGCGCGTCGATGCCCTCACGATCGCGGTAAAGGAAACCTGTCCCATATTCTGCTATCAACTCCGCTCCCCCCTCGCCTTCCCGGGCGACAATCGGCATGCCGGCGGCCATGCCTTCCATGAGAACGATTCCCAGTGCTTCGTTCTCTGAGGGAAGAAGCGTGATATGGCAGAGTGACAATATTTCCGGAAGGTCGGCCGTCCAGCCAGTAAAATGAACATTCTCCCGGAGATCCATTTGAGAGATAAGCTTGATCAGTGAATCGTAATACTCCCCTTTCAAGGGATCCCCGATGATCACAAGGAGCGGCATTTCACCCATTTTCTTGCAGGCAGCAATTAGCTGCAACGAAACGTGATGAGCTTTTCTTGGAATTATGCTTGCCGTATGGCTGAAAATCGTGCTATATTGATCCGTCTTCAGTTTGTGCTTCCATGCTTCTCGCTTTGCCAGGTCTGGATTGATAAAGCGGTCCACATCAATGCCGGGTCTTATCACGGTAATGTCTTCCGATTTAATCCCCTTTTTCAGAAGAAGTTCCCTCAGTTTTTCCGACAGAACAACAACCTTGTCGACGAACTTAAAACCCGGGTGGTACCGGGGCACCATCATTGTGCTAACAACAGGTTTGCGGGTAACCACGGAGAGAATCACGCCAAAGTAATCAGCCCGGTCGAGCGTCGTATGGATAACGTCGATCCTCTGTCGACGGACGATCAGTATCATACGATAGACATCCCGAATCCCCTTCATGGGCATGCCCACGTACTCGACGCCCATTGCCCTCACTGATTCGGTGACATAACCATGGGAACCCCGTCCCACGACAACAACGCGGTTTCCCAAAGAATTTAGAATCTGCACCTGATCGAGAAATATTCTTTGGGCGCCGTAGCGGTCATTCTTGGAGATTATCATCAATATGTTCATGCTAAACTCAAGTGAGGGTCAATGCACAAATCGATAAACAGACATGCTTTTAACTTATGAAACAATATAATTTGAAAAAATTCGCAAGTGAAATCAGCTTCTTGAGTCAGCGATCTCTTTAAAAAAGCGGTAATAATCATCCACCATCCGTTCCCTGTTGAATTTCTCGGTTACCCATTGCCTAGCTGCAACAGACATTTTATTCCGCAGCTCTTCATTCGACAAAATTGTTATAATTTCCCTGGCCATTTCGGGTGCCCCCCCGCTCACCAGTACGCCGCCGGGACAGTGTTCGAGTGAATCCCGGATCCCACCCTCGTTGAAGGCTACCACCGGCTTTCCCATGGACAGGGATTCCAGTACCCAGATGCCGAATCCCTCATTTCGATGGGTACTAACCGCGATGTCTATAGCGTCATAGAAGGATAGCATCTCATCTTTTGAAAGTCTCCCGACCCAGAGAATGCTATCGGCAACACCGAGTTGGGCAGCTCGTTCTTTAAAATCCTGGATCTGACCGATTCCCGCTTCAGAGGCAACCAGTGCAAATTTGACATCGGCAAACACTTTTCTGATATGCGGCATAGCATCGAGGAACTCTATCTGATTTTTCCAGAGATCCCCCACGGTACCGATTATCCGCGTCAGCGGCGAAAGGCCGAATCGGTCCCTGATCGTGTCCTTGCGCTCAGGGCCTGTATGGAACCGTCCCGTATCTATGCCGTAATAGATAATACTGATATCAGGCGCAATGGAGGGATAATACGAAACAACCTTGTCCCTGATGTACCTTGAGATCGTGACAATCTTCCGCATGCGGCTGAGAAGAAGGCGAGAGCGGATAAATTCAGGCACCTGGGGCGTATATGTGAGGACCGGTCTTGTGCCTGAAAGTAACGCGCCGATCCATGATTGGATTATATCATGGCCGCGTTGGATGGCGACAATATCGTATTGCTTCCCTCGTATTGCCTTGGCTGTTTTAAAGACAGACGACGGACCGTCCGTTCCCGACCTTGGAATGGGATAAAGGGCAATATTGCTGTCTTTGAATATGGCGACAAGCGGCGTATTGGGACGACAGACAAGACCCACCTGGACGCCTTTGTGAACAAGCCCCGGTAATAGGTCGCAAAGAAACTCCTCGCCACCGCCTCGTCCCCCGAAATTATTCACGAACAGGACTTTCATGATTCTCGTGCAGAAAGGATAGGCATGATTGCTTACTCATCGCCCAATTCCCTGCGTCCTTAGCGTCATTTAAGATACACCCATGCCTTGGTGTATTTTGCGAACACATAATATGGATGGAACGAGTTTAACACCAGCCCCGGCTTACCATCACGATAATTCGAGGCGCGCGACGATTTTAAACACAAACGTGGCAGGACGGTAAAAGAGAAAATTGGCCCTTCCGTCTGTAGTTAACTGGCTCTCTAGCCCCTGATGATGGATCTCGCGTGATATCATAGTGGTCAATCCCGTACGGATTGCGGAAAGTATATATGGGTGACGGTAATCTTTACAGCTGCTTCTTTATGCTATTTCGGAAATCTCCAGAGTTTATATTGAATCTCATATAATTTAATATATTTCATGAATACAGCATGGGCCTCCATGACCGATATCGTAAATCCGGCTATGCCGTCAGCAATTCCTAAGCGGACAAAATAGCGGTAAAGAAAAGTATAGAGCGGTCGCAAAGTAAAATCGATAATATGCGCTCTCCTGCCGTTTTTAAAGTGGTCTGCCGCAGTAAGCGACGAGTAATGATTCTTTGTTGCTGCAAAGTGTGCGATGTCAGCGTATATGTAATGGAGGAGTTCGTTCCGTAGCTTTTCCTTACGGCCCTTGACCTTAACCTCATCGTGAGGAGCATAGCCTCCCCACCTGCACCGGTCTCTGCGAAATAAACGGATCTTGTAGTCTGGATACCACCCTGAATGGTTGATCCACTTCTGCATGAAAAAATGATGGCGCGGCATTTCATAGGCGTCACAAGAGGTGTTGTCCAAATCCAGCGCAAGGATCTCGTCACGAAGAGCCGGTGACACTCGCTCGTCTGCATCTATGTGTAGCACCCAGAGGTTTTTCGTCCGATCCGTGGCGAACTGGCTTTGGCCAATATGGCCGAGCCATTTCTGGACTGTGACCTTATCCGTGAATTCACGGGCCAGAGAAACAGTATTGTCCGTGCTTTCCGAGTCGACAACGACGATCTCGTCGGCCCAGGCAACACTCCCAAGGCATTCCCTGATGTTCAGTTCTTCATTGAAAGTACGTATGGTGACCGATATCTTCGCTTTTCTATCTCCCATGTTTCATTCCTTGTTTTTTGAAGAATTCACATTGAAGTGGTATATTGATAATAGGTGACAAGTTAATATGTTAAAGTTCTCAATGACAGAATCTTAATATTTTGTTCCAATACGCTAAGTGCCTCATCCACACTTATCCGCTTCATGCACTCATTGTTCGTGCACTTGTGCGCTTTGCAGGGATAACACGATAACCTCTTGGTGATGACTCTATGCCCATCTCCCCAAGGCCCCCATTTCCGTTCATCAGTAGGGCCAAAAAGGGCAACCGTCGGCACACCGACGGCGGCAGCTATGTGCATAGGTCCGGAATCTACTCCGAAAAAGAGGTCCGACCCGCGATAAATTGATATATTCTCATGCAACGTGGTTATCCCACACAGATTTAAACTTTTAAAAGGACCCTTTTTTTCGATTTCGGCGTACAGCGCCGCATCCTCACTTGCGCCGGTGTATATGAAGTGTGCCCCATATTTACTCTGCAGAACTTGCATCACCGCACTAAACCGGTCCAGCGGCCATTGTTTAGCAGGAAGACTTGCTGCTGCGTGGATGATGATTTTAAGATCGGATTTCCCCCAGCCTTTTTCTGCAAAAATGGATCGGGCCTTGGCCTCTCCTTCCGGAGATGGCCAGAGTTCGAGGAGCTGGTTCCGGACCGGAATATTGAGTTTTCGCAGGCAGTCGAGAAAGTTATTGACTTCGTGCTGGTCATTTCTGTATTTCACAGAATCGGTAAGAAATAGGCCCCGTCCTTCAGTGGAGAACCCGATGCGACGAGGGATTCCAGATGACCAGACAAGCAGAGCGCTTGACAAGGACCGCTTCAAAACAAAAGCAGCGTCGTAATGCTCTTCCTTTATCTTCCTCCTGCACTGCATAAAGCTGGCGAGCTTATTTTGTTCCGATTTATTGCTGTATCGGTGGATTGTTTTTATTTCAAACGGGATGATCCGATCAACGTAAGGGCAGCCCTCGAGGACCTGACCAGAGAATGGTTCGAGCATCAAGTCGATGCGGGCCATAGGAAAAGCTTCGCGTAGGTTTCTGAGGAACGGCACGGTAAGGACCGTATCGCCGATAAATCGATAGCGTAGAACAAGTATTTTATCAGCCTTCAATATCATCGCTCATTCCGCGACGTCTGCAGGAGTATCCATTCAACTGCTTCAGTGAGGGTGTTGGCAATGAAATCAGGATCGTTCATATGATTGGGACGCACATTTCCTGCGTCCTCCTGCGCAAAGCCGGACTTGACCAGGATAGACCTCGCCCCTGCCCGTTGTCCGAGTTCCACATCACTCCACTTGTCTCCCACGACAAATGATCTTTTCACATCGATGCGTAAGTCAATTGCAGCACGGTCGATCATGCCGGTACCGGGCTTACGACAATCGCATGCCGTCGTATAGTGGGAATTGCCCGCCGTAGGATGGTGCGGACAGTAGTAGATTCCATCTACGCTCGCGCCATCCTTCAAAAGCATTTGTTTGAGCCGGACATTGGCTTCTTGGACAAGGGATTCGGAGAAATACCCGCGTGCCACCCCCGATTGATTAGTGACCAGAACGACCTTGAGTCCTTCCTCGTTCAGACGTTTGATGGCAGCGCCGGCGTCAGGAATCAGCCGGAGTTGGTTCAGGTCGCTGAGGTACCCCACTTCGACATTGACCGTGCCATCTCTATCGAGGAATACCGCTCTGTTCATAGATTGTCCAGAATAAACGTTTCCCATTCCTCTCGTTCTGCGATCACGATTTCAATACGGAGTGCCCAGATGCCGTCCGGTTTGAGCGTGCGAAGCCGAACAGCGTCTTTTTCCGTAGTAACAATCATGTTTACGTGGTCATCAGTCGCCTTTCTAAATACCGCTGCCAAATCCGTCTTCATAAACTCATAATGATCAGGGTAAATGATTTCTCCCGATATGACAGCGCCAAGTGCTTTCAATAATGATGAGAAGGACTCCGGGTGCGCTATGCCCGAAAACATCAGAACCTTTGTTCCGCGAAGCACCGACAGCGGTTTGAGTTCACCGGTGCCATCATTGGTCAAGTCCAGCGGACGGTGAAATGAGGTGAATATCCTGGCTGAAGTTACTCGTCCGATCCTTGCTTTGAGCACCTCGATCGATGCAACGGCATTGCTTCTGGTAATGATGACCGCCTGTGCGCGACGAAGCGCATTAATCGGCTCCCTGAGAATTCCCGCGGGAAAGCTTTTCCCATTCCCGAATGGATCGGTGGCATCAACTAGGACAATATCCAGGTTCCGCCTCAGCCCGAGATGCTGAAAACCGTCATCAAGGATCACCACGCCAGAGTTGAAGCGCTGTATGGCGTATTGCGCTGCGGCATATCGATTGCCGCCGACTATAACGGGGACGCCAAGAAGCCTGTATCCGATAAGGACTGGCTCGTCACCGCCTGTTGCCGTGTCGGTTAGAACCTCCCGGGCATCCGAAACGATCAGCGTTTGCGATTCATCCTTTCTTCCATAACCGCGGCTGACAACTGCGGGGTGCATCTCTTTTTGCAAAAGGAAACCGGCAAGGGAAATGACGAGGGGGGTCTTGCCAGTTCCTCCGAGGGTAATATTGCCGACGGAAATGACCCTGCATGGCAGCGATCTGCTTTTGAGCATTCCGTAACGGTAAAGAGTTCTCCGCAGACCGACACCGGCCCGGTAGATAAGGGAGATTAGATACAGTACCGCGCCGAGCAAAAGCGACTTTTTTCTCCCATACATCACATCTTCAACAGAGGACTTACTGAGCAATGATCAACCTGCCGATGGCGTCAAGCGTCTTTTTAGCGGCGCCGGAGTTGACTTCTATAACGTGAAATGCCCGCTCGCCAATGTTCCTTGCACGCTCCGGATCGGCAAGCAGGCCGTCGAGTTGTTCATAGAGCTCGTTTTTATCTTTGACCATAATCCCGCCGCCCGAAGACATGAGCGCCTCCGATATTTCCTTGAAATTGAACATAAAACGGCTGAAGATAACGGGCTTTTTCATCGCCGCCGGTTCGAGAAGATTATGTCCTCCCACCTTGACAAGACTCCCGCCGACAAAAGCGATGTCACAAAGTGCATAAAAGGTTCTTAATTCACCAATGGTATCCAGTAGAAGAACATCCCTGACAGGTCCTTTTATACTGGTACGGCGTTGGCACTCGTAGCCGGCGCTGTTGATGATCCCTTCCACCTCGTCGAAGCGTTCGGGATGGCGCGGGGCGACAATCAACGTAAGCATGGGATATTTTTCCCGCAGCCGTGTAAAGATATTGAGAAGCGTCGCCTCTTCTCCGCGGTGAGTGCTCCCCGCAGTAATGACTCTTTTCCCGGTCGGGATGATGACAGGATTTGAATGGGAGGGGGAAAATTTCTGATCAAACTTGAGATTCCCGCTAACTACAACCTTTTCAGGATCCGCTCCGATATCCTTGATTCTAAGAGCGTCTTCCTCCGATTGCATGCAGAACAACGTTACGTTGCTAAAGACCTGGCTAAAAAATGTCTTGAATTTGCGGTAATTCCCGTAAGACTTTGATGAGATTCTGCCGTTGATGAGTGCAGAAGGAATCCCCGCACGCTTGAGTTCACGAAAGAAATTAGGCCACAGCTCCGTTTCTGCGACCAGCACAACCACGGGATTGATGCCGCGAATAACGCGCCGCACGATACAGGGGTAATCGAAGGGGAAATAAAAGACGGCGTCCGCCTCAGGCACGCGGCGCCGGGCAGTATAATGGCCCGTAATAGTCACCGTTGAAAGGATCAGTTTGCGTTTTGGATATTTTTTTTTGAGCTCCCGGATAAGAGGGTGCGCCGCCATTACTTCGCCGACTGATACGGCGTGCACCCAGATAGGGCGGGACCCTTTGATGATCCTCATAACGCTTTTTCGAAGGCGACCAAATTTTTGCGTCAAACCTCCACGGTACTTGGGAACAGTAATCAATTTGAACAGAATAACCGGTGACAGCACAATTGTTGCCACGATCAATAATAGATTATAGATGACGTACATATATCGCCTTCCCGCTCCAAAAGACAAATGCAATCTTTCCCGCAGTCAAACACTACCCCCAGATGAAAGCGTGAAACACAAACTTCAAAAAAGTTAAATTTTAGCCTAAAAATAAAATGGTAAGCGCAAGCACAAAAACAGAGAATATCTTGCGTTATCTGCCTCGAGCTGTAAACATCTGCGGCGCAAAACTATTTTCAGATTTAGTGAGTCTGTTTTCTAAAATACCCGTCTGCACGCGTCATAAGTCGGTTCAAGGCCGCTTCCACTTCCCTGCGTTTGGTTTCAAGCTCTTCCTCGGATGTCCCCTCAACAATAATCGGATCGCCAATCACGATAACACCTTCCGTGAAAGGAACAGGAAGCAGATATTTGTCCCAGATTTTATCCAGAATCCAGTAGCGCTTCGCGCCGGTAGCCGCTGGCACGATCGGTTTTTTCAGTTTTCCAGCCAGATAGGTCACGCCCTGCTTCACCTCATGCAGGGGACCGTGCGGACCGTCCACGGCAAGCGCAACACTTTTACCCTTTCTCAGGGCGTCGACAAGTCCAAGGAGTGCGCGTTCTCCTTTTCGTTTGCTTGAACCGCGAACGACCTCAAAACCGAATCGTTGCAATATCCCCGCCTGTATTTCACCGTCCCGGCTTTCACTGGCGGGTATAACGATACCCGAATGCCGATAGGTATGGAACAGGAGGAGCTGCCTTCCATGCCAGAAAGCGAAAATGGCGTTTTCCCCTTCCGCGAAAAGACCATCAAGGACCGCCTTGTTTTCAAAACGGATGCGGACCGTCCGGCTCCAGATCGAAAGCAATGCCCAGCCGATCCAGGAGAATATCCGGGCCCTGAACATCATAACACCTTCACGGGTGCTTCGTCACGAAACTGCTGTTCATAGAGGTTTCTATATTCTCCTCCTTGTGCCAGAAGTTCATCATGCCTTCCCTGTTCTACGATCCGTCCGTCTTTCAGGACGATGATCCTGTCGGCGTTCATGATCGTCGAGAGTCGGTGGGCGATGACAAAACTTGTCCTGCCAACCATGAGCCTGTCGAGAGCGTTCTGCACCTCCCGTTCGGACTGTGTGTCGAGGGATGACGTTGCCTCATCGAGGATGAGCACAGGGGCGTCCTTCAGAAGAGCTCGCGCAATGGCGATCCGCTGCCGCTGGCCACCAGATAGTTTGACGCCCGCTTCACCAATGGTCGTATCATACTTGTGCGGGAGCTTTTCAATAAAATCATCGGCATAGGCTGATTTTGAAGCATTCATGACATCCTGAAAGGATTTTGTCGTATTCCCATAAGCGATGTTATTCCTGACCGTATCGTTGAACAGAATGGTTTGCTGTGTAACAATGGCGGTCAAAGCCCGGAGGGATTCCTGAGTAGTGTCGCGGATATCGCATCCATCAATGAGAATAGCACCATCGGAGACATCAAAGAAACGGGGGATGAGGTTCACCAGGGTAGTTTTTCCTCCACCGCTCTTTCCCACGATAGCAATCGTTTCTCCTGCACGGACGGACAGCGAAATATCCTTCAAAACCAGAGCGTCTTCATATCGAAATGAAACATCTCGGAATTCTATGGATTTGAAGCCCGGCTGTAATTGTACGGCTCCAGGACGGTTTTTGATCTCCGGCACCGTATCAAGCACCTCAAAAATACGCTTCGCCGCGGCAACTCCGTCCTGAACCATATTGTTTACGCCATTCAGATCCTTGAGCGGACGATATAAAAAATACAGGGCGGCCATGAAGGAGAAGAATTCCCCGACCGTCATTCTGCCTCCGATGATCCAGTAGCCGCCGATGAGAATGACAACCGCAATCCCGAAGGTGCTGATAGTTTCCATGATAGGGTGAGCGATCGCACTGACTTTAATCTGGCGCATGAGGGAATTGAAAAGGGCCTTGTTCCGATCGGCAAACCGCTTGTTCTCATAGGCTTCCATGCCGAAGGCCTTGACGATCCGGATGCCTGCAATTGTTTCATGCAAGTGTATGGTGAGATCGCCGTATTGTTCCTGCATTTGCGTGCTTGCGCGCCGGTAACGCCGGCTGAATTTGGACAGCGCAACACCCAGCAAGGGCATAACCACAACGGAGAAAAGAGCAAGCCGCCAATCCTTATAGAGGACGTATACCGTGAGGGCAACCATGGTAAGCACTCCCTGCACCAAGCTCGAAGGGGCCCTGGTCAGCGCGCCTTGCACGAGGTTTACGTCATTAATGATCCTGGAAATAAGAACTCCGGTAGGGGTTCTGGCATAAAACGAAAAAGAAAGGTCGGTCAAGTGGCAATAGAGCTGATCGCGAATATTATTTACGATGCGCTGGCCGATATACCCCATGAGGTAATCGCGAGCATACGCTGCGGCGCCTTTAAGGATGACAACGATCATCAGCGCCGGTGGCAGGAGGAGCAGCAATTTGACGTCTTTCTTCAAAAATACGTTGTCCAGGACCGGCTGCACGATATAGGCCTGGAGAGAGATCAGCCCGCTCGTGATCCCCATGAAAACAGCAGACCAGAAAAGCCGTACCTTGTGAGGTATCAGATATGTCAACAGTCTTTTATATATTTCCATTGCAAGTACGTGAACTATCGCGAATAAAATCAAGAACTATGGCTGCAACACGGGCGGTGGCGCCCTTTTCCCCCAGTTTCGCTCGAATGTCGCCCAGCTGAGCCCGGACGTTTTGATAATGATCCCGGTCGGTCAGCAAGTCCGATAGGGCCTCGGCCATGTTCCGGGATGTCGCCTTATGCTGAACGAGTTCGGGTACCACACGCTTCCCGGCAACAATATTGACGAGTCCGATATGTTCCACATCGATAAACATGCTGCCGATTAAATAGGACAGAGCCGACATGCGGTAAACAATGACCATGGGAACCGCCATTAGCCCCGTCTCGAGTGTTGCCGTTCCTGAGGTCACCAGTGCCGCGTCTGAAGCGCGGAGAACATCATAGACTCTACCGTCCGTCAGTGTCACCGGGATCTGGCACTTGCTGACGAACGCTCTGATAAAATCCGGTGAAAGCGTCGCGGCAACGGGCAATATATATTGCAAGTCCTGAAATTGCCTATTGAGGATTTCCGCCGCACCGAGCATGCCGGGCAAAAGACTCGATATTTCTTTCCTTCTGCTTCCCGGAAGCATCGCGATGGTGCGTTTTGCAGGGTCCAGCCCGAATTGCGCTTTTGCCTCAGCCTGATGATACCGTGAATGTACAACATCGGTCAACGGATGTCCGACAAAACGGACGTCCACACCGGCCTTTTTATAAAGTTCAACCTCGAAGGGGAACACGACGATCATGGCTTTGACCAGACCGGCAATCTTCTTTATCCGCTTCTTTCGCCAGGCCCATACCTGCGGGCTGATATAGTACAATACCGGAATCCCGATCTTCTGCGCCCTCTTGCCGATCATGATGTTGAAGTCGGGAAAATCAATCAGGATAAGCAAGTCCGGCAGCTCTTCTGCCAGAAACTGCTTGAGCATGCTGAAGACCCTGTAAATCGGCCGAAGATGGGACAGCACTTCGGTAGCGCCTACCACGGATATTTCTGATGCGTCAGCAAGAATCCGGACGCCCGCTTCCTCCATCCGCCTGCTGCCGACTCCGTAAAAAACAATCGAGGAGTCCTGCTGCCGTATTTCCCGCACCAGGTTGGAGCCGTGCAGATCACCTGATGCTTCACCGGCAATAATCAGAATTTTTTTCATCTCGTTGTATGTCTTCTGATCTCTTGCATCTGAATCAAAGAGCTTGTTTTACGGCATCCGACACTTGACTAACCTGCGCTTCACTCAATTCTGGATACATAGGGAGCGATAAAACCTCCTGGCAGATCTGTTCCGCAACGGGCATACTGCCCGCATGCATACCGAGACATTTGTATGCCGTCTGAAGGTGAAGCGGAACCGGATAATAAATCATGGAAGATGTCACCTTGCCGTCATCAAGTCTTTTTTTGACCGCATCCCTGTTCTTGATTCTGATGGTGTACTGGTGGAAAACGTGCTTCATGCCCTTTGACTCAGAAGGCGTCTCTATGCCAGAGCCAACAAAGCTCGCATTATAAAGCCGGGCAATTCCCCTGCGTTTTTCATTGTATTCATCGACATGCTTGAATTTGACCTGAAGAACGGCTGCTTGAATTTCGTCGAGCCTGCTGTTGAACCCGATCTCGTCATGATAGTAACGCACATGACTGCCGTGGTTCCGCAGTCTCTGAAGGTGCTCGGCCAGATCGCGATTATCGGTGATCACCATGCCACCGTCGCCGTATGCGCCAAGATTCTTACTCGGGAAAAAACTGAAGCATCCAAAATCACCGAAAGACCCGGTCTTTTTGCCGTAATACTCGGCGCCAAAGGATTGGGCGCAGTCTTCGATAATGCGCAAGTTTCTTTTTTTCGCGATTTCCATAAGTGCATCCATGTCCGCGGGCTGTCCAAAAAGGTGAACCGGAATGACGGCCTTTGTTTTAGCGGTGATAGCCGCTTCTACTTTATTCACATCGATATTGAATGTCTGGGGATCTATGTCGACAAAAACAGGAGACGCACCGATATAGGATATGGCTTCTGCTGTGGCAATAAACGTGAAAGGAGACGTGATGACTTCATCGCCCCGCTTGATCCCAGAGGCGAGCAGCGCCAAATGCAGCGCATCCGTGCCCGATGCCACAGCCACGGCATGTTTTACACCGTGGTAGGCGGCAATAGCTTCTTCGATGGCTTGCACCTGGGGGCCGAGGATGAAGTGGGTGCTTTCCATGACGCCGAGTACCGCGCTGGTTATGTCCTGTTTGATTGCATTGAACTGGACCTTGAGATCGACCATGGGAACCGTTAGGGACATGTTGCAAAAACTCCTCTCTTCTGACCTGGACGAACAGGGACAACACCGCGTTAACCGGTCCTTTTCCCTGTCCATGCTATACGTTACGACACAGGCGGGGCCTGTCTTTTGTCAACACTTTCTAAGGGACCGGGACGAAGCCGGTAATGCCTTCCTTGATATTGCCGGCAATGGTCGTCGCCAAGGCGAGTGCCCGCCTGCCCTCTATGCCTGATACAAGAGGTTTGGTCCCATCTTGCACGCTCTTTACGAAGGCCCGTATTTCATCAGCAAGAGTATCGCGGCCGTCCGTCGCAATAGGATGAGTTACGAACTCGTTACCGGGGGATCCCCTTTTTTGCGAGACGGACGCATGCTGAGTCTGATAGTCTGAGACATAGACGTTCTCCCCGTCAAAAACGCGAAGCAAGCGCTTTTTTTCGTCCGACACCCTGCTAGCGGAAACATCGGCAACGCAGCCGTTCTCAAAAACGATTCGTGCCGCTGCCACGTCGATCTCGCTGGATATCACGACTGCACCGGCTGCACTTACTTCCTTAGGCGCGGATCCAGCCAGGTCCATTACGACGTCGAGATCGTGGATCATGAGATCAAGAACAACACTTACATCGGTGCACCGGATATTGAAAGGCGCCGCCCGCTCTGCGATCATATAGCGGGGGGCCTTGATCATCGACCGGACAACCGTTACCGCCGGATTGAACCGCTCGATATGGCCGACCTGGATGATCACTCCCATTCTGGCAGCCAGGGCTATCAGTTCGTCTGCCTGTTCAAGCGTTTCGGTCAGTGGTTTCTCTATCAGAACATGCACGGACTTCTCGATAAATAGTTTAGCGATGCGATGATGCAGGACCGTAGGAACGACGATGCTCACGGCGTCTACGCGGCCGATTAATTCCAACGGGTCGGCAAAGGCGCGCGTATTCAGTTTTTCCGAGATCTTATCGGCCCGATCTTGAACCGGATCCACGATGCCGATGAGGTCCACTTCGGAAAGACCCGCGTATTTTTCTGCATGAAACCGTCCGAGATACCCCACCCCGACCACCCCGACCCGGATTTTTTTCATGCAATTTCCTTCGAGTCATGCATTGCCACGATCGCGATTCCGGACCGCTCGGCATCACGGATCACCATTTTACGGTCTATGATGATGGTCTTGCCAGCTTCCACGGCAAGACAGGAGGCTTTGACCTGTTCCATGGCTTTGATCGTCTGGGAGCCGATTGCGGGAAGATCAAACCGGAGATCCTGATGGGGTTTGCAGACTTTGATCACGACCGCACCTCCGCCGCAAAGAGTGCCACCCCGGCGTATGGCTTCATCGGTTCCCTCGATGGCCTCCACGGCAAGCACGGCCTGGTTTTTTACCACGACGGTCTGCCCGATATCGAGTCTGCCAATCTCCTTCGCCATTTGCCAGCCAAATTCGACGTCCTGACTCTCGTCTTTCGTCGGCTTCCTTTTCGTCAAAGTTCCATTCGCAGCAACGATGTTATCGAGGAAGAGCGTTGATTCGCGCACTGTAATGCCTTCCAATTCAAGCTCCTGCGCCACAGCCCGGAGGATGGAATCATCTTTTTTGTGAACCATCCTGGCAAGCAGAGCCACGCCGCGGAAGTCCGGCATTCCTCCTCTGAAGAGGCGTGTTTTGTTGATGCCTCCGGCCATGAGCACATCCCTGACTCCCTGGTTCTGGAATGTCTTGATAAGCTTACCCAGTTGTCCAACTTTTATCCAGGTGATACTGTCTACACACTCCGCAAGCTCCGGCAGGGTCTCGCCTTCATGGGCCACCGCAATGACCTGCATCCCCTTTTCCCGCGCAGCACGCGCAAAGGCTAAGGGAAAATTTCCGTTGCCAGCAATTAATCCGATTTTATCCATAGGTTCACTGCAGCCTGCTTGCCGAATGCCTCAGTTTCTTTCTCCGTTACCGTGTAATCCCTCGTTTGGAAGTACGGATGAATTCGATGAGCACGTTTACTTCCGGCGAATCATCAAGGTCATCCAGCGTTTTTTGTATCGCTTTATCCTGGGTCAGCCCGGATCGGAAAATAATTTTGTAAGCTTTTTTGAGTGTTGAAATGGCCTGCTCGGAAAAACCCTTTCTCTTGAGCCCGACAAGGTTCAGACCGTAGAGCTGAGCGCGGTTTCCGGCGGCACTCACGTAAGGAGGAATATCCAGGGTAACAGCGGACTGCCCCCCGATAATGGCATAGGCCCCGATTCGCGCGAACTGGTGCACGGCCACGATCCCGCCGACAATGGCGTGATCTCCGATTACGATATGTCCACCGAGCGCCACGGAGTTTGCCATGATAATATAATTGCCCAGCTTGCAGTCATGGGCCACATGGGAATAGGCCATGAAAAAGTTTTTGTTGCCAATGACCGTTTTCCGGTCCTCCTTGGTCGTCGCACGGTGCACTGTAGCGCATTCGCGAATCACGTTATCGTCGCCGATGATCAGATAGGTCTCTTCGTTCCGGTAGCCGATATCCTGGGGCGCGGTCCCTATGCTCGAAAAAGGGAAAATGTGGTTTCGTTCGCCAATCGTGGTCCAGCCCTCAATCAGTACGTGTGAACAGATTTTCGTGTCTTTGCCTATACTGACGTTCTCGCCAATGAGCGTATAAGGGCCGACCTCGACTCCTTCTGCAATCTGAGCGGCCGGATGCACGATGGCCGTTGGATGGATCTTCACGTTGTTTTCTAGAATTCTCATCTGCATGCCTATTTGTCCACGATCATGGCTTTCATTTCCGCCTCGGCGACAACCGCATTTTCGACAAGGGCCTGTGCCTTCATGCTCATGATATTGGCCCGTTGCCTGATTATGTCGAGTTCGAAGCGCAGCTGGTCTCCCGGTAAAACTGGTTTGCGAAATTTCGCATTATCGATGCTCATGAAGTAGATCACCTTTTTTTTGACCTGCTCCGGAGAAATCGACTTGAGCGCAAGCACTCCACCGGTCTGGGCCATTGCCTCAAGCATGAGCACTGCTGGCATAATCGGATGTCCAGGGAAATGCCCCTGGAAAAAAGGTTCGTTGATGGTAACGTTCTTGATGCCTACGATACGTTTGCCTATTTCTATCTCGATAATTTTGTCGACCAGCAAAAACGGATATCGATGAGGAATGGTTTCCATGATTTCCTGAATTCCGATCATTCCTGCCCTCCCTTAGTCCATGTGTTTATTTTTTCCTTTAGTTCGGAAACCTGCTTTTCAAGTTTGACAAGCATTTTTTTCAATTCAGGCAGTTTTGGCAAAACGACCTGGACTTTAAGCCAATCGCGGACGGGCATCGCATTAAACCCGGCAATTGCCTGACCGGGCGCGACATCCTTAACAACGACTGCTTTGCCTCCAGCCATGACGCGGTCTCCCACGATTGTATGGTCCGAGACACCCGCCTGGCCTCCAATAACGACGTAATTCCCGAGGGTGCCGCTGCCGCCGATTCCCGATTGGCCGGCAAGCAGGCAATGCTCACCGATCGTAACATTATGCGCCACATGTACCTGATTGTCGAGCTTCGTGCCTTTCTTGATAACTGTATTGCCAAGTGTTGCTCGGTCAATGGTGCAGTTGCCGCCGATTTCGACGTCATCCTCAATAATAACGCCGCCGACGTGGGGTATTTTATGATGCGTCCCGCCGTCTGTAACAAAACCGAAGCCATCGCTTCCGATTACCGTGCCTGCGTGGATGATTACCCTGTTCCCGATGTCTATCGATGCTCCGATGCTTACATTTGGATAAATAACAGCATCATCTCCTACCGATGATCCCTGCCCGATATAGACACCGGGATAGATCGATACCCGATCGCCGATACGCACGTTGTCATCCACATATGCGAAAGGATGAATTGACGAATCCGCTCCAATGACAACATCCCTGCCGATTGATGACCGTTTACTGATACCGATGGCCCGATAGGGTTTGACATAGAACAGCTCTATGGCGCGAGCGAAGGCAAGACGAGGATTTTTTATGCGAAGCAGCGGCAAGGAGGCATCAAGTATATCCAGTGGTACGAATGCTGCTGCTGCGCGGGATTTTTCAAGTTCCTTGAGCTGATGCGCACCGGTAATATAGGTGATGAATCCTTCACCTGCGTCCCGAAGACTGGCAACGCCGGTAATTTCTCCGTCACCGGGGCCCTTCAATTCCGCCTGAAGTCTGTCAGCTAAGTCTTTGAGTTTCATAGTACATCCATCATGCGCAATGCGTGAGGTCTTCCTACTTTTGCGGTTCTGCTTCCTTCTTATCCATTTCGACAATCACCTGAGTAGTAAGATCAAGGTTTTCATCGGCGTAGAGGATAGCCGGGACCTCGGTCTTTGAAAGAATATTGATGGTCTTGTTCAAAACGAGGGATACCTTTTCCTTCTGAGCGATATCCTTGAGGATGACGATCATCTGCTTATTAAAATCATTTGAAAGTTCCTCGTTCTTCTTGCTTATCTCTCCGCTGAATTCGTCCCGTTTCTTCTGAAACTCACCGATCTTGCTTCTCAGCGTTTCTTCCTTTTCATTTTGAGCCTTTTCGTTCAGTAGTTTGCCTTGTTTCTGTTTGGCAAGCTCATCCTGCATCTTTTGAATTTCATCGGCATCCATGTCCAGAATCTTCTTGCGGCTTTCATAATATTCCCTGACGATACCCTGGTATTTCTTCCCCAGTACGGTTTTGTCGAAGACGGTCTGAGAATCGACAAAGGCCACTTTTTCCCCCGCCGCCATTGCAGTCATAGCAAAAAATACCATCGTTATTACCAGCAACACTGTCTTTTTCATGATACTTCCTCCTTGGAAAAAATATGATGCAAATGTAATCCGTTACACTGAACGTTTCGTCAAAAAAGCGCCCCAATGGAAAAATCGAACTCACTCGCCTGATCGGTAGGTAGCTTGTGAATAATGAAGCCCCATTCGAAACGGAGAGGACCAATAGGGGAAAGCCACCAGAATCCCAATCCCCAAGACTCGCGCAAATCGCTTAACTTGACCGCCTCGTATGTATCGAAGCCTTTTCCCATGTCATAGAACAGTACGCCCTTGAGCCTCGCCGCAGGCACAATTGGAAAGCTATACTCAAGGTTAAAAATAACTTCTTTCGTGCCACCCAGGGCGTTTTCCCCGTATAAGGACTGGCCGATGACGGGGGACTGGCCTGTTCCCGGATTGGTTTTAGCGTATCCGTCGGAACCTGTCTGGTAAGAAGGGTTGTATAACGGCGATACGGGACCGTCGGTTCCGTATCGGAACCCGCGAACCGTTGTTGGACCGCCGACATAGAATCGTTCCGAAAGGGGCACCGGTTTATCGATGAGCGATTCCTCATAACCGTACCGGCCCCTGGCCATAAGCACTGTGTCTCCGAAAAGCGGCAGATACCAGGCTGTATCAGCCGAGGCTTTTATAAAATTCGGATCTCCTCCAAGTGGCCCGCCCGCATATTCGACCACGATGCTGTTCTTCGACCCCGTCTTGGGATCCAGAAAATAGTCGCGAGAATCCCGCGATAGATTCCAGGTTAACGCACTCGTGTTGATCGTCGGTCCATACGAATCGATCTGTTCGTCGACGGCGAAGGGAGCAGTCGTCGCAATATTGTAGATCGACGATTGGTCGAAACTGTATTTGAGCGATGTGTTCACATATTCACCGAAGGTTTTACCCGCCGACAGCGCTATCCCGTTGGATCTCAGATCATAGCCGTCGTACACCTGCGTCTGGTCATAAATATCGACCTTGCCCCAGACCGGCTTGTCCAACAGCCAGGGTTCCATAAAGCTGAGCACGAACTGTCTTCCCTTGCCGCCAATCTGAGTCCTGAATTTGAGAAGCTCGCCCAATCCAAACAAATTGCCTTGGGTGATCTCTGCGATTCCCACGAGCTTATCAACGGAGCTGTATCCGCCACCGACGCTCAACGTGCCAGTCATTTTCTCCTTCACCTTTACGTTCAGGTCCATGATCGGTTCCTGCAGCCGCCGTTCCGGCGTGATGTCCACACTCTCGAAGAAGTTCAGGTTGGTGAGCCGCTCGTAACTTCTCTTGAGTGCTTTTTTGTTATAAAGATCCCCCTCATCGAGCCGCATCTCCCGCCGGATCACCTTGTCCCGTGTTTTGCTGTTGCCTGTGATGTTGATTCTGCCGATCCGCACTTCACCGCCTTCTTTAATATCAATGGCGATCGCAACAGTTTTAGTCTTTGTATCAATATTAAAAAGTGGCACAACGTCCGCAAAGGGACGCGCTATGCTGTCATACCGATCGATAATCCTGCTTACATCCTGCCGGAGGACATCTCTGCTGAAAATATCTCCTTTTTTCAGCTTTATTTCCTTCTCCAACTCTTCTGTTGAGATAAGCTGATTGCCCTTGATCGTGAGCGAAGACACACGGAATTGATCGCCCTCCTTGATGTTGAAATGAACCACTAGTTCGTTCTTGTGCGTAAAATATTTCGGCGGCCCCCAGAAATAACATTCACGAAAGGTATAATGTTTCGGAGTAATAACCGGTTCGTCGACCTGCACCTGGATGTATCCTTTGTTGTAATACAGGTTCCTGATCGTTTCAATATCTTCCCTCAGTTCTTCCGTCCTCAATGTTCCACTTCGACCGACGAATGAAAATAAACCGTACTCCTGCGACTTGAGGGGGGCCTTGATCTCCTTTGAACTGAGGGCTTTATTTCCGGTAAAAATGATATTTTCCAGCCTGACCTTTGTTCCTTCCTCGATATAAAAAATAACGTTCTTGTCGCCTCCCCGCAGGTCGACAATTACCGGAACGACAACTGCATCGTAGTATCCTGCGTCCTGATATTTGATCCGGATTTTTAAGGCGTTTTCGTTGATCGTCTGGAGGTTAAGCGCGCTTCGGGGGAGCAGCGTCAATCCCTCCTTCAGCTTTTCCGTCGACAGCTCGTCGTTGCCTTCAAAAAGGACCTCCCTAATCAACGGTTTTTCCTTGACGACAAAGATAACCTTGAGGCCATTCTCGAACCCTTCTGTTTTCACTTGGACATCTTCAAAGTGACCGAGTTCGTACAGTGTCTTGATATCTTCCCTGATCAGCGCGGGAGAAAACAGCTCTCCTTCCCGAGTTTTTATTTTTGCAAGAATCGTAGCCGTTTCAATTCTTTTATTACCCTGAACTTCGATCAGAGTGATTTTTGCGTCTTCCGCTGCACCGGAGAAAGCGAAGGAAAGCACCAGAAATAAAATCAGTGCCCCGATGGCCGCAGCACGCTGTTTATTCACGTTTTCAACATCCTCCGAGAACCCTAGTTTGAACGGAATACTATAGCATGGAGCGCATGGGGTGTAAACAAAAATTTATATTGATAGCCTCAAAAGTGTTTCATTGGACAACAAAATTCCGCGATCGGTCAGGGTCAGCATGTTATCTTTCACGTGAATCAATTCGGCTTCCACGAGGGACAGCATGGCGCTTTCGAGGCGTCGGAAAAGCAGGGGCCCGTATTCAAGCCGGTATCGGAGCAAGTCCAACCCTTTCGCAGTCCTGAGACTGAGCAGAATCGTTTCACGCGATGATTCTTCGATTCCTGGAGTTTCAGATTCTGCAACGGTCTCGACGTCCAGCGTCATGCCTGCGATATACTGGTTTACGTCGGCAACGTTACGGGTGCGTGTTCCCGAGAGAAAAGACCAAGCCCCAGGGCCGAGCCCTAGGTATTCTCCCCGCTGCCAATAATTCAAATTATGTCGGCATTCATATTCCGGCAGTGATAAATTTGAAATCTCATACCTCCTGTATCCCGCCCGCACGAGCGCGGTTACTGCGTGTCCATACATATCGGCAGCGGCATCATCAGGTAACGACAGCCTTCCCGCTTCAGCTTCCTGTGTAAAAACCGACCCCTCGTCAAGCGAAAGGCTGTAAATGGACAAGTGCTCTGGTCTCAACGTAATGGCTTCGTCCAGAGAATCTCTCCACTGATCATCTGTTTGACCCGGAATGCCATACATAAGGTCCATGCCGATATTTCGAAACCCGGCGCTTCTCGCCCGGAGAAACGCGCTCTTCGCCTGGACAGCAGTATGAAGCCTTCCCAGCGTGCGCAGAACATCATGAGAGAATGATTGTACGCCGAGACTCAGTCGGTTTACCCCATGTGTTCGCCATAAGGTAAGATCGCGGTCCACGGCACTCTGGGGATTTGCCTCAACGGTAAATTCGGCCTTATCAGCAATCAAAAAATATGTTTTTATAATATTCAGGATTTCGGCAAATTCATGATCAGAAAGGACCGACGGCGTTCCACCTCCTATATATATGGTGTGAAAGAGCCGATTGCAAAACCTTTCCTGGCGACTTATTGCTTCTTTACGTAAGGCAGCAATAAATTTAGCGACATTATTCGAGGTATACTTTGTTGAATAAAAGCCACAGTATGGGCACTTTCCGACACAATAGGGTATATGAAGATAAAGAGATAACATAATGTTTTTATTCATACTTGTTGCTGGTTTCTATTAGGTTAAACATGGATCTTCTGAGAAAGGATGCAACTTGAATGCCATTATGAATTAAGAGTCGCAGGTGTGATATATATAATGAGCGAAGTTTCGTCACAGTTCGGAAACTTAACGCAGTTGAGGCAGTCAGACCATATCTTGTGAGGCAGGTCCTTCTTGTCCACATCGGAGAAATCGAGCTTTCTGAAAAACCGGTCTTGGTAAGTAAGGACGAACACCCGCGCCACTTGCAGAGATGCGGCTTCTTTCAGGCATGCTTGTACGAGTTCTGATCCTATGCCGCGCCGCATGCTGTCTTTCCGCACTGCAAGCGAACGGATTTCAGCTAGGCCGTCCCAGCTCACATGGAGAGCACATGCACCGAGCAGTTCGCCCTTTTGCTCGTACACATGGAAATCCCTGAGATGTTCATAGAGTTCGTTTAACGTCCGCGGAAGCATCTGCCCTGTAGCGGCATACTGGTTGACGAGCGATTGGATTGACTTGACATCAGCCAAGCTGGCCTTTCGTATCATGAAGGAAAGTTACTATGTTATAAGGGGGAAGTCAATAGAAAAGGGAAAGCATCATGAGGGCAACCTTGAGCCGCAAGGCTCTAGTGATCCGCATTCAGTCATGATAATGAAAGAAATGGCTGTCTTCCGAACTGCAGACAAAACGGGAGTCTGCCAATCTCTTACGGCCCGATACTGAGGGTATAGGCTACGGGATTTCCGATGCCTGTTACCACGATATATGGACCGTTGCTCATGCTCGTAAGCGTCACACCGCTTATGACATCTACAGGTAACGGGATTGTGATTCCTGAATCGGTGGGCGTAAGAAAGGATGTAATTTCGAAATGCATCGAGTCGGTTACGCTTGAATACAACAAAGACTCAGTTTCCAGAGTGTTATTCGCATAAACGAAGAGCTGAGGATATCCGAGCGTCGAGGTAGAATTGGAGGAGAGCCTGAGAGAATAGATTCCCGATTGCGTGACAGCTCCACCATTGAAAACAGTTGATACGCCCGTATTGAGTGTCGCGTTGACAGCCAGAAACGTCGGCGTCGCAAATGACGTAAGCAAAATCGGGTCAGCAGACATGAGCTTGAGGTTATAAAAAAATTGAAAATATGAGCTGGTCGATGAAGTCCCGCTCAATGCAGCGACATAGTCACCGGACTGAGCTGCGGTAAAATATCCTTCATACACATAAGGGTATCGCTCAGAAGGGGCAACGGAAATAGGCTCAGGAGACGAGTTGCTTGTGTATGCATCCTCGCTGGAGTACACGAGAACAGTCAACGTTCCGTCGGAGGTTATCGATCCATCGGGCTGCAGGATTCCCGGTATTTCGGTCGCCAACGTATACGTCCGGCCCTGTACAATACCCGCGAGCGTATAAATCCTCGTCGTATCAGGGGGTACGGTGCCGCTTAGTCCAGGTCCATTGACGGTAATTGTTCCCAATGCCCCGCTGATATTGCTGCTCCCGCAGGCGGCAAAGCAGAGGAACACCGCCGACGATAGGATTCTCCTAACGCTCAATTTCATCAATTCAGGACTTCTCCTTGGCCGTTATTGCTCCACTACATGCAATCCGCGAAGTCTAACGCAAAGCCGGAGTCGAGTCAAGAACGATTTTCAATTTTTTAAATTACCTTTTTATTTAAGAACTTTTATAATTACCGTTGCTCGATTTATTATTTCCGGCATCGATGTCGATGCCGTATGATCACCGTGCTTTGACAATGTATTTAAAGTACACGACCGGACAAAAGGGCTCTTGACTTTAACTCAATGATTGGAGTATATTCTAACTAAAGGTAAACGAATTTAATTAGAATGTTTGAAGGCGGTTACCAAGATATGATGTTCGAAAAGTTCACGGAACGAGGTAGGAAAGTTATTGTCTATGCTCGGGAAGAAGCGGAAAGGCTTCAGAACGACTACTTGGGCACAGAGCATATCCTGTTGGGGACGCTTCGGGAAGAAGACGGAATTCCCGTTGCCGTGCTTCGCAAGATGGGAATTGATGTCGATCAGATCCGCATGGAGGTTGAACGGAACTTACCGTCCAGCGGCAATACACTGACCTTCGGCGACATTCCTTTCACACCCCGCGCAAAAAAAGTCCTCGAATACGCAGTTGAAGAAGCTAGACTCCTCGGACATAACTACATCGGGAGCGAGCACCTCCTCCTCGGCTTGATACGAGAGGAAGAAGGCATCGGCGGAAAAATCCTTCGCAGTTTCGGCGTTAACCTGTTAGGCTCTCGTCAACTTGTGATCAACTACTTGCGTCGTGCTGCCACCCAGGTGAGCGCGAAAAAAAGCCCCACCCCTGCGCTTGACGAATTCAGCAGGGACTTGACCCAACTTGCCAAAAGCGGGAAACTTGATCCTGTTATCGGTCGGGACCAGGAAATCGACCGTGTACTCCAGATCCTTTCCCGCAGAACCAAAAATAATCCCGTGATTATCGGAGAACCCGGAATCGGGAAAACCGCAATAGTTGAGGGACTCGCACAACGGATTATCAGCGGAGACATCCCCGAGAACATCATGAACCGGCGGGTCGTTTCGCTTGATCTCGGCTCACTTATCGCAGGCACTAAATACCGCGGACAGTTCGAAGAACGCTTGAAAATCGTCATGAAGGAAATCGTCCAGGCTGAAAACATCATTCTGTTCATTGATGAATTGCACACCCTTGTCGGAGCCGGGGCGGCCGAAGGTTCCATCGACGCATCAAGCATGCTCAAACCCGCCCTTGCGCGGGGCGAGGTTCAGTGCATCGGCGCAACGACTCTCGATGAGTACAGAAAACATATTGAAAAGGACGGAGCACTCAAACGCCGTTTTCAGCCCATTTATGTCCAGCCCCCGAGCCTGGATGAAACCATCAACATCATCAAGGGCCTCAGACCGAAGTACGAATCGCACCATAAGATCAAAATCACCGACGAGGCTGTGATGGCCGCCGCCCGTCTTTCCGATCGTTATATTACAGACCGTTTCCTGCCTGATAAGGCAATCGACGTTATCGATGAAGCAGGTGCTAAAGCCAAACTCAATCGCTACACCTGCCCTGCCGAGATAAAGTCCATCGAAAAAAAGCTTAAGAAGCTTGAGCAGGAAAAAAATCTTTTTTCCCGGATCAAAGACTACGTCAAGGTGGAGTCCCTCCATGAAGAAGAGGATCGGTTGCGTCAAACTCTCGATGGGATTCACCAGGATTGGAAGGACAATCAGGAAAAGAACATTCCAGTTATCGGCGAAGAGGACGTGGCCGGAATTGTTTCCCATATAACGGGGATTCCGCTCTCCCGTCTCGAAGAAAAGGAAGCTTCCCGCCTACTCCGCATGGAAGACGAAATCCACAAGAGAATAGTGGGTCAGGATGAAGCTATATACGCCGTAGCGCGGGCTATCCGCCGCTCACGGGTAGGCCTCAAAATGCGCAAACAGCCCATCGGCTCCTTTATTTTCCTTGGTCCCACCGGCGTGGGGAAAACGGAGCTTGCCCGATCGCTAGCCTCATTCCTCTTCGACAGTGAAGATGCACTCATCAGGGTCGACATGTCCGAATATATGGAAAAGTTCAGTTCCTCACGGCTCGTAGGATCACCTCCGGGCTATGTAGGGTATGATGACGGCGGCCAGTTGACTGAAAAGATCCGGCGCAGACCTTATGCGGTTGTGCTTTTTGACGAGATTGAAAAAGCCCATCCTGACATCTTCAACATGCTCCTCCAGGTGCTCGATGACGGCTATATGACCGACAGCTTCGGCAGAAGAGTGGACTTCCGCAACACAGTCATAATCATGACCTCGAACCTTGGCGCGCGTATGATCGACAAGGACACTGCCCTTGGTTTCCAGCAGGACAGCACAAAGACTCAGTTCGGCAAAATGAAGGAGAACGTCATTTCGGAGTTGAAGCGATCATTCAACCCCGAGTTCCTGAACAGGATCGACGATGTCGTCGTATTTCATCCGCTTACAAAGGATCACCTTGTTAAAATCGTGGATATGCTTGTAACGGAACTCAATTCGCAGATGATCACGGATCGCAGCATTCAGCTTGAGGTATCCGAGGAAGTAAAGGAATGGCTCATCCATGAAAACTTCCAGCCCACCTATGGTGCAAGACCCATGCGCCGCGCGGTCCAGAAGCACCTGTCCGATCCGCTTTCCGAAGAGATTCTCAAGGGACGATTCAAAGATGTGCACCGGGTAACGGTGAAACTGAAGGATGGCGCCGTTGAATTCCAGGAAGAGGAAGCCGTATTCCTGGCGAAAGTTTGACATCTTACCAGCCGTTGCTGCCAAGGCAACGGCTTTTTTTATCTCTTCTCCCGAGCGCACTTCATCACAATTCCAAACTAATGATACGTAGACTAAGCTGCCTGAGTCAGTGCGTCTAGGTGCTTTGAAGTGCATACGCCACTTTAGGTCATTTGCGCTACGAGCTTTCGTATAGCTGTCATCATCTGTCGTTGAGCATGTTGATCATCATCAAGCCGGTACACGTTCGTCTTTGATCCCCTGAACAGGAGGGAGTCGTTCTTACCAGTTTTAAGTGGTTTAAATGAAATTTCTCGGGGAGCAGTCGAGCCAAGAAGAGGAACGGGCTCCAGATAAAGGACAAGGAAATCGCGCAGGAAAGGCACGAGGCCTGTTATCCGGTTTATCAACAGGTCTCTGTCGGTCATCGCACTATCTTCCGGGGCATGGAATGCTGCTATGAGCGTTCTCATACCGGATGGGGATGCGCTACGATCTTCCCTGCCGCTCAGCGACAGAGAGAGAAAGCTGTGCGGTTGCAAATAATCGGGAAGGTACAAGACGTCTCGTTCCATGCCTACCGGAACAACCTGGTCATGAATGCCCAGAAAAAGGACTGGTATGCCCTTATCTGGATTATCCACGAGGATCGAGGAGGCTTCAATAGCGCCTTGGGTTGTCTGGAGTCCAACAGCGCGATTATTGCGGAAGAGGATTTCCGTTGATGGATCGTTATACTGAATGGCACCGCCATGGCGGAGAATCTCTGTTGCCAGGCGGTCAGATATTTTCCCGCACCAATCCTCGTTCCTGTAAGGATTGTGGGTACAAAGCAGGAGCAAATCCTTTAACGATAATTCCAGGAGCGGCTGCCTAAAGAAAAAAAGCGATTGGATTTCGAGAAAAGACAGAAATTCCCTGCTAAAACGATAATTTGCGATAAATGACCTCGCAGACCTGAATCGGAGCATAAAAGCATTAAGGCGGTTGCCCGTAACGCCCATTGATACTTTTTTAATGTTTTGGTAAAAGTTCTCGATTGCCATTATCTCCCGCGGAAACTCTCTCCGCAGTTCCTCCAGGGTCGCATCAAGATGAGCGGAAACCGTGATTCTCCTGTCGGGAAGCACTACTTGATAACGATCGGCTAAAGGGGGCGTCATATCGATGATGTTCAAATCAGCGAAAAGCTGGTGGAACGCTCCTCCCGGTTCAAAACCATAGGAGAGGGCAGGACAGCGCGAAAAGGAAAAGCCTCCCTGCTCTACCTTACCCAGAGCGTCCACCAAAGACGACTGCGGCGTGCACAGAAAAGATTTCAACCCCCTCGTACCCAGAAGAGCTGCTGATACAAGCCCTCCTAAGCCTGCTCCGATTATCGCTAAATCGTATTGGCCCACGCCCCCTCCGGCAATGAAAAAACAAAAAAGGAAATAGGCGCTTCAGCACTTCTCCCTATTTCCTCTCCCGTACTCATCTTATCTTTCGTGATTTGACTGATGCTATTGTGTTTTGGCCTTGTCGTGCAATGCTTCTTTCCGAGACAGCCGGATCTTTCCCTGACGGTCTATTTCTAGCACCTTCACGAGTACTTCATCTCCTTCATGTAGCTCGTCAGTGACTTTCTCGATCCTCTTATCAGAGATTTGGGAAATGTGTAGCAAGCCGTCGGTGCCGGGAAATATCTCGACAAACGCGCCGAAATCCATTATCTTGCGGACCTTGCCCATATAGAGTTTCCCCACCTCTGCTTCCTGCACGATACCCTTGATGATCTCTTTTGCCTTGTTGGCAGCAGCCTCGTCGGAAGACGCAATATTGATGGTGCCGTCGTCTTCGATGTCGATCTTTGCCCCCGTTTGCTCAACGATGCTCCTGATGACTTTGCCACCGCTTCCGATGACATCTTTGATTTTATCCGGGTTGATCTGCATCGTAATAATCCGCGGCGCAAAAGGGTTCAGCGTGTTCCGCGGTGCGGCAATCGTCTCAAGCATTTTCCCGAGAATATGCAACCGCCCGTCTTTCGCCTGTTGAAGGGCTGTCCGCATGGTTTCGATCGTAATGCCTTCAATCTTCATATCCATCTGAAGCGCGGTAATGCCTTTGCTTGTGCCCGTAACCTTAAAATCCATGTCTCCCAGATGGTCTTCAAGTCCTAGGATATCGGAAAGGATGACGATTCTTTCCCCTTCCTTAATGAGGCCCATGGCGATACCCGCCACCGGTGCTTTGATCGGCACGCCGGCATCCATGAGCGCCAGTGTCCCGCCGCAAACCGTGGCCATGGATGATGATCCATTGGATTCCAGAATATCGGATACGAGCCTTATTGTATAGGGGAACTCCTGCTTCGTAGGCACCATTGCTTTGAGAGCGCGTTCTGCCAGCGCTCCGTGACCTACCTCCCGCCTTCCCGGTCCCCGGAGGGGCTTGGTTTCGCCGACGCTGAAGGGCGGGAAATTATAATGAAGCATAAAAGTTTTGAAATATTCGCCTTCGAGCGAGTCTATCCGCTGTTCATCCTCGGAGGTCCCCAGGGTGGTTACTACCAGAGCCTGGGTCTCACCACGGGTAAAAAGAGCCGATCCGTGGGTTCGGGGAAGAAGGCCAACGGACGAGCTTATCGGCCTTATCTGGTCCGGTTTTCTACCATCTGCGCGAATGTTTTTCTCAAGGATGATCTTTCGCACCTCGTCTTTTTCGATATCGAAAAAGATTGTTGAGATTTGCCGGCTCCTCGTCGGATCATCTTCTTTTTTGAGCTTCTGCTTGATTTCGTCAAGCAGGACATCAAGGGTCTTCTGACGCTCCAGCTTGTTTGGGATGACGATTGCAGTCCGAAGCTGGTCTATGGCTAATGCAGCCACCTGCCGGGCAAGGTCCTTGTCGATCTCCACCATCTTAACGGACCGTTTCGGCTTCCCGACCTTGGATACAAGTTCATTCTGAAACGCAACGATCTTTTTGATTTCACGATGGGCAACACCGAGGGCCTCGAGCATCTGGTCCTCGGACAACTCATTTGCCCCCCCCTCTACCATCATGATGGCATCCGCGGTGCCTGCCACGACGAGGTTAAGAAGCGTCGTCTCCAGTTCCTTTTGGCCCGGATTGATAATGAACTTGCCGTCGACAAAGCCGACCCGCACGGCACCAATAGGTCCCCTGAAGGGAATATCTGATATCGCGAGAGCGGCCGATGATGCGATCATACCCATTAGATCCATGGAACTTTCATCGCCGATTGAGAGTACTGATGCAATAATCTGCGTATCGTAATAGTATCCGTCAGGGAACAATGGTCTGATCGGACGATCGATAAGACGCGAGGAGAGTATTTCCTTCTCACTTTGCCGGCCTTCACGTTTAAAAAAACCACCCGGAATTCTTCCCGCGGCGTAGGCTTTTTCCTGGTAGTCCACCGTCAAGGGGAGAAAATCCACATTTTCCCGTTCCACCTTGGAAGCCACTGCCGTTGACAGGACAACGGTATCACCGTACCGAGCAACGACCGCGCCACTTGCCTGCTTGGCCATCTGCCCTGTTTCCAATATCAGCCGCCTGCCGCCTATTTCTGTTTCCACCGTTGTTACCATGAAACCTCACTTTTCATTCGCTTGTAAAGTTATTTGCGTATACCGAGTTGGTCTATGACCTGACGGTAACGGTCCAGATCATTTTTCTTCAAGTAGTCCAGATGACGCCGACGCTGGCCAACCATTTTCAGGAGGCCTCTCCGTGAATGGTGGTCTTGCTTGTGCGCCTGCAGGTGCTCCGTCAAGTGGCTGATGCGTCCGCTTAAAAGAGCGATCTGCACTTCCGGAGAACCCGTATCCGATGCATGCCTGCGATAGGTGCTAATCAGACTTGTTTTCTGTTCTTTATCCATAACCGTACCCTCCTTTCGCAAAAATTCTGAAGCGGCCTAAATTATCATATTTACAGCATGTTGTAAAGTATTTTATTCAAATATCGCAAGAAAAAACCAATTCCGGGAAAATCGTGATGCCGTCGTGCCGCGCAAGGGCGAGCATCCGGCCATGGCTGTCATGGACTCTTACCAAACCGCGTCTGGTGTTTAGGCCCCTATCAGCCGCGGGGCAATCCACCTTGTTGCCGTGGATCACTCTTCCTGCTTCGGCATTACCCAGCTCGACAGCGGGGAATTCAGCCAGCGCGTCATCGATGGATGTCATTACGGCAGCCACCGTTCCTGCTTCGGCCATTCTTGCGAGCGTTTCTATGGTTATGGCTGTATCGATACTGAAGCTTCCTGACCTCGTCCGTTGCAGGCATGTCAGGTGTGCGCCTGCATTAAGGACAACACCTATATCGGCACAGAGGGACCGGATGTATACACCCTTCGCGCATCGGACCGTCAGGCTTACGAGTGGATCATCGAATGCAGTAAGTTCGATGCTGTGAATCGTCGCCTGTCTCGGTTTGTTCGGTTTTGCCTTGCCCTGCCTCGCCAGTCTGTGCGATGGCACACCTGCGATTTTCACCGCTGAAAATGCCGGCGGGCTCTGCATGATTGTGCCGGTGAATTCCTGCATCACCCGGAGCAAAGTTTCGCGGTCCGGAACTATATATGTGCTGGTCTCAAGGACCCGTCCTTCCGCATCAAGCGTGTCAGTTGTGACGCCGAGCCGCATTATTGCGCGGTATTCCTTTTCACCGGCCTCGAGATATTGCGCTATCCGGGTGGCTTGGCCGATACAGAGAACCAATACGCCCGTTGCAAGCGGATCAAGGGTCCCGGTGTGACCGATCCTTTTTTCTCTAAGCAGACGGCGCGCAAGCTGCACCACGTCGTGAGACGTCATGCCCGCCGGCTTGTTAATATTAAGTATGCCGTCCATCGAGGACCATACCCCCGGAGCCAAGCTGTGCCGACACGGCTTTCTCCACCGCGCCGATGACTTTTCTCGTTGCCTCTTGGAGTGGTCCTCGCACTTTGCCGCCCGCGGCGTTCTTATGGCCGCCTCCGCCGAAAGACCGCGCCAGTTCCGAAAGATCAATGCGCCCTTTCGATCGCAGGCTGATCTTGTATTCGTCAGCACTGGTCTGACGAAACAGGACTGCAACTTCAACGCCTTTTACGGACCTGACAAAATTGATAAAATTGTCAGTATCCTCTGCCGATGTTCCGGTCCGGCGGTACATTTCATCGGTTACGACGACCCAAGCTACGCACCCGTCTTCACTCCGTTCCAAACCGGTCAGAACGCTTCCGAGCAATTTCAGACGTCTGAAGGCGAAGGATTCGTAAACGTTTTCCGTTACAAGCCAGGGATCAGCGCCAGCTTCGAGAAGATTCGCTGAAATTTTCATGCTCTTCGGCGATGTATTAGAGTAGCGAAATGATCCTGTATCGGTAAAAATCGCGGTGTACAGGCAAAGCGCAATATCACGATCGACGGGAATGCCAAACTGCTGTATCAGATTATAGATCATCTCGCCTGTGGCCGCAGCTTCGGGATCAAGCCACGTGTTCGACCAAGAAGAGGAATTTGTAATATGATGGTCGATATTTATAAGGACATTCGCCGGCGGTGTCGCGTCAAAAAGTCCGGTGCGGGGCGGATCGGCATCGAGCACGATAGCAGCATCATACCTGCCTGTTACGGGATGGCCTGTCCTAATGCGGTCAGCATGGGGCAGGAATCTATAAATCTCCGGGACGGGGTCAAGATTGTGTGCCGTCACGGTTTTGCCTATTTTTTCCAGTGCGAGCATAAGGGCAAGCTGTGATCCAAGGGCATCACCGTCAGGGCTGATGTGTACGGAAAGCAGTACTGTCGTACACTTCTGCAGTGCTGCTATAATTCTTCCGGGGTCACTCATCTCCGTGATCATTCTTCTTTTCTTTGTCCTCTTCCAGGGTGCGCAGGAGTTCCATGATATGGGCACCCTCCTCCACAGTTTTATCGAAACGGAACAGGATCTCAGGCGTGTATCTCAATCTCATGCGCCTCCCCAATTCCGACCGGATGAATGCCGATGCGCTCTCCAGACCCTTGAGCGTTTTATCCTTGTCTCCGCCGTAGATGCTCACAAATACCTTTGCGTTCCGCAGATCATCGGCGACTTCGACATCCGTGACCGTGACGAAGCCGATCCGGGGATCTTTAATCTTGCGCATGAGGATGTCAGCGACTTCCTCTTTCATCTGGTCACTGATACGTTCCGCTCTTTTATAGGTCGGTTTGGACATAATCATCCTTTGATAAAAAGAGCAAACTGATCGGAAGACAAGCATAAGCAACACTGCCTGCACCTGTGTTCCGTCAGCTGTACTCCGTTTCAAAAAATCTCTATCTGATAATCCAGAAGACTCAGCTCAGGAACGCCACGGACCATTTCCAGGACATGATCCAGTGTCTTGTTAAGGTGGGCTTTATCGTTGCTCACTGCGGCTACTGCCAGGCATGCTTTCTGCCAGAGGTCGTTGTCTTCAACTTCAGCCACTGATACATTGAACTTGTTCCGGATCCGGTCCTTCAGGCTGCGAATCGAATGTCTCTTGGTCTTGAGCGAATCGCTTTCAGGAACATGTACTTCGAATGTGCAAACGCCAATGAACATAACCTTCGATAACAATCTGCTCGTACTGCAGTTTTTAAATTTTCCCGGTGAAGCCATGTTTCGGGATAGCCGTTACTGGCCGCCGATGATGTCTCCGATAGTTACAGTTTTGTAGCCATCTTTTCGATTACAAACGCTTCAATTATGTCGCCCACCTTGATGTCGTTGAAGTTTTCGACACCGATGCCGCATTCGTATCCCGACTGGACTTCGCGCACATCATCCTTGAACCGTTTCAGCGAATGGAGCTTGCCTTCATAAACCAGCACATTGTCGCGAAGCACTCTAACGCCGTCGTTCTGCCTCGACATGATGCCGTCAATGACATAGGACCCCGCAATCGTGCCGATCTTCGAAACATGGAAGGTCTGGCGGACTTCTGCGTGGCCTAAAATGCGTTCTTTAAGCGTTGGTTCGAGCAGGCCCTCCATCGCCGCCTTGATATCGTCAATGGCGTTGTAGATGATGTTGTAAAGACGGATATCAACACCTTCCCTCTGGGCGAGATCGGTCGCTTTAGGCTCTGGACGGACACTGAAGCCGATAATAATGGCATTTGATGCCGCGGCGAGCATTACATCGGTTTCGGTGATAGCACCGACGGAACTGTGGATGACCTTGAGCTTGACAGCCGGGGTGGAAAGTTTTTCCAGTGAATCAACGATCGCGCCTGCGGATCCCGACACGTCGGCCTTGATAACGATGTTCAGCTCCTTGACCATTCCTTCCTGAATTTGGGTATGGAGGTCTTCAAGCGTGACTTTTTTCATGTTGGCCATTTCGGTCGTCCGCTGTTTTGCCTGTCTGGTCTCCGCGATCAACCGGGCCTTCCGTTCTTCTTCAAGGACCAAAAAACGGTCCCCCGCGAGCGGGACGCCGGAGAATCCGATGACCTCCACTGGAACCGACGGGCCTGCCTGCTCGGTTCGCTCTCCCTTGTCGTTGATAAGCGCCCGAACCCTGCCGAACTGCATACCGGTTACGAAGATATCTCCGCCCTTCAGTGACCCGGACTGCACGAGTACTGTTGCAACCGGCCCCCGGCCCCTATCCAGCTTCGCTTCGATGATCGTCCCTCGCGCCATCTTGTTCGGATTCGCCTTGAGCTCGAGTACGTCGGCCTGAATGAGTATCATCTCAAGCAGGTGTTCCAACCCCAGTTTTTTCTTTGCCGATACCTCGCAGAAAATTGTTTGCCCGCCCCATTCTTCCGGAATGAGATCGAATTCGGAAAGTTCCTGTTTGACCCGATCGGGTTTTGCCTCGGGTTTGTCTATCTTGTTGATAGCAACAATGATCGGAACGCTCGCCGCTTTTGCGTGACTGATCGCCTCTCGGGTCTGCGGCATGACGCCGTCGTCGGCGGCCACAACAAGAATCACGATGTCCGTGACCTGGGCACCGCGCGCGCGCATGGCTGTAAACGCCGCATGCCCAGGGGTATCCAGAAACGTGATGTCTCTCCCTTTAAGGCTGACTTGGTAGGCACCGATATGCTGCGTGATGCCGCCCGCTTCCCTAGAAACCACATTTGTTTCACGAATCGAATCGAGGAGGGACGTTTTTCCGTGGTCCACATGACCCATGATCGTAACCACGGGAGGTCTCGCCACCATTGTATCGACTGCATCGGCCTTCTCCTCGAGAATGTCCTCTGCCGATTCGATGCTCGCGATTTCTGCTTTAACTCCGTATTCTTCAGCCATGAGCAAAGCCGCATCCATGTCCATGGGCTGGTTCTGGGTCGCCATGACTCCCACAGCCATGAGCTTCTTGATAACGTCGCCCACTTTCTGGCCCATGACTTCAGCGAATTCCTTGATCGTGCACCCTTCTTGGATCTTGACTACTTTTTTTCTCGGCTTCGTGATTTCAGCCAGATCAGTCTGCTGCCCGTGCCGTTCGTCTTTCTTGAGCGGTCTTTTGCCGGACGGGAGTGTCTTCAGATCAGGAAGCTTTTTAAAAGAAGGTTTTTCCCGGAATTCCCGTTCTTGTTTCTGCCCATAGTCGGACTGTTTCTTCTGCCACTTTTTCTTCGGTGGCTGTTTTCCTGCAGCGGGCGGAACGAGCGAAACAGGGATTTGCGAGGGCTCCAAAACGGGCGAACCAAAAGTTGTTTTTTCAAAGGGACGCGCGGGACGCGGCTGCCCGCCGAAAGGACGCTGCCCTGGTTGGGGACGGCCGGCGCCAGGATGCACCGGCGAAGGACGAGTCGGCATTGTCTGCGGACGCGTCACAGCCTGTGGACGGTGCACTGTTTGAGTCGTTTGCGCGGGCTGAGGTGCGGGAGCATGATTCATTTCCTCAGTCGTCACCGGCTGAGCCTCCTTGACCTGAGCAGCCGGAGGAATGACTGGAGGCGCCGGCATGACCGGTTTCGGCATGGGAGGAATAGGCGCGGGTTTCGGTTTCGCGCCGGGTTTTTCAAGCGTGGAAGAAAATTTACCGATTAGAGCCGCGGCCTTCCTCAGCCGCTCTTCTTTGGAAAGCTGCGGGTCAACGGACTCTTTTTCTTTTTTTGATTTTTCTTTTTCCTTTTCCTTTTCCTTCCGTATTGCCTTCAGCTTCTCAATCAGGGATTTTGTTTCCTTGTCATCGAGTCCGCTGGACGGGGTCTTTTCCATAATACCCATCTTCTCAAGCACCGAAATGAGATCCTTGCTTTCAACCCCCATTTTTTTTGCCAGCTCATGTACCCTGATTACGGTCATAAAATCACTTACCCCCGAGTAGTTCTAATGTAATAGAATATTTTACCCTACTTACCTCTATTTATCAAGTTCTTTAATCTCACAATCTCATTCCACAACGAATCAGCGAGCCCTTCGTCGAGGATGGCAACGACACCGACCAGTTCTCGATTCAAAATTTGGCCGTACTCGTTCCGAGTAAAAAGCGTTGCCTGCCGGGTTGATACCAAGCCGTCAACTTCAACTTTATCCTTCGTTCCTTCAGAGACGTCAGTAGCATACAGCAGGAGAAAAACACGACCTTTTCCCAAGGCATCATGAACTGCCGAATATCCTACTGCAATCCTGCTCGCCTTCATCGAAATGGCCAGGAGCGATTTGATCTTCTCACTGACAATCGTTTCCAACTGCGACATGAAGTAAGCCACTTTCGGGGGCTGGAACTTAAGTCTAAGCGCCTTTGCGAGCGTATCCTTCATGAGCGCCTTTTCTATACAATCCTTCCGGGGACAGATGTATGCCGCGCGACCGGGCAGCTTCTCCCGGTAGTCTACCAGGATTCCGTCTGGCCCAGCCACGAGCCTGATGACCTCGTCCTTATTCATCGTGGTTCGACAGCCAATACAGGTTCTTTCCGGTTGGTGCTTCATGATCCCCCGACAAACAAATTCAAGCCCTACTTCTTGATAAGTGCCCTCGCCGACTGGAGAATTTCCTGAGCGGAATTCGCGCCAATGCCGGGAACCGCGAGAATATCCTCATCAGACATAGCAGCGATTTTATCTACCGTGTCATAGCCCGCCTCTCTCAGCTTCTCCGCTATCTTATCATCGACTCCCTCAATTGCGGTAAGACCGGCGATGTCTGCTGCAATCCCTGCCGCGTCTGCCGCGGCTTCGGATTCCATGGTTTCCGCGGCCTCTGTTTCTTCAGCCATTTTGCGCGTCTCTTCCACGATCGCTGCCTCAATCTCCTGCTCGCGTTCTTTCTGGCGTTCTTGATCGTATTCCGATTCACTCAAGATATCTATCTTCCAGCCCGTCAGTTTGGCGGCCAGCCTGACATTCTGGCCCTTTTTGCCTATGGCGAGCGAAAGCTGTGTATCGGCAACCACGGCCAAGGCGGATCGGTCTTCCTCGGTAACGCCGACCTTCTCGACCACTGCCGGGCTGAGCGCTTTCGCGATAAAAGTGCGCGGGTCTTCGGACCACGGGATGATATCGATCTTCTCGCCCTTCAGTTCACGGACAACGGCCTGAACGCGAGACCCCTTCATGCCCACGCATGCCCCCACAGGGTCGACCTGAGACTCCTTGGAAGACACGGCAATCTTAGTACGGTCGCCTGCTTCGCGTACGACGCCTTTGACTTCCACGATGTTCTCGTAAATTTCGGGTACTTCCATCTCGAAGAGGCGGGAGACGAATTCGGGATGAGCGCGGGAGAGCACGACCTGGGGTCCCTTTGAAGTATCCCGGACCTCCATAACATACGCCCTGATACGGTCGCCGCGCCTGTAGCTCTCGCGGGGAACCTGTTCGCGTGCGGGCAGCACCGCTTCAGTCTTGCCCAGATCGATGTAGTATGCCCCCTTCTCATGACGTAGCACAATACCGTTGACGAGTTGTCCAATCTTGTCGTTGAACTCCTTGAAGATAACGTCACGCTCGGCTTCGCGCACTTTCTGGACTATGACCTGCCGTGCTGTCTGAGCCGCGATCCGGCCGAACCCCTCGAACTCGACCTGGATCGGCACCTCGCCTTCCATCTGAGCCTCGGGATAAAGCGTTTGCGCCTCTTCTAGCGTTATTTCTTCGTCGGGATTGGCAACGTCTTGCACTACTTTTTTGTATGCGTACATGACGATGTCTCCCCGTTTCGGGTCGATCTGCACGGCGATGCGTTGGGCGCCATATTTCTTCTTGGCTGCGCTTACCAAGGCTGATTCAACGGCTTCGATCACCATCTCTTTGGATATGCCTTTTTCCTTGCTGATCTGGTCGATCACATGAACTAATTCCTGACTCATAAGTTCTTCTCCTCTTGAACAAATTCTTATTGGATGATAATAAGACATTCGCCCTGTTCAGCGGGGCGCAAAACACGCGGCCAAATGGTCGCGGATCAAAAGCAGCGCTTTCCTTAAAACTTTACCTCAAGAGAGGTCTTTGCAATGGCGCTTATTGGGATTTCAATGACAGTCCCCGTTTCCATTTCAATCCTTACCATATCGCCTTCCAAACCAAGCAGTTTTCCCTGGAACACTTTCTGGCCGTTGATCTGCTGATATGTCTTGATTTTGATTGCGCTACCTGAAAACCGGGTAAAATGTTCTGGCTTGCTCAACGTCCGATCTAGTCCCGGAGACGAGACTTCCAGATTGTAGGCGTGAGGAATAATGTCCTCAACGTCCAACGCCATTCCCAAGTCCCTGCTCACGACCTCGCAGTCGTTTAGCGTTACCCCGGCATCCTCCCGGTCAATATAGATCCTTAGCATCCATTGAGGCCCATGCTTCTGAAACTCCATGTCCCAGAGGGTGAGCCCGATAGACTTCAGAATCGGGTCCAGCAGCTGCCTTATTTGTTCCGTTAAATCAGCCAATTTAAACCCCAAATAAAAAGAGTGGGCAGATGCAAATGCCCACTCTAAAGGGAACTTCCCAGAGTGTTGTGTTCTTTTAACACAGATGAAAGAATAATGCAAGGGAAAAGTGATACTTATTAAAGGAAACGGCACCTACGAACAAGCAGTCTCAGAGCGATTGGTATTCATGTATGCCGGATTACCACATGATGAGTCGTTTTGCAGTGTCGCCTGCACGCAATGTTGAAGCTTCGGAAAAGCGCCACTACAAGCCGTCTCGAGTATTTTCGTTTTGATGCTTTTAAATTCTGTCTTATCAGCCGACTTTCATCTCTTAGGGCTTGTAGCATCTGCCTTCCGCTGTATACCGCTCTTATCCCGATTTTCATGCGAACAAGGCTGCCTGATCTTTGCGGAGTTGGGGTAAGCTATCTTCCGGCATGTGGAACAAATTCTTGAACACCCGGTTCATCACCGAAACCAACTGGCGGAATTTATAGGCATCGTGATGAGAATCGCCCTTTCGTTCAGAATTTTTCCAGCTCTCCTCATCGGTTATCCGCAATTCCACGCACAGTGTGTGCTGCTCCGTTTTTTTGCGGACTTGATCTCTTGCCATATACAACTGCGTGCCCGGGACCATGATCTCGTTTGTTTCCGCGGAGCGGTGGATCGGAAGGGAAAAAGCAATTTTGCACTGGAATTTCCGGTGGCCCCGCGAGGTGTGGACATTCTTTTCCGCATTCACTCCCAACGCTTCATAAAACTCTCTTGCATGGGCGAGTAGACGTTCATCGCTGTACATCTCGCCGCCTCCCTCGCTTTTGACGAGACTCGCCACCAGCCTGCGGACTGCTTCCCGCATGCTTTCCGGGTTCTCGAAGAGTGTCTGCGTTATGGAATGTGAAGCCGTGTTTTCCTGCAGAATCACCCCTCGTTTCTGAAGGGCATGAAAGAGTTTCAGCGTATCATCCATATTGCGTAATATAAACGTGATGGCAAGGATGTCCCTGATGTCGTATGCCTCCCCTTCCAAATCCTTCCCTAGTTTGGTGACCATGCTCGCCGGACTCTTCAACCGCGCCTTGATATCAACAATATCGACTTCAACTCCGTCCCCGCTATTGAAGACCAGACAGTCTCTGAATTGATCAAAAGTGAGGGACTCGTTCATGCGGTTAAAAAACGTGGAAATCTTGACGAAAGCCCTTTGAGCCGCTTCATTATCGGGAATTTGCTTTGGATGTTTCCAATCGTAAGAGTAGAGATCATCGAGCCGCCGGCCCTGCTTCTCCAGAAAAAAACCGAGTTGGACGTAATCATTGATGTCCTGGCTGTCCTCTTCAATCGATTTGATCAGATGTCCCATCTTGAGAAGACAACAAGCCCCTTGTTGCCACAACTCTGGTAATTCAAGGTCCCTTCCCCCGTAACCGGAAAAAGCAAGTGGATATTTGCGCGACGATGCAAGGAGAAAGAGATGGCGTGGATCTTCGTCCACGATGTCCCGGAAAGAATGGTCCTGCAGCAGTGAAGCCGTTTTTTGAATAGCGATCAGGCATTTACGGTAACAATCCGCGTTCGGAGACTTCAGCGCGATGAGACCTTCAAGCTGATTAGTTACAAAAGGAAAAAGCTCGCAGAAAAAATAGTCATAAGCACGTTTTATGTATTGCACTGCCCTTTCGCGCTCGCCCTCACGCAATTCATCACTGCCGAGCGTGTCAAATCCGCGGTTGGCCATCATCTTCGTCGCCTGTTTGAGAGAAGTGGCGTAGTCCCTCGCAGGCAGCAGAAGAAAGGGTGTCATTTCGGTTCGATCAAGGATAGAACCGAATATTTCATGATGAAGTTCCTGATTAGGCGAAGTTTCCTTCATAAAACAAGCCCCCTGTCGGATACCATTGAGCAAATTCAAATACCGCTGATGCTTTAGCTTCTATGAGCTGGAGCTCGGCTTGTGCCTCCGCGGTTTGAACGTCCATGTGCCCGGGGAATGATGAGGCGCAGAAGGACTCCGAGGAGCTGCTTTATGCTGTTTCGAGGCCGTAGTTGGTGCTGATGACCGTGAGCCTGTCGTTGAAGCGCTTCCTGTGTTTTTCCCTTTGGGGTGGATCCGGCGTTGCTGAGGTTCTCGCGGTGGACGGACAAACTCAGTGTCCCGTAGAGGTGCCGGTTTCCGATAATCAAAATCTTTGAGGGTCCTTCGCTCAATTTTTTCCTCTAGAATATGCTCAATGCTTCTGACCAGCGGTTCGTCTTCTTTGGTAACGAAGGTGAAGGCGTCTCCGGTTTTTGCCGCCCTGCCTGTCCGTCCGATGCGGTGCGTGTAGGCATCGGTTGTATCGGGGATGTCATAGTTGATGACGTGTGATATAGAAGAGACGTCAATACCCCGCGCCGCGATGTCCGTTGCCACGAGTATCTGGTACCTGCCATTGCGGAAACCGTCAAGAGCTTCCTGACGCTTGTTCTGCGATAGATTACCTTGGAGCGAAGCAGCTTTATACCCGGCTTTTTCAAGCTGTTGTCCGATGCGTTTAGCCCGATGTTTCGTCCGTGTGAAAATGAGGATTGATTCAGTGTCTGTATGTTTCAATATCTCCATGAGAAGACCAGTTTTCAGGTGCTGTTCAACCGGGTAGAGCGCATGGGACACGGTATTCGCGGGTGCTGTATGGCCAACCTGCACGGTAACCGGTTTATGCAGAACTTCATGAGCCAGTTTTCTGATGTCGTCAGCCATGGTTGCCGAGAACATGAGATTCTGACGCTTTGCGGGAAGGTACTTGATAATCCTACGAACATCGGGAAGAAAACCCATATCGAACATGCGGTCCGCTTCATCGAGGACCAAGACTTCCAGGGAGGAAAGATCAATCGTCTTTTGATTGATGTGATCGAGCAGACGACCCGGGCATGCCACAACAATATCGATACCGGCGCGAAGTTTTTGAATCTGCGGGTTCAAACCCACGCCGCCGTAAATGGTACAGCTCCTGATGTGTGTGCCATTGCCGAGCTCGGCAATGGCCACATGGATCTGCTCGGCCAGTTCGCGCGTAGGGGCGATGATGAGCGCCCGGACCTTTCCACGCGGTCCCGGGAGCAGTCGTTCGAGTATGGGGAGCACGAAAGCGGCTGTTTTGCCGGTCCCGGTCTGCGCAAGGCCCATAACATCATGGCCTTCAAGAACCGGCGGGATGGCTTGGAGCTGGATGGGTGTTGGTGTATGATAGCCGAGCGCTTTGATGCCGGCCGCTATCTGATGATGGAATTTGAACGAGCCGAAATTCACTAGTACCTTCTTTCTCTCTGATTTTGCTTGAATAAACGGTGACTGGAAGCGGTCGCCGTCTTTAAATCGTCGATACAATACCACTCCTCAGGGCTCGCTGTCAAAGAAATCGACGTCAATGGCAGCTGGAACCGCGGATTAACCACATAAGAGGACGTAGATATGATCTGTCCGCGCCTAGGGATTCATCGCTTCCCCTCCCTACCGTGCAATGTACCCGGCCAAATCAAGTAGGCGGCGCGCATAGCCGTATTCGTTATCGTACCAAGCCAGCACCTTTACCACCCTGTTCATGAGAACCAGGGTCGAAGCACCATCAATAATTGCCGAGTGTTCGTCCCCTACGATGTCAGCGGAAACCAGTTCGTCCTCGCTGTAACCCAAAATCCCCTGCATCGTCTTCTCGGCAGCAGCCCTGAACGCCGCGTTCACGCTTTCAATGGACGCATCTTTAGTCAAGTGCGCCGTGATGTCCGTGAGTGACCCATTTGCGACAGGCACGCGGACCGCCATGGCGTTCATTTTTCCTTTTAATTCGGGGAGCACACGCTCAGTTGCCCTGGCCGCCCCTGTGCTGGAGGGGACGAGCGATACGGCCGCTGCCCGCCCTCTCCGCCGATGTCCGGAAGATGAACGATCAATGAGTGCCTGGCTGGACGTATAGGCATGGACGGTCGTGGCCATGAGATATTCAATCCCGAAAGAGTCGTTCAGCACCTTGGCCGTGGGCGCTAGGCAGTTCGTAGTGCACGATGCATTGGAAATCACATGATGCAGAGCCGGGTCATAAGACTTCTCATTCACCCCCATAACCACGGTCAGGTCATCGCTTTTCGCATCAGCGCTGATGATGACCTTTGATGCGCCTGCAGTCAAATGTTTTGCCGCATCCTCCCGTTTGCGGAACATGCCGGTGCACTCAAGAACGATGTCAACACCCTGGTTGCGCCAGGGAATCTTTTCCGGGTCTTTTTCATGGGAAACCGCTATTCTCATGCGGCGGATACCCAATTCCAAATATCCGGGCCCACTCCTGATTTCAAAGGGAGCTCGTCCGTGAACGGAGTCGTATTTGATGAGGTAGGCAAGATCTTCAATCGGCGCTGGGCTGTTTGCCGCCACCAAAACCACCTGTTCAGGAGGATTTTCGATGTACAGGCGCAAGAGCAGCCTTCCGATGCGGCCTAGACCATTGATGGCGATAGCTTTCATGAAGTGCCTCCTTTCTTGGGTAGAGGCGCCTCAGGGTACATCCTTTGTCGAATCAACAAGGGAAAACCAGAGATGACCTTTTAATAAAAGTATATCAAGATAGATTCCCGTTTGGCGATAAACTAACAAACTCTCTCGACTGCGGCTGAACAGTATCGCTCTTGATTCGGGATGATCACCTGCATAACTGACGGGTTGCGTCACGACATTTAAGTCCTCTCCTGTTCCGAAGCGCAGAGTCCTGAAAACACAAGCCCTGTCCTGCCGTCAATGCTGAGAATTGTTCCCTCTTGGACTTGTGTAGCTCCGATAAAAGCTGAGGTGCGTCCTTGCTTTTCAGTATATACTTTCAGGTCGGCGCAGGCTACTACTGCTGACAGACCAAAGGTATGGGCAAGAACCGCGGCATGCGAGGTGACCCCGCCTGAGGCCGTGATAATTCCCTTGATAAAGGGCATAAGCGAAACATCGGCTGTGTTAGCTGTATTTCGTATGAGGATCACCGGCATGCCGCTTTTTCTGCCTAGGCCTTCAATCCGTTCTGGTGTGTCCTCGAACGACACAACGCCGCTCAGCGCTCCTCCGTTGGCGCCAATTCCCCTTCCGATCACCCGGGTCTCCATCCTACATATATCGTCGAATATCCTGGCGATCCCTCCATACTCCTCCATGCGTCTCGTCTGGAGTACAAACAGACAGGGCGCCCCATTCCTGCCCCGGGTGTAGGTCACCTCAACTTCCTGAGGAAGATTGCCGAAAGCACCCTCGATTGTAATCGCGATTTCTTGATGAAGACGGTAAAGCTCCGGATCAGTCTCTTCAAGGCTTTTCCGCAATGTTGCTCCTTGCCCTCGCGAGAGGGGGCGGCCCGAAGTCCTTCCTGAAGTCAGGTCATCACCGCTGGAATTTTCTCGTGTTTCACCGTACACGGTATTTTCTCCCGTGGCAGGATCCCGCGTGAAAAAGATCGAAGTACCGCATCCTTGCTGGTTTCCCATAATCATCTCCATGAGCGTGACTGACGTACCCCAGACTTCTGATATTCCAGTCGCGGAGCGGAACTGAAGGGCGCGCTCGCTCTCCCATGAACTGTACACTGCGCCTATGCAGCATCGAAGCTGTTCGTAAACGTCTGAAGGGACCTGAAAGCCTTTTTCGTGAAGCCGATCCTGATACAGGCCAACGATCGATTTTAGATCCACCGCTTCCTGGGGTACGCCTGGATCGAGGGAATGGGCGCCTCTATATTCCTTTGAAATATTCTCAAAAAAATCGATAGTCAGACCCAAAACGGAAGTCCCGTAATGTTCAATGAACCTTCGGTAGGAGTCCAACCCCAGTTCGGTATTACCGGTATCGCTGATAAATGCATCTACCGTTTGTTCGTTCATTCCGCAATATAGAATGGAATTGAGAATGCCTGGCATGGAAGGATAGGAGCCGCTACGCACTGAAAGAAATAGCGGGTGCCTCGTTCCGCCGAATGTTCTCCCCGTTTTCGTCTCAATAGCTCCAATCGCCTTGTGGAGAAAATCAAGATAGCCGGGTTCGTCCCTGTCACTGGCCGGAACTACAGCCTGGCCGGCAGGCAGAACAACACCCGGAGGGACGTTTAGTCCTTTTTGCTTCGCAAATATAAGATTTTTAGCCTTATTTCCGAGAATAGGTCCTAGCCTCAGTGCCTCCTGCGCTGGAATGGCATAGATATCGTAGAATTCTCGATTCTTCGATAACTTGCCCCTCCCTTCATCTCTAACATCCCTTCGATCCGCATGTGAACGCAAGACCGTGATAAGCTTATCGAGCATCCGGTCGGACTCGACCAGACCAGGAATACTGCTCAGGATGTCCCGCAAGACCGCGTCCACAGCCTTTCCCATAAAATTAGGCAAAGAGGTATTCAAAACCAGGAGGTGCTCGGGCAGATCTTCCTCTGGAAACCTCTTCAGAATCTCCTCAAGCGGCCGATGTAAGGTCCTGCTGATCGAGTACACGAGCCAGGCAAGCTCCTTCTGCCACATTTTCAGCACGTCGATGATCTGAGGTGGATACAGCCGGTCCTGTTCGAGAACCATGATGAACTCGTCAATCCGCACATTCTGCATGCCGTACTGCTTGAGGGCCTGCCATGCCGTACTGAGAGAAATGAGCCACTTCCGCTTATCATTATCGGTTGCTGATGATCCTTTGCTTTCAAGATCGGCAATGATCATCTCCATAAGGACCGGGATTTCCTCCCCGTGCCGCATCAGCTCACTGAGAGCGTCGAACTTAGTTTCATGATACGTGCCGAGTACCGACGGAATTCCGAAGGCTATATGTCTTTTGAAATACAGGGATTCATGCGCTTCCGTCCGTTCCTGAGATAGGATGATGCCTTTAAGTACCTTAAGCCGGGCAACGATATCGAGAAGTCTCGCATGGACATCGTGGATCTCGATATCCCTGTTAACGAGGGAATATTTTCTCGAAACCTCCTTGTACAGTTTACACAGGAGCTTTACCTTTGTTATCTCCTCGACGTCCTCCCTCTCAGCAACGCTAAGACGCTTGTCTATCGCATGGTCGTCAAGCTGCAGCACCCGTTCAAGATGCAGCCCCTTTTCATCCAGTACTCCCACGTCCCTGAAAAAGGGATTAAGAACCGCAGAATACCGTGCCATGAGCCGGAGATCAGCGTTGGTTGCTATATCGAACGCCACTACGTTGTTCAGTAATCGTGGATCGTTCAAAGCCCAGGCCTTCAAAACACTCTCGATTAGATGGATGTTGTTGTTGCTCGCGTTCACATGTACCTGTTTCCGGAGAAAATATATAACCACGTCGTTGCCCCAAGCGTCGAGCTCCGTGGAATAGTCCCTGATTCTGCTTACCGCACCCACATCGTTAAAATAAACGGGGAACATCGAAAGCAACAGGAAGTTCAGTATAAAGCTTCCTTTCATTGCCGGCGAGTTCAGATAGGCTGAAACCCTGCGCTGAAACAGCCGGTCATCAGGGATCAACACTCCGCCCACTGAAAGGTTCGCCATAACCTGAACCATCACGCTTTCAAGCACTGCTCCTCCAACTCTTAGCAATTCCATGAACCGGGTTAATTGTTCCAGATGCAGGGGATTGACAAGCTCAGCCCACGTATCCGGGGATATGCCTCGAACCCGGGCTGCGGGTATCAGTATCGATCGAAGACTGTCCTGGTACTGAGCTATCAGACTGCTTCGGCCGGAACTGAGAATCGATCCGGCAACAGCAGGTGCCAGTAAGATCCGATCCTGCAGCACAGAACTTGTCTCGTTGATCTTGCGTAGCAGGTCTTCGCACATTTCCTCCATATCGAGACTGATCAGGTGTTCAAGTATCCGGGGCAGGGACGCACTGATAGCTTCCACTGCCCGGCCGGACAAGTGCGACGCTTTTGACAGGTACAGGGTTATGGCCTCATTTAGGAGACTGGCAGTTGCCGTCGAGAGATCCTTTTCCGCAATATCGAACAGGATCCCGACAGCCTTCCGGTCATCAAGAACATCGAAATCAAGACCTCTTATCAATGCCACTGCACCGCCAGTATCGCCTTTTTCCACCCGCAGCTCCACCTCGAAAAGAGCCTGCGTCATCCGCCGATGTCCTGGCTCTCCGAACCGGGCCAGTATTTCGGCGTCCTCTGCGGGAATCAGCTCAGAAAGCGGATCGACAACCCGGCTGTGAAGGAACATTATAGAATCGGTGGCTTTTCGGATAGAGGTAACGAGCATCAGCACTAGTGCCCGGAGATTGAGGTCAGGGAATTTTATCCAGACCCGGTCAAGGGAAGCGGCAGCGCGGCGCGCCTGAGGCGCAAGGTCGATCGAAGACCGAGAGAGCAACGTTGCCCACATTTCGGTCAGTGTGCGCAGACGGATGTGATCAGTTTCCTGATCAATGAGCAGGTCCAGGAGATCGAAATAGTTGGATAGCGGTTTGCTCTGATCGGCGATGGCGGCATGTTCCGCGGCAAGTAGCGTAAAGCGGGCCAAAATGTCGAAGGCTCTGTAAAATGCCTCTGCTGAACTCCAGAAAAAATCGTGCGCAAAGCCGTACACTGCTTCCGAGAACGCGGGCCAATCCTTCTTGGTGGAGTGCGCCTGGGATACAATATCTTCGGCTTTGCGCAGCAAGCCCGCCTTATCCCGCAAAGGCGAGGTAAGCAGAGTAAGGTCGATTCCCGCGAGTTCTTTCGAGAGCTCAACCGCTGAAATATACAGCCCGTTGGCATTTGACTTTTTCAGCAGGAATGTCCCGATATGCCGACCAGATTGCCCGATATCGATCTGGAGGTCGCGAGCCCTCGCGATGCTTGTGCTATCCGCTTTGAAGACGAACGAGCCGTTCCTGAGGACGACGCGAGACAACTCAACACCACTCTGGTTCAGTGATGCCTCATAATTACCCTCAGGTATCGCGAGGACGGTTCCCTGCAATGTCGTTTCCATCCCCTCGTCATTTATACAGAAATCCTTTGCAACAAGCGATGTAATGTTTCCCTTATATGCCGTGGCAAGCGTGCCCACTAAGTAATCAAGACTGCAGATGGTATTTGTCCGGTTAACCAATCTTGTCATGGCAGCTCATCCCTCCGGGCTGTGGGGAAAATAAAAAAAATCCCTCTTATATTCAAGATAGCACCGAAAGGACGAAAAGGTAATGGATGACCCATTGAGGGCTTATTGCTGAACTTTGATAACGGTTTATAATTTGAGTTAATTTGTACTATATTTTGGCATATTAAGGTATCTAATTGTGCGAAAAGATTGGTGGTGTAGAAAAAAGGAAACTTTTTATTCGGATATCCCGATTTACCTAAATTCGTCAATAGAAAGTCGATTTATTCTTTAAAAAGCAATGTATTATCGCAAGTTAGGGCAACTGCGGAGCAGTTGTCTGGATCAAGATAATGTATTGGCGAAATGAATTCTGGTCCCACGGTTTTTTTCATACGGTTGGATTAAATGAAAAGAAAATCATGCGGTATGTGGAATATGAACTCTCCCGCCACTAAACCGTAGGAATGGTTGTGGGGGTTTCACGGTTCCCGACGGATGCGATCTGGAGGCAGTTGCCCTCAGATCGTCTTATTTCCATCTTCCCGCGCGTGACTTCGGACCGTTCCGGCCCTAGTTGCTGCTTTTTCTTTAACCGCATGGAGCGTGTTGTTTGTTTTACGGCAATCTCTTCGGCGACCAGCATCCGGACCCCTCTGTTTTTGACAGAGGCGGATGCATTGAAGTCGGCGTTTGCGGTATATCCGCAGCGTTGGCATTCGAATATCGCTTGAGACTGGCGGTTATCCGGGTGAGTGTGCGAACACTTCGAACACTCCTGCGACGTACCGTGCGGTGGTACGGCTATGACGAGTTTATTGGCTCTCCTCGCCTTGTAGGAGGTGAACAGCTTTATATTGCCCCAGGCAGACTCAAGGATCGCTTTGTTGAGTCCCGCCTTGGCGGCAGCTCCGTTGGGAAGGTATGCGACGCTACCGGTGGCAGTACCATTCTTTACATTTACTGGCTTAGGTCCCGATGTCTTGGTCATGTTCTTTATTTTCAGGTCCTCGAATACAATGACTTCTGCATAGGAATCAACTAATTTTCTACTGGTTTTATGGGCGAAGTCTAAACGCACATTAGCTGCATGCGCATTGCAGCTTGAGACCTTACTATTTGCGCGCTTCCAGCGCCGGGATCCTTTTTGCCTGCGGGCCATTATTCGCTGGTATCGTTTCCGGCGGGTCTCTTTTTTATCGAGATTACGCTTTTGGTTGTCGGAGTAATCGTGATTGATGCAGTCACTTGTCGCAGCGGGGATAGCCACACCACGGTCTATGCCCATCGTAATTTTATCGAGATTTTGGGCGTTCATCGCTGAGTAACGGGCGATAAGATCGGATTCCGATAAACTGAGGTCATCAGACGCTGCATAGGAGAAGGAGACAAACCACTTACCGGCATCCCGCGCAATTGTAATAGTCGCCGGTAAATCGTATTCCGTATGGGCCTTAAAACGCAATTCTCCGAGGTTGTGTGTTTTTGTGCCGATCATCAGCTTGTGCTCGTAGATTGTTTTACCCTGTTTGGTTTTGTGGCCGCTTTTGCGTGCCGGTGGGCTCGAACTGAAATAGTTCTTTTGTAAGCCAAACGGTTTGGCGACCAGATTTCTTCTTGAACGTTGGACGCTCGGCGAGCCCTTTGAAAAACCGCTGTTGAGCGCCCATGAATCGGACGGCGCCATTACGGAGTACTTGTGGAGGCAGCTCGTACAAAAACGGGGTGAGCTCTTTATCCTTAAACTGCGAGTATTGTTGATCGTTTGGCAGCTGTATGCCGGTTAAAGAAAGGGAGTGTTTCCTGAAGGTGTAGAAATACTGCGATTCTGATACTTTGCTGTTGTATATCAGGCGCTGGCAGCCGAACAACTGAGACAGTTTCTCTTGCTGTTTCTCCGTCGGATACGCCCTGAATTTAACTCCGCTTGTAACTGGTGCCATGCGAGATATTATAGCCAACTACACAACGCAATATTGCAAACACAGGAATCTAAACGGAATTTAAACCAACACCGGTCCGTTTGACCTGCCTCCTGGCGTTTCGCGCCTAGCAGGGGGAATGCGCGGACCAGAGTTCAAGAATAAGGTTGATAAAGAACAATTGAAGTCAGGTTTTAAAAGTGCAACGGGCTGTCGAAATTTGCTGAAATGTATGGGATGCCAAGATCCGTGCCCGTGATAGCGGTCTCGAAGGTTCGAAGAAGACACAAGAGCGTCAGCTATTTATTCAGGATAGCTGCCGCTTCCTTGGCAAAATAGGTAAGGATGATGTCCGCGCCGGCGCGTTTGATTGATACCAGCGATTCCATCATAGCGCGTTCGCCGTCGATCCAGCCGAGTTTTGCGGCGGCCTTGATTATGGAGAACTCACCGCTCACGTTGTAGGCTGCCACGGGTAGGTTGTAATTCTGTTTTACCTGATAAATGATGTCGAGATAGGACAGCGCCGGTTTCACCATCACGATGTCCGCTCCTTCATCGATGTCCAGGGCAACCTCGCGTAGTGCCTCGCGGCTGTTTGGTGCGTCCATCTGGTAAGATCTACGGTCGCCGAACTGCGGCGTCGATTCCGCCGCTTCGCGGAACGGGCCGTAAAAACTCGACGCGTACTTCGCCGCATAGGACATGATCGGGGTATCGGTAAATCCCTCGCTGTCAAGCGAATGGCGGATGGCTCCAACTCTTCCGTCCATCATGTCTGAAGGCGCAACCATGTCCGCTCCGGCTTTCGCATGGGAAACCGCTTCCTTGGCTAGCAGTTCGAGCGTTGGGTCATTCTGGACGATGCCGTTCTTGATTACACCACAGTGGCCGTGGCTTGTGTATTCGCACAGGCACACATCGGTGATGACGACCAAGTCGGGAATATTATTCTTTATGGCCTTGATCGCATGCTGGACAATCCCCTCGTCCGAATAGGCTTCGCTGCCGACTTCATCCTTATGTTCGGGGATGCCGAAGAGAAGAACCGCCGGAATGCCGAGACTCTTCACTTCTTCGCAGTCCTTTACGATGTTGTCGATGGATTGCTGGTAGTTCCCGGGCATGGATCCGATCTCTTTTTTTACACCTTTGCCATGGGTAACAAAGAGTGGATAAATAAAATCATCGGGAGAAAGTTTCGTCTCCCGGACCATGCGGCGCAAGTTTTCGTTCGCCCGCAATCTTCTCGGACGGTATAGAGGCTGGAACATGAGATCTCCTGAGTATATTCTGCGAAAGGGGGGCAGAGGATTAAGTTCTTACCTCCAACTCATTGCCCCCCCCTGCGATTTAGTGATTCAGCTGCAACCGCAGCCGCCGGACCCACAGCCGCCGCCATGGCCGTGGCTATGGCCAGGTTCTTCCCCGCTGCCACACCCGCAGCTTCCGCCCGCCGGAGCGCCGTTCGGGAAGCCGAGGACAAAACCTTCTCCGCGCTCGTCGCTGATAAAGCCGAGTTCGGCGCCGTCGAGCACCTTTGCTGTCGATGCATCAACGTACAGTTTTGCGCCGCTTTTCTCGACTACCATATCGCCGTCTCCCGCTTTGTCATCGATCATGATTTCATAGGAAGGTCCGCAGCACCCTCCGTCGCCCGAGGTAACGCGCAGTCCATGGTTTGGCAACCCTTCTGCCTTGAGGACTTCCTTGATTTTGTCTGCTGCGCTGTCTGAAATTGTAATCATAGGTTCTCCTTTTGCATATTACCTGCGAACAGGCGGAATTGATGCGCTGCGCCTTCCTCCCTCTTCGCCCTGGTTTTATTTTTTATTATAATAGTAATCAACTAGCGCATCAACGAAGGCAGGTATGGTATAGTCTTTTGGCATGACATCTATCTTCATCCCGTATTCCTCAGCGGTCTTTGCGGTAACCGGACCGATGCAAGCGATGGAAACGCCATTTATTAGGTCTTTATAACCTTTTCGGCCGATCATTTCAACAAAATTATGAACTGTGGACGAACTCGTAAAGGTTACTGCGGATATTTTTTTATCCTTGAAAAGCTGTATAGCACGCACCATATCGGCCGTGGGTATTACATTCTCATAGGCCGTTGCCACAGTAACTTTCGCTCCCATTTCCTTCAGTTTGTCTGGAATAATTTCGCGCGCGACCTTTGCCCGAGGGATCAGGAATTTATTCCCTTTCACCTTTTCGATTCCGAGGGCCGCAAGCACGCCTTCCGCTTTGAATTCCGCAGGAATGAGGTCGGCCCTTATCCCGAAAGTCCCAAGGGATTCGGCTGTTTTCGGGCCCACGGTGCAGATGCCTATGCCTTTGAGCATGCGGATATCTAATCCGAGTTCGCGGAGACGCTCCATGAAAAACCTGACGGCGTTGGCGCTCGTAAAGATAACCCAATCATAGGATTCTATATCGTGAATGGCTTTATCGAGATCATCCCAGCTGGTCGGCGGCACGACGTCTATGGTGGGGAGTTCTATGGTTGTAGCTCCTCGGTCGATCAGCATCTCAGCGAAGACGCTTGCCTGGCCGCGAGAACGCGTAACCACGATGCGTTTGCCGAAGAGCGGCTTCGATTCGTACCAGTTCAACTTCTCCCTGAGCCGGACCACCTCTCCGACAACAATAATGGCCGGCGGGCCGAGTTTCGCCTCTTTAACCTTTGCAACGATGTTCTGGAGCGTGCCTGTTACAACGCGTTGATCGGTGCGAGTTCCCCATTGAATGAGGGCGATTGGAGTTTCATGATTCCTGCCGTGCCTGGTCAGGTTATCGACAATGCTCTGGAGGTTTTTCATTCCCATAAAGAACACCAGTGTTCCGATACCCGTCGCGATACGGTCCCAATGGACCTTCGATTCTTCTTTTGTGGGGTCTTCGTGTCCCGTAATAAAAGCCACGCTTGCCGTATGCTCGCGATGAGTGAGCGGTATGCCAGCATAGGTGGGGACCGCCGTGGCCGCGGTAACTCCAGGAACGATTTCAAAAGGGATGCCATCGTCCGCCAGTTCTTCGGCTTCTTCTCCGCCCCGGCCAAAAATAAAGGGATCGCCGCCCTTCAGGCGTGCGACAATTTTCCCCTCCCGCGCTTTCCGTACGATCAGGGCGTTGATCTCCTCCTGCGGGAGCGTATGCCTGCCGCCCTGTTTGCCTACATAAATCAATTCTGATTCAGGACGTCGGTGATCAAGAAGACGTTCATTGGCAAGATAATCATAAATGACCACATCGGCCTTTTTTACGCATTCAAGCCCTTTTACCGTGATGAGTCCGGGGTCACCCGGTCCCGCTCCGATGAGATATACTTTTCCTTTTGATGTTGTCATAGATAATTCAGACTAAATATAAATTACCGCGAAGACACCAAGTACGCGATGTACTACAAAACAATCTTGCTCAAATAAATTTCGTGGTTCTTGTGCCTGGGCGGCTCGAATATTAGGTCTTTATAATATAATTAGTTTTCCAGCAGGTTGTTGCCGCTGAAATCGGTGTTGTGTCCATATACTTCCCGCAGGACCGCATCGGCGCCCTGGGACAGGAGCTTCTCTGCGAGGGTTACCCCCAATTTCTCAGCCTTCTCCGGCTCGCCTTCGATGGCATCCCTGATAATGTGCTTTCCATCGACGCTTCCAACCAGTCCGATAAGATGGAGCTTGCCTTCTTTCATCTGGCCGTAACACGCGATCGGCACCTGACACCCTCCCTCTAACCTGCGCAGCAGCGCGCGTTCGCCAGTTACACAGGTCCGTGTGTCGGGATGGTTAAAAAACGCGATGAGATCGTTCAGTTCGCGGTCGTCAACGCGGCATTCGATCCCTAGTGCGCCTTGGCCGATTGCCGGGAGGCTGATCTCCGGCTCGATGTATTCCGTCACGTTTTCAGAGAGTCCAAGACGCTTGACCCCGGCAGCCGCAAGAATAATCGCATCGAACTGCCCTTCCTTGAGCTTTCTGAGACGTGTGTCCACATTCCCGCGCAGTTGATGGATCACAAAATCAGGTCTTGCATGCAGGAGCTGCGCCTGGCGTCTGAGACTGCTGGTGCCAACGTTTGCTCCCTTGGGCAGGTCTTTGAACTTCACCTTGTTCCGCGACAGCAGGGCATCCCTTGCATCTTCACGCTCGGTGATGCAAGACAGGTGAAGGCCGTCCGGAAAAAAAGTGGGCACATCCTTCATGCTGTGAACAGCGATGTCGATTTCGTTGCTCAGCATGGCCTCTTCGATCTCCTTCACGAAGAGGCCCTTACCGCCCACCTGCGCAAGCGGGACATCAAGAATTTTATCACCCGTGGTCTTAATTTTGGTGAGCGGTACGGTCATGCCGGGGTATTTTTTCTCGAGTTCCGATTTGACCCATTCCGCCTGCCACAAAGCCAGCGCACTTCCCCGTGTTCCAAGCCTGATTTGTTTACGCAATGAAGATCTCCCTGGATTAATGTTTTTCCCCGCTGACGAACGTTATGAGAACGTCGAACGGCTTTTATCTGATCCATCGATATGATGATAGTTGCCTAACAAACCGGACAAGTTAACGGCACGTGCTTTTCTTTTCCTTGCCCGGTGAGGTCTCTTCCTTAGATTGCTGAATGATTATATTCTCATGCGCACGTCGCGTCAGCTCCCGGTCCAGGTTGAATAAACGGCGTGCGACTGCGATGGTGTTATCGCTCTCAACCGCCGCAGCGGCGGCCTGTTTCAGTACCACCAGCGGCGCGTGCAGAAGCTTGTTCACAATCGATTGAGACATGATGTCCATTGCCCGCTTCTGATCTTCACTGAGGTCGCTCATCGAAGCGAGGGTTTTGTCCAGCTCCCGCTTCCTGACGTCCTCCACTTTTTCGCGAAGATCCACGATGGTCGGAACAGCATCAAGGCCGCGCTCCCACTGGAGATAGGTTTCGACTTCAAGGGTGACGAGTTCCTCCGCTTTTTCTGCCTCCTTGGCCCGCCCTTCGGCATTGACATCTACCTTGCTCTGCAAGTCGTCGATATCATAGAGATACACATTATCGACTTTATCGACCTCGGGGTCGATGTTTCTCGGATTCGAGATGTCGATCATGAAAATCGGTTTGTTGCGTCGTTCTTTCAACGCCCGGCTGACCATGTCGCGGCCGACGACATAATGTGGAGCCCCCGTTGCGCAGATAAGAATATCCACCATGACAAGAGCATCGGGGAAATGCTCGAACCGGATGGCGTCGCCGTTGAATTCCTTGGCGAGCTCCTCGGCGCGCTCGAAGGTGCGGTTCGCGACCATGATATTTTTCACGCCATTGCCAAGGAGATGCTGGGCCGCGAGCTCAGCCATCTCGCCGGCACCGAGAAGCATTACGTGCTTCCCCTCGAGAGAGCCGAATATCTTTTTCGCGAGTTCAACTGCTGCTGAGCTGATGGAAACTGCTCCTTCAGCGAGTTTTGTCTCCGTGCGGACCCTCTTTGCAACGGAAATCGATTTTTTAATCAGTTTATTGAGTATCGTGCTCGTGGTCTTGGTTTTTAGCGCGATATCGAATGCATCCTTGAGCTGTCCCAATATCTGCGCCTCCCCAAGCACCATGGAGTCGAGGCTTGAGGCAACGCGGAATGTGTGGCGTACACCCTGAGCATCGGGATATACATAGAGCGATTGCTCCAGAATGTCACGGGAAAGGTTGTGGTAATCCGATATAAACCGTTTGATCCCGTCGATCCCTCTTGCGCTTTCGCTCACCGAAGCGTAAATCTCCACGCGGTTGCACGTTGAGACAATGAGGCATTCACGTATGCCTTCATAGGTCATCAACTTTCTGAGCGCATGGGGAAGCGTGCTCTCCGGAAAGTTGAGCTTTTCCCGGACCTCGATGGGTGCGGACTTATGACTAAGGCCGACTACAATAATTCCCATGTATGCATCACCTTAAAATGTATGTTTCCCTATATTGATGCGGCTCACCACAAAGAAGCTGACCAGAACAAAAATAAATCCGACAATGGAGAGGACAGCCATTTTTCTGCCCCTCCATCCAATCGTGCGAAGATGGAGGAGCACCAGATAGAGCACCCAGGTAATCAACGACCAGGTCTCCTTCGGATCCCAGTTCCAGTAGGTTCCCCAAGCGCTGTTGGCCCAGATGGAACCAGTGATCATGCCTATGGTAAACAGTGGCCAGCCTAGTGTAAGGGCCTTGTAGCTGAGAGTATCCATGATATCAAGCGAAGGCAGCCGGTGGAAAATAGCACCGAGGTGCTTGGCTTTAAGCTGGCGTTCCTGAATAAGATACATGACCGAGATAATGCAGGCGAACGCGAAGGCGGCGTCTCCGAGGACGGCAAAACTCGTATGGATCCCGAGCCAACCGCTTTTAAGGATTGGGTTCATTGACTTGATGTCGCCGGACAGAAGAAATACGGGAATCATGAGAATGACAACGAGCGGAAGCATGAATGAACCAAGCGCGGCTATTTTATACCGGAATTCCATGACCAGAAACACAAAAATCATCCCCATCCCGAGAAAGTTGATCGCCTCAAAGAAGCCGGTTATGGGGATCCTTCCTGACTCGGACCAGCGAAAGACAAAATAGCCTATATGGCAGAGAAATCCGGCAAGCGTTGCCCAGAGAGCAGCTTCCCCGGTCCATTTATGGCTCGGCCTGATTATGAAAACAATGTATCCCGCTGCCGCTAGCACATACGCGATCGTTGCTGCTTGAAAAAATAGAAGATTCATGCGATCATTCCTCGTAAGTGATTTGCCCTGGTAAATGGTGGATATTACTTTTTAACCTCTTATAAAGTCAAGGGAAAAGAGTTCTGGCCGGCTGCGATGAGGCCAAACACTAAAGCCGCAAAACACCTCCGTGAGCCCGAACCGGATCGGCAGTGCGGCAGTATTGTCCCCGTGCAATTATGCGGGGATCAGTTTTCCCTCGGTCATTCTGAGCACCCTGTCAGCCCTGACCGCGAGTTTATCATTATGGGTTACAATAACGAAGGTAATTTTTTTCTGTTTGTTGATGGAGAGAAGAAGATCATGAACCGCCTCCCCGGTGTGACTGTCAAGGTTGCCTGTCGGTTCGTCGGCAAGCACCACATCGGGGCCAAGCATAAGCGCCCGCGCCACGGCAACACGCTGCTGCTCTCCGCCGGAAAGCTCACCGGGCCTGTGGTGAATTCTTTCTCCGAGACCGACATCATTCAGCATGCCTGTTGCCAATTCCAGGGCTTTGTCCCGTTCCATTCTCCGGATGAGCGCAGGCATCAGAACGTTTTCAAGCGCAGAAAACTCGGGGAGAAGATGGTGAAACTGAAACACAAATCCTACATGGTCATTCCTGAAACGGGCAAGTTTGTTCGTATCCAGCGAGAAAATATCGCTGTTTCCATAAAGAATCTTGCCGGAAGTGGGGCGGTCAAGGGCACCCAGTATATGCAGAAAGGTGCTTTTGCCGACACCTGATGCGCCTACAATGGCGAGCATTTCCCCCTGTTCGATGTCAAGGTCAATGCCTTCCAGCACGGTTAACTGTACCGGACCGCTCATGAACGTTTTCCGCAGCTCTCTAACGTGAATAAGATCCTGTGCTATTTTATTTCTCCCGGTTTGGCGTCTTCCTTTAATTTTTCAACAGTTTTTTCAATGGTCGTGGCCTTATGTTCTATTGTTTGTTTTACATCTTCCGCTTTGGTCCCTACCCCGCTGAGCCAGCTTGCGGTTTTTTTCAAGAAATTGCCGCCTCCCATAAGGACAAATACAGTGACTGCCAATGCGAGAAAAATCAGTATCAACACGACCCGCTTCAGCTTTCCGCCCTTTTGAGCCATGGTTTCCTCCTCATTCAGAATAATTCAAGCAAGATAATAAAACGACAATAGCGCTATTCGTACCTGAGGACCTCGACCGGGTCCTGCCGCGCGGCCTGCCAGGAGGGATAGAGTGTGGCAAGGAAGCTGATGCCGAGCGCTGTCAGGGCGATGAACAGGACATCGAGACCGGACGACGTCAGTGGCAGATGACTCACCTGGTATACATCCTTGGGGAGTGAGATGATGTCCGTTTTCGTAAGTATCATGACCGCTCCTGAACCAATAATGACTCCGATGGCCGTTCCCATGCCGCCGATTGCGAGACCGGCAAACATGAATATTTTCACAATGCTCCCTGCAGACGAGCCCATAGACTTCAGAATCGCGATCTCCCGGCTTTTTTCCATAACGATCATGGTGAGGGTGCCGATGATATTAAACGATGCTACAGTGATGATGACTACCAGAATGAGCGACATTCCGATCTTTTCCAGCAGGAGCGCGGAAAAAAAATTTTTGTTCATTTCCATCCAGTTACGGGTGTAGAACGGGTAACCGACGGCTGTCTGAATCGCAGACGAAATCTGGCCCGCGTCATAGATCCGGTCAACCTTCACCTGGACTCCGCTCACCCGTCCTGGCATATCAAAAAATTTCTGCGCATCCGGAAGTGAAATGTACACGAACCCTGTATTGTAATCGTACATACCAGCGTCGAACAGTCCGGTGACTGCGAATTTTTTCATTTTGGGGACCATCCCGAGTGCAGTCTCTTCGCCCAAGGGATTTACCATGGTGATGGTGTCGCCGACCGACACTCCTAATTTGAGAGCCAGATCCACACCGATAATGATACCTGGTAGCTTCTGACCCGCCTGATCAAGGTCTTGCAACGTCCCCTCTGTCATATTCTTGGCGAGGTCCGTCACGTGGGGTTCAGTCGCTGGGTCGATGCCGCGCACTACGACGCCCTGCATGCGTTCTTTGGTGGCAACCATGGATTGACCATATATAAATGGCGTCGTAGCCGTCACATGCGGAACCTTGTCGATTTTTTCTTCCAGTGCTTTGCCATCCTTCACGCCGTTGCCACTGAATTCCATGACAACGATATGGGGCAGGGCGGAAAGAATCCTATCCCGAAAGTAATCCTGAAAGCCCGTCATGACAGCCAGCGTGATGATGGAGGTAGCGACGCCAATTACAACCCCGGCTATTGAAATAAACGTGTTGAGAGATATGGTGCCGTAACGTTTTTTCGTCTTCAGATATCGGAGACTGATGAATATTTCATAGGGAGTTTTCATTACCTATTGAGTTAGAATCTCAAACCTCTTTTTATCCAGCAATGACAGGAACATGATGCCAGAAACCCGGGACAGTACTACATTTTTTCCTTCTTCATCTGTGGGAACAAGATAACATCCCTGATGGAATTCGAACCTGTCAGAAGCATGACGAGTCGATCTATGCCGATGCCTTCGCCTGCGGCCGGCGGCATGCCGTATTCGAGTGCGCGGATGAAATCCTCGTCCATCTGGTGGGCTTCCTCGTCTCCAGCCTCGCGTTCTGAAACCTGTTTCAGGAATCGCTCCTTCTGATCCAGGGGATCGATCAACTCCGAGAAAGCATTTGCCAATTCTCTGCCGAGAACGAAAAGTTCGAACCGCTCGACATAATCGGGATTGTCGTCGCACTTTTTTGAAAGGGGGGATATGTCCGTGGGATAATCAATGATGAAAGTCGGCTGAATAAGCTTCGGTTCCACGATGGCTTCGAATATCTCGTTGAGGACTTTGCCCATGGGCTCTCCGCCTTTGAGGCCTGCACCGAGCTTGTTCGCGTACTCCCGCGCCTTATTTTCATGTTCAAAAACCTCCGACGGAACGCCTGCTTCCCGCAGCGAGTCCAGGTAGGTCATCCGCTTCCACGGCGGCGATAGATTGATCTTTTGGCCCTCATACTCCACTTCGGTCGTCCCGAGCACGTCCTGGGCCACGGTGCTGATCATCGTTTCCGTCATATCGATAAGCTCCCGGTAATCGGCATAGGCCGTGTAGAACTCGAGCATAGTGAATTCCGGATTGTGCTTCGTCGATATCCCCTCGTTCCTGAAGTTTCGGTTGATTTCATAGACGCGCTCGAAGCCGCCGACCAGCAATCGTTTGAGATATAATTCCGGCGCGATACGCAGGAAAAGATCCATCCCGAGCGCATTATGAAACGTCTTGAACGGCCGGGCCGTAGCGCCTCCAGGTATAGGCTGCATCATTGGCGTCTCCACTTCGAGATATCCCCGGGAGTTTAGGAACAAGCGGATCGCCTGGATGATCCTTGTGCGCAGGATGAAGACCTTTTTCACATCCGGGTTGACGATAAGATCCACATACCGCTGACGGTAGCGGAGTTCAACGTCGGTGAGGCCATGCCACTTTTCCGGTAAGGGGCGCAGCGATTTGGAAAGGAGTGAGAACTCTTCAACCTCGACCGTAAGTTCATTGGTTTTGGTACGGAAAAGAAAGCCCCTCACTCCGATAAAATCGCCAATGTCAAGCTTCTTAAACAATCCGTATCGGTCATCACCCAACGTATTCTTCTGGAAATAGAGCTGGAGCCTGCCGGAGCCATCCTGAATGTGGCTGAAGCATGCTTTGCCGAAACTGCGCATGGCAACAAGCCGTCCCGCAACCGTCACTTCAATTCGTTCCTTTTCAAGGTCTTCTTTGCTGGTTTGGCCGTATTTGTCCTGCAAGTCCTGTGCAGCAGCGTTAACCGTGAATTTGCCGGCATAGGTCTTTACGCCGCTCGCGTTAATCTCAGCCAGTTTTTTAAACCGTTGCTGGATCAATTCGTTGTAATCGTCCATGAAGTTCCCTTTCAAACGACAAGACAAAGTAGAGGTCTGGCACTACTTGGGTAAACGCAAAATCATGAAACCAGGGGGGCCCGATGAAGCCAGGACACGCCAAACAAGGTTTAACTGATTTATTTTATTCTGTTTTGCCCGCGTGACCGCGCCAGGTTAACCGCTTGGCAATATTCTCCTATGAGTAGTCCCAAATGCGGATTATACGTATTCGCTGCAAGTTATGTCAAGAACAAACACTAGCCAGTCAGCATCCTGAGCACTTCAAGATACTTATCGCTCGTTTTCATGACCACTTCATTGGGAAGGACCGGAGCCGGCGGTTTCTGGTTCCAGGGGATCGAAAGAAGGTAGTCTCTAACGAATTGTTTATCAAAACTTTTCTGAGCAACGCCCACCCGATATCCATTCTGCGGCCAGAATCTTGACGAATCCGGCGTGAGAACTTCATCGATCAGAATGACTTGGCCGTCATGGATGCCGAACTCAAGCTTCGTGTCCGCTATGATGATTCCCTTGGGTTCAGCAATATCGCAAGCTTTTTTATAGATGGCTAGGGCGTAGGCCTTTATTTTGTCGGCAACATCCTGCCCAACGAGGTTAGCGACCTTTTTGAAATCGATATTTTCATCATGTTCGCCAACCTCAGCTTTTGTCGAGGGCGTGAAAATCGGCTCCGGCAGGCGGGATGCTTCCATGAGACCTCCGGGGAGTTTAATGCCGCTGACCGAACCCGTTGTCTTGTATTCCTTAAGTCCTGATCCGCTCAGATACCCACGGACAATGCATTCAACGGAAAGGGGGTGTGATTTTTTTACAAGCATGCTCCTGCCCTCGAGTATTGCCGCATGTCGACGGCATTCGGCAGGATACTGCGTGACGTCAGTCGTAATCAGATGATTCGGCACAATAGCTTCGGTCTTTGCAAACCAGTATTTCGAAATCTGCGTCAGCACCCTGCCTTTTTCCGGAACGGCATTCGGCAACACGACATCAAACGCCGATATCCTGTCTGACGCTATAATAAGCAGTTCCTCGCCGAGATCATAAATGTCTCTCACTTTCCCCCGCCGGGGTGGATTCAACCCTTCCAGATTCGTTTCAAGCACCAGCTGCGTTTTCATCTTCACCTCTCTCATTATTCTCAGGGACATATTTCAGCAACCTAATGCGAGAAATTCGGTTACGTCGAAGTCGGAGAACGGTAAACATCACATTCTCGTACTTGACCTGATCACCTTCCGCAGGTAACCGACCGAACAACCCTAGAACGAATCCCCCCAAGGTCTCAAATTCATCCTCCGGAAACTTAACGCCAAGTTTTTCGTTTACTTTTCCGATATCTGTTCCCCCATCAATGACATAGCGATTGGCGGCGATTTCGTGTATTTCACGCAGTTCTTTTTCCTGCTCGTCACGGATATCACCTACAATTTCCTCGATCAGGTCTTCCATCGTGACAAGCCCGTCTGTTCCGCCATATTCGTCGCCAACGAGGGCAAGATGAATGCGTTTTTCACGCATTTCCTTCAGGAGCACGCTCACATTTTTATTCGGTGGCACAATATAGGGCTTACGGAGCACACTCGCTAGCTGAACGGGCCTGTTCTCCATGTGGAGTGCCAGAATATCCTTGAGATAAACGACACCAATGATATTGTCGATGGTTTCGTTGTATACGGGCAATCGCGAAAAACCCTGTTCATTCATTATATGGAGAATGGCATCAATATCGGCGCCTCTCTCCATGGCAACGATTTCTGTCCGTGGTACCATGACTTCTTTTACAATGGTATCAGTGAACCGGAATACACTGTGGATGAGATCCTCTTCGGAGGGCTCGAAAACGCCGCTTTTACGGCCCTCCCGGATAAGATACTTCACCTCGTCTTCGGAGATAAAACTCGACTCCCGACCTTTTTCGATCTGAAGCAGACGCATAACACAATTGTTTGAAAGGTCAAGTATCCGGAGAATGAAAGACAGCGTCCGTGAAAGAAATTCAATCGGGCTCGCAGTGAAAAAGGCAATCCGCTCGGAATACCTGATTCCAATCGATTTCGGCACCAGTTCTCCAATTACGATCGTGAAATACGTGATCAGGCCGACGATGATGGCAACGGAGAGAGGCCCAGCTGCTCTCTGTATGAAACCAACCTTGAAAGAGAGCAGCGTAGGTTTGAGATAAACTACGGCGATAATACCGCCGATCGCGGACGCAAGAGTGCCGACGAGGGTAATGCCGATCTCTACGATGGCGAGAAAGCGCTCCGGCTCCTCCTGAAGCCGCTGCACCCTTCTCGCCAGGGCATTTCCGTTCTTTACGAGGTGTCTTATCCGGCTTTTCCTGAGAGAAATGAGGGAAATCTCCGATGCCGCGAAAAAACCGTTCACGATAATCAATGATGCAATCACGAGGATGTCGAATAGAAGCATAGATGATGGGAAATTCCCGTTACGGAATCACAAAAACTCAATTAATTATCGGCGCCCGATAATATTTATGACCCATGCAAGTCCGCAACATATTGATTCGTTTAAAAGCTGCATAAAATTACTTCCGCATGGTACAATAACGAAGGATCAGGCATTTGAATCTTCAGTCAGCGCTTCAGAACCCATACTCCTTCCAGCGTTTATCAACGATCCTCTGAATCTCAGGATCCATCCTAATTTCATCTGGCCAGGACCTGTTGAACCCTTCCCCCGGGCCTTTACGGGTAGCATCGATTCCCATCTTGCCGCCAAAACCGATTTGGGGGCAAGAGTGATCGAGAATATCCAGGGGCCCATCCATGATTACCACGTCCCGCTGAGGGTCTACATGGTTCATAACCTTCCAAGTCACCTCTGAATAATCGTGTATATTGACATCCTCGTCGCAAACGACCACAAACTTCGACAACATTAGCATGCCGGTCCCCCAAATTGTGTTGATGACTTTTTTGCCGTGACCCGGGAACCGCTTTCTGATCTTCACAATAACGTTGTTGTGAAATACACCTTCGACGGGCATGTCCATGTCAATCACGTCGGGCGCGACCATTTGAAGGAGCGGGAGGAAAATCCGCTCTGTTGCCTTACCAAGGTACGCATCTTCCTGCGGCGGGCGGCCTACAAGGGTAGCCGGATAGATGGCATTTTTTCGGTGCGTAATTGCCGTAATATGGAACACGGGATACTCGTCCGCTTCGGAATAGTAGCCGGTATGGTCACCGAACGGGCCTTCCACCCTGCGTTCATGCGGATCAACGAAACCCTCGAATACGAACTCTGCTCTGGCAGGAACGCGCACATCGATCGTCTTGCACTGAACAACCTCGAGTGGTTCCTTTCTCAGAAACCCGGCAAAAAGATATTCACCGATAACCGGCGGGAGAGGAGCTGTTGAGGCATAGATGATAGACGGGTCTGCACCGATTGCAACGGCGACCTCCATGCGTCTTCCGACGGCTTCATAATGCTGGTAATGCCGTGCCCCGTCCTTGTGTTTGTGCCAGTGCATCCCCGTCGTCTGATGGTCGAATACCTGCATCCGGTACATGCCAACATTCGTAATTTTGGTAACAGGGTCCACCGTGCAGACCATAGGAAGGGTGATGAATCGGCCTCCGTCCGCGGGCCAGCATTTCAGAATGGGAATGCGGGAAAGGTCAACCTGCTCACCTGTCAGTACGACGTCCTGGCAGGCAGCCTTTTTTACTGTCTTCGGGAAAAATCCGGTCAATTCTGTAAGCTTAGGCAGCATCTGAATTTTGTCCATCAATCCCGCGCCTGGTCCCGGGAAAAGCTTTGTCGGATCCAGTATCTCCCTGATTCGCTGACCGATTTCATCAAGGTCGGAAACCTCGAGGGCCCGGCACATTCGCTGCATGGAACCGAATGCATTGGTGAGGACAGGAAAAGACGATCCTTTCACGTTCTCAAAGAGAAGTGCTTTGTTGTCGGTCCCCTTTTGTTTGGAGACCCGGTCGGTGATTTCCGCGATCTCCAGATCGGCATCAACTTCAGCCTTGACACGGACAAGCTGCCCATCTTTTTCAAGAATTGCGATGAAATCTCTTAATGAATCGTAGGCCATAGGGTATGAATTGTAGCGGAATCAGGGGGGATTTGCAATCAAAAACTCGGACGTCAAAACTCCGACGCGTCACAGTGCCTCGTACTTCTGTAAACGGTGTCTTAACGACCGGATGGAAAGCTTAAGCAATTTTGCCGCGTCTGTTTTTACGCCCTCGGACCTTTCGAGCGCTTTCCGGAGCAGTGTTTTTTCTGCGTTTTCAAGTATGGCCTCCAGATCAACTCCCTCTTCGGGAATGTCCAGTGCGACGAGATCGAAGCAGGGCTGTCTGTTCGTGAATGCTTCCGGTAATTGCTCGAACCGGATTATGTCCTCTGTAGAAATTATGACAAGGCGTTCAATCATATTTTCTAGTTCCCGCACATTGCCCGGCCACGAGTAATTCATAAAAGCTTTCATTACATCAGGATGAATCTTTTTTACTACCGATGGGTCGGCTCCCTTGCCGATCGTTTTCCTCAGGAAATATTCGACGAGATGCGGTATATCTTCTTTGCGTTCCCTAAGCGGCGGAAGATGGATGGGAATCACATTCAGCCGGTAATAAAGGTCTTCCCGGAACGCCCCTTTGGCAACTTCCTCACGCAAATCCCTGTTGCTGGCAGCTATGACATGTACATCTACCTTTATCCCGGCTGTTCCGCCGACCCGCATAAATTCCCGTTCCTGGAGAACGCGTAGCAGCTTTATCTGCAGCGCGGGCGTCGTAGCGCTGATCTCGTCAAGGAAAATAGTTCCACCGTCGGCAGCTTCGAAAAGCCCCTGTTTATTGGATGATGCTCCGGTAAAAGCTCCTTTCATATACCCAAACAGTTCGCTTTCCAGCAATGTTTCGGGTAATGCCCCGCAGTTGACGGTGACAAAAGGTCCGTTTTTCCTTGCGCTGTTGTAATAAATCGCTCTCGCAACGAGTTCCTTGCCGGTTCCACTTTCCCCGGTGATCAGGACGGTGCTGTTTGCTTGAGACACCTGCCGGATGAGTGTGAATATTTTCTGCATCGGCCCGCTTTTTCCAATGAAATTTTCAAAACCTACGCGTGATTCAATTTCGCGTTTAAGAAGGATATTCTCTTTTCGCAGATAACGTTTTTCGAGTGAATTGTTGATGATCAATTTAAGCTCATCAACTTTAAAGGGTTTGATAATATAATCCGACGCACCGAGTTTCATTGCCTCGACAGCGGTTTCTGCGGTCGCAAACGCGGTAACCATGATGACAACGGTTTCAGGAGATATTTCCTTTGTCGTTTTGAGCACCCCTATGCCGTCTACCCCCGGCATCTTCATGTCGCTGATAACAAGGTCAAATATCTCAGCATGTACGGCTTTCAGTGCGTCCGTGCCGTTATTTGCCGTGACGACGTCATGGCCTTCTTTTTTGAGCAGGATCGCAAGAAAGTCCCTTAGACTCTGTTCATCGTCAACGATGAGAACTTTACTCATAAGTGTCTTCCCTTTCCGGTATCAGCGGATGCTGTATTTCTATCGGGTTGTTTTGCATTGTCCGAGTCCCGACCGAGGGGAAGCTTGATTATGAATCGTGTCCCTTTGCCCTCTTCGCTTTCCACGGAAATAGTCCCCTTGTGGTCATAGATAATACGGTTCGCGATAGCAAGTCCGAGTCCGATTCCCTGGTTTTTTGTCGTAAAAAATGGGTCAAATATTTTTTCCAGAAACTCATGAGCTATTCCCTGACCGGTATCTGTAAGAACGATTTCACACATTTTGGAGTCGTCCTCTCCAAACGAAGGTGAAGCGGAAATGGTTATCAATCCTCCATCCGGCATGGATTGGCAAGCATTTATGAGCAGATTCCAGAAAACCTGCCGTATACGCTGAGCATCCCCTTTAATCATGACATGACTGTCTATCTCGCAGGCAATCTTGACATGCTGGTTGAAGTTTTTGCTGTTTTTAAGCAGCATAATCGTTTCATCCAGCAACGGTCCCAATGCAATATGATCCTCATGTCCCACTTTCGGCCGGGCATATTCGAGAAAATCGGTAATAATCGTGTTGAGACGGTCAGTCTCCGTGACAACAATATCCATTAGACGTTTCTCGTCGCCGTCGAGCTTCAGGTCCTTTTGAAGCAGCTGGATGGACCCACTGACCGATGCGAGGGGATTTCGAATTTCATGAGCTATTCCCGCTGCAAGACTGCCAACAGTTGCCAGCCGCTCCTGACGTCTCATCTGCTCCTCCATCTCAACCAGTTTTGTAATATCCTGAAACGTAAGAATTATGCCATGAACGAAATTTGTATCATCCCTGAGTAGTGATGCAGTCATTCCCAGGAGAGCTGTTGAGCTGTCTTTTTTTATAATTTGGCTTTTAAACCGGTATGGACGTTCTTTAAGCGAATCAGTTTGGCCAAAGAGTTCGTTAATGCTATTCCCGAATATTTCCTGCCAGCGCTTTTTAATCTCTTCATAGCTGTACCCGGTCATATGCTCCGCCGCAGGATTCCATGAAGTGATACTCCCTTTTAAATCCACAGTTAGGATTCCGCTCCCGACGCTTTTCAAAATATGTTCCTGCATGACCCGGAGGTCCTCGAAATCAATACTTTTTTCCTGCAGCTCCTGCCGTGTGGAGCGAAGACGTTCCGAGAGATAACTGGTCAGCAGTGCTACCATATAAAAAGAGAGGATGCTGATGATGACCTGATAAAACACCTGGCCGGCAGTGTAGTTTTGGCTTCGTACAAAATGCAGCACGTTATAGTACTGCATATCCAGCATGGATCCATACAAGATGCTGGAGAGAGAGGCTGCCAGATATCCACCCCGACGATACAAGATAATGCTGGCTGAAATGATTGACAGATGATAGAGAATCGAAAAACCGCTGTCGATCCCGCCGGTTAGATGTACAAGGAATGTGATAAGAAGTATATCGACGAAAACTTGAAGGTATGCAAGAAAATAGAGATCTTTTAATTTTCTCAGCAGGTACTGGTAAAGAGCTGTCAGTATGTATGTTAAAAATAAAATATCATACAATACGGCGGCATGAAAAGAAAATATTTTATACTGCCGCTGAAAAAAAAGAAGGGTTCCCACAAGAAATGTCGTGAGAACCATCCTGCTCCAAATGAGCTTTGATATGCGCGAGGAGTATTCTTTTCTTAAAAACGTCTGTTTCACGTGCCGTTACTTGCCGCCTACTACGGACCCCATCTGGAATATGGGCATGTACATTGCCACAATCACAAAGCCTACCGTGACACCAAGAAAAATCATGAGTATCGGCTCCAGCATCGAGGTCAGAGTCGCCACCGCGGAATCCACTTCATCGTCGTAAAAATCGGCGATCTTGTTCAGCATATTGTCCAAAGCTCCAGTGGCTTCTCCAACGGATATCATCTGTACGACCATTGCGGGGAAAACCTTCGCTTTTGACAACGGTTCGGCGAGGGTTTTCCCATCACTGACGCTCTGACGCGTATCCATAATGGATTCCTCCACGACCTTGTTCCCCGCTGTGCGTGAAACAATCAGCAGTCCTTCCAGGATCGGAACGCCGCTGGTCATCAAAGTCCCCAGCGTTCTGGTGAATTTCGCCACCGAGACACGCTGGATCAGAGAGCCCACTATGGGTATTTGCAGCGCGATGCCGTCAGTCATTCTTAGACCCTTTTCCGTTTTTCTAAATCGGTTCAATCCCACAAATACGCTGATAATCCCGACGAGAAGACCGAGCCCTCCCCAGCCTTTCAAAAAGTTGCTGATTGCAATCACAATGCGGGTCGGCAAGGGCAGCGCCTGTCCCATTTCTGCGAACATGTTCGCCAGCATGGGAACAACGACGATCATCAGGAGTACCACCACGGAAACCGCGACGGCGAGGATCACCGAGGGATAAATCATGGCCGATTTAATCTGTTTTTTAATTTTGGCGAATTTTTCCATATACGTGGCGAGTCTCTGAAGGATAGTGTCTAGAATACCGCCGGCTTCGCCCGCGGCGACCATGTTCACATAAAGATTATCGAAAATTTTCGGATGTTTTTTAAGCGCATCGGCAAACGTTGCGCCGCTCTCGACATCGCTACGGACCTGTGTAACTACGGTCGCCAGCGTTTTGCTTTCCGTCTGGTTTTCGAGAATATCAAGACATTGCACGAGGGGAAGGCCGGCGTCAATCATCGTAGCCAGTTGGCGGGTAAGGATAACAATGTCTTTATCAGTTACTTTCGGCTGACCGAACTTGATTTTAATTTCCCTTGGTTTCGTATTTACCGCAATCGGAAGAATATTCTGCTTGCGAAGCAGGGTGATTACCTCTTCCTTGTTGTTAGCGGTCAGTTCACCTTTTTGAATCACCCCCTGCCGCGTTTTTCCTTCCCAGACAAAGATTGTTGTTGCCATTTTTCACCCCGTGGATTAAAGCTGTAATCTATTCGCTCTCATGCCGCAACCGGATCACAAAACGTACGGAACAAGAACTTTACTGAGGCATTATCGGTAATCTTTTTGAGCAGGATGCGTTGCTGACAGGCCTGAACGCCCGAGCATCTGCATGAGCTCCTCCGAGTTTGAAGACCGCCCCATGCAGTCTTCGTAGGAAATAATTTTCTTGATATACAACTCGTAGAGACCTTGATTCAATGTTTGCATGCCATATTTGGATTGACCCGTCTGCATGACGGAATATAGCTGGTGGACTTTATCCTCCCGAATAAGATTACGGATAGCGGCATTCGGGATCATGACTTCCAGGGCAAGGACCCTGCCCCCGCCTACTTTCGGGATAAGTTGCTGAGACAGTACTCCTTCCAGGACGAAGGAAAGCTGGGCTCTTACCTGCGACTGCTGGTACGGCGGGAAAACGTCGATGATACGGTTGACGGTCTGGACAGACGAGTTCGTGTGCAGCGTCGCAAATGTCAAATGGCCTGTTTCGGCGATGGTCAACGCCGCTTCGATTGTTTCCAAATCACGCATTTCGCCCACAAGCACCACATCGGGATCTTGTCGAAGAATATATTTCAGGGCATCCTTGAAAGACTTTGTATCGGCATTTACCTCGCGCTGGTTGATCAGGCATTTTTTATGCGAATGGAGGTATTCAATTGGGTCCTCGATCGTGATAATATGTTCCTGCCGTTCATTGTTGATCTTGTCTATCATCGAAGCAAGCGTCGTGGACTTGCCGCTGCCGGTCGGTCCGGTGACCAGGATCAGTCCCCTCGGTTTCTTGCACAAGTCTGAAACAACTTCCGGAAGACCGAGTTCCTGAAACGTTTTTATTTTATAGGGGATGGTTCTGATTGCAGCGGCCACTGCTCCGCGCTGGACAAATATATTGGCACGGAAACGGGAAAGATTCTTGACACCAAAGGAGAGATCGAGTTCGCTGTTTTCCTCAAATTTATTTTTCTGGGCGTCCGTCAGAATGCTGTAACAAAGGTCCTTGGTCTGCGTCGCGCTCATGGCATCAAGTCCTGGGATCGACTTCATTTTTCCATCAATGCGGATGGCGGGAGCAATTCCCGTAGTAATATGAAGGTCCGACGCGCCCTTTTCGATCATGTATTTCAGGAGGTCATGCAGGTTCGCCATTGGAAGACACCTCATTCTTAACAAAAATAGGGACGCAACTAATTATCGGGGAACGTGTTCTCAACGACTTCTTCAAGCGACGTTAATCCCGCCTTCACTTTCAGCAGTCCGCTTCTCCTCAGTGTTCTCATGCCGAGGGAGACCGCCTGTTTTTTAATGTCCATCACGGACGCTCCCTGCAGAATCAATTCCTTGATCTCGTCCTTGATCGGCATAACCTCATAGAGCGCGACCCTGCCTTTGTAGCCTGTCTTATTGCACACTTCGCATCCCTCACCTTTATAACTGGTGACCGAATTTGCTTCTTCCTCGCTGAAACCAGCCTCTATGAATGTCTGCGCTGGGAACTTTTCCTGTTTTTTGCAATTCTGACAGGTCTTGCGCACCAGTCTCTGGGCGAGGATGAGAATGACCGAGGAGGATACCAGGAACGGTTCCACACCCATATTCAGCAATCGGTTAATGGTGCTGGGAGCATCGTTCGTGTGAATTGTGGAGAGGACGAGATGTCCGGTAAGCGCCGCCTTCACACCGATTTCGGCTGTTTCATAATCACGGATCTCACCCACCATTATGATGTCCGGGTCCTGCCTGAGGAATGACCGAAGAGCGGCAGCAAAATTCAGCCCGATTTCATCCTTCATCTGTATCTGATTAATTCCCATCAGATTGAATTCGACCGGGTCTTCAGCAGTCATCAGGTTAACATCTTCCTTGTTGAGCTCGCTCAGGGCAGAATACAGCGTGGTTGTTTTTCCGCTTCCTGTCGGACCCGTAACAAGCACCATCCCGAATGGTCGGTCAAGCGCTTCTTTGAAATCCGCGAGCTGGTCTTCATCGAATCCCAGCTTCGTCATATCGAGTTGAAGGGTCGACTTGTCGAGAAGGCGAAGAACGATTTTCTCGCCGAAAAGGGTGGGAATCACCGACACGCGGTAGTCCATGGTTTTAGTCTTCCCCATTTTCAGCTTGATTCTTCCGTCTTGGGGAAGCCGCCGCTCGGCGATGTCCAGGTTTGACATGATTTTGACCCTTGAGATGATGGCGTTCTTGATCTTCAAAGGAATCCCCATCACCGTGTAGAGGGCACCGTCAAGCCGGTAACGGATCCGGAATTTCCTTTCGTAGGGCTCTATATGGATATCGCTCACGCCCATTTTTGCGGCACGCAGCAATACACCGTTTACAAGCTTCACGATCGGCGCTTCAACTTCTCCGGAAAGCTGCTCCAGATGTTCCTCTTCCACAACTTCAAGGTCTTCGACTGCGCCACTCACAAGGCTGTCAAAATCATCCACATCCACCACACCGCCCACATCTATATCGTCTATAACCGAGTCTGTTTCTACCTCTGTGTCATCGAGCGAATAGTCCTTGGCGTCGATAGATAGTTTATTTTCTTCCCTCGATGCAACAGCCGTGGATACGCCGGGGCCGGACGACTTAGGGGACACGAGAGTTTTCGCGCCGCCATAATATTTTTTTATCGCTACGACGATCGCGCCTTCGGTGGCCACGACGGCTTCAACGTTGTATCCGGTCATGAATTTGATGTCGTCGATGGCGAAAATGTTCGAGGGATCTACCATGGCTATGGTGATGGTGGCGCCTGCGCGGTTAATCGGCATGATACGGTACTTCTGTGCAACTTCAGCAGGGATGTGTTTGATGACTGCAGAATTTATTTCAAATTTGCTCAGGTCAACATAGGGCACTCCATACTGCTTGCTCAGAAAGGTCATTAACTTGTCTTCCGGAACAAATCCGAGTTTAACTAGAATGGAGCCGAGCCTGCCGCCCTCTGACTTTTGGACAGAGAGAGCTTTTTTGAGCTGGTCATCCGAAATCAGGCCCGACGACACGAGCATGGAGCCGAGCCTACCTGACATCGCCATATGAACTCCTTAAATATAAAAAGAAATCACCTATAATATTACTGGAATACGTCCATCATGTCAAGACGTGACTGCGCCTTGTCAGATATCAGCGGCGCTCGGTGATCTGCCGTGAAAGCGCATTCTTCATGACCAGGACGGGCGCTTTTACACCTGTCCAGATTTCAAAGGCAATGACTCCTTGGTAAAGCAGCATGCCGATGCCGGGTAGTCTTTTTGCTCCTTTTTTTTTCGCCGCGATCAGCAGCGGAGTATCCGCAGGATTGTAGACAAGATCACACACGAGATGGTCCTTACGGATGTACTCCTGTCTTATCGGCAAAGGATCCATTTTCTTTAGTCCCAGCGGCGTTGCGTTAATGAGACATTCCGATGTCTCCGCGACTCGAGCGAGCGCGCCCGCCGTCAACGCCTCTGCTTCCACACCTGTTTTATCCCTCAAGTCACGCGCAAGCGCTTCCGCCTTATGCCCGTCGACGTCGAAGAATGCGATCCGCCGCACGCCGGCCAGAGCGAGACTGAAACTTATCGCTCTGGCTGCTCCTCCCGAACCTGCCAGGAAAACGGTTTTTCCCTTCGGATCAAACCGGGCATGCTCCCGGAGCGACCGGATAAATCCTCTCCCATCAGTATTGTGACCGACAAGCTTCCCCTTCGTAACCTCTATCGTATTGACCGCGCCGATCAATTGCGCTTCCTGCGAAAGTTCATTCAGGTGATCAATGACCTTTTCTTTGTGCGGCACTGTAACGTTTAATCCGCAAATCCCCAAGGGGATGATCGCGCGTACGGCCTCAGCGAGTTGCTCCGGTTTGACGGCAAAGGGGACATAGCATGCATTCATGTCCAGCTTCCTAAATGCTGCATTGTGCATGGCAGGTGAGAACGTATGCTCCACCGGATAACCGAAAATTCCATAGAGTCTAGTCTTACCGGAAATCATCGTTGTGTCGACCTCCCTTCCTTTTTCAGCAGCGCCACAATATCCCTGAAACCGGCGGCGGGATATATTTTGACGCCGAGAACATTGGCGAGTCGGGCAAGGCTCATCCCGTCGAGAAAAATTTGCTCTTCTGCTTTGAGCGCTTCAGCTGGAATGATAACCATATCCCCCAAATGTTTCCCGGCAAGCGCTTTCGCGATGTCGCTTCCCGTCAAGAGGCCCGCAACGGTAACCGAAGGTCCGAAAAAATGATTCCGAGCGATGATCTGTCTGAATGTCAGCCCCTCTATGTTCATCAGGCGGGACAACGCGCGTTGCAGCAACTTACTGAACGAAACGCCGGTAACGATAGTGATGCGGAGTCGCGCTATCTTCTTAGGCAGTCGGGCACGGGCCACGCCGTGCAGAAATTCAGAAACCATTCCAACTCCGTTTTCTATTTGGGGAAAATCCTCATAGAAAGAAGGCGGCGGAATAGGCAATCCCGATTTAATATAGAATTCATCGGAAGCAAAAACAAAACGCGTCCCTTTCTCTTTTCTGAATCGGACACCAAAGCGGGTTACTTCCGCTATTAAGGCCCGTGCTTCTCGTCGCGTAAATACCCGCAAAGGAAACCGGCCTTTACGGTACTCGGTGAGACCGACCGGGACGACTGCAACAGATATGACAGCAGGAAAAAGGCCGGACAAATCCATCAATGTTTTCTGCAGATGAATACCGTCGTTGATTTCCGGACATAATACGATTTGAGCATGCATTCTGATACCGCCAGCCGCCAGCCGCTTCAGGTTGGCCATCAGATCAGGAGCTTTGTTATTGCCCAGAATAAAAGCGCGCAGAGAGGGTTCGGTCGCGTGGACCGAAATATAGAGTGGGGAAAGCCGCTCGGTGAAAATGCGCTGCCAGTCCGACTCGGTAAGAGATCCGAGCGTTATATAATTTCCATAGAGAAAGGATGCCCGGAAATCGTCATCCTTCACATATAGGCTTTTTCGGCAGCCCGTCGGCATCTGATCAACAAAGCAGAAAATGCACTTGTTCCCGCATTTCCTGATCTGCAGCGGGGCGAATTCAATACCGAGCGTATCATCTGGCTCTTTCGCAAACGAAAGGGTCCGCTTTTTCCCCTCGCGGGTGCGCACCGTGATAATAACATCGGGATCAGCTATCAGGAATTGGTAGTCAATGACATCGTGAACATCTTTCCCGTTCACTGTCAGGATGCGATCTCCACTTCTGAGGCCCAGCGCGGCTGCGGTACCTCCCGGCGCGGCGGCTGCTATTTTGAGCACTCAGGCGCTCCTCTTGGACGCGAACATGAAGTCAACATATCCTTCTATCTGTGTTCTCCCGTCATCGGAGACCTGCCGTAATTTTCTCACCATCATGATCTCATCAACACTCAGTATTTTTTCCAGATAATTGATCTGCTCTTCCGATAGCGGGTATTTGCGTTTACCGCGCCTGAACCTGGCCTGGGACGGGGAAAGAAAATAACCTTTGACTTCAGCCGGCACTTTTTCTTGGTGTGCGGACAGTATTACGACGGATTTATCAAGGTTCAGCTTCTGCGCAATCATCATAAGCGTCTTATCTTTTGGAATATGCCCTTTATTGATCGTGACCCGCAAGAGTTCGGGGCTGATCCCAAGAACTTTCGAGGCATCTTTTAGGTTTCTAAATCCCTTCTTTTCCAGCGCCTGCCTGATCATCTCTGATATTTTCATGCACTTCTCCTTCTAATATGTCACGTATCGTCAGACTGTTAAGCATATAAAACAGAAAACATCCTGAATTCAGTGGGCGAATCAGTCACTGGCATTTCTCCCCACTATGCTTCCCTTATTACCAACGTTTATAATCCTTCTCATGATGGGTCAACTTCGGGAGCACAGAGCATCATATTGAAAAATCAGGCATTGCATATACCGGCATTCTTCTGCGCCGAGCGTGATTTCATACCTTCCTTTCTGGCTTTCATGAAAATATTTGACAGCACCTTATTTCATTCAATATTCTGTCCTGCAATCGTTGTGCCCCGAACAACATACTGGACGCCGGATGCCAGCGTAAAACCTGCCGTCCCCCATTGCAAAATGGTCATCAACCTCATCTCGGTGCCGTAATTTCTCAATACCAGGGAAAGCGTCACCGTTACGAGTTGCAGCAGAGTCGTCGTCTTCCCGATAAGAGTAGGCTTCGCGACAAAATCATGCCCTGTGAAATAGAGGGCGATGCTGCCGAGTACCAGGATAACGTCTCTGCTCACGACGATTATTACCAGCCAGACAGGGAGCATTTCCAAGAGAACGAGAGTAACGAATGCCGAGATAATAAGCAGTTTGTCCGCCATGGGATCAAGGAATGCTCCTAGTTTTGTCTGCGTGTTGGTCAAGCGAGCAATAAGACCATCAAGCGCATCGGTGATGCACGCTGCAACAAAAACTATGAGAGCTTCCCGGTCATATCCATAAATCATTAAGTTGATAAAGAATGGAATGAGTACGATCCTGAGTAACGTAATATAGTTGGGAAGATTCATCAGTGCCTCTTGCTCAAAATGTCATATAACTGCCATATTAAATAGAATTATTGGTACTGTCAACCTATATTTTTTTTGTTACCATTTGTTTTTGTTCGCAGAATTCCCAAAGCGGTAAACAGCAGATTGCCAGAATTTGAGCGGTGCCAATAGTCAGATTTGAACTGACAAACTGTAGATTATGCAACAGTAACTTTGCAAATTCTGATCGGCGGACAGCGATTACATTTTAATTCGGGCACCATTTCTGGACAGTCCCGGACTGTAATTCCAAATTAATTAGGTAGAAATGGTGACAGGCCGACCTTTCTTGAATTCCTCTCCGGTTAAGGGCTTGTCACACCCACGTCATTTGAGGATCATATACGCGGAACGTGGAACCCCCGTACCTTCCCCGGGTGTATCAGTATGAAAATGGGATGCAAAACGGCGATGCTGAATTTCACCTTAGCATTGGTGACCCTTTTAGCCTCGGACATATTGACAGTCTGCAAAGATCGCAGACTCTTTGGAACCGACAGACTTGCGGGTAATCGACCTGTGGTGCCACGCTTAAAAAATCATCGGTCTGGATGATGTTGGCGATCCTATCTTATGTCTTTTTCGTCAAGCTTTTCCAATCTCTAGATGATCTTTCGCTCCCCAATGGTAAACCAGAAGCGGTCTCTTAGTTGATTTAGTAATACTCGGTTTTCTTTCACCAGGTATCCATGACGAAAAAGCAGCACTTGGCCAAGTAATCCTGATGTATAGGCAAACAGGCGTTTTCTGTCCACGCAGTTTTTTTACCCAGATTTATTGTGTACCATATCGGTGACAATATAGCCGCTTCACGAGGGGTATGTGCTACAAGAACGAGAAGTTTATCTATCAGGCGTCCGTCAACAAATACGGCGAACTGATCTGCACGCCTAAATAATCTAGCTCGCTGACTTGGCACAGTGAATTACCCCGCAGCAAGCTGCGGGGCATCGGAACTTGAAACCTTAAAAAAGCACAACAAAGAAGCTGAAGACTTATCCTGGCTTCGCCAGGATGTCCTTTTCATCCCAGCAGCAAGCTGCTGGGTATTTCAGGACTGTTTTATAAATGTTGATAAGTCTAAATATATTTTTGTACGGCATCGCCATCTCTATTTGACTTGTTAAACCTCATTTTCACTTTAACTTTACGTGCAACTTCCCCGTTTCCTGCTTGTCTCGGTGGGATTTTCTAAATAATTTTGTTACCCGCCCGATATTTTTTGCTTCAATTCCTGTACCTGTTTTTCAAGATGTGCGATATGCTTTCTAAGTTCAGGCAATTTCGGAAGAATTGCCTGAACCTTGAGCCAATCTTTTTGCGGCATGGAGTAATACCCGCCGATCATCTGTCCTGGCTCGATGTCTTTCACGATGCCGCTCTGGGCTGATACCATCGTGCGGTCACCTATACTGACATGGTCTGCAAGGCCGACCTGACCTGCCAGAACGACAAAATCACCAAGCGTGCAGCTCCCGGAAATTCCCACTTGAGCGATCAGAAGGCAGTGCTCTCCGATGGTCACATTATGTGCGATTTGAACGAGGTTGTCGATTTTCGTTCCTTGTTTAATAACAGTCGTGCCAAGGGTTGCGCGATCGATGGCAGTGTTGGCGCCAATCTCCACATCGTCACCGATGATTACTCTGCCCACCTGCGGAATCTTGTGATGTATTCCGCCTTCCGTCGCGTACCCGAACCCGTCGCTGCCGATTGCCGCTCCTGCGTGGATGGTTACGCGTTTGCCTACCTGTACATCGTGCCCGATGTACACATTGGGGTAGACAACGCAGTCATTATCGACGACCGATCCTTTGCCAATGTACACGCCGGGATAGAGGGTCACCCTATCTCCAATCGTTACATTATCACCAATAACGGCAAAAGGATGAATAGAAGGTTCGACACCGATAACCGAGTTCTGCCCAATGATTGCCTTGTCGCTTATGCCGATCGGTTGGGAGGGCTTTACATGAAACAATTCGATTGCCTGCGCAAAAGCAAGCCGCGGATTTTTCACTCGAAGCAGCGGCAGCCGCAGTTTCGGAATATCTGGAGGCGCGAATGCAGCCGATGCACCCGACTGTTCCAGTTGCTTGATATTATTTTCCCCGTCAATGAAAGTGATAAGCCCTACACACGCGTCGTTTATGCCGGCCACACCGATTATCTCGATTTCTCCCGGACCCTCCAACTCGGCATTGAGTTTGCCGGCAAGATCTTTGAGCTTCATGGCGTTTCCCCTCGAAATTAAAAGTTTCTGTCCTGTCAGATGGCTCTGTTTTATAAACACATAGAGAAAAATGCTTGAGATTATTAAGCCGTAAGATGCTCCTCTTTGTCAAGACAAAAATACTACGGATAGTTAATGGATTGTCCCTCGTCTTTAAATCTCTGTTTTCTCAAAATTATTTTACGCTGAGAATTTGTAAAATTGCATGGAGACTGCGATTGACCTTAAACCGTTTTCTTACAATGACAACGAGTACATAGGCGAAGATATTAATCTAGCTCTGTGTATTTTTCCATATGCGGAGAATCGCACCTGGCTCCTGACCAGTAAAATCGTCAGTGAGGAAGATAGCGAACACCTATCCTTGCTCATAGTATTATTCGTAAAGCTTTTCGAAGCCCTCGTTCTGCCTGGTTAGCCTGCATTTCGAGGAAGCTTTAACGAGCAGCACAGAGGTCGTCTGTGTTGCCTTGCACGGTGTCGATCTGCCCCTCTTCATCGTTGGTTAAGTCAAGCGGGATGCTGACGCTGGTACTGCTGTTGCTGGTATTAGGTTACAGCATAGTGGTATTATATGGTCCACATAGCATACAGGGTGATATTTGTGGTATATATCGTTAAGGTTTGACCCTGCGTATAAGTCGTTCCTAATCCGTTAGCTTGCGTGTTCCAGCCCACGAAGGAATAGCCGGTATTTACAAGGTTGCCTGTATTCCCTAACACCGTGACAGTCTGCCCCTGGTTGTAAATGTTTGAGTCAATTGGAACGCTGCCGCCGGTATTGCCATTACCATCATAAATAACGGCATACGTGGGGGTTGCTTTTAAACCGGAGTCATCGCCACCACCCCTCCCACATCCCGTCAAATATGTGAATAGCGAAACTGCCAGCAGAACTGTTGTCGTAATAACTGCAAGTGCGCTTTTTTGTCTCATGGCAGCCTCCCATATTTCTGATCAGTATTCCTAAAATCCACCACATAGAACCACTAGAAATGCATTTGATGCTAGGAAGTTCCAACGTCAATTATTCGACGCGGCGGACCTTTAAGTTCTTGAACAAGAAGGTCAAACATATTGGGGTGAACAGTAACAAAATACAAATATTATCTGACCGATTGATCATAGTTGCTGCCCGGTGATCGAGACATAAAACGTGTTAAAAAGGAGTATAAGTCGGTCATGCGAAAAAGACAAATTCTATCAGTTTTATATCACTTCCCAAATTTAGATTAAAGAAGACTGCATATGGTATCTTTGGTGATTCCCGCTCAAGAGTTATCATACTCGTAAGGCGGGAGAAATATTATCTGCGGTACCTGTGGCATAGCTTCAAAGTATGACAGAGAATCTTTCATTTCGGCCAAGAAAGGTTCTCTCTGACAAGAGTACGAAAAAAACCAGCAGGGAGAACAACCCTGCCGGCATTTGTTTTTAACAATATAATATTACGGCGTTGCTCTGACCCGTATCTTAATCATTCCGTTGAACCTCGGGATATTTAGCAAGATCCACGATCGCTTCCGTGATTCGCTCTCGCTACTGCTGAAGCGGTTCGTTTCCTTCGCCAAATTCTCCTTCGGCCTCAGGGGATTTCCGATATCCATACCTCGTTGACCTGATAACCGACAGTTCACAGCGAGCATGTACTGCTGTTTGTCGATTTCGGATCACGCCGGATTGATACCTCAGACCCTCAACTAATGTTAAAAATACGGTTAATGCTTCGTCAGTTTCGCAACGCCGATATAAGTATACCACAAATTTTCAACCAATGATGTTAAATGCAGCGAAGCAAAAGAGCCATGTTCTTCAAGAACTTACTAGCCAACTGATGACCGCATAAAGAGGTTTTACAGGTACATGGTTGGTGTTAAGTTTTGTATAAAGTAAATTCTCGGAAATGTTTGCAACTATCAGAAAAAATATAGCTTACTAGAGAAGTTTAGCCTCAGATCGGCTGATTACGATTTGCATGGTAATTTGGATTTGCTTTTCTTTTTGCTATGTTATACGGCCTAAAATACTCCACCGTGGAGTACAATGAATAAGCTCGAGAAAACTCCGAACTTTATCAGTTTCAGTACACCTTTGTTATAGATGAAATATCCCAACATTGACAGTTGAGGACATCTTAACCCGCTCTATGATCAAAATTCACATCAATCCTTTTATTTCAAAAAATGGAAACAATCATCGGATACAAGCTGAACTCTGTATCAGTCGTATCTAAGTCCATAATGCATAATTCACTTTAAAATTGTATCCGCAACTAAAACTATCGGTATATGTCGTCGCACCGTTGTCCACTTGACAATTGTGCAATCTCTCATCATACTTATCTAAAGCATTCACTTTTAGTATATCGCATCGACAACCTTTTCCTTTTCTAAATCAATATCTTGTGGAGAATTAGTAAAGTTATAAGCCAGGTTGCAATTCTTCTTCGATGGGGCAGAACGACACAATCTTAAAGAGGAGGAGCAGTCATGAGTTCGCAAGACAAGCTTCAGAGATCAGGAGTCCCTAAGGTAGTCGATCGGAAAACCTTTCAAGCGGATCTAGACGCATTGCGGGTTCGAGAAAAGGCTCACACAAGAGAAGGCGATGCCATTGCAGCTGTCCGCAGACGGCTCCCCATGGTCGAGGTTGATGGTGCGACACCGCTCATTGGCGAACATGGAGCGGTAACACTGTTGGATGTGTTTGAGGGACGCCGGATGCTCATTGCCTACTACTTCATGTGGCACACCGGCCAACCTGCGGCGGAGCAGTGCGAGGGGTGCACCTTCTATACATCGCAGGTCCGCGAGCTGTCCTATATTCATTCTCGCGACGTCACCTACACAACCTTTTGCCAGGGCCCTTACGAAGAGAGCGTCTTGTACCGCAACTTCATGGGCTGGGAGATGCCTTGGTACTCGGTCCGGGACTCGCTCGATACTCTGTTGGTTGGACGCCGGGTGGGCATGTTTCACCTCGTTTGTTACCTGCGGCAAAGATCCAATGTCTATGAGACTTACTGGACGAATGGGCGCGGCGTCGAGGCGATGGATAACAGCTATCGGTTGCTCGACTTGACCGTCTACGGGCGGCAGGAGAGGTGGGAGGACTCGCCGACTGGATGGCCGCAACGGCCGGAAGGCGAGCACAATTATCGTACTGATGGACGTCCCATCGCCCAGTGGTCTCGCCTGAAGGCCGGGTATTCCGACGACCTGGGAACTGGCGGTGCGCCACTGGACCGCCCGTTGCGCCAAGGGAGCGACTAGGTTTGGCGCGATTTGCACAGGTGCTTTTATGCTCGCGGAGCTTGGACTGTTGGATGGCAGGCGCGCGGCCACCCAGTGGTTTTCCTGGGCGTTGCTTGCAGAGAAGTAGCCATCGGTCACCGTTGATCCCTGATGCTTTGACGATTAGGGGAAAATAGGTAGCTGAATGCCAATCAATAAGGATTGAGTCCAACGTAAAGATGTCGTCTCAATCCTTAATGATTCTGGATTCATATAAAAAAGGTATCCCCTTCTTCTATTCTTTTCCTTTCAAAATTGATTTATAATTTACGCAATCATGTTAAAGGTTCTTCCTATCATCATGCACGTGAGATATGGTGAACCTGGTTTTATGATCCACCTTGATTATTGGCTCTCGTATCTAATGGGAATTCCTTATTGCCGCATAAAACAATAAAACGCACCGCGCTCTCCGGGAGCTTGCGAATGGCGACACGGTTACGCGTAGCGCGGCCACAGTATGGCGGTCTACTTGACGGGGGGAGCAATGATGGAACGATACATTTGCATCCACGGGCATTTCTACCAGCCGCCGCGGGAAAACCCCTGGCTCGAAGCGATCGAGATCCAGGACTCGGCGCACCCGTACCACGACTGGAACGAACGGGTCGCGGCGGAGTGTTATTCGCCAAATTTCGCTTCGCGGATCCTGGATGGAGGGCAGCGCATTCTCGACATCACGAGCAACTACGAGAATATAAGCTTTAACTTCGGCCCTACGCTTCTTTCGTGGATGGAAACGTTCGCACCGGAGATCTACCAAGGCATCCTCGATGCGGACCGTAAAAGCATAGAGCTGCATTCCGGCCATGGCAATGCCATCGCCCAGGCGTATAACCACCTCATCATGCCTTTGGCTAACGCCCGTGACAAGCGCACCCAGATCATCTGGGGAATCAGGGACTTCGAGCACCGCTTCAGACGTTTTCCCGAAGGCATGTGGCTTCCGGAGACGGGTGTGGATACGGAAACACTCGAACTACTTTCGAACGCGGGCATCCAGTTTACCATTCTCGCCCCTCACCAAGCGTCGCGAATCCGGCAGATTGGCGTTGAAAAATGGGAAGACGTGAGCGGAAGTCGGGTGGACCCCGCGCGAGTCTATCTCTGCAAGCTGCCTTCGGGCAAGGCGATCCATCTTTTTTTCTACGACGGCCCTATCTCTCGGGCCGTTGCTTTCGAGAAACTCCTTACAAAAGGCGAGGACTTCGCGGGCAGGCTCTCAACCGGTTTTTCTGAAGATCGGCAATGGCCACAGATCCTCACCATTGCTACCGACGGCGAGACTTATGGGCACCACTGGGAATTCGGGGATATGGCCCTAGCCTACGCCCTTCACCACATCAAGACAAACGGGATAGCAAAGCTCACGAACTTCGGAGAGTATCTTGAGAAATATCCTCCCACCTATGAAGTCCAGATATTTGAAAACACGTCCTGGAGCTGTTCCCACGGCATAGAGCGCTGGAGATCGAACTGCGGCTGTAATTCAGGCGGCCATTCCGGGTGGCAACAGGAGTGGCGGGCACCGCTCAGACAGGCGCTGGATTGGCTGCGTGACGAGCTTGCCATCCGCTACGAACTGAAGTCGCGAGAATACCTGACGGACCCTTGGCAGGCGAGGGACGACTATATCGGGAATGTTCTCAAGCGCCTGCCGGAAAGCACCACCCTGTTCTTCGAAAAACACGCGACACGGGCTCTCGACGGCGGTGAGAAGGTATTTGCACTCAAGCTTCTTGAACTCCAGCGCCACGCCATGCTTATGTACACGAGCTGCGGCTGGTTTTTCGACGAGCTTTCGGGCCTCGAAACCATCCAAATCATCCAGTATGCCGCGAGGGCGATCCAGCTGTCGGCAGACATCTTCAGCGAAAACCTGGAACAGGTCTTTCTCGAAAAACTGGCCGGGGCGAAGAGCAACCTTCCTGAACGCGGAGATGGCATGAAGGTCTATGCGGACGCGGTCAAGCCGGTCATGGTCGACCTCCAAAAGGTGGCCGCGCATTACGGCATCAGCTCCCTCTTCGGAGACTACCCGGAGCAGGCCGGGATCTACTGCTACACGGCCGTCCGAGAAGACTACGAGAGGATGAAAGCGGGCCCGATGGACCTCGCCGTCGGCCGGGTCCTTGTCTCATCGGCAATAACGGGTGAAGTGGAGCGCATCAGCTTTTCCGTGCTCCATCTCGGGGACCAGGATTTTAACGGAGGCGTCAACATCTTTCTCGATGACAAAGCCTACCAGTCCATGAAGGTAGAGATCACCACGGCGTTCAAGAGGGGCGCGTTCGCCGATATCGTACGGCTCATGGACAATCACTTCGGTATGCATACATATTCGCTCCTTAATTTATTCCGGGACGAACAGCGAAAGGTCCTGAACAATCTCATCGCGAAGACGCTCGATGGATTCGAGGCCGGTTATCGGGGAATCTACGAGAACAATATGACGCTGATGACGTTCCTCCGCGAAACGGGGATGCCTGTGCCCAGGGCATACGTCACGGCTGTGGAGTTCATCCTTCTCGTCGACCTGCGGAAGGCCTTTGCAGAAGAAACGATCAATGTGGATAAAATCCGCAGTATTGACGAGGAAATGAAGCGCTGGAAATGTCCGCCGTATGCCAAAGACCTCGAATTCACCGTTAGGCGCCGGGTCGAGGACTTTATGGACAAGATATCGGGAAATCCGTCCGACGAAGCGCTCCTTGCGAAATTTCAAGGCCTGCTGGAACTGCTGCGTTCGCTCCCGCTGGAAGGGAACTTCTGGCAGGTGCAGAACCGATATTATGGCTTGGCAAAGACAGCCTTCCGGGAGCAATTCGCGAAAGCGAAGGCAGGCGACGAAGGCGCGTCCAACTGGGTAAAAACCTTCGAGGCTGTGGGACAACTCCTGTTATTCAACACGGGTGCGGTGTTGCCGCAGGAGTAGGAGGGAGAGTGTGTAATCCAGAAAGAATTACATGGGCCGAGGGTATAAATGCCTGATGCGCAATCGCTCATGGTACGATTTCCCTGAATTTTGTCGAGAAATGTAGAAACCTTAAGGGTAATCTAATGAAATTTGAAAACGTATGTTGCAAGAGTCAGGTTGAGAGTTGATGAGTTGCAAGGAATGGCACAAAATAATAATTCAGGATCAAATAACATTGCCAAAGCAATCCTGTTGGCGGTCACTCTTGGTTAACATCTGTTCGAGGACTGATTTAACAACAAGTTCCCTTTTCGGTCTATACCCGGTCTGTCGCTTTGGTTTTAAATATAAGAGTGTCAGCGAATAGAGAAAATGACAGCTTCGAAGAGGATGGAGTCGTTAACAGAAAACTTTATCGCAAAATGTAATGATACAAAAATGTATTCTACACCTTCGCTTTTATTGTTTGAAAATCGATTGCACTTACAATCATGCAGATGCGACCAAATTAAGAGGTTGCGGAATATTGGTCGCAGCATGCATCAATTCAGTTCGCGATCCATTCCTTGGTTTTTCTGCCCTTCGTCTGGAAGACGTTCCTGTCGCGGCGTTCTCAGGTTCTATTTTTAGTGAACGCACTCTTCAGTGCATTTAAATCCGATTGCGGCCTTTCTTTCTTAAGCCATTCCTGCTTTTTTAAAACCGGTTTCTCCGGGTTCTTCTTGAGTGAAAGTGATATCCTCTTCCTGGCCACATCCACTTCCAGAACCGTGACCATCACCTTTTGATGGACCTTCACGGCCTCGTTCGGGTCCTTTATGTACTTGTCAGAAAGCTGGCTGATGTGCGCCAAGCCGTCCTGGTGAACGCCGATGTCGATGAACGCGCCGAAAGCCGTAATGTTTGTCACCACGCCGGGAAGCTTCATCCCCGGCTTCACGTCCTCTATTTTTTTTACTCCTTCGGTAAAACTAAACGCTTCGAACTTGTCCCGAGGGTCGCGGCCTGGTTTGGCTAGCTCTGCCATGATATCCTTGAGCGTGGGCAGACCTATCGTTTCGGTCACATATGTATTGAGGTCGATGTTCTTCCGCAACTCTTCCTTCCGCATCAGGTCCAGGATGGAACAGTGCAGATCCCTTGCCATTTTATCGACGACGTGATAGGCTTCCGGATGGACTGCGCTTGTATCGAGCGGATTCTCAGCATTATGGATGCGCAGGAATCCCGCTGCCTGTTCAAAGGTCTTGGGCCCGAGTTTGAGCACCTTTTTCAATTCCTCCCGGCTGTGAAAGGGCCCGTTTGCGTTCCTGTATGAGACGATGTTACTGGCCAGCTGCGGCCCCAGTCCTGAAACATAGGTAAGTAGCTGTTTGCTCGACGTATTCACCTCGACACCCACTGCGTTCACGCAATGCACTACCGTGTCGTCCAAACCCTGCTTGAGAGCGTTCTGGTCCACGTCATGCTGATATTGGCCCACGCCAATGGCCTTGGGATCGATCTTGACCAGCTCTGCCAAGGGGTCCATCAGACGCCTGGCGATGCACACGGCTCCGCGAACCGTTATATCGTGGTCGGGGAATTCCTCACGAGCGACATCCGACGCGGAGTAGACCGAAGCGCCGCTCTCACTCACCATTACGATCTGGATCGTGGAAGGCAGTCCCAACTGCCGCACAAAGGCCTCTGTCTCCCGTCCAGCTGTCCCGTTTCCGATGGCGATCGCCTCAATGTCGTACTTCCGGCACAGCTCTATGATCTTCGTACCGGCTTCTCCAATTTTCTTTTCCGAGAAGTACGGATAGATGGTTTCGTTCACAATCAGTTTTCCCTGCCTGTCCACGCAGACCACTTTGCATCCGGTTCGGAAACCTGGGTCAATAGCCAGCACGTTCTTTTGGCCCAGGGGCGGCGAGAGCAGCAGCTGCCGAAGATTCTCGACGAATACGCGGATCGCCTCTCCATCAGCACGCAGTTTCGTCGCGACACGCATCTCGGTTTCCATTGACAAGGAGAGCAGGCGCTTGTAACTGTCATGGACAGCCAGCTTCACCTGGGCTGCAGCAGGACTATCGGGCTTCAAGAACAGTGCTTCAAGGAGCGTCAAGGCTTCATCCTCGGGCGGATTCACCCGCAGGATCAGGAACCCTTCCTTCTCTCCCCGCCTCATGGCCAGGATGCGGTGTGAAGGCGCTTTTGCAACCGGTTCCTGCCAGTCGAAGTAGTCCTTGTACTTGCTCCCCTCTTCCTCTCTGCCGGTGATAACCTTTGTCCGGAACATACCGTTCGAAGTATATAGTTCGCGCATCTTGGCCCGAGCGTTCTGGTCTTCGTTTATCCACTCGGCAATGATGTCCCGGGCGCCTGCCAAAGCATCTTCCGGGGTCTCGACGCCCTTTTCCGCATCCACGAATGCGGCTGCATCTGCGGGAAGATCGATCCCCTGTACCTGGGAGAATAGCATCTGCGCAAGCGGTTCAAGGCCTTTCCCTCTGGCAATGGTCCCCTTGGTTCGGCGCTTGGGCCGATACGGCAGGTAGATGTCCTCAAGCGCGGTCATGGTCTCGGCGACAAACACCTTGGTTTTGAGCTCTTCCGTCAGCTTCCCAGTCTCCTGCAGCGAGTTCAGGATCGCCTCTTTGCGTTTGTCCAGCTCCCTGAGCTGGGACAGTCGGCCACGGATGGCCGTGACCGCCACTTCGTCGAGCGAGCCTGTAGCCTCTTTCCGGTAGCGGGAGATGAAGGGAACGGTCCCGCCTTCATCGAGCAGGGTTGCACAGGCAAGAACCTGTTTTTCAGAGATTGACAGTTCCTGCGCAATTATTGAGTTATGAGATGTCATAAAATTCGATTAAGTACTATGTACCGAGAAATCGCAAATGGTCTGAGATCCTATTATCTTCCATCAATAGCGAGGTATATTAACAAAAGGAAGGATGGATGTAAAGTATGCATATTCCATCGGGTTCGGAGGCTCGTTCTAATCGAATTCGGACATCCGGCCCGATTTACGTGGACACCTTGCTACGTACCTGACATTGATCGCAGATTCTGGAAACCATTTGAGCAGTTTCGATCCATTCAAGTGCACTGTAAATAAAATTCTTAATAGTATTGCACCCCGTTTGTTCGTTACCCTGGCATGAATTTAGCCGGTATGACGGTGCGGAAATAATAATAACTAAATTTACGGTGTACTAGCATCTTGCATTGAGAGGGATCAAATAGCCAAAAACCATTTCCGACACATCGCCCTGTAAACGTTTTGAAGTGGTCTTTTTCTAAAGCTCGACGATCCTCGTACTGATCTCGATAGCTGCCTCGGCACCCTGACCAGCTGAGATAATCGCCTGGGAGTGACCATGGCGGAGAGCGCCCAGAACGAAGATGCCGGGGATGCTCGACTCACTATAGCTATTCGTCATGATCTTGAATCCCTCGGCGTCGCGCTCCAGGGGGAGGTCATTGAGGTAGTCGTCGTTGAGTGAGATCCCGCCCCACCCCAGGATGACTTCACAGGGGATCACGCGGCTGTCGGCAAGTCGCACCCCCTCGAGGGCCTTCTCACCGAGAAGTTCTTCCGGCCGTCCCTCAACCAGGCTGATGCCTTCTTCCTCGAGGAGCGTCCTGTACACCGGCGCCAAGGTAAAGCCGTGGGCTAGGAAGGTCACGTCCTTGGTGAACATCCGTTTCATGCCGATGCTCATGCGCACGCCGTTCACAGTGCGGTCAATGACGAGTAGTTTTTTGTTGGTTGTGCGATAGCCATCGCATATCATGCATGTGTAGTATGAGATTCCGAAGAAGCGATAAAGGTTCTTGAACGGGGCGAGAGTTTCCTTGGCTCCAGAGGCGGCAATGACGTAACTGGCACGGTAGGTCTTCCCCCCTGCCAAAACCTCGAAATGTCTCTCCCGGGGCGCGACGCGCTCCACCTTGGTGTTCTCAACAGCGACGCCGAAACTCTTCGCCTGAGCAAGGCCCAACTCAAGGAGGTCGCTGGCCTGAGATCTCACGAAGGCCGAGGTAGTTCTCGATATGTTTTGCGAGACAGGTCCGGCCTCCGGGTGTATGGAATAACAGCACACGAAAGTTGTACCGACCGAGGTGGATACAGGACTGCAGGCCTCCCGGACCCGCCCCGATTACAATGCAGTCGAGCATTGTTTCACTGCCTATGCCGCCCACTTGTTCCATAGCTCCTCCCCCTTATTGCCAGGATGTCCAAGATGCTCAGGTTGTTAAAATAATTGGGTATCCGGATTTTGCGGTTGATTTTGTTATTTTCTGCAACCGTACATTATTTCCTTACTCCGGATTTTGCGGTTGATTTTGTCTAAAGCTCGCCCTGTTCGATCATCTCAAGCACGGTTGATATCTCTACTCCGTAGTATTTATCATCATCTTCTTCCGGTTTAGTAGTCATCCAAAATGTGAGCGCTCCTTCAGGCATCGGGAAATTTCGTTTCGGGAACTTTGTGGCCTTATTCTCAATTGCTTTGGAATACAGCATTTTGGCTCTAAGCACGTCAAACGAGTAGCCGCGTCCCATCCTGTTCGTTGTCCTGACGATGTTATTAATTGATTCAGTGAAGGCATTAGTTAAAGGCTCAGGAAGGTCAAAATAGGAGAAAATCTCGTCTCTCCAGTTTCTGACGGCTGTCAATACGAACTCCCATGTGCTATGCAAATCAGCAGGGATGCTGGCAGCCCATGCATTATAACGTTCTTCAGCTTCTTTCCGGTCCTGACTGTCCCATATATTAAAGAACCACTCCTTAAGATCGTACGATGCACCCAGGGCTGGAAAGTTTTTACTCCATACGTCCAGTTTAATCATGTCTTCAGAGTCGAGATTGTAGTTTCTTTTGAGCAGGACGTAGCGGTCGTCTTTGAGAGTGCGTCTTTCCTTGTCCTTCAGCTGTCCACGCATGGATTTTCGCACAGTCTCGAGCGCCTGGTTTGCCATCCGAACGGTGTGAAACTTGTCGATGATGATTTGACGGCCTGGTAAAACGTCATTTACGGCATCCTTGTATGGCCTCCACATATCCATGCAAACGACCTCAATGTTGCGATAGTCGTGGATATTGCACAAATACTGTGTAACGGTGGCTTTGTTCCGGTCAGGGAGCATATCTATAATTATTTTCTTCTCAATATTGTTTAGTACGCACCGCGATTTCTTGATAACGTAGATCTCGTCAATCCCTAGGCAACGCGGCGTCTCAGCTTTGTACTCTTTCTTAAGCCTCTGAGTATACTCGGTGAATATGTTTCGGACGGTCTTTTCGTCTACACCAATCTCTTCGGAGATACTGGCAAAGGTCTTTTTGAGGGAGTTCTTTTCAATGTACTCGACAAGACGCTTGGTTGCCGATCGCTTATCATCCATCATTGGTAGGGGTTCGATAAAGGTTTTCAGGTAGGTTTTGCAGGAGTAACGCTTCCTTTTCATCTTGATACCGACTTGTTTGCCATGTATCGGAGTATCGGAAAAGAAGAGATCCCGGCCGCCAAAGCTGACGATGCTCGTGCTCTGGCAATTTGGGCAATAGGCAGGCGGATGGGTTGTTTTAGCGGTTATTTGGTAGTGCTGGTCGGTTTGATTAACGGTTACAGCTTGAATACCGGGCAGATTAAGGATGCTCATAGGTAAAAACTATATTACTTGCAGATAGAGGTGGAGGTCAACATATATTTGTGCCTATTACGCGCCATCAGTGGATGAAGAACCCTTGCCTTTTTTCCCGAAGCCACTTTGTTTTGCCATGTCAGAAAAGTGCTGCCTATTTTTGGGATCTTCAAAATATCGTCTACGTGCTTCTGATATTTTGGCTCTTGCTCCAGGACTTGCTGATTGTGTAAATTCTCGTGCCGTAAAAGCAACTAATTGTTTTTCTTTAAATAATGGATCTTCCCATTTCAGTTTCATCGCTTCTGCATGTTTTTCACGATTTTTAGGATCTGCCCAATATTTTCTAATCCCATCAGCCCGCTTTTTACGGCTTTCCTCACTATGAGGAGAGGCATTTGTTGCCTTCATTGAGGCACTACGTTTTTCAAGCATAAGCTTACGTTTATCTTCTGGCATAGAAATACGTATTTGCTCCATCTTTTCTTTAAACTCAAGGCTTCTGCATGTTTTTCGTTGTGTAGTTGCGCTTTTCTCACGTATTTCCGGAGACGATAATCTTTCTACGAGTCTTTTTTTTACATCTGGTTGCTGCTGGTAAGCCGAGTTTTTTATTGTCGTTGACAAACGTGCTGATCTAGTTTTTCTAATTTTGCTTCGCTCTTCGGGAGTCAAGGCAAGTATTGTAGCTACTCCCCTTTGACAATAGTTTTTAATGTTGTCTGTTTTTGTAGAAAGATAATGTTCTCCAGCCAGAGGGTATCTTCTGCTTAAACCAAAATATGCGCGATACTCCGCGCAGCTCATTTTATGACCACGCACAATGTGGTTCCCAAGATGCCCAAATAAACGCCCGCAAATATGGCATTGTGCCTTCCCGTCTTCTTGAGCGAGAGTACCTAATTCGCCATAAGTTTGATTTGGCCAGGAACCAGTCTCGGGAAGTAACTCATTATGTATTTCCATCGTTTGCCTCTTATAAAAATCGGGTTCTTATGGTAGTTTAAAGTGAGTCACTACTCGCAGCCTGCGAATAGTATATTTAGGCGTGTAGCCGTTGTCGTAAAGAATGCCCTGACTGGAAAGTAACACGTATCTCAATGTTTTTATCCAGTTTTCCTAAAATAGTAATCATCCGATCAATCGTAAAGCGTTGAAGTTGTGTGTTGCGGATGCGCGAAAACTCAGAATGTGACACGCCCGTTAGCCTTTCGGCTTCGCGTGTGGATAGCTCGCGCTCATCAAGTGTATGTATAATTTTTGCTGCAATAATAGCGCGCGCTTGTTCCAAACTGGCATTACTACGGCCAAAGTCGCGAAATACGTTGCCACTGCCGCGTATTAATTCAAAATTGTCTTTCTCTTTCATTGCAGTGCCTCCTTTAGTCGTTTCAGGCGTTCACGGATAAGATCAACATCCATTTGAGGGGTCTTTATTCCGGACTTTGATTTCTTTTGGAAAGCGTGGATAACCCAAATATCCACCCCTATTTTCACGGCATAAATAACACGGAATGTGTCACCTTGGTAATCAAGTGCTATTTCAAACACGCCACTGTCAACACCCTTAAACGGCTTGGCCTTGTCCGACTTGCTACCTTCAGCCGCTATCGTAAGGGCGCTTAGCATATCGACCTGCACATCTTCGGGAAATTTCAGGAAATCCTTCCTTGCAGCTTTGATCCATGAAATTGATCACGTGTCTCTCATGTGCTATATGTTGACATATTTGACACCAATTTGCAAGCTATATTTTAGAGGATTATAGATGGTGGCCCATGAGCAGGGAGCTTGGCAAATTAACCGCAAAATCCGGAGTAATGGAAAAAAGTACAGCGCTCTAAAATCCGGAAATCAACTAGCAACTCAAATATCTATGGTATCCGAGTTTTCGGGTTATCAACCGCAAAATCCGGATACCCAAATAATTCTATATGAGACAGCGAAAGTAACAAAGATAAGATTCCGGAGAAAAACACACCCAATACGTCCATGTCGTTGATGCATTTCACAGCTACCGCGCGAAGGCCTTCACAACGCCATCAGCCGCTATGTAAATACGACCACCAGCGAGGGTGGGCGTGTGATAAGGACTGAGTACCACTAAGAGTTTTTGAGACCTCAATCACGCCCCTCCACCGAGTACCTTGTAGAGCGTCACCAGATTGGTGAGTTGGGAGAGACGAACGGCAATCAGTCCCTGCTGTGCGCTGTAAAGAGAGCGTTGAGAGTCAAGGACATCCAGATAGTTCGATATGCCTTTGCTGTAACGCGCCTGCGATAAACTGAAAGCTTCAGCAGTGGCATCCGTCAGAGCTCGCTGGGCCTCAAGTTGGTCACTAAGAGTGCCGTACTGAGCAAGGGCGTCTGCCACTTCCCTGAAGGCGCTCTGGATCGCCTTCTCGTACTGTGCAAGGAAGATTTCGCGGTCTATTTTTGAAGCCTTCAAACTTGCCAGGTTGCGCCCCGCATCAAAGATCGGCAGAGTAATTTCCGGTGCAAAGCTCCATACTCTGGCTTCTCCCTCGAAGAGTGAGGACAACTGAAGACTTGAAAAACCAAGGCTGCTTGTGAGGGTAATGCTCGGGAAGAACGCCGCGCGCGCTGCACCAATGTTGGCGTTGGCGGACTTGAGGAGATGTTCCGCCTGCATGATATCGGGACGGCGCAGCAGCTCCTCGGACGGCAGGCCCGGGCTGAAATATTTCAGTGCGGTTATTGCACTTAGCCCGGACGGCAGGAGATCCGGCGGGATCGGCGAGCCGACAACGAGAGCCAGCGCATTTTCGTCCTGGGCCACCTGGCTCGTGAAGGCGGCAATGTCAACCCGGGCTGTGTCAACACTTGTCTCGGCCTGACGAAGATCCAACTTCGATGAACTGCCGACCTCGAAGCGACTCTTGATAAGGTTGTACGAAGTCTGCTGGCTTTCGAATGTATTCTGAGCGATTTTCAGATGCTCCTTATCTGATGCAAGGGTCAGGTAGTCACTTGCTACCTCGGCCACGAGGCTGATCTGCACACTGCGACGTGCCTCAGCAGTCGCGAAGAACTGCTCAAGCGCCTGCTCTTTGAGGCTTCGCACCCGACCGAATAGATCGATCTCATAGGAGCTGAAACCGAGACCAACACTATATTCATGTGGAGTTACCGACTGTCCGGTAATAGATAGACTCGCAGGTACCCGTTGGTCAAGTACAGCGCCGGCCGCGGTCACCGTTGGAAAAAGATCGGCACGCTGGATTTGATAAAGCGCCTGAGACTCTTCTATATTGAGCGCGGCTATTCGCAGATCCCGGTTGTTTTCTAATGCGAGTTCAATCAACTTCCGCAGTTGTCCGTCAACAAAAAACTCCTGCCATTTGATGTTGGCCACAGCCTTGCCGGTCGGCTTCACTTCGCCTTGCTTATAAGCAGGGCCACTCGGCCATTCGGCCGGGACAGGCGCTGCCGGTCGTGTATATTCGGGAATCATTGTACAGCTTGAGAGAGCAAGCAAGGCAAGAGCAACAACTGCACTACGGAGTCCTGAACCTGCCAGACGTCCATACTCGTCGGCTAGATGTCTTGGAAACTTTTTAACAATGCAAGGCATTTTCCCCATATCACTGTTCCTCCGCAGAAGTTGAAACGGTTTGTGCTGCTGCGTACTCTGCTGAAACAGCATGTGCTGCTGCGTGCTCTTTGGATTTCTCCCGTCCGAACAGCCGTGATACCATTACGAAGAAGAATGGAATGAAGATCAGGTCGATAAATGTGGCGGAGAGCAATCCGCCCGTTACGGCCGTGCCTATTGCGTTCTGGGCCCCAGCGCCGGCGCCTTTCGTAAGCGCAAGCGGCAGCGTGCCGAAGAAGAAGGCCATTGAGGTCATGAGAACCGGACGGAGTCTGATCCTCACTGCGTTAAGCGTCGCCTCCATGAGTTCGTGTCCCTGGCGCATCTGTTCCTTGATGAACTGGATGATAAGGATCGCGTTCTTGGTTGAGAGGCCGACTGTCGTGAGCAGACCGATCTGGAGATAAATGTCATTAGGAAGGCCGCGAAGATTGACCATCGTAACTGCACCAACGAGGCCGAGCGGCAGCATCAGCAGATTCACAAAAGGAATCGTCCAGCTCTCATACAGCGCCGCGACAGAGAGAAACACGACGAGGAGCGATATCGCATATAGCGCCGGCGCCTGGGCCCCGGCATTCTTTTCCTCGAAGGAAAGGCCGGTCCATTCGTACCCGATGCCTGGCGGGAGCTGGGCCGCCATCTTTTTCATCTCGGCCATCGCTTCGCCGGTGCTTACACCAGGAGCAGCTTGCCCCAGGATCTCGACCGAGGGGAGGCCGTTGTATCGCTCCAGGCGGGGGGAGCCGTACTGCCAGCGCGCGGTGGCAAAGGCGGAAAACGGCACCATCTGGCCGCTCTTATTACTGACGTACCAGCTGTTGATGTCCTCCGGCAGCATCCGGTAGCGGGGATCAGACTGGATATAGACCTTCTTCACCCGGCCGTTCTGTATGAAGTTGTTGACATAGGTACTCCCCCATGCGGTTGAGAGGACGTCGTTGATATTACTCAACGAGACCCCGAGTGCACCGGCCCGGACGTCATCGATATCGAGCTTGAACTGGGGAGAATCGTCTTGGCCATTGGGGCGCACCGACATCAGCTTAGGATCTTTCATAGCCATGGAGAGGAGCTGGTTGCGGGCTTCCATCAGCTTGGCATGCCCGAGACCGGCGCGGTCCTGCAGCTCGAAGTCGAAGCCGTTGGCCACCCCCAACTCCAGCACCGCCGGCGGGGCAAAAGCAAAGGCGAGGCCGTCTCGGATCTGCGAGAACGCCTTCATCGCACGCGCCGCAATGGCAGGGGCCTTCAGGTCCGGGGTTTTGCGCACGTTCCAGTCCTTGAGCTTCACCCAGGCGAGCCCCATGTTCTGGCCGCGGCCGGCAAAGCTGAACCCGGCCACTGTGATGATCCCCTCCACCGTCTTCTTCTCGTCCTCCAGGAAGTGCCGCTCCATCTGCTTCACAGACTGCAGGGTGCGTTCCACGGTGGCGCCGGCGGGGAGCTGGACTTGGCAAAGCAGGAATCCCTGGTCTTCGTCAGGGAGAAACGAGGTTGGCAGATGAAAGAAAAAGTACGCCATTGCCGTGACGATGCAGCTGTAGATCACAATATAGCGCACCGGCTTAGCAAAGGAGCGACCGACAATCCCCTCATATTTTCCCCGGGAGAACTCAAATGCCCGGTTGAAAGAACGGAAGAACCAGGCAAACCGGCCGGTCTCGCCGGAATGGTGCCCCTTCTCCATCGGCTTGAGGATGGTGGCGCAGAGGGCCGGGGTCAGGATCTGGGCCACCAGCACCGACAGGATCATGGCCGAAATTATCGTGATCGAGAACTGCCGGTAGATGACGCCCGTAGAACCGCCAAAGAAGGCCATGGGGAGAAAGACCGCCGAGAGGACGGTCGCAATGCCCCAGAGGGCGCTCGTAATCTGGCCCATCGACTTGATCGTGGCATCACGTGGAGACAGGCCCTCCTCCGACATGATACGCTCGACGTTCTCGACAACGACGATCGCATCGTCAACTAGGAGGCCGATGACGATGACCAAGGCGAACATAGTCAGAGTGTTGATGGAGAAGCCACTCGCCGACAGCACTCCCATGGTTCCCAGGAGCACCACGGGCACCGCGATGGTGGGAATCAACGTAGCCCGGAAGTTCTGGAGGAACAGGAACATCACGATAAAAACCAGGAAAACCGCCTCCACCAGGGTGTGTACCACCTCTTCGATGGAGACCCTCACGAAGGGGGTGGAGTCGTAGGGATAGACCACCTTCATCCCCGTCGGGAAGTACTTTGATATTTCCGCCATCTTTGCCTTGACCCGGTTTGCAGCCTCTAGGGCGTTAGCCCCGGCGGCCAGCCGGATCGCCAATCCGCCCATCGGCTTTCCGTTGTAGAACGACTGAATGTCGTAATTCTCGGTGCCGATCTTGGACTCGGCCACATCTTTAAGTTTTACTGTAGAGCCGTCGGTGGTAGTTCGAAGGATGATGTTATCGAACTGGTCAGACGTCTGCAACAAGGTGCGAGCCGTGATCGTGGCATTCAATTGCTGCCCTTGTACGGCAGGAGTCCCGCCGAGCTGGCCGGCAGATACCTGGACGTTTTGGGACTGCAGGGCCGTGATCACGTCGTTGGTGGTCAGGTGATAGTTGTTCAGCTTCGCCGGGTCGAGCCATATCCTCATGGCGTTCTGGGTGCCGAACACCATAATTTCCCCTACCCCGTCCAGACGGCTGATGGTATCCTGAATATTGGAGACCATGAAATCGGTCAGGGCATTGCGGTCCATGGTTCCGTCTTCCGAAACCAGCCCCACGATCAGCATGTAATTTCGACCGGACTTGACCACCTGAATCCCCTGCTGCTGCACGATCTGGGGAAGAAGCGGCATGGCCAGCTGCAGTTTGTTCTGCACCTGCACCTGGGCGATGTTTGGGTCAGTGCCGGCTTTGAAGGTCAGGGCGATGCTGACTGCTCCAGCCGAGTCACTGGTGGAGGACATATAGATCAGGTTATCGATGCCGTTCAAATTCTGCTCGATCACCTGGGTGACCGTATCCTGCGCCGTCTGGGCCGAGGCACCTGGATAGCTGGCGTTGATGGCGATCACAGGCGGCGCGATGGGAGGGTACTGAGAGACGGGCAGTGTCTTGATCGCCAGGAGGCCCGCCAGCATGACCATGATGGCGATTACCCAGGCAAAGATAGGACGATTTATAAAGAATCTCGACATTTATTTCTCCGTTATTTCTCCGCTTCGGCGGTATTTACGTGCCTGCCGGGGCGCTGTTTCCCTTACTCCCGAACGCAACGGCCTTGACTGGCGTTCCCGGACGAGCCTTCTGCAGCCCGTCAAGGATGACCCGGTCGCCTGCTTTCAGTCCGTCGCTGACGAGCCAGTTGTCGCCGACGGTGCGGACAACCTTGATGATACGCGGCTCCGCCTTTTCTCCGCTTCCTACCACCATAACCATTGCTTCTCCTGCAGGGTTACGGGTGACGCCCCGCTGAGGAACGAGGATTGCGTGTTCGTTGACACCTTCCTCTATGACCGCGCGGACAAACATTCCCGGAAGCAGGATCTGCTTCGGGTTTGGAAAGACTGCCCGCAATGTAATCGACCCCGTGCTCTGGTCAACCGTTACTTCAGAAAACTTGAGCGTTCCCGGCAGCGGATAGACATTGCCGTCCTCCAGCAACAGCTTGACCCGGGCCTGCGCTGCGCCACCGCTTTTCATACTGCCGCTTGCCATCTCCCGCTCCAGGCGAAGCATATCTGCGCTGGACTGGGCAACATCTACATATATGGGGCTTAGCTGCTGGATCGTGGACAGCGCGGCAGACTGATTCGCGGTCACAAGAGCACCATTGGTTACCGACGACCGTCCGATCCGTCCGGAGATGGGGGCAGTTAATTTGGTGTAGGCCAGGTTGATCCTGACGGTTTCAAGCGCAGCCTTTCCTGCCTCTACATCAGCCTCGGCCTGCTTGAGCGCGGCGCTTGCGTCGTCGTAATCCTGCTGACTGACCGCGTTTATTTTGACGAGATCCTCATAGCGCTCGGACTTGAGCCGTGCCGGAAGGAGATTCGCCTCTGTTCGGTCGAGCGCTGCCTTTGCGCTATTGTATGCAGCCTGATAGCTTGCAGGATCTATCTGGTATAGCACCTCGCCCGCCTTGACATCAGCACCTTCAGTAAAAAGGCGTTTCTGTATGATGCCGCTCACTTGAGGTCTTATCTCGGCGATGTTATAGGCGGAGGTTCGGCCGGGAAGATCTATGGTGAGCGCAACCCGCTGAGGCTCTATCACAACAACTCCGACTTCGGGCGGTGCAGATGCCTCCTTTGCGACTGCGGCGTTCTGTCCTCCACATCCTGCCAGAACAAGGCATGCTGCGAGCATTCCGATGCTCATAATTGTCCACGTGAATCTTCCCTTGGCCGTAATAAACGGTCTTGAGTACTTCATTTTAAGTTCCTCCCAATTAATTACTTCAGGTATCCTCTCAACAGCCCGTCAACCAGAGTGTGGGCCAGCATGTTCCGGTCTGCCCAAGGAAAACCTTTTCTATAAATGGTCATCACGATTAAACCGTGAACTGCTACGGCAAGCGCCTGCGTCAGCAGCTCCGTATCCAACTTCCGAAGTTTGCCTGTATCGATGCAATCATGTACTATTTCTCTGAATATAAAATAGGATTTTCGGGCCATGGACTCCTTCTCCATGAATTCTTCCTGTGTGCCATAAACATCTGGGCGAGTAAAGAAAAACACTCTATATTGGTTTGGATTATTGAACCCGAATTCTACAAGGTAGAGTAACGCTTGACGAAGGGTATCAAGAGGATCTATGTGACTCGCTCTTATACGACTCAGATTGGCAAAATATTGCTCGGCAACTTTTTCACATATAGCTAAAAGCAAATCATCTTTGTCTCTGAAATAAAGATAAATGGTTGTAGCTGAATAGTCTATTTTTTCTGCGAGCTTACGCATGGAAAATTTTTCGTAGCCCTCATTTATAAAAAGTTCACGGGCCACATCGAGGATCTCTCTGCGAAACTCATCCCTGTACTTGACCCTCTCTTTTTGGACTCCCATTACAGTTTCCTCAGCTACGATATGTTAGCTTAACACCGTTAAGAACAATAACATTCATTTTCTTTTTTGTCAATCTATAAAAGCCAGGACTTTTCACAGAAATATTTATAAAATGCACAATAGGCTTGTAATATCAGGAAGATAGACAATAAAAAGAAGTGAAAACGGAGATTTCCCCCGCATGTACTCTCTTTTGGATAAGAGTTTTGGGGAAACTCAAAGAGAGAAAGGAGAATTCCATGGGGCATGATAGCAAAACCGCGGGCAAAATCAAAGCTCAAATTACGAGATTTACAAACCGATTGACTGCTGGCCTCAAAAAACCGGACCGGCGATCGTCAATGCTTGCGTATGGGGTAAGAGATGGGCAGATATCGATTGAAGAATACTACATCAAAGTTACATCGGTAAAAATATGACGGCGTCATAAGCACTAGGCGGAGGTTGGGACGCCTCCGCCATCCAGATCGAACAGGTACGGCCGCGCGTCATTCAACCTCGGCATTAGCCGTAAGGGCATGTCAAGGCTGAACTGCTTGGTTCCAGAAGCTAATTGCGACCTCACCTTATCTAGTAATCCCCGGCCTACCGGCTTAAGATTCTTATACTCGTATGGTAATAAAAAAAATGGCTCCTCAGCAGAATCTGTTGAGAATAAAATAAGCATTTAAGGAAAAGTCTCGAATTCCGGCATAGCCATTATGCTAATTTTGATATATATGGGTAAAGCATGGGGTTAGACTTCCCCATTAAAGTATAAGAAATATTTTTTTCAAGATTACCCAAAATAGAAACCTCCTGCTAAAAATTAGTTTATACGGGAACTAAATTCAAGCGTCAGGAGGTTTCTATGAACTGTATTGATGATAGCAGACTTGAGCAGCTTCTTCAACTGAAGAAAGAGATTCGTGGTTCAGATCAGGATTTGATTGTTTCTTACAATGCAGATGATATATCTCACTGTGACATTTATTAGCCTAATCGACAGTGGTGATATCTTTCAATCACGCGTAATTACAGAACAAATACGGATTTATTATCTAATAAATATCCACAGATTCAGCGTAGGAGGCGGATTTTTTTCGACAGTTTTTGACCGGTATCCCGGTTAGAGAAACCGCAGGTTTCTCAGTTGAACATTCTACTTTTATACCCCATCAGTTTGCTGCGGGGTATTGATTTGAAGTAATTATCTAGCTCTTGATAATTTTTAGATGAACAGTAGATTCCCAATCGGATTAATGTACACTACTTCTCTCTTCCTCCTGTTCACTGAGCATCTGCAATATATACTTTCCATATCCGCTCTTCTGCAGCGGTTCAGCCAGAGACCGGAGTTGGTTTATATCAATATATCCCATTTTATATGCCACTTCCTCAATGCAAGCTACTTTCAATCCCTGACGTTTTTCTATGGTTTCGATGAACATACTTGCTGCGAGCAGAGAATCATGGGTTCCCGTATCCAGCCAGGCGAACCCCCTGCCCAAACGCTCAACTTTCAATTCGCCATTACGAAGATACTCTAGGATGATATCTGCTATTTCAAGTTCGCCCCGCGCCGATGGCTTTAGCGGCAGAACCATGTCAACAACTCGATTGTCGAAAAAATAGAGTCCAGGAACGGCGTAATGCGACTTGGGACGCACGGGTTTCTCCTCCACGCTGATTACCTTTCCATCCTTGTCAAACTCCACGACGCCGTAGCGTTCGGGATCCTTCACGCGACACCCGAAGATTAGGCCGCCTTTCTCCATAGTAACCACTCTGCGGAAAATAGCTGCCAAACCATCTCCGTAAAAAACATTATCTCCCAGAATTAGGCAAACATTGTCCTTACCAATAAATTCTCTGGCGATTGTGAATGCTTGGGGAATTCCCTCAGGTTTATGCTGAATTGCGTAGCTAATTGCGATACCGAGAGAGAATCCATCGCCGAGAAGGCTTTTGAATCTGTTCAGATCGGATTCGGTTGTAATGATCATTATCTCCCTGATGCCTGCAAGCATCAAAATGGACAGCGGATAATAAATCATCGGTTTATCATATACGCTCAGCAGTTGTTTATTAACTGCCAGCGTGCTGGGATACAGTCGGGTCCCCGCTCCGGCAGTAAGGATTATCCCTTTCCATCGAACTGACGTCTGATCACCTATCATGATATTTTCTTGATTCTTCATGGGTTTATTACCTCTAGGAAGAATTGCCATGCAGGATGAGAAGTCTTAATCGAATTTGATTAAAATCGTTTTTACGCCGCAACAGCAACAAAAAAAGCAACGCTAATTAAGATTTCATTTCAATTTGTTCAACACACCATTGAAATAGCTCAACTTATCCTGTTTTTACATTGCTCTTGTGATAGTGTCAAATTTTCCTTATCGATTTAATTTTCAGGGCATTACATAATTTAGGTTCAAGGCGACATAATGTGGGTAAAGGCATGAGCTTATAAATCTATCCTTATATAAACATAAGCCGCCATTGCCACTATCGCCGCGACACAGCCGCTTATTCTCCGATGATTATACAAATATCGATTTCTTTCCGCAACGCTCGCAATGATCTCATGAAGAAGTTATATAACGATTCATACCACATTCCTTACTCATAGTTCCGCGCCAAGAACCGTTTGTTTAAACATATCGGCTAATTTGCTATAATCTTTAGTATTTAAAAAAACTTACGGCGATATCGTGTGGGAAAACATTAGTTGTAAATCGACCCTTATATAAGCCGCTGGTGTCGCCGGCGTATCGACACAGCCGTCTATTTTATTTAATGGGATACAACCATGTGAGTTTATTGACCAAACGGGCATTTGAGCAACCGGCTCTTCGGGGTAAAATGCGCTATTTTGCGGAGCGAGCGGTTTATGCGGAAATCTGCAATTCATGGAAATACTTGATAGAAATGGAGCCGACGAGAGGAATTGAACCTTTATCCTTTGATCCGGATTCTCTCGAGGATTATTACCCGAACTCGTACTCCATCTTCGCCCAATAATGCCAGTCCCCGACGGCTTGCCTGGTTTGCGCGTCTGTGGAATTAATGGGAGTAAGCTGGGACAGTGGAACTGCCCAGCCATCCTTTTCCCACCGGATCATTGCGAACATTTCATGTTCACACTCATCATCAGAAGCCATTCCAAGGACGTCAACCTTGTCTTTAACTTGCAAAGAGGAAATGGCGCGCCTCGAGTTGCAAAGCGCGATAAACGGAAACCGAAGTTTTTCTTCGAGATAATAATACCATCCCATCGCCTGTTCCTCAGGACCATAGGCGTCGACTACGATCTCCATCGGAATGCGTTCTTCGCGTTCCTTATTTTTATCGAGCTTTACCTTGGCCATGTCTCGCCTTTCGGTTTGCCGAACCTGTCTCCCTAAATCCGACCGTACTTTATAAGAACGGTGCGATATATACGTAATTACCTTCTCCTGCAGTCTTGGTCAGCTTGCGCAAAATTGCGTCCACGTCGTCATGGGGGCCGGCGATATAGCATGGTTTGCCGTCCCTGCCGAAGATCACGTCCTGCCCGGTCCAATCAGCGCCTTCGCCGAGCACGTACCGTGAAAGCGAGAAATCCTTCTGCGGTTCGAACCCCCACTTTCTCGCATATTTGATTGCGCCGTGGACGATAGCGTGCGCGAGGGCAAGCTCGCAGCCGATCAAAGTAAATTGTCCCGCCATCTTTGCTTTCAATTCGTCGTACTGGAATTCCGAAAGTCCAGCGTTGCAGAAGGTATTCTTGACGCCGAGGCAGAACACGTCCACGAGATACACGCCGATAACGTAGAACCCGTCGGTCTGTCTGCGCGAAAGGAGAATGTTCGCGATGCCCCGCTCGCGCCAGTTATCGTTGATCAGGCATTCGTGCACCGGAAGGGCCCCGGACCTCCTGATAAGCAAGGGGACAGACAGCCCCTCGAACAATCCTGCGTTTCCCGAAGCCTTTTTCCGCTCTTTATCTTTTTTCTTCTTCCTGAGCAGCGCCTTCTGGCGCCTTTTCTCATCATACCCCATATCATCAACTCCTTCGATAACACGCGCTTAACTTACCGATGAAAATCAGTGTGCGCCCACCTTCATGTTTCTTCCTCATATGCGGTTACACACGCCTTTCCGTCCGCCAGTCATCCTACTTGCCGGGACTAAGTCTTCCAGTTTGCCGTTCCAATACTCGATGAAGGCGAGGTAGGCTTTTTTAGATGTCAAGAAGCTTATGTGCTGTAGAACGTTAAGCCGGTACGCTAACACACTTGTTACTCCCGTCCTTCTCGCTTTTTCCATTCTGTGGTGACCGTCTAAAAGGTTGTATTTCCCCGGCGAAATCTCCGCCAGTATCACGGGTCTTGATAGTTCGACCGAATTGACGTGTGCCTCGTTTATAGACGATATACTTCTATAGAAATTACTTACTGCCACTTCCTCAATGGTAATGCCGTCAGGTTTGCCTTGAATATATTCGAGCATTTTTGTTATGTTAAACTCGAAAATGCCGTTCGGATAAAGTTCATCGCCGTCGTCTACCGGACATGGATTGAAAGCTCCATCGGCCTTCAACTTCTTCGTCGCTTTGCCGGGTTCCCCATTTAGTGACATGTTACCTCCGAATGAAGCAAACTCTACTTACATGGAAACCTCTTAAACATCCTCATCCAATGCAGCACTTCTTGTATTTCTTTCCGCTGCCGCATGGGCAGGGTTCGTTCCTTCCGATTTTCTTTGACTGAGTCTTCTCCGAAAGACCAATGTCGGCAATTCCTCCGTCGATTGACTCCTCAATCTCGCCGTCTTCAAGCCGCTCATCAGGCATGCCGAGCTCTTCCCGGATCCGTTCTGCGTCTTCCTTCCGGCCGGTTTCTTCATAAATCCGCATCATTCGCTCGAGGAGGTCGTCCCGGTCCCTTACTCCCGGAGTCGCAAGGCCGCTCTTCAGGATTTGCTCGGCGCGGTCGTAGTCTTTTTTCCCCCGTGTGAACAGGGCATAGCTGTCCGACCAGCCAATCCAGCCCCAGCCCCACTCCGGGTCTGCTTTCAGCCAGCCGTCGAACAACGAGTCCGCCTGCTGCCTGTCGTCCATAACGGCGTAGGAGTCCCCGATGGCCCGCCGCATGTCCTCTATCATTGAAGAGTCGTTCCCTGCGGTCCGCTCGATCACCTCCTCGCAAAAACGTATGCGTTCGCTGCAGCGGTTGTTATTTTTCCAGCATGCATTCAGAAGCTCAGTTTCAACGTCCTGCACCCAGTTGCGAACAAACTGCGACCCGCGAAAAACCGCATTGAACTCATGAAGCGTCTTCATCTTATTGGCGTCCATCGCCGCCAGAATGTTTTTCCAGACGCCGAACCAGGCGGTTATGGCCTTGTCGCTTTCGCCTTTGTCTGAGAAGTCATAGCCTTCCTGCATGGCATCGTCGATCATTTCGAGGTTCGGCGTTTCGGACGCCCACCGTTCCCACAGCACGGTGAGGCACACCCACAGCCACTCCTCTTCGAAGCCCTTGAAGGTGAGTCGGCGCTCGCGGCTAAGGGACAGGGACATTTCTTCAGCCGACAAATGGCCCTTGTGTAGCTCATCGAATACCGTCCTGTCCAGACTCAGGCCGAGGACGCGTACTTTATCGATCAATTGTTCGTCGGTCATCGCCCTGCCGAAGCGAAGACAGCCTTTCCCCTTCTGTGCGAGATCTTCAGCCAGTCCCGGCTCTGTGGTCATGCGTTTTTCCATTATCCTGTTCACGGCGACAAAAGACATCCCCGGAGCGGGCTCGCCTGACCCGGTCAACGCAGCCGCGTTCGACCTCGGCGGAATAAACCGTATCTCTTCCTTGAAGCCCAGTGCCTTGGCCTTTGCCATGATCTCCTCATGTTTCAGCAGCCAATCATAATGCCCCTCGATGTCCGCGAGCGTTTCCGGGGTCCATTGGAGCGCCTCAGCCGGATGCTTCTCGGCGGCCCGTTTGAGGGCCTTTTTGATCGGCCAGCCTTTTCTCAAACCGCTGAGGACCGCCTCGTCATGGGCCGACTCTCCCGGCGTCCGCTGCGCAAGCATCGCACGCATCTCTACGGTGCTTTCAATATAGGCATTGAGGATATCTTTCATTTTTCTCCCTTGATGCGCCGAATGCGCGCTGTGTGCGGTCTGACCGGCCAGGTTCCAGTTTGAGACAGCGGAGAACGAGCGGGTCACGCACAACCCTTTGGCTAGTCGCAGTGTGTCTGAGTCCACGATTAGAAATATACTTCATATAATGAACTCTCCCGCCACTAAACCGTAAGAACGGTTGTAGTGGGGGTTTCACGGTTCCTGACGGATGCGATCTGAAGGCATTTGCCCTCAAATTGTCTTATTCCCATCTCCCCGCGCGTGACTTCGGCCGGTTCCCGACCTAGTTGCTGCTTTTTCTTTAACCGCATGGCACGCGTTGTTTGTTTTACGGCAATCTCGCCGGCGAACAGCATCCGGATACCTCTGTTTTTGACAGAGACGGATGCGTTAAAGTCGGCGTTTGCTGTAAAACCGCAGCGTTGGCATTCGAATTTCGCCTGAGACTGGCGATTATCCGGGTGAGTGTGCGAACACTTCGAACACTCCTGCGACGTGCAGTGCGGCGGTACGGCGATGACTAATTTGTTTGCTCTTTTGGCCTTGTAGGTAGTGAACAGCCTTACTTTGCCCCAGGCGGACTCGAGGATCGCCTTATTGAGACCCGCCTTGGCAGCAGCTCCGTTGGGGAGATACGCGCCTGTGCCGTTATTTGCTGGTTTTGGTTCCGGTGCCTTGGTCATGTTCTTTATTTTGAGATCCTCGAATACAATGACCTCGACATCGGAATCTATAATCTTACGGCTGGTTTTGTGGGCGAAGTCCGAACGGACGTTAGCTGCATGCGCATGGCTGCTCGAGACCTTACTCATTGCGCGCTTCCAGCGCCCTGACCCTTTTTGCCTGCGGGCCATTATGCGCTGATAGCGTTTCCGGCGGATCTCTTTTACATCGAGATTGCGCTTTTGATTGCCGGTGTAGTCATGATTGGCACCATCGCTCGATGCCGCAGGGGTTACTACGTCGCGGTCCATGCCCATCGTGATTTTATCGAGGTTCTGGACGTTCATCGCGGAGTAACGGGCGGTAAGATCGGATTCCGATAAGCTGAGATCGTCAGGCGCTGCATAGGAGAACGACACGAACCACTTACCGGCTTCCCGCGCGATAGTAATGGTTGCCGGTAGATCGTATTCCGTGTGGGCCTTAAAGCGCAATTCTCCGAGGTTGTGTGTTTTTGTGCCGAGCAGCAGTTTGTGGTCGTAGATGGTTTTGCCCTGCTTGCTGTTGTGGCTGCTTTTGCGTTTGCCGGTGGGCACGAATCTAAATAGCTCGCTGGTAAGCCAAACAGTTTGGCGGCCTGACTTCTTCTTAAACGTTGGACGCTGGCAAGCCCATTGAAAAAGCGTTGTTGGGCGCCGATAAATCTGACGGCACCATTCCGGAGCACTTGAGAAGGCAGCTCGTACAAAAAAGGGGTTAATTCCTTATCCTTAAACTGCGAGTATTGCTGGTCGTTTGGAAGCTGTATGCCGGTTAAGGAAAGGGAGTGTTTTCTGAAGGTATAGAAATATTTCGTTTCTGAAACCTTGGCGTTGTATATCAGGCGCTGGCATCCGATCCACTGAGACAGTTCCTCTTGCTGTTTCTCTGTCGGATACGCCCTGAATTTGACTCCGCTTGTTGATGGTGACATGCGAGATATTATAGCACAACTCAATGAAATTAAATCAAAATTGATCCGCTTAACCCGCCTCCTGGCGCTTCGCGCCTAGCAGGGGGAATACGCGGACCAGAGTTCAATTATGCATTTGAGACAAAATATAATATCATTTTTAGGTAAATATATTCTTAATGCGGGGCGATGTCAATAATATCAATTGGGTTTGTCAATTGGGTTACGGGGTAAATTCTTTTTTGGAATGCGTTATCAAATTCGGAAGGAAACTTACAATTTCGAATAATCTAAACGGTTGCGACCCTCAGGAATGACTAAACGGAGGAATTGTTGCACCAGCCTGCGAATTACATCCTGGTTGTCATGCAACCTGAGAGTATTCTTTGACTTCCTTAATCAGTCGGCTCCCGAGGGCGTCCGCAGCGACATCTAGATCATACTGAGACTGCAACCCAAGCCAAAATTCCGAGGACGTTCCAAAAAATCTACCAAGTCTGAGCGCCGTATCGGCTGATATTTTTCCTTTTTTCAGTACGATTTCGTTTATTCTCCGTGCTGGAACGCCGACGCTTACAGCGAGTTTATTCTGGCTCAATCCCATGGGTTTAAGAAATTCCTCAAAAAGGATCTCGCCGGGATGTACTGGATGTAATTTGTTTTTCTTCATCTTCCTATCCTCAATGATAATCGGTGATTTCTACGTCAGTCGCAGCGCTATCTTTCCAGATAAAGCAAATACGCCACTGATCGTTTATGCGAATGCTGTACTGCCCTGACCTATTACCAACAAGTTTTTCCAACCTATTTGCTGGTGAAATTCTCAGGTCGTTGATGGTCTTTGCATTATTGACCATGCGTAATTTCCTCAAGGCAACCTGCTGAATATCTGGAGGCAATTTCCGCGAACGCTCCCGAAAATATATTTTTCCAGTCTCGTTGTCCTTAAATGACTTAAGGATTTTATGCAAACACTCCACATAATAGGTGAAAGATGCAGTATTGTAAAGATTGAAATGTGGAATGGTTTGTGTCAGGGCGATGGAGTATTTTATGGGTATGTGGTGCAAGATTCGGGTTCAAAGTTTATGAGTTGCAAAGAACGGCGACGACAAGAACTACAGGAAGGTACGGTCGACTAATACCAGTATCATAAAGTACAAGGATCCAAAAAGAATATGTGAACAGGAACGCGTTTATATCACATTAAGCGCCGAGGTTCATTGGGGATTCATCATGATGATGTAATTTAAGAGACACTTCATGGTATCTTTCTCTATGAGGACGTCCGGAATCGAGCTCAATACTTATTGAGAACGCTGTCCGACAACAATTGAAATCGCTGTCTCAGCTGGACCAAAACACCTCCGAAACTCGTCTAGCGATTTCCGATAGGTGGAGTATTTATGCTGAAAGTCCAGCTGTAAGTGTTTGATAAGTTGTGCGGATAGGCAGAATCGAGCTAACGACCTGCTGATTACGAGGGGGAGTATTTGAGGGAAATTTTACCTGAAAATTTCGTTGTAAGTGCTTGATAAATGGAGCCGACGAGAGGAGTTGAACCTCCGACCAGCTGATTACAAACTATCTGACTATGAAATACGCTTTATTATACAATATGTTGCAGAACGTAAGATTAACTTATAAGTTAGAGAACTATTCTGTTTGATAGATTTGTTGGTTGAAGAAAGATGTGATATCCTCCAAACTCATTACGGGTTGGGGGATTTCCCCTAGGATCGCCGCGGAATTTTACGAAATGCGTGCATCGTTGAGAAGGTAATTGCAGACTACTTCAAAGTACTATTGGCCTGTATCGCCAAAAGTACATAAAACAGGAAGGAGTGCGGAATTTCAGTTATTGCCTTGCAGAAGATTCCATCCATATGAATGCTTTAAACGCGAGGCAGAACAGACTATGCCGCGCGCTTTCCATGATACGGTTTGATCTCGTTGATCATCTTCTTTGATTTCATCCTTGCCCAGTAAAGATCGTAATCCGCTTGAAGGCCAATCCATACATCGGGTGATGTCCCGAAATAACGGCTTAGCCTCAGCGCCATGTCCGGGCTAATACTACGCTTTTCATTTAAGATTTCGTTGATAGTCCTGAATGAGGTTTTGAGCGCCTTAGCAAGCTCAGTCTGGGTAAGCCTCAGAGGCGACAAAAAGTCCTCTCTTAGGATTTCCCCGGGATGGGTAGGATTTCTTTTTAGTTCGTACTTTGCCATTATTATTTCTCCTTAGTGATAATCCACGACTTCGACTTCGGATGCTTCACCGTCGCTGAATTGGAAAACAATGCGAAATTGATCATTTATCCTGATGCTGTGTTTTCCCCTAAGACCGCCTTTCAGCGCCTCCGGTCGATTACCCGGTGATGCATCTAGGTCACTCAATGTCTTTGCCTTGTTCAAATAATCAAGCTTTCGTAATGTTGTTTTTATGATCGTTGAGGGATACCGCTTGCTCTTTCCCGTTATGTATAAAATCTCGGTATCTTTATCAGCGAAGTTGCTTATCATGTAGCACATTATAACACATGGCGTTATAATTGCGATTACTTTTTTACAAATATCAATGCTCCTGAACGCGACGTTTCAATATGCGCCAGACTTAGTGCGTACTTTTCGCTTAAAGTAATTTCTTGGAAAGAATTGTAACTGTTTGGAAAAATGGAGCCGACGAGAGGAGTTGAACCTCCGACCAGCTGATTACGAATCAGCTGCTCTACCACTGAGCTACGTCGGCCTGAGAGGCGAAGTCGTGGGACAAATTGACGGTAGTTTATACCCTATTCCTGCTTTGACTGTCAAGAAAATCTTTCGGCGGTTTCCTCATTTAATGACCGCAAAGGCATCATGAGAAGCACCAATTTTCCCCTTTTCGCTTATCATAGGCAATGATATGAATCCTGCAGATTGTCGATTTGTTTAGATAAATCTAGCGTCGCTAAATCCGGATCACGAATACTATGAAACGAATCGGAGGAACGGGAAGGCTTTCACTTCTTGTGAGAGTGATTCGGTTTTTCTGACACACGGTCAATTGCTTCAACAACAGCGGTTTCAATCATAACCCAAGGGGAGCCCACCGCATTTGCTCCATTAGTTATGACGAAATAATGAGGGGGCAAAAAGTTCAGGGCAATAGCTGCAATATCGTTCATGCACCGTGGGCAGCTGCAGATGTTATGAGACCGCTCCTTCAGGAATTTCTCCATGACGGCCATAACTCTCTCATAATTTGCGTTCTGCACGTTACATTCCATAACTGCCTCACAATAAGGATATTTTTTTATGAAACTGCAAAAAGGATACCTAATAAAAAAAGACTTATAATATTGATATATCAGAGAATTAATTTTATGACTATTTAATAGTGATCGATTAGATAGAGCGATAGTGAGCACCTTGAGCGAAAACCACCAAATAAACAAGCCGTTCTTTCAATTCTTTCAGCTATGTACCATTTTGACCATACGTATTATCTACTATCCAAAGTAATCCAAGCAGTTAATTGGTTCGCTGCCTGACCGGAACCGCTCACCTAGTATCGTCGAGAATCATTTTAAAATGACGCCGTTCTATGACAAGCATCTCTTCCCCTGCCTGCAATCTTCGCGATAGTTCGCATAGTTTCAGACACTCAATGTTGCTACGCCGGTCTCCCGTTGTGTTTTGAATCCAGATACGATATACTCATAACCTATGGGAAATACTCGGGATAGCAGGACTGATATTTTTTACATTATAGATGGAAATTCTTACATCTACCGCGCCTTTTATGCTATCCGAGGGCTCTCCACCTCGTCGGGTCTGCCGACAAATGCTGTTTTCGGATTCGCTAATATGCTACTCAAAGTCGTCAAGGAAAAAAATCCAGAATTTCTTGCTGTCGTATTTGACCCTAAAGGTCCCACACGGAGACATCTGGAATTCAAGGATTATAAGGCGCATCGCCCTCCCATGCCCATTGATCTTGTCCCGCAAATTCCCTATATTCACCGACTGGTTGATGCGTTCCGCATCCCTGTATTCATCCAGGAAGGCCAGGAAGCCGACGATGTTATCGCTACCCTGGCCCGCAAAGCCGAGGCCCAGCGGATGGATATCACGATAGTCACGGGCGATAAAGACATCCTTCAGCTCATCGGCCCCCATATCAGGGTTTACGACACACTTAAGGAAAAAGTGTACGAATCAAAGGATGTAGAAGAACGATTCGGCGTACCGCCGGATCGCGTCGTGGAAATCATGGGACTAATGGGAGACGCGTCGGATAACATTCCCGGAGTACCCGGCATTGGCGAGAAAACTGCACAGACGCTCATCAAGGAGTATGGTACAATCGAAAATCTTCTCGCGCGCGCCGACGAAATTAAAAGGCCAAAACTCAGGGAGTCGCTGAGGGAGTTCGCGCATATAGCCCGTCTGAGCCGTGAACTTGCCCTGCTGAGATCCGATGTTCCATTGGACGTGGATTATGAACGCCTGAAAATGAAGCCGCCAGACAGTGCCGCTCTTCTAGGACTCTTGAAAGAGCTCGAGTTTACTGCGCTCTTGAAGTATGTTGCCCTGGAACCTGATCAGGAGGCAACATATATAACAATTCTGGAAGAATCCACGTTACAGAGTCTTCTCCATGCCCTTTCCACAGCCGAGGAATTCTGTTTCGACACTGAAACAACGTCTCTTGATCCCCTCCAAGCCGAGCTTGTTGGCATCTCCTTTTCCCTGACGCATCACAAGGCATATTATCTTCCCCTAGGCCACAAGTATCCCGGTGCACCGAACCAGATAACCACAGATCATGCACTGACAGCGCTTAAGCCCCTCATGGAAAATCCGGCAATAAAAAAAATTGGGCAAAATATAAAATACGACCTTCTCGTGCTTAGCAACTATGCAATCGCAGTGCAAGGTATTTCGTTCGATACCATGATCGCCTCGTACCTGCTCAACCCTGGAAAACCTTCCCATGGTCTGGATGCGATTGCGCTCGAGTACCTCAACTACAAAACCATTACTTACGCTGAAGTCACCGGGACCGGTAAAAAACAGATCAGTTTCTCTGCTGTTGATGTAAAGACGGCAACACGCTACTCCGGGGAAGATGCGGATATCGCCTTGCGGCTCAAGCAGAAGTTGGCTCAAATGCTGCAGGAGCAAAATCTCGACAAGCTGTTTCGTGAACTCGAGATGCCTCTCATGGAAGTGCTCGCGGACATGGAGCGAGCGGGGGTAAAGATCGACCCTATTGTTCTCAATGCCATCTCGCACAAGCTCGAACGGGAGATCAACAATATAGAAATAATTATCTATGAGCTGGCCGGCATGACCTTCAACATCAATTCTCCGAAACAGCTCGCGGAAATCCTATTCGGTAAACTCCAGCTTGCACCCCAGAAGAAAACAAAAACGGGATTCTCGACGAACGTGGATGTTCTCGAGGAACTTGCCCATATCCATCCACTCCCGGCCGAAATCCTGAAATACCGGACACTCGCAAAACTAAAGTCCACGTATGTCGACGCGCTTCCTGCCATGATCAATCCCCGGACAGGCCGACTCCACACCTCGCTCAATCAGACCGTGACAGCGACCGGCAGGCTATCGAGCAGTGATCCGAACCTCCAGAATATTCCCATTCGCACCGACTTGGGCCGTGAAATCAGGAGGGCCTTTATTGCGGAGCCTGGCGCAAGTCTGCTCTCGGCCGATTATTCACAGGTCGAACTGCGAATTCTCGCCCATTTAAGCGGAGATACAGCCCTTATCAAGACATTCCAGGAGGACGAGGACATTCACACTCGCACCGCGTCCGAGATTTTCAGTCTTGCACCGGAGGAAATAACGTCCGAAATGCGACGAAAGGCCAAGGCCGTTAATTTCGGGATCATCTACGGCATTTCCGCTTTCGGACTCGCTCAGGACATCGGCGTTTCGAACAACGAGGCCAAGCGCTACATCGACAGCTATTTTTCGCGATATCCACGGGTCCGCGAATTCATAAACCAAATCATAAGCGATGCGAAGACAAAGGGGTATGTAACCACGCTTTTCGGTAGACGCAGGTTCATCCCGGAGATAGCGTCCTCAACAGCGGCGGTACGAAGCTTCGGGGAGCGCACTGCCGTAAATACCCCGATACAGGGTACCGCGGCGGACTTGATCAAGTTGGCCATGATCAACATCCAATCCGAGTTGAAGCAGCGGAAATTACGGTCACAAATGATCCTCCAGGTCCATGATGAGTTGGTATTCGAGGTACCGGATGACGAAATTGAGACCATGAAACAGCTTGTCAAGGAAAAGATGGAAGGTGCGCTTGCGCTTTCAATACCTATTAAAGTCGATATGGGTGTGGGCAAAAACTGGGATGAAGCTCATTGATGGGTGATTGTGCCCGAGCATGTTTCTCCGTTTTTCCAGAGAGGGAATCTGTCATAATTTCCCCGTTCTAAGCGGTGAATTTCTGCGGCATTGATTGGCTCGTTGACTACCTCGTCCTATTCCGGATACTTTCCTGCTTCGCCTTCTCCCAGAACGGACATAAGCGTCTCTTGGATTTTTTTCAGCCTGCGCTCCTCGGTAATTTTCCCATGTAGGTAATCCGTCACATAGAACGAATCCATGACCCTCGGCCCTTCAGTTACGATTTTTGCCGAACCAATGTCCAGATTGAGTTCATAGAGAGCTTTTGTCATGGAATAAAGCAGCCCCACCCTATCACGGGCCAACATGTCAATGATCGTAAAGCTCGCCGACGTTTCATTGTCGAATTCGACGACCGGAGTTATTGCGGTTGCCGGCCGCTGCCTTCGGCCATAATGACTTGGTTCCGCTAGTCGTGACTTGTTCATGAGAGCCATCCGGAGCTCAGCCAGCACGCTCTCCCATGCCGGTTCATAGTCGCAGAGCTTCCCTTCAGCATCGGTGATCTGAAATGTGTCAAGCATGACTCCACTTTTCGATGTATAGACCTGGGCGCGAAGAATGTTAAGATTCTTGGACGCGATCACACCCGCCGTACGGTAAAACATCCCATAGGCATCATAGGCACAGACAACAAGTTCCGTGTAGCCTCTTCCGGGATAATGACGATGATCGATCACAAGCTGTTCGACCTGGAGCCGCCTCATCATCTGCATGTGGTAAGCGACTTTACGGGTGGACGTATAGAGAATATACTGGTCGGACATAACCGATATGAAGTCGTCGACTTCCCGAGGAGTAAACTTGTCCTGAGTCTCGGTCCTGATCTTGGCAATCTGGGCGGCAAGCCGTGCTTTGTCTTCTTCCTCGACAAGAGCGCGTTTTTCGATGTAATCAAGAGTCCTTACATAGAGATCCTGGAGGAGCACGGCCTTCCATTGCGTCCAGGCCATCGGATTGACCGCCGAGATGTCGGCATAGGTAAGGAGATAGAGCAAGGAAAGATTTTCCCGGTCTTGCACTAGCCGGGCGAAGTCCGCAATCACCTTCCGGTCCGTCAATTCGCGTCGTTGGGAAAGGGACGACATGACAAGATGATTTTCAACGAGGAAGAGGACCCTTTGGCGTTCTTCACCTTCAATGCCGAACCTCGTTAGAATAGATTCGGCCAGCTTTGCCCCAGCCTTTGCATGGTCATAACGGAAAGCCTTTCCGAGGTCATGAAGAAGGACAGCAAGAAACAGTATCCATCGTTTTTTCAGGGTCTTCATTGCATCAGATAACGTTGAAAGGCTGGGATAATTCCCCGTCCACAGGTTCTGCAGGTTCCTGATCGCAAGAAGGATATGTTCATCCACGGTATAGAGGTGGTAGTAATCATGCCGTGCAAGCGCCTGGATTGCCCGGAATTCCGGAAGATACCTGCCAAGAAGACGCAATTCCTTCATGAGGCCGAGAGTTTCGGACAGCCCGTCAGGGTTGTTTAGAATAGCTAGGAATGCCTTCGCTGCTGACATGGATGATCTTGTTTGATCATCGATCCTGCTTTCCCGAATAAGCGACTTAAAATGATCGGATAGCACCGCATGACGGGATTGAGCTATTTCAAAAGCGGATAAGATCAGCGACGGGTCTCCGCGACAACTGTCATCGGAGGGAGGAACAAGTGTTTTGCCGATCAGGCTGAAAGGCCCGATCATCATTTTACGTTCGAACCATCGGCGGGACGGTTTCGGCAGAACGGCTTCAGTTACGATACTGGTGAACTCCCTGACGTTCCGCGCATGAAGAAAATATGCTTTCATAAACCGCTCCACGGCAAGAAGGTGGGCGGAGTCACGATAACGAAAATCCGACGCCGCGCGTTCCTGGTGGTCAAAGGTCAGATGATCGTTTTTGCGGCCTGAAAGGTAGTGTACTTCGTTACGAATGCGCCAGAGAAAATTCCGCGAGCGTTGAAATACAGCGTACTGGCCCTCGGTTATGACGCCTCGCACAACCAGTTCGGCGAGCGAGGAAATGCGAAAATGTACGAAGGATATCCAAAGAGCCGTGTGAAAGTCCCTGAGCCCTCCTTCTCCCTCTTTGATATTCGGCTCCCGCAGATAGATAGAACCGCCGAGTTTTCTTCGAGTCACGTTCCTTTCCACTATTTTCTCATGGATGAATTCGGCGGATTTCCAATAGAATACTTCACCATGCATTGCTTCGGAAAAAATACCATAGAGGCCTGGGTCACCAGCAATAAAACGGGCCTCGAGCAAGGAGGTGCGGATTTTAATGTCCTGCCGGGCCAAGGCCGCGCATTCCTTCACGGTTCGTACGCTATAGCCGACATCGAGACCTGCATCCCAGAGCAGGTAAAGCAATTCCGGGGAACGTTTCCGGGCAGCTTCGTCTCCACACAGAAACATGATGTCAATGTCCGAATGGGGATTCAATTCTCCCCTTCCATAGCCACCGATGGCAATCAGCGAGGGCATGCTTCCGGCAGCTGAAAGACGGGCATGCGCTTCGCGGAGCGTCCGGTCTATGAGACCTGTACGACGCTGTACAACCTCGCTCCCTCCTGCACCAGCGAAGTGCGCGGCCTTGATTACCGCATTTTCTTCTTCAAGCACGGCTTTGATGTCGGTGGTTGTATTGATCAGATTGTTGTCTTGCTTCTTATCGATCATCAGGAGCTTCGCCCTTCTGCTTTTTTTGTGCCATTACAGCAAATGTGCACCACGCTTATCAGAGAAGTTCATGTTATATTACCTGGCCACCGATGTTACCGAGCCTCGGGTACTTCCGTCTGATCCGGTCAGAATTGCGAGAAAGTGAGTAAGCGTCAGAGAACGTTCGCAATCTCATACTATAAGATAAACAGTGTCAAAACATATCGAGCCAACAACATTCCTGCCTGCACTCTGCAGACGCACCACCGGCACAAAAAGCGATTATACTATACAGCATAGCCGAAGTTGTCTCTAACAAGCGAACCTACTCTGGTCGTTTCCATGCTATTGCAATAGAGAGTGGCTGCGACTCGTTTCGGAAGCGAGCAGCGCTTCTTAATTTCTTTAAGTATTGACAGGTCTTGTCGCCAATCGTGCAGAAGATAAGAAACAATATTTTTTTATTAAGTTTTTTTGGAAAGATCAATGATCATGGCCATTCGCTCTCCCGCAGGGAGTAATTAGGCATTATTTCTCGAAAATCCACATTTTTCTTGCGCCGTAATTCCAGAAAAACACGATTCCCGTGGACACTATTTTTGCCGGCATGGCGTGCATCCCCAGAAATCCTACAAGAAGCGACATAAGAATCAAATTTACAAGCAATCCTGCAGCGCTTACCAGGTAGAGCAGGAAAACTTCCTTAAAGTAAGAATGGCGCCCACGAACAAAAACAAGCCGTGAACTCAAAACATAGTTTGTGGCCGTAGATGCGATAAAACTCAGGACCACGGCAGTCAAGTAAAAGATGTGTGCTGAACCGACCAACACACCGAAACTCGTCCACTCCACAATGGCCGCGACGCCTCCGACACCGGCATATTTTATTAGTTGCATGGGGCCTTTTGTCTTCATGCTTTTATCGTAGTCCGGATTTCATCCAAAATGGAAGAACGAAATAAAACGATACAGCAGAATTTCAAGAGTAATGTAGGCAGCAGATGTACCCATTATCAGGAAGTCAGAGATATGGATGCTTCGATATCATGACAACGCAGTTTGTAAAGCAGGTTAAAATACCAACAGACTTATCAGCTCTTTGTGCGGCGCAACGGCTTTTAGGCCTGCTCAGATTTTAACACCGTTTTTGCGTACTAATATCTAGAAAATGGCAGCTAATAAAGCGATTGATGCGAATGAACTATACACAAGTTGTTCCATACACAGAATGAGAAACACCTCAATGAGAATGAGCGGCTTACCTACCGCTTCAGACATGCAGAAATCATTATCGACGTTCAAAAAATACAACAAATCCTAGGGTTACCGTTTTGCGGCACCCGAGTACGGAGGGAACGAATGATGGAAGCTGGTAAACTCAAATGAGAGAGATATCTCAGAGTCATTCACGAATTCCATTGAAGGTTATTGTCTTTATCTCATACATCTCGAGCATGAAACTCCCGAATGATGCTTCACCAAAACAGCGTGACGTCGCATTTACATCAAAACTCGTTTGGCTTCCATCATTAAGCGTGGCAGTAACCCTCACTTTTTGCTCCTTCGGTTCACCGACGGATATTACGTTAATCCGGTCGAATGGTATCGTTACTTGCGCCATACCCATATAGCCTTCGAATTGTATCCGTCCTTCCGTACTGAACTTATTTCCCTCAATTTTGTTGCCACTCGTGTCGACTATCGTGACGGAAAAGTTCTTTTCAACGCGAGGGGCCCGTTCGAACCCCCCGTTTCCTCCCATGCCGGTAAGAAGGATAAACGTCATAAGGATTAAAAGTGAGGTGATTTTCCGCCGATGCATAGCCAGTCTCCTTTCAGGATCAATGATGAACATTATTTGGACACATTACCACATAACGCATTCTTATTTCAAGAAAAAAGCTTGCAAACGAATGGTTCTTTGTGTAAGGTACGACAAGAATTTATTAAAAAAAGATGTTAAATGCAAAATAACGTAATGAGGTCCTTATGGCTGATAATTTTCCCGATCTCGTTGCTCTCATGGTGAAGCTCCGCGGACCCGATGGCTGCCCTTGGGACCTCAAGCAGACTCCTGAATCGCTCAAGCCTTTTCTGGTCGAGGAATGTTATGAGGTTATTGATGCTCTTGATGAAGGTTCCCCTGAAAAGGTCAAGGAAGAACTGGGCGACCTGCTGTTCCAGATAATTTTCCATGCGCGCATAGCTGAGGAACAGCACCAATTCACTATCAGCGATGTTATCGCAGGTATCTATGAGAAGATGGTACGCCGCCATCCTCACGTATTCGGCGATACGCGGGTTAACTCAGACAAAGACGTCCTCGCGAACTGGGAAGAAATCAAGAAGAAGGAAAGGGGTCATACAGAGCGGAGGTCAATCCTTGAGGGCGTGCCGAGGCGTCTTCCATCACTTCTTCGTGCACACAGCCTGCAGGAGCGCGCTGCACGTGTCGGTTTCGACTGGAGCCGTATTGATGAGGCCCTGCCCAAGCTCGACGAAGAAATCGCCGAATTCAAGATGTCGTTGAGAAAAGAGGATTCTGCGGGCATCGAAGAGGAACTTGGCGATATTTTTTTCATGCTAGTGAACATCTCGCGCTTCCTCGGAGTCAATCCTGAGGAAGCGCTCCGCAAGACCATTAGCAAGTTCATTCATAGGTTCAGGTACATTGAGGAACACGCTCTTGATGCAGGAAAATCACTAAGCGCAATGACACTCGACGAGATGGAACAGCTCTGGCAGGAATCAAAAAAAAAGTAGATACCCATGCGCTTACGCCCCTGCCACTTTTAAAACCTAACTTCAACTGACCCGCATCAAATTATTTTTGAGATACCTCACATCGCTTGATTATCTCTACATTTAATCCACCGTGGATGAAAATAAGCGGACGACTAAGATTCATCTCGCCAATATGTTTTCTTGATTCAAACAAACTATTTTCTTATCACTCTGCTCGAATTCATTCTGATCCCGTCATAAGTCAACCCGAAGATTGGTGAATTTTGTTTACAACGTACGATACTTTTAAGGGAATTATCACCAACCAGTCGTCTGAGATGGTAGAATACTCACCTCTATGCATCGACTGCCGGCTTAATCATTATAGTATTACGCTGAGTAAGCGTCACAAGTCCGGGTTTTGCCCCCTTTGGTTTTCTGACATAGCGTGCCTCGGTATAGGTCACGGGAACCTTATCCGATTCCTTACCTTTGCTGTAAAACGCCGCCAGGGAAGCGGCTTTGACAAGAACATCCGGTGGGATTTCCGTCTTGTGTGGATTCCTGATGAGCACATGGGAGCCTGGCAGACCTTCCGCATGAAGCCAGAGGTCATCAGCTTTTGCGAGTTTTGTGGTGAGACGTTCGTTGCCATCAGCACTCCTGCCTACAAGAATTTCCCATCCTTGAAAATTAACCGCCCTGATTCCGCTCAGCGTTGGAGACGAGGCCTGTCGCATTGTCCCCCTCCCCTTATCTGCGGAGCCACGATTGATGAGTGCAGAACGCAAGATATTCAGAGAACCAATATCCGTTGCATTCTCAACCTCGACCAGCGCGGTACGCAGCCGGAAAAGTTCTTTCTCTGTTTCGCCCAAACGCTTTGTTATGAGAGGCAGGCCTGTTTTCGCTTTTTTGTACTTTTTAAAATACAATTCGGCGTTTTTTGCCGGGGACCTTTTGGGATCCATGAGGACGGAAACAGCGATTCCATCATATCCTGTTAGAACGGCATGCTCGATCCCTTGCTTCAGTTTCTGAACATTAGCAAATATAACGTCCCCTTTATGACGGTGCTCCTCGGCCTGCCCCATTGCCTCCAGATCCACAATTAACGCAGCACGTTTACGCTCCGCTTTTTTAATTGCCTTCTTTAAGAAGGAACACAGTTCCGACCGGATGGCCTTGGATTTTCGCTGCTGAATGGTATTCAGGTAAAAATATTCTGCCGACTTGTTGGGAGAACCTGAAACATTGATATAGGACTCCGATCTCAGAAAAATATCAAACGCTGTTTTTTGAAGCGGAACATACCGGCTGCCAGACAGTAACCTGCGGGTCCCCTGCTCCGAAGGGGTTACCTGATAAAACGAAGCGAGAATATTGAGTTTTTCGTCGGTAAAAAAAAGGTTCGATGATGATCCGGTCAGTTCCAGGATAAGTCGAAGCTTATCCGAATCTCTTTCAAAAAGCATTTCAATGATGCGGTCCTGGTTCAGGACGCCAATATACGTCAAACGCGCTCCGACGAGACGGCTCCTGAGGTTTAACACAAGGGGGTCGGGATCGCTGATCGATTGGGGTTTCCTGCTTATGAGATGTATGCGCGGCATAGCGCGCTGAGGGGAAAGCAATAGGATAAAGTTCTTGCGGTCTTTTCTGAACAGCAAATAAATATCGCGATCTACTCCCTGAAACACGCGCTCCAGCCTCGCCCCGGTAAGACTCATTGAAAGTTCTTCTACGATTTGCGAAAGAAGATGATAATCCATGGCATGTCCATCGAACTTTCTTGTGAATGAATAGTAATTTTCCAATGTTCCGATTGCACCGATAGTTACCTTCCATTGCACGGCAGTCCCTTGACGTAATGGTTCTCGCGGAAGCGAGAGATGTTGGCATTTCGCCCCCAACGCCCTTGTCAGCCTGCCTTCACGGTAATCCCAGAATTTTATGGACTTGAGGAATGACCCGGACATTATCGATGGTCCGGAGCGCGGCATCCTGAAACTCCACCAGCATTTGCGGATCGGGCTTCAGGTCGCCGATCGACGGCTGGAGAACAAAGGGAATGGACCGGTTGATATCGGCAATAATCCGTGCGGAAATCAAGATGTCCTCCATCCGCGTGACACAGGTTACGACAGCCTTCACAAATAGATCGGTCCCCGCCGCGGCGAGAAGAAACCTCCTGTGTTCGTCCCAAAACGCTCGAAGCCCTGTTGCCGATGGAAGTTTGAAGTCCATGCTCACGACATCGACGACGCTGCTGACTTTTTTCATGGCATCGACCTGGACACCATTCGTTTCCAGATAAATTCGGAAATCCTTCCTCGCAAGTGGTAGCCATTGGATCAAGAACTCCTGCTGCAGCAACGGTTCTCCTCCGGTAAGGCTAAGTATGGGCCGTGCAGGACCGGGCACGACCAGGCTGGAGCACAGTTCGGCGAGACGGGAAACTGAAACGGGATTTAGAATCTGTTCACGGGCATCTGACAATTCCCGTGTGACCTGGACGCTGCAGAAAACCTGCTCCGCAAAATTGTCATCCTCATTTATAGAGGTTGGGGTGTCGCAAAAAGAACAACTCATATTACACCCCTGAAATCGGACAAAGATATGACGCTCTCCGATCCTTACCCCCTCACCCTGTATTGACGCAAATACCTCGTTTAAACGGGCATAAATCATGGAGCAATAATACAGAACTTTCCCTCGAATTACAAGCGACACGGTGATACATTCACACCAGCGGGCACTGGCGCCGATTAAAGAAAACCCGGGAAAAACCGATAAGTAAAGAGAGAAAAAACACTTATAAAGGCGGCATTCCTGCTTGACAAATGGCCCTGAACAAGATAATGTGAATACTAAATAAGGAGGGAATGTGAAACACAGCAATATATTGATTTTATTGTTTTTTATAATTATATTTATATTCCCTTACACGCCAGTCATTGCTGATTCTTTGCCCAAACCTGTCACTGAGGATTCTTTGCCCCAGCTGAATCAAACTGTGGTTTCAGATATCCCCACCCAGGTAAAGCCGCCCTCTGAAGACATTGCGCAGGTCGACGAATCCGATGATATTACGCCTGATGAAACCTCCTATCTGATCCCCCTGATGCTGAACGACAGCGTGGAGAACAACCTCGAATACTTCAAGACGAGGGGCCGGGAGGTGTTTCAGCGCTGGCTTGATCGTTCCGCACGTTATATCCCCGTGATGAAGAATATCTTCCGTGCGAAGAACCTACCCGAGGACCTTGTCTATGTCGCCATGATCGAAAGCGGTTTCAATCTCTCCGCCGTGTCATGGGCAAAAGCTGTCGGTCCATGGCAATTCATGTCGGCAACTGGAAAACTTTACGGTCTTAAAATCAATTGGTGGATTGACGAGCGTAAGGACCCCATAAAATCTACTAATGCGGCTGCTGAAGACCTAAAGGATTTGCATAATCTCTTTGGCTCATGGCCGCTTGCGCTTGCCTCATACAACGCCGGCGCAGGCAAGGTCCAGCGCGCCGTTCTCAGGACCAGGTCCGATGATTTCTGGGATCTCAAGGCCTCGCGCTATATCCGTAACGAGACTAAAAATTACGTACCCGAGTACATGGCTGCAACGATCATTGCAAAAAACCCTGAATCCTATGGTTTCACAGTCACCAACCATGAACCGTTCAATTTCGATGAAGTCACAATCGAGGAAAGCGCCGACCTCCGTCTCATTGCCCGTTGCGCGGGGTGCACTTATGAGGATATCAAGGAATTGAATCCCGCGCTGAGGCGATGGGTGACACCGCCTGACTCCAATAATTATGTCCTCAGGATTCCGGCCGGGAAAAAAGAAATATTCCTTGCGAATTATGCGGCTGTTCCACCGGAACAAAAGGTCAAATGGGAACGGCATGAGGTCAAAAGGGGTGAAACGCTTTCCAGTCTTGCCAAACGGTACAGCACCACGTCTGAAGCTATCAGGGATATCAACGGGCTTACAAGGAACCGCATTGCGCCCGGCAAGCATCTCCTGATTCCAATTGACCTGAACGGTAATGCGCAGGATACGAGCTATGTGACGCCCGGTCATGGCAGCAGACAGCAGATATTCTACCGCGTGCGTCGTGGCGAGACACTTGTCAAAATCGCCCGAAAACATAATGTGACCGTTACGGACATCAAGGGATGGAACAAGGGAATAGGCATGATAAGAGCAGGACAAAAAATCAAACTTGTTGTCGATGTTGATCAAATTTAAGTGGGGCAATGGATATCAAACAACAAGGGCCGGGGTAAATGCCGGCCTTTTTTATTTTTCAAGTACTGGTTCCGGGAACCATCTTTCTCCTCTTCCGCGAATGCACTGGCGCAGTAGGTTACCTCTGCCAATTCTATGAACTCTCCCGCCACTAAATCGCTTTCGCAATTGTAGTGTAGGTTTGGCGGTTCTCGACGGATGCGACCTGAAGGCATGTGCCCTCAGATCGCCTTACTTCCATTTCCCCGCGCGTAACTTCGGCCAGTTCCCGACCTAGTTGTTGCTTTTTCTTTAACCGCATAGCACGCGTTGTTTGCTTTACAGCAATCTCGGCGGCTTCCAGCATGCGGTACCCCTGTTTTTGACAGAGACGGATGCATTAAAGTCGGCTTTTGCGGTAACTCCGCAGCGTTGACATTCGAATATCGCCTGAGACTGGCGATTCCCCGGGTGAGTGTGCGAACACTTCTAACACTCCTGCGACGTGCCGTGTGGCGGGACAACTATGACAGGTTTGTTGGATCTCCGTGCTTTGTAGGTGGTGAACAACTTTATGTTGCCCGAGGCAGACTCGAGTATAGCTTTATTGAGTCCTGCTTTTGCGGCAGCTCCGTCGGGGAGATATGCGATGGTATCAGTGGCAATGACAGCACCGTTCTTCATATTCGCTGGTTTTGGTCCCGGTGCTTTAGCCATGTTCTTAACTTTAGGGTCCTCGAATACGATGATCCCTGCATTGGAATCAACGATCTTTCCGCTGACTTTATAGGCGAAGTCCAAACGTAAATTAGATGCATGCGTATGGTAGCGCGCGACATTCAAAGACGTTTTCTTCCGGCGCCCTGACCCTTTTTGCCTGCGAACCATTATTCGCTGGTAGCGTTTCCGACGGGCTTCTTTTTTAACGAGGTTGTTTTTTTGATTGTCGGTGTAGTCGTGATTTTCATCGGCGCTTGTTACAGCAGGGATAACCACACCACGGTCTATGCCCATCGTGATTTTATCGAGATTTTGGGCGTTCATCGCTGAGTAACGGGCGATAAGATCGGATTCCGATAAACTGAGGTCATCAGACGCTGCATAGGAGAAGGAGACAAACCACTTACCGGCATCCCGCGCAATTGTAACAGTCGCCAGAAATCGTATTCCCTGTGGGCCTTAAAACGCAATTCTCCGAAGTTGTGTGTTTTTGTGCCGATCATCAGCTTGTGCTCGTAGATTGTTTTACCCTGTTTGGTTTTGTGGCTGCTTTTGCGTTTGCCGGTGGGCTCGAACTGAAATACTTCTTTTGTAAGCCAAACAGTTTGGCGACCAGACTTCTTCTTGAACGTTGGACGCTCGGCGAGCCCTTTGAAAAACCGCTGTTGAGCGCCCATGAATCTGACGGCGCCATTACGGAGTACTTGTGAAGGCAGCTCGTACAAAAACGGGGTGAGCTCTTTATCCTTAAACTGCGAGTATTGTTGATCGCTTGGCAGCTGTATGCCGGTTAAAGAAAGTGAGTGTTTCTTGAAGGTGTAGAAATACTGCGATTCTGAAACTTTGCTGTTGTATATCAGGCGCTGGCAGCCGAACCACTGAGACAGTTTCTCTTGCTGTTTCTCCGTCGGATACGCCCTGAATTTAACTCCGCTTGTAACTGGTGCCATGCGAGATATTATAGCCAACTACACAACGCAATCTTGCAAACACAGGAATCTAACCGGGATTTTAAACCAACACCGGTCCGCTTGACCCGCCTACTGGCGCTTCGCGTCTAGAAGGGAGAATGTGCGGACCAGAGTTCAAGGTTGACTTTCATAGCAGTTGAAGATGAATGTTTTTTTTACTGATTCAGAAAGGAACTTATTAAAATGCCTTTCGTTTTAAAGAAGAATCTAATGATACGTTACATTATCTGACGTCTGGCCGAAGCTGGCGACCACTAATAAGCAGCAGTCCCGATAACATGAGGTTACGGGGACTGCGATCTTAACTACTTTTCCCCTTTGCCCGATGTCAGTGTCGGTATCGAAGCAATATTTTGCATTTTACTGGAAGCCTCCATGGCCCAGGTCGTACCCGCAAGCTTCTCCATCACCGATTTATATTTTTCCTCGGCCTCCGGCTTATTTCCTGTCATTTCATAGAGTCTGGCAAGCTCAACAGTCGCTACGCCCGTACCTAGCAATGTTTCGGCCTGATCGAAAGATTTTTTGGCATCATCGAACTTGCCCATTCCCTCGTATATGTAGCCCATCCGCTGGTAAACAAACCCCGCAAGGATCTTTTTACTCGAGTATCGTTTGATGAAGGCGCTGTATTCTTTCAGCGCCTCTTCGGTCCGTCCCAAATTTACGAGACAGTTTCCGATATAGTACTGAGCGATAGCCCCGCTCTCCGTCTCGGGAAACCTTTTTTGGACATCACGGAAAAGCTCCAACGCTTTTCCATAATCTGCAGTCGCACCCTTCGCGGGGCTGTAATAATCGTAAGCGGCAGCCACCAGCGGTGATGCCTGCTGCTCTTGCAGTGATTTCATGAGCGCGTATCCTGCAATGAGCACCACGACCGTGGCAACAGCTGCTGCAACGATGATGAACTGTCGGCGATGCTTCGTAATAAAATCGGAACTCGCGCGCGCAAGCGTCATGATCTCCTGTTCAGGCTGCGTAGGTGCCGCGTCTCCCCTCTTTTTTATCTTCGCCATCTTATCAATCTCCCCCTCTGCATAGAATTTTGATTTTTATTTCTTCCCTGCTTAATACATACTCGGCGGTCCCTCATCAAGCGATAACTCGATTACTTGCCGATCGCTGCGCTTGCTCGGGCAGCCAATTCCCGCGAGTTTTGCAGGACAACGTTTATCTGCTCATCGTCCAGCCCGGCGCCGAGCAGCACGGTGTGGGCAAACTCGTCGGTGATGAGGTCTCCCGGCTCATGGGTATCGGTGTCGATCACGAGTTTCGATCCTGTCTCCGCTGCGATTCTGGCCACGTAGCCGTTTGACAGGCTATGACCTTTCCGTGACGATATTTCCAAGTACACTCCGTTCCGAGTCGCGAGCAAAGCCTCCTCTCTCGTGATTAGTCCGGGATGCGCAAGGATGTCCACCCTCGCTTCTATTGCGGCGCGGTTCGTACCGGGATGCACAGGTTCAACCAGTGTTTCACCATGCGCGACAACGATCGCTGCCCCGAGCGAACGTGCCCGTTCGGTCAGCTCGCTAAATGTTTCCGGTGGAATATGCGTAAGCTCGATGCCGGGAAGCGCAACTATATTCCATTTACTGCTCAGGATTTTGCAAGCTGCGGCAACACGAGGTATCGTAAAATCAAGGTTAGACGCATCGGCATGATCGGTGATCGCGATGACTTCGTATCCTTTCATGACGGCGCGCCGAACCAGTTCCGACGGCACCAGCACGCCGTCGCTGAACAAGGAATGTGTATGGAGATCAATCATGATATCACCTTCATCGAAATGTAAAAAAACGGACAAGGGAAATACCGGTATTTTCATGGTACCGGTTCAATAATTCAATTTTCATGATATCAAAGAAAGCCGGTTTAACGGGAAATGACAACTGCATACGATATGTCAATCTCTATTTCCGAAAATCACGATCCGATGCCCTGACCGCGGTACTTCCCCTGATAGCTTCCCCTGTTCTCAAGATAAGCATCAAGATCGTTCAGGAATTCGCTTCGCGTCCTATTCCATATCGGCGCAATCAGGATGTCGTCAGGAGCCGCTGCGAAAAGACGCTGGATGATGATCTTCGGATCCAGCCGTTCAAGAAAATCAGCAAGCAACGCTATATATTCCTCATACCCGAACGTCGGGAACGATTTTGATGAATATAGCTCCGCCAGTGCGGTATCCCGCACGACCTGCAGCTGATGTATCTTCAGAAATTCTATCGGCAGCGTTGAAAGCTCGTCAGCCATGGCCAGCATTTCCGGACGCGTCTCCGTAGGGAACCCAAGAATAAGGTGAGCTCCAACTCTGATACCTCGGCCTGTCGTCATGCCGAGAGCATTCCGAAAGCAGGTGTAATCATGGCCGCGGTTAATGAACGCGAGAGTCCGATCGTAAATGGACTGAAGCCCATACTCCACAAGGATAAAAGAATTCTTGGCTAGTGACTCGAGAAGCGCGATCTTTTCTTCGTCCACGCAATCCGGTCGGGTGCCGATAGCCAGCCCCACCACTCCGGGGCTATCTAGTGCTTCACGGTAAAGCCGTTCCAGGATACCCACGGATGCGTAGGTGTTCGTGTAGGGTTGAAAGTATACGATAAACTTCTCAGCACCGTAGCGAGAGCGAAGATAAGGGATTCCCCTGCTAATTTGGTCTTGCAGGGACAGCGTGCTGGTACAGGCAGAAGGCCTGAAACTGTCGTTATTACAGTATATGCATCCTTCCGTGGCGATAGAACCATCGCGGTTCGGGCAGGTAAACCCGGCATCCACATTCACTTTATAGACTGGCAGACCGTACAAAGCCTTCATGTAATGTCCAAAAGCATTATAGCGCCGTGCCAAGATTTTCTTAACTTTCTGCTCCGCAATGTTCATAATTTGACCTGAGAGGGCAACCCAGAAGAAAAATAAACATTTGTTACTATACCAGAGGCAGGAAGAAAAATCCAGAAGGTAATTTGGACGAAATCGATGAAATACCTCGTTTTAGGTCAAGCCATCTTCGCTCAAAGCCGGCATCTTTATCCGCGCAAATTGCTCTATTCAATGAATCGACCAACAATATCGAGGAAATTATCGGCAATCGGCAATAATTGCTCTATGTCTTCTGCCGTTACCTTCTTTCTGCCTTCACAGTCGCATGCCGGCCGAAGATCAAAGGCTTGTCGCAGTGCATCGTAGAACCTTCTCTCAATTTTCCCGGTCAGGACGAACTCCTGTTCAAAAAAGGAAATAGCCGTCCTATACGGAGGAGCTGATATTCCCTGTGACTCCAGCAATCCCCAGAGGGCGTATAAGAAGGCGTAATACATGCTATTCATAACAAAATTCAAGGCAGCATCCTGCACTAACAAGTCTTTCGCTTCCTCCAAAGCCTCCCGTGCCTGCTTCAGCCTGGTTTGCATTGTCCTATTGATTCTATCATTCATAGTGATGTTCTTTATAGTCTGAACTGTGAACTATTACATTACCTGGTCCAGATGGCAGTTCTGCCGAAAAGCGATATGCCAACAAATCCGCGGAGTTTTAGTTGGTGAGGCGAAACCATGATCATTTTGCCGCTGTAGGTTTCCCCATTCTTCGGATCGTACACTTTTCCGGAGACCCATTTATTATCTCCATCGTAAATAAAATCATACATAATTTTGAGCCCGATGATCGGTATTTTCCTGAGGATTGGATCTGGGTTGTTATGGTCGAGTTTCGGAGTGCCCGGCACCCCGTCTTTGGACCCCGGAAGATAGTTCGGCTCATTTAACGAAACGATCTTACCGCAGTATCTCTCACCGCAATGGTATATCTCAATCCTTGCATCTTTTTCCTGGTTGTTCCACACCCCGAGGATGTCATCACCGCCGGCATGCACGGCTGCCGTGATGAAGATTATCAGTATGGCCATGGTAGTTTTATAAGCCACTCTCAAATTAACACGTCACAATTCCTTCGTAAAAATACCCGCTTTATGAAGCCGGCTCTTTCTTAGAACCGATGTGCCGCTTCCCGTGTAACGCCGTTTCTTACTCAAGGCGTTGGCATCCCTCGTCCACGCATGCTCAATCCATGCGCTCAATAACCGAGCCGACTCCTTGCAGCCAAAACGCTTCACGTGCCACTCTTCCAAGAAGTGAACCGATACATCCCTTCTGCAGCGAATTATTCTTGATAACCAGAAAACAAACTCCCCCGACCCGAAATTCAATCAATGCGTAAAGATAAATGTTAGTCGGCGAGAGGGCTCGTCTGAATGCCGTCTGGTAAAAGCCTGTTTTATCAAGCTTCTTGTGCTGCCACAGCTGTTTCATCAATGTATATATGGATTCAAAACATCGATGAGGGTTGCTGCTCATCTTCGCGATACACGTTTGTTATCCACCCTGATAAGCGATTTCACCGTCTTCATATTTTTCGGATCGTCTTCTTCCGATTCTTTCGGCGTTTCCATGATTTTCGGCACATCCTTGAATGCCGGATGATTCAGCAGGATTTTAAATCCATCGAGTCCCACCTTGCCTTCTCCGATATGCCAGTGCCGATCGACATGGGAACCGAACTCGCGGAGACAATCGTTCAAATGCATGCCTTTCAACCGTTTCAACCCCACGGTCGCTTCAATCTTATTTGCAAGAGCGTCGACATCCTTCTTCGTTCGGATGTCATATCCTGCTGCAAAACCGTGGCAGGTGTCATAACAGACACCGATGTTTCTAGCATCGACGAGACGCACAATGACTTCTTGGACCTGTTCAAGCTCGTAACCGATATCCCCTTTTTCGCCGGCCGTGTTTTCCAAAAGAATCGTAGCTTGCGGTGGATGAAGCCTCATCGTCATATTCAAAGCCGACGACACGCGATCGATCATCCATGCCGGATCCTTGCCGCTTGCAGAGCCAAGATGGGTGACCAAGTATTCTGCGCCCAGTTGCTCAGTTCGTTCAAGATCAATCACCAACTGCGCAATAGACTTTTCATATAAATCGGGTTTTTGTGAAGCGAGGTTGATGAGATAGTTCGCGTGTACGAAGACTGGCCCAACGTCCCATTGCTCTCGAAGTTTTTTGAACTCCGCGATATCATGCTGATCAAGGGGCTTAACGGTCCAGCCGCGCGGATTGCGGCTGAATATCTGCATGCAGGTGCAGCCCAATTCGAAAGCACGCTGGACGGAGAGAGCGAAACCGCCAGAGATAGAAACATGGAATCCAAGTTTCATAAAAACCTTTCTTCACAGCATGTTCGCAGAGCGCACCGAGAGGGCTGTTTATTGGCCAGTCAGTTTATCGAAGTCCTTCTCATTAATTACCTTAACGCCGAGTTTTTTCGCCTTCCCTAGTTTACTGCCGGCTTCCTCTCCGGCAAGGACATAGGTTGTTTTTTTTGACACTGAGTCCGCGGCATGGCCGCCGAGGCGTTCGATGAGATCCTCAATCTCGTTTCTTGGCCGGGATAGAGTCCCTGTAACGACGATAGTGAGCCCGTCGAGCGGTCCTTTTTCTTTCCTGCTGCTTGTCTCGTAATCTGGATTTGAAATGACAACACCCAGTTTTTTCAGCGCATCGAATGTTCGAAGGTTTTCCTTTTCACAGAAAAATCCGGATATGGATTCAGCGAGTTTCTTCCCCATCTGCTTGATCACCATAATGCGCTCCGGGGTAACCTGATATAATTCTTCGAGATTCTTAAAGTTCTTTGCCAACTGCTTGGCCGCGTATTCTCCGACGTGAAGAATCCCGAGAGCATAAAGAAACCGGGAAAGCGTGGTCCTTTTGCTCTTCTCTATGGCCGCGATCAGGTTCTGGGCGGACTTTTCGGCGAAACGCGGCAGCTTCAACAATTGTAATTTCTCAAGCTTATAAAGATCGACAAAATGCTTGACGAGACCCTGAATAAACAGAAGCTCAACGTTCTTTTCACCAAGACCCTCGATGTCCATCGCGCCGCGGGAGGCATAGTGCATGATCCGCTCCAAAACCTGCGCCTCGCAGTTTATATTGATGCACCGGTAAGCAACCTCGCCTTCTTCCCGCGCAACCTTTGAACCGCACACAGGACATTGCCGCGGGGGAGCATATAGTGATTCCGTACCCTTCCGCTTTTCCTTGATTACCTTTACGACATGAGGGATCACGTCACCAGCCCGCTCCACGATTACCGTATCACCAACGCGCATGTCCTTGCGTTCTATTTCGTCCCAGTTATGAAGCGTGGACCGCGACACCGTCACCCCTCCTATGCGCACAGGTTTCAGCATCGCTACCGGCGTTATGACGCCAGTCCTTCCGACACCTGCAATGATATTTTCGATTACCGTAGTTCCCTGATGGGCCGGAAATTTGTACGCAATTGCCCAGCGCGGTTCACGCGTCTTGTAACCAAGCATTTTCTGGAGACGGGCGTCATTGACCTTTACGACTGCTCCGTCGATTTCAAAAGGGAAGTCCGGTCTTTTCAATTCAATTTTCTTAATCGACTCTATGACCATCTTAATACCGACAGCGATATCGAATACGAACGGTGTGGGGAAATGAAACTTTCTGAGCCATGCAATGAAATCCTGCTGGCTCTTGAACTCAATCCCCTTCGCGGCCCCAACTCCGTAACAGGCCATATGTAACTTTCTTTTTTCCGTAATCGATGGATCAAGCTGTCGTATACTGCCCGCAGCAGCGTTTCGGGGATTCGCAAACAACGCTTCTTCTCCCTTTTCCCGCATTCGGTTGAGCTTCTCGAATTCCTCGACATCCATGTACACTTCGCCGCGGATATCGATATCCTGAGGCAGGTCAACACCTTCTATTTTCATGGGTATTGCTTTTATAGTCTTGACGTTGTTGGTAACGTCCTCCCCCTCATATCCCGCTCGCCACCCAAGTGGATGTAAAATGGACAGATTTAAAGTACTGAAATGATTATGTGTCATAAAGTTTGATTTGTACATTTAATAACTAAGAAAATGGACCTAATTAACAATCAAATGTCCATTTTTTAGGTTAATTTTTTGCGGCTAATTGGGGTAACCTTGCATTTTTTTCTTAGCCCCACGTCGGACAAACCAAGGTTGTTGGCCAGTGTCGTCATCGGCTGCGACCAGGCCTGCTCGTAGAGCTCTTCTCTTGTATAACAGACTGCATTGCTGGTCACGAGACCCAAATGCCTAGTTCAGAAGTTTAATCAACTTGTGTGATAGACTCTAATGCTTTTTCAAACAACTTTGTGAATGCATTAACTTTCGTTTTGGTCGTATCAATTCTATATTCCGCTTGTTTCCACTGATCGCTATATCTATCCATCTTAATACCTTTTGGCTGATATTTTACTGCAACAGCTTTCGGCAGTTTGAAAAAAAAGGCAAACGATTTCGAGCCCACCCAATGAATACCAAATGCATTAAAAAAACCGTGCTTGAACCCGCTATAGCCTTTATTGTATTTCAGTTCAAGAGGCCAGCCTTTTTTCTTTACTAATTTTCGCGTTTCTTCTGTATATGCAAGAAAAGCTTTAACGCTATTCTTATTACGATATTTTTCATAGAACGCTTTGTCATATACCTCAAGCCCTCTGACTGCTGTCGTTTTCTTGGTCTGTTCTGGCTCAAGTTTGTTAACCAGTAAAAAATGATTTTTACCTTCGACCCACCGCTTAATTTCAATTAAGTCGACCTGATAATTAATCGTATTGACGAGTTCTAGTGTTGAACGCTCAATTGATGGAGCAATAATGATTATGCGTACATCATAGTTATCCCAATTTACTTCAACTTCTTCAGATTGACGAGGAGATTCAAGCCAAAGATTTTTAATTGCATCAGGATTGTTCTGCGCCCAAAAAGCATAAGACAATACCTGTGGAATGATAGATGAATCAACAGCTACGTTCTTCATTTCAACGATGCAAACGTTGCCCTCACTGTCTATACCAACGATATCAGGAATACCTGGCTTTTTGCCACCCCTGATTTGTCTTTTAATGAGGAAAATATCCTCAAGAATTTCCTTCGTTTCAAAAACAACCTTTTCAAAAGCTTCTTCCGTATCAAATGGCGTTGAAAGCAGATTTAGCGTTTTGTTCCCTTCCCGTTTCCAAAACAAATTTGCCATTTGTTCCTCCCATGAGTTATAAGGAAATTGACGGTAAAGCTCTTAGGACCCGTACTGACTGACCAACCCCGCTATCGATATATTTTCCATAATCGCGTCGTGCGGAATAAGTAAGTACTTCCACGGTTTCCCGCCATTTTCTGTGGAATGCTTTGTCGCATGTGTGCACCATTTTACGGCCGCATCCTTCTTGGCCTGTACCTCGGTGCTATCCATCTCGTTTCGGGCCTTGGGTTCCATCATATAAATGCACGTGTCTGTCTCGGCCACGAAGTCCGGGATATAGTCACCCTGGACAACGCCTGATTTATAGAAGATCTGGAACTGACCAATCGCTGGCCTGAGCCATTTTTGTGCTTCCCGATCGAGAATGACTGCAAGTTTCCGTTCAGTGTCAGAGTGGAATTTTTGTATCGGATATAAACAGCGCTTAAACTCACCAAACAGCATCTGGCCGATTCTGGTTTTGTCCTCGACGGTATTTCGGAAATCAAAGACAGGCTCATTAGCTCTGTTAGTAAAGGCGCTTGATTTCAGTTCAGTGAAACCCTTGCTAACGATCACTTCATAATCTGCCGCCTTCTCCCATTGGTGTTCCTGCATCTGAGCGAGCATGAATGATGCCAGCTGTTTCTGATGGTAAAGCAACACATTCTTCGTGTCATCTTCGGAAAGGTATGAGCGCAAATGCTTCACCATCTGGCCAGCAAGGTCGTACAGGAGGTCCGCATGCTCATCATAGGAGATATCGTCAAAGTCAATCAATCCTCGAACAAGGTAATCTTCAAGTCTGCTCTCATGCTGACCACTGCCGCTGAAACCCAGGGTTTCCTGAGCGTTCGTCCTAAGGTGTTGGATAAGCAAATCCCGTTCAACTGGTTGATACCGGATGCCTGAGCAGTCGAGCATGAATGGGTGAAATCCAACGGTTATCTGGCCTTTGGGAACAACGAGAATTCGCGGAATATCAATCGTCTGCTGAACCATGAGCTCTGCGGTTTTCGCAACAACGGCTGCGATGTTTGGTGTTTGCGTAATCCCCGGCAAAGCAGCCTGCATCGGTGCAACAAACTCTGCCACTTCCGCTGCAATCTTCTCCTGCACTTCCTTTTTCAACAAATGGTTCGATCCCGGCAGGTTTTCGTACTTTTTGATGATGTCTACCGTCGCCAGCGCAATAGTACGCTCTGCCTCGGTTGAAAACAGAGGTGGGGCAGTTGCGCTAGGTGCCTGACCTTCTGTCTTCACAGCCCCTATCTGTGTGGCAAGGGTAGATTGCACAACTGTTGTCTGCATCTTCTGCATATCAGTAGTCGGGTCAAGAATGATCTGTTGGAGTCGGATTGCCGAGTCCGGCCTATTTGCTTCGTCGATGATCTCCTGGAAGCGGTCATGGGCAACAATATTTAGACGGTCAACACTGTTCACCCCGGCTCGCCTTCCATAAGGCAGCCGCAGGCCGCGTCCAATTGACTGTTCGATCAAGACTCGTGCATTAGCAGCACGGAGGGGCACGATAGTGTACAAGTTCGTCACGTCCCAGCCTTCCTTGAGCATGTTCACATGGATCACAATCTCCGTCGGCTCATCGGAGCTTTCGACCTTCAGCAGGCGCGCGACCATCTCGTCTTCTTCAACACCAGTTTTGCTCGAGTCGACCTGGATCACCTTATCCTTGTACCGTCCTTCAAAGAACTTTTCAGACTTGATATATTCGCTCAACTGGCTGGCATGGGTCGTATCTCTGGCAATGATCAGCATAAAGGGCTTCACGATCCGCTGTTCTGTCTGTCGTGCATAGGTCTCAAGCTCGACCTTGGTATTCTCATGCAGTCGGATACCGTCTTCAAGCTTTATCTGCTCGATCTGCTCCGGAGTGAACTGCTTGGGATCGAAGTTCTTCTGAGTAACAACAGCGGGCTCCTTTACAAAGCCATCCTCCATTGCTTTTGACAGAGGGTAATCAAAGATCACGTTCTTGAACTGGATCGCTCCCTTCGCTGTCTCCACAATTGGAGTCGCGGTCAGTTCCAGACCGAGAACGGGCTTCAGTTCGTTGATAGCCCGAATGCCTGCGGAAGCGCGGTAGCGATGTGATTCGTCCATGAGAAGAACCAGATCGTCAAGCCCAGCGAGGTATTCGAAATAGCTTTCACCTATGTACTCGGACAAACGCTTGATGCGTGGAGACTTTCCACCCCGGACTTCGGAATTGATCTTCGATACATTGAAGATATTTACATGGACCGACATATCGATCCCTGGCAATACGCCTGCCCGCACACCTACGCCGGATTCGTAATTGTCACCGGTGATGATGACGGGAGGATCTACAGCGAACTCGGCTATTCCCTTGAACACATACTTCGGGGTATTCGGCGTAAAGTCGGCAATGAGCTTGTTGTAGATCGTGAGGTTCGGCGAAAGAACGAAAAAATGGTTGATGCCGTGGGCAAGATGAAGATAGCTGATAAAAGCTCCCATGAGCCGTGTCTTGCCAACGCCGGTAGCCAGAGCAAAGCAAAGCGAGGGAAAGTCACGCTCAAAGTCAGTTACAGTGGGGAATTCAGACTTGATGGTAGCGAGTGCGGCTTGAATGTCCGCACCTTTGCGAGGCGAAACGATCTCCGTGATCCTATCTAGTATTTCAAGAGATCGTTTTTGAGGTGGCCGGAGACTGAGCCGTCCGGAAATGGCATTCACAAGACGGTTCATTATTCTGCCTCCTCTTCAAACAGTGATTGTTGCCCCTTTTTTGGTGGGGCCTTGGGTAGGTTCTCTACCTGTAGGCTATAGTCGTCATGCCCCCACTCACAGCGCTTTAAGACCGCGTTCGGGATTTTCTTGATCGTCAGATTCAGGTAACGATCGGACTTGCCGCGAAAAGCTGAGCATAGGACTAGAAGCGACCTGCGTGACCCAACTTCATCAGAGAGAGCCTGGAGTTGCTCATGGTTCAGGTTCTGTGTCGTAACATAGATGAAATCCTGCTCGCTCGAATGTCCATGCTGCCAATAAACTGCATCGCTCGGCGCGTAGGTGAAACCCTCTAATTTGCTGAGCGCTTCTGTGAGCATTGCAGCATTGTATTGTTTATTAATGACCCAATTGCCCCACTTGTCCTTTTCAAGCAATGACGGCGCAAGACGATAATACCTGAATCCCCCACCACCCTTCCAGCCCGCCGCCTCGGTGATCCCGCCCGGATCCTGGCCGTCGATTACCTTCTTCATGCGCGGAATGATGTGCGTGTGGCAATGCTCGCCCAGTTCGATCATAATCCACCGCCGCCCCAACTTATGCGCTACAGCTCCGGTCGTTCCAGAACCGGCGAAAGAATCGAGAACGAGGTCGCCAGGATTTGTGGCAATATGAATGATTCGTTGCAATAAAAGCTCAGGCTTCGGAGTTGCAAAGGGGGCCGAAAAAAGAGTTTTTTGCTCAACCATTGATGTCTGAGTGCTTCCAACTTCGCTGCTTAGCCAAACACTTCTAGGAACGATTGGCTCTGCATCCTCCAAAAACATTTTTCGGCGTGGTACCTTTGAACGTCCATCTTTTCCCCAGTACACAAGCTGCTCTGTTGTGTTTTTTTCATGAGTTTCCTGTCCATATCTCCACGTTAACGTTTCTGGCGGGAACACTAGTTCACCTGTGTTTGGGTTCTTAATGCCATAGTAAAGGTTAGGCCGCTCGGCTCTGGTTTTGTTCCCTGTATAGGTAACTGAGTTCCAAGGGCCTCGTGGGTCCTTGTCGGGGTTCTTGTAGTAGGCGTTTTGTTGATCTCCACGTGGGAGACGAATGGGTCTCCATGAAGATTTGTCTTTCGCATAGATCAGGATAAAATCATGGTCGGAACTCAGATACTTTGCATCGTTGGCAGGTGAGACGCGCTTCATCCAAGTAACAGAAGAAATAAAATTTCCACGTCCAAAAACCTCGTCGCATAAAACCTTAAGGTAGTGAGCCTCATTGTCATCAATAGTAATCCATAATGACCCGTCCTGGACCAGTAGTCTTCTAATTATCTCCAATCGATCTCGCATTAGTGACAGCCAGATAGAATGCTCTATACCATCATCATAGTGTTCAAAAGCACTCCCAGTGTTATATGGCGGATCGATAAACACACACTTCACTTTTTCGGTAAAATCATGCTCCAGCGCCTTAAGTGCAAGCAAATTGTCCCCGAAAATGAGGTAGTTGTCGAAAATATCATTTTTCGTCGTACGGTGTTTCGCGTGAGAGGACATTTCCGGATCTTCGAGCAGAATACGCGGCTCTAGCTTTGGCCGGTTTTCCTTGCCGATCCAGGTTAATTCTAGTTTCGTCTTGTTTATCATTCCGCTACCCTATTCAACTGACCTTTTTCTTAACTTGTGCATCGAATACTTCCTGATTAATAGGCGATTTAAGACGGTTATTATTAAGCAATGTGAGCACAAGCTCTACATTCTCTTCAGTCACAACAATTTGATTATCGTTTATAACAAGTTGCCAGTTTTCTATTTCATTAAGTTTGATCAGATTTTCCATGTATACTTTGTCTTTATAGTAGCCACTCTTCTGAATTGAAGACAGCATCCTCAATAAATGAAGATTAGACCCAACTATCTTTTTGATAGGTTCAATGCTGCTAAATAACCGAAGTGATCCGAATTCTTCCAAAACAAGGTCTCGGTTGTTTTCCATTCCTCTGCGAAAGTTCAAGGTGTTCTCAAAAGCCTTCTTATTAGTAATGAACGTTGTCCCATCATAGACAAAAAAATCTAGGTCTGTTGGTATAGTTAACACTTCTTTATCAGCAAGGTCAACCAACAAGTGATCTTGAAATAATAATGTGGCGACACTATAAACTTTTTTGGCTTTCGTTATGGCGTTAATCTTTTTCACGCCGTAAACAGTCGCGCCATCATGTTCAAGCTTGGTTACATACGCCCATGAATTGAGTAGTTCTTCATATGTTTGCGCCTTCTTGTTTTGAAGTCCTTTTTCAATTTCTCGTTGAATTTTGATAAAATCATTTTCGCAGGTTATACTGTTTTTAGTTGAAATTGAAAAGAGTGGCTTCCCCGTGGCATAATCCACGGTAGAGAGAGAAAAAAGAAAGGAGCCACTCAATGAAGGATACCACAAGGAAGAGAAAAAAGGCAATACGAGGAATTGAAGAGGCATACGGAAGGCGGGAGATCATCGAACAGATGTATTGTGTCTTCGCAAAAGGGAAACAGGGTTTTGATGAATGCATGAAGGAAATGGGCAGAATGATGGCAGAGACGATCATGTACATCGAGCGGGAGGAGATTGCCGGCCCCGACTACCAGCCTAACAGTCCCGATCTGCGGAAGTGGGCTAGCCAGGGCGGTTCCGTCTATATCGGCGATCAGAAGATCCCGGTGACCCACCCTCGGCTTCGAGGTCCGGCGGGTGAGATTGTACTGCAGAGCTATCAGAAGATGAAAAAACCGGAAGTCTTCGCAGAAGAATTGCTTGGAAAGGTGCTTCGGGGCATATCATGCCGGAAGTATGCGGAGACAGTTGTAGATACGGCACGAGCATTTGGAGTGTCCGCCAGCACGGTATCGAGCCATATCGTCGCGGCAACAGCAAAACAGCTTCAGGAGTTTAAGGAACGGTCACTCACGTCATTCGTTCCCTTTGCGGTCTTTTTAGACACTGTTCACCGCGGCGGAGAGGCATTCATCGTGGCGCTGGGGCTTGATATTGCCGGAAAGAAGCAGACATTGGGGTTCTGGCAGGGGGCGACGGAGAACCATGAACTGTGTGAAGAGCTGTTTTCTGATATAGAGCGGCGGGGTCTGATACTTTCACGACGAATCATCTGGGTTACCGATGGCGGCAAGGGCGTAATCAAGGCACTCCGGGATCGCTTCGGTAAGAAACTCATCCATCAGCGGTGCACGATCCACAAGGACCGGAATATACAGCATCATTTGCCGAAGAAATACCGGAAAGGCGCACACTGGAGGTTCCGGACAGCCCTGGAGCAGAATAATTACGCGGACGCTCGTCAGATGCTTCTGGACATGGAGAAATGGCTTCGGGGCATTAATGAGTCGGCGGCTGATTCGCTCATGGAAGCGATAGAAGACATTCTCACCCTTCATCGATTGAAGGTCCCCGCTCTCTTGAGGAAGACGTTGCATTCTACCAATCCTATCGAGAGCATGTTTTCCACGGTGAGAAAAGCAGAAGGCAATATAAAGCGCTACCGCGACAGCAAGATGATGCAGCGCTGGCTCGCTTCTGTCCTCTTATATGCTGAACAAGGATTCAGAAAGATCAAGGGCCACGCCTTCATCGCGGACGTGATGAAACGGATCGAAGCGGAAGAATTAAATGACCTAACAGTCAAAGAGGCTGCGTAAAGGGGGATGGTTAGGTATGGCTCGGCCTCAGAAAACTCACATATGGCGATCCTACGAATCCGATTTTATAAACAGCGATGATTTACACCGTTGAACCGATAAAAATACTTTAGCCGAAGGGAACGGGCCACTCAGATAATTTCAACTAAAAGCTTGACCTCGTCCATTTTCGGTCGTATCCATCGTAAAAGCGTGTTCGTCTTGGTCTGCTGTCGAAAATGAGTACTCTTCTAGTTTATACTGGCTGTTTTGCACCTTATCAGTGGTCGACTTTTTAAGTCTAACTTGCAATTTTTTATCAATATCAACGCGAAGAACAGAGTATACCGCCTCCCTATTCACTAGATGTCGCTTTATCAACCAGAGAGTAGCATGCCACGATTTAAAATCGATCTTGCGAAGATGTGCTATCCTTTTAGCTGGTTTGGTTGTCATGACCGTTCTCCGCTGGAATGGTTTTTGTCACAAAATATAGAAAAGTTGAAAGCCTTTCTATAACGCATGCATCACCGACCCTGAATTCATCCTTTGATAATAGAAAGCCTTGATTATCCGTAGCGCCATCCTTAAACTGGCAATCATAAAGCCCGTAACCCGCCAAGGCGAGAACTGGGTTTACCAGCAAGTTTTGAGTTCTATAAGCCAGTGCAAACATCAAAATCATGAACACCAATAAGCTTAGCAGTGTTTTCCAATCTCCTAGCGTAAAATTATAGAATGAAATCATGTAGGGAATTGTGTACGTAAACATGTCACCAGATTTATTGGATATCCTTACAATCTTTACTGGAACACCGCCATTTATAGAACGAGCGGCAAAAATGGCACTGAAGCAGGCCAACAATGTTACAACGGTGACCGCCCCAGCTACATATGGATGCTGCGGATAATAGGTTTTGGCATCTAAATCCTTTATCAAAAAGATCAGTGCCAATGGAAAATATGAACTTATAAAAATCAAAAGTGACGGCAGTAATTTGAGCTTCACTTGTATATCTCCGCCTTGGTCTTTTCCAAAGTGGTTCGCGTTTATATTATTTGTTCATCATAGTTAATTCATTTTGCCGGTGGAAATGTTTTTACTTGACTTGGTAACGCCCCTCGGCAAAATTCGACGTCGTAAGTTACTTAAGGGCTCATAGCCCTGGGCTATCCTCATTCGATTGATGGCTTCTGCTGTTTCTTCGTAGTGTTCATATTCAGATTCCGGTGCGTCCTTCCACATGTCTTGAAATGCGTGCCATACGTCGGCTTCCTTTGTGGGCTTGAAATGCCAGAAGTCTATTTCATTGTGCACACCAATCTTATTTTTAGTCCGATCTTTTTCCGGACATTCGAGATAACGCATCGGGTGCGACATCTCATCGGGAGATTTAGGGTTATGGCGGGTATTATCGAACAGGGGTATAATTGATGGGTGGAGCAAGATTCTAAGCCCCTTAATCCCACAGGTTTCTGCAGCATGTGCACGCACTATGCCAGTCCCGAGGAATTGAGCCGCGTGATCCCCATCATCGGCGCTGATGTCAGATCTGAACCTCAGTGCTGCAAACGAACCATAAGCGATACCCATTCGAACCGGGACCTTCTGCCAGAGCAATGATTGCTGGAGACTAATCGCGATATTAACAGCTTCATAAGCGTACGTCGTCGTAATAAAAGCTGAATCAGAGAATGTAATGGCAGTCAATGAGTGCTCCATGCTTGCAAGGTTAAGATTCGACCTAAGAGATGAATGAAACTTTGAAAAAGTACGGATCAATTGATTATCGGGTGAGGCCATAATCTTTTCATAATTGGCAAAAAGTCTGTCGTGTGCTTTCAAGAGATCAAGATCAAGCGGGCATGACTCCGTTAATGAGGCAAACCCGAGAATATCTACAAACAATACGACCTTGTTGTTATTTGTCATAGCGACATAATCCTATATCTGTATTCAACGACTGTGAGCAGGCGCTGCTAACCGCTGCCTTCTTTGGCGCAGTTCGTTTCTGGTATAGAGTGACATCTTTCTACTCCCTCAGCATATTTTCCTTATTCAATTCTCATCATCAACAGTTTTAGGATCTGCCCCTGGATATACGAGTGGATATAGTTCGAGTTTGCCACACTTACATTGCCAGTTACTTCCCGAAGGTCTTCTAGTCGGAAGCGTTCCGCACAATCCACATATTAATTGATCGGCAAGAGCTAAGACACCATTAGCAAAAGCGAGAACATCCTGATCTGAGACTTCGCTTCCAAGTTTGGTGAAATGACATCCCACACAGTTGCGAATCCAATTGGGGCCTGTGGCAATGACGATCAGGGGTTTCAGGTTTGTTTCAGATATCCCTGTACCTGATGCTAACGGTTTTCGAACGCGCAGTTCTTTCCCGAGCTTGGAATCGATACCTGCAGCAAGTTCCCCCAAGGTGTATTCATTAGTCAAATTGTGAGGCAGTGGACTGCGATATTTTAGCGTTAAGAAATCGAGTAGAGACTCAAGAACAATGCCTCCTTTAGATGATGCGGCTTGACGATCAATTTTTGGTCGTTCGAGCTCGGCCCGCAACTCATCAACTGCAGTAAAGAATTGTCGAACTTGCAATCCATTTGTCAAGGTCCAAGGACCGAGCTCTATTAATTGCGTATTTGCAGCAGGACCCTTTGCCCACCGATACATGTCACGCCAAGGTCTATAGTGGGTCGTCACAATAACTTGATTAAATAGGTTTGCCTCCTTATGTAGTAAATCCATAAATCTCCGCAGATGCTGACCGTCAATCGAGGTTAAAACGTCATCCAGCACGATAACAGTATTCTTCGTTTTGAAACGTTTTGATAGCGTTAGAAATACGCATATCCCAAGAGTGTCTAAGTGGGACTCGCTATAATATGCTTGCGGTGGAACTTCTTCAACATCTTGGAACCGAGCATCAAACTCGAGAGAACCGATCGTATTCGGTTTAAGATAGAATCTAATCGCACCGATACCCTCATCAGGATGCAGTTTAGTATAAAGCGCTTCAACCTCTGTGGCGATTCCTGCAAGTACCCCTTCTATATAGGTCTTTCTTTGAGTCGCGACTATGTCCAGCGCCTTCTTTAGTTTAGATACTAATATCTCATAATTCTTGGCATCAACAGCTTTTTTTTTCAGCGTATCAACATGGCCTGCTATTGCGTTATGCTGGTTTACAGACTTTTGTTCCGCATTTTTTAGCGCCTGAATCGGCTCGCGACAGGGTAACACTATTGCCCAGAATGAGCGACACTTTAGCTCTATTGTGTCATCTGACTCTTCATGTAATAGAACGTCGTCAAACTCTTGCCAATCTATTCCTAGCGATAGAACTTCTTTAAGTGTTGAACCCTTAAGAGCGGTTCCTGCGGATTTTATTTTAGAGCAGAAGTTCTTTTGCGCTTGTGCTGACAGAGTTTTCTTCCCATCAACTTGTCGCCGCGCCGCAGTAACGCTATCCATCAGGCTAGCCAGTTCTTGCATTTGTGTAATTCTTTCAGCAAGACGGGTTATCAGGATTGCCGAATCTATTTTGTTCTCACATACAGGGCAACTCGAAAGTACCTCTTGCTGACCAATATATTTCTTTGCATCTTGAAGAAGTTTTACCAGGTTTGCATTTTGTTCAGCATGTTTTGCCTCTGCTTCTTTTAGCGTTGCCTCCGCAGTGCTAAGTTCCACTTCAGCTTCCTTTTGTTCTTCGAGAACTTTATCTAAAGCAGCAAGGGGTTCGTCGCATAACTGCAGTAACCGCAACACATTGTCAGCCGCTATCACGTTGGATTGAAGTTGAGTTACATCCTTCTTAGACTCGATCGTTGCCCATTTGACCGCTGTATTTTCGGGCTTCCCCTCGGCAATCCATAGTTTGTCCAATTCTTCAGTTGCCTGAGATAAAGCGCGCACAGCTTCATTGAACATGCGATCAATATTATCGATAGCTTTTCGCAAGCCATTCTCAGAGGCTTCAATACCGGGCACAGCGATGAAGGTTTTCAGTTCTTCATAACGCTGCTTTGGCTGAGTTTCGATAAGCTTTAGTATTGTCCTTCTCCTCAGGATGCGTGCATCTGGGCAATCTGTAGTGGGCGAAACAGAAGGGCCGTCTTTTGCCAATATAGCTGTCCATTTCTTATCACCACAAGTAACTGACACACTTAAGCTTGCAGGTTTACATCCTATCGAGGGAACGAACTTCTTTGCGGATGCTCCTTGTCCAAAACTGTAATTATCGAGTGAGCCGAACGACTTATTGCATGTGAAATCGAGGGCATCTGCAATTGTAGTTTTCCCTGTTCCATTCTCTCCAAAGATCAAGGTAACAGGCTTATTCGGATCTAACACAATTTCAGAAGGCGTAACTGATCCTCTGAAACCGGCCATGTTGATCTTAGTTATCTTTGTGGCCATCGCCGTCCCCCGTCATGGGCTGATCAGTTTCAAATACAAGCCGCCATTCTTCAGCACTGATTTGTCCTTTAGCTAATGAATCTCCCAATTTCTTAATAGCATCATCTGAAAGAAGTTTAATTTCTTTGAATTGACTGAGAATATTGGCGGCTATTTCTTCATCAGGTGTCATTATGTCAGCCTCCACCGCAAGCGAAACAAGTTGACCAGCTCAACCTTTTGGCTTAGCTTTCCCTCAATCTCCCTTATTAGGCTCTCCCGTTGCCTATCAATCTCATCCTGGGCCTCGAACAATGACTTACGTTTCTGGCCTCGCTGTGATTCAAGAGCTTTGATCTGTTTCTGTCCAACAAGCTTCTCCTCCAGGGTCAATGCTGCTGTTGCTGTGCGCCTGGTCTCTTTAATCTGCCGGTCAAGGTCCTTGATCTCCCGCTCCAAACCAAGCTTCAGATCATCCGCCCACCCGTCCAGCTTTTCCGCCTCGATCTCAAAATATTTCGCATTTTTTTCGGAGATGCCTTTTTGAATAGCTTTCTGGCGTTGTTCTGTCAGCGCTTTTAGTTTGTCACTATTCGGGGTGTCTGTCAACGGAGAAACAACTTTCGCCGGCAAAGACAAAAGCCTTTGTGCAAGTTCTTCCTCAAGAATCTGACCATCTTCGGTAATAGCTGAACAAAGCACATGGTCTTCGGCCTGGTCAAGTGATTCGACTGTAAAGAGGCTGAGAAGTAAATCCCCACGTTTCCCAATATAAGGCTCCAACCTGCTAACTTTACCCTCGTGTCCGCTATAGTCGAAGATTATCTCAGCAGGAGGAACGTTGCGCACCTTAGCCTGTTCAAGGATACTGGCAGCCAGCGGATGGCTTAGTCGGTAAAGATGGGCTTCACCGGTCCGTCTGGGTAACTCATAGAGGCCGATTGGGATGTCTCCATGAAAAGGGCAAGATTTTAATCGAAAGGACGAATCATCCAAAAACTCCGCATGATTGCCCAATTCATATCGCGTGAGCTGTATAAGCAAACGTTCATAGCGATTAAGGTATTGTCGGGTACTTTCATCGCTCACACGAAGCTTTTCTCGTACTTCATCATCGAAGTTTTCAAGCAGCTGGCGACGGGTACGCGTCATGGCCTCGTCGATCTGGATATTCATCTCAAGCTGAAGCTGATCGAACGATGCCTTTATATCCTCCGGCGTGCGGCATCGCTGATAGATGTCGGCAATACGCTTCTCGAAATCCACGCCGGATTCAATTGCACCGAGAACCTCATCGCTTGCGCCGAAGACCCCCTCGAACAGCATGAACTTCTCCGAAAGTAGCTGGAAAACGCGCTGGTCCGCTTCGTTTTTCCGGTTCAGGAAATTCACGACCACAACATCGTGCTTTTGGCCGTAGCGGTGGCAACGACCGATTCGCTGCTCAATGCGCTGGGGGTTCCAGGGTAGATCGTAATTTACAACAAGAGAACAGAACTGGAGGTTGATACCTTCTGCGCCCGCCTCGGTGGCAATCATGATCCTGCCTTCTTCCCGGAAGTAATCGACAAGCGCCGATCGCATATCTGCGGTGCGCGATCCAGTGACACGGTCCGTGCCTTCATACTTTTTGAACCAGTCCTTGTATATCTGACGTGAGCTTTCGTCGTTGTTTGTGCCGTTAAACAGGACGACACCTGCACTCCATGGACTTTCGGCAAGTACGCGCAGCAAATAGGTCTGTGTGCGGCGAGATTCAGTGAAGATGATAGCCTTTTCTTCGGCTCCGATTTCTCGTGCTTTGGCAAATGCGATTTCAAGCGCCTTTAAAAGTGCTCTTCCCTTAGCATTGTAATCAATGGAGAGAGCAAGCTGTCGGAAGCTTTCGAGATCACTGATTTCCTGTTCAATGGCTGCTCTGTCCTCGGCGGATAACGGCGTCTCTTGTTCTCCATTTCCCCATTCATCTGCTGTCTCCCCAAGGGCTTCGTAATCCTTGTCGAGTTCGTCCGAAAGGGGTGCTTCTGGTTCCTGTTTCTTAATTCGGAGTTGGAGACGCTTACTTAAAGTTTCGAGAGAACCGGCGATAGCGAAGGACGAGGAAGCGAGGATTTTCCTGAGTACCAATGTCATGAGTGCCCTTTGGCTTGATAGAAGGGCTTGCAGGTTGTCGCGACGAAGATAGTCGGAAACAAAATTGTAGAGCCGGTCTTCGCTCTCCTCTGGAGTAAATGGCTGAACTATGGAATATCGCTGGGTAAAGCGCACATAGGGTAGCACCTGACGCCGGAGGGTCCGGTGGCAGATCGGTTTGAGGCGTGCCTTGAGCGCTGCGAATGTGCGTTCATCACTCAAATTAGCGTACTGTTCGCGAAAGCTCTTGAGATCGCCAAAAGTGTGCTCATCGATGAAACTAACAAGACCATATAGCTCCAGGAGCGAATTCTGGAGCGGCGTGGCAGTGAGGAGCAGCTTAGGCGTGTGTATCAGTGCCTGCTTTAACGTGTTTGCGATAACATTGGACGGTTTGTACACATTGCGCAATCGGTGAGCTTCGTCGATCACAACAAGATCCCACGGTATAGCATTGACATCTGCTGCTTTACCGCGTGCAAACTGATAGGAGCAGATAATGATCTTGTCTGATTCAAAAGGACGGAAATTCTCGTTTTTGATTGCTTCGTTGTAAGGCTTGCTTTCAAGGATTATCGAGGACAGAAAGAATTTTTCCTGCAGTTCCTGGTGCCATTGTTTTCGAAGGTTAGCAGGCGTGATGATCAGAATGCGACGATGGCGCTCAGCCCAGTGCTGCGATATGACGAGCCCGGCCTCAATGGTCTTACCTAGCCCGACTTCATCAGCAAGGATTCCCCCTTTTGAGAGCGGTGACCTGAAGGCAAAGAGTGCAGCATCCACCTGATGGGGATTTAGGTCCACCTGGGCATCAACCAACGCGCCGGCAAGTTTTTCAATGCTGTCTGAAGCGCAACGCTTCGTTAGCTCATGGGCAAAGAATTTTGCATGGTAGTCAGTTAAATTCATTATTTATAAAAAGAGGGATGCAACGGACGCAAATAATTGAATTGTTTAAGAGATTACTACAAATGGTCGCAAAAGTCCAGAAAACAGATTAAGAGGGAGAAGGTGGTTGAAGTGGTATTTATTGCTTTTTTGCTGTAAAAGAGAATTTCAGAAATCTGGTCAAAAAACCGACAGCTGCACCGAAGCGAAAGCCAACGACCTGCGCCGCTCAATAAAATAAATGCTCGACAATGCCGACTAGAACAGACTCAAGCTGATTATGAAACTTGTCAAGGTCGTTGTTCGTTGATTTGGCGTTCCTTGTTTTGACCTGCATCATCGTCTATTGCTTTTCGAGGTTCCAACGTGAAATTCTGAACTCTCCAGCAGGAGCAAGGTTCACAGTATAAAGCTCATCAAATCCTTCATCTAGCCTTGGGAGTTCCATTTTCATGTTTGAGGTATAGATTGCTACTGCTGGCAGCTTGTTCTTGCCCACTCTCAACTCGTTACGCAATAGAGATTCTTTTACGTCCGCTTCAAAGTAGAAGCCTTTAACCTGAAAGCCTGCCGCTTTGGCTGGTTCTATATAACGATTTCGGTCGGAAGTAGTTACATTTGTATTGTCTACAACTACACTCAGCTTTGCAGCTAAATATTCTTTGAAAAGTGTCATTTCACGGAATCGAGATTTTACGATATCGAGACTCAACCTAACATGCGTTTTGCTGAGCCGTGTATCATAAAATGTTGACTTTCCACTTGCGGGGATTCCGATGAGGATAATAATTTCCTTAATTTCGGCCTTGTGTTCCATTCGGCCTTTAGAGTTCAGACCGCGGATCGGCAGAACGTTTCCACCCGTTAGTTTGGCCAATTTCTGCTTGGTCTCAAAGAGTTCCTGGAGCAAAGAAACCTCCCGTCCCAATGCCGCTTCAAGTTCCCGTCGCAGTTGGTGCGCAGTGCCTTTGGCTTTCTCCAATTGAACTTTTTTCTCATTTTTAGGCTTGGCCTGTTCTGCCGCGGCTTCGTCTATAGCAATAATCAGATCCGAGAAAACGTCTCTCGACTTTTTGATACTTCCCTTTCCCCGCCCAGCCTCAAGGGCTACAGCATCATTGGTTATCTTTGTCCCCTTAGGGACAACTGTAGGGACTCGTTGTTTTAACCGTTCCAAGGCGACAAAATAGGCGTCAAGTGGCTGTTGTTTCATGCAACTACACCTCCCTTGTCCTGCCTTCTGAGGATTTTTTCATGTGCCCCAACCAAAACGGCTAGATCTTCTTTCTCAGTCCGATACTCGATGCTTTTAGGATCGAGCGTCGCAACCCAATTTTTTTGAACTACTATCACTTCTTCAAGTTTTGATAGCTTTCCTACTAGGTTCGAACATTTCTCGATGCAATCGATATCAAGCCATTTGATCGGGACCGACTTGCATTCATTGACGTTAGTGCAACCGCCAAGGCTGGTTTCCCGGTAGGAAAGTTCCCCCTTCTTAAATCGACGCATGGTTGTCTCACGGTCAACACAGACTGTCCCGTCAGCAGATTTCAAATAGTGCTCCATCCAGTTAACGTGCCCGCCAAAAAGAACCTCATCAGAGTACAGCACGTTAAGGAAGTAGCTGAGTGCGGCCGACTCAGTGGCGGTCTCCTGCCATTCCAGCCCGAAGTGCTCCGGGTCATCACCAATGAAGTTCTTGGCATATGCGGATCCCCGAGCATAGTAACGAGACATCTCCTCGGTGATGTGCTGCAGCTGCCGGCGTAACGAGGGAAGGGACACCAACCCAGACCGTTGCGCATACAGGGCCAGCGACCGGCGAAGTTGGTGTGTTTCAAATGGCCACGCGCAACCGATCTGAAATGCAGCCTCCGAACGCCAAGCCCGGTGAGGGTCTATTTGCTCCAATTCCCGAATGTCAGATTCTTCAATCTTGGCCAGTAACCGCACCTTAATTTTCCCAAAATCGGCGAGTTTGAATCCGCCGGCCAGAAACCCCTTGTGTCCTTTAGCTATAAGCCTGGCATTGATGGGAAGGTATGCAGTAGACACCAAAAGGGGATAGTTGTTGATCCGTTCCATATCCGGCTCCGGTGATTCTCCCATCGATTCATAGATAGCAGTGGCAATACGTTGTGCCAATAAGACGGCCTTTTGACCTTCACGACTGGTAGCCCACTTCGTCCTCTTGAATAGACCATTGTTCAGTTTCGTAGTTCTCCCTGCCAACAAGTAGTGGGTTCTGTCGTCACTGACCGATGTTATCAGGCTATGGAAGGGCAACTCGGCTGACTCATCATCGCGCATGCCACTGAAGGTTTGAATCAGTAGTTTGGCGACCTCCTGTGCCTCCGAAAGCCCGGACGATAACCCAGTTACGTCATGCACTAACTGTCGTGAAGCAAAGTAATCCTCAAGATCATATTTCCTTAGAAGTTGGCTAAAGTGTGGGCGCGGTGCCTTATCCGTGAGCCCTAGCCGCACAACCTTGCAGTATTGAATGGTACGAGACCTCCCCATAAGCGGGTCACTAAGACATTCTGTCAGCAAGGCAAAATAACGATCTGCAACCTTCTCGAACTCTTCGAGTTCACGCAAAAGACCAACGATTATTTTGGTATAGATTCTGGTCGGGATGGGCGGAGTTTGCTTGGACTCGTCCCTAGACTGATTGTAGTGCTGGTTCAACTGCCGCAGTACCTTCCTGCCAGGGACAAACAGTCCGGAGCCCTCTGTCCCCAACTTTAACAAAAAGGAAAGCAAACTCGATAGGAGCCCAATATTCCTATAGCCAATCCCCCCACTGTCTATTAAATGCATGATGCGGGTCTCGTCGGAAAGTATCTCCTTGATCTGGCAGGAACTGGCATAAGCGGTCTTGGTAAGCATCCTGAAAAAGCACATATAGCTTTCGAGACTTGAAAAAGACAGCGTGAGTCTTGGTCTTTTCCATGTAAGTAAAAACATTAACCAATGAACCTCACGGTTCAGACTTTCTTGCTCCAACGTAAGGTGCTTGTACTTCCAGAAAGGGAACCGCAACCAAGAAGGGTGTCCGTCCGGGTCATAAGGCGTACGGTTCCAGGACATGTCCATGTAGCGAGACGCCACCGTGCCGTCATGAAATCTGCTTACGACAAAGTCATCAGGAGGGATCAGTCCGACGGAATCGTCATATGAATCGGGGGGGACAGCAGCCTCGGATAAAGGTATTTTAGGTTCATAAATCATTATAAAGTCACCAGCTCAAGGGTAGTCAGCATTTCTATTTTCCCCGCCCAGTACGGATCAAGTTCGCCATCTTCCTCCACTTCTACCTTTATTCGGGAAACCATCCCGGGTTCCCTGACATCAATTTCGTCAAGGATCACTTGGATGCGGTCAAGGATCGGAGAGAACAAGCGCTCGAATTGTTCTTGGCTCGCCGCAAGTGGGGCTGTCAGCAACAAGCAGAAGCGGCAACTCAATAGTTTTCTTGTGTCTCGCTCATCGGCATGCACCTTGAACTTGTCGCAAAACAGGCATCCTTCAGGAGCACGACAATCAGGCGTAACCGGAGCGTTTTGGGACACCTCGTGCGGGGACCCGTAGTCACAACAAACCCCTGTAGCTCGCTCAACACCATGCTCGATCTGTTGCCCCCTGTTAGCCACCACATTTGAAACCCTGTCGAAATACCTCGTCATTTCGTTCAGGTGCTCCGTTGGAGAACCAGCTGCATAGCTTTTCAAGAGCGTTCTTTCTGAGTTCTGAAGGATAAGGGCAGCAGTAGCAGGATCCGTTTTTTTGATCAACCAATCGCTCTTTGCGGCCCGCCACTCTCTGGCTGTCACATTCACACTAGGATCAAATCTTCTTAGCGACTCGGCAAAAGAAACGGCAAATCTATTTATTAGTCGTCGTGGGATAGAGGATTTACCGGCATTTGCCCCCAAAGTGAAAAAGAGATAATCACATTCTACACCGTTTAAAAGATACCGACGCAAATTCAGAAACCGCCTGAATTTAGGTATAAATACCGGAGATATTTCAAACGAGCATCTCTTGCCGCCGGCTCTCCATTTGAGCGTCCTGAATCCTTGGCGCTCAACGCCAAGCTTGAATTCATCGTCCCCCCAGGCCAATTCTATTATTTGAGTTGCGTTCATCGCCGTGCTAGCAACGAACATATCAATGAAAGCATTGAGCGCCATTTGGGCGGCCTGGATGCGGGCATAATCACGAGGGTCCTGATTCGCTGTAGAGATTCTCTTCTGAGCGCGTCTGAGGGTTGCCGTGGGCTTGAAAAACTTTAACGACTTTGTCGGGCACTTTTGCTTGATTTCATCCAAGGAGGCTACTCTGCCGGCAGCATAGTTAAACCCCCGAGGTTGCAAACTCCGATCGTAGCAGCCATCGTCTAGAGGAGGAATACACCATTTTATATGAGGGAAGACCCAAATCGCATTCGATTTCCATTGGAGGTAGTCGGGCATTTTTAGCCGGAAAGGGTAATCTCTGGCTTCAATAACCAATTCACTGAGACCAAAGAAAAGCGCTTCACAAAGAGCCATCACCTTGCTTTGAGTGTTTTCACAAGGCGGCATTGTCTGCTCAGTTGCCTTAGAGTTTTGCACAAGGAGATTCACGCCCCTTGCAAGATTATCTATCCCAAGAAAATTTTCCAGAACCCACAAGACATGTATTTGGTAACGGGCCGCACTATTCACAGTGATTTGATTTTGGATAACCCGTTCACGGAGATGAGCCACAAAACCTCGGAAGGCGTTCCGAGCGGTATCTTCATCATCGAAAAGATCGGTGTGCCCATTCCCATCCGACCAGGCCATGAATACTTTAGAAAAGTCTATAAACTTTTTAAAGAGCGTACTTGTACGCTGCCCTGTGTGGCGAACACACACTGATATAAACTCTATCAGCTCCGACACCCTTTTCGCTCTCGAACTGTCAAAAGAGGAGCTATCCACCATCAGACTATCGTTAACGAACTTACGTTTGTAGGTCCCTCGGTGTAAGTAGCAGAGAGACCCTATGTCGACAGAACCTACAGAACCAAAGCGGAGAATAACCTGCTCCGCTCGGAGGATCTGCATCCCGTTGGCCAGTGGGAGGTCATACAAAGCAGTAGGGTGCTGGGTGTATTTTCTCATCGAACATCTTTCATAATCAAACTGGCGAGACGTTTCAGGTGGTTGTCGTACTCCTGGCCTGCCCATTGCACGAATTTCAGGTTTTCACGGAACTGAAGATAGCGATCGGTGGTCATTGACGACTCGTGGCCCATCCGTGTCTTAATAAATTCTCTTGCGCTGAAAAGAGTGGTCTTCTTCAGTTCAACAAGCTTCAACTGATGGTCTGTCCAGTTCATGCCAGCCGTTGCCCGAGTGTCGTGGAACCGATATTTGAACTTCATAGCACCATATTTCTGCAGGATGAAGGGGAGCACCCTTTCCGTAATAAATTGGCGAACCCCCTGCCCGGTCCTGGCATAGCGGGTATCGTTGTTTTCATCAAACTCCATCGAATCTGCCTTGTCCTCGTATAGAGGCGCCCCTCTGATGCTCAGAAAGAGGTACTGGTCATCGGTGTCTCCACCTTTTGCCTTTTCCCTGCGCTTGATGGCGTGTGTGCTGTTGGCGTAGAGCTTTAGCATTTCGTAAAACCAGGCAGGGATATGAAGTGTCATCTTTTTATTGTTCTTCGAGTCAATCCTAGTACCCGGTCCGATTGGGATCCGGATCTCCCCGAACACATCGCTGCTAAGAGGTAACTTTGTGTGAGATACTTTGAAGGTGAGGGCAGTTTGGATCCTGGCGCCTGTCAGCATCCCGAGCAAATGGATAAGGGTCATCTCAGTGTTGCCAAGAGTAACGAGGGCGTCCATGACCCACCCCTGCTCCTCATAGGTGAGTGGACGCAGCTTCCCACCATCGTCAATATATCCGTCATAGGGGTCATGCTGCTTGGCGACCTTTATGGAAACGTCCGTGGTAACTACCTTCTTGGATTGGGCAAAACCACGGGAGTCCTTAAAGTTGATGTACCGGTCAGATTCCTTCCACGGAGGATTCTGTGGCTCGAAAACCTCCTCATCTATAAGCCACCGGTATAAACCGATTACTGTACCCATTTGCCGTTGAGCGTATGTAGCTGCAATCTTCCCAGCTTGGACAGCATATTTTAGGTGACCGTTGAACCTGTAGGTCGGCCTGGCGAATTTCTGAGACGGGAAGTGCAGCCAATCAAGCCCGGTTTCGTCCAGGAACCTCCGGTACTCAGAAAGATCATTCGCGATCGCGATATATGTTGCCATGGACGGGCCGGCAAGACCATCCAACTTCGAAAGGATGTAGACCTCCGCTTCAGCCCAAGGCACGCCGTGACTATCCAGCGCGACAGGGAAGTGGTTGTATTGCTGCTTTGCCCAGACAGGTTCCCCATCTACTCGCTCACCGGATTTGCCCATGCGCTTCGGGCTTATGAAGTACATCAATTCGGCGTCATCACCAGTTTGGCTAGGCAAAATAACTCCGGATGCATCAGGGGCTTTCGATGTGGAGACTACGGTTATCTCGATATGTGGTAAGAGAATCTTCTTGGCAGGTTTCATCATAGACAGTTCAACTCCTAAAGAGGAATAATTCAATAACCGCGACGGACTGAAGATGAGAGTTGTCTTCGCCTGGAATATAGTTGTTCGTAAAAGGGTTCCCAAAAGATGAATCCGCAGATATCATCACTGCAAGAATAGACAAAATGACCAGAACAAAGATCATTATCATATCTAGACCTGCTTATAGTCTATCTTTAAGATAAACAATTACGGTGATCGTGTCTTTAGTATTTCTGGAGAATACGATGATTCATCTTATGACTATCTCGTATACAATTATCGAGCACATATTGTTTTGACGATGCGGTATTTAATTTAGTCATTTGATTTTACCATTGCGTCTTTTGGGAATAACTTTTATTGGTTTATGTTGATTGAATCGAGAATCACCGAAATCTGTTGGCGTTACAGGCCCTTTGTGCAAAACATTTGTTGCCTCTAAGTATTGAAGTTGAAATATCCGCATCGAATGAGAGCTAAGTATTTGTAGCATCTGCGATAATGGAATATTTGAATTTGATAATTTATTGAGAGCTTCTCTATATTTTTTCAAATAAATCCCCACCTTTCTTTTTATGTAATTTACTAAAGGTAATATTTTTTGTATGAGAAAGGACTAATCTCGTTTTAAAATTAAACGTAGACATGGCAAATAAAATAGACTAATATCTGAAAAATATTATGTATTATACGAAAAGCACTGTACATCATCATTTTTGGGGATTATAGGCATGTTCGTGCCATTTGTCAAGATTATAGTGGCACAACTGTACCCATACAATGAAATATGATTTTGGTTCAAGACTTAAGGATATTCGAGGAAGTTCTTCTCAAAAGAAATTTGCTGAGAGGCTAGGGGTGTCTTTTCGTGCCTATAGATATTACGAATCAGGGGATCGGTTTCCACCTGCTCCCATATTAAAAAAGCTTTCTGAGATAACCGGAAAATCTATTAATTGGATTTTATCTAACAATGATGTTTGCACGGACTTTACTGTTGTTAAGCTAAACCAATCGGCGAAGAGTGGGGATTTATATGATGATGAAACAATAAAAATACTTGGGTTATTAGAGAAAATGAGTAAAAAACAAAAAATAGAAACATTGCGTTTTATTGAGGGTCAAAATCTTCTCGCTGAGCGGGAGAAAAAACTAAAGTAGTGACACACAGGATGCTTTCTACAGTTTTCTTAAAAACTAAACTACCGTGGCATAAAGGACAATCCGTATATTTTGAATACGACAAATTGAAGTGACTTTAATATTTTGGGACGTATGCTTATACGCAACAGGATCGGACACCCATTCCGATCGAGTTCGGACAGTCGTTCCGACTACGCGACGAGAAACGCCGCACTATCGAATCGAGCTATGCTGACGTTGCCTTTGCATTGAGCAACACTTGAATGGAGAGCTGGATGCGCTGAGAGGTGCAAGTCCGGTTCGGAGAGGAGAGATCGGGAAATAGTCCGACTACGCCCGATCTCTTACTCTACCCTCCTCAAAAACCATAGACCGAAAGACACCATCATGAGTTTTCTTGTCTCTTAAATCTTGCTCCATTGCGATGACATTCTTTACACCGGCAGTGATGACCGCCTTGCGTAGGACCGTGGGTGGGATCTGTTGGGAAGTCGTCTAGCGGCTTCCATTTGCGACATGTGGAGCAAACTTTCCCTTTAACTCCGTTTTTGATTACGATTGCCATATTAATACCTTTGGGAGCAACATCCCAGAAAATTCTTCGAACATGATCATCACGAAAAGAATATCCAACAACGAAAAGTGCGGTGAATACAATTTATGGCTTTTGATTGGATACTTGAATATTTCTGATAGTACCATTGAAAAATTCATCTAAAAACGATTTTCCGATATACAAATTATATCTTTTGCCATCTGGTAACCATCTATCTTCGCGGGCTTTTTGCTTTGTCTCAGAGCTATCTATCTTTAAATAAATATTAGAAATATCTGCAGATAATGTTACAGTATGCCAATTTCGATCTTTATCCATCTCAATATCTGAAAAGATATCACCTTTACCCGCTTCACCTATTCTACCAACAATTCTATTTGCTATATTTTCGTTATTTCTTTCTAATGCGATTTGAATTCCATCATGTGGTTGTTCAATATTATTCCAGCTAAATAATGTTGCCCACCATTCGTTTTCCTTATTTAATTTAAATTCCATTTGAATGGTTATCGGTAATTGAAATTCCCTTTGCTTAAAATCTATATAATTTGATTTTCCATTGAAAAACAATAAATTGTCATTTTGAAAGGTATTTTCTCCAAATATTATTCCTGATAGATATTTTACTTTACCCTTTTCAGTAATAAATTTAATTATTGATTGACTTTTTATCAGTAGATTGTTAGCGAGAGCGTTCAGGAAAAGACCGGCTAAAATAATCCCCAGCGCTGCTTCCAACGCAACGACAGTTCGTGCAAGCCCAGTTATTGGGACTATATCACCAAAACCGACAGTCGTGATAACCATCGAGCTGAAATATAGCATTCGGCCATATGCTCCACTTATGGCAGTGGCATCGCCCCCGATTCCATCGAAGAATCGCGATAGCTTTTGATCCTCATCACTAGATAGTTCTAGTAAAGGTGCATGACCAAATATATCATCTGGTGGTCGAAATATCTCCACAAATGCCGAATAAACTATATGTCGCAATTCGACTGGAATTCTGTCCGCATTGTCCAATTCTACGAATCGAAACAGTTTTGGACCAGTACGCGACGAGTATGCAATAATTCCTGAAGACGCTTGCATCACTATGTTCATGGGGATTTGGATGTATCCTCTTTTCCCCTCGTCCCAAAGCATCGCCAACACTTCGAATTTTATTTTTGAGCTATCCATTGCAGACAGTCTTTGGACATAGAGCATTTCTTCTTTTTCCTTCAGCTTCTGAACCAACACAGATGATTTCGAGGAACGCGCGTGCAATGCTCGTCGAATGGCAGTTTGAATTAGGACGCCTGTTTGGTATGCATCTGACTGACCGCTATATTCAAGTCGTGCATATGGAGCATAAAACCCGGAGGGTATCGCGAAATATATCCCAGCAAATACTGGAATCGCTGATATGTACAAAACAATGTAAAGTAGGGGGTGGACACCTGAGATCTTTGCCGAGAGATTCTTGAGAAGCAGGATCGGTTTTTGATTAGTCATTCCAACATCCTCTAATAGGGTCCAGAATCAACATCATGATATCAGACAAACCAGTAGTTGAGCCGTTAGCATTAGGGGAAAATAAATTAGCAAAATTATACTTTGCCAATTTAATATTTAATACTGACAATTAATTCCCAAGTGCAGTTAGAAAATAGAATCGTTCTTTATCAATAGCGCCCTTTTCCCACACTCTAATCTCTTTTTTATCATCAGAAATTACCATTAGGACATCTTTTGAACTCTTTCCTGAACCCATCAACGATGGTATTGGGCTAATGGATTTTCCAACCTCTTCTATCGAAACCGTCCCTTGAATTGCAAATCCCTCAACGGAGCCCTCATATCTAATTAAATAATTCGTTGGCTTGTCAGGCGTCCAGGGTGATATGCCTGCCAAACTAGTAGCTAGTGCATTTCCATATGCCGATTGCTCATAATTACCCGTTGCAATGAGCTTTCCATTCTTTATTTCCGATTTGAGAGTACAGCGCGGATGCTCCCAAGCACCACTATACTCCAAAAGCGTTTGTTGGATACAAGCGTGGCCGAAACTTGTAAAAAACTTTCTCAGTAATGCTGAATTATCCAGCATTATTTTTTGTTTCTTATCCTCTTCTTCTTGCAATGATTTAATTCTTGTAATAGTTTCCCCAATTTTTTTGTCATAGTTTTCTATCTTTATTGCCTTGTTACAAATTTCTTCTGCCTCTAAAAAAAATCCAGCATCTAAATACTTGCTCCCTAGATTACTCATGGCTAAAGTCTCACCTAATTCTTCTGCTTTTCGATATGCATCCACAGCCTTGCCATTTAGACTTAATCTATCATTAGCAACACCTATATTATTCCATGCGCTTAGATTTCTTTCAGCGTAAGGAATCTTCGTGTAATGATATAATGCTAATTCATTATATTTCAGATCGGAGTATTTATATGCCAATGAAAATCTTACGTCATTGTCAGCAGGTGCAATGTCCAGCAAACGCTCAGCATATGCAAGATATTTGTCATCGTCGTTCGCATCTTCCGCGATTTGTTTTAATGTTCTCAAAATTATGATTTCTTTTTCTTCAACATTATCAATTAAACTTTTCATCTGGTCAACCGCATTATTTACGTCTTTTTCTTGATGTGCTTTATTATATTCTACAGCAGCCTCGCCCAATCGCTTAAGCCGCACCTCGGGAGTCGTACTTTGTTTGGCTGAAGCTAACAATTGACCGGCAGCTTTTTCGAATTCTTTATATTCTCTATAGGCGCGTGCTAGATATCGTAGAACTTCGTCATTATCCGGATGCTCACGCGCCATCGCTTCAAGTATCGAAAGAGTACCACCTTTCCCCAACATAATCTTCCAGCTCTCACGTTCGGCTGACCAACTTATTTTATTTTTGTCAATTTTGCCATCGGGCGTTAACAAGTATGCGTCATAGATGCGCTGTTCACTAACTTTGTCGTCAGTCATAAACATATGGAATAGTGCCCTACTATAATCTTTTCTCTCCCATTCAACTTTAGGCTCTAGCCACTCGAGACCTTCAGGTTTTTTCCCCTCTTCTATTTTTTCTGATGATACTGGTTCAACGGTTGCTGACGGATTTGTGCTTAAAGAGGGTTTAAGAGACTTAATCATTTCTAATATTTTAGTGAAGACGCCCTCTGGTTTATTTCGATCAAAGGTAATGTATTCCAAATTGCCTTGCAGCCCACCAGGATCTCTCAGGCCCTTTTCTATTAATAAAATAACATTCATGCCACGGCCGATGGCGAGACCTATCTCTTGAATAATCCAATCCGAAGTTTTCCAAGAATAATCTTTCTCATCTCCACAATACCGGCTCTTTGATAATGGGGCTAATTTAAGTTTATACTGATCTATTGCACGTTCTCTCGGCGTGCAAATTCCAATAAATAGATTCCTATCTTTAATTAGCGCTAGCACCTTTTCAGACAATATTTTGGGTTCCGCATCATTTGCGTGAACCCAGGAAAAGCCAATGCCTAAGTCGGTTATATGATCAAATAAATCTGTGAATTTTCTGACGACATCAGCATCCTCTTCCGCAAAGCTGTGGCCCACGAATGCTGCTATTCTATCCATTTATATCCTCCAGATTAAATGCGGTTGATGGCAACATTTACATATGTCAATGGCCATCTAAACGTGTCGTGTAGATTATAACAAATATATTCCTCATCCCAGGCGAAGTCAACGCCGTCGTATAGGTCGTCGTATAGGTCTGTCGTATCGGTCGTGTCGTATCGGTCGATGACAATGGGCGATTTAGACGGGGTTGTCGATGGGGGAAATTTATGGGGTATACGTTAACAAGTTCAGGCTGATAGATGAAGTGTTGCCAGAAATGGAAACTTCAAAAATTACAGGAAGTTCTTGTTGCCAGAAAAACCATGTCATAATATCCATGATTCAAACAGAAGATTTAACCTTCCTAAAAATTCTTAACCTCCCACCTCCACCTACAAGCACGCAAGCATGTTGAATAAATTTCAATGCATAATACGGCTTGAAAGGTGCATATGAAGACGCGCGTGAGCTGCGAGTTTTTCGCGGCGTACTCGACGCGCAGGTTGAAATCTCTGCTTCAGATAAAGCATTATAGGTATAAACGTCACCTAGTCAATTTCTAATCTGCCTTGTTAGATGCCTTTTCAATTCTCGATATAAGATTAATAGTCAAATCCTTCAGAGAAACGAAGTTACAAACAATATGTTGATCGCCCATGTACTGCAAGTGAGCCAATAACAATGAAGCCATGTAAACCCAGAGAATATCGTCATCATGAATGGATAGATCGTTAACTAAAGATTCTATTCTACTTTTAATACTCGGATGTGTTTCTGTACCAGCCCAGGATTTCTGAGGTGTGATAACCAACATAAAAAACAATGCTAGGCTAATGCTTATTGCACGCTTTGATTTTAACCTGCTCAGATCATAGCCGCTTTGTCTCGAATATGCCTCTATTTCAGAAAGCATCATGCTTTTTGCAAATAGATCGCATGCGTGCTCTTCTTCATGGGTATTCGCGGGCGCGGTCCCATCTATCGAAAATGCGATGTGTTTCATCTCGTGAAGAATCACGTAAGCGCCGGCCATGCAAATTAAATCAAATGTCGCGGCGCCCACCATATCAGTAGGTTTTTTATTAGGGATGGGCACCGTACTCGGCCAATCAAATTCGGAGGGTCTACTTACCTTTGCTAATTTGTAAACTGAATCTATTATGTTGGCATATTTATTATCTTCCTGCTCCTGACCCGGAATTTGTGCGATCGTATTTGTATCTAAATTTTCGCTATTGAGCCGAAGGATGGCAAGTGCCGATGAATATGAATTTAGTGCCTGATTTGCTGCAAAACCGAGAATCCACATTTGATGCATCGTTCTTTGTGTGAATTTTAATATTCCATATGGTCCAGCTTCTATGAAAAACCCTGGACGATCATCGCAACGAAAAAAAATTGGCGCATATTTTCCTAAATATTCCCTCATCTCTCGCTCACGTTCAGGAATTACACCGCCTAACAAAAGCTCTATTTCGTGCCCAGAATCTTCACCCACTTTATTATTTCCTTTCATATCTAACGTCCGAACCCTTTTGAGCTGAAGGTTGGAATCTTAGCCTTGTTTTACTTGAAGGTTTTTTATTACCAGGGCGCTGTGACCCAGTTTGTGGTCAGATACATATTTGCGCCATCATTTGTTAGTTGCATATGGACATACGCTGCCATTTAAGTTTTTCTTGTATTTCACCGCAGAGCGCATACCAGCGAAGGCGTAAGTCCACTCGTCATGTCCAGTTTCATAAAGATTAGTTTTTAGTTGATTTCAAAAGGTCGTCGATATTCATAAACATCTTAATTTGTCTAATCATAAACATTTTTATAATATGTGCGCCTGACGCGCCGCTGTTGAGGCGCTTGTTAGCCTGTCATCGTTCAAGTCGCATATCGACTCCTCATTAATGCATTAGTCCCATTCAATTGTTTTGTTTACGAATAAAGTACAGCGCAAGTACCCTCCCTCTCTTAAGTTTGCATCCTGCACTTGAGGTACAGGTTCATCCGTGATTTTCCATGTTATGTAGTCCCTCATCAAGCCTTCATCCGTCGATATCTTGTTAATAATGCATCTTCTATCCCGAGGATTATCGACTAGCGAAGAATGATCTGCTTCAAGTGAAGCATACCCGATAACTGTGCATAGTCTACCGGAATATACTAAGCCATCAATATGGTCGCACTTATCATAGTAAGCCCCGCAGATACTACACTTGCCACCTTTCAATTTTGCTCCCCAACTGTTGTACATAGGGAAGCCTGGAAAACAGACATGTTCAATTGATAAAAGTCTATCTTTGTATTCTTCGAGCCCCCAATATCCCTCTTCGCCACGAATCGCCTTCAGTGCCAAATCCAGATATTCCTGTGCATCAATCAGTAGGCACCATGCAACCGTATATTCTTCTTTCTTAAGAGCAATCCACATATTCAAGATTGAAGATACTGAATTCAAAACGGACTGCAAGTGAAACAATCTATTTGCTAGTTTTTCATTGCCTTGTTCGATAACCTGATACTTGATCGCTTTGACAAGACTTTTTAATTTTAATAGTTGCTGTGCTTCATCGCTCTGCAATTTATCATCTCGTACAAGATAGTTCATTTTTAATGCAGATTCTAAAGCTTTATTATATGAGTTAATTATTTCAACTACCGTAATTTTATTATCCATAGTTATTTTTTTATCTGTGCTGCGGATTTAATTACCTTTTCAAGATCTTTTATGCCTTGACTTGGCCCCTCGTATGAAATCTCTTTCGTCACACCGGACGTTTCATTTTTAACCAAGATTTTAAACCTGGCAATGCTTTCAGCCCGAAATCCACCAATGCCAAACGCACTTGATATATAATTTGAAATGACCCCCAAAGCCACTGAAACAGCCTCCTTGTTTTCAGATAAAAGAAGACTGCTTATAAATAATGTCGGGCCAAACCAATCAGCACCGCGTTTATCTGCCGTCCAAGTCTCAGTTTTCATATCTACCAAGTTAATTTTTAGCCCTTTTGAGGTTAATAACTTTTTAACTGTAATAGATGGACCCGCGAAAATCGCATCGTTCGGTGATTTAAGCTCTTCATAATTATCCGGTATTATCAGTATCTCATTCGGTGGAACCGTTATGCTCATTCTTTCTATAAAATCGGCAAACGATGTTGTCTCTTTTACCGAAACTTTTGCTTCTTTCATAATAAGCTCCTTGATCGCATGATCTTGATTTCCCTCATAATGTTGCCGTCAATATCTCCAGGGAAACCATTTATTGAGCAGCCCCCTAAGATAACATCAGCTTTACAGTGTTATTTTAGTTTAGCATCATTATTTCGGCGAATAATATATCTGATTCAATTTTCTGTCAACATTGGTGTAGGGAGCGAATTTTAAGGTAAGAGCAAGATGACAGCGACGCATATTACAACCACGATCCTATACACCTTCCCAAAATATGTCTATCTCACGGCCATCTATAATCTTGCGGCGACACGCGCTTAAAAAATGCATGAAATACCTATAGTAACTAGCAACATGTGGTTGAGATATGTGGCGACTTCTGTGAGACTCATAATGGTAGCACAAAGTAAATTTTAGCGACTTTTATCTTTTGAGTACTCAAACTGAAAAGTAGGGCATTCCTTTATTTCTAATTCGAATGCCCAAGACAATTTAAGATCAATCAGCCCTTTTTTCTCTGCGTGCTCTTCAGTGGTCACTTCAACATATATATTATCATTGAATACCGAATCCGCTAAACGGAGTCAACCGCGCCACCCTTGAGAAATTTCTCCAACGGTTCGTTGCTGTAGCTACTGCTGAAGGCTGAACGTGCGTACGCAGCGTAGCGCGCGTACTTTGCATACTTAGCGTATTTTGCATACTTAGCTGGCTCTTCATAAACAGAGTAAGGGCATTTCTCCGCAATCGAACCGACACGCTGACCGTGCAAGTTATACAATACACCGCCCGAGAACCATCCCATGTGCGTGCCATTCCATCCGTAGATATTTTCTCCATCGATGTATGCAACCGCATGGCCACTCCAGAGGTAGATACTGTTTTCGCCGTCATCTGCTATGTACGCAACAGGATGACCTTTTCCATCGTAAAGCGTCACTTCCATGAGTGCCTCCTCAAAGGGCATAATGTCCCGCTGTCGAATAACGGGTTGAAACTTTAAGTGATTTAGTGAATCTAAACTATAAGGAATACTGGAAGATGCTGTTAACAGAAAATATTACTAAATAAGGCAATGATATATAAATGAATTCTGCACTTTCGCTAATATTATATAAAACTCGAATTCACCTACAAGGTTGCAACGGCGTTATATATAGATAAGCCCTGAAGATAGACCTTCCCATTAGAGCATAGACAAAATAATCTTCAAGACTATCTAAAATAGAAGCCTCCTGTTAAGAATTGGTTTATCGAGAAACTAAATCAAGAGACAGGAGGCTTCTATGAATAGTATTGATGATATCAGACTAGAGCAGTTTCTGCAAATGAAGAAAGAATTTCGCGGTTCGGAGCAGCATCTAATCGTAGGAATTGATGTTGCGAAAGAAAAGCACCGTGCGTTCTTCGGTACAGCTCTCTTGCGGAAAACCTGATTTTTGACAACACGATCGAGGGATTCGAGAAGCTAGATGCTTATGTAGAACGCGCCAAAGTTCAACACAGCCTGGCAAAGGTTGTTGACTAAAACTCAATGCCGGATACTGCATGAAAAGTGCACATGAACTCGCGCCTGACGCGTCGCTGTCCAGGCGCTTGTTGGAAGAGCAATCCAATGCCATTCTACACGTAGAAGGGTCGCCCAAGTTGTCAGTTGCTCTTTTCTTCACTGCATCAACCTGGCCAAATTATCTTCTTGGCCGTTTCGCTAACAATATCAACCAGAATATCCTTGACGGCACCTGTGGTCGATAGTCCCGCCTTAGTCATTATTTTCTTAAATCTGCTTGCGGCAACTTGCGTTTGCGCTGTGTCACGTACTATATCTTTTATGCTTTGTTCTAATATTGTACTATCTTCTTCGTTAAGATTGCCTTCTTCAATTGAAAGTTCCATGGCGGCCTGGATTTTTCTCTCAGTCCAAGGAAATGCATTACCACAATTGTAGCAATATGCTGGCGGTGTATATTCAAAGACGCCGAATACTCCTTCAGCGTGGTAAGCGCCTCGAATCGGATTGTTACATTTCGAACAAGTTGTTATTGTCTTTTCCCCGCACTTATCACAAAATTGTTTGTTATCCTCAGGATACTTGCGTGATGACTTATTTGTCGTGTGACTATTGGGACAAACTTGGGCAATGTCATAACCATCTTGATCCATATGATGCCTCCTTTTTTTAGGACCCAACGAGTCTGTAGAATAAGTACCTTTCAAAACACTAACGCATAAGGCTTCGCTTAGTGCGGTTAAGCTTCCACTACGTCGCGCAATGTTGGCCAAATGAGGGAAAGTCCGTCATTAGGGCTCAGAATCGCTATCGTTGCTATTCTTATTATCAACAGTAAAAATCGTCGCTGCCCTTAAGGGGTTCCCCTACAGACTCAATGCTCGCGTCACCCGCCGCTTCTTGGCGAATCGATGTGGACGCGATTGTTAGGTCTTTTCTTTAATCTTAGATTTGATTGTCTCAATAATTTTTAATGTTGATTCGATGCTTGTTCTAACTGAGAGTTCGTCAATGTCTTTTTCTTCAATGGTTCCGTGTACGACGTCATTTCTAATTTTACGCAATACATCAACTGCAATAATATGGTTTTTTAATTTCTTAGCTTCGGATTTTGTCAGCGTGAGCGGCAATACAGCGTTTAGCATTAAGTTGAAAGAGAGATCATCTCGTAAAGATTGAAGCTTGGTCTTGCTAATGCCCTGATCAAGCAATACTTGAACTGCATATTCTCGAAGGATTGTTTCTGCAAATACGGCAGCTTCGATTGTTGCAATTTTTTTCCTACGCCATGCAAGTTGAGATCTAATCCGCAACAATTCCATCATTTCATCCGATGGATATTCGTTTAACTCGATCGCCCTTTGCATTCTCAGCCATTTGTTATTATCAATAAGTTGATCTCTCTTAAAAAGAGGATTCAGTGTCCGACGTGTCCCTGATATCTTGGGGTGAAATTTTATCGGTTTTTGGGAATCAACCCACCAAGTTACTTCTTCGCCATAATGATGCTGATGGTCACTAAAAAAGGACGAAATTGACATCGGCGATTCGTCAGGCATTAAGAATTTTACATTTGCGGTAGTTCTGATTAGACCCTCAAATTTCTCTATTACTTCCCGGTAATAGTCGTAAATTTGACTTGCGACTTCAAGACATTGTTTGCCAGAAGTTTTGAGTCCTTTTATGATCTTATTGGGCGGTGGTGCGAACTGGATTTGTAAGATGGCCTCCCAAAGTGAATCTCTTTTATCATTACGCCTCGGAAGGGCTATCGGCTCCAGAAACAACAAGGCTTTCGCGCCGTTAAGAGAAAAAATAAGGGGGGTTTTGTAATTTTCTTCGCTCCAACCCCAGGTTCCTATTGTAGGAATTCTAATCTTCTTTTGTACAAATAATGTACTCATAATAATTTTTACCCAATTATAGACTGTTGGTTCTCAGCGTGTATTTCGTAGACTATAATGTTTGATACTACTGAGGAAATTTTTTAGTAATGCACGGGCTTGCTTCTTAATCAATGCACGCATTCGCTTCTTAACGCGGCGCTGACTCGCCGCTTTTGGCGACTCGATGTCGAGCGCCTGGTTGGGTTACTATGCTTTACGCTCATCTGGGTACGCGATATAATAGAGTTCCTCGTCAACTTTCCTTGCTTCCTCGGTCTTGCCTTCCGTCCTATATTGCTTTAATGAAAGAATCTTCTCAGCAATACGGCGGTTGGTGGTTGTCTTTATAAGATTTGAATTCAAGAATTCTTGTAACTTATCATAAAGGTAATCGATATTTTCCCTTGGATGTGAAATCGATTTGCGTGCACATAGGTTTATAAAGTCGTCCTCAATATATGACAGCAGGTCCGGTGTTATTTTTCGAACTACAGATTTAGTATATGGCAAAGCATCGAAAGACGGTGTAGACGACATGAGTTCTTCAAAGACGGTCAATAGATATTTGCTGCCTTTTTCAGAAAAGAAATCAAAATAAGTGTCGAACCATTTCATAGGCTTTACCGTACCTACCCATGATCTGTCGGATTCCCACCTTTCATAAATGTAGTCAACAACAAGTTGCTTCGTATCACGACTTATTTTATCTTTCATAAATTTCAGCTTGTGATTTAGTAAGTTATCTACTTCAGCCGGATTGTTCGTCAGTATCGTTTCGATGATTTCTCTATCTTCTTTTGATTGCGATTCCGGAGAACTCATACTTAGCTGGTCCAATAGACGTTTAGGTGCTATGCCGTATTGCATTATCAACTCACATACGTTCTCTTGACTTAATATCTTTGCATACTGGCTATTAACAAGCTGAGGAAATTCGGTGTAAGCATCATTTGAATGTTTACGGGCGTTTATAAATATTGCATAATGGGCATATATATCGCCTGTTCCTGATCGCGGAGGAAATTTCGTTTGAAGAGCGCGTTTAAGCTGACTAGCACATTTCTCAACGTTCGCTGTTGTAACTGCTTCAGCCTTAGCCTGTACAGAAATAAACTCGTTCTCAGTAAATATAGGGATATGTCTAACAAAAATGATGTCTTTGCCGTGTTCGCCTGGACCATGTGAGTTTATGCGATAGACTTGATACCCCTGAGAGGTAAAAAAAGGAATAATGAATTCATCGATGAAAGTATCCTCATCTATGTCGTTGAGATAATCTATTATTTTTCTGCGATTTTCTGGTAGTTTTAATATCATTTCATGACCCTCTTAGACTAACAAGGGGATCACTAGCCCCCCTCGATAAGTTCGAAAAATCCGTTATTAGTCATCCCCCCTGGATAATACCGGATTTCCGTTGTTATCCTGGATCAAGACCATTGGTTCGTCTTCTAAATCTGCCTCAAATATGTCTGTTTGGAACACGCCAAGTTCTCTGTTCTTATATTTCGCTTCTTTAGCTTCTTGACGCGTTGCAAATGGCCCGAGAAGCTGTTTTGATAGCGGCTCTTTATCAGCCTGCGGATCATACATGAAGTAGCCCACCCAGTAGCTCATCTTATAAACCCTTTTTTCCTGAGGATTTGATTACTTTTACGGCCTCGTTTATCACGGCTTGACGCAAGGCTGTTAGTTCTTCTATCCCGAGAATACTTTGCAGAAGTGCAACGATTCTATCGGGAGCGATTTCTGGATCATCTTCATCACGTATGAAGATTGAATAAAGGTCCATTGCTTTTTTAGCAAATAGTTTTCTACGTTCCTCATCAGAACTAGGATCCTTAGTCAATTCAGTGAAGAGAACCATTTCTTTCAATTTTGATTCGAAATTAACTATTTGTGAATTTATTCCCTGCGTGAGCCAAGCCTCATATTTCTGACGTGTATCAATAAGTGCATGCAAGAGATCATCCAGCTGTGGTCTGCGTTTCGCCCCGTAATTGTATATTTCATCTAGAATACGGCGAGTACAAGCGATATATGATTCACAAAACTCAACGTGTTTGTCAAAGGCAACAATTGCCATGTGTGAAGCTGCGCCAAGTGTAAATTGATTTTGCTTCTGTTGCAGTAATAATTGTTTTTCAAACGCTGCTTGATCTCGAAATATTTGATACACAGCGCCTATAAGTGCCATAACAGCAGGGATGGTGCTTATTTCATGGAGGATTTGGGTGGATGGGATTAGGATGCTAAATAAAAGGGAGAGCAAAAATACAATTCCTAAAGCAAGATATGCTTTCCAAGAGTAGTTCATATTAGCCTTTTTGATTTTTAATCACAGCCAGAAGACGGTTTTAAATCTGTCCACGTTTCTCGTAGACGCTGCGACTTGAGTACTCAGGGTTACCGAGAAGTTCGATGATTCCACCGATTGTTGTGTAATTGCAGTCACCTTCCCTTGCGCACTCTGGAAGCAATGCGTTAAACCAAGCCCGGGTGAATTCGCCTGACTGCTGTATTTTTGCAAATACTTTCTCGAACTTTGACTCTGTAATGCCTTTTTCGTGAGGCGTACGGATTTACATAATTCGGGATGAAATATACCACCACAGTTCCCCCTCCTTTTCCTCCAAGACTTCACGATGAAATCACTTTTTGCTTCGGGTTTTGTGATTACCGTGCCACATGAAATGGATTTTCGAATCCGCACTGTAATTATAACTTCTTCCTGCCAACGCGTGGGTGAGACGCGCGGTCCTTGCGCGTCGGACTCGACCCGTGTGTGTACGCCCGGAACAGGCGTGAACTAGTGGGGTGCAAATCCCCTGTACGAGAACCGATGCTACCACAAGTACTTGCCAATGGCAAGCTTCGGAACCGGTATCGACCGCCTCCCATGAATTGAAGGCTCCGAAAGTATGTCAGCTGCATTGTAAGTTTTACCAGTTTTATTAATGCAGGCTAAGGGAGAAAATCAATCGTGTTGAGTGGAGATATTGTGGGACCGTCTGAAAATGTGAATAGTCAGGGAGATGATTTATTAAATATAATGTGGCTACAAAGCGATGGACACGTAAACATTACGCGACTGTTGCAAGTTACAGGTTGTTAATTTATATGTTGCAGAGAATGGCAACCACAAGAACTTCAGGAAGAATCTCACGAGTTATTAGGAATCGAAATAATTGCATCTGTGAATCAGAATTTATCACCCCGGGCCAAACGGACCTTATCTACAAAATATTATATATTATACTTATTTCCCCCCATATACTAAGCTGCCAAGACAAAATGGCCTAAATCCCCAATCATAAGTGAGACATTTTGGAGCATATATCATAGATTAGTTACACCCAATAACAATTCATTTATGAACACTTTTCCATTAATAGGATTTTCAAGAAATTTGAGGGTTTTTTAGGCCTAATTCGTGTAGTGGTTTATGAACACCCCATGCTAATTTAAATTTTGTCACAACCGCTAAAAGAGGCTATCCAATCCAAGGGCAATATACGTTCCGTAGAATCAAATAGCGTCAAATCTGATTGAAGCACGTGACACTCCTCCAGATTTAAATAAAGTTCTTTAAAACGCAACAGTTAATGATTAAATCGTCTTTTTTTTACAAGTCGATTAAAATTTATTTTATCGCTAAGATCGATAAAATCGCCATTGCGTTGATTAATGTCTTCCACAACCCACTCCCAGTATGCTTCTTCGATTTTATCACGAGTAAATAATGGATTTAAGTAGTTGAGCAGACCATAGTCATCAGAAGCGAATAAATTATCGATCGTCCAATATCCTGGACTTTCAAATGATACTTTTTCTTCAAGAGTATGCTCAATATAGCGGATAGAGGTGCCAAACTCATCAAAGCCCGTGTAAAACTTGAGCAATGAAAGTTTATTATTCGAGTATAAAATACGCTCTGCTATATAATCAATAATCATATAACCATTCCAGTGCTTTGCTTCAGCAAATAGTTTTAAATCGTCATTTGTCAAGCTAAATAGCAATTCCTCAACATCATTGTATTGTTTTCGGGAATGGATTATCGATTTTGATGGCACGTCATAATTATTGGAAGCAATAATAACTTTTATTCTATCTGGCAAATTATTACTATTTCCGGAAAGCAACTTTTTATAGTGATGCTTACATACAAAATATGCAACCCACAAAACATTGCCCTGGCGACGATCTAAGAACCAGGTAAAACCGTACATACTTGCGATCTTTCCACAGCGCAAGCAGGTTTTATCAGGCGCGACAGCTTTATGATACTTATTTAGGTTAATTGCTAATCTTTTAAGAACTGGCTCCTTAATTGTCTTGATTTGTTCAAGACGATCCTGGTTAATAGTATATTCAGAAAGGTAATTTTCTCTCGCGATTTGCCTTAATGCACCAATAATATCAAGGATAGGATCGTCGTAATTCATTTCTAAATACTCTCACAATCTTAAGGAATTTAGGGGCTAACTTCGTTCTATTTTAGCAAGATGAATAAGCTCTGAATCTACAAATAAAGTTGATTATGCACCCCAATATCAATATATTTATTATATTAATCTACATTATATATTGATATTGTCAATAATAATCTTTTTTTAATGTAGTTATAAAATGCCTCCTTTAAGCTGATTATTGCTAAAAGGAGGCATGATGAAAACAACAATAAAGATATTTCTCGGAGCGAGAATAAAGGAATTAAGAAAGGCGAAACGATTATCGCAAGAACAGTTATCTGACAAAATAGATATTGATCCCAAGCATCTAAGTCGGATTGAGGTGGGGAATAGTTATCCCTCCCTAGATACACTAGATAATATTTCAAAAGCCTTGGGTATAGAAATGAAGGATATTTTTGAATTCGCACATGAGGCAACGAGCAGGCAAGTAAAGAGTGAAATTAATAAGCTTCTCCAAGAAGCAGATGAAAATGATTTAAAACTCGTTCTCAAGATTCTTCGAGCCATTGTACGCTAAAGTATTCAGAACTCACAATAAGGAATAATAGAACCTATGATGATGGGAATAGAATATTTGTGGATTTCATTAAATGTTACTAATATCGGATTTGCTATCACGAATTCATAATGTATTCTATAATAAAAATTGTAAGGGATGTATTGCTGTCCGGACTAATTTGGGAACTTCTGTCCAAGACTGATTGGAACTGGTGCCCGATTCAAAAATGGAATCGGTGTCCGATGCCAATCGGAATCTGCAACGTAAACTGATGAGTTTCAAAAAATGGTAACACCTATAGATAGAATGTTTTTTTACTGGGACTACTGGAATTTATGGCCTGCTTGATTGAGTTTGCCAATCATTTCCAAGTAATTGTCCTCCGATAAAATGCGAACTCCTTTTTCTTCTGCGACTTTTGTTTTTGTTGCTCCCACGCGGTCACCTGTTACTAAAATACTTGTATTCCCGGTGACAGACGTCCCGATCCTAGCACCCATATTCTTGGCTTCTTTTTCCATTTCGTCCCGGGTCCCGTGTTTCATTTCTCCTGTGAAAACAATTGTCATTCCCGCTAATGGACTTCTTTGTTGATCTCTTATAACGTCATCCTTACGCGATGTTCTCTCCAAGTTAAAGCGGAGTTTATAAATATTATTGAAATGTCTCTTTATGCGCCTTAAGCCTTTGACTACAACAGCTGCGGTTTTTTCCGCAAAACCTTCAATTTTTGCAATATCTTCTTTTGACATTTTGAAAATTTCATCTAATTCATAATGACGTAATAATTTTTCGCAATTGCCCCGACCGAGCCTAATTACGCCAAATGCTGAAAGAAATCGCCAATCTTCAATTCTCTCTCGACGACTCCTGTTTAGTTGAGCCACCAAATTTTCCGATTGCTTGGGGCCAAATCCCATCGATTGAAAATCAGCTATTTTAAGCTTATAGATGTCTTCAACTGCTCGTACTCCATTTTCATACAATTTCTTAATTGTCGAGGAACCAAACAAATCTACGTTACCTAACATTTTGAAAAAATGTTCCATTGAGTTTTCGATCTGGGCTGGGCATTCGAGTCTATTCGTACAAAAGAGGTAGTCCCCGTCCCATACTAATTCAGACTGGCAGCTAGGACAATGTTCAGGGATTTCAGGTTGAGCCTGCTCAATCACCCTCTCAATTTTTGGAATTACCTCTCCGCTACGCGTCAGTTCGATCAAAGCTCCTGGACCAATGCCTTTTTCAAGGACCATTTTGTAATTATGTGCGGTGGCTCGTTGAATCATAGCACCACTTAATCTCGTCGGTTCAACTTCTGCAACTGGATTAACACGTCCGGAACGAGATGTATTGGGGGTGATTTTTAGAATTCGAACTTTAGCAGATTCTGCATTAATCTTGTAAGCTATTTGCCAACGATGGTGGTGAATGGTGCTTCCCATTAATTCTTTAAGGTCTGAGTCTAATACTTCTATTACCAAACCATCGACATCGAAATCAGTTGACGTCCACATTTTCTTTACGACATTATCAAATTCTTCATTTAACTTCTGCCAAGTCCCCTGCCAACTTGGAAGAATATTGAATGGATAGAAAACTGCCGCTTTATCTTTAATTGCTTGCTCTGCATGTTCTTCTAAATCTTTTTCCTTAATCACGCTAGCTTGAAAGTTGCGTGGGTTGTCAAAATATGGTGCTAGTACTTCATCAAAGTAATGCCTGTTAACGACTATTTCCCCCGCCCCTAAGCCCCGTCTTCCGCTATCCGCGACTGATAATCCTCTCTCAAGCACTCGTGAAATGTCTGTCCCTCTACGTCCATCACCTCGAGTATAGAGGCGCTTACCGTCATCGTAGGCTGCAAAGCCGTCAAGTTTCGGCGTTACCTTAAAAAGAATTTTATTGAAATCTTTGTTCAACTCTTTAGCTGCTTTTTCCACCCGGGCGACCCATTTTTCGATGTCCTGTTTCGAATAGGCTTTCTCCGTCGACAGCATTCTGATTGGCAATTCTACCGTTTTGCCAGCAAATGCTGTCTCAGGTTCGACCGTCTGTAGATATGGATGTTTGGGGTGTCTTGCTCTTAGCTCGGCAAGGAATGTAAAATCATAATCAGCGTCGCTGATGATCTGTCTACCCGCTCGATATAAAGCATTGGCAACAGTTAGGAACTCAATAAGCTGATCGTCGCTGAGAGAACTTTCGTCAACTTTACGCTCAGCAATTTCAAATATCTTTTCATCAGTCAGATTGCGAAGTTTTATTCCAGACCTTGAAAGGATGTCTTTTTGTTCTCTAGAAAATTTCATAATTAATAAAATGGAATTACTTATTTGAGGACTTCGGTGAACATATAAATTTACTTCAGTCTACAGCAACCAGCCAAACACAATTTTTGTCCATTTCACCACCACTTGATTGTTGGCACAATCACTATTTTACTTGCGGTTACGTCTCCTCGAGTGGCTGCCCGGACAAAGAGACCTTTCCTATAGGTAAGTTCCATGGCAAGGCCGTCATACTTCGGTTCCACGGTGTATTCCACTTCAAAATCCGACTTCAGAAAACGCTTCACTCGCTGGTCAAACTCGCGAAGTTCATCATGGGAGAAAGCATTATCAAGCGAGAGCATCGGTTCGGTGTGCCGTACTTTTGCGAATTTATCAAGTGGAGGGGCGCCTACTCGCTGTGTCGGAGAATCGGGGAGAAGGTAATGATGCTGTTCCTCAAGTTCCCTCAACCGCCGGAAGAGACGGTCATATTCCTCGTCGGATATGACCGGGGCATCGAGAACATAGTAGCGGTAATTATGCTCGTTTATTTCCCGTGTGAGGCTTTCGATTTCCTTCTTGGTGGCTTCTGATAGCACAGTCATGGCGGTAATTGATGGGTAATCAGGTTTATCACCTAAAGACGAGAATCTGATTCCAAAATCATCTCTTTCAGGAATTCAATCCAGTTTCATGCCTCAAAAACAAGGCAGACCGAGGACCTCCTTAGTATATCATTATAGAGAGAAAGAATGAGTTTATCCCGCGGTGTAAAGATGCTTCTGATGTTGCTATCTCCTCCGATGGGACGAGTTACTTCCCGCCGACCGAAAGTTCCTCTATGCGGAGTGAAGGGCTGCCGATTCTGCCTGAGAAGCGCAGGTCGCTGCCCACAGCGTCCACGTGTTTAATAAGGTCGAGAATGTTGCCGGCGATCGTAATTTCGCGCACAGCATATGCCTTTACCCCTTTCTCAATCCAGAAGCCCGTTGCGCCGACTGAAAAATCACCAGAAATAGGGTTGGCGGTATGCATGCCCATGACTTCGGTAACATACAGACCCTTATTGATCGATGCAATCAGAGCCTCGGGAGACTCCTTTCCCGGTTCAATGTAGAGGTTCGTCAAGCCCACGCCGGGCAGACCTTTGAAGCCGCCGCGCATGCCGTTGCCCGTTGATACAGTTTTGTCCTTGTTCGCGGTGTAAGTATTGTACAAGTACAGGGCAAGCCTGCCTTTGTCGATAACGGTTTTCCTTTGCATCGGCACTGTCTCATCATCACAGGGTGCAGTGCCGAGACCACCTTCCCGCAGACCGTCGTCGATCACGGTGATAGCATTTGATGCAACATTAGAACCTAGTTTCCCGATGAAAAGTGACCTCTTTTTCTGAACGCTTTCCGCCGAGAAGCCGCTCGCCATCAGGGAAAGAAAATCCTGCGCAACCGTCGCTTCAAGAACTACTGGTGTCTTGACTGATTCTATGTGCCTTGCGCCAAGCAGGTCGATGGCTTTCTGAGCAGCCCGCCGACCGACCTCTTCGATTTCGAGTTTTCTATAAAAGCGGTTCACGTCGAATTCCGAACCCGCCTGGGATTCTCCCTCTTCCTCGGCGACCACTTCAATGCTCGATGAACAGGCTGTGCTTTCATACGACATTTCCGTTCCCAGGCTGTTCATGATCAGCGTTTCAGCACCTGAAAATGAAGCAGATGCCTTCCGGACGCGCTTGATCCGTTTGTCTACAGCGAATGCCTCGCGTTCCATGGACTTCACCCGGTCTATCTTTTCCATTTCCGTCAAAGAGATGATATCTGGATCAAAGATCGTGACGGGGTGATAGGGAACCACCGTTTTTGCAGGAAAGGAGTGATAGGGATCCGGGATGGTGTTCTGCGCGTTTGTAATTGCTGCACGGGCAAGTGTGGCAAGGGCGTTGTCCGAAAGATCAGTCGTGAAAGCAAACCCCTGCCGACCCTGTACGATTACGCGTAGGCCGGCGCCGATGTCCCGCGCCTGTTCGAACGCATCGACCTGTTGCTCTTTTATTTCAACAGTCGTCGATGAGTACGATCGAAGAAACACCTCCGCCGCGTCGGCCTTATGTAATTTTGCAAAGGAGAGTATTTTTTCAGCAGTTCTTTTGTCCATGCTGCCTCCTCTGGACCTCTGCGTTCTGCAGTGAACGATATAAAGGCTTTTACTCGAAATAGCTCGCTGAAGCCGTGTCAGACTCCCAAACGGTCACGCTCGCGACTTCTATGTTGTCGTCGTTGATCTTTTTTGCCATGGTGTCATAGATCCATTTTGCCAGGTTTTCTGAGGAGGGGTTGATCTGGGTGAAGGGAAAAATTTCGTTCAGGAACGTATGCTCCAGCTGGTCGAGCACTTCACGAAGCGATTTTTTTAGCACGTGAAAATCGACAGCTAGCCCAACTTCGTCCAGATGTTCGGCGGTCACGGCGATCGTTACGCGCCAGTTATGTCCGTGGAGTTTTTCGCACTGGCCCTGGTACCCCCGCAGCTGATGGGCTGCGGCAAATTTTGATTCGACCATAAGCTCATACATAGCGTTGGATAATAGGGCATACTCTGTGAAAAGTCAATAAGGAAAAACCGCGTTACGCCGTATTGATTTCTTAAGTGTCCCGACTGGCGGCTAGATATTTTTCTTGCAAAAGTGCATAAATTCAGCTATGATTTTTTTAATGGAAGTGCTGAAGGAAGAATCAAATCAAACCGTAGAACCACAGTTCCTGTCGCAGGTATTAGCAAACGGGATGAGAATTCGTATCGGCCAGATGAATAAAACCGAATATGAAGGACTGCTCCACGACGTCGGCCGATACGAAATCAACCTCGACGTAAACGGTGCGATCATCACGCTTCTCAAGCAGGAAATTTCCTACCTTTCCGCTCCTCAACCGGTACTCTTTCGATCAGCGCCGCAACCGTCCCAAAGCGCTTCCGAACCGTCGACCTCTCCGGATACCGTCGCCAGCCGCCCGAACATACAGAAAGAGTTTCTCGATAAAGCCATCAGGGAAAACCAGCTTCTCACGATCTACCTGGTAAATGGCCAACGGATAAAGGCACATATCGAAGCATACGATAGCTTTACGCTTTTGCTCTCGGCAGGCGGCATGCAGCACCTGTATTATAAGCACTCAATTACCACGATAAATCGGTAAAACCGGAACATTTTTCAGATCCAGAGGTGACTGCCATGGAAACAAATCTTCTCGACCGAATGTTGAACACATACCTTACAGAGCAGACCCCCGTAACCGTGACACTCCAGAATAAAATTCGCGTTTCGGGTAGGATAAAGGCTTTCGATAGCTATGTGATTGTCATTGAAGGGCAGAAGCGGGAGATACTTTACCGTCATGCAGTATCGTCCCTTACACTTGCTGTTCAGGAGGAGCAGAAACGTCAACCGGCGCCGTCCCGTATGGCTCCAGCAAAATTGGCATCCAGACCCCAGAAAAGTGTGCCGCACAAACCCCGTCCGTCTCAGAATCCCACGCCGCTCTCTCTGTCCACTGCCGACCAGAGCATCAACAACAGCATGAAAGAAGGCCTCTTGAAGTGGATGCAGGAGCAAAAGGCAGCGCAATAGAATGAACCTCCGTGCCACGGCTCTAGCGGCTGCTTCTGGACTGTTCCTGGCTGCGTCCTTTTCTACCCTCAATCTACATTTTGCCGCATGGTTTGCCCTTGTCCCGCTGCTCCTCGCACTGAGGGGACAAACCGTAAAAAACGGTTTCTGGCTCGGCGGAATCACAGGCATTTTTTATTTTGCCGGCACGGTCTATTGGGTCACCAATTCCATTTATTTTTACGGCGGCATTCCGCTCATCCCGGCATCCCTGATCACGCTTCTTCTTTGTTCCTACCTGGCACTCTACCCTGCGCTCTTCGCTGCAGCGTCCGTGCACGTTAGAAACGGTAATCCGCGATTGTTCTTCATCGCGGTTCCGCTTATCTGGACTGCTTTGGAACTTGCTAGGACATACGTCTTCAGCGGCTTTCCGTGGGCGTTGCTCGGATACACGCAGTACAGACTGCTTCCGGTAATTCAGATAGCCGACATCACCGGCGTGTACGGCGTATCATTTCTTCTCGTGTTGGTGAACACATCCGTGGCGGAATTCATAGGGGAAAAGAAGAACTGGCCCGCAATCGTCATCTCAATTCTCGCATTGGTTCTCACGCTCGGATACGGATTCGTCAAGCTTCGGCCAAAGGAACGATCCGACGGCATCAACATCTCGGTAGTACAAGGGAACATTGAGCAGGACAAAAAGTGGGACCCAGCGTACCAGTCAGAGGTTATTGCCGTATACAAGCGACTAACCTTAGAAGCGCTCAAACATCGCCCTGACCTTGTCATCTGGCCCGAAACCGCCTTGCCCTTCTATTTCGGCGGGACATTCGATAACGACAAACCTCTTACGGATGACCTCATAGCTTTCGTGAAGCAGAACAATGTGCCACTCCTATTTGGAAGCCCAACCTATGAAATTTTATCGAACCGTCATATCATCAGCCGGAATTCCGCATTTCTCCTGTCAGGAGAGGGGCAGGTGGTTGCAGAATACAGCAAAATTCACCTTGTTCCCTTCGGTGAGTACGTGCCGCTTAAAAAAATCTTCTTCTTCATTGATAAACTAACGCAGGCCGTCGGCGATGCTGAAGCTGGCAGCACCTACACGGTGATGACCGTTCCGTACAGCGAATTGGGCAAGCGAAAGGAAACCAGTCTTTGCACCGTCATTTGCTACGAAATCATTTTCCCCGATCTTGTAAGGAGATTCGTGGATCGGGGTGCATCAATCGTTACAACCATTACAAATGATGCTTGGTTCGGTAAAACCGCCGCCCCATATCAGCACTTTTCAATGGCCGTCTTCCGTGCCGTGGAAAACCGTGTTCCTGTAGCGCGCGCGGCAAATACAGGCATATCGGGATTCATCGATGCGCAGGGAAGGATTCTTGAGACTTCGAATATCTTTGCAGAAGCGTATCTGACGCACAGGCTTCTTCCGGGCTTGGAGAAGTCTTTTTACACTCGCTATGGCGATCTTTTTTCCTACTGTTGTGTCTTTTTCACGTTGATCATGCTGGTTGCTTGCCGCCCTAAGAAACTGTCCTCTCGTCAACACTAAGTTTTTCTGCTGCTAATCTATCCGCCGCATTGGACGTAAATCCCAGAAAGTTTCATTCGACCTTAATAATTTTCCTCTTTAGAAGAGATCGTTCGCTCATATGGTACAGACTGTCTTTAAGAAATACGTTGACTTGAGGCGTTTGCCGAGGATATGGAAGATATGAGCAGCGAAAGCGCGATCAAGCTCCTGAATAATGTTGCGAGACGGCTTCAGGCGGGAAACCTTTTCCATATCCATCTTGAGCACATGGTAATAAAATCCCACGGCGCCGGCAGACAGCCGGATCTGCGGTTCTCCTGAAGAGCCCACACAGGACGGACAAAGAATCCCTCCTTTTACACCGAGAAACAGAACCTCTCCTTTCGGCCGGGTTCCGCAGGAGAGGCACGAATCGAGCCTAGGCTGGTAACCGAGGAGCGACAGGAACTTGGCCATGAAAACGCTAAGGAGAAAGAGCGGTTCTTCTCCTTCGTCCATCAGGTAAAGGGCGTGCGAGAGGAGCAGAAAAGCAGGAGAGTTGCGCTCGCCCAGGGGCGACATTTCACGCACCAGTTCGAGCATAACCGCTCCGGCCGCCGCACGGCCCAGATCGCAGCCGATGGATACGTGCTGCTCGAGAATCTCCGATGTCTCGATCCGGACAAGCTCCTGGTGTTCCCGCTCGTGCAGATGAAGCCGTACAAGGGTGAAACTCTCGAGTCCCGCACCGAATCGTTTGAAAGACTTTCTCGCATTTTTCGCGATGCCCTTGAGCATACCGCGGTCAATGGAAAAAAAGGAGACGAGTTTGTCGGCATCTCCCAGGTTCATGCTGCTTATGATGATCGCTTCGGTTTTTGATTTCAATGTATATCTCAATCACTGTGTGTCCGGCCAGCGGCGCACTCGTTTCAAAACAAACTGTATCTCTCATCAATCGAGATGGGGGTGTCCTATGGTCCGGTAATCGTTACATCATCAGGGAACCGTGCACCCCCTGTAGGCTGTTGAAACTGATCGGCTTATTGACATCTCGCCGGCCCGAAGGCCGGAGATTCCCCAAATCAGGCTTTCCCCCCGCGAGATTCGCCGCTGATCCTGTTCGCAGAGGTGTCAGGGATGTTTGTCAAATCCTCGGTTTATGAGCTGACATTGAAGACTTGTTTTTCTCCGTAGGCAAACCGGTTGACAGCTGGCTGTGCCAAGCAGCCACTGCGCCAGGAAACACTTATTTGCCCCGGGAGATATTTATTATTGTGCCCTTCACGTCAGCTTTGATTGCAGTGCCGAATTGTTTGCATATGTAACGATCGCGATGCACACGGCCGAACTTTTGTCTTGTATTATACTTGCAATAGGTCTGGCTCGTGCAGTTCTCGTCAATTTTCAGAATGTGAATGCCTTTGAGTCTGAACAAGAGCATCTTGATGATCCGCTCGAGCTGCCAATAGTGAATTTGCTGTTTCCCTCTATTTCTGTCTGTCACCCCAGTCTTTGCCCTCATGTCTCTGGGGTCTCTCACGTCGATTGTGGAGACATAGCAAGCATTTACTCGCAAACAGGAAATCAGGCAAAGCTATGAAGCGAAGGGGTCCACATAGGGAACTGTTCTTGGTAATATTGTGTACTTTTCGGTATCTGCTCTTGGTGGTCTTTGACTTTTGCTTGTCAAAGCGCCACCCAAAAGTAGCCACCTCACTACCTGAACAAAGGGACGTATCCCCATCCGTGCAAGCTGTGGTGGAAGGATGCTTTATCCCATCGAGAGCCATTGTTTCCCCAATTCTTTTTATTTCATGAGGATTGTTTTGTAGACAAGGTGGACAAACCACAACCGCTTTTTCGGCAAATTCCGGGGAAGACTTATTTTTTTGAAGGGCCCAGCATTTACCTTGGAATATCCGTGTTTAAAGCTCTCTTTTTTTTATGCGCTTTGATATAGAAATAGACAATGACGATACTCCCCGTAACAACGCCGATCAATGCCTGGTGAGAGTATTTCATGATCAGATCACGGTTCGCACCGATGAAATATCCAATATACGACAGGATCGCTACCCAAAGTCCTGCGCCAAACACGGTATAAACCGAAAATTTGAGTTGAGTCATGCCTGCGAGTCCTGCAGGCAACGAGATGAGATGCCGCACCACAGGCAGAAGCCTGCCGATGAAGATAGATATCTCGCCGTGGTCCTTGAAATAGTGCTCCACTTTGGCGAACTTCTCATCTGTAATCCATACATACTTTCCGTACTTGAGGATAAGCGGCTTGCCCAGATAATGCGCCGCAAAATAGTTAAGATAGGCTCCCGCAAGACTCCCTGCTGTTCCGCATAGGATCACGATTGCCATGTTCATCTGGCCCTGCTGGGCAAGGTAGCCTGCAGGCGGCATGACGAGTTCGCTGGGGAGAGGAATGACAGAACTTTCCATGGCCATGAGAAGAAAGATGCCAGGATACCCCAGTGCGCCGATAGTCAATACCAGCCAGTTGATCAGTTCATGCATTTGCTAATCTCCCTCCCGGAGAATGCCGATATCCTTAAGCATGCCTACATCCTCCCGCCAACCCTTTTTTACCTTGACGTAGAGCTTTAGAAAGATTTTAGTTCCGAGCAGCTTTTCAGCATCCTGACGGGCTAGGGTGCCGATCTGCTTCAGCATGGCCCCGCCCTTGCCGATCAGGATCCCCTTCTGAGAATCCCGCTCCACGTAAATAACGGCATGAATGCGCGTGATGTCGGGATCTTCCTTCATCTCCTCTATAACCACAGCAGTAGAATAGGGGATTTCATCCTTCGTGAGTTCGAAAATTTTCTCGCGTACGATTTCGGAGACGATAAAGCGCTCCGGCTGGTCCGTGAGCTGGTCATCGGGGAAATATTGCGGGCCCTGAGGTAGCCTTTTGGTAATTGCCTCGATAAGGCCGCCGAGGTCGTTCTGAAGCGCTGAGATGGGAATGATCTCCGCGAAACGGTATAGTTTGCTACATTCCTGCATAAGCGGCAGCAAGGCCTCTTTATTAACCAGATCGACTTTGTTGATGATCAGAAACACCGGCGTCTTCACTTTCTGGAGCGTTTCGATGATGAACCTATCCCCGCCTCCAGGCTGTTCCATCGCTTCAACGAGCATGAGAATAACATCCACTTCATTATAGGTTCTAAGCGCCGTGTTCACCATGAACTCATTCATCTTGTGCATAGGTTTATGGATGCCCGGCGTGTCCATGAACACTATCTGAGCTCCGGGCTGGTTTACAATACCGAGAATCCGGTTACGTGTGGTCTGCGGCTTGTCGGAAATAATGGCTATTTTTTCGCCCAGAAGGGCATTGAGCAGTGTAGATTTCCCCACGTTCGGCCTGCCGATAATGGAAATGAACCCTGACTTGAATTTTTTATTCTCTTCCATGGGGGGTAGAATACCCGAAATCAACGGCCCGCGCAATAGAAAAGCCGGAGAACCGCGTTGCGGCGCAGGAAACTATCATCTTGCAGCCTTTTATTTTTCTGTTCCCCGCACCTGAGCCTCTACATGCGCACTTTCCATTTGACAACCAGCAGCGATTATCTGTATTATCACATACCTATGACCGAGAAAATCGATATCAACGCCCTTCGCGATAAAATCTATACGCTAAAAAAAAACCTGAACGCCATTATTCTCGCCCACAATTATCAGCGTCCCGAGGTACAGGACGTCGCCGACATCACCGGCGACTCGCTCGAACTTTCCCGTGCCGCTGCAAATACGGACTACGAGGTAATCGTATTCTGTGGCGTCCATTTCATGGCCGAGAGCGCCTCCATCCTGTCGCCGGATAAAACCGTGCTGCTGCCTGAGATTAGCGCAGGCTGCCCAATGGCGGACATGGTCACGGTCAACGGCCCAAGGAAGACGAAACGCGAACTCTATACCGACGTTCTCGGCATTACTTTCGAATTTGGCGACGAATTCACGCTCCTCGACATGAAAAAAAAATATCCTGGAGTCCCCGTTGTCGCCTATGTGAACACCTCGGCTGCCGTGAAAGCGGAGAGCGACATCTGCTGTACTTCATCGAATGTTGTCAAGGTTGTGGAATCGCTCAAGGATGATACGGTAATCTGCATCCCCGACCGAAACCTCTCCTCCTACGCGGCGAAGCGGACGAAAAAGAACATCATTTCCTGGGATGGTTTCTGCAACGTGCACCATGCGCACCTCGATGTGGATGACGTGAAAAAAGCTAAAACGGATCATCCTGACGCTGTTCTTGTTGTCCATCCTGAATGCCCACCCGAAGTCCAGGACATGTCTGACCAAATCGCGAGCACCTCCGGTATGCTCCACTTCTGCAAGGAATCGAACCATAAGGAATTCATCATCGGAACCGAGGAAGGCATCCTCCATCGTCTGCAAAAAGAAAGTCCCGCTAAAAAATTCTACATCCTGAACAAAGAAATGGTCTGTCCGAACATGAAACGCACCAGTCTCACAAGTGTGCTCACGGCTCTGGAGAAGATGCAGTACGTTATCAAGGTTCCCGAGGAAATCCGCGTCAAAGCCAAACGGGCGCTGGACAGAATGCTGGAGATCAAGTAACCGTTCAAATTCACCGGAAAGAACTCAAAGTAAAAGAGAGCCACAAGATGTCGTTGCTTATCTTGATATTCTGAAACATGAAATCTGAACTTTTTTATGACCACTGTAATCCCCATACTTTTATCTGCCTTCATCCTCATCCTCCTCTGGCTCTTTCTACAGTCGCAGAAAAAAACGGTCGATCCGACCGTCAGTCTGCTTCAGCAGGAAGTCCTGTCACTGCGCGGTCAGCTCACCGAAGCCATGCAGCGAAACCAAGAGACCGTAAATCAGCAACTGGGACTGTTCTCGAATCAATTAAGCACCCAACTAGGCCAGGTCACGAATCTTGTGAATGCCCAGCTCGGCCAAGTAGCGTCGCAGATGAATACCCGTCTCGGCCAAGTGACGGAACAGCTCCAGAAGTCCACCGGCGATCTAAACAGCCGGCTCGACAATGCGGCGCGTGTAGTACAGGAAGTCAGCAAAGGCCTCGGCAGTCTGGGAGAGGCGACCCAAAAAGTCTTCCTCGTAGGCAAAGACATTGCTAGCCTCCAGGAGATCCTTCGTTCGCCAAAACTCAGGGGCGGCCTAGGCGAGCTGTTTCTGGGTGACCTTCTGTCTCAGATATTCCCACTTTCGCATTATGCCCTCCAGCACCGGTTCAAGAGCGGAGAAGCCGTGGACGCGGTCATCAAGCTCGGCAGCAGCCTTGTTCCCGTGGATGCCAAATTTCCGCTCGAAAATTTCAAGCGCGTTGTTGAGACGGCTACTGAAGAAGAACACAGGATTGCAAGGAAAAAATTCATCGGCGATGTGAAGAAACATATCGATGCTATAGCCGGAAAGTATATTCTTCCCGATGAAGGCACCTTTGACTTCGCGCTCATGTACATTCCGGCAGAAAACGTGTATTACGAGCTCATTATCAAGGACGAAGCAATCGACTCAGACAGGGGCCTGCTTAATTACGCCTTTACGAAAAGGGTAATCCCCGTATCGCCCAACAGTTTTTACGCCTACCTCCAAACCATTTTATTGGGTCTGAAAGGACTGCATATCGAGGAACAGGCGCAGGAAATCCTGAAAAGTCTCGCCAGGCTTTCAGGAGATTTCGATAAGTTTAAATTGGATTTCGAGCTGGTAGGCAAACACCTGACAAACGTGAAAACAAAATACGATGACGCAGACAAGAGACTCGAGAAGTTCGACGAACGTCTCCATTCATTGAGCGGAACCGAGCCGCAGCCGGCTATCGAAGAAAAAAAAGCACCGTTGCTTTAATTGATGTTGCAGCTTCGTCAAGTAGATTGAAATTCAAAACCATGACATGGACATTGCACCTTGATACTATTGTACCATGTTTTCTCTAATTCTTGCCTAATATTAAACCTATGCAGCACTATCTATTGGAATTCCTTTATTTAATGACGCAATAAACCGCATTAGAATACAAAATTAAATTAGGCCGCAGATAATCCTCGAAGACCCACTTTCCGTGCGGCACTGCACAAGAATAATGCAGTACGGTGATAAAAAAGCAAGATGAGCCAAATCAAATAAAAAACGGTTTAGGTTTTGATCCTAAACCGTACAAACGTCGTCGTTGTGCTATGAAGTTAAGTCTACCCGGAAAACTATGCTTTTTTTTCTTCTTTATGCTCTATCTTCGGTTTTTGCGTCTGATCTTCATTCATAGCCTTTTTAAAGGCTTTGATGCTCTTACCGAGCCCTTCTCCCAATTCGGGCAGTTTTCCAGGCCCGAAAATAATGAGTACGATCAGCAAAATCAAAATCAAGTGTAGTGGTTGGAACAGACCTTCAAACATTGGGCACATCCTCCTTATTATGCCATATTATACCGGCCTGAAAGCATGCTGTCAATTTATAATTATCGGCCGCGTTGATAAGCGGCATCCAGATCGCGAAAGATAAGGAGGCTTGTGCTGATTAACTGCAGCTCGGTAAATCACTCATGCACGTTAAATTATCCTCGAATGCACCTATTATACTCTCCTTTACCGAGGTTACGATTTCACCACGAGTACAGGGCAGAAAGAATGTCCGATAACCATTTCCGTCACGCTCCCCATCAGCAGACGGCGGAGACCGGTCCTCCCGTGTGAAGCCATGATAATGATATTGGCCTTCTCCTCTTGGGCAAGGTTGTTGATTGCCAGATAAACCTCGTCTTCTCGGATAAATGTGTCAGCATTCACTCCAGCATCCTCGGCCTGTTTTTTTACATCAGACACATACCCTTTGGCCTGCTGTACGAGACTATCCACAGCCTGTGGCGCCTCGTCATAGAACTCCGACGTGACGTCCACGACCGAGAGAACTTTCAGCACTCCTCCATAAGATTTTGCAAGCGAAATCGCCCGTTTTGCCGCAGCAGCGCTGTATTTTGAACCATCAGTCGCTAAGATGATGATCTTCCACCCGATGGCAGTCCCGTTGGGGACCACGAATACATCCCGCTGGAAATGGCCGATGACCCTTGCCGTAACATTCCCCATCAGCATACGCTCGATTTTTCGACGGCCATGACGTCCCATGACTATGACATCGCAATTTTCGGCATCAGCAAGGTCCACGATCCGTTCGTAGACATCGCCTTCCTCGCATACAGTTTTCACAAACGTATGCTCGTTTTTTACGATCTTGTTTACTTCCGCTAGGGCGTCATCACAGGGTTTTCTTAGAGCCGCCTTTATGTCCTTGACGCCAAGGCCCACAGTCTCCCCTTCAAAGGGAGGGACCACCGATGTGACCGTTATCCAGCATTTCTCTTCATTGGCCAAATTGAAAGCTTGATGAAGCGCGTTTTTACCCGACTCCGATCTATCGATGGCCACCAAAATTCTTTTATATTTCCCCATACGCTCAGACTCCTGCGGTGAAGTGCATTTTTTTTTCTTGATATCCCTTCCACACGGACTTAAGGAAGACGAACACTCCAAGTATCTGCGCCATTATTATTATAGCAAATCTATTGGTATTGAGCAATTTCATGATGTAGTCACGCATCTGTCCGATAAGGCCAAGCTGAGACATATAACAGATAAATGGGCTCTCCGTCCTGTCTAAAATATGCTTTCTGCTCTAGACTTCATGCAAAAGTATACGTGACTCACCTCATGACAAAAAATAGATTGCGGAACGCCCGAAAATGATTTAGAGTGTATCCGCTTCCTTGATCGCCATGAAATCTAATAAAATACTATTAATCTTTGGCCTGATTCTTATCGCAGGGCTAGCGTTAAAGTCGATAAAACAATTTATCTACTTGTCGTTCACCCTTTTAACCTTGAAAATTGTCTGGATATTTTTCATCATATTGTTCGTCCTTATGTCATTGAAAAAAAAGTCCTCGTCTTCAGGTGAAACCAAAAAGTAGCTTTAACAAAAGGGAAGACATAAAATGGGAAGAGTCTTTTTCAGCCAATGCATCTGCTGCTTATCCTAGTGATCATGCTTGTCATCTTCGGTTCGGGTAAGCTGCCGGAGATCGACGAAGGGCATGGTAAACGTATAAGGGGATTCAAGAAAGCCCATGACCGAGAACGATGATGACAGGGCGGAAGCGAAAAAAATGAGGGGATAAAGTGTAATTGCTCCTGAGGAGGGGCGCATTACGAGTTTGTTGGGCAGCGGAGAATGACCAAGCCGGACTGCTCTTTTTTTGTGCTCAAAACCGTCAACCGCAGGTCTTACCAGAAATATTAGCAACGCCGTAGGGCTACAGTTGTCGCAATTGGTCGACGATGCCCATCGGAAGTTTTATGCTCCGGTCGATCTCGGCGCCTCTCCGTATAGCGACTGAGCGAGAAACAGATAGAGCCGTGGATGGCGGTAAATGGCATCACCATGGCACGACCCCAGAGAGCCCGAGGAACAGGCAGAACCTGACGAGGCTCAGAAGTCGTACTCATCGAATCGTATAGAAGGATGGCCTTACCAACGAGGTACTCGAAACGGATGTTTGCGTTAGGTATGGCAACTCATCCCCTGCCTGATTTAGTAAAGCGTTCCAGCCGGACGGGATACGACCCATCCGCGAACCCAGATTGCGGAAGTCGAGGCCTAGAGGGAGCACTTGTCAAACAGTATATTCAATCAAGGTCTGTAGGCTCGCCTCCTGCTTTGATGCCGCCATCTGGATGGACGTGATTCAATTCCTGATGCGTTTCCTTGGGCGCCTCATCCTGTTTCTGTTCCCCGATTGTGGATGGATTCTTGTGCCCGAGTTCATCCGGGCCGCCAATCCCGAGGAACAACTGTGCCTTGTGGCCGGGCACGAGACTTTCGGCCTGCCGCAGCTTTGTGTCCAGAGCGCGGATTAGGGACATCTGGCGTTTATAATCGATCAGGTTGAGAACGAAGTTCTGGACCTGGGCTTTCTGCTGCATAATTTCCTCGCGCATGGACTGCAGTTCCGATGCTTTCTCTTGTACGTTATTATATTCATAAATAAGATAAACTGAAAGGACGAGTAATCCGGCTAGAGAGAGCATAACGGTTTTGATCACTGCTTTGGAAACATTCAGCGTCCTTACGCGGGCATTAGGACCGGGCAGGAACATAAAGGTAACATATTCTTTTTTCTTAGTAGTATTTCTTGATTTCAAACCCCGCATGTTTCCTCCAATTTCAAGCGGTAACCGTATCATAAAGAATTGGGAATTGTCAAGCAGATATTACTACTTTTGAATAACTATATTATGTTTTTCAAAATTTAAATGTTAGGATAATGACATAAAGAAAGGTTACCAAAAGAGGCTCTTGGCACGGAACAATGGGTTGATACGTCCCATAACTTCTTTTGCAATTAATGAGAGGGAGACTATACAGGGTCGCCGTTCATAGCCACTTGAATAATGAAAATTTCCGTGCCGCTACACTCTTGGCAATGGCTGCCTGAAGAAACCAGTGCTGGCTCCCGAATCGTGGAGATCGCATCTTTATCGAGCGGGTCGGCAGTCTCCGTGTAGGAGCGGAAAGTAAAAGGGATGGTCGCGCCTTCGTCGAGAAGTAAAATACAGGCCTACAATTATTGATCCGAGATGAAGTGTTCCTTGCTGTTTGCATGGACATCGCCGATGTCACGGATTCCTGTTTTTCCTAGAACAAGTCGGTTCTAGTGACAAAAAAGAGGTTAGATGAAAAAGTCCTTCCGAATCGAGGTTGAGAAGCCCCAAAAAATAGCATGATCCCTGGCTTTTTAAGAAGGAAATACAAGTTATCTCAGCGATGATGTGATCTGATCCCGCAACATGCAACTCTAGCTATATTCATCCCGAAATCAGATGAAAAGACGGGAGAATATCTTCTTGTTGCACAATTTTCCCTACTTCATGAACAGGAACTCGCCAGCATACAGAAGCAACAGCACAAACCAGCCCGCAAGGATGATAAATTCTATCGTCGCACGGTACGACACGCTGAAGTTCTCTATTGCCATGGTATAAACGTCTTCGAGTGTATCCAGTTTTTCTTTGATGTTCGATTTCCAAGCGTCGAGATGATATTTTTTCGCGATCAGTGAATAAAGTTTCGCAGAATACCAGTCCCCGATGAGCTTGATGTTCCGTTCCACGGCTTGCGACTCGAGGATCGACTGCGTACGCGTCTCGATGATCTCCTTCACCACCCTGCGCACTTCTGCCGACCGGATCGGCAGCCGTTTCTTCGCAGCTCCCACCAGGCGAAGGGCCTTTCCCATCCGATCCTCAAGATCATCAGCAAGAATGCGCGATTTCAGGAGCTGGAGGTTGGCGATTTCGAATAATTCTATGTTGCTCTGGAAATCCCCGTTGGAATCGAATATAAAAGCGCCGTCCCAATCCACAATCGTAATATCATCCTTGCCGTATTTCAGGTTCGACGACAGTGTGGCCTTTACCTCTTCCTCGTCAAGAAGTATCCGTTCATTTTTGAGAAACGCCGCGATCTTATCGCCGTACTGGGAAAGGTACACTTCGGGATCTCCGCTGTAACCGGCAACGCAGTACACGCTATACTCTTCATCATATTCCGGATCACAGGTGTATTCTCCCAATATTTTCCTGCATTCGACGATCAGTGAGCGTTTGATGTCCAGCGTCATTTCGGCAAGAATATTGTCGGGCTCGAAAGATGCCTCGACGACAACGATATCCGGGAGATATGCCTTTACCAGGAAACCGACTTCTCTTCCATCGACAGGTCGTTTTTCTATTTTAATGATCTTCTGCGTAGGAATAACGTCAGGATAGCTCGGTGCGCTCTTTACCGGTTTGATCGCCACTACGTCAGTCGCCTCGAGATTCGCACAGGTCTGCCCGATCAGGAATACAACAAGCGTCCCGGGGATTGTTTTTGCGTCAAGTTCCAATTCACACTCCTCACGAAAATCAAAATCCCATGGTGCTGGTCCGGATGCCGCCGTTTGCGGTAATGCTATTCTTCAGGAACTTCTGGAACGTAAGGAAATATTTCATACGTAAAAGCCTGGTACCCGAATACAGCGAGTGAAACCAGTCCCCAAACGAGACCCACGATCACCCCGCCATCGATGATGCCACGCCATGGTTGATGAATGAGCCGCACCAGGATGATCAACACAATGATACCGGCCGTCACTGAGAGGGAGGCAATCCGACGTCTGCGCGGAGCGTCAAAGTAAGCCATGCAGAACAATGGCGCCAGCATGGTATGAAGGAAATTGGAATGCGTCAGTAGATACCGCGCCCGCGCTGCCACGCGCGGTGAAAAAGCCAGCTGGAAAGCGCGATATCCTTCCACATAAGCCATGAAGATCAGGATGAGAATGGAGGCGATCGTGTGGTACCAGAACCAATTGTAATAGAAAGCTTCAACAGCAATCGGCGTCAGCCGATATACGGCGCTGCCGAGCAAAAGCATTACCCCCGCAAATCCCCAGGATGCGCCGAATTTCGACATAATAAATGCTGCCCTCCAAAACAAGGAACTTGCACCCGGCACGCACGTCGAACCCGTACCTTGCCTCCCGCAAAAATCATTGCGTCACTTCAGCGGGAGATGTTCCTGACACATTACTAACCATGAATATCGTCTTAGCTAGGAACATGCGACACATTTTTCCCCTCTATTCCAGTTGTGTCTTCTATCGATAGCAACTACATGGTCCGATGGCATGAAGCATGCCAGCACAACCTGAACAACGGAGAAACGATCACGTCCAAATCCACGGGAGATGTTCCGAAAGCAACCTTTCTACTCTATGCAATGCTTTTTCCCACGTCCATAAATGCTCGTCCCATTGCACTTCGGCATTCATCCTGATATCGCCAGGATTCCATTGCTTCAGACCTCCTGCTTCTATCATATCATAAATGACCGCTTGACTTCCCAAGTACGCCCCCAGGAGTACGTTGATGATTCACCTGCAGCAAACTGGCTGTCTCGTAATAGCAAAATCCTCTGCCGGTCATAGGGTCGTCTTTTCCAAAGGTAGCGTGACTATTCCCTCGTCTTTATTTTCGAGCTAAAATCAGCCCAATCCACCGATCGCCTTCAGGATGCCCTGAAGCAGGGCAGTCGGTGTTGGTGGACATCCCGGTATGCTTGCATCAACAGGGATTACTTTCTCAATCCCGCCGAGGGAAGCGTAACTCTCACCGAATATGCCACCCGTACATCCGCAATCGCCCACGGCTATTACGATTTTCGGTGTCGTAGTCGCATCAAAGGTCCTCCTGAGAGCGATCTCCATATTGTGTGATACAGGACCGGTAACCAGAAGGAGATCCGCAAACCGTGGAGAAGCAGTGAAATGAATACCAAAGCGCTCACAATTATACATGACGTTATTCATCGCATGGATTTCGAGTTCGCATGCGTTGCAGGAGCCTGCGTCGACCTGCCGGATGGCAAGACTCCCCTTGAAGCGGCGTTTGACGATCTCCGCCAGATCCACTCCGATCTTCTCGATCCTCGGATCAGTGATGGGGGGAAGCGGCTCAGTAACGATGCCGGTGTGGAATATCTGTCGAAGAATACGTAGCATGAGACTCCTAAACGTTCAAGGATCAGAATCCAAATATCGATTCAAAGACCAAATAAACGCTGCGTAAACCCTGCAGAGTTCATGCTTGATTTGTCCTTTGAATTCTGCCATGTGTCATTGATTCTTTGACACTCTATTGAAAATAATTTCACAAATCATTCCCCGAGTATGATTGATTAAAGCTCTTGTTGCACAACGGGAAATCGGGAACAATGTTGCCGTGAATGCATTGTTCCAGCCCCAGCCAGTTCACGCTCGAGGGGTCTCTTACCATGCATCTATTGATATCGCCCGTCGGACCCGACTGGACCCAGTAGAGAATCTCGCCGCGCCACCCTTCGACGGCGGAGAAGCCCGACCGATCCGGCATAGGCGCATCAACAGGAACCAGGATTTTACCAGGGGGCAACGTCCTGAGAATCTTGCGGACGATACGGATGGAATCGCGGATTTCCTCAACGCGGACCCATGCCCGGGAATGAACGTCCCCGGATACGAGCACCGGGATGGTGATGTCGATGCGATCATAGGGCGGGAAAGGATGATGAATGCGGCAGTCTAGGTTCAGCCCACTTGCCCGCGCAACGAATCCTACAACGCAGAGGTCCCGCGCCTTCTCGGGCGTCAGTATGCCTGTGTCCCTGATGCGGTCCTCCAGCGAGGGGTTCTCGTCGTATATTACAACGAGCCGCTCGAATTCCCTCTCTAGCCAGTCCATTTCAAGAAGGATTTCCTGTGAGCCTTCAGCGGTAATGTCTGGGACAACGCCGCCAAGAATGACTCCGTCCATCATAAAGCGGTGACCGAATAGCTTCAGATTCGTGCGAACAACAATTTCTTTCAGACGGTGGAATTGATAGAGGAGGAAGGCAAAAGCCACATCGTTGCAGATTGCACCAAGATCGCCCAGATGATTCGCAATACGCTCCCGTTCAAGAAACAGTGCCCGAAGCCATAACGCCCGGTCAGGAGGTATGCAGCCCGTAAGTGCCTCGACCGCCTGTGCATAGGCCAGGCTGTGTGCGACAGTCGTATCGCCCGATACCCTACTGGCAAGGCGGGATGCTTCGTGCCAGGAGAGCGACTCAAATCGTTTTTCAATGCCCTTGTGAACGTAACCCAGCCTCTCCTCGAGGTTGAGTATATCTTCCCCCATAGCCTGAAAACGGAAATGGCCTGGTTCGATGATGCCCGCGTGCACCGGACCAACAGCAATTTCGTACACACCCTCGCCTTCGGCGCGAATCCATCGATATTCACCGGGAACCCGGGGCAACCGGTTAACGGCATTAAAGGATTTTCTGAGCGGCCACGCATCTTGGGGCCAGTCTTCATGCTTGATCCAGGGCCGGACATCGGGATGTCCAACCGCTGTGACCCCCATAAGACTTTGCATCTGTCGTTCGAATCTATAGGCCGGAACAAATTTCTTCGTCAAAGTGGGAAACGTCGGATCATCCACGGGCGTCTCGGTCTTGATTACCAGATATTCCTGCTCCCGGCGATAACAGGCGTAAATACCGAAACCTCTTCCGAAAGGTGTCTCATCAGAAGCCCATTCCGCTGCCAAGAGCGCGTATTCCTTCTTGAGCGCTTTCGCGGCCTCGGAAAAACGATGACGGGGCACGATAAGAGACATGACGGTTGATGGCGCCAGGTTCTCGTCCTCTCGGGCATCGGCACCCAACAAGTGCATAATAAGATTCTTGAGTCTGATCATATCATTTAAACCGCTGCTAAATTTGGTGGCCACTCAATCAGTCGAGGAATTTGCTTTTTTAACTGCTGCATCGTATCCTGATTCTCTCTATTTTAGCAGCAAGGTCGCTGTATGGAACCATCCTGCTAAAAATGCCGGCATATACAGACCCAGAATGAGGACCACGAAAAGATGCAATATCACCGGGACATGCGCAGCCTTCAAGCCTTTCTGATGGGCCGGAACCTCACCGGACACCATGTGCTGTACCCTTCGAAACAGCGCAGCAAAGGAAACAGCGAGCCCGAGAAGAAGAAAAGGCGAGAACAGAGGCGCGTCCTTGATCGTCGCAGTAAGTATCAGAAACTCGCTTGTGAAAATGCCGAAGGGAGGCATCCCTACGATCGCCATAACCCCCAGTGCCAGCCCCCATCCTACAAGCGGATTGCCCCGGATGAGTCCCTTGATCTTTGCCATCTCCTGCGTCCGGTGCATCTGGGATGCGTGTCCCACGGTAAAAAAGATGGACGACTTAGTCAGACTGTGCACCAGCATGTGGAGAAGCGCACCGAAGGTTGCCACCGGTCCACCGAGGCCAAAGGCAAAAGTGGCAATTCCCATATGTTCGATGGATGAATAGGCGAAGAGCCGTTTAATATCCTTCTGACGCAGGAGCGAGAATGAGGCCACGAGGATCGATATGATGCCGAAACCCATCATGATGTTGCCCGAATGGTGGTTACCCGTCGAACCGTCGACCAGCACCTTGCACCGCACCACCGCATAGAGCGCGATGTTAAGCAAAAGTCCGGAGAGGACAGCCGAGATCGGTGTGGGACCCTCACTGTGGGCATCGGGCAGCCAGTTGTGGATCGGGACAAGGCCCACTTTTGTGCCGTAGCCGACTACGAGAAAGACGAAGGCCAGCGACAGGATGGTCGGTTCCAGCTTGTCGCTCACCTGGGCGAGGTTTGTCCAATCGAGGGCCGCGCCCCCCGCGCCAAGAACTTTTTCCGCGGCGAAATAGAGAAGTACAGTCCCGAAGAGTGCAAGAGCGATACCGACGCCGCAGAGAATGAAGTATTTCCAGGCGGCTTCTATTGCCGCGGGCGTGCGGTAGAGGGAAACAAGAAGGACCGTGGATAGTGTTGCCAGCTCCATAGCGATCCAGAGAATGCCCACGTTGTTAGTTAGAAGGCAGAGCAGCATAGCAAAAATGAAGAGCTGAAACATGGAGTGGTAGAAGCGAATTCTCCGATGGCCTATGGTACCGTGTTCCCGTTCGCACCGCATGTATCGTCTGCTGAAAACAGACGTAGTCATGGATACGAACGCAGTGAGGACCGTTAGGTAAACGCTGAAAGCATCGATGAAAAAGAAATTGTTCCCAGCGAGCATCGGGCCCTGATCATAGACCTGGAGGGCCAGCACGATACTTGTTGCAAAGGTTGCCGCGGATCCTGCGATGTTCACCTCGGGAGCGAACTTCCGTTCGCCGACGAAGGCCAGCGTCAGGGATGCGACAAGCGGCACGACTAAAAGGATGAGAAGAACCACGCCAACCTCAATTCACGAACGCATTTTGCCGAATATCAGATAAAAGGATTGCACAGGGAAATAGGGCAAATTCACCAGTATTCTGACACCTCTAAGAAGTAAACGCCCGACTAATCTTCTTCCTTAAGCCTCGCCATCTGGTCCACGTCGAGGCTGTCGAAAGTAGTGCTGATATGGAAGAAGAACATCCCAAAGATAAAAGCCGCGATCAAAAGATCCAGCGCCACACCCAACTCGACCACTAATGGCATCCCGTAAGTCGCGCTTGTCGCCGCGAAGAGTAGACCGTTCTCCATGGCGAGAAACCCGATGATCTGCGTGACCGCATGCTTGCGTGTTATCATCATCAAAAAACCCAGCATGACCGTGGCCAAGGCAACTGCCAGGGTTGAGCGGGTAACCAGCGTCGAGAGTTCCCTAATTGGGGCGGTCAAATGATAGGAGAAGATCACGAGTACGATTCCCATAAGCATGGTCGCGGGAATGTTCATTACAGTTTCCACTTCCTTGTGTATTTTCAGCTTTACGATAAGTCTGTGCAAAATATAGGGCAAAAAAACGACCTTGATCGCAAGGGTAAGGATGGACGAAATGTAAAGGTCATGCGCTCCGCCCAAATACCCCACGATGGCCGTGCTCACGGCAAGAAACAAACCCTGCCAGGCAAAGAGGTGCAGCAGAGCGTTCATCCGCCTTTGAACGACCAGAGCGAATGCCGTCAACAGAATAAAGGAGGCAAGCAGGCTGTTAAGCTGTGATGCGAGATGCGCGTTCATGACATACCTCTTTCATGATTTTGCAATAAACAGAGAACTTAAGGGACCGGTCACTCTGGCATCCAGGGACGTTTGTATTTCACGCATTATTCCAGCATAAAATACGACATCATCCCTATTGTGGCGAAGAGAAAAGCGGTTCCCAGGAACTCGGTTACCCGGAAAATTCGCATCTTCGCCAGACCGGTCTCGATCAGCACGAGTACCACCCCGATGCCTGCGAGTTTGAACAACAGGACAGGCAGGGCAATGGCAACGAAGAACAGATCTCCACTTCGGGGAATTCCCCAGGGGAAAAAAGACACGATACCCAGCACGGCGAAAAGAAAAAGTTTCATCATGCTCGCCCATTCTATGAGGGCCAGATGTCTGCCCGAGTATTCGAGAATCATGGCCTCATGAATCATCGTCAGTTCCAGATGGGTCGCAGGATTGTCTACGGGTACCCTTCCCGTTTCCGCCAGGGTAATCAGAACATAGGCAAGAAGCGCGAAGACCATTGACGGTCTTAGAAGAGTATGTCCTTGGGAAATGACGACAGCCATCTGCGACAACGACGTGGACTTGCCTACGAGGGAAACGGCGAAGACTGCCATGAGCATGGCCGGTTCAGCCAGCGAGGCAATGGTCATCTCGCGGCTCGCCCCCATACCTCCGAAGGCTGTGCCGATGTCCATTCCCGCCAGGGCAGTAAAAAAACGCGCTATGGCAAAAAGCGCCACCAGGGCGATGACATCGGCCGTGGCCGACATCGGTAGGTCCATCGAGAGGACGGGGATGATGCTGCCCGCCATGACCGATACGCCGAAGACGAGATACGGCGTAAAGCGAAATATCCAAGAGGCATTTTCTGCGAGCGTCACGTCCTTTGAGAAGAGCTTAAGGATGTCGCGCCAGGGCTGAAAAAGGCTCGGAGAAGTCCGGCCTTGGAACCAGCACTTCACCATTTTAATCCAGCCCGTGAAAAGCGGAGCAACGATAAGCAGGACAGCGACTTGGAAAACTTCCATGATGAAAGGATCGATATTCAACCAGGCCCCCTAAAGCTATCTTGAAAATATTAGCAGAACCAGAATCGTAACGAATGAGTAAATGAGATATATTTGTATCCGCCCCTGCTGCATTCTCCCGATTCTTCGGGAAAGCCAGAAACTCGCATCTATGACAGGCTGGTACATCCAGATCCAGAAGCGATCTCTTATGCGAAGATGGTAATGAATACGGTCCGGGAAGGCGGGATGCGGAACAGGAGGATGCTCTCGCACATGCTCTTTAATGCTGAATAGAAAACCAAAAATCCTCCGGAGCGGCATGGCAAAGGAAGTGGCCGTGTACTGCATTCTGCTTGTAACTTTTTCAAAACCGCAATCCCAGAGCGGTGCCCGACGGATGGCGCCTGGCCGCGCATGAAGCAGGAGATAAGTCGCGATCACAACGGTAAGAATTCCCATGAATGTAAGGGGGGCGGAATAGGAAGCACGTTCAGCTGCAATCGGGGTGAGCCACAGCCATCCCAGACCCGACGCTGAAGCGGCGATTTTTCCTCCCACCAGTTTCTCCGCAAGAGGGTCCATCCAGCTGATCATATAAGTCGGGAAAACACCCAAGCCGAGACAGGCGAGCGCCGCGAGCAGCATGCCCAAACGCATGGACCATCCCGTTTCATGAATGCGTCCGCCTTGATGTCCTCGCTGATGTCCTAGGAAAGTCACGCCGAAGGCCTTGACAAAACAAGCTGCCGCGAGCGCGCTGGTAAGGGCGAGAAGCGCAGCTCCGAGCGGAATCAGCAAGTTCAATAGCGGGCTGGGAAGCGCAGGAGAGAGCAGGAACGCCTGATAGGTCAGCCATTCCGAGACAAAACCGTTAAAGGGTGGCAGAGCCGAGATCGAAATGCAGCCGATCAAAAAGAAAACGGCGGTCCAGGGCATGAATCGGATGAGGCCACCCATTTCTTCCATATTGCGTTCATGGGTGGCATGGAGCACAGAACCCGCGCCCATGAAGAGCAGACCCTTGAACATGGCATGGTTCAGTGTGTGATAAAGACCCGCGATCAATGCCAGGGCAGCGAGGAGCGACATGTTAAAGGATGTGAAGATCATTGCAAGTCCAATACCGATCAGAATAATGCCGATATTCTCCACAGAATGATAGGCGAGCAACCTCTTGAGATCGTGCTGCATCAGAGCATACAGAACGCCCATAACCGCTGAAATAAGGCCGAAGACAAGTACCAGCGCGCCCCACCACCAGGGGAATGTACGGATCAGGTCGAACACGACCCGAATGATGCCGTAGATCGCGGTCTTGAGCATTACACCGCTCATCAGCGCCGATACATTCGAAGGTGCAACAGGGTGCGCTTCCGGTAGCCAAATGTGCAATGGAATCACGCCAGCCTTTGCCGCAAAGCCGAAAAACGCGAGCAGGAACGCAAGGGTCGCCATCTCCGGAGGGAGGTGAGTTGTGCGCATGGCGGCAAACGTATAGTTCTGAAATCCGGAGAAGCCGGTCGTGAGACCGGCCAAAACACCGAAGGACAGGAGAATCGCTATGGCGCCGACATGAGCAACGACGAGATAGAGGAAAGCCGCCCTGCGGTTTTCGACCCGCTCGTCCTCAAACATCACGAGGAAATAGGATGATGCCGCCATCATTTCCCAGGCAATCAGGAAGAACAAGGCATCATCGGCCAGAACGACCATAAACATCCCGGCGAGAAAAAGGTTATAAAAGACTACCAGATGCGTCACCGACCGCTGGCCGAGGAACCCCTTGACGTATCCGATTGAATAAATAGATACGAAAAATGCGAGCAGTCCCACTACAACGAGAAAATACCCTGACAGGAGATCGATTCTCAGATGGAATGGAAGATCAGGCAGACCAAGGGGCAGAACGACTTGGGTTGTGATGCCGCCCGCCAGGGACCAAAAGCCGGCGACGGCAACGGAGAACGATGCGATGGCGGCAAGAAAGAAGCAGACATTGATGAGGAGTCGTTGGTTGAAGCGAAGAAACGGCGTCAGCGCCAGGACCAGAAAAATCACTACGAAAGACGATGAAATGATGCTGATAGGTGAGAGAAGCATGCCATAATCTCCCTGGAATCCGGACATCCTTGCATCTTCAACCTGTAGCCGATCAGCTCGCGGGAATACTATACTTGCATAATCAGCTCATCGCGCAAACTTGTCGATGATCGTGGAAAGAGCCAGAATGATTGCTGTCGGTGTTGGCGGACATCCGGGAATGACGGCGTCCACCGGAAGAACGTTCGCTACGCCATTCGTAATCGCGTAGCTTCCTTTATATATTCCACCGTCATGTGCACAGTCGCCACAGGCCACGACAAGCCTTGGTTCCGGAGTCGCAAGTTCAGTCCTCTTTAAAGCTAATTCCATCTGCCGGGATACCGGGCCGGTCACCAGAAGCACATCGGCATGTCTCGGTGAAGCAACAAAGTCGATGCCGAACCTCTGGATGTCATAAATCGGGTTCGTAAGCGCCGTGCACTCCCATTCGCAGGCATTGCACGACCCGGCATCAACATGCCTGATACGAAGAGACCTGCCGAAGATTGTATCAATCTTTTTCTGAAAGTCAACAATCTTCGCTGCCTGCTCTACCGTGACGTTGAATCCCACGGGGAACGGAATGACTTGTTTTTTTGAAAACACGTTCTTGATAATTTCTTTGATCATTTCCCCTGCCATAATACGACAGATTTAAGCCTGTCGCTGCTTTTCATTTTCTCTCCTGTCTGCGTTCGACTGTTCACCTTCTCCTTTTAATCCCGCCTGCTTGCTGTTTCCGTCCTATCTCCTACATATCAGTTCCCGAGTAGGACAAATTGAAGCTCTTGTTGCATAGCGGAAAGTCGGGAACAATGTTGCCGTGAACTGCAAAAGGCACAGCCGGCCAGTTGCAGTACGATGGAGAACGATATTTAACCCTGAGCGGTTTGCCATCCTTGTCTGCCATCACCCAGTAGAACAGGGAACCTCTCGGCGTTTCCGCGTAGCCCAACGCAGAGGCATAAGGCGGCGCGGCCTTAAACGGAACAGTTAAGTCCCCTTTATAGCCGCTTTCAAGAAGAGCATGGATCATGGAAAAGGAGCACTCTGCTTCCTCGGCCCTGATCATCATGCGTGCGAGCACATCCCCTTTTTCATGGGTATGGGCCTCGAATATCAATTGGTCATAAAGCAAATGGGGATGGGATTTCCTCAGATCATCTGTCAGGCCAGAAGCCCGGGCGGCCACGCCGGTGACGCCAAGCTTGCGTGCAATATCTTTCGAAAGTTTCCCCGTGTTCTCAAGACGCTCGACATGAGAAACCGATCCGAGCAGAAAATCCATGAGTTCCTTGTATTCTTGTGTGGCGCTGTCGAGCGTTTTGAGAATATCGTCCGCCTGTTCAAAAACATCTTTTGTGACACCGCCGACGACGTTCAAACCGCGAAGGTACCTGCTCCCGGTGACACGCTCGTTCAATTGCATAAGCCGTTCCTTGATAACAGCGCCTTTCATATAGCCCAAATTGAGCGCTGTCCCCGCGCACATATTCCCGATATCGCCAATATGGTTGTAAATACGCTCAAGCTCAAGAACGAGCGTTCTAACGGCAGCTGCTTTTTCCGTGATAGCGATACCCAGCATGCGCTCGACGGCCATGCAGTAGGCCGCGCCGTGAGCAAAGGACGAAGTCCCTGATACCCGTTCGGCTAGTTTTACTCCTTCGGGGAACGTCATTGTCTCGAAATGTTTTTCCGTCCCTTTATGGGTATAAAACAGCCTCGGCTCGAGGAAAAAGATCGTCTCCCCGATGGCGCTGAACCGAAAGTGGCCAGGTTCAATGATGCCAGCATGCACCGGCCCGACGGGGATCTCGACAATCCCCTCGCCCGAAACCTCCATGAACGGATGGGGAACCTTGATCGTTGTGCCTTCGCCCCATTCCTGTTTATCCGCTTCGGACATGCTCCAATCCTTGCGGAGCGGATGGGAAGCAGCGGGGAAAGCCTCGTGGAAGACCAGTCTTCGTCCGTCAGGATGGCCCTGAGGTGACAGCCCGAACATGTCGCTGATCTCCCGTTCATACCAGTGAGCGGCCGGGATGGTCTGTGTTAAGGAAGGGAAACGGGGATCAGATGGCTGCACCGGAAGAACCACAATGAAAAAACGATCGTTGCCAGGCACGGAGAATACGGTGTAAATCCTGAACAGGCCATCTTTTTCACGCTCATCGCACGCGAACATGACCCGCAGGATTGCATGCAGGTCGTCATGCAGATTACGGCAGACATCCTTAAAGTCATCCGTCCTGACTTCAAAGAAAGACTCATTGAGATGCTCCGCGGTTTTGACGGCTTTTATATGAATTCTCTCCATTACTTTGCTCCAAGAACCTGCACACAGGTCCTTATGGTTTCATCAATAACAGTGGGTATCTTGAAACCCAGTGCGATGACCTCAACCGCCATGAAGATCATCACGGCGTTGGCCAGCCAATCACCTGCGCCACCTCCCCTCGGATGATGGCCAGCCTGAGCGACCGCGCTGTCACTGGGCTTGCCGAAAAGCATCTTCGCGAAGCCCGATAGCACACCGTAGAACACGATTACCACGAATAACAGGAAAAGAGCCACCACAGGCCACAATCCTCGGTCAACGCCCGCTTTCAGTACCGTGAACTCGCTCACAAAGATATTGAACGGGGGCGTGCCAGATAATGACAATGCGCCGATAAAAGTCAACGTTCCGAGCAGTGGCATGGATGACAGAACGCCGTTCACATTCGTGATATTCGTAGTCCCGAAACGGGACTGAATCTTGCCCGAAGCAAAGAACATCAGTGGTTTGGCCAGCGCGTGATTCAGGATATGCAGCAACGCTCCATAAATACCCACGGGACCGCCGATGCCGATACCAAGCGAAATAATTCCCATGTGCTCAATGCTGCTGTACGCGAGAAGCCGTTTAAAGTTTTGTTGTACAAGGATAAAGATAGCTGAAATGCCGACCGAAATAAGCCCGAACAGAATCAGAAGATGACCGGTGAAGGCGTCACCCGTCGATGGCTCCACGATGGAAATAAAGCGCATGATTCCATAGAATGCCGTATTCAGCAGAATCCCCGAGAGCAGCGCGCTGATAGGACTCGGTGCTTGGCTGTGAGCATCAGGTAGCCAGTTGTGTACCGGCGCCAGTCCGGCTTTGGTCCCGTATCCCACGAGCACGAAGATGAAGGCAAGTTTCATGGTCTCAGGGTTCAAACGGTGCGCCAAACCCCTGAACGTGGTCCAGTTCAGCGTGCCCTCAGTCCCCATAACAGCTGTCGATGCATAATAGGCGATAAAGGTTCCGAGCAGGGCGAAGGTAATTCCCACCGTGCAGAGGATGATGTATTTCCAAGCTGCTTCGACGGCTAGCGGACGCTTGTGAAAACCAAGTCCGATGAGAAGAGCTGATACGATCGTGGTGGCCTCAATGCCAATCCACATGATGGCGAGGTTATTCGCCATGGTCACCAGAAGCATGGTAAAGATAAAAAGGTGGAACAATCCATAATAGGTTCTGACGCCACGAACATTGGTTAGTCCGACATCGAACTCGTGTTCAAGATAGCTGATGGAATAGGCCGCCGATGCCAGGCTCAGGAAAATAACTAGGGCCATGATGTATCCCGAAAGAGCGTCCATGGAGAAGGTGTCGTTCAACGCTGATACGGATCCAGACAGTGACGCTTTAATGGTGGGAAATGCAGTAACGGCAAGTGCAACCGCTCCCGCAAGGCTTACGTAGCCGACAATGCGAGGTTTCATTATGTTATAGCAAACAACGGCTGTAATAACCGGGATGATCAATATTGCTAGCACTTAATTTCACCTGCCCTGAGCTCCGCACGTTAAACTCTGAGCTATCCTTTCAACACCGTTAATTTGTCCAGATCCGCTGAGGCAAATGCCCGTTTTATCTGGATGGCAAAAATGCCCAGGATGATGACACCCATGAGCATGTCGAAAAGTACACCGAGCTCTATTATCGTCGGCATACCTAAGGTCAAAGAGAACCCGGCGAGAAAGAGCCCATTTTCCATGAAAAGAAGACCGATGGCCTGCGTCAACGCCTTCTTCCGGGTGATCATGACGAAGAGGCTGATGAGAATCACGGCGATTGAAATCTGGAGCACGTTTTTTGAAAAACCGGTGACAAATATCCCTTCCTTCAATGAAGCATAGACAACTCCTACAAGGATTCCAGAAATGGCCAAGGAAACCGAGTTGCTAATATAGGGCTGGATCTCATGAGTAACCTTCATCCGGCGCACAATTCTTCGAAGGAAGAGGGGGATGATGATCCCTTTAGTTGTCAGAGTCAGGAGGGCCGCTATATAGAGGTGTGTTTCTCCGACGAGGACCGCAACCACGGCGATCAGACTTGCCAGAAGCCAGGAGTTGACGGTATACGCCGTCACGTAAGACTCAATGCTCTTGAAGGCATTCAAGGTCACGGCTGTCAGGAGAATGCCGACGGAGATAAAATCAATAATGGAAAAAGCCTCAATCCAAGATTTCACGGCTCACCGATCCAATTGTTAGATCGTCATGCATTGCAAGACGTCACTTCTCCATCATGATATGCGTTACAAGCGACAGAAACGCAAGAACAAACGCACCACCCAAGAGAGACGGCAGCTGAAAGAACCGCATTTTTGCGCGCGTTGACTCAACGAGCGCCATCAATACCGCCATTCCAATCACTTTCGATGCGTAGGCCACGATGGCTGTGGCAAGGGGCACTAGATTCCCGGACTGAGCGATGCCCAGAGGGAAGAAAATGTCGATGGCAAGTGTAAAAAGTATCATCTGCTTCATGTAATGCGCCCACTCCATGAGCGCCAGATACCGTCCTGAATATTCAAGGATCATGCCTTCATGGATCATGGTTAGTTCGAGATGGGTATCAGGGTTATCAACCGGCACCCTGCCCGTCTCTGCAACGATCGCCACGATGAAGGCGGTCAGGGCCAGCAGGTGCGAAGGTGAAAAAGCCGCAGGATGGACCGTGGCGATACGCACAATGTTCGTGGAGCCCGACGATATGGCTGCGGTAAAGAGCGAGAGCATCATCATAGGTTCCACTAGGATGGCAACGGTCATTTCTCTGCTGCTCCCCTCTCCCCCAAAACCCGTTCCCGCATCAAGTCCCGCTAGTGCCATGAAAAACCGGGCCAGCGCAAAAAGATAGATCAAGGCGATCACGTCTCCCATCATGCCGAAGGGCGATGCCGTTGACAATACGGGGACTATAACGGCTACCGTCGCTGTCGCCATAAACACGATATACGGTGTAGCTTTGAATATCCAGGACGTTGTCGTTGATACGACCATGTCTTTCTTCAAGAGCCGCAGGATGTCGTAGTAAGGTTGCAGCAAACCGGGACCAATGCGGCCCTGCATGTACGCCTTAAGTTTCCTGATCACGCCATCTACAAGCGGCGAGAACAGAATTATGATGAGAAATTGAAAATATTCCATGGTTTCGCGCTTAGTTGCTGTCTTCCCTCAGACTCGGATCTTTTAACCCTGTTTTTACGTCGCGAAAATCAAAAGCAGTATCAGGGTTATCAGTATATATCCGAGATACAAATTTAGGCTGCCTGACTGCAGTAGCTTGACTTTGCCGGCAACGGCCTGAATGAACTGTGTAGCAGGCTCATAAACATAACGCTCAAAAAAGGGAGTTATCTCGCCGCCGTAGCGTATGGATTTTACGAAAAAGGGTTTGAGAAGGTACTTTACGTTAATGTCGCGGCTCGGCAGGTAAATACGCTTATAAATAATACGGAGAGGCTTGGTAAAAGCCGTGGCCGTGTACTGCATTCGGGGCGTGAGCCCTGGGATACCGCAGTCCCATGAATCTGCATAAACTGTCTTTCTTTTCCCGCCTTTCACTCTGATGAACAGCATGACTGCGATCATCATGAAGACCATGGTAACAAGCATTCCGATTGGATACAGTGTAGCCGATGTCTGGCCGATAACCAGAACACCGTGCTGCTCCAGCGTGGATGACGCTCCCGTCAGAGCATACACCGCTGGCATCAGAAGCGATAATGCCGGACCGGGGAAAAGACCGAACAGAAGACAGGGCGTTGCGAGAAGCACCATGCCGACCACCATAGAAAACGGGACTTCCCTTGCGTCCCGCGACTTGACTGTTCGCGGCACTCCGAGAAAGGTAATACCGAACGCCTTCACAAACCCCGCTGCCGCAATCGCGCCCGTAAGGGCCAGAGCGGCCCCTCCGAGCGGAGACACGATTTTGGCTGTTACCGAAGGCGACTGATATCCGAGAAGAAGTGCCTGATAGGTCAGCCATTCACTTGCAAATCCGTTGAAAGGCGGAAGCGCGCAGATTGAAAGCGCACCTATGAGGAAAATCAAGCCGGTTAAGGGCATGCGCTTCAGCAGTCCGCCCATGTGCTCCATATTTCCCGAGCCCGTGCTGTAAATGACCGATCCCGCACCAAAAAAAAGGGCCCCCTTGAACAGCGCATGATTCAGCACATGAAAGAGTGCCGCAGTCAGGGCAAGGGATGACAATGCCGCGAGCCCGTTGCTCTTAAACACCATGGAAGCTCCGACGCCGAGCAGAATAATGCCGACATTCTCTACGGTGGAGTATGCAAGAAACAGTTTGAGATCGTTTTCCATGACGCCATAGAGGATCCCTAACAGCGCCGATACCGCACCGACCGCGATGACCGTGATTCCCCACCACTCGGGGCCCTGCCCCAGGACATCAACGGATATCCGGAGGAAGCCGTAAATGCCCATTTTGACCATGAGGCCGGACATTAACGCGGCAACGTGAGGAGGCGCAACCGAGTAGGCGCGGGGTATCCAGGTGTGAAGCGGAACGATGCCCGCCTTCGTACCGAAGCCGATAAGGGCGAAAATAAAGATAAGCGACTTGACCGTAATTGGCAGGGCGGCAACGCCGGCCTTCATTCCTTCAAAATCCATTCTGTTCGTGGACCGGTAGAGTATAAAGAAAAGCGCAATGATGAATGCCGTGCCAATGTGGGTCATTACGGCGTACACGAGGCCTGCGCGTGACGCTTCGTCGCTCCGATCGAGTGTTACGAGAAAATAAGATGCAATTGCCATCGTTTCCCAGGAGATCAGGAAGGTGAAGAGGTTCGCGGATAGCACGACTGCATATAGGCTCAGGATCAGGATATTCGTAAAAAAGCCAGAAAGGCCCGCGTAAGACGAGTCGCGCGTAAAGCTGATAGAATACACGGACACCGCCGATGAAACCAGGGATATAGTAATAAGGAAAAAACCGGCTAGGGCGTCACCGCGAAGGGAAAATTCGAATATCGATGATGCGGACAAAGCTTGATAGGATACCGGAGTAATTATGGTGAGAATCAGGCCCAGAGAAAGAAATGAGACTGAACCAATGAGTGAGAAAAGATACGAGGCAGATCTGAAAGTCTTGACCGGGACAAGTGCACTGAGGGCGCCCACAGCAAACAATACGATACCAAAAAGAAGAAGTTGTTCCGTTTCCATCTTGAAAAGTTTCTCGCTCTGTCAAAAATCAGGTTTGTAAAAAAAACCGCATTACGACGCCGTAGTATATTCCATTACGCTGTTTTGTCAAGATAAAATTCGGATTAAAATTCAATTATCCCTGTAATTAAGAGAGCTTTTTTATTTTCAGCAATTTTCCGGCGATCAGGGCGATCACGGCCGCCCCACAGCTCAGCATGGAACCCATTTTTGCCGCATTCTGAAGTGCCGGGTCGGCAAAAGCCTCACCGGAAACAAAGAGGGCAACGGTGAACCCAATGCCACCAATGATTCCGATAACAATCAGATCCCTGTCCCGGACTCCTGCTGGCAAAGGAAAACCAAATCTAGCCGCCGCTATGGAGAACAAAAAAATGCCGATGCACTTTCCCATCACTAGTGAAGACACAACAAGCCACGTAGCCGCGCCTGCTCGTGATAACTCTACTCCTGCGTTGGCGAACCCGAACAGGAACAAGCCGAGATCGACGACAACTTTCCATTCGTGTTCGAACAACGCCATGGGAGACAGGCTTGTTCCATCCTCTTCGAAGAGATGTTTTTTCTTGAGACCGGCATGCGGCAAAAAGGGAATGATAAAAACCAGGGCAAGCGCGGGATGCAGGTGGGCCCTGTATAAGCCGGCCCATGACAAACCACCACCCAGAAGCACGTAAGGCCAGTACGATCGGACCCGGCGTTTGCGAAAGAAATAGGCAATGGCCATTCCCGCGAGCGTCAGAAACAGCCACTGCGGCTCGACAAGAAGAAGGGGATCCGGATAGAACAGAGCGATAATTGCGAGGCCAATCCCATCGTCGACTACAGCTAGCAAGAGCAGGAACGATATAGCGGGGTGACGCTTCCCGAAAATAAGCCGGGCGACGAGCCAAGCAAAAGCGATATCCGTTGACGTAGGAATTCCCCACCCCCGCTGCAATTCAGGCACACCGACGAGGTGATTCAGCGTGAGATAGACCAGAGCCGGACCGATCACACCACCGGCGGTCGCGAACAGAGGGTTGATGGATTTACCAATGGGATAAAGGTCCCCGCCCGTCTGCAGACTCCGAGTTATCTCCACGGCGGCGATGGCGAAGAAAAAAACCATGAAGATATCATTGGTCAGAAAATGCAAACTGAGAGAGCCGATGAGGCGATTATGAAGAAAGCGCAAATAACTCGCAGGCGCGCTGTTCGCCCAGAACAGGGCGAAGACAACTCCGCTGAGAAGCGGAACGGAAAATTCACGAAGCAGGTTTAGTCGTTCTCTCATCGGATGGGCTCGGATACTTTCCGGGAAATGAGCGTTGAATTAACTATTGGCATCAAGGAAAATATCAATCAAATGAATAAGGCGGCAAAAGCCGTCCCGACAACAGCATCACAGTTGTTTCGTCATAAGAAGCTCACTCCCTGCCCGCTGATCTCGTGAGGCCGATTGCGACATGTGGGTACATGCTCCTTCAACGATCGCCGTTACCAAATAGGACATTTCTATTTCTTCACTACAGTGAGCGAAGGGAGGCAAAAAAAACTCGAAGAGGCCATCCTCACTCAAACTAAACAGCTTCCCGCACATACGAGTGGATAATATCAATATTTGTAGAAGCTAATATTCAGAGAACCGATAATCAACAATATTCCATAAGCACTTTGATAAAGATGGTTCTTATCTGCCTGGTTAAGATTTCATATTCATGGAGAAGCTGCTGCCCTGCTGATGAATTTTCTTTCGCATATCCCATGAGGCGCGCAAGCAGGTGAAGTTCTTCGGGATTTCTGCTCAACCTGATCGTTGCCTCATTCGAGATGATTCGCATCCTGCTTTCCAGTTGCCGCAGGAACAGATAGGCTCGCCGCATGACAGCGTATTCTTCCTGCGTAAGCAGCTTTTCTTTTTTTAGGGCCCACAGTGCATCGTATGTTCCCGGTATCTGGACACTCTTATGGCGCCAGCCATGAAGAAGCTGCAAGAACTGCACTAGGAATTCGATGTCAACCATTCCACCCATTCCCTGCTTGATATTGTAGTGGGAGTCGCTTTCCCTTCCAAGTTTTTCTTCCATCCTCCCGCGCATCGTGAGAATATTGCAGGCAAGAGCAGGCCGTTCAGTATCGCAATAGATCAGCTCCTGCATCGCTGAGCAGAATGCTGCGCCTACCGCACGGTCACCCGCAACGAACCGCGCGCGCAGCATGGCCTGCATCTCCCAGGTCTCTGCCTTTGAAGAATAGTGGTTCTTGAACGCCTCGATACTTTGTACCAGAGGACCCTTGGATCCCGAAGGGCGTAATCTCGCATCCATGCGAAAGACAAAGCCTTCGCGCGTCATGGATGAGAGGTAAGCGATCGTCTTCTCCGCCGTTTTGCTGAAATACTCAAATGCCGAAAGACCTGCTAGCGAAACTCCGGCATGAGATTCTGAATACACGAAGAGCACATCAAGGTCTGACCCGTAGGTCAACTCCCTCCCGCCGAGTTTTCCTACCCCAATGACGGCGAGTCCATCGGCAGAACCGACGGCCCCGTACCGTCGTCCCGTTTCAGCAGCCGCCAGTTTAAGCGCAGCACCAAGACAGACCTCGGCCAATTTGGACAAGTCATGCGACACAGCTACAAGTTTCACTTTCGACAGAAGATCTGCCGTTCCGATCCTAATTTCTTCCATGTGTTTGAACTTTCGAAGATCATCTAGTTTATTCGAAAGCTCCCTATTTCTACCCAGTATCTCATCGAGCTCGTTCGCATAGTTCCTAATGGTCCCAGCGCCTGAAAACCTCTGGAACTCCAGCAAGTTCTGAAGATAGAAGGGCCGACTCAACAGCAGCCGCGAGAGGTATTCGCTGCTGGCAAAGACCGCAATGAGCACCTTGATCGCCGATGCATCGATTTTAATAAGGGACTGAAATCCTTCCCAGGACCCCTGCACAGCAAGAAACGACTCCAGATGATTGAGCGCCATATCGGGGTCGGCGGAAGCGACTATTTCGCCGAACAGCGGCGGAAAAATCTCTAGAAAGAGTTTACGGCTGCGGGGTGTCTGGTGCACAAACGCCGGGCCCTCCTGAAGTAGCAGCAGGTTGCGATATGCCTTGGCGGGATCGAGGAATCCAAACTTTTCAAGCAGCGTGAGCGCTTCCTGCTCAGTTCTGTCGGAATCAAGCAAGCGGCCATAGTCGCCGTCAGGAGCGGACCCCACCGCCTCATCGCCAGTGAAGGCAAACAGATCATCATAGATACGCCGAACCCTCTGAGTATGCTCTGCATAGTCCCTCAACAGAAGCTCGGCTTCCTTGCCTGCTTCAAGGTATCCTGATCGACGCGCAAGCGCTCGCATGCTCTGTGCATCGGACGGGATTGTCTGTGTCTGAAGATCATCGAGAATCTGAATGCGGTGCTCGATAGTGCGGAGAAAAACATATGCCTTTGACAGATACTCGTGCTCCTGATAAGTAATCAGCCCTTTTTGCGAAAGTGCGTGAAGGGTTTTGAGCGCCGATTTCTCCCGTAGGGACCGGTAGCGGCTACCATAAATAAGCTGAAGTGCCTGGATCACAAATTCGATCTCCCGAATACCGCCATATCCGAGTTTGACATCCCTGTAGGTCTTGCCCTTCTGTTCAACATCCCTGTTGATTTTTTGCTTCATATCGCCTATTTCGGCGATGGCGCTGTAGTCCAGATATTTGCGGTAAACGAAGGGGGTAATCCGCTCTATGAATTCCCTGCCGGTTCTCTCATCGCCCGCAACAGGCCTGGCCTTGATGAGCGCCGATCGTTCCCAGGTCTGTCCCCAAGATTCATAATATATTTCATAGCCGCTCAGGCTCTGGGCAAGTGGGCCGCGTTGTCCCTCGGGACGCAGTCGAAGATCCACGCGGAACACGAATCCGTCCTCGGTCTTATCGCCGATGGCTGCGCTTATTTTTTCCGCCAGTTTGATGAAGTATTGGTGATTGGAGATCCGGCTCGACACCGCTCCATCTGGAAACCTGATTCCTTCAGTCTCTCCATCAGCGGTATAAACGTACATGAGATCCACATCAGAGCTGAAATTGAGCTCGCGTCCTCCAAGTTTGCCCATAGCAATGACAGCGAAACCCGCCGGTTCAGGTATTCCTTCGGTATTATCAACGACAGGCCTGCCGTATCGCTTCAGAAGCTCGCGATTGATCCATTCGAATGTCCTCTGGAGACACACCTCCGCAAGGTCAGAGAGCTCCCCCACCGTCTCCTGAAAATCGGCCTTGGCAAGCAGGTCGCGCAGGCCTATCCTTAGCATCTCCTGTTTTCTGAAAAGGCGAAGTGATCGGTAGAAAGACTTGTTGTCACCCGCCTCGTCTATCATACCCGCGAGTCTCTGCGAAAGTATCACTTTCCCGGCGGGATAAGTAAGGTAGTCGGGGACGGAGAACCGCGCCAGACTGTCATCAGCGTTTGCCGTCAGATAAGTTGAGAAGAACCGGCTTGCGCCGAAAATAGTGACGAGTTGTCTAAGGGCGTCACGCCTTTCATGGCAATACGAAATTAAAAGCCGGACATCGGACAGACTATCCACAAAACGGTCCAGATTATTTAGGACCATATCGGGATCAGCCATGCTGGACAGGCTCGCGAAAAGCGCCGGCGCAAGTGCGGCATATCCCTCGGTGCCAAGCTTTGCGGAAAGAAGCTCGAGATTCTTCACAGCCTGCGCTTCATTCTGGACACCAAGGTCACGCAGCAACTCTGGGGAAATCCTAATCTGGTTGTCAAATGACATTTTTTATATTATACTTGCAAGCAGCTAGAGATACAAGCGCGGACATCGGAGCGGAAGAAACATTAAGAAGCAGTTACTCCGATGTGGATACCGGCGCTTGGATTGGGTCCGCCTAACGTCTATGAATCAACTTCGAGATAACGAGTTATGTTATGTTTGTGGCAAAAAAAATCCTTCGGGTCTTGCCGTCGATTTCACGATCAACGCGAAAACAAAGAGCATTAACGCAGTTTTTATACCATCGGACATTCATCAGGGCTATGAAGGAATCGTCCACGGCGGCATCCTCTCCTCCCTGCTCGATGAAGCAATGGTCAAGCTGGCCTTCAACCTTGGGATCCCGGCCTTAACCGCCGAGATCATTGTCAAATTTAAAGCGCCTGCCGTCCCGGGGGCAGAACTCGTTATCGCGGGAATAATCACGCAGGAAACAAAAAGGCTGATCCTCGCCGAAGCAAGAATAGAACGCGGTCCGGTCGTTATCGCGGAAGCCAAGGGAAAGCTGCTTAGAATATATTAAGTTCAAAACCCGAAGTTTAGAATTTGCACTTCAAAGTTCATAGTAAAGAACGCGATCCATTGCAGGCGTTTCTTCTGAACACCTAACTAAGAACTCTGATTTCTTTCTTATGGAATACACTCACAAACAAATCACCAACCTTATTAAGGCTCGGCTCGGAAAACCCATGCTCGTGCGCGAGATCATGCGCCAGCTCAGGCTCACGGCGGATGACCGGCGCGAGCTGAAGCAGGTTCTAAGTGAACTGGTGCTGAGTGGCGAAATTATCAAGACTCGCGGAAACAGGTACGGTCTGCCGGAGAAGATGGACCTCGAAACCGGAGTATTCCAAGCCCATACCCAAGGCTACGGGTTCGTCATGCCGGGAAAGAAAGGGAAGACTGATATCTACATATCCGCGCGAAGCCGTATCGATGCTATGGATGGTGATACAGTTGTAGTTCGGGTAACACCGCCGTCAGGCAAAAAGAAAACTTCCGGCAAAAGGGAGGGCGTGATCATCCGCATTCTTGAGCGTGCACGCACCAGGGTGGTCGGAACATACGATGTCTCTGGGACGAAAACCGGCGGATATGGCTTTGTGACGCCCTTTGATGTAAAATTGACCCACGCCCTGGTCGTCAGCAAGGAGGATGCGGGGACAGCGCAGCCTGGCGACATTGTCTCTGCCGCGATTACAGCCTATCCTCTGCACGGCAGGCCGCCAGAAGGCAGAATTATCAAGGTCATCGGCAAACCCGGCCAGCCGAGCATCGATTCCGAGCTAATTGTCGAGCAATACGAACTTCCTGTCCAGTTCTCCCCTGCTGCGGTGAGTGCAGCTGAATCGATTCCTCAGCAGGTGTCACCCTTCATGCGCCGCGGCAGACGCGATCTGAGAGCCTTGCCCACAGTTACAATCGATGGCGAAAAAGCGCGCGATTTCGACGACGCTGTCTCGATCGAAAAGATCAATTCAGGCTACCGGCTCCATGTCCATATCGCCGACGTGTCTCAGTATGTCAAAGAAGGGACGCTGCTCGACGACGAGGCGTACCAGCGCGGGACGAGTGTATATCTGCCCGATCGCGTCATCCCCATGCTCCCCATGCAGCTCTCAAACGGCATCTGTAGTCTGAATCCGAATGTCGACCGGCTCACACTTACCTGCGAGATGGACATTTCTCCCACCGGTTCTGTCATGCGGCACGATATCTACGAAAGCGTCATCAACAGCAACGAGCGGATGACTTACACTGCTGTTCGTGAAGTTCTCGTGGACCATGATCAGGCGCAACGAAATCGGTACACTAACCTGCTCCCAGAGTTCGAACTCATGGCGGAGCTGATGGAAATCCTACGCGCCAAGCGGGCGAAGCGGGGAAGCATCGACTTCGACCTTCCAGAGCCAGAAATCATCCTCGACCTCCAGGGCCGGATGACCGACATCATCAGGGCAGAGCGCAACATGGCTCACCAGATCATTGAGGAATTCATGCTCGCCGCAAACGAAACCGTGGCGACTCATATTGAAAACAGGAAAGCACCGTTCATCTACCGAATCCATGAAGAACCAGACGAAGATAAGATGGCAGACCTCGTAGAATTTCTCACCACACTCGGCATTTCGCTTCCCACAGGCAAAAAAATCAAGCCGATTCATCTCCAGAAAGCACTAGCCCGGGCCAAAGGCACCACCGAAGAAACATTGATCAATACTGTTCTCCTTCGCACAATGAAACAAGCGCGCTATTCTTCTGAGAACGCCGGTCATTTCGGCCTCGCGTCCGAAACCTACACCCACTTCACCTCCCCAATTCGACGTTACCCAGATCTAATCGTGCACCGGATCCTGAAGGCGGATATAAAAGGCATACTAAATGATAAAAAGTATGTCGATCACCTCGCTTCAACACTGGCCGAGGCCGCAACGCACTGTTCGCAGCGCGAACGCAAAGCAATGGAAGCAGAGCGTGACGTGATCACTATGCTGAAACTCCGCTTCATGGAGGACAAACTGGGCGAAGTGTACGACGGCATCATTACTGGCGTGACTCAATTTGGTTTCTTCGTGCAGTTGCGCGATCTGTTCGTGGAGGGACTGGTCCATGTATCGACGCTGACTGGCGATTATTACCATTACATTGAGAAGCTGCACTGCTTGCGCGGTGAACGAAAAAAGTGCTCCTACCAGATCGGCAATGCCGTCCGGGTGCGCGTCGACCGCGTGGATACGATCCGCAAGAGAGTCGATTTCTCGCTTGAAAGCGGGGAATAAATTCGAAGCGATTCGATGTTGATCGGCATGTTCTTTCTTTCGGTATAGCCTGATGCTTTTCCCGTCAACATCAAGATTGAGGTCCGTGATGTGCGCGAGGTTAACCGGGGGGACCCCTATCGCATCAGCAATAGGAACGAACAGCTCTTCTTTCGCAAGCGTCATGCCAGCGACTGCAATTCCTTTCAATAATTTTTGTCTGTTTATAGGCACCTCAAGTGGATTATTCTCCAGCCGATGTAAAGGGCAAAAAAGACAATGAAACAAGGGGAATGGGTTGTTGAAATTTCCGCGCCGCTATGATATGTTAATCTTTATGAATGAGTTGCTCAGGCATTTGCCCTCGATCGACGATATTTTGAAGGAAAACAGGACGCTTGCGTGGCTTGAAACGTACCCGAGGATCTTGGTGCTCGAGGCCATCAGGACCGCCGTCGATACACGGCGTAAGTCAATCCTTCAGGCGGTGGGTAAAGACGCCAATCGCAATGACCTTACCCTCACCGCCATCCTCGATGATACCGAAGTCATTCTCCGGGAATTGTCCGAGCCAAGCCTCAGGCCCGTTATCAATGCCACCGGCGTTATCGTCCATACGAACCTCGGACGCTCCATTCTTTCGGAAAAAGCGCTCCGAAGAATCACCGAGATAAGCCGGGGCTACTCGAATCTCGAATATGACATCGTTGCCGGCGAGCGGGGAAAGCGCTACGTTCATGTTGAAAAAATGCTCACACGCCTCACAAGCGTTGAAGCTGCGACGGCCGTAAACAACAACGCAGCAGCCGTCCTTCTTTGTCTCAATACGCTTGCCCGGGGGAGGGAGGTTATCGTGTCCCGGGGTGAGCTAGTTGAGATCGGAGGCTCCTTCCGCGTGCCCGATGTGATGGAGCGGAGTGGAGCCATCCTTCGTGAAGTCGGGACCACGAACAAGACCCACCTGAAAGACTACGAAAATGCTCTCAGCAGCCAGACGGGTCTGATCCTGAAGGTCCATACAAGCAACTACAAAATTGTCGGTTTCACTAAGGAAGTTCCTTCTGAAGAGCTTTCCCGACTCGGTAAAAAACATAATATTCCTGTCATGTGGGACTTGGGTAGCGGCAGTTTCATCGACCTTTCAACCTATGGCACGGGTAGCGAACCCACCGTGCAGCAGGCTGTAGATTCCGGCGTCGACGTGATCACCTTCAGCGGCGACAAACTGCTCGGTGGTCCCCAGGCAGGCCTAATCCTAGGCAAAAAATCCTATCTGGACCCTATCAGGTCCAACCCCCTCGGTCGCGCTCTCCGGATCGACAAACTCACCCTTGCCGCGCTTGACGCCACACTGGGCCAGTACTTGGACAAGGAAAAGGCGGTGCGGGAAATTCCAACGCTCTGGATGCTTACCCAGCCTCTGAGTGAAATTGAACGCAAGGCCTATCTACTGAAAAAGGGCTTTCAAAATATCCGCGACGAGGGGCTGTCGATCTCAGTCCAGGATGACCGTTCCCAGAGCGGTGGCGGCGCGCTGCCGACCGGGAACTTCCCGACGAAAACCGTCTGCATACGACATGAACGGTTGAGCGCGAACCAGATTGAATCGAGCCTCCGTCTTGGTCAGCCGCATGTCATCACACGGATCAAGGAAGGCATGGTCGTTTTCGACCCCCGGACACTGAACGATGAGGAAATCGGAAAAATCGTGGAAGCAATGGGAGCAACCCTCAAGGGGACAGCATGCTGTAGACGTTAGGCAGGAATATATCCTGCGTTTATTCCTATCTTCATGCCGTCGCCTGTTTATCGCTTAATGTTAGCCGTCTTCTGCCCCATGAAATACATCATTCTCGGCACTGCCGGACATATTGACCACGGGAAATCCAGCCTAGTAAAAGCTCTTACCGGCATTGACCCGGACCGTCTTAAAGAAGAGAAAGAGCGCGGCATCACTCTTGATCTGGGCTTTGCATCCCTTGATCTTCCCGGCGGCAGCCGCCTCGGCATCGTTGATGTACCCGGACACGAAGGTCTGATTAAAAACATGCTCGCTGGTATTGGCGGAATCGACATCGTCATGCTCGTGATCGCCGCCGACGAGGGCATCATGCCCCAGACGCGCGAACACCTTGCCATTTGCGACCTGTTGCATGTCAAGAAGGGCTTGATCGCCCTTACGAAAACAGACCTGGTAGAAAAAGACTGGCTTGCCCTGGTCACGGATGAAGTGCGCCAATATGTCAAAGACACCTTTCTTAAGAACTCCCCTCTTATACCGGTCTCATCTAAGACCGGGGAAAATCTTTCTCTTCTCGTGCAGGAACTCGCCAAACTGGCTGCGGATGTCACCCCGAAATCGCCGAACGGAATCCTGCGCCTCCCAATTGATCGCGTCTTCACCATGAAAGGGTTCGGCACTATCGTCACCGGTACCCTGCTCTCAGGCACGATCAGCACGAATCAGGAAGTGGACATTCTGCCCCGGGGCATCAAGACTAAGGTCCGAGGCATTCAGTCTCATAACCTGGCAGTTCAGCGCTCCGTCGCGGGCCAGCGTACGGCCGTCAATCTCCAAGGCGTCGACAAAAACCAGATTTCCCGCGGCGATACTATCGTGAGCGCAGGATTTTTCACCCCGACGAAAACGCTCGATGCGAAACTCGATTTGCTCAAGCAGGCCTCGCGGAGGCTCAAGACCGGAGCACGAATCCGCTTTTACAATACGACCCAAGAGGCCATGGGCAGAATTACCCTTCTCGGGATAAACGAACTCTCACCGGGCGGCGAGGCCTATGTTCAACTCCGTATCGAACAGTCGGTGATTCTCCAGCATGGAGACCGATATATCCTGCGTTTCTATTCGCCCATGGAAACCCTAGGTGGAGGCATGGTTCTAACCCCTTATACGCGAAGGCATAAACAAGCGACCATGAAACAGACGCTCGGGAATCTCGGGATACTAGAAAAAGGAAACCTCGAGGATAAACTCGAGATCTTTGTTTCCGGAAAAGGTCTTGCCGGCATGACGGAGGCCGAAGCCATAGGAACTTTAGCCGTCGACAAACAGGAAGTTCTCACGGGACTCTCCACCTTGGCCCAGAAAAAGGTCCTGCTTCGGGTCGATAATCTCTATGTTCATGGATCGCAGATTTCGACTCTCGAAGAGAAAATTCTAAACCTCACAAACCGGTATCATAACGACAATCCGCTTAAGCCGGGGATTGACAAGGAAGAACTCAAAAGCATGCTCAGGATGCGGCTTTCATCCAAGGTCCTAGCCATGGCAATCGACAGCCTGATTAGAAAAAGACTGATCGATCAGGAAGGTCCGAAGCTCAAGACTCCGGGATTCAAGGCTGCCCGCGGCGCGGTTCAGAATGAAGTGAAAAACAAGATCGTAGAGGCGATCAGAAAAGGTGGCACCCAACCCCCAGTCCGCGAAGATCTTCCGGCGCTCTTCGAGATCAGCGAGAAGGACGCCAGGGATCTGTTGAAACTCCTTTCCGACGAAGGCCGCACGGTCAGAATCAATGATTCCCTCCATCTCGACAAAGAGGTTGTCGAGATGGTAAAGGATGACCTCAAAAAGTATCTCATAGATAAGAAAGAGATCACCATGGCCGAATTCCGCGATCTTGCCAGAACTTCCCGCAAATTTGCCGTGCCTCTCATGGAATATTTTGATTCCCTGAAACTCACCCAGCGGGTCGGAGACAAAAGAGTATTGAGAGGCTGACGATCATTTTGTTACAATCGGATTCCGCAACACTATGAACAAAGCGGCACTTTCCATCCAGATGCCGCAGAAAGGCGTTGTCATGAAATTATCCGATATTATCAGGCAGGCACTCGAAAGCAAAGGTTATCACAATCTAAAGGACGCATCGAAGGCCCTCGGGCTCAGCCCAGAACTCCTGCGGGTCACGATGAACAAAGGCCACATCCCGAAGGACACAACCCTCATTACTATCGCGAACAAGCTCGGCATCGATAAAACGGTCCTGATCCTGACAGCCCATAAGGAAAAAGTTCCCTTCGAGGTAAAGGGGTTTTTTCTTGCTCCGTCAGAGAAGAAAATCAGGCGGGAGAAACGCAAATATCCGCTTTCTGAAGAGCAATGCAATTATCTCACGAGGATTATGAGCACTGAAGAAATACAGATAATAAGAAAACTGCGACAAGTTCCCGAAGAAGGAAGGATTCAGGTCATGGGTTACATCGACTACATGTTTGCATCTAAGAAAAAGGACTAACAGCAAGCACCGGCGACGTTCCCTTCTCGAGGACGCAGCGCCGGTGCACGACCCCATCGCCCCGTTTTTCCCTCCATCGAATTTCCAAGAATTTTTCACCCGTGCTATACTGTGCCTAAAGGACATTAATCGGCATCATGCGGAACATTTCGATACTCAAAACACTCTTCAGCGCTCTCCGTCACCGAAATTTCCGCTTGTTCTGGTGGGGTCAGCTCGTGTCCCTCATTGGGACATGGATGCAGAATTTGGGCCAGGCGTGGCTCGTGCTAGAACTGACCCATTCCTCCTTCAAACTTGGGGTGGTGTCGGCTCTTCAATTTCTGCCCATACTGTTCCTCTCCTTTCTCACGGGGCCCTTCATCGATTATATCCCTAAGCGGAGGATCATCATCGGGACCCAAACAGTTATGATGTTGCTTGCTTTCATTCTTGCTGTCCTCGACTGGACCGGCACGGTCCGTTACTGGCACATCCTCATCCTTGCCACGCTTCTCGGCATCGTCAATACTATCGACATGCCGGCCCGCCAAGCGTTCATTATCGAAATGGTCGGCAAAAAAGACCTTATGAACGCCATTGCTCTCAATTCATCCATATTCAATGCTGCCCGTGCCGTTGGGCCGGCTGTTGCCGGTTTGATTATCGGAGCGGCCGGCACCGCTTTCTGTTTTTTCGTGAACGGCCTCAGCTTTTTGGCCGTGCTTTGGAGCCTTCTTCTCATGCAGTTTGACGAAGCCGCCAGCGAAATTCATATATCCTATCATGTTATTAAAGATATTAGAGAGGCCGTAACGTACATCAGGAACGCGCCTGTCGTTCTTGTCACCATATTTCTTGTGGCCGTTGTCAGTATTTTTGGCACTAATTTCAATGTGCTGGTTCCTGTTTTCGCCAGGCAGGAACTGCATCGCGATGCGGCAGGGTTCGGATTCCTTATGTCTTCCTTCGGATGTGGCGCGTTGATCGGTGCTGTATCTCTTGCTGCATTGAGCCAATCCGGACCTCAACCCTTTATGCTGCTCGGTGGCGGCATGGGCCTCTCTCTTTTCCTAATACTAATAGGTTTTCAGAAATCTTTCGTTTTGTCGGCCCTGCTTCTCTCGCTCTCGGGATGGGCTATGGTTACTTTTTTCGGCATGGCAAACACCACTGTCCAGTTGAACACAGAAGATCGACTTCGCGGAAGAGTGATGAGCGTCTACACCCTGGCTTTCGGAGGGCTCACGCCTTTCGGCAGCATATTTGCCGGATCTGTCGCCCATTGGATCAATGCGCCGCGCACTTTTGCCCTAGGTGGGCTTATTTGCGGCGTCGTCTTTCTGGTCGTTATCTTGAACCGGTCTAAAATTGCCGCATGGCATGGGTCCTCAACAGAGATCAAGCCCCCTCCCTCGGCATTCCGGTGATTTATTTCTAACAGCCTTGATATTTTTTCATGAATGCTTCATACTATAATTCATTATACCGTATGTCCTAAATCGTTCTGCTGAAGTTATCTGAACCCTGCAGGGTTCTTTATTTTATCAGCGGGTCTGAAACTGAAGCCATGACAAATAATACAGTTCAAGCTCGGCACAAAGAGGAGCAACCAAAAGATACGAATAATCTCGTACCACGCTATCTTGTCGCCGTTGTTCTTTTTACGCTACTTGGCATGACGACACTCGAAATTTTGAAAATAATCGTTCATAATTTTATCAATGCCACGGAGTCACTCCTGCTAACTATTTTGTTCAGTACCGCTATTTCCGGCGGAGCTGCCTACTTTGCGCTACACCGTTATACCAAATTGAACAAGCAGCTGGCCCATGAAATCGAAACACGCAAGAAACTGGAACAGGAACTCATTGTGGCAGCGACCATCGATAAGCTGACACAGATATACAATAGGAGAAAACTGGAGGAAATCATACAATCGGAGATTGAACGTACTAAACGGTACAACAGCCCGCTCTCTCTAATCATGCTGGATTTTGACGACTTTAAACATATCAACGATACCTATGGTCATCAGGTGGGCGATAAGGTACTGAAGGGCGTGGCTGATATTCTAAAAAATAACATCCGGGTATCTGATGCGGTGGGCAGATGGGGAGGCGAAGAATTCATGATCGTTGTTCCTGAAACAGCATCGGCTAATGCGCGAGAACTGGCCGATAAAATCAGGAATCTTATTGCCTCCTCATCCTTTGAGGGGTCATGCACTATGACAATCAGCCTCGGTTTGACTCAATTACTGCGGGGCGACGACTTTGATAGTTTCATTAAAAGAGTTGATGATGCCCTTTACCAGGCAAAACGCCGGGGCAAGAACAGAGTTGAAATATTTTATTGACGAAACGTAAACCCGTCTGCAGAAGAATGTATCTTCACACTTGTGCTATATTCGTTATAATATCGATTCGATGCTCCGAACGGAACAATAGACATAGCACTGGCGAGAACGTCGAAATTAACCGCTGCTCTCTATATCATGGATTGAATGTTTACATTTTAGTACCAGCGCCTCTCTGTGAATAAATAAGCGAGGTAGACTTTGCCTTTTCAGCCTTAACGATATTCAGCCTTCATAAACATCTTGTAACTTTCTTTCGTCGCATAACCAAACATGTATCATAAAAAGGAACTGCGCTGTGAGCAGTGAAGCAACCACACCAGCGTCGCGCATACATCGGCCACCGTGTCTCCCGCCTTGATCCGTGAAGTGAAAGCAAAATTTACCCTCATGGAAAAGAAACATTGGGATATTCCTTCGTCTTTGTCGAACTAGATATGTTTATGCCATTTCTTTACGATACCTCTCACCTGCATAACTCGCTAATCCCTTGGATATTTCGACGGCATTTGCAGCACAGTATTGGCATAAATATAAAGGAAAGCAGCCGTCGATCGGCGATTTTTCGATGTTTGGTTCCAGATTGCCCGGATTCGGTAATGCCATGTTAACAAAAGTATGGTATCATATCACCCATGCAGGACCATGAAATCACCGTATTGCGCGAACTGATCATTCTGCTTGCCGTATCACTTCCGATCACCTACCTATTTCACCGGGCAAAATTGCCGGCCCTTGTAGGATTCCTGATTACAGGTGTGCTGATCGGGCCTTACGGCGCTTCTGTGATCACCGAGATGCGGGTTGTCCAGCGTCTTGCCGACATCGGCGTTGTTTTGCTCCTTTTTGCCGTGGGACTGGAGTTTTCCATCGAGGACATCCTGAAATCGAGCCGCCAGTTTTTTATTGGAGGCACGACGCAGGTGTTGCTTACGATCGCGGTAGTCGCCGGCATAGCTACAACGCTACGTTATCCTTTGCCCCAGGCAATCTTCTTCGGATTCCTTGCATCGTTGAGCAGCACGGCCATTGTGCTCAAGATGTATTCAGATCGCTCCGAACTTGATACGGCCCACGGCAAGCTGGGCACCGGTATCCTTCTGTTCCAGGATATCGCCGTCGTACCTATGATGCTCATGCTCCCGGTGCTTAGCCAGGCGAGCGCAGCAGGCGTCGTTACGCCCCTTTCGGTTTTTATTTCTCTGGGGAAGGCCATCTTGGGGCTTATCGGCGTTTATTTAGCTGCCCGTGAGGTGGTGCCGTACCTTCTTCACCAGGTCATCCGACTCAGGAACCGTGAGATGTTTTTTCTGCTCGTGGTGCTGCTCTGTCTAGGCACGGCCTGGGTCACCTACAGTCTAGGTCTGTCTCTGGCCCTCGGCGCTTTTCTCGCCGGAATCATCATTTCCGAATCGGAGTACAGCCACCACATTGTCTCTGAGATCACACCTTTTCGGGATTATTTTGCCAGCATTTTTTTCATCTCTGTCGGCATGTTGTTGCACACCGCCTACTTCCGCGTTCACTGGTTGATACTCGTCACGATGGCACTCCTCTTGATCGTCATGAAAACAGGGCTGGTAGCCGCCACAGCGGCACTGCTGCGATATCCACTTAGGAGCTCACTGCTCGCGGGATTAGGCCTTGCACAGATCGGGGAATTTTCCTTTCTCCTCGCCCAGCAGGGCCATAACCAGGGCCTGATAGACGCGAATGTTTTTCAAATGTTTGTCAATACATCGATCCTGAGCATGCTCGCGTCTCCTTTCCTTATCCAGGTCGCGCCATGGATCACGACACGATGGACTGGACTGGCCGACGATGACCGGGACGACGTCAACATTTGCGGCCTTAACGGCCACACGGTTATTGCGGGATACGGGCTGAATGGAAGAAACCTCTCAAAAACACTCAGAGCGACTCATATCCCCTATGTGGTTCTTGAAGTCAACGCGGACACAATTCGCAAAGCACGTGAGGAAGGAGAACCTATCATCTACGGCGATATCACGCGACAGGACGTGCTGAAGCGGGCGGGAGTAGACTGCGCCAAAGTCATCGTCTTTGCGATCTCGGACCATGCAGCGACACGGATGTCTATTCGCTTAGCGCGCCTACTCAACCCTGCGATCTTCATCCTGATCAGGACCCGCTATGCCGCTGAAGTGGATGAGCTAATACGTCTCGGCGCAAACCAGGTTATCCCTGAGGAGTTTGAAACGTCCATCGAAATATTTTCACGGGTGCTGCACGAGTATCATGTTCCAAGCAATATCATCGCAAACCAGATCCAGCTCATTAGGTTCGGCGGCTACAAGATGCTGCGCGGACTTTCGCTGGACCAGGAGCATCTTGGCCATGTAGCCACTCTTCTTGCCGGTGCAACGGTAGACCACATTCAGATTGAATCAGACTCTCTTGCAGTAGGGAAGACTCTTCGCGATCTGGACATTCGAAAAATTTCGGGGGCCACGGTTATCGCTATAGCTCGGGACGGGGAAGCAACTACGAACCCGGAACCGAATATCATGCTCCAGCCCGGCGACATTGTGGTGCTCATCGGAGCGCACCGCGACCTGGACGAGGCAGTTAAACTTTTGACACGAAAAGTTCAGTAAATTATATATATTCTCGCATGTAGACTCTCTCTTTATAATCTGTTGACTCAGGACAAACGAAATAACGCGCACAACTAGTGCTAAAATATAAACAGGGATGGTCAACGTGATTCTTGAAATGGCAGAATGAAGGTACGTTAGCCTGCCAGTTATTGAATCGAGGTGAGTTTAATGATACTTTTGTATTTACTGTTTGCTCTCACAATTTCTATGGTTTTCACTGCGCTTATTTCAGCGCATATCCCGCAGAACAAGGAGGGCATGACATTTATTGGTTTTTTTGTCGCGCTCGTGGTGCTAGCGTTAGGTGTGGATGAGTGGCTGATTCCAGTCCTTGCGGCTGGACAAAAATCGTCCTTTCTGCCGATCCTGCTGCTGATCATATTCGGAGGTATTTTTACAGCGTCCACAATCCTTACAGTCAGGTCATCGGCTCCGCTGCGGCAGGCCGTGGTCAGTCAAAATAACAGGCTCGACTCAGAGGCAATGATATTCGATTTTATCCTCTGGCTTGCACTACTAACTGCAGGAATTGCTGTTTTGAAGTCTAATGGGATATAGCAGACTGTTGAAAAGCGATTTCAAAGCTGCGTGCTGAACGAAATGAAGACTTTCAAATCTTTGGGAAAATAAGATTCTATATCGCATTCAAGTTGACAGGTGGTTTTTTACTTTATAGGCGACTTACTATATTCAGAATCTAAATTGGAACTATTAATCCATGGTAAGGAGCTAAAGTTGTATCATACTGTCATGTTCGATCGTTATATCTAAAACCATGTTGAGGTGCTTGAAGGTTGTAGATTGAGGGGAGTCAAACACCTTGGACTCCTCGGCAAATTCCGTGGATGTTTTTTTAAATAACGAATCAGTATTTGTTTATTATTTCGGACGGCTACCAGATCTCATCACTGTAGAATTGTGTGATCTATGTCACCGTCAGGTTTGTCATCTAAATTGTATGCGACGGTGAAATGTAGATTGCCATGGCAAACGTGGCGTAATACAACTTTTAATCAGCATAATGGCTATGCCCGAAATACAAGACTTTTCCTTAAATGTTTTTTTCAACCACAGATTCTGCTGATGAGCGTCGAGCACGATTTCCGGTGCCGGGTTTGACAAAAAGCAGAGATGTTATTATACTTATATTTATAAGTGATATCGTACCGCCTACGTATTTAGTATGAAAGATGTTTTGTGTTAATATTCACATTTGGCCTTGAAGGATTTTATTTTTCTAAAAAAGGAGGGCTTTCTATGTTAATCCATGTCATTTTCGAAAACCAAAGTCATGGTTTTATAGAGGCTGCTCGTTTTGATGAACTTGTAGCGACTTACCCTTTCGCAGCCTTTCGACGGCGTGGCAAATGGATACGTGTGGGGATTGATCCTATGCGATCAATGGCAACAGACTCTCCTCCAAAACCAAAAAATATAGAGCGAAGACATAGTGATAAGGCCTTAAAATAAGCGTCATAAAGCAGCCGATGTACCCGTGAAAAACCGTTTTTCCGGTTTCAGCATGGGCTTCCACATTGTAGAATAAAGTCAAAAGCAAGTAATCCCTCCTTTGTATAGTCAATAATTGTTAGCCTTTCTCCAATGCAGCTGTGGATGTTTATTAAATTATCTATCTTTAATTGTTCTGTATTTAAAGAGAGTAGACCCACAATTTCCGGTGAATCATTGCTGTGTCCTATTTTTTTTGGGTATTCGTAATTTGGTGTGGGTGGGAGGTCAAAAGGCTCCGGACTCAATCAGTTCTGTTAGTGTGGATATATCCACCCCGTAATTAATTTCCGGCTGATTGTCCAATGTGGATTCCGTCCGGAAACACATTAAGTTATCTGCTGGCCATTTTTTAAACGCAGATCTTTTAATCTTGTGCATAGATTCTGTGAAGAGAATTTTTGCTCTAAGGGCGTCAAAGGAATAACCACGGCCCAATCGATTCATGACCCTTATTAAATTGTTGAGAGACTCGGTATAAGCGTTCGTGATTTTATGATCAAAGTACGCAAAAATTTCCTCCTGCCAGTTTTCTGTTGCAGTAATTAATGGATGGTAGGCTTCGAGAAGATTTTGAGGTATGCTCTGCTGCCATCCGTTATATAAGCCAAGCGCTTCGTTTTTGTCTTTTGCATCCCATATATTGAAGAATTGCTCTTTAACCTCGTAAACCTCTTTAATATCCTGATAATTGGCGAACCATGTCGCTAGTATAAGTATTTCTTTTGCAGACAAGTCTTTTTGTCTCTTCAACAAGACGAATCGATCGTGCATGAGTGTTCGACGTTGGGCTGACGTGAGAGATTGCCGAATTGATTTACGCACTTTTTCAACCGCCTCGTTTGCCATTCTGACAACATGAAACTTGTCTATGACTATGGTAGCGTCTGGGAATACTGTATTGACAGCATCTCGATAGGGCTTCCACATATCCATTGCGACATATCGAACACGATCTTTACCATCAAGACCGTTTAGATATTTGATGACAGTCTTTTTATTCCGATCAGGTAAGATATTTACGATTGTGTTGTTCTCGATATTGCTGATGACAGCTCTGGGTTTCTTAATAATATGAATCTCATCGATACCCATCCACTGTGGTATCTCGAATCGGACTGTTTTTTCAAGTTCGTTCACATAGTCACGAAAAATGTTCCGTATAGTACCTTCTGCGACTCCAATCTCATCTGCTATGCTTGTGAAAGTACGGCTAAGTGCCTGGCCGCCGACATATTGAACAAGTCGATCTGTCATTAGTCTTTTGCTATTTATATGAGGCAGTGCTTCAGTAAAGGTTTTACCGCAGCCCCGGCATTTATACCTACGTACGCCGATATACACGCCTACTCGCTTGCCATGTATCGTCATATCTTTTACAGTGATGTCATCGGACCCATGCCCTACGACATTATTTGATCCGCAGTGAGGGCATATGGTTGACGGTACCTTGGTCCTCGCATATATATGATAATCATGCTCTGTTTCTTTGAAATTTATGATCTCATAGGCGTTTAGATTGAGAATATTGATAGGCATTAGGATTCGACCTCCGGCGGCGTGGGAGGTATCAACGGCGCAAGATTCTCTATCAGGTTTGGTACATGAAACGTCACCACACTCCACATTTCATCCACACCAATCTTATCGTACTCGTGAACTAGCACGTTGCGCTGGGCAATTATCTTGCGCCAAGGAATTTCAGGATGATGCTTTTTAAACGCCTCCGTCACTTTGCGAGCGGCCTCTCCGATGATCTCGATATTGCGTTCGATGGCATCACGTAGCACCCCGTTTTCAGCAAACTCCTCCTGTTTTATCCCGTTAACAAAACGGCGGACCTTCTCTGCTGCCTGAAGCATGTCCAGGAGATATGCGGCATCCCGTTCATTAGGCCGCATACAGGACCTCCTTTGTCGTGAGGATCGAGTGCCTGCGGAAAGGATTGCTGATGGCCTTTTTCTCGACAAGGTCAACTTCTCTTCCAAATATTGCCTTCAGCTCGTCCAGCATGTCCACGCGATTGTCAAACGTAATACTGCCACCCCGCTCGAACGTCACCAGCACATCCACGTCGCTGTCGGGACGAAAATCTTCCGTGAGTACCGAACCGAACAAAGAAAATTCCTTGATTTTCCATTTGAGGCAGAACTCTTCGATTTTTATCATCGGGATTTGAATATTAGTTTTTAACATAAGTGCCTCCCACACTAGATTACGATTTGAGTATACATTGTCAATTTGTGAATTTCAACACTATTTTACGATTTTGCCACGATGTGCACAGGGCATTAAACCAGAGGGAATCCACACTACGTTACGAATACCCTTTTTTTTCTGCCTGGTAATCACGGATAGCATGCCTGGTCGATATTGTTTTGAGAGTTTGATTCTATCCAACTCATCTTGATCCGCATCCCTTCTTCCAGTTGTAAATATTAAATTCTAAGTGTTTTTTTTGGATAGTTTCTGAATTGGTGAAACCCAGGTCTCGGTTGAGCTAGTTAATTCCCATGAGCTTTTCTATCCAGACAATTTATCACTGAGGAATAAAGGTTTCTGTTTATTTCGTGAGCAGGGTGTTTTGAACGCTCCCAATCCGTTGAATGTATGCAACCACGCCAGAACTTCTGTTAGCTTGAACCGATCAGCAGGTCAGACCCCGGTTTTCCCGAAGCAGACTTTTCCTGCGTTTCCTTTATAATGTTTTCGATTTCCGTTCTGTCGAGGACCTCTTCTTTCATGAGTGCCAATGCAAGGGGTTCGAGGACATTCCTGTTCTTCATGAGGATATCCATCGCCTTATTTTCGGCTTCGTGAATCAGCCGCTGAATTTCCTGGTCCATGATCCAGGCCATTTCATCGCTGTAGCGCTTAGGTTGCGCAAGTTCCCGTCCTAGGAAGGGGTGCTCTTCCCCTCTGCCAAGGTTCATTGGTCCAACTTTATCGCTCATGCCCCATTGGGCCACCATCTTTTCTGCAAGCGATGTTGCTTCCTTCAAATCGCTCTGGGCCCCACTGCTCACGTCGTTGAATACAATCTTCTCGGCGCATCTGCCGCCGAGCGCGACACTCAGCTTGTTCATTAAATACGTACGGGGATAATAGTGCCGATCCTCTTCCGGCAGGAGTTGGGTGACGCCCATGGCCATGCCCCTTGGGATAACGCTTACCTTATAGATCGGGTCCGTACCCGGCAATTTCCTAGCAACGAGCGCGTGCCCCGCTTCATGATATGCGGTGATCTTCTTTTCCTCATCGGTAATCGTCTCCTCGCGCACGCTGCCCATGAGAATTTTGTCCCGAGCCTCCTCGAAGTTTCTCATATGAATCATGCTTTCGTTTTTCCTAAGCGCTACGAGCGCCGCCTCGTTCGCAAGGTTCTCAAGATCCGCGCCGGTCATGCCCGGCGTTCCGCGGGCAATGGTATCGAGGTTGACGTCGGCGTCAAGGACCTTGCCCTTCACGTGGACTTCGAGAATGGCTTTGCGCTCTTTCCATCCCGGACGGTCTACCACAATATGTTTGTCGAACCTGCCAGGCCTCAGAAGCGCGGGGTCCAGAACGTCAGGCCTGTTTGTCGCAGCCATGACGATGACCTCCTCGTGCGGGTTGAACCCATCCATTTCACTCAGAAGCTGGTTTAACGTCTGCTCACGCTCATCATGTCCTCCCCCAAACCCTGCACCCCGCGTGCGTCCGACGGAATCAATTTCGTCGATGAAAATGATGCTCGGATGGGTATCGCGGGCTTTTTTAAACATATCCCGGACCCGGGAAGCGCCGACGCCTACAAACATCTCGATAAACTCCGAGGCACTGATGCTGTAAAACGGGACCCCTGCTTCGCCCGCCGAGGCTCTGGCAAGAAGAGTTTTCCCAGTGCCCGGAGGACCAATAAGCAAAACGCCCTTGGGGACCTTGGCGCCTATCTTTATATACTTCGACGGGTCTTTCAGATAATCAATCGATTCCCTGAGCTCTTGCTTGACATTGGCCAACCCTGCAACATCCTCAAACGTCACTTTTGGACGCTTGATGTCATAAAGTTTGGCTTTGCTCTGGCCAAACGTAAAAAGCCCGCCGGCTCCGCCCTGGATCTGCTGCGCGCGCCGCATCATGAAAAACCAAAACCCCAGTATGAGAGCCCAAGGCAATATGCCCAGTACGAAACCCCATATCGGCGAACCCTCCTCCGGTGGTTCTATGTTAATAGCAACGTTTTTCGCGCTTAGCTGTTTCAAAAGGTCTTGCCCCTGGAAGGTCGGGAGGTAAGTCACGAATTCCTGAACCGCAACAGGTTTTGTCAAGCCGGTGGGGGTGAGATCCGTTTTCTTTATGAATTCGCCATTCACCTGCAGTTTCTGGATGGATACAGATTTTATATTTGCAACGTTAAGCTGATCCATAAATTGGCTGTAGGAGATCGTGAATCGCTCAGGACCGGAAGGAATCGTATATTGCTGCCAAACGTAAAAGGCCACGCTAAAAAGTATGATTGCTAAAATTAGCCGGCCTTGTGGGCTTTTAAGCTGTTTTCCCATGTCTTTTATGGCGTCCATGGCTCTATTCTAGCATAGTTTTATTATTGTAATGATGACTTGTCTACTAGATTTCCTAATACATCTGTCTATTGTGATAATTGTGATGTAAGCGTTGATGCCGTCAAAAATGAAATAATTTAGTAAGTATCATTATGTATCCCTGCAAAACTGGAGCATAACCGAGAACACAAAGCGATAAATTATGCATAGGCGATTATGGTATAATGTGTATAAATTATCTGTTAAAAACTCTGAGCCGGTCAAGCAGACTTATGCTTATAGCGGCCCCGGTTTTCTTGGACACGAAATTATGTTAATACATATGTGCATGGAGGCTGTGAATGAATATCATGTAGATCGGAAATTCTTGGCTTTAAAAGCACTCAGAAACATACGATTAACTTCAGCTTACAGCAGCCGCGTGAGCAATTTCTTGTGAAGGACACCAGGTGCGGTACACATTGCTGTTGCAGTTATTCATGTTCTCGGTGTCCTGATAGTTTTTACTTAATAGTTTGGCAATACGCAATAAACAAGGGAGAGGTTACGGAGCTGGTGCCCGTCCCGGACTTCAAATCCGCTGTTTAAAATCTTAAAAATTGCAATATTAACATAAATTATCATATACTTAACTTTTGACTTTTCCCCTCAAAAACCAAAATTGTAACGGTTTTTGTAACGGTCGCAAGCATTCCATTTTTAGAACTTCAACGATATAACACAAAAAAATCATACGACGGGCTTCACCTGCGGCATTTGCTCCGGCTTTACATCAATTACCGGCAGAGTATCGTTTATTCGTGATTATCAAGGCAGTTGCCTCTTTATCTGATAACTGGTTAGATATAATAGAAAACAACTGAGAATTGCAATCACAACTGCTTTATGTGGTCATTTGTTAGGGCTGGGGAGCCGTAAACTATCAAAATTGATCACAGACAAAAGGAGGGTAGTAATTATGAAATTGAAACATATGTTTGCAGTTTTCGTCTTGGTTTCTCTGCCTACTACGATTCTGGCTGCCGATGGCATCCGGGAGGGAATGTGGGAGATTACAACTAAAATGGAAATGCCGGGCATGCCAATGGAGATGCCCCCGACTACAATCAAACACTGCTACACGAAAGAAGAAGTCAAAGATCAAAAGAATATGATCAACAGAGACAAGAACTGTACCATAATCGATTTCAAGAAGTCCGGCAACAAGGTGAGTTGGAAGACGAAATGCACTGGCAAGAATGCTGGCATGTTCAGCGGCGAAACCGTGTTTTCGGGGGACTCCTACGAGTCTGTCATGACTATGCAGTTAGATGCGAACAAGAGCCATTCTGCAATGAACATGAAGGGGAAGAAGATTGGAGATTGTCCCTAACAGGGGTTTTCGCCGTCTGAATGAGGATGGAAAAACGGGGACATCGTTTCTGAGTTTGATTTACTGAAACACGTAACCTGTCTACAGCACAGGTCGAAGGTTCCCTATTGTTTTTAAAATAAAGCACAGTAGGAAACAACGTCGTATGGTAAAAAAACTCATGCGGCCTCTAGTAGTAATATTTAAGTAGCCCACCAAGCCTTTCTCGACATTGAATAGGATAATCGTGCTTTTGTCCCGATCGTGGAGAAGGGAAAAGCAATACATTGCCTCTTCCCTGGTGATTGCGCTCCTGATGGTAGTGCTCGATATACTCTGCTATCGCGCGCCGAAGAGCTCTTTCTCCAAAGAGAATTACGTTTGACAGGCACTCTTCCTTGACAGATCTTACACATCTTTCGGCATAAACATTCTCATGGGTTTTCTACTGTACCTAATCCAAGCGATAAGAACAAACTATCCGTATTACCCATCCCTTACATCCTCTGATAAATAGAGAATATACCCTCATCGTCCATAAGCTGAACTGGGGAGAATACCGGGTAAGCTTCAATGACAAAATGAGCGATTATCACTGCATTCCGTCCGCTTGGACCGACATAAATCCGCCTGATTCCGTATGGGCAACAATGAATCCAAATAAAACAAAACTATAGTGCTAATAAAGCTTGTTAAACAGTGAATTTTACAAAAATTCATCCTGAAACTTGATAATCCGCTAATGTGAATTCTGCCTAAAACATAGTGCTAATTTCGATACCAGCAATATTGCACTCGCCGCGAAGCAATCGTTGTAAGCGATTTGTTCTTGATTCACTCTTTTCGAATCCGCATCTTTGATTCAACAGCGCAGGGATCACGCGCACAGTGGAATAGGCCAGTTATGATAATATGATCGTTGTTAATTATGAAATAGATGGCGTAAGGAAAGCGCCTGAGCAAACAACGTCTGAAATCGTTATGAATTTTTTGGTAAAGGAAGGGGTTACGGGGAATATCACTGGCGCACGCATAAAACATTCGAAGAAACTCTTCGCCAAGTCCCGGCGATTTCGCTTCATACCACGAAAAGCCGCTGATAACATCATCCTCGACTTCAGGCAGAAAACTAAGACTATACTTCATTTTCTGTTTTCTATTCTTGCTCTAAGGTCATCAAGAGACAGGAGGGTGCCAGGCGCAGATTGATACTGCTTGAACCGTTTATCCAGTTCGCCCTTGTGACTCTCCGGCACAATAACGGAAGATTCGTCCGAAGAGATGTTGTCCCAAAGATCTTCGACCAACAAGATCTTCTCAGGTGTGCTCAGGGTAGAGATTTCGCGAAGGTCTTTAACTCTCATGAGTTATCTCCTTTCTCAACAATTGCAATAATAATAGCATTTTTTAGCTTTATTATCAAGAGGTGCCCGTATGGTAAAAAACTCATGCGGCCTTCTGGTCGTAATATTTAAGCAGCCCACCGAGCCTCTCTCGACATTGAATAGGATGATCGTGCTTTTGTCCCGATCGTGGAGAAGGAAAAACAATACATTGCCTCTTCCCTGGTGGTTGCGCTCCTGATAGTAGTGCTCGACATACTCTGCTATCGCGCGCCGAAGAGCTCTTTCTTCGAAGAGAATTACGTTTGACAAACACCCCTCCTTGACCGATTTTACCCATCTTTCCACGTAAGCATTTAAATTCGGGCTACGGGGAGGAAGGGTGATGCTTCTGACTCCTCCTCCTTCAAGTGTCTTCTGAAAGGATACGCAAAACTTCCCATTCCGGTCGTGGATCAACGATTGTCCTGGAGCGAGAAAGCCCCATCCACAGTAATATTCCGGGCAATCTGTGTCATCCAGCCTTGATTTGGGTGTGGTGATATACCAGCCACATGGGTTTCTCTCGTACTGAGCCGGATGAAAAAGAGGATGTAATAGGTTGTCAAGCCGCAAGCGGTCCACACTTCCGCGGTGAAATAATCAGTTGCCGGAAGTAAGTCCCAATGGGTGCGGATAAACCCCTTTCCAAGTTGTCGTCTTCTTCCGCTCCGGGGCGGACGCCAGGTCGTGCCGTTTTAAGATGTTTCCCACCGTCTGATCACTAACCGTATACCCCAGATTCGTTAGCGCCCCGACAATACGAATGCGCTGAACGACTCGCCCAACTTTCCGCACGACAACATGAAAAAAATAAAGGGCTACGGATGTTCTCCGTAACCCCTCGTTAATGTATTCTTTGACCTTCAGTCAGTGAGTTGATCAAATCCGCATATCATCGTCAAACAATGTAAAATAACATTCAGAAAACGCTTTGTTAAGTGATTTTATAGCTGGATACTTTTTATGCTGTTTTACTGCTTTTGACAGTATTACGTTAGAAAACGGTTAGAAGTAATGTTTATCAGCAATGCTGTTTGCGATGAAAGCTGCCTTTATATTTTGCATTGCTTCAATTACTTCAGGTACGCTTTGCAAATAAGGAACAATTACCTCATCATATTTAGCATTAAAATTATTCACGCTTTGCAGTGCATCCTCAATTTTTGACTTATCTTCAGGTGAAGAAACTTCGTCATGGTATTTTTTATAAAGAATCAGTAGTTGATTTGCATAATCTTCTGTAAAGCCGGCAGTCTCTTTAAAGTCACTTACTACCTCTCTCGTTTTATCACATAGCTCCACAATCCTCTTCGATTTATCGGGAGAAGGAGCTACACTACTTAAGGCTTTAGCATCGTTTGATAAAGATAATATTGTATTTAAAAGCTTTTTAGATTTATTACTATAATTATCTAAAAAACCATAAATAAGTTGCGAGTCTTCGTATGTTTGCCTTGACGTTTCAATATCTTGCAATGTATTAATCGTTCTTATTGCAGCCTTTGCTCTCTGTTTAGAACTGACGCCACCAAACAGTTGGCCTAACGTACCCAAATCACCTACTATTATCAATGCAGCGCCGCTTCCAACAATCTCTTCTCCCAAACGATAAGCACTGCCTTCTCTATGCTGAGATATCAGTAATGCGCCTACAACTACGGCCGCTGGACCCAATACATTTGTCCATTTCTGCAGGGTATCCCAATTATTTGAAATGTCTTTTTCAGTCCATACATCTGTTGCCCTACCAAAGGTTATTTTAACCGCTGCTCCTTGTGTTGCACCGAATATATTTGTAGTATCTGTTGTTATTTGCAAGAGCACAATAGATATTTGGGATAATAAGCATTCACTCAAATCAGGCGATAAACAACAAAAGGGTTCGGCCGCTAAGTCAGGAATTTGTTGAGTTGAAGGCTTTTGACTTAGCAAAGAAGGTTTATCAGCAACAATTCTGGAGAGTATAACCAGTCGTTCCAAATCTTTTCTCCATTGTTCAGATGCCTTCAATGGTGGTTCATCTCCTGCAGCGACTATGCGAATCAATGCAACCATGATAAATAGTAAATAAATAATAGTACGGGAAAAGCATTTATTAATCATAATCCTTATCCCTTTTTTTAGTTTCTTTTTAACCGTCTGTTAAGCCGTATTTTTGCTGGATACTTTTTATGCTGTTTTACTGCTTTTGACTGTATTTGAAAATGATTAGAAATTTTCACGCTCCTTGAAAATCTTTCTAGCCTGTCCTATACTCGCCCCACTTTCGACTAACACCAAGAAAGATATCACATAAAACTACTTACTTTTAATATCCGACATAGAGGAACGAATAGATAGGTGAGTTCCCACAGTGCGGGATCAAGCTGTTTCCATAGTTCGTCGGCAGAATGATTCCAATACCAGTACATGTCCAGCGCCAACTCGGCAAGGGAATCGAATCCCTCGACTTCGGCGGGGAATAAAGCGTAGATCGGACCGCTCACTCTTTTTTTATTGTTCATAGTTTTTCCTTCAATTTTGGTTTGAATGAAATCCCTGGCTGCTGCTGGCGCGTGAATTAGTGTTCATGCATTTGCCTTCATTCTTTTAAGAATTTCATGGGCAGCAACTGCCGACGATTCCGGAGCGGAGCTGGATTCTAAAGCCTGTAGGAGTTTTGCAAGAAGATCGTTGAAACCATCCTCTTTCTGGCCCACCAAAACACGGTGCACCCCCTTGCGCAATCCTACGGAATCCGACTCACCTTTGATCAACGCCTGTAATAATGGTGGCCAGGCGCCCTTTTGGAAAGTTTTCAATGCGTCTGCAGCCGCCCATGCCACGTCGGGGTTGCCATCTTCGAGTGCTTTCACCAACGATGGCATTGATCGGGTATCGCTGATACTTCCGAGCGCTTTGGCTGCTTCCCAGCGAACTTGATCCAGTTTGGAATTCTGCAACGCTTGGGTGAGGGAAGATACGGCGGGCTTGCCCAAAGCTACCAACGCTTCCCGTGCTTTCTGTCGGATCACGCCGTCCTTGTTTGCCAGCATGTCCATCAAGGTTTCTAAATTTGTGGCTGTCCCTTTTTGCTTTTTCATGGTTTTCCCTCCAAATGTTTTTTATTTTGCAGCTGTGGCGCCGCGGCTAATGCATCGTTGACGATCGTCTGCGCTTCCGCCAGGATACGGCGCAGATGATCGATTCCTCGAAAGCTTTCTGCATAGATCTTTTAAATACTCTCGGTCCCTGAAGGACGCGCCACGAACCATCCGCTTTCGGCTAGTACCTTCAACCCGCCGATGGAAGCGTCTTTGCCCGGCGCGTGGGAGAGAACAGACTGGATCTTCTCGCCCGCCAGTTCGGCGAGCTTAACCTGTTTGGGTGAGAGTTTCGACAACAGGTTTTGCTCCGGAGTGGACGGTGCCTCGACCCGGTCTTAGACAGACTCGCCGAATTTGCTGGTGAACTCACGGTAGATCTCACCGGGGTCGCGCCCCATCCGCGCTGGACGGAAGCAGACCCGTACTCCTGGTGACGATCCCGTGCCTATCGACATCGGTGTCGCTGGCGAAGGCGATGTCGAAACGGTCCTTCAGGCCAATCAATCGCTGCATCGCATAGGGTGAGGAGGGATCCATTCGGATCTTGCCGTCCCAATCAGTCGTCATGAAACGAAACGTCGGATCGATGGTGTTATTAACGACCGTGAGATTCAAGCCGTAACGCTCGGTAATGGGTCCCCAGTAGTGAACTCCGGCTCCGCCGAGCGAGTCTACGCCCATGCTAATCTTCGCGTCGCGAATGGCCTCCATGTCGATCACATTACCCAGATTGTTTACATAAGCATTGAGGTAGTCATAACGGTGTGTTGTGTCTGCGCGAAGCGCTTTCTCGAAAGGAATCCTTTTCACACCCGTCAGACTGTCCTTCATTAACTCATTCGCCTTCGCCTCGATCTAACTCGTAACCTGAGGTTCAGCGGGCCCGCCGTTCGGAGGGTTGTATTTAAAGCCGCCGTTGTCGGGCGGGTTATGCGAGGAGGTGATCACGATGCCGCCGGCAAGTCCTGTCCTGCGACCATGATTGTAAGTGCGAATCGCGTGGGAGACTACCTGGGTCGGCGTATATTCATCCCCTTCCGCTATCATGACATCCATTTTGTTGGCCGCCAGGACCTCAAGTGCGCTGGAAAATGCCGGGATGGAGAGCGCGTGCGTGTCTATTTCGAGGAAGAGGGGGGCATCTATCTTATTCTGTTTGCGGTACAGACAAATGGCCTGATCGATGTCAAGGATGTGCCACTCGTTGAAAGTTTTTTCGAAGGAAGAACCGCGATGCCCTGAGGTGCCAAACACGACGTGGTACCCAGCGACCTCGAGAACGGGCACTTCATTGTAGTAGGCCGTGACAAGCTTGGGCACGCTGGCCAGTATCGATGGCTCTGCGAGTTTGCCCGCCAATGGACTGGTTTTCATGGTCATATCCTCAGAAACTATTTTGATATTGTCATCACATTCGCTGCATTTCCAGGCTAGCAAACTTTACTTTCAGTAATCGTTGCGATTCCAAGGTCGCTTTTACGGCCGTATCGAGTGCGGGCTATACTTTGACAAAATCGTCCAAATGGATACGGCACCGACCCGTGATTTTGTACCCCGGCTAGATTGGTCAACGAGCCAGAACTTTTTCTTTGATGCCATCTGAGGATTTTGTGGCCACAGGCGTTCATTGACGGGTTCCTATTTTCTCATTTTCCAACCCCGCGATCTTGGCTAGACGTCGGCGATGTCGCACGGCTCCGCTGAATTGCGCATCGAGAAATGTTTTAACCAGGTCCCAAGCGAATTTTAGTCCGACCACGCGCCCGCCAAGAGAAATCATGTTCATATCGTCGTCTTCCACGCCTTGCCGGGCGGAAAACGTCTCATGAATCAAACATGCCCGCACGCCCGGCACCTTATTGGCGACTATGCAGGCCCCCACGCCGCTGCCGCAAATGGCCACACCGCGAATGACCTCCCCACTCGCGATAGCTCGGGCCAGGGGCACAACAAAATCGGGATAGTCGTCGTCCGGCTTTAGCTGGCGAGCGCCAAAGTCAACGGCTTCGTAACCGGTCTCGCGCAATATTTTCGCCAACTGCTCCTTTAATTCGAATCCTCCATGATCGGCGGCGATCCCGATGCGTTTGCGCGTTCCTGGGAATGCTGTCGCCGGATCAATCATAGGTCCCTCCCAACATGGACAACGCTCGTTGGCAGGCAACTGGTGGCAATTAAGATCAAGGCGGAGTTGGCCTGGCAAGATGGCGGTGCTAACTCGTGGTCAACGTTCATAGGCGATCTTTCTTGAGCCGGCGGTAGCGCCGAATGAGCGCGTTGGTTGAACTGTCGTGCTTGAGCTGCGGCTCGTTGCCGCTTTCCAGTTCAGGAATGATCCGCGTTGCAAGCACCTTTCCCAGCTCGACTCCCCACTGGTCGAATGAATCAATGTGCCAGATCGTCCCTTGAGTGAAAACACTGTGCTCATAAAGGGCCACTAACTTGCCGAGCGTTTGCGGAGTCAGCTCTTCGCCCAGGATCGTGTTCGATGGGCGGTTACCCTCAAAGGTTCGGTGCGGTACGAGCCAGTCCGATATCCCCTCTGCCTTAACTTCATCCTCTGTCTTGCCGAAAGCCAATGCTTCTGTCTGCGCGAAGACGTTTGCAATAAGCAGATCATGATGACGGCCCAATGGGTTCAATGTCTTACAGAACCCGATAAAATCGCAGGGAATTAGTTTGGTCCCTTGGTGGATAAGCTGGTAGAACGAATGCTGGCCGTTGGTGCCCGGTTCGCCCCAGAAAATAGGTCCGGCCTCGTAATTTATACGCACGCCGTCAAGCGTAACATGCTTTCCATTGCTCTCCATGGTCAACTGCTGAAGATAGGCGGGAAAGCGTTTGAGGTACTGGTCGTAAGGCAAGACGGCCACTGTCTGCGCGCCGAAGAAGTTGTTGTACCATACCAACAGGAGCCCCATGAGCGCCGGCAGGTTCCTATCGAACGGAGCAGTGCGGAAGTGCTCGTCCATCGAATGGAAACCGGCGAGCATCGCATGGAAATTCTCAGGTCCGACGGCAATCATGGTCGAAAGGCCGATGGCGGAGTCCATCGAGTAGCGGCCGCCAACCCAGTCCCAGAAACCGAACATGTTCTCCGTGTCGATGCCGAACTTCGCTACCTCTTCTACGTTCGTCGAGACGGCAACGAAGTGTCGGGCTACGGACTTTTCGGAATGCAGCGCTTTCAGCGACCACGCGCGCGCGGTATGGGCATTGGTCATCGTCTCGAGGGTCGTGAAGGTCTTCGAAGAAATGATGAACAGCGTCTCCTCCTGGTTGAGATCGCGCGTAGCCTCCTCAAAATCCGTCCCATCCACGTTCGAAATGAAACGGAAGGTCATATCCCGCTTGCTGTAGTGCTTGAGCGCCTCGTAAGCCATGACAGGCCCAAGATCGGACCCTCCGATGCCAATGTTAATAATGTTCCTGATGGGCTTTCCACTGTACCCACGCCACTGGCCGCTGCGAACCTGATCTGAGAATGCGGCCATCCTGTCGAGAACAGCATGTACCTCTGGCACAACATCTATGCCATCGACTATAATATGTTCGCTCTTGGGCGCCCGCAATGCTATGTGAAGAACAGCTCGATTCTCCGTGATATTGATTTTTTTGCCGTGGAACATGGCATCGATGTTCTCTCGGAGGCCGCATTCCTCGGCAAGCTTGACAAGCAGCTGGATCGTCTCATCGGTGATGCGATTCTTCGAAAAATCGAGATACATTCCGGCGCCTTCCGCCACAAGGCGCTCGCCGCGTTGCGGATCGCGGGCGAAAAGGGACCGCAGATGCACAGTGCGAACCTCCTGATAATGCTCTTCAAGACGTTTCCATGACGGCCGCTCCCTCAGTGGGTGCGTCTTGGGTGTTACGCTCGATGTCATAATCGTTTTTCTCCTGTTTGGGTTGTCTTTTTTCCGGGGACGTCGTACTTTGACGAGATGGAAGCGAGCAGCTCGTTCCATGATTTGTCGAAAGATAAGGTTCCCTCGCGCTGGAGCTCAACGGCGAGCGCCGCATTGTCCACACCTGCCTGCGTGAATCCTGCGAGCATCTCTTCAGCATCGCCGCCATCAACCGGCAGCATGCTATCCACTTTGCCGTGATCGGAGAAGGCGAGCAATGTCTCCGTTGGGATCGTGTTGATGGTGTCCGGGGCCGCGAGAGCCTCGATGTAAAAGACATCTGAGGCCTTAGGGTCTTTTGTTCCGGTGCTGGCCCAGAGGAGGCGCTGCGGCTGCGCTCCTGCTTCGTCAAGTTTCCGCCACCGACGCGAGGCAAGCAGGTCCCGGTAGGCCTTGTAGGTCCGTTTGGCAATGGCGATGCCGAGACGGTTCTGAAGCTCCTTTGGCACCTTTTCCGCGACCGCTTTGTCCCAGCGGCTGACGAAAAGCGATGCCACTGAGCTGACTTTCGGACTGAGACCGGTTGCGATCCTCCGCTCGATTCCACGCATGTATGCTTCGGCTGCGGCAACGTACTGCTCCCGTGAGAACAAGAGCGTAACATTTATCGGCACGCCCCTGAAGATCGTCTCCTCAATTGCCGGAACCCCTTCCCTGGTGCCGGGAATTTTGATGAAGAGATTGGGTCGTTGTGCTCTGCCGTGAAGATCAATCGCTTCTTTAATCGTGCTGGCCCTATCGTTTGCAAGAAGCGGTGACACCTCTAAGGACACCCAGCCGTCAACTCCATCAGTTGCATCGTAGATAGGCCGAAAGAGATCGGCAGCTTTGGTCAGATCCTCCAAGGCAAGTTCGAAAAATAGATCTTCCCCCGACTTCCCCTCACGCACCTTTTGACGGATGGCCTCGTCGTAGAAGTCGGTATTTTTAACGGCATGGTCATAGATCGTGGGGTTAGAGGTAAGTCCCGTCACCGAAAGTTCATCGATATAACGGCGAAGAGTACCCTTTGTTAGAAGTCCGCGGGTAATGTTATCGAGCCAAAGGCTCTGACCGAGATCATGCAGTTGTTTCGTCGCTTTCATGATTCCTCCTATTGCACTTGGTCGGGCTTAACAGTGCCAGGTGATTTCATTCGGCCGCTTTCTCTGGTTTTGGATTATGCCAGCCGCCATCTGTCGCGATGAGTGCACCAGCCTCTTTCGGTCCCCAGCTGCCCCGCTTATAGGGATGAGCCCGGTGGTGGGTCTTAAGGACCGGGTCGACCACCGCCCAGGCGGCCTCAACCGCGTCTTCACGGGTAAAAAGCGCTCCGTCGCCAGCCATGGCATCTCCTAAAAGCCGCTCATAAGGCGCTTCCTCTCCCGATTGTTCTTCAACCAAGTAGAGCTCTCGCTGGTCGCCGATAAACTCCTTTCCTGCGCGCATGACGCGAGCGGCGATAGCGATGGCGGTGCTGGGAGACAGCCGAAAGCGCAGATAGTTAGCCCGCCCGGTCGTCGGCGCTGAGTCGGCAAACAACCTCTGCGGCGGCGGCTTCAGTTCCACCAGGACCTCGGCCGCCGTTTCAGCCAGAAACTTGCCGGAGCGCAAGTACCACGGTACACCCTCCCAGCGCCACGAGTCGATGAAAAGCCTCAGCGCGCAAAAAGTCTCGACGTCGGAGCGCTTCGCCACGCTCGGCTCCTTTCGGTAGCCGGCATACTGGCCGCGCACCAGGTCGTCTGGCTTCAGAGGGCGCATGGCTTGAAAGACCTTGCATTTCTCGTTCTGTACGGCTTCATAGCCCCTATAGGCAGGCGGTTCCATCGCAAGCAGCGCGACGATCTGGAAAAGGTGGTTCTGAATGACGTCGCGCAGGCAGCCGGCAGTTTCGTAAAACGCGCCGCGATCCTCCACGCCGAAATCCTCGGACAATGTGATCTGGACGCTGGCCACGCAGTTGCGGTTCCAGATCGGCTCCAGGAACGAATTGGCGAAGCGAAAATAAAGGATATTCATAATCGCCTCCTTCCCGAGGAAATGGTCTATCCGGAAGATCGCCGATTCGGGGAATACCGACGTGATGATTTTGTTCAACTCTCGGGCCGAAGCGAGGTCGCGCCCGAACGGCTTCTCGACAACGACGCGGGCGTTTTGCGCGCAGCGCGACCTCGCGAGTCCTTCGACCACGGTGGCGAACATACTTGGCGGGATTGCCAAGTAGTGCAGGGGCCGCTTGGTATTTCTGAGCGCCTTGCGCAACATCTCATAAGTCGCGTCGTCATGATAATCGCCGTCAATATATTTCAACAGCGAGCAGAGCTTTACAAACGCCTTTGCATTCACACCGCCGTGCTTTTTGAGACTATCCCTGGCGCGTTCTTTAAATTTTTTGATATCCCAGCCTGACTTCGACACACCGATAACAGGAACGTCGAGATGGCCGTGCTGGATCATCGCCTGAAGTGCAGGAAATATCTGCTTATACGCCAGGTCACCGGTCGCGCCGAAGAATACAAACGCGTCCGAATTGGGAGCTGTCATTTTCAACCTCCATATTTCGTCGCTATCTTTTGATGAAACCTTTGACCTTAGAGAAGCTCTTTCACCTTTTTAATAATGGCCGTCCAAGAGATTTCCTCATAGTCGAGGAGTTCCTGGGGTTTGCCGCTTTTCGGTTTCCTTTTGACTGATAAAGAATAGACAGGGATGGGATAAGAGACCATGGCACTTTTCACGGCTTCTCCAAGCCCTCCTTCGGCATAATGATCTTCCACAGTGATGATCAACTTAGTAGCGCTTGCAGCCTCGCGCAGGGTTGTCTCATCAATCGGTTTTACGCTGTAAAGATCGATAACACGGATGTAAACCCCTTCTTTTTTTAATACCTCATAAGCATCCAGTGCTTCGTGAAGCGTAATGCCTGCCGCGATAACGGTGACACTGTCTTTCTCGCTCTTTCTTAAAACTTTACTTCCCCCAACTTTAAACTGCTCTTCCTGATTATAGAGGATAGGAGTCTCTTTTCTTGTGGTACGAATGTAAACAATGCCATAATGCTTTGCCGATTCTTCGATTAACTTTTCAGCAGATACCGCATCCGATGGATAGAAGACAACACTATTTGAAATCGTTCTGAACATGGCAATGTCTTCGAGACCCATCTGAGAAGGCCCATCTTCCCCAATCGACACCCCTGCATGCGATCCGACAAATTTGATGTTCGGATCAGAGTACTGGCTCATCCTGATTTGATCGAAAGCCCGTGAAAAAAATGATGCAAACGTGGAGACGAAAGGAATTTTGCCCCGGCAAGACAGTCCTAGTGCCGCTCCTATCATATTCTGTTCGGCAATGTACATCTCAAAAAATCGTTCCGGGTAAGCCTCTTTGAATATCGCCGCATAGGTTGAATTGCTCACCTCACCGTCCAAGCTTACCATATCGGGAAATTGTGGATAAATTCTCACCAGTGCATTACCATAGGCCTTCCGGGTGGCAACAGGCTTATCCACCGGATAATCGACTTTTTTAAACGGCTTTTTGGCAGGCTTTTCTTTTTGTTTCAGATCCTTTGGAAGGGATATTTTTCCTCGAACTGATTTATCAATCTCTCCTAATTCCTTGAGCGCCCGGTCACATTCCTCTCTGGTAAGGGTTTTTCCATGCCAGCCATTTTTGTTCTCAATGAAAGAGACTCCTTTCCCTTTAATCGTTTTCCCGATCAACATTACCGGCTGATCGTCGGCGTGAAGTGCTTCTTCGTACGCAGTGAGCACTTCGGAGATGGAATGACCGTCGAAGAGCATCGTTTTCCATCCGAAAGAGGAAATCCTTTTTTGGTAAGCATCGAGGTCCCAGCCGTACATTGTTTCTCCACGCTGCCCCAACCGATTCACATCGAGAATGCCGACAAGGTTGTTTAACTTGTAATGGGCTGCAATCTGCATGGATTCCCACTGGGAGCCTTCGGCCATTTCGCTGTCCCCAAGGAGGACATAGGTCCTATAGGGGAGCTGATCTAGGTACTTTGCATTCAAAGCCATTCCCACGCCGATGGAAAGACCCTGCCCGAGAGAGCCTGTTGCGGCTTCAACATAGGGAAAGACAATGCTCGGATGTCCTTCCAGAGGACTACCAAATTTTCTGTAGGTCATCAGGTCCTTTTCCGTCAGCTTCCCGGCAGCAGCCCATAGTGCATAGAGGAGTGGGGATGCATGACCCTTAGAAAATATTAAGCGGTCATTATTGTTGAATTTGGGATGGTCTGCATCGAATCTGAAAATGCCGCCAAAAAAAAGGCAGGCCATCAACTCTGTGGCTGAGAGTGACGAGGTTGGATGGCCTGAACCGGCCTCTGTGGTCATGATAAGAATATAGTAACGAATCAGAGTGGCTAATTCCTTCACCTTGCCCGTCAATTCTTCGTTAACCATTGTCTTCCCTCCCTGATTTCCCTGTTGCACTCGCTAAGTTGATGAAGAGATACCCAGGTATTGAATGATGGGCTTTCCAGGCCAAAGCGTCATCGCTTTTCCCTGTTAATTTCCCTTCCCCGGATAAATAATCAACCTTTGGCAGCCCGTTCCACGTGTCCTCCGAACTCATACCGCATCGCGGACAACAGCCGGTCGGAGAAGTCAGCATCACCCCGCGAACTGAAACGCTCATAAAGCGCAGCGCTGAGCACGTAAGCCGGAACGCCCTCATCGATGGAAGCCATTATCGTCCAACGCCCCTCTCCCGAATCCGACACCCGACCCTTGAAATCGTTCAGTTCGGGACTATTCAGGAGCGCCATCGCACTAAGGTCGAGAAGCCATGAAGAAATAACGCTGCCTCGCCGCCACAGTTCGGTAATGTCTGTAAGATTCAAATCATATTGATAGTATTCTGGATTGCGGAGCGGCGTCGTCTCAGCATCCTTTTCCCGGCCCTGCTTTCCGATATTGGCGTGCCGGAGGATATTCAAACCTTCGGCGTAGGCAGCCATCAATCCGTATTCGATCCCATTGTGCACCATTTTGACGAAGTGGCCAGCCCCACTGGGGCCACAGTGGAGATATCCGCGCTCTGCTGTGCCTACGTTATTTTCACGGCCCGGCGTGCGTGGCGCTTCACCGAGGCCGGGAGCCAAAGTGGCAAATATCGGATCGAGACTCTCTACGGTCTGCTTCTCTCCTCCGATCATCAAACAATATCCTCTCTCCGATCCCCAGACACCGCCACTCGTTCCGACGTCCACGTAATGGATACCCCGTTTCTTCAGCTCTTCGGCCCGCCGAATGTCATCTCGGTAGTAAGAGTTGCCGCCGTCGATCACTACGTCGTCGTGCTCCAGAAGTGGCATGATGGTGTTGATCATCGAATCTACGACGCCGGCTGGCACCATCAACCAGACTACCCGCGGCTTCACAAGGCTGGAGACGAACTCTTCGATAGATTTGGCCCCTGCGGCGCCTTCGCGTTCGAGTGCCCGCACGGCGTCGGGGTTCAGGTCATACGCGACGCACTGATACCCCCCTTTCATGAATCGCCTTACCATATTTGCGCCCATTCGCCCTAGTCCTATCATCCCAATCTTCATTTTCACCTCTCGTCATCTTAAATCTGACCCTTTGCATGCAGTATCAGCATTCAACCGCATACACATTAACAGCATTAAGGGCACCTATGTCCCCCACAATAAATGTGTACATAAATTGCATCTTTTTTTCACTCCCGCCACGTAAGAAGGCGCCAAGCGATGGATTTTCTGTTTTTGTCTTGTACGGCGGCTTTTTTCTCCACTCTTAGTTTAAATTATATCCGCAAATAATGGAGGTTATTTACGACTCCGCTCGTTCGTCCAACGAGAAGCGGCAATAAGATTAGCATCAGCCCGACTGAGGCAAATCCGAGTAATGCATATGAGATGTACCAACCCTCAACCCACTTCACGATTATTACCTTTCGTTTCGATTTTCATCTCATCTTTCATGCTCGCACGATCATTGTTCCAGATCGCCACTTGATACGGTCTCCACAAATAGGAAAGCGGCACGGTAAAAATATGCACAAGCCGGGTGAAGGGAAAAAGGCCGATAACCACGAAAGCATTCACCATGTGGAATTGTACAATCCACGGTAAGGGAGTGATGAGGTCTATCCTTGGCGAGAGGGTCGCGAGTGAAGCGAGCCAGGGCGTGGCAGTATATACATACCACAGGGATCCCCAACGGTAGAACAGCGAGATGTAAAGGCCTGCGGTGATCTGGAGCAGGAGGTCCGTGAGCAGTATCCAGTCCATGACTGTGGTGACGACCCGCGCCTTCGGATCGATGATCCTGCGAAGAATGAGGATGATGAGCCCGATCGTTGCGAATGCGCCCATAGTCAGTGCGATCAAACCCAGAACGAACATACTGTATGGATTGGCGTGCAGCGAGGCCCATGAACGGGGAAAAACGGTTGCTTGCACGTGTGCCAGGAGGATGAACACGATACCGTAATGCCATGAGACCGATCCCCAGAAGAGCGCGCGGTTTTCCAGTAACTGCGAGGACATGCTCGAATAGGAGAACCGGTTCGTGAAATAGCGATATAGACCGACACCGACGGCAAGGACAACGGATATATAAGGAAAGACTATGAAGTAAATGCTCTCTGACATGAATGACCCCTTCCCTTCTAAAACCCAGTGACGTCCACAGCCCGCGCGTCCACGACCTCTTCCTGCGCGCAATTTCCAGGTATCACTTCGTGAAGTAATACCCACCATTTGCGCAGGGCTTGCACAGCACCTGTCTCCCACGGTAGATCCCGCGCATGTCCTGTACCAGTTCTCCGCAGATGTCGCAGCGGATGCGCCTGAGCGGCCTGTCCTGCATGTCTTCGGCCCTCAGCAAAACCTCGACGTTCGTAACTTCGAACAGCTCTACATCGGACATGACCTTGTATGCTTCGCACTGGGCAGCATAAACGTCATCGATGTCCAGCGAGTAGCCTTTTGCCCGTTCCCGGGAACGGACCGCCCCGTTTTCAGGTCCACAAAGGTCGTTGCCATTTTGCCGTAATCCATGAGCCTTAGCGTTCTTCGGCCTGGGCTGCAGCCGGTCACGGACTGCACCGCGTTGAGCACGCAGCGGTCCATTTCCACGATGACAAGGAAATCTTTCCGCTGTCTGCACTTTGGGTCCTGAATGCCGATCGCGCAGGCCCCGAAGGGACATCTTCACTCCGAGTACCTGTCCGGGGCACAAGTGCCCGTAACTTTGAACGGACTCTGCGAGCGGTTTTTCGAACTCGAGCCTGCATTCTTCCATCACAGACATGCCGCTATGACCTATCACTTTCCGTTTCGAGCGCTCTGAGCGCTGCCTGCAGGACCCCTTGGTAGACGTTTTCGCTGCTCTTGAACAAAGGAATCATTTTTTTCACTGCAGGGATAAGGCAAAAGTTTACAAGCTCTCGTGTCTCGTCGCTCCGAACCGCAATCGAAAGGTACATGAGCATGACGCTGATATGGTCAGGAAGCTCTCCGTTCGCAGGATAGCCTTCCTTGCGGTAATGCTCCTTCAACCTGACCATGAACATGCCCCGACCTCGGTTCTCGCCGAAGAGATGAAAGCCCACATAGGGGCAGCAGATGGCCTGAAGATCGAAGGTGTCGGTGTACAGTTCCTCGAGCCGGCTGATCGGATTTTTCCGGCAGAATTCTTTGAACCCGTAAAAGTACCTCTGCGCCTGGCTGCCAACGATGCCAAGGCTGCTGCTGCACGTCTCAGCCTGAACCGCAATCTCGGAAGTGGGATATTCAAGGACCTTGGCGAGCAAATTGTATATATTCTTGTTCATTTGCATCATCATGAGCTACCACCCGCGCTTCGGAGGACGTATGAATCCGAAGCCCGACTCTTCCTTGTGCGATTGAGGCTTCTGCACAGACTCAACAGCCTGCTCGCGCAGGAAAGGCGGTATCACGAACCGGTCGTTGAAAGACGGCAGGGAAGTCAGCTGATAGATCGCCTCCGCCTCTTCGGGCGTTGTCCGCGCCTCATCGAGGATTCTCTTCACTTCATTTTGTTCCAGGTCTTTGACAGTCGCCGCCCGTTTGTACATGCGTACAGCCAGGAGCTTCCTGTTCACGAGAACGATCTCGTCCTCGTCTCCGGCAGTAAAGAGCGAGGCAAGATAGCGGGTCGATACGCGGGAACTGTTGTATGAGCCGAAGAGGGATTCCTTGAGCTCATAGAGCCCGTTGGCGACTGAAGCCATGACCGGCGTAAACGAAGGTACGTAAAAAAGCATGGGCAGGGTCCGGAACTCGGGATGGAGCGGCAGGGCCAGCTTCCATCTTTTCACGAACCAGTACACCGGCGATTTTTGGGCCGTTTCAAGCACTGCGTCAGGAATGCCGTCCGCTTTCGCTTTTCTGACGACCTCTTTGTCAAAAGGATCGAGGATCAGCAACCGCTGGCCTTCAACAAGGTCTTTATCCGGCAAATTCGCCATCTCGCTGATCCGGTCCGCGTCATATAGCACGACCCCCAGATAGCGGATGCGGCCGACGCAGGAATGGAAACACGCAGGCACCTGGCCTGTTTCCTGTCGGGGATAGCAGAGGATGCACTTTTCCGCCTTGCCCGCATTCCAGTTGAAATAGGTTTTCTTGTACGGGCACCCGGATATGCACATGCGCCAAGCCCGGCATTTTTCCTGGCTCACGAGCACGATTCCGTCCTCCCCCCGCTTGTAGATAGCTCCCGACGGACAGGCTGCAACGCAGCCGGGGTTCAAGCAATGGTTGCAGATGCGCGGCATATAGAACATGACCATGCGCTCAATCTCAAAGACCTGCCTCCGCTCCTCGACCGTCAGGGCCTTGAAGTTGGGATCGTTCGCCGCGTATATGGACGAGCCCCCGAGGTCGTCGTCCCAGTTCGGGCCGGCCTCGATGTCGATATGCTTATTCGTCATCTGTGAAACAGGGGCGGCAACGGGCTGATCTTTGCTCTGAGGCGCGTTAAACAGCTCTTCATAGCGATAGGTCCAGGGTTCGTAATAGTCATCCATAGTCGGCAAGCGGGGATTAAAAAAAATGTTGCCGAGCGCAGCTGCCCGGCCCTGGAGCCGGAGTTTTGGCTTGTCCTTTCCGCGAATCCAGCCGCCACTGTATTTTTCCTGGTCTTCCCAGAGCGTGGGATAGCCCGTTCCCGGCTTGGTCTCCACATTGTTCCACCACATGTATTCGGCTCCGCGGCGCGACGTCCAGATGTTCTTGCAGGCGATGCTGCAGGTGTGACAACCAATGCATTTATCAAGGTGAAACACCATTGAAACCTGCGCACGAATGTTCATAAGATACTCCCTGTCTGACATTGTTAGTGAAAAGGCTGTTGGCTCTTAAAATACCGGTTTCCCTTCCAGCTTGCGCACGATTGTGTACGTGTCCCGGTCCCCGGCCGGAGGCCCCCAGGCATTGAAGGCAAAGGAAAGCTGCGCATAAGCGCCGACCATGAGAGAGGGTTTGAGCCGAATGCGCGTGATACTGTTCGTTCCGCCTCCGCGCTTGTTGTTTCTTGTCGGAGATTTGGGGATCGAGATCGTCCGCTCCGGAGCGTGGTAAAAGATTCCGACTCCCCTAGGTACGCGAACGCTTACCGCCGCGCGGGTCACGATCACACCGTTATCGTTGTATACCTCTATCCAGTCATTGTCCTTGACTCCGATCTCCGTTGCATCCTCGAGGTTCAACCAGAAGGGCTCAACCCCGCGCGAGAGCGTGAGCATGATCAGGTTGTCGGCATAGGTACTGTGAATGTGCCATTTCCCGTGGGGCGTGATGCAATTGAGGACCAGGGCCTTATCCGATGGAGCGCTCTTTATAAGATCGCGCGTGTCCTGAAGTCCGATCTTCGATTTAAAAGCCGGAAGGTTTTCACCAAAGTCGATGTATCCCTCATGGTCAACATAAAAATGCTGCCGTCCCGTAAGCGTGCGCCACGGCACGAGACGCTCAACGTTAAGACAGAAAGAGGCATAAGCTCTCCCTTCATTCGTGATGCCCGTCCAGACCGGGCTCGTGAGTATTCTCCGGGGCTGGGCCACCAAGTCGTCAAAACTCCGCCGGACAGCGCGATTGTTTTCCGCAAGGTCGGCAAGCGGTAGTCCGACCGATTTCTCAAGCGCCTTGAAGCCGCGGTAAGCGATCTCTCCATTCGTCTCCGGCGCAAAATGAAGAAGCACGTTCGCCGCTTCCCGGGCGCTTGCAAGGGAAAGATATTGTTCTCCGTTCCAGGTGATTGTCGGCGCTGCCTTCGTGAAATCGTCGTAGAGGTCCTTGATGTCCCACCGGATGCCCCGTTCAGCCATACCTTCGTCCCGCTCAAGGTGTCCATAGGAGATGAACCGGTTGTGGAGATTCACATAATCGCGCTCGACTACAATAAATTGCGGCATGGTCTTTCCCGGTATCGGCTCGCACTCATTGCGATACCAGTCTTTGACTTCGGGCTGGGATATTTCCTGTGGCGTATCATGCGCGAGCGGAACAGCTACGATATCCCGAAAGGGTTCGGGAAAATGAATTGGTGCGAGTTCACTCACCTTTTCCGCCACAGCCTTGAAAATGTCCCAGTCGGTCTTCGATTCCCAGCATGGGGGGACCGCTTCGGACAAAGGATGGATAAACGAGTGGAGATCGGTCGTGTTGAGATCGTCCTTTTCATACCACGTCGCAGTCGGAAGAATGATGTCCGAGTACAGGGCCGAGGAATCCATGCGAAAGTTGATGTCCACGACGAGATCGAGTTTTCCTGTCGGGGCCGGACAGTCCCGTTTTACTTCGCTCGTCGTATCGTTCCCTGCTTCATCGGCAACCGCATTCGAGTCCGTGCCGAGATAATGGCGGAGAAAATATTCGTGCCCCTTAGCACTCGTCAGGAGCGCATTACCCCTCCAGATATGCCAGACGCGCGGCCAGTTCTCTGGAGCGTCCGGGTCTTCCACGGCGAACCGGACTTTCTTTTCCTTCAGCTGCTTTACGAGCCAGTCGATGATTTCAGTCTCACTCTTTGCACCGGCTTGTTCGGCCTCACGCACTAACTCAATAGGATTGCGGTCGAACTGGGGGGAAAAAGGCAGCCAGCCCTGACGTACCGCATTGACCTGCATGTCCATGGGATGCCGGAGTCCCAGGACTTCACCCTCATGCTGCGAATCGTCATAGCGCCACTGGTCGCAGTGCACATAATGAAAGGACGGCGCATTCACCAGCCGGGGAGCGTGCGTCCAGTCAAGGGCAAAGGCGAGGCTCTTCCACGACGCCTCGGGCGCGAGCTTTTCCTGTCCCGTGTAGTGGTTCAAGCCACCGCCGTTCACGCCAACACATCCGCAGAGGATGAGCGACGTGATCGCGGTCCGGTAAGTAATGTTCGCATGGTACCAGTGGTTGATACCCGAGCCAACAATGACCATGCACTTGCCCTTCGTCTTCTCTGCGGTCTGCGCCCATTCACGGGCAAAGCGGACCACCGTATCCCTGCCGATGCCGGTATACTGCTCCTGCCAGGCCGGTGTATACGGCGCATCTTGATCGTCATAGCTCTTCGGATATTCTCCTTCCAGTCCGCGGCCGATTCCATGCTGCGCCATCAAAAGATCGAAGACCGTGGTAACAGCTGTTCTTCCCTTGTCCGTCTGCACATGCCGTACCGGCACTTGCCGGGAGAAGTTTCTTTTGCTTGCGAATTCCGTAAAGACCATCGGGAGCGCGCCGTCGCGCGTATCGAGGAGTGTAAGGAGTGGATCGATGGCGCATCCATCCGATCCATCCTTCATCTCGAGGTTCCACTGGCCCTTTCGCTCCTGCCACCGGAACCCCATGCTCCCTTGGGGCATGCGCGGTTCGTCTGATTTCCTGTCGAAGACGAGAAACTTCCAATCGCCATGTTCTGCGTCATGGTAAGAACTTACGGCATTGGCGCGCAGGAACCTCCCTGCCCGGTATGACCCCTGGTGTTTTTCCAGCTCGACCAGAAAGGGGGCGTCGTTGAAACGCTTGAGATAATCGGTAAAATAGGGCACTTCGTGGTCAACGTGAAATTCCTTCAGGATCACGTGATTGACCGCCATCCAGAAAGCGCCGTCTTGGCCCGCGTTGATCGGGAGCCACCAGTCGGCGTATTTCGCGATCTGACTGAAGTCCGGCGAGCACACGGTGAGCTTGGTCCCGTTGTTTCTTGCTTCGGCAACGAAATGCACGTCAGGCGTTCGGGTCATGTTGAGGTTAGCACCCATGGTGACGATAAATTTGCTGTTGTACCAGTCCGCGCTCTCGGCCACGTCCGTTTTCTCGCCCCACACTTCGGGAGATGCGGGAGGGAAATCGGCATACCAATCGTAGAAGCTCAGGGCCACGCCGCCGAAGAGCTGGAGAAACCTTGTACCCGCAGCATAGCTCAGCATGGACATGGCGGGGATGGGAGAAAATCCGATGACCCGGTCGGGCCCGTATTTTTTCGCCGTATAAATCGTGGATGCAGCAATGATCTCGAGGACCTCGTCCCAAGTGCTCCGGCGCAGTCCCCCTTTGCCCCTCGCCTGCTGGTAGCTTTTCCTGCTAACTTCATTCTCTACAACGGCAGTCCAGGCCGCAACAGGATCTGCATGAACAGCTCGGGCCTTTCGCCACAGATCTACGAGGACCCCTCGGATATAGGGATACTTCACCCGCAAAGGGCTGTAGACATACCAGGAAAAGGTGATCCCGCGCTGACAGCCGCGCGGATCGTAGTGCGGGAGGCCGGGTTCAAGGAGCGGGTAATCGGTAGCTTGCATCTCCCATGTCACGATCCCATCTTTCACGTAAACTTCCCAGGAACAGCCGCCCGTGCAGTTCACGCCATGGGTGCTGCGTACGCGCTTATCGTACTCCCAGCGGTTCCGGTACATTTCTTCCCAACTCCGCGCCTTGGGGTCAACAATGTCCTTGATCCAACTCATTTTTGCTTGCCTCCCTGGTGTGTCCGCTCGACGAGCGCCTTGCGCACGGTCACGAGCCTGTTCCTCCCTATAAGCATAGTTATGATCATCAACACGATGAATCCGGTAATCGCTGTCACTACGATCCGTGACATATAATTCTTGGGCTGTAGCGTGGATTTTTTTTCAAAAAAAGCCTCGATGTCTTTTTTTTCCCCGGTCGTGAGGGGATGGTTTTCAAAGAGCGGTCTCATAGTAGGAAACGGAATATCTGTGAGCACGGAGACGATCCCGGTCCCGTACACCCCGTATACCCTTGTAAGGTCCGGGCCGAGGCTGCCGCCACCCAGAATGTGAATTCCCGTTACCGAGTGACAGGCCATGCAGGGGGGCCCATTGTTTTTAAAAGCGATCCTCCCGAAAAAAAGCTCGTTGCCGGTTTCCGGATTTCCCGAAGGGGCTTCTGCCAGAGGTTTCGTCGTCGCTAGTGGCTCTGGCAGGGCAGACGTCGTGACTTTTTGGGTTTCGAGAAATGCAATCACTGCATTGACATCATCAGTGGATAATGCAAGATTCGGCATTTTTATCTTGTATTCTTTCAACAGTCCGGCAGCAACCGGCTCGTTCGCGTTGAACATGCTGCCGGGATTAGAAATAAATGACTCTAGCCAGCTTTTCGGCCGGATTTGCGTCACCCCCTGGAGGTCCGGGCCGACTTTCTTTCCGCCGCCGATGGTATGGCAGGGGGCACACCTGGTGTTGTATATCTGATTGCCTTTTTCTATAAGAGCGCTTTGGGAAAAGGCCTGTGACGGTTTGCAAAAACAGAGTGCTAAAACAAGCATGACCTCCGTGCATAAGAATATTATTTTCTTATCGTTAGTCATCGCCACTGTCTTCAAAGACGAAGTGTTTCTCATTCTTATCACCGCACGTCATCGGCCAGGCTATGTAAGGTTCTCCAACGCATCTAATTTAGTATGAGCTCCGGCAGAGTCGGGAACGCTTGCATCTTAGCGGTAACGAAATTCGTTGTTTATTTGATTTGTAAATTTATTAGCAAAGTTGTTTCCACTTCAAGAACTGAGCAACTATCTAAGCATTGTCGCAAATGTATCATGGTGGTCTTCTATGTTTTTATTTTATCTATTTCATCTATTGCTAATGCAGCGTGAGCATAAGCTGCTCCGGCCCGCATTTCAGAAGCCACCCAAATGGCTTCCATGATTTCTTCTTTACTGGATCCTTTTCTCATAGCTATACATAGCGCAATAAGTAATTGCGTATTAATAAAAAATATGATATCCTGTATTCATGAAACCATTGACCATTACCGATGCATCAACCATTGTTCTTGGATTACAGGATGAAATCCGTCGCTCGGAAGAGTCACGATACGACCACCGACTACATGGCGTATTGCTAGTCGCCCAGGGAATGAGCTGTCCGGAAGTTAGCCATCTCCTGGGTGACTCGCCTCGAACTGTGGAATATTGGGTCCGACGCTTTGAAGACAGAGGACTGGCTGGCTTGGTAGAAGGAGAACGATCTGGCCGCCCCCGACGCTTGAACGATAAGCAGTTGGAGGAAATCAACACGGTACTGCGGCAACCGCCAGAGTCTGTAGGAATAGCCAGTGGCCTCTGGGATGGCAAAGGGCTGGCCGCCTTCATTAAGAAGCGGTATCGAATAACATTAGGGGTTCGGCAGTGCCAATACATGTTTAAATCCTTTGGTTTTCGTCGGCGTAAACCGCGTCCTCTGATTGCTCGGGCCGATCCCGAACGTCAGGAAGAATATAAAAAAACTCAGAAGGCTCGTAGCCGATAATAAAATCGATCTGTGGTCGACTGATGAAGTTCATTTTCAGCAATATGGATCACGCTGTCTGATGTGGGTACCTCCCGAACAGAAGGACCCTGTATTGTTGCACCATCCCACTCGCAAGAGCGTGGGTTATTTTGGAGCTATCCGTCTGCGTGACGGGAAATTGGCTTTTCAGAGAGAGGAGGAAAAGTTTAACGCCGTGACGTTCCATACATTTCTCAAACATCTCCGGAGGATAAGTTCCCGAAGCGGTCGTCGCGTCGTTGTCATAACAGATAATGCCAAATACCATCATGCCAAGCTCCATGCAGATTGGCGAAGCCAACATGAGCCTCAATTCATGTTGGATTTTCTGCCTCCTTACAGCCCTGATCTAAACCCTATTGAGCGGTTATGGAAATTAACGCGAAGGCTCTGTTTGCATAACCGATACTTCCCGACGCTTGAGGATGTTGTACGGTCAGTGGAATCAAGATTCAGGGTGTGGACATCGGGCAACGATATTGTCCGTAAATTATGCGCAATTAATTAGTGCGCTGTGTATAGTGCAGTATGTCCGCGTATGCAATATGGGCATTGAGTTACATGCGCTACTGCCACTGCAATAAGCTGTTTTGTTTTTTCAGGAAGCGCACCTTCTTTAAAAACTGCTTTGCTGAAGTTGTGGAATGCTTCTGTTATTTCAGGAGCAAGGGCAGCTCTCTTTTCAGAGATTTCTGGTGTTGCATCTGGATAAAGTTGTTTACCATTCATATTTTTTCCTACTTTTATTCGAGTTACAATCATTAGTTATTATCAAAGTTGTTTCCACTTCAAGAAACCGCTCAGCTATCCTAGCAGTGTCGAAAATGTATCATGATGGTCTTCTTCCTCGGAAAGGATCTCCTCAAAAAGGAGCCTGGTCGTTTCGTCCCTCTCAGAGGCCGCCTGACTGATTATAGTCTTGTACAGCATGATAGCCTCTAACTCCGCTTTGATATCAGCCTTGATCATCGTTGGCGCATCGCCGCCCACAGCTATAGGGTTGGGCTTGATCGTTGGTGCGACGTCGAAATATCAAGTCGTTCGGCGACCTGTTCAGCGTGCCTCATTTCCACCATAGATGCTTTTTTGAGAACTTCGGACAGCTCGGCTGAATGCATCCCTTTTACCATGATGTGATGCCACTGGTACTGAATGATCGCCTGCAGTTCAGCAGCGAGAGCCTGGTTCATCATCTCTGCCAGCTTCGTGCTTGCTTTTTGGACCATGTCGTGCCTCCTTTACTATGAACCGTAAAAAAATATTGGTCTTTTCGTAGAAAAGTTGAAAACGGCGTAGTGCTGCAAAAAAGAGCATCGGATTAACCGATTCTGGTAAAGTTATGTTCCCCAATAAAACCAAACCAGAAAGAAAATCCGATGCAGCTCCATACCATCGTAGAACTACTTGCTATTCCAAACTATCACGTGAGTCATATGATTGTGCGTAATAAAAATCGACTGGATCTGCTCCTTGAGCAAACAGCACTTATCCCTCCGCACTGAGGGTTACTTAATCCCAGGCTTTCAACTTAAACACGAATGAACCTTCTTTAACGTCTATCGATATATAACTATAACGTTGTTTCCTAAGTTGTTTTACGTAAATTGCCATTGAGAAATCGAGAAGCTTGCATCCAGTGAAACGCTGTTCCCTGAAAACGCTGCGCCCCTGGGAGAGACAACAAGAGGCACCGGAACAAATGCTCGTCGCCTCGCTGACTGGAAAGCCGGTTTATGGCCGCTTGCTGAACCGGGAACACAAGTCTCACCCCCTGAAAGCGCTCTCAAACCATCTGTTGTTACACCGCCTCCCCAAGCTCCCCTTTACTTTCGCCGTACGCTTTCTTGCCAACTTTCACGGCCTCCGTTATCGCTCCTTTGCCTGCCTCGTAGAGATCCTTGCCCTTGTCAATGGCGGAAACAACCTGCTCCCGTGTGCTCGATGCGAACCGCTTCAGGTTCTCCCTTGTCTCGCTTCCCGATTTCGGCGTCAGTAGAAGCGCAATGCCTGCCCCGATGATACCGCTCGACAGGATCGGGATCAGGAGTGTGCGCCCCTTGTTGTTAGAGAGATCTAGGGGCTTTTCCTCCACATAGGCCTTCTTGCCGGCTTCCACGGCTTTGTTCACAAACATTCTGCTTTCTCCATAGAGGTCCTTGCCTATCTCAATGGCCTGTGAGAACCGATCGGCGAACCGCTTCAGGTCTTTCCTGGTCTCGCTTCCCGATTTCGGCGCCAGCAAGAGCGCTAACCCGGCCCCTAGGACACTGCCTGCCAGAACCGGCATCAGAATCGAGCCTTTCCTATCTGTTAGTTCTTCTTTCATGATCGTTACTCCTTTCTTCCGTCACTGTATTCGAAAGGGTTGAGAGAACTACTTCATACTTTCAGGCATGCTTTTAAACCTGCCATGTCTGGCCAGCTGCCAAAACATATTCGTAACTAAAAGTATACCACCCGTTCCAGGGAAACAGGAACAAACTACAAGAAAACAGAACAACAAAGGGATAAAAGGAGACAGGAAGGGCATATCTACGATGAAAGTTGTATCGCAGCGCAATTGCTTGGTAACGCGATAATGTTTATAAAACAGTCCTGAAATACCCAGCAGCTTGCTGCTGGATCGGGTAGGAGGCGGGGTCGCCCCCGCCGTCCTCCCACACCACCGTACGTACGGTTCCGTATACGGCGGTTCATGGTAGACTAATCAAGTCCAAGTTTTACGACTTGCGGTTTAGTGTTCTCCTCTGTCGCCGCGAACGCTTGGCGCTCCCTCTCCGTACTCTGACGGGTTCCGCCCGCTACCATCCGGGAGTCCTCCGGCATCTCAGCCTTCTTGTGTGCGTCTCCTTCGTTCGTCGGGGCTTCGGCACCTTCCCAGCCTACCATGTTCGGCGCTTCATCCAGTTGGTTGCTGGACTACTACCGCCTCTGCTGACTTCTGTCGATTCATCTCAACACCTTACGGCATCGATAGCACAAGGCAAATCGATAGATCTCCCAGGGTAAGACGCATGACCTTCATCCCATATACCCGCCGCATCTACTTCCACACCTTCTGGATGGTTATCGGGCTTTGAGTATTATCGCCCTCTCGCCCAGATGTGGCTGCCTCATATGCGGTTTCTGTTCGTCAGGCCGGGACTTTGCTTACAGCTTCCTTCAGATTCCGGGTCGCCCCGGACACCCTTGCTGTTCGGCTAACGGTTCCTTCCATCAAGGCCCGTAGAGGACTTGCACCTCCGAGTCACCGTTCAGACACCATATCTGATCGGCCCGTACTAAAAATACAATGCGTCATGCCTGGCATACGATGAAAAGGACATCCTGGCGAAGCCAGGATAAGTCTTCAGCTTCTTTGTTGTGCTTTTTTAAGGTTTCAAGTTCCGATGCCCCGCAGCTTGCTGCGGGGTAATTCACTCAGTCTTGGTGGACTGTCTGCCCCGTACGTACATTGTTATTGCGTGAAACGAGCGGGCTACTTCATGACGAAGTGATTTCTGTTATAAAGGCCGTGCTCCCGATGATTTTGGGGTTGGGCTACTTCGCGTGGCGTACGGTCGCGCTTTAGTTCAATAAGTACAAGCGAACCATCAGGTGCAATGGCCAGGAGATCGATGCGTCCGCCAAAACCGGTGTCCTCCTCTCCCAATGAGCATCCACTCGTCCGAAAGCATTCCCGGTGTTCGGGCGACGCTCAGGGGAGGTAATGAAAACTTTTGCAAACCGTTCCCTCTAGCCCCTTTCCAATTCTGATATAATTTAAGTAAGTTTAGAAAAGCGAGGAAAGCGGGGTATAATATGGGCGCTAAATTTGGCTTTTCATGGAACAGGAAAAGAGCAAGCGGTTTATCTGCTGGTAAACAATTTTTTGCCAGAAGAACCGGCACTCCAACTAAAGGTAGAGTATGGGAACGCAAAATAATAGGGCGTAATATAGTGAATAAGACAGGTACTAAGTAAATGAGGAGCTATTAATCCTCAGATTGAACAAAGAAAATCTGATAGTCACCTTCCTCGAACAGCCCCTCTTCAATGCAAGTGTCGAGGTCGGTGTTGTCCATACCATTTCCTCTGGCAACCTTAACGAAGAGTGCTTCTGCATCCTTGCTTCCTTCCTTATCGCCAGAGAAAGCGTGTATAGACATAATTCGAAAAAGCCACCGAAAATTGACCACCTGCGATAACCGAATTTTGACCACCCTGAGCGATTGATATTTGAGACGATATGGGGCAATCATCCCACTTTTGGTTATTTTAAAAAGAGCAGGTGAGCCGGAGGAAGCCCATAGGGCGACCTGAGTTTCACCTCGTTATGCTTTTTATTCATACCGGGGGTTACGGCAAATGCTGTAACCCCTTGCTAAATTTGGTAGTGGGGGCTGAATTTGAACTTACGACCTTGAGGTCATGAACCCGACGAGCTACAATATGTTCAAGCTTGCCCCCTGTTCTATTGGCCATAATGATGTCTTATCCATGTCAGTTTTGCGATGGCGATATCATTTTAAGATATCGGCGATTGTATCCTTCTTCCGATATACCGTGCCTTAGAACAGGGCGACTGCATTGCCGGCATCATCCTTCACATCAATCAGGTAGGTGGCTAGCTTGGGGTTGAATGACACTTCCCAGCCTTCAGCGACGAGGACCCCGCTCTTCATTGCTTTGAAGAACGAAATACCCACGTTGATCGCCATAGCGAGGGTACCGTGGGAGTTTGAAGCCACGGAGAAGACCGCGTCGGCAAGCGAGAAAATGCCCCCCATGGCCAGTGCCGGCGCTGTTTAGGTGATGCTGTTGAAGCATCATCCAGGCCTTTGCCTTTCCGGGGGAATATTCAAGGATCTCCACACCGACAAGTTTTGCAAAATTGTCCGCATCAACAAATTTCTTCATAGTATCCATAGATCATTCTTTCCCTTGCTTATACAATGTGCCAACATTATAGCAAAATCTTGCATTCCCGCTCAAGAGATAATATGAATTTTATTTACAAAACAATGCATACTGTTTTATAATAACCGGCGCTTCTCAATGAATTAACAACCTTTCCCGGTCGAATCCTTGCCCTGAGGAGACGCGTATGCCCTGGAGTCCAGAAGAATCCCTGTCACGACAAGACTTAAGCAAGCTGCAGGGTGAACGCTTGAAGAATGTTTGCGTGCGGGTCTATTCCCTCGTGCCCTTTTACAAAAAGAAGTTCGACGAAAAGAACGTAAAACCCTCGGACATCAGTGGTATTGAAGACGTCACAAAGCTACCCTTCACGAAGAAATCTGATTTGCGTGACAACTACCCCTACGGTCTTTTTGCCGAGCCCCTTGAAAACATCGTGCGAATCCATGCCTCATCTGGCACGACTGGCAAACCCACCGTGGTTGCCTACAATCGGAATGACATCAACCTTTGGGCTGCTGTAATGGCCCGAACCTTTACCTCTGCCGGTGTTACGAAAAAGGACGTGGTCCAGAACGCATACGGATACGGTCTGTTCACCGGCGGTCTCGGCGCACACTATGGCGCAGAGCGAGTGGGCGCATCGGTCATCCCGATTTCCGGCGGGAATACGCAAAAACAGATTCTGCTGCTTCAGGACTTCGGGAGCACGGTGATCTGCTCAACTCCGTCTTTCGCTCTTTATATTTATGATGTCGCCTGCGAAATGAAAATCAACCTTGATACGATCAAGCTACGTGTCGGCCTCTTCGGCGCCGAGCCTTGGACCGATGAGATGCGGCACGAAGTTGAAGAACGGCTGCGGATCAAGGCCATCGACATCTATGGTCTCTCGGAAATCATCGGGCCGGGCGTATCGTCTGAATGCATCGAGGCGCAGAACGGTCTGCATTTTAACGAGGACCACTTCTATCCCGAGATTGTCAGCCCCGAGACGGGCGATCGGCTGCCGTACGGCCAGGAAGGCGAGCTCGTGATAACGAGCATGTCCCGGGAAGCTATGCCGCTCATCCGCTACCGTACCGGCGACATCACGAGTCTGGACCCCGAACCCTGCATCTGCGGTAGAACCTTGGTGCGTATGAAACGGGTGCGTGGACGGGCCGACGACATGCTCATTATCCGCGGTGTGAATGTGTTCCCATCGCAGGTTGAATCGGTGCTGCTCCGCTCAGAGGAGGTGGCGCCGCACTATGTCATCGAGGTGACTCGAAAAGGCCGCCTCGACGAGATGAATGTTCATGTGGAAGTGACGCCGAAGTTTATGGATGAAATGGCAACGAAGGTGTTGTCTACTGACTTGAAAGCCTTTGCCCAGGAGGAAGAGGATCTCATCCATCTCAAGCGCGAGATCCAGAAAAACATTAAGGATATTATCGGCGTGAACACCGAGGTATCACTCAGGCCACCGAATTCCATTCAGCGCAGTGAAGGCAAGTCCAAGCGCGTTATCGACAACCGACTCAAGTAAAACAAGGAAAAATAGCAAAAGGGTCAATTAGTAAGAGGTAGGGGAACAGCATCAACCATTATATCTCAACTTTTGTTTTTCCATGTCCAGTATGATACATCTTTCAGTTTGGGAGTGATTTTGGAAAAAGCAATTCTTTCCGGTAACGAAGCAATCGCCCGGGGTTTCCTCGAAGCGGGGGGCAGACTCGCAACGGCGTATCCCGGCACACCGAGCACCGAGGTGCTCGAAATACTTTCAGAAGTCAAGGACATCCATGCCGAGTGGTCCGTGAACGAGAAGGTGGCCATGGAAGTGGCAATCGGCGGCAGCCTCTCCGGCGTTCGCTCGATGGCGTGCATGAAGCATGTGGGCGTGAATGTGGCTTCCGATCCGCTCATGACCGTGGCATATACGGGCGTCAACGCGGGATTGGTGCTCATGGCAGCCGACGACCCGGGGATGTTCAGCTCCCAGAACGAACAGGATACGCGCCACTTTGCACGGCTCGGCAAAATACCCTGCCTCGAACCGTCGGACTCCGCTGAGGCAAAGCAGTTTATTAAGACCGCTTTCGAACTGTCCGAGTCCTTTGACACGCCGGTTATCCTGCGCACGACGACCAGAATCTCTCACTGCAAGAGCGTGGTGGAAATGGTAACTCCCGAGTTACCGGCAGGCCGCGGTCTTGCCTGCGACTTCGGCAAATATGTGATGCTTCCGAGCAACGCCAAAAAGCGGCATGTAGTGGTCGAGGAACGTATCCTCCGCCTCAAGGAGTGGGCTGAGACCTCAGCGCTGCATCAGATCATTGACGGCGACCGGGATGTAGGTTTTATCACCTCCGGGATATCATTCCAGTACGTGCGTGAAGCCTTCCCGAAGGCAGCGGTGCTCAAGCTCGGTATGACCTTCCCGCTTCCGGACAAGCTAATTGCAAAATTCGCTGCCTCGGTGGCCAGGCTTGTCGTGGTGGAAGAGCTTGACCCCTTTCTCGAGGAGCAGATCAAGGCACTGGGCATTACGGTCCATATTGGTAAGAACAAGCTGCCGTTGTGCGGAGAATTCAATCAGCGCCTGATTCGCGAGAAGGTTTCGGGCAGCGTGCTGCCGGCGAAGGAACCTGTGGGTGGGCTGCTCGTGCGTCCACCCACGTTCTGCCCCGGGTGTTCTCACCGGGGCCTGTACACCGTACTCGCAAGGCTCAAGGTCTATGTGTCTGGCGACATCGGGTGCTATACGCTGGGCGCTCTCCCGCCTTTTTCCGCTATGCATACCTGCATCTGTATGGGTGCCAGCATATCCGCCGCGCATGGTATGGCCAGGGGTCTTGCTCTCCAGGGCACTCGCCAGAAACCCGTGGCTGTGATTGGAGACTCCACCTTCCTGCACTCCGGCATCACGGGCCTGGCGAACATGGTTTATAACGGCGGCGACGCCGTCGTGATTATTATGCACAACGCTACTACGGGCATGACCGGCGGGCAGGAGCACGCCGGAACAGGCAGAACAGCAAAGGGACGAGAGGCACCGCGCCTCGATATCGCAAAGCTCTGCCAGGCAATCGGTGTCCGGCGAGTGCGTGAAATCGATACCTACAAAATTAAAGAACTTGAAAATATCATAAGCGAGGAGCTTGCGGTGGCGGGGCCATCGGTGCTTATTTCGAACCAGCCCTGCGTACTACGATACCGTGTTTCGAAGAAAGCGTACGCTGTTGAAAAAAAGGACTGCAAGGGCTGCATGCTCTGCCTCAAGGCGGGATGTATCGCTCTGTCCTTCATTTCAGAAGGGAAGATGGGGTACGTAGAAATCGATTCGCTCCTTTGCAGCGGCTGCGGGATCTGTTCACAACTCTGCACTACTGGGTGCATGAAGACCGAGGAGTAGAAAGCTAGTAGCAAAAAGCCTAGAGCAGGGAGAAGAAACATTGAAAACGGCATGTGCCAAAGCTGCTAGATTTCCTTGCTACTCGTCCCAACCTTTTTCAGCGCGCATTTCATAAAAGTTGCGGCTTATCACTGAATTGAGAGAAGAGACGTGGATGTTTTCAATATACTGATCAGCGGCGTCGGCGGACAGGGTGTACTGTTGACGAGCAAGATAATCGCCGAGGCGGCGCTCCTTGAAGGCCTCGATGTGAAGCAGAGCGAAGTGCACGGTATGGCTCAGCGCGGCGGCAGCGTGCTTTCGCAGGTACGATTCGGAGACAAGGTCTACTCGCCCCTTGTGAACGAAGGCGAGGCGGACCTGCTGATTGGGTTCGAGCCGCTCGAAACAGCCCGGTATCTTCATTGTCTGAAGGATGACGGCGCAGTCATATACAACACGCGGGCGATCGGCACGATCGGTGTTTCCATTGCCGCGGAAAAATATCCTGCGGACGTCAATGAAGTGATCAGGAGCCGCATGAGGACCGTGATGTCCTTTGACGGTACACAGCTCGCCATCGGTGTGGGAGATAAACGCACGCTCAATCTCGTGCTTCTGGGCGCTGCTTTGAAGTATCTTCCCCTGAAAGAATCGGTCATCACCGATGCCATTGTGAACAATGTTCCGATAGAGGTTCTCGAAGTAAACCGGAAGGCTTTCGCCGCGGGCAAGGCACAGGATCACTAAGCTGGAACCCCATCCGCCAGCCAACCGTCCGGAGCTTTTTTGATTCGCAATGCCCGGTTGAGGCAACATTAACCATTCAAGGACCTTTAAAAAAAGCGAGGCATAGGCGATCGCTATTTAGCGAAAGCGGAATCCTGTTCTTCCAGGAAAACATAAAATCCTTACGTGTGGCCTGCGCCATAATTGAGCAAAACGGAAAAGTCCTCGCAGTTCAAAGGAGCGAGCACATGAGCCTGCCTTTAAAATGGGAGTTTCCCGGCGGAAAGATTAATGAGGGCGAAACTGCTTCGGAATGCCTGAAGCGTGAAGTAAGGGAGGAATTGGGGATTGAGGTGATGATTCACGAACCGTTCCCCACGGCAACATTTTCCTATCCAACTTTTTCGGTGGCTCTTTACCCCTCCCGCTGCACGATAGTTTCCGGTGAAATCGTGCTCCACCTGTAGATGTTCAAAAATCAACATCAGATCGGCGCAAATCTTAAACCTTAAACCAAGTTTCGTATCCCATAAACTACAAACCTGAAACAATGTTTACTGCAACGTAAAGGAAAACATTGCTCCCTTTCCCGGCTCGCCCTCAGCCCATATCTTGCCGCCGTGCCGGCGGATCACCCGCTCGACGATTGCCAGGCCGATCCCCGTTCCCCCGAACTCCTGATCCGCGTGTAGGCGCTGGAAGGGCAAAAACAGCTTTTCGGAGAAACTTTGATCGAAGCCAGCTCCATTGTCCTTCACATAATAGACGGTCTTTCCGTCCCGTTCGAACGTTCCGAATTCGATGTGGGCATTTTCTGTTTTCGAGGTGAACTTCCATGCGTTGCCAAGCAGATTTGAAAGTGCAACCTCGATCAACTTTGCATCGGCAAACGCTGTAATGCCTTCTTTAATATCGACAACGGCACTGCGGTCCGGCTGCGCCTCGCGAAGCTCCTTCACAACCGACACCCCAATTTTGCTCAGGTCGATGTCCTGTCGCTGCATCTCAAGTCGTGAAAGCCGCGAAAGATGCAGGAGGTCGTCCATGATCTGGTTCATCTTTTTTGCGTTCTTTATTACACGGTCAAGATGATTTTTTCCTTCGTCGTCAAGTTTGTCCGCATAGCCTTCGAGCATGAGGTCGGTGAACCCCAATATCCTGTGCAGAGGGCCGCGCAGGTCGTGGGACACGGAATAGCTGAAGGCTTCCAGTTCCTGGTTAGTCGCCGCGAGCTCCTGCGACCGCAGCTCAATTTCGGCATGCGTTGCTTGAAGCTCCTCCACGGCCCGTGTGCGTTCGAAAATTTCCCAGGAAAGCTGTCCCAGAGACTGGGCGATTTCAACGTCGGCAGCATTATAGTCGGTCGGCTTGTTTCCGACGCCGATGATCGCCGTAATCCGGCCGCCCCGCAGAATGGGCACGACCATTTCCCGTTGAACCGCGGCATGCCCTGGCGGCAATCCCTTGCGGTTCGCCAGAGAAGCATAGTCGTTATGGATGACTGGACCCCGCTCGCGAACGCAATCCGCCCACACGCCCGCCTGGGAGATATTGTAATGACTGCCTCTGCCTTCCGCGGTGCACATGTTCCGCAGTGTATCAGTAGACCAAGCCTGAAGAGAGAGTGTTTCCTGGTCAGCATCCAAAAAATGGTAAAAACCAATCGTACTGCCCGTCTGCTTTTCGATCTCGTCGAGCATCTTCTGAAGAATTTCATCCCGGAACACGGAGGAGGACGCGGCCATTGACAGCATCCGGAGCCTAGCTTGGGTACTACTCTCAGCCCGCTTGTGCTCGGTGATGTTTTCGAACACTACGACAAAATATCCTTGTTCCGTACTGTAGACCGATATGATAAACCATGCTGCCAGGGGCTCCAGATAGAGCTCGAAGCTCTCCGGTTTGCCGGTCAGCGCAACCCTACCGCAAATCTCGAACAAAACGGGATTAGACTCCCTTATGCCGGGAATTACTTCGCTGACCTTTTTCCCGGCAACGTTCTTCAGCCCCGTCAGCTTTTCGAAAGCGCTCTTTACCTCAAGATAGGTGAAGTCCTCCGGCCGGCCATCCTCGAAAAGCATTTTGCAGTAAGCAAAACCGCTGAGCATGTTCTCGAACAAAGAGCGATACCGCTTTCCGCTTTCCCGAAGCGCGTCCTCGGCCTGCCTGCGCCTGGTGACGTCTTCAATGGCAAGGAGAATCAAATGGGCATCGGGATCTTTCGAAATCACGATTCGCGCATTGATAAGCAGGAACCTGGTAACGACGCCTGCGGCCTCGTATGCGACCTCAAAATCATTAAAGACGGTATTCTGCACAAGAATATCATCAAGCAGTTCCCGAAGCCTCGGAATATTCCAGACGCCGTTTTGCAGGTCGTAGAAGGACTTGTTCTCTGTAGCATCCGGCGTTACTTCGAAGTTCCTATAATACGCTCGGTTTGCGGTAATCACCCGCATGTCTTTGCTCAGTATGATAAGAGGTTCGCGTACGGTCTCGACGATCGCCTCGGCGTAATCGCGGGCATCTTTGATGCGCAGCATGCCCTGTTTCAGGTCGTTGATGTCTTCGAAGGTCACGAGTGCGCCGTCGATTCTGTTGTCAACGGTCTTGTACGGCCGTATCGTCATGGAGTACCAACGGCCCTGCGTGTCCTGGACCTCCTTTTCCCTGATCGTCAGGGAGTCGATCACATCATGAATCAACGTTTCGAGGTCCGGAACGTTGATATTAGTCCTGATATCGAATATTGGCCGCCCGATATCGCTGGCAATAAGGTTGAGCGCCTTGGCTGCTGCAGGATTGAAACGCCTGATCTGCATTTTATTTCCGACTAACAAAATCGGGATATCGATACCGCTTAAAACATTAAGTATGTCGCTGTTGCTCTGCATTATTTCTTCGTTGCGGCTGCGCAGTTCATCATTCACGGTGCTCAGCTCTTCGTTCGTGGATTGAAGCTCTTCCTTGGACGTTTCAAGCTCCTCGTTGATGCTCTGCAGCTCCTCGTTGCTGGACTGCACTTCTTCATTGAGCGCTTTGAGTTCCTCGGTAGATGCCTCATGTTCCGTAATGATCGACTTCAGATGCTGTTGTGTGGCAGCAAGCTCGCGCTCCGCAACCGCAACCTGGTCCTCCTCAGGCCGGCCTTTCGTCTTTACCGGTGCTTTCCCCCGCGTTTTCGAGTCCCGCACTGTCGGCGTTGCAGTATCCTCAAATATGACAAGAAATAGACGCTCCTGAGAGCCCCGGGGCTTAAACGCAATCACTTCGATATTCATCGTGGTAACGATATTGTTATGCCTGACCTTTATTCCATCTTTTCTGACGGCAACGTCTTTTCCGTGGACTTGGCGGATCAGAACTCGCAGCTCCAAGGCGAGGCTTTCACCCGCCATCTTCATGAGATTGAGGCTTGCCTTGCCGGGCTGGGGTTTCAGATAGGGGCTGACATTCCCGCGGAATTGAATAATATCCATCTCCTCATTAATGACCAGTCCCGCGGGACTGTATCTGTCCAGAATGATGCTGTCGGCTTCCTTCTGGATGTCAGTCCCGCCTGTGGCATGCTCTTCCACCTTTTTTTCCTTCTTGTAGGCAATTTCTCTCACATGAACCCGCTCCCCGTCGAAGCGCAGTTCCGACGATGATGTCTTTTTGGAATAGATCCTGCCGTTTTTGTCGACCAAAGAAAAAAGATTCGCAAACTCGCCGATGGACTCAGACTTCCCAAGCATGAGATAACCCGAAGGATTGAGGGCATAGTGCAGGATCGGGAGCACTTTTTTCTGCAGCATTGAGCCGAAATAGATCATCAGGTTCCTGCAGCTTATCAGGTCCATCTTGGAGAACGGCGGGTCCTTGATAAGGTTCTGTCTGGCGAATACGCATTGCTCCCGGATAGCCTTGTTGATCTGATATCCGTGTTCCGTCCTGGTAAAGTAACGACTGAGCCGTTCAGGAGATACATCCTGCACGATATTGTCCGGATAAAGACCCTGGCGGGCTTTTTCAATCGCCGTCTCGTCGATGTCGGATGCAAAGAATTGGACCGGGTAGGAAACTCCCCGTTCGTCGCAGAATTCCGAGAAACACATTGCAAAAGAGTACGCCTCCTCTCCTGTAGAGCATCCGGGGATCCATATTCGCAGGGGCGTATCGGACGATCTGTTTTCCAGAATGCGTGGGAACACCACATTCTTCAATGTATTGAAAGTCTCCGGTTCCCTGAAAAAGGAAGTGACGTTGATGAGGATGTCCTGGTACAGAATGCCGACTTCCGGGGGGGTCTCCTGCAAATAGCGGACGTATTGTTCCAAAGCATCCATCTTGTGCAGGAGCATGCGCCGATGAATCCTGCGCACTATGGTTGCCTGCTTGTAATAGGTAAAATCAACGCCCGTAGCCGTCCTGATCAGCATGAATATTCTATTCAGATCATCCGCCGGAACCAGCGGTCCTGTCTTCAGGGAGGCGTGAAGAATCACGAAGAGACGGCGGCTGATCCTCGCCAGCTCAGCAGCTATCTCTTCAGGAGGCAGGATATAATCAACGGAGCCGGTCGCAACGGCGCTTTTGGGCATACCATCGTATTTTGCCGATTTTTCGTCCTGGGCAAAAACGATCCCGCCTTCAGCTTTTATGGCCCGGATCCCCAGAGAACCATCGGAGCCGGTCCCGGAAAGGATGATGCCAACGGCATTCTGCGCCTGGTCTTCGGCAAGGGAACGGAAAAAAGAATCAACAGGCATATGCTGGGTATGAGGTTCGGCACGCGGCTGAAGCAGGAGTTTGCCGTGGTAAACAGCCATGAGCTTATTTGGCGGAATAACATAGACATGGTCGGGTTCCACCAACATGCCGTCCTGCACCTCAAGAACTGACATGGAAGTGGCTTTTGAAAGGAGCTCGGTCAAAATACTGTCTTTTGTGGGGGCCAGGTGTTGAACGAGCACAAAAGCCATGCCTGTATCAGGCGGAAGAGTTTTAAGAAGCTTCGTAAATGCTTCCAGCCCTCCCGCAGAGGCGCCGATCCCGACAAGGGGAAAGGACTTTTCCTTCGAGCGGTCTTGTTCAGCATGCTGACTCTCGATTGCCAAGCTGGGTGTGAGTTTGGAAGAAGATCCTGATGGCCTGGCTCTTACTGGTTTTGCAGGCAATGGGCTCTTTTTGACCTTTAAACCTTTTTTGGCAGCCCTTGATGAACGTCCATCTGGTGAATTTTTTTTAGCCACGTGTTCTTCCCGCTATCATGTATCATTCGTTAAATAGTTGAAGATTCAATTTCTCAAATCTTCATTGTTAAATGCCAGGACATCGTGCACAATTTTTTGTGCCACGATATCGTTCACAAACGCTCTTTGACAATCGAGTAGCCATACAGTGTACTATCATGAACACCATCCAATTTTTAGGAGGTGTTCATAAAACAGAAGCTTCAGCAGGTACGAGCATCAGCAGTCCAAAGGCATCTTGCCGGAGAAGACCCGGAGAGCATTTGTTTATCACTTGGCAAATCTCGTCGCTGTTGGTACGATTGAACCTGTACAACAAGGGGCTCTTCTGCGGAAGTCAAGCCATCCAATGGGAGATGTAGGACATGAACATTCAGCCGCTGCCCTGCATTCGTGCCATTGGTCGCATTTTGCATCGCCATGAATTGGCCCACCGGCGAATCGGAAGATATATACCGAAGGGCAAGAAGTATTCCCAGTTTCCGATGCTCTTCCCCAACCTGACGTATTATGCACTTTCGGGTTGTTTGGCTTTCTTCTCTTTTAAATCATATGACTGTATGCCCATCTTCTGTATCTAGTTTTTGTCTTTGTCCTTTTTGCCGCCTTTATCTCCCTTTGTGTGCTTCCTCTGGTGTTGCCAGCCATAATCTCGACGCGATCGACATGGTGAGGAAACGCTGTAGCTAGTTTGAGATTAAGTGATCCGCAAGGAAAGAGCGAGGTAGCCTTTCCAATGATTTCAGCATGCCGTATTTTTCAGGAATTCCTTCAGGTCGCTCCCGATATCCTCCCTGTCTAGCGCGTATATTATGACCGCCTTCAGGTAATTCAATGGATCTCCGGTAGTCAGCCATTGTCCATTATCTACCTCTTTGGCCAGGAAGATCCCCCCGCGTTCCACGTATCGACGTATTGCATCGACGATCCAAAGCTCATTATCTTTGCCGAGCGGAATCTCTCTTAGGATATCGACAATATCCTGATTCAAAATCATCCGCCCGAAATCAGCCAATTGAGAGGGTGCCTCATCGATGGACGGTTTTTCTATAATATTTTCGATTTCCGAAGAGTTAGGACGCAGCTTTACAATCCCGTAGCGGTTCACCATATCTCTTTCGACTTTCTGCACCCCGATCATCAGGTGGCCATGCCGCTGATAATCCTCTATCATCTGCTTGGTAAAGGATATCTTCGAGCGTACAAGATCATCACCCCAAACATATATAAACGGTTCGTTGTACACCAGACTCGCGGCAGACAGTACCGGAGTCCCGTTGCCATAAGGCCCCTTTTGTCTGATATAGACGAAATTAGCCATCTCGGAAATTCGTCTAACCTCCTCGAGCTGTTGCAACTTTCCCGCTTCCCTTAATTCATTTGCTAGTGCCCAGTTATGATCGAAGTGGTCTTCCAAGGTTTTCTTATCCCATTTTGTGACTAAAATTATATCATGTATCCCGGCCTCCACCAACTCCTCTACGACGAGCTGAATAATCGGCTTATCCACAATCGGCAACATCTCTTTGGGCATGGTCTTTGTTGCCGGAAGGAATCTTGTCCCGGCGCCGGCTACAGCAACTATCGCTTTCTTAATTGTTGGAACAGGTCTCATAGTATAGTGCCCTCTTTTATTATCACAGTATTTTTCTTCGTTTTATCCGGGCCAGGCATTCTCACCTCGACCGTGTGTTCCCTACGGTCGTCAACAAGGGAAATAATCTTGTCGCTCTGCAGGGCGCCATCGACAATCACACTGGACGCGCTGTTGTCGTGCGTTTGCAGGACGGTGACATGGTAGATGGTTTCCCGGTACCTATAGTGTATTGTAAACGAATTCCACTCCGCTGGCAAGCACGGCTCAAAGCGCAGCTTGTCCGTTTCGAGCCGCAGCCCCAGAAGTGATTCCAAAATAAGCCGGTACATCCACCCGGCCGACCCCGTGTACCAGGTCCATCCGCCTTGCCCGATGTGCGGAGAAACCGCATAGACGTCGGCGGCGGCTACGTATGGTTCTCCCTTGTAGATCGCGATTTCTTCGGGCGATCTCGCATGGTTTATCGGGTTGATCATTGTCAGAAGGTCCCATGCGCATCTGCAGTCGCCCAAAGCTGCAAAAGCCATCGCGGTCCAGACTGCGGCATGCGTATACTGCCCGCCGTTCTCTCTTACACCGGGAACGTAGCCTTTGATATAGCCTGGATTCAAATCCGATTTGTCGAACGGCGGATCCAGAAGCTGGATCAAGTTGCGGTCCCGTCGAACAAGAAGTTTATCCACAGCTTCCATTGCCATGCGGGAGCGTTCCGCATCCCCGGCGCCGGAGAGAACAGACCAGCTTTGCGATATGGAATCAATACGGCATTCGGGATTACTTGCCGAACCCAGCGGAGAACCGTCGTCAAAATATGCGCGCCGGTACCACTCGCCGTCCCAGCCATGCTCCTCGATTTTCATGCGCAAATGATCGGCTTCCTCCCGGCAGCGGTCGGCGAATGACGGATCGCTATGCAGGCGCGCGATCTCTGAAAATCGCACAAGCACCTCATAAAGAAAAAATCCGAGCCAGACGCTTTCACCTTTGCCGTGCTGGCCCACCAGGTTCATGCCGTCGTTCCAGTCACCCGAGCCGATGAGCGGCAAGCCGTGCTCGCCTCGGCTGAGGCCCTTCAGAATGGCCCGCACACAGTGATCATACAGACTAGCTGTTTCTTCAGACGTGTGGGGAAGATCGTAATACGAGTCCTCGTCCGTGTTTACGGGGCGGCCCTCGATGAAGTGAACGTACTCATCCAATACCCCGGTGTCTCCGGTGTTCAGAACGTAGCGGGAGGCAGCAAGCGGCAACCAGAGGAAATCGTCCGAACAGTGTGTACGCACGCCCCGGCCTGACGGAGGATGCCACCAATGCTGGACATCACCCTCCTTGAACTGATGGGCCGCGCACAGGAGGAGATGTTCGCGCACGAGGCCCGGTTCTGCGTGGATGAGTGCCATCACGTCCTGCAACTGGTCGCGGAAACCAAAGGCGCCGCCCGACTGGTAGTATCCGCTGCGGGCCCAAAGACGGCACGCGAGAGTTTGGTACAAGAGCCAGCCATTGGCCAGGATATTGACGGACGGGTCGGGTGTTTCCACTTGCACCGCGCCAAGCGTGTTATTCCAGTACTGCCACACCGCTTCGAGCGCGTCGCGCGCTGCAACTGCTCCTCGAAAACGACGCACCAATTTGCCGGCGTCATTAACATCCCGCCCTGCGCCGAGCCTGAAGATGATCTCGCGCTCTTGCCCATCGGCCAGCTCGAAGGGGACCTGGATAGCGGCGCAGGGATCCAAAGCGGTCCCTACCCCGCCGGAGAGGCGCAACCGGGTCAGCGCCACGGGATTCCGGAGCGTGCCATTGCGCCCGAGGAACTCAGTCCTGTCACCGCTCACACTTCGGGGCGCATCGTCCACATCGAAGAAGGCAACTCGGTCAACGAACTCCGTGTTGTAGGAGTTTCGCGCAAAGATTGCACCGCTGTTGGGATCAAGTTCGGTGATTACATGCATTGTCGTTTTTGGCCGCAGGTCTCCCAGCACCCATTCCGCGTATCCGGTGGCGGAGAGCCGGCGCGGTCTCCCAGACTCGTTTCGCACTTTCAGCACCGTGAACTTGATCGGTGCATCCACGGCCACGTAAACCCACATCTCTGAGCGGATGCCGCGCTCCGTGTGCTCAAAGACGCTGTAACCGAAGCCGTGCCGGGTGATGTAAGGCGTCGCCCCGCGGCTGGGCAGCGGCGTGGGGGACCAGAAGTGGCCGCGCTCTTCATCACGGATATAAAAAGCCTCTCCGCTCGAATCGCAAACAGGATCGTTCTCCCAGGGAGTGAGGCGGAACTCATGGGCATTCTCGCTCCAGGTATAGGTAGGTCCACTCTCTGAAATGACGGTCCCGAAATGCGGGTTTGCCAGCACATTCACCCATGGCGCCGGCGTCACCTGCCCGTGCGCGGTCGTAACGACGTACTCGCGCCTATCCGCGGTGAATCCGCCTAGCCCGTTGTAGTACGTCAGATCAAGGCGAGGCATGGCGGCAATTGCAGGGGGTTCGGAAAGGTGGGTTCGGGTCAAGGTAAGGAGCGGTACAGATACTTTCCCGGGATTATGACGAATGATCTGCTCCGCCAGCGTTCCCCGGCTGTCGGTGATGATGGCGCGAGCAACGGTTTGGAGCAGGATGCGGTCCTCGTTCGAAATCTGGTCCGCAGGTCTTACAAAAATACGGCCTGGTTGATCGGTCACGTTGGTTTCGACGCCTAAAGCAATGAGCCCCATGATCTGATCTTGCAGAAGTTGCCGGTAACCGGCGTGATCTTCATTCCAGATCACCAGGTCCACCGCCAATCCTTTTAGACGCCAGTATGCGTAGGCCTGTACGAGTTGGCGCACCAGGTCGATATTGGCCGGATCTTCAATCTGCAGCAGCACAATCGGCAAATCGCCTGAAATGGAGTAGCCCCAGAGACCGGATTGCCCCCGGCGGTTGTTGATGATGACGCCTGGCCCGGCGCGCAGTGAAGAATTGGCGTAGATCACCGAGCCGGCAAGTTGTCCATAGAGTTGTGCGTCGGCCTCTGTGGCATTGAGCTGCCGCAGGAGCACCTGGCTATGTGTCCACGCCAACTCAAAGACACGATCCGCGATATGCCGGTCCTGGTATTTCTCCACAAGGCCCAAGCACACGTCGCGGGTTTCGCCGATGCCGGTGACAATATTGATCGTTGCCGATTCTTCCGGGTCGAGAGTTATCCTATATCGTACAGAAACAATCGGATCGAGCACTGAGCCCTGGCTATCCGAGAGCGCCCCCGTAAAAAAACCAGCTACCCCCCTCATCGCTTGTGGATCAACGGTCGTATTTCCACGGCCGATGAACTGCATGCGGTCCGTCTCATAGGAGACTTCTCCAATCTCCACCCCATGCACGGCCATGAGATGGAATAGCCACGGTTGCTGCTCGCCCTGAGAGCGGGGTCGGCGATTACAAAGGATCGCTCGCTGCTGGCGGACGATCTCGGTCTGAACAAAGAGATTGCTGAACGCCGGATGCAGCGCATCAGAGGCAGGCGGTGCGAGAACCACTTCCGCGTAACTCGTGACATCAATCGTCCTGCGTATCCGGGCGCGATTCGTGATGGTGATCCGGCGCAGTTCAATATCATCCTCGGGTGATACAGCGATTTCGGTATGTGCGTCAAAGTCGTGGTTCCGGCAGCGAAACTCCGCTTTCGCCTCCGAGAAAGTCACTTCGTAGTTATTCGATTGATTGGCAGGTCTTTTGAGCGTCGGCTGATATGCGGTTGACCAGAACTCTCCGCTCGCCACTTCGCGGAGATAACAGAACGTCCCCCAGTTGTCGCGGGTGCTGTCTTCGCGCCAGCGTGTCACGGCGATGTCCTTCCAGCGACTGTAGCCGCCCCCCGCATTCGTGATCATCACGTGGTATCTTCCGTTGGACAACAACTGCACTTCAGGTATCGGCGTATCCGGGCTGCTGAAAACGCGCATCGGCGTCTCCGTGACGCTCGAAGCCCCCTGTACGTCGGAGAGCTCGGCAATGTGTGAATAAAACGCCGTGGCCTTCGGCACCCGCTCCTGGAGCAGCAGCATGGTTGCCTGGAACACCGGCTCCGCCTCGAATCGCTTCTGCATCGGACGGTCCAGAAGCAGATAGGCCAGCGAGAGCAGGCTCATACCCTGATGATGCGCCATGAAGGACCGGACCACGGCGCTCGATTGTCCACGCGGGAGACGCGAAGGTGTGTAATCGATCGCTTCATAGAAGCCGTATTTTCCTTCAAACCCTGCAGCGGAGAGTCGCTCGAGGTTGAGACACGCTTCCTCAGGTGCCACCATCAGCGCAAGCGCCGAAGCATACGGCGCAATTACCAGATCCCCGGCGAGGCCGCGTCGGAGCCCCAGACCGGGCACGCCGAATGCCCGGTACTGGTAGTTAAGACGGACATCGAACGAATTGTAGCCCGATTCCGAAATGCCCCACGGTACCCCGCGCTTCTTTCCGTATTCTATCTGCGTGGCCACAACCGCCCTATAGGTCTGATCGAGCAGCGTGTTTTCATACGTCGGCATCACCAGAAGCGGCATCAGGTACTCGAACATCGATCCGCCCCACGAAAGGAGGATCGGCTCTCCGCCGGCGGTGGTGAGCAGGCGCCCCAGGGTGAACCAGCTCTCTTGCGGCAGTTGTCCCTGCGCAATCGCCACGAAACTGTACAGTCTTGCTTCCGAAGCAAGTAAATCGTAATAACTCGCGTCCCGCCGGTGTTCCTCCACGTTGTACCCGATGGTCAATAGATGGCGCTCCTGGTCAAACAGGAAGTCATATTCCATACGGCTGAGTTCAACTGATTGCAACGCAAGTTGTTCGATGGCCAGGATCATCGATAGGGCGCGTTGGTTGCCAAGTCCTGCCAGTTCGCGCAATGTCGGTATCTTGTCAGTACCGAGAACCGTCGAAGGGAAGAAAAGGGAAAGCTCATCGAGGGCGGCCTGGCATTGCCGGCTAAAGGCACGCGCCCACCATGCAGCCTGATTATCAAGGCCAGCGCCATAGGTATCAAGGGTATTGAAACTGGCGACCACCTCCTCGGCAGAGTTTGTTAGTTGATCAAGACACAACCGCACTGCCATAAGCGTAGTTGGCGGGGAATTGTACGCGGACTCCAGATCCTTCTGAAGGAGATCGAGCCCCGTAGGAGCATATACTCCCGGAGCGGTTTCTTCTGCAGCATCCGAGAGAATCCCCATGAGAATCATGAGGGTATCGCTGAGGCCGTCAAACAATCTCGGTCCCAGGATTTTTTGATCGGGAAGTGCGAGCAGACCCGGCCGCAATGTCAGCAAATGACCCGCAAGGTTTCCACTGTCCACCGCCGAAATGTAGGTGGGCAGCAAAGGTTTCAGAGATTGCGTATCGTACCAGTTGAAGAAGTGGCCTCGGTGTCGTTCCAACGCCCCCATGGTGTGGAAAGCATTCGTTGTACGCTCGATGAGTTGTCCGGTTGAAATGTATCCGAAATCATATGCGGATAAATTCGCGAGCAGCGAAATTCCCATGTTGGTCGGCGACGTGCGATGTGCAACCGCGGCAATGGGATGCTCCTGATAGTTATCAGGCGGCAACCAGTGATCTTCCGGGCCGACGAAGGTCTCGAAAAACGCCCAGGTCTTTCGGGAAAGTTTCCGGAGAAAAAGGGCCTGGTCAGCAGACAGCCTTGCTCCGCTTCGAGGGAGTGGCTGGCTGATCCACCACGCGATAACGGGGGAGATAAACCAGAGACCCAGTAGAGGCCCGGCTACTACTATATCAGCCGACCCCGAAAGCGCCAGGTAGATCACCGTGGAAGTGGCGATGACCGGGGCGATCCACATGGTCCGACAAGCGGCAACGAAACCCATACAGCTATTACGTCCAGGGTCGCCCGACGGATTCCATTCAAGCAGTCGCCTGTGCGTTACCAGCATCCGCCACGTGGTGCGCACAATCGCATCTAGACTGTAAAACGCCTCATAAGGCAGGCAGACGAGAGAAAAAGCGGCTTGAGCGAAACGCCTGCGCATAGAACGCGCCGAGACAGCAAGGTGCTGACCGAGAAGCACATCGCCCGGCTTCTGAAACACATCCAGGACAGAGGCAATCAAAGAAGGAACCAGGATGATGCCGATCACCGACAGGGTCCAGATCCATACCGATGACAAGACCATCCAGCCCAGCAGCAACAGCAGTGTCAACGCCGGTGACACGAGACTACGTCTGAGGTTGTCAAGGATCTTCCATTGGGACAGGAACGAGAGAGGATTTTTCTGAAAGCGCGCATCAAGGCCCGGCACGCGCGGCAGCAGCCATCGCACAAGCTGCCAATCTCCGCGGATCCAGCGATGCCGGCGGCTTACGTCTGCGCTGTAGCAAGAGGGGTATTCTTCGTATAATTGCACATCGCTCAACAGTCCTGCCCGCGCGTAGCACCCTTCGATAAGATCGTGGCTGAGGATGCGGTTCTCGGGGAAGCGCCCATCCAGCGCCTGTTCGAACGCATCAACATCATAGATTCCCTTGCCGATGAACGAGCCTTCACGGAACAGATCCTGATAGACATCGGAGACAACGCGCGTATACGGGTCGATGCCAGGCTCACTCCCGCACATTCGAGCATACCGCGACCGGTTCGTACCCGGCAGGCTCACGGCCAAGCGTGGCTGGAGGATACCGTATCCGGCGACCACACGTTGTTTGTCTTTGTCGTACTGCGCACGATTCAGCGGGTGCGCCATAGCTCCCACAAACTGCCACGCCGACTCGCGGGGTAGTTGAGTATCCGTGTCAAGGGTGATCACATACTTCACGTTCGATAAGACGCCCGTTTCACCCACAATGAGCGAAAAGTGCTCCCTCGAGACACCCTTTGCCCCTCTGCGCAGAAGGGAATTTAATTCCGCAAGCTTCCCTCGCTTGCGTTCGTACCCCATCCAAATCTTATCCTGCAAATTCAATCGGCGCGGACGATGGAAAAGGAAGAAAGCGTCGTTTGTTAAACTCTTGTACTTTTCATTCAGCTCTTCGATCCGCTGCCGGGCCAGCCGCAACAGCGGTTCGTCCTCCGGTAGCATTTTCTCGCGCGCGTCCCGAAAATCAGTCAGCAGGGCGAAGTGCAGGCTGTCGTCCCGATTTGCAAGGAACCGGACTTCAAGCGCCTCGATCAGATCCTCTATATTCTGAGTGCTTATAAGCATGGTCGGGACCACTACCAGAGTTCGCAATTCCGGAGGAATTCCCTTGGAGAAGTCCATTCGCGGCAGCGGGTGCGGCGTCGCGAGTAATGTCGCCAACCAGTTTACCAGCGCTATTGCCAATTGACTTGCGCACAGAAGCGAGAGAGTGCCGATCAGTCCGAGTGCCCAGCCAGATAAACCATTGGCATGCGCCTTAGCCAGTAAACTCCCGGTGAAGATCGCTGTCATCAGCATGATCGTGCCTATGTACAGCTGCAGAGGAACCCGTGAGCCCAACTTTCGAAGGGCCTCAGAGACAGACAAGCGCACTTCTGCAAGCTGCTCAAGCTGCGCCAGTCCCTTGTCTATCAGGTAAAAGCCGACATGCGCCGAGCGATCATCGCTGCCATTTCTGGCGGCGCTCACACGGGCAAGCTGAATCGCCTCGCGCGCCACCTCGCTCTCGGACAGTCGGCTGCTCTTCGCTATCTTTTCCACGACGTGGCGGTAGCGGTCACGGGTGGTGAAATCCATATTCCCGTAAACTCCGTCCGTGTCATCACGCAGTGTCCGCTCGACGACGCTCATCGTCTCCACGAACGCACGCCAATCCATCGCGTCCAGGAAACGGAGGCTGCCAATGCTGTTGCTCATCGAAACCTGATCAGCGGCCTGTTTCTGGTTCTCCAACTGCACCAACTGCTTGATCGTCAGGCCATATTCGAAAAGCCGCTGCTCAATCCAGGTAAGCGGCATTGCAAGAGCAGGGCCCTGTCCCTGCAATCGGCGCGTAAGTTCCGCAACAAACGAACTCACCATGGGTGGTTCCGATCGCGCCATGTCCGCGATCACTAAAATGAGGCTTTTCGGGTCCTTCCCGGCAACCTCCGTCATCTGGTCCGCCCAATAATCGGCATGGTTTCGGTCTGTCCTGTCAGTGGCAATCCGGGCTGCAACTCGTCGGAGATTCTCAATCAGTGCCAGGCGCAACATGATGGGGATTGCCCATAATTCACCTAGCTTCAGGGTAGTGACTGTCTGGTAGGCTGCCACGAAACTGCTGAGGCCCTTCGGATCTACCCGCCCATCGCCATGTGAGATAATCTCCAGCGCAATGTCATACACGCGCGGAAGACCAGCCGATGAGCCATTCAGCAGTCGCGGAAGTTCCCGGCTGTACCCCTTTGGCAAATGTCTTCTGGCCGTGCGAATCTGCTCTTCAATAAGATAGAAGTTATCAAGCAGCCATTCCCCGGCCGGCGTAATACGACGGGTAGCTTTAATAGCCTCCGTCAGCAGGTTGCGGACCCCAAGCAGCACGCCTTCATTCTCATCCAGCCGCGTCAGAAGGCGATCGCGCGCACGTCCCGGACCCAACGTATGCGAACCCGCCAGGGTCTTGCCATGCTGTTCCATCTGATCGCTGCTGAACAGTTCTGATCGAAGCGGTGGCTCGGTGTCAGCGCTTTTTTGTGTCCGGCTGTTTCCGCGAAACCTCGCCCACAAAAGGGATAGTTTTTCAAGAATGATGTTGCTGCTTATCTTCAAATTCGAGGTCTCCTTCTGAAAAACGAAGTTCCTGCGAAGTCATTAAGCACTTTACAAACCAAGATCTTTAGTTTTGAGTCAAGTTTTCGAATCAAGACCGATTTTCGCGCAAAGTCGCCAAATGCACCAAGAAAGGCTGGATTCATGATTTACCATTCCTAATAGTATTTTATTTATAATAACTATGACAGCTGTCGAACAGTGCTACCGCCGGTTAACGTCAGGTGGTCGCGCCCTGATTCTCCGGAAACAGCAATCTTTTTATCGTTCGCATCTACACCAATTCATCCTATCCCTTGTGGTTTCTCCGTAACTGCTTCCCTTTTGAGGATATCAATAGATGAATTCAGATACCAGCCTTTTTCACCATGAACAAACCTGTGAGTAATTGCCTGCCTACTTGAGAGAACCTGTTCAATATATTTCTGACCGTAGGGATATTTAAACATTAGGTGACAACGTTCAAGACATCGTTTACTAATTTTCCGTTCAGGACATCGTTTACTTTCGTTCTTTGACAATCGAATAGCCACAAACTGCTTTATCATGGACACCTAATCTTTTAAGGAGGTGTTCATGAAAAAGAAGCTTCAGAAGCTACGGGCATTAGCAGTACAGCGGTATCTCACAGGTGAAGTCCCCAAAGCATATGCGCTTCACTGGGGAAAACTAAACCGTGGCTGTATAAATGGGTGACACGGCATACCTTGGATGACCCTGCGTGGTCTGAGGAACAATCGCGGCGACCTCTTGAGATCATTCTCAGCGAAGGTTGTTCGTCTATATGTCTCAGGTCTCCCATGAACTACATGATTTTTTGTCCCCGGATGATCCTAATCAATACCACAACAATTGCGATCACAAGCAAAATATGGATGAACCCTCCCATCGTGTAACTGCTCACCATCCCTAACATCCAGATGAGTATCAGTACCACAGCAATCGTCCACAACACAACATCCTCCCTTCTTTGACAATGGCTGGCAGTAGCGTTAGCCAACGTCGTTTATATCGTTTGACAGAATCGATAAAACATGCCGGAGCTGGTCGTCATATCACATGAGGTAACACACTCATTTTATAATCAGGTCTTTTTTCACCTCTTTGACGCCCTCGACGCTGCCGGCAACCTCTCCTGCTTTTTGACGCTCTGTGCCGTATCGCCTCCAGGAAGCCCTAACATACTCGATATCTCACCGAGAGCAACTTGGACGCCTACGCCTGACAGAAACCCGACGAGCACAGTTCGCGACAGAAAATCCGAAAGGAACCCCAGTCGAATGATACAGGCAATGATCAGGAAAACAGCCGACAGAGCCGCGAGAACTTCTGCCAGCGCAAGCCACTCTGCTGACCCGGACACGGCCATCCCGGTTAGAGCACCTGAGAGAATGGCCGCTGTGGCAGAGTCGGCACCAACGACAAGGTGCCGGGATGAGCCGAAAAAGGCGAAAAGGACCGTTGGGATGAGGATGGTGTAGAGGCCCGTGATCACCGGGGTACCTGCAATTTTTGTGTAGCCCATCACCTGAGGAATGGCGAGGGCAGCAAGCGTAAGACCGGCAATGATATCTTTGAGCACCTGAGATCCTTTTACGGGGAGGATCCCTTGAAAAACGGGCAACCGCATGCCTTGTGCCTCCATCAGGCCTTTTGTGATTACATACGCCGATCATTTCTACAGGCTGAGGCTGGTTGGTTTTGATGTATGAAAGGCGTAGCCAAGCGTATATTTATCGGCAATAACCTTTAGATCTTGCTTATCGGTCTTATTCGGGTGCGAAGGCACAGCATTCTTTGTCATCTACTAATGAAGTTTGTAAAATCTCTGTGCACCCAGCCTATTAGGAATGCTTCTGAGCCTTTTTTTCTGGTTTGTTTCCCCTTGAATGGCTGTCTAATTGGCTTAGACGTAGCCGTTGGTATTTACTTGGAGTACATTGCCTAGTGCTCCAGTAACCATTTTTTTGCTAACTCAGACATTGTTGAGAGGCATGAGTAGAAATCAAGACCGCAGACAGCGCGTCAACGAACCGCCATTGATCGTCAGAATGTGTGAGTTAGCTGGTTTCATGGACGACTCTTTTGTTATTCTGCAATCCGAACGAAGTCAGTTCCACGCACGTTGACCGGTAATCCATGTGAAGAATGCTACGAATCCCCTAACCTTCCGCGATCTGGACGAACATCGAGGAAATGAATAAATCCACAAATACATCAAGCTTCAACTTTCGAATCCGGTACATATTAAGCTCCGTTGCTTCGTTTCTGACCACGACAAGCTTCAATCTATACTGTGTCTTAAGCGGGCGGACCAACTCGATCATCTCGTGGTATGGTTTCTATTGGGCGAACATGAAACGCCAAAACCGAGACCGGGTGAACGCTTGCTTTTGGTGAATACCACCAGACCTAAATATTTTCCCAGCGTGATTTTTCCTTCCTCATAGGCTTCGAAGGTCAGGTAATGCCGAGCCTAAATTTCGGCCAACTCCATCTTGAAGTTCATCCCCGCCCGCTTGCAGGCATGATGATCATACACATCGGTGAGCAGGGCATCGCCGCTATCCAGAAACAAGGTCGTGATGGGGATCGCTCTTTTCATTTGGCCACCGTCATCGCCTTCTGCCACCTGAAGTGGCGATCATCTTATGCATCCTGTGAAAAGATTACCACCGTGTATGGCCCGATACTGATTTTGCCGGAGCAGGGCAGCCCATCGATTTTTTCCTCATGGGCCTCGACATCAGGGGTGGGATGATTTGCAAAATTTGGGCCGTAGTTATATGAGTCACTGTTAAATCGCGTTTTCCACAATCCGGCCCGTGGAAAACCGATGAGATAACCATCGCGGTTATTGATTCATCATATTAACCACCACAACGACGCTATCGGTTGGGCCTTGTTTGTCCCAGCGATGGAAAGCGATGAGTCTTGGCTCCATCGTCAAAATGATAGATATGGATATTTTGACCGCACAACCCCCGCGTCACACCCGACAGATTGCGCCGCAGGGCGATCAGATCCCGGTACATGCTGAGAATACCGTGTTCGTCCCTCAGCCCGGGACCAATCGATCGGGACTTTATCCTGGAACCAGCGATCTTCCAGCAACTCCTGCCCTTCAAAAATCATCGGGATACCGGGCGAAGTTAGAACAAGAGCACCGCCCAACGTGGAGCGTTTCTTGGAAAACCAGCTGTCCACCTTTCCCGGCCAGATCTCCTCCGGCACGCGGGCCCGGCCATTAGCGACCTCGTCGTGCGACTCGGTATAAATGATCCGCCGAAAGACATCTAAATCGTAGCGATGCTCAATAGCTTTACTGACTGCCCCCAGATCGCGGGAGGTATCATCACGAGCAATAACGGCCTGGCGAACGGGATGAACAAATTCGGCATCCCATTGCGCATTGAAGCCTGCGCCGCCCGCTCCGACATCTTTGGTGACCCAGGCGTTATTCTGCATGCTTTCGGCGATGCTGATCTTGCCGGGAAACCGTTGTTGGATTTCCTCATTGATCCACTGCATCAAGCTCCAGCCTTCGGGAATGTCATTGGCCGGATTTTCGTCATTACCGTCAATACTTTTGATATAGGTTATCATGTCCCAGCGTAAGCCGTCGGCGTGGTACTCCTCGAACCACATCAGTGCGTTATCGCGCAGATATTGGCGCACTTCGCCCCGGCCATAATCGGGGCGCGTCTCGCCCCAGGGTGTTTGCGAGCGGTGATCATTGTAAAAGTAGATTCCCCCTTTCCCATTTTCGCTCCACCCGTCAAACTGCCACAAATCAAGATCAGACGGGCCAAAGTGGTTGTAAACGACATCTACGATGACAGCGATACCATGCTCGTGGGCTGCTTTAACAAAGAGCTTAAAGGCATCCGGTCCACCGTAAATGCTTTCGACAGCAAAGGGATGAGCCGGATTGTACCCCCACGAAAAATCGCCTGCAAACTCCGCGATCGGCATCACTTCGACGGCATTGATACCCAGTTCTTGAAGATAAGGCAATTTTTCAATGGCACTATCGAACGTGCCCATGTGTCCCTTCTCTTTAACGTTAAAGGTGCCGATATGCATCTCGTAAATGACAAGCTCATTCCCCGTGGCCATGTGAAAGTTATCATCACCCCAGTCGAAGGCTTGAGGATCATAGATAATTCCATTGCCCGCTGAGTTCGTCACCTTTCTGGCATAAGGATCAATGCGAGAGAGAGGCGGGAGATTCCAATCAGCAGGGGCGTGAATCAGATATCGGTACTCGTCTCCTTTTTTTGCCTTTGGCACATCAATCGACCAGTAACCGTTCTGCTCGCTCACCAGAGGTGTCGAGGTCTCGTTCCAGTCCATTGAAGGTGCCGGTCACGTAAACTTTTTCGGCATGAGGCGCCCATACGCGAAAGGTCACACCCTCTGCAGTGGGAGTGGCCCCCATGCCCGAATGTTTTGCCATTGCGCGAGTTTTTTCTTCCATTTGACCCTCCAAAGTTTAATCATTTCTATCAGACCTAGCGTATGCTGATTAAACAAAAAAGTCTTCCCAGGCCGATAAGTTCAGCATCCTGTCTAGGCCCTCTTCGCGATCTGTGGCGTCGAGTCATCTTCCCGACACCGAGGAGTCTGACGGGGCATCACCACTCCTCAGGCGCCCATACGTTACAGCTATGCTTCGCAGTCTTTGCGCGAGTTCCTGGGTCAGTGCGCCATCCTTCAGGCGCCATTGCCAGTTTCCTTTCGCAATTCCGGGAAAATTCATTCGCGCCTCCGACCCCAGCTCCAGAAGGTCTTGCACAGGAACAATGGCTGTGTCGGCCTGCGATGCCAGCGCCTCACGGATGGCCCAGATAAGCTTCGCGTTGCATGCTTGGCAACTTCCGATACCAGCCTCCCGTTGTGTCGTTATCATGGGTTCTGGTATAGGACGGGCCAATTCGCCTGCCGGCTACCATATAAATCTGGTATGTTTTGCACTCTCATCTATCCTTCTTTATAACTTCCATAGATGATAGTTTTTTTTGAGAGAAACATCTGCAACACTGCATTGCCAATCATAATATACCCATTAACCGGTGAGACTTGATAAGGTTGCCTATTGGCACGATACTATGGGCTGAAATACGTTGAAAAAACACCCGGAAAGCGTTAGCTTCTTGCAAGTGACTCACGATCATTAAGCAAGGAGGGTCTTCCGGATTCAGCAAGATTATCTCACACGCTTATTAGGGAACTGAATAGTTACTATCTGGTTTCATGCATGATTTCAGTTTGCCATCGATGTAGAAAGAAATTAGACCATCTTTCCTACAGTTATTCCCGTCTATGGTAACCGACGTAGAGAGCACACAAGATTCTAAGTTGCCATTGTTATAAAAACTAACAGAACCATTACCTTTACATTGGATGCCATTCGCTTCGTAATCATGTTCGAGTTGGCAAGCTTTCAGTGATCCGTTGTCATAGAGTAAAACGTTTGATCCAGAATGACAAATTTGTTGATCAGTGGCATAGGCATTAAAACTAGCTAATACTGATGTCAATGCTAAACTCAGAAAAAACAATATGTTAATAATTTTCATAGAATACTGCCTCCTTTAGCTGTCAACTTTCCCTCATCCGTACCCAGTTGTTATGTTTTGGGCCGATCAAGATGTCTTCAAAGAGATCCTCCTTTATCAGACAAATTCAAAGTGATTTTTTGTGCATTAAACTCACTTCAGATCAGCCCCATCAGCAGCTATCATGTGTATTTGATTTTCTTTATAATTCGCTGGCGTAAGGCCTCCACGATTTTCTCGCCCACATGGAGACTGGTTGCGGCTTCAAGAGTGATTTCCCTTCAATGACAAGTTACAGCACCTTCCTGACGACTGATGCAGCGTTTTTTCCAGCAATGCTTGATTAAATGATAAAATTATAGCATCGCTTACCCTAAGATGCAAACGATAGGGAAAGGACCACGCACAGCAACGAAGGTCAATGCCGCGACGGCTAGCCCTTGAACCTGATGAACACTGCCAGGTAAAGGCAAACTTCAGTGCTCAAACCAACGGACAGGAAGGGAATCGCGAACGCTACGAAATGCATCAGCGTTCATATAGTTGCTGCCTGGTTTTTTGGCAATGTCGAAAACGCCGTTGCTGAACGCCTCAATGTCCTTTTTTTGCTCGCGCATTTCGGACATAGAGTATCTCCTCGGTTTTTCTCGCTTTATTATATTAAAATCGGCTCATGGCACCCTTCTGTGGGTAAAAGACCACGGATGGAATCGATTCATCCAGGGAGTGCAGGCCTGAATGATCTTCAAATCTAGATAGGCATTGTCTCGATAACCGTATGCGCGGCGAATTACATTTCTTGCTTTAGCGTTTGCGGCCTCAATAAATCCAAGCGGCGCTTTATTATCGCAATACGCCAAAATACCATCCAGATGCTTTTCCACCATACGTGCGAATTTTTGCATCGGCTTCAGTCGACTCCATTTAAGTTGGTCTACCCAACCTCGAAAGAACTTGCGTGCCCATGTTATTGATTCATAGCTCCACAAGTGCCCAAACGTCTCTTTCATCAAATGCGCCTTAAACAATCGCTTATTTGCTCGCAATGCGTCATTCAGCTCTACCCGCGCATTTCCTCGTACATGGGCTTGACGGGAAAGCAGAATAAATTTTTTCCCCGACAGTCGGCCTTTCATCCATTTCCCGGCCTTTCGGATCTCCTGTACTCGCACAGCATTAAGAGCTTTTAGTAAGTGTTGGATAACGTGAAACTTATCGTAAATAATCTGCGCACTCGGACAGTGCTTGCGGACACTGTTGCGGAACGGCTTCCACATGTCCATTACTGCATGGGTGATTATATGAGCACGCTCTTTGCCAAACCACTTCCAGAACTTGCTCAAGTTGCGTTCTTTTCGCCCTTTTCCCACAAACAGCATCTCGGGACCACGAGGTCCATCCAGAGCGCTTATCATGTGCTTATACTTATGACCCTTGCCCTTTCCATGGGAAAGTTCATCCATGCCCAATACGTTTATGCCGTCCAGAGGGCGGTTTGCCTGCTCTTCTTGTAATGCCTGTTTATCGATCGCCTTGACCGTATGTCGGTGCAGCATCAGGATATCGCCCACGGCCTTGACCGTTGTCACTTTGCACAATTCCTTGGTTACATGCGCCAATTCTGCGGTGACCCGCGGTCCTCGGACATCTACAAAATCAAGAGGTTCCGATAAAATCCCGCACGCTTTACAGTTGCCGCGGTAGCGCTCGAATCGGATAAATGTTGGGGTACTCCAAAACAGTAAATGGCGGACCTCAAATTCCTTGCTGTCGTATCCGCCGACGTCTATTACACCACACTTCGCGCATGTATGAGTTTTATGATCCCGAGCTATCGTAACAATGACGGATATACGTTCCTTTCGGTATCCTATATCAAACTCCGTCACATGATGCCCTTGAATTCCTAATAAGCGTGTGAGATAATCTAAATGCATCCGGAAGGCCCCTCCTTGCTTAATGATTGCGAGTCATTTGCAAGAAGTTAACGCTTTCCGGGTGTCTTTTCAACGCATTTCAGCCCATAGTATCGTGCCAAGAGCCTTAAAATCTTCATGCCGTATATTAATTCGATGTCTAAGGTAATGGATGGTTCTGATCGATCAACCAGACGTACCTTAAATGTTGCTTGCGGTTTTCCCAAGGACGTTATCTTTTAAACACATCTCATAGAGAGATTAAACTTACATCCCACGCTCCTAAATCTTCTTAAACACCACCATCCCCAGCGGCGGCAGGGTGAGCGAGAGAGACTGATAGCGTCCGTGCATGGGCACCGGAACAGCTTCGACGCCTCCGATATTTCCATGGTCGCTCCCGCCATACTCCCGTGCGTCGCTATTCAGCAGTTCCCGCCAAAACCCGCCCAGGGGGACGCCGACGTGGTAGTCGTGTCGTGTCACCGGCGTAAAATTGCAGACGACCAGGATCGCATAGCCGGGGTTCCTGCCTTTTCTCAGAAAGCAGACAACGCTGTTGTCGGCATCGGTAAAATCAACCCACTCGAACCCGGCGGGATCGAAATCGAGCTCGAAGAGCGCTGATTCGCCCCGGTAGAGGATGTTCAGATGCTGCACCCACCGCCGCAGTCCCTGGTGGGGCGCGAAATCAAGGAGATGCCAGTCCACGCTCCAATCGTGGTTCCATTCACGCCGCTGGCCGATCTCCCCACCCATGAAGAAAAGCTTTTTCCCCGGATGGGTGTAGAGGTAGCCCAAGAGCAGCCGCATGTTCGCGAACTTCTGCCAGTCGTCCCCCGGCATTTTGCCCATGAGGGATCCCTTGCCATGGACCACCTCGTCGTGGGACAGGGCGAGCATGAAGTTCTCGGTGAAGGCGTACCAGAGGCTGAATGTGAGCTGGCCCTGGTGGTATTTGCGGTTAATGGGTTCCCGTGAGAAATAGAAGAGCATGTCGTGCATCCACCCCATGTTCCACTTCATCCCGAATCCCAGACCGCCTGCGTAGACCGGCCGGGAGACCATGGGCCAGGCTGTGGACTCCTCTGCAATGGTCTGCACGTCGGGGAAGACGCGGTAGACCTCCTCATTCAACTTGCGCAGGAACGTGATGGCATCCAGGTTCTCCTTGCCGCCGTACTCGTTCGGGATCCACTCACCCTGTTTCCTGCCGTAGTCGAGATAGAGCATGGAAGCCACAGCGTCGATCCTGAGGCCGTCGGCGTGATAGCGGTCGAGCCAGAAGAGCGCGCTGCTCAAGAGAAAAGACCGAACCTCGTGCCTTCCGTAGTTGAAGATATACTAAGAACTTCACAAGTAAAGCCTCATATGCTATACTATGAGGCATGAAATGCAAAAAAACTACCGACGGACGAGCGTACTCTCACACGACTTTGGAAGAAATGCGACTGGGCGCGGTAAAGCGCATTGAAGCCGGGGAAAGCCCAGAGTTTGTTGCGTTGGGGCTTGGTATCAACCGCAGAACAATCTATCGATGGCTTTCGGGATACCATTACCAGGGTGAAGCGGGGTTGAGAGCCAAACCGATCCCTGGTGCGCCGACGAAGGTAAATGCCAAGCAGATGGCGAAGCTTGCCAAAATAGTACGCGAGAAAAATCCGCTGCAAATGAAGTTTGAATACGCCCTGTGGACTCTGGCAATTATCCGTGAGTTGATACGACGTGACTTTGGCATCAAATTGAGTGAGGTCTCGGTGGGGCGACTGATGAGACGGCTTGGCTTTACTCCGCAACGCCCCCTGTATCGGGCTTGGCAGCAGAATCCTGTGCTGGTGGATCAATGGAAGACGGAAGAATACCCCAAGATCGCTGCGCGTGCCAAGCGAGAAGGCGCGCTGATATTCTTTGCTGACGAATCGGGCGTCCGGTCGGACTACCACGCCGGTACGACGTGGGGAACCAAGGGGCAAACACCGATCGTGAAAGCTACTGGAGCACGCTACTCGATGAATATGCTTTCTGCGGTGAATGCCTTGGGACATTTTCGTTTCATGACAGTCGACGGTCGTGTCAATGGCATCGTGTTTCGAGAGTTTTTGGAACGGCTGATTACTAATATGGACAGAAAGGTTTTTTTGATTGTGGATAGCCATCCTGCCCATAAGTCCAAGTTGGTAAAACAGTTTATTGAGGATAACAGCAAGAAAATCGAACTGTTCTTCCTGCCGCCTTATTCGCCAGAACTGAATCCTGACGAATTGGCGTGGGCTCATGTGAAGGCAAAAATTGCCAAAGCGACTACACAGACCAAGGTCGAGATGAAGTCCATGATCGGACGAGTGATGCGTCGATTGCAAAAGATGCCGGAAATTGTTGAGAGTTTCTTTCATGTGCCTACTTGTGCGTACGCAAAATTATGAGGTTATACTAACGTAGTTCTTAGTAAGTGTTCCAGTCGGGGTGTAAGCCCTTGCGCGGGTCCGCATGTTCGTACAGGTGTGTCCCGTCGAAATAACCGAGACCGTGTTCGTCGCTCGGGAAATTGGACGGCACCCAGTCGAGGATCACGCCGATGCCTTCCTGGTGTAGGCGATCGATCAAATGCATGAAGTCCTGTGGCATGCCGTAGCGGCTCGTGGGCGCGAAGTATCCCGTCACCTGGTATCCCCAGGACCCGAAGAAGGGGTGTTCCATCACGGGCATGAACTCCACGTGGGTGAAGCCCGTGTCCTTGAGATAGGACGGGAGCCACTCGGCCATTTCGCGGTAATTGAGCGATCGGTTCCCGTCCTCGGGCACCCGTCGCCAGGAGCCGAGGTGCATTTCGTATACGGCAATGGGCGCGTCCGGCGCATTTCTGGCCTTTCTGGTCTGCATCCAGTCCTGGTCGTTCCACTCTTGCCTAAGGTCCCAGACCACAGACGCGGTCCCCGTCTTGTGCGACAGCTCCCAGGCAAAGGCATAGGGATCCCCCTTGTCCACGCGGTAGCCGCCAAGCCGGGAAACAACGTGGTACTTGTACAGGCTGCTGTTCCCGAGGCCCGGCACGAACCCTTCCCAGATGCCCGATTCATCCCTCAGAGGTGCAAGCTGATGGGAGGCATTGTTCCAGCCGTTGAAGTCACCCATGACCGAAACCTTCTCGGCGTTCGGCGCCCATACCGCGAAGAGCACGCCCGCCTTGCCGTCAACGGTCATGAGATGGGACCCAAGTTTTTCGTACAACCGGGAGTGGCTGCCTTCCTTAAAGAGGTAAATGTCACGGTCTGTCAGCAAGCTCGGCCCGTAGATCACGGAGCCTTGGAGCTTAGCTGCAGCCGTTTGATCTTGCGGTAACAGAGTTTTTTTCTCTTTTTCGGCCATGGATGCCCCCTCGCTTCTGCTTGCAAACAAGAATGCATGATTACTAAAACATCCGCCACGGAGGGCGCGGAGTTTACCGAAAAGTTTTATTGTGATAGTTGCTCAGCTTTTGAGTTTGCTTCTCAAACGTCGATTCTGCCCGGTCCGTAATTCTGAGCGTAGCAAAGCATCTCTTTTTTGCTATTGCCGGACTCTTCACGTTGCGCAGAGTGACAGCCAGGGATGCGTGCGGCAGCTTTTTTGTTATCCCGTACGACCAAACAACTCATGCGGCCTTATGGTCGTAATATTTAAACAGACCTCCGAACCTTTCTCGACATTGATGAGGATGATCGCGCTTTTGCTCCTATCGTGGAGAAGGAAAAGACAACACATTACCTCTTCCTTGGTGGTTACGCTCTTGATGGTAATGTTGCTCTTGGAAGACCGCATGGTTAAAAGGAGAGAAGTCGAAGGAGCGCCGCTGCCCTGGCGTGACACCGACGCTCAAATTGAAAACTCTGCTGTTACAGCATGGTATCTGGGTTTGAAGCGATGGCGAGGTGTGAGGGTCAGCCATTTTATTCTGTAAAGATCTTTTGAGAGGATATGCGCGGTGTATATTTGCCGGTTTTTTCATAGGTGATGTCTACCGCTTTTCTATTGAGTTGGAAGCCTCTGCAAATGGTTGTGGATTCTTCAGACCTTTGAAATAGCGTTTACGAGTAGATAGATTGACTCCAACGTACGCCTGGCAGCCGAGCAGAGTCCGTTTCCATGGGCTCATGCCAAAGAATCGTTTTGTCATTGCGCCGAAAGAATATACTTGTCTGTTCAAGCGGGAGAAGCCGTTAATGAGTTCGTCGGCAGTCATGCCCTTGGGTTGATAAAGGACTGTATCCGGAGGATATCCACGGAGCCACCAATCACGGGCCAACAACCTGCCTTCGCTTAAGAGACGCTCATATAACCGTGTTCCCGGATAAGGAGTGAGAATCCTCAGCTGGGCAACATCCATACGACTCCTCATTATAAACTCAAGGGTCTGCTCGAACACATCCTTATTTTCGTAATCAAAGCCAAAAACAAAGGAGCCGAGTATACCGAAACCTTCGCCATGGAATCGATGCATGGCCTCATAAAAATCGATTCTCAGGTTCTTTATTTTATTCACCTCATTCTGTGTTCCTTTCTGTACCGATTCGAACCCGATCAAAAGCCCCAGGCACCCCGCACGTTCCATCAATCTGAGCAGCTCCACGTCCTCAGCCAACGACACTGTTCCTTGCGCCAGCCATCGCCGCCGAAGAGGTATCATTTCAGTAAAGAGCTTTTTCGCTGCATTCCGGTTCAGTCCAAGGGCGTCATCGACGAAGAAGAGGTGAGGGGAATCAATGGACTCTATCTCGGCAATCACCTCCTGAACCGGCCTGACTCGATACTGATGCCCCAATGTCTGGCCAATGCAACAGAATTCACAATCGTACGGACAGCCGCGGGATGTCTCGACGCCGATCGGGATCGGGATATAACCTTTACCGTTGGTTCCAGGTGAGAGATTTCGCTGTGGTTTCGGTAGGCCTTTGAGATCGGTCATTTTACCCGCCCGATATAGCCTTTGCATCTGTCCCAAGGCGGCATCCGATACAAGTCGCGGCCAGACGCCCTCCGCTTCTCCTACAACGACAGCGTCTGCATGCTTTAAAGCTTCGTCTGGCAATACCGTGGGGTGTATTCCTCCCATCACCACCTTCACACCCTTCTGGCGATAGGTGTCACCGATATGATAGGCTCTTAACGCAAGTTCGGTCAAGACGGTGATGCCCACCAAATCAACATCTTGATTGATGTCATCGGGCGCAAAAGATTCCTCGACAAGGGTCACTGTGTGGCCGGGCGGGGTAAGCGCAGACAGAAGAGGAAGATTCACCCTTTGGAACTTGAAAGGGCTGGATAAAGCGTCTTGACGATGTTCATGGGGTGCGATAAGTTTTATTTTCATGTTTTCATCTCTCCAATATTTTTTTCCATAAAACCAACCAGCGTCTTTTTTGCCGAACCTCCTTCCTTGAGTGATGATGCGAAGGGAGTACTATGCTATATCACGCGTCCTCTTCCCACTTGGTGGCTATTATGCCCAGGATGAAGACCACGGCCGCAAAAACCCCTATGATCGCTGAGTAACGCAGCGCAGCCATGTTGTCTTCAAATATCATTGATGCCCGGAGCCCCTCGTTCACGTAATACAGCGGCAGTATCTTGGCGAATGTCTGCAGGAAGCCCGGCATCAGCTCGATGGGGAAGAAACTCCCGGAGAGGAACATCATTGGGAAACTGATGGCGTTTGCGGCGGCGGCGGCGCTCTGCGCCTCTTTGACGAAGCGGGTGAGTATCATCCCGATCCCAACGAACGCGAAGACGTCAAGCAAAATGAACACAAGGAGCCATGCATCTATATGCAGGCGGACGTGAAACACGGCATAGCTTACCAGCAGCATCGCGATCGTGGATATGACCGCGATCGTAAACTGGAACAGAATGTTCGAAAGTATCCAGTCGGTACGGGTGATAGGCGTCGTAGACAGTTTCCTGATGATGCCCTTCTGTCGCAGCTCCGTGTTCAAGTTCACCGTGCCGAACAGGCTCAACGTCATCACCGCCATTGCGATGATGCCGGGAATGAAGAACTCGATGAACCGGTATTTCTTGGTAAGTATCGATGTCTCGGCCGACCTGATGAACGGCGGCGTCCCGGACATCTTCTGATTAATCCCGGCGATCACCGCGTTCAGGATCTGTATCTTCGTGGGCACCGAAGAGGAACTGGGGTCGTATATATAGGTGATGGTGACGGATGCGGTGGGGTCGCTGAACATCGCCCTCTGCGAGAGGGACCTTTCATAGCCTTTGGGAATAACGAGGACCAGGTTCACCTTGTTGTCCCTGATGTACTGGGTGGCGTTGATGGCCGGGTCGACCTTGGTTATCTTGAACTTCCCGTCGAGCTCGAGGGCCTTGACGGTCTGTGCGGACGAATTCGTCTGGTCGAGGTCCTGCACGCAAAGGTGGAAGCTCACGTTGTCCTTGCTCATAAAGATCGTACCGAACACGAGTATCAGGATTATCGGGAACGCAATCGTGAAGAACATGGCGGCCTTCTCGCGGTAGACACTCATGAGTTTCACGAAGAGATTTGCACCGATGATGCGCAGGTTCATTCCGCCCCCTTTGCCCCGACGGGACCATCGCGGAGCACCTCGCCGGTGAGCTTCAGGAAGACCTCTTCAAGGTTGGGTTTCCGAACATCCAAGCCGAGGTACAACGCCCCGGCATCCTTGATGGCGCTCAGTATCTTCTGCACATCGTCCGTGTGCTCCAGCCTGATCTTGATGTTATGGTCGTTCAGAGCCGTCTTGAAGCCCATCTTCCGGACGATGTGTAGGACTTTTTCATCGACGGACTGCAGAGTAAGAACCAAGTCATGTGCGTTGTTTTCGATGAGTTCTCCGGGTGAGCCCATCGCGATGATTTTCCCCCTCGAGATGATTGCGACCGTGTCTGCAAGAAGTTCCGCCTCCTCCATGTAGTGTGTGGTCAGAAACACCGTTTTCCCCTTTTTCTTCAGCCCTTGCAGGACTTCCCACACCTCGCGTCTTGCTCGGGGGTCGAGCCCTGTCGACGGCTCGTCGAGGAACACGACCTCGGGATCGTTCACAAGCGCGATCGCGATTCCTAGGCGCTGCCTCAGTCCCCCAGAGAGGTTCCTGTACTGCTCTTTGGTCTTGTCCTTGAGGTTCACGAGCTCTATTAGTCCGTCAATATCGGTTTTCGGGTGGCTGAAAAGCCGCGAGTAGTACTGCAAGGTCTCTTTGACCGTTATCCTGTCGAAAGAGCTGAACCCCTGCGGGAGGACGCCGATGCGGTGGACGATGTTATGCTTCTTCTTCGTGACGTCCATGCCAAGAAGGGTCACTTTCCCAGACGTGGGCGTGCGGATTGTGTCGATGATCTCGACGGTAGTGGTCTTGCCGGCGCCATTCGGCCCCAGCAGGGCGAACACCTCGCCTTTCCTGACGTTGAACGATATGTCTTTGACCGCCAGTAAATCCACGTATCGCTTCGTCAGTTTTTCGACTTCGATTGCGTATTCAGTTTCTTTGGTCATGAATCTCCATCTCGCCTCTATGGGAAACGGTATTGAACGTTGTTACGTCAGGACTTCTGCGGGCGTTGAAGACGCTCACCCCGTCTGAGTTCATTCTTCTGCGCGACCGGATCAAGGCGGCGTACAAGGACCTGCTCCTGTCGGCTCCGCGCCAGAACATCCGAAGCGGCTCGAGGAGGCGGCTGGCCAAAACCCGAGATGGCTGAGGACCTTCGCAATCAACGCCGGCTGCCCGGCAAGAAGACGGTCAAATACCAGATGGCGGTGCTTGAATAAAATAAAGCTCGGGATAAACGTCGCACCCATATGCGCTTTGGTCTTCTCCGTGCCCTGGCCCGCGTAATAGAGCGGGATCTTCCGCTCGACGCAGGTGCGGACATTTTCAAGCCAGGATAAGAAATAAAGGTTGTAGTTGCTGCCAAGCTCGTGATCCATGCAGAAATATATATCCTCCATCCATTGCTGTTTTATGACGAGAAGGTTGAAAGCGGCGAGTTCTTCCTGCACAAAATAGAGCGTGTACTCGGCGCCCGGTACTTTTTCACAGATCTTTTCAAAAAATAAACGGTTGTGCACGCCAAGCGCCATGGGACTGCGCTCCACTGTTTCCCGATAAAGCTGGTAGATCCTGTCCAGAAAAGGCGAAATAGTACGACTTCGAATTACCCGGATTTCGGGGGCAACCCGCATTTTGCGGTGCAGGTCTTTTCTCGCGGCACTTGAAAGGCGACCTAGGTATTCCTCCATGCTGTTAAAATTGATCGGCAAGCGGGCGCAAGACCTAAATTGCACCTGGTTGAATTTCTTGAATACTTCCCCGGGAAGCTTGCTGTACTGATTAAAGTTGTAAAGCGCCTCGATGTCGCTTTTAAGTTCGGCCGCAAGCGTGTGCAGGACGCTCAAGGCCATGTTGCACGCCGCATCTAGGGTGCCCTCATCGATTTGAGGATCGATCCCGATTTCACTCCATTCCCCTTCCACCAATCCCACGCCCAGAACGCGGGGTTGAAAAACCGAGGGGACGAGACGGCCTGACACTTTCAGCGATTTCTTGATCCATCCCTCCGCAAAAGTGGACAAATCAAAACGAGTCTCAAATAACGGCAATAAGAGAACAGGAACATCATCTTTCGACACCACGATACTGCGCAGGTTAAAACCGTCAATACCCGATTCCTGTAACAGCGAAAGAAGGGGGGCGGTAATAGACGGCTCTGGGAAAAGCCGTCCAAGATCTGCCGCCGGCACTCCGTCTGACCGCGGCACGTGATTGCAGGTAAGGTTATTCATGGTCTGCTGGTCTCCGGTTCAAGAGGGCGATGGAAAGCCACATCTTGCTCTGGGGAAGCGAATGCACCCATAAGGACCCACGCGCAGCCAGGGGAAATCGCGCAAGGGCCTTCCCTGATAAGCCAACCGGAAAGGTATACACGCCGTTCCCCCCTGCCGATGGATTGACGGTGATCTGCCGCGGATCCACGAGATGGAATGCACATCCCAGTGCCTTGACTATGGCTTCCTTGATGGACCAGAGCAGGGCTGATGCCATTTCCAGATCTCCGCCCGCCAATCCCTGGGCATGTTGGAGCTCTTGCGGATGGAAGACCCGTTGATAAGGGTATCCTCTATGGAATTCATCGGTCCCTACCGCATCAATGCCGATATCAGACTCATCGCCACAAAGAGCAGCCCAGACTTTTCCTCCACCCTCGCTGAAGGAGATGGCCGGACCATGGGATTCTCCCAACAGGAGATGGGGCCTGCCAAGCAGGCCGCGGACCACCTGAATTGGGAAAGCAGCGCTGGTGGAAGATTGACAGCGTTTCCAAAGAGGATTTTCCATCGCCACAAGGTGATCCCACAAGGCGGAGACGAGGCGGTGCTTGTCATCTTCTCCGTTCGTACCCTGTCCCGTGGGGGCTTCGGTGTCACGTGGCAGGGATGCATAGAAGACCGGCCCCCTTCGAGGAACGGGACTCATCGTATGGACGGTTACTCCTTCGCGATCCTTTGCCACATTCGCTCCCCTGCTTCCCGGTCTGCGTCCCTTCCGAGTCCGGGAGGCTCAATCCAAAACCCAGTGCAACCGAATGCCACGAATCTGCATGACGGTGCGGCCCTGGTCGTCAATCCCTCTGGCGTCCCAGACGACGCCTTTGTCATCCTGCGCCCGCATGCGGGCCTCCAGGGTTATTTGTTCCCCTGCCCGGCATTTGCGCAAGAACCTCATGTCCCCTATCTCCATGGGGACCATCGATCGTCGCTCTGAGGGGTCCGTTGCAGCGACGTGGAAGCCGGCCATCTGCAAAAGGGCTTCGAAAAGGTAGGGAGAATATTGGTACTGGGTGCTCCGGAGATGTGCGAAATCACTTGTCTCACGGTATATGGTTCGGCCCCGCACCACTCTTGGACCCGCACCGTCAAGGAACTCCATCACACGATACCTGCCTCCGAGGCCGCTGCGGTCTTCATACCATTTAATCACTTTTTTATGATCCATGGGCCTCGTCCGCAGTTCGTCCAGCCGGACAGTAAAATCCGGGAGCACCTCTCCGACATGTTCTCCTCCGCCATCCCCGCCATCAAGGATCACGTGGCCCTTGCAGTGCGGGGTAAGAAGGTCGGTCAATCTCCCAGCGGGGGAGATCTCCTGTGCTGCGAGAGAGACCTCGCACACTACCTCCCGAAGGCCGTTGCCGGTCCGGCGGCACGATATCCTGGAAGTCCGTGGAACCCCGGGGGGACATTCAATCATGTCCATGAACCGCACCCGGCTAACTCCTCGCACCTGCAGATGGGGATATAGCATACGGGCGGCTTCCATGAATATCTCCAGGACCATTGCGGCTGAGACCAGAGGATGCTTGACGAACTTGAAAGGCCGATGATCCTCGATCCAATGATCCTTCTCCCGGGAGAAGGATCTGAAGGCCTCCAGTTCTTCCCGGTAGATGTCCAGAAAAGAGATCCTTTCTATCATGGGAAAGTTTTCAGGGCTTAAGGATACGGTGCCTCCATCCAGTTCTCCGCTGAGTGAAGGACGGGCTGTATCGTTGAGCAGTGCCGTCCTCACGGATGGCAGCCTCCGCATGAACATCACCCAATCATCGTCAGCCGGGGCTATGAAGAGCTCCCGGCAGAAAAGCCCCGCAAGCTCATTTACATGGATGTACGCCGCGCCCTTCCGCTTCATCAGTTCCCGAACCTCCGGGTCCTCAGCCATGCCCGTCCCCTCGACAGGGGGAAGCATCAAAGCCTTGAACCGGATGGCGCCATTCTTCCGGCGGAGGTTTCCGAGTAACGCAGACATCATCCGGTTGGCTGCAGCGTAGTTGGCCTGGCCAGGATTCCCCTGGATCGCGGCCGCCGAGGAGAGGCCCACGAAAAACCTCAGGCCGGCCCCCTCTGCAGTTGAGAATAGATTCCAGGCCCCGAGGAATTTGACGTCCATGACCAGGGAGAGATCCTCCGGGGTCATTTGGATTAATAGGCCATCCCTGAGGACACCGGCGCCGTGAATGATCCCATCGATCCTGCCATAATGGTTTGTCACCTCGCCCATGATCGCTCGGACCGCTTCGGGGTCGGTTACATCGCAGGTACGATAGATTGCCTCGACCCCCGCGGAGTGCAGATCCGCAAGCATCCGGGCAATCTCCGCTGCCCTTGGGTCTAAAGAGAACGCCTCGGAAGCCGAATGTCCGGTCCGCGGCTTTTCTGGATGGATGCCTGAATCGAGAAGGGTCCTTCCCAGAAAGACCAGGCGGGGCGCGAAAGGCACAAGGCTGCGGGCCAAGTGAGCGCTGATCCCGGTTGCGCCCCCGGACATGACGACAACGTCTCCAGGGCTCAGGGCCAGACCTGGTGAATTCCCGAAAATTGAAGGGGCCAGGTGTGCCTCCGAAGTGAAGACCCTTCCATCACGATGCATGATCTCCACTACAGTGCATCCTCTGTCCAGAGCATCGCGCAAGGCAACGCGAAGGTCGGTATCGATCCCAATCTCTACGGTGCGAAACTGGACAGATGGGTGTTCCTGCGCTGCGCTCAGAAAAAGTCCAAGCATCCCTTCCGCCAGCAGCCGACCGAGAGTTTCGGTATCCTCCCTGGAATGGATCAGCACCACGAATTTCTTTGCCGGTGATTGAAGAAATGGCTTCAGGAGGAGAAAGAGTCCCCTAAGGAGTCGCGAAACATCAGCCATGCCCTTTAACTTTCCCGACCAACCTTTCGGTAAGGTGATAACCAACCCGGCCAGGGACGTCAAACTCGATATTCGCTCCGATACCTTACGGGATCCTTCATCAGTTAGAATATCACAATCTTTTTGTCCAGCATCTTTCTCCTTCATAAAGAGTTGGGGAATCGTGTCAACCCCATAATCCTGCCGGAATATATCATCGACATTCCTAGCAATCTCGTCATCCCTTTCCGGTGACAGAAGAAGCACTGACTCGCCTGGGCTCATTTGTAGTGGAGCCGGGGCCGATAGCTTCAGAGGAACGCTCTTGAATACGAGCCGCTTTAAACTCGACTCATCCTGTAAGGGCTTCAGGGTTTCACCGTGCATGAAGCCCGCTTCAGCCGCCTGGGTGGCTGGCGTCAGGACGGTACCTCCCTGCCTGGCGATTATCTTGGAGATTCTCTGGGCAATGTCTTTCACAGTGCGGACATTGATAAAATCCTCCAATTCGATAGTAATCCCGAATTGGCGTTCCGCAGCATCCATGATGATGGGGAGGCGGCTGGAGCGGATGGAGAGGTCCCTCCTGAGATCCATGTCGGGTTGGATCTCATCCCTATTGAACCCTGTAGCATCCATGATGATCCGTATAAGCCTCTCCATAAGATCCTGGCCCTCGGACGCCTCACCGGGGGCAAGGGAGGCCTGTCCCGGAATGGCCGGAGAGGGCTTCAGGGCTTTACCGTGCATGAAGCCCGCTTCAGCCGTCTGAGTGGCTGGCGTCAGGACGGTACCTCCCTGCCTGGCGATTATCTTGGAGATTCTCTGGGCAATGTCTTTCACAGTGCGGACATTGATAAAATCCTCCAATTCGATAGTGATCCCGAATTGGCGTTCCGCAGCATCCATGATGATGGGGAGGCGGCTGGACCGGATGGAGAGGTCCTTCCTGAGATCCATATCGGGTTGGATCTCCTCCCTATTGAACCCTGTAGCATCCATGATGATCCGTATAAGCCTCTCCATAAGATCCTGGCCCTCGGACGCCTCACCGGGGGCAAGTGAGGCCTGTCCCGGAATGGAACGTGTGGAATCGAAATACGGGGATGCCGGTTTACCGAGAACGACCTGTTTCTGATCTTCAGGAGGCCCGGAACCCTCAAACATGGATCTGATGACGGATGACAGGTCGCCTTCCTGGAATGTTGGGTCAAGCTCCTGGCGGATCGCTTCCAGGATGTTGGGCTTAAGGGAGCGTCCGAAGTTCTTCATCACGAATCGGTTGATTTCCCTTTGGATGATCCTCTCCACCGGGTTGGAGCCTGCAAGCCCAGGTTCCGACGGCCATAACGAGGGTGCCGGGGCGATCCGGCGAGACCCAGGAGTTTTTCCGACTGCAGGGAGGGGAACAAACCGCAGTTCTCCTTCAGCCCTTAGATGACCCTGAACGAAGAGCTGAGCGAGAGCGGTCTTGTAGGTCAGGCCCTCTGCGGAAGGAAGGCACGTCTGGATGCATACCGGTTCAGGAAGCGTGTCTGAGATGAGATTGCTTAGTATTTCTCCGGGGCCCACCTCCACGAAGAGCCGGGCTCCGTAGTCATTCCAGAGGGTCTGGACATTATTCATCCAATGGACGGTAGATTCCAGGTGAGCCATCAGGATTCGCCTGATTTCCCCGGGATCTGACGGATACGGTGCCATGGTCGTGTTGGAGATGACCGGAATCTGCGGGGAATTAAATGGAATGGAGGCAATGTACGCCTCGAGCTCGTCATGAATGACCCTCATGTTAGGAGAGTGGAAGGCCATGCTAACCGGCAGCAGGGTGGCCCGGTATCCCATTTCCTTCAGTCTTTTGCCAATATCCTTGACCGCCCCGGTGTTACCGCTCAGGACGACCTGGTTCGGTGAATTAATATTGCCGATGTGGACATTCTCCCGTCCCCGGATCATCTCTTTCAGCAGATCCAGGGGAGCGTCCACGGCCGCCATGACGCCGGGTTCCCTGTGAATGGCAGCGGCCTTGTCCATGCAGAGGGCCCTCTTGTTCACAATTCGAAATCCGTCCTCCGCGGAATAGACACCGGCCAGGCACAAGGCGATCAGTTCGCCCAAACTATGGCCAGCCATGGCCACGGGATGGATACCCAGAGTAGTGAGGTATCGAGCCATGGCGTGTTCCATGGCGAACATGGCAGGTTGCTGCCACCGGGTCTTCTGAAGATTCTCCTCTCGATCGTGGAACAATAAATGAAGGAGGTCGAAGTCCGCTACAACTGCAGCCCGATCCATCCACTCCTTGATGACGGGAAAGGACTCGTAGAGATCCAGCCCCATTCCTCCGTACTGTGATCCCTGTCCGGGAAATACAAAGGCAAGCGGTAGGGCCGGCATATCCTCGGGGCTCATGAAAATCCCCTGCTGCGCCAAGGATCTCAATATTCTGGGTGAGGCAACCCCGGCTTCGACGATGGAGGCCGACCTTTCGATGACCATGAGCGCATTCTCTTCGGTTTGCGCCACGACGGCCAGCCGGAGATTGCGGCCGTCGATCTCAGTTCGAAAGAAAAAAACGCCTTGGAGCGTGGGAGAGCCATCCCTCTTCTCTCTATCAAGTCCGGATTCTCTGCCGGGTGAGACCAGGATCGTATCCGATTCATCCATAGCCTGCTCCACCTGCGCAACGTAGTTGGAACCTCCAAACCCGAAGGCATTGACCTGAAGCCTTCTTGGCTCGCCGACCCTGCAAGTCCAGTCAAGTGGCTCCGGGGCGATGAGGAGACCCGATCCGTTCAAGTCGATTTCCGGATCTGGATGCATATAATTGAGGGTAGGAGGAAAAATCCCCGCCTTCATAGCCGTGACTCCTCGAATGAGGCTGTTAATACCCGAGGCGCCCAGCGTGTGTCCTATCTGGGATTTGAATGAGGTGATCACGGTGCGCTTGGAGGAATTGAAGACGGCCTTCAGAGCGCGGACCTCCTCCACGTCCCCTTGCCGGGTGCTCGTGGCATGGCATTCCACGAGGTCCACGGCATCGGGTCCATAGGGTATCCCTCGGAAAGAGGCACGGATGGCCATCTGTTGGGTGACATGGGAGGACTCCACCATGCTCAGATGGTTATTGCTCGCTCCCATGCCTGTCACGAATGCGTGGAGACGCGCCCCTCGTGCGCGGGCCAGGCTTTCCCGCTCGATGACGATCATCCCCCCGCCTTCGCCGAGGATCATCCCATCTCGTTCTGCATCGAAGGGACGGGAGGTCTCGTGAGCGGGTCTTTCCTTTCCGGACATCCCGAAAAGTGCGCCCAGGGCGGAGAATTCCAGAAAATGCAAATGAGTGAGATTCTCCTCGCCCCCGCCAACGATGGCTGCATCGATGATACCGCTCCGGATCATCTGGATGGCGCTGTGAAGTGCAACCAGCGAGGTCGCACAGGCTGCAGAGACGGCGTAGCTTGGCCCCATGAACCCATACCGGCTGCAGATGAAGCCGGCCACCGCGCAATTGAGTCTGCCCAGAAGTGTGGTGTCGTCAGGTGACATGCGTCCTGACTTCACCTCTCGTTCGATGGCGCTCTCCTGGTGCGGCGTAAGGTGCACGGCCCTTTTGGCGGAAATGAGGATATCGTGAACGTACGCCCTGATTATGGTATTGGTAAGAACCCCTGCCGCCTCTCCCGAGTTCTGGGAGATGAGGACGCCGATCCGTTCGCGCGGGATGTCCGAATCGAGGATACCCGATGCCCGGATGGCCTTGTCCGCCAACCACAGGGTGATCTTTGTTGCTTCGGTCATGGAACGGAAATCATGGGGAGAAATCCCGAGGTCATTGCGAGAAATATGAAAATCGGTAAAGGCGCCCACCTTGCAGTAGGTCTTGTCCGGAACGTTCGGCCGGGGATCATAGAAAAGTGTGTGATCCCACCGCGAAGGCGGAACCAAGGTAATCCCGCTCTTCATGGCCAGGCTTGAAGTCCAGACTTCCTCCGGACTCTTCCCCAGGGCATTAAGTATGCTCATCCCGGTGATGGCAACCCTTTCACGATCGTCTCCGTGGGGCACAACTCGCTTCCGTCCCGGGCTGACCGAGGAGAATGGCGCCTCCGCGGTTCTCTCGATCGAACCCACAGCGGGCAGATGCAGCGAGAGAGGACCCTCGGCCAGATCGCGGTGAAAGGACTGCAGATTTTGGACCTCGCGTATGAGACCGGCGCAGGCCCCACTCATGAATTGCCCTCGTTCCAGACAGGCCCGTTCATCCAGTGACACCTCGCCTGGCCTATCCATGCCCCGGGCTGCAGCGAAGAGGCTCCCCGCAGCCATTTCCTCCATTCTCACCCGGAAAGAAGCCTCGTCCTGGTGGCCTGCTGCAAACTCCCTCTCCAGAGATAAAATAGCTTCAACTCTCGGGGTCTTCAAGGACCGCACCCGAAGTCCAGTGTCCCGGCCTGAAACGACTGTTCCCCCCGGAGGCGATTTCAGAATCAGCCGCTGATAGAGTGCCGTCAAGGCGCCCGTTTCAACGATCTCCTGGGTGGCCAGATAGGCGGTGCCCATCTGGATGGCGTCCGCGCCGAGCATGGCGGCCATGAATGCGGTCTCCCGATTAAAGATTCCCCCTGCAAGGATCACGCGACAGTTCTTGAACAGGGATGGCGTGCGCCGTTTCAGATCCAGCACCATTTGAGCAAGGGTTAGCGTGCTATGCTGCCCAACGTGGCCGCCGGCCTCATACCCCTCGCAGACCACGTACCGAACGCCGGCTTCCACGGCGAGTTTCAGCAGCGCCTCATCAGGAGCAATATACATAACCCCTAAGCCGCATTCTATCAATTCTCTCAAAGGGGAGAGATCGCCACCTGCGATCACGACAAAACTGGGTCTCTGTTTCTTTATCCAGGCCAAATGCGTTTCCCGGAAAGGGTTCTCTGCCAAAGAGACGACATTCACTGCATAAGGGCGCCCCCCCATGATCTCCGGCAAGCGTCCCAGCCTCCGGTCAAGGGTCTCTGCGTCCATCAGGCCAAGGGCGATGGTGGGCAATCCACCGGCATCAGCAACTCTAGCGGCAAACTCCGGGACATCCGTGATCCAGGACATGGCACCCTGGATAAAGGGGTAGAGGGTTCCCATCTCTCTGGCGACAGGACTGTCCAGAAAGCAATCCTTTTTTGCCTCAGCCAGTCGGCATGTGTTACGAATTTCGTCGATGAAGGCTTTCACGGCCTCCTCAGTTCCAGCCCCAAAACGCTCAACAAACGACCCAGCAAAGGCAGCTTCCACGCCAAGAGGGATGACCTCATACTGACCGAAACGGCTTTCCAAAGGATGGAGGGCACTGGCATACACCTGGCTTACAAAAGAGCGGCGGCTTTCTTCCGTAATCTCCGCTCCGCGCAGCGAATCCTCAAACGTTTTAATCTCCTTGAACGCAAGCGAGTTTCCTTTGTTGAAAAGGCGACAGGGAACCTGCAGATCCAAGCCAACCAGATCGGTAGAATCCAGGCGGAGATTGGAGAGTTGCTGGCGTTGAACATCATCCATGGCAACCATATCTGTCAGCCAATGGACGCTCTCGAAAACGATCCCAGTTGCCCCGGTCGACAGAAATGCCGCTGCCGCCTCAGGGGTAGAGACGCCTCCCCAGATTAGGATGTCGAGAGCATTTGAGGGCGAATGCAGCATTTCCTTGGCCATCGAATAGAGAGCCGTGGTCGTCTCACCGCTCACAAATCCAGAGGCCTCGCATCCTTTCAGGACGATGCGCCCGATGCCCGAGCTATCCTTCAAAATCGCTATCAGGAGATCCATGTCACCGATGATGGGAAAGCAATGGTGGTTTTCCGACAATTCCCTCAATCGCTGCATAAAGAGGGAAGGATCTCCCTGAAAGAACTCGGGATGGCACTCTACCCAGATGTCGTCGACCCCAGTTTCCTTCAATAACTGCCCCAACGATGGATCAAAGAAGGCAGGGACAGCAATTTTGATGTCCCTAACGCGGCCGGCAGGGTCAGCCTTTCGCAAGAAAGAACGTAACCCCTCCACCCTCGTCATGGAAAAATCGAAGACGGCCCTACTCCCTGTTCGCTGAGCCATTTGAATCACCGATGGGGTGATCTCCTCAGGCCGCCAGACAAAACCGATGATAGAGATCCCATGCTCAGCCACTATGTCAGACCTCTGCTTCATCACCATGCATTCACCTTTTAATGACAATTCGCCAGTTGGGTATATTCCACCCGATGCGCCCACGTATCAGCTCGATCGTCCCCGCATCAAAGCAAGATGCCACTCCGTGGCATCACTCCCGATCCCTAACCGGGCAAGCTGGCGCAGATCTGCCTCCAGAACGTCGGGCGTACTGTACTCCAGTATGCGGTATTGGGGATCCGTCCAAACACGCCGCGTCCGACCCCAAACCTTTGCTTCCGGCGGCAAGGTGAGGCGAATGCGGTGAATCAGGTTGATACCCGCCAGCGCCGCCGTTTCTATCACCATATCGGTGCAGTTGTTGGCCCTCACGCCGAACTGGCCATACTTCCGCTGCAACACATATTCATAGATCAATTGATACCGTCGCCGGGTAATCGGCATTCGCCAGACGAACGAGGGCGGGCGATTGGGCTTGCCAATCTGGAATTGGCCATCGGACATCATTTGCCACAAGTAAGCGATAGGATCGGGATGCCCATCCCGAATTCTCTGAAACACGCCCTCATGGTAACGCGGCCTCGTTTGCCCGAAGTCGCCGGTGTGGCCGAATTCCTGACGATCCTGGGGACTTTCCAGGATGATCCAACTATGCGCCCACGGACGCTGCCAAATCGAGAAGAGAATCGACTTCGCATCGCTGTAGTCCCAATTGGCAGCTTCGTTCAGGATGTAGAGGTAAAATCCCTCGTCCCCCACGGGCGTTCCGGTGGCGTGATCAAGGTCGGCATCAGGGGCAAAGCGGCACGCAACCGATAGGGGCTGGGCACTCCAGCCGTCGGGTTGCATCGGAGCGTGGAGCCTGGGCGTCTGGTGAACGAATCCGATCGCAACCCCCACCAGCCATTTCATCAACTCGAGGAGGCTCTCTCGACATGCTCGTACGGTTGCTTTGCTGTTCATTCGGTCCTTACTATTTTACCCTTGCCCCATGGCCAACGTCAACCAATCATTACCACCTGAACCATCCAACTCCCAGCGAGCTCGTTCGTGATTTCCCTTTAAATACCACCATTGCACTCTTGCCCATCAAATACACTACCATCGTTGATAATCATATGAAGACACCTCAGCATACCAAAGCGAATCGGCACTCTGGTATGCTTTAAGGAAAGAGGCCCATTCTAACCTTGGAGATGCTATATGAAATTGTTCACGGGATTAGACCTACATTAAAACAACACGTACCTTGGCATTGAGGATGAGAACGGCAAACATATTTTCAAGAAGAAGCTCCCGAACGATCGTGAGCTTATCCTTAATACTCTAAAATTGCATTGCCTAAAATCAATTTGATCAACAAAAGCGCAGCAATATTAACATCCACCCGGATGTTTGCCAACTTGCGTTAATAACGGTACATGTTTAGTTCATATAAGCAGCTAGCGGAGCTAAGAGAAAATAAGCAGAGGTAGCCCTATTTATGCAAGGCTATATAATCATAAGGACTTTCTGAATATTCGATATTTTTTATATCTTTTTGCGCCCGCTTCATCAATCAAAGAGTTGATCGACTCGTTGTCCTCCAGGGTCCAGCCCATCTCCAGCTGCTGATATTTCTTTTGTCTCCTCGCGATCTCATATATGTGGTGAAAGGCAAGCAAAGGGATTCCCAGTTGTCGGTACTCTTCCTTGATCCCGAACATCAAACACCTCAGTCCCTTGATCTCACGCCGATATATGAGGAACTTCAGCAGACCCATGAGACCGATCCGCCCGTTAAGACGCTTGAGCAATGGGTTAATGTCGGGAAAGATCACGCATACTGCTGCGGGTTCATTCTCATAATAGATGAAAAAAGCCAAGTCCGGATCTGCGAATTCCATTACGTTCTTTTGAATGTCCCGCATTTCGTTATCGGTCAGGGGGACGAAACCCCAATTACTGGACCAAGAGGCATTGTATATCTCCCTGATAAGGGCAAACTCAGCATCCTCTTCTTTTGGACGAAAGAGCCTGATATGGATACCCTTTTTTTTGGCTATCCGTTCAGCAAGATGATCCATCCACTCAGGAAGCCGGTACTCGCCATCTATCAGGAAAGCCAACAGGTCCTTTTCTTTGGTGTAGCCGCACGATTCGACCAGCCCCAGGTAGTACGGCGGGTTGTATGCCATCATCACGACAGGCGGATAATTGAAGCCCTCAATGAGCAAGCCCACCTCGTAATTGGTGGACAGGTTGAGCGGGCCTCTCATGAAGGCCATCCCTTTCCGGCGAACCCACGTTTCCACGGAAGAGAAGAGGGCTGCCGCAATCTCCGGATCGTCAGCACATTCGAAGAATCCCCAGATGCCCATCTTTTCGTTGTGGAACTGGTTATAACGGCGATCTATGATGCCCGCGATCCTTCCCACCGTTTCCGAACCACGTCGGGCCAGAAAGAGGATGCCCTCAGAAAACTCCCAGAAAGGGTGTCTGTGGGGGTCCAGCATCCGGAGAACCTCTTTCTTAAGGGGAGGAACCCAGTTGGGGTGCTTAGCATGGATCCTCCACGGCAGGTCAATGAAGTCCTTTAATTCCGACCCCCCTTCCGCAACAATAATCTCTATACCGCCCATAATCGTTCCCTTCGAGAGGTTATCACCGAAACATTACATGTTAGTATGGATAAACAATTTTAGCATATACAAAGTCTTAGCGCAAATTTATAAGTCTATAGTTGACCCCATAAATCGAGCATAATGCAGAGTATATTGTTATGCGGAGAGGTGGACCTTGGAGAATGACAACGATGCAATTATTACAACAGAGTAGAATCGTCTTGCTCCTGCTCCGCCTAAAGTGAAAGAAGTAACGGTTGAGTACTCTTACCGTTCTTGGAACCATAGTATTTTATTTCCATATACTAGGACGGCAGCCGAACAGTGCTGCTGCCGGTTAACGTCAGGGCGCATGCCTCTGATTCACCCAAGTCCCGTGATTTATGAATTGGGATCCCATGCGGCGGTGTACACTCTTTATTGTAGCAAGAGGTGGCCGCATGGATTGCGCTGTCGTCGTTGCTGTAAATTTCGTTTGTGGTTCAGCGCAACCTGAGGAGTCCTGTAAGGACCGCCTTGAGCCGGTCAGGCTAATGCTACCGCCCGCCCGTCTCGTCTTCAGCCTTCTCCAAATGCTCCAGATATGCGCCCCCCGATTCCTTGCAGGTACGGGAGACGCGATTCTGGCGGAATCAGGCCTTTCACTGAAATGTTGAGAACGTCTCGCGATGGCCAGCGCCGCAGCTTCATGCGACGTAATGCCATAGCGGTCCACGTAATTAAATTTCCCTATGATCGTGGTGAAAGCAGGGTTGACCGGGAGCACGGAAACGCCATGTTTTGCCGCCCTTCTATCCAGCAGGGTGAGGAAGGTTCCGTAGGCAAAACCGGAAAGCATCCTTGCGTAAGTAACGCCCTGCTCTTTTAAGGATGCTTTCTTCTTGCTAAAATCGAGTTCTTCGTGGGATATAGGTTTTCCCGTCTTGGCTGCCCGGTCCACGATGGATTTGCAGATATCGCTATACATTGCTTCTGTCTGTTCAGTGCGCAAATCCTTAACGCAGGATGGATATGTTATGCTCCTGACATAATTCCCGTACCGGTCGGTCTCGCTAACCGCAATTTCTTTTTCATTGACGTCCACTCCGATAGACCCGATTTCCTTTGGCTTGCAAGTAACTGTTTTTGCCTTTGGAATATCTACCGTCGTGTGCAGGTACCAGCCCTTCCCGCCCCTGGTAAACCGGTGAGAAATCGCTGTTCCGGCCTGAAGGGCCGCTTCGATATGTTCCTGGCCATAGGGATATTTTATGCTGGGCATTATAATGGAATGCCCGTATTTGTCCTTTATACAATCAGGGACCCTTAATCTCATCGTCCCATCGGACTTCAGGGTGCACGTTTGGTTCCCGCCCGATTCGTCCTTCGAGCCAAGGCAAAAGAAGGTGTTATTGCGAGACCCTTTCCAGTCCAGAAGCCATTCATTGTGGCTCTTGTACCCGTTTTCCTCCAGGGAAAATTGTTTTCTGAATATCTTGTTTGACCCGAAACAAATCCTTACCCGCCCGTTTTTCTGATCTTCCCTGAGTTTGGAAAGCTTTTGCTCCAAAGAAGCAAGCTTTCGTTTCTTATTATCAACACGATACTGAAGCTCTCTTGCCTGGTTCTTTTTTTCAGTGTTCGGGATACCCGCATCAGCCGTTATTTTGAGTATTCCTGATTCATTGTTTGCAATCCACTTTTTTACCGATATTATTTTCTCTTCAAGATCCAGGGTCCTGAGCTTGTTGATTTCCGTTACCACCTTGACATTCCCGTCCAGATCATAGCGGATTGCATTGAACTGCCGTGCGGTGATCTTGTACGTTGACAGGTACTCGTTCTTTAATTCTGTTGTTTTTTTGCCGGAGCGAATGCAGTCTTTGAACAGAGTCCTCTTTATACGGCCATACAAGATGCCCGTATCGTCGAGGATGGCGTAAAGAGAGGTCTTTATTTCCGGGTAGGGATGATCATCCAGAAGCATATTTGCAGTGAATGACAGGGTGTCTTTTCCACCAACATTCTTATTTTTGCTTCTTTTCCCATTTGACATTTTTACGGCCTCAAGTTATTGGTTTACTGATGCGTAACCCTTATTTATCCTCAATAATGCATGAAAATCATGAATGCGATATCAAAAGATTCAGCAAAAATGCATATAGAACGTTATAATTTTTATATACCGGAATCCGTCCAAAATGGACGGTTTCCGGAAGAAGCCATTTACTCACCTTATTTCGCGTTTTACAATGTCAAAAGGCCTGCAAACACTGCGTCTATCGTTCAAAGATACTCACCTAACGCACTTCGGCGGGATGGTACTACTCCAACGATTTTGCAACAAACTCGGACTGCGCCGCCTATTAAAGCAAGTGGTGACAGTGAATCTCCGCAATGGCAGCTATCGTCCTTCCGATCTCATCCTCGCCCTGCTCTTTGCGGTCATGGTTGGCCTTCGCCGAATCAACAAGACCGAGATATTACAATACAACGGAGTGTTTCTCTCGCTCTTAGGGTTGCCACAATTCCCGAATCAGTCTACGATCCGTCGATTTCTCAAACGACTTACGCCCAAAGACATCCGGCAACTTGTTGCACTCCACGATCGGCTTCGGCTTATGTTGTTTCCTTTACCCAAACCGAGAACATCGCTGATCTTCGACCTGGACTCCGTGGTGCTGACAATCTATGGGAAAATACAGTTCGCCCGTGTCGGGTACAATCCCAAGAAGCGAGGCAGACGTTCTTATCATCCGCTTTTGTGTTTCGAAGCGCATCTTCAGGAATTCTGGCATGGATCACTCCGACCGGGGAATGCTGCTTCCAGTTCAGGTGTGATCTCGTTCATGAAGCGCTGCTTGGCCAAAGCACCCAAAAACATCTCGCGGTCAAGAATCCGTATACGGGCCGATTCAGGGTTCTTCGGCCACAATGTGATCGAATTTCTCGATGCCCTTGGCATAGGTTACGCGATTGTAGCCAAAGAATATTCCACCATCAAATCCCAAGCCAGGGCATGCAGATTCAAATCACTGGGGACTGGTTGGGAAGTGAGCGAGTTCAAGTACAAACCGTTGCACTGGAAAAATCTGCATCGTTTTATCGTGGTACGGCGTCCCATCCCCGACGATCCGATAGAAGCCAAGCAACTGACACTTTTCAAAGATCGGAAGTATGCCTATCACGTCATTGTGACGAACATCAAAGCTCATCCCTGGCGAATCTGGCAGTTCTACGCCAAACGGGCAACTATCGAGAAGAACATTCGAGAACTGCTTTACGATTATCCCCTTGGCAAAATACCGACGGAGGATTGGCTGGCGAATGTAGCATTCTTCCAATTATTGTTATTAGCCTTCGACATCATGCATTGGTTCAAGCGGCTCTGTCTTCCGAAAGAGTATTTGAACGCCACACTGGATTCAATACGTACCGATTTCCTTGTTTTGCCAGCCAAGCTGAGCAAGGAAGGCAGCCGGAATGTCCTGGCATTGCCACACGATTACCACTACCGCGAGCAGTTTGAGGCTGCCCTCAAGAAAATTGATAGGCTCAAGCTAGTTTAATTTTAACGATTTTGCAAGTAACTCGTACTTCGTCGATCAATGTTTATGCTGGTTTTATGACTAAGATATCCTTTTTCGTGCATTATTGAGGTTTATATATTCCATTAAATATAATATATCATAAAAGTTGCTAATATACAATTAAAGCATGACCAGTTGAGAACCCCTCCGGTTGCGCCACCGAACCTGAGTAAAATGGTGTGCACGATTTACCCTGAATTAATTTCCACACATCCCCCAGCGCGTTCAACACGGACCCCGATATTGATTTTAAGACACTTACCTTCTCGATCTGCGGTTTACGGAACGGTCCGTGTACCTTCTGGCTGTAAACAGCGCACCCTCTTTTATCGAGAACCGCTACGACTACGTCAACAAAACGGTCGTCGATGAAGTTCAATCCACCCTTCATGGCGATCCTGTGTTTGTTTGATGCAAGGGCCACGTCGTTCGCCTCGGCAATACCGTGATTTACTTTCCAGAGTGAGACAAGTTTTCTGATGATCCCTTTTCCGCCTCGCGACTCTTCGTACAGGCTTGCGAAATTGTAGCTCTTGGTGAGTACCGGGCCGAAGGGGCCGGCGAGGAAGAACGCCCCTACATCCACGAGGTTGAAGTTCTGGCTTCGTTCGTACTTTGGGATAAGGGCATCGATATCGATGCCGTTGAGCATAAGGTTCTCCCCATTCAAAGAAAGGTCGCCGTTGAGCGATCGCTTCACTTCATCTGCGCTCTTCCCCGTTGCCGTCAGGTTTGCGGAAAAGTTGACCGTCCCTTCTATGCTTTTCTTTGGGATTTTCCCGGGCGGGGATGCCTGCATTAGTTCCTCGATCCTGAACCGGTTGAGAGTATAGATTACCCGGAAATAAGGCGATGCCCCCGTCACGTCCACATGAATGCTCCCCTTCCCGGTCCCGCCGAATATGTCCATCCTGACTTGGTTGATATCGAGTATTCCGTTTTCCCCTGTTGCTCTCATCACCAGGTTTGTAATAGTGATGTTGTTGATCTTGAGCTTCTTGCAGCTGATATCGCCGGTGAATGAGCCGTTCTTAGCTGGTTCCACGCTATTTGTACCGTTGTACGACAGGTTTCGTATGGTCATATCGAAGTCGCCCACTTCGACCCTCTCGCCGGATCTTTCGTTAGTATAAACAAGTCTCCCCTGGGAGATGGATATCTTTTCCACAGCGAGGGGCTTTCCCAAAAGCGTGCGTCCTGTTTTTTTAAAATTTAGCATCCCGTTCTTGTCCCGCACGATGGAGAAGGCCGGCTTGATAAGCTCAACCCGGCTTATCTGGATTTCGTGCCTCATAAGGGGGATGAGCTTCAAACCGATCCTCATCTTCTCAATGGTAACTACATCCGCTTCCCCGTTCTGCACGCTGGTGTTCTTCAGCGACAGACCGAAACCCGGGAAGAGAGCAATGCCCATCCTGCCCCTGATCCGGATATCCATTCCCAGAGCATTCGATGCAGCTGCCTCGATCTGCGGCTTGAAGCATTGCATATTGAGCAGGAGAACGAGGACGCTCACTAAGACTACAAGCGTGATTACGCCCGTAGTTATGAATAAAATTTTTTTCTTGTGTACAACCATGTTATTAAGATAGTTCGGCATCTTGAAGGGACCATAGTGGCATTGCCAAGGCGGTTGCACAATTGGAAGAAAGATGTTAGCGTATTGCGGTTCAATCAAGCTCGCACACAGCGACCTGCCTTCTTCCGTTGCAGTGGACCTTGCCGGGCACCAGGCTGATTTTTTACCTCAACCCTATTTCTGAACATTGTTTTACAAGTACGTCCGGACTTTCGCCGCACTCTGACGATCGGTCATCTTGTCAACTGTCTCAATACCTGCTACACGGCCACTCAGCTTGGAACCCTTTGCCTCGCCGGAACCAAAGATCAGGATTAATTCCGCATCGTTAAGATGCAATATCACCTCGCGTAGTATTTGACGAGATGTCCCGTAGACCTCTTTCCTGTGAATCATCTGCCGGAACCAGCTGAGATTCATAGGGAGTCGTTGAGCGCATGCCCTCAAAACGGCCGAGTTGTTTTTCCACCAATGAAACTATCTCTTTTACTACCTCTCCTTTCTCCGTAACAGCCATGATAACGGCCTTTCTATGGTCGATCCACAAACCCTTTGCCGTTTTCATAGACTTCTCCTTGGGGATACTAATTCATCATTCTAAGTATATCGCGTTTAGAAGCATCGATTTCGTTGCTTATTCACATTGACGTTTTTTTAAAGCATTGCTCATTTCGTGCCCAAGGAGAGTTATTCGCCCGGGGGATCCGGTCTGATGCACTATTTTTGAGTACCCTGTATTATCCGTTCCACATCGGCCCTTTCAAGCACCTCTTCCTTTATTAACGCTTCCGCAAGCGCGTCAAGAGCATGCCTTTTCCCTGACAATATTTCAGTTGCCCTGGATTCTGCATCGATAACGATTTTCTGGATTTCCTGGTCCATAAGCCAGGCCATCTCCTCGCTGTACCGTTTTGGCAGAGACAACTCCCTGCCCAAGAATGGATGTTCTTCACCGCGCCCGAGATTGATCGGACCTACCTTATCGCTCATTCCCCACTGTGCCACCATTTTCTCGGCAAGAGAAGTCGCATCTTTCAGGTCATTCTGTGCGCCGCTGCTAATATCGTTAAAAACGATCTTTTCCGCAACTCGTCCGGCAAGGTTGATGCTCAACCTGTTCATAAGATAGGTGCGGGGATAATAATGCCGGTCTTCGCCGGGCAGGAGCTGAGTAACACCCATCGCGATCCCGCGGGGTATAATACTAACCTTGTATATGGGATCGGCTCCAGGCAATAGCCACGCGGTGAGCGTGTGACCTGCCTCATGATAGGCCGTTATCCGCTTTTCCAAATCGCTGATGGTCAACTCCTTCACTGTTCCCATCAGGATACTGTCCTCGGCCTCTAAAAAATCAAGCCGGTCTATCATTTCTTTGTTCTTCCGCAAGGCGATCAAAGCGGCCTCGTTGGTGAGATTCTCGAGGTCGGCGCCGGTCATGCCCGGAGTACCCTTTGCCAGGGCTTCGAAATCGACATCACGCGCCAGTTTCTTGCCCCTCACATGGATTTCCAGTATCGCCTTCCGCTCTTTCCAGCCCGGCCTGTCTATCACAATATGCCGGTCAAACCTTCCCGGGCGGAGAAGTGCTGGGTCCAGAACATCCGGCCTGTTAGTCGCAGCCATAACGATCACTTCTTCGTGGGGATTAAATCCATCCATTTCACTCAAAAGCTGGTTCAGCGTTTGCTCCCGTTCATCACTTCCGCCTCCAAGCCCCGCGCCGCGAGTACGTCCTACTGCATCAATTTCATCTATAAAAATAATGCTCGGCTGGGTGTCCTTGGCTTTTTTGAACATGTCCCTGACCCGTGAGGCGCCGACCCCTACGAACATCTCTATGAACTCGGAAGCGCTGATGCTGTAAAAAGGCACTGCGGCCTCCCCTGCGGTTGCCCGCGCAAAAAGGGTCTTGCCTGTTCCCGGAGGACCGATAAGAAGCACGCCCTTCGGGACCTTTGCTCCGATCTTCTCGAACCGGGAGGGGTCTTTCAGAAACTCTATGGTCTCTCTCAGTTCCATCTTCACATTGTCCATCCCGGCTACGTCTTTAAAGGTCACACTCGGTTTTTTCGCATCATACAGTTTGGCCTTGCTTGCACCGAAGGTAAAGAGGCCTCCAGCGCCTCCCTGAATCTGCTGATTCTTTTTCATCATCAGGACCCAGAAACCGATGATCAGCACCCAGGGCAGGACCCCGACCACCATCTGCCATAACATGCCCTGTTCAGCAGGCTCGATGGTGATGATCACATTCTTTTCCCTTAGTTGGGACAGGAGTCCTTCACCCTGGAAAGAAGGCAGGACGGTCTGGAAGTATTTCACTTGCACGGGCTTCTTTTCTTCCGGCGGTAAGACGCTCACCTCTTTAATCAACTCTCCGTTTACCAGTTCCTTTTTTATTGAAACGGATTTGATGTTGCCTGCACTCAGTTGATCGATAAACTGACTGTAGTTTATCGTAGTGCGCGCGGGAGCGTTGGGGTTGAAAAAGATATTCCAACCATACATAAGTATCGAAATTGCTATAAATACAGCAAAATATCTCCAATAGATTTTGGGGATGCCGCCTTTCTCATCTTTCGTATCTTCAGCCATGATTCGTACCTTTCTTCACTATTCCGGTCGGGTATTGCTCCTGTCGTTTTTTACCATCAATCGCCACCTCCTAAGGTATCATCTCGTACACGCATATGCATGCTGGTGCGGATTGGTTTCATGTTTTATTACTCTTTATATACCATGGAGGTATTTAAAATACTCCACTGCTGCATCCGCATACCTTTAATAAGAAAAAGCAAGCCCCATAAAACCTCTTCGTCCAAACTGATCGAATCGCATCAGGGTTTCTCCGTAACCATACCAGTACTGCAGGTAAAGTGCGAAATTCGTATTCGGAAGTTGCTGCCGGAATTCGAATTCGTAAGAATCTTTGTTGAAATCGCGGAATATCGGCGTTTTTACATCCAGTTGGTGGTCCCTCAAGCTTCCGCCCCAGAGGAAATTCCTGACGCTTACCCCGACCTCCCCTCGCCCCATGTAGTCGAGGAATGTTGCTTTGTTGCCGATAGATTGCAGATAGGCAGTCTCGTCGGAATAACCCTCTGCGTACCAGAGTTTAATATACAATAACGCCTTGTCCGACAGGAAAGAACTCGTTTCTTCCAGCTTCTCCTTCGACTCGAGGCCGAACTTGATCAGAACATATTGCCTGTTCCAGCTTCGTGCCTGTGCGCCGGCGAGACCGTCGGATTCGTGTTCGAGCGGACTTATAAGTATGTTACGCAATTTAACCCGGCCGAAGATCACGGCGTTGACCGGATAATCTAAAAAAAACTCCGGGTTATAATTGCTTTCCGCAAAAAAAGGGTGCCGCCCTAAGTTCCAGAGCGACTTCTGCGTATAGGCTAAATATGCAGGAAAAATGTTATATTTGAAGACATATAAGTTCGGTTGCAGCACCCGGAACTTCATGCTTATCTGGAACTTGGCCTGCGCGTCGTTGTTTCCGGGCCAATTATTTAAAGAAAAATAATTCACCTTGTCTGTAGAAACTGCACGGTCCGTTTTCTTCCCAGCATACGCGCTTTGAGGTGATTGCTGTTGCTGAACAGTGGGCAGTGTGTTTTCAGGATCATTCACGTCTTGTGGTTGACTCACCGTATAAGCCTGTGGGGCAACCTCCGCAGAATTAACCTGTGCAATAAGCTCACCTGCGTCGCCATTGACGGAAAAAAACAGCACTGGGATAAAAACGATCATTATTTTTTTCATTATGCCTCCGTGGGATGCTTTAGCGGTAACCCGCTGCGGGTCTCCAAAATTATCTCCAGTTTGTCATCCAGGACCGAAATAGGCTCTCGAACAGTTTCCACGATGCTTTTGGCATAGCAACGGGCCTTCTCGACCGCGAGCTCAGCCGAAATAGCCCGGTTATTGATTTTTTGGCGCGACATATTGCGGACGCAGTTTAGATAGTGCATGAACGAGCTACTCTTTTATCTTTTCATCACACTTCATTAGGCCACTCATAATAAACAATAAGTTGGCCATCCAAATGGCCTATCGCCTCCTGCATCAGGTGAGACCACTCGCGAACAGATGCGCATCTCATTGCAGGCCAGCAGCGGTCTTCCAACTTGCGACGCTCGCGAAAATCAGTACAAGTACAAAAGCCAGGAACGACACAAGGAGCGATGCGGCCACCCAGTGAAAAGCCCGCCGCAGTCAAGATCAGAATGAACGCAAACCCGAAAAATGCAAGCGCCCATCCCACATTCATCAAAGCTATTTTCAGTGTTTTCCCTTCTAGCTCCAGAAAATGCAGAAAGGCCGTCGCGATATCAATGAGCGCCATTAGTATCCTTATTATTTGTTCTCGAAGTATAACAGTTTGGCGATTATATAGCCCAGTTCGAATGCGGCCATAATACACACCATCGGTGCTGGACCACTTCGGCAGCAAGGTCCCTGACGACTTTTTCACCCTTGATCCCCGATGAATCAAGCTTGTGCAATAGGTCCGCCCATACACCGCGGCCTTCCTCGCCATGGGTGGGGGTTTCCTGTTGGGCAGCTACGTGCGACTGTTCGGTATAATTTTCTGCGGATTTCTCCACTCCTGCAGCGAATCCGGCGATCTCTTCACTCGGGCGCAATATTGGCCTTCAGTACCTCTAGTTCTTTATCATGTGTTTTTTCCCGGCATATTCGTTTCTCCTTAGGGACATTTTCCATAACTAGTCAGGCAAGGCTTAATAAGATAATATATTTTAAATCGCGACGTCACAAAGAACGGACTGAACCCGTTTAAGGCTTTAAAAAAACCATCGAGATCTTTGCGCCGTAGCGGTTCCAAGTTTTTAGCTCTTCGTCATTGCAGCATCAAATGATGTTCCCGAGGAATTACCATTTTTCTTCTCTATCGAGCCTTCTCAATATTTGTTCAGGTCTCAAGGTCGGCTTCTTTTTTCGATAATGGTGGAATGCTTTCAGCGGGTGTTTCAGGCCCGAGCAATACTGCTATCCATCGTGTGCTTTTATTGTTCTCGCATGCGAACTTCAGCGTCATGGTAAACGGTATGCACAGAACCACACCAATCAAACCCAGAAGGCTTCCCCAAAAGATCAGCGAGAGAAATACAACCAGCGTGGACAGACCGAGCCTCCGCCCCATTAGCCTCGGCTCGACGACATTGCCGAGTATGAAACTAATGGCCAGATATCCGGCAGCGGCGAGCGCGGCACTGCCGAACCCGAGTTGAACAAGGGTGAGAATAACCGCGGGGATCGCGGCGATGATAAACCCGACATTGGGTACATAGTGGAGCAAAAAGGCCAGAAAACCCCACAGAACAGGAGAATCTACACCGAGGACAGAAAGCCATATCCCGATCAGAATACCTGCAGTCAGGCTGATCACCGTCTTGATGATCATATACCGCTTAATATCATCAACGAACCTCGTGAACTGGGGAAATGACTGTTGAGGATCACCGAGGACAGCACGGAGCTTGACAGGGAAGCTTGAGGCTTCGAGCAGGATAAACGTTATGGTTAGCAGGATCAGGATAATGTTCGAGAGCGCTGAGCCCAACCCCCCGATCATGCCGACTGCCATCCTCATCATCGCATTCGGATTGATATACTCGAACAGCATCTTGTCCGTGACCCGAATACCTTTATTTGCCAGCAGCGCCTTGAGTGACGAGACTTGTTCATGCATGCGTTGTTGATATGAAGGCAGGGAATCGATAAATCCGTTGAGGGACGTGCCTACAAGACCGCCGACGATCAGTAGAATGGTGATCATGCCTGTTACCACGATCAATACCGCAACGACGGAGGGAATGCGTTTCCGCTCGAGCCAGAGTACCAATGGAGTCCCGAGTATAGCAAGGAAAACGGCGAAAAGGAAGGGCACGAGGACCGACTGTGCCTGATTGATGCCCCAGATGATAATGATAAGCGCGGCCGCGATGAAAAGGAAGTGGATCCCCGTCTGAGAATTACTCTGTTCAGTCATGGACAAATACCTCGTTGCTCAGGCCCCGTGCCCACGTGCTCATCGGCCCGGCAATCTATGCGTACCTGCTTTTTAACTACTCGATGGTCATACGGTTATTTACTCTCTTCACACCTTTTATGTCTTTGACGAGTTTGGTCACCAAGTCTTTTTCGGGTGCAAACCTGGCCTTGCCGCTTACCGTGACTACGCCGCGCTTTGTCGCGACTGTGGTGTGCAGTGCACTGGTCGTGCGATGGAACAGCAACGCCATCTTTACCTGGGCGGTAATTGAGGCGTCATCGATCTTTTCACCCGTTGTTTGGGGTGCCTTTTTCGGATTCTGAGACACGGTCATCTCATTATTGACGTCTTTGACCCCTTCGACATCCTTAGCGTATTCGGTCGCAAGATCCTTTTGCGCCTGGCTGTTCGCTTTGCCTTGCAAAGTGACGTTTCCGTCTTTCACGTTAACTTCCGTTTTGAAGCCGCTCACGCTCCGATGGAACAAGAGTGTTGTTTTCACTTTCGTCATGAGCCACGCATCCGAGTTTTCAGCCGGGCGTTCCCCTTTAACTTCCAGCCTGTTGTCAACGCTTTTCACACCGGGCAGGGCCGCTACGGTCTCTTGAGCCAATGATTTATGGGGTTCTTCTGAGACTGTCCCCGTCAAGGTGACGGCACCGTCCCTTGACTCTATTTTAATATCATCGTCCTTGAGATAGGTCTTGAACACATACGACTGTTTGGCTGATGATTCGATGCGGTTATCCATCTTGGTCGCGTACGCAGACACATCGATCGTTAGCAGGGCCATTGCGGCCACCACCAAAGCCACAGAATATATTGCTTTCATAACAAGTCCTCCCTTTATTGTTGTTACTGTAGTTTATCATGCAACCGCAGCCGGCGGTCCAAGGACACTCCAGTGCATGATACGCCACCCTCACTACCTCCCCAGGACCTTCTTGACCTGACCGATCTTTTCCTGTGCTTTGCCGGCTATCTTTTCGCCTTTTCCTTCGGCCTCCAACTTGGGATTATCGCTGATTTTCCCGGCGATTTCCTTGACCTTACCCTTTGCCCTGTGAAACTTGCCTTTCACTTTGTCCTTCATGCTGGATTTCATGGAGTCCCTCCTTAAAGATATCAACGTATTGTCAAACTATGAGGCATAGAAAACAGAGAACATATTGAATTCAGTGAGTCAATCAGCCACTTGCATTTCTCCCCCCTCTTTGCCCCCTTTATTACCATCGTTTCTGATCCTTATCCTGATGGGTCAACTACAAGATCACAGAGTATCTTACTGAAAAATCAGGCACCGGCATTAACCGGTTTCCTCTGCGCCCTCTATGGTTTCACACTTGCCTCTTTGATTTTCATAAAACTTTTTACAGTATCGATATCAATTTGGCTGCAAGTACTTTAGCCGCAGTTAACTCCGTCATCAAATTGCCACCCGAGAAGACTTACCTTTTTTCCCCACCATCAAGAGACTCTTCACAGATTTTACGGCCTTGATTTCCCTGATCTTACAATCCGTTCCTCGGTATCTCTACGTTCATAAAACCCTGCAGAACAACATCCCCTGTGTACGCGTCACGCTTAGTCGCTACCTTGGTGTTAAGTGGGTTGGTCAAACGATGGAGCAGCAGTGCCATCTCGAATCGTGCGCTAATGGAAGCGTCATCTTCATAGTTGGGTAAACTTTTTGTCATCCTACTTTCTATCCTCTTTTTCCTCCCCTTTTTCAGGTTTTCCCTCTTGAGGTTTAGATTTTTTTGGTGTCACCTTTTGTTGTTGCTGTGAGTGCTGTGATTGGATCTCTCCGGATTTCGGTCGCGATTGTTGTGGTTGCACTGCCTTTCTAACTTGCGGTTTTGCCTTAGCTTTTGCTCGGACTGTTTGAGACGGCTGTTGTGATCGCGTGCGGGGTTCCAAACCTTTCACACCCCAAGATTGTTGCTTCTCCCAATAGTTGCTCTTTTGCCAGCCCTTCCAGTTCTGTTGAACTTGCTGCTGAGGTATTCGCTGGTAGTTCCACTCATGCCCATTCCAACTATGATCCCTGTAGTCATTCCTCCAACCTGAGGGTATTCCTGAATAAAAAGATGGAACCCTTTGATAGTAGGCCCAGCCTGAGTTGTAACTCCGTGAGCGATACCAACGTCCTTCCCATGGACGCCACCACCAACCGTTGTAGAAGAAGAGGTCCGTGTCTACATCAGGAGCCACATAAACATACGTCTCAGGCAGTACTATCAGCGCTGGTGGTGCGGAAAATACGATTGGTGGTGGCAGAGCAATATTGACGTTTACATCTACCCCTGCCATCGTTGGAACAGGAGCTACAAATGCCATAGCTAAAACCAATGCCCCCAAAAACAACTTTTTCATTTTGTTACCTCCTATACAAATCAATCCTGATGACCTGACACACAGAAGAATTACAACAATCGTGCCGAGCGATCCGCATTATAGCTTTATTCCAATGTGTCAATAATATCAATACAGACACACCTGACCATGGAATATTTCCCTTCCCTAAGAACGACGGAAAGACCATCAGGTTGCACGTGTGCCTCGTCGAGTCGTGAATTTGCGTCTGTTTGTCAGACGCAGTAAGAAAGCTTCATTTTAACCTGATGTTTCTTCTCCTGCATAAAATGCTATGAAGGTAAATCAATCTTGACCGGACCCGGCAGCATTTTAATGGTGCTCATCACCGCCTTGGTCTTCATGATGTTCTTCATGATGTTCATCATGATGTTCATCATGGCCACCGTCCCCAGGTCCTCCATGGTCACCCCGCCACCAACAACCGTTGCTGGATACGAGCAACATGACCCCGATTATCAATAGTTTAATTTTTTTCCACATAATATTTCCATCCTTTCTATGTTTCTTTCGAGTCGAATGAATTTTCTACTAAAGTTGCGTCTTTGTTTTTTTTTAATAGACTCTTTTCAACAGGTGCCTCTTCTTCAAGGAGTCAATTCTGAGAAGGTTCCACGTACTGCTTGAAGCGGATTTCCCCCCTCTAGTTTCATGTTGCAAAGGCAATGCAATTCGTATTTTTTTTTATTGGTCCTCCATTACTTTAGCGTGCCAGGTTTGTTAGGTTCCAAATAAACACGCCTATTTCGTTATCATCAACATTACCGTGATCATACTGTCCGCTTACCTGTTCAACTCGTTTTTTCCTCATCACGCCCGCGCCGTTTTTATCGCTTCCGGCCCTGCCGTGAATGCAATGGTATTGAATCTGATGTCCGGCTCTTCGAGAAGCAGTCTCATTGCTCCGTTCAAAACACCGAAATGGTCGGACCTCAAATGGTTTTCCAAGTCCTCTTTTGTCTTCCACTCCTCCTCAAAGAATAAGACGCGTTCATCCTCCACATCAATGTAGCAATTGCAGCTTATGCAGCCACGCTCGTTCCGGATTGAGCCAAGTATCGCTTTTACCGTTTGAAGGATTTCCTTCCGTTTATCAACAGGCACCGTCATCTTAATGGTGGTTTCGATCATGGCCGATCTCCTTAATATGTAAGGCGATTGATGGCGTAAAGGAATTTTGCGAAATGGCTCAGCGGCTCGTGTAAAAAACAACACCAGTGGCTGGAGGGAATTTCCTAGAAATAATCTTCGTCCATGTCTCACGCCCCCATCAACTACATGTCTTTCGTCCCTAAATGACTCTTATCAACACTACAAGAATTGCGATCACAAGGAAAACATGGATTTTCCGTTAATCGTATTACCGGCGATAAATCTTAGCACCAGAGCACCATAAGTACCACAACGATTGTTCACATAGCAGGCACAAGTGCTCCGTCTTCACTACTTTGAGTGTATTTTCAGATCCTTCACCTTCCAACACGAATCGTTTGGAGAGAGCTTAAGATTCCGAAGACACTCAATAGCCAGAGGATCACCGCAATAATCACAACGACATTGAAGATATTCTTTATGGTAGACTGCATCGGTATGTAGCTATTCACTAACCATAGAATCACCCCAATAACAACTAAAATAATGACTACATGAGTTAACAGCATAGTATCCCTTCTTTCATGCCTTGCTTCTACTCCGTCCAAGATAGCCATACTAGCCCCACTTCACAATCTGCCTGCAGTGTTTGCCGTGTCAATGCATTACCTGCGTGGATAACCCCTTCCGCTCTCCTGTATCTTTAGTCTTTAATAGACTATTTTTCAGCAGAGGCCTCTCTTCAGGAGTCGAGTCTGAGAATGTTTCACATACTGTTTGAACCGTTTTTTTCCCCCTTGGTTTCATATTGCTGAGGAATATAAAGCTATCTTCTTTTCTGCTTGTTCTCCTGTGCATCCGTATCATGCCTGCAGCTAAACCACGTTCCCATCGACCGTATAAATGTCTTTGTCAGTGAGCGTTCCCCGTCACTGTTTAACTGCATCTCTTAATTGTTTCAACTCGTTTTGCTTCAGGTCTTTAATTTTATCTTGCACCTCTCCTCTTAGCCGAGTTCATAATGATTTCTCTTATTCTGGAACCTTTTCAGATCCGCCCAAGGAGCAACAGGATGATCAAAATCACAATGATCAATCCGAGTCCGCTGCTTGGATAGTATCCCCAGCCCCTGCTGTGAGGCCAAGTAGGTAGTGCACCGATAAGCACGAGGATCAAAATTATAAGTAGTATTAATCCCATGTTTTTTCTCCTTCCCTGTTACATGACCAAGTCCCTTAGTACGCCCTACGGCTCGTCGTGCGGGAACCGCGCGCCGTCGAGGGTCGACGGCGGCGGGACCGAAGGCGGAGGCCATTGATCAAGGACGAGAATCTAATGCCCCGCCCACGAAGTCGTGTCTCGCGAATTGTGCGGTACAAGCTTACTCTCTTATTCTTTGTTTAATGCAATATCGCCAATTATTACCTTTAAATCATTTACCCAAGTCTTCGTCCCTGAATGAGGTTGATCACAATAACTATAATTGCGAGCACGAGCAATATATGGATAAATCCACCCATCGTGTAACTGCTCACCAGCCCGACTGCCCACAGAACCAGCAATACCACAGCGATTGTCCACAGCATTTGGTCCTCCTTCCGGATTGCTAAAGCCCATTGACCACGCGCTAATCGGCCCGGCAATCTATGCGTACCTGAAATCAACTACTCTATAGTCATCCGGTTCTTTACTCTCTTCACACCCTTTACGTCGTTGACGAGTTTGGACACCAGGTCTATTTCGGCTTGATTCCCAGCCTTACCGCCCACCGTGACTACGCCGCGCTTTGTCGCTACCGTGGTGTTGAGGGCGCTGGTCGAACGATGGAACAGCAGCGCCATCTTGACCTGGGCAGTAATGGAAGCATCATCTATTTTTTCACCCGTTGTTTGGGGTGCCTTTTTAGGAGTCTGAGACACGGTCATCTCATTATTGACGTCTTTGACCCCTTCGATATCCTTGGCGTATTCAGTCGTCAATTCCTTTTGCGCTTGGCTCGTTGCATCGCCTTGGAGGGTCACGATTCCATCTTTAGTGGTAACTTTCGTCATGGCGCTCACGCTTCGGTGAAACAGGAGCGTTGCTTTCACTTTTGCAGTTAGCCACGCATCCGAGTTCTCAGCGGGGTGTTCCCCCTTGACTTCCAGTTTGTTGTCGACGCTTTTGACCCCGGGCAGACCCGCCACGGTCTCCTGGGCCAATGATTTGTGGTATCCCTCTGAGACAGTCCCTGTCAAGGTGACCACGCCGTTATTAGACTCTATTTTAATATCATCGTTCTTGAGATAGGTTTTGAACACATACGACTGCTTTGCTGATGATTCGATGCGATTATCCATCTTGGTCGCATACGCAGGCACATCGATCGTCGCAATAGCCATTACTGCCACCATCAGAACTACAGAATATATTTCTTTCATTGTATCTTCTCCTATTCTTGCTGTTATTATTGTTTTTTAAACTCTTTTACTCCGAAGACCTGGTGTAATGCGTCCAACGCTTCTTGACTTTAGCACTGTCACCCTGAACAAAGTGAAGAGTCTCAAGTATTTGGAAAAGCGGGATTCTTCACTTCGCTCAGAATTGGCAGCCGATATAAAGGGATTTATGACGCACTACACTAGTGACTTTCAGCGTCCTGCTAGTGGTGTAACATACAATCGCAGCTGTCGCCCAAGGATACGCCGACCCCGGATACGCCGTTCTCACTACTCCCCCAAGAGCCTATTGACTTGACCGAAAGAGCCTATTGGTCTGACCGAGCCTTTTCTGCACTTTACCTGCTATCCTTTCGTCTTTTCCTTCGGCCTCCAACCTTGGATCATTAGTGATTTCCCCGGCCATATCCTTGACCTTACCCTTTGCTTCGTGATACGAGCCTTTCGCTGTGTCCTGCATGCTGGATTTCATAGAGTTCCTCCCTTAAAGATTTCGATTGAGCTGCTAGTGCTTTAGCCGCAGTTAACTCCTTTATCTAAATGCTGCCTGAGAAGACTTACTTTCTCTCTTCCTCCTTAAAAAGACCTTCACGGATTTCACACCCTTGATTTCCCCGGGGTTTGTTACAAGCCGTTCCTCGGTCTCTCTGCTGTTCACAGAACTCTGCAAGAGAACGTCCTACTGTGTAGTCGTCACCATCATCTTGAATTTAACTGAGTGACTTTTCTCAGTTTTTTTTGCTCCCCGTAAAGACCAGCACAATGCCGCCTACAAGCGCAATAGCGCCCACAATCGGAGGGAGCGGAATCGTCCTCGTCCTATCAGCCGTCATGTGCATTGGACCGAGATCGACAACCTTCTCTCTGGTCGTGTAGGTAATGCCCTGATACGCGAAGGCCACAATCCCTACAACAATGAGAATGATTCCTAACAGCGTGTTCGTTTTCATTTCGTGCCTCCTTCATATCGTCATTTAAGTTTATGACCTACCGCAACCTAACTCCAACTGCACCCTTGAAGGAACGCGACCAAAACGATGATAGTAATTATCAGCAGGAGGTGAATGTACCCTGTCCATCATATAACTGCTCACCTGCGTCATCTTCACATAAGTTGGGTAAACTTTTTATCATCCTACTTTTTATCCTCTCTTTCCTCCCCTTTTTCAGGTTTTCCCGCTTGAGGTTTAGATGCTTGTGGTGTCACCTTGTGTTGTTGCTGTGGGTGCTGTGGTTGGATCTCTCCGGATCTCGGTCGCGATTGTTGTGGTTGCACTGCCTTTCTAACTTGCGGTTTTGCCTTAGCTTTTGCTCGGACTGTTTGAGACGGCTGTTGTGATCGCGTGCGGGGTTCCAAACCTTTCACACCCCAAGATTGTTGCTTCTCCCAATAGTTGCTCTTTTGCCAGCCCTTCCAGTTCTGTTGAACTTGCTGCTGAGGTATTCGCTGGTAGTTCCACTCATGCCCATTCCAACTATGATCCCTGTAGTCATTCCTCCAACCTGAGGGTATTCCTGAATAAAAAGATGGAACCCTTTGATAGTAGGCCCAGCCTGAGTTGTAACTCCGTGAGCGATACCAACGTCCTTCCCACGGACGCCACCACCAACCGTTGTAGAAGAAGAGGTCCGTGTCTACGTCAGGAGCGACGTAGACATACGTCTCAGGCAGTACTATCAGCGCTGGTGGTGCGGAAAATACGATTGGTGGTGGCAGAGCAATATTGACGTTTACATCTACCCCTGCCATCGTTGGAACAGGGACGACAATTGGCAGAGCCAAAATCAATATACCAAAACAAAACTTTTTCATTTTTTTACCTCGTAAATAAATCTTGCGTATTGTCAAACTATTAGGCATAGAAAACAGAGAACATATTGAATTCAGTCAGTCAATCAGCCACTAGCATTTCTCCCCGCCCTATGCCCTCCTTATTACCAGCGTTCCTCGTCCTTCTCTTGATGGATCAACTACGAGATCACAGAGTATCTTACTGAAAAATTAGGCACAGGCATTAACCAGTTTTCTCTGCGCCCTCTATGATTTCACACTCGCCTCTCTGGTTTTCATAAACCTTTTGACGGTATAAAATCCTGATAAAGAATAGAACAATCATGAATATTACAACTATCATGCCGGGATATATTTATAGTTATTGAAAGGAATAATACATTGATTGTCTTGAATTAATATGGAATGTAAGATGCAGTGGGAAAGAAAAAACCATCACGGTAGGCCGTCGCATTTAACAGAACCGCCAAATGTGACGGCCGTCTTGTGAGAAATTTTCTGTGTTTCTTTTGCCGTATTTATTGTGCTTTATTGGTCGAGTATACATGTCCTGTGTCTAACCTAGATTTGGTTTATGTTCTCCGCTTCTCGTACCTTTCGGTAGGAGGAGTGCCACATCATTCAACCATGTGAGGTATATCATGCCCCTCACGGAACCGTGCCTTCCATGGAAGTTTAGCATGTCGGCCTCTGTGAGTAAGCAGATTTTGGGGGCTCAATAACTTCAATTGCGTTGAAGCCCGATACCTCCCGACTTCATGCAGATCGTTACCTCACTGCATGCGGGATTTGGTACTGGGCTGGCAGTGAGCCTTTGCCCAGGCCGGACTTTCACCGGCTTGAATAGACAAGCTTGCTTGGCACACAAACTTCTCAGCTCCCGATATAAAAGTCTTTAATAATATATCCGTGCAAAGGCAGGCTCCTCGACACAAAGAAAAGCTGAATGGTCGACAAGAAGCAAAATGTTTGCGCGATTTTTCCGTCCAGAACGGATCCTATGCAATTTGAACTATAGGCTTTGCGTGCGAAGTTTTTTCTTGTCCCTTTTTTGACCTGAGCAGTTTAGAACTAAGGAGACGTTTCCCGTTCCTAAAACAATAGAAACGAGGCCAGACTGTCGAAACGGTATTTGGTCAGGTCAAAGATAATCGTGGAATACGATACTATCTGCGCCGGGGGCTTGATGCATTCTAGCAGGAATGGAAACTTACTCTGCGTAACATAATCTGCTGAAGCTTTGGCGAAGCGGCAAAGGGATCGCGCCTCAGATGACGACATAAAGAACCAACGCGATTGTTCTTTCATGCCGTGTGCTTCGCCGATACAATAATGTCAGCCTGTCACCGTCCCACATAGGCGATCTAAGCGGCTGCCCAGGCATTTGTGCAACGGGTTCGTAGTCTTGATAAATCCGCTTCCAAATATTCTTTCCAGAATGGAACCGTTCTTATGATCGGCGGATGCCACCTTTCCGCATCCGGCCACGAAGCGTGCTGGGGTTGAGACCAAGCAACGACGCTGCGCCTTTTTTCCCTTCGATCCTCCACCCTGTTTTTTCGAGCGCTTGAAGGATATGGTCACGTTCGAGATCAACAAGGGCCTTGTATTGGTGCGCCTCCTGTTCTCCAGCCCGCAGGGAATTCTCGAACCGGTCCAGTATCTGCAAGCGAGATCCCTGGCTCGTGATCACTGCCCGCTCGATGATACTCTCCAGCTCGCGCACGTTGCCCGGCCAATGGTATTCCTGCAAAACGTTCAGGGTGTCTTTCGACACTGTTTCGATCTTCTTTCCTGTTTTCTTGTTGAATTTGGCGACAAAATAATCGACAAGAAGCGGGATGTCCTCCTTGCGCTGTCGGAGCGGCGGGATCGTGATGGGGAAAACATTCAGCCGGTAGAACAGGTCTTCACGGAACCTGCCCTTCCGGATCTCATCCTCCAGATTCCGGTTGGTGGACGCGATGATCCTCACATTGACCTTGATGGTCTTTGGGCCGCCCAGACGCTCAAACTCACCGTCCTGGAGGACCCTGAGCAGCTTGGTCTGAAGATCCATAGGCATTTCGCCGATCTCGTCGAGAAACAGGGTACTGTTGTCAGCAAGTTCGAAGCGCCCCATCTGCCGTTCATTGGAGCCGGTGAACGCGCCCTTTTCCCGACCGAAAAGCTCGCTTTCAATGAGGTTCGTCGGAAGTGCCGAGCAGTTGACCGTTATCATTATCCGGTCCTTGCGGCTACTCCTGCTGTGAATAGCGCGCGCTACCACTCCCTTGCCCGTCCCGGTCTCGCCAAGGAGGAGAACGGTCGCATCCTGGGGAGCCACCTGTTCGACCCGGAAGAACACATACTCGAGAGCATTGCTACGCCCAATGATTTCACCGAAGTTGAACTCCCTGTCTATATCTTTGTGAAGATAGATATTCTCGGCCTGGAACCGGTCCTTTAAGTGCGCATTTTCCGAATACGCTTTCCGAAGCGACTCTTCCGATCCCTTTCGCTCATCTATTTCCTTCATGAGCAGCTCGTTTACTCTAATCAACTCTCCTGTCCGTTCCTTTACCTTCACGTCAAGCTCGCCATACGCGTTTTGAAGCGCGTCTTCTGCCCTCCTGCGATCGGAGACGTCGATGATCGTGGTAAGGATATAGCCGGTTTCGTCGTTGATATTTCCCTTCGCTACGCTATGGAGCTGCGCATAAAATGCCGCGCCTTCTTTTTTCCTAAGCCTGATTTCACATATGTGGCTGCCCTGTTTTTGATAAACCTCTTCGCGATGTTTCGAAAAAATCTCCCTTTCCGCCGCTTCTGCGATAAAACTGGTAAAGGGCCTCTTAAGCAGCAATCCCCTCTCGATTCCCAGCAAACGCGCGCCGGTAAGATTTACTCCCTCTATCAGTCCGTGTGCATCAATGGTAAAATAGCCGACAGGAGCAAAGTCATATAATTCGGCGTACTGATTCCTCGATGACTCCAGTTCATCCCGGGCCTTGCTCAGTTCTTCATTCTGCATCTCCAGCTCGAGCTGGTGCGTCCCAAGCTCGTGGACAAGCTCCTGAATGTCCTGGGCAGAGAGTTTTTGCAGCCTCTCAAGCTGCGTGCGCAACTTTTTTTCGGCCTCCTGGCGAAGGGAGCCGAGACTATCATTCTGTCTGTCCGATAAAGAGGGGTTTTTCATATTTTCTGGATCGGCATTATACTTTAGCCAGATAGGCAACTGGACTATAAGACCTTCAGGTTGCACACACGCCTTGGCACGCCATGAACTTGCGCCTCTTTGCTAAATACAGAAGGATCACTTACTATAATCTGCTGTCTTTTATCTGGATACGAACCTTTTAAGGTAAAAGGAACATGGGGTAATTACATCACCCGACCCTCTATGTATTTTGAATTCTTATGATTGTCGAATATCGCAGCATTGCCGCAAATGGCTTGTTTTACAGGCAGATCGTTGATCCCTCAGCGAAACGCCGACGAACTACGTCTTCCATATATATTGTAACAGGTTGAATCAAGTAAATCGCTAACCTAATTTAACTTGACCGGACCCGGCAGCATTTTAATGGTGATCCCCATGCTCATCACCGCCGTGATCTTCATGATGTTCATCATGGTGGTGGTCGCCCTCAGATCCTCTACGGCAGCCCCAGAAACTATTGCTGGACACGACCAACATGACCCCGATTATCAATAGTCTAATTTTTTTCCTCATAATATTGTCATCCTTTCTTTGTTTCTTTCGGGTCGGATAAATTTCCTCCTAAGGACTCCTTTAGCCGCCGCCACTCATTCATAAAAAACGCAGATCTTCTCATGTAAGTCGCGGATATCCAACCCAACATCACGGCTTATATACCCATAGAATGCTAACAAATTATGACCGAGAATAATCCATGTCAATCAATATGTTTGTATATTAAAGTGTAGCACATTTTTCGTTACTAATTGATAGTACGGAACGATTTGTGTGTCGATCTCAGTTTGCTACATGCGCCCGGCATTTGAATTACACCTTTTATCGAGTCTCTGACCTTGAAACAATACGAACAGTGCTCTATACTCGAAAGAAGGGAATGGACAACAAATGTACGGCTTATAAGAAATTCACAACATAACGATTTACCAGTCATTAATGCAAAAGAACATCGGCTTGATTACTTCGTGAATCATAAAAAAGTGGAGGTTTTATGATTTCAAAGATTCTTGTACCAATAGACGGTTCAAAAGTGTCACGGAAGGCGGCAAAATATGCGGTCGAGCTCGCGAAACAGACTGGCGCATCTTTGACGCTGCTTAGTGTTATAGATAACCGCTTCATAGTCGCCCAGTCGGCTTCGGCTTCTGCATCACCGACCCATTTAAAAGAGTCTGTCGCAGATAATCTGAAGCAATCAGCGCAATCCTCTACGGATGAAACAGCAAAGGTTTGCGAATGGAATCATATTCAATACAAAGCGGTAATAAGGACAGGACATCCTGTGGAAAAAATTGTGAATGAGGCAACTAAATCGAAGGTTGACCTGATTGTTGTAGGCTCCCATGGCAAAAGCGCCCTTAAAGCGGCCGTCCTCGGCAGCGTAACGTACGGCGTAATGCACAAGGATACGAAAATCCCCGTGCTCATCGTGAGGCTATGACCTACTACCTACCGATAGAAAGGCTCGTTCTCATTATTACTACAGCGGACTTTTATTGCTTACCAACATCATAAGTTTCTTTTTTCTGTGTGATCGATATGCAATGTAATTTCTTTTTCTATGATAATCTACGATCTCAATAACATGCGTGGGCGTTATCATTGCACACGGCAGTACAGCCATAATCAATAATCTCGCTTGCGACAGTGTCAGTGCCGCGGCTTTTTTAAACGTAGCCTTGCGTCTTAAGAAAAGCCAGCCTTCGGACTCCCTGGGACGGTCGTCCTGGATGGGATAGACTCTGAGGAGGACAACTTCGGCCATAATCGGTCCTTTCGCTCCCTCTGAGAAAATCACTCGCGTCCAAGTGAGCTATTTCGATCGGGCGATTTTGGCGACAGTGTATATCGTTCTTTTTCGGTCTGGCAGCGCATGGGCATCCTCGAGAATCTTCAGATAGACAATGAAATCGCCTTCTTCGGAAGTTCCACGAGGAATGGGGCCGCTTATGCGCCTCTGCTTTCTCTCTGGGGTCAATCTCTGGTTCATCCAGTCTGCCGAACCTTGGCGGAACGGGTCATCCGAACATCGAAAAAGCTTTCCCAGGAGAAACTTGCTAAAATGTCTAGCCAGCATCCAACCTTCATATCGAATTTGGAGAACGGTTAGCTGAACGGTTCCATCCTAAGCTTTTACGCTATTTCAAAAGCCCTCGATGTCCCGTTATCCCGTATAATCAGTAATCTAGCTAAAAAGCCGACAGTCACCACCAGCCCTAAAACTCGCAAGGCGTCCTCAAAAAAGAAAAGACATAACCTCACACATTCTTCCGTCAGAAATTTACATTAGGTTCGTAAATCTGGATTTCTTCCGTTATAATAATCGTCAGAGGTTCCCCATGTGCGGACGCTTTGACATACACAGTGCCATTGACATCATCGCAATGATTTTTCAAATAGACATTATCAATTTTAACATCCGCCCCAGTTACAACGTGGCTCCAACGCAGGATGATCCCCATTGTCATCAATGACAGCAAGAAGAACATCCTAATCTCAAGCCATTGGGGATTCTTACCATTTTGGACAAAGGAAAAACAAAGTGCATACTCGATGATAAACGCAAGGTCGGAAACTGTAGATTCCAGTCGTTCATACAAGGATGCTTTCATTAATCACCGCTGTCTTGTTGTTGCTGATGGATTTTATGAATGGCAGAAACAAGACAAGGTGAAGATTCCATACTACACGCGGCTCAAGTCAAAGAACCCTATGGGCTTCGTGGGTCTTTTCAATAATTGGAAATCACCAGAAGGTGAGGAACTCTGTACCTCAACAATCATCACGACCGATGCAAATGAACTTATGAAGCCAATCCACAATAGAATGCCTGTGATTCTTCACCAAGATGATTTCAAACTTTGGATTAATCCCAATGAACACGATAAAGGTGTCCTTCTGCCCCTTTTGAAGCCCTTTCCATCGGAGGAACTCGTAGCTTACAGGGTCACGCCCAAGGTGAACTCATTACTCATTCAAATATAACCAGCCTGATAACATCGAGCCAATATGACAATGACTGACAATCAGACAAATACAAAGCAACGTGCCATGTTGGTAGGAGCTACAGGACTTGTAGGGCAGAATATCCTTCACCTACTTGTTCAGGACAGCACAATAGCTGAGGTTCGCGCTCTGACAAGACGTTCATTGCCATCTCAGGACAAATCTCCTGTGGTCAAGGAACTAATCGCTGATTTTGAACGGCTACAGGACCACGCCGAATGGTTTGACGTTGACATAGTCTTCTGTGCACTTGGAACCACAATAGCTAAGGCAAAGACACAGGCGGCATTTAGGCATGTCGATTATGATTATCCCCTTACAGTTGCCAAGCTTGTTCGCTCACAGGGTGCCCGTCAATTCCTACTGGTAAGTGCCATTGGTGCAAATCCCCGCTCTCGGTTCTTTTATAATCGCATAAAAGGTGAGTTGGAAGACGCTATCCTGGCACTTGGGTATCCTTCTGTTACGATAGCTCGTCCGTCCATGTTACTGGGCAACCGACGGGAATACCGGCTTGGGGAACATATCGCCAAGAAGATAACCTGGCTCTTTCCATCATTTTTGGCAGGCGTACAGGCTTCTCAGATAGCACCGTAGTTTACTTCAGTTGCGCAGATTGCGCAATTGAGGAAAAACGGTGGTAAAAAATGGAGGAAGTATTGAGAAAAAGAAATTTTCCATTGGTGAGTACGGATTTATCTCCCTCGTTTATGATACTGAAGGAAATATGTTTGTGCTTCATTCATTAAAGTAACGTCAACCACCCAATATGATAAATCAAAGATGATTTTTTGCTGCGATTATAATAATTCTACTCTCTCTTTTATCTATAATATTATCTACTCGATGGCAGTTTAAGTGGGTCAAGTCAGAGAAAAAGCGGTTATTTGTTATCATGTTTAACAGTTTTGTGATTTTTAGTCCAGTTTGTACCATTGTAATGAGTCGCTTTATCAGTTCGCCTTATACTCTACTTGTAATATCATTGGGTGCCGGATGTATCGGGGCACTAATTGCCTTCATAACATATAAATTTCACGAAAGATAGATTGGTCTAATAATTCTTGCCAATATTCTTACATTCGACTATATTTGCAGCATCGAATCACCATTCTACTTCATAGGAGGGGCATTCATGGCAAAGGTAATGACCAAAGCGCAGTTGGTAGCAAAGGTAGCGGAAAAGGCATCTATCACCAAGAAGGCAGCCGCTGAGATTCTCAATTTTATCGCAGAAATCGCTTACAAGGAAGCCAAGAACACCTTCACGCTTCCTGGACTCGGCAAACTCGTACTTGTTCAGCGTAAAGCCCGTATGGGCAGGAACCCCGGAACCGGGGAAGCCATCAAGATACCCGCGAAAAAGGTTGTCAAATTCAGAGTTGCCAAAGCCGCAAAGGATGCAATCCTCGGCAAGAAGTAATCCCTTATCCTATCTGTTCTGTTAACCCAAGCCCATTCCTCACCGAGTGGGCTTTTGTTTTTCTGAACAATAAAAAGGAGAGCTAGGACTACCCCCTGTTCCCTTTAAAATTTACAATAGGTTAACGTCATCGGCAGAACCTCGGATTCCGCGTCACGCTGCCGTCAACCTTCCCTGCTCAGAACCGCACCCCACCCATGAACGTTCTCGTGTCTTGACCGAGTATCACCGTGTAAATAAAGGTCTTCGTGTGCTTTATATGTTTCCAGAATCTCTTCTTCATTCATAATTATCCTAATTGCAGTCCACGCGCGACTGATATATTTTTGTTGAATGCATTATTACGATATGTACTATGCAGTCGCACTCGCGACGAGGTCAAGCTTTTAGTTGAAATTATCTGAGTGGCCCGTTCCCTTCGGCTAAAGTATTTTTATCGGTTCAACGGTGTAAATCATCGCTGTTTATAAAATCGGATTCGTAGGATCGCCATATGTGAGTTTTCTGAGGCCGAGCCATACCTAACCATCCCCCTTTACGCAGCCTCTTTGACTGTTAGGTCATTTAATTCTTCCGCTTCGATCCGTTTCATCACGTCCGCGATGAAGGCGTGGCCCTTGATCTTTCTGAATCCTTGTTCAGCATATAAGAGGACAGAAGCGAGCCAGCGCTGCATCATCTTGCTGTCGCGGTAGCGCTTTATATTGCCTTCTGCTTTTCTCACCGTGGAAAACATGCTCTCGATAGGATTGGTAGAATGCAACGTCTTCCTCAAGAGAGCGGGGACCTTCAATCGATGAAGGGTGAGAATGTCTTCTATCGCTTCCATGAGCGAATCAGCCGCCGACTCATTAATGCCCCGAAGCCATTTCTCCATGTCCAGAAGCATCTGACGAGCGTCCGCGTAATTATTCTGCTCCAGGGCTGTCCGGAACCTCCAGTGTGCGCCTTTCCGGTATTTCTTCGGCAAATGATGCTGTATATTCCGGTCCTTGTGGATCGTGCACCGCTGATGGATGAGTTTCTTACCGAAGCGATCCCGGAGTGCCTTGATTACGCCCTTGCCGCCATCGGTAACCCAGATGATTCGTCGTGAAAGTATCAGACCCCGCCGCTCTATATCAGAAAACAGCTCTTCACACAGTTCATGGTTCTCCGTCGCCCCCTGCCAGAACCCCAATGTCTGCTTCTTTCCGGCAATATCAAGCCCCAGCGCCACGATGAATGCCTCTCCGCCGCGGTGAACAGTGTCTAAAAAGACCGCAAAGGGAACGAATGACGTGAGTGACCGTTCCTTAAACTCCTGAAGCTGTTTTGCTGTTGCCGCGACGATATGGCTCGATACCGTGCTGGCGGACACTCCAAATGCTCGTGCCGTATCTACAACTGTCTCCGCATACTTCCGGCATGATATGCCCCGAAGCACCTTTCCAAGCAATTCTTCTGCGAAGACTTCCGGTTTTTTCATCTTCTGATAGCTCTGCAGTACAATCTCACCCGCCGGACCTCGAAGCCGAGGGTGGGTCACCGGGATCTTCTGATCGCCGATATAGACGGAACCGCCCTGGCTAGCCCACTTCCGCAGATCGGGACTGTTAGGCTGGTAGTCGGGGCCGGCAATCTCCTCCCGCTCGATGTACATGATCGTCTCTGCCATCATTCTGCCCATTTCCTTCATGCATTCATCAAAACCCTGTTTCCCTTTTGCGAAGACACAATACATCTGTTCGATGATCTCCCGCCTTCCGTATGCCTCTTCAATTCCTCGTATTGCCTTTTTTCTCTTCCTTGTGGTATCCTTCATTGAGTGGCTCCTTTCTTTTTTCTCTCTCTACCGTGGATTATGCCACGGGGGAGCCACTCTTTTCAATTTCAACTAAAAACAGTATAACCTGCGCACTCGCTATATCCAACGAGAGTATCCGCAAATATTGTTCATAAATGAAATCATTTACGAACGTTTTTCTATATACTCATTTTCAAGAAATTTGATTTTTTTTGGGAAGATTTGGGTAAAGGTTTTATGAACACGCATACTCTATTTTTCTTGTTCTCAAATAAGAACAATTCGTGTAGAATAAATTAATTTTCAATGAGGATTTGCCGAACGCATAAAAATCTACTTTTTTTGAAAGAGTCGACTTCAAAAACAAAACCAAAGCTTGTAAAATCTTTTTTTACTCAACAAAGCGGGTGATGAGAATATTTATGGTATTATTCCCGTATAAATGTGATCCATTTATTATTAACTTTTTTGAGAAGTGAATCACATTTGAAGGAAGCATCAAAAAAAACCGTGCAATACGACTGCAGACAACACTCTAAAGGCAATCCAAAATTGTAACTATTTTTGTAACGGTCATAATGGAATTTGGAGTAGGTATCACCAAAATGCAGCATCAGGGAAAGAGCTTATAGAACTGTAATCAAATAATAAAGACATTAATTATCAATAGTTATACAATTATTTACGAAAACAGTTGATCTTAACATGTATGTGTACCCTAAAGTGATCTCGGCAGGACTGTAACATACTCGATGAGGTAAAGTGAAAATGTTAAGTATAGGAAATTATATAATAATTACATAAAAAATAAGGGAGAGGTTACTGAGCTGGTGCTAGTCACGGACTTCAAATCCGCTGTTTCCTGGCTTTGGTCAGGAAAGGTGAGTTCGATTCTCATGCTCTCCCGCCATTATTTAATATATATTTCAACTACTTATATGTTTTTTTATCAAAAAAAACTCTCCCCGCACTCCGCATATTAGTCGATGATTGTTCTAAAAGCGACACCGATACTATCACTCACCTCGCTGCAATTCTCACCTCGACCGCGTGCTCCCGACGACGGTCGTCAACAAGGGAAATCGTATTGCCGCTCTGCTCAACGCCATCGATGGTCACGCTCGCCTCGCTGTTGTCGCTCATTTGCCGAACGCTGATATGGTAGATGGTTTCCCGGTACCTATAGTGCACCGTGAATGAATCCCACTCCGCGGGCAAGCACGGCTCGAAGCGCAGTTTGTCTGTTTCAAGCCGCAGTCCCAGAAGTGATTCTACAATAAGTCGGTACATCCACCCAGCCGATCCGGTGTACCAAGTCCATCCACTCCGCCCCATGTGCGGAACGACCGCATATACGTCAGCAGCGGCAACGTATGGTTCTCCCTTATCCTATAAACGGCAGTTGGGCCTTGCAAATCTGAGTTAACTATTGGATACTATGATTCAATCAGTAGATAAGCATGATAACGAGTGGGAAGGATGTACCAAATACATCTGCCATCTTGCAGTCGTGTTGACGATTTCTCTATGCAGAATATTGGTAGGAACTTACACATGAACGCCATGTTGAGCCACAGCCGCTATTTAGCGGCTGTCGCGCTCGAGCTTGATGTTAGGTTTTGCCGTTTTTATTTATCATTAGGTTAATAAACTTATTTATTATTTTTTGTGTTTTATGCAAATAGACAAAGCGTCAAAATACTGAAATGACAGTTACTATCAGTTTATAGACTCCAAGTGCAAAATTCTCTCAAAGAACTTGAGTTATATCAGTTTACACGCATGAGTCAATGATTTTTCAATGAAGTCACTACCGATAAGGGTTTTTATGTCATTGACATGGTATGAAAACAGGTGAATGAACGCGGGGATGGGGAACGGAATTTCCTATATCCAGAACGGTCAGTCCACGATGACGTGTTCCGGGATGATGACTTCCGCGTCGGTCAGTTCGGCGTCCATCACCGCGACAGATACGATCGCAATCCTCCCAATCGGACAGAAACTGTTCACCGATCCTTTTCTTTGAACTGCCCGTAAAATCCCCAATGATGACCACTTTCATGATCTGACTCCTTGAGCCCGCCGCATCTCAGACCTACGGTTTCTTTTTGTCAGCCTCGACACCGGCGATTTTCTCCATGGGCATGATCACCGCAGCCAGGTGCTCGCCGCCGTGGCCCAAGCCTCGTGCCTCCTGGTATATCTGCTGCGCTACGGTGGGCAACAAGAGCCTCACTCCGTTCTCCCGAGCCGTCCGGATGGTACACTCCAGGTCTTTGATCATACCCTCGACCGTGTAGACCGCGGCGAAGTTGCGCGGCAGGATGGCTTCGGGGACAGCCCGGTCGAGCGCCCTGCATTGCCCGGAGCTGACGTGCAGCACGTCGAAAAGCTTTTGCGGGTCGAGCCCGAGCTTCGCTCCGAGCACCATCGCTTCCGCCACCAAGACATGCGCTGTTCCGGTGAGCATCTGGTTGCAGATCTTGGTTGAGCAGCCAGCGCCTATCGGCCCCATGTGGAATATGTTTTTGCCGAACACTTCCAGCACCGGACGCGCCTTCTCCAGCGCAGCGGCATCGGCGCCAACCATGACGCTGAGCGTTCCGTTTTCCGCCCCCAGCGGCCCCCCACTGATCGGGGCGTCGATGAAGGCAACATCTCTGCCACGAAGCGCCTCCCCGATTTTTCTGGTGGTCATAGGGTCGATCGTGCTGGTGTCGATGTACACCTGGCCGGCACGCGCGCCCTTGAGCGCACCCTCCGGCCCGAGGTATATGTCTTCCACCTGTTCCGGCGTCATGACGCAGGACACGACGATCTCCACGGAACGCGCGACTTCCGCGGGTGTCGCAGCGGGCACGGCGCCGAGTGCGACGAGCCGGTCAACGGGACCCCGACTGCGATTATGCGCCACCACCGAATGCCCCGCTTTGATAAGATTCCGCGCCATGGGAAACCCCATACGCCCCAAGCCAATGAATCCGACTCGCATGCTCCATCTCCTCCCGTATCAATGTATTCTCCCGATGTCTTTAGCTACAGTTCTTTTTAAAAGTCTTTTTTCATCAGGAATATCGGCGTCAACTGGAATTAAATATTTTTATCTTTACGACTGGACGCCGTGAACACAGTAATGAAAAAATGTTATTCCAACTTACCTAAATCACCGAGAGTATGCTATATATTTTTATCCCCAAAGGCATTTTATGAACACTCCATATAACCACTAGAAGTGATACCCAATAAACATACCAGCAGCACCCAAAATAGTACTAATATAGTATCGAGCCAGGACGCCAATCGTCGTATTGCTCGCCAGGGGAATTTCTCTAATTACTTTCACGAAAATCTTTGATAACCAAAACGTCTTTATCCAGGGACACTACTTTTAGACAAATAGTATACGTCAGCAGGAATAAGGAGACTGCTATCCAAGCAACTAAAATTATCAATCTCGGATCGTCCGAGGACTGCGATGCTTGGTTGAGTCTGCCAAGCCACATCGCAATTGTGCCTGCTCCGAATCCTGTAAACCAGAGAAAGGGAAATAGCACTTTATAATAGAAAGTCATTGAGGAAGCTAACTTCTCTTTCATATTCGATTAATCTGACACAACCAGCGTCTGATAGGACGGAAACAGTAACTGTCATTTTGGAAGAGCTGTTGTTGGTTTGATTAGCAAAATAACCGGCATATTAATGTTGCATTATGTCGCGAATATATGTCTGAACCACGCTAGTGTCAATGCTGCTGATAGGGTATTTGCCGAACAGCACGTCGAAGAATTCAAGATGATTATTTATGTTGTTGCGAGGATAGACAACTCTAAGACTTCAGGAAGATGTACTTGCCGACAGATTACTTTATCACAAAACTCAATGATACAAAATGATTTCTGCACCTAAGCTAATATTATATGAAACTTGCCTTCACCTACGAGTCTGCATGGTCAATTTTGTGACAAGGGTAAAGTATTTTTGATTGTATCATGCAATCAATGAATCCAATGTCTTCTGTAGACTTTTTACATCATAGGGTTTATTGAGGCAGGACTGGAAACCCTGCTTGCGATAATTCGACATGACGCTATCATCGGAATACCCGCTCGACACGACTGCTTTCACAGCAGGATTAATCTGGAGAAGCTTTTGTATAGTTTCTAATCCCCCCATACCACCCCGAACAGTTAAATCGAGGATGACGATGTCAAAGGGCCTGCCTGCGGTCATAGCATTCTGATACTTTTCCACGGCCTCCTGGCCGTGTTCTGCAACCTCCACAGTATGTCCTAGCGCGTCGAGTAAATCGATGCTCAGACTCCTAATGACTTCTTCATCATCCATGACCAATATTCTGGTGGCACGCCGCGGTGCTGCGACGACCTCCGCTTGCAAGGATTCAAGTTTCTCCTGTGTTCCTGACGCGGGCAGGTATATATAAAAAGTGCTGCCTTTGCCTACCTTAGAGTTTACCTTGATCAAGCCGCCATGGTTCCTGATAATCGAATAGGAAGTCGCAAGCCCCAAACCGCTGCCCTTTTGCTTTGTCGTAAAATAGGGGTCGAAAATCTTCGTACAGTGCTCTTCCGGAATGCCGATGCCGTTGTCCTTGATAACGATCACCACGTATCTGCCTTTCGGGAGGGCGAGATCGGGAGACTGGTTGATAACTTGCACATTCTTCGCCCTGATCGCGACCAGTCCGCCCTCCGGCATGGCCTGATCGGCGTTTAGAACAATATTTTGGATCACCTGGGCAATCTGGCCGTCGTTCCCCGCCACCTGCCAGAGAGCGTCGTTAGCGGCAATTCGGCACTCGGAACGTGACCCGCTCAGGGCGAACTTGGCGGCATTCTCTATTAATGGTCGAACGTGGGTGGGTTTAATTACCGGCTTGCCACCCTTCGAGAAAGTCAAAAGCTGTGTGGTTAGATTCACGGACTGGTGCAAGGCCTTCTCTGCCTGCGTGAGCATGGTGAGCGATTTATCTCTCTTATCGTAGGTCAGTTTCGCCATGGATATATAGCCAAAGACACCCTGGAGAAGATTGTTGAAGTCGTGAGCGATGCCGCCTGCAAGGGTGCCGAGGGACTCCAGCTTCTGAACTCTAAGAAGCTCCGCCTCCATCTTCTTACGGTCCGTAATGTCCCTTAGGATGTCACGCGAACCGATGATCTTTCCATCTTCAATGATAGCTGATGAGCTGACCTCCACATCGAGCCATTGGCCTTCCTTAGTCCTGACCTTGCCGACAAAATTCTCGTAGGAACCGCGCTCATTCAGTTTTTTGAACTCGGCCAATGACCGCGGGACCTGATCAGAGGGAATAAGGTCGGTTATCTTCATGGCCAGCAGTTCTTCCTTGGTATATCCCAGGACCTCCACTGCCTTCTTGTTCACATCGAGATAGCGGAAGTCAGAGCTGACGATGAAGATCGCATCGTTGGCATTCTCAAAAAGGTCACGATACTTCGCCAAGGACTTTCTTAGGGCCTCTTCCGCCTGTCTCTGCTCAGTGATGTCAGCAACGGACCCATCGAGGATACCCTGTTCCCGGTAGACCCTCAGCGATGTAATACAGTTTCTTACGCCTTTCCTTTTGTTCAGCATTTTGAATTCAAAATTCGACACGCTGCCGTCGGCTATAAGCATTCTGGACATCTTTTCGCGCTCTTTCGGGTTTTCCCAAAGTACCACTGAGGGTTTTCCCAACGTCTCCTCCCGCGTCATCCCGACGAGATCAAGAAACTTCTGGTTCACATCCAGGACCTCAGATCCGTCAAGCTTTGTCCTGAACATGGCGATTTCGGTGTTGTTAAAGAGGTCCCGAAACTTTTTCTCGCTGTCGCGTAGTGCCTCCTCCGCCTTTTTACGCTCGGTGATGTCCTGGATAGTTCCAATCATGGATAAGATTTTACCATTGGTATCGAATTTGACTTCACCCAAACCATATACCCATTTTGTTTCTCCATTATTTTTTTGAATTATCCTATATTCTTTTGAAAAGGGTTTTCTTTTAGCTATGACCTCTTCTCTTAAATATTGGTCCATCATGTCACTGTCATCGGGGTGCACAATATTCAGCCAACCTTGAATATTACGGTTGTAATTCTTGCCAATACCGAAAATCTTATCCAGGACTTCAGAGGATTCCCAAACACCGGCGATGAAATCAGTTTTATATGAACCTATAGCTGCCGCACGCTGCGATTCCTTGAAGAAAAATTCGCTTACTTTTAGGGCATCTTCGGTCCGCTTGTGCTCGGTGACATCCAGGACGATAACAAATCGCGCCTTCCGTCCTCCATAGAGGATACCATGGGACGATATCTCCACATACATGAGAGAACCGTCCTTTCTGCAGTGCTTCCAAGAGCCTAAGTGCTGCACCCCGAGGCCGAGTTGCGAGATCATATTGACAAGGCGGGGCACTTCCTCGGGAGGTCTAATCGCCTTGATGTTCATGGAAAGAAATTCTTCGTGTGTATACCCGTAATGCTCCACGGCTGCTTTGTTCACCGCAAGGAACTTCATGGTCTCCAGGTCATAGACCCACATCGGTTGCGGGCTGCCTTCGAAGATCGCCTGGAAATAATCTACAGTGTCCATGAATTTATCCTTTATATGATCAGTGCTCATGCATGCCTTCGTGGCCTATTCCTGACATTCATATCCCTTTATGTTTCCATAATACTTATTTTGAGGACTCGTGTCTATAGCGCACAGCACACCAGTCAAAAGTATGAGATGCCCTTATGGGTATCTTATGTGTAGGCACTTCAGTATTCACGTTGACACATTATGAGTTTCGACCGATAAACTTCATCTCTACTAAACTCGGCTCTCTGCGAACAACACCTACATACTATAACTTGTAGCGGGGTTGACGAATTATCAATGCAGAATACAACTTGAAATTCATATGTTTGGAAGTAAAGTATAGGTCTGGATTGATATGCAGAATATCAACTCCACGCATCAACAATTCAACTATAATATTAGCAGAGGTTCTCCTATGTGCGGATGCCTTGACATACACAGTGCCATTGAAATAATCGGTCTCAAGCCTTTCCCTTCGGAGGAACTTGAAGCATACCGAGTCACGCCCAAGATGAACTCATTCAAATATTACCAGCCTGATAACATCAAGCCTATATGACAATGACTGACAATCAGACAAATACAAAGCAACGTGCCATGTTGGTAGGAGCTACAGGCCTTGTAGGGCAGAATATCCTTCACCTACTTGTTCAGGATAGCACAATAGGTGAGGTTCGCGCTCTGACAAGACGCTCATTGCCGTCTGAGGACAAATCCCCTGTTGTTAAAGAGCTCATAACTGATTTTGAAAAGCTACAGGAACACTCTGAATGGTTTGAGGTTGATATGGTCTTCTGTGCTCTTGGTACCACAATAGCTAACGCAAAGACACAGACGGCATTCAGACAAGTGGATTTCGATTATCCCCTTACAGTTGCCAAACTTGCTCGCTCACAGGGTGCCCGTCAATTCCTACTGGTAAGTGCCATTGGTGCAAATCCCCGCTCTCGGTTCTTTTATAATCGCATAAAAGGTGAGTTGGAAGACGCTATCCTGACACTTGGGTATCCTTCTGTTACGGTAGCTCGTCCATCCATGCTACTGGGCGACAGACAGGAATACCGGCTTGGGGAACATATCGCCAAGAAGATAACCTGGCTCTTTCCATCATTTTTGGCGGGTGTACAGGCTTCTCAGGTAGCATCTGCATTGGTACAGGCCTCACATCAACTTGCAGTTGGTTTGACTATTCTTGACAATAGAACAATGCGTTCAATTAAAATGGAGGGATAAATGGCAAAAGCAATGACGAAAACTCAATTGGTAGCTCAGGTTGCGGAAAAGGCATCAATAACCAAGAAGGCAGCCGCCGAATTATTGGAGTTCATCGGAGAAGTAACCAATAAGGAAACTCCGGTGAAATACAATCCCGTTGGCTGGTTTGAAATCTATGTGCAAAACCTCAGACGTGCGAAGAAATTTTACGAATCCGTCTTTCAAGTCAAGTTGAGTAGATTAAATAACCCAAAAATTGAAATATGGGGCTTTCCAATGGAGATAGATGGCTGGGGTGCTAGCGGAGCCTTGATTAAAATGGATGGCGTTTCCTCTGGTGGTAATGGCACCATTGTTTACTTCAGTTGTGCAGATTGCTCAATTGAGGAAAATCGAGTGCTGAAAAATGGAGGGAGTATTGAGAAAAAGAAATTTTCCATCGGTGAGTACGGATTTATCTCCCTCGTTTATGATACTGAAGGAAATATGTTTGGGCTGCATTCATTGAAATAACCGCTGTCCTTGTATCCCCTATTGGTTGTTTTCAATCCTTGTTTTCAGCCACTCAATAGGATGGTTTGGCGTGCACTTTTTACGCTTGGCATATTACGTATTATCCCGTGGTCGGCATGTTATAATAAGTTTCTGGCTCTTCCGGCTTTCCTGTGGGTATAAATTGCAGCCAGAAAGCGATTCTATCCTTAATTGACAGGCGTTTTATGGCATTTGTACCGCCATAAAACTTGACCCAAATCAAATGCTGGCAATTAATGAAAATGTATAATCGTTTGACCTAGGAAACATCCATATTTGCCAATAATGACAGCTCTAAATTTCGTTGCGAAATGTGGTTCTGGGCCAAATGGGGTTAAAAAGCACCCACACAAAACCCAGAAGACCCAAATTTCTTTATGAGATTGGTGGCTTCTTAATTATTGTGGTACCGTAACTTTTGAAGTGACTATTATCGCAAAGCTTTACATACATGTCCCGCTATTCTCCTTTCACCGTTAACCCCTCCATCAATCAGTTTTGATCAAACAAATCCGGTGCATTATCCTTGATTCTGCTATAGACCGATAAAGCTTGTGGACTTCCGCTACTCTTTTTTGATTTCATTTCAATAGCAATAACCTGTTGAATCTGTTTAAGCCCTTCTTCCCAACGGTTTAAATCACAGAGTGCAGAAGCACGTGATGTAAGAATGGGGGAATAATTTGAGTAACGGAATCTATCTGCCAACAACAAAGCTTTTTCAGGTTGATTTACAGTTCTGAGGATACCACAAAGCATAGCAACTGCTTCTATATGCTTTGGTTTCTGGGCATGAATTAGGCGAGCTAATTTCAAGGCTCTCTTGATTTGTCCATGCTTTTGCGCGTGGTTGGCTCGTCGCAATAGTTCATCGATGTCGGTAATTGTTTCATCCTGAGCAGATAACTGGTTTGCAGATAAAGCGTGGAGTTTTGATACAATGGCTTTTGGTGGTTCAAGGAACGTGTTTCTGTCAAACCACTTTTTACCATCCCACAGGTATTCATTGCCTTCGAAGGTAACGGTTATCGGTTTTGACATAAGAGTAACTCCTATGATTCACGATTTCAAGGTGGGCTGTCCAGTATGGAAAGGTTCGACATTTTATCATCCCAAGCAGCGGGCAGCATTTGGGGTCGCCGGTCATGGCCAGATTACCGATAAAAGACTGGTACGGAATGGAAAAGAGGTGAGGATGGCGGAAAGACTTGAACAATGAAAAACCCTAAGTCATTTATTACCTACCCAGACTTTCATCGAAAAAGTCTATTAAAACAGCCTCAGCATAATGCACAGTCCTCACGCCAAAGACAATTCGTCCGCTCGCAGGTCAGCACTTGAGCAGACATATAACAATCGTTGTTACCCTCGGCTCTTTGGATTGCTCTAATAAGCCCTGCTTTGGTCACGTTCCTTGTGTCAATTCCCATTTTTTATTGCGATGGCTCTGACTTCCTGAAGTTTTTTCAATATATTGCCACGCGCTTCCTTCTTTTTTGCAGCTTCTTTAATGTCTATAATCTTCATTGCAACCCTATAGGTTCATTCAATGCGTGTAGGAATTTGCCGCCAAAAATAATTATACCATAATCGAAGTAAGTAGCTGGTGTTGTCCAATAAAAAAACTTTCGATAAAAAAACGAGTTGTTTCCTGTTGGGGAGGAAATATAAATAAGCATTTTTTTCGGTCGATAAGATTTGAAATAGGGCAATCGGAGAGAACAGGTGATGCTCTCTCACGGAAGGAATGAGATCAACTTATATTAAATCTGATTTTAATATCCTACTTGCAATATGAACGCAACATGCAATTCATTTGGCCACATGTCTGAACAGAGGAGGTGGCAAAACAAGGGTTGTACCCTTCTGCTTTTTGAATAGCCCTGATAAGGTCTGCCATAGTCACCTTCCTTGTGTCAATCCCCATTTTTCTTGCTATGCTTCTGACTTCCTGAATATTCATGCCCAAACCTCCCTTTCAGTGCAAAAACAGCCTATATCAATTACGCTGCAAGTTTACGCACTCATAGATGTCACTAAGCATGTTAGAAACACCGATTAATACCATGTAAATCTCCAGTTTATTATAATGGTATTGGGGAAATAGTGTCGAGTACAAATTACAACTTTATGAATTTAGAGAAATGATAATTTCAACAACTTGCGATCGCAGGGTTTCCCCTGATTTACCTTTATCAGAAGTCTTATTTCGGATGAGGGACCTTATTGCAAAAAAGAGAATATCACAATAGTATTATATGTTTTGTGATTAATGTCACAAGGTTAATACGATCTCGAATGTCTATTATTTAATCTTGTCTATGTCAGGCATGTGATTCTCTTTTTTTCCTACGAGATGCCCCATATTGTCGGCTGGTTGTTCTTAAGGGGATAGTATCATACTATGGTGATTATGCAGGATTCTGGTTTCTGGTAAACCGTAAGGTGTGGTCAGGGATAGGCTTGAGGTAGAAATAGTATCTCAGATTCACCGTATTTCACGGCCTACTTGCACTTCTTACAAAATAACTCTAAAATAGTTGCATACAAATAAACTCGGAGGTTATAAATGATAGCCAAGGCTGTATCCCCATCAAAGATAATGGTTGCCTCTATAGCAAAGAATAAGACTATATCCCCCTCAAAGAGAAAGTCTGTCACTATAGCAAAGGAATAACTTGATTTGAGCAATCAAGTGACAGATTTTGTAGAGGCTGCTTTTAAAGGTAGACGGATAGCATATTTTGTTCATAATTCCGAACGCAACAAAGAAGGAGCTGTTATCGTATGCGTTGCCGTTGAGGATGAACCCTGATTTTATAAGATGGACTATGGATCTTATTGCGGCTTTATCAAGGCAAAGGCAGAAACTGTCCTGATGAATGATAAACTCGGTCTAAACGAAGAAGATGTTAATGAAATCATAATCTAAACAATGGGGCCACCGACTTCTCAATAGAAGAAACAGAGATAAATTTTAATGACACCAATAGAAGAAAGAGATAAGGCTTTATCAGTACTTGACCCATTTTTGCCCGAAATTTCTATGGTGTACAGAGAATGTTATTTATCAGAAGGAAGGGGTGCGCTTCTTGTTTATGCGGATTCAGTAATAAATGGTAAAATTCCCACTGAGTATGATTACACAACCAAAAACGATGTTCTTGATATAATTGATGGCATAGACTCTAAAGCCAGCCTATCTGCGCTTTTAAGCAAATACGACCCCGCAAAGGAAGGGATCTTGGTTTTAATTACGAGCACTAATAATACAACGTTTCTTGTTACAGTCAAGCTGATATCGCGGCACAATGCACACGATGAGATGGTGGACAATTAATGCCTAAAAGCTGGTTTGAGCAAAATGGTGCATAAGGCAGCGCGCTATGCAGGCAGGAACTCTATCGGCGTGCTAATGACCGGCATGGGTGACGATGGTGCACGCGCTATTCTCGAGATGAAGGAAGCAGGAGCTTATACGATCGCCCAGGATGAGGATTCTTGCGTTGTCTTTGGTATGCCAAAAGAGGCCATCAAACTGGGTGGCGTTCACAAGGTGGCCCCCCTGTCGTGCATTGCACAAGAGATTATGCGGTCTAGTCGTAAAGAGCAGTACGATACGATGACTAGATGCTGATAACCATATAATTCTGTACAGCAATCATACGGCACGTAGATGTAAGCCTTTGCTTCAATTAAGCTAAGCATAAAGCGGTTTCGATTCTCATGCTCTCCCGCCAATTATTCTTTAAATTCAAAGAATAAGTAATGAACCTTCCCGCAGCAAGCTGCGGAGTATCTATAAAAAGAAAGCCAATTATCTTATTAGAAACCTGCGGTTTGCCAAACTCTTCCGTCTATGCGGCAACCTGTAGCAAGCTACAGGAATTGCAAGTTAAAAACTCGTACCGTATAACGCTTAATAAGAAATGGATCAGATAAAAGCTGAATTTGTTGATGCAGAAGGTGCAGTATCTAATAAAAGTACATTTGGAATATTTTGTAACCAAACGGGCATTATTACTATGCCAAACAAATAAAGCCGGATACCGTCATGACGGCCTCCGGCAGCGATTCATTTACGCGGCTTTTCCCACCTTGCTCCTCCACTCCAAGATAATCTCCTTAACGAAGTCGTCAAAGCTGCGGGACTTGCGTCCAAGGAGCTTCTCTATCTTTTCAAGGTCGTCCTTCGCCGCGATCATTCCGTTATCTTGAAAGAACTGATACATGATACGCATATCGGCAAGCAGGTCTCCGGCATCATACCTTTTGATTTTTCTGCCCAGGCATCGAGGTCGTCCCCGCTGTAGCGGATCTCGCGTCCCAGATGCTTTGTATAGGCCTTGGCGATCCCTTCGCCGGTCAGAGTTTCGGGTCCGTGGACCTCATACGTCCCCCCCTCTTGCCCTGATTTCATAAGAGCGTTAATTGCACAGTCGGCGATGTCGCGCACATCGACCCGGTTCAGTCCTTTCTGGCCGATGGGCTGGGGATAGAGGCTGTACTGCATAATTGCCGACTTCAGCCATAGATCGTTCTGGAAGATGTTGTTTGGACGTCAAGGAACCCGGGAAAGATAGCGTCCATTAGTACTGCATGCTGGATACAATATCAAACGCAATTATTTATATCGTGAATAGCCCCCATCATTCAGGTTGCAATGAGCAATCATTTAATTCATTATCCTATAAACGGCAGTTGGGCCTTGCAAATCTGAGTTAACTATTGGATACTATGATACTTCTTTCAACAAGGAGGTCTCACCCAATGGGTGACTCGATTTCATCTCCACCTACAGATAAAACAGATAGAATTGCAGTCGATACCTTTGCAGGAAAAGTGCATGTTGAATGGGATTCAACAGCAGCCGTTACGCCAATGGGCCAGCTGGCGTTCTTCATCGATTTTTTGAAGACGGGTGGAATCTACGAACCATGGGTAGCAGACTGTCCACTGCACTACACGAGTCCTAACGCACCCGAGAAGCGCGATCTTCTCGGTACAGTCCTGTTGTCCGTTCTAGCCGGTCACCATCGTTATTCCCACATGACGAGCGTTCGAAGCGATAATGTCAACCCGGCACTACTCGGCATGACGAAGGTCGTGAGCGAAGACACCGTACGGCGGGGATTTAAGCAGATGGATGAGCATGCCGGCATCTCATGGCTTACTGAGCACATGAGGCGATGTTATGAATCCCTCCTGTGCATGCCATGGATTATGGACGGAGATACGACAGTCAAACCGTTGTACGGAAAACAAGAGGGCGCGGTCATTGGTTACAACCCGCATAAGCCCGGCAGGCCGTCTCACACCTATCACAGTTACCTGATGGCCAATACCCGGCTTGTTTTGGATGTTGAGGTGCAGGCCGGAAACAAAACAGCAACGTGTTACAGCACCCCGGGGTTATGGCAGCTTCTGGAACGACTCCCGCGTCGCTTTTGGCCTGCCTTTTTCCGGGGGGATTCAGGCTGGGGCACGGACGGCTTCATGAGTCAGGCAGAAGAAAAAGAATTGCCCTATCTCGTGAAGCTACGCCTCACGAAGAACGTGCGGAGGCTTATTGAGAAGGCATTCTATAGTAACGATTGGGTAGATGCCGGACAGGGCTGGGAGGGTGTGGAAGAATCCCTTCAACTCATGGGATGGCAGAAATCTCGTCGCGTTATTATCCTTCGACGAGTGCTCACGGGAGACGTAGCAATAAGCCTGCAGCAGAAGGATCAGATGGAACTTGGGTTTGTGGAAGCGCCCGGAGTTGCCAAGCGATATGAGTATGCAGTACTAGCCACCACCCTCAAAGACGAGATTCTCACAATCGCCCAACACTACCGTGATCGTGCGGATGCAGAGAATATTTTTGACGAGTTGAAGAATCAGTGGGGGTGGGGCGGATATACGACCCGGGACCTTAAGCGCTGCGGCTTCATGGCGCGGACCGTAGCATTAGTTTACAACTGGTGGTCGCTCTTCGTGAGGCTTGCTCATCCGGACAAACACTTGGAGGCAATTACGAGTCGTCCACTTCTTCTGCATGCGGTTGGCAAACAAACACGCCATCAAGGGCAGACCATGATGACCATCACGAGTGCGCACGCAAGCTCTGGAAAAGTTCAACGCATTCTCGATGAGATATCCCGCTTTCTAGCCATCCTGAAAACAACTGCGGAGCAGTTGACTCCAGGTGAACGGTGGCGACGTATCTTGAGCCGTGCATTTTTCAAACTGCTGGGTGGAAAACCGTTGCAGGCGCCTGAACTTCTGCCGTTATGGTGTGGATAAGTGGCTCTGATTGAGGGTAACTGCTCTTTTTAGGATTATATTTCGCTACCATACTCCTTTCTGTCCTAATCTTTCTTGGTCGTTACCTACGGCGCATAGAGCGCATCTTATATGAAGCTACATGGAAAGCATACAAGCCATTTCTCTTAGTTGGAATCGCATCCCCTCTCCGCCAACGATGCGTCCAATCCTCACTATCCGGCAGATCTCACCTTTGCTCTTATGAGTTTACGTCCCCCCTCCTGCTGCGTTATAATGATGTCATGAAGACAATCAAGTCAAAACTCCGGCAATATCTAATCACGGAAGAGCCCTTTTATCTTCCCGTAGGGAAGGAAGTGGCACTTTTTGAATCGGCGTATCGGCACCAGATCCCCGTGCTCCTGAAGGGGCCCACGGGCTGCGGTAAGACGCGTTTCATGCAGCACATGGCCTGGAAGCTCAGGCGTCCACTCATAACTGTCTCGTGTCACGACGATCTCACGGCCTCGGACCTCGTGGGCCGCTACCTCGTACACGGTGGGGAAACGGTCTGGATGGACGGCCCCCTCACGACGGCGGTGAAGGCGGGCGGGTTCTGCTACCTCGACGAAATCGTGGAGGCGCGGAAAGATACAACCGTGGTCATCCATCCCTTGGCCGACGACCGAAGAATTCTCTCTATTGAGAAGAAGAGCGAAGTTCTGCACGCACCGCCCGAATTTTTGATCGCTATCTCCTACAATCCAGGTTACCAGAGCGCGCTTAAGGACCTGAAACAGAGTACCCGCCAGCGGTTCCTCGCCATGGAGTTTACATATCCCCACAAGGAACTTGAAGCTGAAATCGTGATGCACGAGTCCGATGTGGACGAGGACACAGCGAAACGGCTCGTGAGCTTTGCCGAAAAGACGCGGAATCTCAAGGACCGAGGGCTGACCGAGGGGGCAAGCACACGGCTGTTGATCCACGCGGGGAAACTGATCACAGCCGGTATCGAGCCACAAAAAGCCTGCGAAGCGGCCGTAGCCGAACCGCTCACTGACGACCATGAAATGCTAGGGTCGCTTGCGGAGATCATTAGTTCGCTGTATTGATTTTTCCTGGGGGCATGCCTCGATGCTTAAATACAGAGGGGAATACTGCGTCTTTTACGTTCCAGGGCCATACATTCTGTCCTATCCAAGGCAATTTTCACGGTGGCATTTTTTCTGTGCCTTGATGCTTTCTCGGCAAATTATTATTCGATGAAACACATCTCCGATAAACAAACCAGGGATCTCTGCGCGGGTCTCGTCAGGAACTTAGGACTCGACTTCTTTGAAGAGGAGGAGATCCAGAATGTCCTCAGGGAGATTAACACCTTCGAACAACCAGCTCAACAGAAGGTGCTCGCCCTCTGTCTTGCCCTTTCGAGCGCCAGTTCTTCACTAGTACCCCGAGTTCTCTCCCACCTCAGAAAAGCCGGAACGTATCTGGCGCTCGAAGAACTGGACAAATGGGTGAGTACGGCCTTCGACCTGCTAGACTCACAGGGAATCGACCACGCTCTAACCTTCCTCGGGAAGACGGACGATGCAGAGCTCGCAGCATTCATATCCCCGGAAGGAGTTCATTTTATCGAAGTGGCCGCAATGCTCGGGACGTTCCTGCGAGGAATGTCGGGGATTGATCTCAAGGTTTCCTGCGACCGAGAACAGTACACGAACACCGCTACCGTTTTTTTCCCTTGTGTCGTGAATCAATTTCGAGATCAATCGAAAAATATCCTTGTTTACAAGCTCTCTGCAGCATATGCATGGGCGCAAATATCCCAGGGCACTCTTACTCTGGACGTAGATGTTACAGTGCTTACGCGTTGTTTTAAGGACTATCCCCTGGACCACCCCGACATTAACATCTTTTTTTCTCTATTTCCCGACCATGATCTGGCCGTAGACCTATATACGATAATAGAGGCGTTCAGGCTTAATCAGTTCCTCAGAAAAGAGCTTCCCGGACTCATGAATCAGATTGACATAGTTCTGTCTGCCCTGTCGAAGAATAGGCCCGCACTTGACGCCTTATCCGAAAAAGAAACATTCGTGGAAGCGCTTTACCAGCATTTCTTTGGATCTTGGTCTAAAGGAGTGGTTCCCCCAGCATTCACGAATTCCATCGGAATACTTCAATTCCCAGCTTATGGCACCGGACTTGATAATAGCCTTGAAAGCCTAATGCGTCTGTATAACGCAGCGACGTGCCTTGCCGGTGATTATCAGCCGCGACAGCCCCTTCCATTTTTCGGAAGAATACATCCGGAACAGGTATCACGTACGCTCGACGAGCAGAAGCAGAGGTTCCACACCAAGCTCGATGCCATGATTACGAAGCTGATTGATTTGCCAGATCCCGTCCAGCGGGACTGGCGGTCCGCAGATCCTGTTACCCAGAAGAGCATGCCTGATGCGAAGAAGGAATATCTCCTGATCAAGGGAAGGCTGATAGAACTGGATGAGGAACTGAAACGGGTAATCGAGAAGCGCGGAGGCGTCCCCGGTGGCATACTGGTCAAGGGGAGCGAGTTGAGCGGCTACAGCCCATCAAAACTCATTGATCTCATCAAAGAGGAAGAAGTTGCAGGGACAGAAAGTAGCGGAATCAAATACGATGAATGGGACTACAAACGGGGAGGTTATAAAAAAAACTGGTGCAGCCTCTATGAGCACATCATTCATCCTGGGCATGAACCGGTTGTGGAACAGACGCTCACGCGGTACGGCGGATATGTAAATATTCTCCGCAAGAAGTTCGAGTACCTGAAGCAGGAACCGCAGAACCAGCGCCGGCAGAAAGACGGCCACGACATCGATATTGATGCAGTAGTTGAAGCTTTCTCAGACGCGCGCGCAGGCATATCGCCGACGGAGAATCTCTTTACCAGACTCGACCGGTCTGAGCGGAATATCGCGGTGCTCTTCCTCATCGATATGAGTGGATCCACCAAGGGATGGGTAAACAAAGCAGAGAAGGAGTCCTTGGTTCTAATGGCCGAAGCGCTTGAGACGCTCGGAGACCGCTACGCGGTGTACGGGTTCTCGGGAATGACGAGGAACCGGTGCGATCTTTACCGGGTGAAAGGCTTTGATGAACCTTATGCAGATAGCGTTAAACGGCGCATTGCCGGGATAGAGCCCAAGGACTACACGCGCATGGGGCCTTTTATTCGGCACTCCGCGAAAATTCTCAAAGCGGTCGAAGCGAGAACAAAACTTCTTATCACCCTGAGCGATGGCAAACCCGAGGACTGGGACGCCTATAAAGGCGAGTACGGCATCGAGGACACCAGAAAAGCGCTCTTGGAGGCGCGCCATCAGGGCATCCACCCCTTTTGCATTACCATAGACAGGGAGGCTCAATCCTATCTTCCGCACATGTACGGCGAGGTTAACTATACCCTGATCGATGACGTATCCAAGCTGCCGAACAAGATAACGGAAATCTATCGGAGGTTGACGACATAATGCAGCTAACAATGTCCTTTATAAGACTTTGTCCTGCATTGACAGCTCCATAAATGAGATATAAAATTATATTAAAAGATGTTCATAGTTATTCGAAGGAGTAAGTAAGCTTATGACTGTAGTGAAACATGATAAAGAGAGAATAATCGCCGTAGATAACGATGGGTATCTTGTCAATTTGAACGACTGGGATGAAAAAGTGGCGCGTGAACTGGCGGCAAGAGCAGGGATTATGAACTTGAGCCCTGAAAACATTGCGATGCTGAAATTCATCCGTGACCACTACAAAACCTACAACTTCTTCCCCATTGTTCATTCGATCTGCAGGAATATCCATGCTCCAAAGGACTGCATATCGGAGAAATTCTTCAACCCGCTGGTAGCATGGAAGATAGCCGGTCTCCCCCATCCTGATGAACCTATCATCAGCCTACTCGAAGCAGGCCAATCTCCAGGATAGGGGTTATGAATAAGCTACTAGTGGTTGAGTACAACTACAAGCAGTAAAAGCAACCTGAATAAAGAGTACTAAAGTAGTATTTATCCCTTTTGGGGGAATTTTACTCTTCTATTCATATCAAACAAGACATGTACTTGCGCTATAATTAAGCATGTTTCAATTAAGTCCCCATTACCGCACGGGACCTATTTCATTCATAAACCATTCAATAATTTTCGTGAACGTGATCAAAAGATCTAGCCGCTATATTCGTCGAGAACTTAAACGGTGAGAAGGTTCAAAGAGAATCTCTAGAGACATCGAGAAAATCAATACCTCGCAGCAAACTGCGGGGAATACAAGTAAATAACCCCGCAGCAAGCTGCGAGGCATTTTGACTAGAATCTAAAACCTATTTGCTCATCATGCTGATACCGAATATAGTTTCTAATCACTTCCGCCGTTATTTTGTCGCCAACCGAACGGACAAAGTAACCATCGTTCCACAGTTCCCCTCCCCAGAGCTTTTTCTTTATCTCCGGGAACTCTTGGAACATTATTCTGGCGGAGATACTTTTAATCATTTGTACTACCTTCGCAGGCGCATACTTCGGGGAACAACCAAAAACAAGTGTACATGGTCATCCATGACTTCAATCGTATCTATTTCCAAATCGTACTGTTCAGCTATCTCACGAAAGATTTCTTTCAATCGTTTCGTCATGCGATCGTCGAACAGTTTTTTACGATATTTCGGTATCCATACGAAATGGTACTTGAGATCATAGACACAATGTCTGCTTCTTCTCAATGGGCTCATGACCCGTATTGTATCAGAAAATCATCCTGACTTCGTCAGGATATCCTTTTCATCCCAGCAGCAAGCTGCTGGGTATTCAAGGATGTTTTTTATAAAGGACGACGGGATTACCAGCTCGCCCCTGGCAGATGTTAGTATGCGCTAGCCGGAAGTGAATCTAAGGGGTAGATTGAGAGGATGATCATATGTTGTGAATAGTTGAGATGGAACTAATAATTTTGTGTGAACCTGGGTTGGTTAGCGGTTACAAGATAGGTGGGGGCTCATCCATTTTTTACATGTGACCACAATCGCAGTTGCGCGATCAGAAACTTTCAAGACTGCGGAGCTTAGTAGCCCAATAGATTATCAACCGAACATAATGTCAAGAAAAGGAGCCCATACCATGAAAACAATATGTTCATCATTAAATTCTGCCGGAGGGGTAAAGATGGGAACAATAACAAAAAGTATGTTCACAGGCGTAATTGTCATGTTCCTTATGACATTGATAATTGGCTGTTCCTCCCTGGAAATGGGACCGCAGGGCAGGAATAAATGGCTTTACTATCACAAGCCGCTACCGGAAGCATCTCGGGCCTTGGATGAAGCTCGCATGGCGGGCAAAGACAAGGAATGTCCGGCAGAATTTGATGCTGCAAAAGATATAGTAGACAAGGCATACCAGGTCTACGAGGCATGTCATACGCAAGAAGCGATCAATCTGGCTCAAGATGCAATCGTAAAAATCAAGGCTCTTTGTCCTGCGAAACCAGTAACTGAGGCACCACCTGCACCGAAGGTTGAAGAGAAAGTAATTATTCCGGAAAAAGCGCCGGTCGTTGAAGCACCTGTTCCACCAGCCCCGGTCGCACCAGCCCCGAAAAAAGTCAGTATTACTCTGGAAATAGAATTTGATTCCGGGAAAGCTAACATTAGACCCCAGTATGACGAAATAATTAAAAAGGTGGCCGACTTCATGAATGCCTATCCACAGACCAAAGCGATGATAGAAGGTCATACGGACAATGTGGGAAAAGAAAAATTCAACCTTCGACTTTCAACGCAACGCGCGGAAAACGTCAGGACCTACCTGATCCAAAAGTTTGGAATTGCCCCTGAGCGCTTAAGTGCCAAGGGATTCGGTTCATCGCTGCCTGTGGCTGATAACACAACTGCCGAAGGACGACAGAAAAATCGACGCATCGAAGCAGTCATAGAAACCGTAACACAGTGAACACGCGCATCAACGAAGGACCGGGAGGACCTTTCTTCCCGGCCCTTTTTTAGCAACAGACGTCGGTGGGCAATGATCGTTGAAACATATTGTTCGACATCGTCGTTACCGGCCAAAGGTGGCTCTCCTCGCTTTCTCTCGGGTCAGTTCGGTCTCCAAGGAGAGTTCGCTGATCGTCGCATGACGACATTCCAATAGATCACGATGTCGGGCCTTTAGGGCTGAGTCGATCACGGTGGAGGGCTTTTGCAAGAATATTCCCCTTGTAAAGAGTCTCTTGTTTTGGGAAAAGGTAGAATGCTGAGGCATGGGGAAGGATTAGAATGCACTTGGTATTTTTCGAACACCAGCGGGTAACGACTTCTGGTTGTTCTACTCGCAGTCGCCGAAGAAAAAAGACCCGGCCGGAATTAAAGAAATGAGACCGAACTTGTGGCTTGGGTAACAACGTAAAATCTTTCTATATTGGATTGCGTATCAGCGGGAAAAACGAAGAAGCCCTGCCTCCCGGGCTGGTACCCTTGGGTCGTGCCGACCAGCGTTTCACCGTCTCTGAATGCCACTTTAATCTTTTTGCCAGAAACCGGTTTAGCGGGATCGAAGTCTTTTTTATCATCGTACAGTGAATTTCCAACGAAATCCTTCACGAAGAAGACCGCTTTTAACTCGCGCATATTGATGGTCATGGGTTTAGCGCCAAGAGGCGCATCCGTCGGAACTATGTGGAAAACATCCTTCGACGGCATAAAATCAGCAGTGAACCCTTTAAGCAAGCGGCCGTCCTGATAACGCACGACAATCTTGTTTTGCATACTGTCACTCTTCCTGGGAATGGACTCCTAGTTGGAGGTTACTTTGTTTCCGTGAATCGAAGGGAGGCCTTCCTTAATTGAGAATTCACACAAATTTGAATATTTCGGCTTGCCTTCAATCCCTTCGGTTCGGTAGGATACCATTCTATCGATTGAGTTCATCGCGAACCGTTTCCAGTAAGGTGGTCGCAGTGAAGGGCTTTTTCAGATAACGGATTCTTTCGGTTGGAACTCCGTATCGGGCAAGAAAATCATCCGGGTATCCCGATATCAGAATTATTTTCATCTCTGGATGATGAGATTGTATGGTGCTGGCCAGTTCCTTTCCGTTCAAGCGAGGCATAACTACATCAATAATCAAAACGTCGATTGGCTCCTCCGAAGCGTCCACCAGTCGCAATGCTTCCACTCCGTCCTTTGCCGCGATTGCATGAAAACCATTCTCATTAAGGGTCTTAGTGAGAAACTCGCGAATGCCGGCTTCATCATCCGCAACCAGTATATTTTTCGGGTGTTCCATCATAAATAGTTTTTATCCCGCCTCTAATTCCTGTGTCTTGCCCTATAAAGAAGCAAACAAGAACAGCGAGTCTAGCAAGGACAAGCAACTATACCATAACTGGACTGCCATATTCAATATATCTTAAAACTCTTAGAAAAACATTTGCGATTACTTCCAATCTCATTGACTTATCCACACATTGTCATGAGGGAGTCTGGATTCTCTATGTGCGTGCAGCATAGCGTTTCGGAATATTAAGGATGGGTGTGTTGGGCATTCGCCAAGTCATAATTCATAAGTGCCGTCAAGAAAATTGTTAGCATACCGTTCGACAGCGGCATCGTCATGAAGCACGGCATCGAGCTGACGGGCGAAGGCAATTAAACGACCGGTCTGGTCGAGCACTTTTCCCATTTCCGTCTGATTGATCCCAGCAAGTCGGGCAATTAGAAGGTCTCCCTTTATTTTAATATTGAAACCGTATGAAGTGAGAACCCGTGCGATGAGTTCTAGCCTCCTCGACCGCTTTGTCAAGTCCGTTGCCCCTCCGGCAAAACGAAAATATATGTGGTTGTTTTTCGTCGTCTCGCTGCTATAGCAGTCCACCATGTTGAAATGGTATCCGAACCTGATGCTCATGTTCACATATTCCCGTGAGATAATCGCTACATTGTATCCCGCCGTACTGTCTGTGGTATTCGTAATGTCTGGCATCCGCATCATGCTCGATAAAAAATCACTCGTTTTGAGTGCTACGGCATCGGAATGCCATGCACCCGGACGAATCATTCCCCCTATGATCGCCCGGAAGGGAATCGAGGTGATCTGGTCGAAGGTCGCCGCTCCATCTCGTCCGCTCAGCTCCAGGCCGCCGCCCATATCCATGACAAGAATCCCCGCTGGCACGGGAAGGTCAAGCCGCGTGACCGCGCCGCGCTTTTTGAGGGTTGCACTTCCTCCCCGCGCGCGCTCCACCAGTTCGGCTACGGCTTTCTCATGCATGAAACGGAGGATGTCGTGCATGGTTCTGCAGCGCTCGGGGGTGAACTCATCCATGAGCGGATCAATAAGGTTCAGGGGAGAAAGATATCTCAGCATATACCGTTTTTTACGAAACTCATAGACGTCCTCCATCCGGCTAAAATCCTGTCCCGACTTCATGAGTACATCTCGGATAATTCCACGGTATACCGACATTTTGTTGTCGTTTCCAGCGATGACGGTAATATCCTGTCCATGTTTCAGGATCTCCATCGCGTTCGGAACATTTACAATTGTCGGAATTTTCAACTCCCTGCAGAGCGCGGCCATGTGGCTGGTCTGCGAGCCCGTTTCCGTGATGATCGCCGATACGTAAGGCATTATTCTGACAAAGAGCGATGAATCGTGTTTCGCTACCAGAACAGCACCTTTTGGCAGTATCATGCTGTCAGAGGGATTTGTTACGACGAAAATCTTTCCTGCTCCCGCGCCTCTCTGAACCACGAACCCTTGATCGCGCAGGATTGCCGGATGTATGGCATCTGAAACGGAATTCTCTGTCAGAATATCTTCGGATTGCAAGCTTTTTGCCTTCACTTTCAGCGGCCGTGCCTGGAGAATGAAAAGGGCGCCCCTCTTATCCATGGCCCATTCTATGTCCTGCGGAGAGCCGAAGTAACGTTCGATGGCTATCGCCAGTGTGGCGAGCTCCGTTACTTGCTCAGACGAAAGGCATGGCTTCTGCCTGAGGTCCTCAGGGGTATTGACCTCGATGATCCCGCCTTTCACGTTCCCGACAATCATGGTACTCTTGTTTCCCGTTGCTGTTTGGAGCAGGACTGGTTTCTTTTCCTTCCGAACGATGGAGATGTCGGTTTCGATTTTCCCTTCGACAATGGCTTCCCCCAAGCCCCAGGCTGCGCTGATGATCAGTGTGCCGTTGTCCCCTTCCGGCATTGTCGAATAAACAACGCCGCTCGAAGCCGAGTCGACCATGACCAGACAGCCGACGGCCATTTTAAATGACCCAATGTCATAACCGGTCTGCCGCTGATAAGAAACAGCCTTGCTCGAAAAGAGGCTTGCGATCACCTCCCGGTATGCCCGCTCCACAGATTCCTGCGAGAGTGGGACGTTCAGGATGGTTTTAAACTGGCCGGCAAAGGAGCTGCCGCTGTCTTCTTCTTCGGCGCTGCTCCTGATCGCCAGAAAACATTCTCCATAACGTGACTTGATCACTTCCAGGGCTTTTTTCATGGTAAGACTTAACTCAGGCGGGAAGGGGCCTTGAAGGATGAGCTCCTGCAGTTCCTGGAGACCTGCATCATTGGTAGCGGCTATTTGTTTAATTCTTTCAATATGACTTTCCAGGTTGTTGAATCTAATGAACGCGTCAAATGCAGACGTCGTAACAACAAAACCATCGGGGACGTTGAGGCCAAGCTGGTTTCTCACCTCCGCAAGATGCGCGTTTTTGCCGCCCACGTCGTGCGGCGTTCCCCAGGAAATACTTTCAAGAGACAGCACCAACGGCGGGGCTGGGAGCGGCGTTTCATCCACCATGCGCATGACCAGGGAATCGAGGTAGCCGAATACATCATGCAGCCGCTGATAGCGGTTCTGCGTGAGTTCATCGAAGCTTCTGAGGGAGAACGTCATGTCTTCTTTCAGGCGAGTATAGGCTTTTTTGAGGTAAACAATGTCAAAAAGATAGTCTCCGCCCAGTTTTTCTCCCATATCCGTTATGGTTTCCAAGGCCCGGTTGTTGCTGTCGAGTACACTTTTAAAACGCTCGAAGGCTGCTTTGAATTCCTCACGGCTGCCCATGGTTTTCCTGCGCGAAAACGTTCGTAACAGAGAGGAAAAGAATGATTGTATGCGCACTGGCTGTTTCACGGTTCCTTAAAATAATAAAGACACCATTGATGATGTTCTTGTAAGAAGTCTTATTTTACAAATTGACGTCATGCCTTGCTCAGCGCCCGCCGGATAGACTCCTTCAGTTCCTTGATCTTGACCGGCTTGGGGAAAAAATCGTGCACATCGCCGCGCAGCGCTTCGATTGCCGCATCGAGGTTCGCGAAAGCGGTAATCATAATCACTGTGGTACCGGGATACTCTTTTTTCACGGTTTTGAGCACCTCCATTCCGTCGATGCCCTTCATCTTGTAATCGGTGACGACAACATGGAATTTCTGTTCCTTGAGCCGTGCAAGCGCCGGCTCGGCGTTCAGGAAGGTCTCCACTTCGTATCCTTCGTGTTCGAGCGACATTTTCGCCATGTCACCCACGATCTTCTCATCATCAATGATCATGATTCTGTGTTTGTCCATCATTATTCTCCTCTGGATGATAGCTCGGCAATTCTATAGTAAAGGTCGTGCCGACCCCCACTTTGCTTTCTACCCTGATTTCGCCCTTGTGATGTTTAATAATACCATAACTAACTGAAAGTCCCAGACCGGTTCCCCCCTCGCCCTTGGTGCTGAAAAAAGGATCGAAAATATGGGGAAGAAACTCAGGAGTTATGCCTTTGCCCGTGTCCATCACCGAAATCTCGACTGAATCCCGGTCTTTGCCGAGCCTCGATGCGATAAACAGCCTTTCGCCTGACGACATAGCCTGGATCGCATTCGTCACGAGATTCACTAGCACCTGCTGGATCTGGTCCTCGTCGATATAGAGATGGGGAATGCCGTCTCCAAGCGTCACTGTTGTACTGATATTCTGCACGTCGATCATGTTCTGAACCAGCGTAAGGGCCTTCTGGATCACCTTGTTGATATCCGCTTCTTTCAGAATCGAATCCTTGGGTTTAGAAAAATCTAGTAGGTTCTTCACGATCTTTCTGATGCGTTCCGTTTCCGCGTCCACCTTGCTCATGAATTCGCGGCGGTCCTTCTCGTTCAATTGCGCGTACAGTTCATCAAAGGTTTGTGCAATCATGGAGATGTTGTTCAGCGGGTTCGTGATTTCATGGGCCACGCCCGCTGTCAGTATGCCGAGCGAGGCAAGTTTCTTGGACTGTATAATCTGTTCCTCGCGGTGCGCAAGCTCCTCGGACATGGAGTTGATTGCCGTTATGACCGAGTCAAGTTCGTCCCTCGTCCGGTGCCCTCCTATCCGATGAAAATTCCCTTCCGATATGGATTTGGTCATCTTTTCAATTGCGCGGAGAGAGCGGACAATTTTCTCCGAAATAAAACGGCTTATAAAAAGCGCCAATGCCAGTATGGCCCAGAAGGAATATAGCAGAATCCGTTTCGAACTCAGGATGATGTCGTTTACGCGTCTGCGCTCGAGGTGCGTGATGGAATCGGAGAATTCCCTTAACTTTTTCCCCTCCTCCCTGAGACGCGCCTCCATACGCGGATCCCAGTTATTCTCCTTTCGTGTTTGTTCGACAACCGTTGAGTAGACCGTCAGACGTGTCACCAAGTTATTGAGGTCAGTTTCGCCTATTGCTCGAAAAATATCCTCTCGTACACTGCTGATGGTTTCCAAGGTCGTTGAGATCTTCTCGCGTATCTCCGACAGCGCTTTACGGTCGTGGTAGAGAAAATAGTTTTTTTCCGAGAGCCGCATGGTCAGAAACGATGCATTCAGGTCGTCGGCGATTTCCACAAATCTGAGTTTCGTTAGAACGAGATTCATGTTCTGAAACGCAAACAGACCGATCAGTATTATGAATGCCCCGTTGATGATGTTCGAAATGAACAGTTTGTTTTCGATTTTCATTCGTTGATAAACCCGGGTCGAACTCCCTTGCCGGAGACCTGCCTATCCGATACATTCTAAAAATGCATGGAATCCAAGAGCGTGACATCGATATCATACCCGAACTCATTCTTCGCTCTGGTGATGATTTCCCGAATCTCCCGGATATCGGCCGACTCCTCGAAGAATATTTTCCGCATGCCCCGATCGGTCTTGATTAGAAAATTGTATCGTCCACGGAAGACCCCGATCAAGAGCCAGGCACCCACGCCAACCATGGTCCAGAGAAGGATGGGTACGATGGGAAAACCGAAGACAAACGATTTCATCTGAAGGAACACGATACCGCCTTCTGCGACAATGAACTCCGCTAGGAGCAGGATCAGCCCCGTCACCATCAGGACAAACCCTGCGAGAAACCGCAGAAAGGGGTGGCGGGATCGTGAATCATGGGAAAGTTTGATCAGTCGTATCTCCTCTTTCGGAACAATGGCTACAATCTTGTTGTTTTCGATCTGACTGATGCCTGATCCCAATATCTGTACTATCGAGCATTTCATTCTGATGAGCCACAACTCCATGCTGGAAAGTTCCCCTCAATGAGGGACGACGGATATCGGACTACTCGCAAAATGGCAATTTGCATCCTATCGCTTTCATGATAGCTCATTTTAACATATTTGTTTGAAAAGCAAAATAAATTTATCTCCAAGACTATTCAACACCTTGTTGGCGTAATAAATAGTCTCCGGAGAATGTCTACCCGCTTGCTTTGTTTCATCGGAAGAATACGCGGAAGGCTTGATTGATGGCTTTCATCTGCTCCCCAGGCTCCTGATAGACCCTTAGCCCCTGGAAATCAGCGTTTTCAGCCAATGCCGGATATGAATCATTTTTCGTTTTTTTCCTGCCGTCCCGCAATGCACTACGATCTGTGTTTCTTGCTGTTCGTGTATTTGCATTTGGGCTTTCCACACATATTGGTCATCTCCACCAGGCTACCAACAAGTTGTGGTTTGTCGTGAATTATTTGAGCTGATTTAGATCAGCACCTCCACTCATATTGTGGCAGAGCACTACGGTGCTTCATTGCTGTACCTTCTATCTTTTATATATTTCCATATAAGTTTTAACACAAAATCGACCACTTTATTGAATGCGAATTGTTCAGGATGCAATAGAGGGGATAATTATCAGCTTTCTAATTAGTTTTCAAGGGGAGATAAAATTGTTGCGGAGTTATTGGCTAAAAAAATACCTATTGCCAGGCACCCTGAATACATTCCGATAAGTGCTTTTGGGTTTCAGAGTCCAATTTGCCCGAAGTAGTAAAATGATTCCAGTCTCCAAACCTAAAGCATCCGAAACCATGAGCCATTACATTCATATCTTTTAGTAGCATGAGTATCGAAGGTAACCGATTCTATGTCGTCCTTCTTTGCTTTTTTTATATAATTCAGTGCAGTCTAAACTGCACTCATTCCGGATATGCGATGCCCCTCGGTGCTTCACCCTGTTCCTTCCGAACCGGCCAGTACCAGAGCACTCCGTCTACGAGCATCAGAATGCCAGCGGCCATAAGCCAGAGGTTGAAGGACGTAAGCAAACCGAACCCGAAATACCCCAGGATACCAATACCGATACTCAGAAAGGAAATGCCGGTCCGGATAAACGCCAGCCCAGTTCGTGCGCGGGCATAGATGGTCCGGTAGCAGGCCGCGATCGTCCGCTGGGCGGCCAGAACGTTCCGTTCGCGCGCGAACATCGTGCGGGTCTTGGAGGATGGAGTCGGGTTTAGATAGGTGCTGTAATCGGCAAGATAATCACCCATCCTCGCAAGCATCGTCCCCTGCATCTCCTGTTTACCCCCTGTGTTCTCGATAAAATGATAATTCTCAAGGAATTGGATCGTTGTCGCCGTTACCTCCACCAGCGTCTGGTGCCCGGGCGGAGTCAATCGGGATTTCCGAATATTCAAATAGATCGGCAGCCCGTAAAAAGCGATAACGATCCCGACGGTGAGAACTGAGAAATAGACAACAGGATGGTATGCAATGTTTTTGGATTTCAGGAGCGCGTTCGATAATGCGATTGTCCCCAGACCCCATCGGAGGAAGGCCAAGCCAGTTCGTGCATTCGCGAGATCCGTCCGGTAACAGGCCATCCTCGTGCGCCACTGCGCCATGGTATTTCGCCAATAGGCCAACCCGGTGCGCTCCGTTCCTATCAAAAGTCCCACCTTGTCATGGAGGAAATCCTGGATATACCATTGGATGTCGGCATCAAGGGAGACCCGGAATTCGTAACGGTCCGCTATCACATATTTTCTGACCTCCTCACGCATCTCGGGACTTTCGGGATTTCTCGCTGCAATGACCACGGTTCCTGATTTGTCTTTCATCACTGGCATCCATTGGTATGAAGAAGGTGAATCCTGGTCGAGCATAGCCAGAAGCTCAGGTGGAATCGGCAGACGCTCATCGTATTCGATGGAATCACAGCGATAGTATGCGGCCAGCGCATCAAGCAGATGCCGTTTCGCCACGCTGAATTCACTGAGCAGGACTTTTTCGAGTTCGATCCCGCGAGCCTGAGCCGTGCTTATCGCCTCCTCAAGTTCCGCTTGGCTCAGAATCCCCCGTTCTACCAGGATCGAAAATTCCGAACTCTGCCGCACCACATCATCCGCGAGATCGCCGTTCATCAACTCACTCTTCATAGTTATTAAAAATAACCGTCCCCCATTCGACAGCTGGTTTCCCATAATCGGGAATGGTTATTTCCATATCTCCGTAACAATAGGGATATTCTTTTCTCATACGTTCCGCCGGTAGGACCCAACGATATCCGTCCGCAATCAGGAGGAGACCGCCGATGATCAGCAGTACGTTGAAAACCGTCCAGCCGATGGAGGCTGTGCCGAAATATGCCATGAGGCCGGCGCCCACGGATGTTATACTCATACCGGTTCGGACATAGGAGAAACCCGTCCGCGACACCGCCATGACCGTGCGGAGCCTCGCCATAACGCCCCGCCGGTCGGCAAGCACCGTACGTTCGAGAGCAAGACCTGTTGTTGCCCAGATGCCTGGTTTCTGGTCAGCGGTGACCGCCGGACCGGCCTTGTCCTTTTTGGGCCCAGATCGTTTGTGCCCTGGAGGAAACACCAAATCCCAGATGGTTTCCTTGTTCAGCACTTCGAGCACAGTTCGCAATCCCTCGATTCCGGCCTTTCTGCCACCGAAGTACCAATGGAATCCCTCCGCGGACATGAGCACTCCGATGACGATAAGCACGACGTCCAAGATCGTCCATCGGCTTTCTTGAAACTGCCTCATCAACCCAATGCCGAGACCGGTGAAAGCGATACCGGTGCGTGTAAAAGCGAGGCCGGTACGTGCCCTAGCGAGTTTTGTCCGGTGGCCAGCAAGTGAGGTCCGCTCCTCGGCCATATCAGTCCGGTCGCTTGCAAGGAACCTGCGTCTCATGACGGGCGACAGGTTTTCCCAATCGGCCCTCAGCTCCGCCGAGCCCTTCACTTTTTCTGTCCGGCTGAACTTGGGAGGTCCATCGTTTAACTCGGCATTCAACACGCGGGTACCCCAGGTCGCCTCTGTACATGTCGCGTCAATTGGTTTATCGGCGATCCGCCGTGCGGGAAGGTACCATTTGGTCCCATCGAAAACCATAATGAGACCAGCGATCATGAGCGGCGTTTCAAGAATGGCGTAAAAACCAAACCCCAGCACGCGCATGAATAGAAGCGCAATTACGATAAAGGAGACACCGGTCCTGATAAAAGCGAGACCAGTCCTCCCTTTGGCGAACAAAGTGCGGTAATGAGCATACGTGGACCGCCGGTAGGCGAACAGTGTCCTCACCCGCGCAAGCGGCGTTCTACCGCCGGAAATACAGAAATAGGGATTTACATCGAAATTGTGCTCTATAATGCGGATGATGTCTGAGGGAAGCGCGACCCTGAAATTGACCTGCTCTACCCCCAGGGTTTTCTTGATCTCCTCCTCCACGCGAGGGTCGTCAGGACGATAGGCAATTACCTCGGCCTGTTTTTCCCGAACCGAAAGCGGAAACCATAGGTTCTTTTTGAGATGCTCCAGATCAAGCCGCAGAACCAGGAAATAGGAAGCGACAACGCTTTCAGCGTATTCCACGAATGGCAGTCCATAGAATTCAGATAGACAGAACAGAATTTCGTGCTTACTTATGCCCTTGCTGATCAGAAGTTCTTCCAGCGGCACCCCGGACGCCTTTGATTCCCCAGCAAACTTCTCCAGTTCGTCCTCAGAAAAAATCTTGAGTCTCAGAATTCTTCCGAATTTTTTCTTTATCATAAATTTTCACCATGTGCTGTGATCAGTGGAATACGGTTTTTAACAAGCACGCATATATGCGTCTTAAGAAATGGGATGGTGCATTTCGCACCTCCCGAGAAAAGCGCCGGGCGAACGATAACGATCTGGATCAGTCGGAACAATTCCCCAGAACTCTCTTGTTGATTGATTCTCCTTAGGGAACCCACTATCGTTATCCACTGCTTTTTAAAGCATTCACACTGCGCAGATCAGACTTTCTTCTCTTCTTTATTTTCGATCACCGCTGTCTCCTGACCTTCTTTCATGGCATTCTTGAATTCTCTAACACTTTTTCCCAGTCCTGCGCCGAGTTCGTGGAGCTTCCCTGGACCGAAAATGATCAGGACGATCAACAGGATAAGAATCAGTTGCATTGGCTGCAACAATCTTTCAAACATAACGTGCACCCTTTATCAGCATATTGTTTAATATCCTGTTTTGTTCGCACGCCGAACAGGAGATGGCGCGTCGCCCCTCCATACAATAACATAAACCAGACACGGCGCGGGGTCAATGATTTTTTCGACGATCTGATCGACGAAGAGCCTACTCAGTATGCATGTTTTCATCTTAAACCCCATAGTGAGGAGATTGCATTTTCCCTACTCCAAGATCCCGGCAATTCTTCCCGACACTTCCTGCTCAAATCGCGTTTTGATGAGCACCCTTCGGCTTGTGACGTCGGAAGGGACCCGCGCTCCGTTGTCATCCAGGACGTCGTGCAGGTTCTTGATTCCCTTCAGGTCCCCTTCATAAGGGTCCGGACCACCTTTACGACGGTTATTCGCGTTTTCCCATCCTAGACAAGCGTGATACCCTGTTTCAGAACCTCCTGCGAGCCGGTTAATGCGATAAAGGGCCTTTCTATAACCCTTCATACTCAATCACCTCGTGATCAGTATGGGACATGAAGCATGAGCAATGACCCGTTCCGCCGTGCTCCCCATGAGCGCCTTGTTAACGCCGCGCCAACCATGGGTGCCCACGACGATCAAGTCGTGCTTCATTGTATCGGCAAACTCCACAATCTTTTCAGCAGCGTGGCCTTCTTGAACTACGGTCTTGATTGAAACCCCCAGGCCCGCCGAGATCTTTTTCGCTCCATCTACGATTTTTTCTGCTTCCTCGAAGAGGCTCTTTTTGACCGACTCGGTCTTGAAGAAATCCATCATCTCCTCGTAGCGGGGGATGACATATTGGACCGATACATCCGCGCCGTCAACTTTTGCAAGGTCGCAAGCCTTTGTCAGCGCTTTCTTGCTAGATTCAGATCCGTCAAAAGCAACTAGCAGGGAGTGGTAGCTGCCGCTGCACTGGGGGCAGGTTTTCTTGACCACCAGCACATCGCAGGGTGCGTTCAGGATGACCCGCGACGTCACACTGCCCATGAGCAGCCTTTTCAGCCCCTTCCTGCCGTAGGTACCGAGTGCAATAAGCTCAGCCTTTTTCCCCTGGGCAATTTCCACGATTACATCGGACGGTTCTCCCTCGCAGATGACCGACTCGACTCTACTGTCCAGTCCAAAATCATCATGGAGATTCTGTCTCGCATCAAGGCAGACCTTTGTGCCGATCTCAAAACGCTTTTCCATTTGAGATGGGAGAGTCGTGAACTCTTCCTTGTCGAAATAGACCGCATGAACCAAGAAGAGTTTTCCTCCATGATTTTTCACTCTGAGTGAAGCCTCTTTCAGCGCCGCTTTGCTTGACTCAGACTCGTCGAACCCTACAACGATTGAGTTATACATCAATGAGAACCTCCGCCCTTTCCGAACACCAGACCAACACCGAAACCTGCGCCCAGCGCAATGCCGATGGAAAGTAACCCATACAAGGCTGCATTGTTCTTCGCCATCGTCGCCAATGTCTTGACTACTCCGATCTGTTCGACTTTCACCTTCGACTCTGCCTGTTCCACAACTTTGCTATTCTTCACGGCATAGACCGTGATCAGATAATCGTCGGGCTCGGCCTGGTAAGGCCAGTCGGTATCAATATAGTATTCCTGCCGTCCATTGGCCGATTTCGTCGTTATCTTGCCAGAAGACGTAGCGTATACTTTGGAGTTTTCCTTAAATTTAACGAACTCGTTAAACCAGGTGGCCTTCTCCACGTTATTTGCGACCGGTTTTATCTCAATATGTTTTTGCAGCGCAGGATATCCGATCACGTATTTTTCCATTTCCTCATTGCTCAGGATGTCTTCGATATTTTTTGTGCTGAAAACTTCGTAGAAATTTGGAGTTTTCTCGAATGTTAGCTTGCCGACATTCATCCAGAGTATACCGCCGACCTTGCCCTTCTTTTTCAGCGTCTGCTCTCCCTCGGGTGAGGTTATCTTAATGACCAGATCCACACCGGAGTCTGATTCGCCCTTTATGCTTACATTGCTACCGTGATAAAGGAAATCTATCTTGATGTGATCATGATTCGCCGTTGCCGTGAGCATGGCCGAAGCGGGTGTGGCGTCTGCAAGTTGCAGCACGGAAAAAACCAGCGCCAGAGATATGAATCCGAACAATCTGGCATTGCAGATAAATCTCAGAGAATGGATCAGGGGACTTAAGAAGTGGAGGTACATGATTAGTGCCCTCCTACTTGTGAAAGCAATAATGATGGAGTCAGCGTCAATTCGAAAATGATCTTAACGGTCACAACAAGCACAATACAGGCGAGCAGAATCTTTAGCTGTTCGCCTTTCAGCTTTTTCCCCAACACGGTGCCGACCTGTGCCCCGAGGGTCGAACCTACTAGAAGGAGCACTGCCAGCATGAAATCGACGCTATGGTTCGTGTAAGCCTGAAGAAAGGTAACCTCGATGCAGGTAAAGAGGATCTGGAACAGACTAGTTCCGACCACCACGTGCATCGGCATTCTGAGCATGTACACCATCACCGGCACCATCAGGAAACCACCGCCCACCCCCATGATCGCGGCCAGGACGCCAACAAATGCACCGAGCACCACCGGCACCAAGGCTGAGTGGGTTACTCCCGACTTCTCGAATCGGGTCTGAAGCGGCAGAGATTTCATGAACTTTCCAACTGTCGATTCCTTTTCACTTGTTTTGACCTTATCAACTACCGCGCCTTTTTTCTTGTGCATGCTTTGAAGGCTTTCAACGAACATATAGGAGCCGACAATCCCGAGCATTAGCACATAGGTCATCTTTATCACGAAATCGGCGTTGCCCATGGCGTGCAGGACCTTGATTGCCTGGACGCCTACGATGCCACCTACGAACCCGCCGACCAGAAGGTAAATCCCCATTTTAAAGTCCACATTGCCAACCTTCCAGTGAGCGTAGGTACCTGATGTGGAGGCGGCGACGATTTGGTTAGAATCTGTTGCTGCGGCAACGGTCGACGGGATTCCGAACATGATAAGAAGCGGCGTCAGAAGAAATCCCCCTCCGACTCCAAAGAGACCGGATAAAAGCCCCACCGCCAAACCAAGTCCGACAGGAATTAAGATATTCATGCTTGTCAGTGCTACCGGTAAATAAAGATACATTATGTTTACTCCTTTTCTCTTGGTTTTAGAGTAATGCCGATTTCTATTTAATGTCCAGCGCTGAATAGTCTGTTCTCTCAAACATGCACTGATGCCACCCTTCAAAATGTTCCATCTCAGTCCTGCAGAGTCATGGATGCAATCGGTCGGGCCGCTATCGGCACAGGCCGGTGAAGACCCCGACTTAGAAATTGTCACTACCGGTTACGCCAGGCTCAGGACGACCCTGCCAATCCCGGCAAATTCTTTCAGGAAACTAGGTATTCCCGATACAGCGATAAGATCCGCTTCCTCAACACCCACCTGGAAGCTCTTCTTTCGATATTTTGCCACGAGGCTTGCCAGCATTTTCCCATATCAGTCTTAGCCGTCAGCCGCACCTGCGGACATTACCCCTCGCGCAGTCTCCTAGCCGTCGGCTTCCGCAAAGCTTAAGGCAGTCAAAAGACTCCGGAGCTTGCCATTAAAATTATTCTTCTTCGGAACCAACAGAAGGGTTAATATCCTCACACATCGCCTTGGCCAATTCGAGAGCTGATGAAACGCTACCTTAAGATTCTCATTACGGAAGGTGACAAACGGCATTTACCCCTTTCCTGTTGATTTGCCTCCTTTTCAAACCGTTCCGGGATATATATTATGCCCGCAATAGCAGTACCATAATATAACCTACAATTTTAATGCATATTTTAAAAACATGTCGGTATCGCATTGCTTAATATTCTAAAGCATACTGAAACAACACGCTGCAGGAAAGTACCCCTGAGTACCAGGGACGACGAGGACCGGATAGGTCGCAAGCAGACGATTTGCATCCCATTGCTATCATAATTTTTTTTATTTTAGCACATTTGGTTGAAAAGCAAAATATATTTATCTCAAAAATATTAAAAAGACCGCAGCACAAAAAAAGCCCCCCGGATATAAAACCGGAGGGCTTGCTCTTTTTGCTTTTTTATGTTTATGAGGCTGATCAGATGCCTTCAAATTCCTTGGCAGCCTCCATTGCTGCTGCATCCACCTCAACGCGCTTACCGGATGTTGAAAGCACCGCCGCAAACAGATTAAGCGCAACCAGCACGCCTACGACGATTATGAACCCGCGCATGAAAGCGTGATCCTTCATTTGAAGCGGGATGCCGCCGTTGGCGAAGACGTGATTCACATTTGGGTAGCCGTTATCGGCCAGGTATTTATGCTCCAGCTTGCTGAATATCAGACCGGATATGTCCACGCCGAATATAAGTCCGAGTGAACGCATCATGTTTAACACGCCGCCAGCCAGTCCCAGTTTTTCCTTGGGAGCCGCGCCCATAATCGCACTATTGTTCGGCGGCGTGAACATGCCCATGCCAATGCCCAGAAGAACCAGCTCGGCGATCAAAAGCGGCAGGTTCACGACCGTACCCAGAAATAACAGGGAGAAGCAGGCGAGCGCAGACACGAACATCCCTGAGGCCGTCATGATCCTCGACCCATACTTGTCTGAAATATGGCCCGCAAGGGGGGCGACTATGGCCATGGCAAGAGGAATAGGCGTGAGCAGGCTGCCTGTAAGCACCGGGCTGAAATTAAGTACCTTCTCAAGATAGAACGGCATCAGGAACAGGACAGCAAACAGCACATAATAGGACATCATTCCCGTCAAGTTGCCAATCAAGAACGTACTGTTCTTGAACAGTTTCAGATCTATCAGGGGATGCTTTACCCTCATCTCGGTGAGGACAAACAAACCGAGCAGAATGAACGAATTTAAGAAGTAAACCAAGATGGTGGTCGAACCCCATCCCAGATTAACTACTTCATTGAAGGCCAACACAAGAAATCCAAGGCCGGCTGCGAAGAACACCGTTCCAAGGTAGTCGATGGACTCCTTTTTCCCGGTAGTCTGGTTGGGCGGAAGAATGAACAGTGCTGCGACTGTGCCCAGGATGCCGATCGGTATATTAATATAGAAAACCGCACGCCAGCCGATCGTGGATATCAGGATACCCCCCACAAAGGGCCCCACTGCCATGGCAATGGCCTGGACCGCCCCCTGAATGCCGATAGCCTTACCACGCTCACTTGAGGGAAAGGCCTGCGTGATCAGCGCGACGGAGTTTGCCTGCAGGAGTCCGGCGCCGACCGCCTGGAGGACTCGGGCGGCAATGATGAAGGATGCCGATGTTGCCATTCCGCAAAACAGGGAGCCTACGGTAAAGACGACAAATCCCGCATTATAAAGTTTAGATCTACCGAACATGTCGGCCAACCTTCCGAAAAAAGGAAGGAAAATGGTGAGGGTCAGCATATACGCCATGGCCACCCACTCGATGACGGACATGCTGGTGTTGAACTCAGTCTTCAACGTCGGCATTGCGACGTTCACGATGCTGACATCCAAGGCCGACATTGTGGCGCCGATAAGGACATTGATCAGAATAAACCATTTCCATGTCGGACGTCCGGAAAAAAAGGGATGAGGAAACTGCAAAAGCTTTTTCATGGTGAAAAATCTCCTTTCAATTATTATTATGTAATACTAATTGCCTTACTTCGTAACTCTTGGTGTTAATAAATGGCCTGTCGCCGGGTGCTCTGGCTACATTTCTATACAAGCTTTTTACGTTTCAGCGTACGATCTGCCCGAGGTAGTAGAATGATACCAATCTCCAGGATAAAGCGCTGATCCCATGTACCATGCCATTCATCTCTGATAGCGGCATGGGGTATCGAAGGTAACTGATTCTATGTTGTCCTCCTTTCGGAAGCAACAGTCGACAGGATTCCGAACATGTTAAGAAGCGGCGTCAAAATGAAATCCCCCTCCGGCTCCGAAAAGGCGGGCAGAAGCCCTATTGCCAAGCCCGACGAGAATTAAAATTTTTGTGCTTGCCAGTGATACTGGTGTATATGGATACACGGCGCTTGCTCCTTTTCTCTTGATTTTAGAATAATTCCGCTGTCTATTTACCGTTCAGCGCTGAACGATTTGTTTCCTCAAACAACCTCTGATGCTATTATTTAACATGCCCCGTCGCAGGCCTGCCGGGTCATGGTTACTATCGGCCGAGATGCCGTCCGCACGAGCCGGTGCAAATCCTTGGCTGAGACGTTTTCACTGCCGGTCACGGTCGGGCTCAGAACGACCTTGTCGATCCCAGCGTGCTTCTTCAGGAAGGTCCGGATTCCTGATATGGCATCAAGATCTGTATCCTCAACGCCCATCTGGATGCCCTCCCTTCGGCACTGCGCGACGAGATTGGCCAGCACTTTTTCGTATCGGTCTTCGGCGCCAATTGAATCCGTAAACATGGTATCTCTTACAGTATCGGGGTTATCGGATTTTGCAAAACTTACAGCGGTCATAAGATTCCCGAGCTTGTCCATGAGATTATTCTTCTTTCTCACCAAAAGAAGGGTAATGTCTTCATACATCGCCTTGGCCAATTCGATCACGTATGAAACGCCTTCTTCAAGATTCTCATCACGGTAAGTGACAAACAGCACTTGCCTCTTTCCCATCGATCTGTCTCCTATACGAGTGAAACTCTGATATTTATTATGCAATACAAGTGCCATACTATAAGATACTGTTTTTATGCATATTTTTATATATACCGGTTATATTCATGTTTCAATTTTAAACCCTACTGAAACACCATAGTAATATCAAAAACAGGTCGGCAATGAAAAATGATGCAAAAGACCTTTATTTGCAATATAAAATTATGCAAATCAAGACATTTATAATTTTAAATGCACAACATGGTTTCTAATGCGCTGTGTTAAAATCTGAAACATAAAACTACTTTGAAATTCATTGTAAAGCTGGTAAGATGCAAAAAAAGATTTGCGGAAGATAATTCCATTTCTATTGCAGTAACTAATTATTTTTCTGGAACGGGATCATGCCATTGAAGCTTCGGATGTCATACTTGAGGGAATAAAATGACGGCAGCGTGTAATCCGGGCGAGGATAAGGCGTGGGAAACTTTAGCATCACTACAGCCTGATTTTGTCTGTAGAGCTTCGGGTGCCATCTTCGACGCCGGGCGCGACGTATACGTGATCAAATCTTTCGGGATGGATTTTACAGTCTCGTCCAAGAACAGGTCAATAACGAGCGATGCAGAGGGAAGCGCCCCGCTCCTTCAGCGGTTAAGTTATTTTTTCAGGCTCTCGGTTCTCTGGTATCTGGTGAGTGTCAAAGATATCACTTGTACCGGCCGGCTCACAAAACTGGAGCAGATTCGCGGCGGAGAAGCTTTTACCCGAGGATCTCATATTCTGCCCCTTGATTCAATAGCGGAAAAATACGGAAATGACAAAAAGGGGTTTATGCAAAGAGGAATTCTTCTTGGCGCCCAACAGCCCGTCAGCTTGGCAGACATATCGATTCAGCTATGGCCATTTCCGAGATACTCCGGTCATCCTCTCGCTTTGGCTCGAGAATGAAGAGTTCCCTGCTCGCGTCGACCTGCTCCTTGATTCTACTTGTGATCTGCAACTGCCCCCGGACATCATCTGGTCCGTCGCCATGATGACGTCGCTTATGATGCTGTGACCATCCATTGCGCTTGACTCTCCTCTCGGATGTTTTTATATGCCACTTTAGTAGCTTGAGATACGATCTGATAAGGGTACCTCGCGCCGCACGAGAAATAAACCCAATAAAATCATTCCCGCATTATTTGTTAGTATAAATTCGGTTTGTATTGAGTGACGGAAGGCAAGAGAGGTGTCCGGAACTTTGACTCCACAGACGGGGAAAATTCTATTCTTCTTTCATAATGCGCCAGAGGCTCGTCCGAGAGATGCCGAGCACCTCGGCAGCTTTCGATTTGTTGCCGCCAAGAATCTCGATCACTTGCTCTGCATAATCCTTGCTCAGCTCCTCCAGCGTTTTTATCTTGTTCGGTTCGATGGCCTCTATTTGGAACATTTTGATGGTTTGAGGCAGGCTTTCCGGAGTAAGCAGACTTGTCTGCTCCAGAATTATTGCGCGCTCGACAATATTCTCCAATTCGCGCACGTTGCCAGGATAGCTGTAGTGAATGAGTACCTCCATGGCTTCTTTAGTGAAGCCCGTGATTTTCTTGCGCGAACTCGGAAGATGTTTTCCCAAAAAATAGTTGCAAAGCGGAGGGATGTCTTCGCGGCGGTCACGGAGCGGCGGAATGAAAATTTCCATGATATTCAGTCGGTAGTAGAGATCCTCGCGGAAACGGCCCTCACTGATGGCAGTCCTCACATTTTGGTTAGTCGCAGCGATGAACCGCACATCGACCTTGATGGGTTTGGTTCCACCCACCCGGTAAAACTCTCCCTCTTCTATCACTTTCAGGAGTTTGGCCTGTAGGCTAGGCGCCATTTCAGCGATCTCATCAAGGAACAGCGTGCCAGAATCGGCGATTTCTACCAAACCCTGCTTGGTTTTGACCGCTCCCGTAAACGCCCCTTTTTCATATCCGAACAGCTCGCTCGCGAGCAGTTCCTCAGTGAGTGTGGCACAGTTGATCGAAAGAAACGGCATATCCTGCCGCCTGCTGGTATAATGGATGATCTTGGCCAGAAGGCTTTTGCCCACACCAGTTTCACCTGTCAGCAGCACATTGCAGTCCGAAGCCCGCATGCCTTCTATAATGCCAAGAATGTTGCTCATGCTCGTGCTTTGAGCAATAATCGACACCTTCTTGTCGACGCTGACATAGGCTTTTAGCGCTATATTTTCCTTCTTAAGGGATAGTTGGTCCCGGATCTTCCCAACTTTCAGAAGCAGTTCATCGAGGTTGAATGGCTTTGTAACATAGTCATAAGCGCCCTTTTTCATGGCTTCCACAACCGAGCTGATACTGCCAAAGCCGGTAATGATGATCACCTCTGACTCGAGCTGTTTCTCCCTAATCTTTTCGAGTAGTTCCAAGCCTGTGAGCCCCGGCATCTTGATGTCCGCGATCAGCAAATCGAAATGATCGTTTTCTATCTTCTCGAGCGCCTCGAGGCCGTTCTTAGTGCCGGTCGCTGAATATCCAGCCTTGGCGAGGGTATTGATCAGATGCTTCAGGGTTATCTCTTCATCTTCTGCTACAAGGATTTTGAATGCCATTAATGGTTCTCTTTTCGACTGTATTGGGTCGTCACAGGAATGTGCGACCATCCACAGACATCATAATACTCCCCTCGGGCGGTGTCAATTTCATTTGCCCGGGCAAAGACAAATCAAAAGTGGAAATGGCTCTTGGCACAAATGCAACATGCGCCTCAGAGAATGGTAATTTAGCTTTTCAATTAACCATGTGTCATTTCTTTGTTCTACGGTGGAACTCCATCGCAGACTTTATTTCCCTTTAATAGGGAGTTTGATATTTCAGCAGCTATGCATGATGTGCCGGTAGGGCAACAGTAAATGTCGTACCTTTTCCTTCTTCGCTTTTGACCGTTATATCACCATGGTGTTTTTTGACGATACTATATACTATCGCCAATCCGAGACCAGTGCCTTTATCTTTCGTGGAAAAAAAGGGCTCGAATATTTTATCAAGTGATTCGGCCGGGATACCATTACCGGTATCGGATATCCCGATCTCAATGTTGTTCGCTACCTGTTTAATCGATACGATGATCTCACCCCTCTGTTGCATGGCGTCTGCGGCATTGATAAAAAGATTGGTGAACACCTGTTCAAGCTGTCCGGTATCGGCCGATACAAGCAACACTGGGGGTTTGGAAGTGAAGGAAAACCTTATTCCGCTCATGTCACGCGAGCTTCCCGCATTCCGGTATGCGTCTTCGATCAACGCGATCAAATCCGCTTCATGGAGCCGAAGCTCCCTGCCGCGGGCAAATTCCAGAAGGTCACTGACGATCCGCTTCACCCGTTCCGTCTGGCCGACGATATCGCTCACCGCCTCTTTCACGTCAAGAGAGCAGCTTTCACCCGCTTCTTGCATAAGGACCTGGGCTGAGAGGTAGATATTATTGAGTGGGTTGTTCAGTTCATGGGCCACGCCCGATGCGAGCGTACCGATAGCAGCCAGTTTCTTCGCCTGCATCAGTTCCATGTTTTTTCGCTCTATCTCCTGTTCACGCAGTGCGAGTTGGTCCTCCATTTCGTTGAACTTATCGATCAGCACTCCTACTTCATCATCGGGATTGCCTTTCGAACCTGATCCGGTGAGATGGGGATACGATCCCTTACCGGTCTTTTCTACCACGCTGATCAAAAGTATGAGCCTCCTCACGACACTGGTGCTGATGAAGAACAGCATTCCGATGCCAACCACGAAAAAGAGGGGGAAGAATATGAGAATCGCAATCTGCGAAACACGGATAACAGTTTCCGCTTTTTCACGGCTGACCTTGTCGAGGTCGCTCTTGATGACCAATATATCCTCGCCCGTTTTTATCAGAGACGCGATGTCGGTATTCAACGCCTGGAGTTTCGTAACAAGAGAATGCCTCTCCGGGAGACGGTATACGCTTTTCAGAAACACCGCGGACTCTGCAGGACGCTCCAGGAAGGTGTCTTCAACTAGAGCAATGAATTTATCATCCCTGCGATTAGATTTCCTGAGCTTTTCAAAATCCGCTGTAAGACTTATTGACGCTGCATCGATTTTCGTGAAACGCTGTTCATACTCAATGATTTTAGCGCGCAAAGAAAGCTGGTCTGCTTCGTCAATATGGGGATTTTGTGCGAGAATATCCTTAAGTTGCTTGAGGTAATCATAAACAGATGCGGCCTCAACGTTGCCTCGTTTCGGGCCATAAAGAAAATAATTCTTTTCATGGCGCCTGAGCTGGACCGCTTTACGGCTCACCATGTCAATAATCTCAAGATATCGGATTTCTTTCCTGAGTTCGACGAAATTAACATACTCGAAATCAGCGAGGATCGCGATTATGAAGGCACTGATAAAAAAACTGAGCGTGATTTTTTTCTTAAGTGACATGTCTGTAGGTTTCCGGCAGCATCATAATCAGGCGTAAACAGCGGTCCGTTGCGGTTCTTCGATCAGCCCACATTGGATAGTATCACGACTACGCTGTACAACCGGCCATGTGCGCTACTTTCTCGGTGGATCGTACGCTTGCGCCTGATGCATGAAGGCTTCAAGTCGGGTAAGTGTCTGGGAAGCTCCCTGACCTTCATAGGCTATGTTGAGGAGTGGGATATTGTGATGGTCTTCCCTTAAGCGTTTGAGCACTGCCGTCGCTATGGTGCCGGGCATGCAGGTGAAGGGCATCACGTTCACAATGCCCGAAACACCGCGGTTGATGTAATCAATGGCCTTGCCAACCGAAAGAACAGCCTCGCCTTCGAAGGAATGGTGAATATAAGGTAGGGCAGAGCGCAGTGTCTGGTCGATGCTCGGTTCATGAAGACTCCGCAACGATCCATTAAAGCTGTTTAGGAGCCGTTGCTCATCCTTACGCTGAACCCACGCGGTCAGGTACGCTTTCAGCAGCTTTTTCCAGGAGCGGTTCATCAGGGCAGATGCCTTGGCCGTGGTGTTAACGTAAAGCAGCCATTCCGATATGGGCGCGACCCACACTTCGCCCCCGAGTTTCTCTATTTGACCCACCACATCCTCGTTGCTGAAACTGTTTGAACGAATATAGATTTCCCCCACGACGCCGATCACCGGTTTCGACCTCTCCGTTATATCTATCGCCATGAAATCATTATAGGCTCCGCACAGCACCGGCACGAGGTCTTTTCTCTTTTCTATTGCGAACACCACCGCATCGAGCGCTCTCTGATATACACCGGCCGCTTGCCCTTTCCTTTTCTCATAGGGACGCGTTTCCCGCAGCGCTTTCTGGAGCATGTCCACGGCGAAGACACCTCGCCAGCTCATGAGCACGAAATTCTTGTCCAGCGCACAGACATCGTTGTGAAGAGACTCGTCCTGCATGGGGGACATGATTTGTACGCGTTCAAGTCCGAGTTTGTCCAGTACCTGGCGGTGGTAACGGTTGTACTGTCCGAACCGACAGGGCCCCCTACCCGAAGGCATGAAAAACGCGCTCTGGCTAGGATCGAATCCTGGCCGCCTGGTTGCCTTAATCATGTCTCCGACGGTGAGTGCCAGTGGATAGCACTCGCGGCCCGAACTATGTTCTCTGCCGATTCTAATGGTTTCCTCGTCAGACTCTGGCAGCACCACGGCCTCCACGCTACAAGCCCTGAACGCGGCTGCAAGAGCATGAGCATGATCGGTCATCGGCGGCAAATAGACCTTCTTCCCATGGAGCGATCCGTTTCCGTTGTTCCTAGTGAACATAGTGAAATCCGGTCGCGGTCGTGTTTCCTTCACGTTCTTCAGGCTATCCAAGAATGCCTCGATTCTCGTGATGGCGCCCGCATCAGCGCTATGTTCATCGATTTCAAGCTGGAGAAACGGTTTCCCGCCCATTTCTGCGCGGAAAAAATGGGTGATAAAGGAATCAGGCCCGCACCCAAAATTCGTCAGGTACAGTGGAAACAGTCTAGGGTTGCCAGAGATGAAGCGTCCCGCCGCTATGATTCTCTGGCCCGATTTCCAGTACATGTGCTCCTGCCCTGAAAGATCTACCTCATGAAGCGGGATAAAATCCATGGGTATCGCCTGCACACCGAGGTCGCGAATCCTAGACGGCAGGTTCATGTTGATACCGGTATCGCAGGTGTTGTAATTTCGTCCGATGAGCACCAGCGCATGCTCTCCCGGTTTGAGCGCTGCCAAGACCTCACGGCCGCGTCGCTCAAGAGCGCGGTGAAAATCATCCAATGCTTCAGCGGCGCGGCGCTGCGCCCAGGCCACGTTAGCCGCGCCCTTCCCAAGACTCCTGCCGAGTGCCTTCATGCTTTTATCGAACTGACGCTTATCGTGCATAAAAAGAACGGGCTCAACAGTCCTCGTCTTTCCGAAGCGGATCGAAGCCTTCGCGACATAGGGAAAAGCCTGGGCATAGGGACAAGCCTGAGTATTTCTTGCTTGGTCGTGAGAAACTGGAAGACGGATGAAACTCGGAAGAAAAATCACATCGACCTTTTTATCAAGAAGATCGAGGACATGGCCTAGCCCTACTTTGGCCGGGAAACAAGTCTCCGCAATGGTCGCTTCGAGCGCCCTATTGATCAGCGAGCGGTTTGTGCTTTCCGATAATACGACGCGATAGCCCAGTTCATTGAAAAAAACCTTCCAGTAAGGCAGAAAATCATTGACATAAAGCATACGCGGAATTCCGATCACCGGAGCATCTTCGCCGAGGGTATGTGTGAGCGGCGAAGCGAGAAACATCTGTTCGCGCTCGGAAAAAAGGTCGGGCAAAGATCCTGCATCTGAATGCTTTTTCTTGACATCATATTTTTCGCATCGGCTTCCGTAGTAGAGCGGCTTCTCACCCTCGAAGCTCACCTGCCGGATGTCGCAGCGGTTCACACATGCCGCGCATTCGAAGGTCGTAACGGTATAGGCGCGTTTGTTCAAATCAAAACCCTTGAACGCGCTCCTGCCGTTGGAGTTGCTCATGGCGAGGATCGCCGCACCGATGGCGCCGGTAACCTCATGATGGGGCGGTACGGTGATGGGTTTGCCGGTGATGGTTTCAAATGCCGATACTACGGCCTTGTTCGCGGCAACACCACCCTGGAAGAATATGCGGTCGCCGATTGGCTTACCCGCCTTGACTTTGTTCAGGTAATTGTAAGCAATGGAGTAAGCGAGCCCGGCGGTGAGTTCCTCAACGCTGGCGCCCTTGTTCATAGAATGGACCAAGTCCGATTCCATGAAAACCGTGCAGCGTTCGCCGAACCGGCACGGAGAACCGGCGCAGAACGCCTTAGCCTCAAATTCCTGTTTAATTTTGATTCCGAGTCGCTCCGCCTGCTCTTCGAGGAATGAACCCGTTCCTGCGGCACAGGCTTTATTCATTTCGAAATCCACAACCACACCATTCCGAAGGCTGATGTATTTCGAGTCTTGGCCGCCGATCTCAAAAATGGTGTCCACCAAGGGGTCTATGGCTGCAGCAGCCGTGGCCTGGGCGGTAATTTCATTCCTTACCACATCCGCTCCGATCATGTCGCCGGTCAGATACCTGCCCGACCCCGTAGTACCTACACCCAGGATTTTCAACTTCCCACCAATCTCCGCTCCGATCTCCGCTAGGCCCTGTTTCACCGCTTCGATGGGCCTCCCGGCCGTAGGGAGATAGCGTTTCGACAGGACTATCCTGTTTTTGTCAATGACCACAACATTTGTCGATACGGAACCTACATCCACACCAAGATAGGCCTCGATGGGCCCGTCGCTGACGGCTGTTCCGTCCTGGTCAGGATTCGGCATGATACCCATCGGCTGTGAAAGACGCGCCATGCCGCTCTCCGCCCACCCTACGCCTCCTGCAAGCACCGTCGCAATCGCCGGAGCCCCGAGGTAGACGGCCACCTCTCCGCGCTGCTCGCGGGCCATTAACGCGGCCCCGATTGCACCCGACGTTGCGAAGTGGTCGGGAATCTTCATCTCCTGCTCCGAAAGTTTCAACACGTCGCGGAAAGCCCTGCGCATACCGAGGTTCGCCGCGACACCTCCCTGAAACAAAACCGGGGCGGGAAACTTTTTCCCTTTGCCGATGGTCGCTTTGAAATTCCGAGCAACTGCATAGCAGAGGCCTGCAACAATATCGTAATCCGGAGTCGCAATCTGCTGAAGGTGGATCATGTCACTCTTCGCAAATACGCTGCACCGGCCCGCGACGCGAGGCGGCATTTTCGATTTGAGGGCTATGTTGCTGAACTGTTCTATGGTCAGATGGAGACGAGTGGCCTGCTGATCGAGAAATGATCCGGTGCCTGCGGCGCATGCCGCATTCATGGAGAAATCCTCAATCTTGACGCCGCCTGATGTGCTATCCGGAACGAGCGTGATGAGTTTGGCATCTTCGCCACCTATCTCGATAATAGTCCGTGCATTTGGGTGGTATCGCCCTATAAATGCAGACTGGGCAAGGATTTCGTTAATGAATAGGGCGCCGATTGTTTTCGCAACTTGTTTCCCGCCACTGCCAGTGACAGCGGCGGCCTTGATGCTGCTGTCCGGATGTTCTGTTTTAAGTGCCTGGAGGCGGTGCAAAAGCACTTCGAGCGGATCGCCTTTGATCCGGTCGTAGGATTCGGAAAGCAGGCAACGACCCGCATCAAGGACTGCGGTTTTGATTGTTACTGAGCCGACATCAATGCCGAGAAAAAGTTCCCTGTGCATAGTCCTTCACCTAGGTTGAATCGTTTGCTTAAAGAGCTGATAGAGCTATGCTGCTTAAAGACCAAATTCCCAGCGCAACGAGAATGAGTATTATAATAATTTTAAACAGCGTAGTCAATAGAATGAATTTATTAGAAAAATACTCCTAGCTATAGATCCTTTGGGCTGTGCCGACGATCCAGCTAAACAGAAATTCGAAAATAATAAACCCGAAGCCATCCCATAGTGGCTTATATATTATACTCCCTGCGTGACGGGAACTTATCGATCGGAATACGGAGGACGGACTTCGCGCTATCTGATACGTCGATGACCTTGCCAGAATTTCTGACATGGTAATTACGAGCTTCATTTATACCGGCCTGAATGCCGGTATAACAACACATACATTTAAATTTTGATCGAGTGGTTTTACTCCCGTAGACTACATATCCGTATAGGGAACATTCCTGGGATGAATAAGCGAGGGACGCATTCATCCACGAGCTAATTACCGTAGTCTTCTGCCTCACTTTTGATAACAAGGGAAACCGTATATACCTTTGCAGCGCGGAAACCAAGAAGCCGTTGTTCTGCGATACCCAAATTACTTTTATTATCTGATGATGACACCCTGCAGTAAATTACCACAATGCTTCTAAAGCTGAACGTTTTCCACACAACCACCATGCCGGCATGATCATGTTACGTATTTAGTTTACGGCACAACAATAGTTCCATGCAGTTTTGGAAGCTCCCTCTCATTTTTTCGCATAAAAAGAAAGCTTTGCATGCCATAATATATCACGATTTTACTCAAATCGCACATTAATTATCAAAGCTTAGCCAGCATTGTGGATGGTAAACTAACAATTGAGCAATTTATTATGAACTCACTATTATAAAAAATAATGTTTCGATTCGTGATGAAAATGCTATAATATCACGCATTGAAATACATAGCTCAATCATGGCGTAGTGTGGATTAGTCATTTTGGCTTTAAATCTATTAGTTTTTGGCCGCCAATGCAGGATCATCGCGACACGGCAGTATTATTATTCGGTGGGTCACAAGCATCAACCTTGTTTCGCTTTCAAGGATTTCATAAAAATAGCATAGAACGTATCAACTATTGATCCGCGCCAAGTAATAAAAGTTAAAACAGATTCTAAAGGACTACAAGTAGATGATGAACGTAATGTCCGGCGATATCAAGAACATGGTTGTCCCTTGGCTTCTCCAAGACCTTAGAACTCAAAAAAAGACCGGTATTGTGGTCCTATCTCGTGAAAAGGAAACCAAAAAAGTTTTTTTCAGGAACGGCGATATTATCTATGCCTCCTCAAATCTTGATGCGGAACAGTTGGGCACATCACTGCTTCGGAGTGGAAAACTTACGGAAGAAATGCGTACCGCCTCCGAAGAGGCTGCCAAACAGACCGGGAAGCAACTCAGCGCTGTGCTCTTAGAACGAGGTCTCATCACGCCCAAGGACCTCATAGAGGGGGCCAAACTACAGGTCACGCAAATTATATTAAGTCTGTTTTCGTGGAGCGATGGCCGCTATACGTTTGACAACGCTCCCATGCTTCTCGCGGAAATTGTTCCGCTCCAGATAGACACAGGCAACCTGCTGTTGGAGGGCATCCGCCACCTTGACTGGAGATTCGTGCGTAAGTCCCTTCCGCCCCTCAAAATGGTACTCCGCGCACAAAAGGATTCATCTTCTCTTCTCCACGGCATTGTACTCGATCAAGACCAGCAAACAATTTTCTCCTTCATTGACGGCAGCAGAAGTATCGAAGAGATCTGCGCCTTATCAGAAATTGGCGATTTCAACACTCTCAAAGCGATATATGCATTAAATGCCCTACGGCTCGTCGAATTGCTTGGCCTTAAATCGGAGCCTACAACGCAAGAACGCAATCGATCCGCTCCTGCCGGCCGAGAAAAAGAGGAACCCACGGTAAAGGTCACAAGAGAGCTCCTTCGCCAAACTATGGGGAAAATGGCTGACCTGGATTACTATCAGATTCTCGATGTCGGTCGCAACGCAACATTGCAGGAAATTAAAAAGGCTTATTTTCATCTCGCGATGAGGTACCATCCCGACCGGCACATGGACAGTGAGCTGTCTGATATGAGAGAACAGCTCGCGGCCATTTTCACAACAATCGCGGAAGCCTACAATGTCCTGAATGCGGATGATAAACGGAAAGCATATGACCTTTCGCTGGCTAAGAGGATCAAAAAACGCTGGCCAACCGCGCTGGCTAAGAACCAGCAGGATAACATTAAAAAAGGATCAGCCATGTCACAATTTAATGAAGGACTGAAACACTACCGGGGACAAAACTTTTGGGGGGCGGAGGAATCATTCCGTTGGGCCGTACTCCTTGACCCATCCAATGCGCAGTACCTGTTCCATCATGGTCTTGCACTCACGCATATGCCCCGCCGGCTCCATGACGCCGAGAAACTATTCCAGAAAGCTATAAAAATGGCTCCTTCAAAAATTGAGTACTATCTCGAACTTGGAAATCTCTATTCGAGAAACGGCTTGAAAAAGCAAGCTCTTAGCCTATTTCAGGATGCTCTTCAACGTCATCCGGATTCCGATGAACTCAGACAAGCCATGAAAAATGTGGGTGGATAGTTCTTATCTAAACCATGACGCTGCTATCATCCTCGTCATCTAATTTAGTTTTTATGTGCATTCTCCCGTGCACAAGCTCATCATGAACGCGGCAATTTGCTACAATACTACAGTAATTGAAGAGTGAAAATGACTGTTAAGATTATTATCATAGGCGGCGGTTTCGGCGGAATGGAGGCGGCTTTTACGCTTCGGGGCCGGTTCGGCGACACAGCACGGATAACATTGATCGACCGGAATCCATCCCACTCTTTCATCCCTTCCCTTCATGAAGTCAGCTCTGGCAAGATTCCGGCGCGGGACATCCAGATTCCCTTTGCAACTGTGCTGTCTCCTGCAGGAATCAATTTTCAGCAGGACTCTGTGCGGGAAATAGACCCGATCCGACGTCATGTCGTTACCGGAGACGGAGTCTTGGCTTACGATTACCTGGTTCTTGCAACAGGAGCAAGAAATAATTTCTTTAATGTCCCCGGCGCGGAGGAATATTCATATTGTTTCCGCTCCCCCGGCAACGCTGAACGAATCTATGCCGCACTCCAACGCATTCTGTCCGAACATCAAAGAGCAATTCACCTTCTACTGGCAGGCGGTGGAACTGAAGGTGTTGAGATGGCTGGAGAAATTCTGGATCTCATTCATGACAACGGATATAGGGACGGTCTTGCCCAGGAAAGGATAACCGTTACCATCGTCGAACGTGAGACCAGGATACTGCCAGGATTCTCACGGGAAACCAGCGAATTTGCCGGTGACTACTTGCGGAAGCGTGGGGTCAAAATCATTACCGGCCAATCCATCACTACCGTCCGGGAAACGTGGCTCATGCTCGGATCCAACGTTAAGCTTCCCTTTACCATGCTCATTTGGACCGGCGGTATTAAACCATCACACCTGATCGAGGACCTACCGCTTCCCCGGGAAGAAGCCGGCTGGCTAATCGTGACAGGCCGACTTACTTCGCCTGCTGACGAGCGGATCTCGGCATCGGCGATGCAGTGAGCATCCATGACGATAGAGGGCCGATTGCACTCCAGCGTCTTGCTTACCATGCCCAGGATCAGGCATTCGTTGCAGGCTTAAACATTGCCTATCATTCCCACGGCAAGGACTTGATCACTTACCAGCCTCGAACAAGACCTCAGATGATTTCGATCGGCAGGGAAATCGGCATTTATGCCCGGGAGGATCGGTTCCGGACCGGAGCCTGGGTGGTTGTCCTGAAAAAAGCCGTGGAGCGCAACTACCTTATGTCATGCCTCAATAGACCGCTGCTCTTGAAAATGCCCTTCAATCTCTCCCCCTTCGATATTATCAAACGCATGAAGTTGAGACTGCCTCTCTTATAGGGCATTTCCCTTTCCACAAGGCGACATTGTTTCTTTTTTACGATGAAACGATGCACCATAATACTCATTAACTGACGCCGCGAACCCTCTCGTGTTTAATAATAATGCGTCTCGAAAAACATTATCGGGACGCATTTATGGAAGGATCCAGAGTCCCTGTCGGGTCACGCGGCCGCTTTCATGAGCCGAGACCGCAACGCGATCACAACTCCTGTCAATGCCATGGATACGGGACAGTTCTTCTTTGCAAGTTCAGCTTTTTCCATAAACGTCTTTTCATCACAGCCCGGCACCTTGCCTTCAGTATCGAGTTCGATATTCGCGATTTTATACCCTCCGCCAAGTTTGTCGATGCTCACTTTCGCAATGGTGTGAATGTGCTCCACGTTATATCCCGATTGTTCCAATATCATCGTGAGAGCCATATTGAAACAACCTGCATGCGCCGCGCCGATCAACTCTTCGGGGTTTGTTCCCGCTTCTTGCTCGAATCGCGACCCGAAGGAATAGTTACCGCTTAGGGTACCGCTTCCGACTTTGAACGAAAGTAGGCAGTTTTATTTTTCTGGCCATCTATGCTATACTTGATCGGGTTGACCGAATATTCTTCTTTGTTTGGGGAAATAAATTGTCCAACAATCCCATAATACTTCGCTGCAGGGTATGTAGAACGCTGAACCGCGTTCCCGATGAAAAGCTCGTAAGCCATCCAGTTTGCGGTCAATGCAGGACGCCGCTCGAATTTCCCCATGCTCCCATCAATGTGACTACCTTAAGCTATGATACCCAGGTCAATGTTTGGCCTGAAATCGTATTGGCTGAGTTTTGGGCAAAATGGTGCGGCTACTGTCGCGCCATTGAACCGTTCATCAACGAGCTCGCGGCAAAACGGGCCGGCCGACTCAAAATCGTCAGGATCGATGTGGATTCTGAGCCCGTCCTTGCCCGGCGGTTCACAATAAAAGCCACGCCAACCTTTATCCTGTACCGGAACGGCCGGCAACTTGCCCGATTTGACGGTGCGCCGGTTAGGAACAATGAACTGGAATCCTGGATTGACCGAACTATGATCCAAGCAGTAGATTAAAGTTGAGATAAAAATGAGATTTCGTCGGTCTGCGACCATTTTTTTTCGTCAGATTGGTTGATTTTTAGAAATATGATACAAAGGCTAATTGACAGCTATTACATGAATATTCGCTTGCACAATATCGCAACGGTCATCTCAAAGACTTCCCGATTGGATTTCAGAGTAATTATTCGTATTTTATTTTTAATATCGGCTGATTATAAAACAGAAACTGCGAAAATGGGAGAGGAAATGAAAAGTATCTCAATATTACTTCATTATAGCTCGGATAAGCTTCTATTCGAATTTACTGCATTAAGATAAACATACAACATGTATTATCGAAACGGTTTTTCATCTCTCCGCAGAGCAAAATCATTAAACATGCTGGCATGCTAAATAAGCCTTATTACTTATGATACTGGTGAAGTCCAGCCATTTCAATCATCCTAACCTCAGCCTGACGGTTCTTTCCCTGCCGAAACAGCTCAATAGCATCTGAATCAAGAATAGCCTGAAATATCTGGTGCCGCTCCTGCTCGTTCACCACCTCGTTCAGGACCCGCCTGCGAATTACCGCAAGTTTGTCAAGAAACAGTCCGTACTCTGGGCCGTAAATTTTTTCAAGTTCCTGCCTTACTTTTTTCGACAACCCAGGGCTAGCGCCGCTCGTGGAAATGGCAATTAAGAGATCACCACGCTCCACCACCGAGGGTACGATAAAGGTGCTCTCTTCAGGTGGAACGGCGACATTCACGAGCATGTGACGCTCCTTACAGGCCCGAGCCACGGTGATGTTTACTTCACGGAAACCCGCAGCCGCAATGACTAGGAACGCACCGAAAAGGTCTTCTTCTTCGAATTTTTTTTTTCGATGGGATATTTTGCCCGATGCTGAAAGTTCTGTCAGTTTGGGAGAAAGAAGAGGGCTTATGATGGTTATGTCGGCTCCCGCTTCAAGCAGGGAAAGAGCCTTCCGCTCGGCCACAGACCCACCTCCGATGATCAGGCACGATCGTCCGCGAAGATCCAGATATGCGGGATAGAATTTCATAACGTCTTGAGCTTCGCAAGGTGAGCAAACGCAGTTTTCTTCATGGCAGGGTACTTTTCCGCGAGCGTCTCGAACATGGCGCGCGCCTGATCCTTCTCGCCCAGTTTCTGGTAGGACATGCCTGCATAATAAAGCGCGTCTTTTTCCGCTGAGGACCCGGCGTGTTCACTGATAAGTTTTTCGCACCTGCCGATGGCGGCTTTGTATGATTCCTTCTTGTAATAAAACTTCGCTACATATAACTCGTAATCCGCTATCCAATCTGTACAGATCGCAATATACTTTTCCGCAAGCTCCCTATATCCGCTCTTTGGATACTTTTCAAGAAGTTTTTTCATTTCCCTGATGGTAGCATAGGCCGGTGCCGGATCACGGTCAAAGGTCTTCTTAAGGTCGTTATAGTTGCATATGGCGATCTGATACTGAGCGTACGCGGCATCCTTGTGTACGGGGTGGTAATTCAGGAAAGCCTGGTATTCGACAAGCGCCTCACTGTACCGCTCTTCGCCATAGTAGGTATCGGCAACTCGGAGCATCAAGCCGGCATCATAGCTTTTGTCCGGCGATTTCGCTTCGATCTCTTGATATTCTTTGCGAGCCTTCTCGTAATTTTTTTCCTGCATGAATGTGTTCCCGTCTTTAAACCAAACGACAGGATCATAAGGAGGTTCTTTTTTTGCAGAACACCCAGCAATCACAACCAGAATCATTAGGGAAAGTAATTTTTTCATCATAAAGGAAGGATGCGTTTGTGTGAATTGCGGATAATTCACAGCAGCCAAACCTGTTCGAATCTTGCGATATCGCACAGCACTTTTTATCTGAAAGATGGTATAGGGGAAGGGCACCGACTTACAATACCCCCATTTCACAGGGAATAATATATCATAATTAAGTTCAATTTGCTACCTAAAAAATGTCGCGTGTCTCTGGGCGAATTGATACACAATAAATGTTACCCAAGTGAATTTTGAAATAGATCGTTGACTCGTGATTCATGTTACTGGAACAATACCCCACAAGGAGGATACATTCTTTTGCGCCTGCGATTAAAACGGGAAGATTTGGCAGCCGTCGTCAAGCGCTACCGGACTGCCTCCCGGTAGATAAAAAAAGCGATCATGAATGAATTCCGTTCCACCTACGGCTGTCACCACAAGAAAGCGCTCCGGCTAACTCCGGATCGACTGGCGGTTTACGCAAAAAACTTCGGCAAAACGCGGCAAAAAGCCAAGCTATGATCTATCACTTGTTTCACAATCTGACTAAGAGCAGAACCCAGACGATTCAGCTCACGAGAAGCCGGGCCTACCATGAGGACAATAATGCCCATGTGGAACAGAATAACTGGATCCATGTGCGTCAATGGATTAGTTATGACCGTTTGGACCGTCCGGGCTTTCCCCCTCTTATGGATGACCTCTCCAACTCCGGATGGCGGTTAGTCTTTAACCTCTTCTGTCCCTCGGCGAAGCTGATCGAGAAGAAACGGGTTGCTTCAAGGACGAAGACGGTGAAGCGCTATGATAAACCCAAAACACCTTAGCAAATGGTTCTGGAGTCCCCCCAGATCTCTGAAGAAAACAAGCATTCCCTCAAGGGGTCTTACAAAACCTTGAGCTCTTTTGACCTCAGAAACACCATGAAGGACAGAAACTGAAAAGGATCTTCAAACACTTAATACCAAAGTACTAGGTATCTTCCGGGCACAATTTATTATGAGGCAACGGGGGGTAAAATCGTTAATCCAAGTCAGATTACAGGACTGGCATAATGGAAAAGCGCAGAGGAAAAAACTAAACAAATGATAAAGTTTTGCAAACCAAAAAAAAATGACTAAAATTAGCAAGCTCTCTTATTTCTCAATTTATCAGCATATTAGATCCAACAATATCATAAACGAAGCCATACTTTTATGAGACTTTAGTCATAAACCCATTTTGTTTTGTGGTATGATAGATTGGTAGCAATCCATTTGAGACCGCTTCCTAGCCTTAGTTGTAAAGTCCTGATAATCTGAGTGAGACCACTATACGTCTTAACTGCGACAAAGGGTCTGCTACGAAATCCCCATCTTCCAAATACTGTTCAGGAGAAACGTTCCTGTCCTCTTCCTGTTTCAAAGCGAAAGGCAATCTGTTCCTCCGTACACTACGTATTCTTCATGGTTAAATCATCCTTCCAGCGATTTATTTTACCAGAACTCACCGCTTTTCGGTGAAAGATTTTTGCAGGAGAATACCATAGTGACGTCGCGCCTACACATTCGAGACCAGTCACTCCGACAACAGTGGTCCTGTTGGTTATCTTCCTCATGGGATACAAGTCTAATCTCCCTTCCCATATAAGGTGATAAATGCTGGCGGGAAAGCTAGCGGGTCATCCACGAGCGGGAACGTATTGTGAGAACGGCGGTCGGAAAAATCCAGAACAGAGTAAAGAAAGAGTAATAGGCGTAAAATATCCCATAGACGAAATCCCAGGAACGTTCGCTGTGTAGATAATAGAGCGCATGGAGGGATGATATGAACCCGATCGCAAACAACAATCGCAAAATCGCGTGAGGATCTTGCGCGGAGATTAAGATAAAGAGCGTAAGAGTAATATAGCTGATAGGATAACGAAGGTTTGTTACCAGAATATCCAAGAAGGCAATCATACGGGCAAATAGCGGACGTTTCCAAAGGATACGTGCAAAGCGAAACTCCTCCTTGACATAACTCCGATCCCAGCGGAGATACATCCTGGAAAGTTTTGCATACGTGCGGGGAGCAATAGTATGTACTACGGCTGTCCGTTGATAGACGGTATCGTATCCACGGGAAAGGATGAAGTTCGTCAAGGAACGGTCCTCGCCATATGTACAAGGTTCGCCGAGAAAGGTCTGGTTGACCCATGCGTCAAGCACTTCCCTGACGACGCTGGCGCGGTACGCAGACAGCGCCCCGGGACAGCAATACACCGTGCCGTATGTTGACTGGGCGGCGCGCAAAAAATCAAAGGAGAGGACAAAACGAACATGCAGCATGCGAGGAATGAGCCCCTTATCACGATTATAAACAAGGACCTTGCCCGCGACAGCCCCGATTGACGGGTTCCGAAAAGGCCCCATCACCGCGAGAAGCGTCTGGGGTTCGATTACGCTGTCCGAATCTATTGTAACGACAACCTCACCGCGGGCCCTGCGAAAACCCGTTTCAAGGGCAGCACGCTTGCCTTTATTTTTCGGCAAACGAATCGGCGTTACCAACTGAGGGTGACGATCGGCAGCGGCTTTAATATAGTTCCAGGTATTATCCGTGCTACCATCGTCAATAACAATGATTTCCAGACGGTCGGAGGGATAGTTCGCAGCAACAACTGAGTCGATTGATTTCTCCACCATGGGTCCTTCATTGAAAGCCGGAATAATCACCGTGAGCGATGGTGCATCATTCGGATCCGCCGGATCAATAGGGCGATAGCGAAACCAAAGCAGGGTCCTGAAGCACAGCAGTAACATGCCCATAGCCGACCACAATATGCTCGGCCTAATAAGCATCGAAGCCCAGTGGCTACTCCCGGCAGACCTAAACAAAGGCTGAAAGACCCTGCCGGTAATGCTTGCATAAAAAATAACCAGGAGGCTGACAAGAATAAGACAGCGCAGCAGCCACTCCCAAGATGTGGGAACTGATTTAGTCCGCATAGTGAAATAGGATGGTGATAAACACTTTGATTCTTGCAACAGCATCTGTTTGTTTGCCATTTCAATATTCCGGGTCATCTTGAGTAAGTCCTCGCTTTAATACAGCCGCAATAATTACATAGCCGAAGTACTAATATCACTAATAAATACTCCGCAGCTAGCTGACGAATTATTAAATTAAGTTTATCAACTAAAATACCTTACTCTACCTTCTAAAATGAGGTGAGTGAGGTGACAGTAAGGCCACAAGGGATATCAAGCTAAGCAACTTACCATGTAAACGAGGAACAGTCAATAAAAGATTCAGAAAAACAAGGATCATTGCGACCATCCTCGGAAGGTAATCCTGCAGGGTTTGTGGCTTATACCGAATGTAATGCGTCTAAGACTTTACCATTTAGCGACCGTAAACAAAATCTGAGCTATGGATGCAGGCCATTCAATCACCTGGGAACTTTAACATTGACTGAGCCCATATTTTGCACTAAGCGCATGCCTAGCAGGTCTTATGCAGCCTTCGCTCTTTTAATATCTTTACCTTAGCTAGGGAGTTGAGCGGTGAGAACGTCTACCTTTTCAGTGCCCGAATACTGCACTAAAAGATCCGCAGCTTTGCAATCAAAATAGCTGCACTTCTCTAACAAAATATACTTTCCGCCCTTTCTCATCCGGAAAAGCACGCAGATGCCGAACAGCGACGGTTTCAGACGATTACCACTGGGCTGTTGCTGCAGTCTCTTCCCGAACAATCGGGAGACTACTTGGGTATATCACCAATCAGCCAATCAGTTACGGTGTCTATGACCCACATAGGTGCTCTACAGCCGATGGGCAGCACTGTCCACGGTGAAATTATCCCAACCAACTACCCCCCAAATGAGAGTTTGATGATAACGTGATAACCTGAAGCTGCATGTGCCGTTGCACTGATTAAATATAAAGCTATGGTAAATATGTTTTTCATAATTAGTCCCCCTACTACTACTTCTTCATTTTTTACTAGTATATCACAGTATCCACGATGGAAAACTTTACTCAAATGTGATATTGAGGTTGATTTGCCTATTAATAATCGCTATACTGTGCCGTCTTAATTTGAAATTCCATTATTTAGGAGTTTGTAAATGTCGTCCATTCATTTTTTGAGAACATATGGTATTGTCGCTCTTCTGGTTCTTACCGCAACTTCATCTGCTCTTGCCACGGACAATTCGCTAGTTCCTGCGGAAAGTGCCCAATTGTCATCCTCGGGGACGACATCGGTTGATCTAAACAAGGCTTATTTCACCGGCTATTTGACAGATACCATGAATATCTTAACATCGCCAGCACGGTGGAACCCGTCTGACTGGCTGGAGGCGTCCATCGTTACGGGTGTCGCTGTGGGATTGTACACGCAAGATGAGCAGATTAAGACATGGTTTCGAAAACACGATAACGCAACAACTCAGAACCTTTCAGACGATGCCAAGAAGATAGGCACTTACTCTGTGCCTGTCGTGGTTGGTCTCGGTGCCTACGGGTACATTGCTTCAGATGATAAAGCCAAGACAACATTTCTACTGTCTGCTGAAAGCTTTGTTATTACTGGCGCTTTTGTTGAAGTTTTGAAACACGCAGCGGGAAGGGCTCGCCCCTATACAGGGGACCCGCACGATACGTGGACTGGATTTACGACCAACGGGGACTACCAGTCATTCCCCTCAGGTGATGCCGCTTCGGCATTTTCAATAGCCACCGTTGTTGCTACAGAGTATAATAACATGATTGTCCCCCCCTTGGTGTACGGGGCCTCTCTACTCATAGGCTTCGAACGGCTCCATGAGAATGCTCATTGGGCATCCGATGTCTTTGTAGGGTCCGCAATAGCGTATTTTACGGGTAAAGCGGTTGTTGCCTCCCATTCTCACAAGAGCACCCTGGGCTTTGTGCCATTGATAGAGGGGAAAGAACGAGGCGTTTTGATTACCTATAAGTTTTAGGCCAGGGTCAATGGACTTTCATTATGTCAGTCTCGGTACAAAAAACACACCGATGCATAATATGCTCAATAAATCCTATTTTCTAATCGAACAAGGGAAATACTCCCAGCACAAACTATTTTCGACCCGGGCTAGAATCATATAATATGTTTATGACACCGGAGAATAATTTTAGTTAAACATTTCCCTAGCAGCGTCCCTGACTACTTGCTCTTCAGTACATACCCACGGGCTTGCGCCTTTGGCACTTTCAAAAACCTAACTTCACCTGCATTTATCAACCTTTTCTTAAAATGCCACGTATAGCTTTATTATCTCTTCATGTAATCCAATCGTAGATAGAAAGAACCCAAATGACCAGAATTCATCTCGCCAATATATATTCTTGATCCAAGCAAACTATTTACTTACTGCACTACTCGAATTCGTTTTTATTTTTCCCGAAATCGTCAATACCCAATATCTCGGCGGTATCACGATAATCAGGTGGGCATGATCTTTTTGACTGCCATACCGCTAGATGTCTATGTCGGAATGATACGTTTCAATATCTTGCAACCACTTTTCTGCGAATTGTTTCAACGCTCCATTCAATATTCGCTTCTGATACCAGGGTAGCCATACAAGGTGGTCTTGGTGAAGATATGCTCCATGGGCACTATGTTGAATTTCCATATTGCCATTGTATTGTTAAAAAAATCACCAGCCTAGGCTGGTACACTTTCATCCACAGGCATACGCCCGTGGTCTTCAGCACGTTTTTTGATAAAGAGATCTTTCGAACAGGATATTCTTCTCCATGCTTATAAAACACGCTTTTCTGATCACGTCACTGGCACAGATCAGGCAGTGTCAAGTTTTGAAGACCCAGTCATCCCAGGCAGAATCAGATCGCCGACAACCTTCGTGAGTTTATGAAAAAAAAGATCAACTGGGTAATACAACGTGCTGTTCTTATCTACAAGACCACGAAACTTATTGTTGAACATTTAGATTTCCGAAACCCGAACCTTTCATGAAGGAAAACGGTTCATATCACTACACTTCCCTCTAGATCCAAATAAGTTGTAATTTCGTTATTTGACTGTGTCAAAGAATAGGCAAGTAACATAAGGATGTTTGGAGAAATGCAAATAAACACTTGGGGAAGAGAAGACATGGTCGGTTATTTTTTTGACAGGATAGGCATAATGAAGGATAAGAGCGTTATCTAGTTCTACTTCTATGACACATTCAGAGACTTGGGGAATTGATGATATTCTTCTGGGCTATATCCCCGAAAGTTATGAATATCAAAATGGTGCCGAAGGGGGGACTCGAACCCCCACGGGATTGCTCCCACTGCGCCCTGAACGCAGCGCGTCTACCAGTTCCACCACTTCGGCATAGTGCATTAATATAATTAGAACGACAATGATTGTCAAGGGAAGTTTTACAGATGTCCATGATACATACATGCCATGCAACAGCCAAACTGCGGCCTTTTTGCTCCATTATCACACCAACAGGCCGAAGAGCGTAAAGATAAAAATCGTCATGCTGATATAGCCGTTCATATTAAAAAATGCGAAATTCAGTTTCGAAAGGTCGTTTTCTTTGACGAGGGTATGCTCATAAACGATCAGAACCAGGGAAATGCCGACCCCGGTGAAATAGACCCAGCCGAGAGAGAGTAGTGCGCCAAGCCAGAACAGTGAACCCATCGTGACCGTATGCGCTGCCCGTGATATCCAGAGCGAGCGCCGAACACCAAAGCGCTGCGGTATCGAATGAAGACCGGCTCTGTGGTCGAATTCCATGTCTTGGAGCGCGTAGAGCGTATCGAAGCCCATGAGCCAGAAAAGCACAGCAAGGCCTAGAACGAATGCCGGGACACTAACCCTGCCAGCAACCGCTATCCAGGCGCCCAAGGGCGCGCCAGAAATTGCCAATCCGAGAAACAGGTGTGAAAGATAGGTAAACCGTTTTGTGTAGGAATAGAAGAACACGATGGCAAGCGCCACCGGAGAAAGATAAAAGGACAGCGGATTCAGCATGTATGCCGCCAAGATGAGGAGCGCCGATGATGCCACCGTAAACAGGATCACCTGTCCCGGCGAAACAATTCCCACGGGAAGTGCCCTGGTTCTGGTCCTTGGATTCGCGGCATCGAACTTCCGATCAGCCCAGCGATTAAAGCCCATTGCCGCAGACCGAGCGCCAAACATGGCCACCGTTATCCAGAGGATTGTCCTCAGTGTCGGGATCCCCCGTGCAGCGAGCACCGCTCCCGTAAACGCAAAAGGAAGTGCAAAGATTGTGTGTTCAAACTTGATCATTTCGAGAATGATCTTCATTTTTTTCAGCATATGCTCACCTTTGCAACGGCATCGACGCTATGGACGCGATCTCGGTCCCAGCATCTTCACAATCTCCTGAGACACGGTTTTTACGATCTCGTCATAATCCATAGAATCGGGATAAATCGCCTTACCGATGGTGATGGTTACCCTTGCGGGTTTCGGTATATATTTTCCCGAGGGAAGCATTTCGTAAGTACCCTGGATAGCGACAGGAATGAGCGGGATATTTAATTCCTTTGCAATGATGCCGACTCCTTTTTTGAAATCCTTGACGCCGCCATCGCGTGACCGACCGCCTTCGGGAAATATGCAGAGGATCTTGCCCCGGCGAAGTACATATGCCGATAATTGCATCGCGCTATAGAGTCGCGCATCCATGTCAACCGGTATCACATTCACAAGCCTTGCTATCTTCGAGGAAACCGGCCCACCGAAGTAAGCCGTTGTCCCGAGAGAGAAAGTCTGCGATGCGATGGGCCAAGGCAATGCTGCCATTACTGCCGGTGCATCGACGAGGCTAAGGTGGTTCGGCGCGATGATAAACGGGCCTTTCCCCGGAAGGTTTTCTAGCCCGTGCACCGACAACCGGCCGTAGACTGCAAAAACGATCCTGAGAATGAGCTGCAATACATACCGGAAAGTATCAATTATCGCGCCGCGTTCGAGTTTGAGTAGTGAGAGAATTTCCTTCGACGGTACCTGAGACAGGATCTCGGTCCAGGTCATTTTCACGTTGCTACCCGACTCGACCACACCGGCGGTTTCCAGTAACTGCTGGATCTTCAGGATAACGTCCTTCACGGTAAAAACCTCGGAACCAAACGTATCAGGAAGACTGATGCCGAACGATTTTTCTATGCTGACTACCATTTCAACACGAGCAAGCGAATCGAGCCCTAGATCGATCTCCAGGTTATCGTCTGGGATGATCTGTTTTTTCGCGGAAAATGGCTCAAGACAGGTAATCAGCTTCTTCATTACCGGATCTGCCTGCGGCCAGGTATCGGGTGCCTGAACCTTTTCCTCAACCCGTTTGTCCGACTGGCTGTACAGTACCTTCACCTTGGTCCGCCTGATTTTGCCAAGACGCGTTACAGGCAGCGGTTCCTTGAATATTTTTAATCCGGTGATCCGTTTGTACGACGGAAGATCCTTGGCAATATCCTCGATTGCGAAGGCGATTGTCTCTCTTGAATTGGACAAGTTCATCTTCCGGAGATAATCGAAGTCCGGGACCACGGCGGCTTCGAGTCCGCGCTCTCCCTGGATGAGGCAGATCTCTTTAATGGATGGAATCTGACGATAGTACTTTTCCAATTCCTCGGGAAATATCTTTTTGCCAGTCGCGAGCACAATCATCTCTTTGGACCGGCCGGTGACGAAAAAATATCCATCCCGGTCCTGGTATCCAAGGTCACCGGAATAAAACCAACCATCCCGCAAAACTTGCGCAGTCTCCTGCGGTTTTTTGTAGTAACCAAGCATGACGTTTGCGCCACGGATTGCAAGCTCGCCGTGGCCACTGCCATCGGGGTCCACTATTCGTACCTCCACACCGGGGACCGGGATACCGATAGACCCCGCCTTCTGTCTGGTCACGGGATTGAACGTGCAAACCGGTGAAGTTTCAGTCAGACCGTAGCCCTCAATGATGGTGAACCCCAGCCTCGTCATGTCGGTGTACACGTCCGCGTCTAGCCGGGCGCCGCCGCTTGCAAACAGCCTAAAGCTGGGTCCGAACTGGGCATGCACCTTGCTGAACAGAACCTTCCCAACATTTACACCCAGCCGCAGCCGGAGCTGCCCGTTCAATGTGAGGAGCAATTTGATAAAAATACGGACGAGAGCGGATTTTTTTTGAATGCCATCAAAGACAGCTCGACGCATGCCTGAGTACAACTGCGGCACGCCGAGCAGGATACTGACATTCGTTTCCTTCATGCATGCGAGAATATCTGGGCCCTTGATGCTGTTCAGAATCGTGACGGTAGCGCCTACCGAAAAAGGCAGCAGCATGCACGCCATGGAGGGATAGGTGTGGTGGAGAGGGAGGATCAGCAGCATATTATCATCGGGCTGGACGATTTTGAGCTTGATACAGCTCGCGCAATTAGATGCAAGGTTGCCCTGCGATAGCATGACACCTTTCGGATCCCCAGTGGTTCCCGAGGTGTACAGGAGCGCTGCAAATTCTCTAGCATCCGATGCAGTTGGGAAAGCGGCAGATGGATAGGCGGCAAGGAAATTGGAAAAGGCCGTCTCCTCCCCCTCATCAAATCCGATGATCAAAAGCCCGCTGTCTCGTAAAATCTTTTGACGTGTCTGATCTGACACAAAGACGGCTTTTGCGTCGGAATAGGCCACGAGAAGTCTGACTTCCTTGTCAGTCAGTTGGGCATCAAGCGGCACCGCAACAGCGCCGAGCGAAAGGATCGCGAGGTATGCGATCATCCATTCTACTCGATTTTCAGAAAGCAGGACAAGACGGTCACCGCGGCTAATGCCCCTTTGCGAAAGTGACCGTGACACTGAAGCAATGGCTTTGATAAGCTCCCTATAGGTATAGCGTTCATATCGATCGCCGACCTTCATTTGAACGGCTATATGGTCGGGATATCGCACAGCAGCCTTCTGAATTTCGGTCAGGACCATACAAGACCTCGTTTTCTCATTGATCTCAGCCGATACGATACCGTCCGACAGCTTTCTTCCCGGATCACGGGAGCATGGGGATGATAATCGTGAATATTCTTAAAAAGGTTCTCGTTTCTTCTGGTCACCGGCCCGCAGAGCGGGTAGTACAATCGCACAACAAGCACAATAATCCCCTTCTGCCGTCACGAACTTTTCTACTAAAAGAATATAATTGTCAAGACGCAATGTCAATTGAGAAGCGAGGAGTGATGCAGGGGATAAAGTTGACACCTGGAGCCTTGATGCATCGGCTTATCAGTCCTTGGTTCTCTTTTTTGTATGCTGCATGATTTTCTTCCAGGTCTTTTTCGCGTCACGATTCGCGGCCTTCCAAAATTCTTTTGCCTTCTTGTCCGCGACTTTCAAGTTCTTATTAACTTTTTTATCAACGGATTTGACCGTTTTTTTCGTGCCTTCGTGAACCTCTTTGAAGCTTTCCTTGCCTGTTTGTCCTTCATCTGCAATTCCTATTGCCGGAGCAAAAAAAAGAAAAAAGAGCGCCAATAATATTTTGAGTATAGTCATACCGGCCTTCTTGTAGCATGTTCCACACAGCCTTGTGAATTTAATACACCGGGCAATCGCAAATGTCAAGAAATGGGAATCCGGGTATTGGAAACTGGGGCCATGACAGACCCAATTCAGCACTACACCGTAACTGACTAGGAGGTTATCCTGGTTCTGAAGAGAAATTTCCCTGGCACGGAGGGCTGTTTCCGCGACGAGGTCAGGAAAATCCATCGGCGGTGGGTTTGAGGATCGAGTTACCCTTTTTCCACCCTGCGGTAACGGACAATGACACAATAAAAGAAAATATAGGATATAACAGCGGCAACGGCGCCAACGATCAGAGTGCCGGTTACATAGGACCAGAGGTAGGGCTTTAAAACAATGAATGAGTTCCCAAAGCTGAGTTGGTCCCACGCAATACGGGGAACGACTCTATTTTCACCGGTAATATTGATGCCGAGCCATATACAGAACCCGTAGATCGGAACAACGGTCCAAGGATTATTGATAAACGACGCCGTTACAATTACGAGTTTGTTCAGCCGAAATATCCACCCTAGTACGAGGCACGTAATCACGTGAAGCCCTATCGTCGGGCTGAATGCAACAAAAACGCCAAGGGCAAAGGCAAGCGCAAGTTCGTGTGGCGGTTCATCGAGTTTGATCAATGCATGAAGCCTATCCCGCAGGTATTTTTTTACCATTCTTACAGGCATGGTCGTCGTCAGCTCTGTTACGAATGCGCTTCTTCGGACTCCTTTGCAAAATGAGTATAGCCCGTTGCTCTGAGTGGCTTTTGTTTGCCGTCTTGATCTACAATCAGCATAGCGCGATCTTGAGTTATTTCACCGATTTCGTGCAGAGGAACTTCGAGAGACCTGAGTTTTCTCAACTTTTCAACTGAAGCTGTGAACAGGAGTTCATAATCCTCTCCCCCAGACAAGGCATAATGAAACGGTATGTTAACGAGATGAGCAGCCGCTTTGCGGAGCGCCAGGGATAAGGGTATCTTCTCGGCCGCTATCACCGCACCGACACGGCTTTGCTCGCAAATATGTCCAAGGTCAGACGAAAGTCCATCGCTGATATCAATCATTGCATGAGCACAACGGGAGCGAGCGATTGTTCTCCCCCATTCCATCCGCGGGGTGGGCCGAAGATGTGTCTCAATCAACCTTTTTGGAACCGCTAAAGTTCGCCTTGCCCTCCATCCTTTGGCCCTGTATTTCAGGATTTCCAGCCCTGCCGCCGAATCCCCGAGTTCCCCCGTAACGAAGATTCGGTCTCCGGGTTTCGCGCCTGCACGAGTCAAAACGCGTGTTTTCTCGACTTCTCCGAGAACGGTTACACTTACCGTAAGCCCATGTCTGGAAGAACAGGTATCCCCTCCTACGAGAGCTGTGTGGTGTGCGCGGAGGACAGCATTGAACCCTTGATAAAAATCAGAGATCTGTTCCACGGAAAGAACGGGAGGAATGCCAAGGGAGGTTAAACAAAACCGGGGTATGCCGCCCATTGCCGCGATATCACTTAGATTGACAGCGGCGGACTTCCATCCGAGTGAGTACAAATCAGTATAGGCGAGATCAAAATGCACACCCTCGACCAGCATGTCAGTCGTTGCAAGTAATAATGCCGATGCGGACACCTTGAGCGCCGCTGCATCGTCCCCTATGCCGACTATCACCGCAGTGGAACTGCGGATGGCCGACTTTCTGATCTTCTCGATCAGACCGAACTCACCCAAACTCGAAATTTTCATGATATTTATTGCCGCGGAGAACCGGAGTTACAGAGAGAGCCGCAGGCCGCGTTGAGCGAGCCTTTGTCTTCTGCCTTCCGATAATCGCTTCTCAATGCGTGGCGCGCGACCTGCCGGGCAGTCTTTTATGGGCAACACGGCGCGGCAACTTCTTGCGCAGTGCATTGGAAATAACCTCGTCCATGGTCTCAACAAAGATAAACTGCATATCCTTCTTGACGTTCTTGGGGATATCGTCGAGATCCTTTTCGTTCTGCTTCGGCACGATCATAGTCTTGATGCCGGCACGGCGGGCGGCAAGGGTTTTTTCCTTCAGTCCGCCTATCGGAAGGACCCTTCCTCTGAGCGTTACCTCGCCGGTCATGGCCAGGTCCTTTTTGACGGGTTTGCTCGTAAACACCGATGCGAGCGCCGTCGCCATAGTCACGCCTGCGGATGGCCCATCCTTCGGTATTGCGCCAGCCGGAACGTGGATGTGGACGTCGGTTTTACTGAATGAATCTGGGCTAATTCCCAGTTCGCCGGCGCGCGACCGGACATAGGTAAGAGCAGCGTGAGCCGATTCCTTCATGACATCTCCAAGGTGGCCGGTGAGCGTCAGGTTGCCCTTCCCGCGCATGGTTGTGGCCTCAATGTATAAGACATCCCCGCCCGTTTCGGTCCAGGCAAGGCCGGTTACCACGCCTATTTCATCCTTCTCCCGCTCCACTTCCGGAAGGTATTTCGGAACCCCAAGATAGGAATGAAGATTATTTGTTGTCATGGTAAACTGCCCTGTTTCCCCCTCGGCGATTTTTCTTGCCACTTTTCGGCAGAGATGGCCTATTTCGCGCTCGAGATTCCTCACACCCGCCTCGCGGGTATACTGGGCAATGACCTGGAGGATCGTTTTATCAGGAATTACGATGTTCTTTTCCGTAATACCGTGCTCTGCCAGCTGGCGGGGGATCAGATAGCTTTTTGCGATGCCGAGTTTTTCCTGTTCAGTATATCCCGATAGATGGATGATTTCCATGCGATCCTTGAGCGGTCCAGGAATCGGGTCGGTCATATTCGCCGTTGTGATGAACATAACTCGGGACAGATCAAAGGGCAGCCCAATATAATGATCACTGAAGGAATTGTTCTGCTCGGGATCGAGCACTTCGAGCAGGGCTGCAGAAGGGTCGCCGCGGAAATCAGCGCCTATTTTATCTATCTCGTCAAGCATGAACACCGGATTGTTGTTGCCTGCTGTTTTTATACCCTGAATGATCCGTCCAGGAAGAGCGCCCACATAGGTGCGCCGGTGGCCGCGGATCTCGGCCTCGTCGCGCACGCCTCCGAGCGAAATACGAACGAACTCCCGTCCGAGCGACCGAGCGATGGATTTGCCGAGCGACGTTTTACCGACACCCGGAGGTCCGACGAAACACAGGATCGGGCCTTTCATCTTCTCCTTAAGCTTGCGGACTGAGAGGTATTCGAGGATCCGCTCCTTCACTTTTTCGAGATCGTAATGATCCTCTTCAAGGATCTTGTGGGCCGCCTTCAAATCGAGATTGTCCTTCGTCGCTTTACTCCACGGGAGTTCAGCAAGCCACTCGATGTAGGTCCTCGTCATCGACGCTTCCGCAGCATCAGGATGCATACGCTCAAGCCTACGGAGTTGTTTCTCTGCCTCTTTGGCCGCCTTTTCGGGCAGTTTGGCATCTTTGATCTTTTCGCGAAGCTCACGCATGTCTTCTGACCGGTCGTCAGTCTCGCCAAGTTCACGCTGGATTGCCTTGAGCTGCTCACGGAGAAAGTATTCCCGCTGCGTCTTGTCGATCTCGCCGCGTACATCAGCCTGAATCTTTTGCTGCATTGACAGGAGCTCGATTTCCTTGCCGAGCGCCTCATTGATCCGCTTGATCCGCTGCACGGGATCGGTGATCTCAAGTATCTCCTGGGCCTGCTCGACTTTCAGGCCCATGTTGGCGACGGCCAGGTCTGCCAGCTTGCCGGGGTCGTCGACATTCTCGATGACCACCATGATGTCGGGCAGTATGACCTTGCCGAAGGACACGAGTTTCTCAATCTGTTCCTTCACATTGCGCATCAACGCCTCGGTTTCAAGATTAACCGGCGCCGGCGTATCAGGAAATGCCTTGATCTCAACTTGGTAGAACGGCTCCTTCTGGAGAAATTTGATCGTTTTTGCCCGAGCCACTCCCTGGACGAGGATCTTTATGCGGCCGTCCGGCAGCTTCAGCATACGCATGATGACACCAACGGTTCCCACGGAATAAAGATCGGACGGTGCCGGATTCTCCACGTTGATGTCCTTCTGGGACGTAAGGAAAATCATCCGGTTCCCTTCAAGCGCCATTTCGATGGCCTTGATGGACATTTCCCGCCCAACGAACAGCGGCAGGACCATATAAGGGAATACCACAATATCCCGGATGGGCAGCAGGGGAACTTTTTTAGGGATCTCAATGGATTGCGGGAGCTCTATATTTTTCGTTTCGGTCTTTGCCAAACCATCCTCCTCATTTTAGACGCTCTTCCCGACCAACAATCACGCCCGCTCATTTTTTTAAAGCTTCATTTTTTTCAGATAACTCCTGAATTCATCTCCAAATTCAGTATTTTTCAGTCCGAATTCCACTGTTGCCTTGAGGAATCCCAGCTTATCGCCGGCATCATGGCGGATGCCGTCAAACTCGTAGGCATATATCGGCTGTTTCTCCATAAGAAGCCGAATCCCGTCGGTCAGCTGGATTTCTCCGCCCTTGCCAGGCTGAGTGTGTTCAAGGCATTCAAATATTTCCGGGGCAAGAATATAGCGCCCGATGATCGCAAGATTGGATGGTGCTTCTTCAGGTGCAGGTTTTTCCACGAGATCTTTTACGAGGTAAACGCGATCCTCGATTTTTTTTGCATCGATAATTCCATAGTGTTTGGTCTGTGATTTATGCACTTTCTGGATCGCAAGAATGGTCGCCGGGTAGCATTTAAAAGCCTCCATCATTTGTTTTAGCGCCGGTGTTTCAGCATCAATGATGTCGTCACCCAGAAGTACGGCAAAGGGCTCGTGACCGACTACACGTTTGGCTGTCAGCACGGCATGCCCCAGCCCAAGCGCTTGCTTCTGACGAATATAGCAGAACGTCACCAGGTGCGCGATACGCTGCACCTCCGAGAGTAGTTTGTACTTCCCCTTCGCCTTGAGGTCCTCCTCAAGTTCAAAGGCGACATCAAAGTGATCCTCGATGGCGCGTTTGTTACGGCCGGTAACAACAACCACCTGGTCGATACCAGACGCAACCGCCTCTTCCACGACATATTGAATGAGCGGTTTGTCCACAAGCGGCATCATCTCCTTTGGTGATGCCTTGGTTGCAGGCAAAAAACGCGTACCTAAACCCGCAGCGGGAAAAACCGCTTTCGTAATCAAATTCTTCACAGTTCTCTCCTCGAAAGCATTCTATGAAACTGCACCATAAATGTCAAGGTAAGATAAGGGCGGGACTGGCAGCTACTTAGGTATCGGCACGCTTCCCATTAAATACTTCAGATCTTCATCATCGAATCGCAGGCCGAGTCCAACAAAAGGCAAAGCACGGCGGACGTTCAGTATGTTATCATAGCCGGCATTCAGGAACAGGGTTTTATTTAGGCTGTAATTGGCTGTCAACTTCACATGGGCGTGTAAATTTTCGGGTTCCGTGCTGTTGAAGTTAAAAGCGTCAACACTGAACTTTAGCCGGTCATCAAAAGCAAAATAATCGGCCCCGGCGCCACCGGTGGATTCGATAAGCCCGAGACGGAGCGCAAGATTCCCCCACCGCTTTGCGAATTCAACACTGAATTTGTATTTGTCCTCATAGGTTTCCTGCACCACCGTGGTGCCGGGCGGCGTGTTGGATGTCACCGTTCTCGTAAAGCTCCCGAATGGGTCGTCCGTTAGTTCAAATATGTAATATGTATCCGGACGCGGTTTTAGCTCCAGGGTCGCATAACTCTGTGACTGGGGGAACATATACTCGGTCCGGAACCCGACGATCGTTTGCATTCGCTGAACGCGTGAGAGGTAATCATCAAGTCCAGCGGCAGCGCTGTTGATGTTGTTGTACATGCTATCATCACTTATGAGCTTACCAAGAGTGCCTTCGCCGCTGTCAATTTTCCGTGCCGCGTTATCAATGGAGGTCAGTGCCGTCTCGGCATTTTTCGACGCTTCCCGGACGTTCTCCATGGTCACCCGAAGGTTATCGCGGTTTTCGGTCACGGTGCCGTTAAGATTTTCAGCCAGCTCATTAAGCCGCATGACAAGTTCACTGCCATTGGTCTGCAGAGTGGACGAAAAATCCTTTATGTTTGCCGTTGTCTGACGCACGTCGTTCAGTATGTCTTCCATGGACCGCGTACCATTCTCGGTCCCGATGACTTGCCGGAGTGAACCCGTTATGTGCTTGACGTCGTCAGAAATGTCGGAAAGCTGGTTGATAAGCTTGTCTACATCGCTCGGTGAAACGGTAATCTGGACCTTGTCGCCGTTCTCGTAGTAGGGATGCTGCCCCGCAATGGCCAATTCTGTTTTGACTGGCACAAATTCCACATATTTATCGCCGAGAAGGCCCATGGTTTTTATCACCGCTTCAGTGGTACGCGGGATATGCACGTTCGGCTCGATACGCATGGTGACGAGGGCGCGGCTGCCCGCGAGGCCGACCTTTTCAACGATACCGATATTTACTCCGGCCATACGCACTGCGGACTTGGCATCGATTCCGTCGACGGAATCAAAGGTTGCCTGTAGAATATATCCTTTTTTTTCTCCAAACTCGAACTTTCCGACGGACAAGGTCATGTATAGAAGGATTAATGAACCCACAATCACCAGCAGGCCCACCTTCGCCTCTGCACTTAGTTTCGCCATGAACAATCTCCAAAAGAGACATCAACTGCAGACAAGCAGATTTTCTCCAACAGATGAACAGTGATAGCCAAAACAAAAAGCTCGACGGGCTGAAACAGTAATGGATTTTCTAATCTGCCGTGATCGGTCCCACAGCGCTTCCCGTAATAAATTGATGCACAATGGGATTTGTCGTATTCCGTATCTGGTCAGGGGTGCCGATTTCCAGAATTTCCCCTTTGTACAGCATGGCAATCCGGTCCGATATTTTATATGCGCTGTGCATATCATGAGTAATAGCCACGGAAGTTACACCCAGCTTTTTCTTAAGATCGATGATCAGATCGTTGATCGCATCCGCCGAGATCGGGTCCAGGCCCGTCGTTGGCTCGTCGTAGAGAATGATCTCCGCATCCATACATATGGCACGTGCAAGCCCGACTCGCTTTTTCATGCCTCCCGACAGTTCCGAAGGCATCTTGTTCTCGACATCCTTGAGTCCGACAAGGGCCAGTTTCTCGGTCACAATTTTCCTGATTTCCCTTTCCGGCAGTTTGGTATGCTGCTTGAGGGAAAAACCCACATTCTCCCACACAGAAAGGGAATCGAAAAGAGCTGCCATCTGGAACAGCATGCCAAATTTTTTCCGCATTTCGTTGAGGCCATGTTCGTCAAGGTCATTCAACACCTGGCCATCGACAATTACGCGGCCTTTTTCCGGGTATAGGAGCCCGATGATATGCTTTATGAGCACACTTTTACCGCTGCCGCTGCCGCCGATCACTGTCATGCTCTCGCCCTTTTCCACAGAAAGGTTCACGCCGCGGAGCACTTGGAGATCGCCGAAATTCTTGTGCACGTTGATGACCTCGATCATTGCCATGGGGTCACCATAACAGCGCTGACAGAAAATAATCCAAGATCAGAATCATCATACAGGAGACTACCACGGCGCCCGTCGTGGCCTTGCCCACTCCCTCGGCGCCTCCTTCCGCGTGGAACCCCTTGTAGCAACTGATGATTCCCACCACGGCGCCGAAAAACAGGGATTTTACGAGGCCATACCAGATGTCGGTAACCTCGGTATAGTTGATACTGTTGTTAATGTAAGTGACAGGATTTGTCCCGAGTACTTTAACCCCCACAAAATATCCGCCAGTAATGCCGATGAACATGCCGAGCGAGGTCAGGAAAAACATCATAATGGTGCTTGCAAGAAAACGTGGCACCACAAGATACTTCATAGGGTTCGTAGCCAGCGTCGAGAGCGCATCGATTTGCTCGGTCACGCGCATGGTACCGAGCTCCGCTGCAATGGAAGCGCCTGCTCTGCCGGCAACCATGAGCCCAGTGAGCACCGGCCCTAATTCCCGCGTCATGGAGAGCGACACAACCGTCCCGATCAGCGTCTCGGCTCCGAAGCGTTTAAACCCTGTATAACTTTGGTACGCAAGCACCATCCCTGTTGAGAGCGCGGTGGTGAGGACCACAGGGACGGAATTAAAGCCAATCTGCTCCATCTGCTTCACCAGGTTCTTGACGTAGAACGGGGTGCTCAGGGTCTCTTGGAGCGTCTGTCCGGAAAAAACAAGGACGGCGCCGATGTGGGAGATAATCAGCGTGGTTTTGCGGCCAACGAACTCCAGACTTTTAAAGATAAATCCTCGGGACTCTACTACCGATTCCACAGAGCACCTCGTAAGGGATGGTTCCCGATTTCGCGGCGATATCCTCTGCCGTGATCCGCCCTCCGCCCTGGCTTCCGATGAGCACAACGTCGTCCCCCTCGGTAACGCCGGAAACCTCAGTAACATCCACCATGCACATGTCCATGCATATCCGGCCGACGACCGGAGCAGATTTCTACCCCTTACCAGCACTTCACCCTTGTTCGAAAGTCCCCTGCTGAACCCATCTGCATACCCAATCGGCAGCGTTGCAATGAGGCTCTCGCGCTGGGTGACAAACGTCCGCCCGTAGCTGATGGGGATGCCGGTGGCGACCTTTTTGAGAAAGGCTATACGCGTCACGAGCGACAGAACAGGCAAGAGATCAACCTGCGTGGCCCCGGTCTCAAACGGATTATACCCATAGAGCATCAGGCCGGGCCTGACCATCGTAAATAGCGCCTGCTGATAATCGAGTACTGCAGCGCTGTTTGCTGCATGGATCAGCGGTACTGGTATGCCACTTTCCGACAGTTTTCGCACGAGAGCGCCGAAGCGGCCCATCTGTTGAGACGCGAACTCTTTTTCGCGAAGATCGGCATCGGCAAAATGCGTCATCAAACCCTGAACGTCTATGCCCGAAAGTCTTCGGAGCAGCGTAACGAATTCAGGGGCCTCCTCGGGCGCTATGCCGATTCTGCCCATGCCAGTATCGATTTTCACATGTACGGAAACCGTTGTCTTCACCTTTTGCGCCGCACGGGATAACGCTCGGGCGGTATCCATGGTGAAAACAACTGGCGTCAATCGTAGCGCCGCAAGTGTCTCGGCCTGTTCCGGAAACAATGCACCCATCACCAAAATCGGAGCGTCAATGCCGGCACGGCGAAGTTCCATCCCCTCTTCAACTAGGGCAACCGCGAGCATAGAAGCGCCAAGCCCCAGGAGGCGCCTGGATACAGCTACTGCGCCGTGCCCATAAGCCTGCGCTTTGACAACGGCCAGGATTTTTCTACCCGCGGCGCGTCGAACAACTTCATTAAAATTGTGTTCAAGAGCTCCAAGATTGATCACGGCAGCTGTGGGACGGCTGGCGGCAGATAACACGGCGGTCGGAGAATGGGAAGTATCGATGCCCTGCTCAGTGAATGGTGCTCTCATTATTGATCGCCTCGAAAGAATTTGACGCCGGCAAAATCTCTATTTTGTCGAACGACTGCGCGCAATCCAGACACTCCCAGTGGTGTATAGTCCAGTATTCATAATCAAGCTCGAGACTGTAATCATCTTCTTGAAAGAGATTCGTGCCTCCGCAAAAGGGGCACATAATCGGCTCCATCTTCAATCCTCCAACCTTCATCGGTCCGGCAGTGTACTGTCGAGGTGGTGAAAAATATTATTGAGCTTTTGTTCCGCCTGAACCGAGCATTTGATGATGCATGTATGCAAATAAATCTACATCAAACAGTTTCATCGTATAGCGCAGTAAATTCATCATAATTTCACACATTTCGAATTACTCTATCACAGAGGTATTCATTTTGCAAAATGTTTTTTTGTTGTCTACTGCAGTCCCGCTTCGGCGTGAAAGGCGTCCGAGAAATATGGTGAATCAACACCCCCCGGCTTGATCGGTCCCGGCTCGTTTAATAATTCAATCACAGCCGCATCGGGGTTCAACTACCATGTACACAACCCGGTTTTGGACCTGCTGTCATGGGATCAACAGTTCTCGCAGCGCCTTAATCAAACGATTATTCTCGCGGCGGGTCCTAATCGCAACACGGATAAAGCAGCTATCCAGACCGGGAAATCCGGTACAATCACGCACCAGCATACCGCGGTATCCTAGTTTTTGTATCAGCGTGTGCGCATCTCCCGAGACAAGTTTGAACAAGATAAAATTCGCAGAACCGTGGTAGGTTTCTACACCGGGCAACAAACGTAGCGCCGACAACATGCGGTCGCGCTCAATCCCTATAACGCGCCTGGTCTTCTTGATATAGTCCCAATCATCGAGCGCGGCGATTGCGGCGCGCTCTGCCGGGATATTGACAGTCCAGGGTTCCTGAAATTCCCGCAGCTCCGCAATAGTCGTTTCATCGGATATGGCATAACCTACACGAAGTCCCGGCATGCCAAAAAAATTTGCGAACGCCCGTAGACAGATGATTTTCGATGCCTGCACTGCTTCCTTGGCCATTGATTCAGACTCAAGGAAGTCCATGAAGGCTTCGTCGATAACCAGCGTTGTACCTTGTTGGAGCGCATAACTCATGACCTCCAGCATCTCTTGCTTCGAAACAATTTGGCCGGTTGGATTGTTCGGATTACACAGAAAAGCCATATCCACACCCTTTAGGGCAAAGGACATCTCAACAGGGTCCATCCGGAAACCGTCACGCTCCTTGAGAGGAAAGGGCTTCACCTCACAGTTGGCATCCCGTGCTGCAGAGGCGTATTCCGAAAAAGTCGGGATCGGGATAAGAACTTTGCTTGGTTTGAAAACGCGTGGGATGAGATGAATGAGCCCGCTCGACCCGTTGCCGCAGGCGACCTGTTCGGCCTTGATTCCATAATAGCGCGCAATCGCACGACGAAGGTCCATCATATCCGGGTCGGGATAACGGTTTGTGATGGAGAGAGACCTCCGTGCCGCCCGCATCGCCATGGATGAAGGGCCAAACGGGTTTACATTCGAGCTGAAATCAATAATCTTTTTGACGTCCAAGCCGAATCGTTTCGCTGCTTCATAGATATTTCCGCCGTGAGCCCGTCCTGCTCGCAAGAAACTGCTGTCTTCTTTCACGAAGCTTTCGACATGGTATTCCATATTTTGCACGTATTACTCCTCGTATATTAATTCTTCTGAAGCAGGAATGTTAAGATGGTTCCTAAAGCTCGGCAGCCAAGTCTGGGAAACGCTCTTCCATAAAACTTTCAGCCTTTTTCCTGGCGATTGTGGCCGTCGGTTGCAGCATCACTAGAGAGGCGAGTTCGATGGCGTCCTGCATGCGAACCGACCGTACAACCTTCTTGACCCAGGGTATTGACGCCACGTTCATGCTAAGTTGCTGAAATCCAATACCGAGAAGAATCGCGGCATAGAGGGGGTCGCCCGCCATCTCACCGCACATGGCAAGGGGTATGTTTGCCGCTTTCGCCGCGTCGGCCACGTACTTGAGCAGCCGGAGCACTGCCGGATCCAGCGGCTCATACATGTAAGCGACATGCTCATTCTGGCGGTCTATGGCGAGCGTGTACTGAATGAGGTCGTTTGTACCGACGCTGAAAAAATCGACTTCTTTTGCAAGAAGATCGGCAATCAGGGCCGCCGAAGGGATCTCGATCATGACTCCGATCGGCACCGATTCGTGAAATCGGCTCCCCTCAGACCGAAGCTCGGCCTTCACCGCTTCGAGCAGCTTTTTCGTTTCGTAAATCTCCGTCAGACCTGATATCATGGGAATCAGCATCTTGATGTTTCCATGGACTGCTGCCCGAAGTATGCCGCGAAGCTGAATACGGAAGACATCACTTTTTTGAAGACAGAATCTGATTGCGCGCAAACCGAGCGCGGGATTGGCCTCTTTCTCGAATTCGTTGAACAATCCGATTTTATCGCCCCCCACGTCGAGTGTGCGAATAACAACTTCATGGGGAGCCGCGCGCTCTGCAACCTGACGATAGGCGTTGTAGTGTTCCTCCTCGGTTGGAAATGATTGACGGTTTAGGAACAGAAACTCCGTCCGATAGAGCCCGATGCCCGTTCCTCCGTGTTCGGCCGCGGATGTCGCTTCCTCAGGTAATTCAATGTTGCCTTCTAGTTGAACAACATGACCATCAATAGTTATAGCGGGAAGTGTTTTGAGCTTCTCAAGCTCCTGTTCGAAATATTTGTATTTTCTCTGTTTCTTGAGGTAGTCAAGGAACGTTTCCTCGTCAGGATCAATAATCACCACTCCGTGCATACCGTCAATAATGACGACATCTCCGGTTTTTACCGACGCAGTGATATTCTCGAGACCAACCGCTGCGGGAATGCCGAGTGAGCGCGCCAGGATGGCAGTATGGGATGTTCGACTGCCTGCATCGGTGGCAAAACCGAGGATCTTGTCTTTACGCATCAGAAGGGTGTCGGTCGGAGCCAGGTCGTGCGCTATGATGATCGCTTCCTCGTTGATTTCCGCAAGGCTCTCCTGTTTGCGGCCAACGAGGTTGCGCAGAACACGCTCGCCGACCTGTTCGACGTCGTGCTTGCGATCGCGAAGGTATTCATCTTCGATAGTGTCGAATTTAAGGCTAATTTCGGCGATTATCTCCTTGAGCGCTCCTTCGGCGTTGAGGAACGATTCCTTAATCCGCTTGACCGTCCCGTCGACAAGCATTTTGTCCTCAAGCAACATAATGAGGGTTTCCAAAATATAGAGGTGGGATTTACCAAGGCCCTTAGGTATGCGTTTTTTCAGATCTTCGAGCTGAGACTTCGAAACCTCCAGCGCTTTTTTGAACCGCACGACCTCGTCCTTGACGCTGACGTCTTCAATCCGGCGACCTGCTACAACCACCTTTCGCCGGTCGAGGACATAGGCCCTACCGATTACGATCCCCGGTGATGCGACAATGCCTTTATATATCTTTTCATGCATTGTTGTGATCCTGCCTTTTCGCTGTTGTTCCTTATCGTCTACTCAATATTCAGCTTTAGGTACTAAGTACTTGATAGTTAACGATGTTCTGAACGTTATCAATTAGGTCCATCTATTGTCTGCCAACTACAGTTTATCAATTTTCTATTCCTTCTCCCCGAATTTTTCCTTAAACAGTTTCTCAAGGCCTGCCACGGCATTCTCTTCATCTTCGCCACGCACCATAACCAATACCGAGCTCCCTTTTCCCGCAGCAAGCATCATTATCCCCATGATGCTCTTGCCATCGATTTCCATACCGTCCTTCACCAAGGTGATCTTTGACGAATAAGCACTCGCTGTTTTCACGATCTGTGCTGCTGCACGCGCATGGAGGCCAAGTTTGTTTTCGATTAAGAGCTCTTTTTCCTTCATTAAATTACTCCCGCGTACGCCAGGGCAAGACAGAAGACGGCCAACCCGAGCATGAGTTTTACCGGAGAGCCGCCTCTCCGCATGATTGCGACTAAAACCAGTGTTATGAATAAACCGGACAGAGTCTGCGCCACAGGCCGGTTGCTCAACGGGAGGCGGAACTCCACCCTCCACAGCGGTATCATACCCAGTATGCCGCCGACCATGGCGAGCGACATCACTTTAAAGCGCTTGGCCATTTTCGTGAAGCGATATCGCGCCATAAGAGCAACAGCATCTCCACCGCTGCTATATCCCCAGAACATCATGCCCAACCTGAGTCCGAGATGCCAAATATTGAACAGGACAAGGAAGAGAACAGGCGCCCACCACGAACCGACAATCGCAACGGCTACCGCGGCCACGGCAGCCATCGGCATGAGCGCACCCCAGAAAAAACTATCGCCGAGGGCACCGAGAGGAGCCATAAGCGCCGCTTTGAGGCCTGAAACATCAGTCGCCGCATTCCGACCTAATGCCCTGTCCTGTTCCAGCCTAATTGCCGCTCCTAGTATAAAAGAAGCAAAGTAAGGCTGAGTATTAAAATATTCCATGTGCAGCTTCACCCTGCTTTCATATTCGGCCGGATCTGGATAGAGTTTTTTGAGCGCCGGTTCTATCGCGTAGGCAAATCCCGTAGTTTGCATTCGCTCGAAACTCCACGACGCCTGCAGAAATAAAGCTCTCACAAATGCGACGAGGAGATCGCGAATACCAATTGTATCACGATTGCCGTTCACTGTACCTAGCTCCTATCCACCCCACGGCTGCCGTGAGCAGCACGACAAAGTCGGGAGCATGTATCAACATTGCGAAAAGAACAGCAGTCGCAAAACCGACCAGAACATACTGATCGAATGTCTTCACTGTGATTTTGCGCACAACCAACGCCACTCCCAAAAGGGGGAGCAGCTTGACAAACAACGACAATGCTCTCGGGAATGCATCCGGCAAATTCCTGTACAACCCAGTTGCCGCAAGCCCCAAGGGAATAAAGATACAATAAAGAACAAACGATTTCAGATAAAACAGCGCAAGCCCTAAAGACTGAGCACGAAATAACGCGGGTCCTGTATTCGGACCTGATGTAGACAACGCTTTTTCGGTGAACTGTGAATTCCAGGTTCGTACCAACCCTTCAGCCTTCATGGTCATTGTCACCATCGCCGTTGACAAAAGTATGCTGAAGCCGATAAGAGGGAGCGGCGCGCCAGATGGGGCACCGAGGGCCGCAATGGCCGTTGCCGATACCGTCCCGATTGTCGCGTCCGCGGGAACAAAAGTTCCGACCGGCATATCGAGAACCCATATCAGTTCTAGCGTTGCTCCAACAATAATCCCCGCTGTGGGTTCTCCAAGCATCCACCCCGTAAGGGGACCGGCAACGATGGGCTGGGAAATCATAAACTGGCCAGCTGCGGTCCGGTCGAGTCCAATGGCCCCGCCGACGAACGCAATCCCGAGAACTGCCAGAACAGTATGCATATTAAACGCCGCCATCGAAATACCCCTTCAAACCCCTTCAGTACTCCTTACTCCAAACTCTGCTCAATGAACCTCCTGCAACAAGTTGCGGGGTATCTATAAAAAGGAAGATGATTATCTTATGAGAAGCCGGCGGTTTCTCAAACTCTTCCCTCTATGCGGTGACCCTGCAGCAAACCACGGGGAATTGCAAGTTGTACTTACTTATTTCTTTATCGCGCAGGCATCAAGAATTTTCCTGAGTGGAATCGGACGTTGAGTGGGCACTGTCTGAATATCGATTTTAATCCCTTTACCGACGATCTCTCTGAGTGCATCCAAGTCCTCTTCATTCACCGCAAGTACATCCATAAGCTTGCGCTTGCCCGGGATGAAGTGCAATCCGCCGACGTTCAGGGAGCGGCACTCCATCCCCGCCTTGATCGCACGGAGAACGTCGGCGGGGTTGGAGAACAGCAGCATGATCCGTTCGGCATCCAGCTCCGGGGTCCGCAGCCGCCTGCAAATTTCCTCCACCGGGCCAATCATCACCTTCAGCCCTTGCGGGACCGCCAATTCCATGATAGAACGCTGAAGCGTGTTTGAAGCGACGGCATCGTCGGCAACAAGGAGGCAAGATGCCTTCAGATAGTTCACCCAACCCTCCACAACCTGCCCGTGAATAAGGCGGTCGTCTATGCGTATAAAAACAATCATTTCCGGTTTTATTTTTTCCCTTTCAGCATCTGACTCGCAATCACGATACTCTTCTGTGCAGCCTCCTGAATAAGTTTAGCGAGTTCCGGAAGAGGTTTTTCGTCACGGTGGTTCGCAAACTTTATCAGCATGGACAAGTTGACGCCGGTTACAACTTCTATGGTCTCTCCAAGGAAGGCAAGAGCGATGTTGGACGGCGTGCCACCGAACATATCAGTGAGCAGCATGATGCCATTTTTCCGGTCTACCTTCTTAATGGCGGCTTGGATCTGATCCCTGAGCGCTTCCGGAGCACTGTCCTCTTTTACACTGATTGACGCCACGGCATCTATCTTTCCGACAATCATTTCTGCGGCTTTGACCAGTTCAGAGCCCATATCCTCATGACATACTACCACCAGTCCAATCATTTCCGCATCTCCTTTTAAATTCTGAAGAGTTCTTCGAGTTCATTGTGTATATGGAGTCTATGCAGTACAAGGGGTCAACAGGATCTTTAGTGTCTATTAGGTGACACGAACGCAGATGCTTTTCTTCAGACGTTATGAACTCCGTAAATCCACCAAACTCACAAGACTCTCAAGGCTCTTTAGATCCCTATGTCCCGATGTTTGATGTTTACTTCGTACCCGCTATGTCTAAGACGGTCAGCAACCAGCAACGCGAATCCCACAGATCGGTGTCGCCCGCCGGTGCAACCGAACCCGATTGTTAGATAGCTCTTGCCTTCGCTTCTATAGCGAGGGAGAAGATATTCGAGAAATTCCTGCAATCGCACGAGAAATTCGAGGGAATCAGAACGCTCCATAATATACTCCCTAACGCTTGCATCCTCTCCCGTTAAAGGCCGCAGGTGAGGGACGAAATGCGGGTTCGGCAAAAAACGCAAATCGAAGAGTAGATCAAGATCATAGGGAACGCCATATTTATAGCCGAACGTAACAAGAGTAATCACCATAGGCCTACCGGCGTCGTCAGCGGAGTATTGGCGTTCTATCGTCTGTCTCAGATCATGCACTGTGTAGTCTGATGTTTCAATGATCCGGTCGGCAAGTTTCCGGACAGCACCGAGTTCCGCCCGTTCTTCTCTGATGCCGTCAAGAAGAGGAGTTGCTCCGCGAGCAAGCGGATGGGGCCGCCGGGTTTCGCTGAACCTCCGAACAATTGTCTGGTCCGATGCGTCTAAGAATAGAAGTTCGATGGCGATGCCCTGACTGCGGGACTTTAATTGCCCATAGAGAGCGGGAAACCGTTCAAGAAATCCCCTTTCCCTGACATCGATACCGATTGCGGACCGGGACGCCTGTTCCGATTGAAAGGCAAAATCCACAAACGCGGGAAGCAGCATAAGAGGAAGATTATCGACGCAATAAAAGCCAATATCCTCGAAGGCTTTAAGTGCGGCACTCCTACCTGAACCTGAGAGTCCGGTCACGACAATCATGTGCGGTTTTTTCATCCTGAAAGCCTCTTGAGAAGCCGCTTATTCAAATCCTTTGCGGTAAATATCCCGCGGTTCTTCAGCATCTGATTCCTAGCGGCCACTTCGATGAGTGTGGCCATGTTCCGCCCAGGTTTGACCGGAAGCTTAAGGTAGGGCAGATTGACACCGAGCAAGCGATACCGACGCTCACGCAGGCCTACCAGGCTGTACTGATGACCTTTTCCCCACTCTTCCAGCTCTACCACCAGCCCGATCCGCGAAGAACTCAGGGTAGCGGACTCTCCATAAAGAGCCCGGACATCGATGATTCCCAGCCCTCGGATCTGCAGTAGGTCCGCCCCCATCTCGGTCGGTTTCCCGCTGATTTCATCATCGGTCTTCTCGATGATGACCACATCGTCAGCTATCAGTTTATGACCACGCAATACGAGATCGAGAGCGGCTTCGCTTTTGCCGATGGCGCTTTCGCCGATGATCAACGTGCCAAGACTGAAGATCTGAACCAAGACGCCGTGCATGCTGATGTGCGCTTCCAGCTGATCTGCAAGCAGCCGCGTCAATTGCGTCAGTTTTGTGGTCTTCAGAACAGGGATACGGGCCGCTTCCGCCCTGGCGAGCAGTTCCTGACAGATCTTCCCACCTGTCAGCAGCAGGCAAGCAGGCCTCAGTTTTATAAGGGCGCGGACGACGCCGGTGCGGTCTTTGAGAGGGAGTGAGCAAAGATAGTTTGACTGACTAGGTCGGATATGCAGTACACACGATATTTTCGCGCGATCCGCCGTTAGTGAGCCCAAATCAAGCGAAATTACCTGTGGCGAGAGGATGCGTCGCCCAAGACCTGAGTGTCCCACAATAACCTTAGCGACCCCGGCTAGATTTCCAACGGTAACAATCATCTTTGCGTTACGGGTTGAAAATATTTACTGTCTTCTTCAAATAAGAGTATCCGCATCTCTCGCCGCCCGGAAGCCCGCCTCAGGCTGGTCCGCAGCGCGGTGTTTTTGAGAATTCTGGTTATCCGCGCAAGGGTCATTAAATGGTCCCCGGGTTTGTCATCAGGTGTTACGAGAAGGAAAAAGAGAAAAACGGGTTTTGCATCTAGCGACTGATACTCCACCCCCCGCTTTGACCTGCCGAAGGCAACAATTATGCCCGGAACATTGCCCAGTTTACCATGTGGGATGGCCACGCCGTCACCGATGCCCGTGCTGCCAAAAGCCTCCCGTTCCGTTAGTACACGGACAAGAACCTCTTCATCCTCAATTTTTCCTTTTACCCTCAGCAGCCGTGCGAACTCTCGAAGCACCCCATTTTTATCAGTCGCTGCAATGTCTTCAATGATCAGGTCGTCTTGCAAAAGATCCTTAATTGTGGCCATCTCGATGCGTCCGTCCTGCTATCTAGCGGGCTCAATGAGTCCTACGTTGCCGTCTCTTCTCTTATAAATAACATTTACCTGGCCGCTACCAGCATTGGCAAAAATAAAAAAATCCTTGTCCAAAAGTTCCATCTGCATCACCGCTTCCTCCGGCAGCATGGGTTTGAGGTCAAAGCGTTTGGTTTTGATGATTTGGGGTATGCGATCGTCTGCATGGGACGACAAACCCTCCGAAACCTCGGTTCTGCCACCATGATGTTTATGGTCAACCAGCTTTTCCTTGTACCGTCTGACGCGCCTTTCGATCTTCTCGATTAACAGATCGATAGCTGAATACATCTCCTCGGTTTCTTCAGACGCCTGGATCAGCACACCATTCGATTTAATAACCGCCTCCGCGATGTGGTGAACTTTTTTTACGACTGAAAGGGTAATTACCACATCCAGCGCCTTCGGAAGATATTTTCCCAAGCGGTTGAATTTTTCCGTAGCATACAGCTTGAGCGCTTCTGTGACCTCAATGTGCCTTCCGATAACACTTACCTGCATGGGAGCCTCCTTGCTCTCAGATCATAAATATTTGCAAAAATGATTCCTTTTTAAACGGGGTAAAGTTCTGCCTGAAGCAAAGCGCATATAAAGATCCTCTGTTCCTCCTTCAGGCTATAGCGATTTGCAACCTTCATGATTGTGCGGATATAGAATACGGTCCCAGCCCTCCTGTCCAGGATTCCCTGAGGTCGGCATCCTTGTTGCAGATGCGCACCAACCTCATCCGGTCCTTTTTCTCACACTGGTCGGTGGAATCCTCAGCTCCTCACGGTACTTGGCTACGGTTCGGCGCGCAATATCTACATCCCGGGTTTTTAATGCATCGACAATCTGCTGGTCTTTCAAGGGTGAGGACGGGTCTTCTTCCTGGATCATTTTCTGAATAGCGTCTTTGACGGTTAGCGAAGAAACCTCGGTGCCCGTCCCGGCCATGAATCCTGTCGTGAAAAAGTATTTCATCGGGGAAATACCCTGGGGGGTGTGCATGTACTTGTTTGTGGTGACGCGGCTTATCGTCGACTCGTGCATGCTGATGTCCGCCGCCACGTCCTTGAGAACCATCGGCTTCAGATGAGAAATACCATTGTCCAGAAAGTCCCGCTGAAATTTCACAATGCTTTCGGCAACCCGGTAAATCGTTTTGTTCCTCTGCTCCATTCCCTTGATAAGCCATTGCGCCGAGCGGAGGCGTTCCTCCACGTATTCCTTGGTTACCTTGTCGACCGTTTCCCTGGAGTGCAGCAGTTTCCGGTAGTATGAATTGATCCGCACCCTCGGGAGTCCTTCCTCATTGAGCTGCACTACATATCGGTCTTCTATCTTTATTACATAAACATCGGGCACTACGTAATTCGTATCGGCTGCAAGGAAGGGCCGGCCCGGTTTCGGCTCTAGCTCATGGATGATTACGTGTGATGCCTCCATTACTTCCTGTGGAGTAACGTTCAGGGTTTTTGCGATGTTCGCGTATTTTCTCTTTTCCAGATCGGGAAGATGCGCTTCAATGATCTTTTCAACGAGCGTCCCCTGCAGATCCAGCTGCTTTGCTTGAATCAACAAACACTCCCGGAGATCGCGCGCCCCTACACCGGAGGGGTCGAAACCTCGGATAAGGTCATGCGCCCGTTCCATGATAGCGATGGGCATGTCTGATTGCTGCGAGAGTTCCTCGAGTGTAGCGCGGAGATACCCGTCATCATCCATGTTCCCGATTATCCACTCTCCCGCCTTCACGATGCCAGCGTCCGATGTCGATAGGTGAAGCTGCCACATCAGATGGTCGCTCAGCGACGGGAGCCTGGTCAGCGTTTGATCGTAGGACGGAAGTTCCTTATCATCAGCTTCGGCATTCCCGTAATCCCGGCCATCCCCAAGTTCGTTCAGATACTCATCCCATTCGGGGCCAAGTGCAAGATCGCTCTTTAGTTCTTCCGCCCGTTCCTGCTCAGGCGGAGCCTCCGCAACGGATTCCATAGTCTGCGACGTTTCAGGGGCCGAGACTTCATCACCTTCCGACGAATCTTCAGCAGTTTCCGGAGTAACTTCCTCAAGAACGGGGTTTTCTATAAGCTCTTGGGAGACAGACTGCACCAGCTCAAGCCGCGACAGTTGGAGCAACTTAATCGCCTGCTGCAGTTGAGGCGTCATGATAAGTTTCTGAGAAAGTTTTAGTTCAAGCCGGGCTTCCATAATTAAACCGAATTTAGGGGGCCAGTTGTCAGAAATCGGAAGAAAGGCATAACGCCTTTTAGCAAACTCACCGCTTCCGGCTCCTGGTTCCTGACTGCGCCTCTCTCTTCTTTATTATAATTGAAAAGTTTCACCCAAATAAAATTCCCGTACTCGTGGGCTCGCCGTGATTTCTGCCGAAGTCCCTGCTTCAATGATCTTCCCTTCGTTGATGATATACGCACGGTCGGTAATAGCGAGGGTCTCGCGAACATTGTGGTCGGTGATTAAAATACCAATCCCTTTTCCCTTGAGAAAGGAGATGATACCCTGTATGTCTTGCACGGCGAGCGGATCGATGCCCGCAAACGGCTCATCGAGAAGAATGAATTTCGGAGACAGCGTAAGCGCCCGTGCTATTTCAACCCGTCTACGTTCCCCTCCCGACAGCGTATACGCCATGCTGTCAGCCAGATGAGCTATCCCCAGTTCCTCGAGCAACCCGTCCCTGCGCTCTTTTCTCTCGGCCGATGAGAGGCTCATGGTCTCAAGAACGGCCATAAGGTTCTGGGCCACAGTCAGTTTTCTAAAAACGGAGGGCTCCTGCGGCAGGTAACCTATGCCGTTTTTCGCGCGCAGATACATCGGCATTTTCGTGATGTCCGTACCTTCGAGAAGAACCCTGCCTTGGTCCGGTCTCACAAGTCCGACAACCATATAAAATGTCGTAGTCTTGCCTGCTCCGTTCGGTCCGAGAAGTCCAACGACCTCCCCCTGCCTTACCTGTAGACTTACTCCACGTACAATTTTTTTACCGCGGTAGCTCTTTTCTAGCCGTTTCGCTTCAAGCGCCTGCATGCGATCCTTTTTTTTACTTCTGCTTATTCCCCTGTTCCAGTCTTTCCATTTTGTTATCCGTTTTGTCCTGATAGAACAACACCGTACCGCCCTCAACGATGCTGTGGTCGTCTTTCAAGAACAAGGTAATTTTTTTACCGCCGAGTTCATTATCGTTCTCGATAATCCGCGCATCGCCGGTTAGGACGATTTTCTCTTCACCTGTGTAATAGAAGGCTTCCTTCGCGAGCGCAATCCTACCATCCTTCCGCACGATGACATTGCCGAAGGCATCTATCTCCTTAATATTCTTTGAACTTGTATCATAGTACACGATCATAGAATCGGACTGCAGCGTCATCTTTTCTTTTTTGAGCAGCACATTCCCAGTGAACGTCACCTTATCCCCGAGTTGCTCTGCTTCCATGCGGTTCGAGGTTATTACTATAGGTTCCTCCGCTGCTTTCTCCGGCTTTGTACCTTGGGACGGAGACGCTGCGGCCATAAGTACGACTGCAACCAGTATAAACAGACTATTTCTGCAGTATGGTTTTGACATTGTCTTCCACCACAAAGGTATGCAAATCGACATTCGCCGTTATGCCCACACCCTCGAGGTATATCTTGCTTCCCAGCAATTTAAACGGGTCGGGGGTCGAGACGAGCCGTTCCCCGGCTTTCCAGAAAAGCGAACTGGTGGTCAGAAGATAACCATCAGCCGTAGCAATCCTGACGTCCTGCGATATACGATGGACGGATGCATTTCCGCTCGTTGTGTCCATATTCCCGGTGTCGCCGAAAAGAGTCGCTTCTTTGCCGTCGGGATTCTTGAAGTCAATTTCCACATCATTAAGTTTAGCTTCCTTGTTATCAAAAAGCACGGCATTCCTTGCATTCATCCGCCAGGAAATAACCCCGTTTTCCGATTGAGCAAATCTGAATCCCTCCATGCTCATCAGCGGACGCAGCACACCGGAGACCGATGGTTGCAACACGGACGGTATATTACTTTCACTTGTTTCCCGTATAAGCAGATAACCGCCATAAACACTGGCACCGACAATCAGAAACATCAGAAAAAGTTGGATTAGTGTTCTGTTCACTTTCATAGTCATACAAGCATATGGCAACCGCAGACCGCCACATGCATAATTTATACCATATGTTCCAATTTCTGTAAAGATAAAAAACACGCGGAGAAAGGAAGGTTAGAGGTATTACCCGCCGGTGTTTAGCCGTGCCTTCAGTTCGGCCAATTCCTGTTCTTTTCTGAGGAGAAGCTGTTCAAGACGCACCTGAGTGGAGACATCTTGAACAACAGCCTGAACAAATCGCTTCCCCATGAGAGAGAGCTCCACGCCGCTCACCTCTACGGGAACGACACTGCCATCGGCGCGGCTGAGTTCTCCCTGCATCACTGTCTGCTGCCCCTTGGTAACATCTGACAGGATTTCCCTCGGATTTTTAGGGCCGACAACAAAAAGCTCAAAGAAGTTTTTGTGCAGGAGATCATACTTCGCATATTTGGTCAGTTTCTCTGCCTGATCATTTGCGAAGAGGATATCTCCATTCGTGGCAAGAAGGAAGATCGACTGGCAGGCATTCTCCACCAGGACTCGGTAACGCTCCTCCGATGCGCGGAGTTCCTCGATTTTTTCGGTGACCCACTGTTCGAGTTCAATATTCATCTTCCGCAGTTCAGACTGCATCTGTTCGTTTTGAATCGTCGTTGAAAGGATCCCGGACAACGACGTGAAGAAATTAATCTCTTCGTCTGAATATGTCTTCGCCTTCCCGTAAAACACCTCCATGACGCCCACAAGAACTCCGTTTGAATATACATAAAGAGGAAGACAATAGACTGATACATACCCGATAAGCGAAAGACCGGCGATCTCCCGGAACCGCGAATCGGCTCTATAATCCCTTAATGTGAGCGGCTCGAGCCGTCTTCCAACCCATCCCTCTACACCTTCACCAAGAGGGATGCGAACCTTCCCTATTGCGCCTTCCTGAATACCGTTGGAGGCCGAAAAAACAAGGTCGTCTTTCGTCCGGTCATAGAGAAAAACAAAGCAGGCATCGGCTTCCATGACCCTCGCGGTGATATCAGCTACATCCTTCAAACGCTCTGAGAATAATTTCGGAGAATTCGCTGCAAAGTTGACGTCATACATGCCCAGAAACTTTATAAACAGGTCATCTTTGACATCCAGGAGTTCTTCCTGCTTTAAATGAAGTTCAAGGTTTGCGTCCTCCAAGCTGCGATAAGAAGGGAAAATGGTCTTTTTATACAGCAGATAGGCGACCGCCGGACTCAATAACAGAAGAACGAAGGAGAGGATGACACCCATCCGCTCACCCTTGAAAATAAAATATCCTGCAGCGACACCTATGCAGATCATGGCGGCGAATAAGAGCGCAAAAAGTGGAATAATAACTCGCTGTCGTTGTCCAAGACCGCCCTGCGGCATGTTGCCTCCTTTTCCGAGCCGAGTTCGGCATACCGGCAATTCAGTTGTATACAAGCCGAGCCAAGTGATTCACGGCCTGTTTTACCTGTATTAGGAACATCCACGGCAATGCCGCACTTCCTCAGTTTAAAATAATTCCTTGAGCACCGATGGATCAATATTAGACGGCTTCAATGCATCGGCTTGCATGAATATGTTCCAAGGGGAAGCAATTAACCTGTGCCCCCGGACAGAGCATAGACACAGAGGTGGAATGCAGCACGAGGTTCAGGTTGTTGGTTAACTTAATAATGGCCATGCCGTCCCGGTTATACGCATTAATGAGGATAATGAATTCGTCCAGGAGCAGATAGCAAGACCCTTGTATGATTCATCCGGAATCAGTAGTTCCATCCGCACGAACAGAACGCCGACACGGGCCGGCTTGCCGTTTTTCTCCACCAAAAAGTTAAAGACAAGTTGTGTCACGAAACGGTCGAACTCCGAGTTTCGCCAAATTATGCTCGATCATTATGTTCGTTTTTCTTTCCCATACCCGTAGTTCCGCGGTGCAAATGAAATATCTTTTCCAGACAATGGTGGAAAGGATCTGATCAAAGACATTCCGAGAAGAACGCCGGTCCGTAATGAACAGAATCAGCACTGTAGCGATACTGGCACTCCAGAAAACCGACAGTCTTATCGGAAAATACAAAAATAGGGAATATCCGAGGATGTGCTTCCGCGCCGAAAAGCAAAGTATTGAGTCCTATCGCCATCACCCCGCCATGCCCCATGATCGCAAGTTAAAGATTCGTTTCATCCACAGCGATAAAACCGAGCGCCGGCCCCGAGAGCATGCCGGCGACAACGGACAACCTGGTATTATGGTCTATCGAAAGGATATCCAGACTCATGACAACCAACATGGATGCTCTTACTGCCCCGTGAAGCTGGATCATCCCGTTTCAGTTCTATGCTCATCCTGGCGGGACCCACCCGGTAAACACATATGCGTCATACCTCATTACTCCAAGCGTTCATGCCATGCATTTCATCGTCTCGTCCGGCGGTCATCATCTTTATGCACCCGCTTAATGAAAACAAAAGTTCCGTCGCCGCTGACAAATATATTCACCAGCCAGCTGATAAGACTGATCAGCAAAGCGCCGAGAAAAGCTGCCCGAAACGATTCGATCGTGAACCCCGGTACAACATCAGACACAAGCTCAAGCATCGCAGCGTTAATCACCAGGGTAAACAAACCAAGGGTAAGAAGATTGATCGGGAGCGTAAGAATGAGAACCACCGGCCTTATAACGGCGTTCACGACGCCGAAAATTCCGGCGGCGATAATTCCTATCCCAATGCTCTGAATCCTGATACCTGAGATTATTGATCCGGCGATCACCATAGCCAGCAGATTAATGGCCCAGCGCAGAAAAAAACCAAACATGAAGCCTCCTGAATGAAAAAATAGTATCATACTTTCCATCACATTGCAACCCAAGCGTACCAAGTCGGAGACGTTTCTATTCATAAATTCACCCGTACTCGCGCAGAGACCCCCGTTCAAGGCTGGCTTTCGGGACAACCACGTTTCGGCCAAGAAAGCCGTTGACTTTACGCTACGTCTGTGTTAATAAAATCACGCGCATTGACTTCATAATAAGAAAGGGTTTTAAAGAAAAATGGGAATTGCAAAACGGGCACAGGTCATTAAACCTTCCCCCACCCTGGCGACCGCAGCAAAAGCAAAAACGATGAAGGCCCAGGGGATCGATGTGGTGGATTTCGGCGTCGGTGAACCAGATTTCGACACACCGGAAAATGTAAAGCAGGCGGCCATCAAGGCGATTCAATCGGGATTCACCAAATATACTCCGGCTGGCGGTACAGACGAGTTAAAAGAAGCCGTCATAGATAAATTCAGGAACGACAACGGACTCCAGTATGAAAAAACGCAAGTTCTGATCTCCTGCGGCGCGAAGCATAGTCTCTACAATATAGCTGAGGCCTTATTCAACCCTGGCGACGAGGTCATCATACCCGCGCCCTACTGGGTTTCCTATCCCGACCAGGTGCTGTTGAACGATGCTATTCCGGTAATCGTGGAAACGACGGAAGAAGAGGGATTCAAGCTATCGGCGCAGAAGCTTGGAAAAGCCATCACTGGAAAGACCAAAGCGGTGATCCTGAACAGCCCTTCGAATCCCACCGGCCTTGCATATGACAAAAAAACGCTTGAGGACATCGCCGCTGTGGCCATCAAACACAATATTTATATTATTTCCGACGAAATCTATGAGAAACTGATTTATGACGAATTCACGCACACGAGCATTGCTTCGCTCAGCCCGGAGATAAAAAACCTGACTATTGTAGTGAACGGCGTATCCAAGTCTCATGCGATGACCGGCTGGCGTATCGGCTATTCGGCAGGCCCTCGGGACGTAATAACCGCCATGACCAACATCCAGAGCCAGAGCACATCAAACCCCACGTCTATATCTCAGAAAGCAGCAGTGGAAGCCCTCCGCGGACCCCAGAATTTCATCGGGGCTATGAATGCAGAGTTTGACAAAAGAAGAAAATACATGGTGGCCCGGCTGAATGATATGGCGGGAGTTTCCTGTCTTATGCCGGTAGGTGCATTTTACGCCTTCCCACGTGTCTCGTCCTTCTACGGGAAAAGTGCCAAGGGCAAATGTATACAGAACTCGGCCGACCTAGCCGCCTATTTTCTCGACGATGCTCAGGTAGCGCTTGTATCAGGGGACGCCTTCGGCGCCGATGCGTACATCCGTCTTTCCTATGCGACATCCATGGAGAATATTCAAAAAGGGATAAATAGAATTGAAAAAGCATTGAATGCGTTGAAGTAGCACGATGGCAGGAACTAACCAAAGTAATGCACGCAGGAGAAGGACATAAGACGGGCTTCGGGATCACCTGCAGTTTGCTACCTTCTGTGACCGTGAATTCGGCTTAGTGGCGGGTATTTCATCTGTTTCATCATCAGCTACAATTTTTTAATTTCGCGGTTACGAGCCATCCCGGAGTACAGTTCAATTCCCGATCGTTTTTTTTCATGCATGAGGTCAATGTCTCATGGCAGTCTGCAGATAACCTATGAATTCTGCAGCGCGTTTACGACCTTGGGGGTCGGACTCCATGGAGGCGTACTTGTTCGCGTATTGCAGTGCGATATCGTATTTCTTCGCCTGCGACAGGGCGAGCGCAACATTCCAATACCGAGCAGGCACATCCGGCTCGCTTTGAAGCGCCTTTTCAAAATACTCGACTGCCTTGTTGAAATTTTGTTTGGCCATATACACCTGGCCCATGGTATTAAGGGCCTGCGGCATCCGGGGATCCATAGCAAGAGCCGTTTGAGCCTGCGCGGCGGCCTCATCGTATCTTCCGTTCTGCATAAGCACAATCGACAGATTGTTTGAAAGGCTTGGATCGTTAGGCGCGTACCGCAACCCGGTCTGCCAAGCAATAATCGCATCATTATACATCCCCATGCGGAAATAGACCACGCCGGTCTCGCGGTACAGGTCCCGCATCGGCACACTGCCATCGTCCTTGAGCGCCAGGACCATCCCAAACTGCTTCAGAGCCTCCTGGTAGAGTTCCATCGCTTCCTTCGGATTCCCCGCAATCGATCCGGCAGTGGACAACGCCTGTCCTAAGTTCTCATGAGCCCTTCGCTTGTCAGGCGAACGTTTCACTATGTCGCGCCACAGGGCAACTTGGGTCCGGTAGATGCTGTTCCTTACATATGATGCAACAGTCAAGGCTCCGGCAATCAGTAGCGACAAGGACAGGATGACAACCAGAAAAGTATCGCTTCTTCTTATCGTTGTTGTCGTTGCAGCCACGGCGGCAGCTGATGTTGGTTTTGACGGTTGTTTTGATTTCTTTTTCATACGTGCCATACTTGCTCCTTGAAATACGTCGATGCCGACATTCACGCTGATCTTACGAACAACGGAATTAACTCTGCGCATCGTATAATATTATCCGCGTGGCCTGTTCGAGTCAAGAGAAATGATCTGGCGACCCAGGAAAAACCCGTAACAAACATCACTGCAACTGAAGGTGTCTTTTTTCCCCGAGTCGTGGTGCAAATGAATGGTATATTAATCCACCCCTCTTCGCTATTACATCGGCTAACAATTAGCACAGACCGACACCTAACACCTTGACCCAATCCTCTTCATTAAAATTCGACTTCGCTCTCGTCAATTTCCAATTCGAAAACGATACTGGGGTCCTTTATCGCCTAATTCGCTTGCGAAGGCCCCTCTGGGTGCATATATAAGCCTAACGATTCACGTCGGCTACAACTGTTTGTGCCGACAACCCGCTAATCTCTTCTGTCACAAAGTGTAAGTTCTCGCGGCGACCGCCGCGCAATCAGTACCTCGTATTCCTAGCAGGCAAAATCTCGGATACTAGTGCTCTTCGGAGGTAATTTTCAGTGTCCAGTCGCTGACAACGAGCAGCAATCCGTTTCCCTGTTTGCGAAATTCTGCCAAGCTCGGTATACGCTCCGGGCTGCCGTCTGAAGATGCTGTAAAAGAATTATTTTCGCCAGCATAACAATCGAAAGCCCTTATGCCCGGGATCAAACCTAGTCCGCTACTTTTCTATACCGGTCATGTTCGCTGTATATACATCCGCAGTATTGTTGGCGGTACAGACCCATGGCTTTTGATTCAACAACTCCTTCTCGCCAGCCTCGGCGAAAGTCCTCATAATAAAATTCCACACCGTGCTCTGCACCCATTTCTTTCGCTACCCCCGTAATCAGATCATGTTTCTGGTACTTACTATAAAGGAGAGAGGTCGTGAAAATCCTAAATCCTTTTTCCCGGGCAGCCGCTCCTGCTGCGTCCAATCTCATCCGGTAGCACTGCTCACACCGAAGAGCCCCTTTGCCGGCAACGCGGAGCAGGAAGGGATCAAGTTCATATCCATCCCGGTACATCACATCCAGACCAACCCGTGCGGCAAATTCCTTGACTGTATCGAGCCTTCTGCGATATTCCTGATAAGGATGGATGTTGGGATTGTAAAAGTAGCCTGTTGGCTCCATTCTTTCTTCCTTCAGCCGAAAGTAGGGATAGAGCGCGCAGGGGGCACAACAGATATGGAGCAAGACATTCATGAATATGCCTCCGAGTGGTGGCTCCGGCTGACCCAATCCAGCCTTGAGTATTGCAACTAGTGCGAGAAACTTCGGAAAAACCGAGCATGACGAGGAGTTGAGCGGCGTCTCATTGAGCCTTATTTACAACAATTTCCCCTGCGTCGATGCCTGCCTTTTTCTGCCGAAATGCTCATAGGCAAGACGCGTGGCCTGCCTGCCCCGAGGCGTCCTGTCAAGGAAACCTTCCTGGATCAGGAACGGCTCATAAACATCCTCGATGGTGTCCTTTTCCTCGTTGAGTGCCGCAGCGAGCGTTTCAAGCCCTACCGGTCCGCCATCGAATTTGTCAATAATTGAGAGCAGAAGTTTCCGATCCATGTGGTCAAAGCCCTTCTCATCGACTTCGAGCCTTTTCATGGAGCTTGCAACAATCTCAGGAGTAACAGTCCCATCGCCCTGGATTTGGGCAAAATCTCTAACTCTCCGGAGCAACCGATTGGCGATACGGGGGGTGCCCCGGGAGCGACGTGCAATTTCCAGGGCGGCGGGGGAATCAATCGTGGTCTGAAGTAGCCCTGCAGATCGCTGGACGATTTTCCTGAGTTCATCTGTGTCATAAAAACCGAGCCGGTCAATGACGCCGAAGCGGTCCCGGAGCGGGGACGTAAGCAAACCCGTACGTGTCGTGGCACCGACAAGAGTAAATTGCGGGAGTTCAAGCTTTATCGAACGGGCACCTGGTCCCTGTCCGATAATGATGTCCAGCTGGAAATCCTCCATAGCGGGATAGAGAATTTCCTCGACAATTCGGTTAAGCCGGTGGATTTCATCGATGAATAAAACATCGCGCTCCTGGAGATTCGTGAGGATAGCGGCAAGGTCGCCGGCGCGCTCGAGTACGGGGCCGGACGTAGTTTTTATATTAACGCCCAGTTCATGCGCGATAATGTTCGCTAACGTCGTCTTTCCCAACCCCGGCGGCCCGCAGAAAAGCACATGATCCAACGCCTCTCTTCTACCCTTTGCCGCTTCGATATATACATGCAGATTGTCCTTGATCCGTTCCTGACCGACAAAGTCGTCAAAGTGAAGGGGTCTCAGACTCCTGTCGAGTTGAACATCGTCATCGTTTTGTTCCGGCTCTATGATTCTCTCCTGCAATTTCACCCTCAAAAACGTCTATATGACATAGCGGTGGTCATCATGCCCCTTGGGGGGGTTCTCAGCACCTCATCAGAACGGCAAGCCCTTCCCTGATTAGGGCCTCGATTGTAAGGCCGGGTTGAACGTGAAGCACTTTCTTCAATGCTTCTTCCGCATGCTGTTTTTTGTATCCCAAGTTCATGAGTGCCGAAAGTGCATCTTCTCTATGGTCTGTTGTTGCGGCCCTGTGGTCCGATGTCGAAGCAGTGACAGACAGCTGTATCATCCTGTCCTTCAGTTCAAGAATTAGTCGGGCGGCGGTCTTCTTCCCTATACCGGGGATGCTACAGAGTTTTGAATCATCGGAAGCTTGTATGGCTTGAGCGATATCCGTGACAGACAGGCTAGACAGCATGCCGAGGGCGAGGCGGGGACCGATTCCTGAAACTCCCATCAGCAGCAGGAACAAATCCTTTTCCTCTTCCCCCAGAAAACCGTATAGTGACAGAGTATCTTCGCGGACATGCGTGTGAATATGAAGAGTGACTTCCTCTCCGCTATCCGGAAGTTTGTAATAGGTGGATAAGGGCGTCTGCACCTGATAACCCACACCGGACACATCGATAATAAGGTGATCGACGGCCTTACGCCTGAGCCTCCCTGTAAGTAAGGCGATCATCTTATCCTGCCTGTGACCTACGGACTCTCGCCACGCCGACTTCTCTTCCTGGCTGGCGCAGGGACGAGGGAGACTTGAGAATCTCTCGGAGCCGTGATGAATGAATATGACAGATCGCCGCGGCAAGGGCATCGGCTGCATCGGCAGGATGGGGAACTTTCTGAAGGTCCAGTAGGTTTTTTACCATTAATTGCACCTGTTTTTTACCCGCCATTCCGTACCCCACGACAGCTTGTTTCACTTCCAGAGGGGCATATTCAAATACTGGAAGCCCTGCGTTCATTGCCGCAAGAATTGCGACTCCCCTGGCGTGGCCGAGTTTGAGGGCCGATTTGATGTTTTTCGACACAAAGAGGTCTTCCACCACGACGACATTGGGCCTGTACTTTTCGATAATCTTCTCGAGTTCCTCATAAATCTTTTTGAGCCGCTTCGGAAATGGCTGTTTAACAGAGGGACTGATGCCGCCTGAGGCGACATGAAAAAGCTTGTGGTCTTCTTCAGCTACGATCCCATACCCGCTTGTCAGCGTCCCCGGGTCAATGCCTAGTACCCTCATAACTCCTCCCTCGCCAGAACCAGATGCGCAATCTATTCGCGATCAGCTGATTTTACAGAGTTCATTCATCACGAACAGCTGGAAACAACCCGTCACTCGGCGTTCATGATTTCCTCGGGAATATCAAAGTTGGCGTACACGTTCTGTACATCGTCATTGTCTTCCAGTGTTTCAACGAGACGCAGCATCTGTTGCGCTTCCTTACCGTCGAGTTTCACGTAGGTTTGCGGGATCATGGTGGTTTCAGCTACATCGAGAGCCACCCCCGCGTCCTCGAGCGCCTTCTTCACTTGCTCGAAATCATTCAGTGCCGTCGTAATCGAAAAATTATCGTCCTCTGTCTGCATGTCCTCGGCGCCTGCGTCAAGTGCCAGTGACATGAGTTTATCCTCATCGGCCTTGGATCTGCTTACTACAATATACCCTTTTTTGTGAAACATCCAGGAAACACAGCCTGCCTCCCCCATGTTGCCGCCGGCTTTGCTGAAAATATTGCGAATTTCCGATACCGTCCTGTTCCGGTTGTCAGTCATAACTTCGATGATGACCGCTACCCCTCCCGGCCCGTAACCCTCGTAAATAATCTCCTCGTAGGATACGCCCGGCAGTTCACCCGTGCCCTTCTGGATAGCGCGCTTGATATTTTCGGCGGGGAGACTGACGCTCTTTGCCTTGGCAATCGCCGTTCTGAGACGGGGGTTCCCGCTGGGATCGCCGCCGCCAAGCTTTGCCGCAACCGTAATTTCTTTCGCAAGCTTGGTGAATATCTTTCCGCGCTTCGCGTCGGTAGCGGCTTTTTTGTGTTTTGTTGTCGCCCACTTCGAATGACCTGACATTGAACCTCCTGAGATAAAGAATATGATTAAAGGGACAAACCGGAGTCGCAGCAAGGTTTCCTGCTCCTGTTCCCACATTCGCCATCTATCGTATCCTGTTTGCCTTCTTCTTTAAATTATCGCTCCGCCGGTTGTAGGTCATGTTCAAAGTCTTCTTTCAGCTTCGTGAAAATCATCCTGCCCGCCGCAGTCTGCAGAACGCTCGTAACTGCAACATCAATGTTTTTGTTGATGTACTTCCGCCCGTTTTCCACAACAATCATTGTGCCATCATCCAAGTATGCCACGCCTTGCCCCACTTCCTTGCCTTCCTTGAGCACGAAGACCCGCATACTCTCGCCGGGAAGCGCAACCGGCTTAACCGCATTCGAGAGGTCATTGATATTCAGCACTTTGACACCCTGGAGTTCTGCAACTTTGTTCAGATTAAAATCGTTCGTGACGACTTTTGCCCCCACTTTTTTAGCCAGCGCTATCAGCTTGCTGTCGACTTCGCGTATTTTCGGAAAGTCTTCCTCGGTAATACGGACTTCCATATGGTTCATCTTCTGAATACGATGCAGAATATCGAGGCCCCTTCGTCCCCGGGCCCGTTTCAGCGAATCCGAGGAGTCAGCGATATGCTGGAGCTCGTGTAAAATAAATTGGGGAATGATGATCGTACCGTCCAGGAATTCAGTCTCACATACATCGGCAATCCTGCCATCGATGATAACACTGGTATCCATGATTTTGATATTTTCTTCCGCACCGCTTTTGAACAACTTTTTAATATTCGCAGGATTAAAACGTTCTCCCTCCCTGATGCCGATCGTGATGCCGATGTATCCAAAAAAACCGTTCATAAGCAACAGAATGAAATTGACAATGCTCCGCTCAAGAGGTACGAGTTTCAGGGGAGCAGCAATAAGATTTGCAGCTGTCAGGCCGAGGATAAAACCGAGAATGCCGCCAATGATGACCTTTAATGAGACTCGTCTGAACAAGAATTCGGTAAGGATGATCAACACTGCAACACTGAATCCCACCGCCATTCCCTCAAGTTTGCTGACCTGATCATAGAGCTGTGTGGATACATAATAACCGAGCAGAGTGCTTAATAAAATAAATAATATCCTTATAAGTATCAGTCCCATCGTTCTCACCCCCTTTCCTGAACGCTTAAAGTATACTAACGTGAATAAGCTGTGACAGCCGACGAATCAGCAAACCGTTCAACAGACTTCCCTATTCCGGCTTAATAGTGACGAATAAATCCTGCCCCCTTCTGCGTACAAGAAGCAGTATCCTGTCTTTCCCTTTGATCCTGGATGCAGCTTTGTTGTACGCCTCCAGTGTCGTCATGCTTTTCTGATTGAGCTGGATGATTATATCACCGGGTCGGATTCCAGCTTCGAAAACGCTACTGGAAGCATCAACCTTCACTACGATGATGCCTTTTTCATGCTCGTCATAGCCGAAATGGCTTGCAAGCTCCGGCGTGAGTTCGCGCACGATCAATCCACTCAAGGCACTGCTTTCCCCCTCTTTTGCCTGTTCAGAGAGTTCTTCCCCGGTCGAAGCCTTTGCGATTTTCTTCGACAGTTCGGCAATTTTCACTTCAACTACAAACTCTTTTTTTTGGCGCAGTAGCCTGATTTTTACCGTCGTGCCGATGGGGGTCTGGGCTACCATATTTCTGAGATGACCCGTATCCTCAACCACCTTGGCGTCATAGTCAAGGATTACATCTCCCTGCTTAATGCCGGCTTTTTCCGCAGGACTCCCCTTCATCACGCCGCTAACCAAAGCGCCTTGGAGATCCTTAATGCCGAATTCCTCGGCAAGATCTTCGTTAATGTCTTGGATACTAACGCCGAGCCAACCGCGAACAACTTTCTTATACTTCACCAAGTCGTCCATCACTTGCTGGGCCATGCCGCTCGGTACGGCAAATCCGATTCCCTGGTAACCACCGGACCGCGACAGGATGGCCGTATTGATGCCGATCAACTCGCCATGTGTATTAATAAGCGCTCCGCCCGAGTTTCCAGGATTGATAGCTGCGTCAGTTTGAATGAAGTCTTCGTAATCTGCAATGCCTACATTCGCACGTCCGACGGCGCTGATCACGCCCATCGTTACGGTCTGGTTCAATCCGAATGGGTTCCCGATCGCAAAAACGATCTCTCCCACTTTGAGTTTGTTGGAATCCCCCCATGACAGCGCCGGTAATCCCTTGGCGTCAATCTTGATGACAGCGATATCGGTTTTAGGATCTACTCCGACAACCTTTGCTTTATAGTCCCTCTTGTTCAAAAGCAAAACCTTGATTTCCTGGGCCTTCTCGATCACATGGTTGTTCGTAACGATATAGCCGTCCTCTGTCACGATGACCCCGGACCCCAGACTCTGTTCCTTGTATTCTCTGGGAACATTCGGATTGGAAAATTGATCTCCGAAAAATCTTCTGAAAAAAGGATCTTCAAAGAGATTGCCCGGTATTTCTTCTCCCGACCTAATCACACGTGTTGTCGATATATTAACCACTGAAGGAGTGGCGACTGCAGCCACTTCAGACTGTGCTTCGCTCAGCTGCGTGAGGATTTCCACTGTTTTGGGCGATAACTGGCTTTTTGCCCGAAGCGGTGAAACGATATCGAGATGCGATGACAATAAAAGTCCGACAATCACGCCAAGCATGATTAAAAATGCAGCAGCAATAAGGAATCTCTTCTTTTTGATCATGCTATTGAAAAACCTCCGGGATCAGCGGGTTGGTTCGCCCGTGCGGGATATATCGCGAAAAATGTCCTGCGCCGTAATGTTTAAGCTTACTATTCTACCAGAAAGAAGCTAGTGTTTTCAAGCCCTTTTTATGATTGACAAAAAACATGTGGACATTATAATAACAATCACCGAAGTTCTTAACGAAAAACAGGGGAGACTCTTCTTTGACGCCGCGAAAAATGCAAAGACAGGCTGCAGGGAACCACCTTGAAAAACTGGACAAGATGTACCTGTGGCATCCCTTCACTCAGATGCAGGATTGGGATAAGGAACAGCAGATTATCATCGAAAGCGGGAAAGGAAGTTTACTCACCGACATACACGGCAGCGTATATCTAGATGGGGTATCGTCGCTCTGGGTAACGGTTCATGGACATGGGAAAAAAGAAATCGACGCTGCCATCGTTGCACAGCTCAAAAAAATCGGGCACACAACTCTGCTGGGGCTTTCAAACGTCCCTGCATTGCGCCTAGCTGAAAAACTTTCCAAAATAGCGCCGAAAGGCCTCTCAAAAATCTTTTATTCCGATAGCGGATCGACGGCCGTGGAGATCGCGCTCAAGATCGCATTCCAATACTGGCAGCAGAAAGGTCCAGAATATCAGCACAAAACCGGTTTCCTTTCCCTCACCGAGGCTTATCACGGTGACACCATCGGATCCGTAAGCGTTGGAGGCATAGATCTATTCCATAGAATATATAAGCCGCTTCTGTTTCAGACCCGCAAGATCGAAACTCCTAACTGTTACCGCTGCAAACACATACAGACTCGCCACGGATGCCTCAAAACCTGCCTTACCCATGCCGAAAGAACGATCCAGAAATATGCATCTGAAACCGCCGCACTCATCATTGAGCCATTAGTACAGGGCGCCGCAGGCATGCTCCTGCAGCCGCCCGGATATTTGAAGAAGATTCGGGAGCTGTGCTCTGCTTACGGTATCCTCATGATCGCGGACGAGGTCGCCACAGGATTCGGGAGGACCGGCAAAATGTTCGCTTGCGAACACGAGGAGGTCGCGCCGGATATCCTGTGCATAGCGAAGGGTCTCACCGGCGGATATCTCCCACTTGCCGCAACGTTAACAACGGATGACATTTTCCAAGGCTTCCTTGGCGAATACCGGGAATCCAAAACTTTTTTCCATGGCCATACGTACACCGGTAACCCCCTGGCCTGCGCCGCCGCTCTTGCTAGCATCGACCTATTCAAGAAGGAGAAGACGCTTACAAAACTTCAGCCAAAGATCAAATTGCTGTCAAAAGAGTTGGCGGCTTTTAAAAAGTTCTCGCACGTCGGCGAAGTGAGACAACGAGGGTTCATGGTCGGGATTGAATTAGTGAAAGACAAGACTACAGGAGAACCTTATCCGGTTGAAGACAAGATTGGCAACAAAGTTAATCTGGAATGCCGCAGGCAGGGCCTTATTATCAGGCCGCTTGGCAATGTAATCGTGCTGATGCCGCCGCTCTCCGTCACTCTGAAAGATCTGAAGAGCATGGTGAGAATCATCGCCAACGCTATTCGGGATGTTACAGAAAAAAACTGATTTCTGCCGGGTGTTATTCTTTTCCCTCCGCGCTATTTTCTCCGGGTACACGTTGAGACTGTTCTGCCTAATCGGCGAGTGTGGTCAAGGTCTTTCGCCGCTCGTGCGGTTTTTCCCTTTTTCCCTCGTCCGGCAGTTAGACCGCATCTATTTTATGCCTTGCGGTTGAGAAGACATGGGAACATAACCTGCATGAGCATAATGCAATTGCACGAACATGCCCCCCATCAATACGACATGCACTTTAGAAACAGCCCTTTACGGTCTGTATCAAGGATTCCCAAAATGATAAAGACAAACACATCGCTGGCAACAATCTTTGCCGATACGAGCATGCTCTAGTCAAAAGCACTTGTTTCGCGCAGGGATCTATTCAAGAAAGGCTTCCGATTCGTTGGAGATTGCCAGACGTGGAACATTGATGGTTCCTGACTTGGCGGTATTTCACTTTCGACAAATCGAGACATTGATCAATAAGGATATCGGCATTTTTTATTTTTTCTTGACAAATCGGGAGCTTCTCTATATAATTCGTCACTTACAGCCCTTGGAGTAAAAGAAATGGTAATCAATATCAATGATATACCGCCGCAAGGGCTAACACTGAAGCTTGGGCAGCCGATCGATCTATTCGATACTGGGACAAAATCTACTTCATTTACAGCTGTTTTCAGCATCAAACCGATGAAAGGCGGCATTCTGCATATCTCAGGGCAGGTAAAGGCCCAGCCCCTACTGGAATGCAGCCGATGCTTGGAGCGCTTCACTTTTGACATTGATACGGAATTAAATTTCGACCTTGCACCGATAAATTCCATTGACACCGATGGCGAATATGAACTTGTCAGCGGCGAAATGGACATGGAGTTTTACGATGGCGATGAAATTGAACCTTTGGATATCATCAAAGAACAGTTGATGATATCCATTCCCATGGTACCGCTGCATAATCCCGGGTGTAAAGGACTTTGCAGTGTCTGTGGGACGGACCTAAATAAAACAGAATGTGGTCATCAGCGAAATGCACCGGGAGACTTCGGTGCATTTTCAGCGTTAAAAGATTTACTAAAAAAATAAAAAGGAGCACTCTACAATCATGGCAAATCCAAAACACAGACATTCCAAATCACGACGGGACAAGAGGCGCACTCATAAACACCTCAAGGCCCCGAATCTAACGGCCTGCCCACAGTGTCAGGAAGTTAAAAAGCCTCACCATGCCTGCATGTCATGCGGCACCTACAATGGCCGCGAGATCGTAACTGTTCAACAGATATAACGACGCTTGCTTGAAGGCAAAGGGAGATACTATCTTTTCGGTATATTCCTTTGCCTTTTATATTGTAGAAAGTCTATATGAAGATTGCCGTTGATACGATGGGGGGAGACAACGCACCACAGGCCATTGTTGCGGGTTCGGTACTGGCCGCTCAGGAGTTGGGAGTTGGCATCATCCTTGTCGGCATTGAACAGCTTGTCCGGCAAGAACTCGACAAGTACCCGTCCGCGAAAGTACTCCCTCTTGAAATTCTGAATGCAACGGAAGTGGTGGACATGCATGATTCTCCCGCCACGGTCTTTCGCAGAAAGAAAGACTCATCTATCCGAGTAGCCAATGAATTGGTGAAAAACGGAGAAGCATCCGCAGTCATCAGCGCGGGCCATACCGGTGCGGCCATGTCGACGTCGCTCTTTGTACTTGGCAGGATTGAAGGCGTGGAGCGTCCTGCCATAGCCACTTTCATGCCGACGATCACGGGAACATCCATCATCCTCGACATGGGTGCAAATGTTGATTGCAAACCGAATCACCTTTTGCAGTTCGCGGTCATGGGTGATGTATATGCCAGGTACCTCCTGAAAAATCCGAATCCTCGAGTTGGGCTTTTGTCCATTGGTGAAGAGGAAACGAAGGGTAACGAATTAACCAAGGAAGCATTCAAGCTCCTTACCGAAACTTCGTTGAATTTCATCGGGAACGTCGAAGGACGCGATGTCATGTCAGGTAAAGCGGACGTGATCGTTTGCGATGGTTTCATCGGAAATGTCGTCCTCAAGGTCTCCGAGGCTGTCGCTGAAGCAATTGGGACGTTTCTCCGCAAGGACATTGAAAAGAGCTTAATCAACAAACTCGGCTATCTGCTGATGCGGCCGGCCTTCAACTCACTCAGACACCGCGTCGATTACGCGGAATACGGCGGGGCGCCCCTCATCGGCATAAACGGTATCAGCATCATCAGTCACGGCCGCTCGTCCGCTCGAGCTATTAAAAACGCAATCCGTGTTGCCACCGAACTCGCAATGAGCGAGGTCAATAAACGCATACGCGATGACATCGGAAAGAATATGGAGCTTACCAAAACCAAATGGTCCACGCACTGATAACAGGAACCGGGTCCTATGCACCAAAAAAAGTCATTTCCAATCACGATCTGGAAAAGCTCGTAGATACCAGCGATCAATGGATCACCGAACGCACCGGCATTAAGGAACGAAGAATCGCCGAAAAAGGACAGACGACCTCGGACCTGGCTTACGAAGCTAGCAAAAAGGCCCTCAAGGCTGCAGGACTCGGTCCGGACGAACTTGACCTTGTTCTTGTGGCCACGATGACGCCCGACATGATCCTGCCAAGCTTGGGCTGCGTGCTCCAGGAAAAGCTCGGTGCAAAAAAAGCGGCCGCATTCGACATCTATGCTGCCTGCTCCGGGTTCATCTACGGAATGTCCGTTGCAAGTGCATTCATCGTCGCCGGCATGTATAATAACATCCTTCTCGTCGGGGCAGAAGTTCTTTCGCGGTTCACAGACTGGGAGGACCGCACAACATGCATTCTTTTCGGAGACGGTGCGGGTGCGGTCGTGATACAGCGGCATGCCGGCAAGCGAGGAATACTCTCGACCCATCTTCATTCCGATGGTTCTCTTCAGGATTTGATTCATGTTTCCGCCGGCGGCGCCCAGCACCCAGCATCCCATGATACTATCCGTAGGCGGATGCACTTTATAAAAATGAAAGGCAACGAAACTTTCAAAACTGCTGTACGGGCGCTTGAGGGTGTCGTGCAGGAAGCCCTTGAGTACAACAAGGTCAAGCCCGAAGAGATCGACTACCTCGTGCCGCACCAAGCGAATCTTAGAATCATAAAGGCCATGGCGCAGCGTCTCAATATGCCGATGGAAAAAGTCGTTCTCACACTTCCCAAATACGGGAATACGTCCGCAGCGTCGATTCCGATGGCTCTTGATGAAGCAGTCCGCGATGGCAGGATAAAAGAAAACCATCTCCTCCTGTTTGAAGCTTTCGGTGGAGGTCTCACCTGGGCATCTGCCCTGGTGAGATGGTAACAGTATTCTTATCGTTCATTTTCATAGTTATCGGAGGGCTCCATGGACTATTTGCTGACTGAAGAACAGATCATGATACGCGACCTCGCCCGGCAAATCGCCGTTGAGAAGGTCGTTCCCGTACGCGCCGAGCTCGACGAACACAACAAATTCCCTTCGGACATCATGAAGGCACTGGCACAGGCCGACCTTCTCGCACTCTACATCCCCGAAGAGTACGGAGGGCTGGGTAAAAAATCCCTGGAACTCTGCATCACCGTTGAGGAGCTTTCCAAGGCATGTGTCGGCGTCTCGACGAGCTATGCGGCAAACGCACTCGGCACCTACCCCATTCTGCTCTATGGAACAGATGCGCATAAGAAGAAATATCTTCCCGATATCGCATCGGGGAAGCGTTTCGTAGCCTTCGGCCTCACCGAGGCGAATGCCGGCAGCGACGCCGGTGGCGTTCAAACCACTGCGAATCTCGAAGGAAATGAGTATGTGCTAAATGGCACCAAACAGTGGATCACGAACGGCGGCGAGGCAGGAATTTACACTATCATTGCCATTACCGACAGATCGAAGGGCGCCCGGGGAGCATCGGCCTTCATCGTCGAAAAGGGCACTCCTGGATTCACCTTCGGGAAAAAAGAGAACAAAATGGGAATCCGGGCTTCATCCACAACCGAACTCATTTTCAGCAATTGCCGTATCCCCAAGGAAAATCTCATCGCAAAGGAAGGCATGGGTTTCATCGTCGCCATGAAGACCCTTGACAGTTCCCGGACAGGTGTAGGCGCCCAGGGAGTTGGTGTAGCTCAGGGGGCCATCGACGAAGCGATCAAGTTTGCCAAACAGCGAGTCCAGTTCGGCCAGCCTATTACGTCCTTCCAAGCCATCCAGCACATGCTGGCAGACATGCAAACCATGACCGAAGCGGCCCGGTCGCTCGTCTATTCGGTGGCACGCTTCGTGGACACCGGCGCCAAAGATGTCTCCCGTGCTTCAGCCATGGCCAAGCTCTTTGCAACAGACACTGCGATGAAAGTAACGACTGATGCGGTCCAGATCATGGGTGGTTCAGGTTATATGAGGGAATACCCCGTCGAGAAAATGATGCGCGACGCGAAAATCCTACAGATATATGAGGGCACCAACCAGATTCAGCGGAACGTCATTGCGCTCGACATGATCAAGGAAGTTACAAGGCAGAAGTAAAGGAGTCGAACATCTGAGAATTCATAGAGTCTGAAGAGTAATAAAAACGAACAATACATTAGACTCATTAGACTTTTCAAGCTCGATTTCGGAGAAATCGCATGCATATCGTAGTACTTGTCAAACAGGTACCGGATACATCGGAAGTTAAGATCAACCGTGAAACCAATACGCTCATACGCGATGGTGTGCCGAGCATCATCAATCCCTATGATATGTATGCCATCGAAGAGGCCCTTCGACTCCGTGAAAAACATGGCGGCAAAGTAACCGCATTCACTATGGGCCCGCCTCAGGCTGCAGAGGCGCTCAAGGAAGCCGTCTCCCTGGGCGTTGACGACGCGGTTCTTCTGTCCGACAGGTCCTTTGCGGGAGCCGATACGTGGGCCACGTCCTACGCCCTTTCTCAGGGGATCAGAAAATTGGGTGACTTCGACCTCATCATCGCCGGTAAGCAGGCCATCGATGGCGATACAGCTCAAGTCGGTCCCGAGACCGCCGACATGCTCGGCATCCCCTTTGTCGCTTATATAAGGAAGATCGAACAGGTCAAGGGATATAAGATGGTGGTCGAGCGTCTCATGGACGAAGGTCATGACGTGGTTGAGACGTCCCTGCCCGCGCTTATTTCAGTCGTGAAGGAGATCAACCAGCCTAGAGTTCCCTCGCTCAGGGGCAAGATGAAAGCAAAAAGCCTCAAAGTGACGATTTGGAACGCAAAAGACATAAATGCGGACGAGAACAAATGCGGGTTGAAAGGGTCGCCGACGAAAGTTGTCAGGATATTCCCTCCTGCTCCCCGCGGACAGAGAGAAATACTGACCGGAAATATGGAAGATCAGATAACGACGCTCGTCCGGAAGTTGAAAGAGCAGTCGCTGATTTAGCAGAAGACATATAAAGCCAAAACCTTGGATGCAAAACGTTTCAGGCTTTCATCTGCAATCCGCTAGATGCATTCTAATTTCAAGGAGTTCCCAGTGAGTGTTCGTATTATATCCGATACCTGCACAGCCTGCGAAAAGTGCGTAATTGCATGCCCGTTTGGCGCAATCGAGATGCGCGACGGCAAGGCCTATATTACCGAAGCATGCACCATGTGCGGTGCCTGCATTGAAGTCTGCGAATTCAAGGCCATTGAGCGAACCGGTGAGGATGCAACGCCTGCTGTCGATCATTCGGCATACAAGGGCGTATGGGTTTTCGCCGAACAACATAAGGGAGACATCTCAAGCGTCGCGCTGGAACTTCTCGGGGAAGGTAGGAAGCTCGCCGGCAAAAAGGAAACCAAACTATCCGCTGTCTTTATCGGCCACGGAATTAAGGGACAGGTTAAGGACCTTATAGCGCACGGAGCCGACATCGTCTATGTAGCGGACAACGCTGCACTGAAGGATTTCAATGATGACTCCTATGCCGCGATCCTAACCACTCTCGCGAAACAGCACAAACCCGAGATCATCCTCGCCGGCGCGACAGCCATTGGCCGGTCATTCTTTCCTAAAGTCGCTTCAGCACTTGGCACCGGCCTTACCGCCGATTGCACCATGCTCGACATCGATGCGGAAACCGGAAACTTGCATCAGACCCGCCCGGCCTTCGGCGGCAATATTATGGCTACCATCGTCACACCGAATCATCGCCCCCAAATGGCAACAGTCAGACATAAAGTTATGAAACCCTCGCCTCGCGATGATTCCCGGACAGGTGACATTATCGATATCAAGTACTCACAGTCAGACAATCTGCGCACCAAGGTCATTAAAACGGTGGAAGCACTGGGCGAAACCGTGAACATCTGCGAGGCAGACATCATCGTGGCCGGAGGGCGCGGCCTCGGCAATGCCGCGAATTTCCAGCTGATTGAAGAGCTGGCAAAAGTGCTAGGAGGCGCTGTTGCAGCCACTAGGGGAGCGGTGGATGAAGGATGGATCCCTTATCCCCACCAGGTGGGACAGACAGGAAAAACCGTCTGTCCCAAACTCTATATCGCCTGCGGAATCTCCGGAGCAGTCCAGCATGTCGCCGGTATGCAGTCATCAGATGTCATCGTGGCTATCAATAGGGATCCCGATGCGCCTATCTTTAACGTCGCCACTTATGGCATTGTTGGCGATGTGCATGAAGTTGTTCCGATCATGATCAAGAAAATCCGTGAAATGAGAGGATGAGAATTTTTTGGCAGCAGATAACCGCAGAAAATGACTGTCGGAACGAAGGAAATCTGCGTGCACCTGTATAAATCTGCGGCTGAATTAATATCAGGGTTATTTCATGAAAATTGCGTTTATGTTCCCCGGCCAAGGATCTCAGTATGCTGGCATGGCAAAGGAATTCATCGAATATTACCGCGAGTCGAAAGAGGTATTCGACGTTGCCAGTACCGTACTAGGTTATGATCTTGTTCATCTGTGCATGGCCGGACCTCTTGAGCAGCTGAACATGACAGAAAACACTCAGCCGGCGATTCTCGCGGCAAGCATTGCGATCCTGAGGCCCCTAGAACGTAGAGGCTTAACCGCTGAAGCGGCCGTCGGCCATAGTCTCGGAGAATTTACGGCAATTACCGCTGCGGGCGGATTTGAGCTCAAAGACGCAATTGCGCTGGTCAGAAAGCGAGGCAGGTACATGCAGGAAGCCGTGCCATCGGGAGCAGGACTCATGGCCGCAATTCTGGGCATGGAGCGAAGCGACGTAGAAAAAACTTGCCTTGAAGCTGCCAAAAATGGTATAGTTGCCCCTGCAAATTACAACTCGCCTGGCCAGATCGTCATTGCCGGTGAAAAGCAGGCCGTGGAAAAAGCCATGGAACTCGCCAAAGCCGCAGGAGCAAAAAAAGTAGTCCCTTTGATGGTAAGCGTTCCATCGCATAGCATAATGATGAAAAAAGCCAGTGAACGGCTCGAAAAAGAACTTGAAAAAGTCGTTCTCAGCGACCTCAACATTCCGATTGTGAACAACGCGGATGCCAAGTTTTTGGAGAAAGCCTCCGATCTACGGCAATCGCTCATAAAGCAGATCAGTTCGCCGCTTTACTGGGAAGATTCAATCAGGAACATGATTTCCCGGGGATTCGACACCTTCATCGAAATCGGGCCCGGCAAGGTGCTCTCCTCCCTGGTGAAAAAAATTGCACAAGATGCAAAAGTGTTGAACGTGGAAGACAGAAAGAGCATGAATGTCACGCTTGGCGCTCTGGGAATTTAAAAATAATGCCAGTGGTTAAGCAACACGGGTTAGGGATATGATCTTAGCCATGACCGCTGTATTTATGGAGCAACAATGAGTCTCAGCGGAAAAGTAGCTCTTGTCACAGGTGCGGCACAGGGGATCGGCAGGGATATCACGCTCGCGCTCGCGAATGATGGCGCCGATGTCGCGCTTTGCGACGTCAACCTCGAGGCGGCGCAAAAGACCGCTGCGGACATAGCGGCTAAAGGGAAAAAAACCTTGGCTCTCAAGGCCAATGTTGCCGTGTCCGCGGATGTAACCGCTATGATGGAACAGGTCGTAGAAAATTTCGGCAGGGTGGACATCTTGGTGAACAACGCTGGTATCACCCGCGACGGTCTCATTCTCCGGATGAAGGACGAAGATTGGGATCTGGTGCTCAGCATAAATTTGAAAGGCGCCTTTCTTTGCGCGAAAGCCGCTCTGAAATACATGACAAAACAGAGATCAGGCACCATCATTAACATCGCCTCTATCGTCGGTGCCATGGGGAACGCGGGCCAGGCGAATTACGTTGCATCCAAAGCCGGCCTCATCGGTCTTACCAAGACTATTGCCCGGGAATATGCAAACCGCAATATCACGGCCAATGCCGTTGCACCGGGGTTTATTGAAACCGCAATGACGCAAGCCCTAACCGAGAATGTCCGGCAGGAACTCGCAAAACAGATCCCCATGGGGAAACTCGGTACGCCGGAAGATGTCGCGAACGCGGTCCGCTTCCTAGCTTCTCCGTGGGCATCGTACATCACCGGTCAGGTCATCCACGTGAACGGTGGAATGTACATGTAGAAGTCCATCTAATTTAAATAATATGAATCAAATACATGAGGCTCATAGATAGACACATTACCGGAGGAGGATGACAATGGCAGATATAGACGCAAAAGTAAAAAAAATCATTTCTGAGCAGCTCGGCGTACCCGAAGGAGATGTGAAACCTGAGGCCTCATTCGTGAACGATCTTGGTGCCGATTCACTCGACACAGTGGAACTGGTTATGGCACTTGAAGAGGAATTCGGCATCGAAATTCCTGATGAAGATGCTGAAAAGATCGCAACTGTCCAGAATGCAGCGGATTACATCAAGGCAAAACAAAAATAACGGCGTTCGTAGTACCAATTACCAAATAATCATCTCGTACGAAATTCCAAAAGCCAGAAGACCCATCCCGCAAACGCGAGAGCGGATTTTTTGGCTTTTCGGATTTTTATCCAGGAGGATTCATCGTTGAAGAGAAGAGTAGTGGTCACCGGCATCGGCATGATCACGCCGGTCGGGCTTGACACGGAAACAAGCTGGACGGGCTTGATCAACGGGAATTCGGGAATCGGTCCTATAACTCGGTTCGATGACAAAAGCATTCCGACGCAGATTGCCGGCGATATCCATGGTTTTGTGCCGGAAAATTATATCGAGCTGAAAGAAATAAAGAAAATGGACCGCTTTATCCATCTGGCGATCGCCGCAAGCCAGATGGCCGTGGATACTTCGGGGATCAAAATCACGCCGGAGAACGCCGAACGCGTCGGTATCATGGTCAGCTCCGGCATGGGCGGACTTCCTGCCATCGAGAAATATCACAAGATATACCTCGAACGCGGATACCGGAAAATCACCCCATTCTTCATCCCCATGCTCATTATCAACGAAGCGGCCGGTATTCTTTCCATCAGGTATGGCGCAAAGGGCCCCAATATCTGCGTGGTAACGGCCTGCGCGACCGGCACTCATTCCATCGGTGAGGCTTTCAGGACAATTGAGCGCGGCGATGCTGATGCGATAATCGCGGGCGGAACTGAATCATGTATCTGTCCGCTCGGCGTCGGTGGATTCAACGCCATGAAGGCACTCTCCACGCGGAACGACGAACCTCAACGCGCAAGCCGTCCTTTCGACACAGAGCGCGACGGGTTCATCATGGGCGAAGGCTCGGGCGTTGTCGTTCTTGAAGGCCTCGAGTGTGCCGAAAAGCGCGGCGCACGCATCTATGCAGAGGTGATCGGCTACGGCGCCTCTGGTGACGCGTATCACATAACAGCGCCAGCGCCGAACGGTGAAGGGGCAGCACGATGCATGAAGATGGCTGTCAAAGACGCGGGCATATCCCCTGCGGAGATGGGCTATATCAACGCCCATGGCACATCGACCAAATACGGTGACGAGCTTGAGTCAATCGCCATCAAGACCGTCTTTGGAGACCATGCCTACAAAATACCGATAAGCTCCACGAAGTCTATGATTGGTCACCTACTCGGCGCCGCTGGCGGCGTGGAGGCAGTTATCACCATTTTGGCCCTCGACCGAGGTCTTCTGCCGCCGACCATCAATCTTGATAATCCCGACCCGGAATGCGATCTGGACTACATTCCACATACGTCGAGAACGGTTCAGGCGGATGTGGCCATGTCCAACTCCTTTGGTTTCGGCGGGACAAATGCCTGCCTGATCTTCAGACGGTTCCGGAAATAGAATGCCCCCCCTATTAGATATTCAACAGCGCATCGGCTATCACTTCGAGAATAGGGAGCTGCTCGAACAGGCACTGACGCACAAATCCTTCGCGAATGAAAATCGCCTGTCCGTCCACAATGAGCGGCTCGAGTTCCTGGGCGATGCCGTCCTAAGCCTGGTCATCACTGAACACATGATGAATGCGTGCCCGGCCTCAAGCGAGGGCGATCTCTCCCGGCTTCGGGCTGCGCTGGTGAGCGAACCCGCCCTTGCCTCCATAGCCCGTGAAATTGGCATTGGCAATTACCTACTGCTCGGAAGAGGCGAAGAGCAAACCGGTGGAAGAGACAAGGACTCGCTACTTGCTGACTGCCTCGAAGCGTTGATCGCCTCTATTTATCTTGACGGTGGCAATATCGCAGCGAAAGAGTTTGTCATTCATTTTTTTGAGGAACTGATACACAAAACCTGCGTATCAAGGAGTACGCTCGACTATAAAACGGAGATACAGGAATTATGCCAGGAACAATTGAAGCAGCTCCCCGAATACCGCATCGCGGCCGAGACCGGTCCTGATCATTTTAAGCAATTCACCATTGATCTGGTAATCAAAGGTGAGATCTACGGCCGGGGTATCGGTAAAAACAAAAAAGAAGCTGAACAAAAAGCCGCGAAGGAAGCACTGGATAAATTAACCAGAAACTATAGGCAGTAGAGAGGGTAAATATTTACATCCCCACCTCCTACGTTCCGCCTGCTGACTCTATGATCATCCCCTTCTTTATTCCCCACTCGGGCTGTCCGCACCAATGTGTGTTTTGTAACCAGAAAAAAATCACTGGCCAAAACAAACCTGAGGATGCATCGACTATCTCCGATAAAATCCGCCTCTATCTGAGCACCCATTCTTCAGAAATTTCCGCAGAGGTGGCATTTTATGGCGGGAGTTTTACCGCACTGCCGCTGGAAACGATGAAGCGATATCTGGAAGCGGTTCAGCCCTTTTTGTACACGAATCACGTTCGAACAATCCGGCTGTCAACTAGGCCAGATTGCATCAACGTTGAAATCCTATCTCTCCTCAAGTCATATCACGTTCAGACAATCGAACTTGGCGTCCAGTCCATGAATGACGAGGTGCTTTCGCTTTCGAACCGCGGTCATACGGCGGCAGACACATTAAAGTCATTCACGCTGCTCAGGCAACAGGGATTTTCCGTCGGCCTTCAGTTGATGCCTGGTCTGCCGGGAGACTCGGAAGTCATTTTCCGAGAAACCGTCGCCAAGATCCTAGAGCTCAAACCGGATAGTGTTCGGCTTTATCCCGCTCTCGTTATAAAAAATACCCCTCTCGAAAATCTTTACAAGAGCGGGCGCTACAGACCGCTTACCTTGGGAGCGGCTGTGACCATGTGTCTAGAAGCTTTTGTACGGTTTGAGAAACATGGAATTGAGGTAATCCGCATGGGCCTCCAATCGACCGAGGAACTTGAAAAGCCTGGCACCATACTCGCCGGACCGTATCACCCAGCATTCAGGCAGCTCGTGGATTCCTTAATTTTAAACGAGAAAATGCGGTTGACGTTAATAAACGCGGGCGGCCAAGTAAAGACCGCTGTCTTTTGCGTGAACCCCCTTGACAGATCAGCGGCCATCGGGCAGAAACGCGAAAATTTGATACTGATCAAAAAAGAATTCGCTCTGGATGAAATTGCCGTACGAGTGGATCAAAAAGTCAGAAGGCGTGCTGTAGTTCTTTCAACCAATTAGGCTTGGAGGCATTCAGGCGAAATTTCAGTGAAACATCGGCCAGGCGGGCATAAAGCTCTTTTTAAATTCCTTCAACGATGATTCGATTCTTGACAAGCGATACCTCGCGCACTTCGCCACGGATTTTTTTTTCCTCACCGAAAAGATTGCGAAACGTGACCTCGCCATGCTCGACAAGAACATGATTGACGGACTCCAGCAGCAACTCTTCTCTGTTATTTTTCCTGACGTAGGCTTTAAGATCGCACACGACTTATTTAAACTCCTTTGCCGGCAAATTAAAAAACCCGCCATCTTAGAATTCAGCGGGATATTTTTCGTACAATTTTTTTCACATCGCTGGGATGCTCCGGCCACCTGTTTGAACCGGCCCATTGTACCATGCCGCGGCATTCAGCAAGATAGGACAGGGTTCCGCACATGGGCTTTTCTTTTAAACCAGCCGAAGGATGCTGTTTTTTGAATTTTGCTCCTTCTCGCTTCATGGTTTTGCCTCACCTATGACCTTTCCTTAATCATCTATAACATAAGCCTTTCCTGAAATCAAGAAAAATAAAAATAGCCTAATCCTATTCTGTGTTATGAGTCAAGGGAAATTATTGCACTCGGTAAAACGCTGAAAGGACGTTTGTTGCAAGATTCCCCCTGTTCGTCGGAACCGTGCGAGATGATTTTTTTCACACAGCGTTTACCTTGGGCAATCATGTAAAACTTATGGTTTGGGTTTCCCCACGCATTCGGCTTCGCGCATCCCCTGTGCGAATGGCAAATGGCTGACTGCAGGTCTATACTGTACCTGCATGAAACTGCATTACCACCGGTGTCAATGACACACCTAATTCACGCGAAGATCATTTATGAGGAACGTGATACCCGAGTACCTTCGCCGCGAAGTAATTCGGTCAGGCAACAGTAAGGCAAGCTGTGAATGCTGGTAGATGGCTGGATTGAGATTCCATAAAAAAAAGCGAAGGTCCTGCTGTATGGTATGGATATCCCCGATTAATGAGGGACTTTCTAAAGTAGCTCAATTGGCAGGTTCTTCGTCACGAGAACATAGTATGAATCAATATACGAAAGGTATACAAATGACAATACCGAGCTTCAGTTCAGCATCGGTGTCCCTTTAGGCTTCATCATATTGACAGCCCGCAAATATCGTGAAGCGACTTTAATTTGAATCGTGAGGATCTACACCAGGGTTTCCTTGAAAGGAACTTGAGGTGTGTGAGAGAGAACTCTCATATACAGTTCTGAGGGGAAAAAGAAGCCGTAAGGCTCCCTACCCACCCGATTCCATAAATTCATTGCAGAGATTTCACTAAACGGGGCGAAAGGGAGTAAACTGTGGTCAGTTACTAATGCTTTACCTCCGGTATAAATGGATGGTTTGCCGATCGCTTTTTAGCATGCTCAATCATATTCAATATATATCAAATAGATACACGCTTGCGATAAAAAACGCAGTATCATACGGAACTGGCAAAATAAAGCTATAATTAAATCATGGTATTTCTTGGCCATCGGATGCATTCTAAATCAGTACTTCTCAGGAAAGGACAGCAATAATGCCGTATTACGTGATCCTGAGCAATCTTACCGACGAAGGCAGGCGCACCATAAAGCAGAAACCGGAACGAATTTTGGAAGTGAACCGGGAAATCGAAGCTATGGGTGTAAAAATTCTTCAACAATATGCGCTCATGGGTAATTATGATTTTGTGAATATCGTTGAAGCACCGGACAACGAAACGGTTTTGAAGATGTCCGTCGAGATAGGCTCTCGAGGTTCAGTGCAACTTATATCGCTCCCGGCGGTCCCTGTCGGAGAGTTTATGAGAAGGGTTAAATAGGCAGAAGCTCTCGTATAATCAATAATTGCTCTGTTCGATTTACGAGAGAAGATCAGCCATTCTCTAATGGCTGGCGGTATTCCAAGATCATGCGGCTGATGAAGAGAAATCAGTTCAGCAGTATATAATCCGCGTCATTCACGGTGACAGTGTCCTTCTCAATTTGGCCCGGCACAAGCGGTAGCGCGGTTTTAACAGAATACTTTGATTCCTGGGCAAGTTGTTCGGGAATCCCCCGTTTCCAGGCATGCCCTACACCGGCAAGAACTACTACAGTTTGGGACGGATGCAGTTTTCGATAATCAATCAGGTTTGCCGCCATGCTTTTGTCCCAGACCATCTGAGCTTCACAGAAATTTAGAAACAACTTGTCCGTTTCGTTGGGATGACCGGCGTAAGCCTCTCTAATGAAATTCATATAGGTTGGATCCACATTACAACTGATACCACGGGGAAGCATTTGTCGCTCTTTTTTCGTGAGCGACGCGAACCCTTTTTTTGCCACAGTCGCAACTATCTTGTCGGAAATATTTAGCCCCACAAGAGGAATCCGATGTTCCCTAGCATAGGTAAATATGTCCCGGTACATCGGCCAGGCCATGCGCCAGTTGTCGTAGTAAAGAGGCAGAAAACCATCAAGCGTTAACGATCCGCGAACCCATTCGTCCAGAGCCCTCTGACTGTCGGCTCTGAACATCTCTAGACCAATTGCAAGCGGCACGTCCGATTCATGGAGCGCTCTGATAATTGCCAGCTCCAAGCGGTGATGATCAGGATCATCATGTACTTCACCAATAATAACAAAGTCGGCTTTTTTCACATCGCTGATCATCTGGTTGAAAGATATAATCTTTCTCTTGTCAACCTGATACACTTGTTTAGACCCAACCTCTGCCGTTGTCAGTGCAATTACCAGGAAAATAAACAGGAAAAACAATCCGCTTGCCACTCGAGTATTCATAGTATAATTTTTGCTCCTTCCGAATCATTTGTCAAGGTGCAGAACGTACAAAATTAAACAAGGCGCAGGATGCAATCTCATGAATAACGACTAGCTCGTCAAATATATACCCTCGGGCTTATGTCCGTGGCACTTTGAAACCGCAAAAGCACCCCATCATCAGTCCCTCTTGAGGTGGACTGGGACAACAGGAACGCATTCATCCACGGGCTAACGCCGAGGTCTTCTGCTTCGCTTTTGATAATGTACAATTAATGCGATTTGACGTGAGACAGGAGTGGAGACTGGCAAAGGAACGCGAAACCCCGTATTCAGTCCGAAGCCTCCAGAAATCCTTAGGACGCAATAAATGCACGAGCCTAATCATCTTACAAAAAGACAGTGTGAATAAGCCGTAAAGAAGCGACTGTGAATAAAGCCGGGACTTATCTTTAAGACAACTTCGTAAATAACTTAAATCGTTGCTGCAATGTCGCAAAAGACGCGAAGAAAACATTAAACGCGGATTAAACCCTCACGCCGTCGTGGTTTATATTGCAGACGGCCCTGGTACGCACCTTGTATGATTTTCTACTCTCGAGAACAGGAGGTCTACATGAAGATCGGTTTCATAGGTTTGGGAATCATGGGCATCCGCATGGCGGAGAATCTCCAGAAAAAAGGACATGAACTGGTCGTTTATAACAGAACAAGACAGAAAGCGGATCTGCTCACCGCGCGAGGGGCGCTATGGGCGGCTACTCCGGCTGATGTGGCTCGTCAGGTAAAAACGATTATCACGATGCTTTCAAAACCTGATGCAGTGGCTGAAACAGCCTTGCTCGGGCGTAGCGGATTTCTCAACACGCTCGCCGTCAATTCGCTCTGGATCGATTGCAGCACCGTTAATCCCTCATTCTCGCGTCTCATGGCTTCCGAGGCCCATCAGCGGAGGATACGCTTTATCGACGCGCCAGTCGCCGGGTCAAAAGGACCGGCCGAACAGGGCCAGCTTGTATTCCTCGTAGGGGGCGATAAATCCGATGTTGAGGAAGCCCGTCCACTCTTCGAAGCAATGGGCAAGTCGGTCTTTCATATCGGAGGAAACGGAATGGGAACCTCCATGAAAATGGTGAATAATGTGATCCTGGCCCAGGAGATGGTGGCTTTCTCGGAAGCGATCATTCTCGGCGAAGCACTGGGGATAGCCAAGGGCCAACTCCTCGATACCCTGCTCAGTTCTCCCGTGGCTGCTCCGTTCCTATCCATGAAGCGCTCAAAGATGGAGGAAGGCAAGTTCGATACGGAGTTTCCGCTTCAATGGATGCACAAGGATTTACAGCTTGCGTCAGATACCGCTTACGAAGCAGGCGTTGCATTACCAATGTCGAATCTGGCAAAAGAAATCTATGCTCTAGCAGTTAAAAACGGATTGGGAGAAATGGATTTTTCGGCAGTATACAAGTTTCTATCAAAATAGTGAATTACCCCGCAGCAAGCTGCGAGGCATCGTAACTTGAAACCCAAAAAAAAGCACAACAAAAAGGCTAAAGCTTATCCTGGCTTCGCCAGGATGTCCTTTTCATCCCAGCAGCAGAGCTGCCGGGTATTTCAGGACTGTTTTATAAAGTTATGTTGCCCAGCACTCTGGACTGAGTACACTGGGCTTTTATTATTTCCACACTTTCAACGGGGCCTTTATTTTCCTGACGCTCGATGGCTCTGAGAAATATGGGCTCGCTGATGATACATGGAAAACATGATCGCAACGATGCTTTTTCAGTTTGATTCATTTTTTTTACGGGCGACCGTATATAGTATTATCCCGATCGTTTCCACCAGGGATGTGGACCACGTTTGATTCCTGCGATATTTTCTTAGAGTTGGAAGCGATGATCTTGCCCGGCAGCAGTAATAGGTTGCCAAAAAATATATAAATAATATCATAATATTGATGCCGAGCATGTGGGCGTTCGAGACCGCTAAGGAATAGATCGCCCGTCAAACAGTATTCACTTGAGCACTGCAGTATTTTTTTTCATGATCGTCAATTCCTCGTGATGAAGCTAGCCCGCGACGGGAATACGTTGTTCATGGATATCCTGACGTCTTCAGAGTGGCCTTACCTCACATGATTATCTTTTTTCTCATAAGCTTAAATGGGAGAGGGGCAAGGACCACAACAGCCACAATAAGCCAGATAATGCTCCCGAGGGCATTGGCGACGGAGCCCGAGTTAAGTGCCCGGCAGACAATCACCAGGTGATAGAGTGGTGTAAAATATGCGAAATCGGCGACCAGGCGCGGCATACTATCAAGAGGAAAAAAAATGCCAGAAAATAGAAAAAGCGGAGTCATGAAAAGTGTATAAAAATAACTGAATGAATCAATCCCCGGGACAATTGCGCAAAAAATAATGGACAGTTCGGCGAATATCAACCCACCCAAAAAGATAAAGGGGATGACGAATATGATGAGTGGAGATTCAGCAAGCCCGAACAGGGCTATTACAATCGCTATGGTGATTCCAAAGATTACACTTTTGGTCGCACCCCAAACAAGCTCCCCCGCTATGAGATCGTCCAGGTTTACAGGAGTGGCAAGAATAGCATCGAAGGTTTTCTGAAAAGTCATTCTTATATAGGTGCCGTAGGTGCACTCATAAACAGCGGCGAAAACGGAGGACGAAGCCACGATCCCGGGCGCGATATATTTGATGTAAGGCTGTCCGTGAATGTCTTTCACGAAGGAACCGAGTCCCAGTCCCATGGCAACAAGATACAGCGCCGGCTCAGCGAAATTCAGCGCAAAGCTCGTCTTGTATAATTTAGTATAAACGAGCCAGTGCCGCTGCCAAACGCTGAATGCGCGATTAATCCGCAAGGCTCCTCCCCGTCAGTTTGAGATAGACGTCTTCGAGGTTACTGCCATGAAGTTTCATGAGATGAGAAGGCGAATCAATGGTAACGATCTTTCCCGAATCCATGATTGCAACGCGATCGCAGAGTTTTTCCGCTTCCTCCATATAATGGGTCGTCAGCAGAAGCGTCGTGCCTTTTTTTTTCAGATGATTGAGCTTGTCCCAGACAGCACGTCTGCTGTGCGGATCGAGGCCGGTCGTAGGCTCGTCGAGGATCAGTATTTCCGGGGTATTCATGAGGGAGCGTGCAAGCAGAAGGCGGCGCTTCATCCCCCCAGAGAGCTGGTCGATCTTCGCTCCAGCCTTGTCCTGAAGTTCAACAAATTCGAGCAGCACACGTGAGAGCCGGAGAGATTCTTTTTTTCTGATATCGAAGTACCGTCCGTAAACCATAAGGTTCTCGATTGCCGAGAGGTCGGGATCAAGGTTGTTATCCTGAGGCATGACTCCTATCCTCGATTTGATTTCGCTCGGTTGTTTAGCCGAGTCAAGGCTGAATATCGACACCGACCCGGTCGTCGGTGGCATGAAACAGGAGATCATCCGCATGACTGTGGTCTTCCCCGCACCGTTCGGTCCAAGGAAGCCGAAGCATTCGCCGCCGTTAATCGCGAAATCAATGCCATCCACAGCCCGAAATCCGTTATAATCCTTTATGAGTTTTCTGGCAATAACGATATCCACAGCCGGCTCCCAATCTTGCCGTCGAGAGCCGGACGCATGGTCACTCATTTCGCGCTCTCAACCGTTCCTAAAAACATAGTATTTTATTTCTCATAACTATGACGGCAGCCGAACAGTGCTGCTGCCGGTTAACGTCAGGGATTCCCGCCCTGATTCACCCAAGTCCCGTTGTTTGCTGATCGGGATTGTTTCTGGCGCCTTTTTAGCAAGACTGCTGCTGGCAGGTGGCCCGGAGAATTGCGCTGTCGACGGGATGATGGCTTCTTCTGCAATTCAGCGCAGCCTGGGGAGTCCTGTAAGGACCGTCGTTGGTAGAGACTGTGATGATTTCCACAACCTCCCCGAGTCCTCATCTTGCTCCAAAACTTCCAGATGTACTCCTCTCGATTCCTTACAGGTAGAGGGGAGGCGGTTCTGCTTGGTATGGGAGACTCGGAATATCCTTGAACTCTTCTCGCGATAGCAAGCGCCGCTGCTTCATGCGGCGAGATGCCATGAAAAGACATATAATTGTTTCTTCCGATAACGGATGTGTAAGCAGGATTCACGGAGAGCACACCGACGCCTGCCTTATATGCTCTGCGGTCAAGCATGTTTAAAAAGGTGGAATAGGCGAACCCGGATAGCATCCGCGCATACGTTACTCCCTGTTCTTTAAGAGATGCTTTCTTCTTTTCGAAGTCAAGAGTTTCATGAGCGACGGGTTTCCCTGTTTTAATTGACCGGTCGATAATGCCGACGCAGATATCACCGTAAGTTGCCTCGGTCTGTTCCGTGGTTCTGTCTTTTATACATGCAGCATACGTTGTGTGCCAGACAAAATTGCCGAACCGGTCAGTCTCGGAAACAGCAATCTCTTTTTCGTTTACATCTATACCAATACATCCGATTTCTTGCGGTTTCCCGGTTACTGTTTCTCTTTGGGGGATATCAACCGATGAATACAGATACCAACCTTTCTCGCCACGGACAAACCGGTGGGTGATTGCCTGGCCGCACAGGAGCGCCTGCTCAATATATTCCTGCCCGTAAGGATATGTTACGGTAGGCACCATGATGTGTTTACCGTATTTTTTGGCAAGATAGTTTGGGACCCGTATCCTGAGCGACCCGTCGACGCCAAGCGTGCAGGTCTGGTTGCCGGCCGTTTCATCCTTCGATCCCAGACAAAACGATGAAGAGCTTCGGGCAGCCTTCCAGGCAGACAGCCAGTTATTGTGGGATTTATAACCGTTTTCAGAAAGGTTAAACTGCTTGTGGAAAAGTTTCTTTGTCCCAAAGCAAATCCTGATTCGGCCTTTGTCCAAATCGTATTTCAGCTTTTCCAGTTTCTGCTCCGATGAATGGAGCTTCCGTTTTTTGTTATGGACCGCAAAACGGAGAGACTTCACGCTGGGCGTTTTCTCATATTCGGACAATTTTTTGTCTTTGCGTATGTCAATGATACTGTTCTCTCTGGTTTTAATCCATTTTCTCGCAGATTTTATTTTGTGCTCGAGCTTTTCAATCCGTAGTTTTAATACCTCAACCGCGGAGCTGATATTGCCGTCAAGATCGTAGCGGATAGCGTTAAACTGCCGGGCGGTGATACCATACCTGACAAGATACTCATTTTTGAATGAAATGGGTTTGTTGCCGGAACGAACGCTGTCTTTAAAGAGAGAGCGTTTGATGTGCCCGTATGAGTCGCCGATATCGTCAAGAACATGATAAAGAGACTTCTTTGTGTCCAGGTAAGACATGTCAATCAGCAAAGTTTGAGCGGTAAAAGAAAGTGTTTCACTTTTGCCGCTCTTGGCCTTGTTATCCTTATTACTTGCCATTTTCCATGGCCTCCAGAGCTTTTTTTGCTTTATTGGCCGCTGACCGGCGTCCGTAGAGCCTTGCGCAAAACGATGTCAATACTTCAATCATGTCCAGCACCAGATCGTCCTTTAGCTCGGTCTGGTCTACAATAATAAATTGACGACCTTGAGCTCGAAGTGCCGATTCTACATACTCAGATCCAAACCGCATAAGCCGGTCACGATGCAAGGCGACAATAATACTGACGTTGGAGTCGGCAAGCAGCTTCATGAGTTTTGGCCTGTGCCCATTAAGACCAGATCCAACCTCAGACACCGCTTTTGAAACTGACAATCTTTTGGAAGCGGCATATACGGAAAGCCGCCCGAGCTGCCCGTCCAGGTCTTTCTTTTGGTCATGACTGGATACCCGGGCATAAAGAGCAACAGAACCTTGGGCAGTTTTCTGCTCTTTTATAATGATGGTTCCGGTAGGCATCTGCTCAGCCTCAACCGGCAGCTTGCCAGCCTTCCACCATTTCCATGCCGCTTGATAGGTTATACCTTGTTGCTTTGCCCATACGCTTAGTTTCATAAATACATTATATCATATAAAATTATATTATACAATATAAATATTAACAGTATTCCACCCTCCTATTTTTTTCGCAGAGCTAAAAGTCCAAAGTCAGACGATTTCGACCAGCCTGTTTACTTGCGTACAATAACTGGTTCGCTCTTTTAGTGATTGATGCTTTACTGTCTTTGTAGCGCGCGGGCGTTGCCACGAGAGAAACGGCAAACCTGACCGGCTGAACACCTGGCAAACTTGACTGCTCTACGAGTACGCGATATCAGCTTTTATTTATATCGTGATACTGATCATAAGTCCACCCTATAGTGATAGGATTTTATTTGTTGCTTCGAAACCAGCGTCTTACATCTCCTTCTTGTAGAGACGAGTTTTAGAACTCAAAAAAGAATAAAAAGCCTCACTCATCATTAGGGCGGCCTCTTTCTTGACTCATTTTCTTACCGTTGATCAATCGTGCTTTTTATTCCGATGGACTCGAGGGCGTGTAGAATATGTTCGATCTTCTCACGAATGATCAGATTTCTGTCATAATGGTGTTCTGACTTCTGTGCTTCGCGGCGCGCCACAAGAAGCTCCTGCTCAAGATTGCAGATTCGGTCGGTAAGATTCTTATTCTCGGCCATAAGCGCACGAACACGCTTTTCTATCAAGCTTAATTTTTCATCGAGCTCTTTCAATACAACATTCCTCAACCTAGTTAAAGGATACTTCAGGTAACCGAACCGGAGCGGAAGTAAATCCGCCATGTCAATCTCTTCCTTTTCCCGTTGTAACGGCCGGCTCTGGATTGCTGCTCACTGGTCCTAAAAACGCGGACCCATCGGGCTTCCCATAAATTCTCAGGTACTCGCCATAGTTACGAAGCACCTTCTTCACATATCCACGCGTTTCTGCATAAGGAATTTCTTCGACGAAAGCGTCCCTATCCCGGTCAGAGCCGACTTTTTCGAGCCATGCCGTTACTGCATCAGGTCCGGCGTTGTATGCCGCCGCAACCAGGAGAGGATCTCCCTTAAATTGCTTCATGAGATAACTGATATACCATGTTCCGACATTGACTCCTGTGTCGGCGTCAAACAGCTTGCTCCGATCGAAACCGCATAGTTTAATCCGCTTTGCGACCCACTCCGCGGTAGTCGGCATCACTTGCATCAACCCTCGCGCTCCCGCGTGTGACAACGCTCCGGGAGAGAACTGGCTCTCTTCCCGGACAACGGCAGCGATAAAGTATGGGTCCTGGCCATACTTCCGGGCGTAGGAAAGAATGCTTTCCCAATAGTCCTGGGGATAGGCGAGAAACCACATATCCTCAGGTACTCCCTCCACAGGCCGTTCCAGGTACCGCTCGTAGTTTCTGAGCACTAACTGGAGGGAACGATAGTAATCGCCCAGGTCGAAGAAGACCTTGCTCAAAACGATGAAGATGCCCTGTTGACGGGGCATGGAGCCTTGGAGTGCCGACAGCTCCTGATCTGCCTCCTTTTTCATATCAAGCGATATTAATTCCAGCGTCTTCCGGTAGGAAGGCTCCTCAGAAAGGGCCTGCTGCGCTTCACCGGTCCATTTCGACGGTCCCTCATTACTACCAAAGGAATTCATCGGATGACCGCTGGAGTTTCCACCCTCGCAGACGTCATCAATATTTATACTGATGGTGCTCGCAGTTTTGAAGTCCGCTATTGCCGCTTCTAGACGTCCTTTTCGTTCAGCAGCGAGGTATCCGTAATACGTGTAAGGACCCCTTCTCAACACCTCTTCGAAGTAAGCCGCCGCGCGCGATGGATTGCTCATTTTTTCGGCCGCCCTACCCTGCCAGTAGCGCGACTGTTCCACCAGAAACGAACGGGGATAACGGTTGATAAGTTCCTGGAGCGTCTGTTCTGACCTCCTGTAATCACCGACTGTATACGAGGACCAAGCTCTCCACCAGATTGCGCTGTCGGCAAACCTGCTGTCGGGGTATTCCCTGCTTAACCGTTCGTAAAACGGGAGAGCTTTTTTCATGTCTCCTGATTCACGATAAATGTTTGCCATTGAGAAGAGCGCATCATCGGCCCACTTACTTTCCGGAAAGTGGCCGAGCAGTTTTTGAAAGGCCCTGATCCCCCGCTCCTTGGCGTCGAGTTTGCTGTAACATCTCCCAATCCAGAACAGCGCCTCCGGCGTCTTCGGGTCTGTGGGATAATCATGCACCATCTTTTCGAGGATGGCCGCAGAATCTGCCTGCCGGTTCAGATTGAAAAGGGCGATGCCAACACGAAGGAGAACGTCTGACCGGTACGAAGGGGCCACGTCCTTCGAGAGAATCCTCATAAAGACGTCTACAGCTTTTTCGTATTGGCTCATCAGGAACAGGGTCTTTCCGCGTTCGAAAAGCTCATCAACGGTATATTCCGGAACTTCCACTCCCCAGGATTTCATCTCCGAAAGAGTCTTCTCCACCTCCAGATCCGCGTCAGTGCCAGGGGTCTTGATCCACACGTTCTGGTAGACTCGCACTGCCTGCTCAAGCTGTACCTCGGCGGTCAGAGCCCGTGCCAAGCCCAGACCCGCATCAGGCGCCAACTCGGAATGCGGGTATGTTTCAAGAAACTCCATGAAAGCGTCGATGGCCTGGGGATGGGCATACATCCCGAGAAGGGCCAGCCCGCGCTGATATTCCGAACGCATCCGAAGGGAGCTCTTTGGGTAATTTTCCATCAGGACCTCGTACAGGGCTGCAGCTTTGCTGTATAGGCCTTTTGAATTAAAATACTCCGCCAGAAGAAAGACGGCGTAATCAGCCATTTCAGAATACTCTGTCCGTATGCTAAGCATGGCTGACTCCGCCTCACTGGGGCTGTCAAGCCGAATAAACGCGCGTTCGGACAAAAAAAGCGACCGTCTATACCAAATCGTATTGGGGTACTGCTCGGCAATCTGCCTGCACAGAAGAAGCACAGCCTCCCAATTCTCGGTTTTTTCCGAATCAAGAGCGGTTTTCAGCGCTTTCTCGGGGTCAATTAGGGAAATCCGTTTGATTGTTGGGGATGCGGAATGCGGCGCTTCCGGAACAACGCTGTTCAAAGGAACCGCCTTATTCGCTGCGCAGGAGGCCAACACCACCATGAACAGCGTCAGAACGAACTGTCGAAACAATGTCATATGCTTACCAATAGGAAAAGGAGATCCCACGGCGGTTTTGATAATACCATAAATATAATTATAATATCGGGAGTGACTAGTCCTGTCAATAGCCGTTCTTTAATAATGTATCAATTGACATGCAGCCGTACAGGCATTGGATGGGCCTGGCCCAGCCAACTTTGACAGTAAAAGCAGAAAAAAAACTACAGGCCCCCCAAATACATGGGAATCTGGTGTCGAGCTGTCGCAAGCCGCAGGATGCATCGTTCCTCGAGAGAAAGCTTAGAATCGCTATGGTCAACAGCAGGCGGCGTATCAGGACTGTAAACCAGCAAATGAAAAGCCACCGAGGTGACTGGTTTGTCGGGTAGCGGCTTCTGCTCCAAATCGGACACAAACTCTATCCATCGGTCCGCCATCTGGATCTGTACGACGGTGTCCTGATCGCGCAGGTAATCAGCTACGGATTTGTCGGGCGAGGCTGACAAACCCGAGCAAACATTGAGATCTGGCAATACGATATGTGACGTTCCCCGGTCGAATACCCTGCCGAGCGGATACAGCCGGCAGGCAAGTGGACGACTCCTGTAGATGCGGCACCCTTTACCGGTCCAGAAATGACAATGAGGGTCACGCGGCAGCATAACGAGGGGGAAGCCCTTGGCCCTGCCCGTATCTACAATGTCTAGAAGGTCTTCATAAGCCGTGTTGCTTTCCCGACATATCAAAGCGATTTCATACGGATTGAGCACGATGGGAGCGCTTTTTGTGCAACAGTTGGAACTGCATCCGCTCACGCCGCAGGTGAGCCGGATGAGATCGGACTCCAACAGGATTCTGGCATCACTGCCGGCAATGCGAATTGTTTTGATAGTATCCTCGAACATAGTTCCCTGCTTTTCTAATTGGAGTAATTTTACTGGCATAGTAACACATCGTCGCTTCAGCCGCAACAAAAGAGGTATGCAAAACGGTCAGAAATTCTTCCTTTTGAGCATAATAAGTTCCTGATGCGGAAAGCTGCAGTTAAGGCCAATGGCTTAACCAAAAATCTGTTGCGAACATGAGTCATGTGACCAAGTTTGCCAATCGTCTATAGAAGTCTTCGGTTGTTTTCAAGGTGGAGAGCAAACTGCTTTCTTCTCCGCTATGTCGTCTAAAGGTTGATATATCATCCAAAGGGCTATAAACTCCGGGTTGGCGGGTAACGTAGCGAGAAACCTAATGAATTTCTGTTTCTTGTGATCGATAATCAAGTTGAAGCTTCGTACAATAGCAATGATTGCTGTGACAAGGGCAACGTTTTTTGGTAGAAAATCTCACCGTTGACTTGGAGCCAAGTCATTAATCAAACCTGACGCTGAATCCATTGGGTGGATGTTGGCCGGTTTCGCTGCGCTCTAGCTACCAATTGTTTCACGTAAATCACACACTCGATTGTGATTATCTAAACAAAAAGGGAGAAGCATCACGCTTCCTCCCCTTTAGAAAAGATACAATATTGCCTTCTGCTGCAAACTAACAAGCTCGCCGCTATTACTTCCCGATCAGTTTTCCACCTGTCTTCACATGCCACACCACTAGCACGGGGCTTGCGACAAACACTGAAGAGTAGGTCCCCACGATAACTCCCATAAGGAGCGCTATGGAAAAATCATGCAGCACATCGCCACCGAACAGCACGAGTGGTACAAGCACAAGCACCACCGTAAGCGATGTAATGATGGTCCGGGACAGCACCTCGTTAATGCTGTCGTTTACCAGTTTTGGCAGCGGATCGCGCCGGTTCTTTTTGATATTCTCCCGAATCCGGTCAAAAACCACCACAGTATCGGTCAGCGAGTAACCCGCAAGCGTCAGAAGCGCTGTGACGATAAGCAGGTTGATCTCCTTGTTCAGAATGTAAAAGATACCGAGCACCGCGAGGACGTCATGCACCGTCGCAATGGCTGCGGCCACGCCGAACTTGAATTGGAAGCGGAAGGCGATGTAGATGATGATTGCCGCGATCGATATCGTGACCGCCCAGAGCGCTTGGCGCTGAAGGGCCTGGCCGATCACTGGCCCAATCTCCTCGATGCTGATGACCTCGAAGGGATTTCCTGGGAACTCCTGCCTGAACACGTTCTGCACCTTATCCGAAGTGCCTTCGGATTCGCGCAATCTGATCAGGATTTTATTTCCCCCCTCGCCGACTTCCTGAATGGTCGAACCCTGAAAGCCATTCTTTTCGAGTGCAGCTCGCGCCTTGTTAATCGGCACAGCATCTTTAAAGCCGAGTTGGATCGTTGTGCCGCCGACGAAATCGATGCCTAGGTTCGCCTTGCCACGTCCTATCTGCACCAAGCCTATGATGCCAAGGATAACGAGAAGGGCGGAGAATGAAAAAGATACATTCTTCCACCCCATGAAGTCGATGTTGGTTTTATGCAGAATTTGAAGCATTTCTTCCTCCCTGCCCCGCTTCTCGGGGAACTAAATACTGAGTTTCTCCAGCTTCCACTTGGAATTGATGATGTCAAATATCACCTTTGTGCCCACCAAGGCGGAATAGAGGTTGATGATGATGCCGAGACTGAGCGATACAGCGAAACCTTTAATGGGGCCCGTGCCGAACATGAAAAGCACGGCAGCCGTAATAAGCGTCGTCACGTGAGAGTCTAGGATCGTCAGAAAAGCCTTGTCGTATCCCGAGTCAACCGCCGGACGGGGCAGCTTGCCCGCCCTGATCTCCTCGCGGATGCGCTCGAACATCAGCACGTTTGAATCGACGCCCATGCCGATGGTAAGGATGATGCCTGCGATACCTGGCAGAGTAAGCGTTGCGTTCAGCAACGCCATGGCTCCGAGGAGCAGCACAAGGTTCAGCACAATGGCATAGTCTGCGATGACCCCAGCCAAACGGTAATAAAAAACCATGAATACGATAACCACTAGACCACCGATCAGCGCAGAGCGGACACCCATGTTGATGGAATCCTGGCCCAGCGATGGGCCGACTGTCACGTTCTGGATGATCTTCACGGGAGCCGGCAGCGATTCACGTAGCACGATGGCGAGCTTCTCAGCCTCTTCATTAGTAAAGTTCCCGGTAATTTCCGCGTTGCCGCCGCTGATGCGATCCTGGATGCGCGGTGCCGACTGTACCACTCCATCGAGCACAATGGCGAGCTGTTTTCCGACATTATCACCAGTGATGCGGTCAAAAATATTGGCACCCTCGCTGTCGAACGATATTGATATGTCAGGCTTGTTGTACTGGTCGATGCCGACCTTGGCCTCCTTCAGGCGGTCACCGGTCAGAAGTGTCTTGCTGTAGAGCAGGACCGGCCGTTTCTCAATCTTGCCCCCCTCGCCTTCCCTTTCCTCATAGAGGAGCTCCATACCCTCTGGAACCTTTCCGGCAATCGCCTTCTGGAGTTCTTCGGGATCGAGGTTAACCAGTTTAAACTCAAGTCTGCCTGCCGTCTTAATAAAGGCGATTGCATCCTGCGGATTTTTCACACCCGGAAGTTGGAGAGCAATCTGATCGCTTTCCTGCTTGTAGATCTGCGGTTCGGCCACTCCATATTTGTCCACTCTCAAGCGGGTCCGTTCGAGAGCCTCCTGCACAGCCGACACTTTTAGACGATTCACTTCAGCAGCCTTCAAACTGTAGATCAATTCCCCCTGGGACTGGGACTTTATATCAAGAATAGCGTAGCTGTCCTTGACGAGCTTCTCTACGTTGTCGAGTTGAGCCTCGGGGAATTTGGCGCTGATGTCCAGACCAGTCCTGTTAAACATCACCTCAAGCTTCTGTTCTGCAGCCGTTGTCTGCAAGGCAGCCACGATGTTGTCCACCGAGGATTCCACAGCCTTATCCGTCTCAACCTGCATCACGAGGGCGCTACCGCCCCTGAGGTCAAGTCCGAGCGATATTTTGGGAACACTCTCGCGCCACACCGAGGGCAGACTGTCCCTCAGCGGTGTTGACGGCAGAAATAAAAACAGCGCGAGCAGTACCGAAAAGGCGATGAGCGCCATTCTCCACTGAATACTTTTCTTCATACACTTGCCTCCTGAAACACAAAATCAGAATAAAGAACTGCGATTTCTTTCAACCCGGAAAAAGAAAACTCACCGCTTGCCGTCCTGTTCATGCCGTAACGCTTTTTCACTTCCTTGCTATTCTTTCGAAGCTTCTTCCTCAGACAGCACTGTGCCGACGGTACTGCGGGCAATTTTCACCTTTACACCGTCCGCGATCTCCACCTTCAGTGTGTTCGTCCCACTGCCTACAACCGTACCATAGATGCCACCCGAGGTGATGATCTTATCTCCCTTCTTGAGTTCCTCCACCATCTTTTTGTGATCCTTCATCTTCTTCTGCTGAGGCCGGATCAGGATGAAGTAAAAGATGGCAAAAATGACCGCCATCATGATAATACTGGAAAAACCTCCTGATCCACCCGGTGCCGCTGTGCCGCCACCCGTCGCTCCCATTGCATAAGCCGTTGCGATAAACATGGTATTACCTCCTCATAATAAATGTAAAAATTTCAAAAACCAGTTTTTTAAGTAAATGCAAATGAACAGGTCAGGGCTCCCCCCTTATACTTTGATCACTGTTACTTGGGCTTCTGTCGTTACCGGGTGCTTCTCTTTCCCATAAACTCTTTTTTGAATTCCTTGAAATTTCCCTGTCGGATGCTCGCTCTCACATTCCGCATCAATTCCAAGTAAAAGAATAGATTGTGGATCGTACCAAGCCTGAGTGCGAGCACCTCGCCAGCATTGAATAAATGCCTCAAATAAGCCCTTGTGTAATTCCTGCATGTATGGCAGCCACATTCAGGGTCGATCGGCTGTCCGTCTCGCACATACTGTGCGTTATCGATCACAACCCTGCCAAAAGATGTAAAAAACATCCCGTTCCGCGCATTTCTAGTCGGCATAACGCAATCGAACATGTCGATGCCGCGGTCGACTCCTTCCACAAGGTCTTCAGGAGTGCCGACGCCCATGAGGTATCGCGGCGCATTCTCTGGAAGCGACGGGACAGAGGCCTCGATCATATCGTACATCATAGGCTTGGTTTCGCCAACCGATAGGCCGCCCAGTGCATAGCCATCGAAACCGATGTCGATAAGGGCCTCAGCAGAGCGTTTCCGAAGTTCCGGGTACATCCCTCCTTGAACAATACCGAAAAGCGCCTGTCCTGTCTCCTTTTTGACATTTCGACAGCGTTTTGCCCATCGCAGGGTACGTTCCAGCGACTCCTTGGCATAATCCCGTGTTGCCGGATAGGGAACGCACTCGTCAAAAGCCATAATGATGTCAGCGCCGAGCACTTCCTGTATCTCGACCGCATACTCGGGCGTGATAAAATGCTTTGCACCGCCGTCAATGTGGGACTGGAACACCACGCCTTCTTCCGTGATCTTTCGAAGCTCCGCCAAACTGAAGACTTGGAACCCTCCGCTGTCGGTCAAAACCGGCCTGTCCCAGCTCATGAATCGTTGGATTCCGCCGAAATCGCGGATGAGCTCATGTCCTGGCCGCAGGAACAGATGATAGGTGTTCGCCAGGATAATCTCCGCACCGATGCTCACAAGATCGTCGGGAGAGAGCGTCTTAACCGAAGCCTGTGTACCTACAGGCATAAAAGCCGGCGTGTTGACCTCACCGTGTGTCACCGTGAACTTGCCAAGGCGTGCTGGGGAAACAGGGTCTTTTTTTATCAAAGAAAAATTGAACACGATATATTCAGATTACAGAAGCCAGCATGCTAATATCACTAAAAATCTTTGGTTTTCCCCTGTTGTCAGCATCTCACATTCTCTCTGGAGCATTGACTCCCAGAATTTTCAGGGCACTCTGGATGACTGTCTTCACCTGCTTCATGAGGAACAATTTTGCGCCTGTTCGGGCTCTGTCGTCACTTATGATCCGGTATTTAAAATAGTAGTTGTGCAGCAACCCGGCGAGATCCTGGAGGTAGAACGTCAACCTGTGCGGCTCGTAAGCCAGAGCCGCTTCCTCAACCACTTCGGGGTACTTGGCGAGTAGTTTGATGATATTATGCTCTTCATCAAGGTCTAGCAACACCAGGTCAAGAGCTTCACTCCTCGGTACGGCGATATTTCTCACCTCTGCCTCGCGAAAAATACTTGCCAGCCGCGCATGGGCATATTGCACATAATACACGGGATTTTCCCGGGACTGTTCCTTGGCGAGGTTGAGGTCGAAATCCAGATGACTATCAGAGCGTCGTGTAAGAAAAATGTACCGGGCGGCATCGCAGCCCACATCCTGGACAACATCCCTGAGCGTCACAAAGGTCCCCGCCCGTTTGGACATGGGTACCGGCTGCCCGTGCCGAAGGATCGCCACAAGCTGCACCAGCAATACCTGGAGCGAATCCCTGGGATGGCCAAATGCTTGAATCACGGCCTGAACACGCGGGATATAGCCATGATGATCGGCCCCCCAGATGTTCACCAGTGTCGTGTACCCGCGTGCCAACTTGTTCCGGTGGTAGGCGATGTCCGTTGCCAAGTAAGTATAGCTTTTATCTTTCTTTACCACAACCCGGTCTTTGTCGTCTCCGTACGCAGTGGAACGGAGCCAGAGTGCGCCGTCCTGCTCGTAAAGGTTGCGGCTCTCCATCAGTTCGTCAAGGGAAGACTGCACTGATCCATCGGAAAGGAGTGACGCCTCGCTGAACCAGGTATCGAATCTGACACCGAAGGTCTCAAGGTCCCTACGGATATCCGCAAGCATCGTTTCCTTACCGTAGTCCGCAAACGAGTCTGAACATTCCTCGAAAGGAATGTTCAAAAATTTATTGCCATGAACCTTCCAAAAATCCTGAGCAATCTCCTCGATGTATGTGCCATGGTAGCCATCCTCGGGAAACGTGAAATCGTTGCCGAGTGTCTGCTGGTAGCGGGCATAGACAGACAAGGCAAGAAGTCGAATTTGTCTTCCTGCGTCATTTATATAAAATTCCCGGCTCACATCATATCCGACGGCAGCAAGAAGATTCGCCAAGGCGTCTCCTAGTGCCGCTCCGCGTCCATGGCCTACATGAAGCGGTCCCGTGGGGTTGGCGCTAACAAACTCGACGAGGACTTTTGCTCCTTTGCCGATATTCACCAGGCCGTAGGATCCTCCGTCCGTATCTATTTCAAAGAGCGTCTTTTTCCACAGATCTTGCTTCAGAATAAAATTGATGAAGCCCAGACCTGCGATTTCAGTCTTTTCAATGAGGCCTTCTTCATCCTGGATGTTACTGATGATGATTTCGGCGATCTTCCGGGGCGACTTGGTTTCGGACTTGGCCAAGGCCATGGCGACCGTAGTGGCAAGATCCCCATGATTTTTTTCTCGCGGGGTATCCAGCGTGATTTTTGGCTGCGTTTCGAGTTTTAGTTCGCCTTTTTCCCTGGCTCTGTTTAGGGCCTGAACCAAGATTTCAGTCAGAGTCTGTTTCATTGATAATCGGCAATTCCTTCGCAGTTTACGGAAAAGAAAGTATATCGTATCTTTAATAAAAGTCAATAAAATAATCCCTTTACTTGGCATCGGGGGTGTGGTATTTTTAATTTATATATGGAGAACCAGAATGTGGATCCAGATGAATGTCAATACCATCCTTTTCGACAGCAAGAACAACAGCTATATCGTCGTTTTGAAGGATGAAACCGGGAAAAAGATTCTCCCTATCTGGATCGGGGCTGCAGAAGGCAATTCCATTGCCATGGCCATGAGCAACGTCAAGCTCGATCGGCCCCACACCCACGACCTGATCGTCAATATCTTTGACCGGCTCGAGATCGAGATAGCCCGCGTGGTAATCAGCGATCTCATCGATAATACGTTTTACGCCTCACTCTATCTCCTCCACAACAACAAGGAATTTCACATCGATTCGCGACCAAGCGACGCCGTTGCCATCGCAATACGGATCGGAGCGCCGGTGTTTGTTGAGGAGGAGGTAATTGCAAAGCAGGATTCAACAATGATTGATACGTGGATGAAAAACTTCGGCGAGGGCGGTAGCGGCGGAACGGAATATAACGCCTAATGCAGACACATTTATTCAGCTACAATTCACGAGCACACAGAAATATTCTTGAGACAAAAACGAGCAAGATTTTTCTTCGAGCTTGGGAAGAAATCCAAGCAGCTCGCAGTGAGATCCCGCAATCGTAATCTGCAATTCCATTTTACAAAGCGAACGATACTAAGTACCCCACCTCGGAGACAAATCGTTCTCGATTCCCATGCTGTCAAGCACCCTGCCCGCAACAAAGTCTACAAGATCGGAAACCCCCTTGGGGTGATGGTAGAAAGCGGGCATGGCGGGAATAATATGACAACCCAGTTCCGCCAGCGTCAGCATATTCCGGAGATGAATTGCCGATAGCGGCGTCTCGCGCGGGACGATAATCAGTTTTCTTTTTTCTTTGAGCGTCACATCAGCGGCCCGCTCTATCAGGTTTGATGCAAAACCATTGGCCAGGGATGCAAGCGTTTTCATGGAGCAGGGAACCACGACCATAGCGTTAATTTGGACGGAACCGCTCGCGATCGGCGCGTACATATTGCCTTCGTCGAAATAGGCTATTTGCCCTTCTTTTGCCTCGAGATGTTTCTCGAGCGCAAATTGGATATCGGTTTCTGAACCTTTCAACCTTAGACCTGTTTCGTCATTCAGGATCGATAACCCGTCCCCCGTAATCAACAGATAGATCGAATGACCGCCTTTGACGAGTGTCTGAATCAGCCGTAGAGCATAGGGCGCTCCACTCGCGCCACTGATCGCTACCGTAAACGTTGCCATACCTTACCTCTACCTTTCCATCTTTATTCAAGATCCAACAGGACAGTAAAAATCATCCCATCAGGTTGTACGCGCTTCAGTATGCCACGGATTTCTTTACCGCCAGCATCGCCAGCATGAGGCTTGCCGCAAGAGCGAAGATTGCCCCCATGCTGAAAGCCGCTGTTGACCCGAATTTCTGCCACACGATACCGAAGAGAAGCGAAGCCGGTAAAGCCCCGACACCAACGACTAGGTTATAGAGGCCGAAAGATGATCCGCGTAAATGTGCGGGCGCAAAATCGGCTACCAGCGCTTTTTCGACGCCCTCGGTCAGGCCGAAGTATATCCCGTACACGGCGAATAGAGCCCAAGCATGCCAGTATTGGGTCGACGCACCGAATCCAGCATACACCAAGGCATACACGATCCACCCTGTTACGATCACTTTTTTTCTTCCAATGCGGTCCGAGAGTATTCCTCCCGGCACAGATAGGCCCATCTTGACGATGTTCAGAACAACCCAGATCATTGGCAGGAGCGTGACCGTCACCCCGAGCTGCTGCGCCCGAAGCAGGAGAAAGGCATCACTCGAGTTCCCGAGCGCGAACAGAAGGAGGATCCACAGGTACTTGCGGAAGCCCGACGACATCTCGGCCCAAGCCGATCTGAAGTTGAATATTGATGAGGCGGCAAGGGGTGTTTCCTGCTGCTTATCCCTGAGCCCGAAAAGAAGTAGGAGCACGGCAAGCAGGCCAGGGATGAAGGAAAGCAGAAAGATCGTTTTGATGTTGTCGTGAAATACCAAGAGCAGCGCTGTAGCGGCAATAGGCCCGACGATAGCGCCGCTGTTGTCCATGGCACGATGAAAACCATAGGCCTTGCCCCGGTACTCGCCAGGAGTCGAGTCGGCGATGATCGCGTCGCGCGGGGATGTACGCAGGCCCTTACCCACGCGGTCAAAAAATCGAAGCACCAGCACGTGCAGCCATGAAGTGGAAAAAGCAATAAGCGGCCTGATCGCATTAGAGATGGCATAACCGGCGACGATCCAGCCCTTCCGCTTCTTTACCCGGTCAGAGAGGTATCCTGAGTAGAGTTTGAGCAGTGAAGCGGTCGCTTCGGCAATGCCTTCGATTACCCCAATAACTGCCGGACCGGCACCGAGCACGGCAGTGAGAAATATCGGCAGGAGCGGATAGATCATTTCCGATGCGCCGTCGTTCAGCAGGCTGACAAAACCCAGAATGACAACGTTTTTAGTAAGGCCCCTGCGCCACGTGGGCGACGACTTACTCATTCCAGACATAATACTATCGACTTTACCCGATTTATGTTGAATTTTCAAGCCAGATAATTTGCCCTTCTTGTTTTTCACACTGTTATTAGTGGGAAGGCAGAACGTTTTCAGCAAACGACAGGGGATGACAGATGACAGCGCAGCCGCTGCTCTTTAAGTGAATTGCCCCGCAGCAGAGCTGCAGGCATCAAAACCGCTAGAACCTAAAACAATCAATTCTTATCCTGACTTTGTCAGAATTATTCTTTTTATCCCATCAGTAGAACTGCTGTGTATTCAAGGACAGGTTTTATAAATAAATCTTGATTCCCACCTCGACATGATATAAGATCGCATATCAGCATTTGAAATCGTCATCCTTTGGGGAGGGCTCTCTGCTATGTCGGAACTCGTCATGGTCTCAAGTATCGAAAAAAAGGAAAATCTAAATACGTACCTTGGCGAACTTTTTAAACAGCATCGCTATTCAGAGATGACCCAGGCCATCGGCATGCACTCCCTTATCATCGACCCACAGCACACTATGAATGATCAAGCCGGCCTCTACCGTCAAGTCTTGAACATGCTTAAAGACCGCATAAGCAATATAAAGGGAAAAAGTTATGGTTCCTGGTATACCGGTTTCCCGACAATTCTAGACCAGATCATGAATGCAAACCAGATCATCACCGACAAAACTGCGGCCGATGCTCTCGCCTCACACCGAGCTGCATACGGCCCGTTCAAATCCGTTGACGATTTCTTTTTCTGGGCTCTCGATGAACGCCGTCTTCCCCTGGCCCAGATCGTGAAATACATCGAACAAACCGCGGCGATGACAGCCTGCTGAAACGCGTCTGCTCCCCGAAAACAAAAAAAGGAAGCCCTGCTTAACCGTTGTGAGGAGGTTCCCTTTTTTCTGTTTTGTGTAGACTCTCCGCTTGCGAGGAAATATTCCGCATGACTTCTTCAACGGATATCCCAGACATGCATTCCATATTGATATCACACTGCCGCTGAAAACAGGGAGAACAGTCGATGCCCGTGCGTACGACAATGTGAGACGGCCCGTATGGGCCCGTCCGCCATGGGGCTGTCGGTCCGAAAAGCGCAACGACTCTGGCTCCGGCAGCCGCTGCGAGGTGCATCGGACCGGTATCGGTGGTTATAAAGAGATCGGAAAGGAACGCGAGAGCGGCTAGTTCCTTGAGCGTGGTCTCACCCGCCCAGTTCGCGGCCTTTTCCCTCATCATCGACAGGATTCTGTCATTCACAGCCCGGTCTTCGCCGCTTCCAGAAAATACGATTACTGCGTTTTTCTCCCGGATCAGGCGATCCGCCAACTCCGCAAAATTCTTCTCCGGCCAGAGCTTTGTCGCCCAGCGCGCCCCAGGGTTCACAACGACAAGCATGCGCCCCCGGTCCCTGATTCGTTCCAGCCTATTTTTGATGACCTCACATTCTCGATCGATCGGGAGCGAACATCTGGGAGAAGGGTCCTTTACGCCAAGGTAACGGGCCAAATCAAGATACCTCTCCAAGGCATGTTTCTCAACATCGTAGGGAGGCAGCTTCTCGTTCAGGAAGACGAAGGAGAGCTCCCGGGTTCGATCAAAACCGATCTTGCGGCTAGACTGCGCCAGACCGATCACAATCCCGCTCTTAAAAAGCCCCTGGAAATCTATGGCGATATCATAACGGATGCTTCGCAGCTCCCGGACAAAGCGGATCATCTGTTCAAAACCCTCCGCGGCGGTGACCGGATTTTTGAGCATGCGAAACCACTTTTTTCGTTTCGATACGTACAAACGGTCTATCAGAGGATGCCCCTCAAGGATGCCCGAGGCTGCCTCTTCGACAACCCAGGTTATTTCGCTGTCCGGAAAGTTTTTTTTGAGGGCCTCAAGGGCGGGCAGCGTCTGCACCACATCACCGATAGCGGACATTTTTACGATCAATATTTTCATGGCAGGCATGTGCCGCACATCATAATCCATCCCTGTGGTACAGTCAACACCGAAACAGGAGGCAATAGCCGACTTCGTTCAGAGGACCTTTGAGATTTTGGTCATCTCCCTAGCCCTCACACTGTCTTCTTCGCCTGCTTCACACGAACAGATCGGTGATGATAGCTGGACTATACCGTAGAGGGGACGGTACTTCCTCCTCTTCACGTATGCGCTTTACTTTTGAGAAGATGCGGTCGATTCAAGTTAGATGGAAACAGGACGAAAAAGGACCCTTCCAGTCCTTCTTGCGTACCTTTCAGACCGACAGGAGCTCTACGCAAAGAACGCTGGGAATGGCCTGATCTGAAAGAGACCACGCTTCACGATGGGACTTTATTATTTGCCTCCGTTAATGTGGATCGGATGGTTCGCTGGGTTGTGTCAGACCAAATTAATCACCTGATTCACTTCAAGATTACAACGCAATTACGCACATATTGAAAACCACTGATGAATCACAGAACTTTCAAATAAACACCCGTATGCATGCATGACAGGGACAAGGTCGGAAAATAAAATGCACGGCCTTCAAGAAGACAGCGACAGCAGGGAGCTAGATTTTCCCTCCCGCAGCATTCGTCAGAGTGTGCTGATCACCTCGGAGCTTTTCATGATGTTCGTGAACCTGTTATCAGTGAAAAGTCCAAAAACTGATCTCAATGCGGAAAACGGGCGTTAAGCGCATAGTCCTTGTTTCCGAAAACGCGGGATTTCGGATACCGCCGATATCAGTACGAACTCCTCTATTATGTCCTTTCATACTGCTCAAAGTTGGTGCCATTGAGGAACAACGTGCGTTTGAAAGCACGAATTTTACTAAGGGAAAACTGTCAACGAGACTTTTTGATACCGCGGAGAGAAGCTCAGGGAAGAATGCAGCAACGTTAAAGATAATTAAGCTCTTGAACTATATCTCCAAAGACAATCCATTTAAAAGGCACAGATTATTTCATATTAATCTAATTCCCTTTAAGCAAGCAATGTTTTGTAAATAATATTTGATTAACGTTGAATTTTGCTTGCTTTTTATGACTTATTTGCTAATATTTTGCCAGTTTAGCCATTGAAGGAAGAGCATTTCGAAGCGAATCGATACCATGCTTCATATATCATATCGCATCAAAGAACATAAGTTTGTGTGTGAATACGAAGCCTACATTCAAAATCTCGCCGGCAATGAACCTCCCCGCAGCAAACTGCGAGATATCTATACGAAGGAAGACGATTATCTTTTAAGAAACCTACGGGTTCTCAAACTCTTCCCTCTATGCGGTGACCCTGTAGCAAGCTACCGGGAATTGCAAGTTAAACAACAAAGGAGGCGCCTTATGCCAAAAAGTAAAAAGGCCAAGAAAAAAGCAAAAAAAGCTTTTTCCCGCAAAACTGTAAAAAAAGCAGTTAAGAAAAAAGCCATGAAGAAAAATTCATTTTCTGCCAAGAAAGCTGCAACAAAGAAGGTTTTTAAGACGAGAGCCACGACTCTCCAGATGGAAACAACACCTTCCAAATCGCTCATGGTGGAGCCGGGACCGCCAACACGCATTATTCCGTCTGTAGAAGAACCGATTGAAACCGAGGAGGCCATCGGCACGGTTACGCATTATTACAGCCATCTAAATGTCGCTGTTGTCCAGATCAACAAGGGAACGCTCACGGTAGGAGATACCATTCGCTTGAAAGGACGCACTACCGATTTTTCCCAGTCCGTTGAGTCCATGGAGTACGAACACAAGCACATCGACCGGGCTGAGCCCGGCCAAAGCGTTGGCATTGGGATAAAGGATCATGCACGGGAACACGATATCGTGTATCTGGTCAAGTAGCGGCGTTCTGCGAAAAATCATGGTACAATGATAACAGTGCATAAACCAGTCTGCGCTGTATCTTTTTGCTCCGCGCCTCCCCTGGGTTAAAAGGCAAAGACGCGGAATTCGGTCAAGGAGACCTTTATTCCCACTATCCACGGCAACACAACGGGACTCAAACCCGCGGAAATCAAGAAACTTGAGCGACTTTACCGCAGGAGAATGCCGCCCAACGCTATCATCACCCCCGAAGCCGCTCGCGCCCTATCCGAAGCCTCCGCTGAAATCAGCAGGCAGATCGGCCTCATCATCGATCGGTCCGGAAACGTTCAAAATGTGATCGTCGGATCGAATAAGGACATCCTTATTCCCGATCTCACCGAATACCGGCTTGGAAGCAGACGCCTCCGCGGCGTTCGATTCATTCATACCCATCTCAAGGGACAGCCCTTGAACCAGGAGGATATGACTGACTTGGCGCTTCTCAGGCTCGACATGATAGCCGCTCTCGCCGTCCAGCCGGACGGCCTGCCGGGGAGCATTTCAATCGCATACCTCATCCCTCCCAATCCCGAGGAAAAACTCTATGAAGTCCTGCCTCCGCAGACGATCCATACGCTCAACATCGATGCGGTGGAATTCATTGCTGACATTGAACGACAAATGGAGCGGGCTCAGACCGCGCGCGAGGTAGTTCAAAAAGAACAGGCCATCCTCGTGAGTGCGTCAAAAAAGAGTAAGCACGAGCAGGAAGAGTCCATCGAAGAGCTCAAGGAACTGGCGCACTCCGATGGGATCACGGTTCTGGATACGGTGATTCAGAGGCTTCATGAAATCAATCCACGATTCCTGCTCGGCGAAGGCAAACTCAAGGAACTGATCATCCGCTCTCAGCAAATCGGATCAGACCTAATCGTATTCGACCAGAACCTGACGCCAGCCCAAGTCAGGGCGATCGGCGATATCACCGAAATGCGCGTCATCGACCGGACCCAGCTCATTCTTGATATATTCGCCCGGCGCGCCCACAGCGGCGACGGTAAGGTTCAGGTCGAGCTCGCCATGCTCAAGTACCGACTGCCAAGGCTTTCGGAGCGATCTACAGCGCTCTCGCGCCTAACCGGTGGAATCGGCGGCAGGGGCCCGGGAGAAACAAGGCTCGAAATCGATATGCGCCGCGCCCGAGACAGGATACGCAGACTGGAGAAACAGCTTGATGCCCTGGAGAAAGCCCGTGACCAGCGCCGGGAGCGGCGCGTCAGAAGCAATATCCCCATTGTTTCCATAGCTGGATACACGAATGTAGGCAAGTCCACACTCTTCAACGCCCTCACCAAATCTGAGGTCAAGGCCGAAAACCTGCTCTTCGCCACGCTCGATACTGCAACGCGCAGGCTTCGTTTCCCGAGAGACCGTGAAGTTGTTATCACCGATACGGTTGGATTTATTAAAGACCTCCCTAAAGACCTGCTCGGTGCTTTCCGAGCCACGCTCGAAGAGATGCTGGATGCCGATCTGATTCTGCACGTGGTTGACATCAGCAATCCACGGTTCGAACAGCAAATGGACTCGGTAAACAACCTCCTCATTGAAATCGGTCTGGACCATATCCCACGGCTGATCGTCTTTAATAAAGCCGATCTCGTTAACCCCCTCTGGGTCAAGTTCATGGCGGCCCGGTTCAAGGGGGTCGTTTGCTCGGCGATCCATCCGGAAACATTTGAATGGTTGTTGCGGGAAATTGAAACGACTGTATGGCGGGAATGATATTTGGTGGATTCTACAGGGTCACATCTGCAACCGCGGACACATTCGTCTTGTCACGGATTTATCGGCGGCATCAAGGGAAAATACTGTTGTCTTTTACCGGCGGCAGCAAGTCTTCCAGTGTAAGGATCACCTTTGGTTTCTTCGGATCATTACTCAACACATTGATTGTTTTCTCGATTGGCCCGCTTTTCATGGCTGTTGAAACCCGCGCTATAATTGTGCCCTTCTCTCCCTGTTTCAGATGGCTCGAACTAGCCTTCACTGGCCTGCCCCTCAGGAAGTATTCACCGGGTCGATGTTCAACTCATCAGTTCCCTCGTTGCTGAAATGAACTCTCCCGCCACTAAATCGTAAGAATGGTTGTAGTGGGGGTTTCACGGTTCCCGACGGATGCGACCTTAAGGCATGTGCCCTCAGGTCGTCTTACTTCCATCTCCCCGCGCGTAACTTCGGCCGGTTCCCGACCTAGTTGTTGCGTTTTCTTTAACCGCATAGCACGCGTTGTTTGCTTTACGGCAATCTCGCCGGCGACCAGCATCCGGATACCCCTATTTTTGACAGAGACGGATGCATTAAAGTCGGCGTTTGCTGTAAATCCGCAGCATTGGCATTCGAATATCGCCTGAGACTGGCGATTACCCGGGTGAGTGTGCGAACACTTCGAACACTCCTGCGACGTGCAGTGTGGCGGTACGGCTATGACGAGTTTGTTTGCTCTTTTGGCTTTGTACGTGGTGAACAGCTTTACTTTGCCCCAGGCGGACGCTAGGATCGCTTTATTGAGTCCTGCTTTGGCGGCAGCTCCGTTGGGGAGATATGCGCCCGTACCGTTATCTGCTGGTTTAGGTTCCGGCGCTTTGGTCATTTTCTTGACTTTAAGGTCCTCGAATACGATGATTTCTGCATCGGAATCAACCAGTTTTCGGCTGGTTTTGTGGGCGAAGTCTAAGCGGACATGGGCTGCATGTGCATGGCAGCTTGAAACTTTAATATTTGCGCGCTTCCTGCGACCTGACCCTTTTTGTCTGCGGGCCATCATTCGCTGGTAGCGTTTCCGGCGAGCTTCTTTTTTAACGAGGTTGCTTTTTTGATTGTCAGTGTAGTCATGATTTTCATCGGCGCTTGTTACGGCAGGGATATCCACACCACGGTCTATCCCCATCGTGATTTTATTGAGATTTTAGGCGTTCATCGCTGAGTAACGGGCGATAAGATCGGATTCCGATAAATTGAGGTCATCAGACGCTGCATAGGAGAAGGAGACAAACCACTTACCGGCATCCCGCGCAATTGTAATAGTCGCCGGTAAATCGTATTCCGTATGGGCCTTAAAACGCAATTCTCCGAGGTTGTGTGTTTTTGTGCCGATCATCAGCTTGTGCTCGTAGATTGTTTTACCCTGTTTGGTTTTGTGGCCGCTTTTGCGTGCCGGTGGGCTCGAACTGAAATAGTTCTTTTGTAAGCCAAACGGTTTGGCGACCAGATTTCTTCTTGAACGTTGGACGCTCGGCGAGCCCTTTGAAAAACCGCTGTTGAGCGCCCATGAATCTGACGGCACCATTACGGAGTACTTGTGAAGGCAGCTCGTACAAAAACGGGGTGAGCTCTTTGTCCTTGAACTGCGAGTATTGTTGATCGTTTGGAAGCCGCATGCCGGTAAAAGAAAGGGAGTGTTTCCTGAAGGTGTAGAAATACTGCGATTCTGATACTTTGCTGTTGTATATCAGGCGGCTGGCAGCCGAACCACTGAGACAGTTTCTCTTGCTGCTTCTCCGTCGGATACGCCCTGAATTTAACTCCGCTTGTTCCTGATGCCATGCGAGATATTATAGCACAACTACACAACGCAATATTGCAAACACGGAATCTAAGCGGGGATTTAAACCAACACCGGTCCGCTTGACCCGCCTCCTGGCGCTTCGCGCCTAGCAGGGGGAATGCGCGGACCGGTGTTCAAACTGATACTCCAGCTACACCCCTTGGGTTACTTTCCCAAAATCATACTTTTCAGTCAGAAATTCGATAGCAGGGCTGCCCAGGCCATTGTCGAATGCGAGAGCATGATGAGAGCACGCAGGATATACCACCGGGATAACGGTTAAAATCCTTATTTGATTCGTTTGAAAAAAGTTAACGTTCCTGCCTGTCCGGAAATATGCTGCCGAATGCCATGCTGACAAGAAACCATTCCGGATAAACGGAAACAACGTCAAAAACATAAATCGCGACTTTTTATAAGACTTTTTTTATTTGATTATCCTGTTTTTTTCGATGACATCCATCATGTCCCGAGGCGGCGGAACGCTGAAAGTCATGGGATGCCCTGTTTCAGGATGAAGGAGTGAAAGTGATTCCGCATGGAGCATCTGGCGCGCAATCCCACCTTCCCCGGAATTTGTTGCTTTGCTCCCTCCATAAACCCGGTCGCCGAGCACAGGGTGCCCAATATGAGCCATATGAACCCGTATTTGGTGAGTCCTCCCCGTCTTGATCTCGATCTCGACGAGCGTCGCGTTCCTATACCGTTCTTTCACGACAAAACTCGTGACAGCCTCCCGCGGACTGTGCGTATGGATGCTGATCTTTTTACGCTCTTTTACATGCCTGCCGAGGCTTGCTTCAATAGTGCCCGAGCCTTTTTTAATTACTCCTGCAACTAGAGCGATGTATTTTTTCTTGACAACTCGGTTCTTGAACTGCCCTGAAAGAGAACGGAGTGCTTTGTCGGTTCTCGCCACAACTATTACCCCCGACGTGTCCTTGTCCAGACGGTGAACGATACCAGCACGCTCACGCTCGTTTCCTTGCATTCCCGGCCCCGATGACGGCAGGCTCCCGTAATGATACAAGAGGCCGTTCACCAGAGTACCGTTATAATTTCCCGGAGCGGGGTGAACGACAAGCCCTGGTGGTTTGTTCAGTACGACAATATCGGAGTCCTCATAGATAACATTTAAAGGGATGGCTTCCGGTAACACCTTGCGGACTGGCCTCTCAGGCATGTCCAACGTAACCTGTTCACCGAGTTTTACTTTATATCCGGTCTTTACCGGTTTCCCGTTGACGAGAGCGAAGCCACCTTTGATCATCACCTGAATACGATTACGCGAGATATGAGGCTCGTAGTGGGCAATAAAGATGTCCAAACGCTTGCCTACGTGTTTTTCCGTTACAACAATGAGCACCATGGCACTAGAAATCAAGGAAACAACCTATGAGGTCTTGCATCGTGATAAAACCCGATGATAAAGTCTGATAGGGAGAGCGCCGATGACCCTCCCTGAAAATTCTAGCCGAGGTATTTCAAGCCAGATGGGACACATAATATTCCTTAGCCGCTTTGAACAGCAGGAGAAACACATCGATAAAGTGCAGCTCAAATTATAGAGCTCTGTTTACCGCTTCGTGGGCCGATTGCTCCCGCTATTAGCAGGTTTCTGAAGCAGCATATCAAACGCAAGCAGGCAGACGCCCAATGTAATTGCCGAATCCGCCACGTTGAAAGACGGCCAGTAGTAGGACTTAACGTACCACTGAATGAAGTCCACGACCTCGCCGTAGCGCACACGATCGATGAGGTTTCCGACCGCACCACCGGCAATGAGTGAAAAGGCCACTACCAGCAGACGCTCGTTGGTTTTCCGGATCAAGAGGACGATCACCACAACAGCCGCGGTGGTCACCGTGGTGAAAAAAAAGCTCCGAAATAACTCGGGAGCGCTCGCAAACAGACTGAATGCAGCACCTTTATTCATCACATGGGTGATATTGAAAAAGTCCGGGATGACGGGAATAACCTCGAACAGGCGGACATGCTTTTCAATTAAATACTTTGTGGCCTGGTCTAGCAGCAGTATTATGCCGATAATGGAGCCGACCCAGCGATATTTGTTTTTCATCCTTCTCCTAAGTTGAAAAAGTACAATTTCTCTAGCTGAAAATACCCCGCGATTCACCCAAGCGAAGATGTTCCGGAGAGGGACGGTGCCGCATGCGCTACAAATTCGACCCACACCTGGCGCAGATCCCGGGATGGTCCTTCACCTGGCCTACAGTCTCGCTGTACATCCAGCAACGGGAGCATTTCTCGCCTCCTGCCGGAGTGGCCGCAATTTTGAGCCCTTTGACAACATCGCTTGTGTAGGCATCAGGCGGCGCGTTGGTTTCTTTTGCAATTTCTACTGATGAAACAATGAAGATGAATGCGAGATCGTTTTTGTACCTCTGCAGGAAGTCTAAAAGTTGCACCTCTGCATAGATTTTGACCGCGGCATCCAGAGAATGGCCGATTTTCTTGGCACGACGAAGTGCTTCAAGAACTTTTGCGGTTTCGCTGCGGATGGCGATGATCCGTTCCCACCGCGTTTCCAGTTCATTATCGATATATTTATCCTCGACCTGCGGAAAGGATTGCAGAAATACGCTCTTTGCAGGCGATCCATCTTTCACGTAGCACCAGACTTCGTCCGCAGTGAAGGAGAGCACCGGTGCCATGAGGCGCACCATAGCAGAAAGAATCGCGTGCAGGGCGGTCTGCCCTGACCTCCGTTCGATGGATTCGGCCCTGGCGGTATAGAGCCGGTCCTTCAAAATATCGAGATAAAAGGCACTCATGTCAACCGCGCAGAAATTATGGATGGAATGAAAAACGACGTGGAACTCGAAATCATCATACGCTTTCCGCACGCGCTGGACCAGTTTCTGCAGACGATGCAGCGCCCAGCGGTCGATCTCAAGAAGGTCCTTGTCGGCGACACGGCCTGTGGCGAGATCGAAGTCCGCAAGATTGCCGAGCAGGTAACGGGTAGTATTCCTGATTCTACGGTAAGCTTCGGCAAGGTGAGATAGGATTTCCTGCGATATCTTCTGATCGTCCCGATAGTCAACCGAGGAAACCCAGAGCCTTAGCACTTCAGCACCAAATTTATCTATCACTTCCTGCGGCGCTACGATGTTGCCCGCCGATTTACTCATCTTCTTCCCCGAGCCATCCATCGTAAAACCATGCGTCAGCACTGTTTGATACGGGGCCCTGCCCGTGGTTGCCACTGACGTAAGAAGCGACGACTGGAACCAGCCCCGATGCTGATCGCTGCCTTCGAGATACAGATCGGCGGGCCATGAAAGTTCTTTTCGTTCCTTGAGGACTGCGGCGTGACTCACGCCCGAGTCGAACCACACGTCAAGGATGTCCATCTCCTTCGCAAGGTTCCCCAGGCCGCACTTTTTGCATGCCGTCCCCCGCGGAAGCAGTTCGGCCGCGCTCCTTTCAAACCAGGCATCGGCACCTTCTTTTTCAACAATGTCCGCTACGTGATTTATGACCTGCTGATCCAAGAGGAGTTCGTTGCACGCTTTACAGGTGAAGGCGATAATCGGCACACCCCACGCCCTCTGACGCGAAATGCACCAGTCTGGCCTGTTCTCCATCATGCCGAGAATGCGCTCCTTGCCCCAAACCGGCACCCAGTCGATCTTGTGGATGTTTTCGATGGCTTTTTTCAGGAGATCATTTTTGTGCATTGAGATAAACCACTGCTCCGTCGCGCGGAAAATCACTGGATTCTTGCACCGCCAGCAATGAGGATAGGAGTGAACGATCTTTTCCTCGGCTACGAGCGCTCCCCTGCTTTTGAGCAATTCAATGATACCCTTGTTCGCTTTGTACACCTGCTGACCCGCGAACTCGCCGGCTTCCATCGTGAACCGACCTTTATTATCGACAGGGGCATAGATATCAAGGCCGTAACGGATCCCCGCCTCGTAGTCTTCCTGACCATGACCAGGAGCGGTATGCACGGCTCCTGTGCCGGCTTCAAGAGTCACGTGATCACCGAGGATTACGAGGGAGTCGCGATCAAGAAAAGGATGGCGCGCTTTCAGGCCTTCAAGCTTACGGCCTTTGAACTTCTCGATCACCTGGTAGTTCTTGATGCCAAACTTATCCATTGTCTGCTTCAGGAGGCCATCAGCCAAGATAAGCACCGTGCCCTCGTGTTCGATGGCTGCATAGTCGAACTCGGGATGGAGCGCAACAGCCAGGTTCGCAACAAGCGTCCAAGGTGTGGTGGTCCAGATCACAATCGCTACTTTTCTCCCACTGAGCGACGGAAGCGCTTTTGCCGCGTCGGGAAGCTCGAATCGCACGAATACAGAAGGCGATTCGTGATCAGCATATTCGACCTCCGCCTCTGCGAGGGCTGTTTCGTCGAAGCCGCACCAGTATACAGGTTTCTTCCCTTTATAAACGTCCCCGGCTCCGACAAATTTACCCAATTCTCGTACGATGGCGGCCTCATAGGCAAAGTCCATGGTTAGATAGGGATTGTCCCAGTCGCCGAACACGCCAAGCCGCTTGAACTCGCTACGCTGAATGTCGATAAATTTCTGGGCATACTCACGGCAAAGTTTCCGGATTTCGTTTTGGCTCATCCTTTCTTTCTTCTGGCCAAGGTTCTTGAGAACTTGGTGCTCAATCGGAAGTCCGTGGCAGTCCCAGCCCGGCACGTAGGGGCTCTTGAACCCTTCCATGGTCTTAAACTTGACAATGATATCTTTCAGGGTCTTGTTCAGCGCGTGACCAATATGGATGTGGCCGTTCGCATAGGGGGGCCCGTCATGGAGGATATAGGTGGGCCTGCCTTCCGCCTGCTGCTGGATCTGGCCGTAGATGTTTTCCTGCAACCATTTTTCGATGAGACGAGGCTCGAGGTCTTTCAGATTCGCCTTCATGGGGAATTCTGTTTTTGGCAGATTCAGTGTTGTTTTATAATCCATTCAATTTCCTTCCCTGGCCCGCTTATCATCATCTTCATGCTATCCCGGTCTGCTAATTCCGGTATATCCTCTAATCGGGAATCTCGTCCTCCGGTATCTGTTTCTTCGTCTCATTTTCAGCGCCACCCTGATCGAAAAGATAGAATTTGTCCGTTTTTTTCCCGTTTATATCAGCATATTGCGTTGGCTCCGTCCCCTTGCGGAAAACATCGGTGATGGCATCAGTCTGGCCGTCACGCGCTAGAAGACCCGTATCGGGATCGATTTTCACGGATACAATATCTTCGGTCGGGGCAAAATCATCGGGCGGTTTGTTAGCGAGCGCCTTGGCCATGATAGGAATCCAGATAGGCAGTGCGGCCCGCGCGCCGGTCTCCTTGTCGCCCAGGGAAGCCCGGGGGTTGTCATACCCGACCCAGACGCCGGTCACAATACTTGGTGCGTACCCGATAAACCAGGCATCTATGAAGTTGTTCGTTGTTCCCGTCTTGCCCGCTACCGGTCTGCCTAGAACCTTCGCGCCCCGCCCCGTTCCCTCTTCGACTACACTCTTTAAGAGACTTGTGACTAAATAGGCAGTTGTCGGATCTATCACTTCCACAGGCTGAGGTTCATAGTTTTCAAGGACCGCTCCGGTGCCGTCCACAATGCTCTTTATGAGGATCGGCGCGGTGCGCACGCCCTGCGAAGCGAAAGTCGCATAGGCAGATGTAAGTTCCAGCGGCGTGACCGCCGAGGAGCCCAAAGCTGTAGTATAGTCATAGTTGATCTGGCTGGTGATTCCAGCCTTGCGGGCAAAATCTATGGTCTTTTCAAGCCCGATTTTTTCGAGTAGAGATACGGTCACTGCGTTGCGCGAGAGCGCGAGAGCGGTACGCATGCGCATGGGGCCCAGGAACCGGTCATCGTAGTTTTCCGGTTTCCAGGTTTTCTTCTCGGATTCGCTCTTCTCATGTATCACCGGCAGATCCATCAAGATCGATGCCGGAGTGAATCCGTTTTCGAGCGCCGCTCCATAAACAAAGGGTTTGAACGAGGAACCCGGCTGTCTTCTAGCGTCAGTGGCGTGATTAAAACCGCCCTCTACAAAGTCATAGCCACCGACCATGACACGTACATAGCCGGTATAGGGCTCGATGGAGACCACGGCACCCTCCACAAGTGGTACCTGATCCAGAATAAAGGATGCAATTTGCTTCTTTTTGTCGAAATCCTTGAACCTGACCTTGATGATATCGCCTGCCTGGACTACATCCTGCGGTTTCTTAAACACCTCGGGATCGTCCTTTTTTCTCTTCTGCTTTACAAGCGCCCAAGCCATGTCGTCGTGCATTATGTATCCAATGAGACCGCGGCCCTTAACCGTGATGGTGTTGTCATCGACAGCAAGCACTTGGGCATTAAAGCTCTCGCCGGACTTGACCATTACGCGAAGAGAGTTCCACTGAATTGCTGTTGATTTAAGCTTTTTGAAACCGACTTTTCCCCGAAAACCCTGCCGCTTGTCGAGGGCGCGCAAACCTTCTCGGAGCGCCATGACCGCAGTGCGCTGAAGATCGAAGTCTATGGTCGTATAGACTTTTAGCCCACCCTGGTAAAGTTTATCGAGACCGTACTTTTTTTCAATGTACTTTCGTATGTAGTCGACTACGTGGGGCGCCACTTCCTCCTGGAGCCGCAGGTTTTCGAGATTGAGGCGCTGGTTATAGATGTCCTTTGCCTGGGCTTCATTAATATACCCTTCCTCGACCATCCTCTTGAGAACATGCGATTGTCTCAGTTTCGTCAGGTCAATGTCGCCATAGGGTGAGTAGGCCATTGGCGATTGAGGCAGCCCGGCCAGCAACGCAGCTTCAGCCTGATTAACTTCCCAGATATTTTTCCCGAAGTAGGTCTCAGCCGCCATCTGGACACCGTATGCGCCGTGGCCGAAATAGACTTTATTGAGATAGAGTTCGAGAATCTCATTCTTGGTCAGCTCCTTTTCGAGCCGACGAGCAAGAATAATTTCCTTGATTTTCCGCTTGAACTTCCGTTCCGGCGAGAGGAATACCACTTTCGTGAGCTGCTGGGTAATAGTGCTGCCGCCCTGTTTCAGCTGGACAGAAATGATGTCTTTCAGCGCGGCCCGCACGATCCCCCGGAAATCGATTCCACCGTGCTGGTAAAATCGGGGATCCTCGGTTGCAATCAGCGCATTCACCATGAATTTCGGGATTCGCTTGAACGGCACATAGACGCCTTTCTCGATCCTGATGTTTCCGAGCACTCGTCCGTCTTCAGAAAGAATAACCGTTCCGGGGCTCGGCTTGTAGTCCTTGAGAGAATCAACCGTGGGTAGTCCGAAGGAAAGGATATAGAACAGAAAAGCGACGAAGACCACACCTGCGACGATGGCTATCCCGAGCAGTTTAAGGGCTTTTTTAGGCGTCAGATTTTTCAAACACGGAACGACGATCATGAACCAGAAGACTTTGAACTTTTCCCAGACAAAGCGGCCGAACTTCTTGAATAAGTGGAGAACATTTCCAATCCATTTTTCCATCATGTCCAATTTTTGCGGAGAACCTCGTTATATTTCACTTTTTTCAGCAGTGCCGAAAATAATAACATCACAGGCTGGTAAAATCAAACGAAAAGTTTTCCAGAATGCCAGCAACGAGAGGTAATAAATCTCTGTTTAGGCGTGATATCTCAGCATCAGTTCGAGCGGATGAGGATTCAGGTAACACTGATGCTGCAGATAGGGAATATCATATTGCCTGGCATAATGCCTGATGAGTGTAATTGGTACAATCAGAGGGACCAAGCCGCTGCGGTAGCAGAGAATGGCATCCTGTAATTCCTCTTTATCCTCACAAGACAGCTGTTTTTTGAAATTACCCGCCAGGTACTGCAAGACATTCACGTGTTTCTTCACAGTTCCTGGAAGCCGCATGCATGCCACGAGAGCCTGTTCATACCTCTCGAATAAAACGGAACGTCCCAGTCTCTCTCCATTCGTAACCATCGCACCGAGTTCCCTCAGATGCTTGATACTGTGAGACATCATAAGAAGTTTATGGGAGGCGTGAAATCGAACCAGGCCAGCAGTTGTGCCGTCATGCATTTCAAATTCTCGCCATCTCTGGCACACGAAGATTCGTTCGATGAAATTCTCCCTGATAACGGCATTCCGCATCCTCTCTTCATCTCCTATGGGGAGGGACGGGAACCGGTCCATGAATGCCTTTACAAAGATTCCTGAGCCTTTGCCGTGCGCTGTTCCGGCCCGGGAATGGATTTTTACGTTATCCAAGCCGCAACTGGGCGACCGAGCCTTGAATACAAACCCACAGATGCCATCCTTGTCCAGATAACGAAGTTTCCTTTTCGTCCACCCCGATAAGCGGTCTCCGTGGTCAATTCCGGTAATCTTTGTTACAAGCCTCGGAGCAACGGTGTTCCCGACAAGGTGCATGGCCTCCCTCGGCACGGGCAGGCCCGATTCCACTTCCGGACACACTGGCACCCATTCAACAAATTGTCCGAATGTGTCCCGAAGATTATGATCAAGCTTGTTTCCCCCGTCATACCGGACGTAGTTCCCGAGAAGACAGGAGCTGATGCCTATCTTTATTTTATCAGCCATGGCAATTCAAACAAGAACGCCCTGGGCACAAATTCATCCAGAGCGTTGGACTTTAGATCATATGACGACAATTGCCGCGCATTCAGTTTTCATTCTTCGCCAGCCACTCTTTTAGGCGCGGGCACATATGCCTTGCCCTGTTCCCTTGACAATCACCACAGATGGTCATGTCTTGACTGCAGGGAGTGAACCCCTCATGACTGTCTGTGGCTGAATTGCTCTCGCTTTTTGCGCTCCGTACTTTCCTGATGGGAATGACTTTCGACATAATTCATGTTCCCAGCCCGTTGCAGCCGGTTTTTTCCCTTATCTCGCGTTTCCTGTACTCAGTTGACTCCAGTTCTAATCCAAGCGGTAGTTCGGTGCCTCCTTGGTAATCACTACATCATGGACATGCGACTCGCGCAAACCTGCGCTTGTAATCCTTATGAACTGCGAGCGCTCCTTAAGCACTTTCAGGTTTTCGCACCCACAATAGCCCATGCCAGAGCGCACGCCGCCGATAAGTTGGTGCACGCTTGCAGCGAGCGTTCCTTTATAGGGGACGCGGCCTTCGATGCCTTCCGGAACCAGTTTCGAGCGTTCCTCCTCATGAGATTGGAAATAGCGATCCTTGCTGCCCCGCTCCATGGCGGCGATAGAGCCCATCCCGCGGTAGACCTTGTAGCTCCTCCCCTGGTACAGAATGGTCTCTCCCGGACTCTCCTCAGTGCCCGCAAAAAGACCGCCGATCATAACGAGGGAAGCGCCGGCAGCAAGCGCCTTAGTTATGTCTCCCGAGAACTTGATGCCGCCGTCGGCAATGCAAGGAATACCGGCCTTGTCCGCCTCCCGAGAGCAGTCCATAACCGCCGTGATCTGCGGCACCCCTGCGCCAGAGACGACCCGGGTCGTGCAGATAGAGCCCGGTCCGATGCCGACCTTTACACAGTCAGCACCCGCCTTGATCAGGTCCTTGGCTGCGGCTGCCGTCGCGATGTTGCCCGCCACCACATCAAGATCCGGATATTTTTTCTTGATCCCTCTCACCGCGTCGATAACGCCCTGCGAATGTCCGTGCGCCGTGTCGACCACCACGACATCCACGCCGGCCTTGATCAACTCCGGCACTCGTTCGGAATAGTCACGGTCGCTAACGGCAGCACCCACACGCAGCCTGCCTAGCTTGTCCTTGCAGGCGTTAGGATACTTAATCTTCTTCTCGATATCCTTGATGGTGATGAGTCCCCGGAGGCTGTCATCTTTATCAACGATCAACAGCTTCTCGATCTTGTACTTCTGAAGGATCTTCACGGCTTTTTCAAGCGTGGTACCTAGCGGGGCCGTCACGAGGTGCTCTTTAGTCATCACCTCGGATACTTTAAGACTGTATCGGGTTTCGAACCTGAGGTCCCTGTTGGTCAGAATGCCGACGAGCTTGTGTCCTTTCGTAACGGGCACGCCCGAGATCCGGTACTTCTTCATGACCTCCAGGGCGTCGGAAATCTTTGCATCAGGAGAAATCGTGATGGGGTCAATGATCATACCGCTTTCAGACTTTTTTACCTTGTCAATTTCCTCGGCTTGTGCATCGATGGGAAGCGCCTTATGAATAAATCCGAGGCCACCTTCCTGCGCCAGGGCAATGGCAAGCTTCGCTTCGGTCACGGTATCCATTGCGGCGCTCACCAGGGGAATATGCAATTGAATCCTCTTCGTGAGCTGCGTTCGGACGTCCACATCCCTTGGCAGGACATCTGATTTCGCGGGTAAAAGCAAAACATCATCAAAGGTGAGACCTTCGCGTATGGGACCGGCAACCATTGAGTTTCTCCTTCATAATAAAATATGATTCATGTTGCGCGATTGCTGGCGCAGGATGTCGGAATAGTATTTCCCGTCCCTGCATCGCTCAATGAGAATTTTTTATCTTACCACAGTAGCTGATAAACCTCAAGAGAAACCAACTATACAAATCCGGAATCTTCGTTCAAGAAGGGGTTTTCCGTACGTTCGTCGCCAATGGTTGAAGCAGGACCATGCCCGGAGAAGACCTTGGTATCGTCCGGGAGGGTCATGAGGTTCGTCCTGATGGAGTGCAGGAGCGTCTGGAGGTCGCCTCCAGGAAAATCCGTCCTCCCTATGGATCCTGCGAACAAAGAATCTCCCGTAAAAACCAGCCCTTCCTCCAGCAGGCTGATGCCTCCCGGCGTGTGACCGGGCGTATGCAATACTTTCAAAGACACCTCTCCGGCCTTTATGACGTCTCCATGCTTCAGGAACCTGTCGGGTTCCGGGGAGGAAACGGGATTCATCCCGAAGGAGCGGGACTGGCTCGATGCAGTGGCAAGAACCGCCGCATCGTCCTCGTGCATCAGCAGCTCCGCGCCGGTTGCTTCCTTAATGGCCCTGTTTGCGCCAATGTGATCGAAATGGGCATGGGTATTAATGATAAATTTTACCTTAAGCCCTTTCTCCCTTATGATTTTCAAAATTTCCGGGGCGTCGTCACCCGGATCGATTACCACTGCCTCTTTGGTTTTATCGTCCGCGAGGAGGAAACAATTTACCTGCAGAGGACCTACAACGAGTCGCATAAGGATCATATTTTTAATCTCCTTCCATAGCTGGAATCTCCTGATCAAGCACTGATTTGAAACCGTTCCACACCCTACTCCTGCTCCCTTCTCCTCACCATCCCCCACAGGAATTTCAACTCCTCGCTTCTCAGTATCCACATTACGACAAGGTAGAACATAATGCAAACGGCTATGCAGCCTCCCAGGAGTTGGGCCTTCACGAACGTATTTCCGCCCTTATTCCAGAGGGGGTTCATGCTGATCCACAAACCGATCACGCCCATGGCAAGTGATGCGGGAACAATTTTTATTAGAGATTTAAATATTCGGCGTCCGTCAATGCGGCCGATCTTTTTTCTGAGCTGCCAGGTAAGCAGGCTGATATTGAGCATCGCAGACAAAGAAACAGCAAGAGCGAGCCCGCCGTGCGCCAATGAGGTCCACCTGACAAAAGAGAAGCTTAACATAATGTTGGCGGAAAGCGAGACTACGGCAATGGCTACAGGTGTCCTGGTATCTTGGAGCGCGTAAAACGCCTGCACCACGATACGCACTCCCGCAAAAGCCCAGAGACCCATAGCGTAATAAAGAAGTGCAGTCGCGGTTCCCTGTGTCGACAACTGGTCGAAATGGCCGTGTTCGAGCAACAAGCTGACTATTGGCATGTGAAGTGTGATAATGCCGACCATAGCCGGGAACATGATGAAGAAAACAATCCGCAGCCCAAGCGACAGCGTATCTCGAAATTCCTCAAGTTCACGTCGTGCTGCTTGGACGGACATGGTCGGAAGCACGGCTGTGGCAATAGCGATGCCGAATATGCCCAAGGGAAATTGGATAAGCCTCATGCCGTAGTATAAGTAGGAAATGCTCCCAGTTTTCAGAAAAGACGCGAAGATGGTTCCGATAAATATATTAAGCTGGTTCGCCGAAGAACTCAGGAATACGGGCAACACCAGCCGGCCCATTTTTATGACACCGGGATGAGTCGGCTCCATTTGGAAGCGAACCATCATATTCTGTTTCTGGAGCCCTGGTACCTGTATAAGAACCTGGCATATGCCGCCGAGAACAACACCAAAAGCTACGCCGAGGATTGGGTCGGCCATGAACCGTAGGCTCAAAGCCGCTGCGGTGATAATCGTGACGTTCAGCATGACCGGCGAAAGCGCTGGCATGAGAAAAGACCGGAGGGAATTGAGCATGCCCATGGCCAGCGCGGCGAGGCCGATGAACAGGAGATACGGGAACATGATTCTTGTCAGGGTAACGCTGAGAACGTATTTGTCATGTTCAGCCTTGTATGACCAACCCCAAGCTACAATCCTGACCACATAGGGCGCAAAGAGGATGCCGAATCCGGTGATGATGATCAGCAGGATGAGAAGTCTCGCGAACACCGCATTGGCCAGATGATGTGCACTCTCCCGGGATTCCTTGGTAAGCGTTTCCGTGAAAACAGGGATAAATGCTGCTGACATGGATCCCTCGGCGAGTAGCTCGCGCAGGAGGTTCGGGATTCGATAGGCGACGTAAAAAGCATCGGCCGCCAAACCGGTGCCAAAAGCCCAGGACATGACCATATCGCGGATATACCCCAATAAGCGGCTTCCTAAGGTGGCAAGACCGACAACGCCTGCCGCCTTGGCGATCCTCGTCTTTTCGGACATTCAGATTCACCTCATGCAACTGACTGAGCTTAAGTCTTAATAAATGAGCGGTAACTTTATCAGAAAAGGGTCGGCAAGAAAAGGTTTTTTTTCTTGACAGTCCACTCCTCTTTATGTTAAAAGAATAAGTTGTTTTTAACCCAAAGGAGGCAAGAAGTGGCGATCCACAAATCCGTGATCAAAAGGCAGAAGCAGGCAGACAAAAAGCATCTGATCAATAAATCAGCGAAATCCGCGCTCAAGACGATAGCTAAAAAAGTCGAACTGGCCACGGCCGAAAAAAAAGCCGACGTCGCAAAAGTAGCCCTGACTAAGGCAATGAAGGCTTACGACAAGGCGACTTCACAGGGCATCGTACATAAAAATACTGCATCCCGGATGATCTCGCGTCTTTCCACGAAGGTAAGCAAGATCACGTCAGCTTGATAGTCCCTGTAAAGTAATTTATTCCCCTTTCGGTTTTTTTGCTGAAAGGGGAGTTCCTTTACCCTCTCCGCGCCCGGAATCAATCGCCGAACATTCTTCGTTCGTTACATACTGCACAAATTCAGGATCATACGCTCTAAAAGTAATTTCCCATTGAGGCCGCTTGATTTAAGGGCGCGATCCGTTGACAGCATCACGGGAAAAGCCCCTATCAGTTCATCCACGGTATGACGTCTCATCTGTTCCTTGAAAAGAGCGGTCTGGTGAAAAATAACCCTTAGCTTTCTCAGGATTTCATCAGGCCCGATTCCGGCTGCCTCCATCTCCTTAGCCTGAAGGATCCTACGAAAATTCCAGGCAATCGAACCTAGCAGCCCCGCTGGCGCCTCCCCTTCCTGGATCAGGCGCGAAAGTATCAGGAGTGCTTTTCCCCGGTCTTTTTGCCCGACAGCTGCTGCAAGGTCAAAGGATGTGTACTCCCGGAAATCACCGACCACGATCTTTACCTCTTCTAACGTAACGGTCTTCCCCTCTTTGATATATATTTCCACTTTCTGAAGCTCGTTGACGATCTTCTGAAGGTCATTTCCTATAATCTGCCAGAGATACAGAGCGGCATCGCGCTGCAAGGAAAGACCTCGCGTCCTGGCCCACCCTTCGATCCACCCTACGATCTCCCTCTCCAAAAGCGGATAAAAACGGATGACCGCCCCCTGTGCTTCCACCGCTGAAACCACAGATTTTTTTTCATACTTTCCCTGGCTGGAAACCATGACCAGACATGTTGTAGGAGACGGATCGTTGAGGTATGGAACGAGTTCCTCGAGTTCTCCGGCTTTGAAGGCGTCAAATTCTTTTGCGATAACGAGTCGCATATTTGACATGAACGGCAGGGTTTGCGCAAGGGCGACAATGACCGCCGCCGACGTGTCGCGGCAGTAAACGGTGTTGAAGTTAAAGTCTGCGGAAACGGGATCTACAACCTCTTTGATGATGAGATCAAGAGCCTCTTGGATCAGGAACGCTTCTTCACCATAAAGCAAGTAGAGCGGAAGGATCTTGTGCTTTTTAACGCTAGATATGAGGTCTTGATATTTTGTCATGCTTCGCCAAAAAGCCAGGGAATTTCTTGCAAATAGTGAGAATCTTCATAACTTCGGTTGCATCAGGATACCGAACTAGTCCCCATGAAACAGACCTTCTTGGATTTTGATAAGTTCAAAACCCCTCCAAAACCCTGCTCCTGATCGACGAAGCGAGATCCTGGCAAGCATTCGTGATGGCGGCCGATTTCGCTATCTTCGTCTCGGAGATGTTCCCCAAACTCACCGAATAGCCTGAGTTAAAAACCGTTCCGACACTTGAGTTCTCCAAGAGAACCTTTTGTGTTTTCTCATCGATTACGCTTATTGACACATAGATTGTAATATTATAAGAGGTTACATAGGGATTAGTCGAATACGTCTGCGGAGCAAGCTCGAATTTGGTAACTTTCCCCCTCAACACAATATCTGCAGCATCCGTGCTGACGACCTTGAGCCTGCCATCGGTCAGAAATTCCTCAACGACAGCCTTCGTGGCCTCGACATCTATATAGGGTTCATAAGTGTTATTGAGGAATACCGGAATCGCAATGGTCTTTGCTCCTTGCGGGATGATACCTCCCACCGGTGTAAAATGGTAGCCGCAGGAGGCGAGCGCTGCCATCATCCAGAATGCGGCGATCGCAATAGTATACTTTTTTACGTGATTCATGACGCCTCGTATCAATAGTTAAAATTCTTCCGCTCCATAGGAGGTGTTCTATACCACTACGTTCACGAGCTTTCCTTGCACAACGATCACTTTCCGGGGTGCTTTGCCCTGCATAAATTCTTTAACCCTTGGATCCGCAAGCGCCGCGGCTTCCATCTCCTTGTCGGAAGTTCCGGCGGCTACCATAAGTTTGCTTCTAACCTTACCGTTCACTTGCACCACGATGTTCACCTCCGACGCGCTAATCGCATCCAAATCATACTGAGGCCAGCGAGCGTTTGCAATGCTCGTATCATTCCCGATCGCTTCCCAGATCTCTTCGGCAACATGAGGCGCGAAGGGGGAAATGAGCAAGGTGAGTGCGTCAATCGCCGAACGCAGCACTGGCAGTTGCTTTTCTGTCACGTCGCCCGATGCGTAGTCGTATAATTCGTTCACCATCTCCATCAGCGCGGCGATCGCGGTGTTGAAATGAAACTCCCGTTCGATGTCTTCGGTCACTTTTTTAATCGTCAGATGCATTCTACGGTACAGCTTGTCTCCCTTGGCTTTAGGATCAACGGATTTAACCTTCTTAACCAACTCGCAGTGCCTAAACACGATGGTCCAGACGCGGTGCAAGAACCGATATGCGCCCTCTACGCCCTGGTCGCTCCATTCGAGATCGCGCTCCGGCGGTGCGGCGAAAAGGGAAAATAGCCGGGCCGTATCAGCGCCATACTTGGCGAGGATAAAGTCAGGGTCAACGACATTACCCTTTGACTTGCTCATTTTCGCGCCATCTTTGATCACCATGCCTTGCGTTAGCAGGTTCAGGAAAGGTTCATCTCCCTCGAAAAGACCGAGGTCGCGTAAAACTTTCGTAAAGAAACGCGCATACAATAAGTGCAGCACGGCGTGTTCGATGCCGCCGATATACTGGTCCACATTCATCCAGTATGCCGCAGCATTCTTGCCAAAGGGAACGCTGTTTTCTTTAGGCGAACAGTATCGCAGGAAATACCATGACGAATCGACAAACGTGTCCATGGTGTCCGTCTCGCGCCTCGCCTTACCGCCGCATTTCGGGCAGGTTATTTCGCGGAACACCACGGAATCTGCCAGGGGAGAACCGCCCTTGCCCGTGAAGGCTACATCAACCGGCAGCTTGACCGGAAGATCTTTTTCCGGAACGAGTACAGTTCCACACGAATCGCAATATATGACCGGAATCGGCGTACCCCAGTAACGCTGGCGTGATATGCCCCAGTCGCGGAGTCGCCAGTTGACGGTCTGTTTTCCGAATCCGCTCTGTTCAATATGGCCGGCGATCTTCTCTTTTGCCTCTGTATTGGACATCCCGTCGAATTTGCCTGAGTTCACCATAACCCCATTTTCAGTGTAGGCCTGCGTCATCTTTTCAGCGACCAGACTTATTTCCGAATTCTGGATCACGACCCGGATTGGCAAAGAGTACCTTTTTGCAAACTCAAAATCACGCTGATCATGGGCCGGCACGGACATGATTGCGCCGGTTCCGTACTCCATAAGTACAAAATTCCCCACCCAAATCGGCACTTTTTCATTGTTCAGGGGATTCACCGCATAAGCCCCGGTAAACACTCCTTCCTTCGTCTGCTTTTCATCGGCGCGCACCGATTTGTCTTCCTGCATCACGCGCTGGGCAAAGGAACGAACGGCCTCGGCCTCTTCCCGGCCCTGAATGAGCGATTCAACCATGGGATGCTCGGGAGCAATACTCATAAACGTCACGCCGAAGAGCGTATCCTGTCGGGTGGTGAAGATCGCAAGTTTTTCCCCCGAGCCTTCTATGATGAAATCCACCTCAACACCGACTGACTTGCCGAGCCAGTTTCGCTGCATCGTAAGTACCCGCTCAGGCCATCCCGTTAGCCTGTCGCAATAAGCAAGAAGCTCTTCGGCATAGGCGGTGATCTTGAAGAACCATTGCTCAAGTTCTTTGTGCGTCACCACGGAACTGCATCGCCAGCAGAGTCCGTCTACAACCTGTTCGTTTGCCAGAACAGTATTGCAGGAAGGGCACCAATTCAAATAAGAGAGTTTTTTGTACGCTAGACCCCGTTCGTACATTTTGATGAAAAACCACTGGTTCCAGCGGTAATATTCCTCGAGGCAGGTCGTTACTTCCCGATCCCAATCATAGGACAGCCCGAGCTTTTTGAGTTGTTTGTCACGCATAAAAGCGATGTTTTCAAGGGTCCACGCTGAGGGATGAATTCCGTGTTTGATTGCGGCGTTCTCGGCAGGAAGTCCGAAAGAGTCCCACCCCATGGGGTGAAGCACATTGAATCCACGCATTCGCTTATATCGGGCTATTACGTCGCCTATGGCGTAATTTCTCACATGACCCATGTGAATCCTGCCGGATGGATAAGGAAACATTTCGAGGCAGTAGTATTTTGATTTTGATGCATCCTCGACAACCTTGAACGTTTTGTTGTCGGCCCAATAGCGCTGCCAGCGCTCTTCGACTTTTTTGAAATTATACCGTTCGTCCAAAGCATGCCCTCCAAAAACACTTCAATTCACTGATAGGTAACGTTTCGAAGGCTCAGTAATCTCACCCTGATACGGAACCTGTCAATTCAATGTTTGATACGACCCATGACAAATTGATTGATGATAATGAGTGATTTCGTATTGAGATTCAAAAATTTTACTCCATACCGAAATTTCCCCTGCGCTACCTGTACTTCTCTCACTACTATGACATCGGCGACGATTTCCCGGCCGCTAATGCTGAAAATACAGCGCAGGCGGTCTCCGATTTTTAGGTTCTTCTCGGTTTCCAAAAGCATGCCTGATATGCTGATGTTGTGGGAAACACCGAGAAAGGAAGACATCCCCTCCGCCTCCGCTACAGAAACGTGGAGGAATGCGCGCATATCCTGCCGTTGAGGAATCAGCAACAATTCCGATACGCGGGAAAATAAATCCGCTGCGCCAAAAGGTGCCGAAATAACACCATTGGATCCCGCACTTTGGCATTCCGCAACTGCCGCGGCATCACATACCAGGAGCAAGGACACATCTTTCAGGCGGGAGTCGCTGCGAATAATGGAACACAACTTTACACCGCCCATCTGCGGTAAAGCGAAATCCGTTATGATGAGATCCACATTATGCGCACGGTGAAGGACAAGAATTTCCTCGGAAGAACGAGCCGGATGAATGGTCAAACCGCCTCTCTTGAACAACGTGGCGCTTTCCCCTAAGTTTTGCAAAACATTCTCTGCAATGATAACCTGTTTCATTCCCTGTTCCTGCCGATCGGATTGTCTGATGACATACCCATTGCTGCGGACCGCCGGACCTAGATGCAAGATGTTGCCAGAGCCTTAAGCACGTTATAACTGTAATTCTGGATTACTCCCGCTTATATCCCGGATCGGCGTCGGTTTGGCGCGTTTCCTCCGAAATACCAAACCTCGGGTCTGCGCTTTTCATTTGCAATATCTTTTTCGAGCTTTCTCTTCCTTACTATTTAAAAATACCGGATGGCATTTTTTTTTGTCGCCTTCGCCAACGCGGTGGATGTTTTTTGGATAACGAGTCAGTGTCTGTTCTGAAATTATGTAAGATGATTAGATCTGATCGCTGCAGAATAGGCTTACAAATGTCGCCCTCAAATTCATCATCTACGTAGTAAGCAACGATGAATGAAAACAGCAATGGCAAATGTGCCATCAATACAACTCTAAATCAGCATAATGGCTATGCCGGAATGCGAGACTTTTCTTTAAATTTGCATTTTTTTATGCACAGATTATACTCAGAAGCTTTATTTGTTGTTCGGCGCATTTTATCTGCTTATCCAAATTTTCAAGTTGCCTCAGAATCAAGTTATAATTATCACGCTAATCGCGGAGTTTCAAATGCAGATTCGCCGCCAGCCTGCGCCAATATGGCCCTTCCCTCTCGTACTTGTCTCAGCGGCCCTCGGAAGACACCTGCTCCGCCTGCGAGAGGGCAACTCTAGCTTACGGCCTATGCATCGGGCGACTATTTTGTAGCGCTGCTGCGGTATTCGAACGGTATATTTTGAGAGGTATTCGTATAATATATTACCCAATTCTTACCAATCCAACGGTAAGAAAGCCTGCAAAGACGGGCGGTGCCGCAATGAAAAACAGGCATACTGCAAGAACGACATATCTCCGCATAAAGATATACCGAGGAGGACAACGTGAAAAATAACATAAACAGGGGGCATTCGCAAGGATTTTTCTTGGAGTCCCATCCTAAAGATGATATATTAGCATATCAAATTCATGAGAACTGAAGCGGAAACTCAATACTAGACAGGCGGCGCCTTCCACGTTTGCCTGTCAACCACAGCGGATGACTTGCATCACCCGTTTTCACATGCAAGAAGTTGAACCTTGCAGATAATCAAAGGAACGCTGAGTGCTCACTGGAGCCTTCAGCATAAGGTGCATGTGGCGCATCTGCAAGTATAACCTCCGCAATCAAGGTTAATCAATTATTATGCCGAAACCAGTAGTTGCCATAGTAGGAAGACCTAATGTAGGTAAATCGACACTCTTTAACCGGGTAATCGGGAGAAACTTTGCTATCGTTGAAGACATGCCCGGTGTAACCCGGGATCGGAATTACGCCGAAGCCGAGTGGGACGGGAAACGTTTTATGCTCGTAGACACAGGCGGTTTCGAGCCGGAAACTGAGGACGACATGTATTCCAAGATGCGGGAGCAGACCACACTTGCCGTGGAAGAAGCCGATATCATCATCTTCCTTATGGACGGTAAAGAGGGTCTCCTTCCGGCGGATATCGAGGTCTCTCACTGGCTTAGGGCCTCGGGCAAGCCCGTACTTTATGCCGTCAACAAGGTGGACGGGACCCGTCATGAGGGGCTTATCCCGGACTTTTATCGCCTCGGTATCGACACCCTTTTCCCCTTGTCAGCCCGGCACAGCGCAGGATTTTCCGATCTGATGGATGAACTTGGGCGCATGCTGCCTGACACGCGACAGAGGCCTGACGATGAAAAACAAGCAAGCATCCCGCGCATTTCCATTATCGGACGACCGAATGTTGGCAAATCATCATTCGTTAATTCCCTTATCGGCGAGGACCGCATGATTGTGAGCCCGGTTGCGGGCACGACCAGGGATGCAGTTGACAGTGTGTATCAGTACTACGGCAAAAAGTATATCCTCGTAGACACCGCGGGCATCAGAAGCCGCGGTAAAATAAGCCAGGGAGTGGAAAAGTACAGTGTCATAAGGGCCATGAAAAGTCTGACCCGCGCTGATGTTGCTCTGGTTCTTATTGATGCGTCCGAGGGGATAACCGAGCAGGATGAGCGTATCGCCGGACTCGTGCATGAGGAGGGGAAGGGTCTCATCCTCGTTCTCAACAAGTGGGACCTTGTTCCGGACAAGGAAGAGGCCTACAAGCGCTTCATGAACGACATTCAGCAACGGCTCAAGTTCGCTACCTATGCCTCTGTTCTTACTATATCAGCCAGAACCCGACAGCGCATCACCAAAGTATTCGATGAAATAGACCGAGTAGTCGCGGAGACCGAGAAGCGGGTTCCGACTTCTGAGCTTAACCGGGTCTTTGAGCAGCTCGTGAGGCATCATGAACCCCCCCTTTTTCACGGTAGAAGGGTCAAGTATTACTATATCACCCAAGCTGGAATCAAGCCTCCTACCTTCATCGTCTTCGTCAATTATCCTGATGGCGTGCACTTTTCATATCTTCGCTACATTGAAAACAATCTTCGTGATGCCTTCGGGTTTACAGGAACACCGGTGAATATCTATACTAAAAGAAGAAGAGAGGAACGGGCCGCTGTGAAAAGCCCAGTTCGGAAGAAGAAATAGATTGACTTTTCTGATAGATAAAGAGTATCATTACAAATTCAGGTAAGAAAAATAGCAAGTTTTTGTCAATTACTGGACTGCAGAAACTTAGGGATAAGGGTCGCAGTCTTTTTTTGTTTTGCGCCGTGCTAACAGAGGATGAAGCGCTCTGCAAAACCGAAACAAATAACCATTTAGCGATAAAAACCAAGATTTTGACGGTTACCTGATAACGCAGCACAATTTCGTGAATACGGAGGAGAATATGGCCAAAAAGCTCTATGTCGGCAATTTATCGTATCAGATGACCGAAGACAATCTTAAAGACGTCTTTGCGGCGTTCGGGGACGTCCTTTCAGCCAAAATCGTGACTGATGCAGCAACGGGGCGGTCTAGGGGATTCGGCTTCGTTGAAATGGCGAATGACGAAGAGGCAGACAAGGCAACCGCTACGCTGAATGGTACAAATGTATCGGACCGACAGATCAATGTCAGTGAAGCCAGACCTCAAAAAGATCGTGGCTTTTCAGGCGGCAATAGAGGCGGTCCTCGGAGCGGATTTGATCGGGACAGAGGAAGGAAACAGAATAATTGGAGATAAGAGTTGATGATCGCAACATCGAAAAAGCCATCCGCTTGCTCAAACGAAAGATACAGCATGACGGACTATTTCGGGAGTTAAAAAATAGACGCTTTTACGAGAAACCTTCTCTGAAAAAGAAGAGAAAGCGAAGGGAAGCTCAAAAAAGACGACAGAAAAACCTCCGTATGAGTCAGCAGAACAAATTATAAGAGCAGAAACGACAAAAAACCTGTTTGGTTCTACGGTCCCTCAACACCACGAGGATTAACGCCTTCTCGCCATCATTATTTCCTTACATCCCCAGTGGTTTTGAACTCCGCTTGCTTTCCCGCTTTACTCGGCTTCCGCCTTTTCTATCACTTTTCGCTGTTTTCTATTTCCACACCAACGTAAAAAAACATTTGGCACGATGCTCTCATTCTAAATCAATAAGATGCTTCATTTTTTGGTCGTTGCAGGGCTAGCGTCGGCGGCCGCATAGAAATATATCGGTAATGTTTTTTCCTGGTCTGAACAGGACACCGCAATTATTGGTGGTTAAATTCCTAGAAGTAATTAAAAAAGCAGGGCTAATAAAGAGCCCTGCTTGGAAGAGATGCTGTTTGTTTCAAATTATTATTGTAAGGGTAGGTTTGTTTAGTCATATTATTGAGCGGTTACGGTTGAAGCCAGTGTTGTAGAAGCCTGAGCTGTTCCGGAGCTGACAAGTATGGTATCACTAAAAACATTTGGAGCCAGCGGTCCTCCTGATGTGAGCGAAACCATGGAAAAAATTTCAATTGAAAATTGATAAACCCCATTCGCATCAGTTTCCCCCACAAACCCGTTGTTTTCCAGTACATTTGACGGGTTACCATTCGCGCCAGGATACTCATAGAATGCATAGGATGGCGCAGAATCAACCTCGCTGCTCACAACAGGATATGCATAAGTCCCCGCAATCCTAACATCGGCATAGGGGATAGGCGTTCCGTCACTATATTTAACAATAACCTGATAATCCTGGATTGCGTCGCCATAAAGATAAAGATTAGTTAAATTTAGCGTCGACGGGTTAATTGTTATCGTTGATCCATCGGGAGCATTTTCGCCCTTGTTACCGCAGCCCTGGATCAATAAAGAAAATACTGCTAAAGTAACAAGAGAAATAACAGCTAACGTTCGACGGTTTATATTCATTTTCGACACCTCCAACTGCACCGATTATATAATAAAGCTGAATCTTGAAATCCACTAATAAATAAACGCAAATGAATCTATTCAGGACTTCTATCTATTTGCCAGTTTGTCTGCGTAATATTAGCATTGTTAATAACTATAGGATCTCTTGTCTAACAATTCGCGGCGTGATAAAAATCAGCAATTCGTCCTTATTATCGGTCGTAGACTTGGTTTTAAAGAGAAAACCGATTAACGGGAGATCCCCGAAGAATGGGATTTTCGTATAACTTACCGAGTGGTCTATTGTCAGAATACCGCCAATCACTGCAGTTTCTCCATCAGTAACAAGAATCTCAGTTGAAGCCTCATTTTTTTGGATGGAAGGCTGTCCCGAGGCCCCCAGAATTGAGGTATTAGGAGCATTTTTGGTGGCATCTATCTTCATGAAAATTTTGCCATCCGGTGTCGCGTGGGGAGTAACGTCGAGCGATAGGATTGCGTCGATAAATTGTATCTGCGTACCTGAAGCAGACGTTGTTGAGAAAGGGATCGAAAGTCCCTGTTGGATCTTGGCTTCTTTGTTATCAAGCGTGCTTACTTTCGGAGAAGATATGACTTTACCTTCACCAGTAGACTCCAAGGCCGAGAGCACGAGGTCAAGATTCAACGCCTTGCTGAGAGACCCGAACTGAAAACCAATTGCTCCGCCGCCTGTTGTGGCACCCGAAGCCGCAGGCTCATTCACGATGAAATTGCCGTTTCCGGACGGCACAGCCCCCATGGTCGGACCACCAGTTATCCCAATTGTGCTTGGAAATGCAACTCCCGTGGGATTGCCAGTTGCTGCACTGGCCATGAAATTCCCGCCCCATTGAATACCTATCTGATTGCTGAAGTCCACCGTAACTTCCACAATTCTGGCTTCAATCATGATCTGAGGAATGGGCTTGTCAAGAACTTTGATAAGTGATACCACTTCGTCGACATTGCGCTCGATATCCTTGACTATGATCGTGTTGGTTCTGGCATCAGTCACGGTTTCCCCACGCGGAGAAAGTGACTTTCTAATAGTATTCTCAATGGTCGCGGCTGTAGAATAGCTCACGGGAACAATTCGGATGACAAGGTCTTCCGCCTTTCTCTTGGTTTCCTTGGCCCTCATCTCCTCCTCATCTTCCTTTGCCAATGTTCCAATCGAGGCGATGCGGAGGACATGATCCTCCAATACATACCCCAAGCCGTTCATCTTAAGAATGATAGCCATTGCCTGATCCCACGGAATATTCACCATTCGGACCGTTACCTTGCCCTTTACATTAGGAGCTAGAATGATGTTCAAATTTGCTACTTCCGCGAATAGCCTCATAACATTGACAAGGTCTGCATCCTGGAGATCAAGCGATATTTTTCTCCCGGTGAATTTCGTACCACCGTTGGTAATCAACGACGTTTCAGAGACGCTAGTTGCGGACTTTGCGGCTTCCCCGTGTTCTTGTTTAACCGGAGGTGCTTCTGCAATCAGCGGTGCTGGTTGCTGAACAGGGGTAGAGGTCTGCGCTGATATTTCCTTCTCAGCAATTACAGACTTTTCCTGTTCCTGGGCGGCGGCTTGCTCCTGAAGCTGTGTCTGCTCCGCCTGCAAAGCAGGAACCTCGCTCATGGCAATCAGCACCGTATTCCCTACAGCAGTAACGGTATACGGCAACGTTTGTGTGAGGTCCAGCACTACGCGAACCTTCAGGTCCGGTGCGGGATGCTGTCCGATCCGAACTTTGTCAAGTCCATCTTTGCGAACTGGTATAACACGCGGTCTGACGCTGCTCTGAACGCCGGGGATGTCTACTACGAGTCTCATGCCCCCCACCATAAAAGCATTAGGCTTCATAGCCCCGTCACCGGTGATGAGAACTTGGATACCGTGTTTCCCAACTCTGGCTCTAACTGAAGTAACGAATTTGGCCGTTTCCTGTTCCGGTTGTGCTGCCTCCGTCTTTTCGGAGACAGTCGCCGTAGCCGGCGTCGGTGTTGGTGCGGTCACTGTTTCCGGCGTGGCTGACTCAGGCGTTGGTGTCGGTGCGGTCACTGTTTCCGGCGTTGCTGACTCCGGCGTCGGTGTTGGTGCGGTCACTGTTTCCGGCGTGGTTGACTCCGGCGTCGGTGTAGGTGCAGTCACTGTTTCCGGCGTGGCTGACTCAGGCGTTGGTGTCGGTGCGGTCACTGTTTCCGGCGTGGCTGACTCAGGCGTTGGTGTCGGTGCGGTCACTGTTTCCGGCGTTGCTGACTCCGGCGTCGGTGCGGGAGCAACTGTTTCAGTGGTAGTCTGCGCCACTTCAGCGGGTTTGCTTAGTTCTATAACGAGTTTTCCTTCAGACTGATAGACTTTCGTTTCTACTGCCCGCGATAGACCGAATTCAAGCCTTGATATATTATCCTTCTGGGCAGGGGTTATATCGGTTACTCCACCACTATTCACGGCTATTCGATCAGGCAGTTTTCCGATATTTGCGTCTGCAATATCAACGACTAGTCGCAGCGGATCAGTTAATTGAAAGGAGGTGTACTGTTGTATCGGCTCGGTTGCTTCAATTGTGATCTCTGTTTTCCCATCCGTTTCACGTGGTTCAATTTTCGTGAGAACAACCTGTGCACCCTGCTGCGACGCAGTTGAAGGCCCTTGCGCCGCACACCCATGGAATGCAGTTACGAATAAAATGAGGATAATCAACCAATAAGCTTTTAGCGGTTGAGTATATTTCATTGCCTCTCCTCCTATTTTTTCTGGAGCTCAATTACAATTTCTTTTCGTTCCGAACCACCCGAAAAGTTCTTGGATATTTCTTCGACAATAAGCTTATTATCTGTTATTTCTTTTACCACACCTTTATTCAGCCCTATAACTGTACCGACATGAACAACATACCCTTTGCCATCGGGGGCCTCAACCATGGCATTATCACCAAAACCACCTCTGAGAACCGCCGTCAACTTGAAATCACCCAAATTATAACGCTCCAAAGGCGAAAGATCAGCGTTGGCCTTCTTTTCTTCCTTGGCTACTAGCGGAGCAAAGGGATCTCGTCGACCAAATAAGTCAAAAGAGTAGGCAACCACCGGTTTTTCCACTGCTGTCGCAGTGCCCCGGCTAAGGGGTTTTTGTGCCATTTTCGTCGCCGCAATAGGCGTCATTGTGCTCGGCCCCTCACCGGATTTGGAGCAACCCGCTATCCAGAATCCTGCCATGAAGACCAGAACGATGATTGGTAAAGAGCTATTGTACTTTCTTCGGCTCAACTTTTTTCTCCGCAGCAGCGAATGTCATTGCCGTGCAATTAATGTCCAATTCAACATTCCCGCTTGCATCCACTTTTGCATTGCCCATTTTAATATTGAGAATATCCACTATGCGGGTAAGTTTGCTTATACGGCTAAATAATGACACCGTATTGTTGTATCCGCCCGTCAAAACGAGAGATATCGGAATTTCCTCATAGAGGCCGCTTGGATGGGTCCGCTGCTTGTCCGGCTTCCAGAGCTTGAGGACAAGGCCCGATTCGTTTACCAGTTTCTGAATCTGCAACAAGAGACCGGACACTTCCGATCCAGGGGGCAACTGTTCGGTAAGGACCACCAATCGCTCCTGCAATGCTTTGACTTCCGTCTTCAGATCTTCAAGCTTTTTAATCCTTGAGTCATTTACTTTCACCGTATTTCTTAAATCGGATAGCGAACTATCCAGCTGTTTTATTTCCGTATTCATGGGGATTTGATATTGAATAATATAGGTGATAAGAAGAAGAACAACAATGCCACAGAAAACGATCAGCCGTGTCTTGGTAGGGATCTTCTGGATTTTTTCTAATAAAGAAAAGGAGGCCATCACAACCCCTTATATACAAATTGAAGTTTATATTTGTATATATCAAATGTCTCAAGTTTGATCTGACTGGTTTCAAGCAACATTACATTGGACAGATAAGGTGATGCTTTAAGATTATCTACAAATTTCACGACATTATCATTGGTGAAAGCTTCGCCCTCGATATTAATGTTATCGTTGATTTCAATCAATGATGTCAAATTTACGCCCACTGGCAAGGCTTTACTTACTTCATCAAGAAGTCTGACCGGTTCTGCCTGATTTTTTTTAAGTTTTTCGATAACTTCGATCTTTTCAGCTATTTGTTTTCGCCCCTCTTCCACATCCTTTACGTCCCTGAGGGTATCATCCTGGGACCGAATACGCGCTTCTGTGGAAACTTTTTCCATCTGAAGAGCCGTTATCCGGTCCTTTTGACGCGTCCAGAAGAAGGCCATCGCCATCAGCACGAGCACAAGAATCAGGAACCCGAGGAGCAGTTGTTGCTGAAGATCAATAACCTTCTTCGGAGGCCTTTTCTTGGTAGGCAGAAGATTTATCTTGATCATCGATCCCCTGGCCTCCTGATCGCAATCCCCACGGCGACTGCACAGAGGGGAGCAGATTCTTCAATAAGTGCGGTGTCAAAGCGTTTGGGGTCAATTCTAATATTTTTGAAGGGATTGATTACTTCAACGGGAATTTCAAGCCGTTCGGAGAGAGTCGAAATGAAATTCCCGATCCTCGCACAACCTCCGGATACCATAACACGGGATACCTTTCCGCTCCCCGTTGTGGACATGAAGAATTCGAACGACCTCTGCGTTTCGAACACGATGTCGTCAGTGACGGTCAGCATGACAGCTGCTATCTGTTCCTTGTCTGCACCCTCGACCTCCTCGCCGCGCTTCACTTTTTCTGCATCCTCATAGGTTAAACCAAAATCCCTCTGAAGAGCTTCAGTGTAACGGTTACCACCGACAGTAATATCACGGGTAAAGATGGACATGCCGTCTTTCAGGATATTTATGTTCATCACCGATGCGCCGATGTTCAGGAGAGCAGTCGTCCCAGCCTCAACATCATAGTTGAGTTCGTACATGTTCGCAAGAGCAAAAGCGTCTACATCCATCACGACCGGCTCCAAGCCAGCCTCTTTTACCAGATTTAGGTAATCGTTGATTTTATCTTTTTTTACTGCTACGAGGAGAACATCGGCCTGCCCTTCATTGGCTCCGGCGCCGAGTTTCTGAAAATCCACGTTCACATCATCAATGGAAAAGGGAATATATTGTTCCGCCTCCCACTTAATGGATTCGGCAAGCTCTTCATCAGTCATGTCTGCGACGGAAACGCGTTTGATGATTACCGAGCTGCCGGAAACCGAGATCACGGCGTCTTTCGACGATACCTTTTGCGCTGCAAGAAGCTCCTTGATAGACTCCACAACCCGCCCCGCGTCCATAACAGCACCTTCAACAATGACTTCAGGCGGCAGTGGAACCATGCCGAACTTAACCAGCTGATAGTTTTTATTTGTCCCCTTCAACTGGACGAGTTTGATAAAGGTGGATCCTATGTCCAGCGCAACGGGTTCATTTTTTTTTGAAAAAAACATTATTGCTCCTAAGCAGCGAGAACGCTGCATCAATTGGCATTCTTGCTTTTAATGATTTTTTCAATTTCACGGAGATTCCCCTGGCTATAGACTCTCCATCCCCGCCAATCGCGTTCAACTCCACTCAGCAAACCGTCACTCTCCCAGCGAAAAAGCGTTGCACGCGAGATATCGAAACGAGCACAAATTTCATTCGTTTTGTATTTCTTCGCACTTTTGTGTGTAACCATGCTACCCTCTCCGGTCTATTTAATCATATTATGTATAATAAGTATAGTTATGATCATACCGAAAAAAGGACTATTGTCAAGTTTTTTTAAAATTTTTTTATTAATTATTCTAGGTGCGCGATATATGGTATCATAAACGAGAAAATATACTAAATATGGTCCTTTCGGAACGAGTGGGGAACCACAGGATATTGTAGCTGAGCATTCCCCTCTAGGGTTATTATCAGATAAAGTATCGTTAATCCTTTCTTTCGCCTGAAACTGAAAGCCACGCTCCTCCTCCGATAAATCCAGTTAGAATCCACCGAATTACGGGCTACGCTACAATAAAAAAACAAAATTGCACTGCTTTTTGATGCGCCTTATCAAGCCGATAAACTTGCAACAGTACAGATCCCGGGACCATGCCCGCGTACTCGGCTCTATTTCCACAGATAAACAGTAGATGCAAGAATAACGGTCCCAATATCTTATCGGAACTTTAATCAAATTCTTTAATTTAAAATGGAGGGCTTATATAACGAAGAAAAGAATAGTTAAGTAGTGGCAAATGCTGCCGGCCAGAACAAGGAAATGAAACATTTGATGGCCCCAGGACAACTTTCTGTCCAAAGCATAGAACACGACACCGACGGTATAGAACAATCCGCCGGAAACCAATAATAGCAATCCGACGGACGGGACAACGCGCGCAAGTGGTCCAAGAGCGACAACCACAAGCCAGCCCATGATTAAATAAATCGAAACGGAAAGCCTATGGTGGCGTTTTTTAAAAAGGATATCCTGAAGTATTCCGATACATGCGAAACCCCATTCGATGCCAAAAAGACACCATCCCCATGGGCCTCGCAAGGAAACAAGCGTAAAGGGCGTATATGTCCCTGCTATGAGTAGATATATCGAGGCATGATCAAATGTCTGGAAAAGAGCTTTTGCTTTCCCGCGAGCACTGTGGTAAAGCGTTGAAAATAAATAGAGCATCACCAGTGTAACGCCGTATATGATGGAACTGAGTGTCTTCCAGATGTCATGCTGAGGTACGGCATTCACGATCAACACAATAAGGCCAGATACCGCAAGAGCTGATCCGATCAAATGCGAAATACTGTTTAGCCGTTCTCCCTCATACACTGCCAAGACCTCCAACTCTTTGGCTCTCATAGTACACGAGGAACGTTTTAGGCGCAAATAAAAAAGGGAGAAGCCAGTAGGCCTCTCCCCATGAATGGTTTAAGAGATCATCCTCTACACATCGTTCCCGTGAGGTGTTGCGAAAGTGCCGGATCGGCGTGCGGCCATATCCATCAGCACGCGTTCGGTTCCGAATCTGCCCGGCTCGTACTTGCGTATTTTAAGCTTTTCCCGCGCCGCATCGAGGAGCTTCAGTGTGAGTTCGAGGATTTTCCCCGGGTCTTCCTCAAAATAGAACCCCGCGTTTAACATATCCCACCACTTGTTCTCCATAAGATCCTTGAGAGACTTACTTGCGCTAACTGGAGATCCCGCCCCGAAAATGATCGGTACACCGGAGGCCACTAAATAGGTGCCGATTGCGATAGCCTTTTCGCTCATCCATTCAGGAGCGATACCCACTGCGGGGAGACCGCCGATGTCGTCGCCGAGACCGCCTTCCTCCGCAATAGCGGTTGCAACGGTCAGGATGCGAGAGTTGTCCACGCAGGAGCCCATGTGGAGAATCGGCGGGATGCCAATAGCCTCGCACACTTCGCGAAGCCCCTTTCCGGCGTTTTCAAGCGCCATTTCAGGAGTCATATACCCCGCCTTGGCCGATGCCATGGCGGAACATCCGGTCTGAACGACCAAGACATCGTTTTTAATCAGCTCTCGAGACAGGAAATTGTGCAAGCTATCCTGACTGATTCTGGGGTTATTGCAGCCGGCAAGACCCACGACGCCGCGGATGCGTCCTGCGATAATGGCGTCATTCAGCGGACGGAAAGAGCCGCGGTACCGACCTCCTTGCATGTATTCAATATACTCATGGGAGAAACCGGCAATCATGTCTACGGGTTTAACGTTTGCCGGAGAAACCAACTCTTTTTTCCGGTTTGGGAAGTTGTCAATTGCGAGACGAACAACACTCTTTGCGAGGTCAAGCGCATGATGCTCATCGTACTCAATATGGATTGCGTCCTTCATCTTTCCCTTGGAAGTCGTGGTGATGATCTTAGTATGGAATTTCTTTGACAACTCGCCAATGGCGGGCATGATACACTGCACATCGACGACCATGGCCTCAACCATGCCCGTAAGTAATCCTAATTCCTGCTGCAGAAAACCTCCAGCCGTAGCGATGCCGTGCCGAATGAGGATTTCATTGGCAGTGCAGCACATGCCGACGAGCTTCACGCCTTTGGCGCCCTTGGATTTTGCATAAGTATCGAGTTCTGGGTCCTCGGAAGCTATCACGAGCATCTCGGCAAAGGACGGCTCATGTCCGTGGACGACAAGGTTCACATGGTCTTCCGAGAACACGGAGAGACTGGCGTTCGATCTCACCGGTTTTGGGGTGCCGAACAGAATATCAGAAATATCGGTGCCCATCATCGAACCGCCCCATCCGTCGGCAAGCGCTGTGCGTAGGGCGCCAAGCATAATATTGTTCATTTCCTGGTCGACGCCCATGGTAGTCCGGTGCATCATCTCGACCACTTCACGGTCAATAGCACGCGGCGCTATGCCTAGTTTGTTCCATATTTCCTGTCGTTTTTTGGGCGCCCGACCGAGATATGCGAGCGTTCCACGCTGCTGGCCGAATTGTTCGAGAAATTTGAGGGCGACTTTCTCCGCCACCTCGTTCACTGCCTTCCCTTCAACATTGATGCCGAGATATCCGGCTATGCGGTTGAGCTTGCGCACGTCTTTGATCTGAAAATCTTTGGCCTCTCCGCGGGCCACTGCCAGAAGCGTATTCGCAAGATCTCGCGCATGATCCGAATGGGCAGCCGTGCCCGCTGCAACCATGCGGGCAAAGTTCCGCGCTGTCACGACCGGAAGGGCGGCGCCGCACACGCCCATTGCCTCCTCTTCTTTGCCCACAAGTCGGCAGGGGCCCATGTGGCACATCTTGCAGCAGGCACCCTGATGCCCGATAGGACAGGGTTTAAGCTTGTCGGCGCGGTCGAACGACGTCTCCATTTTTTTCTGGGCTGCTACCTTCAACATCGATTGCGCAGCCGGGTCAACGGATTTCAAATCTTCTCTCATAATTTTAAAAATTCCTTTCCTCAAGGAGATAGTCTATCCCCTGGCTAACAGAACTGGAGCATTATACAAAAGGGCAGCGGAAAAACATAAGACGTTAATTAAACTCGCACTCCGTGCAAACGCACTTTTTTCTGCTTCATTCCCGCACTCTATTTTTGGAGCATCGGCTGTTTCACCGCAAGAATTGCAGCAACAGCCGAGTCTGAAAGCATCCCCTCTCGAAGCGACGCCAGAATCGCCGAGCTGGAACCGGCAGTGGACTTCACAGCTTGTGCTTCAACGGGTGTGAACGAGGGAACACCCATTTTCCCGGATTTCAATTTTTTCACGGCCACGGCGACGTCCCTGAGCATGAATCCCTTGGTTTTACTGATAGCCTGAGAAAGCTCGGCAGCGATTTCCGCTCCGTCTTTTGCTTCACCGGCGACGTTCTGAGCCTGAGAAAGTATTTTTACTTTTCCGTAGGTATTGACAACGCTCCCATGCCGTTCATAAAGAGCGGAAAGAGGTAGCACGACGTCGGCTTTTTCCACGAGGCCGGACAGGTGGCTCGCCATAATGACGAGGAAGTCCGAATTGAAGTCAGCGTCAGGAAGCGCGCCCACTATCAACAGCGCCTTCATGCCTGACTTCATGTCCTGATATCCAGTACCGGATATTTGAACTTTGGCAAAGCCCGGTTTCATGTCAGACCGGCATCCCGCCTGAAGGACACCCAGAACATTCACTTCGGGCATCAGCGGCAGCACACCAGCGTTTTTGATCAATGCCAGATTGAGGGCCTGCAGCGAAGCTTCTTCAGCAGCGGAGATCCCTGTCCCGATCACAACGACGGGCTGTTTAGCTGCAGCAAAAACCTTGGCGGCGGCAACAATCTGGTCTGTTGAAACGCCTGATCCGGCTGCCGCTTCATCGACGCTAACCAAGGACTTCTTGAGCGCATCTAGCCCTTTTGCCGACGGAGCCGCACCTTCGGCAAGGGCCGCCGACATTAGCCCCGCGAGCAAGATACGATCCGTGCCCGGTTTCAATTGGATATGGATGGCGTTCTGGTGGCTGGCAAGGTCTGTCTTGACCGTGCTGATTACAACTATTTTTGCACCTGCCTGGGCCCGTCTCCGGATCATAACGTCCATTTCCTGGAGTGACTGTTTTTTTTGCGAAGGATCAGAACCGATCACGACCACGCAATCGGCGCCATGGAGGTCAGCACGAGACGCAATGCTCACCCCGCTGTTGCCATGCATGATACGGAGCGCGGAAATGAGGCCCGATGCATAAGAGGACGACGATGTGTCAATATTGCCGCTGCCCAATACGTCGCGGGCGAGCGATTGAACGGCATAGGCCTCTTCAGTGGTAATCGAGCCGGAGGCAATGAACCCTGCGTTGACGCCTGCTTTTTTGAGGCCTGTTGCCGCTATTTCCAAAGCATCTTCCCAAGTGGTGGGAACGAGTTTATTGCCCTGCTTTTTCATCGGCGTAGTGATGCGGTTTGAGGAGTGAAGAGAGTCGAATCCGAACCGGCCGATGGCACAGATGTACCCGTTGTCTTCCTTTGCGTTTACTTTTATGATTTTGCCATCTTTGCTGCTCGTAGTGACGCTGCAGCCGGAAGCACAGGCCGTGCACACCGTGTCGTGCTTTTCGAGGTCCCATTCCCTGCCGTGCTGCCAGCGGTCACGTTCCATGATCGTGTTTACAGGGCAGGCATCCACGCAGGACCCGCAGAACGTGCATCCTGACTCATGAAGGGGCTTGTCCATTGCCGTGGAAACCTTAGTCATGATACCGCGGCCCATGAAATCGAGCACATTCGTTCCCTGTTCCTTGCAGACACGCACACAACGGCCGCAAAGAATACAGTAGTTATTGTCGATGGTGATGAAGGGACTGCGGTCATTCAGCTCGTAATTGAAGCTCTTTCTCCCGAAGGATGATTCTCGGATGCCGAGGTCTGCTGCATACCGCTGGAGGTCGCAACTTCCCGCCTTGGGGCAGGTCATGCAATCGAGCGGATGGAAAGACAGGACCAGGTCGGTCACGAATTTCCTTATTTCCTCGACCTTGGCGGTCTTGGTCTGGACCTTCATGCCCTCCTTCGTGCGCGTCGTGCAGCCGGTAACCGGCGTTTTCATGCCCTCAATTTCGACCATGCACATGCGGCAGGCACCTACGCCGCGCAGTTCCTTAATGTGGCACAGGTTCGGGATGTGTATCCCGACAGTCGCCGCGGCATCGACGAGGGTCATTCCCTCGGGGACCGATACCGCCTTGCCGTCAAATTCCATATTCACCATCTTGTTCATATTATCCTCCGGATTATCCGTAACTTTGGATGTCGACAACATAAAGATGCACAGTCTGTTAGTACCCGCCTCTGCGGTTTTTGTGTGGGTGATTTATTATATCGGGCATGTCCCGACTGCATGGCGTTCCGGGCTAGCGTGCTCTTTCTCAACCGCGAGCGCGACTTCGGATACGAAAACAGCCCCTTCAGGGCAGACCTTAATGCATTCCCCGCAATGGGTGCAACGCTTCTGCCGGATGCGGTAGGGCGTATACCCGCCCTTGTACTGCACTGCTTTCATGCCTTCGATTGCGAAGTCCTTACAGACCTCACGGCACTTGTCGCACATCGTGCATGTATCAGGATTGATCTCGTAGCGGACAAGATATTTGCACTCCAAGCTTAAGCACACGCCCTTGATGTGGCGATTAAGATCCTCAGAATGATCCTTTAGAAAGATGCCGAGAATATCCGCATGATCCTTGCCTTTCTTGCACATGCCGCCGTCCTTAACATCCACGGCAATCCGCTGAAGCTGGGCAATGTGTTTCTCGGCGCCTTTGCCCGCCTGTATCAATTCAAAAATTTTGATAGCGTCATAAATCCCGAGCTTGCAGGGATGGCATTTGGAACACATGCCGTCCTTCGAGTCGTCATTGTAGAATTTTTCGAGTTTATTTTTCGTGGCCGCCAACGGGCATTTATTTTCCTGTTGAGACATAGGCCCCTCCCTTTTCGATCACAATTGCCTGCGTGGGGCAGACACTGTAGCAGGCCTTACACTTGGTGCAGTAATCCTGGTCGATATAGAATTTGTCCTTGAGTTCAATCACGGAATCGAATGCGCATGCTTGTTTGCACAGACCGCAAAGGATGCAATGTTCAGGCCGGATGCGAAACGTCCCTAGACCCTGGCAGCGCTTCGCGCGACAGTATTTGTCAATCACGTGCTCTTCATATTCCTCGCGGAAATATTTGATTGTCGAAAGAACGGGGTTGGGGGCGCTGTTGCCGAGTCCGCAGAGCGAACCGGCGACAACCAGCTTGCCCATCTGTTCGAGCCGATCGATATCCCCCGACTCTCCCTGCCCTTTGGTAATTTTATCCAGAATCTCGTACATCTGCCAAGTGCCGACACGGCAGGGCGGGCACTTGCCGCATGACTCACTCTTGGTAAAGGACAGGAAATATTTCGCCACATCCACCATACAGTCATCTTCATCGAGGACCACCATGCCACCGGAACCCATGATCGAGCCCACATTGGCGAGGGTATCGAAGTCTGCGGGCATATCAAGGAACTGAGCGGGAATGCATCCTCCGGAAGGACCTCCGGTCTGGACGGCCTTGAACTGTTTGTCCGGGTTCAGCATGCCACCGCCGATGTCAAAAATAATTTCTCTGAGCGTGATGCCCATCGGTACTTCGATGAGACCAGTATTTTTGATCTTGCCGGTCAGGGCGAACACCTTCGTGCCCTTCGATTTCTCGGTCCCGATCGACGTATAGTAATCCAGCCCCTTAGTGATGATGGTGGGCACGTTGGCAAAGGTCTCGACATTGTTTAGGTTCGTGGGCATGCCCCAGAGACCGCCGGCCGCTACTGAGAGCCGCGGCGGTCGTGGACGCGGCATGCCGCGTTCCCCCTCGATCGACGCCACCAGCGCCGTCGACTCGCCACATACGAAAGCACCGGCGCCTTCCTTGATTTCCATAGTGAATTCGAGGTTGCTCCCGAGGATGTTCCTTCCTAGCAACCCAAGCGCCTCTGCCTGCTTTATGGCAATGCCGAGGTTCTTAACGGCAAGAGGATACTCATGGCGCACATAAATATATCCATGCTGCGCGCCGATGGCGTAGGCATTAATGAGCATCCCTTCAATGACTGAATGAGGATCGCCTTCCATGAGCGAGCGATCCATGAACGCACCCGGATCGCCCTCGTCACCATTACACACGACTGCTTTGACTTTCGCGTCCGATTTTTTTGTATGTTCCCATTTGAGTCCCGCGGGAAAGCCTGCGCCGCCGCGGCCGCGAAGACCGGACTTCTTGACGATGTCGATGACTTCGTCGGGGTTCATCTCGGCGATAACCTTGGCCAGGCCCGCATAGCCGTCTTCGCGTATAGCATCATAAATATTACACGGATCGACTATCCCGTTCCGATGAAGCGCTAGGCGCTTCTGTTTTTTGTAGAACGGGATGTCTTGCATCGCGACATTCGGCTCGTCAAGCGGGAATTCCCTGTACAGCTGCTTCCGATAGGGCACATTGTGAAGCACCGAATCGGAGAACAGGCCGGGGATATCGCCAATTTTAACCTTCTGATAAAAGGTCTCTTGAGGTTCCTGAATCACAACCGGACCTCGCTGGCAGAACCCCTGGCATCCGGTCTTGACGATCTCCAGACTAACCTGCTTCTGGGCGGCCTCTTCCTCGAACTTTTTGATCAGCTTGTTCGATCCCGAAGCATGGCATGCCGTCCCGCAGCAGACACGCACGCGGTGAACATCGGCATCCTTTCGCTCCTGCTGCAGCTTTGCACGAAGGGCAGCCAACTCGCTGACATTCTCTATTCTCTTAAACGTGAGATCCATGTTCGCTCCTCGCCATTACTACAATGTCATCCACCATCTTCGCGGTGAGTTCGCCGTAAAGGTCCTGATCGTTCACCGTAGCTACTGGTGCCAGGGCGCAGCACCCGACGCATCCCACAGTCTCGAGCGTGACTGCAAGATCCTTCGTGGTCTCGCCCTCCTTGATCCCGAGTTTGTTCTCCATTTCGGTTAGCACCGCCCTTGCTCCTCTCACATGGCATGCCGTGCCCATGCAGACCTTGACCACATTTTTGCCCCGCGGTTTAAAATGGAAATGCTTGTAGAATGATGCGACACCATACACGTTGTTCAGGGACAAATTCAGCCTTTCGGCAATCATTTCCATGGCTTCTTCTGGCAAGTAGCCAATCTTTTCCTGGACTCTCTGGAGTACGGCGATGAGAATGCCTCGCTGTCCGGCAGCATCATCAAGAACTGTCTCAACCTTTTTTAAATCTTCCTGCTGGAGCACGTTTGCGACCTCCCTTAATAATTAGATACATAAGGCATAGTACTTTCGCGTTATGCAAAATTGCATGGGGTTGCTTTTTGTAACTATGAGAAAAAACCCAATTTTATAGAAATTGAAGGAGATGTATTTTAACAACCATCAAATAAAAAATCAAGTCTAAATACTAATAAATACACAATAGGCCATTTATGGGTCTGCCATAAGACATACGTCATCATGATAGCAGGCCAAGCCTCTGCGGAGAAAATTCGATTTTTAAATCGCAGCAAACGTTCAACCTCGATACCTGATAGATTCGTAGATTATGACATATATACTACATCGGAGACCGGAACGTAAGACTTTTCTTTAGCCAACCCCGTACCTGAATGATTCATAAATACTATAAATAAATTTCATGCGAAAATTGCGATTTTCCATTCGTACGCATCCGCCAGGGATAGGAGCAGGAGAGTTATGAAATGCCTACCCCCCTTGATTGACACTGGCGCTGCCTCCTGCTATTATTTTACTTGTAATTACTGTTTACAGGAGAACGATTATCCATGGGTATTCTTGCAATGATACTTGCAGGCGGCAAGGGAGAACGGCTGCATCCCCTCACCATCCACCGAGCAAAACCTGCAGTCCCTTTTGGCGGGATCTACCGGATCATCGATTTTACGTTATCAAACTGCATCAATTCCGGGATTCGCAAAATTGCCGTTCTGCCTCAGTACAAGTCTCTGTCTCTGGACAAGCACTTGCGGCTAGCATGGAATCTTTTTTCGGGAGAATTGGATGAGTACATCATTTCCGTTCCGCCCCAGCAGCGTGTGAGCGACAAGTGGTACCAGGGAACGGCCGATGCTATCTATCAGAACATCTATATGATCGAGAAGGACGCTCCCGATCATTTACTCGTGCTAGCCGGCGACCATATTTATAAGATGGATTATTCCGAAATGTACAGATTCCACCAGGAGCAGAAAGCGGATGCGACTGTTGCCGCGATTGAAATCCCGAAAAAAAGCGCAGCTGCCTTTGGCGTTATCGAGGTTGATCGAAAGGATGGCTGTCGGATTGTGGGGTTCGAGGAAAAACCACGGAATCCCAAGCATATTCCGGGCCAGCCGAACCTGGTTTTTGCATCCATGGGCATTTATCTCTTCAATACCAAAACCGTGATCGCATATCTGCAATCGGATGCCCTTCAGGACACGGCCCATGATTTCGGCAAAAACATCATTCCGCAGATGATGAAGACTTCCCGGGTTTGCGCTTACAATTTCAAAGACGAGAACAAGAAAGAAGCAAAGTACTGGCGCGACGTAGGGACCATCGATGCCTATTGGGAAGCGAACAGGGACCTGGTGAGCGTGGACCCGTTGCTGAACCTGTATGACAAGGCCTGGCCTATTCGCACCTATCAGGCGCAGAACCCTCCAGCCAAGTTTGTGTTCGCCCAAGAAAAGAGAGGCGGAAGACTCGGCCTTGCCCTAGACTCTATTGTCTCGCACGGCTGCATCATCAGCGGCGGCCGGGTTCAGAATTCGGTGCTGTCACCCAATGTGCGCGTTAACAGCTACAGCGAAGTCCACGATTCAATTCTTTTGGAGAATGTCGATATCGGCAGGCACAGCCGCATTCGAAATGCGATCATCGACAAGGATGTGATCATTCCCCCGGAAACCGAAATCGGCTATAATGTCGAGACAGACAGGAAGCACTATCATGTGACACCGTCGGGCATTGTAGTGATAGCAAAGGGAACGGAATTACCCGAAGATGGGCTGTCTCAAAAAGCAAAAGAGAGAAAGCCAAATTCTATTCCCACCCGCGGAAGAGGAAGAGAACGATAAGTTCTATTGAACCTCCCCGCAGCAAGCTGCGGGGTATCTATAAAAAGGAAGACGATTATCTTTTGAGAAACCTGCAGTTTCTCAAACTCTTCCCTCTATGCAATTCCCTGTAGCAAGCTACAGGGAATTGCAAGTTAAAATAAATTGATATCCACGCGCAGAACCCGCTGGTATATAGAAACTATCCTTCTTCATCTCAGTTTCAAACCCACGTTTACCAAGAGCATTCCCTGAAACGCGCTGATTCCGGACGGAAATGTTGATGATTTTCTCAGTCCGCGCTTTCTCATTCTTTTGCGCTTTTCTGGTAGACGGGAATGACAACTTTTTTCATGAAGACATCTTTGGATGCCTACTCTTTAAAGTGGGATTTCGCCTTTTTATAGGCCTTTTCGAAGTCATATACCGCTTCGTTCATTTTCTTCGAAAATTTCTTCCATTTCTCTTCAGTTTCGTTTCTCATTTGTTCCAGCTTTTGCGAAGCAATCTTCCTCTTTTTTTCAGCAGCATTCAGATCCTCCTTCGTGTCTTTTTTCATTCGTTCTGCCATGGTTGCAGCTTTGGATTTTAGTTCATCTAACTGTTTCCCGAGCTTCCTGAGCCGTTCTTCCATGCTCTTTTCGTACTGCTCCTTCTGCTGGGATTTCTCTACCGCTGTTGCTTGTCGTTCCTCTGCCACTGCTGATAATACCAGCAGGCCAGATACGATTAGCAACAACGCTGTCAGAAGATACTTTTTCCATTTCATGGCCAACCTCCCGTGCTATTTATCAACTGCGATGATGATTTAAGTGGTTACCCTATTAACATGGTTACAATATTATCTTGACATCCTCCCCGGCCTGAAGGCCGGGGATTCCCGAATCAGTCGCTGCAACTGCTCCAAGCCACTATAGATTCTGTTCGCAGATGCGGCAAAGATGTTTGCCACGTCCCCCGCTTATGAGCTGATGTCACTAACCTGGTATATTTCTCCAGACAAACCGGCTGACCGCGGGCTGTGCCAAGCAACCATTACTCCAGGAGACATTTATTTGCCCTAGAAGATACCAGGAGGGTGGCTCCAAATACATATTGGCCCCGCTTCTTTTGAACAAACGGAGAAAGGCACCTTTTCAGGATGTTGATTACCCCGTTTACGTCAGCATTTATTACGGCGACGCATTGGTTGCAAAACGTAGAGACCACCATGATCACGATTGGATTTTCGCTTTGCATGACAATACAACAGGTTTGGCTCGTGTAGCTCCGTCTATTTTCACAGCGCGGACACCTTTAAGCTGTCTTTGCGCGTGAGCATTTTGATGATCAGGTCAAAGGCCATTTGTGATTTTTCTGATTCTCTGTTCCCCCATCCCTTGCCATCTCTAATGCCATTGAGTTCCCCCACGATGATCGTGGAGACGCCGCACATCGCTGACAAGAGCTTTGGTTAAGCCGTGAAACAGGTGGGAACGTTGACGAGACCGTTTTTGGTTAAGACTGGATGCTTTCTGGGAATTGCATAGACGAGATGGACATACCACTCGTCATGGTGATAGACCAGTCTGGCTATCTATACTCAGCGTCATAAATAGTTGCGCATGTCCTTATTGCAAAATAACAGATATCAAGCCAAAAATGGAAGTTTATGAGCAATTATATTTGACGCCGTGTATAGATATTGTCTTCGGCCAGACAGTTCCCTCAGTATATCAGGGAGGCAGACATTTATCCACATCGCATTAGAACGATACTTTTCTGGTTGTTTCGCGACCCGCGCCTTAGCCCCCCGTGAAGAGACGGTTTTTTAAAACCATGGGTGATAAAACTCGGCGCTTAGTGTTGTATTTTCTAACCTATACCATCTCGGCCAGATCGCGAATCAGTTTCTCCGAATCCTTCCAGCCCAGGCAGGGATCGGTAATGGATTTTCCATACACATTGTCCATCACCTTCTGCGACCCTTCCTCTATGAAGCTCTCGATCATGAAGCCCTTGATCATGCTTTTCAATAATAGAGAATGCTGACGGCTCCGCATCACTTCCTTTGCAATGCGGGGCTGTTCAGCGAATTTTTTATTCGAATTGGCATGGTTCGTGTCCACAATGATTGAGGGATTGGTCAGACCACGCTTTTTGTACGACTCAGCGAAGATGACGAGATCCTCGTAATGATAGTTTGGAACTGCGAGGCCATGATAGTCTACGGCCCCCCGAAGCACGGCATGGGTTAGGGGATTTCCCGGTGTCTTTACTTCCCATCGATTGTAGCTGAAAATATGGGGAGCTTGTGCGGCCTGAATGGAATTGAGCGTCACTTCCATATCGCCTGAGATCGGGTTTTTCATGCCTACAGGGATGTCGAGACCACTGCAGGTCAGCCGATGAGCCTGATTTTCCACGGAGCGGGCGCCAACAGCAACGTAGCTCAGCACGTCCTCAAGATAAGGGTAGTTTCCGGGATAAAGCATTTCATCGGCCGCTGGAAGATGGGATTCCTTGAGCGCCCGAAGGTGCATTCTTCTGATGGCCTTGATGCCTTCGACGATATTAGGCTCTTCCTGCGGGTTCGGCTGATGAGCCATGCCCTTGTAACCAATGCCGGTTGTCCGAGGTTTATTGGTATATATCCGGGGGATAATAACGATCTTATCCCTGACCTCGTTCTGGACCTGGGCAAGCCGCGAAATATAATCGCACACAGCATCTTCGTCATGGGCCGAGCACGGCCCGATGATAAGGACGAACTTGCTCGTCTCATTGTTAAATATTCCCCGGATATCCCGATCCTGTTTCTTCTTGACAGCATTCAGTTCTGGCGACAACGGAATTGCGGCAATAATTTCTTCGGGCCGCGGTATTTCACGAATATACTCAAAACTCATGGGGTTCTCCAATCTTTCCCTGCATGATACGGTTGCATTGCATGGTTGCAGTATAAAATCCGCATTTGACTAAGTCAAGTCAAAAAAAGTTTTTGCGGTAAAATACGACCGTTTCCACCGTGATAGTAAAAAAAACTGGTTTTTTTCGTCACAATAATGTATAAAATGTTTGCATGGCAAAAAAAACAAAGAAGCACCCTGCGAAAAAAAGGGGAGGCAGCCATTTCGACCACTGGCTTATAGCTGGAATCCTGATTTCCCTCGTACTGATCATGGCTGTACTGTGGAGACCTTTGCACAGGTTCCATCCCCTAGAGGAAAAGAAGCAGGCACAGAAGGTCAGGAAGCAGGAGATGGCTCCATTTGCCAAAAAGTCTCCCGAAAAACCATCTGTGCCTCAGCCAAAAAGAGAACTACTAAAACACAAACCAGTCCCAACACTTTTAGGCAGCGCCTCGCCGTCAAAGACCGTCCAAATCGCCATCGTGATCGACGATCTCGGCATGGACGTGAAACAGGCACGGAATATACTTTCACTGCCTGCCAAGATCACTTTTTCCGTCATGCCCGGGCTGGCCCAGTCCAAGAACGTTGCGGAGCTGGCAGAACAAAGCAGTCATGAAGTTTTGATCCACGTGCCCATGGAATACCGGGGCAAGAACGGGAAGCCGGCGCCCGGGATTCTTCGGTCTAACATGACCCCCATGGAATTTTTGAATACCGTGAGTAGCGATGTCGAGTCGGTTCCCGGTGCAGTCGGCATCAACAATCATGAAGGATCAGCGCTCACGGAGAATAAAGAAGCCATGAAGTTCCTGATGGCGGATCTCAAAGCGCGGAACCTGATGTTTCTCGATAGTCTCACCAGCGCGAAGAGTGTTGCCTACGCCACGGCAAAAGAGTTCGGCCTCAGATCCGGAAAACGTGATGTTTTCTTAGACAATGACTTCGACAATCCCGCATCCATCCGGAAACAGCTCGATGAGCTTGTCGAAATAGCCCGAAAAAATGGAAAGGCCATCGGTATCGGCCATCCCCATCCTGATACAATCATTGAACTCCGCAAGTGGCTCGCAGATGCGGGAAACCAAGGCTTCGAGATCGTGCCGGTATCGTGGTTAATGCAGTAAACACAGAGTCACGAGTCAGGCACCATAGGTCAATAGGACTTTATTATTTGACTCTTGCCGCCTGTCCCTTGTCCCACTGTAATCCTGACAGTATTACGATTACCAAACCATGTTTATCCTCGGGATAGAGACTTCATGCGATGAAACCGCGGCTGCGGTGCTTCAGGACGAAAAAGTCCTTTCAAACATCGTGTCTTCACAGATCGACATCCATAAGAAATACGGAGGCGTGGTTCCCGAGCTTGCATCCCGCGAGCACCTGAAAAACTTGGTACCTATCATCCGCGAGGCGCTCGTCTCGGCTTCGGTCTCACTCGGCGACATCAACCTTGTGGCCGTGACCTACACGCCCGGTCTGATCGGGGCTTTGCTCGTCGGGGTATCAGTCGCCAAATCCATTGCTTATGCACTTAACATCCCCTTTATCGGCGTGCACCACGGTGAAGGGCATATCCTTGCGGCGCATATCGAATATCCTGTTATCGGTTACCCTTACATCGCCCTACTCGTTTCGGGCGGCCATACAGCGCTCTACCAAGTCAGGGGACTCGGTGAGTATGGCCTGCTCGGACAAACCAGGGATGATGCAGCGGGCGAAGCTTTTGACAAAGTCGCCAAGCTCATGGGTCTCGAATATCCCGGCGGCCCGGTGGTTGACCGCCTCGCCCAGGTAGGCGATCCCACGGCCATAAAGTTTCCGCGTTGCCATCTTGAAGGTTACGACTTTAGCTTTAGCGGTCTTAAAACCGCGGTGAGAAACCATATCGCACTTTTCATGAGCAAGGACAGGGGTATCGATCCGGATCTTAACATCAGGGATGTGGCTGCTGGGTTTCAAGCAGCAGTTGTGGATACTCTCGTCGAGAAAACCTTGAAGGCAGCGCTTGAAACAGGCGTGGACAAGATCGTAGTCGCAGGCGGCGTCGCAGCGAACAGCTCGCTCAGGGGAAAAATGCAAGCGGAATCGGAGAAACGGAGTATCGCGCTCTACCTCCCGGGCATGGGCCTCTGCATCGACAATGCCGCCATGATCGCACTCACGGGTTATCTTCATTACAAGCGCGGCGAAACATCGAAACTCGATTTAAACCCCCGCCCCACCATGCCGCTCTGAGTCATGGCTACAGAGGGCAAACGCAGGTTGGGCGAAGATAACTCCCTCGTGAGCCATCTCCTTCTCGTGGCATGAGGGGTTACGCTTCTTAGTGATCCGCGCGTTTAAAAATAGTTCTTGCTATTTCAAAGAATATCTGTATCATACAAACCGACTGTTTAACAATGTGGCAGGAATCTGACTGAAGTACACTCACACGTCATCATCTTCTCTGCCCTTCATATCATCGATCATCAACCCCCCTTGTTTTCAGCCCTCACTCTGAAAATGCAGTAGCACTTATGGTTGGCGAACGATGGAGTTATGCCGGTCATATTTGTGCTGGTATCATTTTCGCTCTCAGGAATACCATGTGTCCCTGCGGCCTGCACGCAAACCCCTAACGGGATTTCTGCATCCGGACTCACTTACGATATTCCGGGGCACGAAATCAAAGGAGTAATATGTCTTTTTCTACCTTGCAGCTTAACGAAGCAATCCTCAAGGCGGTTAAACTGTGTGGCTATGCCGCACCCACACCGATCCAGGAGCAGGCCATTCCCAAGGCTTTGGCAGGTCTAGATCTGATCGCCACGGCCCAGACCGGCACCGGCAAGACCGCAGCTTTCGTGCTGCCGGCACTCATGCGCCTGTGCGTGCCGTCGACGTCAATGAAAAAATCCAAAGGACCCCGCGTGCTCGTGCTCACACCCACACGCGAACTGGCCAATCAGGTGACAGCGGCGGTAAGCACCTACGGAAAGTTTATGCGCATCCGGAGCGGCGCCATTCTTGGTGGCATGCCCTACTTCGAGCAGCAGCGGCTCTTGTCCCAGCCCGTAGACCTCATTGTGGCCACGCCGGGACGTCTCATGGACCATATGGAAAGAGGACGAATTGATTTCACCCGTCTTGAGCTTCTCATCCTTGATGAAGCCGACCGCATGCTCGATATGGGTTTCAGCGACGCAGTGGACACTATCGCCGCGGCCACACCGGCTTCGCGCCAAACCCTGATGTTCACAGCGACTATGGACAATGCGATGGCGAAACTTGCCCGGCGCCTGCTTAAAGACCCTGTGCGCATCGAAATCGCCGGAAAGAAGACCACCCTTGAAGCGATCGAACAGCGTCTGCACACCGCAGACGACATGCAGCATAAGAACAGGATACTGAATCACCTGATCGCCGACAGCGGCATGACTAGGGCGATCATTTTTTCCGGAACGAAGCGCAATGCCGATCAGATTGCCCGTGAACTTTCGGCGCAGGGACATTCGGCAGCGGCTTTGCACGGCGATATGAACCAGAACGCTCGGAACCGGACGATCATGAACATGCGGCGCGGCAAAATCCGCCTTCTCGTGGCAACCGACGTCGCGGCGCGAGGACTCGATGTCAACGGTATCACCCACGTGATCAATTTCGATCTACCGAAAAACGCCGAGGATTACGTTCATCGCATCGGCCGCACCGGCAGAGCCGGAGCATCGGGCATTGCAATCTCCTTCGCTTCCTCTAAAGAAGTTGATTCCCTGCGCCAGATCGAGCGCTACATCGGCCAGACTATTCCGCAGCAGGTGATCCCGGGTCTGGAACCTTCCCGCCCGCTTCGCAGAGGTTTTACCGCAAGCAGGCCAGGCCCTTCATCGGGCAAGCGCGGGCAAAGCGAAACCGCAGCAAGACGGTACGGTCAAGGCATGGCACCGAAAAACTCCTTCGCTGCTCGACCCGCCGGGAAATCAAACAGGGATTCTCGGTTCACGAGAGATGAGAAGAGAAGCCGAAAGACGGATGAAGGGAAATTCTCCGATTTCAGATCAACCAAACCGGCCCGGCAGAGCCGCTGGACATAAGTATTTTTATAAACGGTAAGTCGTTTTAAGGCACACCGCGAGAAGGTTGACCAAACTTCATCTTAGGTGTGCTTTTTTTTTCCTTTTTGTGGTAATATGTTTCTCTATGAATAAGACGATCAAAGTACAGGACCTCGCGGTCGGCATGTACATCATGCTGCCCGTATCTTGGTTCAAGCACCCTTTTTTAAAAAACGAGTTCATCATAAAATCACAAGACCAGATTGACAAGATCATCGACCATGGCATCACCGAAATAGTTATCAATACGGATAAAGGAGAATGGACTGATTTACCTCCGGTCGGGCCCCCGACAATCGTTCCACCGAAAACGTGGTCGCCTGAAACGCTGGTCCCACCCGAATTTCGCGAGATCATACACGACCTGTCGCTTCCGCCGGAAATAAAATCAAAACTTGTATACGAAGCTTCGCGCGTTCTCGTGGAGCGACTCTTTGAGGACCCGAGAGCGGAAAATATCCGCGAAGCAAAAAAAAACATCTCGGAAATCGTTGACCTCATCATAGCCGATGATGTTACATCGAGGGAATTACTCAAAATCACATGTTATGACTTCTACACCTATACCCATTCGGTGAATGTGGGCGTCTTTTCGGTTTTACTCGCCAAGTCGGCCTTCAAGGGGTCCGATGCCCATGACATGCACGAGCTCGGCGCCGGTTTTTTTCTGCATGACATCGGCAAAGTCCGCATCAACCCCTCCATCATCAACAAACGGGGGAAACTCACGGAAGAAGAAATGCACACTATGAAATTACACCCCACCGAGGGATACAATATCCTGAAGGAAACTAATCAGCTGACCGAGGAATGCATGATCATCGTCATGCAACATCACGAACGAGAGGATGGTTCTGGCTACCCGGGAAGGCTCAAAGAGGACCAGATTCACACCTACGGCCGCATCTGCTGCATCGCCGATGTTTATGACGCACTTACTTCGGACCGCTCGTACCAGCAAAAGCTCAACACATTCGGAGCGCTCAAACTCATGAAGGAAACCCTGGTGAAAAACTTTCACAAGGAATTGTTCGAAAAATTCGTTTTCCTTTTTACTCAATAACCCGCCCAACAATGCACAGGACAACGCTTTCTCCTTTCACAACCCTTTGATGAAGACAAACACAGCACGTCAGCGCTTTTTAACTCACTTCTTGGCATCCCATCGTTTAAATATAACCTCTTCCCTTTGAATTTCTAAAAAAAGATTAATCCCTTTTCTCAACTCTGCAGATACGCGCACAGAACACCCGGTAAATTCACATGGTCATATTTTGACATGGCTCGTGCAATTTCAGAAAGCAAGGCAAAATAAAAAGGAGTATGCAAACATGAAGATCTCAATCTCAACAAAATCAGCCTCGGAAGCGCCTTGTTATATCTTGTGGTATTCGCACGATAAATGCTCTTCCCGGCAGTCTCCTCGGAGGATCACCGGGAATAAAATTCGCATGAATGATATTCGGATTGGCGCTCGAACCGAAAATTCTGCCGAAGGCCATCCTATTCGCATCCGTGCTCGTCGGCGTTCCGGTCGAGGGAATAGAAATTGTAACTTCATCCTCCGCCGCGTCCAGGATCTTCGGCTGAACGATGGAAGTATCGAAGCATAGCGGTGCAAGCGGAACAAACGGTCAATTATGTTGCAGATAGTACTTCCACATGAAGCGCGAACCGGTAAAAGCAGGAATGAAAATTGGAGCAACTATTGGCGGTCTGATGTTTATGGAACTCGGATTCATGCCGGGATTCTATTTCGGAAGCGTCGGGGCGCTGATCCTGCTCCACATAAGTTGATGGGTAGTGAGCTCGAAGCAGACGTTGTTCGTGCACGTCGCAAGTGTCATAGGGAGTGAGATAGGAATCTCCTGCGATTCACATCGTAGCGGACCGCGGTACGGTCGTCGAGTATGTCTTCTGGGTACCGCTGTAGTCAGTGAGATAGACAGCCGCGTATAAAGCTGAGGCAATAATGAGGCTGCGAAGTGTCTGCCCCCCTCAAAGTAAATAACCCCGCAGCAAGCTGCGAGGCATTTTGACTAGAATCTAAAACCTATTTGCTCATCATGCTGATACCGAATATAGTTTCTAATCACTTCCGCCGTTACTTTGTCGCCAACCGAACGGACAAAGTAACCATCGTTCCACAGTTCCCCTCCCCAGAGCTTTTTCTTTATCTCCGGGAACTCTTGGAACATTATTCTGGCGGAGATACTTTTAATCATTTGTACTACCTTCGCAGACGCATACTTCGGAGGAACAACCAAAAACAAGTGTACATGGTCATCCATGACTTCCATCGTATCTATTTCCAAATCGTACTGTTCAGCTATCTCACGAAAGATTTCTTTCAATCGTTTCGTCATCCGAACGTCGAACAGTTTTTTACGATATTTCGGTATCCATACGAAATGGTACTTGAGATCATAGACACAATGTCTGCTTCTTCTCAATGGGCTCATGGCCCGTATTGTATCAGAAAATCATCCTGACTTCGTCAGGATATCCTTTTCATCCCAGCAGCAAGCTGCTGGGTATTCAAGGATGTTTTTTATAAAAATAAGAATATTTAGAATCCGCAACAAAGAAATCGGTGAGTACCCGCCCTCCCGCAAACGCCAAGGATATAAAAAAAGCCCCTGATTTTTCAGGGGCTTTTGGAGTGTTTAAGTATTATTTTCTCCGAATCTTATTAAGCCTTATTTACGTTGGCTGCCTGAAGGCCTTTGGGCCCCTTCACAACTTCGAAGGTCACCTTGTCGCCCTCGTTCAGGGACTTGAAACCATCACCCTGGATCGCCGAAAAATGAACGAACACATCCTCACCATTTTCCTGCGTGATGAACCCAAACCCCTTGCTGTTGTTGAACCACTTCACTACACCATTTGCCATTCTGTTTCTCCTCTGCTTCGTTTTTGAAATTACCCGGGAACATGTCCACGGATGGCTAAGCATACATTAGTCGCGCCACCATGTCAAGATGATAATTGAAAAAATCTGTAACTCAGGCAGTGTAAGCCTAAGCCAACACATTCACGAGATTCTTTCTGGAAAGAGCATTTTGTCAAGTTGCGGTTTAAATACTATCAGGACTTCTTGCGTAGAAAGAAATGGCAGGTGCAGTGTCTATGATAAACAATATCTCAAGACCGCATTACCCTTGAAAATTACGAATTCTGGAATTATTTCTCCTCTTGGCATTAACTTGCTGTGCGAATATTTGCTATAATCTAACCAAAGAATACTCAGCAAACCTTCCTCATTTCAATTTCATGTTCCATGCATCCTTCTCTCGTTCACAGGAGAACTCATGATCCGGTATAAATTCGATGTCATTGTTGTCGGGGCCGGTCCCGCGGGTGTCGCCGCTGCTGGCGCTCTTGCCAATGCGGGTATATCCGTTGCGCTGATCGAAGCAGGTGTTTATGCAGGTTCCGAAAACTGGTCGGGATGCGTTTACTTTACCGAAATTCTTGCTGAAAATGACTGCTTCGGCCGCGAAGCCGTTGAGACCGCACCCTTTGAACGGCGGGTAATCCGGCGCGGAACTCTCATGCATAACGGTCTTGACGTCGTTGGCGTGGAGTTCATGAACGCCGATGCGTTTAAAAACTGCTACACTGTGCTCAGACCCATCTATGACCCCTACTTTGCGCACCTTGCACACAGAAAAGGTGCGGTTCATATCACCGAAACAACAGTTTTTGCACTTCTTCGGAAGGGTCGAAGAGTCGTCGGGGTCCAGACAAACCGCGGGCCACTTTATGCGGACATCGTTTTTATCGCCGAAGGCGACGCTTCCCATCTGATTCGGTCAGAACAGCTCGAACGTGTTTCGGAACCTCATTATCTCCAGGGTGTGAAAGCAGTGCTATCGCTCAAGCCTTCTGACATCGAATCTCGGTTCAATTTGCAACCCGGCGAAGGATGCGCCTATGAGCTTCTCATCCGGAATGCTTCAATCGCCGGAAAGACGGCTAGACTTAATATCGGGGGGTTCCTGTATACAAACAGCGACAGCCTGTCTCTCGGATATGTGGTCCCCTTGGACAATTTGAAAAAGCATTACCACGGCGACCACGACAGACTTTTCGAGTGGTTGCGGGGACTACCCTATATAAAGGAACTTGCCGGAAGCGCAGAACTCTCCGCTTATGGAGCTAAGCTCATCAGGAGTGGCGGATGGACCGAACGGCCTGTTCTGGTTGAAGACGGCCTTGCCGTGGGTGGAGCCCCTGTCGGATTAGGTATCGACTTCCCCTTCCCGAATTTCACCGGCCCGGCATCTGCAACCGGACTTTACTTCGCTCGGGCCGTGAAAGCAATACTGGGCCGAGGTCGTACGCCGGATGCGAAAAATCTCGAGCAGGAATATCTTGCGCCACTCCAGGCCAGTGCGTACGGCAAAAATGCCCGGTATCTGTCAACGTGGCCTAAGTATTTTGGGGGTTCATCGGCCCTCTTCGGCAGGACTGTCGACATCGTCTGCGGATCAGCGCATTTCTTATCAAGCGGAAGCTATATTCAAACAGGACGGTTCCTCAGAAACCACCTTCTTTCCTGGCGCGGCCTCAGGGAGTCCATTTCGGACAACTCGAAGATGATCAGATCGCTCAGGCTATGGAAGCCAATTATGATGTCCGTATTCAACCCGGCCACAATCGGGCACTGGATTGCCAATGTCTTCACAAAAACACCCGCCCCCGACCCGAAGCTGGGCATCCTGCTTCGCATCAACAACGGGACAATCGACCCCTCAAATTTGCCTTGGCCTGTAAACTCATTCATCAAACGGCTTTCGCCCGCAATCCTGCTCGCGCTCGAGCAGGTCTATTCCCATGACGGACAGACGCTAGATAAGAAATTATCAAAGGCCGTTCTCCTCGTCATACGCGGCCTGAACCTGAGCGACCTCCTCATCCTTCCCCTCTTTGGCACCTCGCTCTTTCTGATTGCCCTTTGGACGGGCGTTTGGGACGCTTTTCGTTTTTACGTGATAAAAACGCCCGTGGACAAATTTCTAGCCGAACCAGTTAGTGCTTATGGCGAATCACAGAGGAAAGCGCGGAATCTCGAATCAGTAAAGGTCCGTGAAAATCTGGAGACAAAGCTCGCTGCCAACACATACCGTGTGGGCACCCCGTCCCACATAAAAACCCTCTGGCCGGACTCCCTTGCGGAGCAGCAGGAGATGTCCAAGTCGGCACTCTGGTGGGTTTGTCCCGCCCGGGTTTATATTTATGACGTTCCGCTCATGGGACGCGGCAAGGTAACGGTGAACTACGAAAACTGTATCAAGTGCGAAACGTGCTGGCGCGCCGAGCCGGCCCGCACACTCTGGGGCCGACACACGGACCATAAACTCATTTACCGACCCGAGAGCGGAACCATATCGCTGCTGCTGAATTCGCTCAGGGATTCCTCTCCAAGGTTCCGCCCTTCTGAGGCTGGGCATGCAATCATACGGGCACTCGATGAAACGGTTTGGTATCTGAGTGACAACATCAAGGCTGCCTGCCGGTCTGCCTTGAATGCGACGTTGGCTTTCATGGATGCTGTGAAACAATTTCCTTCCTCCGGGGATAAAAGTAGAAAAGCCTGGCCCCTCTTGATTGGAAAACGGCTGATCGAAAAGCTCGGGCATCTAGAGACGGCGCTCTCGAATGACAGCAGGGAGGGGTTATCCCAGCTGATCCACTCGGATAAAACCGCCATCGAATTACGGCTGATGGAGGGAAAGCTGTTCCATGTGTTCTACAACTGTCGAACCTTGGAACAGCGCCTTTTGACATGGAGAGGGGTACGCGATGTCGAACCTCCTGCGACGACCGCAAAGGCGCGACGAAGCACCGGGACCATATCTTATGAATCGATATCACTTCTCTTTCCGGATCGCGTGGTCAAGCAATGGGAGGAGGAACCGCTGGGAGCAGCAGGAGCTGCAATGCTGCACACATTTATTGCGGACCACACCGACTCTCCGCATGAAGCGGTCAGGGCGCTCTCAACAATCAGCCCAGCACTCGGTCTCATTGCAGCACACCAGTTTGCAGCGATCAAGACGCTAAGGACAGCAGGCACCATGCTCAATCCCGGGATCTGCGCCGTGAGAGCAGAGCATCTCGTGATAGAGGAGGGTCTTGAAAGTGTCCGAATCCGGGGCACATTAAATTTTGTTCCACTTGCCGCATGTCATACACTCCTTCTCATAGCGGGAGGGAGGGGAAATATCATACCGCTAACCACAAACGGTGTTATGATCACGAGCACGCCGACAATCGGCTTCAGAGCGGCGTCATTTTCCGATGTTACGCTAGACTGCAGCGTGAAAAGACACGACGTCCTCGCCCATGACAATAATGGGATCCCTTGCGCTTTTTCCTATCTTGCCGTTGCCCTTGGAGCCGCTGATTATCTTTCGCGAAGAGCTGCGGAGCACGCGATAGGCCGCATTCAGTTCCCTGGCCAGATGCTCGATACGGAAGGCCGTGACGGCATCGCCAAACTCGGCGCGGTAAAAGCCATGATCAGCAGGATCGAAGCCTGGCGCTTGCTGCTAAAAACGCTCTTTGATTCTTTCGCTGAACTCGAGACACCAGACACCGAACTTGATCTTATATCTTCAACCCTCGCCGCTGCTGCTTTCGGCCCTGAGCCCGGCAGCCTAGGCTACGATGCCGGCCAGGTTTTCGGCGGTTTTGCATATTCCGAGGATGATCTGCTCTCGAGATTCTACCGCGACAGTGCGCTGTTCCGATTCCTTTCTCCCGGTTACGGAGCGGCTGCATCTTTGCATGCCCTTCTCCGTTTACGAGGCAGAGACAGGTCAATTTTCCAATCTTGGAAATCGATGACTATTCGGGGAGAACCGCTCGAAAAACGCGCGAAGCAGCTTGAGGAGCTCGAAACTCTCTGCATTGATCTACCTGAAGACGTGGATTCCCTGCTGGCGGGGCAGGTTAAAGCGCTCCTCATTGGTATCCGCATCGTACTCCATAAAATTGAGCTTGCACTCGAAAACGGCACAAGCAGGGAAGCCGAAGCAGCCGCGGCTGAAGTGCTGCTAGGACAGGCAAAAACTATGCTTCAGGAAGCTCTATTGTCAGCTGGACGCGGTCGTGTTTCACCATCAGCCCTGTTCCCTGCTGAGCCGATCCTTCCCTCAGTGGCACTGGACAGTGATTACAAAACGTTCTGCACAACTCCGGGAGTTCCTCATTCCTCTGGTAGCTTTCTGAAGAACGTCTTCGACCGCTCTCCCCGTTATCTTCCTGAAATTCAGCTCCACGATCCTCATTTGCGAGCGCGATGGCTTGAACTTACCGACTGGTTCAAAATAAACTGCCGGGATAAATTTTTCGGCGGTCTCTTCATTGAACGCGCAATTGAGCGGGACCACAGCCTGCCCGATGAGGTAATCACGGCAATAAAAGAGCACAAATGGCTCGCGACCTACATTCCACAAGCCGAAAACGGTCTCGGCTGGCATAAAGCCGAATATTATATCCTGAACTCAGCAGCAGGGAATTTCGGAGATGCGGCAATAAATCTGCTCATCATGGCCAGCACAAGCATCGGCACGACACCGATCCTTCTCGGGTTGGAAGATGAGTTACCTCGCGTGCGCGAGGAGCTTGCGCCACTGGCACATGACTCCCGGCATTTGGGCGAGATAAGCAAGCGACTCGCGGGGATCATTAAATCCTTTTCCTCCCCCGATCCTGCCTGGATCAGGAAAGAGTATGAATCGATCATGAAGCTTGTGGACGATCGCATTCGTCATACGCGTGTGGTTAAGTACTTAAGCTCCAATTTCTTGCGCGCCTTTTACAGCGCCGGTGTTGCCGGACAACGCGGGGATTTCAATGGATTCATAACAGCCCTTAAGCATGCCACAGAACTCTTTGAGCATGTCATGCCTGATATAGTGGCTGCGCTTGATGAGCTGCCTCGCCGGGAGCGATGCCATAAACTCTTCCTGCGCTATCTCGGCCACAGCGGTGTGAGCGCCTTTGCCTTGACTGAACCCACGGCGGGATCTGATTCTGGCGGTATTAAGACTATTGCAAGGCTCTCAGTCGCGGAGCTCACACCGCTTGAGGACGGGAGATATGCTTTCTATGTCGACGAGATAGATGAGAAGAACATCCGTTACCTGATCGATGCGGACAGAATCCTGTTCACGCGCCAGGGCATTGCATACGGCACACCCGATGGACAATCCTCTTTGATTCACTACGACCATTATGATTACACCTCGGACCGGGGAACACGGTATTACCACTACAAGGGAAGCGTATGCGAGTTTCACGACATTGGCCAGTCGCGAATGGCGGGGACCAAACCGATGTATGAATATTACCGTCTGACCGGTGCAAAGATGTGGATCACCAACGGCAGCATTGCCACCCAGTTTTGTCTTTTTGCCCGAACGGACGAGGGCGTAACCGGCTTTCTCGTGGACCGCCACAGCGAAGGGCTCAAGGTCGGCGCCGATGAAAAGAAGATGGGTCAGCGTGGTTCACCTACGAACGAGATATCAATCGACAATGTCCGCGTCCCGCGCGAAGCCGTAATCGGTTACGAGGGCCATGGACAGGCCAACGCGCTCGAAACGCTGAATGTAGGACGCTGCGGGCTCGCCGTTGTCTCCGGAGCGCTCATGCATAAGCTCCTCGATGAAGCGCGTTCACAGCTCACTCCTTCTCCCGATCGGGATAAACTTCTCGGCGAAGCCGCCGCAATCCTGTTCGGGAGCGAGTCTCTTGCCTTCTATCTCATTGGCCTCTTTGACCGCCCTCACGAATCGGTGCGCATGGAGTCTGCCATTGCCAAATACGCCTGTTCCGAGGACATCCACGAACTCCTCACGCTCGTCGAATACGCTTTCGGCCCTCAGGGGCAAACGGAACATTTCCTGCTCGAAAAAGCGCGGCGTGACGCCCGCATCCTTACGATCTACGAAGGAACGAACGAAGTGCAGCGCTTCCTGATCCTACGCGACCTGATCACCCAGGCGCAGACATGGCCCGAGCTGACCGCACAATCAAGGGACAACAGCGCTCAGGTGCTTGCCGAATGGAAAAACATGCTTCGTACATTCGTTAAAGATGCGGTAGCCCTGCTCGGCGATTTATCATGGTCCGATGCCATGCTCCAGCCTGCCCTGTTCCCGCTCGCGGATATGGCAGGAGAGATTCTGCGACTCGAATGTATTTACTACAGGATGGAATGGCTCGGCTGTCGAAAAAAACTTCTTGAGCAATCCGATCCCGAATATGTTCCCTTGCTGCTCATTGCGGGAGATCGCGCTGCTGAACGCACACTGGCCCGCCTTGCGGCAATCAGGGACCGCTTTAAATATGCATGGGAGCAGGTAAGGCAGAACCTCGATCTAGCTGAAGTACGCGCAGCGGATGCAGCGCTTGGCCGGGCATACTTGCAGGTCGAAACAGTCTTCGAAACTTCAGCCCCTCTCAAGGCTCAACTCAGGATACTCTGCATACTTCGGCCTGTTTTCGATCTGTCACCGAAACCCAGACTGGAGCACGGTTCGATCAAAGAGATCGTCGAGATCACTGATCCTTTAGATCTCTCTGGCGTCACTCAAGCTCTTTCACTCAAAGCAGAAAGTAGTAATATGGTCTATGTCGATGCGCTTCTTATCGGCAACGCCGGACACGAACAACTCCTTCGTTCAGCCGCCGCCTCTGCAGACCGACTTATCCGGTTGAACTGCAATTTTGCGACTCCTGCAGAAATTGCAAGCACTGTACATACTCTGGAAGTAATGAACCAATACGATCTTATTACCATAGGATCTTCATGCCTGAATGGCGAGCAGGGAGCCGGCGCCTATCTGGCCGGAGCTCTTTCTAGAACACATTACCGAAAGTCGCGGTTCCTGGCCCGCCCTGATGGGATGGGTCTTGAGCAAATTGCCCCACCGGCCGTTCTCAGCATTACTGGTGTCACTGCCCCGTCTGAACAGGATATATCGATGACAGTGACATCGTCATTCGCGCATATTATGGTGATTAATTCCGCTATTCAATCCGCCGCAGCACAAACACCCCGATTCGAGCGGCCAGCGGGAGCTGCTGCTCCGGCGGCAACAATTACCACAGTTCAGGCTGCTGCTGAATATCTCGGTAACTATGCTGCCCAAGCGCGCTCGGCGCAGGCGGAAGAGTATCAGGGAGAAATAGTCCGAGGCAGGTTGTCTGACGACCACGCGATCTGGGCAATTCTTGACCCGCGCGAGCAGAAGGCTAATGCCGCGATCCTTCGAGCAGGGAGAAAAATTGCCGATGGTTTCAGCAGACCGATGAATGCCGTCGTCGCTGCCCCAAGGGCGTTCTGGTCCATGCTGTTGGGACTGACGCGCGCGAACGGGGCTGACCGGGCTTTCTGCCTGGACACTGGAGATAGTATGTTGTCTATTGAGGGAAAGGAGGAACTGCTTCGCGTCATCACCAAAACATCGGATAAGCCGTTAGTTCTGGGAGGTTCCTACTGGCTTGATGCTTTTGGCGTAGTTGCCGCTCAGCTATTTTCCACAGGACGGCACGTTCACGTTTACGGGGATATCGGGTCAATCGTGTACCAGGAAGACCGATCCATGAGAATTTCAATGGCCGCCTATGACAACAGGCTTATCAGAAAAGAGCGTCTGGGAGAAGAATCGGCATTCCTTACTATTCCCCGGAATGCCGAATTCGGTGCACCGGAGATGCGAAGCAATTTCACAGCTGTTGCGCTCGAGTATCCTCTGTCGAGTGAGTGGCTTATGCCTCTCCCGCCAGAAGCATTGACCACGCTCTCACAAGCCGACATAATTATCGACCTCGGATACGGTATCAGGGACCGCGCAGGATTCGAACTGGCGCAGGAACTCAAGTCAGTTCTGGAAGGACGGGGTCTTGCGCCATTGTTCGGCGCGACACGAAAAGTCACGCAGGATTTAAAGCTGCTGCCGCTTGATGCACAAATCGGACAGACCGGTATCCGTGTCAACCCAAAGCTCATCATCGCCCTGGGCATCTCGGGAGCGCCGCAGCACATAGACTATGTGGGAACTCGCACCGAGATCCTTTGCTTCAACAAGGACCCGGATGCACCGTTGATGAAGCTGAACCAGAACCGGCATGCACCGATAGTCCATCCGATCGAGGGAGATCTTTTTGTTACAGTGAGGGAGTTGATCGAGAAGCTAGGATAATACGGTCCCTTCGCCTTGCGCCGAAATACTCGGACCAAGCTTGTTTTTTTACTTTATTTTTGGAAGAGAGAACAACTCGCTTAGGTAGGTTATTAACATTATTCATGCTCTGTTGCAAGGTCTGCGGGATATTTTTTCCCACATTTCATCATTAATCTCGTCGATATATTCTTTGATTGAGAATTCCTTGCCGCATCCCGTGCAGCGAAAAGTTACAGTTCTTCAGTTGATCCGAAGATCGACCTTCTTGCCACACACTTTGCACTTAATATTTGACATATAGCATGGGGCAGAGGGCATGGAAATCAACGGAGTAGACACCGGTTAACCGTCGTCTCTCCACACTATTCCCCTGTTTATTCCTTATTCCACAATATCCAGTTTGATCGACAGCTCCCGAAGCTGCGCCGGGGACACGCGTGAAGGCGCTTCGGTCATGACGCAGACGGCCTTCTGCGTCTTCGGAAAGGCAATGACGTCACGGATGGATTGAGCGCCGGTCAATATCGCAGTGATCCGGTCTAGGCCGAAGGCTAGGCCGCCATGGGGCGGGGCGCCGTACTCAAGCGCCTCGAGGAGGAAACCGAATTTGTTTCGAGCGTCGACGTCTGCAATATTCAGTAAATTGAAGATCTGTGACTGCACCTCCGAACGGTGGATACGGATGCTGCCTCCGCCGATCTCCGAACCATTTAGCACAATATCATAGGCCTTGGCCCTGATCTTGAGCGGATCAGTCATCATGAATTCAAGATCCTCTTCCCTCGGGTCGGTAAAGGGATGGTGCATGGAATCGTAGCGCTTCTCATCAGCGTTCCACTCCACCAGCGGAAATTCAGTGATCCAAAGAAAGTTCAACTTACGTTCATCGATGAGCTTCAGTCGTCTGCCTATGAGCAGGCGCAAATAACCAAGCGTGTCCGTTACAATCTTGGGACTGTCAGCGATGAACATCATGAGATCGCCCGGTTTTGCATCGAGCCGCCCAGCAATAGATTCGACCTGTCCGTCCTTGAAAAACTTCACGATCGGAGATTCAAAGCCCGATGCATTTACCTTGATCCAAGCCAAGCCCTTTGCTCCGAAAACCTTCACTTCGTTCGTCAGGTTGTCCATTTCCTTGCGTGAGAGGTCTGCCATGCCGGGAGCAGCAAAACCCTTCACCTTGCCGCCCAGTTCCACGGCCTGAATGAAAACCTTGAAGTCCGATATTTTGGCGATATCAGAAATATCCTTCAGTTCAAGGCCAAATCGAGTGTCCGGCTTATCCGAGCCATAACGGTCCATGGCTTCACGGTACGGAAGCCTCGGGAAAGGCGTCGTTATATCGATGTTTTTTATTTCCTTCACAACCGCCGTCAGTAATTGCTCCATCAGAGCGATGATGTCATCTTCGTCGATAAAAGACATTTCAAGATCGATCTGGGTGAATTCGGGTTGGCGATCGGCGCGCAGATCCTCGTCACGGAAGCATTTTACAATCTGGTAGTAACGTTCAAAACCCGCTACCATGAGGATCTGCTTAAAAAGCTGGGGAGACTGCGGCAACGCAAAAAACATGCCGGGATTTACCCTGCTCGGAACAAGATAGTCACGCGCTCCCTCAGGAGTGCTCTTCGTGAGGAACGGCGTTTCAATGTCGATGAATCCATGGCTGTCAAGAAAGCGCCGCACGATCTGCGTAATGACGTGGCGCGTCATAAGCATTTTCTGGAGGCTCGGTCGCCGGAGGTCCAGGTATCGGTATTTAAGCCTCAACATCTCGGCCACGTCCGTCTCGTCCTCGATCATGAACGGCAGGGTCTTGGCCGTGTTCAGAATTCGGAGATCGCTCACCACGATTTCGATCTCTCCGGTCGGAAGCTTTTCGTTTATTGTGTTAGACGGCCGCAGCGAAACCGTTCCGGTCACAGCGAGCACGTATTCGCTTCGAATATCATGCGCCAGTTCGTGGGATTCTGCAGACGTTTCCGGATTCAAAACGACCTGTGTGATTCCACCACGGTCGCGTAAATCCACGAACACGAGGCCGCCATGGTCACGTCTCGTATGCACCCACCCCATGAGTGTCACAATTGCGCCTACATCCTTCTTTTTAAGTTCTCCGCAGGTATGCGTTTTTTTGTGTACTTTCACCGTTTAATGCCCCTTTTTTATAATCCCTATGACATTGAGGCCCCGAGACAGAGAGGCAACAGAACGTAATGAGTTCATCTTTCAAAATAATCTCTTTCATTCATAATTCGGAAGTTGGATGCCCGATAAATACAGCAAGTCCGCCTTCTGTTTTTTCTTTTGTGACGATGATCACTCCACGGTCACGCTTTTCGCAAGGTTCCTCGGCTGGTCCACATCCGCGCCGAGCAGCACTGCGATGTGATAAGCAAGGAGCTGGAGCGGAACAACCATCAGAATCGGCATAAGCAGCTGATTGATATCCGGAATGGCAATGGCATGATGCACCTTTTTTGTTATTTCCTTATCGCCTTCGGTCGTGATCGCGATTACGATGCCTCCTCGTGCTTTCACTTCCTCGATGTTGCCGAGGATTTTTTCGTAGACGCTGTTCTTCCCGGCCAGCACCACGACCGGAAGGTTCTCGTCGATGAGCGCGATCGGTCCATGTTTCATCTCTCCCGCAGGATAGCCTTCGGCATGGATATAGGAAATTTCCTTCAGTTTGAGCGCGCCCTCAAGTGCCACCGGAAAATTGGGTCCCCTGCCGAGATAAAGAAAATCAGAAGCTTTGAAATAGTGTTTGGCAATTTCCCCAATGCTTTCATCAGTTTCAAGGCATCGCTCAACCAAGGAAGGAACGTGGATAAGGTCAGTTAGATGTTTTTTCACTTCTTCCGAGGAAAGATTTCCACGCAAACCGCCGAGAAAAAGCCCGAAAAGATAGAGTGCCGTTAATTGAGCGGTAAACGCTTTGGTCGAAGCCACACCGATTTCCGGACCGGCGTGGGTGTAGATCACTCCTGTGGCCTCACGGCTCGCCGTTGACCCTACCACATTACAAATGGAAACAACGTCAGCCCCTCGCTTCTTCGCTTCCCGCATGGCTGCGAGCGTGTCTGCGGTTTCTCCTGACTGGGTAATAGCAATAAACAGGTCGTCTTTGCCGACGAGTGGGCTACGGTAGCGGAATTCCGATGCAATATCTACTTCGGTCGTAATCTTGGCTAGCTCCTCAAACATGTACTTACCCACCAGCCCGGCGTGCCATGAAGTACCGCAGGCAACGATGAATATTTTTTTGACCTTTTTGATCTGATCCGACGAAAGACCAATCTCCCCAAGATGGATAACTCCGGTCTCCTGGGATATCCTGCCCCTCATAGTGTCCATGATGGCGCGCGGCTGCTCGTAGATTTCCTTGAGCATGAAATGGCGATAGCCGCCTTTCTCCGCCATTACGGGGTTCCACATAACCCGTGAGATTTCCCGGTTTATCGTCGTCCCCTTAAGATTGGTAATGCGTACTCCCTCATTAGTGAGGATCGCCATTTCATCGTCATTCAGGAACAGTACATCTCTAGTTCGGTGTAGAACGGCGGGGATATCGGAGGCAAGGAAAAACTCGCCCTCGCCGAGGCCGACCACAAGGGGACTTCCCTTGCGTGCGCCCAGGACGACATCAGGATCCCGTTCGTCGATGACAGCAATAGCATATGCGCCTTCCAGTAACCGAGCAGCTTGGCGCACCGCCTCTTCCAGCGTAGGTCCCTTCAGCGCAATACTGTCGATCAGGTGCGCAATGACCTCCGTGTCAGTTTCTGAATGGAAGACGCGGCCCTGGGCTTCGAGTTGTTTCTTGAGCACTGTATAGTTTTCGATGATGCCATTATGCACGACCACGATGCTGCCCGCGCGGTGCGGATGGGCATTTTCCTCCGACGGCCTTCCGTGTGTGGCCCATCGCACATGCCCAACGCCAATTTTCCCGGTAAGCGTTTCGCCGCGCAAGAGGGTCTCGAGGTTGTGGAGTTTGCCCACGGCCCTCCGGACTTCGAACTTTCCATTTTGGAGCACTGCCACGCCTGCCGAATCATAGCCCCGATACTCAAGCTTTTTAAGGCCCTCGATCAGGATCGGGACCGCCGGCTCCTTACCGATATAACCAATAATACCGCACATAGGTTGCTCTCCTTGAATGGAATGCAGGCCTGAAAATCGGAAAGGGACCTTTGATAAATACGTTAAAAAAATAATCTCCCCCGGCACTAAGCCTGTTCTGCACAGCTAAACCCGGGTAAAATCCTTTTTCCAGATACTGTGTGAGGAAGCAGCGTTTCCGCGCACGCCTGAATGACGTCAACAACAGACTGACATACATTTTGACGATTCCGAAATTATTGAGACGTAAACATCCCCGCTTACTTCCTGGCGCTTGTATTTTCAGCCGGTGATGTTCAATGTTTCTTCTGTTTCAATTTTCGTCTTCGTTCTGCATAGCCTTCATGGATTTCCTGAGGTACGCGGCTGATAGCCAAGGCGTCCGCAGGAACATCACGGGTTATCGTGGTGCCTGCTGCGATAACAGCGCCGTGACCGATCGTTACAGGAGCAACGAGCTGCGCATCACTGCCTACGAAAACGCCGTCTTCGATCACTGTGCGATGTTTGTCATAACCGTCGTAGTTACAGGTAATGACGCCTGCACCGATATTTACCTGCTTCCCTACAATAGAATCTCCTATATACGAAAGATGGTTCGCCTTGCTCCCGTCACCGATTGTCGATTTTTTCAGTTCGACAAAATTCCCGATTCGTGCCCCTTCACCGATAACCGACCCCGGTCGCAGGTGTGCAAAGGGGCCAATCGATGCGCCTGAGGAAATGTGACTTTCCTCGATGACCGAATTGTCCTTAACCGTCACGCTCTTCGCGATCACACTGTTATGGATCCGCGAACCCGGGTAGATTACGCATCCATCCCCTATCTTTGTCGTCCCTTCGATCCTGACGTTCGGATAGAGCATGACGTCGCGACCCAGGAGGGACTCGGTTCCTACGAAGGTCGTGTCCGGGTCAAGCATCGTTACGCCTTCGGTCATCCAGCGCCGGTTTATGCGCTGCTGCATGATGGCCTCAGCGCGGCTTAAATCGTATCGGGAATTCACGCCCATTATTTCGTCAGGGTCATTGCAGAGCAGCGTTGCCACGGTACGCTTCTTCTTTCTGGCCAGCAATATCGCATCGGGAAGGTAGTACTCTCCCTGTGCGTTGTTCTTTCCGAGATGCGACAGGGATGAAAGCAGAAAATTCCGATCAAAGCAGTAGATTCCCGCGTTTACTTCACGTATTTTCCTCTGCGCGGCAGTCGCGTCCCTTTCCTCAACAACGCGTATAACGCCTGACTTTCCACGCACTACTCTGCCATATCCGAAAGCATTTTCAACCTGTGCGGTGACAAGCGTTATCACCGCACGGGTCTTCTGGTGAAGATCGATCATTGACTTCAATGTCACGCTCGTCAGCAACGGCGTGTCGGCGCAGAGGATCACGATCGGCCCTGATCGTCCGGAGATAGCGCCGCTTGCCTGCTGAACGGCGTGGCCTGTTCCGAGCTGTTCTGTCTGGAGCACGATCTCGATGCGGTCATCGCCGACGGCATTACTTACTTTATCCGCTTGATGCCCCAGCACGACAATGATTTTCTCGGGCACCAGACCTAATGCGGCATTCAGAACATGGTGGATCAGCGGCATTTCCGCAACCGAGTGAAGTGCCTTAGCAAGGCCTGACTTCATGCGCGTACCGAGACCCGCGGCAAGAATAATGACTGTCGGCTGCACGTGCTATACCTCCTGGGTCGGGTTTCTCAGTTTGTGCGACTTAATCTCATTCATTGGCACGAGACCTAAGGAAATTATGAACTTCATTCCCTGTTCCACGGTCATGTCAAGACGTTTGACTTCGGCCTCGGGCAGGATGAGGAGGAATCCCGCCGTCGGATTCGGCGTGGTAGGTACAAAGACCGTCACGAATTTTCCAGCCAAACCAAGAGATCCACCCTGTGTTTCACCGGTCATGAAACCCACGCTCCAGCAACCCTTCCGGGGATATTCAACAAGGGCAACACCGTGAAACTGGTGCTTCATGGAAAACGTTTCCATGACCTGTTTTATGGTAAAATAAACGCCACGAACGAGGGGTACCCTATGCAGCAATTCATCGCTTATACTGACAATCCGGCTGCCCACATAATTGGCGAAAAGAACACCCGTGATCAAAATAAAGAGAATCAGCGTGACAATTCCCAGCCCGGGGACTCTGCGCCCCAAAATATGAGCCGGTAAGTCACCTAGGATGCCGTCGATTACGCCGAGAAGTGCAGTCAGTACATAATAAGTCGCCCACACAGGCAAGATGACGAGAAGGCCGGTGATAAAATATTTTTTTAAAAATACCCTGATTTTTTTCACGTTTGTAATATTACTGATTTTACTTTGAGGTTGCAAGCTTTTTTTAAGAAAGCCTTTGCGGAAGAAGCCAAGATAAAAAGAAAATACTTTACCAGGACTGAAAGGCGTCGTAGGTCGGCGAAAGATGCTGCCAGAACGGGATCATCTGCATATTGGCATAATCATTTCGGTCCTAAGATCAACGATCTGCTGCATTGCCAATGCTCTAATCTTGGACAGAAGGATCGAGTGGACGGAAGATGTTTGTAAATGAAACAGATTTGGCGGCTTGACGTAAATATTACCAGGTGTTGTACGGAGTGTTGTCCAAGGCGAGAAAAGGGCTTGCGCTGTGCACATCCAAGACGCCTCCTTCGTCGCTCTCTTCGGGGGCCACAATTATCCAATTGGAATCACCGGTAAAAGGATCTTTCGGTATGTCCCGCAGGTAGCTCTTTCCATGTTCCTGGGTATTGATCAGATCAGCCAGGTTGGCTGGATATTTCCCGTTATCTGAGTAATACTGATCAATGGCATCGCGCATCTGGAACAAATCCTCTCTGAGAACCGTCTCACGCGCTTTAATGATGGACCGCTTGAGGTCCGGTTGGGCAATCGTAATAAGAACGCCGATGATCGACAGAACGATCATAAGTTCAAGAAGCGTAAACCCTTTTTGGGACAATAACCGTTTCATCATTTTTCATTCCGCACGTGCAGTTACCACGTACTGTATTTAGACCCATCGAGCGCGATCCCGTCGCTTTTCGAATAAATGTCGAATACATTGCCGCCGCCCCATTGCGCGGAATCAGGCTCATCGCTGTAGGAACGAAGACCCCAGTTGTTTGGATTGTCGGGCGAATCAAGCGGAGTCATGGGATCGCGCGGAATTGTCCTCAAATACTTTTTGGTTTTGCCTGCTACCGAGCCGGTCAAATCCAGAGGCTTCGTCAACTGTTCGAGCGATTCAGGGTAATTATCCTGCTCGGGATCGCAATAATCACTTGCCAGTCTTTTCTCGATACAGTCTTTCTGGAACGCATCGATCGCCGTACGCAGCGTTCTTAGACCGCTTCTAAGCTCTATTTCTTTCGCACGTTTTGCGGTCATGCGCGACAAAGGTAATACTGCGCTTGCGAGAATCCCCATGATCACCATCACGACGATCATTTCGATTAAGGTAAAGCCGCGGCACATGAATTCCCCTTTTCCGCAGTCCTTCGACCCTTCGGTCTTTCCGCCCGAAGGGAAGCATAAAAAGGGGTGTCCCGTCTGTTCTTCCATTTTCCGCATTTCTATAACTTATTTCACGGTCAGCCGAGCGCCCTTGGTGCCGGTTTTGATCGGCTCGTGATTCGAATTCGTCAGCTTCACGGTCGTTACATGAAGTTCGCTCGTTCCAGCGGTTTTCCCCTGGAATACGATATCGCAGAGCGTTCCGGAACCGTTTATGCCGCCCACATTGCCGATGCGAGTCATGTAAATATCCACAGTGCCCGCCTTCGCATTGTTTGAAAACAGAAATGACGTTTGCTGGCCGTCTTTTTTCAAGAGCGTGCCTTCACTAGCAGATTTGAAATCCACGATCAGAGGATCGTAGCTCAGGGTCATGATCGCGCCGTAAAGGCCCTTGACAGTTCCCGTAGAAATCTCAAACCGCGCGTCCTGGCCCACGGGAAAAGCAATTTCGGCCGGCTTCACTTCCGTGAGCGCCTCCAGAGCGCCGGCTGGCGGTTGCCCCGCCGCAGTCACGACCGGTGCCGAGACTAGTGCTTGCTTCGTTCCGGCTACGCCGGCCTGTTGTCCAGCCGCGGTCGCTACCGGCGCCGACACAAGCGCTTGCTTCGTTCCGGCGACGCCGGCCTGTTCCCGCTGACTCAGGAGATCCAGCAGTGCAGCCTTGTCATAGGGCTTTTCAACCGCTTTTGTGCTATTGCCTGTCTCGGAGGCGAAGATCGGTTTGATGTCGAATTGATCTTCCGTTCCTGACCAGAAAAGCTGCGTATCCTTATCAGGAAGCTCCATATTGCTCACGATATTCGGCGTGATTGACATGAGAACGTCCGTTTTAACCCCCTCGTTGTCCGTCGACGAGAAAAGCTTGCCCAAAACCGGGAGGTCACCCAGGATTGGGATTTTTGACATCGTCTTCGACTCGTTGTCCTGGATCAGGCCTCCGATGATCACAGTCTCTCCGTCGCGAAGATTCATGATTGTATCGACGTTCCGCGTTCCGAACTCATACTGTGTCTGGCCGTTTCCAAAAGTCAGAGGGGCGCCGAGGGTGCTGACCTCCAAACCAAGCTTTAAAGTGACCGTATTATTGAGATGGATTATCGGTTCAATATTGAGCTTGATGCCGATATCCTTATACTCGAAGGTCGAGGTAACTGCCGCCGTGGCAGTAGATTGGATGGTTGATGTCTGAACCGGGATTTTGTCCCCAATATGAAATTTTGCCATTTGGTGATTCATCACGCGTACCCGCGGGTTCGCCAGTGTCTGAGCGTCCGAATCCAGCTTGATCATATTCACGACGAGGCTGGGTACCGAGACGAACACGCTATCACCGTTTAGGTGCGTGAGCTGGCTCAGAGCGACCGCCCCCGTGCTCGATGTCGTGACAGCAGCAGTAGTGGTATTCAATGGCGCTATAGAGGCGGTTGCGGACAGACCCGGCTGGAAGTTCCAACCGTAACTTAGCGAATTGTTGCGTGAAATCTCGAGGATTTCGATGTCAAGGATGACTTCAGCCTCCTTGAGATCGTTGGCGGCTATGACCTTCGCCACCAGCTTCATTTTGTCTGGTGTTTCCCTGATCGTGATTGAATTCAAAGTCTCGTTCACATATGCCTTCTTGATATCGAGCATAGTTCGGATTACATTTATCATATCCTTAGCTTTTGCATTGTTGATATAGAAGGTTTTGACCTCCAAGTCCTGGTACTGATCAATCTTTGCCTTGTTCATCGGAATGATAATGATGGTATCGGCGCTGATTTGCTTCATGAAAAGCTTGTTTGTTGAAAGGAGTAGGTTAAGGGCATACTGGAATGAGACATCCTTCACGAAAACGGTAACGGGCTGTGCCTTTACATCTTCATCGAAAAGAATGTTGATGCCCGATAGTTTTGAGAGAAATTCGAAGACATCCTTGATATTGGTGCTTTTGAAATTAAGCGTGATGGGCTGATTCGATGCGAGGGAAAGTGCATTCTCGGGTCCGCTTTCGGTCTTCTTTTTCTGGAGGTTGTTTAGGAAATCAAGATATTTTACGTTTTCGGGGTCCAGTTCGATGGCATGGTTTATTTCGTTGATGGCCTCGCCAAGCCTATTAAGTTCCACGAAAGTGAGGGATGTGCGATAGTCTTCCTCGGCCTGTTTTATATTGAAGGCAGATTTGAGTTCGCTTTGAACCGCCAGGTCTGTGGGATTCATGTAGATGGCCTCTTGTAGCTCCGTGATAGCCTGGTCGAGTTTTCCCTCCTTAAGAAAATCCGTCGCCTTTTTATGGTGCTGGTTCGCCGCCGTTTCTTCGGCACGGATCAAGGCCGAGCGGTACTCGATATCGGTAGGCTGGCGTTTGAGGGCATCCCGGTATTCTTTCACCGCTAGGTCCCAGTCGCCTCGGTCGGCATACCGCTCTCCCCGCAGGAACGACTGTGAGCCGGCGCAGCTCAGCAGCAACGCTGAGAGCACCAAAGCTGTCAGCTGCAGCATAATCCTTTTCATCATCAGCCTCCTCGCTTTAACCTTTTCATCAGTCCAAACTCGGGGAGAAAGAATAAGCCTATCCACCCGAAGCGATGTGATCTAATCTTGCGTAAAAAGCTTTATCGGCCAGCCGGTTTCAGGACAGCCAGGGAACATTCTCTTCAGTTTCTGACACCCCTCAACCTTCGCAGTATTTGCCGGGTCACCGGAGGCTGCTGCGTCGTATCTGGATTCGGCTGCGTCTGCTGATGCTGCACCGTAGCATAGGGCACGAACGATGGCCCTGCTCCCGCCAAACCGACGCGCACCGCCACTTTCGTGGCCGTATCGATAAGTTCAACGTAGTCCGCGCTCGCTTCTTTCACCTGGTAGCTCTTAAGCAGTTTGTCTCCGATTTGCACGACAAACAGCTCCCCATCCTTGGACAAAAAAAGGGTTTTGTCTTTAGAGGTTAGATACCCGAGGAACTGGAACTTGGCGAGGTCGGCACGGGCCTGGTCTGCGGCAATTTCCTCGGGAGTCCTCTGTGGAACGGGAGGCGGAGGAGGAGGAAGCGCAACAACTGGCTTCAGTTTCGGCTTGGGCGCCGGGTTTGCCATCCTGAAAATGTCCCGTGAAACACCGGGGAATTTTTCCTCGCTCCTCGCGAGAAACACGTTCAAGGGATCGGCGTTAGATGCGGCATCCTCCGGCTCCTGCCGTATGCCGGAATGAGCGACTGCTCCGGGTGCATAGGCGAGCGGAGCGGTTCTGGGCTTGTCCGCCGTCTCCACGCGGTAGATTATGAGAAGCATCAGGACTGCAAGCACGGCGGCCAGTACTTTTTTTTCCTGTTCTTGTGAAAGTTTGAACATCGCGCTCATTGTCCCTTGATATAGGTGAGGAGTTTCATCTCCATTTTCACCAAGCCATTATCCGAGTCCATTTTCAATTCCTGGATGCCAACCAACCGATCCGAGGTTTCCACATCGTAAATGAATCGCTTTACATTGCCGTACTGTCCTTCCGCCGGGAAAGAGAAGGACAGCATGGTAAATTCCCCGCTCTCCTGCGGGATGTCATACTTTACCGAGGACACCGACAGGTTTAGCTGGTGTGCCATTTGCACGAGGCTCTTGAGCAGAAGCGGCATATCCTGTTGAGCAGGCATCCCCTTAATGATCCCTTTGAACGCGTTTTTTTGCTTGTTGAACAGCACCGCTTCGACATGTCTTTTTCTCAGTATGCGGTACCGAACCTCGCCGGCAGAAAGCTCTGACGCAGGGGGCACAATGAACGCGTTGTACAGAACGAGATCCAGAACAAAGAACCCCACAAAAAACAGCAAAGCTGCGCGAAGTCTTTTATCTTTCCAGTTCAGCCATGCCGGAGTTCTTATGCTTTTGATATACCGCGACCACATTGAATGAGAGAATCCCCTTTTCTAGTGACTGATGTTTCAAATACGGCTTGGTGAAGGAAGTCGATTTCTCTAGTCCTACCATCAGATCGCGAAGAGCCTCCGGCGACTGCGCCATCCCCTCGATGCTGAGTATCCGGTCCTTCGGACTGAACGTTACATTCTTGAGCGCCACCCCTGTAGGTACGGCCTCCTCAAGACTCGTGAAAACAAGTGTCCATGAAAACTTTCGCGCTTCGACTAGGCCAGACATCTCATTGAGGTCATTCACGAGCTTTTCACGTTCGAGCAGCGTGAACTTCACCTGCTTGTCTTCTGTCTCCGCAACTGTGAGTTTCTGATTCATCTCGGATAAGTCCTTACGCAGCAATGCAGATTTCCAGAGCATACCCAATGCAATGAGGGCAAGTACAACAGCCGCCCCGAACAGCACCCGCACGGCGGACGCAACAGCGCGGTAATTTCTGCTTGCGAAATTGATGGTTACCATAATGCACCCCCGGCGCCCAGCGTCGCCGCCATGACCGCCGGATAGGATACAGCGGTCCCTTCGCGCCCGCTCCGCGCAATGATGTCGTCGGGAGACAATACTTCGACATTGAGTGATGAAATCGTGCTCAGTCCTTTGGCAAGTTCGAAGGATAACGTTGATTCGCCAGTCAGATAGAGTTGCTGTATTTCACAGGTCTGCATGCGGTCCCGGTGGGTATAAAAGTGGAGGGAATCCTCGATCTCGCGCATGAAGCGGGTTCTGATCTCCACCGGATTTCCCCGCTTCAGCTCTTTATACCGGAAATACTGGGTTCTCCCTCCCTCGTCTATGATGGTCGTGAAGGACTCTTCTGTAAGATGAGTGAGAGCAAAAACAGATGATTTTTTCGCCAGGAGGGGGTAATAGAAGTTTAGGATATGGAAAGAGGATATACCGATACTCCACGGTTCGAACCCCGCCTCCTGAAGCACCGTTTCATACTGCGCGATGACCGCCTGCTTCGCCACACAGACCAATAGGGCAAACCCTTTTCCTTTTTTCGGCAATTCCTGGTAGCGAAGGACTGTTTCGGTCAGGTCAAACGCAGCGGTTTTTTCGATGCGCCATCTGATAAGCCGCTCGCGTTCCTCATGTTTTGACGGAAGCTGATCGAAATCGAGCACTTGGACGCGGAACACACTATCGGGAAGGCTGAGGGCGCATCGACGAACAGACCGCGAGGAGTCGGGCAGACATGCATGCAGTGTCTGCGCAAGCCCCTTGGTGTCGATTATATTCGGTGATGCATAGCCTGCGGTTACCATCCCAGAGGGCAGATCGGCCATCTTCATATAATCCACAGAGAGACCTGCTCCCTTTCCCGAAAGAGCCGCCAGACGCACTGCGGAATCACATATTTCTATTCCCAAGACAGGTTTTCGCACAGCAAATCGAAACATCGTATTATAGGTCCTTCCGGAATGAGTGCGGGTAGCCCAAAATAACGCATGAGAAACAGAGCAGAACCCCTGGATATTGAATAGGAATTATCTATATTCTCAATCGCTTATGCAGTTTGAGGAAGCCAAATGTTGGCACCATTTGGTAGTATCCCACACTAAACCCAGAAGCAGTTTGTTATATTAGCAAGATGTGCTGGGGAAGTCAATTGTAAATTAAGTTTGTTACGATAATACAACGAGTGATATCGGAGTTCTAACCTACATTTCACTTTTGCCTTCTAATATCAGAAATCTGAATTATTCATGAGGAGGTGAAATAACACTAATGGGTATGAACCAGAAAAGATTATGTCACAGAGGCAAGATGGGGGAAAAATACAAAAAGAGGTGAGTTTTTCAAACAACTTTCATATCCTTTCTCTGTGTCCACTGGACTCTCCGTTGCAATTTTCCTACCTGCTGTCTTGATTTTTATTCATTTACTCCTTAATCCCTATACTTTTCTGCGTTCTCAATTACTCATTGACAATTGATGACGCATCGGAGAAGACGCCTGATACATATGTCCGTTCCTCCCGGGCCTCAAAATTATGGCGCCATCTCGATAAACCCGTCAATCCTCAAAAACCCGTAACTAAACAACAGTGAAGGCGTTCATATCGACAATGCATAAACCCCACTAAACCGTTAATATATGTTATTTATCTGATATATCAGCCTCAACATCTAGGTAAATATGGACTTCTTTCCCCACAACCAGTCCCCCGCCCTCCATAGGCTCACTTCCCCACAGGATTCCGAAATCTTCACGATTGATCGTGATAGTGCCGGAAAATCCTATAGTGGTTTCATCTCCATACGGATTCCTTCGCGGCCCCGCATATTCACCTTCAAACGTAACCGGTAGGGTCGTGCCATGGATCGTCAGGTTACCGCTTACGTGACAGTGATTGTCCAATAGAAAATCAATTGATAAGCTCTTAAATTCAATGGTCGGGTACTTCTCCCGGTCGAAAAAATCTGCCGTTAGTAGGTGTTCATTGCGCTTCGTGACGCCCGTATTTACGCTGGCAACATCTATGTCAACATTTACCGATGCATGCGATTTGTCAGCAGGATCAAAATTGATGGTACCTTTAAGATTCGTGAATTGGCCGCGTACATTAGCGAGAGCCAAGTGCCTGACAGCAAATGCCGCACAGGAATGGTCCGGATCAATCGTCCATATCGCCATAATTGCCCCTCCTCTTCATGCTTCTTAATGACAATTATACACGTTGCCGACTATCCCTGCTTTTTATCGAACTATTATAAATATTTCCGAATACGTTCTTCTCTATTGCTAAACCGATGGCCGGAGATTTATAATGTTGCAAATTCGTCAAGGAGGAAATTGTCGTGAGCAAAAAAGCAGTCGCTCTCATCTCGGGCGGCCTGGACAGCGTGCTAGCAGCCAAGGTTATCATGGAGCAGGGTTTTGATGTGATCGGGCTTTACTTCACATCCGCGTTTTCCAAGAGTTATGGTAACGAGGATGAAACCCATGCCGCCCGTGTATCAAAAGCCATCGGCATCGATCTCCGCATCTTCGATATGGGGCAGGAATACATCGACCTGGTCCGGAAACCCGTTCACGGTTACGGAAAGAACATAAACCCCTGCATAGACTGCAAAATTCTCATGCTGCGGCGCGCCAAATCCGTCATGCAGGAAGTGAATTCTTCCTTCGTAATTACTGGTGAGGTCCTGGGTCAGCGGCCCATGTCTCAGCGACGTGACACGTTCCATATCATCGAGCGGGACGCGGATATGCGCGGCATGATTGTCCGTCCGCTGTCGGCAACCCTTCTGCCACCGACCAAAGCCGAACAGGACGGCCTCATCTGGAGAGAAACACTGCTGGGCATCAGCGGCCGGTCACGCACCGTGCAGATGCAGCTCGCGGAACGGTACGGTATCCGCGGCTATTCCACGCCTGCGGGTGGATGTCTGCTGACAGACAAAAATTTCTCTGAAAAATTGCGCGACCTTTTCTCCGAAAAACAGCATGTTACGTCAGATGACGTAAGGCTCCTTACCATGGGGCGCCACTTCCGATTCGATGAAGGTAACAAAATTGTCCTCGGCCGCGATAACAGGGAGAACAGTATGCTCATTAATCTAGCGCCACGCGGGTATCATCTTTTCATACCTCAGGGTTTTCCAGGCCCCGTCGCCCTGCTGAGCGGTACCCCCACCCAGGATATCAAGCATACCATTGGACGACTTATTATCACCTATAGTAAGCAGGTTCCCGGCCGTACATTTCTTATCCGTTATGGCAATGATATTTTCAACCCCGGAGAACCACTCCCCATAAACGGTTACCCTTTAAAGCGGGTTGGGGCGGAAAACTGATTCCTCTTCCGCAAATGATTTTCCCCGAAGAGCTTTCGCACCTTTGCTCCGACAACGGAAAAATCCACCCGCTGCTTCTCGAATCATGATAGACTATTCACATCCTCCCCATCCAGAAAAACCGAGGACTTCCAAATCAAAATATGTTGCTGGTGAGAGTCACCACAGATTCTGTTCGCGGATGGGGCAGAGATGTTTGTCATGTCTCCGGTTTGTGACCTGCATTGAGGGCCTGGTTATTCTCCAGGCAAAACAGTTGATCTTAGCCACTACTCCGGAAGACTCTTATTTGATCCGGGAGGTCCCTTTTGATGTTGATTGTTCCGTTCTCGTCGGCGTTGATTATAGCACCGCATTGTTTGCAAATATAGATTCCGTGATACACGCGGCCGGACTTTTGTCTTTCATTTTGTATGCAACAAGTCTCGCTCGCGTAGTTTTCCTCCATTTTCACAACGCGGATACGTTTTAGTCTGTCCTTGTGCAGGAGCATTGTTTGCAAAAATAATACTTACATGGTTGCTTTTGCAACCAGCGCCTTATTTCACCACACTGAAGAAACGGGCTTTTCGGCTCAGGTGATAATCAGAACCCGCCCGGGTCTCGATATGAGATCGCGGAGTGGCACTGCGCTGGCAGAGAGGTCTGCATGCCAATCATTTCTATCCAGGCAGTCGCGAACTATCTGCAGGCATTCTATGCCGCTTCAGTTCGCATTCTTTCCATGACGACGGAAGGGAAGCAGGAAACCGGCGAGGACATCAAGGCCTTTGGCTACGGCACGCCGCTATTCATCGAATTTGAGGTCGGCAATCGACGGAGAAAAGTTGTGCTCGAAACCATTGCGCCTTCAACCTACGGGCACGATCATTTTTCAGACCGTGCTCAGGCAATCCTGTGGCAGAATTCCGCCTTCAACAACCTTCCGGGCCATGTGCGCTCTCTTGATTGCGGGGCATTTTCCATATCGGACGCCATCATCTCTACGGGGAAAGCGGAGGAGTTCTTCCTGCTCACCGAATTCGTCGCCGGGAAAGGATATTTCAAGGACCTTGAGCGCATCAGGAACACAGGCTCAGTAACGGACGATGACATAAACCGCGTGCGCGCACTTTCCGATTGCCTTGTGGGGATCCACGCGCGGAAACTCGACGCCCCCGGGCTTTACACGCGGAGGATCCGTGATTTGCTGGGCCACGGCGAGTGTATTATGGGGCTCATCGACAACTATCCCAAAACCTTCGAGTTCATAGACACGCTGCTCCTCAAAAAGATCGAGCAACAATGTGTTGAGTGGCGTTGGCGTGTGAAAGGCCGCGTTCACCGCCTTTGCCAGGTTCACGGCGACTTTCACCCATGGAACCTCCTTTTCCGAGAGGGGACCGACTTCACGATGCTGGACCGATCGCGTGGTGAATGGGGAGAACCGGCCGACGACATGACTTGCCTCAGTATCAACTACCTTTTCTCATCCCTCCTACGTTCCGGAAAGCTCGAAGGTGCATTTGAAAAAATGTTTTTCCTATTTTGGGACAACTATCTCGGCAAGACGAACGATCGGGAAATGCTTGACATTGCTGCTCCGTTTTATGCCTGGCGTGGGCTGGTCATCGGCAGTCCAGTCTGGTATCCTCACCTGCCTCCGGCTGTGCGAAGATCTGTTTTTAATTTCATAGAAAATGTTTTGGCGGCCGAGAGGTTCGACCCGATGGACGCGAACAGGTACCTCACATGAATTCTCAGCAGGGCTTTGCGGTCTGGATAACAGGGATTCCGGCCTCGGGAAAGAGTTCCATTACAAGGGAGCTCGTAAAAAAACTGAGAGTGCTTGGCGTTGCCGTGGTAGTGCTCGAATCCGATGAAATGCGCGCCATCCTGACCCCCGAGGCGACATACAGCCCCGAGGAACGCGACCGATTCTACCATACTCTGGTGTCGATTGGTGAGATGATAACACGAAATGGAATTTCCGTGGTTTTTGACGCAACGGCAAACAAGCGGCATTACCGAGACAGGGCCCGTTCACGCATTGAAAAATTTGCAGAAGCTTACGTTCGCTGTTCCCTTGATATCTGCGTGAAGCGCGATCCCAAGGGAATCTACCGCCGGGCCGCAGCCGGTGAAACAACGGCCGTACCCGGGATGCAAGTCTCTTATGAACCACCTCTAAATGCGGAAATTACCCTGAATGGACAGTCTTCCCCGGACAGCGGTGCCGACGCTATTCTCGCTGTACTAAAAAAATTTGAATACGTATAAACACTTTTTTACTGCCTATTTGCGAAACTCATTTGACTGACCATGGCAGCTCCTATAGAATAGTGCCATGGGAAAAAAAGTAACGTATGAACGGTGGATAAACCTTTACTTACCGGATGGCTGGAATGAACGGGAAGAAATGGGATTTATCATGCTTGAGAAGGAGGGCTGGCCCGGTATGGTGCAGCTTTCTTTCATCGAGCGCGATGAAACGAAACTTCCGCCTCCGGAAGCAGCTAAAGTTCTCCTGGAGGATACCATGGAGGAACGGGACGTTCCCTTCCCTCGCGAAGCGGTGAAGGTTGAGGACCGGAGAGATATGGGCATAGCCAGTCTTGACTATACATTCAAGTCCGAGCAGGAACCCACTCATTGGCGGATATGGGTTCTGGTCGACAAAACCCGTGCCCTCATGGCTGCCTTTATCAGCAGCCCTGACAACGATATGCCTTACCTCGACGAGGCCTCGCGTATCGTCGCTGATATCGAGTTCATCCCGTCTCCGAACGATTAATTATCAGCAAAAAAACAGTCAAGTGTTAATATCAATACCGAAGGACGACTCCAGTAATTTTTAAAATCCGACCGGAGTCGTGTTGCAGAAAATTTACAAGAGCCCACCGCAAGTCCTTATCCAAACAATAGATGCATTTGACGCCATCAATATATCCTCACAGTTGTAGTGGCCGATATGTTCCTCTTTTTTCTGATAGTTGACGAGAATGTCATGATGCTTCTTTATACGTATTCACGTAGAAATTTGCTGCGGGCAGGATGACGCAGTTTTTTAAGTGCCTTGATTTCGATCTGACGGATGCGTTCACGAGTTAAATTAAAGTACTTGCCGACCTCCTCAAGGGTGTGTTCGCTGCCAACACCAATGCCGAACCGCATGCGGATTATTTTCTCCTCTCGTTCAGTCAGCGAGGAAAGGACCTGCTCTATGCGGTTGGCCGCCTCGCTGTTTTCCAAAGTCTTAAAAGGAGAAACCGATTTTTCGTCAATGATAACGTCTTTCAACTCCTTTTCTTCCGAGAGAATTGGCGTCTCCAGGGACACAGGCTCCTGAATTGCCCGCAGAATCTCATTCACCCGCACCACCGAGAGACCCATAATCCTAGCCACCTCCTCGGGAGAAGGCTCCCGTCCTTTTTCTCGCATGAACTTCGTATAAATGCGGCTGATGCGGGTGCTCTCTTCAATCAGATGAACGGGCAGTCGAATTGTGCGCGCCTGATCAAGGATAGCGCGGGTAATCCGTTGCCTGATCCACCAGGTGGAATAGGTGCTGAACTTGGTGCCCTTTCCCGATTCGTACCGGTCCGCTGCTTTCATGAGCCCGATATTGCCTTCCTGGATCAGATCGAGGAGCGTGAGCCCGCGGTTCACATATTTTTTGGCTATCGACACGACCAGTCTGAGATTGGCCTTGATCAGTTCGTCTTTCGCTATCTTTACCCTGACCTCCTCCTCTTCGATTCGGTTCACCATGTCGAACAGAGTCTGCTCATCAAGGCCGAGTTTCTCCACCTCCGCGCTGTAACCGCGCTCTGCCTGTTTGCCAAGAGTCACGAGTTTCTTGAGCATCTTCTCGATCTCGCGGAACGAAAGGCTCATTTCATTTAGCGTCGTGGTTGCCCGCTCCATGTCCCGCCGTGCTACTTGGCGTTTAAGCCGGTTAAAAAGTCGCATGAATTCGGTTTCGTATGAATCGTTCCATTCGCCGGGAAACCTGAGTACATCCTGGGCTTTCACAAGCCCCTGCTTTATGTTTGCCCCCAAGGCAAAAACCCGCGGGATTGCGAGTGGCGAGCTCAACGCGATTTTCTTGAGCAAGTTTTTCCCTGCCTCAAGCATGCGGACATACTCCTGCTCTTCTTCTATCTTGAGCATAGGAAACCTTCCTACGGACTTAAGATAGGTATCCACAAGATCGGCACCCGCGGCAATCTCCTCAGCTGCAACTTCGGCGATCTCTATGGGCGTAGGCCCTTCTTCTTCATCCTCTTCAGAAAGCTCGTCCGAGAGTTCTTCCAGCACGTCTTCCGGCACGCCGTTGGGATATTCGTTTTTTTCTTCCGATAATGTCGCTTTATTCATGCTCTGCATTTCATTTGCTCCTCACTTCAATTATATCAAAAAAACAATTTGAAGGTCAAACATTAAACATTAATTTTATATTGACATTTTCTGAAAGATCATGATGATTCCCGGCCTCACCTCGCGAACTCGCTTCATTAATGCCACCTGCACCCGATAATATGGCTATTCCCCCAATACTCACTTTTATGTTATACTTCCTTTCAATGGAGAGCCTTTATCTGCTATTTCCGCAATCGGGAGTTAAAACATGGATATTTCTCCCTCCGCTCGTAGCGCTTGTCGTATCGTCGCTCACCTCGATGGCCGGCGTTTCCGGAGCATTCATACTCCTGCCCTTTCAAATGAGCGTGCTTGGTTTTACCACACCAGCAGTGAGCTCGACTAATTTTGTCTATAATCTCGTCGCCATTCCGAGCGGCGTGTACCGCTATTTCAAGGAAGGCCGTATGGCATGGCCTCTTACGTGGGTTATCATTGTCGGGACGCTACCGGGAGTCTTCATCGGTTATTATCTCCGTATCCTTTATCTGCCCGATCCCCGGACGTTCAAGTTATTCGTCGGCATCGTACTTCTCTATATCGGGAGCAGACTTCTCTATGAGACGGCCGGAAGAGCGCAGGCAAACAAGGCGCAGCGAATCGATCTGGAAAAAAAATTCGGAGAGCGGGTAAAGCGCATCAAAGAACAGCATCATTCACAAGTCGCGGCGGGAATTCCTCCCGAAGCGGTGGTCAGAACCATTACCTTTAATCTGAAGGAAATCGAGTACGAGTTCTGGGGAGAACGGTTTCGCTTCAGCGTGCCGTCCATGTTCCTGCTCGCGCTCCTAGTGGGCATCATCGGTGGAATCTACGGGATCGGCGGAGGCGCCATCATTGCGCCCTTCTGCGTGGCTTTTTTTCAACTGCCGATTTACACCGTCGCCGGCGCAGCGCTCCTCAGCACATTCCTGACATCAACCATGGGTGTCTTTTTTTACAGTGTTCTGCCACTCGTGGGCGGAGTCTCCGCATCCCCGGACTGGCTGCTCGGCTTTCTCTTCGGCGCCGGTGGGTTTGCGGGCATGTATATCGGAGCAAGGCTGCAGAAATTCGTCCCTCAAAAAACCATCAATCTCATGATGGGCATTATGATCGAGTCTCTTGCCTTAAAATATATCGTTCAATTTTTCCGATAGGTCATCTCTTTATTATCGGTAGGCATTCTTTGTATTTTAAAGGTGAACTCGGTTTATCCTCGATATTGGAAAACCGAAGAAAGGATCAGTGCCTGGACGCGCATCTACATCAACCCCCTGCTCCCCGGTTTTATCGGTGAACCTCCCGCCTTGCACATCGGACATGCTTCCGCCGTGTATGCAGGAATCATTAACGTTACAAGGGATTGGTAGGGAACCCCGATATTCGCCTTGCTGCCTGAACGGTCAACCAAGGATCCGGCGGCTATGACCAACCCGCCAGCCTTTTTCACGACCTCAATCGTTTCTTTTGTGGATTTCCCTGTCGTGATCACATCTTCTACTACAAGAACCCGCTCCCCCTGTTTGATCGTAAATCCGCGGCGAAGGGTGAGTTCTCCGTTCACCCGCTCAGCAAAGATTGCTCGAACGCCAAGCGCCCGGGCGGTTTCGTGTGATACGAACACACCACCCAGTGCCGGAGCAATTACAACTTCAATCCTGTAATTTTTAAAATTATCCGCAAGCGCCGCACAGAGCTTTGTTGCGATATCGGGCTGTTGCAACACCAGCGCGGACTGCAAATACAGCTCGCTGTGAAGACCGGAGGAAAGCAAAAAGTGGCCGTTAAGCAGCGCTCCGGTTTTTTTATAGGTATCCAATACTTCTTCCGATGTCATAGAACTATGTTGTCCCCCATTTCTCTTTTCATTTTTGGCACGTAACAGTGAAATTCGGGAACGAGCCCCTCAATAACTTACCTCGACATTTCCGCGCCGCTTCTTTTCGTGCCTGACTGGCATAAGGTTATTTCCTCAATAATTTTTAATACAGCCTCTTTCCGGTCCCGAGCTTTCAGAACCGGTCTGCCTACAACAATGTAGTTGGCGCCGGCCCGGATGGCTTCTCCGGGCGTCATAATCCGCTTCTGATCGTCCGGGTCGGCCCAGTCAGGCCGCACACCAGGTGTAAGGATGACGAAATCCCCCCGAACCTCCCTGCGAAGCATTTTGATCTCCTGCGGAGAGGCGACAACGCCGTTCATGCCTGCGCGCTGAGCAAGCCGCGCAAGATGAGCGACTTGTCGCGGCAGCGACCGTGTTATTTTCAGTTCCCTGCGCAAACTCATTCCATCCATACTCGTAAGGACGGTCACGGCTAGGATGATCGGCACCAGCGCGTTGCGTTGTATCGCGGTCTCCTTTGCTGCTTCCGCTGCGGCCTCCATCATGTCGAGTCCGCCGAGGGAGTGGACGTTGAAGATGCTGACCCCCAGCTTCACAGCTTCAGCCGATGCCTTCGCGACGGTGTTCGGGATGTCATGATATTTTAAATCAAGGAACACCCGGCCACCCTGGCCGATAATGCGGCGCACGATGTCCGGACCGTAAGCCGTAAAGAGCTGGTGACCGACTTTAAAAATTCCCACCACGTCTTTGAGCTCCGTAACAAGGCTGAGCGCTTCCCGTTCGTTGTCAACGTCCAGCGCAAGAACCATGCGGTCACCCGCGTTTGCTTCCTTTGTTCCTTCCGGTGAAGTGTGAGCGTTGATGGTTGGCATCCCTTTAGTAGATTCTAATCAGGCTCAAGAGGCGATCCTTGAACATTTCGGCAAGCGTCAAAAGGCGCGGCAGATCAAGGAACGTGTCGGCATTGTTCGAATAGAGGATCCATACCTCAGCCGGAAAATCCTGGGTTTCCTGGGACAGTTCAATGTGCAGATAAACCTTGGGCAAAGCTCGTACCGTAATCGCAACGTCACTTCCAATGAAGCTTAGCGCTGTTTTGGCGTCAATCATCGGCAAAAGGACGTTGGCCCGGGAAATGATCTCCGCCGCATAGTGAGTAATAGGCAGCTCGATTTTATTTCTGAAATCCGACGAGGCTCCTCCGGAAAAATCACCGACAGCGCGCCAAGGTGTCATGATTGGCCCCTTGCCAGGAGCAAATAGATAATTCAATATCACTGCCGTATGCAACTTGGGGGCTCTCTGGCCGCGAAGAAAAACCCCTTCTCGTGTGATGAGGTATTCTTGTCCGAACACTCCGAGACGCAGCGCATTCTGTTCTTCGCTATATAGCGCGCAGGCACGTTCAGCCAGTTCGGGGAAAGAGATATGCTCGAGGGTTTTCACAATGGTACTCCGGCTGGCGCAAAGGGATGGTGGAAATTATACCTGTAACCGCAGGAAAGGACAACAGAAAAAAACAGAGAATTGGTGATATCGCAGGTCTTCTCTAGAACGGGGGGGAAATATCAGCTTTGTCTTGTCTGCCTCATACGTTTGGTGATTTCGATAATCAACTCCTGAATATTAATCTGAAGTTGGATAACATCGGACGGCAATCGCTTCTCAAACTGGTAATCCCCCTCGCGCCAGAGAAAGAGGCTGAATATAATATCCTTCACCTGTATCCTGAGTCCGCTGAAAAGCTCCCTCGGCGGAAGAAGGCCGCTTTCCACGAGAATCACCCCCATTTTCTTTAGACCCGAATATTTCTGGTATAGCTTGAGAGCTTGCTCCAGACCGGTATGGGTAATCTTACCTGCTTTGACAAGACATTCCCCGAGCCGGTCGCTTGTGTCCGTAGATGTGGCAAAGATTATCTGGCCATCCCTGATATGGATGCTTTTAGTCACATCATCCCTGCGCAACGTTAACGTTCCGGTAGCCTTCCTGCCCCGCAATCCTCGAGGATGGAGGAGAGAGATATTTCCCGAAGTTGCCCTGATGGTGGAATGGACATAATCTGAATATCGACGATTATAGCTACTTAACGGTTATTTCGTATTTCGGAAGGCGAGATTCACCTGAGGTTCATCGGCAATGCGAGTTGGTCGGTATTCCATCCTAATATTCGAACCTGATCCCTACTCCACCGATCACACCTTCTCCAGCCTTTACTTCCAGAAGGAGCATGAACTTCTGACTAACCTTCCATTCAAGACCCGCGAAAGCGTTCATATAGGTTTCATTGTTCACAGGGAGAGAACCATAGAGTGCGGACATCGCCAGACCGCCGTAAGGGACAAGCATATACCCCCGATCAGTCAGAGGTAAGCTCTTACTCACGACCGTGGCAAAGGTCAGTTCGCTAGCATTCTTGTCGTGGATAATCGTATTGTCGAACCCTAGGTCGACAGAAAGATCTAGAGGAACGCCTTCGGTCTCCTTCACCAGCTGATATTTCAGATCACCGCCAATGAGAGCGCCAAGTTTGTTTCCATTATTCGTTGATGCTGATACGGCGCCAAACCTGACGCCGACTTCCATCATTGCCCCCACGCCGTAGCGGATTTCAGGGTAATACGACTTGTAGTCATCGCCGAGTGAGAATTGGATACCAGTCTGGGTCATCCCGGGATCGAGACTCTCGGCAGTTATAAATTCATTTTCGGAATAATGAGTGACCGCCGCTGCCGACTGGCCGGCCGTCAGCACCAACAGGGCTCCGATGACCAAAAAAAATGAGATGAGTCGTTTCGTCATAGTTTGCCTCCATATACTATGGATATTGCATGAATGCGTCTCGGAATATAGCATCAAAGTGTTAGGTTGACAAGCAAAATAATTATACGAGGAAGAGCGGCACCGGACCACGATCGACGAAGGCATCGATGAAGGAAGATTTAAAACGTTGGGGTCTAAAAAATCGATGTACGACTATCTGGACTCAACCATCCTTGCTCAATTCAATGTTCCAGTAGAGATAATCCCGCCAACTGAGAGGGGCGTTCTTGATTCCGAAAGTCATCGTTACAACCGGCATCCAGCGAGGTCTCGCGGGGGGACGTATCAGCCGCATCCGCGCCTCTTGAGGGGTCCGACCGCCTTTCCTGTTGTTGCACGCAAGACAGGCGGTCACGATGTTTTCCCAGGAAGCCTGTCCACCCTGCACCTGGGGAATCACATGATCGAAGGTGAGATCTTCAGCCGGATATTTTATTCCGCAATACTGGCAGGTGTATTTATCGCGCTGGTAAATGTTGGCCCGTGAAAACCGCACTTCCTTGCTGGTGCGACTAACCTTGACGAGTTTGAGGAGTCTGAGGATAGAGGGGAGCTTGAAGGTAATCGACACGGCTCGCACGTCGCGATCATAGAAATCAATTACCTCCACCTTTCCCTGAGTGAGCAGGGTAATCGCCCTCTGCCACGAAATAATCTTTAACGGTTCAAATGTTGCGTTAAGGAGGAGCGTCCGTTCCATTGCAGCCCTCGAATTCTGGCAATGCGGAAGAACCGAATACTATAATAAATTATTGTTGTTTTGAAGAAATAAAATACATAAAATACTGGTGTTTGTCAATAGGTTTGAAAACCCGTATAATGGAACGATGAACGAGGCGGAACAAAGAAGAATTAAACAAGCAACCTCTGCCGGCGTGGAGCATATCATCGCACTGATCCATGACTCGTCGTCGCACGTCATAAAAGCCTTGCTTAGCAATCGGAATCTCACCGAGGACGACATCTTGGTTATCGTGGGCAGGAAAAATCTGCCGCCTGACGTATTCACCGCGATTGCCAAGGACAGCCGCTGGTCGGAAAGTTACCCCATCCGCAAGGCGCTGGCCGCCAATCCGAAAACCCCGATGTCCGTCTCGCTCACTCTCATAAGGCATCTCCGGATCTTAGATCTCGCAGAAATGGCGCGAAGCCCCTTCATCCCGCTCGCATTCCGGCATAAGGTCGAGGTCATCATCAATGAGCGGATCCCGACCATGGCGACGGGTCAGAAAAAATCACTCGCCAAAATGGCTGCGGGAAACGTTTTGCTCAAGCTGCTTCAGGAGCGCGACCCCGAAATAATCGCACTGTGCCTCAACAATCCACTGCTCGTCGAAAACAATATCTACAAGATCGTCAGCCGCAGAGACACGGCAGCAAATACCATCATCATGATTTCCGAACATCCGAACTGGTCGCTGCGCTCGGCGGTGCGATTCGCGCTCATCAGAAACGTACACACGCCTCTCTCACTGTCGGAGCAGTTTCTGCATTCATTGATACTAACAGACTTGCGTGAGCTCTATATCGATCCGTCTCTTCCAATAACCGTCAAGCCCCTGGTTTATCGCGAGTTGCTTGCGCGGGGTGAAGAACCGGGGAAAGTCGGTAAGGATCCGATCTATGAAATAGATGAAAATGACGATCTGAACCTGGAGAATTACCGCGATGAGGGAACTGAAGAAGGTCTGACTGAGGAAATGTAATTTTACTCCGTTTCCGGAAAAGGCTTTTAACCGAAGATGAAAACAGTTGCAGTCATAAATTATGCTCTTAAACTGGATTAACGTCTCTTCATGAGGCATTGACGGTTTAGTTCGTCAGCTTGAATTATCAGTTTTCTTATGGCATTCCCTATTTCCCCCCTGTATTGGTAGCAACGCAAGCATCCATCCTTTACCGACAGTTATTGCGCCGTGGGGGCAAAATTCCTGGCAACAAAAACATCGGATGCAGTCGCGGTAGCGGATCTGAATGTGCTTTCCCGTACTTTGAATGGCTTTTTGCGGACATTGTCCCTGGCAAATACCGCATTGGATGCATTGCGCATGGTTGATCACCGGTTTAGCTGTGAAGGCGTTTTTGAGAGACTTGCGAGCCCATTCCGGAAGCTGCCACTCAAGATGGGTCTGCGGTGGAAGGCGATACTGACTTACTACAAAATGTTCCAGTGGCTGTCCGAGTATCTGGATACAGTCATATTTTGTTGTTCCGATACCCGCTGCCGCTGCAGCCTTTATAATGGGAAGCTTTTCCGGGGGCACCCCGACCATTTTTCCAGCCACAACATCAAGCGCTACACCGTCCCCACTTGCGAGTATTGCACCGATCTGGCGGGGATCACCGCTACCAGGTCCGTTTCCTTCCATGCCGATGACTGCATCCATGATAGTCAGCCGTGGGTTTAGAAGCGCATACAGTTCCACAAGCATCTTCATAAAGAGGTCGTGATTCACCCCGGTATTAAAATGCCACTGAACTTTGCGTTTTCCAGGGATGCACCCGAAGAGATTTTTAACCGCTCCGGTCAGGGTCGTCATCCCATGGGTTTTCAGCTTCGGAAGATTTATAATTACATCGGCATCGAATGCCGCACGGGCTACTTCGAAACGTTGAAACCTACCACTATTATTTTTAACCTGCACCACATCATCGAATTCAGCCAGTTCTGCGCCTTCCTCAATGAGAACATCGAGAATCCCAGCTTTTTCGGCGACTTTTTTTAGATCGCCCATGCCGGGGCTGTCGCCAACTATAGGTCTACCGCCGCATTCACGCACAAGCCCAATAACCGCACGAACAACCTCGGGATGGGTCGTTACCGCGCTTTCCGGCGACTTTGCCTTGAGCAAATTCGGTTTTATGAGAACCAGGTCGCCGCTCTTCACGAACGCGTTCATCCCGCCTAAAAGATCGACTGCCCTACGAATGGCTGTCAAGATCCCTTCACGCTCATAGTCAGCACAGCGCACCAGGGAAACTTCCGACATTTTATCCTCCTGCGTAGCAAAACTGCCTCTTCAGGGCGGGGATATAAGGCGCTGGTAGCGAAGCAACCAAATGAGATTTTACCACTAAGAAGAGAACATAGGCTCACTAGTATGATATACTCAACACACCTATGGTTGAGCTTAAACTCAGTCTGCCTGAGGGAACCCGTCTGGGCGAAGACCATATCCAGGGGACAGATTGTTCTATCACCATGAGAAGCTCGCGGCGTCTCCACGATCATCGTGAGGGACCTCATTGGCATTAGAGATGGCAAAGAGCGGGGCAACAGGAGGAATTAGCAACTCCACAAATAGCCGAAAGTGTGTTCATAGGCTAGCTTTCAGCAAAAGCTCACTTCACCCCTTGTGCTTCGAGGCTTCCTGGAGTGTCACAACCATCTGCCGGTGAATTCTGCCGTTGCTCGCAAGAATCTCTTCGGCATGCAGGTCAAACTTTTGTCCCAACAAATCAGTAACCCTACCTCCCGCTTCAGTAACGATAAGGCTTCCAGCCGCGACGTCCCAAGGCTTCAGCTTCAACTCCCAAAATCCATCAAATCGACCCGATGCCACGGAACAAAGATCGAGCGCCGCTGAACCGTCGCGCCGGACTTCCTGTGATGCCATGAGAAGATCATGGAAGTAGTTCATATTGTTCTTCTCGCTCACTTTGCGGTCATAGGGAAACCCCGTGGCAAGCAGGCTCTTCATAAGTTCATCGGTGCCTGAAACGCTGACCTTTTCCCCGTTTAAAAAAGCCCCCTGGCCTTTTTGCGCCGAAAAAAGCTCCTCACGCATGGGGTCGTACACGACGCCTGCCACGATGGTTCCTTCATGTTCAAGCGCAATAGACACGGAAAAACAGGGATAGCCATGAGCGTAATTCGTAGTGCCGTCTAGGGGATCGATGATCCAAGTAAACCCCGAGTCATTCTGGATATCGGTCCCTTCTTCGGCAACGATACCATGGTGGGGAAAGGCGGCACGTACAGTCTCGACTACTTCTCGTTCAGACCGCATATCCATCTCGGTAACCAGATTGATATCTCCTTTATAGGTTATCTGGCGCGTTCCGCCAATGTTATCGCGCAGGATTTTACCCGCCTTCAGTGCCGCTTCACGGGCAACAGCAACAATATTCTCCACCTTTTCTCCTCCAAAAACATTTTTTCCTTGAAACATATCAATAGCATAATAATATATACAAATATGAGAACATAACGAATAAAAAGTGTAAGGCTGTCCTGCCCTCCCTTGTTCTCCAATCGGTGACCGCAATGCTGGGAACAGTTTAACAACGGATGTAAAAGCTCGTACGGGCTTTTTTATTACTGGACGATTCTCTCTTAGCCAAGCCCGGATAATTCGCCAAGAGTTTCACAGTACGCGGCTTCATCTTTACTCTTTTGGATGTGCGAGAGACGGCCACTTTATGCATTCCGAACCTATCGGCAATCTCACGCATTCTCAGCATAACTGAGTCCATTTTCCAACCGTTTCTAATAACTAAATCACCAACCCGGGTTTTGCGATGGTGGGACTTACACCTAAAAATAAAATACTAGCTTCACTGCGCCACCCCTTTGAATTCCAAGTACTAGGTACCTCATAGCAGAACTACGTGGCGTAACCTCCATGATTAATTATTTGCAAATTTAACCTGTGTTGAAATACAAATATTTATAAATTGAAGAGATAAGAAGATGTTTTTATTCTAACTTCCTGTTGACATACAAATAAAAATAGAGTATAAATACGCACTATGAAGCTCTCCGAAAAACTTAAGAAATTGAGAATACAGAACAAACTCTCTATGAGCCAGGTTGCACGTATTTCCGAGGTGGCTCCAGACGCCCGTGGAAGAATTACGCAGGGCTACATATCCCGTCTTGAATCAGGTAAGGAAACCAACCCAAGTCTTATGAAACTCATTACGTTGTGCAGTATCTATAAAGTCCAGCCAAACATTCTTTTCTCGTCGAACGGCCTAAAAAAACAGAAAAAAAAGTAATTTCGGCGCTCTATCATCGCAGTGCACTCCAGCGATGAGGAATATGGCATGCCTTGCAATGCTTGGAAGACACATGCACTGCCTTGGTTGCCAGCACTTCCCGAGTATGACAGCGGAGACAGTCATCATCCGTCGGTTTGATGCGAGCATGCGGCTTATGGCATTCGTAGCAATTCAGCCGTGCCATGGGAACTCTGTCCGGAAAAGATGTCCGGGATGACTTCCGGTGACACGAGAGACACCGCTCTCTGTCGGGAATAAACGGCTCCGGCTTTTTAGCTGAGAATGTATGGCACCGAAGACAGGATATGTTCTCCATACCGACTCCATGAATTTTCCAGTCCTTATGACAGCGTAGACAGGCGTCCTTTTCCGGCCTGAACGAGTGCCCGGTTCGGCTGTGGCAATCCTTGCAAGACAACTTTTCCACGAATACGTGGCGGGCATGCCCCGTTGATTTGTTCACTGTGAGCGAACCCTGTTCAGCTTCGTCCCAATGACACTTTGTACAAGTCTTCCACGGGGTCTCGTTTCCATGCGGTTCTGGCGTCTTGCGGTTAGTCGTGAATATAAACTTTATGAGTAGCCGGTTCTGCTCGATCATGCCGAGTTGATGGCAATCCTGGCATGCCATATTTCGGTGACCGGAGAGTTTCCATGCCTGGTATGCTTCTTCCATCAAGTGACAGCTGTTGCAGAACTCCGGGTTTTTTTGAATATAGTTATAGTATCTCACTGCAAGGACAATCCCAAGCGCCGAGATGATGAACATGAGGGAAACAATAATAACCTTCTCTCTTGGGGAAAGCCCACGCTCAAGCCTGTCGAATATTTTAGAAATCAGTTTATACATAATACGATTGGAAGTCGATTGATGACAACCGAAATCCCGGTCGCTTCGCATCACTCGCCTTCAGCTTCCAGCTCCTGTTTTTTTATTTTATTAAATATTCGGCAATCTGCACTGCGTTCAGCGCTGCACCCTTACGAACGTTATCAGATACGATCCAGAGATTGATCCCGCTCGGGACAGACTCATCTTCCCGAATCCTCCCCACATAGATATCATCCTTTCCCGTAACATCAATTGCAAGGGGATAGAGATTCTTCTTGGGGTCGTCGTATACCATGATTCCCGGGGCTGCGGCGAGAATTGCCCGTATTTCATCGGCCGACACCTTGGCCTCCATTTCGATATTAACCGACTCGGAATGGCCACGGAACACCGGCACCTGTACTGCTGTTGCCGTTATCCGGATCGAGTCGTCCTCCATGATCTTCCTGGCTTCGTCAACCAGTTTCATTTCCTCTTGGGTATAGCCGTTATCAAGAAACGAATTAACGTGAGGAATACAGTTGAATGCGATTTGGTGCGGATATACCTTCGTTTCAACCTCCCTAAAGTTCAGGAGCGCGACGGTCTGCTGTGCAAGTTCTTCAATGGCCTTTTTGCCAGTACCCGAGACGGCTTGGAAGGTAGTGACGACAACACGTTTTATCTTAACCCGGTCATGAATCGGTTTTAATGCCATAACCATGCCTATCGTGGCACAGTTAGGGGCGGCTATGATACCGGTGTGTTTTCCGACAGCATAGGCGTTCACTTCGGGCACGACGAGGGGGACCTTTGGATCCATGCGGTACGCGCTCGAAACGTCTATCACGACAGCGCCCGACGCGACTGCGGACGAAGCGAACTCGAGACTGCGTTTCGCGCCGGTGCAAAACATAGCAATGTCTACATCCTTAAAGGCATCCTTGGCCAGCTTGCGAACGCCTACGTTCCTACCCTGGAAGGCAATTCGCTCGCCCTCCGATTGCTCCGATGCAAGCAGCACCAGTTCGTCCACCGGGAGCTTGCGCTCCTCAAGGATTTCAACCATTTCTCTGCCCACGGTGCCAGTCGCGCCGGCTATGGCAACAACGTATTTAGTCTTTTTTTTAATCATGTGAATACAAGCGAATAAAATACCGTTCTGGTGCTCAGGTCGCGAAGGGCTACTAGGCCTGTTACAACAATAAACATCGCGCTCTTCACTCTGGTTAAAATTCCCCTGCTTTTTTTATTTTTCCACAACGATTTTCAGCATTCTTCGCAGCGGCTCCGCTGCGCCCCAGAGAAGCTGGTCGCCGCAAGTAAAAGCGTTTAAGAAAGTCGGCCCCATGTTCATCTTGCGAAGTCGGCCGACCGGCACGGTAAGTGTCCCGGTTATAGCAGCGGGCGTCAGTTCCTTGATCGTGATTTCACGAACGTTCGGGATCACTTTTACCCACATATTATGTTTGGAGATCATGTCTGTAATCTCGTTGAGCGGAACGTCTTTTGTCATTTTAATCGTCAGTGCCTGGCTGTGGCAGCGCATTGCACCAACGCGCACGCAGGTCCCATCGATCGGGATCGGGTTCCCTTCGCGGCCTAGGATTTTGTTCGTCTCGGCCTGTCCTTTCCATTCTTCTTTGCTCTGGCCATTCTCAAGCTGCTTGTCGATCCAAGGGATAACGGAACCCGCTAGCGGGACGCCGAAGAATTCCCGGGGGTAGGAATCGGAGCGAATATGACCGGCAACCTTGCGATCGATTTCAAGGATGGCTCCCGCCTGGTCATCGAGCATAGGTTTCACCGCGCCATGAATCGAGCCCATTTGTTTCAGCAGCTCGCGCATGTTGTTGGCTCCTGCGCCTGAGGCCGCCTGGTAAGTCATGGCGCTCATCCATTCCACCAGACCCTTTTCATACAAACCGCCCAGCGCCATCAACATAAGCGATACGGTGCAGTTACCGCCGATATAATTTTTGATGCCCTTTGCCATGCCATCCTTGATCACATTCAGGTTTACCGGATCAAGAATAATAATGGCATCCTTCTCCATGCGAAGCGCTGATGCAGCATCGATCCAGAAGCCTTTCCATCCCGCCTCGCGCAACTTGGGATAAATATCATTGGTGTAGTCGCCACCCTGGCAGGATACAATGATTTCCATCGCCCTCAGCTGATCAACGTTTTTCGCGTCTTTGAGAGAAGGAACATCCTTGCCGATCTTAGGGCCCTTGCCGCCGACGTTCGAGGTTGTGAAGAATACTGGGTCGATAAGATTAAAATCCTTTTCTTCATTCATCCGGCCCATGAGCACCGAGCCTACCATCCCGCGCCAACCAATAAAGCCAACTCGCATCATTATTGCTCTCCTGCTTTATAAAAAGATATCCACGGGCTTACGCCCGTGGCACTTGAAACCACAAAAGCACGCCCTCCTATCCTCCCTGAAGGGGGAGTGAAACAAGAGGGATGCATTCATCCACGGGCTAACGCCCGCGATCTTATGCATCTTTTTTGATAATTCTTAAACTTCGAATCCCGAACCAAGCTAAACCATCCCCGCCACTAAATCCCCCACCTCCGTGGTCGAATATCCCATCTTCCCCGCCGCCTGACTTTTCATCTTCTTCATTGCGGAAATCATGGCAGCTTCGATCGAGTGTGCAGACTTTGCTTCACCCAGTGAATCGAGCATCATCATTGCCGCACCGATGGCCGCCATAGGATTAATCACATTCTGGCCGGCATATTTCGGAGCGCTGCCGCCCATAGGTTCGAACATAGAAACGCCCTCTGGGTTAACATTCCCTCCCGATGCCACGCCGAGCCCGCCCTGAATCATTGCGCCGAGATCGGTAATGATGTCGCCGAAAAGGTTTTCCGTGACTGCGACATCGAACCATTCTGGATTTTTCACGAACCACATGTTCGCCGCGTCAACATGATTATAGTCGCGTTTGATCTCAGGATACTGTTTGGAGCCCATCTCATCGAACGCACGGTACCAGAGGTCACCGCAATAGGTCAACACATTCCGCTTGTGAATAAGCGTGATTGGTTTCGCGGCATATTTTGGGTCTTTCGCATTACGCTTCTTCTTGAGTTCGAACGCGTATTTAAGGCATCGATCCACAGTACGGCGATCATACACCATCAACTGCGTCGCTATCTCCTCGGTCGTTCCCACGCGAGTCGCCCCTCCGTGCCCTGTATAGATGCCCCCCGTGTTCTCGCGGATTACTATGAAATCGATATCCTCAGGACCCTTGTCTTTGAGCGGAGTCTCGACATTGGGATAGAGCTTCACCGGCCGGAGGTTAATGTACTGATCTAGGGCAAAACGTATTTTGAGTAAGATGCCCGTTTCGAGAATCCCCGGTTTCACATCAGGATGGCCAATAGCGCCGAGAATCAGTGAGTCAAACTTCTTAAATTCAACAATAGCGCTGTCCGGAAGCGTCTCCCCAGTTTTGAGATATCGTGCAGCGCCGAAATCGAACTCGGTGAACTCAAGTTTAAATGCACCCCGTGATGCTGCTGCATTCAATACTTTTTTTGCTTCGTGAACAACTTCCGGCCCCGTGCCGTCACCGGGTATCGTTCCGATCCTGTAGGTCTTTACCATAAGAATAATTTCCTCTCAAATAAAATCATAATAGATGCCGGCTGCAGAAATGGAGATTGAAGCGGGAAAAGATAGATCGAAAAAGAACGAGTTACTGCTCTCTCATTCTCCGGGGAAAGGTTGCTATCTTTTTCTCGCGCTGCAGTTACTCGTCCGCATCTCGATACAGTTGTCGTCGCTGGGGATAAAATCCAACCCGCAAGCAGGCTGCGAAGGGATGAGGGATGAGGAATAGGATGAATCGAGGTTCCGGATGTAATACACGCATGGTTCACAGCATGATTCGGGGTCAAGCGTATTGCCGTTCGGCTGGAGCGCCTTCATCAGATTGAAACACGCAGTCAATTACAAGCCCGCTTTCTTCTTCGTGTATGCCATAAGCCCGCCGGCGGCGATAAGTTCTTGCATGAAGGGCGGGACTGAAACAACTTTGAATGTCCTGTTTGACGTAAGATTCCGGATCACCCCAGCATCGGCATCGACTTCAATCTGGTCTCCTTCTTTGATGCCGTCTACCGCCTCGGCGCTCTCGAAGATCGGAAGCCCCATGTTAAAGCAGTTCCGGTAGAATATCCGCGCAAAGCTTTTTGCCACTACGCAGGCAACGCCGGCAGCCTTGATCGCGATTGGCGCATGTTCGCGCGATGACCCACATCCAAAGTTTTTCTCGGCAACAATGATGTCTCCGGATTTCATCCTCTTCATGAAGTCGGGTGTGGTGGAATCCTCCATGCAGTGCGTTGCAAGCTCCTTTGGATCAGAGGTATTCAGATAACGGGCCGGGATTATCGCGTCAGTGTCGACATCGGAGCCGAATTTCCATGCGTTGCCTTTGAATTTCATGCAAACCTCAATGTTCTAATCGATTAAACCCTTTAAAGCGCCCTATTTGAACTGAAAGCTATTTCAGTTCTTCCGGCCTACCGATTCTCCCGAGGACCGCAGATGCCGCCGCAATCGCCGGGCTGGAAAGATATACTTCGCTCTTGGGAGAACCCATCCTGCCGACGAAGTTCCGGTTCGTCGTGGCTATGGCACGTTCTCCGGCTGCGAGAATGCCCATGTGGCCTCCGAGACAAGGACCGCAGGTCGGCGTACTGAAGGCGGCGCCCGCATCGATGAATATATCGACGAGGCCTTCCTTGATGCACTGCTTGTATACAGCCTGTGTGGCCGGTATGACGATCATGCGAACATAGGGATGTACTTTGTGCCCTTTGATAACTTTAGCCGCCACCCGGATATCCTCGATCCTGCCGTTCGTGCAGGAGCCGACAACGGACTGATCAATGTTGATGGCAGCAAGTCCGCTCACGGGTTTCACATTTTCCGGAAGATGGGGGCAGGCAATCTGCGGCTCCATTCCGGTCAAATCGTACTCGCGAACGTCGACATAGTTCGCCTTTCTGTCGCTCTTGAAGAATTTATATTTGCGCCTCGCTCGCTTCGTCACATATTTTTCTGTAATCTCATCGGGTTCAATGATACCGTTCTTGCCGCCCGCTTCGATGGCCATGTTACAGATAGTCAGCCGGCCGGACATCGGGAGCTTGCGAATCACTTCGCCGGTGAACTCCATGGCGCGATACAATGCGCCGTCGACTCCGATATCGCCAATCGTGCGAAGAATGATGTCCTTTCCGCCGACCCATTTGCCAAGCTTTCCCTTATAGATAAACTTCATACTCTCAGGCACCTTGAACCAAGCCTCACCGGTGATCATAGCTGCGGCAACGTCGGTGCTGCCCACTCCGGTCGAGAATGCGCCTAGACCGCCGTAAGTGCAGGTGTGGCTGTCGGCGCCGATCACCACATCGCCAGGTACCACGATCCCCTGCTCAGGCAGGAGCGCATGTTCCACGCCCATCCTGCCCACCTCGAAGTAGAGCGAAAGGCGATGTTCCCGAGAAAACTGCCGGAGCATGCTGCATTGCTCGGCCGAAGCAATATCCTTGTTCGGAGCAAAGTGGTCGGGGATGAGCGCGATCCGCTCGGGATCGAATACTTTCTTAGCACCTCCGGCCCGAAATTCCTTGATTGAGATAGGCGCGGTAATATCGTTGGCGAGCACTAGATCAAGTCTGGTATTGACTAATTCTCCCGGTTTAACTTCTTTTTTGCCGCAGTGCGCAGCCAAAATCTTTTCCGTTATCGTCATCATAGTCTGAAAAATATACAATATCCCTTGTCCAGTTTCAAGTGTTTTTTAGCCTTCCCTTTTTCCAATACTCCAGTTTGTTCAATGCATTGACGTACGCTTTGGCGCTTGCGACAATAATGTCCGTATCGGCGCCGTGGCCCGCAACCTTTTTGCCCTCTTCCTCGACTTTCACGGTCACCTCGCCCAAGGCGTCGGTGCCGCCGGTGATGGCCTTGACCAGATAGGCGTCAAGTTTGCTTTTCGTGCCGGTAATTGCGGCGATCGTCCGGTACACTGCATCAACCGGCCCGTCTCCGGTGCCTGTCTGCTTCATGGAGTTTGAGCCCACCGCCAGTTCAACCGTGGCCCTGGGTGTGATCCCGGTGCCACTTTCCGCGCTGAGATGCTTCAGGATGTAAATCTCCTGGATCTGCTGCATTTCATCGGATACAATCGCTTCAAGATCCTCGTCGAATACTTCCTTTTTCTGGTCCGCCAGCCGTTTGAACCGTTCGAATGCCTTATTCAAGTCTTCATCGGAAAGTTCATGCCCCATTTCCTTAAGCCGGTCGCGGAATGCATGCCTGCCAGAATGTTTCCCCAGAACTAAATTGGTTTTCAGGAGGCCGACCGATTCCGGCTTTATGATCTCATACGTGGTTCGTTCCTTGAGCAGTCCGTCCTGATGGATGCCCGACTCATGGGCAAATGCATTGGCACCGACGATAGCTTTGTTCGGCTGAACCGGGATGCCAGTGATCTTGGTAACAAGCCTGCTCGTGCGCGTAATCTCCTCGGTGTGAATCATCGTATCGGCTCCAAAAAAATCCCTTCTCGTGCGGAGCGCCATGACGACTTCCTCCATGGAACAGTTTCCTGCCCTCTCGCCGATGCCGTTCACCGTGCATTCCACCTGTGTCGCCCCATTCCTGATTGCGGCGAGCACATTCGCGACAGCCAGCCCAAGGTCGTTATGACAATGAACCGAGATGGCAGCCTTGCTTATATTTTTGACCCTCGTCCTTATCTCCCGGATAAGCGCGCCGAACTCATCGGGCATAGCATACCCCACAGTGTCCGGGATATTGATGGTTCCGGCACCTCCATCGATTACGGCCTCGATCACTTCCAGAAGATAGGAAACATCGGTCCGTGTGGCGTCCATAGGGGAAAATTCAACGTCCTCCACAAGTGACCGGGCATGCCCGACCATCTCCACAGACCGCGTGAGCGCTTCGTCGCGCGATATACGGTATTGGTGCTTTAAATGAATATCCGATGTGGAATGGAAGGTATGTATGCGCCGCTTCGGGGCGTCCTTAAGCGCCTCCCAGGCGCGGTCGATATCTTCCTTCCGCGCGCGGGCAAGGCTGCACAGGATCGGACCTTCCACCTCGGCCCCGATACGCTTGATGGCCTCAAAATCTCCGGGTGAACTGATGGCAAAGCCGGCCTCGATAATATCGACGCCAAGCCGTGCGAGCTGCTTTGCCATGGTTATTTTTTCCTCGACATTCATGCTTGCTCCCGGGGACTGTTCGCCATCTCGGAGCGTCGTGTCAAATATCTGGATGAACTTGCTCATATGTACCTCCATGTCATGCGATGATTGCCGCATACATGATGCAGAATAATAATGCGCCTCAGAAAAGAACTTACCCGCCAACATCCTGTCTTTACGTGCCATCCCCGACGATGCCATCGGGAATCAGTTCATCCTTGCAATCAGAACCGGACAAACGCTCAGAATTGCTGCGGAAGGGGACATATTGGAGCCATGCGGTTCTGGTATAAGCTGTTTGCTTTATAGCCTTTCAATAAATTCTAGAGACGGAGGACTGCGTCTATTTCTCATCGCTCCCCGCTGTCATTATGAACAATACGAATTCAATCAGGCGGACTGCTACGCAGCAGCTTTTTTCTCCCTCTTCAGTAACTTGTACAGCGCTTCTGCTATGCCGACAAGCACATAGGAGATAGAAACCACGAATAGGACGAGAGCAGGATGATAGGCAACGACTGCCAAAAAGGCCGCTATAACGACGAGGATTCCGAAAGGACGCCGTTCCTTCAAGTTCGCTTCTTTCACGCTGTGGTATGTGAAGTTGCTCACCATTAGTCCCGCGAGGATGAAGGTCAGCGCCAGCACCCAGTAGTCCTTGCCTACCGCATCGGCAAGCCACACAAGCTTTAGACGATCAAGTATTTCGATGATATCGGCGTATGCCAGCACTGTAGTTGCAATCACGAGAGCCGAAGCCGGAGTGGGGAGGCCCGTGAAGTGCTTTTTCTCGGCGCTGCCCATTTGAACATTGAACCGCGCCAGTCTAAGCGCGGCGCAGGCGACAAGAAAAAATGACCCCAACCATCCGATACGTCCGAAAGAAGATAAGGTCCAGGTATAGGCAAGGATGCCAGGCGCGACGCCAAACGAGATGACATCGGCAAGAGAGTCAATCTCGATACCGAACCGCGTCGTTGTATGGGTCAGTCGCGCGACCCAGCCGTCCAGCACGTCAAATATCGATGCAATGAGTATGGCCCACGCGGCTCCTTCGTAGTTGGAATTGAACGCCGCCACGATGGAGTAGAACCCTGAGAACATACTCGAAAGCGTGATAAGGTTCGGCAGTATGTATATCCCTTTTCTCAACTCGCGATGCTCCTCTCCGCGCCACTTCCCCCAAGGGGGAGGAACCGAAGCCTGCCCCCGGATGAGATGATGCAATCGAGGGAAGAAAAAGATGATTATTTCATCGTTGCAATAATGTCCCTGGCTCCCTTGATACGGTCGCCGACCTTCACCTTCAGATCGACGTCCTTCGGAAGGAAAATGTCGACCCGCGAGCCGAAGCGGATCAATCCGTACCTTTCACCGGCATTGATCCTGTCTCCGGGTTTGGCATAACACACAATTCGGCGCGCGATGAGGCCTGCGATTTGTTTCACGAGTATTTTTTTACCACCATCGGCAATGACCATAGCGGTCTGCTCGTTGTCCAGTGATGCCTTGTCGACCGAGGCAACATGGAATTTCCCGGGGTTGTATTTTACGGTTTCCACCATTCCCCCGAGAGGGGAGCGATTCACATGGACATTAAACACGGACAGGAAAATGCTGATCTGCTTTACTTCCTGTTTCAGGTAGGTCGGTTCGAAAATGTTCTTGATCACAATGACCCTCCCGTCAGCCGGAGAAACAATAACTCCCCTGCCTTCGGGGACAATTCGCTCAGGGTCTCGGAAAAAGAATAAAACGAAGAGCGTAATAACAAACGAAATAGCAGCCGTGTTCTTCCAACCGAACACAAAGAGCAGCCCAGTGACGATTGCCAAGGGTATGATAAAGGGCCATCCCTCCGAAGCAATCGGTATCCCATAGTTTTTCATCGTATCAGTCTGTTCTCTATCCACTGGATTTTGTCTTCTGCGTATCAGTTTTTGCTCTTATCCACCAGTTTGCCCTTTTGGAGCCAGGGCATCATTTTGCGCAAACGGTCGCCGACTTCCTCAATCTGATGAGCCTGCCCCTTTTTCGTAAGCGCATTGAACGTTGGTTTGTTTGCCATGTTTTCAAGCATCCACTCCTTGGCAAACTGTCCCGACTGGATCTCGCCGAGGATCTTTTTCATTTCTTTTTTAGTTTCCTCGGTAATAAGCCGCGGTCCACGCGTTAGATCGCCATACTGCGCGGTGTTGCTGATGGAGTAGCGCATATTCGAGATGCCACCCTCATAAATCAGGTCGACAATGAGCTTCAGCTCGTGAAGACATTCAAAATAGGCCATTTCCGGGGCGTAGCCGGCCTCGACAAGCGTTTCATACCCGGCTTGGATAAGCGCTGTTGTTCCGCCACAAAGAACCGCCTGCTCGCCGAAAAGGTCTGTTTCTGTTTCCTCGCGAAAGGAAGTCTCGATGACACCGGCCCGTCCCAGCCCGACAGCACAGGCATAAGCCAGCGCCACATCTTTGGTTATGCCTGAAGGATTCTGGTGCACGGCAATTAGGCCCGGCACGCCCTCTCCCTTCGTATACTGGGACCGCACAAGGTGGCCCGGGCTCTTGGGAGCCGCCATGAATACATTAACATCCTCGCGCGGAACAATCTGGCCAAAATGGATGTTGAACCCATGAGCGAAAGCGAGATAGGTGCCCTTCTTGATGTTCGGCTCAATGTCCTTCCTGTACATACCGCCCTGAAGTTCATCAGGCACGAGAATCATTATGATGTCTGCGACTTTTGCGGCCTCCGCCACTTCGACGACCTTGAGTCCGGCTCCGGCGGCCTTTTCCCAGGACTTGCTGCCTTTGCGAAGTCCGACTATCACATCGACGCCGCTTTCCTTGAGATTATTGGAATGGGCAAAACCCTGGCTGCCATAACCGATCACAGCCGTTTTTTTGCCTTTCAGTAAATTCATATCCGCATCTTTGTCGTAATAAACCTTCATCGTGTCCCCTTTCTCATTTGATCCTCAATAGAAATTATGATAACGCATGAACGCGGTTTCAAGAGAAATGTCAGCGATTACCGGGCATCGAGTCGTCAGCGCCGCTGAGTTTTTTCTGCAGAACATCGTCCTGAAAAATCTGGTTCAGCGCTTCTGAAAGTGCTTCGGAGAGCGCAGCGGCCAGTTTCTCTCGCGAATACAAGACATCCTGTTCAACCTTGCTGTTGATGTTAATGACGCGTATAATTTTTTTTTCGGATGCATCGCCGATGACGATTTTCATTTCGACCAAGGTTTTCAGTTTCGTTTTAAAGGGAACTGAGACAGAATCAAGCCACAGAGACTTTATTTCGCCGCCGATCAGAAGAGCGTACCCGTCTGCAGGCATCCCTTCCGGGGTCATATCCCAGGAACCTGCTTCCTTGACGGCTATCCCATGGGCTTTTAAGGCGTCCCTCAATCTCGCAGTAACCAGATCCGCCACCAATCCCCGCGTTACAAGGGCGTTTTTCAAGCCGCTCGACACGGTCCGTTGGCCGAGAACGGACGGCGGTACCCCCCGCATGTCCCTGATCCGGCTTACGCCGACGGTTACGGCAGAAGATCCCGGGGTCTTTCCCTCAGGAGGCTGATAGGCGATATCAAGAAGGATAGGGCCTTTAACAGCGCATCCGACCAGCAAGCAGGACATGGCGAGACAAACCGCTATCAGGCTGGCCCGAGACAGGAATGACATTGTGCTTCTTTGTACTTCTGGCATTCGCATTTGGCATTTACTCCCTGGGGATAGCGACTTTTCCGGTCCTCACAACTTCCTTGATGCCAATAGGCCTCAACAGTTCGATGAATGCTTCGATCTTCTTTTCATCGCCGGTCACCTGGAACGTGTAGCTTTTCTGCGATGAGTCGACTACGCGGGCGCGGAAAATATCGGCTATTCGGAGCGCCTCAGCGCGGTGCTCGATCGGCGCGTTTATTTTAATGAGACACATCTCGCGCTCGACGTATTCTTTCTCCGCAAGGTCAGTCACTTTGACAACGTCGATAAGTTTGTTGAGCTGCTTTAGGATCTGCTCCAGAATGCGCTCGTCGCCCGTGGTCACAATCGTCATTTGCGAGATCGTGGGGTCCAGCGTCGGGCCGATTGAAATGGTCTCGATGTTGAATCCCCTGCCGCTAAAGAGCCCTGAGACTCGCGACAGCACTCCGAATTTGTTTTCAACAAGCACTGATATGATATGTTGCATGGGCCACCCTCGATGGTAACCACGTATGAGTACGGTTTAAAATATTTTAAAAAAAACGCACACTTCTCACAATTACCATGCTCATCTGTGGTTACAAATTCTCGTAAAGTTTACCTCACTACTTTCAGTTTCTTGTCTTCCTTTTTCTTTTCTTCTCCGAAGATCATTTCATGAATGGACGCGCCCGCCGGCACCATGGGGTAAACCTTTTCGTACCGAGCGGTCACGAAGTCCATAAACACGGTCCTTTTCGCCTTGAGGGCTTCTTTAAGCACCGGCTCCACTTCCACAGGCTTCATCGCCCGCAGGCCTATTGCGCCATATGCTTCTGCAAGCTTCACAAAGTCAGGCGTGCTACCGAGATCAACAGATGAGTAGCGTTCCGCGTAGAACAACTCCTGCCACTGTCTCACCATGCCGAGATAACGGTTGTTCAGAATGACGACTTTCACCGGGATATTGTTCTCCATTGTCGTGGCAAGCTCTTGGATATTCATCTGGATACTGCCGTCTCCAGAAATACTGAACACTTCCCGGTCGGGGTGGGCCACTTTCGCGCCGATAGCGGCCGGAAATCCGTAACCCATGGTACCGAGACCCCCTGAGGTACACCAGTTCCTCGGCTTGTCGAATTTATAATATTGCGCGGCCCACATCTGGTGCTGCCCCACATCGGTGACAATAATGGCGTTTCCACCGGTGATCTCGTAAAGCTTTTCGACCACGAACTGGGGTTTGATAACATCATCAGCAAATTCATAGGTGAGCGGCCGTTCCTCACGCCACGCTTCAATTTGTTTGAGCCAGTTTTTTCGAATAGCGTCCCAGGGTTCCTTGATATGGCGGAGTTCTTTGTTGAGATCGGCCATCACGTGTTTCACATCGCCCACGATCGGGATGTCAACGCGAACGTTTTTTCTGATGGATGTGGGGTCGATGTCAATGTGAATGATCTTGGCCTCTGGCGCAAACCCTTCCACCTTGCCGGTAACGCGGTCGTCGAATCGGGCTCCTATGGCAATGATCAGGTCGGAGTTGTGAATCGACATATTGGCATAATATGTACCATGCATGCCGAGCATCCCGAGCGAAAGCGGATGAGTCCCCGGGAAACCGCCGATGCCCATGAGCGTATGGGTTACCGGGATCTTCGTTATCTCGACGAACTCGAAGATTTCTGCTGACGCGTTCGAGAGAATGACACCGCCGCCAATATAAGCCACCGGTTTCTTCGCTTTTGCGATCGCTTCAGCTGCCTGTTTAATCTGCCACTTGTTGCCTGTGACCGTCGGATTATAGCTCCGGATTTCTACCTTCTCGGGATAATGGAACTCCGCCTTATTCGTCACTACGTCGCGAGGGAGGTCGACCAGCACCGGGCCCGGCCGTCCCGTTGACGCAATGTAGAAAGCCTCTTTGATTGTTCTAGCGAGGTCGTTAACATCCTTCACCAAGAAATTATACTTGGTGCAGGGACGGGTTATCCCGACAATGTCCGCTTCCTGAAAGGCATCGTTGCCGATCAACGCCGTCGGCACTTGACCCGTAAAGACAACGATCGGGATGGAGTCCATGTAGGCAGTGGCAAGAGCGGTGACGACGTTCGTGGCACCGGGACCGGAGGTAACGAGGGCCACACCCGTCTTGCCCGTTGAACGCGCATACCCGTCGGCCATATGCACCCCGCCTTGTTCATGGCGCGGAAGAATAATACGGACATCTTTTTGATCATAAAGTACGTCGAAAATTTTGAGCACAACGCCGCCGGGATAGCAGAAAAGGGTGTCAACCTTCTCCTTTTTCAGGCATTCGAGAAATATCTCAGCACCAGTAATTTGTTTGGTAGTCATAAGAGCACCTGTCTTATCATGAAATTCAAAATCCAAAAAACACAACAACGAATGAATCCTAAAATCCGAATCGGCTGCATCGGTAAAAAATGAGCGCCACGTTTTGAAATTATTTCAGCGTGTACGGACTCATTGCACCTGATGATGCTCCACTACAGTACAATTCTGCACCGGCCGGAATGGCATTAAATAAATTCAAATTTTTTCAAGACCATACGATTGCAGATGCGCAGTTATTCTATTTTACGATCGCCCCCGTGTTTGCAGAGGTCACGACCCTGGCATACCGCGCCAGCCAGCCAGTCTTGATCTTCGGATCCCGGGGTTTCCACTTCGCAAGGCGCTTCTTGATTTCAGTTTGGGACAATTTGACTTCCAGTTTGCGGTTCGGTATGTCGAGAACAATTCTGTCTCCATTCCGCACGGCCGCAATGGGACCGCCTTCCGCAGCTTCGGGCGAAATATGGCCGATACAGGGACCACGCGTTCCTCCCGAGAATCTGCCGTCAGTCAGGAGGACAACCGACTCGCCGAGACCCATCCCCGATATGGCCGAGGTAGGCGAGAGCATTTCACGCATGCCCGGCCCTCCCTTGGGTCCCTCATAGCGGATCACAATGACATGGCCGGCCTTGATCTTTTTGTTCAAGATAGCCGTCATGGCCTCTTCCTCTGAATCAAACACGATGGCGGTTCCCTCGAACTTCATCATCTCGCTGCTCACCGCGGTCTGCTTCACCACTGAACCGTTCGGCGCGAGGTTGCCGGTAAGCACTGCAATGCCGCCTTCTTTATGGTATGCATTTTCAAGCGTCCTGATCACGTCTACGTTCCGAACGTGGCCGTTTTTGGCAAGCTCAACAATAGACCTACCGCTCACAGTAGGTGATTTCTTCAGCACATTGGCGAAGCGTGACATCACGCCGGGGATGCCGCCCGCAGCGTCGAGATCTTCGAGGTAGTGGTTCCCACCGGGCAGCATATTGCAGATATGAGGCGTCGAGCGGCTGATCTTATCGAATATATTCATCGATAATTCTATCCCCGTCTCATATGCAATCGCCGGAATATGAAGCGTCGTATTGGTCGAACCGCCGAGTGCCATATCAATACGAATAGCGTTTTCGAAGGCATTCTTTGTCATGATTTTCCGTGGCGTAAGATTTTCCTTTACCATGCCGACGATGCGTTTTCCGCTCTCGAACGCTATCCGCCGCTTCTCCCCGGAGATGGCAAGCGCTGTTGCGCATCCCGGGAGGCTCATGCCGAGCGATTCAGTGATGCAAGACATGGTGTTGGCCGTATACATTCCCTGGCACGAACCCGGCCCCGGGCAGGCGCAAACTTCAAGCTCGGCCAAGTCGGTCTCGGACATTTCGCCCTTCCTTACCTTGCCTACGGCCTCAAACGCGGTGATCAGATTGACCCGCTGACCCCGGAAATTGCCGGAATGCATGGGACCCGCGGTAACGACAATGGCTGGAATATCAAGCCGCGCCGCGGCCATCAGCATGCCCGGCGTTATCTTGTCGCAGTTCGTTAGCAGGACAAGGCCGTCAAAGGCGTGGGCCGTAGCTATAGATTCCACAATATCGGCAATTAACTCCCGTGATGGAAGAGAATAGTGCATACCCAGGTGTCCCATTGCAATCCCGTCGCAGATGCCGGGAAGACCGAAAAACAACGGCCAGCCGCCGCCAGTGTGAACGCCCTTCTCGATGAATCGCTCCAGATCACGCATGCCGATATGGCCGGGAATCAAGTCCGTGAAACTGGTGGCAATCCCGATCATGGGCTTTATAAGCTCACTTCTCGTGATGCCCGTTGCGAATAAAAGAGACCTGTGGCCCGCGCGCTCCAAGCCTTTTTTGATTCTGTCGCTCCGCACTGTATTACTCCTTTATATTGCTCTCAGCGGCACCCGAATAAGTTCGAGGAATGAAACTTCAGTCCAGACGAATGTGGCGTACGCAGGGGTACGCCACACTGAGAAAGAATGCTGCACAGGCAGCAAATGAATTTTTTACGAGCCGAATGTCATTATTTTTAACATAGATAGGTGATTTTAGTCAATAAAAAAATCCCTCTCTACTTCTCTCAGTAAAGAGGGATTCGCTGTTTAGCGTTTTTTAAAACATAAAAGGCAAGGTATGTTGACCTTGCCTTAACCTCATCAGGCCCTTCCGACTTTGTAACGCCTGACCATTTCCATCATTTTATCTTTTGCCGCCAGTTTCAGTTTCTGAATTCGTTTCCGCTCTATTTCTTCCGCAGGAGAGAGATATACATGGGAATCGATGTTTGCAAGACTGCTTTCCAGGTTATGATGTTCTTCTTCCCACTTCTTGAACTCTGGATCCTCTATCCTGAGTCGTTCTACAAGTACATCTTCACTTACCTCCGCATTCAGCATAATGCAGACCTCCTTTATGGTATGGGGTTTTAGTCGATGAGAAGGTGTCTGAAAGAACAAGATAATTACGACATATTCGGAACTAATTAAAAAATATCACATTTCTTATTAAAAGGCAAGGGTAATTAAACTCATGCAAAACAACAAGTTACAGAACCTTAACCAAATGCTCGAACTCACCATCCCTTAAGGTCATGATTACGGCATCCTCGACTGGCTCATCATAATAGTCCCGCCGCACGGACGTGCCAGTAAATCCAAGACTCGAGTAAAGCTTTTGCGCCGCTGTATTTGAAGATCGGACTTCAAGGAAGCCGCGTTTCCCGCCCTTCTGATGGGAGCGGTTTATCGCGGCTAGTACAAGTTTCTTTGCTATGCCCTGACGCCTGTAGGACCGATCTACGGCGAGGTTCAGAATATGCATCTCGTCCGCAATGAGCCAGCATACGATATAGCCGACAACCGTCCGCAACGGGGTATCCGCCAGCGCTACTAATAGCAGAGATACACTTGAGCTCCTGAACTCGGAGAGAAAAAGATTTTGCGACCAGGGTATGGAGAATGAAGCTCGCTCGATATCAAGAACCTGTGCAATGTCCTCCATTTTCATGAAGTCTATTTCGATTGCGTTCTTTTTTCCCAAGCTATCTCTGCCTCCGGCCTGCGAATATACAATGGCGCAAGACTGTCAGGGTCGGCATGCCTGCCGTTATTAAGCATTTCGAGGCCGATTTCCGCGACCGTGGCGGCTGAAGGCAACACTGAAGATCTCGGAGCAGTGAGCACCCGATCGCCGAACAACCTATCAATCTCCGCACGGTGAATGTAAGCAGCCTCTCCGGTGAAGATCATCTTGCCGGCAACCCAACTGCCGAGAAGCGGAAGAGGAATTACCGTTTCTGGCATTGTCTGTCGAAGGACGGAGCCGTCAAGCACATAAAGTGCCGCGTAGACTTCTTTTTTACTCGCATCGAGCATGGGGCATACCGGATGGGCTGGATAGGGAACGTTCCAAGCAAGCGCGAGAAGCGTCGGCACAGCGGCCACGGGCTTATCAACTGCGAGCGCCAGTCCCTTGACTGTCGAAAGTCCAATCCGGAGACCCGTAAAGGAACCCGGACCAAACGATACGGCAAAACCATCCAATTGCGATATCGTCATCCCCGTATCGGTAAGTACGCGATCTACTGTGGCCATCAAGCGTTCGGAGTGGGTAACTTCGATGTTCAGGCTGTATTGCGCGACAACGCCCTTTTCCGACAGAACCGCGACACTGCCTGTTTTCGTCGATGTTTCGATGCCCAGGACATACATGATTGTACCTTACCGCAAAAGAGCCGCCGAGTCAAAATGAAAACGACCGGAATTCCGTTGAAAACGGGCAAAGAAGACATGCTTTTCAGCAGAGAGGTAGGACGTTAAAAGTGAGATACCTAGCTTTTTGTCAGAAACATCATTCTTCTGCAGCTGTCTTTTTTAAATAATTGTCGAAAAAACCGACAACCCTCTCTACATAAGCATCGCCACCTGCAGCAAGAGTGCGTCGTAGTCATCGCCGGCAAAGATCCAAACTCCCCCGCTGGTGCATACAACTGCCGTCCATTTTCGGATAGTATCGCTTGTCTTTCTCTCCCGCCATGAACAGGACGGGTGTCGGAGCTAGCATCACGTTGATCCTAGGGGGAGACAACATCTACCGGCGTTCAAAAAAAACTTCTTAAGTAAAAAAACAACGAACAGAAGGAAAGGATAATACGCAGGTGCTAAAGCCCGTGCCAGCAGTCTTTGCCTTGTCTTCCAGACGTCGACTGCAATTGCGCCAAGCCCACCCACTTTTGCTGCAGCAAAGATCGTTGTTAGCCACCACGGGAAAAACCGTGGACGCTGATCCGGCGAGGTTTTATCTCAACTGTTTTTCGGCCTTGCGTGCCCACACTAAGGAAGAATAGTTAGTGAATATCCGGGAAAGAGGCAACTAATCGATATAACCATAGCGGATCTCAAAGTGATTAAACTCTCGCCGGTAAGGCTCCCAGAAAATTTCCACATTTTCCACCTGCGCTCCCGGCGGTCCCTTGTGGCACCAGCTGATGATCGCCTCGACTTTTTTCTTCTCCCCTTCGAAGACCGCCTGTACAGTGCCGTCGGGAAGATTTCGGACCCAGCCTCCTAAGCCGACCCGGATGGCCTCGTCCCTCGTACTCGCGCGAAAAAACACTCCCTGCACCATGCCATGGATAATGACCTTGGCACGAAGATATTCCATGTTCTTTTTCCTCGCCGCGGATGAAATAATTTTATCGGGTATTGATTGCTTTTTTTGCTCACGATCTTGTCGGCCGCCGAGGCCTGGTTCCCGAAGACTGGGATCTGCGTCTCCTGGCGTCCGGTGACTTCTCTGCGCCGGACCTTTCGAAGGTCCGCTGCTGCCTCTGGTTCGGAGCTCCGGCTTTCTTCGAGCCAGCCGAGTTCGGCTTTGCGGCCACCCGGTCCTGAAACTGGCCGCCAGTGATTCCCGGCGCTCGTTTATGTCCTTCCTCCCTCGGAGACCGCCTCGGACCTCTTCCACTGGCTCCCTGCCCCGGGATCCTATCCATCCGGACCTGTCGTCGACCTTCCTGTTTCGAACCCCAGCCGGGCTTCGCAAACACTTCTCCAGGCCGTGGCTTTCTTTCCTCTGGCCTGCGGACGATGTCTGTCACCTGATCCGTCCGCACGCTGGATTTCTCCTTCGGCATGCTCTGCCTATCGTCTCTGTGCTGCTTTTTTGCCCCCAGCTTCGAGCTTCTGACTTCCACCTTCTTTTCTTTCACAGCAAGTTCTTTCAACGCATTAACCTCTGCGGGAGTCAGATAGCGAAACGCTCCTTCGGGCAGATCACCGAGCATCAGATTGCCAGTCCTGATCCGCTTCAGTTTGATAACCGAATGGCCTACGCGATCAAACATGCGCCGAACCTGGCGCTTTCTTCCCTCATGGATTGTGATCTCCAGCCATGAGTTCGCTTCTTCTTTGCTGAGTTTTTTGAGCTTCGCCGGAGCCGTCATCCCGTCATCCAGGTGAATCCCATTCTCGAGCTCGCTGATCTGACGGTCGTCGAGAACGCCCTTGACCTTTGCCCGGTAGGTCTTGGGAAACTCATGTTTGGGATGGGTGATGAGGTGAGCAAAGTTGCCGTCATTCGTGAGCAGTAGCAACCCTTCCGTGTTGTAATCCAAGCGTCCTACGGGATAGACGCGGATCTTGATACCTTTTAGCAGACTGAGCACCGTCGGTCTTTTCTCGGGGTCGGCCATGGTAGTAACAAAACCCGCGGGTTTATTTAGCATGACATATGTCAGAGGCTGCCGGGGGTTGATGAGCTTTCCATCGACCTTGATATGATCTTTCGCGGCGTCGGCCTTGGTGCCCAGTTCCGTCACCACTTGGCCGTTTAAACGCACCCTGCCTTCGGATATGAGCTGCTCCGCGGCACGGCGCGACGTAATGCCCGCGGCTGATATAATTTTCTGAATGCGTTCTAACATGAATTCCTTTCCTGCAGCGATGTTCTCAATACGAAGGATATTATACAATCAATCCCGGGGAAAAGCAACGAGAGGAGAACGTTGACATTAATGTTCTTATCTTGCCGGCCAGCAAACCTGAAAGTTCGGAATCTAGTGCAAAACGCTTGGCGATATCATACGAAAAAAGTAGAAAATGCCCCCAATGGTAGTGAGAATACAATCGGAATTATAAGGGATAGAAGGAACGGTCTTGTAGATATCACATACTTGAATAGGCAGCAAAGGATATGAACTCTCCCCTCACTAAATCGCTTGCGCGAATGTAGCGGTGGTTGGATATAAAGACCGGGCGTGATTCCAATACATGTAATACTGAGGTCTTGAGAGCGTGGCATGATAAATTAGCCGATCGCAACTAACCATTGTGGGTGTTTCTCATTCTATTTTCTAACGGAGAAGCCCTGAAAATTTAATTCCGCGTCATACTATTATAAAATAAAATTTATCACATAATTAAACGTGTTCTTAGGGAGAGAATATTGCTATTGGGCCTCTGGCATCGAAAATCTGCAACGGTGACGCAAATCGGTCCGTTTAGCCTCCTCCTGGCGCTTCGTCCTTGGGCTTGAGGAATGCACGGCACATTGTTCAACAAAAAAAGGCTTCGTTATTATTTAGATTTCTACCACAAATGCTGTCGGAGTAATAAAAAAGTTCTGTGCAGTTTCTTAATAATTTGAGAGAAAAGGAACAGACCGACGCGCAGATCAGGCAGGCGTCCCTTGCGGCTTTCTGTTGAATGGTAATGATTCGAAGAAAGGCTTTATCCCGGATTGTCCGAAATCAAGTTGTTGTACACTCTTCAGAAAATAAAAATGGTTCCAGACTAGCACGAATGATGTCAAAAGCAGAAACGCGCTGTTTTTAGTGTAATGATGCCCTATTATCGTTTTCTCAAAACCTCTCTCCCAGCCATCACCCCGGAGATGGAAGCCTGAATCAGTCCCCGCGTGACCCCAACGCCATCACCGATTGCATAGAGGTTCTTCACTTCTGTCTCAAGGCTAGAAGTCAGCTTGAGCTTCACTGAATAAAACTTCACCTCAACACCATAAAGCAACGTGTCCCCGGAATTAACACCTGGCGCAACATTATCAAGTGCTTCGAGCATTTCAGTAATATTATGCAGATGCCTGTATGGCAATACAAAACTCAGGTCACCCGGTGTCGCGTCCTTCAAAGTAGGGCTGACTGATCCTTCGGCTATCCTTTCAGGCGTAGACCTCCTTCCCATTTTTAAATCTCCAAGCCGTTGGACAATTACTCCCTTGCCCAGGAGATTCGCGAGACCAGCAATATATTTACCATACGATATAGGATCGTTAAAGGGTTCTGTGAAATCCGTGCTCACCAGAAGAGCGAAATTTGTATTCTCCGTTTTCTGATTCTTGTAGCTATGGCCGTTCACGCTGCCTATGCCTTCGCTGACTTCCTTCACGACCTCGCCATAAGGATTCATGCAGAATGTCCGCACCCGGTCGCGAAAACGCCTTGAATAGTAAATAAACTTCCCCTCGTAGGCAATATCTGTGATCTCTTTCATGATCGATGCTTTCAACTCAACACGCACTCCTATGTCCACAGGATTCTTCTGGAGCGAAAGATTGAGCCGTTTTGCCTCCTGAGAAAGCCAGGCCGACCCTTCTCTGCCAGCAGCCACAACGACATATTTTGCTTCATATCGGTTACCGTCGTCAGTGATTACACCCGAAACCGTGCCAGCATTCGTCATGATTTGTTGCACTGCATGGTTGAAAATAAAATCCACCTTCCCGCTCAACTCGTCCTTGAGATTCTTCAACACCTCCCTGCAAAGGTCTGTGCCAATATGCCTGATTCGCGCCGGGATGAGTTCGAGATTGTACCCTGCCGCCTTTTTCTTGAGTTGTGACACTGCTTCGCTGTTTTCACCGTGCACATCGCCTCCGGCACCGAAGGAACGGTAAATTGAATCAACGTATTCGATTGATGATAAAAGCTCTTCCGAAGTGAGATATTCCTTGAGCCTGCCCCCGAAGTCCGAGGTGAGTGTGAGTTTGCCGTCGCTATATGCACCTGCGCCACCCCAGCCGCAGAGGATGCTGCAAAGCCCACACTGCATGCAGGGGCCGGACGATTCGACCATGGGGCAGGCCCGATGCTCAAGGTCGCTGCCCTTTTCGATCATCAGAACTTTGAGGTTGTCCTTCTTGACAAGTTCGAGGGCAGCAAATATTCCCGCAGGCCCTGTACCGATTATTATGACGTCGTAGGAGTAAGGCATAAGATGAATGTCCCATTTATGGTTCGGAGAACAGGATGCACAACGAGTCAGATGCGGTCATGAAGTTTTTATTTGCGGGTCCTCAGGAAATTAACCAAGTTCCACCGCTCTTCCGGCAGAAGTTTGTCCTTGAAAGCAGGCATGCGGCCAAATCCGAAGGTGATTACTTTGAAAATAGTTGAGTCGCTCAAACCATGCACCATGTCATGGTCGAGGCCGGGCGGCGGCGGAACAAGTTTCTTCCCGACCGGTCCGCGTTCCGCCGAAGTTTGGCCGTGGCATATTTGACAGTTGATTTCAAAAAGCGTCTTGCCTTGAGCCACGGATGCTGCTGTGGGAGCAATGGCATTTCGCAACTCTGACTCTTGCGAAACAAGCTCTTTTCCGGAAATGGGCACAGAACCGGTAGGCGGATAAAGTACCGGTGCTTCATACGGCTTATATGTTTGCTGATTGTCCATCCAGATTGCAGCCATCAGCAAGGGTGCGGCCGCTAGAACGACGAATAAGGATAAAGATTTCTTCATTGCGTATCCTCTGAAGTTGTGCGGAGGGCGCCAGCTTCTTTCATGATGGACTCCACCCGGTTTTTGCGGTCTCCGAGGGTGATGGACACGCTGATGCCAATGTACCCCTCGGCAATGGCCGGGTCATAGGGGCGCGCTTTTAGCGGGGGAAGTCTCATTTCTAGGAACATCCCTACCATCGCTCCGAGGATGGCAAAAAGCATGGTGAGTTCGTAAGTAATGATTCCGGTGGGGAAAAATGCGATGATCGGTTTATCTCCGGTCTGCACCGGATAAAGATAGGCTGTACCGGCTGCCAGGAGGAAGCCGGCTATCGCGCCACAGATGCCTCCAGCCAGTGAGAGCCAGCGAAACCGGGTATGCTGGTCGGTCTTCACAAGCACACCATCGGGATATGCTGTCGATGTCAGCGAGATAATTTCTGATTCAGGGTATCCAGCTTTAATGAGGGTTTTCACTGCAGTGCTCGCAGTCTCGACGTCCCTGAAAATCCCGAGGGTTTCCATGGGTCTACTCCTTTCCAGCTATTGCCGGCAATTTAGCGCGGCCAAGCGTTACCTGAGTCTGGCGTACTTCGAGCTCCCGCACATCTGTCAGTGCGACCATCGGAAAGAGCTTCGCGAAGAAGGTGTACATCAGAGCGAAACCGGCAAAGGCTGCGGCGGTGATGGATAACTCCACCCAGCTGGGAAAGTAGGTTCCCCAGATAAACGGCATGTTCTTATGGGACAGTGAAGGCACAATGATCAGGAAACGTTCTATGAACATGGCGACGTTGATCAAAAGAGTAATCACCAGCATCATTCCGATTGATCGGCGCAACTTCTTGAAGCAGAGTGCCGTGATCGGCAGTATCGCATTGCCGAAAATCATGAAAAGCAGCGCGACGGTATATTTCCCCGACATGAAACTGAAGACCTCCCATTCGATCGGTTCATGTCCATACCAAGTCGTCTGCACCTCTACAAAATAGGCGTAAGCCCAGAGCAGCGAGATAACCAGAAGCAGCTTCCCCATGTTGTCGAAGTGCAGCGGTGTGAGGTAATCCTCGAGGTGGAAGACCCGCCGGATTACGATCATGAGGGTTATGACCGCTGCCACGCCGGAGAGTATTGCCCCAATGACGAAGTAAGGAGGGAATATCGTGCTGTGCCAGCCAGGTACAAGAGTTACGGCGAAATCCCAGGCCACAATGGAGTGCACCGACACGGCTACCGGAATGATCAGCGCGGCCATCAGAGTGGAGGCCTGGCGGAATATCACCCACTCGCGGGAGGTTCCCCGCCACCCCATGGCCAGTACTCCATAGAGTTTCCGGCGCCAGCCGCTTGCCCGGTCGCGGACAACAGCCAGGTCGGGCATCATCCCAAGATAAAGGAAGAGACTACTTCCGATAATATAGGTCGTTATCGCCGTCATATCCCACAGAAGTGGCGAGCGGAAATTGGGCCACAACCCCCGTTGATTGGGATAAGGGATGAAATAATAGACAACCCAATTGCGGCCCAGATGAATGATTGGGAAGAGGCCAGCGACGGTAATGGTGAAAACAGTCATTGCTTCGGCAGCGCGCAGGATCGGCCTGCGCCAGTTTGCCTGAGAGAGCCGCAGGATCGCGGATACCATGGTCCCTGAATGGGAAAGGCCCACCCAGAATACAAAGTTGACGATGTAGATCCCCCACATGACCGGGCGGTCCAGACCGGTCACGCTGAGGTCGGTCGTCACCTGATACGTAAAGGCGTAAAGGCCCCAGGCAACTACCGCACCGAGGAAGAATGCGAGCCCGTACCAGCGCCAGGTAGGTGTACGCATCGAGGAAAGCATTTCGTCGTTCATCTGCGTTGCGCTTTTCATTTCCGGAGCGGTATCCCTCAACGGCTGTCCTGACGATTCAGACATGCTCGCGTCCTCCTCCCTTAAGATAATAGATCGACGGATGCGTACCCAGATTTTCTAGCAGCCGGAAACGCCGGGGGCTTCGGGACAGCCGAGAGACACGGCTCTGCGGGTCGGACATATTGCCGAAGACCAATGCCTCGGTCGGGCACGTCTGAACGCATGCCGACTGGACTTCTCCGTCTTTGATCAGCCGTCCCTCTCCCTCTGCCTCTTCCTTGGCCCGACGAATGCGCTGGATGCAGAAGGAGCATTTTTCCATTACCCCGCGACTGCGTACAGTGATGTCCGGGGAGAGCTGGTTATTGAGCGGGGAGGGCCAGGCATGCTCATGATCATGGAAATTAAAGACTCTCACGGCATAGGGGCAGTTGTTGCCGCAGTAGCGGGTTCCCACGCAGCGATTATAGACTTGGCCGTTCAAGCCGTCAGGGTTGTGGTAGCTGGCATAGACCGGACATACCGGCTCGCAGGGGGCGTCATGACAATGCTGGCAGAGTACGGGCAAGAAGCGCACCCGCACGTCAGGGTACTCTCCCACCCAGAATCGCTCGATGCGAAGCCAGTGCATGTTGCGACCCTCGGCAATCTCCTTTTTCTCGCAGATAGCAACATTATTTTCTGCCTGGCACGCAACCACGCAGGCACCGCAGCCGGTGCATCGGTCGAGGTCGATTACCATACCCCACTTATAGGGGCTCGTCATTTTTTCCATGTTATGGAATCCTTCCGGCCTTATACTGAGTCTTATATCTCTATCAAGTCGCTCCGATAGCTCCCCTGCGGATTACCCGCAGTCACCAGTTCCCCCTTCTCCGAAATCCGGGTCACGCGCACGCGCGTGGCATTCCACGCCGGCTGAGGCGCAGAACCTTCAATGGCTGTTGCCAACAACGTAAGGCAGTTCGCTCCTCGTCCCCTGGCATAGCGTCCCATATCGCGGTGCCCCTGCCCCAACGGCATAGCGACGATGTCGGGGCGAATGCCGGGATAGATGACCGCTGGCACGCGCAGGGAGGCTTGGGGTGAAGTCACCTCGACGAAGTCACCAAAGTTAATCCCAAGCTCGGCAGCGGTCTTTGGGTTAATCTCGACCCAGCTGCCCCAGACAACGGTAGTCATCGGGTCAGGAAGCTGCTGCAGCCAAGGAAGCGAAGCGCCCCGACCGTCAAAAAAGGCTGTGGAGGGATATACCAACAGATGGAGCGGAAATTCCTTTTCACTCCCTGCAAACCGGGGTTTTGCAGGTTCGGGAATTTTCGTGCTTCTTGACCACTTAAAATCTCTTGTCTGGCCAAGGTTCGATTTGAAGATTCCCCCCTTGCGAAGCAAGTCCACCCACGTCGCTTCGAAATCCATGCTGTTTGAAACACCGACGCGCTTTTTCACATCAGCCCGCAGCATTTCTAAATAGGATGGGTAGGGAAATGCCGCCTTCATATCCCCGCCCAATTCATTCGCCGCCGTCATCAACACTTCGGGGAACTGGCGCGTGTCGAAAACGGGCGTCACCACGGGCTGCATAAGTCCATAAACCTCTTCTCGCGTGCCGGCCACTGGGACTACGTCTCCCCAACTCTCCAGTGTAGCATGGTCCGGCAGGACCAGGTCGGCCATCAGGGCCGTGTCGTCGAGAAGCGAGGAGAAGCTTACAAGAAACGGAACCTTGTCCAGCGCGGCCTGGAAGCCTGTGGATGGTGGAATAGTATGTACTGGGTCACCATAGATCAGAGCTGTCCGGATCTGGTTCCCGCGCATTTTCCCCACGAAAGAAATGAGATCGTCAAAGGAATTCGTGGGGCCGTCAAGTGACCCGGTGTCCGGATAAATTCCACCGGGCCTGTTCAGGTTTCCCACGAGCACATTGAGCATTTGGACAGCGCGGATTGACTCAGGACCGTTGCTTTGGAAGGCGACGGCCTCCCCTGCTATGGCAAGCGCAGGGCGAGTCATAGCGAACTCGCGGCCCACCTCGGCGATGGCTGTTTGCGATAGACCTGTCTGTTCCGCCACTCGGGGCAGATCGTACGCGTTGAGATCCCTCAGCAGTGCCTCCACATGGAGTCCGTTTGCATCAAGTGCAGCTCTGTCGTAAAGGGATTCTGCTAGGATGAGCCGGGCCATGCCGAGCGCCAACGCTCCCTCGCTACCGGGACGAGCAGGCATCCATCGATCGGCTGATGCTGCCGTCAGCGACATGCGACCACCTACATAAGTGAGATGACCGCGGACCGTGTCCCGCTCCTGGCGCATCCTGCCGAAAGCATAGCCGTAATGCACAGGAGACAAGTGGCTTTCCACAATATCAGCACCAAAACTGAGCAGATAGTGGGTCTCAGCAATGTCGTAAAAGGGGAGGTTTGCCTGCCCGAAACTCCGAAGGTCTGCCGCACGCAGCCAGTCAGGACCAAGCAGTTCGTAGGAGATATGATGAAGTGAACCGAAGGAACGCATGAAACGCGTTGTCAGCTCCGCAAGGGTGCCACGGAACTGCGGTGTCAGAAACGCCAGGCCCCCAGCCGCATTTTCCTGCTTCAGGGTCTTCAAACTGCTGGTTAGGACGGTCAGTCCTTCCTCCCAGGAAATGTTCTTGAATTTTCCAGACCCGCGTGCCCCTATCCGCATAAGCGGTTGAGTTATCCGGTCAGGATGGTATAACTCCTGCAGAATGGCCTGCCCCCTGGCGCACAGTTTCCCCTTATTGACCGGGTGGAGAGGGTTCCCCTCGATTTTTTTTGCCCGCCCCTCGGACACACGGACCAGTATGCCACATCCAGCCGCGCAAAATCGGCAGCTGCTGGCATAATACTCGGCTCTCCCCGGAATCACCCCCTCGTCCGGCGGAATAAGGTAAGGGATCAGTTTCTCGTTCGCGGACTTGCACCCCGCTAAAAGAGCGCCGGCTGCTGTTATGCTGCCAAACTGCAAAAAAGTTCTGCGATCCATTCGAGCTCCCTCATTTATGACAGGTCCAGCAATCGATGCTAGCCTTATGCTGGCGATGGCAATTCAGGCACCAACCCATTTTTATTTTGATACTCCGGGAAATCCGTTCCATGGCAGCGACGTTACCGTGACAGGTTCCACAGACGAGTCCGGCCCGTATGTGCATCATGTGCGGGAAATAGACGAAGTCCGGTACTCCGTAGACTCTAACCCAGGGGATTGGCTGTTTATTTTCCCAAAAGGTCATCAGCTTTTTGATTTCAGGAGCGTTCTGAGCTATGTACAGGTGGCAGGCACGGCAATCCGCGACTGCAGGAATGCCGGCAACCGTGGACTTCGGGGCATAACGATGACAAAATAGACAAGGAATGGCGTTGTCGCCGGCATGCTTCTTATGACTGAAGGAGATCGGCTGAATCGGAGAGGGGTCCCGGAGATCAAGCGGCAGAATGTACATGAACGCTGCGATGGCAAGACCAGCGACCAGGACAACAAGCAGCCCGACGATAAGCCACGTTAGCTTCATGCTGTTTGTGAGGGGAAAAACAATGCTCACGCGGAGCATTCACTGCCGCGATATTGCCCCCCCCACCCTCCTTGTCGCAAGTTTCCGGATAGACACAATATAATACAAGTTTACTCGAATATCACTGAGAGTCAAGTCGGAGAAGAGGATAATTCCAGTTTAGTGTTCCGCGTAGGAGGCTCTTTTAAATATGGCAAACTCTCTACCGCATCTGCGAATGGAATCAGTAATGACTCTTAACAGCCACAGAGCCCGATTCGAGATATTTAGGCAGGTCTTAGAGGATGTTAACGCAACCGGAATAAAAGTCAAATTCAGATCAGCAAATGTTCCCGATCAGCATTCATATATCGCCGTACGAGCAGGAGTAATTTCAAATAGTAGTTATCGAGGCAGGGTACGAAGTCATCAACCGTAATTGAAATCGGGACCGTATCGCCACCAGTTTTTGTAAAATGGACTTGGGCGCGGAGTATTTTGCCCGAGAACAGTTCTATGCCCTGCTCCACGTCCAACTCAATTGTTCCATCAAGTTCCTCACGCTGAAGCGTGAACTGCTTCGGCTGAATGTCGTGATGCAATAGAAACACGTCCTGGAATTCATACTCCATTAAACCAGGGGTAAAACAATAAATAAGGATCCTACGACCAACGGACAGAAGGTCGCTGAAACGAACGTCAATACCGAGCTCTTCTTGTATCTCCCGTGGCCCGGCGACTGCTGCATCCTCCCCTGCTGAATAATGACCGCCCACGCTTACGTCAAACTTTCCCGGTGCAATTTTTTTAGACAGGGACCGCTTCTGGAACAGGCCATAAGCCCGACCGCCGCGCTGGGAGAAGAGGAGACAATGAAAGGCTCCATGCCATGTGCCGTTTCGGTGCGCCTCATCGCGCGGAATGATTTCCCCGGTTTTCTTACCCCTACAGTCTAGAACGTCAAAATATTCAGTTATGTTCGGCCTCCCTTGCTCGCCCCGTCAATCTCTTAAGCGCGCCGATGAACTATTATAAGGCAAATGTCCTCCCGTTTCACCATGATTCATCTTTTACGCCTATTTATTTATCATCTGTCCAAGAACACCCCATCCAAACTACGTATTGGTTGCGGGATGAATTGGGAAGTCGATTGAAAAACAGTTGACATTTCCATCAGAGGATGCTATGTTTGGTTGAATGGAATTAACTTACTAACATCATAGTGTTTTTAGTCTGAACTACCACTTGGTTCTAGTGGTTGCATATCGCAGAAAGGTGCTTACGGAACCCGTACTTCGCCGGTGTTTGGAAATAGCAGGAGATATCGCCACGGATTTCAAGGCAAAAATCGTGGAAGCAAACGGTGAACCTGACCATATACATATCCTGTTGTCCGCTCCGCCGGAATTCAATTTGTGCCGTCTTATCAATTCCCTGAAAACCGTTACATCCCGTTTGCTCAAAAAAGAATTTCCCGGCATCAAAGAAAAATTGTGGAAGGAAAAGTTTTGGGCGGCAAGCTACTTTGTTGTTACCGCTGGCGGAGCGCCGCTTGAAGTCATACAAAAATACCTTGAAGGGCAAGGAAATTAATGGCCTACGGCAAAGGGGATAAAAATGTGTTCAGGCGCTCCATTCCCAGCGGAAAAACCACGCTGGACACTGGCATGCTGACGGCCGGCAAGATGGGCGATCTCCTGGTTATTCGCAGAAAGTTTCTTGCCGCTGCGAATTCGTTTGTGGATGCGGCGTTCCTTCCCGAACCTCTCGCAAGCACAAGAAACGGCGAGGACATCCATGCTGTTCTGACCGCTCTCCAGAAAAACATGGAGATTGGTTTCAACAAAGCATATGTGGAAAAAGCGCGTCTCGCCGTCCCTCCCGCCATCGCCCAAGTGGAACAAAAATACTTCAAGCGTCTTTACGGCAGGCTTCTAAACTGTGCCGCAAAAACAGAGGAAAAGGACCCCGCAAAAAGGCAGTACCTGAGCATTCCTGAAACGATCCAGGACAAGGTTACAGCAAGTATCCTTGAATCTCTTGAACGTAAAGTGAATTACCCCGCAGCAAGCTGCGGGGCATCGGAACTTGAAACCTTAAAAAAGCACAACAAAGAAGCTGAAGACTTATCCTGGCTTCGCCAGGATGTCCTTTTCATCCCAGCAGCAAGCTGCTGGGTATTTCAGGACTGTTTTATAAAAAATTACGGATACGGGAAGACCATCGACTTGGTCAGGCAGGTTGTCATACGGAAAAGCAGCAAGGGGCTCACCGGAAATGAAGCAATGATCGTCCGCGCCATTCACAGGGAGTGCCTTGCGAAATACGGCAAGCCTCAAGCCCGTCTTCGGCAGTGACGACCGTTTTGCCTGCCAGATCAACCTGGATTACCGGGTCATCCGGAACGACTCGGACCCTGTGGCCCGGATGGACAATATCGCCAGGCTTCTGGTAGACAGAACGAACCGCAAATATTATCATTTTCTCGAAATATCCAACCCGGCTCCGCACGGGAAACCTGTTCGGATACCGGTGGTCATGTCCGCACGGACGCTCAAACGATTTGACAAGCTTTCGTCGGTATCCTCGCTTTCCCTGGTCATTAACCCTGATTCGGTCCTGGTCCGGGCAATCATTTCCAAGCCGGCCGGGACGGCCGATATCGGCACTCTTACGCATATCATCGGGCGTGACTTTGGCATGGTCAATACCGCCAGCCTTTCCGTGATAAGGATAGATGATCAGATCGATGAGAAGAAACTTAAGCGGATCAGCGAGTTTACCCGGGGAGAGGCTCTCGAGTATCTGAAAAATTACAGCCATCCCAATGACAACGTCGTGGAACGCATCCGCTTCAACGGCCGCGGTTTTCTCCGGAACATCAATGATTCCTGCAAACGTATCGAAAAGCTGAAGTCGCAGATAGACACCGGCTACAATAATCTGAACAAGCTTAAAGGCATCATTTGTGGATACCTGGGGCTGGACGAACGGGAGCAATTTGCCGAGGGACAGGATCTTGGTGACCCCTATATACGGCATATCCATAAAAAGTTCTTCCGGCTGCTTCATCACCTCGTCGAGATGAAGAAAAAACGCTTGTCCCTCTATAAGAAAATCGCGGGGGTTAAAAAATCGTGGTTCGGGTACCTGTCCAACCAGGAAGCAATTCTTGCAAGGAAGTACCATGCGGCAATCGTACGGGAAGATCTTTCTATCCTTGCCAGGGAGAAAAACAATCCAGGCTACAAGGGCCGAACCTTTAACAAGATGATCAATAACGGTTCAAAAGGACAGTATATACGAAGAGCGTCGGATAAACTGCAATGGGATGGTATCCCGGAGATAGTTATCCCAAGCTACCACACATCCTCTTGCTGTACCGTCCATTCCCTGGTCGATGCCAGTATGCGCAATGGGGAAACATTTTTCTGTCCGCGCTGCGGCGCCAAGGAACACGCAGACTCGCACGCTGCGGATACAATTGGTAATTACATTTTGCTTCGTCCGAATATCGCGAAGCAAGTGACACTGCTTCTTCCAAGAGACAGACAATCCTCTGGGAATCTTCTTGTTGGAAGCCCCAATCAATAGCCTTATCTTTGGTTGCGGGAGCATTCACGAAGTCTTTTTGTGGTAACAAACAGACTATATCTTGATCGCGGCAGAACATCCGGTCCCAGACATCCCCGCACAGATCCGTACGAGAAGGATTTGCTCACGCGGCCCCTACCCCGGACGATAACACAAAACTGCCTACTGCAACAGCAGTCTCACATATCCAGACATCGTTATTTACTACTTGACAAAGTTCAGGACAACGTGGACACAAAAAATGGTCACAAAATCGTGGAATCGCTACTATTTAATACGGCAGCATGCAAGGGGTAAAGACGATTTCGCCTAATGCTGATGCGGTTAAAAACCTTTCCCTGTACCCATGCTGATATCAAGTAAAATATAGGAGTCCATGAATTCATGAACATAAAATCTCCACGATGTCTTGACCGTTATCAACTAATGCATTACCGCCAACAGTCATTTTTTGGATTTCAGTGCCGTTAGCGTGTTCAATCGTCTTTGTTGAGAGTAGTATACTAATGATCATTTGTCCTTTCTGCTGTTCCAGATCGGGACGCTTTTTTAACAACAGCAGGCGGCTCGCCATCAAAATATGTGGTGTCGTGCCTGTCAACATCTGTTCCATATCCCGATGGTTCTATCGGCTAGATTTTTCTTTCCAAGGAAATGGTACCGATGCTCGGCTATACATTGGAATCGCGCAACGCAGAAACGTGACGCAAGAAAGACTCGGGGAAAAACATAATAGCGGAGATCAAGGGCGATCGTACGAGGATCATTCTACTCGACAATAGCAACGGAGTTGTCGCAGCATGTCTGCTCGCGGGAAAACAGGGAGACCACGATCGTAGCAGATGAGGTATAAGCACGTGGATACGATAAATATGCTCAACATCATCGTCAAAACGGTCATCGTCCACCATACGGACTTCGAAAAAAGACTGAGGATACTCGCGCGGACGGATTGATCAAGTTCGCGATTCAGAAAGGAATCATCAAAATAAATACTTGACGCGGAAAGTTATGCTTTTCCATCCACCATTTCCCGCATTTCCTTTCCAGCCTTGAAGAACGGAACTTTTTTTGGAGGAACCTGAACGGTCTCGCCGGTCTTGGGGTTCCTGCCTTCCTTAGCTCGGCGGAAACGAATTCGGAAACTTCCGAATCCCCGAATCTCGACCTTGTCTTCCCTGGAAAGAGCGTCTTTAATTCCGTCAAGCACAGTATTCACGACAACTTCAACTTGCTTCCTTGTCAAACCAGGCTTCTTTTCGGCTATTTTATCCACCAACTCCGCCTTCGTCATGCAATACCCTCCTAAAAGAACGATAGAGTGCCAGTTCAATGTTCAGAGTTCTCACTACAGGATCCAAACAACAGTGCATGCGCTGAACAGATGACTAGCTGATGAATGATTCACCGCGTTATCCGGCTTTCACTTCCCGGCCTTCAGTACATTACCGATACTGCAGTGATACGGTGCTCCTATTGACTCCGTTGACGAGTACTTCACTTATCCAGGCTTCAGATTCTTCCTTTAGATAATCGAGAAAAGGAATTTTCTTCTTTTTCTCCACGATATTCGGTTTCCCTTTGATCCCGGCAAGCTCACCCGCGAGGTTGATGGTGTCCTCAAGGTCTCCTATTTGATCAACAAGCTTCAAGGAAAGCGCCTGACGTCCGGTGAAGATGCGGCCGTCAGCAATGGCGGTCACTTCCGCTTTCGGAATCCCCCGGCCTTCGGAAACGGCCTCAATAAACTGGCTGTGAACGTCATCGATAACATCCTGCAGCAGCTTCTTTTCCGGCTCAGTCATTTCACGGAAAGGAGACCCAATATCCTTATACTGACCCGCCTTTATAACCATGCCTTTTACGCCGACTTTGTCCAGGAGCTTCTCGACGTTGGCGAATTCCATTTTGACACCAATGCTGCCGGTAAGAGTTCCCGGATTGGCCACGATCTTGTCTGCGGCAACGGCGATATAATAGCCGCCTGATGCTGCCACAGAGCCCATGGACACGACCACTTTCTTGCCTTCTTTTTTCGCGCGTTTAACGGCATTGAAAATTTCTTGTGACGGAACGACCCCTCCACCGGGACTGTCAATCCGGAGAACAATAGCTTTAATGGAGCCATCCTCCGTATAGTCTTTCAGCTCATTCACGATATTCTCGGAAGAAACGAGAAGTCCTTCGATTTTAACAAGCGCTACGCCTCCTCCTCCAGACAGAGACACGGCATTCAGTCTGCTTACCGAGAGAAACGATGCCAGAGAGACGGCAATGACAAACAGTAAACCCAACACAACGGCTGTTACCAATACTATCAGAATAGGATTCCGTTTCATTACAAATCAGCTCCGTTCCTTCAGCAAAGCGCCTATGGTCGTGTCGGGTTTTTCCTGCTGGTTCATGTACTCCCTTAGAGTGGAACGATCCTGACCTTTAAGATGGGCTTTGATGGACAGCGCTATTTTACGGTCGCCTTTGTCCACCTTAATGACGCGTGCAGTTACTTCATCTCCTTCTTTGATCTCGGATGAGTCCTTCGGAACTTCTGACATGGGAATCAGTCCTTCGATGCCGTGCACCAACTCTACAAACATCCCGAAATCGGCCTTTTTCGTTACTTTCACGTTCTCATCCTGACCGACCTTATACCTCTCCGGAATCGCTTTGTCCCAAGGATCCGGAGACAACTGCTTGATTCCCAGCGATATCCGCTCCTTCGCAGGGTCGAGCGCGAGAATCACGGCTTTGGTCTTCTGGCCTTTTTTCAGCACTTCAGAAGGATGTTTGACATGCCTCGTCCAGGACAGATCGGAGATATGGACAAGGCCATCGATACCCTCCTCAATGCCAATGAAAGCTCCGAAATCAGTAATAGTCTTGACCTTGCCCTCAATTTCGGTCCCGACGGGATACCGCTCGCCTATGGTCTGCCAGGGGTTTGGCGATATCTGTTTCATGCCGAGGGAGATACGCTTGCCCGAGGGATCTACGGACAACACCTGAACATCGATCATATCGCCGACAGCAACAATTTTGGAAGGATGTTTAATCTTCTGGGTCCAAGACATTTCGGATACGTGAACCAGACCTTCAACACCGTGGTCGAGTTCGACAAAAGCTCCATAATCGGTCAAGCTCACCACCTTGCCGCGCACTTTACTGCCAGCAGGATATCTTTCAGCAGCCGAAAGCCAAGGGTCCTGCGCCTTCTGTTTCAACCCGAGAGACACTTTCTGCTTTTCCCGGTCATATTTAAGCACCACGACATCGATTTTATCGCCAACTTTGAATGCATCTGAGGGATGGTTGATCCTCCCCCAGGAAATATCGGTAATGTGCATGAGGCCGTCGATGCCACCAAGATCTATAAATGCACCGTAATCTGTAATATTTTTAACAATCCCGCTCACGATTTGCCCCTCGGCGAGAGTGGCAAGCGTTTCTTCCTTCCTCTGGTTTAACTGTTTCTCCAGGATGGCCCTGCGGGAAAGGACGATATTGCCGCGACCAGAGTTCATCTTGATAATTTTCATGTCCAACGACTGGCCGACCAGATGCACGAGGTTATGAACAGGCTTGATATCAACCTGCGATCCTGGCAAGAACGCGACCACACCACCGATGTCCACTGACAACCCGCCCTTGATGGAAGCAAGCACTTTCCCCTTTATCGGGATGCCGGTTTCGTAGGCGCGGTTCAAATCATCCCAAACCTGCAGCTTTTTCGCCTTATCACGGGAGAGCATGATATTTCCGTTCGTATCCTCGGCTTGTTCAATCAGGACCTCAAGTTCATTGCCGGGTTTGAGCACCTTCAACTCCTCTTCCGTGAACTGCTCAACCGGGATAATACCATCCGATTTGTATCCGAGATCCAGCATAACGACGCCGGATCGAATCTGCAATACCCTCCCCCGCACCAAGGTACCGGACTTAAAACGCTTTAAAGACTGGCTGTAAAGTTTTTCAAACTCCGTTTCCTGTCCTCCTGCGGTACTGCTCTCTTCGTTCTCGATATCTTCTTGTTTATCACCCATGAAACGTTCCTACCTCCTGAAAGTAAACTTCGCTGGAGGCCCTATCCTCCAACACTAATACACCAAACGCTTACATCCCTGTCATCAACAGACACTTACCGATCTTCAAATCGGATTCAATACAACAAACCAGGCGTGCTTTGCGCCGAGCTGCCAGTTTCAAAATAATAATTCAAGAACCAAAATCTACTTAGACTGCCTGCACCTATCCCAGCTTTTTCAATGTTTCAAGAACACCATTCACTATCCAATCGGGTGTGGAAGCTCCCGCGGTAACACCTACCGATTTAACGCCATTCAACCACTCAGGCTGGATTTCTTCAGCCTGTTCAATATGATGGGTCGGCTTTCCTTCTTTACTACACAATGAGGCCAGCCGGCTTGTATTCGCACTGTTACGTCCACCGACAACCAGCATGACGTCCACTTGGCTGGCCAGTACCCGGGCTGCTTCCTGCCGCTCCTTGGTTGAGTTGCAAATTGTATTGAAAACCTTTAATTCTTTAGAAAGACGCAATAATTTTAGCACAATTTCCGAAAAATTACTATATGATTGAGTAGTTTGTGCTACCATCCCCAATCGGGGCTGAAGCTTCAAAGCATCGACGTCTTCAGCCTTTTCCACAACGACCGCGTTTGGCCCTGCATATCCAATTATACTTTGTACTTCTGGGTGCTTTTTTTCACCAACAACGACCACCTGATATCCATCAGCACTCAGGACTTCAGCATGGCGCTGTGCCTTGCCGACGAAAGGGCACGTAAGATCTATGATTGTCAGACCTTTATCGCGAGCCCGACTAAGCACGTGGGGAGGAACGCCATGAGATCTTATGATGAGATAATCGCCTGCATGCAAATCGGAAAAATCGTCGACCGTCTTGATGCCTACCTGCCGTAGACGCTCCACTTCCTGGGGGTTGTGGATAAGCGGGCCGAAGCAATACACCCGACCCTTGCCTGCAGCCTCGAACGCCGTATTGATGGCCCGCTTCACACCGAAGCAGAATCCCGCCTTATCAGCTAAATACACTTTCATGCCTGGTCACTTCACTTTCGCTATTTCAGACAGTATCTTATCCAGAACGGCATTAACATCCATCGCCGTCGAATCTATCAGCACGGCATCATCCGCCCGCCGCAGCGGAGCGATCAAGCGTCTGCTGTCCTGGCTGTCGCGGTCTCGGATCTCCTGGATGACTTGCGCGAGATCCACATCCAGGCCTTTTGCCTTAAGCTCGAGATACCGGCGGCGTCCACGCTCCTCTAAGCTCGCATCCAGAAAAAATTTAGCATCCGCATCGGGAAACACGATGGTGCCGATGTCTCTGCCATCCATTACCACCTCGCCGTCTCTACCCAAATCGCGCTGGAGCTTGAGAAGACGGGCACGGACTGAAGGCGATTTCGACACCGCTGAAGCCATCATCCCCATTTCGGGAGTTCTGATTTCGCCAGTTACATCATGTCCATCCACGAAAAATACCGGGTTCTTGCCAATCTGCTTTATCGTAACCTCGGTACGCCGACACAAGTCAGCCATCTTCTCTTCATCGGCCGGTTCAATGTCTTCCCGCTTCGCTTTCCAGCCAACTGCACGATACATCGCGCCGGTATCAATATATACATAGCCAAGACGTTCGGCAAGAAGTCGCGCCGTCGTGCTTTTACCGGCCCCCGAAGGCCCATCTATCGCTATTACCGGTCCTTTTTTCTTCATATCCTGTTCGTTGCTCATGAGCGTTGATTTCTCTTCATACCTGGCTTATCCCTACATTACCTGCCGCAATAATCGCTCAAAGCCGGGAAAGGATGTCTCGATCCATTCGGCATCGCGAACAACCGTTTCACCCTGCGCGGCAAGCCCGGCCACTGCCATGGACATGGCAATGCGATGGTCCCCATGGCTTTCGCAAATTGCGCCATCAAGCGTTTCCCTGCCCGTAATTTCCATCCCATCGGGACGCTCGACCACCTGCGCCCCCATTTTTTTCAGTTCGGCAACCATAGTCGCAATGCGGTCCGATTCCTTCACTCGAAGTTCGGAGGCATCCTTGACGATGCTTGTGCCTTCGGCGTAAGATGCGGCGACGGCCAAAACGGGAATTTCGTCTATGGCTCGCGGGATAAGGGTCCCCGCGATCTCAACTGCCCGCAGCTTCCGGTAGTGCACTCTGAGGTCCGCCACCGGTTCGCCAGCCTGCTCGCGCGGATTCTCGAGAGAGATATCGGCCCCCATTGCTGCCAGGATTTCGATGATGCCGATGCGCGTTGGATTCACTCCCACGTTCTTAATCGTAAGGTCCGATCCAGGCACAATGCACGCTGCAACAAGGAAAAACGCGGCCGATGAAATATCGGACGGTATATCGATCGGACCATGCGGACTTAGTGTCTGGCGCCCACGAAGCGTAACGATCGTTCCCTCTTCCTTCAATCCCGCACCGAAAAAACGCAGCATACGCTCGGTGTGGTCACGGGATTTTGACGGTTCGTTCACTGACGTCTCCCCACCTGCGTACAGGCCGGCAAGCAGCACCGCCGACTTCACCTGCGCGCTCGCAACAGGAGCGATAAACTCAATGGACTGTGTCTTCCGGCCGCCTCCGCGGATCGCAAGCGGCGCGCTCTGCCCTCCGGAACGGCCGTCGATAGCGGCGCCCATGCGGCGCAGCGGTTCGACGATCCTTGCCATGGGACGCTTCCGCAGATATTGATCGCCGGTCAGAACGGAAAAAAAACTCTGGCCTGAAAGAAGGCCTGCCAGTAGCCGCATGCCCGTTCCGGAGTTGCCTAGATCAATAACCCCGGACGGCTCCGAAAGGCCGTCTAGGCCTTTCCCATGGACGACAAGGCGGCTTGTGCCCATCCCTTCAATCGTGATACCCATGGCTTGCATGGCCCTAGCCGTGTTGATCGTATCTTCGCCGGTAAGGAAACCGTTAATGACTGTATCTCCTTCAGCGATAGATGATAAAATCACTGACCGATGCGAGAGGGATTTATCGCCAGGCAGAACGATTTCACCCCGGAGACCGCGGGAGGGCTTCAGCACCAGATCCACCATTACTCCATCCCTCTCCTCACGTTGCTCGACCTGGTAAGGTCTATTTCCAGCCGTTTCGCATCTCTGGACATAATCTCATATTTGAACCGGTTCAAGGAAAACAAGTAACGGTCGAGCATCTGGACAAGGTTATCTCTATTCAAGAGACAAATGTCCTTCCACATTTCCGGTGAACTAGCGGCGATACGCGTAAAATCTTTGAATCCGGCTCCGGAGAATTGCAGGTAATCTTCTGTGCCCGTATTCAATTCCGCAACAGTGGACATCATGGCAAAAGCGGCAATATGGGGAAGATGGCTCACGGCCGCAAATATCAGGTCATGCAGGTCCGCATCCATAACGGTTATGTCCGCTCCTGCGGCTTTCCACATCTCACACACGGCACTGAGCGCTTTCCCGTCGGTTCGGGCCGTGGGGGTCAGCACACACCGGCGACCTTGGAAAAGCGTTTCTGTGGATTCCGCGACCCCGGACCGTTCCCTGCCTGCTATGGGATGGGCAGGGACATAATGAGAACCGCAAGGCATGGCGGTTTCCATGCTTTTGATCAAAGCACCTTTGACGCTCCCGACATCGGTCAGTATGGCGCCTGCCTTCAGATAGGGTCCGATCTCCTGCACAATCTTCTCGAACGTTCCGACCGGTGAAGCGAGAACCACAAGATCAGCATCCTTGACAGCAGCCGTCGAACCCTGGCATATAGAGTCGATCACACCGAGCTTGAGCGCCTGTTCAAGCGTGCTTTTGCTCCTGCCTGCACCGGTAATGCAGCCGGCAATATTCTTGGACCTTAAGACCCTAGCCAGCGACCCCCCAATAAGACCAACACCGATAATGGTGACATTATTAAAATAAATCATAATGTACGAATCTTTTCCTCATACGGATAAAGACCAAGATAAAACCGCGAGCAAGCAGGCAACAAACTTGCCTTCTGCCTGCCATCTTCCGAATTCTAGATTTCCCTTCCCAGCGCAGCAGCAATCGGCTTCAATTCATTCATGAGCTGCTTGAAACTTTTCGGCTTCAGCGATTGTTCGCCATCGCAAAGCGCCTCTTCCGGGTTTGAATGCACCTCGATGATGAGCCCATCGGCGCCGGCGGCGACTGCAGCTTTTGCCATAGGGGCCACAAGGTCCCACTTGCCGACGGCATGGCTCGGATCCACGATGACGGGAAGGTGCGTCATTTGTTTGAGTACCGGCACGGCCGAAAGGTCAAGTGTGTTTCGCGTTGCTGTTTCGTAGGTGCGGATGCCGCGCTCACAGAGGATGACGTCGTGATTACCTCCGGACATGATATATTCAGCGGACATGAGCCATTCCTTGATCGTCGCGGATATCCCGCGTTTCAGGAGGACTGGCTTCTTGTACAACCCCACTTCCTTGAGCAGCCGGAAATTCTGCATGTTTCGAGCCCCAATCTGGAGCACGTCGGCATATTTGGCGATCAGTTCGATATCCCGAGGGTCCATGACTTCCGTCACGACCGGCAACCCGGAGCAATCCCGGGCTTCGGCAAGATACTGGAGACCCTCCTCTTCAAGACCCTGAAAAGCGTAGGGCGAGGTCCGGGGTTTGAACGCGCCACCTCGGAGAAAATTTGCGCCGGCGTTTTTGACTTCCTTCGCAATCTCGATCAGCAGCGCCTTGCTCTCCACAGCGCAGGGACCGGCCATGACCGCAATCCGCTTGCCCCCAATCTCATGGCCGCCCACCCTGACAACCGTTTTTTCCCTCCTAAATTCTAAACTCGCCAGCTTGAAGGGCTTCAGTATGGGTAGCACTTTCTCCACGCCCGGTATTGCCTCAAGCGGCATACTCTGGAGAATCGACTCGTCGCCGATAGCGCCAATGATGGTCCGCTCCGTCCCTTTCGACACATGAGCTTGCAAACCACGGTCTTTGATCTTTTTTATGATGTGGTCTATCTGCTCCTCGGTCGCGTCCGGTTTCACAACGAAGATCACGATAATCCTTTCTTGAACTGCCTCGTGCAATGCACCAGGCACATCGTGTAAGCGCTTTATCCTCTGCTATGCTTTTACAACCTTCTCCAACTCCGCTACAAACCGTTTATTCTCTTCCGGAAGCCCTATAGTAACCCTGAGCCTTTTCCCGCCCATCTGCCGGATGATCACGCCCTGTTTCAGAAGGGCCGTATAAACATCCTTTGCATCCAGCGCTGTTTCAAAGAGAATAAAATTCGTCTCTGTAGGGATAAAGGAGAGGCCGAGCTGTCCGAAAGATTGATATAGATATTGCTTCCCTTCATTGTTAATGGCGATCGATTTCTCAACGTGCTTCCGGTCCGCAAGTGCTGCGAGCGCGGCCACCTGTGCCAGCGAATTGGTGTTAAAGGGTTGTCTCACTTTGTTCAGCAGTTCCCCAATCTCCGCAGTTGTGATGCCATAGCCGATGCGCAACCCCGCGAGCCCGTAAATTTTGGAGAAAGTCCTCAGTGCCAGGATGTTCTTACCGTCCTTCAGGTAATCCAGTGAATCAGGGTAATCGGCATGGGTCACATACTCGAAGTATGCCTCATCGACAGCCACGATCACATGGGCGGGCACACGTTCCAGAAACCGGCTCATCTCGGCTTTAGTGTTCATGGTGCCTGTCGGATTGTTCGGGTTGGCAATAAACACGATTTTCGTCCTGACCGTGATGCACTCCGCCATGGCATCGAGATCATGGCGCATATCCTTGCACGGTACGATTACATTCGTCCCGCCAGCGGCTTGGGTGATTATTTTATAGACCACGAAGGACGGGTCAGCCGAAACGACCTCGTCTCCAGGCTGAACAAAGGTGCGCACCACCAGCTCGATCAGCTCATTTGAGCCGTTTCCGAGAATGACCTGGGACAGTTCAACGTTGTATTTCGCCGCAAGGGACTGCGACAGATAGAAACCGCTGCCATCAGGATACCGGTTCAGTTTTTCGACAATTTTCTTGATCGCCGCCGTTGCCTTGGGCGATGGACCGAGGGGGTTCTCATTCGAAGCCAGCTTGATGCTTCCGCTAATGCCGAGTTCACGCTCAAGCTCCTCAATCGGCTTTCCCGGAACATAAGGGATGATATTCTTAATGTTGTCTGATACACTGACCATGATAAAACCTCTCAAGCAAAATTAATGAAGCAAAGCGGATTCTCCGGACCCCTCCAGTATTCCCAATATCTTGTTTACTTGCTGCCTAATGCTTTACTTGGCACCGGGGATAGGAACCGAGAACCTTCAGGAACATGCAATCGATTCTGAGCTTCTCGATCGCGGCTTCAACATTCTCGTCCTCGATATGACCTTCCATGTCGAGAAAGAACACGTAATCCCAGACCTTCCTGCCCGATGGCCGCGCATCAAGGCGGTTCAAGTTGATACCTTTTTTCGCGAAAGGAGCAAGCATATTGTATAACGCGCCGACGCGGTCCTTGATGGAGAACATGATCGAGGTTTTGTCACGCCCTGTTTTCCCCGGCGACTTCAGGGCAATGACCAGAAAACGGGTGAAATTATTCTGGTTATCCTCAATCCGGCGAGCCACTATCTGAAGCCCATAAAGCATGGAGGCCATTTCGCTCGCGATGGCCCCGATCATGGGATCATCTACTGCCATTTCGGCGGCCCTCGCCGTGCTGGGCGCGTCCATGATGGGTATGCCCGACAGGTTTTTTTCGATCCACTGACGGCACTGGCCAGGTACCTGGGGATGGGTGTAAATTTTTTTAATGTCCTCGCTCCGACCTGATTTGTTCATTAGATTCTGCGACACTTCAAGCATTATCTCAGCGTAAATTTTGAGATCCGAATCTATGAACATGTCGAGGGTATAGTTGACTACGCCTTCGGTCGAGTTTTCTATGGGAACAACACCGAAATCGGCACGGCCCCGTTCCACCTCGCGAAAAATGTCCCTAATACTCTCCGTGGGCACGTACTGGGCCGCATAACCGAACTGCTGCATGCCAGCCTGGTGCGTAAAGGTTGCACGCGGGCCGAGATAAGCAACTTTAATCGGTCGTTCCAAGGAAAGCGATGAGGAGAGTATCTCATGATAAACGGCCCTGAGTGTATCCTGCGGGAACGGGCCGGTGTTCAACGCAGTAAGGCGCTCAAGTATTTCCTGTTCCCTGGACGGAGAATGAAAATCCAGCTTCGCGATTTTCTTGACGTTGCCGACTTCTATTACAATGCGAGCACGTTCATTGAGTAAATCGACCAGCTTATTATCAATCTCATCAATCTTTTTACGAAATTCCTTAATTTTCTGGTTGGGCATCTCGGTTAAAAACCTGCCTGAAAGGAGATTTGAGAATTATAGTTTATTTTTTCAGCAGTTGCAAGGACTTTTTGGCCGGGACCAGTGAAACAGAAAAAGCCGAAAGAGCCTTCTGCAGGGAACGTGGGCATTAGCACAATACCCCCCAAAAAAGCTCAGCTTGACGGATTGAGCCATGACAAATTTGCCTTACTTTGGATCAAGCGTTACTGTTCCCATGTTTAGGCTGCTCATAGCATCCAACAGTTGATCAAATATTGTACTTCGTCACGAAGCTTGGACGACGACATGGCTGGATTCTGGCGAAAACCGTGAGTTCTGAAAAGGCGCTCCCGTACAGTGAAGCAGCACTCGCAGAGGTGGACTTAACAATCCTGAGATGGTAATATGTCATATGGATTCTGAACTTCTTGCTAATATAAAGTTCAACTGTGACGTTTCCGACTCGCAATTTTGGGGATATTTTTCGGTCTGCGGCCTACTCATGCGGTACCGCGACCTGTATCGCTCCGAGATGGGATTAAAACCATGGTCTGAAATCTCGCATGAAAAAATCGGACTGTGGATTGAGGCAAAAGAGTCGAAGTGGCCTGAACTGGAAAAAGAGGGATTCCGAAGTCTGACCATTAATGGGACTAATCATGATCCTTTCGATGTCGCGGCAATCAATGAGAAACTCGCCCGAGAAGGGCTCGTCTATGGTGCGGGCTACGGCATGTATCTCAAGCCCACCTTTTTTCTGGCGGAACTGCGTGCTCTGCGGGAAGTCTCCGGTCTGACGGTTTATACCTCGGGGCGGGAACTCGTTAGGGACCTCTTCAGTGCTCCTGGCATGCTCCAAGAAAAAACCGTTTTTCTCCGCCTCGAACCGCTAACAATCCTTCTCCTCTACAAGCATTCAGAGTTAAACACGCGGCACGCAACGATTCTGAAAGACGCGTTTCTGGAATACGGTTTTACGAACCGCCAGATTATTGACATAACATTTGAACAACGCCTGGAGCAAATGGCGGACAGATACTCCGAAATACTACTTGCACACGAGATCGGAGAGGCCGCAGAAGCAATCCCGGAATGGAAAGAAATCATCGCCCTTTCATCAGGAGACCGGCAGTTGGAACATTACCTACGGGCGGTGAAGGATCTTATCGCCGATACGTCCGACCACGGACCATTCAAAAAGATCATCGAGAACCGCGACCGCGGTGCACTAGGCCTGTCCTTCGCGCTCACGGAGGGCTTCCGAAGGATTCTCTTTCCCGAACTTAAGGAGGCCTACGCTTCATTTTCCAGAAGTGAAGACTGGGTAGTTATAGAGCAGGCCAGGCAGACCGGCTACGAAAGGTTCCGCTACCAACGAGATAGCATCGTAAGGTCTTACCACAGCGATCTTACAAGGGAAGATTTTATCCACACCATACAGGGGTTTTTCAAGAAAATTGCTGGGACGAATAAGTAATGCTCTACACATATGGACAAAAATCTTTTATTCTGCGCCTATTTGTGGTACTATCGTGACCATGAATTTTGATTTTCAGGACATCTTCACAACCCAGCCCATCACCGGAAGCACCATCAATTCGGTCAATCTCCCGCCATCTTTCATCTTGCTAATCTACATACTGATGGCCGTCATTCTGCTTATTGCTGCTGGTGTTTTCCTGATGAAAAAATCCAGTCTTGTCTCAGCGCTGAACAAAGCGTTCATAGTCACATTTTTTTCCGCAGGCATCGTTTACGCCATCCATGCCGATATCGGCTGGAGCGGGTGGCTCATGAACGATGGGCAAACTTATGCCGGGCTTGATACGGATGAAAAGCTCTTAAAAATGGAAGACGGGATCTACGCTTTTGCGTTGGAAGCCCGGAAAATAATCCCCAGCGATTACATGCTTTTTTCAGCAAATCAGTATGTAGGATTGCGGGAGGAGTATTTTCTGCTCCCTTTGCGCAAACGTGAGAAATCAGACTATATCGTCGTTCTTGCGGACCCGGAAGCCCATTATGACGAGGTCACCCGCACGTTCTCGAGAGGCAGCGTCAAAATCTCGCCTGTCGAGCCGGTGTTCGTGCCTGCGAGCAATGCTTACATTCTCAAGAGGAAGCAGTCATGATCTTATTGGCCCTTCTGCTTCCGTCGATGCTCGGGTACTTTGTTCTCTCCTTGATGCTCCGCAATGATCGCGATGCCGGCCTGTTCGAACGTATGTGCCTTGCCTATCCCCTCGGTGCGGGCATGCTCACCATGCAGATGTTCATTCTCGGGCTGCTCCGCGTTCCCCTGACGATGCGTTATACTCTGCCTCCTCTCGCGTTGGAGATCGTGCTGCTATGCGCCTCGGTCGTCTGGAAAAAAATACCGCTCGCTCCGCCGCTCCGCTTCGGACTCTGGGACGAGTTGGCATCACGAGACCTGTCGCGAACCAAGAAAACCGCGATGGTTCTGCTGGCGCTGTGGGCAGGGATTAAACTCCTTTCCATTTTTTTTGAAACGGGATTTCGTCCAATCTATGGATGGGATGCCTGGGCAAACTGGTCAGTGGGGGCAAAACTTTTCTACTCCATGAAAAGCCTGCTGCTTGACGGACCAGCGCAGGATTTTTTCGCGCGAGGAGCGGTCTTGCGAATCACGTCCTATCCTCTCCATAACCCGTTGATGCAGGTATGGCTGAGCATGTGGACAGGAGGCTTTGACGAGGTGCTGGCCAAATTCTGGAGCCCCGTCTACCTTCTTGCTCTGGCTGGCTATCTATATGTCATCGCAGCTAGGGAGCTCAATCGGCTAGCGGCCTTGGGACTTCTTGTTATGTTTCTCAGTTCTCCACTCCTGTCCTATCACTCTGTGGAAGTCTACAGTGATATGCCCCTAAGCGTTTATCTTTTTCTCGCATCGGCATGCTTCCTGTATACAATGCGGGGAAAGTGGGTTTACTTGCCCCTCGTCGCGCTCTTCTCCGCCGAAGCCCTTTTCACCAAGGACGAATCGCTGTTTTTCGTCGCACCACTGCTGCTTTCCGCTGCTGTCTGGATATGGCGTTCTTACGAAATGCGTTCCCAGAAGTGGCGGCACCTGGCATCCCTGTTCGCTCCCCTGCTCCTGGTTGCACCCTGGTACGCGTTTAAATTTTCCCATGCACTCGGGCTGGGCGCGGAATTCATCAAACTAGAACTGGTGTTCCATCCTGAGATCATTGGGTCCGTCATCATGAAGGTATTTTCCCTCCAAAATTTCAATCTCTTTTTTGCCCTGCTCCCGATCCTTGTCGTGCTCGGAGGAAAACCCAGCAATGAGATCCTGCACCTCTTCGTAGTTGTGGTGTGCTATGAAATGTTCTTCATCATGCTCTACATGTTCACGAGCTTTTACAACTATCACTTTACCCTCGGAACTGTTTTCTATCGAAATCTGCTTACCTTTTACCCAGTTGCCGTCCTTCTGACAGTTTTGCTGATAGCAAAACAGCTGCCCCTCTTCCGGGATAAGGTAATTCCGAAACCAGCGCGGGTGCGCAAAAAATAAGAGCAACCTTAAACACCGATCCGGGATGAGCCCTTTTTATCTTGACTTGCTCAAACTTGTATCGTCCATTATCGAAACCAGTTTTTTCCAATTAAATGTTTGGATATTCATGATCTGACTTCGGATAAGCCTGATTGTTGCCGAGAGATCCCTTTCCTTTTTCAAATTATAGAAAGGTATCACCGCGGTAAAAACACGCTCTGTATAATCTGTGATCGGATCGAGAACATCGTTCCGCCGCGTATAATAGGGATCTTCACCCGGATAGCAGGGAGTGACGAAAACGTTGAACTGCCTGCAGCCGACTGGACGGACAGGATGAATCGAGCAGGATTCGTCTATTAGAAAAGGGCAATCCGACCCGGCTTTGTGCTTATCCATCCGGTCCCTTAAAATGTTCCTTTCCGGCGACGTCATCTTTTCGGATACATACCAGTAGATGCCCACCAGTTCGTGGGGATAAAGCGGCAGATCTTTCTGATGAACACAGCAATTCCCGCATCCTTTTCCGCATGCTAATTTTTTCTTATGTTTTTTTTCCTCGTCCCTGATGGCGACTGATATTCCAGTGTCCGCTATAGCATAGGCGTCGAGAAGCATAGGCAGCCAGATCAGTCTTTTCTCATCTTCCGGAAAATGCAAACGCCTCGAGAGTCCGCCAGTTTTTTTTATATCGGCTTTTTTCACGTCGAATACTTTCTATCGTACTTGATGATTGCCGTCAAATGTTCTGCACCATACCATAGCACACAGGAAAAAACAACATGCCCGACCACCTTGGCGTTCGGGGAGAATGAATGATTTCATGCTGCTCCACGCCAAGTATGCTCGTGTGCCACGAACTCGTTGGGGAAAAATGATAATACGACTAAAGTTGCATCTGCAATCAACAATTTATCTAAGGACAATTTCGGCGCAGTGATTACTACATACAGCGTGTCGAACCTATATTTACGAAATCAATATATCCTTAAATTAAAAAAAGCCTGTGCTATACTTAGTGCAAGGAGCGCGATCATGTTAGAAATAATTTTAGGCATCGGCGTCGTATCGTTCATTGTTTATGCGTCATTCTCAATAGTTTCCTCGGTGAGCCTGAAACGGATGAGCATGACCTTGGAAGAATTCATCAAGCGCACGGAAAACAATATAAATAGCACGCTGATAGAGCTCAGAGGAACGCTCGAAAATGCCCGTAAGATAACGGACGACGTCGGCACGATAACGGAAGAGGTGAGGCATATCTCGCATATAGTTGCCAGCCTGGACAAAGGCGTACGGGGACTATACGGATATCTCCAGGAAGAATTCGGCCCCGCAGCCGAAGCGAATTTTGCCGGATTAAAAGCCGGCATCAAGACAGGGGTTGTAACATTGGTTAAAAATCTGCAGTCATCAAAGGAGGGATCACCATGAAAGAAGACATCGTAAATGAAAAAAAAGAAGGTTCCGTGCTGGTTCCGTTTTTAGTAGGGGGAGTGATCGGGGCTGGTGTTGCACTCTTACTGGCGCCAAAATCGGGGAAGGAATTACGAAAAGATATAAGGGATATAGCCACAGATTCCCGTGAAAAGATTACATCCACGATCGAGAAGAGCAAAGATCTGTATGATAAGAGCAAAGGGGCGGTCAAAACCGCCATCGATGCGGGGAAAACAGCATACATAGAGGAGCGCGATAAGATTCGCCATTCAGCATAAGTGACATATAAAGCGCATTCAGCAGTCGGGGGAGCGCTTGAATTTTGTCCGTGGGAATCGTGGCTGAGTCGATTATCCCGCCTTCAGGAGTTTCGGATCAGTGTGGGGGATGAATACCGCACCGAGGAACTCCTTCATGAATTCAGGATCATCGTGCATGTGCTTGTAGGTGATTTTGTCAACAAGAGCATCGTTCGTTTTCACCATGTCTACGTCGGCAAGGAGCATTCTTGCGCCAAGAAGAGAAGAGTTTCCGAGGGGCTTGACGATTTCCGGAGGCCAGGCTGGAAGCATGCCAATGCCCACAGCCTTTACCGGATTAATACCAGTCCCCAAAGCACCTGCAATAAAGACCTGCTTGATATCGCCGAATGAAATGCCGACGGACCGTGTTAAGACTAGTAGCAGGGTGAACATAGCCGCTTTGGACATCATAAAGTTCTGAATTTCGGCCTGGGTTATGACAAGCCCGTCGCCTCTCCCGCTAGCTAGGGAGAACACCCGTTGTCCGTCAATCTCCCGAACCAGCGTTCCCTCAACAAGAGTGCCGCTTTGGTCGACAATTCCAGCGCGGTACAACTCATAGAGGAGGCTCACCATGCCGGATCCACAAATCCCTTCCGGCTCCTGTTCGTCGAAGGTCTTGCAGGCGATTTTCCCATTGCTAATTTCGACATCATAGACAATTCCCTTCCGCGCCCGTCTGCCGATCCGGGAGATTCCTTCTTCAAGAGCAGGACCTGCAGCCCCCGCCCCGACGATCATCCACTCCCGGTTTCCGATAACAATTTCCACGTTTGTGCCTACGTCAATAAGAATCGATGGCTCGTCGGACAGGTGCATACCCGAGGCCACGATGCCGGAGGTAATATCGCCACCCACATAGCTTCCGGCATTTGGAAATATATAGACCAGGGCTTCCGGATTGACGCCGAGAGAAAGTTCTGCCGCCTTGAGAAACCCCGGGGTCCGCACTACGGGAACAAAGGGGTCAACGGGAATGGTACTGATATCGAGGCCGAGGAAGAAATGAGTCATGACGGTGTTTCCTGCCACGGACAGGGCATGTATTTCGTTGTATTTTATGTCCGCCTCATTGCAGACTGTTTTGATCAGGCTATTGACGCCATCGATGAGCAACCGATACAATTCCTCGCCGCGATTGGACATGGCATGCTGCATTCGTGTCAGTATGTCGTTGCCTAAGACAATTTGCGGATTTTCAATACTTCGGGTCAAAATGTCGCGGTTGGCAATGTTGTCATAGAGTAAGGCAACAAGATTGGTTGTGCCCAGATCCAGAGCAATAGCATAAGAGCGCTCGCTGCCCATATCAATAACGCGATACCCTGTTGCGCTGCTGCCCACAATGCACGAAAACTGCGAGGTGCGCCGGACCAAGGCGGGCAGACGCTTGAGGACCGTCAGGGGAATTTCCAGACCGACAAGATCGAGTGAATCTTTTAATCTCTGATCATACGCCCGACGGTCACCATCCGATGGCTCAGTCAAAAAAACGCTTATTTTTCTAATCCATGACGCCATGGTCTCCTTGGGCATACAAAAAGGCAAAAACTTAAGATTTACATCGGCCCCTGCCTGAAGGTGGTCTTCACCCACACTTGACTCCGTGGCAATCATGGCCCCTGGGCAGAATGGCGTAGAGCTTAGGAGTAAACTTGCTTCCTTCGTTTTCACCCGCAGCCCATTGAACTTCACAGGTGACCAAGGCGATGCTTAGCGCCCCCTTGGAATCCCAAGCTTTATGGTCACTATAGCAGAGCTACGGGTATGACCTCCATGATAAAATTTACGAACCTGAGAATACAGTTATCGTTTAAACGCAACATACACATCCACGGCGGCATCCAAACCCTGCAGCTGCGGCAGATACAGACCGTCCAGCATGCCTTCGCACATCCGGTCCATGTGGCCACCGATGAGTGAATTGCCCCGCAGAGGAGCTGCGGGGCTCGAAACTTGAAACCTTAGAAAAGCACAACAAAGAGGCCGGAGACTTATCCTGGTTTCGCCAGGATGTCCTTTTCATCCCAGCAGCAGAGCTGCTAGGTATTTCGGGACTGTTTTATAAAAATATTTATCTGGTTGTATCGTACTCATTGCCTTATATCCATGTCAGGGACGGAGTTTTACGGCGCGGAGGATAACACAATCAAGTGAATCCTGTCAATCGATTGTTGTATAGTGCGTCTCTCTCGCCCAGGCATGCAGATTCGAGCCGGCCTTTTTTAAGAGCGTTTTCGGCCTTGACGTATTTCCGGCCAAAGCACCGTTCTCCCGGTTCTTCAGCAAAAACAAGTAGAATTTGTTAAAATATAAATGTTAGCATCGCACTTGTTATCATTCCACCATACGATGGATATTCATACCGAATGCTAGGAGGGACTAATAGCATGTACAATACAGCCAACATCTCCCGGAATACCATCGCCATGGTCCTTGCCGGCGGTAAAGGGGAGCGCCTCAGCCCGATTACCATCGGCAGGCCCAAACCGTCGGTCCCGTTCGGAGGCAAATACAAAATTGTCGACTTCGTGCTGAGTAACCTCTTCAATTCTGGCATACGGAGGGCCTATATCCTGACCCAGTACCGTGCCTACTCACTCAACAAACACATCAAGGAATCCTGGGGCCGGTGGGTAGGGCTAGGCGAGTTTTACGATACCATATCGCCGGAAACGAACAATATCGGCGAGCAGTGGTACACGGGCACTGCTGACGCCATCTATCACAACCTGAGATTCATTGAATCGTCCGACGCGGATTTCGTAGTCATCTTCGGGGGCGACCATATATACAAGATGGACATATCACAGATGATGGAATACCACAGGATGAGCAAGGCAGACATCACCATCGCCGCACTTGAGGTTTCCTCGGACGATGCTACGCGCTTCGGCGTCCTAAGTGTGGACGAAGACCTGAGAGTCACCTCGTTCGTTGAAAAGCCCAAGAATCCTCCCCGCATACCAGGTAGGAACACCTGCTTTGCCTCAACGGGCAACTATATCTTCTCGGCGAAGAAACTCATCGACATCCTGAAGGAAGGCAAGCGTAGTCATGAGGACCTCGATTTCGGCAAGCACGTGATACCCATGATGCTGGCTGAGAAGAACAAAGTGTTCGCGTACAGCTTTTTCGACAATTGCCCAGCCGGCATGGAATCTAACGAACGGGGCTACTGGAAAGATGTCGGAACCATTGACTCCTATTATGAGGCGAACATGGATCTCATCAGTGTCAGCCCGCAGCTGAACCTTTATAACTATAGTTGGCCGATCCTGACGAACCAGGGCAACCTCCCTCCAGCAAAAACGGTATTCGACGACGATGGGCGGCGCGGTCAAAACATAGATTCCCTCGTCTGCGGCGGCTGCATCACCAGCGGCTCGATCGTGCGGCGGTCGATTCTTGGGCCGTCCTGCAAGGTTCACAGCTACGCCGTGGTCGAGGACTCCATTCTCTTTGAGAACGTACAAATCGGCCGTCACGCCAAAATAAGAAAAGCAATAATCGACGAAGATATCTTCATCCCCGAAGGTATAAGCATCGGTTTCGATCCTGAAAACGACCGAATGCGGGGATGCATCGTCACAGACTCAGGGATTGTTGTGGTGACAAAGTAGGATAATAACTGGCGCACATATTTAGCAGATTCTGATCAGCGCATGGGAAAGTCGATGGAATTCTCCTGCCATTAACAAAAGACTTTGGGTGCGGTTGCGAGCAGTGAAAATCAGGAAATAGACAATGACTTTTTTTGAAGCAATGAGAGAAATACGGTCCCCACAAAAAGAACTGACCAGATTCACCTCTTAAACACAACCATTCCGAGTGGCGGGATAGTGATCATCAGAGAATATTTTCTGTTATGACATGGAACGTTCGTCGCTTCGAGACCACCAAAGTTTCCGAGCCCATCACCACCGTATTCCCGGGCGTCACTGTTCAATAACTCTCTCCAGAAGCCGCCTTCCGGGGCTCCCACGCGATAATTCATGCGCGCCACTGGCGTGAAATTGAAAACTACGAGCACCGGATCGCGACCCGAGTGCCCCTTTCTGAGATAGCTGATAACGCTCGCTTCTTGGTCGCTGAAATCCACCCACTCGAAACCCGCATTGTCAAAGTCAAGTTCATACAGCGCCGGATCGCTGCGGTAAAGTCTGTTCAAGTCTCGCACCCATAGCCAGAGACCGTAATGCGACTGGTATTGTAACAGGTGCCATTCTACGCTCTGCTCATGGTTCCACTCGGCCCACTGACCGATCTCGTCGCCCATAAAGAGAAGCTTCTTGCCAGGATGGGTATACTGGTAGCCGAACAAGAGCCGCAGGTTCGCCATTTTCTGGAGGCCGTTCCCTGGCATCTTGCCAGCGAGTGAACCTTTGCCGTAGACCACCTCGTCGTGGGACAAGGGTAGCATAAAATTCTCGAAAAACGCGTACCAGATGCTGAAGGTGATGTCGTTGTGATGATATTTGCGGAATATCGGGTCCTTGGTGAAATAATCGAGGGTATCGTGCATCCATCCCATGTTCCACTTCATGCCGAAGCCGAGCCCACCCACATGGCTGGGCCGCGATACAAGAGGCCAGGCCGTGGACTCTTCCGCAATAGTCTGCACGTCTGGGAAAGCACGGTAAACCTCGCGGTTCAGACTCTGGAGAAATGCAATGGCATCGAGGTTCTCCCTTCCGCCGTACTTGTTCGGGATCCACTCCCCTTCTTTTCGCGCGTAGTCGAGGTAGAGCATGGATGCCACCGCGTCGAGCCGGAGCCCGTCGGCATGATACCGATCAAGCCAGAAGAGCGCGCTGCTGGTCAGGAAATTGCGCACCTCATACCGTCCGTAATTGAAAATATGGCTCGTCCATTCTGGTTGAAAACCCTGCTTCGGGTCTTCGTGTTCGTAGAGGTGCGTGCCGTCGAAATATACCAGTCCGTGCGCGTCACCGGGGAAGTGAGATGGCACCCAGTCGAGGATCACGCCGATACCCTCCTGATGTAGACGTTCGATTAGGTGCATGAAATCCTGTGGTGTTCCGTATCTACTCGAGGGTGCAAAAAAACCGGTAATCTGATAGCCCCATGAACCGTAAAAGGGATGTTCCATGACAGGCATAAATTCCACATGGGTAAAACCCGAGTCCTTGATATATTCGGGAAGATATGCCGCCATTTCGCGATAGGAGAGCGATCGGTTGTCCTGTTCGGGGATCCTACGCCATGAGCCGAAATGAAGCTCGTATACTGAATAAGGGGATTGCAACGAATTGCGAGCTTGACGACCCTTCATCCACTCTCCGTCGCTCCACTCATAAGACAGTCCCCATACTACGGACGCGGTTCTCGGCGGCGCCTCCCAGTAAAATGCAAATGGATCGCCTTTCTCTCCCTGGTGGTGCTGCTGTCGTGAGAGAATAAAATATTTATAGATCGTCCCTTGCCCAATTCCAGGGATAAACCCCTCCCAGATTCCCGAACCATCATGACGAATGCTCAGCAGGTGACTGTCTTTGTTCCATCCGTTAAAATCGCCGATGACCGAGACCTTAGCCGCATTTGGCGCCCAGACCGCGAAGAGAACTCCTTCGACTCCATCGACAGTCAACAGGTGTGAGCCGAGCTTCTCGTAAAGCTTGAAATGGTTCCCTTCCTTAAATAGATAAATGTCGTGGTCCGTCAGCAGGCTTAAGCCGTAGAGCACGTTGTCGTTCTTTTTTGTTCGCATGGTTTTCATGGAGTGTGTCCCTCCGAATAATAAAAAGAGTATAACATATTAGAGGTTAGGAGAGGAATAAAATATGGCTCTTATGAAGTTAGAATGGCGGCAGGACTGATGAAGGACAGTCAGGGAGCACCGAGGATTTTTTGCAGGACGTGATCGAGGGATTTACCGATATTCCTGCGTTGTATCATCTATAGCAACCGCCGTCCTCTGCTAGAAAATACAGCCGATGCGAGAAAAGATTGCGAGGGGAAGAAGCAGATAATAATACGTGTTCATCCAATCTTAAAACACCGCATCGAAATAGACCCATACTGAAACCCCTCATGAATAAACGTGAGGGGTTCTTTTTTCCCCTGGAGCGCGACAGCATAAATCATGGGCAAATAATGGTCAAGAGTCGGCACGGCCATGAAGGACGATCGTCCGAACTCATGGTAGCGCAACAGGGCATCATGGTTGCCCTTGATGAGGCTTTCTTTTATCATTTCGTCAAATTCGCCCGCCCAGTCGAAGGTCAAGGCATCGATGTTTTCAACATCCAGCATGCCGAGATTGTGAACAATGTTTCCGCTACCGATGATTAGCACGCCACGATGCCGCAGTTCGGTGAGCTCTCTTGCGAGATCATAATGGTCCCGAAGCGGTTGAGGATGCCATTCATTGTAAGAGTAGGCAAGACTCATCTCATATACGGGGACATCGGCTTTGGGATAGATATGTTTGAGCACAGCCCAGGACGCGTGATCCAGCCCCCACTCGCTGCTGCAAGCGATCTTGATCTTTTTCACAAGATCCACGGTCTCTCGCGCCTCATCCGGCGCTCCGGGACTCGGATAGCGCTGCGCATACAATTCATCGGGAAAGCCGTAAAAATCATGGATGGTTTTCGGCTTATCCATGCAGGTTACCGACGTCTCTTTCGTAAGCCAGTGCGCGGAGATCACCATAATTGCCTTCGGCTTGGGCAGTATCGCGGCCAACCTCGAAAGACTCCGCGTGTAGCTATTGTCCAAAATGATGTTCATTGGCGAGCCGTGCCCGATGAAGAGTACAGGCATTCTATTGGCCATTCTTCTCCCCCTTTTTCCCGGATCCCATAGTAAATTCCCTGAAGTCGTTTTCAATGTTCCTGATAAACTGTTCCTTTCTCTTTTTGTATCGCGACATTTTGCCTTCAACATACAAGCGGTAATTAAGGTAGAAGTAAAGTTCGTAACAGCCTGTAAAAGCAACAAGCGAGGCAACATATTCCTTATACTGCATGATCATGGGAAGAAAGCGTTCATCCGCTTTTAGAGCTACGATAACAATGGCGACAAGAACAGCGAGGATCAAGAAGAACATGGAATAAAATTTTCGTTCCAATACCGTCAGTTCTGTCGATTCCAGATAATCGAACAGGATGCCTGCTTTCTTTTCGAATGCTTCCCATTCCCGGGCTTTTGCGAAAAAAACAAGGGCACGCCGGTACAGCTCGACTTCATTGTTAATGCTCTCATATAAGCTCCGACGCATGGTCTCCTCCCATGCTTGCAGTATTTGTTAAAATTATAGCACGCGGGAGCCAAGACGGCGTGGAGCAGCAACAACAAGAGTATCAGATGCTGCAGTACTATGGTGTTTGCTCTCCAAAGGTGGTGAGTTAGTATGGTCAATTTGACCATGTATGGCAACGATTCAGCCAGGGAGTGCATGAATGATTTTCAAATCCAAATAGTCATTATTCCGATAGCCATAATCACGATGTATAACATTCCCTGCCTTTGTGTTTGCCGACTCAATAAATCCAAGTGGAACCTCCCCAGCGTGAAAGATGATGTACCCCTTCCTTCAGGTGTTTCCCCCTCTCGAAGAGGCTTCTTCTTTAATGTAATTTTCCTCTAGAAGCCCTTTATTGATATTAATGGCAGCCACCGCCCCCTCACCTGCCGCGATAATGACCTGGTCTTCGCCGGTATTGAGAGGTCCTATGATATAGAGTCCGTGCAAGGATGACTCGTAGGAGGCGTTGACCACGTATTTAAAACCCTCAGCATCCTTTTTCAACGCTATCTGGCTGAGGAATTCATCGTTCAGTTTAATGCCAAAGGAAGCCATGATCGCTTCACAGGATATCCGCTCGCCGCTCATCAGTTCGAGAGCCTCCATATTCACCTCTCCGATAATCCGCACAGGTTCGTCCGTAACAAGCCTGATGCCTTCTTCCTTCAGCACTACCTCAGCCGCGTCCGGAAGGCTCAGCCGATAAGGAATGAAGGTAATATCCCTGGTAAACATCTGCTTCATGGCAAGCGCGATGTTTACTGACTGGATATGGTCCCCCATGACCACGATCTTCTTATTCGTGGTCTTATAGCCATCACAGTCAACACAGGTAAAATAATTGACGCCAAGGAAGTGAAATATATTTTCAATTGGGGGTAAAATGTCATAAACACCTGATGAGACAATGATATAGCGCGAGACATACGATTCGGCATTGTCCGTTGTAACGTTGAACAAAACATCCTTCCGCACCGAAATTACGCGTTTCCGTTCGATACGTACGTTGAATCTCCGAGCCTGTTCCAAGCCCCTTTCGATTATTTCACTCCCTGATATTTCACTATGCGTCAGGACGTTTTCGATATGCCGTGCATGCCATGTTCTTCCACCGCTGCGGTCAAGAATCAGCACATCGCGGTTGTACCGGCCCAGGTAAATTGAGGCTTGCAACCCGCCTGGCCCCGCCCCGATAATAATACAATCATATACGCGGCCCATCATCTGCCCTCACCTTATCTTGCCGCGACGCTGATCAGACCGCCATGGACAATGGTTCCATCAAAGGTACTCTGCACAGGAAACCCTTTTTGCTCGGACGTGAAATGTTTGCCTGTTTTCCTCGGGCGAGTTTCGACCGGGTAAAATAGGTGGCATTGCGAGCCGCATACATTTTTTTCAGCCCTGAATATTTTATCAAGTGCTTTGCGATCGGAGAACCAATGCCCTTTCGCCTGCTGTCCTCGAATAGAGAGATACATCCTCCTTCGCGTTCTTTTTTCAGAATACCGAACCCGATGATACGCTCGTTTTCCAAGGCAACTGCGATTTCGGAACCATCGGTGCGTGTATCAGGATTATTGCTTATGAGATAATCACCGATAATGAGCCGGTCCCGGTCAGTTGCATGCCTGATCACAACGATTTTACCAGTAATGCTCGATATACCCGTTTTTCTCGTATCATTCATGGCAATCGCCTCCTCCCCCTCTTCTTTTAGTGTGCTGAAAGGCACTTCACTCGCCAATAATAAAAAAACCGGCATCGGATTAGGAGCGAAAGCCGGTATGGAGCCGTTCCTCCGCGTCCTCTATTCTTCAGCCGGTTCTTCCTCCCTAGTTGCACACCCAAAACCTCTTCGGCCCAGCATTCCGCTCACTGCTCTCACAACACAATAAACCTACCCACCGGTAAGCCGAGCCTTTTCATACCCCTCCTCCGGTCAGTCTAACAAAAAAGGCCGAACTGCCTTAATCGTTCTAAATCCTTCGGCAGTTCAGCCATCTTCCTAATCCACAAAGAAGACCCGTAACTTTCCGCCCTCGCCTTGCGGAGAGTTTGGCATTATCGGGATAATTTATATCCTGTATTAACTATAACACGGCCATTTCAGACTGTCAAGAAAAGGGGTATAACCTTCATCCATTCACAGCACCAATGTAGGATGCATTAGAACGCCAATTACCTGTGAGTGGATAAAGTGGGAATTGAGGAAATTTGAATTGTTTAGGCAGACTTCCGTGACTTCTTCTGAACGAAAGATTCTATCGCATTTCTGGTCTCGATATTCATTTTTCCAAACCTAACGCCGTACCGCTTCGGTCCGGGTTTGTCGGCTTGAACTATTTTCCTAACTACTTCAGCTGGAACGGTGATCTGTTGAGATCTGGGAAGGAAGAACGAGCAGGTCAACCGGTCGCCTTCCTGCAGGCTTCGATCCGTTTCTAGAAGAAGCCCCGTTGCGCTGATGTTCTCGGAGCGACAGAAAAAAGCCTGGTCCTTGCTGTAACCGTTGATGCTCACGCTCAGAAGAACGCGATACGATTCCCGGGTGGGAATATTCAAAAAATGCTGTAATTTTTCGACTAGACGCCGGACATCCACTGGCAGAGTCAGAATCGCGTTAGGACTGCACCTTTCCGCGCGAGCCTTATCAGCTGTTTTATCATGACAAGTCATTATCAGGGAGACCTTGCGAAGCTCCACATCCTTCCTGATCTCTGCAAAAAGGTCCTCTGGTTTTGCCCCCGATGCATCAAGGGAGTAAATGATAATATCCACTTTTTCAGACCGGTGGACCGAGAGAAACTCATCGTTGCTCGTCGCACTATACAACTTCACGCCAGTCCGTTGCATGAAATTTATTTCCCTGAGCATCGATTTAAACGTATTGGAAACGAGAATCTTTTTCACTTATCAACCTCTTCGGCAGCGCTGTATTCAAGCCGCGGGCACCAACAATTTTAATAGTATATCATATCGTCAGAAATCACGCATATCCAATATAATGGTGCGAAATGAACGCCAATGATTCTTATATCCGGTTCAACACCCTGGTCAGAATAATCATCTATGTTCCTGCATGGGGTTTGTAAAAAGCTCTTCTGGCGGGCCCGATTCGAGAATCGTTCAATCGGCAAGAACGATGACCCGATTGGCAACCTTGCGAGCGCAGCTCATCGCGAGTGTCGAAATGATTGCAGTCATTTCCTCTCACAAAACCCATTCCCGTTTAGCCGACAAGCTCTCTCCTGCAGTCTCCGGGGCAAAGCTGTGGGTTCGTCAAACGGCATGGCCTGCCGCGTTAGAACAAGAACGATCAATGGCGGTACACAGCTGATCTCCCACGGAAAGCATCGCTGAATAACATCCTCCTTGTTCAGGATACCGATCCTGGCCAGGAACATGAGGGCTTCCTTCTCGGCCTGCAGGTGGTCCATACCTAGGACTCTCATCGGCGCTTCATTGGCATTTTCGCCCGGAACGGTCATGTGCGGAATAAACCTCCCCGCAGCAAGCTGCGAAGTATTTATAAAAAGGAAGACGATTATCTCATGAGAAACCTGCAGTTTCTCAAACTTTTCCCTCTATGCGGTGACCCTGTAGCTACAGAGAATTGCAAGTTAAACTGACTGCTAAACACCATAGCCACACCAAGACGAATCAGCCTCACAGCTTCACGGTCTTTCCAGTTCCTCCGTCATGTCGACTGCGAAGCCAAGACGTTTAGACGGGCCCTTAGGGTCGGGAAATGCAAGTGGTGCGCCGCGTGCGATTTCGCAGCCCCAAAGAAACACCCAGAATCTTAATCTTGTCCGCTGTTAATTGGCTTGCAAAGTGTTCTCCGCCAAGAGGCACAGGAAAAAGGGAAATCCGGACGGGAGAACAGGAACGCGACTTTTTCGGCAAACATGTCGAACATGAACATTGAAACCGTTATCTGTCATTATGCTTTACTTCGCCCAGTTCAGTGATTATAATTAAACCATCCTGAGAGCAAAGGAGCGAATATGAAGGACTTGGTCCCGATATCGTGCATCGCCCTACTAATGGGCTTCGCAAGCGCAAAAAGAAAGACACATGGCAGGTTTAACCCGCTATTACCGACCATTATATGAAGAACGTTATCCAGCTTACCGTTGACAGCAACCATGATAAAGCCTCTTTCTCATGGAACGGGGAAAGGGTCATTATCCATTCGCGTCGTAATGCATATACCTCCGGCAAAATCCGGGACATGAATGTTGACGGTTCGGACAAGCGCATGGTCAGCACAGACCATCGGGCGCACATTGACTCGTTTTTCTTCTCCAAAAATATGTTCATCTTTGCCTCTACCACCCTCCAGCTCGACACCAGTCCACTGAAGCCAGAAATGTCGAGGGGCGCGCTCCCTCTCACCTCTGTATCGCTATGACATGTTCACTATTATGATCGCAGGCTAAGCCTGCAGTTGCGCATTGAGGAGACAATTAACAATGATTATAAAATATATTATACTTGCGTTGTTTTTTCTCCTTACATTTTTGCCTCATTCTCTCGGCGCATCTGAATTGATCCACCATGACCTGAGCATCATTCTTGCCCCTACCGCACATCGGATCACGGTCGTGGACTCCGTTACCTTTCCCGGAGATTTCCCCCAGGAGGCCGTCTTCCTTCTGCACAGCGGTTTGAACCCGACCTCCTCTTCACCCCTTGTTCGCATCGTGAAGGAGGGAAACAGAGATGAGGCTGTGCCGCTCGAGTCCTATCGGGTCATACTACCTCCTGGACTCCATTCGTTTACGATTTCCTATGCAGGGGTCATAAACCATCCCCTGGAGATACAAAGCGGGATACAGGCGCAGGGATTTCAGGACACACCTGGCACGATATCCGATTCGGGCGTTTACCTATCGGGCGCCTCGGGCTGGTACCCTGACTTCGGATCAACGCTGTTGACATTCGATCTTGACGTCAAGCTGCCGGGGTCGTGGGATGCCGTCAGTCAGGGCGAGTGCACCCATCATGACCGGGGCACGCTCTCCACCCTCGTGCGCTGGAAATCGCCGGAACCGCAGGAATCCATCTACCTGGCTGCTGCGATATTTACCCAGTATACAAGGTCGTTTGGCCCGCTCCAGGCCATGGTCTTTCTGCGTTCACCCGACAAAGACCTGGCAAACAAGTACCTCAATGCAACGGAACGCTATATCTCGATGTATAGCGGTTTCATAGGCCCCTACCCTTATAAGAAATTCGCTCTTGTCGAAAATTTCTGGGAAACCGGCTTCGGCATGCCCTCGTTCACGCTATTGGGTCCCACAGTCATCCGCTTGCCCTTTATCATCAACACTTCCTATCCCCACGAGATCCTGCACAATTGGTGGGGCAACAGCGTGTATCCTGTCTACGAAAAAGGTAACTGGTCCGAGGGGATCACGGCCTACCTTGCCGATCATCTCATGCGTGAGCAGCAGGGCGGTGGGACCGAATTCCGCATTGATACGCTGCAGAAATATGCCGATTATGTGCGCGGCGGCAAGGACTTCGCCCTTACGCAATTCCGATTCAGACACGATCCATCCACCGAAGCGATCGGCTATGGCAAGGCGCTCATGTTTTTCCACATGCTACGTAGTAAACTAGGAGATCCCGTATTTAAGAAGGGGCTCCAAGAATTTTACAGGAAGTACAAATTTCATTACGCCGCCTTCGAGGACATCAGGTCAACGTTCGAAGCCGTTTCCGGGAAAGACCTGAAACCGGAATTCAATCAGTGGGTGAACTGGACAGGAGCGCCGCAGTTGAAACTGGGCAAGACTTCCGAAATTGCAGAAGGGAGTGGATTCTCTCTCTCCGCTACCATTGAACAGGTCCAGGCCGGTGCCGCATATCACCTGCGGATTCCTGTTGCTGTGACGCTCAAGGGACAGGTGCAGGCTTTCCAGACAACGATCAGCATGGACGGTAAAATAGCGCAACTGAAACTCTCCCTTCCGGCACAGCCGCTTAGACTCGACATTGACCCCGAATTCGATCTATTCAGGAGGCTCAGCCGTGAAGAAATCCCCCCAGCCATATCACAGGCTCTGGGCTCAAAAAAGATGTTAATCATTCTTCCTACGGAGGCTGATCGAGACCTCCTCAGTGCGTACCGGATTTTCGCGCAATCACTGGCCCAATCGGGACCAGACGAGGCAACGGTGAAACTAGACACCGATCTCATCGAACTGCCGACGGACCGCGCTATAACGGTTATCGGATGGGAGAACCGCTTCGCGGCACATGCCATCCAGGCGGTATCGGAGTATGATGTCACCTTAAGCACGAATCAAGTACGAATCGGCAAAACGTCGATCCCGAACAGTAACCACTCTTTTGTGTTCACGGCGCGATTCCCGGGAAATCGTAACATGCCGCTGAGCCTGATCGCCTCAGACAATCCCCTCTCGCTGATCGGCCTTGCGAACAAGCTCGCTCATTATCACAAGTACAGTTACCTTGCCTTTGAAGGATCAGAACCAGTAAACGTGGCGAAAGGCCGCTGGCCCGTTGGAGCGTCTTCCCTGACCGTTTTTTTTCATGGGGAAAATGGTATGCTGCGGAAAGTCGAAATGGGCAAGCTCTCCCCGCGTGAACCACTCACCAGCCTAGGCCGCTTTTCCGAGTAAATGATGTTGGAGACGATCCGTTATCATTCGAGCCATAAGTCATGACCATCGGCTTTGCGACAGCTGGATTAAACTCCATAGCGTGCAATGTTACTGGCATTGCATTGCCTTAAGTGGAAATTATATTATTCTTTATTCGAACCGTTACTTGATGGAATAGAAGGAAGATTTGCCTGAAATAAATTACATTTTATCCCTGGTAGTGTTTTTTCACGTTTTCAAAACGGTAAGTCGATATGCTAATGTTAATAAATCACAATTAATGTTATAATTTACTACCTAAGTATCATGTTATAGAAGTTATTCATTTTGTTTCTTGACATGAATATGAGTTTATATTAATCTATGCGAAACGTAGCAGGATGTAAGGTAAAGTTTCCGCTTTATTCTCACAAACAATTGAATCTTGCAATCTTGACGTTCCGTGATGTTCGGATATCTATAAAACATTTCATATTTCTCTAGTCACTGAAGCGATTTGGAAATATTTATAGTAAAAAAATGATTATCCCGAACTAGATTTCACAAATAAGCATGATTTCATGCATTATTTTGCGGTAACCGTGTTCTGTTTATCCATTCCTATTTTGCTGCCAGGAGGATGCGATGGTCGATTCATGGAGTTTTGGAAACGCAGACATTAAAGAAAACACTTTGCTTGTCGGAGAGGAAAGCGAAAAACATATCGCTTATCTAGAAGCGACGACGGACCAGTATATGGATGCACTTCGTGACATCGAACGGAGATGCAATAAGCCAGAAGAAGACCCTGATAGTATCATGCAGGACCTTACAACGCTCAATGAGTCAATGCTTCAGGTTTGTGAACAATTCGAGAAGGTCGTCGGGATTAAAGCTGCAATCAGCGCTGCACAGGTTGCTTTCCGCGATAAGACAGACGCAATAATGTCAAAAAGCTACGGTGTAAATCGGGCCCGAACATGGCCTCAAGGATACCAGGGAGACTACAAAACAATAGAATTCTTATACAGGAATACACCGACGTCGGAAGGGATAGGATACTATCTCGATAAATATATGCTTTCTACAACCCTTGCAGTAGGGGTGCGAGAAAGAATGCAAAAGCTGGCTGAGTTATTGAAAACAGAGCTTCTGAGCAGACAACATCCGAAGATCCTCGATATCGCCTGTGGCTCATGCCGTGAGGTGCATGAAATAGTTCCGGAAATTGAAAAATCCGGTGCCCACATTAAATGTATCGATTTAGATTCTGAAGCCCTCGATTTCGCCCTCAATCGTTTATCCTATGCAGGCCTCTCGTCAGATCGGGCTGAATTTATCCAATATAATGCCCTCAGAATGTTCGACTACGAGACCGCGGTGTCTGCATTCGGCATGCAAGATATCATTTACAGCGTTGGATATTTCGATTACCTGGCCGATGATTTTCTTGCGAAACTGCTCAATACTCTCTATCTGATGCTAAACCCAGGGGGAAAGCTTATCGCGGCTTTTAAGGATGCAACCCGTTACCGGTCGCAAGGCTACCATTGGCTCGCTGACTGGGATGGCTTTTTGCAGCGTACACAGGAGGATTTTGACAGGTTGTTCCGTCAAGCAAAAATCCCCGGCAGTGCATTATCTATGACCCGCATAAAATCGGGTTCAATAATCTTTTATACTGCTACTCAGTATTAAATGTTCTGCACGTATTGCGGGGAAGGTATCCTTGTAGCGAAAAGGAAGAGGTACAATCCTTCTCTTCCAGGCAAAGCGTGTCGATAGTTTAAAAACAGACCGAACCTAAGCAAACAAGCAGCTTATGATCAAAATACCCACCTCGATCAAGGCCGCACTGCACAGGCCTTATCCTCACCCAAAAACATACACGTCGGGTTAATCGACTTGTCAACGAAACGACTGAAGAGTACGAATACTATTCTGCGCCAACTACTGGCATTTTTTCAGTAATGATGTCCTACAGCGAAGGGAGCGCTTTGTCCCACAATCCGGTGAAAGACAAGTTTTATTTTCAGTACTGTATTATCATCCCCCACCCGGTCAGCAATACCGCAACGATATTTTCTCCACCTGAGAGTCTTTTAGATAACCGTTAATTACCTCTTCTATTGCCTCCTGAGCAGATTCATATTTCAGAAAAAGGAAGCAATGTCAAAAGCCGTAGTGCACATTGGAAATGCCGCTCTCACGGCCCAGTTATTGCTATTGATTACGGTTTAAAGTTATGTTACATTGAGCATGCGCGGCATGGAAAAGAATTTAGTTCTCAATAAGGTAGCTATCGTAACGGGAGGGACAAGGGGCATAGGCCGCTCTATCGTACTTTCACTATGCCGTGAAGGTGCTGATTGCGCATTCACGTATACAAAAAATACAATTGCAGCAGAATCATTGGCACAAGAAGTTCAGGACATGGGCAGGAGGGCAACGCCTTTTCAATTGGACGTGAGGGATTTTGAAGGTGCAAAAACGTTTGTAGAAGAGGTAAAAAAGAAATTCGGAAGGATCGACATCCTTGTCAATAACGCAGGCATAACACGCGACAAATCTCTAATGATGATGAATAAAGAGGATTGGTCCGAGGTAATAGACACAGACGTTACAGGCGTTTTTAATACGTCCCGCGCCTGCATTATTACATTTCTGAAGCAAAAAAGCGGAAACATCGTGAATATCTCGTCCGTCAGCGGTATTCATCCACTTCCGGGCCAGGTCAATTACGCGACTGCAAAGGCAGGAGTGATCGGCTTTACTAAATCGTTGGCAGTAGAGGTGGCGCCGTATAATATCAGGGTTAATGCCGTTGCTCCGGGTTTTGTGGCTACAGACATGACAGCGGCATTTACTGAAAAATACAAAGAGAAGGTCACGAAGATGATCCCATTGGGTAAATTCGGCACGCCGGAGGCGGTGGCGCAGGCTGTAGTATTCCTAGTGAGCGATGCATCTCAGTATATCACCGGGCAAGTAATACAAGTAGACGGAGGATTGGGGATTTAAAACAGGATGAAAAGAACTGTCGTAATCTCAGGCATAGGAGTCTTATCACCCATCGGTATAGGCCGGGATAACTACTGGGAAGGGCTGTTCCAGGGGAAAACAGGGTTCCAGGAAATAACGCTATTCGATACAGAACCCTTTCAAGTCCACTGTGCCGGTGAACTAGCCGACTTTGATCCTCTTTCTCTTCTCGGCAAGAAAGGGTTGCGGGATCTCGACAGGAGTACTAGGCTAATATGCTCTGCAGCTAAAATGGCCATAGACGATAGCAAGCTTGAGATTACGGAGAACAATACTCTTGCCATAGGCGTTTCTATCGGCACAACCTTCGGCAGTCTCCACAGCATCTCCCAGTTTGATCGGACCAGTCTCATCGATGGGCCGCGCTTTGTAAATCCCTCGCATTTTCCGAACACCGTCATAAATTCCCCTGCCAGCCAGGTTTCCATTCGTTTTAAAATTAAAGGGTTCAACACCACAATATCCACCGGCTTTTGCGCAAGCCTCGATACTATCGCCTATGCCGCAGATTTTATAAAATTAAATAGGGCGAATGTCATACTTGCAGGCGGGGTTGAAGAGCTGTGCCAAGAGACTTTTCTGGGCTTCCATGAGCTCGGCTGTTTATCTGGGACAGACGGCTCAGAGCCTCTCTGCTGTCCTTTTGATCAGAGAAGGAACGGAGTATTGCTTTCTGAAGGTGCGGGGGTGCTGGTGCTTGAAGATGAAGAACACGCAATTAAAAGGGGCACCAACATCCTTGCAAGAATCTTGGGCTACGGAAATGCCTTTGATCCTGCAACACATAGCAACTTCAATCATGCGGGAAAAGGTTTAAAGAATGCCATTATATCTGCTTTAAGGGATGCTTCCCTCAAGCCTGAAGCCGTTGACTTTATAAGTGCTTGTTCCAATTCAACTAGGGGTCTTGACAGGATGGAAACAATGGTAATAAAAGAAGTTTTTGGGCAACATGCATACACGATCCCTGTAAGCTCAGTAAAATCCATGGTGGGGGAGTCTTTTTCTGCTTCCGGTGCTCTATCCCTTTCAGCTGGTGTGGGCGCTATACATAATGGTATGATATTCCCTACCGTAAACTATAAGGAAAAAGATCCCGAGTGCGATCTTGATTATGTCCCGAACGAAGCGAGAAAGAAATGCATAAAGAACGTGCTCGTGACCTCCGCTGATCCATACGGACAGAACTCCGCCGTTGTACTAGGTAGTTACGAAGGATGATCGATGCAACTTGACTTCGAAGAGATAAAAAAAATTTTGCCCCAGCGGTTTCCTTTCCTCATGATCGACCGGGTACTGGAAATCGAACCCGGAAAACGTGTCATTGCCGTGAAAAATATCTCAGGCAATGATATGGTTTTTCTTGGCCATTTCCCCGACAAGGCCATCATGCCCGGCGCCCTCATTCTCGAAGCAATGGCGCAAGCAGCAATTATCCTTTTTGCCACGGGTAAAGAAATACAGGAAGCGGGGAAAAAACCTATATATTACTTCGGTTCTGCCAAGGCACGATTTCTTCACCCCGCTGTTCCGGGCGACCAATTGAAAATTAGGGTTGAAAACGTCAAATCTCTACCAACCGGCGCTTATGTGTCGGGCGAAGCATTTGTCGACGACAAAAAGATAACAGAGGCGGAGCTGGTATTCAGCGTAAAAAATGAATAAGAGGGTTGTCATAACAGGACTTGGCGTTATTTCCTCAATCGGTATCGGCTGGGAAGAATTCTGGGGAAATCTCTTGAACGGAAAAACAGGGATAAGCCCTGTAACGTCCTTTGATACCACCAACCATTTCACCCACAATGGCGGTGAAGTTAAAAACTTCAGACCTCAAGACTTTATTCCAAAAGATAGCCTTAATACTTTAAGCAGGTCATCACAAATGGCGCTTGCAGGAGCAAAACTTGCCATTAAGGATGCCAGTTTATCTGAAAAAGACTTTTCTCGTGCGAAGACCGGCACCTGCATCGGCATAACATCAGGGCCGATTCAAGTTATCGAACATATTAATGACAAACTAATCAAGAATGAAGAATTAACAAGAGATCTCATATGTCAACTTCCCGTTAACAGCGCATCCGCGATAATATCCAAAGAATTGGGCCTTGATGGCCCGAACGTTCTTTTTTCTACTGCCTGTGCAGCAGGCAATTATGCCTTAGGTTATGGTTATGATTTAATTCGTTTAAACAGAGCAGACATGGTGATTGCCGGCGCGTCAGACTCTTTTTCAAGAATCGCCTTCACTGGTTTCAATCAGTTTTCTGCCGTTGCTCCTGATAAATGTCAGCCCTTTGATAAGAATAGAAAAGGCATGATGGTGGCTGAAGGAGCAGGAATCCTTATTCTGGAGTCTCTGGAGAATACGATAATACGGAATGCGCCTATCTATGCCGAGGTTTTGGGCTATGGACTCAGTTGCGATGCTTTTCACATGACTTCTTCATCTATTGAGGGTATAGCAGCATGTATGAAGAAAGCAATGCGAGAAGCAAACATCGCAATTGAGGAAGTTAACTATATAAGTGCGCACGGAACAGGTACACTAACAAATGATAGAAACGAGTGCGCCGCGATTAAAGAAATATTCGGCTCGCGTTATCAAAAGATACCGGTCAGTTCCATCAAATCCATGCTCGGCCACACAATGGGCGCTGCATCAGCCATCGAGGCAATCGCTTGCACACTTGCTGTAAAAAATGATATTATTCCTCCAACCATTAATTACGAAACGCCCGATCCGGAATGCGATCTTGACTGTGTACCAAACCAGTCGAGAAGACATCCTGTCACAATAGCCCTAAATAACTCGTATGCATTTGGCGGCAATAATGCCTGCCTGGTCTTAAAAAAATTTTTCTATTAAGGATGACGAGGAGATAACAATGGCCGCAAATGTTGAAAAAGAAATAGTCTCAATTATCTCTGATATTTCAGGATTTGATGAGGATGAGATAACTCCAGAGAATAATTTTTTTAAAGACCTGGAAGTCGATTCTATTAAAGCTATCGAGATCACAGTGGCAATTGAGAAAAAATTTAAAATATCTATAAGAGATGAAGATGTCCCCAAAATTACTACAGTGAAAGAAGCCGTGGAACTGGTAAATAGATTAATAAACCAGGTCAATCCAGTAAATGTTAAAGGATAATAAAGATATTTATGATATCGTGATAATTGGTGCGGGTATGAGCGGCCTTGTGTGCGGATGCTACCTTGCAAAGGCAGGGTTGAAGGTGCTCATTGCAGAACAACATCATAAGCCCGGAGGATATTGTACCTCTTTCAAGCGGAAAGGGTTTACTTTCGATGCTGCCGCGCACTCTTTTGGCAGTTATCGTGAAGGTGGTAATTTCAATACCGTGATTAAAGAACTGGGTTTAGATGCAAGAATAAAAATTAAGAGATATGATCCATCAGATATTATCATTACGCCCGACTATAAGATTACCTTCTGGGCCGACCTAGATAAAACCATTCAAGAGCTTCAAAAGGTCTTTCCTTTTGAACCAAGGATCAGAGACTTTATTACCTTCATAGCTAACCTAAAACCTGTGGACATGGCGGCATTGCGCAATAAAACATTTGAGGATTTCTTAGACCAGTATTTTACAGATAAAACATTAAAAGCTATCCTGTCTTTCCAATTATTCGTAAACGGGGGTTTGCCGCCGTCGTTAATGTCCGCCTTTACTGGGTCTAAAATTTTCACTGAATTTGTCGTTGATGGTGGTTATTATCCAGAAGGCGGTATGCAGACATTGCCGGACACCTTTGCGGAACGATTTAAAGAGTTTAGTGGCGTCATGTTGTTATCCTCCCCCGTGACGCAAATTGAAATAGAGAATAATGCAGTATCGGGGGTGGTTCTCCAAACTGGCATGGTGATACGATCAAGTGTTGTAATTTCAAACTGTGATGCAAAACAAACTTTTTTCAAACTTATAGGAATAAATAAAATAAGTAGACGACTTATTGATAAGCTAAATATGATGACCCCGACTCTCTCGATGTTTATTGCATATTTAGGTGTTGATAATTATTTCGATTCCTTACCCAGACCTGGGTCTACGCTTTGGTTCTTGCCTCACTATGATTTAGATAAAATGTATGTAACAGCAAATAAAAACAATGAAACCGACTTGACAAAGTACCTCTTTCGCGTTTCACCAGATGGGAAAAGTATTTTAGCAATGGCAAATACATCATTTAAGGATAAACGGTATTGGAATAAAAATAAGAAAACATTGTTGGAAACATTCATAACAAGCATTGAGCAGACTACAATTTCGGGATTATCAAAACACATCATCTATAAAGAAGCGGCAACACCTTACACCTTATACAGATATACCTTAAATGATCAAGGAGCCGCCTACGGGTGGGAGAGTATTCAGCAACAATTTTTAGACCCTGATTTCAGAAAGCCGTCTTTTCTTCATGGACTTTATTTGACGGGTCATTGGACGACATATGCACAAGGTCTTGCTGGGGTAGTTTACTTGGGTTATGACCTCGCAAAATCAATAATAAAGAACCATCAAGTCTAGGGAAAACATGGTATAATGCAACTTACATGTTAGAACGAGTTATTGCATGAAAAAGAAAACGGATAAAGAAATATACGTAGAACAAGAAATTTTGAAAATACTCCAACACTGGGGAGGGATCGCTCTTATCGGCGGAGCTGCCGTTTTTCTTCTTTTGAGCCTCTTAGATTATTTTGTGACGCCAGAGAACTTCCTAAGATTTCTCACTTACAGATTGGGCGCAGCTTTTTTGTTCATCTGCATTTATTACCTGAACAAACAGAAAACAAATAAACTTTATCAAATAAGCATTTTTATCGTAGGGACTCTCATTGCGTCAATTACGGTGGAACTGATGGTCCTTTCTTTTGGCGCTCATCAATCCATTTATTACGCAGGAATAATTATTACTCTAATATTTTGCCTCGGATTTCTGCCGCTTTTTTCTATTAAAACCACCGTAGCGCTGGCCGCCATAACATATCTCACCTATTTACTACCCATCTTAGTCCTTGACAATATTACAAACTTAAAAGTTTTTATCAATAACAACGTCTTTTTACTCGCCACAGCCAGCATCGGAATATTCTGGCGATATTATAATGATAGCCTTGTACAGAAAAACCTTTCTCTCGAATATGATCTTTCAAAAGACAAAGAGCAGCTTGAAAAGTATTCACTACACCTTGAAGATCTGGTCGCGGTGAGGACACAAGATTTAAACAAATCCGAGCAGTGGCATCGGTCGCTTTTTGAGAATGCGACGGATGGCATCGTCATTCTCGATAAGAACGGTGTCATTGTCAAAACAAATGAGAAGGCATGTGAGATGCATGGTTTCAACAGCGAGACATTGGTAGGTACACACATAAAACTGTTAGAGGACACAGGCAGCAATAAGGAAAAGATGGTGGAGAGGATGCGCCGGATTTTAGCCGGAGAAACCCTTGTGTACGAAACCAGACATAATAAAAAGGATGGCGCCGCCATCGATCTTGAGGTCAGCGCAAAATCGATTACTATCGACAATGAAACGTTCATTCAGTCCTTTTACCGTGACATTACGGAGAGGAAAAAACTTCAGGAGCACCTGTCCCAGTCACAGAAGATGGAGTCCATAGGCGTGCTCGCAGGCGGTATCGCCCATGATTTCAATAATATTCTGACGGCCATCCTCGGCCATGCGGAAATCATTCGCAGAAATTCCGTATTAGATGTAAAGTCGACAAACAGCCTCGGCGTGATCGAAGACGCCTCGCGAAGGGCGGGGAGAATGATCTCAAGACTGCTGGGCTTTGCGCGCAAGAGCAAGTATGAGTTCGTGCCACTCCAACTCAACGACGTGGTGTACGATACGCTCAAGCTCCTCGAGCGGGTCATCGACAAAAACATAGAACTGACTGTGGAGCTCGACAGCCATATTGCGCCCATTCTGGGTGATACCAACCAAATAGAGCAGATCGTTATGAACCTTATCATCAATGCCCGGGATGCCATGCCGAAAGGAGGGAGAATCGTAATCAAAACCTCCGCTGTGGACGTCGGGCAGGGAATGCCGAACATCCCGGCCTACATACTGCCGGGGGAGTATGTCATGCTCAGTCTCTCAGATACTGGGTTGGGAATCCCTAAGGATACCATAAATAAAATCTTCGAACCATTTTTCACTACGAAAGAGCGGGGAAAGGGCACCGGCTTGGGCCTTTCCATGGTGTATGGAGCGGTCAAAGAGCATAAGGGGTATATCACGGTCGCGAGCGAACCTGGTGCTGGCACGCTCTTTAGCATCTACCTGCCCGCTTCGCATACGGCAGCCCTCGTGCAGAAGCAGGAATCGCTTAATTCCGTGGGCGGAAATGAGACGTTGCTCATTGTCGATGATGAAAAGACGACACTCAACACAGTCCAGGAGACACTAGCAAGCCATGGCTACAAAACATTCGCCATAAGCGATTCCCCCAGCGCGCTCAGCATTTTCAAAAAAATTCCTCAGGAGATAGCGCTCGTTATTACTGACATCGCCATGCCGCACATGGACGGCATGGAGCTCATCAGACAGATCAAAGAAATAAAGCCCGAAATAAAAATTATCGCTATGTCTGGTCACGCAAAGTATATAGCGGATAAGGACGGTATTCGGGAAATTGACGGTTTCATGAAGAAGCCTTTTGAATCTCCCTACTTGCTCTCTGTGGTTCGTCGGATTCTTGATGCAAAAACAAGAACCTCTCTTACTATTTGACAGTACCGTGAATACATTCGTCCGCTCATTTTTGAGAACATGACGGATATAATGCGCATAGAAAATCAGGAGTATGACAGGAGAACGGCATTCCCCACTTATGGTGAACTTTGATATTTGCCGCCACCAATTTTCCTCCCCCAAAAGAGGTCGTCTCACTGAGGATACGAAATAGCTGAAGCCCAAATAGTCAGACTTTCATATAGCTCGATCGATTTCAAGATCCCTGCGGCAAGTTCTCCGAAATCAGCATCGGTCGTCATGCTCCAATCTTTTTTTTAAAAGTCCTGGACAGCGACAATCTCGTTGCACCCATCGGCGAGAAGGCCAATAGGCTCGGCATGCGTCGCGCATGAATAGCATCGGACGCCGGTATAACCAGGAGCCACCGGTGAGAATGGTCCAGACTGGCGCTGGCCGGAATGACAAAATTTGCGGGACTGTCCTCTGGATCGCGCTGGAACACCGCCTTCAGGATTCCAGTTGCTTTTGAATACTCTATCCACTAAAATAGGGCTGTATTCCGAAGGTTATAAAAAATAAGCTCGACTCAGAGATAGACGAGGTGGTATGCCCCGATTGCAAAGAGGTTTGGGAACAACTGCGCTTCTCCGAAGCATAATCTGTCTTGCTGCACTAGGACAGTGGGATATTGAGGAAGTGCTTTCCTCAACCCGAATTCCACAATCAGTTTTGGCGCTTTTCACTACAAGCACCCCTACCCGAGTGGGGTCATTTCCGCCAAATTAAGCATTCACCTTGTTCCTGAGAAAAAGGGATTATAAATACTCCTGTTCCAGGGCTATCACTTCCACGTAGTCTCCTCAGCATATCTGACTTTTGGATTCAGTATTTTAAAGGTCGGCTGTAAGGTTCCCATCGCAGTCTTCGCCATAGCCCCTCCCTCTGGACACCGAACGCTGTCAGCTTTAACCACGCAGAGATTCGTGTAGTACAAAATAATCGGTTCAACGACATCGGTCTCAAATATTGTCATCGCGAAGCTGTGATAGCCTGCCTTATCTATCCTGTTTCCACTGACCATTGTGTTTTTTCCCTTCAGTCACCTTCCCCAGGCGAGTCGTTCCGCAAGCTGAGGAGGCAGGCCCACGTTGATGATTTTATCCTGACAACGCTGCAAGTCATATTTTACGCGATGAAAGCTGATTTTCCGGCTGCTGTCATCATAAACAAGGAACGCAGCACGGGGATCGCTGTCGCGCGGCTGCCCTACGCTCCCTGGGTTGATCAGATATCGCACGCCTGGCTGCAGGATCAGGTCCTCGTGATTGAGCGACGTCGCGTAGATGCCATACTGTTCGCTGATAACGGTTACGATGTGAGTATGACCGAAAAGACCAAGGTCAGGTGATTGGCGCAGATGTGCAAGCTCGCGAAAATTTTCGACAACGTCGTTTCGGTATAGAATATAGCGGTTAGTATCATGGATAGAGCCATGAAAGAGGTAGAAATCACGAACAGGTCGTTCACGCTGCAATGCAATCAGATACTGCCTGTTTTCTCCAGTGAGCTGTTCCCGAGTCCAAAGAACGGCCGTACGCGCGTGCGGATGGAAGCGATCTGGCTCTTCCAGTCCTGATGCTGCGGCATCGTGGTTGCCGAGCACGCACAGGACATTATTGTTGCGCAGGATGTCGATACACTCGTTCGGATTGGCATTATACCCTACAATGTCTCCCAGACAGACCGTCTCATCCACCCGCAGCGTCCTGATCCGATCGAACACTGCGGTCAGTGCTTCGAGATTTGAATGAATATCCGAAATTACCGCTGTTCGCATAGACTTCTTGCTCACGCTTGTTTTGTAAGCCAACCTGTCTTAATTGTAGCAGATGTCGCAGGAGGGGTAATGGCACAGAGGGAGATGACAAGTCATCTGTTTATTACTTTGTCTTTACAGCGCCGGTTCGTGTGGACCAGCTCCTTTCTCCCGGGGCAATATAGGGCCAAATGACCTGCAGCACAGGAGCCATCAACGGCATCCGACTTCGGAAACTTGTATAATTACAGTCAAGATCTCAACATTCCACTCAATCCCCAAGGGGTTTCGCGTTCCATCCGGTTAAAATACGTTCAACTCCGCGGTCCCATCAAGAACAAGAACGGCCTTTAGGGCGGTATCGGTTAAGCCGACGGCAACGGGTCGGATAGAACAAATTGTACCGCTGATTGCAACATGTTGAGTCAACTTGCGATTCATCGCTTTTGTAAGAAGGCCGCTGAGCCCGTCTAGTCTTTCACCGATCGACCATTTTGCTTCATTTTCCAGGCTCTCTCGAAGTCGGGTATGAAACATCCAATCGCCAGCCTTAACGAGAACCTGTCTTGTCTCCATCGTGTAATCCAGGTCCCGGATGTACAAGCGCCTGGACAGCTCATCATACGCCGGCGTGCCTTTCAGATAAATTGTACCGTTCATGGTTCCAGTGATTCTTACTTGCAAGACAGCCGATTCACCAGAGCCATAGACCTTTACACTTCCAATTCTTATTCTGCTGCCGTCTTTGGTAAAGACCCGGCCCTCCAGTCTTTTAGCAAGTTCGCTGCTTACAATATCATAGGAAAGATCGCTCTCCAATTCAATGTGAAAACCGTTCCCTGACGGAGCAGTGGATAAATGAGGAACTGGCCGAGTTGGTGGGTGCGGCATATTGTTGGCAATAATTTTCGGTCTGGCAACAAGACCGATGACTACGGCAAGTGTATCTCCCTGCTTACCTTGCACGGAGGGGGAAGAAACATGCACCGATTGAGGGTTCAGCAAAAGCTCTAGATTGTCGGTAAGCGGAATCGGATTTTGCAGTGCGTCCCAGGTTTCAGATGCCCGCTCCTGTATAAAATTGCTGTTCGCAACCCTGTCGTCAATTTTCGCAATTTGCCTGTTCAGAAATCTCCGAATCCCGCTAATCGAAGTGTTTTCACTTTTATTGTCATCACTTTCCTTGCTCGGCGGAAGTATTCCGCTGATAATATTTGGAAGAGAATTCAGTGACAGACTGACTGGCACGTTAATTGTGGAGTCCTCAACAACAAACTCCGCAACCGGTTTAACATGCGCTTCGGGAGGCGGCACGGTAAAATGCGCACAACCGAGAAGGACAAAAGCATTTACAGATAATAAGAACAGAGCAACCCTTCGAGCTATAATCATAGAAAGTATTTTCCGTGCCCAGTATTATGTAGATTACGGGCTATTAGATCGAGATAAGTAATAAACGGCATTGCCTTGACAGGCCAAAAGCCGATATCTATACTTAATTTAGCCGTGACTTATATTCGTTCAAACATTTGGAATCCCTATAGGGTAAATACTTGAAAAATAATTACCATTTCGCACCAGACATAGTGAACCGGGTTTTCGTCCTGGCGCGGGAGTGAATTATGAGAAGAAAACGAGCTATTATTTTTGGAGACGATGTAGTCATTACGGGTCTTCTAAAAATGTTTCTCGGTCTGCGCGGTTATGACTTCTTTGCATACCGAGAACCTTTAATTTGCCCGGTGTACATGGACAATGCAGAGTGCAACATTAAATATCCTTGTGCCGACATCATGCTCATTGACTTCAGCATAACCAAAATGGCCGGCACCGAACTGATCAAAATGCTAACAGCGCAACACTGCAAATTCACACCGATGAATATAGCGCTCATTATCGGCTCTTTCGACGGACTCAACCGGTCCAACCTGAAGCAACTGGGCTATACGATTTTCGAGAAGCCCATCAACTTTTCTCGGCTTGCGATGTGGTTTGACCAGTGCGAACAGCGCATGGACCTTTCGAAACCTCTGGGTCTCGCCAGAAATGAAAAACGTCAACCCTGCAATCTCAAGATTTCATTCCAAACGGCCCCAACCTCCGACATCGAAACCGGTGTTGCCATGAATTGCAGCCCTTCCGGTCTCGGCTTAAAAGTCTCTACGCCCTTATGGTTACATCAGACCGTCACCATAATTCATTCCGATAAAACACATCCCTCACGCCCTGCGTCCGTGCGCTGGACCAAACCGCTCGGAAACAATTCTTTCGAAACAGGATTACATCTGGAAGGGGCCACGCAGTAAACAGCAATCACGGGGCAATCAGCATGTCATCCTTAATCCTCATTGCCTTTTCAAGGCCGACTAGTTTTTCGACGATTGCTATCCCGAATGCGAGCGCTGTGCCCGCGCCCCTGCTGGTCAATACATTCCCGTCAATGACCACGGGAGTATCCTCATAGATACCGCCACCAAGGCGGTCCTTATACGTAGGGTAGGAAGTTACATGCTTTCCCGCAAGCACACCCGCGTTTGCCAGCACATAGGGTGCCGCGCATATTGCGGCTGTGACTTTGCCCTTCAGTGAGAACTGCCTGACCAGTTCCTTCACCCGTGTGTCCGTATTCAGATTGTCCGAACCCGGTTGACCGCCCGGCAAAATGATCATATCGAAATCGTCGGCCAGCACCGTGTCGATCACCGTGTCCGGAATGACCCTCACCTTACGCGCGCTCGTAACATTGCCATCATGCAGGCCTGCTATTACCGTATCTATCTCGGCTCGACGCAGTACATCAATGATAGCTACTGCTTCTACTTCCTCGAAACCATCGGCGAGAATAACTGCCACTCTCGGCATTGTTACCTCCACTTTAGAGCCTACGGCAATATCAACCACGAAGGCATTGTAACGCTTTTTGCGTTTTCCATCAACTGCGTTCTGCAGCTCCCCCTACTTCACCTTTTACACGCGCTCAGAATGAGTTATTCCCATACTTAAGGCATCGGATCGTCCTGAGCAAACGAATCATTTTTCCAATATGCTGATGGCAATGCATTATGTACACTAGTTAGGCAACTAAATAAACTCGATGCCAAAGACAACTACCTTCTGTTGTTACACAGCGTAAGAATATGACTGGAGAAGCCCATCCGCTATTTTGCCCGTTGTCACTAATACTGAAGTTCAGCCAAGTAATAGTAATGCCTCCTCCGGTGAGTACACCAATATTTATTTCATCGAATCTGTGTTTATTCTGTATTTATGGATGCTTTGCATATTTTATCACGGTAGAATAGGCCAACAAATGTCACAGTCAGAATTAATCTACATTGCAAACAGTAATGAATACTGCAATGGTTAATGCACTGTCAAGGCAACGCTCAATCAGCATAATAGCTATGTTGGAATGCGGGATTTTTCCTAAAATGCCTACTTTTCAACCACAGATTCTATTGAGGAACAATAGAATTAATGATGAGTGTTCTTTACTAGACGATCTTCATTAGCTCACTTCCCCGGTCCGACTTTCCCCCCGTCAGTGATTCGTGTATTTCTCGATATTAGATACCAGTTTCTCTCTCTGTTCCGGGGTAAGCATGTCGTGAATCTCTAAAAATTTCGCGGAGATAAACCGGATCATATCAGCAGCCTGCGCAATGTTTTTCTCAGTCAGAGCGTCCAGTTTAGCCTTGTCTATTTCTGGACTTCTCATCAGATCGTTCGATTCTTCCACTGTCTCTTCACGCATTTTTACCATTCCAGGCCGCCTGGCCATAAACTCGTCTTTGATCTTCTCCAACTGAGCCGTCTGAGCATTGTTCAACTTCAAATCCGTCGACATGCGCTTGACAATATATTCCGCCCGCTGTTCAGGCGTACGATAACAACTTGTTGTAACCAGGGCTGACAAGACCAGAAGCAGAATCAGCTTCACTAATCGATTTTTTGACATATCGGCAAATCCCCTTTCCGAACGATTGCACGTCATTAAGATTCACTTTGAACCTTACTGGCTATATATTATTAGTTTATCATTTTTTGCAAATTCACTTTGAATTGACTTTGGGAGACATAATTCCCGTCATACAGTCGCGTTCCTCTGCCCACCGGAACTGCGAATATCAACCGGCTCCGTAAAAGTATCGTTTGCTCCAATATCCTATCGCGCTGCCCGTGTGGTGATGCCGATGTTCGGCATTTCCCGCGTCAATGTCTTATGTTCCGCCCATTCTGCCCGACGCAGTCCACTTCGGACATATAGACAACCGCAAGTATCAAATTTACCTGCTGCATCTTCCACCCCGTTCCAGAGCGTATGCGTTGTCCACCGCCTCGGTTATCTTCCGTCCGCGGCGCCCATTTGACCTGATGGTAAATAGGAAGCATTTTTTTCGTCCGGGAATCGTCTGTTACAAGCACCCGCTTGTCGGTTTACAGCGTCATTCTATTTTACGATATCTCTGTTAAATATTTTTTAACGAGCCTTTTAGCGGGTCAGTGAGTCAACAGCTCCCTGACAGACTTGATTTCCCGGACAAGAGCCTGACCTACCAAGGTAGTGTATATCATCAGACGGAAATCGAGCCCAAGGTCAATAATCATTATGGGAAGTGATCTATTTCGATCTAAAGTATGATAACTTCTTTGACGTTGAACGTTCATGTACTCCAGTAAATCGAAGAGGTATAATATATTTGAGTCGAGATGGCCTACAAACACATTTTCGAAATCGGTAATGAGGTGGATGAGCATGATAAAGATCAGCCCATTTGTTTCAGTATCAGTAGTCTTGTTGCTAACTATAGCGGTGGGCGCTTGTGTTCCCGGGAAGCGCTTGATTCCCGAGGCAGCGATCCCCGCTGAAATGAGAGGGACCTATACTCTCCTCCTCTATGGCTGCTTCTATCCCTCTGATGTTAAAAACGCAGCCTTTGCCGTTGAAGAGGGAAGCAAATACCCGCTAGAAATATTCGATCTTGACGCCTCCTATAAGACGATAAAAGGACTAAGTGCCGAGCAGGCGCTCGCAAAAGCCAAGTCCTTCCTGAGATGCAGTACCTATGATGTCTGGCAAACCCCTCTTCGCAGGATTCCCGATGACAGCGGCGGTACCATCGGCTATGAAATACGGCCGTTGTATATTCCTTATGAACTCGGCCAAGCCGATGTACTGAACATCTCCTACTCCCTGAAGAACGGGAAGGTGATAACATACATAACACTGGACAGAAACGTCGAGCTGAACCTCGATGCTTCCGGAGGAGGTCACTCTGGCCATGGCAAATAGGCCGTTTGCACTGCACGTTTTTATGGATGAACAGACATTCTCAGGCTTCTCAACTATTCAATATTTAATTGTGTAATAGCAACATTTACGACATATTATATTCAATGGAATTTGAAAATAAGGCCTAAGTGACAGCGTTCAATCGCATCTCAAGGAAAGAGAGACATGCTTACGGAACTGCAACAGATGCTTTCCCGACAGTCACTGTAGACTATCATGCCGCATGTCTGAAGATTTTCGGCTTCACATATTTCCATTCCTCGCCGTCCATCTTGCTCTGGCGCAGCCATTCCGTGATCAGATCAGCAACCTTTCCGGCTTCTCCTCCTGAAGATAATGGAGGCTTGGGCCAAAGTCCTTGATGGTAAGTTGAGGAAGCTGGCCCTAGAGAAGATGCAGATGGTATTCTGCGTCGTTCGAGAGCAGGTAACCCGGAATTGCCTTAATCCAGAGAACCGGGCCTTAATGATCTGAAGTCTTTGCTGAATATCCTCGAGGAATGCATCGCTATCCATCGGTTTGCCTTCAATGGGAAGGAGTTTTGAAAAAGCCCTGATAGCTTTGCGTGAACCGATGGTCGTGAACGGTTCGCGGTAATGATGCATAACTTCCTCCGTCATATTGTCCTTTCGCATGACCACCGCATGCATCACATAATTCACGAATATGTTCATAACCTGGATCAGCAGGCGCCCTAACGGTGAGCGGAACAACTTGACCCCCGCCGCATGGTTGCCGAAATCTTTCCACACGAGAGGCCAAAGGAAAGTCTCCATAAATGCAATACCTCGAATATTTTCGGGATGGTTTATTGCGTAAGCAGCACCTAGCGGACCACCCCAACCATGAAGCACAAGGACAAGCTTCTTTATATCTAGTTGTTCGATGGAACCTTTGACGATATCGGCATGAAGCCGGATGCTGTAGTCCACCTCAACGGGCTTATTCGATCCGCCGAACCCCAACAAGTCGAGGGCAATCCCCCGGCAGCCGGTGTCGCTGGCTACCTTAGGAAGGATATTTCTCCACAGGTAGGATGAGGTAGGATTTCCATGGATAAAAAGGACAGGGTCTCCTTCCCCCGATTCTACGTAACCGATCCGATATCCTCCAACAGAGACGTATCTTCTCTCGAAGGGGAAGTCGGGCGATGGTTTCACAGTTTTCTTTTTTCTTCGACAGTAGCCATTGTTTTCTCCTCTCAGAATTAAAATAGACATGCGAAGTCTCATATCATCCGTCCGCCTAGCTGCAATGCAGATTGCCGGAGAGTAAGGTTCCGCTTCTTTCCGCCCCGTCTTGATAAAAGCTAGGCTTGAACGAATCATCCCATTTTTTTAATACCTATCACCACATTGGCAACATGTCAAGGATGCCCCCCCGAATACTGCTTCACGCCTGCCGCATTGAAACAATAAAGTCCCGATGATTAAGAATCTCATCCGTACAGGACCGTCCTTTCGTCTTGGCGATCTTTGCCAAACAGTTTTTGTGTGCAGCGATTTGACTGCTTCAGGAGCTAAAATGGCAACGTCAATGATCCTCGTTATATTCAGAATGATTCCGGTAACAAGGCCACGGGCCGCCTCCCTATGGTCCTTCACCTTTACAATAGCATAGCCCGTGTGTTCTCCTGCCTTTCAGCATAGCTGAACTTCCTTAGCGCCTCCCGCCCTTTTGCGAGCTGTTCATCCAGCGCACGCAAACAATCTTGCCGTGTGTGAGGAGTTTATCCTATATTTGATGGCAGCTCCCCTGCTGCACTCATCGTATTGCGCTAGTACGTCTACGTCCAGGGCACGACAATTTTCATAATGTGTGCAAAAATGGCCACCTCCTGAGACATTGACAATCTCCGCCGCAATCGAAGCAACCGACGTTTTTTGCACCCCATCCTGTCCGCATGATCATCCTTTTGACAGATTGAAGCTTTTGTAGTAACAAATTTATTTCATCTCATCGACCTTTACAACATTCTCGTACCTTTCCTAAATCAAAGCATTTATTCGAACCAGCTATGATTGGAGAAGATGTTTTCGTGGTTTTTCCGCACTAGGTCTTAGCATGGCAACATCATCAGTACTTTTCCCGGTTTTTTCTCCAAATCGCAGAGGATTTATCCACTAACCTTGACAAGCCATAACGTGCAGTATAAGATGAACATAAATTAAACGCATTAAAGACTAAAGCATTGCGGGGCATCAGAATCGCTTTTAATGGTTTCAAGTTCAGCAATAATACGGTAAATAAGTTCTATATTTTTTAATAAAAGGTTCTTGCGTTCACTGCGGAGCGAGGCCAGAAACTATCGGCCTGGGCGCAACGGGATTTTCATCAATGTTTCAATGGCCCATGAACACGTACTTTGGTTCTGTATGAGGGTGGAATACTGTTAATATTTATATTGTATAATATAATTTTATATGATATAATGTATTTATGAAGCTAAGCGTATGGGCAAAGCAACAAGGTATAACCTATCAAGCGGCATGGAAATGGTGGAAGGCTGGCAAGCTGCCGGTTGAGGCTGAGCAGATGCCTACCGGAACCATCATTATAAAAGAGCAGAAAACTGCCCAAGGTTCTGTTGCTCTTTATGCCCGGGTATCCAGTCATGACCAAAAGAAAGACCTGGACGGGCAGCTCGGGCGGCTTTCCGTATATGCCGCTTCCAAAGGGTTGTCAGTTTCAAAAGCGGTATCTGAGGTTGGATCTGGTCTTAATGGGCACAGGCCAAAACTCATGAAGCTGCTTGCCGACTCCAACGTCAGTATTATTGTCATCGAGCATTGTGACCGGCTTATGCGGTTTGGATCTGAGTATGTAGAATCGGCACTTCGAGCTCAAGGTCGTCAACTTATTATTGTAGACCAGACCGAACGTAAGGACGATCTGGTGCTGGACATGATTGAAGTATTGACATCGTTTTGCGCAAGGCTCTACGGACGCCGGTCAGCGGCCAATAAAGCAAAAAAAGCTCTGGAGGCCATGGAAAATGGCAAGTAATAAGGATAAAATGGGCAAGAGCGGCAAAAGTGAAGCACTTTCTTTTACCGCTCAAACTTTGCTGATTGACATGTCTTACCTGGACACAAAGAAGTCTCTTTATCATGTTCTTGACGATATCGGCGACTCATACGGGCACATCAAACGCTCTCTCTTTAAAGACAGCGTTCGTTCCGGCAACAAACCCATTTCATTCAAAAATGAGTATCTTGTCAGGTATGGTATCACCGCCCGGCAGTTTAACGCTATCCGCTACGATCTTGACGGCAATATCAGCTCCGCGGTTGAGGTATTAAAACTACGGATTGAAAAGCTCGAGCACAAAATAAAATCTGCGAGAAAATGGATTAAAACCAGAGAGAACAGTATCATTGACATACGCAAAGACACGGAATTGTCCGAATATGAGAAAACGACCAGCGTGAAGTCTCTCCGGTTTGCGGTCCATAACAAAAAACGGAAGCTCCATTCATCGGAGCAGAAACTGGAAAAGCTGAAATACGATTTGGACAAAGGCCGAATCAGGATTTGCTTTGGGACAAAGAAACTTTTCCACAAGCAGTTTAACCTTTCTGAAAACGGTTATAAATCCCACAATAACTGGCTGTCTGCCTGGAAGGCTGCCCGAAGCTCTTCATCGTTTTGTCTGGGATCGAAGGATGAAACGGCCGGCAACCAGACCTGCACGCTTGGCATCGACGGGTCGCTCAGGATACGGGTCCCAAACTATCTTGCCAAAAAATACGGTAAACACATCATGGTGCCTACCGTAACATATCCTTACGGGCAGGAATATATTGAGCAGGCACTCCTGCGCAGCCAGGCAATCACCCACCGGTTTGTCCGTGGCGAGAAGGGTTGGTATCTGTATTCTTCAGTTGATATCCCCCAAAGAGAAACAATTACCGGGAAACCGCAAGAAATCGGATGTATTGGCGTAGATGCAAACGAAAAAGAGATTGCTGTTTCCGAGACTGACCGGTTCGGCAATCTTGTCTGGCACACAACGTATCCTGCATGTATAAAAGACAGAACCACGGAACAGACCAAGGCAACTTACGGTGATATCTGCGTCGGCATTATCGACCGGTCAATTAAAACCGGGAAACCCGTCGCTCATGAAACTCTTGACTTCGAAAAGAAGAAAGCATCTCTTAAGGAACAGGGAGTAACGTATGCGCGGATGCTGTCCGGGTTCGCCTATTCCACCTTTTTAAACATGCTTGACCCATGTCTTTTCATGGCATCTCGCCGCATGAAGCAGCGGCGCTTGCTATCGCGAGAAGAGTTCAAGGATATCCCGAGTCTCCCATACCAGGCAGAACCGCCTCCCCTCTACCTGTAAGGAATCGAGAGGAGCACATCTGGAAGTTTTGGAGCAAGATGAAGACTCGGGGAGGTTGTGGAAATCATCACAGTCTCTACCAACGACGGTCCTTACAGGACTCCCCAGGCTGCGCTGAATTGCAGAAGAAGCCATCACCCCGTCGACAGCGCAATTCTCCGGGCCACCTGCCAGCAGCAGTCTTACTGAAAAGGCGCCGGAAGCAATCCCGATCAACAAACAACGGGACTTGGGCGAATCAGAGCGGGAATCCCTGACGTTAACCGGCAGCAGCACTGTTCGGCTGCCGTCATAGTTATGAGAAATAAAATACTATGTTTTTAGGAACGGTTATTCTCACCCGGTTCAATTGCATCCTCGGAAAGGCATCCCATGATTACCCTGAAGGACATACAAGATGCTCGTATGAACCTGGCGCCGTTCATTCATAAGACCCCGTTGTTTTATTCGAGCTCACTCAGCAAACTGTCGGGGGCAGAGGTTTATCTTAAGCTCGAAAACCTTCAGAAAACCGGATCCTTCAAGGTGCGCGGCGCATTCAATAAAATGAGCCGTGTAAGCGAGAAGCGGGTGATCGCGGCGTCTATGGGCAACCATGCCCAAGCCGTTGCTTTTGCGGCACAAAAACTCGGGAAACGCGCGCGGATCATCATGCCTCTTACGGTGCCGATCATCAAGGAAGAAGCCACTAGGGGTTACGGCGCCGAAGTCAATCTCGTCGGAGAGCGGTTCAGCGAGACGCTTGAGTATGCGCTGTCTCAAAAGGACAGCATCTTCATCCACCCCTTTGATGACGACCTCGTCATAGCAGGACAGGGGACTATCGGCATCGAGATTCATGAGGATCTCGGCGAAATTAATGCGGTGTTCGTTCCTGTCGGAGGTGGGGGGCTAATCGCCGGCATCGCAACGGCACTCAAAACCGTGTCTCCCGGAACGGCGGTAATCGGCGTCCAGACCGAATCCGCTCCCGCTGCCGCACTCTCGTTCAAGGACAAAATAATCGTGGACCGGGTTCCACTTCCTTCAATCGCGGACGGAATTTCGGTCAATAGACTTGGCGAGAAAACCTTCGAATTGATTTTGCGCTACGTCGACGATATGGTTCTGGCTTCGGAAGAAAAGATCGCAATGTCGATACTCCTGTTCCTCGAGCGGAAGAAGCTGGTTGTCGAAGGCGCGGGGGCGGCCCCGCTTGCAGCATTTCTGGAAATGAAGGAGCGCTACCGGAACAAGCGAGTGGTCCTTATAGTGAGCGGCGGAAATGTTGATTTCACCATTATGGACAGGATCATCCGCAAAGGTCTGGGAACAAGTGGTCGGGTTGGCATCATTGAAGTGACGATCGATGATATCGCAGGGAGCCTGCACAAATTGACAGGTATTGTCGCTGCGCGCAGGGCAAACGTCCTAGATATCATCCATGATCGTCTCGCAGGTGGACTTCCTTACGGAAAGGCCAGGGTGATCGTGACACTCGAGATCCGAGGAAAGCAGCACCTCGACCAAATAGCCAGGGACCTGGAAGCGCAGGGATATGAGGCTCGCGAACGGACAGGCTTATGAAATCAATGCACAGGGCCTGGGAATACTTCCCTTCTGGATAATGCCAGCGTAACCTTTCCTTGGCGGGTAGAGTTCTTTAGATTGTCACCCGCGCCGTGAGACCGAGTATCTTCAGAGCAGGGATATAAGGCGCTGGGCGCAAGCAAATAGTCAAGTATTGCTTTAACTCAAAGTGGTTGCATGTTCACTTCTGTCATATTTTTAACAAAGAATAGTTGGTCCTGCTAAAGAGTCTGATTTTCAAACAATGCCCGCCGGCGGCAAAGCATTAGTATCTGATGACAGTACTGATCTTTTGCTTAACCTGCTTGGCTTTTCTGCGACGAATAAATTACTTTGCCGTGACATTTAAGCAAAGCACCGCCAAGTGAAGCCTACATACATTCACGGTGTTTGATACCGGCTTCTGGCGGAGCTTTTTTCTCCATCGAACCATTATGATATCAGAGGAGGACAAAGGCGATGACAAGAACGCCATGGCTCGTACCCGCAGCGCTTGCCTTGATTTTGTGGGGATTTTGGGGAGTGTTTCAAAAGCTGGCCACGAACCAGATGCTGCCGCGAAGCGTCTATTTCATTTCCTCGCTTGGCGCCCTGTCGGTTGTTCTCGTCATTCTGTCAACGAGTCAATTTCCGCTTTCCCTGAATTTTGAAGGAGGGTTCTTTGCCCTAGTTGCCGGCGTATGCAGTTCTCTCGGCGGACTGCTTTTTCTCCAAGCCATGAGCAGAGGAGAGGCTGCGATTGTCATTACCTTTACCGCTCTTTATCCTGCTGTTTCGATCATCCTTTCGTTCATTCTGCTGAACGAAACAATAACGATGAAGCAGGGTATCGGCATTATCCTAGCCTTGTTCTCGATGCTGCTGCTGAAGTAGCTACAATCCGAATCAATTCTATTCGAATATGACAAGGAGGTTATCATTCTGCTCATAGCTGTTTGTGATAAAATGCTATGTTCAGAAATGGTCTCCCCTAACACACCCTTCTCCCCGAAAGGCGAAGTCATTTTTAAACGTTCTCCACCATCTCCCAAACGCCGCACGGGCATATGCCTGCGCAGAAACCGCATCCAATGCACCTGTCCTCATCAACCACGTACTCGAACGATTTATTTGTCAGTTTCTTCCGTGTGATAGCGCCGTAATAGCAGGACTGCTCGCACATGCCGCAGTCCCGGCAGGACCCGCAGGACATGCAACGGTTCGCTTCCTTCTTTGGCGAGAACTTTATGTCTTCAAGCCGGCAGACCTCGTAGTATTCGGTCTTGATTCTCTCGTAAGGGATCATGCGGCGCTCTTCAGCCGCATAGTCCGTATTCATGAGCAGCGAATGAATCTTGTCTGCGGCTACCTTGCCCTGGCCGATGGCATGGGTCACGAGGCCCGGATTGGTAGCATCTCCGATAGCGAAGACCTTGACGTCAGATGTCTGGCCCAGGTCGTTCACAGCTATATAGCCGCGCTCCGAGTTGATGGAGGGGGGTAGAAAATCGAGCACCGGCTTGTCTCCAATGGAGACGATCACCATGTCCACGTCGAGATCAGTTCCATCCTTGAAAAATATCTTTTTGGCCTTAGCATCGTACTTCGCGGTCACTTTCGGGAACAGCACCTTGGTCCCCCTGGATGCGGCCAGTTCCATCTCCTTGCCGAAGGCCGCCGGCTTCTGGATGTCAACGCAGATGACGCTCTCTGCATTGTGGTCCCATGCTTGACAGGCGATGTCCATGCCTACGTTGCCCGCGCCGATCACGACGATTTTTTTGCCTTTCAGGTTCTTCGGCTTGCCAAAGTTTATTTCCTTCAGATAATCGATGCCCTTCACCACATCTTCGTGGCCTGGGAACGGAATTACCCGTCCTTCATGGGCGCCGACAGCGATAACCACCACATCGTGGTTCTTGTAGATGTTCTCGAACTTCTTCTTGTCAACCAGAGTTTTAGTACAGACGTTCACGCCGATTTCGGCAAACCGCGCCAGTTCCTTATCCAGAATCTTCTTGGGCAGGCGCTCGCGGGGAATACACATTTCGATCTTGCCGCCGATTCTGTCCGATGCTTCAAAGAGGTCAACGGTATGTCCTTTGAGACCGAGTTGCCAAGCCGTTGAAAGGCCGCCGGGGCCACCTCCGATAATTGCGATGGAATGGCCTGTTGCTTTCGCCTTTTTCGGAGCTTTGAGGTTTAACGCCGCTGAACCGTATTCCTTGATGTTGAGCGGTTCGTCAACCCTTCCGCGCGTGCAATCGTCCATACAGAGATTAGGGCAGATCGTGCCGCAGACTGTGGCAGGGAGAGGACTGTACTGGAGCACGAGGGCAAGAGCCTCGGCGGTCCGTCCTTGCCTGATCAGGCTCGCGCGCTTGTGCGACGGGATGCGCGACGGGCATGCAAAAGCGCAGGGAGGAAGATATTTGTCGTTCGTCCACAGCGGCTTCCAACGCCGCTCCTCGCCGGTGGTGATGTAGGGAAGCACAGAACGGTCATGGGTGAGATATGCGCCGAACATGCCGCCCCTGCCCACTTCCTTCTCCCACACATTCGTACGAAACTCGGTGAGTCCCATCTTGAGTTTGCCTTTGGCTTTCGTCCTCTCGGCAGGGGTGTATGCAATTAGTTTCTTCCAGGAATTCATTTCCTTCGTGAGTTCCTGGTAATAGGACATGCGGTCAATGGCGGTGAGATAGGGCATCATGTTCTGCGTCAGCCACTCCCAGTCCTGCTCCGTCAGATCTGAAAGTTTAACGTCCGCCTTGCTGTATTCCTTGATGGCGCCGCGAAAATAGATCGTGCCGCCGACCATGCCTACGCAGGGACGGTATCCAAGAATGCTTTCTGAGTCCCGGGGCTCCACACCGCAGACCACGGCGATACCGCCCGCCTTGAACTCAGCAAAGGAATCGCCCACGCTCCGGAAATACCAAGATTCAAGATCGGGGAAGCGCGGGTTCTTCTTGGTCATGGTATCACACCGCGCACCACCGCCGCCTTGGACATAGAGCTTGCCCTGGGCGCCTGCGTTGTGCGCGCCGTTCGACACGTCGCCAAGGACTGTGATGATTGCGCCGCAATTGAGCCATCCGACGTCATCGGACGACGAACCTTTAACGAGGATTTCCGTGCCTTCCATGCCCATGCTACCGACGCGCTGCCCCGAGGTACCTTCGATGGTCACCCGGACCTTCTCTCCGCGCGACCATATACGTCCGCCAATACCGTGCTGGCCATCGGCGACGATGGCCAGATCTTTGGCTCCATCCCTGATGGCCTTCTGAATCTGTTCTTCGAGGTTTTTCGAAGAGACACGTTTTCCGCTCACATTACCTTGTATGATCATGTTTTTTTACCTTAAACAGTCCAATATATGCCACTGGCTTCGCACACGGTTTACACCATGTCACCTGTGGTTAATTAGCAAACATAGGAAATCTGCAGCCGTTCCGCGATTTCCTTATCCGCCACGCCCAAAGCATCGGACATGCCGATCGGCAGTTCGGTGCTCCGGCCCAGCGGCGCGAATATTTTCTTGAGCTCCACATCCGCAGCCTTGAATACTTCCACCACGCGCTCAGCCACCTTGTCGGGGTCAAGCCTACGGTAGAGCTTCGGATCCTGGGTCGTGATGCCGCGCGGGCATTTGCCCAGATTGCAAACGTTGCAGCGGTTGTATTCATCGCCGAAGCAGCCTGCCGCAGCCTGCATGATATACTTACCGGTATCGACCGCGGAAGCGCCGAGCATGATAAGCCCTGCTGCGTTGGCTGCTAAGTTGCCACCCTTGCCCACGCCGCCTGCGGCGATAAGCGGAAGCTCGTTCTGCTTACCCTGTTTCACGAGATCGAGGTAGCAGTCGCGGATATTAGATGCAATGGGATGGCCCATCTTGTCCATCGATACATTGTACGCTGCGCCTGTTCCACCGTCCTCGCCGTCGATGCAGAGCGCCGCCGCGTACGGGTTCCGGGCAAGGTTATTCAGCACGGCCCGGGCCGTCTTTGTACCGGAGATCTTGGGATAGACCGGCACGCGGAAGCCCCAGGCCATGGACATTGACTGGATCATCTTCGCTACAGCCTCTTCGATTGAGTACTTGGTCTGGTGTGTGGGCGGTGATGCCAGGTCGACGAATTGCGGCACGCCGCGGATTTTCGCAATGAGACCGAGAACCTTGTAGGCCTGAAGCAACCCGCCATCGCCGGGTTTGGCGCCCTGGCCGTACTTGATCTCGATGGCCGCAGGATCTTCAATCATATCAGGTAGGGAGCGGATAATTTCATCCCAGCCAAAATACCCCGATGCGATCTGGAGAATGAAATACTTTATATAGCGTGATTTTAAAATGCTCGGCGGCATGCCACCCTCACCCGAGCACATCACCACAGGAATGCCTTCGACCTCATTGAGGTAGGTGATGCCCATAGCAAGACCTTCCCACATATGAGGAGATAGCGCGCCAATGGACATGGATCCAATCCTGATAGGAAATATCTCGCGCACCGGCGGGATAAAGATGTAATCGCTAACCAGAAGTTGATCACCCTCGGCCTTAAGTGGAAGCTGCTCCGCCGGAAGGTTCCTGCCCAGGAGCGTCCGAATGCGGAATTCATGCCTGCCTGCATCGAGGGCCGGATCAGTCAACATCGATATGCGGGTGAATTTCAGCTTATCGAGCGTCGAGATGGACGGATCGTTCCGCCTGCCGCCGCGCATAAAGGGGACGCCGCCCTTGTTCTTGTAATGGTAGAGCTTATGCTGAAAGTTGTATTCCGGGAAAATTGCGTCCGTCGGGCATACGAGGGAGCAGGTGCCGCACCCGATGCAATAACGGTCGATTTCCGTAACCTGGCGCACCACCTGGGTGAGCCTGCGTGTGACCTGGGGCTCCGGGTTCGCACCCGCAGATGAAACAACGCGCTGGGTGTAAACCGTGGCCTCGATGGATTTCATGGGGCAGACTGCCGTACAGCGGCCACAGCGAGTGCAGCGATCCTCACGCCACTGGATTATATAGGGAAGCTCTTTTAATGAGAGCTGATGGTTTTTGTCTAATCGTGAAGCTGATTCCATACCTTGACCTCCCGCGCTTCGGGCGCGATCACCACCATATCGTACTTCATAGGGAAGATGTCTTTTGATTTATCCCGGTCAGGGATCACACTGTCCATTCCGCAGACCTCGGACATGAGCACGTACTTGCCGGGCTTGCCGCCGACCGCGCCGGGCCGCAGCTTTTTCGAATCATGCACCATGAAGACAGAGCCGTCGGGCGTGAACCCGATAACGCAGTTCGGGCCGTCGATGCAGAGGGGCCGGAGCGATTTTTTCAGTAGCCGCAACGCTGCGGCGTCCGATCTCTGTCCGATCTCAGCGTCCTTCAGCGGCGTGATAATGTCCTTATAATAATGAAGCGGGTAACCGAGTGTCCTGTTCAAATAATGCAAGATGTGGGTGAACACCTCAGAATCGGAATTGTAGCCAATATACCCCGGGTTACCGCGGCCCGTGAGGAACTCGCGGATCGGCACAAAGGCCGTATTCTCGCCATTCGTCATGGTGGCGTAGCCCTGAATGAAAAAAGGATGACAGGCGTAAAGGTAGATGGCGTAATTCGTGTTCTGCCGACCTTGAGCCAGGACGATCTTTGACCGAATGCCCGACTTCTCGATGCCGAAGAACTCACCGAGTTGCAGGGGATCTCCCACTTCCTTGAGCGTCAGCACATCGGGGTAAAAAGAGAAAACAAAGAGCGAGCCGTCAGGCTCGCCCATCATCCGGAGAGCAAGCCTGGTCTGCATGAGAAGATCTTCCTTCTCGCGCTGTGTCTTGTCCTTGTACAACGAAGGATAATCGTACACCTTGGCGAGGTAATGTTCGCGACGCTCAACACCGGCCACATTTTCGATCGGCGGCTCCCAGAAAAATATTTCTAGGAACCCTTGAGCCTTCATGTATCCATCGAGAAGTTGAAGCCCTTTGTTCGAGCAGATAGCGGATAGCGTCGGATACTGTTTGAAATCAACGAAAGGCCCGCCCATGTCCTTCAGCATAAGCCCGAGGCCCGATCCATCGTGGCCTTCTTTCATGGTCTCAAGCGCATGGATGTTTTCCATGGGGGAGATATAATCGCGCGAGGTGATTGCACTTAAACGGCACATGGTGACTCCTCAAAAAACCCGCATAGCGCATAGCGCATGAAACATGGCGGCATACTGCCCAATCGCTGCCGCGTTTGCTGTGCCCTATACACCTTGCTGTATTTGATGTATCGCTTTTTTGCCGGCGGGTAACCAACTAAACGTTGCTAAAAACGATCCAGCATGTTTTTGCGCCAGTGGTAAAAAAAGCCCCTCATTAGGGGCTTTTTCGATCTGCATCAGCAACAAAGACACGGTACAATACACCCGATTACACACTACTGTCAAGCCGAAATTTATATATTCTGCGGGAAAGAAAGAGAAAAAAGAGGAGTACCCCGGCAATGCTCCTCGGTGGGAATCAAAGATTGGCAGTCAGAGTACGTCTTCGTGTTCCTGCGTAGTTTAGAATCATAGAAAATGTCTTCCTCGATAAATGCGATTATCCACCATTTCCAAGCCGTTTGGTAGGTTATACCCTGCTTATTTGCGCATAAGTTTAATTTCATGTAAATAGTATATTATAGTATTATTACCCTCCCCGGATTCAACCGCCAAGGATCGTCATGAATTCAATTTCCCAATGGGACCCTTATAGTCTCGGAAGCCGAGCGTGCAGGTCGCGAAGAATATCAGGCTCGCTGATTGGTTCGAGGCAGATATCCCGCAGACAGGGGATTACCCTTCCCCGGTCTTCACCATAAACGATCGCAGCATACTGCTTCCCGGCAAAAGCACGGGCAGCGCGGGCAAGTTCGCTCTCTGGATGAGCTTCGACAGTCAGTTTGATCATGCGAAATGACGCGTCAATACCACAGAAATAAGCTCCTGCATGCACACCCATCTCTCGTGCCAGCGCTGAAAAGATTTTGAGCGACTGTTCCGCCACCTTGCGATATTCATTCTTTCCTGTCATAAGCGAAAGCTTCAGGAGAAGCATAATAGCTAGTGCATTAGCCGAGGGATGAGGAACATCCTCCATGCGTTTAAGCCTCGCGCCAAGAACCTCCTGCTCCGTATCAAAAAAGCCGCCTTCCTGCTTGTCGGAATACTTATCGATGCACATCGACATAAGTTCGTCCGCCTGAGAGAGATACCGTCTCCAGGCCGTTGCCTCGTAACCCACGATCAGTGCGTCAATAAGGTTGACGTAATCGTCAAGCACGGCAGGGACACTGTCCGCATGCATCAACACGCCATCGACGATACAATCTCGAAGAATACGATCAAGGCTCTTCACACCGAAAGACTTTACCTCCTCATCGCCAAACACCATGAAGGCATGGAGATACGACGCAATCAGCATGCCGTTCAATGACGGATACAGCGCCTGGTCGATAAAAGGCGTATCTCGATAGATGCGCTTTGATAGCAATTTTGACCTTCCCTGCTCGAGAATACGTTCCGCCTCGTCCGGATCTTTCCCCAGCTGTTGAGCAATCTCCTGCAAGGATCGCGTAACATAAAGCACCCGTTTCCCTGGATCATGATGCATGTTCCCCCGTTCGTGCAGATAATAGGATGACAGCACGGCATATTCATCGGGGTTGAGAGCCTGCCTGAAATCTTCCTCAGTCCAGGTAAAGTAGCCGCCCTCATCATCAGGCGTTACATCTGCGTCCTGGCTCGCATAGAATCCTCCTCCAGGATCGGACAGTACGCTACGGGTGAAATCAATGATGCCTCTTGCAACAATGCGGAACCGCTCATCACCGAATACCGAGTAACCATCGATGTAATTTTTGAGGAGTCCCGCATTGTCATCAGCCATTTTTTCGAAGTGTGGCACAATCCACGCCTCATCGACGGAATAGCGGTGAAACCCGCCGCCAAGATGGTCATGAACACCGCCATCGGACATAGCATCCAGCATTCTGTGGGCGGCTTTGCCCACCAAGGGATTTGAGCTTACCGGAGAACGCCGGATCAGAAATTCCAGCGCGCCAGGCATGGGAAACTTGGGCGCAGTGCCGAATCCCCCGTTTTGCAGGTCGAAAACTCCAAGCATGGCCTCCTCTGCTTCCCGAACCAGTGATTCGTTGAGCTCTTCAGCGGGCAGCGGCTCAGTCTTGAGTACGCCCATGACGCGCTGGGCATAGACGAGAGCATCTCCCCGCTTTGTCCTGTAATAATCGGCAACCGATATGAGTACTTTTTTAAAACCCGGTCTCCCCTGCCGGTCTTCAGGCGGAAAATAGGTGCCACCGTAAAATGCCTGCTTGTCCGGCGTCAGGAATACCGAGAGAGGCCAGCCGCTGCCTCCGCCGAGGGCCGCAACAACTTGCTGATATCTGCGATCAATTTCGGGACGTTCGTCGCGATCAAGCTTGACATTGATAAAGAGCTTGTTCATGAGCCGCACCGTCTCTTCGTCTTCAAAAGTTTCTTGCGCCATAACATGGCACCAATGGCACCATACTGCTCCAGTGCTCAGAAAAACAGGTTTATCTTCCCGTCTTGCAATATCGAAAGCATCCTCCGTCCATGGATACCAGTCGATCTTTTGCTGCGACGCGTGTTTAAGATAAGCTGATTGTTCATTCACAAGTCTGTTCATAAATCTGCGTCCACCCTTGAAGCGAAGACACCCGGTAAGGACCGGGAATGCCAATCGTTTTTCCCTTTCATCCCGTCTCAATCACTTTTTTTCTGTCTTCAAAACGTCGTCGGATCTTCCGGCGGGAGAGTGTTCTCGTCAAAGGGCATGACTCCAAGCTGTTGCATGACGGATTCCAAGCCTGTGAGGACATCGCGATAATCATAACCTGGCATCTCTTCGTGCAAGGCCCGTTCCGTCAGATGGTCAAAACCGTCAAAATCAAAGGTTCCGTCGAGCACCTGTGAACGGACGAGCACTTCGAACAGTGTCCTGTCATTATACAAATCCTCGCCTGCCTTGACCGTCAAGCGCTTCTTATGCTCTTCATCGGCGACGTAAGCCATCATCGCGGCATCGAGCGCATCGTAGAGTGTCACAATGCCCGCTGCGATTTTACCCTCCCGCAGTCTGCGCTTCCCTCCGCGAATATGAAGACGTGCACGCAGGAAAGGGCCTTCAACAGGGCCCATGTTTCTTTCATTCATCAACCCGAAATGCGGCATCTCGTTCTCTTTATTCTGCACACAATAAAAAACATACTCTGTGCCATCTGCGCGAAATAGGAAGTAAATTTACCATAACGCTAGCAGAGCAGAGCTCGCGGATAAAGAAGTTTATTGAAAGATTGCGATTTTTTCTTTGCTTCGTTATGCTCTGTGATCTCTTCGGCCTCTGTGGCAAAAAGTCTTACCTATTCTCACTGCTCTTGGTCAGGCATGAGAAAAAAAGTCCTTTTTAAGAGTATAGCATATGCGCTTTTGAGCGGTATAAAGCTTGAGAGGTAGGAGAGAGAGGGCACAGGCGCGGTAGCGTTGATCCGAGGATACAGGATTCCGGTCAGGTATCGGAATGTAAAGTTGACTCTTGGCAGCGGCAGCGAGACGGCCAACCCTGCCTTCGCTGCCTCCCCCATCCATAATATACCGAAGGAATGTATTCTCACCCTGCAGTCTTATGGCGACCAGGCCGGCGAGGTATAATTCGCATCGTTCGGCGTGAGGCGCTCAAGGTCTGTTCCGTTAGCGTTCATGGTATAAATATTAAATTTTCCCTCGCGGTTCGAACTGAAAACGATCTGCCTGCCCGAAGGCGACCACGACGGGTTTTCATCGCTTCCCCGTCCGCTCGTGAGTATGCGAAAGTCCGATCCATCGGGATTCATAGTCGCGATCTTGAATACACTACCTACCTGTGTTGCAAACACAATGCGGTCACCCCGCGATGACCAGTCTGGGGAAGCGTTATAGTTCCCCTGAAAAGATATTCTGCGAATATCGGTTCCGTCGGAACCCATGACAAACAGCTGCGGTGAGCCTGCCCTACCCGAGGTAAAAACGATTTCTCTGCCGTTCGGCGCCCAAGAAGGAGAAACATTGTCCGATACCCCGTAGGTCAGCCGTTCCAGATCGTCGCCGTTTCTGCTCATAGTATAAATCTCGGCGCCACTGTCCTTGCTGAGGGCCAGCGCAATGCGCTTGCCGTCCGGCGACCAGGCGGGAGAGATATTAAGGCCTTCGCTGCCTGACAGCTTCCAGCGTTTGCCGGTTTCCATATTCAGCGCGAATAGATCGGGATTCCTGTCTCGGTAGGAAACATAGGCGAGAACCTTGCCGTCCGGGCTCCACGCCGGCGACAGACAGATGGAACGGTCTATCGTGACCCGCTGTGGATTCTGTCCGTCATAGTCCATGACATACAGTTCCTTGAATCTTGTCTTGTCGGACACATAGGCTATGCGCGTATGCGCAATACCTTTTTCTCCGGTGTAGCGAAAAACGATCTCATCAGCAAAGGCGTGTACCATGCGCCGGAATGTTGCCGTGTTTCCGAAATACTCCTTGTTCGCGATCTGCATTCCCGATGATGCATCGTAGAGCTTGCCGGACAACACCATATCGCTGCCGCTTTTCCCGATCTGGCCCCAGACCACTCCGGTCAGTCCGAACGTGCCTCCCCGCCTTACGACCTCTTCTGTTGGTTCGGAATTATCCTTAATCTGAAGATCCAGCTTCTTCGGATCGACAACATCAAATATTTGGGAACGCCGAAGATCGTCCTGCAGGACCTCAATCGCCAGCGCGCGCTGCGCGGGAGTGCCTGTCTGGTCGCGGATATCGAGCACGGTGATCGGGATTTTTTTGGTTTCTCCGTTGAGCACCCCCAGATAGTATTGGGAATGAACTACCGCAGGAATAGCGGCGAGAATACAAAACATTACGATTGAGAATATGCGTTTCATCGTATGATAACCTGGCTACTTCGGATAGGGAATATGAGGGATATCGGCTCAAAATAGGAATGTTCCTGATAACATGGCATTTTATTGCTACAAGCTATGGCGGCAGCCGAACAGTGCTGCTGCCGAGTAACGTCATAGATTCGCACCCTAATTCGCCCAAGCTCCATATTTAAGGTTTCTTGGTAATGATGACTCTCCCGGCGCCTTGTCGGTGTTTTGGTTGGTGGCCATGAAAATTGCGCTGATGATGACTTCTTCTGCAATTCAGTGTAGCTTGGGAAATCCTGTTCGGATCGTTTTCTATAGAGTTCGTGATGACAAGTTCCGTTTCCCTGTACAGAGCTAACAACATCCTTGAGAAGGAAACGTTTAATGAGACCATACAGGTCCCCGATATCGTTAAGCGCATCGTAGAAAGTGCCCTGCGCATCAAAAAACGAGCAAAACCTCAAAAAAGCATGAGAGGTGAACGATTGCCCATAACCTTTACCGACCTTTTTGTTCTTCTTACAATTTGCCATGTTCCATCGCCTCGATCTCTTTCTTCGCCTTATTCGTTTCTGCCCTGCGGTCACAGAGTCTTGTGCAGTATGACTCAATACTTCTCTTCTGTCTTACACGAGATCATCCTTGGACTTCGACTGGCCCACAATAACAAGCTACCATCCTTGGGCCTTCGTGCCGCTTCCACGTACACAGACTCAAAGCGCATAAGCCTGTCAGATGTTCCACAACAATAACACCAACACTGAGGTCGGCGAGCAGCTTCATAAGTTTCGACCTGTGACCGTTAAGACCAGAATCAATCTCAGTAACTGTTTTTGAAGCCGACTAGCCCTTCGACACATCAAATTATCATACTAAGCTATCTTTTAAAATAAAAAAATGATCAAATCCAACCCTCTGTACCCGTTCCCCCTTGACCATCAACCCTACTCGCTTTCCTGCAAATCGACGGTGAACACAGCATATTCCTTGTAAAAGTCTTCCGGCATGGGCGGAAAGGGGCTCGACATCAGGATGGCGCGCGTCGCCGCCTGGTCGAAATAAAAATTGCCACTCGATGCCATGAGATTCGTTTCGCCCACTCTACCCGATCGCAGAACGGTAAATTCGACTTTTGCCTTCTTCCCCGAAAGTCCCGGAGGCGGATTCCAGTACTGCTGAATTTTGTCGCGGACGAGGCCGAGGTAGGGCGATAATTTGAGTCCCTCCGACGAGGAACTCACCGCGACCGCCTCAGTCTTTCCCCCCGACGTTCCCATAGGCGAAGACGCAGAGGCAACCGGTGCTGCAGGGGCTGTAGGTGCTACAGGTTTCGCTGTCGGTTTTTCTGTCGTCTTTGCCGCTGTTTTTGGGGGAACCTTCGGCTTCATCGGCGAGAAGGCCGGCAATGCTTCTTTCTTCGGCAATACCTTTTCAGGCTGCGCCGGAGCCTTTTTCGTCAGCTGCACAGGCTTCTCCCCTACCGGTGCAGCTTCCGGCTTTGGCGGAGTCGGCGCGGCCGCTGCCACCGATGAGGTGGCTGGCGATGCATGGGAGGGCGGTCCCACTAGCCTGACCTCATAAACAGGCGGAACATATATCTTCGGATTTATAGCAAATATGATGAAAAGCGCGAGCGCAAGAAGAGCGGCATGCAGAAAAAAAGAAAAAAAGATGGCAAGCACCAGCTCGTTCTCGGATTGGTCGAACTTCCTGCCAAGGGGAGGCCTCATTTGCCTGTCTCGACACCCGGCGCAGCTTCTGTCACCATACCGAGCCGGTCAATACCGGCGCGTTTCACCACGTCCATCACCTGTACCACAGCGCCGTAGGGTGCATTCTTGTCCGCGCGAAGATAGACGTTGACCAAAGGTTTGGATTTGCGGATCTCATCAAGCACGTTTTTAAGACGGGAAATATCAACCCGTTCATTTTCGACGAAAAGTTCCTGCCCCCGCGTTACCGTAAGCACAATGCGGTCTTCGGGTTTGATGCTGTTGGCGGCGGATTTCGGCAGGTTGACATCCAACCCCCTGCTCATCATGGGCGAGACAATCATGTAAAAGAAAAGAATCGTGAGCAGAACGTCGATGAGCGGGACAAGGTTCAGCTCACGGATAATATGCCGTTCCCGTCGCTCAAAGCTCATGGCTTCCTCCGAAGCAGGTTTCGCTCAAGATAGCTCAGGAATTCCATAGAGAACGAATCGCACCGTATGGCAATGTCGCGGATCTTGTCAGCAAAATAGTTATAAGCAATCACGGCGGGAATCGCCACAAAGAGGCCTGAAACGGTGTTGATGAGTGCTGCGGCAAGACCCGGAGCCAACGATCCGATGTCGCCCGCCCCCTTGAGGCCGATGCCATAAAAGGCGTCCATAATACCCCATACCGTCCCAAACAGCCCCAGGAGCGGACCGACAGTTCCCGTCGTCCCGAGAAAGGCGAGATAGCGTTCCATGTACACGATCTCGTCCTGCGTCGTGATCCTGAGAGAACGTTCGATCTCCTGGGAAATGAGCGGCCGCTCCTCATCCGTCACCTTTCCATCCGGCAGGGTTTTGAGAATGGACTCCGCTTCGCGGTAGCCCTCGAGGAATAGTGTCGAGAGTGGGCTGAATTTCTTCGTTTCCGCGTGCAGCGTAAGTGCATCGATATTCTTGGTTTTCCGGAATTCACGGAGAAAGTCGTGGGACTCCTTTTCCGCTCTCCTCAAAAATTGATATTTGAGCAGGATCATGGCCCAGGACACAACCGAGAAACCCATCAGGATGAAAACGATCCCCTTTCCGACCCAGCCGGTCTCGCCGAAGAGACCGAGCACTCCCGTGCCCAGTCCGGGCACCGCGCTGATTGCTAACATTGAAACCTCCGATTGTTTTTTTACCGCATAAGTCGCAGAGAAACATGCTTTACTAAATAAATACCATGGGGGTTTTTAAACCTTACGACCATTGTTTTTTTGCCGATATAGGTTCGAACGTATGTGCGTTGTCAATTATATTTTTTTATTTTCCCTCTGCGTCCTCCGCAGCCAGAAAGCTTGTAGGCTTAAAGCACGGCCATTATTTTCCCCATGTCTGAAACATCATACCCGCCCATGCTTACGATTTGATCGCGAAATGCTTTGTCGTCCCGGATAATGGAGAGTAACGCCTTCAGCATGGGTGTATCGTAAAACTGTTTTGGGATCGCAAGATCATATCGCTCCCTCGCCACCGGAATAAAATCCAGGTCCAGTGCCTGGGCCGCCGAGAGCACGCCGACCCCGGTGTCGGCCGCACCGGAAAGAACTGCAGCAGCCACAGCCATATGAGTGTATTCCACGTGATCATACCCTTTTACATTCCTCGGGTCAATATTTAATCGCCTGAGGTGGAGATCCGTCAAGAGTCGCGTTCCCGCGCCCGCCTGTCGATTCACGAACGATACGTCACTGCGTGTAAGATCCTCAAAACCTTTCACGCTTTTTGGGTTGCCTTTGGGCACGATGAAACCCTGGGTGCGGTAAACCAGGTTCACGAGCATGGTTCCGGCATCAGGAAGCATTTTTGTAATATAACCGACATTGTATTCACCAGTTTGTTCGTCGAGCAAATGCGTTCCCGCCAGATGGGCTTCTCCACGTTTGAGTGCCAATAGTCCGCCCATGCTCCCCACATGCGCCGATGAGAGCGTAAACTCCGCATGTTTCTTCTTGAGAAAATTACCGAGCACGTCCAGTGCGTTGTCGTGGGAGCCGATGCAAACAATGGTCTTCTCAATATCACGACTCGGCCGGAGAAGCTCCACCATGACCTCGTGGCCCGCGGCGATCCCTTCGTTCGCCGCAGGAACGCGAATGATGCCATCGGCACGGACAAGTGACATGAGTGCGCCCGCTCCCCGACTCACGGGCGTAACGACCAGGCTATCGCCAACGCGACCGAGTTTCACGCGGATGAACTCCTCCTGGCCGAGTGAAGAAGCTACCTGCCTGCTGAGTTTTGCCGTTATCGTTCCCAGACTAGAGGGCGTGATGCCAAGGAGGGAGTATATGAGCGGTTTCACAAATAGATTGAAGGTGAGCGCCGCCGACACGGGATAGCCGGGTATACCAATAACCGGCTTTCCTCGTACAATTCCAAGGATTACAGGCTTGCCTGGTTTGATGTTGACTCCGTGCACAACGACGTCACCAAGTCCGGCGATCACATCGGCGGTAAAGTCTTCCCTGCCAGCCGATGAACCGGCGTTGATCACGACAATATCCGATTCAGCATGGGCTTCAATGATCGTTTTCCCGAGCAGTGCGACATCATCCTTGACGATTTTTTTTCGCACCCCATTGGCACCGCACTCCACAGCCATGGCTGAAAGCATCACCGAATTAAAGTCAATGATGCAACCCTTTTTCAGTGCGCTGCCTGGCTCAACGAGCTCTGTCCCCGTGGGGATAATCGAGACTACGGGCCGGCGGCGGACCATAACGGACGTATGGCCGGACGCGATCATCGCCGCCATATCAACGGGACGGACGATGGTGTTTTCCGGGATAATAAGCTCGGTGGCAACGATATCTTCGCCGACCAAACGCACGTGCTGCCAGGGGGTTGCCGGTTTCAAGATCTCGAGCTCCGACTCCGATATTTTTTCCACATCCTCGATCATGATCACAGCATCATATCCGTTGGGCATCGGGTCACCGGTATCCACAAACATGGCCTGTTCGGGCATAGTAAGCCGCTTCGGCCTGATCTCGGACGCGCCAAAGGTATCGATGAAGCGGACAGCGACGCCATCCATAGCAGCAGAATGATAAAAGGGCGATGATATCTTCGCGATAACGGCTTCCGAGGTGACCCGACCAAGCGAATCGTCAACTAGCATGCGCTCTCCGGCAAGTGGTCCGCCGACGTCCGCTGCGATCAATGCTTCGCGAAACCCTTGGATTGCGTTGGAAAGCGGCTGATTGTCTAGATATTTTTTTTGTTTGTGCATAGATTGACGGTTTCAAAAAGTACGGCTATGTGTTGTCAACTTCATTATTGTCGTGATTGTCGTGAATCGTATTTTTTTAGGGTGGATCCTCTGCTTGTCCTTGGGGGAAATGCCGCTAGAACAACCTCACTTCCACTTCCTCACCCGTCTCGATCCCGATCTTGTTGATCGGGATCACGACGGTGCCTACGGCCTTTACCAGGGTGCTGATGAGCCCCGAGGCTCCGAAAACAGGCCGCGCCCAGAGACCATCTTCCCGCTTTTCAAGAGTAACCCGAACGTGGTCTTCGCGGCCGGGGCTCGAAGCAATGCTACGCGCGAGACGTGCCTTGACCGTACGAAAAACAGGCACTTCCTCCAGGGCGGGATTTGGAATTTCGCCGGACATACGGGCGAGAAGGGGTTTCACGAAGACTTCGAAGCAGATGCTGACCGCAGCAGGATGTCCCGGCAATCCGAAAACCGGAACATGCCCATGCAAAGAGCCGACGAGACCGACTACGAGCGGCTTGCCCGGTTTGAGGGAAACCCCGTGGACAAGGACTCCCGGTTGTCCCGCATCATTGATTACCCTGGCAGTCAAATCGGCAGTACCGACCGAACTACCACCAGTCATCAGAACCAGTTCGCTGTCACTTATTGCCGCGCCCAGTGTTTCCCTAAGGAGGGCATACTCATCACGGATGATGCCTTTCTTTACGGGCAAGCCCCCAGCCTGATAGATCAAACCCTCAAGATTATAGGAATTGCTGTCGCGTATCTGTCCAGGTCCGGGAACGCTATCCGCGGGAACGATCTCGTTTCCCGTGGAAATGATCGCTATTCGCGGCCGCTTCAGGACGTTGATGCGCGTGATCCCCACCGAGGCAAGGGCAGACATATCCTGCGGCCGTATCCGATGCCTGCGGCTCAGGATGACTTCTCCCTTTCTGATATCATCGCCCCTCTGCACCACATTTTCAAACGGCGCAACGGGTTTGACAACCTCTATACTTGCCGTATTTATCGGCTGGGTCTGCTCGAACATTACCACGGCGTCCGCGCCGTCCGGAAGAGCTCCGCCTGTGGCGATTTTCATAGTTTCGCCTTTTGTAATTGCTCGATCGGGCAGGGTTCCCATGAGGATGTCGCCGACCACAGCAAGGAGTGCAGGCCTAGATTCCGCTGCGCCGAAGGTGTCGACGCTTCTGACCGCATAGCCGTCCATAGTCGAGCGATCGAACTCGGGAAGATCAACAGGAGAAAATATGGCCTCCGCAAGAATTCGTCCAAGCGCAGCGCTGATAAAAATTTCTTCCTGAGGAAGATCAGGAAGAACGAGGTGCTCATACAGGATTTTGAGTGCATCTGCGCTTGATACGACACCACTCCTGCCGAGCATATCTTTTATAGTCATGCATTCTCCATGGTGACTATCAAATCCCGGGGACAACTCCAAAAATAAAAACGGAACTCTCGGTCTTCAATCACCGCCCGCCGTGGAGTTCCGCTCATGCCGCCTTGTGTTCTCGCGGAGATTGAGGTGGTAAAGATCAGCTTTTTTATTTGCCCGCCGCCTTGGCTTTGACCTTGCGCACATATGATGCCGCCCGCATACCCGCAACCGAACCCTCACCCGCAGCAGCTACAATCTGCATTCCGCCGCAGGTGCAGTCTCCGGCGGCGAACACCCCTTCAAGATTCATGCGCTGGTGTTTGTCCACGATGAGACAACCGCGGTCATCCGTCAGCCCTCCTGCCCGCAGAATCAGCTGCGAGATCGGCGTAGAACCCATGGCGATAAATACGCCATCCAAAGGGAGAATCTCCTCCACGCCGTCCCGGGATATTATGATTCCCGTAACAATCTCGTCGCCGATGACAGAATGGACCTTCGATTGAGCAAGGATTTCCACGTGCGGCTTCGACTTGAGACGGTTTTTGACTGCGGTCACGACGTCGAGTTCCCGATGCGGGATCATCGTTACTTTCTCAGCCAAGTCGGCCAAATGAAGCGCCTCTTCAGCAGCCTCATTGTCCGATCCGATAACGGCTACTTTTCTCCCTTTGAAAAAATTTCCGTCGCAGGTGGCACAGTAGGATACTCCTTTCCCAAGAAATTCTTTTGCACCGGGGACCTCAAGCTTCTTTCTCGCGACGCCAATCGCAATGACCACGGCGGGGGATTCGTATACCTCCTCGCGCGTGCGCACCCGTTTGAGCTCTCCCTGCAGTTCCATGTCCACCACTTCCACAGGATATACGATTGTCGCGCCGAACTTCTCCGCCTGTTTGGCCATAATCTGTGTAAGATCCAAGCCGTTAATGGTCTCATAGCCGGGATAGTTCTCAATATGGGCAATCTTTGCGGTATAACCGCCGACAAAATCCTTTTCGAGCACTACGCACTTCTGACCTGCTCTGCCGAGATAAAGCGCAGCTGTAAGTCCTGCCGGACCTGAACCGATGATAATTGCATCGAACACTTGTGCCATACAGCTCTCCTCCTTGATGGGAATCTAGTCCATTTTATCCAAGCGGTGGAGACAAGTCAACAAAGGAAACAATAAAGGAACGCTCCGCAAAGACGACGGAGCAACAATCCATCTTTAACTACCGCAGCGTACCTTTATGAAGCAGGGTCTGCTCCAACTGCATGGTTGCATTCCCCTGCGCTTCCTATTATATATCTGTATATTGCTAAAGCTCAATAATACATTATGAACTCTCCCGCCACTAAATCGTAAGAACGGTTGTAGTGGGGGTTTCACGGTTCCCGACGGATGCGACCTGAAAGCATGTGCCCTCAGAGCGTCTTACTTCCATCTCCCCGCGCGTGACTTCGGACCGTTCCGGCCCTAGTTGCTGCTTTTTCTTTAACCGCATGGCACGCTTTGTTTGCTTTATGGCAATCTCGCCGACGACCAGCATCCGGATACCCCTGTTTTTGACAGAGACGGATGCATTAAAGTCGGCGTTTGCTGTAAATCCGCAGCATTGGCATTCGAATATCGCCTGAGACTGGCGATTACCCGGGTGAGTGTGCGAACACTTCGAACACTCCTGCGACGTGCAGTGCGGCGGTACGGCTATGACGAGTTTGTTTGCTCTTTTGGCCTTGTACGTGGTGAACAGCTTTACTTTGCCCCAGGCGGACTCGAGGATCGCTTTATTGAGTCCTGCCTTGGCGACAGCTCCGTTGGGAAGATATGCACCCGTACCGTTATCTGCTGGTTTAGGTTCCGGCGCTTTGGTCATGTTCTTGACTTTAAGGTCCTCGAATACGATGATTTCTGCATCGGAATCAACCAGTTTTCGGCTGGTTTTGTGGGCGAAGTCTAAGCGGACATGGGCTGCATGTGCATGGCAGCTTGAGACTTTAATATTTGCGCGCTTCCAGCGACCTGACCCTTTTTGTCTGCGGGCCATTACTCGCTGGTAACGTTTCCGGCGGGCTTCTTTTTTAACGAGGTTGTTTTTTTGATTGTCAGTGTAGTCGTGATTTTCATCGGCGCTTGTTACAGCAGGGATAGCGACACCACGGTCTACGCCCATCGTGATTTTATCGAGATTTTGGGCGTTCATCGCTGAGTAACGGGCGATAAGATCGGATTCCGATAAACTGAGGTCATCAGACGCTGCATAGGAGAAGGAGACAAACCACTTACCGGCATCCCGCGCAATTGTAATAGTCATCGGTAAATCGTATCCCGTATCCGCTTTAAAACGCAATTCTCCGAGGTTGTGTGTTTTTGTGCCGATCATCAGCTTGTGCTCGTAGATTGTTTTACCCTGCTTGGTTTTGTGGCTGCTTTTGCGTTTGCCGGTGGGCTTGAAACGAAACAGTTCATTGGTAAGCCAAACAGTCTGGCGACCAGACTTCTTCTTGAACGTTGGACGCTCGGCAAGCCCTTTGATAAACCGCTGTTGAGCGCCCATAAATCGGACGGCGCCATTACGGAGTACTTGTGAAGGCAGCTCGTACAAAAACGGGGTGAGCTCTTTATCCTTAAACTGCGAGTATTGTTGATCGTTTGGCAGCTGTATACCGGTTAAAGAAAGGGAGTGTTTCCTGAAGGTGTAGAAATACAGCGATTCTGAAACTTTACTGTTGTATATTAGACGCTGGCAGCCGAGCCACTGAGACAGTTTCTCTTGCTGTTTCTCCGTCGGATAAGCCCTGAATTTAACTCCGCTTGTTACTGGTGCCATGCGAGATATTATAGCACAACTACACAACGCAATATTGCAAACACAGGAATCTAAGCGGGAATTTAAACCAACACCAGTCCGCTTGACCCGCCTCCTGGCGCTTCGCGCCTAGCAGGGGGAATGCGCGGACCAGAGTTCAAGCCGGAACGGTGATTGTGCGTAGAAGACGTCAATCCTTCTCACCTCAGGGAGAGGGCCACGGCAGGGATCAAGTCCGGAGCAAATTCAAATACGTTGGAAGTTATTCTAGAGATCGAGGAGGAAGGATGGATCGGGATAAAGTCATCGACGCGATACAGAGGGCCTCGGAAAACAATCGGCTCTCATGCGAAAAAGCCCATGAGTTGTCCCAGTTACTTAAAGTCTCGCTGCAGGAAATTGGGGCAATCTGCAATGATGTGAACATCAGAATTGATTCATGCCAACTGGGTTGTTTTTGACAAAATAGCCACTCTCTGTGTAACAACGTACCCACTGGAAAACTGCGTGACGGCTTAAACCGCCCCCGGATCACCCTCGTTCTTCATGCCCGGCATGCTGAATGATTCGCTGAAGCATGTCACCTTGTTTTTCCCCATGGCTTTCGAGCGGTAAAGCGCGACGTCGGCTTCATGAATCAGTTCCGGGGTGGTCTTCATGCAGCCTTCTTCCATAGTGGCAACGCCGAGGCTGACAGTCACTTTTTCATAGGGATGGGCCACCTTTAGAGTGAAGGGATATTCCTCAATGCACTTCCGAACACGTTCGGCAACGGCAAGCGCTTCATCAATATCGGTCTCCGCCAGGAGAATGGAAAACTCCTCTCCACCATATCGGAAGCAGGTATCGGTGCTGCCGGTCCTGCATGCCGCTTTGAGCAACGGTCCCATCTGGGCAATCAGCCTGCTCCCTTCAAGGTGGCCGTAGCGGTCATTGACGCGCTTGAAGTCGTCAATATCAATCATGACAAACGAAAACTTCCTGCCGGTGCGGAGCTTTCTGCGGATTTCCTCTTCGATCTTCTCAATAAGCACCCGGTAATTGAGCAGTCCTGTGAGTTCGTCGATACGGGAAAGTTCCAGCGTTTTTTTGAACAGTTCGGCTTTATCCAGACCGGTGGAGATCAGGTGGGACAGCGTCCGGAGGAGATCAAAATCTTCGACCCGAAACGCAGAGGTCTTACTGTGGCTGAAACCCATTACGCCAACGATCCGATTTTCGTTCTTAAGAGGGATCCCGATGTAGCTGCCCTGTTCCTTGCGCTCGTCGGGATGGTGAAGGAAGCTTTCGAACAACGCGGTGTCATCAAGGAAAATCGGCTCGCCACCTGCGGCGATCGCCCCTGGTGCTCCATTGTCGAAAAAGATGACATCCGTCATCCTTGACTGCAGAAGAGGATTATGAAGATAGCGTGGTTCCAGTCCGGATAGATCTTTTCTGAGCACATAGACGGAAGCATCCTCAAAATTAACCGTCTTTCCAATCGTGATAATAATTTTCTGTATTAGTTCGGTGGGTTCTAGCTCCGAAGCGATGATCCTTCCAACTTCATAGAAAAGATGAGTTTCGGTGAGTTTACGATAGAAAAGGGCTTTAAAGTCCCGATCGTGTACAGCCGCCTTGCCCGTCTTTTTCCCGGTTGGCATTTTGGTTTTGGTCATACCCCACCTACAGAGGATATAAATGTCACTATCTCGTTTAAACTATAGCACATTTTTCTTTTTTAAACCATAAATATTATTCGCCTATGTCCTGCTGCAGATGCCGACGTATTATGAATTGAAAACCGCAGGAAACGGATATTTGCTGTTCTCTCATATTCAAACAAACTATCGTCATGTCAGAATAGTATATTATACAAATTAATAATAAACAGATCTCAACCCTTCACCAAAGCAAATGCTGACAGCCGCCCAAGATTGTGTATTACGCAAATAAAGAGCAACAGCACCAGAAACGAAATCTTTTCCAGTATGATGATTGCTCCGGATAGGCATTTGATGAGCTTATCCGGCAACCTGCCAGTGTGTCACGAATTCCAAGCAGTAATTATGTAATCCCTTGTTTCTTGCCCCGAGCTCAGCTTCATGAAGCGTTTATAAGTGAATTACCCCGCAGCAAGCTGCGGGGCATCGGAACTTGAAACCTTAAAAAAGCACAACAAAGAAGCTGAAGACTTATCCTGGCTTCGCCAGGATGTCCTTTTCATCCCAGCAGCAAGCTGCTGGGTATTTCAGGACTGTTTTATAAAAAGTTAATCAGTTTTTAACGCTTTCCGATGTTACCGAGCTTCGACGGTCTGATCGATTGTCCGGAACGTAAGATGCCGATTGGCACGATCGACCATTACTCGGGAACCCTCCTTTATCTCGCCGGCGAGCATCTTCCCGGCAAGCGGGTTCAGAACATCCCGCTGGATGACCCTCTTCAACGGCCGCGCACCATAGACAAGATCGAAACCCTCCTCCGCAAGCAGCTCTTTCGCACTTTCCGTCAACTCGATTTCAATCTTCCTGTCGGATAACCGCTTCTGTACGAACCCGACCTGAATATCGATGATCCGCTTGAGAACTTCCGAGTCAAGTGGATGGAAAATGATCATGTCGTCGACGCGGTTCAAAAACTCCGGCCGGAAGTGCTGACGCATGCTTTCGGTAACTCTACGCCGCATCTCCTCTTCATCATTCTGAAGGTCCTGAATGAACTGGCTGCCGATATTAGACGTCATGATGACTACCGTATTTTTGAAATCTACCGTCCGTCCCTGGCCATCAGTCAGTCTACCGTCATCAAGCAGCTGGAGCAGCACATTGAACACTTCGGGATGGGCCTTCTCAATCTCATCGAGGAGGACCACCGAGTAGGGCCGCCTCCGCACCGCCTCGGTGAGCTGGCCACCCTCCTCGTATCCAACGTAGCCCGGAGGCGCACCGATGAGCCTGGACACAGTATGGCGTTCCTGATACTCCGACATGTCTATGCGAATCATAGCCTGTTCATCATCGAAAAGGAACTCGGCGAGAGCCCGGGCAAGTTCCGTCTTGCCTACGCCCGTGGGCCCCATGAAGATAAAACTGCCAATCGGCCGGTTCGGATCCTGGATACCTGCCCGCGCTCTGCGTACGGCATCGGAAATCGCGCTGATGGCCTCATCCTGTCCCACAACCCGCAGTCTGAGCCGGTCTTCCATATGTAGCAGCTTCTGCATCTCGCCCTCCAACATCCTGCTCACCGGGATGCCGGTCCACTTGGACACTATCTCGGCAACATCCTCCTCGTCGACTTCTTCCTTTAATATCTGTGACTGGGACTGGATCGAACGGAGGCGGACCGACTCCTCATCAAGCTGCTTTTGCAGTTCGAGAAGCCTGCCGTAGCGAAGCTCTGCGGCACGTCCCAGATTCCCTTCCCGCTCGGCCTTGTCGGCCTCGATCCTGGACTGCTCAGTCTGTTCTTTGATGGATCTGATCTTCTGGATACCCTCCTTCTCGGACTGCCACTGGGTGCGAAGGCTGCCCTTCTTTTCCGAAAGATCGGCGATCTCTTGTTCAATCTTAGCGAGCCGTTCACGCGACGCGGGGTCCTGTTCCTTTTTGACCGCCTCGCGCTCTATCTCAAGTTGCCTTATTCTTCGTTCGACCTCATCAAGTTCTGTTGGCATGCTGTCGATTTCCATGCGCAGTCTCGACGCGGCTTCGTCGATCAGGTCAATGGCCTTGTCCGGCAGGAAGCGGTCCGCAATGTAGCGGTGCGAAAGAATCGCCGCACTCACCAGCGCTGAGTCCTTGATCTTGACGCCATGATGGACCTCGTATCGTTCTTTGAGGCCGCGGAGAATCGATATAGTATCTTCGACAGAAGGTTCCCGTACAAGCACTGGTTGGAACCGCCGCTCCAAGGCAGGATCCTTCTCCACATATTTGCGATATTCTTTCAACGTCGTGGCACCGACGCACCGGAGTTCGCCGCGCGCTAGAGCTGGTTTCAGCATGTTTGATGCGTCCATCGAGCCTTCGGTCGCTCCTGCGCCGACGACCGTGTGGAGTTCATCAATAAACAGGATCACCTCTCCGCTCGCCTCCGTTACCTCCTTCAATACTGCTTTCAGGCGGTCCTCGAACTCGCCCCGGTATTTGGCGCCAGCTATGAGCGCGCCCATATCGAGGGCAACGACCCGTTTGTTCTTGAGACCCTCAGGAACATCTCCGTTCACAATCCGTTGCGCAAGCCCTTCGGCTATCGCGGTTTTGCCCACGCCCGGCTCTCCGATGAGCACAGGGTTGTTCTTGGTGCGCCGTGACAGGACCTGAACGACACGCCGGATTTCCTCGTCCCTCCCGATCACGGGATCCAGCTTCCCCTTGCGAGCCATTTCAGTCAGATCCCTGCCATACTTCGTCAAGGCTTGATACTTATCCTCGGGGTTCTGGTCCGTCACACGCTGGGAACCCCGGATATCGACAAGAACCGTGAATATACCATCCCGCGTAACACCATGATGGGAAAGTATATCGCGCGCTACGCCGTCTCCGTCTGCAGCGGCAATGAGCAGATGCTCAGTACTTACATACTCATCCTTCAAACGCTCCGCTTCTTGTTCCGCACGTTCGAAAAGCTTGCCAAGCCTCGGGGAGAGGTAGGTTTGCACAAGCCCCTCAACTTTCGGCAACCGATCCAGACTTTGCTCTATATCAGTTATAATTCCGCCAACGTCGGCACCGAGTTTTTTTATCAAGGGCAACACAACACCGCCCGGCTGCACCAGTAATGCGAGCAAGAGATGCTCTACCTCGATATTTTGATGATGACGCTTGGCTGCCAGGTCCTGAGCGGCCTGCACCGCTTCCGATGCCTTCAGAGTAAGTTTGTCGAACCGTGCCATGATAACCTCCCGTTGCATGATACATGAGCCATGATGGGTAAGGCTTCATTCATCCTGTCTCCTGCATTATTTCTCCTGCGTTATCCCCCCCTCGTGATCCGAATCCTTCTTAGTGGCACGAGAGCGTTTCTCATCTCTTCCCTGCGCCTGATCTCTCGTTCTAGTTCCTCATGAAGCTGCTGAATGGTTTCATTCATTTCACGGTGCATTTGTTCCATTTTTTCGCGCATTGAGAGAATGACCTCTACGCCGGCAAGATTGACGCCGAGTTCTCTTGTAAGCCGCAGAATCATCTCGAGCTTTTCCACGTCTTCTTCTGAATAGAGTCGCGTGTTTCCAACGCTTCGCTTTGGTTTGATGAAGCCTTCACGCTCATAGAGCCTGAGTGTTTGCGGATGGATCCCGAGCATTTCGGAAACAACGCTGATCATGAAAAGCCTCTGTTCGCGTGTTGTCATGTTGAGACCTCGATTAGCATGAAACATACTTCGAAATACCTGCTGCCCTGTTACAAATATAAATCGTTTGGAATACGAGTCATAAATCTTGCATCCCGCTTTTATCTCTTACTAAATCCCCTGAAAGTAATCCCGCTTCGAGGATTAGAAGGAATCAGCCGATCCAGTTCCCGCAACAGCTCTTTCCCCCGTTCGGGTAGCCCTGTCGGCGTTAAAACTTTGATCGATACATAGTGATCCCCTACACCACCTCCGCCGAAATGGGGCACGCCTTTGCTCCTCAACTTTAGCTGCTGTCCAGTCTGTACGCCTTCCGGCAGAGATAGCGACACCATGCCATCGACGGTCGGGATATCGATTTTCTCGCCCAGAGCGGCCTCTTTAACGGTAACGACAGCTTCAGAATACAGGTTGTCACCTTTTCGTTCAAAGTAAGTATGGGGCCTCACTTTCGTTATGATGTATACATCGCCGGGAGGCCCTCCTCTTTCGCCGCGTCCGCCAAGTCCCGACATCCGCACCTTGGAGCCGTTATCCACTCCCGGCGGAATTTTTACATTAATGCGTTCTGACTTTTCAACAACGCCACGGCCACGGCAATTGCTGCAAGGATTTGGATTGACTGTGCCGGTTCCATGACAGGTAGGGCATGGCTGAACGGTCTGCATGAAACCCTTTCCCTGTGCAACGCTGCCGGAGCCCCTGCAGGCAGGGCAAGTGATTGGCGACGTACCTGGCTGAGATCCTGAGCCGTTACAATAGGGGCAAGTCACCTCACGTTTCAGATCGACTTGCATCGTCTTGCCAAAAATCGCGTCCTCAAGGTCTACCTCAACTGTATAGGTTATGTCCTCACCCTTCTCCGGACCTTGCGACCGGACGCGTCCCCCGAACAGGTTGCCGAAAATATCTTCAAAGCCGTGAATGCCGGAATAACCGGTGTTGCGAGCAGAGCCTTCAAATCCCTGTCCTGAACTTGTCCCTTGGCCTTGGCCAAACGTTGGATCGAAAGCAGCATGCCCGAATTGATCATACTGCTGTCGCTTCTTGGTATCAGAAAGAATCTCGTAGGCCTCGTTTATTTCCTTGAATTTCGGCTCCGAGGTTTTATCTCCTGGATTGACATCAGGGTGAAACTTTCTGGCAAGCTTTCTGAAGGCTTTCTTAATATCAGCCTCTGATGCATTCTTGCTGATCCCAAGAATATCGTAATAATCTCTTTTTGTTGTGGCGCTCATATATTCCTATTCCTCATATATTATAATAACAATATTATATAATATGAGCGATGCATTGTCAACAAATGAACATAAAAAAATGAATGAACTTTACTTCATTTAAATCAATGCCTTATAATTTTAATTAACCCTAAGGCTACAAATTAATATATTTAAATTATTTTTTTGGCATATAATTTATTAATATTATATACTTATATCATTATGTATCAAATAATATAAATATACAAACTCATGCTATTGCGCTAAAAACTACTCATATAACCCACTCAATTAATTATTTTAAGCATTATTTTATATTTTTATCCCACTTTTAAAATATCTACTGCCTAGAATAATGTTTATATACCTTATCAGCTACATCCCCAACCTCTACTCCGATAAATCCTCCATCTTTGTAGAGCAACGCTTCTGCATGATCATAGAGGAGTTTTTTTATTTCAGTTAGTAATTCTTCCCGGTGATTAGGATCGATCGCCTCTCTAAGCAACATTGCCAGTTCAAGTGAATAAATCCTGCACAATGGGTCGTTTTCGGCTAAACCGATGATGATTAAGCCATGAAAAGGAAGCACAGCTTCGGGCTGACTCTCGGCGATCCTCTTAAGAGCATATAGAACACCAGGTCTGAAGACTTTCTCTTCGATTGAAAAAATATCAGCGATAAGAGGCACGACATCAGCCATTTTCTTTGGATCAGCTCTCACAATTTCTCCGAGCATCTCAGGGGCAGACCAGCCGATGCCCCCGGATTCATCGGATAGAGACCACAGGAGTTTCCGGACTGTCTCGCGTAGAAACTCATAATTGCTTGTTATATAGAGCATTGCCACTTGTCCGATAGCAAGGATCGCCCGCCGTCCGACAATCGTTTCCTTATCGTAAGCAAGCCGCACGAGAACACTGAGCAGTTTTCTATTCTGGCGTGCAAGCGTAATCACGGTCTCAAAATCGTTTCCTTCGAGAGCGGCAACGGCGGCTTGTCTCATTTCGACTTGATTTAATATTTTGCCATTCATGTATTAAACTCCAAACGTTTTCTATGCCCCTGCTTGAACCAACCGAGAGAACATGCAGAAACAGTTTCCCCACATTGCGGTCCATTATACCACAGTCCGCTGGCCAGGCCTCACAAGAGACTAGATAATGCCCTTCGAGCTGATTTTAGACGATTGCATCGAGGACTATAAAGAAGATATTTTCGCAGACAAGCACAGATAGGAAGAGGACGAAAAATATTTTAGAAAGCTTGGCGGGGGAAACACCGATAACCGAAAAAAGTCCGAACGTTCCGACAAACCACAGAAACGACACCCACATGAGGTTCCAAGGAGCGACCCAGAGAATCAATGCAGATATAAAAGCACCATAAACAAGATATGGCATCCATACGCTGGCAAACATTTTTTTTCCATTACCCGCCGTCCGGCGAGCCCGGAGGGAGGTAATGAGAAATACCTGCCACCAAGATCCGAGAAAGAAAAACATGACACCATACCGGTCGAGGCGGTGGAGAACTTGAGCTATTTGCGATAAATAATGATTTTCGAGACTGAAAATCGTGAATACGAACACCGCCGGTATCAGGCCGACAAATACATATCCCATAGCATCCATGAGAACGGCCATGGCGCATTCTTTCTTCGGTTTATTCCGTTCACACTTGGCGGTAAGAAACAGTTCAATACCTGCTGCGAAGGGGATAACAAGATATGCGAATTGTTGATACCGATAGCCTTCCATAGCCAATCCCTCCAAGCTGAAGAATCGTTAAAAAAAGCACCCAGGATATTTCAACTCTTCCGGAATACTAATCGGTCGCGCTCCTCTTGTCAATGAATAATCGTAATAAATTTAATATGTTATGGTAAGTTACAGTTTATAGATTAAGTAATGCTACAATTTTACTTTACAATACGGATAGGAGAAGAACTGATTTCGATAAGATCCGGAAGGGATGGACTATGGCCGGAAACAATCGCCTATATACACCACAGGCTATTTGCTTGATCGCGGTTGGAACCTCCGTTGCCAGAAGCAATCGAACAAATCCATGTTTGTGGAACTACCATACATAATGCGCAGCACCACATGATACTTCGGCTTCTTTCTGAAGACCCCATTTAGAATAAGAAGCTGGTCTAACTGAGCCGTTGCACATCACGACGCTGTAGGATTGCAAATGATTTTTCTTTGTATGCGGGAGCATCTTAAATTCCCGCCCTGAAGAGACGGGTTTTTGATGCTTGTTGATACACCTTTTTTTCATCATACCTGAGCAAAGCGACAGTCTTGCAACCGTCTGGAAAAACGGCGTTCTTCGATGTGCTCGGAATAATGAACGGGATGCGACCAAAATTTCTTCAACAATCGCTCTATAGTTTGTATCTATCTGTACTTGTGACAGACAAGACACTGCTCCTTGGGCGGATGATTCTCCTTCAAGGGCGCCTTTTTCCCGGGGCTATGACAATCAGCGCAGACTGCGTTGTTTATGATATTTTTATGCAGTGAATCGGCAGGAATCAGGGGTACTTTTTGTCGCGATGAAATATAAAAAAGAACTGCAAGGATAGTGAAAATGAGCACGATGGGCAACAGGTTTTTATTCATGGAAGATCGCTCCCTATATTTTTCTAATCACGCCCACGCCCTTTCCCAGGATGCGGAACTCGCCGCGATCAATATAGATCGGCTTCATTCCGTCGTTCTCTGGCTGCAGTCGTATGCGGTTTTTTTCGGCATAGAAACGTTTAACCGTGGCCTCGCCGTCGGTAAGAACCACGACAATATCTCCATTCTGAGCAACAGACTGGGCCCGGACAAGGAGGGTATCGCCGTCCATAATATGAGCGTTCACCATGCTATCTCCCTTTACCTTCAGGGCAAAAATATTGTTGCTGCTCCGAAGCGAAAAGAGCGGCAAATCGACCATGACCTCGCCTTCCCAGTTCTCAGGAGACAGTACCGGCATTCCCGCAGCTACTTTACCGATAATGGGTATGGCAGAGGCTGGCCGTTCGCCTGACGGAAGGGAAATGCCCCGCGATTTTCCCCGCTCCCGTTTGATAAGGCCGGCCCGCTCGAGGGCAACGAGGTGCCCTTCCACCCCGTTCGTAGAACGAATACCGAATTTTTCCCCGATTTCTCGCATGCTCGGTGGAATTCCCCGCACTGCGAGTGTCGTCCTAATATACTCAAAAACATTCTGCTGACGCTCCGTTGTTTTGTTTTTCAAATCTCTCACCTCATGATCGATCAAACGTTCACGTGAAGCATAAAGACCGTTTTATCCGATATAGGTTTAATGCAGCCAAGGTCCTTCTCAAGAACGAAGGGCGTGATATCGAAGTTATCAATGAAGTTATTTAAAAGAAGGAGACATCCTTTAGCCTTTGTCTCTATTATCTCCTCTTTTTGCGCAAGGACATATGGCCAGAAAAGATACAAGCGCAAGATGGTAACAAGATACCATAATATAGAACAATTTTACTCAAAAAAATGTATTATCAAAAGTTATCAATACTTCCTATCACCTCCCGGACGCCATGCCGGCGAAATTACACGCTTATGGCAGTACCGCTCGGCAAGGCTACCCCAGGTAACCGTAAAGTCGCCATACCGGTCGTTGATTTCGTCCATTGCCCCCGTGATGAACATCCGCTTTCGCTCATCACCATCGAACAGCGGCATCTGCGAAAAAGACTTATCAAGACCTGATACGCTTATGCCGACAAGCCTGACCGGCTGGGTCAGCCTAAGCTCGCGAAGAATTTCCCTCGCGACCGCGTAAATATCAAGACCATGATTCACGGCACGTAAAAGCTTTTTTTGTCGGGAAAAGGTTTGAAAATCGGCATAGCGGAGTGTGAGGCCAACCGTACGACCATGGTAGGAACCACGCCTGAGCCTACGTCCCACCTTTTCCGCAAGCTGAAGAATATGCCGCTCAATGAGGGCTATATCGGTGCAATCCTCTGTTAATGTCATGCTGTGTCCGATGGACTTAGCATGCTCTTCGTATTCTGCTTCCAATGGAGCAACCGGGTCGTTGTCAATCCCCCGTCCCATATCGCGGAGCCTCTCGCCGATAACGCCGAATCGCGCGGTCATCTTTTCAAGGGGAGTGCGGCCAAGTTCGCCGCAGGTCCTTATTCCCATGATCGCAAGACTACGCTCCAAGCTCGGGCCAATGCCGCAGAGCTCTCTCACCGGCAGATTTTCAAGAACTTCATCAACATCATTAGGGGTTATAAGTACCAGTCCGTCTGGTTTCTGCATATCACTGCCGAGTTTGGCCAAGAGTTTGTTCGGCGCGATGCCGATGGAACAGGTCAGCTTCTTTTCACTCCAGACCCGCTCTTTTATCCTGATGGCCATACGCACAGGATCGCCGAACAACCGCTCGCAGCCCGTCACATCGAGAAAGGCCTCATCAATGGAAAAAAGTTCGACCAAGGGGGAAAAATCCCTCCAGATGCTGATAAGCTCCTCGCAAGTATGAGAATATTTTGCAGGGTCGGCGGAAACCAGCCGCAGGTCTGGACACGCTCTCATCGCCTCTCCGTAAGTCATGCCGGTCTTCACGCCAAAAGCACGCGCCTCGTAAGACGGGGAGAGAACCACGCCTCGGTGCTCCGATCCGATAACAGCCATGGCCTTCCCGCGAAGAACGGGATTGGCCCTCTGTTCCACGGATGCAAAAAAAGCATTCATATCGATATGGAGAAGACTACGCACTAGCGGCCAACCTCCAAGAAAAAGTCCCTGAGTTGTACCGAAGTTCATACAATCCCTGTCCATCGGTAACGGAGAAATGGAGAATGACCGTACTCCCCTCCCGCGTCTTCCAGATAAGTGCAACCTCGTTAATCCGTATCCGCCGACCTTGCAGGGAGAACCAGACCGGCTTGACGACCCCACCGGAAAATTCGGCGCAAACGGTAATAGGTTCGTTTCTCTCGACCGTCATGAAGACCAGTATAGTGAACATCTGTCCATTTGTCAAGTTGATAAATACATCCCCAGCGATTCCGTAACAACGTTGATAAACCCAATCAGTACGGGATAATACCTTATATTTTTGCTTGTAGCATATTCGGAAACGTTATTTTAAGTTGGTTTTTAGGAAGAGGATCGCTCTAAAACATCATTTTCCGCGGGAAGAGTGAATAGGCCCATAATGCCAAGTCGGCTGCCCTTAGTCGATAAAGCAAAGATTGGTATGGTTGTATTCATGTACGGCCACAGGCAGGAGGATCAAGGAGACCGACCAGCGCATTGGCTGTATATTTCACCGGCAATCAGGCGGGCAAAATGCTCTTTTGTATGAGCTGCGCGGAGTGCGGGCTTCAGGTTTAAATTGATGAACGCCTCAAACAGGTTATAGGCCAACATGGTCAACAGCCAGCAAGCCTCGATGGCTGTCGGAGTATGTTTGTACACATGATCTGCGTGCCAGGAGTTGACGAGCTCATTGAATGCCTTGTTTTAGATATCCCACCGCTTGCGGCTGGTTACCACAAAGGGTTCCGTAGCGATATGCGCTTTTGGCACCGTTGTGGCCCACACCCATTCAGATTCTCTCCGTTCTTCCTGACCGGTCATCTGGCGGCGTACCATTTTTGTTTCTAATGAGCGAACGACACGGACCTCTTTGCCAAGTTGTACCCAGGACGTAAAGCCCTCTATATCCCAACAGGAGCGGGTGAGGCGGTCTTTCTGAAAGACCACAGGTTCTTCCTGTTTAAAAAGAGCCATTGCATCCTGGAGCAAATCCCTCCGGTCGTCTTTCAATACCGCAATTGCCTCTTTCCCCTGAGCGGAAACCATTTTGAAGAACGGCGCCCGTGCATAAAGCCCGTCGGTGACAACCAGATCAAATGCACGGGGATATTCACGACACAACCGCTCAAAGAGCCGGCTGGCGGCCGTCACTTCGTCCTCTCCCGGCCGCTGCATCTCCAGGTCAAGGAGCAGGACAAAACCCTTGCATAAAAGAACGGCCATAACATGGCGATGGTAAAATTGAATAAGCGTTCCCGATGACGTCTCGACCTTCCGGTGGAGGCATCCGCAGCAGCATTGTTTGAAGCTTGCGCTTGACTCATGTCCGTCGAGGATCACGGCGAAACCGCCATTCGGGAAAAGTGGCCGTAATGACTTATTTCGCTTGAGACGACGGTAGACATGTTTTATTTCCGCCCTTAGCGCGGCGAGATCTATCTGGGCGACGATATTGCCGATCGTATCTGCGCTCGGCAACACCGCGTCATGCTCCTTCCAGACAGAACACTTCTTTGTCTGCTCGACCGCATTGAAACTGCCCATCCGGGCCAGCATCATCGTAAGGACGCTGGTAACCACGGTGGGCGTCTTTATCCTGGGGCGGGCACGGCCATCATAAATGGTCTTTATGCGCGTCCTCAAGTCAAAGATCTTATCGGCGTAGTCCCACAGTCTGCGTAGAATACGCTACTCCTTGCCCTTCCGGGATGCGAGGATACGCTCAAGACTTGTTTCCGAGATAACGCTCATCTGCTCCCATAACTCCTGATATGCTTTTACACCCTGAAAAATCGCTTCCTCGCACTCATGCGGAATATGGATCATCTTACGCTTTCCCTTGTGCTTTAAGGACACGCACCACGATTTGTGCTTTACTCCCTTGGTACATTTACAGTTCGGTTTACCGCAAGTTCGCGCCATCTCCACGAGGCCCCCGATGATAAGGTCCTTGCCATGAATGAGTTGGGTAGCCTTGGACCGGGCACGACGCTCCTTTTCTGGCAGAGCAGAACGATTTTTCATATTCCCTCCTATCTGATATTCTATTAAATATCAGATTTTGGAAAAAGTCAAGCATTATTTTGAATGCGAATTTGCTCCTAGTGGGTTTTTGGAGATAACTATTGGTTTTCTAAAAGGTTCTCGATAGGAAATTAATTTGTTGCGGAATTGCTGATACATCCCCTAAAAAAGGGCAAAAAACCATCAGAGCCAACGGAAAGGAATTATTGAGACAGTCATGGATTTCATTCTCAACCGTTCCTGGAACCATAGTATTTTATTTCCATATACTAGGACGGCAGCCGAACAGTGCTGCTGCCGGTTAACGTCAGGGCGCATGCCTCTGATTCACCCAAGTCCCGTGATTTTTGAATTGGGATCCCATGCGGCGGTGCACACTCTTTATTGTAGCAAGAGGTGGCCGCATGGATTGCGCTGTCTTCGTTGATGTAAATTTCGTTTGTGGTTCAGCGCAACCTGAGGAGTCCTGTAAGGACCGCCTTGAGCCGGTCAGGCTAATGCTACCGCCCGCCTGTCTCGTCTTCAGCCTTCTCCAAATGCTCCAGATATGCGCTCCCCGATTCCTTGCAGGTACGGGAGGCGCGATTCTGGCGGAATCAGGCCTTTCACTGAAATGCTGAGAGCGTCTCGCGATGGCCAGCGCCGCAGCTTCATGCGACGTAATACCATAGCGGTCCACGTAATTAAATTTCCCTATGGTCGTGGTGAAAGCAGGGTTGACCGGGAGCACGGAAACGCCATGTTTTGCCGCCCTTCTATCCAGCAGGGTGAGGAAGGTTCCGTAGGCGAAACCGGAAAGCATCCTTGCGTAAGTAACGCCCTGCTCTTTTAAGGAAGCTTTCTTCTTGCTAAAATCGAGTTCTTCGTGGGATATAGGTTTTCCCGTCTTGGCTGCCCGGTCCACGATGGACTGGCAGATATCGCTATACATTGCTTCTGTCTGTTCAGTACGCAAATCCTTAACGCAGGATGGATATGTTATGCTCCTGACATAATTCCCGTACCGGTCGGTCTCGCTAACCGCGATTTCTTTTTCATTGACGTCCACTCCGATAGACCCGATTTCCTTTGGCTTGTAAGTAACTGTTTTTGCCTTTGGAACATCTACCGTCGTGTGCAGGTACCAGCCCTTCTCGCCCCTGGTAAACCTGTGAGAAATCGCTATTCCGGCCTGAAGGGCCGTTTCGATATGTTCCTGACCATAGGGATATTTTATGCGGGGAATTACAATGGAATGCCCGTATTTGTCCTTCATACAATCAGGGACCCTTAATCTCATCGTCCCATCGGACTTCAGGGTGCACGTTTGGTTCCCGCCCGATTCGTCCTTCGAGCCAAGGCAAAAGAAAGTGTTATTGCGAGACCTTTTCCAGTCCAGGAGCCATTCATTGTGGCTCTTGTACCCGTTTTCCTCCAGGGAAAATTGTTTTCTGAATATCTTGTTTGACCCGAAACAAATCCTTACCCGCCGGTTTTTCTGATCTTCCCTGAGCTTGGAAAGCTTTTGCTCCAAAGAAGCAAGCTTTCGTTTCTTATTATCAACACGATACTGAAGCTCCTTTGCCTGGATCTTTTTTTCAGTGCTTGGGATACTCACATCATCCGTTATTTTGAGTATTCTTGACTCATTGTTTGCAATCCACTTTTTTACCGATATTATTTTCTCTTCAAGATCCAGGATTCTGAGCTTGTTGATTTCCGTTACCGCCTTGATATTCCCGTCCAGGTCATAGCGGATTGCATTGAACTGCCGTGCGGTGATCTTGTAAGTTGACAGGTATTCGTTCTTTAATTCTGTTGTTTTTTTGCCGGAGCGAATGCAGTCTTTAAACAGGGTCCGCTTTATACGGCCATACAAGATGCCCGTATCGTCGAGGATGGCATAAAGAGAGGTCTTTATTTCCGGGTAGGGGTGATCATCCAGAAGCATATTTGCAGTGAATGACAGGGTGTCTTTTCCACCACCATTCTTATTTTTGGTGCTTTTCCTAGTTGACACTTTTTACGGCCTCAAGTTGTTAGTTTACTGATGCTTAGCCTTTATTTATATATTCCATTGAATATAATATATCATAAAAGTTGCTAATATACAATTAAAGCTTGACCAGCTGAGAACCCCAGCTCGCCGAACGCTTCTGCTAAAGAAGGTGTGCGATTCAGTGAACAAGAAATAGTCCAGATTTCAAAATAGTGACCTGGGACAGAAGGGTGCCAAGCCGCACACTTAGCTCGAACCTTTTCTATCCTTTGCCACGCAAGCCTCAGCTATCCTTATCCTTTCCCGCGTTGTTTTAAGAACTCGCCGAATTTCATATCCAGACGCATGATGTGGTCCACGATCCAGTCAACGACAACCTGGTTTATTGTCGCCGATAAATCATAGGAACTGCCCTGGATGCGCGGCAACGCTGGCTGATTCTTTAGCTCGGCGAGCGCGGCAAGGTATTGCTTGTGACTTTCGAGTTGTTCCTTGATTCCGGGGTAGTTGGTTTCGCGCATATGTTTTTCCTCCTCGGAAAAATGGACCCGCGCGTAATCATCGAGAAATTGAATCATCCCGTCTATCTCCGACCTGCATCGCTGCTGTTTAATGGCGACTACGAGATTATTGATCCGTTTAAACAATTCCTTATGCTGACTGTCTATCGTGGAGATGCCCGTGGCGAGTTTTTCAGTCCATTCCATGAAGATTCCTCTCTTCTCTGAGACTGTCTCGATAGTGTATTCGATACAATAACAATTGGAGTATTTGTTGTCAAGTATTGCCGAGATGTCCTGGCCTAAGGCATATAACAATTTGACAGCCAGATGGAAAAGCGTTAAGTTTAAACGAATGAAAACCGCCGTAGAAATCTATAAGTACCTTCCCAGGACAAACTGCGGCAAATGCGGTATGACAAGTTGTTTCGGCTTTGCTGCCAAGCTGACAACGCGCCAGGCGAAAACAAATGACTGCCCGAACATGACCGCATCAGTCCGAGAGGCACTCCTTGAGGAGGAACGAAAACAAACCACCCCGCGCGGTACAGTATTCGAGCAGACGCTCGCTGCGCTCCGGCCAAGGGTAGCCGCTCTTGACTTCGCCCGCGTAGCGGAGTCTGTGGGCGCGGTCCCTCGGGGGAAGGATTGCCTAGAAATCTCGTTCCTGAACGAGGACTATACCATCACAAAAGAGCGCATTCTCGGCCTAACGGGCGCGGAGCCGGAGCCTTTTATATCGATCCTGATCTATAACCATCTCTGTATGAATGCCCCTCCAGCGCCTTCCGGTGAGTGGCTAACCTTCGCTTCGGTTCCGGCGTCGCATGCGAAAGACAAGGCATGGGCGAGCCATGTGGAAGAAGTGATCGCAAAATTTTTTGCGGGGAATTTGAAAGGCCTCAAGTCGGCCTGCGAGAGGCTTGGCGGGGTCGAAACGGGAATGAAGGGTAATCACGACGCGGCATTTAGATTTCGTTTCTTCCCACACTATCCTGTCTTACTGCTGTTCTACGATGCGGCACCGGAAGAGAACTTCCCGGCGCAGGTCAAACTACTCCTGGACTACCATGTAGACAAGTTCCTGGACATTGAATCAATTGTCGTGCTGGGCGAAGAGTTTGCCAAGAGATTAACTGCCTCTTAAAACACCAACCCCTGCGCACGATATAAATTATACCAACTATTTTCCGCGCGGCCCGAATTTTTCACCCGCCACTTTTCACCAAATTGCTGCAAAACTCGACGTAGTGAAGTCTGAGCGAATCAATGGTCTGCGACAACACACCAAGAACCATGTTGAGGAACTAGGGCATTACGGCCATTGATATAGCGGCATCCAGCGTGCAGCCCATTTCCGCCAGTTCCCTCTCGATCGATTCGATCTCGATCGAAAAGGTCTTAAATGACAATATCTGGAATATTTCGGAATTACCCATGATGTTCAGACTGGACGCAAAACCATTAAAGATAGCTATCCGCCGGTGGTCGCATAAAGCAGAAATTCCACATTCCCATCATGCCCTGTGATCGGCGATGGGATGACACCTCGCACTTCAAAACTGAGACTCCGCACAAATTCGGTGATTCTGGCTACTGTATCTGCTCTAGCCGCTTCATCCCGAACGATACCGCCTTTCCCCACCTGGTCTTTTCCCACTTCAAACTGCGGCTTAATGAGGGCGATGAGCCCCGAAACCGGCTTGAGATATTTCAGGATCGAGGGGATAACTTTCTCGAGCGAGATAAATGATACATCGATAACCGCAAGCTCAACCGTTTCAGGAATGAGAGATGCATCCATGCCCCGGATGTTGGTCCGCTCAATAACGACAACGCGCTTATCCTGTCTCAGTTTCCAGGCCAGTTGTCCGTAACCCACGTCAACCGCGTATACTTTTTTACATCCATGCTGCAGCAGGCAGTCAGTGAAACCGCCGGTAGACGCGCCAATGTCAATCGCAGTTTTGCCTTCAATATCAATATGAAATTCGGAGAGTGCATGCTCCAGTTTCAACCCGCCCCTACCCACGTACCGCGACATCTCGCCCAGGATCCGGATATCGGCATCTTCTGGAACGAGCGTTCCTGCCTTGGAAACTTTCCGGTCATTTACAAGGATCTGGCCAGCAAAGATCATGGCCTGTGCGCGTTCTCTGCTTCCGGCCAGCGCCCGTTCTAAGAGGAGTCGGTCAATACGAATCTTCTTCCTTCTATTTTTTTCTTTGTCAATCATTACGAAGGCGAAAGAATGTTTCCTGCCTGAGCCTATCAGAAGCAAAACAAGCTGTCAACGGACAATCGATGCTCACAGCGATTCCGATACAACGTTGAAAAACTCAATCAGTGCGGAATAATGCCTTATGATTTTGCTTGCAGTATATGCATACGGGGAATTATGATGGTCTCGTAATAAGTCGATAGTCGTGATTCAGCTAAAATAAGTCATGTGAAACATCATATAACCATTGCAGCACAAGGGGTTTTGTGATACACAATAGCATCACAATTCGCAATCAAGGAGCCAGAATGATCCACATCAAGGATCACAAAACCCCCGACATGTTCGACCCCTTTCCTTTTCTGGGACCCAAACGCAAACAGCGCATCGAGGAGTCCTGGGCAAAGGTTTTTCGAGAGCACATTCTTCCCACGTTGCCGGTAGAGAAGATCTTTTCCAAATACGATCCGGTTTTCGGAGCACCGACCAAGGAACTCTATGCCATGATCGGTCTCATGGTCATCCAACAGATGCACAACCTGACCGACGAGGAAGCCGTGGACCAGTTTGCCTACAATCTCCAATGGCAATACGCCCTGAATATCACCAGGACGGACGATGCCGCCGCTTATGTCAGCCCCAAGACCCTCTGGAACATGCGCGATCTTCTGATCGAACGGAACCTCTACCAGGCTATTTTTGAAGAAGTCGCGACGAAGCTTGCCGAGGTGTTCAAAGTCGATGTCGCCAAGCAGCGTTTCGACTCGGTCCATATCTTCTCCAATATGCGACACCTGGGCCGGCTCGGCTTGTTCGTAAAGACCATCAAGAAGTTCCTGGTGAACCTCAAGCGCCACCATAAAGACCTCTACGAATCATTAGAGACAACTATCACCGACCGGTACATGACCAAACAGGGTGAGGCCGTTTTCTCCATGGTGAAACCCTCGGAATCGATAAATACGCTCGCAACGCTGGCCAACGACGTGTTCAGTCTGGTGGAGCAGTTCGCGGGAAATGAGCCCGTTACCACCATGAATACCTATCAGCTCCTTGCCCGGCTGCTTAAAGAGCAATGCATCGTGGAGCGCGTTGATACGCATACAACCCAGGTCTCGGTCAAAGCCAACAAGGACGTTCCTTCCGATTCCCTGCAAAACCCTTCCGACCCCGACGCCGGGTATGACGGTCATAAAGGCAAGGGCTACCAGGTGCAGGTTGCCGAAAGCTACAGTACTTCCGAGGATACCAACACCCTGAACTTGATCACCAGCGTGATCGTAGAACCTGCCCACAAGAGCGATGCCCATGCCCTGGTCCCGCTCATCGAATCCACCACGGAGCTTGGGCTGAAGCCTGAAGAAATTGCTGCCGACTCACTCTACGGTAGCGATGAAAACTGCGAGAAGGCAAAGACCTTGGGAATCGAGGTCGTTTCTCCGGTTATGGGCAAACTTGACGAAAACAGCGTGCCGCTCACGGCATTCACCATGAACAGCGAAAACGAAATCACTTTCTGCCCCGAGGGATGCGCTCCGGAGAAAACCCGGAGCAAAGACAACAACCACACTGCGCTCTTCTCAAAGAAAACGTGCCGCAGTTGTTCCCGGAAGAAAACGTGTCCGACAATGCCCGGTAAAAAAGGTCGCTATCTTCGGTACGACGATAAAGCAATCCGGCTGGCACAGCGGCGGGCTCAGGAAGACACTCCCGAGTTCCGGGATAGGTACCGCTTCCGGGCAGGGGTCGAAGGAACCATGTCTCAGCTTGACCGATTGACCGGGGTCAAGAACCTCCGCGTCCGAGGATTGTCCGCAGTGAGCTTCGCCGCGTACCTGAAGGCGGCGGGAATCAACATTATCCGGGCGGCGGCGTTCCGCAAGCGAGAAATCGAAGGGGAACCAGTGCCTAGAGCCGCCCTTTCGATTCTATCTTGTGCTGTCAAAGAACGTTTACAGCTTGTTTCAGATACAATCAGGCGTTGGGGTTATTTCCAACGGCTGGATATCCGGCTTGCGGCGTGATAAGCCGCAATACGATAATTTACTTCTTACGAATCCATCAATTATGACTTCAGCAAGAATGCCAACCCAATCAACATGTATGAGCGAACAAATTTTCTCCTGCGGAGATTCAAAAAGCGGCGTACTAGCTAAATGCGGCGAGTCAAGCCGAATGAAAACGATATTGCTCATTATTTTATTGCGTAAAATAGCTTTTTGTACTTGGCGAATGAGGCGAAAATCCTTGACGTAGCCGGAAGTGCCGCTCAGCTGACGCTGTTGCTGGAGGGAAATAATGCTATGACCCTATGAACTCTCGGGTAGGTAAATCTTGCTGGCGGCTATCCGTGTTTCTTTGGTATAATATACAGCAGTGGGTGCAGAATTACCAATGCGGCCAAGTATAATATAGACACTACTCTAATCCGATACTGATAGGTTATCAACAGAGGTCATTGTTTATTACTCAAGTTTTTTATTGGGCAGTCATCTTTGCTAATGATAGCAAATAGGTGGACATCTGCTGTTCTTTTCACGCTGTGGATGGTGAATCAAAATTGAATAGACGTCATTCCAAAACTAAATAAGGCAATCAATCAGAAGCACTTCGTCCGTTCTTTCCCTGACCCACGACCCTCTTCCGGTACTCCCCTATGCATCCTTCATCTTGAACGATGCGACCGGAGCTACGACCTTCAATCGGGATTTCTCGATAAAGTCTTTCACCGACCGGTAAATACCTTCGGTATCCAGACCGTACTTCTGCCTTAGCACTTTCTGTGCGCCGTGCTCAATGTAGAAATCAGGAATGCCAATGCGATGCGTCTTGATACCTGAAATGCCCTTAGAATCAAGGCATTCCAGCACGGCACTTCCGAAGCCGCCGATAAGTACGTGCTCTTCAATCGTTATAATCCTGCCTGTCTTTCTGGCAAAAGCGAGGATCATTTCCTCATCGAGGGGCTTCACGAACCGCGCGTTTATGACAGCAACGGAAATCCCTTCGTCTGCAAGCCGTTTTGCTGCTTCGATCGAAGGGCAAACCATGTTGCCGATGGCGATAATCGCGGCTTCATTCCCGTCCTTTATAAGCTCGGATTTGCCAATAGTCAGCGTTTTAAGCTCCTGATCCATAGGCACGCCACAGCCGATGCCGCGGGGATAACGCACCGCCGATGGGCCGGGATGTTCGACTGCGGTTTTGATCATATGCTGGAGCTCGTTCTCGTCCTTGGGAGCCATGACCACCATGTTCGGCACATGACGAAGATAAGCAATATCGAATACACCATGATGCGTGGGGCCGTCCTCGCCCACCAGCCCTGCACGGTCCAGGGCAAGCGTCACAGGCAGGTTCTGGAGGCAGAGGTCGTGAACGACCTGGTCGTAGGCGCGCTGGGTAAAGGTGGAGTAGATCGCCGCAACGGGATGGAGCCCTTCCGCGGCAAGACCACAGGCAAAGGTAACACCATGGGACTCCGCAATGCCGACATCGAAAAATCTTCCGGGGAAAAGCTCGGCAAACTTGTCCAACCCTGTGCCCTCCGACATGGCCGCGGAGATGGCGACGATCCGGTCATTTTCCTCAGCAATTCTGATCATCGTTTTGCCGAAAACCTCAGTATAACTCATTATCGACTGTTTCTTGACGAACGTTTTGCCTGTTACAGGATCGAAGGGCGGCGTGCCGTGGTATTGCGACGGGCTGCACTCGGCGAACTCGCACCCTTTTCCTTTTTTCGTAATCACGTGAATCAGGATGGGCCAGGTGTAGCCCTTGATGTTCCTGAAGGTCGAGAGCAGGTGTTCGATATTATGGCCGTCTATCGGACCGATATACTGAAACCCCAACTCCTCGAATAGCATGCCCGGGACCATAAGGCCTTTGATGGAATCCTCGGCTTTTTTTGCGAGGTTGAACATGGATTCGCCAACTTTCGGGATGCCCTGTAGAAAATTCTTTGCATCCTTACGCAGTTTGGTGTAAAAGTGGCCAGTCATCATCCTGCTCAGGTAGGAAGAGAGCGCTCCCACGTTTGGGGAAATGGACATTTCGTTATCATTCAGGATGACGATGAGGTTCTTCTTCAGATGTCCTGCCTGGTTCATGCCCTCGAAGGCAAGACCTGCAGATATCGAACCGTCGCCGATCACGGCAATCACCTTGAAATCCTCTCCCTTGATGTCCCGTGCAGCGATCATGCCGAGTGCCGCGGAAATGGACGTGCTGGCATGGCCAACATCGAAACAATCGAAAGAGCTTTCCTCCCGCTTCGGAAATCCGCTAATCCCGCCGAACTGGCGTATTGTGGGAAACTGCGCGCGCCTGCCCGTGAGGATCTTGTGAGCATAGGCCTGATGTCCTACATCCCACACAATGCGGTCTTGCGGAGTGTTGAAGGCGAAGTGTAGCGCAATGGCTAGATCGACAACCCCGAGACTCGGAGCCAGATGTCCGCCTGTTTTGGACACCACATTAATGATCTCCTGCCGAAGCTCCTCGGCGAGTTGCGGCAGCTCAGTATGGGGCAGATCGCGAAGATCCTGAATTGTATTTATCTTGTCAAGTATCATGAGAACCTCTTAGTAGGGTATGGGTAGATGTCATGGAAAATCATTTTCGTTTTTCCTTGCCGTTGCTGTTTGCTCCTTGATCTTTTCTTTTTCTAATTCACTCTGTTAACGATGTACTCTGCCAACGCCCTGAGGGGGTCAGCCTTGCTGCCGAAATCCTTAAGTGCCAGAATGGCCCGGTCGGAGACTTCAGCTGCTCTACGCCGCGACTCGTCGAGGCCGTAGAAACTTGGATAGGTCTGCTTGCCTTTCTTGAGATCGCTCCCCTCGTCTTTGCCTGTTTGTTCCCTGCTGCCCGTGATGTCCATGATATCGTCGGCAATCTGGAACGCTAGGCCGATCATTTCACCATAATGAGTTAGGGCGGCAAACTGCTTCTTGCCCGCCTTAGCATAGAGAGCACCGGTCCGGACAGAAGCGCGAATCAGCGCGCCGGTCTTGTGAGTGTGAATATATTCGAGCGTCGGGAAATCGATTTCCTTACCTTCGGACTCCATGTCCAGAACTTGGCCACCTACCATTCCGTGAACACCTGAGGCAGTCGAGATTTCCTTGATGATCGCAATAAGTCTTTGCGCCGAAACGGCTTTGAGCCTTCGGGGATCAGACAACACCTCGAAAGCCATGTTCAGCAATCCGTCGCCTGCAAGAATCGCGATTGCATCACCGTACACTTTGTGGCAAGTGGCCCTTCCGCGCCGAAAATCGTCGTCATCCATTGCCGGGAGGTCGTCATGGATCAGCGAATAGGTATGGATCAGTTCCAGCGATCCGGCAATAGGGAGAAAATCAGCCGTCCTTGCACCCAAAGCTTCGGCAGCGGCAATTGCCAAGATGGGGCGCACACGCTTGCCGCCGGCAAAAAGGCTATAACGAATGGCCTGATGCACGGACGGGGGGAAAACGGGTGAAGACGGGACAAGCTTCTCAAGAGTTTTGTCTATGATGTTTTTCTTTTTGGCGAGATAGGTTTTGATATCCATAGTGTTAAAAATTACGCTTCTTCCTCTTCCTCAAAAGGCCCGGCCTTAACGGAACCATCCTTGTCTTTTATCAGGATTTCTACCTTCCGCTCAGCTTCTTCGAGGCGTTTGTTGCAGATGCGTGAAAGTTTGATCCCTTCCTCAAAGAGCTTCAGTGACTGGTCAAGTGGAATATCTCCTTTTTCGAGTTCCTGAACGATTTCTTCAAGCCGGGTCAACGACGCTTCAAATTTTTTTTCCGCCATGTCCCTGCGCTCCCTCGTTAGACCTAATAAAATATTCAGGAACTGAGATGAATTATATCCGGTGTATAGCGACAAATCAAGAAAAATGCCAGGAAAACCGAATTGGGATGCAAAAAAGTCCCAGAGATCAGTTCAACTGTTTAAACAATTTCAACGGTTTAACTAGCTTGAACCGTCAATATTCTCTCCACAGCTCCAGTGAATTTCGCGTGGACCGGAAGCCGAGCCGCTTCAATGCTTCGCGGTAGGGGCTCCGGAGTGCCGGTTCCCCATTGATCCTCTCCACGCTGATTTTTTGGATCGGATTGAACTCGCGGTTGAGAATATCTTTAAACAACGAGAAATAATCAGACAATCGAGCATCACCGGGCTCCGTAAACAAGTTGAGACTCCTGCCCGATCGCCGGGAAAGCATGACGAGCCTACTGCCGTGATAGACCAGATGCGTTGATGCAAGGCGAGAAGGAAGTCCCAGCAGGGCACCTAAGGAAAGTCCGCACAGTGAGGCCGGATCCGCAGCGTCGATCCAGAACAGGGCATCCTGGGGCAGCGGCTGCTGCAGCAAGCGGAAAGCCTCATGCGAGATGAATTGCGGACCGGGTAAGCCCTCGAAAAAGTAGCCCGACAGCACCTCGCCCGAAAGTTCCATCAGTCGCAACGATCGAAAGATCCCGCGCCATTGTAATGCCGGCAGTTCGTTTGCAACGAATTCACGGAAAATCAGACCGTAGCGTTTTAAGAGCTGCCGGATCCGGTCCTTTGCCAGTTCTTCTTCGTCCAGGATATCCCGGTCTTTCAGCGGAGCATCGATTCTCAACCAGTGCCCCTCCAAGGGTCGGGAAACTTTCCACCTGTTAAACCCCGATCGCCGTGAAGCAAGCCTTGCCTCATCCCTGAAGGTCTGCGCGGAAAAACCAGTCATGACGCCCTTTCTGATCGCCTGAAAGGTATCGCTCGTAATGTTTCCTTTCCATGCTTCTTTCCATAAAAGCTCAGTAGCGTGGACCGTGTCCATGCGGGAAGCTTCGGTTAATTCAAGAAAACTGTACCTGCCCCGTCGGTCTGGGATCAGGTGGGCAAGTTCTCCATCGTCCTCCGCTGCAGTCACGGGGCGGAAAAGTTCGAGATCCTGGGTGAATGCAAGACTGATGCGCTTGAGGCCGCAGCCGAACCACATCAAATCGCTCGTGGACATAAGATAGTCCAGCCATTCGCTCCGATAGGTCTGCATGCGCGCAGGAAGGATATATTCCTCCCAGGCGCCGACCGGAGCGGGCCACCCGAAAAGCTGCTCCAGCTTTTGCTGGAGGTTGTCGAGCGAATCCCCCCGCGGAACGATTCCCTGCCATACTGCCAGGAAAAGCGAGAGCTGCTCAAGGGGCAGCGCTTGAAACGACGGCTGTCTATAGCGCCGGGTCATGCGGAGCAGCGTTTCGAGATTTCCACTATCGCAAATTTCGAGGATAGTGCTCTCTTCCCCGAAGCGATCCATGACTAGGTCCTGCGATTCGATCAACGGTTCTGCCGCCTCATCAATCCGTTCCGCGGTGATGCCGAGCAGATGAGCCAGTCCCTCTTTCTCCACCGGCACGTAAAAGGCTAGCCACTCCGACAGAAAGGTCGTGAGGTCATACTCTTCAGCTATCCGGGCCGGCTCAGGCACGTCGCGAAGGAAAGATAGGACCCGCCGCCTGACAGTTTCCACTTTTTCCTCATCGGTCACGGGCTGAGCTGAAACTACTTCGGAATGAAGGCGGAAGGCCACAAACGCCTTCGGCAGCGTTTCGATGGCGCACAGAAGCGCGTATCTGACGCCTGGCCAGCTGATCCATAACAGCTTTCTTGCCTGGGATGCTAGCCACGCTGCCGCGTCCTGTTCATGATCCCTCCTGATTGCGGCGGCCAGTTCCTTCCACTCCGGCTCCGGGATCAACAAACGCTCCTTGATCCAGTCCAGAAGTTCCACTGCTGAGACCGGCGAATATCCCGGCGCCGTGCGCTTAAGCTTGCTGTCCAACAAACGAATCAATTCGCCGGGGATCTTCGGACGGAGATGAGAAGAAAAAAGAAGCTCCCTGATAAGATCCGGACGGAGTGCCGACTCCCGGGCCAGAAGTGGCGTATCGTCCTCGTACATGTACTTGTTCGTCTGCTTCCAAACGAGGTTGACGGCAAAGGGAGACGCGGCCCTGGTCACTGTCTCGCTCATGCGGATCGCACCGTTATGCAACTCCTCAAGGACTGTTTTCACATGATCAAGATCGAATTCATCCTCGAGGCAGGTACGCCACGTCTCTAGCAGAATAGGGAAGTCTTCATAGGAATGCACGGCGGCAAAGAGTTCCTTGGACCGCAGCCGGATGAGCCAGAGCGGCATTCTCCGCTTGAAGCCCGATTTCGGAAGCAAGAGAGCGCGCTCGGCGTTTTCCCGGAACCGGGCTCCGAAAAATCCTGTCTGCTCCAGCCTTTTTCGCAGGAAGGATTCGATGTTTTCCGGCGTCAGGAGAGAAAAAAGGCCATCGGTACGTAATGCCCTCGGCAGCATAAGCAGAATGGCATCATCATTTTCGATAAGCTGCAGCGGAATATGCTCCTTTTCCTCCCAGGCCTGGGCGAGAGCGAGGGCAAAAGGCCTGTTCACCCTACCGCCCCAGTAGGTATGAAGGATGACCTGCCTGAAATCGCCGCGGCCCCCGGGCTCTTCCACATGCTCAAGCAGGAGATGGTGTCGATGCGGCAGGCTGCTCCCCGTTGCCTCCTTCTGAATTTTCAAAAACGCGATAAGCTCATCGGCAGCATGTTCTTCCATCGCGTGCCGCTCCAGAAGTTCCTGGCGGAAACCGGGAGTGTCGAGCCACTTGTCCGCTTGCTCAAGAAAGAGACCGATCTTTTCGGAAAAATGAAAATCGCGATTTTGTTCCTCAGCTTTCCAAAACGGAAAGATGCCCGCAGTAGAACGGACCGGTATTACCTCAACGTCATTGTGCGTGATTTTCTCGATGCGCCAGAGCTGGGTGCCCAGTGTAAACGTCTCGCCGAGGGACCGCTCCCACACGAATTCCTCATCGAGCTCTCCGATCTTTGCGTGCGTTTCCTTGAGTCGCAGATCAAAATAACCGCGCGCGGGGATGGTGCCTCCCGATATATATATAAGATAAGACACTTCACTGTGGGCCTGAACCGTGTTATCGATGTGGTCAAGCGACACACGTGCCTTCAATTCCCGCAAGCGGCTGTCGGCATAGCGTCCGCTGAGCATTTCGAGCAAGATATCAAAATGCTTGCGCGTCAGATTGCGAAAAGGGTAAGAGGTTTTCATAAAAGCATACAGTTCGTCGATGTCCCACCGTTCCATGGCAGTCATCGAAAGCACAACCTGCGCCAGAATATCGAGCGGGGCTTCAACGGGATGGACCTCTTCGATGTCCTGGTCCATTACGGCACGGGCCATGACCGCCGCATCGATAAAATCACGCCCATGGATTGGGAAGAGCAGACCGCGGCTTTTCTCCCCTACCGAATGTCCCGAGCGGCCGATTCGCTGAAGTGCAGAGGAGACCGACCTCGGGGTCTGAATCAACACAACGCTGTCCAGACTTCCGATGTCGATGCCCAATTCAAGGGAATTCGTGGCAACGATGGCCTTTAATTCACCTTTTTTTAATTTCTGCTCCACAGCCAGCCGGATTTCTCGGCTTAGGGATCCGTGATACGCATAGACTAACTCGGTCTTTTCCGCTTCATTGATCAACCGAGTTACCTTTTCCGTCATCCTCCTGCTATTAGCAAACAAAAGCGTTGAGCGGTGTTGCTTGATGATCTCCCTGAAAGAATCGATAAGCGCCGGCCACCAGGAATCATTAACCATTTTCTCCCGCACGTCAGGCGGGAACAAGACGGTGATTTCGTAAGTCTTGGCCTGAAGCGACCGGATAAGTGAAACAGGACGTCTCTCGAAATAACTATCCCGGCCTTTCCCGATCTTCCGGAAACCTCCCACAAACTCGGCAACCTTATTCGCAGGATTGACTGTAGCTGAAAGCGCAATACGCTGGAAATCGCCGCACAGGGGAACAAGACGATCGACAGCAGTAATAAGATGGGTGCCCCGCTTCGTACCCACAACTGCATGAATCTCATCGATAATAACCGTCGTAAGTCCGGTCAGCAGGGAGCGACCGCTCCGGGAAGTCAAAAGGAGGTTCAGTGATTCGGGGGTGGTTATCAGGATTTCCGGCGGTTTGCGGACCATCCTCCGCCTTTCCTCTCCGGGCGTGTCGCCGCTCCTAGTGAGAACGTTGATTTCGGGAAATGAGACCCCCGAGCGGGCGAAATATTCCCGCAATTCTTCACGCGGCTTGATCAGATTGAGCAGCACATCATTGTTCAGAGCTTTGAGCGGCGAGATATAAAGAACACGGACTTTACCACCTGTCCATGCACTTGATGCGAGCTGATTAATGCTCCATAAAAAAGCAGCCAACGTCTTGCCGCAACCCGTGGGCGCGGTCACAAGCACGTTACGGCCTCCGGCGATTTCGGGCCAAGCCTTTTCCTGAATATCGGTCGGCGTTCCGACTTTTTCCAAGAACCATTGTCTGATGAGAGGGTGAAGTGAATTACCCCGCAGCAAGCTGCGGGGCATCGGAACTTGAAACCTTAAAAAAGCACAACAAAGAAGCTGAAGACTTATCCTGGCTTCGCCAGGATGTCCTTTTCATCCCAGCAGCAAGCTGCTGGGTATTTCAGGACTGTTTTATAAAGAAAGACCGCCTGATGCCATTGTTTTCGTTCCTTTAAAATAAACATAGACCAGGAGGAGGGAAAAATCAAGCGGGGAATATTCGTGGCTGAAGCAGCATGCGGATTCCATCCTTGTCCTTTACAGCTTTTATGTCGCACGCGAACGATTCCACGCAAAGATAATAAATTACGGTTATAATTACTATGAAAAAGGAGATTTACGATGGCATTCGTTATAGGCGTACCCAGAGAAACAGCGAGGGGTGAAAAGCGCGTAGCTATCGTGCCTGATGTGGTTAGGAAGTTCAAGTCCATCGGGGCCGATATCTGCATGGAACATGGGGCCGGTGAAGGCTGTTATTTTAGTGACGATGATTTCGGTGCGTCCTGCATAGTCGAAAACAGCGCCGCGGTGTTTGCCCGAGCCCAGGTTGTCTTCAAGGTGCAGCCGCCGACGATGGAGGAAGTCCAGCTGATGCAGCCCGGAACGGTGCTCGTAGGTTTTCTCCATCCTTACGAGTCCCCCGAGCGGGCAAAGCTCCTATGCGAAAAAAATGTCACGAGCTTCGCCGTGGAGCTGATACCGCGCATTTCACGGGCCCAGAGCATGGACGCGCTCTCCTCCCAGGCAACGGTTGCCGGTTACCAATGTGCCCTGATTGCCGGCGTGCTGAGTCCGAAATTTTTCCCCATGATTACCTATGCAGCCGGGACCTTGCGGCCTGCGCGTGTTCTTGTGATCGGTGCGGGAGTCGCGGGATTGCAGACCATCGCAACCGCGCACCGACTCGGCGCCATTGTCGAAGCCTATGACGTACGACCCGAGACCAAGGAGCAGGTCGAGTCCCTGGGCGCGCGGTTCGTCGACACGGGCGTGGCCGCCGCTGATGCAGGTGGTTACGCGCGGGAATTGACCTACGATGAAAAGACGGCACAGCAGGAGCGGCTGACAAAGGCTATCTCTCAAGTCGACGTGCTGATAACCACCGCGGCAATTCCCGGCAAGAAAAGCCCGCTTATCGTCACCGAAGACATGATTGATCACATGAAAAAGGGCTCGATCATCGTGGACATGGCCGCGGACGTGGGTGGCAATGTTGCCGGCACGCGCCCCGGCGAGACCGTGGTCAGGAATGGTGTCTCCATTGTAGGTACCGTCAACCTCGCATCGCGTATGCCGGTCCATGCTTCGGAGATGTACGCCAGAAACCTGTACAACTTCCTTTCACCCTTCATCAAGGACGGCCAATTTGTTCTTGATGCGAATGATGAAATCCTGGCGGGAAGCTGCTTCACTCGTGAGGGGAAGATACGGAATGAAGGGGTAAGAAAATCCCTGGAGGGAGGCGTCTGATGGAAGGCTCTGCAGCACTTTATATATTCATGCTCGCCGCATTCACCGGTTACGAAGTAATCTCGCGAGTTCCGGTCATCCTGCATACGCCACTGATGTCGGGCTCCAATTTCGTGCACGGCGTCGTTCTGGTGGGAGCCATGGTTGCACTTGGTGAGGCCCGAACGCCCTTCGAGCAGATTATCGGTTTCATTGCCGTTCTGCTCGGCGCCGCCAATGCGGCCGGCGGCTACGTGGTAACGGAACGAATGCTGGCGATGTTTAAGAGCGAAAAAAGAGACGCAAAGAGCAGCAACACGAAGCTCTGAACTTTGACCAATGAACTTTGGACTCTGAATTATTATGCCAATAAGCATCCTCATTCATACAAGCTACTTCATCGCAGCGTTCCTGTTCATTTTGGGACTCAAGGGCATGTCGTCTCCGGTAACGGCCCGGCGCGGTATCATCTGGGCGGGCGTCGGCATGGTGCTTGCCACGCTCGTTACCTTCGGATGGCCCGGCATGAACAACTACCTTCTGATGGCAATCGCTCTTGCCATTGGCGGTGGTGTCTCCGCTTGGTCGGGGAAGGTCGTCAAAATGACCGACATACCGCAAATGGTCGCCTTATATAACGGTATGGGCGGCGGCGCGGCAGCGGCAATCGCCGCCATTGAATTCAGCCGGGGTGAAACTCACGGAGCTGCGGCAAAAACCCTGGCAGTTCTTGGGGGAACCATCGGGACCGTGTCGTTCTCCGGCTCGTTGGTGGCCTTTGCAAAACTGCAGGGAATCATGCGTAAGGCCTTTCACCTCCCGTTCCAGAATGTGGTCAATATAATTCTGGCCGCGCTCACCGTCCTAGCAGGCATCTTCATCGTGACCGCGGTCCAGGTCTCCATGTTGCACATCATCGTCTTTTTCGCGCTTGCGTTCACACTCGGCGCGATCGTAACCATGCCCATCGGCGGTGCGGACATGCCCGTGGTAATCTCGCTGTTCAACGCATTTACGGGTCTGGCAGTCGGATTCGAGGGATACGTTCTAAATAACCCGGCGCTCATCATCGCAGGCATTGTCGTAGGGTCGGCGGGTACACTTCTTACGCAGCTGATGGCGCGAGCCATGAACCGTCCTTTGACCAACATCCTGTTCAGGCCAATTACGGGCACGTCACAGTCAAGCGGGACGGCCGTTGCCGGAACGATGAAGGAAGTCTCGGCACTTGACGCCGCAGCCATGCTGCGCTACGCGCAGAAGGTAATCATCATTCCCGGATACGGCATGGCCGTGGGTCAAGCTCAGCACAAGGTAAAGGAGATGAGCCAGCTTCTGGGCGAAGCGGGCGTGGAGGTCAAGTTCGCAATTCATCCCGTGGCGGGGCGTATGCCCGGCCACATGAACGTGCTCCTGGCCGAGGCCGGCGTGCCTTATGAGAGGATATTCGATCTCGAGGAAATAAACGAGGAGTTCAGCCAGACCGACGTAGCGCTCGTTATCGGCGCCAACGATGTGGTGAACCCTGCCGCACGCGTGGATAAGACAAGCCCTCTCTACGGGATGCCGATTTTGAACGCTGACCAATCGCACAATGTCATCGTGATCAAACGCGGGAAAGGCACCGGTTATTCCGGTACTGAGAACACCCTTTTTTTTGCCAACAACACGCGCATGCTCTACGGAAACTCGCAACAGGTTGTTGCCGAAGTGATCAGGAATATCAAGGAGCTTCTTGCCTGAGCATGGGTTCTGTTCTCGTTTTCCAAACGTTGAAAATTTTCAGTTATCCGCCTTCCTTACACGGGTGGCATCCTTCCCGACCTCAGTGCAAAGGATTCCCGAATCAGACTCTGTTGCCACTGAGGACTGTTGCTGATTCTGATGGTAAATACCGCAGATATGTCTGTCACGTCCCCAAATCATGGTCTGATATTGAGGGCCTGGTTTTTCTCCAGGCAAACCGGTTGACCACAGGCTGTGCAAAGCAGCCACTGCTGGGCAGTCAGCTCGACCCTGGTTCCAGCATATAAAATATCAAGCTAATTGCACATCAGGGCTTCGCCGGTGTTATACTTTTATTATAAGATGAATGTCATGCATCCCGGCGAGAAAAGAAGCGGGAAATGCGGACAAGAGGGGATACTTGCCATATACTCCCCGGCCCGAAAGCAAGAGGAGGCACCAAATGGCAACTGTAAAAAATATAAAGATTAATGGGTATTGTGATGAATTGAGTGGGAAACTCATGAGCATAAAAGAGAGCATTCACCTCCTCCGGGAAGATGCGAAAAAGGCATATGGTGAGGACAGCGAAAGTTCAAATATCTACGAACGACACCTTAGCGAGCTCTCTGATATGGTCGAATGGAAGCTCCAACTGCTGATGAAAGCCTGTCCCTTTGAATGGAAAGGAACAGACCGGGAGTTTGACCGCGTGGCATCGGTGGCGTCTTCCGAAGAAATCGCAAAAAGCGAGTTTTCCGGCGGCTACATGGGCGGATAACCGACTAGTGCAGGACTTCTATATCGATGACCGGCGAATGCTTTAGTCGACGGTCTTTTTTTATCCTTATGCACCGTAAAACCCCATCTCCTCAGGGCGGGGATATAGGTTAAGCCCACTAAAGATACGGAGATCCAAACAATAACCGTTGTCGGTAAAGAATTAGTCAATGACGACAGCACTGCCTTTTTGCTCAGTTTACTTGGTTTCTCCGCAACAAAACTCTGGAACAGCTATTTGGAGCAGGGTTCGGCTGCCCTCATAATATATGGAAATAAAATACTAAGGATTCAGGAACGGTAAGCAGCAAGTCATTGAGCGCAAAAAAAGGCAACCGCAATCTATTCTGACAGCGCCTGAGCTGAACAGCCTCTCGATATTTCCTACCTTTAAGCACGTTTCCTATTCGCTTTCCCGGTATTTTTCACCACCGCCCGAAGGATCAAGCCGATATATTTATTGATAGGGTTAGATCGATCGAGACAGGGAACAGGAGGCGCTTGTCGTATTCCCAAACCTCGCAATTCCCTAAGAAGATCGCCGTTACTGCAGTCGTACTTCATCCCTTTTGTATATGCCTCGATTGCGTCAGGCTTCTTTCCCGCCGACATATAGGCCCTGCCGAGATTGAGATAAAACACCGGAAAGAGCAGATCTTCCTCAAAAGCCCCTTTTTGCCTGAGCATGGCAATCGCTTTTTTGCAGGTTTCCACACCACTCCGGTACTTCTTGTCCACCAGAGCCTGAAAACAGCCATAATAAGAAAGAATAAGAGGCTCGTCGGGGAACCGCACCGCAGCTTGTTGCAACAGGACAAAAGCCTCCTTCTGTTTGCCATTCCGCAGATTGGTTTTCACCGCCTTCAGGTAATCAGCGGGCTTTACATCCAGCACCTCGTCCGGTCCACCCGATATTGTTGCATCGTCGTGTTTGTTGTTCACGTCAATGTTTTGCATGTATTTATTTTAACATAAAAAAGCGCACAAGAAAAAGGGATATTTACAGGTCGGCAAATCAACCAAATGATCTTGGCTAGATCGGTTTGTGTAACGGTCATGACTGACATAGGGAAATCAAATTTCCTTCGTTCATGCCGTTTTCAGTCTTCCCGAGAAACCGCTGCATTCAGCAGGCTCTATCCACCGTCCCTTTGAACTCTGAACCATGAACTATTCTCGCCCACATCTGTTAATTTGCATTGATTCTTCACAGGTCATTATGCTATATTTCCTGATGCCCGGAGAGCGCCGGGAATACGAAGAACGCACGGTGTGAAATCATCTTTGTTCCCAAGCTCAGACGGTCATTTCCGTGAAATTGCACAACCGAGGGTGAATCGTATGTCATATCGAGCATGGTTTCAATGCATCAATGAACAATGCAAATCGCAATACCCCCTGAACAAAATCATCTATCGCTGTGAAGCCTGTGGATCGCTCTTGGGCGTGCAGCACGACATGCAGGCTCTTGCGCACCGAAGCTCCAAGGCATGGATGAAACTGTTCGAAGACCGCTATAAGTCCACCCAGTGGCCTTACGGCTCCGGTGTGTGGGGCAAGAAAGAGTGGATCCTGCCGAACATCCATGACGACAATGTCGTTTCAGTGTATGAAGGCGCGACGAACCTTTTCTGGGCCGAGCGGTTCGGCAAAATCATAGGCCTTGACAACGTCTGGATCAAACTCTGCGGCAATTCCCATAGTGGTTCCTTCAAGGACTTGGGCATGACGGTGCTCGTGTCCCAGGTGAAGCAGATGATCAGCGAGGGAGTCCCGATCCAGGCCGTTGCCTGCGCGTCCACGGGCGACACCTCTGCCGCATTAGCCACCTATTGCGCGGCCGCCGGCATCCAGTCCATCGTGCTCCTTCCCAAGGGCAAAATATCAATAGCCCAGCTCGTCCAGCCAATCGCCAACGGCGCCTTGGTTCTTTCGCTCGATACGGACTTCGACGGCTGCATGCGCGTTGTGCAAGAGATCACAAAGGACAACACCATTTATCTGGCAAATTCGATGAACTCGCTCCGGATCGAAGGCCAGAAAACAGTAGGCATCGAGATCGTGCAGCAGTTTGACTGGGAAGTACCTGACGTAATTATCATCCCCGGAGGCAATCTCGGGAATGTTTCGGCCCTCGGTTCGGGATTGCTCATGATGCGCGACCTTGGGCTCATCGACAGGTTACCCAGGATCGTCGTGGCCCAGGCTGAGCGGGCCAATCCTCTCTACCGTTCATATCTCAAGAATTTCGCGAGCTTCGAACCCATGCAGGCGCAGAAAACGTTGGCCAGCGCGATCCAGATCGGCAATCCCGTAAGTATCGAGAAGGCGATCAGGACGTTGAAGCAGTTCGACGGAATCGTCATGGATGCCACTGAGCAGGAACTGGCCGATGCCGCTGCCCTGGGCGACACGACAGGGATGTTCAACTGTCCCCATACGGGAGTGGCTCTCGCCGCGCTGCTCAAACTCCTGAAGACGGGTAAGATCGACAAGAGAGAGAAGGTCGTGGTCATTTCAACAGCCCACGGCCTCAAGTTCACTGATTTCAAAGTCCAGTACCACGAGAAAAAGCTCGAATTCCCCTGTACCTATGCCAACAAACCGATAGAGTTACCGCCCACGGTGGATGCTGTCAAAAAAGCCCTGGAACAGGCATTAAAGAATAGGAGAACAATGAATGTCTGATAATCAATCGTCCCATCCCAAGAATTGGAATCCCGCTACGCTCGCCATCCATGGTCTGGATCGCGTGCACCACGCGCATTTCTCGGTTTCCACGCCGATCGTGCACACGTCGAATTATTACTTCAACAACACACAGGAAGTCTACGACTTCATGAAAGCCAAGAGCGAAGGCAAAACGATCCGCGAGCACGAGTACGGCCGCTACGGCAATCCAACCCAGCAGGAATGCGAGCGCAAGCTTGCGGCTGTCGAGAGCGCCGAGCGCGCGGTGCTGTTCTCCTCGGGCATGTCCGCCGTGATCCTGACGCTCATGACCTTCATGCGCCGTGACGGCCATATCATATTCACAAGCGACTGCTACCGTCAGACTCGCGACTTCGCCGCGAATCTCCTTGCTGAGTTCGGCATCCAGGTTTCGATGGTGGACCCCACTGCCGAAGCCATTGAGCAAGCAATCCGGCCGAACACCAACATCATCTTCACGGAATCGCCGACAAACCCTTATCTCCGGTGCCTGGATCTTGTATCGGTGGTGAGGGTCGCAAAGCAGCACCAGGTTATGACCATCATCGACGCCACGCTGGCAACACCCTATAACATCAAGCCCCTGGAAATGGGCGTTGACGTGATCGTCCACTCGGCTACCAAATATCTGGGCGGACACAATGACCTCCTTGCCGGCGTTGCGCTCGGTTCGGACAAGCTCATGAACGACGTTTACCGCATGCAGCGCATGATCGGCGCCACACCTGGCCCCCTTACCTGTTTCCTGCTCGAGCGCGGTCTCAAGACCTTCGGCCTCCGGATGAAACACCACAACGAGGCAGGCCTAGCCATCGCGCGCATGCTCGAGGCTCATCCGAAGATAGAAAAAGTATGGTATCCTGGCCTCGATTCTCACCCGGACCGCAACATCGCAAAGGAACAGATGAAGGGTTTCGGCAGCGTGGTCACGTTCCTGCTGAAAGGCGACGACGCCGGGACCCGCAAGTTCATCGACTCCTTGGAACTTTTTCTCATCACACCCAGCCTCGGAGGAAGCGAGAGCCTCGTGACCCAGATGTGGATGATGTCATTCTTCGACTATCCCGAGGACTACCGGAAAAAGATCGGCATGGCAGACAACCTGGTAAGACTCGCTCTGGGCCTTGAAGACCCGGATGATTTAATCGCTGACTTGAAGCAAGCGCTGGAGAAGGTATAACCTCAGCAGGGACCAGTATCCTTGGTTTTTATTCGGGTCGTACCGGCAAGAACGCACATACCGTCTCTATTCCCTACTCGCTGATAATATGCTGAGCAGGGCGGAAGTAAGCAGAGACGGATGGGGATTTGCGGGAAACGTTGACCCTCAATTGTCCCAGCTTTTAATCTAGAGAGAAGGGCAAATCGGGAACGGGGGCGGGTAGTCGGCAAGCGCCGCGTTTGCTGATTCCAGTACTTTCTGTTTTACACCTTAGTTTCTCTCATCGCAACCTTGCCTTGCACTTTTTACACGTTTTCCTGCCGATGTCTCCGCCTATGTATTTTCCGCAGGATGGACATCTCCAATTAAGAGCCGAAAAGCCCACAAATGCTGCAATAGCAACGATCTGTGCTCCGACAAGCACTCCCTTGGAAAAATTTGCATAAAGAATCGGCCGCTCGTTGAGTATGGCGCAGAGCAAAATAAAAAATAACGTTAGTGCAATTGCGATAATCTGTCTGACCTTGCGCACTTCAAATTCCTTCTTAATCTCTTGACCGTTTTTTCTCCTCATTGTTCTCACATTCTGAATCAATAAATAGCATGCATATATTGATCATCATTCGATACCGCTTCCCGAATTAACTCTCCTTTTGACATTTTCACACTGCCACTTTCAAAACGATCTTCATCACCAAGGCGGGGTCTCCTGCCGAAATCCTTGGAGCATGACCGTCTTCAGGCCAGAGCACTGCCAGCTGACCTGCCTGCAGACGCACTGGGGACCACTTCCCTAGTTCAACGGTGCCAAAGCAGATGTCCCTGCCCGAGTCATAGGGCTCAGTTATTTTCATCCGTTCCACGGGCGCCCATCCGATGATCTCGTCGCCGGACAGAATGATTTGGATATCAAGATATTTGCGATGGTACTCGAATTTCGGTGCCCCCGTTTTTATCGTCTCGTACCGCTGTACAATTGCAAACGCGCGAGCTCCATCGATCTCTATTTTACCATCGTCAAGATTCTGAATATCGGGTCGTCCCAAAAAAGACAGTGCTTTTTTCAGAATAGGTGCCATAGCAATCTGGCGGTTGATGTGATCGATATCCGTTATTATCATGGTAATCCCCCATGAAATTAAATATTTTATTCGTAAGTAAGCAACTATTGACAGGTTGTATACTTTTCGTTTTTATTTTGTTGATTCTAGCATAAAACCGGAACGGGGTTAAATAATTTTTTTTCGGCCTGCGTATAGCAGAAAGAGACAGAAATATCCCGATATGTCAGTCATCGGATTACACGGATTCCTTCCGCCGGAGACTCTCGGTCTATGTGCGATTATATTCCTTGACGTCGATTTTGATCCTGTTCACTTCAGCCGGATCATATCCTGAATAGAGATAGGGAAAAACAGTATTATTCGTTAGAAGAGGATCGAGGTCGCTCGAAATAATGCCCTTTTTCACGAGATCGTCCCAGCATCCTGTGCCCCTGATCGGGGAGAATTCGGCAAGGTAAATGCGGACGTTCAGCTTTTTTAAGAATGCAATCCCCTCTTCCACTTCAGTGAGCGCCTGGCCGGGCAAACCGTAAAGGAGATAAGCGCCAATATTCCCCTTGGTAAAACCTTCCCCTTGCAGGGACCCGACCGACCGTTCGAAACCATCGGTCGTTACTTTGCCGCCGGTGGCTTGCTGTCTGTCGCTCTCAATAGTTTCAAGACTCAACCTTACCGTCATGAAACCTGCCCGTTTCATCAATCGGGCCATTTCATCATCAATAAAGCGTGCATGCAGTCCGTTCGGCGCATGGAACCGCAGATCGAATCCCTTGCGTACCGTCGACTCCAGCAACGGTTTAATGTGATCATCCGCATCGTAAAGAAGCGCGTCATCGTAGAAAACAAAGTCACGGACACCCCGCGTTCGGAGTTCCTGAATTTCCCCTTCAATATCGTCGAGCGGCCTTCGCTCGTATCGCGGGGACAACAGTCTCGATGCGCAGTAGGAACAATGAAAAGGACAACCTGTTGAGGTGAGTAGCGGCGCGAAAGGATGCCGCGCGTAAAGGCCCATATTATGGTGCAGCACCTGTTCACGCACGGGACTGAGCGCTATCCCGAAACTCCTTATTATAGGCAGAAGACGGTCATTTAGAGAACCGGCGTAGATGGAGTCTGCTCCCGAATGCTGGGATGCATGGTCAGCGTAGAGCGTAGGATAAATACCTCCGAGAATAACCGGAATGTCTCCCGCCACCTCCTTGACAAGACTGATTGTATTCTGCACACCGGGATACCAGTAGCTCATGATTGAAGTCATAAGCACGATATCAAAAGGCATCATTGATTTGAGCCTGGATATGAACACCTCAACACTCATGCCGTAACGCTTGTAATAACGCGGTACGCTTTTCAGCATTTCAGGCTTTTGGATGATCTCTGATTGGTACTTACCGGCTCCGTAATTATTGGGCTGGAAGGAATCCGCGCAATCGATAAAGAGCAGATCTGCATCATAGGCGCTCAAAAGCTCAGCAGCCTTGAGTAGACCAAGCGGACGCGCCCAGAGGTTGAAGACGGCGAAATCATGGATCCAGGGATTTATCAGGAGTATGCGAGGTTTCATATCAGTCGAAATATTTGTTGAAACAATACTCGAATCCCCGGAATTTTGCAATTAACTTTCCGTATGTCCCTAGCCGACGAGTGTTTAATCAAATAATAAAAGGATACTGAAAGAAGGGGAAAATCATGAAAACAGGAGTCCGGATTAGTATCGTTGCTTGTCACTTGCTTTCATACTCCTTCCGGTACCGGCAGGAGCTTACCACAGAGGGATACCAGGAGGTCGTCCTTGCATTCCATGAAGAGGCGATCAACTTGAAGGACTTCGAGGCAGCATCGAAATAGCTTAGGCTTTGATTCAAGCAGTGCCATCAAAACGCATCAGCAGTTCAAAATAGGCTACTCATTACGAATAATTCCATCATTTTTCTTAACACTCCTTATGTAAAACGTCAATTTTACAATAAGTTATTTTTTTGGCACTGCTCTTGCTTTTTATGCAATATATATTGCAAGATAGGTATGTCCTTATTCCTAACTTTAGTATTATAAACATCACTGTTAAGAGGGAGGGACTATGAAAACATTAATGATAACATTTATGAAAATAATTTCCGTAATAGCATTGGCAGTTGCATTATTGATAATAGGCTATGCAGCCGGATTCCCGGTTGGACAGAGCAGCGGATTTGCTACTGGATGTGAATGGGCAATTATACAGGCAGACATCTTGGCGCGGGAAGCTGGAGAATTTATGCCCGTCTCATTCAATGACGGTCAGTTTCGCATAGTCCTGAGACAGCCGCGGCATCTCTATCGAAGAGCATGGCAGCTTGCTGATAAATATGACGAGCTGATACAAAATGCGGAGAACGATGAGAATGAACCGGCCGAGAATGCACCCGTCGAGGTCGCCAAATTTACAAAGTAAAATGATCAGTGAAGGAATTTTGTTGGCGGCTTTTCGGAAGATGTCGCACTCAGTCTGCACCTGTTCAGTCTTGCGATGCTTTGAATAAGCGACTTGCAGACGCTCACTAAACAAACAGTTTCTAACAGCTAACGTGATCTGCATATTATGCCAGGCGCCATTCTTTCTCGTTGTCTGCAATAAGAAAGTCTGCGGTTACCCAAAAGACGATGGTCTGCTCATGTTCACGTTAACACAAGCGTAATCCGTACGTCAGTGCTCCCTTTTGCTCTTCATCTATCATTTGAATGAGGCTTTATGTCCCCCGCGGTTTTGTTTTTCGCGTGGGAACCGCATTCCACGGATCGTCGGGCCAGGGATGTTTCGGGTAGCGTCCTTTCAGGTGTTTTTTTACCTCCTGATAGGCGATGTTCCAAAAACCTTTCAGATCCTGCGTGATCTGTACAGGCCTACGTGCGGGGGACAATAAATGCAGGAGAACTTTTACCCTCCCGCCAGCCACGGATGGGGTATCGGCAAGTCCAAACATTTCCTGAATCTTTACAGCAAGAACAGGCTGTTCCCCTGACGAGTAGTCCAGCGTTACCCGGTTCCCGCTCGGGACACCGATAGCCAAGGGTGCACGCTCGTTTAGGAGTCGCGCCTGTTCCCACGAAAGTCGGGCCATGAGCGCAGGGGATATATCCAAGCCTGCTAGATCATGGGCGCTGCGCACTTTTCCAAGCCAGGGCAGCAGCCATTCCCCAAGCCCTAAAAAGAGCTTGTTCTCGGTCAGGTCCGGCCAGTCCTCTTCAGGATAAGCACTGCTTATCAATCTTACACGACCCAGAAATTGCTTGGCTTCCCCGTTGAAATGCAGCAACTCTCTATTCGCACGAATCGCATCACAAACAATGGGAGCGGTTTCCTTGTCGCTTGGCATAACTAGTTTTTTCGACAGGACCAGGGTATCCAACCGCTCCTCTCGCGCAGCTATAATCCTATTCTCCTTTCTGTCCCATTCTACTCTTCTGACGGTTTCAATGCGCGCCGCGCATTCGGTCCTGATAAGCGCTTCTGAAACAGGTGCGGCAATATGGATGAAGCCTTCTGTTTTTTCACCAGCATCTACAGTCACAGCGATTACAAAGGGGCTGCTACCCAGGTGGCTGTTCAAAGAGAGGCGGACACCCCGTCCGCGATTATGGATAAAACGACCTCCCCCTTCCTCGCGCCGCTTGCAAATCCGATCCGGAAAGGCGCAGAGCAGAAGCCGCGAAAGCATTTCGTGATCCACCCCGCCTTGAACAGCCGCATCTGGCCGTTCTTCCATCATACGCAGGAGCTGTTTTGAAGTCCTTTCCACAGATCGAAGTGCCGCAGGATCAACACTTTCCCGCGGTTTCTCTCCCAATCTCCACCTCCATAACGCTTCGACCCTTTCGGAAACGTCCGGGTCGTTATACTTGCCGTCCGAAGTCCCCTGCCGAAACAGGTCCCGCTCGGTAAGAATGGCGGCCAGATCCGCTCCCAGACGAATGCAACCCAGTTCCTGCGCCCTTGTCATGAGACGGGAAAGCCTGGGATGAAGAGGAAGCCGCGCCATTGCACGGCCGGAGCGTGTGATCGAACCCGAAGAATCTACTGCGCTCAGGTCTTTCAGGAGTTGCAGACCAGCATCCCAGGAAGCCGAAGGCGGCATATCAATCCAGGAAAGCATCCGCGGGTCTTTCACACCCCAGGCCGCAAGTTCAAGCACAAGGGGAGCGAGGTCGGACACCAGTATCTCCGGCTGGGCAAAAGCCAACATACTGTGCAGCTCCTGATGACCGTATAGACGATAGCACACCCCCGGTCCAAGCCTTCCCGCCCTTCCTTTTCTTTGTTCAGCCGATGCCTGCGAAAGAGTCACTGTGACGAGGCGGTTCATTCCTGTGGAAGGATCATACCGAAGGGTCCGCGTGAGTCCGCTGTCGACCACGGCCCGCACGCCTTGTATGGTCAGGCCCGTTTCGGCAATATTCGTGGCAAGGACGATTTTTCGGTGATCCATGGAGGGCATGATTGCGCGCTCCTGCTCCTCGAATGGAAGGTCTCCATAAAGCCCGTGGATTGAAACACGGTCCTCAAGAATATCGGGAGTCTCGTGCAGCTCCTTCAGGCATGCCCGTATATCGCCCGATCCAGGAAGAAACACGAGAATGTCTCCCTCAGTCTCTTTCATTGCGGTCCTTACTGCCCGCGTGATCCGTGCCGGCAGGGTTCCGGCCTTGTCCGCGAAATACCGGTCGGCTACGGGAAATGCCTTCCCGGAGGAGGTGATGACGGGCGCGGCACCAAGCAACGCAGCGAGGGGTCCATAATCCAGCGTGGCCGACATGACGAGGATCTTCAGGTCAGTCCGCAATTCCCTGCGGATGTCAAGACAGAGCGCCAGAGCCAGGTCCGCATGAATACTGCGCTCGTGGAATTCATCGAAGATGATCATTGCCGTATTGTCAAGCCCAGGGTCGGACTGGATTCGGCGCGTTAAGATGCCTTCAGTAACGATCTCGATACGAGTCTTCTCGGATTTTTTTGCGTCAAAACGGATTGTGTAACCGATCGTTTGCCCTGCCTGCTCATCCAGCACTGCAGCCATCCATCGCGCCGCAGTCACCGCGGCGATCCTGCGCGGTTCGAGCATGACGATGCGGCCTTGACTGCGCGGCAGCACATCGAGCAGAGCGAGGGGCACTCGGGTAGTCTTCCCTGCTCCAGGAGGTGCATGCAGAATGACCGAGGAGTTGTTCCGAACCGCTTCTTTCAGCTCGGGAAGGATTTTGTCTATGGGATAGGAAATCATAGGGGTGCGGCGACCTCTCCGAATACCTCAACCGGGGAACAGCCGTTCGCCGCTGATTTCCGAATAGGAATGCAGATGCTATGAGTATGCTCTGTTTTCAGAATACACACGATCGGGAGAAGTTTCTTGCATTTTCTCATCACTTCAGATTTAATAATCCTCATTACTGCCAGGCGCCGACTTTCGTGAGCCTTCCCTCCTTTTTAACCCGCTGGTACTACGTGGCACCTTGGGGAGCTTTCAGGCATTATCGGCCCAGTGCAAACCGGCGTCGGTGAGCGTTTTGACATTTATATCCTTGAGCCGGATATCCCATTCGGCCGGCGGCACGGCGGCAATAGTCAGAATCCGAACGGAGGAAGACTCTCTTATTGTAGATAAACCTCAACGAATATTTAAAACTCCAGAAAGCCCCTTGACGCTTGGGAAGCACAAGAAGAATTTTCATGATTGTTCCTTTGTAGGACACCGCTGCTGGCCTCCAGTCAGACAGTGAGGACCTCCAAGGTCCAGGCAGGGCTATTCCAGATATTTCTTTAGGCTGAGTTTCATCTCGTAGGGATTGATGGTGCCGACTATCGAACGCTTGAATTTTCCGCCCGCTGTTTCCAAAAGGCTGGTCTCCGTTCCCGTTTCTTTTTCCGATCCGTCGAATTTGGTAAGCAGCAGCACGCGTGGCCTCATGAGATCGCGCGTCTGATGCCGAACTAACCCGAACTCCCCAGTATCCAATTTGAGGATAGTGCCGATTGGGAAGATACCTGTCATATTGACAAAGGCCTTGACCAGCACGGGATTGAAGGTGGTTCCGCGCTTCGCTAGGAGAATCCTGATAGCATGGTCGGCCGGCATCTGAACGCTATAGTAAACGCGTGCGGCCGTCAACGCTTCATAAGCGTCGGCAAGGGCTACGATCTGCGAAAAGGGATGCAGTTGAAATTTGTCTTCTACCTTCGGGTAGCCCTGGCCTCCATGCAGGTGGTGCTCGAAAGCAGTCACCATTGCCAGCTTGGATACTCCCGGGATGTCGGCGAGCAGCAGAGCTCCCTCAACAGGATGACGTTTAAGCTGCTCCCACTCATCTAAGGTAAGTTTGCCTGGCTTGTTGATAATTTCATGGGGAATGTCCACCTTCCCGATATCATGCATAAGAGCGGCGATGCCAAGCGCGGCTATCTGCTGCTTTTCAAAAGCAAGAAAAGACCCGAGGGAAACTGCAAGAATCGAGGTATTCACCGAATGAACGAAGGTGTACTCGTCATACATTTTTATGCAGCACAGACCCATGAGAGCGTCCCGGTTATCCAAAACATAATCAACCATGTTCTGGACCATCGTGTTCACCTTGCGTAGGCTGGACGCCTTTTCCTGTTGTACCGCCTGAACCATTTCCTTGACGGCAACCAGGCCCTCCCTGTACATTTCAGATGCTTTTTTCTTTTCTTCCTTGATCGCGCTTCCCGTATCCTTGTCCACAAGATGAACCCGGTGAAGCTCGATATGCGTGATTCCCTTCTTAGCAATCAAGTCATTGACGTCAGCCTTGCCGGAGAGAATCTCTGGTTCCCTGTTCAAAAGTGTGGCTAGCTGGATGAGCTCCGGGGACGTGAGCCCCGGCTTAAAAACCAACCCGCCGATATCCCTGCCAGAAAATTGTTCCATCAGCATCGACAGCCCCTGGTCAATTGGGATGGAAAAGGTCTCAAAGAAGAGTTCTCCTCCCACTAAAAAGAAGGCGACTTCCTTGCGGCTGACGAGCAACTCGCCGATTTTACCGCGAAACTTGTCCGCGGAAGTTAGCAGAAAAGGATGGGCTTCGGGATAGAGCGTCGCGTTCTTAATAACCGCCGAGAGGAGCTGAAACGTCGATTTGGCCGATTCTATCAGCTGCTGCTTGGCATAGAAAGACTGCCTCGCATATTCGGGGCTATCCTTTTGTCTGTCCGCCATTGCCCTGTCTCTCCGAAATTTCTTCCATGGATTTATTAGCGGCGTCGCGAAGATCCCGCTGTAGTTTTCTTGATTTCCACCACCGAATCCTTGTATATGATTTCAGGAATTCCGCCGCGTCCCGGCCGCCGATCTTCCCCAGGGCCCTGATAGCCTCAAGCGTGAGTTCCTGTTCCTTTTTTTTAAGTTCCCGCCCTTCCAGATAGGCCACCAGAGGGGCTGACTCCTCCACGCCGATGCCGGGAAAATCCGCGAAGGCGCGAATCGCCGTTACCTGAACGACCTCGTTCTTGTCCCGCAGGAGTTTTGCCAGGACACTGATCGCTTTTTTCCCGCCAATCAAGATAAGTGCCTTGATAACCTCCAGACGAATTTTTATGTTTGCATGATCCGCCGCCCTTCGGAGTAGCGCAACAGCCTGTTCCGTTTTACTTTCCCCCAAGATGCTCACGATATTGCGCACCAAGTACCAGCGTTCGTCCAAAAGACGCTCACCGAGCAGTGTGATCTGGTTTCTTCCCACGTCCTTGACCAGATCAAGATAAAAGAATCTTGCCGACCGGTCCTGTTCCTCCGCCAGGATCTCCAGGAGAACGTCGGTCGATTCCCGTTCGAGGATGGACACATACGCATATGCATTGACATATGCAGGAGAACTCTTTGAGTTTTTCCGCAGCTCTCCGATCGCGGTTACGATGGCGGTTTTTGATCCCGCCTTCTTAAGGGCCTCATCCATTCTCGGCTTGAATACGGGGTCAACGGAAGTTTGAAACGCACGGATGATTCTTGCGGCTTGCTCATATTCCTTTTTGCTCAGGAAATAACTGAGCAATTCTTCGAGCTGGTGGACGATTCCGGAAAAGAAATTGATTTCTTGCTCTGAAGGTACCGAATGCTGCGGATTTTTCACAATGGGAATAAGTTGAATGAGCGTCCGGATGGCCCCTTCGATGATGTCCTTCTCCATCCCCGCGTCACTCAATACCTTGAGTTCGATCATTTCTTCGGAGCTGTACTCCGACAGTTGAAGTGCAATATCATTAAGGTCGCCAGGAATCGGCGCCGCCACCAGCGCGGCTGCCGTAATCGGCGGTGTTGGAAGCTCGATTTTCTTAGACGATGATCTTTTCAGGAGCGTGGCCACCTGCTGGACGGTCCAGGCATTGGAAAAACGCCCTGTCTGAATCTCCTGCAGCACACTAGGCAGCTGATTCTCGATCTGGGGTTCCTGCTCAGCGGCCAGATCGGCGTCCATGTCCCCGTACAGCTTGCCCCCGATGAGCCCCTCGCGGTAAGGCTGCTCAAGAGACATGGCGGATTTAGCCAGGCCTTCAAAGAGAGCCTCGATCTGGCTTGGCTGCCCCTGCCGGATCTTGTGCCCCGCTTGCTGATATAGGTTAAAGAGGCGGTCCTCCACGCTTTCACGATCAGTTTTGGTTTGTTTCGCGAGTTCGAGCATCCTAGCACCAAATGCTAAAGGATTGCTTAGGAGATCTCCTAATATCAGCGTTTTGCCAGGTATTCCCGCCTTTTTCTTTCCGGTATCCGGTGGTTCAACGCCACCAGATGATGTAGCTGTGGCCGTGAACTCCCGGTCGCTGTCTGTCATTGTCGTAATGACTTCGTCAAGTCCTGATTCGGTCACTTTGATGTGGGATGCGTCCTTTTCCCAGAGGATCGATGAAATTCCGCTTTTAATCGCAAGCTCTTCAGCCGAGAGGGCAAGGACTTGGCAGAAACCCATCAGTTCTTCTTCCCTCAAGCCAGCGCTGAATGTAATTTCCCGAAGCCCTTTTGCATAGAGGTCCTGGGCAATGGTCTTGTTCAACTCACCGTCTTTTCCAATCGGGGTTTGCCGGTAGGTAAAGTTTGTTTTTTGCACGCGAACGTTGTATTCCGGGGCCTCCGCCAGGAAACGGGCGAGTGCTTCATAGGATTTTGTTACCGATTGAGAATAAACAGGATTATTGGGGGGATAGAGTTTGACGGCCCGGATTGCGGAGACTAGGCTCCGCAAAACATCATGGATTTCGGGAGAAAGTGTCTCGGTTTGTCTAAGCTCTTCTGGCATAGGTTATAAGGTAGCACAATAATACAATCGTGTCAAAAAACACCGACAAAAAAACATCGGTGAAAGAAATAGATTCCCTTTTGCAATTACATATTACATTTTTTGTAACGCTAAAACTTGAACGTCTGCGTGAGCATGTCCTCTTCATAAGAGACCGTGAATCATCTCAGATTTTTTTCGTCTCTGTTTCCCGCATCTGTCCGCTCCACTCTAGACAGGACCTCTCCCTGGTGCAATCTTGTTCTGATCATGTCGCCCGTTTTTACCATGTCGGCATTTTTTATGACGGACCCCACCGGATGCGTTTTTGTAATACTGTACCCTCTTGAGAGAATGCTTAGGGGGTTCAAGTGGTCTAATCCCGCGCTCATGGTACTCAGGCGGGCGCGCTCGCGGTGCAGATGGTGCTGGAGTTCCAGGGTAATGCGGTGCAGCAAATCGTCTACGTGCTGGCTAAACTGGTCCAATCTTCTCCGCGGATCACCGAGAAGCCGTACTTGTTCACGGAGAAACGTGCGTCCCCGCTCCAGTGTCTGTCTGATGCTTCTCCGCAGGCTAGCGTCCATCATGGAGAGTCTTTCCAGGATCGCCGCTTCGCTTTCCACTACCATCTCAGCTGCTGCGGAAGGGGTCGGTGCGCGTAAGTCAGCCACGAAGTCCGCTATTGTATAATCGGTCTCGTGTCCGACTGCGGATATGATGGGGATAGCCGAAGCATAAATGGCGCGGGCAACGGCTTCCTCGTTGAAAGCCCACAGGTCTTCCAGAGAACCGCCTCCGCGCCCTACAATAATGACGTCCACGTTTAATTCGCTGCTGAAATGGCGCAATGCTTCGACGATGGCGGGGGAGGCTTCTGTTCCCTGAACGGGCACAGGATATATAAGGATGTGCATCTTCGGGTGCCGTCGTTTGATCACGCGCAGGATATCACGGATCGCGGCGCCAGTCGGAGACGTAATGATACCGATGCGCCGAGGAAGGAGTGGCAGTGCTTTTTTGCGATCGAGATCGAAGAGCCCTTCCTTCTCAAGCCTCGTCCTAAGCTGTTCAAAGGCCAGTTGAAGTGCTCCCACGCCTTTCGGCTCGATATAATCGATTATGAACTGGTACTCGCCACGCGGCTCATAGACGCTTATCCGCCCGCGGCAGATCACTTGGATGCCATGTTGAATCGTGAATTTAAGATACCGCTGCGCTGAACGAAACATCACCGCCCGGATCTGGCTATGCTCGTCTTTCAGCGTAAAGTAGGCGTGTCCAGATTGGGGAATACTGAGGTTCGAAATTTCTCCTTCTACCCAGATATCCGGGAACGTGCCCTCGAGGAGAGTTTTAATCTGGTTTGTGAGCTGAGTGACCGTTGCAATGTGAGTCTTGTTTGCACCTTGCCCCATGGCCGGTAAACCCTACGATTTCAGATGGATTCTTTCTATTGAATTCGCCCTTCCCGTTTCGCCGTCAACATCGATAACAACGGCATTTAGTTGCACAGGGCCTTTAGGAATCTCGAATCGATGCGGTGTCTGGTATAAAAAGCGGGCTATGGCTTGTTCCTTCTTCACACCTATAACGGAATCCGTGGGTCCCGTCATGCCTGCGTCGGTGATAAACGCCGTTCCCGCCGACAGAATGCGCTCGTCGGCGGTCTGTACATGAGTATGAGTGCCGATAACGGCGCTTGCCTGACCATCAACGTGCCAGGCAAGAGCGATTTTCTCAGAGGTCGCTTCTGCGTGGAAATCGATGATCACCACGGACGTTTCCTTTTTGAGTTTCGCGATCTCGCGCTCGGCAACACGAAAGGGATCTTCCAGGTTCGACATGAATACCCTGCCTTCGAGGTTCAAAACAGCTGCTTTGCCAGAGCCCGTTGATATGACCACACTTCCGTATCCCGTGTTCCCCGACGGATAATTAGCAGGCCTGATGAGCCGGTCCTGCTTCGTAAGATAAGGCTCTATCTCTTTTTTATCCCACACATGATTGCCCGAGGTGAGCACGTGAATCCCCATAGAGAATAACTCTTCGGCGATCTCCGACGTTATCCCGAATCCTCCTGCTGCATTCTCGCCGTTTGCAATCACGAGATCAGGGCTATGCTTGTCCACGAGACCCCGCATCTGCGCCCGGACCATCTTCCTGCCCGGCTCGCCAATGATGTCACCAATGAAGAGAACCTTCAATGCCCCCCCTGCAAACAACAGAGGAAAGACAGGGGCAAAAGCCACGAGTCCTTCCTCTATTTTATCTGTCACTTGCCCTCTGTTTTTTTGTTACTTTGCGTACTCCACATATCTGCTCTCCCGAACTACCGTTACCTTGATCTGGCCGGGATAGGAGAGTTCCTGCTCGATCTTTTTGGCGATGTCCCTTGAAAGCTGGGCTGAATGAGCGTCCGAAAGATCCTCAGGCTTTACAATAATCCTGATTTCGCGGCCTGCCTGAATAGCGTAGGACTTATCCACGCCCTTGAAGGAATTTGCCGCCGACTCAAGCTGCTCCAGCCGTTTGAGGTAACTCTCAAGCGTCTCGCGGCGCACACCTGGCCTTCCCGCTGAAAGCGCATCTGCCGCCGATACGAGCACGGACTCGACACAGTTCGGTTCACCGTCGCCGTGGTGGGTCATAATGGCATTGATCACTTTGGCCGACTCGCCGTATTTTTTCGCAAGGTCGCTGCCGATCTGGGGATGGGTCCCCTCTACCTCGTGGTCGATAGCCTTGCCCAGATCATGCAGCAAGCCCGCACGCCGTGCCAGCTTCTGATCCACACCACACTCGGCTGCCATGATGCCGGCGAAGTAGGCCACCTCACGGGAATGCATGAGCACGTTCTGTCCGTAACTCGTACGGTATTTAAGCCTGCCGATTAGTTTGATAATCTCGGGATGCATGTTATGAATGCCAAGATCAAAAGCCGCCTTCTCGCCTTCTTCTTTCATTGTGATGTCGAGATCTTTTTTGACCTTTTCGGCAATCTCCTCTATTCGCGCAGGATGGATCCTGCCGTCCTGAATCAGCCTTTCGATGGTGAGCCGCGCGATTTCCCGGCGAAGCGGGTCGTAGCACGAGAGAATGACCGCCTCCGGAGTATCATCAATAATCAGATCAATCCCCGTCGCCGCTTCAATAGCCCTGATGTTTCTTCCTTCGCGTCCGATGATCCTGCCCTTCATTTCGTCATTCGGGAGGTTGACGACCGACACGGTGGCTTCGGCGACATAGTCGCTCGCATAGCGCTGGATCGCAAGGCTGATGATGTTCTTCGACTTTTTGTCGGCCTCATCCTTGGCCTCGTCCTCAATCCGCTTGATGGTCTTAGCCGCCTCATGCTTCGCTTCATCCTCCATGGACATCATGAGCTGGCGTTTGGCCTCTTCCGCGGTCATATTTGCGATTTTCTCTAGCATCAGGCGTTGCTCGCGAAGTCCCATCTCAAACCGCTCTTCCTTCTCGGTCGCAACCTTTTCCCGCGCCGTCAGTTCCCGTTCACGACGGATGACATCGGATTCCCGCTTTTCAACAAAGTCCACTTTCTTTTCAAGATTTTCTTCCTTTTGCGTGAGGCGGCGTTCCTGGTTCTGGATCTCCTGTCGCTTTTCACGGTTTTCTTTCTCAATATCCGCCCGTGCCTGGTAGAGTTTGTCTTTGGCTTCAAGCACCGTTTCTTTGCGCTTTGTTTCTGCCTCTCGTTCGGCATTCGCAATGATCTTCGCGGCCTCACCCTCGGCGTCGCGGATTTTGCCGGCGGCGACCTTCCCCTTGATCAGCAGCCCCAGGCTGAATCCTCCGGCCATTCCTACCACCAATAGTACAATATACACAATCATCATGCTCCCTCCTGATGTTTCCCTTTCAGCCCGGCAAGACGTTCCTTGATCCTCTTTTCCTCACCTTGCTCCGTGGGCCTGTAATACTCCCGCTTCTGCGGGAGGTAATCCTGGGCCACATAGTGACCCGGAAAATCATGCGGATACTTGTATCCCCTGCCTCTGCCGAGCCGTCCGGCGCCCTTATAATGGGCATCCTTCAGATGATCCGGGACCTGCAAGAGTGTGCCTTCTTCAATGTCCTTCATCGCCTGCTTTATGCCTAGGTACGATGCATTGCTTTTGGGCGCCGACGCGATGTATGTTGCAGCCTGCGCCAGCGGAAGCGCACCCTCGGGCATGCCTATGCGCTCCACGGCCTGGTACGCAGCGGTCGCAATCATAATCGCACGGGGGTCCGCGTTCCCCACATCTTCGCTCGCAGCTATCACGATCCTGCGGGCAATGAAAAGGGGGTCCTCACCCGCAACGATCATTTTCGCCATCCAGTAAAGCGCCGCGTCAGGATCGCTTCCCCGCATGCTTTTGATGAAGGCAGAAATCGTGTCGTAATGTTCATCTTCATCATAAACCAGCGCCTTTTTCTGGATCGACTCTTCGGCGATGTGAACATCGTAGTTTACGACGCCGTCAGGGCCGGGCGCGGTAGACAGCGCACCGATCTCGAGCGCATTCAGGGCGCGCCGCGCATCACCGTTCGATCGGGCGACCAGAAAATCGAGCGCTGCAGCAGTAAGCACCATCTGAAGATTTCCGAGGCCCCGCTCCTTGTTCGACTGTGCCCGGAGAATCAGCGTTCTGAGGTCTTCATCCCCGAGAGGCTTGAATTCGAAAATCTGGGAGCGGGATGAAAGCGCGGGAATAATTGCGAAAAAGGGATTCGAAGTCGACGCGCCGATGAGGGTTATATTGCCTCGTTCCACATCGGGCAGGAGCGCGTCTTGCTGCACGCGCGTAAAACGATGGATCTCATCGATAAAAAGAATGGTTCTTTCACCGCTTCGCCCGCGCTCTTCGGCGGCCTCTTGGGACACTTTCCGGATGTCGGCAACTCCTGCGGTAACAGCATTAAGCGACACGAAATGAGCGCGGCTTCTCTCCGCGATCAGGTGCGCCAGCGCCGTCTTACCTACGCCCGGGGGGCCGTAGAGAATAAGCGACATGAACCGGTCAGTTTCAATGGCCCTGCGAAGAAGCTTGCCCGCGCCGAGAATATGCTCCTGACCTACGAACTCGCTCAGGTCACGGGGACGCATTTTCCACGCGAGCGGCGGCTCCGACGGTTCTGGGTACATAGTTTCCTGAGAAACATTCTTTTTGAAGTTCTTGAGACCCAACAGAATTATTTCGGGAGGGCTTGGTGGGCGCGCGATAGCGGACGAAAAGAACGGCGTTAAACCGTATCAGAACATACCATGAAATTTGGGGAAAATGAAAGATGCGGGGAACCAGTTGACTTTCCCGGGAATTGTACCGTACGGCTGCCTATGCTGACAGCACCAGCACAATTATATATAAGCAGCTTCCCGGAACACACTCTCCGATGCCCCCCTCGTTGTCTATAAGCAATTTTTGAGAATTTCCCCATGATCTTAATATGTTTCCCAGACGGTCAAACAATTTTCGTGCGGTATTGAGGTATTGAAGGCCGATCCAAATTGATATCCTGACTCTTTTCAATACCAAGAAACCGCTGTTACATGGCTATCACAAGCGCCGGAGCCTTCCTTACATTCGCCCCTTTCAAAAGCATGCGCTATTATTCTTTATTTAATTAAAGAGTTCCAATGGTTCGAAGGATTTTTCGACTCCGACCATACTAAAAAAGAACTATATAAAAATCCCCCGCTTTTGCCGTGTAGATAGACTTGATTCCTGGTCTACGCCAGGTGGGCGCCATAATGAAAAGTTCAGGCTTCCCAGTCTTGCCTGGGCATGCACACCCTTTCCAGAAGATAGCTCCCTTTAATTTTTTTTCACGAGGAACAAGTTATATCTATCACGCGCAAAGCAGGGGGACTCTTTTCCTCATTCTTGATGTATATATACCAGAATCAACAGAAAATGGCAAGAGTAAAAGTGGCGGGATGGCAGCTAAGCATACGTACAATCGGCGAGTTTCAAGTTGCATACATTCTATATTTAATAATGACATCACCCGGTATTAACTGGGGCGGTGTTCACTGACAAGCATCTCCGATATGCTCCGTAATACTGAGGATGCGATTCACCGCATTATCAGCAGTCATCCCGAGTTCGCTGTATTGCACTCTCAAACGAAAGAGTTCGTCGGCAATGGTGAGCGCAGTCAGGATAGCGACCCGGAGAGAATCGACGGTGCCGGTCCCTTTTTCGATGTTCTTCATATTCGCGTCGACGTACGCGGCAAGCTCGCGTATGCGGGAGGGATCGTCCGTGCCTTTTAAGCTGTATATTTGGCCATAGATCTCAACCTGAACCCGTTCCATGGTTTCTCCGATACATGCAGAGGGAGTGAGAAAACCGCCAATAGCTTCCTTCCCCTTTGTTCACAGCAGCGCGTTGACGAACTCTTGTGGATCAAAGCTCTTCAGATCCTCGATCGCCTCGCCGATTCCCAAAAATTTTACCGGAATCCCCAGCTCTTTGTTGATGGCAAACACGATGCCGCCTTTCGCCGTGCCGTCAAGCTTCGTGAGTACGATGCCGGTAATGCCAACCGCCTCATTAAACATTTTTGCTTGCACAAGCGCATTCTGGCCAGTGCTTCCATCAAGGACCAGAAGGGTCTCGTCGGGGGAACCCGGCAACTCACGCGATATAATGCGATTTACTTTTTTGAGTTCTTCCATGAGGTTCGACTTCGTATGCAGTCTGCCGGCCGTGTCTACAATAAGTATATCGACAGTACGCGCTTTTGCGGCCGCAATAGCATCGAACACGACGGCGCCAGGATCGGCTCCTTCTTTGTGCTTGATCACCGGGATACCAGCACGCTCACCCCAGATCGAAAGCTGTTCTGACGCTGCTGCACGGAACGTATCTCCCGCTGCAAGCATGACTTTTTTCCCTTCCGCCCGAAGGCGGAAGGCCAGCTTACCGATCGTGGTTGTTTTTCCCGTTCCATTGACGCCAACGACGAGCACGATCGCGGGGGCGGCATTTAGGGAAAAGGTTGATGGCCGCGCTGACAGGATTTCAATCAGGATTTGCTTAAGCCGGTCCTTTACCTGCTGGGGAGAGGTAAGCTCATTGCGTTTGAAGCGTTCCTTCAGGTCCCTGAGCACAAGCGAAGAGGTCTCGACACCGACATCGGATGAAATCAGCGCCTCTTCCAGTTCGTCGAGAAGTGCTTCATCAATTTTCTCGCCGAGGATCGCCTTGCCGATTTTATCGGTCAGATTTTTTCTTGTTTTTGCAAGCCCGTCGTTCAGACTGCGAAAAACACCGAACATAAAGACCCTTTCTCTCGAAATTCTCTATAATTATTATCGGACAACGTTCAGGACATCGTGGACACGAAAAATGGTCACAACATCATGGAATAGCTACTGTTTAATAGGGCAGCTTATAAGGGGTAAAGGCAATTTCGCCTAATGCTTATGCAGTTAAAAGCATCTCCCTGTACCCATGCTGATATCAAGTAAAATACGGGAGTCCACGATATCCTGAACATAAAATCTGTCCAGGATGTCCTGTACTTTATCAATTATCAATTACAGTCAGTGGCTTCAGGGTTAAGTGTCGGAACCCCACTATTTCGCGATCTAGGCTGCTTTCGCACTCAAAAGGGATGACAACCCAATTATGCTAGGCTTTCCACCTTAGCTACTGGGATTAAGTATTTCCCTCTATCTATATTCTGGTGCTTCCCACATTCGTTCCGGAAGGACCGAATTTTATAACATCAACTGGGGTTGACCGGCATAGTTTGTTTTATGATGGTCCTCAACATATCATCAAATATCAAGTGGAAGCTTACCCGAAGAGTCGGGCCCCATATCGTTCTGCCTCTTCCTGGTCCCGGCGCCCGACGTTCTGTTCTCTTCAGTCTCCTCGGCTTCCCCCGCCAGTTCGGTATAAGCCAGTTGCCGGTAGAGATACCGATTATGCATTTTACTGAAGGCGGTCCACTCGCCGACAGCCACATTTTCCTTTTTCAATGTAGCCTGGAAGTTGTTGATTTTTGCCGATAGGTCATCCAGGTAGTTAATGACTATGGCTTCCTGGATCTTGGGCCTCTTGGGAGAGCCGAACTCATACTCTCCATGATGTGATAATATGATATGCTTGAGCAGCATGGCCAGCTCCGGAGGGAATCCCGGAATGGCATTTATTTTCCCGGCGATCATCTCGTAGCCTAGCGAGATATGACCGAGCAGCCGGCCTTCCGTCGTATAGCCGATTGATTTTCTCACCGTCAGCTCCCGGACTTTGCCGATGTCGTGGAGAAAAGAGCCAACCGTAAGTAGGTCGAGATCGATCGAGGGAAAGTGCTTCGCCACGTCCCGGGAGAGGCTGATAAGTTCCAGAACATGCTCCAAAAGTCCGCCGATGTAATTATGATGGAGTGTTTTAGCGGCAGGCACGCGCTTGAATGCCTCCATAAACGATGGGTCATTCAAGAAGGCATTCATAAGCTGTCGAAGATGACTGCTGTTCACCGTAGGCGCAACCGCGCGGAGTTCTGTCACCATCTCCTCGATGTTCCGCGGAGATGCTTCGATAAAGTTGGCGATCTCAACCCGGGCGTCATCTACTTTTTCAAGCGTCTTCATCTTTATCTGCATTGATCCCTGGTAGTTCGACGCCATGCCCTTGATGCGCACGAAATCTTCCCGTTCGAATTTCCCGGCCACGTCATCGGCATTGTCCCACAATCTGCCGTCGATCTCCCCGGTTTTGTCCGAGAGCTTAATCGAAAGATACGTGACTCCATTCTTGGCTGTTGACACCTGTTTCGACGTGACGAGATAGATTTCCTCGACCCAGTCACCTTCTTTGAGTGTTGCTATAGTCTGCATTAAACTCCTCTTGAAAAAATGTTGCCCACCATCCCACTAAGCGGGGGGAATGAAGGGCGGGGGGTAATCACAGGATTGCGCTCAAAATAATCGCTGCTCATCGTGCCAGCACGCTTAGATTGCAGGGACGTTGCTTTCGTGCAGTGATAATAAACTATCGTCCCAACCTTGTCAAACTCAAAAGAAAAATTGCTTATTGTAAGTTTTAGGCTCTGCGAAAAATTCGGGTTAACCCCCAGACAAATGAAAATAAGGGATGGGCACAAAAATACACGCGGGATGCACGTTAATACGGAGAAGAGCAATACCTGTCTTTGCATCATTCACACAGGTTTCGCACCGGCTGATCGCCGGTAGGAGAGAAAAGATCGATGGTGAACAACTGAAGACGCCGGACACATGCATCTACCCTCGGCGAACCAAGCCACTTCGTCAATGAAACCGTAACCGCAGTTTCACCCGCAAGGCACTGCGCAGGGGGAAAATCGCCTACGTCTTTTTCACGAAGACCCGGTATTCGCCGTTCTCCTTGGCAAGCCCAAGGTACTCGTTGCCCGTCATCTTGCACCACGCTGGCATATCCTTTTCAATTCCGTCATCGTCGGACTTGATCTCAAGCACCTGGCCAGACTCCATCTCCCTGATTTTGTTCGAGGTTTTTAAAATCGGCATAGGACAAGCCAAACCGAAACAATCAAGAACGACGTCGGGTTTTATGATTTTAACATCCATAAACAAAACCATTTCCCCTTCAGGGTCTCAGACTCATCTGCGATCCTGTATATTATCAAGCCAAAAAATCCATACTCCAATATTATTACTCCATGTCATGCTCATGCCCTGACTCTGCGGGCATACGCACGGGCGAAGGAATTCCTTTTTTCTTGTAATAATCATCAAGAGCGGACTTCAGTGCTTCTTCGGCCAGTACAGAACAGTGCATTTTCACCCTCGGCAGTCCTCCGAGCGCTTCAGCCACCGCAGCATTTGAAATCTTCAATGCCTCATCAATTGTCTTTCCCTTGACCAGATCGGTGACCATGCTGCTGGTCGCGATAGCAGCGCCGCAGCCAAAGGTCTTGAACTTCGCATCAGCAATAACGTTCCCTTCAACTTTGATATAGAGACGCATCACGTCTCCACATACGGGATTCCCTACGGTACCCACCCCGTCGGCATTCTCAATCTCACCCACGTTGTGCGGATGGGCGAAATGGTCCATCACTTTTGAACTATACTGTTCCATGGCTTCCTCCTCACCGGACCTTTTCTTTTTTAATCATATCTTCATAGAGAGGCGACATTTCCCGTAGCCGTTTCACGATGGGAGGCAGCTTCTCTATAACATAATCAATGTCTTCCTCGGTATTGCCCATGCCGAGTGTCATCAGCAGTGTTCCATTTGCGACCGCAGCATCCGTGCCGATGCAGGTCAGCACATGCGACGCTTTGAGGGAACGCGAGGTACATGCCGATCCGCTCGAAATCGAGACCCCGTCCATGTTCAGGAACAGGAGCATGGATTCTCCTTCGACATACCACAGGGAAATATTCAGATTCTGCGGTAACCTTCTTATCGGATGACCGTTGACGACCAAGTGGTCAATCTTTTCCATAAGGCCCTTTTGCAGTCGGTCACGGAGTGGTGCGAGGTAAGACATCCGGTGTTCGATCTCGACTGCTGTAAGTTCCGCGGCTCTGCCGAGCCCCACAATCCCGGGGACGTTCTCGGTTCCCGCCCTGCGACCGTCCTCCTGGATTCCGCCTTCCATCTGCGGTTTGATCCGGATACCCTTGCGCACATATAGTGCTGCTGCACCTTTGGGTCCGTAGAATTGATGTCCTGCGAGTGAAAGCGAATCTACCCCAAGGGTCTGGACATTCACCGGGATCCAGCCTGTAGTCGCGACCGCATCGGTATGGAAGAGTACGCCCTTATCCTTCGTGATCCTGGAAATTTCCTCGATCGGCTGAATCGTCCCAATCTCATTATTGGCATGCATGATAGAGACGAGGATGGTATCCTTGGTGATCGCCTTGCCCACATCCTCCGGGTTCACGAGACCCTGTCTGTCGGTTGGGAGATAGGTAACGTTGAACCCCGATTTTTCGAGAGTTTTCGCAGGGTGGAGGATTGAGAAATGCTCGATCTGCGATACGATAATATGTTTGCCCTTCTGGTTGTTCGCATAGGCAATGCCCTTGAGCGCGAAATTATTTGACTCCGCCCCGCTGGACGTAAAGAAAATTTCCTCAGGCTTCGCACCAATGAGTGATGCGGTCTTTGCCCGCGCTTCTTCAATGGCGTTTTTTGCCTCCCTGCCGATATCGTGCAGATTCGAAGGGTTGCCGAACCTGTCAGAAAAGTAAGGCATCATCGCCTCAAGCACTTTCGGGTGAACCGGCGTCGTGGCTGCATGGTCAAGATATACTTTTCTCACGTTAACATGCCCCCTTCCCTATCATTGCTGTCTTCTTTCTGGGTCTCAGAAGGACGGACGTTTTCCGGATCTCCTTCTGCAGCAGATCGTTGAAGCTGATGCTGTCGAGGGCCTCTTCTATCTTGGCACCCACTTTAACCCATACCATCCGCGCCACGCAGTCATCGGCCTGATTGCAGTCGCCTGATTCTCCAGGCTCCAAGCAATGAGACAATGCAATGGGACCCTCCAGCGTCCGGACGATGTCACCGATAGTAAGCTCTGCAGGTTTGCGAGCAAGGAGGTAGCCGCCTGCAGGACCGCGAACACTCTCGATCACGCCCGCTTTCCCAAGTTTGTGCAGGATCTGCTCTAGATAGGAAAAGGAGATACCCTGGCGGTCGGCGATCTCCTTGATGGTGATCGGCCCCTTGCCGTAATGACGGGCGATCTCAAAGACAGCACGCACTCCATATTTCCCCTTTGTGGACAACTTCATTCTCTTCATCCCCATCCGGCTGCCGAGCGGTCGGAGAGAAACAGGACTTCTTCGCTCCTATCGACTGCTAACCTAACGATAACAAACTTGACTATTTCTGTCAAGTATATTTTTTCATCTTGTTTTTCACAAAACTTTGTAATGTGGTATATTTATATGAACAGGAAGATGGCATGCGTAACGATGAATTCGACATATCTCGACTCCGGGAACTCAGGATCTGTGGTAATACCATCAAGAGGATCGTGGAATTTCTCAACATGATGGAGCGAAAGCACAAAAAGAACACGGCATCTTTCATCGAGGGATACCGGAACGGAACGCTGGACAAGGGAAGTGATTTCAAAGATGATTACACGACCTGGGAAAGTAGCTATGAATCGCTCAAACAATGGCAGGACTTGGAGCGAAAGTACCAGGAGCAGTTACGAATAATGAAAATATAGCGGTGCACTCCCCTCTTTTCCGGAAAAGGCAGGCTCAGATTTTTTTGTTCGATTCTTCCCGCTTTAATGCTATACTTTCACGCATGCACAAGACGACCCCCCATACACCAATTTCCAGCAAAGACAACAGCACGATAAAAAGTATTCATTCTCTCGCCGATCCCAAGCATCGGGGAAAAAAGCAGGCCTTCTTGATTGAAGGCATTAAGATAGTCGAGGAGGCGCTTCGGGACAACATCGGAGTCAACATTGTCATAGCTTCTCCTTCGCTCGTTCAGCACCATGGAAAAGGGGTACTCAGACAGGCGGAGAGCAAGGGCGTCGAGATTCTTTGGGTATCGGAGCGTTTGATGAACATCTTATCAGACAGCAAAACACCCCAGCCGGTCATGGCCGTAGTCCGGATGAAACAATATTCGGAAGAAGCACTCATTTCTGATCAGGCGAACATGGTGGTACTTGCGCATCGGCTCCAAGACCCCGGAAACCTCGGCACTATCATCCGCACCGCAGAAGCAGCGGGCGCATCAGGCGTAGCCGTAACATCAAACACCGTTGACCCGTATAATGCGAAGGCTGTGCGCGCCTCGATGGGCAGTATCCTGCGCCTTCCGGTCGTGCCTGTAGGGGACATAGCGACTTTCCTCAGAAGAAGCAGGGCGAAAGGCTTTCAGACCGTGGCAACCGTCCTAAGCGGAGAAACAACCCATTTCGACGTTGATCTCACGAAACCGACGCTAGTGATCCTAGGGCAGGAGGCTGCGGGCCTGCCCCGGGACCTTGAGGACGACCTCGATTTTCGCGTCCGTATTCCCGTTGCAGCCGCAATCGATTCGCTAAACGTGGCAATGGCCGCCGCAGTAATTCTCTACGAGGCAATGAGACAGAGATTACAAAAATGATGTCACCTGAGGTAGGCACACAGAGAGAAATGCATATCGACGGAGCAAGTGTTTCCGGGCGTATCAATAAGGACATTTGAAACAGGGCTCACAACCTTCGGCTGTTTGTTTTCCCTGAACTATTTTTTCCAGTCGCCTGCCGTCACTCTCAAGCGTGCTCGATAACGAGAATATCTGCCAATCGCTGCAGACAAAGTGCGCTACACTGTTGGCAATTCCCTTTTTGGTTTCTTTTGTCACAGCAGGGCATTTCCCACTGTTCCTACAATAGTCGGCATAACAGCAGTCAGCGCTCTTACACAATTCTCCCATTACTCCCCCTGAGCAGATAAATTAATTTCAAATCTTTCGCGCTCGCCAAAATACGTACTTTTAGCAATCATGTAAATGAAAAATAGAAAAAATACAGCAACCTAAAATATACAAAAACTTTTTCATATCCATTCCGGGAATTTTCCGTGTACGGGCATTACTTCGATAAACATTTGCTATTTGTGAAACATTGCGCAATATATCATATAAACTATTTAACGATAAATTTTTTCGGGGGGGATAAATTACAAGACATATGGATTTCTTGTCATAAATGCCTTTAGATGTGCACAATTCCCAGGTAACAGCCTTTTGCCTCTGGGAGCCAAACCTACTTCCCAAACTTTTTCCTCAGTCTCCCCACTACTACTTTTGGTACGAGGCTGGATATATCACCCCCATAGCTGGCAGCTTCCTTCACAATCGTAGACGTGATGAAGGAATACTCCTCGTTAGGCATGAGAAAGACCGTTTCAATATCACTATCCAATCTCCGATTCATCAGAGCCATCTGCATCTCATACTCGAAATCCGATACCGCGCGGAGACCCCGGATGATGCCTACCGCCTTTTTATCACGAACATAATTAACCAGAAGGCCGTCGAAACCTTCAATCTTCACCCGCCTGTACCGCGAGATCGCCTTCCTAAACAGGTCAATGCGTTCGTCGAGGGAAAAAAGCGGCTGTTTCCTCGGGTTCGCCGCAATAGCAACAATCACCTCGTCGAAAATTCTAAGGCTGCGGTCCACTAAATCAACATGACCGTTAGTCACGGGGTCAAAGGTTCCGGGATAGACGGCAATGTGTTTCATTGCTCACTCCTTGGGGTCAAAAGTAACGCCGTTTTTATACGTCAATGCACGTCCACGAATTATCCACGGGCAAAATTTTCACTTCGCACAGCTTTCTATTCCGGATTTCCAACCACGTTGATCCTTGGTTTTAATTATCGGTTGATGGCCCATTACTCATTCTGCTATTCCAGTGTTGAGTATAGAATGCCACCTTAGATACACTTGGCAGCCTAATGTTATGTTGCTATTTGAAATTGCCTGACCTTACACTTAAGAGCTCCGGCTTATGCCCAGTTTTTCGTGCGATATTTTAGGAACCCACTCATTCCGGAAAGGTCCTCATTTTATAAAAAGCCAGCACTGTATCCCCGTATCTCGCTTCGCGATAGAGAACGAGAGAGCCTGCTTGCTCCGGAGACGGCTGCTTCTTAAAGTGTTCGGCGATAACTATGCCTGTGTGTATTACTTTCCCTGTGGCGGCAATCAGCTCAAGCAACGGCTGAATTTCGTCCGCATAGGGTGGGTCGAGAAATATAATGTCGAATGATTCTGATGGCCTTTTGAGAAAAGTTTCAGCTTGAGACAACTCAGTGTGAGCGCGGCTCCCAAAACCGGTCTGTTCAATATTGCCCCTGACAATGGCAAGAGACTCCCGTGATGAATCCACAAATGTTGCCTGGCGGGCGCCGCGACTAAGAGCCTCGATGCCGATGCCGCCCGCGCCTGCGAAGAGATCGAGGAAATCCGCATCAATAACCCTGTCGCCAAGAATATTGAACAGGGCCTGTTTCACCTTGCCGGATGTCGGTCTCACGCGCGACCCTGACGGAGCTTTCAGCCGTTGTCCCCTCCCCATGCCACCGGTCACTCTCATGCTTATCACCGCTTTCGATGCTACAGAAAAACCCCTTTTAAGTCAAGCTATTCTTGACACTCATGGACATTGAGTATATACTTTTTACATTCGAGAGGAACATTTATGCACGGGAAAACCGTTGTGCCACAACCGATCTATCATCTTTTCCTCATCGTTTTTTTTCTCGCATTTACCCCCCCGGGCTGCTCGCGGACAGACAAACAATCCACCTGGCATTCCTCTGGAGGCATGGGGAAACAGGTGTTTGTCGCACCTGTTGATGCAGCAATAACTCCTATCATAGCCGAATATATAGCGAGTGTCATTGACACTGCGACGCAGGCCGGTGCCGAAGCAGTCATTATCAAATTGGACACTCCCGGCGGCCTCGTGGATGCCATGAGAGAAATCGTAAAAAAAATGATGTCCGCTGATATTCCGGTTATTGTGTACGTGGGTCCCCCGGGAGCTCGCGCGGCTTCAGCCGGCGTTTTCATTACCCTTGCCGCAAACATCGCCGCTATGGCCCCTACCACGCATATTGGGGCGGCCCATCCAGTGACCATGGAGGGGCAGATGGACAAAACTATGGAAACTAAGGTGGTGAATGATCTCGCCGCCATGGCGCGGAGCATTGCCGAAAAGCGCGGAAGAAACGAAAAATGGGCTGAAGAAGCGGTCCGGCAAAGTGTTTCGATCACCGAAACGGAGGCGCTGAATCTAAAGGTCATTGACCTCATTGCGCCCGATATTCCGACGCTTCTCAAGGACATCGACGGCAAAACCGTGGATCTCGTAAGCGGGGAGAAAAAGCTTCAGACCAATGGTGCGACCGTCCGGGAAATCAGCATGGGATTCCGTTATAAAATTCTCAATATCGTCAGCAATCCCAATGTCGCCTATATTCTTATGATTTTAGGATTTTACGGTCTTTATTTCGAGCTTTCGAACCCAGGCGCAATATTCCCGGGAGTTGCCGGCGCCATCTGCCTGATTCTTGCATTCTATGCGCTCCAGACGCTTCCAATCAATTATGCAGGGCTGATGCTTATCATTCTCGGCGTAGGCCTCTTTATCGCTGAAGCTTTTATCACGAGCCATGGCGTTCTCGGTATCGGAGGTGTTATTGCCATGACCATAGGCTCGCTCATGCTCATTGAATCGACCTCCCCCTATTTACACATATCTTGGGCCGTGATTGTGCCGGTCGTGGTTCTCTCTGCGCTTCTGTTTATAATTACCGTACGCCTTGCTGTACGGGTGCACCGCGAAAAAGCGGATACCGGCAAAGAGGGCATGATTGGGCTTGAAGGAAAAGCTAAAACGGACATCCGTGAGAACGGTCAGGTGTTCCTGCGCGGGGAGTTCTGGAATGCCTGGAGCGATGAGCCAATTAAAGCTGGCGACAAGGTGAAGGTAGAGGTGATTGAAGGACTCAAAGTGAAGGTGAAAAAGATTATCTGATACCGCTATAGCATCATACTCGTGACATCGGATCATCATTGGTGGCTGCGAATTTGTCAGTAAACTCATGAAGGAGGGTTGAACATGCAGGCAATAGGTCTCAGTCTACTCGTAGCGATAATCATCTTAGTGTGGTTTTTCTTCAACACGGTCAAGATACTGAAGCAGTATGAACGGGGTGTCATATTTACACTCGGGAAGGTTGCTCTGGAAGGTGGAGTAAAAGGGCCGGGCATAATCATCCTCATCCCCGGCATACAGAAGATGGTCCGCGTAAGCCTTCGAACTGTTACCATGGATGTTCCGTCCCAGGATGTGATTACCAGGGACAACGTAACAGTTAAAGTCAACGCCGTGGTTTATTTTCGGATCATCGAACCCCGCAAAGCCGTCGTCGAAGTGGAGGATTTCTACTACGCCACTTCACTCATCGCCCAAACCACACTCAGAAGCATCCTCGGCCAGAACATGTTTGACGACCTGCTTTCGAACCGGGAGGCAATCAATGCAGAGCTGCAGAAAGTGATCGATCAGCAGACAGAACCGTGGGGAGTAAAGGTGACTACAGTCGAGGTCAGAAACGTGGATCTGCCGGCCGAGATGCAGAGGGCCATTGCGATCCAGGCGCAGGCGGAGCGGGAAAGACGAGCCAAGATCATCAATGCGGAAGGCGAGCTTCAAGCATCGGCGAAACTGTCAGAAGCGGCAGAAGTCCTCAGCAAAAATCCGACCGCGTTGCAGCTCCGTTATCTCCAGACACTTGTCGAGATCGGCTCGGAAAAAAATACAACCATCGTATTTCCCATTCCTATCGACATCTTTACGGCGTTCCAAAAGCTTGTGGAAAAGAAGAATTAGCCTGACGGCACCGGTTTTTCTCGAATGCCTTCCCGCTGCTGAAAAAGGGGACCGATTAACATCGGTCCCCTTTTTCATGATTCGCTGCATTGGTTTATATTTCGTTAACGATAATTGCCTGCTGTGGGCAGTTTTCCACGCAGGTCTGACAATTGATGCACTCCGACATGTTCACCGCGTCGGCTTTGCCACCCTCAACCTTGAACACCGATTGCGGACACACGTTCACACAGGTGCCGTCTCCATCGCACTTGTTTTTGTCGATTGTTACCATGTACATGGGGTCTGTACCCTCCTTCAGTAAAGTAAAATTCCAAAAAGCAAGTAATATTACCCGTCGGAAAGAATAAAATCAAGAAAGAAATGTAAAAAAAAGGCCCTCCCGAAGGGGGGCCCTTGCACTATGATAGGCAACCTTTTTTTAATGTTCAATCTCGATTCCAGCCATGCGTTCTCGCACGGAAACAGCGATTTTATACAGCATGGACAGGACAAGGATGCCGATGGCCCAGACGCCGAGGGTTATCAACGCTTCCGGCATCGTCGGCCAGTAAGGACGCACATATTCGAAAGGATTCGGCTCAAAACCGCCGATGATCAGGCCGAAACCCTTATCGATCCAGAGTGAAATAAAAAGTGAAACACAAGCAAATGCCAGCAGGCCTTCTTTCTTCCGCAGTTGCGGGAATACCAGCAAGACCAGCGACAGGACTGCAAGAATCGTCGACGTCCACATGAGCGGAACCAGCTCGGAATGGCCTTGAAGACCGACATACAGGTACTTGAAGGGCAGCGAATGGCCGGGAATTCCGCTGTAGAACGCCGTAAAGAACTCAAGTCCCAGAAGAAATACGTTGGCGAACATGGCATACGTTACGATCTTGCCGACCGCCTGGATAGGCTCTTTGCCTGGATCAAATGTGGACACCTTCCTCACGATAAGCGCCAGAACAATAAGCAGCGCCGGACCGGCGGCGAACGCCGATGCCAAGAACCGCGCCGCCATGACGGCACTCAACCAGAACTCGCGCGCCGGTAGACCGGAATAAAGGAACGCCGTCACAGTATGGATACTGACCGCCCAGGGGATCGAAAGGTAAATAAAGAACTTGATCCACTTCGGCGGTGCAATGCCTTTGCGGTCCGCGCTGAGCGTCACCCATCCGACCAGCAGATTGATGCACAGATATCCGCAAAGCACCACGGAATCCCAGAACATGACCGAATTCGGTGTTGGATGCAATACCACGTTCATGATTCTCATGGGCTGGCCCATATCCACGAAGATGAAAAGAATGCACATGATGACCGCGGAGATGGCCAGAAACTCTCCCAGAATCACGATCTTCCCGAACTTTTTAAAGTCGTGAAGATAGTAGGGAATCACCAGCATGACAGCCGAAGCTGCGACGCCGACCAGGAACGTGAACTGGCCTATATACAGACCCCAGGAGACATCCCTGCTCATCCCGGTGATACCCAACCCATATTGGAACTGCTGAATATAATAGTAAACGCCGATCAGGGCAAGGGCGCCGAGAAACATCAGCCATGCCCAGTATGATTTTCCTCCCTCAAATGCCTTTTCAAGCATGGTCGCTCCCTCCTATCAGATAATAGACTGCCGGTCCGGTCCCCAGATCCGGCTTGCGCCGGGTAGTAAGTTGGGTCGTTACGATTTTTCTGACATCGGAATTGGGGTCTTCTATATCCCCGAAAAACATGGCGCCTTGAGGAGCAGCCTCTACACAGGCCGGAATTTTACCAAACTGAAGTCGCTCAGAGCAGAAGGTGCATTTCTCCACTACGCCCTTGGTCCTTGTGGGATATGCCTTGTTTTCCGTTGCCGGATTGAGCGCTTTGCGCGGATCGGTCCAGTTAAAGCTACGCGATCCATAAGGGCAGGCGGCCATGCAGAAACGGCACCCGATACAACGGTGCTCATCCTGCATGGTGATTCCGTTCGTTAACTTGAATGTCGCCTTGGTCGGGCAGACCCGCACGCACGGCGGATTGTCGCAGTGGTTGCAGAGCACGATAAAGGGCATTTCCTTTATACGTTCATTCATGAATTTGTTTTCCGCGCCCGGGAAAGTGCGGTCGTAAGGTTCTTTCCAAATCCACTTAATTTCGAATTTTTCGTCCACAGTTCCGTCAGGATTGCGGAAATCTGGGACATTATGTGTCTGATGGCATGCGCTGGTAACCTTCTTGATGTCCTCATCGGTCTTGAACTTGCTCATATCAACAACCATAGCCCACCGGGTTGCAATCAAAGCATCTTTGTTCGGTTCAATTTGCGGTGGCTCTAGACCTTTTTCCCAGATCGTATGCGTTGCAGACGCGACCGAGGCGCCGAACCCCAGAATGGAGGAGATACCGGCAATCTTCAAAAATTGTCTCCTGTCCAGGCTCATGATTTGTTCTCCTCCTTTTCCATCGGCTGGATATGACAATCAAAGCAGTACGGATTGACCGCCAGGTAGTTGTGGCATTGGTCGCAGAACTGTTTCTTGTTCGAATGACAATGCAAACACCCATTCTGGAGGCTCATATTGAACTGTTTGCCACTTGAAGAGCTGACATAGACACGGTACATATTGCGGACAACCGCGTCTCTCCAGTTGTTCAGAAGCTGCATGTGCTCTCTTTGCATGAACTCCTTCGATTCGACGCATTCCTTTTTACCGTTAACTTTTACCCACTCCTGGATTTCCGGTGTATCCGTTTTCGGATCAGGTTTGGCGTTCACTTTACCTATATTGTAGTAGAACGGGAACAGGGCAAACGCCAGGAAAACCGCCAGCCCGATGAGTATTTTACCTCCGTCATAGAGTTTCATTAGGCTTTTCCCTCCTTCACTTCAGCTAATGGAAGGGGTTCGCCGCGCAGGTCGGTCGTCCTCTCCTTTTCGCCCGTCATAACGAGAGCGTTCGCCACCAATTCGTGGAGTCCACAGACCCCCACGCTCGGCACCCAGTAATCCATGAGGGCCTTGAGCGTCGCTCGGTCAATGGCGCACACATTGGCAAGCATGTTAACTCCGTGATGCTCCTGCACGAACTTGACGGCGTTTGCGCGGGGGAACCCGCCCTTCATGCGGAGATCCATGTCTTCCGACGCATTCAGTCCTGTGCCGCTGCCGCAACAAAAAGTCTTTTCGCGGATCGTATCCTCCGGCATTTCGTAGAAGTGATTCACCACATTTTTGAGCACGTATCGTGGTTCTTCAAGCAGGCCCATACCGCGCGCGGTATTACAGGAATCGTGCCACGTAACCTTGAGGTGGTCATTCCGCTTCGGATCGAGTTTAAGCTTGTTGTTTCGTATCAGGTCGGCGGTGAACTCGGCAACATGGACCATCTTCATTGACTTCGCCTGTTCGAAGACCGTGCCAGTGATCGGCGATTTCGGCACTTCGAGAAAATCAGCCGGACCGTTCCAGGTGTCCATATATTGTGAGAGCACCCGCCACATGTGACCGCACTCTCCTCCTAAGATCCACTTCACGCCGAGACGCTTGGCTTCGGCATATATTTTGGAATTGAGCCGCTTCGCCATCTCGTTCGTGGTAAAGAAGCCGAAATTTCCGCCTTCTGACGCGTAGGTGCTCCAAGTATAATCAAGGCCGAGCTCCTCAAACAGCATTAGGTAACCCATACAAGTGTATGTACCCGGGTCCGCGAAAAGATCGCCGGACGGAGTAACAAAGAGAATCTCCGCGCCTTTTCTGTTAAATGTAGGTTTGATCTTTTTCCCGGTCACAGTCTCAATGTCGTCCAGCATATATTCCAGGTTTCCGATAATCGTGTGCGGTTCGAGACCGAGATGATTACCTTTCATATAGCAGTTCGATACGGGACCGGCGATCCACTCGATGTTGAGGCCGAGTTCATTGAGGAGTTCCCGGCCAATGATTGTAATCTCGGCCTGGTCGATGCCGTAGGGACAGAATACCGAGCAGCGGCGACATTCCGTACACTGATAGAAGTAGTACCACCATTCCTTCAGTACGTCGAGCGTCAGTTCTCGCCCTCCTGCCATCTTACCAAGAATTTTTCCGGCAAGCGTGAATTCCTGACGGTAAACCGAGCGGATAAGCTCGGCCCTGAGAACCGGCATGTTCTTCGGGTCTCCGGTACCGATGAAGAAGTGACACTTGTCAGCACAGGCGCCACAGCGTACACAGATGTCCATGAAGAGCTGGAAGGACCGGTATTTTTTCAGTCGGTCCGCAATACCCTTAATCAGGATTTCCTTCCAGTTCTCAGGCAGCTTCCAGTCCGCATCCGCTGGCCGCCAATCACGCGGGTTCGGGAACCCGACAATCTCGAGGCTTTTCGGCTTCGACCCATGGCAGAACATGCCCTCTTTAAACACGACAGGCGTTTCCATCCAGCCCGTCTTCGGCAGCGTGTAATCAACTTTCGCTAATTCTTCTGGTTTCGGAAGTTTCGCCATGATTACTCCTTTTCTACCGGCAGGCCGGCATCTTTCATCTTTGCCCTGAAGTCGTTTTCGTATTCTTCATAGGTATGAACATGGACGGGGTAATTCCAGGGGTTAATATGCCGCTTCACACGGCTGGTATTAGCCAGCACACGGGTGGGGCTCATGAATACGCCGGCCATATGCACAAGTTTGCTAAACGGGAAATAAGCAAACAACGTGCACAAGAGAAACAGGTGAATGTAGAAGATCGCGTCTATCCCCTGGGGAACTTCCGGTTTGAAGCTGACGAGGCTCATGGCAAGCATCTTTACGCTCACGATGTTTGTTTTAAAAAAGTACCGCATGAGCACACCGGAAAGCGCAATCCCAAAGATCAGGAACAGAGGAAAATAATCATTCATGAGGGAGATATAACGAACCTGGGGCAAGCTGATTCTTCTAATAAAGAGATAGGTTACGGCAGCAAGGAGTACGGCATCGGTCATGTATAGAAGCGGCACTCCAATCTGGAGGAAGCTGTCGAGCTCCGCGACCATCTGCACTGCCGCCGGTACCTGCTGGGTAAAGAACCGTAAATGCCTGATAAGTACGATGAGAAAAGACCAGTGAAATGCCAGACCGGCGGCCCAGAGCCATTTGGCCTCTCCATACGTCAGTTTTCCACCGTCCTGCATTTGTGTTTTGAGGTTTCTGAAAAGCGAACGGAAAAACAGGACTTCGAGAGCCATCCTGCCCATCACCCCGATTGTTCCCGAAGGATTTTCAAGCTTACTGTGTTTGATCCATGAGAACGACTTCTGCTGCCCGCAAGTCGTCGGAATGCGGAAAGGGACCGGCGCGCTGCCCCATTTGAGGATTCGGAAGATCATGCCCCCGATGAAGAGGGCAACAGCCGCGTAGGGGAAAACAACGCCAAAGAGAAAGTGCGCATTTGCCGTCTCCACCCCCATATAGGCAACTAGTACAAGGAACAGTACTACGATGAATGCAGATAAGGCTTTCATTTCGTTACCTCTTTTCGTTTTAGGTTAACAGCTCGGAACGGTCTTCACCGGCCTCAGTCCTGGTTGTCAACGATAAGACGCGCCTGCTGCAATAGCCTGAAGGTCATGTTTCTAGCTTCGTTTGCCTTGATATCGTAAATTTTTTCCCTGCATTTCATGTAAAGATCGAACGCATAGAGAGCCAGATCATCGGTCGCTGAATCAAAGGCCGCCAGTTCCTCGACAATCCCCTGCTGGTGCAGGATCTCAGTCCCGAGTTCCTGACGGACCAGCTTCTTGAGCTGGAAAATGAATAAAACGGCCTCGGAAGGGGTGAATGCCTGGATGGCGCGGATTCTTATAATGCTGTCGAGAAACCGTGATACGGTGTCAGGAAGCATTCCCCGCAGCAGTGCGTCGAAAAGATGTTCGAGCCCTTCCGAAAGCGTATAACCGACGGGATTCGTAAACTGGGCTTTCTGCTTTTTTAAAAAGGTGGACGTCTCGTTCGGATAGGTCTCCACAACGGCATCAAACCATTTTCGCAGAATGTCGGTTTTCTTTTCCGTTAAATGCTCTTTAAGCTTCATTTTTTCTTTGATGAACTGATAGCAAACATCCCTGCAGCAATTGCTGCAGGGTACGTAACATTAGAAGAAGAGAAGATGTTTGACCGATTCCATCTCTTTTTGAATCTCTGCGAAACTGACGAATTTCGTCTTCAGCTCCCCGCCGAGCTCTTCAGCATCGGTGATCATCTGGTCTTCCTTCAGGCCGAAATGTTCCATATCTTCCTTGCATACCCAGACGGGCACGTCAACAAGCAAGCTATTCTTGATATGACTTTCGGTGCTCGTCACACCGTAGAGCTTCATGGCCTGCTGGTTCTTCACGGCGTTCAACACTCCGTCGCCAACGAACACAAGGGTAGGCACCACGGAATCCCCGTCATCCATATAAATCTCTGCCGTCTGGCTTGAAATAGCATGGGTGAGCGCAAGGCGGGGGTTCTCGCTCTTGTACGGCGGTCTTTGCACTACAAACAATATTTTTACGGCGCCCATTTACTCACCTCCGATATGAAGCAGCTTGTCGGTCTTCACGGTCTTCGCCAAATACCAGTCCATACTGGCGCGTTTCATGCCCTCGGGAGTGTCTTCCTTATGGTAACCTCGCGCTTCCGCGCAGGCCTCACACACGGTAATCTCCATTCCCTTGGCGATAAGTTCCTTCATGCGTTTTTCCATGTGCGAATAATCTTTGAAAGCCTTCTGTCCCTTTTTGGCCATCATCACCGCGTTGCCGGACAGCCACAAATTTACCTTGTGCCCTTTGCCGATTGCCGCCTCGGCAAGTTTAAAGGTAAAATCCAGTGACATCGAGCCGACCAGGGAAGGGAACGATCCAATTGTCAGTTCTCCCATAGTTCTCCTCCTTATAAAATTGTCGTATTTGATACAGGGTGCCTCTGTCCTGCAGTGGATAGGATAACGTCCATTTGCAATCCCCCCTCCGCCATAGCGCGCCCCGCTTTCGGATTTCTACAACCACGCCGTTTTTTCGTAATCATTCATGATCAGATCGACGATATCGCCATATCCGATGATTTTCACCTTTGAATTCACATTCGCCGCCGTATATCCTCTCGTTTCCAGATCGTCAGACAGAACGTAGAAGTTCGCGCCCGCCTTCGAAAGCACGGGGGATTCCTTCCCGCCTTCCTTCACCACAGCATGATAGATTCCGTTGCCGACGAGAATAACGCCGAGCTTGTCGGCTTTCATTCTCTCAAAACTGTTCTCCGTCCTTCTCCAATCGCTTAAAAAAACCGCTAGCTTCATCATCTCACCTCCCGAGAGCAAGTTCGATATAAAAAAACAGGGGATAATTTTTCAACTATCCCCTTTCGGTATGACTCAATGTTACCGCATTATATCTCAGTAACCGTAATCGCCTGCTGCGGGCAATTCTCAACGCAGGTAAGGCAATTAATGCATTCGGACATGTTCACCGGTTCAGACTTGTCTCCCTCCATTTTGAAAACGGATTGAGGACAAACATTTACGCAGGTGCCACAACCGTCGCACTTTTTTTTGTCAACTGCAACCATGTACATAACGGTCACTTCCTCCTGAATTTTGTGTACCCGACCGTTGTCGCACACCCTGACACTTGCCGCATATCAGGTAAAGTCGGCCGATACTTTTTCCTCAGGTCAGGCCGCCACTTTAAAAGTTAGAGGCGCTCACAACCGAATTAATTCGGGAAATTTCTAGTTACTATACGCAGCCAGTCGGTTTCGGAAGACCCGCGATTTTGCAAGCCTGCTTTGCCGGACCGCCCGGATAAAGCTCATAAAGGTACTTGGTATTGCCTTTTTCGGGCCCAAGTTTCTTGCCGATCTCCTTCACCAGAATCTTGATCATGGGCGCGATCTGATACTGCTTGTAGTAGTCACGGAGGAAATTCACTACTTCCCAGTGCTGGTCGGACATCTCGATTCCCTCAACCTCCGCAAAGTATTTGGCCACATCCATACTCCAGTCGTCCAGATTAGCCAGGAAGCCGTCCTCATCCACTTCGATCGTTTTACCCGCTACCGAAATTGTTCCCATCTTTTTGTCCCCTTTCGTTAATTGTGTTCGGGCGCCTCATTAGCTCCCTCAACTGTAATTCCCGGTTCCTGCATCACCCGTGGTCCGCTCAAAACAAACCTTAATGCCCGCCATTATAATTTGCGTTTTACATTTAGTATATAAAGCCGTCCCTGGCCATTAAAACCTCTGCTGATCCCTGTGGAACGATGTGTCCGGATATCATAATTCAAAACCGCGTCTTCGTAATCCTCTCCGAGAACCATGTCAGCCATGTCTTTTGACAACGTTTCCGCCACCACCCCGAGCGCCTGCATCATCACCTCTCCGAGGTTCTTGCCCGTCGGATCGGCGATGTAGAACGCGCCACAGGTCTTGCATGTTCCCCCCTCAACGCTTTCCATGACATTGAGAACCATGGTTTTGGGAGGTTCAAGTTTACTACTGCAAAAAGGGCAGGTTGGCTCAATACTCCCCCTTGTCCCTGGATTCACGAGATCCCCTGTTCTCTTAGTTCGACTAGAGCATTGCGGCGTTTACGGGCAATGCGTATCATGGCAGGTGCCCATTGCGGTGTAGCCAAGGAATGGATATGAGTATAGGAAGCTAATACGTTTTTATAGATGATGCCATCCCCCATACCATTTATACCGGAACCCCTCGCAACATGATACGCCATTAACGGATTTCCGTCAATATGGTAAATCCTGGAATAGTGGAACTCATGACCACGAATGCCAATGCCTTTTTCAAGGAACGTGCTTGAGTCGCTTGTTTTCAGGATCGTATAACCATGCGCCTGCGGACTTTTTTCAAGCACAAAATCAACCGGCAGCACTGCGGTCATAGGAAAGCGTTCACTGCCGACGATAAGACTCCTACCAAGATAAATGAGTCCGCCACACTCAGCGTAAACAGGCAAGCCGGTTTCCACCGCATTCCGCACTGATGCGCAAAAACTTTCATTTCCCGCCAGCTCCGCGGCCTGAGTTTCGGGAAAACCGCCGCCAATATAGAGCGCATCGATATCACCGGGCAGTGCCCTGTCGTGAAGCGCGTTTATTTCTCTGAGCGTGGCCCCCTGGCTCTCCAGTGCCTCCAGGTTATCAGGGTAATAAAACTGAAACGCTCGATCCCTGATCACTCCAATCACGACCCGATCACCTCGTGTCGTGACAGGGTCATCGGCTGATGCGCTCGGCGCACACTCGATCTCCGGCGTCGCACAGGCAATTGACCACAACGCATCAAGATCAAGATAGCTTTCCACAAGGGACGTTGACGAAGATATTGCCTGCTGCATTTCAGGATGTTCGTGAAACGGCGTCAATCCCATGTGCCGTTCCGGAAAAGCATCCCCCCGTTGCCGAGGGACTGCACCAACTACAGGGAGATCACTGCTTTGTGCGATAGCCTTTCTGATTACACTCTCGTGACGCGTTGACGATACATTATTGAGGATGACCCCCGCCAGATTGACCGATGGATCATACTGTCTGCATCCTAATACCGTTGCTGCGACGGTACTCGTAGCTTTTGTACAGTCGACAATAAGCGCCACCGGAGCTTTTAACAAACCGGCTAGCCGTGCCGTACTGTAAGTCCCTGATTCATCAACACCATCAAAGAGTCCCCTGTTGCCTTCAATGATGGCGGCATCGGAACCCTTTGTATGTTCCTGGAATGACTTTTTGATGCACTCCTGCCCCATCATGAAAAGATCAAGATTGTAGCAGGGTTTTCCGGCTGCAACGCCCAGCCAACCCGCATCGATGAAATCAGGCCCTTTTTTAAAAACCGCAACCTGTCTGCCGGCTTTTCTCCAAGCAGCGACAATCCCGATTGAGAGCGTTGTCTTGCCGAGCCCTCCCCGGGTGGCTGAAAGCACCAGCCTCGGAATATTCTGCATTATGATTGTGGGTTGGCCGAGCCTTCCGTATGAGGAATTTCTATGAAACTTCCGCCGAAATACGAATACACCAGCCTGCCGCCGTCAACAAGCTCACGAATGGCTGCCTTGACTTCATCCCTGCTTGCGCCTTCGGCTTCCATGGCCTTAGTGATGTCGCCGGCTTTCATCTTCTTTTTCCCCATGTTCTTTTCTACCAGTTCATAAACTTTTTTCTGCAGTTCTGCGGCGTCCATAGTTTCCCCCTCCGGTTATGTTGTTCACAGCATCAGAAAAACCGGCCCCGGATGAATACCGGGGCCGACATGGAGTCCGGACGATAAGGCTTATTCCCACTTGAATGTGGGGGTCATTCTGAATGTATCACGGGCAAAGGTGAAGTCATCAATGTGCTGATACGTAAATGCCAGGCCGGTCAGTTTGAAAAACCGCTCCCAGCCGATGCGCTCGATCCATTCGCCCATCCGTTCATGTTTTTTAGCATTCTGAGCATAGACCTCGACAAGATGCTTGACCGCCTTGACCGTTTCGGGCCAGCGTGGCGGATTGTTCGGAAGAAACGGGATAACAAGCTTGGACATGCGGGCTGGCCCGCGTGCATTCGACACCTTGCCACCGACATAGATGGAAATGCCGTCACCAGTCCCATCGGCGATCGGAAGTGATGGGCACATGGTATAGCAGTTGCCGCAATACATACAGCGCTCGGCCTTGATTTTCACTGATTTCGTTGCCGGGTTCGGGCTGATGGCGCCCGTGGGGCACGATGCAATAGTCGTCGGAATTTCGCACTGGTTTCCGAGCGTAGCCTCGTTTACCTTCGGGGGTTTGCGGTGAATCCCGAGTATGGCAATGTCAGAGCAGTGGACTGCGCCGCACATATTCAGGCAGCAGGCCAAGGCGATTCTGACGCGTGCCGGAAGACTCTTCGTGGTAAAGTATTCATGAAGTTCGTCCATGACCGCCTTCACAACACCCGAAGCGTCCGTGGCAGGGGTGTGGCAATGGATCCATCCCTGAGTATGTACCACATTGCTGATGCCGTAGCCGATACCACCGACAAGGTGGCCGCGTTTCTTGAGTTCTACCTGAAGAGCGTCAACCTGCTCCTTTGCCGGGAAAAATTCGACGTTATGGCGGGTCGTCCAGCGGAGGTGCCCGCCGCTGAATTTTTCAGCGAGATCACACATCTCACGGATGAAGTCGGTGCTTACAAGACGGGACGTTGCGATGCGGACAGTATACAGCTCGTCGCCGGTTTCGGACACATGCTTCATCGTACCTTTGTTGATATATTCATGGTACTTCCACTTTCCATAATTTTTTGTGATTACGGGAGGCAGAAATTTATGGTAGTCGGGTGCACCAAGATCTGTTATTCTTTTCGGTTTGTCAGCCATTATAGGTTTCCCTCCTTGATATTATTCGAATCAGTGTATGACTACTGCACTTCACCCTCTGCCCAGAACACATAGGGGTTGGTCCTCGGTGCCTTTACCATCTGCGGGACCGGCGGGATGCCGGTGGCTTCAAGCATGGATCTCATGCCCATACGGTCGACGAGTTCGCCGATACGTTCACGATTCTTTCCATGCTCATCCCACCATTCCCACAGCTTGCGGATAAGGTCTTCCAGGTTATCATAGGGTGCCTCAAGCTTCATGAAGGGAACAAGAACCCAGCTCATAAGAGCGCCCGTCACGATTGGGGCCTTTCCGCCCAACATGATGGTCGCGCCCTTCTCTTTGCCAGGACGCAATGCTTTCGGCATGCGGTTTATGCAATGCATGCAGCGGTTGCAATCCTTGTCGTTAATCTTGAGACTGCTGCCGTCCCAGCTCATGCAGTGGGTCGGGCACATATCGGTTACTTCCGTCTTGATGTCCATGTCCTTGGAATAATTCTTCACCTCAGCCGCGTCGATACGGATGTTGTCGCGCCAGGTGCCGATGATGGACATGTCGGCGCGTGCCACTGCCGCAGTGCAGTCATTGGCACAGCCGGATACCTTGATCTTGAATTTGTAAGGGAATGCAGGACGATGGAGTTCATCCTGGAATTTCTGGGTGAAGGTGTGGCAGATGTTCATAGTATCGATGTTCGAAAACTCGCAGCGTGCCATGCCCACGCAGGAACTCGGAGTACGAAGGCATGAACCGGAACCGCCGAGGTCCCATCCCTTTGCAGTTATCTCGGCGAAGATTGGCTCGAGCTTGTCGGTTTGAGTGCCAAGCCAAATCATATCACCAGTAGATCCGTGCATGTTCGTCATGCCGCTGCCGTATTTATCCCAGATATCGCACAGTTCTTTGAGTGCCTTGGAGGTATAGAAAAAACCTGACGGGGGGTTTACACGAACGGTATGGAAATGGGCCACACCGGGGAACTCTTCGGGAAGATCGCAGTAACGTCCGATAACGCCCCCGCCGTAACCAAGTACGCCCACAATCCCTCCGTGCTTCCAGTGGGTGACTTTGTCCCTATAAGATCTCTCCAGGATGCCGAGAAGATCTTGAGCCGTGTTGCTTCTCTTTGCGGCTGTTTTGATCTCTTTTACGAAACTCGGCCATGCGCCTTTTTCCAGGTCGTCTAGCATTGGTGTCTTACCATCTTTGCTCATTAGGAAATCCTCCTTATAGATTTATATCAGTACATTATTCATTCGGTGAACTCAAAAGTATTTGCGAAAATGGAGGTTCTGATCTATGGCGTTCGCAACCATTCGCAAATGACAGACTGCGAAATTATCAGAATTATGGTGAATGATCCCCCTTTCTGCTAACGGTTTTATTAGTGAACTGAGGTGGGCAGGTAAATAATTATCGATGAAACATCACTTCTTTAGCAACGTCAGGAAATGCGATTGTAAGTGTACTTTCTGTTTTAGTCAAATAAAAAAAATTAATTCTGCTATAAACGCATATAATTATCACGGTTGCGAATATTCATTTAACAACTAAATTATTACAAATAGTTACATGCCTTTTATGGATAAGCAATGAAATCAAATTATTTTCCCGCAATTTAAGTGCCACAGACAATGTGATCTTTAAAAATTAATCCATTTATTAATCATAATCTTATATATTCTGATAACGAGGTGAGTCCTTGAATTATGGCGTCTTCACCATTATTTCTGTAGAGAAACGCTTAATATGCCGATTTTTTTAAATAATACTAAAGTTATTTAGTTATTGTCTATTTTCCCCAAAGAAAACGAATGTAATTAAAAATACGACCAGACGCTGCTTATTTTTTGTTATAAAATATTAGTATATATATCATAATATCATTATTAAATTAAACATATTTCAAAGCAACAAGGTATAAGTGTTGAACCGATCAGAAACGGACGGAAAGCAATTAAACTGCCGCAGGTTCCGCAAATGCCAATCGGGACACTTAATATTTAAGAGGAGGAAACTGCTTCGGGTGTTGTCGCTCTGTATTTTCGCGTATTCAGTCATAACCAGAAAAATGATCTAGACGCGCCACGAGGGCGACTTCCCACATTCGCTGAAAAAAAGGCTTGGCAACCTCAAAAAGGTCACTGAGATTGGTCCTGCCTTAACGCAACAGACCAACGCTTATGAAGCTGCCTGCCGACCCCGCTGTCGCTGTCATCGTTGTCGGCCGGCGAGACAGGCATTTGCGCACTGGATCTGAATACCTGCAATCAGCACGTCGGGCCTAGGTGCGGCAGCTTATTTATCGCGGATCAGTCCGAGCTTTGGATGGTTTTGTGCAGGATATAACAGCTGCCGTCATCGTTGCGGGAGATAAATTTTTATGTTTTTAGGAATGGCCATTGACAGCCACAAAGACTTTCTGGTACGATGATTAAATTTTTAGACCGCTTTTTATTTCATTACAGGAATGGAGTCAGAAAACATGGTTGAAGCAAAAGTAACTCTCATGCATGATATGCTGTTTACAGGCAATGCAACGTCTGGTCATACCCTGAACATGGACGCCGATGATACAGCCGGTGGTCACAATGCGGGATTCCGGCCCATGGAACTGCTGCTCGTCGGATTCGGCGGTTGCTCGGGTATGGACGTTATATCAATTCTTCGGAAAAAACGTCAGCCCGTCACAGGTCTTGAAATCAATATACAGGGAGAAAAGGCCGAAAACCCTCCGCAAGTGTACAAATCAGTTCATATCGAGTATGTCGTGAGGGGTAAGGGTGTTGAAAAGGAGGCAGTTGAAAGAGCTATTGCCTTGTCCCTCGATAAGTACTGCTCAGTCGGGGCAACACTAGCGAAGGCGGGAACAATCAAGCACAGTTATAAAATCATAGAGGATTGACGATGTTTAAGCCTGACTCATCACCTATCAGGATTTTTGCAATCATTTTTTTTGTCGAAGATTCTCCAAGTCTCTTTTCAGTGAATCGATCTGCACCTGAAGATCGATGAACCGGTCCGCGATGGGATCGGGGATGTGGATATGGTCGAGAAGCGCTTCATCGGGAACGCGTTCGTCCTTGATTCTAACAATTTTCCCGGGAATGCCGACCACGGTTGAATGATCCGGCACATCCTGAAGCACCACCGAGTTAGCACCGATCTTGACATAATCGCCAATTTTTATGGGGCCAAGCACCTTTGCGCCGGCACCCACGACAACGTGGCTCCCCAACGTCGGGTGTCGTTTACCCCGCTGTTTGCCCGTTCCTCCAAGCGTCACCCCCTGAAACAGCGTGACGTTATCGCCGATCTCCGCTGTCTCGCCGATTACCACTCCCATCCCATGGTCAATGAACAACCCCGAGCCTATTGTCGCACCGGGATGAATTTCAATGCCCGTCAGGAACCGTCCTAACTGTGACAGAGCACGCGGAACAAAAGGAATGCGTTTTGTCCACAGCCAGTGGGCGAAACGGTAGAGCAGAAGCGCGTGAACACCTGCATACGTCAGAGCGACCTCTAGTCTGTTCGTAGCGGCAGGATCCATGGAAAGTGCTGCATGAAAATCTTTTCTGATCTTTCGAATGATATCACTCATGTTGTCATTGCGGATTGAAGAGTACTGACCAACAATTTAAAAAACCTTCGGCGTGACACGCACTGATCGGCAGGAGAGCTACACCACTGAGAATTGTCTTGCACGTTTATCATCATTGACGATTTCAACATTGCTAAGTTTTCAATCAGCATTCTTTTGCGATCATTCTCTAAGCCATCCCGGTGGATCCCGGCCTTACGCGCTTCATTGGGGATCACCACCCTTATCTGTTGCCGTGTATCATCAATCTCCTTCTGCACCTGCTTCAGCTGCTGTTCTATGCGGGCAGCTTCCTCCCGGCCTTCCAAGTGTCCCGATGCGGGCCCTCCCCAACTCCCAAGCAATTCATCCCTCTTCTGCGACAGCTCCTGGTAGCGCCGCTCGGCGTCTGCCAATTGCTGTTTCGCTGCCTTCATACGACTTTGCCATGCTTCCTTCTGGTTCTGCAGAATTTCCTCTTCTTTAGAGTAATCGGGATGATCTATTGTGCCCTGTTCTCCCGGCTGGCTTTCCGTTCCCTCGGCTCCCGAAGGGGTTTCTAACCTCTGTGCTTCGGACCGGTATTTCTCCGGAACATTACTGAGACTGTCGGTAATATGAACAATGCCCTTGCTGTCGGTCCACTCATACAGGAAGTGTTTTTGTTGTTCCTGTTCTTTCTGCTTCTGGCTCCCCGTCTGATCATCAACCTGTGGAAAGGCCGGCGCAACCGTGACCAGAAAAACAAAAACAATTAGAATAAAATATGTCATATTACTCCGATTTCCTGATTGTACAAACGGCATAGGCGGCCATTCCCTCGCCCTTTCCCGCAAACCCGAGCCCTTCGGTCGTAGTCGCCTTCACATTGACCATAGACCGGTCAACGTTGACAGCGGCAGCGATATTCGCCGTCATTGCGGGCACATGAGGGGCCATTTTCGGACGCTCTGCCACAATGGTGGCGTCGATATTGTTGACGCGATAGCCCGTTTCCTTGAGAAGCCGGTGCACTTCCCGGAGCAGGATCAGGCTGGAAATACCTTTGTATTTCGGAGCGGAATCCGGGAAATGCCGGCCAATGTCGCCGAGCCCTGCCGCTCCAAGCAGGGCGTCGCAGATCGCGTGGAGCAGCACATCGGCATCGGAGTGGCCAACAAGTCCCTGCTCAGAGGGAACGTCCACACCGCCTATGACGAGCTTGAGGCCACCGCTGAGACGGTGAACATCATAACCTATCCCGATCCGCATCATAGCGCCTCTTCAGTATCTCCTCCGCCAACACCAAGTCTTCAGGCGTCGTGATTTTGATATTATCATAGCTTCCCATGATCACCCGCACTTTACCGCCCATTCGCTCAACGAGCGTCGCATCGTCTGTGCCATACCTTTGCCTTAAGGAAGCTTCCCCGTACGCCTGTTTAAGGGTCCTGACTGGGAATGCCTGAGGTGTCTGAATGGCCCAGAGCTTGCTGCGCTCCAGGGTCTGACGCACTATCCCTTGGTCGTTCACTTCCTTGATGGTGTCCTTGATCGGCACGCCTACGGTCACACACTCGCCTTTCCTGGCATAGTCCACGGCTTCCTTGATCATCTCGGGTGTTACGAAAGGCCTCACCCCGTCATGGATGAGCACCACCGATGCGTCCCTCTCGAGTTTATGCAGACCGTTTGCCACCGAGTCCTGCCGCTCCTTGCCGCCCACGACCAGGGTCTTCACTTTTGTAATGTGGTACTGTTCGATTATAGCTGCGAGACAATTTTCCATGTCCTCCTGCGAAAGGATCGGGATGATCTCGTCGATTTCTGAAACACGCTGGAATACCAAGAGGGTATGAGCAAGCATGGGTTTGTCACCCAGGGGAAGAAACTGCTTCGCGATGGCCCTGCCCATTCTCTTTCCCATGCCCGCTGCAGGTATAAGCACTGTTACCTTAGACATAGAAACCTCATGAACGTGATCAATGCCACTGTTTCAATATGGATTACGGTCGCCAGAAGAATTCGTCTTCAGCGTCTAGGGCTCCACGTCCGCGCGTAATATTCATTTTTTGAAATTTTTTATAATAACTTTGAAGCGCTTGGAAAGGGGCGCCTCCATATCGATTGCAATATGAAGCTCGAACTGTTCCTCCCGATCTCCGCTCACGATGTCAAAGGGAAGGATGATGCCACCATCCTCCATAGAGGCTTTTCCCAGGTTCACTTTCACCTTTGCATCAACGGCATTCACGAACGCCGCCATTTCCGATTTCGCCTCAGCCGCGGCAACTCCAGTCATAGACGGTTCCGACGGCGGCACATCCTTCATGATGTCTTCGGACGGCTCGGAGCGCCTCTCGCCCTTGCCGACGACATCGTTCAACGAAAAGTTGTGGCGTTCCGGATATTTCTGCATATCCTGCAGCACAAGCTTGGATATAGCGGTAAATGTTTTCAGGACGCCCTCTCCGGTCGTCGCAACAGCCTCGTAATAAAGCGCATTCCGCGGGTTGAGCGACGCATTCAGATCCTCTACCGAAAGAACGTCGGGAAGATCCCGTTTGTTATACTGAATCACCATGGGAAACTCGATGATATTGACGCCTTGCTCGGCTAAGTTATCGCGAAGATCCGCCAAGCTCTCGAGGTTTGCCTCCAACAGAGCGCGCTGAGAATCGGCCACGAAAATAAGGCCGTCTGCGCCCTTGAGCACAAGCTTCCTCGTGGCATTATAAAATACCTGGCCTGGTACGGTATAGAGATGGAACCGCACTTTGTAATTTTTAATGGTGCCCAGCTCAACTGGAAGGAAGTCGAAAAACAATGTTCGATCAGTCTCCGTGGCCAGCGAGATGAGTTTCCCGCGCTGATTCGGCGAGATCCGATGGTAAATAAGGTGAATGTTCGTCGTTTTCCCGCAGAGTCCAGGGCCATAATATACGATCTTTGTGTTGATTTCACGCGTGGTGTGGTTAACAAGGGCCATATTTCATAATTACATAAAAAGTATGGTATGTCAATACTGCTGAACGGGATTGTCATGTTGTTGCAAGCAAATCAAGCGCTGCGACGTGGAGACGTTCGTGCGCGCTTGCGAGAAGAGGAACCGTTCTGTCCAAACCCGCTACAACGTGGTCGATATGCCGTCCTTCGAGGTCGGTTACCACGCCGTCCGCCTCCTCGACGATCAGCAAACCGGCGGCGTAGTCAAAGGCCCGCGAGGCCGTTGCTGTAGCGAACAGGCTGATTGCACCCGATGCAAGGTACGCGAGATCCAGGGCCGTGGATCCGAAGCAGCGGGTCCGTTTCGCCCGCGTCAGCAGCGGCAGGAGCCGCGGCAGATCGGTTAAGGGAGATGACGCCTCGTAGGCCACGATGTTAATGCCTTCGGTCGCCGATGTCCTTATGCGCTTGCCGTTCTTATATGCACCCTGGGCGCGGAGGGCCCAGAACTCGTCTCCCGTGGACAGGTTGATCACATAACCCGCAGCGAGGTCAGAGAGGGTATCGCCATTCAAGAGGGCCATTGATGAGGAAAAAAAAGGGATCCCCGTCTTTGCATTGTTGCTACCGTCGATGGGGTCGACCAGCACGACCTTTCTGCCGTCGCCGAATTTACGAATCCCGAGTTCCTCGGAGATAAGAGTAAATGCTTCGCCTTCCCGCTGCATTTGTTCCAGCCCGGAAATAATAATATCCTCCGCCCATTTATCCACGGGGAAGGTCTTATCGCCTCCCGCCCCTTTCCCGAGGGGAATCTTGCCCCCCTCTGTGTTCAGGATATCAGCGATTCCACTTCGCATTTTCGCACCGATGACTCTAAACATCTCCAGCCATTGTTCGTTTGTCATAAAATCTCCTCGATTATAGGGGGTCTCGGTTAACATAACCACATGGCTGATAAATATGTTTTACAATCGCAAAAGTCGCTTCCGGGGTTATTGCGGGTTGTCGCCATATGTAGAGTTGCAATATATATTGGCTAAAATTAATGTCACTATATGATTATAAAATTACTTTTAACCTTAACTTCCCGGGAATAAACTCCTCAGCTTTTACTCCATTTTAGAGCTACCTGCGCTCGCTCCGAAAGGATTATGCAAAAGATGCAGGGGGAATCGAGTTTTTTCTCGTTTATTAACATAAACCTGGTTCTCGACTCGCTTTTACCTAGGACGAATTTTATCTCTCTCATCGGCTACATGTATTAAACCTTTTCAGCCGATTTTTTCCCGTAAAACTCGGCTATTTTATCAGCAGCTTTTCCGGTCATGCCCGCCACAGCGGCCAACTCCTCCAACGACGCCTGTTTGATCTTCTCCACACTTCCAAAGTGACGAAGCAGCGCTTTCTTCCGGGCTTTTCCGATTCCAGGGATGTCGTCAAGTTCTGAATGGACAGCCCGTTTCTCACGAAGTTTCCGATGATAGGTGATCGCAAACCGATGGGCCTCATCGCGCGCCCGCGCCACCAGGTGCGTAGTCGCACTCAAGGGGTCAAGAATAATCGGTTCCTCCATGCCCGGGAGAAAGACTCGCTCGAACTCCCGCTCTACACCCTCATTCCCACTGCGGGCCTTAGCGAGACCGATGACGTCAGGTTCCTCGATCTGCAGATCCTTCAGCACGTCAAGGGCAGCACTGAGCTGCCCCTTGCCGCCATCGATAAGGATGAGATCGGGAAGCGTTCCATCCTCTTTCGCCCTCGTGTAATGCCGCCGGATCACCTCAGCCATGCTCGCAAAGTCGTCCTGGCCCGTCACCGTTTTTATCTTGAAACGTTTATAATGCCGCTTATCCGGGACGTTGTTCTCGAAACTGACCATGCTCGCGACTGGCTCTGTTCCCTGTATCTGCGATATGTCGAAGGCCTCGATCCTGCGCGGAAGGTTCCGGAGCCCCAGCTCTTCCTGGAGCCGCGCCAGGATTTTCTCCTTGCTCCTCCGGGAAAGCGTATGTTCGCGAAGCGACTGGGCTGCGTTATCCGATGCCATCTGCGCCAGTTCGCGCTTGCGTCCGCGCTGGGGAACCAGGACATCAACCCTTGCTTCGCGCTTTTCCGAAAGCCATCTCTCGAATACCTCCCGATCAGACACCTCGCACGGCAGCAGGACCTCGGCGGGGACGATCATCTCCTTTGCATAAAATTGGCGCAGGAAGTCGCCGAGGATATCTTCGTTCGACAAACCGCGCACGTCGTCGAGATAGAAGTCTTTCCGCCCGAGCATCATTCCGTTTCTGATGAAGAGCACCTGGATGTCCGCACGGCCCGCTTCGGATGCGATTCCAACAACATCCTGATTCTCGAACCCTGGGGAGATGACCTTCTGCCTCTCGAAAGCGCCATTGATCTTTGCGATCCGGTCCCTGAGTTCTGCCGCGCGCTCGTACTCCGTCTTCTCCGACGCCTCCTCCATGCGACGCTTGAGCATGTCGAGAAGATCGCGGTTCTTGCCCTCGAGAAAGAGACGGACCTGGGAAACGACATCACGATACGCTGCACTGTCGACCCCGCCGGTGCACGGCCCCAGACACCGTCCAATCTGGAACTGGACGCAAGCACGCTCCGGTTTCTTTCCCAGTTCCTTCCTGCATGAGGCGAGCGGAAAGGTCCTGCGAATGAGCGCGAGTGACTCCCACATGCCGCCAGCAGGGACATAGGGCCCGTAATATGCGGCCCCGTCCTTTTTCAATCGCCGGACGACTTCGAGCCGAGGATATTCCGACTTGATGTCGAACCGAAGATAAGGATAGTTCTTGTCGTCCCGGAGAATAATGTTGTACCGCGGGTGGTGTTTCTTGATGAGGTTCGATTCGAGGATCAGGGCCTCAAGCTCGGTATGCGTCACAATAGTCTCAAGGTCCGCGATCTGGCGCACCATAAGCTCGGTCTTCTCGCCTTTCGGCCCTTTCTGGAAATAGGAATTTACTCGGTTCACAAGCGACACAGCTTTGCCGATATAAATAATGTGCCCCCGGGCGTCCATCATCATATAGACTCCTGGCTCGTCGGGGAGGTTCTTGAGTTTTTCTTCGAGGGTCATTGCATGCTTATTGTACCATGGATTTTCCCTTCGGGAAACGAGGATATTGGCGAGATACATTTGTGGTTGAACGAGGAGGGCCTCGGGGGGAGACACGGCAAGCTTCGTGACACGACGCTGACTGGAAAACCAATCAACACAGGTAGGCCCGCACGGGCTTTCCTGTCACACGACCGTGCGTACGGGTCCGTAGACGGCGATTCGGCTGGTTAGGCAGTCGTACGAGCTGCCAGGTCCGAAAAACCCAGCGTGGTGAAGCAAACATTTGGATGCGCCATGTATAACACTGGACTCGACAACGGCATACAAACCACCGCACCAATAAGACCTGTCGATAATTATGTCGGTGAAATCGTCTTTTCCGCGCTCGACTTTTCTCTCTTGATCGAAAAGGTCTCGCATACTATCGACCCACACAAAATATTCCAGAAGTGTCTGAGCATCCTTGGACAATTCCGCATTGTGACTCTGCCGCCCCTACTCCACTTTTACCCCAACGGCCAACTCCCGCTGCTTCAAAGATCTGATTTTGTCCCGAAGCTCGGCGGCGGTTTCAAAATCAAGTTCCTTAGCCGCTGCCCGCATCTGTTTATCCAGTCGTGCAATAAGCATGGGAATGTCCACGGTCGCAACATCCCCTCCTGCTTCTTCGGCCGTGATCGGAACAGTGAAGTAATCCTGTTCATAAACGGTTCTGAGCGCGGCCATGATGTTTTTCTTCACGGTTGTCGGTGTAATGTTATGCTTCCTGTTGTACTCCTCCTGCACTGTCCGCCGCCGGTTCGTTTCATTAATCGCATTGCGCATCGAATCGGTGATGTTCTCTGCATAGAGAATCACCTCGCCGTTCACGTTGCGCGACGCACGGCCCATGGTCTGGATGAGCGAGCGCGTTGAGCGGAGAAACCCCTCCTTGTCGGCGTCGAGAATGGCGACAAGCGATACCTCGGGAATATCCAGGCCTTCACGGAGGAGATTGATGCCGATCAGGACGTCGTACTTGCCCAGCCGCAGATCTCGGATTATGTCTACCCGCTCCAGAGTGTCGATGTCGGAATGCAGATAGGCAACGCGGACGTTTAATTCCTTGTAATGCTCGGTCAGGTCCTCAGCCATGCGCTTCGTCAGCGTGGTTACAAGCACTCGCTCTTTTGCCTCCGCCCGTTTCCCGATTTCACTCAGCAGGTCGTCAACCTGGCCTTTAACCGGCCTGATCGCGATTTTCGGGTCCGTGAGGCCCGTGGGACGGATGACCTGTTCAATGATCCTGTTCCCGGCTTTTTCAACCTCGAAATCAGCGGGTGTTGCCGAGACATACACAGTCTGGTGTATCCGCGATTCGAACTCCTCGAAGTTAAGCGGACGATTGTCAAGCGCCGATGGCAACCGGAATCCAAAATCCACGAGCGTTTGCTTTCGGGCTCGATCGCCGTTATACATGCCTCCGATTTGCGGAATCGTAGCGTGCGATTCGTCGACGATCAGTAAGAAGTGCTTGGGAAAGTAATCAAGGAGCGTAGGCGGCGGCTCACCCGGAGACCGTCCCGAAAGATGGCGCGAGTAGTTCTCAATACCGTGGCAATACCCCATCTCTTGAATCATCTCGAGATCGAACATTGTTCGCTGCTCGATGCGTTGAGCTTCTATCAATTTATTCATTTTGCGAAAATACTGGATGCGGTCGCGAAGCTCCGCGTGGATCCCGTCGATGGCATCTTTCATGCGCGTTTCAGGGATCACGTAATGGCTGCTCGGATAAATCGCGGTTTTGTCCAGTTTGTTCAGGGGCGTACCCAGGAGCGGATCGAATTCCGATATGCCGTCGATATCGTCACCAAACATCTCGACGCGGATCGCCGTGCTTTCGTGAGATGCTGGAAAGATCTCGACCACGTCTCCACGTACCCGGAATGTACCCCGCTGGAAATCGAAGTCGTTTCGCGTGTACTGGATTTCCACGAGTTTGCGCAGGATATCGTTCCGCTCGATATGCTGCCCTTTTTCCAGAAACAGCAGCATTCCGCGGTACGCTTCGGGCGAACCCAGTCCGTAAATGCACGAGACCGAGGCTACGACGATCACGTCGTCTCTTTCTAAAAGTGCATTTGTCGCGGAGTGGCGCATGCGGTCAATCTGCTCATTGATGGAGGAGTCCTTTTCGATGTAGGTATCTGTTGTTGGAAGGTAGGCCTCCGGCTGATAGTAGTCGTAATAGGAAACAAAATATTCTACGGCGTTGCCGGGAAAAAGCTCTTTAAACTCATTGTACAGCTGTGCGGCCAGCGTTTTGTTGTGCGCGATGACGAGCGTCGGCTTTTGCACGCGCTCCACGACATTCGCCATGGTAAAGGTCTTACCTGATCCGGTCACGCCCAGAAGAACCTGGTTCGGCAACCCCTTGATGATTCCCTGGGAAAGCTTGTCAATAGCCTCAGGCTGATCACCGGTGGGCTTGAAATTCGAAGTGATCTTGAATTTAGGCATGATCGATATTATTCTAGAGAGAACACCGGCATCACTGATACCCGGGCAAATGAGTGCCTCGTCGTCTGTTCACCCATCATGGCATATTCCATTTCGTCGGCATGATCCTGTTCCTGATCCTGAGCCAGATCCGCTCCTGGGAGGTCAATGCCTGGGGAGCGAATATCGTTTTTAATTTAATGAGGGACAACCGGTCCGCAAGGCCGATCATCCGGGTAAGGCAACGGCCGATAATGAGGACGCCGCCCGGATGCAAGGCGGAGGCAAGGTCCACGATGTACACTTTGCCGCTAACAAGGAGTATATTCGTTCTGCGATGAAGGTCAAGGTGGACCCAGCCGCGATCGTGGATTTCCTTCACGATCCCTTCAAACTGGCTGATGATGTCAGGCCCAATTTCCTTTTGTTCAACGGCACCAAGGTCCTTTCCCTCCAGATATTCTAGTGCAAGCGCTAACGGCGACAATCGCTTGAAACGCGTCGGCAGTCCGTCAATCCCTGCCAGCGCCGCATAGGCTCGGGCTTCTCGACTGACGACGATCCTTCCAACGACGTTCCGCTCCCAGAACCCCTTTTGCGTAAAGTCCTTTACGATAAAACGGCCGTCGCTGGACCGTGTAATAAATACATCGGCCTTGTAGAATTGGCCCTTGATGAGGACCTTTTCACTATTCGACCGGGCTTCTTCATATGTAAGATTAGTGTGCATCCAGGGCCGAGTGCAAAGAAAGTTCCATTATTTTAGAAGCGCCGCGTCAAAGAGTCAAGGGATTTGTGGAAGAGGCCAGAGGATATTCCCTGTTTGTTGCCGGCTTGATATTCAGAAGGTGCTCATTTTTCTTTCAGGATCAACTCAATAACGGGCTGACACAGAGGGGAACAGTCTACTCTCTTGCGAAGGATGATGGCGGACGAGAATTGCCCCCGCCGCGGTAGGCACAGCCTACTATCCGAGCCGATCCATGAGTTTAGCAGACAATCATGTTCCAGTTTCTTGATATGCTCGCTTGCTGCGGGTTGGGGAGAAGAAGTTTTCCGCTACCTTGGAAAAACCGCAAAACTTGACAAGCGTGTAAAATATCTCAATCTGGTGTATATCCATGGAGGATAAAAATTTTAAATCTCAAACAAGCTTCAAAATATATTCGAATATTGAGAAGTGTTTATCACGTACCAGTTACTTGTCACTTGGCTTTCGCCGCGTAATCACGGAGGAACTGCGTCAGGAGCCTCATTCCAACACCAGTGGCGCCTTTCGGCGTAAAAGGCTTGTCTTTCTCACTCCAGGCCATCGCCGCGATATCGAGATGGACCCATGGATATTTTTTCACAAACTTCGACAAGAGCGCCGCTGCCGTAATCACTCCGCCTGCCCTTCCGCCGGCGTTCTTCATGTCCGCTATGTCGCTCTTGATCAACTCATAGTACTCTTCCCAGAGAGGTAACTCCCAAACCCGTTCACCTGTCTTAAGACCGGCTTCGCGAATTATCTGTTTATACGTTTCGTCGGTGCCAAGCATACCCACAGCTTCCTGCCCCAGAGCGATGGAACATGCACCTGTAAGCGTAGCGATATCCACAATCACCGCGGGTTTGTATCGGCAGGCATAAGCAAGGGCATCGGATAGAATGAGCCTGCCCTCGGCGTCGGTATTGATGATCTCGATGGTCTGTCCGGACAACGTCCTAAGAACATCACCGGGCTTAAGCGCGCTACCGCTCGGCATGTTTTCCGTTGATGGGAGCAGAGCCACGATATTGAGCGGCAGCCTAAGCGCCGCAGCAGTGCGGATCGCGCCGAGCACCGCCGCTCCGCCGGACATGTCATCCTTCATCTTATCCATGTTCTCGGCCGGTTTGATGGAAATGCCACCGGAATCGAATGTGATAGTCTTACCCACCAAGGCGATGACCGGCTTGCTGCCGCCTCTCCGGTATTCGACAATGATGAACTTCGGCGGCTGGACACTACCTAAGGCGACACCAAGAAGCGCACCCATGCCAAGCTTTTCCATCTGCCGTCTTTCGAGTACCTGGATCTTAAGTCCGAACTGCCGTGCTATCTCACGCGCTTTCGCGGCAACAACTGTCGGCGTCATGTCTAATGCCGGGGTGTTTACCATATCGCGAACCATGGACGTGGACTCCGCGATTACTTCGCCGGTCTTCACACCCTTCTGCAGGGCCTTGACCGCGGACCCCATTTCGGTCAGCACTGATATCTTTTGAATAGACTTCGTGCGGCTGCCCTCATCGGTTGTCTTATATTTCAAAAAAAGGTAGAGGCCGAGCAGGCTGCCCTCAGCCACTGCCTGGCCAATTTCCTCGCTGTTTTGGCCAAGCTCGTCCACTGCAATGGCGAAATCCCTTGCTCCGACCGCTCTCAATGCCGGAGCGGCTTTGCCCAAGGCTTGACGAAGACGGTTCAGCGTGAAGTCGCCGCGTTTGCCAAGCCCCGCAAGAAGCAACCTCTCCGCGGGAATATGTCCCGCAGGATAGAGGAGATGGACCGCGCCGGGGCTCGCTTTGAAATCACCGCGCTTCATGAGGCGGCTGACCATTCCACCCAACGCTTTGTCTACCCGCTCCGCCGTCTTGCCGGGCTTCTCCTCATCAAACAGCATCAGTACGGCGCCACTGGTTTTGTATGTTTCTATCCTGCCTCTAGCAACAGTAATTTTCATAGACCTTGCCAATATATTTTTGTCAGCCGTCCCTGTCCGCGATATTTGATCTTTCCTCATCACAAGCGGTTCCAGCCCTTCCAATATCAATTTGCCCGTACCCCGTTTCGCCTGCTCTTCCGAATTGCTGACACAATTTCTGACCTCTGCAAGAGTACTTTGAAGCGCTGTCAATTCTGCTTTAGCACAAGACAGTTTACGGAAAATTCCCACTGTTTTGTTCCAGGCTTAACTTTGTCTTCTTTGCGTTGTTGTCCGGATTGGTGGCCCTGAGACTTCTTGCAATCATACGCCGACCGTGGCTGAAATAGCAGTTATCCCGAGTGCACAGACCGCAATTACTCTTTAAAAAACAAGCTTTATACTATGACAAAAACCTGGGAACTTCACATTGCCTTCCGCTTATGCTGAAGCCTTCTCACCTGCAGCTTGCCCCTCGGCCGCCTTCTTTTCGGCTTGCTTATAGGTCTTTGCAACGCGCAGTTTCCGCTGAGCTCGCTTTACCTGTTTCAGTGCTTTTCGAGCCTCGGGATCCGATTTCTTGCCTACGGACTTTGCCGCTTTTTCGACAGCCACCTTTTTCAGTTTTTCGATTTTTTGTTTGAGTTCTTCCTGGTTCACTTTAATCACTACTTCCTCCCCGAATATCCGTATTTTTTTTCTTCAAACCGCACAATCAATTTGCCGCACAATAATAAAACAAACGTCCCTACAAATCAAGAATTTTTGCGACGGGGCAAAATCGCTGTTTTCCTACATTCCCTTTTGAATCGACTTTTACCTTGGCGCCAGCTCTCCCTAGATGAGCCTTCGAAGAAGATGTGTTCTCATTTGGTAAGATGACTAAACGCAATAAAAAAGGGAGTCTCCCTATCCGGGGACTCCCTGACTGGATAAATGCAGAGATTAGCAACCCACTGAAGCTTTGGGAGCTCCCGCGGGAGCAGCCATGACATTTTCGAGCATGTTTTTATTGATGGTCGCGTTAACCTTCTCGCCGGCCTTCACTTGGCTGAGATCAACGGACTTGTCAGCCTTAAGTGTAATATCCTGGGTTGATCCCTCTGGGCAAAAAACGACCGTGCCAGCCGCGGCGTTAACGCTCTTAATTGTGCCCATCTTCGACTCTGCAGCGAAAGCCAATGATGCCATGGATACTGCCAGAACCACTACCACCATAATTGCTGAAAACCTCTTCATGTGTTATAACCCTCCTTATTGAATTTGAAATACGCTTTCTTAAGCGTGTGGCGCTTACAATACCACAAGTTTACAAAATACTCAATTAAAATTTTAAATAATAGCATTTGCATAATATTATAGCTAAAATCGTATATGCTAAATATCTTAACCATCTTCAATGGCGTCAGAAAAGTGAATATTGGGACACTTTTCTCAAAAAAATGCTTACCCGGTTGCTTCGCAACCAGCGCTTTATGTTTCCACCCTGAAGATCAGGGGTTTTCAACGCGGGTGAGAAAAAAACTCATCAGCGGTCTGCGAGATCATGGTTTCGCTTCTTCCTGATACTTGTATCGCTTTGTCCCTGTCACCCTTTGTGGTAAAATGATTTCATGGTGACTAAGAAAGCCGTTATTCCGGTCAAAGGCATGACCTGCGTAAACTGTGCCGCTGCCATCCAGAAGGACCTCTCAAAGCTGGCTGGAGTAAAAGCCGCCAACGTCAATTACGCTAATGAAAAAGCCGTTGTTGAATTTGATCCCGCGGTTGTGGAACTGGACAAATTCATTTCCAGCATCAATGAACTCGGCTATCAGGCTGTAACGGAAACAATCGTCCTTCCGGTCATAGATCTTGACGTATCGCGGGTACGTGAACTCGAACGGGTCATAACGTCCATGGATGGCGTGCTGAAAACTGCTGTAAATGGCACAGCTGGAACCATCGAGCTGGCATATGTTCCCGGCCAGGTCGGCTTACGCGATATCCGAAGAACCATTGAAAAAGCCGGTTTCCGCCTTCCGCAGCAGGCGGAAGGCCGGTCAGCTCTCGATATAGAAAAAGAAGCGCGGATGAAGGAACTTTCGGACCTCCGCACCAAGCTCATCATGAGCGCCATCCTTTCCGTGTTGGTGATGATCGGCAGTTTCCAGGACATGCTCCCCATCACTGACGTCGTCCCTCCTCGGACCATGTGGTTCATCCTGTTTCTCCTGGCAACACCGGTCCAGTTCTGGGTAGGCCGCCATTTTTACCAGAATGCCTGGGCCTCGATCAAACACGGCAGTACGAACATGAACACGCTGGTCGTTGTCGGCACGTCCGCGGCCTACGGTTACAGTGTTGTGCTCACCTTTTTTCCGTCGGCGTTAGGACACTATGGGAACCATGGCGGCACATACTATGACACGGCGACCATGATCATCACTTTGGTCCTCTTCGGCAAGTATTTAGAAGCGCGCGCCAAGACCCGAGCGGGCGAGGCCATCAAAAAGCTCGTCGGCCTACGGCCGCGAACGGCCCGAGTTGTTCGCGAGGGTGTGGAGCAGGACATCCTTATTGAAGACGTCGAATCGGGTGATCTCGTCATCGTGCGTCCCGGGGAGAAGGTACCCGTTGACGGCGTAATCCGGGACGGATACTCCTCAATCGATGAATCTATGCTTACTGGAGAAAGTCTGCCCGTGGACAAGAAGACCGGCGATCAGGTTATAGGCGCCACGATCAACAAGATCGGGACCTTCACGTTCGAGGCAACCAAGGTCGGCAAGGAAACCATGCTGTCCCAAATCATCCGCATGGTTCAGGAGGCTCAGGGCTCCAAGGCGCCGATCCAGCGACTTGCCGATTACATCTCCGGTATTTTCGTGCCTTCCGTGATCAGCATTGCACTCGTCACGTTCGCGGTCTGGTATATTTTCGGACCTGCGGAAACGCGATTCACTTTCGCACTGCTGAACTTTATCGCCGTCCTCATCATCGCCTGTCCGTGCGCCATGGGGCTGGCCACGCCTACGGCGATCATGGTAGGAACGGGGAAAGGCGCAGAAAAAGGTATTCTTTTTAAAAATGCCGAGAGTCTGGAACGGGCACAGAAGATCAATACGATCGTTCTCGACAAGACCGGGACACTCACGCGTGGAAAGCCCAAAGTCACGGAGATTATCAGAGATGGCATGAGCGAGCGGGAAATCCTCTTTTATGCAGGCTCCGCGGAAAAAGGTTCGGAGCATCCTCTCGGCGAAGCGATAGTGCAGAAAGCCCGTGAGATAAACGTAGGCCTCGAACAGGCCGATGAATTCGAAGCGCTTCCCGGCCATGGTGTCAAAGCCGTGCTTCGGGGAAAGACCATATTGCTTGGCAACAAGCGTCTGATGGCGGACAGCAAAATCGATTTCGCATCGTTCCAGGCCGAGTCTGAAAAGCTGTCAAGCCGCGGGGAAACTCCCATGCTCGTTGCGGTCGACAACAAAGCAGCTGGAATCATCGCCGTCGCGGACACCCTTAAGGAGCATTCGAAGGAGGCAGTTAGGGAACTCCAGGACCTCGGCCTTGAAGTTGTTATGCTGACGGGCGACAACCGTCGCACAGCCCAGGCCATTGCCAATGAGTTGGGCATATCGCGTGTGTTTGCTGAAGTCCTCCCCCATGACAAGATGGAAATGGTTAAAACACTCCAGGAAGAAGGACGCATCGTGGCCATGGTCGGTGACGGCATTAATGATGCGCCGGCCCTTGCTCAGGCAAATGTGGGCATTGCCATCGGCACAGGCACAGACGTGGCAATCGAAGCTTCCGATGTCACGCTGATCAAAGACGATCTGCGCATTGTAGCTACAGCAGTGAGGCTTTCGCGCCGGACCATGAAAACGATCAAGATGAACCTGTTCTGGGCTTTTTTCTATAACATCATCGGCATCCCCGTAGCGGCGGGTGGACTGTACCCCGTATTCTCAATACTGCTGAACCCCATGATCGCATCGGCTGCCATGGCCTTCAGCTCTGTGAGCGTGGTGTCAAACTCTTTAAGGCTGAGAAGGTTCAGTTAGTCAAGAGATATCAAGCCGACAACAGGCAGAAACAAAATATAGGGGCTTGCTTCTTTTTCTTCGTCGCTCGTCTCTCACTAATGCCTATAGTCTCCTATCTAATGCTTTTATGAGATTCATTGCTGATGTCATGCTCGGAAGGCTCACGAAGCGATTGCGGCTGCGAGGATTCGATGTCCTCTATAACAACGGTTTCGACGACAACGAGATAATCCGCATATCGCTGGAGCAGAACCGCATTATCCTTACCCGTGATCACGGTCTCGCTTGCCGACCTCTTGCAGAAAACCACCTCCTGATCGCAAGTGTTCAGGTCGAGGAACAGGTCGCCCAGGTTCTTGCAGCCTGCCCGGTCGGAGCAACGCCCCTCACTCGCTGTTCAGATTGTAACGAGACTCTTAAACCCATCGACAAAGATGAAGCCCGGGATCTCGTGCCGGTTTATGTTTATGAAGCAAACGATTATTTTCTCCGTTGCGGGTCTTGCAGCAAGATATACTGGAAAGGTACGCATGTAGATCGAATGGAGTCGACAGGAATGGTATAGACAACATATTGGGTTCCCCGACGACCTCCTGATACCCGTACGGTAGCCTGGGTTTCTTTCGGGTGATGGACAAAATCGGGGGAATATTCGGTTAGGAACGTCGACAAATAACCATATGGAAAGCGGTTCGAAAAGATGGCGGAAGAATGACACATCAAGCTCAACAGCTATGAACTCGCCCAGGGGGAGAAACTGGCATCGGCATTGAGGGGATCGAAAAGCGCGGGGAGAAGACCTGAATAAATTGGTGCGGTATAAAACACCGCCAATAGATATCTGGATTCGCAGGCTGTTTCGTCGGGGGGGCTACTGAACCGGTTTCGGGGGCATTTGCGCCGGTGTTTTCGTTGAGCAGAAGCCAGCTGTGGCTACCGCACGCGGACGGGCGCTGATGTGGATTGAGATGGTTGTAAATTTGAGTCCGGCTTTAACTTCGGTTTTGATACAGCGGAATTTCTTACCTTTATTTTCCGGTTTACGACTCCCGAAGAAATAATGGTCAGATCCCTGATCTCCGCGTTCTTCGGCTCGTCGACCGTCAACTCTTTCCCATTCAGCACAAGTTTCAGAGCGCCCGCGCTGCCATAACTCAGCAGGAACCTTTCATCAGCGCTCCAGATAAGGCTCTCGCCCTTGATCAGCATCGCTTTTTTCTCAGGACTCGTATCAGTCCGGATCAGAAGCCAGGTGTCCTCGAGAGCAACAACCTTAAGGTAAAGCTTTTCTGGCATAGCCGTCGGGACTGGAAAGGAGGATAGTTCGCCGGACCCGGCCGACGTCAGACTTCCCTCCTGCGTCTCTTTTACATGCTGCCGCCTCGGAAACGCCGAAAAGAGAAAAAGGACAAGTACAACCACGATGCCTGCAACCCACAGCATGGGCTCTAGAGGAAATTTCGACGGAACATGATGAACCTCAGCTACGGTCGTGGCCGCCGGCACGGCGGGCGCCGGCGGGGCTGCGGAAGTGTTTTTTTGCTGAATCTGCGCATACCGCTCCATAATCTCGGACTCCGGAAGCTGCAAGAACTTCCCGTAGCTTTTTAGAAATCCCTTGACGAATACTTCCCCGGGAAGCTGGGAAAAATCCTCAGCTTCGAGAGCTTTCAGGTAGCGTGGACTGATGCGCGTCTGCTGCGCGGCCTCCCGCAAGTCGATCCCGCGGGCAACCCTCGCATCTTGCAGGTATTTACCTACCGTACCCATTCATCACCTATCACCTCAGGGTTTTAAGATAATCATTTGCTTTTATAGCAAGGTTGCTTTCAGGCGCAAGTTCCGTGACTCTCTTGAATTCATGGACAGCGGACGTTTTATTCCCATCTTTGAGATACGCCAGTGCCAAGCCGTAACGCATGTCGACATTCTGTGGCGCCATGCTCACCCCTTCCTGATACTCGCTGATTGCCTCCTTGGTTTTTCCCTCCTCGGCCAGCGCGGAAGCAAGCTCAAGAACAATGAAATCCTGATTGGCATACTGCTTCGCGCTGCGGTAGGCTTCAACGGCTTTCGGATAATCCTTCTGAGCCATATACACGTCTCCCATGTTCAGATACGGGATATGGGGAGTAGTATAAAGCTTATTCTCCAGTGCCTTTTGGAAGTACTTGATAGCATCGTCCCATTTCTGCTGCTTTTCATACACGACACCGGCCGCGTTGTAAGCCTCGGAAAAATTTTCATCCAGGCTGATCGCTTTTTTATAATACTTTATCGAATCGTCGTCCATACCCCGCATATTGCTGATGACACCGAGATAATAGTAGGACAGCTTGAAGGAACTGTCGGTCTGAATGGAGCGGTTGAATTCCACGGAGGCCAATTCGAGGTTTTTCTGTTGGAAATAGGCGAGCCCTTTATCAAAATAACCTGACGCCATTTGGGATTTGCCTATGGTTTTGCTTCCCGTCGTGACACACCCCACCAGCGCTAGAAGAACAATCAGAATCACGGTCTTCATATCCTTACTCCTTTCAAAATGATGTGAGCAAGCGAGCAAGCGCTTCGCGTTCGCGGCTTGCGAAACCGGCCGCAGGCTGGGACTTTTTCTTCCCTGTTTGTTTCGGTACGTTGACAAAATCCGAACATGTTGCCTGCTGAAATATTTCCTGCATGCCTTTACGTTCGGTGGACAAGGGAGTTTTCGGCACCGCTGCCCGGAAGGGCGGTTCGGTTTGCGTCCCTGGCAAACCTGCATCCATTGTCTTTTGCGGCGGGTGCAGATTCTCCCTTTTCAGCACCACGGGACCGTGCTCATACGGCTGCCTATCCCCTGATTCCTCTTCCGCCAATCCCTGACTTCGCGGTGAAGATGCTGCGGGTTGCGCATGCAACGGATGCTCGACCTCGGGAGTCTGCGGCAACATCTGCTGTGGAGCCGGTTGAACCGAGTCTACCTGCGGCGCATCATGCGCAGGCTGCGATGCGGAAACCTGCTGCAAATGGGGGGGGTGCGGTTTAGAATCCGCCTGCCGCGATACCTCTTGCGAGGATGAGGGCATGGGCGCAGGCAGAAAGGGTTGCTCCTGGGGCTGCAGGGGCGCCTGTGATGGTATTGCTTGTACCGGGACCAGTTCGGGTCTCGAGGGTTCCTGCTGTCCGACTGGCGGTTGCGGTTGTGCCACCTCAGGCGTTTCAGTCTCAGCGGCGCTCCGAAGCTCCGGGATACTTCTAAAAATATCCTGTTTGTCTATCCAGCGGTTAGCTTCCCCGGGAGACAGTTGGGCAAAGTCCAATTCATCGAGCATAGCACCAAGTCCCTCGGCGAAGCTGATCGCCTCTTCTTGAACAGCATCTAATTCTTCCCCCGGAAAGGGATTCGATGAATGGGCGTAATATAGCTTTCGGTCCGTTAGAAGCAGGTGCAACCCGATGTAGGCGGATATTTTATCTTTTGCTTCGCGAAAGAATACGATGTAACTGCGGGTTTCCTCGAGCATCATTTCCGGGGTGGCGACCTGATGGTTGTTCATCGAGAAGAACACCTTAATCACGTTCCTCTCCCCGATTTTTAAATTCTCGATGGTTTGATCAATAATAAACATGATTCACGTAAAAGTGCAAACACTTTCGAGGAAGGTACCCCGATTCATGGTCCTGATGTTTTCATTAAAACCTGAACCGTGAATATTGAACTTTCTGTCAGATATCTTCGAAATGAGTGAGTTTCTTGAACTCACGATACCTGCCCTCGATTTCCTGGTAATCGAGGCTTCGCAATCGATCCAGGCTGAAGGCTTCCACATTCAATGACGCCATTACGCTGCCGAAGATGACGGCTTTTCGCATGCTGTCTTCAGTGAAGTTCATCGTGCTTGCGAGGTATCCCATGAAGCCGCCGGCGAAGGTGTCGCCGGCACCAGTGGGATCGAAAACAGATTCGAGCGGGTAGGCTGGCGCGCTGAACACGCTGTGCCCGTTGAACATGAGCGCACCATAGCTGCCCTGTTTGACCACGACCGTTTTCGGACCCATGGCCTGCACGCACTTTGCTGCTTTGACGAGGCTTGCCTCGCCGGCAAGTTGTCTGATTTCCGCTTCGTTGATAGTCAGCAGGTTAACTTCTTGCAGGATCCGTCTAAGTGCATCGGGCTTGCTCGAAATCCAGTAGTTCATCGTATCGCAGGCCACGAGTTTGGGTTTCTTGACCTGTCTTAGGACATCAAGCTGAATTTCGGGATCCACATTCGCCAGGAACACAACATCAGAGTTCTTGTAGTCGTCTGCAATCGTCGGTTTAAATGTTGCCAGGACATTCAGGTGCGTCGCAAGGGTGTGGGCTTCATTCAGATCGTACCCATATTCACCCTTCCAGCGGAAAGTCTCTCCCTTCTGAACCTCCAAGCCGCGTGTGTCGATGCTCTTGCTTTTTAGAAACTGAATGTGTTCACGTGGGAAGTCTTCGCCGATGACCGCAACAAGCCTGACATCCGTGAAATAACTGGCTGAGGTGGAAAAATACGTAGCTGAACCGCCGAGAGCGCTGTCAACATTCCCAAAAGGGGTTTTTACCGAATCCAGAGCGACGGTACCAACAACAAGAAGACTCACGAAATACCTCCAGATCAATTCATCTCATTACAGAGAACGGAGAGACGGCCCCGGGAAAAACCATAAATTCCGGTACTGAACCTCTCCCAGCGCCGCAAATGAAATGGATTACTTCTTCTTCTTCAAATATTTCCCGATAATCGGCGCGAGGTCCTTCTTCGTCTTCAGCGGAATCAGTTTTTCCGGCGTCATAATCGCATTTCGGAGCGCCTCGCCGCATGAGCAGGGCCGGACCTCGCATAACATCTTAACTGCTTCGCGAATCATGGCCTTCGACGTCTCTATGTTTTTTTTCATGACCGCCAGCACGGCCTCGACAGTCACGTCCTCTTCGCTGTGATGCCAGCAGTCGTAGTCCGTGGCCAGGGCAATCGTGCTGTAACATATCTCCGCTTCGCGCGCAAGCTTCGCTTCTGTGGCGTTTGTCATTCCGATAACATCCACGCGCCATGTCCTGTAGGCCAACGACTCGGCCCGCGTTGAAAACTGCGGACCCTCCATGCAGAGATAGGTGCCTCCGCGGTGCACCGTGGCCCCCGTCTTGTCGCCTGCAGCCATCAGGATGGCGCTGAGATCGCGGCAAACCGGTTCGGCCATACCCACGTGGGCTACCACACCGCTGCCGAAGAAAGTGCTGCGCCTGTGTTTAGTGTGATCATAGAACTGGTCCGGGATGACGATGTGTCCGGGCTCGATTTCTTCCTTCATGCTGCCTACAGCGCTGACGGAGATGATCCGTTCCACACCGATTTTCTTCATGCCGTAAATATTGGCGCGATAATTAATGTCCGTGGGCATGATACGGTGGCCGCGGCCATGGCGGGGAAGGAATGCCACACGCCGTCCAAAGAGCGTGCCGACAAGGTAGTCATCAGAGGGTTTACCGAATGGCGTTGACACCTTAATGGCCGTTACGTCCGTCAGGCCTTCTATCTCGTAGAGACCGCTGCCGCCGATAACACCGATACTGATTTTTTTCGCCTGCACGCTTCGCTTGGGCATTGAAATTATGTTATTCCCTTGCACATATGAGAAGGAATGTTAAACTGTTGAATGTAAATGATCATAGGATGGCATCCGGACGTCAAACCTGTGCTGCCTGTTCCTGCTCCGGTTTCTTCGATTCCATGTTGTCTAAAAGTTCTACGGGTTTTTCCGGGATGATGGTCGAGATGGCGTGTTTATACACGAGCTGTTGGTTTTCCTGTTTCAGAAGTATTACAAAGTTATCGAAGCCCTTGATCGTTCCCATGAGCCGCGTCCCGTTGACGAGATACATGGTTACAGGAATCTTTTCCTTGCGCATCTGGTTTAAAAAAATGTCCTGAAGATTAACTTGCGACTTTCCCATCCAACCCCTCCCTTGAAACGGTCACGAACTGTCCAATCATCAACCGCTGCTCCGAAACAAAATTTTTTTTATCTTATACCACTTTATCTGAAATTTCAACGCTTTTCTTTATACGTTCACTAATCTCCCTTGCATGAGCAAGTCCTGTGATGTCGATCCAGACGGAGTCCGGTTCACGGCGGAACCAGGTAAACTGACGCTTGGCATATCGCTTGGTATCACGCTTGAGCAGCGCCACGGCTTCTTCCCAAGATGTCTTGCCCAGAAAATGGTTTAGAAAATGTTTATAACCCAGTCCTTGCATCGAGGCCAGCTCCGGGCTGTAGCCATGGTTCATCAGCGTCTTTACCTCGTTTTCCAGTCCGGTTTCGATCATCCGGTTTACGCGCTGTTCAATGCGCGGATATAACTCACTCCGGCTTCGTACTAGAAAAACCATATGGAACCGAAATGGCTTCTCATTGAATGCGTGTTCGCGCTGGAAATCGGACAATTTCCTGTCCCTCAGATAATACACTTCGAGCGCCCTGACCGTGCGCCTGAGATCATTTGGATGGATTCTAACCGCAACTTCGGGATCAACCTTGACGAGATCGGAATAGAGTGTACCGGCTGGCCCTTCCGCTTCACGATTGAGTAGCCGTTCGCGCAGGTCGAGGTCGGCTGCAGGCCCTTGGAACAGCCCGCGCGTTAACGCGCGGATATAGAGCCCCGTTCCACCGACGATGATAGGCAGGCCACCCGAGGCGATGATGCCGTTGATGGCCGAGCGTGCGTCGCGGAGGTAGTCGCCCACGCTGTAAGGCTGATTGGGTTCGACCACGTCGATCAAGTGATGATACACGAGCTTTCGTTGCTCCGGAGTCGGCTTTGCAGTTCCTATATCCATGCCGCGGTAAATCTGCATGGAATCAGCGCTCACAATCTCGCCGCCGAACTCCTGCGCAAGAAGGAGGGAAGCCTCCGTTTTGCCGGACGCGGTGGGTCCGGCGATGATAAGAATGGGCTTGTTGTTCTGCATAATAAAGGTTCAGAGAAAGCTCAGGCTCCTCCTTCCGCGTTCCATGATGCAGGTACTTCCCATCATCGAAGCTGATCCTGAGACGGTGTGGCACTGCTCTGGAGTACGATTATATCCCGGCGGAATCTGTTCTTCCTCCAGCCTTTCATGTGTCCCTCAAGAGAAGATATCCTTTCATAGCCGGAGAGCCTGAGCGTAAACGCCGCTATGCCAGCCCGCGGCCCATATTCGCAGTAGAGAAGGAGCGGCTTTTTTAGGAATTCCCACTTCTGCAGGATCGAGCCGATTTCATAAAAAAAGGGACATGCACTTCTCGGCACATGGTTCCTGTCATATTAACTCTGGGAGCCGACAGCAACCATCAGCAGCGCGGTTCTCTCCTACATCTGTCTGAGAAGTTTGTCACGGGGCATTCCGGTAGCGCAACAGCGATACTAAGGAACATAGCAAGACTGAGTGTGATCAACAAAACCATGAGCATTTTTGTATCATTCCATTCGTCTGCGCGGCCAGGACCCTTATCCCCGATTGCTGTCTTCCTCGATCACGTCCTTAGCTTCACGGGGCCGGACGGCCACCTGCTTGTCGGCCGGATATTTCAGAATCTCCACCGATGCCGAGTAGGTTATAGCAAAGCAGTGGTATTCTTTCAGGATATGCATTCCGAACTGCTGAGCGGCCGGTCGACTCACTACATCCGTTTGAACATCTTTTTGATTCCCTCCATCGAAAACCGGACCACCGTAGGTCTGCCGTGGGGGCAGGTGTGAGGCATGCGGCATTTAAAAAGATCGGCAAGGAGCGCTTCCATTTCCTTCTGATCGAGACGCCGGTGCACCTTGATTGCCGGGTGACAGGCCATGACGCTCAGAACCTCATCGCGGAGCGTTTCCATTTTTACGCTCGTTCCATGGATATTCACTTCATCAAGAACATCGAGGAGCAAATTCTTGTAGTCCGCACCGACGAGGAGCGCGGGCACGGCCTTGATCATGAATGTGCCATTTCCGAAATCATCCACGATAAATCCGAGATTGTTCAGTTCAAGCAGGTACTCCGATAAAAGGCCGCTTTGGGCGGGACCGAGTTCCACCTGTTCCGGAACGAGCAGGTTTTGAATCGACATAAGCCCATCGCTAAACTGGTTCTGCAGCCTCTCGAACAATACCCGTTCATGAGCGGCGTGCTGATCGATGATTGCCATCCCCTCCGCCGACTGTGCAATAATGAATGAGTAATGAATCTGCGCTACGGGAAAGAGATCATGCTCCGGAATTATGGCTGTTTGCAGGGTAGGATCGGGATAATCGGCGTTTCGATAATCCTGCCCGGATTTGCACTGCATATCCGCCGTCCTTCCATCGCTCTTCCGTCGACTGAACAGCGGCGAGGGCTTTCGTTCAAGGAATGTGCCAACGGTTTCCCGTGTTTTCAAAAAATCCCCCACAGCATCTTTCACCCCTTCTGCATGATCGTATGCTGAGCCTGTCAATTCGCCGACAGACATCCCATGGGTTCGTAGACACTCCCGGATGGCTTCGCGGACAAGGTCATGAACCTGTGACTGATTCCGGAACCGCACTTCCGCTTTGGCGGGATGCACGTTCACGTCTACCAAAGAGGGATCGATGTCGAGGAAAATAAAACCGATGGGGTGACGATCCCGCATGAGCATCCCTCCATAAGCTCCGTAGAGCGCGTGAGAGAGCGATGGGTTCTTCACTGCACGACGGTTTACATAAAAGTCCTGGTAGGTGCGATCTGCGCGACTATAAGACGGGATGCCAACGCTCCCGTGTACATGGACGCCATCGCGGCCGCCGGAGAAAGACATGACGTTGTCTGCTATTTCGGCGCCGTAGAGCTGAAACACCCGCTCTTTGACACTTGCGGATGCCGGAAGATCCAGCACCGTTTTTGCGTTGTGAGTCAGTTTGAAACGGAGTGAGGGGTTCGCCATGGCCTGTCGCGAGACCGCGGCCGCTATGTGGGAAAACTCCGTGCCCATGCTCTTGAGAAATTTGAGCCGCGCCGGGGTATTGTAAAACAAATGGGCGATTTCGATCGACGTGCCGTGAAGCGCGGCGGCGTCTGAAACCATCTTGACCAAACCTCCCTCGATCTCTATCAGGACGCCAGAGTCCGCACCACGCACACCTGACAGCATCCTTGCCTGGGAGACCGAAGCAATGCTCGCTAGCGCCTCCCCCCGGAATCCCATCGTACTGATGGCCTCAAGGTCTTCATCACTCGAGATCTTGCTCGTGGCATGCCGCACAAAAGCGGTCCGGGCATCCTCTCTCGACATACCGCACCCGTTGTCGGTTACCCGGATAAGCCTTCTTCCCGCATGTTCGATATCGACAATAATCTCCGTGGCTCCGGAGTCTATCGAGTTTTCGATCAATTCCTTTACAACCGACGCTGGCCGCTCTACCACCTCGCCGGCTGCGATTTTGTTTACTACGTGATCAGGGAGTATTTTGATAATGGAAGTCATAATTCAGGAGTCAGATGACAGACTAAAGAATATCGGCGGGTTGCGCATATTAGTCTGACTTCTGTTGTCTATCAATCTTTCAGCTTCGTCTTAACCTGGTTCGCCACAACAATGATCTCCCTATTGCCGCGGTAAAGATATTTCCTGGCAACACGCTGAATATTCTCCTAGTTAACTGAATTATCAGGCGCGGGTACTTCAGCAGCAAGGGAAGTCATCGACGGGAGCATCAGAATCACAAGCACAGATTTCCTTGTTGTATTGAAATGATAATACGTAACCAATCCCAACCATGAAATCTGAACGCTCTTATCGTATACCCGTATGCCCGAACCCGCCTGTGCCGCGTAATGTCTCAGTCAATTGATCGACCGTTTCGAACCTGGCTTTTTCGATCCTGGCAAAAACCAGCTGCGCAATGCGATCCCCACGCCGGATGGTGAAGGGCTTTTCACTGAAGTTAAAGAGAATAATCCCGATCTCTCCACGATAGTCCGCGTCGATCGTGCCTGGAGCATTCAGCATGCCGATGCCGTGCTTCAACGCAAGACCGCTGCGGGGTCTGACTTGGCCTTCATGCCCCTCCGGGATTGCAATGGCGATACCCGTAGACACCAGCGACCATTTCCCCGCCTCGATGGTCATGGTGTGCTCTACCGCCGCATAAAGGTCAACACCCGCCGAGTGCTCGGTCTGATAATGCGGTGCGGGAAGGCCCTCTGCATGGGGAAGCCTAGTTATCTGGACAATAAGGTGATTGGACATGGATAAAATAGAGAGCAGAATAGACAGCAGGGAGGTGGGAAGCTTCAAGGACAGTCGCAACTCCCAGCATGAGCTGTCTGCCCTCTGTTTTCCCGTTTTTTACCAGCGTCCGGCCTGATCCACTCCCTTCTGTATTAAATTTCCAGTACTGACTCGGGCACATCAGTCCTGTTTATAGGCCCGAGTATGGTGAGAGCAATATTCCCGCGGCTGAAAAGATGTCGGGCCAGTCGTTGCACCTGTTCCGCGGTGACCTTCTCCACGCCTTTGATAATATCATCCATGGACAGATACTTTCCGAAGTAAATCTCCTGACGGGCAAGTCTGCTCATGTGGCTGCTGCTGCTCTCAAGGGAGAGGATCAGGCTTCCCTTTAGCTGATTCTTGACCCGCAACTCTTCCGCCGGCGTAATCCCCTCTTCCTTGATCTTCCCCAGTTCCTTCATTATGAGCTGCACCACTTCAAGGGCATTTGATGGATCGGTCCCAGCATACACGGTGAGCAGCCCCGTATCATGATAGGAGGTGGCGTAGGAATAGATCGAATAGGCGAGGGCGTTCTGTTCTCTGATCTCCTGGAACAGGCGCGAACTCATGCTGTTGCCGAGCACGGTGTTGAGCGCCGATATCACATAGCGGTCGTCATGAGTATAGTGCAGGCCCTTGCATCCGATACACAGCTGCACCTGTTCGAGCTGCTTTTTCTTCACCGAAATGGCGGCGGTAAACTCCGGGGTCGCCTCTTTCCTGGGGACGCCGCGCCGCGCAAGTTTTCCGAAGTGCAGGTTCAGCAGGTCGATCAGTAGTGCATGCTCGAAATTTCCTGCGACGGAAATCACGATCTCCCGGGGGGTGTAGTTGCTCTCGATATAAGAAATGATGTCATTGTGTTTGAGCGCCCGGATCGTGTCCTTCGTCCCGAGGATAGGACGTCCGAGGGAGTTTTCGGGCCAGACCGTGCCTGTGAAAAGCTCGTGGATGTAGTCATCGGGCGTATCCTCGACTCCCTTGATCTCCTCGAGGATAACCTTGCGCTCCTTTTCCATCTCGAGAGGATCAAATTTCGCCCCGAGAAGGATATCGGCAAGTATCTCAATGACCACCGGCAGGTGTTCGTCAACGACTTTTGCGTAGTAGGTGGTCGTTTCCTGCGATGTGAACGCATTCATCTCGCCGCCCAGGGAGTCCATCTCGATGGCGATGTCCTTGGCTGACCGTTTTTCGGTCCCCTTGAAGAACATGTGCTCGATAAAGTGGGAAACACCGCCGATCTCCGATGCTTCGTGCCGCGAGCCTACTTTCACCCACACGCCGATGGAGATCGATCTCGACTTCGGAAGCGTTTCAGAAACAACCCGTATGCCGTTGGCAAGGGTATCTTTTCTATACATGAATTATCCTGAAAAATATATCGGCGAATTGCGGGAACTCCCCTGGTTTCTTAAACGGGAACCGGAGCGGGCGATTACACAGGTCTTCGCTCCACCGATGAATGCATTGACCTGTGTAAACCCCTGTATGCGGCTCAGCCGCGCGTGTGATTCCCTTCCCTGTTCCTGAATTACTTTTCCTTTTCGTGGTGATTGCCGTGGCTGTGCTGGGCAGCCCGTTCCTGAGTGATTTTCTGCGCCAGGTGACTCGGAACATCTACATAGCCATAAAATTCCATGGTATACATTCCCCGTCCGCTTGTCAGGGAATTGAGCGTAGGCGCATAGGAAAGCATCTCGGACATCGGCACCATAGCTTTGATTGCCTGGCCGTTGGCCTGGGGAACAACGCCCTGTACCTTGCCGCGCCGCGAGTTCAGGTCGCCAATCACCGCGCCAAGCGTGTCATCGGGAGCGACTACTTCCACGCTCATGATCGGCTCAAGAAGAACGGGCTTTGCTGCCTCCATGGCTTTTTTGAAGGCCATCGACGCGGCGACCTTGAAGGCCATTTCCGATGAATCAACACTGTGGTAGGAACCGTCATACACCGTGACCCTGATATCAACGATGGGATAGCCGGCAATAATGCCTTCGTGCATGGCTTCCATCACGCCCTTTTCAACGGCCGGAATATACTGACGGGGTATCACTCCGCCGACGATCCGGTCTACGAATTCGAACCCCATGCCGCGCGGGCGGGGCTCGATCTCGAGCCAGGCATCGCCGTACTGGCCGTGACCGCCGGTCTGCTTTTTATATTTTCCCTGGGCGCTTGCCTTGGTTCTGATCGTTTCCTTGTAAGGCACTTTCGGGGTCTTCATCGTCACTTCGGCGCCGAATTTCCGTTTGAGCTTCTCCAGCGTCACTTCGAGGTGAACCTGCCCCATGCCGGACAGCACCATTTCCTTGGTCTGCTCGTCATAGGCGAATCTCAGCGTTGGATCTTCCTCAAGGAGCTTATGGATTCCTGTACTCACCTTGTCTTCGTCCCCCCGGGATCTCGGCGCGATAGCATAGGATATGACCGGATCAGCGAACTTCGCGAAGTCCAGGATAATAGGGTCGTGCTCAATACAGAGCGTGTCGCCTGTGAGTGTTTCTTTGAGTTTTGCAATCGCACCAATCTGTCCTGATGCAAGGATTTGCGTTGGCACTTGTTTTTTCCCCTGAACAATAAAGAGAGAGCCAACCTTTTCCTTCACCTGGCGCGACGCGTTATAAATTGTCGCGTCGGCCTTAAGTGTTCCCGAAAAAACGCGCACCAGAGAAAGCTTTCCTGCAAAGGGATCATTAATGGTCTTGAACACCAGCGCTGCTAGTCCGTCGTCGGTAACCGGTTTGCGTACTATTTCATTGCCTGTTTTGGGGTTGGTTCCCTTGATCTGCACAATACGCGCACGTTCCGCGGGGGAAGGAAGGCAAAGGAGAATCATGTCAAGTAGTGGGCTGATCCCCATGTTTTTTACCGTCGAACCACACAATACGGGCAGCAGCCCGCCACCCACTGTGCCGTGTTTCAGGCCGGCAATAATATCCTCCTCGGGGAGATCACCCTTATCCAGATATTTTTCGAGTAGGCTGTCCTCAGTTTCGGCGATCTGCTCCACCAGTTTTTTCCGATAGGTTGCAACTTCGTCCTTCATTGCCGCCGGGATGTCCTTTTCCTCAGTCTTGCCGCTTCCGTCCGTGGCAAATATCAGCGCCTTCATTTTAATGAGGTCAACGACTCCGGAAAACTTATCCTCTAGTCCAATGGGGAGCTGCAGTACGAGAGCATTCTTGCAAAAATACTTTTCCATGTCTCCCACAGCACGGAAGAAATCGGCGCGTTCCTTGTCGAGCTTGCTCACAAATGCCACGCGGGGGACTTCATAGTCACAGGCGAATTTATAGATTTTTTCGGTTTCGGCTTTTACGCCGGAGATGGCGGAGATAATGAGAACAGCACCGTCAACAGCCCGAAGGGTGCCCCGCGTCTCCTCCAGGAAGTTGATATAGCCGGGCGTATCGACAATATTGATGCGAACGCCTTTCCAGTCTACAAACCCGACGGCCGAAGTAATGGTAATCTTTCGTGCGATTTCCTCCGGTTCATGCATGAACACGGAGTTCCCCGAGTCTACGCTTCCCAGGAGATCGACGGCACCTCCAGTGTACAACATGGCATCGGCAAGCGACGTTTTTCCTGCTGCGCCGTGCGAGAGGATCGCGATGTTTCGGACTTCCTTGATATCAGCGTTCGGCATAAACGGCTCCTTCTGAGCAAAATGAATTTTGTTATGGAGGAAATGGAATGCCCTGTCTAAATTATAAGGTATCAGATTCAACCGTACGTGAAAATCGCACAAGCGTTCGCGGAACAGCGACCTTCACCAACCGCCAAAGATATTGCTCTCTCCGAAGGTCACCATATTTCGGACTTGAATTTGCCTGCTTGCTTGACGAGGACGTCCACGACGGCCTCGTTGAAAAAGTTGCTGGCTTGACGGATTCCTTCATCCACCATGGTTTCGTAATATTTTTTGCCCTCGGCAAGCTCCTCCGTCATGACATCGAACAGACTGTCCTGTTCAATCCCTTCCTTGACCTTGGCCTGGTTGTACAGGAGGATGTCCGAAAGAATCGTCCGTGCCAGCCGCCTTGCTTCGTCAGGCTTTGTTATCAGTCTCATACGTAGGGCTCCATTGCCGTCATGCGATCGCTCATCAGACAAGGATCTCAACAATCACAGGTTTATACTTCTGAGTCTTTTCAACTTTTTTGTTATAAAACCGGAGAAATAAAAACGATACGAAAGTACAGAACGCACCAACGATGAATGCCCAGAAATCGGAACGGACATCACCGACGTAGGGGAGCGCGATAATCTTGGCTATGATGGCGCCGGCGATAAGCGCCGTCATAGGTATGCCATACAAAATGATCGAAGCCTTCAGATAGACCTGCGGTGCAAGGGCGACCTTGACTTTCTGGCCCTTCAAGGCGCCCAGCGGATTGGCGGCCTCCAGGTATTCCTGGTCGCCAGGATGACAGACACCCGAGACCGCGCACTGTTCACAGGCACTTTTTTTCAGTATAGCCACTTTGGCGTTGTTTCCTTCAATCTCGGCCACTACGCCTTCTTCTTCAATCATACGCATACCTCGCAAACGCCCACAATCCGGGGCGGCGAACCATCCTCATCCTGAACTACCTGCTTCTTCGCGACGATCTCAGCAGCTTATACTCGATGCTGTCCACCAGCGCCTGCCAGCTCGCCTCGATCACATTCTCGGACACGCCAACGGTCCCCCACCGGTTCTTGCCATCTCCGGACTCAATCAGCACCCGCACCTGGGCCGCCGTGCCTTCTGCGGCAGTCAACACGCGGACCTTGTAATCCAGAAGTTGTATATTCTCAAGCCCCTTGCCGGGAAAGTATTTCGGCAGCACCTTGCGCAGTGCCTTGTCCAGGGCATTCACTGGACCATTGCCCCAAGCCGCCGTATGTTCAACATTCCCTCCGACCTCCACAGTAATGGTCGCCTCACTCACCGGATGGGGGTCGACCTTCCGTTTCTCCGTGAGAATGCGATAGTCGATTCTATCGAACATATTGAACACCGATTCGTAACTGCGCCCAGCCCGCAACATAAGCAGCTCCAGCGAACCTTCAGCGCCTTCGAACTCATATCCCTCATGCTCGAGTTCCTTAACTTTACTGAGGATGGAGGTCAGTTCCGGGCTGTCCTTGGTCAGGGGGATCCCTAATTCCGCAGCTTTCTGGAGGATATTGCTCCTGCCCGCAAGATCCGAAACGAGAATGCGCCGCCTGTTCCCCACCAACTCCGGGATGATATGCTCATAGGTAAGCGGATTTTTCGTTACGGCATCCACATGAACACCTGCTTTGTGAGCGAAGGCGCTGTCGCCAATATAGGGCTGACGCTTCCGGTGTGGAAGGTTCGCCAGTTCATCCACGTACCGGGAAACATCTCGCAGCTTCGCCAGGTTCGCATTGGAGATGCAATCGATGCCCAACTTGAGCTTGAACGCCGGGATCAGGGAACAGAGGTTCGCGTTTCCGCAACGCTCTCCGTATCCGTTCATTGTGCCGTGTACCTGCATCGCGCCCAATCGGATCGCAGCAAGTGAATTCGCCACTGCGAGCTCGGAGTCATTGTGGGCGTGGATGCCGAATGGCGTGGTAATCACCGACTTGACCGACGCGATGATTGCTTCAAGATCATGAGGCAGAGTACCGCCGTTCGTATCACACAGGATGAGACAGTTGGCTCCCGCGGCTTCGGCCGCAAGCAACGTTTCCATAGCATACTCAGGATTTGCCTTGAATCCGTCGAAGAAGTGCTCGGCATCATAGAACACTTCCTTCATGCTCTTTTTGAGAAACACCACCGAATCACCAATCATGCGGAGATTCTCATCAGGCGTCGTTTTGAGCGCCTTGAGAACGTGCAGATCCCAGCTTTTGCCGTATATCGTGGCCGCAGAGGCGCCGGATGCAACGAGGGCTTTCAGACTGGGGTCTTTCGATGCCTTGAGCTTCGCCCGCCTCGTTGCGCCGAAGGCCACAAGTTTCGCCCGCTTCAGCTTGACATGCCGCATCTGTTTAAAAAATTCGACGTCTCGTGGGTTTGAGCCGGGCCATCCCCCCTCGATATAATGGACGCCGAACTGGTCCAGTTTGCGCGCAACGCGGATCATGTCCTCGACCGAGAAGTTTACATCCTCGGCCTGGGCGCCATCACGCAGCGTGGTATCGTATAATTGCACTTTTGATTTCATAGAATCCTGGTATCATGATGGAAAACCGAAATCCAGCACTCAGGTAAGAGCATGACTCCGACGCCTGACTCTTGCATTTATTTCGCTGCCTTGTCCATCTCAAAGGCTTCGTGAAGCACCCGCACCGCAAGCTCCGTGTACTTTGCGTCGATCACGCAGGAGATCTTGATTTCCGACGTGCTAATCATCATGATGTTGATCCCCTCTTGCGCCAAGGCCGAAAACATCTTGGCAGCCACACCAGAATGGGAGCGCATGCCTACGCCGACGATCGAGATCTTGGCAATGTCTTCCTTGATATTCACGTTTTTCGCGCCAATCTCGGCCAGCACCTTCTTCATGACCTCCAGAATTTTTTTGGAATCGGTTTTAGGCACGGTAAAGGACATATCCGTAAGGCCCCCCTCCCCGATATTCTGGATGATCATGTCCACCACCACATTGTTATCGGAAATGGTGTTGAATATTTTTGCAGCGACTCCGGGCTTGTCCGGCACACCCTGGATCGTTACCTTTACCTGGTTTTTGTCATATGCCACGCCGGAAACCACCACCTTCTCCATATCGGAATCCTCCTTGGTAACAAGGGTTCCCGGATTGTCGTTAAAACTCGAGAGCACCCTTACCGGTACATTGTATTTTTTTGCGAACTCGACTGAGCGGGTCTGGAGCACCTTGGCCCCGAGGCTCGCCAGTTCAAGCATCTCGTCATACGAAATCTTATCGAGCTTTCTTGCTTGCAGCACCATGTTCGGGTCAGTTGTATAGACCCCGTCCACATCTGTATAGATATCGCATACATCGGCTTTGAGCGCTGCCGCAACAGCGACGGCCGAAAGGTCCGATCCGCCGCGGCCCAGCGTCGTGACGTCGTCAGACGCTTCCGTGATCCCCTGAAAACCGGCAACGACGGCAATTTTCCCTTCCTTCAGAGCATGTTTGAGCCGCTCGCCGGTGATCTTTTCGATGCGCGCCTTGGTGTGGACGTTGTCGCAAATGATGCCAGCCTGCCGGCCTGTAAAGGATTGCGCCTTGTGCCCCATCGCCTGGATCGCCATCGCCAGAAGCGCAATCGTCACCCTTTCTCCTGTGGATACCAGCATGTCCATTTCGCGCGGGTCGGGGTTCTCGCTCACCTGGTTCGCCAGATTGATAAGTTTGTCAGTTTCGCCGCTCATGGCGGAAACAACAACTACGACATCGTTGCCTTCTTCCCTGGTCTTGACGACACGCTTTGCCACATTCTTGATCCGCTCGGAATTTCCAACCGATGTGCCGCCGTATTTCTGAACTATGAGCACCCTATTTCCTCCAAATTGTATCAATCGGCAAAGTGCAAGGAGCGCGAGGTGCAGAAAGAGATGACAAGGCCCTGTGCTCTCCGCGCTATGCTACTCCATGCGCTCCGCTCAAAAAATAGTCCATTAGCTGATAGCCCTCTTTAAAATCGAGAGCATCTTTCCGCTCTCCTATCCGTTCGTCATAGCTAACCGGCTCTCCGTTGCGTTCACGGGTATTATCGTAAATAATGAAAGGGACTGGTTCATTCGAGTGAGTTCTGATCTCAATCGGCGTCGGGTGGTCTGGCAGCACCATGATGCGGTACTCATCGAACTGCTTCATGCCGTGTATAATGTTGCCCACGATGAACTCATCGAAGTCCTCGATGGCTTTTATCTTGTTCTTGAGATCACCGCTGTGGCCGGCTTCGTCGGGGGCTTCAACATGGACATAAACGAAGTCCTTGGTCTTGAGCGCCCACAGCGCATGTTCGGCCTTGCCCACGTAGTTCGTATCAAGCCAGCCCGTCGCTCCCGGCACATTGACCACTTCGAACCCCGCGTAAATGCCGATCCCCTTGGTGAGATCGACTGCCGAAATCATGGCTCCTTCGATGCCGTACTTTTCCCGGAACGTCGGCATGCTCGGTCTCTTGCCTTGTCCCCAAAGCCAGATGCTATTCGCCGGTCGCTTACCGTTCTCGATTCTTGTTCTGTTCACGGAATGACCCGCCAGAACATCCAGTGATTCCACCATCAAGGCATTGATCGTCTCATCACCGTCTCCCCGCGGAAGATAGTCCCGTATGTCCTTGTCCTGGATGTCATGAGGAGGTGTGCACTCAAGCCTGTCCTTGCCGCCCTTCCATACCATAAGGTGGCGATAGCTGACCCCGGGGTAGAAGCGTATCCGGTCTGTACCGAGTTTCCGGTCGATCTCTTCGATCAGCAGTCTTGCCTCCTGCGTGGTGATGTGGCCGGCGCTAAAGTCCTCCATGATCGCATTCCGCGCTTTGCCCCACATGGTTTCCTTGCCGCCGGTGATGCGCAGTGTCACCAGATTGCATCGAAAAGCGACATCATCGGGCCTCAGATCCACACCGATGCTAGCGGCCTCGAGGGGGGAGCGGCCCGTGTAGTACTTTCTCGGATCATATCCCATGACCGTAAGGTTTGCGACATCGCTGCCCGGCGGATACCCTTCGGGCACAGTGTGCACCATGCCGATTTTTCCTGCTGTCGCCAGCCGGTCGAGGTTCGGCGTCTTTGCTGCCTGCAGGCACGTCTTGCCGCCAAGTTCCACATTGGGCCGGTCAGCCATTCCATCACCGAGTAAAATGATATATTTCATATAGATAATTGCAGTCCAGGCTCCCTGAGTCCGGCTTCACTCGAACCGAATCGCCACGCCCCTTCACCACCATCAACTTCGTCTCAAGAACCTGCCGGATCACCACCTTCGCCAGCATCTACCTTGACGCCGCGCTCCTTGAGATAGGCGATGCCAGCCGCAAGTTCATTCTCTTCGCCATCAAGTTCCAGCATAACCTCGCCCACGCTTTCAGTGACCTTGGCGCTGCGGATGTTCGGCATTATATTGAACTGCCTCGCCATGGTGAAAATGATGGGCTCCTTGATCAGTTCCTGCGGAAACGTCAACTTGACCCTTTTTGTCGCCATGCTCCCTCCTGAAGTCCGCGGTGCCGCAGCGTAGACGGTGAAAAAGACAACACCTGCCAAAAAAGCTTCGTCTACGCGATCCAGCCTCTGATTGCGGATGTGGGCATTAACAGCGTCCGCCTGCAATGGCGGGAACGATGGAAATACTATCCCCGTCTTTGAGTGTTGTTTCTTCCTTGTTCATGAAGCGGATATCCTCTTCATTCACGTAAATATTGATGAACCGCCGGATCTTCCCGCCGTCCGACAGCCGTTCTTTTATCCCGGGGTAATCCTTCTCAAGAACATCGACAAGCTCTAAAACATTTTTTGCGTCGCATTCCACCTCAGCTTTTCCGCCGGTGAGTTTTTGCAGCGGTGTGGGGATTCTCACTTTAATCGACATGGTCGCTCCTCCTAGACGAGAGAAAACGTATTTTAAAACCGGGCACGCGTCACCGAGTTCTACAACGGTCAGCATGAATCGTTGCTCCGCGATGCCTGTGTTGAAGTAACTAGTGGATTTTCTTCATCAGTTCCTCGAAAGACTCAATGTTCGGTTTTATCGGCACCGGCATCGTGAGCCGGTCCGCGATTGCCTCGGCGGTCTTAAGCCCGTTGCCAGTGATGCAGAGAACGAGTGTCCCGTCCCTATTTATCCGGCCCGAGTCCACAAGCTTTTTGGCCACCGCCACGGTCGCGCCACACGCGGGCTCCACAAACATCCCCTCAGTCTCGGCAAGACTCTGTATCGTGTCCACAATCTCCTCATCCGTTGCATCGGAACCGTATCCGCCGGAGTCCCTGGTTACTTTTGCGGCGTAATAGCCGTCAGCCGGGTTTCCGATGGAGATCGATCGTGCGATGGTCCGAGGTTTCACCGGCCTGATGATGTCGCTTCCTTCCCTGATGGCCGTTATGATTGGATTACAGCCGGCGGCCTGTGCGGCGAATACCCGGGTCTTGACGGCCGGGACGAGCCCGATTGTTTCCAGTTCTTTAAATGACTTCCAGAGCTTCGTTAAGAGAGATCCGCTTGCATTGGGTACCACAATATTGTCCGGTGTTTTCCAGCCCAGCTGTTCAGCAATCTCGAAACCCATGGACTTCGAACCCTCGCCATAGAAAGGCCGCAGGTTGATATTCACAAAGGCCCATCGATATTTATCCGCAATTTCGGAGCAAAGCCGGTTAACCTCATCGTAGGCGCCATCCACCATAACCAGATTTGGCTTATAAATCAGTGAACCGATGGTCTTCGAATATTCCAGGTTCGACGGCGTGAAGATAAACCGTTTCATGCCTGCCCGAGCAGACAAAGCCGCAAGGGAATTCGCCAGGTTGCCAGTCGATGCGCAGGCAACGGTGTCAAAACCGAATTCCCTGGCTTTCGTTACAGCCACCGCGACAACACGGTCCTTGAATGACAACGTCGGGTGGTTCACTGAATCGTCTTTAAGATAAATTTCTTTTACGCCCCATGCTTCGGCCAAGTTCCGAACCTTCACCAGTGGCGTGAAACCGGAATCGAAACCCGTGACCGGGTCACCGTCGACAGGCAGAAGTTCACGATAGCGCCACATATTACAGGGACGCGACTCGATCTTTTGCTTTGTCATATCCTTCCTGATCCGTGCGTAGTCGTAGTCGACTTCAAGCGGACCGAAGCAGAACTCGCATACGTAGAGGGGTTCGCACTTATATTCCCTGCCACACTCCACGCACCGGAGTCCCTTGACAAAGGTCACTGTTGATGCTCCTCCACAGTAATGTTCAACGAAACTTCCGTCACCTTCCCGTCGATGATGGTATACCCTTTCACGCACGGATCCTTTCGCTCGATAAGTGAAACAATAACGTACACGGCTTCCGGATAGAACGCCAACTCCACATCCGTTGAAGACGGATATGCCCTTCCGGCGGGATGGGAGTGATAGATGCCGACCAATTCCCTTCCCGTGTCCCTCATCTCCCTGAGGACCCGGAATTGCTCTTGGGCTTCTATCTGATAAAACGTCGGGCTCGGATTTTCGCTCGTCAGCGAATAGACTTTTTCAACAGTGGTTCCTCTGCCGGCAAGAATCCCGCACGCTTCATTCGGATACTCGCGATTGCAGTGGTCAAATATCGCCTGGACATCGGCCCTTTGTATCGTCAACATGGAGAAAGGACCTCGGCTCTCGTTCCGGTCAGTGGCATCGCTAAGGTCCGGTGTCGAGGAAATCCCGTATCCACCGGACTAGCAATGCACAGCCGTGCACAGCCTTTAGTGGCTCATGGAGCAGAACTGTTCATAATCGATCAGTTCTTTTATCGTTGCGTGTTCGCCGCAAACCGGGCATTCCCTGTTCCGAGGCACCTTCACGATACGGAAATTCATGTCAAGCGCGTTCCACAAGAGAAGCCTTCCCTTCAGCGGATGACCGATGCCGAGGATTGTCTTGACGACTTCCGTTGCCTGGATTGTTCCGATCACGCCAGTTACCACACCCAGAATACCCGCCTCCTGGCAGGATGGCACCATGCCGGGCGGCGGCGGAACCTCGAACAGGCATCGATAGCAGGGGCCCGAACCTGGGAAAATGGTCATCACCTGCCCCTCGAACCGGAAAACAGCCGCACTCACGAGCGTTTTTTTGAGCATCACGCAGGCGTCGTTCACGAGGTAGCGAGTGGGAAAGTTATCGCTCCCGTCCACTACAATTTCGTAGTCCCGGATGATGTCCAAAATGTTCTTTGACGACAGCCGCTCTTTGTGCGTAATAACCTTCACATCGTGGTTCAACGTCTCATACGTCTCTTTCGCGGAATCGGCCTTGGACATCCCGAGTCTGCTCGTGTTGTGAGCGATCTGGCGCTGTAGGTTCGACATCTCCACGCGGTCGTTGTCTATCACACCAATGGTCCCGACTCCTGCCGCGGCAAGATAGTATCCAACCGGTGAACCGAGGCCGCCAGCCCCCACCAGCACAACCTTTGCCTGCAGGAGTTTCTCCTGCCCATCGCCACCTACTTCAGGGAGCAGGATATGCCTGCTGTAACGCAGTATTTGATCTTCGGTAAAGTCCATAGTAACCCATATCCATAACCACGGCTCCCTGCGCTTCAGAAACAGAGGGATACATACGGTAAAAAACCCCTTCCACAGTTTGTCTCTTAATCCGCATTCAGCCGTGCTTGTAACAATCTTATTTTTTCTTCTCTTTGTCCTTGCGAACAAAGATGTGCCACTCTTTTTCCCCGGTCTGGTCTATTTTCAAGACCTTCTGTCCCTCATTCTCCATGCTCCTGGGGACATTCTCCGACGCAGGTTTGTGGTCGGTCACGATTTCGAGCACCTCGCCGAGTTTCATTTTTTCAATAGTCAGTTTTGATCGGACAAAGGTGTAGGGACAGACCTGCCCCTTTATATCGATCATTGTGTCAGCTTTGATCTCTTCGCTCATAATGTCATCCCTGCTTTCCCTCTTCCACTCTGATGACGACCGCCGTTCCGGCGACACAGTCCAAGGTCTTGATTTCATCCAGCGCCTTGCGGACATCCAGCTCTACAGCATCATGAGTCATCATCACGATTGGAACGGCCTCATCCACCTGGCGTCCCTTCTGTATCATCGATGAGATGCTAATATTATTCTTTCCGAGCACTCCAGTGATCCGAGACAGCACACCCGGTTTATCGAGCGCCGAGAACCGGAGATAATAGCACGACATTATGTGGTCCATCTTTCTGATGGCAAGCTGTTTCCGATCCCGGAACGCCGTCACAGGCGCCCGGTTGGCGCAGCCAGCGAGAATGTCCCTCCCGATCTCAATGATATCACTCACCACGGCACTGCCTGTAGGCAAGTCTCCCGCGCCCCGACCGTAGAACATGGTAGATCCCACCGCGTCGCCCACAACTGCAAGCGCGTTAAATACTCCATCGACGGTGGCAATGGGATAGTTCTCCGGCAGCATCGTCGGATGCACCCTCGCTTCGATCTCGCCATCGACTATTTTGGTGATTGCCAGGAGCTTGATCTTGTAGCCCAAGTCCCGTGCGAAATCGATATCGAGCGGTGTGATCTGTGAGATGCCTTCCGTATAGATGTCCTCAAATTTGACTGGCGTGCCGAAAACGAGCATGGCAAGAACAGCCAGTTTGTGCGCCGAGTCGATGCCTTCGATGTCGAAGGACGGGTCCGCCTCGGCATAGCCCTTGGCCTGGGCCTCCTTCAACACCTCGTCGAACTTCCTTCCTTCGTTCGTCATGAGCGTCAGGATGTAATTGCAGGTCCCATTTACGATTCCATAAATGGACTTAATGTTGTTTGCAGCAAGTCCGCTCCTGACAGCAGCCAGGATAGGAATTCCTCCGGCCACCGATGCTTCATATCCCAGCGTCACGCCTGCCTTTTCCGCGGCAGTGTAGATTTCCTCGCCGTGAACTGCAAGGAGCGCCTTATTCGCGGTCACCACGTGTTTTTTATTCCTGATCGCTTCGAGAATGAACTCCCTGGCGGGCTTATATCCTCCGATGAGTTCTACAACGATGTCTATCTCGGGATCAGTGAAAATATCCTGTGCACGGGTCGTAAGCTTCACGCCATCGAGCTTGATACCACGGTCGCGCTTGATGTCGAGATCAGATATTGCTTTCAACACAACAGGCGCGCCAAGCCTTCTCCGGATAATCTCCGCATTCTCTACAAGGATTCGGGCCGTTCCCGCACCCACGATGCCGAATCCGATGATGCCAACGTTGATTGGTTTATTCAAAATCATGCTTTCCCCGTTCAAGTTCGGGTCACGAGTCAAGGGTTCGTGACCATGAATAATGCCTATCTGCGACCCTTGCCCCCTGTCCCATGCACCTGTTATTTACTTAAGGCCTGTTTGATACCTTTTGCCGACTGGCGCAGGCGGTGTTCGTTTTCAATGAGCGCGAACCGCACATAGCCGTCGCCGTACTCGCCGAATCCGACGCCCGGTGATACGGCGACTTTTGCTTCTTTAATGAGATATTTCGAAAATTCAAGGGACCCCATTTTCCTGAACGGCTCGGGAATCTCGGCCCAGACGAACATGGTGGCCTTGGGTTTCTCTATTCTCCAACCCCCCTTTTCCAGCCCATCGATGAGGACATCCCGGCGGGACTGGTACATGTCCGATATTTCCTTTACGCACTCCTGGGGCCCGTTGAGAGCAATGATCGATGCAATCTGAATGGGCTGGAACATGCCGTAATCCAGGTAGCTCTTGATCTTGATCAGGGCGCCGACAACCTCCCTGTTGCCGCAGCAGAATCCCACGCGCCAGCCTGCCATATTATAGCTCTTGGTGAGACTGAAGAATTCCACGCCGACATCCTTCGCACCTTTTGCCTGGAGAAAGCTTGGCGCCCGGTATCCGTCGAAATTCAGGTCAGCGTAGGCCAGGTCATGGACCACAATCATGTCATTTTCCCGAGCAAAATCCGCAATCCCCTGGAAGAACGCCAAATCCGCAACCGCAGTCGTAGGATTGTTCGGAAAATTGATGATCAGCATTTTGGGCCGCGGCCAAGTGTTCTTATAAGCTTCCTGCATGTCGGACAGAAAGTCTCTGTCCTTCCCGAGCGGAATGGATCGCACCTCGCCGCCGGCGATAATCACGGCATAGGGATGAATAGGGTAGGCCGGCGTCGTAGTTAGCACCACATCGCCCGGCTCGACCGTGGCAAGCGCCAAGTGGGACAACCCTTCCTTGGACCCGATTGTTACGACCGCTTCCGTTTCAGGGTCAAGATCAACATCAAATCGGCGTTTGTACCAGTCACAGACCGCGGCACGTAATTTAGTGATGCCCTTGGACGCGGAATAGCGGTGGTTCTTCGGATTTTGGGCTGCCTCAATCAATTTATCAACAATATGCTGTGGGGTCCCCTGATCAGGATTGCCCATGCCGAGATCGATGATGTCCTCACCCCGTCTGCGGGCTTCAATTTTCATTGTGTTGACAATCGCAAAAACATAAGGCGGCAGTCTCTTGATCCTGCCGAACTGCTCGCGCATCTCTAACCCTTTCCTTTTCAAAGGATTTCTTCTTCTAACCGTGTAATTTAAAAGTAAATTTGATAATAAAACAGTATGCGTCCTTTGTCAATAAAAAATGCTGGCAGCAACATGAAATCCTCGATGAAAAAGGTAGAAGCTGGCAAAAAAAACCAATGTTTTCCATAGTCTTGTTCGGGCAAGGGGATAGCAATGTCGAATATCACCTTTACGGCCCATTTGGCTCTGCGGACAGGGCAATTCACCTTGGACGGGCTAATCTTTACGCCCTGCTGGCATCCTCCAGCTTGAACGCCGTAGGTTCCCGAGATGGGCACCGTTGCTGCTGGCAGCCACTGCTGATTCTGTTCACAGAGGCAGCGGAGATGATAGCCACATCTGCTGTAAAAATCTTTCGGAACACTGAAGCTCACCGCACAGAAGTACGGGTGTAATAACCGCACCGCAGCAAGCTGCGGGGTATCTATAAAAAGGAAGACGATTATCTTTTGAGAAACCTGCGGTTTCTCAAACTCTTCCCTCTATGCGGTGACCCTGTAGCAAGCTACAGGCAATTGCAAGTTAAAACGAGGAAGAGTCAAAAAACCCGAGAAAAGGCTTGATTTCTCAGCCTGTCTGTGATAATGTTCTAATTCCAAAAAAGAGTAAGGTCGATTCCCCTTCCGCAGAAGCAAGTTGCGCCACGAAAGCGGGATTACTCCTTGCCCCTCGCGAGTATGCGGGGGGCTATAACCCATAAGGAGAGAAACATTCATGCCTATTTATGAGTCGATTTTCATCATCAACGCCAACCTCACGGACGAAGAGACTGCCGGCATCATCAAGAAGATGCAGGAAGTCGTTACGAAGCAGGGCGGCGAAATGCTAAAGTTCGAGGATTGGGGCAAGAAAAAGCTGGCCTACGAGATCAAAAAACAGAAGCGCGGCCACTATGCGTATTTCCAATTCAATGCCGCGCCTGCGGCCGTGATCGAACTAGAGCGTACGTATAAGATGACCGATGCGGTCATCAAATTCTTGACCGTTAAGCTGGTGAAAGAACTGCGCACCAAGCCAGCTCCGAAACCAAAGAAGAAAGACGCCGACAAGGCAGCAGAGGCTGGTCAGGCTCAAGCGTAACGATAACCACAAGGGACAACCTCCCGAAAGAACTCCACCGACCCGGTGCCGAGGACACGATCGGGAACATGAGGTCTCACCATGACGAGTTTTAATAAAGTAATCCTGATGGGAAATCTCACCCGCGATCCCGAAGTCCGTTACACTCCAAACGGTATTGCGGTGGCGAGTTTTGCCATCGCCGTCAACCGCAAATACAAACAGGGTGACGAGACTAAGGAAGAAGTGAGCTACATAGACATCGTTGTCTTCGGAAAGCAGGCCGAATCCTGCGGACAGTACATCAACAAGGGTGACTCCGTCCTGATTGACGGCAGGCTCCAGCAGCGGCGCTGGGAAACCGAAGAGGGACAGAAGCGGACAAAGCTCGAAGTCGTTGCCCAGTCCGTCAACTTTATGCCGAAACGCCCGTCAGGCGGCGGTCAGGGACAGGGCCATGCCACACTCGCTCCTGAGACGCCGGTGGACGAGGGGGAAATCCCGTTTTGATGGGCACCGCTCATCATGGGCATATCCAATAATTCCAAGAGGAGTAAACTATTATGGCAGAGTTTAAAGCAAGGCCGTCTGGTCCTTCGAGATCATCGGACAGAGGACCTGATTCACGAAGCAGGGGCGACAGAGATGATCGTGGTCCTCGCGCAGGCGGCGACAAACGGAGGCGGTTCCAGATCCGCAAGAAAGTTTGCCGCTTCTGCGTAGATAAAACACCCTTCATCGATTACAAGGATGTCAAAACACTACGATTCTTCATTACCGAACGTGGCAAAATCCTGCCGAGACGCATCTCAGGCAATTGCGCCCGGCATCAGCGGGAAGTCACCGTGGCGGTACAGCGGTGCAGAAACATCGCGCTCGTCCCCTTTGCCGGTGAAAAATAGACCGGCTCTGGCGGCGCGCTCTTCCACTTCACATTCTCCCCGGCTTGAAGGCCGAGGATTTACGTCGTGGATGATAATCTAGCATACGAGGGGGAAACTCATCGGTCAATGCAAAGCGACCCGGGTTTCCCCTTCCCTTTTTGGAGTAGATCGTGGACTTCCGAGCAATATTTTTTGCGACCATACAGACCGTAGGGCTCTATGCGGCGGGTTTTATTATTCCCTTTGTCGGACAGGTGCTGGTTCTTTTCACGCCCGTGCCAGTTATCATCGCATGGGCCCGGAACGGCAGACGGGAAGGCCTTACAGTCCTGTCCGCAGCAAGCGTGATAGCGTTACTGCTCGGGGGATGGCAGGCAGCGGCGATTTATCTGTTCGGATTCGGTCTTATGGCTTTCGGAGTGGCCGAAGGCATGCGCAAAGATCTGAAAACTGAGCAGATCGCTCTTCTCGGCGGATTTCTTCCCGTGGTCGTTATCGGGGCCATCCTTTCCTTCTATTTCATCAGGATCGGCAAAAACCCCGTTACTACCGTGGATACCTATTTGCGTGCAAGCGTTGCCGAAGCAGCAAAATTATATACTACTGCGGGATTAACAGAAATGGCAGCCATGGTTACCGCAATCCCCGATAAATTTATCCGTTATCTTGTTCAACTCATGCCGGGCATCGCCGTCTCCACGTCAGTCATTCAAGCAGCATGCTGTTACGGCATAGCAAGGGCCGCCATCGTGCGAAAACAGGGATCACTGCCCGGTGTTCAGCCTTCTTTTGTATTATGGTTCGCGCCTGATGAATGGGTATGGGGCCTCATAGCCGGCCTGGCGCTCGTTGTTATGCCCAACGAGACATTCCGGCTTATTGGCTGGAACCTATCGATCATTTTTGCTGTCATTTATCTCGCCCAGGGAACCGCCATCGTGGACTTCTATCTGAGAAAAGGACGGGTCAAGCCATTCGTTCGGGGCCTCCTCATCCTCCTCATCCTAGCGCTGCCTGCTATAGTTTTTGTCATTGCTTTGGGTATCGTGGACATATGGGCGGATGTACGCAAAGTGCGTGGGACAGTCGGGAAAATATAAGGAATCAGGTCAAAAGAGACATTTTCTCCCTTTCATTGCTTCTGACAACAGAACCTTTGACCTATCGATTTCAAGCCCATCCCTCAACATAATGCCGGACAACGACACCTGGCATTTTGATACGAAAGCATCTGCGTCAAATCACAGGGAGGTCCCTTTTCCCCCTCCTTTTTTCCCTCCTTTTTTCCTCCTTTTCTGTTATAATGCCACCGAGGTCTTCTGATGCGTCTTCCAAAGGAAATGATCAAACATATCGCCGACGCGATCGCAGCGAACCTGGAGAAGAAGGGGCTGGCAGATTACGAGACGCCGAAAAATTCCATCTCCGCGAAGATTGCGGATGTGATCACTGCGGACATGGTTGTGGAAGACAACCTCAACAAGGACGTTGAAAAACTGCTTGCGGCGCATGAAGCCGAGATTGCGCAAGGTCAGATGGACTATCGCAAGGTGTTCGAAATGACCAAGCAGAAACTCGCGAAGGACCGGGGTATCGTACTTTAAATACGCAAACCTTAAATGCCGGGCGGTCTCCCGAGTAAGCCCGAATAACAAACGATTAAAACGGAATGAATCAATCACCATGCGCTTAAGCGAAGACCGAATATCCCACCTATCGCACCTGATACTGGACAAGCTGGTTCAGGACCGTAATGTCGACGTGCTCCAGGCCGAGGAACGGATGCTCCGCGAAATCAAGCGGACCATCACCGCGGAACTTCAATTCGAAGACGAAGCGGACACAGCCGCACGGCGGACAATTCAATCTCTGTCGCGCCGGGTTCCCGAAGGCAGCCGGGAGTGGGACGTCCTCTATAGGAAATACGTTGAAGAAGAACTAAACAGGAGAAGGAAGATTTGAAATAATATCCTGATCCCTGGTCTGATCCTGTACGGTACAAGCGGCAAAACAGGGCGTTTCCGTGTTCCCGGTCAATCCTGCTTTCACCACGATCATAGGAAATTTAATTACGTTGATCGCCATGGTATTACGTCGCATGAAGCTGCGGCGCTTTTCGGCTGCCGTCCTAATATGGAAATAAAATACTGCGGTTTCAGGAACGTTATCCAAGGGGAAACTCCGGACAACGGTAAGCCTCGGCATTGGTTCCTTACTTGAAGACATAAAGAACGTTGCCGACTTTGTAATCTTGGCTGATGACGCCTTGTACCATGCGAAAGGTCCGGTAGAAACCGCGACTGCCTCCACCGTGACGTAAACAAAGAAGAAATGGCGGCGGTACATGCCGCAACGGCGTCATGGTAATATTCAACCTTTTCCCCTGGCGCGTGTCATAAAATATAGCTCACTATTTATGGATGAAGATCTAAATCTGATTGCCAGGAGCGAAGCAGGTGAACGGGAAGCATTCGATGAGCTGGTCCTGAAGTATCAAAAACCGCTCTATTCCCTTCTCTATCGTATGGTGAGCAACCATGACGATGCCGCTGACATCCTGCAAAAGACCTTTGTCAAGGCCTTTACCGGTCTGGGTTCTTTTGAGCGACGGTCGAGCTTCAAGACCTGGCTCTATCAGATTGCGATCAACCTTGCGAAAAACATGTATCGCGATCGGGCTCGCGTGGCGTATGTGAATATTGATGATGTTGTCATCAAGAGAAGCCCCCGCACTCTTGAGACGCTGATCCATAACGAGAGCAGGCTAATTCTGCGAAAGGCCCTCGGGGAGCTTCCACAGAAACAGCGGATAACGCTGATGCTGAGAACGCAGGAAGGGAAAAAGTTCGAGGAAATCGCTTCGATCATGAAATGCTCCGTTGGAACCGCCAAAGCGAATTACCATCATGCAGTTCAAAGGCTGAAGACCATCATTGGTGACCAGGAGCGAAAGGAACAGGCCGGAGACGGAGACGGTGGTCCCGAGAAGGATACGTAACGGATCGCTGTTTTGGCGCGGATTCGAAAAAAGTAGGTATTTCCTTAAGCAAGGAAGAAATAGTTAAAGGTCAAGCCGATGTCGTGTAAAGACAAAACCATACAAGATCTCCTTCCCGCCTATCGGGAACAGGTTCTCGAGATGCAGGAGCTTCTTCGGATAGAACAGCATCTTGACTCGTGCGAGGACTGCCGCGGGGAAGTGGCCCTTCTTCGGGCGTTGTCAGAAGACGGAGTCCCCGATCCGGGAGAGGCATTCTGGGCCGCGATGCCGGGGCGCGTTTTCCACGCTGTTCAGGAAGAGAAGACTCGAAAACGGGCCTTCGACCCCGCCCGGATATGGAGTCTGCTCACAACCTATCGTCTGGCTGCGGCCGCTGCAGCCATAGGCATTGTGGTGATCCTCGCCTGGTTCCCCATCCGCCAGCAGAAGAAAGAGCAGGACACTGCCCTCTCGGACCGATCTGAGTTTTCTGATGAACTCATGGCTGCTGGCAACCCAATGGATGGAGCACTCAATCCCGAGGAGCTGGAAACTGCAGCAGCCTGGGCCAACACCCAATTGTCCGAAGAACTGGCGCATTCGCCGACCGACGGTGTTTTTGATGCTGACATAAACGAAGAGCTTTCCGATTTGAATGCACAGGAAATAGAGCATCTTGAAAACAAGATCAAGCAATGGAAAGAGGAGGGCTAATGACGATAAAATTGAGAATCAAGGCGCTCTTGACCGCAGCGGCCCTGATGCTTGGTGCAGCAGCAACCTCGTTTGCTCAGCAGGCCCCTCCTGGAAGCTTTTTCGACGACAGTGCGGGATACGGCAATCCAGGCGCACGTGGTGGCGCACTTTCCGATGAAAAACGCGAGGAAGTCAGAAGAAAAATTGATGCGGTCAGGATCTGGAGGCTGACCGGAGTATTGAACCTCGACGCGGCAACCAGTGCAAAACTGGCAGCATTTCTCGGCTCGATGGATCAGCAACGCATGGGCATAGCCCGAGACCAGATGATGATCATGAGAGAATTACGACGTACACTGAAAACCTCGAAGCCCGATGAACAGAGCCTGAAGGCATCCCTCGACAGGTTAGTGAAAAGCCGTCGTGCTATGGATGAGATTAGAGACAAGGAACTGAACGGCCTGAAGGACATACTTACAACCGAGCAAGAGGCGCGGTACGTGCTCTTCCAGCAGGAATTTCAACATGAGATACGGGAAATGATCGCCCGCGCCCGTGAAAGAGCCGGCGCAGGACATGGACAAATGGGCAATGGTCCGGGAGGACCTCCTGACGGCAAATGATTTGATTGTTTTTAAAATTGTTATTCCCCGCCTGCACCACCAAAAGCCCGAGCCGCAGCAATGAGTCGGGCTTTTGTGCTGGTGCTAGCAAGAAGAGGCCTATACCACTAAATTGTTGAGACGTTATGCCATTGCGTCTCCTGCTTTACAAACATGACACGTTGCTCCTATCAGTTGAAATGCGATCTCCTTTCAACGTCTTCCGACACGTGATGCGCGGTTTACAATCCCTCCATCAAATTATTGACAAACAGCCTGTCAGACACGTATAATCCACTACGTTTTCATTTTCCCTGTCCAGGAAAGGTGTCAATCGCATGCATCGCACAGTAAAAAAATATGCAAAGTTTCTTGAAAAAACCAGCGAGAAATACCGCGAGGCCACGAAAAAATATGGCGTTGGCTGCAAACGGGGTTGCAACGAATGCTGTTCCGTCGGCTTCTTCGACATTACGCTGCTCGACGCTATTCACCTTCGGGCCACACTGAAAAACGTTCCCTCAGACATCCGGAAGCGGGTGATCGCGAAAGCGAATGCGCAGCTTGACATCCTGGAGAAGAAAAAAGCCTTTTCGCGGAAAGATCCCCTGCTCAAATCCCTACCTGCCATTGATGCGATTTCTCGACGATCGGCAAAAATGGCTTGCCCGGCACTCGACGAAAACGGCGCATGCCTGATCTATGACCAGCGGCCGCACATTTGCAGGATCTTCGGTCCTACGATTCGCGGGCCCCGACGCGCGGTACGGCTGGAAGGCTGCGGCTATTTCAAGAAGGACATACCTGAAGAGGATTTTCCCATCTACGATCATTATGATGAGGAAAAGCAAATGCAGCGGGCCATGTTTAGGAAAGCCGGGCGGAAGCGTCTTCGCGCTGTGGATACGATCATCCCCGCGGCGCTGACGCTGGATTTAAAGAAGTGGCTGTGAGAAGGCAGCAGAGGAGGCAGGGTAAATAAAATTACCTCCGATAGACTATTCTGCTGTCCCCTGCTAACCATCTGCTGTCTCCTAAACTCTCATCTCTTATGGAAATTTTAAGCAAAAAAGTTGTCTGGCAGGGAAAGTTCATGAGCGCCGTGGAGATCACCTACCGTGATGCGCGGGGGGTTGTACGGACATGGGAGGCGCTTGAACGCCTGGGCATCGGCGGAATTGTCGTTATGGTTGCGATAACACCCGCCGGGAACGTCATTCTGGAAAAACAGTTTCGTCCTCCCATCGGCCGCGAGGTCGTTGAACTTCCGGCTGGGCTCGTTGAGCCCGGAGAAACAATGGAAACAGCTGCTGCTCGCGAGCTGGTCGAAGAAACAGGATGGACAGCGGGCAAACTCTCGTTTCTCGCTGAAGGTCCTATATCTACCGGCGCCTCGACCGAGGCGCTTCGCGCCTATCTGTGTACCGAGCTCGAACATGTCGGGAAGAACGGTGGAGACGACAACGAAATCATCGATGTAATCGAGGTGCCGATCGGGCATGCCCATGAATATCTCAGGGACTCACAGACGAAAGGTACAATGGTCGACCTGAAGGTTTTCGGGCTGGTAGAGCTGGCAAAAAAAGCACTGGGGCTTTGATGCCACCGGCAACATTCCCTTATCCTGCCATTATACCTGCTTCTAACTGCTGCCTTCCGGAATTTTCCCCACGAGCGTCTTCCCTGCCTCATATGCATCGCTCAGGGCCGTAGGATGTCCGGTAATCGCTCCCTTTTCATCAATGCTATCGAAAGCAAGAGTCACATGCTCCTGGATATTCACCGTCCTGAAAAACGCGCGAACACTCGCCTCGGAGCATTCAAACCCGACATTTTTGTCGTTTCGTTTCATCCCTCCGACGAGCAGGAGCAAACCCTTTCTTCCAAAAGGTCCGGGTGCAATCGGGTTTTTATGTACATACTTCTCAGCCCAAAAGGTCTGGCACCGATCGATCATGATCTTGGTCTGCGCGCTTACCCCGAAAAAAAATATCGGAGAAGCCACAATGATCCTGTCGGCGCTGCGGATGCTTTTATGAATCTCTTGCATGTCGTCCTTGATGACGCAGCGGGCCGTATCGTCGCAGTGGCCGCAATTCATACAGGCCTTGAGGTTTAGGGAACTGAGCTGATAAACTGTCGCTGATCCGCCACGCTCCTTTACTCCCCGAACTGCTTCTGCGAGCAGAATGTCGGTGTTTCCTTCCCGCCTCGGGCTACCGTTAAACGCAATTACGTTCATAAATTCCCCTTATTATCTGATACCGTAAAACCTCGGTCTTCCGGCCGGGAAGGATGTCAACATCCCGGAGATTTCCTGCAGGGTTTATTACCCCAAAATATCTCTCACAACTCCCAAGCCGGGAAAATAATTCTTCAATTGATTCTTGAAATCCTCGACGCTCACAAAGTGAATAGTACGAAGGCCCCGCCCCTGCGCTCTTAAGATGTGATTCATGTTATCATCGACAAAAAGCACCTGTCGCGGTTCAACGCCGAGCAGACCGCATACCTCATTAAACAATGAAGCATCACGTTTGCTTTTCTTCATTCTGTAGGAATTGAATACGCGGTCGAAATGCTGGAACAATGCCGTTGACCCGTCAATTTCCTCAAGCCAGTTCGTCTGGTCGCTTAGCATGGCCACGATATTTCCCATGCCCCGGAGAGAATCCACCAGATCCAGCATATCCGGCCTGAGAGCAAACCGGTCAAGGATTTCCGCACGAAGATCCTGATCAGCACCTCTGATTCCGGTCCTTTTTCTAATGGCGTTCCAAAAAAAGGCTTCATCAGCTTTTCCGGTGAGGTACCCCGTTTCGTATATCAGGGAGTCCGCAGTTTTGAAAAACTCATCGGGATCAAGCCCATTCTTCTCTCCGAGAGTCCGCAGACCCTCAAGGAAACCTTCCTCGGCAAGGACCCCGCCAAAATCGATGAGAACGGTGGTAATCAGGTTCTGCATCATCATTGCCCCTTTTATTTGTATCAGTGAAACCACTCCCGGTGCAAGGCAAACGCTCTTGCTACGTCGTTGTAATTATTCGGCTAGAATAGCACAATCAAAGTCCGACTGCAAAATAAAACTTGACTATATCCCTCGACGCTGTATAATTTCAGACCTTGAATGCGGAAGGTCACTTGTGCATCGGACGGGTTCATGGTAAATAAAACTATTCAGTTCTCTTCTGGATGACATCATCCCCGGCCGTCAGCCCAGGGATGATGTCAAATGAAACGTCTGACGATTGGCAAAAGGAGCAGCGAAAATCCGATAACTCCGAAAAGAGAGAAGGCTTTCCCCTTGGGAAACGGATAATTCCGCAGCTTCAATACGGAGGAAATTTTCTTGGACGAACGGATGATGACCCTGTTTTCGTTTATCGCGGACCAGATACAAGACAAACAACAGCTCTTTGATGAAGAAGGCAAGATCATGGAGGCGCTCCTGAACAATGGCTGCATTTTACAAGAGGCAGACGCTGCGCTTACCCTCATGCAGACGATGGTCCAGAAGGAATCGGATAATTTATTCGCGGGACAGCGCACTCCTGTAAGCATGAGAACCATGAACCGGGAAGAACGTGACCGTTTCGCGATCGAAGCATTCGGATTTATCACCAAGCTGACATGCCTCGGCATCGTCTCAGAGGACCAACGGGAAGAATTGCTGGACCGGGCCATGGCCGTCTATCCGGAACGGATCGGGCTGGAACACATCAAATCGCTCATAGCATTTACGCTGTTCACCAATTATCAGGACCAGGAAGCAAATCCTCCCGCGTTTGGCCGCCGCATCAGGAAAACCTCTTGGAATTAACCGGGCATTGTCGAGGACAGCAGAAATTTTTAACAAAGGATTCCCCATTTTTTACTCGGCGTCCTGGTAGTACTATGAGGTCTGTAACATGAAATCACTTGTCATCGTTGAATCGCCTGCCAAAGCAAAGACTATTGCCAAATATCTCGGCAAGGACTTCACGGTCAAAGCTTCGGTGGGACATATCATGGACCTGCCCAAAAGCAAGCTTGGCGTCGACATTGAAAACAACTTTGAGCCTAAGTACATCCAGATCAAGGGTAAGGCGCCAGTAGTCAAGGAGCTAAAAGCAGCGGCAAGGAAAGCTGACCGCATTTTGATCGCAACCGACCCCGACCGTGAGGGCGAGGCCATAGCCTACCACGTTGCAGAAACCATTTCTGGCAGTACTAAGACGCAGGAAATCTACCGCGTTCTGTTCAACGAGATCACCAAAAAAGCCGTCCTGCTGGCGATTGAACATCCGGGGAAAATCGACATCAACAAAGTCGATGCACAGCAGGCGCGACGCGTACTCGATCGGCTTGTGGGATACCAGATCAGTCCTATCCTATGGCAGAAGGTGCGCCGGGGTCTTTCCGCTGGTCGCGTTCAATCTGTTGCGCTCCGCCTCATCTGTGAACGCGAAGATGAAATCAAGGCTTTTGTTCCCGAGGAATTCTGGTCACTCACCGCGCTGCTCGAAGGGAGGCTTCCTCCGCAGTTCGAAGCGAAACTCATCAAAAAAGACGAAGAGAAACTCAAGATCAAAAACAATGAGGAAGTGCAGCAGGTCCTCGCCCAACTTCAGAATAAGACATATGCCGTCGCCAAGGTGGACAAGAAGGAGCGCAGACGCAACCCGGTTCCGCCTTTTACGACGAGCAAACTCCAACAGGAGGCAGGCCGCAAACTGGGATTTACCGCAAAGCGGACCATGGGCATCGCCCAGTCCTTGTATGAAGGTGTGGATGTGGGCAAGGAAGGCGCCGTCGGTCTTATCACCTACATGAGAACGGACTCTACCCGCATCGGCAATGAAGCCCAGGACGAGGCGCGGGAATTCATTGCCGGGAAATATGGCAGAGATTATGTCCCCGAAAAGCCGCCCGTCTATGCAAGCGCAAAGTCGGCGCAGGAAGCACACGAGGCAATCCGCCCCACGTCGGTGCTTCGTGAGCCCGATGCAATCAAGCAATATCTGGAGAACGACCAGTACAAGCTCTACAAGCTGATCTGGAACCGCTTCGTGGCGAGCCAGATGAATCCCGCGATCATCGATCAAACATCGGTGGACATCAAGGCTGGTGACTATACCTTCCGCGCCACAGGGTCGATTGTAAAATTCCGCGGTTTCATGGCAGTGTACATGGAAGAAAAAGCGGAGGATGCCGTTCCTGATGAAGATAACGACGAAGCGGTCCTGCCCCCCTTGACCGAAGGTGACCAGATCACGCTCATTAAACTAGATCCCAAACAGCACTTCACCCAGCCGCCACCGCGTTTTTCCGAAGCTTTGCTCGTGAAAACTCTTGAGGAAAATGGCATTGGCCGGCCGAGCACATACGCTGCGATCATTTCAACCATCCAGGAGCGGGATTACGTGAACAAAGTGGAAAACAAGTTCCGTCCCACCGAACTCGGCATACTTGTGAGCAACCTGCTGGTAAGCCATTTCCCGGTCGTTATGGACGTCGAGTTCACTGCCAAAATGGAGGGTGAACTCGACAAGATAGAAGAAGGCGAGATGCCCTGGGTGGATGCAGTCAGGGACTTTTACCGGCCCTTCAGTGAAAGCCTTGAAAAAGCTCAGGCTGAAATGAAAGACTTCAAAGCTGAGTTAACGCCAACGGATATCAATTGCGAAAAATGCGGGAAGCCAATGGTCATCAAGTGGGGCAGGAACGGTCAATTCCTTGCCTGCAGTGGGTATCCCGAATGCAAGAACGCCAAGCCCTTTGTTCGCACCGAGGGCGGCGGAGTAGAAAGTGCGCCCGAGGAAACCACTGATGAGAAATGCCCGAAGTGCGGTTCCGGCATGATCGTTAAGCGCGGACGATTTGGAAAGTTTCTGGCTTGTTCCCGTTATCCCGATTGCAACCACACCCAGGGGATGTCAACAGGCGTGACCTGTCCGGAGGATGGCGGCAATATCGTGGAGCGACGCTCGCGTTTCGGCAAGATGTTTTACTCCTGCGCTAATTACCCAGCCTGCAAATATGCCATATGGTACAAACCTATCCAGCGTGCCTGTCCCCAATGTAATGCTCCTTTCCTTGTTGAAAAGTATTCCAAAAAGACAGGTCCTTACATAGCTTGCCTAAACAAGGAATGCGGATACAAGGAAGAGCCAAAAACTGAATCCGAACCAATTAATGAAAAAACGGCATAGCCGACACGAGTGATCGCGGTAGAGACGTCCGTAGTCAGACGCCCCCCGCACGGACCCATGCAAGAATCACTTCACTCGCCGCTTTCCTCGGGTAATTCGCGCAAACTTATCGTTTGGGTTTCCCCATGCCATCTGCTTCGCTCATCCTGCAAAAAACGTCGACGCATGCCCCCTGTCTCTCATTGCAAACCGCAGCGCCTTTATAGAATTCCTCTTGGCCATCAGCCTTCCCTTCAGAACCTCCCCCCACAGCGTGGGCAACACTCCATTTTGTTCGGCCCCTTTTAGCACTCCGTCGATGTCAGACTGTTCAACAGCGTACATGTAAAGATTATTGCACTTGGCCTTCCATTGCAAATCCTATATTCAACTTTCACAGCGGATGATATCGAGCTCTTTTCCAAGCATAAAGTGTCCATGACACACAAAGATTCTTCAGCTCCACCCGGTAAAACATCAACTGGCTGATAGCGTTGTAGTTATGATGCCGGTCCCATGGACATACGCCGTAGGCTCCGGTCTGGATGATAACGGAGCTCTGGCTGGCCTGTGCTTCCCGTTCAACGCTTCACATACAATCACGATTGGCCGTTCATGACACGGGGCCATGATGGATCAGCATATCTTCTCAGATGAGAGACTTCCACTCCCAACTCTATACAAGTTTATCCCGGCACTTCCAAATCCGTCTCAGCCCGAAGACCGGGGTTTTACGGCGTCATTGGACAGCTTTTCTCCTCGTTTAACTTCTGACAGCACTTCCTCCCTTGCAAAATACCGCCACATACGCTAAAGTACCGTCATGCGGAAGAATATCTTTGACTTCATTTCCTATCTCAGGAATGAACGAGGAGTCTCCTCCAACACGGAACGGAGCTACCTTTCCGACCTGGAGCAGTTCGACAATTTTCTTGGCGATAAGGCCCTCGACCAAGTGGATCACCAGATGCTGCGAGAATTCCTGGCCCATCTCATGAAACTGAATATAAAGAAAATCTCTATTGCGAGGAAACTTTCAGCAATCAGGGCATTTTATAAATATCTGAACCGGGAAGGAGTCCTCGCAAACAACCCCGCCCGGATCATGAGCACGCCTCGCCGGGAAAAACGTCTCCCTGCCGTACTCACCGCCGATGATGCTCAACGTCTGATGGAGGCTCCACGCCATAAAAACAATGACAATCGCGGCACGATCCTGAGGGACCTGGCAGTGCTTGAAACGCTCTATTCCACCGGCATCCGCGCCAGCGAACTCATAGGCATGAATCGCGACGATATTGACACCAGCGACGGCCTCGTCCGCATCCGGGGCAAGGGCAGAAAAGAGCGGATCGTGCCCATCGGGCACCGGGCACTCGACGCAATAAACGCATATCTTGGCGGGAGAACAAGCAGTTTATATGAGCATGCCGTCTTTACCGGTCCTTCAGGAAAACGCTTGACAGCTCGCACAGTTCAGCGTATTTTAGAAAATTACAGAAAAAAGCTGGGGATAGCGCAGAAGGCAAGCCCGCACACGCTCAGGCACAGCTTTGCCACTCACCTGCTCGAGTCCGGTGCTGACCTTCGCGCCATCCAAGAACTGCTGGGGCATGCTAGTCTTTCGACCACCCAGCGTTATACGCACCTCAACCTCGATTCGCTGATGGATGTTTACGATAAGGCCCATCCACGAGCGAGGAAAGCAGGGGGCAAGACGTAAGTGTCTCAGGAAAGGATTTCTCACAACGGAGATAAGGATGCCCATGAGTGACGACAATTCCATGCATGCTACCACAATCCTGGCCGTACACCGGAACGGCAAGACCGTCATCGGCGGAGACGGACAGGTCACCGTTGGCGCAACAGTGATGAAGCACAACGCAAAAAAAGTGCGCAAGATGTATAATGACAAGGTTCTTGCCGGCTTCGCCGGTGCAACCGCCGATGCCTTCACCCTTTTCGAGAAATTCGAAGCCAAGCTCGAGCAGTATCACGGCAACCTCACCCGCGCAGCAGTGGAGCTGGCGAAAGACTGGCGCACGGACAGGGTGCTTCGCCGGCTCGAAGCACTTATGATCGTTGCGGATAACGAATGTTCATTCATCCTCTCGGGCAATGGAGACGTAATCGAGCCGGAAAACGGTATCGCGGCAATCGGATCGGGCGGCCCTTATGCACTCGCGGCGGCCCGGGCGCTCGCAGACCATACGTCGTTGGATGCCCGCGCTATCGTTACCGCGGCCATGAAGATCGCTGGTGAGATTTGCATTTATACAAACAAGGAAATTACCGTAGAAGAACTGTAATAAAAAAGCACACGGCATACTAATAGGCGGGATCTCTGAGACAGGGGAACCCTCGAAACACCAACACAGACGATTCTTTGCTGCAACCCCGAATGCCGTTTACTGGATGAGGCTATCAACTATCGATTTTCCCGGAGGCTTTATTGGAAAACTCCCTTACCCCACGACAAACCGTCGAAGAATTAGACAAATATATAATCGGACAGCATAAGGCAAAACGCTCAGTCGCCATAGCGCTTCGGAACCGCTGGAGACGGCAGCGCCTGCCCGAGGATTTTCGCGATGAGGTGCTGCCGAAAAACATCATCATGATCGGCCCCACGGGCGTGGGGAAAACGGAGATCGCGCGGAGGCTCGCCAAGCTGGTCCAGGCCCCGTTCCTCAAGATCGAAGCCTCGAAATTTACCGAAGTCGGCTATGTGGGACGGGATGTGGATTCTATCGTCCGTGATCTGACCGAGATCGGCATCAACATGGTCAAAGCCGAAATGGCCGAACAAGTGCGGGAAAAGGCTGAAGCAATGGCCGAGGACCATCTCCTCGATGTACTCCTGCCACCGATCAGGACAACGCCCGGGATCGAGACTCCGACTGCAGAGCAGCAGGAGCAGCAGGAGCAACAGTCCACCACACGCGACAAGCTGCGCCAGCAGCTCCGCGAAGGGAAACTCGATAACCGCACGGTCGAGCTTGAAACTAAGGAAAAAGTCATGCCTTTCGGCATTGTCTCGAACGTCGGCATGGAAGAGATCGAGATGAACCTCAAGGACATGCTCGGCGGACTGTTGCCGGAGAAGACAAAGCGTCGCAAAATGAAAGTTCCTGATGCCCTGCGTTTCCTGGTGCAGGAGGAGGCCGCGAAGCTTATCGACATGGACAAGGTAACGCGGGAAGCACTGAAGCGTGTGGAACAGTCGGGCATCGTGTTTCTGGACGAGATCGACAAAATCGCCGGACGGGAATCGCACGGTCCCGATGTTTCTCGGGAAGGCGTTCAGCGCGACCTTCTGCCGATTGTGGAAGGGTCGACAATCACGACAAAATACGGGCCGGTCCGGACCGATCACGTCCTGTTCATAGCAGCCGGCGCCTTTCATGTCTCCAAGCCGTCTGACCTGATTCCCGAACTCCAGGGCCGGTTTCCTATCCGGGTCGAACTCGATTCGCTCGGGAGGGAAGACTTCATCCGCATTTTGACGGAACCGCAGAACGCACTGATCAAACAGCAGATCGCGCTGCTGGCAACGGAAGAGATCAAACTGAACTTTTCCCGAGACTCGATCGAGGAAATCGCCGGCATCGCGGCACAGGTAAATGAACGGACGGAAAACATCGGAGCCCGAAGACTGCATACCGTCATGGAGCGCCTGCTCGATGAGATATCTTTTGACGCACCAGAAAAGAAAGGCGCGAAGGTCAATATCGACGCTGCGTACGTCAGGGAGCGCCTGGCTGATGTGCTGAAGAGCGAGGATTTGAGCAGGTATATATTATAAGCATCCTAACCACGAGAACTGAATTCGTACGTGGATTCGCTTCACTGAAAAAAAAGAGCAACGCGTTACAACATTTTAATTCTGGCTATATCCGGATTTTACAACATGTTACATGCTGATATATCAGTGCTTTTCTCGGTTGCGGCAGCTATTGGGCCTGTTTAGATTCCCGTACAATTTTGCACACTATTTAATATCTTGGTAGGTAACAACTGAGAGGGAGCGATGTGCACGCGCTATCCCCGAGCTACTTAGCCTGTCCTGCAATCGCGAAGTAATGCTCTCTTCCAAATTTTGGTGCTTTATCGATGCAAATTATAACTCTTTTTTTGTACCAAAATCCTTCTGGGATTCGGACAGAACCATAGTTGTTTCGCGTGGTTCGGCACCATCGCACCCACTGATCCGTGGTTTTGCATGTTTGTCTGAGGTTCTATGCAAATACTGATTGAAAAAGCGAAGATCCTGATCGAGGCCATGCCCTATATCCAGACCTTCCGGGGCAAGACTTTCGTGATCAAATACGGCGGCAATGCCATGATCGATGAGGGCCTCAAACAGGACTTTGCTCGTGACGTCGTGCTTCTTCGTTACATCGGGATCAATCCGGTGATTGTTCATGGCGGCGGTCCGCAGATCGGCAGGACCATGGAACGGATGGGCAAGAAGCCGACCTTTGTCGCTGGCCAGCGGGTGACTGATGAAGAAACAATGGATATCGTCGAAATGGTCCTCGGCGGCAAAGTCAACAAAGAGATCGTCAACCTCATCAATCAGTCAGGCGGCAAGGCTGTCGGACTGACCGGCAAGGATGGCGGATTGATCCAGGCGCGCAAGTTAAGACTCTCCAAAAAATCGGACGAAACCGGAGAAACCGAAATTATCGACATCGGCTTGGTCGGCGAGGTGACTGAAGTGAGGCCTGGCGCTATTGCAGCGCTTGATCAGGGCGGATTCATATCCATTATCGCACCCGTCGGGGTCGGGGAACACGGAGAAACTTACAACATCAACGCTGATCTTGTTGCGGGTGCGGTTGCAGGAGCGCTCAAGGCAGAAAAACTAATCCTCTTGACGGACCAGACGGGAATCCTGGACAAAGACAATAAACTCATTCCCACGTTGAACAAGAAAAAAGTGGAATTGCTCGTCGCCAGTGGTATCATAGCCGGTGGCATGCTGCCGAAGACAAAGTCCTGCTTCGATGCCCTCGATGCCGGGTGTGTTAAAGTCCACATCATAGACGGCCGCGTTCCCCACGCTCTGCTGCTTGAGATCTTCACCAAAGAGGGCGTTGGAACAGAGATTACGCTCTAATGCAGCAATGAGATTTAATAAAACGATCCCGACGCGTTCATGTTTTTTTAACGCTCCATGGAAAGCTATATCACTATTCTCATGTCTTCGTTGCTAGCAGGGAATGAACACGGAAGTGTTTTGAAAGTTTATGCAATGATACACTTCGCAACCATCAAAAATGCAGCAATCAGGAATTTGGTTCTGATTTGCCTCCTCTTCTTTCTGCCGCTTTCCTTGATTGATCAGGTGTATGGCCAGGTCGCCGCTCAGTCAGGATACAAACTCATTGGCACGATACATAGCGGGGATTTTTCCGGTGCGGTTGTTATCGTTGCGAAAGGTGAGCAATCCTTTTTCAGATTATTCGAGAAATTGCCGGATGGGTCACAGCTCGTCCAAGTGCGGGACGACAGTATCTCACTCAAAGCGACCGACGGTACTCTCAATGATATGTTTATTTCCCATGAAAAAATGTTTAATTTCCCTGCTCCAATCTCACCAGAGTATAACCAAGTCTCTGGACGAGCGCGAAATCGGATACGAGCGCCATCATCGAACATAGATGATTAGGATTGTTTAAAAGCCATGAACAATAAAGGTCTGAATTAACAGAAGAGGAGCCGCAGGTCATTCCACAGCCCCTCTTCAGGATCTCGATCCTCGAGAAAAAACAGACGTCCGCTACCGACCGTTACTTGCCTAATTTCGCCGTCCAGACAGTTTTACCTGTGCTGTCCTCTGATTTATATATTCTAAAATTCGTTTTTGTTTCAAGCTGCCTTATCTGACCATTTCCCATCTTAACACTCAACTTAAGTTTGACGGTGACAGGCCAGCCTCCATCATCCTTTCTGCTCCCTTTTTCCACAACTTCAATCGGCGCTGTCACAGTAAAAGCATTGCCTTTGAGTCTTCCGCTGTCGTTTATCGCCTTAATTACTTCATCGTTGGATGGCCCAAAAAATTTGGAACATCCTGCCCCATTGATAGCGAATGCAATCAGCACTACAATCATCAGAGATCTCACTTCTTTTTTCACCATTATTCTCCTTCCGACATTTATTCATAATGCGATCGTTTGCAATCTCACAAAAAGAAAGCCCGGACAGAAACCCGGGCCTCCTCCATATATTGATCCTTCTCAATTATATAACATCCCCGTGTAAAACTGATACTACCAATTTTGAGTCGCGTGGCAAGACGGTGTGCACGTTAAATTAACAGGGTTGAAATTCACGTCGCTTTGAATTGTCAGAGCAGCAGGCGCCTCCAGTCCTTCTACCGTTGGCGTATTCAAGGACACGAAGTGGCTTACAGCAAGCTGTGAAACATTGTGGCATACCGTGCATTGGAAATCCAGGACCTCCACGTGGAAATAATGTTGGCCGGAATAAAAGCCGTTGTACTCGCTATTGCCGTAGGCATGGCAGGACGTGCACTGGGTACTTACATCGAGCGAACCAGTAAGCCATACGGGCGTCGTCTGGCCGCCGTGGCAGCTCACGTTCGAGCACGTATTATCAGCGGCATTATATATAGCCGTCCCGCTCTCTGCACTATATACGCTCAAGAACTGCACAACAATGATGCCGTTATCGTGATTCACTGTTCCGCTTCCGGCGCCGTTGTGGCAGGTATTGCAGACATTTGTAACGTTGGGAAGCGCATTATGCACCGCATGAGCTCCCGCGACGTTCGGATCAGCGCTCCCGTTCGGCGGGACCCCATGGCAATTAACGCATCCTGATAATATTGTGCTTAGACCACCGAGATGGCAGCTCACACAGGCGGGGCCACTGTCCGTGACGCCGACAAGGCCGGAACCATGGCACCAAACATTCGAGCATGAGGTAGTCCCGTTAGACACAACGTAGGCCCCATGATTCGGAACAACCTGGCTGCCCGTGCCCCACGAAACGGGATGTACCGAGTTCACCCCTCCGAGGTGGCACAGCGTGCATGACACCCCGCTAATACCTCCGCTGTAATCACTCCCGTGGCATTGGGTGCAGGCGCTCTCATTGGCCTGGGCGGCCGCCATGTGGCCCGCAGGCAGCCAATTGGCCGGATGTTGCGCATCGTCCTCATAGAACACGGCTTGTCCGTTCTTTTGGCTATTGCCGCAACCTCCTAGAGCTGACAATCCTGCAATAAGAAGCAGGCTGGCTATCAAGCTTTTCGTTAATGATGACACTGGGCACACCTCTCATTATTCGATCGGCCATGACATTTCATGCACGAAGCCGGGTCGATCTGACCGTCGATTTTGTGCTGGTTTAAATAATCGCCCCGGTGGGGCATCGTCCGCTCCGGAGAATCCGGATACTTGTCGCTCGGCTTCAGCTCCTCCCTGTGTGCGTGACAGTCGGAGCAGAACGACTCTTTGTGGCATATTATGCAGGCCCCACTATGCTGCCCTGCATAGAATCTGTGTCGTTCCGCGTAATCACTGGTGTGGTCCATTGCAGCCCGCCAATCCGTGTGGCAATCACTGCAGATAGGGAAGCCTGTTATTTCCACGGGGTGTGACGTCGCATAACTTGCCGTATGGGCGCAGGCATACATGCCGAGAATCGGTACGAGAGCCATCAACAGAAACATCTTGAACGCAGATGTCCTCATCTTAAGCCCCTCCTTTGGCGCCGAAATGATAGATAAGCTTGACAAAGGTTTGGATATCTCTGTTGAAATCGGGGTTGTGGGAATATTCAACGTCGGCGCCAAGTTTCCATGCGTCCGTGAGATCGTACTCGGCCGCAAGCGTCCCGGAAAAGGAATCTTTTACTCCATTGATGGGGCTTTCATAGACCAAATCGAGTACGTCTGCAGTTAAATTTACCTTGCCGAGCTTTTTAAAACCGTAGACTCGATACTCGTTGTACCGTAGTCTGTCCGTGTCTCCATTCATACTGTGATACCCGAGTCCCGCGCCGCCGGAGCCGGATACGGAATACTTGACCATCGCCCCATAGTAGTTGGCATCGCCTTCGATGAGATAATCGAAATTTTTATAATCGGCAATGATACTCACGTTGTCTGTTACCTGATACGATGCCGCTTCTCCCAACTTACGCACTTTTTCGCCTTGGGGGAGCAATCCCAATGTTGTAGAAAGAGCACTTGTAGTAACACGGAAGAAGTAATCGTCATAGTTAATCCACGATGCCGTGGTATCAAACCTCATATTTGCGAAAGGCCCCAGCGATAGCACATAGGTATTTTCCATCCAACCGTCAGTGATATCGTTATAACTGGACCTGCCAGTTATATCCACTTTATCAATCGGATGCACCGACAGATCGATGCCTGCTTCTTTCCGGTAGGATTGGCTGTCTTTTTCCTCTTCGAGCGCTGAAATTCCTATATTGTATATGTTGCCCATCTGGTTAAAAAGCCGCGCGCCATAAATCACATTGTTGCCGGAAATATTTATGTTGGTCTCTACCGGGATGCCGCCGAACGCTGACATCCCAAAACCAGCCGCTAAATCAGTTCGCGCATAAATACCATCAACCCTCTCTGCAGCCACCCCCTCGAAAACCATCACGCGACCAAGATTGACTACTGTGTTGTCGGTTTTACTTTTGAAACTCAGGTAAGAAAACTGAAGATCGCTGTTCGATCTCGTGTCATACTCTTCGGTCTGGAAATCTTGACGCAGCCAGCCGCCGGTATGGAATGAAACCGTATCAGCGCCGATGTCTTGTACGGCAAAATCGAGGTATTCATATCCTGCAAAAACATGCGAACCGTCTTCTTGCTGCCTGGATTCAAAATAAGTGCTGGAATCACCGGACAGGCTTGCTGCCATGGAAACACCCGACGTGCTGCACAGCGAAAGAAGTAGAATGAGAACTACTGCAGACGTCGTTCGCAGCGCCGGTTGACCGCTTTTCATTTTTTGCGGCATGCCATCACTTCTCAAATTGTATCCTCCCTTCAAAAAACTGCTGGACAAAAAGCTTGCGTACTGCTTTTGTGGAGCAATCGCCAACCAACCCTGTTTATCGTACAACCGCATTTGTCGCGTACGTTCATATGATGAGTCATGAAGTTCGTAGTCGGAAGCTTGAGTATGCCCCATGGAGGCGGTGTCACCTGCAACCCCTGAGTGGTTATTTGCCTCACCGGGCAATATCAATCAAAAGTTTTCTTATACGACGCAGGTTGCACATCACCTTTTATGATGTGAGTAAACTGGCAATCAAAATTTTTATAACTGGATGCGGCACTCTACAGCCTGATTACGATGCCTCGTATAATAATACTTTCTTGTTATGTAAGCACAATAAATACAAGGGTGCAGTCTTTGCTATTCCTCCGGGCGTAGGCTAAGGAGTGAGGACTATTCCTACCGCTTGAGATATTGAAGACGGTTATAAAAAACGGCTTTACTATACAGAAAATCCTATTACAAATCAAGGGAAAAAGCATGTCGATGGTACGCAGCAGATTATCTTGTAAACAATTTAAATAATTTTATGTATTATAGCCCTCATCAGCATATCGCGGTTGACTCGGCCAAAAAAACTTCTCCCAAGTCCATTCCTGGCCTTGGCCAATATTATCTTGCGCCTTGTCTACGGCCCGATACGCCGAGCGTCCGGGATGGAACACACAGCTTTGGTCACTAAACGTGCTGTCCCATTTTGGTTGCAGCACTTACAGGATCGTCTGCTGAATAAATCGGTAGAGGGCGGTGAATATGCCGAGTTTGTGTTCCCCGCCATCCGGCCTAGAGGTGGTCACGCGCTTAACCGTGCCCGGGTTTATGCTGACCGGTTGTGAGCTGCTCCCGTATGACGGGTCAAGGTAAAGCAGATAGTCCCGCAGCTCCTTAACAATCGTGCCCGTCGATGCCAAGGGCCCTCTGATTGCGTATGACCATCCGTAACGTCTTACTTATGTTCTCTCGCTCGCACACTCAGCCCTAAGTTGTTCGGTCGCCGGGCGTTTCGTTGCGCTCTTCGCCGAAGACGGTCGGCCCCTTCTCCGGCCGTTATAGGGCTTCATCCCTACCTTCTGCCTCCGTAAACGGCCAGTTCCAATTGGATTTTTGCCGCTTGACCATCCATAAGTCGTGCGTCCTATTTGCCGCTACATTTACACCATGCCGGGCCATTCGTGTCTTCCCTTTCGCGCGATTGTCCCAATCGAGGAAGACGACTACACATGTCTATCTTGCCCTTTGATGACTTCTGCGTCAGGATCAGGAACCCTCATGGTTTCCTCAGTTTTGTTTTCAAGAAACAACCCAGAGCTCCCGAAGTAGTTCGACCGCCTTCACCGTACACCTGACAGATTGACGCTGTGCACCTTTGATGGATGCGGACTTCGCAGTCATCAGCCAGCTAGTCCGACCACGTTTGCTTCGTCTCAGGTTTCTGTTCTTCAAGCCGCAGTTTTGCTCTACGCTTCCTTCAGCACCCAACTCACGATGGTGCCCTTACGACTCGATAACATTTCGCCTCCATCAGGCTGGGTAAAGAGGACTAGCACTTCCAAGCATTCAAACATGCTCGGCACACAAATGGGCGGACCCCGAAGGGCCCGCCCATATTTTTAAGATCCAATTCGCCAAGATTTACAGAAGCTCCCGGCTATTTTTGCCGATCTCATCCTACTGATTTTGAATTACTAAATTATTGTGAACGCTCTGAATAGACACGAGCGCGCCGGGACCATGGCAAACGAGGCAGGACTCGCCTTGGTTGATAGTGTCCAGAGTAGTGGTAAATGCCGTAGAGCGCGCGACGTAGAACGATCCGCCATTCTCCACCATATGGTCAATAGCATCGCTGGCATCGTGGCAGGCCGTGCATGTTGCGGTAATCGGCGAACTCACGAGGTTAGCAGCTCCGTCAGTGGCTGTGCCGTTTGTCACGGCTGCGGTGATGCCGTAACCAATCACTCCATTCGCCACAAAATAAGGAGCGTTGAGTGCGCTTGCTGCGGGTGTGCCCGTCACATCGGTATTCATCAGGAAATTAGCGATGAGGCCGGGCGTGTATTGAGAAGCGCTGAAGTCATAGGTGCCTGGCAGATGACACTGCTCGCAGTTGCTCAGAACGCCAGGATACGCTATGGCTGGAAACTCAGTGTTGCCTTCGAACGCCACAGTCCGTATAGTATCCGCATGAAGGGCGTGGTACCAGACCCTGAAGGACGCGGACCATCCATTACTGCCGGTCAGGTTGGGAGTGTGGCACATCGCGCACATTGGAATGTCATACGCTCCCTCGTGGATGTTGTAAGTGACCGTTGGGGCGCCGAGTTGCTCGTGGCACTTATCACAATTGGCAGCAGCGACGATTACACGTCGTGGTGTGTAACCCTTCGCGGTCACCATGGACGCAAGTCCCGGAATGTTCACGCCGGTGGACGTGTCTTCGTAAATTCCGCATAAGGCGGCCGTTAACAACGTGGCGTTTGAAGGAACCGAGAACGTAGCGGCGCTCACGACAGCGGTATAACTGCCGTTCGCGTTCTGGGTCAAAGTACCTGACGTTGTTCCGCTGGTTAAACTATTCAGATTGACGAAGTAACTTTCCGCACGATTGTTCCAGTCAGACGGCTGCGCAATACCGTCCTGCGGCACTGCGTATGCAAACAGGATTTGCGGTGTTTGAGGATGGTCTGAGGCCGGAAGGTTTGTGGTGGTAAAGGTGGTACCAGACACAACAAACCCGCCTGAGATGTTAAGTGTTACCGGCGCAAGTGCCGCTGGCGGAAAGCCCGCATAAATCGTAAACGTGATGGTTGGAGCACTCGTTGTAGGCGACACGGATATTGCACTAATCGCGAAACTAAGGGTCGGCTCCGTCGCTAAGGGGTTGTGCGTTGTGGAGAAATCGGTCTCATGATTCCCCGCAATCGATTCAGGCGAATGACAGTCCTTGCATCCTCTGTCGTCGCAAAGTCCATTTGGTCCACAATTAACGCCGTAGGGGACCGGAACTATTTGTCCGCCCAGATGGGTTGTCGTGGGAGACGTCAAAGCGCCAAAGTTTACTATCTCCGGATAAAGCGTATTCGCCGTATTATGGCATGAGAGACATGCCTTTGCACTTGGTTTCTTCTCCCAGTTGGCGCTGTCCGCGCCGCCGCTATGGCAAGTTGTGCAGTTCCTGATGTCCTGCGGATATTCTATCGTTGAAAACGTCTGGAAAGTGGATATTATCTGAGCGGTATGAATCTTGTGGATCCAAGAACCAAGTGCCCCTTCGCCGAAGGGGAATGTTAAGGTCGTTCCGCTTACAACAGACGTAACATCCATGGTGAAGTTGTTCTCGTCATGGCATACGACGCAGGCATAGGTCTCGACACGGCCTTCATCGGGATGGAATGCCAGGGGATTAAGTCTCGGATCGCCAAATGTCGCATGGCAATTAAGACATTGTGCGGTTGGGACAACATCCTGGGAAACCAATGACCCGTTCGTTATATCATATTTCGCGGCTTCGCCCAGCTCAATCTGAACTGGCGAAACAGAAACACCTGTGCCTCTCTGGTCTTTGGGCATCACCATCAGCACGACGCGGGTGTATTGTGTTGGATCGTAGTAATTATACGTCGTCGATGGCCCGGAAATCGCCATGGTTCCTGTCGTATACGTGTACAGGCCATTCCCATCGTTGGTCAAACGGGCGACAGACTGTTCACTAGCACCAACCGCCCACCAGGTATTCGGCGTAGTGCTGGCAATACTAGTATCAGGCACGCCGGGAAGGAGTTTTGCCATATTGATACGTAGGTGGCCCAGATTTGTTGGAGTGGCGGTATCTGGAGCGTCGAGACCCAAAACTGCCTGGCTTGTCGGTACGCCGTCCACAACATAATTTATGGAAAAATTAATAACCGCGGAAGCGCTTGTAGTGTCGGAAGTAAAAACAACGCTCTGGATAACCGTGGTATAAGTTAACAACGATGTCAAAGTGTTTATACCAGTCGCGCCATTGGTGCCATTCGTGCCATTCGTGCCGTTGACGCCATTGGTGCCATTCGTGCCATTCGTGCCGTTGGTACCATTGATGCTCGCACCAGCTGCACCGTTGCTACCTTTACAACCAGCCATGAGGCCAAGTACGACAACCAGTGTGCAGCATAGTACAACATACAGTAACAATTTAGGGAATGACTGCGTCTTCATTATGTTGCCTCCAATTCTTAAGATTATTAAAAAAACCATGGCCGTCAAATTGCTATTTAGTATTCGGGATAACCCTGCGCCAAGAGCGCAGGACGTCGAATTAAACTCCAAACAGTCAGGATATCAATGTTGTCGTCTATTTTGGACGAGATTAGTCGTTGATTTGTATAAATAACAAGATATTTTTCGAAAAAAGTTTCCGATATTCTTTAAACGCCGTCCATAATCGCCTGAAATCGCAGATGTCTACGATTTTGCCGGTGTTGCAACTCGGTAGACTGATAGTAGTTTATTTTATAATATATTGGAATACTCTTTGTTGAACAGCCACTCCCTGGTCATGAAAAACTGTCCAAATTAAACCTTTTTTAAACAAGAGTGAAACCACATGGTTAAACATCAGAAGAAGTATAGTGCGAAAAAAGGTATGAATCAAGGACAAAATGAAGGACATTCCAAGCCCGTTAAAATTTACAAAATATGCGCTCCGAGTAATGCAGCAAACGCTTTTCATCGTTCAGCAGACTTTTAGCGCGGGAGACTTTCTGACGCGATTAAGTCCCGGGAAGACTTTGCGAGATTCTGTCCCCTCACCCAGCCTCAAAGATTGTTGCACAGGGGCAGTGTGAGCGCTCGCGCACCGCGATCAGCGAGGATAACTCATCATAGATATATACGATGTTAGGTCGGACGACGATGGGTAGGACCCAGTATGCCCCCAGGAGATATTTGCAAGATCAAACTATCCCTTCTGGGACAAACAGCATTAAACTGAATACCTGGGCAGTCTGCATCAATAAGGCGGGTAACAGCGAATAGAAAATAGCAAAAGCAGAGTAACGATATCCGAGCACGAGAAACTGGGAAACCTTTGTTTCCGGTCTGCCTTTCATGCCGCGTGAAAAAATAGGCGGGCCCCGAAGGGCCCGCCCAGAATCTTGAGATCCAATTCGCCGAGATTAACAGAAGCTCTCAGCGGTTTCTCCTGATCTCATCCTACTGATTTTGAATTATTAAATGGTTGTGAGCGCTCTGAATAGACTCTATAGCGCCGGGACCATGGCAAACGAGGCAGGACTCACCCTGGTTGACGGTGGACAGAGTATTGGTAAATGCCGTAGAGCGCGGCACGTAGAACGCTCCGCCATTCTCCACCATATGGTCAATTGCGTCGCTGGCATCGTGGCAGGCCGTGCATGTTGCGGTAATCGGCGAACTCACGAGGTTGGCAGCTCCGTCTGTCGCTGTGCCGTTTGTCACAGCTGCAGTGATGCCGTAATTATTCACTCCATTCGCCACAAAATAGGGCGCGTTGAGTGCGCTTGCTGCGGGTGTGCCCGTCACATCGGTAATCATCAGGAAATTAGCGATAAGACTGGGTGTGTATTGAGAAGCGCTGAAGTCGTAGGTGCCTGGCAGATGACACTGCTCGCAGTTGCTCAGAACGCCAGGATACGCTATGGCTGGGAACTCGGTGTTGCCTTCGAACGCCACAGTCCGTATGGTATCCGCATGAAGGGCGTGGTACCAGACCCTGAAGGATGCGGACCATCCGTTACTGCCGGTCAGGTCAGGAGTATGGCACATCGCGCACATTAATGTAGGAGTATCATACGCTCCATCGTGGATGTTGTATCCCGCAGTTGAGGTGGGGGTCAACGGAGCGAGAGTTTGGTCGCCAAGCTGCTCGTGGCACTTATTACAATTGGCAGTAGTGATGATGACACGCCGTGGTGTGTAACCCTTCGCGGTCACCATGGACGCCAGTCCCGGAATGTTCACGCCGGTGGTCTCGTCTTCAAAAAGTCCGCATAATGCGCCCGTCAACAACGTTGCGTTTGAAGGAACCGAGAACGTAGAGGCGCTCACGACAGCGGTATAACTGCCGTCCGCGTTATGGGTCAGGGTACCTGCCGTTGTTCCGCTAGCTAAGCTAGACAGATTGACGGTGTAACTTTCCGCACGATTGTTCCAGTCGGACGGCTGCGCGATCCCGTCCTGCGGCACTGCGTATGCAAATAAGAATTGCAGCGTTTGGGGATGGTCTGAGGCTGGAAGGTTTGTGGCGGTAAAGGTGGTACCAGACACTACAAACCCGGCTGAGGTGTTAAGCGTTACAGGCGTAAGTGCTGCTGGCGGGAAGCCCGCATAAATCGTAAACGTGATGGTTGGAGCACTCGTCGTAGGCGACACGGATATTGCGCTAATCGCAAAACTAATAGTCGGCTCGGTCGCTACGGGGTTGTGCGTTGTGGAGAAGTCAGTCTCGTGGTGTTTCGCTACAGGCTCGATACCATCCGGACCATGACAAGTAAAGCACTCAGTGTCGTTGGTAAGGCCTGAGCCGATCGGGCCTATTTGACCGCCACCGTGGGTTGTCGAGGGAGACGTCAAAGCCGCCATACCGGCAATGACCGGGTCAAGTGTATAATTCGGATTATGGCAAGAGAGACATGCCTTTGCACTCGGCCTGTTCATCCAGTTGGCGCTGTCCGCGCCATTGCTATGGCAAGTTGTGCAGTTCCTGATGTCCTGCGGATATTCTATCGAGGTGAAGGTAGTGAAGGTGGATATTACCTGGGCGGTATGAATCTTGTGGATCCAGGTCCCGAGCGCACCTTCGCCGAAGGGGAATGTGTAAGTAACTCCGCTCGAGACAGCCGTAATATCCATGGTGAAGTTGCTCTCGTCATGGCATACGACGCAGGCATAAGTCTCTACGCGGCCTTCATCAGGATGGAACGCCAAGGGGTTAAGTCTCGGATCGCCAAATGTGGCATGGCAATTAAGACATTGTGCAGTCGGGACAACATCTTGAGAAAGCGTTGACGTCGTTTCAGATACCAGCGTCCCGCTGTTCCCGATAAAGTCATATTTCGCGGCTTCACCCAGCTCAATCGCGACTGGCGATACAAAATTGCCTGAGCCGCTATTGTCTTTGGGCATCACCAGCAGCACGACGCGGGTGTACGCTTTGGGATCATAGAAATTGTACGTTGGCGTCGCCCCGGAAACAGCCATGGTTCCCGTAGTATATGTGTACAATCCATTTCCATTGTTGGTCAAACGGGCGGCAGTACGTTCCGAAGAGCCAACCGCCCACCAGCTGTTCCACTCCTCATTGGAAGCCAGATCAGTGGAAGTACCCGCAGTGGCCAGACCCGGGATAAGTTTTACCATATTGAACCGCAGGTGACCTAGATTCGTCGCAGTGACTGAATCTGGTGCGTCGAGACCAACAATTTCGCCGCCCACTGCGCCAGTATCGGGGTTTATATATTGAACGGAAAAATTAATAACCATGGATGCGCTTGTGGTATCGGAAGTGACAACAACGCTATTGATGACCGTGGTATAAGTTAGCACAGATGTCAAAGCGCCAATACCATTCGCGCCATTGGTGCCATTCGTTCCATTGACACCATTGGTGCCATTCGTTCCATTGACGCCATTCGTTCCGTTGGTGCCATTGACGCCATTCGCACCAGCCGCACCGTTACTACCTTTACAACCAGACATGAGGCCAAGTCCGACAACCAGTGTGAAGCATAGTACAACATACAACAACAACTTCGAGTATGACTGTGTCTTCATTATGTTGCCTCCATTTCTTAAGATTTTTAAAAAACCACGGCATACACGCATCAACAATAAAACTGCCTAAATTACGTCAATATTTCTCTCCTCCTTTTTTCGGAATATCAGCTTAAGATGTTTTAATGCTATTTAGTTTGGCGTTTTAAAATATTATCGAGACCGAATAAATCAATTTTACTGAAACCTTAGTACTTAGTGCAAAAAAAATGCCATAACAAAATATTAAATAATATCAATATGTTATATATATAAAACCAAATAATACAGTTTAGTATGCGAGTTTTCGCTCAGTATTAAAGCTGGTTCTCCAACAATCTGTTGGTTTCCCAACTGCTACATCTTACGGTACTTCTAATATTATTATATTGATTCAAATACTTAATACTTTTTCCGTAATACAGATTCTAACATCATTGGCAACTCTTTGAAGATTCAGGACTATGCGGAAAAGCACGGACATGGGGACTTTATTATCATTTTTTAATGTGTTAGACATTTAGCGTTATTATGGTTTAACGCCTGGAAGTTGATGCAATGGCACGTAATTGAATCATTATAGCATAACTTTTATGAAACTTTGCTCTTTTGATTGTTTTTTTGAGTCCGCGTTGATGCTGTCGGCATAGATGATCAAACCGTCCATCGTGGCCCAGAGCAGGGAACAGTGAGGTCTTTCGGAACTTCCATGGAAACCCCCATCAGAAATCGGATAGAACAGTCAGAATGAGAGTGCATCGTTGAACAATGACATTCTTCGCAATACAACGACAATACCTGCGAAAATGCAGAGAACGCAAAGGGAAAAAGGGACATCAATCTTTCCCGATGTGTTTAACGATCGCGCCCCAGAGGCTGCTCATTCCCTCGCCGTTCTTGGAGGACGAAAGAAACGGCAAATCCTTCAGTCCCAGGCGTGCCTGAATGTCACGCTGCGCGCGAATGGCCTCTTGACGGTTCAGTTTGTCCGCTTTTGTGAGGGAGAATATCGCCGGTATATCATACTGCCTGAGCCATTCTATAAGCCGCTGGTCACGTTCATCTGGTTCTCTGCGGCTGTCCAGAAGGACCACCACGGCACGCAATGCCGGTGAGTCTTTCAAATAACCTTCAACCATGGGAGCCCGGCCATCGGTCACTGCACGGGGAACGCGGGCATATCCATACCCCGGCAGGTCGACGAAATAGAAGTCTGCATTGATAATGAAAAAATTAATCAGCTGTGTCTTGCCAGGCGTCTGGCTCGTTTTCACCAGGTTTTTCTCGTGAAGCAGGGCGTTGATGATCGACGATTTCCCGACGTTCGAGCGGCCAGCAAAGGCGATCTGCGGCCGCTTGTCTATGGGAAACTGCTTCGGTCCCGGTGCGCTGATAACGAATTCGGCTGAACGAATTTTCATGGGTCTATACAGGAAAGTCAAAAGTAGGGAATCAGAAACGAAGAAAAAAGCCAGGGCAAAATCTACTGTATGATTTTCGCTCCTGGCCACTGTCTGCTGTTTGCGACGTGCCGCCTGGTTGTCTGCAGCTTTACGCTATCTTCTCATAAATAAGCAGCGGTTCCGCGCCGTCGATGATTACCTCTCCATTGATGATGCATTCGCGGATGCCCGGCTGGGACGGAATATCGTACATCACGTTCAGCATCACGTCTTCCAGGATTGCGCGCAATCCGCGTGCGCCCGTTTTCCGGAGGATCGCTTTTTTTGCGATCGCGACAAGCGCATCGTCGGTGAAGCGCAGTTTGCAGCCTTCCAGCCCCAGCAGTTTCTGGTACTGCTTGACGAGGGCGTTCTTGGGCCGCGTAAGAATATCGATGAGCGCATGTTCGTCAAGTTCCTCAAGCGTCGCTACCACCGGCATGCGCCCGATAAATTCCGGTATAAGCCCGTATTTCAGCAGGTCACCCGGCTGGAGATGGGCAAGCGTCTCGCTCAGTTTTCTCTCTTTTTTGCTCTGGATATCGGCGCCAAATCCCATGGTCTTCTGGCCGACGCGCTGTTCGATAATGGTATCGAGGCCGACAAAAGCGCCCCCGCAGACAAACAGGATGTTCTTCGTGTCCACCTGAATGAATTCCTGGTGCGGATGCTTGCGGCCGCCCTGCGGCGGAACGCTGGCGATGGTTCCTTCAATGAGCTTGAGGAGCGCCTGCTGCACGCCCTCGCCTGACACATCACGGGTAATCGACGGGCTCTCGGATTTTCGGCTAATCTTGTCGATTTCGTCGATGTACACGATCCCGCGCTGCGCGCGCTCCACGTCATAATTGGCGTTCTGGAGGAGCTTCAGGATAATATTCTCCACGTCCTCCCCTACGTAGCCGGCCTCAGTCAGCGTCGTAGCGTCTGCAATAGTGAAAGGCACGTCGAGGATCCGGGCAAGTGTCTGGGCGAGGAGTGTCTTTCCCACGCCTGTCGAACCAATGAGAAGAATGTTGCTTTTTTGAAGTTCAACCTCGTCGCCAATTTCCTGCTGGATGCCGATGCGCTTGTAATGGTTGTGCACGGCCACGGACAGTATCTTCTTGGCCCGCTCCTGGCCGATGACATATTCATCGAGGGTGCGCTTTATCTCCGAGGGCTTCGGGAGCCGGGGTATCTTGGCCTCCTTGGTCTCCTCCCATTCCTCGGCGATGATTTCGTTGCACAGGTCCACGCACTCATTACAAATGAAAACCGAAGGCCCTGCGATAAGTTTTTTAACCTCATCCTGCCCCTTGCCGCAAAAGGAACATTTAAGAGGCGTGGTATGTTCTTTTTTGTCCGTCATAGGTTTACTTCTCCTTTACTTACTTCTCCTTCGCGGTCCGCGATTTGATCTTCGTGATGACCTCATCGACGATACCATAGGTCTTGGCGTCCTCTCCGGACATAAAAAAATCACGATCTGTATCATTCTGGATCTTCTCGATCGGCTGACCGGTGTGATTTGCCAGGATTGTATTCAGTGTTTCCTTCAGTTTCAGAATTTCCCTTGCATGAATCTCGATGTCGGTAGCCTGCCCCTGGAAACCACCCATGGGTTGATGAATCATGATGCGTGAATGAGGCAGGGAGAACCGTTTTCCTTTCGTGCCGGCCGCCAGTAACAAGGCGCCCATGCTCGCCGCCTGGCCAATGCAGATGGTCGAAACCGGCGACTTAAGGTAATTCATGGTGTCATAGATGGCAAGGCCCGCCGTGACAATACCTCCCGGCGAGTTGATATAAATGTAAATATCCTTGTCCGGATCGTCTGCATCCAGAAACAGAAGCTGTGCAATAACGGTATTGGCGACTACATCATCAATGGGTGTGCCCAGAAATATGATCCTGTCCTTCAGCAAACGTGAGTAAATATCGTATGCGCGCTCGCCACGGCTTGTCTGTTCAACAACTATGGGGATGAGAGACATTAGTATTCCTTTCTTTCTTCAATTATAGCTCTTCTTCGCCCGCGAAAGCAAGAGACTGAGAGTCCTCTCGCGGATAAGGGAATACCGCAGGTTATCCAGTCCGCCTTCGAGCGATTCATAGTATTTTTTGACCTCGGCAATGCTCTGGCCAGCACCGCGCGCCATTACGGCAAGCGCCGAATTCACCTCTTCGTCAGTGACGTCGATCTTTTCCTTTTCCGCGATCTGGTCGAGGAGCAGGATGCCTTTCACCCGTTTCACAGCCAAATCCTTGTTCTCCTCACGGAATTTCGCAAAATCAAACGATTTCACGTCCACGCCGCGCTTCGCCATCTGAGTGGCCTGCGATCGCGCCATGGACTGAAACTCCCGTTCCACCATGCCGGCCGGAACATCGAACGTATGGGCATCCACAAGATTTGATAGAATCGCCTCGCGCTGGCTTGACGCAAGTTCATTTTTCTTGCGAATCTCGATGTCTTTTTTGATGCCTTCCTTCAGTTCTTCCACAGACTTGTTGTCGCCGATATCCTTTGCGAACTCATCGTTCACTTCTGGCAACACCTTCTTTTTGATTTCCTTCAGCGTGACGGTAAACTGAGCATCCTTGCCTGCCAATTCCTTATTATTGTAGTCCGCGGGGAAGGCAATATTGAGCGTACGGGTCTCGCCACGAGTCATTCCCACTAACTGTTCTTCGAACCCGGGGATAAGGCTGTTCGATCCGAGCGACAGCATATAATCAACGGCTTTGGCCCCCTCGATTGCTTTCCCGTCACGGAACCCTTCGAAATCGATGATCGCCGTGTCATTTTTCTCTACAGGCCGGCCCTCCACTACCTCGAGTTGCGCGTACATGTCGCGGAGGTGGTCAATGGTCTGGTTCACCTCATCATCGCTCACCGTGACATTCTCGTCCTTAACCTCAATGCCCTCGTAGACGCCTAGTTCAATGTTCGGCCGGACCTCGACAACTGCGGTAAAGTTTAGAGGCGCCGCTTTGTCAAAGGGGGAAATATTGGTAATGTTCGGCACATCCACCGGATTGAGATTGTGCTCCTGAAGGGCCTGCAAATAGGAAGCAGTAATGAGTTTATTCATTACCTCGGCCTCGATCTCCGTCGCGTAATGCCGCTCTACAACGGCCTTGGGCGCCTTACCAGGACGGAAACCGGGGATTTTCGCCTTCTTTGCCGTATCAGCCACCGCTTTTACCATCTCCTCCGCAATTGCATCGGGAGTAACCTGAATATGCAGTTTTTTCTTTACTGAGCTGATGTCTTCGATAGTCGACTTCATTTCGCTACCACCTTATCAGAGAATTACTAGAGCCTCAAGGGTCTCAAGTGCTTTGCAGTGTCGTGGAGTGAGCTGGGATTTGATGCAAAAATTTTAAACTCTGAACGTTGAACTGTGGTTTAACAATGCAGCTGGGCTTATGACTAAGCAATTCCCTGCGAATTATGGTGCAGGTACCGAGACTCGAACTCGGACGGGGGAACCCACCAGATCCTAAGTCTGGCGCGTCTACCAATTCCGCCATACCTGCAAAAATGAAATTTATTGTATTACATTTATTGTACTACTACGTTGGAGTTAACTATTTATATTATATTTATTCCCTGATCATGTCAACTATAATAACTCCAGAACATTCCCCAGAATTTCATTATTCCAAGACATAAGGATAACATCGTGATCCGATGACTTTGGCTATTCCGAATACAGGCCCATCTTCTGCCCAAAGAGCAACCGATAAATCCAGCATGCAATCGCATCCTATATAAATCAGGAATCTCGAAGATACAATTGGCTTTCTCGTGTATCTTCTTGCACAGAATATTAAGCTTGCGCTTTTAGCCAAATTAGACGCCCTCAAATAAGAACACTGCATATATACTATGGATCAAGACATTCAAAGTGCAATTTGGATGATCATGGCATATATTTTACGACGTAGACATACGTACTACGGTAAACTTTTATTGCTAACCAGCATCCAATCAACCAGGTCGTGAAGCAAGACCAGGGTCTTGCCTGTTGGTGCTGCTGGTGGTAGAAGACCTTCCTCTATTCTGTTGCCAGTTTTCCCAGCAATCAAATTTCGTTATTTTGGCCTAGTCTCACGGGTGAAAAAAACTTGCAACTACATGGTTAAATGTTTTTCTTCGATCATTAAAGAAGTTGATACGCTTTGAGTACAGTGGGGTTTTTAGGTGCCAGACTGTACGCCCTCCGGAGGTATTCCATCCCCTCCTCCGAACTCCCCGTATGCTTCATGAGATATTGCCCATTGAAGATGAGAGCAATTACATCATTCGGGTTAAGCGCAAGGGCTTTTTGCCATAGCTCAAGGGCCTTGTCCATATTCCCGAGGGATGCATAAATTGCACCTAAACTCCGAAGTGCAGGCACGAAGCTTGGGTTCAACGATAAGGCTTGTTGAAACTCCTTGATGCTCGGGTTCGCATTGTTCATAAACTGGAGCATCATCACTCCGTATTGATAATGAAACTCGGGGCTCTCAGGGAATATCTCTGTCGCACGACGAAAGTATGTTGCTGCTCTGGGATAATCACCACGCGCGGCGCATTCCTTGGCAAAGATATAGAAGGAGATGGCGACTTCATTACGCAGGTTCATATCCCATGGTGCCATACCAATGGCCTGCTCGTAATACGGAACCAGCGTAGGATCTTTCCATCCTTTTAACTCAAGGGCGTGTCCCTTGAGAAAAACACCTTCTGCCTGAAATGCCGCATTCAGATGGGCAGCATTAGGGCTTGTGGTATCTTTTGCCACAAATCTGTCGTAATCCTGTCCACGGAAAGACAGCAGCCACTCATGGTTGGTAAGTTCTCTCTCCTGCCGGGGGGTAGCATAGTCCCTGGGAGAATAGAACTCATAGATAGGCATTTCGAAGCTGTTTATCGGCCCAGGTGGAATGGCTCGCCGCAAGGTTTCTTCGGAGGCAATAAAATGAGCCAATATTGAATCGGCCGTTGTCAAGCCATATTTGCGAATACCTTGAAACGACACAGGATTTGTTTCCAGTTCCTGACGCATCCAGGAGGGATCTATGTCGATGTGTTTGTTGGAGCCTACGAGAAAGGTGTTGGTAAAGTTAGATCTTCCGACTGGCGGAAAATACCAGAGCATCACGTGGGGGAAGGCATCGAGAAAAGTCCTTATTGCCAAGGCATACTGGGATGATGGAAGGTCCGTTGGCACCCACTGGATGACGAGCCCGCCGGGGGTGAGATGCTGCATCAGGAGCATATAGTAATCTTTCGAGTATGACATCGAATTTGATGCATACTGGCGCGCTGTTTTTTCGTCAGCAGAAATAATATCATACCGCTCCTTTGTCATATGGAGGAAATTGATGACATCATCGATGACTATGCAGGCGCGGGGATTTTTGACAATGTTGAAATTTTCTTCCGAAAAGTAACGGGCTCCTTCGACGACACCGCGGGCGAGCTCAACACACACCATTCTCTGCAGCCCTGCATGGCGGGTACTTTCACCGGCCAAAATGCCCGAACCTAGCCCGATTGAAAGTTCTGAGCGGTAGGATTTTAACAATAGTTTCGGCAGATGCGCCAAAATTTGCTGCTTGTAATCGGTGTTTTCCGTCCCCCCGATATTGATTCCGTCGATGCTCATAATCTTGTCATCGAGTTCGGTGCTGGTCCATACTTTTGTTGTTACAAGGCTCCCTTCCTTGTAAAAAAGTACTGCATCTTGTTGTGTTTGTTTCTCCGACGGGAACTGGAAATTAATTGACGTACGGAACAGGCCCAGAGCAAGAACGATGAATACGATCGTAGTTGCAGCTGTCGTTGCCAGAGCGTTTTTCCGGCGGGAGAACGCAATTACGATACCCAGGAATATATTCAGGGTAGCCATGAGAAGGATGCCTTTCTGTATGCCCATCAGCGGCAGGATCAGGAGACCAGAGAGCAGCGCTCCCAAAACGTTGCCAACCGTATTGACAGCGTAGACCTTCCCCACAGTAGTACCGGTATTCGTCAGGTCGTCGAGGAATACCCGCCCCATTAAAGGAAAAGTTGCCCCGATCAGAGTAGCGGGCACGAGCATAATGACTAGCGCAACCCCGAAATCCGACAAAGCAAGCAACCCGAGATGACCGGACATAAGATAAATAATCGCCCTAATGACGGCAGACTGCACGATGGAAAAGAGTAGAGGTAGAGACGCAGCTGAAAAGATCCCGATGAGGACCTCGATTATCGCGAACAAACGCAGGGGATTCCTGAACCTCTCTGCGACGAAACGTATCCCGTATCCGCCGAGGGCAATCCCCGACAGAAATGCTGTAAGCATCAAAGAGAAGGCGTAGGTTGTGTTCCCCATAAGGAAAACAAGTGAGCGGGTCCAGAAGACCTCATAGGCAAACGATGCAAAACCGGAGAGGGCAAATACCCCGAGTATGATCCGGAATTTTCGCCGAGTCGGCGCATCCATGGGAGGGGGCTGGATGGAACTTTCTGATAGAGAAGCAGGAGAAGCGGCATTCAAAATGTCGCTCCGTGCCGAGGCAAGCCAGGCAAGCGCTCCTACGGCTAAATTACCGATAACGGCAAAATAAACTGCACCATGCACACCGAGATGTTTGATGAGGAAGAAGCCGGACGCGAGACTTCCGATCACCGCTCCGACTGTATTAATGGCATAGAGGCGCCCCAGGTCTCGTTCAACCTTGGACAGCTGCGTGACAACGATACGGGAGAGGATCGGCAGCGTAGCACCCATCAGGATAGTCGGGATCATTAGAGGGGTCAACGCGATCAAAAATTGACAAATGGCAAGCACCAGTGGTGAATTACCAAAATTTGTATGCGCCCAGACATTGAGCGGGATTAACCTGCCCAGCAGGAACGTTGCGACAAAAGCAGCAAGACCGGTGCCAATCTCATAAAAGGCATAGAGCCGCAGGGAGTTCCGGCTCCGGTCAGAGTATTTCCCGATTAAATAGCTGCCGAGCGCAAGACCCGACATGAAGGCTGCGAGGACGATTCCAATAGCAAGCGTGCTCCTGCCTAAAATTACCTGCATCATTCTGGACCAGACAACTTCGTAAATTAGTCCGCAAACTCCTGAGAAGAAAAACAAAGTTAATACTAACCAGTACATGTTTTTGATTCCTTCGGACAATTATTGATAGCGATTGGAAGCGACTGTTTCTTATTGACCCTAATATTGCATAAAAAAAGTCGTTAGACGACGCGATTTTAGTACATAGAGCGCCAACCTTGAAGAATGTCAGCGTCTAACTCTTGTAAATAGAATGCTGTCCGTATCCTTATAGACAACGTTCCAATCAGGATTATGCTGAAGGGAAGCGACAGGAGGAGTATCAGGCCTGAACAACACCAACTCATGAGCATAGGCATCAAGAAAACCATTTTTCTTGCCGCTGATATAATCAAAGTATTCATTTGCCACATGGTCCTGGTAGACTGTTTCATATCGGCCGTCCAACCCAACCTTCATACGCGGTCCAAGGTTCCAGATCAAGTATTCCCCCCATTCAAGGATGGTCAGGATGTTGCCTGATGAATAGTGTTTCTTCATATATTCCATCGCACCGGTCGGATAGTACATAATCTGTCCTTTTCCCTGTGTCGGAATCATAAGTGAGAAAGAAGACGAGCCAGTAAAAACACAGATAAGGAAGATTAGGATCGCTATGAAGATAGTAGTCATTTGTCTTGAGCCAACGAAGGCAACTGGAACCTTTTCTTTTAGCCATATCCGGACTTTTGACAATTGCATTTTCAGATCCTCAATATGGGGCTGAAATGGTTCAGGGAGATACACAGCGGCAAGCATCGGAAAGAACACCATGTGACGCCAATGTTGTATACCTAAAAGAAAGGTTCCGGACAGGATCATTATGGGGGTAATCTCACGCCAGCGCGCCTTGACAAGTATCCTCAACGACAAGATCCCCAAACACGCATACCAAATGATTTGGACAAGGGGAATACTGTGTTGTCCGTAAGCGGTAAAGAGAGAAGCCCACTCCGTAATCTCTCTGCGAGGCAAGGTAACTGCATGGAATAGGTAAGTCCAATAGTCAACACCATACGGGTTGATAAGCGTCGACAAAACCGATAATAGGAAAACCAGGAGATACGGCCGCCATGTCCGGCGCGAAAAAGCTTCCCCTACAGTGTAAATAGCGATTATGCCAAGGCCTGCCAAGAAGCCCCCATGCAGATTGCACCAGACAATCTGGATGGGGACAAGGATAAACAAGAGAAACCATTGTCCTTTCTGGCGCGATCTTTCCAAAAGATATACCGTTACGGCAACAAATAAATACGTGAAGGTTTGTGCCCGAAGCACTGTACCGAATCCGATTTTCAAAAATTGAGAAACTAACACGAGCCATAATAGCGCGCTGGCGCTGCTGCTTTTCCGGATGCGAGCTGCGAGATAGAGAAAGCCCAAAGTAGCGAAAGCGAGCAGATCTCTAAAGACGACAAGCCCGAAACCGCCGGTGAACTTGTATATGGGATACAAACACACGCCCGTAAGCCACTCGTGGTATATCCATCGATCGTGTGTCGGCAAATAGGTAAATATATCTTGATAGGGAAAAGTTCTATAATCCCAGATAAGCCGCCCGAAGGTCATGTAACCCCAAAGGTCGGGGTCGGCAACTGTCGATCTGCGCAGAATATAAAACACAATCACAGTTAGTGACAGTGGCACCAGCATCTGTTGAATGGGATGTTTCTCTTCTAGCATCCAGACCCCATCACACTACTTTGATAAGCATTTCCAAAAAGACCCGGCACGCTGATATAAAAAGATCGATCATGTTAGGATTGAAGGTTTTATATTCGCCGATTCTTTTAATCTCAACTAATACCTGACTCGTAAGCCTTACGTTGTTCTATTGCATCTTGGTCAAGTACTTCATGGCTTATTATATCCGTACATATCATAAATGGCAATCATGTTGGACTGAAAGCATTCCGGTTTGACTTCCGACCGTTTCAGAACGATTACCTAGTGAAATCCGCTACTCAACGCAAAGTATGGATTTCAAGCTTACATCGCGAATATCAACATGCCTGCTCTGACTTCTTGATATACGCATACACCAATGTTCACGGGTTTCCCGTCAATCGTCACATCTGTTTCCTTGTTCCCCCCCGTGTACTCGCTGCCACCAGAATTTTCCCCGATACATTTGGCACAGGCGTGTTTCGCAGTCAGCTGTGATGATCATTTTTTGCCTTCGATTTTAGCGGTGATTGATGGGTAAACTCCAATGTCAAAAGAATTAAGTAAAGCATCGTTTACATAATGTTGGTTATCGCATATACCGTAAAGAACGCATCTGAACATATAGCTATCTTTAGATACGTTCTCTCTATTGGTACCCAGACGAACCTCCGCATTGCTTGCTCTCTGCCAATGATGAACTCAACGAGCTGCGGAGTGGGAGATCATATACTATTTATCCTAACCCGGACAAGCCGGAACCAAGAGGTTTTATAAAAACCATGATACAATGAAGGCTCTACTCATTGTAGTCATGGAGGTTGCTATGATGATTCCTGAACGCTACCAAGATAAAATAGCCGGTTCACTATCCTGCTATGACCGCATGATCATGCAGGGCACGCTGCCCGGCTGGTGCTTCGATAAGGGGATGACGGCATTCCTCTATGCCCGACAGATCAAGATTTTCGATTATGCCCAGTTCGCCAAAGCGCTTCAGGAAAAAGTCCGGGAGAACGCTGAGGGCCTCGCGAATGAGAACAGCATTGAGATCGAGTTCATCCGCAAGCTGGGTGCGTTCCGTAAAGAGGCTCGGATCAAAGAAATCATCAAAGCGCGTGGCGAGCAACCCGGCCTTGTTCATATCTTCTCGGCCATGGAAGCCTGCACCAGCTACAAACCCTGGCACGACAAAAACACCGGCAAGACCTTTCTCAAGTATGATTCCGGAAAGTGTCTCCACTATTACTTCTACTTCATCGACAAGACGTTCGGCCTGTGCTACCTCCGCGTTCCCACCTGGGCACCGTTCCGGCTCCAGTTCTATATGAACGGCCACAACTGGCTGGCGGCGAAATTGGCAAAAAAGAAAATCCCCTATGTTCTTCGGGAGAACGCGTTTCTCTCTATCGATAATTTTCCCAAAGCCCAGGAGCTTTCTGACAGCATCAAGGTGTCGGACTTACACCATGCACTGGACAGATTCGCTAAACAATACTGCCCGGTCGGTAACGGGTACGGACTTACCTACCACTGGAGCACTATGCAGGTGGAATATGCCACCGACATCGTTTTCAAGAAGCAATCGGACCTGCACACGTTGTATGAGCAAATCGTTCGAACCGCCATTCACTCCGTGAAACCGGAGAATATCGCGACCTTTCTGGGTCGGAAGCTCCACGGCAATTATCAAGGCGAAATGGGCAACAACTTCAACACCCGAATTCAGGGAACACGGATCAAGCACCATATGGGCGCTTCATCCATCAAGATGTACGACAAGTTCGGCAGCATCCTCCGGATTGAGACCACGACCAACGACGTCTCGGAGTTCAAGCACTATCGGGAAGTCCAGTCGCGGATCGGAGATCCTGTCCACAAGAACGCACCCATGAAGAAGAACATCTACAGCCTGTTTGACCTTACGGCGATCTTCAAGGCCTCGAACCGCCGTTATCTTGAGTTCATCTCCACGTTCGACGACCAAAGCGCGGGAATCAATAACCTTGATAAAATTTCAAAGACCGTGGAAACAGGCGACCGTTCCTACAAGGGCTTCAATCTCTTCAGCGACGATGATCTCAAACTGTTCGAGGTTCTCGCCCGCGGCGAGTTCAACATCAACGGACTTCAGAATAAATCTCTACGAAAACAGCTGCCATCCGTGACGAGCAGTACCATGACGAGAATTCTGAAACGGCTTCACGTCCACGGCATTATTCGGAAAGTCGGAAAAACATACAAGTACTACGTTTCAAAACTCGGCAAGGCTGTTATCGCTGCGGGATTGACCATCCGAAATATGTCTGTAATCCCGCAACTGGCGCATGTTTAATGCATATTCACCAAATTGTTCTACCCATTTTGAGAAGCTTTTGATTCTTTAGTTACTAAAAAGAGCAGCTACCCTTAATCAGAGCCACTTATCCACACCATAACGGCAGAAGTTCAGGCGCCTGCAACGGTTTTCCACCCAGTAGTTTGAAAAATGCACGGCTCAAGATACGTCGCCACCGTTCACCTGGAGTCAACTGCTCCGCAGTTGTTTTCAGGATTGCTAGAAAGCGGGATATCTCATCGAGAATGCGCTGAACTTTTCCAGAGCTTGCGTGCGCACTCGTGATGGTCATCATGGTCTGCCCTTGATGGCGTGTTTGTTTGCCAACCGCATGCAGAAGAAGCGGACGACTCGTAATTGCCTCCAAGTGTTTGTCCGGATGAGCAAGCCTCACGAAGAGCGACCACCAGTTGTAAACTAATGCTACGGTCCGCGCCATGAAGCCGCAGCGCTTAAGGTCCCGGGTCGTATATCCGCCCCAGCCCCACTGATTCTTCAACTCGTCAAAAATATTCTCTGCATCCGCACGATCACGGTAGTGTTGGGCGATTGTGAGAATCTCGTCTTTGAGGGTGGTGGCTAGTACTGCATACTCATATCGCTTGGCAACTCCGGGCGCTTCCACAAACCCAAGTTCCATCTGATCCTTCTGCTGCAGGCTTATTGCTACGTCTCCCGTGAGCACTCGTCGAAGGATAATAACGCGACGAGATTTCTGCCATCCCATGAGTTGAAGGGATTCTTCCACACCCTCCCAGCCCTGTCCGGCATCTACCCAATCGTTACTATAGAATGCCTTCTCAATAAGCCTCCGCACGTTCTTCGTGAGGCGTAGCTTCACGAGATAGGGCAATTCTTTTTCTTCTGCCTGACTCATGAAGCCGTCCGTGCCCCAGCCTGAATCCCCCCGGAAAAAGGCAGGCCAAAAGCGACGCGGGAGTCGTTCCAGAAGCTGCCATAACCCCGGGGTGCTGTAACACGTTGCTGTTTTGTTTCCGGCCTGCACCTCAACATCCAAAACAAGCCGGGTATTGGCCATCAGGTAACTGTGATAGGTGTGAGACGGCCTGCCGGGCTTATGCGGGTTGTAACCAATGACCGCGCCCTCTTGTTTTCCGTACAACGGTTTGACTGTCGTATCTCCGTCCATAATCCATGGCATGCACAGGAGGGATTCATAACATCGCCTCATGTGCTCAGTAAGCCATGAGATGCCGGCATGCTCATCCATCTGCTTAAATCCCCGCCGTACGGTGTCTTCGCTCACGACCTTCGTCATGCCGAGTAGTGCCGGGTTGACATTATCGCTTCGAACGCTCGTCATGTGGGAATAACGATGGTGACCGGCTAGAACGGACAACAGGACTGTACCGAGAAGATCGCGCTTCTCGGGTGCGTTAGGACTCGTGTAGTGCAGTAGACAGTCTGCTACCCATGGTTCGTAGATTCCACCCGTCTTCAAAAAATCGATGAAGAACGCCAGCTGGCCCATTGGTGTAACGGCTGCTGTTGAATCCCATTCAACATGCACTTTTCCTGCAAAGGTATCGACTGCAATTCTATCTGTTTTATCTGTAGGTGGAGATGAAATCGAGTCACCCATTGGGTGAGACCTCCTTGTTGAAAGAAGTATCATACCCATCTTCTACACCTGCCAAAAAATAACTTCGCTTAAACAATATGATACGGCTGTCGAAAGGTGGCGTGGCACTACACTTTCCCCTCTCGTTCCAATTCGATCATGCTGATGAGCGTCATGCATCCTTTCCCTTCTGCGGTATCAAGACCTTTGGCGGAATCGCCACTCCCGCAGCCTGAAACACCTTTCCCGTATCGCCTTTTAATTCGGTCCGTAAAATCATTTCCTTGTTGTCGCTTGTAATTGTGATCTGCTTCAATTCCTCAAGATCTCGGAGCATCTGGCCCCACTCAAGCTTCTCCTCATTGCGGCTATCCAATCGCTCCTGTAATTCCTTCATAAGAACAAGCGCAAGAAAGCTGCAGAAGACGTGACCGCGAATCGTCTCATCGCATTTATGATAAATCGGCCGCGTCGTCAGCACCGTTTTAGTGCTCCTGAAGATCTGCTCCACCATCCACAGCTCCTTGTACGCGAGAGCAACCTCGCGCGCAAGCATGGGCATCGAGGTCGAGAGGACCCACTTACCGTCATATCGTGATTCCTGTTGAATTTTCTCTTCATCAATGGCAAAAGCACTGCCTGCGCTCTTCACATATTTACGATACCCTTTGTTGCCAACCAGGCTCTTGCCTCCCTGCTTCAGCTTCTCTCGAAGGGATGCGATGATGGCTTCTCTATCAGCGGCGTCTTCTTTCCGCTGGTCCTCATTGACACACACGATGTAGCGGCGCTCGCCTACCATGACGTTCTTCACCTTGAGCGGGGAAGGGGCCTTACTCTCCTTGCTTTTGGGGTATACCTCTTCGTATTTACCCCCGCGGCTTAAAACCTCTTCGCTCACTTCCTTTTGCCGCCGCATCCGCGCGCCCAGAATGTAATCGATCTTCCGCTCCTGCAAATCGGCCAGAGTCTTTTCGCTGATCATCCCTCGGTCGGCCACTACACACGCCTGATTGATGCCGAAGCGGAGCCTCAGCCGGTCTATAATCGGCACGAGCGTCTTGACATCGGTTGTGTTGCCGGGCCATAACTCACAGCAAAGGGGCTTGCCGTGATGATCGATGATTGCACCGACCACCATCTGTTTGAGATCGGGCCGGTGGTCCTTGGAATGGCCATATGCACCGATATCCTCGCCGCCTTCTCCTTCAAAGTAAATGCTCGTGGTGTCGAAAAAGACCAGCCGTAGATCGGTGAATAAATCCCGTCTGCGTCGGAACAGCTCTTCCTCAATCACATCCTTGGTGCAGCGGGGAGAAAATCCGGTGGCCCCGTGCTGATCAGCATCGGCAAGGGGTTCGCCGAGCCATGCCATAGCCCGGTATAAATGATGTAAATCGATTCCGTCGGCCCCTTCTATCCTGTAGCCAAGGCACCATTGTTCAGCGGCACGATCTGAACCCGATACGCTCAAGCGGTGCAGCACCGTAAGATAAATCGCCCGCTCGATGGAAAATTGATGCTTGCGCTCCTTGGCCAATGTCGCAAGCACCGCCTGTATTCCCAGCTCTTTCCATAACCGGCCGAATATCATCGGAAGGCCGATACGCCTGGAATCCGTCTCAATTGCTTCGCCCTGCTTATGCGCGTCGATAACAGCGATCTGTTCAGAGAACTTGAGCCCTGACCGCAGCAGGCTGTCCAATGCCCCTGTTTCCTTGAGCGCATCGAGTCGTCCAAGCGTGGCGACGACTTCCTGCTTTACCTTGCCCTTGTCGCGGCGGTTATTAACGATCTGGAGATATGCTCGCGATTCGGAGCGTTTTACCCGGAAGAACATAGCACCATAAATATATCATAATAATTATTAATTGCAAGCAATCTATATATAAACGTGGCACTACATTTTGATCTTTTTCCAAAAAACTTTTTGTAACTCTGCGAAATCAAACAACTTCACTCACGCAAATAGCCCTTTTCTCGGCTACAACTGTAGAAGATGGGTCATAGTATCCAATAGTTAACTCAGATTTGCAAGGCCCAACTGCCGTTTATAGGTTTATTCATTCATCATATTGGACGTAACGGTGCAAGAAGAGCTCGATGAGCTTTTGGCGTTAGGTGCCGTAGAGGCCTGCGTGAATGGATCGGTCCGCTACAATCGGATACCGGAACCGGGTATCGAGTGGAAAATTGTTGGGCGTAGCCGGGGTCCGTTTAGCGGACATACTCCCCAGCACAGGAGTAAAAGTAACCACTAAGAAAGAGCTACCGTCGCGAAGAAAGCAGACTATACTTACAAAACGATAAACCGTTCAACCGCGTCTTTTATTAGGCGTAACATCCTTTATAAGTTTCGATTGGGCTTTTCTCGGTCAGGTGGCCCGAACTACAACCTACGATGGCATCCTCCAAAACCACCAGCTTCGGCTCAACAGGTCTCTATATGCCGAAAATGTTTTGGAGAGCTTCATCTCTTCCCTGCGTGAGCGAAATAACTGTATTATCACGAATAAAATGAACATGCCGACGTTCAGAGTTGACCAACGCCACACCACGACCGCAGCAGAAGCAAGGATTTCTCCCAGATATAACGGATGCCTAACCCAGTGATAGGGTCCCCCGGTCACCAGTACGCGCGCCTCTACCGTGATGCTGAAGGAGCGGCGCAAAAACCACATGCCCCAGGCTATGAACGCAGTGAAGATCGTCATCCACAAAAAAACCGCTCTCAGCATTACCGTATGCTCAATGACCCATATGTTGGGCTGTGTTAAAAGAAGACCAAAGGGAAGCACAGCCCCGAAAAAGGGTATGATAATTTCAACGGCTCCGTGAGACCGGTCAACAGGATCACTGCGCACCATGAATGCAAGCGCCAGAATAGCGTAGAGCACCGTTTCTGCTAGCCACAGAGGTTTGAATGCGAAAGCGTCGTAATGCCGGATTCGCGCGACCATGAACCACAGCATGATGGCCATTGCTCCCGCGCGGATAAACCGGTGCAGCCACTGTGCAGGTACGATCTGCTCGAGCCAGGCAAATGGATCAAACGTATTCATTATTTAATGAATTGAACTCCATTAGAGCATGCATCTGAAGTTCATCTCTGATTTGTACAAGTTACGTGCAAAACAAGCTTCTGATACACCTTGAAGATACCTGCCTCCAGGAGATAGAGTTTGGCATCAGCATGCTCCATAAGATCATACATATTGATTTATGTCTTTTTATCTTTCACCCTGATGCAGTCCAATTGTCTGAAGATGAATTTGGTCTTCACATCCTTACAGGTGAGTTATATTCCTTGTTCATGCATTCAAAGCGCAAGCCCAGATTCACCGGATCATTTATGACCGCATAATCTAACTGTGTGATCGGTCCCCTGTTCTTGACCTCATTAGGACTCGCGGCCACAACCAAGTTGATTGCGAACTTTTTACCACAATTCCGGCTCCGACATCATTTACCAGAGTTCCAGACCTGGGGGGTCAATCGCTTCACGCCTGATGAACATTATTAACCTTAAAATGCATTGCTATCGCCCATTTAGGAGCTGCCGTCCAAACTCATGCTCACGACATCGGTCATGTGAAATCATCGGTTGCGTTCTTAGCTTTACCACAACCGATGATGCTTTCACCCGCCCATCACGATGCATTGTTGTATGTAAATAATCCTCTCTTGATTCTTCAGAGCATGTTGGGTTTAAGCATATTCAACGATTCTTACGGCTCATACCGCCAGAGATCATTGAGCTGCCCGGGTCCGTGTATGTAATCATAGCCATAGCCGCCGAAGAGCCAGAGATTGCCACTACTGTCTATCCAGGGAGCGGCACCAAAACGTGCGCCCGGGACATTGGTTATGGCAGGCGTGCCCTTTTTCCCGTAAGTGCCTAATTGATTTGTGGTGTCAGCTCCGCTCACCCAGGTCCAGTTGGTTCCGTCAAACTTCCAGAGATCGCTGAGACCAAACAAATCGCCTGTGGCATATACTGTTCCTTCACCACCAAAGAGCCAGAGGTTGCCACTGCTGTCTATCCAGGTAGTGGCTGAATCGCGTGCACCCGGAATATTGGTTGTGGCAGCCGTACCCATCGTGCCGTAGTTGCCTACCTGGTCTGTGGTGGTGGTTCCAGTCATCCAGGTCCACATCTTGCCGTCGAATTTCCAGAGATCGTTGAGATCCCCATACACGCCCCCGAAATCTACCCCATAGCCGCCGAAGAGCCAGAAGTTACCACTACTGTCTATCCAGGAAACGTCACCTGCTCTTGCACCCGGAATATTGGTTCCGGCAGCCGTGCCCATTGTACCATAGACTCCATATTGGCCTATGTAGGAGGCCCCGCTCACCCACGTCCAGTCGGTTCCGTCGTACCTCCAGAGATCATTGAGATACCCAATGTCATCATAACAATCAAAACCTTTGCCTCCAAGAAGCCAGAGGTTGCCACCGCTGTCTATCCAGGAAACAGCACCATAGCGCGCACCCGGAATATTATTACCAGCAGCTGTGCCCTCTGTTCCACAACTACCACTTGAATTATAAACATCGTATCCGCTCTCCCAGGTCCAGTTCGTTCCGTCGAACTTCCAGAGATCGTTGAGTTGACCATGGTTTCCGCCAGCATCATAACCAAGGCCGCCAAAAAGCCAGAGGTTGCCACTGCTGTCTATCCAGGAAACAGCACCATAGCGCGCGCCCGGCATATTGGTTGGGGCAGCCGTGGCAAATGAGCCATAGATGCCAGAGTTGTTTCCGAAGTTAGCTCCGCTCACCCAAGTCCAGTTCGTTCCATCGAACTTCCAGAGATCGTTGAGTGTACTTAACAATCCCCCCGCATCATACCCATAGCCGCCGAAAAGCCAGAAGTTGCCACTGCTGTCTATCCAGGAAGAGGCATAATACCGCGCGCCAGGCAAATTAGTTGGGGCAGCCGTGCCCTTTGTACCATAGTTGCCGAATTGGTTTATGGTGTTGGTTCCGCTCATCCAGGTCCATAGGTTAGCATAAGAAACAGGTGCCGACGGTGTCGCTGATACTGTTGGACTGGACGCCGCACTCGAAACCGTGCCGTTAATGGCGGTTACAATAAAGTAATATGTCGTACCGTTAGTCAGCCCTGAAGCAATGGCAGAAGTCGTTGTTGTTGTGATCAAATCCGCATAACTTGTTGTAGATACAGCAGAAGACGTCGAATAGAAGACATCATACGACATCACACCAGCTGAGGCCACCCAGCTCACGGTCACCTGCGCATTCCCTGCTGTGGCCTGCACATTGGTAGGCGATGGTGGGGTAGCATTCCACGTTGCATATAGGGTAACATTTGCCGTTCCCATCGTGAAAGCCTGCCCTTGCGTATAGGTCGTTCCGGCTCCGTTAGACATAGTGTTCCAGCCCTCGAAGGCATAGTTGGTCTTCGAGAGGTTGCCGGGATTGCCGAGTACCGTAACGGTCTGGCCCACCTCATAATTGGTTGAATCAACGGGGACTATGCCACCGGTATTGCCGTTGCCGTTATACGTGACGGTATATGTGGTATTTGCGGTCCACATTGCGTACAGGTTAACATTTGCCGTCCCCATCGTGAATGTCTGCCCCTGCGTATAGGTCGTTCCGGTTCCGTTGGACATCGTGTTCCAGCCCTCGAAGGTATAGTTGGTATTCACGAGATTGCCGGTATTACCGAGTACCGTAACGGTCTGGCCCTCCTCGTAATTTGTTGAATCAACTGGGACTATGCCACTGGTACTTCCGTTTCCATAATACGTTACGGTATATGTGGGATTTGCGGTCCATTTTGCGTACAGGATAACGTTTGCTGTCCCCATCAGGAATGTCTGGCCTGCGGTATAATTCGTTCCGGTTCCGTTAGACAGCGTGTTCCAACCCGCAAAGGTATAATTGGTATTCACGAGATTGCCGGTATTGCCGACTACTGAAACGGTCTGCCCCTGCTCGTAATTGGTTGCAACTACAGGTGCTATGCCGCCGGTATTACCGTTACCGTTATAGGTTACAGTGTACGTGGGGTTTGTGGTCCACATCGCATACAGAGTAACATTGGCCGTCCCAATCGGGAATGTCTGACCCGGTGTATAAGTAGTACCGGTCCCGTTAGCCTGCGTGTTCCAGCCCACGAAGGAATATCCTGTATTTACAAGGTTGCCTGTATTCTCAAGCACCGTGGCAGTTTGTCCCTGCGCGTAGTTAGTTGAATCAAAAGGAACAATGCCGCCGGTACTGTTGTTGCCGTTATAGGTTACGGTATATGTGGAGTTTGGGTCCGTACCACCGCCCCCCCCGCCACCGGAGCAGGCAAACAGTGTAGCCGCCAACATTAAAACAACCAAAGATATTCTTATCGATGTTTTCATAATTTTTCTCCTCGATAGATTAAGTTTCTATCATTCCGATTTATCCAAGTTTATAAATGTGCTTGTTGATGTCATTATCAAACTTTCTCACCGTACGGTATTGCGCGTGAATCGAGAAAGATCAAATTATGCTATAAATTATATTAATAAAATGTATAAATAATCAAATCATCGGCAATAGGTACTGCTGCGAATCGCCCGTCAATTTTATTATACTTTTTTTGTGTAAAAGGCCTCAAATACTAATTTGCTCCAAGCTCATCACGTCCCATTGCAGGTATTATAATAATGCTTTTTCTCCCTCTTTGATGGGGCCAGACAAAAGTAAAAGGGGCTGGTTCAAAGAGTTGGATGAGACCGGATTAATCCGGAAGACAACACACTCATTTCTTCTCATTCATGCAAGGCTTCTTTCGCCCTCTTCAAGTTATCGTTGGCCTTATCATAAAAGACCGGGTTCAACTCGATGGCCTTTTCAAAGGCAAGAGCCGCTTCATTGTTATTCCCGTCAAGCATATAAAGATACCCGAGGTTATTTAGCGCCGTCGCCTCGCTTCCAGCCCTCTCAAAGGCCTCGCGAGCTTGACGATATTCACCCAGTTTACCCAGAGTCAGAGCAAGGTTGTTGTAGACCTTGCTTTCCTCCTCGCCTTTCTTTATCGCGGTGATAAATGCGTCTTTTGCCTTCTTGTAGTCTCCCGCCAGGTAATATGAAATTCCAAGGTTGTTGTAAACGGCGATTGCATCGGGCTTTATGGAAAGCGCCGCTTTGTATTGGTCAATTGCCAAGTTGAATTCTCTCTGCCTATCATAAGCGATGCCGAGCAGATCATGACCCTCCCATAGACGATCATTTATACTCAGGGCCTTCACAAAATATTCAATAGCCTTTACATTGTCGCTGTCGAGAAGATAGACCCTTCCCATCGCCTCATGAGCGAGAGCGTTCTTCGGATCCTTCTTCAATATCTTCTCGAATTCCGTCCGGGCTTCCTGCGTCATGCCCTTATATAAAAAGAGCATTCCTGTCTTATAAGTGGCTGAGATCCTTCCAGGCTCCAACTTGAGCGCCTTTGTGTAGTTTATGAAGGCAGTCGTGATATCACCCTTTTGAAGGTTAATATCTCCGAGTCGCTCGTAACCCTCGGCCGTGTTGTTTATGGGCTCATCATCAACCTTTTTACCATCAGTGGTCAACAGCCTGCGCGCCTCAAGATTTCCGTATTTCCCAGCGTTTGAGAGGGCCCCGGTATTATTCGTTGCACATCCGGATAGCAAAACTCCTGCAATCACGCAAGCGAAAAGGATTCCTTTTGTCGTTTTTTCAATCATTAGAATCCAAACCCTCCATTTTTTATTGCTCGATAAAATGCTATAAAGGCCGGCCCAAGTAAAGTCAAAAGGAGAGCAGGAAGGATGAAGAGTACCAGAGGGAAAAGAATCTTAACAGGCATTTTGGCGGCCATCTCCTCTGCCCTCGCGTACCTCTTGGTCCTCATCGAATCGGAATGAACCCTCAGAGCCTGCGCCACCCTGGTGCCGAACCGGTCGGTCTGGATGAGAAGAGTCACGAGGCTCGACACGTCTTCCAGGTCCGTCCTCATGGCGATATTTCTCAGTGCATTAGCCCTCGGTATTCCTGCCCGGAGTTCAAGACTCAGCATCCGGAACTCATCGCTCAGGATCTTGTTTTTCAGAACCATTTCATCTCCCACCCTCTTAATGGCCGAATCTAGTCCCATGCCGGCCTCAACGCATATAACCATAAGATCCAAGGCATCGGGAATTCCTTCGAAAACATTTCTTTTTCTGTCCTGTGTTTTCCGGTGAAGATACAGATCGGGTGAAAAAAATCCGGCAACGGTTAAAAAAATCACGAGTATCAGGAATTGCTGGGCCGTCAGGGCCTTCAAAACCGTGAATTTTATGATCACAAAGAGAGCGAATAGAAGAAGGGCCATGAAGACTTTTGAACCGTAAAAGATTATTGGATCATTATTCCCATAATATCCCGCCCTCATAAGCCGTTTTCTGATCCGTGATATATCATCTTCACTTTTCGGTCGAAAGGATTCACCAAAACTGCTGAGCGTGCTCTGAAAAAATTCTCTCCATCCCTGGCCTTTCGCAACACCTTCGTTCTTTTCAGTCTCGCTCTCTTTCCGGAGCCTATCCCTAATGCCTGTTTTTTTCTTATACAGATCCGAGTAAAAGTACGCAATAGAGATCAGAAGTACGACCAAAACAAATGTCAAGCCTGCTATCAATAAACTACTATCCATTAGTTACACCCCTCCTTAATTCCTTATGCCCTTAGGGAGACCACCTTTTTGATCACTATGGCACCTAAGCCCATCAAGGTGAGGGCTATTAAAATAACTATCGTCCCTAAAGGGTCGGAGAAGAGAACGCTTATATATGGACGATTAAAGAGATAAAGAACTCCGACCACAAAAAAGGGCATAGCGATAAGTAACATCGCCGACATTCTGCCTTCTGCAGTAAGAACCCGAACGTGGCCCTGGAATTTGAAGCGATCCCTTATAAGGCGACCCAGACTCTCGAGGATTTCGGCTAGGTTGCCTCCCGTCTCTCTCTGTACGATTACGGCGACGACGAAGAATCGCAGGTCTTCGCAGTCTACCCGTTGAGTTAAATTCATAAGAGCATCTGGTACAGCCACCCCGAAATTAATCTCATCAAGGGTCTTTCCAAATTCGACGCCCATCGGATCCCCGAACTCTTCTGCCACCAATTGTAATCCTCCGGCAAAGGCATGGCCAGCTTTCAACGACCGGGCTACGAGTTCGAGGGCATCAGGAAGCTGTCTTTCGAATTTTTCCATCCTTTTCTTTCTCTTACGAATAAGATAGAAAAATGGGGTCGTTGCCAGGAAAAGAGATGGGATCGCCCTGGTAAAAAAGCTGATTTGCATGACCGACCCCAGAAGTAGCCCGGCAAAGAAAAGCAGCACCGAAAGAATCACGAAAAATCCGAGAGGACGGGTCGTACCGACCTCGCTGAGAAAGCGCTCGACCCGGGGAAGAAACGCTGCTTTAAGGAGCACATCGTTCAGCCAAGGAATTTCGCTCAAGATCTTTGACTTCACGATATTTACATTCTCAGCCTCGATTCCGTCGTTGGATGCGGAGAGATCTTTCAGCCGGCTCTGGACTTTCCTCTGCTCAGGCTTGTATAAGAAGGTATACCCCTGGTGAATCAAAAGCAGGGTCAAAACAAAAACTCCCAGTCCAATCAATATTTCCATCTCACCAGCCCTCCCTCAGATTTTCATCGTGCTATTTTCATTAAAAAGCTCGTAAGGCACGGGGATGTTCATGACTTTGAACTTTTCAATGAACTTGGGCATTATTCCTTCTGTGACGAACACTCCCTTTACATTTCCTTTGTCGTCAATGCCGGTCTGCTTGAAGGAGAATATCTCCTGCATCGTCACCACGTCGCCCTCCATTCCCACGATTTCGTGAACGCTCACAACCTTTCTTGTCCCATCGACAAGACGCGCCAACTGGATCAGCACGTGGATGGCTGAACTAATGTATTTCCGCGTTGCCTCGTTCGGAATGTTCAGCCCTGCCATGGACACGATCGTTTCAAGACGCATAAGAGCGTCACGTGGGCTATTAGCGTGAATGGTGGTAAGGGAGCCGTCGTGGCCGGTGTTCATGGCTTGCAGCATGTCCACGGCCTCTTTGCTGCGAACTTCGCCCACGATGATCCTGTCCGGACGCATCCGTAGGCTGTTTCTTACAAGGTCTCGCGCTGTGACCTCTCCCCGGCCCTCTATGTTCTCGGGCCTCGTTTCAAGGCGCACGACGTGCTCCTGTTTCAGCTGCAGTTCTGCAGAGTCTTCGATGGTGATGATCCGTTCGTCTGGCGGTATGAACCGGGAAAGAACATTTAGGAGTGTCGTCTTTCCCGATCCGGTGCCACCAGATATCATTACGTTGAGACGGGCCCTAACAATGCCTTTGAGGAGGACCCCAAGCTCGGGGGTCAAGGTCCTCAGGCCAATGAGGTCTTCGACTTCGAGCGGATCCACAGAAAAGCGCCTTATCGACAGCATCGGCCCGTCGATTGCCAAGGGTTTTATGATGGCATTCACCCGTGAACCATCGGCGAGGCGTGCGTCCACCATGGGACTCGATTCGTCGATCCGCCGTCCCACAGCAGAAACGATCTTGTCTATGATCCTTCTCAGGTGTGCGTCGTCCTTAAACCGAGCTTCGGTCTTCTCGAGCTTTCCATGCCTCTCGACATAGAGCTGCCGGTACGTATTAACGAGGATATCCGATACGGAAGGGTCGCGCATGAATGGTTCGATGGGCCCAAGCCCCATTACCTCATCCTCGATGTCCTTCAGGAGCTTTTCGCGCTCCTGGAAATTAAGAGGCACTGTACTCTTTACTTCAGAGAGCACGCGTTCGGCGAGCCTTCTGATTTCCTTCCTAAGCTGACCCGTTTCTATAGTTTCCAGAAGCTTAAGGTCGATAACGTCCAGAAGCTTGTTCTGGATAGCCGTTTTCAGCTCCTGGTATTCATTCGTCGCTGTAAAACCCTCGCTGGAAAAGGCATGAGAGATACTTTTAAATCCCAGGACTTCAGGTGCCTTTCCTAATCCTTTTGCCTCCTGCATTGTGAACCCTCCGCAAAAAAGCTTCAATCGGCGCTATTTTTCCCCCATGAGTTAAAAGGGTTCAAGTTAAAAAGGAGTTTTTCCTTTTTGATCACTTCCTTATGAATAAGCAGGGATGCCAACTCTCTGAAATTTTCTTTTACGGATGATTTCCCTGCCACGGCCGAAAGTGATTGCCCAGTATTGATGGCCGACATGGTCGTCTCATAATCATTCGGAATCATGGACACGATCTTCCTTCCGAGTGTCTTTTCCGCTTCACCGGGAGATACCATGTTTTTCTTCTGATAGCGATTTATCACAACCTTTATGTCCTTGCCATAAGAGAGACCAAGGCCATCGAAGGTCTCAAGAAGTCTCTTGGCGTTTACGAGGGAGAGGATGTTCAATTCAGAGATTAGCAATATTGTGTCCGAAAGGGCAAGCATCCGGAGCGACAGGTCGTCAAAGGACTTGCTGCTGTCCATCACAATGATGTCGAATGCTGTCCGCAGGAAACCCACAAGCCTTGCCATGTTCTCAGAAGTTGTTGTCTCTAGCCCCAAGGGCTTCGTAGGAGCAGGCATAACGTAGATACCCGTTGGATGCTTGTAGAGCGTGTTCAAGAGGTAAGTTGAATCCATGCGCGTGATGTCCCTGACCCCGTCGGCCCAACTGAAAGAGGTCTTTATATCGAGAAATAGATTGATCCCACCCAGGAGAGGATTCATGTCCATCAGCACCACGGACTTGCCCCGATCCATCTCCTGGAGAGATACGGCAAGGTTAACAGCCGCAGTCGTTGCACCCACTCCTCCCTTGCTCCCGATGACGCTGATGAGAACCCCATTTTTCTGTTTTGCCTTTTCCGCGCTTGCAGCTTTAAAATTTGTTTTGAATTTCGCAAGTGATGCCGTGAACTCTTCTTTAATGAGCGGCTGGGGGAAAAATTCCTTTACCCCCATCTTTAAAGCCTTTAAGAGTACCTCAGGGTCCTTGCGAGAGGACGTGAGAAAAACCTCCCTGGCTAAGCCCATTGACCTTACCTGTTCTACGAGTTTGAACTCCTCGTCCAGGTCAAAGCCCACTTCCACAACCATGACGTCGCAGGCAGTACCATTGCGGCTGATTGAGAAACCCGGGACATCCGCAACGGCATCTTCCAAGTCGATCTCCGTTTGGCGATTTTTTATGTTGAGTTTGACCGATATCGTTTGTTCAGGCATGTCACTGACCTCTCCCTTTTTTATTGCACCAAGTTAGGAATACTGCCGAATGTCCCAAGATTCTGTCCTCCCCCCGAACCTGCGGCAATCAGGCCGCAGAGAACCTCGGCATTGACCGTATTGGGTGCCGTAAGACTGGTTATTGTCACCGTAGCAAATCCTACGATGTTTACGAGCCCGGTAGGAGTTACACCACAAGGTGCATCATAGACAGGTACAATGGCAGTCCATGTAGCGGGGTTATCGTCCTTGTCTAATACTCCATCGTCCTGTGGAGCCATGTAATTGAATAGTAGTTGCATATCCCCGAAGAATGAAGCGTCGGTGCCTACTACAAAATTGAATTGCGTCTGTCCCGCAGTCGTTGCCGGACTTTGATAGCTCCCATTGGTCAACCCGGTTAATATCAAGTCCAGTTCTGCTGCACTATTAGAGCTTTGAGCAAAAGTATTCCACCCGACACAACCAGCACTCGTGGGATACAATGTGATTGGTTGGGGAGCGCTGCAATAGTTCGGGGTCGTCGTGAACCAATCTATAGATATACCGACCGGTAAAAGGAGTCCGCCGACGGGAACACTTTGCAGTCCGGTGAACGCCGCCGTGGCGCTGGCAGAGACCGGATAAGAATGAATTCCCAAAACCCCTGCAAGAAATGTGGGAACGGGACCATTTACCGCATTATCTCGCTCGGCAATTACGTTTACGGCATCGGGAGAGTCTAATCCGGCGGTGAACACATTGGTCAGGGGATTCCATTGGCCTATTGTAATATCACTATTGGGTATGGAGAGGCTCATTCCGGTTACCAGTGCTTGAATCGCAGGGGCAACATCCGACGTACTGCTTTCATAAGCCAGCTGAGCAGAATACGTCATCGTACTGTAAATAGTGCCAAGAGCGCCTGTGCCAGCAAGCGCTGCGGCATCGGCTGTATTCTGGAGTTCATTCTTCATCACCATCATATATCCGACGTCCAACGCGAGAGCTGCAAATCCTATAAGCACGATCAGGAGCAGTGCCACCATGACACTCACTGCCCCTTCTCGGTTATTTAATCTCGCAAATAGCGTCCTTGGCTTCATGCGCTCTTCCTTTTCATTCGCATCTCATAACAGTAACTGCGGTCAGGTTGACATCCCATGATAAACTTTTAAAAAAATTTGGCGCGACCAAAAAGTGATACGGGTAAGTTACGGTAACGGTTATGTCATCACCGGATGCCGGACAGGGGGCACCGAACACGATCGTGAAGGGTCTTGCCCCGAAACCGAACGAAATCAAATTATTTGCGCAATACGCATTGACAGTGCTCGCTATGGTAGGATACGAAGCTCGCGGATCACTCATCAATATCCCCACCCTTGCTCCCTCCCTGCTCGCATTCGTGATCACGGCTTTATCATAGAGAATAAAACCGTACTCGATTATCATAAAAAGCATCATGAGAAGAAGGGGCAGAACGAGTGCGAACTCCACAACCGCTGAGCCCTTTTCTTTATTTTCCGTAAACATTTTGTCCCGTCCCTGCACCTTCAGTAGGTACTATAGGTGTTATCGCGAAACTCTGCGGGGTTTGGGAAGCCCCCGATGAAGGCAAGAAGCTGGCGTTGTACTTCTTCATAACCGCTTCCGCTGCATCACTATCCAACCCCGTCACGGCATGCAGGTTCTGTGAGGCCGCTGGATTCAGGATTTGCCCCGACGTAGCCATATAGTAAGACTTGCCGAAATCTTTCTCAAGCGCCCCGTAAGGCGAGCACCCAGCCGTAATCAGAATGATCAAGACTGCTGCCGCATAATATTTTTTTCTCATCATTCCCTCCTGGATGACATGGCTCTTGGCCACGAAACATCAGCTGTGACTTGTTTTTTTTCGATTCCGTAAATTTACAACAATGCTTTACTCTGGAACGATATGGCCAACTTCGCCGTCAAAACCTCGACTGTTTAAAGGCATCTTATCAGGACTTCCCGAGAGAGCGCCCAAGAAATAAAAATTAAAATCGCTAGGTTCTCCGTATTTATCCGTGGGCAACGTCTGCTTGCTCATGTCGAGCGGTTTTACGAGATGGGGAGTCACGATCACCACGAGTTCAGTTTCATTCCTCTTAAAGGCGGAGCTTCTGAAAAGTGCCCCAAGGATAGGGATGTCGCCGAGGAACGGGAATTTATTGGCCGTTTCGGTGACTTCATTGCTTAATAGCCCCGCTATGGCAAAACTCTGCCCATCGGCCAGTTCGACGACCGTGGATACTTCACGTTCCGTAATAGCAGGGATCTCGAAACCGTTTGCTTCGATAGCGTTGGTGTAATCGAGGTCCGAGACCTCTGGCGCCACCTGCAACGATATCTTCCCATTACTCATGACCGTGGGCGTGAAGCTGAGGCTCACGCCATATTTTTTATATGTGATTGATGTGGCACCGAGCCCCGAAGCTTGGGGGATGGGAAATTCTCCACCGGCATTAAAGCTGGCTGTCTGGCCGCTTAGGCTCGTGAGCGTTGGATTGGCAAGGACAGTGAGCAAACCCTCATCATTTAGCGCATCAATAAACGACGTCCATGAGGCGCCCTTGTTCGTGAACTGATATATGGCGTTTACATTACTCGAAACGAGAAGAGGATTCGCAGGATACGCCCCATTTGTGGGCAACGACGTAAGGTTATTTAGGAGCGAAAGGCCGATCTGCTTTCCATTCCCCGAGATAAAACTGAAATTGAAGCCTAACTGCCTCATAAGGCTCTTTTGAATTTCAGAGACGCGCACTTCGAGCATGACTTGCTGGACTCCGCCGACCTGGAGAAGGTCGACCACTTTGCCAAATGGGGCTGCTATCTCAAGTGCTCGTGAAAGATCCGCTGCGTTTGAGACTACGCCCGAAAGGGTGATGGTGATATCGGAAGAGGAGACCTTTATATTCGTCTCCTGCGGGAGTATGTCATGGAGCTTCTCCTTGAGTCTGACAATATCCGGGTAGATTTCTACATCTATCATGGCTAAGACTTTGTCTCCTGCCCAAACGGTCATGTTTGTCAAACCCGGGGTCTTTCCTACGAGATACACCTGCCGGGTTGAAAGCACTATGGCATCCGCGAAAGCGGGCGCGGCAATGGAGACTCTCGTAATCGCGCTAGGACTCTCGATGACGATAGATCTTCCTACCATAAGGCTTACCTTTTGGGGCGCTGTAGTATTGAGATTGATTACAGACTCCGTAGCCCTGGCCTCATTGGAAAATATTATAATATATGCTAAGAGAACAAAAGATATTGTTAATAAGGCTCCCCGGCGCGCTTTATTTATCATGATCCTATTCACTCCCTTCTTTGAATTTCACGTCGTTCACTTTATGGCCTTCTATCAACTGGACTTTTGAGTAATTTTCCCTTACTGGCTCAGGTGCGGATACAGACACAGACGCGCTATTCTTATGCCTGGTTTTTCTCTCGAGCTTCTCCGGCGTAGGGCTTTTGCCGCTTAACAATCTGACGAGTGACTGCACCGTAACACCGTTCGTGCCTGAATCCTTTTTATTATCGCTGTAATTCCTAAGGGAGAGCTGAAGACTCCCCTCCGATGAAGCCAGAGCGAGCACTTCGGCTTGATCGGGCGTCACTTCAAGCGTTATCACATCCACATCGACGGGCTTTTCCTGCCTGCCGTTCATCTGCGTTTCAGTCCCACTTGCAAGAACGGGAATGTCTTCAAGGACGGTCATGGTTATGGGCAGCATTGAATTTGCCGTCCTGAAGGTGGCGACAACGTCCACCCTGCATCCCGGATGAATGAAACCTGAAACGCCCTTTACTCTATCCATCTTAACGGACATGGCCCTCATATTTTGCGGTATCGTGGCTGCAACTCCACCTTGAGTAACATCCGAGGGTGCCAAGCGTGAGTCGAATATAGGCTCATTGGCCTTTATAGAGGCGATGACAACGCGCCCCGCAACCTTGCCCTGGTCTGTAAAGAATCCAGCGGCTAAGCTTCCCTTGAGGAATTGATCGGTTTTTACCATATCCGGCTTTATGATCGTCCCCGTGTTCAAGTCCTCGGCAGCCACGACCGCGGTGACAATCTCCCCACGCTTTCCGGCCATCGCGATGGCACTGTCCTTGAGCCATCGGTAAGACAGAACGCTCGTGAGGAGAGCGACCAGTATGGTCGCTGCGATCAGAATTATAGACTTATATTTTTTCACGCTACACCCCCGGGTTAACGGTCAAGTTCTTCCGCCTTATAGTGAATAACCCCACAGCAGAGCCGCGAGGCATCGTAAATGGAAACCTTTTAAAAAAGCACCCCAAATTAGCTGAAGGCTTGTTCTGACTTCGTCAGGAAATCCCCTTTCATCCCGGCAGCAGAGCTGCTTGGTATTTCAGGACGATTTAATAAAATAGATTGAGAGATGTATCGATCTCTCGATACATCTCTCGAGAATAGTCTCAGTATCCGCCACCGCCGCCACCGCCGCCGCCTGTTAGCGCTAGGTCTTTATTAATGTTTTGTATCGCAGTTTGAAGCCCCGTCTGTATGCCGGGATAAAAAACGACAGTGATAATTATGGCCATTACAACCGCGACCAACGCCCACTCCACGCTAACTTCCCCTTTTTCCGATTGCAGCTTCATCTTAATGTACTGGAATATCTCTATGATGTTTTTCATGTTTTTCACCTCCTTCCGTCGTGAAGATAAATGATGCCTCAATGCAAGCCCGGCTTTGCCTTCCTCGTTTGGATTAAAACCCTCTGTAGTTATTTAGATGTTAACTCGTTATCGAGAGTTTTTACTCTAGCTGTGTATCATTTTATTGCCAGGTCTTTATTAATATTTTGTATCGCAGTTTGAAGCCCTGTCTGTATGCCGGGATAAAAAACGACAGTGATAATTATGGCCATTATAACTGCGACCAGAGCCCACTCTACGCTAACTTCCCCTTTTTCCGATTGCAGCTTTATCTTAATGAATCTGAATATCTCTATCATCTCTTCACCTCTTTTTTTTCATTTGCAAATTCTAGTCCAATCTAATTCCCCATGGAGAAGCCTAACAAATCAACAGTTTGTCTGTTCTACGTCTATACCAATGATCAGAATTGGTTCTTTTAGAAACATATTATTGTGTTTTTTCCATCTTATGCTGTCTCTTCTGGAAACAATGAAACAAACTCACCACAAATTAAAGGTTCTCCACATGGTACTGTGGTTGGTGCGTTCTATAAGTTTCTGTGATCATTATGTGCGATACGAAGCAAGGTCAACGTTTATAATCCTTTGTAAACCATTGATAATTTTATATTGTCGTGTCGTCGTACTTTTGGTACTAGCGACTTACAAAAAAACGAATCAATACCCCGCAGCAAGCTGACGGGGTATAAAGGAAAGATTTTCAACTGAGAAACCTGCGGTTTCTCTTACTCTTCCCTCTATAAGGTGACCACGCAGCAAGCTGCGTGGAATAGCAAGTTTAAAATCATCATAATGACTTGTTCGCACTATATCGACTTGAGCCAAATTAATTTTACTATAGCACAATAATTATTAAAAAAACGCCTATCAAGTTTTTATTTGGTCGAGTAGATATTGTCCTATATATCCCACGTGGAGAGCGACCAGTACGGCCACTGCGATCAGAATTATAGGCTTATATCTTTTCACCCTACACCCCCGAGTCTACGGTCAAGTTCTTTTGCCTTAAATGAACATCGAGAGATGTGTTCTTTTGATATATTCTCGTCAGAAATTGCTATTTCGCTCATGCCTCGTTTTTAATCATATTACAAATTATTATATTGATCGCATATTTTAGTGCTTCTATCACAATTCAAATAAGCAATGCAATTATCTGTCCACATTTTTGCTTCCCAAAATAAACTCATAATGCAAAAAGATACGAAAAAAATATACCATCATAAACAAATTGTTAGGATGTTTTGTAACTAAAATTTCTGTTTTGCAACATTATAATTACGAGTTGTTCTATAACAATAATTTTTGTTTCTTAAATTTATTGGTGGCGAAATAACCAAACATTCAGGTTTATCACCGTTTTTTTTTAGTATACCACTCTAAGGTTGTATGTCAATACCGGTCACAAATATTTTCAATTCATACAGTGTGAGCCAACTTATTCATAAGATTTTCTCAGGGATAAGCTTTTTTTATTAAGCGGCAGATTAAATGTTTTCAGGATTTTTTACGTAAAAAAACGGTAGTCAGCTCGGGAGACAAGGGCGCCCATACAGCACTTATAGAGAATTCCGGCAGTGCAATTTTGATGGTAAACGTAGCCTCTACCATTCAAGGAGCACGAGGTTTCGTGAGTCGATTGGCCAGACTGATGAAGTAAACAAGTTGTTAAAAATCACGGGTGAATATAAACACAAATTCATGCAGACGGCTATTGCTAATCATTATTTTACTGGCATGAATCGAACTGAAATCATGTATTCGGTCAGTATTTTGGAAAACGTCATTGAATATCGACGAGTTAAAACGGAAATTGATAAGTGCGCCGAGCGCTGATGCTCTGAAACCATATATAGATCTCTTTTACCCCGGGGCAACAGCGAATCGTCCCTTGGCTGGCGTAATCCTCGCACTTATTCCTATCACTTTACAATCGTTAAGAAGGCAGCACTAACCGGCATTAGCCCCATAAGGGCAGACACAGAATCGCGTCTCATTTGCTTGAGGCTGGATAAAACTCGTATCCGAGCTCTTTGGGCTCACTTCAATATGCATCACAGCGGATATATGCGGGTTTGTCTATGCTGGAAATAAATTAAGGGAGGTAAACAAACTCCGGAAAAAAGTGACACGATCCACTGTGAATATACGACACTAAATAAAATATGTTTAGGACGATCGGTCCTAAACATTTTAGTTGCTATCCTAATTTTCTTGGAGTGAGTGCATTTTGAGTGCACGCAGGGTTCATTTTGCGGTATTTTACCGGGTGCCCAAAAAATTAAAAAGGACTTCCATGTTTCGGAAGTCCTTGATAATTTATGGTGAGCCGTGAAGGAGTCGAACCTTCGACCCGCTGATTAAGAGTCAGCTGCTCTACCAACTGAGCTAACGGCCCGTACAACTACTTTACGAAAGTTCATGGTTCAAAAACGGCTGCATTATACTTATATGGACGAGAGGATGCAACAAGAAAATGTCCACTTAGCTACGATTATTTCAGTTTAATGCCTGTTCCCATCCATATTTTTCACAATTTATTTTCTTGGCGCGCCCGGCAGGAGTCGAACCTGCGGCCTGCGGATTCGAAGTCCGACGCTCTATCCAGCTGAGCTACGGGCGCGCATGTAAGTTTTCAGTACAGAGTGCCGAGTTACCGTTTGGATACAGCTCAAAGCCCCTAACTCTGATTCATTCCCGCAAAATTGCGAAGGGAAATACATTTGGTGCGCCCGGCGGGAGTCGAACCCACGACCTTTGGCTTCGGAGGCCAACGCTCTATCCAGCTGAGCTACGGGCGCAGTACATACTCCAGAAAAAGTGAGACGGCCGGATCGGCCGTCTCTATATGAGAAAAGTGGGGTGAGCGACGGGGCTTGAACCCGCGGCCACAAGGGCCACAACCTTGTGCTCTACCAGCTGAGCTACGCCCACCATGAAAAACTAATTTCAACTTCAAAAATAAAAATTCACGATTTCGGAGCGCCCATGATACCTTAAATTTCCAAATTTTTCCATTTATTTTTTGGCGCGCCTGAAGGGATTCGAACCCCTGACCCACAGCTTAGAAGGCTGTTGCTCTATCCACCTGAGCTACAGGCGCAATCAATTGGAATGGTCGGGGCGAGAGGATTTGAACCTCCGACTTTCTGCTCCCAAAGCAGACGCGCTACCGGGCTGCGCCACGCCCCGATTGAATCGCAACTGTTTACCCCTGACTCGTAGGGCATATAATACTCACACTCCTTTTCAATGTCAAGCGCTAACGTCCGGAGAACGGCAGCCGGGCAAAAGAGCGGGCTGAATTATCATGGCGGAGCCCATTTCCGAATACCTGTCTTCCTCCAAACATCCCGTTCATCATTTTATCTTGAAATGGCCGGCATTATATACTATTATAAACCTTAAGGGAGTATAGGGAATTCTACCACGAGACAGTCTGGAATTTCATCCCAAGCTTTGCACCAGCAAAAACGCTCTCAACCGGCAAATCGCTAATGCATCGAATGCAGGGCTTCCGCAAAACAGCCATCTCATGTTAGTCTATATCATAAAACGCACGCTCCTCATGATACCCATCCTGCTTGGCATTACAGTGCTGAGCTACGGCGTCATGCACCTTGCTCCCGGCGGGCCCGCAGAAGCGCAGATGGATTTTTCCGCCAAGGCTTCAGCCGAGGCGCGCGAACGGCTGAGAAAACTCTACGGAGCAGATCAGCCTTTCTACAAACAGTATGGAACTTGGCTCAAGAAGTTCGTGACACTCGATTTCGGGGAAGCCTTTGCTGACGGACGCAAGGTGAGAGACAAGATAATCGAAAGCCTCCCGATTACGCTTACTATAAACATCCTCTCTCTCGGACTCATTCTCCTGATCGCCATCCCCATAGGCATCATGTCTGCCACCAGGCAGTACTCGCTCCTCGACCGGTTCACAACCATTTTCGTCTTCATCGGGTATTCCACGCCTTCCTTCTGGCTGGCATTGCTGCTTATTTATCTTCTCGGCGTCCAGTGGGGGTTAGTCCCCATATCGGGAATTCACAGCCTGGATATCACCGGCCTCACCTTCTGGGGAAGGCTCGTGGACGAAGCGAATCACCTGGTACTTCCAGTCTTCGTCTCCGCCTTCGGCGGACTTGCGGGGTTTTCCCGATACATGCGGAACAACATGCTCGAAGTCCTGCGGCAGGATTATATTCGGACAGCGCGCGCAAAAGGCCTTCCCGAGCGAATAGTCATATACAAGCATGCGCTCCGGAACGCTCTGATGCCGGTTATAACGATTCTAGGGCTCTCACTGCCTGGAATCATCGGCGGCAGCGTGATCATGGAAACGGTCTTCGGCATCCCCGGCATGGGGCGGCTTTTATATCAGGCTGTGTTCTCAAGGGATTACAATCTTGCTATGGGTATCCTGGTGCCGGCTGCTTTGCTGACGCTACTCGGCAATTTTCTCGCTGATATCGCGTATGCCTTTACCGATCCGCGGGTGAGGCTGAAATGACAGAACCAGAGGCTTGAGTTCCGTGGCGCAGAAAAGAATGAATAGGCGGAATCGATGATGTCAAACACCGAGTCTTTCTCATCCCGGACATTTCACTACCTCATGAAGAACAAGTTCGCGGTCAGCGGCGGAAGCCTTGTGCTGCTCGTTTTCGCGCTGTCCCTGCTCGCGCCCTGGATTGCGCCGTATAATCCGGACACAATCGACATCAAAAATATCCTCGTCGGCCCCAGCTTCTCCCATATACTCGGTACCGACGACCTCGGACGGGATGTGCTCTCGCGTATGCTCTGGGGCGGAAGGATCTCACTGGAAGTGGGCTTCATAGCCGTGGGCATCGCAACCATCATCGGCGTTATCCTCGGCGCGATCGCCGGATATTATGGCGGGTGGGTGGACAGCAGCATCATGAGGGCCGTAGACATCATGCTGAGCATTCCCACCATATTCCTTGTCCTTGCGGTAATCGCCATCCTTGAACCAAACATCGTCAATATCATGGTCGTCATCGGGCTCACCAGCTGGATGGAGCCGGCGCGCCTGATCAGGGCCGAATTCATCTCCCTCAAGGAGCGCGAGTTCGTGATTGCTGCGCATGCCCTCGGAGCAAAGGACGCCAGAATAATCGTGAAGCATGTTCTTCCAAACGGGCTCTCCCCCATTCTCGTATCCGCGACCATGGGGATCGGCGGCGCGATCCTCATCGAGTCGGCGTTGAGTTTCCTCGGCCTGGGCGTCCAGCCCCCCACGCCGAGTTGGGGCAGCCTCCTCTCGTCAGGTAAGGACAATATCGAGATTGCCTGGTGGCTGTCCCTATTCCCCGGTCTCGCGATCCTGGTCACTGTGCTCGGTTATAACCTTCTCGGCGAAGGCATCCGCGATGCGCTCGATCCGAGACAGCGGGAATAGGATGCTCTCAGTGAGTCACTGAGGATTGTACTCGTCTCATGATCTGTCGCTGATAAGACACTCCGGGTTTTCTAATAAGCAGCTATCTTCCGGCTCGCCTCGATGGTTTCCATTTCAGGAAAGTAAGCGGAGGTTAAAAGCCATGGTTGTCACGCTCGTAGATTACATTCTCTTCTACTACACATCCCTGTCCAAAGTGCCTGCCCCACCGATAATCACCGGCAAGTTTGTTCAGATCAGGAAAGGGAACACTCTCTATCTTGTGTTCTCGCCCGGGGAATTGTCAAAGTATCACTCAAACATTGTTGAGCGGTTTTGCCTCGATAAAGGGATTGACGGGAGCTACGATTCGGAAAGAAAGCGATATGATATTTATGACCACGATTGGATCGTAGCGGGAGGAGGAAAGTTTGTCATCGATAGAAAGCAAAAATCTATCAAACTATACGACGATTCGATGGCGTACGGGAAATTCGGCAAGACAGGGCTGAAAGACACGATAAAGTCTTTTCGCGAATTCTCGGATTTCACCGTACTGATAGAATAGTTTACTCCCGTTCCACATTTTCCAGAGTCTGCTGTTGCGCTTTTTTCCTGTTCGAACGATACCTGCTAATGGCTTTTTCGTGGGATTTGAAATCCTTCGAGAAATAATGGCTGCCGTCGCCCTGGGCAACGAAGAAAAGGTAGTCCACCTTGTCAGGATAGAGCGAGGCAAGAATCGCTCCTTCGCCGGGGTTCGCGATCGGTCCCGGCGGAAGTCCCTTGTGAAGATAGGTATTATAGGGCGACCGACGCTTCAGGTCCTGGAAAGTGACCTTCGTGATCCACGCCTTGGTGCCATATACGGTGGTCGGATCTGCTTGGAGTTTCATCCCCTTCTTGAGCCGGTTCATGTAAACGGCGGCAATCAGCGTCCGTTCCGACTCCACTTTGGCTTCTTTTTCCACGATGGAAGCCAGCGTGATTATCTGGTGTTCGGTAAACCCAAGTTCCTTTGCGCGATCCCGGAGGCTGTCTGTGAAAACCGCCTTGTATCTTTGAACCATTTTCTTCGGTATATCCTCGAGCTTTATGCCCTTGGGCAGATAATAAGTGTCCGGAAACAAATATCCTTCGAGGGTGTCTGCCTCGATGCCGAGTGAATGTACATATTTTTTATCCTTCACCAGGTTAATGAAATCCTGCGGATCGGAAAGCAGGGGCGTATTGGAAAGCGTCCATCCGATCTGGTACAGATTATACCCCTCGGGAATCACGATCTCGTACTCGATGATCTTTCCCTTGCGCAATGAATCGAGCACTTCCCAGAGGGTCATATTCGTGCTTAGGCCATAGTAGCCCATGCGCACCTTGCGGCTGATACCCTCAAACCTGCCGATAAGCTCAAAATAGCCTCGGTAACGGATGAGGCCTTCCTTCTGGAGCTCGGCCGAGATGGCCTTGAAGCTCATGCCTTCGGTAACCTGAATTTCCTTCCAGACCTTCTCTTTCGATGGAGGGACGAAGAGCGCTATGTAGAAATGTATAACGACGAAAAACGTCAACGTGGCGATCAAGAACATCCACCAAGTAACTTTTCTCAACCCTTTTTTTACTGCTCCTTGCATGCATGACCCCGCGATCCGGATTCCACTTCAGAGCTGTCCAGAGCGCAGGATCCCGACCAGGATCCAGAAGCCTAGGAGAGCTGCTATAACATACCCTATCAGGCCGAATACTGGCAAGCCAAAAAGCAGTGGCCCGCGGGCTGAATGAATAATGATGGATGATGCCACGATGATTGAGGCGGTGAGGACGCTGAACGCAATACGGTTGCTCGATTTATCGATATCCGTGATAAGACGACCGAGTTCCTCGTGGTGAACAGTGACCCGGATGTCGCCATGCATGAATTTTCTGTACGTCGCTTTCATCTGTTTGGGGAGGAGCGCAAAGGCATCGGCGAACTCTTCCATGTTTTTCCTGAAGTTCTCGGCGGTGCGCAGCGGATTTAATTTGCGGCGCACAAGCTCCGCCACGTAGGGCTTTGCCGCCTCGAAATAATTGAACTCCGGGTCAAGCTGCTTCAAAATACCCTCAAGGGTTATAAGCGATTTGTCCATCAGATAAAGGTTCGACGGCAGTTTGAGGTGGTGCCGGAGAAGAATGCGAGTGACGCTGTCAATATAGGCGCCGAAGTCTATCTGCTTTACCTGCATGATATAGTAGGGTTCCAGCAATTCGATGAGATCCTCCTTCATCTCTCGCTGGAACTGCTCGATGTCCACGGTCGTCTCGGACACGAACCCGAGCTCCACATATTGCCGGACGAGCGCATCGTAATCGTGGTTCGCAAGGGCGAGGAAAATTGATGCAAAGCGCTCCATATTCTCCTCGGTGACCCGCCCCATGATACCGAAATCGACGAGGCCCAGCCTGCCGTCAGCGAGCACGAATATGTTCCCCGGATGAGGATCTGCGTGGAAGAAACCGTCCTTCAGAACCATTTTGAAAAAAGCCTCGCCGCCCTTCAGAGCCAGCTCCTTTCGGCTGAATCCCTCTCGGTCAAGACGAGCATATTCGTCAATGCGGATGCCTTCGACTTTTTCCAGAACGAGGACGCGTTTGCTCGAAAGGTCCGTGTAGACCTTCGGTACGAAGAGGACCCTACTGTGCTCGAAATTTTTCCTCAGCTGAATGGCGCTTGAAGCCTCGATAAAAAAATCGAGCTCTCGCTTGATAGTGCGCGCGAATTCGTTGACAATCCCCGGCATGTTGTAGGGAGCCAGTTCGGGGATGCGCGATTCCATGAGTTCGGCAAGCCAGCGCATGATGCTGACGTCGCGGTAGATCATGCGGTCAATGTTCGGTCGCTGGACCTTGACCATGACCTCGCTACCGTCGAGAAGCGTTGCCCGGTGAACCTGGGCGATCGACGCGGCAGCAACCGGAATATCGTCGAAGAATGCGTAGACACTACTGATCGGCGCCTTGAGCTCTTCCTCAATTATCTTTCTGGCTTCCAGGGATGGAAAAGGCACGACTGAGTCCGTCAGTTTGAGAAATTCTCGAGAATACTCGATAGGCATCATGTCCGGCCTGCACGCCAGCACCTGCCCGAATTTTATGAAGGTAGGCCCCAAGTCTTCGAACATCAACCGAAGACGTTCCGGGGTTCCGATGTGGTGAGCCAGGGACGGCGGCTTCTTAAAGGTAAGAATGCGCCTCCCCAGAGAGAAAAAACGCTGCAATCCAAGCTGCTCTACAAGATGGCCAAACCCGTGGCGGGACGCGACCGCGATGATCCGGCCGATACGCGGGATGTCCCGGATATTTCTTCTCCCAAACCCGATAGGCGACATAGGTGCACGTAGGATGCTATCTTAATCCGCGTCCTTTTTGTCTACTCCCTCCAGCTTTGCAAGCCTCGCGGAGAGGGATTGGACCTTTTTTTCCAGACTGACAAGATCGTCGCGATTCGGGATGTTCAGCTTTTCAAAGGCGGCGGATATCGCGTCCTTGACCTTGTGGTCCATGTCCTTGGTGCTTTCCTCAGCCTTGGTGACCCATTCTTTGACAAGCGTGGCACCTTCGCCCTTGGAAAGCTCCCCTGCCTTCACCAGTTCATCGATGAATTCCTTTGCCTTTTCCTGCGCTCCCAGCCCCACCAGCATAGCCTTCTTGATGACGTCTGAAACCATCATGATTGCCTCCTTAGTTTGTGTTATCCTTCACCGTTTACTGCATAGGTTTTTATATTTTCTTTATTATAGCATAGAACGCATCGAGAGCCGCATCCAATTTGGCAGGGTCCTTTCCCCCGGACTGGGCCAGATCGGGTTTGCCACCCCCCGTTCCGCCGAGAATCAGCGCCATTTCCTTGATAATCTTGCCTGCATGAAACCGGTTTGTCAGGTCTTTGGTTACCATTATGATGAGACTCACCTTGTTGTCCTTAACCGACCCCAGCGCCAGGACCCCAGAACCGATCTTGTCCCTGAGCTTATCGCCGAAGTCCCGAAGGTCCCGGGGGTCCATGCCGTCGGCGCGCTTCGCCAACGCCTTTACGCCGTTGATGTCCCGGGCCCCGGATATCACATCGCTGGCCTGTGACGACTGGAGCTTGTGTTTGAGTTTGTCCAGCTCCTTCTCAGCGTCTTTTAGCTGGTTCAAGACCCGCTCTACTTTGCCAACAACGTCCGGATCGGACGCCTTGAGCAGCCGGCTGATCTCCTGGAGGCTCTGTTCGTCCTTCCGCACCGCCAGATAGGCACGGCGCCCGGCCAGCGCCTCGATCCTGCGCACACCCGCCGCTATCCCGACTTCGGACACGATCTTGAACAGCCCGATGTCGCCCGATGCCGTCGCATGGGTGCCCCCGCAGAGCTCCTTGCTCACATCCTTCACCGTCACAACCCGCACCTTATCGCCATATTTTTCATCAAAGAGCGCCATGGCCCCTGTTGCGATTGCCTGGTCGATATCCATGACCGCCGTTTCAACAGGGTGGTTCTCGAAAACACGCTCATTTACCAGTTCCTCAACTCTTTCACGTTCCCGTTCCGTGAGCGCCGTGTAATGCGTGAAATCGAACCGCAACCGTTCCGGTGAGACAAGCGAACCGGCCTGCTTCACGTGCTCGCCCAGGACCGACCGCAGCGTCGCATGGAGAATGTGAGTCACTGTGTGGTGCCGGACCGTGTCCATGCGGTCTTCGGCCTCGACTTTCGCAAGCACTGCATCGCCTGTCTTGAAGCCGCCTTTTTTTACCTTCCCCTCGTGGACGACGAGACCCTCCACGGGCTTGACTGTATCCAGAACAGTGAATTTCGCCGCCTCGCCCAGGAGTTCTCCCCTGTCCCCGACCTGCCCTCCCGATTCGGCGTAGAATGGAGTTTGATCAAGGATTATTTCCACTTCGTCGCCCTCACGTGCTTCGTTCACCACCGCATCGCCTTTGATGATTGCCATTACCTCTCCGGTTCCTTCTAGCTTTTCATAACCGGTAAAGACCGTCTTCCTCACGCGACTGGCGACCTCTTTGTAGACAGGTTTGATTTTTTCTTCACCGGAACCGGACCAGGCCGCCCGCGCCTTGTCCCGCTGCTCCTGCATGGCCTTGCGGTAACCCTCCTCATCGAGCTCTAGATGAAGGTCCCGCGCCATATCAACCACAAGGTCGAGGGGGAAACCGAAGGTGTCGTAGAGTTTGAACAGAACATCTCCGGGTATCATGTTTTTGCCGGTAGCTCTGACTTTACTGACCGCCTCGTTCAGAAGCGCCATTCCCGAATCGAGCGTGGCGCCGAACCGTTCTTCCTCGAGCAAGACGACTTTAGCAACGTGCTCGCGGGCATCCACAAGCTCCGGATAGGCCTCGCGCATCTCGTCGGTCACCACGCCGGTGAGCCTGTACAGGAAGGGCTTCGTAATGCCGATCAACCTGCCATATCGGCTTGCCCTGCGGATAATCCGGCGCAGTACATAGCCCCTTCCTTCATTCGACGGCAGCACCCCGTCCGAGATGAGGAAGGTCATGGCCCGGAGATGGTCAGCGCAGACCTGGTAGGAGATATCCGTCTGTTCGTCCTGATGGTAAGGTACGCCGGCAATGGCGGCAATCTGTTTGATAATGGGCTGAAACAGGTCGGTCTCGAAATTCGTCTTCACTTTCTGGCAGACCGAGGAAAGCCGCTCAAGACCCATGCCCGTGTCGATGCTCGGCTTCGGAAGCGGCGTAAGCTTGCCCGTCTCGTCGCGGTTGTATTGCATGAATACGAGGTTCCATATTTCGAGGTACCGGTCGCAGTCGCAGCCCACGGCGCATCCCGGCTTGCCGCACGAGATTTCCTCTCCCTGGTCAATGATGATTTCGGAGCAGGGCCCGCAGGGGCCGGTATCTCCCATGGACCAGAAATTGTCCTTTTCCCCAAGCCGTACGATGCGGTCGGACGATACCCCTGCTACCTGCTGCCAGAGTTCAAACGCCTCATCGTCATCCTTATAGATCGTGACCCAAAGCTTTTCCTTCGGCAGTTTCACCTGCTCGGTAAGAAACTCCCAGGCATAGGCGATGGCGTCTTTTTTGAAATAATCGCCGAAGGAAAAATTGCCGAGCATTTCGAAAAACGTATGGTGCCGGGCCGTGTGGCCCACGTTGTCCAGGTCGTTGTGTTTGCCCCCGGCACGAACGCACTTCTGCGACGTCGTTGCGCGCTTGTAGTCGCGAACGTCTTCTCCAAGGAAAACCCCCTTGAATTGGACCATGCCCGCATTGGTGAACAGCAGCGTCGGGTCGTTTTTAGGCACAAGAGACGCACTCGGCACGATCTTGTGCCCCCGCTGGGAGAAATAATCGAGAAATAGCTTTCGCAATTCGCCGGCTTTCAAAATAATGATCCCTTTCCTCTTTTTTAATCCTGAACTTGTAACCGTAGTTTTATAATCCGCATTGAAATAGTTGTCAAACCATCCATACCGCAGTTTATGGCTTAGAAAAATATCAGAAATGGCATAAGAATTCAATAGATTTGAAACAGGTTCAGGAAAACGAACCGAGTAACGCGAAATCCGTTTCCGCGGTGTTGAAAGAATGCTTTCAACACCAGATTGAGGTCCAACCACAGGACTGATCAGGGCCTCAACGTTCTCAGATTGAGCTCCTTGAGGGTTTAAATGTTTTGTGATTCCCGTGCAGAGTACGAGCCTCTACCGGTAAGTGAGCAGGCGATATACAGTGTTCCTCGTTCGCGCCAGTTCCTTCTCCCTCAAATCCGCAATCAACACGTCTTTACTTGTCCCCGAACCGGTCGATTTTGAATTCGGCTCCCCCGGCCTTCGGACCCGTCTTGCGCTTCTCCTCGTCTTCCAAGGCAATATCGCTGGTGGACTGAATGCCTTTGACTTTGAGCGCGAAATCGTCGGGATTGCTTGCCGTCAGCATTGCCTCATCATAGGTGATGTAGCCTTTTCTGTAAAGTATCAGAAGAGACTGGTCAAAGGTCTGCATGCCGTAATGGGTGATGCCGGCGGCGATGATCGAGGGGATCTGGCGTGTTTTCGCATCGTCGATAATGGCTTCGCGCACCGAAAGCGTGCCGAGTAGGACTTCCACGGCCGGAACGCGGCCCTTGCCATCGGCGCGTACAACAAGGCGCTGGGATATGATGCCCTTGATCACCGATGCGAGTTGCATCCGCACCTGCCTGTGCTGATAGGGCGGGAACACGTTGATGATGCGGTTGACCGTTTCCGCCGCGTCCAGCGTATGGAGCGTGGAGAGAACCAGGTGCCCCGTTTCCGCCGCAGTGAGCGCCGTTGAAATCGTCTCGAAGTCGCGCATTTCGCCCACGAGAATGACGTCCGGATCCTGGCGTAGGGAGCTCCTGAGCGCTTCGCTGAAGCTGAAGGTGTCGGAGCCTATCTCCCGCTGGTTCACGATGCTCCTTTTGTCCCGGTGTAGAAACTCTATCGGGTCCTCGATTGTGATGATATTCGCTGTACGTGAGGTGTTGATGTAATCGATCATCGCTGCAAGGGTCGTCGACTTGCCGCTTCCCGTCGTGCCGGTAACGAGGATGAGACCGCGCTGCTCGCCGGCTATTTTCTGAAGCACAACCGGCATCATCAAATCCTCAAAGTTCACGATCTTGGAGGGGACCTGCCGGAAAACCATGCCAACGCTCCCGCGCTGCTGGAACATACTCACACGAAACCGGCCGAGCCCCGGCACGACATAGGCCATGTCGAGCTCGTTCTTTTCCTTGAACCTGGCCCGTTGTGAAGCATTCATGATGCTGAGCGCGACATTCAGCGCATCTTCCTGGGTCGTCCTCTTCTCCGTTTCGAGCGGCACGAGCCTGCCGTCAATGCGCAGGATAGGCGGAACCCCCACCTTCACATGCAGATCCGAAGCCTTTTTTTCAAAAGTTACCTTGAGCAGTTCGTTTAAATTCATATATAACCAGTGCCCAGGCCCCGGCCCTAAGGTCGGGGCAGTTCACCTAAGCCTCCAGATGTTTTTCGCTTTTTTGTCCCTTCGTCGATTTTGTAGGCCGCTCCACAACAGAGGCCTCCTTCTCTTTTTCCTTCGCCGCCTCATCGACGGCGACCGAGGGAGCAGCCGTGCCCGGAAGTCCATTTGCCTGGCGCACCTTGGCTTCAATCTCCGCGGCCATGTCCGCGTGGTCGTGCAGGAACTGCTTCACGTTCTCACGGCCCTGGCCGATCCTCGTCCCCGAGTAGGAAAACCAGGCCCCGCTCTTCTCGATAATATTTTTCTCAACGCCGATATCGATGATCTCTCCGAGCTTGGAGATGCCTTCGTTGAACATTATATCAAATTCGGCGGAACGGAACGGCGGAGCGATCTTGTTTTTCACGACCTTCACCTTCACCCTGCCACCGGTCACGTCGTCGCCTTCCTTGACGGCGGAGATCTTGCGGATATCGAGTCTCACCGATGCGTAGAACTTGAGGGCATTCCCGCCCGTGGTCGTCTCGGGGTTCCCGAACATCACGCCAATCTTCATGCGGATCTGGTTGATGAATATAAGCGTGGTATTGGACTTGCTAATGGCGCCAGTGAGCTTCCGGAGTGCCTGGCTCATGAGCCGTGCCTGAAGCCCCATGTGCGCGTCACCCATCTCGCCCTCGATCTCGGCCCGTGGCGTAAGCGCCGCAACGGAGTCGACAACAATGACATCGATGGCGCCGCTCCGCACCAGCGTCTCGGTGATTTCAAGCGCCTGTTCGCCGGTATCAGGCTGGGATATTAGCAGATCGTCGGTCCGCACACCGAGTTTGCGCGCATATGTCACATCGAGCGCATGCTCGGCATCGATAAAGGCCGCCTGGCCGCCGGCTTTCTGCGCCTCGGCAATGACGTGGAGCGTCAGCGTCGTCTTTCCCGATGATTCAGGCCCGTAGACTTCAATGATCCTGCCGCGCGGTACGCCGCCTACACCCAAGGCGATGTCCAGTCCCAGAGAGCCGGTGGAAATCGCCGGGATTCCCGCAGGGACCTCCTCCCGGCCCAGCCTCATGATGGACCCCTTGCCGAACTGTTTTTCAATTTGGCTAACGGCCAACTCCAGCGCCTTTAACTTTTCCTTGTCCGCCATGTTCCTTCTCCTTCCGCCGCCGTGCGGCTATCCCTGATTATAATCTGCTTTCGCTTTGCTCTGTACACGGTGCTTTATTCTCTCATATTCCAAACTTTGAACTTTGTACGCTGAATTTACTTCAATTCCACTCTCCCCATCTCTGTATATACCGCGCCCGATGGTTTGAGTTCGCTTTTCATCAGGCTAATCGACGTCACATCGAATCCCGGCAGTTGAAAGTTTTTCATCTCATCCAATCCCTTGAGCCATCGGTCGCTGGACCGGATATACTTGATCCTGCCGAGGGTCAGATGCGGGGTGAACGCCCGTTTGTCGCGATCCATTCCGAGACGGGCCATGGCGTCGTCAACCGCAGCTTGCAGTCGCCCGAGCGTCTCCGTATCTCCAGAGAGTCCGATCCATACCACGCGTGCGTTCCTGAGGCCGGGAAAGGCGCCGATGCCTCCGGCGTCAAGCCTGAACGGCGCGGTCCCGGCCGCTGACTGCCGTAGTCCGTCCATGATCTCCGTTATCCTGGCCTCCGGCACCTCTCCCATGAATTTGAGAGTCAGATGCATGCCTTCCGGGCGCGGCCAGCTCGCATCCACACCCGAGCTTTTAATACGATGTTGCGCTTCAATCAGGCCCTTCTTGATCTCATCGGGGATCTCTATAGCGATAAAGGAACGCATAATAATCAGATATCCAGTCTTTGATATCATTCCGGCTTGCAAGCCGGAATGACGCCCAAAAGACCCGACGGTCTTCTCTCCTCTGCCTTTGCGCTATCCTATCAAATATCTCCTCACCATATCGAGCGCCATTTGCGATGCCCGGAGACGAATCTGGTCCCTGCTGCCGAGGAAACGGTGCTCTGTTGTTTTGACGCCTTGCGAGGAAGCAAGCGCGATATATACCAGGCCGACAGGTTTTTTCTCGGTTCCGCCTTCGGGGCCCGCGATGCCGGTGACGGAAAGCCCCAGCGCCGTATGGGCGGCCTGGCGAATCCCCTCCGCCATGGCTGACGCGACTTCACTGCTGACAGCGCCGCGCCGTTCTATGATGTCCGCCGGAACACCGAGCATCTCGGTCTTTGCAAGGTTGCTGTACACCACCGCGGCGCGCTCAAAATACTCGGAACTTCCGGCGATATTCGTAATACGCGCGCCAATCAGGCCGCCGGTGCACGATTCGGCGACGGCGAGCGTCAGCTTGCGCTGCTTCAGGAGCGCGCCGACCACCTCTTCCATTTCCACGCCATCGACTCCGTACACGGAGTCGCCGAGCTTCTCCCGGATGGCTGATTCAGTCCGATCAGTAAATGCCTGGGAGTTTTCCGCGGTCGATCCATGGGCAATGATGCGGATATCGACGCCGGTCCCTTTTACAGACAACCCTACAACCGGATCGCCGCGCCGCATGATATCCTGGATGGCCTGGTTCACCGCGGACTCGGACATGCCGCAGGTGCGCAGTACCCTGCGCCTGATAAAAGACTTCCCACCGAAGCGATGCTCAAGAGCGGGCCGGAGCCCCTCGCCGTACATAGCCCGCATTTCCTGCGGAACACCGGGAAGAACAGCAAGGAACAGCCTCTCTTCATCAATATAAAAACCGGGCGCGATGCCCGCCGGGTTCTGGAGAAGCCGCGCACCTGCCGGGACCAGGGCCTGTCGCTCGTTCGGGATGACGACCTCCTTGCCCCTGCCCGCGAGCCGTGCGTGAATCGCTTTGAGCGCATCCTCATTCAGAATGAGCCGCTTTTTTGTGATCTTGGCGATGACCTTACGGGTGATGTCATCTTCCGTCGGCCCGAGACCGCCGGTAATGATCACGGCATCGACCCGCTCCAGCGCCCGCTTCAGCGCCTCTTCCATGTTTTTTTCATCGTCGCCAACTACAGTCTTGAAGGCGGTTTCGAGGCCGATGAGCATCAGTTCCTCGGAAAGGAAAACGGAGTTGGTATCAAGGGAGCCCCCCGTCAGAAGTTCGGTGCCTGTGGCTATTATTTCAGCGCGCATAAGTTATTCCCTTTGAAAAGAAAGGATCGCACGAGGCATAGAGCATAGGTTTTGAGTCCTTTTCTTCCTGCAACACCGTTTGCTCTATGCAGCAAAAACATTATATTTGGCGACCATCGTCGTTGTATCATCGCTGCTCGGAAGCAGTCAACGAAAAAGCCTTTACAGAAGCTCGTAGGACCATACTCGCCCGTCGCTGCGAACCTCTTCAACGCGTTTTACGAGCCGCTTCTTAAACAGGTTCAACAAACGGGTTCCACTCGTATTCGCCTCTATTTTTTTTGCGTCCGACAGCTCCTTGGCCGTCGCTTTCTTTTTTCTGACGATGAAGTCGAGAGTGTCCTTGAGATAATTGTTGAGATTCCCCAGGACAATCCTGCTGCCATCCAACATCCCCGCAACGATCGCCAGGTCCTTGCGTTCGATGGCGACTTCGACGTTCTCCTTCTGGTTTTCGTTGAGTCCATAGAGAAGAAGGTACTTGTCCCCGTATTCCCCGGCCAGGAGGCGCGATACGAGCTTGGCCACGATCTCGTCTGCGCAGGAATAGTCGATCACCCCGATCTTCGAAAAATCGAGGGCGATCACGGAACCATCGGGCTCTTTTTGGATGTCCTGCTCAATCCGCTCCCGAATCGCCTGGCCCGACGGACGGGTGACGAGGTCCTTTGATCCGTTGCCGAGTTCGTCTTTTATGAGTTTAGAGAGGTCATATTTGGTCATAATAATCCTGAGTCCATAGTAGCCGCATACGAAGGTCTCTGCACTTTAATTCCAACAAAACATTCACATGCTTCCCCGCCCCCTCCCGATCCTCTTTCCTCGGGCGAGAATACGTTACCAAACGGAAGCTATGCCTTCCGCTTTATTATAATGTTTGTAATCGAAGGTCGCTATCCTTCCGTATCCCTTTGCTTTCATATATGCGATATTATAGGCGTCTATAAAATCCATATTACCTGTGAAATACAGCCCAACGGCCTCCCTGACCCTCGCGTGACCGGCGACTTTAAGGTTCTTCGCGGCAAGCAGTGTGTTGAGAATGCTTGAAATCTCATTTCTCGTAAATCCGTAAAGTGATTCCAACACCCTGACGATTTCCGCGATGACAAGTTCACTTGTCTCAAGCCGCAACTTCCCGCTCTCCGCCTTTTCAAACAGGTCATACGCCTTTTCGTATAGCGACTCCACGTCCCTTACGAAGAAACGTAGAAAAACATTGGTATCAACGAATACGGAATCAACCATTCTTCAATCCTTCTTTCGCAATTCTTCGCGCAACCATTTTTTTCGCATATTCCCGCTCATTCCCGGTCCCAACATTTCTCCCCTTCGCAATCCCACCCAGGTCGAGTATCGACGTACGCGCCTTTTTCTGTAAAATTAGCACTCCGTCTTTGACCTCGAAGTCGAGGCAATCGCCCTCCCGGATGTGTAGTTTTTCCCTGAATGGCTTGGGGATCGTTACCTGTCCTTTTTTCGTTATAGTGGACATTTCCTACCTCCTAGTCGGTAATACCTAATTTTAGGTAATACCAATATAAAAGTCAACCCAATATTTCCCGGGGGCGCTTCGCCCAGCATGGAAGATGCGTTGATGCTAGTTCAATTGATTCAATTGAACCATAATCCATGAGATTTGTCAAGCGGTTTTTTCCAACGAATTTTAACAGGGCTGAAACTGGAATGAGGTTTCTCCTCAAAGGGAGTGACTGGAGGTTTATATTTCCGGCAGGAGTATATTGATCTGTGCTCCCGGAAAGAAGGTGAGATTCGCTTCCTGTTCCCGGCCCCGGGACCATGGCGGGATGATGGACAGGCGCGCTGTGCCTGAGCGGATCGAGAGCTTGCCGTGCCATTGATCAACGAACCGGCGCACTGATGCAAGACCGTGCCCCCTTCCCTCGTCTTCATATCGCGAGGCGCCGTGGAGCAAAGCTTTTTCAATGGCATCGAGGTCGCCCCGCAACTTGAATCGGACGGATAGGGATTTCCGGAAACCGATCCCGACATCCATTACCGCGATCCTGACCACGTTTTTGTTCATGCTTGTGAACCGGTATTTCTGTATCCCCACGAAACCCCTGTTCTCGCTGTGCTCGATGATGTTCTGGCAGACCTCGGAGAGGGCCACGATAAAGTTGTTGATCGCCCGCTCATCATAGTGAAGGTGGTTTGAGAGAATGGCCTGTGCACGGTCCCTTACCGTCCCGACGATAGAGTGGATGTCGTTCGACCGCTCGATAGGCGTGATCTCGAGAAGCACGTCTGATTCCTGATTACGGTTTTTACCAGGGAGAGGTGTGTGGTGCGGCTGATCAAACAGGAAGTATCTTCGCGCATGACTGAAGAAGTCCATCCGCTCGAGGTACGCGCAAACCTCGACGGAACGCGGGAGTATGATGGTTTTTTTTATGTCTTCGAGCATGCAAAGTTCGCCGATTTCAAGGAGCCCCAGCATGCCGTAGGGATCAATGAAGGAAACATCGCACAGATCGATCTGCTCCGAATTTATGAAAGTCTGAAGGGTCTTTTCGAAGGTCTCTTCGGTTATCTGGGTCATCTTGCGATAAGAAATGCGGCAAGCTGAAGCACAATATTCGTATAGATGCCCGCACCAATGTCATCGATCATGATGCCGACGCCGCCGTGGAGCGCCTGCAGGCTGCGAAGCGGCCACGGTTTTGTGATATCGAATAGCCGGAACAGCACGAAACCTGCGGCAACATATCCCCATCCGAGAGGCACCATGAACATGGCGATCAGGAACCCGGCAATCTCATCGATCACGATGGAGGGGCTGTCCTTCCGGCCGAGTATAATCTCCGCCCTTCCGGCCGTCCACGTCCCGACGATGCAGAGTAGAAGAATTATTGATATGTTGAAGAGAGGACTCGCGTTTCTGATGCCATACTGGATCAAAACGCCTAAGAGCGTTCCGGCGGTCCCCGGCGCGACAGGGAATTTCCCCGCATAGGCTCCCTGGGCGATAAAGAGAATGAGTTCACGTGCCAGTCTGTTCGTCAGCCCCTCCTCCGGAGGTTCGCCCGCCGGAGGTGTACGGTTATTCAAGTGCTACGCCGCCGTTAGTACCCTGCGGCACGCAGCACCGAATGGCGTCGAAGGCCAGCAGGACGCGCTTTTCCCGTTCGAGTTTCTCGGGAGCAAGGGGCTTCACTTCATGTCCGGCAACCATCGTGATGAGTTGCTCCTTCGTCGGTACGAATTCAAATCCTTCGCCGATAACTTTTCCTGTTATTACGTCGAGCACCACAGCGCTCATCGGGTCCATAACCACTGCCACGGGTACGGGCATGCTGTCAAGGACCCGCGCGGCAGCGACCACATGACGCTCACGGGATGAGAGTGACCCCGCGGCGCACTTGACTACCATCGCCTTTCTGCCGTCCACCGACACAATAAAATCCACGCTGGATTGCACAATCTCCCTGCCAAGGACAACATTGAAAAAGACATGCTTCCCTATCTCGGCCGCCGTATATCCTTTCTCTCCGAGGAGCATGCGCTCCGCGTGATATTTGACAGCCGCAATCATCTCTTCGCCGTCCGTGATCTCCTGCTCAAGAATGGACAGTATTTTTTTTTCTCGTGCAACGAACTCGTCTTCCATCACGAGCCTTTCCGCCTATCATGTTCCCACTGCGAACCTTAGCGCCACCTATTGGAGGTCTAAGCGCCTGAAGAAGCTCTACTTCTTACGTCCCGATTTTTTTGACGTGGCAGGCCCGCTTTTTTTGGCCGGTTTTGCCGCTGCTGTTTTTGTCTTCTCCGTTTTCTTCTTCACCGCTTTTTTCACAGCGTTCTTTTTCTCAGCCAGTTTTTTCACCGCTTCCTTCCCCGTTTTAGCCGGGATATTCCCCTGCCGCGATGCGGTCGATGCCTTTGAAGAGATCGGCATAATTTTGGTCTCAGAAGACGTGGACGTGGATGGCGGGATCTGAAGCGGTCTTGATCGCGATTCGATGAGGGGTTCTTTGCCCAGCAGCAGGCCCAGGATATCGCGCTCGCGAACCAGGATCCTATCCTCGCCGGCAACTTTGTAGGTTTGTCCCGCGTAACGCTCGAAGAGGACACGATCCCCGGGCTTCACGACCGTGGGTAGGAACCGACGCTCCTTTTTCTCGCCGGACTTCTTCAACCGCTTATCTTCTTCTAAAGCGCCCGGGCCGATAGCCTCAACAACACCTTCCTCGGGCTTCTCTTTTGCCGTATCAGGAATGTACAATCCACCGGCAGTACGCGATTTTGCTTCCGCTGGCACGATAACAGCCCAGTCATGCATCGGTTTCAGACTCATGGTTTTCCTCCTGGAAAATTTAACAAAGAATAATTAATTCTTCATTATTATACGCAAAAATCACCGAACTGTCAAAAAGGCGTACATTTTTTTATAAACGGCACGCGACGAGACCGCTACCATCCAAAATTTGCCTTGACAAAAACCGCTAGAACTGAGTATAACAATTGTCGGCTTAGCACGCAAGGACGAGGCAACATCTTCAGCACAGCACCGTTTCATTGACATGAAAGGGGAAGAACATATTATGAAAAGAATCGTCATTACTCTGGTTGCGGCATTATTTATTTTGTGCTTGGGGATTCCGTCATATGCTACGTATCCAAACTCCTACGGAGCAACGACGGGTCTCTATGAATTCGACGGTTCAATTGGTCCGGCTTCCGGTCCCGGAAACTATGATAGCGGTTTCGGCATCAACTTCGGTGGCGGTTATAATCTTAAAGAAATCGACGAAAATCTTCAAGCGCGGGTTGATTTGTCTTTTTACCAGTTCACGCACGACTTTCCCTGGGGCAGCGGCACGTACACCCGCTTTCCCTTCATAATCAGCGCCCGTTACTATGTGCCGATCGTGGAGAAGTTGAGGGTTTTCGGACAAGCGGGGCTGGAAACAAGCATTGACAGTTATGATAGTTGGGCAAATCAGAAAAAAAGCGAAGTAAACGTCGGCATTACGCCTGGGGTAGGCGTCGAATTCTTCGTGAATCCCAAGGTAAGCATTTTCGCCCTCGCTCTTGAACACCTCATTTCGGACAGCTATTTCACCATGCAATTCGGCGTGGCCACGCATTTTTAGCTATCACGAACGACGATAGGGGGCTCGCAAAAAAAAGCCTGGGGCCGGCTTATTCTGGTCTGATCCGCATTTGCTGTTTGACTACGGTTCATGACCAGCATCATTCGGCTTTCACCGCCCATATGTTCCATACGCCTCTCATAATCTGAAAAAATGATTTCTGAGGTAGACTTCACGCAGGCGGTCAAGTTTGTAGAAGACATGCTCAACAAATTATAGGGAAACATCGCGTCAACATCAATGGACTTCTCACCGTATTGGCTTCGCCGGGCGCCACGATTTTAGTTTCCTAGCTGTAATTCCGATCATTCTATCCCATCGCCTTCTGCAACCTGGCTTCACGTCCCATCGTCAAGCCGAGGCCGAACGATCATCATCCCTCACGCTGCACACGTTCCTGGAAATTTGTCTGTGAATTCGCATCGTATGAAGCATGAATGATTTTCCAAATCTGCGGCTTGCCATAAGCAAAATCTCTGTCCGTGGATCGCAAGCTTGATCCCCTTCGAACTACTGCTGGTGGCCAGGAGCAAATGCCGTTGGCGTGGGCTTGTTTTGTGTTTTGGCCATATCCCGATAGGCGGTCGGTGTAAAGCCGGTATTTTTTTTGAACTGCCTGATGAAGTTACTCAGGTCCCGAAACCCCACCTTGCTGGCTACCAACGAAATGCTTTGCTCATTGCCGGCCAGAAGTTCCTTCGACCGCTCTATCCTCCGGGCGTTCACAAATTTCATGGGGTTCAGGCCAGTATACCGTTTAAATACGCGGCAAAAATGGAATTTGCTGAGGTTGGCTTTTTGCGCGAGACTTTCCAATTCCATCGGTGACCAGAGGTTTGTTTCGATGAAGGCCACAACCTGCAGAATGTTCTGCGGTTTGTCAGCGAATATTGTTTTATCGAGTGGAACCGACGTATCACCTACCGGTGCATTTGTGGCCGGGACGTCGGTCGATTTCCTAGTGGCTAGAAGGCTTTCCACAAGCTGTTGGAGTTTGATGACATTCACAGGCTTTTGATAATACTCCTGCGCGCCAAGATTCATAGCGCTGGCCACGGTTTCATCCGATCTCTGATCAGACAGGAAGATGACGGGAACCTCAGGATGGGTTAGTTTGATCTGTCGCAAAACAGACATCCCCCTCCATACTTCAGAGCCGCTGTCGAGAACAACAACGCCGGCCTCACACCGGCTGAGTCTGTCTTCATAGCACCCGAATGAACATTGTTCCGCCTTTTCGCCTTTGATGTCCAAGAGGCGACAGTTACCCAGTGTTTCATCATCACCGCTGATTAAAAGCACAGAAATCTGCGACATTTCACTTTGTACTCTCATCATAAAGCACCATCCTTTTCAAGTTGGAGATCAGCTTTGATGCCGTTATTTATTTGAGAAAAACTGGATATAATACTAATGTATGTCGTACTTGTGCAGCTTATGGAATTATTGTTAATTATAAATAAAAGCAAGATGGGTGCCACTATGAAAGGAGATTAAATTGCGGTTTAAGATTAATGAGTTATAATTAATTGATCTGTTAATAAGATTGAATCAGACCATTTTGAACGAATCATTTTAGCAAGAAATGCACATTTTGACCCATGAACGCTTTTCCATATTTGTCAAGATCGCCGGTGATAAAGTCAACTTATCACAGAGCATACAAGGATATGATTAAAACATATTGTAAATTTAAAAGCTTTTTTCTTTTCTCGTCTTTGGGCAAAGAAATGCTTGTCCATTGGCTTTTTAAGATAAGCGATCAGAACCTGCTAACCCATGCCGGCATCTTCTTCATGCCAGTAATTTGATTCTCTTTAGGAGTGACAAGACAACTTTCCACTCCCGCCGCCGTTTTCTGCCTTCTGCGCACTGCCTTTGTTGAAATAAACAGTCCATATGTCAACTCTAGGCGAATTGTCCTGCAGCAAATCCCGAAGCCCAGGTCCAATGGAGATTATAGCCGCCAAGTTCCCCAGTTACATCGACAACTTCACCGATAAAATACAGGCCGCGCACCTTTTTTGATTCCATGGTCTTGGACGAAAGTTCATCGGTGTTCACGCCGCCGGCTGTTACCTCGGCAATTGCGTACCCCTCCGTGCCTTTGGGTATGACTTTCCATGCGTGCAGCCGGTCAGCGAACGCCTTCAACTCCTTGTCCGACGTCTCATTAATAGGCTTCGCATCGGGCAATAGGCCGCACCAAATCTGTGCAAACCGCTTCGGCAGATACTCGGAAAGCAGATTGTGCGGCAGCATCTTGCTGCTTCTCCGGGAAAGCATAATTTTAAGGGTATCCGTCGCCGGGAGGAAGTCTATGGTTAGCGCCGAACCCGGCTCCCAATAGAGCGACGCCTGCAACACCGCCGGCCCGCTCAGTCCCCGGTGTGTAAACAGGATGCTACCGCGAAACTTCCGGGAACCACAGGACAGGGCTGCCTCGAGTGAAACACCTGCCAATTCGCGAAAGATCTGATGGTCCTTTCCTGAGAAAACGAAGGGCACGAGCGCCGGCCTTACCTGTGTCATTCGAAGCCCGAACTGCCTGGCCACGTCATGGCCAAAGCCGCTGGCCCCAAGCTTGGAGTAGGAAAGTCCGCCAGTTGCAATAACCAGCGAGTCCGAACAGAATCGCCCCTGGTTTGTCTCGATCAGAAAATTTCCGGTTTTCACAACGCCTGTTACGTGGCAATTCATGAGCATTTCCACACCGGCCTTATCACACTCCTGTTCAAGCATGGCAATGATATCGCGGGAGCTTTTCAAGCAGAAAATCTGGCCTGCTTCTTTTTCATAAAATGCAATGTGGTGCTTACCAGCAAGGGCAAGAATGTCATGGGGAGTGAAGCGCGCCAGGGCTGACTTGCAGAAATGGGGATTTTGAGAAAGGTAATGGTCCGCAGACACATTCAGATTCGTGAAATTACACCTTCCGCCGCCGGAGATGCGGATTTTCGATCCCGTCCGTTCCGCATGGTCGAGAACTATCACCGAGCGCCCTCGTTTCCCGCATTCGATCGCACAGAGCAGGCCCGACGCACCAGCGCCGATGATGATGACATCCTTTGAAGTGGTGGAAACACTCACGGTCTTGTTCTTGATAGTTACCTACGAGATCGAGCAGGGTTCTTATTTCGCCATTTCCGCTTGTCCGCTCTTATGGCTTAAAAAAGTTACGTCCATATCTTTATTTTTTTTCACATGTGTCGATGGCTTTGATCTGCTTTAATGCTCCATCGTTCACCCAGTAGAAATCTTTGCTGCCCTCGAACTTGATTTTAATCATCTTCTCTTCAACTGACCATTCCAAGGCCTGCACTTTCACGCCGTCTTTGAGCATCAGGACAAGTTTGCTTTTTATGAGGTCGTCCAACTTACTCTTGTTGCCGGCCTGTACATAACGGTTTGCTTCCTGCAGCCGCTCGGGGCTGGAAGAGGCCAAATATCCCGGCTTGGTGAGAAAAAATTCATCAACCTGGCATGCCATTATGGTCCTGCAAAAGGAAATGGCTGCGAGAGTAAATACAAATGAATAAAAGGTGATCTTTAAGATTTTTTTCACATTGTGCTCCTTTCCTTCTTTTGCAAATTATAAGCTAAACGACGAGAGACGTCGACCACTCGGTGAATTTCTATAATAAATAAATTCTCCCTGCCCCGCTGCGCTTTAATCTCGCGTTCTTCCGCTTTTTCCCCGTCGTAATCGGTCTTGATTTTACCTCGGAGCGCGATCAATCCATCATTTTCTTTTGTCGGATGAATTCCTGAATAGCGATAGTTATGATTTAGTCTCGGATTTTTCGCCGGTTGCATGCTGAGCCTCAGCAGTAAAGTCATCAGGTATGTTTAATGTTACACGCATATTATGCACCTCTAATATATGCAATTATTATATGAGTAAAAAGGTCAAAGTCAAGGTTATCACTGTTTGTGTCACTGATTGTAAAATCAAGATAATATTATACTGATACTTAAGCATGGCCATGGGCCGAAGATTAAAACCTCAAAACAATGTGACCCAAAATTTATGATCCATCCGCCAAAACCTTTTCATTCCTTCCCTGTCCCGATCTTGATGGCAGGTGCTTGTTCAAGGCTTCCCCCGCTAATATAAATGCCGATCCCCTTTTCCCCTTCAACATATCCCTGCCCTTGGCTGACGAAGGAATGTTCCTCTTTTCCCGCCAAATCAATAAATATTCCGAGACCCCCATTTGTTGCCGCACCCTGCACCAGAGTCCCTCCCTGATAATGGTCCTCTCCGCCGTCATCCTCGAAAAATCCGACGCCGTAATCGTGTCCCATCCCCTGTCCCACCCCGAAGGAGTTATAATAGAAATTATTACCCGAACGGTCAATGAGAACGCCGATAGAGGAATGGATCCCCGCGCCCTGGCTATAGCGTCCCGATATATACTGGTCATTGCCCGTCCTGTCGTCCAGGATGCCCAAACCATAATAATAGGATGCTCCCTGGGCAAAATAGTCGGCAATATAGGTGTCATTTCCACCGCCATTGATCAGCATACCAACGCCGCCTGGCACCCCGTTCTTGTCTTTATCCGGTCTTTCTCCCAAGCCGAACCCCTGGCCCATGCTTTGCGTAGACATCTTGGGATCACGAAAATCCGGTTCCAGGCCTCCCAGCTGATAAAAATCGTTACCTGCTTCATCAAACAGGATTCCCGCCCCTCCAAACAGTCCCAGCCCCTGCCCCCCGTACGAGCAAAGATATTGGTCATCCCCTTTTCTGCTCACAAGAATTCCGATACCCATCTGTCCCGTACCCTGGCTGAATTCCCGGGAGCTGAATACTCCTGTTCCATCGCCGTGATAAAGGAGACCGATCCCCCAGAAGCCCGCGCCCTGGCTGCCATCCCGTGAAATGAAGGTGGCGTTGCCGCCAAGATCGATCAGAAAGCCGCCGCCCAAGAGGCCGGCACCCTGGGAGAAATTTTCCTTGCTTATGTAGCGGTTGTTTCCTCCCCAGTCTATGACTAAAGCGAGTGGCATGCCGGGCCTTGTCCCGCCTGCATTGTTGAGATAGAGGTCGTCACCGCCAAGATCGAGAATAAGTGCAGCATCGTCGGTATATACGTTCGGCCCCTTACCGCCGACTATCACCTTGCCGATGGGGCTCATGGCTTCATAGAGAATGGGTCCTTTGTTTCCGCCAAAACGCTTTATCACATCCGCTTTTAAAAGCGACAGATTGTCGCGTGTGAGAAAAGCGAGGAAAGGAGTAAAGGCTTGGAACAGCGCGGTGCGATCCACCTTCAGGGAGACTTCCAGTATCCTGTTCCATTGGCTGTCGTCTGAGGGATTGAGGGCCTTTTCCTCCAACAGCTTTTTTTCATCCGGCGTCAGATTGGACAGAGCGGCGTCAATTCTCTTCTTTGTTTCTTCCATAACATGAAGGAGCGCGGGAAACGTGATTTCCTCCGGTTTTTCCGGAGACGGGAGGCTCACATCGACAAGTGCCGCGGCGCGACGCACGCCCTCAGCGGGATTCCAGTCATCGTTTTCGAAAGGCTCGCTGATGCTGTGAGACAATTCTTTCGCGACTTCTCCAGCCTGCAGGGGGTGCCGCAACAGGTAGGTCACTTCTTCCAGCTGGAGCGGATGCGATTTATTTTCCAGTGCCGATCCGGGGTTGTGAACGATGTCCGACCGCTCATACAAGCCGTCGTAAACAACTTTCAATGCGGGAAGTGCTCCTTGCGCGACCAGGGCATTGTCCAGCAAAGAGGTTTGGGTTGGGCATGTCCCGATTTCAGGATGACTCGCCTCCCTCTGCTCATGGGTGGGCAGCTCCTCCAGTGTGACGGGGATCGATAGCGTACGATCGCCGCGAAGAATTTCAAGCATGGCGAGAGATCCGATTTGTTCCCGCTCGATCATTTTTTTAAATAATTGCGCGACATGAACCGCGTCACCGCAGATGGGATTATTATTCAGTGACAGGATGACATCCTCGTTCATAAGACCGGACTTTGCCGCCGGAGAACCGTTTATGATCCCGCCAACCTGCACAAAATAGTTTTCCTTGCATTGCGGGGGGGCTTTTTCAACTTTCTGGGAAGCCAGGTATATGCCGAGATAGGTTTTCGGTTTCAGGATAGGATAGGGTTGCGAAGGCACATTGAGCAAGTCACAATAGGAAAAAGGATTCTGCTCTCGCTCTCTTGGCAACAACGGGAAACGCCCGCCGCATGAACAAAGAAATATCGCCAGAAACAGACAGTAACAGTATCTTTTCATAGAGATGCAGCCATCGAGCTTCTGCGGCTTTTTACGCTTCGTCTGTCCCGACCGCTTCTCCTTTCAGGCCCCTGATAGTTCGAATCATTTGCTTTCCTCCGATTCGGCCGGCCCCTGCGGTCCGACCGGGTCCTGCGCTCCTTATGCACCTGTTCAAAGAGATAGTCGAGCATCTCCATTCTTTTTGCATTGACAATGCTGTCGTGCGGCGTACCCTGGCCAATCCTGGCCGGTTTTATTTCAAGGCGACAACCCGACAAAAGCGACACGAGGACATGCTCAAGCTGCTTGAAAAGCCTGAGGTTCTCCAGAACAGTCCCACTCTTTTTGCTTTCGATGTCGGCCAGCAAGCCGGCAATGTCCTTCGACGACGCTTTTACATGATCATGTATCGTTTCATACCATTTTGTAAGAGCGTCACCATCCTCGGTGATGAGTACTGACAACTCCGTTGTTACCATCTCCACTTCATCCCTGGCTTTTTCCAGGTTCTGCCTGGTAATCTTGCCCTGGTGCAGGGCTCTTTTCAGAAGCTCCCTGAAAAAGTTATTAACATTTTCAATCAGCTGCTTTTCCTTTGTTCGCCCGATGCCGGCTTCCGCGAGAATGACGACTGACGTTTCGCAGAGTTTTTCAAGCCTGACCAGATTTTGCCTCACATACAGCGCGATACGGCGCAGTTCAGGGGTTATTTCCAACCACTGTTTCTTGAGTATTGCGAGAACCTTTTTCCGTTCCGCGATCATTTGCCGGAGTCTTTCCATCCTCATCACATCGTTGATTTTCTTTATGCTGAGGCGGGTCATTTCATGTTCCGCCGCCTTGATGAATGTCGCAGGGTTCTTAAAATCGAGGGACTCGAGTCTGTGCACTTGATAGGCATACATCTCCACTTCCGACAGGAGTACAGGGTTGATGAATTTTGTATGGTCGAGCACGCCGAACAATATCCGCTGCTGGATGTCCGGCGCCGCTGATACCTGGTGTTGCTTATATTCATCGGCCTCTTTGAGAAACTTTCGGTAAACATCCAGATCGTTGATACGCGGATCCTCGCCGACTGCCTTGCCAGGATTCGCAAGAAATGCCGCAAGATCCTTAGGCGTGGGCTGAATATCTTCATTGAAATCCGTGCGGCTCTCGAATATGGCGCTATTTATTGTCATGGTAATTCCTGAATGGACGGCAGTTCTTCATGAATCATACAGAAAGGAGGGCACCGGGTCAAGAGGGGATTCTTTGTTTCTTGTCAGGAGGGGAAAAGACGGCCTTATGCGTCGCACCACATAAGGTCAAACCGGGACATCAATCAAATTAAATGTGCTTCACATTTCTTTGGCAGTTTAAACTTTTATTGCGCTTGAGGATTCAGGTGATAAGAACACTGCGGCAGGAGCCGATAATCTCCTGCCGCATCAGGCTTGCGCGCGACTAGACGTTCTTCTCAGTATGCTTCCCGATCTTTTATTAAGTCATCCACACTGAGCCGGCCACGGAAAATCCTGTAGACCCAGATTTTATACGCAATGATGATAGGTACGAAAATAAACGCCACAACGGTCATTATCTTCAGCGTATAGGCGCTGGACGATGAATTATAGATCGTAAGACTGGAGGCAGCATCTATGCTCGACGGGATCAGGTTCGGGAACAGCCCGATTACACCGGTAAAAACCACCGCCACCACCGTAATGCAGGACGAGGCAAAAGCGAGCAGATTGGCCCCCTTCGCCATGAATATTCTCATGCCGATCAGAGCGCTGACCGCGATGATCGGGACAATGAGCAACAACGGCGTTGCCAGGTAGTTGTCATACAACCTCGTCGCAAAAGCCGTTGCGATCAGGAATACGACGGCGACAATCAGGAGGACCGGCCATGTCTTCTTCGCCGTATTGGCGGCTTTTTTGCTCAAATCGTCTGTGGTTTTTAAGCTGAGGTACAACGAGCCGTGAACTAGGAAAAGCAAAACAAAAAGCAGGCCCGTGATCAATCCATAAATATTCAGCAGCGAGATGAGCGACCCGTGATACCCGGCGGCATCCATGGCCAGGCCTTCAAATATGTTCCCAAAAGCCACGCCGAACAGCAGCGCCGGCAAAAAGCTGCCTACCCCGATGCCGATATCCCACGCTTTTTTCCATCCGGCACCTTCGCCCTTTCCCCGGAATTCAATTGATACCCCACGGATGATCAGTGCAAAGAGCAAAAGGAGCAGGGCGGTATAAAGGTAGCTGAACATCAATGCATAAGTTCTGGGAAAGGCCGCAAACGTGGCGCCGCCTGCCGTAAGGAGCCAGACCTCGTTTCCGTCCCACACGGGGCCCACTGCATTGATCATAACACGTTTCTCCGCATCGCTCTTCCCGAGAAAATTGTGCAGCATCCCGGAACCCAGTACGAAGCCATCGAGCATAAAGTATACAGCCCATAACACAGCCCAAAGAACAAACCAAATCACCTGAAATTCCATATTATGCCTCCTCTCTTTTCTAATAAACTTTGCTGAGAGCTTGTCATTGCGGCCCTTTTTTCGCGTACCTCGTCAACAGATACACGTCGACCACTCCCAGACTGCCATAGAGTAGGGTAAAGCCAAGCAGGGAAACCCAGACCTGCGCCGTACTGATGGATTGTGAAACTGCCGCAGATGTTTTCAGCACACCATATACGATCCAAGGCTGCCTGCCCACTTCAGCCACGATCCATCCGAGTTGGGCAGCAAGATACGGAAGCGGAATGGCATAGAGCATAATGGTCAGAAAGAACCGATGTGAAACCAACGTGTCTTTTCTTCCATACACAACGGCCAGGAGGGAAAGCAGTATCAAAATGAATCCCAAGGTGAACATCAGCCGAAAGCTGACGAAGGTGGGGCCGACCGGCGGCCGTTCCTCCTTGGGAAAGGCCTTGAGCCCCTTAATCTCGGCATTGGGAGTATGGAACGCAAGTAGGCTGAGGCCATTCGGTATGCAGAGACCCTCTACCTGATTGCATTCGCGCTCCGCGTTCGGAAAAACGATGAAGTTAAATCCCGCGCCTTTTTGCGTCTCCCAGATTGACTCTGCGGCTGCGAATTTGGTTGGCTGGGTTTTGGCCATATTGGCGGCAGAGAAATCCCCGCCTATTGCCACGAGGATGGTGGAAACGAGTCCGAAGAAGGCTGCCATTCGGAAGGACCGCTTAAAAAACTCGACCTCGTTCTTCCGCAAAAGGTGATAGGCGGAGATCCCCATAACAAAGAAAGCCGCTACCACGTAACCTGACGTCACGGTGTGCAAGAACTTATACCATCCAGTAGGGTTCGTGATGAGAGCTCCGAAATCCACCATTTCCGCACGACCGTTCCTGAGCACATACCCTACCGGATGCTGCATCCATCCGTTGGCCAGAAGTATCCAGAGTGCCGACAGATTGGTCGCAAACGCCACCAGCCAGATGGAGAGGGCATGTACTTTTTTCGAGACACGGTTCCAGCCGAATATCCAAAGGCCTATAAAGACCGATTCCATGAAAAATGCAACCGTCGCTTCAATAGCAAGAGGCGCCCCAAAAATGTCCCCCACGTACTTGGAGTATTCCGCCCAATTCATGCCGAACTGGAACTCCATGGTGATGCCCGTGACTACGCCGAGGGCGAAGTTAATCAGGAACAGCTTCCCCCAGAACTTGGTCATTTTCAAATACGTTTCATTCCCCGTTTGCACCCAGCGCGTTTCCATGTAAGCTGTCATGATTGACAGCCCCAGCGTCAGCGGGACGAATATGAAGTGGAACATGCTCGTTACGGCGAACTGTAACCTGCTTAACGATACGACGTCCATAGGAACCTCCTTCTCATCGAATCAGGACAATTGCAGCTGTAAATTTCTTAATTTAGAACACAAGAACTTTTGGACAAAAATGATATATTATAGAAGTTTAGCAATACCGTTTTCCCTCCTCCTTCTATCACTTCAGCCCCTTCAGCGAAGAACTCCTCTCAACGGATAAGTAAATGGGTCTGCAGAGCAACCCATCTGTAAAACAACGAACCGTGCGATCGCCTAGGCGTACGCCTTATATTATAGCAGAGAGCAAACCGATAGTCGGGCTTTCACTTTTGGCCTCCCGTCCTGAAGCTTGTCTTTACCCATACTTGACTCCGTGGAGATCAAGGCCCCTGGCCAGGATGACGTAGAGCGTGGGCATAAAATTACAGATCTGGGGAAACAATTCTTTTTAAAATGAGGCGTATATATTGACGGCGTTATCCGACCGTTTGCAGAACGTGTCAGATGCATGCCCTTCCAGCAATTCGACGTGAACCCGGCCCGTGCGACCGCCGATGATACCTGTCGTCCTCATTGCCTGAATAATCGGGAAGGCGTTGTTGGCAGTTCTTTGATACTGCCGCAATTGCAGCAAGGTGCTTTCCACTCCGCATCCTCAAAAAAAGCGAACAAGATCCATCCGGCTGTTCACAATCTAACAATATCAGGTGATTCTCTCGCCTAGCGGCCACCAAATCAACGCCAAAGCACATCATGAGCCAATTCTCGAAACATAGCATTGGACCATCGGGATATTCCGCGGCTTACCAGCATAGTGTTAGGACAATACTTCTGGACTTCCGTCACACAGCGGTAGTTTCGCTCCTTAAAATAATATAGGACTTATTTAGTCCTTATTAACATAAAGAGGAAAACATGTCAAGTCATAATTTAGGACTTATTTTATCCTGAATTATCGGCACATTATTAAGGCCAATTTTGATTTTTTATAACGAGACGCTTTAATGCGGGGGTTTATGACTCTTGTATTTCTGTGTTTTATTGGTATTTTTTTGAGGTTGGAAATTGGGAATGCGGACATCCGGCGCCGACATGGTTGCTCCGAATGTCAGCCTGTCTGAATTAATAAATGAATTTGCGGATCGGTCCAGCTTTGATACCGTCCCTATAATGCGCTGGTTTTAGATACGGTCAAAGCAGACATGCTGGCACAGATTTCAGCAAAGGGGCTCCCCTCGATGATCCCCGCAAGTTATATGCGCTCCGTACGGTACCGCTTCTCGTGACGCCGGAAGACCTGGCGAAAATGGAAGCCGTAAATCGAGAGAGTGATGGCGAGCGGAAAGAGCCGCGGCCTCCGGAACAGGGACCAGAAAAACAATTTCCAGTACTGATAACGTTCCCTGCCGATGATGCCGAGTCGAACAATGGACTGGACCACGGCCCGTACATGCATGAGCCGGAGGCGGCCTCCGGTCTTCCGCGGCGGCCGGTACTCCTGCAGGAACTTCCGAACCCGTGCGTAATAATGCTTGGGTGAATAGATGGTACCCAGGATCCGCCGATATCCGCTGACGAGGGCGTCGCTGCTCATTTTCGGGACGAAGTTAATCGAGAAGTCGGTGTTATCGCCACTTACAGTCGTGATGATTCGGCCCTCCTGCTCCAGGCGTCGGTGCAATTTGGTGCCCACCGGAGCGTTCAAAAGCCCCACCATGGCGGTCACAATGCCGCTCTCCTGGATGAAGGCAATCAGCCGCTCGAAGATCGCAGCGGGATCCTTGTCGAACCCCACGATGAACCCTGCCTGGACCTCGAGGCCGGCGTGCTGGATCTTACGGACGTTCGCGATCAGATCGCGGTTCCGGTTCTGGCGCTTGCTGCACTCAGCAAGGCTTTCCTCGTTCGGGGATTCGATGCCCACGAACACCTGGTCGAACCCAGCACGAACCATGAGTGCCATCAGTCCCTCATCGTCGGCAAGATTAATGGACACTTCAGTATAGAGCTTGAAAGGATGCCTGCGCTGCTCCATCCAAGCAATGATGGCCGGCAGCACCTCATTCTTGAGCTTCCCCTTGTTCCCAATGAAGTTGTCGTCCACGATGAAAACGCTGCTCCGCCAGCCCCGGAGGTAGAGCGCATCGAGTTCGGCCACGATCTGTGCCGCGCCCTTGGTCCGCGGTGCCCGGCCGTAGAGCACCGTTATGTTGCAGAAATCGCAGTCAAAGGGGCATCCACGGGAATATTGGATGTTCATGGAAGCATAATGTTTCATATCCACGAGATCGAAGCGTGGCGAGGGGGTCTTGGCGAGGTCCGCCCAGCGCTCAGAGGTATACACCCGCTGCGGCCGCCCCTGTTCCAGGTCGGTAAGGAACTGTGGCAGAGTGACCTCGGCCTCGTTCAGCACTAGGTGGTCCACATGACCATAATCCCCCTGATGGGCGGTGAAGAGCGGGCCGCCGGCGATCACTTTCACACCGAGCCGTCGGCAGCGCTCAATAATCGCATCGGCGGAGTCCTTCTGGATGGACATGGCGGAAATCATCACGTAGTCTGCCCAGAGCAGATCGGCGTCCTTTAGCTTCTTGGTGTTCAGATCAATGAGTCGCTGCTCCCACGCCGGGGGTAGCATGGCGGCAACAGTCATAAGTCCCAGGGGCGGCAAGCTCGCTTTCTTTGCGATAAACTTTAGAGCGTACTTGAAGCTCCAGAAGGTTATGGGATACTGCGGATAGACGAGAAGTATGTTCATTATGGTCTCCTTGAAGCATAACCAGGTGTTTTTCACGTACCAGGAGAGCCCGAACGAAAATTTAGCTTGTTGGGGACAGTATCGCAGCAGCGTGAATGCACATTTCTTTTTTTATTATCCTCTTTTTACACAGCACATTCAAGAACTATTATTTATTATGGGTATTCGGATTTAATGGTTGATAACTGTAAAATTCTGATAGAAAGGATATTTAGGTCTATCTGGTTGATATTTGTTCCCACGCAAAGAGGTCATTGACTTAATGACCCCAGAAGAATTTCTTTCGACCAACTCTATGGACTAACCGAAAAATCCGAATGCCCCTTATTATTTGCCTGAAGCACCACGCCGTAGCCGGATGGTGAATAGCCACGTCCCGACGCGATTGATTATTCTCTTTCCATCTTTTTTTACTTCTGTTCCCACCTCCGCATCCGGCAGCTATATTTTTGACCGCAGGCTGTGCCAAGCGGCAATTTACACGAGGAAACACTTAACTTTACAGGAATACCATTTCCTCTGACGGAAGTTCAGCATACCCTGCCGATACAAACCGTTGGGAAACAACGTAGACGAGGTAAAATCCGGAGCAAAAAGTCCTGCCGAGAAACCCAGTTCCCTCAGCATTAAAACACTATTTTTTTGTTTCAATTTTTAGATAGTACAATATTAGACCATTAAAAAATGTTTAAAATATTATTTTTTTTCTTGACCTTTCACACGCCTTATGTTACAAATTATTACGTGGTGAGAACCTTCTCTTTTACCATCCAATAAACACCTCGCAGCGAGCTGGCGGGGGTATCAAAGCAGATTTTTCAACAGAGAAACCTACGGTTTCTCTCACTCTTCCCTCTACAAGGTGGCCCGCAGGAAGCTGCGGGGAATGGCAAGTTTAGGAAAATACATACATCAGAAGCATACCTCACGATGCCGGAGATACCGTGCTGGAGATTATTACAGGGGAGCACTTACAGGACATCCTCAGGACTGAGACATGGCGGGAACATTTCATATCCCTTTCTGAAAGCCTCGGTTTTTCTCTGAGCATCTATTCTCAAACAGGGAAACCGATCTTCGTTTCCCTCGGTGACGCTCCCCTTTGCCAGAATTTCCACCTCTCTTCACCCCGTTTCGAATCCCAATGTAGCTCAACCTGCCAGTCCTATATCATGAACGCCCTCTCAACGGGAAAGCCCGAGGTCTACCAGTGTTATGCAAAAATCATGAGTTTTGTCCTCCCGATCGAATATATGGGGGAAAAAGCCGTGATCCAAGGGCAGGGATCGTTTCCCACTTATGACGATTTCCGAAACTGCATGGACTTGGCGAGCTCTTGCGGCATAGACATGGTCACTCTAAAAATACCGCTCACCTACACGACCTCGCAGCAGGCATGGAAAACATGCCGATTCGTGGCCGGCACTGTCAATCGTCTTCTTAACAACATGCAGGAAATCACAATTCTGAGAAGACAGGTCGAGAGTCTCAAGAGCGTTTTCTCGCGCTGGGGAACTTCCGCGGCACAGCAGCCGGAAAACCGTTTCCAGGACATGCTCTACAACCTTTCAACGCTGTTAAACATCGACAGGATCACCGTTTATTCGTTTGATAAAAAACTGAACGCCTATACCAGTCTGTACGGCCTGTCCAAAAGCGGAGTTCAGATGAAGGTGCCGAATATCAACGCGCAGAACCCTGTTATCAAGGTACTCCAGGGTGGCAAACCGTTCGTTCATTTTCCCGAGTCTGCCGGCGAACACAGCATTATGGTGAAAGAGGAGACGAGGTTCGGCTTTTATTTCCCCATTTTGATTAATAACAGCGTGACCGGCATCCTCAGTGTCAGCGACCAGCCTCTCACGGAAAACGATATACAGATCATTTCCGGGTTCTGCAAACAAACTGCGCTTTTCATCGAGAATTATCATTTGCATCAAGCCCTGAATAAAAAGTTTGACTGGTTTGTCACGATTTCGGATCTAACCAAAACAATATCTCCGATTCATAATTACGGGACGCTGCTCCAGACAATCCTGGAGAAGTCCGCCGAACTGCTGAAGGCCGAACAGGGTTCCCTGATGCTCCTCGATCACGAAACCAATGTGCTTCTCCTTGAGGCGAAAAAAGGACTCGGCGACGACATTGCTCAAAAGCTCAGGATCAACTGCGGTGAGGGAATCGCCGGAAGAGTCGCTGAAAACGGAGAAGCTATCCTGGTCAGGAATGTAGAAAAAGATCCAAGAACCAATCAAAAGAACAGGCAGCACTATAAAACGCCATCATTCATCAGCGTGCCGCTTAAAATCGATGACCGCATCATCGGCGTGCTCAATCTGTCGGACAAGGTGACGGGTGAAGTTTTCGATGACGAGGATATGAAGCTCATTCAGTCCTTTGCGACCCATGCGGCGATAGTCATGGAGCGGAACGTCTTCTTCAACCAAAGGGAGGAGCTCAAGAAACTGACGATCACGGATCCCCTGACAGGCCTCCTGAACCGGCGGTACCTCTACGAAAGGCTGAAAGTCGAATTAGCCCGTTCCATACGCACTGGTCACCATCTCAGCCTGCTCATGGTGGACCTGGACGGCTTCAAAGCCTGCAATGACTCTTTGGGACATCTCTTCGGCGATAAGATACTGAAAAACATTGCGGATACCTTGTTCAATACCGTCCGATCAATGGATATCGTGGCCCGGTACGGAGGAGATGAATTCATGATCATTCTGCCGGAAACCCGTGAGCCGCTTGCAACCGATATCGCGGAGCGCTTGAGGACCAATGTAATAAAGAATGTGCTGCTGCCCCGGGATGAATCCGCGGCAGAACCGCTTTCCCTCACGGCCAGCATCGGCGTTGTCTGTTATCCAGAGCATGGGAAAACGGTGGAACTCCTTCTTGAAAATGTCGACAAGGCGCTGTATCGAGCCAAGAACAGCGGCAAAAACCGGATAGAGGTCTTCTCCTAATATGTCGTTCAGTTCGCTCCAGGAAAAAGATTTTTCAGGAAGGCAGGATGAGCTGGCCAGCCTCCTCAAACGGGCCCTCCAAGCGGATGCTGGCCTGGCTCAGAGCATTGTTCTGTCCGGCCCCCGGGGCATCGGAAAGACGGAACTTCTCAAGCATCTCTTCAGCCAGCTGTTCTGGAAACAGAACCGGGTGGCGCCTTTTTTCTACTTGGCCAGCTCCGCGCTGCTATCCGCATCTGTTTTTTCCAGAAGCTATCTGACCCGGTTCATCTGCCAGAGATTGGCTTTCCAAAAAAAGGAGCAGGCCCTGCTGTACCGCGACGGAATAACAATCGAGGACCTTTCCGTGCTTGCCGAAGAGCAGGAAGCTTACTGGGCAAGAGATCTGCTCGACGAGTACAGGCAGGGATCCGCTGATCCTGTAGGCGGACTCCGCATAGCGCTTAATGCTCCGCACCGCTCGGCGCTGTCTACGGGAATGCCGGTTGCCGTTCTGATCGATGATTTTCACCGGCTGGCGGGTCTCCATCGCGACGGCTTCCCCGAGCAGCGCCTGGTCGCCCTTTTCGAGGAGCCGGTTTCCCAAAGGAAAACGCCCTACGTCATCGCGGGGAACATGGCCGAGCTCCAGGAAATTTCCGTCGTGAATGACCTTGAGCGCATGGCCATTCAGCCCCTCGGACCGGAGGCAACCTCGTCACGCATTCTTTCGCTACTCCAGGATTACGGATCGGAAGGTATCAGTGCGCCGCCTCTCCTTCTGCGCCATCTGGGGGGCAACCCCTTTTACCTGGGCCGCGTTGTCACCAGGGCCTGCGCGAAGCACAATCCCGACGAGAAGGACTTCTGGGGCGCCTACATCAGGGAGGTCATGGACGGGGCCCTTTCCCTGTTCTGGTCTTCAGTCCTGAAGGGCTATCTGCCCGATCTCAGCCGGAGAAAAACAGCCCTTACACTGCTCTATAAAATCTATCACTCCTCCGATGCCCTTTCGTGCGAACAAATCGCGAAATCCTTTTCAATGACCGACAGTCAGGCAAGTGCCGTCGTGAACGCCCTGTACCTCGCTGGTTTCCTGCGAGGTGAATTCGGCCTGTTCAGGGCGATGGATGACCGGGTACTGCTGGATATAATCGACAACCTCTACATGCGAGAGATCCTCGCAAAGCCCTCTTATGACCTGGAAAAGGATTTCCTTGAACGGCTTCTGCCGCAAAAGGAACACCTCGTCCACTTCGACATGACGCTTCCGATGGTCAAGGAGGCGGAGCTCATCGCGGCCCAATGCCTTGACCAGATAGGAAAGAATTTCCACCTGGACCAGGACGCCATCGGCCAGTTACAGATTGCAGTCATCGAGGCCTGCATCAACGCGATGGAGCACGGGCAGGGCATCGGGAAAAAGGTCTATGTCGGCATCACCGTCGACGGGGGCCGGATAGAGGTTTCCGTGGAAAGCGCAGGGCACGAATTCATCGTTCAGGAAACCGGTGAACCAGTCCATGATCATAACGCTGGTAATGCGCCGAAGAGAGGCTGGGGCATCAAGCTGATAAAGCGCTTTGCCGATGAGGTCACGTTTGAGAAGACCGCTCTCGGCACAAAGGTAGTTCTGATTAAAAAAATCGAGAAGTCTGCAGCCATCCCCAGGGAGGATATGACGAACCGTGAGTAATTTTTCCTTATCATCAAAATCCGAGCAGGATATCGCCATCATGGAGCCGAAGGGATACATCAACAACATCGGAGCAGAGACCCTCGAGCTTGCAAGCGAGCAATTTCTGGGCAATGGCATCAGGAAGCTCATCGTGAACTTTTCCGGCGTCCAGTTCATCAACACCATCGGCCTTTCCATATTCCTAGGCATGGTGCAGAAGACCCTGGATTACCACAGTTTGCTCTGCTTCACCAATATGAAGAGAGACCATCGGGAGATCTTCGAAATGGCGGGCTTGATGAAATATGTAAAAGTTTTCAAGGACGAAAACGACGCTTTCAGCTATTTGAGCAAAAGAGGTTGATATGGCCGTAAGGAACCTGCATCTGAAACGCCTCATGTTCAGTATCGACTCTTTGATTGATCTAGGGCAGGAGGCAACCTCTTCGAAGGACCTTTCAGCGAAAATGAAAGCCGCCCTCTATGTCATTACGGGAACCCTTTCCGTACCCATGGCAGCCCTGTTCGTATACCACCCCGTGCGAAAGGAACTTGACCTCCTTGTCGGAAAAGGGACACGGGACCGCCGCAACCTTCAGAAAATCAGGCTGAGCGCCCAGACGCAGCATATCAAACAGTTTACCATGAATGATCCTCACATGATCCGCGACATGGCGAGCACCGCGTTTTTCAGGCATAACCGGGAGGCCTTTGCCAAATTGAAGGCCAAGGTGTTTCTTCCTCTTTTCGCGAAAGAGGAATTCGTCGGCGCTCTTACGCTCGGCCGCAAGCTTGGTGGCGTGCCCTATCGGCAGGGAGAAAAAGATGTCCTGCGGATCATCGCACACCAAATGGCTATAACGCTTCACAATGCGCATCTGTTTTTAGAACTGGCAAAGAAAGCAGAAGAAAACAGGCGGCTCTATAAAAATATGCAGCGAATATACCATGATACTATTCAGGCATTCGCGGCCGCCATCGATGCCAAGGACGGGTATACCAAAGACCATTCCTACCGGGTCGCCAGTTACGCTGTTGCAATCGCGAAGGAACTTGGCTGGAAAAAGAGAGATGTGGAGGGAATATATATTGCTGGTCTGCTCCATGATATCGGTAAAATTGTTGTTGACACAAAAGTCATAATAAAGGGCGAAAAACTGACAGACGGAGAGGTCAATGAAATAAGAAAACATCCCCGGGTATCCTACGATATTCTTTCAAAAGTCAAGTTCCCCTGGAAGGACATCGATGATTTCGCTCGTCACCATCACGAGCGGCTTGACGGAAAAGGCTATCCCGATGCGCTCCGGGCAGCGGAACTGAGCGAGGGAGTCAAGATCCTTTCGCTGGTCGATGCCTTCGACGCCATGACCACGGACCGGCCTTACCGTAACAAGTTGGGGCTCGACAAAACCTTCGATGAAGTCATGAAGTGCTGCGGCACACAGTTCGACGAAAAGATAACCAGAACCTTTTTCAACCTGCTGTTCCGTGAACTGCGCGGCGAGGTAAAAAAACCGCAGATACTCCCCCTCCTGGAACACCCGGATGTGGGATACTTTTCGGAAACTCGAGAAAAAAAAGATGTGTGAATCATCCATAACAGAACATCCCCGCCCTAGCCCTTTTTTGGCCAGGCATCCCTTCTCTTTGCGTTATATCGTTACCGATCTATTTTTTATATTGTAAAAAATTTATTGTTGTAATACATTTAACCATGGACAGCGATTGGCGATCAAACCCCGCCGGCCGGATCAAACTGCTGGCATTAACGGCCCTGATGGTCATAATCTGGCTGATTCTGGGCATGGTCTACACAAACCGGTTCATCCCGCCCTTTGATCGGCTGGAGTTGCTGCTGATGCCGTGGAAGGCCCCCATCGCTCAGGAGGCGACCATCGACATGCGGCTCGCCAGCATGCAGGACCAGCTGAACGCTTCAGTCAGGATATCCAATTACGCCTTTACAACCATGGTCGTATCCTTTGCATCGTTCATCATGTACCTGTCCGTCATCTACCAGCAAAAGCAGCGAAGAGCCAGGGAAAACATGTTCCTGCTCCTGAAAAACCAGGAAATCGCGCGGCGAAACGAATTTATCCGCTATATATCAGCTACCATCGGCCATGAGTTCAAAAACAATCTTGGAAGGATCAAACGGCGGATCGATCTGCTCCCCGGCCTCCCTGCAGATTCCAGGGAGCGCATCGATGGCAACCTCGAAAAACTATTCGCCGATATCGATATTTTCAAGAAAATTTCCGATGAGCGGGAGGCCGGCCTCATAGATTTCAAGAAAACCGACATCAGGGTACTGCTCGACGATCTCACGGACCAATACAGCGATCTTGCTGAGATAACGATTCAAAAAAGCTTATCGCTTCCCATGATCTACGCCGCCCCCCCGCTGCTGAAAACTGTCTTCGAAAATGTCATCGACAACGCCATCAAGTACCGGAAGCCGGGCGAACACCGGGCGCGTGTTGTTGTTTCCTGCTCCATAGACAGGGACGGAAGCAGACGTTACGTTACGGTTTCGGTCCGGGACGAGGGAGTGGGAATGGATGAGCAGCAGGCGGACCAGTGTTTTTACAAGGGGAAGCAGTCCGGTGAAAACTGGGGCCAGGGACTTTATTTCGCCAAATACGTCATCGGGCTTCATGCCGGACGGATCAGGGTCGGCAAGGAATATACGGCTCCTGGAGCGGGCACGGAGATTATAATCAATCTTCCCTTCGTGGAGGAGGCACCGGATGTTTAAGATATTGCTAGCCGATGACGACTTCGAGGACCGGGAGCTCCTGAAGCTCGAAATCCAGCGTGCCATCGGCAAGGACGAACCGGATCTGCGTTTTCATGAGGCAGTCAGCGTTCGGGACGCACTCAAGGCGCTGACAGCCCAGTTGTTCGATCTCATGACGCTCGATATTGAGTTTGACCGTATGACGGAAGGAATTGATGCCCTCCCCGAGCTCTTTGATACCCATCCTACGCTGAACATCATCGTCATCAGCGGCAAGCTCGACAAGAGCGAAGTTTCGGAGCGCTTATTCCGTTTCACCAAGGACAATGTGCTGAAAGGCAAGCGCTGGGCCAGGCATTTCGACGTGCTCGACAAGAAAGACGACAAGACGGAGGCCATCCGGCGCGCCTATACATTTGCCCTCCAGCAGCGCGAGGGCAGAGACAGCATCCGAGAGCTCTTTCTCCTGGCGGAATCCTATCTTGAGCAGAACATGCTCGATAAATGCCTGGAAGTATATCAGAAAATACAGCAGCTCGCACCCGGCGAACGGGAGTCGCGGGAAAACATCCGTATTGTCAAGGGCGACGTGTCCGTTGAACAAGCATTGGAATATTACAGATCCGGGGAAAAGGTCGTCGCTTCACTCCTGCTCGGCTATCATATTGAAAATCGTCTGCGTGCATTCACCTCCCGCACAATCGGACGAACATTCCCGATATTGTCCGATTGTCTGAAAGAGATGGATCAGCAGCGCCGCATCAGCCATTTCAGAAAGGAATTGTTCAGCGACCTGTTGGGACTGAGGAACAAGGCCATCCATCAGCCGGCCGGCATCAGCGAAGGAGACTTCAAAACAGCGGAAAAAAAAATTGACCTGCTGGAGGAGTCAGCGGCATGACCGACAAATCCTTATGGAGATACGCGCCGCCGGCGGGCCCCGTTCTCAATCTACTGCTTGTCGGTCTGGTAATACTGAGCGCCCTCACCTATTATCGGGCAATCAAGATACAGCGGTTTCTGGAACCGGCGCTTGCCCTTTCCCAGCCGAGAAATGAATTCGCGAAGAATATCAACCAGACTTTCCAGAAGGAGTTTGGGACAGACTCCATGCAAGGAATAAAAGTCAGGTCAAGCTCCATTCTCCTGGATAGGTCGCTGCTATTTGATGGGAACGGCATGGTAAAGGCCTCCGCGAAAGCCGACTTGGACAAACTCGCACATATATTCTTGTCTCTTATGAAAGATCCTAATACAAGGTCTAATATAAGTCTCATCCTGATCATAGCCCACTACCCCTCCACCGACCTGCACGAAGCCACTGCCGTGGAAAGAATGAAGGCGCAATTGGTGACTGATTTCATTCAGGACGCTATGGCACAGGGGGAACCCGAACTCAAGGCATGGTATCCCGCCTTTTTTGTGAGTGCAGCTCAACCGGCAAATCCCCAGGGAGGAAACATCAATATTGTGGAATTCCGTATTGTTCCGTCTGAATTCCTGCATATAAAAGTGCTGGAGAAATTGGAGAAATATTCTCTCTAAAGCCGGCATTTGTATTCCGGGGAAGTTATATCGAGGCTGGCCCGTTGCGTTTTTTTACTTTCTTTTTGCTTGAATCGAAACGGGATTTACCGTATAATTATCCGACAGTTCGGGCAGACAATGCAGTCAGGACCACCAACCTCCGGCAATCACGCTCGTCAGTGCGATACGTCCAAAGCTTCTCTGCAAAAACTGTCATTTAGACCCTTTCATCATTATTCTGCGCTGAGCGCGGCGAAGTAAAAATATTGTTCAGGGCAAGCTCCAATACTGTAAGAGTCTCAGAGTCTCCTTCCGAATCAGATACAAGTGGCTCTTCTCTTCGCGCTGAACGGCTAACTAGCGACTTCGGACTATTTTCGATACGATCCTACCATTTCAAAAAGGAGCAACATTATTCGTTGAAGGCCAGAAAACCATGAAAAAAACATTATTTGTTTCAAGCCTGATTGTTCTGATAACTATGTTTTCCCTGAATCTTCATCGCGCACAGGGCGATACCGCCGCGGCGCCCCCGGGCTGCGTGACTAATAAGTGCCATGCAGACATGCTGAAGACCAAAGATATCCATCCTGCGGCGGAGCCTTGCGACACCTGCCACCAGTCAATCAAAACACCGCATCCGCAGAAAAACGTGAAAACGTTCAAACTCGTTGATGAGGTCCCCGCTTTATGCTATCAATGCCATGACAAGTTCGGGACCAAGAAACACATCCATCCGCCGGTAAAAGACGGACAGTGCACGACCTGCCATAACCCGCATGATTCGGCACAGCCGAAGCTCCTGGTTCAACCTCTCAAGGATCTTTGCACTTCCTGCCACCCCGATAAGGTTGACTTCAAGTATGTGCACGGCCCGGCGGCCACCGGCGACTGTACAGACTGCCACAATCCCCATGAATCGGACAACGAGCACCTGGTCGTGAAAACGACCCCCGACCTCTGCTTCACGTGCCATGTCGATATGCAGGATGAAATCAAGAAAAAAGCCGTGAAGCATCCAGCCCTGGACATGGGCTGCGAAGCCTGTCATAATCCGCATGGATCCCCCTATAAAAGATTCCTCGCCGCGGAAGGAGCGGCGCTTTGCTACCAGTGCCATTCCGACATACAGGACGCGCTCAAAACGGCCAAATTTATTCACCCGCCCATTAAATCACAGCGGGGCTGCGCGACCTGTCATGATCCCCATGCCAGCGATGCGCCCAAGCTCCTGCCGAAATCCATTAAAGACCTCTGCCTCGGCTGCCACAAGGATCTCATCGCGAAGACTGATACTGTGCTCCACGGCCCGATCAAGGAAGGGAAGTGCACTGCCTGCCACAACCCCCATGGCACGCCGAATGACAAGCTCCTGATAAAACCCTACTCGACCGATTTCTATGTTTCCTATAACGACACTGATTTCCCGCTTTGCTTCAGCTGTCACAACCGCGATCTGCTCAGGTTTCCCACAACCCAGTTTGCAACAGGGTTCCGCGATGGGGATAGAAATCTACATTACCTTCACGTCAACAGGCAAGACCGCGGCAAAGCATGCCGGGTCTGTCATGCTGTACATGCCGGCGAGAACCCTAGACTGATCCAGAACTACGTAGTCTTCGGAAAGTGGCATCTCCCCTTGAATTTCAAAAAAACCGAGAACGGCGGCAGCTGCGCGCCGGGTTGCCATCAGAAATTCTCCTATGACCGTAAAAAGGCTGCAAACGTCTGGCCCAAGGAAACATCGCCAGCTCCGGCAGCAGGGGGGAAATGACCGCTGTAGCGCGGAATAACCTGTCGTTCAACGGACGCAACATAACAATGAGGGTTACTTAACAAATGCAACGTGCGCTGCCTGAATCGTATGTGAAAAACGTAGTTCGTACCATCTTGGTCCTCCTTGCCGGCGTAGCGATCTTGATTGCATGCGGATTCTATCTTGCATTCCAGAAGCATGGCGGGACGACCTACGCAGAAAGCTATAAACTCCTGGCCGAATTGAACGAGGGACTCGTAACGCGGGTCCTCATGGTATTTGCCTTCACCCTGCTGGTAAGCGCCGTTGGGGCGATCATCATATCGGTCATATACTCCCACCGCGTGGCCGGCCCAATTTACAAGCTGGGCTTGATTACCAAAAAAATTGCTGAAGGGGACCTCGCCGGCACAGTCCGTCTCAGGACCCATGATGTTCTTCATGATCTTGCGGACGAGTTCAACAATCTTTCAGGCCGCTATCGCGGCGTACTCGTGCAGCTGGAAACGAAAACCCGGGAGCTTGCGGCCATTTTGGACGATCTGGAAAAGCAGCCCCCCCTGAGCGAAAATAAAGCAGCGACAGGGAAAATTTTTAAAAGAATAGATGAGATCAGGGCATTGCTCAATCAGATCAAGATATGAGGAAAAAAAGCGTGATTGCCCTTATTTTTATTGGTTTCCTTCTCCTGACCCTGCTTGTCATCAGCAACGAAAACCAGCCTCACGCCTTTACACAATGCTCATCGTGTCATATCCAGCCGAACCCCGCAAAATCAGGGGCGGAAGCTCGGGAGATGAACGCGCCGATAACCGAAATCTGCAACAAGTGCCACGAGAAGGGGCTGTCCGAGGGCTACATGCATCCCTACGATGTCAAGCCTCAGCGCGTCTTCATCCCGGCAGACATGCCGCTCTCCCCGTCCGGTGAATTAACGTGCAGCACCTGCCATGACGTCCATGCCGATTATACCACTCCGTATGGAGCCCCTACTCACTTCCTCAGACGAGGGGAAAGCGGGGAGGCGTTCTGCAAGATCTGCCACGGGAATTTAAACGCGTTGAGCAGTGGACACAGCGCATCGCTGGGTGAGGCGCATTTCCGGTCTCAATATGTCGTGACCGATTCAAGCCAGGAAATTGACGCCATGTCCAGAAATTGCATATCATGCCATGACGGGACATACGCCACTTCGGTAACAATCCGGGTTGGTACGTGGAAACATCAAATGGGATTTATGCGGCATGACCAGAACAGTCATCCGATCGGTATAGACTATGAATCAGTACGAATCAATAGGGGAGCTAAAACGGATCTGAGGCCCATGGACATCGTTGACCCAAGGATAAAGTTCTTCAACGGCAAAATCGGCTGCGGGTCCTGTCACGACCCTTACTCGACGATTCCCCAACAGCTGGTTATGAGCGATGAGAACAGCAAGCTGTGCTTCGCATGCCATATTGTGTGATGGGTGATTTGAGCTGTCTGTAACGATTATATTTACGGTGCCGGTTTCGCCGCAAAAGGGGGGTATCTGTGGGGGAAAAATTCCGAAGAAGAAACTATTTCGTCCTGAAGAGCTTTCAGACAAGATATATTATCCCCTTTTTCGTTGCATCATTACTCGCAAATGTCATCGCAGTCACCCTGTTCATTTATCTGGCCAAGAAAAAGATCAACAGCATTCTTTTTTCCATGAGTCTGCCCCACACAGACGTCGGCGCGCTGCTTTCCCCGGTGGCATTTGTCGCCTGCATTGTCGCAGCGATTACCGTCAGTCTTCTGTTCCTTTTGGTGTTCCAGGCCATGTACCGGAAAATAGAAGGGTCGCTCCATCATATTAGCGTGGACCTTCATAAGATCGCAGACGGCGATCTTGGTTCCCGCGTCATTCTGAGGGAAAACGATGAGTTCCGGGAGTTTGCAGGAAATATCAACATAATGGCCGAGGAATTCAACAGCCGGTTCAAGGGTTTAAAAGACCACGCCGAGGAGCTGGTCAAGGCTACCGAACCATTGAGAAACCCGCCAGCCACCCCAGAATCTTCGGCCGCACGCCAAAACATGAGACGGATAATCAAATCCATGGAAGACCAGATCCAGGCTTTTAAATTATGATCATCTCCGCCATCATATTGGCCGCCGTACTCACCGCCTCTTCACAGAACAACCAGAACGACGCGCACAACGATTTGTTGAATACGCCCTGTATCGAATGCCACAGGCACCTCCCGTTCAAGGGCAAACCGGACCTTCGAAGCGAGGTGAATAACTCATGCGTAGCATGCCACCAGGGGAGTCACGGGACCGCAAAAGTGTTTTCGCATCCGGTGAACGTGGCACCCTCCATGATCATCCCTTCTGACATGCCTCTGGACGATCAGGGCAGAATCGTATGCATCACCTGTCATGCCTTTCATGGAGAGTATCGGGCTGAGAATGGTGAAAAACTTTATTATCTCAGAAGGTCCAATGGAAAAACTTTCTGCTACAGTTGTCACAAGACATTGCCGGGGATATCGATTATCCGCTGAGCCGGATAAGACAGGCCAGTACAGCCATATCTCTCGCGCGCAGGCAGGCGTCCGGCGCTCCCCGCATAAGCAGTCGTTCCCTGCACAAGCGTGACAGGCCAAACAGACAGCAGGAACGTGTGAATTGAAATTTGACCGGATTAGTCGGTAAATTATGTAAAAGAGGACAATCAATGCAACAATCCCGTCTCAATCATATAATCACGCTGGCATCGGCTGTTTTTACTTTTTTCCTTCTGGTCTCGCCCTTCGGCGCCGGAGCGGCCGAGATCACCGTCCCGACTGATTACCCGACGATCCAGGCGGCAATAACAGCAGCAAGCCCCGGCGATGATATCCTGGTTTTGCCGGGGACTTATGTGGGAGCCATAACACTTACGAATGACGTTACCGTCCATGGCCAGGAAACCGCCCGGACCTTTCTGAGCATGAACAATGGCTCCGGCCCCATCGTCACAGCCAGTGGTTCGGTCGAGACGTCGATCAGCAACTTCACCTTCATCAATGCCACAACCGGAATCCTCGTTTCCAGCAACTCCTCCACCCTCGAAATAATGAATAACGTGTTTGCAGTCGGGACCAGCGGAACGGCAATCCAGATCCAGCAATCTCCCACCACCAAGGTGGTTAACAATACCTTTTACAACAACGGGACGGCCGTAAGCGCCGATGCGAACATTACAATCGACAGTAACATCTTCGCGAACAACGGGACTGCGCTTGCCGGCATCCCTGCGAATGCAACGCTAATCACCTACAACCTCTTCTACGAAAATTCCATCAACGGCCCCACAGGCACATTCCCAGTCATGGGGGATCCACTCTTCGCGAATCCACCCGATTTTGACTTTCACGTCGAGGAAGGGTCTCCCTGTATCAACGCAGGCGATCCAGCGCTCGGGGCCAACCTCATCGACGGAGCGCCGGATGATATCGGCGCATATGGCGGGCCCGCTGAGGACATCTATCCCTTTCCCGTCATGGGACTGTCCGTCACATCAATCACGGCCTCCTCGATCACCCTCACTTGGGATCCGAACCTCAGCTATCTTGTGACGAACGACATATCATCGGGCGGCTATTATGTTTACTACGGCTACTCCTCGGGCAACTATAACGGCACGGATGCGAATAGCGGAACGGCTCCGTCCCCCATTGACGCAGGGCCTTACAGTACCTATACGCTGGAGGACTTGAACCCCGCGTCCCTGGTCCCGCCAAGTCCAGTCCTTAATCAACCAACACCACTAAACTCGGCGCTTCTTTTGACGTGGTCGGCGTCCACGGGCGCGTTGGGATACAAGGTCCATTATGGGATAACATCACCCGGAGAGAACACCATCGATGTCGGCAATGCCACGACCTACACGCTTACCGGCCTTACGAACGGCCAGCCCTACCGCATCGCGGTGACGGCTTATGCCAAAGCAACTTATTATATGGTTGTTCAGGTCTATGACAGCACTTTTGATCCCACGCATGTAAGCGCGTATTCCCCTGAAGTGTCCGCCACGCTCGGCCAGCCGCTTGAAAGCGGTGAGTCGAACATTGAAATCAATTATCCCGACAAGGCCCTTTCCTATCCGGGCCTGCCGAATACGAGCGGCAGCTGTTTTATCGCAACGGCCGCATACGGATCGTACACGGCGCCAGAAGTTCTGATCCTGCGCTCTTTCCGTGACCGCTATCTCCTGACTTCAGTACCTGGCAGACTGCTGGTCGCATGGTATTATCATTACGGGCCTTATGCCGCGACTTACCTAAACGCTCATCCGGCATTCAAGCCCGCTGTGCGAGCCTTGCTGATGCCTGTCGTGGCCGGAGCCGCCTTCACGGTGAGAACTTCGGCAGCGCTCAAAGAGGCCATAGTAACGCTGGTTATGGGAAGCACCATCCTCTTCTGGATCGTGAGAAAACGGAGAAAGAGTTCCAGCTCCTGAAAAATGAGAAGTGCGTGGGATTAAAATGAAGAATTGGGGCCCGAAAGACAGCAGTACTCCCGGGGGACGCTGAATACAAGACCGGTACGGTAGGAGCGTGCATTGGTGAAAATAATTATCATCCTCTTGATCCTGACAATACTTCCATCAGTTACGCCGGCCGCGGAACCGCTGCTGGAGCAGTCGCACTGGTCACTTGAATTCGAGGGCGGATCATTCGAGCCCGCGCTCAAGAACCTGTCGCATTACTTCGGCAGAAGCCGCCTGCCGGAGTATGGGGCTTCACTGGCGTACAAGATTCTGCCGCAGCTCGAGGCCGGTGTCGGTTTGGACCACATGAAGGTGACGGGAGAGGGTTATGAGGAATTTCACGGAAATTTAACCGGAAGCGCGACCTATGAGCTCATCCCGGTCGATTTGTTCGTCATAGCCCGCGCCGTCGTGGTGGAAAACCAGTGGGTAGTGCCTTATCTCGGCGGGGGGTTTACCAGAAGTTACTACATCGAGACGACCGAGGGCCAGCCAACCACACGCGGTCACGGAGATGGATATAATATCCGGGGCGGCCTGCAGCTTTCCCTGGACAACCTGGACGAGAGCGCTGCAAGCATGATGTATTTCAATTACGGCGTGCTCCATACCTCAATCTTTGTCGAGGCCGAACACACCCGGGCCATTGTAAGCTCCGTGTCGGAAAACCTCGGAGGCACATTCTACCGGGCGGGCCTGCTGATCGAGTTTTAGCCGTACTCCGCCTGCGCTCAAATGCGAAAGCCCTGCATTTGGACCAAATGAAGCGTGGAAAAATCCGTCATATCGCCTAGCAAGTAAAGCTGATCAATGAACGTTTTTTGAAGAAGGCGGCAGGCCATACTTCTTCTCCCCCCAACGGCCCGAAGGTCAAGAGGCAGTTAACATAAAGTTTTAGATTATTGTCTTCCCTATTTTACCGGCCGAAGGGGACAGAAAGCGAAGGTCTTTGTTAAGATCTATTTACTAAAATCGGCAGACGGATCATCTCACAAATGGTATTCGAGTGTACGTTGAAAACTCAAAGGTTTCTCGCGAATCTATCTTCTCTTTCGCGTTGTTTGTGAACTTTTCGTCACAGATGCATTGCTGGCCGGTAATACCGACGATTATGCGACGTCAGGATACTGCTCGCTCCCTGCTATTTTCCAGGCTTGTAAGCGCCCTCAAGTACGATTGAATTACCCGTGTTTCTGCTTTGTATCAGCGATTTCAATGGTAGCGTTTTTCCGAAGGTCCATCTCCCACTGCCGCATACGCTTCTCGCCCTCTTCCTCCCTGACTTTCTGCTCGATCAGGGCACGGGCCTGCTCAAAGGTCATCTGTTTGTGTGCAGCGTCGGCTGTCTTCCATTGGGCTTTTTCCTTCCGATAGCGTTCCCGCAGGGCCGCCTCGGTAACCTTGATCTTCGCGTCGATCTCCTGGCCCGCAATCATTTCAAACAGCAAGTCTTGCTCGATGCCTTTCCGGAAGTCGGCGTCTGCAAGGCCAGAGTCGGCCAGATACTTTTTTAAAGACTGGTCCGAACCATCATTCCTGATCTCGGCATCGATTGCCTCCGGCTTTACCGTCATGCCACGCTTTCTCGCTTCCTGCACCGCCAAGGTCTCGAATATCAGGTCGTTCAACGCGTCGGCCCTGACTTTTTTGTCAATCTCCGGCGTCCGCTGCTGGCCCTGCTTAAGGTACTGGGGGACAATTGCATTCATTTCCCGCAACACGAAGAACATAGTAATAGGCTCACCATTGACCTTTGCGGCAACCATTTTTTTCGAATCTTCCAGGCTCTGTTTGATCATCTCATCTTGATGGCGCGCGGCTTCCTGTTCTGTGAGGGAAGCGGTCGTGACCGCCGTTTCCGTTTTCTTGCATCCGGCAAGCATAAACTGCACAAGTAAAAGGGCCAGAACAACCGCTGTCATCAATTGTCTTCGCATTTGTTACTCCTAACCCGGACAAGCCGGAATTGAAATTATAATTTATGACTTCGTAAAATATGTTTACTTTGTTACTGACCCGATCCTCCAGAATCCAGGGCTGTCACTGAAGACCGGAGTTGTGATCAGAAAACGCAATTCGTTATACGAAAGACATTCTGCATGCCATCAGCTTAAACAGGCTATTGATAATAAAACGATTCACAACGCGCTCTGCGGCACGGCCAACGCAACGGGCCAATCAGCAGGAAGTTGGCGTACCATATAGCGTATAAAATTATTGCCGGTTAAGTACTTTTTCAAGAGTCTGCTCAGGCGATCATCATAATACTACAGAATCTATCAAAAAACAACAGGCAGGCGGTAGAATCCCGCCTGCCTGCTTTGATGCGATGATAATTATGGTACTCTTCTTACTTACGGCAGCGTCACGCTGCTCGTAACGTCGTAAGGACCAAATGTGCTCGTGGTTGGGCCTGAAGAGAGCCTTGTATAGGTAGTCATCGAGTAGACACCCGGTATGATGGTGAAGCGGTTACCGGCGGTGGCTGACCTGATGTACTGTACCGTGTGGCCGTTCCTCTTCAAGGAAACCTGAGTACCGTTACCGATTACACTCGATAACGTTATGGAGACCCTTGCAGGTACCTGGACCGGAATGGTCAGGGTATCGCTAAGGCCAGTTGTGCTGGTTACGATGTCCAGGATATTGTAGTCCTTCGCCCTGACGTACGTATGGGTGAAGGACCCACCTGCCATACCGTCAGTGACATTACCATCACCCCAGTTTACGGTAATCGAGCCACCAATGGCACTGGCTGATGTATCGTTGAAGGACACTGTGTAGCCGCTCGTCGTTACCGTGCTAGTAGACGCTACCGGCTGGGTTGAAGCCAGCATGTGCATATTTACTGCCTGAGCAGCGAGGACGGCCTTCGTCTTGTAAGGCGCGCCATTCTGCGTGTAGGTTGTACCATTCGAACCACCATGGCACTGGCCGCAGGCGAGATCGACGTCTACCCAAACTGCCTTGTTATCTATGGCTGTGGTGCCGTTCGCGGTCATATACGACTCCGGAGACGTCTGGGCATTATCATCCTTAGTCAAGCCGTTGGAGCCGCTGAACACGCTATACGTCGGGAAGGTGCTGTAATTCGGGCTGGTGTTGATTCTCCAGACGTGCATTGCGAAGCTCAGTTGTTGGAATTGCCCGGTCAGATACGGGGGATAGCTGGCATCGCCTGAAGAGCCAACCGCTACAAGCGCCATGTGGCAAACTTCGCATGAGCTGCTGTAGAGGCTTGTATCGAACGGCGTTCCGCCAACTTGCGGATGGTTGAAATTCTCTACTTGCGGAGCAAACGTAGAGGTTGCGTTTGTCACGGGCCCAGTTACTGATGCAACGTTGTTCACGTGGCAATCTTCGCAGCTCTTTCTGATTGAAGCTTGCGACTCGGAAGGAACGAACAGGCTGTTATGTACGTCATGGCAGGTGGTGCAGGTGCCTTGGCCGTCACTTTGCCAAGTGGAAGCCCATTTACCGCCAGCACTGGTACAAGCAGTCTGCGTTGGATATTTAACCGTAGTGTTAGTGCTTAAGCTGCATGCATACAGAGCATCGCACTGTGTCTTTGTCGTGATTTTCGAGCCATCGGGATTGGTCGTGTCAATGCTCGGTTGGCTCGGGAAGGTCGCGCCCGGACTTCCGCAGAGATAGCCCTGGAACTGGCTATTGTATTCCACGGTGCCGTTGGGATCGACCAAGTCGAATTTACCCAGTGAGTTGTTTTGGATACCACCAGGGGCGGTGGCGCTGTTGACTCCGGAATAACGCGCATGGACGCTATTCAGGAACGAGTTGCCAAGTACATGGCCGCTGAAATCAGATTTGGTTGCAGTGATGCTCGCGGGAATCAGCGTTGGATCATATTGCGTAGTACCCGCTGAAGTTCCACCCTCAGCCGGCCAGAGCTTCGCGATGGACTGATGACAGCCGAAGCAGAGATTGACCCTGCCGGTTCCAGCAGCCAAGTTGCCCATACCGGTGGTCACGGGAACGGTTGTTGAGAAACTTGACTCAGACGCAACCCATGCGTAGCCGCCTGCATTACATGTTGATTGGGTTGTGTAGGTACCAGTACATCCGCCGGTAATGTTTGCCTGGGCTTCTGCCGGGGCTGCCGCATTATGGCACCGTCCGCACTGAATGCCCTCAAGATCCCACTGATCGCCACCGCTTACAGAGGCGGCATAATTCGTGCCTGCTGCTGCAGGCTGCGCACCATTGTAACCGGGAGTCCCCAGTGATTGTGTGCCGGGGTTAACGGAATCATTGTAGCCAGTTGTATGGCATGCTGCACAAGAATAAGCTGAGCCAGGATATTCCAGAGTCGGATAGACTGTCATCCAGTCGCCGACAATATAGGTAAGAGTTGTATTCACGCCCTTCGAATATATGTAAGCTGAATCAGCTGGCCAGCTGATAGTATCTGAAGTGGTAAGGGCTCCGTCAGTCGTATATATCACGCCATCCGGACCAGCCCAATTCGTCCATTTCGTGCTGGCAGCTCCAACTTTGCGCAGCATGTTCTTGTGGCCGGTCTTGAGATAGGTGTCTTTCGACCATCTGTCTACCAATGAATTGTCCTGTACCAGGCTGCTGTGGCAATGAAGACAACCATCAGTACTACCAATAGCCTGCAAAGCGGTATTGAACTTCACGATGGTAGAGGCGTTTGCTGTAGTCGCTACTGATGCTGTTGATGTTGACCCAGCCACAACGTTGACACCCCAGTTGTTCCATGTACCACCGGCCACAACGCAAGCACCTTGGGTAGTAATGCCGCTCAAATCGACGAACGTATCGGCGGCAGTTACAACTTGAAGAGCGCCTCCCGTGCTCACAGTAGGATTCGTAAGGGCAGCGGAAGGATAGCCCGTAATAACGTAGCTATATACGCACTTACCACCGCTAATTGAATAGCCTAAGGAGACAGTCGCATTCGAGGTCGACGTTGGGCAAGTTGCCACGCTATAAGCGGTCGACAAATCTCCCGTAAAATAACAGAAGCCAGCAGTATTCGTATTAGAAATGCCGCCGGTCACGCCATTTGCTCCGAAGGTCAAAGGCGCACCCGTCGCGGGATTCTGGCCTGCATTTTGCCATCCGTAAGCAACGCACGCATTCCCGCCCGTCGCCATAATCTCAGCCTGATTGACATTAGTCGCATCGCTGGCCAGGAAGCCGCCATTACCATTACACATTTGGGCAGACCTATCCAGATTTTTCATAGATATGGTCCCTGTTATGAGCCCGGAGCTTGGGGTTGAGGCACTGTATGGCATGTTCACGGTCACACAGGTGCTGCTGCCGGGCGCTGCATACAATAAGCCAGCAGTATTACCAGCTGAATTTCCACATACCTGCTTCGTTGGAGCAGAAGTCGTGGGAGTCGTAACAATAAGCCGAGCTTGACAATCTCTAACAGTGGGAACCGTAGTATCAACCGCATAGGTGCCTGTGGGGCTCAGGCTTAGCGCGCAGATACCGTCGATGGGTGCAGCCCATTCGCCCTGTCCATTCGGGACAGCGCCATCGGACAGATACTTTGCGCTGGCTGTGCCGGTAAGGATGAGCGGCAATGCCACGGCAAGAACTGCAAGCCATAACATTAAGTTTTTCTTAATATACATTTCAAATCTCCTTTAATTTTTTATTTCATTGCAGGATTTTCTACCGTTATCAGGCTGTAACAATTTTATTATGCCTGATAAGCACGCATACTTCATAACCGCTTTCATTCAATTCCTATCGCTATCTATTCCTCCTCAAAACACATTGCCTAGCCTACCACAACGAAATCAATGCCACATACCAAACCGGGGGAATTGAGTGGCATTATTTTTCCATTTACGCATATTGCACAAACGATGCCACATAATTGCGCTACACAAAATATCAGTGGAAAAGGCAGAAAATAAACGAGCAACGTGTTGTAATTAAAATCATTTTTAAAAGTAAGAATCATCTCTAGGATGTGTTTTAAAATTCAATTCGGTGTTCCGAAATAAGCGGGAAATGGCATTTACACCTAAGGCACTCAGCCATTTCACCACATCCATATTTTGCTTTATTCTCCTTTCCTTCTATAATGAAGCGTACTTCGCCTGGATGATTTCCAAAATAACCGTATCGTAATAATCGAGCGAAGCCTGATCTTGTGATGCACTAATCACTCGCCAATCCCTTCAATCAACCCAATGCATTTATTTTTTCTATAAAAACTTCCCGAAATTCTTATTCTTTAAGTTATTGATCTATTATATTCTTAATGTTCTATCGTAAAATAAACGACTGATTACATCTGCGCAACTTATCCGCGAACTTGGTTTTATATATATTGAATTTACTATCAGCCATATCGCCACCACATGGTCATTTCACGGTCTGCCAGTATACACATATCAATTAAGTACCTATTAAATTTCATTTTTTATTCTGGCACTGCTTTTGCTAGTATGTCTGGCAAGCCTGCCACAGCAAGATGTCTTCACTTCGTGTTCGGGGGAATACGGAAGAAGACAAAACCGATTAATTGAATCAAGAGAATTTTGACTAAAGTGAGGAGTTGTCCTGAAGAGGCAACCCTACATATTACCCTTGCCTTTACAAAAAGGTAGGGGAAAAAGGAGAACATGTAATGAAAAGAACTATACTAGCTGTCGGTTTGGTTCTTGCCCTGGCCGGCTACGCGATGGCCGGTGCTAACCCCGGAACCGGCATTAAGGGAACCTCCCATGATCTGAGCAGCACGAGTGGAGTAGGCGCGCAGTGGGGTGCTGGCACGTTAGCCGATCCCACACTGGATCGAATTTGTATCTATTGCCATGCACCGCATCATACGGCCAGCACGACTGATATCGCTAACCTGGGCCTTACTGCCTATGCCACCTACTACCCGCTCTGGAACCATGGCTTGACGCAAGTGACAAACTATACGCTCTATTCGTCCGGCAGTGTTACTCCTAACTTGATTAACGAGCAAAATAACGCAGCTTCTACTATCGGTCAGCCCGGCAGCGTTTCGAGACTCTGCCTCAGCTGCCATGACGGTTCAGTCGCCATCAGCACCTATGGTAATTTTGATGGTGGAGTTTCACCTTCGCATAATACCGGCAATGTCATGGCTTCTGGTAGAATCCTCATCGGCGGCGGCGGAAACCTGGCGAACCATCATCCCATCGGTTTCGATTACAATGCCGTTGCAGCAGTTGATGATGAAATCAACAATGCTGACACACCGATAGGCGGTCCGAACCCCTACGGCATCACCATCAATGACCTTCTTTGGAATGGAATGATGGAATGCAGCTCCTGCCATGATGTTCACAACACCAAGGCCCAAGGCGTGAAGTTCACCTGGGTGCAGGATACAAATAGCGCCCTTTGCTTCACCTGCCATAACAAGTAAGATCAGTATCGAAAAAGAGGGGGATGAATTTCATCCCCCTCTTTTTTTTTAGACTGTTCCTTCGAACATCATATATGTCCTTTCGATCAAATAAGAAAATCCTTACTCACCGTTCCGGTGATTTTGGCCGCCTGGATCCGGAGGGAAATATTTCAGTATAACTCAATATCGGGATTGCTCTCGGTGATCAAAATCACAAATCATCCGACCATCGGGCTGGCCAGCTACATCTCAACGGGAAACGACACTGTGGCTTGCGAAAAAATTTGGTATTGAAAATTACAAATTACCGTGTTATATATACTAGCTTACCTATATTAAAGCCTGACGCACAAGCCGTCTATGATCGTCCAAATGGGACGTTACCAGGCAGATATTAAACATATTGGCGAAAGCTACGGCCTGAATAAGTGACCGCGTTGGTCCTGTATGTTGCCATCTGAGATGTGATTCCTTTGACGCTTCGCTAAAGCCTCGGCAAATTGTGTGTCGCGCAGTGAAGTTTTCACTCCTCTGGGAGCATGCTTCAAGCCCCCGGCGCATATTATGCCGGATACCGCGATTGTCTTCGGTCTGACCAAAGACCGGTTCGACAGTCTGGCCTCATGCCTTATAGATAGAGTCTTATATTCGCTTGGTCAGGAGCTTACGCTCCATCCGCTGCCGGAGTGTCAGATCTTTCGGTATCCGGTCTCGGGACGGCGATGATGTGGCGGCTTCCCGATAGAATGCCGCAAAGGCCACCTCCACCACGACTTCAAGGACGAGCAAATAGTGTCCTTGGGTGGCAGCCGTTCCCGCAAGCTGGGCGACAGGAGATAAACTTGATCCTGGTTACATTCTTTGAAACTGAAGGCCATCGTGTATCTCCTCATCTGCGTGAAAGCCAATACTACATTATTCTTAATATTGAGTGATTTGTGCGACAGGCTCTGTTTTTTCGTATTATAAAAAAATTGATGATGAAAATCGTTGACCATTGGCCACCCAGCCGCTACTGCCACGTCATGATGCCATTATTCGATGCAGGCATTGGATTCCGTCCTCATCATGAGTGGAAATCCATGGAGAAAGGCTTTACTCGTTGAAAAACACCATACAGAAACACTTATTTATCGTCAGCGTCCTGTTCCTATTCCTATCAGCATGCGCCTCCGCTCCAAAGCCAAAGGAGGCAGAGGTATTTTTCCCCAGCCCGCCTGAACTGCCCCGGATCCAGTACCTCACCTCCTTGACCGGAGAAAAGGACATCGCCAGGAAAAAATCAGCTTTCGAAGCTTTCATTACCGGCTCATCAGCAAGCGACCGAAGGCTTGACAAACCCTACGGTATAGCGACGTGGGGCGGCAAGATCTACGTCTGCGACCTCAACCAGGGTGTCATAATCTTTGACCTTGCAAAAAGGACCTACGGCGGGCTACAGGGCGCTCAGGGCATGGGAAAACTGGTCCAGCCCGTGAACATACGCATAGCACCCGATGGCCTGAAGTACGTCTCCGATCCCGTGAGGAGCGAGGTTGTAGTCTTCGATAAAAACGATTTTTACGTCGGTTCGTTCGGCATGCCCGGGACCTGGAAGCCTGTTGACGCAGTGCCCTATCAGGACGAACTCTATGTGGCGGATATCGAAAATTCACGAATCGTGGTCATGGACAGGAAAAAAGGCACCGTCAATAGGTACATGGGAAATACCGGTGATCCGGCTGGAGTGTTGTCCCGGCCAACGAACATTTCCTTTAACTCGCTGGGACATCTGTTCGTGTCCGATGCCGGCAGATTCCAGATCATGCAATATGACCGGGATGGTCATTTTCTGGGGTCAATTGGGGGATTGGGCGCGGAGTCCGGCCGCTTCGCCCGGCCACGCGGCATCGCCCTCGATCGAAAGGACGATCTCTACGCTGTCGATGCGGCCTTTGGCAACGTGCAGATATTCAGCCCGGAAGGCTATCTCCTGCTCTTTTTCGGCACTACCGGATACAATCCGGGAGACATGAACCTTCCCTCCCAAATTATTATGGATTATGACGATATCCCGTACTTCCAGAAATTCGCAGATCCGAATTTCGAGATCGATCATCTCATCATTGTTGCCAACCAGTTTGGAAGCAAGATGATCGGCATCTACGCAGCGGGCAAGGAACGGGGGAAGCAGTATCCGTCGGATGCGGAGCTCCTGAAACTGCTGAAAGAAAGAATGCAGAAAGCCTTGCAGGAGCGAGTCCCCGAAAATAAGAGCGAGCCCACTAGTAAATAACAATGAAGCAGTTCGTGCAATTAACGCACATTATCAGCATGGCGATACTCATCGCACTTACCGGGTGCTCATCCGAGACCCGGTACAAGACACTGAGCTTTTTTTTCGACGGCGTCCCGGCGGAAGGGCAGGCGGGTAACCAATCCGGGCCGGGGAAAGGGAGCAAATCAACTCTCGCTGCTCTTGACAAATCTACGGTGAAATCGCACGGCCCTTACGCAGCGAAAATGTGCGAAGCCTGCCACAGAAAGGGGGGCGGTCAACTGATCATGCCCGTTGAGCGTCTGTGCCTCAACTGCCATGATCTCAATATCCATAAAAAGCATATTCACGGGCCCGTCGCATCGGGAGGCTGCATCGTCTGTCATAATCCCCACGGATCGGGGAAAGCCTATCTCCTGGTTGCCGAACCAACGACATTCTGTTTCTATTGCCACGACAAGGCCGATGTAAGTTCGAGAGAGGTCCACAAGGACGCTGCGGGAACGCAATGCACCGAATGCCATAACCCGCACGCCTCGGACAATGATTATATGCTGCAATAACTCCGCAGGGTACGCAATTAATTGCGGAGTGGAAGAATAGCCGGGTACGATCAATCGGCCTCCGGTACTAAAACGAGGCATGGTTTGGACGACCATCCCCGCTCAACTTCCGGATTTATTGCGCAGATTGCGGTGTGGATAGGAACGGACGGAGAGGGTTGTTCCATTTTTGTACTTAAGAATTTCGTCAAACTGCCGATAAGTACCTATAAGAACGGGGAAAAATCCGTTCTGGAAAATCAGTGCCAGTTCATATGAAGCCCTGCGGTAGGCAGGCTGTCCTCGGTGGTCTGGCGGAATTTGAAAGAGCGCCGGCGGGAATTGCGATGTGACGCAAGCGTGGCGTTTCACCAGGGTGCGCACAGTTTCCGAAAACGAAAAAAGGAGTAACGGAAAACCGTCATGCGAGGGTATCTTCTGACAGGCATTGCCTGCGCCACGCTCGTATCTATTCTTCTGCCCCCTCTTTCCGCGTCAAGGGCTGACGAGCTAACGTTTACTCCCCAGATCATGAAAAGTGACGCAAGCCTGGGGATCAACGCTACATCCCAAACCGATGAATACACGACAAACGGCAAAAAGCTAGAAGCATCGGGCACGTTTTTACGCGAAGACATCAGCACCGAGATGGAGGGATTCATATACCACCCGAGGTTTGAAATATTCACGGCTAAGGTAACAGGATACTTAAACCAATGGGACATTACCGGGAATTATACGACAAATCCCTCCCGTTCGACTTCAGGCGACGTCGATTATAATCTGAGAACGGTCTTTCTTCCGGAGCATCCCTATAACCTCGAGCTTTACGCACTCCATCAATCAGCGTCAGCGCCCCAATCATTCTTTGAATTTCAACGGTCTTCGATCGACAGCGAGGGCGGGAGCATTCGCTATAAGGAAAAGCCTGTGAATTTCGTCGCAAGCTATGACGATACTTCGACCGATCTGGGACCGAACAGGACGAATACGGACATATACCGCCTCAGCGCCAATTATAATACCCGGGTAACGTCGAACGCGGCGCAATATTCAGACTCCCAATCCTCGTCGTCTTACAACGTTAACACCGATCGGCAATTTTACAGTTTCGTCAATACCATCCGTCTTTTCGGGGACACGCTGGATAGCCACTACGACAGGGCGCTGACAAACCAGCAGTCTGTCAATATCCAGGACTACAAAACCGACATCGAAAACTGGACGGAGAACCTGAACATGCCTCTATTCTGGAACTTCAACGCCGCTGCTTCCTATCAATACCAGGATGAAAACGACCTGACCACGGAAGCGTCGTCGACATTACCGCCAACCGCGACGTTCGACAGGACCAACACCACCTACTTAAACCTCTCCCATCGTCTCTACAATAGTCTGGTGACGAACTTCACCTATAACGACATTTCCATGGTCTCCCCGTCAGGTGATACCGTCACGAAGATCGACACGATCAATAGCACCTATACGAAGTGGATTCCGTCCGGCAGGATCGCCGGCAGCGTCTTGTACTCGCAAGCCGATTCTGATTCCAACGGAACTCCAGTAGTAATCAACGAAACGCATAACACCACGGTTACTCCGCCGGCCAATACATTTTCCCTGCTTCAGCTGAATCCCATCGAAAACACGATTGTGATCCAGGTTCTCGATCCTACCACCGGCCTTTTAGTGACCTTATCGCCACTCAGTAATTACCAGATCAGCCATCTCGGCACCGCCACCCAGATAACCATCATAAGCGTGTCTCCGCCCCTAACGACGCCCCAAGTCAATCCGAACTATTCATATGAATTTCATGTGTCCTACTCGCTGCAACAAGGAGCACAGTTAAAGACATATACAGAGGGTTACTCGCTCAAGGCAGACCTCCTGCATCGTCTGCTGAGCCCCTACTACAGTTATCAAGTCGTAAGACAAACTGTAACATCCGGATCAATCGCAGGGGGGTCAGACAATGTCATCGACCAGGTCGCCGGTATTATGTCTATTTACGGGCCCTTTTCCGCAACAGTAGAACATACCAGCTACCGTTCCCAGGTGTATCCTTACGCCCAATGGAAATACCAGGCTGCGTATCAAGACCACTTCGGCCAGGGCCAGAGCGTCACCGTTTCTGCCGACCTGTCCTATATAGTGACCGACTACTACGCATCATCATCGTCAATATTCACCAGCACGGGTTACCAGCAAAAACTGGAGGGGTCGGATTTGAGGTTGAGCAAACTGTTTTTGGAAAACAACCTGAGCTTTAATTTAACGGGTTCCTATTTTATCACCCGATCCCTCACTAATTCTAATTCGACGACGCTGAACTCCAATCTGACATGGCGTATAGGCTTGCTATCGGTGAATATGGGGGCGCAATATAACCGACTCGACTCGTTGTCTTCATTGGGGGAAACCTCACTCATGTCTCAGTATTATTATTTGACTCTGACCAGAAGCCTGTTCTAATATTAGGGAAACGCTCGGTTCATCGCGAGACTAAAATCGATCAAGAAGCGCCCGGCCTGCTACCTCCCGTGCAAGGGATGTGCAGGGAGGGCAACATACCGGTGCACTCAGCGAAATGCACCTTTTCAGGAGGATTACCTTGAAATCTTTTTATTACCGTAGCAAGTCCGTGATCCCCTTTTTTGCCGCCGTGTTCCTATTCACCGCTTGCGCAACGCAGCCGCGTATGCACGAACAGCCTTCGCCGCCCCCGCAAGCGGCGAAGCAGGAGACACGGAAATACGTCGTCGCGAAGGTCAATGGCGTTGCATTATACAGCGACATGCTGAGCCCAATAGTGGGCCGCCTGACTTCCCGCATATCTGACACAGCGCATCCGGCGACGCCGGAGTCGGTGAGAAAGATTGCGCTTGATGAATTGGTGCTTCAGGAACTGGCAGTCCAGGAAGCGACCCGCCGGGGATTGAAGGTCAATGATATGCAAATCGACAAAGCGATGGACAAGGTCATCAGGAATCTCGGGCATGAAGCAGGGTACCAGAAATACCTGAAAGAACATGACCTCACGCCATCGGACGTGCGCGACCAAGTCAGGCGGATCTTTCTCATGCAGCTGATCGTGAAACAGGATGTGATTGATAAGGTGAGCATATCCGACGAGGATATGCGAAAGGAATACGATAGCCGGAAAAAGGAATTTGTCGTCCCGGCATCCGGAGACACGCCTGAGAGGCAAATGACGTACGAGGAAGCCAAACCCGAAATCGCAAAAAAGCTCAAGACCATAGAGATAATGAAACGTTTTCAGGTGTGGTCCGACGATCTGAGAAAAAACGCGACAATCGAGATTATGGATGACGCGGCACAAAAGGAGCCGGATAAAAAATAATCCGCGTCAATCAATGCTACAGCGGATTGATCGACGCTGTCGCACTGCACCACCCCGGTGCTCTTGCGATGGCTGCAGGCTCCTCCGGAAACACTGCTCTCCCGGGATGGATCCAACGCGCAATTGGCGGGAATAACAGCTCTTTGGGGAAGCATCAGGAATTTTACCGGTGCCATGAAGAGGAGTAAGCAAGGCAAAAAATGACGAAATATCTGGTAGAACTTTTTACCGCGTTCTGCGCGACCGCTATGTTTTTCTCCGGATGCGCCACATCATGGTCGCCCGCGACTGATATCCCCAAGGAACCTGTCGTGTGGTATGATTCCGCGAAAACCCCCATTGCTCGCCAGGAAATGACGATTCGGAACTTCACAGAAACGGGAACCTCGATGTCGGAAACTGTACGTTTCCTGGTGTTTGGAAGACAAGCAAATGACACCAGGATACTACGTCCTGTCGCAGTCGCCGTCGGCGGGGACGGCAGGATGGCTATAGCCGACACAGGCCAGCCATGCATCCATCTTTATGTCCCAGCGGAGAAAAGCTACCGGAAAATCACCAGTGTTGGCAAGGAGCAGCTGCGTGTCCCGGTGAGCGTTGTGTTCGACGATGATTTGAAGCTGTACGTATCGGATTCGGCCAATCGTGCGATATACGTGTTTGATCGGGCAGGCAAACACCTCTTTACTATAAAAAAAGCCGGGGATATCCCCCTTCTGAGGCCGACAGGCCTGGCCTATTCTCCTAGAAAAAAGGTTTTATTTGTCGTTGATACGCTCGCCGATAAGGTGTATGCCTATTCGAAGGAGGGAACATTCCTCTCCTCCTTCGGCGAACCAGGGGATAAGAACGGCCAGCTTAATTATCCCACCCATATCACCATCGCGCCCAGTGGAAAGCTGTACGTGGTCGATGCCATGAATTTCAGGGTCCAGATATTCGATGATTCGGGCGCTTTTCTGTCTTCCTTCGGCCATCACGGCAACGGCTCCGGCGATTTCGCCATGCCGAAAGGAATTGCCGTAGACCGTTACGGCGTTATATATGTTGTCGATACCCTGTTCGACAATATCCAGCTGTTCGACGAGTCTGGCAAATTTCTATTTACAATCGGCAGACGCGGCGACGGACCGGGGGAGTTCACTTTGCCAACGGGATTGTATCTGAACGATCAGGGCAAGCTCTTTGTATGTGATACTTATAATGAGCGGGTGCAAATTATCATAATGACGGGGGTCCATCAATGAACAGGCATGCGCGCATTCTGTCAGTGTTGCTGTGTATTGCCATCGTTTTCGCGGCACCCATGGTCCATGCGAAAATGAGTATCATCTATAGCAAACATAACCTTTCTGCCAGCGGCCCTGGCCAGATCAAGGCGCTGACCGAGAGCAGAATCTGCGTTTTCTGCCACGCGCCCCACAACACGAACCCTCTTTCGCCGCTCTGGAACAAGAATATTGACGCAGTTAATTACGCCCTGTACACGCCTTACACCAGCAGCACCATGGTAAGCCCGCCATCGCCGACGGGCCCGACTGGAGCCACCCGGCTCTGCCTAAGCTGTCATGATGGGACCATTGCACTTGGAGAGGTGCTGGAGCCTTCGGAAACGATCTCAATGACCGTCGGAGGCGGGATGCCTGTCTCGAGCCCGTCTTATTTCGGGACATCCCTTGCCAATCACCATCCGGTTTCCTTTTCCTATTACAGCTCGCTTCCTAACCCGGAGCTGTTTCCGGTGCTCCCTCAGGGACTCCTTTTCTATGGGGATGGAATCATCGAATGTACGACCTGCCATGACCCCCATGACGACACCAACAAGGAATTCCTGCGCGTAAACAGCCAGAATTCAGGATTATGTATCCTCTGCCATGCACTAAATGGATGGGAGAGTACGCCACACAATACCTCATCGGCCATCTGGAACCTCGTTCAGCCGAATCCCTGGCCCCGGACGGGTATTGGCACGGAATTCGGGTGGTCAACGGTGCAGCAGAACGGCTGCGAAAACTGTCATGCTCCCCACAGCGCCGGAGGGCCGAAGAGGCTCTTAAACTACCAAAATGAGGAAGACAACTGCTACCCCTGCCATAACGGGAATGTGGATACCACGAACATCCAGGCAGAGTTTCAAAAGCCGTCGCGACATATGGTCGAGGCTACCGAGATTGGTGTGACGTCAAACCACCACGAAGCGGGCGAATCCCCGCTCATGATAACCGGCCATGTGGAATGCGTCGACTGCCATAACCCCCACGCCGCAAATTCTCAGCCTGCCGGTTCGGCGCCGGCGGTCCCCGGCAGCTTGGGAAAAGTTAGCGGCGTGGACATCACGGGAGCTGCAATCATACCGCCAAATTACGCAGTGAATGAATACGAAATCTGCTTTAAGTGCCATGCGAGTTCGAGCGCCCAGACAATATCGCTTCCCATCCCGCGCGTCGACAAGAGCGTGGACACGCGAATCGCGTTCCAGATAACGAACCCGTCATATCATCCTGTCGTCGGGAGAGGCATGCTCACCGTCGACGTACCAAGCATTCCCTCCATCTATGAACCTTCGATGACGTCGGGCAGTACAATATACTGCACCGATTGTCACGACAGCGACGATAGCCGTTCGATCGGCGGTCCGGGACCCCGAGGCTCCCATGGCTCCCAGTACAGCCCGCTCATCAGACAGCAGTACATAACGGCGGATGGCACGCCTGAAAGCCAAACCGCTTACGCGCTCTGCTACTACTGTCATAACAGGACCAGCATCCTGCAGGACGTCAGCTTCAGAGAAAACAGTGCGGGCACCGGCGGGCACAACATGCACATCGTCGGCCAGAACACCCCTTGCTCCATCTGTCATGACCCCCATGGAATACAGGACAACGGGATTTCTGGTTCGCATACCCATCTCATAAATTTCGATACCCGGTACGTCACTGCTGTCGCCGGCAATCCCTATCCAATCTTCACCGACAACGGGTTTCGCTCCGGGAGTTGCACCCTGGTATGTCACGGTGTCACGCATACACCGGCACTGTCCACGTTCCCCTGAACTTTCTTCTTTCGAAGGGAAAATGTTTTTTGCGAGCGTACTTCGGAGTCTTTCCCCAGCCTGCCCAGCGCTATGGTGCGGTAGAATGAATCGTATTTCATCCAGGCGATCTCCGAAGGGAATCTGTCAGGCTGAAATTTGATTCTCTCAATATAATAAGCGAGCAACTTTTTTAAGACTTTCAAGCGTGCTGACAAAGACAAGATTCCTGACCAGCGTTTTATCGCAGGCATTCCGCAAAAATGCGCTATGCTTTTCCTTGGCTGCATCAATACCGAAAACCAGATACTTCTATGAACAGTGGCGGCGCATCTTAAGACGTGCATTTTTCAACTTACTGGGTGAAAAACCGCTGCAGGCGCCTGAAATTCTACCACTATGGAGTGGATAAGTGTCTTAGATTGAGGGCGACTACTCTTTTTACGACCAAAGATGAGGGAGTTAAGTCAAGTAAATATATGCCAAAAACAAAACGCGCCTCTAACCGGTTAAGTTAGAGGCGCGTTTTGTTTGGACGGCAGTTTTCAACACCCTTAGCTACACGCTTGGGCGTGTCGCTAAGGATCATTTTCTTGGAAATATCATTTACAACGCTGCATCAGAAGTTTTGAATTGCATCGATTTGTGCCTGGGTCATGCCCATAAGATACGTATGATTGGGGTCTGTATAAAAGTTGTTCACAATTAGCCCAATCTCGTTATCGATTGCTGTGGCCTTAGCATTTATATTGCCATTCGCGGCCTGTCCCGTACATGTACCGTCCATAAGCATAAAATTCACAATGGCAACATTGCCGCCCGCCGGGACGGTAACATTATAGGTAACATCTATTAAATCGTTGCCAACAGTCCCCGTTCCATTATCCGAAGTAAACGCGACATTGGCTGCTTTTCCGAATACCCATCCGATATCACGACTCCCGTTTAAGGAATCCCACGCAGTCAAGCTCGTAGTTGGGGTAGTAGAAGAATAGATGATCCCCGGAGCGGGTCCCGCGGAGCCAATGAAATTGTAACCGAGGCTTACCTCGTAAATAAGGGTCGTGGTAATAGCGGTTGAAGTCGTATTCGAGTATAAATCCACCCACCGGCCCCACAACTGGTGTGGTTCGGTGAAGAACGACCTCGTAACATTCAGCCCTGCTACCGGGGTCCAGGTGCCTGCCGTTATATTCTGAACTTCCATCGGTGTATTGGTGTTCCACCCGGTTAGATCGCCGGTCTCAAAACCACCGTTGGTTACGAGGTTAGTGGTGTTGGTGCCGACTGTTATCATTACGTTATCTAATACAGCGTAGCTTTGTCCGCCAAAAGGCGCGGTCGAGGCGTTTTCTTCAAAAGATATAACGATCTTTTTTCCTGCAAAGGAATCCAGATAGGCGGTATGATTTTGGAATGTCCCATTAAACGTTTGATTGATAAGTGACGCCGGTTGGGTAGCCAGCGATCCATCCGTATTCCGCACTACCACCTGATAGTTTGGAGTATAGGGCGTAATTTCCCCACCTGACAAAGATTCGGCATCGGTCCATGAGAATGCAATCGTGCTCCCATTCGTGCTCGCCGGGTTTACCGAAGTAAGATCGATGGTTTGCTGGAGACGGGAGTTGGAGGTAGCATTAAGGAAGGCCGCATAGGTACCAGTCTTTACCGACGCTATCGCATATCCCACTGTTCCCGGCACTGTCGATGGCCCCATGGTGCTCCCGTCCGATACTGTGGCCACGACGGCAGTTGCCAAGATTGGAGTATAAAATGACAAATTAGCATATGTCAGTTGATCTTGATTGCCCAGCTGACTGCCCAGCGTCTCAAGATCGGTGCCACCTACCGTTAAATCAAGCGCATAAAAAAATTGATTGCCGAAACCATCCACAAGGCTGAAATCACCGGGATCAAGCGTCCAGGCATTTGCCGAACCGGGGAAAATCTCATAAAACGAGCCGGTGCCGTCGGATGCAACGTCCTGAGTGAAAGCTGTGATAGGCGTTATCGTTAGAGAAGCAGCGCTGATCAACGTTCCCTGCCACGCCGGCGGTGTACCGCCACCTCCGCCACCTCCTCCTCCTGGTGAAGTTGCTGTTGATCCTCCTCCGCCTCCGCCGCCACAAGCCGTGACCGTAAGGGTGGCCGCAACAAAAATAATGTACAGTATCCCGTTTATTTTTTTCATTATTTTCCGATTCTCCTTCCAACCCAAAATCATAACTTTTTATAAAACGTCTACCAACTTAATCCTAGAGTTACTTTTTGTCAAGATGGATTAATGGCTTTCCCTTTTTACCGCCTCCATTAACTTCTTTGTTTCGCACTATTCATCTACCTCAGCTTTATTTTATTAAGAAATCACGCATATGGCTCTTTCTATCCGGCTCTATTATAAAGCAATAATTATGCCGGAAAAAATTCGTCATAAAAGCAATGAATTTGTCACTTTCATGCCGGCATTCCGAATAAAAGTGGTTAAATAACCAGAGAGATTAGGTCATATCGCCACGATTAAGTATATGATATGTATATTTAATCTAATACATAAGGGACAAGTTCACCATGACAATTAAAATAATGATAATGATCATATTCCAAAAAAAAGTGTTCGTGCACCTCCGAAAACATGAATTCATCCCAAGCAAAGTTCTAATTTTATGTGCTGCACATTTTTGCTGGTAAAATTACCAGCAGTAGAGGTTATTTCACCATTAAGTTTGAGTCGAAAATATACCTGCAGCAGATATAAAATCAAAAAAATGCACATTTGGCGGGAAAAAAGGGTTAATAATAATTCTGCCGGCTCCACAATATATGGTATGATAATTGCTTTATATAACAACTGATTCCATATGTTCATCATCCAATCGGAAATCTTATCCGGAGGAAATGAATTAATATATGCAAACTATGAAAAAATTCCTTATCGTTGATGATGAAGATTTAATTCGCGAATCGCTTTCCACAGTCTTTCACAACGGCGATAGAGAAATAATAACCGCGACAGACCGGAAATCGGCACTAAAGGCAATTGACGAAAACCATTTCGACCTCTGCTTTATTGATATGCACCTCCCGGACATCAACGGCTTGGATATCATGAAAAAGCTGCGCGATGTTTCTCCCCAAACACGCATCATCATGATGACGGGAAGCGAAATCACGGATGCAATCATTAAAGCGGTCCGCGAAAACGCGCATTGTCTGATTTCCAAGCCCTTTGAACTTGAACAGGTCAAGAAGCTGGCCGGTTGGGTCCTTTCCATTGGAAAACACCCGGCCGGAGAGGACAGCGTCGCGGCTGGATACGGGATCCCCTCGGTTCACTGGGTTTGCGATGATACCAGAAAACACCCGCGGAAGCCGATCACCAACAAAATCACCTGTTACGCGGTCGCCCCGCATGACGACGACAGGACCGCCACACTCGTTTCCGCCAGCATTGTCGATGTCAGCGAGGCAGGCATGGGCATCCTTACCGATCATAAACTGCAACCGGGGCACTTTATCCGGTTAAGCGAAGCGCCAGTACACGGCAGAGGCGTGGTCCGATGGAGCGAATACTCCGACGCCATGGCAGCGTACAGGGCGGGAATTCAATTCGTATCGCCGGATAACATTCCGCACTAATGCAAATCCAGCCAGAACTCAACCACGGGTTCCGCCGCAAGAAACACAGTTTGATGCACCACTAAGATAAGTCTTGAACCGTGCTTCTTCATTCCCGAGGGACCGTTTACTGGAAACTGTTACCGCAGTCCCGTGACTCAAGCTATGAAAAAGTTCATCCTTATCGTCGACGACGACAATTTGACCTATTCCCTGCTGTCTCCGCTGCTAAGCGATGATTGCACCGTCATTTTACACGCATCAACCGGGACAGATGCGCTCAAATGGATCGAGGCGTTCTCAGTCGATCTCTGCTTACTTGCCCTTCTCCTTCCCGACATGAGCGGCCTTGACCTGATGAAAGTAATCAGAGAGAAAGCTCCCAGGGCAGGCATCATCATGATGGATGGCAGCCATCCCGATGACGCCACGCTGAAAGCCGTTCGCGAGCATGCGCTTCATCTCCTGGCCAAGCCGTTTAATCTTTTTCAGGTAAAAGCGGTGGTGGAGGAAATTCTGGGAAAACACATAGATACCTACCAGGATCACAACTTCCTGATGACCAGGCTTAGCGGAGAGAAAAGGCTCCATGACCGGAAGCCCTTTACAAACCCGTGGAATTACACCATTCTCTCTACCGATTCGGAGGATGATCGGCATCGTTGTTATGCCGATACGGTCGATATCTGCGTGAATGGCCTCGGCATCACGACAAACGCCTATATCGAGCCGGGCCGGATCATCAGGCTCAAGAACGAAAGCGAGCACGTCCGCGGTATTGTTCGGTGGGTAACACCCTCAAGCGCGAGTGACCGCTATCGGGCGGGAATTCAGTTTATTTGATCGCGGCAGGAACGTAACTCTTCACGTGCAATCTCACGGCTCCCCGCGCAGGCCTCGAAGCCATGACGGATCAGCTCATCCTCTCATGTATGAGACTTCCACTCCTGACTCTATGCCGTTTTATCCCGACGCTTTCATATCCTCACCGGCATGATAAGACGAAGTTTTACGTCGCAGAAGGATAACCTGAACCGGGCAAACCGCGCTCTATCTTTTATTGAGGTGGACCCGCAAGTATGCTGTAAACCCCGGCTCTATACAACCGGGACCTGTCAGATCATTCCAACCCGAACTTTTTCACTTGATAACGAAAGGCATCATAGCTGAGACCCAGGAGTTTCGCGGCCTGCGTTTTATTATTGCTTGTCCGCTCAAGCGCTTGGCTAATGAGATCCTTTTCCAGCTCATTAAAAGATATGCCCTGCGTCGGAAGCGAGATCCGTCCCCCCGGGGGCGGGCGTGTCGATACCCGCGCTAGTGGTCAGCCAGTTCGGCAGATGCTCGGGCACGATCTCCTCCGCTCCTTCAAGAACCACGAGCCGCTCCAGCAGGTTTCTTAGCTCCCTGATGTTCCCCGGCCAGCGGTAAGAGGTAAGGATCTTCTCCGCTTCGGGAGAAACGCGCGTTATGGATTTTCGTTGATACCGCGTCGTGAACTGAGACAGATAATGCTGTATGATATACGGGATATCTTCCTGACGCTCCCTTAGCGGCGGTATGTGCAGGTAGAACGTGCTCAACCGGAAGAATAAATCGATTCTGAATGTCCCCTGGTCCACGGATTCCGCCAGATTCCTGTTCGTCGTGGCGATCACCGTGACATCAATCGGTATTTCCTCGCTGCCGCCCACCGGCCTCACTGTCCGCTCTTCAAGCACCCGAAGCATCTTGCCCTGGAGGGTTTGCTTCATATCGCCGATTTCATCAAGAAGAATGGAACCGCCCTGCGCCATTTCGAACAACCCCTTCTTGTCCGACTTCGCATCGGTAAACGACCCTTTTTCATACCCGAACAACTCACTCTCCAGGAGCGTTTCAGGCAGGGCGGCGCAGTTGACCTTGATGAATGGTGCAAAACCGCTGCCGGAGGATTGATGGAGCATGCGATGGGCGTAGCGTGCGAACAACTCCTTGCCCGTACCGCTCTCTCCGGTGATCAGCACCGTTGAGACGGAAGCCTCGGCCATCCTCTCTATTTTTGACTTCAGATCCTGGATCTTTTTCGACGTGCCTATGATTTCCTTCTCGAAGACTTCGGATTGGACCTTCCTCAGATAGAGGACTTCCTGCTTCAGCTTCCCCTTTTCAATGATGTTCTGGAGTACAATTTTCACCTCCTCGACATTGAACGGCTTCGTGAGATAATCAGCGGCACCCAGTTTCATCGCCCTTACTGCGGTTTCCGCCGTATCATCGGCTGTCAGCATGACCACCTGAGTCGGCAGATCCTGCTTGACGATCTCCTTCAGGACATCGATGCCGCTCTGGTCAGCGATCCGGATGTCAAGCATGACCACGGCGGGTGACCAAGCTTTAATCTTGCTCACGATGCCATCGGTGCCGGTCGCAGTCCGAACCTCATACCCGTTGCTTTTAAGTACCCGGGAGAGCATGGACACAATAAGCTCATCATCGTCAATGAGATAAATCTTCTGCTGGTCCTTCATCTATTTTTGTGGCAAGGATACCCCAACCTACTTGATTTACATAGAGGTTGCGGGAGGAATTGCCATGCAGTTACACATGCATCCTTGCGCTTTTCCTTTCGATTAATAGCGTAGACGACCTTTCTAAGAGCGTTAAATCGTTGTGTTTGGCAGAAGCATGAAGCTTTGCCCCGTCAAGGTTACGGACATCGAAATATCCGCTTGAACGTCTGCCGAAAATAAAACATTCTTTGCCGTCCCACTGCACTTTGTCGAACCGTTGGAACCCGTGGATGAACCTCGGCGCGGTGTTTTTGATGTGACTGCGATCGCCCTTGAACAGTTTCCGGTTACTTTTTCTGACCTGCTGGATAAAAAATGTGCCTATTGCCCGGCTTTGGTCCGCGCCGTAGGCGATTACGAAAGCGTCGTTGATGTGAGACTTGGGCAGTGCAAGTGTTTTGCGATCCTGCTTGGTGATGTAGCCGTAGGTGTGAGATGCAGCAAAGCCCAGCGCCTGCAAGCGATCGACGATTTTCCACCTCACTATGGACATAAAGGTCTCAGCTTTAAACCCGTTTGAGGGCTTGAGGTTCAGAACTAACTTGCCCGTCGTATGCTTATCATGGCACGTCTTGCAGAGCGTCGCCAGATTGTCCAGACGGTCACCGCCGATCTGCCGAGAGACGATGTGATGGACCTCGAGTATTGGGTCTTTCGATTTGCCTTTGCAGTGCCGGCAGGTGTGCCCGTCGCGGTAAAGGACGTATTCGCGCACGTTGGCAAAATCCTTTTGTGGCCCGTTTTGGTAACCAGCGCCTGAAATCGTCGGTTCTTTAATCTTTTGGATATCGAACGCAGCAACCTCGACGATAACTTTGGAAAGGGGCAATATCACCGCCGTATTCTGCACTAGCTTGATCTGGCTGTCAAGTTTGTGCTGAATCGACGGCGCGAGCCAGCCTTCCGGCTTTTTGCGGTTAAGGAAGCGCGGTTGACGATACCAGGTCTTGCGGCCGCGTCTCGTTTTGCGGTACATCCGACGTTCGGAATTCAACTTTACGATGTCCTCGCGAAGATGAACGGCGGCGGCATAAACTTCTTGCTTCGGCGTTACTGCAGACAGCCCGACGTGGACGTAGCCAGAATCGACGCCGAGAGTAACTGGCTGTTTCGCTTCACCCGTTGTCCCTGTAAGCTGAATCGTAAACGGGGTTCTCTGGTACACCTTTGCTTTTTTGCTTCTTAATAACACTCGTGCCTTCCGTGGCAAGCACGGCATGAGCGGTTGCCCTCGCCTGTTTAAAACATAGACAGATACTCTCAAGTTCTGTCCCTCCTTTCAGAGTTGCAGTCGTAAAGACCTGCACCGCATCGGGGCTGTTGTAAAGGCTTTTCGTGCCGGCGACACCGTCCGCTAACCCCTTTGGACTTTTAATCGCCGGCGACAGTTGCATGGAGTGTGCGGAATGCCCCATGGTGTCGTGACCTTGACAACTGCTGCCGATAAGCTAAATCAGCCCCCTAGTCAAATGGGCCTGCAAAAGCCTTAATGCATGGCCGTTACAAGCCCCCACCTCAACTCAACGAGTTAGGTGGTGGGTAATTGACTAGGCCGTCATCCTTTCCGAAGTTATCGCAGGGAGTTTGACACGCACCGTGGCACCGTGTTCTGCGTTGTTTTCGATACGTATAGTTCCGCCGTGCTCCTCGATCAGCCGCTTGGATGTCGCAAGCCCCAACCCGGTTCCCTTGGGCTTTGTCGTGTAAAAAGGTTTGAACAACTCAGGCAATACAGCCGCATCTATCCCCGACCCCGTGTCAGAAATGTCGACGATAATATTGAAAGATGATGGGTCGAACGACGTCTTGACGGTAACGGTTCCTCCGCCCGGCATCGCGTCGACCGCATTCAGAAGCAGGTTCATGAAGACCTGCTTCAGCTGCATGGGGTCAGCATAGGTTGTCGGCAGACGCTGCCCGAAAACCTTCACGAGTTGAATGGAGCCTGCTTTTTCCCGCAAAGACGGACGGCTGTGCAACGCCAGGCTCATCACCGCTTCAAGGACTTCACAGACATCGGTATTCGCCAGCTGCGGTTTGGGAGGTCTGGCAAAACTGAGCAAGCCCTTCATCAGATGTTCAATGCGCTTGATTTCGTCGATTACTTTCCTTATGAGGGTTTTGTTTTCCTCCGACAGCTGCGGTTCCTCCAAAAGAATCTCGATCGACAGTTTGATGCCAGCGAGCGGGTTTTTTATTTCATGGGCCATGCCCGTGGCCAGTTCCGCCGAAGTCCGGATCTGCTGCGCCCGCTGGAGGGCCTCTTCGGCCTGCTTTCTCTCGATTATCTCACGGTCGATGACGAGAATATATTTACGGCTGCCAACCTCGAATAATCCCGCGCTGGTCTCGACGGGAAATATCGTGCCGTCTTTTCTTCGATGGTTCAGCTCCACCTGGATCCTCTGTCCACCCAGAATCCGCTGTATGCGGGATGCGAACCCCAGCGCCGAATCGGAACTATTAAGCTCGTTGACGTTCATTTTCAAGAGTTCTTCAACAGTATAGCCGTGCATCTGCGCACCGGCATTATTAACCTGCAGAATTTTACCGGCCTGGTCACCTTCCACATCCAGGACGAAAATGGCGTCGGAGGCGCTGTCGAACAGATGGCGGTACCGCCCCTCACTCTCTTCAATGGCCGTTATGTTGTCTTTCAAGGATACGGCCATGTCGTTGAAAGCCACTGCCAGTTCAGCGAATTCGTCCTTGAGCCCGGTGATTCGGTGGTCCAGGACACCGCCTTTCAATTCTCTCGCTGCGTTGACCAGGATGCTGATCGGTTTCGTAAGGCTTCTGCCCGCCAGTAAGCCGAACAGAACGAATAGAATAGGACCGGCGGCAACAACCATGAGCACGATAATTTTCGTGCGAGAGGTATCCAGTGCGGCTTGTCTGGTCTTTTCATCGAGCTGTTCCTTGGTCAGAACAATTATGGAATCTACCTTGCTGACCAGTGAATTGCCAATGAGACTTGCCTGCTCCAGATCCCCCGGACGGTTCCCCCGGGCTATTGCCTGTTTCCGTCGACCTCTTTTTGCCTTTCGCACAAGACCAACTGACGGTCCCCTGAAGGCCTTGTCTACTGCGCGGCTGTATTCATCGGCATGATGCTGCAGATCTTCGATTTTTGCCGTCACACTCGGTGAGTGGTGACACCCGGAGCAAGACTTAACAACGCTTCCCATGACCGTGATATGTTTATTTACGGTGCCATCCGATTGGGGATGCCGCGTGTACTGCGAGGACAAATCCGCTTCCACCTTGCGGATCTCAAGCAACAACTGCTGCCGCAGGATTTCCACCTGGTGCAGCATGATCAACTCGTCATAGTTCGACGCCGCATGGTCTATCAGGACCAGTAGTGAGGCGCCGCCAATAAGAGCAACCAGACAGGCCGTAATCAGTGTTATAACAATCTTTTTTTTCAACGTTGGATCCCTTCAGCGACCTGCACCACTACGAGGCATGAGAAAAAATACATTCATCGGAATCCTCCCCTGATAAGGGCGGTTGGGAGAGGGCAACGCGAACAAGTGCCGGAGAGCTCATCCTCCCCGTACCCCTCCTCTCAATGAGGGTCCTGTCCAATCGTGCTAGCCGCAGGCCCGTAAACCGCTGAAGCCGGTTACAGGCCTTGGTATCATAACTTAAGACTGGCAAGCTGTCAACCAAATGCTGGGTTTGCACCATGGAAATCAAGGACAGGAGAACCGGCATCGATTCCCTATTTTCGGTCATTTATGCCAGATTTGTGTAATAAAGCCAAACTGTGGTCCGTGCCAAAATGAATGAGGCCGCCGAAATAAGTTCCCGCGATGACATCGCTCAGGAAATGATAGTCCGTCACAATGAGCGCCAGCGCCAGCAAGAATAAAGATCCGGCACAGGCCCAGCGGTATCGTGGATAATATTTCCCCAAGTCCATCAGGAGGACCGTAAAGACAATCATATGACCGGAAGGAAAGCCGACGTATGCGTCGACACCGTGAAACCAGTGGAACTCCCTGACAACGTTGCAGGCCAGCCAGAAACGCGTGGCGATACCGCCAAACAGGAACTTCAGCAGGGATTTCAGAACAAAGGCAATGGGAAGCGAAGTGCCGACAAGCAGAGAGAAAGCCGTGCGGATTCCGAATGCACCGTGACGCTTGTCGCGAAAGTAGAGAACCCACGCAATAGCCGCAATGATAAATACCATCGGAAGTAACGCGTCGAAAATGTTTGCCGAAAAAAGAGTCTGTTCTCTGCCGGACAGAAAGACATCTTTTACAAACAGGGCAATCGGCTGATCAAGATAATAATAGCTGCCTGCTGTAAAGCATACGACGAGGAAGAAACCAACAGCAGTTTTTTTCAAATTCATGACGGAATTCCGTGCTCCTGAGAAGAGTCGACTAAACTCCCCTTGTTTGCCGCAATATAATAGCACAATTATCCGTTTTTTTCGACAGACTAAAGATATTTTTTTTCTTTTCCTCCTGGATTCCTAATAGGCCGTGGGACGAGGGTGAAGATTCCAAGCAGGGGTAAAAAACGAGCCCGTGAGGAGATGTAATTTCATTCGTGCGTGTGATCGTTGCAAGGCCGGCTGCCATGTTGGAGTACACGAAGCTGCCCGGAATGTCAATCACGATACCGAGAAGGAATATCCGCAAGGGCATTTTGGGTAGTCTGCGACGAAGTTGATCAGGGAAAAAGGAAATACCAGGACGAGCAGCAGGGAAAAGAGATATGAAGCTTCTAGTTTCCAGTTCGCTGCCCATCTTTTTAGGTATTCGGATTTACTGGTTGGTTTTGCAAATTTCTGCCACCGCGCATGCACTTCACTAAATCGGATTTAGTGGTTGATTTTGTCTACAGTTGTCCCTGCTCGACCATCTCGATTATGGGAGTTTTTCCCCAATGATCAAGCAATCTTTATTATGAGTTTTTTACCGCAAGCTTCGGCATATCTGCGTAATGTTTCTAACGACGGTGAATGTTTACGATTTCCAAGTGATGTTTCAATACGCGCCAGCGATGACGATTTCATTCCCATGCGCCGGGCAACCTCTGCTTGACTAAGCCCCGCTTTACGACGCGCTGTTAAAAGCGCATCAAGTGCGCCGAATTCATCCTCAAGCGCATCATAGGCGGCTTTTAATTTCGGATCAGAAGCAAGCAGTTTGGCCGTGTCTTCCTTTGTATGCTTTACTGGTTTATATTTATTACGTTTATCCATTTTTGACCTCCCGCATACGCTGTCGCGCTATATCTATATCTTTTTGTGGTGTCTTTTGAGTCTTCTTTACAATTGAATGAAGTATTACAACTGTGCTCCCTGCTAAAGTACAGTAAAGTACCCGGCCAATGCCTTCCCGTGATTTAGGTCTCAATTCAAATAATCCTTCTCCCATGGGTTCTGAATGGGGAGCTCTTAAATCGACACCATGTTTCTCCATCAATTCTACATAGCGCAAGTATCGAGCAAGAATACCGCGTGGCACGGAATAAACGGCTTTCCTAACTTGCTCGTTATAGTACGTAACCGTCCAACTCATGGTTGGATATTAACATATGTGTTAATAATTGTCAAGAATCAATAGACATAATGGTTGACAGTTGAAAAAGTGACCTGCCCCTTGTCACCGTGGGTTATACTTGGATGCAATGGGTGTCCAAATACAGAGCCACAAACAAGGAGGCAGGTCATGAAAGATTCTATCACAATCGTAGGACTCGATTCAGCAAAAAACTCCATAGCTGTAGCAACGGCCGAAATTGGCGGCAGCCAAGAGGTTCGCTACTACGGCAAAATCGGCGGCGACATGGCGTCATTGGACAAAATGGTCAGAAAGCTTGAAAGCAAAGGCTCAGAACTGCACTTCGTCTATGAAGCCGGGCCGTGTGGTTACGAAATATACCGCCATCTAACCAAGAGAGGTTACAAATGCACGGTTGTGGCACCATCGCTGATTCCCAAGAAAAGCGGCGATCGCGTCAAGACCGATCGTCGTGACGCGCAAAGTCTAGCCAGGCTGTATCGGGCCGGAGAACTGACTCCTGTTTACGTGCCCCAAGAGGATGATGAAGCCATGAGAGACCTGACCCGATGCCGCGAAGACGCAGTCAAGGCCCATCGCACTGCCCGGCAGAGGTTAGGCGCGATGCTCCTGCGGCATGGACACCGTTACTCTGGAGAAACCGCATGGACCCAAGCCCACATGCGCTGGTTGTCTGATATCAAGATGCCACACCCTGCACAGCAGATCACGCTGCAAGAGTACATCAACACGGTGAAGGAATGCGCAGAGCGTGTGGCCCGGCTTACGGAGCAGATTCAAACGCTTATGCCCACATGCCGAACGGCCCCTGTTGCACTCGCAATCCAATCGTTACGCGGCATCGCGGATGTAACTGCCGCGACCACCATGGCCGAGATCGGAGACTTGGGACGTTTTGAAAATCCCAAGCAGCTCATGGGATACCTTGGATTGGTCCCTTCCGAATACTCCAGCGGCGACAGCACCAGACGGGGTGCTATCACCAAAACCGGAAACACCCACGTCAGGCGCGCATTGATTGAAGCGGCCCAAGCCTACAGTCTGCCGGCCCGAGTGAGCCGGGTAATCCTCAAGCGGCAGGAGGGGCTGCCGAAAAATATCTGTGATATCTCCTGGAAAGCCCAGGTGCGTCTCTGCGGACGGTTCCGTAAACTCACGGCCAAAGGGAAGCCCAGGAACAAGGTGGTAACCGCCATTGCCAGGGAACTATGCGGCTTCATATGGGCAATTGCCCGGGAAGTGAATCTCCAGAGCGCATAAGAAGATTAACCCAAGAACAAGGCGTCACACAAAACTTGGGGGGGTATCTTGGCATGGACTGTCTCTGGAAAATCAATCCTGGGGCATTTATGAAAGAAAAAATCAACCCTCAAAGGTAAAAACCGCTCAAATCGTCAACATAGGCGGGAGCATCGAGCTTTCCAAAGAACAGGATCAAAAACTTGAAGTCACCCGGTAACAATGGCGACTCAAACGACTGAGGCAAAACAAAGGAGGACGCAAGCAAACAATAAACAACCTCCAAGGCATAAGCGGGGACGCGGCCACGTTTACGGAGAATCCTCGTCCAAACTATGGAATAAGGCAATGCCGAACTTCCGTTAATAGAGCGAGGCAGCTCCGCGGCGAAGAAAGGTCTTGCGGTCAAACCCGCGAATATCAGAGTGATCAAACGTCGCACAAGTCGGCCCCGTCCCTCCTTACGCCTTGGAACATATTGAAACAATGAACCCTTTGAAAAAAAGGGGCAGGAGACTATTTTCCCTATTGACAACTGTCAACCATATCAGTTTACTGGGACCGGGGTTTTCAGGTAATCAACTACTGAATCCGCATACCCATCTTTTCCATTTGAGAGCCGAACAACTACTGAGTCCCGTCACGAAACAGATAGCCGGCCCGGAAAGCCAGTGATGCGCCGACCGTGGCGCCGTTATTAACATAGATGGCCCCTATTCCGGAGCCGAATATTGCGTCAGCAGCCAGGGACAACAATACGACCACGCCCGGCAGAGATAGAGCTGTATGAATGTTATAAAAATATAAGATCATTAATTGTATAGCAGGCAGGGGAAGAAATGATTTAAAATATTTGTTAGCTGTTATTCCGTTGGAATAATGTTATTCAGGCGGGCAGTGATGCCCGCCTGAATAGATATGGAGATTGATAGTCTATCTGGAAACTCATTCCATTATACTAGCCAGTAATGAGCTCGATATTCAACGTGTGCTTACTGTTTTTTCCCTGCTGCCGGAGGATTCATTGTGCCCTCTGGTGACGCCATTCCATAGGCTTGTTCATCCATGCTGCTAAAAAACTGCGCTTTTTCAGCAGCCGTTTTAGGATCAGCCTTCATTGGGTGGCATACTGCGCAGAAATTTTCCATTTTGCCGCCGTTGGCAGTATCGACCCTCAAGTATTTATAATTGGTGTTAGAAGGATGCGGATCGTGACAGCTCACGCACTCGAAATTCCCACTTCTTAATAATTCATCGGGAACGCGCGCAACTTTCGGGTTTACAGATTTAATTCCATAGGGATGGCTCATGTGCGCTTCAATTGGCTTGATTCCCTGTCCGCCCTTTTCGGGGGTCTCATGGCAACCAAGACAGAGTGCGGTGATACCGGCATAAGGCTGTTTAGTCCTTGGATTGATATCCGTCTTGTTTTTTTCGACAGCAAAAATCAGTTTCTTTTCCTTTGCGGTGTGAATCGCATGACAACCGGTGCAGCTTAAACTATCATGACCGCCTGCAGCAAATACGATTACTGGTGCAACACAAGCAACGGCAACAATCGCTAAACTGGACAATAACTTCTTCATTACTCTTCCTCCTTGTCTGAATTGATGAATCAGTCACTAGGATCAATCCCGCAACCATAACAATATTGAATGACGCAGATCGGTTATTAATACTCTAGTCGTATTTAATGAAATTACAGCAGGTAATAGTGGGAAAATACCGGCAATCAGCCACACAATCAGCTAAAACTCTGTTAATGCATGCAATTTATATACTTGAACCTAAAGGCGCATTACTTTCTGCACGTGCCCGACAATGTGCAAGATTTTTTGGTATGCGTTTGTCTCACTACAACAATACTGGTGATATTACCAAGTATGCAAGGTCATTTCACCATGTAACGGCTTCCAGCAGACTAGGGAGAAAATAGAAAGGTAAAAGAGAGCAAACCTTTCCCCCCATGCTTATTAATGAGAGACTTTCCTATTTTGCTGGGAGATGTAATCAAGAAACATCCGCGCCTCACTTAAATCGGGATTCAACTGAAGCGCGATTAATAATTCTTTCCGCGCCTCATTGAATTCCCTGATACTGACATAAGATATGCCAAGGCTTTCGTGCGCTAATGCTAAATCAGGATCAACTTTCGTTGCGATCAAATATTGCTCGAATGCTTTCTGCGGTTCACGGTTAATATCATATGCTCTTCCCAAATTTTGATGAACTCGCCCCTTGTTCGGACTTTTTTGGGCCGCATCTTCCCATAAGGTAACAGTGTCTTTCCATATGGCATTCCGAGCTATGGTCGCGCCGGAAAAAACAAGTATCGTCAAAACTAGCACCCCGACGACGATCTCTTCCGCCCTTGGAAACTTCTTCCTCATTTTAAAAACAAATAGAAACAACGTTGATGTCGCTGCTATGCATGCGCCGACCGAAGGAAGGTAGACCCTGTGTTCAAAAATCACGTCGGCAATCGGTATAATCGATGATTCTATCGATAAAGTTATAAAGAACCAGAGAATGCCGAAACCAATAAGCCGATAGTAAGGCAAAAGGGGCAAAGGAAGAGCCCCTTTGAGAAAGGTGCTCGCTTTGCCTGGTGCAGCAGGTTTTGGGCTCAAGCGCGAACGGTACAGGAGATACGCGCCGATCCCGAAAATCGATAGGAGAAAAAGAAAAGAGCAAAAGACGGCCGGTGTGAAGAGCGAATGATATACCGGATAATCGTAATCGACATTCTGTCCTACAGGCATAAAAAGAAGCCTCACATAGGTTGTGACGACCCGCATCTGGGTGACAAGGTAGTCCCACCTCGGCATTTGCGTTTGGAGCCTCGACTTCTCGCTGATATCGGAGAGGATCTCTCCGAGAGGTTTGTGCATTCCTATGATGCTGATCGGAATAATCACGAGCGTCAGCAGAACAGGCAGGACAAAAAGTACTTTCTTTCTGAACTCCGTCCTGAAAAAGACGAACTCATAAACCGCTATGATGATCGGAAGAGTGAAGGCCGTTTCCTTCGTTTTCATTGCAAGCACCGCTGACGTGACCGAAAGCAAATACAGGGCTGCGGAGGCCGTATTACGCCACCACCCCTTTGATACGCCCCCGGCGTTCCTTGCCATAATATAGGCAACCAGGGAGAGGAGGTAAAACATAGTCGCGAGAGAGGTCAGCCTTTGGTAAATGTACGTTACTGCCTGCGTCTGTACAGGATGGGCCACAAAAAGGAGCGCAGAAAATAACGCAATCATACGGGAATAGTCCGGTCGGGATTCCCCGGGAGGATGAGGGTCTTGTCCCGTTTGTCCGGATCGGATATTGAAACTGAGCAAAACGAGAATATAAACAAGTATCGAGTTTATCACGTGAATAGCGAGATTGACTACGTGATACCCGATAACATCGTACCCACCGAAGTGATAATTGACTGCAAAAGTAAGAAACGCTATAAAGCGCTGAGGATTATACTCGTATCCGCTTGTGCTTGAAAAAAAGTTATCGAGGGATTTTATGATGGGATTATTCTGGATGAAATCCAAGTCGTCGAACTGGAAAGGTACATTGAAGGTGTTTGAGTATACAATAAGGCCGACAAACAGGATGAGAATGACATGAACGGCCGGCTGGCCCACCAATGTCCAAAAAATTCCTGAGCGTTTCCCCTCCCCGGCATTTGTGTCTTTTCTTTTATCGTTTTTCGAAACCATGGCCCTGGTTACAGATGCTATAACGTCTACTAGGCATTTCCGGCAGTGTCTTAACGTAGCTAAAGCAGAGGTTATTTGCGAGGCTCCATCTCAGATAATAGCTTCTCTTATCGTCCACATTCCGGTATTCTCCGTGAAGCGTGTGACAAGTGATTCACACTATCCTCCCCTGCTCGTCGAAGATCATATTGTGGCGGCATTATAACCATTCAATGGTTGATTTTCAACCTCAAAATGCTATTGCTATATAATCCCGGCTTGTTTGCCATGCATAGAGGAATCGAAATAGCCCTAATGGGGATATATTGTTCCTGGACGGATTTTTACAATGCTTTCACTGGCTCCCAAAAGTACCCAAATCCGTTTGACCTTAACATATTTTTAGAGTAATATACTATGCTTCATCCCCTATTAGACACTAGGCGGAATTAAGATTGAAAGAAATATGGTGCGGAAAAACCCTCGAAACCGTGCAGCAAATCGAATGCAGAAACGGCATGATGCAAAGGTGATAGCATAATGGAACTAACGGTGTTACTGCCTTGCTTGAACGAAGCCGAAACGGTTGGGGTATGCGTACAGCGGGCTCAACGGCTCCTTGCGGATAATAACATTGACGGCGAGGTCCTCATTGCCGATAACGGTTCGATTGACGGCAGCAGAAAGATCGCGCGGGACCTTGGGGCGCGCGTGGTGAAATGCCCGGTCAGAGGTTATGGTGCCGCGCTCCAGCAAGGGCTTCAGCACGCAAAAGGCAAGTACGTCTTGATGGGTGATAGCGACGACAGCTACCATTTCGACGAGGCCCTCCCCTTGATCAAAGAACTCCGCCAGGGAAAAGATATTTGCATCGGCACCCGGATGAAAGGCCGGATTATGCAGGGCGCAATGCCGCGCCTGAACAGGTACATAGGAAATCCCATCCTTACCACCATCGGAAAGATGTTTTTCAAAATAAAAGTGAGTGATTTTCACTGCGGGATGCGCGCATTTCGCAGGGAAAAGGTCCTCGCCCTCCATCTCGTCACGACGGGGATGGAGTGGGCATCGGAAATGATCATCAAATCCGGGCTTGCAAACCTTAAGATTTCGGAAGTCCCTATAACGCTCTACAAAGACGGCCGGAGCCGGGGACCACATCTCAAACGCTGGCAGGACGGGTGGAGGCACCTGCGTTTTATGCTGCTCCACGCCCCTACCTGGCTTTTCATATTTCCGGGCCTTTTCATGCTTTTCTTGGGGCTACTGGGCGAGATCGTCCTTGCGAGAGGACCTTTGGCGATCAAAGGCGTAACGCTGGACGTTCACACACTTCTCGTTATGGCATTTTTGGAGATTCTCGGCATGCAGGTGATTTTTACCGGCATTTTCGCCACCCTCTACAGCCATATCGTGGGCATCCTGCCCTATAGCAAACGATTTCACCGTTTGGTGACATTATTTACCTTGGAAGATCTTTTAATCGGATCGTGTGCCCTCGTTCTTCTCGGTCTGGGGGGCTTTATATTTACGTTCTGGAAATGGTATAAGGTTGACTTTTTGGCACTGGATTACCGGGAGACCATGCGGTATCTGATTCCCTCACTAACGCTGATCACATTTGGTATCCAGGGTATGTTTAACGGCTTCATGCTGTCAGTGCTGTTTCTCAAAACGAAAACGTTCGAATCACAGCCCTTATGAACGCGTTGGTTACGGTGGCAATCCCTACGCTAAACGCCGGAGGGGATTTTTCGCGGCTGCTTCGAGCTTTAAAAGAGCAGACCATTTCATACGAACTGCTCGTCATCGATTCCTCATCATCGGACGATACGGCCGAACTTGCGCGGTCCTTCGGCGCAACGGTAATCACCATAGGTCGGCAGGACTTCGATCATGGAGCCACGCGTAACCTGGCCGTCCAATCGGCCAAAGGAGATTTCATCGTTTTTCTGACTCAGGACGCAGTCCCGGCAAACGAGCACGCCCTTGAGAACCTGCTCAGGCCTTTTAGCAACGCGCAGGTGGCCGCGGCGTACGGACGGCAGCTTCCGGACCGTGGGGCAACGCTATTTGCCGAACATTTACGGTTATTTAAATACCCGGCAGAAGCCCGGATCAAGGGCCTTCAGGACAAGGCGACATACGGTATTGAAACGCCCTTCATGTCAGACTCCTTTTCCGCATACCGGAAAGATGCACTGCAACTGATCGGGTTATTCAAGCGCGGCATCATCTTTGCCGAGGATGTGCATGCGGGAGCGCGCCTCATCCTCGCCGGGCACCTGATCGCATACGCACCAGATGCCGCTGTGTATCATTCTCATAACCACACGTTGCTGGATGAGCTCAAGCGCTATTTCGATACCGCGATGTTTTACAAGTCCGAGGCATGGATCGGAGAAGCCTTCGGCGGGAACATGGGCGAAGCTTGGCGCTACACCTGGTCCGAGTTTTTAAACGTAGTCAAGCGCGGCAATTTGCTCCAGGCGCTCGAATGCTTTCTGAGGACCGCGCTTCGAGGCATCGGCTTCCTGCTCGGGCGTTGGCACCGCTTGTTGCCGAAGGATCTGTGCAGGCGATTAAGTGCGCATCCGGGGTGGTGGACAGGAAAAGGCGATCAGGTCGTCGAGTAGTTTATTGAAAAACAGTTGAGTTGTTTAGTTATCAAGTCGCTGATCAACTACTCAACCTTCCGAGTTGTACGTATGAAAAACATTGCGATCTTCATAGCATTCGTGAAAAAACTGTACGAGAGCCGCTACATGGTCCGCATGATGGCCATCCGCGACCTGAAGGCCATGTACGTCGGTAGCCTGTTCGGTTTTTTCTGGGCAGTCATTAACCCCCTCGCACAGCTCGCGATCTATGGCGTGGTGTTCGGAGTATTTCTGAAGTCGAAGCCCGACCCGGTCTACGGAACGAACAGCTACTTCCTGTTCCTGCTCTGCGGCATCGTCCCGTGGCAGTTCTTCGCCCAGACTGTGAACGCCTCGACCAATGTGCTGCTATCTAACACAAACCTGGTCAAAAAGGCAGTGGGGTTTAATTCAGAGATCCTACCCGTCATTACGGTCCTCAGCAATCTCATTGGCCATCTCATCGGCGTCGTCCTTCTGCTCGCAATTGTTTTCATCTTTACGGGAAAACTATCGCTCATGGCGCCAGTCATCCTGCTCTACCTGTGCTTCATCATCATATTTTCCGTGGGCATCGGCTGGATTCTTTCAAGCATCAATGTGTATCTACGCGACGTGCAACAAGTAGTGGGTCTCCTGATGCTGGCCTGGATGTTCTTCACGCCGATGTTTTATTCCGCGAGCACAATTCCTACACGTATTTTACCGATCTTCAAGCTGAACCCCCTGTATCACATGGTCGAGGGGTACCGCTATGCGATCCTAACGGGAAGATGGCTGCCCTTGGCCGATATCGCGACCATGGCCGCAGTTTCCTTGGCAACCTTCGGGCTCGGGGGGCTACTGTTTCGGAGGCTTAAACCGGGGTTTGGAGAAGTGTTGTGAATCTCTTAGAGCGCATAACACAAAGAACATGGGGCGAAGCGCAGAGGGCAAACGTAAAACATACTGTCGTAGTTGCAATTGAGCGGCTTGATGTTGAAGAATTCACGGAACCGGAAGCAAAGTCAAAAAGGGACCACTGAAAAAGGATACGGTAGTAAAGCATAAGTAGTTGTATGATTACATCGTCGGTACTAAACGACTTAACGACTGGGCTATTCAACAGTGATCCCAAGTGCTACAAAACGTCTCAAAAGCTCAGCAGTGTTTCAGCAAACATAACTACTCAGCAAATAAACGCACCGGCTACTCAACAACATTATTATTATGAATGATATCGCAATAAGTGTCAAAAACATCAGCAAAAGCTACCGCATGTATCCTTCTCCCAAGGAAAAGTTGAAAGAGCTGCTGCATCCTTTTGGCAAGAAGTATCATAAGGAGTTCTGGGCGTTAAAAGACATATCCTTTGATATTAAAAAGGGTGAGTGCGTTGGTATCATTGGCAGAAACGGCAGCGGCAAGTCCACGCTGCTTCAAATCATCTGCGGCGTGCTTCAGCCGACGACCGGCGAGGCAACAGTCAGGGGCAGGATATCGGCCCTGCTTGAACTCGGGGCGGGGTTCAACCGAGAGTTTTCAGGCCGGGACAACGTCTATATGAACGGCGCACTAATGGGTATCTCAAAAGATGAAATGGACGAAAAATTCGAGTCGATCGCGAATTTCGCGGACATCGGAGATTTTATAGAACAGCCGGCCAAAACGTATTCAAGCGGCATGTACGTACGGCTTGCGTTCGCCTGCGCGGTGAATGTTGAGCCGGATATCCTGATTGTAGATGAGGCGTTAGCGGTCGGCGACATGAATTTTCAAGCAAAATGCTATAAAAAGTTTCAAGAATTTCAAGAGAGCGGGCAAACTATACTTTTTGTCACTCATTCGATAGACAATGTAATAAGATATTGTAATAAAGGGATATTGCTTAGCGATGGCAATAAGCTGGTTGAAGATACTCCTAAAGAGGCAGTGGACTCTTATAAGAGGTTAATGGCGGATTGTTACAAGCAGGAGTCACCTACCACAGCCGCAAAAGTAAACGCCAGGAAGTTAGAAACCGTTTATAAATATAATTTTTCCATCAACAAAGATGCTCTTATATATGGCAATATGAAGGCTGAAATTGTTGATTTTGGCATTTTTGACAAGGCTGGCAAGCCGGCTCAAAAACTATTTGGAGGAGAAGCTTGTTATGTAAAGATGAAGGTTAAATTTAACGAGGCAATTGAAAATCCAATTTTCGCCTACACCATAAAGGACATCAAGGGATTGGAACTAACCGGAACAAATTCTAATTACAAGAACATTTCCACATCAGTATTTAAAGAAAACCATGTCGTGGAAATTGAATTTTCCCAAATTCTCAATTTACAGACTGGAATATATGCACTTTCGTTAGGTTGCACGAATTTTGAAGCCGATAACTTCGTGGTATACCACAGAGTCTATGATATTATACTTTTTGAAGTCATAAACCCCGATAAGTTCGTCGGATTTTTTGATTTGAAGAGCGAAATTGCGATCTATAAATCGTGAGGCTATACGCACCAGTGAAGGAAAGGCAACTGCAATAACAATCGGATAAAGCATGGCAATATTAAATTCATATTTTTATAAAGGGCAGGATTTGTATTCTGATGGGGATGTCGAGAACGACATTCTTGAAATTGTCAGGCAAGAGACGGACTATTTAGACGTTCTCTTTAATGACAATAGATGGCCTGTTTTGTATCATCTGTCACCGGAACGACGTAATCTTCTGGAATGGTATCCCTTCAAACGCAATGCAGCCTTATTGGAGATCGGGGCTGGCTGCGGCGCCATGACCGGTCTTTTCTGCGAAAAAGCGCAAAGGGTAGTTGCGGTGGAACTTTCGATGCGCCGTGCAGAAATAATTCTCAACAGGTACGAAAGCATTGAGAACCTCGAAATCGCTGCTGGAAATATAATGGATATGAATTTCGATGCTCAGTTTGATTACGTGACGCTTATCGGGGTGCTAGAATACGTTCGGGGTTTTGTGGATTCCAAGACGCCTTATAAAGATTATTTTAATAAATTGGATTCGCTGCTCATCAAAGGCGGGACTCTCATCGTCGCCATAGAGAACAAGTTTGGGCTGAAATATTTTAGCGGCGCAGGAGAAGACCACACGGGAAACCTGTTTGAAAACATAGAGGGATACGTCACCAACAAAACACATGAAACATTTGGTAAGTCCGAGATCATACAACTTTTCAACACATATGGCTTCACTGACTTAGAATTCTATTACCCTCATCCCGATTACAAACTTCCCGGAGAAATTTACAGTGACGAGCGTCTCCCTGATATTATAAATGTTCTCTCGCAAGCGCCTAATTTCGATCGCGAGCGATTTCTTTTATTCAACGAGAAACTTGCTTACCTTAATATTATTAAGAACAACCATTTTGACTTTTTTGCCAATTCCTTTTTGATTTTTGGCAGGAAAAACTGAATGACAGTCTTATATGCAAAATACAGCAGAACACGCAGGAAGGAGTTTCAAACCGAGACTCTCATCGTAAGCGAAGGCGATCGGAAATATGTCATCAAACGCGCGCTGACCCCCGAGGCACGGGCTCATGTGGCCCGCATGCACCAAAATCATGAACTCTTTCAAAACAGTTTAGCGGGCACCAGATTCAGGCTTCCTCGCATCTTGAATACAGCCGATGATGCAATTACTTTTGAATATGTCGATGGAGAGAGCTACGAAAAAGAAGTACTGCTCGCTTTTCTGGATCGGAATGAAGAGAGATTCGTACACGTTATTGAGGAATATTCTTCCCTGCTTAAAAGTGCCACTAAGGTTTCGAGTGTATTTAAAATAACCGGATCCTTGGATGATGTTTTTGATGACCGACAAAAAGCTGTTATGGGCCGTGAAGGACTTTTCTGCCAAATATCAAACCTTGATTTAACTTTCGATAACATTATCGTACAAAATGGCGCATATTATGTTACAGACACGGAATGGGTATTTCAAGATCATCTCCCGTTGTCTTTCATTTTATTTAGAAGCCTGCATCAGCTATACAAGGTCAAATATCAAGAGTTCGGCATAGAAGAGTTTGTTCCCTTTACTAAATTGCTCGGCATGCTTGGCCTCTCAACTGATGTTATCGACTGCTATATGAGTACCGAACACGCCTTTCAGCTCTATGTGCATGGTCAATTTGCGACCGCTTTTATCGCTTATAGAAAGAATATCAGGACGCTGGCGGAGATAGATCAATTAAGGGCATCTGTGGACGACCAGAACCAAAGAAACGGTACTCTCCGCGAAGAATTAGAAGCTTTGGTAGCGCGGAATCATCTTTTGCAAAACAATATTGAATCACTTGCTCGGGACAAAGCTAAATACCACGCGCAGATCGGTACTCTCAGTCAAACTGTTACCGAACGCGACGCGCAGATCAGTGCTCTCAGTCAAACTGTTACCGAACGCGACGCGCAGATCGGTACTCTCAGTCAAACTGTTACCGAACGCGACGCGCAGATCGGTGCCCTCAGTCAAACTGTTACCGAACGCGACGCGCAGATCGGTGCTCTCAGTCAAAGTGTTACCGAACGCAACGGGCAGATCGGTGCTCTCAGTCAAACTGTTACCGAACGCGACCGAGTTTTGACAGAACAAAATCAATTGTTGTCAGAGAAGGAACGAATCCTTGCAGAGAATACGAGGCAACTTGTTCAACAAGAGCTCATAAAGACGGAGCGCGATAACGCATTATTGAAGATTCAGTATCTTACGAACGATCTTCATGTAATGCAATTGAGCCGTTCATGGCGCCTCACAGCGCCGCTCAGGAAGGTTGACGAAGTTCTAAGGCGGGGCTTTTTAATTAAGCAAAAGAAAAATAATCGGAAAGTAAATAAGGAAAGAACACTTAAAAACATAACTGTTCAGAACATCTTGCGGATTATAAAAACCTACGATTTTAAACAGGCGATTCCAAATATCAGAGCGAAAGGTTTGCGCCCATTTTTAAGAAATGCATGGCGTGACTTAACGCAAGAGGACTCAGTAAATACTTTCACTTGTCCACCGCCGACATCTGCAGGTTTGGAACCGGCGATATTGAAACAAGAAAATTCGGTGAATGCCCCCGAAAATGAACGGCATACATTAATTGGAACTGGAAAAGATTATTTTAAATTCTTATTTGAGATGATCAACGGTACGGATAATGATTACGTGTCTATCTCATCACCGGAAGTGCCAAAAACGGATATTAAACTTATTGCCTTTTACCTTCCCCAGTTTCACCCAATTCCAGAAAATGACGAATGGTGGGGCAAAGGCTTTACAGAATGGACTAATGTAACAAAAGCCATCCCTCAATTTATAGGCCATTATCAGCCGCGTCTGCCGGGTGAACTCGGTTATTACGATTTAAGGATCCCGGAAGTCCAAAAAAGGCAGATACAACTGGCCAAACAATATGGCATTAGCGGATTTTGTTTTCATTTTTACTGGTTTCAAGGAGAAAAGGTTTTAGAATCTCCATTGGAGCAATTTTTTACTGATAAAACCCTTGATTTTCCTTTCTGTATAAACTGGGCAAACGAAAGCTGGTCGAGACGATGGGATGGGCGGGATAGTGATATCCTATTAGAACAACGGCACACCCCGGAAGATGATATTGCTTTTATTACGGAGGTCTCTAAACTATTTGAGGATGTCCGGTATATCAGAATTGATGGGAAACCATTGCTTATCATATATAGACCAGCATTATTCCCCAAACTCTCAGAAACTTCTCAACGATGGCGCAACTATTGTCGGAATAATGGCATCGGAGAAATATATTTGGCACTAACTCACTCATTTGAGCACATTGATCCTAGGCAAGTAGGATTTGATGCTGCCATAGAATTCGCTCCTAACACATTTCCATTGACACCCATTAACAACGAAATTTATTTCACTAATCCCTCGTTTGATGGCACTGTTTACGAATATGCGAATGCTATTGAATTTAGCAAAAAATATCCCACACCACCTTATAAGAAGTTTAGAGGGATTTTCCCAAGCTGGGATAATGAATCACGAAAAAGAGGGAAAGGCACTATTTATTATAGCGCTTCACCTCAAAGATATAAAGAATGGCTTGATTATTTATGCGAGTACACACGCAGAACTTTTTCAGCAACGGAAAGGTTGATTTTTGTTAATGCATGGAATGAGTGGGCAGAAGGCGCTTATTTGGAGCCTGACATGAAATATGGTTATGCGTTCCTGAACGCGACTGCAAAAGCTCTTATTGACCATCATGAGAGGCACCATGACGCCAGAAAGATAATTTTCGTTTCACACGATGCCCACTTTCACGGTGCGCAACTCCTTTCCCTCAATATCATAAAAATATTGAAACTCAAATTTGGATATGACGTGCATTTGCTTCTTAAATCAGGGGGGCAGTTGGAACCTGACTTTTCGCTATACGCAACAGTTTATAATATCGACCGTGCTTTCAATGATGCTACCCGCTTAGACAATCTTATCAACGATCTTTATGACAAGGGCGCGGATGTTGCTATTTGCAATACTGTTGTGTCAGGAGATCTTACTGAAATTCTGGCGCGCAAAGGGATCAACGTAATAACGCTGGTGCATGAATTACCAGAAACGATTAGGCACTATGAAATTGAAAACCATGCTGATCTTTTGTCCACACATTCTTCAACGGTTGTCTTTCCGGCGGAATTTGTGAGGGATAAATTTAAAACTGTTGTTTCTCTTGACGAAAATAAAACTGTGGTGTTGCCTCAGGGGCTCTTTAGCGAGAATCGTTATAAATTCGAACAGGGCGAAGCCAGAGTTGCCTTGCGAAAGATGTTATCTTTGCCCGAAGATGCTCAAATTATCTTGGGAGTGGGCTATGCCTATTACAGAAAGGGAATTGACCTCTTTCTGGATGTCGCAAAAAAAGTCGGCGATGTATTGCCAAAGACCTATTTCGTGTGGATAGGAAAGCATGACCCCAATTTTGAAAATGTAATTGACCACAGAGTTAAAGCGTATGCCTTAAAGGACAGAATCATTTTTGTCGATGCGCAGAGAGATATCGCGCTTTATTATGCGGGAGCAGATATCTTTCTCATGACGTCAAGAGAGGACCCTTTCCCATGTGTTGTCCCCGAAGCAATGGACGTACGATTGCCTGTTATCGGCTTCAGCGATGCTGGCGGATTCAAAGATATTGTTACTAAAGATACGGGAGTCCTCGTGCCTTACCTGGACGTAGACGCAATGAGTGCGGAGACTATACGCTTGTTGAGCAATCAGGACGAGAGAAAAAGATTGGGTTATAACGGTTCGCTCTTGGTCGAAACAAATTTGAATTTTAAGGATTATGTTTACAGGCTGCTTTCGCTTCTTGGCCACAATTATATGAGGGTTAGCGTTGTCGTACCGAATTACAATTATGGCAAGTACCTCGAAAGCCGGCTGCAGAGCATAGCGCGCCAGACTTATCCGGTTTATGAAGTAATAGTGTTGGACGATGCGTCGAATGATAATAGTCTGGATATTGTTCAAAGTTTCGCAGCATCGGGTCAAGCAGATATTAAGATCCTTGCTGATAAGTCTAATTCAGGAAGTGTATTTAAGCAGTGGGCTAAGGGCATTTCCCTTGCGCGGGGTGAGTACATTTGGATAGCTGAAGCTGATGATCTATGCGAGCCAACGTTTCTCAGAGAAGTACTGAAAGGATTTGAAGATCGCGAAGTGGTCTTTAGCTATAGCCAGTCTAAACAGATCGATGAAAATGGTAAAGTTCTTTGTGAGAATTATCTGAATTATACAGCAGACATTGATAGCAATAAATGGACGAAAAATTATGTTCGCGATGGAAGACTGGAAATTGCTGACACATTGGCAATAAAAAACACAATACCAAACGTATCATCTGCTGTTTTTAAGAAAACAGAAATTGATAGTATTGTTGAAGATCTAGTTTCCTTTAAAATCGCCGGCGATTGGTTTTTTTATATCTGGCTCCTTCAGCATGGCAAGATATCATTTTGTGCTAAGCCATTGAATTTACATAGAAGGCATGTGCGAAGTGTTGTGGCAGCCGAAAACAAAGAAATGCACTATGACGAGGTTGTAAAAATTCAGGAGTTTGTCATTAGTCAATTCCCAGTAGAAGTTTCAACCAAGGATAAAATCTATGCATATAGAGAATATATCAAGAAGTATTTGGGAATAACATGTTAAACAGATACCCTTATTAAACAGATTTATTACTTTGATAATTTACTTAGAGGGCCAATATACGAGCTAAGGAGAAGTCGATATATTTGAAGAAATGTTTGGTATTAGGTGATAGCGGCTTTCTTGGTCCCATGCGTGCGAGGTGCTTTTAAAACATGGTCATAGTGTCAGGGTCTTCGAGAAGGAGCGCGTTAGCAAAGACAGTGTTCGGCATCTGCTTACAAAGAGCAATCGAAGGGATAATTCCGTCTGTATACTTATTTCGCGACCACTCTTGACCTCTTTTACAGGTTATATAATTATACGCATGATATATTATTGCTTTCACTCTATTCAATGCGGACGGAAATAATTATAAAGAAAATACTTTCTTTATAATTTATAGTAAAGTAACCAATCAGTTACAGTGTATTCCTCCCTCGGCGGTGTGATATAGGCAGTAAATTGTGGGAAAAAGATTCTCATTATGTCAAGGGGCCTGATATCGTGAATATGACTTCCAGAATTGAAACTCTGCAAATGCCGGATCGCCTTGAAGCCATCGATGCCCTGCGCGGGCTAGCTGCACTATACATTCTGTCGTATCATTTGGCGCTTCTTCCCCAACCGAATTTGACCGTGCCATTTTGGGCAAGCCGGTTTGTGTTGAGTGGAGGCACGGGGGTAACTCTTTTTTTCATAATAAGCGCCTTCTGCCTTTGTCTGTCCATGCAGAAGCGCAAAGAGGAACCTCAGCTTACAATGCAATTTTACCTGCGTCGATTTTTTAGAATTGCACCCCTCTTCTATTTTTGGATGCTCCTCTCTTTGATTCGTGACAAGTTCTGGTATGGAGTCACACATTCTTGGACAGACGTGCTGCTTAATGTGTTCTTGTGTTTTATTTTGTCCCCGGCAAGCATGAGGGTTTTGTATGGGCTAGTTGGATCCTGAGCGTTGAAGTCATATTTTATCTTCTATTCCCTTTCATTTACGATTATATTAATGATTGTTGGAAGTCTCTGGGTTTTTTCTTTTTCACATTAATAGTCGCAGCTATCTATTCCGGTGTTGTTGGTATATTGCCTATAGTCGAATCTCAGCGCGCCGGTTTTCTCCATATGAGTTTCCTTCACCAATTGCCCATTTTCGCTTTTGGTATGCTCGTTTTCTTCGTGTACGAGCACTTTATTCAAGGCAAGGTTCTTCCCCGCAGTTTGGCGTTTGCTGTGGTAGCAGCCGCCGTTGCTGGGTACATTGCGTTGCTCGATGGAAAATTAAATTTTCTCATAGAAGCTTATTATTGGCAAGGTTTAATATATGCAGGGTTGTTGATAGGGTTGGCAATTTATCCTTTAGGCTTTTTTGTAAATCGCGCGTCACGCTTTTATGGCAAGATCAGCTATTCGGTCTATCTTAACCATCCGACACTTGTAGTTGCGCTTACCCCGGTCTACCGTGCGATTTACTTACTACATTTATCCCCCGCCCTGCAGTACGGAGCTTGCGTACTGCTTACCTTGGGATTATTGACTCCATTATCATATTGCACGTATTTTTTAATTGAACGCCCGGGAACGCGCTTGGGAAGTTGGATGATAGACCGATGGAAACTTACAACACGTGAACTAAAATTATCTAATGATGCAAAAACGGACTTGTAATGGAGAGGGACAGTTAGAATGAGAGATTATCAGAAACAACTTGAGGATCTAACAAGCGCACTACGCAAAAAAGAGTCTCTTAAAAAAGTGTTTGGGGATGTTAGCGACGATTTTTGGTATTGGCTTTTTACTATTGGATACGACAACAACGTGCTCATAAGACAGTTTTTTCCGAGCATGCCGGACGAGGAAACACAGACCAACTTCACCGGTAGGAGCGGACACTTGGCGTTGTCGGAAGCGTTTGCCGCATACCAATTGTTTAAGGGTATTCTTCTAAATAACTCAAAAGATATTGGCAAGTTTACGACTGTTCTGGATTTCGGATGCGGCTGGGGCCGAATCATAAGGTTCTTTCTCAAAGAGGTGGAAGCTTCCGGATTGTGGGGGATTGACTGTTACAAGGAAATGATAGATTTATGTAAAAAACAAAATATCGGATGCAATTTTAAAGTGATTGATACCATGCCTCCTACACAATTTGCACCCAGCACCTTTGATTTGATTTACTTGTATTCTGTCTTTTCCCATCTTTCCGAAGAAGCCCATCTTAGGTGGCTTGGTGAGTTCAATCGAATCCTTAAGCCAAACGGCATGGTGATTGCCACCACAAGACCTCGCAATTTCATTAACACCTGCATTGAACTTTCAAAACAGCAAAATTTGAAAGACTTCCAGCGTGGGGCAGCATGTTCGTTTACCAATCCAGAGAAGGACTTGTTGGATTATGACGCGGGCAGGTTCGTTCATAGTGCCACAGGCGGCGGTGGAGTGCTGGAGACATCGTTTTACGGCGAAAGCTGCATACCAAAACAATATGTCGAAAAAAACTGGGTAAGATTTTTTTCAAAGGTAGGATACATATACGCTGAAGACCATAAAAGCTTTGATCAAGATGTAATATTTGCAACTAATGAACCAACCTAAAAATGCCCTTGGCGGACTGTGATCGCAAGGACGATTCCGCAATCGATGGAAGAACAACCCGTCAATTAGGCTATGCCGTAAGCCGGAAGTTCCGGAAGCGCGTTGAAGAGGCCTTCGTAAGGATGAAGACCATTGGCAATCTCCGCAAGATCAAGTACCGAGGTGTTCCCAAGGTCTCCTGTCACTTCATCATCGCTGCTGCAGCTTATAATCTCATCAGGATGAGAAATCTTGGGGGTAGCGCCACATAGTGTAGATGTAGATACCGCCTTCCTAGCATAATAGTGAGAAAAGGTACAAACAATGCTCCACTGACGTTGACAAAGATCAAAACAGCAAGCCTCTTTAGATTTAATGGGGCGAGAGCCTTTCTTCAAACAATGTATTTTTTCAACGGCCCGCTAAAGAATCGACTGTGGGTTAATTGCAGTGTGATAGCATACTTAGGTAGCTATGAATAAAGAAAATAAAGAATATTTTAAGTATATTGGCCTTATTGTTATTTATTTCTTATCTCTTTTAGTGATTTATTTTCGTCCTCTTGATGTCCAGTACTGGCAGTGGGCAGATGACGCGCTGTATTATAAAAATGCTTTTTCTATTATCTCGAACATAGGTGGAGCGTATTGGTTGGGGCCATTCAATAATGTGGTTCTCTCTAAAGCCCCTTTCTTCTCGGTCTTCTTAGCTGGCATCGTGTGTCTTGGTATCCCTTTGCGTTTGGCTGAGTTTTTTCTTTTCGCACCAATGCCTTTTCTTTTTTGGAGAGCTATCCGTCCTCTACATTTTGGGAAATGGACAATTCTTTACCTGTCGACATTATGTGTATTTTGTATCCCTATTGCTGGTTATGATAGTCGCCTTTTACGAACAGCTTTGTGCGGTGCCCTATCGCTTTATTGCATGATATCACTGACCGGAGTTGTGATTAGAATTCCAACTGGCGATAGGAAAGTTTGGCCTTGGGTATTTTCTGCAGGCTTGACATTGGGTCTTGCAGCCACCACGCGAGAAGATGCATCATGGCTTATGCTGCCAATTGCTGTCGTAGTTTTATTTTTACTATATCATGCATGGCGTTCACGTAAATTATCCTATTGCGCAGTAATTTTTTTATTAATGTCTGTTGGGTATCTTTTACCAATGACAATTTTTTCCACATTAAATTACATATCATATGGCGTTTATGCACCATCATTACGTCAAGACTCAGTCTTTAGAGATTTCTACGGAATTTTATGTTCTCTGCAACCGGATCAACACCAAAAGTATGTACCTATTAACACAAACACACGAGAGCTTGCCTATGCTATTTCGCCTACGTTTGCCCAGTTAAAGCCGTACTTGGAAGGTCCTGCTATGGACTATCTCGCTCGCAATAAGGGACATCTTCAACTTAATGGATGGGGGGGGGAAGGACGTGAATTTTTTGTATCCGACTTTGAATTTGCGTTGACTGAGGCAATAATTCTATCGGGTCGAGAGACTGGCCACGCTTTTTTGGATTTTTGCCGCCAAGCAACCAAAGAGATCCGTATCGCAATAGAAAGTGGCAAAATAGAGCACGGCAGAGCTGGATTCTCGATGTTACCACCCTTAAAAATTTCAGATGCTCACGACATTTTGCCGGCAAGTCTTAAGTCATTTCTACTTCTTGTTAAAGGAGAGGGGCAATATCGTAATCAATTAGTTCAAACTGATCCTCCCTCAAATATTGCGACTGAATGGCATTCATATTTGAAGACTTGGCCTTATCCACCTTCTGGGTCTCAGAGCTTTTCGATAAGGCTTCAAAATGCCCTCTTCAATTCTATAGTGAATCTATTTAGACTAATTTATTCTTGTTCCCTGATATTAGGTCTTGTGGCCGGCGTGAAGTTATTTAGAAACAAGCGTGACAATTATGCCTCAATTTTAACACTGCTTCTAGTTGGTTGGTCGGGTCTACTTGCATTTTGTCTTTCTATGGCAGTTGTTGATGTTATAGGTTTTCCCATTCTTAAATGGCCTCAAGGTTACAATCTCATGGGCTTTTTCCCATTGCATTTTTTAGCTATGATATCTATTTTGGCCTTTTTGTATTCGTTTAAAGCCAGCTTAATCTCGAATCCTTCTTCTATACAAATCATTAATTATCAGGGGAAATATAGTGGTTAAATTGCTTGAACATATTCGTTTCTGTATCCTTGGTGCCGGTCCCACCGGTCTTTCATTTGCGCGAGAATTAAATAGGAATGGCATAGATTCATTTGTAGTATTGGAGACGGAAAACGAAGCTGGAGGACTTTGCAGATCAAAAATTGTTGATGGCTCACCATTGGATATTGGCGGCGGACATTTTCTCGATGTCAAGCGAAAAAATGTATTGAATTTTCTTTTCGAATTAATGCCCGAATCCGAATGGAATCGTTTCGAAAGGATTGCCCGAATTCGTATCCGCAACCAGGAAATAGATCACCCATTAGAAGCAAATCTCTGGCAACTGCATGTCTCTGATCAAGTTGATTTTTTGGAATCAATTGCCAAGTCAGGTTGTGTCAATGGTGTACCAGAGCCGGAACGTTTCAATGATTGGATTACATGGAAGTTGGGTGATCGCATCGCCAAAGAATATATGATCCCCTATAATGATAAATTATTTTCGATGCCTGTTCAAGAGATTGGAACTTATTGGTTATATAAACTTCCTTCTGTTTCATTCCGTGAGACGCTTCAGTCCTGTCTTGATAAGAAATCCAGCGGATCACTACCTGCTCATGGAAACTTTTATTACCCCAAACAACATGGGTACGGAGAAGTTTGGCGACGCATGGGATGTGAATTAGGGGAGCGACTGCGCCTAGGTTGTCCCGTAGCGTCAATTGACACAGATCGTCAAATTGTCAATGGCAGGATAAAAGCAGATGTAATTGTTAATACCATTCCTTGGAGATTATGGTTTGAGATGGATGCGCTTCCGCAGTCATTGCACATTGCAGCCAGAGACCTACAATACGCATCAATCGATATAGATTACCATGCCCATCAGCTTGATTCCCCCGCTCATTGGGTTTACGAACCTTCATATGAAGTTCCATATCATCGATTATTACTACGTCACAATTTTATTTCTGGTTCTAAAGGGCACTGGACTGAAACAAATACAAAAAGATCTGGAAACGCCTCTGGATTCAGGCATCGCAATACTTTCGCCTATCCCGTTAATACGGTCGGCAAACCTGTTTCGTTAGATAGGATACTATCATGGGCGCAGAGCAAGAATATTGTCCCCCTTGGTCGGTGGGGATTGTGGGAACATATGAATTCTGACGTTGCCGTAGAACGTGCTATTGAGGCTGCCCGCAATGTTGCACGGCATTAAATGATACCGAAATTGTATAATGGTATAAAATAAAGGGTGGGTAGGTTTCGTGAATAACCGAATGTTGAAAATATCCTTGTGTTTAATCGTGTGGAATGAATTGGAAGGTTGCAAAATCGACGTGCCAAACTTACCAGTATCCTCTTTTGAAGAGGTCTATGCTATTGACGGAGGAAGCACAGATGGCACCGCAGAATATCTGGAATCTCAGCATATTCCAGTTTACCTGCAACCGAAAAAAGGACTTAATGCAGCGTATATCCATGCGGTTGAGAAATCAACTTGTGATGCAGTAGTCGTTTTTTTCCCAAAAGGAACGATATCACCCGAAAGTTTACTTCAATTTCGCTCTTTCTTCCATGATGGAATCGATTTGGTTATAGCAAGCCGCAATATTAAGGGATCAAGGAATGATGAGGATGACAGGCTTTTTAAACCACGGAAGTGGGGTGTGCTTTTTTTAGCATCATTTGCCGCCATGATATGGAAACGGGAGGGCTACTTTGTCCGAGATGTTCTCCACGGATATAAAGGGTTTACAGTTTTAGGCTTCAAAAAAATGGCAATTCTGGATTACGGTTTATCAATCGATATTGAAATGGTGGTAAGATCATATCGCCTATGTTTGAAAAGGATGGAATTCCCGGTAGTTGAAATACCCCGTAATTTTGGTGAAACACATTTCAAGATTCTGCCCACAAGTATTAAACTCGCTAAATACTTATGGTGGGAATGGAATAGAAAAGATTAATCCGTGTTGTCGTTTGGTTTTTTCCTTGAGTAAGCTATGTATCACGAACACCATAACTGACTGCCCTATGCGGTAAAGAGAACGAGTGTTATAGTTAGTTGAAATTTTACGTAACGGTTCATAAGATGGTAACGTTTCGTTTTCGAGGACTAAACCATTTCCAAGAAAAGAGCCACTAAGGGGACAATAGTACGAATCAATAAGAATGACAAGGTGAGAAAAAAACAGAAGGAGCGACGAGAGATAACTCGTTAAAATCCGGCATCGCCATCTGCATGACCACTGATTAACAGACCCTGATCATATTAACCTCAAATAGTATTCGACGTTTTATCAGTAAATGATTACGGATTTTTTGCGATAATTGCGCGCTAATTTAAGCCGTTTTGGGTCAAATGTCAGGCAACATACAGGTCAGAATTTTGAGACAAAAATATTCCTCATCTCGATCACCATAGGGTCGGCCCTGTATCACCCTGATCTTTGTTGTTCAACCCCTCAATAATACCAAGGAAACTTTGCTTTCCGTTTTGCAATATGCGGCAATGCAATGTCAGTGACGTTCAACTGTCGCTGATGGCATCTTTCTTTCATCTGCCGTTTGCAAATACATCGAGAGGTGACGTCATGTCTGTTATGAGAATGGGGGAAAAAAGACTAGTCCGTAACACCATGATTGTCTATTCCCTAGGTGCAAGTAATGCATATCGATAGTGTTCAACCAACAGATAATAAAACAAGTAAACGTGCCCCTAGTTGGACTATCATCAGGGTTACTGTTACAATTTCCATTCTGCTCTATTTTGTTTTCAAGATTAATTGGACTGTTTTGAGCAAGCAATTCATGCAAAGCGATCCCCTTTGGTTGTTGACTGCCTGCCTTTTTGTGGGAATTTCTTTCCTCTTTGCGAGTATTCGTTGGTGGTTCTTATTGAAAGTGCAGAACATTTTCCTACCACTAAAAACGGTAACTGCTCTCACGTTAATCGGCCAGTTCTTCAATGCGTTTCTTCTTGGTACGACGGGAGGCGATGTAATCAAGATTCTTTATGTCTTAAAATATGCCCCCTCAAAAAAAACCCACGCGATGCTCTCGATTATTATGGATCGAGCGCTTGGTCTGTTTATTTTACTATTCATTGCTCTAGCCGCACTGCCGTGGCAACTTGGTTTATTGATGAAAAGTGATGATGCCAGGAATATTGTTTATTCATTATTGATTATATTTGGATTGATGCTGGTGAGTGCTGTAAGCTTCGCTTTTATCCCCTTTAAAAGTTTGCCCTTTTTCCCCCATAAACTCTGGCAAAGGATTCCCCGGCATGACATAATTGAATCGCTGATAGCAGGATTTCGTCAGCATGGGCAGTCAATATATTTGACATTAAAAGCAATACTTTGTAGTTTCGCCTTGTTTCTTTTCTTTTTTACAGCGGGTTACTCTATCGCGCGGGCTATTCATCTCGATGTAACCTTTATGCAGATTCTAATCATCCTCTCCGTTGTAACCTGTGTCATTAGCATTCCTATCAGCATTGGTGGAAACGGCATACGAGAAGGTGCTTTTGTCATCATGTTTGCGGCATTTGGAGTTATAACTATTGACAAACGGACGGGAGGGGGGCAAGAACCAGCGATACTTTTTTCCATTTTGTTTTTTGCACTTTTTTCGGTGTGGAGTTTGTTAGGCGGGCTTGTTTATCTTATCTTTCAGCATGACTATGCAAAATCAGATACAGGCGGATTTTCCGAATGATATACGCTCTAACAAGTGATGGCTGCAGTTTTAACGGACACTTACTTATTTGCTCAATAAATATAAATTTACAATAAACTTTAAGGGAATTAAAGCAAAACTAACCAAATATATTTGTACTTATGTTTAATATCTATTTATATAGAAAGATGATAATAAAATGAATACTTTAGTTCTTGGTGGGAACGGTTTTATCGGATCGCATCTTGTGGACAAACTCCTTCAGGAAGGCCACCGGGTGCGCGTGTTCGACAAATACGCGGAGCGTTACCGCAGGCCTCTGGTAGGAGTCGATTACCGGTCAGGCGATTTCGGCAACCGCGGTCTGCTGGCCGAAGCGCTGGACGGCGTAGACATGGTTTATCATCTTGTCTGCACCACGCTACCGAAAACATCAAACGACGATCCCGTCTTTGATGTCCAGTCTAACGTCGTTGAAACCCTTTTCCTGATGGAACAGTGCGTCGAGAAAAAGGTCAAAAAAATCATTTTCATTTCTTCAGGTGGAACCATTTACGGTAGACCTGCGACGCTGCCAGTCCGGGAAGACGATCCTACGGATCCAGAATGCTCGTACGGAATAACCAAGCTGGCAATCGAGAAATATCTGGCGTTGTTCCATCATCTTCATGGCCTCGATTACACCATAGTGCGTCCTTCTAACCCCTACGGCGATCGTCAAGACATGAATGGCATCCAGGGAGCAGTAACTGTTTTTCTAGGTAAAGTCGCCAAAGGCGAACCCATCGAGATCTGGGGCGACGGAGAGGTCGTGCGCGACTACGTTTATATTGATGACCTAGTCGAGGGGATTTACCGCGCATCGATGGTGGCCGCAACATCGCATATTTTTAACCTGGGAAGCGGAACGGGACACTCTCTCAATGAAATTGCTTCCGTCATTCGCGCGATAACCGGCCTCGAAGTGCGAACTCAGTATAGCGCGAAGCGGACCTTTGACATACCAGCGATCTATCTCGATATAACCAAGGCAAAAAAAGAACTTTCCTGGTCTCCTCTCACCTCGTTAGAGAGCGGCATCGAAAAGACCTGGCACTTCATCCAAAGTGTATACCGTCAGGAAGCAGGTAATCTTGAGCGTTGGCCATAATGTTGAAAGACTTTATCTTCTGTCTATAGAAACCTACAGCACCTTAGTCTGGGGCACGCGTCAGAACGGGATTAACGCTGCTGTTGATTATCGGCGCCCAAAGGGGACAGACTTTTGGAATACATGAAGATAAACCTGTTGAAGTTGGCAATAGATTTTATAAAATATCTCGATATGCACCTGTGGTTCTCGACTATGGGGAAATCTGGCCCCATCTGATAGTGCCCGATGCAGGGTATCCTCGTTATCCGGGCGTTTGTCCACGATAGGACACTACTCCCAGGAGGTCACACCGGAAATATTTTTTAAGGGTGCAAGCCTGGAAGAATACGGGAAATGACAGCGCCATACAGCATACAAAATAAAGGACCATTCCAAGGAGCTAGGATTATCTTCATCAATGCTTGGAACGAATGCATACTCTTATCTTGAAGCTACGTACACAGCTATGTCAAAGAGTAAAGCTCTCCAGCGCGATGACTAATCACTTCAACGGAGACACATATCATGCGTTTTAGCTTTATCATCCCTATTTATAATGAAGAAAAGGCACTCCCCTACTTATTCAAAGAATTGTCTGAATTTCTGGAACATGAAACCATTAGAAACTGTAGTGAAATAATCCTTGTTGATGACGGAAGCAAGGATACTTCATGGGCTATGATTGCAGACAAAGCTACCAATGACCAGCGTTTTGTTGCTGTCAGACTGACTCGCAACTTTGGTCATCAGTTTGCACTGACGGCAGGTTATGCTCTTGCATGTGGTGAAGCAATAATTTGCATGGATGCCGATCTACAAGATCCGTTGTCAGTTACACTTGAGTTCATAAAGAAATGGCAGGAAGGATACGATGTAGTTTATGGAATTCGCACTGAACGGAAGGGTGACTCTTATTTCAAGATTATGTCTGCCAAACTATTCTATAAACTCATCTGTTCTCTCAGCGAAACAAGGGCACCTCAAAATTCTGGGGATTTTAGACTTCTCAGTAGGAGGGCGCTTGAAGCTCTCAAACGGATGCCAGAACACCACCGTTATCTCCGCGGACTGGTTGGCTGGATAGGGCTTAGAACAACGTCGATCGAATTCAAAAGGGAACCAAGAATCGCGGGCAACACTAAATACCCGCTCGTGAAAATGCTCCGTTTTGCTGCTGATGCTATTGTTAGTATGTCATCCAGGCCCCTTAGATTCTCATACTATGCTGCATTGTTTGCAACGATTGTTTCTATTGGGTATCTCTTCATTGCCTTGCTGAAATCTATATTTATGGGTATAAACATGGTGCCGGGCTGGTCTTCTTTGATTGTTGCGATAGTGGTCTTTGGTGCACTCAACCTCATATGTCTTGGTCTTATTGGTGAGTATTTAGGACGTATATATGAGGAAGTGAAGCGCAGGCCATTATTTCTTGTTGAAGAGTTGATTCATAATCGTGAAAGAAAGACTGATGTTATTTCAAATCTATCTACGATAGATATTAGCTAAAGTTGCAACGGAGTTCATGTGTGTGCTAATTTTAACAAATATTCTGATACTTATAAAAGCGAAATCGACAAATCTATTCGTTTTTCTGGCCAGACTGTTGAATTTTTTACAGCAGTCAAGGCGGAATTAATTCTAAAATTAGCAAGAACATTTGGCAGTAATATTAACAAATTAAATGTACTTGATCTCGGTTGTGGCATTGGTCAGACAGATACATTTCTTAATAATAAATTCAGCATGTTATCTGGTGTAGATGTAGCCCATGAGGCAGTTGATAAAGCAAGAATATTAAACCCGACTGTGGATTATAAAGTATATGATGGCGGGAAGCTACCATTCAAAGACAATACATTTGATATTGTTTTTACAATATGCGTAATGCATCATTTACAAGTAACGCAAAGGAATTATTTTATTTCTGAGATGAGAAGGGTCTCAAAATATGGTGGATTAATTATGATATTTGAGCACAATCCTTTAAATTATTTCACAAGGCATGCTGTAAAAAAATGTGAATTTGATAAAGATGCCGTTCTAATAGGCAAAGTGGAGCTTAAAACATTATTGCACGATAATGATTTGTTCATAATAGATGAAAATTATATTATATTTTTCCCGTTTAGAGGTAAATTATTTAGATATATTGAGCGTGGTCTTGGAAAACTACCTTTAGGTTCACAATATTATTTAGTTGCAAAAAAGAGTAGCGACATATTGTGATATACAAATACAGGAGAATGATTTGCAAATAAAGTGTCCAGTGTGTAATTATAACAGTAGGGTTGAAGCTGAATTAACCGATGTCAATATTTTCAGGTGTACAAGATGTGACCATTGCTTTACTATATTAAAAGCTCACAGTGATATGGAAGAGTATAGTGACCTTTATTATAATAAGTATCATAAGAACTGGTTTGAGAACCCTAACCTTAACTTGTTTGAAAGGATTAGTGAGGTCATTAACGGCAAGGTTCAAGTAGAATCTGTAATAGAAATAGGCTGTGGAAAGGGTGATTTCCTGAAATACTTAAGAAATAATAATCCTATCCTCACGCTAACAGGAATAGATATTACTAAGAATGATGATATGAATGGTATCAAATTTATACAAAGCGATGCTTTTAATATTAAATTAGATAAAAAGTATGATGTAGTCGTAACGTTGGCAGTCATAGAGCATATGCCTGATCCCATTGCATATGTAGAATTATTGAAAAATTTGTGTGCAGAAAATGGCTTCATAATTATCATGACTTTAAATGATCGCAGCATATTATACCAGTTATCACGTTTGCTGAAAAAACTAGGCATAAATAAGCCTTATCAAAGGTTATACGACAAACATCATCTTAATCACTTTAATCATTCTTCTTTGAATAAATTGCTGGACATGAGTGGTTTATCGAGTATTAGGACAATAAATCATAATATTTCATATGCAGCTATTGACACTGGTGTAAAATCAGCGGTATTAGATTTATTGGTCAGACTGAGCGTTATGGTCATTTTTTTGTTCGGACTGATAAGCAAGCAGACTTATTTACAAACTGTAATCTGCGAAAAGAAATAATTGGTTAAATTTAAACTTCTGGAATACTTAAGCTATGAATAGAGATGGCAATTCAATAAATAGTAATAATGCCCGTACGATAATACTTTTGGTTGGATTTTCCATTTTGCTGTTTCTATCGACTAAAGTACCGAACCCCGAATACTTCATTAGTGATCCTGATGGAGGGCATCAACTCACTGGTGCTATGCAGATTTTATCCGGAGAGCATCCGTTTATTGATTTCCGAAGCTCATATGGCCCATTGACGTTTTATGCAAGTGCTTTTGGTCAGATTGTTTCTGATAATAGAATTATAGGCGAGATATTACTTGTTATTTCCGGATATCTAGCTGCATATTTATTGCTGTTTAAATTATTTGTTGCTGTCAGTAAAAAACTTAGCATTTCGGTTATATGTCTATGTTTTGCTTTGATGCTTATGCCAAGGTTTTATAAGTATTATATTGCGCTAGGCCCTGTCTTGACATTGTTTTCAGCGTGGGAATACATAGATTACAAGAGTATTAAGTCCATGGTTCTTATGGCGTTTGCAATTGTGATTACTGGTTTATATAGACTTGATTTTGGAGTCTATACTGCCCTCTGCGGATTTATGACGATATTATTAGTCAATTTTAAACACCAGACTATTGAAATACTAAAAACCTTAAGTATGTTCTTACTGGCGATTATTTGTTTTGCTTCTCCTTGGTTATTATGGGCGTTGTATAAAGGAGGCTTAGGAAATTATATAGGTGATACGTTATCTGGGATATTGCATCAAGGTATAGGACTATCAATACCATTCCCATATTATCAAGATAATCAATCCGTTACATCGAATAATAACATCATATTTATCTTGTTTGTATTTTATAATATCATACCATTGGTGTCGCTAACAGTATTGGTTAGTCAAAAAAGTAAATTAATGCAATCTGAAAAGTTCAAAATCCTCGTCGCAATTCTCTTGTCACAATTTACCCTCGTCCAAGCAATGCACAGATCAGATTTTGGGCATTTATTGCAATCTATAATTATTGATTATGTACTAATTGCATGGCTTTTAAGCATTGTGATAACAAATTATTCTCAAGGAACATGGAAAGCAAAAATGGGACGAGCATCATGTGCCATCACCTTTATTTTTGTGGGAGGGCTTAGTGTGCTTTTAAGTAAAAACTTGGACATGTTACCTAATGCTAATATTAAGTCTGTAATTACAAATTTACAGTCCCTATTGGGAAATAAGAATGAAATATTGGACATTGTTAAAGCTAATGACCCTGCAAACGAATATCTGCAAACAATTGAGTACATTAAGAATAACACTCATAAAGACCAATATATTTTAGCAATACCTTTTTTTACATCATTTTATTATTTTGCCGAAAGAAAATTTGGTGGTGGGCAGATGCTACTGGCTCCAGGCTATTTCTCGTCGGATGAAGATCAGAGGGTTATGGTTAGTCGATTAATTAAAGATAATGTTGCACTCGTTGTTGAAGAACCTAATGCGTCGTATGACGGCTTAGAAAGCAGAAAAATTGTTAACTACGCAAATTTTGTGAACAAATACATTAAGAATAACTATGTTGAAGTAAGAAAAATCGGCAAATTTGTAATTAAAGCACACATATAATATATGCAGTATGTCTACTCATTCCGATTGAAGTATTGTACCGGAGGGACTTGTGAATTTATCGAGCGCTCAAAGTAATCAGCCCTTCGTGTGTATTATTTTGGTGAACTGGAACAGGTTTGATGATACCGCCGAATGCATTGGTTCCCTGAGGAGATTGGCCTACGCCAATTTCCGCATTGTTGTCATCGATAACGGGTCATCGGACGATTCCGCTTTAAAGTTGCAAAAACAGTATCAGGATATATTGCTTATTCAAGTCGCATCAAATTTAGGATTTGCGGCAGGGAGTAACCTGGGCATCAGACAAGCTATCAAACAAGACGCAGAACTCGTATGGCTTCTCAACAATGATACGGTCGTGGAACCCCAAACACTCACGGAAATGGTTCTGGTGGCGAAAGGCTGTGACATCGGGATAGTCGGATCAAAGATTTTTTACTTTAATCGACCAGAAAAGGTCTGGGCAATGGGTGGTGTATTTAATGTCAATACAGGAGATGCACGTCATATTCAAGCTGAACATGATTCGCCCCAGAACTGTTCGGAAAAACTATACATTCCCGGCTGCTCCATGCTAATTTCCCGGCGCTGTCTTGATAATACAGGCTATCTGGATGAGTCCTACTTTCATCTTGGTGAAGATGTTGATTATTGCATGCGAGCGGATCAAAAAGGGTTCCTGCTCGCGGTTGCGCGGAATGCAAGAGTTTGGCATAAGGTGTCTTCAAGTATGACTGGTTTTAGCCCGCGTTATAACTATTATGAGCAGAGGAACAGGCTTTTACTGATTAAAAGATACCACTTTAATAAAAAAACAATATTATTCATGGTCCACATGACGAAACGCATAGCGGTAGCCATACTCAAGGGGACGCGTAACCCTATAAAAAATATAAGATGCATTTGCCAAGGCATATTGGATTATTCAAAAGGGATAACAGGGAAGCGGTTTGGTGAGTAGCGTCTCAGGTGTGAGTAGTTGATTGGTTGAGCAATTGAAGGCATAGCAAGAGGGTCGAGTAGTTGCTAGCGTTAGACAGTATCACAAAACCGTACATTCTAACTTGGGGTTGACAAGACCCGTCGCTGTTCTTGACAAAAAGTCACCCTGAGGTATAATAATCGACGCATTCATCCATAGAACTACTCAGCAGCTGTGCACAAAGCAGTTTGTACAAAAGTAGCAGAAAACTGTAGCTCTTAGTAATTGAAAAAAGAATAGCCCATTCGGCAGAATCCTCAATGGGAAAATCCTCAAATAATAAAAAAATTAATAATCCCCACGTAATCGACGTTACCGCGGCTCTTACAGATACAGGGGGAAAATCATCCTCACCAGTCAGTTTTATTCACAATATTGCCTTCCATATTCTCCTTATCACTGTCGTTGGATTAATATGCTATTCAAATACATTCAATGTGCCGTTTATGTTCGACGATAAAGGGCACATGGAAGATTTAAGCAAGTTTATCGCGGCTCACAAAGGTCAAGATTCCTGCTTGTCTTCTACCATATATAACTTTAATCGCAACCGATTCGTGGGTTATCTCACCTTTGCAATGAACTATAAGTTCGGGAAGCTTGACGTAATAGGCTATCATGTAGTAAATCTCGTAATTCATCTTACCAATGCCATTTTTGTCTACTTTCTCGTTCTCCTGACCTTTAATACGCCTTCAATGCGATCTTTTTCTATTTTACAGCCGAGAAATCATGACCCGTTTTTCAAGTATATGATAGCCTTTTTTTCCGGCTTATTGTTTGTGTCGCATCCAATTCAGACACAGGCAGTAACCTACATTTACCAGAGGTTTGCGTCGCTTACTGCGATGTTCTATCTTCTTTCTGTGGTGATGTACGCAAAAGCAAGACTCGCCGGGCTTGACACGCGGGCCGGAGCTTGGGATAAATCAAAGGCAAAGTCTCTTGGCTTTTATCTCGCATCCGTGAGCTCTGCACTATTAGCGATGAAAACAAAGGAAACAGCAATTACCCTGCCGATCATCATCGTGCTCTACGAGTTCGTCTTTTTCAAGACCAACATCAAAAAGAAAATTCTCATTCTCCTGCCGATTCTCATGATGCTTGCGATCATTCCAATCAGCATCATGGGTATGCACAAGCCCTTGGGGGAGCTCCTCTCCGATTTGGGAGAGAAGACTCGGCTCCAGACCACCATGCCCCGATGGGACTATCTCATGACACAGATACAGGTAATCACGACCTATATCAGGCTGATATTCCTGCCTGTGAACCAAAACCTCGATTATGACTACCCGATATATCACTCCCTGTTTACGCCTCAAGTTTTTCTATCATTCCTGTTTCTTCTGACACTGATAACGACTGCAGCAGTTCTTTTGTACAAATCGCGCAAGGCGCTTAACACGAAGCATTTACCGGAAACATCTGAGCACGCGTCGGATTATTTTCTTAATGGCATGCTCTATCGTCTGATCGCCTTCGGCATCTTCTGGTTCTTTATCACTCTTTCTGTAGAATCGAGCATAATACCCATAAAGGATGTCATATTCGAGCATCGTGTTTATCTTCCAGCCTTCGGAATTATTCTGGCTATTATCTGCGTATTGATCTTGATCTTTGAAAAGCTGTTTAAAAGTAAAAAGCCGGTTTTTATTTTTCTTGCTCTTGCAACTATCGCTCTGTCGGGGGCAACCTACGCGAGAAACATGGTTTGGCATGACGACATCTCCATGTGGAAAGATATAGTAAAGAAGTCTCCCTATAAGGCGCGGGCATATAATAATCTCGGCAGCATATATTTGGACCACGGGCGCTATGAAGACGCATTTACCATGTTCCGGGACGCGATGCAGATTAACCCTTATTATTATGATCCATATGTCGGTCTTATGATGGTTTATCTAAAACTTGACAGATTTGAAGAAGCGATCACGATAGCAAAAGTAGCGCTCAATATCAGCCCAGACAAAAGAATTTACAAGAATCTTGGGCTGGTGTACCTAAAAATGAATCGCCTCGACGATGCATTGGCATCCTTCAACGATGCTTTGAAGATCGATCCGAATGATGCCGAGGCATACAATGATCTGAGCACGGTCTACAGGAAACTCGGCAAATACGATGATGCGATCAGGACGGCAGACCTGGCCATTAAAGAATATCCCGATTTTGCAATCCCCTATTACAATCTGGGTCTCACATATGTTGAATTAAAAAAGTATCAAGATGCCGCCGCAGCCTTTAATAAGGCATTGACCCTCGATCCCGGTTATGCCGAAGCATACAACTCTCTCGGAGGGCTTTACCTTTTGTCTGGGAAGTATGATGAGGCAAAAGAACTTTTTATAGCAGCACTGAAAATAGATCCGAAGTATGTGAAAGCACTCTATAATCTGGGGGCTGTCTATTCTTTGCAAGGCAATAAAGAAGCAGCTATGAAAGAGTATGCGACTTTAACAAGTGAATCTGCCGAAGAATCTGATAAATTGCTCTCATTCATAAAACAGCAAAATGGTCAATAATCGCCGCTAATCTCGCATGATGACTCCCATGTCTGAACGAAGAAAGGTGCGTAAAATAATCATCACGGCTCAAATGTTCATGGAGGATTCTTAGGATGGTGTTTCGGTCCAGTTGGAACCACCCACAGAGCGGTCGGATCCTCCATCCATCAGAATGCAGGACAGACACTTTTTTCCTCGTTCTCGGCAGCCGGCCTAACCCCACGATCTGGGCATGAGCTGCGATCTCGTACGAGATTTGATTTAAACGCGCCATCTGTTTCGAGAAAAATCGTTACAAGATCAAGTTCAATACATTGCTGCCCGATATTATGTCCCGGATTCCCGCGGCCCAGGAAACGCTCTTGCGGGGCGAATACCAACGATGTGCAGTAGTTTCCGCAATCCCAGGAGTTGCAACGGATGTTCCCCCTAATAAAAGGCGCGTTTGAACATTTCATCATTTTGTAAAAACAGTCTATTTTCTTCTTGAAGGCAACTTCTTCTTAGTGGTTACTTTTACTCCTGTGCTGGGAAATATCTCCGGCAATCGTACTCCGGCTGCGTTCAACAATTTTCCGATCGATTCCCGCGGTTCCGGTATGCGATTATAGCGGACCGATCCATTCACACTAACCTCCACGGCGCATAAGGTTGAAAGCTCATCGAGTCCTTCTTGCACCGTTGTGTCCAACTGCCTCCATCGCCTGGACAGCTCCTTCACAACCCGATACGCCATCATGACCACGAATACATGGCCACGCGTCCGTGTCGCGAGCCGCACATGAATGGGCCGGACCTCCAATTCCGCTGTCTTACTGGTACGGAAAGCGGATTCTACCAAGGTTAGATCCTTATACCGATCATGAATCGTTTCTTTGCTTGCGGATTCCACCGGAAGGTCGGTCTTCAGCACATAGCAACCGTCAAACTTTTCCGCTTCCCCGAGCGCATCGGCGTTTACGGTTATCGACAGTACCCTGTCTGTTGCCGAAGCCTTCGCCCAATCGGATATCTTGAGCCGTTCCATTCGTTCACTTATTGCGCGAAGCGCAATTGCGACCTTCGCTTTGGGATGTTCCTCAAGATAGCGGTTCCGCTCGTCAACCATCTTACGGGCTGATGCGAGCTTATCCTCCCGGGATGCCTTCATTTCCTCAGCTCTCACGGGATTGCGTCTCAGTATATATCGCGTCCCCTCATCTGTCGTGACCTCCGCAAGCGCTTGATCGAACAGGTTCATCTGAATGATATTACGCGCAAGAAGATTTTCGATCTGCGGCTTGGTAATAGCCGTGATGTAATGAAACCCGTAGGGTTCCGCATGCAGCGCTTCAATTTGACCGCTCTTGATCATCCCTCGATCGCCCACAAACGTCACATCCTTCGCCCCGAACCGCTCCGCGACCTTCTTAATCTGCGGTCCAACAGTCTTGGGATCCTGGGTATTGCCGGTAAACACCTCCACAGACAGCGGTGTACCTTCGTTATCGCATAACAACCCAATCACGATCTGCAGCTTGCCCTTCTTGCCGTCCCGGTTGTAGCCGAAAGCCGACAACTCGTTCTCCGTCCCTTCCAAATACGAACTGGTCACATCGTACAAAAACAGCCCCGGTTTCCCGTCTCCATGCAGTTTTCGAAAAAGACGATCTTCGATCGTTGCCTGACGTTCGGCAAGCCAGTCGAGATTGTCGTATAAATCGTTCTCATCGAACTTCTCCACGCTCAAAATATCGCACGCCGCGTGAGCCCCGGCCAATCGCACCGCTGACAGCCGCGATCCCTGATCGATGACTCTCGCAATCACCTGCCACAGCGCCAGTTTGCCTTCCCTGGTTGTTCCCATGGCCTCTACGATCCCCAATTCGCGAGCAATCGAATAAACAAGCCATACCGCGCCGAACGAAAGCCCTTGCTTTTGAGTCACAGTCATCTTGTCGGAAAGGAGAGAGGCAAGTTGTTCTTTATGGCGCAAGGCGAGCTTGATTGCGGCAACCTCTGCATCGGAGCAGGAACTCAGATTTGCAATCGTGCGGTGCTTGACCTTGCCGTTTTCTCGATAGCACTCCCGGAGAAGATAGCGGGTGTAGGATTTGTTTCCCTGCTTCACGGTAGAGGAGTCGACGTACATAGTGGTTACTTAAATATCATAATTAAAGCAATTTGTCAATATAATTATAATTAATAAGAATATTTTAGTGGCTACATATTTAGGACAAAAAAAGGCCTAACCTGCTGCAAGATAAATGATTTTCTGAATATCGAGGGCGGAACATCCGTTGCAAGGCCACTTCTTCAATCTCCCTTCCCTGCCCCGCAGTAGCCGGCTTAAAATACTTTCTCAATAATCTTCCGCCCATTCCTGATTAGGGGTAACTTACCAATAGGCCTTCTTCGTATTGGCTGGCTTATAAAATCAACAAATAAACCCCCAAAATATGGCTTGACTTATGCGATCGTTTCATGCTACGAACACTAAGCACATCTAAGTTTCACAATCTTTCTTGAAAGAGGATTTTTTATTGGCCAGGATTCTCATTACCGGCGGAGCCGGATACATCGGCAGCCATGCCGTGAAAATATTGGGTGAGAAAGGCTACACGATTTTAGTGTACGATAACCTTTCCAAGGGACACCGTGATGCGGTCCTGCACGGGGACCTCATTGTCGGAGACCTGGGTGATACGGAACTACTCGATAGCACGATAACGGAATTTCAGCCGGATGCTGTAATGCATTTTGCTTCGTTTATCGAGGTGGGCGAATCGGTCAGGGAACCGCTGAAGTATTATCATAACAATGCAGTAAATACGATAAACCTACTCCAAGTACTTATAAAACATCGGGTGGATAATTTCATTTTTTCATCCTCCGCAGCAGTGTATGGAAACCCTGCGAAGATCCCCATTACGGAAGATGCCCCAATGAGACCCATAAACCCCTATGGACGTGCAAAGGCTTTCGTAGAGGATGTCCTTCAAGACCTGTCTGCGTCAGCGCAATTCCGAGCAGTCTCGTTGCGGTACTTTAATGCAGCAGGTGCTCATCCTTCGGGCCGTATCGGCGAACGACATGACCCTGAGTCTCATATAATTCCGCTAATATTAAAAACCGCGAAAAAGAAGAGAGATTGTGTGAAAATATACGGCACTGATTACCCTACTCCTGACGGCACTTGCATTCGAGATTACATTCATGTCCAAGACCTGGTCAATGCCCATCTCCTCGCTCTTGAATATCTTCTCGATGGCGGCAAAAGCGACGTTTTTAATTGCGGATACGGCCATGGATATTCAGTGCGCGAAGTAATCAAAGCAGCCAAAAAGGTCACTAATATGGAAATCCTTGTACAAGAAACCGAGCGCAGATCAGGGGACCCTCCTCTATTGGTTGCTGACAATTCCAAGCTGAAGCAAATGCTAAGGTGGAATCCGAAACATGATGATTTGAACTATATAATCCGGACAGCATGGGACTGGGAAAAGACTCGCGAATAAGAGGAAGGATTACCTGTGGGCATCTAAAAAGAGGTAGTAGTTCGTTTATTGCCTGATAGATGCTGCTACCGGTTTTTGTGTCGTCTGATTTTTTTCTGACGGCATAGTTTCTGGCTCCAGCCTTTTTTGTCCTTGTAAACCGCCCACATGTACGTTGCAAGTGTTAAACGGTATTTTGCTTAATTCCTCCCTTGGTCCAATACTATGAAAATTCTCCTGATAGCGCCCCATGTCCCGGCTCCACGCGCGGTCCAGGCCGGGGAGCGAGAGGTTTTTGAAATTATCAAAATACTCGCGGAGCGACATGAAGTTCACCTCGTCGTCAGGGTGCCTGAAGGGATGGAGGATGTTCTCGGGCCTGTTCGCGCCTTCTGCTCCTCCGTCACTCCCGTTCGATATAAGCGACCAATCAGAAGAAATATTCTGACCATTCCTAGGGTCGTGTATTCCTATTATACGCTCTGCAGGGAGGCGAACAGGCTCTCCCGTCTTGGAACGTTTGATGTTGTGCTAGCGGAGTGGACCGAGACCGGCCTTTTCTTAAGGAAGCGCGGCAGGATGTTCATCGATGCCCACGACATCATCACCAAACCCATGGAGCGAAGATTCCGAAACGCACGCGGGGTCCGGTGGCTCGTGTTTGGTCTTTTGTATCACGCTGTTAAATTGGTGGAACCGCTGCTCTTCCGACGATATGAAGTTGTGTTCGTTCGTTCCGAATATGACCGACAATACCTTTTATCCCTGTCCCCCTCCCTCAACGCGCAGGTGCTTACGCATCCTGCGGGCATGGATTTCTCGGACCGAATATTCGCCAGAGAAGAGAAAACGCTCCTGTTCCTTGCTGCCATGGATCGGGGACCGAATGTCGAGACCGTGCTCTATTTCTGGAATGACATACTTCCGCTTATACGCAAGCACGTCCCTGACGTGAAATTTTATATTGTGGGCAGCAGGCCGCTCCCCGAGGTACGTGCGCTCGCAGATAAGGACGAGAACACTTTTATTACCGGCTTTGTCGAGGACATTGAACCATTCTATAAGACCTGCACGGTTTTCGTCGCCCCTCTCCTGACGGGCGGTGGAATTATCGTCAAGATACTCGACGCTCTTGCAGCCGGGACACCCGTAGTGACAACATCCATCGGCAACGAAGGGATCGGCGCAACACCTGGAGAACATCTCCTGATCGCCGATAAGGCTGAGGAATTTGCGGTAAAGGTCGTACAATTATTGAACGACAAGGCCTTGCGCGAAGGGATAGGCAAGGCTGGAAATAAATTTATAACCGGAAGATTTAGCGAACATGCTCTGCGGCTGACACTTAAGAAGTATTATCCCAGCGAGTGAAAAAGCTTATCTAATTAGGGTGGAATCGAGGCAATACTCAAGGGATCATCCCCGAGGCGCGGTTGTCACGGTTCCTCCGCCTAGCCCTCATTATTAACAGTCCCGATACGAGGGGATACTAATAATTTTCGTTTTACTGAATTTCCCAAATTGATTCGGTCCCTTCATCAGCTACGTAAAGATTAATTCCATTAGTAGTTATACCATATGGTATAGAGAAGTTTACCGTTGGTATAATGCCAACTGGACACCCCGATTGTGGTGCCGTTCCCGCAAGAGTGATCACCTGACCAGTTGATATCACAATCTCACGAATCGTCATATTAACAGAATCAGTCACATAGAGATTTGTCCCATCTGTTGTAATCCCGAAAGGATAATAAAAATTCGCCGCTGTACCCGTGCCATCGGCGCAACCAGCATTTCCCGTGTCCCCGGCTAATGTAGAAACCACGCCGGTGGCAATTACATATTTTAGAATTACAAAGTTAGAAAAGTCAGCAACGTAAAGATTAGTCCCATCTGTCGTTATCCCATAGGCCAGGAAATCTGCAGGAGCTACAAGTGTAGTCACCACGCCAGTAGCTATCACGATCTTTCGGATGGCACTTCCATTGTCTAATACGTAGAGATTTGTGCCGTCCGTAGTAATGCCGGTGGGACCATCAAAGCTCGCGGTAGCGCCTGTGCCGTTAGTGGAACCTATTACGCCTTCTGTACCTGCAAGGGTGGTCACTAGCCCTGTTGAGATCACGATCTGCCGAATGGTACAGTTATTATAATCAGCCACATAGAGGTTAGTTCCATCTGTCGTTATCCCCCACGGTATATTAAAACTGGCGGCAGTGCCTATGCCATTTGTATACCCGGGAAAGCCGTTACCCGCGATAGTGGTTATAGCGCCCGTCGATATTGCAATCTTATAGATCTTATTGTTATATCTGTCTGCAACATAGAGATTAGCACCATCTGTAGTCATGTTTGTAAACAAGGTAGAGCCTATCGAATTATAGCCTACCAATGTGCTAACCAAGCCCGCAATATTAAGGGGTATTCCCTGCACAGAGCCGCCCACCAGTGTTACTACTTTGGGCATTGCTGACACAACAGTTGAGTCCACACTTTCCATATTTGCATTAACCGCCGTAACGGTATAGTAGTAGGTTAAGCCATTGGTTAATCCAGCATGTGTGAAAGGGCTTGTAACGCCCGCAAATTTGAATCCTGAAAGCTTTGTAGCGTTTGCTGCTGTCGTTGACCAGTAAACATTGTACGATAATGCGCCCTGTACCGCACTCCAAACGATAACCGCTTGACCATTGCCGGATTTAGCAGTTACACCTGCAGGAGCGGAAAGTGGTGCAAGAGTCCACACCGCGTACAGGGTAACGTTTGCCGTACCCATCGCGAATGTTTGCCCCTGCGTATAGGTCGTTCCGGTCCCGTTAGCCTGCGTGTTCCAGCCCGCGAAGGAGTATCCGGTATAAACAAGGTTACCAGTATTGCCGAGTACCGTAACGGTCTGCCCCTGCGTGTAGTTGGTTGAGTCAATAGGGACAATGCCGCCGGTACTACCGTTGCCGTTATAGGTTACAGTATGTGTGGAGCTTGCAGTCCACACCGCATACAGGGTAACATTTGCCGTGCCCATCGTGAAGGTTTGCCCCTGCATATAGGTCGTTCCGGATCCGTTAGCCTGAGTGTTCCAGCCTAAGAAGGAATAGTTGGTTTCTACGAGATTACCTGCATTCCCGAGCACCGTAACGGTCTGCCCCTGCTCATAGTTGTTTGAATCAGCCGGGACGCTGCCGCCGGTATTGCCGTTGCCGTTATACGTTACGGTATAGGTGGGGTTTGCAGTCCACACCGCATACAGATTAACATTTGCCACGCCCATCGTGAAGGTCTGCCCCTGAGTATAGGTCGTTCCAGACCCATCAGCCTGCGTATTCCAGCCTACGAAGGAATAGTTGGTTTCCACGAGGTTGCCTGTATTCCCGAGCACCGTAACAATCTGCCCCTGCTCATAGTTGTCTGAATCAACCGGGACGCTGCCGCCAGTACTGCCATTGCCGTTATAGGTTACAGTATAGGTGGGGTTTGTGGTCCACCTCGCGTACAAAGTAACATTTGCCGACCCCATCGCGAAGGTCTGCGCCTGAGTATAGGTCGTTCCGGTCCCGTTAGCCTGTGTGTTCCAGCCCGCGAAGGAGTATCCGGTATATACAAGGTTGCCAGTATTGCCGAGTACCGTGACAGTCTGCCCCTGCGCGTAATTGGTTGAATTAACCGGGACAATGCCGCCTGTATTGCCGTTGCCGACATAGGTTACGGTATAGGTGGTGGTTGCAGTCCACACCGCGTACAGGGTAACATTTGCCACACCCACCATGAAGGTCTGCCCTTGAGTATAGGTCGTTCCGGTTCCGTTAGCCTGTGTGTTCCAGCCTGAAAAAGAATAGTTGGTCTTTACGAGGTTGCCGGTATTCCCGAGCACCGTAACGGTCTGCCCCTGCTCATAGTTGGTTGAGTCAACCGGGACAATGCCGTCGGTACTGCTGTTGCCGTTATAGGTTACGGTATAGGTGGAGGTTTCAGTCCACACCGCGTACAGGGTAACATTTGCCGCACCCATCGTGAAGGTTTGCCCCTGAGTATAGGTCGTTCCAGATCCGTCAGCTTGGGTATTCCAGCCTAGGAAAGAATAGTTGGTTTCCACGAGGTTGCCTGTATTCCCGAGCACCGTAACAGTCTGCCCCTGCTCGTAGTTGGTTGAACTAACAGGGACGATACCGCTAGTATTGCCGTTGCCATTATAGGTTACAGTATAGGTGGGGTTTGTGGTCCACCTCGCGTACAAAGTGACATTTGCCGAGCCCATCATGAAGGTCTGCCCCTGAGTATAGGTCGTTCCAGACCCATCAGCTTGGGTATTCCAGCCCGAAAAGGAATAGCCGACCTTTACGAAGTTGCCTGAATTCCCGATTACCGTGACAGTCTGCCCCTGCACGTAGGTGGTTGAGTCAATTGGGAAAAGGCCGCCGGTACTGCCGTTGCCGCTATAAATTACGATATATGTGGGTTTTGAGGTCGTACTTCCGGCCGCCCCGCCACCTCCGGCGCAGGCGGAGAACAGCACCGCAGTCGAAAGGACTAGTATCAAAATGCTGGATAACCTTTTCATCATGAACTCCTTTTAGCATCAATCATAACGCTCTACACTCATCCAAACAACACAAAAAAAGCTTATCGAAGTTCGATAGGTTCTGCGCAAATCACTGCTTTAAATTAAAATGCCGGGCATGACAAACGTATTTCCTTCGGCGGCGGCTATCCTGGCCTTTCAAGGCTCGTAATTTTATGTTCCCTTCTCGCAAAGAGTTTATATTTCTCTTGTTCCATCAGTAGAGCAGTCATATACTAAAAATTTACGCTCTCACTATCTATGGGTCTCATTCGATTATAAATTTTTTCAATGGTGCTTTCGCTATGAGGATATCGCGCTGATTTTTTTATCCGCAACGGACTGCCAGGAGAGGCTATTTTGAAGCTCCGGGATGATCTTTCGAATAAGGGCTATTACTGAGTGCAAACTGAAGATTAGAGGCTGCTTCATTGTTGCCTGGATTAATGCTTAGCGCATGTTTATAACAGTCAACGGCAGATGGAAAATCTTTCATCACAAGATAGACGTTTCCGAGGTCGTTCCATAATTTGTCATCCTCTCCCGAGTTTATCAATTCTCCTTTAAGCAATAAAATGGCATCTTTCAAATTGCCTGAACGAGCAGCGGCCTCAGCGAGTAACATGGCAAGATCCTTCGATATGTTCTTGTGAAAGTCTGTATAGACCTTAAATTCGTTATACGCTTCTACAGGCCTATTGGCTCCCAATAATGCTCTCCCGCGCAATAGGTGAAAATCGATCGTAACTTCATCAACCTGATACTTTGAACGATTGCTCAGTACCCTGTCTATCCGTCTTAGGGCTGCGCCGAAATCATTAGACGCAATCTCTTCTTCGGCCATTTTGCTCTGCACGGCCATGCTCGTCGGGGTTTGCCTAACAGCTAGAGTAAAAAAGCTTCTATTGTCTCTCCAGACGGGCGTTCTTGCAATATCGGTAGCCACCCAGGCAAGGGAAAGAACAGCGCCGCAGGATGCATATATCAGCAGCGGTTTCCCTCTAAGCGATTGTTCAACGACAGCGGCAAGAAGGGGCAGCATGCCCGCAAAAGTAAAGTAGATAAAGCGTTCACCCATCATGGACCCGGGAATGGGAATTATGTTGGACACCGGAGCCAGAGACAGATAAAACCACGCGGCGGCGAAAGCGATTAATTTTCCCCTGTTTCCCTTGCGATAAAGAAAAAAGCTTCCCGCTATGAAGAGGACGTTTATGGCGAATGCACCGATAACCCATAAATCCGGAAACTGGGCGGGGACAGTTATGTCGTAACGTCCGCGAAGGTTGAAGGGATATACCAGCAGAGAGAGATACGTTACGAAGGCCTTCGCTTGCATCTGCACGGTTGACCACAGGGTGCCTCCCCAGTACGGAGCGACCAGGACGGTACCGGCGACGTGTGCCCGCACCACCAGAAACAATGCCGTTGCCAGAGCCAACGGGATATAAAGAAAAATCGAGCGTATATTGTTAACTTTCCAAGGCTTTCCCAACACGACTTGTGCGACCGGCAACAAGGCAATAACGGCAATGCCCTGCTCTTTCGAAAATAGGGCCAATAACAGGGTGACAACACAGAGAGCGTAATTCATGCCGAAGCGGTAATTCGTTCTGACAAAGAAACCGAATGAGAGGAGCGAAAATAATGTGTACAGTTGGTTACCTCGTGCCGCCAGACTGAGGACCCCTTCCGAGAGTGCCGGGTGAATGGCAAAGATTACCGCGCCAGCCAAGGCTGCGTTTAAGCCTACGATGCCAGAAAATGCAAAAACAATCGCGGCACAGCATGCGAAATGCAATAGCAATGAGGTAAAATGATAGCCGGCAGGATTATCTCCCCACAGGAATGCATCGAGGGCAAACGAAAACGTCTGTATCGGCCTGTACATACTCGATAATTTGGGTACGGTCGATATGGATTCCGGGATCGTGAAATACTCTTGCCAGCGTGAAATATCATGGACATATTTGTTGTTTACGATAAATGTTTCATCATCCCATACAAAGCCGTTATGCAGGCTGCCTCCGTATGCGATAGCAATGAGAATGATTATCGCAGCGTAAGATGCAAGCCGGAGACGCCAGCCGGCAAGGCTCAATATTCCGGTCGAAGATAACATAAGACTATTGATTTCTCTTCACTGCCAAAGACGCGAATTTCGTTGTGTTATAATCTGAATCTTGCACTCTTTTCGTGATATAAACGCTTTCATCCTTTATCAATAAAGGCTTTGATTCATTGATTATTTTTTCACCTAACTTGAAAATACCTTCGTGCGCGCAATTTGATACACGAAAAATACCGATAAAGAGCGGGCAAAAGCCTGCAAGTTTTCAATCAAGTGCAGGAGTCGGGTATAAACTGCCAGCAAAGACAAGAGATAATTGGAGGCAATGCAAACGGCTCAAACATATAACTCTTGGCACAGAACTCTGGGTTGAAATAACATCCGGAAAGATTTATCTTCGTGCTAATTGGCAGAGGGTGAGACATCGTTGACTCAAGTCTAATATTAAAAAGTATCAACGATGCCCTTGCATCTGTCATATACCGACTAACCAATACTTCATTGACAATTAAGCGTCAAGAAGATCGTCTTTATCAGCCATTGGTTTTTTCGTTTTGGTCACTTATCAGGCCGTTTAAAAGGCTCTTGTTTGAAGAAAAGACCGCCACCTTTTTAAACGTATCCAGAAATGTTACTATAAACTGGGTCATTTTACTACTCCCTCAAGATATTTTTTGGATTACTTTCGTATTCCGTGTTTTTTCAATTGTAAATAATTTATTATTGCCAGCGTCAATTTGAACAAGATGCCCAATTACGAAATCCTGGAAAAGATCAATACCATCAAAAGTAAAGTTGCGCAGGTCCAGGAAGACATCGAGAATATGCGCAGGTTAAGGAAGATATCCTGAAGGACCTGGTTGCAGGTCTTGAAAAAATGGTCAAAGGAGAAAATATCCCCGCGGCTTAGTCCGATACGTGAAAACCTATGAGCATCCTTAATCTGCCCGACATTGAAGCCGTAAACGTCAACCATACCAGCCAACACTCCTAATAACCGCCAAGACAAGCAACCCTCCGAAATACGGAAACGACGTATGAACCTGAGGAAGAGGTGCGCCGCTACGGAGCCGAGATATCAACCATAGTCGAGATGATCGAACAAGGAGAATTGTTGGGGCCGGGCAGGCCGCGGGGGAAGATTAGAGAATAGCCTCAATCCCTTTGCGGTGAATTACATTCAGCAGCACGAGTGCCGCGCCTGTTGGACGCTTTGCGCCACGCTCCAATTGCGACACATAACCAGCCGTTACGTTAAGATAGTGGGCAAATACCGCCTGGCTCATATGCGCTTGTTTGCGCATCAAGCGTATTTCTTCACCGGTTAAAGGTTCAATCCTGGAATTGTTCTCGATACCGTGGTGACGCATGGTGATTTTTTCGTATGCTGTCTCGCTTAGAATGCCGACTTTTTTCATGTCATTGGCCGTTTCAAGTAGCGCTTGCGTTAGCCGACTATGTTTCACTTTTTTTGTCCTCACAGGTTACCTCCCGTAGAATTCCTTCCTTAATTGCATTTTTAAGGTGCTCTTTTTAGCCGCAAGCCATTCCGCCCCGATCTCTCGCAGCGTTTTCAGTTCATCTGCATCGATGTTTTCCTGTTCGCTTTTCGCGAAACCGTAAAGGAACACAGCCAGATTGCCGACGCGGTAGGCAATGATCAACCGGAAACCGCCCGAGCGGCCTTTTCCTGTTCTCGCTACTCGCTGTTTGATGATTCCGCCGCCTAAATCAGCATCCACAAGCCCACGTTCCGCACGCTTGATGGCGTCACATAAGTTATGATCCTTAATCCGTTCCTGCCGCGCGTAGCGCATGAACCACTTTGTCTTGAATACCCGCACATCACCCCTATAACACTATAAACTATAGCACAATGAATCATGTTTATCAACATTTTTCGCAATGGATTTTAGCCTAAGGAATCGAAATATCAACCATAGTCGAGATGATCGAACAGGGAGAGCTGTAGACAAAATCAACCACAAAATTCGGTTTAGGTAGTGAGTGCACGGTTTCAGAAAGTTGCAACTGCTGATACCGCCTTGACAATTAAAGCGTCAGGAAGGTCGTTTTCGCCGCCATTAGTTTCTCCGTTTCGGTGGCATATACCGACTTTGGTCATTTATACAATCTATTTTACAGGGCCCTCCATAGTTCTTTTGGAACTGAGCACGCTTAGCTCACGATTTGCTATCTCATAATCCGGCTTTAACATAATGGAGGTCTGCAGTTCTCTTATGGCTTCCTCCAAATGTCCTTGCTTGGCTAGTAATCTTCCCTTCTCATAATGAGACACAGCGTCAGCATCTTTTCGAGCCCTTTCAGCCTCATCAAATTCGCCCAAATGTTCATACGCCGTTTGCAGGTTTTTGTAAGCTAAATAGTGATTAGGGTCCAATCTAATGGCGACTTTCAATTCCTTGACAGCTTCCTCAAGGTGATTTTGTTTCCCATAAATGTAGCCCAGATTGTTGTGTGCTTTCGCGTTATCCGGCTCCAGCCTAATTGCAGTCAGCAGTTCTGTTACAGCATCCGTGAGACGACCCTGTTTGTCATACAGGACACCTAAATTATAATGAGGACGGAACTTCGCTGGCGATTTTGCTGCTACACCCTCCCAAATTTCTATTTCGTTTTTTTGCCAATATTTATTTCTTGTATATGTCCCATAGGAAAGTAAAAAAAAGATGACTACAATAATCAACGCATATCCTGCACTAAACAACTGTTTATGCGGCGGTGAGAACCAATATTTTTGCGACCATATTTTATCACGTAGCATACACATCGATTATCTCTGTATTTGTTGCATGCAGGCGGACTTTTTCCCGATAAATAGAATTAGCAGACACCCGTGGGTTTGTGCCCATGGCACTTTTAATCTCTTATGTTGCTCTCATGACCTGTTCGGGATTCAGATCTAACCGCACTAAGCTGGATAGACTTCAAGGCGCTCCTAACAGGGCTGAAAATCCTGTCTCCGCAATATAAATCCGAACGGTGTGTGAGGGCAACAACTTTGTTTGCGGCCTATGGCTGCGCTGTTGCGGTCACTTCAGCACAATATGATATGGATATGGCCTTCCCTGCAAAACGTTTCACAGTGAGAGGCCGGCAATCCCTGTTATCATATCCTGCTGCTATTTTTGATCGTTATCACCGACCCTGTTTTTCGCTGCACGGAATAACTCCTGCTGCGTTTTTTCGTCGCCATCCTCCGGCACATTCTTACGCAGCGAATTCCATGCGGGATTGTGGCGCCCAAGCGCCTGTTCCGCTCTCACTTTGTTCGTATTCGCATAGCAATACAGGCAGCCGTGCAGACAGGTATCGTATGCGCCTATATCGATACTTTTGGTGCAGGCGCATTCTTGGCGGGTCGAGGCAAGCCTCGTATCGATGGGTATGTTGAAAAGGTTGGACAGAAGCGCTCCGTCGATGCAGGCGGCTTTTCCAACCTTGTCGCCAAGGAGATAATCGTTGCAACAGGCAGCGAGCCTTATTCCGTGACGTCCAGCTATTTCCGCCAGGCTCCTGGCATGATCGCGCTTCTCCGCCATCGATAATTCAACCAACTGGTGGTCCGAATATTTTTTGAAGTTCGTGACGACTTTCTTATAGGGTTGGGCAAAACTGATGATGCAGGTGGGAACATGACCTTTCAGCAATTCAGCGCAACGCGCGAAACGCTCCCGGTAGACTTCAAAAGGCAGCTTGTCTGTGATGCAGAGAGGGTCGAACCTCCAGACGATCTGACGCGGCGAATAGCGTTTGACAAGATAGAGGTAATCACGGGCCGCTTCCCGATAGTCAGGCACTCCGGGCTCCAACTCTTGTGCCGCCGTAATGGTAAAATGAAAGAAAAGATTTTGCGTCGTTTGTTCAATCTCCTCGAGCTTCGCGATCAGGGGCGCGAAGTCTTTCGACCAGAACACAATAGCGCTCACGTCTTCACGCTTCAGAGATACCCGGTAAATTTTACCGGAATAAGGCTGCTGAACCGCAACAGAACCTTCTTTGAGCCGCTGAACGAACCAGGCGGAATAGAATGCCGGGATGTCGGTCCTTCTGCTTGCCGATATCACGTTGGACATGAGTGCTCCTTTTGCTGCGCTCCTATTGGTACAACTTTCCAGCGCAAAATTCAAGTAGGGCTGGGACAGACGCTAATCGCGATACAAAAAAACTTCCCATTCTGATATTTTTCGTGTAGTATAGCGCTTACTTACATTTTTAATCTGATCTCCGAGGTAATTATGAAGCGTCTTTCATTTTTTTATTTTATCGCATTGCTTTTCCTGCCGCTCGCCTCAAACGCCCTGACGCTCTGCGAGGGATTAAAGACGGTCGTGAACACAGGCCGCGACGTAATCATTGCCCGGTCCGATGAGGACACCGCCCGTTCGGCAATCTCCCTCGCGCGGGCGCCCTGGCTTCCCACCGTCGACCTCTTTGGCAACCAGACGTGGATGCAATACCAGCCCGAGTTCAAGACGCCTTTTGGTCCCTTTCCCTCAACCCAGGACCATTTTTTGACCTATGGTGTCCAAGCAACCCAGATGCTCTACGATTTTGGAAAGACCTCCTCGTCCATAGACGCAGCGCAGTACGGCCTCAAGTCACGGGAGATCGAAACGCAAGGCACAAGAAACCAGTCCGCCCTCGATTTCATCATCGCCTACCTCGACCTGCTCGAGTCCAATAAATTGCTCCAGGTCGCGAAGGAGGAAGTCCAGCTCGATGAAGCGCACAAGAAGGATGCGGAGGCCCGTTTCAACGCCGGCGTCATCACGAGGAACGACGTGCTCCAGGCCGACGTCGCACTCGCCGATTCGAGCCAGCGGGAGGTGTCCGCCGAGAATCTCCGCTCCGTCAGGGCATCGAGAATCAACAGCCTGCTCCTGAAGCCGTTGAATGACGACGTACAGGCCGAAGAAGTCGAGGCCAGCCCCGCGTCGGGCATTTCGCTTGACGACGCCTGGGCCACTGCCGCAAATGAGAGCCCCGACCTGAAGGACCTGAATGCGAAGATCGCGGCATCGGAAGACAAGGTGAAAGTCAACGAGGCGGAATACCTGCCGACTGTCTATCTGTCGGGAGGATATGAGTATCAACAGAACAAGTATGTGCTTCACGAGGGCAACTGGACCCTCATTGCCGGAGTGAACGTCAATCTTTATTCCGGCGGGGCGACCAGTTCCCGCGTCCAGATGGCAAGAAGCGAAGTGCGCTCGCTTCAGTTGATTCGGGACAAAACGCTCGACAATATCCGGCTCGGGGTAAAAAGTTCTTACCTCGACCTTAAGAGCTCAGCGCTGAAAATCGAAGTCACGAAGACAGCGACCGAGCAGGCCCGGGAAAACCTGCGGCTCCAGAGGCTCCGTTATCAGGAGGGCGAGGGGACAGCAACCGACGTGCTTGATGCTGTAACGCTCCTGACCACGGCTGAATCAAATTCCTGGAAAGCGCTCTACGACATGAAGCGGGCCGAGGCGAAACTGCTGTACACGATGGGCCGCGACCTCGCGGGCGTGTATAACGATTAATTAAAGCCGTTCAAGCGTTTTCAACGCTTTTAACGGTTTCAACAGGTCAACCGGTTCATATACGAGGAGAAAGCATGGCGGAACAGGCAAAGGCCGGAAACGGTCAGAAGAAGAAAAAAGCGTTCATCATTGTCGGCACGATCGTAGCCATCGGGCTCATTGCCGGCTGGTTCTACAACGGCTACCGGAAAACGCATATTTCCACTGACGATGCTTTCATTGACGGGAACATCCACACCGTAGCGGCTCGAATCGACGGGACGGTCAAGGCGGTCATGGTCAACGACAACCAGGCGGTGAAAAAGGGCGACCTTCTCGTTGAAATAGACCCAGCCGACTACGAAGCCAGGCTGCGGGAATCCACGGCAGCCCTCGGCGTTGAGAAGGCGAAACTTTCGGAAGCGGAGACGAGGATCGCGTCAGCCAGGGCGGATTACGAGCTTGCACAGGCCAAACTGAAGCTCGCGGGGACGGAAAAGACCCGGGCTGAAAAACTCTTTGCGGAACAGGTCATTCCCAAGGACCAGTATGACAGGACGATGACTGGTTACGAGGTGGCGCTGGCCCAGGCCAAGGCCGCGCAAGAACATCTTCACGAGGCGGAATCGGGGAAAGTCAGACAGGCCTCACTCATCAGGCAGAAGAAAGCGCAGGAGTCCCTCGCGAACCTGCATTTTGACTACACAAAAGTTTACGCTCCTGTTGACGGATATGTCACGAAAAAATCGGTTCAGACAGGGAACCGGATTCAGACGGGCCAGCCGCTCATGGCTCTCGTTCCACTCAATGACATTTGGATTGTCGCGAATTACAAGGAAACGGAGATTGGCAATATCCGGCCCGGCCAGGAAGTTTCCTTCACCGTTGACTCCTATCCCGGCAAGACCTTCCAAGGCAAGGTGGACAGCATTATGGCCGGTACGGGCGTCTCCTTCTCCCTCTTTCCGTCGGAGAACGCCACAGGCAACTACGTAAAGGTGGTCCAGAGGATTCCGATCAAAATTTTGCTTGACGAAGGCACGGACAAGGACCATGTCCTCAGGGTAGGCATGTCCGTCGAGCCGACCGTAATCGCCCGATGACCCTGCAGCATAAAACCACAAGCCGGGCGCTCATCGCCTTCACGGTGATGCTCCCCACACTGATCGAAGTCATCGACACCTCGGTTGTGAATGTGTCGCTCGACCACATCAGGGGCTCGCTTTCCGCAGGGATCGACGAGGCAACATGGGCCATTACTGCCTATCTCGTGTCGAATGCCATCGTCATCCCCATGGCCGGATGGCTTGCCCGGCTCATCGGCAGGAAAAACTATCAGATCGCGTCCATCGCACTTTTCACCTTTAGCTCCTTCATGTGCGGCTCCGCATGGAGCCTGCATAGTCTTGTGTTCTTCAGGATCATGCAGGGCATCGGCGGCGGGGGGCTCGTGCCGATCAGCCAATCCATCCTCCTCGAGTCCTTTCCCCGGGAGAAGCACGGCCAAGCTATGGCTATTTTCGGCGTTGGCGTGATGCTCGGCCCGATTGTTGGTCCCGTGCTCGGCGGATGGATCACCGACTCCATGTCCTGGCGGTGGATCTTCTATATCAACATCCCCATCGGCATCCTGTCGATCATCATGAATATTATCGTGATCAAGGATCCCCCATACATGCAGCGGCAGAAAATGAAGATAGACTACTGGGGATTGCTATTTCTTTCCGCGGGGCTCGGCGCCCTTCAGTTTGTGCTCGATAAGGGAGAGAGCGATGACTGGTTCGGCTCATCCACGATCATCGCCTTAGCCATTATCGCAGTCGTCTGCCTCACGCTGCTGGTGATCAATGAATATTATTCCGACAATCCCATCGTAAACCTGAAATTGTTCAAGGACCGGACCTTTACGAGCGGCGCCACAGTCATGTTCTTTGTCTTTCTGAACCTCTTCGGCAGCATCGTACTGCTGCCGATCTTTCTCGAGTCGCTCCTGGGATATACATCCTTTGACGCAGGGCTAGTGCTCGGCCCCGGCGGCATCGCCACTATGCTCGCGATGCCGTTCGCGGGTATGCTCGTCAGCAAGATCAATCCCAAGTGGATCCTGGTCGTAGGCATCTTGATTTGCGCCTTCAGCACGTTCATGATGTCTCGATTCAACATGACGGCTGATTTCTTGACGTTTGTCTGGCCGCGCGTCGTCCTCGGTCTGGGCATGGGCTTGACGTTCATCCCGCTAACCACGATGACCCTCTCCCACATCCCGCGAGAGCACATGACCGAGGCTAGTTCTATCTACAACCTTCTCCGGAACATGGGGGGAAGCGTAGGCATTGCATTCACGACAACCATGGTTTCCCGCCGTTCGCAATTCCATCAAGTCAGGCTTGCCGAGCATTTATCGCCTTATGACCGGGTCTACACCATGTTCCACAGCAACTTCGCATCATTCCTGGGTTCGAAAGGCATTCCCCCGGCCGGGGCAGACGGCCTGATATACCGGGAGCTGATGCAGCAGTCCAGGAGCCTTGCCTTCAACGATGCATTTCTCACCATCTGCGTACTCATCCTCTGTGTGCTTCCGCTGGTCTTCATAATGCAGCGGGCAGCTCCGGCTGCAGGTGCACCGCCCGTGGATGTGCATTAAGAAAAAATCAACCTCCACTCAGCAAGCGCGCGGTATTTTGGGGAATATTATCCGAAGGATGATGCGAAAGTGCTTATGGCAGGTTACTGGAAATAGCGCGAGGAGAAATACCGCATCCTGTTCGACATTAATATGGACTTGACCAACCACGCAAGCCGAAGAGCCGGATTATATTGCCGACTTTGTCTTCCCCTTTTTGATGTCCGCTTCTGGCAGATTAAAATAGCCGATCGTTAGACCCGGGAACTCTTCTTTCAGTGCCAGGACAAGGTTTTTTACTCCCATCGCTTTTCCACGGGGCCTCTTCACTGCTTGCATGTAGAGCGCAGGGTCGAGCGACAGATTCCTCATCTGCACCTGGTCGATTCCGGTATCGGCGATAAGCGTTTTCAGTTTTTCCACTTCCTCCTCGCGGTCCGTGTATCCCGGGAACACAAGATAATTGATGCTCGTGAAAAGACCGATCTTCTTCGCCACTTTGACTGAATCCATCACGTCTTCGAACGCATACCCCTTGGGCCGGTAGTATTCATGATAGCGTTCCCGGTCAGCAGAATTCATGCTGATCCTGATGCTGTCAAGGCCTGCGTTGCGCACGGCTTTGATCCTGTCCGGAGAAAATCCATTGGTATTCAGATTCACAATACCCCGCGAAGTGGCATCACGCATGAGTTTCACCGCTTTCACAAGCGTCTTCGACTGCATGAGCGGTTCGCCTTCACAACCCTGGCCAAAGCTCACGATAGCGTCCTCCGCGTTCTCGAGATGGGGGACCGCGGCCTCGGCAATCTCTTCAGGCGTGGGAACGAATTGGATGCGGTCCTGGGACGACGGGCACTCGCCCTCCTGGAGCGACAGGCAGCCGATGCAGCGTGCATTGCAGGAGGGAGACGAGGGAAGCGGCGCCTCCCAGCGGCCCACAAAGATGTTCTTTGCGGCGAAGCAGTGGTAGAACATGGCGCACTTTTCGAGGTGCTTCAGGAGTCTGTTCTTCGGACAGGCAGCAAGCTTCTTCTTCACAAGCGGCCCAATCATGTTGTCATCGTGCAGCCGCGGGTCAGCCTTCTTCATCCAGGCGACCTGTACCGCTGCCGCGTAAAAAGCACCTTTGTACCATGCGACAGCGGTATAAGACCAGAGTGGGAGCAGTGGGTCCGGTTGAAACTCTTCGTAAGCAGGCAGATACGTTCTCGTATATCCGGGCGGCAGGAAGGCCGACACCGCATAGGCACCGTCCACGACGACTGCCCCGCCCTTTTTATTGAACCCGATGGGCCGTCCTTTGGGAATGAAGAAAAACCTGCTCCCCTCGGGCAGCGGTATCAGATCATCAGCCGACAGCGGAAGGAAATCACCACCCGACATCCCGCCCGCGATATAGCGGGGCTCGTCGTATATCTCCCCTTCCTGATCAGCGATGAGCAGGACAGGCCGGTCTTCAACGGATTTCGGTTTGGTTTTCTTTCTTATCTCGTTTTTCGTCATTTACCGGCCTATTCAGTAGTACAGCGGTCTCAAAGTCAGCGCGCTTTCCCAATCTGCCAAGAACGTTATCTTCAGACGTCAGCGAGGCTCCGGGAATATCTTTCCCGGGTTCAGAATATTATTCGGGTCAAAGGCCTGTTTGATCCGCTGCATCGCGGCAAGCGCACCCGGTCCGGCTTCCAGGGGAAGATAGACAGCCTTTGTCAGGCCGATCCCGTGTTCTCCGCTGATGCTCCCTCCCAGGCGGAGTGTAGCCTCAAAAATCTCCTTCACCGCAGCCTCAGCCCGCGGCAGGTCAGCGTCATCAATCATGATATTGGTATGGATATTCCCGTCGCCGGCATGGCCGAAGTTCACGATCAGGAGATTGTGCTTCTTCGCGATCTCATCTATATCCCGCAAGATATCGGCAATCCTGCTCCTCGGCACCACGATGTCCTCATTCAGTTTTTTCGGCTTGATGGTATAAAGCGCTGGAGAGATCGAGCGTCGTGCTTTCCAGAGACGCTCCCGATCGGCCGGAGCATCGGCAAGATCGACTCGTATGGCGCCTGCTTGCATCATACTATCTGCAACGCGTTTGCCCTCGCGTGCAGTGGACTCGGGAGGCCCGTCGACTTCCGCCAGCAGCATGGCCTTCGCTCCTTCGGAAAAATCGTGCTTCAGATAGGTCTCAACCGCGCGGAGCGCCGCCTGGTCAACCAGTTCGAGCGCTCGTGGCATGATTCTGTTTGCCAGGATTCTTGAGGCGGCACGGGCCGCCTCATCCACACTCTTAAAGAACGCCGCCAACGTCCTGACACTCTCGGGCAAAGGCAGAAGCCTGACAGTGATCTTCGTGACCACGCCAAGAGTCCCTTCCGACCCTACGATGAGCTTGGTCAAGTCGTACCCTGCCACGCTCTTGACGGTTCGCGCGCCAGTGTTGATGATCTCACCCGTCGGCAGCACGACTTCGAGCCCGAGCACGTAATCTTTGGTCACGCCATACTTGACTGCACGGAGGCCGCCGGCGCATTCAGCCACATTTCCTCCGATAGTGCAGAACTGGTGGCTCGCGGGATCGGGAGGGTAAAAGAGGCCCTTTGCTTCTACTGCCTGCTGGAGCTCGGCCGTCACGACGCCGGGCTCCACGACTGCAAGAAAATCCTCTTCATTGATCTCAATAATCCTGTTCATCCGCTCGAAGGAGAGCACCACGCCGCCCTGCGCCGGCACGGAACCTCCCGACATGCCGGTGCCCGCACCGCGTGGCACAACGGGAAAGCGCTCGTGGTTGGCAAGGATGAGTATACGCGAAACCTCATCGGCATGTACAGGGCGCGCCACTGCCCAAGGGAGCGATTCCCGGCCCGTTGCATCGTAGGAATAGACGGTAAGCTCTTCGGGTGAGGTCAGAAGGTTCGCAGGACCGACAATCTTCGCAAGCTCCTTCAGGACTGACGGTTTAAGCATAGACGGTGTAGTTGATATCGGGGAATACATTATCCTTGTATTCTATATCGCCGAGCCATGCTTCGTCAACACAGTTTCCCTTGATATCCTGGTAGAGACGGATGAATCTGGCAATATGCTCCTTCGTTCGACCGACGGCGTAATCCACGTGGCTACCGGCCTTCATGATAAATGCCCAGTCAGAGCTCTGCGCCAGAAGTAGTTCGCGCGCCGCCTGGTTCAGCGCCCGCCGGATAAGGCCTTTGGCCCGCGGATATGCCTGCGCCAGCTCGATCATGCGGTCCGCGGCCTTATGCAGGTGGGGATAGATCCAGTCATTCGAACCGTCCAGCCAGACCTCGGCGTAACCCATGTGTCCCCAGCTCGATCCCGCGGGCGCCGCGACTTGGCATTCGGGATTTTCCGCAAGGTACTCCATCGGCGTAATCAGGCGCACGGTGCCCTGGTCGAAAAAGGTTTTTCGGATCAGGAAGTTGATCCACTCCGGCCCCTCGAACCACCAGTGGCCGAAGAGCTCTGCGTCATACGGCGCCGTGATTATCGGCTTCCGGCCCTGGAAAAGTCCGGAGAGCCATTCGATCTGCTTCTCCCGGTTGGAAAGAAAATTGCCCGCATGCATCGCCGCTCGGTCGATCGCCGCCTGGCGGGAATAGGGTTCCTTGTGGTCCGACTGCCCGGTGATTCGGAAGTACTTGATTCCGAGGTTCGTGCGCAGGCCGTCGGAATGGAGAAAGTGTTTCAAATAGTCGAAATCGAGGTCAAAACCGACGTCACGATAAAAATCCCGGTAGTGATAATCGCCGGGATAGCCATCGATGGAGCTCCAAACCTGTCGCGACGATTCAATGTCCCTGCCAAACGCCGCCACGCCCGACGGGCAGATGATAGGCGCGTACACGCCGTATTTGGGGCGCGGCGTAGCGTGGAACAAACCATGGGCATCAGTAAAAAAATAGCGGATGCCAGCCTCTTTCAGGATCACCTCGAGCCCCTCGTAATATCCGCATTCCGGCAGCCAGATGCCTTCCGGCAGACGTCCAAAGTGTTTCTGGTGAAAGTCGACGGCGACCATGACCTGCGCCCGCACGGCCTTAGGGTTTACCACAAGCGGCAGGAAAGCATGAGTGGCGGCTGAGGTGATGATTTCGAGCTTCCCCAGGTCCTGGAATTTCCGGAATGCTTTCACGAGATTGCAGCCGTACTGGTCCTCGAAGACCGCACGCGCGTTCGTGAAAAGCTCGCGATACATCGCAGCAAGAGAATGGAATTCCGGCTCCTTTTTCGTGCGCTCGAGTTCCTGATCCGCAAGCTTTATGAGTTTGCCGATATGTCTGAGGTATCGTTGCTGCAGCAGCGGGTCAATGAGCAGGGAGATAAGTGTGGGCGTAAGGCTCATGGTCAGGCGGAAATCCACGCCATCCCGCACCAGTCCTTCGAACACATTGATAAGCGGGATGTAAGTCTCCGTGATGGCCTCATACAGCCAGTCCTCTTCCAGAAACCGATCGTGTTCCGGGTGCCGCACAAAGGGCAAGTGGCCGTGCAGGACGAGCGCAAGATAACCCCGTTCCCTGCCCGCTGCAAGAGCTGAACGACCCCCACCGGCTGTTTCCCCGGCTACGGGCCGTGCAATGCCTTTTACCGTTTTTTTCATCAAACCTCGGGCTCAGACAAAGAAAAAGTCCACCCGGGACCGGATGGACTTTATAATTTTCGGTTCGCGGCGCGCATCACCCCTCACTCGAGTTGACCGCGCTTATCATGGGGCTACTTCCTCCGGGCCTTGGCCCGATCCCGCGCAGCAAGACCGGGCGAGGACATTTCTTGAAGCCGCCGGCGCTTCATCATTTCCCATTCCTGGGGTCCACGCCGGGGCGATGAAAGCCCGCCCTGAAATCCCTCCGGATAATTGTAAAGTTTCCAGAATTCCTCATCCGCAAGCATCCATTCTTCGTCAACCACCTCGGACACTCCGTCCCGGGGTATGGTTATGTAATTGGACCGCACCAAGGACAAAAAACGTCCCTCCGGCGAGAGCAGCCCGAGATCAGCGCAAAACGAATGGCCGGGACGTCCGAGATCGAAATACCAGCTTCCAGTCTGTTCGTTCACTTCCTGATCGAAATAGCCGATGGCATTTCTGCCGTCAAACTGCACACCTGTGACGTCAAAAATCCGGATGAAGAGTTTGCTTCCCCAGCTGAACCAGGCTTTTTCATGCTCAAGACGCGCCGTTGTCGCTTCCCAGTAAGCATGAACCACGAAAGGATCCCGCACTATCAGAACAATCCTGTCTTCCCCGTATCCCTGAGGCAGTACACCGGACTCCGCAGCTGCCTGCTGGCCTTCCGATCCGGTATAATACTTCGACTGAACAGCGCGCTCGTGGGCAAGAAGAGGTTCTTCGGCCTTCGGCGGTATCTTCCAATCATGGACCGGATAGATCGGGTCAGGAAGACCGCGACCCAGCGTCCTATCAGGAGCAGTAGTTTTACTCACTGCAGCATTTGGTTTCTTTACCGTGGACTGTTTTGCTTTCACCGCTGATTTGGAGGTTGTTTTCGCGGGCGCAGCTTTTTTTGCCGAGGGGTTGCTCTTCACTACCTTCTGCGCCATCGCTTTTTCGGCGGTAGATTTTTTCACCTTTGTATTTTTTGCAGCTGCTTTTTTCCCGGCGCTGGCGGTGGTCATAAGCGAATCAATTATTTCAGCTTTTTTCGCCCTGACAGGCAAAACTATCTTCATTTTATTGGCAAGGGCTTTGAGCTCATCTATTACCATAGCTAGCAGATCGGTCTTTTTCATCTCAACCCCCCCTCTCGGATTTTAAATGCCTGTTTCTCTTAAGTATTCTATACTATAGCACAACCTGTTGCATTGTCAAACTGATTTCATCGCTTAATCCATGATTTCTCGATGATTGTTCAAATCGCTCTCGAACATGCCCGAAAAAAACCCTATACTGCGCCCAATGAAAGCTAATGTTGTCATAACAGGCATCGGCTGGTTACACTGCTTGGCAATAGCGAAAACGCGACATGGAACGCGCTCATTGCCGGCTTGTGGCGGGAAATTCGGTAGAAACGTTGGTTCGAGTAAGGCAGCGGCTATCGTCCGGCCATAATAATGATGTTGTTCATCACCAGGGATTTCATGGATAACTCCACCATCAAAGGCCGCATTTTTTGTGGTGACAAATTCGGGTGCAGCGACACAACTGACACCAGCGAAAATATTTACTCTTTCTCCTGATGAGGCAATTTCGCTTTCAGAATGTCGCCTAAGGACCCCATGTTCTGCGGCGCGTCTTTTGACTGCTGATTATACTCCTTTATCGTAGCGGCCTCTTCCGCTTCCGCACGGCTGATCTCGGCAAGGGACAAAGACAGTCTTCTCTGGCCAGCGTCCACAGCCTCCACCTTCACTTCGACAGCTTGCCCCTCCTTAACCACTTCGCGCGGATGGTTAATCCTTTTGCCGGCACCTAACTTCGAAATATGAATGAGTCCATCCACTCCCTCTTTCAGAGTTACGAAAGCTCCGAAGGGGGCAAGACGTGAAACCGTCCCGGCATGAAAGGATCCGATCGGAAAAGTTTCGACTATACGCTCCCAGGGATCGGGCATCGCGTCTTTCAAGCTGAAGGAGAACTTCCGGTTGTCCCAGTCGAGCCTCTTGATGATCACCTCGACAGTCTGGCCTACAGACAGGATGTCGCTCACCTTTTCAGTCCTGGTCCAGGCAATCTCGGAGACAGGCAACAGACCCTCGATTCCGCCGATATCCACAAAGGCGCCGAATTTCTGGATCGAGGTCACAGTCCCAGTCACCTTCGCTCCCTCTTTCAGCGTCTCCTTCAATACCGCATACTTGTTTCGGCGCTCGTTATCAAGAATCGCTCTTCGGGAGACCACGATATTCCTACCCCCTTCGCTGAATTCGATGATGTTGAACGACAGGGTCTTGCCGATATAGAGGGCCTGCTGTTCGTCGCGCCGCAATCCCATCTGAGAGAAAGGACAGAATGCACGAACGCTGCCCGCTATCTTTATCTCGAACCCGCCCTTCATCTCCTTTACCACCGTCCCATCCACGGGTATGCCGCTCTTCCAGGCATCTTCAAGCTGGCTCTGCTTTCCCGGTCCTGTCCCGATTTTGGTGGTGAAATGCATTTCGTTATTTCCTGCGGATACGAAGTAGGCCGTAATGCTATCGCCCTCCTTGACCTTCAGGGTCCCGGCCTCATCAAGCATCTCTTTCTTATCCAGGTAACCTTCGCCTTTCCCACCCAGATCAAGGAATATCCATTCCGATGAGATCTTAACGATGACTGTTTCAACTTTCTGGCCGGGTTCAAGCTTGCCTTGCTTTTTAAAACTTTTCTCGAACATATCCGCAAAATTTTCTTCATTGTCCGGTATCTGCGCTGCCTGATTGTTGGTATCCATAAATTCCCTTTCGGTGTTCTTTTTTATCGTTTAACGAGGCAATGCCTCAGATTGATGACAATCGCCAGCCAGTCCCTCATCTCGTATATGTGAATCTTCCCTTGCCTGACTACCTTCTGCCTACAGAGCCTCACTGCTTCCCACTAGATCGTACTCCGTGGCATCCTTGATGGTAATATCGACAAAATCCCCCGGAGCCGCCTCGGTTTCGGACAGGTACACCATGCCGTCGATTTCGGGCGCCTGTGTCGAAAGCCTGCCGATGAGGGCCATGTCCTCCATTCCGTCAATGAGCACCCGCTTGCGGGAACCGATGAGCGACTGGTTTTTCCTGAACGATATTTTTGCCTGCGTTCGCATTATTGTCTGGAACCGCTCTGCGGCAATTTCCGCGGAGACTTCCGTTTTCAGATCATATGCCGCCGTTCCCTCTTCCGGAGAATAGGTGAAAACCCCGAGGTGCTCGAATTCAGTTTCCTTTATGAACGAGAGAAGGCGCTTGAACGCGGCCCCGGTTTCGCCGGGAAACCCTACGATAAGCGAGGTGCGAAGCGCGATCCCGGGAATGCGTTTTCGCAGCTGCTCAATGGTTGTGCGGATGTCACGAGAATCACCGCGCCGGTTCATGGCTTTGAGCACCTTGTCATCAAAATGCTGGATCGGAATATCGAGATATTTGCATATCTTTTCCTCATCGGCCATGACCCGCATGAGCGCATCGCTTATCCTGCCCGGATAAGCATACATGAGCCGTACCCATTCGATGCCCGGCACCCGCGCCAGCGCCTGGAGCAGTATGGGGAGGTCCGCCTCACTATCGCGATAGGCCGTTGAATCCTGCGCCAGGAGGATGAGTTCCTTCGCTCCTTCGTCCGCGAGGCTCCGCGCCTCGTCCAGAATCGACGCAAAAGGCCTGCTCCTGAAATTCCCCCGGATGATCGGGATGGCACAGTAAGAGCACCGGTTGCTGCATCCTTCGGCGATCTTGAGATAGCGGTAATGGCGCGGCGTGGTGCTCAAGCGCGGAAGACCGTAAACCATGGCGGGAGCAGCGACCTTGAGCAGATGTTCCTTTCCACCAAGCGCCTCTTTACAGATCTCCCCGATTCTGCCGATCTCGGCGGTGCCCACCACTGCGTCGGCCTCCGGCATTTCCTTCAATAAGTCTTCCTTGTACCGCTGCGCGAGGCAGCCGGAGATGATGACCTTTGTGCACCGGCCTGTCTGCTTCATCCTGGCTGCGTCAAGGATAGCTTCGATGGATTCCTCCTTGGCTGACTCGATAAACCCGCAGGTGTTCACCACGATCACGTCGGCGTCCTGCTGGTCCGGCGTGATCTCGAATCCGGAGCCGGCCAGCACACCGAGCATCTGCTCGGCATCAACCTGGTTTTTGGGACAGCCAAGACTGACCAGGCCTATTTTATATGATTTCGTTACCACTGGTATTTTTCATCAAGAGCGGATGAACGGGGCAAGATCAATATACCACTTAGTGCAATCGCTGGCAACTAGGGATCCGTCCTGAGCGGCTTGCGGCTCAGGCTCAAAGCTGCGCTCCAGCAAGCATCCGCGCAACTGGGTTGAAGGTCCTGCGGTGCGCCTCGCAGGGACCGTACTTCTGGAGAAGTTCAAGGTGTTCGCGGGTCCCGTATCCCTTGTGCCTCTTGAAATTGTACCGGGGATATTGCTCATGCAGCTCTAGCATCATCCGGTCCCTCGTAACCTTGGCGAGAATTGATGCAGCCGCAATGCTGTGGCTGCGGCAGTCTCCCTTAACAATTCCATTTTGCGGAAGTGAAACGCGCGGGAGAGTGAGGGCATCGATTAGCAGGTAGTCCGGCGGTGGGGCAAGCTGCGAAAGAGCGCGTTCCATGGCAATTATAGTCGCCTGGAGAATGTTCACGTCGTCAATGGTCCGTTCGTCAGCGATTCCGACGCCGAAGCATACCGCCTTTTCCCGAATCACTTCAAAGAGCCGGTTCCGTTCTCTTTCTGAAACCTGCTTGGAGTCGGTGAGCCCCGGTATCAGGAGCCCGTCGGGAAGCACCACGACGGCGGCGGCCACTGGTCCCGCAAGCGGCCCCCTGCCAGCTTCATCGAGTCCCGCAATGCGGGAAAAACCCGCTTCCCGCGCCTTCCGCTCGAACAAGAGTGGATCGCAAAGAAGCTCTCCGGAAAACAGGTCGTCGCGGTCTAGCTGGGCATCCCGCTGGCGGTGCCGGCCACGGGGCATAGGGACCTCACTGAATAAAAAGATTCACAAAGCCTAAAGCCCGATAGCATGTTTTAAAGAGAAAAAAAGAATGCCAAATGGTTTCCGCTTCTAGGAAGAGGCGTCACTTGACATTCCTTTGCGCCTGGGGTTTTGTTGTTTTAGCCGGTTTAAGACTTCTGCTGTTCCGCCGCTTCCGTCTGCGTGGCGCCTGCCACTGAAGCAAGTGCCCGTTCCTTTTCCTTGATCCTGGCCGCCTTGCCTCGCAGTTCGCGGAGGAAGTAAAGCTTGGCCCTGCGGACCTTACCTTCCTTGGCGATCTCGATCTTGTCAATCATGGGCGAATGGAGCGGGAAAAGCCGCTCAACACCGACCCCGTAGGAAAGCTTCCTGACGCGGACGATTTCGCGCGAGCCCGCACCCTGACGGCCGATCACGACTCCCTCGAATACCTGGATTCTCTCCTTGTCGCCTTCGACGACCTTCGCATGAACGCGGATGGTGTCACCCACGCGGAAATTCAGGATCCCTTCTTTCAACTGCGCCTTTTCCAAAGATTGTATGATGTCCACGGTAAACCTCCCTTAACAGTCCAAAACTGAATTGATATTTCAATGTTCGTCGTCTAATTCCCCGATATTCTTAGCTCAGCAAGTATCTCCCGGTCCTCGTCGGTAAGGTCCGCAGTTGCGAGAAGTTCGGGCCTTTTTAAAAGCGTAGCCTTGAGCGCCTCGCGCCGCCGCCACTTCTCGATTTCGGCATGATTGCCCGAGAGCAGCACATCCGGCACCATCCTGCCCCGGAACTCAGCGGGCCGCGTATAATGGGGATGATCAAGCAAACCATCCCCGAAGGAATCCCGGTACGCTGACTCTTCGTCGCCCAGAACGCCGGGCAGAAGCCGGGCCGCCGCATCGATCACCACAAGTGCGGCAAGCTCGCCGCCAGTCAGGACATAGTCGCCGATCGAGAGCTCCTCGTCCACGAGGGCCTCTATGACCCGCTCGTCGATGGCTTCATAGTGCCCGCAGAGGAGAACAATCCGGCGTTTCTCCTCGGAAAGCTGTTCCGCCCTGCGCTGATTCAGGACCCTGCCCTGGGGAGAGAGCAGGATCACGAGAAACTCTTCTCCCTGATGGTCGGCCTTCATCGCCTCGAAGGCTTTGAAGATGGGGTCGGGCTTGAGCACCATGCCCGCCCCCCCGCCGTAGGGACTGTCATCGGCGGTTTTATGCTTGTCATCGGCATAATCCCGGATGTTCCGGACAGTGACTTCCAGGAGCCCTTTTTCGCGGCCCCGTTTGAGAATGCTCTCGTTCAGCGGACCCGCGATGATCCCGGGGAAGAGCGTAAGTACCTCAAAATTCAGTCTTCGCATAGGAGAAGGGACCGCGTATCCTAATCCAGCAGACCTTCCAGCACTCGGATAGTCATCCGTCTTGCTTTTTTGTCAACCTGCCTGATTACTTCCTTCGTGGCGGGAATATAGATTTCCTTCCTGCCATTCTTCAATACATAGATATCGTTGCTGCCGGTTTGTAAAATGTCGGCAATCGCGCCGAGTTTTTCCCCGCTCTCGGATACAACTTCCATTCCCATGAGCTCGAACCAGTAGTACGAACCATCAGGGAGAGGGACCGTATCCGCCTCGGGGATCTTGAGAAACCAGCCGTTGAGGACCCTGGCTTTCTCGGGAGTATCATAACCGGCAAAAAGCAGGTATATTGCGCCTCCCGCATGCCGCACCGACTGGATGTCGCAGATGATTTCATTTCCCTTCGGCGAAACCATATATACGCGGTGCAGGTCCCTGAACCGCTCGGGGAAATCGGTCAGGGGCTCGATCTTCATCTCGCCCTTGACGCCGAAGGTCTTGATCGCTTTGCCGATGGTTACGAGCATGGCCCTTTAGGCGAGTGCGAGTAGCTTACGCCTGCGTGTCTGAAATTGATTGTTGCTTTGCCTCAGCGTACTGTTTCATGACCCCGACCTTGGAGAGCAGGGTCTTTACCGTATCAGACGGGACAGCGCCTTTCTTGAGCCAATCGAGGGCCTTTGCCTGGTCTACCTTGATCTCCGCAGGCTTCTTGAGCGGATCATAAGTCCCTACCATCTCGATAAAACGGCCATCTCTCGGCGACCGGGAATCCGCCACTACCAGCCGGTAGTAGGGTTTCTTGTGGGTCCCCATCCTTTTAAGTCTGATTTTTACTGACATTGTTTCACCTCTTTCGCTAATTAATAAATCACAATTTGGTAATCTCGATACGAAATTCAAAAGTCGCTAACCACCGCCCGCCAAGCGGACACTGAGTGAAAAATTCTCCGGGGATTTACGTACCCGCATTCATCCGTCTATTCCGCCTATTTGCGAGACCCGTGATTCCCGATTTATCTAAAACGGCCTCCGGCCGCCGAACATCTTGGCCATCTTCCCCATCTTGCCACTCGTCATCGATTTCATCATCTTGCGCATTTCCGCGAACTGCTTAAGCAGGCGATTTATATCCTGGACCTGGGTTCCGCTGCCCTTCGCAATGCGTGCCCGGCGGCTGCCGTTAATGACCATATAATCGGCTCGTTCTTTCGCGGTCATGGAACTGATGATTGCATCAACCTTCGTCAGTTCCTTCTCGTTCAGCTCGGCGTCCGGGAGTTTCATCTTGCCCATGCCCGGGATCATGCCCATGATCGACTCAAGCCCGCCAAGCTTCTTTACTTGCTTCAGCTGGTTGCGAAAATCATCGAGATCAAAGGAGTTCTTCTTGAGCTTCGTAGCGAGCTTCTGGGCTTCTTCCCGGGAGACCGTCTCCTGGGCCTTTTCGATGAGCGACATCACATCGCCCATGCCGAGAATGCGCGATGCCATCCGGTCAGGATGGAACGCCTCGAGGGCATCGAGCTTTTCACCTACGCCTACAAACTTCAGCGGTTTGCCGGTTACGGACCGGACCGAAAGCGCCGCCCCACCCCGGGCGTCACCATCGAGTTTAGTCAGGACCACTCCGTCGAACCCGAGATCAGCATTAAACTTAGTCGCGATGTTTACGGCTTCCTGACCCGTCATGGCATCAGCTACGAACAGGACTTCATGGGGCTTTACCCCAGCCTTGATTCGCCGAAGTTCTTCCATGAGAGGTTCGTCGATCTGGAGGCGGCCGGCCGTATCAATGATCACTACTTCATAAAGCGACGAAGCCGCCCGTTTTACCGCTTCACGGCAGATGACGACGGGATCCGTGTCCGTTGATTCAAAGGCATCAACGCCGATCTGTCTGGCCAGGGTCACCAACTGCTGGATGGCGGCCGGCCTCCGCGTGTCGGCGGGCACCAGGAGGACTCTTCGTCCGTCCTTCTTGAAATTCCTGGCCAGTTTGCCTGCTGTGGTCGTTTTGCCTGAGCCCTGCAAGCCGACCATCATGATGACCGTCGGTGGGTTCGGAGAAAGATAGAGCTTTGCCTGTGTTCCACCGAGAAGCGCCACGAGTTCCTCGTGGACGATCTTGATCACCTGCTGGCCCGGAGTCAGGCTGTCGAGAATCTCCTTGCCAACGGCCCGCTCCTGGATACGCTCTATAAAGTCCTTGACGACCTTGAAATTGACATCAGCTTCAAGGAGCGCAAGGCGCACCTCTCGCAGCGCCTCTCTAATGTCGTCTTCCTTAAGGACTCCCCGGCCGCGTAGCTTCTTGAAAACAGACTCTAATTTACCACTTAAGGAATCAAGCATGAAAGTCACCCAATCGGCAAAGAATATAGAATATATAAGATAAAGCCGTTATTGTCAAGGGTTTTTTCTCGAAAATGCAAGCGCGGGACGCCCGGCAGCAAGCAAAAAATAACTACAATTTAGCTGCTGCCACGGATTCTTGATTATGGATATTTACGAGGTCCTTTCGTTGCTACGCCGCTTTTCCCCGTTTCAGTGCCTTCATTTTGGCGTCGATATATTCGTTCAACGCCACGGCATTGTTGAAGCGTTCTTCCTTTGATCCGAAAAGCAATATTACGGTGCCTTTCCGAGCTACGTTGATGATTCCCTCCACCATTTCCTGCCCTTGCAGTTCCGCAAAGAACCGGTTTTTGAATTCATCCCACCTATTCGGGTCATGATTGAACCATTTCCTGAGTTCATTGCTCGGGGCAACCTCTTTTATCCACTCATCAATCCGTGCATCGTCTTTTTTAAGCCCTCTCGGCCATAGCCGATCGATCAGAATGCGTTTTCCGTCATCCTTTGACGGCTGTTCATAAACTCTCTTGATCTTTATCATGGCGCGCACCTCCCCCTCACTTCAATGGACAAATGAATGACATAGAGCGATCATCAACTATTTTGGTTCTCTAGTACTTCGTGAGCCGGAACAAAATCCATCCATTTATTAGCCCCCCACGCGGTGTCAATCCTCGCCAAGTATCATAGGTTATTCAAGCATGTTCCCATCCCTCGTCAATCATCATCAGGGATAAGCTTGGCCTTTTTTAGAAGCCGGAGCGTCTCTTGCTTTTCGTCATCTGCCTTGGCAGCAAGAACAATCTCGCGGCATTGCGCATAAATATTGAAGGCATGCAGGATTAAGTCATCGACGACGGAATCCCAGGCTGAAAGCTCCCCGCCCATATCCAGATCGGCCAGGATCTCACTTCCAAGCTCCTTTCGGACGATCTTCTTTATTTCAAGAATGAACGCCACGGCCTGAGAAGCCGTAAAATCACTTGCCGCCCTTGTCCTTATCATGCTGTCCAAAAACCGTGATACGTTGTCTGGAATAACGCCTTGAAGCAACGCATCGAAAAGACCGCCCATCCCCTCTTCCAGGTTGTAGCCCATGGCCTCAACTACCAGGGCTCTTTGCTTTTCTCTGAAATCGGTTTTGACTCCTGCAGGAACCACGAGCGCTGCATCATACCATGCCCTTATTACCGCGAATTTCTTTTCCATAATATAGAGCTTAAAGCTCATACTCTTAGTACAGCGTGCTCACACCGAAAAGACTGCTCATAGCATCAGCGCGGTACACGCTACCTCCTTTTTAGCCGAGCGGTGCACAGGATCCTGGCTACATATCTGCCCGCTCAAAGGCCATTACTTTATCAACGTATGGCCGAGCTTTTCCAAGCTGTCTTTTGTAATCCTGTCAAGCTTTTCTTCGGGCATCTTTGACGGATTAAAAACAACCGCGATCATTTTGTTTTCAACGTCAATCGACTCGATTCCATCCATATGGCCGATGAACCTTCTCAACGCCATGGCGCATTCTTCGCAAAATCGTTCCTCTACTTTAAACGATCGCTTTTCCATTTTCATCCGACCATCCCTTCTGAAAGGCTGCAATCGCAACCACTATTAATCGTCTCATAATAGTATTAACACTAATTATGCCGCATACTTTGTTGTTTCGTTATTAAAGTAAGCGCGCACACGATCAGGAGACTTTTGGATAAACCTCAAATGACTGACTACTGCACCATGTAATTGTTCCGGTGAACTAATTGCCTGACGACCAACTGCATTGTTCTTCAGGTCATTCCAGACTCTCTCATCGGGATTCAGCTCTGGAGAATACGGCGGTAAAAAGAACAGACGAAACTTTTCCTTAATGGTTTCAATATAGTTAGAAACCTTGCGAGACTTGTGTGACGGATGACCATCAACGATGAGAAATATCATCCGTTTGCTGCCTTGAATAAGCCGCTTTATGAATTCAATAAATTGCTGCGACGCTACGCGACCTTTGACTACCATGAACCTAAATTCGCCTTGTGCACTAACAGCCGAAATCATATTCAATCCGAAGCGCGCTCCTGTGCTGCTCACAATCGGGGTCTCACCCTTCATGGCCCAAGTGGTGCCCGCATGATGATCAGAGCGAACGCCAGCTTCATCTCCAAAGAAGATTTGAGCCTTCATGCGACGCGCCATGCTTCGTATCCGAGGATACTCCTTCTCCAGCCACTCCTGAACCGCTGCCGGCTTTTGCTGATAGGCACGCCAAACAGGACGCTGTGGAGTCAATCCCAACTGTCCCAGCAAACGACAAACGGATGCTTTGCTCAATCTCATACCAAATCGCTTATATATTACCTGCCCAATGATCTTCGCTGTCCACAGGGCATAGGTAAACTTCAACTGAAGCGGATTTTTCGTGGTCACAGTACGATAAACCCATTCTATAGCCTTAGCATCCATTTTTGGCGGGCGACCGCCTCGTTTGTTGGCATCAAGAGCACCCCAGCCCCCGTTTCGATATCGTGCCAACCAGCCATAGATGGTGACGCGATTTATACCCAGGGCTTTGGCCACCAGTTCGGGGCTTTGTCCTTCCTGGACACTATTTACCGCACGCTTTCTGAGCTCAGTCAGAGTTTTATGGTCAAGATTTCTCGCATCTGCTTTTTTCTTCATGAAAATAACTATACCACAGATGCAAGATTATGTCAATACTATTATGAGACGGTTAATAAGCATCGGAAATAGCTCTTTACCTCACACTTCGCTCCCCTGCAGGTAGCTTCCTGGCCGCATCCGCGCTAACTAAAGGGAAGCCACTTAACAATACGAAGCTCCCCTCCCTGGGAGACTTACGATATCCCTTGTTTCGATGTCATCAAGACTGATGACTTCAAGGAAAATCTTTTCGCGGAATCCGACTTTGACAGGTAGTGAGCACATATAGGTATTTTTTTATAACGCGTTCTCATGAGGGGAACGCCTGAATAAGTCTCTGTTGTCTCATTCCACCGTCACTATAATAATATCACTCTTAAGGTGTGCCGTTATTCTACAGGCAAGCGTCTTGGGGAATGGGTTGTTAGATTCCTTAAGCCTAAAAACGGCGGTTAACATGATGGTTTCATTCAAAATCAATAAGATGCTTCAATTTTTCACCGGCTCATTAGGCTTGAATTTATACCGATCTGTAATCGCCGTTACTTGCTATAATATATTGTTTTTAAAGGACTAGTTTGACTTACAAACGATGTAGAAATATCTTTGGCTCTTATCCTTGTCTTCAACAAAACTATAAATACCCACTGGGAACTTCATTTTTTGGGGTATTTGTAACGTAGTGTGGATTCCCATTGCTTTCCGTAAACACTCGACCCTCACGACGAAGGAGGTCCTGTATGCGGCCTAATGAACGGGATGCCGCATATCTTCTGGACATGTTTCAAGCAGCAGAGAAAGTACGCCGTTTTGTTAAGGAATAAAACAGGAGGAGTTCGTTGAAAACGAGGTGCTACGTGACGCAGTCGAACGCAATATCGAAATCATCGGAGAGACCGCTCGCAAAGTGACGGAGGCGTTTCTAGTCTGCACTTAATCTCTTCGAAAAGGCGCGAATCCCCTTCTGAGCGTATTTTCACTTATACTTACGGGATTCATGAACTGGAGAAGGTAATCCGGTCCACCGGTTTTTGATCCCACTCCAGACATGCCGAATCCCCCGAACGGCTGTCTTCCCACAAGCGCTCCTGTAATCTTCCTGTTGATATAAAGGTTGCCAACATTGAATTCCTCTTTCGCCTTCTGTATTGCAGCAGGGCTACGCGAAAAGAGGCCTCCGGTAAGTGCATAGACGCTTTCAGTGGCCATTCCGATCGCCTCATCGAGATTTTTTGCCCTCATGATCGTAAGCACGGGCCCAAAAATCTCCTCAGTCGCAATGCGGGACCGTGGAGGCGCGTTAATGAAGATGGCGGGGCCCACGAAATATCCAGAGGAAGATGCTTTTTTTTCAAGGACCGCTTTTCCTTCCCTTTTTCCGAGCTCTATGTATGCCTGGACCTTTTTAAGCGCAGCATCATCAATGATAGGCCCGAGAATATTGGCCGGGTCTTCAGGCGGGCCGATCCGAAGGCTATCAGCCGCATCTACGAGGCGATTGCAAAGGATGTCGAATATTTCTCCAACGACAATCACGCGAGAACAAGCTGAACATTTCTGCCCCTGGTATCCGAAGGCCGATTCAATGATGCCTTTCACCGCCTCGTCAAGATCGGCAGTCTCATCCACAATGATCGCATTTTTTCCTCCCATTTCAGCAATTACCTTTTTCACATTGCGTTGACTGGGCTTCGTCTCCCCTGCCTGTTGTACAATCCTGAGGCCGACATCTTTAGACCCGGTAAAAGAGATGAAATCGATGGCAGGATGTGAAACAAGATAGTCTCCTACTTCGCTCCCCGGTCCCGGAAGAAATTGAAGCACGCCCGCAGGGAGGCCCACGGACATCAACGTCTCGGCAAGTTTGTATCCAAGGACCGGCGAAAGGCCTGAAGGTTTGAAAAGTACGCAGTTCCCGGTCACTATGGCCGCAGAGACCATTCCCATCGCAATCGCCAGGGGAAAATTCCAGGGGGCTATGACGACACCAACCCCTTTTGGCTGGTATAAGTATTCATTGCTCTCGCCCGGATACTCCTGGAGGACTTTCTTGCCGGCGAACCGCTTAATCTCCCGGCCATAATATTCGAGATAATCGATCGCTTCGCACACGTCGCCGTCCGCGTCAATCCATGTTTTCCCGACCTCGAGGACCTCCAGAGCCGCAAGCTCAAAACGCTGTTTTCGCATGGTTTCGGCTGCCTTGAAAAGATATGCTGCCCTCTTTTCAGGCTCAACCCTTCGCCACGATACGGCTGCTTTGTGGGCTTCGGCAATCGCTGTATCGGCCTCCGGTATCCCTGCCGAGAATACCGTTCTCACGATGTCCCGGGAACTTGCCGGATTATATGACAGGATTTTCCGCTCCGTCGTGACCTCACGGTCGCCGATAAGGAGCGGATACTCGCGATTCCGGTTCTCTTTGGCGGCCCGGAGCGCCTCAGTCATCTTTCCTCTATTCACGTAAATGGAGAAGTCAATAAGAGGTTCGTTCCGAAAGGCGTTGTCCGGTGCCTTCTCTTCGGAGGCCCTTCGAGGTGCTTGGGGGGCCGCGATCAGTTCGTCAAAGGCAATCTTCTCGCTAAAGGATTTTCTGAGGAAAGACTCGTTAGACGTGTTTTCCAGAAGCCGTCGGACCAGGTAAGCCATGCCCGGGATCAATTCCCCGACAGGAGTATACGTCCGCACGTTAAGCCCGCGTTCATGCAGCGCTAAGCGGACGGCATCAGCCATGCCGTAGAGTATCTGAAATTCGAAGTCCTGCTTGGGAATGTTCAGCACGTCGACTAGAGCAATTGCGTGGCTGATGCTTCTTAAATTATGCGTGGCAATTGCGGGACGGACTGCGTCGAGGTTTTCGAAGAGCAGCCGCGTGAGTCGTTCAAAGTTAAGGTCGGTTTCCTGCTTGTTCAAGAAGACCGGCACGGGCCAACCCTTCTGCCGGTTCACGACAACTTCATAGTCCCAGTAGGCGCCTTTTACGAGGCGGATTATGATCTTCCTCGATTGTCCCCGCGCCCATTTTGTCAAGGCCAAAATATCCTGTTCCGTGTCCTTAAGATATGCCTGGAGCGCTATACCTGCCGTCGGAAGCTCTCTGAATTCCTCTTCCCCAAGAATGCTTTTAAAAATTGCAATGGCGAGGTCTTTATCATAATACTGCTCCATATCAAAAGTAACCGATATGCCGAGCGCTTTTGCTTTTCGGAGAATCGGCCGAAGATGCTCACCGCTTCTGACGATGGAACCTTCCCTGTCAAGGGGGTCAAGCCGGGAATCCAGCGAAGAGACCTTGATCGACACATCCGGACCAGCTTCATCCGCGAAGCTCTCATGGATGAAATCCAAAAGCGCCAGATAGCGGTGCGCGTACTCCGCAGCCTCCTTGTCGCTCACAACCGCCTCGCCCAAAAGATCAATACTGAAACGGCTGCCCTCTTTCCTCAGCGTGTTGATAGCATTCTTGATGCCCTTGGCGTCCTTTCCTGCGATGAACTGCAGAGCCATGGACTCAATGCTTTTTCTGATCACCGGGCCGGCAATGGCGGGAACAAGCGCTTTCCCGACGAGCATGCCGATGCCGGCACTGATGAACCTCGGCACATCGCTCTCGTCGGAGAAATACTCCTGCAGCATGCGGACAACCTGCTCGTCGGTCCTGAGCGACGGCAGCACATCGATGAACCGAAAGAGCCTGATCTTGAAATCCTCGTGCTTCATGGACCAATCCATGATACTGCCGGTCCACCTCTTGACGTCAAACACCGGTGGGGCTTCCCTTATCGCGGAAAAAAGCTCAAGGCCCGTCTCGTGTATTTTTTCTTCAAGATTGAGTTCTTTGTCTGCTGTCATGATCACTCGCCGACGGAGTCAAGCACTATTGGCCGTGAATCGTATCATCGTGTATGCATAGCCTACTTACTTGCTTTCCGCTCTCTCTTAAAAGTTTTCAATGAATATGCAACGTTATCTTTTGTCGGATCAGCGACTCTTTTTGTTCAATCAGTTTTGATATCTTGGTGGATGCTGGTTGCTGTCGGGCCCCGCTTTATTTCCGTGGAAACATCCACCGGGAATCCCCGCATTTCACTCACCGCAGCACGAAGCTTATTTATATCAACGCGGTCAAGTAATCTTTTTTGTTTTAACAGACTCATGGTCTCACCTAGATAATCGTAATTTTTCCGCTCCGGATCTTCATGCACTTCTACATAGATTTTACCTCGCTTAAAACCAAACTTCACCGGTTGGTCTACGATGGTCACCTTCGTGTTGATAGGGACAATATGAAAGAGTTCTTTAATGTCCTCGGGATACAGCCGGAGGCATCCATGGCTTACCCTCCGCCCAATTCCCCATGGTATATCCGTACCATGGATAAGAATGGTTTTGAGCGAAAGCCGCAGCGCATAGGCACCCATGGGATTATTCGGACCTGGAGGCACCACTTCGGGAAGCTCTGGTTTTTCCTTTCTGATGGAAGCAGGCACATACCAAGCAGGATGCTTAATCTTCTCGATCACCCGAAATGTCCCGAGAGGCGTGTCTGCCCCCTCATCGCCAATTCCTATGGGATATGTTCTTACCCTCCGCATGCCATGCCGACGGAAAAAATAATAAAGTCGCATTTCTGAGATGTTTATAACTAAGCCCTTGCCTCGCGGCGCATCGGGAAGTATCCATGAGGTAGGGAGAATGAGTTGCGTTCCTTTTCCGGGAACATAGGGGTCAACGCCGGGATTTGCTGCAGTAATCCCGTTGTACCCCGTTTTAAATGACCTTGCTATTTCGTATAAGGATTCCTGATCATTAACGGTATACTGCCCTAAACTTCCCAAAACTTCATTCTGCTTGCCATACTTGTATTCTTTGGCGCACCATGCATTGCTGGGAATGACCCATAGAGTGACTATTGCAATAAGAGAAATGATCTTCATGGTTATTGATACTTATACCATCTTTTGACAATTTTATCATCCGCGCAGTAAAACCCCGTTGTCTCTTCTGAGAGATATAGGACGCTATTTTAAAGCAACCTGATAAGCAACGTTTTGGCATTAGGTTGACAATTTCCTCATCTGCATGACATGTTTAAATAAAGCTGCTTGCCCGTTAAGGACGGATCAACAATAATCAAGATTGGCAAACGCACCTTCATTGCCAAGGAGATGGCCGATACCGCCGTTAGAACCCTACGGCTTTAGACAGGGAAAGTGTTCAGAAGAGTGCTGGAACCGGATTACTGCTAAACTACAGATGATGAGTCGGTCCTGCGTCTGAGGTCGGGCAAAAAGGCAGTCCACACTCCGAGCAGGGGGAGATAGGAGCACAGATGATAAACAAATTCTATGCCGTAATGGTCCGCAATCTTGCCGAGGACAGCAGCGCCTATTCCGGCCATGCCGAAGGCGAGGCCGAAGAAGAGGCCGGATACGGTCCCCACTTTTCCCGGAATGAGTTCCTGCGCAAAAACGAGAATGGCCGAGAAAGCGGAAGACAGGATGAGCCCGATAATGACGGAGAGGGCACCCGTCCATGCAAGATTCGCATAGGGCATGGCAAGCGCGAAGGGCGCGGCGCCCAGGATCGAGAACCATATCACGCGCTTTCTGCCGATTCTGTCGCCAATGGGCCCACCCATGACCGTACCGATTGCCACTGCAAACAAAAATGCAAAAAGGTGCATCTGCGCGGATTGCACGGATAGGTGGAAGCGGTGCATCAGATAGAAAATATAATAGCTGCTGAGACTCGACAGATAAATGAACTTGGAAAAGATCAGCACCAGCAGAATCAGCATCGACAGAATGATCGTGCGCTTCGGCAATGCCGGGTGCGAGCGTTGATGCTGCCTCATTCCGTGTACAGCAAGCTTCTGCCTCCGCCGGTACCAGTGGCCAACCTGTAACAATACCGCGATGGCCAGGAGAGCCGCAAGCGAGAACCACGCGACGCTCCGCTGTCCTCGGGGGATGATGATCCACGCAGCAAGCAGTGGACCCATCGCGCTGCCCATATTCCCACCGACCTGGAATACCGACTGGGCCAGCCCATGTTGCCCACCCGAGGCCATACGGGCCACGCGCGACGACTCGGGGTGGAAGATTGAAGAACCGGTGCCCACGATCGCGGCGGCGACGAGCAGCATCCCGTAGTTTTGCGCCTCAGCCAGGATCAGGAGGCCGACGAGTGTGCATCCCATGCCGAAGGCCAGGGAGTACGGCTTGGGATGACGATCAGTGTAAAGCCCGACCATGGGTTGAAGCAGCGAAGCAGTGCTCTGGTAAGTCAGCGTGATCAGCCCGATCTGCGCAAAATTAAGCTGAAACGTACCCTTGAGCAGCGGATAGATCGCAAGGATAAGTGACTGGATCATATCGTTCAGGAAATGGGAAAAGCTGATGGCGCCGAGCACCCTAAAGACGGTGCGTTGAGCATCTTCAGAAGCGCTGCTTACAATTTTATCAACGCTATTTTGCATGATTTTAGCAATGTGTTGACTCGCGGATGCCGGTCAATCCCTTTCCCAATCAACGCCTTTCTGCTCGGAGTGCGCCGTGATATTACCATGCAACTGGCCGCTGCGCCACTGTTTATTATTGCCGCTAAACACCTTTTTAAAAGTTCGCTGATCTCGGGAAACTTTGCCATACGCTGGAGTACAGGTGGCTTTTTGCAGTCCCTGGTTCGATAATTGCCCGAGACGCTCGCTGCCTTTGCGACGATAGAGCCATTACACCGGGAATTGGCGAAATACTGATGATGAGGGATAATCGAGTCAGACTTTCTCACACACAAGAAAGGCCCCAAAAAAGTCCGGGGCCTTCCTTTGAGAGGACTGACAAGCCGTCAGCACTTTTCCGAAATAGAGGTGGCAAGAGGCAGTCCTTGAACTTCGTGATACGTTACTGTTGCATTGCGGCTGACTTTGAGATCTCTCTCAAATGCGCGTTCATTGCAGATTTTCACTGATGTATCCTTATTCGTAAAGATGTTCAGTTGGTCGTTCGGGAACTGGCCAATTTCACTCGATAGCAGAGTCAGCATGCCCATATGGTGAAGATTGTCAACAACGACAACCTCCCCACTCAGCACGTCATTCTTTCCTGCCTGATGATTTCCGGCAGCAAATACATTGTTAGTAATCGACGTACTGAAAAGCACGGTAATGAGCAGAACAAAGAACCCGGCCAGGATATTTACTGTCTTAAACAATCCTGTCCTCCTTATTGACTTTCTGGTCATGATCAATACCTCCTCCTTAGAAAAAGGCCGAAAAAAAAGTGCTGTATTCTCTCTTCCTTTTTCTTCTTTCTATTATTATGGTAGCGCTCTCGTATTCAATGTCAATCCGACTAAAATATCAACTCTGATCAATACGACCAAATTCCTAAAAATAAAGAACCCGTAACAATAGTCCTGAACGCGATACGAATCCTCGCTCCACGGCCAAAAAAAACAAATCAGGTTCCAATTTTCTCTACTTTTTTGATTGTAGCACTTTTGTATGTTTTATCCTGCGGCTCATGGGGACATCAATGAAGGCAAGACATGATGGAGGAGGTTGACTTTGTGATTTCTTGTGTTAATCTGGTACAAGAACCTTTTTTCGAATTCTGTTTCCACGGCTGAGATTTAATAATCTCGCTTGCGCGACCTACCCACCTCTTTAACTAAATACCACTGCATGGAGAGGTGGATTTTTAACTAAAATAAGATATAGCGCAAATTCGGGGACCGATCGTATGGAGATAACAAGACGAGCATTTGCGCTGTGCTGGGCAGTGGCTCTCGTACTGTTCGGAACGAGCGTACGCGCTGAGCTGAAGCCATCGGCGTGCGTGCTGTGCCACGAGTTTATGGACGCTGAGCTTGGCAAACCCGTAAAGGAATGGAAAGGCTCGATCCATCAGCAGAATGGCATAACCTGTGATCTCTGTCACGGGGGAGATCCGAATGTCGATGTGCAGAACATCAAAAATATTGCCGGACAGGCATTTGCGGATAAAATGTCACAGGCAATGTCGATACCGCATGGCTTTATCGGCAAGCCGACGGGCAGGAAACTGTTTGACCTGTGCAGCCGATGCCATAATGCGTCCGTCGACCGGTACTCTAAGAGCATCATGGGCACAGCCTTTCTTGAAAATAAAGGCGGGCCCTCCTGCGTTACTTGCCACCATGCACACCGCAATGCCATGCCAGAGGTACCAAAGGTCTGTGAAAGCTGCCACAAGGATACGGCGGGGTTCGATCAGATCGACCCGATGGATGTGACTGCATCAACGGTGAAGGCGCTGTCAGGCATACGGATCAAGATCGCTCAGGCGAAAACTGTCGGTAAAAAACCACCGTTCATACCCGAGTTTCCTGAGGAGCTCGATGCCTTCCAGATAGGATTCATCGCATTTGGCGCGGTGCTGGTCCTGTTTGTGATGGGCTATATCGTTTACGTCGTATTGGAACGGAGGGGATGACATGAGATTTGAGATCTTACGGGAGAAGAGGCCTGCCTATCCAGTTGCCGCCATGATCGTGGTCCTGGTCCTGTCAATCTTGCTTCTCGGTGCGGGCGCCGCATTCGCCTATCTCCTCGTATCCGGCCAGGGAAATGACTATCTTTGGGGCTCACTGCTGGCCTTCGAGCTGCTGATCGCTGGCATTGAGATAATTCTTTTTGCACGCTATTTCGTTCCCTTCAGGGAGGTGTCGGAGGACCGCGAGGAGGAGCTGCTATGGTAGACGGGAACGCGGATAGCGAGGTCAATAAGGAAGGCATCACCCGGCGAAGGTTCACCCTTGGGATGCTCATTGTGTCCGTCGCTGGCGCCTTTGTGTCTCTTGTTGCCTTGCTCAAAGAGCTTGCTCCCGAAAAGACGGGAGGCGGCTATACAGCGACCATAAAGCCCGGTGACGAACTCGTGTATGCACAGGGAGACAATGCCGGGACAACTATCATGGCTTCATCGATGCAGACAGGCGATGCCGTCCTCGCCTATCCCACGGGCAAGTCATCGAACCCCGCAAACCTTGTCCAGTTGATCAAACTGGAAGCGAAGGAATTCAAGCCGCCCACCGACATTGCGCTGACAGACCAGGGGTTCGTAGCCTATAGCGCTATCTGCACTCATCTCGGCTGTACCGTCTCCTGGATGGCAAACAAGGAATCACCCCTTGCATCATACACGGAATGCCCCTGTCATGGCAGCATATTCAATCCTGCGCAGGGGGCAAAAGTCATGGGCGGGCCGGCGCCGGTCCCTCTCGCACAAATCGGAGTGAAGTTAATGCAGGGTGGAACGCTTGCCTTTACGAGTGATTTCAACGGTCCGATCGGGCCGCAGGTATAGGGAAGCGAGGACACGGCTATGGTCTTCAAATGGCTCGATGAAAGATTGGAGCTCAGAAAGTTCAAGGAGAAGTTCCTGAGCAAGACATTCCCGACCCACCCCATCTTCCTCCTCGGAGAAACGGCGTTGTTCTCCTTCATTACACTTGTCACAACTGGCATCTTCCTCGGATTTCTCTATGAGCCTTCGACTGCGATGGTATCCCTCTTCGGTGCGATGGTTCCAGCAGCTTATGCGAGTGTGGTAAGAATTGACCTGCTCCCCATGGGCCTGATTATAAGACGCATTCATCATTGGTCAGCAATGATCATGATCGCCGCCATCCTTGCCCATCTCCTGCGGATATACTTCACTGCGTCATATAGGAAGCCCCGGGAAATTAACTGGCTCGTGGGGCTCGGTTTATGGGGCACTTCCATGATTGCGGCATTTACCGGTTACTTGCTCCCCTACAGTCAGTTCTCGGTTACCGCTACATCCATTGCCTATTATATGGCAAAGTCGGTGCCCTGGGTCGGGGAATGGATGTCCAGGCTCCTCTTTGCAGGTGACTTCCCTTCAGACGGGACCGTCCCCCGTTTCTTCTTCATGCATGTCATGCTGATTCCAACAATACTGGTCGGCCTCATTGGCCTGCACCTGCTCATTTTAGTCAAGCAAAAACACACGGAGCCCCGGTCTAACAGGGATCGCAAAGAGGCGCAGGGCGGGAGGAGGCTCATCGGCATCCCGATCTGGCCCGAACAGGCCGTCATCAGCCTGTCATTTTTCCTGTTTTTGCTGTTTGTAGTCGTGATGATGGCGACGTATATTCCGTTGAATCCGATAGAAACGTACGGACCGCCGTCGCCGGGAACCCCCGTGATGAGGCCTGACTGGTATTTCCTCGTCGTGTATGGATTCCTGAAACTGGTGCCTGGCGACCTGTCATTCTCTATTTGGGGAGGGAAGATTACGCCCGAGACTATCGGCGGCGTCTTTTTCCCGGCGTTCACATTCGTTGTGTATGCATTAATCCCCTTCTTCGACCGGGCAAAGGTGCCGCAGTACTATATGGAAAATCCGCTCCACAGGCCCTTCATGACCTCTATGGGTATCGGGGGTATCATTTTCCTCTGCATGATGGTCGTGGCCGGCTACATCGACGTGCTTCATATCACGCCGAAGGCGATGACGCTCTTCGCTATACTCGCAACCGCAGCGGCGTGGAGTATTAGCTACACTGTTTTGCGCTGGCACAACAGAAAGGGAGGCGGTAATGTCAAAACGTGACCAGGTTCTCGTATGCGCCCTTTTGGCGTGCGGCGCATTCCTGTTTGCAGCGGCCACATACGGTGCTGACAAAAATGAAACGGGGAATTCCTGCATCGCTTGCCATTCGCAGCTTCCGGGCAGCAGTTTTGTGGGCGTAAAGTCTCATAGTTGGAACGGATCGGTACACCAAAAGCATGGAGTGACCTGCGACAAATGCCATGGAGGCGATCCCCGCGCTCCCGGGCAGAAGGATGCCCATGCGGACATGTATGGTTCGGCCGATGCCCGAAGCACAGTGTACTTCAAAAACATCCCGTCAACCTGCGGCAAGTGTCACGGAGCTGAATTCTATAAATTCACCCAGAGCCTTCATTACAAGATGCTTGAATCGGAGGGAAAAGGCCCCGAATGTGTAACATGCCATGGCTCGATGGTAACAGATATTTTAACACCCGACACCATTACGGCCGTGTGCGAGCGGTGCCATAATACGCGAATGGGCATCTTCCCCTATGTGCCCGAAAAAGCGAAGGCGGTATTGCTCTTGCTGAGGCAGAGCAGTACCCTTGTCGATGCAGACACGAAGCTTTACCATCCTGTCGAGGGATCCGAAAAAGCCAGAACCTTGCGCGATGCCCGTTTACACCTGCACTCCGCCATGCTCGATTGGCACAAATTCGATCTCGACACGATCATCGCTGATTTGCAAGATCTGCACAACTCCCTGAACAAGCTTTCTCCAGGCAAGACCGGGCAATAGACACCGCGCGGGATACAGCCTTCATTGTCCCTGGAACAAGGTCGCTACGCACCACAATAAATATGGTTCTTCTTCGGTGCATAAGCCAACCTCCAAAAGTGCGCATGTCCCCTGGTAGTCAATTCCGCCATGGGGCATTCAGAGATGGGCCAGGTACATATCATATCCAGCGAGCAACGTGATCACGGGTGAGAGCAAGCAGGGGGAGGAGGAATCCATTTCCGGATTGTAAGATGGTTAGCATTCCAAATGAGTATCTCCATGTGATGAAGATCTTCATGTGCTGGTCAAGAAAGTTAACCGAGGCAGGTTAAAATTGTCATTCCTTATTTTCCGTGCTTTTTGCCGTTATTTTCATTTTCTTTAACACATTCTCTAAAGCTCATAAGCAGTGACCTGTCCCGATCCGTTAATTCTGAGAATTCCACCCCTATGTCATAATATGCATGCTCCGCATCCTGAGTCATGCGACACGCAACAATTTTCCCCATAAAACTTACAGAATTACAAGAGTTAACTGACAACTCCATGAGAACCATGCTGTCTATCTTCAATTGATGATCAGTTTGGATAATTACACCACTCTGGCTAATATCTTTTACGCCGAACTGTGTGGGCAGCTTCAGAACTTCTTCGTTGGGCGTTGTGATGGAAAACTGAATGTCGCTATAGAACCATTCAGGCCGCTCTGGCACCGGTGTTTTCTTGTTATTTTCAATTGAATCGAGCAAATCCTTAACTTTATCTGCTGATTCATCTTTAAATACTATACCAGCCGAGTAAATAGTGACTTTCCCCCCATGAGATCGTTCTTCAATCCCGCTTAATTCGGAACGAACTACTATCCCCCGAACATTAATATGCATCCCCTCGTATCCGAGCGTCATCAAGCACTCTTTCCCTATATTAAGCTTCCTGTCTGCCTTGAGTGCTACTCCACCCAGGCTAATATCAATAATTTCTACTTTGCCAATTGAGCTCATCTTGCTGCTCAGGTCGGTTAAGTCCACCTTGAACCTCTGGTATCTCCTCAAATCTCGCATCCTGTTTCTCCAATTGCTATTTTCTCTAGTCTTGTATAGATGACGCTTCTACGATCATAATTTATATTTTCGGCGATCGTTGCCCGCTCTTCTCTCTTTACCGTTTCTTCGCTCCGGCCCTCGATAATTTGGGCCGCTCAGTTTCCTTCGATCTTCACCTGATCTCCGACTCATCTGCATACACACCTCGCTACAGCTTATTTCCCAAGTCCAATGCACGGACAGATCCACCAGTTTAAAAGTAAGCTCAACTCAGTTTTCCATAATTCAGTTTATCAGTTTTAGCCCTATTGCCGCTAAATATATCAATCAGGCTATTTCGACTCTATTCCGTCCCTGTCCCTTTGCCCGATAGAGAGCAATGTCCGCCTTCTGAATGAATCGGTCGTTATTCTCATCTATCCCGAGATGGGCCACACCAAAACTGCATGTCACATGATGATCGCAGGGGAAATCATGTTTTTCAATTATAAGGCGAAGTTTCTCTGCATAATGTCGCACATGGTCAATAGGCGTATTTGTCACCATGATCATAAATTCTTCACCACCCCATCGTGCGAAAAGATCGTTGATTCTGACATTTTGCGCAACGAGAGCGGCCAACTCACGCAAGACATTGTCGCCCACATGGTGGCCATAGCTGTCATTGATTTTCTTAAAATCATCAACATCGAACATCACTAGTGAAAGCGATGTATTGAACCGCGTTGCTCGACGAATCTCGGTGTTTAGCACATCATTAAACTTTAATCGGTTGGCTACCCGCGTCAGGGGGTCAGTCGTCGCTTGGCGGGACAGTCTTTCATTCAGCTGTTTCAGTTGAGCTGCCACCTGCTTTCGTTCGGTGATGTCCCGCATTACACCCTCAACACCTGCAGGGTTTCCTTCGACATCATGCAGAAAATGCGCATGAAGCGACATCTGCACCTGACGATCATTTTTGGCTTTGATCACGATTTCATAATCAATGACTTCTCCCGTTTCCCGCGTCATTTCCAGTATCTTATCTCTGTCTTCTAGATTAAAATATACACTCGCCACGGGTTTGCCAATCAGCTCTTCACGTGAATAACCTGTATACTTCGTTATGGATGGGCTTATATCAGTTATGTTGCCGTGCATATCCGTCTGATAAAAAATATCCTGGACATTTTCGAAAATAGTACGATATTTATTTTCGCTCTTTTTCATGGCTGTTTCCGCTCGTTTACGCTCAGCAATTTCCTGATGAAGTTGCTCGTTAATTTTTTTGAGTTCGGTCGTATGCCGAATCAAATAGAACGTAATGGGCGCAACGATGGAGGATACAACCAAGGCGTCGATTGCACCTATAATCATCAGGCTCGATGAGATTTTCCCATACCAAAGAACACTCTGGATAGCATTCGCGACTGTTGTAAACAATTCAGCGAATAAAATAGCAATCCAGATAAAATGCCATGTGTTAAACAGATACGGCAAGGTTTTGTTATTTTTCATCTTTATTACCGCTGCCGGGGATTCTAGAGCCGGGTTAAGATTCACCTTAGTCCTTGAAAAAGTGCTAATGAATTGAAATATTTCTTCGCAAATAATGCGCGGTTTTTCTTGGAGTTCCTGGTAAGGTAATATTATTCGGAATGTACTCAGCATGGCAAGCACCTGTATTCCCCTTCAGTGCTTCACCTGGGGTAGCCGAAAATGAATCTTCTCGCTTACAAATCGCTCTAACTGATTGGCGATGGCTGTCCAAGAAGGCGTATACGTTTTTCTTGTCGCTTAGGAAGAAAGTCTTTTCCCCATCATGGTTTCAATCCCGATCCTGAATCCCGCAAGATCAAATTGATGTAATCCCCGTCGGGCAGCGATAACCCATCATCGGCGATATGATGAATATTTTCTCCTGCGATGCTTAAGGCGCCTTCGTCGGTCATCGATTCTTTTGCAGTAGTTGCCAGATTGGGAAAAACCTACCTCGTCAGCTCCGCGTCAATCGGGACAGAACGAAGATTTTCCGGAAGCCCAACTCCGCTATCAGCAGGGCATCCTTCAGGAATCCGCTTCCCCCGCTCTATTTTGATTCCTTTCTGGCGAGCTTGTAAGGCCAATCGCGCATCGGCTTCTGAAAATATATTGTTTCCTCCAGAGCACAGGATAAATTAGAGATAACTCAATAGGTCGATCTTCGTCGACCAGTAATACCGTCTACATATCCCCTCCACGCATTGATTACCATATTTATGATGGAAAGTTATATTACCAGTATGTAACCGCTCACATCACCTTGCACATCTCTTAGAAATTCGATTTTCGACGATCTTTGCCAGACCTTCTGTCTTTTCCACATCTCCGGTCTGGCCCTCTGTAATTTGGATTATTGAGTTTTCGTCGATCCGCACCTGATCTTCGTTTCATACAATCCTTCGTCGCAGTTTAACCATTATTCGCAAAAAACCGCAGCGTGATGTTTTGCTTCCCAACTATCCAAAACAGAAATCTCCTGATAAAAAAGCAATTTATGGGGGGACTAAATTACAGGAGGCTCTTTGAACTACACTGATGATATCAGACTTGAACAGATACATCAACTGAAGAAAGAGCTTCGCTGGTCAAAAAATTATTTTATCGTCGGCGTTAATGCAGCCAAGTAGAGCAGCACCCTGCAAACAACAATAAAACGTATACTGTTGAAAATATTTAAAATTAATCTACTTACTGACATCGGCGACGTTATACATATTAACTCGCAGCATTATATTCCTTCAAAGGCGGTTCAGCTTCATGATAAACCCTATAAAGCCATATTATGCAAAATATTAATCAATATAAAATGTCTGCTCATTTAACCTTCTTCTCCCGCTACAATTTTCCAGCCTCACCGGGAAAACATTTCCTCTTCGGAAAATAATTCCTCATGAAAAGTCTGAAAAACGTCACGTTAATACTTCATAGACTTAATATAATAGTACCACATCCAGCAAGAAATCAAGATTTCAGAGAAATGCTTCTCTTGGCATCATAGTTGCTAATTCATTGGAAGGGATTCAATAGAGCACAAACCGCTGGAGGATAGTATGAACAGTATTGTTGCCGGTATTTTTGTTATTGCTCTCGCGTTATTTTCCACTACAGTTTTCCGAAATATCGGGATGTCAATGGTTTTCAATCCTGACGCGCTGGCAATCGTTCTCGGCGGAACGATTGTTGCTGTTTTTCTTGGTTTTCCCGTCACAAGGCTCAAAAAAACTTTCGCCTGCATCATTGATGCATTCCGGCCCCAAAGAGACAGGCTGGCTTTGTCCAAAGATATTTTGGAGATTGCGAGAGCCAGCCGAAGAGCCGATATCCGGGGACTGGAAAAACATGCAAAGTTTATCGAGGACGATTTATTAAAGCTGGGCGTTAATCTTTTGTTAACCACTAAATCGCGCGAAGAAATCAGAGCCATTATGGAAAGGGAGATGGCGGTGATAATTATGGACTTTAATTTCAGTCAGAATGTTCTGAAGACAATTGCACGGCTTACCCCTTCCCTCGGTCTTGCGGGAACCGTAATCAGCCTGATAAACATGTTTAAAAATATGCAGTCAATCGATTCGATGGCTCCTCTCATGGCCATGGCCATGATGTCCACGTTTTACGGGGTAATCATTTCAAATCTTTTTATGCTGCCACTCTGCGCAAAACTAGAAGAACGCTCCATCCAGACCGAGGCGCTCATGCATGGTGCCATCGAAGGTATTCTGTCCATAAATGACGGGGAGCACCCGCTGTCAATTGCAGAAAAGATAAACGGCTATCGCGATGAGAAAGACAGCGGCCTGTCCGGGACCATGGGTGAATTGGCGATAACCAGCGGCGGCAATATCCAGTAGCCGGTTACCAGCGATTTTTTTCAAAGGAGAGTCGCATGAAAGAAGTTTCGGAAGAAGAAAAATTGCAACCGAGGATGTCACGACCTTTTCCCGGCAGGTCACTCATCGAAAAATCCAGGTCCGCCATCGATATGGACAGCAATTGGCTTATTACGCTGAGCGATGTGCTTTCGCTACTGCTCATATTCTTCGTGATGTTCGCGGTTGTCTCGAAAACCGGCGCAAAGCCCATTGCAGAAAAAAACCATAACTATGTTGCCGCGAACACGCCGACGGGCAACTTTTCCACTCGTGATGAGATGGTGGGCGAAATGAGTTCTGAAATAAAAAAACACAACTTGGGAAATGATGTTTCTGTAACGGCTGTCAATAAAGAAATTATTATTACACTGAGAGAAAGAGTCACGTTTAGGCCTGGCGAAGCCGATACGCTGGAAAGCTCGGAGCCGATGCTTGACGGCATCGCTCAGATTATAAAACGATATCCCACATTCCTTGTCGATATCGAAGGCCATACTGACAATGTCCCTATTAAGACACGCCTCTATCCTTCAAATTGGGAATTATCCGTTGCAAGGGCGACAAGCGTCTTAAAATATTTTATCAATCACCACGGCATAGATCCTTCACGGCTTTCAATCAAAGGATACGCCGATCAGAAGCCGCTTGCCATCAACGACACCTCAGAGAATAGGGCGCAAAATAGGCGTGTTGAGATACGTCTGAAAGAAAAAGAATCATGAGTTTTGATCGCAGGCGTTCCTTCATATTGCGACTGACGAACTCCAGGATGATCCCGGGGAGATAAAGTTCCCGGCAAGTATCTAGAGGTTTCCCCCGACTCTTCTCTCCATGGAATGGCTGGCTTTCCCCAGTTATCCATGCAACCGCTGCTCCTCTTACCGAAGCGCCCTTCTGAACGCAAACCGTGAGGATTATCTGAGATTCCGTAATAAACCCAAAGGCTCTTGACAAACAGTATGAGCGGTTCTAAACTTTACACAATTAGGAATCATTCCGAACATGAAACGTTTTTTTTTGCGCCAGAGGAAATCAAAAGAAGGCCGATACAGACTCTCAATAAAAATAGTATATAAGTTGCCCTCGCCGAGGCTTGAGGCAATTGATCTTTTATCTAAAGATACGACCCATGCAAGTGCTCTGGATATTTTTGAGAAGCTTCGGAAAGGGGCGCAACCGATAAGTTTATTAACAAGACAAGGTGACATGAATACCCGTTCTTCTCGTAGCAAGCGCAGAGTTGCTGGGCCTGTAAGCCAGTGAGCGTAAAGTGTGGCTGGTGATTGATGGTTCAAATCATTTGCGACCAGAGGGAGAGGGCCGCCAGCTTAAAAGAGAGTCTGCCCTGATTCAAACTTACCACCTGACTCAACGTGGAAAAGTGTCGGAGCGAATAACCGCACGACATGTTTTTTAATAATAGCGATGCAGAACGTTTCGCGAATGTACCACTTGAATGAAAGGAGGAGCATGTAATGAAAAAGTTATTCGTTGCAGGTGTAATCGGAATGTTGCTATTGCTGTCAAGAGGGTCCGTATATGCGCAAGACATGGTCGTTCAGGTGAACTTGCTGAGTGACCAGGGAGTAGGCAAGAACATAGGTACAGTAACTATCAAAGATACTCAATATGGTCTTTTACTGGTCCCACAACTCACCGATCTGACACCGGGGCTGCATGGTTTTCACGTACATCAGAATGCCGACTGCGCGGCAGGCATGAAGGACAACAAATCTGTGGCTGGAATGTCGGCTGGCGGCCATTATGACCCAGCGGGAACTGGCAAGCATGAGGGACCCTATGGTCAGGGGCATCTTGGTGATCTGCCTGCGTTATACGTCGGGGCTGATGGCAAGGCAACACTGCCGGTGCTAGCTCCACGCCTCAAGACCGCCGATCTTAAAGGTCACGCGCTCATGATCCATGCAGGAGGAGATAACTATTCCGATTCGCCTGCACCACTGGGAGGAGGCGGCGCCAGGATGGCCTGTGGTGTTATCGAGTAGAACAAAGATATACGCAAATATTGCAATAAAACATTATCCCCCGCTTCCGGGGGTTTTTTTTGTAAACTCAAAAATATTTGCGTTGGACATACATGGCGTACTACAGGATGAAATTTGTAGTCTACCAGGCTTGCTGCAGCTAATTTTGTGAACAGTTGAAATTAGATCTTGGGGACGCGCTGTGCGCGCTGTCGTCAGCTACTAATGCTTTGCTGACGGCAGTCATGGTTTGCAAATCAGACTCTTTAGCAGGCTCAGTCAAACTTCGTTGAACAAATCATTCAAGCGGGCATTTGCAACCCAATGCTAAAACGAAACGTTGCTTATCTGGCTGCTGCAAGACTCAGTGCATTATATTCCTGCCACAAGAGTCGAAGTTTTACGGCGCGGATGATAAAGTTGCAGGCAGATTCGTTAGCATCCTCCATGAATATTCAATCGAAGTTCACGTCAGCAGATCAGCTTGATACCCACCAGCTTGATAAGTCACAGCTCATGTGTTATTCTTTAGAAAGCTGATAAGAAGTAATGTGTTGGTGGTTATCGGTCATTGGAGTCGGACGTTTATTTTAATATTAACATTGCGACTTGCTGTACTGCGCCGGTGATACACCACAAAAAAGGAATGACGATGCCGCAACGCTCAATCCTAGTAGCTGACGATATCGAAAGTCAGGACGCTGGAGGCAAAAATCGTTCAAAGGCGATACGCATTGTTGCCTCTTCTCTGGCGCAGCAACTCAAAGCCAGCATCGACCTCCTGTACGTGGAAGATATAAAAACTTATTTTCGCGACAGATTTGATGTCTCCCGCCTCCCATCGTGGAGCTCTCATCATCAAAACAAACTCGAGAAGATCGGCGGTCAATTTACCGTACCTGTCCATACTTTCTTAGAAAAAGGTTCTCCTCCGGAGCAGATTCTAAAGACCTTGCAAGCGAAGACTGCTCCGGAGCTTGTCGTTATGGGCACCCAGGGACTGACAGGAATGGGGCGTATGCTTATAGGAAGCGTCGCCGAAGAAGTGATCCGTAACTCCCGGCGGCCTGTGATGGTAATTGGCCCTGTCGCTCAGAAAAAGGTTCAAGATTTCGGCAAACAGAAACAAATAGATATTCTCGTTGCGACCGATCTCGGCAAAAACAGCCGCACAGCGGAACTCTATGCGCTTTCCCTTGCAAAGCGCATAGGCGCAAGAGTCTTTATGTTTCATTGTTTAGGGGACAGCTACAGGGCTATTATTCGTGACAGCGGTACGGTCTCCGGATGGGTGCCGCTCAATCTTGATCAAGTTCTATCACAGATTCGGGACGATTCCGTTAAATCCCTGGAACAAAAGGTCCGGTTCTTTCAGAGTCGTGGAGTTGCTTGTGACTACAGAATTAATGAAAAGGTTGTCGTGGCATCCTGCGCGGTTTATCAGGAGGCTGACTTTGGCTATTCGTTTATAATAATGGGAACGCATGGCAGAAATATGCTATTGGAAGCCTATCTAGGCAGCGTAGCCCGTGAAACCATATTAAACTCGTCTATCCCGGTGATTACTGTTCATTCCGGAAGATAAAACTTCAGGGGGACAGAGAAAAGGCACAGTGATAAATCCGCATCAAGACGTTAAATCTGACTTAACCGAAAGTTCAGCTATTCAAACAGTGGACCTTCTGCGAAAGTTTGGTCAACAAACGGCCGTTGACAGACTCAATCTTAAGATCAGGTATGGTCAAATCTTTGGTCTCCTCGGTCCTAACGGCGCAGGGAAAAGCACCACAATCAAAATGCTTACGACTATTCTTGGTCCGACTTCCGGGGCGGCAATCATTGCCGGCTTTGATGTTGTCGCCGAATCTGCTCAAGTCCGAAGACGTATCGGATATGTCCCTCAAATGCTTTCGGCAGATGGCGCATTAACAGGACGTGAGAATTTAGTGCTCTCCGCCAAACTCTATCGTATGCCCAGAGCAGAGAGAGCTACCCGTATCGACGAAGCTTTGGTCTTTATGGGACTAGAAAACTATGCAAAAAACCTCGTCAAAACTTACTCGGGCGGAATGATAAGAAGGCTGGAGCTTGCCCAAGCGATGCTCCACCATCCCACCGTCCTCTTTCTTGATGAGCCGACTATCGGGCTTGACCCGATGGCGAAACGAATTGTGTGGGACCGTTTGCTGGATTTGAGACGGGATTACAACATGACAGTTCTCATCACAACTCACGACATGGAGGAAGCTGATCAGCTCTGCGATGAGCTGGCTATTTTGCATGAAGGAAAAGTCGCTATCGTTGGCCAACCTAACGACCTGAAAACTGCAATCAGCCCTACGGCCACACTGGATGATGTTTTTGTTCATTGCTGTGGGGTTCAGATTACAGAAGGGGGGAATTATCGTGATATCCGGAGAACACGGAGTACGGTCACCCGGCTCGGCTGATTCTTTTTCACCCGCAGATTTCATAGGACAGAGCATTGCAGTTGGAGAATCTGAGCTGAAGAAACTTCTTCGCGATCCCACCGAACTTTTTTCTCGCGCAGTTCAGCCGGTCCTCTGGTTGGTGGTTTTCGGACAGGTTTTCAGTCGAGTCCGAGGTATTCCCACCGGCAACATTAGTTACCTGGCCTTTATGTGCCCCGGGATATTGGCGCAAAGCGTACTGTTCAGCGCGATTTTCTACGGGATCGCGGTCATTTGGGAGCGTGACCTGGGGATCATTCATAAACTCTTGGTGAGCCCGTCCTATCGAGGTGCCTTGGTATTTGGGAAAGCGATTTCCGCCGGATTTAGAGGTTTGGTACAGGCGCTTATTATCTACCTTCTTGCTTTTTTCATGCGAATCCAGATCAGGCTGAACCCGGGAATGATCGCAGGTGTGCTCCTTGCTGTAGTGCTCGGATCAGCTATTTTTTCGACTTTTTCCTTGATTATCGCCTGTATCGTGAAGACCCGGGAACGCTTTATGGGAATTGGTCAAGTACTCACCATGCCGCTTTTTTTCGCTAGCAACGCCATCTACCCGCTCGAACTCATGCCAGGCTGGTTACTGGCCTTTGCGAGGATTAACCCTCTGACCTATTTGGTGGATATCTTAAGGGGACTCATGATTCAGGGCGGCCACAGCATGTACGGGTTCATATTTGACTTTGCCGTTCTGGGATTGATTTACGCAGTTTTGGTCATTGTCGCATCGAAGCTCTATCCCACATTGATTCAATAGGTTTCCTTTTGAGGAAGATTGCAATCCGCGCACAGGCTCAAGTGCATCGTCTTTTTCGCCTTCTCTCGTACAAATGGCGTGTTCCACTACTCCCTTCAATACAGAAGTGGATGGACCGGCGCTTTCCGAAATTACAATAGGTCACCTGCCATTCCTCCAAAAGGATTTTGAGTCCCTTTCATTTTTTTATTTCTTCATGCCGTGATCGGTTGCAGATTTTTTTCAGATGAGGCCGCTTGTCTAAGCGTAAAAGACCGGTTTTCATAGAGACAGGAGATGTGTTATATATTCTGAAGGATAGACCGCTGAAATTTACATTCTCAACTAATAGGGGACATCCACCGCATTTTAAATTAAGCTGTCAACTCTTTTGTTTAACTGATAAGATGATGATAAAAATGGCGAGCATGATCAAGACGATCGTACCTCCCGTAGAAAGATTGAGAAAAAAAGAAGTGAAAATCCCCGAAACAACAGAAACTAAAGAAATGATCTGGGCGTAGATGATTGTTTTAAAAAAACTCTTGCGAAACTGAAGCGCAGTTACGACCGGGATGACGATCAGGGCGGCAATCAGGAGCACTCCGACGATAGGTATGGCCAAAGATACGGTCACGGCAGCAAGGACAATAAGAATGGAATTGATCAAGCCCGTAGGCACACCGCTGACCTTGGCGGCTTCTTCATCAAAAGTGATGTAAACAAGCTCTTTGTAATAAAACGCCAAAATAGAGACAATGACAACCGCCAGAAGAGAAATGATATAAACCTCATTTGTAGTAACCGTGACAATGCTGCCAAAGAGATAATTAAATAAATTAGCGTTAAAACCATGCGCTAAACTTAAAATCACGACTGCGAGTGCCAAGCTGCCTGAAAGGAAAAGGGCCAACGCCGACTCCCCATATACCTTTTTTGAACTCCTCAACCGTTCAATGCCGAGAGAAGCGACGGTTGCGGTACCAAGCGCAGTTAGAACCGGATTTATGCCAAAAAACAAGCCGATCGCTATCCCGGCCAGAGATACATGGGCAAGCGTATCGGCTATAAGGGAATATCTTCTAAGAACAAGAAAAATACCGATGGCGGGAGCAATCAACGCAACAATGACGCCGGCCTCCAACCCTCTTATGATAAAACTATAATGGAAGATATCTGTCAGCATTTAGTGATGGTGAGTAATTATTTTAACCTTTTGGCCAATAATATTAGCGGACTGGTTTGCCCTGAGATACTCTTCCAGAGAAGTGTGGCAGGTCAAACTGCGGTCCACGCAAGCGATATGCATCACTTCCTTCGTTAGCCGCCCGATGTCGTGAGATACAAGCACAAGGGTTATTCCCAGTTTTTTATTGAGCTTCTGGAGCATTGCATAAAAACCGTCTTGAGTCTGCCTATCGACACCGGTCGTTGGCTCATCCAAAAAAATTACTTCAGGCTGCTTGACCAATGCGCGGGCAATGAATACGCGCTGTTGCTGGCCACCGGACAGATCTCCAATAAGCCGGTCTCTGTAGTCCCACATGTCCACCTGCTCAAGCGCATTCTGCACAGCCCTCTTGTCCTCGGTTGCCGTCTTGTTAAACAATCTTATTTTTGTATTTAATCCCATTGAAACGACTTCTGAGACGGTCACAGGAAAATTGGAGTCGAAATTAGTGACTTTTTGCGGGACATAGCCGATTTTATGCCAATCCCTGAAATTATTTATAGTATGTCCAAATAATTTAATCGTCCCCGTTTTGGGACGAAGCAAGCCAAGCATTATTTTAAACAACGTGGTTTTTCCAGCCCCGTTGGGTCCGATAATCCCTATATAGTCACCTTGGTGAATACTGAGCGTGATGTTTTTCAAAACATCTTCACCTTCATAAGCAAAGGTAACGTTTTCGACTTCTATGATATTTTTTGTATGGTCTACTCGCATTGCAATGCCATTTTTAGATGAGCTAAATTAGTTCGCATTTCTGTAAAATAGTTTTTCCCTTGAGACATTTCCTCGTTGCTCAAACCCTCTATTGGGTTCAGCACGAGAGTTTTTGCTCCAACCTCGTTGGCTATGATATCCGATAATTTTGGACTTACTAAACTCTCAAAAAATATGTATTTAACATTATTGGCTTTGACAAATTTTACGATATCAGCTAATTGCATCGGAGACGGTTCTGCATCGGGCGATAAACCAGCAATAGAAACTTGATGAAGCCCATAGGCATTAACCAAATATCCAAATGCAGCATGAGACGTAATAATATTCTTTCCCAAACAGTTACTTAAGCCATGTTGGTATTCTTTGTCCAGCTTAGCCAATTCAGCTTCAAGCGTATCTGCGTTGGACTCGTAATATTCTTTATTTACCGGATCAACTTGTATAAAACCCTGTGTAATTTTCTTTACAATTTCTTCGGCTAAAGGAGGACTCAGCCAAAGATGAGGATCAGTTGCATGTTCCCCTTTTCCCGTCATTTGCTGATTTGTTAATCCTTCTGCGACAGTGACAACAACGGTTTTTTGGGGAGTGAGATTTTGTTTTATACTATCACCCCACGCTTCTAATCCCCCACCATTTAATATAAGCAATTTGCAGTTTTCTATTCGGGCAATATCTTGCGCTGTTGGCTCATAATCATGCGGTTCAGCTCCAGCAGGCGTAATATTTATTACCTTTGCTTTTTCACCTCCAATTTGCTCAGAAAAATAATAAAGTGGATAAAAACTTGCCGCCACTTGAAGTTTATTTGATCGCACAGAGGACTTTTGCAAATTATTCAAAATAAGGGTCAAAAGACCCACAGAAATAAAGCCGAGAATAAAGTAGACGATAATTTTTGTTTTTCTATCCATATTGGAGCTGCCGTTCTATAAAACATGGGCATTTTAATGCCACCAGCGACGACGGTAGCTGAACAGTGCTGCTGCCGATTAACATCTGGGATTTATTCCCTGATTCGCCAAAAGCCCGTTTTGAAGATATTTGGGTAATGAGAATCTCTCCCGGCGTCTTGTCGGTGTTGCGGTCGGTGGCCGTGAAGATTGAGCTGTTGACATAGATGATAACTTCTTTTGCAATTCAGCGCGGCCCGGGGGATCCAGTGAGATCGTCTTCTAGATATCGTGATGGTACTTATAAAATCTGCTTACGCGTACCTTTCTCCCAAAATTCCAGTGATGCTTCCCCCGGTTCCTTACAGGCAGGGGGGGGTTGACAATCCTGGCTGAATCAGATCTCTCGATAAATCCTTGGATACGCCGCGCAATTGAAAGTTCCGCGCTTAGTACAGCGCTATACTGTAACGATCCATATCGCATGTTATTTTGTCCGGACGCTTAATTTCATGGACATTATATATCATATTAATCTATATTTTGGAATTAAAAAATAATCTGGAGCCAACCCCTATTACAGTAGCAGGTGGGTAATTGGACTTTTAGGGGGGAGGGCTAACTATACTGTGAGGACAAACACCCAGTCTTGGCGGTCAAGGAACTGATTGCTAAAATCCCTCTCGAAAGAGAAAATATCCATTAACTTCCGGATAAGACAGCACGCGGGAATTGCAGCTTGACAGTGCGTTCTGCTTAATATTTTTCGAGGACAGATTTCCGAATTTACGGCCACGCCCTCGTTGCTGAAAGTGCTGAGCGGCTGTTTCCTTATTTCTCTAAACATTTCTGCGATCTCCTGCAGTTCCCGAACTTCTGCTCGCGTTACTGCTCGGCCTTCGGCATCCCTGCTGGAACCTTTACAAAGTCCTTGGGTATGAGGACGATCTCAATCCTTCGGTTTTTCGTCCTCCCTGCCTCCATGTCGTTCGACGCGATCGGGCGGTACTCGGAGTATCCGCATGCGGAGAGAAGCTCGGGGTTTAGGCCGTCATCTTGCAGATACCTTACCACCGTGGTCGCCCGCGCTGTCGAAAGTTCCCAGTTCGTCGGAAATTTTGATTCGAGCCCCGATCCTATGGGAACGTTGTCAGTATAACCTTCTATCCTGATCTGTTTGTCGGCCACCTTTTTCAGTATTCCAGCGACGCGGTCCAGTACCTCTTTGCCGTTTTTCTTTATCCTCGCACTTCCGGAATTAAAGAGGACCTGTTCCACCATACTGAGCGTCAGCTTGTCCTTGAGCTGGGTAATGGTGACATCACCTTTTTTTATTTCCTCTTGCATTTGTCCTACGAGGCTGTCGTAGGTCTTCCTGAATTCCGAGATGGATTTTTCCTTTTCCGAAACTGCCGCTGTATTCTCCCGGACAAGCTTGTCTATGCTCTCCTGCAGACTGTGGACATCTACGTCCCTGTTGGCAAGCTTTGCCGTGAGCTCGACGATTTTTTTATTCAACTCATCCGTTTTGGCCTTGAGGGTTTCATTGATGCCCTTGTTGTCCTTCGAAAGGGCTTGGTTCAGTTTTTTCAGGTCTGCGTATTCGTTGTTCAGCTTTGCCAATTCGTCTTCTGTCTGTTTGAGTTTTCCCTCTAGAGACGAAACATCCTTTTGAAGGTTGTCTATGTCAGTGAGCCTCTCCTTGTATTTTGCCGTCGAAACGCACCCAAACACTGAAAAGATCACGGAAAATAATATTATCATGCTGAATTTCGCCATGACTGCATGCCTCCTTACTCTGAGATGCCAAGATTTATCTTCGCAAAACGATGAAGCACACACGCATTTCATCCGCCTGTAACATGCCGTTGCGGACTGTTCACCCAGTCCGCAATATTTCTTTTTTACAAGCATACCACAGTTTCCCCCAGTCAACCCGGCTACAGCATACTGGCATACCTGTTATGGGGCACTGAGCATCGAGGAAACATCCTTGAAATCGTAGTTTTTATCAAAATCGCTCTTTTTGGAAATAGCATCCATTGCTTAGCCACTATTGACGTATCAAATTTGCGATACAAATTGAACACACCTACCTGCACTTCTGCGTTTCCAGGATTGGCAGTATGCCCGTTTTTGTAATTTGAGACGACAATCTTAGGCCCTTCCACTGGCCAACGAAAAGAATAGCTCCTTCTGATATTTTTGTTTCGTGCCAGTAGATCGTGAAGAGGATCCTCGTGCTGCGGAGAGATTATTCGCATGCAGATACACCATACAAACACCAAGGTTGGTATCACGATGCGTTCTCTTCTCTTCAAAGCCTATCCTTTCGCAAGACTGTTTTCTAAAATTACTGGATGACCGGAAACAAAACTTAAGCTGCATAATAGCGTACTGCAGCAGCCGTAAGGAGGGAGATTCCCCGTACTGAGTGTTTTGGGATGTTCAGGAGAAAAACCGATTCTGGAGAATATTTATGTACTCACCGAAAATAGGCCGGATTGTAACGACCAGTACGAGGACAGCTCTAAACATTCTTTTGGACTCAGGCGGGACTTCAGGTTATGCCCGCAAAGTCGGGAAGGATAGCAATTTTTTTCTGCATCCTGGTGTACTCAGGAACGAGGCGTCCAGACACGATGATTGTTCAATCTCTCCGAGTGGAGAAATTATCATGCATGAGTTCGATCGCACGAATCAACTGCAGGTCCTTGCTTGCGTGCAAAGTTTCGAGCGTGATATGCCGTTCCGTTTCCGGGATCGAGGGCAACACGCCGTCGGGAAGAGAAACTATGATATCAGGTGTGATGCCTTTATGCCAAATCGTGCGGCCTTTCGGCGTAAGCCATTCCAGGAAGGCGAGCTGTAAGGCCGAACCATCGGAAAGAGGAACGATTTTTAGGACTGTGCCGGTTCCAAAGGTCGTCTCACCCACAAGTTTTGCGCGCATGGCATCCTGGAGAGCTCCGGCAACAATCTCTGCCGCGCTCGCCGTCCCTTCGTTTATGAGAACAACAAGAGGAAGATTATATTTTTTGAAGCCACTTTCAAGGTGCACAGGCCGCACAACGCCGTGGGCATCCTTTTCCTGCAACGCGTCCCCTTCATTTATCAATTGACTTTCCACACCCACTGCCATGTTCAGAAGGCCCCCTGGATCGTTCCGGAGATCGAGAATCAATCCTTTTGCTCCAGCGCCTTCGGTCTCGGCGAGCGATTTTTCCAGGGCCTTTGCTGTTCCTTTGCTGAAAAACGCAATCCGCACATGCGCCAGATCGGTTCCCGGGAGCATCTGCCAAGTAACACTGTGAAGCTGTATTTTAGCGCGAACGATCTCGAGTGTCCGTTCCTTCCCCGTTATCGGGTCCACAATTGTTAACGACACTCGCGTGCCGACGGGCCCTCTAATATCGCTGATAGCCTGTGGTAGCGGTAGCCCTTCCACGCTGAGGTCATCAACTTTTTTGATTACGTCGCCGGGACGAAGTCCTGCTTTTTGCGCAGGTGAGCCATCCATGGGCGCAACAATGACCAATTGTTTATTTTTCACCTGAAGCTCTGCACCTATACCGGCAAACTCTCCACGCTCCACACTTTGTTCTTCCTGGACCATATCCGGAGTCAGAAATATGCTGTGGCCTGTATCACCAAGGGAGTCCACCATACCGCTGGCCGCGCCGTAGGCCATCTTCTTAGGCTGAACTGCAGACCGATCGACGTAATGCTGCTCGATAGCGTTCCATGCCTCGGCCATCAACCGGAATTCCGGAGCTGCTGCACTGGGTATCTCTGCGGACGGCACCGGATCAAAATGAATAATGTGATGGTATAACGAACCAATCATGACCCCCAGTATCAACGGCAAAAACCAATTTTTTGAAAAACCTGATATATTCCTCATACGAATGTTCCCGGCCTTTGTTTATGAGTGTGCCAAAATAAGTCAAGCGCTCCGTTTGATGTCGTCTGTCTTTTTATACTTCTTCGTATTGATGTGTTCGATCCGTTCCTCACCAAAAAACTCCTCTTTTACCAAGGCCGATACCGAAGCGTCGAAGACAGGCCTGGCTTTTCTAGGCTGTCCATCTTTAATATTTTAACATATAAAAAAAGAGGTGTCGATTATATATCAATCACTTCAAGACCAACTGACCACCTCCGGGCTTGTGGGAAACCAGAGATAAAAAGTAATCAAAAAGCCTGTCTACACCCTGTTTTATGCCGTCCTAAATGGTATTGCAGAGTGGCCGGGCAGCTATGCTCATTCTTGACGTTACCGCTCATTTTTCGTATATTGTATCTATGCCATTGCAGACGTTATAAAGAATCTGCTGGTTCTCAATAATTATTGCGAAATATTATATTGAAGGGTATGAAGCACATCGTTCTCATCATCGTTCTTTTCCTGATCGTGCTGAATTCTTTGCCGGGACTGGCATCGGAAGACAGCCCATGCAAGGGACAGGATACCGCTCTTATCATTTACACCTCCACCCATACAATGTGGATGTGTCAGAAGAGTGATGCGATCGCTAAATTCCGTGTAGCACTCGGTCAGTGCGGTGTCAAAAAACGAAACAAGGGAGACAAAAAAACCCCTCTGGGAGAGTACGATCTTGGTTTGCCGAGACACTCTGACAAGTTCCGGTTCTTCATCCCCATCGGATATCCGAACACGATGCAATCAGCCAAAGGCTATTCCGGCGGAAATATAGGCATACACGGGCCATACCGCAACAGTCTCTGGCTCGGAAAATATTCTGCCGAGGTCGACTGGACACACGGATGTATCGCTGTCGGTACGGATGAAGACATTCTAGCGGTGGCGCAATGGGTGAAGAACCAAGGCGTAAAAAAGGTTATTATACGATAGAAGTATTTACTTGATCCAACCTATTGCAATATACAGTGAACATTCTTCGCGGCGTTTCGTTGAGAGAGCAACAACCTGCTTGTAAGACAAGCAGGTTGCAGCGATACCGCGATATATTTAAAGTGATGGAAAAGACCGTGATTCCTGACAGGCATGTTCCCGTATCAATTAGAAATAAAAAAACCGAAACGGCCATGGTGGTGCCACCGGGACCGAATAATCCCATGTCAATTATGCGATGTGTAATTCTCTAGGCACAGTGCTGATCCACGTAACCGATGTATTACGGGGCATCGGAAGAAGGGGCAAAAAAAAGGACGCATCAAGACGTTAATCCGAGTAGGCTATTCGGTGGACTTTTCGATGTGGCAGGAACTTCAGGGCCTAATATGCGTTGGCCTCTGGTGAGACGACGCATTATTTATGCTGCATCAGCTCGAATTCCTTCGTGGATTTCTGTGCAGCGAACTCGGATCTATTCGCCGCTGCCTCCGACCGGGCAGCTGCATCTTCCGCCCTTTTTGCGTTAATGTCTGCCTGCTGCTCAAGCCTGCTGACTCTATCCTCGAGCGATTTAACGGAATCTTTGCTGGCGCATCCAAAACTCGCGCATAACAGAACAACTGATGCCATCAGAACGCCATACTTCTTCATGTTTGTCTGCCTTTCCTCTGTCTCCATTATGTCATTAAATACTAAATTTGCATCCTGCTATCCTGCGGAGACTTATGAACATTGGTTCATTCTCGCAAGCTTTATCTATTTCCGCTAACCCATCAAAATCATGGAACAGTTCCACGCGAGATAACGTAAGGGGCTTGACGATAATCAAACCCCCATGTTTTCCCTCTTTACATCATTTTTTCTGCATCAGCTCGAATTCCTTCTGGCATTTCTCCGCATTGGCCTGGGCCTGTTGCTCCGCAGCGGCAGCCCCTTCCTGAGCAGCTTCGCACTTCTGCATGGTTTCCTCTGCTTTTTTCTCTGCTTCTTCTGCGCGGGCAGTCGCATCTTGCAACTGCTTCTGTTCCGCTTCGGAAGATGCCATGCTTGCCTTCTCAACTTTGCTTAGCCTGCTCTCGAGGTCGTTGATCCTGCTCTCAAGCGGATCGACACGCGAGTTAACAAAATCTTTGGTCGCGCATCCGTATCCAAGACTAACAATGAAGACTGCCACAAGCACACCTAAATATCTTTTCATTTTTTCACCTCCTTTTTAGATTGCATATTTTTTACATGGTTTATTTACTAGAAATATCCCCGGCTAAAATTGCTATGATAGGTAATGTTCATATGGCTTTACATTATAAAATCAGTCTATCACTAATTTATTGCTTGTCAAATCGATGATCGATTTATTAAAGGTTCTGAGAAGGTGCGGAGTCTTCCTAGGTTGATCTTTGACCATCTTCTTGCTCTCTCGATCATCAAGGGAGATATCGAAAGGTCTTTTTCAACTGGTATCGTCCTCCCTCACTCTCTTCCCTTTGCTGAATGTGAGCATAAGACCCCGTTCACTAGATTGCACCATACATGAAAAAGGATTCGCTCTCTAAAGCCACCCCTTGGTAAATTTAGCGAATAGAAATGGCTCGTAACCCATTTCTTCGCTCTGCCCCAATATATACGCCTCTACCTATCCGAACAGACTTTTTATACTGGTTTTCAATCTGTTTAAAAAAAAGGGCCGAAACCATAAGGTTTCCAGCCCAATAAAGTGATACAGTGTTGCATCTTTACAGTAGAGAGGATAGGATTTAAGCAGTTTTTTCGGTTTTTTGTTTCCTGTCTTTTTTCATCTTTTCCACTGATACCAGCTTCGCTTCATCTCGTTGAAATTGCAAATGATACCGTTCACGCTGGTATCAAGAACAGAAATTTGCGATTTTTTTTGACGTTACAAATCTGAACACCCTGGCACCCAGATCGACAAAACAATTAACTATCTATTTTTGGGCAAGATTGACTTATACTGACCTTGACCTTCTTCGGAGAATGCAACGGCCTTCTGCTTGACGCTCATGGTTCCCCGATTAAAGACGACAACATCTTTTTAAGCCTATTCCCTACTCCGTTGTTAACCTTATCCATTTTGCCGTATCAAGGTAGGTCCCCAAACCACGCACAAAAGAAACGCCGGCTTTTAACAATTTTTAGAACTTGTGCAAAAGAACCTTTTGATCAAATGTTTCAATAGATCGACGCGATCGTATTCCTTCCTCCCGTTATTCATGTTCGTAGTGTCTTGTCTTTTCCCCTCATGAATTCCATTCTCACTCCACAACGAATAAATGAAGTACAATAAAACAAGCGCAAGCATGATGCACTCTGGAGTAAATATGTTCATGGCGCAACCTCCGAATAATGAGCAAATCTAATAATTCTGCGGATTAACATCCTTCTTGGGCAATAGATAGGATGCCATGGGCTTTCAAATTGGCTTTAAGCGGTTACTGTCGATGAAGCCAATGTGGCCGGGGTGTTATTGTTTCAGTCTGCGATTGTGCTTGCGGCGTCGTTGCTCTGTCAAGGTCATCGACGTTTACAAAACACGAAGCCGTCCACCATATCCTCCCGAAAGGTTCCTGTTAGATATGGTGAGTAGCAAATGCGATTGCAGGATGGCTCCGGGCTTACGGTCTTCGAATCCCTATTTCGCGGGATATTGGCACAGCCAAAGTGTTTTTATAGTTAGGATTATATTGCTCTAAAATTTCATATCATGGGATTAAAGTAAGGAATATCAAGGGCTCATTCATCCCTGGGCTAACGCCAGCAACCATCTGTTTCGCTTTTGAAAAAAAATTAACCCGCTACTATCATTTTATGCTTCTATGTGCATTTGTTGATATGTATCATTAAATGAACGCAGTATTTAATTTGACACCTTGGCCTATCTTTGGTTTAATGGCACTTTTTATTTTATTTCATCACCCATTACGTTTGTTAAAATAGTTCGTAAACAAATCACCTTTGCATACTCCTTGTTATAGCGCCAATGATGTCGCGGGGAGGAGACGTCTCTCCATTTGCGAGGTAGTTTCATGAATTCGTAAACGTGGTGCTGTAGAATGGCACGCTAAGTTTAATAGGAACATTATGCAATATGAAAATACATTATAAAATTGCCAATTAATGCGCGTCAGAGAGAACTGGTAAATTTTCTCGCGCTTCATGTCTATTCCGTTGCTTCCCCTTTTCCCACTCAACTCTTATGATATAATATTATTAACAAGGACGTGGTAACGATGGGGAACATCTTCCTATATGATGCAAATGGGCATCTGAAGATTGGGGATTCAGGAAAGGTGCCCGAGCTTGTCCCTTTTCCGGTCTGTCTTGCCGTTAAGAATGGAACCGAGGTGGGTGAGATGTGCGCCGATTTTGTCCTAAACCTTAAGAAATCATTGATATTTATCCGGACGGAATCTCCACTTCCCGCAGGCACATCAATCACAATGCATTTCTATATTCCCCCCGAGGCCAAGCTGCTTGCCGAGGTGCGCGGCAAGGTCATGCCGATAGCTGGCCACAGGATGCAGTTGCCACGCGGAATGCTGGTCAGGTTTGCATGGCACTCCCGCTTGAGATTAAAATATCTGGAGCGCTATGCTACAGGTGAGCGTCATCTGGTCGACATGGCAGCATGAGCAGGTTTTTTTGAACCAAACAAGTTACTTATTCCCGATGTCTGCCCTCCTATCTTCCCAACAACCATTTCTCTCCTCCGTCTAATTGCACTGAAGCGGAGCTGACATCTTCAGTGTAATCCAATTTGAAGCAGTCCATGGAATTCTATGTATATGATTGTACCAGCGGGAGGGAGCATGAAAGCACTAACGCATTACAGCGACGCGATTGCGATCGGCATCTATAGCTGAGCTAGGCATGTATTGCAACGGGATTTGTTCAGCATTACTTGCCATTGCGAGTTGACTCCGCAACAGCATTTCCCATGGTAGTGGTCGGAGGTACGGATTCCCAACCGCCGCCCAAGGCTTTGTAGAGTGCTATGAGATCGGTGACGATGCTCGTCTCGCTCTGCACCAAGGTGTTCTCGTCGGAGTAAAGCGTTCGTTGGGCAATTTCTACGTTGAGAAAATCGGTCAGGCCCGCTATGTAAAGCTGCGATGACAAATCCACGGCCTTGCGGTCGTTACTAACGGCGTCGCTCAGAAATTTATGGTGCTGTTGTTCCCTGGAAAAAGCAATCAACGCATTCTCGACATCCTCAAACGCTGCAAGGACTGTTTGTTGGTACGTGATGAATGACTCGTCCCGCAGCGCCTCCTGTAAACGTACGTTAGACACAATCGCGCCGCCCTGAAAAAGCGGCCACGTCACCGATGGGCCTGCTGCGAACGATCGATTGGCGTTGTTCCACAACTTGCGCAGCAGGTTACTACTCCAGTCTAGCGTACCCGTAAGTGAAAACGTCGGAAAGAAGTCGGCAGTAGCGACGCCGATTTGGGCGGTGGCGGCATGCAATTGTGCCTCAGCCTCGCGAATGTCGGCCCGACGGCGCAACAAGTCCGATGGCAAGCCAGCGGGAACTTGCATCGGCACCTTGGGCAGGTTAGCCGTCGGAGATAACTGCTCCAGCAAATCGCCCGGCGGCCGGGCCAACAGCACACTTAACGCGTAAATAGCTTGCCTCGCTTCAATTTCAAAAACTGGAATTTGAGACTCGGTCGTCGCAACATCAGAGTCAGCATTAGCAGCGTCAAGTCCGCTGGAGAAACCTACTTTGAAACTTCTATGAACAATATCGGCGGTGTGCTCCTGTGATTTCAGATTGCTTTGTGCAATCACGATCTCCTGCTGGTAACCGCGGAGTTGGATGTAATTGAGTGCCACTTCTGCAATGAGGCTGACCTGCGCGTCACGGATGTTTTCGATTGCAGCCTGGATGTTGGCGTCGGCCGATTCGACGTTGCGGCGCTGGCCACCGAACAGATCAAGTTCCCATGCGGCATCAAAACCAGCCTGATAAAGATTGTGTACTTGATTGCCCGGTGTGACTCCCGCCGTGTGGTATTTCTGGTAACTGCCAGAGGCGGTAACTGCTGGCCACAGACCTCCAGCAACCACACCCCGTGTGGCTCGGGCTGCGCGCAAGTTCGTCTCAGCGATTTTCAGGCTTAAGTTTGCTTTTAGCGCTTCATCGACCAGCGCAATCAATGTCGGGTCGTCAAACTGTCTCCACCACTGCGTAAGTGCCTGTTGACCGGCGGTGGCAACGGATGGTGTAGTCGGCGTATTCTCCACGCCGACCCAAGCATTGGGGACTTTGGTCGGCTGCGGCGGATGGAAATTCGGACCAACCATACATCCGCCAAGTATCGTTACGCATATACCAAGAGCCACAAGCGCGACCGAAAAGGAGCGCCACTTCACGTTCGCATCCATTCATTCTACCTCACTCGTACCGAAGTGCTTCGATTGGATTGAGCCGCGATGCTTTCCAAGCCGGATAGAAGCCGAAAATAACGCCTACAGTGGCCGACACAACGACAGCTGCCACGATTGCACCTAGCGAAGCTGCCGTTGGCCAGTGCAATACCGCCGATACAATATACGAACAACTGCGGCCCAACAAGATGCCCGTCGCACCGCCCAGCAGGCACAGTATGACGGCCTCGGTCAAAAACTGCCGCAGGATATCGCCGGGATCGGCGCCCACTGCCATACGCAGGCCTATCTCACGCGTCCGTTCGGTTACAGATACCAGCATAATGTTCATGATGCCGATTCCGCCGACAACCAGCGAAATCATGGCCACATACAACAGCAATTTAGTTATCAAATCTGTCGTTGAACTCATCGCCTTTGTAATCTCGGTCATATCGCGAATGTTGAAATCATTTGGATCACTGTTGCGAAGGTGGTGACGTTCTCGAAGCACCATGGTGATCTGCTGAATGGCAGCGGGAATCAGGCCGCTTGATCGTGCGGCGGTCATGATCGTGTCCACAGTGGTAAATCTAATCGGTAATGGTGCATCAGCCGTCTCGCTGGTCGAAGGAACCGGATAGAGATTCTGCTGGATTTCCGGGTAGATATTGCTGAGGGTATTGACTTCGCTAGTGTTTGCCGTGTTCGTTGTGCTCTGGTTCGAATTACCAAGCGCGGCAGCGACCACGCGATATTTAATCGTCGTCCACGGCGCCAGTAGGATATCGTCCTGGTCCAGACCCATCAGGTTCGCGCCCTTTTTCTTCAACACACCGATGACTTTAAAATCCACGCTCCGGATGCGGACCACCTTGCCGACGGGAGACTCGCCACCGAATAATTCGTTTACGATTGTATGGCCAACGAGGCACACTTTGCTGGCGTTGAGGACATCGTGATCGGTAAAGGCTTCCCCCTCGTCGAGATCAGCCCAATCGCGCACCACAAGAAACGATGGGGTGGTGCCATAGACGTACGTTGGCACCCAGTTACGGTTGCCATACACAACTTGCGTGCGGGCGCGCACGATCGGCGCTACACCGATGACAGGGGAGACCTCCTTGACGATCGCATCCGCATCCTGGGGCGTCAATGTCATTATGCTGCCGGCCCCGTAGTTGATGCCGGCATTTGAAAGGGCACCAGGCAGAATGATAAGGGTGTTGGCGCCGATGCTGATCATGGTTTTCTGGATCGCGATGGATGAACCGTGTCCAATGTCCATCATTGTGATCACCGATGCAACACCGATGATAATGCCCAGTGTGGTAAGCACGGTGCGCATAACGTTACGTCGGAGCGCGCCTAGGGCCGTTTTCAGGGTAATGTACGATCTCATGCGGCGCCTCCGGTTTTGAGTGGGAAGGACTCTTTTTCGATGAGTCCATCCTTGATATTAATGATCCGCTGGGCGTGTTGCGCTACGCCGGGATCGTGGGTGACGAGTATGATGGTGAGGCCATCGGACCGGTTGAGTTGCTGGAACATCTGGAGGAGTTCCGCGCTGGTTCGCGAGTCAAGGTTGCCAGTCGGTTCATCCGCAAGAAGCACTTGGGGGCTGTTAACCAGCGACCGGGCGATTGCCACGCGCTGTTGTTGACCACCGGAAAGTTGAGAGGGCTGGTGATCAGCGCGATCCGCCAAACCAAATTTCTCGAGCAGCTCGGTGGCACGCTGGTTCATTTGATGCTCGCTGAGGTCGTCTCGCCTGTAAGTGAGAGGCATTCGGACGTTCTCCAACGCCGTCGTGCGAGGCAGCAGATTAAAAGATTGAAACACAAAACCGATCATCCGATTTCGCAGCCGGGCCTGCGCCTTGGCGGTAAGCCGGGAAATCTCCTTACCGTCAAGCCAGTACTTGCCCGCAGTCGGGTAGTCCAAGCAACCGAGGATGTTCATCAGCGTGCTTTTGCCCGAACCGCTAACGCCCATCAATGATACGAATTCACCCCGGGCGATGTTCAGTGAAACACCCAGAAGAACAGGTAGCTCCACCTCGCCGAGAAAGTAGGTCTTGTGGACGTCTTGCAATTCGATCAAATCCATAAGAAGATCACTCCTCCGCCAAGGTCAGTGTCCACCGCCAGGACCGCCCGGCCCTCCTTGGCCCTGAGGCTGCCCGTGGTGGAACGGATTTTCAGGCGTGAAGGGACTCCGTTCCTCCTCGGTCGAGCCCTTTGCAGCTTCCCGCGTGCGTTCGCCGACGACCACGCGCATGCCTTCGGTCAAATCATTGCTTTCGACCCCTGTCACCATGCCGTCCGACAATCCGACGTTCACGTCGACAGGCCGGACGAACTTGCCCTCGTCGACCCAGATGGTTCCGTGCGTTTGTGGCGCGCCACCGGTGCCGGACCCACCGCCGCTTTCGCGGTTCAAGGCCCCCCCCTGAGTGTGATGAGACGCTAGCTGGGGTCCTAGGGCGATCTGGTCGGGCCGTGGCGACCAACGGAGCGCCGCATTGGGTACCAGCAACACGCCTTGTGAGCGTCCGATCTTGAACTGCGCGTTGGCTGTCAGGTAGGGCAACAGTTTGCCGTCGTCGTTGGGGGTGTTTACCTCTACGGTGTATGTGACAACATTCTGCGTCATCGCCGCGTTTAGCCGAATTTTACCCACGCGTCCTTCGAATATCTGGTTGGGATAAGCATCCACCGTAAACGTCACTGGCTGGTCTTTAGCAATGCTGCCTATGTCGACTTCGTTGACAGACACCCAGACCTGAATGCGCTTGAGGTCTGTTGCAATGAGGAAGAGGCTCGGCGCGCTGAGGCTGGAAACGACTGTCTGGCCTATGTTGACTCGCCGATCAACAATCACACCTTTAACCGGCGATTTGATGGTACAGTAATCGAGATTGTATTTCGCGGTGTCGAGGTTGGCCTGCGCCTGCGCAACGGCAGCGACCTGTTGCTCCACGGCAGCCATGGCCGCCGCCAAGTTGGCCTTGGCGGTCTCGTAAGTGGCTTGATACTGGTCATAGACAGTCTGCGCTAACGCGTCGGATGGACCAAGCTTCTGCGCCCGAGCCCAGTCATTTGAAGCCTCCAACAGCTTCGCTTTCATCTGAAGCACGTTGGCGTCGGCGCTGATCTTGTTGGCCTCGGCCTGTTGTAATTGAGCCTTCGCGGTATCCAGAGCGGCGACATAAAGTGAATCATCAATTTTCGCAAGCACTGTGCCCTTCTCTACGGCTGAACCATAATCAATGGTCTTCCCAGACTTGTCTGTGCCGAAGGACATAATAATTCCGCCAACCTGAGCGCCCACATCGACTACTTGAACCGGCTCCACCGTCCCCGTCGCGCTGATCGTGGCCACCACGTTTCCTCGTTTAACCGATTCGGTTCGGAATGTCGTCACCTTGTTCCCTTTGGACCCGAACCACCAACCGCCGATGCCAAGCACGGCGAGCACCCCTGCTATCAGAATTACGATTCCAACTCTTCGTGGCATGATTCTCCTCACGTTTTAATACTTTTGCAGCCTTCCATCAAGCCGCTCGTTCTCCTGAATCGAATATACTAATACAAACGCACAGAATATTGTGGGCAATGCTGAAAAGTAGCTCTATGAAATCGATAAATTATCCATTTTTTTGATGCAAAATATCATATATTTGTATCAAATTACGAAGATAAATGCTTTTTCATGGCATAACTGATTTTAAACAGCCCGTAATAATTAACTCGTAGCGGCCTTTGTGGCCGCTTCAAGTAGCGCCGGCATCGGTTCGGCACTTGGCGCCGCAAAAGGGTTTTCTTCTGCGCGTCCTCAGGTGCCAACTAGTGTCAGGTTTATGTCTGGGATGTGCAGCGTCGGGAGATCTTGCATATCAGCAGTGCACGTATGCCAAAAGGAACATTAACTCCAGGAGTGATACAATTTATCTTATCATGTCCTGCGGACTCGCAGGCATGGATCCAATTCCGCCCTTATTCGTTATCGCTAATAGTATATTATCCCCTACTTAACTTTAGACAGCGATAATGATAAAAGGTTTAAGCAAGCTTGATTAAGATTGAACATATATATTATGTATCCAGGGGGGGAAAGACCTAATTCCTAAAATCAATGAAGCTTGGCAAAAAATATCGTCATTTGGTGAATGACATTAAATGGCATTTTATGGTACGATGACGGAAGTAGTGTGAAGCCTTGGCATAGTGGCTGCAGGCCGGGCCTATCTGTTTCTGTCCCTTTCGTCCGACAGTGCCTCGTTAGCGCAACCATACCCTATCTTAGGGTCGTATGTCAATAGTGGACGCCAAACTGTTCATGCTGCCGACTGTCCGGCAAGAACTTTTGTCCACAGACCTCGGGGGGAAAGAAATCCTAATCTTGCGTGACTGCTTTGCCGGTTGTAGTAAAAACTCGATGTATTCCATAAAGTCCTGAATCGCTTCCTATCTTGTTCTGTACTCGCAAAGATGGACAAGCGTTAGGTGTCGATTTTGACCGTTGCTACTGCTATTGAGTTTTTTTCTGAATCGAGACCACCGAATGTGATAGAATTCTTCATGACCTGCCTCCTTATTTATGGTTTTGTATTTGAACACCTATTGCATCCGGGTATAACCACGGTGACAAGGGCAGGTCACTTATTCAACTGTCAACCATAATGTCTAGATAGCATCGGATTTGCGATGTAATTTAGGTACCTGCCCAATAAATGTTCTGCCAAGAGAGATGATAATGAAAAAGTGCCCCTTCTGTGCTGAAGATATTCAAGATGCCGCGATAAAATGTAAACACTGTGGCGAGTTTTTGTACGCTTCCACGCCGCAACGCTTTGCAGAACAAAAGTTTCCATGGTATTTCCGAAAATTCTTTATAATCGTCGCAATCTGCTCTGTGGGGCCTCTGGCGCTACCCCTAATTTGGTGGCGTCCGCAAACGACGCGGGCATGGAAAATCGGACTCACTATAGGAATCCTCGTTCTCAGTTGGATATTGTACCAAACCACGATGGAATCCATTCATACAATCAAAGAGTATTACAAGCTGCTTGAAGGACTATGAAATTACATACGGGTAAAACAAGGCAAAAACGCCGAACGGGCTTACGTTGCGGACTTATGCAAGCATATATGGTCTCGTAGTTTTTCACAAATTTGTGATTTTTCGAGAATGATATCGTGGGGCAATTTATGGAATGAGCCGTCCTGAGCCAGCCCTATGAATTAAAATCAAACAGATGACGATTCAAAACTTATAGAGTGACGATCATGTACTCCAATTGGCATACATGCTTCCTTTGAAGTTCGCGCAGTTTCGGTTTTTAAAGCTGCGGGATTCACATTGCATTAGTGGCACCGGGCAAATATATGCTACAAGGAAAATAAATATTTTTTGATAATTGTCGTGGAATCTTTAATCGTTTAGGCAAGATAGAGTTAAATGATCGATCCGTAGAGCAGACCATTAGATACCGGCCTTTAAGGGTCCCTGTATAATTGATTAATTTACCATGAAAGAATGGTGTATAAGTGGATATTCAATATCTGGGAGATCACCAAGAAATTATACCGGTTCTTGCTGGTTGGATATACGACGAGTGGTCATACCTGTATCCCGAGATGACGCTACAAGATATAGAAAGTTTGTTACGAAAGAGGATTAATAAAAAAAATCTCCCCCTTACGCTGGTGGCCTTCGACGCAAGAGAACCTGTAGGGACAGTATCTCTTAGGACATTTGACATGGAAGCTAGAAAAGATCTGCCGCACTGGCTTACCAGCCTATACGTCGTCAAGCCATGGAGGAGAAAGATGATTGGCTCAAATTTGGTAAAAACTGCAGAGAATATAGCCGCCGAATTAAATATATGCAAACTGTATCTGTTCACAACTGATATCATTCTTCCTTCATTGTTCTATTTAAAATTAGGATGGGTTGTGAAAGAGAAAACAATGTATCACTCGTGTCCGGTCATAATTATGGAGAAAAACTTGTACTGCACATAGAGTCCAGGATCAATGGTTTAAGTTTGGTTACTTGTTGCGCTCCCGACTCAGCGAGGACACTTTTCTCCGGTTCGATGGGTTTATTACTTCAGAAAAATACAGGCTCCCAAGGCGATACATTAATGCAGACACTCGAATCATTAAATCCTACTTTGATCGAACGTGTTCAATAGCACGTTCCGCCCATGTACTGTCTTGAAGGATGGCTCTTCCTACGCCGATCAGGTCTGCTTTCTTCTCCCTCAAGAATTTCTCTGCCGCCTCAACTTCGGTAATCCCGCCGGTCAGTATCACGGGAATGGAAACTGCGCTCTTGATGGCCTCGCTGAGGGGAGCAAAATAACCTTGCCCGGCAACATCGGGGGGAGTATATCCGATGAACCCGCCAGAGATGTGAATGATATCCACACCTGCCTTTTCAAATGCCCGGGCGGCAATCTTGCTATCCTCAATGGTCGTTCCGCCATCTGTATAATCCGAAGCCCCTAATCGTACCTGAATAGGGAAATCCGGCCCAACCGACGCGCGTACCGCCTGGATAACCTGTAGGTGAATGCGAATGCGGCCAGAAATATCTCCACCGTATTCGTCTGTCCGTTTGTTTGTCAGGGGAGATAAGAACTGGTTGAGAAGATAACCATGGGCGGAATGTATTTCCACGGCGTCAAAGCCTGCTTCTCTGACCCTACGGCTGGCATCTTTAAAGGCATTCACAATGTCGCCGATCTCCTTTTGTGTAATCTCGCGGGGCATGTCGCCACGCCTTGGGTTCGCCGTCGCTGAAGGAGCCAGGGGCGTCGTTCCCGTGACGTCTTTTAGCGCTGCGCTTCCAGCGTGGTTGATCTGGATTGCAGCCTTTGATCCGCTCCGGTGAATGATATCCGATAATTTCCACAGGCCAGAGATCACCGCGTCATCGGAAACGGAAAGCTGATTATTGCTAGCCTTTCCCTCCGGGGTTATGTAGCTGTGCTCGATGATGATCAATGAAATAAATCCGCCACGGGATTTTTCCTCATAGTAATCGAGAAGTGCCTGACTTACTTTTCCGTCAGGCTCGGCTTTTGCCGTAGCCATCGGTGGCATAACCAGGCGGTTGGCTAAGTTCATTGAACGCACTTTTAAAGGTTTGAGAAGATATGTCATGGGTTAATCATCCTCCATATGAGAATAACGAGTTCAAGATAAAGACTGCGCCACATGTTTTAATAATAATCTTACACCTCCTGTAAAATTAAGTCTATCTCATCGCCAATTACTGGTGTGTTGCAAATATTGCGACGAGGGAATAATCCTGATAGTGATATTCATCCAGATTTCATACTAAATTCTCTTAAAGCTCAGAGCAACACCCGCATGCAGACATTCTTGGACATCCTCCATGAGGTTTGCCGGGACCTGACAGCAAGTGGCGTATAGACTTCTGCCTCCCAACCATTGCCACTCTTTTGCTGTGGGGACTATCATCGCCGAGAACTCCAGTTTCAAAGGAGAGATCCATGTCCTCGTCAAAAAGCCGATCATGTTATCGATCGTTAGTCCCTTAATTCTTTATCCCGGGAGATTTTCCCAATGGTAGAAGCTCATCCACCAAACGTTTGTTGAAAATCCATTGTGATAGAGTGCCACCTTCTGCGATACCTTATATATGCCCATTCCTGATTTGTGAGGCTTTTTGGCTTGACAATCGAAGAGGCCATGCTACCTTTAAATTAAATGTAGGATATGAATAGTCCCAGAAACCTGTAGAGGACTTTATGACAAATTGATTTCTAATCATTCACGATTTCTTGAACGTGAGTGATGTTTCTTATTAAATCAATCAGTTGCCCGATACAAAACCCAACGATGACAAACTCTCAGAATATCTCGGAAATTTACTTAAATTATCTATCAATAAATTTAACTCTTGAATAAAATTTATGACATGACAGCTATTTCAAATTAAACCGAAGGGAAAAGAGTTCATATTCATCTAATAGCCATATGGGAGGTGTATGAAAAAAGTTTTTGTAGTCTGTTTTATTGGCATATTTATGCTATTTCCCCTGCGGGAGACCGATGCTGGACAAAGGGAAAGCGCTGGCGCCGGCCAACAAGGAGTTACGCTATCGCTCGGGTATGACGGCAACTATCTTTCGTACAAGGAAATCATGAATGGCAACGTTTTAGACCGGGATACCGGCTGGATGAACGGCCTGCTCTTCGAAGCCCGGTATGACACTGAAGAGATGTTCGCACGCGGATCCATTGATTTCAACGGCTCGGGTTCATCTACGTACAAGGGAGCACTGCAGAACGGGACTGCGATCACGTTGAAAACGAGCGAATTATTTTATCAATTGGAAGGGTCTATCGGATACAAGGCCTTGAATTTTTCGAATGCGACGTTGTCGCCGTACGTTGCACTTGGATATCGGTATTGGGACAGAGGAGAAAATGATCTGCCGAACTACTTGGAAACGTACACATGGGGCTATGGCGCACTAGGAGCCAATTTCGCCTACCGTTATGGCAAATGCCTCATCGGGCTCGATGCCTCTATCCAGTTTCTGATCGACCCGCAGATGCAGACCAGCACGGATGGCCAATATGACAAAGCCACCTTCAACTTGAAGCCTGAGCCAGGGTACCATATCGAAGTGCCGCTGACGTACGAGATCGACAAAGGCATACTCAGCGACATCTCCCTTTTCGCGAGGCCGTATTACCAGCGGTGGAACATCGGCGCCTCGAATCCAGTTCTGCTCACACGGAATGAATCCCCTGTGTACGACCCGTCAACGGGGCAGGTACTTTATGCAATAGAACCGGACAGCCACACCGATATTTACGGTATCAGGTTCGGCGTATCAATCAATTTCTAGCAGGAATTCCTTCTAAGTCAAACTATCAACGTAAATAGTGACTAGCGCACAGTATATTTAAAGAATATAATGAATCTTTCACGGCCACGCTATGTGATATACAAGTTCGATGTTCTATATGTTTCGAGACACCTTTCCTATTATATATGAAAAGGTTTGAGAGAATTCTCCACTTCAGCTTGGTCATGCTCTTCGCTATAGTAGCCGTTTTTGGCTATCGTACGGCAGCTTACGCCGAAGAGCTGGCTCTCTCGTCGCAGCCTGAAACTTCCATAACCCCTCAGGAGCTGTCCACTCCCTCCTTGCCTGTCTACCACATCCCGCTGAGCGTTCACCTGAAGGAGAGCGCCAGGAGTGCTGCAGCTTTCACTGATATTTTAGAGGAAATCAATCACATCTGGTGGTCTCAGGCCGGCATTTGCTTCGAGATAACGGTTGTGATGACCGACGTGAAGTCTCCAGGGTTCGATATCTGGTTCATGCCCCGGATAGACGATAACGACAGCATAAATGGCATCTACAGCGGCGGTCACTCTATCTATGTGCGTGATACGCCGATCCTGAGAGCGGCGCCGAGGCCTGTACAGCACTCTGCGGCCCGAACAGCCGCACACGAACTCGGCCATGCCCTGGGCCTTCCGCATCGACAGGACTCCGAGGATAATCTCATGCGATCCAAAACTCTTGGCTGGCAATTGAACAAGGAAGAGATCGCTATCGCGCGGAAGGCAGCTGCCAGCCAGGCCATCAAGGACAATGTCGAGCCAATGTGCGGTCCTATTCGGGTTAAACTATGACGAAGCAATTATCAACCTGGTAGCTTAGAGTGCTGAGAATTATCAGTCTAAATGAACAAAAGTGCTCTTAATATCAATGCCTTCGGCTAGTGAATTACCCCGCAGCAAGCTGCGGGGCATCGGAACTTGAAACCTTAAAAAAGCACAACAAAGAAGCTGAAGACTTATCCTGGCTTCGCCAGGATGTCCTTTTCATCCCAGCAGCAAGCTGCTGGGTATTTCAGGACTGTTTTATAAAAGTACTTACATCTTTCATCCGAGAAGTCTAAAATACCCCACACTAAACTCGGGAGACCCAATCAAATACAATGCTTGATTATTTTTATTTTATCATCTATCCAAGAACACCCCATTCAAACTACGTATTGGTTGCGGGGTAAATTGGGAAGTCGATTGAAAAGCAGTTGACATTTCCAACAGACGATGCTATGTTTGGTTAAATGGAATTAACTTACTCACATCATAGTGTTTTTAGTCTGAACTACCACTTGGTTCTAGTGGTTGCATATCGCAGAAAGGTGCTTACGGAACCCGTACTTCGCCGGTGTTTGGAAATAGCAGGAGATATCGCCACGGATTTCAAGGCAAAAATCGTGGAAGCAAACGGTGAACCTGACCATATACATATCCTGTTGTCCGCTCCGCCGGAATTCAATTTGTGCCGTCTTATCAATTCCCTGAAAACCGTTACATCCCGTTTGCTCAAAAAAGAATTTCCCGGCATTAAAGAAAAATTGTGGAAGGAAAAGTTTTGGGCGGCAAGCTACTTTGTTGTTACCGCTGGCGGAGCGCCGCTTGAAGTCATACAGAAATACCTTGAAGGGCAAGGAAATTAATGGCCTACGGCAAAGGGGATAAAAATGTGTTCAGGCGCTCCATCCCCAGCGGGAAAACCATGCTGGACCCTGGCATGCTGACGGCCGGCAAGATGGGCGATCTCTTGATTATTCGCAGGAAGTTTCTTGCCGCTGCGAATTCGTTTGTGGATGCGGCGTTCCTTCCCGAACCTCTCGCAAGCACAAGAAACGGCGAGGACGTCCATGCTGTTCTGACCGCTCTCCAGAAAAACATGGATATTGGTTTCAACAAAGCATATGTGGAAAAAGCGCGTCTCGCCCTAAGGATAGATGATCAGATCGATGAGAAGAAACTTAAGCAAATCAGCGAGTTTACCCGGGGAGAGGCTCTCGATTATCTGAAAAATTACAGCCATCCCAATGACAACGTCGTGGAACGCATCCGCTTCAACGGCCGCGGTTTTCTCCGGAACATCAATGATTCCTGCAAACGTATCGAAAAACTGAAGTCGCAGATAGACACCGGCTACAATAATCTGAACAAGCTTAAAAGCATCATTTGTGGATACCTGGGGCTGGACGAACGGGAGCAATTTGCCGAGGGACAGGATCCTGGTGACCCCTATATACGGCATATCCATAAAAAGTTTTTCCGGCTGCTTCATCACCTCGTCGAGATGAAGAAAAAACGCTTGTCCTTCTATAAGAAAACCGCGGGGGTTAAGAAATCGTGGTTCGGGTATCTGTCCAACCAGGAAACAATTCTTGCAAGGAAATACCATGCGGCAATCGTACGGGAAGATCTTTCTATCCTTGCCAGGGAGAAAAACGATCCAGGCTACAAGGGCCGAACCTTCAACAAGATGATCAATAACGGTTCAAAAGGACAGTATATACGAAGAGCATCGGATAAACTGCAATGGGATGGTATCCCGGAGATAGTTATCCCAAGCTACCACACATCCTCTTGCTGTACCGTCCATTCCCTGGTCGATGCCAGTATGCGCAACGGGGAAACATTTTTCTGTCCGCGCTGCGGCGCCAAGGAACACGCAGACTCGCACGCTGCCGATACAATTGGCAATTACATTTTGCTTCGTCCGAATATCGCGAAGCAAGTGACACTGCTTCTTCCAAGAGACAGACAATCCTCCGGGAATCTTCTATGTTGGAAGCCCCAACCAATAGTCTTATCTTCGGTTGCGGGAGCATTCACATATAAAATGGCTCTCGGCACGGAACTATGGACTGATACGTTCTATGACTTCTCTATGCAATCATTGCGAGTGAAGCGCAACAAGGTCGATGTTTGTAACTCGTTAAAAATTTTAAATTGCAGTGTTGCTACGTTCATGGCAATGCCGTCTTACAAAAAAAATCGACTTGCAAGCATTTTGACTTACCCACACTCTATTGACTTGGGGCCAAACGTAAATATATGAGACGAATCTGAGGCTGGTAAAAAAATAGACATAACCATTCTATATCAATAATCATAATATTTTGGTAAATCTTGCCGCAGCGTCACAAGCCTAACGAAATGGAGACAACGATAAGGCTAAAGTGATAATGTCGTACGATAGAATCGATGCATCAACAACATACAGGTTGCTAGTCTTACCTTCGGAGGGGCCGTTTAGTCTTGGGATAGAATCCACTAACGTTCATGGATAAAATGTTTTATGCCAGAAACTATCATATCATTCATTGGGTAACGCACTGGATTAAAATACATGGCTACGGTGTCATAGCCGGACTTTTTGCGGTAGGCATTATCGGTCTTCCTTTGCCCAACGAATGGATACTCGCCTATCTCGGCCATCTCATTTACAAGGGCGAACTCCTTCCTATCCCCACGGTTACTGCTGCTGTCCTCGGCAGCGTATGCGGTGCAACATTTAACTACGCACTGGGCAGAACCCTCGGACTCTACCTCGTCAAGAAATTCGGCAGATTTGTTCGACTGACCCCGGAAAAGATGGACAAGATGCATGAGTGGTTTGAACATTCAGGCAGGTGGGGGCTGTTGTTCGGCTATTTTCTGCCCGGCGTGCGGCACTTGACTGTATTTGCCGCGGGGACATCAAAGATGACCTTTACTGAGTTTACTTTTTTTGGATACGGCGGCGCATTTATCTGGTCAAGTACCTTTATTTTCCTCGGCTACTTTTTTGAAGAACAGTGGTCCAAACAAACGAAAAACATCCATCACATTCTTGGGATCGGTTCTCTAGCAGCGATCGTTCTTTTTGCGTTTTATCTGTTATGGAAAAAGAGAAAACAAAAGAATGCCCAATAGTTGCATTGCTCAGAGGCGATCAAAAAGCTTCCCGAAGACGGGCGGATAAAGAAGAGGTACGACTCAAGATGACAGCGAAGAAGACTGGCAAAGACTTCGTGGAAAAATCGGGAGAAGGCGGTGTGGATAAATTTATAGAAAGAATCGCTTGATGCAGCCCACTCCCTGGCCGAAATAGTTTGAACATCCACTTAGACCGCGTGGCGGTTCCCTTTGTTTCTGCTTTTTTGGGAACGCGGCTTGCGGGGCTGGGAAAATTGCTTCCCGGAAACAATAATAGAAATTACATTTGTCATGATTGCCTGCCCCGACAACTGCACATTACATAAACTTGTGCTTTAGCTTCATTATGTCGCGATAAGGGATGACACCGAGAATGACACTGTTATCGTCGGTCACAGGAATGGCCCTGAAGCTATATCTCGAAAACATCTCAGCCGCCTCAAGCAGAGTGTTTTCTGGACTTAAATGAATAACATTCGTCGTCATGATATCCGCAAGCTTATCGTCACCTTTGGCTTTTAACACTTCTTTAATGTCTGCCACACCCAGCAAAGTGTCCTTTTCATCTACGATGTAGAGATACATGATCTCGTCCATATCCCGCGCGATCTCGCGAAACTGCTCGAGGACGAGGCTCCCTGGCGTATCGGGCGGAAGCTTGATGAAATGCGACGTGGAAAAGTTAATAATCTTCTCATCCTGTTTGTCCAGCATATACTGTATCTTTCCGACATTCTCTTTATCGATCAGTTTGAGAATTTCATCGGCATCTGACCCTGGCAGGATGGCGAGAATATCGGCTGCTTGTGCAGGAGTCATGGCATTAATCAGTTCCGCTGCCCGCTCCTTCTTGATGGAAGAGATGATCTCCCGCTGAACGCGTGGTTCGATTTCTTCCAAAGTATCCGACGCGTGCTCGGTTTCCAGTTCATTGAAGATGGCAAGCCTCTGTTCCCCGCTCAGTTCCTCCAGAATGTCCGCAAGATCGACCGGAGAGATCTCGAGAAGCTTCTCTTTCAATACGGTGAGTTTCACATCGCCATTAAAGCTGCCAATATGTTTCGGCAATGGCTGGACATAGGACCAGGAGAGAGTATCCTTCTTTATGAAGTCGGAATCGCCAAATAGCAGTTTCATGAGCGGTTTGAGTCCCAGCCTTTTAAACAGAGCATATTTGCTGAAGTCAACGTCGGTTACGTACATCACTCGGTTGCGCAGTGTCAGTTTGATGTCATATACTACGTCAACCTCGTTGTCGTCCATATCAAGGACCTTTTTGTCTATTATGTAATCGTTCAATAGTACCTGTGATTCAGCAGGTTCTGCTTCATACTGTTCTATGGCCTCCAAATCAACGATGATCTGCTTCACGTTGACCACCACCACCCGTTCCCAGGGAACCAGGAGTGGTTTACGGCCAAAAGACCGGTGAATCATGAAATGAGTCACAACCGGAAGCTTTCCGTGTTCAATAACGACGATATCCTGGAGTTTTCCGATCTTCTTGTCGCCATTAAGAATTTTTGTGCCGAGAAGGTTGCTCAGAAAATACGCAGCTTCGACGGTTTCCTGCTTTTTTTCGATGAGGGTGTTCATGATGCACCTCCCTTATTTCAGCAGCGTGATAAATTTATAAATCGATAAGCCTATCAGGGTTAAAAGATAAAGCCTTAATAGAAGCAAAGACAATTTCACCCATTTGGACATCTCGATACTGGGGGTTTCATATTTTTTATTAATTTCCCGGACCTTCGCGTAACTGTTATTAAAAATTTCCTTTATCATGGCCTATCTCCTCCATTTATTTAAACATATTCGGGAACAGGGTGCTGACACCGTACATCGTGGAAAGCGCGATAATGATGACGACAATGCCGATATTAATGATATTCTGCCATCGCGTGTTGACATAATCGCCCATGGTTTTTTTGTCATTCAGGAGCAGGATCAGAAAGACCAAAGCGGCAGGCAGCAAGGTTGTCGCGATCACCTGGACGAAAAGCGTAATCAGGACGAGGGGTGCGCCAGGAATGAGCACGACAGTTCCGGCAAGCAGCAGGTCAAAGACATAATAGGCATAAAACCATGGCGCTTCCCTGACCTTGTCGTTTAGCGAGTGGGCCCAGCCGAAGATCTCCCCAAAAGCCCAGGAGCTTGCCAGCGAGATGCAAATCGCCCCGAGCAGTCCGGCATCAAACAGACCGATTGCTATCAACGTGCCAATGATACTGCTTTGGGGCATGATCTGTCTGGCCGCTACCGCGGCATCATCCACCGGCACGCCATAGAGCAATATACCGCAGACAATTATCAAAACCATCGCTACAACAACCGTCAGAACCGATCCGATAGCCGTATCGATCTTCCCGAACTTGATATCCTTCTCATGCAGACCTTTGTCTACGACCGAGCTCTGCTGGAAGAACAGCATCCAGGGCGCAATCGTCGTCCCGATATTAGCCATCAAAAGAAAAAACAGCTCGTTCGTGAATCCGCCCGGCGGGAAATGCGGTACCACGCTGTTAAAGACGATGTCCTTCACCGAAGGGTGCACCATGAACGCGGCCGGAATATAGATGAGATTGATCCCGCAGAACAAAAGCGCGATCTTTTCCCAGGTCCAGTATCGCCCGGTTGAGATCATGGCCCCCATGATGAGCCAGCAGATTACAACCGTTACAATAGTCGGAATGTGGAATATGCTCAGGGCCGCAGTCATGCCGATGAACTCGGTGATCATGGTCAGCCAATCGGTCATGACCAGATCCAGCAACGAGAACCAGCCCCAGAACCGACCGAAGGCGGAAAAAATCGCCTCGGCATGTCCTCGTTTGGTCACCGCGCCTAGGCGCACTGTCATCTCTTGGACATAATAGGCCACCGGACCCAGGAGAATCAGAAACCACAAAAGGTGCATCCCGTATTTGGCTCCAGTTGCAGTGTAGGTCGTGATTCCTCCCGCGTCATTGTCGGCGACCATCACGATAATTCCGGGGCCCGCAGCAAGCAAAAAGAGCCGCATCGCCTTAGTCATCCTGCGGTATCGGTAATAAAGCCGTGTAAAAATGTTCATTGGGTGTCTTCCTTCCCGATAATTAAAAGCTAAGGTGTAAGCGCAGAGAGTATACTTCAACAGGCCCACGATCACGGTTGTAACCGGGGTTTTGAATATACTGAAAATCCGGACTCAATTGCGCATACTGACCGAGCTGAACGCGATAATAGGTTTCAAGGATCTGCTCCAACCCATAGTTGAGCCTGCCGTCGCCGAGGAGAAACCCGATCCCGCCGTCTGCCAGATAATCACGATGCTCGGGTGACAGGCCGTGCCACACATAAGCGATTCCTACGCGGTCGTCCGTACGGCCCCAATGTATTCCACTTACTTGTACGCCAGTGCTTAAGCACTGGTCTACTTCTGTAAACATAAAATCTTCAGTATGACCATCATTCCAGCCTATTCTTGCAAAAGCTCCGGTTTCGCCGTCATCTGCGAGAGGTTGCTCTACATTGATGCCAAAACCATATTTTGAACGTCCAAGCCGTTCATCCGCAGTAATGTTCGGCGTTGATAAACTTGCGGTTCCAATCGCAATCGCCTCCGCGTAATCACCCATGCGTGCCTCATTACGATAGGCCAGAAGGCGCACCACCGTACCCTGTTGATTCGGTTTGAGCGTTAGTTCCAAATTATCGCCGCGGGCCTTGTCCAGATGACCGTCGAACTCATTGCCGTTAGCCATGGTCGGCACTTGATAGCTGCCGAAAGCCAATCTCCAGGATGGCTCGACTAAAGCAGCAACAAAGCCGTAACTATAGCCACGGGTGTCAGCGGCAAAATCCCACGCTGTGTTGTTGATGAGCCCCCAGTTCATAAATTGCATCCGCGTATTGTTGGCATAGCGGTTGAGATCGAAATCGTCAGTAGCGGCCATCTTCCCAAGCTTCATCTCCACCCTGCTTGCGGGCTCATTCCCGGGTAGTTGGTCCATACCGCGGGTGGCCAGAGGATCTTTTTCCTGCGACAAGGGGATAAAGTATCGCAGGTAGAGTCTCGCGATGTAGGGGTCCGTTCCCAAATCCACCGACCCTTCCCGGATTACATCACCATCCGTGATGCCGCCTAGCCCGACGGCACGGCTGATCCCATTACCGCGGGCCTGTTCAATATCAAGGTATGCCTGCAAAGACGGAACTATTTGGGAACCGAGATAGACGCCATACGTTTCGGTATGCCCCTGTCCTTCGCCGTGTTCAGACGTCAGGCTGTTCGGTCCCTCGTAAGGGCTTGGGAACGCCGGCATGTTTTGATAAATGATCGTCGCTTGCATCCCCAGTAGTTGGGGCAACCAGGCAGGTTCCGGCGCAGTTTCCGCGGATGCTGCGCCACATTCAAAGATGAGCAGCGTTACAATAATAAGCGAACTTTTTTTTAATAATTGTCGAGTAAACGAAATGATTTTGAGGAAGTCCATTATCCGTTCCTTCGTTGCTTAATTGTACCGTGGACAAATAACATCCACGAACCATGCGTATGTGCGTGTTCTACATGGTGCAGGAAGCGCTATCGGAAATAATGGAAGGAAGAGAAAAGAGGCTAGGAGGAAAGGGGCGTGATGGAGGCGAGCAATGAACGGACCCTTCCTTTCGTTATTACCGAAAGCTGCGAGATAGCTATCTCGAATATGCTATACATGCTACTTGGGCCACCGTCCATCGACATCACCTCCTGACTTTTTGAGTTCTTACCACGGAATATTTCAACATCAACACCCCATGAATCTGCTTATACCAGACGAAGTGAAGGGTGTCAAGTTTTTTTATTAAAAAGTAGTATTTATTTTCATCACCGACCCTACTGAGGTGCCATGATGACATCCTCCCTGGCCTGAAATCCGAAAATTCCCGAATCGAGCTCCGCAAATGCTGAGCCACTGCGGATTCTGTTCGCAGATGCGGCAGAGATGTTTGCCACGTTTATGGGCTGCTATGGCTGGCTTGGTATTTCTCCAGGCAAACCGGTTGACCGCTGCTCTGCCAAACAGCCACTACTCCAAGAGACACTTGATTGCTCCTGAAGATACTGTATCAGGATGTTGATTGTTCCGTTTATATCAGCATTTATTATGGCGTCGCTTTGGTTGCAATCGAAGAGTCCACGATGCACGCGATGAGATTTTCGCTTTGCTTGAAAAACATTACAGATTTGGCTCGCTTGGCAAACTGCGGGATCATTTTATCCACTCACTAGTGGTAAGATTTTGGTCTCTTCGCAACCAGTGCATTATATTCCCGCCCTGAAGGTTTCTGTTATGGGGAGTCTTGAAGACCTCATGCTCAACCAATTATAACGGAGGTTTTGCGGCGCAAGAGAATAAAGATTATCAGACCAGATATATTCAAGCATAAAGCGTGCTATACTTTTGTTAGCAATTTTGTACAAATCCAAGGGAAGGAGGAAATGCGGCGAAAGGCAATTATTGCTATATTTAACAAATTCAGTTTTATAGATATCAAGCAGGGCGTTGCTAAATCCTAATTGGGCGAAAGGAGTAGATGAAATGAATAGCAGGAAGAAGCTCTTAGTGGCTGTAATGGCTGTGGCGTTTATGCTGACAGTTGGATTCTTCGGTCGGGCTTATGCCAAACATGGCGGAGATGCAGCCATGGACATGCACCATATGCACATTATAATGAACCACGGGCTAGAAATGGTTGCCGAGGGCTCGAACTTGGCCATGCTTGCCGAAATGAAGATGGCCCCCGCACTCGATCCGATGACCCTTGAACACGGGCGTAAGATGATGAAGGCGGGCAAAGAGGTCATAGAGCACGTCCTGAAAGGACCGGAGATGATGAGTCTGCACAAGGCCGGTCATGGCGGAGACCCGCTCATGAAATACACCCATGAATTGGGCAATGCGGAAATGACCGTTGCGGACTTGCTCGAAAATATGAACATGGAAGGCCCTATGACGGACGACATGATGACCATGCACCACATGCATATTTTGATAAACCATGCCCTCGAGATGGCAGCCCAAGGGTCCAATATGATGATGCTGGGACATATGGGGATGTCGAATATTGACAAATATTCCGAGGAACATGGAAAGATGATGCTGGCCGATGCCCGCTCTTTATTGAAAGAAGTCATGGAAGGCAAGGCGATGATGGATATGCATGCGAAAGGCATAGTCGGCACCAACGCAATGATGGCGGACACGCACAAACTTGGCGCTGCGGTAGAGAAAGTCATAGACCTCCTCGACCATATGTCCCCCGAGGGATCGATGAAACCGATGAAGATGTAGTAGATACTGGTGAATTCGTTACGTTTTATTTAACAACAACCATCCCGGCCTTATCTCCAATGCGTTCGGAGTAAGGCCGGGATGTGTGTCGGACTGTATTCATCGGATTTTTTCTGCTTCCAGTGTACTTTTAATGGGCATCGCCCCAAGCTTGTGAAACTTTTTGAGGGCCACGGCGTTAATGGACTTGGTCCAGGGCAGAAGAGAAGTATTGACATGCCTTATCGGGCTTTCTAAAACCCCACACCGTTGCCGGCGTCACCTGCCTGAATCTTCCGAAAACCAAAGCAACGTCTGATGATACCGGTGCGGTTACAAACAGCCCGACGACATTGACGTGGACATTCTCCATACCGCACAGCCTGATAAATCTTTACTCTGTTGTAAAGGACATCGGTTTCACTTCACCTTTCAACCGCGTGGCCGCTGTCGTCGAATTTCGCATGGAGACCTTTCTGACCGCGCATTGTAAAATCAGACGACCGGGACCACGAACCCGGGGATCGAGTAGATCGGCAAGTTTAAGGAGCTTGGCCTTACCGTGGAAATTCCCATAAACCCTCGCTCGGGAACGGGCACCGGCGTCTTCGCCCTGATCCACCCCTTAATCGATGACGTTTTCCCGAGAGCATAGAAAGGACGATATTCCTGTGGCAAGCCGGCTACATACTCTTAGCAGGAATGCGGCGCAGATCCTCTTCCTGTTCCTTTTCTTCTTGATGCCCGTTGCGGCCCAGGGCCACGCGACTCCTGATCATTCCGATCCCAAATCTGGCTCAACGGTTTCCGTCGCGCCAACCAGCGTCCGTATCTGGTTTGACAGCGCTCTGGAGCCTGTCTTTTCCTCGATCATGGTTCATGCCGCGAAAGACGGCACGATGGTGGACAAAGGAGACGGGCACGTGGATTCGTCAGATCCCACTCTCCTCGAGGTCACCGTGCCCCCTTTGCCTCCTGGTGACTACAAAGTCTATTGGAGCGTTGTAGCAAGAGATGGACACCGGACCTCTGGCAACTACACATTCACGATCAAGTGAGAAGGGAGATTGGCTGTTCATGGGCATCCTTATCCGAAGCATGCCTCTTTGGGTTGAACTCATCTCCGTGGCTTTCTGCACGGGAATTTTTATTTTTCTCCTCTGGGTCTATTCTGCCGCAGAATACCCCGATCCCAGTCGTCTAAACCGTTTGTGGCTTTTCATTACCATCTCCGTGTCGGTGGCAATAGCCGGAAGCGTGATCGATTTCCTCTTGCGTGTCGCGGAAATGAGCGGAGAGACGATTCTTTCTACTTTTCCTTTGATACCAGCCGTCATGTTTAAAACACACTCAGGCCATGTCTGGCTCATCCGCATCGCATGTTTTGTTCTTATGCTGATTACGGGATCGATCCGCATGATTCGCAACACTCGCCTAGCCCTCATCGTCCTGATCTGCCTCGACGCTATCATTGCCCTAACAGAGAGCGCCTCCGGACATGCCGCGGATAAAGGAGATTTCAGCGTGGCTGAAATCATGGATTGGATTCATCTTCTCGGAGCGCTGGTTTGGGCAGGCGGGATTTTCGTGCTCTCCTTCGTGATTCTTCCCCGCGGGTCGGACTTGGACAGCCATGCATTCCACACCTTTGCGCGCCAGGTCGCCCGGTTTTCAGGCATTGCGGGTATTGCGGTCTTTTCCGTCATTTTGACCGCGCTTTACAATGCCTTGGTCTACGTGGGTTCCGTCGCGGCCCTTGTTCGCACATCATATGGTCTTACCATTTCAGTGAAGATTGCTTTGCTGTTACTGCTTCTTTTGCTCGCGGCCTATAACCGATACATAAGCGTACCGAACCTCGGACAAATTGCGGGTCTCGATTCGGCTAACATTGGCTTCCTTGCTCGTTTCGTAAAACAGTTTTATTCAAGCTTATCGTTAAATAAAACGGGAGTGGATGTTCTCATATTTTTCAAACGCGCCGTGCGGCTCGAAGCGTTCCTATTACTCGGTTTGTTGTTCTGCGCGTCCCTTCTGCGGCACGAGACGCCTGCGCGCCATGCCATGATGCACGGTGACCGTACCGGAGCGCCCCTGCATGAGCACATGCATCATTAATGCGAGGACCATAAAGACAGACGGCCTTGAGAGTTGGCTGTCCCTCTTCATTCCGCTCGCTTGATGCATAATATAATCAATCGTTAGCGGCCCCGAATGGTGGAAGGTTCACACTCGCAAGCGTCCACGAGAGAAACCGTGATGTATCGGAGTTGGAAAATATCGGCTGAATCATCCCTTAGCTGTTGAAGTTTCCGTTCATTGCAACTTAGATTATCAAGCCGTATTCGTTGATCTTAAACCGATAAAATATTTATTCGACATTCATCGAATCAACAATTGACAATATTTTCAGAAAATCATAAACTAGCAATCGAATCATTTTGCCGCGGAACGATAGGAGAATAACATGTTGAAGCATCGCACAACCGCTACAATAAACATAATCATATATACCGTCCTGCTGCTTCTGTCTCCTTGGGCTGCCAGGTCTGAAGAGCTTGAACCGCTGTCTATAACGATGGAAAACTATAACTATCCCTATCCGGTTGAATTTTTGTCTCTGACCATCGAAGGACAGGATCTGAGAATGGCTTACATGAATGTTCCGCCCGAAGGGAAGGACCTAGGCCGTGCCGTCCTGCTTCTTCACGGAAAGAATTTCTTCGGCGCATACTGGAAGGAAACCATCCGCTTCCTGGCCAAGCACGGCTACCGGGTTATAGTCCCCGACCAGCTCGGTTTCGGCAAATCATCGAAACCCAACATCCACTATAGCTTTCACCTTTTGGCCGTCAACACTAAAAAGCTTCTGGACGTCCTTGGAATAAAAGAAGTGGCTGTAGTTGGCCATTCCATGGGTGGCATGCTTGCTACCCGTTTCACCCTCATGTACCCCGAGATGGTATCGCACCTGATCCTGGAAAATCCCGTCGGTTTGGAAGATTATCGCTCCATCGTGCCTTATGCCTCTTTGGAACAGCTCTATCAGGCTGAGTTAAATGCACCCGCGGAAGCCATACGGAGCTATTATAAATCCTACTTTGCGCAATGGAAACCGGAGTACGAGGAGTATGCCAATGTTGCTATTCGTTGGAAGGCCAGCGGAGAGTATCCGCGCCTTGTATTGTCCTCGGCTCTTACCTATCAGATGATTTACGAACAGCCGGTCTGCTACGAGTTTGCAAATTTACATACAAAGACACTCCTCGTGATCGGTCAGGCAGACAGGACCGTAGCCGGGAAGTCTAGGGTGAAGAAAGATCTGCTTGCGACCGTCGGCCAATACCCTGAGTTGGGCAGGCGAACGGCAAAGCTCATATCCGGGTCTACCCTCATTGAACTGCCTAATGTGGGACATATTCCTCACTTGGAAGCAACGGAGCGATTTCACAAGGAGCTGTTGTTCTTTCTCGATAGATAACCGCGTTTACAGCCCCCTACCGCTTACAAACAAGAGACCGCTAAGCACAAAGCCGGCCTTTCGTCTTGCATTACACACACCGCAAGCTGGCCTTGGTAGTACTCCTCTATTCTCACAACGCGGATGCCTTTGACCTTGCCTTATCTGTTAGCATCTTGCGGTGTCTGCGTCTTTTGGTGAGTTAATGGGGAAGGGCGGCCAATCCGCGAAAACTATTGTGTAGCTCTCCATCTTCAGCAAATGGAATTAAGCAAAGGACAGCTCCAAGAGGGACGCAGTAAAGTGCATAGAAGCATACCCATTACACTATCCTTCGTTAACTTTGTGCTTGCTCGTTTTATTGCTTGCGATCGTCAAGAAATCATCAATAAACTTCGTGATCTCACCATACTTTTGTGAAGTCTGAATGTTCCGGCAGATATAGAATGTATTGAACGCCAAAAAAACGAGCGCTACGGACTGAATCAATGGTTTCATCCCAAATACCAGTAATAATAACCCGCCAACCGTTGCGCCTATCCTCATTCCCATCTCCAACGATTCGTTCTTCATGATTAGTTCTCCGTTTATTTGACTTTTTGTATCACAATTTTTGAGCCCTGTCGTTATTTGATGCCAATCCTTGCTGTCTTTTCTGATGCCTGCCCGCCCTCAAGGACTCTGCCGACCAACCATCCCGTAGTGGCCGTGGCTGTTACGATCGTGATTCCGGATACCATAACGCCCGCCAACATGGATGCGAGCACAATCGCGCGTGATATGATTCCCGGGTCCAGCGGAAGCCCGAATACCATTCCTGCTAATTTTATTCCTGCGGCGCCTCCCAGGAGGCTGCCGGGAAGAAGACCGAAGATTGCGAAGAGCACCATACCCGCTCCTACCCCAATGTAAGCTGTTTTTCTTGAAAGTGTGGTATTCATTTTATTGTCCCCCTTTTCGTTCAGTCTTGCCATGTATATTGCAGTTCGCGTGCCAAAATATAACTGGTTGAATTTGCGGAAAACATGACGGCACGAGTTTTTGCAGAGATGAGAAATAGGTTAATAGCATTGTTAATCATGCAAACGAATCGGACTTTTACCGAACGAAAATCTGTTTACTTCGTATACCGGATGCAGAAAGAGGCGACACATGCAGTGCAATATATTTTACGGCGACATCAGAGTCTGGCACAATAGTTACCGCAATGAGCACTTCTAGCCTTGTCTGCGCATACAGGATAAGCAAACTGGCAACAACCATTGTGCTCAATAACAGAGGCGGTAGTTTATTACGGGCACAATAGATCTATCGCATGTGACAGATTTCAACCCGTAACCCCCTCCTTTTGACACGTTGATGCCCACTCCAATTGCAAACAATCTTGACGGCCAATGATAATGTTTATTTAAGTGCGGAGCGATTGGTTTCTGGAATATTCGAAAAGATGTAAAAAAAGCTGGCAGGGAAATTATTTGTTAAACATTGACGATTTTGAGATAAAAGCAAAAGCGTGAACTATGCCGAAAAAAATAAGGGGCAACCAGGCGTTTAAATGTTTTGACCAAACAGGTAAGTATTCGGCGAACAAAATATTCGGCGAGAAACATTCGTTTCTCGCCTGTAGAAATATTCTTCTCCTGACGTAACGTGTAATATGAAACCACTCCGCTCCTTCCCCTCGTTTATCACTTTGAAGAAGGACGGACACCCTCAACTCTCTTTTCCTGTCCGACTCTCGTCCCCTACTACTACTGCGGGGGAGGAGGTGGTGGTGGTGGTGGTGGTGCGAGATGAGGCTGTGAAACATCAGGCGGTACAGAATTCATCCCCGATGGGGGAGGAGGAGGAGGAGGAGTCCTCTGAACACCATAATATCGTCTCTCTCCTGGAATTATATTCCCGTTGGCGTACATGCACTGCTGATATGCAATATCATACCGACGCTGAGCCTCCCATCCATAAACCTGTCCCGCATTGGCACCTTCGGCTGTTCCGACGAGAAGCCCGCTTGCACCGCCTATCGCTGCACCGGCGCCTGCATTACCTGATGCTGCCCCAATAGCCGCTCCGAGACCTGCTCCTACGACGGTTCCAACCACGGCCCCTGCAGCTGTGTTTTGATTGGCCGTCTCTTGAGGATTAAGCCCGATTTGCTGTCGTGCCCATTGCCTGCAAATACTGTCTTCCGCCCGGAACACATCAAATGGCTTGCCCGGAGGCGGCATGACCATGACGCTAGGACCGGCCGGAATGGTCGCACATCCGCCTACCACTAGAAGAGCAAAAGATATCAATATGCCTTGTTTAAATTTCATCATGAGCCTTTACTCCTTTCCCTTCGGCGGAGGACTTGGGGTTGGAACAACCTTAATCCAGCCGCTGGGACATTGTTTGACATATGGGTAATAGGTCTTCGATTCCTTACAGTAATACCAGTAATATTGCTGATCCTCTAACTGGGGCGCCTGTTGTTCATATACGGGGGCCTGTTGCTGTATGACAACGGGCGGCTGCGAATAATAAGGCTCCGAATAATAATAAGGATATGCTGGATACCACGGCCACCACGGTCCGATCCAGATTCCACCCCTCACATAAACTCCTCCACGTGCAGATACGGGCAAGACGCCTGCAAGGAGGAGTACCATAACAGCAACAAAGAGATAAATTACCCTTTTCATGCTCAATTCCTCCTTTTCTATTATTTTATATAGACTGTCCCCTTATAATTTTAATTATATATTAATTTAGACAGCGCTGACAATAAAAGGTTTAACAGGTTTGATAAATAAAGCTTTAGACCGACAAATCAATACATCCCCGTTTTACATCGAACTAGTACACTAGTACACTTAATGCTTGATTTAAACCTTTTCCCATAATCCGTGTCTTAATAAATAGTTGATTACAAAATGCGCAATAAACGAGTTTATGGGAATAATGGGGACACTTCATCATCGTGTATTGAAAGGGAGGAAAAAACAATGATTGGGATGCATGACGTACGGAAGTACGGATATTTTTTAGTTGGGGGCATATTCTCTTTGGGTTTATTGATTGCGACACAGAGTACACTTGCGAATAAGGCGTATGCCGATGAAGGTCACGAGTATGGTGGCCCACCCATGGCCCACTGCAACCAGCCAACGCAGTTCCACCGGACTGAAGAAGGAAGAGCGTGGACGCACCACGGCAGGCGCCATCGTCTATTGAAAGCCTTTAAGCAGCTTGATCTTACCGCCGAGCAAAAAGCTGCCATACGGAAGATCCGGAGCACCATGGTGAAGGATATGATCCGGAAACGAGCCGACATCAAGATCGCAAGGATTGAGCTTAGCGAGCAGCTCCACAAGGACAAAGTTGACATGGGCGCTGTCGAATCGCAAGTAAAAAAGATGGAAGGCTTGAAAACTAACATGATACTCGGTGCGATTAAAGCGCGCGAAGAAATTAAATCGCAGTTAACACCGGAACAGCGGACTAAACTAATTGAACTAATGCAAAAATCACATCAAGATCATCATGGTATGCATAAGGATCATATGAATCAGGCTGAATAAACATTATGTATTCACTGGGAGCCTGGTGTCTCTAAGCGTTTTTGCATGTTAGGAGATTCGCAATGTATTTCTTACTTTGCATGGCCCCCTGAGTAATATTGTATTTACGTGTTAACATGTTTTCAAAAAGGTTAAGTTAATTGCTTGACCAGAGCACATAACCGAAGGCGGTCGGTTCAAACCGCTCCTCGCTATCAAATTTATCAGGGGTTACAGCATTGGCTGTAACCCCTTTTTCGTATTAGAGGGCCATTAATAGGCCGATAATAAGCCGGCCTTCGCAAGCCGTTTCTTTTGCCGAAAAACGGGATGTGGCAGTAGACCAAAAAACCGATAGTCTCGACGTCGAATGATGATGGAAAGGGGCGAATTCTATGCAAAAGAGAAAGCATTATTTATCATATTTTATCCAACTACAAATACAAGGGAAGCTCACTCTATCGCTGAGTGATAAGATAATTGTTTATAATGAATAGTAAAAAAGTTCGATCCAAGATGAAAAAGAGCATAATAAACAGGATTAAAGCTGCTATAATATTTTTAAAAGGAGGTGCTAGATATGGTGGATATTATCAGAAAGGTATCATATTTTGCGATGGAAGTACCGAACAAGCCGGGCGAGGGGGCGCGTGTGCTGGGGCTTTTGGCAGATGCGGGCGTGAACCTATTAGCATTCTCGGGTTTCCCAAGCGGCCGGAAGGCGCAACTCGACTTTATCCCAGAGGATGTGGCAGCGTTTAAGAATGCTGTCAAGGTGGCGAAAATTAAGGCACGTCCCCAGAAATTCGGGTTCCTGGTCCAAGGCGATGACCGGAAGGGCGCCGTAGCAGACTTACTCAAGACGATGGCGGAGAAAAAAATTAACGTGACGGCCATTGATGCCGTGTCGTCTGGTACGGGCCACTATGCTGCCATACTCTGGGTCGGGACGAAGGACGTGAACAAGGCAGCGAAGGCGCTCGGTGCGAGCTAGCCTCATTTTTATCACCAACTCACAAATTACGCCAAACAGATCGAGGGGCTTGTCGTTGCGACATGCTTTCTGTTATGATTACGAAGCAACTTCCACAATGCTCGACGCTGCCCCCTATTCTTCTCGCTTTTTGGAAGCCCTCAGGGTGTAGTCTTCGTGATATTGAGAAACGCAAGCAGAATTTTTGTGCGCAAAGTCTGCGTAAATCATATTCGAACAAAACAGACCGCTATTCCCTCTTGTTCACTGTATTTTTGTCTTAACGTGAAACAGTACGTCATTGTTTATTGCAAATCTTCTAATAGTACCCAGCACAAATTAATACTTGGATTTACATAAACATCGTAATGCATGATATAATTTGATGGAACCGTGACAGAATACGTCGCGGTTTGCAGGGATGAGTGACTCTGAGAACAGCAAATAATATGGCAGCTGCAGATGCCAGGGCGTCTTTTTCTTCGGCAAAGACCTTTTTGAATACATACATGGCTGAGGCTGCGGTCACATTTGAGGCCATTCTCCTGACGTTCGGATCACAGTTCGACAAATATCGCAAAGTAGAGGGCAATGTCTTCAAAGCTGTCAGAAAGATGAGCTATTAGGGGAATCGGGACCCCCTTTATCCGCGCGTAGCCGTGGCTTGTATGCGATATTGAAACTTGATTAGGAAACAAAATAAAACAATCGAGCCTGTTGAGTAAATTGCATCAACATATTATTCCTAAGGAGGACATACAGATGAAAGGAAATCCGAAACTTGTCGAGACCTTGAATTCGCTGCTTGCCGACGAACTGACCGCAATAAACCAATACATGGTGCATTCCGAAATGTGCGCAAATTGGGGCTACGATAAACTGCACAAACATCTTGAAAGGCGTGCGATAGCCGAGATGAAGCATGCTGAGAAACTTATCGGAAGAATCCTCTTTCTCGAGGGACTTCCCGTCGTGTCTAACCTAAAAGAGATCCGTATTGGGAGCGACATTTCCAAGCAGCTCGCCAATGATCATACGGCTGAAGAGGGCGCTATCGCTGCGTATAATTCAGGAATAAAAATAGCGGGAGAGGTAAATGATTTCGCTACACGCGAAGTGCTCGAACACATCCTGACTGACGAGGATCAGCATATCGACGATATCGAGGAACTCCAGGACCAGATTTCCCATATGACGCTGCCTATTTTCCTGACAACGCAGGTGAACGAAAAATAGCCCGCTTCTGTTTTAAGAAGAGGGAACGGTTGTCATAACTTACCGTAAATTTTTTGCGGGCTTTATTCAATCTGCTAATCGGATTTGTTTTACCCCGAGCGGGCAAAGTTTCCCAGACAAACGAGTGGAGCTTTCTTGTACTCTTGCCGCTTTTGCTTACATCAATGTAACGTTAAGCATTGTATTTGGAAGTAATATTCATTAGGAACTAAAAATTAAATCGTCCAGGAAGATCACTATGCAAAATGTCTACTCCTCTGTCCGCACGGAACTTATTGAGTATAAGCAGGGAGATGTTGCTCTCGAAGGATATCTAGCCTACGACAATACTATCAAAGACATCCGTCCCGGCGTTCTCGTGATCCATGAGTGGTGGGGAATAAACGATTATATTAAAAGGCGGACTGAACAGATAGCGCAGCTTGGCTACATTGTACTTGCGGCCGATATCTATGGCAAGGGCAATCGAGCGAAAACGCCGCAGGAGGCCATGGCACTGGCAGGGAGTTACCGCAGCGGGAATGACAGAAACTTGCTCCGAGCACGCGCAAACGCAGGGCTTGACGTGTTAAAAAAGAATCCCTTGGTTGATCCGAAACGCATTGCCGCCATCGGGTATTGTTTTGGCGGCACGACGGTGCTGGAGCTTGCCAGAAGCGGTGCAAACATCGCAGGGGTCGTTAGTTTCCATGGCGGGCTGGCGACGCCGAACCCCAATGATGCAAAGAATATCAAAGCTAAAGTAGCCGTGCTCGCCGGTGCCGATGACCCCACAGTAAAACCTGAGCACGTGGTCGCCTTTGAAGACGAGATGAACAAGGCTAGCGTTGACTGGTATATGGTCAGCTACGGTCACGCAGTGCATGGTTTCACCAATCCTGAGAACGGAAGCGATAATGCCAAAGGAGCTGCCTATAATGAAATAGCGGATAAGCGGTCATGGCAAGCTATGAAGGATTTTTTTGAGGAGATATTCAAATAGCGAAGTAGCTAGCGAAGAAGAGGGCCGCAACCAGTCGTTGAAGAGAATGGATAAATTCAAGGTCTTTCCTAAGATTACGAAGCCATGACTAAACTTCTATACTTGGCCACGGAAAACATATCTAATGAAACGGAAATGCTGCTCCGCAACTGGAAATCGGCACTTAGCCGGTTAGCAATCTTGTCCGAAGGACAGATGCCCGCAGGATAAAGCCAACCAGTCATTAACACAAAATGCTTTACATCAATCGTCCAGAAAAATGTCTGTGTTATATGAGGTTATCCCTTGCTTACTTCCTTTAGATAGAACTTAAGTATGTCCGACATCTTACCTGGCATGAATGGCACTATTGGTTCGGATTCGCTATAATTATATTAGCGTAATAAAAAAAAGGAAGTGATCCATCATGAAATCTGCAGAGATTCTGGAATGGGTAATGGGCTGGCCATGGCCAGTTATAATTGCTTTCGTTGTTGTGATTGCGGGAGGCATAGAGCGACTTGTGTCCTGGTATACGCAAGACATTTCTGAAGAGCATTCGTCTGGTTCTAACCCAGGCAAGGAGTGTGAATGTCAGTGCGGATAGCAATGAGAATATCGGAGGTATAGATTGTAGACAGGGAATGGAGACGTAAAGCAATTTCGCGTTTCCAGCTCCAGAGCGCGGACGTATGCGACGCGGTGATTCTGAAAGAGTAAGGTTGGTCTCATAATGTACGTGCACGGGGAGCTAGGTTATGCTTTGACGTGCTGATGAAAGAGCAGTCGTGGGCGGGAAGGACTATCGTAATTTCTGAATCATCAGAAGTGCCCCCTTAAAAGACTGGAGAGCAGTATTACGAGAACAAGGAGTGTCACGACAACGTAGGTGCGGTCCCCCTGCCGGAGAAAAGCAAACAGCGAGAAGGCAACCCGTGAGACGGGGGTTGCGATCAGCAGCAGGAGTCCCAGTTGGATTATTCCGCGACTGCGAAATGACAAAGCATCTGCCAGGATCCCATGTATCGTACGCAGGTCGGTGGACTCCCCTCGAAAAATCCGGTAGTCAGGATTAGCAGATCCATAATGAAACAGAAAGAATACCCCCCCGGTGAAAACTACCACAGCGGCAAGAATAACCCCTCCTCTCAAGAGATTGCTGATAATCGTTTCGACCTGCTGATTTGTCCACGTGCTTTTAGCTTTTGACATTCTAGATCCTTTTTGTCAGACCGTTATAGATCATCTCGATCGCAAGGAGCAAAACAATAGAGCTGAAAATGATACGCAGACGATGTGTTTTTGCTATGACAAGTTGACGTGTCCCTATGAGAGAACCGATCAGCACGCCGAGTACGACGGGCATTGCAAGCCCTGGATCTATATAGCCTCGATTAAGATACACTCCTGCACTGGCGGCAGCGGTAACGCCGATCATGAAATTACTCGTAGTTGTCGAAACCTTGAAGGGGATGCGCATCACTTGGTCCATCGCCAGGACCTTCATCGCCCCTGATCCGATCCCGAGCAACCCGGAAATCGAGCCTGCCAGAAACATTAATCCGAAGCCGGAGGGTACGGAGTGCGCATGGTAGTGTTCAATTCCCTGCGGGGTTGGATAACTTCCATCCATCTTCAGACTTGTTGCCAGCGGTTCGGGCCTATCGTCTTCTTGTCGTCTCTTCCACCGTCGACTTGACAAATATGACGAATAGAGCAGAATAACCCCGAAGATAATCGCAATAGTCGAGGTCGGCAAGCGTGCAGCCCAAAAAGCTCCCGCCACCGCGCCCAAGGTTGTTGCTACCTCTAAGAACATCCCAATCCGAATATTGGTGAAACCTTCCTTGACGTAGGCTGACGCAGCCCCCGAGGATGTTGCAATCACCGAGATGAGGGAGGCGCCGACCGCATACCGGATATCCACTCCAAAGGCCAAAGTGAGAAGTGGGACAATAACGACCCCTCCGCCAAGCCCTGTCAATGATCCCAAAAAACCCGCAACTATCGAACCGAGCCAAATAAGTATAGTAAAAACTAAAGTGTTCATTGGATTATCTCTACTATGGAGGAGCAGGCTCAACCGTCGTTATGGAGTACAGAATCGCCATGATGCCGTGTGGTATTCGCGAAAGCGATGAGCCTGACTTTAATAATAACGCTCTTGCAAATAATTCTGTTATTGCTCTGGATAAAACATCGGGGAAAGCGGATCGAACCAATTAGGCACCTCCGGACCCGGAGTTCTCGGCCAAAGCTTGAGCTCCTTTGAAACAAGCACGGGATGGTTGTATTTAGTGGGTTCCGTATGTCCCTGCTGTTTCAGTGCGGTACCTTCGATTTCACCAGCCACCGTGATCTCACTGCCAGGCGCATAGATATCAGGGTCGAGATACACGGGCGTATATATCAGAAACCGGCCTCTTGCTCCATTTATGCGGAGGGGCCTGCCCCAGTAATCAAGGGGGGCCTGATAAACGTCGATCAGCGAACCCTCCGCCAAGCCGCTGACCGCGGCGATACTCCCACCAAGAATGACGAACTTCCCCTTATACAGATCGGGGTTTGCCTGCAGCATTTCAAAGGTGATGGTCTTGTCCGTTTTTTCGACAAGATCCTTCGAAATCGGATAGACGCACCCTTGAAGAAACATGGTAAAGCCAAACAGCAAAACCATCATCTTCATAAGCAACCATATTCTTTGAGACCGGCCCGACTAGTGCCGCCTTCTAGCTCCGAAACCCGATCCCTCATTCGTCGGGGGATCATTCTCTCTTTACAAGCCCGATCAGGGGCTCCCTGTCCATCTTCAAGAGGAAGAAAGGACGAGAGCCTCATTTCTTACTGCTGTATCGTGAGATAGACCGACCCGCCGCCCCGGTAGACCAACAGGAGGACCGTGTCGTGCTTGCCGATCTTCGAAACGATCTCCTCGTATTCCTGCACGCTCCGGACTGATTTGCGGTCCACTTCCTGGATCACATCGTTCGCCTGCAGCAATCCTTGGGCCGGACTGTCCGACCCGACTTCGGTGACCACGACCCCGACGATACCTTCCGACAGGTCCAGCTTGTCCCGCAGGCTCGGAGTGAGCTCCTGGACCGTGACTCCCTTAAGCGCATTCTCGTACTCCGTCTTCTTTACTATTTGTTTTTCTTTATACTCGCCGAGTGTTGCCGTAATCGACTGTTCCTTCCCGTTCCTGATGATCTTGAAATCTACCCGTGTTCCTGGCGCCCTGTCTGCGACCATATTGCGAAGGCTCGTAACATCGGGAATCTTTTTACCGTTCATTTCAGTGATAAGATCGCCCCGCTTGAAGCCCGCCTTGTCCGCGGGGCTGTCGTTTTCGACGCCTGTTATCAGGGCGCCTTCCGTCTCCTTGATCCCCAATGATTTAGCAAGCTCGGGTGTAAGGTCCTGAATGCTTACGCCTAGCCAGCCGCGGATCACCTTGCCGTATTTGATGATGCTGTCCATGACCGTTTTCGCCATGTCTGACGGGATGGAGAACCCGACCCCCATGTAACCGCCACTGGTCGAAAAAATCGCCGTATTGATTCCCACAAGCTCCCCGCTGCCGTTTACCAGCGCTCCGCCGGAGTTGCCCGGGTTGATGGCCGCATCGGTCTGGATGAAATCCTCGAAATCGGCCAGCCCGATGTTCGAGCGGCCCACTGCGCTCACGATCCCCATGGTAATGGTCTGGTTCAGGCCAAAGGGATTGCCGACCGCCAGCACGATATCGCCGGTTTTCAGTTTGCCGGAATCACCAAACGAAAGGGTCGGCAGATCTTTCGCATTGATCTTGATCACAGCAAGGTCCGTTCGCGGATCAGTGCCGACGACCTTGCCCTTGAATTCACGCTTGTCATAGAGGATGACCTTGATCTCTTCCGCACCCTTTACTACGTGATTGTTCGTCAGGATGTAACCATTTTCAGATACAATTACCCCGGAGCCGAGGGCCGATGATTTAAATTTCCGCTTCTGCCCCGGTTGGCCAAACTGGTCGCCGAAAAAATGTCTAAAGAGGGGGTCGTTGAACATGTCGCCGAAGGGGTTGTCCTCCATGGTCTCGATCGAGGTCGTTGATATGTTCACGACCGCAGGGCGTACCGCCTCAGCGACCTCAGACAGGGCTTCGCTCAGCCTGCTGAGCGTTTTTATAGATTCCTGCGATATGACCTTTTCCCTGGCCGATACAACGCCAACCGCGGAAAAACTTCCTGTCAGAAAAATCGCTACTGATAAAGCAAGAGAGTTGCGTAGGAGTGTAGTATATTTCTTCTTCACAAACATTGATGGCCTCCCGATGAGATGTTTTATCAAATCCGTCAATCTATTTTTAGTATACTACATAAAATTGGAAAGGTAGTTTGCCGTGCATTGGCACTGATAGTTGCGTGTTATTGTCCCCACTTAAGTATCATATCTGAATTGCAAAATAAAATCAGAAGTGGTTATTTTTGTCGTAGCGGAGGGGCTTATTAAGGAAGCAGAAGATATAATCAATTATTGATTGGCCGACCGGCATGACTAGAACTATGTCGATATGATTATCATAATTATTTGATAGCGTAAAGAATAGAAGAACTCGGGGAATACTTAAAATTGTTGGTTCATCAGCATCAATAGCGGCATGCCCGACGCGCAGTCATCGCATTCTAGATGTCCAGCGCAGATAAAAAACTAAATAATCACATGACCCTGGTCCTTCCTGCGGTTCAAATACCACCTGGATCCCGTGAACTGAGACAGGCACCAGCATGCATTACAATATTTGGAGAGAATCCAATATTTTTAAATGTCCGAAGGCTTGTATTTGCTTCCGCACTCTGCTACCATTAGCGATATGTGTGTATAATTCGAAAGGGAGGTCTGAGAATGAGAAAAAACTTAGTCAGTATATTATTCGTGTTTATCTCTATTACAATTGCGGCGCTGGTCTCGACTGCGCAGGCACAGATGTGCGGCTGTATGGGCGAAAAAGGGGAAAGCATGCAAGAAGGCGGCATGATGGGTGGAATGGGACACCAAGGCATGGGCATGATGCCCGGCATGGACGGCATGAAGGGCGGCGAAATGATGAGGGATGATCACCATGCCATGTGGAAAAACCTCATGGATCTCGGTCTCGATGCTCAACAGAAAGATGCGCTCGAGGCGCTTCGCAGCAAGACAATGAAAGACATGATAAGAAAGAAAGCGGACGAACAAATCGCCGACCTCGAGATTAAAGACCTCCTCGACAAGAACCCGGTGGATATGAAGGCAGTGGAGACTCTAGTGAAAAAGAAAGAGTCTCTCAGAGCAGAGATGTTTATTGCTCATATCAAGGCGCGTGAAGAGATGAAGTCCGTACTGACGCCCGATCAGTGGAAGAGGCTAAAAGAGATGATGGAAACGGGTCACCGCGGAGGTTGCGGCATGAAGGGCGGCAATGAAGAGCACAAGGCCATGCCCATGCACGATAACAAAATGGACTAAGATGCCGTGAATACCGCGCGAAGAGAAGGAAAGTTCCTGACTGAGTGCCATTACCCCGCCGCGTCATAGCGGCGGGTTTTTATTTGGCCTTTCGAAGTCTGAGAGGGTCTACACTTTAGCTTTGTCCCGTCTTTATACGACCAGTCCATAACTGCAAATCCAAGCCCTCCCCCTGTCTACTGGACTCTTTCCCTTGAGTTACAAATAGGCATCCATCCATCTTGGCACTTATGCAAATCTGGATCACGGCGCTTTCGGAGGTATAAAGACATTAACGGTTGAAATGTATTATGCAGATTCGTGGGTCAGGACTGCAAAGCGATACCCGGCAAATCACTCACCTGTCTCTCCATCCCGACCACCACTCGTCTCCTTAACCTCAGCAGGCTTTGCTGCATTTTTATCGAGCTTGCGCTGCTTTTTTTCCTCGTTCTTTTTTTGCTTCGCGATCTCCTTCTGACGCTTTTGAAAACTGAAATTCGCTTTCCCCACTCCATGCCTCCTCGGAAAGAAATTTACGAACTGAACCGTGCCTTCATAAGGGCGGGCCGGACAACGGTCCGACCCGCTGCTCTCCACTGCTTTGCCCCTTTTCGATTACCGCGTTCCCTCAATTTCGGGCTTGGTCGTTCGATGCAGCGGGTGACTGCGACGGCCTGTCCGGACGCGGCCCCGAACCAGATGGCCGCGGTCGCTTGTTGAGGAGCTTGCGCTTCCGCTTCTGAGCCTCCAGCCGCTTCCTCTTTTTCTTCACCGAGGGCTTTTCGTAATAGCGCCGCTTCTTCAGTTCCCCGAATACTCCGTCGAGTTGGAGTTTCTTTTTCAGATTACGCAGGGCCTTTTCGATGTCTCGGGACAGGACCCTTACCTCCACGACCTGCCCCCTCCGCCGCCACCGCCGTATCCGCCGCGACCACCCCTACCGCCGCCACCGCCGCCGCCCGACCCCGAGCGGTCAGTCTTCGGCTTGGCCTCGTTCACCGTGATCGTCCGGTCCATGAACATTGTGCCGTTCATGGATGAGATTGCCTTTGCCGCATCCTCGTCCGACGCCATTTCCACGAAACCGAAACCCTTGGACCTGCCGTTCGTCTGATCCACGATCAGCGTGGCAGACACCACCTCGCCGATCTTCGAGAATGCATCCCGCAAATCTTCCTCGTGGGTGTTATATGACAAATTCCCCACATAAAGCTTCTTCCCCATGCTGCCTCCCTGTGTGATTTAATTTTCGCGCTGACGGTCGTTGCCGCACAGCGCGTTTACATCTTCTCCGCCATAACACCGCGTCCCCGAAGTGGGGACGCCGAATCGCGCGGGGTGTCCGCAAAAACCGCATCGTTCGCCAACCAGGCATGCTGTCGCTTTTTTACGCAGGAACAGGTGAGAGCAGGAAGAGTCAGTGATCGATGATGAGGCGCGGACGGCATCTCGCTCCAAAATGAGAGGGCCTTACCCCGTTGATGTTGTATATAGTTATTATACGGGTTTTGCAGTCAATTGTAAACATCTCCGTACATCTTCGGGATGCTATTTCCAAAGGGGACTTACCATCCCGGCCACTCGATGAGCATCTCGGAATATATTTCAGCAACCAATTGTAAATCAATATGTTTTCCCCGCCACCACTGCCACTTCAGGCATCCCCGGTCGGCATTAATATCGCTCGGGCAATAATAACCGTTGACTTTCCAGCGCAGAAGGGGGATTATAGTATCAAGAAGTTCCGGATGTTCTTGTAGGGAAACCGCAAAGACAGATAGGCTTTGCGGCTTTTTTGTTGTCCTTTTCCGTCGCTTCAATTCACCAGAAGGAGGTAGCTCATCATGGAAACAGGCACCGTAAAGTGGTTCAATGATTCCAAAGGCTTTGGATTCATTTCCCGTGAAAGTGGCGGCGATGTGTTCGTTCATTTCGGCGACATTCAGGACAGCGGCTTCAAGTCGCTGGCCGAAGGCCAGTCAGTGCAGTTCGACGTTGTCGACTCACCCAAAGGCCCCAAAGCAGCCAACGTTGTAAAGCTCTAATCAAAGGTTTGGACCTTCACAGGCCCTGGTCATTTCAGGGCCTGTTTTTTCTTTTGCTGTCGCATCCGGAATCATCGTCCCGCATCTTGAATCCTTACCGCGTGGGGCTTTTGTCTTTTATCCTAAAGGAGAGCAATGAACCACAGACAAAGTTATAGAGAAAAGATGGAGATGGAGAGGATCGCCCTGGCCGCCTTTGGCCTGATTTCCGAGCGGTATGCCAAAGTCTCGAAGATCGAATTTCGCATGACCTATTACCGGCGCGGTTTCGATTCGGTATTAATGAATCGTACCCTCAGTTTCTCGTCCGCGGATTACGCCGGTTTTCACATGAAATGCATGGAGGAAGGGTGTACGGGCGGCGGTTTCGATCTGGCCCCCGTGGTTGCGGGCCTGGCTAAATCCCATAAGAAAACAACAAAGGGAAAGGTCTATTGCCGCGGCATGAACAATTCCTTCGGACACGCCAGTCTTGCCTATGAAGTCAATATCCAGTACCATAAGGCTAAATAGAACCGTGCAGGCTTTGCGCAATGAGACACTGACAACGTGATGCCATGACCATCATCCTGCAATGCCCCGTCTGCCGGAATCCCCTGCTTTGCATCGTTTTTAGTTAATTTCTACTTGATATCACTTTTTTTAACCCTTAGTTACGCTATCTCCGTTCTCCCCATCGGCACAACCAAAGAGTAACACAACAACTCTGGCTGGCCGGGGAAAAAATACAATTCAGCAAAGTACGACAGGCTCGACCTCGCAGAGGAGGCCAAGCTCAAGGTAACACATCCTTCTTTTGCGGCTCAGGTTTCGGCAACAAGAGTTATGATTATCAACGATCTATTTCAAAATCCATTTGGGTGACATTCATTATGAATCAATTCACTTGCTGGAAAGAGACTTGACTAAAATATTCTTACCACGTATAATTTGAGAATGAAAGGACTGTTGCAGAAAAGAGTTGCACTTCTTATTGTAGTGGTTCTTTTCTTTCTCGCGCTTATCCCCGCCTTCTATCCGGCTGAGGATGAGGTTCCGCTCAAGGACTCCTCTATTTACAGCGTCTATAGCCACATCTATACCGCGTTTAACACCGCTTATAATTTTGACTGTCATCTCAGCTGGACAAGAAGCTCCTCGACACTCGATACTTCGTGTAATCTACCGAGCGTTCTTCCCTCATCGACTGAAACCCGCGCTCCTCCCACGTAGGCACTCCTCTATTTTCAAATTCATGTATCTAAGATAGACAACGAAATCAGAACTCGTTCCCTTCTCTCGGATCGGCCTCGGCATGAATCCGACAGTGCAGACACCCCCAGACACCGTGATCCTTCTCCTGAAAAGGAGGCGTGGTTCCGATCGTATCTGCGTTGTCTTCGGCCTTCACAAAAACACGCATTTCATTTATAGAGGTGAGCAAATGCCGACACTTCAGACTGCAGCTTACACGAATGAATTACTTTATTGTGGCTCTTGTAGACGCAGCTTTCAGGCTCGAATCGCCACCTGGATCGATATTTCCCGGACACCTTGGGTAAAAACAATCCTACAGAACTGGGAGCTTAATATAGTTATCTGTCCTCACTGTCAGAATCGGCAGTATTCCGATTCTCCCTTTTTCTATGAAGACTTCGCGGAAGGTCTGCTTATAGCTGTCTTTCCGAGCATCCCCGAAAACCACTTATCCGTTGAGGCGCACATCAGGCAAAAATACGGATACTATCCGACGCTCGAATTTTTTTATGACATGACGCAGCTATGGTTTTTGATCTATCTGCAGGAATATTATAAAACTGCTGTGAACCCACATGCAGCATCGAAGATAGGTGATGGGGAAAAACGCCTTCGGACGTTCCTGCGGTTCCTCAAAAAAGACCCATTGATGCTTACCATTCGCGAGACATTGATAAAAACATTCTTGGGACATAAGACTGATGATGATCTTCAGAATTTACTATGGTGTGCACTTGACAAACTGGAGGGCAGGTATTCCTTCCCCTCGGATGTCCCGCCATATGCCGGGCCGAGGATGACATAAGATCATTCGGATGCGGAGAGTTCAACTCGTGTGTGGCGGATGCGATTTCGCATCTCGTAAATAATCTGCGGAGTTTGCCGACATACCGACGAGCGGGTAAAACGCAAATCGACTCCGCTTAGGAAAAATAATTCTGTGGGGTTTTTGTGGGACGTGAGCACGAAAGATAATAAGGAAGCCATGATTCCTTGGGTTGCACCGGGCGCAGTCATAGTCAGACGCCTCAAGGAAGGCAAGTTGTCATGTTAGCCACGAAGAGCACGCAAAAATGAGAAAAATGCTGAAGGTAAGTGATTAAGAAGTATTCTACTTGGCCATTGCTGTGATATTTATTTCACCTGTTTAATTTGCAATTATTTTTTCTCCCGGCTGTTTATTATTAAGGTAGAACAGTTTCACCCTGCCAATTCAGCCCTGCACATTGAACCCGACAGGCAACTAGGGCGATGAAAAGTTGGTATACTTTGAAACAGATACCCGGAAAGCCGGAAAAAAGATTGAAAATGCAAGGAGGATGATACCATGAATATCGGCCAGTCCTGCCCCGTGTCAAAACTTGAAAAACTGCTTGTAGCAACGGACCGTTCGAGGTTCAGCGACGGTGCAATAAACACGGCAATAACTTTTGCAAAGCACTGTTCGAGCAAGCTCTATGTAATGACGGTTGTAGAAAAAAATCCGGAATATGAGACCGCCGGCGCAGAGCTTCTGCAGAAAGAAACGGAGGAGGCCGCCCGGTATCTAGCATCCCTCAAGGTGAGAGCGCTAAATGAGTTACCGTTCTGCGAGACGATTTTGCGCCGCGGGGACAGCGCCTCTCGGCTTATCGTTGAAGAAGCGGCGCAAAATAAAATTGATATGATTGCAGTCGGAAGGCACGGCCGCAGCGGGCTGGAGAAGGTTTTCCTCGGCAGCGCTGCCGCGAAGGTCATCGGACACGCGCCGTGCAAGGTTCTGGTTGTTCCCCGGGCAGCGGGAATCGGGTTCAAGAATGTTTTGGTTGCAACGGACGGATCGGATCATGCACGTACAGCGGGAACAGAGGCGATTGAAATTGCAAAACGCTGTGGAAGCCGCCTGATAGCCATTGCTGTGGTTCCCTCGGAAGACGAGAAAGACAAGGCGCGGGTGAACGCCGGCGATATCGCGCTGGCGGCACAGCAGGCCGGTATTCACGCCGAGACGATGGCCCTCGTCGGGAAACCCCATGAGGTCATAGCAGAGACCGCAAAAAGCATGGGCGTCGATCTGGTCGTCATGGGCGCGTACGGGAAAACGGGACTCAAAAGGCTCCTGATGGGGAGTACAACAGAAAAGGTTATTGGACTGGCGGACTGCGCCGTTCTGGTCGCAAAAAAAGGCTCTTGATGGGGAAATGCAGGAATGCTTAAAATTGAGAAGTCCCTCCGATTATAAGACTTCTTCTGGCAAAGTATCTTCGGAAGAATGCTACACTAAATCAGGCAGGGTTTCGTCAGCCCGCCTGTTCTATCTATCCCGTAAAATCGATGAACTGGCGGACCGCATTGAGCAGGTGCGGGTTCTGTGGTTCCATTTTGCCGTGAGATTACTATACCTGCATATATAATTGAGATTTAGTATGGAGTAATGCTTTTCGAAGAAAATAGCGACATGATGTTTCATGCGGTAAAAAAAGTCTGTTAAGGAAAACAAACAGATATGAGGATTGTCAAAAATTATAATTTCGTGAATGTGGCAGAAATATTTTGGGCATGAATGACCGCGGAGCATTGGCAGAAGCCAAGTGTAACATCATCAACCATTCAATAGATAAATACGTCTCGATACCATATTCAAACTCCCCGGTTTGCATTATTTTTGCGTCACAGTTTTCGCCTGCTTGCCCTTACACTTCCATTGCCTTAGAATCCCCCAATTTCCCGTTGACATTTCCTTCGATCAGCTATAAACTTATTTATCATTTCAAGTTTCCGCTTTCAATTGAATCATCAAGATAGACTTTCATGTCATGCCGAACACATTTCACCAAAGAACATGCGGCTGTATGCTTTTTTTGCCATACGGGCATCAAGTTCACCATTTCAGTCTTCTTTAAACGGTTTGCCGGGCACAAACGGCTAATAATAAATAAAGTGCACTGTCGGCGATTCAACAACGCTGAGCTTTCGTATTTCTATACTTTTTGGAAAACCGAAATGCCAGGATGAGTGTTTTCTGTTTCTTTTTTTTCGCATCAAGTTCACGTTGCAAATGAAAAAACTTGTTCAGCGAAACCTGTTCGCTCCTCATGCACACGGCTCGCGCTCAAGGTGATCGTGACAAACAAAACAATGCCGGTAAAGAAGGTCCTGTCCATCCAGAGCGGACGCGGTTCTCAGAAAAACACGAGAGGAGAACCCAATTCCTGTGTGCAACATGCATTATGTTGCGCTTGCACTACTTTGACTGCCCGGAAGCGCCCGCTAGGTAGACCAGGCGCTCAATCATGCAACTTATCGATAACGCTGCATGGTCTTGCTGCATAGGCGCCGCAGAAAAATGACATGACCTTGCTCTTTGCGGTATTTGAAAATTTCAAAGGCAATAGGAGGGTATAATGCATGGCAACCGATAATTGTGAGACAAAGCAATGTGTTGTTGAATCTCCGCCGAAACCGGTGCAGATGGGCTGGAAAGAGTTCTACCTGAAAGAAGACTGGTGGGCGATCTATCTCGGGGTTGGGATCGTGCTCATCTCACTGGTCGCTTTTCTAAATGGAAGCACCCTCGTAAAGTCGCTCGCCATAAATCCCGGAGGATTAAAGTGGTCGTCCTTCGGCCAGTTGATCGACCACTTTCGCAGCAATATCCACTTGTACGCCCTGCAATTGATTTTCTGGCTCGTCATTTTTGGCATTTCCACAAAAATCATAGGCATCAAGACTTCGGAGTTTCTCCCCTCCTTCATCGTGCTCTACGTGCTGTCCATCATCATGTTCTCGATCGGCGGGTGGATTAATGCTTCCAAGTACAACCTGGAGCCGCCTCTGGTCGCGCTGATCATCGGGCTTCTTATCGCAAACATCGTCCCTCTGCCCAAATGGATGGATGCGGGGTTCCGGGTGGAGTACTACATCAAGACTGGAATCGTGCTGCTCGGGGCGACGTTCCCCATCACTCTCATCGCCTCAGCAGGGCCTATCGCCCTGCTCCAGGCCACAATAATCTCCCTGACGACATGCCTCACCATCTATTTTGTTGCCACGAAGGTGTTCGGTCTCGACAAGCGACTTGCCTCCGTTATCGGCGTGGGAGGCGCGGTCTGTGGCGTGTCCGCATCCATGGCAATCGCAAGCTCGGTACGGGCGAAAAAAGAGGATCTCTACACCTCGGTCACGCTTGTGGTAGTATGGGCCTTGATCATGATCTTTTTTATTCCCTTCGCTTCTAAGGCCCTCAATCTGAGTGCGGGAGACGCGGGCGCCTGGGTGGGGACCTCGGAGTTCGCCGACGCGGCCGGCTTTGCCGCAGCAAGCGCTTATGGCCGGATGGCTGGCAATGAGAATGCCTCCATACAGGCATTCACCCTCATGAAGGTCATCGGCAGGGACATGTGGATTGGTATCTGGTCATTCGTCTTCGCGCTTATTGCCTGTATGAAGTGGGAAAAAGAGGAATGCGGTGTAAAGCCCAGCGCCATGGAAATCTGGTGGAGGTTCCCGAAATTCGTCATCGGGTTCTTCGTAGCTTCGCTTTTCATGACCATGATAACGGCCGGCTACTCTGCCGCGGACTTCGGTAAGGTTGTAAAACCGGGCCTAATCATGCCTATCGTTTCCCTCAGGTCGTGGGCGTTTATTTTCTGCTTCCTTAGCATAGGGCTTACTACCCGGTTTAAGGACTTGAAAGCAGCCGGCTGGAAACCATTCGGCGCTTTCACTATCGGGGTGGCAATTAACGTGCTGCTTGGGTTCGTCCTGTCGGTGTATGTATTCGGTAATTACTGGTCAAATCTCGGCAAGTAGCATTCTGGGCCGGAGGGCTGACGCGCGTCAGGAGAAGGCTATGAATGAGCGGTGCATCAGCTGCAGATTTTTCGCGAATGATTCCGCGCTGATCGAAGCAACCTTTCCCGGGTTGAATGTGCTCAGCTCTGCTTATGCATCCGTGCGGTCCGACGCGGGAATCTGCAGCAGACACGAACTGTTTCTCTCTTCATGGCAACGATGCAGTGATTTTGAGACTGGCGATAACGATGGAAGGGGTTCGCCCCTTCCCGTGAAGAAGAAGTCGATCGGGTGGAGCATCGGCCTTGGCATCGGCCTGTTCTGCATCCTCGTCTGGGTGAGCTACACATTCTTTCCGGCAGGGCATTGATAAAAAATCATTGTCGCAACTGCAAGTCCGCCGGAGTAACCATCACATGTCCGAACTGCACCTGCTATTCTTGTACAACTCCAGTTCCTGAGAATTTATTCAAGAAAATTTCCTAAGCGGGCGCTGGTCTTTAACGCCCCTCATAGATCCCGGCCATCGCTTGGGGGAAATCCCTGTAATGATCCGCCAGTGCCGTCTCGACACTTTCCTGTGAAATCTTACCTCGCACGATCACGTACAGGAGGAACGCGGGCAGCAGCACGATGAAGATACCCGTCCATCCGAGCATGTGCTCCCGGATGAAGAACGTGATCGATAAATTGAAAACTATTACGCCAAAATACAGGATGGGGCCAATCAGGAATCGCCAGGGATATTTGTACCCGATCAGGTCCGAGTCTCCTTTTCTCCGCAGGTACTGATCGATCTTTTGCAGAACGTAGATCATTGAAAAGCCCACCGCGAACCATCCGATAAAGTTTGAGAGAGGGACGCCGAAATAAACCCCCTGTTCGGGGTAGCCGTAGATCCGGCCGAGAAACCAGTGATCGCCCCGCAAGGCGACAGGGTCGATGATGATATCGAGATAGACGAGCAAGAGTGCCCCGAGAATTCTCACCTGAACGGAGTCCCTTATTTTTTTTGTTTCAAGGACGTATACCATCCATCTTGAGCGGCGAAGAGGCGAGAAGATGAGAAGCGCCAGAGAATAGCTCGCATAAGCAAGAAAGACATAACTGATCGAGTCCATGAGCGGAACGCCCAGGAACCATATTTCTTTCCCCTTCGTGCCGTCAATATAGTAATAATGCCCATAGGGAAAGCCGTTGTGGATGGACGAGAATTCAGACAGCCACGCGATGAGGTATCCTGCGACTGCGAAGAGGAGGGCCCTTTTCAGCCCCAAGTGCAGTGAGCACCCGCCAAGGTAGACAGCAAGGAAGACGAACACGTAGGGCCTGAGGAGGACCGTGCTGAGGAGAAGCATGACTACGGACCTCCTCAGGTTTTTCCCAGGTTCCAGATGACAAGCCTGACAAAGTCCTTCGGATGGGAAAATGCGATTCTTTGCACGGTCGCCTCATATCCGCTGTGTACCATGCAGTCACGACACCGCGGATCGGTTCCAGCCTCGTACCGGTCCCAAGGGGTCTTTTCCATCAATTCGCGGAACGACGGATAGTAACCGTCGGTGATCAGGTAGCAGGGGGATTTCCAACCCAGCGGATTGCGCGTCGGATTGCCCCAGGGAGTACAGTGTAGGTGCCTGTTCCCCTTTAGAAAGTCGATATAGAGGGGGGAACTGATGAATGGGAATTTTTTAAAAAAATCCATCCGCTTGAATTTTTCCCTTGCCTCCTCTCTGCTGAGAAAGATATCGTTCTCGACCCGTTCATAATTGAAGGCGGGAGACATCAGGATGCCGTCTACCTGAAAGCCTTTGAGGGTTTCGAACAACCTCTCCAACTCTCCGATGTCGGAGTTTTTGTACACCGACGTATTGGTGCTCACGCGGAAACCCTTTTGTTTCGCTAACCTAATCGAAGCGGTCGCCTTTTTGAACGTTCCGGGTTTGCAGGTAATACGGTCATGCGTCTCTTCCATCCCGTCCAGATGAATATTAAGAGTCAGTCTCGGGTTTGGTGTGAAGTCCTCGATAAAGTCACCGGTAAGGATGCCGTTCGAGCAGAGATAGACATGCCGCTTCAGCCGGAGCAGCTCCCGTACGAGAAGCTTCAAATCTTTGTATAAAAGTGGTTCGCCTCCCGTAACCGTCACGACCGGCGCGCGTGATTCCAAAGCCGCGTCGATGCACTGGTCGAGGGAGAGGTCTGCGGTGTGGTCGCGATCGTACAGCCGTATCCTATCACAGCCGGCGCAGGCAAGATTGCACCGGTGTGTCGGCTCAAGCATGAGGACGAGCGGGAACCTCTTGACGCCTGTAAGGGCGTTCCTCGCGAAAAATGAAGTTAATGACGCATACAAACTGACTGGAAAGCGCATGGAAACCTCTCAAATATGAAACGGCACCGCCCCGGAAGCTCTCTGCTCACGGGCGCTCATGGTGACGAAATTATGCATCTTGATGAAGAAATTGCTTATTCTGTTCTTGTTGGTGCCAAAATCTATTCCGAGCCGGATCGTGTGCAGAAACAGCAAGACAACAATCCTTTCAATCCAACCATAGGGAAACAAGGACTTTTTAAATGTCAGCAGCACACCCTCAAAAATCGAGGTGATCGCAAAGCATGTCTTGAACCCGATAATCACCCATCCCACGCAAATCTCAAACACTGGGCTCAACTGCTGGAATGCGGGTTTAGCCAGGAACCATCTGAGAAACAGCAGGACGATGAATATTGATAAGAATGCCCGTGCCAGAAAGAGGAAGGTGAAAAGGTTCTCATTGATTTTTCCTTCCTGCGGTGCGGGTCGGAGTCGCCGTTCTAATCTATCCTCTCGTTGCCGAGTTTTCTGTCTTTCCTGTTTTCCGTATACGCATCCGGGTTTTTTCTTGAAGCCGTCAAGACAACTCTTCTCTATATAATGTAATCGTTGCGTTCAAACCACCGTATCGCTTTCTCTATTGCCCCCTCAACGGGGCTCTGGCGCATATGCAACTCCTTGATTGCCTTCGAACAATCGAAAAACATGTACTTTTTCGCCATCTTCACCCCGGTTAGTGGGATCATGGGTTGCTTGCCGGTTATCAACGTGGAAAGGGCCTCGTTGACGTAGGCGGCCATAAGTACCGGCAAATAGGGTAGCCGCACGCCTGGGGCCTTTTTCCCCGTCATGCGCGCAAGGATTCCAAAAAATTCTCTCAGCGTGATGTTCCGATTGCCGAGAATGTACCGCTGCCCAACCCTACCCTGCTGTGCCGCAAGTATGTGGCCGTCCGCCACGTCTTCAACGTCGACAAAATTCAATCCCGTATCAAGAAATGCCGGAATCTTTCCGTTCATGAAATCGACGATAATCTTCCCCGTTGGGGTGGGCTTTCGGTCGAAAGGACCGATAGGAGTGGACGGGTTGACGATGACGGCGGGAAGGCCCTGTTCGACACAGCGCCTCACCTCGATTTCAGCCAGGAACTTGGACTTTTTATAGTGGCCGACCATGTCCCGTATATCTGCCGACGATTCCTCGTTCGAGGGCGCCCCGTCCGCGTGTGCGGCCAGGACACCTACGGTACTCGTATAGACGACTTTTTCGACGGAACGCATCAGGGCGGCGCGCATAAGGTTTTTCGTCCCCTGCACGTTAATCGCATACATGACGGCAGGATCGGGAACCCACAGCCTGTAATCTGCCGCAAGGTGATACAGCTGTTGGCAGCCTTTTAGCGCGTCGCTACACGCGTCGAAATCCCTGATGTCGCCTTTAACCGGTGCTACGCCCAGATCCTTGAGAGCCTTCACATCATTTTCATCGCGCACCAGGGCCTTCACATAAAAACCCTTCTCAGTCAGAAGCTTCGCAACGTGAAATCCGATAAAACCCGTTGCGCCGGTGACAAGGACCTTCATTGCCCGGGCGCCCCGTTCCCGAGGGCAGACAGGTACTTGCCCAGAGCCATCAGAGGAAAGCAATTCCGGTAATTATGATACCGGAGATAGAAGTACTGAGGAAACCCGGTGCCTGTAAACTCTTTCTCGTCCCACGTACCGTCGGCTTTTTGTCTCTTGAGAAGGTACGTCACCCCGTTCATGACTTCCCTGCCGCCTGCTTCGCCCGCAGTAATCAGAGCCAAGATTGCCCAAGCGGTCTGCGAGGTCGTGCTGCGCTCCGTGCAGGCATTTGAGGGACATTTACAGTAGGATTCACAGCTCTCGCCCCATCCTCCGTCGGCGTTCTGCTTCGATTTTAGCCAGTGCACCGCTCTCCGGACGTGCAGACTGGACATGTCTTCTCCTACCGCCTTCAACCCTGCCAGCACAATACTTGTTCCATAAAGGTGATTGACGCCCCACCGCCCCCACCAAGAGCCTTCTTTTTCCTGTGTCCGCATGAGGAACGCTTTCGCACGCATGACCACGTCGTTCGAGAGATCGTATCCAATCGAACCGAGAAACTCGAGGACTCTCGCCGTTACATCGGGAGTGCTGGGGTCTATCATGGCCTGCAAGTCCCCGAAGAGAAGCTGGTTCAAGCTCTTCATGTTATTGTCCACGTCAAATGAGCCCCACCCGCCATCTTTCCCCTGCATCCCCACGACCCAGCGCAGGCCCCGGGAGAGGTTCTCCTGTTTGACAGTATTCTCATCCGCGCACTTGTTGAGGAGGAAAAGAACGACGGCGGAATCGTCTAAATCAGGGTACCAGCTGTTCTCGAACTCAAAAGCCCAGCCTCCAGGTTCGAGTAAGGGCCTTTTAACGCTCCAGTCGCCCCGCTGCAAAATCTGTTTCGACGCCAGCCAGGCACATGCCTTTTTCAGGGAAGGATGGTATATGTCCATTCCCGCGTAGAGCATCGCAAGAGATGTGAGCGCGGTATCCCATACCGGGGAGATGCATGATTGAAGAACGATCTCATGATCGTTTTCGATGGTAAATCTCTTCAGCGCTTCAAGCCCTTTTCGTACCGGCTCCGAGGAGTTCGGATATCCCATCGCACTTAGGGCGAGGATTGAGTTGATCATGGCGGGCTGTATGCCCCCCCAGTCTCCGGTCGGCTCCTGGTGGTCGAGGATCCATTGTTCAGTCTTCTTAAGGGCCATCTTTCTGAAAGGTCTGACCGGCAGGCGCTCGTACACCTTGACGAGCTTGTCAAAGGCGATAAATATCTTCTTGAACGAAAAGCTCGGCAGCTTGGCGGACGTTATCGGCGGCACCCTGTCCGGTGTCCGGTACAACTCCCGGAGTGTTATGGCAGGGTGCAATGTCCTCACGGGCTTGAACGCGCAGATCATTGCCAGAGGCACGAATGTAGACCGCGCCCAGCTCGAGAAGTTGTAGATGTTCAGAGGAAACCATACAGGAAATATATTGAGCTCTACGGGAATGGAAGGGATAGCCCGCCAGTCGTAAAGGCCGAAAAGGGCGAGATATGTTTTGGTGAATACTCTCGCTGCCTCGATCCCTCCCTCCTGGAGGATGAATTTTGCAGCCTTCTTCAGCGGCTCATCATCGGCGGTAAAACCCGCGAGTTTGAGGGCGCAATATGCCTCAATGGTGGTGCTAAGGTCGCCTCTTCCCCCGTAGAACAGCGCCCATGTCCCGTCCGCCCTCTGATTTCGAAGAATGTTATGAACGATCTTTCTGTCCCGTTCTTCGTCCCGCAACCCCAGGAAATGAAGAAGCATTAGGTATTCCGATGCCATAGTAACGTTGGATTCCAGCTCATACCACCAGTATCCATCCGGGTGCTGCTGGTCAAGGTAATAGGACAACGTTTTCCCGATGGCTTCTGAAACCGGTGTTGCAGATGACGAATGTCCCAGGAAAGCACGGGGGTCGTTTTCCCGTATTCCCGACAGGATGCCGGCCACATCCCCGGAGTCACCCTGGTAATCCGGGTTTTTTTCTTTTTCGTTGATGAATAGCCTCTTCATTGCTTCCCCTCTTCCCGCACGGCAATCCTATCGAGGTTGGACGGTCCTTGCGTGAAAAAACGACGGGATTGACGGTCTGCTTCCGTCTGCCCTCCCGTGATCCCCGATGAAACCGTCGTAAGGAGGTCCGGTATACGGACAACTGACCTTGATTTTCCGCCGAACGCTACTATGGCGATGCCGATCACAATGACTATCGTGCCGGTCCAGCGATACCATGAGACCTCTTCCTTGAGGAAAAACTTTGCCAGCAGCGCAGCGAAAAGGTACGATACCGCAGTCAGCGGGAGGACGAAACTGAGGTCCGCCCATGAGAGAGCGGCGAGATAAAGAAAAAAGAAAATGCTCAGAAATACAACGCCCAGAAATACGTAGTGATTTCGGACCACGGAAAAAACGAGTACAAGCCATTGGGACGGATCCGCAAGGTCCATCGATCCGAATCTCTTCATCCCGAAGCTCAGGAGGGTTTCGCCAATTGCCGCGGAAAATGCGGCTATCGTAACGACTATATACGTTTTCATACAATCTCCATCGCGCCGTCCGGAACCGCCGCTTCCGCGGAAAGTTCTCGGTATCCCGCAAGGACAGCGCCGCATGCACCAAGTGCGGCGCGCGTCGCGGCGGAGGTCAGCGCTTCTAATTCTCGCCGCCCTGCCGCTGTCGCGGTGTCGGGGTGCATGAAAATTTCCAGAGAGCCGCCGGCCCGGCCAAAAATGTGCTTCAAGTAACGCTCGTCGCACTGCCCGGTCCGCGCCAACCCGTATACTACTTCGAGCGAGCGCAGTCCGTACTCGCGCGCCTTCTTTACATGCATTCTCCCGAGGACCGCAAAAACCGCCCATTCGATGAAAGGCATGGCGCCGCGCCCCGATAAGGGAAAACGGAGGAGGAGGGACAGGGGCTCACGAGGTATCCGGACCCATCGAATCCCCCGCCGTGATGCGTGCCCGCAAAGCTTTTCGAATATTGCGGGATGCATGTGGAGGTGGTGGTGGCCGTCTATGTGCGTTGGACGGACACCTGCCTTTTCCAGCCGGTTAAACTGCGCTTCGATCTCACGGTCTAGCTGGCCCAAAAGACTGACATGGCGGTATTTCATCCAGGCACTTGAAGCGCTTATTTCGAAACTGCCGCGCGAATCAACGAGGCCGGGGACTTCGGAACAGGGCAGTACCGCCCTTCCGTCGCAGAGGGTCACATGGAGTCCGACGGAGAGGCCCCTTCGCTTCCCGGCTATCTCTACGGCCTCCTCGAAAGCAGCCCCTCCTGCCATTAGGCTTGCTGCAGAGAGTATTCCCCTGTCATATGCTTCGGCAACGGCTAGATTCACCGAAGAGGAACTACCGAAATCATCGGCAACGATAACCGCGTATTTTTTGCGATCGAGCACCATTACGACTGGACCACCTCTTTCCGCTTTGCCATGAACGAGAAAAACTCTGTCCCTTCTCTCACGCGGCGGACAAATAGATGCCTGTCATGTAGCATTTCCTTCACGATTCTCAGGATCGGACGAGGTCTGAGGTAGAAGCGGCGGTAGAAACGCTCCACCGCCTCAAAAATATATTCCCGGGAAAGTCCATCATAGGAGACGGCAGCGTTCTGGATCCCATTTTTCAACAGATCTTCGCCTGCTCGCACGATCCAACCCTCTTTTATTCCCTGCGCATACATCTCGGTCCCAGGATAGGGGGCGACAAGAGAGACTTGGATACTATAGGGGTCGAGCTCCAGTGCATACCTAACGGTCTCTTCAATGGTTTCTTTCGTTTCGCCCGGCAACCCCAGAATAAATGCACCATGGACGAGTATGCCCAGTTCTTTTGTCGCCTTCATAAATTCCCGGGCTTGGGCGGGATGTATCCCCTTTTTCATATTGTCGAGTATTTTCTGGTTACCCGATTCAAACCCCACCGTCAGCAAACGCAAACCGCTATCTTTCATCACCTTGAGTGTTTCCTTTTTGACGTTCGCTCGTGCGTTGCACGACCATGTCATCCCCAGCGGTTTTATTCTGCGGGCGAGCTTTTCGGCTCTCGCTATATCCTGGGTCAAAGTATCATCGTCAAAGAAAAACTCCTTCACCTGCGGGAACAGTCGGCCGGCAAGAACCATTTCTTCATACACGTTGTCCACGCTTCTCGCCCGGTAGACGTGCCCAGAGATCGTCTGGGGCCACAGGCAATACGTGCACCGCGAACGACACCCGCGTCCGGTATAGAGAGAAACGTACGGATGGAGTAAGTAGCCATTGTAATAATTCTCGATCGTGAGGTCCCGCGCGTAGATCCCGCTTACAAAGGGAAGCGCGTCGAGATCTTCGATTATCGATCTGTCCTGCGTACGTACCATACTACCATTTGAGCGATAGACAATTCCCCTGACGCGATTAAGCGGGACTCCATCGGCGATTTCGGCCAGAGTATAATCATACTCTCCCGTGGTGACGAAATCGAGGGCTTCCGACATCGCCATTGTTTCCATAGGTAGAACCATGGGGTGAGGGCCAACAAGTCCGATCATAACATGGGGATAGTGTTCCTTCAGCGCCCCAGCAAGACCGATATCATGAGCAATAGTCGGGGTGCTGGTGCTCATGACAATCAAGTCGTATCCCTTCGCGAGACGGATTACGTCATCCGCGCTTAGACTGTCGGCAGGAGCATCAACGAGACGGCTTTCCGGAATAAGTCCGGCAGCATACGCCAACCAGGTGGGATACCAGAAGGAGCGGATTTCACGCCGCGCCTGATATCGTGATCCGGCCCCACCGTCTATCCCCTCGTATGATGGCGGGTTGAGAAGCAGTGTCCTCACTTTTATTTCCCCCAGCTTTATGAAGCCCGACCTGAGCAGACCGTTACTGTGCCCCGGCAGGAATCCAGAAATAAGAAAAAAATGAGGAGAAGCGACTGAAGCAGAAAATCACCCTTCAGATCCTCCTCACAGTAATCAATGTCATCCGAACGCTCCTCCACCTCTATGCTCCATCGCTTGGATAGATCACGGGGTGTTAAGATGTCCGTTCCCCTCTATGCTTCCTGTTTCTTCGTAAGATGCGAACGATGCCCTTTTCGAGTGGCATTCTAGTAAAAAAGAAAGAAATTGTCAATCAACTTTCTTGATTTTCCGCTCACTTAAACCATTCACCCGTCGATATTTAAAGAAACGATAGCGCAGTTCATCTCAAATATCAATATAACTAAAGTATTGTTACTTTGGCCAGAACTCTTAGCAGTTGTGGACAATTATGATACTTAATTCTTTAGTTAATAATAATATATCAAATTTATAAAAACTACGGCAATTGCAATTAATTCCTCACCTAACAGATTTAAAAGAATATAAAGCATCTTATTGATTTAATAAGAAACCATCGCATCAACTGCCGTATTAGAAAGATCTGTGTCCCTTGCTCCGCGAGAAAATAGTGGTTTCTAGAATGGATAGGCGAGGCCGACAAATACAGCCGCCCCCTCATCACCAAAGCCAACATCCAACCTACCGACAATATTAGGACGAACCACGGCGCGGAAACCAATGCCGGGATTGATTTTGAAATCTTCGCGCTGCAAAGTTCCGAGCGTTCTCATAACTCCGCCGTAATCAACGAACGGCGCCACTTCCCAGTCTGCCCTAACGTTGAATACATTCCAGCGAAAGACACTGATTCGCTCTTCCAGGTTGAGAAGCAGGGACGTGGAATCTATAAAACGGTTGCGACCATACCCGCGCAAAGTGGTCTCCCCTCCAAGGATGCTTCGCTCAAGGAAGGGAACATCGTTGCCGGGAGTCTGGTTGTAGGCGACCCGGAGAACACTGATCCAGCGTGCGCTCTCGGACGGCACATATCCCTTTACCTCGGCATGGTAATGAACGAAGCTCGCGCTGCTGCCGAAGTCCTTCGCGCTGTCTTCGACCGACGTCTCGGCGTATAGCCCGACAGTCGGCAAGTCGGGGAAGTCGAGGGTGCTGTAAACAAGACCGAGCTTTTGCGCGTGAACGGAGAAGCCATCAATGCCAGGCACCTCAGCCCCGAAGAACTTATCGCCGATGAAGGGAACCGACTGCACTGCTCCCTGTTCAATATCTACACGTCTGAAACGGTCTCCCACGACCAACTGGAGATTTTTCGCGATCCTGTAAGCCAGCGATAGGGTGATGCCCGACTCCCTGTCACCGAAATTCGTCTGGTTCGACTGCAGGCTGTTAGGTCCGAAGCCAAAGAAACGCGCAGAGCCATCAGTAAATATGTCGAAAAAGGAGCGGACCTCTGCCTTGCCGCCGAAAAGCGACCGGTCAACGTAACTAAACTCGTAGTCATCGTCCACGTAAGTGGACTTGGAGATATTGAATACCAAGCTCTGGGCGGGTGACGGGTAGTAGGCGCCGAAAAGGGAAGTGGAGACACCGAAGTTCTGATTGAAATTCACCTGCGGGGCCAGCAGCATGCTGACTTCGTCATTCTTGTTGTGGATAAGAAATGCAACCATGGCGCCACGGTAGAGTCCTTCGTTGGGGTTGGCAGCAATGACCGGGACTGGCACGGTGACCACTTTTACCTGCTCGTCCAAGTTGATCAGAGGGTATGGGAGCTTTTGCACCATGGTGGTGCAAGCAAACAAGCACAAGGACATTGTCAGCAAAAACAACGGGAACGAAGATAGCATAGTTTATGTGCTGGAATGGAGGTGTGGTTTTAGCGGCAGCCCCACTTTAAAGCCTAACCTGCGGCTACTCCGTCTGCCGGAGCTTTCCGTCTTTCAAGATACGATACTCGTTGCCCCGCCAGCGGACTTTCCGGCTCGTGAAACTCCAGGCCCAGATACCGAAGCCTAGGACGTCTTTTACAGGCACGAGCACAATCCATTTCAGCCACTGCCGTGAGTGAATTACCTTTCTGTACAGGACATATGCAAGGCCGTACCGCACCATGACGGCAGATCCAAGTACAGACAGCGAGAGGGCGTTCGGACCTGCCGCAATGAGGAGAAGCAGGCAAAAGGGAACCATGTGCGTAATGCCATAACCGGCAAAACCCTTGGGCCTTGATGACCGGTAGGTCCGCGCCCACCGGAGCTGATGCCTGTAGTAATCAGCAATGCTCATGGGACCCACAACGTTCTCGATGACATACCGGGAAAGGACGATCAAATACCCCCGCTTCCAAAGCCGGTTGCCGAGCTGGTAATCGTCTGCAAGGTAGTCGCCGATCGCGGCAAAGCCGCCGATCTCCTCCAACGCCTTCTTCGAGAGCACCAAAGATGCCCCTAATCCGAACGTAATGCCCTCCAGTCGACGGGCGACAAGAACGGACGGAATAAAATCGAGCGCGATCGTTAGGGACTCCAGCGCGGCGCCGATCGATTCGGGGTTTGAGATCTTGTACAGAGACGTGACCAGGCCGACGTTTCGGGCGCTGAAGTATTCCTCCATGCTTCGCCCGAGGTAGGCTCGGTCCACTCTCATGTCGCTGTCGCTGATAGCGAGGATGGGGTGCCGGGCTGATTCCGCCAGCCCTCCAAGATTCGACACCTTCCGGTTCACAGCCGGGCGACCCGCGCCGATGACCGTACGGACATTGCAATCCATTAGGGTATCAACCGTCCCATTGACCCGCGGGATGGCGTCGTCGGCCGGATCGGAAAATCCCAGCAGGACCTCAAATTCGGGATAGTCCTGCTCGCAAAAAGTCCTGAGGTTTTCCCCGAATCCGGGTTCGATTCCCTTGAGCGGTTTGATGATTGATACGGGGATGTGAGGCCGAAGCGCCGGCTCGCTTATTTCCTCCCGGAAAAATTCCCATACGCAATAGAGAGAGAAAAGATGATAGGCTCCCGCACAAAGGATAAGTAGAATAAGAATTGCCGGTATCGAGATGATCATGTCGCTTCTCGTCCCGCGCCGCGGGACGTCAATTGGGAGTGTACTTAACCGTTCAGCCTTTCGCGCTCACGTGAGGTCTATGATATCAGAAATCAAGTCCTCGCTCAAGTCCCCGCTCCTAAAATAACTTGCCGTCGCCATTTTCCCTGCTATACTAGGACTATACGACAAAGACTATACTACAAAAAGAGGAGAAAAAACCCTCTCCACGCGAAATCGGCTTCACGTATACAGGACCCTTCCTATCTCAGACATATTCCGAACCTCGTGGTCAAGGCCTCGAAGGACAACATTGAATTGGTCTGCCATGCTCGGCTTGGCGCTGAAACACAGCGGATCTGCCGACATCCGGTATCCGAGAGAAAAAGTGATAAGGCTGCCCGGACGCCCCTCGGAGAACGGGAGTTCGCCCGGTCCCTTCACATCGGAGAGGCCGAGCTCCCGAGAAGTTGCGGCGACGTTGCGTTGATGGCGCTGGGCCATACCGTGCTCCCGGTCCTGTCGGCAGCGACGTTGCCAGAAGCGAAAGGCATCGACGCAGCGGCCGTCAATGCACGGTTCGTTAAACCGCCGGACGCGAGGCTGATCCGTTCGTCGCGTCAGCGGCATGAAGCTCGTCCCGTTAAAGAGAATGTTCTTGCCCAGGGCTTCGGCAGCGCCCTACTTGAACTTTTCCTTGATCGCGAAATAGAAGCCGTACACCGCAAGCGAGACGGGACCTCCGACACATTCGTCGAACAGGGCCATCAAAACAAGTTGAGGAAGAAATACTTTCCCGAGCAGGAAGGGATATAATCAGGCCACGCTGTCGATCCTCAAAGAAAGGCAGAACACCTTCTCAAAATGATCATGGCACTTTTTGCGGCCTTTCCGCAGGAATTAAAGCACATACGTAAAAACCGTCCATCAGCACAAAATCCGGTGAACCGTCCTTTCCCCTTGGAGAGGGAGCTGCATCCCCCGTGTGACGTCATCGCAGTACAAACCGGCATAGGCGCTGCGAACGCGGAAACCGCATTCCGGCACGTGCTCCAGGAGCGCCGCCCCGACATTGTTTTATCCGCCGGTTTCGGCGGCGCCCTGTACGAAAACGCCGGTATCGGGGATATTGTGTGGTCTTCCCGCTCCTTCCTCATCAGGGGAGACAGAACGCGGGAGCGAGAACATCTCCCGGAAGACGTCGTCCCCGATTCCGCCCTCGGCAGACAAATTGGGGACAAGCTCAATGAAAGGATCGCCGCAAGGGAGGGAGGCATTGTTACCCTCTCGGAAATGATGACAAAATCAAAAATCAAAAAGATGATCCCCGGCGACCTCCCCTTCCCCGTATGCGACATGGAAACATTTTATTTCGCAAAGCTCTCGCATCAGAATCGCGTGCCCTTTCTCGCGTTACGCTCGATCACCGATCGGCTGGATGAAGATATTCCTCCGGAACTTATCGCCGTAACGGACAAGACGGGCCATTACCGTTTTTCACAGGCTTTCGGCCTCCTTCTCTCAAAGCCGACGCTTATCCCGGTAAGCATAAAACTCGGGAGAAACGCCGCAAGGGCTTCGAAAAACCTGGGAAAGGCCGTGGACTCGCTGGTGGAAATTCTGTCCGCCTTCACACTCCAGGAATGAGGCTGTTGAAAAAGCTTTCTGTGGCAGAATAATTCTTCATGCCCGAGAAAACGGGCATCCAGTCTATTCATGATAAACCCGGATTTCCCGCTGTCGAAAGAATAACGGCCAAGTCAGATTTCAGTGGGTTCGAATATTTTGATAACGCGGAATCCGGGCCGAGCGTTCAAGAACCTGCTGGATGTGTACGTCCACCTGACGAAGGACCGACGGCGAAACCGTGTAGCCGTCGCTCTCATAGGTCAGGACAGGCATCCCCTGCCGGATGCTGAACGGTTTTAGGATCGCTTCGGAAATGCGGAATGGGAGGCAGTTGAACGGCCCGATGCAGATGATGCCATCGTAGCCTTCAGCCTCGGCCTCCAAGCCCCGGCCAATGGTCGATATAATCTCACCGTAGATTCCCGGTGACACATAATCAGAAGCCTTCTCGAACAAGGAAGCCGCATCATTGGAACCAGCCACGAGAAGGCCGGTCTTCGCAAACAGCCTCCGGTAGTTTTCCTCGACATGCCTCTCCGCCATATAGGCAAGCCAGTGCTGCAGATACCGCTTTCCATCCCTTTGAAAAATCCTGGAGCAGGCTTTGGCCAAAGCCAGCCCGCCCGGTTTCATACCCCATTCGCGGGCCGTTTCGGCCACCGGGTAATAGGTGTGATACAGCAGCAAGTCGGTCATATCAACAGGCTTCAGGATGATGCCTTGCCCGGAATACAGGTCTCGGACGCCGTCCATGAAGAAGGGGCTAAAGCGGGTAAAGAAGTCACCAATGACAACGACCCGCGGACAGGCCATTGGGTCCCGCGTGCGTGGAAGGGCTGCGATCCGCTCGATAAATGAGGCCAACTCGTCCTGAAAACGGCCCTCCGAGTCTGCTACGGCAACAAATCGCTGCCACTCCTGCCTGAGTCGGTCCACGCTCCCTCGATCGCCGACAACCAGCAGAACATGCTCGATCTCCACAAGGAGGTCCGCCAGAAGGAGCGTGAGCGCTGAGTATTTTGCGAGCGCCATTCTGTCGATTGAACCTTGTCCGTAATCTTCGGTCGGGACGAACAGAAAAATGTCGGGCAATTGCTGATCCGAGATGAAACGTCTGAGGTAATCCAGATAGGCGTCCAATACGCAGGGCGCTCCACCTTTCAGCATGTAAAATCCTGCGAGTTCGCCGGGCTTGCGCTGCTCGTTGATCTTGAGCAGTTGTCCGACGCAGAGCGGCAGTGGAAGGCACTCGCGTCCTGACGTGTGTTGGAGCCCCAGTTCGAGCTGGTACCGGTCGAGCGGAGTGAGTTCTCCGGCTTGCAGGCCCAGCCAACGGAACGCCATTGCCATTGCCTGTGTATGGAATTCCGAGAAATTGGGAAAATAAAACTTTACCCGTGAATCGAACATCGATACAGTCTCCCCCGAAGAACGGATGACCGTATTACCGGCGCCGACCCGGCACAATGAGAACTGTCGACTCTGGATGGCCGGCATACCCTGATAGTTATGAACAATGTCGAGGAAAGCCTCAAGGCGGGTCTGGACGCCGGCGTCGGCTGTGTGCGCGTCGATCTCAAGAATCAGGTAGGGTTTGGAACCCATCTCGGACGCGACTTTGGCATGCGTAAAGGCGTCCACGGTGCAGCTGAAATTACTGATGCAGACCAGAAACAGATTGGGATGCTTCTTAGCCAGAGCCATGGCGTTCAATACCTGGTTGGAGAAGTGCCAGGCAAAGGGCCCCTCTTCGGTCTGTGCCAGGCAATCAGCGGGGATGGCCACCATACCCATGCTGGAGAGCTTTTTGCCGACTGATTGGGAAGCCTCAGGCGCGTAAGCGTTGTAGCTTCGGCCCGCAAGCACGATCGCTGGCTTTCCTTCCGCCAGCGCACGCTCAAGAAACTGCTGTCCGAGCTCTTGCATCGCGCAGTCAGTCCGTATCTGGGCGCTCCTTGCCGCTTTCCAGGCTTGCCGTATCTGTTCGCGACCGATTCCCAACTCCCGAGCAATCATCTCTTCCATTTCCGGACCGCATTCGTAGCCACAAGTGAAATCCAGGACCGGAGAAAGGAAGCGGACATCCGAAAATGCCGCGGCAAGGAAAAAGGGGCTGGCCTGGGTGATCGGGCAGAGATAGGAATCATCGCACAGGCCGGGCAGGGGCATACGTTTTACATGAGGGAGGAAGACCAGATCCACACTCTGCCTGGCAAGATCCAGGACCGCGCCATGCGCTGTCTGCGCGGGATAGCAAAAGCCTGAATAGGACTTCAGCTCGCCATGGAGGTCCAGACCGGACAAGACCACCTCCAGTCCCAGACTCGAGAAAAAAGTTGAGAAAAGAGGATAGAGTGAGTGCGTTAAGAGCGCTCTCGGAATTCCAATGCGAGGTCGGCCGCGCTCCAGCGCCTGTCTTTCTCCGCTGGTGTCGTTTTTTCCAAAGATCAACTCAGCCCGTTGTCCGACTAGGTCCGGCGCGGCAACAACGCGGGCGTTTCTTTTCCATACATTTTCATAAAGGCTGCAGCGCCCGCCAAAGGGAAAACGCCGGCCAGCTACCTCAAAACGGTCGATGCTGCAGTGCATCCGGCATGCCTTGCAAATGAAGTGCCCCGGGGAAGCCATCTCTGGGGCAGACAGGGAAAGCAGATCCGTCGCGGCATCAAGCTTACCGTTGCAGCGTCCCAGGGCAAGGAGCGCGACGCCCAGCGCTCCCATAAGTTCCGGGTTAGGGGGAATCACGACCGTGCGGTCCACGCTATGAGCAAAGGCATGGCCTACGGCGCGGTTCAGGGCAACTCCGCCTTGCAGAAACACCTTTTTGCCCAAAGCACGCGGCCCCTTGACCTTGGTGAGATAGTTTGCGGCGATCGCGTAAACCAGCCCAGCCACAATGTTTTCTCGCGACTGGCCCTGTTGGAACGCGATACGGATGTCGGAATTGATGAATGCCGCGCAGGTCGCCTTTAACTGCACCGGAGACGCTGCGGCCAGCGCGCTTTCGGCGATATCCGACACCGTTATGCCGAGGTCTCCCTGAGCGCTCTCTTCCAGAAATGAACCGGTACCGGCAGAGCAGGCATTGTTCATCGCATAATCGACGGGTACGCCGTTCCGGAGACGGATGTACTTGGAGTCCTGGCCGCCGATCTCGAAGATGGTGTCCACGTCAGGGTCGAAGTGGCTCGCTCCTGTCGCATGGGCCGAAATCTCGTTGTAAACATGGGCCGTGCCCAAGTAGGCGCCGACAAGTTCCCGAGCCGAGCCGGTGGTTCCGGTCAGCCCGACCCTGAGATTGCCGACTTCACGCGCGACAGACCTGAGGCACTCGCGCGTTGCGGCCACGGGATCGCTTCGCGTGCGGGTGTAGTTCGATGCTACCACGCACCTCGTGTCAGGATCGAGCAGGACTGCCTTGGTCGTCGTCGATCCCGCATCGAGACCGAGGATCAGCAAGCGGTCCGGATGCGGCTGCCGCTGCAGCGGCGCAATGACCTGCACCCGGTCTGCCTGGTGATGAAGCGGGGGATAACTGTCCGGCATCGGCTGAGGAGAGATCTTCGGAGAGTTGTAACGAGGCTCCTCCCGGGTGAGCAAAGCGCACCCCCAGGCCTCCCAGCAAAGACTCTCGGGAAGGACGATGAATTCCGTGGAGGGAAGCTTCTCTCGCAAGGCGTACAGGAGAGCAGCGTTCCGGGATACGCCTCCTATGACGAGCACCCGATCGATCTGGCGCTGAGCCTTTTCGAGCAGCGAGACCACCTTGTCAGCCATACTGTCATGCAACGTATGCAAGATGTCTTCGGGGCTCGCTTCCTTCCGGTTAAGCTTGTGAGTGATGTCCGACTTACAATGGACCGAGCACCGGCTTGCCAGTGGCACGACCTTCCCGACAAACGAGCGCTCGATAGCATCCTCAATCGTGAGCTGCATCCGGCCGATCTGCTGCACAAAAAATTCGCCGCTTCCGGCGGCGCATTTATTGTGCGAAAGCACATTCGAGATCCTTCCGTCAACCAGAAGATAGACCAGGAAGGACTCGCCGCCTAGCGAGGCGACCGCGTCAAAATCACCCCCCAGTTCGTCCAACGCCCGTTGAATGGCGGCAACATCGGAAATGTGGCCCCTGTGGCCAGATACCCCGAAATATTCGGCACCGTTGAACTCCTTCCCAGCGAGTATTTCTCCGAGCACCTCCAGAGGACGGCCCTGATGGGTCACCACCGTGGAGAAGGCATCGCCCCCTCGCAAGGCCACCGCCTTCACCGTGATCGCACCGATGTTCACGCCCACACAGTACGGCTGCGGCGTTTCCTGTAGCGAAGCATTCTGTCTCTTGGGCAGGATGTTCAGCAAAATTTCCCTCGGTTCTCCGCAGGGTGATACGGCCCCGCAGCCGTAGAAAGCGCCCCTACCTCGCGAATAGCGGCATTCTTTGACGGGATAATTCAGCAGAGCCGTTTTCCTTGGCAGAACAACTTCGGTTTTTCAGCCCTGGGCCGTTCATATTAGATGTGGCCTAACTTGAATCCATGATTGATCGAATAGATTTAAGTATAGCATGCATAGCAGGTCCTGAGAAGAAAACAGGGAAAGGTTTTTTTGAAATGCTACTTTATTGAAAAGTTACAAGCAATGTTATATATAGAGATAAGGTAATTTAAGAGTAAATGCAGGATAGTCCTAAGTTGATATTTGCATGCCAAAAATGATTTGAACGGCACATATAATACTCAATCTGAATAATCAAATCTACATGGTACTTTCGGCTGGGGATCAGTAAACATCCGATTTTAAGCAGTATTGCCGCGGCCGGGCGGAGCGCTATGCCCGGTCTTTTAATTCTAGAAACGATTTCTGCCATGATTCCGAAAGAGCGGGAACCGCAAGAACCTTCTCGATTCCTTCGCGGTTTTTTCTATCGTAATGATAGATGCGATTGGCAAAAGTGATCGATACCCGGCGTGGATCCTCTTCAACGAGGAAGAGACCGTCACCGGCCTTTACCCTTCCGCCTTCAAGCACCCTGAAGTAGAAACCCGTTCGGCCGGAATCGACGACAAGCTTCACGAAATCCCCCCGGCCGTATCGGGCCGCCAGCGTCGAGCATGGCTGGCGGGGCTGACTCACCTGCACAGTCGCCATGCCCGCTCGGTAAATATCGCCGATACAGACATCATCCTCTTTCATATCCGTTACGGAAAAATTCTCACCAAATGCCGCATCGGTCATTTTTCTTCCGAGTAACTTTTCCCAGTACTCGTAGTAATTGATGGCGTAGACACAAACGGCCTTGTCGCTTCCACCGTGGTGCTTCAGGTCGCCGACGCCGTCTCCTTCAAGGCCCTGCTTCGTCAGCATAACAGGGATTGTAACGGGCTTTTTGCACATGCCCGTAATGAACTCCTTCCCATGAAACAACTCCTTTTTCGGGAGACCGATGTTAAGTGTCCGAATCATCATGCACGAACTCCTTTCAGAGGAATAAAATATAATTTTTTTATTACAAAATAATTCTAACTATCTACGCCGTCAGGACACTATGAGGACCTTAATAGTAGATATTGTAGAAGGGGCGACTAATTACACTCCATAAATCTATTATTTGGCGTCATTTGCGTGGAAGCACAGCTACATCAAACATCTTCAATCCCACCATCAACCGAGTCGACTACTATCTTCTCTGCCACATCAAGCACCTTTTCCGCTGCCTGCTCGATAACTTCATCAGACGTCTTAGCCTTAGACAGAATAAAATAACCCTGTTTTTCGAGAAAGCTGGTGATCTGCTCGTATTTGATTCTCTTTTCATCGAAAAGAATTAATGCGCTGCCGGTAACAGGGTTGGTTTCAACCGACGTTATCCCTTCCAAGCCCTGTATATTCTTTTCAAAAATCGCCGCATTTTGCGGGTTACCGCGGATGAATGGCGTTTGAATTCTTAATCTGCCCGGCACATAGTGATAATAGTAGTCCATATCAGACGCCTTTGCTTTAGAGAGAATAAAGTAACCCTGTTTTTCGAGAAAGCTTGTGATCTGCTCGTATTTGATCTTCTTTTCATCGAATAGAATCAGTGCGCTGCCGGTAACAGGGTTGGTTTCAACCGACGTTATCCCTTCCAAGCCCTGTATATACTTTTCAAAAATCGTCGCATTTTGCGGGCTACCGTGGATGAATGGCGTTTGAATTCTTAATCTGCCCGGCATATAGTTATAATAGTAGTCCATATCAAACGTCTTTGCTTTAGAAAGAATAAAGTAACCCTGTTTTTCGAGAAAGCTGATGATCTGCCCGTATTCGATCTTCTTTTCATCGAAAAGAATTAATGCGCTGCCGGTAACAGGGTTGGTTTCGACCGACGTTATCCCTTCCAGGCCCAGTATATTCTTTTCAAAAGTGGCTGCATTTTGCGGGCTACCGTGGATGAATGGCGTTTGAATTCTTAATCTGCCCGGCACATGGTTATAATAGTAGTCCATGAAATTCTCCTCTCCAAGTACAAAAATGCACACCTCGCTGAATCGTAGCATGAACTAGATAATCGTACAGATGGCAAAGAGCCAGAGGAGGAGGCAAAAACCATTTTGAATATTTATCTTGTTCTCACAAGCTATAGCTATTCTTTCCCCCCTGTTTACAGCTTGAACAGGCCTGCGCCGGTTATTTTGGCTATTATATCTTTTTCTTGCCTGTGTTGATCCGAAAAGAATAGCATTCCATCAGGCTTCAACGCCCTATGCGATCCACCACGAAAGAATACGGTCACTGTGATCGTGGAGTATATCGTTGAGTAAGACAATATCAGAATTCACTGCTTCCCTATTACCTGTATGACGATTGTGCCGTGTATTCAGCGTTTCTTTCAAAAAGAAGAAACCGCCGCAGACTCCAGATATATATATATGTAAAAATGAATAGATGGGAGGATAAGTACAACAGGGAATATGTTTATTTACAGCCTACGCAAAACAGAAACCTGCCGCCAAGAATATATTCATAGGTAACTTAAAGTTTGAGCAGAAGGTTTAGTCTGTATATTCTAAAAGATATCAGGCTTCGGGATATTTGTCAATTTAGAACCATATTCGCGGTTCTATGGGATATCTGATCATCGGACTGAACTTAGCCGAGTAGAAACACAACGCGTTCTTCGGCATGGCGACCAGTAGAACGTGGATAATCCATGTTCGAATTGTCTTTTTATTCGTCAGATAATGAGTGCAGCGTGAGGGAAAGCGTATGTGGCTGCAGCGTTCATGGATATATGCTCAAAAGCCATATTGTTAACTTGCATAATAAAGTCGATCATTATCCCAGGAAACCCCGCACGTAAGAGTTCCGAGCACTTCATCACGTACAATATTCCGAATAATATTTTCTTAACCGGACCGTTGTATTTGAGTTCGTACGTGGCACGTGCTTTGTGGAATCTTGTATTGATGGAATGCAGAAGTAAACTACTGCGCGAGGCAGGGTCCACTGAGTTGCAAATGGTACGCAATAAACTCTTTTTAAATCCTTCCTATCAATACCAGCACAATAAAGATGAGATAAAAAGCACCGCCAGCTAGAAGCGCATATGGTGTCAGCTTATTCTGTGCGCGTATTTGCCAATAAGCCAAACCAACCGAAGCAAAGGTCAGAATGACTGTTATGAACGCCGCAGGCGTCAGGTCCCATTCAGTCATTAAGATTCCAATGGCGGTAATTACGGAACCTTGAAATACCATTGCGCCAGTGATGTTTCCGATTGCGAGGGTATCTTTTCCTTTATTAATCCAAATTACACTATTGAACTTCTCCGGCAATTCTGTCGCAATCGGTGCAATAACCATGGAAAGGATAAACGGTGATACCCCAATTTGCCCAGATATTATCTGAACTTTCTCAACGAAAATGTAGGCTCCCCAGACAATCAAGAGTAAGGAACTCATAACCTGAACTACAATTATGGGGAAATTGGGGTCGTGGGACTTTGGGGCGAAATAACACGGATCCAGATCTGCTTCTTCGACCACATGATTTCCGCTCGTGCCCGTAAGGGTTTTTAAAACATAAGCTCCATATGAAAGTAACAAGATGAGGGCAATAGCAACTTTGAAAACAGGATGATTTAGTAAGAAGGTGCTGACAATGGCAACGCTGTAGAGAACGAGAAAATATTCGATATCCCGGCGCATAACGATCGCATCAACCCGCATAGTGGGATAATCATCCCGTTTTTTTCTGTTAACCATCACAGCGAGGCCACTGATGAAGTACGCCAGTGTCCCTAGCATAAACGGGGCACCAATTATGGCACCAACACCGATTTTGTGACCAGCATCTTTGGTACCGAAAAGAATCGCGATAAGGGGGATGAGGGTTTCCGGCAAAGCGGTGCCAACAGCAGCGAAGATGCTTCCGACAGCCCCATCGGAAAGGTTCATCTTCTTTCCGAACCACTCCAGCCCGTTTGTAAATACAGTAGCACCAAGAAGAATGACAGCGAGAGCGATAAAAAGCATGAGCACATGGGACATAAGTACTCCTATACAAATTAAAAATACTAGACCATTAGCATGGCTGTTGAATCATACTTAGAGTCTCGCTTATTGGTAATTACATACCAGTCGCAAAAACAGATGCCGCGAGACAAAATGTTGACGTTGCGTAAAAAATACTCTCTCTTAGAGTTGATTACAGCCTCCAATCTTTTGCAAAATAAAGCCATAGTTACAATTGATTATGGTTACGATTTATTTCGACTTGAAAGCATCAGATTTGGAACTGGCCCATAATCACATCGGCCAATGCCTGTTTCCCCAAGTGCTTTCCGATCTCTGCCAAGGTTATTCGCTCACCATCGGGAATCTGGAGAAAGCACTTGATACTGATAGCATCATATGCGGTTTTCTGTCACCAGGGATTAATTAAAAAAGGAGCAGTTCCTGATCAACAGTTCAATAATAATAAGCAAGCAGTAGTTTCCAGTCTACGTAGCCTCTCCTCGGTATGTATCTTCGTAAACGTCGAAGTGAGTATAGCAGCTACACAAGATGAGTTCAAGAGCTTGTCAAGGCAACGTAGAATTGCCTACTCTTAGCAAAACAAAAATGTCCGCCTTTAGGAAGCAACGGGAAGTTGTTCCGATGCTCTTCTGAGTCTCTTCCAAGGATGGTCCAGCGATTGATACCGTCCTTGCTTTTCCTTAATGGCTACCGGTGTTTTTGAGTTTTGTTCTCACCTGGTACTTATGGTCTTTTTCAATAATCTCATCACACCTGAATTATGTAACATAACTGTAACATTTGCTTCATATGACTGTAACAAATCAGTTTTATACTTAGACCATAGAAAAGGAGGTACGGACACATGAACTGTTATGTTCATAACGTTCCTGGCAGGTTGCGTCTCAAAAATCCATTATTTAAGAACAGCGCCGTCCATTATGATGTACAGAAAGCTCTCGTGAATATGGGGCATGGCATTGGAACCACCGATTTCAATACTACAACAGGCAGTCTTTTGATTCACTATCATCCGGCAGAGATTCATTACCAGGGACATCCTGAACACCCTTGAGAGAGCAGGCTTTTATCATCCCGCAAAAACGGTCACCAACGACCAGGTAGTCCATCAGGCGACGACAAAAGCCTTCAAGGTTGTGACCAAGGCTGTCTCCGGGGCTTTTATTGAGATGGCCCTTCAAGGAACGGGCTTGTCATTCTTGGCAATATTGCTCTAACAAGAAAAGTCACGTACGACCATGTTCAGGCAACCTAGCATGGCTGTCATACCCCTATTCCTCTTCATTCCTCTTTTTTACATTTCAGTTGAGACAGATTGTAATCCTCTACTAAGAAGTTATCGAGAAGAGCATCGCTAAAATCCCCATCTCGTTAAAACTGCATTCCTCGTCATTTCGGTCTTCATCATAACTCCCTATAATGACATCTACTGTCTTCCAAACGGATCAAGAAACTGCTGCGAAATAAGTGACACAGTACGAGGGGAATTCGCATAGGGACCCAGGAAGCCCTTTCAGGGAGTATGCATCCGTTAATACCTACAATTGTTGAATCCAAGATTCCATCCGGCACTGCAAAAATGCTACAACAACCTCTCAATACAGTATTGCCTGTCCCTCTGAGTCTAGTGCGTTACTTGATGGTTGCAATTGATGTATGAGATAAAGTCCAGACCACCATCGTTGTTACTGTATTCCAGAGTCGACACCTGAATGATTGCTCGGCTAACGGAAATAGCTTCAGTACCGCTGTCCTTCTGCTGGCTTCCCTAACTTCGCCGTGCTTTCCAACATTATTTCGATTGATTACCTCAAATTGGGCTGGTTAATTTATTTCAAATAGATACATGATCAGAAATGCTCTTCATCCCGTTTTTCAATCCCTTCTGTCCGTTTCATACCGCTATGATTTCCCCAAGCGCTAATTTTCCAGTTGTCCAGCCTGCTAGTTTCTGACACCCAGGGTGGCACTGACAGATGCAAGCGATGGGAAAGTGAATACACATAGGGTTCGTACATCTGTCGCAGTTCTTTAAGCCGCGGGGCCACCTCCGCGTCCTCCCGGAGTTGCATGCCCTCAGCCGCGAGCGTCGCGCGCATCGAAGCAAGTTCTCTCGGCGGCAACCGGTCGATCAGCAGGTCCTCGGGCGCGACATGCAACACGAGCGAGAGATCAACGACAGCATGGCGGGCCATGGCAAAGGTCAATTGCGCCTGGCGCACGCACGTTCCTTGTAAGTTGGTCATAACGAAGGCGCAGGCATCAAGGATGGAGGTCAGCGCCGCGAGCCATGATTGATTATCGTGCTGGGAACGGAAATACACGAGGACCGGATAGGAGAGATGACTTTCCAGTATTTCCGCGGACCATTGTTCCCATTCTCGAAGGAGCCGCGTCAGCGATTCCGTTGCGGCGTCCTGCGATTGGCGCCGTAGCATTTCAGTGGCCGTGGGAGGCGAGCCCGCACGCGCATCCAGGAGCGAGATGTTAACCTCTCTTTTCGAGAAGGATTGATTAAGCGCCGGCAGGTAGCTGATTACAATGGCTAAAAAACCGAAGCCTACACCAACTTCGATCACGGTTAGAGCCCGCGCAAGGGGAATATAGGGCGCGATATCACCAAGGCCCAGTGTAAAAAAAGTTGTACCGCTAAAATAGAGGCAGGTGCCAAAAGTTGCAATGCCCTCTGGTGTTTTCAAGGAGTTACCCGGCGCCCAGTAGAGCAGCGCGAAACCTGAGATCAGGACGCTGGCCCAAAATCCCAGCAGCAACGGGAGTGAAAGTGGGCCAAAGTAACTCAAGTAATTTTCCTGGCGTTTTCTAGTCGCAAGCGCAAGGACTAGTGTGGTCCATAGTCGCCATGTGGTCCGATAAAAGAGACGCACAAGCCTTATGCGTCTAGTCACCCGGCGCGGGAAAACTACGGTTTCAAAGGCATCAGCCAGCACAATAATGATAAGAGTGATGCCTACTATGGCTGCGAGGATCGGCATCGCCATTTTCCCCCTAAACATGCTACATTGCAGCACATCAGTAAAGCCTGCCAAACGTGGTGATATTTCCATTATATCACCGCAGTTGCATGCCTTTTTTCGGCTAGCAAATGCTTGGACTGGGGCATAAGAGAGGAGTTCGACAACCTCCGCCCCGTGACATTGCAGGATGGCAATGCGATCATGGCCGACGTAGTAACAAGGCACATGTAGTCGTATCAGTGCCACGCCACGCCGGATCCAGGTGTCGAGCCGCGCTCGTCGCGCAGCGGCCACAATGTCTGTAGAAATTCAGCGGAAGACGTTTCGGCTATGAGGTCTACTCGTCCCTCGCGCTACGTGGATGAACTGCTGAAATCCCTCAGTCGGACATGAATCGATTAGTCCTGCGCTGTACACGTAATACTACAGGTTGATCCATGATGGCTGGCGGTTGAAAAAAAAGAACTCTGAGCCTGCAACGACAGCTGGTAGCATGAAAGTTGATGTTCACTATTGACATCCGACCTCAAAAAAGGTAAATTATAACCATTCTATTATAAAATAGAATTAGCGGGTGGATTATATTCATGTTATTATTCAATGGTTTCCGGAAATATTTAGCGGCTTTTTTCATCGCCATGTTCTTCGCTACTGCTTCTCTTGCTGCAGCGAATGACGTGGGCTTGCAGTCTGCGTCTGGTATAGCTCAGGCGATGGAACCAGCATATGAACCGCCAACAAAAACATCCGTAGGGATTAGTAGTGGATGTTTCGCTGGAAATTCCACAAACCTCGGCGGCGTGAACGCCGCTTTTGCAGGCAAGGATATATCTTCCGGCTCTCTGAACGAATGCTTTGAACACAGTGCTGCATTGCCACTGAGCAAAGACGGCGATAAAGTTATATGGAGTCTTGTTCCATCGTTTGACAGAGTCAGTCTTAATCCGATAGACGATATCAAGAATATCCAAATAGTGTTGAAGTACAGGTTCTAGTCAGAAAAAACATCCCCTCAACTTCTCTTCTTCGAATTACGCAGTACAGACAGCGTATTTCCGGTATTATATTACCAGCAAGCAATTCCTCATTAAAATATAAACATGAACAGCTTGTCTGAATAGCACAGATAAACATCCACAAATACTCTATGCTTTTTTTATGATCCTGCCTGTCCGATCAGCAACCAAGTCATATGATCTAAATACTCAAGCGAAATATTCTAGCGTTATGTTTTTTATTTGTGACATAGTTTTCGCCTTTTGCCCTGCATACCAATCATCTCGTGAAGCTTGTATATAGTCTTGTCGATATTATCCAAAATACATTTGCGAGAGATGCCTTGTGGACTGGAAACACTAGTTGCCTTTATCTCGGGATCGGTCGATGAATAACTACTTCTGCATAATGAATCGGCGGTACCATTGTGTCCCAAACGTGGACGACCGCTCGATTCCCAGAAAATGCGGGAAAGAACCGAGATACCCGATCATCGGAGCTGGAATTTCTGAAATTTCCTCCGTCGGGTAGCTTCGTAACCTTCCATTTCCAAGTGATATCGGGCACTGCTTGAGATTAGCATGCACTTCCTTTTGCATAACCCAAATCTGAATATTTACTCCACGCTTGATCAAATATTTCTGTTTGAGGTTTTGTGGCAACGAGCCCAGCCTGAGAGCCTGCAATCTGACATACACTATTGGATTGGCGGTTCTAAAGTATTATTTCATTAAACCGTCACTATAATAGGTGTGCTACAATGATATAAGGATGGTGGAGCATGAAAAAGGGCATTTATATCTTCGTGGCCGTCAGTATATTCCTCCTTGCGGGTTTCTTACCCGGTTCTACATATGGAGGTGTGAGGGTAGGCATTGGGATAGGACCGGTATGGCCGTGGTGGGGGGCGCCTTACTATCCTTATTATTACTCCCCTTACTATTACTCGGAGCCGCCCATTGTTATACAGCAACAATCCCCCATATATGAACAACAGGCCCCTCAGGTGAAGGAACAGCAGTATTACTGGTATTACTGTCAGGAATCCAAGGCCTATTACCCATATGTGAAACAATGTCCCAGCGGATGGATTAAGGTTGTTCCAACCCCGGGTCCGCCAAAGGGAAAGGAGTGAAGTCTAATGTTAACTTTCAAACAAAGCATCTTGATATCTTTTGCTCTTCTGGTCGTGGGTGGATGTGCCACTGTCCCCACGGGGCCGAGCGTCACGGTCTTGCCGGCTCCAGGAAAGCCTTTTGACGTATTCCAATCCGAAGATGCGACGTGTAGACAGTGGGCGCAGCAACATCTTAATATGTCACCTGAACAGACCTATGAAAGTGACGTTGCCACAGGAGCAGTTGCCGGAACAGCAGTAGGAGCGGGGGTGGGTGCAGCCTTAGGTTCAGCCTCCGGCCATGCTGGACAAGGCGCCCTCATTGGTGCCGTAGGGGGGCTTCTCGTTGGGACGGCAGCCGGTTCAAACGCCGGCCAGGTCTCTGGCAGGGCGGCCCAGCGCAGATATGACAATGCGTATGTCCAATGCATGTATGCCTACGGGAATCAGGTGCCTGGATATGGCCCCGTAGCAGCCGCGTCTCCCCAACCCGATGTTGTCACGCCTCCGCCAGGGTTTTATCTTGACGAAGCACCGCAGTTCGTTTATTCGCCTGAACTCGGTTTGTATGTTGCAGTCGGAATTCCTTATGACCTTTTTTTTACGGGGAGTGAATATTTATACTTCTATGGTGGGTATTGGTTTCGGGGGCCATATTACAACGGCCCGTGGTCGTTTGCCGGCAGGAGATATTTACCACCAGCTTTACTCATGTACCGTATTGGACAAATCCGGCATTTTCGTGACGTAGAGTTCGGACGATATAATCGCGATAGAGCGCACTATGGTGGACGACTCCACCGTCCCGCATTTCGTGGTGAAAGACGGTAAAGATATCTCAAGGATGAACGGAAGTTTAGCAGCCGGCATGATGAGGACACCAAACGCGGAAACAGGTCACGCTGTCCGCGTTTTTTTTATTTTTCAGCTTTCGGACACTGCGCCTGTTTTGCGGTTCTTCTGAAAAGCTGCACAATATTTTGCATCCCGGCCGTGAACACATGACTGTCCGGAAGCTTGAAAGCCCTATTGATCAATGGGGATATTTCGGGCGATCTGGGTCCTCCCGTTTAGTTAATAAAAACTCTAATCGAAGGATAGCGGCATGTAATTGCACAAATGCATTGGCCAATCAAGTATTTTTCTGGTTCGTCACCACGAATTCGACATGTATCATGTATTCTGCAATTTTCGAAAGAATGAAACTGTCGCGCACTAAAAGGAATTATTATGTGCACATGTTTTTACAGCGATTCCACTCGTTCTAATATTAGGTCTACCTCACTAACGACACTTGACAGGATTGCAATCTCTTGCCATAACGTTTATGCAATACCCCGTTTCAACTTTTTAAAACTCAGCTTGCCTTTCTGTCATATTTTTTCTAATATGGAGAAGAGGCTAATGGTATGGAATAGAGCCAATTTAGGTTTCGAAGTTTCAGGTCTGATAGGCTCGTTCTTTTTTACTAATATAGCCTCCGCGAACAACAAAAGTTCATGGGAAAGCTATCAGGCTGCTCAATGATGTCAATAAAGCTATAAAACTGAATCCCGAAGATGCCAGCATACAGTAAGCGAGGATGGCTTATTACAAATTAGGAAAATAAAAAATATATACAAGATTTTGAAACGGTTGCGAAGCGGGCAAACGCGGATGCCCAAAGCTATTTAACTTCACATAAAATCAAATGGCAATAATAACTATTGCTTAGTTTATAACCCTCTTGTTGACTTTCGCATCTGCCATTATAGGCTGATTATTTTGGCAACATGAACAATAGGTAACGGTGTGACTCGCCTACTACCCTACAGACAGAAATGAGGCCTTCTGCAAATTCTCACCCCATCCATGACCACCTTCGCATCCTGCGGCAGCTATGCAAGTTTTGTCTTCCTGCGCTTTGTAAATTATGGGATAATTTTATCGTTATAGGGAGGAGCGATGGTAATGAGTAGAGCCAAATTAACTTCAGTATTTATGGGCATAATAATCTCTTTTATTCTGGCCAATATAGCTTCCGCTGAAAACATAACCATCATCAAAGAATACACCTACAGGGCAAGCGATATCGACAGCAAGGTATCGAGCCGAGCCATTGCACTTGAACGAGTTAAAAGGGCTTTGTTGGATCAGCTTGGGGTTTACCTTATTAGTGAAACCGAAGTTAAGAATTTTGAGATGACCAAAGACCAAGTAACAACGCTTACGGCAGGGGTCGTGAGTCGAGAAGTTATTGACGAAAATTGGAATGGTAGAACCTACTATCTCCGAGCAAAGATTACGGCAGACCCGAAGGAGGTAGCTAAGTCAGTTAATGCATTAGGAACTGATGTACAGAAAAGAAATGAACTTGAGGACTCAAAGAAAAGAGCTGAAGGAGCAATGAGGGAAGTTGAAAGGCTCAAGAGTGAATTGAAATCGGCCAAGTGGGATACCCAGAAACTGCGTGAATATGCAAAAGCGATTAAAGATTTAAGTGCATCAGATTGGTTTGATAAGGGTCTGGCATTTTATGTATCAAATAACTTTAAAACTGCGATTGATGCATATAGTAAAGCGATAGAGCTGAACCCAAAATTTGCATTCGCATATTATGGTCGTGGCGATGCTTATACCAGACTGGGTAACCATCAGCAGGCTATCAATGATTACAATAAAGTCCTGGAACTGATCCCAAATAACGCCGATGCATATAATAATCGAGGGTTCAACTATGAGAATTTAGGCAACCACCAGCGGGCTATCGATGATTACAACAATGCTATTGGATTAAATCCGGAATTTGCAATGGCATACTTTAATCGAGGGTTTTCTTATAAGACTGCAGGAAATCTGCAGCAGGCCGTAGACGATTACAGCAAAGCTATAAAACTAAATCCAGATTACGCGGAGGCATACTCAAATCGGGGAGTTACTTATGACGCCTTAGGATACCATCACAAGGCTGTCGATGATTACAACAGAGCGATAGAACTAAATCCAAATTATGCCGAGGCATACTATAATCGAGGGAGTGCGTTAAACGATTTAGGCGATCATCATAAGGCTATCGATGATTACAACAATGCTGTAAAGCTAAATCCGAAAATGTCGCAGGCATATAATAATCGAGGCGGCGCTTACAACGATTTAGGCGACCATCAGCGGGCTATCGATGATTACAGCAAAGCTATAGAACTAAATCCAAATGATGCCGAGGCATATATTAATCGAGGGAGTGCTTTTAATGATTTAGGCGATTATCAGCAGGCTATCGATGATTATAGCAAGGCTATAGAACTTAACCCAAATGATGCCGAGGCATATGCTTATCGAGCGGTTGCTTATGCCGCTCAAGGAAACAACGATATGATGGTCCAAAATCTTAAGATGGCTGCAAGATTAGGATATAAAAAAGCCCAAACCATTTTAACTTCAAAGGGAATTGAATGGCAGTAGATACTCACGGTCACGCCCATGGCACTTTTAAAAACCCAACTTCAGTTGCTCCTTGTCAACCTTTTTTAAAATTCCATATGTCGCCTGATTATCTCTTCAATCAATCCGGAGGTTTTCGCGTAATATCGAAGTTACACCGTCGGCATTCTTCGTGAGTGGTGTAGGAAAGTCCTTATCACCCGAACTGACTACCTTTTCTTTCTACGCAAGAGAGCCTGAAAGCATCAAGTCCAGGAATTATTAAATCCTAATTTCAGAAAGAATCCCGTGAATGTATTGGTTTCGGCTCACAGCTTAAATTGCAGATCTGCCATGCATTAACTTGACAAAACCATTTATATTAAATAAAATACATACTTCTGAGATAGTCAAAATAATGTGATATTGCCATATTAGTACAAACACGCGGGATCATTGTTGCAAACTCGCAAAAGTAGCTCTATGAAATCATCAAGTTATCCATTTTTATTGATTCAAAATGTTATGCCCTTGTATTTGCGACTAAAGAATCAATATCTTCTCGACCTCAATGACTGCAAAGAGTAGAGACTCAGAGTAGCATTGATTTTTATCAAACCTGTTGGTTCCGGCTTGTCCGCGTAAGGTAAATATTATATGAAAAAATTGGGTGAAATTCTCGTCGAATCAAAACTTATTAATGAAATACAATTAGAAGAGGCATTAGCGCATCAAAAAAACACCGGTGGTAAATTAGGGCATATCATTACTGAATTATTCTTCGTTGATGAAGTTGGTATAGCCAGAGCAATTTCTCAACATATCAAAGTTCCTTATACAGACATATTCTCTGAAGACTTTTCTGATGAGGAACTGAAAAAAGTAAAAGAGTCAATTATACGGAAATTCGAAGCTATCCCAGTTAGAAAAGTAGGCAATGTTCTTGAAGTTGCCATGTCTTACCCTTCTAATTTAGATGTCGTTACCGATATGGAATTTGCTCTAGGTTGTAAAATAAAACCATTGCTTTCCCTTGAATCGGAAATTCAGGCTTTCATTAGACAATATTATAGTGGCACTCTTGTGCATCGAAGATCTGCAAGACTAGATGTTCCAGAAGAACCAACATTGATTCAACAAGAGAGTATATGGGACAAAGCAACACCAGCACCCCAAGTTGAAGCGAAAATTAAAAAATTGGTTACTCTTCTTGTAAAAAAAGGGATATTAACAAGTAAAGAAGCAGCAAGTATTGTAGAATAACACCGACACCCTCGAAACCGGAATCAATCCTTTGTTCGATCAGCCGGCCAGGCAGGAAGCCAGCCTGAATTTCGAAATTGCGCCACCCGCTACATCCCTTATTCCTACCCCGACCAGCATATCCTGACCGCTTTGGTCGCCGTGTTGCCGATCGTCGATGCGGCTTCATGGGGCCTGTTACAGCGACTTGAGCAACCTCTCCGTGTTCCCGCCAATTTTCCTTGTTGCCTCGATAACGACATTCACGGCCCGCCTGACTACCAAAGCTACATCCTCACTGGCTTCCGCGGGCTCTTTCGCTGCGCCTCTGGCCGTGTACTCCACGAAGGAAAGAAACTCGCCACCTACATTGCTGGCGCCCGCAATAATGTCTTTCACCACGCTCTTGGTGCTCAGGATCAGCCGGTGCCAACCTCTTCTGTGATGATCGAAGCCGGTCGTTGCGATGGCGATAACATTCGTTGCGCGAAGAGTATTGCTAAACCTCAATAATACAATTTGAGAAAAATTGTGCTATATTATGGCATATAAGTCTACCTGATTGTGCGAAAAAAATTGGCAAAGTAAAAAAATAGAGATTTACACGGCCGACAGCTCCTTTGTCGGATCGAGACGAGAAGTGAATCCCTATTTTGCGGGATTGTCTGTACATCCCAAATGTTTTTTATAGTCAGAATTATTTTTTCTATATAAATTCATTCTATGCAAGATACTCGCAGTAGTGCTAACACACTTTCGCGTAAATGAGTGTACTCAGCCTGATGTTTAAAGTTCGCAATCAAGAAACTTCCTGTTATTGATTTTTATTCTTGGCAATATATAAAATTCCATCTGTATTCGCGAGCGTTATGCCCATAAATTTTCATTGTAAATGGAGCCACAAAGGGCGAGGTGGTGCAATGCGACATAATTTTATCACAATATTTCCCATTCTTGCCCTGCTCCTGTTCATGTCTCTATTTTTTTGTCACGCTGCACAAGCAGATGATAAAGCCGCAGAACTTTTAGCTGCGGAAAGTAAAATTGCACCTGGAGAGACGGGTAAGTCCGATGAAAGTATATTTTTACCAAGGGGTAACCTTTTTCAACCGCTGATAGCTGATCCGAAGGAACCTTGCTTTTCGCTCAGTTATCGCCCCTACCAGGAGGCTCATCAGTACCTGTCTCAAAGCACAGAAATATTTGCCGGCACTTTAGGGGACATGTTTGGATTGTATCGTTTCATTAATAACAGCGGAGGTTACAGCTGGCAGGCCAACATTAGCGGAGCGATTTATGCCGAATTTGATCTTAATACCCGGGAGTTCTACCTGGTGGATAATGATTATTTCATCGGCATTCCTTTCACTTTCCGGAACGGGCCTGCATCATATCGGCTCAACTTTTATCATCAAAGCTCCCACGTGGGAGACCAGTACTTGCTGCATTCCAACATTACGCGATTCGAATTTGAATATGAGGCGCTCAACTTCATAGCATCATATGAATGGACAAAATGGCGCATTTATTCTGGTGGAGAAATTATGGTTCACAAGGAGCCGAGCGACTATAAGCCGGTCACCGTACAGGGCGGCATGGAATATTACGGTGCCGATAAAATCCTGTTGGAGGGACGGCTAGTCGGAGGTTTGGATCTGAAATGCACTCAGGAGAATAATTGGCCCCTGAACGCATCGCTTAAGGCCGGCTTGCAATTCGACGGGACTGATCCTGGCCGGTCCATCCGTTTTCTGCTTGAAGGCTACGATGGTTTTTCACCTTACGGCCAATTTTACAACAATCGACTGCGCTATGTCGGCCTTGAGCTCACCTTTGAGTACGATTAGCATATTTTTGGCTGTTGTCCCAGTGTTCCGTTCAGCAATCATTGCCAATTTTTCTGCCTTTTTTGCGGCTGCCGATTCCGATTTTAGAGCTACTCTTTGAAGTGCTATAATCTCGGTGAAGTAGCGGTGGCAGGAATTGAACCGAGGACCTCTAGCAATTCCCTGAAATTGTACTTTCCACCCACCATAAAGGCTTCATTCCATTGATCAGTAGCATGCCGCGCGAACAAATATCGCACTCTATCCCTTTTAAGACGCAATTCCGGCAATTTGAACTTATAGCGAATTTCTAAGAAAATAGGCATAACGACTTGGCACAACTATGAGATATGTACTCGCTGCTGGCTGGCCTATTCTTGATTGACGCTGACCATAGAACCTATCGGGATATCAGCTTTTTTCATTCCTCTGACAAAGAAAGCTTCAATCTCATCCTGCTGAGTTTTCGGCGAACCAAGGAGCCATTCTTTGAAGGCAACGCCCTTCAGGACATCTCCGTTCGGTGTGATGATTTCGATATCGCATGACTTGATTTCGAGAAAATCTGAAAATGACTTGTCCCCCACGAGAACTACACCATGTCCCCGGATGTTAAAGGCTTCTATGACCTTAAATGTTGTGTTTGGCATATTCTCTCAGAATAATGAAGCACAAGAGCCGCGCCATGCTTGCATCGTCAACTATTACATTATACACCAGCCGTGTTTCCGCTTACCCACCTCTTCATAGCTTCATTTTCAATGTTACGCATGAAGCAGAAAGGGTCTTTATCCTTAAGGACATCGAGATTGTGGCTATGAGCGCTCGCAAGACATCCGCCGCAGACTGGATGAAGGGTGCAACACCAGCAGGCTTGACTACCCGAACGGTAGCGATGCGCTTGATCCGAATCATAGATCTCGGTCAGGCTCTGGTGATAGATGTTGCCGATAAGCGAGGGAAATTTACGGCAGGCATAAACCTTACCATCGGCAAGGAGGCTTACGAAATTAAAGGCAGCTCCACAGCCGTGGCCTGTACAGCCGCCAAATGCCGGATCACCCTGGTTCCAACGGAGGATATTGATGAGATTCTCCTTCATGCCCATGGCTAAATTCGTTTTGGCAGCTTTGAGATATGCTTCGAGAAATGTTCTGTACTTGCGTGCGTCAGGCAGACTAAGTTGCGAGCCTTCACCGACCACGGAGAGACGGTTGAAGTGAAAGATATCAGCCTTTCCGCGCAGGATGTTAGCTAGGGGGATGACCTGGTCGATATTCATGCTGGTAAGCGTAAGCATGACCATGGACGAAACGTTGAGTCTTTTCAAGACCTTCAGGAATTCCAAAACACGGTCGAAATGTCCTGTTCCGCGCATGGTATCATTGTGTTCGCGGAGACCCTCCAGGCTGACCTGGTAGAAAACGGGCATCTGGATCGCGATCAGCTCGGCGATTCGCTCCGCCGGAGCAGGATTACCGAGGATAGCTGTGGCAAAGCCGCGCTCCGCCGCTGCACGGTATATCTCTGTAAAAGACGGGTGGAGAAGAGGATTGCCTCCTGTGAAGGAGATCGCTCCGGTAACGTTTTTGTTCCTGCAGAATGCACGCAGGTCTTCAATGATCCGCAAAGCCTGATCAAGGGTCGTTTGAGAACGGTTGCTTCGGTCATAGCAATGCTTACAGTGCAGGTCGCAGGTCTGGGTGATATGCCACTGGAGCGTGAACGATGTTGACGACAGGTATCGTTCGGGAATGACATTGTTCTGAGAAAAGAGCTTTGGATCTCGCCGGATGTGAGAGGGCGGAGTGAGTACGAGACCAATCGCTACGGCACGAGACAGCGCAGCATCAACCGCTCCCACCGGCAGATCGTTCTGTTCTGCAATGACCTCGGACGATATCCCTTCTACCACCATTTTGAGCACCAGGAGATCCTCGTCGTTCACTGGCCGCGCTGACACGCGGTCAGTGAACTGATTGTACCAAAGGAGAACGCATTCATCCGCTCGAATAGGATGTACAACAGAAATATTCCGATCAGAACCGAGGAATGAGACTAGGTTCTTCCAGGACAATTCCACGATCTGGATCGTTGGGTTGACTAAGGGCTGACTTATCTCCTTTGGGAGGGATTCCTTCCCTCGTCCGACTACGCCGACGGCTTCCTCGAGGCTGGCAAGTTCAGACAAGAATTCAGGAAACCTATTCTTGCCGGGCTCCGAAAGAGCAGCCGATAGCGAATTTTCAGCAAGCGCCTTGGCACACCGTGCGGAAAGACGAGACCATGCTGCATTGCCCAGTACTGACCGGCATGCTCGGTATCGGTCATCAGGTCTATCGTTTGTCAAAGGATTCATAGTTCTAAAAACAATATCCCGAGAGCGATCGGCGTATTCTTTCGCACCCCCGGGACCGCTCAACTCCATGTTTGTTCCATGCGTGTTAGCCGGAAACTCATCCTGCCGGCATTTTTTCTGGAACATTGATAGTGCAAACTGCACTATTTGCTGTCGCTTCCGCCACCAGATGGCGTTGGCTCAGCTTTTGAGCCGGATCAGCCGCCTGTCGGGGTTGGCTCTGAAGTCGGAGTAGCTTTTGATTCGCTCCCGCCGCTTTTTGTCATACTTTGTTCAGTGGTAATACCTGTGCCACCCCCCCCATTTGAGTTGTCCACGGCATTGCTCGTACCGAATCCTATCACGAGTCCAGTACCGGCAAGCAATCCGGCAATACTGAATCTCGCAAGGTACTTTTTCAGCTCCTGGGTTTCCATGATTCACCTCCTTCCCATTTATTCACGCTTTGCACAGGGAGAAAACTAATCGAATCCTGACCATAACGCACAGAATAAAGCTGTGGACGGAACCATCTGCATTTGCCTTAATTATGAATGATGAATACTCATAATTCTATCACCATTCTGCGGTGTGTCAAGAAGAGGTATAAGGGATGCTCCGAAACAAGGACTGCGGTACGCACATACTTATTGCTTGTTTCAGAACAGCTAAGGCAATAAAGAAAAACTCGGCAAAATCCACATCTGCCCGCTTGCCTTCTTCCTGGCGCTTCGCGACTAGCAGGGGGAATGCGCGGACATTAGTCCAAAATATTCCTCCTCAAATTTATCATTAAATATGAAGTTCTTTCATATTTGCTTCTTTTTTCTACTTTTCTGATAAAGTATAGGCACAATCGCAAATAATCCCAGCAGGGCAAAGGACCCAAGCACCCGGGGCGAAGCGACCTCTCTCATGCTGTTGATTGCGGCCAGGCTGGCTCCGGCGTTGCAATATACGAAACTGCCCGGAATGATTCCCACCATGGTACCCAAAAAAAACGTTCGCAAGGGCATTCTGGTCAAGCCCGCGCCAAGGTTGATGAGAAAGAAGGGAAAGACCGGAACCAACCTTAAGAAAAGCAGGTAGTTGAACCCCCTCGTCTCGAGTTCGGTGTTAATTTTCTCAAGTCGGGGTCCGAATTTATTCTGGATCACATCACGGAAAAGATACCGGGCGACAAGAAATGCCAAGGAGGCTCCGACTGTCGCGCCAATGTTGACATACACGGTCCCCATGACAGCGCCGAACACGGCCCCTGCCGCGAGCGAGAACACGGCCGCGCCCGGCAGAGACAGGGCTGTCTGAATGATATAGGCGGTAATGAACCCTGAGACCATGACAACCTGGTGGCTCTCGTAGAATACAACGAGTGCGGCACGGTTTTCCTTGAGCGACGCCAAGGTCAGGTATTTTCCCAGGTCGAAATAAAAGAACAATACGCCCAGGATTACAATTGCTGATGCAACCCAAATCTTTTTATTCATCATGGCATTTCCTGTTCTCGAACGGCCCCAAAGAGCGCTGCAGTATGCGTCCGTCCTGTTTCATGGCAGCTATTTGACTTGAGTAATATGGTCATGATCTCTTCAAGCACTACGTGCGATCCCGGCATAGCCACGTCAGGGTATGTAATTCATACATCGTGTATTTGTCGCTGGTGCCGTACTCACTTTGCCCTGTCAACATCGGCTATGCGCGCTAGTCGCACCAGCACCACTGGATCATCTCCGCAACGAGCGCCGTCCAGCCCGTCTGGTGGCTTGCGCCAAGACCTTTGCACGTATCCCCGTGGTAATACTCATAGAACTGGACAAGGTCTTTAAAGTGTGGATCTTCTTGATATTTTGCTTCATCGCCGTTGACGAGCCGTCTGCCTTTCGCATCTTTCATGAAGACGGCGGTTACGCGCCGGGAAAGGTTTATAGCAACATCCATGAGAGTCATGTTATTCCCGGAGCCAGTAGGATACTCAACTTGAAGTGAATCGCCGTAATAATGATGGTATTTTACCAGCGCCTCGATAAAGAGATAATTGATCGGAATCCATATTGGGCCGCGCCAGTTTGAGTTGCCGCCAAATAAACTCGTTTTGGACTCAGCCGGTTCGTATTCGACGCGATACTCCATGCTGTCAAGCCGCAGAATATATGGGTTGTCCTGATGATACTTGGAAATTGACCTTATGCCGCCGGGAGACAGGAATTCATTCTCATCAAGCATCCTCCGGAGGATCCTAACTAACCGCTTTTTAGGTACGAGGGATAGCAGGACATCTTGTCCCTCCTTGAAATCTTCGATCGCCATGTATTTGCCCAGGTCCTCGCGGTTGTTCATGAACCAGACCATCCTTTTATTAAACCCTTTCATTTTGGACAGGACGTCGCTCCGCACAATCGACACCGCCAAAAGGGAAGTTAATCCCACCAGGGAGCGTACCTTAAGCGGAATAATGTTTCCATCAGGCATGTGCAACGCGTCGTAATAGTAACCGTCTTCCTCGTCCCACAGTCCCTGCCCTCCCAACTGATTCAGCGATTCAGCAATGTGGACAAAGTGCTCATAAAATTTGGATGCCATATCCTCATAGTCCCGGTCTTCATGAGCGATTTCCAGTGACATGTCCATCAGGCCGAGAGCATACATGGCCATCCAGCTCGTACCGTCGGCCTGCTCAATATGCCCCCCGCCGGGGAGCGGCTTGCTCCGGTCAAAAGCGCCGATGTTATCGAGTCCCAGAAAGCCGCCCTGAAAGATGTTCTTCCCCTCCGAGTCCTTTCGGTTGACCCACCATGTGAAATTAAGCAGGAGCTTGAGGAACATCCGCTTGAGAAACGCAATATCGCCTTTGCCGCTGCGTGATTTCTCGATTTCGTAAACCTTTAAGGCCGCCCAAGCATGCACAGGGGGATTTACGTCGCTCAGGTTCCACTCATAAGCAGGAATTTGGCCATTCGGATGCATATACCATTCCCGCGTAAAAAGGACAAGCTGCTTTTTTGCAAAATCAGCGTCGATCATGGAAAGTGGGACGCAATGAAACGCAAGATCCCAGCTTGCGTACCACGGGTACTCCCATTTGTCAGGCATGGAGATGACGTCACGATTAAAGAGATACTTCCAATCAGCATTACGTCCCTTTTTCCTGCCTTCCGGGGGAGGCGACTGGCCGGGGTCTCCGTTTAGCCAGGTTTCGAGCTCGTAGTTGTAGTACTGCTTGTTCCAGAGCAATCCCGCGAAAGCCTGACGCTGCACCGCGATCACATCGCTTTCCGGCACGGCAGGCACGAACTGAGCATAAAACTCATCCGCCTCGTCAATCCGATGCCTCAAGACCTCTTCGAATTCCTGTCCAAAAGGGTTCTGTTCGCTCTTTTCTTTCCTCAGGCGAAGCTTTACAATGCCGACCTCTCCTCCCGCAAGATTAAAACGATACAGGATAGCGCACTTCGTGCCGTTCGTTCTATCGCTGAAAATTGCGAAATCGCCACTTATGACAGCGTCGTGAAAGGCATCCTTTACGAAGGGTGAAGCATTGGGTATGTGAAACAGCCGCTCCGTGTTCGTTTCATTCTCGGTAAATAGTACCAGATCACCCGTTTCGCCATAGAGATAATACTGCCCCATCTCTTCATGATCGCATTCCAGCGTCGTCCATTCCCTTGAGCTCTCCGTCCGAGTGATGTCCGGCCTTTTTTTCAGCTTGCCAAAAGCCCAAGTGTTACGATACCATAGTGTCGGCATGATGACGATTGCAGCCCGGTCTCTTCCCCGATTGTGAGCAGTGATCTTTATGAGGACGTCCTCTGGACCGGCCTTCGCGTATTCCACGAAGACGTCAAAGTACCTATTCCGGGTGAATGCATCAGTGTCCAGCAGCTCGTATTCTGGATCAAGGCGGGACCGCTTTCTGTTCGTTTCCATGAGATCCTGGTACGGGAATGCGGTCTGGAGATATTTGTACAGGTACTTCATGTAGGAATGGGTGGGCGTATTATCAAGATAATAATACAATTCCTTGACGTCTTCCCCATGGTTGCCTTCGTTGCTTGAGAGGCCAAATATCCGTTCCTTAAGAATGGGATCGCGCCCGTTCCAAAGGGCAAGTCCAAAGCAAAGGTTCTGGTTAATGTCGGAGATGCCCGCCAGGCCATCCTCACCCCACCGGTAAACGCGAGAGCGCGCATGATCATGAGGGAAATAGTCCCAAGCTTCCCCGTCCTCGCTGTAATCCTCGCGCACCGTGCCCCATTGGCGTTCGCTCAAGTAGGGGCCCCATTTCTTCCAGAAAACCTTGTGAGCGGCATTATCTGACAACCGCTTGTCTTCGGCTGTAATAGGCCCCTCGCTCATCTGCTGCTCCATTATACCGGAACCTCTGCCATCGATAAAAATCGTGGTTCCAGTAATATAGCCCGCCTCGTCGGATGAGAGTCAGTCCGCGGCGCGACCGCTGTTCACCTCGTCGACCCAACCATAGGGAACCGCCCTGAGCAGCGTCGCCTCTGCTTCCCGCGTTTCCCATGACTGCTTGCTGACCTTTGCCTTGACGGTGCCGGAACTAAAGCTCACCGCTTCCCATGATACTTTCCCTGCCCGACCCCATGCGCATCGCATTACGACCGCTGCCATTTAAGCCAAGCTGTAAACACCTTCTTTACTAACGGCGTGAGACGCGTCCGATTATACGCGTCGGCAAGCTTCTTAATTGCCTCCGCCTGGGTCGGATAAGGATGGATTGTCTTGCCAATTGCCGAAAGGCCCAGACCCGCAGTCATGGCAAGGGAAAATTCATTGATCATCTCGCCCGCATGGCGAGCCACAATCGTTGCGCCAAGGATTTGATCGCCGCCCTTTTTGAGATGCACACGGGCAAACCCTTCGGTTTCTCCGTCGAGCAGGGCCCGGTCCACATCGGAAAGCAGCACAGTAAGGGTCAGCACGTTGATACCCTTGTCCGCGGCATCCTGTTCATACATCCCTACATGGGCCACCTCGGGGTCGGTGTAGGTACACCAGGGAACGACGAGGGCTGATGTTGATTGTCTTGCCTTGAACAGGGCGTTTGCGATCAGGATGCGGGCAAGGGCGTCAGCCATATGCGTGAATTTATACGGGAAACAAATATCGCCGGCCGCATATACGCGCGGGTTCGAGGTCTGGAGCCTCTCATTCACCTTCACGCCCTCGCGGAGGTCATATGTTATCCCCGCCTTCTCGAGCTCAAGCCCCTCAACGTTCGGAGCCCTCCCCACACCCACGAGAATCTGATCTACGGGAATCTCCGTGGTTTTTCCGTTCTCTTCAACAATGACGACTTTGTCATTCCCTTTTTTATTGGCACTGAGAATCTTTGCCTGAAGCCGTAGTACGACGCCGTCCCTTGCGAGAGCCTTATGCACAATTTCCGCAGCATCAGCGTCCTCTCTCGGGAGAACATGACCGCCGCGCTGGAGTATCGTCACTTCGCTCCCCATGCGCGCAAAAGTCTGGGCAAGCTCACAGCCGATAGGACCTCCGCCGATGACTGCAAGCCTCTTCGGAAGTTCCGTAAGCCAGAATATGTTTTCATTGGTCAGGTAGCCGGTTTCCTCTATGCCCGGAATGAGCGGTACAGCAGCGCGAGCGCCAGAGCAAAGCGCGGACCTTTTAAACTTCAGGAGCCTGCCATCAACCTCGATGATGTCCGGACCGACAAATTTTGCACTGCCGAAGAAAAGGTCCACCCCCAGTTCTTTACTAAAACGCTCCGCCGAATCATGGGAACTGATCCCGGCTCTGATCCGGCGCATTCGTTCCATTGCCTTGCCGAAGTCGATGGAAAATTCCTTGCTTAACCGTATACCAAACTCTTCCGCTGTCCTAACGTCGTAGGCGGCGCGGCTTGCCCTGATGATCCCCTTGGAAGGCACACAGCCGACATTGAGGCAGTCGCCCCCTAGCATATTACGCTCAATAAGCGCAACCCTTGCACCAAGACCCGCTGCCCCCGCAGCAGTAACCAGTCCCGCTGTCCCCGCGCCGATCACAACGAGATTATACATTGGTGCGGGTTCTGGGTTCTTCCACACAGCGGGGTGGACGTTCTCGATAAGGGTCCTGTTGTTCTCGTCTTGAGGAAATACCAGCGTCCGGGTTTCCATTCGCAAGGCCTCTCTTTCGGTCATTGGGCGTTTATCAAAACGTTCGCATTCCGGTCGTAATCCAGGTATTACTCGTCAAATTTCCTTGATTGCAGGAACTCCCGGCCCTTCTCCGGCAGATTGGGAGGATGACCTTTATCGCTCCTCCTAGACAGGCGTCAAAATACTTCTTCAGGCTTGAATACCTGCGACAGTTAGACCTTTTCCCCCAGCGCGGTCGATGCGTAGCCCCTTTCCCCTATCGTTCAGGAAACGTTTGCCCTGCCCATCAAACTCTTTAAAGACACCTCCAATATCGACGAAATGAGTGTTTATCTTATACGCATCCACGATGGGATACGCTCCTCTCCCGATAAAATCGACCTCGCGAGCCGAAGATGGCTAATCCGAAGTATGCCGGGTGAGCATTGATTTTACCGGGATTCCGCTTTTCAGCATCTTATGAACAGGACACTGCAGAGAAATCTTGTATAACTTATCCATCTCTTGTGCTGTAAGATTTCCCTCGAAACTTACAAACATATGGATCTGGTCCTCATATTTGTCGATCTCCTCACAGTGCGCGCAATCATCCTTGAATGTCCGTCGGTACTCCAATTTGAGTTCCACAGCATTCACATCGAGGTTGTGATGTTCTGCATAGGTATTCACAACGAAGGCCGTACATGTTCCAAGACCCGCTAGAACCATGCCATATGGCGTCAACTCATGAATACTATGTACCGAACGAGCTATGCCCGATCCTGGCTCGTCAGGATTGAGCGCCATGAAACTGGTTTCATAATTCTTTTTTTGACGAATTATTACTTTCTCCGACATAAGGTTTCTTCTTATTTTTTTAACATATTGACAGCATGTGCGGCGGCGCCGAACAGGGCAGCATGGTCGTTCATGATCACCTTCACCGGAATGCGTTCGACAATTGAGGAAAGCCGGCCTTTGTCCCTGAAAGCCTTCATAAATGTTCCATCCTCAAGCTTCCAGATGATTCTCGGGGCAATCCCGCCGCCGATGTATACGCCGCCCGTGGCCATGATCTGGAGGGCGAGATTGCCGGCGGCTGAGCCGTAAATGGAAGCGAAAAGATCGAGAGCATCCGCACAGAGCCTGCTCATTTTACACCGGGCCGATTCGGCTATAACTTTGGCAGGGTCTTCTTTAGCGAAGCGGGAGGTCAGCCAGCCAGGTTCCTTCCCGAATTTACCGTCGTCCCGCAGGAACTGATATATATTGACCAGTCCTGCGCCGGATAGTACCCGCTCGTAGCTCACATGTCCGTAACGTTCGAGAAGATACCGGATGAGACCGAGTTCCAGGCTGTTTTTCGGGCCGAACTCAACGTGTCCTCCCTCCGAGGGGGAAACGAAATAACGTTTGCCGTTCCAATACATGACCGCAGCGCCGAGGCCGGTTCCCGCGGACAGTAGTGCTCTGTTGCCGACCGCACTTCCGCCCTTATTCAGGACCGTAAAATCGTATCTGGTCATTACTTCGATGCCGTATGCGTTTGCCACAAGGTCATTGATAAGGGAAATTTTTTTCACGCCAAGGAATCTGCCGAGGGCTGTTTCCGATATCTTCCAGCGAAGGTTGGTCGCAACGGCAGTGCCGTTTACCACGGGACCAGCCAAGCCGAAACATGCTGCGGATATCCGCTCCCTCCCCTGACGGAATTCAGCTATGATGTTTTCTAGGCTGCGATAGGCTGTACTAGGATAGGTAGTGGAGGTTAGAAGACGGCTGACAGTCTCTGATACACGGAATAATCCCAGCCGCGTATTTGTGCCGCCAATGTCCCCGGCAAGAATCAAGGTTGGACGTGTCGTCCTTTTCATGTTGCCTCGTGCGTGTTGAAAGCCGCTCTTGTTTTGCCGTACGAACCCGGGCGGTCGATATCGGTGATTTCCCCTTTACTGGTTTCCCGAGCAGGCGACCGCCTGCTAAGCGACTGCTCCCACTCATGAGGAGCCCTGTCCAGCTGTGCATCCATAGCAGTGGTCACCCACCGACACCAATCGGTTCACCAAAACAGTATAGTCGAAATCGTCGATATGCTGGGGAACGCCGGCTGCGGTGGGAAGCCCAAGCACCAGGTTGAAATCACAATCGTGAAGTGCTCCATCCCATCCAACGCTTATGATATGCCGACACATTATGCCGTCCAGCGTTGCGGGGTTGAATGCACATGCGAGTTTGTCCATGTATTTATCAAGGTTCCCCGTCCGCACGAGATGTTCGCGAAACCTTCCAAGCGGCATATTTGTGAATGTATACAAACGGGTGAAAGAGATGCCGAAGCGGTCCTTGAGTTCGCGACGATATTCCATTTCGAGCGAACATTGGGAGGGCGCCAGGAACATCCCCTGCGGGTTGTATACGAGGCTCAATGAAGGACCTGTCGAATCAATTCCGTAGCCCAGACCATTCAGGATCTTTAATGCTTCTATGCTTTTTTTGTAAGTACCATTCCCTCGCACCCGATCGACGCCGTCCTCCAGATAATAGGGGAGCGATGCGATCAAATCAACACCCTGATCGCGGTACCATTCCGGAAAGGCCTCAAAGCCGTGCTCGAAAAAGATGGTGAGGTTGGTACGAACAGTCACGCGCTTTCCAGCCCTTCTCGTTTCTCGAACGATGGTCTTCAGCGAGGGGTTCATTTCCGGAGCCCCGCCAGTGATATCAAGCATATCAAAAGGATTGTCCGTTACAACACGTATCACTTGCCTCGCAATCTTTTCGTTCATGACTTCTTGTCGGACCGGACCGCCAGAAACGTGGCAGTGTTTACATGCAAGATTGCACCGGTATCCCACATTCGCCTGAAGGACCTTGAGATCAAGTGCCATAAACGATTGTAAAGAAGTCTCGCTGATTGTTTCCTTGAATGTCTTCATTCCGATGCTCGCAGCTTTACAATTCCCGCAGATTTATATAACACAAGCCAGATAGATTGAAATAATATTCAACGCATTTATATTATTTCCCCGAAACAGTCACAAATTACTCCCGCTCCACCGCATCGTGGAAGTCCTTCAATAATCAGGATAGTACGGCGCAACGGGATATCCAGCAGAATGACCGGAGGAAGCTTAAGGCCCACTCACAATTTTTCAAACTTTGGATTCGCAGCATCACTTCATAATTATAGCATTTCCTTTTCATTTATATTTCCCTTTTTTGCGTCTATTCCGATCAGTGCATTTTTTGCAATGAGCGACTCCTGATGCCCTCAATCAAGGTCAGGGTCGGGATCTCCACTTAAAATTGCAAATACAGTTGCGGCAATTGGAACATTGATAATTTATGTGACGTTAAAATGTCCTTTCGGCCGAATTCTTCGGCTATAGATGTCACGGGATTTCCTCGAAGCGCATCTTTCCACTATTTTCCCGTTTTCACGTATGTTCCGGCATTCTTCAAGGCCACTTCCATTTCCTCAACCGTAATCACTTTCGGGTCATAATAAACGGTATCCGTTTCATTAAGGTAATGAAATCCTGTTTCAATTTTCTGAATGCCTTTCAATCCCTGCAAGGCTGCTTTGCCGTCGTCATAACACTTGACGGTGAATACAATCTTTGATGTTCCTGTCTCTTGTGCAACGGCAGTTCCGTATTCAGAAAAAAGAGACGAAAAGGCTTTGCTGGCCAATCCGCCTGCATACGCCAGCATTGCTGTTAGTGCAAGGGTAAACATCACCACAACCGGCCTGATAAATCTTGGCTTCATGTCCAACCTCCTGACCACATATATGATTTATACGCAGTCTCTCCCATATGTTTAATTAAAGTATACTTTGCGATGGTCACAAAATCATCACAGCAAGATAATATGTTGGTCACGGTAAAGCGGGAATATAGGTTGAATTGCTCAATACCCGTTATCCACGTATATAATTGAGTGTTGTAAACCGAAAGGCAGAACGTGAAGGCGGTCCTGACGTTTACCGACCTGCTGACCTTGATGTGATTCTTTTCTCACGGGATTCAAGGATTGTCTTGGTGAATGCAGCCGGGTGATGTAGTGCCTGAGCAGGATGTGCAGGACGCCGATCGGCAGATACAGCGTGGCTACGTGAGGGCCTGTTCAATACCCGCATTGCGTTGGGTGCTAGGAAAGCTGTTAGTATTGTCAAGTTGAAACAATTTTTTTGCCCCCCCCCGATCCTTGGGATTATCACAAATTTAACGGCAGATTTGATGCCGTTTTGGTATGATAATAGTCATTATCCCGAGAAGTATCAAAAAACAGTTTACAGAAAGGAAACCCGCATGGCCAAAATATATAAAATATTCGCACGAGAGATTCTGGATTCACGGGGTAATCCTACGGTCGAGGTTGATGCAATTCTCGACAACGGGATCATAGGTAGGGCTGCGGTCCCCTCAGGCGCGTCAACCGGAAGCAAGGAGGCAGTAGAGCTCCGGGACAACGACAAAAAGCGATACCTGGGCAAAGGCGTCCTCAAAGCGGTAATGAACGTGAATGAGATTATCGCGCCGGAGATCCTCGGTTATAACCCTGAGAATCAGGGCGCAATTGATGCTCGAATGATCAAGCTCGATGGCACAGAGAACAAAAGTAAGCTGGGCGCGAATGCAATACTGGGGGTCTCTCTCGCTATTGTCAAGGCGGCGGCACAGAACAGGGGTTTGTCCGTGTTCCGCTATCTTGGCGGCGAGGCAGCACATCGCCTTCCGATACCATTCTTCAATATCCTGAACGGCGGCAAACATGCGGACAATAACGTGGACATCCAAGAGTTCATGATCTCGCCCGTTGGCGCAAAATCATTCAGGGAAGCACTCAGGATGGCTGCAGAAACATACCATATTTTGAAAGAAGTATTGAAGTCAAAGGGCCTGAACACTGCCGTTGGAGATGAGGGCGGATTCGCGCCAAATCTTTCTTCCAACGAAGAAGCAATCCAGATCATTACCGCTGCAATAGAAAAAGCGGGATACAAGCCGGGTGAAGACATCTCCATCGTCCTCGACCCGGCAGCGAGTGAATTTTATCAGGAAGGCAAGTATGTCTTGAAGGCGGACAATAGCAAGTTGTCCTCAAAAGAAATGGTCGACTATTATGCAAACCTGATCTCAAAATACCCGATTATCTCCATTGAAGACGGGCTTGCCGAAGATGACTGGGATGGCTGGCAGATATTTACAGAAGAACTGGGAAAGAAGATCCAGCTTACGGGTGACGATATATTCGTTACGAACCCGAAGATACTGGCCGAAGGGATCAAGAAAGGCATCGCGAATTCCGTATTGATCAAGCTTAATCAAATCGGCACACTCTCCGAAACACTGAAAACTGTGGAAATGGCGAAAACAGCTGGCTATACATGTATGTTCTCGCACCGTTCGGGAGAAACGGAAGATTCGTTCCTCGCGGACATCACGGTTGCCACAAATGCCGGTCAGCTCAAGACCGGCGCGCCCGCGCGATCCGAGCGGCTCGCAAAATACAACCAGCTGCTCAGGATCGAGGAAGAATTGGGTGCAAAGGCGGTTTTCAGAGGCGATTTGCGCTGGTAATCGAGAAAGGAAGTAGGCATGATTGAGATCGATATTCCTGGCTTCGGCTTGGTCCAACTGAAGCACCTCGTGTCGGATTTTACCGGCACATTGTCCGTAACCGGGCAACTATTGTCAAAAATGGATACGCAGCTGAATAAGTTGGCGGAGGTTCTGAAAATACATATCCTCACCGCCGATACCTTCGGCCAAGCGCAGGCTGAACTGAAAGGTATTAACTGCGAAATGCACATTCTGACGGGAAATAACCAGGACGCGCAGAAGGCAGAGTATGTAACGAAACTCGGTGCGGAGAACGTCGTCGCTTTTGGCAACGGAAACAACGACCGTAAGATGCTCAAGGTCGCACGGATCGGCATTGCGGTGTCAGAGGGGGAAGGATGCGCCGTTGATGCGATCCTGGCTGCGGACATTCACGTCCGGAGCGCGGTTGAAGGGCTCGACTTATTGCTGAATCCGAAGCGGTTCAAAGCAACCTTGCGGTTTTGACGATGGGATAATAAACGACCATTTGCCCTTTTTGTTCGCGCAATCGGATAAAGAGCATGCATCTATTTTGAAATCCCTGTGAACCAGCGCAAACGACAATCTCACATGGCGGACCAAGTAAATTGATCGCAGTGTTTCACGATGCCATCGTGAAACACGCGGAAGTATGAAGCTCTTTGTGACACTCATGCTGAGTGAGACGCCCAGTGAACCTCTCTTTAGGTGAAGCACAATATGAAACGCAGAAAATTTTATCGTGGTTCTTTTCGGCAATTTTTATAATCCAGTTCATGATGGAGGCTCGATTTACAACAAGCCCGGGGGGCTTAGCCTTTCCTCCGCAGCGTCAGAGCATGATACAACAGCCTGTCAATCTCATCGATGAGCTCTTTGAAGAGCCCGCCATGGCTTTTGGAGCGTGCGAATAATTCTTCTCTGATCGTCTGGATTTCCAAGTCATCGCACCGTTCATAGGTTATATGGGAATATTGCATGACAAGCCGTTCACGGACCAGAAGACGGTTCGCCTTTTCAACAAAACGCAAGAGCAGTTCCCTGATCCTCACCAGACTTTTTTCCAGACCAGGTATTTCCTGATTCCCATCCTGCGCACCAAGAAATTCCGCGATCTCTCGCACCATGACATACAGCGTACAATATTCAAGACCCCGCACTCCGCGCCGCCACTGCAGGAGCATGGGATTGCGCCAAAACCAGAGAAAGTTCCGTAACCCGAGGTCTATAAGCCCTCCAATCGCTGCCTCGAGTTCTGATACTATTTGATAAGATGATGGTCCCCGATCCTGCCAGTCCGGTATTTCGGACGTAGCCGCATCAGCCGATTGCTGATTGCAGTCCAGGTAACGCCAGATATTCCCGAGCGCCTTCGTCCCGTTGCTGTCTTCTGGCGTATCAAAATGAACGAGAGATAGAAGCACTTTCCCGTCTCCGAACCGGCCCTCGATGACGGCAGGCTCGCCGAGCAGGCGTTTGGGGTTCAGATTAATCTGGTAAAGGTGCTCTAGCTCGGACCAGCTACCGGCGGCAGCCACATCCCCTACGTTCATGTCGGAGCTGAAGGAGTCAGGCAGCGCTTCAGCATAGGTAGCGAGCACGTTCACCGGTCCGTCGATCACGAATTGAGATGGCCACCAAGCATGGAACACGGGTTCCGAAATGCCCAGCCATGCAGGATGAGAGGACACTGCAAGTTTGATTTTACCGCTGAAGCTTGGCACCCGCTCCTTCGTTGGTCGTCGTTTAACGGGCACGATACCGATACCATCCATCGTAGCAAGCCCGGCACCACCGCAAAACCCGAGATACAAACCGCCAGCATTCACGAACCGTTTTATTTCTTTAATGCCGTCGTCACCAAGTGCCTTCAATTTATTTGATGCCCAACCGCCGGGAACGAACAGCATGGCATGCTCTCTCAACCCGCCATTCCTCACATCCTCGGCACGGATAAGGTCAAAGGAAAGCCCGCTTCCCGTGAGGGCCTTATGCGCCATCACGCCCCACAGAAATGATTCGTCCCACAACATGGCGGCCTTGGGAATTGAACCGTCCTTCTGGTCCCTGATTTCAGATTGAGAACTTTTTTTCATATCCTCTCGGCGTTACCATCAGATTATTCCATACAAATGTTTTTGAGTTGCCAATAATCACCGTGGTCTGCATGTCGACATCGCCGTCCCGCATTTTTTCCAGGTCCGTCACAATGACAGACTCGTGTTCCCGCATTGCGCCCTTGACAATGCCCACAACCGTCGTTGGTTGGCGGTGCTTCAGGATGATTTCCCTCGCCCTATTGATATGGTCGGGTCTGCCTGTACTCCGGGGGTTGTACAGGACGATAACGAAGTCAGCCGCTGCAGCAGCTTCAATCCGATTTTCGATCACTTCCCACGGGGTCAGTCTGTCCGACAAGCTTATGCACGCAAAGTCGTGCATCAATGGAGCGCCGAGCCGCGATGCACTGGCGTTCAGGGCCGATATGCCGGGAATTACCTCAACGGCGGGTAGTCTCCTGCCCTTCCCCTCTTCCGAACGCAGAAGTTCAAACACTAACCCTGCCATGGCATAGACTCCGGGGTCACCCCCGCTGATCACCGACACGGTCCTGTTGCTGCATGCCAATTCCATTGCCTTGCGGCACCTGTCCACCTCCTGTGTCATCCCTGTGGATAAGACCTCCTTGCCATGCAGGAGTTCCGTGATTAAATGGAGGTAGGTGCCATAGCCTACGATGATATCGGATTTCCTGATGGCCTCACGCGCGGCAGGGGTGATATGCTCAATGCTTCCCGGTCCTGTGCCAACGATGAATATCTTGCCTGCCCCCGGCTCTGCCTCAACTTCTTTTTCACTCTGAACCCCAAACGCTGAACTCTGTAGATTCTTGGCTTCAGCTATCGCCACGGTCACATTTCCTTTCTTTTGCTTCGGCACAAGCAGCCTGTTCGCTCCCGCGGCAAGGAGCGCTGACGGTTCAGCAACGCCGAAAGCACCCGTGGACCTCATGACAGTGTCCGATTTCTGAATCCCTTCCACTCGGTTCAGTTCGCAGGAATTAAAAGTGTGCAGGGGGAAATTATATTTTTGAATAAAAGCCTGCAGGCCCGGTTCGTCGCGTTTAATATCAATAGTGGCGATGGAATGAACGGACGGAAATGCCAGGTTGTGCTCTTCGAGCGTCAAGAGTACCGCATTCTCTATCTCGTCCCGGGACGTGCCGCTGTTGCAGCCGATACCAACAACGAGATTTCCGGGCCTGAGATATAGCTGGCCCGTTACCCGGCAGGCATCTGGTGAGCAAGCCTCGGAGCCTTGATCGCAGGGGGATCCGGAGAACACCGTCTTCCGATTAGTAATGATGATATCGGCAAACCGTGGATCCGCCACCTGCAAGAACTCGGCGGGCAAATGTATCCCCGCCACCGGTTCCTTGCTTCCTGTCCCCCGATCTTCATAGACCCGTAATGCGCCGTTATTAACGAACCGGGTGCCGATTTGCGGAAGCAGCCCCCAATCCTCCACAGCAAGGCCATGATCTCTGGCCCACAAATCGATGGAAGGGAGACTGTTCACATCCGAAGCCGTGGTAATGACCGCCTCTCCTCCCAGGAATTGCGCGATCTCCCGTGTCAGATCATTCGCACCGCCCAGGTGTCCGCCAGCCAGGCTCACGACGAACCTGCCTGCGTCATCAAGGACGATGACCGCGGGATCCGTCTTCTTATCCTTCAGCAAGGGAGCAATGGTCCTGACAACAATCCCTGTAGCCATGATGAAGACAAGGGCTTCGTACTTGCTCCACAGGTCCGTCACAACGCACGGGGAAAATTTGACAATCTCCGTAACCAACGCGCATTCCTTCAACCGCTGCGCCAGTCTTTGGCCATGGTTGGTTATATACAGCACCGCTGTTTTATTCATTGTACTCCGCAATCCGCAAGATATCTATTTCCGGTACTCATGCTTGAAGTCCTTGTGATAGAGTTTCGACTCTTTTCCCAATGACATTTCGGACGCCCGGAGCGACTCGCCGACATAGATCAACGCCGTCTTCCTGATGCCTGCGTCCTTTACCAGACCAGCTAGATCCTGCAACGCGCCCCGGATGACCTTCTGGTCGGGCCATGTAGCCTTCTCAATGATCACAACGGGGGTGTCTCCAGGATAGCCCTGGAGCAGTTCGTCCCGCACCTTCTCAATCATGCCCACGCTCAAAAAAATCGCCATGGTCGCGCGGTGGGAAGCAAGAGAGCCCAACCGCTCGGTCGCTGGCACCGGGGTTCTGCCTTCCAGCCTCGTGAAGATAACGGTCTGGCTTATCTCGGGAATAGTCAGTTCCTGGCCGAGGATCGCGGCACCCGCCATGGCCGATGATACTCCGGGTATGATCGTGTAAGGGATGTTCAGTTTACGAAGCCGCTCGATCTGTTCCGAAATGGCGCTGTAGAAAGACGTGTCCCCTGTATGGAGCCTCACCACTGACCGACTATCAGATACCGCGTTCTTCATCACTGCGACGATCTCGTCGAGATTCATCTTCGCCGAATCGATGATGTGGGCATTGATCCCCTCAAGGAGTACGGGGTTCACGAGACTTCCGGCATAGATCACAACATCAGCGCTATCGAGGGCCTTTCGGCCCTTCACGGTAATGAGCTCGGGATCGCCGGGACCCGCGCCCACAAAACAAACCTTTGTTTTCATCGTTTCCTCACGATCACGAGGGAAAAATAATTCAGATCTTCCTTCCGCACCTGGCGGATGTCCTTCCGTATCCGCTCATTCTCCATGCCCGCCCTTGCGACATAGGTCGCGGCATCCTCAAGGTTCATCCTGGCCAGCGTATCCCTGACCGTATCGAAGACCTTGCTGACCTTCATGAGCACAACGGTGTCAAACTTCTCCAGAGTTTCCTGCAGGCTGTCCAGATAGTTCGCCGGGAGAATCGCGATCTTATCATTACCGAGACCCAGGGAGAGTCCCGCCCGCGCAGCGGCGGCATTGATGGATGATATGCCGGGGACGATCTCGATCTCGAGCGATGGTTTGCGCTCGAGCAACCTATCGTACAGATAGAAGAAGGTGCTGTAGATTGCCGGATCGCCGATGGTGATGAACGCAGCATCCCCGCCGCGTTCCAGCCTGTTCAGAACTGCCTCCGCGGTCTCACTCCATTTGGCGTTGAGTTCGTTCGCGTCCGTACTCCGCATTCCGCATGGAGCCTGCTCTCGCATATCCTCAGCGGAGGTATTCCCCATTGTTTTCATCATTGGGAAATAGGCCTCGATGATTTCCTTCCCATCGAGAGGGAGCATTTTCTGTATGATGGAAAGGGCAACGCTGCTTCCCTCCTCCCGCCCTTTAGGAACAAAGATACAGGGCACTTCCCTCAGGACCCTTATGGCCTTGACGGTCATGAGTTCGGGGTCGCCCGGCCCGATACCGATAACATAGAGTTTTCCCGCCATATCAGTTTTTTTCGCCTCGCAGGACAAACACCGGATTTAACGCACTCATAAGCCGCTTGCCTCCCACGACCTTCGCCCGCGACACGGATATCTCGGCGACCTCGACGGAAAACCCGTTCTTGTCGAGGGCCGACAGGGCATCGTGGAGCGTTTCCAGGGATGCCGCGTTGATGACAATGATCCCTGATGACATTTTCCCGCTCACACACGCGACAATATCGCCCAATCTCCCGCTGCTTCCTCCGATGAAAACCCGGTCCGGGGCAGGAAGCCCGGTGAGCGCGTCAGGCGCTGATCCATTGATAGTCTCCACATTTTCCGCGTTGAAACGCCGCATATTGGCCGTTATGGCGCCGATCCTTCCCTGTTCTTTCTCAACTGCAATGATCCGCAGCCCCGGACAGAGCAGTGCAGCTTCCAGCGACACCGAGCCGGAACCAGCCCCGACGTCCCAGAAAACGCCGCGCTGTGGAAGGCAAAGTTTGTGAAGAGTGGCCGCCCTCACCTCATCCTTGGTGATCAAGCCTCGTTCGTGCAGGATGTCCTCTTCCCGCATCCCAAATTTCACGCTCGCTTCCTGCCCCTTCGTCCCCGCCCCCCGACCCCTGTCTTTCATGATTATCACCACGTTCGGGTCGGAGAAGGAAGCCGCCGCAATTTCCGCAGGGGTCCCCGTTATGATCTTCTCATCAGGATAGCCGAGCCGTTCGCAGACATGCATCACAATTTCTAATTGCCGATTGTCGTTTGCGGATTGAAGGATAGTTGCAATGACTCCAGGGTTGTTTTCCCGGTCTGTGAGCACCCCCATCTTGCCGCTTCGTTCCAGCAGCCGCGGAATGTCATGGACCTCATAAGGCAGCGCGCGCCGCTTCGCAATATCGGGCCCTCCATGAAGACTGATGAGGACAGCGTCATCCCAAGGCTCGTTGATTCGCGCGAAAGCCTCCTGAACGCTCGACAGGTCCGGCAGGATCTCTACGGCTTCCTTTCCGAACTCCTCCCGCATCCGCCTGCCGATGCCGAAGAAGAGCGGATCTCCCGACGCGAGAAGAACAACAGACGGCATTGCGGAGTTCGTCTTATGGCGTTCGGCTTGTATAAACCATCCCTGTATGAAAGCAATCGTCTCGGGCACCTTGTTAATGACTTTGATGCGGTCCTTGACCTCTTCATATTCATGATAACGCTGGAAGACTTCGAAGAGTCTGGATGAAGCGAGAATGACACTGGCTCCGCGCACGAGCTCCTGCGCGCGCTTTCCGAGGGGGCGGTAGCCAATCCCAACGACGTACAGTTTAATCGCTTTCTGCAAGAATGTCTCCCTCATAGGATATGAGATGGGCAATGACCGGGATCCCCGACGTAATACCCTCGGCATAGCTTTTCGCGGCCGCACAAACCATTGCCATTGCGGATTGTGGATCGGGGATTATGGAATAAATATAATCAAAGATTTCCCTTGATGTGTTGAACGCTTTTCCCCGGGGAATATCTAACCCAAGCCTGACGAGGAACTCCGCCGCGCTTTCCGCTTCGAGGGCGCCGTGACGCACATGGGTCTGCGGCGTGCCCATGGCCGTCTTCAGCATCTTGGCCCACTGGGCGCAGAGATGGACCTCGTGGAAACTGTGCCGCTTCGCTTCGAGCAGAGAAAATTCAAGGTAGTCACCCATCATCGCGTAGGCTTCGTCGGGGAAACGATACTTCTTCATGTGGGCTTTCTCCGAGGTCCGCCCGGAGGAGATGACCACCGTGCCAAGGCCGGCGGCTTTTGCGACATCCATGGACGCCGTGATGGTCGCCGTCCAAGCCTCGGCGGATACAGGGCGCACGATACCCGTGGTGCCGAGGATCGAGATTCCGCCTATGATGCCCAGCCGGCGGTTAAGGGTCTTCTTGGCGAGTTCCTCTCCTGCTGGCACGGAAATGGTGACTTCCAAATGTGGAATGCGGATGGCGGGATGGGGATTTAAAGGCTGGCTTCTCGTTTGGCAAATAGTCATCGCCTCTGCCACCGCATCATAAATCATTTTTTTCGGCACCGGATTTATCGCCGCATCGCCAACTGGTACGGCCAGTCCGGGTTTGGTGACGATTCCTACTCCCGTCCCGCCCCTGACGGTAATTCGAGCATTTCCCCTGTCCCAATTTTGAATCCCGTCCATCCCGGCGTTTACACAAGGGCCTGAGCATTCCATAATTATAGCTGTTGCCCTTATTTCTGCACCATTTGTTACATCGGGATCATCCCCCGCATCCTTGATCACGGAAGCCATGGCTACGCGTTTTGCATTTTCAATCCCGATCTCCAGACAGTGAATATTGAACGCTACCCTGCTTCCGTCTGGAAAAGGAATTTCAACGGTCGTAACGGCCGCTTCATCCGGCATTCCGCAAGCGGCATCCCGCATTACGAGTATCGCCGCCGCCTTTGCCGCTGCCGCTGCGCAGGCTCCGGTTGTGTAGCCGGACCGGAGTTTTTTATTTTTCGATTCCACGTCGAGCACTCACTCCCTGTTGCCGGTAGTGTTTAACCGCGTGCATCTCGGTCACGAGGTCGGCTGCCTGCATGACTCTCTCGTCCGCATACCGTCCCGTAATCACGAGTTCAACCTTTTTCGGTTTCAGCGCCATGAGTTCGAGCAGGTCCTGCGCCGTAATCAATCCGTAATGGGCCGCTACGTTCGCCTCGTCCAGGATCACCACGTCGTATCGGCCCGAGAGCAGGATGGCCTTAACCGCTTCATAACCGTCGTGCGCCGCCATCCTGTCGTCCGGAGACGGCTGTCGGCCCATGATGAGCCCCCTGCCGAACTGCTGGATGGTAATACTGTCGCTGAGTCTGTCAAGCAGATAATGTTCGCTGCATTTCCTATTTTTAACGAACTGACCGATAAATATTCTGAGACCCGCGCCTGCGGCCCTGATCGCAAGCCCCAGGGCCGCCGTGGTCTTCCCTTTTCCGTTTCCGGTATAGACCTGAACGTATCCCCTACGCATGATCGTTTCTCATCGTTTTGAGGATTTCCCGCCGCGCCTCGCCCACAGTCAGCGGTATTTTATCGAAGGCTACACCGTCCTCGTGCTTGAGACGATAAATCAATTCTGCGATATGCGGGAGTCTAAGTTTTACTTGCGCCATTTCCTCGGGAGCCGTGAACACCTCTGATGGAGGGCCGCTGCGCACGATTCCGCCTTTGCTCAGGATATACAGGCGGTCGAGGAACAGCGGGACCAGATCAACACTGTGTGTCGCCATCACCACGGTCACTCCCTGCTCGCGGTTCAGCTTCGTCAAAAGGGCCATCATTTTGTATTCACCCATGGGGTCCAGGCCAGCCGTCGGCTCGTCAAGCAACAGTATTTCATGTCCCATGGCAAGAAGTCCGGCAATACAGATCCGTTTCTTCTGACCGAAGCTCAGGTTGTGAATGGACTTCCCCGCGAAGCCGTCCATCTCCACGGCTTTGAGAACGCTGTTTACGCGGCGGGCGACATCCTCCTGGGTAAGACCCATGTTTAGCGGGCCGAAAGCGACATCCTCAAACACGGTCGGAGCAAAAAGCTGGTCATCGGGGTTCTGGAAGACGAGGCCGACCTTGAGATAGATCTCCTTCGGCGTAAGCCTCCTGACGTCCCTGCCGTCAAGAAGGACTTCGCCCTTGTACTCCTTCACCAGACCGTCCATGACCTTGAGAAGGGTTGTCTTTCCCGAGCCGTTCGATCCCAGGATGCCGGCGAACTCCCCCTTCCGCACTTCAAGCCGTATGTCATGCAGAGCCTGTGTCCCGTCGGCATATGCAAAGACATCTACGGCAACCGCCAGCCGGATCATAGTTTCCATAGCAAGCCCATGACCAGGAGAACGAGCGCTGATGCGATCATTTCCGATGACTTGAACGCCTTGTGTTTGAACAGGGGCATCGTCCCATCATATCCCCGCTGGACCATGGCAACGGTGGTGCTCTGGCTGTGATCGAAGGCCTTTATCGTCAGGGAGCCAGCCAGTGTTCCAAAGGAGCTCAACCCCCCCTTGACTGTTGAATAGCCGAGGCGGTTTTTCTGAGCAAGGTAGATGACCTGTGCGTCCTCGAACAGCACAAAGATATACCGGTAGGCAAACATCAGGATTTCGATGAATCCTTTCGGTACTCTGAACCATGAAAGGCCCGCCATGAACTCGGTAAATGGAGTAGCAAATCCCAGCACCGCGACCACAGACACGGCGCCTATGATTCTGCTGCCTATCAGCATCCCTTCTATCAGTCCATCCCTGTGGCCGACAATCTTGAGACCCATAAAGTGTATGAAAAAAAGCGCGGCCTTTCCGGTAAAAAAGCATTTCAATAAGAGCACAACCGCTGCGATAAACAGAGGCTCGGAAAATCTCAGGGCAAGAACCCGTAGCGGTATCCGCATCCTTATGCAGAGGAAAAAGCATAACAGCGTGACAAGCGAAGGGAAGACGAACCCCCTATACGTAAGAACCATAATGAGAACAGCCAGGGCTGCAAAGATCTTGACCCTCGCATCTATTTTTGTGAGCATATGCTCGTGCTTAAAATATTCTGTAAATACGTGCATTCAGTTTTCCTTGTACAGGCATCGATGCATGGTCCCGTCATTCCTCTTTTTTGTGCTTTTCCACTTTTTCGGACATAAGTATCCGCCAGTAATATCCCGCAACAAATCCCCCAATGGTCCCTCCCAGCAGGAAAACAAAGAGGAGAAGATCACCCTGGTCCGTGTTGATATACGGTGTGCGAGCTTCCCTGCCGTGCTCTTTTGCATATTTCTCAACTACTGATTCGTCGACACCAGTCCATTTTTCAGCAGTGATTGCAGTCGGCACAGAATAGACCATGCTCATTAATACGATAGCTGCCAAACACAACAGCTTCTTGATCCTAATAACGCATTCCGCATTCCACAGCCAACGTTTCATGTCTTGACCTCCTCCGGCTTCGACACGCCCATTTTCACCAGAAGGTCGGGACGCTTCTTATAGAGCAGAACAACCATTCCCGCCGTCATCGCGCCTTCCAGGATTCCGAGCGGAATCTGCGTGGGCATGAAGGCAATAGCAATCTTCCAGAAAAGCGGGAGGAAGGGAGAGTCCCCCCGTATGCCCGAGGCAAGTTCCACGGATGTGGTGAGGTATGTCGCCCAGTCCGCAAACAGCCCGGCCACAAAGCCTGCAACTGCCATATTTATCTTCATCGACCGCAATGCCCTGAAGGTAAAATACCCGGCAAATGATCCCATAACGCCCATGGACACTATGTTTGCTCCCAAGGTGGTCAACCCGCCATGAGAGAGAAAAAGCGCCTGAATGAGGAGTGCCACCGCGGCGATCAGGACGCTAATCAACGGGCCAAGGAGTATCCCCGACATACCTGTTCCGCAGGGATGAGAGCAGGTACCCGCCGTCGGAACGGGGATAGGCATGCAGGAAATGATAAAAACCACGGCGGCCATGAGGCCCACGAGGGGCTTGAACGACAGGTCACCTGCCGAAAGTTTCTTGAGTCGATAAAGGCCAAAAGCAACAAACGGCGCTGCGACGGCAAACCAAAACGCCGCCCAGTTAAGAGGCAATATGCCTTCGGAAATATGCATGGCATAGGCGTCCTGAGCGGTAAACAGCAGGCAGTATGCAACAAGCAAAAGAAGAAAGAATATATCCTTACGAACATTGCTCTTTGCACTTCTTAATTTCATGATCATGATGTTTTTTCTCCCGTCATTTTCAGTAGAGCGTTCACGATCGCCACCGCCGCGGGTGTCCCGCCCTTTCTTCCCAAGGCGGTTACAAAGGGGAACTGTTGTTCCGCAAGGAGGGCCTTGGATTCCACGGCTTTCACAAACCCTACGGGCACACCGACCACAAGCGGCAACGTACGTCCAACAGCGGGCGAAGCGTTGAATAATTCAATCACCTTCAGCAGGGCCGTGGGTGCATTCCCGATAGCGATGATGCCGATATTGTGGCCCTCTTTCAACGCCGCTTCGATCCCTCGCTCCGCGCGCGTCGAGGTTTTCCCTTTTTCGGGCGGCTCATCCAATCCCTGTGCGCCGGTATTTTGAATGCTGCAGATAACCTTCCCTCCCCAGGGAGAAAGCCATCTCTTATTGATCCCCGTTTTCACCATCTCAACGTCGGTCAAAATGTCCTTCCCCGCCCTGATAGCCTTGATTCCACAGGCGACAGCATCCGGGTGAAACGTCAGCGTGTTCTTGAATTCAAAATCTGCCGTGGCATGAATGACGCGTTGCACGATCGGCAAACGATCGGCCGGGATGCCGCTCAGATCCGCCTCGGCGGAAAGAATGTCAAAACTCCTTTTTTCTATGTCTGCTGGCGCAAGGTCCTCGGCTGCGCTGATCCGCTCCATTACGATATGTGCCAGTTTTTCATGGATGCCGAGCGGCTCGGTATAAACAAATTTCACGTCGGGATAGAGGTTCCGCGCGTCTTCGATCAAACCCGGGATGTCCTTTGTAACGTGCAGACCGGCGCTCAGGAAAAAAGGATGAAGAATGACCTTTTTTGCCCCCTTCTCAACGCACCCTTTAATGGCATCCATAATTCCCGGTTCGGCAAACTGAAGATAAGCGATCCCGACGCAGTCTTCCGAGCATCCTATATGCAGCATGCCGTGCAGCATCTTTCCGACTCGCTCAAGATTGTTTGCGTCTTTTTTTGGGCTTCCATGTCCGAGCAGCAAGATGCTTTCTTTCATAGCACTATCTCTCCTTTTATAAGACCGGCAGCGTGTTCTGCAATTCGTCGGTTGCTGCCGAAATGGACATGGACGTAACTGGCAAGGGTGTTCTTGTACCGGAACCCTTCGGTCGGAAGGATCTTGCCGCGGCTGTCGCTCAGTGAATAGACCAGCCCCGGCGCACCCTCCTGAATCTCCGAATAGTGGAACTCGTGCCCCCGGCACCTCTCACCCCTGGCGCCGATGATGCAGTCCTCGTTCAGCAGTATCTCGCGATAGCCGAGACGCGGTTTTTGCGTCATCCTCGTATCGAAGGAGAACACTCCGGCCATGGCATAAAATCTGTTGTCGAAGTCGCTGATGCCCTTCGAAAGGTACATCAGCCCGCCGCATTCGGCATACAGCGGTTTTCCGGCGCACGCCCATGCATGGATCGACCCGAGCATGGACATATTGCGGGACAGCGCGCAGGCGTGGAGCTCGGGATACCCGCCTCCGATATAGACGGCATCGGCTCTGTCCGGGATGGTCCGATCGACAAGCGGGCTGAAATGGATAATCTCCGCGCCTGCATCGCGCATCAGATCCAGGTTATCTTCATAATAAAAACTGAACGCCTTGTCATAGGCAACGGCGAGTCTGAATTTTCCAGTTTTCTTCGTGCCCTCGGCTTCACGGTGATACGTCCCCCCGTTCGAAATTTCAGCCTGCCTAATAATGGCATCGATATCAACGTGATGGATGACTGCATCGGCAAGCCTTTCGATATTTTCGCCAGGAATCGGGGTTTCTTCCGCAATGCTGAGGCCGAGGTGACGATGCGGAATCTCGAAGTTTAGCTCCTTCGGGAGGTAACCGAATACCGGCACGTCAAGGACACTGCCCCTGAGTCTCTCGTAATGGTTCTCCGAAGCGACCCGGTTGAAGATCACGCCGGCAACGTTCGTTAACGACTTACGATTACCGTTTTCCAAGTGTGTCTCCTCGGGTTCACCGTGGGCAAACGACAATCCGAAATTCGTGAATCCCTTCACCACCGCTCCCGCGCTCTCGGCCATGCCATACGCGTCGACCACGAGAAGGACCGGAACACGCAGAAGGCGCGCCAGGCCCGCCGTGCTCGAATCGCCGTCGTACATGCCCATGACACCCTCTACAACCGCGATATCGGCTCCGGCCGCATGCCTCCTGAAACACTCGATCACGTACTCCCGTCCGCACATCCACTGGTCGAGGTTCCGGGACGGCCGATCCACGGCAAGCCGGTGAAGCCCGGCATCGATGAAATCTGGTCCGGCTTTGAAAGGCTGCGCCACGAGACCCTTTTTCCTCAAGGCAGCGAGAATGCCGAGGGTAACCGTCGTCTTGCCGCAGCCGCTGTGCGTCCCTGCGATAACTATGCCGCGCATGTCTGTGCAAACTCCTTCAATAATATTGCATTCTCTCGATGGGATCGTACCGCAATGCGGATGTACGAGCAATCAAGTCCCGGGAAATTGGAACAGTCCCTCACCAGGAGACCTTTCTCCCGAAGTGAGGCTACGACCATCTGGGCATGATCCAGCTTCAGTAGATAGTAATTTGCAGCCGAGGGGACATAATCGATCCCCTGTGCCGCCAGCTCCTTTTCCAGAAACCGCTTTTCTTCCGCGATGACGGCGACGGTCCTTTCCTGGTAACCACGGTCATCGATCGCCGTGATGCCAGCCTTCTGCGCGAGTGTGTTGATTGTCCATGGTTCCTTATGTTTTTTCATCAGTTCTGCAAGGGTCCGGGGAAATACGCTGTAGCCGATCCGTAGGCCTGAAAGGGCATAGAATTTCGTAAGCGACCTCAGCACGATAAGATGGGAATTCTTCGCGACCTCACCGGCCACCGAATGTTCCGGCACGAAATCAATGAATGCCTCGTCCACCACGAGATGGCACGATCGGCGCCGCGCGGCTTCGGCAATGGCCATCACCGTATCCCTCTGCAGCAGCCTGCCGGTAGGGTTGTTGGGGTTGCAGAGGAAGGCCATGCTGCATCCCGTCATTGCGTCAATAAATGCGCCGGGGTCAATTGCAAATCCGTTTTCCCGCGTCAAAGCGAAGCGAACGCACGATGTACCACGGAGCATCGAGCATGCCCGCCCGTACTCCGAGAAGGTCGGTGCTGTTACGAGCACCCTCCGCGGGGCCAACGCCCGGACAACGAGATAGATCAGCTCCGTGCTTCCGTTGCCGCAGACGATCGTCTGCGGGTCGATATCCAGGTGCCTCCCTAGATGAGCTGCGAGATTCTCCGCGAAAGGCTCCGGGTAATGGACCAGATAACGGATATTCTCCCGGATCACTTCGGTTACCGTGTCGGGCACGCCGAGGGGGTTAATGGATGCGCTGAAGTCAATAATCTCGTCGACCGGGATACCCGTTTCCTCCGAAGCCCGGTGTACATTTCCTCCGTGCTCCATCATGACGTTCTCCTCAGAGCAAGGAGCGAGGCAGCCAAAGCCAGGGCCAGGACCGACGTTACGTAGACTACAGTAACGGCCCGCAGGGAAACAGCAAGATAATCATCCGTTCTCCCATCCCCGATCCGGGGCTTTTCGACCAGCACGCCTCCGTAGGTGGACGGTCCTCCGAGCTGGATTCCTAACGCCCCCGCCATGGCAGCCTCGGGAATCCCGCTATTCGGGCTTGGATGCTTTCTTCCGTCCCTGAGCATCACGGAAAGCGACCGGCCGACCACTGCCTTTGCGGCCGCCCCATCCTTTACCAGGGACACCAGAAAGGAAGCAACCACGATAAGCAGTCCAGTAATGCGGGCGGGCGCATAATTCGCGACATCGTCTAGCCTCGCCGCCGCCCAACCGAAATACCGGTACCGTTCATTCTTATATCCCACCATAGAATCGAGTGTGTTAACGGCTTTATATGCCATGGCCAGGGGAAGTCCCCCAAGTGCCAGGTAAAAGAGCGGCGCTACAATGCCGTCTGAAAGACTCTCTGCCAGGGTTTCGATCGTGGCTTTGAGGACTGCTTTCTCAGAGAGATCATGGGTATCGCGCCCCACGATCATGCTTACATGACGTCTAGCTGCTTCAAGCTCCTCATCCCTTATCGCTGCGATCACGAGCCGCGCGGATCGGATCAAATCACGTGTAGCAATCGTCGTAGCGATAAGATACACGAGCACGACAGTCCCGATGACGGCGGATAGTTGCATGGAGATCCTGCTGACCGCTATCACGACGAAGTCAGTGAGGATGTACACCGGCAGGACGATGGACAGGACGAGCAGCACCCCTCCCCATCTCTCTCCCAACGGGGTGTGGCAGAATTTTCTCCAGAAGCCTTCCACCCTGCTCGCGGCGGCCCCGATCACCCTAACCGGATGGGGCGCCCACCGAGGGTCCCCGATGCAGAGGTCCAGGATGAAGGCTAGTATCAAGTCCATTGCGCCTATCATAGCCCCGTAATGCCCCGAATAAAATCCATATCAACATTTTCCCTGAATACCACCGCCAGACGGTCCAATGCACATTCCTGTGACTCATCGTAACTCACGGCGGATTCCCGGTGAGGCAGCCCCTTCCGGGACCGGGCTAGATTGATTATCCGCTGCCTGAACGAATCGTTATCGAAGATGCCGTGAATGTAGGTCCCCCAGCAATTCCCGTTCATCGATCCGTCCAGAATTTCGGACCGTGAATTGCGGGTTGCGGATTTCGCGGACAATCTTCTCACCTTGAACAAACCGACATCCCCCCTGCTCGTCCCCATGTGGATTTCATAGCCCTTCAGGATGTCTCTGTTCAAATCCTCATTCCGCAGTCCGAATTCCGCGTTTGATGCCATTTCTGCTTCTATGAGACACGTCTTTTTCCCCCGCTCGAATATCGTCTCGATGTTCAATAGGCCCATGCCGTCGATGCTCCGGTGTCTGCTTTCCGCGCAATGGGGATCTTCAATCTTCCTGCCAAGCATCTGGTATCCGCCGCAAATACCGATGATCTGCGAGCCTTTTTCAAATGCCCTTTTGATGCTGGCATCGAGCCGTTTCTTCTTCAGCAGAAGGAGATCCTCGACGGTGTTCTTCGAACCGGGAATGATGACGAGATCGGCGTTTTCTATATCGGCGAAATTCTCGGAATACACGACTTCGACGTCGGGTTCCAACTCAAGGGGATCGAAGTCGGTGAAGTTGGAAATATACTTCAACCGCACAATGGCGATCTTCAATCGTCCCGTGGAAGACGGGCCGCCGCTTTTCTGAATCCGTTTCTCAAGCGCCAAGCCATCCTCCTCGGGAAGCCCGATCTCGTGGATATAGGGAAGGACGCCGACCACCGGTTTGCCGGTTCGGTCACGGATCATGTCGAGACCCGGATCGAGGATGGCCCGGTCTCCCCGGAACTTGTTGATCACGAACCCCTTGATAAACCTGCTGTCCCGGCCGAGCAACTTGACCGTGCCGTAAAGCGACGCGAACACGCCGCCCTTATCGATGTCGCCAATAAGTAGCACGGGCGCCTTCGCATGTTTTGCCATGGCCATGTTGACGATGTCAACCTTCGCGAGATTGATCTCTGCGGGACTTCCCGCGCCCTCGATGACGATCAACTCATGTTTTTTCGAAAGCCTTTTGTAGGACTCCCTTACCGCCTTCCATGCCTCATCCCGGAACGAATAATACTGCCGGGCTTGCATTGTTGCGTGAGCCCTCCCGTGGATAATAACCTGTGAACCCGCCTCTCCCGATACCTTGAGCAGAATGGGGTTCATGTCAGTAGTGCATTCCACCCGTGCGGCGCGCGCCTGAAGCGCCTGCGCCCGTCCGATCTCCCCGCCTTCCGCGGTGATGAATGAGTTGAGCGCCATGTTCTGCGCCTTGAAGGGTGCAACACTGATCCCCTGGTCGGAAAAGACCCTGCACAGCGCAGCTGCGATGAGGCTCTTGCCCGCGCCCGAACCCGTCCCCTGTATCATCAATGCCTTGGCCAATGCTGCTCCTTGTGAACGTCTTCACCGGGCCTCCCCGACATAAGACGACGGGGAAACCCAGTGATTCTCTTTACAATTTTCCGCCTTGCTGCAGGTCATGCGAAAAAAGTTTAGCAGCGCCTTTCGCGGCGCAAAAACTCCCGCACATTGTGCACGAATCTTCATGCTCAGGCATGCGGCTTTTGCGGATCGCGATTGCCTCCTCCGGATAAAGAGCAAGTTTAAACTGCTTGTCCCAATTGAGGTCGCGCCGCGCCTTGCTCATCTCCATATCGAGCGTTCTCCCTGTATCCGGATACTTGTTCATATCGCCGATATAGGCGGCGATCCTTGCCGCCTGCACCCCTTGACGCACATCGTCCTCGTTCGGCAGCGCGAGATGCTCCGCTGGTGTAATGTAGCAGATCAGGTCCGCGCCGTAACGGCTGGATTGCGCTGCTCCGATGGCTGCGGTAATGTGGTCGAAACCGGGTGCGACATCGGTCGATATGGGTCCCAGCATATAGTAGGGAGCGCCGCCGCTCATGCGTTTTTGCAGCTGAATATTGCCTTCGATCTCGTCGAGCGGCACATGTCCCGGCCCTTCCACGAGCATCTGGCAACCCATGTCGCGGCCTATTTCTGACAGCTCGCAGTTAATGATCAATTCCTGTATTTGCGCCCGGTCGGAAGAGTCGTGAATGGCCCCCGCTCTGAGCCCGTTCCCGAGCGAGAGGACTACATCGTATTTTTTCAGGATGGAGACCACCCGGTCGAATTTCTCATACAGCGGATTTTCCCGGTTGTTGGCGAGCATCCAGGCGACCATGCTGACCCCGCCCTTGCTGACCAGCCCGCCATACCGATATCCCTGTTTTTTCAGGCGCTCGATGGTATAAAGATTTATACCGCAATGGATCGCCATGAAGGCAATGCCGTCGGCGCACTGTTGTTCGATCAGATCGAACAGCATTTCCTCGTCTAGCTTGTTCGGGTTGCCGTACTTTCGTCCGGCCTCGCAGAATGCCTGGTACAAGGGCACATTGCCAACCGGGATGTCGACGGCCGCAATCACCTCGCGCCGCACCCGGTCCAGGTCGCCGCCTACCGAGAGTTCCATGAGCGTGTCCGTGCCGGCGGCAACCGCGACTTTCGCCTTGCGGACCTCGGCTGCATAGTCGATGATGTCGGAAGACGTCCCGATCGAGGCATTTATTTTTGTTCTCAGCCCTTTCCCGACACCAACCGCTTTCGGTTTTCGCTTGTTGTTCCAGGGAATGACGATCTTTCCCTGTGCTACCATCGTTTTTATGTAGTCAAGTGGTAAATTTTCTTGAATTGCGACTGCCTCCATCTGGGCGGTAACAATCCCTTTCCGGGCATATTCTATTTGCGTAGTCATGTACTGTCTCCTTTTGATTGTTAGAAGGACAACCAGCGTCTGCCCTTCGACGGTGCGTTTGTCCGAGCTCACTCCGAAGATCCAAGAAGAATTTTCGTGCGTCAGATCGAAATCGGGCCCCGATCGACTTCCTCAAACTGTGAATATGTCAATTGATAATCTCGTTCGAAACGCCTGCTTCACCGAAGGTGGCCATCTCCCGGTAGATCCTGGTCCCCGCCTCGATAATCATCATCGCGAGCGCGGCTCCCGTGCCTTCCCCAAGTCTGAGATTCAAATCGAGGATTGGCACAAGACCCATTTTCCCTAGCATCGCCTTCTGGCCGATCTCGACCGAGGAATGGCCGGCGAACAGATAATCCGCAGTTTTCGGCTCGAGAACGTAGGCGATCATCGCCCCGGCCGTTGATATGAACCCGTCCACGACCACGGGGATGCGCTCGGAGGCCGCCCCCAGGATGAGCCCGGCAATGCCTCCGATCTCCGCGCCGCCCACCTTGGCCAGCACGTCGATGGGGTCCTTCGGATCGGGCTTGTTCTTTACAATGCAGCCCTCGATAAGAGTGATCTTGCGCCGGAGCGATTCGTCGGTAATACCCGTGCCCTTGCCGGTCACATCCCTAACGGGCGTCCCCGTGAGCACTGATGCAATCGCGCTGGATGGCGTGGTGTTGCCGATCCCCATGTCTCCAGTTCCGAAAATGCGATACCCTTTTTCCGCGTACTGGCGGGCGAGGTCGATCCCCACCTGGATGCACTGCTCGGCCTGCTGTCTGGACATGGCCGGCCCTTTGCACATATTCGCAGTCCCGCGCATGACTTTTCGTGAAACCAGGCCAGGTAACTCGCCGAAGTCATGATCCACGCCGATGTCGATGACGACGACGTCCGCGCCCGCATGCCGCGCGAGCACATTGATGCCCGCACCGCCGCGCAGAAAATTGAACACCATTTGCACGGTCACTTCTTTCGGAAATGCGGATACGCCCTCGTCTGCAATGCCGTGATCTCCTGCAAACGTGAAGATAACCTTCTTGTCGAGCACAGGCATTTTGTCACCGGTGATAGCCACAATCCTTCGGGCAAACTCTTCGAGCCTGCCGAGACTCCCCTGCGGCTTCGTAAGGTTATCAAGCCTTTTCTGCGCCTCCTCGGAGAGCGCGCTATTTACCCGTGAAATCCTGCTTCGTAAATGTTCCAATGCAATTATCTCCTGAATGACGCCCTGTTCACTATTCCGAGATCAACATCTGGCCTGCGCATGACGGGGCATGCTGTTCCCTTGTTCGTCCTACCGCGGATCTTTTTGCCTCATCGAGAGAATCGCGGTCGGCTCCTCTGCCAAATAGCACTCTTTTGCCGTCTACGGCAACACCGGTATTTTCTCTGCCATGTTTTTCTCCTTCCACGCGGGGGTATTGAACGAGACGTCTCCTGGCTCAGGACATCCTACTCGCCGGCCTTCCCGCCCCGGTGAGGGCAGTGGCGTTGTCGGCTTTCGTTTCCATTACAGTTGCGCGACAGCAGGGGAATCGCACCCCTTTCCGCTTTCTCATTCCCGTTGGAGCATTTGAACTTTGTCTTGGATCTTGACTTCGGGTCGCATCTTGCAACGCATTCATTTGTGCAATCGAACAAAAAAATCCCCAGTCATCGATGTAAGACTGGGGATTAGGTGAACGCCATAATCCACACATGATCTTAGCTCCGAAGATTGTGCGAATGTGTTCAAGCAGGTCTTCTGGCTCTCCCACCTTTACCGGCCTTCCCAGCCCAATCATTGGCCAGTGGCGCATTTAGTAAAGGATATACCCCTTTCAAACGGGGTTGGGATTACAGCGGCGGCTCCGCTCCCGACTATAACGGGATTCCCTTAGCTTGAATATTATTTATATTTTAAATGTAATTCATGTATACCACCCGTCTCATGCGAAGTCAACTTCTTTAAGGCCCCTCATTGCGATTATCCGGTCGCTGATCCACCGAGGTCAAGATCTCATCTATCACGTTTCCCGTCGCCGCGACCAGGGACGCTATGTGATCCTTGTCCAACCGCCCACCTGACTCCATTGCCTCCAGGCAGTCTTCAAATACATTGACAAGAACATGGTTTAGCCCCGCGTATCTTTTCTGCATGCCGGGCGGTTCGATCGTCTTGCCGCTCCATATCCCGTCCATCCGCCCAAAGAGGATGTTGGTTATTTTCCTCATGATATCGGCAAGACTGGCGACCTCCGGATTTTTCGGATGCGCAATTCCCTCATAGGAAGTTCGCTGGAGTTCGAGCCGGTTTTCTCTTTTGAGATCATGATATGCCCGCGTGCCTTCCAGAACGATTTGATGATGGTACAGCACGTTCGCGGTAACTGACAGATTTTTCAACAGGTCGTTCCGCTTCAGAAAATCGAAATTAATGCGAACGTCTTCCAGCAGGGAATCCGGTTCGAACATGATGAACCCGACGTTCGGCTCGATGCCGTGACTGCGGAGGATCCGGAGTGCCCTCTCGTTCTGGGCCACGGTGGTCATTTTATTCATTCGTCTGAGAGACTCATCTTTCCCGCTTTCGAGCCCGATGAGAATGTGGCGGAGACCGGCGTCCACCAGTGCGCCGACGGTTTCGTCGTTAATGTCGTTGACCCTTCCTTCGATACCGAAGCGGATGTTTTTCGGCTTTAGAAGAGAGGCAAGCAGCAGTGCGCGTTCCTGCCCCATCTGTCCGGGACCGAAGAAGTTGGGATCGGTAAAATAGAATTCCCTCACCCCCCGGTCCGCGATGATCGCGTCAATTTCCTGGACAATGTTCTTCGGGCTCCGGCCGCGCCAGGAACCCGCGGCACCGTAAAGGGAATTGATTGAACAGAACGTGCAGTTACCATAGCACCCGCGGCTGCCCAGCAGGTTCACTTCAGGCAGGCGGTACATCGCCTCGGTACGGACAGGGAAAGGAATGTCATCGAGGTCTGTGACGGCGTTCTGTTTTTGAAGCCTGATACCCCCGGAACCATTTCTGATTGCAACGCCGGGGATGCAGGGTGTGTAGTTCCTCAGCGAGGCCGACTCCGCAAAGTCGGCAAAAGTCCGTTCAGGTTCCCCGACGATGACGGCATCGACAGCCTGACAGCTTCTGAGAATGCTCTCATGGGCAATCGTGGCATAAAAACCATACGCCGTTATCGAAGAAACCTGTCCTTCCCTCTTCATGGTTTCGAGGAAATCGAAGAGGGCATGATCCTTCTGCCAGTGGTAGACAACGTGGACGCCAAGAATGTCGGGTTTCATGGTGCGAACCCGGGAGGCAATCTCTTCATAGGCAAGCCCGTCGAGATATCCTTCCACAATTTCGACATCATGCCCTTTGCTCTTCAGCATGCCCGCGGCGTAGCCGGTCAGGAGGCACGAGGAGAGCGGGGTGTTCGCAATATCGTTGCACCGCTCAGGAACCACACTGCGCGGGTGCTCCAGGAGAAGGATCTTCATGGCCGCCTCACTTCCTGCCACATGAACACATTCCGTGCGAGGTGCAGAGCTTCCAGCCGATACCTGAACGCCTCGAACGGCCGCGGGTTATAGTAGGTCGGATAGAGAAGATCCGTATCCGGCCGAATGACGCTTTTGGCCCTGGCCATCTCTTCCATCGGCGTTCCCGGCAGAATGCGAATATTATTGAGCACGACTGTGCCAAGGTTTTTCTTCCTGTCGTGCTGATCGTAGATCCGTTCCAGAAAACGAAGTCCTTTTTCGCAGGTTTTTTCCGTTTCTCCAGGAACATTGACCATGAAATGATAAACGCTGACGACGTCTGTTCTCGCGGCGAGCTTGGCGGCCCTCAGAATATCCTTAGAGCTCAGTCTTTTGTCGAGAACGTCAAGGGCTTCCTGGCAAAGCCCGTCCGGAGAAAAAGAGAAACACTCGCAACCTGCTTTCTCGAAAAGGGCCACATTCTTCTCGTGGAAGTAGTCTTCTCTCATAAAGCCGTCCCATTTAAGTTTCAGTTTTCTCCTGATAATATCACGGCAGATGTCCCCGAAATGGTCACCGGGATAGTTTATGACCGGATCGGTAAAATGAAAACGCTCGATGCCGTATTCCTTGTTCAGCGACTCCATTTCATCCACTACATCCCGCGGAAGGCGGTACCGAAGCATGCGCCCCTGCAAATTGGGATATACGCAGTAGGCGCAGTGAAACGGACAGCCGCGCTTTGTTTCGATCCCTACGGCAGGCACGTAGGAATTTATGCCGGAATAGAGGGAGGGGTCCAACAGGCTCCTGGTCGGCCGCACATAGTGAGTCATGTCCAGGCATTGCGAGGAAGAGCCGCCCATTACTCCGCCTTGCTCGCGCCTGCAGATCCCTTTGATAGCAGGCGGATTTTCGAGAGATGCAAGGAGGAGCGGCAAGGAAGTTTCCGCCTCTCCAACAACGCCGTAATGAATTTCCGGCGCCTCGCGCATTAGCCGCAAGGGAAACAGGGAAAAGCCGGCGCCACCGGCGATAATCCATGCTTGGGGCACGATGGAGGCGACAAGCCGCGCCGTAACAAGGAACGGCGGGACAAGCGAACTTGTCTTGTTTGCGAGCGGATCGATGTTTCGCAGCGACAGGCCCACAACATCGGGATTGAAACTGAGGAGTCTGTTCTTTACCGCGCCGAAGGGATCCGGCTCGAGGTTCATATCGAGAAGGCTGACCTCGTAGCTGCGGTCCTGAAGGCAACCGGCCAAGGTTACAATACCAAGGGGGTAAACCTTCTCTTGCGATATTCCCTCGACGGAAAGCGTCTGTATGAATAAAACCCGCATGCAGTTCACTCCAAAAGAAGTAATGCGAAATATTTAACGAGCTCGTCTTTTTGCTCAAGGGTTTTCAGGGTCGCTCCCGCGTTCCTTGCCGTCACAAAAACGTCAATTCCTGCTCCTTCCATGGAAGGCCTGGAATTCGCCGTATTCGTGCAGCATCCATTCTCGGCGCAGGACTCACAGAGAGAGCACGGACCCGCCCAGAAAGAGAAGGCTTTATGGAAGCCTGCCTTGAATGCCGCTCGCTCGGCTTGCAGGACCCGCACCTGGAAGTCCCTCGTCGGTGGCTCCCCCTCAAGCAGCAGTGCCTTCTTGTAGTCTTTTACCATTTCCCTGGTCTCACTGGGAGTCAGGCTGTTGGGAGGACAGTGAAGATTGCCGTACCGTTCGCATCCGAACCGGCACCGGATGTTCGTCCAGTCCGGGATATGGATATCCTCCGTCCTCATCATATACACGTTTCCGAACCCTTGGGCACGAATCCGCGAAATGAGGAGATCTAGCACATCGAGACGAAGAGACCCGAGGCCGGCCTCCTCATGCGTGCCGAAGAGGACGGCCGTATCGGTCCCGAGCGGGACCAGGTCTGTACAAAAAAGTCCCAGATGGCGAAGCTGTTCCTGGACTGATTTCCCGGGAAAAACCCTGCCGTTATGCGTATTGATGAACATATTCAGATCACTGAGCGCCGCCTTCTCCGGAAAGTGCTCCAGAAAGAAATCATGGATCAAAAGGATGCCGCGTTCAGTAAGGCAATCAACGGCAGACCGGAGGATATTCGGCAATTCCTGCTCGGAATAAGCGTGAAGGATGTTGGAAAGGATGACAAGGTCGAAGCCATGTTTTCTGACCGGCCAAGGCTCGAGAATGTTCGCCGGGCAATATCCCGTCCTCTTGTCAAGCCCCCGGCGCGCCACAAATTCCCTGGTGCAACCAAGAACGTCGGGAAGATCAATGAATACCGCACTCGTCAGGGGAAAACGATCAAGGAAGGCCGCGGCTATGGCGCCCGAGCCGGCGCCGACATCGAGAATCTCTCCCGTCACGGGGCGGTCAGCAAAAAACGTGACGATCTCCCGCGCCTTAACTTTTGCGATACCATCCATGGCGCGGATGTATTTTTGGATGCGCCCGATCCTTAACGAAAAACTGTCCTGGCTGGCATAATCAACCCGTCCGCCCTCCTTGAGACAGTCTCTCATGCCTTGCCATCCGGCATGCAGGTATTTCCTCCAGAGGATGGAATCACCCTGATACAGCTCTTTGCCGGATACCAGATAATTGTCTGAAAGTTTAGTATTAAAATACCGCGGGCCGTCGTTTATAACCAGCCCCATTTTCTCCAGGGCATGCAGGAACCGTTTGAGGCCATGGGGGATTGCACCGACGTCCCGGGAAAGCTCGTCGAGGGTTGCGCCTTCCGCCCCGATGAGAGAAAAGAGATCCATTTCAACGGCGGTAAACAGGGCCTCCGAAAACCAGTATCCGGTAGCCAGGTCTTCGAGGTACTGGGGCCCCGCGGTCTGAGCATCGAAATCCCGGGGCGTCACGGGTCTTTTCATAAATTAAAAAATCCTCAAAGTTTGAGCTCTGAGGATTGCACCCTGTTTCACTTCATCCTCCCTTCTATCCGCGAGAAGGTTTATTCGGTGGCCAGTATTGCGTCTTTCCTGGTCACACCGTACGGATACTGACAAATACAGGCAGGTCTTCTGGCTCCCGGTTTATCCTACTCGCCCGCCTTCCCGATCGTTAAGGATCAGTGGATTGATTGGCTTTCGTGCCGGTTACAGCGGCGGGTCCACTCCCGATTTCCACGGGATTCCCTCTTATCCCTTGCGGGACCTGTATTTACTATTACTATCTACGATATCTGTACTTGAGACTTTCAAAATCATCCAAAAGAAATATAATTTCAGACAAAATAACGATCACATCAAAAAACGCAATTGCAATAGCGGACGAAGTCCGGCAGCCAGAAGTTAGTTATCCATTCCTATTCTACCAAAGTCCGCTCTGTTGAACACATAATGATGCGCCAACATCCGTGATGTTCCGTTCCACTATATCACGTTTTCAGTCAGGGCACTATCGTTTTAATCAGTGCCCATGTTCATCGATCCCTTGTACGCTTGCGGTCTTACCGTCATTATAGGCTCTTCACTCAGATCTCCGAACTATTAACTCTGAATAATATTATCCCACCCCTACCATCCTCTTCGCGGAGATTACCGTATTTTTAAGCAGGATGGCGATTGTTACCGGCCCCACTCCGCCCGGAACCGGCGTAATCATCGATGCCTTTTTCGAGACTGCTTCGAAATCCACATCGCCGATGGTCAATCCGCCAGGCAGTACATTAATGCCGATATCGACGACAATTGCGCCGTCTTTCACCATGTCGGCTTTGATCAGGCCCTGCCTCCCCGTGGCGGTACAGAGAATGTCCGCCTGCCTGGTTTCCGCGCCGAGGTCCTCTGTTTCACGATGGCAGACTGTGACCGTGGCTTCCTTGACCAGCATCATCATTGCCAGCGGCTTGCCTACTGCCAGGCTCTTGCCCACAATGACGACTTTCTTGCCTTTCAGATCTATGCCGTAGTGTTCGAGCATCCGCATCACGCCATAGGGGGTGCAGGGAAGAAAGGTGGGGCGAACCGTGAGATTGAACCTGGGCTCGAAGAGATGCATTGTAGACTCTTCAGCCGAAAGCCGTCCCACAGAGATGGCGCCCTGTCCGTCCACGTCCTTCTCTGGAGCAATGGCATTCACGACTTTCCTTGTATCGATGTGGCGGGGAAGCGGCATGAACACGAGAATGCCGTTGACCCGTTCGTCGTGGTTCAAGGTCTTGATCAGGTTCAGAATCTCATTCACCGATGAAGACGACGGCTTTGTGTAGTTGAATATATCGATCCCCGCACGCACCGACGCGCTCTGGATCGCCTGATAATACATATGTGACGATTTGTCCTCGCCTACGAGGAAAAGCGCGAGCCCCGCCCGGATCCCATGTTTGGCGAGTCTGTCTGTCTCTTCCCGCACTGCTGCGACAATTTTTGCGGAAAGTTCTCCCCCCTTCATCAATTTCATCGCTCACCCTCCGAACTAATAAATTTTATGGGAGGGGGAATTTTTCGCTCACCCTGGGCCCATTCAACAGTTCCCGTTTCACATGCTCCAGCTCCGGATGCAGTGCGGCTTCCATGAAAAACCCCGTCATTTCGCCGGTTGTGATTCCGGTGCCGGAACCACTGCACCCCGCATATCCCTTTGCCGGATCTGATCCCCGAAATTTGCAGTGACGCCCGCGACAGCGGAATGCAAAGACATCAACAGGGCAAGAATCATGATATTTGCGGTTATGGCGCCCCGGAGACTAAGCGACACAGGCATTGTCAAGGCCGGGACCAGCGCCAGTTCTGGCCCTGTGGGCCATCGTATAATACCTCGAAGCTTCTGATAGTAAGCGTTCTATCATCGGGGTACAAAAAATCGAGATTTCAATCGTATGATAATTTCACACGTCCCGCACGCCTTCGATAAGCAGATACGTGTCCTTTTTGATATAGTGCGTTTCTGTCACTTTCAGGTTCTCGTTGTTCTGAACGTACATGAGTGTCTGCCGGTCGAACCCCGCGCCGTATACCTTGGCGACAAAGGGCGCAAACACATTCTGCCGTCTTCTGAGTCCGGGATCATGCGAATATTTCATTTCCAGGAGGCGAAATCTGCCACCGGGTTTCAGCACGCGGGCAAACTCGGAGATTGCCCGGGCCTGCAGATCCTCTGGTAGGACACAGCAGAGAAAGAAAGCCACCACCCAGTCATAGCCGTCTGACGGGATGGACACCATCTGTGAAGCATCATCATGGATAAACCGGACCGTGCACGACGCTTCGGCACACCTCTTCGACGCTTTCTTCAACATGGCCGGGCTAAAATCCACCGCGGTCAGGTTGACGTCGGGCCGGTAGTACTTCAGGTTGCGCCCGGTACCGATGCCGACCTCCAGCACCTCTCCGCGCACATCTTCCAAAAGGTCGGGTCTCCACTTCCGGTATTGACGCTCCCAGGGACAATCCAGAATATCGTAGAACCAGGCGGTTACGGCATACCGCTTCTGGTTTAAAACGTTCAATTCGTGCATGCGGCGTTCCCCGACATCCATAAATTCCACCTGCGTCACCCCTCCTCAGAAGCGAAAGTGCTATCTTCTTTTAGGAGGACCGCCTTAAGCTGCTCGTACGTGATCATGCCCCTTTTCACGATGAAGCGATTATTAACCTTTACTGAGGGACAGGGAGGCGGATCTTTCTCCAAATCATATTCCCGCGACGTTTTCATGATCACGATAACTTCTGCACCGCATTCCTTCTCCGCCCGACGGGCAGACTCGATATGCGAAAGTCACCACTTGCCCATGGGATCGTTCATATAAAGAGTGATTGTGTGTTTTTTCATATAGTGCCTCTCCGCATCCGGGGATAAATATGCGCACCTGTCAAACAGAATTCTGCCGTTTTCTCAGGATATCAACAATCTCTTCATTAGACGGAAACGTCCCGGTGGCGTACTTTGAAAAGATGATTTCCCCGTCAGCGGTAACATCAAAGGCCCCGGTCCTCGTGGAATGGACAAGGAGCGGCTTGATGCCGAAGGTTTCCTGAATCGCCAGTGACAGAGCTGCCGCTATCGGCCGGTAATTGCAGGTCCCGCAGTATTCGATAGCTATGTGCATAACTTTTTTTAGGCCGTTGTTCCTTGCGTTGCGATTCTAACTATACTGCTCAAATGCACGTTACGAGATCGAGTAAATGGTCCAGGCTGATCCGCCTTCGCTCAACGGGTAGTTTCGTGATCTTGCTGAATTGCTTAACTTTATCTTCATCGATGGGAATTACGCCGGTGTCAAAGACCATGACACGTTTGTACTGGCTGAACATCGAGCTGAAATCGAAATGGAAATCCTCTTGCCCCTGGGCAAACATGCTTTCCCAGTTGTTAACCCACCCTGCAGTGAGAAAAAAAGTTTTTGCTTCTGAATCGATCTTCCGGATTTCCTCACGCCCTACGATTGCCTCAAGGCAGTTGGCGACATCGATCTTTTTTGCGCCGTAGCGCTCTACGATCTCCATGATTTCAGGGTGACAATGGCCATAGAGGACCTTGAGTTGCGTGCCCTCCTTTCGATGCTTATCAAGGGCCTGGATCAGTCGCTCCTTCAGCCGGTCAAAGTTCACATGCAGGGCCGCATCAAGGAAAAGAACATCCAGGTCAAGCGCCTTTTCCCTGACGAGATATTCCAATTCCTCCTTAAATATCCCACAACTGATGTATAGAACGGATTTTTTCTCCATAGAATCAATAGAACGACCCCCCTGCGACACCATCATTTCCAGTATTACTGCAGCTCGTCGAACGGCATGAATGCATTAATATTATTGTGCGCACCCCCCCCTTTGCCGGCTGCAGTGCATCCGCTCCGACTCGATGCTTTCGGTGATACGATACCTCAGCCCGTCGTAGGCAAAGCTCCCATGCAGGGGCACATCTCAACAGGGTTCTTACTGCCTCCCTATTTTTTCAGCAGACGTCTATCTTTTTAAGTTCTTTCCTGCCCACCTTGACATGCTCGCCGGAAGCGAGCATGACTCTTACCGTCATGGCGGAATGATACTCCTTTTCCATGCACTCGAGCTCCATGTTTTTGCTGAGCCGTGCATCTTTGCCGCTTATGGTTTTGACGTCTTTAGTCTCACCAATGTACGTAACCTTCATCACTTCCTCCTCGTTGCCTGCTGGCTGTTTGTACCGCGTTGCCGGCGGGACTGTTTGGGTCAGTTAAGCTACCTCCACCTTCTTCGGCAGGATCCCCTCAAGGTGGGGAAAGGCATCAAACATGTGCGGGAACTGCATTGCCTCGCCGAACCGGTCATTAAAGTCCTCTTCGAGGGCGAGTTCGACGTATTCAACCCTTCTCGCGACGACATTAGCCTCTTTTCTCTTATCCACATTCAGGAGCGCTATGCGCGCGCCGTCACCGGCGGCATTCCCGATATACTCAACCTTCTTCAAATCGCAATCGGGGATCATGCCGATTACCATGGCCTCTTCCTTGTCGATATGACTCCCGAAAGCACCCGCGATCGCCAGCCGATCGAAACCTGCGACACCGAGCTTTCGCATCATGATGAGGCAGCCGGAATAGAGGGCGCCCTTGGCGAGCTGTATCGCCCGCACATCCTTTTGGTTAACAACGATGTCCTGGTTGACAGACGTTTCCTGTTTCCAAGCAAGGACATACTCGGGCATGCCTTTCGTCCCCTTCCTGATCCTCGGCGACTGGAGGGCCATGTCGATCTGGCCGTTCTTCTTGATGATGCCCGCCTTGAACATCTCCGCAATCACATCAATGATCGCTGAGCCGCAGATCCCCTTTGCCTGCATGTTGACCTTCCCATCGCTCCAGAGGGTGTTCCCGATGACCCTGTAGGTCGCCTCCAGCGTTGCGGGATCAATTTTCACTCGCTCGATGGCGCCGGGGGCGGCGCGCATCCCGAACTCGATTTGCGCACCTTCGAGTGCCGGACCGGTAGCACAGGAACAGGATATGAGCTTCTCCTTGTTCCCGAGCACCAGTTCCCCGTTGGTGCCGATGTCGATGAGAAGCGTCATCTCCTTGCGCTTGTGAGGAGCATCGGCAAGAAGGCAACCCACATTGTCCGCACCCACGAAGCCCGCCTCGATAGGTAACACATGGATATTGCCCGAGGGAAGGATCTGGATCCCGAACCGGTCCGCCTTGACATCGACGGAGCGATGGAGGGCCGGGGTAAAAGGCGCCACCCCGGTAAACTCAGGATTGATCCCAAGGAGGATGTGATGCATGGCGGTGTTTCCCACGAGAGTCATTTCGCTGATGTCTTCCGCAGTAAATCCCGCCTTTTCCGCGGACTGTTTTGCGATCGTATTCAGCCCCTCGATGATTGTATCCTGCAGCTCCTTAAGGCCCGACGTCTCATTCATCATACAGTAGGTGATGCGGGACATGACGTCTTCCCCGTAACGCACCTGGGGGTTCATCATCGACTCCGTTATGAGCACTTTACCGGTATTGAGGTCTGTCAGGTAGCCTGCCACGGTTGTCGTGCCGATGTCAACGGCTAGACCGATATTCGTTTCGACCCTGCCCGGTTCGACCCTGATGATCTCCGCATTGTTCCACACCGTTACCGTAATCTTCCACTCGCCCTTTCTGGCCACATCAGGAAGTTTCTGGAGGGTGCGGTAATCAATGGAGAGCCGCTTCAGTCCGTGCTTTTTTGCAAGAACGTTCTCGACCCGCTCGAAATCTCCGAGCGGATCGCCAAGAGCCGGCTCCGGAAGCTCGATGTAATATTTTTTTACGGCCGGCTTCAGCGTGACCTTGATCGCTCCGGCCGCTTTGCTCACGACCTGCTTTCCCGTACGGCTGGCCTCGGGAACAAAGACGAGCACATCCCCTAGGATTTTTGTAGAACAGGCCAGGCGGAGATGCTCATCGGAGTCCTTGCGCTTCAGGACTTTTATCTCCTTCTCGTCAAGCCCACTCAGGTGACTCATGGAGGATGTTATGCCTTCCTTCGGGAAATTCCCCTCCATCACCTTGACGCGGCACTTTCCGCACACGAGCTGCTCTCCGCATACTGCCTCGATGCCCACCCCCAGCCTTCTCGCCGCATCGAGAATGGTGGTGCCTTCCGGTACCTGGCCGCGCCGGCCAGAGGGCTGAAAAATAATCGTATGATCCATATCCCCTTAATCCTCCTCACAAACATGCTGTCCGCGGTGTCAGCTGTGTAACTCCAAGCGTGATAACCTCACCTGCATTCTTCTGCACGCTCCCCGACAGTCAGGCTTCTCGCGGATAAACTGCGGGTTTGAGGGCCTCTATCTTCCTATGCTGCCTTTCCCTTTCTCAGGGTGTCGAGCATCTTCATCGCTTCCTTGAGGGCATTCGGCGCGTTGTCGGCCGTGGTATCGGCGCCGTACTCCTCAACAGCTTTCTCGGTCACCGGAGCGCCCCCGATCATGATCTTCACTTTCGGGTTCTTCTCCTTGATCATCGGGATTAGCTTCTTGATGCCCACCATCGAAGTCGTCATCATGGCGGAGAGCATGATGATGTCGGAGTCAGTCTTGAGCTGCTCTTCCACGAATTTATTGAGCGGGACATCCCGACCAAGGTCATGCACGGTCCAGCCAGAAGCCTCGAAGATGGCCTTGATGAGGTTTTTTCCGAGATCGTGGACATCACCCTGCATAACACCGAGAACGACCTGCCCTTTTTTTACTTCTCCCTCGACCTTGATATGAGGTTTCAGGACGTCGAGCGCAGCATAAAGCGCCTTCGCACAGAGTAGGGTCTCAGGCACGAAATACTCATGGCAGTCGAACTTCTGGCTTACGACCTCCATCCCTCCCGCAAGACCCTCCATCGTCATCCGATAGGCGTTTGCGCCAACCGCGACGGCCTCCTGGGCCGCCTTCCGCGAATCCTCCACTTTGAAGTTGATCACCGCCTCTTGAAGTCTCTTGATGAGCTCTTTCTCTTTTTCTTCCGTAGCCATGTTTTTATCTCCTTATCGTGATTTGCTTCAGCTCATAGAATTTACATCCTGCAACTCCGCTGCAGGGAGTCTTGCGCCTGGTTCCCGATTGCGTTATCGTTCCTCAATCGCTAAAACGATGGTCATTCCCGCCCCGGCAAAAAGGGAACCGTATTGCGTCTACTTCCGGTACACACCGTATTTCTTGGACGCTTCCACGATCCTCTTTGCGTTCCTGAGAGGCGCGTTCGGCCCGAACTCGCATCCCGTAGACAGAATAAATCCTCCGCCTTTTGCAAAAATCTCAAGCTCGGCCTTGCATTCCTCCTCTATTTCTTCGGGCGTGCCGAGCATCGCAACCGGTCCCGGCGGCACCCATCCAATTGTGGTAATCTTCTTCCCCCACTTGGCTTTATGCTCTTCCCAGCTGTCCACATCGTCGGCTACATAGGCATGGGAGATGGCTGTGGGGTTTCCCCATTTTTCTGTCATATCGAAGTAGATGCCGTTGCCGCAATTGTGAAAGCTCACGAAGGCCCCTGCCTTGCGTATTGCATCGCATACCTTCTTTACCGATGGTCCTTCGAACTTTTCCCAAAGTTCCTTGCTCAGAATGCTCTGGGATGCATAGAGGTTGTCATAGCAGACAGAATGTGCTCCCGCCTCGGCCTGGGCCACGGCGTAATCTATAAGCGCCTCATCCATGATATTTACGGCATCCATGACCTCTTTCGGGTGTTCCATCAAGTCCATGAAGAAGGCCTCGGGTCCGCGCATCATGCTCAGCACCCCCAGGGACCCATATACGAACCCCACGATCCCATGGGTTTTGCCGATCACTTTGGACAGTCCCGATGTGAGGTCAATCACGCCTTTCATTCTTCCTGTTTTCCTCGGGTTGATCTTCTTGATTTTTTTGTAATCTTCGGGGCCTTTGATGAATGGGTCATCGTAATTCGGGTGTGCTGTGTCGTTTTCGGGGAAAATGACTTCGCATCCAAAAGTCTGGGCCTCTACGGACAGATCGACAAGCATCACGACGCCGTCATGTCCTATAAGATCCAGCGAATCTACATGGCCTCTTACCATTGCATCGACATCCGTCATCCGTGACCATTCGCCATATGTCATACCTGCAGCCCGATGAGTCGCTCCGCATACCAGGGGCGCAACCGGGACCCTGTCCGCTTCCTTCATCTGGAAAGCTGTCGCTATTCTTTCAAGTCCGTTCATACTGTCAGTCATATTTGCCTCCTGTGGTCGTTGTGCACCTAACAATGTGGTTTCCAGACAGCCTTGACCATGCAAGACCGTCTCCTGCCTTAATCGATCAGTATTAAACCTGACCAGACGATCTCCTGTTTCGGGGGTAGTTCGAAGGGCAGCCCCGCCGCGGCGCTCGTCTTGATGACATCGATCCCGACTCCCTCCATGGAAGGCCGTGCTTCATAGGGACGCCGGCATGCCTTTCCCGAACCCGCGCCAGCACATTCCTGGCACAGCATACACTCACCGCCTATGAGTCCCAACGCGTAGGGAAAACCCATGGACATGGCCTTTTGTTCCACCTCGTTCACGAGCTTGTGCAGCCGAATAGCTGCGATCTTCATGGCGTCAAGATTCTGGCCGGTTCCAGTCTTTTCACCTCCTTTTTCCTTTTGTGCCGCACCCGGAGACGCGAAGAATTTCAAGACCTCCTCTCTGTCGCAGACCGCGATATCGCCAGTCAGTGCGCTCCGGGTCTGTACGAGCAGGGCTGTCTGATAACGCCGCACGGCTTTGACGAATTCTTCAAAGGGAGGAACGTTGGGCGGGCAGGTAAGCGTTCTGCCATAGTGAGGACAGAGCGGTATCTGGCACTTCAACCTCACCCGTTCATCGATGACGACCCCTCGAGCGGAAAATGCCCGTGCACGGTACGCCCCGCGTTCGATCGAAAAGCATTCAAGCTGTCTGATTTTTTCGCGACCGGCCGCTCGCTCCCGCGTCGTTTTTTTCGCTGTTGCTGTCAGTGTCCGCATGCCACCCCTGCCCTAACCTTTTCCTGGAAAAAAGAAATACTGTTTCGCCAAATACTGCTGCGCTTTTATCATTTGCTCGTTCAGCATCTTCCTCTTGACTTTCCAGCATTCCGGGCACATATAACGGGACTTGAAACCCCGGTCCGGTCCCGCATACCGGAGCTCCATATGCGCCTTGCAGACCTTCGTCCCGCAATCGGGGCAAATGTATTCAGCCGCTCTTCCGCATTTGTAACAGACTTCCATGGTCATTCTCCTTTCTACACGGTAAGTTTTTTATATATCAAGGGGAGGCTGATCGGCAGCGCATCGATGTTGTCGATGATGGTGTAGTTTGCCTCTCCATACATATGGGGCAGATAGTCCCTGGACTTTTTATCGACGGTGATGCAGTAGGAACTGATCCCTTTGGCCCTGCCCTCCCAAAGGGCCATTTTCGTGTCCTCCACTGCGTAGTCCACGTCTCCGTAGTCGACGTCATAGGGCCTGCCGTCGGAGAGAAGGATCAGGAGCCGGATCAGTGAATCCTGCCGCCCAAGCAACCGGTTTGCATGCCGGATGGCCGCTCCGAGCCTCGTCTGTGCCATGGGTTTGATGCCCTCAAAGCGCATCTTCACGTCATCGTTAAAAGGCTCATCGAAATCGCGGATCACATAGAAATCCACCTTGTCTCTCCGCTCCGTGGAAAATCCGTATACCGCCCACCTGTCGCCGATGCTTTCGAGGGCTTCGGCCATCAAGACGAGCCCTTCACTTTCGACGTCGATGATCCTTTTTCCTGAAGGGAGCGCTTCGCCGGTCGAAAAGCTCATGTCCACGAGAAAGGCAACCGAGACGTCACGCAGTTTCTTATCGCGGCGAATGTACACGCGGTCCGAGGGGGTTATCCCCGCATGGCGCTCAACAACCGATTCGATGAGGGCATCAATATCGAGGTCATCCCCGCGCTCTTCGCGGAAATAACGTTTTATCCGGTCGGGCCGAAGCAGTCCGAAATGCCTCCGCAAGAGACTGACCATACCGTAATACTGTTGCACCGTCCGGTCGTAAAACAGGAGTGATGTGGAGGGCATATCAATCTCTCTCACCCGGCACCATTCCTTTTTGTAGTCCTCCAGGGTGTTGTCCCACTCGTCGTAGAGCACGGTCCTTCTGAAGCGACTCTCCTTTTCAATTTCCTCGAGTTCGCTCTCCACCTGTTGGGCGAGCTCCGCCAGGCCGTCGGGGTCCGTTATCTGCCAAAGGAGCATCTCAGATTCCGGACCTTCGGCTTCATCGATCCTGTCGAGAGCCTTCTCGATGTTCAAAGGAGTTGCCCCATTATTATTTTCCCGGAAACGCTCGACCATCCCGGCAACCAGATTCGACATGCCGATGCGCGTCTCTTCAACGAGCTTGAAATCGAGTACTCCGCGGTAAAAGAGACGGTCTGCCGTTTCCCGACTTTCACCGGGCTCACAAGCGGCCGCGCCGTCCCACGCCTCGCAGAGCCTAAGGGTGAGGGCAAGGACGTCTTGAATGGTACAATCCGGGACCGTCACCCGGGAGACCGCCTCGCAGAGGAGCCCACTGAGACGATTATGACGAAGGGACGAGGAATCCGGCTTTTCCGATAACCGGAATCCGACGGACGCGAAGACTGACCGCCCGAGCTCGTCCTTCCGGCCCATTTGTGCGGCAAACGCATTCATGATAAGTTGCCTGTCCTTTTCGAGACCGGGATAAAGATGTCCCATAAGAAAGTCAACACGCTCATCCTCGAGAAATTCAAAAATCTTGAATGACGGAACTGCGGCTTGGAACTGTGCGAGGTGCTTCCTATCGTCCTGGGTGATCGCAAACGTCCCGAACAGGAGATGGGAGAGTTCGTGGGTCAACACCCATTTATAGGTTTTGAAATTGAGCTCTTCTTCGTTGAAAATCTCCATGCGGGACGGAATAAAAACCCTCGATCCATCAGACACCGAGAATGACCTGCCGAGCCCTGGCAGGTTCTTGTAAAAGACAGAGGATGATCGTATCCGCACCTTCCGTCCCATGAGGGACTCTGCATAGGAGTCGAGGACCGTATGAATGTCCTTAAGCTCCATGCCCTTTACGAGAAAATCCATCTCCTTATGGCTCGCGCTTGTCCTGAGGGAGAAGTATGCCTCGCCCTTCCGGTTTCCGGTGCCGGTGATCTCGAGTCCCTTCTGCACCCAGTTTTCCAGATCATCCAGGGAAAGTCTTCCCAGTATCTGGGGGGCCGATTTGAAATATTGGACGGCCGAATCCATGATCTTTGACTTGCCTGCTCCGGTGCCCTGCGCGAGGAGACTATGGGCATCATAGCCAGCTTTCATCTGGGGACTCTTTTCAATCAGATACATGCCGATACGCGCCCATCGATCGAGATCGCAGAGGTCCATCTTTTTGGTGATTTCCGGGCTCGACTTGAAATATTCCCTTGCCGCCTTCCATGACTTCTTTGCCAGCGCGAGACCGGACAGCGCCCAGCGTTCCATTCTTTCATGGCCAATGTTCCCTATCACGGCTGGACTGGAGTCAAAATACTGCAACGCCACGTCCTGGTCGATGTCGGCAAGGCTTCTGCCCCAACCCAGCCATCGGGGAACGAACTCACCCGGAACACTGCCGATTTGCGGCAGCTTTAGGTAGGCATGTTCCACGACGCTCCATTTCGATCTTCCCATTCCGAGGAGCGCTTCGAGGGACTCGCGGCGGTCTGACCGCCCCTGGATGCTGGATAGCGTCTCGTATCCGGTTCTGATCAGGAGATTCGCAAAGGGAGCGTCCACAGAAAGGAAGGACTCAACGAGAAGGAGGTATGCTTTCCTCCCCTGTTCATCGAGGAGTTCCCTTACTCTGGCAATGGTTTTAAGGGCAGCCTCATCATGACCAATCTTATCGATTAGAGTTTGCTCCAACTCCGCAATGACTGCCTGCCCGGTTTCCATGCCATTCTCTCTCATTAGGTCATCCGCCTACACGACCGCTGCGACGATCTCTTCCAGTGTCTTCTGGATCTCCGGGTCGTCGGTGATCGGTTTTATGAGGGCAACGCTGCTTGCCCGCCGGGGATCGACTCCCTTCAGGATCAATACCCCCGCATAGATCAGGAGCCTCGTGCTTACCCCTTCGTCCAGTCCCCGCCCCTTCATGGCGCGGAATTTTTCCGCGATCTTCCTAAGAACCGCTGCATTGTTTCGGTCTACGCCACTCTCGTGGACGATGATCTCTTCTTCAATCTGTGCAGGCGGGTAGTCGAAATCGATCGAAATAAAGCGCTGCTTGGTGCTCTGCTTGAGGTCCTTGAGCACCGTCTGATAACCGGGGTTGTAGGAAATGGCGATCATGAAATTGTCCGCCGCTTCGATGATCTGACCCCGCTTCTCAATCGGCAGGACCCGCCTGTCATCAGTCAGGGGATGGATAAGTACCGTGGTGTCCTTCCTCGCCTCAACAATCTCGTCGAGATAGCAGATCCCGCCATGTTTGACCGCAAGGGTTATCGGGCCATCCTGCCAGCGCGTGGAGGCCCCATCGAGGAGATATCGGCCGACAAGATCGCTGGCGGTAAGGTCTTCATGGCATCCCACCGTGATAAGGGGAAGGCCCTGTTTATACGCCATGTAGGAAAGGAACCTTGTCTTGCCGCAGCCCGTGGGGCCTTTCAGCATCAACGGTAGCTTGTTTTCATAGGCGATCTCGAAGAGTTTCACCTCGTCCTGCACGGGAAGATAAAAAGGTTCCTTCATGACCCGATAATCCTGCATGTTGATCTCGAGCGGTATTTGATGGATGGTATCTCGCATGGTGATCTTTCTCCTTTTTTATTCCCCTGATAAACCGGCCGGCTCCCACACGAGATCGAAAAGGGCCGCAGTTTCCCGGATTGCTTCATCCGCGGCGTTCTTAACCGCTTCCTCAGAGAGCCCGAAGATGATAGCATTCACGACGAGTTTGAACCGTCCCACCGGGCCTGCGTCCCTGCCGTCGACGGTGATGTCTCCCGGTTCTCCGACGGTATGGGCATGGAGGAAACCATCCTGGTGCTCAATGTAAGCCTTGATGTGCCCGATCACCTTGGCGCCCCGCTTAATCGAAGAGGACGAGATGGCATGCATCAACCGTTCCGCAAATCTGCGCAGCTCTGCGCTATCCATATTGCCTCCTCTCGACAGGAAACAGGCCGTCGCATAGGCGCTCGTGCCCTCATGAAGAGGATGTATCCGAAGGTTGTTCATGCCTGTATGGCCATCTCCTCCACCGCCTGAGTGAGTGCCGCCATCCCGTCACCGTTCGTCACCGACAGGCGGATGATCTGCGCGCGAGGGTTGATAGCTCGAACCGATTCACCTGCCTTCGCAAAAGCCTCACCCGCTATCGCATCGCTTTTGCTAAGCGCGATGATATCAGCGTCTTTTAACTGGGTGGTGATGACTCTTTGTAACGTTTCATAGCCCAAGAGCTTTGTTGCGCGCGTGGTGTCGAATAGCACGATTGTCGGGCCAAGGGTTATCTCTCTGGATGGCGACGTAGAGAGAATCGTTTCCTTGACCGCATGCGGCACCGCGATGCCCGAGGGCTCGAGAATGACAACATCGGGATTCGGTCCTTCCCGAAGGAGTCTCAGCGTCTTCATCATGCTGCCTGCCATTTGACAGCAGATACAGCCCCCTCCGAGGTCCTTCACCGTGAGACCATAGTCCTGGATCACTCTGCCGTCTACTGGAATTGCGCCGATCTCGTTCACGAGTACAGCGACCTTAACACCCTTTTGAGAAAGCCCCTTACTGAGGGCTATAATCAGGGTCGTCTTCCCCGAGCCGAGCCATCCCGCCACTTGCACGAGCCGCATTGGATTAGTTCCATACCTTCCGGTCAGGCGACCTTTACGTTGATTTCTTTCAAAGCATTCATAAGCGCTTCCATATTTTCCTTCGACACCTCAGGCCACAGGTCACAACCGGGCCATACAGCATTCGCCCCGCCATTGATAGATTCGATGACGGCGGGGCCCACATCTTTAGCTGCTCCCTTGTGGAGGACCTTGATGGGGTCGAAATTGCCCAGGATAATGGCTTTCGGCCCCAGCTTCTGTCTTGTCTCAGTCAGACAGTTCTTGTGGTCCACGCTGACCGCATCGGCCCCACACTCTGCCATGTCGATTATGATGGCGTTCGTGTCTCCGCAGATATGAAGAATGCTGGGCCGGGGCATCTCAGAGAGTATCCTCTGCAAATGAGGTTTAATAAGGCTCTTGAAGCTCCTAGGACTCATGACATCCGAAGTTCCTCCCATTTCTCTGAGAGTGAAATAGTCCGCTCCCGCAGCCTGGTAGATCTTGAAGATCCGGATGATGAAATCAGAGAGCCTCTCCAGCAATTTGCTGGTCTTTTCCGGCTCGAGAAAAGATTCTTCGTAGAGGGCATCGAGCTCCTTGACCTGGCCGGCGAGGGTAAAGGGTCCGAGAACATAAGTCCCGATGGCCACGTCGTTTCCCAGCTCCCTGCGCAGAGCCTTTATCGCGCCGACCACCACCGGCAACCTGCCGGCATGTGCAAGATCGTCGGGAATGTGTACGTCACTCGCATCCTTCACGGACTTTTCTTTCACGGTCGGATACAGGATGCCTTCGACATCATCGTAAAAATTTAGCTTCGCTCCAAGCACTTCTGCCTCGACTCCGAGGTCGAAAGGTACGACGGCGCCTTCAAAACCGTACTCGCGGTACATCCCTCCAGCTGCTTTTGCCATGAGTTCAGGGTCCCGGTGAACCTTTGAAAATAGGATCCCGTATTTATCGAATACCGGCTTGATGACGTTTCCCATTCCACTGAAGATGGGAGGACGGTCAACCTGTTCCCCATGAAGTAACTTCAGCACCCTCTCCCTCGGTGTCAGTTTGTTTGCCATATAAACTCCTTTCTCTTTGTCTTTTGTTTGCATATTATGATTGCTTTTGTGAGCAGGTCCGGGCTTGACCGGGAACACTGCTTCGTATGATCATTAATGTATCTTTTTGCCAGTGGAAAACAAATAGGGAGAACCCTGATTTTAGGGGAGGAGAAATACTGATGAAGTGAAAGGTACTTGGATACAAAGAAAGTTGTACGGGGTAATTGCCAGCGTTGCGCTGAGCAGCATCGGAGTGTGCTAAAGTGAGGTCAGTCCTTCGCGGATCGCGTATTTCGTCAATTCAGCGACGGTATGGATATTGAGCTTTTCCATTATATTCATCCGGTGACTTTCGATGGTCTTGATGCTCAGATTCAGCTGACTGGCTATCGCTTTGGAGGTCATTCCTTCGGCCATGAGCTGGAGAACCTCCCGCTCCCGGTCGGTCAGGTGGGAGAATGCGGTAGACTCCGATTTCGATGCATTGCGCACAAAATGGTCTACAACTATACCGGAAATGCAGGAGCTGAGATAGGTCTGGTTCTTCATCACCGTCTTGATGGCAGTGAGAAGTTCATCGACGGCACATTGCTTGAGGAGATAGGCTGAAGCCCCGGCTTTCAGCATCTCCGATACGAAATGCCGCTCGGAATGCATGGAGAGCGCAATCACTTTAATGCCGGGATGCCCTTCAAGAACCTGGCGCGTGGCTTCGATGCCGTTCATATCGGGCATGGCAATGTCCATGATTACCACGTCCGGCGACAGTTTTCTGACTAAACGGACTGTCTCCCTGCCGTCCTCGGCTTCTCCAACTACCGCAAGTTCCGGATTCTGCTCGAGTAACATTCGAAGGCCGCCGCGCATCATAACGTGGTCGTCGGCCAGAAGGACCTTGAGTTTCATAACGATACTCCTTCCCTCACATCTTTTTGGCCAAGAGGTGAGGTTACTGTAACCCGAGTGCCCCTGCCGGGCACTGTATCAATTGACAGGGAGCCACCAAGGTACTTTAACCGTTCCCGAATACTGAAGAATCCAAAGGTCCTGCTTGTGTCGATCTTCGAAGCATCGAATCCGATCCCGTCGTCTTCGACGACGATTTTAATGTCATCGGCTTCGCGGCTGATGCCGACATTCACCTGGTGCGCCTGGGAGTGCTTCACAATATTCATGAACAGCTCCCGCACGGTCTGGAACAGGAGAATGCTGACATCCCGCATCAAGGGCTTGGGGCTGCCGTCATTTTTGCAGTAGAACAGAATGTAATGCTGTTTCTGCATATGTTCTGCGAGCCATTCGATTGTCGCTTCGATGCCGATATCATACAGAAGCGGCGGACTCAGCTCAAAGGACAAGGATTTCGTGTAACTGATCGACTGATCGATGAGCTCAACGATGCCGCTAACGGCATCCTCGTGGACGTCCCGGGACAGCGATTTTCTGAGTACCCCGAGCTTGATCCTCGTTAAGGCGAGCATCTGCCCGATATTATCGTGAAGGTCCATGGCGATGCGCCTTCGCTCCCGCTCCTCGGCGAGCAGCAGCTCCGAGGCCAGGAGCCGCAGCTGCTCCTGGTAGGCGTGAACCTGCCCCTCGATCTTTTTCCTCTCGGTTATGTCCCGCTGGACCGAGACAAAATGAGTGACCTTTCCCCTTTCATCTCGCAGAGGGGTAATCTGCCATTCCATATTAAACTGCGTTCCGTCTTTCCGGGTGGCCACCGTCTCAAGATAAAAGGCCTTGCTCTGCGATGTACCGGACTCCAGCTTTTTCCACTGCGTGACGTCGGTGAACGGCCCCTGGAAAAGCGAGAGCTTGTCAGTAACTTCTTCCGCCGTATATCCCGTCATTTTGGTAAAAGCCGGATTGAAAAAAACGATGCGTGATGAAGAGCGTACAGGGTTCGCCGTTGTAATGACGACAGAGTCTCCCGCCTGCTGAATCGCCGATTCTGTCAGTCGCAGCATCTCCTCGGCCTTCTTTCGTTCCGTGATGTTGTTGAAGAAGGCGAGCGTGGCGGGCCTGCCCATCCATGTGATCAGGACCGAGTTGATCTCCAGCCATTTGGTGTTCCCTTCACCATCCACGATTCTGCAGGAATAATAATGCGGTACACTGTCCCCCTTGATTCTCTTCAGATGCCGCTCCGTCACCATCGCCCTGTCGTCGGGATAGATGAAATCGGTGAATGGCCTTTCTGTGAGTTCTTCCTTGGGATGCCCCAAAATCTTTACCGCCTTGGGATTCAAATACTGGAAGTAATTATCCTGCGTTATCAGGATGCCTTCATTCGCATACTCAACCACGAGACGGTATTTTTCTTCCGATTTCCGCAGGCTCTGCTCCATCCATTTGCGCTCGACGATCTCCTGCTGGAGCTCCTCGTTCGCAATGCTGAGCTGCAGGGTGCCGAGCTTCACTCTCTCTTCCAGCTCACTGCTCCACTTTGTCAGAAGGGCTTCGTGGTGCTTCTGGATCGTTACATCATTGCCTATGCAGAGGATACCGCTCATTGTTCCACTATCGCTGAAGAGCGCCTTGTTCGACAAGGATATCCAGACAGTGTCTCCGTTCTTCCGGATTATCTCATATTCAGTGCTCGAATGTTGCTCGGGATTGTTCCCGATGTTTTGCAGCATGGTCTCCATATTCCGCCTGGTGCTTTCCGTTGCTGGCACGATAGTTCCCAAGATATTTTTACCAATAATCTCCTGCTCGCCGTAACCGAATAAATTTCGTGCAAAAGGATTAATGAACGTAATAACACCTTTGCTGTCCATCCACAGAATAATGCTGTTGGCGCTTTCCACAAGCTGCTGATATTTGGCTTCACTCTCTTTTAGCGCTTTCCTTGTCTGTTTCTCATTTGTAATATCCTCAACCGTGCAGATCATGCCGTCGTAAGATCCTTTTTTCATCTTCGGAATCAGCCACCCCGACTGGTATGTCTGCTTTCCCGCCGACGTAAGGATGGAGGCCCCGGAATAATACACCGGCCGAAGAGTCTCCTGCGCCTCATCGTAGTGGAGCCTAAATTCCTTTGTCGCATGCTCCGCGTTATTAGGGAAGACCTTTGACCCGATCAGTTTCTGTTGCGTCACTCCTGCTATCATCTCCATTGCTTTATTCGCATAGTAGATGACGTTATTCTTGTCCGCCACCCAGACACCAGACGTAATCCCGTCCATGATGCTTTCGTATAATTTTTTGTCGATAGCAAATTCTTTTCGTGTTCTGATATTCTCAGTCCCTGTTCCCATCTTGAAGCTCCCTCAAACGATTCAGCGTTCAAGAACGCTGCTCTTCCCTTCGTATAAGCACAATAAAAAACAAGGAGAGCGGTTGGCTGGATTTCTTTTGCATGCACCATGGAACAATTGCTCTCTGACGAATTCATAACACGGTGCATTTCTTCTGTCAAGATTGCTTTTGTGCCGATCCATGAGCCGGCCCCGTAAGTTCTTCTGTATTCAATCCATTGATGAGCAGTATGTTGCTCACCTCCGTTTCTCGATAATTATAATAATTACGAATTCTTGCAATTCCGATACATAATGAATTTTACCACTTTCTGCAGCTCAGAAAAACAACCCCAAATTGGGTCTTTTTTAGATTATTATTAAAATATGAGAATACGCGACAAATTTGAAGAGCTAAAACAGGGGATTTCTCTAGAATTTTTCCCGCCGAAGTCGACAGAAGGGAAAGACGCGTTCATGAAGGTTGTGAGGGATTTGAGCGTCTATGATCCATTCTATGTTTCTGTGACTTACGGCGCAGGCGGTACGACCCAGGATAGGACCAGCAGCACGCTCCAGTGGCTAAAACAGGAAACGGATCTCTCTGTAATGTCCCACCTCACGTGTATTGGCGCGACCAGGGCGTCTATGGATGCTCTCCTGAGGGATTACCATGACCACGGCATCGAAAACATCCTTGCACTTCGCGGAGACAGGCCGAAGAACGCACCTGATTTCGACCCAGCGCGGGGAGAGTTCAACTATGCCCGGGATTTAGTTGAGTTCGTCAAAAAAGACGGCCATTTTTCCATTGCCGTTGCCGTATACCCCGAAGGTCATGGCCAATCGCCGAGCATTGAGAAGGACATGGAGTATACGAAGCAAAAAATCGACGCGGGCGCTGATTTCGGCATAACCCAGATGTTCTTCGACAACCGTTACTATTACGAGTTCATGGAGCGGGCAGAGAGGATCGGCATCACGATCCCTATTCTGCCGGGCATTATGCCGATCATCGACTGCAGAAAAATTAAGGAGTTTGCTGGTTTCTGCAACACATCCGTGCCGCAGGACATCCTGGACAGGATGGAGCCGGTGATGGACATGCCCCAGGAAATCCGGAAGCTGGGTGTGGAATTCGCGGTCAAACAGTGCGTTGATTTGAAAAAACACGGCGTGAACTACTTCCACTTTTACACCATGAACCGGTCAGATTCGGTGAGCGAGATACTGAAAGCACTCGGGATGGGAGAGGATAAATCCCGTCTCAAATAACTCATGCAGCCTCACGGCGCTAGCATTTGGGGCACTCCAGGAACTTCCGCGTAATCTCAACGATTTCCCTTTCATTATGGCTTCATACAAAAAAGCCACATTTTGGATCACATTCCATACCCGTCCAAGATAAAGCTTGTTTTGGACAGCATTTTGATTTTGACGTGGCAAACATCACTGCCGCATCTGCGAACATAGTGGCTCGGAGCATTGGCAGAGCCTGATTTGGGAATCCCAGGCCTTCAGGCTGGGGAGGATATCAATTGCCGTCCGTTGCCATGTTCCTTCTCGGGTCTGTCTGCCGGATAATGGCGCTCACATTCTTTCTGTTGAATCCTTTATATCCTTCCCTCCGTTCGATGTTCTCGAGGTGGCTGCCAACTGCTCCCTGATTGAGGAACAGCTCGCCCTGTTCATTGGTGATGGATTTTTCCCTGGTTAGCTTCTCCACTCTCGCCGAATCTACCTCCCATCGCTCGGCAACGCTGAATGCCTGTTTGAAATAAGGGAAGTTGCTGAACGGTGCCATGTATCCGACGCCCAAGCGGGCAAGGTCCGCGATCAGGCGGTCAAAATCGAACCGGGCGGCAAAATGGTGCATCCCGGCGTGGAGGATGGAGTCGCCATGGAGAGCGCACCACAATCCCACCGTGCTGAGTTGGTCTAAATCCTTGAGTTCCTCCTTGGAAAACTCCGTAGCCACTTCGTTGGGCACCAGATCTACATCGAGAAAAAGAACGAGCCCGGCCGCTACGTTTTCCATAATCTGGGCACCCCAGCCCGCTTCCGCGCCGGCATAAAACCGCTCCCGGTTTTGGAACCCCAGTCTGGTGAAGAGGTCCACAAGCCTGAAAAAATTTCGTCGCGAACTGCGAAACGTGTGATGGTCGTGATTAGCCCATCCCAATCCGAGCGTGTCGTGGCGTGCTCGCTGCATTCGGGCCGCGAAGTTTCGGGATAGCCAGTAAACCCGCTCGCATTGGCAGACGATGGAGGCAGCCATGTCCGCTCCCACTTGATAAACAAGGCGATCCGCGATCCGAAAGATTCCCCTGAAGGTGTCGTCTTCGGTCTCGCCGTGCCGCGGCCTGTTTTGCCACGCCTCCACTCCTTCCAGATAGTTCCGGAGATGGCCATCGGATAGGGAAGCAGGGTCATAATCCATGGTCCCTCTGCGTTCCACAACCATCATGCCGACCCCCCCCTCCATGCCTACTACGGCCCGCCGATAGGGGCCGAAAGGTCCGCCCTCGATCCCGGCGCGGAACCCGTTTGCTTGCAGAAAATCGCTGATGCTTTCCACTCGCAAGGCCACACCCTGGTCCATACCGGAGTTCTGTCCAGCGAGAACTATCCTTGGCAAGAGCGCGCCGGGATGGTACATTGCCTCATACCTTGTGCCCGTGTGTTTCACGAATCCAACGTCGTTAAGTTTTTCCCTCATTCGTTTTGTGTCCTGGACAAGAATGTGGTCCACCCAATCAAGCAGTCGAGAGCTGGTTCGGAGGATGAGTTTCTGCTCAAAACGCCCAAGAACGGAGTTCTTCCGCTTATAGTCGTCGAGAAGGTCAACACACGCCTTTTCTGCTTCGGCTTGCCGTTCCCAATAGAATCCTTTTTCGAGTTTCATAGTTTCCTCTCTATGTCAGGATGTTTTAATGACTAGCGACTTCGTCGCTTACCGTAAGTAACGAAGTTCAGGATTCACGGCCTGAAAAACATGAAGTCATGTTCACCTGTATGTCCAGCTTACTGTTTTTATGCACCGCGGGGACCGTGGCTGTGCGCGAGTTCCCGCTCAAGGTTCCAACAGATCCAGCCTCATGTTGTCGGTAATAGGCTCGTCGTTGAACATAGCCCCCGGATTGAATATATCTTGCGGATCGAAGATGGTCTTGACTTCCCGCATATAAGTATAGAGCACATCGCCCCACTCCCTTTTCAGATAGGGCGCCCGCAACCTTCCCATGCCATGCTCGGCAGTCACGGTGCCATTATAACGGAACACCACTTCGTAGACATCATCCGCAAGCCGCCGGACGCGTCCCGCGAGATCCGGCAGGGTCGTATCAAAGAGCGGCCTCAGATGGAGGTTCCCGTTTCCGGCGTGACCGTATATGAGCGCCGTCATCCTGTGCGCGGCGAATACCTTCTGCGCGTCGCCGATGAACTCCGCCAAACGCGGGAGGGGGACAGCCACGTCATTGACTACGGCGAGTGCACGGAGGCCTCGTTTTGGGTGTTCGATCAGCCACAAAATCCGTTTTCGTACATCCCAGAGATTTTCGATCTCGCTCTCGGCTATGGCAGCAGGCGGCATACTCATTTTAAGATCGCTTCGCCCAATGTGCATGGTGATCTGTTCAATCCGGCTCCGTAGGTCGGTGCCTGCCAGCTCCATCAGCAGCACATTGGCGTCAATGGACAGGACGTGGGGTAATAGCGTGCGCTCGCGGATAATGCGGAGGGTCTCCCGGCTGATCAGTTCTATGGCGGCGATATCCAACTCCCGCAAGAACCAGACGGCCCTTCCGGCCTGTTCCAGGTCGTCAAAATAGAGAAGGATGGCAGCCCGCTCAGGCTCATGGACTTCGGCCCGAAGACTTGCTCTCGTGATCAACCCCAACGTCCCGACGCTGCCGACCAGAAGCTGCGCAATCCGTTCTCCTGCAGAGAGTTCTTTCACAAAGGCGAAGAGGTTGTAGCCACTAGCTGTTTTCAACCCCTTCCGCGATTCAAGAAATTTCCACGCCACCGCGTCCCCCCGGATCCTTCTCTCAAGGTCCGCAAGCCTCATTGCGATCCGTCCTGGTATCGTCAATTCATCGGCGGTGTCCACCAGCTCTCCCTCCGCGGTGATGAATTCTAAGGACTCCACAAAGCGATCTATGGATCCGTACTTGAGCGCGTGGGGACCGCTCGCTTTGGTGGCAATGTTGCCGCCTACACGGCTGATTTTGGCGCTTGTGACATCGGCCGGAAGAAAATAACCTCTTTCCTTGAGAAACATCTGGAGATCACTGTGATTTACCCCTGCCCCGGCTGAGACCCGCGCCGCGCCGTGAGTCTCTGAAAAGCCGCTAATACTGTCCCAGAATTCATTTTGTGGCAGGGCCATGACGAGCCCGTGGCCCAGTGCGCTTCCGGCAAGGCCCGATCCTCCGCCGCGGGCAGTGACAGGCAGGCCTTCCCCTCGTGCAAATTCAACGATCTTTTTCACATCCTCAATGTGTTCGGGAAGAACCACTGCCATTGGCCTGATCTCATAGATGCTCTGGTCCCGGGAATATTTCCGCACGGCATCCTGGCCGGTTAGCACATGTCCCTGCACGAGTTCCTGAAGTTTTTCCATGGCGCGTATCATGTCCCGCCCCCGGGGCAGGCGTCCGCAGTAAGCTCAATCCTGGCAAAGTTGCCATTTTTCAAAACACCACGAATAATCCCGATTCCCTGCAAAATCTCGTCTTCTGTAACAACGAGATGGGGGCGAAAACGGATGCTTCGCTCGCCGCTTCCCACGATCAGCAGTTTTTCCTGCAGGAAGGCAATGAGGAGTCTGTCCCGCGTCCCGCTGTCCGGCGCATCCATGGCGCACATCAGTCCCCGGCCTCGAGGATTGGAAATGATGTCGGGGAACTCCGCAGCCAGCGTCTGCAGTTCACGGAGCAGGAGGTCCCCCTGGACGCGTGCGTTTTCAACCAGCCGTTCCTCCGCGATGATGCGAAGGATATGAGTAAATCGGGCCATGTCCACGAGGTTGCCGCCGAAGGTCGAGCTGATGCGGCTACGCTCACTGAACACGTGGCAGCCCACCTCCTCAACGCGACGGGAGGCGAGTATCCCGCATACCTGTGCCTTCTTGCCGAACACAAGGATGTCCGGCTTTGCATCGAAGTGCTCGTAAGCCCAGAATCTCCCGGTAAGGCCCACGCCGGTCTGGACCTCATCCAGGATGAATATGATCTCTCGCTCGTCGCAGATCATGCGAAGGGCCCGGAAGAACTCCGGCCTGAAATGGTTGTCCCCGCCTTCGCCCTGGATCGGCTCGATAATCAGGGCCGCTATGTCCCCGCCCTCCTGGTCGATGGCGCGGCGGATTTCATCAAGGGCCTCACCCTCGCATTTACGGACTGCCGCCAAATTTCCCGCAGTGAGCGGAAAAGTGATTTTCGGATTGATAATGCGCGGCCAGGGGAATTTTGGGAAAAACTTGGTCTTTCGGGGATCGAAAGTGTTCGTGAGAGAGAGGCAGTAACCACTCCGGCCGTGAAAGGCCTGCTGGAAGTGGATGACCTTGGTCCCAACCTCGCGTCCTTCTGCTCGACTGAGATTTTTTCGGACTTTCCAATCAAAGGCGGCCTTAAGGGCGTTTTCCACGGCCAACGTGCCCCCATCTATGAAGAATACGTGGGGAAGATGGGCGGGGATGCCTATTCGGGAAAAGACCTCGACTAATTCCGCAAAGGCGGTCGAGTACACGTCAGAATTAGACGGTTTGTTGATTGCCAGGAGCCCCAGCTGGTTCCGTGCCTCGACCAGACGTGGATGGTTGTAGCCCACCGCCATGGATGCGTACATGGAGAAGAAGTCGAGGTAGCGGTCACCGTTGCGCTTGTCCACGAGCCAGCTTCCGCTCGATTTTTTCTCATCAAAGATCATGTCGAATCCCTCCGCCAAAAGATGCCTGGACAGGGTTGCTTTCACGTTTTTGGGTTCAATCACCGCCACCTCCAGATTCAGAACAGACATCAATTCCCGAGCACAATTTCAAATACGCACCATGTTCCTGTATTATAAACATTGTCGTTAAATTTCACCAAGATTTAAAATCTTGTATTGATTCATGCCTTATGTATCGAATTTTATCCCCTGGGCCAGGGGCAGCTCGGTGCCGTAATTGACGGTAACCGCCTGGCGGCGCATGTAGGCCTTCCAAGCATCGGAGCCAGATTCCCGGCCACCGCCCGTTTCCTTCTCGCCCCCGAAGGCACCACCGATCTCGGCACCCGAGGTGCCGACGTTGACATTCGCAATGCCGCAGTCGGAGCCCGCGAATGAGAGAAACGCCTCTGCCTGCCTCAGGTCGGTGGTGAAAATGGCAGATGAGAGGCCAAGCTTCACGTCGTTTTGCAGGGCAATTGCCTCGGACACGTCGCCGCTGTATCGTATGAGATAGAGCAGCGGACCGAAGGTCTCCTCCTGAACGATGGGAAAATGGTTCTCCGCCTCAACGATTGCGGGGACCACATAGCAGCCCGACTCAAATCCACTCCCCCTAAGCACCTTTCCGCCGTAAACCAGGCGGCACCCCTGCTCACGGCACTTTGCTAGGGCCTCGGTAAAAGCAGCGACAGCGTCCCTGTCGATCAACGGTCCGACATTATTCTTTTCATCCAGCGGATTCCCGATGCGAAGCCCTTCATAGGCTTTTATCAGTGCCTCCCGAACCCTGTCATAGACCGCATTATGAACGATCAATCTGCGTATGGTTGTGCAGCGCTGGCCTGCCGTCCCGACAGCACCGAACACGACAGCACGAAGGGCAAGCGGAAGGTCCGTGAACTCAGTCAGGATGACTGCGTTGTTGCCGGAAAGTTCCAGGATGGTCCTCCCCAGTCGTTTTGCCACAACCTCGGCTGCATGGCGGCCCACAGGCACCGAGCCAGTGAAGGAGATGAGCGGAACTCGTCGATCACCAAGCAGCGCCTCGCCGATGGTGGAGCCCTGGCCGATTACGAGGGAGAAAATCCCGTCAGGCAGGTTATTCTCTATCATCACTTCGGTAAGGACTTTCTGCACAGCAATGGCCGAAAGTGGGACCTTGGACGAGGGTTTCCAGATTGTCACGTCACCGCACACCGCAGCGATCATGGCATTCCAGGACCACACCGCCACGGGAAAATTGAAAGATGTCACTATGCCGACAGGCCCCAGCGGATGATACTGCTCGTACATCCGGTGCAGCCCCCTCTCAGAATGCATAGTGAAACCGTATAGCATCCGCGACTGCCCTACCGCGAAGTCACAAATATCGATCATCTCCTGCACCTCGCCCAGCCCCTCTTGAAGGGACTTGCCCATCTCATAGGAGACCAGCATGCCCAACGGTTCTTTGACGGCCCGGAGCTTGAGCCCGATCTGCCGGACAATCTCGCCCCGCTTCGGTGCCGGGACTGCGCGCCATACGGCAAATGCAGACTGGGCAGTCCGTACTACCTTTTCATATGCCTGCGTGGAAACCTGATTTATAGCCGCGACGGTCTTGCCGTCTACCGGAGTAACGATATCCAGTATAACGCCGTTGTTTTCCCTGTCCCACCATTTGCCGGTAGACGCCCCTGAATTCCGGTTCTCAATGCCTAAGCTCTTAAGGAAATCCATATTCCCCCCCCTCGCATGACGGTCTGGATATCAGAATGATTCGGGATGGTCAATTCTGCCAGTAACTCGGATCTTTATGCGTTCTTAAATTCTTTTCGTTCGCCTTGCACTATACATTAGGAGGCTTTCGCGCCAAACAGATGGGTAATATAACGTTTATAGTTTTGATATTAAGGTGACATGAGAAATGTACATGGGTACTTACTTTGATATTCTTAATTATAGCTGGGATAAGCCGGATTTGGATGCCGAAGCCAACAACGCACGGTAATGCAAAAAATGATTAAAAAAGGAGATTCCCTTGCCACGATGTCACTATCTATGATAATCTTGCAAGAGGATCTTATGGAAATCAGGAAGGAGAACATGAGCCATGTCAGATCTTGACATCATGCAGGAGATAAAGGAGTTGAAAAAACAGCTGCAGGCGCTTGAGGCAGCCAAAGGCCATGCAGACACGCAGGGCGCCTCAGAGGAGCCGGGGCAGGGACCTCAGGAAGAAACCCAAGGAGAGGCGGGAACCTGGCTGCGGGACTTGATAAAACAGGCTGAGGAACTGATGGGAGGTTTGGACTTTCAGTTCAAGGACGTACCCGCCAAGACAGCACTCGTGATCTTTGCGCTCGGGGTCCTCATGGGTCGACTGCTCAGTCGCAAGGGGTAGAAATATGGATGAGATCCTGGTAAAGTTGCACCTATTACTGAAGGCGGAGTTAATCCTGTTTCGCCTCCAATTGCGTCACACCGTCCGGCAAGGAGCGTTTTACATCGCAGCCGTTCTTCTAGTTTTTCTGGCTACGGTCATGCTGAATATCGCCCTCTATCTGTACCTCGCGCCGCGTCTTGATAATGCCGTTGCCGCTCTCATGGTCGCCATCGTCGATATTGTGCTGGCCGTGGTGGCGGTCGGTGTTGCAGGTCATCTGCACCTCGGTCCTGAAGTTGATGACGCTGGGGCCCTACGCGAGGCCGCAATCGAAAGTCTTGCCGCGGATGCGAAGCGTATTAAGACCGAGGTCGCAGATCTGCAGGACGATATCAAGCGGATTCGTACCACCGTAACCGGTTTAACAAGCTTTGGTGGCGTCAAACTGGCCTCGATATTTCAGTGGGTGCCGGTGCTGCTCCGCTTTCTATTGCGACAAAATGACTAATAAGAGGCAGTGTACGGCGGGAAAGCACATCCTATAGCCCGCGACAGCATAATCTTCGTGAAATTGCAGCATAAATTTTGAATTGTTTGCGCAATGCTTGCCCAATCGAGTCATGCATGAAACAACAGCGACCATAATCCTAGGCACCATCCCTGGGAAGATCAGTTTCCGCAATTGCTTTATAATTTGAACCTCCCGGACCGAACACCGAGAACCGTCCACCTCCTCCGCGGTACCCTTTCCCTCAGCCGGCGATTGGCGGAGGTCTTCTCTGGAAGATATTATTTGACACATATATCCCCTGAGCTTAAAATCTCAATTTAATCACAAAATATTTTCAAGTCCCCTGTTTTATAGAACCGGCGCCTTCGATGCTGTTTGCCCTGCAGTGTTCATCACTTTTTTGATTGCAGCGATTGCAGTACAATTGACAGAGCTGTCTGGAATAACGGAAGGGTTGCAATGCACAATTGGGATCCAGAACAGTACCTGCAGTTTGAGCAAGAAAGAACGCAGCCATCCATAGACCTCGTGTTACGAATTCCCCTGGCCGATCCCGAATCTATTATCGATATAGGCTGCGGCCCAGGAAACAGTACCCAGGTCCTGCGCAAGCGATGGCCTTACGCCGACATCGTCGGCCTCGACAAATCCGTTAAGATGATAGAACGAGCGCGCACGGATTATCCTGGTCAAACATGGGTGATAGGGGATGCTTCAAGAGTGGAAACTGACCGGGCATATGATATTGTTTTTTCCAATGCGGCTATACAATGGATCTCTGATCACCCGAGGTTAATTTCGCGATTGTTCCAAATAGTAAGGAACAACGGGATACTGGCGATCCAGGTGCCTGCTAATTACGAATCGCCTTTATACAAAATCATATTGAAAGTTGCCCAGAACAGTAAATGGAGTACGTTCACCTCTGGTTGCGACGGGCTGATAACGCACCATAATGCCACATATTATTATGAGCAGCTCGTTTCCTTAACGAAGGACATCACCCTTTGGGAAACGACTTACTATCACATTTTGAAATCCCACCAAAATCTTGTTGAGTGGTATAAGAGCACCGCGATGAAACCTTTTCTCGAGAGCCTGCCGACCGATGATTCTAGGGGGGAATTCGAGCAGACAGTATTAACTGCCTCTCAAGAACAGTACCATCCTCAAAGCGACGGGCGAATTCTCTATCCATTTAAAAGGCTCTTTCTCATCGCACGTAAAACCACACAAGGAGAACTTGCAGGAGGCAAAAATTAATTAACGACAGGTACGATAACCCCATCCTCGGGGAGAGACGTAATTTCTAATATTCAAGCCGCTTCATTTTTTGTTATTTCACGCCCGCAGCCTGCTTTTCTTCGAGATCCGTTATTTCCCTTTGCAGTTCTTTAATTGAGTTCAAGACGGAAACAAAATTAAAGTAGCTCACATCATCGGCGGGAAGGCTAGAGTTACTTCCCCATTCAATCCATGATGCATCATAGACCCTGACCTTCGGAAAACCCAGTTCTCGCAGTACAAAATAGGAATTTGCCGCCCTGGTTCCAGTTTGGCAATAAGTAACTACCTCCTTTTTGGGGTCTATTTTTGCATACATCTTTTTTAATTCTTCAATGGATTTGAGATTCGTCGTGTCGTTCTGGAAGTTCTCCGCATAATTCAAGTTTATAGCTCCGGGGATATGCCCGCCCCGTAATGACCTCACATCCGTCCCCTGATATTCACCGGCAGTACGGGCGTCAAGAAGTACGACATCCGGCTTCCTGAGGTGCGCGCGAACATAGGTAGTTGTGGCATATCTTGACGGATCGGGTTTTGCTTTGAATACGGTAGACGGAAGTTTTACCTCTTCGGTTGAAAGCTCCCCCTTCCATTCTTCTAGACCGCCGTTTAAGATATGGATCTTGGTCATCCCCAGATAATCAAACATCCAGAATTCCAGATATGCCATTTCCCTCCCGGCACCGTACAAAACAACATTGCTGTTTATATCAAGGCCTTTCTCCCCGAGTATCTTCTCCTCCCGGGCGACAGGAAACATGATAGCATCGGGTTTGGTCTGGAGGTCATTCACGTCTATGTTTATCGCACCGGCAATGTGCACCTTCAGGTACGCATCGCTGGCCCTTACATCCACTATAACCACGTTAGGCTTGCCGGCAAGCCACCCCGCATCAACGAGCAGATCTGAATTATTGGCAGCTCCAGCAAACGCTGGTAAAAGAGAAAAAGCAGCAACAAATATCACAACAATCGTTGGCATTGCTTTCATCCGTTTCATATCGTTCCCCTCTGCTGTTTTTAAATTCATATAACCCGACCGCGTGGCGCATATAAACACTTTTATATATCCCATTAACTTGCTATATGCGGTTAAGCGCGTGGTTTCGCACATCTGCGTTTCCCCTTGAAGCAACATCCTGTTCGTTAATCGGTTATTATTATTCAGACAATCGTCGAATCACGCCGTTCTTCCTGACGTTCTTGCCTAGTTTCCAGCATGCTCACTCTTGGAAATGTAGTTGTACTTTTTTGCAAGAGTCGAGCAGCGCCAACTAATTTTCAGTATACCATACCGAAAGCAGATGAAAATTCTATCCTTGCCGTCTTCTTGTGACAAACAGCACAGATCCTTGAGCCGGGGGAATTATCTCAGTCACCTTTCCTTGCACCTGATACACGTTAACCCCAAATCCGCAGCATCTGTCCATAAAGAACTCAGGTTCGTTGCGATTTCACCGGATTGGCTTACCTGCGGGATATGACGCCAAGTGCTAGAACTATGGCTTTTTTAATTACCGCAGGATTCGCCTGTTCAGTCAAACACGTCTTCTCGGACAGGAAACCCAATTTCAGCCGCCGAATCACCATTTTGAAAGCTGCTTGCATAAGAATCAGCATGAGGAAATCTTAGCTGATTGTCATGCGGATAAAAAAGTATGTGGTCCCCCTTGATCTGAAAAAATCACAATTTGTACATGCTATAATTAGTACTATTATGATTCTCAAGGAACCAATCCCGCATCGCCTACCCTCCAGAGAAAGATCTTTCGATGATAATGTCGTTGTTGCCTGAGCGGAGGCGAAGCCCGGAGCTGATAGACCTCCCCATTGAGAATGATAACCTGCACGAATATACCGGAAGCCTTGCGGACATAAGAAAAGTCAACCGTTTTCTAGGCGATTATCGCACGACGCTCAAGCACTTTTCGTCCCTTTTACAGGCTGATGCGGGAACACTAGCCAGATCGATCAGAGTGCTGGACATCGCGACTGGCTCAGCCGATATTCCTGCCGCCATTGTCAGATGGGCCCGCAAGAGGGGACTTCGGATCAACGTAACCGCCGTTGATAACAACCCCATCGCAGTCCGCGAAGCAGCTGCTTTCACTGTGGGGTACCCTGAAATTACTGTTGCCGTCGCCGACTGCTTTTCGCTTCCGTTCGAAAATGAAAGCTTCGACGTTGTATTGTGCGCCAAAACTCTTCACCACTTCGATGAGGAGGCCACGCTCAGGCTGCTGCAGGAAATAGGCAGAGTAGCTGCCATCGGTTATATTGTCCTGGATCTCAGACGGAGCTGGGTGGCATGGGCGCTCATCACAATGCTTACTAGGCTCTTTACAAGGAATAGGATTACCTGGCATGATGGGCCATTGTCGGTTCTCCGGTCATTCACGGTTCCCGAGCTTGAGACCCTGGCCGGAAAAGCGGGTCTTACCGGCTGCAAAGTTGCAGCAGAACCGTTCTGGCTTATGGTGCTCTCCGGGAGGAAGGGCTGAGATGAAGAAATTCGGACTGTCGGTCGCGACCAATTTCGATGACGGCCTCCTTGATGCCATTTCGGTTTATCCGGTGACAGAGGTCTTTGGAAAGCTGTCATGCGACCCGGTTGGCGGCGGTAGGGCATCCTTTGCGCTGCCGCCGCTCTCGCGCAAACGGTTTGAGCTCCATGTCCAGACGGCTCGATCGAAAGGCATAGGATTCAATTATCTCCTCAATCCTGCATGCATGAACAACCTCGAGTACACCAGGCAGGGGCAGAGAAAGATTGAGACACTCTTAGAATACATCGAGGGCGCGGGGGTGAGTGCCGTAACGATATCGCTTCCCTTTTTGTTGCCAATAATAAAGAAGCGCCATCCGCGGCTTAAGGTCCGTGTGGGCGTATATGCCCGCGTCGACAGCATTGTCAAGGCCAGGTTCTGGGAGGAAGGCGGAGCGGACTGCATAACGCTTGAGTCGCTGAGCGTCAACCGCGACTTCGAACTGCTCGCAGCTCTCCGGAGGAAACTCAATATAGAGCTGCAGCTCATCGTAAATGCAAACTGCCAGCTTTTCTGTCCTCTCTCGGGCCAGCATATGGTGAATCTCTCCCATGCATCGCAGACGGGGCACCCGACACGGGGATTCATGATAGACTGGTGCGTGTTGAAATGCTCCTACGATAAGCTGAAAGATCCGATGCAGTACCTGCGCTCCGAGTTCATCAGGCCCGAGGATCTGGGTCTTTATCTCGATATGGGTTATGACTCTTTCAAGGTATTGGAACGGGGCGCACCCACGCCCGTATTGATGAGAAGAATAAAAGCCTACTCCGAGGGGCGGTACGACGGGAACCTCCTTGATCTCATACAGCCTTTCGGCTACAAAGAAAAAAGCGATGCGTCCCTCTCAAGAGGGCCATTTAACAAGTGGAAGTATATGTTCAGGCCGCAGACGGTCCGGCTGTCGAAGCTCATGAAGCTTAAGGACCTCACCATCAGGCGTGGAATGCTTGCACCTCTCGAGGGAGATCCCGTTCATATCGACAACGGGAAATTGGCCGGTTTCATCCCCGGCTTCAAGGATAGGAACTGCCGTTCGACCGACTGCGGAACCTGCGGCTGGTGCGCTTCGTATGCAAGGAAGGCAGTTACAATCGACGAGGCATACCGCGCCGAGCTTCTTAAGCTCTACGAGGACGCATTCGGCGACATGTATTCCGGTGAGATGTGGGGTCTTAAAAAAACGCAACTAAAATTCTGACTCATTGAACTCTGCTTTTGATATTTTCTCATGACGGGGAGAAACCGGTGAGCACCTTAGAAAGGGTCAAACGCCTTTTTCAAAAAAACTACGATTTTCCCGCCGAGATGCTCCAACCGGAATCAACAATCGAGAGCATAGGCCTCGACTCGCTGGACAAGATTGAATTTCTGTTTGACCTGGAAAAGGAATTCAATGTTAAAATCCCCGATCGCGAAATTACGCTTAATTCCATCCAGGACATTATCAATGTTATTGAAAGCTTGCTCCGCGAGCAAGAAAAGGCAAGATGATCACCAGGACGTCTAAATGAGGAGACGGGTAGCCATAACAGGGATGGGCATTATTTCCCCGCTGGGGAATTCGTGTGAAACATTTTTTGACAGCATCGCAGCGGGTAAATCGGGAATCAAGAGAATGCATTCGTGCTTCTCGGAACGGTTGTCTACAAGAATCGCCGCCGAGGTGGATTTTATTGTTGAGGAGCATTTCCCGAAAAAGATTGCCCGCACGCTGGACCGAGTGAGCCAGTTCGCCCTTGCCGCAGCCTCACAGGCCTGGAAGGACGCCGGGATACAGCTTTCCGAGGAGAACAAGAGGCGTGCCGGTGTCTATCTTGGGACAGGTATGGGAGGAGCGAAAACCCTTGAAGACTCCTATGTCCAGCTTTTTGAGCACAAGGTCAAGCGGCTGCATCCGCTCACCATCGTAATGGTGATGAATAATGCTGCTGCTTCCGCCATCTCCATCGAATATGGATTGAAAGGCCCCTGTCTTACCTTTTCCACAGCATGTTCCTCTTCATCAGTCGCCATCGGAGAAGCCTTCCGATCGATCAAACACGGATACACCGATGTCATGCTGGCCGGAGGCGCTGAATCGCTCCTTACCTGCGGCATTATGATGAGTTGGGAATCGATAGGGACATTGGCCTTGGAAGCAGAAGACCCATCGACATCCTGCAGACCTTTTTCCAAGGACCGAACAGGGTTCGTGTTGGGTGAGGGAGCTGCTGCCCTGGTATTGGAATCATGGGACCGGGCGATGACGCGGGGTGCCCGCATTTACGGAGAGGTAGTTGGCTACGGTTCTTCCGCGGATGGAGAGCATATCACGAAACCCTCCATGGTAGGCCAGTCGTCTGCCATGCAGGCGGCCCTGGATGAGGCAAGGATGGGGCCTGGCCATATCGATTATATCAACGCCCATGGAACGGCCACGATAGCCAATGATGAAGTGGAAACACGGGCCATCAAGAACGTATTCGGCCCACGGGCCTATGATATTCCAATCAGCTCCACGAAGTCCATGCACGGACACCTCCTCGGAGCGGCCGGGGCCGTGGAGCTTGTTGCTGCTGTTCTCGCGCTTAAGAATCAGATTATACCGCCTACTGCAACGTTGGCGGTGCCTGACCCGCTATGCGATCTCGATTATGTGCCCAGAAAAGCCAGAACGGGAGTTGATATGAGAAGGGCTATGTCCAATTCTTTCGCCTTCGGTGGAACAAACGCCGTGCTGATCGTGCAGAAACATGAGTAGAGGGGATAACAAGACACCGAGCGGAAACCCTGCGGCTGTCGGCAGCATGAATATTCTCCTCATCAGTACAAACCGGAATGCCCATCCCGTGCCTGTCCTTCCTTCAGGTGTCTGCATGATCGCGGAAGCCGCTGAACGGGCCGGACACAGGGTATCGTTTCTCGACCTCATGTTTGCCGCCAACCCCCTCCGTGCTCTTAAATCCGTGCTCGACAGGGCGAAGTTCGATGTCATAGGACTTTCTGTTCGGAACATTGACAACATCGATATGGTAGCTCCCCGGAATTTTATCGTTGATCTCATCCCTCTCATTGATGCTATCCGCATGTTCGCGAACAATGCGTACCTTGTCCTAGGAGGCGCTTCGCTCATGATCATGCCAGAGGAGATCATGCGCGCAACAGGCGTTTCCTGTGCGGTAATAGGAGACGGTGAAGCCATATTTCCCCCTTTGGTCGCGAAACTGGCTCGCAAGGAACCATGGCAGGGTCTGCCAGGTGTCGCATCCCTGGAGGGTGGAAAATACCGTGCAAATACCCCTGCAGATGGTCCTGCGCATTCCTGTGCAGGGCCTGATTATAGTCGGTGGGTTAATATGAAGACCTATCATTCCTATTTGTCGACGATCCCTCTTCAGACAAAACAGGGATGCCGATTTCGGTGTGTCTACTGCACCTACCAAAAGATCGAAGGCGACGACTACCGGCTATGCGACCCCGCGAGCGTGGCCGAGGCCACGCTTCGTTATGCATCAGCGGGGTTAACCGACATCGAATTCGTTGATAACGTTTTCAATGCTCCCTACGACCATGCCCTTGCGGTATGTGAGTCGCTTATTCGCTCAAAGAACCGCGCGCGCCTTCAGAGCATCGAACTGAGCCCGGCATCATTCGATAGTCGTCTGCTCTTTGCTATGGAACAGGCAGGCTTCGTGGGAATGGGGCTTACGGTGGAAAGCGCATCCGACCCGATCCTGAAGAGGCTTCGAAAAGGCTTTACCTCGAGAGACGTTCATGCAGCAGCAGAAGTCGTAAAACGCAACCATCTGCCATGCCTTTGGATTTTCCTGCTCGGTGGCCCGGGTGAAACACGTGATACTGTGCGAGAAACACTGCACTTCGCGGAGAAGTTCATAAGGCCTCAGGATGCCGCTTTGTTTAACATCGGCATCCGCATATATCCAGGGACCGAACTGGAAACCATCGCACGCAATCAGGGCGTGCTTTCCCTTCCTGCCGGCAGTATGCTTGCGCCACTCTTCTATGTTTCTCCCGATGTTGACGCTGATTGGATCATGGCGCGGGTGAAACAATCCCTGAACGGCCATATGAACTTCATGAACGGCGAATCGCTGTCATTTTCCTATCTTCCCCATATAAGCCGCTTGGGACATTGGCTGAGGCTTAAACCACCGCTCTGGCGTTATACGCGTTTTATTCGAAGGGGGCTCAAATCAGTGGGGATGCGAATATAAGGCAATACAAGGGCAGGTCTCTCCCCCTCTGATCAATCAGAATCATGGAAAGGAATGCGATATGATGGATGAGCATGCGAACGCGTCAAGGGCGCATATTGCGTCATTGGCTGTTGCGACTCCTCCTTGTACCCTTGACCAGGCGGAACTTGGGCGGCTCGCGCGCAAGCATTATCAGGGGAGGTTAAATCCGCTGAGCATGTCGGTTATCCGCACGCTCTTCTCTCATCAGAGTATCAAACGGCGTAACTTCGCCATCGACGATGTTGAAAATCTTGTCAATGAGGCCCCCGATGCGCGCATCGCACGTTTTACGCACTGGTCATTGGAACTTTCTTCGCTGGCGATCGAAAAAGCGCTGGCAAAGTCCGGCTTGGGCAAGGGTGAGGTGGCCGGTCTGGTCGTGAACACGTGTACGGGTTATATATGCCCTGGCATTTCAACATATCTGATCGAGCGGCTTGGCCTCCCGCGCAGCGTACGTGCGTACGACCTGGTCGGAAGCGGTTGTGGCGGGGCGATTCCCAACCTCGAAATCTCCGAGTCGCTCTTACAACAGCGGGAAGGTATGGCCATCGTAAGTGTATCCGTAGAGATTTGTACCGCTACTTTCCAGATGGATGACGATCTCAGCCTCCTGCTCTCGAACGCGCTTTTCGGAGACGGTGCTGCTGCCGCCGTGCTATGGACGAGGCCGCAAGGCTATGAGCTTGTCGCCTCGGCAAGGCGGTATGTGCCGGAAGAGCGCGAATTAATCCGCTACGTCCACAAAAACGGACAGCTTTACAATCAACTTTCGGTCAGACTACCTGACATGGTCCGTAAGGCTACGGCACAGGTCGTTGCCGACCTCCTCGTTCCGCGCTCGCTTAAACCAAACGATATCAAACACTGGGCCCTCCACAATGGCGGAGAAAAAATCATAAACGCCGTCCGAGACGAGCCCGGACTGTCGGAGGAACAAGTTTCTGCTACGCGTGCTGTGCTTTCCAAGTACGGGAACATGTCATCGCCCACCGTCTGGTTCGTGCTGCAAGAGCTTGAGGTGCAAGGTGTTGCTTCAGGAGAATGGTGCATCATGGTTGCTTTCGGAGCGGGACTCTCGGCCCATGCATATCTGCTCCGAAAAAGATAAAAGCAAGGTCGCGGGAGAAAATTCAACGAATATACGGCAGGGATTTTCTAAATTCTAATTGGCTTTTCATAACGAGATTATTATTGAAAAATCAAAGTGGCACACTTCAATAATGCAAATAAGAGCTTCCTGTGTCGAAATAACGTTCTAATCAGACTCAAGCTTCCTGAGCAAGTTTTTCTGTTTCCCAGATTCATCGACACCATCTTTCTTCTTGCGCAGCAGGTTCATTCGTCGGCGGAGGTAAAAAACCCGGCTGACCTCTTTTTAGTTTTGGCTGGTGTTCTTAATCCCTGTTCCGTGGTGCTTTGAATATATTAACCAGACGGGAACACAATACATTTAGAGCAGACTGGCGAGCGCAAACAAACCGCTTGCCGTAATAATCACGCCCGCTATTCTGTTGATCCATCGCAATTCGCGTTTTTTGAACCTTCTCTTGAATAAACTAAACAACCCGACAAGAAACAACCACCAAAGCATCGAGCCCAGAAACACTCCCAGGATTAGAACTCCCGCGGAGAGGACGCTCCCCCTCGTACCTGAGATCCCGAACCCGGCAAAAACCGCAGCCAAGGAAAAAATGGTCATGGGATTCGTAAGCGTAAGGAGAAACGTGGATGTATATATTACGGCCATACGTTTTTTTTCATTTAATTCTGGTAAATAGGCTTTCCCTTCTGGTTTTTCGATGTATGTTTTGATGCCGAGGAAACACAAAAGCGCCCCGCCTGCAAGCCTTATCCAAAACTGATTACTGTGGAGAAAGTCTGATATGAAAGTAAGACCGAAAGCCGCGATAAAGCCGTAGAGTACGTCAGCCGTAGATGCGCCCATGCCAGAGAGGAAACCCGTCATCCGGCCGTGCGTCAATGTTCGTCGCGAGCACAGTAGGCCGATGGGTCCCACGGGTACAGCGATCAGAAAGCCGATAACCAACCCTTTTGCAAATAAAATATCATCCATCATAAGTAATAACCGCGAATTCCCCTTTCTAAATCTAATTTTCTATTTCTTCCTGCCAAATACCTTTCAGAATTTTCCCAATATTGATTTCGGCCAAGGCCTTTCGCTCGCCATCGGAAACCAGGAGGCCAGCTTTGAGTTGATTATATGATATTCGATTACCTGTCGCCAGGGATTCATTACAGAATCGGTTTCTGATCAGCCGTCCGGGGATCTCGGCAGGCGTTTCTCGTCCGCTTCCCCCATGGCATTTTATGTAAAAATATCGGGGAGAGTATAACTGCTTCACGCGGCGGTTTCAAGGGTAAAAAACAGCAGGACTACGACTCAAACCCACCCCTTTTTATTAGTTTGGAGTGCGCGAAAAAGCGTGTACTGTGCTAAAGAAACTGTCAAGAATCGTCCCTGCGAGTCTAATTCCATTATAATCTGGCCCACATTTATTTAACTCAATGAAATTTCCAACAGTAGTCTAAGCCATAATTCCAATATTCCTAGAATGCATATCCAGACCTCCTTGAAACGTTAAAGAGTATCTGCTATCATTACAGTAATTAGCTTAAGCCGATAGTATTGGGTCGAGGATTGATTTTTTTACGAGCTACCTTTGCCCGGAACGAAGCACACAGCAGCCTCAATCTTGCAATTGTTACAACCATCTGCCTTACTTCAATTCGTCCGCAATGATCGTACTAAGAAATATTAAAATGTATCAACTCATATTTCCGTACCAAGAGCCAAATACCTTACGAAAGGAGATCATGGGATGAAAAAGATAATTTTTGCAGTATGTCTAATGATAGGGTTACTCAGCTTGTTCCTCGCACCAAAGATCTCGTTTACAGCAGAACAAAAGGCGGCACAAGGTAATAAAACGCTCATCAAAAGAGGCCTATACCTTGTGACTTTGGGTGGATGCAACGACTGTCATACCCCGAAGAAAATGACTCCCGCCGGTCCGGTCCTGGATGAGACACGGCTACTTTCGGGTCATCCATCCGATGAAAACCTGCCCGCAATTCCACCTGATATGTTCGGCCCGAATAAATGGGGGGCCATCACAAACAACGGTTTAACAGCGTGGGTCGGCCCTTGGGGTACAAGCTATACTTCCAATCTTTCACCTGATCCGGAAACCGGAACAGGAACTTGGGACGTTGGACTATTCATTAAAATTATACGCACCGGCAAGTTCATGGGATCGGGGCGAGACATTTTGCCTCCCATGCCTTGGAACGAATATGCCAAACTTACGGACGCGGATCTCAAAGCGATTTTTGCTTATCTCAAAAGCCTTAAGCCGATCACGAATAAGGTTCCCGCTCCCGTTATGGCCCTACCTCCTCAACAGTGATAAGAAGTAAGCCGTCCTGATAAAAACGTTGACGTCGGTTGGTCCCTCACAGAATTTTCCTGTCACACCAACCGTGCGTTAAGGTCCGTGTATGGCGATTCGGCATGTTATGCGTTGCGTACAACTAATCTCACAGACTCGAGCGGGTCAAAATAGTGATTTGCATAGGAACATCGTCGATACACAATAAGGCCCGTCAGTCAATTGACTGACGGGCCTTATTAAATTCCATTATTTTTAGCTTGGCGTATAAGGCAGACTGCATCCTCACCCATACTTCACATCGGCATCTACGCTCCCGCGACCCGCAATCGCTGCTATTACTCTCACCTAGTTTACAACTCAATCGACTTGTGAGAGACAGCAATTTTTCTCCCCTTAAAATCTCTGCGCATCCTCCCCCTTGATCCGCATGTCACATCTCTTCGTGCTTAGGATGTGGTCGCGTAGCACCAAGAAAAATAAGTTTGAAGTGCCCTACAACATGTCTGTCCGAAATTACAAAAAAACCTCGGCTCGCATTAATGACATCAAAAACCGGAAGCTTTTGCTAAATCTCCATAGTCATCATTCAGGTAGTAAATATCAGATTTTCCGATGACACCTGTCTTTTCCATGACATCCCGCAATTGTGGTGCGTCAATGAAAGCCTTTGCTCTGGCCATGTCCTTGACCTCCCACAGAAGTATGACTTCATTGCAATCACTAGCGCTTCGTAAAACATATTTGTCTTCGATCCCGCCTCAATGCGAATCTTCTGGCGAGCGTTCTAAATTTCTATTCACTTCGAAAAATCTTTGGCTCTCTCTTTAACAAGGACGTAAGTCATTGTTGTTCTCCCTTTTTGCCGATATTTCCCAATTCGTAACATTTAGCCATCGCGCGACATTCACAGTATTTTTTTCCATTATATTGCAAATTTACGTGCTTTCAGCCCGACTCTGGGCGGATGATAAGTGATAAATATTTCAGGCCACAATCAATAATAGCTGAAAGCTATGGGAACGTCAGATCCCTTCTATTCATATCGTATTCGAGTGAGTCCCGGCAACCTCTTATAACACCTGCTACAATTGAAGAAAATGAGCAGTGATACATAAAAAGGCGTGTTCATGGGAAATAATCCTTATTCAAGCTGCGGTGTCGGTTTTATTTGCAGCGTCTCCGGCCAAAGCAACAGGCAAATTGTCGCTTGGGGCATCGAGGCGGTTAAGAACCTCACGCACCGCGGGGCGGTTGGCGCCGACGGCAAAACCGGTGACGGCGCCGGAATCATCACCGAAATCCCGCGGAAATTTTTTGATACGATAATCAGGGAACTCGGCTTTTCCATCTCCGATATCAGGAACCTAGCCGTGGGCACTTTTTTCCTCTATGGCGTTGTGGAGCACGAGATTGATGAAGCTCTCACGACATGCGGCTTCAGGCCTATGGGATGGCGCGATGTGCCCACCAATGACGATGCGCTCGGTCAAGCGGCTCTTGGAACAAAACCGAGAATCAGGCAGCTTTTGATCGATACAGAGGGCGTATTCTGTCAGGATCGGGAACGTAAGCTCTTTTTTGCAAGGAAGGCAATCGAAAATAAACTAGGCAAGGACATATGCATTCCGAGTATCTCTTCAAAAACAATACTATATAAGGGCCTTCTCGTCGCACCCCAGCTAGACCGGTTCTATCCCGACCTGAAGAACGAGGCTTTCGAATCAACTTTCTGCATATTTCATCAGCGTTTCTCCACAAATACCCTGCCTGAGTGGTGTCTAGCCCAGCCCTTTCGCGTGCTTGGCCACAATGGAGAAATCAACACCCTTCAGGGAAACAGAAATTGGATAAAGGCCTTGGAAAAAGAAATTCTCAGCGGATTTGAAAACAATAGGGAAGTTCTCGCACCCTTCGTCCTTTATGACGAAAGCGATTCCGCCTCTCTTGACAAAATCATCGAACTCCTGATACGCTCAGGCTTTTCTCCGGAGCACGCCGTAAACCTCTGCATTCCTCCTGCCTGGGAGCACATGGATCTTAACCCGGAAGTGCGAGCCTTTTTCGAATTTTCGTCCCTCTTGATGTCCCCTTGGGACGGTCCTGCCGCAATCGTGTTCACAGATGGAGATACGGTGGGCGCACACCTGGACCGGAACGGCCTCAGGCCGCTCAGATATTCGCTGACTGAAGACAATGTCCTGGTCTGCGGATCAGAAGCAGGCATGATCGACCTCCATGGAAGGAAGTTCCTTGAAAAAGGGAGGCTTGGCCCGGGAGATACCATCTCGGTTGATTTCACAAAGAGAAAGGTCAAAAAGACAAAAGAGATACTGCAAGAACTCGCACGCAGAAAACCCTACCGCGCTTGGATTAAAAACCACCGCATAGGCCGTTTGTTCGAAAGTACGGGCACACCGGAACCGGATCCAGACCTTGTGCGAAAACAGATTGCTTTTGGATATACCGCTGAAGAGTTGCAGATGCTTATAAAGACCATGGCCGAGACCGGAACGGAACTGACCTTCTCGATGGGTGACGATACTCCGATCCCGCCATTATCTGAAAAGCCGCAGCTTCTCTTCAAATATTTTAAGCAGCGCTTTTCCCAAGTCACCAATCCCGCGATTGATCCCATAAGGGAAAGAATGGTCATGTCGCTCTTCATGAACCTCGGTGGTCGTAAAAGTTTCCTCATGGAGACACCGGAGCAAGCCAGACGGTTCCAGATAGAGTCGCCCGTCTTGTGCGCCGACCATCTCGCCGAGATCGAACAAAGCGGGATGTTCAAGATAAGGAAGGTTCCGATCACCTATGCGAAGGGCGCGACTGATCTTTCAGCCGGTGTTGCAACGCTTATGAATGACGTTACGAATGCGGTTGCTTCCGGCGCAGAGATCATCATACTGTCTGACCGGGGCATTTCAAAAGAAAGGGTTGCGATCCCGTCTCTTCTCGCCGTGGCGGCATCATTCCAGGGACTGTTTCGAAAGGATCTTGCCCATGCGGCGAGCCTCATTATTGAAACAGGGGAAGCGAGAGACGTGCACCATATCGCGTGCCTCATAGGTTTCGGTGCGTCAGCCATCTGTCCTTATCTCGTTTTCCAGACGATTAAAGACCTTGTCGCGCGAGGCGAGATCAATATTACCTTTGCCGATGCGGCCCGCAACTTCAAAAAATCACTTGAGGACGGATTCCTCAAAGTGATTTCGCGACACGGGATATCGACCGTCAATTCCTATCACGGCGCGCAACTCTTTGACCCAATTTGTCTTAATCAGGATTTTGTCCATGATTACTTCGGAAAAATCCCGGTTGGAATCGAATCGGACGGCATTCAGGCGATCGAGGATTCTCTCCTCAAACGGCACTCTTCAGGTTTTGAGACCCCTGGCCCTGTTATGGATCCGGGCGGATTCTTGCGCTATAAGCGAGACGGGGAATGGCATGCCTGGGGGGCTCCCGCTGTCCAGGCTTTGATTAAATTCGTCAAGAGCGGTGCCCCCGCTGATTTCAAAAACTTTACTACTTTGGTAAACGCACGACCCGCGAGCTTAAGACATCTTTTGGGTTACAGGACTGGCAAACCCCTTTCTCTCGATAAGGTCGAGTCCGGTAAATCAATCCTCAAACGATTTACCTCTGGCGCTATGTCCGTAGGCGCACTTTCCCCGGAAGCCCATGAGACCATCGCGGAAGCTTGCAATTGTCTCGGCATGCGCAGTAACAGCGGAGAAGGCGGTGAAGATTCAAAGAGATTCCAGACCGTAAAAAACAGCGCCATCAAGCAGGTAGCTTCAGGCCGTTTCGGCGTAACACCGTACTATCTTGCCTCGGCTCGCGAGATCGAGATCAAGATGGCGCAGGGTGCAAAGCCCGGAGAAGGCGGCCACCTCCCGGCGCTTAAAGTGGATGAATACATCGCTGGCCTCAGATATTGCAAACCCGGCACACTCCTCATTTCACCGCCCCCGCACCATGACATCTATTCTATCGAAGACCTGAACCAGCTTATTCATGATCTTAAACAGGCGAATCCCGAAGCACAGGTGGCAGTCAAGCTCGTATCGGAAATCGGGGTGGGCACCGTTGCTGCAGGCGTTGCAAAAGCGTATGCTGACATCGTACAGATCAGCGGAAATGAAGGCGGCACCGGCGCCGCGCCATTGACCTCAATCAAGAATGTAGGCAGTTACTGGGAACTGGGACTCTTGGAGACGCAGCATATTCTGATCGACAACGGCCTCAGGGAGCGGATCAGGGTCAGGGTTGACGGCGGTATCAAAACAGGCAAGGACATCATCATCGCCGCACTCCTGGGGGCAGAGGAGTTCGGATTCGGCACCGAGACTATGATCGCTACGGGCTGCGTCATGGCCCGGCAGTGCCATCTCAATACCTGCCCAACCGGTGTCGCTACCCAAGACCCTAAGCTTAGGTCCCGGTTCAGGGGAACGAGTGAAGGAGTGATGTCTCTTTTTAACTCCATCGCGGGTGAAGTTCGCGAGATCCTTGCACTAATGGGATACGGTAGACTGGATATGATCATCGGCCGGACCGATCTTCTCACGATTATCGATCACAAGGACTTCCCGGCTTCAAAGCGGATCAAGCTTGATCCCTTCCTTGATTTTTTCAGACGAGGCAAGCCCCTTCGGAGCGCCCAATTCCGTAATGATAATCCCTCCCCCACGATGAACGATGAGATCCTGTCCGATGTTCTGCCCTTTATCGAAACAGCAACTCCGGTAAAAAAAGAGTACTCCATCCGGAATATTGACAGGAGCATTCCGGTACGACTCAATTATCACATCGCGCGGAAGTACGGCGAAAACGGGCTTCCTCCTGACACTCTTACACTCATCTTTCAAGGCTCCGCCGGCCAAAGCTTCGGAGCATTTAATCACAAAGGCCTTACACTCATTTTAATCGGCGAGGCGAATGACTATGTCGGGAAAGGAATGCACGGGGGGAAAATAGTGATAAGACCGGATTGCGTCAGAGAACCCCATAAACAGGTAATCATGGGAAACACGGTTCTGTATGGGGCAACGGGCGGTGAATTCTTTGCCGCAGGTCAGGCGGGCGAACGTTTTTGTGTCCGAAACAGCGGTGCAACGGCGGTGATCGAAGGCGCGGGACAGCATCTGTGCGAATACATGACCATGGGCGAGGTGGTTGTACTCGGCCCGACCGGGTTTAATGTCGGGGCGGGCATGACCGGCGGAACCCTGTATGTCCTCGATGAGGACAACGTGCTGGTCAGCCGGTTGAATACGCAATACGTTACGGCTTTAGACTGTGACGACAATGACAAGGAACGCCTGAAATCCCTGATCGAGGCCCATCGTGTTTACACGGAGAGTCTCCTCGCCAAATCGATCCTCGCCTATTTCGACGTCAGGGCAGACTTATTCAAAAAGGTCATACCGAAGTAAGATATTCTTGTACATAAACCGCAGGCGAAAAAACCGAGTCCAGCCGGAGGTGCAAATTAGATCGTAGAATTGTAATAAAATTTTTCGAGGGCAGAATTCACAAGAGAAATTTTTTTGGGTTTCTGGCGGAAAACAGTCAAAAGATGTTAAATTGCATAAAACAACCAAACGCGGACAGGATGACCTGTTTCCGCGTTTGGTTGTTTTCACACCGACTGCCTCGCTTCTGTTCTTCCCTGAGATCTATTTACCTATAAACGGCAGTTGGGCCTTGCAAATCTGAGTTAACTATTGGATACTATGATACTTCTTTCAACAAGGAGGTCTCACCCAATGGGTGACTCGATTTCATCTCCACCTACAGATAAAACAGATAGAATTGCAGTCGATACCTTTGCAGGAAAAGTGCATGTTGAATGGGATTCAACAGCAGCCGTTACGCCAATGGGCCAGCTGGCGTTCTTCATCGATTTTTTGAAGACGGGTGGAATCTACGAACCATGGGTAGCAGACTGTCCACTGCACTACACGAGTCCTAACGCACCCGAGAAGCGCGATCTTCTCGGTACAGTCCTGTTGTCCGTTCTAGCCGGTCACCATCGTTATTCCCACATGACGAGCGTTCGAAGCGATAATGTCAACCCGGCACTACTCGGCATGACGAAGGTCGTGAGCGAAGACACCGTACGGCGGGGATTTAAGCAGATGGATGAGCATGCCGGCATCTCATGGCTTACTGAGCACATGAGGCGATGTTATGAATCCCTCCTGTGCATGCCATGGATTATGGACGGAGATACGACAGTCAAACCGTTGTACGGAAAACAAGAGGGCGCGGTCATTGGTTACAACCCGCATAAGCCCGGCAGGCCGTCTCACACCTATCACAGTTACCTGATGGCCAATACCCGGCTTGTTTTGGATGTTGAGGTGCAGGCCGGAAACAAAACAGCAACGTGTTACAGCACCCCGGGGTTATGGCAGCTTCTGGAACGACTCCCGCGTCGCTTTTGGCCTGCCTTTTTCCGGGGGGATTCAGGCTGGGGCACGGACGGCTTCATGAGTCAGGCAGAAGAAAAAGAATTGCCCTATCTCGTGAAGCTACGCCTCACGAAGAACGTGCGGAGGCTTATTGAGAAGGCATTCTATAGTAACGATTGGGTAGATGCCGGACAGGGCTGGGAGGGTGTGGAAGAATCCCTTCAACTCATGGGATGGCAGAAATCTCGTCGCGTTATTATCCTTCGACGAGTGCTCACGGGAGACGTAGCAATAAGCCTGCAGCAGAAGGATCAGATGGAACTTGGGTTTGTGGAAGCGCCCGGAGTTGCCAAGCGATATGAGTATGCAGTACTAGCCACCACCCTCAAAGACGAGATTCTCACAATCGCCCAACACTACCGTGATCGTGCGGATGCAGAGAATATTTTTGACGAGTTGAAGAATCAGTGGGGGTGGGGCGGATATACGACCCGGGACCTTAAGCGCTGCGGCTTCATGGCGCGGACCGTAGCATTAGTTTACAACTGGTGGTCGCTCTTCGTGAGGCTTGCTCATCCGGACAAACACTTGGAGGCAATTACGAGTCGTCCACTTCTTCTGCATGCGGTTGGCAAACAAACACGCCATCAAGGGCAGACCATGATGACCATCACGAGTGCGCACGCAAGCTCTGGAAAAGTTCAACGCATTCTCGATGAGATATCCCGCTTTCTAGCCATCCTGAAAACAACTGCGGAGCAGTTGACTCCAGGTGAACGGTGGCGACGTATCTTGAGCCGTGCATTTTTCAAACTGCTGGGTGGAAAACCGTTGCAGGCGCCTGAACTTCTGCCGTTATGGTGTGGATAAGTGGCTCTGATTGAGGGTAACTGCTCTTTTTAGGATTTACCGTCTTTCACCGCGAAATTCGGGACGGTAGAATCGTCCGCGATAGTGCACTCTATCCTGATTATATCGTCCGAACTCTGCGTCTCGGTAATGTCGGATTTGGTCAATCCGGTACCTGAGCAAAGCCAGCGGGAAACCCGTCCTGGCAGCAGGCACCCACGGGCCATTGTAATATGGCCCGCGATACCAACGTCCACCGTAAGAGTAGAAGTAATCATTCCCCGTATAGACCAGGTCATCGGGAACTCCGACTGCAACATACAAACCGAGTTCAGGCGAATAGACAAACTGCGGCGCTTCATTAAAATACGGCCCTGTTGGGAAAGTGGCGCATCCACCCACGACCAGAAAAAGAATAAATATCACGATGATTTGCTTGAATTTCACCATATGCCGTCACTCCTTTCCCTTTGGCGCACTCGAGTTTGGAACAACCCTAAGCCACCCACTGGGACATTGTTTTACGTACGGGTAATAGGCCCTGGTATCCTGACAGTAATACCAGTAATACTGTTGTTCATCCGCCTGAGGCGCCTGTTGTTTGTATACGCGGGGCCTATTGCGGGATAACAACGGGCGGCCCACACCACAGCCATACCGATCCTATCCCAATCCCTATTTCCACACATCCATATGCATAACCGGGCAAGACGCAAGGAGGTGTATATTGACCGCCATAAATATAGATATTCTTTTCATGCAACGCCCTTTATCCCATTGTAGCATATCATTTTTTTAGTCACGGTGATATTGGTTTAGCGAAGTAATTCTTTAGACCGTAAATCCAAGGAATGCCTGTCACGTTGCAGACTTTCAGGCCGGACGGGTTGCTAAACTTTAGAGAAGAAATATACGGTCCAAACATATATTAAAGATGCAGGCCTTTTGGGTAATCTCATGCGGTCAAAATAAATTCATTTTCTTTTTTTATGGTATATTCTTCTGGATTGCAGAAGCTTATGGGGCTACAAATACCTTAGACGTATCGCTTAACCGGTTGAAGTTTGAAGTCAATAAATCTTCCTTCATCTCTGGCATGCATTTATTTAATTGAAACGTGCTTCCGTTTCTGATCCTCTTACCTGCAGCAATCTATTTGTTGGGCAAGCTGATGTATTTATGGCTACGTTGGCCAACCTTCATCGGGAATTGTACTCATCACATAGAACATCATATTGACATTGATCATTAATCTGGCTACAGTACAACAAGAATGCAATATTTTTTTATCACCAAGGGTTCACGAAGACGTTGTGCGCCTAAGCCCTCACAAAACGGCTAAAATCAAAGACTTGAAGGAAACTCATCAAAGACATGGACCCACCAGAATCAGAAAAGATCGAATACAGCGGCTACGGGGGTTGAGCTGCCCGCAGTGCAGGTTGCAAATCGATGAAATTAGCATATTCTTTGACGCGGGAATAAATGCTGCAGAAATACTCTCCATCATAAACAGGAGGGACGCATTCATCCACGTGCTAATGACCGTAGTCTTTTGCTTCGCTTTTGATAATAAAAAATAATCCTGCAAAGACGAAAGATGTTGCCGGAGATGAACTGCGAGATGGACATCTTGAGAATCCATGATGGATGCAAATTTCTAATACTGATTGAAAAATAAATAAATTGAGAGGTTTAAGTAATATGAGCGTGCTAATCGGAAAGGAAATCCAAAAAGCTTTAAAAAATAATTTGATTAGTATCGAACCCCTTCATAAATCACAGATTGGACCTGGTTCTGTTGATCTTACTCTAGGCAATGATTTCAGGATATTTAAAAAACGATCAAAGATCTATCATGTAAAAAATGATTCTTATTTCCAGGAGATAACCAATGCTGTTCATGTAAAAGATGGAGGTTATATAGTTGTAAAGCCAAGTGAGATGATTTTGGGAATCACTAAAGAAAAAATTACTCTTGCCGATAACATATCTGGTAGACTTGAAGGGAGAAGTAGATTTGCCCGCTTCGGACTAGCAGTTCATGTTACAGCAGGTTTTATGCATCCAGGCATCTCTAACCATCAAGTCTTGGAAATAGTAAATTTAGGACGCGCACCATTGGCCTTATATCCCGGTACCACGATCTGTCAATTTATCTTTGAAAAATGCGACGGTCATGCTAAATATCAAGGTAGATTTGTTGAACAAGTCAGGCCTTAAGTTCTTTCTGCATGATTTGACTTCAGCATTGGTGTAGAATTTCAGTTTTTAGCCATTGGATATATTGACAGCTTCCCGCAGGTATGTTTAAATAGGAAGCGATAAACTCAAACCCTTCGCAAGTGTGTGACAGAACGCGGTGGATATTAAAAGAATGAGATGGTCGAGGTGCCGAAGGATAATTACTGACGGAGAGTTTGACCTTTTATTGTTGTTTAGAATGGATATTTTGGGACATATGTAGCAGGGAGGGCAACAGGCTGTGATTAAGTTCTCGTTATCATCAAAATCAGAACTGGACGTTGCTGTCATGGTTCCGAGAGGTTACCTCAGTGAGGTAGGCGCGCATCAGATCGAAAAAGCCAGTGAACAGTTTCTCGACAGAGGTTATAAAAAATTCATCATAAATTTTTCCAACGTCGAGTTGATAAATACACGCGGAATCTCAATCTTCTTGAGTATCTTACAGACAACATCCGCAAGGGGTGGCTGTGTTTGTTTCACCAATATGAACGATTTCCAACGCGAAATTTTCGAGATGACTGGTCTCATGAAGCGTGTAGATGTCTTTGCGGATGAGGATGACGCCTTGATATTCTTAAAAAGGACAGCTTGATTTCTTAATAATAAGGCGCACCTCTTACGATTCAGTATTTATCTTTCCTCAGTGCTGTCCAAGATAATCTGATTTTCTGAAGCTGACCCTCGACAATCAATGCTTTTAGTCAGGTAAATCCATTTGCTCCGATCCAGGTTCCCCATTCTGCTGTCCAATTACCGATAACTCAATACAAGTTGCTCCGCAGAAGGTACTATCGGCGGCGTTTCAAACGGGCTATCTAGCCACCTCCACAAGTCTCGATACGTAAAGAGATTGTAACGGAGCATGGCAACCAGATTCGACAGTGACCGGCCAAGCGTGGATCGGAACTTCAAATACTTCAACACCAAGATCGCGATTAATGTTGTCCAAATCTGGGTCAATAAAGCATTCCGGCTTGTTCCCACAAATGTCTTGATTTTCAAATTCTGTTTGATCGTCTTGAAAAATACCACAATCTGCCAACGGTCCTTGTAAATGTTCGCTATGGTCGTCGCGCCAAGGGCGAGATGATTCGTCCACAAAACGATTATTCGCTCGTTTTCTTCGTCCCAGACCTCTATCCGTCGCAAGGTATGCGGGCACTTCTTGATTGATTCGTAGCCCGTCAGCTCGATGAGCTGATCACATATAATATTCCGGTTGCTGGGAACCTCTCGTTTTTCGACAACCCGGTAGGCGGCATTATCTTTTTCTCTCGTGACAAAGAATATTCCCGCATCCGTCCACTGTGCAAACTGTTCATAGTCCACGTACCCACGGTCGATTGCCAGTATGGAACCCTTGGGAAACGTGAGCTTATGCGCGATGTTCACTTCATGCACATTCCCTTCGGTTATACTGGCAAAGACTGGAAGATATCCTTCATGATCCAAAAACAGGTGAAACTTGACCGCACCTTTCGTCTGCCGAAACTTCGCCCAGTCAAATAATGTCACACAAAGCTCAATGGTCGTGGCATCGAGGCTGAACAGCTTGTTCTTAAACCGAAACGGGTTCTTGCCTCGTGCCAGTACCCGGCATTTGGCCAAGAACTGATAAAACACCTACTGATACGACTGCCACGGCCGATGCTCGTTGGCATAAGCCAGGGTGGAGTGTTTGGGCGCTGCATCGATACCGAAGTGCTTAAGTTTTCCCGGGCAGGTTTCCAGTCCTCCGCAAATCTCCTGTATCGAGTGCGCTTGGACTAATTGACAGAACACCATCGCAACGAACTGGCCCCAACAGCTGAATCCTTTTACACCCTTATCGGATATCGTTTCTCGTACGGCCCTGACAAATTCCTGACGAGAAATATCTGTAGAATCTGTCCAAAAATACCGTTAAACTTGTTCATGGGAATGTCCTCCTGCGGCAAATATTGGTCTTCGACAAACCAAATTTACCTTAAAGAGGCTTGCCATACGATGTCATTGACATCGATTAGCATCAGGGATATATTCGTCAATAGGTTGTTTAAATGAAATGGCATATTCATTGCTAAACTAGATATTTGAAAACAATGTAAGTTTGCGAGGATTGAAGTATGGGACTGGTACACAAAAAAGAGATGAAGAAAGCTGTGCAGCCTGGGCAGGTGCACGGTGAACAGTCGGTGCGTTTAAGCAGAACGCAGAAGAAGAAGGCAGCGCTGTCATTGCAGGATCTGGGTGAACGACTTGTGAAGTTATCGGATGAACAGCTCAAACGGATCGATCTGCCTGGGAACGTCCTGGCTGCCGTGAAAACAGCAAGGACCATTAAAAAACACAATCCTCTTAGCCGGCAGATGCAGTATATAGGCACGCTGATGCGGAAATACGACCCGACGCCTGTCAGAGAATTCCTCGACGCATTAAAGCAAGGGGACCCCCAGCGGACCGCGAAGTCTAAGCAAGACGAAAAATGACCGGGTAATCTGATCGCTAAAAAAAACTAGTTTCGTTTGTCGAGTAGAGCAAAAGCGAAACCCGGTATTCAGGTACTACTGTAGCTGGTCTTTGGATCGGTTGTTTTCAGAGTCAAGTGAAAGATTCTGGCTGTATTGCATGGTTACAAATCCTTCCTGATCCAGTCGAAGTTTCCATTCTTGGGTGCGCCAAGCAAGCTTATCTATTCTAGCCGGTGGAGGTCCGGCCAGGGTAATGGTTAGCTAGCTACCAGCCCAACATCACAATTTTCAGCAGTATTCGGCAGTGCTCTACCCGTTTTTCTGCCTATACGGCATCATTGACATCTCCAGGGAATTCTTCCGAATACAATATATATATGCTCAAATCAAGGAGTACGCTGACGGTGGTTGCCGGGAAATAAATCACAGGAGGCAACATGAGAAAAGTAATCGTATTCAATTTCATGACACTTAATTTGAAGGGCCAAAAGGGAATATCAGCTGGCATAGACATGGCGCGGAAGTAAATAACCCCGCAGCAAGCTGCGAGGCATTTTGACTAGAATCTAAAACCTATTTGCTCATCATGCTGATACCGAATATAGTTTCCAATCACTTCCGCCGTTACTTTGTCGCCAACCGAACGGACAAAGTAACCATCGTTCCACAGTTCCCCTCCCCAGAGCTTTTTCTTTATCTCCGGGAACTCTTGGAACATTATTCTGGCGGAGATACTTTTAATCATTTGTACTACCTTCGCAGGCGCATACTTCGGAGGAACAACCAAAAACAAGTGTACATGGTCATCCATGACTTCCATCGTATCTATTTCCAAATCGTACTGTTCAGCTATCTCACGAAAGATTTCTTTCAATCGTTTCGTCATCCGAACGTCGAACAGTTTTTTACGATATTTCGGTATCCATACGAAATGGTACTTGAGATCATAGACACAATGTCTGCTTCTTCTCAATGGGCTCATGGCCCGTATTGTATCAGAAAATCATCCTGACTTCGTCAGGATATCCTTTTCATCCCAGCAGCAAGCTGCTGGGTATTCAAGGATGTTTTTTATAAATATGCTGTCCAAAACTCCAGAATTCAAGGGTATCTACGGTTTTCCTGACAGAAGCCGCTCACAGGGCCGCTAATAGCTGCTTTTATCATGCTTTGGAATGCTCTCGATTTAAGAGCTGCTAGCCATACCATAAAAATACTGTCCACTATAAAACCTATTTTGGACAAGAGTGATCTCTCCTAAAATATATATGATTGTTTCATCTTTTGTAAACATCGAAATCAAACCGAGCTTCACAAAGGTGCTGGATGCCATCGACGAGCCCCATAGGTTTACGAGCGCAAAGCAGGTGTTGAAAATGACCAGTCTTGACATTGTGCGAACCGGTGCGGAAAAAAGTCGGACGCAGCGGTCATAGTCATTGCCAAATAACGAAAATCAGATCTACGTTACGCGCTATATGATGAGGAGGTGCTGAATACCTCGATTAAGAGTGAAGACTTAGTCGCCTGGTTTACGAGCAAGTTCAAAAGCAATTCAATAGCCCAATGCCATTTGTCCTCTTCTGATTATCTACCTGCTCTACTGCCATTGAGAGTGCCTTCCTGCTTTAAAGAAAGATGCAGAACACTGTGAACGGAGTGGCATTCTCGTATGCCCCTAAAGTTTCATGTTCGTAATACAAATTCTGAATACCATTTACATCCCCCCAATCATTGTGATAAACTGTTATACCTTACGCCTTTCAGCAAAGCATTTCCGGAGGCCTTATGCAATCGGGAAATACCCAGACGAATATGAACTCGGGCCCTTCTTTCCCGATCGTGGGCATCGGGGCCTCGGCAGGGGGCCTTGGCGCCCTGCAGCGGTTTCTCTCCGTTCTTCCGACCGATTTCGGCTTCGCCCTGGTCTTCATCCAGCATCTTTCATCGAAACACAAGAGTATTCTCTCCGAACTCATCTCTGCAAGACAGCCCTCTCTTGTCATCCAGGAGATATCCGACGGTCTCAAGGTGCAGCCCGGAAGACTATACCTCTCCCGGCCGGGCAAGGAGGTCCGCCTACGGGACGGCCTTTTCCGGACGACCGTCCATCCCGAGGGGCTTATCCACCTTCCTATTGACGAATTTCTTGCCTCCCTCGCCGAAGATGCGGGTGAACGGTCCATCGCCGTGATCTTCTCCGGCGCGGGCACCGATGGGGCCCGCGGCTGCCAGGCCGTCCGGTCACTCGGCGGAACCGTGATCGTTCAGGACCCACAGACCGCGGAATTTGACAGCATGCCGCTTGCGGCTATCGCAACTGGCAAGGCGGATGCCGTGCTCTCTCCCGAAAACGTGGCGGGGGAGCTCCTTAAGCTCCAGGGAATCGGCCAAACCGCTGTTGGCCGCGAGTACCCGATCACGCCGGAAGAATACGATGGTTTCTTCCGGATACTCCAGGAGAAGACCGGCTCCCGCTTCAACAACTACAAGAAAAGTGTCGTCGGCCGAAGGATCAGAAGACGCATGTACCTTCACGAGCTCTCAGCGATCAAAGATTACCTGGACCTCATCTCAACCAGTGACTTCGAGGCTGCCCTTCTCGCATCCGACCTCATGATCGGCGTAACCTCTTTTTTCCGCGATCGGGTGGCATGGAAAGCACTGAACATGGAGGCGGTTCGGAAAATCGCTGCCGTACGCACCGACCTTCCTGTCCGGGTCTGGGCCCCTTCGAGCGCCACGGGCGAAGAGGCTTACTCCATCGCCATGATGCTTCTGCAGGAACTCGGTCTAGCCGGAAAAAAAAGAGATATCCAGGTCTTCGCCACAGACGTAAACGACCGTGCGCTGGAGAAGGCGCGCGACGGCAAGTATCCCGCGAGCATAGCAGCGGACGTTTCACAAGAGTATGTACAGAAGTACTTTACTCCAACTGATGACGGCAATTTTTTTGTCGTCAACAAGGACGTGCGGGAGTGCGTGGTCTTCGCCAAGCAGGACCTTTTGACCGACCCCCCTTTTTCCAAGCTCGACATCATCATTTGCCGGAACTTCCTTATCTACCTGGAGCCCGAGGCCCAGGAAAAATGTATCATGCTCTTCCACTACGCGCTCAAAGAGGGCGGCTACCTCTTCCTCGGAAACGCAGAAACAGTGGGCAGAAAGAGCTCGCTCTTTAAGAGCATAGGCCACAAGCAATGCCGTGTATACTTGAAGATCGAGACAACACTTGCTTCGAGACTTCCTATCTCGGTCCCTTATACAACAGAACGACAGGCGCTGCCCGCCAAACAAGAGCAAATGATGGTGAGGAGTCGATCTATCACAGAAATCATCCAGGATAAACTGCTTGAAGAATACGGACCGGCCTCTGTGGCCATAGACCACAATCACGAGATCATCTACCACAACGGTCCCACACACCGCTATCTTCGCCAGCCCCGCGGTGTGCCGACCCAGAGCCTTTTAGAGCTTGTGCCTGAGAACATCCGAAGCAGGTTGCGCGGAGCGATCTACCGAGCGCACAAGGAAGATAAACCGGTGGCAATCCGCACGAGCATGGCGGGAGATGACAACCGCAAAAGACAAGTCTCGCTCAGGATTACGAAGGCGCAGGAGAACCTGCTCATCGTCGTTTTTCAGGAGAAAGGCGCCTCCTCAAAGAAAGAAGTCGCTGCGCAGCCCGATGCCACTATAATCGATGAAACTGCGATCCACCAGCTTGAAAGCGAGCTTTCCGCGACCCGTAGTGACGTTCAGAGCCACATAGAACAGCTAAAAAGCCTTAACGAAGAGCTCCAGTCCTCGAACGAGGAATTGCAGGCAGCGAACGAGGAACTCGAAACGTCGCGCGAAGAGCTTCAATCGCTGAACGAAGAGCTAATCACGGTAAACTCCCAACTCCAGTGCAAGATTGAGGAGCAGGACGTAACGAACAACGATCTGAACAACTTCCTCGCGAGCACGAACATCCCCACAATCTTTCTGGACATCCACTTCCGCGTGAAGCGATATACCCCCGCAATATCAAATCTCATCAAGCTGATCCCCTCGGATGTGGGTCGCCCGATCATTGACCTGTCCCAGGAGAACCTCGGACCAGACCTCCTAGTCAACACGCAGAGCGTCCTTGAAACACTTGTGCCGATTACTAAGGAGATCAGGATCAACAGCACATGGTACGTCCGAACAACGCTTCCCTACCGCACCGCGGACAACCGCATAGAGGGCGTCGTCATTACTTACAACGACGTTACCGAACTCAAACATGCAGAGGAACGCACCCAGAACCTTGCCTCATTTCCGCAGCTCAATCCGAATCCGGTTCTCGAGGTGGATGCCTCCGGCAACATCATCTTCGCTAATCTGAGTACGGAAAAGGTCCTTGAAAACCAGGGTCTGAATACGGGAGAAACATTGGTATTCCTCCCGAAAGACATGGATATCATTTTAAAAGACCTGGAGAAAAAAAGCGAATCCTCCATCTATCGCGAGATCATGATCAAGGACAGGTTCTTCAGCGAGAACATTGAACTGATTCCTCAATTCAATGTCGCGCGCATTTATGCCTATGAAATCACGGAGCGCAAGAAGGCAGAGGAGGTACAGGGTCGTCTGGCGGCCATCGTCGCGAGCGCGGAAGATGCAATCATCAGCAAGGACCTGAATGGTGTTATTCAGACGTGGAACGTGGGCGCAGAGATAATTTTCGGCTATACGGCGGAGGAGATGATTGGCAAAAATATTTCTCTTCTTGTCCCTCCCGGGCATACAGACGAAGTTCCCGAAATTCTGATGCGGTTATCGCAGGGCGAACACATAGAGAATTTCGAGACTGTACGGATGCGGAAGGACGGCGCGATTATTCCCGTTTCCTTGACGTTCTCCGCGATCAGGGATGCAAACGGAAAGACGATAGGCGCATCCAAGATCGCTCACGACATCACCGAACGGAAACGGGCACAGGAGGAGCGGGAGAAAACCGTGGCATTCCTGCGTCTCGTGAATGAATGCGGGGGGACATCGGATCTGGTCCGGGCAGCAACGGTTTTTTTCCAGCAACATTCAGGCTGCGAGGCCGTGGGCATTAGGCTTCGTGAAAAACACGACTACCCCTATTTTGAGACACGAGGCTTTTCGAATGAGTTCGTTCAGCTGGAGAACAGATTGTGCTCCTGCGACAAGGAGGGGAATCCTATCCTCGATAGCGCCGGTAATCCTATTCTGGCGTGCATGTGCGGCAACGTGATTTGCGGACGGTTCGATCCGTCGAAACCCTTCTTTACGAAAAGAGGCAACTTCTGGACCAACGGCACTACCGCGCTGCTTGCAACTACAACGGAAGCGGATAGGCAGGCCCGGACACGCAACCGGTGCAACGGCGAGGGATACGAGTCGGTTGCCCTGATCGGCCTAACACTTGGAGAAGAACGATTGGGCCTCCTGCAATTGAACGATAGACGAAAGGGACGGTTTACTTCCTCGACGATAAGCCTCTGGGAACAGCTGGCAGACTATCTTGCTGTAGCGCTGGCGAAGTTCCGCGTTGACGAGGCGCTGCAGGAAAGCGAAGAGCGATATCGCAATTTGTTTAACACGATGGACGAAGGTTTTTGCATCGTCAAGATGGTTTTTGACGCGCAGGGCAGGCCCGTCGATTACCGCTTCCTTGAGGTCAACGCAGCGTTTGAAAAGCAAACCGGGCTTCATGAAGCGACGGGGAAATTAATGCGTGAGCTTGCCCCGGCTCATGAGGCACATTGGTTCGAGATTTATGGGAAAATCGCGTTGACCGGTGAGCCGCTGCGTTTTGTGAACGAAGCCAGAGCATTAAATCGCTGGTATGATGTTTATGCATATCGCGTCGGCAACCCGGAGGACCAAAATGTCGCAATTCTTTTCAATGATATTAGCGAGTATAAGCGGGCAGAGGAGGCACTGCACAAATCAAATAGGGCACTAAAAGCCCTCAGTAACGGCAGAAAGGCTGTCAGCCGCGCCGAAGACGAAACATCATTCATGAGTAATGTATGCGCGATTATCGTTAAAGACTGCGGATTCAGCATGGCCTGGATAGGCTTTGCAGAAAACGACGATGCAAAATCAGTTCGTCCCGTTGCACACGCAGGCTTCGAGGAAGGTTACCTTGAAACACTTCAGCTAACGTGGGCCGACACCGAACGGGGCCAGGGCCCAACCGGCATGGCCATCCGCACTGGCAAAGTCGCAGTTTGCAGAAACATGCTGACCGATCCCGCTTTCACGCTTTGGCGTGAAGAGGCTCACAGGCGCGGCTATGCATCCTCGATCGTCTTCCCGCTGTGGTCTGGCGACAAGGTGTTCGGGGCGATCACCATCTACTCCAAAGAAGCCGATCCCTTCTCCGAGGAAGAGGTGAAATTGCTGACTGAACTGGCGGACGATCTGTCTTACGGGATCACGACCCTTCGGATAAGAGCTGAACGCAAAGCGGCAGAGACGGCCCTTCGGGCGAGCGAGACGCGATACCGGAACCTCTTCGATACGATGAGTGAGGGATTCTCGATCAACGAGATCATCCTGGATGACACGGGGAGGCCCATTGATCTCCGCTATTTGGAGGTCAACCCGGCGTTCCAGCATCATACGGGTCTGAAGGCCGCGGATATTGTCGGGCGGACCACGCTCGAGTTGTTTCCTACAGCAGAGCGCACTTGGTTCGAACGCTACGGGAAGGTGGCCCTTACCGGGGAACCAGCACGCTTTGAGGAATGGTTCGGGCCCTTGGGGCGTTGCTACGACGTCAGCGTCTACCGGACGGAGCCTAACCGCTTCGCCGTGGTGTTTTTCGACATCACCGAGCGAAAGAAAGCCGAAGCGGATGTCACTCAATTGAACGCAAACATGGCGGCCAGGAACCAGGAGCTTGAATCTGTGAATAAGGAGCTTGATGCCTTCAATTATTCCGTGTCGCATGATTTGAGAGCGCCCCTTCGGACTGTATCGGGATTCTCCAGAATTGTATATGAAGACTATGCGGACAAGCTCGATGCACAGGGCAGAGACTATCTTGCCCGCATCAAGAACGGCTCGGACCGGATGAGTCAGCTTATTGAAGATCTTCTGAGGCTGTCGCACATATCACGTCAGAATATCGAGCGGATGGATTATGATTTAAGCACACTTGCATTCACCGTTGTTAACAACCTTCACGAAAGCGCTCCTGCGAGAAACGTCGAGGTGGTCGTCGCCGAAGGCTTGCGCGCCGTTGTTGATCCCAGCCTCATGAAAATAGCGCTTACAAACCTGTTAGACAACGCCTGGAAATTTACTTCCAATACAGAGAATGCGCGCATCGAATTCGGTGCTACAGAAAAAGACTCGAAGATCGTTTATTTCGTCAAAGACAACGGCGCCGGGTTCGATCCTGCCTATGCCGAGAAGATGTTCCTTCCCTTCCAGCGGCTTCATTCAGAAAAAGAGTTTGAGGGAACGGGAATCGGTCTCGCTATTGTCGAACGGATCATTCGCCGCCACGAAGGAAGTGTCTGGGCAGAGGGAGAAATCGGGAAAGGGGCTACAATCTCTTTCACGCTGGGATAGAGAAAAAGGACTGACTGATGAGGGACGATTGTGACGCCAGTGTTTCATGACCTGTCAACAGTTCTCGTTAACAGAGTTCACATTAATCGGAGATTATCATGCAACCAACAATCCTCATAGTTGACGACAACGAAGACGATGTCCTGTTGACGAAAATGGCACTCTCGAAAATCGCACGAGGTTTCAGAACAGAGGTTGCTTCGAGCGGAGAAGCTGGCCTCGCGCTCCTGCAGGGGGCCCCCCCTCCAAACCTGATCCTTCTCGACCTCAAGATGCCCGGGATGGACGGCATCGAGGTCCTACGAAAGATACGCGGCGACAAGAATTTCGGCAGCATTCCGGTGGTCATAGTCACACATTCCATTCTGCAATCGGACGAACATGCAGCCATCAAGGCAGGGGCAGACAATTTCCTGCACAAGGTAACAGACCTTGCCAAATTCAGGGAAAATTTAGAGAGCGTTCTGGACAGCTTGTTAGGAACGAATGTGTCTAATCTATGACGAAATCAATGCGATTTTAAGTCTCACCTCGAAATAACGAGTAGTTTCGACTAATTTCGATTGCATGCGAGCTGGTGGACGTCGCAACGGCCGGGCCTGAACCGCATACGTTATTTCATGACGTGACGTGTGACGCGCATTTATCCCATACCGTGATAGTTTAGAGGTCGACGGCCGGGGCAGCAACATCGATGCTTGTGAATCCCGTTTTTGACAGGTCAATGCTCATCCATCATTCTTTAAGAATGCAGTAAAATGAGAAACTGGAATAACCATGCCTTATGCGGTCATTCGTAACTGATGAAGGCTTTCGGGTCAATTTTTCTAGCAAAGTAGGAAGGCACAAGGCCGGCGGAGAGCGTCGTTACGAGCAGCAGCGTCATAAGCAGAAAAACAGTGAGAACCGGCATTCGGACGCTTACTTCCCATCCGAATGAGACTCTATTGATCACGTGCGTGATCACGATGCTGATGACGAACCCCATTAGGAAGCCGAGCGCAATTCCTGCTATTCCTATGATACCCGCTGACAGGACCATGACCTGCCTGATTTGTTGCCACGTCGCTCCGAGGTACCGCAATATAGAAATCTCCCGTTTCCGCTCGAATACGAGGATGAGAAGGGCATTCACCACGCCGATAAGGGAGATGACGATAGCAATCAGCTCTATGGTATAGGTGAGCGCGAAGCTCTTGTCGAAGATCCCGAGCACGGCCTGCCTGAGTTCATTGTTGTCCGATACATCGAGTGTGTGGGTGTTGCCGATCGCATGCTCGAGTTGCTGCTTGAATTTGACGGCGGACTGTCCCTTCGCGAGGTACACACTGAGCTGTGTCGCATCATCGAGTCCCCAATATTCCTTGAGCCATCTCCTGTCCATATAGATGAAGCCGGACATCGTCGAATAACTGATTGAAGTATTGTTGATGGTGAAATCGACTTCACCTTTTGGCGTCTGGAGATGTACTACGTCCCCTCGTTTTAAACCGTATTTTACCTTCAGGTAATCGGAGACTGATATCTCCCGGTATCGCGCAAGCCTCTGCAGCCGGTCTTTTTCTTCCGGCTTGATATGAGGCCGGTACTTCCAGAGAAGTTCCGAATTCCCGAACCCTGCGACAACCTTTTGGCCAAGAAAATCAAGATGGACTGCGCGATATTTTCCGACATGTTCCACGCCCGGAAGGGCCTCCACGGACTTTACGATTTCATCAGCGAGGGGTGAAAAACAGAAATTCGACGCACAGGATGCGGGACTTATGTAAACATCGGCAACAATGTAAGTGTTGATCCAATCGATGAAAGAGGTTTTCAGCGAATGAACCGACGTAACGATTGCAACAATCAAGGCGGAGCTTACAGCAACGCTCATGAGCGCGATCGAGAACCGGTAGCGGCTTCCCTTTGTGTCTCCGATTGCCAAGCGTGCGCTCGCTTTGAACACTTTGTAGAACGGTCTCCGAAATGCTTCCAGACTTGCCCCCAGGTATGCCGGCGCGTTCAGCGTGCAGCCTCCTATAAATAGAACTATCCCCGCATATGACAACCACGGGAAAGGAAACGGGACGAATCGGTAGTCAGCGTAGATGATAAGTGCCCCACACAGGATTGCGATGGCGCCAATGACTGAAAGATACTTCTGCCGGCTTTTATAGGATTGCTCGAACGTACCTTCCCGCGAGCTTTCGTTCGGTCTCACGTTGGCTGATTCTAACGCAGGCATGATTGAGGCGAGAAAGGATACACCGAGGCCCAAGAGCAGAGTCAAGAGCATATCTTTTCCCGTTATGAAAAAATCGGAGATTGCGACGCTTTGATAGAAACGGGTGATTGTCTTCTCCACTGCCAGGATGGAAAACCATGCAAAGAGCTGTCCGAAGGCGATGCCGAGCATCGAGCCGAAGAAGCCGAGCAACAAGCCCTGAATTGAGAAAAGGGCGACAACGGTTTTTCTGTCCATGCCGAGCCCACGCAGAATGCCGATCTCCGCCCTTTGTTTAACAACGGAGATAAAAATGGTATTATATAGGAGAAAAACTCCCACAAGTACGGCAAGAAACGTGACGAATCGCAAATTGAGCCGAAAACCGTTAACGAGCGCCTTCTGGTTCTGGACGATCTGCTCTTTATTCTCAATAATAAGCCCTGGAGGAATGACCCGTGCGATCTCCGCTGCCTCTTTTGCATCCGCACTCAAGTCGATTCTGGTGAGTGAACCGGTTTTATGAAAATACTCCTGAAAATTCCCGAGGTCCATAAATACCCTGTTCTCCGGGACTAAAGGATCGCTGATCATATCCACGATCAGCAGGCGGTATTCCTTATTGTAAACGTAGGCGCTGAGGGAGTCTCCCTTTTTGAGATTGTGCACTCGGCCGAATTCACTTGTTATGATCAGGCCGTTCAGGTTTTTGATAAAATCCTCAATATCGACTTTTTGTTCTCCGGACAAACCGGTCAGTGCGAGAGCCTTTATTGTATAGATTCCCTCAATATTGATTGTTTCATTCCAGGCAGAGAGAGAGGCGTTTACAGCCAAGATCGGCAAGCTGTTGTTCTCGATTGCCTTGACGGACTTATACACTTCCTCGGGGAAATCAATCCCCGAAGAGGCCACGACCTCGTAGTTGAACGTTGGATTGATTCCTCTGATGTTTGTTTCAAATGACCCTAATGCCTTCTCCGTCGCAACATTTACTCCCAAGAAAAGGCCAATGCCGAGTGCTATGCCGACAACGGACAGCGCGGTAAGGAACCGTTCTTCTTTCACGCTTCTGAGTACGATTCGTTTCAATAGTTTCGCAAATCTCATGGTAACAGCGCCCCGTCCCGTATCCTGATGATTCTGGCAGCAGATTCCGCTATGGCCTGGTTATGGGTTACCAGTACAATGGTCTTTCTGTCTCGTGCGGCTGCCATTTGTATCAACTGCATTATTGACCCACCAGTCTTACTGTCCAAATTGCCCGTGGGCTCGTCGGCAAGAATGATTCCAGGCTCGTGAATGAGCGCCCGGGCAATGGCTACCCGCTGCTGCTCCCCTCCCGAGAGGGCAGAGGGATAGTCGTTCTCTCTTCCTTCGAGACCGACCATTCGCAAATATTCCGCTACCCTGACTTCCTTATGCTCTTCGTTGTTCAGGAGAAGCGGCATCTCGATATTTTCAGAGACCGTTAAATTCGGCAGAAGGTTGAAGAACTGGAATATGAAACCAATCTTTTGTCTCCGGTAGACCGTGAGCTCTTCTTCGGTATACGATGAGACGATGTCTCTGTCCACTATGATCCTGCCCTGGTCCAAAACATCCATGCCTCCGATAAGGTTCAGGAGCGTGGACTTCCCTGAGCCTGAACTGCCCATGATTGCAACGAACTCTCCGCTGTCCACAACAAGGTTGATCCCGCGGAATACGGCCCTGGCACCGTAATATTTTTCGACATTTTCAAGCTGAATCATATATCCTCATCAAACATAGAGTTTAGCAATGAAATACACCACAGGGACACACCCTGCCGTTGCCGAAACACGAGTGCTAGCAGAGACGCGGAGAGAAAGATAATTATTGGCATGGCCTTTCAGTGCCCAATGTACTGGATTTCCTCTGCGCTTCCGTGTCTCCCCATGGCAGATTCAATTCTTTTCATATCCCGTCAATTCCACATACGCCCGTCCTTGCGCGCTGCCTTCAACCTTGCATGTACCTTCCCAGTATGAATTCCCTCTCATCAGTCCTCCCGTAAATTCCTGGTCTTCCATCAAGGGGGTGACAACGAGCCGCATTTTTTCCCGTGGAATCGTAATTTCCCATTTCGAAGGATAGCGAATATTGGTCTTTTCCGAAGAATACGATCTGATAACCTCAATCCGGTAATCACCCTTTTCAAGATGCCTGAAGTTGCCCTCAGTATCTACCAGTGTCCCGGAGGAGTATCGGTCAAGTGACCCGTCTTTTTTTCTTATAACGTACAGCATGATCTCTTGTCCGTCATCGAGCTGCACCGCAAACCAGTCCCACCCAACCTCGTTCTTCGCCAGGCCTTGTGACGAGATCTCCCGGTCAAACCAGCTCTTGCCTGTCACTGGGAAAAGAATAGTGCCCAGTTTCAAGGTCCCTGTTGTTTCCAAGTCAGTGCAGGAAACGTAGAGTGACGCGATAAGCGGCGATTCTTCGGATTTCCGGGAATACCCCCTGTCGCCGTTCAAGACAAAAGGCTTTCTTGGCAAGAGGACGAGATCAAGATCCGACTTGTTTGCGTGTGCCGTAATGTGCATCCTTTTCAAATTTCCTTCCAATCCGTCCTTGTCTATCCATACATGCAGCTTTGCGCTGTCCGCTCCTGCGAAACTGTATGCCCCGGAATCAGCATTGCTGGAATGATAAAATTTTTTTCCTTCGATATCGGAGATTGCGAAGTGAGAGAGATAGATCGTGTCCACGCCAAATTTCGATTTATATTTTCTCTTTTGAACGCCTGCGATAAAGAACGTGAGTTCATACCCGAATTCCCTCCCATGCGCGTCGTACAGATGGCCCGAGAAATACCACCATTGAGTGCGATATCCGTTCCGAACGTAAAGGTCCTTTGGCAACGTTACGGAATCGCCGGGAGCAACATCCCGCCACTCCTGAGCATCTGTTGAAAGACAAAACAGAAACGTAATGGTGATCAAAATAAAAGATAGTTTATTCATACAATGTCCAAATCAAAGGTCTCAATTAAAGTATAACAGATACGCGAGAATTCTATAGTGAGCAGGAATTTCGCATTCCGGCAATCACGAGAAACTCTGGTAAAGCGTTGCCTAGATTCAGCGAGGCAACAACAAGATAGTGGACCGTTTTTACTGTCAGGACATCGTGGACGCTTTCTTTTAAGTGAGGTTGCTCGAAATTCAGAGAGACGATTTTAATTGCATCCGCATTAGGAGAAAGACTTTGATCATTACATGGTCAAGTGGGAAACCAGCATAATGCCTCGATGTTGCGGCGGTTTATCCGTGTCCACGATGTCCTGACAGTTGTCAGTTAAGCAAATTAACTCTTCTGTTCAGGGTATCGTTCCTGTAACGATATTTTATGAGCCCAAAAATATAAAATTCAATATTCGAATGAGTATATCTATATCGTGAGCCATTTCGCGTGATAGCCGGAGCTCTCTAACGTTCCCTTTGTCGCATTTGACTTTCACAGCCTTTTTCCCTATGATGAACTCGTACATAGGGCCGGGAAGGGGGAAGCATTATGAGTAAGAAACTTACAAAGCAAATTGAGGAGTTTACTAATCTTTGGGGAGGGTTCAGGGCTTCCCGCGTGGTTCTCACTGCCAACAATTACCGGATATTCGATCATTTGAAGGCTCCGAAGACCGCCAAGGATATAGCTCGCATTCTAAGCGCTGATCCGCGGGCCATGGAGATCTTGCTCGATGCCATATGCGCAGTGGGGCTGCTCAAAAAATCGGGTGATGCCTATCGCAACACCGAGACGGCTAGAAAGTTCCTGGTAAAGGGCAGCCCTCTGTATCAGGGGGACATGTTGCGCCATGCCGACAGTCTTTGGAAGAGCTGGTCCGGCCTGGACGAAGTCGTAAGAACCGGCTTGCCGAACCGTTCAGGAGGGCGTGATTACAACTCTTTTATCAGGGCCATGCATAACAATGCAATATTTCGGGCGAAAGGAGTCATATCGGCCATCGACCTCAAGGGAGTCAGGCGCGCGCTCGATCTAGGCGGCGGCCCGGGAACGTATAGCATGGAACTTGCCCGGAATAAAATCGAAGTCACCGTGTTTGATCTTCCGGAAGCAATAGCCATCGCGAAGGAGATCGTAGGCGAACACGGTTTTAAAAATATTAATTACGCGGTCGGAGATTTTCATACCGATAATTTCGGCAGCGGGTACGATCTTGTCTTCATCAGTCAAATTGTTCATTCTCTCTCGGCCGATGAAAGCCTGGCGCTCATTGAGAAGTCACGAGATGCCATGAGACCGGCGGGCCGGATCGTTATCCATGAATTTCTGCTCGAAAAGGACCGGGCCCATCCTGTTCCAGCTGCTCTGTTCTCCGTAAATATGCTCGTAAATACCGCAACCGGCCGGTCCTATACGGTCCAGGAAATAAGAGGATGGCTCACGAAGGCGGGATTCAAGGGCATCAGAACAAAGGCACTTGGGGAAACGGTCATAGTGACGGGAACGAAAAATCCTGCTAAATATTGAGCCTCACAGTGTGCCTTGTGCACCAAGGCAAGGAAGGCTCAAACCTCGACGACCTCCAAAATCTACCGAACAAAGTTCATAAAGCGGCTAGCTCTTAATTATATCCCGTTCAAAGCGGACTTTAGCCGGACGATTGGAAGCTATGGCCAGTATAGGAAGCGTCGTCAAGAAAGGGGAATCCGCGTTCCGGGGGAATGGCGCAGAATTTTTGCGGCTAAATTCTAGGATGCTGAGTATTGCTAAACTTCAATACAAAATTTATATTTTAAGCATAAGCTCTGCAACTTAAGTTGCATAAATCCTGCACCTGCAACCATGATGGCTTTCCTGTGTAGCAAGCCCTCCTTTCAGATTTTTATGTAGTATACTTAAAAACAGATTCTTTAATCCGAAAGAACATCTCATCGGGAGGCTATCAATGTTTGTGAAGAAGAAATATACTACACTCCTACGCAACTCTCTTGCTTTATCAGTAGCGATTTTTCTAACAGGAAGTTTTTCCGCGGTTGGCGTTGTGTCGGCCAGGGAAAAGGTCATATCGCAGGAATCTATAAAAACGCTCAGCAGGCTGAGCGAAGCCCTGTCTGAGGTCGCTGAGGCGGTACGCCCTGCGGTCGTGAACATATCAACGACCTCGATCGAGACCATGGAGGACAACCCCTTCGGCGACATGTTCAACGACCCCCTCTTTAGACATTTTTTCGGCGACCAGTTTGGCCAACCGGGGCAGAAGCGGAAATTTAAATCATCGGCCCTCGGCTCCGGGGTAATTGTATCTGAAAATGGTTACATCCTGACGAACAATCACGTAGTAAAGGGTGCGGAAGAGATCAAGGTCATCCTCTATGACAAGCGTGAATTCAAGGGCAAGGTCGTCGGCACTGATCCGCGAACGGACCTTGCTGTGATCAAGATCAATGCGAAAGATCTGCCGACCCTTTCGTTTGGTGATTCCGGCAAACTGAAAACCGGCGATATCGTGCTGGCGGTCGGCAATCCCTTTGGCCTGAACCAGACCATTACCATGGGGATCGTGAGCGCAGTGGGCCGCTCGAACATCGGGCTGGCCGATTTCGAGGATTTCATCCAGACCGATGCGGCGATCAACCCGGGCAACTCCGGCGGAGCGCTGGTAAACGGCAGCGGGGAGCTTGTGGGAATCAATACGGCGATTTTTTCGACCAGTGGCGGTTACATGGGGGTCGGGTTCTCCATCCCGTCAGACATGGCGAAAACGGTCATGGACAGCATCATCAAATACGGCAAGGTGATCCGCGGCTGGCTAGGCGTAAGCATTCAGGACCTTACACCCGAGCTTGCTAAATCATTGGGGATCAAGGAGACGGAAGGCGCCCTGATAACAGGCGTCGAAAACGACAGTCCCGCGGACAAGGCGGGCTTCAAGCGGGGCGATCTTATCACTGAAATGAACGGTAAAAAGATTCCCGATGTTACGAGCCTTCGCAATATGGTCGCAGACAGGGCGCCAGGAACACGGGTAGATTTCAAGATCATCAGGAACGGGAAGGAACAGTCGATTACGGCAACACTCGGCGAGTATAAAGAAAAACAAATAGTAAAGAAGACGGAGTACGAGAATGCGCTTAAGGGAGTCACGGTCCAGGAGCTCACTCCGAGCCTGCGGGACAAGCTGGACCTGTCGGAAGGTATCGTCGGGGTCGTGGTCACCGAAGTCGGGTCGGACAGTCCGGCCCAAGGATTGCTGCAGGCGAACGATGTGATCCAGGAAGTGGACCGCAAATCCATCCGGAGCGTGCAGGAATACGAGGAGATCGTTTCGAAGATCGGCAGGCACGACACGGTCCTCCTGTTGGTCTACCGGGGCGGCGGGTCGGTCTATCTCACGATACAGCAGTAAGAAATGAGGCTCTCGTCCTTTCTTCCTCTTGAAGATGGACAGGGATGAAATCAAACAGAAAGGAATTCATATGCATAATTGGAAAGCAACTTTCCTATGGGGCGCAGCCGTATGGTTTCTGCTTTTGCCGACGCCGACGCGGGCAACCGCAGCCGTTGATGTTGTCCGCGCGACTCTTGCGAACGGTCTGCGGGTGGTAATCGTGCCGAATGACCTGGCGCCCGTAGTCACCACTGAAGTGAACTATCTCGTGGGTTCGGATGAAGCGCCCGATGGGTTTCCGGGAATGGCTCATGCCCAGGAGCATATGATGTTTCGCGGCAACCCGGGGATGTCTGCCGCCCAGCTTGCAAACGTTACCGCCTTGATGGGAGGCGAATTCAACGCAGACACGCAGCAGACCGTAACCCAGTATTTCCTTACGGTACCCAAGGAGGACCTTGATATTGCCCTGCACGTGGAAGCGGTGCGCATGCGCGGCGTCCTCGACTCAGAAGAGCTTTGGGCGAAAGAACGAGGAGCAATCGAGCAGGAGGTGGCGCGGGACCTTTCGAGTCCCGAGTACGTTTTTTCCATACGGCTTCTGGAGGACATGTTCAGCAATACGCCCTATGCCCATGATGCCCTGGGAACGCGCCCTTCGTTCGACAAGACGACCGGTGCGATGCTCAAGAATTTCTATGATACGTGGTATGCACCGAACAATGCCATTCTTATTATTACAGGCGATGTTGATCCGGCCAAGACCATGAAAATGGTGAAGGAACTGTACGAATCGATCCCTTCTAAACATTTGCCAGCGCGCCCGCAGATTCATCTCGAGGCACTCAAGCCAACTGAGATCAAGCTCGATACTGACCTTCCCTACGGGCTTGCCATCGTGGCATTCCGTCTGCCCGGCTACGACAGCCCTGACTATGCCGCTGGCCAGATCCTTGCTGATGTTCTGGACAGTAGCAGGGGAAGCCTCTATACGCTGGTTACCGAAGGCAAGGCGCTCTTTACCGGATTCGATGGCGGGTCACTGCCAAAGGCATCGTTCGGATACGCCACAGCAGCGTTTCCCTCCGGAGGAGATGGTTCCGCACTAGTCGCCACAATAAAAAATATAGTGTCCGATTACGTGAAAAACGGCGTCCCAGCCGACATTGTTGAGGCGTCAAAGCGCCATGAGATTACGGAAGTCGAATTTCAGTCCAACTCCATTTCCGGGCTCGCTGCGGTTTGGTCTCAGGCGCTTGCCGTGGAGGGCCGTTCCTCTCCGGATGACGATATCGTGGCGATCAAAAAAGTAACCGTGGCAGACGTGAACCGCGTTCTCAAAGAATACCTTGTAAATGATGCTGCTATTACCGCCGTACTTACACCTAGCCCTTCGGGAAAACCAGTGTCAACAAGCGGGTTTGGCGGCAATGAATCGTTTGCCCCGACGGGGACCACTCAAGCCAAACTTCCTGTTTGGGCAAGGAAAGTTGAATCATTGCCCGGCGTCCCGATTTCCAAAGTCAAACCCACGCTCTATACATTGCCCAATGGTATCCGCTTGATCGTTCAACCGGAAAACGTGAGCCCGACGATAACGGTCATGGGCCGAATCAAGAACAAACCGGAGCTTGAAGAGCCCGCGGGTAAGGAAGGGGTCGCCGAACTCCTGCAAAGCCTGTTCTCTTACGGCACAACGTCCCTGGACAGGCTGGCATTTCAGAAGGCACAAGATGACATCGGAGCAACCATCTCAGCAGGCACGAGTTTTTCGGTTAAGGTTCTCTCCGAACACTTTGACCGCGGCATAGAGCTTCTTGCCGACAATCTGCTGAATCCTGCGCTACCCGATCCCGCGTTCGAAATCCTGCGGCAGCAAAAAGTAAGCTCGTTGCCCGGTCTGCTAAAAAGCCCTTCCTATCTTTCACGACGCGCAATGCGTGAAGCGCTCTATCCCAAAAATGATCCATCCCTCCGTCAGGCTTTGCCCGAGACGGTAGGCAAGCTTTCCTTAAAAGACCTCAGGTCTTATTATGATACCGTGTTTCGCCCCGACCTGACAACGATTGTTGTCATCGGTCAGACAACTCCCGAGCAAGCAAGGAACATTGTTGAAAAGTATCTTGGTTTATGGCAGTCGCACGGCAGCAAGCCGGAAACGGATCTCGCCCCCGTACCGTCCAACAAGCCCTCCACGGACACGGTGCCCGATGCGAGCAGATCCAGGACCAGGTAACGCTGGCCGAGACGATGGGTATCACGCGCTCCTCCCCCGACTATTACAAACTTGTGCTTGGCAATCATGTATTGTCGGGAGCATTTTACGCCTCCCGGCTGTATCATGATCTGCGCGAGCAGGCCGGACTGGTCTATACGGTGGAGTCCTTCATCGAAGCGAATAAGACCCGCTCGCTTTTCGGAGTTTTCTTTGCCTGCGATCCTCCGAACGTTGCCAAGGCCCGTACCATGGTGGAACGCGACCTGGGAACAATGCAAACTGCCCCTGTTACACAAACTGAATTGCGGAAGGCTAAAATCCTGCTGGTAAGACAGCTGCCTCTTTCGGAGGCAAGCATGGACAACATCGCACAGGGAATGCTTACCCGTTCCCAGGAAGACCTGCCGCTCGACGAACCTGTGAAGGCCGCCGAACAGTACCTACGCATCTCGTCAAAACAGGTTCAAAAAGCCTTTGCCCAGTGGATCCGACCGGACGGGTTTGTTCAAGTTACGCTCGGACCGAACCCGGGCCCCTGAGCGACCTTGCAAAGAGATAATGTTCCCCCGATGAGTGCGGGACCAGGATACGGAGCGACAGGGCGGCAATTGTCGGGCCGGTCTCAAGAAAATAGTCGCTTATGAAGACGATGGTTTTGCTGTTCGGCTGTATCGTGCTTCTCCAGGACTGCATCTATCAGATTTCGAAGGATCTCGTTGCAAAAACGGACAAGGCCATCACCTTTGAAATGCCGCAGTCAAACTCCCATGTATAAGGGGAATTTCGTCATTCTCGGCGGCAATAGCGCCGCGGTCAGCGGCTTGGCAGAAGGTTTGCTGATCGACCTTTATCAGGCACCCCTTGATTACCGGGGCAGGCCCATGCGCGTAAAATGGAGCAAGTGGCCGGTTTCTGATATACACGCCGGAGTATCTCGATCCTGATATCTAAGCGCCTGGCAACGAGGTCGAAGGTACCGCACTGAAGAAATCAGGACATTCAGAACTCGCCAAATACACCTATCCCGTGCTTGTTTCAAGGAGGCTCAAGCTCTGGCCGAGAACGCGGAGTGCGGAGGTGCCTGGTTGGTTTGATCCGCTTTCCCCGAAGTTTTATCCCGAGCAATAGCAGCATAATTTGCAAGAGCAGTGTTATGAACGCCAGGTTCATCGCTTTCGCGAATACAGCGAAGCATTCTGACGATAAGGTGCGGTACTACGCCTATTCTGGCCTCCGTTCAGGACAGCGCGGAGGTTTAGGACAATGCAAGAGGAGGTCATCCGTGCACAACTTTCGCGCCGCCCTCTGCAAAGTGATCCCTTTTATCCTGATCGCCATCTCACTTGCTACTGGAGCTCGGGGCCGTGCGGTTAGCGACGCAACGTACGCGATAAGCGGTATGAGCGGCGTGAACGTTGCCAGCGCCAGCCCTTGGCCTGAACATCAACGGGATATTCAATTAACCGGGGTAAGCCAAGTAGATACGAGTGCTACGGCAGGCATGCTCAGGTGGAGCTATTCAACTGGAAATTTCGTGGAGTCCACCCCGGCCGTCGGTGCTGATGGAACTGTGTACGTAGGTTCGGGGGATAACAAGCTCGACGCCATAAACCCCGATGGCAAACTCAAGTGGAGCTACTCAATAGGAAGCCCCGTGTCATCCTTCCCCACCATCGGTGTTGACGGAACCGTGTACGTGGGGTCGGATGATTTTAATCTCTATGCCATAAACCCCAATGGTAGTCTCAGGTGGAGATTTACAATAGGAGGGTATTTGTACTCCCCCCCCGCCATTGGTGCTGATGGGACCGTGTACATAGGGTCGAATGATGGTAACCTCTACGCCATTAACCCGAATGGCACGCTCAAGTGGAGCTATTCAACTGGAAGTAATGCGTACTTCTCCCCCGCCGTAGGAGCTGACACCGGCGTGAGTTCTCTCGGTCGCTTCCATGCCGGAAGTAACGTTTACTTCTCCCCCGCCATCGGTGCTGATGGAACCGTGTACATAGTGTCGAATGATGGTAAGCTCTATGCCATAAACCCCCATGGCACGCTCAAGTGGAGCTATTCAACAGAAAGCAACTTATACTCCTCCCCCGCCATCGGTGCTGACGGAACCGTGTACATAGTGTCGAATGATGGTAAGCTCTATGCCATAAACCCCCATGGCACGCTCAAGTGGAGCTATTCAACTGGAAGCAACTTATACTCCTCCCCCGCCATCGGTGCTGATGGAACCGTTTACATAGCGCCGGATGATGGCAAACTCCATGCCATAAACCCTAACCCGGACAAGCCGGAACCAAGAGGTTTTATAAAAACCATGATACAATGAAGGCTCTACTCATTGTAGTCATGGAGGTTGCTATGATGATTCCTGAACGCTACCAAGATAAAATAGCCGGTTCACTATCCTGCTATGACCGCATGATCATGCAGGGCACGCTGCCCGGCTGGTGCTTCGATAAGGGGATGACGGCATTCCTCTATGCCCGACAGATCAAGATTTTCGATTATGCCCAGTTCGCCAAAGCGCTTCAGGAAAAAGTCCGGGAGAACGCTGAGGGCCTCGCGAATGAGAACAGCATTGAGATCGAGTTCATCCGCAAGCTGGGTGCGTTCCGTAAAGAGGCCCGGATCAAAGAAATCATCAAAGCGCGTGGCGAGCAACCCGGCCTTGTTCATATCTTCTCGGCCATGGAAGCCTGCACCAGCTACAAACCCTGGCACGACAAAAACACCGGCAAGACCTTTCTCAAGTATGATTCCGGAAAGTGTCTCCACTATTACTTCTACTTCATCGACAAGACGTTCGGCCTGTGCTACCTCCGCGTTCCCACCTGGGCACCGTTCCGGCTCCAGTTCTATATGAACGGCCACAACTGGCTGGCGGCGAAATTGGCAAAAAAGAAAATCCCCTATGTTCTTCGGGAGAACGCGTTTCTCTCTATCGATAATTTTCCCAAAGCCCAGGAGCTTTCTGACAGCATCAAGGTGTCGGACTTACACCATGCACTGGACAGATTCGCTAAACAATACTGCCCGGTCGGTAACGGGTACGGACTTACCTACCACTGGAGCACTATGCAGGTGGAATATGCCACCGACATCGTTTTCAAGAAGCAATCGGACCTGCACACGTTGTATGAGCAAATCGTTCGAACCGCCATTCACTCCGTGAAACCGGAGAATATCGCGACCTTTCTGGGTCGGAAGCTCCACGGCAATTATCAAGGCGAAATGGGCAACAACTTCAACACCCGAATTCAGGGAACACGGATCAAGCACCATATGGGCGCTTCATCCATCAAGATGTACGACAAGTTCGGCAGCATCCTCCGGATTGAGACCACGACCAACGACGTCTCGGAGTTCAAGCACTATCGGGAAGTCCAGTCGCGGATCGGAGATCCTGTCCACAAGAACGCACCCATGAAGAAGAACATCTACAGCCTGTTTGACCTTACGGCGATCTTCAAGGCCTCGAACCGCCGTTATCTTGAGTTCATCTCCACGTTCGACGACCAAAGCGCGGGAATCAATAACCTTGATAAAATTTCAAAGACCGTGGAAACAGGCGACCGTTCCTACAAGGGCTTCAATCTCTTCAGCGACGATGATCTCAAACTGTTCGAGGTTCTCGCCCGCGGCGAGTTCAACATCAACGGACTTCAGAATAAATCTCTACGAAAACAGCTGCCATCCGTGACGAGCAGTACCATGACGAGAATTCTGAAACGGCTTCACGTCCACGGCATTATTCGGAAAGTCGGCAAAACATACAAGTACTACGTTTCAAAACTCGGCAAGGCTGTTATCGCTGCGGGATTGACCATCCGAAATATGTCTGTAATCCCGCAACTGGCGCATGTTTAATGCATATTCACCAAATTGTTCTACCCATTTTGAGAAGCTTTTGATTCTTTAGTTACTAATGGCACGCTCAAGTGGAGCTATTCAACAGGAAGTAACTTATACTCCTCCCCCGCCATCGGTGCTGACGGAACCGTGTACATAGCGTCGAATGATGGTAAGCTCTATGCCATAAACCCTAATGGCACGCTCAAGTGGAGTTATACAACAGGAAGTAACTTGTACTCCTCCCCCGTGATCGGTGCTGAGGGGACCGTGTACATAGCGTCGAATGATGGTAAGCTCTATGCTATAAAGTGAGCAAGAACGTTTGGATGCGGCGAGGCATAGCCCTGCCTCTTTGTGCGAAGCCAACGTTCTATCCCAAGGCCTTAAGTCTCGATTCTAACGGTTATTGCGATTTTTGCAAAACATGCGCAGAAATAGCGAAATACGGTCCTTATAAGAGCCTGTTGCATAAATCATTTGACATTAATATACGAATAGTATAGTATTGGTCATCACGCATATAAGGAGACGCTGGATGGCCTACAATTTCAAAGACTGTAACCGAGATCAAGTATATCTCATGCCGCCCACCTTGCAGGAGTGGCTGCCATCCAAGGACCTTGTTTGGATGGTCCTTGACGTCGTGGCAGAAATGGATCTTACGGCATTCTACCGAAAATACCGTCAGGACGGAAAAGGCCAGGCAGCTTTTGAGCCGTCAATGATGGTCTCCCTGCTGTTATATGCCTACAGCCTCGGTATCCGATCATCCCGTGAGATCGAGAAGCTTTGCGAACGGGACATCGGATTCAAGGTAATTGCCGCCAACCAAGTTCCGGACCACTGCACCATCAGCCGATTTCGGAAGGACAACGGCCAGGCACTGGAGGGGCTGTTCAAACAGATGCTCAAGCTCTGCAAGGAAGCCGGGCTCGTCAAAGTCGGCATCGTGGCCCTTGACGAGAGCAAGATAAAGGCTAACGCAGCCCTGGAAGCCAACCGCACGTACGAACATATCGAGCAGGAAGTGAAGAGGATGCTCGATGAAGCGGAGGCCAAGGACACCGAGGAAGACCGGCAGTACGGCCAAAACAAACGGGGCGACGAACTTCCTGATGAACTTGCCGACCGAACCAGCCGCAGAGCCCGCCTTGCCGCGTGCAAAAAGCGGTTGGAAGAACAGGCTGCAGAGGCAGCAGCCGAGCAACAGTCAAAGATCGAAGAACGACAGGCCCAAGAGGCTGAAACCGGCAGCAAGAAACGGGGCCGCAAACCTCAGGAGCCTGATCCGACGCCATCGTCGGAAGCGAAGGCCAATATGACTGATCCGGACAGCAGGATCATGAAAACCCGAAGCGGATATGTTCAGGGCTACAACAGCCAGGCCGTGGTCACCAAGGAGCAGATCATCATCGCCGCCGAGGTCACGAACCAGGAAAACGACATCAACCAGCTGCATCCCATGATCCAGAAGGCCCAGGAGAACTTAAACGAGATCGCCCTGCAAAAAGAACTGAAGATCGAAATATCTCTGAGCGATGCCGGCTACGCAAGTGAGAAGAACTTTGCGGCCATCACTCCCGACGGTCCCGAACATCTTATCGCAACCAAGAAAGACTGGAAGCAACGTAAAGAGGCCGCCGCATCATCCCCGCCCCAAGGGAGGATACCAAAAAGCCTGACACTCCGGCAGAGGATGGAGAGGAAGCTCCTGACCAAGCGGGGCAGAGAGCTTTATAAGAAACGAGGCCAGACCGTCGAACCGATCTTTGGCCAGATTAAAGACAATCGCGGCATCCGGCACTACATGCGCCGAGGGATTGAAGCCTGCTCCCAGGAATGGAAACTCATCTGCGCGACGCACAATCTCTTGAAGCTTTGGCGAAGCGGCAAAGAGATTGCGGCCCAGATGGCAGTATAAAGAACGAAAACGACAGCTGATTCATGCCGTGTGCTTCGCAGAGATACCCCATTTGCAGTCTGGCACTATCCCATATGGGCGATCATAAACGGCTATGCTGGCATTTGAGCAACAGGCTCATAACCGCTTTTTAAATTTAGAATCAAATCTTTCGACAAATCGATTAGAATGCATAACTTTTACGACGGTTGATTCTTACGTCTATCATGTCTTATAGTACAGCAATTATATCGATCATAGCATAGCCAGTTAATAACCGACAATTGTGGAACACATGACCAATGGTAGTATTCGTTGCTTCCTGATTTCTGGCCTGACTACAATGAGTGGAGCCTCATTAGCAACATGGTTTTTAATAAACCTGCCAGCTCCTTGCTTGTGCGGGTCAGGAATGAAAAGACTTTTTAGTCAGGCGAATAAGGCTCCTTATCGGTGGTCATGACTTTATGCCAGTCTTTTTCTTTAATCTTCCAAAGAATGTCATGAAATGCTTTCGAGGTTATAATCTCCTCTGGCATCTTCTGGCCATTATTCTTACATACGTCATCGTAACTTCAGGCTTTGACTGGCTCTATTTTAAATCTGCCAGAAGTTCCCTTTTACAATCGCTTCTCTTCCCGGCTGTCAGGCTCGGTAGTCGTCTGCCAATTATCGTGCCTTTAGCTCTCTATGCCTTCGGCAAAGTGAGAAATAATTTGAAAGTAATAAGTACAGCTTATGCTTTAGGTCAATCAGCTATCATAGGCCTGCTCATCGCTTCCTTTTACAAATCATTTACAGGAAGAGTTCATCCACCAAGATTACTCACGCAGGATATTATTGATAGCAGTCGGGAATTTCGGTTTGGGTTTCTGCGCGGCGGGGTATTTTGGGGCTGGCCGTCTTCGCACACGACTATTGCCTTTGCTATGGCCATAACGCTATTGATGCTGTATCCCAAAAATAAGATTGTAAAATACCTTTCAATTTTTTACGCACTCTACATAGGATTCGGAGTATCCATAAGCATTCATTGGTTTTCCGACTTTTTGGCCGGCGCTATTTTTGGAACAGTAATTGGAGTTGCGGTGGGAAATAGCTTTTATGAATATATCACAAAGAGAGAAATAAGAAACCAATATTGAATTCAGAATATTTGCAATAAAACAATTTCACGATTTTCGCTCTCAAATCCTCCGGCATATAGCAAGCAACACGTGTTTTTAACTTTAAGTTCCGGTTGTAGTCCTGTTTTTTAGATCATAGTAAATATCACTTTACCTCTGAATCACGCACACGTTCTCGGCTTGAAGTACGGTTCAGAATGCATCTGGTATTTTTAACATAAAGCCAGCTCGTTCGGGTCTCGCATGGGAAGCCAAATATGTCGTAAATTTAATCATCTCGTCCGATGTCCCTATATCGCGTACCCGATCGATAGCGCTTGTCTTTAATACCCGAATCTTTCCTTTGTGCTCTCCCGATAAAGCAGTAAAGCAAAATTCCGATTGGCGGAATTAAGATCGCAAAAAAGAACCATATGATTTTATCAGCATCAGTTTTAAAATCACTGCTTACAATATCTATAATCGTGACTAGCCAAACACAGAAGAAAAATACTCCCAGAAGAATAAACGACACTTCGAAACGGGAAAATATTTCTATTGCCTGATTTAGATTTTGTGGCATCATAAATTGGCTCCCTATTAAGTTATCAGCGTTCGGCATATCAGAAACGCCACATTCAAGCTTTATACAGAACAAATACGGATTCGTTATCTAAATAGCACCACAGATTCAGCGGAGGACGCCATATTCTATGTAGCTTGTTTTTTCTTCGCTCTTTTTGCGGGCCGGACTGACTTTTCTTTATCTCCAGCGCTTTTTCGTTTCCTTTCAACACCGCTAATCTTTCTCGCCTTTTTCGGGCGTTTTGTCCTTTTTATGATTATGGAACTTTTAAGGGGCTTTTTATCCGCATCGCCGGCGACAGTTCTATCGCCTTGAATCAACTCTATTCCGAACAGAGCGGAAAGGTCGGCATCGTTGATAATCCGGGAACTCTTTTTCGCTGCCTTTTCGAGCAGGCTCTCGGCCTTATTTGAAACCGTTCTGCTGATGAGATCGGCCGTATCAACGCCGCGGAGCGTGAAAAAAAGCGTAGCATCTTCATCGAGCCGCGCGCCGACGCCATACAGTGTTGCCGCAACATGTTTGCACATGCTCGCCCAGTCGGGGCAAGAGCACTCGAAAACAATTTCCTTTGGCGCAGGAAAGAGTCCGGCATCGCGCTGCAGAAACAGTTCACCAAGCTCTTGCGGAAAATCTCCCGCAAGAAGTTCCGATACGGAGTCGAGCATCCCGGCACAGGAAGATGATATATGTTCCCACGTATTTTTGCTGAGTTTCCCGATCTTAATAAGAATCTCATAGGGTTTGGACTTCGAACCTTGCACAAGCGCCCTGATCTCACCGTTGCCGATCTGGAGATCCAGAACGGCGCCATGGCGGACATAACTTCGTCCCCTTCCAATGCGGTTGCTGTAATCAGCATACCGCTCCAAATTCTGGTTCCAGGATTTACCCCACCAGGTGCGCGCAATGGCACTGCCCTGAAGAATAATCGGCCTCACGTCCCGCTTTTTCTTCAATTGTTCAAGCTTCTTTGCAGCCTTCGTCTGCTTCTCCGCTTTGCTGACATATCGCGGAAATCCCCAATATCTCATAGGTCCACCTTAGCAGTGCCGTTAAATGGTTAATGCGAACATCTTCAGCAGCTCCTTATTGCTCATTTCCGTGATCCACGCTTCGCTGCCGGATTGAATGATCTCGTTCGACAATCTTATCTTACCTTCGATCATCTCGTCAATCCTCTCTTCGACAGTCCCCTTGGTAATAAATTTATGCACAACCACGTTTTTCTTCTGACCGATGCGAAACGCGCGGTCCGTCGCCTGGTTTTCAACTGCCGGATTCCACCACCGGTCGAAATGGATAACATGGTTCGCCGCGGTCAGATTCAGCCCAACACCACCCGCTTTGAGCGATAGAACGATATAGGGGATATACTCTTCACCCTGAAAACGCGCAACGATCTCTTTTCTTTTACCCACTGCCGTGCCGCCGTGCAGGATAAGGCCTTCCCGCTTGAACAGAGTCCTCAGAAAACCGCTGAGAGGTTCGACTATTTCTCTGAACTGCGTAAACACGAGGACCCGCTCCCGTTTCTCATAAATTGTCTCGCAGATTTCTCGCAACCTGCCAAATTTCCCGCTTTCACTTTCCTCGAATGTTCCGGTACCGAGATAATGGTCAGGATGATTGCACAGCTGCTTGAACTTCATCAGCGAACTCAGTATGATTCCTTTCCTCTGGATGCCCTCAACGGTTTCCACAGCATAGCGGAGATCGTCTACCAGTTTCTGGTACAGGATCGCCTGTTTTTTGCCGAGAGAGGCCCAGGTCTTCATTTCAACCTTATCCGGCAGGTCAGAAATAACTGTCTTATCGGTCTTAAGCCGCCGCAGAATATAAGGACTGATGACCTTCCTCAACCGCGCATAACCCTCTGTGTTCTTGGTCAGGCTCTTGGCATAGCGTCCAAACTCCTGTGAGCTTCCGAGAAGACCGGGATTAATGAAGTCAAATAGTGACCATAGGTCAGACAGCCGGTTCTCAACCGGCGTACCAGTCATGATAATGCGGTTGCCAGCATTCAATTTTTTAACCGCCTTCGTTTGTTTGGTTCCGGAGTTCTTGATTGCCTGGGCCTCGTCAAGTATTACACACTTCCATTCGTACGACTGAATCCATTCATATTTCTGCACCAGCAAATAGGTTGTGATCACGAGATCTAAACTGTCGAGTTCGTTCTTGTCCCTCAGCATCGTCTTCTTATTTTCCGTTCCCGATGGATGAGCAACGGTGTATGTTAAACTTGGTGTAAACTTCTGGATTTCTGATGCCCAGTTTCCGAGAAGGGAGGCGGGAACCACAAGCAGGCTTGCGCCTTTCTCCCCCTTCGTTTTCAGGCTCTGAAGCAGCGCAAGTACCTGTACGGTTTTGCCCAGTCCCATATCATCGGCAAGGCACATACCGAACCTGAGAGACTGGAGGAATGAGAGCCACGCTACTCCCTTCTGCTGATAGGGTCTCAATTCCGCCTTGAATGAAGAATCCAGGCTTACAGGGGCGATTGATTCAGGGCTGCGCATTCGCGTCATGACAGTATCTAGCCATTGTCCGCTCGTAACACTAACGCTCGTTTCATCTGCGGGAATATTTAATTGCGTTCCCGGGTTCAGCTCAAGCCGCAGGGCGTCGCGGAAACTTATGCCATCCCGATTGGCAAGTTTTCTCGCTTTTTCATAGGCTTCAAGGGTCTGTTGCAGTTTGTTGTGATCTACTGCAACCCAGCGGTTTTTGATCAGCGCTAGCCCCTCAGACGCATCCAGGAGCCGCTTAGCCTCATCGTAGGATATCTGATCGTCCTCCAGGTGCAGGCTTATGTCAAAGGTCAACAAAGCATCCATACCCACAGTTGATGGCTGTTTGCTGCCAAGAGATATGTTTACTTTTATACTTGCTGCGCCGCGCTTCCACCAGTCGGGGATGCGGCACAAAATACCCGACTGTTCGTAAAGCGGAATTTCACTGAGAAATGTATATGCCTCTTTGGCTGACCAAGCGAGGGGATGGAACAATTCTCCGCTCTCAACAAGTTGCGCGATCAGTATGCTTTCCTTTGCCGCTCTATTAACCGCTACCAGCAAATCAAGCAGCTTTGCGCCATCCTTTCCATATTCCTGCAGAGCATGCGTCAGGGGGAGGTGCTGCGACTTGCCATGTTTGTTCAACCCCGTCGTATACGTAGCAATAAATGCAAAAGGATATTCGTCCTTTTTGCTCTCTACTAGGTGAAAAAATACCCTCCCGATCAGGTGAACATCGGGGCTGTACTGTTTAATGAATTCCTCAACGCTCCCTTTCCTCTGCTCAATCTCCTTCCGAAATTCAGCATGCAGCCGCTGCCAGAGATCTTCAATGACCACTCTGGTCAAATACTCGACGCCCGTCATCATCGGCGCTGATTCAAGTATGTGGTTTAATATATCTTCGCTGATTTTAACTTTGACCTTATGACGAAGGATTTCCAGATCGGGAGTTTGAGTGAGCTTCCTGGCGAAAAGTCCGCATACCATGCGCCAATAATTGAGGGAAGGTGTAAGAGGAACTGATTTATTGCAGAATCCGAGAAAAAGAAATGCCCCATCCGGTGCATCGGCAAAACGGCGGAATATTTCGTTTTGGAGAAGTTCCTGGTCCTTACTGACTTTTTCCTGGGCCTCTGTCCATTCCAGCAGGATAGATCCGTGAGGCAGAATGACTGATAACAATTCCTGGTTCATAGTTATTTTTCCGATTCAGTCTGTGCTCCCTCGATTCCTTCCAGAACGGCAGACAAGTAAAGCAGGCTCGGACGCGACGAGTTTATTCTTTCCGATATGATGTTGGTGAGGGAACGTCTATAATTGGCGTGCACGTGGCTCGGGGGAATTATCATAACGAAAAAAGATTTCACTATCCCGACGACGGTTGTATCCATAAAGATATTTTTAACCGCCGTGACTTTATTGCCGATACACTCCTTGTAATCAAGAACGAAACCGTTCCTATATTTTATTATGCCTGAGGGAAAGGCGATATCACGAATTGACACTATTCTCCCGACGGGATAACTCTGTTACAACTTTAATATGGCGGCAGGGAACGCGTTGTGACAAAAGTTCATGCTGATCCATAAAAATGATCAAGGGTATACAGTGATGCCGCAGCCCTTCGATAAATTTGTTGGCGGCGACCGGATTTGACCCGACGAACTTCGGGATATAAGTTGCCTGAAACCCGACCACCAACATCAAGTGTCATAATAACATAAAGAAAATGCTTTGTTAAGCGGTTCCTTTACTGGATATTTCTTGAGCTGTTTGATTGCATTTGACAGGATTTCGTTAGACAATGATCGTTTAGTGAACCAACAATTTTAACAATCACTACGTTATACAATCGGGGAACTCATGTAGCTGCAGGAAATGCTCACATGGTCATCACTTCGGATCCAGCAAATAACGAGTAAGTTCTGTATCTCCTCTCGACTGCATCAATTCACTGCTTATCATGCACACATATACGTTTTTCTTCCGTGGGGCTCAAACAGGGCAGATACTGTAGGAGCCAAGGCAACTATAACGACCGTAATTTTTTAAGTTCAACTTTTTTTCTTCAGCGCGACCACGGTCTATGTTAACTACTTTATGAGCACATCTACCGGTTTGAATCAAAGTTGGCATCCGTGGAGCAATTGAGTTTCCAATTTTCGAGTATTAGTATTAGATAAATTTGAACCACGCATTCAAGATGACCTGAGTTTCATGTCTACTCCAAAGGAGGATAAATGCTTGTGAAGGAACACATCAGCACTATTCATGCAGAACACACCAATACGCTATATCATTCTAGCTTTACTCCCTTAAAACCGGTTGAATATTTCCGTCAGGTGAAGGCTCAGTTGCGCGCCGGCATGCATAAGGAAGCTTTCTCATTATTGCAGCAGGCAATAATTCATTTCCCTGACGAACCGGTCCTTCTCTCCTATTACGGGTGCCTTTTAGTGATTGTGGAAAAGAAATACCGCATGGGTATTGAGACCTGTCAGAAGGCGCTTGAAAAGCTCCAAACCAAAGGGTCCTTTGATGAAGAAGCGTTCTATGCGGTGTTCTATTATAATCTCGGCAAAGCATATGCAGTAGCGGGCAAGCGAAGGGAAGCACGGGCTGCCCTCACTAAGGGACTGGTCTATGATCAGTGGAACAGTGACATCATAAATGAGTTGCGAAAAATGGGGATGAGAAGAGGAAAACCCCCGATTCCATTCCTCGAGAGATCCAATCTGCTGAACATATATATCGGTATCATATTACATAAGAAGAGAAATAAGCATCTGATGCCAAAAAGAGAGTTGCAACACTAAACAATATTGAACTTAGTTTTCCTTGAAACCGAGTGTTCGGTCAATAGAAAATAGCCACCTGAACGTCAGGTGGATAATATACATGAGTATTGAGGATCACGATCATAGGGGATGCTGGAATGAACCGCCCTGGGCCCCGGGCAAGGCAATTTTAATATTGACGTCTACCTCGGCATTACTTGTTGCAGGAGTTAAGAGAGCGAACATCAGATACAGGCCCCTTCTCCGAAAGCAATCAATAGTAATATCTTCCTCATACAGCCTCCTTTTTTTACTCCCAGTCATTTCGTCATGAACGTCCGTTTGAAGCAAGTTCTAAAGTTCTGCGTCTATGAGTTCCCCTATCTTAAGGAGTAGCGTGGAAGCACAGACGGGAGATGTTTCCGCAAAAACGTCTTACTTAGGATAAATCGGTGTAAACTTGTCTCCTTTGAGAGAGACTCCTGCCATCAAACCTTTCTGATCGAAGACAAATCCCGCGACGGGATGCTGAGTCTTGAGTGTCTCAACAGAAGCGGTGGCCCCCGCATGAATAAGTGCTACTTCTGCGTCCGCGCCTGCCTCCCAACCATCACTTTTACGGAATTTGTTAAGTGCATCCTCAGTCATAAAAACAATGATCATGTCGTACTGCTCGGCGCCGATCTGATATCCCAGTGAGCCCGACCCGAGGCTATAGTACTGGACGGTCTTGCCGCCGACTTGAAGAGAACCCTGGCCGTACTGCCCGCCGATAATGAAGGCGGCTTTAGTGATGTGTGGCATGACCAGCACGCCCTTCGCTGCCTTTAGATATTCGGAGCCTCCCTTGATATCCTTCCGGAATCGGGACAAGGTCGTTGCGATGCCGACATCAATCTCAGCTTTTGTCAATGCGTTTGCAACAGAATCAGCGATGAAAAATGTCACCGTGATCGAGAGCATGATGACAAGAGTTCTTAGTCTAGCATGATCATTCATGATACCCTGACCTCCTTTTCGCAAAACCTTATACTTACCTACTTCCCTGCACGCAAAACAACACGGATCACATCATCAGATCTAGGCAGGTAAGAATATTATTATACCTCGTTCCAATTGGTACGGAAATCCAGCATCTGCATACTATAATACAATGGTCTTTATTCTTTTCAGGTAGTTTTTTTGCCTAATTCCTGTCATTGAACGATACAGAATAAAACTCAGTGCACTCCCAATTTGTCTGATTCAGCCTAACTATCAGAAAGAACCATTAATTTCGGCAATCCTAATCTCAGATTGAATTGCCTATAAAATCATTTTAAACATAGCTGCTTGCCTGACTCTTTAGGCATGAGCTAAAATCGCATGTTCTTCTTAGGGTTGCCAGTTTTTACAGGATAATTTATTTGCTTGGAACTTAGAACGCCTAGATTAAGGTTTGAGTTTCTTGACCGCTAACTGCAACGAGAACTCTATATAACCTCGCTGATCGCGGAGGCTGATAACCCTGCGAGCTTGCAGCAACAAGCGTTTAGATTATGCGCGAAGTACTGGCCGTTGGCACATGAAAGTAGTTAATTCACTGGCGCGACGACAACTTGAGATTTAGAAATGGCCACTTGCCGCAAAGACGTGTTCAGTGCAATCGTTTTTCAGACGTCAGCTACCGACGTTGATGCCGCTTGAACAGAACGCCGAAGTTCGAGTGGTGATGCAACTGCCTTAAACTCTTCTCGTGTGCCGCCACTCCCTGTAACAACGATGTCACCATAGCCGAGCAACTTTCCCAACAATCCCTGATACACGCTGATAGTTTCGACTTTCGAGTGCAGCAACTCCAATGTGCGAGTCGTGAAGAACCCAAGTTTGACGATAATGCGCTTATTCGTGACCGCGAATTCTGAATTAGCCCTTTTGATGAAAGGAACAAGAATTAAGTATACCGCCAATATTAATAAGAACAGTCCAACTCCTTTGATCCCACTGACGAATGAGTATATCGACGCAAGAAGTACGATACTGGCGAAGAAGCCGGGAAGCAGAAAGACTTGCCAATGAAGTTTGGAGCGGTAAACAACTTTTTCACCGGGGAGAAGCTGTGAGTCTACGTAACCCATGTGTGCCTCCTTAGATTCTTATTGAGTATTCGAGTTATGTAGAGCCCGACACCATATCAGACCTTGTGTAGTTCCCTAGATTACGCTGGTTTGATGATGCTATTTGGCAATGAATATGCCACATCATCACGCTACTTATCGGAGAATATATGCCTGATTCCAGTCCATGTCAACATTGTTGAATGGGCTTGTTGCCCCAAAGTAGAAATGTCCTACTATGCCAAAATAGAAATGTCCAACTTTTTTACATTAAATGCGCCTCTAGCCGTAATCAAACTGATCTGTTTAGGGATCTCAGGGCATTAATCTCTGATTCCACTGCTTTTACGTCGTTTATGATACGTAGGGCAATTCCAGGTGCATTAATGCAGGCTCTTATGACAATTGAAGAACAGCCCTGGCATCTTGAAATAGGACATTTCTATTTTGGTATTACACATTGTTGAATGGGCTTATGTGGTAAGCGCTGAAAAATACAAGTTGTAGGTTTTTGAGTTACAACAAATTGCGACCGCAACAACTTCTGGGAGTGTTCCAACACTATTCGTTTCAACCAAAATCCTTATCTTCATCTCGGAATATAACATCTCCTACCAGTACCTCCACCGGATAGTTGCCATTGAAGCTTTATACTTCAACGTTATTATCCTGCATTCCAATGTCACCCCGATCCATTGCCAAAAACCGGTCGATCTCTCTAATGTACGTTCCGAATGCTTCAATCATCGGAAAGTGTCCGACATCGGGGATGCGTATCGTACGGCAGTTGGCGATCTCTTGCTCCAGGATGGTACATTGCCTCACGGGCACTAACCGGTCTTTCATCCCCCAAATGGCTAACGTTGGAGCGGTGATGTTTTTCAGCAGCGGTTTCACATTCCACTCCACAATGGCTTTGGCAGCCCAGGCGGAAGAATTTAGCTGCCCATCAGCTCCCATTTGCCCTAACCAATACAGCGCGGCTTCACGTTGCTGATTTGGGTGTGGAAATAAAGCCCGCAGCAGTTGAATCCCCAGCTGGGGGAATCGGCTTCCCAGCGTATATATCCATCGGTAGGGAAATTCGATGCCACGTCTGGCTAAGGTTGGATACAGCATTAACGGATAGGCCAACAGATGTAAATGCTTGGTAACAACTGGATCCATGACGATAAGACGCATCACCATTTCAGGATATTGCGCCGCCAATGTAAGTGCAACTTGACCACCCATGCTGTGACCAAGGATGTGGGCACGAGCGCATCCGAAATATTTCAAAATAAATCTGGCTCGCTCGGTTTGCCAGGCAATCCGATACTGATTACCCTGCGGCTTGTCACTGCGCCCGAAGCCGAGCTGGTCCGGAGCGATACAACGATATTTGCCCGATAGTCGCTCCATTGTCGTTTGCCACATGGTCCAGTTCCCGGTCCAACAATGAAGAAGAAAGACCGGCGGTGCCTTCGCTGGCCCAGTAGTCACTACATGCCAGTTCAGACCATTACGGTGCAGTAAATGATGTTCGATCTTCATGCATTTCTCCTGCATCTCGCGAGCGGGTCGTGTTTTCAAATGCCTAACTAAATTAGTTAGCTGGCTGCTTCTATTGATTTCATATTTCTATAAGTATTCTGCAATTCTAAAAAGATGAAACTGTCGCGAGCATTAGGAAGGATAAGATACCATGCATTGCAATGAGACGGCTTCGCGTCATTTAGAAAATAGCAACTCCGCCATCCACCTTATTGCCAGATTGCTTGCAGCAGTTGCGCTAAGTGAGCACCGGCCTTTAATAGTTGTTTCTGCTTCATACTATACATCTTTTTGTTGTACGTCGCTGGCAATGTCGTGCTCCAGTGACCGTTCTGCAGGCTACTGAATACAAGACCTTTAAAAGCCTGCCTGGCCACGCCGACTGTATCGCTAGCCCACGTTGCGGGCCAGTCGTAAATTTGACCATCCGTGACAGGGATCTTCGCCGCCTTCTTTATAAGGAATGCGGTCATGTGGGAAACGGTCAGTGACGCTGGAATACCATCCCACAAGGCGTGAAGATTATAGCTTTCTCCTATGACTGTAATCTCATTGCCCCCGCGGGTGCTGGTCTTCAGATCAAAAATGCCTGTGTCGGGATTGATGCGCTTTCCTTTTGTGTCAAGGTACACGGCGCCGACATGCAGAGGTTGATGGATGTCTCCGACATAATGGGTTAGCACCAGGAGCGCTTCACGTTTATCTTTAAAACTGAAGGGCACAGGTGCCGGCTCTCCTTTCAGGACATGCGTTGCAGCAGCTATCGCCGCTACAATGTCGTCGTCGCGTGTACCGACAAAGTTACGGTCATAGTGGTCGTGCTGAATGGCGACGTCGGTGTAATGATACTGTTTATGGCATGATTCCTCACCGGGTTTAGGAGTGCAGTTCTTGTCATTTCGGCGGACGAAGTCACTCATTTCCGCTTCCAGCGCAGGAGTTTCGTAAATCTTGCACTCCGGGTATTTACCTTCCGTTTGATAGGTGTAGTTCTTACGAGGATCAATGCCCTTGGCACAGTCAGCCCAAACCGAAGCGTCCTGCAGGCTGAGGTCACCTAGGATCATTTTGATCTCCCGGGCGGCGTGAGAACCGGCAATCAGGCGATCTGCGATGGCACCCACAGTATGGTGGCCATCCGGTCCCCAAGCGAACGCTTGACTGCAAGTTATGAGGACACCAAACCAACAGATGAGTAAACTTTGGCGTAAACGCATTTTTGCACCTCCTCAGTAATAACATTTACCCTAATTAATTTGATGCCGAAGCGCATTCTTTTGCTAAGCCATGGTATCTCGACTTTCACCCAAATCACGTCAGCCATCCCCCGGTCACGGCACTGCAGATATTTATTATGCCAATCAAAGTCCGGTACATGATAATACCCGATGTCAAGCGTAAACACGATATCATCGGTTGGGGCCTGTTCAATCGAAACAGCTAGGAACATCTTCCCTGCAGATAGGTCTTCACCTGGAATAAACTTGCAACGAATGATCCTGTAACGGCTATCCAGTTTCTGAAAAGAATATAGTTGAATGCATATAGTGCCGCATTTGCCAGTACGCTTTCTTTCTCTTGCGAAAATAGAGAATTGTACCGGTGACATAATATGTCGATAAATGATTTCCTGAGGAACGTCTGAGAGGACAGGCTATCATGATAGGTGCCCAGAGGAGGATTGTGTCGAGGGGTTGTCAGCGCGATTCCCTCCTCGGCAAGAAACAGGTACAGCGTGGTGCAGCTTGTGAATATCGAGAAGCGTTTCGATAATGTGCGCAATTATGATAGCCGTTCAATCCGAATGGGCCACGATCAAAGTCAATTCACGCAAAAACAGGGCAAGGCGAAAGATGCAGACGACCTGTAATGCGACAATGTTAAGACGGGGGCGAAATTTCCCGAGAGAAGCAGAGGCACCCCGAGAAAAATCTTGGCCATCTCGATCCATCGCACCAGTCTCATCGACACCATGCTCATGTTGATCGTTCTAAAAAGCAATGTCTGTCCAATAATCATAGCGCTGGCCTTTGTTCATTTTCCTCGTTGAATATCGCTACATCCTCTGATGAGCATAATTCTTGTTGTATTATTTTATTCGATTGTTAGATGATTAAGGAGAATCTATAAATATTTTCAAATTTTACGTATCCAAAAACAATCATAGCGATATCACTCAATTATCAACTGTTGCGGCTACTCATAGGTAGAAATTTCTAGTGTTCGAATCCGTTGTTTTTACAAATATCTTTGTAAACCATCGCAGACTGTCGCGGTGTTCGTTTTTGCGTTGGATAATCGATTGCAATCAACCCGAAACGCGGCCAGAATCCCTTATCCCACTCAAAATTATCCATAAGCGACCAGTAAAAATATCCGCGAACATCGACACCTTCGGAAATAGCGCGATGGGCATTTACCAAGGTTTCTTTTATGAACCATGCTCTCTGCGCATCTTCCGCATCAGCAAGACCATTTTCGGTTATATAAATCGGCAACTTATATTTTTTTAAATCTTTAAGGACGTGATATATCGCTTCCGGGTATAGTTCCCATCCCATATCACTGGTTTTAAGATTCTCACTTTGACTAGTTTGACGGTCTATGCCTATGCGGATATAGAAATAATGATTGAGTCCGATAAAATCCTGCATTCGGGAAAGTTTATTAAGAAAATGATAATTCCAGCTCCAATCCAGGAATTTTTTCGTGATAACGTTATGCAACTGATTTTTACACACTTTAAAATAAGCATTATTCTTCGCGATGCCAATCTGTGCAGAGGAGTTAGCATCTTTCATCTTTTTATATGCTAATCGATGTGCTTGGATGAGATTGTAATAAACTTTCAAAGTAACGAGCAAACTTTTTTCTTGAGGAGGCCATACACCGTTTGAGTAACTATTTTTCGCATATATTTCGGGTTCATTTAATGTGATCCAAAACTTTACGTTCGTCAGCTCAACAACCATCTTCTCCGCGAACCGCGCAAAATAATTTATATTCTTTCGAGTGGCAAAACCGCCCTTGTCCCTAAACCAGATCGGAAACGTCCAGTGCCAGAGCGTAACAAAGGGTTCCATGTCATTTTTGCGAATGGACGCTATGACCTGACGGTAATGCTCAATTGCTGTTGCATCAAAATACCCTTCTTGAGGTTCAACGCGAGACCATTCGATTGAAACCCGGGCTGCCACATGGCCAAACTCTTGCGCCAGGCGGAAATCCTCTTCGTAACGATTAAAGTGATCTGCCGCTGGTCCGGAAATAAAGTTCTCTTTACCGTATTTAGCGATGAGGCCGTCGTGTTCCAATTGCGCCATTCGCCCCAGCGATATTTCCCATTTACTCCATTGGTTTTGAGTGTTTCCCTCAACCTGATGGCTGGCTGTTGATGCTCCCCAGAAGAATCCTTTTGGAAATTCAAGTTTTGCCATTGATGTTTGTTGATCCGAACTTTGGAAGAATAGATAGAGATGCTCATACCGATTTCCGATATGCTTCATTATCAGCGCTTAAGAAATGAGCTTACGGCTTCAGCTCATCGAAACTTTTGTGCATGTCCTGCAGTCAGGATATCGCGAATACCTCAAACTTACAGTTGTGTGGTCAACCCCCTATAGATGCATGATGTTGCCGCAGACAAAGCCTGAAGGTTTTCTTGACTCCCGTGCGAAAACCATTGGTGATCTGCTTTCCGGACATCAAGCAGAGATAGCGCTGGTTGCCTGTCCGTACCCATCCGTCACGATATGCGGCAGTCGATCTACATACCATGGACTGTACGTTATGATTATGTCTTTAGGCATCACTTAATACCTAGTGGACATTCTGGCCATAAACTAAAGCCGATGCCAGCATTATATTCCACGTTTTTTTTAGGGTGCCGTGATAAATCGTCATCCAGTTCAGCGGTCTCCTCGTCGGCTGCCGAGCCTGCCTTCGCCCTCAAACCCTTGCAATCTTACCGCTAGCTCAGAGGTTACTGTTTTTTGTCGATCCACTCAAGCAGCTTGTCTTCCGGGAGAGCTCCGGACATCACAGTCCCGTCATCGCGCACTATAGTCGGCGTGCCACTGAAATTGAGCGACTGGGCAAGCGCTGTATTTCGCTCCATCGCAGCCGTCGTACAGTTCGTGGGTGGCTCGGGGATCGTCTTTCCCGAGAAAGCGTCATCGAGCATTTCCACGGATTTAGAGCACAGGATAGACTGGACTTTTTTGGGGGAATCCTTGTGCATCGGCAAAGGATAAAGAATCTCAATAAAAGCAACATCCGGCCTCTTCACAATGATCTGACTTATGCTCTTGTGGAGCCTCCTGCAATAAGGACAATCCGGATCGCTGAATACTATCACTTTTTTTACTGCGGTCTTCGCGCCCACCGTAATAGAGTCATCGAGAAGAATTTTCGAGACATCAACTTTCTGAGGGGTTTGCTGGGCCTGCATCTGCTTGAGGTAGGCATCGAGCTCCACGAGTTGGACCAAGTATTTTCTCGAGCAATCTAGAAAGATTGACCCGCGCTGCCCGCCTTTTTCAACATCGATCTGCCACACCCCCTTGACAGGCGACTCTTTAACATCCACAGTGTTGCCCTCGGGTACGATTTTTTTGACGAGTGAGTCTGCATCTTTCCTCTCAAGCTGGAGGCATTCGGCAACGTTCTCGTCACTTTTTCCAGCTGCCCGAGATGCAGGCGCGAAAAAAAACATAATCAACACTGCGGAAACAATTGCAACACCCTGAGATCTTTTCATTGAGAGCTTCCTCCTGAATATATCATCATAAACCATTTGTAATAGTTCGCGTCTTCGAGCCATAATCGTGCTATATTGCGTTCTATCCCCCCGAAACCCCGGGCCCAACATCACATGTGAACAAGTGCTAATTATAAAAAAAATAAGTCAAAAAAGGTATGAATCGAATGGGTAATTGTTTTTTATCATGTATCTTTGCATAGTTCAAGTTAAGATTGCGTTACAGATAGGTTATTCAATTGGGAGTGAATAATGCTGACAAGAAGGAATTGTGCTTGAAACAATAAATATTGTAAGGGGGATATTCACCGATCAGTGATTCTAGATGTGCACATATATAACATATTTTTGCGCAGAGCGTCGTATACAGGTTGCAAATCGAGTTGTTTCGAAAAATAGGAACTTCACCAGTATCAGGAAGAAGCGTTTCCGGGCAGACCCGGCCGGTTACCCGCCCAGGCCTCCGACAGACCTGCACGTGTGCGATTCACACATTCGGTTCTTCATGTCATAGTTTCGCTAATTATGGCGGTGAACGATTCTCACTCGTGCCAGTGGATAGACTTTCAGCATGCGATGTAATTGTTCCCACGAAATCCACGTGCCCTGTGTCCACCCCATCAGCTATTTTCTCCAAAGTTAGACAATTTGCTGGCCAAAACTAAAAAGAGGATGAGTGTTGCCCGTGATTCCGTAATAAGCGTAGTGCCCTTGAAGCTTCCGGGTTAGGTTCTTGTATTGCTCACTTAAGGTGCGTGGCGGTTCTTCTTGCTCCACTCAGCCACTTTCTTGAGCGCCCGAACCAATCGACTCTTCTCCGTACGGCGCTTAACTGACAGTGTTCTATTCTGAGACATTCCCCAATCGTGCGTGGACCCCAGGAAGTTGGATGACACCTTCTCATGAGCTTGCGGGTTGATACGGAGCGGCCTGGTGAAGTTGACCACGCTGGTCTTATCTGGATAGAGTGACAGTCCGTATCGCGCAAACCGCTTAGGTAGCCTTCAAGGCGTCTTACTCTCCTGCGAACCCCGATATCGCATCATCCGCAAACCGAATCAGATACGCCTTGGCCTTAAGGCGCGGTTTCTGTCGGGGATTCAGGGCTGTTCACCTTTGGTTTTCTGGCAGGGGAGGTTTTCTGATCAGGAATCCTGAGAAAAATAACGCCAATAGAACGTAAGTCAGGAACAGAAAATACCCCGGTTGAAGGGAGGTGCCATTCGTCGTTAAGATCTCCAGTCCGTGGTCTGAAAGGCTTGATCGACTGAACTGCCTGAATTGACTGGTAATAATCCCGTTAAATCCGATATAGGCCATAAATATTGCAACCACCATTACATCGGCCATCGACCATTTCCCGGATTTTAAGACAAAAAACTTGACCACCGGGTTATCCCTTGCTCGGGGATAGTTATAATAATATCCCATTGACGAGACTATTTTTAACAGGGGGAAAACAATACTGAAGGTAACCAGCAAGACCCCGACAAATTTCATCTTAATATCATTATGAGTTATCATAATCCAAAACACATCCAGAATGCTTTTACTTTGGAAATACAATACCTGGTTCTCAAAATGAAGGGGATGCCCCATCAAAACAAAACTCATCCGCGTAATTTTTGCTTCCAGATCGATCATGGGCGTGGTTACGCCAGCTATCAGCAGCATGATTAGAGACAGAACGAGAAGTATATACTGGGAGGGAGCCAAGGGTTGCCTGCTAAAACCGGGCAAGCAAAAAAGAATGACCGACAGAATGATCAACAGGACAACCTCCTTAACAATCAGATCATGCTTGATCGGAATTGCCTGATTGAGCTTGATCTTCGCGTCTTCTATGTCCTTGGAACCAGTCCGAAGAATAATGAGGTCTAATTGAGAGGTATCCTGCGTGGCAAAGGTCTGATTAACATATTGTTTAAGCTGTTTGTTCAGTATGGCCTTTATCTGGTCCATTGTTTTCGATTTTGTCATCTCATGAATAATAGCATCCGCATATTCAGGAATGCCTTTCTTAATATCTTTCGGACTGATAAGAATATTGATAAGAGATTGTTTGAACTGACCCTCCAAAGAACCTTTGTTTTCTTCCTTGATTTTATTATTGACTTCATCAATAAGCTTATTCAACAGAACTTCGATATGTTTTCGGAGCTCTCGCTCATTCGTATTTGACAAATACAGCTTATTTATCTCCTCGGTAAGAATTGCGAAAATTTGTTGTTTCCATTCTTCAACACTGAGAAGACCGTATTTGACATTGTTGAGTTCGGCATAATCGGTTTTGTCTTTTTGGTTGGAAATTGAATTTAAAATAATTTGATGGCATAAAATAACCGATGCGATGATTATTATCAGCGATAAGAGCAATTTGAGCTGTTTCATGGCAGTGGCCTTGGAACGAATCTCATGAACTGGGGAAACACCTGCCGAGAATCAATCGGAGATTCTTTTGCTGCATAATTCAGTGCAATATGGACCATTTCCCCTACCAATGATTTATTCTTTGTGTTTGTGGTGCGTACATCTTTGTTTAAATCAACAACCTGGATGACTTGTCCAGCTTTTTTACCGACACTATTCATGACCTATTCACCCGCCATGCCATAAACCTCAAATCATTTACCCCCGGTCTGGTTGATTCCTTGTTCTATCTTTTACAAATATATGCCTGTTGCAGATTCAAGTCAATGCTGCCATATTAGGTAAGGATGGGTAGATGTACAATCGAAAGCTGTTTTGATAATTGCAGCGTTGACAAAGATTGCAAACTCGTGAGAGGCAGGAAGGAAACGTCGATTAAAAACTTCGGCACAAGGCGATATAGCGTGAGTAAGTCGTTGTGGCTATAAATCATTTTTTTAGGCCAGAATTTCCAGGGAAGCAATCTTTATTTTTCAATAGCTTACAAACCCCGGCCTTATTTCGCTTCGCTCGTAATGATTACATAAAGAAGTTATAGAACGTTTCAGTGTGAAGCGACTTGCAAGACCTTATTTTTTCCCTACGATTACTCCAAATTTCCAATATTTATATACACATTCAACCTCTTTAAAACCAATTTTTGATAATCTGGATATTTCTTTTTCAACCGTAGTTTCTTTATCTATTGCTCTTCTCCTTTTCCAAGACTTAAAATCATTATTGCTTAATTTAGATTCCTTAATACTGCTAATCCACAATTCTTCATAATGATCATTCACTTTATTATTCTCTGAATTATATTGGTCAATATTTAAAAAATATCCATTTTTATTTAAAGATCTGAAAATGTTATTATACAAACTTTTCTTTTTTGATTCATCCAAATGGTGAATTGATAACGCTGAAGCAATTAAATCAGATTTTACTTTAGGGAAATTAACCGAATAATCCTTTGCTATAAATTCAATATCGGATATATTTTTAAAGCGTTTTTTTGCTATTTCAAGCATTTTGTCTGAAATATCCACAAGTGAATATTGAGCATCAGGATAATATTCTCTTAATTTCTGAGTTAGCAATCCAGTACCAGCACCTAAATCTAAAATGCGTTTAAAATTGTTTATAGAGAGGTAATTGATACCGGATTCGTAATAATCATCCAAAAATGGAATAAATATTTTTCTTTGTGAATCGTAAAGTGCAGCTGCATTATTAAATTGAGTTTTTACATTTAATTGGTTCATATCGCAAGTCTTGAAAGCAATTATCCTTTTATCTTAGACCGATCTCGGGTATCGAACATTTTTTTAAACATTATTCTACGTATGTTATGTAATTTCAGTAGATACCCACGGGATTAAGCCCGTGGCACTTTGACTCCAGGAAAGAGTCGTTACCATGCATTACAAACAGAACCCATCATATCATTCAGGATATAACAGATCGATCACCTGTACTCCCGCAGATTAATCCGTCGTGGTGCGACGCGGTTAAGAGCGGGAAGCCTTGAACTTAGGTATAGCCGTTTCGCTCAGGTGCTTTTGTCCGGCCATCAATTTGGTGAATTCCCCAGGGGGCAGCGCTTTGTTAAAGAAGTATCCCTGTGCCTCATCGCACCGGGCTTCAGTGAGGCAGGATAGCTGGTCCGCAGTTTCCACGCCTTCGGCAACAACAGATATTTTCATTTGATGGGCCATTGCGATCACGGCGCCGACAATCGCCCGATCATCCGCATTGTGAGCAATGTCCTTAACGAACGTTTGATCTATTTTGAGCCTCTGAAACGGCAGCCTCTTCAGATTGTTCAAAGATGCATAACCCGTGCCGAAATCATCAATGGTGATACGGATCCCCTTCTGCACCAGCTCATACAGGCGGGCGATCGTTCCCTCGATATTCACTACAGCAGCGCTTTCCGTAATTTCGATTTCAATGCAATGTGGGGGCACTCCCGTTTCATCAATGATCCTCGTTATCGTAGCCGCAAAGCCAGTGTTTTGAAATGCCCGGGAAGAGAGGTTTGCCGCAATGGAAAAGGGAGCATATCCGGCGTCCAGCCACGTCTTGAGCTGTATGCAAGCGGACCGTATTACCCATTCATCAATGTCCGTGATTATCCCGATGGACTCGGCGGTCTGTACGAAACGGCCTGCATCAAGCAAGCCCAGTTCCGGGTGCTTCCAGCGCACAAGCGCCTCGGCCGAGACAATCATCCCTGTTCCAATGTCGATCTGCGGCTGATAGTAAACCATGAGCTCCCGATGCGCCATGGCCCGACGAAGGGCATTTTCAAATTTTAGCCGATCGACTGATCGCCGGTTGATGTCCGGATCGTAGAACTCGAACGTATTCCTGCCCCGGTTCTTGGCATGGTAAAGAGCAATGTCCGAGTACCGGAACAACGATTCAATGGTATCGCTGTCATCAGGATAAACGCTGATGCCCATGCTGGTCGTGATGGTGAACTCGTGGTTTGCAATAATGCATTTTTCCCGAAACGCGTCCAGGATCTTCTGGGCAATTTCAGTGATGTCCTCCGGACGCGTGATGCCCGCAAGAAGGATGCTGAACTCGTCTCCGCCGATCCTTGCAACGGCGTCCGAATCTCTAATTGTGGCCCGGAGCCTCTCTGCCACCGTCTTCAGTAGTTGATCGCCCGCCTCGTGGCCCAGCGTATCGTTAACCACCTTGAAGCGGTCTAGATCGAGGAACATGAGGCCCGTTTTCGTTCGATTGCGGCGGGCTTCGGCGATCTCAAAACGCATCAGTTCCATAAACAGTCTCCTGTTCGGCAGACCAGTCAGAACATCGTGGTGGGCCATATGCGTGATCTCTTCTTCGAGTTTTTTGCGTGCGGTGATGTCCACGATGAAGGCAATCTCGCTCGGCTGCCCATCGAGTTTCGCTGCGCCAAAAAGACCCCAGAGTCTCGACCCATCCCGGCGGATATATTCCGTTTCGTAGGGCGTGATGCGGCCCGTCGCCTTGAACTCCTCAGATGCTTCTCTCATTCTCGCTTCCCACTCCGGCGGGACCAAACGTCCCCAGCGCCGCACTCGACCTGCCTCGAGATCCTCGCGATTGGAGCCGATCATCGCGAGAAACGTATCGTTTCCATCGATGATCCGCCCATCGGCATCGAAATATACTATGCCGATAATGCCGCTCTCGCTTAGGCGGCGGAAGCGCGCTTCGCTGTTCCGAAGCGCTTCGACGGCCCGTCTTCGCTCGATGGCATACCGTATGGAGCGCACCAGGAGATTATGGTCAATCTGCCCCTTTGTCAGGTAGTCCTGAACGTCCAGGTGCAGGGCTTTAAGGGCAACCTCGTCGTCGTTAATACCGGTGAATACGATGATCGGGATAGTAGGCGATTGCATCCTGATTTTCAGGACCGAGTCCATACCCTGGCTATCAGGAAGCCCCAGGTCCAGGAGCACGATGTCAAATGAGCCCTCGCGCAGGGCCTGGAGTCCCTCAGACAACCGTGGCGCCTGGACGAAAGTAAAAGACGGCTCTCTCACCTTTACCAGCATCCGCCGGATCAACTCGGCATCATCCGGATTGTCTTCGATCGCGAGCACATTTATATGCAAGTTCTTCATAGTCCTCTCCCCGCGATAGTTCCGCGGTCTGATTTAACCGGAATCTTTCGCATCATCCAGAATATAACAGCCCCGATGAATAAAAAATAGGCACGTTTTTATTCCGGAGATTGATATTGGAGACCATGGACCTGATCTCGCCGCTCGGTGCTCGCCCTGATCCATCTCATCGCATTTGTCTTCTTCCTGAAATATCGCTGAAAACACTCCAACGGCTTTTGGTTCCTCGTCTACGAAAAAATTGTTTCGTTGCTTATCATTTCGATTACTGGGCGTCTTACTGACCGGGGATGAACAACGAAATGGTGTTGCCTCATCCTTCCTGCGATCAATTTCCATGTAGCCGCTGTAGCGCTTGAGAATATTATGGGTGACGCGGAACCCGAATCCTCTCCCATTGCCGTTACTATTCGACATGATGTCATTGGAGTTCTGAGCAGCAATCCCGGGGCCGCCGCCAGAGATTGCAATGATGGCAAAAAGATGGCTAGGCCGTTTTGCAGCGTAGGTTTTAATTCTCAGTTTACCGCCGTCCTGCATTGTTTTGATTGCTTTGTTCATGGCATTAAGGATTGACTGTTCGATATAAAAGGAATTCATGATGATGGCAAGATTTTCGCCGAACTCAGGCTTTCTGCCATAACAACCGGGGCTTGTTTTTTCCCTCTCTGTTTATTGTCTGAATTTAATGACATTTTTTCATAGATTGCCCAAGCACAAACATGATCCCTTTATCACAGTTTTTAATAGCCCAAGATGTTATATGACACATTACATTGTCTCTTATCGACGTTGAATATTCTTTTGTCCCGATATTTACTCATAATTTTCCCATTCTTTACCATGCAGTAAATGCCCTAAGAAAATAAGATTTGCATTATCTTCTTTCGATGATTGAAAAGAACATTGTATAATTGTTCGTCTTCATCGATCAGGGTTTTCTGTTAGGGCCTCCGGGATGGCAGGAGCCCTTTCATGAATGCCCCTCTCCAGTGCGACTTTTACGATTCTGCGGAACTCGCTCGCGTTCACTGGCTTGTTGATGTATTCGAAGATGCCTAGTTTGAAAGCCTTGAAATAAGTGTCGATGTCACCGTGGGCAGTGAGCATGATCACCGGTACATCGGGAAGCAGACGTCTCAGGGCCTCAACTAATTCCAGGCCGTTCATGCCCGGCATGCGATAGTCGGTTATTACGAGATCGAACTTCCTGACTTCGCGGTTAGCAAAATAAAGTGCTGAAGGCGCTTCGTGAAAGACTGCGACGCTGTAGCCACTCATCCGCAGGATCTCTGACATGTCCTGCAAGCTTTCATTGTCGTCATCGACTAACAGAATAGTCTGCTGCTGATCTCCTGTCGGTGATCCGACGGGGTTATGGATACTGTTATGGTGGTCTTCCATGGATTCCTACCTCCCAAGATCCTGTCGATCATGCGGGGACGACCGAGCAGTATCGGCAGATGCAGCCTAGCGTAACAGGTGGTCACCACCTGAATAAGCTGTTTTGTGACGGAACGAGCCAATATTGAATAAGCAAGCACGATGCCACAGAGTATCAATAGGTTTAACTCACTGAAAATAAATATATTTATCATAAGTCGCTGCAATAAAAGACGAAATTGCGACACTTGGTCGGTCAATATGACTGGGCTATTGTGAATGGGTATCAATTTGGATAATTGACGAATTAGTTAAACCCGTACTGCCTCAATATTCTCTTGATGGATCAACCGCGTTTCAACACTTTGTTAAAGATTACATCATCGTACCACATCCAAAGTTTGCAATTCCGATAAAGCGAATCATTTAACATGTTCCGGTTGGAACATACAATCGTAATTGATATCACATATGAGGTGCATTCGCGTCCAACCAACGGTCTATTATACGCTCTATATCCCTCTTGAATTGATCGAGATCTGTTGCCTTGTGCAGAAAACCGTTTGCTCCCGCCTTTAAGGCTGCCTGTTCATCCGATTCCAACTTTGAGTTCGTAACGATGATCACCGGAATGCTGCTCAAACTCTCGTCATCGCGTATTTTTCGCAAGACCTCGATCCCGTCCATCCTGGGCATTTTCAGGTCGAGCAGGATCAGCTTAGGCGGTGTTTTCCCTTCCCGGATGAGTGTGAGGCCAGCTTCTCCGCTCGAGGCGACTTCCGTCCTGAAATTCCGCCTAGTCTTCGAAAGTGCCGCTTTCATTAACAGGAAATCGTCCTCGCTGTCATCTATGATGAGGATTACTGGTTGCATAATACTCTCCTATGTATGAATGAGGACTGTGTAGCGCGGACTGTTGATGGCCGTCGAAAATAATAGCGGCATACTTTCCTCCTATTCGCCCTCCGCCTCATCAATTATTCTTTGTTCCCTGTCCCAGCGTGAAATAGATTGTTGCGCCTTTATCAACTTCTCCCTCTGCCCAGACTTTTCCGTCGTGGCGGCGAATAATCCGTTCGACAATGGCGAGACCGATTCCCATTCCTTCGAACTCCTTTTCAGAATGAAGCCGGTGGAAAGGCAGAAACATCTTGTCGGCATAGGAAGGATCGAACCCGGCACCGTTGTCTTTGATAAAATAAACGGTCTTCTCGTCTTTTTCTGCGGCCCCGAACTCTATATGTGCATTCTCGATCTTCGAAGTAAATTTCCAGGCGTTGTCAAACAGGTTCGTAAGCGCTATCCTCATAAGATTGGGATCAACAGTAGCGTGAAGACCTCCAGCGATAACCACCTTGACATTTCTCGCAGGAGCGGCATCTCGAAAGCTTTTTACGACGCTGGAAGCAAGACCGCTCAGATCATAGTCCACAAACGAGATATCCTGCCGTGATATATGCGACAGCCGCAGGAGGTCTTCGATAAGCTGGATCATACGGTTCGAACCATTTTTGACGCGGGTAAGAAAGTCTTTGCCTTGCATATCAAACCTGTCCGCATATTGTTCAAAGAGAAGTTGGGAGAATCCCGATATCCAATTAAGGGGCGCTCGCAAGTCATGCGAGACGGAGTAGGTGAAGGCTTCGAGCTCTTTGTTAACAGTGTCCAGTTCCGCGACTCGGCGCTTCAATTGCTCGTTAAGCGCCAACATATTTTGCGCGGCTTTCTTGCTCTCGGCGATATCACGTTCCGTAGTGGCAAACGCCTCCACAATCTTGCCAGCTTCGCCCGACACTGATGTGGCAGTCAGCCAGATATCCAATATACGGCCGTTCTTCGTAATGCGCTGACTCTCGCAAGAAGGAACGCGTTCCCCCGCTGACAGCTGGCGGAAAATATCGGTGGCTTCAGCGACCTTGTCGGGAGGCACTATGTCGCGAATGGTCATTCGTAAGGCTTCCGCCTCGCCCCACCCATACATATCCTGGGCACCCCGGTTCCACGTCAGGATTTTTCCATCTAAATCAAACAGAAGGACAGCATCATTGGAATCCATCACGACTGTGGCCAGCCGTCGGGTCTGTTGCTCAGCCCGGCTCAACCGGGTTATATCGCCAAAATTAATAATAACACCGGCAATCTCACCCATCTGCATGCGGTATGGCATGATGCGCACCAGGTAGCGCGAGCCATCCGCATGATGCGCTACCCGCTCTACAACATTCCCCTGCACCGCTACGGAGCGGGCATCGGACGGCAGGTCGAAGTTGGTGAAGTTCGTCGACAGGTCGCCTATTGGTCGGCCCGTATCCGAAGAAATCAATTTTAAGACCTTCGTAGTCGCAGGAGTGAAGCGCTTTATCAGCAGATCACGATCCAGAAAAAGCGTGGCAATTTGTGTGGATTCAAGAAAATTGGCGATGTCGCTGTTGGCTGCATCCAATTTCTCGACTTTCTCCTGGAGCTGGCTGTTTACAATGCTTAATTCTTCATTAACTGATTGTAATTCCTCTTTGGATGTCTCCAACTCTTCGACTGTGGATTGCAATTCCTCATTGGTGGAGGCAACCTCTTCATTGGAAACCCGAAGTTCTTCATTGGACGCCTGAAGCTCATCGATAGTTACCTGGTGTTCCTGCCGCGTAGCCCTCAATTCATCTTCGAGTTGCTTTACTGCTGACTCGCTCTCGCCACTTTGGATCTGCTCAGCCGCTGGAGCCAATGGACGGGGAATATCCTCGAAGATCACGGCAAACAGCGGTGCTTCGCTGCCCCGCTGCGGCGCCGGAGCAATGGTGACACGAACGAATGAGCTATCTCTATCTCGAGTGATCGGAACATTATCTAGCAGAACTGTCATGCCATCCTGAAGCGTCTTATAAAATGCGGCGCGCAGCCGTGTGGGAAGCCCTTCCTTGGCTATGTCCAGCAGGTTCAGGCTGGGCTCGGTTGTAGGCATATTGAGATACTTGCCGGTATTACCATGAAACTGGAGAATCTGTCCCGTTCGGTCAACCAATACGACGGCGGCCGCGAAATGATTCAGCATTGCCAGCCGGATTATGTCCGCATATGCGGTCACCGGAGGCTTAACCGCTATTGGCCCGGCGAGTGGCAGCGCCCTCTTCTTCCCCGGCAATATCGGTGAATCCAAGACATAAGGGCGGGTTGGGTTAAGGCGGCGAAAAAGCCTCGCCTGCTTCGAGACAACATCGAACAGGTCGTTCTGACCGCAGATTCCCTCCGATTTGCCCAGGAACAGATACCCACCGGGATTGAGCGCGAAGTTGAATAGCGGAATGAGCTTAGTCTGCGTTTCGGCATCCAGATAGATGAGGAGGTTGCGGCAAATAATGATGTCCATCTTAGAAAAGGGAGGGTCATTGATCAAGTTTTGGGACGCAAATACCACGGACTTGCGGACCTGTTCGTTAACCTGATAGCCCCGGTCATTCCTGATGAAGAACCTCGATAGGCGCTCGGGCGCCACGTCTACAGCTATGTTCTCCGGATAAACTCCATGCCGGGCGATTTCCAGTGCCTCATCGTCGATATCCGTCGCGAATATCTGCACCGGGCAGCTTTTTCGGGCCGTAACGATTTCTTCCATCAGCAATATAGCCATAGAATACGCTTCCTCGCCGGACGCGCTGCCCGCGACCCAGACTCGGAGTGGCTCGTTGGTCTTCTTGGCCCGAACCAGCGGAGCAATAGCCTTCTGACTGAATTCCTCGAACACCTCTGCATCCCGGAAGAACGATGTGACGTTGATAAGCAAATCCTTGAATAACTGGTTTACCTCATCAGTATCCTGCCGAAGAAGGTTATAATACCCAGCCAAATCCGGGATCCGGTGCAATCCCATGCGGCGTTCGATGCGTCTCACGATGGTACTTTTCTTGTAGAATTTGAAATCGTGGCCCTTTTGGGCCAGCACAAGGGACAGAATGTCCTGATAGTCTCCGGGTTTTCCTTCGGCCTCAAGGACAGCCGCCGGTTCTCCACCCTTGACATAAGGATTCCGCAGGTAGTCCAGTAGAGCTTCGGGTATTCGTTCCGGCGGAAGGACAAAATCCACCAGACCTGTTTCAACCGCGCTGCGAGGCATGTCGCTGAATTGAGCTGTCTGCGGATCCTGCGCAATGGCTAGCCCTCCGGCACCACGAATCACTCGAACCCCCAGAGTCCCGTCCGACCCGGCCCCGGAGAAGAGAATGCAGATCGCCCTTTCCCGCCGGTCCTCCGCCAATGAGCGGAAGAAAAAGTCAATGGGCATCCGGATTCTCTCGCTTTTAGCTGGCTCGACTAAATACAGAACTCCCTCACGGATGTTCAGGTACTGATTGGGCGGGATGACATAGACGCAGTTAGGTTCAATAGGAGATGCATTGCAGGCTTGCGTAACCCTCATTCGCGTATGCTGGGCCAGGAGTTCCGCCAGCAGACTCTCGTGCGTCGGAGCCAAATGCTGAATAACGACAAAAGCGGCCCCGCTGTCAACAGGCATATTCGTGAAAAAGGTCTTAAAAGCCTCCAGAGATCCGGCCGACCCGCCAATGCCGACCACAGGGATGGCCGAATGGATACCTGCTGGTCCAGCGACATCCTTATGAGACTCGGCCTGCTTTTGACACTCATCTTGAGCCTTAGGTGCCTCTGACTGTCTCCGCTTTTTACTTTCCTGCTGTTTGGACTTTATTGTCATGCATCATCCGTTTTTGAGGAAGGAAGTGCCGCCGATAATCTAAAAATAGTATACCATATCAAAAAAGCAAGCGATATAAAACCTCACTTCGAAACCGCATCGTCAGATATTGCTCAGTTTATTCTGTGCAGACTTCAGAAAAAAGCTCTTTCGTTTTCATCTGGGTATGCAAAATCGTTCTGGAATGTGAACAGACCCAAAAGCTGCAGCTGTACTAAAGAGCTTATAATTGTAGGCTATCAAGCACCTCCTGGCGCGCGTGATGACCAATGCTGCCAAGTACAAATCCTGTTGCAACGGATTTATTCAGTAGGCTCAATACTTCTGTGATATAGTTAAGGTACGTGTATTTAAACAGAGGAGGAACACTATGAAATACATTGTTCTCTTGGGAAGGATCCTGTATGTAGCTATATTCATAATGTCTGGACCAAATCATTTTACTGCCGGGGCAATTGGTTACGCTGCCAGCAAAGGTGTGCCTATGGCCTCGATCGCAGTTCCCTTATCGGGAATAATCGCTTTTTTAGGCGGGCTGAGTATCCTGCTCGGGTATAAAGCGAAGTACGGCGCGTTGCTCATCATAATCTTTCTTTTGCCGGTTACATTCATGATTCACAATTTCTGGACCTATACCGACCCGATGCAGGCGCAGATGCAGATGGCGAACTTCATGAAGAACCTCTCAATGCTCGGTGCCGCTCTCATGATCGCGTACTTCGGTTCCGGACCGCTCAGCGTGGATAAAAAATAAATTGGCAAGAATTAGGACATGAAAAGCGCAATTCCCAAATGATACAACTGCCGCAGACTATAGGGGGTTTTCTTGAGTACAAGCATCGGGACGGCTCGTCTGAACCGTCCCGATGCATATTCGCTAATAACGATGCTCTCTTTCGTTGTACTCTACACCCATTCGAGTTTCCTCAATAGCTTTCTGCACGTGCTCAAGAGCTTTGTCTCTGTGTCCTCCAAAATTGTGTTCACTCTTTTCCAACTCCATCTTTGCATGCCGCAAATCATCAAGGGCAGCCTCCCAATGCCGCCAATGCGACGCTGCCCAACTACCTGCTGCACCGCCCATAAGAAATACAACAATCAAAGCAATTACGAATTTTTTTACCATATCCCCTCCTCTTTAATTATGAAACACCGCACTTGGCTTTATATCACAAAAAAATAAATGGATCAAGTCCTGACATTAGAATATCAAACTGATATTGCCGGAAGAGACCGGAGAAACTCCGGACCGGCTGCTAAAACAGTATGCCGTACCGAAAGCGCGGGAGCGTCAGACCGATATATGCTTGGACATATGCTCGCGCTTGACAATGGAGGTGCCCTTGGACTATGTTGGATTTGTCATCCCCGACAAGTTTATCGCCAGTTGCGGCGTTAACTGCGGGGAACAGTGTCGAGACCTGCGATACGTTGCCGCAATCAGAACGACTGAGTATGATTCCAAATCCGCACTTCCCGACGATAGCCCGTCCTTTTTTTATTGAAAGTTGGTGCTTTTTAGCCCATAATATGTGTAATGATTTTCGTCGATATTGCCAATGTCAATGAATGAAAACTCAGCCGGCATAGATTATTCAAAACGCTACTCGATCGTAGCCGCGGTCATGGTCGGCACCATTATGGGGCCGATCGACGCCAGCATCGTTAACGTAGTCCTTCCGACGATCACGCAAAACTTCGGCGTGGGGGTTTCCGTGGCTCAATGGGTGCCGATGATCTATCTCCTCACCATTGGCAGTCTCCTCATGTTCTACGGCCGGCTGGGCGATATCCTCGGGTATAGGAAGATCTATCTGACTGGCCTTGCTGGCTTCATCGTTACTTCCACATTGTGCGGCTTGTCCCCATCCATATATTGGCTTATCATATTCCGTGCCCTCCAGGGACTCGCCGCCGGAATGTTGATGTCCATGCCATTCGCCATCATAACCGCCGCCTTCCCGCCCCGGGAACGGGGCAAAGCCCTGGGCATCAACGCGATAAGCATCTCGGCCGGGCTGGCAATAGGCCCCTCGCTCGGCGGCTTTCTTACGTCTCTTTTGGGATGGCGCTTCGTGTTCCTGGTCAACATCCCGATCGGGATTGCTGCCCTATTCTGGGGGAGCCGCATTATCCCGAACGTCAAAGGAAGGGCCGCCAAAATTGACACGCCGGGAGTGTTCCTCGGCTGCCTTTCCCTGCTCTTCATTCTTCTGTTGGTCAACCGTTTTCAAAACCCTCTTTCAAACTTTATGACGTTTTTACTGCTGCTTGCATCGATCGTGGCTGTTACCGCTTTCATCAAGCAAGAGAGCCGCGTTTCTGAGCCCATGCTCAACCTCGGCCTTTTCCGGAGCGTAACATTCTCCTTGGCGAATATAAGCGCGCTCCTCACTTATATGGCGCAGTATATCATGGTTTTTCTCACGCCATTCTACCTTCAGCGGGTACTGCACTTTGAGGTGAACCGGATGGGCCTCATCATGACGTCGTTCCCGATCGCCGTCATGGCGGTCGCGCCGTTCAGCGGTGCGCTTTCCGACCGGATTGGCACAAGCATGCTCGCCTTTATCGGCGCGGGTCTGTGCGCGTTGTCGCTGTTTCTCATGAGTCGATTGCCTGCCATTGCTGGCCCGACGGATGTTGTCTGGAGAATGGCCGTCTTCGGGCTGGGTACCGGCATTTTTCAATCCCCCAATAACAGTGCCGTGATGGGGAGCGCCCCGAAGCAACACCTCGGGATAGCTTCCGGAATTCTCGCTACAGTCCGGACCGTCGGGATGGTGATGGGGATTGCCACTGGAGGTACTATCCTGTCTGCTTACGCCTCGCCTTCTGTCCTGCAAAAGGCGTCTCTCCTCAGCGCGGATTCAGACACCTTCCTGACAGGATTGAAATACGCTTATGTGACGGGAGGCGCTCTGACTGGAATAGCGGCCGTAACATCGCTCGCCAGAAGCAAAGGCCAAAGTACCGGCGTAACCGGGGCTTAGCCGGGAATTAGCGGGATAACAACAAGCGTAGCTTGCGACACTACTCCTCCGAGATAAACGTTAAACGCCCTTCAAGAGCTTATATTAAGAGTTTAGCGCAGAAACCCGGTGGTTTCGGAGAAAGCCTGGTATATACCAGGGTATCATGCATTTGCCGCTATCAAGGGATAGAGCAACTTATCTCAACTTTATGGTCTTGCCGCGATCGGCCACGCGGAGCGCTACAACGATGACCCGTCGAAGCTACAATGATCAGCAATTTGAGCCCGATGCAGTCACTATTTAGAGAATATTTTCCCGCATCGGGCAACGTATTCGGATTTACACGAATTAGTTTTATTTTCCCTGTCCGACGCAGTTGCTCGGTTCCTACGCTAAATGAACACCGGGAAGAGCAGCGTCGGATACCCCGCATGGGCCACAGGACCCAACAAGTTAAAACTGCCCACGTTGTCGTGGAAAAATGAGGATATTATGCAAAACCTGCAAGGCCGCGTTTATACGCCTGCATCGATCCTTCAAGGAGTTATGATAGGTGATATCAAATAGAGTTCCGTTTTTTTTGCTGACCATTATACTGCTGGCTGGTTGCGGGGGTTCGGGCGGAGGGTCGAGCGCACCTGCACCAACGCTTGTATCCATTTCTGTGACGCCGATCAATCCGATTATTGCCCTCAGTACGATGCAGCAGTTTACAGCTACAGGAACCTTCTCCGACAATACAACACACAACTTAACAGAGTCAGTGACGTGGAGTTCAACGTCGGCGTTAGTTGCTACGATAAGCAATACGGCCGGCTCCAATGGCCTGGCCACATCTGTCGGGACGGGTTCTACCACCATAACAGCCGCTTCAGGCGGGATTTTGGGCTCCACAACTTTGACCATTACCGGGGCGACAATTGTATCCATTTCGGTTACGCCGACCAATCCGAGCATTGTCCTCGGTACAACACAGCAATTTACAGCCACAGGAACCTTCTCCGACAATACGACGCAAAACGTGACAGGGTCAGTGCTGTGGAGTTCAGCGTCCACGTCAGTTGCGACGATAAGCAATACTGCCGGCTCCAACGGCCTGGCTACTTCGGTTTCCACAGGCGCCACGACGATTACAGCCACGTCAGAAAACGTACCAGGAACTACTACGCTGACTGTAATCAGCGAAACAGCTCCCGTCATTAATGTGATGCCCATCACCGTGAACGGCTCACTCTGCTCAGCCAGCACTTCCGCCGGATATATTAACAAACCCTGCGTCAGCGTTACGATCTGCACACCTGGGTCCACTACCGCCTGTCAGACTATTAACGACATTCTTCTGGATACCGGAAGCTACGGGCTGCGGATCTTCAAACAAGTGTTGACTGTACCTCTGCAAACGATAGCAAGCGGTAGCGGTTCGCTTACTAACTGCGCTCTGTTCGCAGACGGCTCGTCCGATTGGGGACCGGTAGAATTGGCGGGTGTGGTCCTGGGGAATGAGCCTGCAATTAATGTCCCAATTCAAGTCATTGATGCTACGTTCGGCAACCCTGCGTCATGCGGCACCCCTGACCAAAGCCCGGCAGATGCGGGATTTAGCGGCATCCTCGGCGTCGGCCTCTTTGGCCAGGACTGCGGTCCGATATGCGTAAGCAGCAATGCGGTCGGAATCTATTACACATGCAGTGGGACAGTTTGCAATCCTACTACAGTACCGCTTGCCAATCAAGTTTCCAATCCCGTAGTGAGCCTCCCTACAGATAACAACGGTGTGATTGTCCAGCTGCCGACCGTTCCATCAAGCGGATCACTCTCAGTCAATGGCAACCTTGTACTCGGGATAGACACACGTACAAATAATGCGTCCAGCGGGGCTACGATGTTTAGCGTTGACGATGTAAATAGTACCAGCCAAAATTATGGGGAAATCTTGACTATCTTTAACGGCGTATCCTATGGCGGCGTTATAGATAGCGGCTCAAACGGCCTGTTTTTCACCGCGCCATCTAGCCAGATTCCGCTATGCGGAGATAATCCGAGTTGGTTCTGTCCCGCGTCCACGATAACCCTATCCGCTGAGAATACAGGGTATTTGGGAACACCGATCAACAATGTTTCCTTTCAAATTGGCAATTTTGACAGTCTCATAAATTCGTCCAACAAGGTGTTCTCTAATATCGGCGGTCCTGTACCTCCATCTGCGAATTTTTTCGACTGGGGGCTTCCGTTCTATTTCGGACAAAGCATTTATGTGGGAATTGAAGGGCAAGAATCCAAACTGGGCACAGGACCCTACTACGCCTACTGACCTGAAAAAATGCTATTTGAATAACCCGCAATCACTTCAGGCGTCTCAATCATCTGGTTGCCTAATTGAATCAAGCAGAAGTAGTTTTCTGAATCAATCCGCCTTATTATGCCGATGTCACCATTGAATACATCTGGGCCATAGTTATTGCGGGGCTGGAATTCTCTATCACCGTTCCTAAAAACATAGTATTTTATTTCTCATAACTATGACGGCAGCCGAACAGTGCTGCTGCCGGTTAACGTCAGGGATTCCCGCCCTGATTCGCCCAAGTCCCGTTGTTTGCTGATCGGGATTGCTTCTGGCGCCTTTTCAGCAAGACTGCTGCTGGCAGGTGGCCCGGAGAATTGCGCTGTCGACGGGATGATGGCTTCTTCTGCATTTCAGCGCAGCCTGGGGAGTCCTGTAAGGACCGTCGTTGGTAGAGACTGTGATGATTTCCACAACCTCCCCGAGTCTTCATCTTGCTCCAAAACTTCCAGATGTGCTCCTCTCGATTCCTTACAGGTAGAGGGGAGGCGGTTCTGCCTGGTATGGGAGACTCGGGATATCCTTGAACTCTTCTCGCGATAGCAAGCGCCGCTGCTTCATGCGGCGAGATGCCATGAAAAGACATATAATTGTTTCTGCCGATAACGGATGTGTAAGCAGGATTCACGGAGAGCACACCGACGCCTGCCTTAAATGCTCTGCGGTCAAGCATGTTTAAAAAGATGGAATAGGCGAACCCGGACAGCATCCGCGCATACGTTACTCCCTGTTCCTTAAGAGATGCTTTCTTCTTTTCGAAGTCAAGAGTTTCATGAGCGACGGGTTTCCCGGTTTTAATTGACCGGTCGATAATGCCGACGCAGATATCACCGTAAGTTGCCACGGTCTGTTCCGTGGTTCTGTTTTTTATACATGCAGGATACGTTGTGTGCCAGACAAAATTGCCGAACCGGTCAGTCTCGGAAACAGCAATCTCTTTTTCGTTTGCATCTACGCCAATACATCCGATTTCTTGCGGTTTCCCGGTAACTGTTTCTCTTTGGGGGATATCAACCGATGAATACAGATACCAACCTTTCTCGCCACGGACAAAACGGTGGGTGATTGCCTGGCTGCGCAGGAGTGCCTGCTCAATATATTCCTGCCCGTAAGGATATGTTACGGTAGGCACCATGATGTGTTTACCGTATTTTTTGGCAAGATAGTTTGGGACCCGTATCCTGAGCGACCCGTCGATGCCAAGCGTGCAGGTCTGGTTGCCGGCCGTTTCATCCTTCGATCCCAGACAAAACGACGAAGAGCTTCGGGCAGCCTTCCAGGCAGACAGCCAGTTATTGTGGGATTTATAACCGTTTTCAGAAAGGTTAAACTGCTTGTGGAAAAGTTTCTTTGTCCCAAAGCAAATCCTGATTCGGCCTTTGTCCAAATCGTATTTCAGCTTTTCCAGTTTCTGCTCCGATGAATGGAGCTTCCGTTTTTTGTTGTGGACCGCAAAACGGAGAGAATCCACGCTGGTCGTTTTTTCATATTCGGACAATTTTTTGTCTTTGCGTATGTCAATGATACGGTTCTCTCTGGTTTTAATCCATTTTCTCGCAGATTTTATTTTGTGCTCGAGCTTTTCAACCCGTAGTTTTAATACCTCAACCGCGGAGCTGATATTGCCGTCAAGATCGTAGCGGATAGCGTTAAACTGCCGGGCGGTGATACCATACCTGACAAGATACTCATTTTTGAATGAAATGGGTTTGTTGCCGGAACGAACGCTGTCTTTAAAGAGAGAGCGTTTGATGTGCCCGTATGAGTCGCCGATATCGTCAAGAACATGATAAAGAGACTTCTTTGTGTCCAGGTAAGACATGTCAACCAGCAAAGTTTGAGCGGTAAAAGAAAGTGCTTCACTTTTGCCGCTCTTGCCCATTTTATCCTTATTACTTGCCATTTTCCATGGCCTCCAGAGCTTTTTTTGCTTTATTGGCCGCTGACCGGCGTCCGTAGAGCCTTGCGCAAAACGATGTCAATACTTCAATCATGTCCTGCACCAGATCGTCCTTTAGCTCGGTCTGGTCTACAATAATAAGTTGACGACCTTGAGCTCGAAGTGCCGATTCTACATACTCAGATCCAAACCGCATAAGCCGGTCACGATGCAAGGCGACAATAATACTGACGTTGGAGTCGGCAAGCAGCTTCATGAGTTTTGGCCTGTGCCCATTAAGACCAGATCCAACCTCAGACACCGCTTTTGAAACTGACAACCCTTTGGAAGCGGCATATACGGAAAGCCGCCCGAGCTGCCCGTCCAGGTCTTTCTTTTGGTCATGACTGGATACCCGGGCATAAAGAGCAACAGAACCTTGGGCAGTTTTCTGCTCTTTTATAATGATGGTTCCGGTAGGCATCTGCTCAGCCTCAACCGGCAGCTTGCCAGCCTTCCACCATTTCCATGCCGCTTGATAGGTTATACCTTGTTGCTTTGCCCATACGCTTAGCTTCATAAATACATTATATCATATAAAATTATATTATACAATATAAATATTAACAGTATTCCACCCTCTCGATAGAAACGCTCACCCGTTGTAATATTTTTTTCTTTGATGCTTAGGATTCACAGCTTGCTGCATGGCTTGATTAAGTAATATCGCGAAGGAAAAAGAAGGGGTGTCCCAGTAAGCCTACCGACTCGCAAAGGGCATGTTTATAAGACCGTTGTATCAAGGGAAATACATTTGGAGATAGAAAGACTTTTTTCTAAATCGATTCTCGGAGCCAAAGTTTAACGAGGTAATTTATAGCGATAAGAGACTATATCGGTCGCGCTTGAGTTTCTTCCGATCATCCTGTCCCTGCTGACGTTGCCGTATATTTATGTTTATACTGAACAAATATCCCGGTAATCCCTACGAGAAAACAAAACAATAACATGATAAAGAATTGACCACCATATTCTCTCAATCCATTAGTTCGCCGGAATAGGGATATTATGTTTGGCATACCTATAAAATTGCCGACTGAGAATACAATTAAATACGCACCGGTAAAAGATGTCGAAATGATGATCATACTTTTTGACAAAATTATCGTTGCAATACCACCAACAATTGCAAGCGGAACTATAATTATTGGATCAGCCGAACCAAATATACATGCGCTCATAGCTCCGCCAACTAATAATCCAAGCGCTGTGCCTAAGATAAATAATCCCAGGAAAAAAAGACCAATCATCAATGAGCTTCCAATCGCTCCGCCAACTAGTCCCGCTATTAACGCCATCACGGGATGCCTTCCCACGATTTCATAAAGAAGCCCTGCACACAGCCAACCACCAACAATAAAGCCCGTAACGCCCAATATTATTTTTAACATTCTATATCCAAAAAAACACTCGACTATACCTAAGATAAAGGTAAAACCTGACATCGTATTCAATATGTTATTCGTAACATAATCCATTTTGGTTCCCCACATTGCGTTCTAAGATAATCTGTTATTTGACGCTTACCTTTGCTCATCAATGCTTCTCAATCTGGCTCCCCAACTTTTTGAAAATAAATGATACATTATCACAGCCACTTATTCCAATCAAGTTATTGCTTCCCCCCTTTCCCGCTTCTGTTATAATTCACGATAGGCCTCTAAAAAAGGAAGCTGGGCAGGACTAGCTTATGGTGGAAGCAGCACGAATCATGATCCCCGCTACGGTCCTCCGGGCTAATGGACCAGATATATCATGATTCTTGCCATGTCCGGGAATTTTTAGCAAATACTGTTAAAAGTACATATTCTCGCCGCGTTACTGCATATATACTTATTTATTATCTTGCAAAGTATATCAATTTTTGCTAATCTTGGTCATATAATTATAGCTTATCAAGAATAATCGGATTGGCTCATGTTCCTTATTCACATAACATCTGCTGCTATCAACTTGGATAAAGGGGAACTGGATGTTTTTGCCCCCTCCGAATCACAGCATGGGCAAGTGTCCTGCTTGCTAATATAATAGCGAGGCGATTTACCCTTTTATATTTGTCCAGACCACGCGATGGAAGCGGACGAATACGGCCACATAACAGCACGTGAACGTTGGGTTCCCCTCGGGAAAACAGATCATTCTCTGCCGACGTCTCTCTCATCTAATCATTTCCTCAACACCTACGATCGTAAATGCTAACGGAAGCACCCCAGAGTTTTCAGTACGGATTGTAAGGTAATAAAGGCGTTATTTTGGAATATTTGGATGCGGCTTTAGCTAGTTATTTACTATCCCCACATCCAATCTGCAGTTTAAATATTATATTATTTTTAGAGAGGAACAAAATAATTCTAACCATCGTCAAATAGTGCGTCAAAATTCTCACACTGAAGGGGAATATACTTCTTCACCGTTTGCCCTTACACGTGCTATGGCAGCTTGAATGCAGAAGAACTGGATGAGAACATGTTTTAAGATATGGAACGCTTTCAATAAATAATATGCATGCGGGGACAATAATATAAAGTCGGTTCGAGAACACATTCTCATGATGGGAGGTCGACGCTATGGTCGAGATCAGGAAACTCGGGGTCATCCTGAAGGAAGCAGGACTCATCGATGACCTTCAGCTTCAGTCGGCACTTTCACGCCAGCGAAATTGGGGAGGGAAACTAGGCTCCATCCTGATTGAGATGGAATTTATCAAGGAGGAAGACCTTGCACGGGTTCTTTCCGAAATACTGAGGGTTCCGTACGTCAATCCTTTCGATCCCGAGATCCCCGAGAGCGTCATTAAACTCATTAAGCCTGAAGTTGCGAAGAAATACCGGGTGTTGCCCGCACGAAAGGATAAGGGCACACTCGTGCTTGTTATGTCAGACCCCCTCGACATCGAGTCCATAGATGGGATCCGATTCATTACGGGTCTGAATATAAAACCTGCCCTTGCCCTGGAGTCCGAGATCAGTGACGCCATCAGGAAATATTATGATCACGAGGACTTTGCCCGCAAACTATCAACGGGCTCGCCATATCATCTACAAAATCCTGGCTCTGGCGTGAACATGGAAATTCTCCATGGAAACGATCTGAATACGCCGAAAATTGAACCAAGTGATGTGGCCTCTCCCTCGCTATCCAATGAAAATACATTGGACCTGGAGATAAAAGATAACAAGGTGCAACTTGACGCACTCATCGCTCTCCTTATTGAAAAAGGTTTGATCACCCGCGAGGAACTGGCCGGCATGGGGCTCTGAAACAGTGTTCGTCCAGAATGATGACTGCGGAATGAGGAATGATAGTAGGGACCAAATATGGGCTTGATGCATGAGAACCTTCCCCGACGCGAGCAACCTCATCGGTATCCTTGTCCATGAAATGGTGTAATGGTTTGGACGGTTATCAGAATACTCATTCTGATAACTGGTAATCACATAAGTTTCACTGCAATGTCACACACGACACCCTGAAAATATTTTTATTTTTGAATCCTGACTCTCTGCTTCAGCATTTCTGCGGCGGATCTCGACTTTGTCATTGTTTCTTAATCACGACATCGGCAAAATAACTCTCGGCCGATGTCTTCGTGTGCTGGGAGTTTATCTGGAGCCTGATACCGCTCACCATCGGTGGTTCGGAACCGTAAAGTTTCTTATAATCCTCGTACACGTTACGGCTCTCAGTAATCCATTTTCTCTCGTCCGCGGGACCTGATCGTAGCACGACCACCTTGACCGTCATTAACGGTACCGGAGAGGTATTCTCTATGAGTCCCTGGGGGGCTGTGGTGTCCCAGATGTATGCAATCGCTTTGTTTTTTGAGAATGCGAGAAAAAGCTGCGCTGCCTGGTCATCTGTTTTGGAATTCCTTAAGTCTCCATGAGCGGGCAGTTTTGTTACCTTCCATTTCCATGTGAAAATCGGGAACTGCTTCAGATCTATCTTCACTTCTTTCTGAAGCGAAAAGGATGAGTTCGCACTCCGGAAACGGGCTGCCATAATATCACCGTCCTTCACCACGGCAAAGTCTGCCTTGCCCGATTTCTCTTTGAGTTCCCACCCTACTGGGACTCCAACGCCAATGGAAGAAAATTCCGTAATTACCATTCTGTCTGCAGCCCGCACAGGTGCGGTAAAAAACAAAATTAACGCTAACATACTACTAAATGCTATTGGTAATGACATAGACACCTCGCAGAATACTTAGTCGATAAAATGGTTACCACAAAAGGATACATGACAATTATGACATATATGTCAAGCATTCTGCAAGTCATAACCTGCAATGCTCTGCAACCACAAATGATAGCCTGCTGAAGATAAAAAGAGAAAAGCAAGCACTCCACCTATGATTATCCTTGCCCGCAACAATGCCGCGAAATAGCATTTTGTTCCTCAGTACGTCGAATGAGTAGCCGCGGCTGATAAAATCTTTTAACTGAAAGGAGAAATTGCCGTGTTTAATATTGATTATAACAAGCAGGATGATAGACGCCAAAAGAGACGGAGGATAACATCCCTGGCAGACTTCTCCGGAACACACCAAGACCCTAGGTTGCCTAGGGCCCTAATTGTGCCCATTGTGTCCCTATCACTGTTGAACTGTACTAAATCCTGCCGAGATCGCCTTTTACCTCATTGCTTAAAGATCAACGGTTTAAATAATAATTCAAGCTGACATCCTGTCCTCTGCCACCAGAACACTGACGTTCATTATCCCTTGCATTTTACGAATAGTTGTTGTACGCTCGCTTCATTGGAGATATCGACATATTAGAGGTTCCCGCACATACCCCTCAAGCAGCCGCTTTTAAACAATCGGTTTGACAATCTTGCTGTAGTATTCTGGTGGAGTGAGTCATGGCGCGGGGCAAGATGGGATTCATTATTTTCCACGTAATGTTAGGTTAAGATCCAAATACCTGGGAGGGGAAAATCATTATGAAATGCAAGATACTTTTAATTTCGATCATATCTATACTGTTATCTGGTTGTTATACAGGAACATCAAAAATAACTACAAAAAAACAGAGCATAGAAGACTGCATCATTCCCCACAACCCATATAATGATGGCAGCGGTCGTGATGTGGGGTTCGATTGGGCACGATTAAATGGTGGAAAATGCGAAAACCGTTATCCGTCATTCAACGAAGGCTGTTCAGAATATTATCGTCAGTCGACCCAATACAATGAATGTATCGCCAATAGCCATAAGTAAATTTTTAGGTCCTTCCGGAACGTCTGTGGTAAGCATCAAAATATAGCATAGAAGGAAAAGAATAAACTCCAATAGTTAAGGCCAAAAGCCTTGGATAATCTGGAATTATCCCGTTTAATGCGAAAAAAGCAAATATCAACCTATCGGGGAGTTCCCACACTTAGCCCTAAAGCGATCAAGTTTTCAAGTATCCTAACTAGCGGTTCAACGCAGGCGCCGCTTCCCCTCGCGTGTGAACTACTGATCTGTGCATGGTATTTCAAGTAATCTGCATCTTCGATAATTCGTCTGCCATTCTGTAGTAGCATCGATAGAAGCCCAAGAAGGGAAGACCGAACATTTCTGGCTGTATCGTTCATTCTTGTTCTTCCCTAATTGTGTTATAGTTGCAACTATTAATAACATACAATGTTTCACTTCGATTTTTAAACAATCTGTTGATCGGATTCGCCAGGAAAACCGGATCCATATAAGCACTACAGAAAGGACGGAGTGTCATGTTCCACAATATGCCACAGGCAATGTCTTCACGGATGCGCGAATTAGAGCAGATCGACGCCAGCGACCGTGCTGACGGAACACCTCAAATGCAGCGACTTCGCCAGATTCCACCCGAGGTAGGGAAATTCATTGCTATCATGGCGGCATCGGCACCTGTTGGCCGTTACATCGAAATTGGAACAAGTGCGGGATACTCCACGCTTTGGCTTGCTCTGGCTTGCCGGGCTGTCTACAGGAAAATTACGACTTACGAGATATTGGCGGAAAAGGCCGAGATTGCGCGGCAAACCTTCGACGCGGCCGGCGTTAATGATGTTGTCGAGTTTGTTCACGGTGATGCTCTGGATCATCTGCCGAGCTGTAAAAACGTCGCTTTCTGCTTTCTGGACGCCGAGAAAGAAATCTATGACCGTTGCTACGATACCTTGATACCGAGTATGGTGCAAGGTGGCATTCTTATTGCTGATAATGCGAACAGTCATCGTGCAATATTGAGGCCCATGCTCGATCGTGCATTGCAAGACGAACGAGTTGACGCTTTAATCGTTCCGATTGGCAAAGGCGATTTGGTTTGCAGGAAAAGGTAAAAACTTTCTAGCCAGACCCCTCCAGCCAAATACGAGTAACACCTGACTTATTTTAAATAAACGCTTAATGTCGTTGTTTTAACATGTGTCGGGCGCTACTGTGGCTGGTGAAGATGCTATTCTTTGAATCACATCAAGTGGAATTTCCGCAACTGTTAACATCAGCGAATAGCACATTCAGTTTGTTCAAGAAACTATTTGGGGTCGCTTCTTGAAAAATGCAGTTTATTATTATTTCAAGAATACTCCCGAAGCCTTCCAGCTGAGATGGCCAAATTTAACAATCATGTAACTTATCAGCGTTATATCGTCTGTCCTCTTTTATCCTATAGTGAATTCAACAACCGTAATTTCAAGGGCCGACATACCTCTTGCAAAGAATTGCCGAATGTTGTATTTTTAAACCGTTGAACCATGGCCTATCTTACCAGTACGCCAATATCATGACCAAGGAACTGTTACATAAAGAAGATTTTTTCCACAACCTCCTAGACACGATTCCCTCATTCATCTTCATTGTGGATCACGATATGCGGATCCATCACCTGAACGCCGCCGCGTTAAAACTCTTGGGCGCCAACAAGGATATGGTCATTTTGAAGCGGGGCGGTGATACGCTGCATTGCCTTCATTCGACTGAAACGCCCGAAGGGTGTGGAGGAGCCCCTGCATGCAAGCATTGTGTGATCAGGAACTCTGTCAACAGGTGTTTTCAGGGAGGCTCAGTGCAACGGGAGACCGCGAAGCTGGTGCTGATTCACGATGGCGGGACAGGCGAGGTCCATATGATGGTGACCGCGAGCCCCCTCCGACACGGGGACCAGGAATTCAGCCTGCTCATCCTGGAAGACATAACCAAGCTCAAGAACGCCGAAGAGGCGCTCCAGCGCCGCGCGGCCCAACTGGAAGTTGCGAACCAGGAACTGGAGTCTTTTAGTTACTCGGTTTCGCACGATCTGAAGGCTCCGCTCAGGAGCATGTGCGGCTTCAGTGAGGCCCTTATGAGCGACCATGCTGCGCACCTCGACGAGGAGAGCAGGAACTACCTCGAACGCATCCATTCTGCGGGCATCCGGATGACCCAGCTCATCGACGATCTGCTGGCCCTATCGAAGGTGGCGAAGACCGAGATGAAACGCGAAGCTGTTGATCTCAGCGCGCTGGCAGACGCTCTTGCCGATGAGTTCGTGAAGTCCTTTCCGGACCGCGACATTGAGTTCGTCATTATGCCCGATATCCGCGTCGTAGGAGACAGCAGGTTGCTCCAGATCGTTTTGGAGAACCTCATGGGGAACTCGGTAAAATTCACCGCTGCCCGCAGTAAGGCGAGGATCGATTTTGGGGTGCAGAGACCGACGGGCAACCCTGTCTATTTCGTCCGTGACAACGGAGCCGGATTTGACATGGCCTATGTGAGCAAGCTTTTCAAACCCTTTCAGCGACTCCACGAAGAGTCCCGGTTTCCCGGACACGGCATCGGTCTGGCCACAGTGCGGCGCATCATTCACCGGCACGGGGGCCGCATCTGGGCCGAGGGGGTGCTGGATATAGGGGCCACCTTCTTTTTTACGCTATAGCCGCTCTACGCTGCATCCGTCCTATTCAGTTCCTTCCAGTCAACGCAGATTCACCACCTGATTAATCGTGCGCATGCAGGATCTTTATCCTCTGCCCTGAGGGGAGGTCGCGGGTGTGACGATTCTCTGCGGAAAGCTCATTGAAATAATAAGACCCCGATCTCGTCGGCGCCATGCGCCTCCAGCCATGTTATGATCAATAATATTTCTTATTCGAATATTGTCTCCGGCTGAAAGACCACATCGTCCCGCATGACGCAGCACGCCGCCCCCGCCTGTTTAACAATGTTCGTCTTCACTCTCTAAACCAAGAGCTCTTAAGTATTTTTAAATTATGGCGCTTCATTCAATACCAACCAGTAAATGCCGAGCTGGCGCACTCCTTCCGCAAATTGGTGGAAATCCAGGGGTTTTCTAACATAACTGTTCGCGCCGAGATGATAGCTCTCTACCCGGTCTCGATCCTCACTCGATGTCGTCATGATAACGACCGGCTGGAACTTCGTTCGCTCGTCTTCGCGAATACGCTGCAAGACTTCGAGGCCGTCCATGCGGGGCATCTTGAGGTCCAGCAGCACTACTTGGGGCATTATTTTCGTGTCACGGCCCGCGTATTTTCCGGTCCCGAAGAGGAACTCCAGGGCCTCCACTCCATCCTGTGCCACAACGACCTCGTTCAGGATATTACTCTTTTTGAGCGCCCTGAGCGTAAGTTGCACATCATCAGGATTGTCGTCGACCAGCAGAATAATTTTCGTTTTCATGAAGCCTCCTTAAATACTAATTTCTCGTTCAAAGTTTAAATTTTCGAGTCAATTTCAAACGCTATACCCGGGACTGGTTTATAGCGTAAAATACACCGTTGTGCCCTTGTCTTCCTTGGCTTCTATCCACACCTGTCCGCCGTGGCGGTTTATGATGCGCTTGACCGTGGCCAGGCCGATGCCGGTGCCGGGGAATTCCTCCGTCTTATGCAGCCGCTGGAAGGGATTGAACAACTTGTTCGCGTAGGTCATGTCGAACCCAATGCCGTTGTCCTGTATAAAAAAGGCGCGTGATCCGTTTTTTTCCATGGCCCCGAATTCTATCACCGTACAAGCGGCTCTCTTGCTGAATTTCCATGAGTTCGAAAGCATGTTTTCCATTGCTATGGTCAGGAGCCCCGCATCGCAGTATGCGGTCAAACCTTCTGCGATATTGAATTGTGCCGGCCTTTCAGGATGGCGATTCTTCAGATCATCCGCGATCCTTCGGGCGACCATGCTCAGGTCCACCTGTTCACGGTTCATTTCGATGCGAGTAACGCGCGACAGCTTCAGCAAGTCGTCGATGAGATGCCCCATGCGCATGGTTGCGTTCCGAACGCGGTTCAGGTAGTCCTTGCCCATGTCATCCAACTTGCCGCCATAATCCTCAAGAAGCGCAAGGCTGAACCCTTCGATGCTCCGGAGCGGCGATCTCAGATCGTGAGATACGGAGTAGGCGAAGGCTTCGAGCTCGGCTGTGCGCTCGATAACACGGGTTTCAAGCTCCATGTTCAGTTTCCTGATTTCATCCTCGGCTTTCTTACGTTCCGTAATGTCTCGCGCCGCGGCAAATACACCGACGACTTTCCCGGTTCCATCACGATATAACGAGGCATTGTACAGGACTGGCGTCAGATGGCCGTCCTTTTGCCTGATATCGAGCGCGTAGTCTGTGACCTGGCCTTCCTGGAAAACCCGCCGGTACCCGGCCTGAGCCTTTTCCGGTTCCGAGAAGTAATGGGAAAAATCGGTACCAACAAGCGCTTCGCGGGAGCGGCCCGTCACTTTCTCGGTTGCGGCGTTTACGTCGGTGATCTTTCCGTTCGCGTCGATAGTTACCAGTGGGTCAAGGCTCGCCTCGAGCAGGCTCCGATGATAGGCGCTTGATTGACGGAGTGCCTCTGCCCCTTTGCGGTCGGTGATGTCCTGAAAGACCCCAAGGACTTTGACGACACGCCCATCCCTGCGGATTACCTTACCCACGGTTTCTACCCAGATCAACCGGCCCTTTGCAGTAATCAGCTGTAGCTCTAAATGGAATTCCTTGCCTTGTTCGATCGCCTCACTGACTGCGGAGCTGATGGTCGGAACGCTCTCCGGAGCGTAGAAAGCTATGGCCGTTTCGACAGTGGGTGTGTACTCCGAGGGCGACGTTTCATGGATCCGGTAGGTTTCACTCGTCCAGTAGAGCGTATTCCTTTCCAGATCCACTTCCCATCCGCCTACTTGAGCTATGGATTGGGTCTCTTCCAGAAGTGTGGCCATTCGCTGCAGTTCCTGACCAACTTTTACGCGCTCGTCGATCTCTTTTTCAAGCTCGAGGTAAGACCCGCTCAATTTGGCGGTCATCGCATTGAACGCTTCCGACAGCTCGGCAAACTCATCATCGCCCGTGACATCGATTCGCTGGTCGAGGTTCCCTTCGCCAATGATTGCGGTACCGTTGCGCAGCGCGGTGATGCGTTTGGATATAACCCGGCCCATGGACCAGGAATTGACTATGGCTACCGCGGTCAGGGCAATAATCACGCAGAGAATTCCCCAGCCGGACGTCTGGAGGGATAACAATAATTGCCTGCTCGCTGATTCCTGCAATTTGCGCGCATTCAATATCGCATTATCTCTTTTCATGGTCAGCTGGCTGGACAGTGTGTCTTCAATCTCCCGGGAAAGGACGGGGTTCAATTGGGGCTTTTCTCTGTTTTCTATGATTCTCGAGAAGAGCTTCCCACTGGGCTCCTGGTCTTTGGTCATTCGCTCCAGAATTGATTTGTCTTCCGCATCACTGAATTTTTCCGAAGCGGATTTGAGCAGCAAATCAATCTGCTCATGCTTGGCAAACCATTGCACGCGCGCCCTTTCGTTCGTAGACCGCATATATTCGTTTCTAAACTCACTCCGCTGATATACGCTGCTGACAATTTCGTCGGCAATATTTGATGTTTCGACCGCGTAAAGGACGTGATGCGCCGCTGTCGCCAGCATGGCAATAATGACGCCAGCCGCTATAACTGAAACCGCAACGTTTATTTGCAGTCTTTTCTTAACCTGCATAAGTCCTCGTCCGCCTTACCGCAGTATTCTTACTGCTTTTGGTTTGACAGAGTCAAGCCCGTCGAAGTAAATATAATCAAGGTAATTTGGGATCCTTGTCCTGGTGACTAAACCGCTCTTTATCGCCCATCGTGATTCGTCTTCCATTGCAAGCAACAATGACTGGTCCAGCGCCACACTGAGGTGATTGACGTCCCATGTATCACCGATTAAGGCTCTGTCCGTCCGGCTGACATCAGCAACGATCTTTTGTGCTTCTAACGGTTTTTGTCTTACGAATTCCTCAGCTTTGATAAGCGCGAGGAGTATTTTGTTGACCGTACCAGGGTTCCTGTCGATGTATGCCTGCGTTGCAACCACATTGTAGGTCTGCGTATAAATATCTTCTCCGTAAAACGTGATGCCTTTATCACCCAGTTCTTTTTGTGTACGGATCAAGATGGGGTTCCATGTTGAGATGGCGTCAACATCACCCTTGACCAAGGCATCCTGCATTATTTCGGGGGCCAGGTTGACCGCTTTCATATCTTTCCTTGATATGCCGTTCGTCATCAGCATAGTGTCCATAAAAAAATCGCCAATAGTACCGAAGGTTGTCGCAATCTTCTTGCCCTTCAGGTCGCGCGGTGAATGAATACCCTTGTCCTTTCTCGCAACAATGGCCATATTTTTATTGGACGTATTGATGGTCGCGATTATGGAGATCTTCTCTCCTTTCAGGATTGTGAACACGACAGGTGTTTCTGCGACAGTTGCAAAATCTGCCTTTCCCTCCATCAAAGCTTCGAGAGCTGCTTTCCCTATTTGATGCACTTGCGGAGTCACATCCAATCCTTCCTGCTGGAAATAACCCTCCTGTTGGGCAACTTGAACGAGAGCAGCATCGGGCAGGACAGTATAGGCAAAAGTGATTTTTCCAGGGAGAGTAGCGGATTTTTTGTCTGTATGAGTACAAGCGGCAAAAGAACCGAGAATTGAAAGAACGGCGATAAGAATCGCCGCCTGTAGAGCATGTTGATGATTTCGAGAATTTTTTTTATTTCTGTATGTCATTTTCATGCTCCGCGTCAGTTGAAGTTTTATTCTTCAACCTGACATGATCGAAACTGGGTCCTGCTTCAAAAGGGGTTCTGACGTGTCGTATCATCCTAAAAACGGCAGCTGACATGATGGATTCAGCAAATCAATTAGATGCTTCAATTTTTCATTAACCTATTGGGCAAGAATTTAAGCTGCCATGCTGTTGCCATAACTTGCGATGATACATTTCTTTTAAAAGATTAGTTCGATTTTCAACTGCCGAATTTTTGATCATGGATCATCGGGGGTTGGTCTTATTATAAGTCACCATGCATAAATGGGTTGAGTGACATGCAAGATGACTATGTTAACATAGAATATGTTTGTCGTAAACTGTAAAATGTCGATTCGACGTTTCAACGATATCGAATGGAGCGTGTAATGAGCAGGTGGTGACAACTATTGAATGTGCTAATGGTGTCTAGCGGATTAGGGCGAGTAAATCCCTCATGGTGGCTGGTTTGTCCCAGTTTTTCTTCCTTTCGGCATGAAGAGCGCTTATATAAAATGACAAAATATTTGGAAAAGTTGCAAATTTCTAAAAAGTCTTGTAATCGAAAAATAATATTATAGAAGGTTTATAAAAGACATAATTTTGTACCGCTGAATCAAGCGGTAATTACCAAATATCTTCTTTTGCCTGAATACATAAGGCCATCCCTGCGGAATTCCCAGGGTCTTAGGAACTGCGTATGAGCGCAATCCGATCCCATCCCACCTTTATAATACTTAAGGTTGATATAATAATACCCATTCCTCTGCTTGACTTCCTCTTCATAAATAATCATGCTTATAGAAATGATCTATTATCCGGATCGGCTTCTGCGCTTTTAAATGTTTTTATAAAACAAAGCCCATAGTAAATTTTTTCAAGGAGGAACTCAAAAATGTTCACAAAAACCATCTTGACCATTGCCATTCTCTGCACAGCGTTGCTCGGAGTCAACCCTGTTCGCGCGCAACAGTCTGCGTCGCCGAACCCTCTTGATGTCGTACCGGAAAAGATGCCTTACGATATACCTTACGGAACGCCAATTTTGCTCGAACGCGCCGAGGCGGCTATCAGCGCGACAGTGGCCGAAGCGAAGAAACATGATTGGAAGTTGAACATTGCCGTGGTGGACTCAGGCGACAATCTCGTCGCTTTCCAGCGTATGGACGGGGCACAACTTGCCTCGATCCAAATCGCGCAGCACAAGGCGCATACCGCGGTGAACTTTCGTCGCGAAACAAAAGCATTCGAGAATGGCATTCAGCTCAACAATTTTAACTATATATTAACGTTAGATGGTGTCATCGCTTCACGTGGCGGCATCCCACTTGTGGAGGGAGGCAAGATCGTCGGCGCGATTGGATGTTCCGGCGGCACGGGCTCCGAGGACGAAATGGCCTGTAAGGCAGGCGCTGCGATCTTTAAGTAAGCCTGATCCTGAAGAGTCGGCTCACACCGAAAGTGAAATGGTGCTCCTCCGCCTAAGCGGTTTGATTACAGCAATTGGAGTGCCGCGCTCGGTCACGATGATCTCCAGCCCCTGCCTTACCATTTTGACATGTTTGGAAAAGTGCATAATGGCTTCACTTAGACCGACTTTGATCATAACTGCCTCTACGTAGTTTTGCTACTACATGACAAGGAACGTCAACCACCCTGTCCAAGCTAAATATCGACACACTTAATAACTTGAATCATACAGTTTTTCCAAATGACACTCGCATTAGTCTGCCTTCGCAGGTGTTTCTGACAGTTTACATTTCGCATACAGGTTGCCTCTTTTTAAGAAGAAAAAAAGGACTTACGGAATACCGTAAGTCCTTGATTTGGTGACAGAGCCTGATTTGAACCAACATTTTCACGTCATGAGTGCTTTTCGACCAATTTTATAAGTGGGCGTCCTTCTTTTCTTTCTATCTCTGGCTGAACTCATAATGTTTTAGGCAGTCTGTAGATTCTTTCCCTTGCATTATTATCCATTCCTTCTTATAAAATCTGGACACACAGACCCTAGAGACGCGATAATCCACTTATTAAGCATAAATGACTCTCGTCCTGTCTGGCTCCTATCTATGTTCTGATTCCCCCTCATGTTGCTTTTTCTGAGGAGCCTGACCATGGCGTTGTCCTTGTTTCGGTTGTTTCGGTTGTTTCGGTTGTTTCGGTTGTTTCTGTCTCTGTTGCATCTCCTGTTGGTGTCGTTGAACTTCAGGCCTCTGCTGATATTCCTTTTGTCTTTGACTTCGTAGATCCTGCCTCTGCTGTTGTGGTCGAGGCTGATAGCCTTTGACACCCCAGTTTCCTTGCTTTCTCCAATATTGATTAGAATGCCAGCTTTTCCAGTTCTGCTGAAGACGTTGGTTATTAATCCTTTCGTAGTTCCATGGGTGTCCGTCCCAATTATGGTCTCTGTAGTATGTTCTCCAAGTCGGGTTTACATCGAAATAAAAACTGGGAACCTGATTATAAAAACTCCAGCCTCGGTCATAATAATGTGAGCGATACCAACGACCTTCCCAAGGACGCCACCACCAACCGTTCCAGAAAAACAAATCAGCACTTACATCAGGAGCGACATATACATCATTCGTATCAGGCATCGCTACTACATCCGGGGGTGCCGAAGATACGATGGGAGGCGGCAGAGGAATACCAACACCTACATTTATATTTACCTGTGCCATTGTGGAAATAGGTACAACTATTGCCAGCGCCAACAAGATTGTCCCCAAAAACAACTTTTTCATTCTGTTACCTCCTTATTTGATTTTTAATCCAAAAACGGCCCTTTGCCCATTCCTTTCCATTAATCGCTAACCATCTTGTCTAGTCAGTATTAATTGTTTTTTAATTCATCTGCTGGTTTTTCTAACAGAACCGGTTTACCGCGACCAGGATAAACCATTTTAATATTCTTTTTTTCAACTTACTTATTCTATCGTTAAGTTCTTGAAAATCATCTACAAATATGGCGATATCCGGTTTTCTCGTGTTAACCCGTGTATCCCCGGCAAATAAATCGCCCTCCTCGGCTCATATTTCATTGAACCTTTTGTGTGTCCGGGTAGATGGATAATTTTTGCATTAAGACTATATCCTGCTAAACTTTGCCCACCTGTTAAGAATATATCCGGTTTAAATTTGTTAAATCCCGTCTTTCGATTCCACAACCTTGAAAATAAGATAATAATTTTACCGAATAACGTTCTTATTTTTGCGCTTTAAAAAATGCCTTCCTCAACCATAAAGGCATCAACCTGTTGCATGGCTACTTTCACTTTGTACTTTTCCTTAGTTTAGCACAATTTCCTGTGTGGTCAAGGTCTCCATGTGTTATAACAACGAGCTTTAATTTATCTGGGGGGCAACCGGTAGATATTAATTCAACTTCTAATTTTCCCCACTGCAGACTGAAACAATATCGATTAAAACAAAACCATCCGTTGCCCTAACCAAGAAGGCCTTGACAAAACCAAGTTCAATGATTCTCATTTTATCATCCATATATCACCTATCAACATTTTAAAGGCTTGCCAAGCTTTATATGCAGCATCAGCAGCAGCTCCAATCTTGCAGTTTATTCTCTCCCGTGGATAAATCCCCTTTTCGTACAAGGATGTCTTTCCCCGTCCCCATTCATACAATATCACATTCAGTCTATATCTTTTTAAATTTCCAAAATGATTCCGTCGGTCTCTACGCATCTCGTGCACTCGAATCAATGCCCATTATCACCGTGAAAATCAAATAAAAAGGAAATCGCAACACTTCGCTTAATGAATGGATTCCTTTTTAATCGCACTAGCAATAGGCATTCCACTATTACGATAATTACGATGATTACATCCTTTTCGTTTATTTTTATCACGCTGACAAGCGAAGCCCTGATAACAAGAATCGCCCATCAAGTGAATAATTCCTTTTGAAGTTTTTAGCCAAACATACCCTCCTGATGCAGTTGAGATTTCCATTCGTTGTAACTCATAATCTTTCAACCCAAAATCTGCCAAGCCTACCCTTATCATTATCAAGCTTGACATATGCGTGATGAAGCGCTATCTTTTTAAATAATTCCTGCCCCTTCATTAACCCTGAGGTAAAATGGCACAATCAAACGAATAAGTTCACAATTTAATCCCGATGCTTATCGGTATTCATCGCTCAACATATTCGATTTCAACAAATCCGGGGAGCGCAATCATGAAACATACCACATATTCCATCATTGCATCACTGGCAGCCCTCAAGCTCCTTTACGCCGCAGTCCCTGCTGCGGAGGTGTCAAACCCATGGTCCTGATGAAGCCATAAACTGAAGGCGAGCGACCGCTCATGCAGGTGCTGAAGAACTGATTCTTCGCCGTCATTCAGCAGTGATAAGCTTACTCCCCAAATACTCTCAAATCTCCTGAGGGCGGCTTTTGGAGAAAATCGGCCAGACCAGCGAAGGCGGGCCGCTCCCCGGCAATGAGCTTTCACAATATCTACATCGTTGCCGCAATGGCATATGATCTCTAGCTCTATGATGCCAGGACCCAGGCGTTGAAACCAGTCCTTGCTGAAGACGTCCGTGCGATGGCCAGTCGTCAGCCTTTCGTGAAAGATGCACCCATGCACCCGATCTATTTCGCCGATCTTGCCCGTCTGGCCGGATCATCAACCGGATCATCACAGGAGGATAGGAATCTCTATTCTGCCGCTGAAACCGCTGTCATCAGCGAGAATGTTTACCACTTCTGATCTTCCAAAAGGTCGGTCCATGATCCGTTTGTAGTCAATGTGGGAATCATTTCTTTGCAAGTTTTGTACGAATGGAGTATGCGAAAAAAGCGATAATCTTGTTAAAGTAAATGAGGGCTGATTATGGGGAAATTGGATGGGAAAGTAGCGATAGTAACCGGCGGTGGCCGTGGCATCGGCAAGGCCATTGCCGAGGGATACGTGCAGGAGGGCTGCCGCGTCGTGGTGACCGCAGCGCGCGAAAGGAGGGAAATCGATTCCTTTGTTGATTCCTGGGGAAAGAACAAAGCTCTTGCTCTCCTGGCGGATGTTACCAAGTACCGCGACTGTGAAGGCGTCATAAGCGAAACAATCTCCCTATTCGGCCGTATTGACGTGCTCGTGAACAACGCCGGCCGGGGCATGAAATACGTTTCCCCTACCTTCATGTCCGCGCCGACTCGCTTCTGGGAAACAGACCCCGAGACATGGAAGATGGTAATAGATACGAACATAAACGGTCCATTCTTCATGGCCCGCGCGACGGTACCACACCTTCTGCGCCAAAAAAGCGGAACGATTATCAATATGACCATGAACTACGAGACCATGAAACGCAGAGGATTCTCGCCTTACGGCCCGTCGAAAGCAGCCCTTGAGTCCGAGACAATCATCTGGGCCCAGGACCTGGAAGACACAGGCATAACCGTGAACGAGATCCTTCCGGGCGGCGCTACCGAAACCGGCATGATCCCATCCGGCATTTCCGCCGATATCCGCTTGCGCCTGCTCAAGCCCGAGATCATCGTTCCCGTTGCTGTCTTTCTTGCATCCGAGGAGGGACGAAAAATCACGGGTAGGCGCCTCACTGCAACGGAATGGTCTCTCGATAAAGCCGACGGCGTACCTGCCTCGAAAGGCATCGGCGCATAGCGAGCAGCACGATCACTTCACTTAAAATATCATCACTTGCGTCACATACTTCTTGGTTACGACGTCGAAAAGGAGGTCGATGTCATGGAAAATGAATTGACGACAAAGTTCATCGAACTATGGTACCGATATTTCAACGCAGCTGACCTTCCGCTGACTTTTTACCACACTGATCAGACAGATGATGCTGAACGCGTGCCAGCCCCATCAGCCCATACGTCCATGATCGGCGTATTAGCCAAAGTAAGAAACGGAGCGTCGCTCCGTTTTGAATCTGACTCGATCGGCTGCCATGGGGGCAAGCGATATTCCGGGTTTACAGACAAAATAAACCCTCAAGTCGAATATATCCTGTCGTGTGACATTCCCGAAAAGCTCGAAGGCGAGCGTTACAAGAAGACGCCAGAGATCGTCAGAGAGATGGTAAGGATAGAAGCGAAATTTGTGGCTCCTGCACGTACTATTGTTTTCAAAAGGTTCGACATGATGAGGAATCAGACAATCCGGACGTTGTTGTCTTTTTTGCGAATCCCGATGTGTTTTCCGGCCTCTTTACTCTTGCAAACTATGAGAAACTGAACCAAATGGCGTGTATTGTCCCTTTTCCGCCGGATGTGGTTCAATTATTCAGTATCCCTACCTGGAAAAAGCTTCGGGCAGACCTCGAGCTATAATCGGAATGTTTGATGTATTGGCCAGACCATATGTTCTCAAGGAAACACTTACATTTGCGGTGCCAATAAACAAATTCATGCATATGCTAGAGAATATGGAAGAAAGCTTTCTCATCACACGAAGCTGGGAAAAAGTAAGAAAAAGATTGAGCTGATGTTCTCATTGATAATCGCAGACCACCATGACGTCATGAGATTTATTTTTAGAAAGGAGCCAGTAATGATTTATGCAAATGGTATTACCGTATATGAAGACTTGACAGAAATAGTCGATCCCCGTCATTCGTGCCTCATTGTCTGGGATGTCCAAAATGGCCTTGTAGACCGAATATTCAATCAAGAAGAGTTCATAGACAATTTGAAACGTTTTGTGGAGATATTGAGAAAGAAATTACCTGTTGCATATACCCTGATAACCCCTGCACCAAGGGAATTTCAGTCTTCTTGGAGCATTTACAATATGATGCGACGCTTTAATGTCAAGGAGGTGGACAAGCTGCCTAATTTCATGCCGCCAGGCTCACGGGAAAGAGAGATACCTGATGCCGTAAAACCGGCGAAAGGAGATCTGCTTCTGGATAAACCGACGGCAAGCATTTTCATAGGAACAAATTTCGAGAATATGATGCGAAACAGACATATAACGACGCTAATATTCACGGGCATTGCAACCGAGGCTGGAATCGAGTCATCTGCCCGTGATGCCTCAAATAGAGGATTCTACCCAGTGGTTGTTTCCGATTGCGTGTCTTCTATGGACAAAGATGCCCATGATCGATCGTTGAAAAATCTTGAGAAGGCAGCTATCGTAAAAAGTTCGGCAGAAATAGTGGATAGTATTGGACGTTAGTCAATCTTAATGCATTTTGTGTATGAGAGTCTTGATCCGATCCATCTGCAAATACGGGAATAGGAGGGCTCTTTCATGGATGTCATTGATGCTTTAAACACACGATTTACTGTCCGCGCTTTCAAACCTTCCCCCATCGATCGTAACACGCTCGAAAAGGTCATAGAAGCGGCGCTCAAGGCGCCTTCTTGGGCCAATACCCAGCCGTGGGAAATCTACGTAGTCGGCGGCGAAGCCTTAAGTAGGCTGCGCGAGGCCTACATTGCGAACCTAAAAAACTGCGTGGCGCGCAACCCCGATCTAGCCGCACCGAAGCAATGGCCGCCGGATCTTCAGAAGCGGATGGAGGACTTACGGGCCGAACGCATGATGACCCTTGAGAAGGTCTGTCTGGATAAAACTGTACTGAAGGACCTATCGGGCATGAACTATCATTTCTTCAATGCCCCGGTGGTCGCATATATTTGCATGGACCGCTCACTTACTCCCTGGTCGATCTTCGACCTGGGCCTTTTTTCCCAAAGCCTCATGCTGTCGGCGCGTCACTTCGGCCTTGATTCAGCCCCGGCTGTAACCCTTGTTGCCCATCCTGACCTGATCAGGAAGGAATTGAAAATCCCGAATGACCTATCGATCATAATAGGGATTGCGCTCGGGTATGCGGATACCGAACATCCCCAAAACAAGTTTCGAAGTCCCAGAAGGTCAATTCGGGAAGCAGTTACATTTAAGGATCTTTAACGCATGTTTGTATCGTTCCGTTAACTTTTGCGGTTGCTATTCTTATAAACTCATATAGTCTCCTATTGAATTCATTAACGCCGCCTCGCAAATAAACCATGTGTGTCCGTAGAGATTCTCTCTGCTGGATAAAATTTACCATCCGTAGTATCATGAATATTGAGGATAAAATCTAGAAGTGAGGGGTTTTCTTTGTTTGCCCTTATTCTACCGGTACGTGTAGATAGCTGTACGTGGTAGAAGGAGGAAGGCGTCATGGATAAGGCTGATAAAAAGGAAAGAAAAAAATTTGCAGTGCAGCTATCTACTGGGGTTCGTGATGTAGGCAAAGTGAAATCAGCGCTTATGTTTGCCACTCTTGCCCAGCATTCGGGCTGCGATACCGTAGTCTATTGCGTACAGGATGGAGCGGATGCAGTCGTCAAAGAGATAATCAAGGAAGAAGGGATACTGCCACCCGGTGTCCCTACCTTTGAACAGCGCCTTGCGGAGGCCCTCGAGGCAGGGGTCAAGTTTCAGTTATGCGAGCAGGTGGCGAAGAACAGGAATCTGACAAAAGATATTCTGATCGATGGAACAGAGATCGCCGGCGGAATACATTTGATCATTTATGCTCTGGAATACGACGGGATGCTCTTTTTTTAAGTTCGGTCATCAAGGCCAATACCCATGAATTTGAGAGTTTCGTTTTTTCGTCATATTATTAATCTGGCACTTATATATGTTATTGTGCATCCGTTAACGGATTACTTCCTCCCCGATTTTATGTCAAGGAAATCATGGAAATTAACATTGAATGCTTCTTAAAATAGAAAATGTTAATATAAATGGATGATAGAACTGAATAAAAAAGCAATCAGTGGACTCCTGCGCCTTTTCGTCCTTCTTGCCGCTTTACTTTTCCTGCCGGCGTGGAATCTTGATTACTGGCAAGCATGGATTTTTCTGGCAATATTTTTCGTGTCGGTATTCTCTATTACCATCTACCTTATGAGAAAAGATCCAAAGCTCTTGGAGCGGCGAATTAATTCGGGTCCGGCCGCCGAGAAAGAGAAGAATCAAAAAATCATCCAATTTCTTGCAGCGATCGCGTTTCTTACGGTGATTGTGGTCCCCGCAATTGATCATCGCTTCAAATGGTCTACGGTACCATTGTATGCAGTTGCAATAGGCGATATACTCGTCGCGCTCGGTCTGATCATCATATTTTTCGTGTTCAAAAAAAACACTTATACATCAGCAATTATTGAGGTCAGTCCTGGACAGATAGTCATATCAACTGGACCATACGCGCTCGTACGCCATCCGATGTACATCGGAGCCCTTGTCATGCTTTCAGGAGTGCCCCTTGCTCTTGGCTCGTGGTGGGGCTTATTTACCATCATTCCGATTACGCTTGTGATCGTATGGCGACTACTTGATGAGGAGAAATACCTATTGAGAAACCTTGCGGGCTATCCAGAATATCAACATACGGTGAAGTATCGCTTGTTACCGTTCATTTGGTGAAAACCTCTGGATTGTCGAAATGCATTTTTTGAAAGCATATCAGCCCCCCACAAATCCGGCTGAAATATGTAATGATTTGTTTCATAATATAATCATTTGTATTTTCTGAAGCAATTCAAGTTTCCATTCTCTGAAACACTTGAATTATCAAACTGTATTCGTTAAAATTATCCCATAATATATCGGTGCAAAAAAACTAGCAAGGCACTATAGCGGGGGGCCGATGAACTCTGACGACCATATATGGGTATTGCTGATCGAAGACAACGACGATGATGCCGTACTCATGCGCAAGTTCCTGACCTCAGGCCACAACATGCATATCGAGGTTGAGGTGGCAAATAGACTTTCGTCCGCACTCAAGCACCTTGGAGGAATGAGGTACGATGTTGTCCTGTCGGACCTCGGGCTGCCCGATAGCTGGGGGCTGGACACGTTCACCAAGGTCCATTCTGCATGTCCGGACGCTCCAATTATCGTTCTAACGGGGCTGGACGATGAAGCAGTAGCCCTCGAAGCGATGCAACAGGGCGCGCAGGACTATCTCGTCAAAAGTCATGTCAACAGCATAAATATAGTCCGGGTCATTCGCTATGCCATCGAACGGCAGAAGCTGCTAACTCGGCTTGAAAATACCCTGAAGGAAATAAAGACCCTGCAGGGGCTGCTTCCCATATGTGCTTGGTGTAAAAAGATCCGCGACGATAAAGGGTATTGGAAGAAGGTCGAAACCTATATCACGGAGCTGACAGGCACTGAGTTTACGCACGGCATATGCCCGGCTTGCCACTCAAAGCTCATGAAGCGATATTCGGACTCCAAGATTGAAAAGATACCGAAGAATAATATTGAAGACTAGAGTGCGGATGATACATGCTTTTTATTATTGAATAAGTTGCAGCCGTCTCGGAACTTGTTATCAAACCCTCATTCAGAATGAATAAATTAGTCATTAGTTTTATTTAAAGTTAGTGTAATGCGCAAGTTTCAACTGCTATTATTTTCGGGATATTTATATGTAAATCATATCTTTGACATACATGTTTCATAAAGTAACTAATAGTTGTATTATTTTTCAATGAAGTTGCGTTGCTGACTTCTCTGGAGTCACACAAATGAATAGAAAAAGAGATTTCACGATTGCAATCGCGCTAACGATAGTAATCCTGATCTTCGATGTTCAAACGCCTGTTGGTTATGCTAGTTGGCTGCTCTACTTTATACCCTTCTTCGTTGCCACCCCTCCTTTGAAGCGTAGCCATGTCCCCCTGCTCACGTTCTTAGCTACACTGCTTATCATAGCTAGTTACTTTTTTTCTCCTCCCGGAGGGAATCTTGCAAGAGCCGCTGTCAACCGCGCCGTGGGAATACTCGTGCTGTGGTGGATTTCATTCATCGTCATAAAGCGCAAACAGGCCGAGGAAGCGCTGTCTCTATCATTTCGAGAATTGGAACAGCGTGTTGAGGACCGAACAACAGAAATAAAGGAAGTCAATGCGGCATTGATAGTAGAAATCGGTCAGCGCAAGCGGGCCGAAGAGGAGATCACCGAACGTGGAGCCATGATGCAGCAGATCATGGACACGGCGAACGTTGCGATCTTTCTGGTAGACAGGTCCGGTCGGATTGCCCACGCTAACAGGCACATGGCCGAAATGTTCGGCTGTCCGATAGAGGAAATTGTCGGAAGCGAATACCTCGATCATGTACATCCATCGGAGCAGGCGAGTGGCCGGCAGAAGATGCTGGCCCTGCTGGCGAGCGAGATCTCTTCCGTAGACATCGAACATCTCTTCTGGCAGAAGTCCGGCACCCAGTTCTGGGGGCATCTTACAGGCCAGCGCTTCCACGACGTTCACGGCAACGAACTCGGCCTGATCGGCGTGATCACGAACATCAGTATACGGAAGCAAGCGGAGGAAGCGCTGCGCGAGAACCAGTCACGACTTGACCTCGCATTGCAGTCCGCACATATGGGCGTATGGCGCTTCGATATCGATCAAAAAAAGCACTATTTCGACGATTTGACATGTCAACTGCTTGGGATCGATGCGACGACGTTCACCGGCGCTGCGGAAGAATTCTACCAAGCGGTACATCCTGAAGATCGCGAGAAGATCAAGGCAGCGCTCGCTCGGACTATTGAGCAGGATATTCTTTACGAGTCGTCGTATCGCATTATCTGGCTTGACGGAAGCGTCCATTATATCGCAGCCCGCGGCAGACTGGTTCGTAATGACAAGGGATTTCCCGCAAGGATCAATGGTATCCTATGGGACATCACAGATCAACGCCTCTTTGAGGATGAAAGACTCAAGACACAGAAGCTTGAGTCTATCGGCACGCTCGCCGGCGGCATCGCTCATGACTTCAACAATCTCCTTCAGGGTATTTTCGGATTTATCTCCATGGCCAAACTCACCCTTGATCAGAAAGAAAAGTCGCTCGACATGCTCACGCAGGCAGAAAAAGCATTGCATCAGTCGGTCAATCTCACTTCTCAGCTCCTCACCTTTTCCAAGGGGGGGAAGCCGGTGAAGAAGGTTTTTGCCCTCCGGCCATTGATTGAGAACTCGGTGGCATTCGCTCTAAGTGGCTCTCGCATTAAATACGAGATAGCTATGGATGGCAACCCCCGTACAGTCGAAGCAGATGAGGGACAAATTGGCCAAGTGATACAGAACATCGTGCTAAACGCCGCTCAGGCGATGCCACTGGGCGGTATGATCCGGGTATCGGTCCGGAACATGCCTGCTGCAGCGATTGTACCACCGGCCGACTTGCAGGGCAACCTCGTGGAAATATCGATCCGTGACCAAGGCATGGGAATTCCGGCAGATAATCTTACGAGGATATTCGATCCTTACTACACTACCAAGGAGAAAGGGAGCGGACTGGGGCTCGCCACTGCTTATTCAATCATCAAAAACCACGAGGGCCTGGTCCGCATACAATCCGAAGTCGGTAAAGGGACCACCGTCTTTATCTATCTTCCCTTGACTAGTTCAGAGGTGGAAGAACCGATAGGCTCGGCAAGCCCTGCAACGATAAGGAAGGGCAGGATTCTGATCATGGATGACGAGGAAATGATCAGAGAGGTTGCGGGAGAATTGCTTACCGCATTGGGTCATGATGTCGCCGTTGCGGAAACAGGCGAATCCGCGCTTGCGGCCTATTGGGCCGCACGTGAAGCCAGTCTTCCCTTTGACGCTGTTATCCTGGACTTGACCATCCGGGGAGGGATGGGCGGAATGGAGACTCTGCAAAAATTGATCGAGCTCGATCCGGATGTTAACGCTATCGTATCGAGCGGCTATTCTGATGACGCGGCCTTGTCGAATTATCGTAAGCAGGGTTTCCGTTCCTTCCTTAAGAAACCCTACAATATAGAAGATCTGCGGAGAACATTGAATTCAGTGCTTAATGATTCGCTCAATAGCAGAAAAAAGTGATACCAGACTTTAGGCAATACCTCGTAGGTGAGTGAAAATAGCGTTTCCTGACCTGTCCACGGTTATTTTACGGGGTGAAGATTTAGTTTTTTTGTGTTGTGAGGGTTCCCCACAAACTGATCCAGACAAAACAGGAACAAAATCTCGATGCAAGATACATCTAGATTTCCTTGAAATCGTCATAAAATATGAATTTTCCAGGATAGCAGGTGGAGCTCGGAGGACCAGGATCAAAAAGAAAATGAATAATTCAGCTTGAAGTTTTTAGTCCTCGCTATTTCCTTAAGTTGAGTTCCCATTTTTTGCAACTCAATTTTCATGCTCTTCTATAAAATATTTCAAGTTTTTTCCCAAGATATTCTGTTAACGTTGTATGGTTGCGGTGTTGCTTCACCCTCGTAATCCCTTTACCTAATCTCTTTTGTTCTTCGAGCCTTTTGCTCAACGTACTTTATTTAGGTCAAAGGGTGGTGGAAGTAGACCAAGCTGAATCTTGCAAACCACATTGTTCCAACATTGAAAAATGGCCCTCCTTCCACCACAACCACTTCAGAATTTTTGCTTCGTCTATCCCTCCAGAGATCCAAAAGTCACGGTGTCATGAAAACCCGTTTATCTCTTAAAAGCGCTAAGAGTACTTTAATCATTTTTATAGCTGGATTCTGCAACATTTTATCAAATATTCTGTTGGAAAACATCGACATTGTGTTTTTGTTATACGGTACAGGTAGGAGAATACAAAAACGAAGAGCCTTCTTGTACTATTTGGTAGTTACCTCTATTCATGAAAATGCGAAAGACATGATCATGGCTGAAACGATGAGCAAAGAGTAACGAGGTGCATCAGAAACAGATATCTTGACGTTTTGGCCCGTTACAATCTTGTAACCTATGTCCTTATAGTTAACATCCCTTAAAATGTTCATAAAATTTCTTGACATTAAGTAATTATTTCATATAATCAACCCATCCATTCAGAAGATTTACCCACCACCTTTGCATGAAACAATAGCGGTTTGAACTAAGGCGTAGAAGAAGGCTTTAGGATTTGAACGCATAATTGGTTTATGTGTATCACAACGTTAAACTTTTGTCCACATATTTACACCAGTTTCAAACAAGAAAAGGCCCTGAAATTACGTTTGCCAAAAAAATAGTTATGGAGAATGGAAAGAAGTAACTGTCGCGAACTTCAAGAAGTATCTAATGATTGTTTCACTTTTTCAAATTACAGGATTGTAGGTGCAAACGCAATAGACATAATTTCAGATCATGTGTAGCACTGTAGTTGAAGCATGCGTATCGGCTCATCCCTGCATCTGTTGCAGATACCATCCATGAAAACTTGTAAACTTTCAACCTGAATTCTGCGTATAACAGGAAAATCACATGTTTAGTAGACACAACAAATTTGAAATTTTGCTGCTATCTCTGTGTGTTTTTATAAGCTTGGGTGGATGTGGAGGAGGTGGCGCAGTTTCGTCTTCTGTGCAAAGTGTATCTGTGAATGCAACGCTCGTGTCCCTTGCAGTCACCCCTGCAAACCCGAGCATAGCGAAGGGCACATCTCAGCAGTTCATTGCAACGGGAACATTTTCCGATAGCACCACCCAGGACCTGACATCGATGGTAGTCTGGAGTTCATCGTCACCATCTGTCGCAGGAATCAGCAATACGGCGGGTTCACTGGGAGTGGCTACTGCAGCAGCCATCGGCTCTACGATAATCACGGCGACATCGGGTTCGACGTCAGGATCTACTACGCTGACAGTAACACCGGCAACGCTTGTTTCCCTGGAAATAACGCCCACCAACCCGAGCATTGCACGGGGAATGACTTATCAGTTCATAGCAACAGGAATATTTTCTGACAACACCACACAGAATCTGACGACGTCAGTAGCCTGGACTTCGTCGGCGACGTCTATAGCAAATATCAGTAATACAGCCGGTTCAATAGGACTGGCCACCCCGGTAGCCGCGGGCTCGACAACGATCACGGCAGCATCGGGTTCGATGTCGGGATCTACTACGCTGACGGTAACGCCGGCAACGCTTGTTTCCCTGGAAATAACACCCACCAATCCGAGCATTGCACTGGGAATGACTTATCAGTTCGTAGCAACTGGAATATTTTCCGACAACACCACACAGAATCTGACGACGTCAGTAGCCTGGACTTCGTCGGCGACGTCTGTAGCAAATATCAGTAATACAGCCGGTTCAATAGGCCTGGCCACACCGATAGCCGCAGGCTCGACAACGATCACGGCAACATCGGGTTCGACGTCAGGATCTACTACGCTGACCGTAACATCGGCAACGCTCGTTTCCCTGGCGATAACGCCGGCCAATCCAAGCATCGCGCTCCGGACCACCCAGCAATTCACTGCCACAGGGACGTATTCCGACAATTCGACGCAAAACCTGACAACGTCCGTGACGTGGGTTTCATCGACGACATCTGTCGCAGCCATCAGCAACGCTGCAGGTTCAAAAGGATTGGCCACTGCGGTAGCCCCAGGCATGGTAACGATCACGGCTACGTCAGGGAGTATATCAGGATCAACCAAGTTGACTGTATCTATGGAAACATTGGTTTCAATTGCCATAACGCCTCTTGCTTCTTCTCTCCCGACGGGATCGACGCAGCAATTTACGGCTACCGGTACGTACTCAAACAGCACGACGCAGAACCTGACCGCCGTGGCAACCTGGAGTACCTCTAACGCGGGTGTTGCAACAGTCAGCAACGCAGCGGGCTCGAATGGGCTTGCCACTGCCGTAGCTACCGGATCGACTGTCATTTCTGCTTCCTTCGGAGGCACTTCAGGGACTGCATCACTGACAGTTAAGGCACCGGCCGTTGTAACGCTTACCTGGGACGCCCCGACGACGTATTCAGATGGAACTCCGCTGAATCCGGTGGCTGATATACAAACATATAAGATATATTACGGAACTGCATCAGGCGTTTATACACAAGTCGTAAGCATTCCAAATCCCGGACTCACGACAATTACCGAAACATTAAACCTAACGCACGGAACGTATTATTTTGTCCTCTCGGATGTGGACACAGCAGGACAAGAAAGTAATTACTCCAACGAAATGGCTATAACTATTTAGAGTCTGTATTTAATCATTTAACTTGCTGATTCTGCACGATAAAAGTATAGTGGCGTAACAAAATCAGCAAGGGGGAAACGATGAAGCTTTTGAACGAATTGACACTCACGCTTGAGAATCCGCACTGGGCAGTCAACACGGAATTCGCGGTTATCGACACGATTTTGTCGTTGCATCCCGAAATTTACGAGCTTGTCAAACGGGACTTCAAGGGCAGCACGGGAAAAAGTCTTGGCAGAAAGGACACCCCCACAATCGAGCAAATTCTGCGCGGCGCGTTGTATAAGGAGATGAAGACGCTGACATATCGGGAGTTGGAGTACGCCCAACACGATTCTCGCATCTGCGTGCTGTTTCTCAAACTTAACGGCAGGTCCCCCATATCCTTCTCGGTCTGGCAGAAGTACATCTCGATGATCAAAGCGGAAACGCTTGAGCAAGTGATGATCGCAATCAACAAGATTGCCCAAGCGGAAGGACTTGATGATTTCAGCAAGGCGCGAACCGATTCCACGGCAATCGAGACAAACGTCCATTATCCGACGAACAATTCGCTGATGTGGGACTGCATCAAGACCTTTGACCGGCTGCTCGTAAAACTCGCTGAAGAGACCGGTGGAGTGATCACGGGGCGGCGGTACAAGAAGCAGGCCAAGAAGCATTTCGGCAAGATCAACAACACGAAGCCGGGCGAGAAGCGCAAAGAAACCTTTGAAAAACAGTTGAAATTGCTTCGAACCAGCATTAATCAGGCTGAGGCCGCGCTTGTTGTGTTGCCTTCGCTTCGGTACGCAGATGATGCGGCTTTGGCTCTTGCGACCGAAATCAAGAATCTTCTCCCGAAGGCGGAGAGGGTTTACAGCATGACGCATCGCCACGAGATCCTGGAGAGAAAGTGCCGAACGAGGACAAGCTGTTTTCGATCTTTGAGGATCATACCGATATCATCGTAAAAGGCAAACGTGAAGCGACGTTCGGGCATAAGATCAATCTGGCGACAGGTGCGAGCATGCTGATTATCGACTGCAAGATTCTTGATGGCAACCCCAGCGACACTCAGGAATACGGCAGCGTGATTGATCGAATCAAGGAAAACTATGGCATCGTGCCGCGCGATATGACGACGGACGGCGGCTATGCGTCTCTCTTGAACCAGCAACTGGCGAAAGATAAAGGGGTCGTCAATATCGTATTCAACAAGATCGTTGGATCGCTCAAGAATTTGACGAGCAGCCTGAACCTGGAAACGCGTCTTAAGAAGTGGCGGAGCGGCATCGAGGCTGTCATATCGAATTTCAAAAGAGGGTTCGATATGTTTCGCTGCGAATGGAAGACACGACCACACTTCAACGCGAAGATTTACTGGAGTGCAATTGCGTATAATATTCGGGTTATGACTGGACTGCTGATCACCAAGATTCAAACGGCCCGATAGTAACGAAAACTCAATCATCAATCAACCCTTATAGCACCAGTGCGTTCAAAATTAGCATTATGGCTATGTTATTACGAAACTACCTCAAACGGCGAGGCTATAAACGCGAATGCGGGGGAATTACCACATCTTACGGCGTCCTCGGTCGCACTCGCGCAATGCGTTTTTTGCATTAAAATACAGACTCTATTTAATGGTAATGCTCACCCGTACGGAAAAAAATATTCGAGCGTACTTGTAGGTATTTTATCCTGTCCCTTCTTTAGCTCTAAACTCACTCTAATACTCTACACTCTGTTTGGTTCAATAATTTGGGGAAAATCAGCGCGCCACATATCGCTGCATTGACTACATGATACAGGTGTCATTCTTTGCCATCGTCAATTTATTGGCGTTGCAAACGATAGCTGGAGCCCAGAGGACCAGGATAATGACAAAACTGAAAGATGCGATCGATTGATAACTAGTGGAGTGCAAGTTTCATTTCGTAATTCTCACTCAAAAAAACTGTAAAAAAACACCCCGGATTTTCTTTCAAATGCGACTCGTGTATACTTAAATTTATTAACTATCGATTGGTTTCCAGAACATCGTCGCATCGATTGATAATCCAGTCAATTTCGTAACTAGCCGTCTGAAACGTCATGAATGAAACGCGTAGTATACGCATTCACGAAAACACATAAGAGCCCTTATGGATGAATCCGATAAGACTCAACGCAAGAAAATCGGCGATCAAGGGACGATCGATACTGCTATGGATGTTCTGGCTGATCGTAGCCAGAAGGGACGCTTATCCCGCCTTCTCCCTTTTCTGGGACCTGCCTTCATCGCCAGTGTCGCTTATATCGATCCTGGCAACTTCGCCACCAACATCCAGGGTGGCGCCAAATTCGGATACACCCTGCTATGGGTCATCGTTGCCAGTAACCTGATGGCAATGCTGCTCCAGGCTCTGTCGGCCAAGCTCGGCATCGCCACGGGACTTAATCTGGCCGAACATTGCCGCAATCATTTTTCACGCCCTGTCGTTATTACGATGTGGGTATTGATGGAGATTGTGGCGATTGCGACCGACCTGGCCGAGTTCATAGGCGCGGCCGTCGGCTTTAATCTCCTATTTGGCACCCCCCTCTGGCTGGCCGGTCTCATAACCGCCGCCACCACTTTCCTCATCCTCGGTCTAGAGCGTTACGGCTTCCGTCCGGTCGAGGCGGTCATTACAGCTTTGGCAGGCGTTGTAACTGTCAGTTACCTGATCGAAACCATCCTGGACAAGCCGAACTGGGGCGATGTGCTATACCACTCAGTCGTTCCACAATTTTCCGGAACAGAGAGCATATTGCTGGCGACCGGGATAGTGGGCGCAACGGTCATGCCACACGCCATCTATCTGCATTCTGCACTCACTCAAGGCCGCATTGTAGCCAAGGATTCGAACCAATTACGGCGCCTGTACCATTATGGAATAGTGGATGTGGTCGTTGCTATGGGGGTAGCAAGCTTGGTCAACATGGGGATGCTGATCATGGCAGCCTCAACGTTCTTCAAACATGGACTAACCCAGGTTGCAAGTCTCGAGACAGCTCATCGCACCCTGGAACCACTGCTGGGCACGGCATCAAGCTGGATCTTTGCCATTTCACTTCTGACTTCCGGCCTGTCTTCCTCTGCTGTCGGGACAATGGCGGGCCAGGTTATGATGCAGGGATTTTTGCAACGGCGAATTCCCGTCTGGGTTCGCCGTCTGGTTACAATTATTCCATCCCTGGTAGTTATCTTCATCGGTCTGGACCCAACCCGCACCCTGGTCGTTAGCCAGGTAGTGCTAAGCTTCGGACTTCCATTCGCGATTGTTCCACTGATCGTGTTCACCAGACGCAAAAACCTGATGGGAATATTGGTCAACCACCCTGCTACAACGGCGCTCACAAGTATTGTGGTGGCTTTGATTTTAGCCTTAAACGTTTACCTGGTTTATCAGGTATTTATAACGGGGTTATAATATGTTCAAACATCTGTTAGTCCCCTTGGACGGATCGCACCTTGCGGAAGCGGCACTGCCCGCTGCCATTTATTTTGCCAGGGCTTTGAAAGCCAGGGTCTCCCTGCTCCATGTCATTGAGCGCGATGCGCCACAGGAAATCCACGGCGAACGGCATCTGACTAACCTCGGCGACGCCGAGAGATACATTGATGAAGTGGCTGCACGTGCTTTTCCACCGGAAATAACTGTTGAACGGCATATTCACAGCAATAAGGTGAACAACGTAGCTCAAAGTATTGCTGAACATGAGAGGGAATTAGGCTCTGACCTGATCGTAATGTGCACCCATGGTCGTGGAGGTCTGCGCGACATTATGTTTGGCAGAATCGCCCAACAGGTGGTTGGGCTTGGTACAACGCCCATCCTGCTCATACCGCCATCTATAAGCGGAGCGGCACCCACATTCATATGTAAAAGGATGTTGGTGACATTGGACGGTAACCCTGAACACGAAAAGGGGTTAAACGTAGCGGCAAGTCTGGCAAAAATTTGTGAAGCCGAGTTGAGCTTGATTATGGTGGTTCAAAAATATAACACCCTTTCCGGCGAGGAAGCAGCCACCGCAAAGATACTGCCCGGGGCAACACATATATTGCTGGATCTGGCAGAGCTGGATGCGAAAGAGTACCTGCACCGACACGTTGCCGCATTACTGTCTATGGGCATAACAGCAAGGGCCGATGTCCGTCGCGGCGATCCCGTCACAACCATTGTTGTCACGGCGAAGGAAACAGAGGCCGATCTGATCGTTCTAGGAACTCACGGGAAGACCGGCATGGATGCCTTCTGGTCGGGAAGCGCCACACCGAATGTGACTCGGCGCTCCGTTATTCCGCTGCTACTGGTGCCTGTAAGGCAAGAAGAACGGGGAACCTGATTTTATAATGCGGCGCATACTTTTCTACGAATCTTCCTGAAACTCTTGTAGTCGCCATTCTTCGCAACATATAAAATAGGTACAACCTGTATTCGTAAAGCCCTTTCCCAAGAATGCCATTTATAATAAATCCGACTTTCGGTACTTTTTCCCCACCCAATCATCCAGCTTCACCAATATTGGTTTTTGCGTGAAAGCCACTTCTAAAATAATCACATTTATAGCAACGCTCAAGCTTATCACTATAACTATCTTGGACTTCGCCAATACATAATGTGCCCAATACAATGGCACACTTTTGCCCATTTAAGGGAAATGCTGGACAATTTTCTTTATTGTCGCACCTCTTAAACTCCCAGCAATTCATGGCTCTCTCCTTTTTTACAATCAGCACCTGTTTCATTAAAACATTCTGTGTTCATAATCCAGACAAGGAAGATGATTATCTCATGAGAAACCTGCAGTTTCTCAAACTCTTCCCTCCATGCGGTGACCCTGTAGCTACAGGGAATTGCAAGTTAAAAAAACAGCAGGTCCATTATCATCAAAAAAGCACACCGGGAAATTCAGTCAGTACCATAACAAATTTCCATGTGTTAGATTCTTTTGCATAGATAGGTGTGTAAGGACATAATATTGTTTCCATTGTGGAATCGTGATACTTCTTCTCTTAATGACATAATTTAGCCCGCTTCGGAATATATTTAAATATATCACATTATTTGCCAGGCAGGCAACGTTAAGTGGACAGGAACAATCATTGACATTACATCAAATTAAACTTATTATGCCACCACTACTCTGCAATATTAGGGCATTATTCCTCTGGCATAAAAGGAGATCATTTTGAATGGGTTATGCAAGATCCTTGTTGTTGATGATTCAGCCGTTCTTCATCATATTTATCAGATAACACTGACGAGATATAAATGTCCCGTTCTAACAGCACTCAATGGACAGGAAGGGCTGAATAAACTCACCCAGAATCCTGACATAACTCTACTTATTGTTGATATGCACATGCCTCACATGAACGGTCTTGAATTCATCAAGAGGGTTAAGGAGCAGGAAGCTTTTAAAAATATCCCTATTATTACTGTTTTCTCTAAGGGTCAGGAAGAAGAGTGGAAGGAAGCCCTCCAACTCTCAGAGGGTCTTTTGATAAAACCGTTCACATCAACGGAAATACATGCGGCCGTCGGAAAGCTTATTTCTCTAGCGACTCTTGAATCCAATACTTAACCGAGGAACTCTGGTTCTTTATAAAACAGTCCTGAAATACCCAGCAGCTTGCTGCTGGGATGAAAAGGACATCCTGGCGAAGCCAGGATAAGTCTTCAGCTTCTTTGTTGTGCTTTTTTAAGGTTTCAAGTTCCGATGCCCCGCAGCTTGCTGCGGGGTAATTCACTTATTTTAAGTCATATTTGATGAAGGAGTCCTTTCCGACACTGGGATTGATAATTCAAAGACATGGGCGCTCAAGGTCGTTCGGGGATGGGTTGAGCAGCTTCGCTGGAGTCTCGTGAAACCGATGAACCTATAAACGGCAGTTGGGCCTTGCAAATCTGAGTTAACTATTGGATACTATGATACTTCTTTCAACAAGGAGGTCTCACCCAATGGGTGACTCGATTTCATCTCCACCTACAGATAAAACAGATAGAATTGCAGTCGATACCTTTGCAGGAAAAGTGCATGTTGAATGGGATTCAACAGCAGCCGTTACGCCAATGGGCCAGCTGGCGTTCTTCATCGATTTTTTGAAGACGGGTGGAATCTACGAACCATGGGTAGCAGACTGTCCACTGCACTACACGAGTCCTAACGCACCCGAGAAACGCGATCTTCTCGGTACGGTCCTGTTGTCCGTTCTAGCCGGTCACCATCGTTATTCCCACATGACGAGCGTTCGAAGCGATAATGTCAACCCGGCACTGCTCGGCATGACGAAGGTCGTGAGCGAAGACACCGTACGGCGGGGATTTAAGCAGATGGATGAGCATGCCGGCATCTCATGGCTTACTGAGCACATGAGGCGATGTTATGAATCCCTCCTGTGCATGCCATGGATTATGGACGGAGATACGACGGTCAAACCGTTGTACGGAAAACAAGAGGGCGCGGTCATTGGTTACAACCCGCATAAGCCCGGCAGGCCGTCTCACACCTATCACAGTTACCTGATGGCCAATACCCGGCTTGTTTTGGATGTTGAGGTGCAGGCCGGAAACAAAACAGCGACGTGTTACAGCACCCCGGGGTTATGGCAGCTTCTGGAACGACTCCCGCGTCGCTTTTGGCCTGCCTTTTTCCGGGGGGATTCAGGCTGGGGCACGGACGGCTTCATGAGTCAGGCAGAAGAAAAAGAATTGCCCTATCTCGTGAAGCTACGCCTCACGAAGAACGTGCGGAGGCTTATTGAGAAGGCATTCTATAGTAACGATTGGGTAGATGCCGGACAGGGCTGGGAGGGTGTGGAAGAATCCCTTCAACTCATGGGATGGCAGAAATCTCGTCGCGTTATTATCCTTCGACGAGTGCTCACGGGAGACGTAGCAATAAGCCTGCAGCAGAAGGATCAGATGGAACTTGGGTTTGTGGAAGCGCCCGGAGTTGCCAAGCGATATGAGTATGCAGTACTAGCCACCACCCTCAAAGACGAGATTCTCACAATCGCCCAACACTACCGTGATCGTGCGGATGCAGAGAATATTTTTGACGAGTTGAAGAATCAGTGGGGGTGGGGCGGATATACGACCCGGGACCTTAAGCGCTGCGGCTTCATGGCGCGGACCGTAGCATTAGTTTACAACTGGTGGTCGCTCTTCGTGAGGCTTGCTCATCCGGACAAACACTTGGAGGCAATTACGAGTCGTCCACTTCTTCTGCATGCGGTTGGCAAACAAACACGCCATCAAGGGCAGACCATGATGACCATCACGAGTGCGCACGCAAGCTCTGGGAAAGTTCAGCGCATTCTCGATGAGATATCCCGCTTTCTAGCCATCCTGAAAACAACTGCGGAGCAGTTGACTCCAGGTGAACGGTGGCGACGTATCTTGAGCCGTGCATTTTTCAAACTGCTGGGTGGAAAACCGTTGCAGGCGCCTGAACTTCTGCCGTTATGGTGTGGATAAGTGGCTCTGATTGAGGGTAACTGCTCTTTTTAGGATGAAGCAATTCGCGCTTATGGTGGAAATGCATCTGGACGACATATAAATATATTGTGGCATGAAGGCTCCACTTGGGTCTATTGGGTCTGCAAACACAAAGGCGAGGAATACAATACGTATTTTCCAGATGGCATTACCAATTTCGACGTTCGTTCGAGTTACAATGTGGCTTTTGAGTTACAAAATGACTCCTTCATAACACATTGCAATCGTCATCAATGACGTTTGGCAGAAACGCCTTTTTCAAGGAGACGGGGATTCCTGCCATTTTGGGCAAAGGAGAGACAAACGGCATGCTCGATGATAAATACTCGTTCTGAAACTATAAAGATTCTTTCATAAATGACCATTACCTCAATTCTACCGTGGTTTCTATGAATGGCTTAGACAGGAAAGGGTGAGATACCATACTACGTCCACCTCAAGTCGAAACAGCCGACGGCTTTTGCAGGACTCTATAACATTTGGAAATCTCCTGAATGAAATAAGGTCTAACTTCAACTATAATTACGGCTTCTGCTTATGATCTGATGTAACCAATCCACAAGAGGATGCCAGTTATCCTTTACCATTATGATTTTAAGCTGTGGTTGAACCCGAATAAACACGATGAGGGGCAGTGTTATTTGTAACTGAAACCATTTCCTTCGGAGGAACTCAATAATTATTGGGTCGCACCTGATGTGAATTCGTTCAAGTACAATAACCCTAATAATATTCAACCCATGATATAACGCCTCGATAATTGCAACAAGTATCACCTTCCGCTGCCAATACTAACTCAAATTGCCTTGTCATCATTCACAAATATGATATAGTTACAGTATTGCAACACGATTCCATATCTCAGGAGGGGGCATCCATGGCAAAGGTAATGACCAAAGCACAGTTGGTAGCAAAGCTAGCGGAAAAGGCATCTATCACCAAGAAGGCAGCAGTTGAAATACTGGACTTCATAGCAGAAATAGCCTACAAAGAAGCCAAGAATACCTTCACACTTCCCGGTCTAGGCAAACTCGTACTAGTTCAGCGTAAAGCCCGTATAGGCAGAAATCCCGCCACGGGGGAAACCATCAATATAAAGGCAAAAAAGGTTGTCAAGTTTAGAGTAGCCAAAGCCGCGAAAGATGCAATTCTTGGCACGAAGTAATCACATCCTCTCCGTTCTGTTATTTCAAGCCCACTTCTGACCAAGTGGGTTTTTCTTTTCTACGAGCAACAAAAAAGCACGCCAGGCAATCCATGTAGTGGATCGGCTTCACATCATGCAGAACATCAATAAGGCAATTGACGCTGTTCGAACCGAGGGGCTCGGAAGTATAAGGAACGAGATAGGAAGAACGCATCAAGCACAGCCGGTGGCCGCTTCGGATGAATAAGCCAGACCTTACGGATAACCAGGTTATCAAGTTGAAGGAATGCTCAGAAGCAACCTGAGATCCACGAAGTTGCATTTGCTGACCGAGGACTGTCAGACTGTTTGGAGCTGCCAGTCGCCGGTGTGGGCGGAGGAGTTTCTAGACGCATGGATCAATCGAATGAGATAATTTCGGATCGAGTCCATGAAAAAGGTAGCCCGAACGCTCCAGGATCACAAGGATCCGGTGCTAAGCTGGTTCCAGACAGAAGGATCGGGTCCGCCGGGATGGTCGAGATATAAACCCCAAAACGAAATTGACTATGAGTAATTCATATGGTTATCGTAACGGAGAATGGCTTCTAGTCGCTTTTATATCATACACTGGGTAAATCGCCGGGACCAAAATCTGGAACCGGTTCCGCTGAGTATCTATTTTTACTTCGCTCAGCACCTAGGAATAATCGTTCCCTAGATGGAGGGACAGCTCATGGCAAACAATAAACAGAAATTGGTCGCGGCAGTCATTATATTTACAGTCTCTCAGTCTTTTATCAATATCGCTTGTGTGGAAAATAAAAGCATATTAGGCATCCAGCATACCATCAAAGATTACAGCAAAGAGATAAAACGGAATCCGAAGGATGCGTTGGCTTACTATTATCGTGGGAATGCTTATGAAACCATAGGAAGTCTTCAGCAGGCAATCTTTGATTTCAACCAATCAATAAAACTAAATCCGAATATTACGGGTGCATACTATAATCGCGGAAATGCTTATGAAGCGTTGGGAAACCATCAGCAGGCAATCGATGATTACAGCAAGGCAATAGAACTAAATCCGAAAGATGCCGAGGCGTACAGTACCCGTGGAAATGCGTACAGCGCTTTAGGAGACAATCAGCAGTCTATCAATGATTACAATAAAGCGATAGAACTAAATCCGAAATTTGCGGATGCATATAATAATCGAGGAACTCTTTACGGCAATTTAAAAAATTATCAACAGGCTATCGATGATTACAATAAAGCTATCGAACTAAATCCGAAAGAAGCCGAGGCATACTATAATAGAGGGGTTATTTATAACATATTAGGGAACTACAACATGTTTATACAAAATATCAAGATAGCTGCTAAATTGGGACATAAAATAGCCCAGAGATTTTTAAGTTCAAATGGAATTAATTGGCATTAATCTCATTTTGATTTTTTCTTCTGTCAGCATATTTGTTCCCTTCTGTTATCCCAAGCCTATTTCACACAGAGTGATCTATTTTCTCCCTGTAATTCCGCCGGAGTTCTTTACATATTGTCCAAAGAACGCGAGACGAGGTCAAGCTTTTAGTTGAAATTATCTGAGTGGCCCGTTCCCTTCGGCTAAAGTATTTTTATCGGTTCAACGGTGTAAATCATCGCTGTTTATAAAATCGGATTCGTAGGATCGCCATATGTGAGTTTTCTGAGGCCGAGCCATACCTAACCATCCCCCTTTACGCAGCCTCTTTGACTGTTAGGTCATTTAATTCTTCCGCTTCGATCCGTTTCATCACGTCCGCGATGAAGGCGTGGCCCTTGATCTTTCTGAATCCTTGTTCAGCATATAAGAGGACAGAAGCGAGCCAGCGCTGCATCATCTTGCTGTCGCGGTAGCGCTTTATATTGCCTTCTGCTTTTCTCACCGTGGAAAACATGCTCTCGATAGGATTGGTAGAATGCAACGTCTTCCTCAAGAGAGCGGGGACCTTCAATCGATGAAGGGTGAGAATGTCTTCTATCGCTTCCATGAGCGAATCAGCCGCCGACTCATTAATGCCCCGAAGCCATTTCTCCATGTCCAGAAGCATCTGACGAGCGTCCGCGTAATTATTCTGCTCCAGGGCTGTCCGGAACCTCCAGTGTGCGCCTTTCCGGTATTTCTTCGGCAAATGATGCTGTATATTCCGGTCCTTGTGGATCGTGCACCGCTGATGGATGAGTTTCTTACCGAAGCGATCCCGGAGTGCCTTGATTACGCCCTTGCCGCCATCGGTAACCCAGATGATTCGTCGTGAAAGTATCAGACCCCGCCGCTCTATATCAGAAAACAGCTCTTCACACAGTTCATGGTTCTCCGTCGCCCCCTGCCAGAACCCCAATGTCTGCTTCTTTCCGGCAATATCAAGCCCCAGCGCCACGATGAATGCCTCTCCGCCGCGGTGAACAGTGTCTAAAAAGACCGCAAAGGGAACGAATGACGTGAGTGACCGTTCCTTAAACTCCTGAAGCTGTTTTGCTGTTGCCGCGACGATATGGCTCGATACCGTGCTGGCGGACACTCCAAATGCTCGTGCCGTATCTACAACTGTCTCCGCATACTTCCGGCATGATATGCCCCGAAGCACCTTTCCAAGCAATTCTTCTGCGAAGACTTCCGGTTTTTTCATCTTCTGATAGCTCTGCAGTACAATCTCACCCGCCGGACCTCGAAGCCGAGGGTGGGTCACCGGGATCTTCTGATCGCCGATATAGACGGAACCGCCCTGGCTAGCCCACTTCCGCAGATCGGGACTGTTAGGCTGGTAGTCGGGGCCGGCAATCTCCTCCCGCTCGATGTACATGATCGTCTCTGCCATCATTCTGCCCATTTCCTTCATGCATTCATCAAAACCCTGTTTCCCTTTTGCGAAGACACAATACATCTGTTCGATGATCTCCCGCCTTCCGTATGCCTCTTCAATTCCTCGTATTGCCTTTTTTCTCTTCCTTGTGGTATCCTTCATTGAGTGGCTCCTTTCTTTTTTCTCTCTCTACCGTGGATTATGCCACGGGGGAGCCACTCTTTTCAATTTCAACTAAAAACAGTATAACCTGGAACGCGATCTACTCTTCCGCATAGTTCTTAAATAACTAAAGTTAGATAATTGAGAAAATTGGCATAATATCCAAAACGGCATCTCTCAGGGTTCATAATAATGCTGCAGCGTATGTCCGGATTGCTTCGTCTCAGCCGTGTTTATATTTCAACTTCGAACAGCCGTAAGCTATATCGTTTGAGGCTCAAATTTTTTAGTTGAGGCAAAATCTTCATTTAATAAACATTTTTATCAGAACAGGGATATGTTCTTTATAGGATAGAAAATGATATATTTATAATAGTTGTCATTAGTTGTATGCAACCAGCCGAAGCAGTCAGAAGATGAAAAAGGTTCAATTTTCAGCCATGATACGGAAAGAGAAAGATTATGCGTCAAATTAAAAATGATATCTGGACTCGGCTCCTGCCTGATACACAGCGTGAAATCGACAAATCGACGTGGTCGCGAAGCGGAGGCAAATGGATCGTTTTCGATGACGAGGACCGGATCAAGGACCTTGCCGGAAAACTGACGCCTTTTATTGATGCCGGCGAAATTGAGGGAGCAAAATACTGGAACGGAAATCCGAGCGCGATTAACGTCTACTCGCTGGATCGGGACCGTTGGAAGACCCGGAATATCCTTAAAGAACTCGGAGCAAGGCACGTGTTGGTATGGGAATACGATTACGCACTAGAAAAAAACCTGCTTTCTCCACTCACGTTCACCTATTCCTGGTTCTCCAAGTTCAGGACTATTCTCAAAAGTCGAGGACTCACAGGAAGCATTCAATTGTTAAAGGAAGCGTTGAAACAGAGTCGCGACGAGGAGTAACATATGCAGGCTGTCTCACGGATTTCAACATCTTTGGGGCTTCATACTAATCCCTGAAGCAGCATTCCAGATTTGTTTGACGGGGAAGATAGATTTATCAAAAGAGGAATTATCACCGTTGACGGGTGCACATGTTTTAGTAGAATAGTTCATATTTGCACCTCTCAATTCAGATGAAGTAGATTGACTAAGTTTGCCTCGGCGGAATCCGTTCCGGGGAAATGGATGTCGAACCGTTGCAATATTTGAGATTGAAAATAAGAGAGGTGATCCCATGAAGGCACTATTGATCAGCGCAGACAGGTTTGAGGATTCAGAACTTCTTGTTCCCTATTATCGGCTACTGGAAGAAGGGCTCGAGGTGGACATTGCGTCCATGAAGAAGGAAACGATCAAGGGAAAGCACGGTTACGAAGTCAATGTGACGAAAACCTTGATAGAGGTAAAGCCCGACGACTATGACATCCTGGTACTGCCAGGCGGTAAGGCGCCCGAGGTGGTGCGAAAAGAACCGAGAGCGGTGGAGATTGCACGGGACTTCTTCCTGAAGGGCAAGCCCATTGCCGCTATTTGCCATGGACCGCAGACACTTATTACCGCGGGGCTGCTAAAGGGCAAACATGCCACCTGTTACCGGACCGTCGCAGAAGAGTTGAAAGAGTCAGGCGCGATTTACGAGGACAAAGAGGTGGTCGTGGATGGAAATCTCGTGACCTCGCGCCAGCCGTCGGACCTTCCGGCGTTCATGCGTGAGACCATGAAAACGATCATGGCAGTGCAAAAAATAAGAGATGCGTAACGATTCGTCGTAAAATCAAGGCGGATCCGATTAGGGCAATTCGTAAGTATGGAAAATTCATATAAATTGCCCCGAATTATATCCTCCCATAATCTGCTCCACCTAGAGATAACCAATCTGTTACACTGTGCCAAAAGGAAGCGGAGGACCAAGAGTATTAGTAGAAAAGAATGGAAAACCAAATTTCCAACAGGATTCCATGTAACGCTACGCTGGTATTTTACAAGCTTGTCTGCCATGGATTATACGAACGCAGTCAGACGCACTTCCGAGCAGTTCCAGTTATGAGCAGGCAGGCTTCGGATGATTTCAAACTGACAAAATAAATACAATTTGACCTGCAAGGATAGCTTCAATCCATAAAAGCTGTTTGTTGATCGAAACTGTATTTTTTCTTGGGCAAGCTATTTCATGGCTGCAGGAAGTACGAAGAAGAAGCTGGACCCCTTTCCCTCTGCCGACTCCACCCAGATCCTGCCGCCGTGCAGTTCTACGATCTTCTTGCATGTGGCCAGCCCTATGCCGCTGCCTAACGTCCGATTTACTCCGGGGATTCTCCTAAATAGCTGAAATACCGTGTCTGCGTAATCTACCGGCATTCCCATTCCGTTGTCTTTAACACAAAAGATGTGTTCACCGTCTCGATAATCAACTGTGATATGGACTTCCGGCGGCCTCCCAGACCGGTACTTGATGGCATTGCCCACGAGGTTTTGAAAAAGCCGAGAAACAAGGATAGGATCGACAAAGAGCCGGGGGAGAGGGTCATGAGTAACGACAGCCCCTGATTCTTCAATAAAATATCTGAGATTGTTGATGGCAAGCTCGAGAACTTTTTCGAGGTCCGTACTCTCAAAGGATGGATGCCTGCCAACGTGTGAATATGCAAGTAGGTTCCGAACCATTTTTTGCATGTTTACCGCATTAGTCAAAGCATTGGACAGGTACCGGAGCGCTTCCTCGTCTGCCTTGCCTTTTAACCGTATCAGGCTCAGTTTGATTTCGCTCGCGAACGAAATCAGGGGTTCCTGTAGATCATGGGATGCAACGGATGCAAACTGTTCGAGTTCCCTGTTGCTTAACTCAAGTTCACTCGATTTCTTCTCGAGTTCTATCGACTTTTTCCTCAGATTATCTTCTGCGACCCTGCATTCTTTGTAGAGTTGGGCGTTTTCAAGGGCGAGGGAAAGAGAAGCCGATATTTTTCTAGCCGAATCAACCTCGATGTCGTCGAAGAAACGGACCGAAAGATTAAAACAAGCCAATGCCCCCGTAACCGAACCATTCACAAACAGGGGGAAGAATAAAGCCGCGTGGACACCATACCTTTTCGCCACTTCTGAGTTGATGCGCTCGTCCGTCTGCGCGTCAACGGATATGATCGGTATCCCATTCTTCTCCAGGGTAGCAAAGGCTCTGAATTCTTCCTGCGGCAGAACTAAGTCCTTTAATCCGACAAGCGGACCATAATTGCATCTGACAGTAAATCCGCCTTCATCATATCGGCCAATCAACGCGGCCTCAGCGCCGATGGATTTTGCCGCTTCTCCGATGACACGGTTCAGTATTTCCTCGAAGTCCAGCGTTGAACTTATCAGATCGTTTATCCTGTTGCGGGCCTCGCTCAATTCCTCAGACTTCTGCAAACGTACTTGTACCTGTTTACGACCGATAGCATACCGGACGACGCGGTGAATAACATCAGACTTCAAATGGTCCTTTACGAGATAGTCCTGTGCACCTACTTCCACAGCGTCCACACCTGCATTTTCATCAGCATAACTGGCCAAAACGACAATAGCGGAATGCGAGGCTTTTTCCTGAATCTTTCGAAGGGTGTCAAGCCCCGTGCTATCGGGGAGGTTCAAATCGATGATTACGGCGTCGAACGACTTCGATTCGAGAAGGCCAGACGCCGTCGACAGCCTAACAGCGCTACTTACAGCAAATTCACCATCGGATGCCATCAGCATGCGCCTAACCAGCTCTGCATCGGCAATGCTGTCTTCGACGACAAGGACCGTCTTCTGTTCCACGCGCCGCACCTCCAATTTGTCGCCGACATTATCAGTCTTTAATTTTATTCGGCGCTTTATTCCACACCCACATAATACTCGATTGAGCTAGATTTTCGATGCTTGGATTTAAACAAATTAGAGCGACGAATTCAAGACCGCCTGTCTTTAGGTAGCTGTCCAGGCTCTACTTCGCGCTGTATGTCCCGTGTGCCGTTTGTCAGATTGCCAGATTGTAATTATCGAATACATGCCAAATACCCCGTTTTTCCCCAGATATAGCGGACGGCATCCGGGATGCAGAAAAAAAGCCGAGCTCGCCTAAGGTTTTTCCTTCGGCGGCTCGGCCATCTTATCTCAAGACCCGCCGCTTTCTTCGCCCTTCTCGCGAAGAGGTCAGCTTTGTCGGGAAATATCTTTGATTATTTGCTAATGAGTACCACTTAATTTCTTCCCTGTCAAAGTCTATTTTTGAATGTAGATGTTTTTAATACACATCTTGAGTGGGGAAATGCTAGTAAGAAAGTAATACCTGCTAGTTTGATCGAGTCCCTGAACTATAAAGATGCCCTGAAAATTTCATATCCTAATCCCCCGCCGGATTTTGCATTGACATTGAAATTACAGAGCGATATCATGATGCGTCCGCCATTAAATTGTTATATGAATTCAAGGCAGTGATTTCTCATCCTGTAAACGGTAGAGGGTATGTCTTATGAAGAAACAATCTATGGACCAACTTATTAATGCTTTGATGGAGGGGGATCAGACAGGGGCTATAGCCGAGGTAACCAGACTGCGAAATGTTGGCATTAGCAATGAGCAGATCATTATCGACGGTATTGAGTCTGTCATGGTGCGGCTTGATGCAAAATGCACCGTGGAGCAGTTCAACCTGCTTGAAATAATGCTTGTCGGCCGGGCAGCGATGGGGGTTATCAAGACACTTTATCCTGATGGACCTCCATCAGCCACACGAGAAACCATCGTATTGGCAAGCCTTGAGGGCGATGTTCATGACTTGGGGAAAAATATCGTTAAGACGATTATGATCGCCAAGGGATACCGGGTTGTTGATTGCGGCAAGGATTGTCCGGTCGAGAAGCTGGTTGAAGCAGCCGTACGGGAAGAAGCAGCGGTAATTTGTATAAGCGGCCTCATAACAAGCGTCATACCATTAGTGAGGCAGGTTATTCCCCTAGCGCGAACGCGTGGACTGGCAAAGGTGACGGTGCTGGCGGGAGGCGCGGCATTGAAGCAGGCCTCCGCGAATGCTCTCAATGTGGATTTTGTTGCGGATTCCGTCTTTGACGGCCTACACTACCTTGAACATCAACCCAAGGAAACTCGATGAACAGCATCGAACGGATTCAGACCGCAATGAGCTTTGGAAAACCCGACCGCGTCCCGGTGATTGCCCAAGTTTTTGGTCATGCCGCCGTTCTTACTAATGTACCTCTGAGACAGTATGTCAGAGACGGCGAGCTGTTAGCGAGCTGTCAGTTGAGGGCACTGGATCACTATGGCTACGATGCTGTCTTTACACTCATGGATACCAGCGTGGAGACCGAAGCAATAGGTTCTCGCTTAATCTACCGCGACGATATGTACCCTTGTGTCGAGCGATATGCCATTGAGAATGCCAAAGAAGTGGGTAAACTGGCCATACCGGACCCCAAACGGAGTGGGCGTATGACGGAAATGCTCAAGGCAGCACGGATTATGCGGAGTAAACTTGGAAACGAGGTCCTGATTGTCGGCTGTGTGTTAGGACCGATGACGTTGGCAATGCAGCTGATGGGGCCGGAAAAGACTCTCTTCCTTGCTGTAGACGATCCCGATTTGTTTGGCCGATTTCTTGACTTCGCCGGAGAAGTAGCAATCACTTTTGGCCTGACGCAGATCGAAGCAGGGGCTCATGTACCATTGGTATTCGACCCTTCTGCCTCGCCAGCCGTAGTGCCCCCCCAGTTTTTCCGCGAGTTCGAACTTCCCCGCCTCAAAAAAATATTTGCTGCATTCAAGTCAGCGGGATCGCTCGCCAACTGGATTCACATTGCGGGTCCGGCTGGCACGATCTGTCCTTATTACCCTGAAGCCGGAGTGGAAATCGCCAATTTCGATTATTGCATCGATCCGCTGAGTGCTCAGCAAATTCTGCCGCGGACCTGCCTCGACGGCAACATCAAATCACTATCCTTTGTCGAAGCGATGCCTCACGAGATTGCTGACGAATCGACCAGATTGCTAGAACTATTCAGTACACGCGGCGGCTTTATTCTCTCTTCCGGTTGTGAGATCCCGCCGGAATCCAAACCTGAGAACGTAAGCGCGATGGTCTCAGCCTCACACGCCAAGAGGTAATTTAGTGCCGATTCTAACCGTAAAACTATCAGATAAAGATCGGCACATAACGTTTGTGTCCGGTCGTTCTGTCCGTGATGTCCTCGATGAAGCTGACATTCGGGTCCGTGCCGGATGTAACGGCACGGGAGCCTGCGGCCTGTGCCGCATCAGAATCGCAGCCGGACATGTTGACGAACCTTCCCTGAATGAACTGGCCAGCCTCGGCACCGTGTTACTTTCTCAGGGGGTGCGGCTTGCCTGCCAAGTTAAAGCTATTCACGATCTTCAGATTGAGATTCTCAGCCCGGCGCCCCCATCCGTCTGGCGTTACCTTAGCGAAGGAACGGGCACAGCATCTCCCCCAAGCAAGCCACGGGCGCCCTATTCGCAGTTCAGACACTCCCTCGGAGTAGCTGTTGATCTCGGAACTACCCACATATCAATTACGTTATTGGATCTTGTCACTGGCCGCCGCTTGTCGGGACGCCGCGGTCCGAATCCTCAAGCATCATCGGGGTCCGATGTCCTGACACGCTTGATTGCAGCAAAATCCATCGATCAGGCTGAAAAGCTGAGCCGCCAGGTTATTCAAGCAATAGGTGATGGGTTAAATGATATCAGTTATAGAGAAGGAATTGACCTGCGTCAAGTGGCGCGTATTGTCCTAGTGGGTAATACTGCGATGATTGCTCTCTTGACGGGGAAAAACTATCTCAATCTGCTCGATCCACGCTATTGGACCGAATCTATTGACTGCCTCCCTGCGGATATGGCCTCCTGGGGCGTAAGTTGGGGTATTAAACCCGAAACGGCTATCGAGGTCATTCCGCCTCTGGCGGGCTTTGTCGGTTCCGACCTTCTATCCGGCATCGTATCAACTCGACTGATGGAAGGTGAGCCTGGAACCCTTTTAGTTGATTTCGGTACCAATTCGGAAATGGCCCTATGGGATGGGAACAATCTTTGGGCGACATCTGCTGCCGGCGGTCCCGCTTTCGAGGGGTGCGGCATAAGCTGTGGGATACCTGCAGACCCGGGTGCAATCTGCCGGGTTAATGTTTCGGATGCACCAGAAGAACTCGCATTCGAAGTCATTGGCGGCGCTGAATCTCGAGGTCTGTGCGGTTCCGGCTTAGTTGACCTGCTTGCCTGCCTCGTCAGGAACAGGACCTTGAACAATAAAGGTCAATTTGCACCGTCCGTTCCCGAATACGGCTTTCCCCTTTGCCGTGGCAACCCGGAGATCGTTCTAACCAAAAAAGACATCGACATGTTCCAGCGTGCCAAAGCCGCCATCGGAGTAGGTGTCAAGGTTCTCTTAACGAAAGCGGGCATGGGATATCATGAGTTACGACGCATATTCATTGGTGGCGTTTTCGGCCAATATCTCAATGTTGTCAATGCACAGGAGATTGGGCTTCTGCCGTCTATATCCGAACAGCTGATAGTAACCGCAGGGAACACGTCACTCTCCGGGTGCGAGGCCTTACTCCTCTTACCCAAGGCAGAAGACCGTTTACGGGAATTAAGGAGTCGTACAGTGATTGTAAGTTTATCCAACTGTTCCGATTTCGACACCCTCTTCCTTGAGCATCTCTATCTCCAACCGATTGCTTTGGCATAGACCATGATAAAATCACTTTCTCATAAAGAGCAGTTAAAAGCGTTTATAAATGCCGCGCAATATTTTGCCGGCCTGACATCCGGACAAGATATCTGGGAAGAGGCGGGAAGGGTCCTCATTAACCTATTTGGGGCCGACGTCGTAACCTTTGTAAATTACCGTAATGATCGAGACGTTGAGATCAATCACTGGGCATTTTCCGAAAGAGGCGCATCGACAAAGATATCTGAGCCGGAAGTGATCGCAGCGGCGAGGGATGTTTTTGAAAGCGGTTTTCTCACGTTCTTTACATTTTCACCTAAGAATCCGATCGCTACAGCATTCTTGCCCATACTTCACGAAAACCGGCCAGTCGCTGTGATGATGGTGGGGCACCGGTCATCCACCTCTCTGGCAAAGGATACTCTTGATCTCTATTTAGCGATCGCCGGGCTTATCGGAGCGGCAAATTCACGAAAAATTTCGGATGAAAGCATCCGACAGTTTAACAAAGAACTCGAACAGCGCGTCATTGATCGTACTGCGCAGCTGGAAATCACGAACAAAGAGCTGGAATCCTTTGCATATGCGGTATCTCATGATTTGAGGGCTCCGCTCAGAAGCATTGGAGGTTTTAGCCACGCAATCCTTGAAGAATATGCAGACAAGCTAGATGCCAATGGTAAAGATTATCTCAACCGCATACGTGAGGCCACTAATAAGATGGGGCAGCTCATCGACGCTCTGCTCAATGTGTCGAGGCTAACACGCACCGAGATAAATTATATGCCGGTGAATATGAGCCAGTTAGCGCAGGCCACGGCTGAAGAACTCAGAAAAAGTCAACCCGGCCGTTATGTGGAGCTCGTCATCACAGACGGACTAATCGTCAATGGAGATTCCGCCATGCTGCATATCGTGATTGAAAACCTTCTTGGCAATGCCTGGAAGTATACAGGAAGGTGTGAAACGGCGCGAATCGAATTCGGCGTCACGCAAAAGCGAGGCAGAGACGTATATTTTGTCCGAGATAACGGAGCTGGATTCGACATGGCATACGCGAATAAATTATTCAATGCGTTTCAGCGACTTCATAAGACCGCTGATTTTCCGGGTCTAGGTATCGGACTGGCCACCGTGCAACGTATCATTCACCGACACGGTGGTAGTATCTGGGCTGAAGCTGAAGTGGGGAAGGGCGCGACGTTCTACTTCACGTTGCAGTAATCTAATGTATTTAGTCGAGTTGACATCTCCTGTATCTCACAAAGGTATGGTTTGCGTTCCCCGTTTCTCCTCCCTTTCGGAATGAGAACTGTCGCATTATTCAAACACATGAGTTATACCGATGCCACTCACAGAATTTTAATGGGGAGGTCTAACCTCATGCCCGACCCATATATAAGGTGCTTTATGTTTTTCCTAAAACCGAATGAGACTATGTAGTGGTTCGAATGTCGGACCTAATGTAAATGTTTTTCAAAACTTAAGTGGTATTGACAGCGCATAGATATGCGGTATTTTTATAGTAGGCATATAATTACGATTGATGAAATGCTAGTTGAGGCAGTTGTCTTTTAAGGACTGAATCAGAAGAAGGCAAAAAAACGGCAGTATTGGAGGTTATCAATGCTTACATATGTGCTTGTTCGACATAAAGTCAGGGATTATTCTGTATGGAAGCGAGCTTACGATGCCCATCTTCCAAAGCGGATCGAGGCGGGTCTTACCGAGAAGCATCTTTTCCGCAGCGCAAACGATACAAATGAGGTGATTCTTCTATTTGAGGCCAAAGACATCGGCCGTGCAAAGGCGTTTTCTGAATCTGCGGAGTTAAGGGAGACTATGGAGAAAGCAGGTGTCATCGACAAGCCTGATATTTATTTCCTGAATGACCAGGCCACCGTTTTTTCAAAGGCTTCCGGCTTTTAATTTAGGGCTTCCAGCGGTAACGACGAGGAAGTTCCTCAACGGTTACGAGGATTGGGGTTTCATTAACGATCGGGATGAAGAGTGCGGGTTTTAACATTTCCTCATCGATGGGGTACTAAACAAATCCCAAGCACGGGGTTCGTTTTCTGCCAAGGAGCACCATGGCGTCCTGACAGAGAACAAGTACCCCTTCTTTCTTCATGATACCCCAAGTCCAGTAAGGGCATAACCGTCTTTGTACGTTCCATGCAAACAATAGTATTCAAGTACACCTATTTATCTTGCTTCTTTTAAACTCATCCAGCCGAACAAACCGCTTACCGGTTACGACCCAAAAGATTTTTTAATTACTCCGTCATATCAATGCGTTGCATTCCAGCCTCGACACCGAGGGAAATGTGGCTCTAAATATTTTGAATAAATTCGGATGGGCGTTAAAAAGGCGCCCAAGAAAGTAATAATCTCGGATGGACAGGTTGCGTATCAACATTCCAGATTTCAACTCAAAGCAGTGTACCCGCTAAGTTCACAAATGTTGCGCTCTCCATCGATTATTGCGTCACCGCAGCCCGTTAAAAACTCTGTAAAAATTGTATGAAACATTCATAGTGGTAAGGTCAGTGGTTGGAAAAATCCGCCATGAATACTCGCAGGGATGAATGCTCTCGACGACGAAGGGAGTTATAATAATAAGGAATAGCAGACAAACTCGGGAGGTGGCAGTGTTCGGAAAACGCATCAAGCTGTTTCGTTTTCTCGGCTTCGAGGTTCGCGTTGACCTGAGCTGGTTGATTCTCGCCGCTCTCGTCACCTGGTCGCTATCCGTCGGCCTGTTCCCTCATTATTATCAGGGCCTTGCCCCTGCCAGATACTGGTGGATGGGCATCGCCGGAGCTGCGGGCCTGTTTTTCTCGATCCTGTTCCATGAGTTCTGCCACTCACTCGTCGCCCGGCGGTTCGGTCTTCCCATGCGAGGCATCACTCTGTTTATCTTCGGAGGCGTGGCGGAAATGGCAGATGAGCCCCATAGCCCGAAGACCGAGTTTTTCATGGCAGTGGCTGGCCCAATCTCCAGCGTCGTTCTCGGGATGGTGTTTTATGCCGCGGCATTGTTGATGAAGGGTGCTGCGTCTACTATCGACACTTATGGCGTGCTCTCATATCTGGCATCTATTAACTGGATCCTTGCGCTCTTCAATATGGTTCCGGCGTTCCCGCTTGACGGCGGCCGTGTGCTTCGAGCAGCCTTGTGGCACTGGAAAAAGAACCTGCGCAAGGCAACGCGCATCGCATCGCAAATCGGATCGGGCTTCGGCGTCTTCCTCATGCTTATCGGCGTTGCGAATCTTTTCCTCGGCAACGTTATCGGTGGTCTCTGGCAGTTCATGATAGGCATGTTCCTCCGCTCCGCTGCCGAGTCGTCCTACCGGCAGACCATGTTTCACAACGCGCTGGCAGGCAAGACCGTCGAACGGTTTATGAACCCGCAACCCGTTACTACGCCGCCGTCGATCACCATCAAGGTACTGGTGGAAGCCTACATTTACCGGTACCACTTCAAGATGTTTCCTGTTGTGGAGGGCGACAAACTCCTCGGGTGCATTACAACCCAGCGGGTAAAGATAATTCCACAGGAAGAATGGGACCGCAACACAGTGGGTGAGCGGCTCGACCGGTGCTCAGTCGAAAACAGCGTCGAGTCCGGCGCCGACGCCTTGCAGACCCTTTCAATGATGGGGAAAACGGGGAACAGCAGGCTCATGGTAGTGAAAAACGAGCGGCTTGTAGGCATTATCTCCCTCAAGGACATCATGGGTTATTTGGCCGCGATAATGGAGCTGGGAGAAGAGTAGGAATCAGGCCGCTACCGGCTTTTGACACAGTTTCCTACTTGCTTCAACAAGATTCCATTGTAAGTTATGAAAACGCTTTCAACGAAGGGTATATGAGTTCACAACCGCCTGCTGACTCTCAATCAAAATATATAAGAGGATATATACACATAGTATCCCCCTTAATTTCAGGACGCTTCGCATCGGGAAAAGACGCGGGACTAGACGATATCAGGAGGGTGAACATTTTATGTTTTACCGAGTCCTTGCAGACATCGTCGTTGTTGTCCATCTTTTCTGGATACTTTTTCTCATTGGCGGTGCGTACTGGGGTAGAAAAAAAGGTGAAGTTATGCTGATTCAGGGGGCGGGATTTGGCTTCGCAGTTGCCAGTCAGATATTCGGATGGTACTGCCCTCTCACGCATCTTGAGGTCTGGCTTAGAGAAAAACAGGGCACGGCGCAAGTTTATCCGGGTTCGTTCATCGCCCACTACGCAGAGCAGCTTGTTTATGCTGATGTCTCAACCACGCTCGTCTTCGTATCGACCATCGTTCTTATCATCGTCAATGTGTGGATTTACACAATGGCCTTCAGGAAAAAAGGCTTAGGCATACAAGGCCGGTCAGAAAATCGCCGAAATAGAGTGGTTATAGTTCCACCCCCCCAGTAAATCGATCTGATTGTGGTTCGTAAATACCCAGTCTTATATGCCATAATTTGCATAGTGTCGGAGTTCAGGACTATAAATCAGCATCGTGAGCAAATAGGTTTTAAGTTCTCATGTTGCCCTTGCTGCTCCGCTGCAGGGGTCATTTCTTACCCCGCCGTTTCAATTCTGTTCCTCCCTTTATCTTTTGCCGCGTACAAGGCATTATCGGCCGCTTGGACCAATCTACATGCTGCGTCGCTGCCGGGGCTGGATAGATCGGCGATTCCGATACTAATGGTCACTCTCTTGTCGCCCATACCCGCAAAGACGTGATCGGCTACTGTTTTTAAGATTCTACGCGCTAGATACATCACGTCTTCTTTTGGCGTCATCGGGGCAAGCACGATAAACTCCTCTCCGCCCCAGCGGGATAACATATCTACGCCTCTGACGCTTTGCTTAAGGATCAACGCAATGTCTTTGATGACCGCGTCTCCAACGGGATGGCCATAGGTGTCATTTACGTCCTTGAAGTGGTCAATGTCCACCATCATGCAACTGAGGGGTAACTTGTATCTGCTGGCTTTGTTAAATTCCGAATCCAGCGCCTCCTCAAACCGTCTTCTGTTGAAAAGCCCGGTCAGCGCGTCTGTAATAGACAGGGCCTCGACTTTCTTGATCATCATTTGCAATTCGTCGTTCTTCCGGCTCAGCTCCTCTCTGAGGTTCTTCGTCCTCAATGCGGCATACACCCGGGCGCTCAACTCTATTTCCTCATACGGTTTGGCAAGATAATCGTCGGCGCCAGCCTCTAATCCCTGGACTTTCTGAGCTGTGGTATTCATGGCCGTGAGCATAATAATCGGAATTCCCCTGGTACGCTCATTTTGCTTGAGCCAACCGCACACCCTGCTTCCGTCCATATCCGGCAAAACGCGGTCGAGCAATATGACATCGACAGGTTGTGTCTTAGCTACTCGAAAAGCAGACATCCCTTCGTGGACCCAGGTCACCTCATACCCGCCGTCCTCTAAGAATTTCTTTGTGATTGTTCCTTGAGCCTCACTGTCTTCGATGTAAAGAATTTTCGCTTTCGGCATGAGGGTATCTCCTTATCCGTTCCTCACCGTGTATATCCGCCGTGCATCGCGGGTGAGTGTTCGTCATATGTAGATACCCACGTGCTTATGCCCGTGACAGTTGATTTCAAAAGGAACACCCCTCCTGACTCGTATAGCCGAAAAACTCAAGTCACAGAGTAGTTTTTATTATCGCAAAAAAGTTTTGGTCAGTCAAGGATTATTGGGATTGCTATCACGAATTCGGCATAAACTGTACGGGTTCGATAAGTCGCAACTACTGCAAAGTTCAATTACGGAAAGGGTGTACTTCATTCCATCAGGCCAACAAGGAATATTCGAGACATGATAGGCTGGCCTTTCCACCTTTTTTAAAAGGTGAATACGGATCGAGGAAATTCATGAATCCTTCGGCCTCAACATGCAAGGGTGTCAACTTGGATGGAAGAAAAGATCATTCTTCCTGCCTTCTGCTAGCCTAAGCGCGAGTGAAGGTACCTTGTAAGCGAAACATATAAGGCAATGGCTAGCGCACCGTGGATACGGCAGGGATGACTTTATATCAAGATTACGGAAGACGCGTATTACTGGATTTCAGGCGGAATCTTTCAGATTTTGCTCTATAACCTCGTGAACGTGTTCGATGGCGGGTACCGCATCTCCGAGGTGTTTCTGTGCCATGTGTTCGTATACCGCATCTTCGTTCAGCAAAGCCTTCATCTTCTTGACAGCTTTATCTCTTGTCCTTGCCCGAGCCGTTATCTCATCACCACAACTGCACGTCATGCTGTACCTCATTGCTATCACCCCCTCCATTCATAATAGCATTATTCCGGAGGTCTTATTAAATGTACTCCTCTAGATCACCGAGGTCAATAGCACAGCCGTGAATCTCGTGTCGAAATGCAGCGCTTCCCGCAAATCCCTGCTACAAAAGAAGTCGATTAAAGCGAATGACGATCCTCCAGATATCATTGAACGGCCCTTCTGCGGTTCCTACCAGCCAGTGCAGGCAGTAGTCGAAACGGTATCCTTTTCTATCCCACGCCGTGCATTGGCCGCCGGGCAAGGTGTGCATCTCGATAACTTCGGTATCATAGCCGTTCATATGGTCTTTTATACCGACAGAAAGTCCGGCGACACCATTTTTGTCTCATATATATGTCCTGAGCTTTTCTGCACTTGCTGTTGATTAAAAAGGGTGGAATACTGTTAATATTTATATTGTATAATATAATTTTATATGATATAATGTATTTATGAAGCTAAGCGTATGGGCAAAGCAACAAGGTATAACCTATCAAGCGGCATGGAAATGGTGGAAGGCTGGCAAGCTGCCGGTTGAGGCTGAGCAGATGCCTACCGGAACCATCATTATAAAAGAGCAGAAAACTGCCCAAGGTTCTGTTGCTCTTTATGCCCGGGTATCCAGTCATGACCAAAAGAAAGACCTGGACGGGCAGCTCGGGCGGCTTTCCGTATATGCCGCTTCCATAGGGTTGTCAGTTTCAAAAGCGGTGTCTGAGGTTGGATCTGGTCTTAATGGGCACAGGCCAAAACTCATGAAGCTGCTTGCCGACTCCAACATCAGTATTATTGTCGCCTTGCATCGTGACCGGCTTATGCGGTTTGGATCTGAGTATGTAGAATCGGCACTTCGAGCTCAAGGTCGTCAACTTATTATTGTAGACCAGACCGAACGTAAGGACGATCTGGTGCTGGACATGATTGAAGTATTGACATCGTTTTGCGCAAGGCTCTACGGACGCCGGTCAGCGGCCAATAAAGCAAAAAAAGCTCTGGAGGCCATGGAAAATGGCAAGTAATAAGGATAAAATGGGCAAGAGCGGCAAAAGTGAAGCACTTTCTTTTACCGCTCAAACTTTGCTGATTGACATGTCTTACCTGGACACAAAGAAGTCTCTTTATCATGTTCTTGACGATATCGGCGACTCATACGGGCACATCAAACGCTCTCTCTTTAAAGACAGCGTTCGTTCCGGCAACAAACCCATTTCATTCAAAAATGAGTATCTTGTCAGGTATGGTATCACCGCCCGGCAGTTTAACGCTATCCGCTACGATCTTGACGGCAATATCAGCTCCGCGGTTGAGGTATTAAAACTACGGGTTGAAAAGCTCGAGCACAAAATAAAATCTGCGAGAAAATGGATTAAAACCAGAGAGAACAGTATCATTGACATACGCAAAGACACGGAATTGTCCGAATATGAGAAAACGACCAGCGTGAAGTCTCTCCGTTTTGCGGTCCACAACAAAAAACGGACGCTCCATTCATCGGTGCAGAAACTGGAAAAGCTGAAATACGATTTGGACAAAGGCCGAAGCAGGATTTGCTTTGGGACAAAGAAACTTTTCCACAAGCAGTTTAACCTTTCTGAAAACGATTATAAATCCCACAATAACTGGCTGTCTGCCTGGAAGGCTGCCCGAAGCTCTTCATCGTTTTGTCTGGGATCGAAGGATGAAACGGCCGGCAACCAGACCTGCACGCTTGGCATCGACGGGTCGCTCAGGATACGGGTCCCAAACTATCTTGCCAAAAAATACGGTAAACACATCATGGTGCCTACCGTAACATATCCTTACGGGCAGGAATATATTGAGCAGGCACTCCTGCGCGGCCAGGCAATCACCCACCGGTTTGTCCGTGGCGAGAAGGGTTGGTATCTGTATTCTTCAGTTGATATCCCCCAAAGAGAAACAATTACCGGGAAACCGCAAGAAATCGGATGTATTGGTGTAGATGTAAACGAAAAAGAGATTGCTGTTTCCGAGACTGACCGGTTCGGCAATCTTGTCTGGCACACAACGTATGCTGCATGTATAAAAGACAGAACCACGGAACAGACCGAGGCAACTTACGGTGATATCTGCGTCGGCATTATCGACCGGTCAATTAAAACCGGGAAACCCGTCGCTCATGAAACTCTTGACTTCGAAAAGAAGAAAGCATCTCTCAAGGAGCAGGGAGTAACGTATGCGCGGATGCTGTCCGGGTTCGCCTATTCCACCTTTTTAAACATGCTTGACCGCAGAGCATTTAAGGCAGGCGTCGGTGTGCTCTCCGTGAATCCTGCTTACACATCCGTTATCGGCAGAAACAATTATATGTCTATTCATGGCATCTCGCCGCATGAAGCAGCGGCGCTTGCTATCGCGAGAAGAGTTCAAGGATATTCCGAGTCTCCCATACCAGGCAGAACCGCCTCCCCTCTACCTGCAAGGAATCGAGAGGAGCACATCTGGAAGTTTTGGAGCAAGATGAAGACTCGGGGAGGTTGTGGAAATCATCACAGTCTCTACCAACGACGGTCCTTACAGGACTCCCCAGGCTGCGCTGAAATGCAGAAGAAGCCATCATCCCGTCGACAGCGCAATTCTCCGGGCCACCTGCCAGCAGCAGTCTTGCTGAAAAGGCGCCAGAAGCAATCCCGATCAGCAAACAACGGGACTTGGGCGAATCAGGGCGGGAATCCCTGACGTTAACCGGCAGCAGCACTGTTCGGCTGCCGTCATAGTTATGAGAAATAAAATACTATGTTTTTAGGAACGGTTCGCCTGTTCCTGCAAACCCGCAGATGAGCGACAGATTTAAGTAAAAAGAGAACAGAAAATATACGAGTTCCGAGAGACGCTACCGCTACAGACTTCAGAAAGTACCCTTGTCTTTCATCTCCCCCTGCGAGCCACATGCCGGCACTACTTTGACAAGGGAGCAATTACCTATTAAAACCTTCCTGTTTTTGGGGGATCTGAAATTGCAGCGTTCAGGGCTTTTTACCGGCTTATGTGGTCAGGCGCAATTTATTTTATTTCCCGAATCTTCGCCTTCTTTGTAGTCCCGCCTGGGCCATCGCCCCAAACCTGCAGCGGCTGATATCAATTATTTTTATCATCTTTTCACCTTATCCCGGTCACCGATGAGGCAAGTCTGTGCCCGGATCCGTTTTGTTTGCCCTTTGGTCTCGTCCAATGAAATAATACAGAGTTATACCCAAAGGCCCGACAAAAAGAACGAGTAACAGCCACACAATCTTGTTTGTCGGGACGGTGAACTCACTTCGCATTATATCAACGACAACATAAACCCATAAAATGCAAAAGGCCACCGCAACCAGAATAAGGAAACCCATGATCGCCGCCGCGCCCATCGCAAGCTGATGTATACCCTCTGTACCGTGATACATTCTAGCACCGCCTTTCTGTCGGCAATCCGGATCAAAGCATGGTAAATATTCATGACCCGCCCAGTCTTTGTAAGCCGCGCTTGAGGTTTGCTGCCTCAATGCCGGGTGATATCTCGGGGCAAACATATATCCATGAACATCCATATTGCGTCCATATGATAATCTCCTGGCCCGTATCGCTGATATTTTTGACTTTGGCATCGATGGGAAAGGTGCCATTTGTCTTATAGAACGCGGTCTTCACAGAATTCCGATCAAGAGATATCTCGATCACACATGCCGGTGATGAACTCTTTCTCGGGTTGTTGGGGTGTTTTGCTCTGCCTGAGTCTGACCGTCCCTGGACGAATCCTGGGCACAGGCAATCGATGCTGCCACGAATAGAAGGCCTATCCAAATGCCAATTTTCCAGGACTTCTTTAGCGTACTGTTGAATGCTCGGGTTATATAGGGGCAGGGCATGAGGTGAGACCTCCCATTAAAATACCGGGAAATATGATTTTCAAGACTGCCCAAAAAGAAACCTCCCGCTGAGAATTCGTTAATGGGGTAATTAATTCAAGAGGCAGGAGGCTTCAATGAACTGTATTGATGATATCAGACTTAAGCAGTTTCTTCAACTGACGAAAAAAAGATCCGTGGTCCGGGGACGCACTTGATTTTCGGCATTGGTGCAGTAGAAGACAACCACAGCGCATTCTTGGAAACAGCGCGTGCAAGACACCAATTACGACCCTGGTGCTTGACCACATGCTTGAAGGCTTTCAGAAGTTGCTCGCTTACATCGGCCGGATCAAAGTTCAATACAGCCTGACAGAGGTTGCTTTCTGCATCGAGTCGGCAGCGAACCTCGAATACCGAGCTTCAGGGCATCTAGCGATTTGATAATCCGCATTTTGTGGAGTTTGTCGTCTGGCTAAAGAATGAATCCCTTGAAAACTGCGAATACTGTCCCCTTCCTGCCCTGTTTGTGTCCTGTATGGAAAAACGCAATAGTTTATGCTATGAGTCCTTGCATTGGTAGGAAGCGGAGCGGGGTTGGTGGCCCCCTTTCGGGTGATGGACCCCACGTGTTCGTCAATATGGTCACGTATGGCCATGCAGCGATTGGGGGAGTGGCGGGCAGGGGGACAGCTCAGAGCTTCGGGAACCGTATACGGCTGACCATGAGTGAGCCGGAAACCGCGAAAAACAGGACCATGGGATGAAGCGTGAAACCGGCAAGAACGACCTGTCCGAACCAGAGGGACTCGCGCACTGCGCCCTGTGAGGCGGCCACAGACATCAACAGTACCAAAAGCAGCGATGTTGGGATAGGAGTTCCCTCGAAGTACTTCACTTTGCCGCCGTCCTTGGTCAGCCCCTCGGCCGTCATGTTGTAGCGCGCCAGGCGAGATACTCCGCATGCAACAAAATAGGTCAAGATAATGCGGTCGTACAAACCCTGCATGCCGCAACCATACCCGATCACGGCCGGGGCTACACCGAAGGAAATTACATCAGCGAGAGAGTCGAGCTCACGACCCATTCCAGAGGCCTTCTGTCGCCACCTGGCGATCCGTCCATCCAGGAAATCGAAGACTAAAGCGGCAAAGACCATCCAGAACGCAAAGTAGACATGGATGACGCGGTCCGTTTGTATGTACGTGAGCGTAGAAAACAATGCCCCCGTGCCGCAGGCAGCGTTTGCCAGCGTGAACCAGTCGGCAAGATGGAACTCCCGAATCATGGAGAAGTGTATATGAGGTTTATTTATCTTCATCACGGATAGAGTCTCCCACGGCATCAAGTCGAGATGACGCCGACCGTGCCCTTTCGAGTAGAGGCGCCTCAGGGTGTGAACGCACTGATTGTGACATAAGCGTAACGCAACGGTCTCCGGCGCCAGGCAGAAATTGAGCAGCCCCGAAGCAGCCGCCCGCAATCTGTCCCGGATGAACACCTCCTCAAAAAGACCGATGCCGGAAGCAGTGTCGCAATGACGCCCGTCATAACGTCAAACCTTGCAGTCCAGTGAATGCTCCCGCAACCAAAGATAAGGCTATTGATTGGGGCTTCCAACAAGAAGATTCCCAGAGGATTGTCTGTCTCTTGGAAGAAGCAGTGTCACTTGCTTCGCGATATTCGGACGAAGCAAAATGTAATTACCAATTGTATCCGCAGCGTGCGAGTCTGCGTGTTCCTTGGCGCCGCAGCGCGGACAGAAAAATGTTTCCCCATTGCGCATACTGGCATCGACCAGGGAATGGACGGTACAGCAAGAGGATGTGTGGTAGCTTGGGATAACTATCTCCGGGATACCATCCCATTGCAGTTTATCCGATGCTCTTCGTATATACTGTCCTTTTGAACCGTTATTGATCATCTTGTTGAAGGTTCGGCCCTTGTAGCCTGGATCGTTTTTCTCCCTGGCAAGGATAGAAAGATCTTCCCGTACGATTGCCGCATGGTATTTCCTTGCAAGAATTGTTTCCTGGTTGGACAGGTACCCGAACCACGATTTCTTAATCCCCGCGATTTTCTTATAGAGGGACAAGCGTTTTTTCTTCATCTCGACGAGGTGATGAAGCAGCCGGAAGAACTTTTTATGGATATGCCGTATATAGGGGTCACCAAGATCCTGTCCCTCGGCAAATTGTTCCCGTTCGTCCAGCCCCAGGTATCCACAAATGATGTTTTTAAGCTTGTTCAGATTATTGTAGCCGGTGTCTATCTGCGACTTCAGCTTTTCGATACGTTTGCAGGAATCATTGATGTTCCGGAGAAAACCGCGGCCGTTGAAGCGGATGCGTTCCACGACGTTGTCATTGGGATGGCTGTAATTTTTCAGATACTCGAGAGCCTCTCCCCGGGTAAACTCGCTGATTTGCTTAAGTTTCTTCTCATCGATCTGATCATCTATCCTTATCACGGAAAGGCTGGCGGTATTGACCATGCCAAAGTCCCGGCCGATGATATGCGTAATAGTGCCGATATCGGCTTTCCCGGCCGGCTTGGAAATGATTGCCCGGACCAGGACCGAATCAGGGTTAATGACCAGGGAAAGCGAGGATACCGACGAAAGCTTGTCAAATCGTTTGAGCGTCCGTGAGGACATGACCACCGGTATCCGAACAGGTTTCCCGTGCGGAGCCGGGTTGGATATTTCGAGAAAATGATAATATTTGCGGTTCGTTCTGTCTACCAGAAGCCTGGCGATATTGTCCATCCGGGCCACAGGGTCCGAGTCGTTCCGGATGACCCGGTAATCCAGGTTGATCTGGCAGGCAAAACGGTCGTCACTGCCGAAGACGGGCTTGCCGTATTTCGCGAGGCACTCCCTGTGAATGGCGCGGACGATCATTGCTTCCTTTCCGGTGAGCCCCTTGCTGATTTTCCGTATAACAACCTGCCTGACCAAGTCGATGGTCTTCCCGTATCCGTAATTTTTTATTTTACGTTCAAGAGATTCAAGGATACTTGCCGCAACCTTGTCCTGGATCGTTTCAGGAATGCTCAGGTACTGCCTTTTTGCGGGGTCCTTTTCCTCTGTTTTTGCGGCACAGTTTAGAAGCCTGCCGTAAAAACGCTTGAAGTATTTTTGTTCCACCTGGGCGATGGCGGGAGGGACGGCGAGACGCGCTTTTTCCACATATGCTTTGTTGAAACCAATCTCCATGTTTTTCTGGAGAGCGGTCAGAACAGCATGGATGTCCTCGCCGTTTCTTGTGCTTGCGAGAGGTTCGGGAAGGAACGCCGCATCCACAAACGAATTCGCAGCGGCAAGAAACTTTCTGCGAATAATCAGGAGATCGGCCATCTTGCCGGCCGTCAGCATGCCAGGGTCCAGCGTGGTTTTCCCGCTGGGGATGGAGCGCCTGAACACATTTTTATCCCCTTTGCCGTAGGCCATTAATTTCCTTGCCCTTCAAGGTATTTCTGTATGACTTCAAGCGGCGCTCCGCCAGCGGTAACAACAAAGTAGCTTGCTGCCCAAAACTTTTCCTTCCACAATTTTTCTTTGATGCCGGGAAATTCTTTTTTGAGCAAACGGGATGTAACGGTTTTCAGGGAATTGATAAGACGGCACAAATTGAATTCCGGCGGAGCGGACAAAAGGATATGTATATGGTCAGGCTCACCGTTTGCTTCCACGATTTTTGCCTTGAAATCCGTGGCGATATCTCCTGCTATTTCCAAACACCGGCGAAGTACGGGTTCCGTAAGCACCTCTGCGATATGCAACCACTAGAACCAAGTGATAGTTCAGACTAAAAACACTATGATGTTAATAAGTTAATTCTATTCAACCAAACATAGCATCTTCTGCTGGAAATGTCAACTGCTTTTCAATTGACTTCCCAATTCATCCCGCAACCAATACGTAGCTTGATGGGTGTCCTTGAATAGATGATAAAAAAGGCATCAGTATTCATACCAATGCCTTTTTAACAAATAAGCAGCAGGAACATAACACTGTTACTCATTAAGCGCACACCTTATGCAGGAAAACGCTAGTCGCAAGCGTGCAGCACTGCCACATGCCATAATCCCCTTTATCATGAGCGTAAGCTTTAATGCCTGCTTCAAGGGCTTCGGGTATGTCTTTGCTCATCCTCATGTAAAGCGCCTTGCCGCTAGTGAATAGCGGAAACAAACGTGTCCCTCGTGGTCGCGGCCATCCGCTTAAGGTTTCCCCTGACTTCCTTTCCTGATTTTGGTGTCAGCAGGAGCACAATGCCCGACCCGATGATTCCGCTCGTCAGCAAAGGCACCACGAGCGAGCGCTCCTTTTTTTGCATGAGCTTCCCGAGCTTCCCGATCTTCTCCGTTCCTTCATCGTACATTTCTCTGCCGACTTTTACGGTTTTGGCAACAACATCCCTGCCTCCTTCGTAGAGATTCTTGCCTTCATCAATGACATCGGCAACCTGGTCCCGCGTATCCTCTGCGAACCGCTTCAGATCTTTTCTGAGTGCCTTCCCCGATTTTGGCGCCACCAGCAGCGCTATACCTGCCCCTACCGCGCTACCCACCAAAGCCGGCATCAGGATGGAACTTTTTCTATTTCTAGATTCTTCTTTCATGACTTTCACCCCTTTCTTTTGTTCACCGTCAAAGAACGGCCGTAACACCTTTCGGCAATCCTGCGTTTTACCAACGCATGCGCGTCATAACTTTTCCCGAATCGAACTATTAATTGAAGTATATCACCAGCCATGATCGGCAGTCGGAGGAAAGGATAATGAATCAAAATGACAACGACATAAAACGAACACCAGCAGCAGAAATGGTTTTTCCTGCTACTAAGATTGTATTTCTATGCCAGATCCCGATTCTCTCCGATTGCCATGAGTCCCGGCCCGATTCAGACAGCCCGTCAATGACCGTTTTTCAAAAGGTATTTTGGCGCATTACATCCGAAAGAATCTCCTAATGCACAGGCCCTCTCGAAATCGGAGATTGCATGTTCAACTCGGCCGAGCCTGAGGTTCAGCAAACCCCGATTCTTGAACAGTAGCGCATCTTTATCATCAAGAGCAATTGCCGTGTCATAGTCCTTCATGGCCTCATACAACCGGCCGCTTCTATCAAGACCTGTGCCTCTATTTTTGTAAGCTACAGGAACTTTCACAGGGCTTTTTTCTATGACGTAACTCCACAGAACCATGTTGTTTCTCCATACGCCTATTTGTTCGAAGGTCAAGTAGGAGACGGTGACAAATGCAAGAATAGTCGCTGCGGCACAGGCAAGCTTAACAAATGTATTCAGTGAGCTCATACCCCGGGCCGCGAGCAGTCCCATGAGAAGGAATGGTCCAAAACTCGGGAGGTACATATACCTGTCCGCCATCGCCTGCCCGCCCACCTGAACGATGCCAAGGACAGGGACCAGGGTTACCACATAATATGCCCAGACCGATATAAATAATTTCTGTTTTTTTGCCAGAATGATGCAGGCAACCGTAATCATGACAACAAGAATAATGACTGAGAAATACTCCACCGAGAAAAACGACACATCCCGGGGATATGCATAAAAAGGTATTAAATGTATCGGCAAAACCGTTTTCCCCAGGTATGCTATGAGTGAGGTGGCCGCCACGAGAAGACGTGCATGCAAGGGTACGAAGTCCATCATGGACATCGCCCCACCTGATTTCTGGGCCAGATAAGTCAGTATTGACGAAATAAGGCTCAGCATGGCAAATGGGATTTTCTCTACTAGTGAAGGCCGCAAGAATTTTACAGACTGGATTTTGTTGTACGGGTACCAATCCAATATGAGCAGAACGACTGGAAGGGAGACCGCCATCGACTTGCTTAACAAGGCAAGAATGAAAAGGCCAAGGGAGAGTAAGTAATCCCTGTTCATGAAGAACTTTCCGTGCCGCCCCTCAATCTCTGCATCCTGACTTCTGACTGCTCTCTTCTGACCATCCAAATATTTCATATAAATAATGATACTGAGAAGAAAGAATAAGGCGCAGAGAAGATCCTTCCTTTCCGCAGCCCAAGCTACCGATTCCACGTGCAGGGGATGCAGTCCGAACAATAAGCCCGTTACCACTCCCGTGATAAGGATCACCCGATCATCCATAAATGCCGATGGCCTCTTTATGATGGCTGTTTCCTTCCCTGCCTCAACAAGCCGAATGACCAGAATTACGACACAAAAAGTGTTCACAGCGTGAAGAATATTGTTCGTCAAGTGGTGCCCCACAGGGTTCAGTCCCCAGATGGCGTAATCCAGGGAATGGGATAGCCACGCTAGCGGATGCCAGTTGCCCGCATAGAAATCAAAAAATGCCCATTTCAATAACGCAACATCAAACGACCTGATATGAGGATTCTCAAACACATACCGGTTGTCGTCCCAGCCTACGAATTCATTTTGAAGGGTTCTGAGATAAACTATAAACGTAATAATTGACACAAAACCCGCGAGATAGTATTTAACGTGCTGTCTTTTCAGCACCATAAAGTTTTCTCCCGTCGCCATTCAATATCGCAAACTTCTTTATCCCGAGTCTGCTCATGAGGTATTTCATTACCGTAGCCAGGACGCCGAAGCCATATATGACACTTCTTCTGAAATTTATGGATGATGCCTCTTTGAAGTATCTCGTCGGACAGCTCAGTTCCCCGAGCCTGAAGCCAAAATAGACTGCCTGGACGAGCATCTCATTGTCGAATACGAAATCATCCGAGTTTTCATCAAGGGGCAGTGTTTCGAGCACGGTGCGGCTGAATGCCCGAAAGCCCGAATGGTATTCCGACAGTTTTACGCCGAGTACCAGATTTTCAACAAACGTGAGAACCCGGTTGGCAACATACTTATAGAACGGCATGCCGCCCCGCAGGGCCGTCCCTCCGAGAATGCGTGAACCGAGGACCGCATCGTAGTGTCCGGACGTGATCATGGACGCCATCGCGGTTACCAGACGCGGTGGATACTGGTAGTCGGGGTGGACCATCACTACGACGTCCGCACCCAGCCGAAGCGCCTCGCTGTAACATGTTTTCTGATTTGCCCCGTACCCTTTATTTTCCGTATGTATGATGGTAGTAATCCCCAATTCTCGCGCTGCAAAAGCTGTTTGGTCAAGTGACGCATCATCGACCAGGATTACCTCGTCAACGTATTCATGAGGCAGTTCCGCAAAGGTCTGACGGAGCGTTTTTTCAGCGTTATAAGCCGGCATTACAACAATCAGCTTTTTCCCGTGAATCATGAAGCCACCTTCTGATTCTGGCCGTAGGCGCAGTGTTCGAGAGTGAACGTAAAAACAGGCATTGTTTCCCTCTTTTCAATATGAGACACAAAAAAGTGGAAAGTTTTATCGAACTCTTCCTGCGTATTTATGTACCGGGAATAAACACACTCGTCCTAAACCCATGGCCCACAAACCATCATCCGTATAGTGAATTCACTGCTCGATCCGCAACGCCAATCGTCAGTTTGAATATCCTTAATTGAACTTTTATATTCCGGACGGGGCGCCGCCTAATCGCAGGAGCAATAGTACACCACAGAGTGAAACAATACAGTTCCCCCTTTCCGCAATACGGGGGTTTGAAACTTCATCAGAAGAATATCACAATCTGGATTTATTGGAAATAATTTACTTGGAAAGGAAACTGCAGGCCAGATACTCATATCACAGCAAGGTCGATGCGCTCTTTACACAAAGAGCTCCCGGGAGAAAAAGGCGACAGTATCCGATATGCTTGGCTCCCCATGCTGGACTCGAACGAACAAACCTTATGCAAATAAGACAGGACGTATCCCGGAATATCAAAAAGATAAATACCGCGGACTGCAGGATGCTTTCATTACGTATCCCGGGAAGCCCATCTCGCCATCGCAAGCATTGACACCTCCGCATTCTTTTGTTACCCTGTATCGTAGCTGAAAGAATCAGACCGAGTGAGGGTGCATAAGAATATGGCTATCCCGTCCGGGATCTTCAGATCAGTGCGAAATGCTCCACTCCTGGTTGCCGCCGTCATCGCCACGGTGTTTGCCGTCGGCGTGCCGCTCTTCCCGGCAGGGATGACTCCGGCGAGGGCGCATGCTGGTTCGTCCCCGGTTAGAGCACTTGATGCGCCTGAGTTGCCTGATTCCCGTCCCTACGGCGATGCACTCCCGGCCAAGGGGAAATTCCTCGTTGCCAGCCGCAACATCGTCGATCCCCAGTTCCAGGAGACTGTCGTCCTGATCATCAGTTATGACGCCGCGAGCGTAACCGGTCTCATCATCAACCAGCCCACGAAGGTGCACCTCGCCAAGATACTCCCGCCCGTACAGGGCTTAAAGACGCGGTCCGACGTCCTTTATTACGGTGGACCCGTCGAAAACCAGCGAATTTTCATGCTCATCCGGTCCGATGAAAAGCAGGAAGAGTCAGACAACGTGTTCTTAAACGTGTACGTCAGCATTAGCAGGAAGGTTCTTGAGCGCATGATAGGCACTCACAAGTCGCAAAAGCAGTTCCGGGTATATAGCGGATATGCGGGATGGTTGCCGGAGCAGCTCAACAGGGAGGTATCGCATGGAGACTGGTACATCGTCAACGCCGATGCAGACACCGTCTTCAAAAAGAAATCGTCAGACATGTGGCGCGAGCTCGTTCGTCGAGGCTCTGCCATAGAAGTATGGAGACACAACAAAGAGAAAAGATCAAGTTCTTAAATTTCACAAATAATGAAATAGCCGAAAGTATGGCAGGTGATCGCGGCATCTGCCATCCTCAGAAGATTTCCGATTCAGCACCTGCTCTCGCGACCTCTTCCCGGAGCTGTCGTGGTCGCTATTCTTTGAAATATATAAAGTATTAATGTTGATGGTCTCGTAATAAGTCGATAGTCGTGATTCAGCTAAAATAAGTCATGTGAAACATCATATAACCATTGCAGCACAAGGGGTTTTGTGATACACAATAGCATCACAATTCGCAATCAAGGAGCCAGAATGATCCACATCAAGGATCACAAAACCCCCGACATGTTCGACCCCTTTCCTTTTCTGGGACCCAAACGCAAACAGCGCATCGAGGAGTCCTGGGCAAAGGTTTTTCGAGAGCACATTCTTCCCACGTTGCCGGTAGAGAAGATCTTTTCCAAATACGATCCGGTTTTCGGAGCACCGACCAAGGAACTCTATGCCATGATCGGTCTCATGGTCATCCAACAGATGCACAACCTGACCGACGAGGAAGCCGTGGACCAGTTTGCCTACAATCTCCAATGGCAATACGCCCTGAATATCACCAGGACGGACGATGCCGCCGCTTATGTCAGCCCCAAGACCCTCTGGAACATGCGCGATCTTCTGATCGAACGGAACCTCTACCAGGCTATTTTTGAAGAAGTCGCGACGAAGCTTGCCGAGGTGTTCAAAGTCGATGTCGCCAAGCAGCGTTTCGACTCGGTCCATATCTTCTCCAATATGCGACACCTGGGCCGGCTCGGCTTGTTCGTAAAGACCATCAAGAAGTTCCTGGTGAACCTCAAGCGCCACCATAAAGACCTCTACGAATCATTAGAGACAACTATCACCGACCGGTACATGACCAAACAGGGTGAGGCCGTTTTCTCCATGGTGAAACCCTCGGAATCGATAAATACGCTCGCAACGCTGGCCAACGACGTGTTCAGTCTGGTGGAGCAGTTCGCGGGAAATGAGCCCGTTACCACCATGAATACCTATCAGCTCCTTGCCCGGCTGCTTAAAGAGCAATGCATCGTGGAGCGCGTTGATACGCATACAACCCAGGTCTCGGTCAAAGCCAACAAGGACGTTCCTTCCGATTCCCTGCAAAACCCTTCCGACCCCGACGCCGGGTATGACGGTCATAAAGGCAAGGGCTACCAGGTGCAGGTTGCCGAAAGCTACAGTACTTCCGAGGATACCAACACCCTGAACTTGATCACCAGCGTGATCGTAGAACCTGCCCACAAGAGCGATGCCCATGCCCTGGTCCCGCTCATCGAATCCACCACGGAGCTTGGGCTGAAGCCTGAAGAAATTGCTGCCGACTCACTCTACGGTAGCGATGAAAACTGCGAGAAGGCAAAGACCTTGGGAATCGAGGTCGTTTCTCCGGTTATGGGCAAACTTGACGAAAACAGCGTGCCGCTCACGGCATTCACCATGAACAGCGAAAACGAAATCACTTTCTGCCCCGAGGGATGCGCTCCGGAGAAAACCCGGAGCAAAGACAACAACCACACTGCGCTCTTCTCAAAGAAAACGTGCCGCAGTTGTTCCCGGAAGAAAACGTGTCCGACAATGCCCGGTAAAAAAGGTCGCTATCTTCGGTACGACGATAAAGCAATCCGGCTGGCACAGCGGCGGGCTCAGGAAGACACTCCCGAGTTCCGGGATAGGTACCGCTTCCGGGCAGGGGTCGAAGGAACCATGTCTCAGCTTGACCGATTGACCGGGGTCAAGAACCTCCGCGTCCGAGGATTGTCCGCAGTGAGCTTCGCCGCGTACCTGAAGGCGGCGGGAATCAACATTATCCGGGCGGCGGCGTTCCGCAAGCGAGAAATCGAAGGGGAACCAGTGCCTAGAGCCGCCCTTTCGATTCTATCTTGTGCTGTCAAAGAACGTTTACAGCTTGTTTCAGATACAATCAGGCGTTGGGGTTATTTCCAACGGCTGGATATCCGGCTTGCGGCGTGATAAGCCGCAATACGATAATTTACTTCTTACGAATCCATCAATGTTGATTCGTTAAGGTTTCCTCCAATAATCTATTCGGCAAAGGCAATGGAGTTCAGGGAAGGTTGCGCCTCATAAAGCAATTTATGTGTTTTGAAAAAAGGAAGTAAATATTGATTCAACCCAGAGGACGCGGTATTGGCCGCATAGCTCCTTTATTAATAAACAATGAAAAAATAACAAACGGCAATAGTTGATGAATTTATAAACACTTTTGCTCTCCAGAATGCATCCACAAAAAGGAGGCTTTCATATGGAACAATCTCTTCTCTTTTCTCCATTCCGGCTTAAAGGGCTTGTCCTGAAAAACCGGATCACGATGGCACCGCTCTTTCTTTCCTACGCAAATCCCGACGGAACGGCGAGCGAGTTGATCATCGACTATTACCGGGAGATGGCAGCGTCAGGTGCGGCGATGATCGTGACGGAAAACGTTGCTGTTGATCCCTCGGGCATGGGATCGCCCTTTACCCTGCGGTCCGACAATGACCGCTCGATCGCCGAACTTGCAAAAATCGCAACGGCTATTCGCCAAGAAGGTGCAATCGCAATTTGCCAGCTCAATCACGCAGGCAGGTACGCCCATGCTGCACAGAAGAGGCTCGCGCCCTCGCCCGTAAAAACCGGCGAGGTACTGCCAAAAGAGATGAACAGCGAAGAGATGGAGACGATCATCAAATCCTACGCGGACGCCGCAGCACGGGTCAAAGAGGCAGGGTTTGACGGAGTCGAACTCCATGGAGGCACAGGGTACCTTCTCGTACAGTTCCTTTCCCAGCGTACGAACTTAAGAAAAGACGATTACGGCGGGTCGCTCGAAAACAGAATGAAGTTCCCCCTGAGAGTAGTAGAAACGGTGATAAAAAACGTGGGCAATTATCCGGTAGGGTACCGTTTCCTCGCAGATGAATGGCTGCCTGATGGATTGCATACTGACCAGACTTCAGTCTATGCGCAGGAGCTCGCAAAGAGGGGTGTTGCGTACCTCTCCGTTATGGCAGGGACTTACGATTCATTTTTTCTTCCTGCGTACAGAGAAAAAGAGAAAGAAGAAGCGTATATGGCCCACTTTGCCGGGAAAATAAAGGAGGCGGTACCCGGTCTGCCTGTCATCGCCGCAGGACGCATCCAAACGCCTGAGACAGCCGAAAAAATCCTTCAGGAAGGCACCGCCGACCTCATCGGCCTGGCGCGGGTACTCTTTGCCGACCCCTTGTGGCCCAAAAAGGCGGCCGGTAAGATCAACAAGCCGATAATCAAGTGCCTGCCAGCTTGTAACGTCTGTATGGAGCAGGTAATGAAGGGCAAGCCGGCCTTCTGCGCTCATTGGGACAAGAAAAAGAGAGAGCAGTTCCTTTCTATTCACGGAAAATAACTTTTTTTGTTTGCATTTCGGAGTGAACGGCCTAGGTCTGCGTCCAAGAGAGAGAGTGGGTCGTTCCATGCACCACGATACATGATCAAAATTGAGTGGACATGGAATCAGACATCTGGATTATATTAAGTTAATGTTTAAACCTCTTAGATTGTAAATTGGTGGGTACTCTAAAATTATTGTGAATGCTGTAGATTTAAGGTTCAATCCCGTTATTCAACAACATCTCGACCCTTCAAATACCTGACCATCATTATTGACAATTATTGACATCGCATAGCATTCAGCATATATTCGTGGCATAATTATACTAATCAACACTGACCAAGAAACTACTGAGCGATGCATCCATTTTGAAGAGATCTTTGGAGGGCGAATCAGCTCTGGATTTTCAGAAGAGATCTAACTTCGCTAAGAGTGATGGTTGGCACATCACAGGCAGCAAGGATGATCGAATTCATAAGGTTTTACTTACCTTGCCCGCAGAGAGCGTACGCAACTCGAAGTTTCGCGGTCTGATACTGTTTCCGTATTATCGAGTCACGCAGAAAGGCTGGTAGCCGAATTTTTTCACCTTCGAATGGCTATTACATAATGCAAACCAAGGGCTTTTCCGTACCTCAAAGTGCGAGTCAGGCGGCTGCATCCAACTTCTGCAGCCAGTGTGGAGCAAAGGTTGATTGGGTACTGGTACGGCATTTTGCGGTGAATGCGGCCGCTTATTGAAATGAAAGGGGTTGAAATGGCGGATTTCTTTAACAAGGTGATGGGCAGCATTAATAAGGGCGTAGATGCAGTAAGCTCAAAAGGCAAAGAATTAATAGAAATAGCAAAGCTAAGAGCAAAGATTAGGGAGGTAGAATCCACTATTCAGAATCGTTTTAATGCGCTTGGCAAGAAAGTCTTTGAGATGGTCAACAAAGAAATCTTGACTGAAGAAAACTTAAAAACCGATTGCGAAGAGATCGCAGCTCTTTATAAGAAAATTACGGAGCTTGAAGAAGCTATCAAGCATGTGGAACTTGAGGCTTTAAAAATGAGGCGTGGCGCAGATACAATCAAGTGCAAGAAGTGCGAAGCGCAAAATAATATTGGTGACAAATTCTGTAGTAGCTGTGGTTCGGCTCTCGCAGGGGAAGTGCAATCGGAGGGCAATATTTGCCCTACTTGCGGAGAATCGATCAAGGAAGGGACGAAGTTGTGTGAGAAATGCGGAGAAAAAATAGCATAACAATATAAAACTCCAAAAGGAAGTATATCTATATGCTGTCCAGAATGCGATAAAGAGGTTGGCACAGGAAGAGGTTTTTGGTCTAATTGTAGAATGCGCATTGAAGGCGGTTCATCAGCATCGTTGGCTATCAGAAGTTAAGGCAAAATAAAGTCTGCATGCTTTGCTATGCATAAATTCCAACCTTGACGTGTCGCCCTCTGCTCTTGAGGTTGGCCCGCATTATGATCGAATTCAGCCACGGAAAGCAGCTAAAATGGGAAATGCCGGTTAATGTCTCCCGTTTTCGAAGCCAAAAATGAGAATCTGGACAAGTCGTTTTTACGACGGGCATCTTGCGCTACGGCTCCTCTCGGAGTGCTCGCATTCTGGGGTGGCATGTTGATGGCGGCGCAGCGGTATCCGTCGGAGTATGAATGGCAATACATGCCAGTATCCAACCTCCTCTCTCCCGACCGAAACCCCGCCGGCTATCTGTGGGCGTCAGCAGGCATGTTGCTATGTAGCCTTTGTGGATTTTGCTGGGTGGCGGTATTGGCCCAGCACTGGAAGCATGAGGAGGTGAGAGGCCGGCCAAGCGGAACGAGGGCTCTGCAGTTCGGAAACTTCTGTATGATGTGTGCTGCCCTGCTGCCCCGATGCCTGCTCAGGATCCAAAAAGGACATGAAATTTTCGCGGTATTGGCGTTTGCTGGCTTGTTAACCGGGATAGTAAGCCTGATGTTCCAGACTATGGGCCGGATATTACGGAGGCGAATGCGCAGATTCAGCGGTCATGCACGGTTGTATGCAGCCATCTTGGCTAGCGCAGCAGTGCTCCCGATCTTGCTGGCGGGCTTAGCCCAGGCGTATTTCTATTATGTGCCCCCCGAACTCCATTGGGTAAGTTTCTCATGGCGTGTCCACGGGTGGCCCGTATTCTTACGTTTTGCCTTCTGGGAATGGGTCACGTGCGTCGTGCTCTCCGCATACATTGCAATCCTCTCCCTAGCGACATATGCAGTTTACCCCACACGAAAAATCGGAGAAGGTAATTAGAGTCTGTATTTAATCATTTAACTTGCTGATTCTGCACGATAAAAGTATAGTGGCGTAACAAAATCAGCAAGGGGGAAACGATGAAGCTTTTGAACGAATTGACACTCACGCTTGAGAATCCGCACTGGGCAGTCAACACGGAATTCGCGGTTATCGACACGATTTTGTCGTTGCATCCCGAAATTTACGAGCTTGTCAAACGGGACTTCAAGGGCAGCACGGGAAAAAGTCTTGGCAGAAAGGACACCCCCACAATCGAGCAAATTCTGCGCGGCGCGTTGTATAAGGAGATGAAGACGCTGACATATCGGGAGTTGGAGTACGCCCAACACGATTCTCGCATCTGCGTGCTGTTTCTCAAACTTAACGGCAGGTCCCCCATATCCTTCTCGGTCTGGCAGAAGTACATCTCGATGATCAAAGCGGAAACGCTTGAGCAAGTGATGATCGCAATCAACAAGATTGCCCAAGCGGAAGGACTTGATGATTTCAGCAAGGCGCGAACCGATTCCACGGCAATCGAGACAAACGTCCATTATCCGACGAACAATTCGCTGATGTGGGACTGCATCAAGACCTTTGACCGGCTGCTCGTAAAACTCGCTGAAGAGACCGGTGGAGTGATCACGGGGCGGCGGTACAAGAAGCAGGCCAAGAAGCATTTCGGCAAGATCAACAACACGAAGCCGGGCGAGAAGCGCAAAGAAACCTTTGAAAAACAGTTGAAATTGCTTCGAACCAGCATTAATCAGGCTGAGGCCGCGCTTGTTGTGTTGCCTTCGCTTCGGTACGCAGATGATGCGGCTTTGGCTCTTGCGACCGAAATCAAGAATCTTCTCCCGAAGGCGGAGAGGGTTTACAGCATGACGCATCGCCACGAGATCCTGGGAGAGAAAGTGCCGAACGAGGACAAGCTGTTTTCGATCTTTGAGGATCATACCGATATCATCGTAAAAGGCAAACGTGAAGCGACGTTCGGGCATAAGATCAATCTGGCGACAGGTGCGAGCATGCTGATTATCGACTGCAAGATTCTTGATGGCAACCCCAGCGACACTCAGGAATACGGCAGCGTGATTGATCGAATCAAGGAAAACTATGGCATCGTGCCGCGCGATATGACGACGGACGGCGGCTATGCGTCTCTCTTGAACCAGCAACTGGCGAAAGATAAAGGGGTCGTCAATATCGTATTCAACAAGATCGTTGGATCGCTCAAGAATTTGACGAGCAGCCTGAACCTGGAAACGCGTCTTAAGAAGTGGCGGAGCGGCATCGAGGCTGTCATATCGAATTTCAAAAGAGGGTTCGATATGTTTCGCTGCGAATGGAAGACACGACCACACTTCAACGCGAAGATTTACTGGAGTGCAATTGCGTATAATATTCGGGTTATGACTGGACTGCTGATCACCAAGATTCAAACGGCCCGATAGTAACGAAAACTCAATCATCAATCAACCCTTATAGCACCAGTGCGTTCAAAATTAGCATTATGGCTATGTTATTACGAAACTACCTCAAACGGCGAGGCTATAAACGCGAATGCGGGGGAATTACCACATCTTACGGCGTCCTCGGTCGCACTCGCGCAATGCGTTTTTTGCATTAAAATACAGACTCTAATTAGGCGACACCAAACAATGATTGAAACGTTGGAGGTGGCGCGGCACATCACCGCAGTGCTTTGCTGCAATCGCCCCTTGCACTTTCCCGCCGCTCAGAGTCCAGGCAGCGAAATTGTCCGAAAATTATGCGCAATTAACTAGTACGCTATGTATAGAGTTTGTTGCATGCAAATATCTTTTATCAACTTTTTCCCAGTTCGTACCGTCTTACGGTTCAAATTGCTGACATCGGAGCCTGTTGCTCAAACCATTTTTTGTGAAATACGACCATTGATTTTATTGAACATATTTTTTACAAAATGATCCAAAAGGCTATTTGTGCAACAGGCTCATCGAGGCTGGCTATTTTTTAAAAGTGCTTATGGCTCGCGCTTACGAGAGTATCGTCCTCCCGCAGCGCCATTGCTGCAGCAGCGCATCAGCTGTCCTAATTCCATCGGTGAAGCATGCCCTTCGAGCAACGTGATGGCTTTTCCCGAAATGCGTTCATCGGGATGAATGACATCTGCGATGTCGTCGCAGATAAATTCCTTAACCGCACGAAGTTCCTGCCGGCCCCGGCAACCCTGGACTGTTTCATAATGCAAAGGAAGCTTCTATGCCGTTCCCTAAACGGGTCACCGGATATGAACTTCCTCGCCTTCTGTTTGCCTCTGAAATTCCGAATGAATACGTCGGCATCGAAGATCATCACTGGTTACGCTCATTTTTTTCGTTCATCAAGCCAATTTTGACGTCTTTCATTTTCCCCAACCCTTCTGTATGCCGAACCCGCCGGTGTTAAACGGCGTATCAGTGTCCTTCACGGGTTTAATGACTGCGCGGATAGACGGCAGAGAGATGCAGAAAAGAGCCCATGGTAGGCGAATGTCAAGAATGAAGACTGGATCCAAGATTTGCCCCAAGAATGTTACTTTTGTAGAATTGATATTATTACAGGCAGTGCTATTCTTTATTTAGAGAAGTTTTTTGTATCAATGGGGCACTGCGCTGAAATGCATGATACGGTCAAAAGTTTTATGAAAATCAGAAAGGCAAGTATGAATCCATAGAGGGTGCAGAGGAACACCGGTTAATGCTGGTGCCTGTTTTTCAGTAAGATACTCTGTGCCCTCGTAGTTGATAAAGATCAGAAACACTGATAATAAGGGGGCATAGAGGGGGAGAATGCGAGTTGCTGAACAACTAAGTGATTCAATATGTTCGCTGCTTTCTATGCCTAATAGTTTAACGATACTAAATGCCTAAAAAGGAGATGAAGACATGAAAATGCAGAAAATCGGTATTGTCGGATCAGGCCATATCGGTGGAAATCTCGGAATTCTGCTTGCAAATGCGGGATACGAGATTTTCTATAGCTCAAGACATCCCGATACGCTCAAAAACCTTGTGATGATTGCCGGGCCCAAAGCCCGCTCCGGGACCGTAGACGAAGCAATCGCATTCGGAGATGTGATCGTGCTCTCGATCCCCTTGAATGCGTTGTCGGAACTCGGTCCTGAAACAAAAGAGGCACTGAAGGGCAAGATCGTGATTGACACGTCGAATCCTTATCCAGAGAGAGATGGAGTGATCGCAGAAGAGGCAAGAAAAGAACCGGGTGGTATGGGCACCTTTGTGGCCCGCCTTCTTGCGGGTGCAAGAATCGTAAGGGCCTTTAATACGGTTTTTTTCGAAGACCTCAAAAAAACAATCAATAAAAACGGTGAAAAAATCGGGATTCCGATAGCCAGCGACGATCAGGAGGGATTGAAAGTTGCCGGCGAGCTTGTAGCGCGTGCAGGTCTTGACCCTGTTATCGTAGGAGGCTTGAGCACATCAAAATTGTTCGATGTTGGAACCGCTGTGTATGCAACGAGCGCCCCGGCAAGAGTGATCAGAGAAAAATTAAACTTAAAACCTGCCGGGTCTAGACGTGCGGCTTAGCCAGCTTGAACATCGCCACGGAGGATGTGCGTGAAGGTTTCATCTTGCTCGCGAGGAAGGGGAAGAAAGTCTGACATTATAGACCACACGTTAAATGTGTGAGACTCGCTTCGTACTTTGAGAGCCGGGACATTAAATGAAGCTCATGATATCTACACTAACTTCTTTCTTAAATAGGCTGAGAGCCAGTCCACCAGCATAACGGTGGCCAGGATGATCAAAAGCATGGCGGCCATTTGGCGATATTCGAACATTCTCGAAGTCATGACCAGCTCGAAGCCGATGCCGCCAGCCCCTACCAAGCCCATAATGGTGGAATACCGGATATTCCGATCCAGAATATACAGGTTATAGCTGTTAAAAAGCGGCAGGACCTGGGGAAAGATGGAATGGCTGATCCGTTGGAGCAACCCGGCCCCGGAGGCCTGCACCGCCTCCACCGCTTTAGGGTCGACATTTTCAATGGCCTCCGCATAAAACTTTCCCAAGAACCCTGCAGTGTTCAGGCCAAGGGCCAAGACCCCTGCAAAGGGTCCCAAGCCGACCGCAACCACGAAAATCAAGGCGAATACGAGTTCAGGCATTGCCCGGAGAAAGTTGGTAAGTTCCTTTGCCAGGTTTTTTATTATCACATTATGACTGACATTCCGGGCCGTCAGCACCCCCAAGGGCCCCCCCAAGACAATTGCCAGGAAGGTGCCGCTGATACCCATGGCCACCGTCTCCAGCATCAATTTCAGGTAAACAGTAAGCCTGGAAAAATCGGGCGGAACCATTCCTGTCAGAAATCTCCAGATACGCGGCACTCCTGCCACCAATTCTTTAAGATCTACCGGAACAGAATAAACGGAGCTAAGGATGAGCAGACCTATGACGACCAGCAATACGACATCAAGAATGCGGGTTCCGGGGCTCCAAAAACCACCTTTAATGATTCTGTATCGAAGGTGGCTGGAAGCCCGATCGATAATGGTAATCATGACCAAGATGATGACAAGGATGGCGGACGCCTTCTGATAATGAAACGCACGCATTTGATAGAAAAGCTCCACTCCCAGCCCTCCGGCGCCTACCACACCGAGGGCCAGAGCGACCCGGATATTGTGGTCCAACATGTAGAGGTTGTACCCTATAAACAAGGGCAGCACCTGGGGAACAACGGCATGGCGGATGACGCTGATACCGCGGCAACCCGTAGCCGCAAGAGCTTCCACCGGCTTTTCATCGATGCTTTCCACCGCTTCAGAGTAAAATTTTCCGAGAAGCCCGATCGATGCCATGGTTAAGGCTGCTACCCCTGCCTGCGGTCCAAGACCGAACGCAATTACGAAAAAAAAGGCGTAAATGACATCCGGGACTGATCTCAACAATGTTACCAGTCCCCTGGAGAGGTGGTATAAGAACCCGTTTTTAGCCGTATTTCTAGCCGCAAGAAATCCCAAAGGCAAGGAAAAGAGTATCCCGAGCATCGTACCCCAGAAACCCATGGACACGGTTTCCGCGGCAAGGCTCGTTATCTGTCTCCACCTCGAAAAATTAGGCGGCAGCATCTCCCTGCCCAAGGCAAACGACTGGGATAATCCGCCGAAGAGAGACACGACATCCACTTTCGATATGCTGAATGAAAAACCCAGAATCACCAGGAAGAGGGACCACCAGAACAGATGTCCTGCCCTGCTCAGATAGTGCTGGCTTGAGCTGCAACGCATCCGATTTCCTCGTCAAATGTATAAATATCCTGAACTTGGTGGTCGTTAAGAGTGTCGGTGTGGGCGTCAAAACAAATGGTTCCCTCTTTGAGGGCGATCACCCGGTCGAAATGGTCCCGCACGTGGTCCAGATGATGGAGAACCGTGATCAAGGTTATCTTCTTCTCCCGGTTGATCCGAAGCAAAAGTTCCATAATTTTCCTGCTGGCTTTGGGGTCGAGGTTGGCGATAGGCTCATCCGCCAGGAGTACCTCCGGTTCCTGCATCAAGGCCCGGGCAATGGCGACCCGCTGTTTCTGGCCGCCGCTGAGCCGGTCCACCCGTTCCCGGGCCTTGTCCTCCAACCCGACAAAACTGAGCAGCTCCCTGGCTTTTTCCCTCTCCGTCTTGCTGAATAAACCGAGCGTGGAAGAAATTAAAGAAATCCCCCGATCCAGCCTCCCCAGGGCTCCAGCCATGACATTCGCTTGCACCGAGGTCCTTTCCACCAAATTGAAAAGCTGATAGATCATTCCGATTTTCTTCCGGCTTTGGCGCAGAGATTTCGGGTTGTGAAACTTGATTTCCCTGCCGCCTACCGAAATTTTCCCTTCGTCCGGAACTACAAACCCGTTGATCGTCCTTATTAAGGTGGTTTTTCCGGACCCGCTGGGGCCGATAAGGGCTACGGGCTCGCCTTTCCGCAATCGTAAATTTATGTTGCGCAAGACCTCATGGCCGTTGAAGCGTTTATTAAGGTTTTCCACTCTTACCATCATATTCTCCCCGGCCCTTGGACGTCTGCTGAAGGCAGGTGCTCCCATTCATGGCTGCCCGTTAGGGTGCCTGCCTTCAGCGCCGTCGAGACTCCTATTTCAGGCCGTCTATCACTTCCTTGACATTTTTAATAAGCGTATAGTCATTGTCGCTTACTATCTGCCATCCAGTTATGTTCCCAAAAGCTTTGACCTTGTTGGCATCTTCGGGAATTGTGGTAATTGCCTTTCTCAAAGCTTCCTTGATTTTTTCCGGCAAGTCGTGCCGATAAGCCACAGGAGAACCGGGAAGGGGGATCGACCTCCAGATCACAATATTGGTCTCGGGCGAAATCTTCCCGGCAGCGACCATGGCAGGATTGGTCATATCATTGTCGGAGCACATATCGACCGTCTTGTTTTTCACCATCAGCTCGGCAGCATCATGCGTGCCGCTGAAGCCTACCCTTTGGAACACCTGTTCCGGGTCCATGCCGACCTTCCACATGAAGTACCTGGGTACTGCATAGCCGGAAGTTGAGGCGGGATCGGTGAACGTGAAAGTGAATTCCTTTTTGTGTTCGTTGAGCTTTTGAGCAATCTCTCTCATGCCCTCCTCCCCCACTAAGGGAGTAGAGATTCCCAACTTCTTGGCCGTTTCCGGAGTGGCCACCAGGTATGATTGGTAGGTGCTTTTGCCCTTGAGATCGATGCCCACCGCAAATGCATCAGCTCCCGCCCTATCATGGGCCATCACGTATGAAAAGGGGCCGAACCAGGCAAAATCCACTTTCTTGACCCGCATAGCCTCGATTACGCCAGAGTAATCAGTGGCAGTGAAGAGCTCTATACGCTGCCCAAGTTCTTTCTCCATCCAATCCTTCATGGGTTTGATTTGCTCGATCATGGCCTGGGGATCCTCTGCGGGGATGAGACCCATCACCAGGCTTTTTTGACTGGCATGGAGTACCCCCGTCAGAATTGTCGTCAGGGCCGCTACCAGGCCAAGAGCAAAAACATATTTTTTCATTTTCCCCTCCATTGCTAATTTATAGTGAAATAAATTCCCATTTTATTGAACCGATGCCGGGTTACATCCGGCTCGACCAGCCCTGTCTACCATTTCCTGAACCTGTTACCTCCCTTCGCCATTGAAATCCACAGCTATTACAGATAGACTCCTGAATTGCGTACTGCGGTATTCCACATGCTCTCGGTCTTCATTTTTTTCAATGCTTTCACAACAAGAAGCCATTTCAGATCCTTTCGGCAACAAAATGCCAATGGTAAGACCCCGGTTTCAGCTGTTTCTGCTGGCGCAGGGAAAGGAGCTCAAAGTCATATAACAATTCGGCGAACTCCTTTGCATTGCAATAGAAATGTGCATGTTTCTTTTCATCCTCTTCATCGTTGACATAGGTATCGGGGGCTACCCTTCGTCCCTTGCCGTAATAAGCGTTACGCTTTGTAAGCATTGTCCCCTGGAATATGCCGCATGGCCGGAGAACGCGGGCTACTTCAGATAGCACCTTTCTCACCGTGTCTGGATCGCCATGGTAGATCACGTTCCAAGCGAGGACATAATCAAAATAACGGTCCTCAAAAGGCAACTCGGTCATGGCCGACTGCTTGACATCGATGGAAAAGCCGGCCTTCCGTGCGGCATTTTGTGTGAAATCAACCGCCCTGCTGCTGGCGTCGATGGAGAACACCTGAAAACCCTTAGACGCCAGAAAGAGTGAATGCCTGCCGATGCCGCACCCGAGATCGAGCACCCGGGATACCTTCAGGCCAGCCAATTCCTTTTCCAGGCCTCTTACGTCCTGTTCCACGGCGATCCAGTCCTTGCGTCCCTCTTCAGTGCCCCAGAGGCTGTCCCACGCCTGATGCGCGGTATCAAGGGCTGTAGCACATTCTCTATCTTTATCCATGGTGCTCTCCTTTACATCTCGATTTGCTCAGAGAGCTGCAGCTGCAACCGAATAGGTTTGCCGCTGCCAGTCAGAGAGATTAAAGAACTTTACAAATCAAGATCTTTATTTTGTGCAAATTATTGAGTCGAACAAAAACAATTTTCGCACAGACGGTAAGAATATTGTAAAACAGTTCGTTCTATTTTCCTTTGCGGGCTCTGCAGCTTTGAGAGAGTCGTTTTTGCCTTTTCACGTGATCATGACTCAATTGTCTGAGGCGAAGTCCCTCTAAAACATTGCTTCTCATTCTTCAGGTCGCTGAATATTTGTCGAGAAATGTCTTAAGATCATAAAAATCTGCAAAACGTTTTTTTAGCATCGTACGGTCCCAATCCCACCAGGCGATACCGAGCAGCTTCTTGATCGTTTCATCGGAAAACCGCTTACGGATCGAGCGCGCAGGCACGCCTGCAACGATCTCGTACGGCGCGACATCCTTAGTAACGACTGCCCCAGCACCAACGACCGCTCCGGGGCCTATCATAACGCCAGGCATGATCGTCGCGGCATGCCCTATCCACACGTCATGGCCAATCTTACAGGTATGCGAGCGTCTCCACGAAAAGATTGACTCATCATCGGTTTCTGCGAACCCATACTTCTTCCTTCGGTAGGTACAGTGATGCAAGGTCACCCGCTCCATGGGATGGTTGCCCGGGTTAATACGGACGTGCGAGGCGATGTTCACGAATTTTCCTATTTCCGCATAAATAATGGATACATCGCTGTCCGTATAGCTGTAGTCATCGAACAGCGTCTCTTCAATATGCGACTGAGGTCCGATCGCTGTCCATTCCCCAAGAAAGCAGTTTACGATTATGGCAGTCGGATGGATGCTCGGCTGTTCCCCGAGATGCGGCGCATCGAGATGCTGTTCAGTCTTAAATAAGGATACGTGATGAAACATGGTCTCCCCTGCTATGTACCGTTCGTGATCATACGTTCCTGCGCCGCCCGGTGCCGTGTGCACGACGCAAGAATCACCTTCAAGTTATCTCTCGATTCCAGAACGCTGTCGAAGTACCGTCCCCGCAGCTCCATCATGAACATGCCCTCATATCCGTCGATAAACGGAGACAGGATATCCTCGAAGGGAATCTCTCCCCACCCAACCGGCATATGGGAGTCTCCTTTCCCGAAAGGGAAAAGTCGCGTCTGCTGTTTTTCGTGGTAATAAATGACCTTTCCGAAATTGTCATGGATGTGCGTATGGCCGACATGCAGTCGTATTTTTTCGACCTCCTTTATTGCGTCAAATTCATAGTGCTTCGACGCGAGATAGAGGTGGCCGAAATCAAGATTTATCTTGACGTTCTTTCTGTTGATGTTTTCCACTTGGTCCGCAAGAGGGCCCAGCCGTTCCGCATAACAGTAAGGCGAGTGAAACAGATAGGGGCGCGAATTTTCCATGCAGATGGTCATCTCCGGATACTCGTCCGCAATGCGCTGCAGCAGCAACGCTTCTTTGTCGAGCAGCTTTCTTTTTTCGTCGGACGAAAAATCGTGTTTTTCATAGAGCATGAACAGCTCTTCGGATACGTACCGTCCCGGATGATATACCAGGACAGTCGCTTGATTGAGGAGAGCGAATTCGATCGAGGCCTTCAGGACCGCGACATGCAGATCGGGCTCGTCCTTGTCCATGAGATTCAGGGGATCCGGCGAGTGGATGCTGTAGCGGAAATCATAATCCGCAAGAAGTTCCCTTACCTGCACGACCCGGGCGTAATCGAGCCTGCCGTTCCTGATCACGTCGAGACCGTGAACAGGCAACTCCACAGCGCGAAATTCGTGCTCCCGGAGAGTATCAAGGCCCGTTTTCAGTCTCGGCAGGCTCCGGTCGATCATCGTTTCGTCGATTTTAGCTCCTAGATCCTGCATGTTGAAAAAACCTCCTTACCTGCCATAATCTTCTTCACAACTAGCTGGACTTCACCCCATTTATCTGCGCGCCCGTTGGTGCCACTGTTAGTACCTCTATATGACAAAATTAAGGTTTCTTTCAGTCATGGCTATGCTGTAACTGACGACATTTCATAGGTCCTGTCCGCAACGGATTCCATCAGGTTCTTGTCGTGGAAAATCCCGATCATCGTACAACCTTCTTTTTTGAGATCTCGAAGAATATCCACAATAATACTTACGGAATGCCGGTCAAGTGATGCCGTCGGTTCGTCAAGGAGGAGGAGCCGGGGTTTCGCGATCACAGCGCGCGCCACATTGATCCGTTGCTGCTCCCCGCCGCTAAAGGTTCCCGGGCAGGCGTCGAAGAGCGCGCTCGGAATGTGCAGGCGATAGAGCATTTCTACCGCGCTCTTTCTGGCCTCATCAAGAGGGACGCCCCTCCACAGGAGCGGTTCTGCCACAACATCTGCAGCAGGCACGCGCGGCAGCACTTTCAGGAACTGCGTCACGTAGCCTATCTCGCGTGACCTCAGCCTGACAATCATGTGTTCCGAAGCTTGAGCAAGGTCAACAGGGCCGAACTCTTTCGATGCATAGTTAACAGTGCCGGAGGTTGGTATATATGTCCGGTAGATGCATTTCAAGATGGAGGTTTTCCCCGAACCGCTCGGTCCGGCAAGGCCCAGCAGTTCCCCTGGTCCAACGTTGAATGACACCCGCTCGCAGCCGTTAATGACTTTGCCGCCGCGCGTATGCACAGTGAATGTTTTTGACAAATTTTTCAGTTTCAACATGTTTAGAAATCCTTGTGCAATTGTTCAGGGTTTCTGGAACCACCGGGCCGCATCACGGCCACCCGGCGAGAGACAAAACAAGCTTTTGCCATATATTTCGCTCCTCGCTCGACCAAGTGCCTGTCTGGGTTCAAGCCGCTGCCTGTTGTTTATAATGCCGAGCTGACCAGCAACTGCGTATAGGGATGCTGGGGATCCTCCAGCACCTGATCCGTCAGCCCCGATTCAACGATCCTTCCCTCCTGAAGAACCAAGGTCCTCGTGGTCAGCAGACGAATAACTGAAAGATCATGAGAAACCACTATCATCGAGACGCCGAGTTCCCGGTGCAGGCTCCGGATGAGATCGAGCACCCGTGCCTGGACCGAAACATCCAGGCCGGTTGTCACTTCATCGAGCAGGAGCAGGACTGGCTCGTTTGACAATGCCCGTGCAATCTGGACTCGCTGTTGCATGCCGCCGCTGAAATTCTTCGGCGGTTCATCCATTCGGGACACAGGGACCTCCGTCTTTTCCAGCAGCAATGAAGCCCGTTCGCGTATCTTTCCTACGTGTCTCCAGCCCGCCATGAGCAGACGCTCGGCAACATTGCCGCCTGCGCTAATATTCATTTTAAGCCCCAGGTAAGGGCTCTGGTAAACGACGCCCAAGAGAGCGTTCTTCAGTTGTCTTTTCTGGTAAGAACTGATTAAAAAAAGGTTGCCATCACTGACCGGGAGGGCCAAAAGAGACGGATCATCGCCTCTGCCTTTCAGCCGTACGTACATCTCACCCCATGACGGCGCCATGTCGAAATTGAGAAGTTTTACGAGCGTACTTTTGCCGGAGCCGCTTTCACCCACAACACCAAGCACCTCACCCGGGAACAGGTCGAAGGAGATGTCGCTGCAGGCAAACACCGTCCCGCATTCCGGACAGATGTTCGATTTTTCACGCAGGCCAGCATGGTCCGTGCAATCCAAACAGCCCGTCCCGTACATTTTGGTGAGGTTCTTAATTGTTAAAAGTGGCTTCATGTTAATTTCGTTTCTTCTCTGCAACTTTGGAGCAGTATGCCGTATCGGAACAGGAATAGGTGCGCACACCGCTTTCGTCCTCAACTATTTCATCGAGGTACGTACTCGTGCTACCGCACCGGCAACAGACTGCACCCTTGAAATCCTCTACCCGAAACTTGTGGTCCTCGAACTCGAGTGGTCGTACATCGGTATGGGGCGGTATTGCATAGATTCTTTTCTCCCTGCCAGCACAGAAGAGATAAAGGTTCTTTGCCATATGCAGTTTAGGTATGTCCCAGCGCGGGATGGGGCTCGGATCCATGATATAACGATGGTTGACAGTCACAGGATATCGCGAACCGATGCTGATCTCGCGGTACTTGATGATGTCTTCGTAGAGATACAGCCACATCGCGCTGTAATCTGCCTCCGCGTGCATGCGACGCGTCTCTTTCTCCGAAGGTTCGACAGTCCGGAGCACCTCAGGGATCGGAACCTGGAGCACAAGCACCTGTTCTTCGCGCAGAGGCTCCTCAGGAATCCGGTGTCGTGTCTGGATAATGCTCGCTTCCTCCGTATCGGTCGTAAGATTGACGCCCGTGACCCTGTTCACGAACCTGCCGATGTTCACGGCATTGACGCTGTCATCAGACCCCTGGTCGATCACCTTCAAGATGTCATGGAGACCGATGATTGAAAGCGTGATCTGCAAGCCGCCTGTTCCCCATCCTCTTGCGATCGGCAGTTCCCGCGAGCTGAAGGGAACCTGATACCCCGGGATAGCGATCGCTTTCAGAATTTTGCGGCGGATCTCGCGCTTCGTTCCTTCGTCGAGGAACGCGAAGCTATATTTGCCGGTCAGCCGGTCAGCATGGGTCGCATTATTCAGCCACTGCTTCAGATTCATCCCACACCTCCTGTGTCTTTCTGATCCTATCGAGGGACGATTGAAACGTCACGTAATGCGGAAGCTTAAAATGATTGCAAAACCCCATGGATTCAATACCATCAATGTGAGAAAGAACGAATTCCTGGTCCTCTGACGGTGCGCTTGCCTCGTCAGCCTGTGTCGACAGGTCGAGTACTGCCATGGAGATTGCCTTCACTTCGTTGTGACCGAAACAGAGGCCGTATCCAAGTGTAAATTTCGGCGTCCCTACCGATGTCCTGGATTCGGAAATGATCTCCGCTTCGGTTACCTTGATCTCGCCGATTGAGTATGCCTCGCCGGTACGGGGATGCCGGATCGTAACGGGCATAAATCCGACCCTCAGCTCTCCGACGGTGGGATGCACGTTCCCGTAGCCGCGCATATTGGAATACGCAAGGAGCAGCAGTCCTCCCGTCTCTCCCCTTGCCATACTTTGAAGCGAAACGGGCCGTGACGCGGGAAAGGTGATTGATCCTCGTGTGATATCATCCAGTTCCGAATCACTGGAATTTTTCAGTCTACGCTCTTCGAGAAGGTTTTCCTTCCTGAGGAGCGCTACGATCTTGGGAAAGCTTTCAGGCATCTCGTCGCTGTTACAGACATCCTTGAATAATGAATGAATATATTCCTGCCGTTTTTCGTACGAATCATCGAAAAGGTTGAAGTCCATCAACCGCAGGCTATAGTCCGGCGTCGGTCCGAGCACCTGGCTTCCCGGGATATCCTTGAACGCTGCTGATATTCTGCGTATGATTTTCATCTCGCCCGTGGAACCGGGCAGAGAGTAACCCATTCTCGGCTGTGTCGTCCGGTAAGCCCGAAGAATAAATGCCGCCTCCAGCATATCCCCGCTGGACTGTTTGATGGCCAGGGCGGCAAGGTCCGGAGCGTACAACGATCCTTCCCCCATAATCCGGTCAACGAGGAAATGGAGCTGCTCCTTTATTTGTTCAACGTCGAGCGGTAATGATGTCCCCTTCGTGCGTTCGTAATCGAGGAACTTTGCCGCATTTTCTATGGCGACCCTGCCGCCCTTCACTGCCACATAAGCCATGCCGTTACCTCAGTTGGATCTTCGCGGACCGCGGTATGCACATGATGCGGTCGTTTTGATCGATAAAGATACTGTCAACGCCGAGGGGGTAGCTGCTGTTTAGTTCCCTCAGTTGGCACAGTACCTCGTGATCAAGCCCCTGTATCTGAATATATTTTTCACCCGGGACCCCCGGACCGGTCAGTCGTACGTGGAAATCGCCGGCGCTGCCGCCTACCAGCGACTCGACGCTAAAGAGAACCGTTGCGCTGCGGTCGGGGTATTCGGGAACGCCCGTCTTTGCGGCAAGCAGCTTTCCTTTGCTTGGGCCAGGCATCACGATAATGAAATCAGCGAGTGAAAGCTCGGTTGCAGTACTGTTGGTCCGTTCGTGCAAAATGTCTTCTAGCTCGTTCGTACCGTGGTCTCCGATAACGCAGAACGTCACGTCCTGATCGAGGAGGGTCTCGGCAAGGAGTTGCATATTTGCGGTCTGTGTTTTGCGAGAGCAGTGATTACGTAGGCAATGGAAAGTGCCGGGGAATCCCATTGCCCGCATGATAGTCCGGAAAGCCTCCTGTGTTTGGTTTTCGACGTTCATCGGATCATCCTTCGGGCATGGCATCGAAGTGAACGCGCGTCGAGGACGGCAACAGTGCTTCGAGTCTCTGCTGATTCTTGTGCTCTTTTTCAACGGCACGGAGACATCGCATGAGCTTTGCCTTCAATTTGGCATCATTGCCATTGAATATCGCGTCGAGCGACGCACTTATCACGGCTTTGCGAGGATTGTCGCCGAGGATCATTGAGTATCCACTGGTGTTCTCGATCTTTGTTTCTGCTACGGTCGCGAGAACTTCACCAAGGCAGAAATCCGTATCAAAGCAGTCGCGCACCGTCATCATGATCAGGCCGACTTCCGGTGCTTTGGTGACCGCAATCTTCTCCAATGGCAACAGACGCTGCAAACGGGAGAGCGATTTATCGTTCATTTCAGCGACCAGCTTATTAAAGGAATTATCCAAACTCTTACTCAAGCTATTGCTCCTATCATGCGCTCAATCTTTCTCCGATACTGCGGACGGGAGAAGCGTAGAAAGCCTGGCTTCGTTCTTAATAGGTAGAAAAAACTTCCCTGCCCGATACAAACGTTTTCTTTATGCGCGGTATTGCATCGGTCTGGTCAACAATGATCAGGTCTGCTGCCTTGCCCGCTTCAAGAGAACCGGTATAGCCGCTGATGCCGACCGCTTCCGCAGGGTAAAGGCTCGCCATTTTCGCCACTTCATGGAGAGGGAGCGCAAGCGTCCTGTGCAGGATGAAGACGGCATGCAGCACCGCCATGGGCACATAGTCCGAACAGATGATATCAACACAATCATCTCCCACGGCCTGACGCGCGCTGAGATTCTTGATCACCGAATTCCCCCGCAGGATGTTCGGTGCCCCTACACATACATACAACCCCTGGCTGCTAGCATGGCGGGCCGTTTCGAGATTCACGGGAAACTCGGTTATGGTAATTCCCATGGACCGCATCCAATCTATCTTTGCAGCTGTATCGTCGTCGTGGGAAGCAAGCGGAATTTCATATCGTTTGCAGAGGCCGATGAGGTAACCAAGTATTTCTTCCTTCGTATCCTGGAGAACGCTGAGCTTCTGCTCAATCATCCGGTCGAGTTCCGTGGCGTGCTTCTGATACACGGCCCCATAGTATTTCTTGAACTCCATCACCTCTTTGAACTGGCCTTGGCCAGGCGTGTGGTCCATGAACGACATAAGATGAACAGAACCGCCGTGTACCAGTTCTTCAAGAAAGGTCACGGCTGTGGTATCGGTTATTTCATAGCGGACATGCGCTTTCGTGTTCACGCTCAGGTTCGGGATCATGTTGTTTATTTTCTTCACGATCGCCGCTGCAGTCTCATTCTTTCTCAAACCAATCTCGTGCTCGGCAAAGGACAGGGAATGATAAATTGTCGTTATGCCGCTCGCCGCCATTTTCTTATCGAGTTCTGCGATGGCAATATCGAACGGGAAATATGAGCGCGGTCTCGGCTCGATTTCTTTTTCAATAGCGTCACTGTGGATGTCCACAAACCCTGGAAGAACCAGCCTGCCTTTTGCGTCGATTCTTTTATGTGCACCGGGCATCCGGCCTGAGCGAACCTCCGTGATAAAGCCGTTCTCCACTACAAGCGTTCCATCCTCGATGATGGCTGCCGGGCAGACAAGCGAGGCGTTCTCAATGATAAAATCCTTTTCTCTCATACTCATGATGACGCTCCGTTCCAGGCCTCATCGCGCGGCCTGGCTGTGTTGATCTTCCCGATGGGGACACTGTAACTGGAGATGTGCTCACCGAATCCCGCTGTCTTGAAGAACAGGGGTGCTTTGATGCAAAGTTTATTCGGAGTAAATGCAAGTTTGCAACAACCCTTAGATGCGCGCAAGTACATTGCTTTTCCCATTATAGTTTGACCGACGCCTTTACCTCTCCAGCCCTTATGGACGATGACGTCCTCGACGACGCCTAACGATGCGCCTTTGTAGACAAGATTGTCCATGATTAGCAAAGCGATAGACCTCATGACCGTGGCACCGGAGACTGCAACATCAATAGTGTAATCAGAATAGCTCTTTGTCTGCGCTAAGATCTTTTTTGCATCATCCTCGGAAAGGACAACGCCGTCATCCATGCAGAGCTGAGAATAAAGGGAAGGACGGGAGATCGCTTCTGAAGCTTCATGTATCAGGACCATGCCCCGCATTTCTTCCAGGGATGCCCTACACCCTTGCCGCAAACTGGTTTCATTCTTTAGCATGTAATGTTGTACTGACAGCAGTCGACGAATACAATGTTAGGAAAACATTATGCGGCGCACTTGTTACATTATTGTTAAAGTAATGTAAAAATTGTGTTAAATATTCTGGCACATTTCTTTCGCAATAAACTTTATATATTTGCCGTAATGACCTGAGATCATTACTTTATCACGAATATCTTTTGCTTATTTGCATTGATGAATCCTGGCAACAATTTGGGGTGGGCTACTCAAGGTTTGGTTCTATGCATTTGCCTTGGGATAGCTATCGATAAATAAACACTACTACCCGATCTATTCGGTAGAAACCTTGCCGAGCCCTCGGTATCCACACTACCCGTCGGACTTGCGCAAGCAGAGAGGGAAGCACATACTGGGAGAGACGGGATGCGATCGAGCATTCTTTGCAGTAGCATATCTTTCATATATCGAAGTACAGGCTTCAGCCGTGTAAGTTTGTCACGAGATGTGTAGGACATTAAAAACGACGAAACTAGAAATGCTATAATAGAAATGATTTACAGACTGCACTAGGCACGGCAGAATCGGTATTCCTGATATGTGCGAAAGGAGGTTGGCTAACATGCACTGGGGTTATTGGGGTAATTACGGATGGGGAATGGGGTTCGGCTGGATATTCATTATTCTCTTCAGGGTACTGGTAATTCTCGGTATTGTATATCTAGTGCAAAAAATGATTCGCAGTGCCGGAAAACCAAAGGGGGAAGAAACGCCCCTTGACATTCTGAAGAGGAGATATGCTAAAGGAGAGATCAATAAGGAGGAATTTGAGCGAATGAGGGATGATCTCAAGAAGAGCTGAGATGACGCCATGAAAATGGTACCGGCCGTCATCAGGACGGCTTAGCTTGAACAAGAGGGCATCAGGAACCTGGCCATAACGGAGGTAAAGGTATCAGAAAAGAAGTCCTCCTGTTCCGGCCGTATATCCCAACACAAGTTGATCAACACTGAGGCTGATCGCTTCCGGCTGTCCGGAAAAACTATCACCGCAAATTCCAAAAAACTTTGCAAGCTTCATCAGATCCTCACCACGAATTGCGCACCCTTATTCCCGTTCACGGTAAGTTGTCAGGGAAACACTGCTGGATTTAGCGACCTAGCACATGGTGAGTCCTCAATCATTCCAAGATCTTTTTTATATGCTCGTATACCCGATTCATTCCGACCTTTCGCCCGCAAGTTTTTATTAGCGAGAGCCAGGAGAATTGCCTCCGTGAAACTGTCCAAATTGCGGGCCATCAGCACCGACATAAGTAACGCACCCGGTCCCGCAGCGAGGACATGACTCGTGCAACGCAGATCGAAGATTCCTATGCGAAATATGAGCGAGTAGCCAACTGCTATGTTGAACGATCCCCAAAGCACATCCACCGTTGATGAGGAAAGCCGCTTCCCGGGCGGTTTAGCAAATGGACTTGGATAGGACGCCTTATCAATCCGATTACGAAGTGAGGAATGGCATTTGTGAGAAAAGCACCACCAAAAAAATAGGATACGTAGTTAAGCCGTTCCATCGTCAATTTCTCCTTTTGTCGATTAGTGTGATCAAAAAACTGGCTACGCACTTGGTGTTCATTCTTTTCCTCTTTTCAATCCAGACTCGGCAAGAGGTTCTGACCTATTAAATTCGCAAAGTGGAAGTTCTCGGTGGCACAAGGTGAGAACAGTTCCCACCAGAAGAAATCCAGTGTCGACCAAAAAGACAACATAGCACCAAACATAGGAGCAAACAACATTACGCAGGGCAAAGCAGCCATCGACAGACTCGCGGCGAGCACCGAGACCGAAATAATGGAACCCGTGAAAACTCGAATCAGGAAGATGGGATGCTAACGGTTAACACCGATTTTTGCGGCCCAGATAATAGACGGCGGAAGCCCCCAGAGCGCAGAAAAGGCCGCCCGCCTGCAAGGCATGTCCCGAACCCACCCTTTGGGCAACGACGCCCATCCAAAAGCTTCCGATGGGCATGCTCCCGCCGAAGACCAGGGCCCAAATACCCATCAGCCTTCCTCGCAGGTGATCAGGTGATTCGGTTTGGATGATGCTATTTCCGATGGAATAAAATAAAATGATACCGAACCCAGCGAAGAAAAGAAGGAAGGCCGCGCCGACCGGTTGATGCATGAAACCGAAAAGAATGATGAAGGCTCCATAAATGCCCGCACCGGTATAAAGCGTTTTAACGCGGACGATGCGAGATCCTCGGGCGGCGACGAATAAAGCGGCGGTACAAGCGCCGAGGCCATTCAGGGCCAAAAGCCAGCCATAGCCTTGGGCGCCCATATGCAATTGGGTTACCACGAAAGCGGATAGCTGGGATTGGTAGGCCCAGCCTCCCAGTCCCATGATGAAAAGCAGGGCTACGGCCTGGGCTATGGTGGAATTTGTTTTTAAATATTTGAATCCTTCCAAAGTATATTTCCAGTCGGCTTTTACCTTTTTGGGCGCGTAGTGCGATGCGGGAAGCTGGATTTTGTGAATCGCGTAAAGAACCGCCAAATAACTCATGGCATCCAAAAGAAAGCACCAGGCAGCCCCGAAGGAAGCCAGTAAAAGACCTCCAATAGCGGGACCGATGACCCGGGTCGAATTCACCATGGCGCTGTTAAGCGCGATGGCGTTCACTAAATCTTTTTTGCCCACCAATTCCACCATGAGGGTCTGCCGGGACGGCATCTCAAAGGTGGTGGATAGCCCCCAAAGGGCGGAAAAGATCATTAGATATGCAATGTGAACGGGACCACGGAACAACATGACGGCCAAAGTCAATGAAGACAGAAGCGAAAACCAACTAGTCAAAGTAAAAATCCTGATTTTGGGAATACGGTCGGCCAAAGAACCGGCATAAACGGCGAAAAGGAAAATAGGAAGGGAATTGAGCATGAAAACAATACCCAGCAAAAATTCCGAATGGGTGAACTGAAAGGAAACCCAGCCTAAGGCAGCGGTGCGGGTCCACGTGCCGATTAGTGAAATGGTTTGTCCCGAATAAAAATAGCGGTAATTAGTATTGCGCAAGGCGGAAAATGTTTTATGCCATCCTTTGGAAGGGAGCAGCCCCGCGTTATTTGCCTCAGATTGCTGCAATGTTTCCTGGGAGTTTTCTGAACTCAATCATTCCCCCTGCTCTGCAATGAAGGCATCCACAGTGAGGACCGTTGCTTGTGTCGGGAAAATCTTCTCGGTGAGAACACGGTGAACTTCCTGATCGGCGTCGAAACAGGCGTCCTTGATAACGACGCATCGGAAATCCAGGTCGAATGTCCGCCTTAGTGTGGAAAGAGTAATACCACTCGTCGAAATTCCGAAGAGCACCAAGTTCTCAATGCCACGAGAGCGAAGAATCAAATAGAGTTGGTTCTCCGAAAATGCACCTATTCGTTGCTTATAGACCACCAGCTCTTCGGGGCGAACGATAGAGCTGTGGAATTCGGCGGATGGGGTGCCCTTTACGAAGAGATTGTTTTGCTTCACCCTCTTAAATGGGGAGTCAGTATCTGGAACTTCAGGATGGCCTTCGGAAAATCCAAGTCCCACGTGGATAATTTGAAATTGTTTCTTCCGGGCAAATTCCACGGCTTTGGATGCCTTTGGGATGATTGCATCAGAACCGGGGACAAAGCCGAAAATATCTTTTTGGAAATCGAGAGTCAGCAAAGCGTCTTTTCGGATCAAGTTTCATGTCCTTTCTTGTTTTTTCGATGACATCGAGAATCACGGCGATGCCATCGAGCAATTTTTTCTGATCACTTGTGGAAAGATTTTTTATCGCGTCCACATACTTCTCTGCCGCCTTCAGGCAAACACGCTCCGTGTTGGAAGTGCCCTTCGGAGTCAAGCTCAGTTTTATCTGCCTTCGATCAGTGGGATGAGGATCACGGCGGACAAAATCGAGGCTGATCAAATGATCAACGATTTTGGACATGGAAGGTTGAGCGACCCGAGCGCTTCGGGCCAGTTTGCCTACTTGGTCTTTCCCATACTGAATAGCAAGCAAAGTCCGCAGTTGGGTAAAGGTCAGCTCTTTAACGTCCGGATGAGAGCGCGCCTTATAGCTCGCGGGATTGACCTCCTCTTTCAAGGACACGAAGATCGGGCCTGCAATCTCGTAAAGTCTTAGGGCGATGTCTAAAGGTTTGTTTTTCATATCTTCTTTTAATATATAACAAAAGATATGTACTTGTCAAGATCGGTTTAAGGGGTATGTGGGCGAATGCCTTACAAATTGTGATTTTTGGGTGAAGAAACAACGCCAATAAAAAAAGTAAGATCTGCAAATGGATCAAACTGACTTGATAAACCGTGCGACCCAACTTGGCGGTTGGCTTGTTTGGTAGAATTCGAAATCAGGCTTTAACGCATCGAACCTCTGGGTTTGATATACTTAGTCGAAAGGCTTGTACTGGAAAGGCTAGGATAGCCGTCCTCTGGCACTACTAGTGTTTTTAGGTGGCTGTTTGCAAAATAATTGTTCTCACATGGGCAGTCGGCGCCGGTTAGTATTTTCTCCCCTTGCCTGCAACGTTCTTCAATGGAGAATAAGCTATGAACGCACCAGAACTGGTTCTGTATAATGGAGCAATTACAGCCCTCGGTGATGCCCATCCCCAGGTTTCGGCATTTGCCATTTTGGAAAACCGCATTGTCGCAAGAGGCGGAGATGAACTTCTCGCAACTGCCGATAGCGAACCGAAGCGTGTCGATCTTAACGGGCGGCGAGTCATCCCGGAGTTCAACGATTCTCACCTCCACGTCATTAAGGGCGGACTCAACTTTAACAAGGAATCGCGTTGGGACGTGAACCATCGCTTGCATTGACGATTTAGATGCTGAAAGAACAGGCTCGCCGTACTCCTCCGCCCCGGTGGTACAAGTCGTCGGTGGTTGGAGGAAGTTCTCGTTTGCCGAGCGGCGTATGCCGACGCTTTTTCATCATGATATTTCCTGGCACTGACGGCACTCCTCTGAGGACAAACCAGTGCCTCTCGAATCCATTCTTTTTGCTTATAAGGAGGGATCTTCCCTATTGCCTGGTTCACTAGGACTCTTTCAAAAAAAGGAGGGCTGCAAATGCCGCAAAATAGAAAGATTAGAAAAGTATTCAAAAGTAAACCCACCATCGAAGGAGCGGGGGTCCATCTCAGGCGGGTTTTTGGAAACAGCGAGGTTCCGCTCTTCGATCCGTTCTTGCTTCTCGACGATTTTCGCAACACCGATCCCTACCAATACATCAAAGGCTTTCCCTGGCACCCTCATCGGGGCATCGAAACGATTACTTATGTCCTGAAAGGCGATGTCGCGCATGGCGACAGCATGGGAAACAAAGGCATCATTACATCGGGTGATATGCAATGGATGACTGCGGGGAGCGGCATCATCCATCAGGAGATGCCTAAGGGAGACAACGAAGGCGTAATGGACGGATTTCAGCTTTGGGCCAACCTCCCCAAATCCCACAAGATGATGGATCCCCGTTACCGCGATATCAAGAGTTCGCAGGTGCCGGAAGTCGTGACGAAGAGTGGCGCAAAGGTCAAGGTCATCTGCGGGACTGCTGAGGGAAAACTCGGCCCAGTCAGAGACATTGTCATCGAGCCCGAGTATCTCGATGTCACCGTCCCGGCCCTTTCCGAGTTTGTACATAGGACCCCGCGCGGCCATACGGTCTTCGCTTACGTGATCGGCGGCAAAGGTGTTTTCTGTAATGAGAAGAACCCCTATGCCTACGATTTCGAGGGAGTGAACTATTTCGACATGGAGCGCGATTTCTACATTCACAACGGAATGGCAGTACTCTTCGGAGATGGCGATCAGGTGACTGTTTCGGCTCAGGACTTACCTGTGCGCTTTCTGCTCATATCGGGAAAACCCATCGGCGAACCCGTGGCCTGGTATGGCCCGATCGTGATGAACACTGATGAAGAGCTGCAGCTGGCGTTCGAAGAGTATCAGAACGGAACGTTTATCAAACACAAAAAGACATGAAAGTTTAAGATCCTTGGGGCGTTTCCGGGGTAAACGACCTATGCTGGCACATAATCCTTACTGCTTTGGTTTTACAACCTCGTCGGGATTCGGAATATAGGATTTCTTAAGGAGGGATGTCGCGCCCTTTAACCGACGAAGAGTATGAAAAAGGGGAAAACAAAACACTAGTGATAGAGCCGCGATACCCGCTCAGCACATAAGAAGGAGAGATTTTCTCGGCAGTGGCCTTTTCCAATCTCCTGCTTAAACTACTCACCGATGTCCACTGACTGCTTTGAGCTTACCTGGGCCTCAATACTTATTTTCCAGGACCGCCGTTTATCTTGGCTGATGGTAGATGTTAATGTTTTCCAAATTCTTTTCAAACGGACCGAATAATCTTTGGGCATAAAATGGATGGCCCGCATGGACTCACCGCCGAGGTCCTCCGCAATAAGCGCGATATCCTCGTTTCTTAGATACTCGCGGATAAAACAAACGTTGACTTCGCCGAAACGAGTTGAACGCGCATAGAACGTTATTAGAGGATTTTGCCTCATGGATGAATCTCTGCGATCAAGACTTTACCGGTGGGGCTTCAACCTATTTCCAGCCTATTGCGCAACGGGCGCGCGTATCACTTATATCTCTCGAGATTTTCGCGAGGTCCACGTCAAACTTCCGCTGACCTGGCAGACGCGGAACTACGTAGGCACCATCTTCGGTGGAAGCATGTACGCGGCAGTCGACCCGGTCTACATGCTCATGCTGATAAAAAATCTAGGGCCTAATTACGTGGTCTGGGACAAGTCAGCCTGTATTAATTTCAAGAAACCCGGTCGGACGACACTTTTCGCGAGATTCGAGTTGGGGTATCAGGACATCGAGGCCATCCGGAAAGACTTGGTGGAAAATCGTTCGATAGATAGAACATACCAGGTCGAACTAACGGATAAAAAAGGGATTGTCCACGCATCGGTTGAAAAAGTCATTTATATCAGGCCAAAAAAGCGAAACATCTAGATCCGTAAATCATACTTTTACTGTTGTCTGAGTGGTTGCGGGGTCGCTTTAATGATCGCAAGGTGCTGAACTAAAATCAAAACCAACAAATGAACGTGTTTCGCTCTAATTCGCTCTATTCTTTTGAATCTCTTGAGGTTTTCATTCTTTGCAATCCAGAAACTTACGAAATGCGTTCGTTTGATTTTTGGACATGGCTTCATTGAAAGGAAAAACCTATGGATCTTGATCTGAAAGGCAAGCTCGCTCTGGTTAGTGGGAGTACAGCAGGCATCGGTTTGGCTATTGCCACGGCGCTTGCGCGCGAAGGGGCACGGGTCATCATCAACGGTCGCTCACAAAAATCGGTCGAAGATGTGGTGAAAAAGATTGAATCTGCAACCGGCGGTTCCTTGCAGGGATTTGCAGGCGATCTGAGTGCAGCGGTTTCAGCGGAGGAACTCGCTCGGCAACATCCTGGTGTCGAAATTCTGGTTAACAATCTCGGCATTTTTGAACCGAAACCATTTGAGGAGATTCCCGATAGCGACTGGATGAGATTCTTTGAGGTAAATGTCCTGAGCGGTGTACGCCTTGCCCGCCTTTTCCTGCCCGCCATGAAACAAGCCAATTGGGGGCGCATCATCTTCATCTCCAGCGAAAGTGCGGTACAAATTCCATCCGAAATGATCCATTACGGCATGACGAAAACGGCATTGCTTGCGGTGTCGCGCGGCCTGGCCGAATCCGTTGCCGGCACCGGCATTACCGTGAACAGCATTCTGCCGGGCCCCACAAAATCTCGCGGCGTCGTTGATTTCGTCAATGCACTTGCAAGAGCCAGTGGAAGATCATTTGACCAGTTTGAGAAGGAATTCTTCGTGAAGGTTCGTCCAACCTCGCTCATCAAACGATTTGCAATGCCCGAAGAGGTTGCTTCGCTTGTGGCTTATATTGCCAGTCCGCTCGCGTCGGCAACAACAGGAGCCGCTTTGCGGGTTGATGGTGGTGTCATAAAGAGCGCGTTTTAGAGGGACAACTACACACGGCTAATTCAAGGAATGCAATACGTCATGCTTAAGGCTATCGGGTTAATGACTATTTGGATTTAAAAATAATTCAGGCATGCGCTCCCTGGATTTAATGCTTCCCTCCATGGTCATTTACCCCCACCAAGTCGCCATGAGCCTTCTTTTTTAGGATTTGTAAATTCAGCACTATAAGCTTTCGATTTTTCGACTAGCAAAGCTAATTTAGACACTGTTCGTTCCTGAAAGATTGCACTTAAATGAAGTTTTAATTTGAAAGTCTGATTAATTTTTGCCATTAAATTTGCGCTACTTAGTAAACTACCGCCTAACTCAAAAAAATCATCGTTAACATCAACCTTTTCTGATTTAAGCACTGTCTGCCAGATGCTCGTGATGGTGCGCTCTATCTCCGTTCGTGCCGCTAATTGAGAGGTTCCTGATTCCGGCCGTAGATCAATTGGTAAAGGTAGGGAAAGGCGATCTATCTTACCGCTTTGTGTTAAGGGAAGCTTTTCCAATATCACAAAAGCATTTGGCACCATATTATCCGGCATTTTTGCTCTCAAATAATCACGCAATCCGCTCACGGGAACAGTCTGTCCATCATTCGGGACTATATAAGCCACCAACTGTTTGCCCCCGGCAGCATCTCCCGTAACTACTGCAACCCCTTTTCGGACTGCTGGATGCTGGTCGAGCGTCTCTTCGATCCGTTGAATGCTTCCGCATGTACCCTCGAATTCTGTCAAGAAATTAGCCAATTCAGCAACGGTAGGATTTTCAAACACCGTCTGGATCGGCAGGTCTATACCGAAAACATCGCGGATACGCGATACAACCTTAATTGCCAGTAATGAATGCCCGCCCAAATCAAAAAAACTGTTGTTGATCCCGATGTTCTCCACTTTTAGCAATTCGGACCAAATGGCAACGAGGGTCTTCTCGGTCTCAGTGCGTGGTCTCACGATCCTGCCTGGATTGTAGCTTCTCGTGAGATAAAGTTGGTAGCGCTTGACGATCAATTTTGCCATTTGACGTTAGCGGAAACTTGTCCATTAGAACGAACGCCGACGGAATCATGTACTGAGGCAGCCTATCTTTCAAATATTTTCGTAGTGTCGTGGATGTCAATATCTTTTCGTCCGCGGATGGAAGTGAGCGGATGTGCGCATCGGCGGGCTGTTGCGCTATGAGACCGGATCTCGCCGCCGATTGTCGAATTGCATACACGTAACACAGTTCGGTTCTTCTCAGCAGCGGATCCTGTTCGACGAGAACTTCAAATCCATATCGCTCCAGCAAGGCGATAATAGGCTTCACGTTTTCTTCCAGATCCACCTCAATGACTAACTGACGAATCTTGGGCCAATCACCTGGGCTGAGTCCGACCAATACATCCAGCTCGCTTTTTTCTACATTGATCTTGAGCAAATCAATACGGTCAATGCCTTCCTCGGCAATAACGCTGGATAGCGTTCTCAGTTTAGCGGATACCGTCTTTGCATGGAGCCGGTCATCGATCAATTCTCCGATTTCTGCAGCCAACTGCTCATTGTTCTGAAACTCCAACTCCTGATTAAACACATAGTTCTTGACTACCTCGCGTTCTGTCACTGCGTCAGCGTAGAACCCCGATAAGAGTGATAAACCTTCGAAAAATGTCAAGTCCGCTGACTTATTCTCGCTTGAGAGGCCAAATGGCAAACATTTCACCCCTGTGCCCCACGCTTCGGCGTTGACCTGCAGGCAAGCAAATGCGGCAGGGTTGGGCTCACAGGAAATAATCCTCAGCCCCCGGGCCAGCCTGCTGGCAAAAACGGTAAACAGCCCAATATTGGAACCCGCATCTAGAATGCAGTCGCCGTCATTTATAGTAATTCCGTGTCGGAGATATGCTTGCAGAGTGAATATTTCGTTGTAGATATAGTCCGTCTCGTTCTTGTTCAGATGTGCCACCGGTGAGCCATCGGGCAATACATAAAGCGCTTTGATTCCCCAAAGCGGTTGCTTTCCCCGTTTCGGCACCACATAAGCGACCAACTGCTTACTACCGGACTCATCTTCACTCGCCACCACCACAGCGTCCCGTACACCACCGTGCTTGTGCAATGCACCCTCAATTTCGCCGAGTTCAATTCGGTAGCCGTGTATCTTGACCTGGTGGTCAATCCGACCGCAAAACTCGATGTTGCCATCCTGCAGGCAACGCGCAAGATCGCCGGTTTTATACATGCGTCCGCCACGGTCCGAACTGAATGGATCTGGAACAAATTTCTCTGCGGTTAGATCTGGACGGCCGAGATAGCCACGGGCTATGCCGTTACCACCGATATAAAGCTCGCCCTGCTCTCCGATAGGCACAGGCTGTCCCCTTCCATCGAGTACATAAATGCGGCTATTCGGTAGAGGTCTACCCAAAGGAAGCGTGTCAGACTGTGTACTGGGTAATTGCGATTCGACATGATAAGTCAACACGCCCACTGTAGTTTCCGTAGGACCATAGTGGTTATATATCTCGCAGTTCGGTGACAAGGCACGTAATCGCCGGATCCAATCCAGTCGCGAGGACTCGCCCCCTAATATCAAACAACTGCGGGGCATAACTCGTTCGGGATTTTTCCCAGTCTGCAATGCTGATAGATGTGAGGGTACGATTTTTAAAACATCGATTTTTTCTTTGCTGAAGTAGTCAGATAGCATCTCTTGGTTCTCAACCCGTTTCTGAGAGATGATATGCAAGCATCCGCCTGTAACCAATGCCGGGAAAATCACCGTATTACCCAAGTCGGCGGCAATCGTCGACACCATCGCGTGATTCATGCCGGGCTTAAGTTGCAGCCGTTCTGCAATGCCCAAAACGTAATTGACGATGTTTCTATGTTCGATGCAGACACCTTTCGGGCGGCCCGTGGAACCACTCGTATAAATCACATAGGCGAGGCTTTCTGGTTCAACGCGCGCATTACTGTGCATCAAGTCTATCGGACAATTCCAGTCGAACGAATCCAGACATACAGTCTGCGCAACATCAGTTATCAGATTTGCCAAAAGGCTGGTTTGCGTGAGCAACAATGTAACTTTGGCATCTTTTAGCATGAATCCGATACGCTCTTGAGGATATGCGGCATCAATGGGGACATAAGCTGCCCCTGCCTTTAGAATACCAAAAATCCCTACAATCATTTCCAGTGAGCGCTCAATGAAAAGCCCTACAACCACATCCGGCCCAATCCCCAGTCCCTTTAGATGATATGCGAGTCGGTCAGCGCGACGGTTAAGTTCGCTATAGGTCAATTTTTCTTTCTCGAACGCCAAAGCCGCCTGATCGGGAGTTCGCACAACCTGCTCTTCAAACAACTGGTGCAAACAGAGATCCTTCGCAGGATATGCCACTGAGTTATTGTTCCAATCTTCCAACAGTTGATGGCGCCCGGCACCAGTGAGCAACTGCAGCATCGAGATGTTCTTTCCAAGATTGTGGGGTATCTCTTCTCCGGCCCCTACATCATTCGTTGATATCAGCTTCATTTGTTTTAAAACCTTTTTCATTTTCGCATCTCAAATAGAAAGCCAACCTTTATTGTTGTCTGACTCGCCTCTAAGCATTGTAGATAATAGACATAATGGTTGACAGTTGAAAAAGTGACCTGCCCCTTGTCACCGTGGGTTATACTTGGATGCAATGGGTGTCCAAATACAGAGCCACAAACAAGGAGGCAGGTCATGAAAGATTCTATCACAATCGTAGGACTCGATTCAGCAAAAAACTCCATAGCTGTAGCAACGGCCGAATTTGGCGGCAGCCAAGAGGTTCGCTACTACGGCAAAATCGGCGGCGACATGGCGTCATTGGACAAAATGGTCAGAAAGCTTGAAAGCAAAGGCTCAGAACTGCACTTCGTCTATGAAGCCGGGCCGTGTGGTTACGAAATATACCGCCATCTAACCAAGAGAGGTTACAAATGCACGGTTGTGGCACCATCGCTGATTCCCAAGAAAAGCGGCGATCGCGTCAAGACCGATCGTCGTGACGCGCAAAGTCTAGCCAGGCTGTATCGGGCCGGAGAACTGACTCCTGTTTACGTGCCCCAAGAGGATGATGAAGCCATGAGAGACCTGACCCGATGCCGCGAAGACGCAGTCAAGGCCCATCGCACTGCCCGGCAGAGGTTAGGCGCGATGCTCCTGCGGCATGGACACCGTTACTCTGGAGAAACCGCATGGACCCAAGCCCACATGCGCTGGTTGTCTGATATCAAGATGCCACACCCTGCACAGCAGATCACGCTGCAAGAGTACATCAACACGGTGAAGGAATGCGCAGAGCGTGTGGCCCGGCTTACGGAGCAGATTCAAACGCTTATGCCCACATGCCGAACGGCCCCTGTTGCACTCGCAATCCAATCGTTACGCGGCATCGCGGATGTAACTGCCGCGACCACCATGGCCGAGATCGGAGACTTGGGACGTTTTGAAAATCCCAAGCAGCTCATGGGATACCTTGGATTGGTCCCTTCCGAATACTCCAGCGGCGACAGCACCAGACGGGGTGCTATCACCAAAACCGGAAACACCCACGTCAGGCGCGCATTGATTGAAGCGGCCCAAGCCTACAGTCTGCCGGCCCGAGTGAGCCGGGTAATCCTCAAGCGGCAGGAGGGGCTGCCGAAAAATATCTGTGATATCTCCTGGAAAGCCCAGGTGCGTCTCTGCGGACGGTTCCGTAAACTCACGGCCAAAGGGAAGCCCAGGAACAAGGTGGTAACCGCCATTGCCAGGGAACTATGCGGCTTCATATGGGCAATTGCCCGGGAAGTGAATCTCCAGAGCGCATAAGAAGATTAACCCAAGAACAAGGCGTCACACAAAACTTGAGGGGGTATCTTGGCATGGACTGTCTCTGGAAAATCAATCCTGGGGCATTTATGAAAGAAAAAATCAACCCTCAAAGGTAAAAACCGCTCAAATCGTCAACATAGGCGGGAGCATCGAGCTTTCCAAAGAACAGGATCAAAAACTTGAAGTCACCCGGTAACAATGGCGACTCAAACGACTGAGGCAAAACAAAGGAGGACGCAAGCAAACAATAAACAACCTCCAAGGCATAAGCGGGGACGCGGCCACGTTTACGGAGAATCCTCGTCCAAACTATGGAATAAGGCAATGCCGAACTTCCGTTAATAGAGCGAGGCAGCTCCGCGGCGAAGAAAGGTCTTGCGGTCAAACCCGCGAATATCAGAGTGATCAAACGTCGCACAAGTCGGCCCCGTCCCTCCTTACGCCTTGGAACATATTGAAACAATGAACCCTTTGAAAAAAAGGGGCAGGAGACTATTTTCCCTATTGACAACTGTCAACCATATCAGTTTTAAAGTTCCTGAGTTTATAGTAATTTCATGCAATTGATTTTTTCATCTAGCGCTACAACTCTTTTCCGGGCATAAAAAGCGTATTTTAGCTTATGCATCAAGGACGCCCAAGTACATGTTCTTGATTCACCGTCATTTAACGTAGTTCAACGCTTATATTGCAGCAAGAAATATGCCTTAATGAATTGAGTTGCAACATCTTGGGAATATGGTATTTATTGACAAGTCAATAAACTGAAAAGTCATTTTGAACAATTCATTTTGAATGTGGTGTGGTTCAATGTATTTTATGCTTCGATTAATCGAAAAATAACAATTTCCTGAAACCTGTGGATATTCTCATAATTTAGTCGTACTTTATCAGATTAATTTAATTCAATCTAAATTAGACAGCTCTTTTAGCAGTTACAGCAGCTTTTAGGTCTGTTGAGATATAGTATAGCCAATTTTTTATCTATCTATTATATGAGTTTTTTAACTACTCCGCATTCGCCATAATTTGTTAATATAATGCATTGCTTTGTCCAACGCCGGTGGCAGTAACAAGATAACAAAATTGTAATCTTCCTGTCATGTTCCTGTCCTATCCCTCCTGATATACTGCAATATCTATAAAAGCTTGCACATCACGCGATTGTTCGATCCCTTGCGGACGCCTGCGGGTAACCATGAACAGCAGTGTATACTTGTCTTTGGTTATCAAAACATCGGATTCAAATGTCTCCGCGCGTTGATCGAGCGGAGAAAGAACGTCGTGGCTGCGGTTTCGCACAAGACAGATTCACATGAGAGTGCGTGGTTCGCGTCTAATCTAGGACCTGTCGGTCAACATGGCGTTCTGTGTGTTTTGGCTCAGCGTGAACTGGACTTTTAGCCGATTTGAGATACACTACTATCTCGAACGGAGGAAAGTCCATGAAAAAGAAACGTCACAACTACACACCCGAAGAAAAAGTCATGATCCTCAAACGTCATTTGACCGAAGGAGTCGCTGTTTCCGTTTTGTGCGACGAGTACCATCTTCAGCCCAAAGTTTTCTACGATTGGCAGAAGCAGTTGTTTGAGAATGCCTCGGCAGCATTCATTCGAGGCACCAATGGCTCCAACCGCAAAGATCAGAAGCGCATCCAACAGCTTGAAGAGAAGCTCCAAAAAAAGAATGAAGTAGTGTCCGAGCTGATGGAGGAGCATGTAAAGTTAAAAAAAGAACTTGGGGAGCTTTAACCGGCGTCTGGGTTCCCCATGATACAAGAGACGCTATCGTTGACTTTGTCCAGAAATGGAACGATAAGACTGGCATCCCGATCACACATTTCATCGACTGGCTTGCCGTCCGCAAGAGCAAATTCTACACCTGGATCAAACGCTACGGCAAGGTCAACGAGCATAATGCCCCCATCCCTCGTGATTTTTGGCTGGAGGAATGGGAACGAGAAGCAATTATTCAGTTCTGCATCAATAACCCGCTTGAAGGCTACCGGCGGCTCACGTTCATGATGCTCGACCGGAACGTGGTTGCAGTCAGCCCCGCCAGTGTATGGCGTATTCTTTCAAAGGCAGGGCTTTTAGAGCGGTGGAACAAAAAACCCAGCAAGAAGGGCACCGGCTTTGTTCAGCCGCTTCTGCCCCACGAACATTGGCACGTAGACGTTTCATACATCAACATTTGCGGCACGTTTTACTACTTGTGCAGCTTTCTCGACGGATGCAGTCGTTTTATCATCCACTGGGAGATCCGGGAGAAGATGGAGGAGACGGATATCGAGATCATCCTTCAAAAGGCAAAGGAGAAGTTCCCGGAAGCGCGTCCCCGGATCATATCGGACAACGGTCCACAGTTCATCGCCAAGGACTTCAAAGAGTTCATTCGGCTGTCCGGTATGACGCATGTACGGACGTCGCCTTATTATCCGCAGTCAAACGGCAAACTGGAGCGGTTCCATAAAACAATCAAAGGAGAATGCATTCGCCCGAAGACACCGCTCTCACTTGACGAAGCCAGGAGACTTGTGGCAGAGTACATCGAGCACTACAACACCGTCCGACTCCATAGCGCCATCGGTTACATCGCCCCCGCAGACAAACTGAACGGTAGGGATAAGGAGATTTTCAAAGAACGGGATCAGAAGCTTGAAGCCGCCCGGGAACAACGCAGAGTCAAGAGACAGCAGGTATATGAGAAAAGCGCCCGATCCGGGGCATCCGGATATCCCTTAACTCAGATGGCTACACTGTCCACTTCCGACTGAGGCAAAACATGTGTACACGCCAGCATCGCGGAAAACACCTAAATGGAACGCTAAAATACGGTATATTTGATAAAGTCAGAAATCCGCCATTGTGGCACACAGAGACAGTTAAATAAATTATTAAATTGGTTTACTCCGAGCCTGCGGTGATCCCATGGTTAATTCAGATTTTTATGGGTTCCTCAGAATTGGCGCAATATAAGGAGCAGTATTATAATGTTCTCATTGGTAACAGAATCTCCTGCGCAGGGAGGGTTAGATCAGGGGATCACGAAACGGGACTATCTTTCCATTCTCGTTCTGTGCGCTCTCTGCATCGTTGTTTTGTTCTTTCAACTGGGCGACAGACCCTTGTGGGATGTCGATGAGGGCATGCACGCCGCAACATCAAAAGATATGGTCTTGACCGGTGATTGGGTCACTACCAAGTCAAACGGCGTAAATTTTTATGACAAGCCGGTGCTCTTCAACTGGTTTGCCGCAATCTCATTCGTCGTATTCGGGTTCACAGCATTTGCGGCACGGCTACCGGCCGCAGTCCTCGGTCTTGCGACGGTCCTCGTGAGCTACGCGTTCGGAAGGCTATTGTTTGGCTCCCGGGCCGGTCTTCTGGCAGGCGTGGTCCTAGCCACCAGCCCGGAGTTCATCGTCCTTTCCCGAACGGTGATGCACGACATCTCCCTGGCCTTCTTCATCAGCCTAGCCCTGTATTTCTTTTACGCCGCGTTCAGCAATCAACGGCATCGCCGGATACGCCTGTTTCTGTGTTATGCCGCGATGGGTTTCGCCGCCTTGGCCAAGGGGCCCATCGGGCTCCTGCTGCCAGGCATGATCATCGGTCTCTTTCTCCTAGTAAAGGGCAGACTCAATTTCCTGAAGGAGATGTCCCTGGGATGGGGAACACTTATTTTTCTGCTCGTCGCCGCACCCTGGTACGTGCTCATAAGTATGAGAAACCCGGATTATCTATCGTATTTTTTTCTCAAGCTAAATTTCGGGAATTTCCTATCGAATACGCAAGCCCATCATCTCCAGCCTTTTTATTACTATATTCCAGTCCTGCTTGGCGGCATGCTGCCGTGGTCATGTTTCATACCCCTGGCCTTTCTCCGGCCCCTGAATAGGAAGCTGCAGAAGATCGACGATGGTGTACTTTTTCTTCTGTGCTGGTTCCTGGTGATCTTCCTCTTCTTCTCTGTGGCGAGCTCCAAACTCGGCACCTATATCCTGCCTGCATTACCGGCGGCTGCTTTGCTGATCGGGAGGGCCTGGCAGGAAATCATGACGACCCCGACTCCCGGCTTGCACCGAGGCACTACCTGGTCCCTCGCACCCCTGCCAGTTTTCTTCCTGGCGGGTACGGCGTTCATTATGCTGTTCCAACCGCAGGTAATAAAGTTACAACTGCAGTACGGAATAAACCTTCATGACCTGTATGGTTTCTTGCTTATGTTCACCGGCATCGTGACCGTCGCCTTTTTCTTCCATGTCTTCCGGCATTACCGTGCTTCCTTTGCGACCCTAGCCGCGACATTCGTCGTGGGGATCATCGTTGTCAACACGGTTTATATTCCCCTTATCAATCCCTATCGCTCTACCCTGGCACTGGCAAAGGAAATGGACGGTATGCTTCCTCCTGGGGAGAAGCTCGTTTTTTTCGGAAGGATAAGAGATACGGCCTTGTTCTACACGAATCGCAGGGCAGCCATTCTCTCCAGTGAACAAGAGCTGCTGAACTATTTCGCTTCAAATAAAAGGGCCCTGTGCGTCATCGACCGGGAACAGTACCAGAAGTTTGAACGCGTGCTTAAATGCTCCTACGTCTTGGGGGAGGAAGGAGACAAACTGCTCATATCCAACAGACCGACGTCTTTATCTTATACAGCGGGCGGACCGGCAGCAAACTGCCGACAGGAATGATAGATAGCAGGCGAAAATAATGAACAGCTATTCGAACGAAGAAAAAAGATTCTGGATACAGGGGACTAGCCGAAATCACCTTAATCTTTACATGCTGACTTAGAAAAGAGTTGCAATCTCACGATGTTGTATGTACTCGCTATAATATGCTGTTACAAATATTTGAACTCTGTTGTTCCAATAGGAGTTTGTAAATGTCGTCCATTCATTTTTTGAGAACATATGGTATTGTCGCTCTTCTGGTTCTTACCGCAACTTCATCTGCTCTTGCCACGGACAATTCGCTAGTTCCTGCGGAAAGTGCCCAATTGTCATCCTCGGGGACGACATCGGTTGATCTAAACAAGGCTTATTTCACCGGCTATTTGACAGATACCATGAATATCTTAACATCGCCAGCACGGTGGAACCCGTCTGACTGGCTGGAGGCGTCCATCGTTACGGGTGTCGCTGTGGGATTGTACACGCAAGATGAGCAGATTAAGACATGGTTTCGAAAACACGATAACGCAACAACTCAGAACCTTTCAGACGATGCCAAGAAGATAGGCACTTACTCTGTGCCTGTCGTGGTTGGTCTCGGTGCCTACGGGTACATTGCTTCAGATGATAAAGCCAAGACAACATTTCTACTGTCTGCTGAAAGCTTTGTTATTACTGGCGCTTTTGTTGAAGTTTTGAAACACGCAGCGGGAAGGGCTCGCCCCTATACAGGGGACCCGCACGATACGTGGACTGGATTTACGACCAACGGGGACTACCAGTCATTCCCCTCAGGTGATGCCGCTTCGGCATTTTCAATAGCCACCGTTGTTGCTACAGAGTATAATAACATGATTGTCCCCCCCTTGGTGTATGGGGCCTCTCTACTCATAGGCTTCGAACGGCTCCATGAGAATGCTCATTGGGCATCCGATGTCTTTGTAGGGTCCGCAATAGCGTATTTTACGGGTAAAGAGGTTGTTGCCTCCCATTCTCACAAGAGCACCCTGGGCTTTGTGCCATTGATAGAGGGGAAAGAACGAGGCGTTTTGATTACCTATAAGTTTTAGGTCAGGATCAATGGACTTTCAATATATTAGCCCTGGAACAAACGAACACACCGATGGATAATATGCTTGGGTTTGCCAAAAAAACATGCCTTATATACGATCTTTAGAGGCACTGCGACCATTCATTCGTCTTCGGCAAAACCTGGTTCCACAGCACGGTTCTTGCCTCAACGGTAAAAAGAGACATAACATTAGTTGTCTTTTTTGCATTGTTGTATTCCTTCTCTTCTTAATGGTAGTGCCGGCTTTTGCGAGTCCCCCACTCCTTACTGACGACCCTGACACACCTGGAGATAAACGCTGGGAAATCAACGTAGCCCTCACCCTCGACAAACTTCTAACTGAATCAACGTATGAAGCTCCTAACCTTGACCTAAATTACGGTGTAGGGGACAATATCCAAATAAAATATGAAATCCCCTGGCTGATTCTCCATGAGCAGGGAATCGGAACACAAAGCGGGCTGGGCAATTCGAATTTTGGTGTTAAATGGCGGTTTCTTGATGAGGAACAGCATGGAGTAAATATGTCTACCTATCCTCAGATCGAGTTCAATTCCCTGACATCTTCTGTAAATAGAGGGCTTGCTGAGGATAATACAAACTTGCTTCTCCCCGTCGAGGTATCAAAAAAAATTGGTCCGGTTTTGGTAGACGGAGAGATCGGCTATACATTCGAGAAACATCATGAAGATGAATGGCTGTACGGATTTTTCATTGGCGTAGATATTCGGAAAAACCTTACTATTCTGGGTGAAATTCATGGCTTAACTACGAAAGAGTTCAAAAGAGATAATGCAGTTTTCAATATTGGCACTCAATGGGACTTTACGAAGAAATACGGCCTTTTAGCTTCGGCTGGCAGGAGCCTCCTCAGTAAAGTCACAGGAGACGAGCCGGTTCTACTTTTCTACCTGGGTTTGCAAATGCGCTTATGACAACCAACTCAAAGGAACGAGTGCGAAGTGCAAAAAAATGCCCGGATGTCATGCGGATAATACATATAAGCACCGGGTATCACGATCAGGGCGCGCACCCGTTGACCAAAGGCAGTAACCAGGGCTTTTCATGAACCTTCGCTTCCCTGTTTTAAAATAGTCTTCAGTCGGCAGTTACGTGATCGTCGAATCTGCTATGTTCAGAATGTAGTAAAGTATATAATATTAAATTTAGCATATCGAATGTTTCCTGAAGCTGGTGATGTTCCCATCATTTGAAGCACATAAATTTCGACCAGACTCATCAATGCCTACCCCCAAATAAAAGACCAAACGCAGAATGCCCTTGCATCCCTTTTTATTTTCCTGTAACATTCCCTTATTCAATTCGCGCTGACTGCCTGCCATGCGGATACTCGTGATCGAAGATGAAAGAAAGACGGCAGCTTATCTCCGGAAAGGACTCTCCGAGAACGGCTATCAAGTCGACATTGCTTATGAGGGTGAAGACGGACTCTCTCTTGCTATGACGGGGGTGCACGATTTCATCGTGCTCGATATCATGATGCCGGGTCGTAACGGTTGGTCCATTCTTTCCGAACTGCGCCGCGCGGGAAAAAAAACACCTGTCCTGTTTCTGACGGCACGCGATACAATTCAGGACCGGGTGAAAGGGCTTGAATCCGGAGCTGACGACTATTTAGTGAAACCCTTTGCATTCTCCGAACTGCTCGCCCGCATCCACTCAGTGCTCCGCCGAGGTCCTGCCCGACAGCCCGAATTGTTCCAGATAGCAGATCTGCAAATAGACTTTCCCCGCCACCGGGCTACTCGTGATGGACAACGTATCGATCTTACAGTCAAGGAATTTCTTTTGTTGTCCCTCCTTGTGCGACGCCATGGTGAGGTTCTCTCTCGTACGCTGATCGCCGAGCAGGTATGGGACATGAACTTTGATGGCGACACCAACATCGTAGACGTTGCGATCCGCAGACTCCGGAGAAAGATCGACGACCCGTACCCGACGAAGCTCATTCATACGGTGCGAGCTCTTGGATATGTCCTTGAAGAACGCTGATAAACGCTTGGCCAACCGCGGTGCCCGTCTCTTTGCATCGTTTTTCTCATCCATCACGGCGCGCCTCACCATCATCTACATTCTTTCAACTGCCGTTTTGCTTATGTTGACGGCGGGATTCCTTTACTGGATGATCTCTACCAGTCTGGAAAAGGAAAACATCAAATTTTTGGCTGATAATGTTCAGGTCTTGCGTAGTATTTTACACAACCATTTGGCCGATCCTGATCTCCTTCGAAGAGAAGTTGAGGAAGAAGAGCCCTCGCATCAATATTTTAAATTTTATGTCAGGGTGCTTGACGGCGACAAAGAGGTGATGGTGACTCCCGGCATGGATGATCTTTCCGTGGGCCCGATACCCTTTCCTTCCCCAAACCGTGCCAGCGAAACCACTAATGAGGTTGCTCTCTGGAGAACCGTGCAGGGCAAACCTATCCTGCTCATGTCCGCCTGGGCACCGCTTGGGCAGGAAGGGGGAGGACGGTATGTCCTGCATCTGGCGCTGGATATCTCCCACACCAACACGGTCCTTGCGGACTATAGGAGAAACATCATCGCCGGCGTATTGTTTGGGGTGGTCTTGTCGGCCGGCATCGGCGTCTTCGCCGTCCGGAAGGGACTACGGCCTTTGCGGGAAATTGCCGGCACTGTCCAACGAATAACAGCCACCCAGCTCGACGAACGGATCGGCACAAGGCAATGGCCTGCGGAGCTTTCTGCGCTCGCTGTCGCATTTGACGGGATGCTCAACAGGCTTGAGGGATCTTTTGTCCGGTTGTCGAGGTTTTCTGCTGATCTGGCGCATGAACTACGAACGCCCATTAACAACTTGATGGGTGAAGCGGAGGTGGCGCTCACACGCGCCAGAACGCCTGATGAATACCAGCGTGTCCTCGAATCGAACATAGAAGAGTACCGGAAGCTCACCCGTCTGATTGACAACCTCCTCTTCCTCGCACGTTCGGAAGAGTCGTGGACGACCAACGCAAAAACCCTCTTCAACGCCGCAGAGGAGATTGAAGTGGTCCGGCAGTACTATGAGGTCCTGGCCGATGAATATGGGATTGAAGTGACTTGCTCGGGCGATGCTCCGGTGTGGGCCGATGCATCGTTATTTCAGCGTGCGGTCAGCAACCTGCTGTCCAACAGCCTCAAGTATACTCCGACTGGCGGCAGAATTTCCATCGACGTCCAACAAGCTGAAGGTCGTTCCTTCACGGAAATCAGGGTGAGCGATACGGGTGTCGGTATCGCACCAGAACACCTTCCGCATATTTTTAATCGATTCTACCGGGCCAACCCTGCACGCGCGCTCCATCCCGAAGGGACGGGGCTCGGTCTCGCCATTGTAAAGACCATAACGGATATCCACGGCGCCACGATATCGGTAAAGAGCATACTGGAGAGGGGGACTACGTTCATTCTGCGATTTCCTTCTGCCCCAGTAGCAGCAAGATGACAAAATTGTAATCTTCCCGTCATGTTCCCGTCATGTTTCTTCTGATAAACTATAATTTTTAATACCAGTTGATCAACGTGATTGTAGGGAGTCTTTTTGTGGGGGATGATAGACTCTTCCACCATTGGGTACGCTTTGGGATGGACTATGTCCACCCATCAGGAAGCCTTTATCGTCGATCCGATATTCGTCATCGGGGTCGGCATTTTTCTCAATTTCCATCCCGGGTGTAAAGCTAAACAGTTAGACCCGATCACGGCCCCGCTTAGTGAATAATAGACAGCGTTCAGAATACCTATAGACTCCTGTGTTTAGATACAACGCCCGCTAAAATATGAAAAATATATTAGTATTCCCATGTGGTTCAGAAGTTGGGTTAGAAGTGAATCGTGCCTTGGCTGATTCAATGCACTTTACATTGTTTGGGGCAAATAGCATTGATGACCATGGCAAATTTGTCTATAAAAATTATGTTGGGGGTCTTCCCTTTGTAGACGCTCCAAATTTCATAGAAGAAATAAACAAAGTTGCAGAACGATACAGCATTGATTTTATCGTACCAGCACATGATTCTGCTGTTATAAAAATGGCTGAAAATCAAGATATGATTAAGGCAACGGTAATTACATCTTGTAAGGAAACATGTAGAATTTGCAGATCAAAAGGGAAAACTTATGAGTTGTTTGAAAAGCTTGTACCAACTCCGAAAGTTTATTCTAAAACCGAGAAAATGAGTTTCCCAATTTTTTTGAAGCCAGATGATGATCAAGGAACAAAAGGAACTTATAAGGTAAACACAATTGAGGAAGCCGAATTTTATTTAAAGAAAGACCCAACATTACTCGCATTAGAATATCTACCCGGGAAAGAATATACTATCGATTGTTTTACAGATAAAAACAGAGCCCTATTATTTATCGCAGGACGAGAAAGATCAAGGATTAATAACGGCATCAGTGTAAATTCAAAGGAGGTGACTGATGTTCGATTCCAAAAGATTGGAGAAATTATAAATAAGACACTATCATTTCGAGGTGTCTGGTTTTATCAGGTTAAAGAACGAGCCAGCGGCGAGCTTGTTTTAATGGAAATTGCTCCGAGAATTGCAGGAACAATGGCGCTATTTAGAGCAGACGGCGTTAACTTCATACAGTTAAGCTTATTTGACAGGATGGGAATTGGCGTAAGTTGTTTTCGCAACAATCTTGACATAGAAATAGATCGTGCTTTATTTGCAAGATATTCAATAACCCTGGATTATTCTTGCGTATATATTGACTTTGATGACACGGTCGTTATCAATAATTCGGTAAATACAAATATCATGAAGTTTCTTTATCAGTCAAGAAACATGGGTAAAAAAATAGTTCTGCTTTCCAAGCATAACCAGGATGTTAAGGAGAGTCTGAAGACATTCGCAATTAGCGAGCTGTTGTTTGATGAAATATTTGTCTTGCGTGAAAACGAAAGGAAATGCGATTACATTACAAATATGAACGCTGTGTTTATTGACGATTCATTTGCGGAGCGAAAAGAAGTGTACGATAAATTGCATATTCCTGTTTTTGCATTGGATGCGGTGGAATCATTATTGTTTTGGAAAGTTTAACCTACCACTCGTCTCGTCTTAGATACTGTGGAAGGTCGCGCATCTGAGTTTAATAGAGATGAAGTTTATCGCCTGTAACGTTCTACGCGATGTCTTATCTGTAGCTGTTGAAGTTTCAGTTCCTTGGAACTCATAGTGCGTCAGCCTTCATTCATCATCGTCAAAATTCCAGTTCTCCACCCGATACAATATCTGGTGCTGAGTCAAAGATGCGAACGCCATATCCTTAGAGGAGAATATAAATATGCTGGTCGTCCAAAAAGGGATTGACCATTGCCTAGTGTTTTTATAAGTTTATTGTAGTATAATGAGCACAGATTTGCCTAACACACAATTCAGTGCAGTGCAAAATATGAAGGCGAGGTTTTCATGGATTATTATTACCATTACGTGCACGGGAGAATAAGAATTCAAACTCCGTTCATCCACAGTAATCCGCAGAATGCGGCGACATTCGGAAATACGATACAAAAATTGGAAGGAATAACATCGGTAGAAACCAACGCTGTTATCGGCAGCGCATTAATTCATTTCGATGAAAATAAGATCAAGCATGAACAAATCATCAGCTTTCTCGAAAAACAAAGTTATTTTATTCTGTCAAAGGCAAAAACGTGTGATGAAGTTATTGAGAAGACAGCGGAAAAGATCCTTGCAGTTGCAGAAAAGTTAGTTGTCGACTCAGTTGAAGGAGGGATTGGAGAAGTTTGATGACTTCCTGTACTTCGCAGCAGTTGCCAGTATTGGCAAATAAACATTTCACTCTGAAATTATGGGTCATCCCTTCCGATTTTTTTGGCGCGAAATCAACCTGAACTCCTCTTGCCTTTTCCCTTCCGTTATTGTACGCTCGAGCTATGAAAGCGAATCCGGTACTCCTCGTGCACGGTGGCGCTGGATATAAGCCGCCAAAAAAACCGTCTCTCGATGTCTTGGCAGAATCTCTTGCAAAAGGCTACACGATCCTTTTGAACGGGGGCTGTAGCCTTGACGCTGTAGTCGCATCAGTAACCGTCATGGAGAACTCTGGTATGTTCAACGCGGGACTGGGTGGAGTGCTGCAGCTCGATGGCGTACAGAGGTTCGATGCCTCGCTTATGGAAGGAACAGAAATGAAAGCTGGGGCAGTTGCCGGTCTTGAAGGCTTTCGCAATCCCATCCAGGCGGCAAGAAGGGTGATGAACACCCCGCATGTGCTCATGACGGATATGGGCGCGTGCAGGATCGCAAGAGGTCTTGCGCGGCTTCCCAGGCCGTCAAAGGAATTGCGGGAGAAATTGAAGAAGCTTCTTCAGCGGGAACAAGAGGTCGTCCGGCTCTACCAGAAATATTTCTCGACCGTGGGAGCAGTTGCGCTGGATGTAAGAGGAAATTTGGCGGCGGGAACATCCACCGGCGGAACCTACGCAATGCTCCCCGGACGGGTGGGAGACTCGCCGATCATCGGCGCCGGAACCTACGCGGAGAACGTGAGCGGTGCCGTTTCCTGCACCGGGTCAGGAGAACACATCCTGAGAAGATCCCTCGCAAAAGAGACTTGTTTGCTGATGGTGGATGGGACACCCGCTTCAGCAGCACGTGCAGCTCTAAAAGGCCTGCTTCGCATTCACGGCCAGGCCGGCCTCATTGCTCTCGACAGGATGGGCCGTCTCGCAATTATGCACACAACAGATTACATGGCGAGTGGTTATGCGAAGGGAATGCGCATCCAGGTGCACCAGCGGATGCACCTGGTGCGATAAAAGAGACTATAAGATACATTCCTGGCAGGAGATTACTGTCTTGGGTAGATTACAAATAAATATTTTGCCTGCTATCCTGATCTGGTCATCTATCCCCTAATTAATATATCTCTTCCTCGAGTGTTGATGTTACAAATTTTTTGGTTCATTGAAAATTTCTTTTGGAAAATTATTAACGTTTACCAATAGAATCCCTTATCAAAGAGGTTGCCTCACTGGAAAACAAGCATATGGTCGAAAGCACCATAGGTGATAAGCAAGTTCACTACTAAACTAAATAACACCGAAAAACCGGATTTATCTAGGGGGTCTGCTCAATGTGGTTCTCCCCTCGCTGCGCGTAGGGCGAATCCCAAGAAAGACCAAGTTCCATGGGAGGTGTGATATGTGCGGGATCGTGGGGGTGATGGGCCATTCCGTTTCCGAACAGACACTGCAGCGAGCTATCAATTCGATGCACCATCGCGGACCAGACGGCAGCGGGACGTTCCTTGACCCCGAATTCCCCGTGGCCCTGGGACATGCGCGGCTTTCCATCATCGACCTGGCGACCGGGGCCCAACCCCTGTATTCAGAGGACGGGGATATCGTCCTCGTCTGTAACGGTGAGATCTACGATTTCGAGCGCTTGCGCGAAGATCTGATCTTTCACAGTCACGTGTTCCGCACCGGCAGCGACTCCGAAGTGATTATCCATTTGTACCAGCAATACGACCTCGCTTTTGTCGATCACCTCCGTGGTGAGTTTGCCTTCCTCCTCTATGACCGGCGCAACCAAAAATTGCTGGCTGTCCGAGATCGATTCGGGATTAAGCCGCTTTTCTTCAACGATCAGGAGGGACGTCTGATTTTTGCATCGGAGGCCAAGGCAATGATGGCAACTGGATTGCTCACTCCCCGGCTCAGCATTGAAGCCATACGCGATTTTTTCAGCATGGTGATCCCTGACTCGATGTTCGAGGCGGTCGAAGCCGTCCCACCAGGATGTCTGCTCGTTGCGAACCTAAGAGAAGGCACGCACGAAATGAAGCGTTACTGGGACTGTGATCTGCCGCCAGAAAAGGACGCAGTGGACGAAACGGATTTTGACCGCTGCCTTGCAATGGTTCGGGAGAAATTCGACGAGGCCGTACGCTTGCGCCTCAGAGCCGACGTTCCCGTAGGCGTCTATCTCAGCGGGGGGATCGATTCGGCAATCGTCGCAGCCACGGTTGCCGAATATCACCGCGAAAAGGTGCTGGCTTTCAACATCTCCTTCCCACAGGACGAGGCATTCGATGAAGACCGGCTGTCGCGGGAGATGGCGGCGCAGATTGGGGCGGAGTTCCACTCCATCGAGTGCGGTCCTGAAGCACTCCTGGCAAATACTGAGGATTGTATCTGGGTGACGGAGTTGCCCTTTAGCAACTTCCACGGCGTCGGAAAATTCATGCTGTCGAGTCTCGCGCGCAAGCACGTAAAAGTCATCCTCACCGGGGAGGGTGCTGATGAGGTGTTCCTGGGGTACATCATTTTCCAGTCGGGGAAAGGGTCGCTCCTCGATCAGATGGTAAACAAGCTGAAAGGGCAAGAGGCGCCGAAGCGCTCGCAGACAGGTGGGATGCTGGAAACACTCGGGTTCGTCCCCATGCCGGACTACGTTTTTACGCTGTCGCCGAAAGTTCAAAAACTCGTTCTCGGCTTTTTCGACAGGAAACACAGGCCCCGGCTTACCGCACGCCATCCCCTTGAGAGGCTTGTGAAGCGCATCGATCGGGATCAGACGGAAGGGCGGCCATTGGCGAGGAAAATGCAATATGCCTGGATCAAGAACATGCTCGCCCCTTACCTGCTCACTGTCCTTGGCGACCGACCTGAATTGGGACATTCCATTGAAGGCAGGACTCCTTTCCTGGACCACCATCTCTTTGAAGCGGCGCGCCGCATCCCGGACCGTTTCAAGATTCGTAACGGCGTGGAGAAATATATTCTGCGCGAAGCCTTCAGGGAGCGACTCACCGAGGCTATCTGCTCACGGAAGAAATGGCCCTACTCCGCCCCACCTCTGTGGATCGAAAAGGGGCGATGGCCCGGGCTAGAAACCCTTTTCGATAAATATCTCAGCCGTGAAGCCATCGCGAAAAGCGGCATTTTCAGTTATCGACAAGTCCTTGCATCGCGATGGATTTTGAAGCTGCTTTCCTCCAACTCACTGTTGAAGAGAAGGTTGAACAGCGCTTTGTCGATCATCCTGACTGTCCAGATTCTTGATCACCTCTTTGTTCAGAATTTTGAAGAAAACCTGAACCGCTCGGCACCGCGGACGGTTACAGCTCCTTGATCGCAGTGAGTGGCATGAAGAGAACCAACCTCGACGCAATGGAGGTTCTGTCAAAAGTTTTTTGAAAACTAAAGAGGCATGTCCGCGGCACCCGTACAGTAGAAGACACTCTTGGAAATCGCGGCAACGTGCCTCTGGCTAATTCCAAGAAGCTTGTGATCACATGGAGCGAGAAGGCAGGATATGTGAAAGGGCACGAGGTCCCGCTATGTGATCAGTAGAGAAATGTTTAGAATTGGAAGTTTATGTCAATAAATAAAGCCGACGATCAATGCGGTAACTAAAATTCGCATCCAAAAGGATCGAAGTGGTCTGCCCTTTGAATTCTGACAGGGCTTTTTGTGCAGTCTTACAATCCGCCAACCCTCTTGGGTAAGGGAGCATTTACGTATTAGGTAAAGACTGGGATATGGGAAAACACGAATTTCACCATCATCGCATCACAGGTGTAAATGAAAGGCTCGCTTAGAAAAAGTAGGATGAAAAAAAGTTCTTGCACGAGTGCTCTGGTTTGAGTGAACACTGGTATAATTAAATTAATAGTAAGTTTGGGTATTTAAATATTCGACATGGTAATTACTTATGAAAGGAGGCAAACTCATGAGGAAAAATACATTCATGAAATTGCTTTCTGCCTATCTGATGCTTGCGATGTTTACCCTCACCCTGCCCGTGCAGGGTTGGGCGATGTTCATTCCCGCCAACCAGATGACAACGAGCCGAAAAGCCGACTTGGACACCATTCAGAAAGCGCTCGAGTCGAACCTGATCAGACAACGGCTCATGGATTTCGGACTCACCGCGGATAATGCCCAGGCGCGGATCAACAGGCTCTCTGACGCACAGACACATCAGCTTGCCGCAAACCTGGACTCTCTACAGGCAGGTGCAGACGATGGTCTTGGCATCGTGATATTTCTCCTCCTTGTGGCGATTATCACAATTGTCGTACTTGAGACCACGGGTCACAGAGTGATAATCACGAAGTAGCAAGGTTATCGCTAGAATTGGAGGTAATCAAGATGAATGGTATGCTCAAGGCGTTCTATGCAAAGCCGCTCATACTCTATCTGGTAGCAGCGCTCATCGCGGTTTCTACCTTCGCTCAGCCGGCTGAGGCAATGTTCCTCCCTGCTGCACCACATCAGGATGTTTCCGGCGCGGCGATAATGTCAGCCGGTAGAACTGCGGACATGGTTAGGATAAGGACTGCGCTTGAATCGAAGATCGTGAGGCAAAAACTTCTGGATTATGGACTCTCCCCCGAGGAAGTTATGTCACGAATCAATACGATGTCCGACGAGCAGATAAGTCAACTCGCGACGCACACAGCATCACTTCAGGCGGGAGGGGACGTCGGCGGGTTGATCGTAGGCCTTCTTGTCGTGGCTCTTCTCGTTGTTGTTCTCGTCTACCTGCTTCAGCATCGTGTTGAGATCAGATAGATGGAACGCCATAATCCTATGGGCCGCGTACACGATATAACATGCGCATGGCCCGTTATTCTTTTCTCGCTTCTTTTGATCGTTAGTTTCCCAACGGGATGCGCCAAAAGGAATTTCGCTGATTTGTGGCCGGGTCTGAAAACACGCGGTCACTATATAGAAAACGTACCCTTTTATCGGCAAAGTGAATCCACCTGCGGTCCGGCAGCTCTCGCAAGCATATTCGCATTTTGGGGCCATCCAGTAAGTCTGAAGACCATTACCGCAACAGTCTATCTCCCTAAGCTCGGCGGTACACTACCGATGGACATGGAAGATTTTGCTCGCAAAGCGGGATTCGAAACAATTTCCTCCTCTGGGACGCTCGCGGAATTAAAATTTGCTATCCGTAAAGGAACTCCAGTCATCTGCCTGCTCGACCTCGGGTTCAGCCTCTATCATCAGCCGCACTATATAACGGCGATCGGATATGACGATGTTCATGACATTGTCATATGCCATGACGGTTCGACGCCGAACAGTCTGATCGGCTATGATAAATTCAACAAGGAGTGGGCCAGGGCGGGTAATTGGATGCTCAAGATCGAACCCAGGTCAGACGGGACTCGTCATGTGCAATAACTATTCATCCGAAATCCGCACATATGCGACAATCACTTACGTCCTGGCGTTAATCTTCATTTCTAGTTGTTCACTTCCAAGGGTCATTATTCTTAATGATCCACTCTCGGTCGAGGAGCATAACAAGCTCGGTGGAATCTATGAGTCTCAGCAGAAATACGATCTTGCCGCAGAGCAATATCGCGCTGCGCTCAAAAAAGACCCAAAGTCCACGACTTCCCTACTGCTTTTGGGCGATCTTTCTTTCCGGATGAAGAATTATTCCGATGCAGAGTCCGCATACAAGAAGGCCATAAAGCTCCAGCCGGAAAACGGGGACATCTATAACAATCTGTGCTGGGTCTATCTGGAGCAGCACACCAGTACAGACAAGGCCGAGACTCTTATCAGGAAAGCCATTACGGAGACCCCGGAACACCGGGCCTACTACCTGGATACAATGGGAGTGGTTTATCTGCGGCTGGGCAGAATCCCGGAGTCGATATCTGCGCTGAAAGAAGCAGTGGAATTGCTGCCAAAGGGCAATTCTACATACCTAGCCGAGACGTACCAACATTTAGCCGAAGCGTATCGGGCCGCCGGTGATGACTTAAATGCTGGCACAGCAGCAGAATTAGCCGAAAAATATCGCACTTTGAAATAACATTTATCGGGTCACTTTTAATCTTTTTGAGTGCGCATATTACATGCGGGAAGATGAACACATTCGCTATATTACCGCGATTTATCTGATGCGAATCCATCCGAGTTCTGTGTTTCGGTGTCGCCTTCAGAAATGCTATTCTCCTGGCAGTTCTACAATTCCCCAACAATCTCACTGGAATAGTTCTTCGACTAGAGTGTCGTAATTCTACCGACCGCAAGCATTCAATATGACCCGACTAAAGAGATATATAGCAAAACCCTTGCGGGCACCCTCTATGCGACACTCATTATGAATCCAGTACATCTCTCACTTTTTTTAGTAGGACCATCGGTGAGAGCGGTTTCATAAGAAATTCTATGCCTTTATCCAGGAGATCCTCGGAAATTCTCTTATCAGCCGAGTATCCGCTTACGAAAAGTGCTTTTATCACAGGCTGTACCTTTTTTATCTCTTGATAAACTTCTCGGCCGTTCTTCTTTGGCATGATCATATCAAGGATAACGAGTTTGATGATGTCTTTATGCATGATAAACTTGTTCACGGCGTCTGCCCCATCCTCCGCTTCAATCACTGTATAACCAAACTCCTCGAGCACCGTATGGGATAGCTTCCGCAGTGTTTTATCATCCTCGGCGACCAGCACGGTTTCCGTCCCCCTTGGTAATTTCTCTTGTGGGTTGTCAGCAGTCAAAGGTCGTCTTTCAGCCTCTCTTTCGCACAGAGGAAGATATATCTTGAACGTTGTCCCTTTTCCCGGTTCACTATAAACATTGATGTAGCCATGATGCTGCTTTATTATCCCGTATACAATCGATAAGCCGAGGCCCGAGCCTTTCCCCACTTCCTTCGTCGTAAAAAATGGTTCAAAGATTCTTTTCCGCGTCGTCTCATCTATCCCAATCCCCGTATCTGTTACCGACACAAGTGCATACCGCCCCCGCTCGCCATAACCCTGAGCCCGAATGAAGGCATCGTCCAGTTCAACCGTGCCTATCTCGATGAAAAAGGAGCCACCATTCAGCATCGCATCCCGCGCATTGATCGCGAGGTTCATGAACACCTGCTCCAGTTGACTACTATCTGCATTGACCGTCACAGCGTCCTGTTTGAATACTGTCTTAAGTTCAATGTCTTCACCGATAACCCTTCTCAGGAGGTGTTCGAATTGCCGGACAACCATGGTTAAATTGATAGGTCGGATGTGCAGAATCTGCTGTCGGCTAAAGGCGAGAAGGCTTGCCGTCAAGTCACTTGCCCGTTTTGCAGCATCCAGCACGTGCTCGACATTCACGCGAAGCGGGTCATCAGGCTTCATTTTTATGCGAAGAATGTCTCCGTAGCCGACGATGGCCGAGAGAATATTATTGAAGTCATGGGCGATCCCACCGGCAAGCTGGCCAACAGCCTCTATCTTCTGAGATTGCAGAAGTTGCTGCTCGAGCCTTTTCCGGTCTGAGATGTCTCGGATGATTCCTGCGGAATGCCATCTGCCCTTTAGTCGGACAGCAGAAATAGAGAGTTCAACAGGGATTTCGGATCCATCTTTCTTGAGTGCCGCGACCTCATACGTCTTTCCCAGTAATGTTCCCTGCCCTGTCTCAACAAATCGGCGAAATGCTATGACATGTGCTTCCCGATACCTTGGTGGAATAACGACTGAGATACTCTGTCCCGCGACCTCCTCGTGTTGATAGCCGAGCATCTTGCCCGCCGTTGAGTTCCAGTAGACAATCTTTTCTTCATCGTCAATCAGAACTATGGCATCGGAAGCTGCATCGGTGATGGCCTGTAATTTTCGTTCGCTCTCCAGGAGGGAATCCTCCGCGCGCCTGCGAACAATAATACCCGCCAGGGTATTTGCAACTGCCAACAGCAATGCTTTCTCCCAGTCAGTGCTTTTGTGTCCTTCGTTTACAACCACATTTATCACGCCAATTACATTGTCACTGAATATGATCGGGACGCAATAGTGGCCATGAGGTGTCATCCCGTCGTGGCAAATATCATGACGTTCATCAACGCGGTCGACAAAGACGATCTCTTTTGATAATGCCGCGCGGCCGCAGATACATTTGCTGAAGGGGATGACAGCACAGGTCTTGTGCAATCCTTCGGTGTATCCTTTCTGGGCCTTCAACACGAGCATGCCGGGGTCATGTTCGACGATGGATATGTGCCCCTTCGATTGAACGACGAGCCAAGGGATCGAAAGGATAAGTTCAAGTGCGCGCCTGAGCATCTCTTCGAGGGGCACATCCTGCAGCGAGAGGTTCAGAAGGGAGTTTAATACAGTCTGCCTTTCATAGTTCTTCTTTATTTCCTCATCAACGTATTTTCGCTCCGTCACATCCCTGAACACGACTACTGCACCGACCAGTCTGTTGTTCTCCATAATAGGGGTGCTGGTATACTCGACAGGAAAGCACGTGCCATCTTTTCTCCAAAATACCTCGTCAGTTACGTGATGGACTCTTCCGTCATTAAACGCTGCGTAGATCGGGCACTCTTCACTGGGATAAGGCGTTCCGTCCGGCTTCGAGTGGTGCATGAGATCATGCTGCCTTTTACCGCTCAGTTCCCCAGCTTCCCACCCGATCATCTTTGACGCGGAAGGGTTGATGAACGTCGAATTGCCGTTTAGGTCTACACCATAGATCCCTTCCCCTGCCGAATTCAAGATAAGTTCGTTTTGGTTGTTAAGCAGTCTGACTGATTCTTCCGCCCTCCTCCGCTCGGCGATATCTATCCCCATTCCGATAGCGCACCTTCTATCACCGACAGCGATCATTCTGCAGGTAAAATAGAAGGGGGTCCTATGTCCATCTTTCGAAACGATCTCCGCTTCCGAGGTCGTTGGACCTTTTTGGAATACTTCGCGGATATGTTCTTCTTCAATACGTCGGTCTTCACCCTCAAAAAAATCCAGGGGATGCATGCTTGATATTTCCGCCGTTGAGTAGCCTGAAACAAGCTCAAGGTTCCTGTTCCAGCGTAGGAATCTGCCCTGTTCGTCAAAAAGGTAAAAAATCCCCGGCAGACTATTTATCATCGTATCCGAGATCTTTTTCTCCTCAGTCAGAGCCTTTTCCGCATCGGCGATCATCCGGCGTAGCTCGCCCAGATCATCAATGGATTGCTGTTTTATATTTTGATCGTCCCTCATAATCGGGTTTTCCCGTCTTTGGTGTCTCGATTATTTAATCCTTAGCCAAACTTCAAATAAGCATCCTTCATCCAAATGTACCTGAATCAATTTAGATGTCTGACGCTTCCGTTAGTCGATCGAGAACATATTAATGCCGCAGCTTATCTGCGGTATGAAATCTGAGACATCATGAAGGCAAGAAACAACCTGCAACTTCTGAGCTCGCACCCCTGCGTCTTGCGCGATGATATTCCCCTGTCACAGCACGGGATGGTGGAAGTAAATTAAGTAGTAATATATTTATAGAATAGATTATACATACATAGGTGTCAATATTAATAAAACGATAAAAAAGGATTGAAAATATATATAGAAAGTATTATCTATCATAATGTTTTTACGTGCGACAACTGATAAACGTTTTGCAAAAAAATTTGAAACGATAGTGCAATTTGACCCTTTTATTTTTTTGCATATTTTCTGATGGCAAAGTTCCTCCTTTTTGCCTCTGTAACCCGCCCACATTGGACGTTGCAAATTACAGGAGGTATTAGCATCCTTTTTAACAATGTTTAGGCTTTTGTCTGCTTCTTGCCTTTTTGCAGAAAGAAGCCTAAACAGTACGTGTTGGTCGAAAGGCGTTAGCAATCCCAAGAAGTGAAGATTGTCAGTTGGAACTTTTTGTGCTCAATGCTCTATGAAATCTGCGTATGCTAGAATGCCCTTCTTTTCTGCTTTATCTTGCAGAGAAATTCGGTTATACTTTTCCCTATTGAGCAACAAAACTTCTCGCTTTATTCATCTATGACATGAAATACTGTGTGTCATGTTTCATGTTCAATATGTGATGGATTCCCGGAATTGGGTATTCTGGGAACATTCAAAGGAGGCATGCATGATTAAAAAATTCATATTTGGTCTTTTTATGATCCTAATATTATTTAGCTCGCTTTTGACTTTCGCAGTCGCACCGTCTGATGCTCCAAGAATGTCAAAAGAGGAACTCAGGATGCGATTTAGCGACAAAGATATCGTCATTATAGATGTTCGAACAGAACACGATTGGGGAAAGAGCAACTCCAAGATCAGAGGTGCGGTTAGGGAAGATCCACAGAATGTCGCATCATGGGCCAAGAAATACATTAAAAAGAAAACGATTGTTCTGTACTGCGCTTGACATGACGAGGGAACTAGTGCCCGTGTGGCACTCCAACTTATAGAGATGGGCCATCCTAGCGTTTATGCACTGAAGGGCGGTTGGATAGAATGGGAAAAGGCAAGATACCCGATTGAAGGAAAATAAATTGATTATTGCATTTTGTTATTAATGAACCTTCGTTATCTAAATAACACGGGATTCTTATGGCAAAGATATTTATTACTGGCTCGGCCGATGGACTAGGTCTAATGGCTGCTCGATTACTGGTTGCAAATGACCACCAGGTAGTATTACATGCCCGTAATCAAATTCGGGCTAAAGAAGCATTATCCAGTGTTCCCAGAGCTGAAACCGCCGTATTTGGTGATCTTGCCAGTATTGCTGAAACGAAACACGTTGCGGAGCAGGTAAATGAGCTAGGCCTATTTGAAGCCATTATCCATAATGCAGGTGTTGGCTATCGTGAAACAAATCGCATCCAGACTATTGATGGTTTACCGCATGTTTTTGCCATAAATTCATTAGCCCCATACATTCTGACATGCCTTATCAAAAAACCAAACCGGTTAGTATATATTAGTTCAGGCATGCATCGAAGTGGCGACCCCACTTTGAAAGATTTGACCTGGAACACCAGGCCTTGGGATGGATCCAGCGCCTACGCCGATTCTAAATTACATAATGTCATCCTTGCCTTTGCTGTTGCTCGTAAATGGCCCAACGTATTATCCAATGCACTGGAACCTGGCTGGGTGGCCACTAAGATGGGTGGACCGGGCGCACCCGATAGCCTAGAAGAAGCACCTAAAACACAGGTTTGGCTGGCTACTAGCCAGGAAAGGGAAGCTTTGGTCTCAGGAAAATATTTTTATCATCATAAACATCGGAATTTTCACCCGTCAGCATCAGATGCCGCTACGCAGGATAGATATCTTTCAGAATGTGCTCGCTTGTCCGGAGTCTCATTCCCCATAGAATGAACATAGATGAGCTAAATATTATACGGCTGGGATTTTACAAATACGCGCATTTTTAATTCGCTTGCTCACATGCTCTCGTGTCTTCTTCCTGATCTTTACATATACAGGCAATGAGGAACGCGGTGCAAGATTCAATTAAGATTCATCAACAAGTAGCAGGGTGACACAGATAGATTACCTATTATATTTCGGATGCCCCACGCACAAGGGAGGACCAGACCATGATGCTTGATTGGAATGATTATCATAAACAACTCGCTGCCACTATAGCAGACATCGGTAGGATCAATCCTGATACGGTCCGGGGGTATCGCGACCTCAGCAGCGCTCCTGCGAAACTCGGGAAACTCGATCCCAAAACCCGCGAACTGATTGCGCTGGCGGTAGGTGTTACCCGCCAGTGCGACGGCTGCATCGTCACGCATACGGATGCCGCAATTAAGAATGGGGCCACGCGGGAAGAGATCATGGAAGCGCTCGGGGTTGCAATCGCCGTGAACGCCGGAGCGGCCCTGGTATATTCGGCCAGGGTCATGGATGCATACCTCGCGAAGAAAGTTTAACCTGAACTAGCTGGCTCCGCAAGAAGAAAGCGCTCGAATGTCCGAGGTCTGCATGCCGGTATAAGTGTAGTTAATGTACGCATCGGTTGTCGTTACGCGGCATATAGAGTTAGTACAGGTGTCGAAGACTGTGTTGGAAGCGCCGTCAAGCGGAGTCCTATTTAACTTGACGGTACCGAAAACGCTGTCCGGAAACGGCGGCACGCCTGAATTGATGTCACCGCCGTCATTGTGACGCGTCCACCACCGGCGGCAAATAGGGCGATCCCCTTGATCGTCAGCGGAACTTTAGTCTTCTCCATAACGATGCGCTTCAACATTCCGAATCGAACCGAAAATATTGACCTGCTTCGGCTCTACGTCTGGTTGGCACTATCAGGAGTGCTTTGGAATTGAGGGCTTTATGCATAACGGCACCTCCGATTTATTATAAAGAAACAGGCGCAGTCACGTAGCCAATGAAAACCATTCTATCTCTGCCTGCTCCCATGATGCATTGTTAACCTCAAAAAAAACTGAGCAATTTGGTGACATTGGGGACACCCAAACCAGTTGATGCATCATATCCATCGGAAGCCGTGCATAACGCGCACGGTCTGGACGAAGTATCGTCAGACCCTTCTGTGATTTCGAAAAAACTGGTCGATTCAAGCTTGACTTGATAGATTACCCCATTAAACCCGCCAGCAGTATTTTCGACCAAACTTTGTAGCGTGGTTTTGCCAGCCACAACGCGGTAATTGGCAACCAAAGCCATAATTGCTCCCCATTGTGGACAGCCCGCACTTGTCCCGCCAACGGCATACCAATCGCCATTGGAATATACACCTACCGGACTGGCGTTCGGATCAGCATCATAAGCAACATCTGGATAAACACGCTTGCCATTACTCTCAGAAAGTACTGTCGTCCCGGCTAGGTACGCTTTCTGGTAATTTGGCATCGTTTCATACATACTTGCGCCACCGCCACTATCAATCCAAACTACCTCTGTGGCCGGCGTTGGGGCAGAAGACGCCAGCAAGCTTTTGATGGATGTCCCGCCTACAGTGGTCACGTAAGGAGACGCTGCCGGCCATGACTGATTTGTACCATTGTCACCAGCATCGCCAGAGGAGGCTATAAATGTTATACCTTTTGCCTGATATTTCTGAAATATAGCATCATATGCCGTAGCGGTTTCCGTAATAAATTCAGCAGTTCCCCAACTCATAGTTACAGCCACCACGCCGGGTTCGCTTGCCGCTGTGTTTACAGCAGTCATCATGTCGGAAAACGATGAACTCTTAGCTATTACCAGCAGTATCTTTGCATTCGGCGCGATGGCATGTGCCCACTCTACGTCCAGGCTGATTTCAACAGCCCAGCCGCTGTTTGTAGCACCATTGCTCTGATTTATTTCCTCAAAACACGGATTGCTGGTGTTGCAAACAGGCAATTTATAGTATGAGCTAAATGCGTTGAGATCGGTGGCAATCGTCGAAGATCCAGGCGCATCGACAATGGCGATCGTCTGGTTCGTTCCATTTAACTTTGTTGTTGCCGGGAGATTGTAGTGCGTTCGAAGATCAGCCGGGCTAAGGGTACCGCCGATACCGGTTCCTTGCAGCGGACGAACAGCTTCACAATCCATTTCCTTCAGTGGGACTGAGTGAGATGTCGGAGTCGCGATAATCTGGTCCGCTGCGGAATTTTCGCTAACGCCAGATGTTGCAGTATTTTCCGACGCGGCTCCGCCACATGCAGCTAGAACAAACATCATCAAAAAAGAAAGAAAAATATTAAATTTGGAATCGAATGTTTTCATTTTGCCTCCTTGTGAGTGCTGAAGTAAGGCAAAAATGGCGACGGAAAGAATAGACATTCATGTCTGGCAGCTGGCTAGCATGGTTTTAAACCGAAGCCCCTATAGCTTTGCGTCACCGATTTTCACCGGGTTTGCCAAAAGTACGTGGCGATTAACAGCGGAATACTTGAATGTGATTAAGATAAATATAGTTTCCTTGTTTTTAATAATTCACTTAATACGACGACAATATCCTTCAGTTGTAACCTCCTCTCATCCTCTTTGATTTATTAAGTTTGGCACGATTAGACAAGTATGAATATTTTTATCTTTTACAGTATGAGACACCTATGAGTAAGTCTCTCATACCCGTTACCCATCCATATCTGCGATCTTACCAAATTATTTTGGTAATGTCAAGTTATTTTTGTCTGGGTGAAGCCTGTCTACGACGTCTGTTGTCTTTGCTCACGCACTTGCAGGCTGGACATACTGCGGATTGCTCGTAGTGTCGGCCATCAACACCTTTCTACGACGACAACTCTCGTTACTCACGCAGTCGGAGCGCCCGTTGGCTTCGCGCCGATATCGCCATTTTACTTTAATTATTTTCCCCCCTCGCAAGCCCATTGAAAACGGTAGTGGTTTTCCTGTAGTTGTCGCGGGGATGGATCTTTTCATTGTGGCACCTGTGTTCGAGAAGAGTTACACCTTGTTCACGAACATCCCCCTTGGAACTTGACTATCTTTTGTTCTTTTTTGAGCGGCCTATTTCACCGGCAGGTATACAACACGCGAGTAAAGCAATAAAATTAAGGTAGGTTCCTGATCAACAGAGTATGGTGAGGATCTCGTAATTCAATTATAAAGCAGAGAGGTCCCTGGCAATAAATGAGGTTGAAAGATGGTGAAATACCTTCATAATTGCAGCATTGAATGCTCCCTGCATATATTATGTATATCATCTTTTGAAACACTTTAATTTACAAGTTGCAATTCTCAGTAGTTAGATCTTCTTTAAGCCGGCTAACAAATTAAACATAATGTCACTATTCCAACGTGACTTCCGAGTAGGGATTTAATGACTGTCGCACTACTATTACATGTGCTTATGATAAGATAGTAAGAAAGGTCTCAGAGTGGTTTGTTGGAATTGGGAAGTAGCAATAGAAATATATGCAACGAATGTCAAAACTGGCGGTCAAGTGATTTTTAATGGCGCAAAGACTGCATGGAGAGCGTTTCCCGGCCGTACTAACAATGATCTCCATCTGACAGCTAGGCGGTTTGCTACAGTTTAGAATAATATTAAGGAGTCAGACAATGTCAAACTCATTAACAACAGTACTCGAGAAAGTTCAGGACGGTCTTGGACAGGGCGGCGTTTTAGATCAGATCGATAAACTTTTTCGCAAACAGCAAAGAATAAATCTGTTTGAGAAGCTAGAAAAGATCGATCATAAGGAGATAGATAGTTTTCCAGTCGTTCTTTATAAGAACATAACGCCAAACGGGAAAAAGCAACCTGCCTTATTGCGCTTTTACCTTCCGTCTTGGAAAGATCACGATGAAATCTTTTGGCAATCACTCGGCGATTACGTTATCCTCGCGATGCACCGAGTGACAGATGTCGAATTCGATAGCGCCAGAGCTCGGATGAAGGTGAAATATTTTCCAAAGATCAAAGGCCGGATAAAACATCCGGAAGACATCAGGGTGATCATCCAAAAAATTGCTTATCTCGTCGACACAGAGGGTTTGCCTACAGATTTCACTCGCTTCCGACGCATGACAGAACGACGTGATAGCTTGGGCGAGATGAGCAAAGAGCAGGCCGCACTTATCGGCGTGGCATTAAAGTTTATCCAAATACCTTAATAGAAATTTACCTTCTGAAAATCATGTCGTCCCCGTAAGGGGCAAACGAACGTTTGATCGGCAAGTTTCTTCGAGAATCTGAGGACAGTTTGAAGTTTAAAAACTACACAGTTGTAGGTGTGGCTGGGAGACGCGGAATTCATGAAAAAATGAATAATTCCGCTCGCATTTTTTAGTCAACTGTTCTGCCTGGAATGTGAAGCAGTTGAGTTAATAGGTTCCGCAGAGTACAAGTAGCAAGCCTGAATTAGAACTTGGGCCATGATCATTATTTAACATTTTTTTAAAAGGGAAAATGCTTGAATGACTAACACATATCTCCTTCTAAAAAGTCTTCATATTTTAGGAGTTGTAATTTTCCTCGGTAATATCATTATCACCGGATGGTGGAAAACCATGGCCGATCGAACAAAGCAGTCCATGCTGATAGCCTATGCACAGCGGCAAGTTACATTGACTGACATCGTTTTCACTACAGGTGGAGTACTGTTAATTTTCATTACTGGAATTTTAAATGCCCGTCGTCTCAACATGGATTATTGGAACGTACGTTGGCTTGGGTGGGGACTTTGGTTGTTCATTATATCAGGAATAATCTGGGTGCTCATCCTTATACCAATTCAGATTAAACTGGCACGTATCGCCAAAGCTTTTACCGAAGGAAGCGATATCCCGCGAATGTACTGGCGCCTCGGCCGGCTTTGGACCGTTTTTGGAATAATCGCCACAATTCTACCCATGATTAATGTTTACTGGATGGTTTTTAAGCCATTTTAGGTCACTTTATTCCAATTCATATCTTTATTTTTTATACCATTAAATAAGACGGCAATACATCCTGGCGCTTGTGAGTTTCTACTCAAAACCTCAAGTTGACAACCCTTCTAAGATCACTGTCGAGTTTATTTAAGAATTATCTGTTAAAGTCGCGTGATTGTGGTGATGCTGAATTAACACCATCGTCATACAATTGGCAATCCGCATTAGTAGCCAGTAACCATATGGACATTATTTATGGCAATGGTAGAATCCCACTTTCCATCGTTTTGGAGAAACATGCGATCCAACTGGTGTAGCTCATCACACCAGAGATATCGCCCCCTTCGAGAGGGAGATTACAAGAATACCACGCTCGTGATATCAAAAACTATGAGGACGGTAAAAAACCGTCCTCGTCAATATACTTTCTGATGTATTTTCGACGCCGATCCCAGCCGCCATCTGGCTGTTTGGCTCAGGCCTGTTTAGGCTAGCGGGAATAAGGAGAAAACATTAATGATTGCTATTAACGCAACAAGTGAATGCCCGCGACATTAAAATGATCAGATGCTCCACTCCCCATTCCACAAAAAATAGCTTGCTTCATTTTCATAAGTTGTCAGTCGTACCAGCATATCCCGATGTATCTGCCGTTACTGTATCGATTACCGCAAACTGTCGTTCGTAAAACTCCTTGGTTACCACTTGGCGTTCCTTCACTTTTTTTACAATATCGGGATAATTATCAAGCACAAGTCGAACGATTCTCTTATCGACGTTATTCATGTCTGCTACCTTTTTCATGACATTCTTGATTTCTTCGTATCCCATGCCCTTGCGGTAGGGCCGGTCCTCGGCAATTGCCGTAAATATATCCGCCACTGCCATGATCCTTGCGCCCGTACCGATCCGGCCTGATTCATGGTGGAAGGGATAGCCTGAACCATCGAGTCTCTCATGATGAAATGCCGCCCACTCGGCGATATGCTGAAGGCCACCGATCGTGTTCAGGATTGAATAGGTAAAATAGGTATGCTGACGCATGACGGCAAACTCTTCCTTGGTCAATTTGTCCGGCTTATTGAGGATAGAGTTCGGCACCGCCAATTTGCCGATATCGTGAAAATTTCCAGCGACCCGCATCATATCTGCCTCAGTATCGCTGAAACCGAAGAGTTCCGCGAGTATGCCTGCACATTCCGAGACTCCTGATGAATGGGTAGAGGTAAACCGAGACCGAAAGTCGATGATATTTCGAAAGAGTTCACCGACAGCTGTTATCGCCGAAGGGTCTATCTCTACACGCCGGTACGGCCCATTGTTCAGGAGAAGCGAATAGAGCCGTGGCGAAACAAGATCAAGCCAAAATTCCTCGCGGCGCGATATTTTTTGAAACAAATCGACAACATCCGGATGAATAGAAGTACCGGCGAGTTCGGTTATGTTCCGGGAAAGGTGTTCATTTTGATGAAGAATGTAAACGTTTCGTCGAATGATCCGTTCAAGATAATCGGCTAGAAAAAGTATCTGTGATTCCAGGACGGCGGGATTGGTGATCGGTTCATTCCAACGATTCCACTCCTGATGATGAAACCTGACGATCTTTGCAGAAGATTTAAGCCAAGGCACTGTTTCCAATAAGACGCTTCCTCTTATGCAGTGGGTCAAGATATCTCTTGATTCGAACTGGTGAAGACTTATCTTCTCTTCAGGAGCTAATGCCCCGATATCATGGAGCAGGCCTCCAGCAAAAAGCCGTTCGATTGCGTCGTCGGCCAGACCGGCGGCTTTTCCCATCTCCCATGATATGAACGCGGCACGCTGTTGATGCAGGGCAATCGACGAATCTACAAGATCCAGAGAGTCTGATAGAGAAAGGAGCAGATTGCCTAAATTTACTGAAAGCCGCTGATACATAATGCCTCCCAAGAGTTGTTATATCAGTATTCTTATCGGTTTATAGTGATTGAACTTTAATGAATGAACGCCTCCGATCATCCTCATTAGCGCACGAGATTTTTGTATAAGGATTCACTAGCATGACTCTTTTTTTGACACTTCGGTAAACTAAACTATTTATATTAGAACCTGTGCGCAATTAACCTGAGCATTTAAGGACCTTTTTGATGTGCATTATTTTATCAAAGACAAAACAATCAGCATAAAAGGGGGACATGCAGGACTCCCGGACATACGAGTGCACGCAGATGCAAAAACCTAGCTGCAGGTGCTGCATAAAGAAAGTACAATGTCCAAGGAGATAATCTTCAGAAGGATTCGCGTCAAAGGGCCGATGCAACTGTTCAATGCTTTTGGCAGATGCTTCGCGTGATGCTATTAAAGATTACAGCAATAATGGTGCAGACTACAAACTGCATTGTTGGCCCTCGTCACAATATTCACGGTGCGAGCTTAGCACCAGCCCGCGCATCATGTGCCAGTGCTGGCCGTCTCTCTGATAACCTTGGCCATTTTTTCGGGATCGTCATCCTGGTGGAATAAATAACGCACTTTCCCCTGCTTGTCGATGAGATAGACGATATTGGTGTGGTTGATAATATACCCCAGCGCCGATTTGGTGGGTATCTTTTCATAATACGCATTATAAGCGTGAACCACTTTATCGATTTGCGTTTTGGTTCCCGTCAGACCCACGGCGTTCATGTCGAAACATGTCAAATATTCTTTCAGCCTGGCAGAGGTGTCGTGTTGTGGATCGACCGTTACAAAAACGGTCATTACCCTTTGACTGGCCGCGCCGAGGAGAGTACGAGCCCTGGCCAATTTGGCAACTGTCCATGGGCAATTACCCGGACAAGAGGTATAGCCGAAAAACAAAAGAACGACTTTACCCCGGTTATCCCTGAGATGGAAAACTTTTCCGCTGTCATCCATAAGGGTAAAATCCCCGCTAGGATTAAACGCCTGTTCAATCCCGGTCGGAACAGGCTTTATGATGGTGGAATAAGCCCAATAGATGCCAAAAAGGATCAACAGGGTTGTTCCAGCAGATAAAACAGACAATATCAGTTTTTGTTTTGTCCGCATGCTTCTTACCCTCCATTCCCCCAGTAGTCTATCTTCCTCCCATTTGCGGACAACAGAGTTTACGCCTGGATTTTGCGAAACACTGGTTCTTTTCAGATTACGGTACAATTATATCTTCCGGAGGTCGCTATGTCGAACACGTTGGGATTCGCCAGCATCCCTGATGCTCTGTTCCACTGTATCACGTTTTTGGTCAAAGCGCTACTCTGCGGATCTGACATTTTCCTCCTCCATCGTTCATTCGCCAACACTTCCAATGTTGTCATAACAAGCACACCGGTCGCCGTGTTAGCTCCGTCAGTGCGATTGACACCCAAACCACCCATACGACGAGGACAAACGAGAAGATTTCTGGGAAATTATAGTCCTTCCCGTCACTCCCAAAAAAAACTTCGGCACCTCGTTTTCTTCATGGCAAAATCCTCATCTTCAGATTAATTTTGCTAGAATTATAATTTTTTGGCTGACCTTTTTTGGGGAGAAGGTCAATTTGATTCAGGAAAGTAAAAGTCAATTTACAAAGTGTAATTTGTTCGATTGATGGTCTTGACAGCCACATAAATACGCGCTAATCTTTTGGAAGAGCATAATTTATCCCTTGGACTGGAGATAAGATGCCATGAAAGTAACCTGACGTCGACTATTGTCCAAAATAGTTTTTATCTTGGACTGCATTTTTATGAATGGCAAGCGTTTCTTCAACCTAGAAATATTCCATAACATGATAAAAGAAGCTATTAGCGGCCCTGCACAGCTTCTGCTAGGAAAACCATAGACGCCTTCGGATTCTGGCGATTGGACTACGTATAGCGTTGATTTGGAACCTGTTTTCAGTCAACATTTCATTATCTTTACAAATCAACAACTTATATTGTCAAAATTAGGCATGTAAAGTTTATTTTGGACAACAATGCCTGATGGCAGTTTTTAACATTTCAATCGGAATATCGGCGCGGCTATCGCGGTGGAGTTGGCCGGTCTGGGATTGAACAGAGGAGTTGTGCGGGCTTATGCCCGTAATGTATCAATCAAGCCCGGAAGGCAGGTGCCAAACGTCTGCGCTACATTGCCATCCGCGCAAAGCATCGAGAGATAAAGGGAGGGATAAAAATGCACGTGACACGGAGACAGTTTTTCAAGGTTTGCGCTGGCGGACTGGGAACTTCCAGTGTTGCGGCCCTTGGCTTTTCGCCTGTCGATGCGCTGGCGGAGGTGCGTGAGTTCAAGCTGGCCCGCAGTACCGAGACGCGTAATACATGCCCTTATTGCTCGGTGAGTTGCGGCTTGATCATGCACAGTCTTGGGGACAAGGCGAAAAACGCCGAGCTGTCCATCTTCCACATCGAAGGCGATCCGGACCATCCGGTGAACCGTGGTACCTTATGCCCGAAAGGTGCCGCTCTGGTAGACTTCATCCATAGCCCGGATCGGCTCAAGTACCCGGAATACCGTGCCCCTGGCTCCAGCGAGTGGAAACGAATTTCCTGGGACGAGGCGTTTACAAAGGTGGCCAAGCTGATAAAGGACGACCGGGACAAGAACTTCATCGCCAAGAATAGCGACGGTGCCACGGTCAACCGCTGGCTGACCGCCGGCTTTCTGGCAGCCTCTGCCTCCAGCAATGAATCCGGTCACATCACCCACAAGTTCGTCCGCAGCCTCGGCATCCTGGTGTTCGACAATCAGGCCCGGGTCTGACACGGACCCACGGTGGCCAGTTTGGCCCCAACATTCGGTCGCGGTGCAATGACCAATCACTGGGTGGATATCAAGAACGCTAACGTCATCATCGTCATGGGCGGTAACGCGGCCGAGGCGCACCCCTGCGGCTTCAAATGGGTGACCGAGGCTAAGGCCCACAACCGCGCCACGTTCATCGTGGTAGACCCCCGTTTCACCCGCTCGGCAGCGGTGGCGGACCTCTATGCCCCGCTCCGCACCGGCACAGACATCGCCTTCCTGGGCGGGGTAATCAACTACCTTCTGAGCCACGACAAAATCCAGCACGAATACGTCAAGGCCTACACCAACGCCTCCTTAATCGTCAGGGAAGGCTACAGTTTTGATGATGGCCTGTTCTCAGGCTACGACGAAGCGGCACACAAGTACGACCGGTCTACCTGGGCCTATGAGATCGGACCGGACGGCTATGCCAAGGTGGATGAAACCCTGAATCACCCTCGCTGCGTGCTACAACTGCTAAAGACGCACTATTCGCGCTACACGCCGGAGGTGGTAAGCAACATCTGCGGCACCCCCAAAGATAGCTTCCTCAAAGTGTGCGAGATCATTGCCACCACCTCGGTACCCGACCGCACCTTGACCTTCATGTACGCCCTAGGCTGGACCCAGCACTCGGTGGGATCACAGATGATCCGTACCGCAGCCATGGTGCAGTTGCTGCTGGGCAATGTGGGCATGGCGGGGGGCGGGGTGAATGCCCTGCGGGGCCACTCCAATATCCAGGGGCTAACCGACCTGGGACTCCTGTCCAGCCTCCTGCCTGGCTACCTCACCCTGCCCAACGACAAGGAGACCGATTACCAAGGCTACATCAGCAAGCGAGCCCTCAAGCCCCTGCGCCCAGGCCAGTTGTCCTATTGGAGCAACTACGCCAAGTTCCACGTTAGCCTGATGAAGGCCTGGTTCGGTAAAGCCGCCACCAAGGACAACAATTGGTGTTACGACTGGCTGCCCAAGCTGGACAAGGAATACGACGTGCTCCAGGCGTTCGAAATGATGCACCAGGGCAAGCTGAACGGCTACTTCTGCCAGGGCTTCAATCCACTGGGTTCAATCCCTAATAAGGCCAAGCTGATCAGCGCACTGTCCACACTCAAATACCTGGTGGTAATCGACCCACTGGCCACGGAAACCTCGTGCTTCTGGGAGAACCATGGCGAATACAACGATGTGGACCCCACCAAGATCCAGACCGAAGTTATCCGTCTCCCCTCCACGTGCTTCGCCGAGGAGAACGGTTCCCTTACCAACAGCGGGCGATGGCTGCAATGGCACTACAAGGGCGCCTCACCGCCGGGAGAAGCCAAACCCGATGCCGACATCATCGCTGGTATCTTCCTCAAGCTTCGTGAATTGTACCGGCAGGATGGAGGCACCCTCCCTGACCCGATCCTGAACCTTACTTGGGATCACTTGATACCGAACTCGCCAGCCCCCGAGGAATTGGCGAGGGAGTACAATGGCAAGGCCCTGGCGGATCTTACCGATCCCAAAGATCCAACCAAGGTAATAGTGAAGAAAGGCCAGCAGCTGGACAGTTTCGCCCAGCTCAAGGACGACGGGTCCACCAGCTGCGGATGTTGGCTGTATTCGGGGGCATGGACGGAGAAGGGCAATATGATGGCGCGGAGGGACAACTACGACCCGTCGGGCTTGGGCACCACCCTGAACTGGGCATTCTCGTGGCCGGCCAACCGGCGTGTCCTGTACAACCGCGCCTCCTGCGACCTCTCCGGGAAACCCTGGGACACGAATCGCAGACTGGTTTACTGGGATGGCAGCAAGTGGACCGGCGCCGACGTGCCCGACTTCAAACCGGATTCCGCCCCTAGCGAAGGCATGAGCCCCTTCATCATGCTGCCAGAAGGAGTTGGGCGGCTGTTCGCCTTGGACAAGATGGCGGAAGGGCCCTTTCCCGAGCACTACGAGCCTTTCGAGACCCCAATCGATACCAATCCATTGCACCCGAAGGTGATCAACAACCCGGCGGCGCGGGTGTTCAAGGACGACAGGGAGGCTTTCGGTAAGAGCAAGGACTACCCCTATGCCGGGACCACCTACCGCATCACCGAGCACTTCCACTTCTGGACCAAGCATACCCGCATATCGTCCATCCTTCAGCCGGAGCAGTTCGTGGAAATAAGCGAGGAGCTGGCCAAGGAGAAGGGCATCAAGGTCGGCGACTGGGTCAAGGTGTGGTCCAACCGGGGCTTCATCAAGGCGGTAGCGGTGGTGACCAAGCGCATCAGGCCGCTCCAGGTCAATGGCAAGACAGTCCATCATGTGGGCATCCCGATCCACTGGGGGTTCAAGGGCATTGCCAAAAACGGTTACTTGGCAAACATCCTGACACCCTACGTGGGCGATGCGAACACCCAGACACCGGAGTTCAAGTCGTTCCTCGTCAACATTGAGAAGGCATAGGAGGTATTATGGCACTCCAATCACTCGATATCATCCGCCGTTCCGCCACCACCACCCCTTCGCCAAGCCAGCGCCAAACCCAGGAGGTAGTGAAACTGATCGATGTCTCGAAATGCATCGGCTGCAAGGCCTGCCAAGCGGCGTGCATGGAGTGGAACGACACCCGCGACGTCATCGGTACCGACCATGGCGTTCTCGACAACCCGATGGACCTGACCGCAAATTCCTGGACTGTGATGCGCTTTGCAGAAGTGGAAACCGACCGGGGTCTGGAATGGTTGATTCGCAAGGACGGGTGCATGCACTGTGCCAAGCCGGGCTGCCTCAAGGCCTGCCCCGCGCCAGGAGCCATCGTGCAGTACAGCAACGGCATCGTGGATTTCCACGAGGAGAACTGCATCGGCTGCGGCTACTGCATCACCGGCTGCCCATTCAACATTCCCCGTCTGTCGAAAAAGGACTGCAAGGTCTACAAATGCACTCTCTGCTCCGACCGGGTAGCGGTGGGCCTGGAACCGGCCTGCGTCAAGACCTGTCCCACCGGAGCCATCGTATTTGGCACAAAGGATGATATGATCCACCACGCGGAGGGACGAGTCGCCGACCTGAAAAGCCGCGGCTATGATAAGGCGGGAATCTACAATCCTCAAGGGGTCGGCGGCACCCATGTGATGTATGTGCTTCAGCATGCCGACAAGCCTGAGCTGTACCGTGGTCTCCCCAAGGACCCCTCTATCAGCGCAATGGTCTCTCTGTGGAAAGATGGCACCAAGCCGCTGGCTTCGCTGGCTCTTGGCCTTGGCATCCTCGGTGCCGCATTCCATTATGTAACCAAGGGCCCCAACGAAGTCTCGGAAGAGAACGAGAAGGAGTTCAAAGATGAAAAATGATCCAAAAAAACTAATGAGGTATACACCGTCTGAGCGAGCCAACCACTGGCTGACGGCAATGCTCTTTTTCCTGGCAGCGCTATCCGGGCTTAGTTTCTTTCAGCCCCTCTACTACCCGCTGACCCTGCTGTTCGCCGGCGGCGTCTGGACCCGCATCCTTCATCCCTTCTTCGGGGTGGCAATGACTATTTCTTTCGGCGTCGAGTTCTTCCATTACCGGCAGATTAACGTCATGCTCCCGACGGACTGGGAATGGCTAAGCCGTGTCCGCCAATTGGTCGACGGCGATGACCGGAACATGCCGGAGACAGGCAAGTTCAACGGCGGCCAAAAGCTCCTGTTCTGGCTTATGGCGATCTTCATGGCGCTCCTCATCCTGTCCGGCATTGTGATCTGGCGCGCCTATTTTTCATTCCTCTTCCCGGTAGGGTTGATTCGCTTCGCGTCCGTGATTCACGCCGCGTCGGCCGCCTTCATGATCGGCCTGATCCTCTTCCACATCTATGCCGCCATCTGGATGAAGGAGAGCATCGGTGCCATGCTGTACGGCCGGGTCAGGCGCGCCTGGGCCAAACAGCATCACCCGGCATGGTACCGGGAGATGAACAAAGGAGGCAAATGAACACGGAGAACCGAATCCTTGAGCCAGGCAAGCTGGAAACACACCTGGGAGAGATCCGACTTCTCTTTCTCCCTGCAAAAGATGTGTTCGCACGACGAGCAAAACGACTTCGATTCCTGTCCAAAGGACATCCTTTGGGCGATTATCTTGCCTTCCTAGCGCTCCTCGCTGATGGACAGCAGGAGGCTTTGAATCAATTCCCCGCGCTGTCTCTGCCTGGCCCCGATAAACAAAAGCGATGCCGTGAGCAGGGTATGCCACTCCTCGACGCCCGGTCCCGGCCGCGGAACCCGGAATGGCGCAGGGGGCTCACCATGATTCTCCAGCAGATGAGCAAGGACTATCTTCCTTCGGCTGCACGCGATGCCGCATCAGTCCTGATGCAGACGAGTGAAACCGGGCTGGAGGAGAGGGCGGACAGAATCCTGGCGGGAAACCTGGCCGCTGTTTCTCCCCAAGAGCTGCCGTTTGTCGCTGCGGCCCTGCAGGTCTACTGGGTTCGGATGGCGTTATCTTTGAAAGAAGACGCGTTCGGCAGACTGGAACGGGGCGGGTTGTGCCCTGTGTGCGGTTCGTACCCGAACGCCGGCATCGTGCATAGCGGCGGCGCCGAGCAGGGACTCCGTTACCTGTCCTGCTCCCTCTGCGCCTCGGAGTGGCATATGGTACGGATCAAATGTAGTTCCTGCGAATCCACCCAAGGAATCGACTACCACATCGTGGAAGGCTCGAATGGCGCAATCAAGGCGGAAAGCTGCAACGACTGCAACTTCTATCTGAAACTGCTTTACCTGGAAAAAGACCCGCAGATGGAAGTGACGGCAGACGACCTGGCCACCCTTGCACTGGACATGCTGATGGACAAAGAGGGCAAGGCACGCGGAGGTCCCAACCTGTTTTTCCACCCTGGGAGACCACACTGACAGAGGCGTCAAATGAACTTGCTGCCACTGCACAGACGAAGAACATGTGTAGTAGCTGCCATATGCCTGATGCGGTAAAGAGCATGGATGCAACCTCCTTTCCAAAGTCTCACTTCAAAGTGAATTCCGGGATGAGAAGGACGAGGTGCGGTTGAACCTTTTGGGTTTCCTATAAGAAGGGGTGAGGGTGAAATGAACCTCTCGGACATCGCTGTCAATCCTCAACATGCCGAATGTGCTTAATACGAATCTCACATATTCATACTTGTGGAGAACAAACGGATGGATGCGTTTATCCTGACAAAAATAGTTTGGGATGCGATACCGGGTTTGTTGAGGGAGTAAAATTATGGCCCGATTGAATTTTGAAGACCTTCTCCAGGAATCGATAAAAATGCATGGACATCTCTGCGCGGGGCAAATACTCGGAGTGCGCATGTCCATGCTTGGACTCCGGGAGACCGGGATTTTTGACCCGAAAGGGACGCACAGAAAGAACCTCATCGTATTCGTTGAGATGGACAGGTGCGCGACCGATGCGGTCCAGTCGGTCACCGGTTGCAGTCTCGGTCACAGGACGATGAAATTCATGGATTACGGCAAGATGGCAGCGACATACCTGAATCTCAAGACAGGCAAGGCAATCAGGATTGTTGCCAGGGAGGAATCGCGGGAGAAAGCGAAGGAATACTTCCACGACAATGAGAACAAATACGCGGGACAACTTGAGGCTTACAAGGTCATGGATGACATAGAGCTTTTCGACGTGATGGAGGTTGCTGTCAAAGTGCGACCCGAGGACATGCCGGGCAGACCCATGCGAAGAGTGCAGTGTGACTCCTGCGGCGAGCATGTTCAGGACATGAGAGAAGTCTACCAGGATGGAAAGGTCCTGTGTGCTCCCTGCGCACAGGGCGGCTACTATGCAGTGAAAGATTCTTTTTCGGCGGTGCGTTATGCAGAAAAGTCATAACGGGTTCGATATCAGATCGAAAATATGGATCGAAGTAAGCGGTGAACCCGTATTCGGACGGGGCAGACGCATTCTCCTGGAGGCCATAGATTCCCACGGTTCTATCAACCGTGCTGCGCAGGAAGTCGATATATCCTTCCGCAAAGCATGGGGCCACATCAGGGCCATGGAAGAGCGGTTGGGTGTGAAGCTTATCGAACGGCAAACAGGCGGCAGGAACGGCGGTGGTGCTACTTTGACAGATGATGCACGGAAGTTCCTGAAGAAATATGCAGCGCTTGAAAAAGGCATACAAAAGATTGTTGATAAAAGATTTATGTCAATATTCAGGGGAGGCTCACATGTGTGACGATACGCATGAAACCCATGGTTCAACAATGAAAGCTATTCCGGTTGCACGGGCAGTCGGCACTATCCTCGCGCACGATATAACCGAGATCAGGCCAGGCGAATTCAAGGGCTGCGCCTTCAAAAAAGGCCACCTTATTCGCGAAGAAGATGTCTGTCATCTCCAGCGACTCGGCAAGGAGCATCTCTTCGTGCTTCAGGTCGCCGAAGAAGAGATGCACGAGAATGATGCGGCATTTAAGCTCGCCACTGCGCTCATGGGGGAAGGCGTCGTGATTAAGGGCGAGCCTAAGGAGGGCAAGATCAGTATTGTTGCCGAGCGAGATGGCCTCCTCACGATAAATCGTGACGCGCTGCTTGCATTCAACATGCTGGGCGAGGTCATGTGCGCAACGCTCCACACAAATACGCTAGTTAAAAAAGGCCAGCTAGTCGCGGGGACCAAGGCCATTCCTCTTGTAGTCAAGAAAACTGTCGTGAACACGGCGATCACTATCGGTGAAAGGGCTGGAAAGATCATCCGGGTACGGGAAATCAGAAAGCCGAAGGTCGGCGTCGTGATCACGGGGAATGAAATATACAGCGGCAAAATCAAAGACGCTTTCGCACCAGTCATCACGAAGAAAATGGAGGATGTCGGCGGGGAACTTGTCGGCATCTACTATGCGCCGGACGATGAAGCGTTCATTGTGGACAGGCTGCGGGAACTGCTGAAAGCCGGGGCCGACCTGCTGATTACCACGGGCGGCATGTCCGTGGACCCTGATGACGTTACGCGGTTAGCTATACGGGAACTGGGCGCTGCGGACATCACCTATGGTTCGGCGGTCCTTCCTGGTGCGATGTTCCTCACCGCATATCTCGGAGATGTTCCCATCATCGGCATTCCGGCCTGCGGCATGTACGCAAAAACCACGATATTCGATCTCATCCTTCCCCGCGTGCTCGCCGGAGATCGGATAGGACGCAAAGAGGTGGCGGCCCTTGGACATGGCGGACTCTGCCTGAAATGCGACGTGTGCAGGTATCCGGTATGCCCATTTGGGAAGTTGGGATAACCTACGCATAGTGCTAAGCACACGAGCATATACTGTTTTGTTGACAGTGCAATAAAGTAGGTGGAGTTCGGAGAATTAATTGTTAGGAATGTGATAATTCTTTTTGAAAATTGCCATCAACATTTTCTTCTTATAATCTTTGTAGTTGATATTCTTATATCTCATAAAGTTTCATTCAGAATTCGCTAACTAAAAAACCATGTGTGTTCGTTGACATTCCCTCTGCCGGATAAAATTTACCATCTAGTAACATGGTTTTAAGGGAAACGTATTAAACTGATGGCATTCTCTTTTTTCTGCCCTTTTTCCCGGGACGTGTGAACAGCCGCATTTATTCTGGATAAATGAGACCGCAACTCAACGTTGTGGGTAATTCGTATTTTGGGAGAAAAATATCGTGGATTATAATCATTATGCTCCCGGCAGGATAAGAAATGAAACTCCGTTCTAAAAAATTTCAAGAAGCAGGCCCCAAGGGGGTTGGACACCTCACCCAGTCTGCCGCAGGAGCCACTCAAAGCATGCGTATTCTACGACATCGCCCTGCATGTTCCGCGTTCTTGTCTTTATTCCTGTCTGCGTTCTTTCACGATCCACGAACCCGATGATGTGACCGTCGTTCTGAATTTCAATGGTCTGCTTCCAGACACCAGGCTGGATGATCTGATATAAACCGTACACTAATAGCATATCTGCCTCCTGTTGCTATTCTTATCGGTAGTTCTGCTAATTTCTTTATGTGGGTATGGGCAGGCGCAAATTCGACAACAGGCGGGGAAATATAGCTCCCATGCCTCATTCCACACCGTCTACAATAACGAAGCGGATCTCATCAAAGACCAATGTCCTTCATTTCGTTGCTTCATGCGTCATGTCCTTGTGACAGCTTGATTTACTTCTCGATTGCAAACATGACGACTTTTATCTGTTAAAGTTATACCGACGAATAATAAAACTCAATAGAAAGGATAATGTGTTTTGTTTGACAATAATTATAACCCGAAAGGATTTAGACTACATCTTCACGGCGTCATCAATCCCGATACCGGTTGTGGCGTCTTATTGGCAAATTCGATCATATCTACATCTCAGCCTTCTTGTGTGCGTCTCCTTCGTTCGTCGGGTCTTCGACACCTTACCGGTCTACCATGTTCGGCGCTTCATCCGGTTGGTTGCTGGACTACTACCACCCCTGCTGATTTCTGTCGATCTTTCACAACAATTTACGGCATCGATCGCACAAAGCAAATCGACAGGTCTCAGCGTAAGACGCAGGACTTTCATCCCATATACCCGCCACATCTACTTCCACACCTGCTGGATGGTTATCGGGCTTTGAGTGCTATCGCTCTCTCGCCCAGATGTGGCTGCCTCATATGCGGTTTCTGTTCGTCAGGCCGGACTTTGCTTACAGCTTCCTTCAGATTCGGGGCCGCCCCGGACACCCGTGCTGTTCGGCTAACAGTTCCTCCTATCAAGGCCCGTAGAGGAACTTGCACCTCCGAGTCGCCGATCAGACACCCTATCTGAACGGCCCGTACTAAAAGTACAGTGTGCCATGCCTAGCATACAACAAAAAAGCAGGCTAAATTTCAGCCTGCTTTCATGTGAGTAGATGCATCTCTCGCTTTCTTTAAAGACCTCCACTAAATCGTATTACCTTTTCTAATTTAGGAGCGATTCGCTTTGCTCCTCTGCGGTCCGTGTATCAGAAAACGGTAATTCCATTCCTCAGTTCCATGCTTGGCTTCGTTTCACGTAAGCTGCCTGCAGCCGATCCTGCCGCCTTGGATTCCGCCGGGCGACTTTCAAATACCGTGATCCCGTTCGCTAAGATGGGGCCTGATCCAAGATCAACACCGTGTGCTACAGCAGGAGCCGGTTCAAACACCGTAATCCCATTATACGCACCTGCACTCATATCTTTGCTGCCAGCGTAGGCAGATCCGAAGGTAAGAGCGATCACTAAAACACTCAAAAGAAGTAGTAGCTTTTTCATATGTATCGCCTCTTTTCTTTTTTAATTTATTAAATCTTGGAATAAGATTACCACAATAATTCGCAATTGTCAAGAGTGTATGCAACTATGCAACTTAACTGCATCCAAAGAGTTCTAGAGGATATTCTAAGAGGGATTTTCTCATAGTTACATTCACCATTGATTACTTTTATTTGGTGCACTTCAGTTACTGCTGCGCAATTATCCGGAGGGTCGGTAAAATGATACATCGTACTTATACTAAAATCTCTTTAATTCAAATTCCATCATACAAGGCTATTCTGTTCATGCAATATTCTTCAATTATTCGGGGATTCGTAATTTAGCGTGAATGGGAGGTCAAAAAACACCGGACTCATTTTATAAGATCGGGGACATGCTGGGTTACCACAGCCCATACTCGCTCATATTTAATCTCATCGTACTCGTGGGTAAGAACGTTGCGCTGTCCTATAATCCCTTTCCAGAAAATTTCTGCCTCTCGAAACTCATTGGACAACCTCGACGCTGCTTCGCCTATGATTTCAATGGAACGTTCAATCGCGAGTTTTAGCCTTTTTCCCCTGTTGATAATGATGAAATATCAAGCCTCCTTTGAAATGCAGAATTGTTTTAGCAGCCTCCAGCATATCCCACAAGTAGGCAGCGTCCCTCTCATTAGGCTGCAGAGCACCTCATTATTTGTCATGATAGCATACCGCCGGAATGGGTTTTGAATTGCTCCTTTTTCTACAAGATCAACATCGCTACCGAATATGTCTTTTAACTCCTATATCATATCGACTAAATCGAAAAGATCCCACCCAGCCCTCTCATCGAAACTGACCATTCATCAATATCGCTTTCTGAGCCGAAATTCTCTCGTAGCACAGAGCCGAACAAAGAAATTCTTTATTTTGCCATTTACGGCAGAACCCGTCATTTATCGTGATCGGGATTTCAATTTTAGTTATTAATACACTACCTCCACTATAAATTACGATTTGAGTATGCATTGTCGTATTTTTATTTCGACACTATTTTACGATTTAACCACGATGTGAACAGAACTTTACATCACGGGAAACCCATGTTAAATTACAAATGCCCAATTATTCCCAATAAAAGCATTGGCTTCATTTTAGATCTACTGATTTGTGCACAACTTAAGTATTAGATACACGCTTTATCCATGGGTAACGCAAAAAATCAGTCAAAATAGGAGTAAGCTTGTAATTATAGCGGCCCCGCTTTTCTTGGACACGATTTTATGTTAAAACATAAGTCCAAGGAGGCCGTTAATGGGAAAAGAAGTCAAGCCGTCTATTTCACCTGAAGTTGTCCGCTGGAGCGTAGGCAGGAAGAAGGAAGTCGTCCTGCGTTTGCTTCGCGGCGAATCGATCGATGCTCTCTCCCGTGAGTTGGGCATCGAAGCCTACCAGGGTGTAGAGGCCGCGCTCAAGGAACGAGGCGGCGATCCTGCGGCAGCGGACCACTTCCAGAACCAGATCAAGTTCTGGGGGATCGCACCGAGTTTCGCTTACGTTGCCGAGCCGGAAACCAACGGCGTGGCAGAACGCTTTTATCGGACTCTCAAAGAGCAGGTCATCTATGGCCGAACCTATCGGATCATCGAGGAGCTTCGCATAGCGCTAGCAGACTTCATCGAGCGATACAACAAGTACTGGCTGGTTGAGAAACTCGGCTTTAAAAGTCCGCGACAAGCATACAATGAGCATCAACTGATGGCCGTCGCATAAGTTTTATCTTGTGTCCAGGGTACCGGGTGCGCTACAAGTAAGCTTGTAATTAGTGAGTTATTGTTTAAAAATTATTTGAGCTTTGATTTGAAACGCTTAGGAATTTAAGGCTACCATACTTGTATAGTTATTTATCGGAAATACCAAGCTTGGACGCGGAGTATACGGACGCTTCAGTCTGGTGAATCAGGACTGCATACTAATCGAATTTCACAGAAGTTCCAACATGATACATGCTAGCTTTTATATCTCAATCATTTCCCAAAATGAGAATTTTGGGAATCTGATAAAAGGAGAAATATGGTAAATTCCATCCCCCACGAAGATTTGAAATCCCTTGAAAACATTGAAAATGCAATATTCTCCCGCATGAATCTGGGAGTTGATTTTTCCGAGCTGAACATACTGGATGATGTGAATGCGAGCAAACGAAAGCTTCAGGATCTGGGGGTGAAAATATCTGTCAACAATCCAGAAGTTTCCGCGACAATACTGAAGATAGCCCACTCGATTTATTTCAACCGCATGAGCCATGGAGAGGTTCCGGACTTTTTCAGTGCCGTTATACTCATGGGCGCGGAACGGGTCAAGCTTCTCCTCTTTTCCGTATCCCTGTTTTTCCTCGACAAGGGACCAGCGGCCAGAAAACGGGCAGCGAAAAGCGCAAGCATCGGAATACTCGGTAGAATTATCGCAGAAGAGATGAACATGAAGGACGAAATCGTCCGAAAAATAGAAACAGGGGGTTTGCTTGCCCAACTCGGGGGAAACATACTCATGAAGGCTCGCGAAATAGGTATGCACATTGCTGATGACTTTATTCAAAAAAACCAGAGGCATTTGGCGGCTCGCATCATTGACCGGCTCGGCCTCGATCCTTCCTTGAATCAGGTTCTTGACATGTCAGCGCTGGAATTTGATGAATATTATCTTTCTGTCGCTGGCATTATTAAACTGGCTGAAGCCCTTACGGAAGACAGCTTTGGCAAATACGGGAAGCTGGTGTTGAAATCCCCAATGCCGGATAATGAAAATACCCTCGCTAAAACCCCGGGAAGCGATATTAAAAGTTTATTTGTCGCTTTAGGCGTTGAAGATTTTCTGGAAGTGCAGGAAATACTTACCCCTCGCCAGAAAGAAGCCTCGAAAGAACGCGACCAATAATAACCTCATGCGTTCTTAGCCAAGCTGAAACGATAACCTTGTTGTTTTTTATCCGAATAGAGGGAACTGCGTACATGGAATTGTGCGTTGATGTCATGAACAATCTTTTTCATCAATATTCATCTCTGTGTCCCGCCTGATTGTGTCCGGTGGTTCTGCTCCTACAGAAAAAACCCGCAGACCGGAGTTTGCGGGCAGAACATTATCAAAATCGACCCGAGAGATGTTACGCTGTAGCCTTCAATCCTTGCTCGATCATTGCGTGCACTTGCCCGACTGTAGGCGCTTTTTCTCCCGCGTGTTTCTGTGCCATATGTTCAGTCACCGATTCTTCAGTCATCAATGCCTTCATGTTCTTGGCGGCTTCGTCTCTCGTATTGCCTTGGACCGTCATTACGTGGCCGCAACTGCATGTCATGCTGTACGTCATTGCTTTCACCTCCTTTGCTATCATCTTTCTCGTTGCAATTCTAGTTTAACTTTACTGTCTGCAGGGTAGATGTCAAGGCGCCGTCAGACGAGCTTAATTCGTAAAAAGGATTTCATAGGCTGTAACACCAAAGTGGCAGGCCACGCGCTCTTGGCTGAGAAATTACCAGGAACGGTAGTTGGCATGCAGAATGCGGGCAATGCAATCGGAGAAACAGACTCGACCCCAGAGAATAAGCGGAACTATATGTTTGTTTATCGTGATTGCAAATTACAGTTGAAAATGTTAATCGACAACTAAACCATTGTTGCGTCTGCCCCCAACGGCGAATGCAAACAATACTATTACGTCGAAACGAGTCACATCATGCATGAGACCGTTATTTCCGTCAGCGGTACAGATAGTTAAAACCCGTGAGGTTCATACTCAAACCGATAGTGGCAAAATTTTAAAGCACGTTCGCCTCGTTCAAAGCAAAACGCCGTGAATTACGTCTACCGGCACTTTATGGTCTCTGAATTAGGGACAAATATTTTGCAAACACCGCAACATCACCTTGTTTATTTTAATTTTTCCCATCTGTAACACGATCTTAATTTGAACTGCGTTCAGACTTGTGATAATAATTATTATGCTTATTAGCCCCTTCCCCTATTGCTTATTCTTAAAATAAATTTTGAATTTCTTAAAGCTTACAGGGGAAAGACCGATATGTATACAAACATCAAATGCTCAGTGATCACGTCTTAATCGGTGAACTCACCTTTGGAATTGCACATAATTCAACAATAAAGAGTACCTGATAATATATGTCGTTATGAGATATGCAGTTTAGACTTGTGCCTCTCATGTAAAACGAGACCACTTCATTGCTCATATCGATTGACATTTTTGATCACTTCGAAAGAATGGACATGAAGACAAGACCGCTGGTCATGACGGTTAGGGTGTTTTGATTTCCTTAGAAGATAGCTTGACCTCATTTAAATATGATGCTTCAAAATCTGACCACATCCGACTCCTCGTGTAGTTCTGGGATATAACGAAAGTTGATCTCACCGTAAAAGATTACATGATGCCGCTGACGAACATTCATGTATTATAAAATGAGACTAGAGGGTTTTCGCTATCAGCCCTGTTGATTATTCTTATCTCCCAGCCTTGGGCTCTGCGATTTCAATTATCAACTGGTTCGATCAAAGGAATTACATCGCATCACCAAGGCAATGTCGGTATAGCCATGTCAGAAGCCTCATACAATCAGCGGGTGAGAAGATGTTTAAACAATTAAAAATTCGGGGTAAATTAACTGTTCTCATCGCTCTGACCATCGTCAGTATGGGTGTCATCGGAACGCTTTCGTTCCTTCAAAGCAGTAGCGCGGAAAAGACAATTGCGACTATGGTCGATACGGACTTAGAGTTGCTGGCCCCTCTGAACGGTATGTATGTCGAGGGCCTGCAAACAGGCCAAGCTACACGAAACATCTTAATCAATCCCTCTGACGATAAGGCAAAGCAAAACTACGAAATAGCGGATAAATCATTCGGGGAATATATGGCACAGGCATCTCAGCATGCGCCCATTTCCATGCGTGATCGATTGATGAAAATAAAATATCTCTGGGCCAAAAATCACGAACTACAACTGGAGGTCCAGCGCCTCGCTATCGCAGGGAAGGCAAAGGAAGCAGCGGACTTGCTTGTGCAGAAGGAAGTACCAATGTGGCGAGATACGAAGTCCGTTATCCAGGGACTGGTCGGAGAGCAGATAAATATCTATGCCGTCAGGACGGGCCAGGAGGTGAATAAGATTGCAAATAATCGGATAATTCTCCTTATTATGTTACTGATCGCGATCACCGCTATTATTATCCTGGCCATTTTCATCACTGACAACATTACACAGCCATTGATACAGCTCAAGTCTGCGACACAAGATATTGTGGAAGGAAAATTTGATTCCCCCATCGAAGTGCATACAAACGATGAGACCGCCGATCTAGTTCAATCTTTCGATAAGATGCGTCATAGCCTCAGCACTTACCGTACACAGGTTGAGAAACACACCGCGGAGCTTTTGATGGAAATCAATTTGCGGAAAACAATCGAGAATCAGCTTCAGCATGACGCGTTTCATGACGCATTGACTAACCTGCCAAACCGAGCGCTTTTCATCGACCGTCTGAGACATGCAATTCAGATTTCAAAGCGCCATAAAGAATACCTCTATGCTGTGCTGTTTCTCGACCTTGATCGTTTCAAAGTGATCAATGACAGTCTTGGTCATGGAGTTGGCGATCAGCTTCTCATTGAGTTCGGTAAACGCCTCGTTACCTGTCTCAGACCGCACGATACAATCGCCCGTCTTGGAGGAGACGAATTCGTTGTCCTCCTTGAGGACATCGGCGGGCTGTCCAATGCCACATATATCGCCGAGCGTATCGGCACGGCTTTAGAGTCGTCCTTCACCGTGGGCGGTCACGATGTATTCACTGCCGCTAGCATCGGCATCGCGCTTGGTTCGCCGGTCTATGAGAACCCGGATCAGATTCTTCGCGATGCCGATACAGCCATGTATCAGGCAAAGTCGAGCGACCGGGAGCAATTTACCGTTTTTGAGCCGGGAATGCACGCACATGCTCTCGAACGGATGCATCTGGAAACCGATCTCAGAAGAGCCATTGCGCGCAAGGAGTTTGAAGTATTTTATCAGCCGATTTACTCACTGGATACGAATCGTCTTGCCGGATTTGAAGCCCTTGTCCGCTGGCAGCACCCTGACCGCGGACTCATGTTGCCAGGGGCCTTTGTACAGATGGCAGAGGAAACAGGCATGATTGTAGCCATAGACAGGCTGGTACTCCGCGAATCATGCAGGCAGATGGTCGAATGGCAGAAGGAATGCATGGAGTACTCACCAGACTTCATAAGTGTCAACATGTCGAATAAGCAGATGGTCCAGTCTGATCTGGTTGATTTCGTTCAGCAAGTTCTTAACGATACCGGGCTGAATCCCAATGCCTTGAAACTAGAGATTACGGAAAGCGTCATCATCGAAAACCCTGAGGAAGCGATCAGCAGGCTATCTCGTTTGAAGGCGCTGGGAGTCCGGCTTTTTATTGATGACTTCGGGACTGGTTATTCCTCACTCAGTTATCTCCACCGACTGCCCATCGACGGACTCAAGATCGATCGTTCGTTTATCAACAATATGGGTGCAAATGGCGAAAACCAGCAGATCGTCAGGACAATCATATTGCTGGCGCATGACATGAAAATTGATGTAATTGCAGAAGGCCTGGAAACGCCGATTCAGGTGGCGCAGATCAAAATGCTAAACTGCGAGTATGGTCAAGGCTACCTGTTCTCAAAACCGGTTAAAAGCAGCGATGCGCGGGGAATGTTTGAGTATGCCGTGCCCCAAGCGCCATACGATCCATGGCAAAGTCACGGGTAGCACCGCATTGTCAACGACAAGTATTTTCTTGCATCTTTCACTTCAAGTATGATCACCTCTTGTAGAGCCTTCCTGGCAGCCTATAAATTGAGATACTGATTGACCTTGCTTCGCAAGTCCTTGATATCGCCTTTGCAAATATATCCTTTAACACTGTGCGTTTTAACAAGTTCTCTTAGGCTATCTTCGTCGTTGGACGAATGAAAGACAATCGAAGTCTGCGCCAAATCGCAGTAAGGTTTGATGACTTCAGCGAGCTTATCCCCGGAGAGCCCAGGCATATTTATGTCGAGAAGCACGAGATCGGGCTGGAAGTCTTTTATACGATTAGTTGCGCCAGGCCAATTTTTATGTGTATCGACCTCGATATATTCATTCTGAATTAGCTCTTTCGTGGTGTAAAGATGCAACTCGTCATCATCGATTATGAGCACTCTTTTTTTATTCTGCATTGTAAAACCCTCTCTGTCTTCTTAATTTATTTGTGACGGAAACGATAAGACGAACGTCGTCCCCTCTCCATAGATGCTTGTGATCGAGATTGTCCCGCCGATAAGCTCCACTAGATTCTTGCTGATCTTCAGTCCGAGCCCCGTGCCCTCGTGTTTCTTTGTTTTGGCGTCTTCGATCTGGCTGAAGGCAGCGAAGAGTTTACCAAGGTCCTCTTCTTTTATACCAATACCGGTGTCGCTGACGGCGATTGCCAGACTGCTTCCGAGGACAGAGAGCTTAATCTCGATTCTGCCGGATTCGGTAAATTTCGCCGCATTGCTTGTAAGGTTCATGAGGATTTGTCTCAGTTTTATGGGATCCGTATTTAGCATCACTGTCTTCGTAGGCGCCGTTACCTCCACGGTCACTGGTTTTTTCCCGATAAGGATGCGGGCTGTTTCCGCAATTTCGGATATGAGTGATACAACATTAACCTCCTGAAACGCCACAACCATTTTTCCTGCGTCAATCTTCGACAAATCCAGGATATTCGTGATAATAGTTCTGAGGCTTGTCGCGCTCGAGATCATAAAAGAGAGGCGTTCTTTTATCTGTTCGATCGAGCCCTTTTCTGCCGACATACGCAGAAGCTCGGCAAGTCCGATTATGGCATTCACCGGAGACCGAAGTTCATGGGTGACGTTGGCGAGAAACTGCGATTTTACCTGATTGATTTTTTCAAGCTCCTGCGCCCGAGCACTGGCTATTTCCTTTTGAAGAATGCTGCTTGCCAGAGCGTTGCTTTGCTGGATCACGAGCTGCTTGACCGACAAAAGGCCTTTATAGGTGCCATCCGCATAGATTACGATGATCTCGTCGTAGATGTCCTGCGGCAGCCGCTCTAAGGCCTTGTCAATGACAACATCAAGCCGCTCACTCTCGCGCACGATGAGAGGAGTCTTGTCAGCTAAGGCTATTATTGGGTATTTTCCGTAAAGTTCGAATCCATATCTTCGGAACAGCGTAAAAAGCAGCTTCGTCCTCGTTGCAAGGCCGACGGGTTCTTTCTTCTCGACCACGGCGATTGCATCCAAGTCAGTTGTGCCGAAAAACCGCTCAGCTACCTTGTTCACAATAATCTGAGGTGCGACCAACTCGTTAGATGTGATGAGTTCCCCAACAGGAAGCTCGTTCTTCTGCGCGATGGTCGTCTGCATTTAAACTCCTTATTTTTGAGTCTGTCTATTAAGTATGGGTAGTTTACAACCCGTAGAGCATATAAGGATCAGATATAAAATACGGTTGGGACTGTTATTTTTGATTAAATCATATGCTTCGCCATGCGATGGAGCACGCGGCATTCTATGAACCGTAATATTAAGTGCAAAGTGTATGCCATACTGTAATATCCTGAAATGATGGGGAACCCTCGCATTTATCGGAGTCGTAAATATGACAGGGCAAAGTGCATAATCAATAATCCGACACTCGTTTCCCTTGGCCAAGCTTTCAATATATCGCGACTGAAGCGCGCTATTCCTTAAAGATTTTTTCCCATAAATCCGATAAGAACGATGAAGTACAAATAAAATCGTCAATAAGCACAGTAATGCACCATGATCCAGCGTACTGCGGACAAAAAAACATGCAGTCCAAGGGACTTTGACCGACTCTTCTTGTTAGGGTTGTTTCACGTCAGTATCATCGGTTCGCTAATTTATCTTGTCGTCGAGCATACTTTCAAGATTCTGAAATGACTACTTCCAAGCACAAAATCAGAAAGGTCTGCGGACCCTTTATCGCTACCTTGATCATAATCTTGGCCTGCGTCGCTTCGTCATGGGCCGAATCCTCTCAGAAACAAATAGCTCCTAAAAAGGTAACTGCAGTTGTCCACTGCAGTTACGCGCCAATCACTTTTTGGGACAAAAATTCCGGCAAACCTTCTGGCTTTGCCGTGGATATTATCAACAGCGTAGCTAGGCGTGCTGGGTTGGAGGTCAGCTATATTTGTAAACCAGGTTGGCCGGAAATGATAACTTCGGTAGAGACCGGCGAGGCAGAGATCAGTGTCCTGCTCAAGAGCGACGATCGCGAAAAGATACTACTGTTCAGCTCCCCGATAGACATAGCCAATCTTTCCTATTTTGCCCGGTCTGAAAGCAGGGTAAATCCCGCCACGGTGCCTCTGGGATACACCATAGGCGTTATAAGGGGCAGTCAAAGCTACGAACAACTTGAAAACCGGCCGGGGACGAAACTCTCGGCTGAAGGCAGTTATCAAGAAGGATTTTTCAGCCTTCTCGCCGGGAAAATCGATTTATTCGCCGGCGAGGAATCAATGATTCAAAAACAGGCAAGGGAAACTGGCCTGGAAGACCGCATCAAGAAAATCGGAAAGTCCTTCTCCGAGCAGGAAAGATGTTTGGTAGTAGGCAAGAGCAATGTGCAATTACAGGAGCGGTTAAACAATGCCCTGAAAGGTTTTATTGGAAGCCCCGCATATCAGCAGATCTATATCAGATGGTACGGCGCGCCTGCACCGTACTGGACGGCCAATAAAATACTTTTTGCGAGTGGATTATTCCTGTTCATCGCCATCTGCGGCATGGCATACTGGCGGTATGGATCAATTTTAAAAATTAACAAAGAACTGGTCCACACTATCGACGAACGTAAACGGACTGAAGAAAGCCTGCGGGAAAGCGAAGACAAGTTCCGGTCAATAGTCGAACAGGCGACGGATGGGATCATGATCGCCGACACAGAGAGCAAAATTATTATTGAAGCTAATAAAGCCATATGCCTCATGTTTGGGTATACCCGCGATGAGATCGTTGGCCTTAGTATTGACAATATTCATCCGGAAAAGGACCTGCCCGCAGCTAGGGATATCTTTGAAAGACAGCAGCGGGGCGAGATCTCTCTTGCGCCTGAGGTCCCGATGTTGAAAAAGGACGGATCTGTCTTTTATGCCGATATCAGTGCCACCCAGGTGACTGTGGGTGGAAAGCAGTGCCTCGTCGGTATCTTCCGTGATACTACCGAACGCAAACGGACAGAATCGTTGATAAAGCAGAACGAAATTTTCATTAAAAGCATTCTTGAAAGCGTGGATGAGGGTTTTGTCGTCGTAGGCAGCGATTACCGGATCATCTCTGCGAACAAGTCTTTTTGCGACAAGGCCGGGACAACCATTGATAACGCAATCGGTAAATGCTGCTATGAAGTATCCCACCACCGCACGACCCCCTGTTTTGAAGCCGGGGAACAGTGCTCTGTGAAGTATACTTTCGAAACCGGAAAACACGTCGCATTTCTGCATACGCAATTCGATGAACACGGGAACCCAATGTTCGTTGATACAAAGTCGTACGCCATGCGGGACGCTGCGGGCAATATAACTTCCGTGATCGAGATCTGTGTCGATGTCACCGAGAAGAAAAAACTGGAAGACCAATACCGACATGCGCAGAAAATGGAGGCGATCGGCCAGCTTGCCGGCGGTGTGGCACACGATTTCAACAATATACTGTCCGCGATCATCGGCTACGGCCACCTTTCCCTGATGAAACTGCAGGGCGACAATCCGGTGAGACACTACATCGACCAGATTCTGCAATCTTCGGAGCGCGCAGCCGTTTTGACTCAGAGCCTGCTCGCATTCAGCAGAAAACAGCCCATGAAAAAAGAGCTTCATGAATTAAACGCCATGATAAGGAATTTCGAGAAATTCTTGCGCCGCCTGCTGCGCGAAGACATCGAAATGGCGATCCGATACTCGGCCGAGCAACCCATGATCATGTCAGATCGGGGACAGATAGAGCAGGTGGTCATGAATCTCGTTACGAATGCGCGTGATGCCATGCCGAAAGGAGGGAAACTGAGTATTGATACCAGGGTCAGTGTCATGGACCAGACGTTTATACGGCTTCATGGTTTCGGGAAGGTGGGAGACTATGTCATGCTGTCGGTGTCGGACACCGGCGTTGGAATGAACGAAGAGACCAAAAAAAGGATTTTCGAGCCGTTCTTCACAACCAAGGAAGTGGGAAAAGGGACCGGTCTCGGACTAGCCACTGTGTATGGAATTGTGAAAGCGCACAATGGTTTCATCAATGTGTATTCTGAGCCTGCGAAAGGGACAGCCGTTCACGTTTATTTCCCTATTGCCCGAACGGCGAATGCCGTGCCTGAACCTGCGGAGCAAATTCCGGTCCCGATCAGTGGTGGTAGCGAAACGATCCTGCTGGCTGAAGACGACGCGAGACTACGCAATATGACGTCGGCCATCCTCCGGGACATGGGCTACACGGTGATCGAGGCAGAGGACGGGAATAGGGCGGTTATCCAGTTCAACGAAAACCGCGCAACAATTAACCTCGTAATTCTTGACGGCATCATGCCAAAGATGAATGGCTTGGAAACGTATCATAAGATCAGCACTTCCAGCCCGAATATCCGCTGTATTTTCATGAGCGGTTATTCGGGAGAAGTTTTCGCACAGGAAGGCTTGCCGATCGGTACGGAGTTCCTGCCGAAGCCGGTAAAGCCCCTGGAGCTGCTGAGCAAGGTCAGGGAAGTGCTTAACCGAACATAGCAAGGGGCAAAGAGTGAGGAACGAACGTTCGACCCTCAACTCAATATTCACATACCTGGGAACAGAATTCTTTTAAAAATACTATAGCGGTCTTCACCCGAAGCAATATCCCATGCTGAAGAAAAACCTACAACAAAAGCGCAGGCTTTGCACTCAAGTATCCCGAAGTTTGTATTGTGGCTACGGTGCTGCAGGGCGCCGGAGCATGCCGCTGCCCATTAATATCTGCCTGAGGTGGTTGACCGACACAGGATTCATCCCCCGATCCAACCGTGGGGTGGACATGGATGTGGGCTCCCCACCTGTCCCGGTCGCGTACTGAGAGACTGTGTTGTCACCGTTGGTCGCCAAGAACATAAAAGCGGGACGAATGTTTGTGTTACACTGCCACTAAAACTTCCAAAATCAAATCTGCCGGAACTGCTGCCGCAAGTGGCCAGCATTCTGCCCTTAGCGCTGTCATGCTCTCAACCTTCTTTTCATGAAGTGCCGCCTTGTAAAATGATCTCCATATAGGTTTTCATTTTTATCACACATGCCAGAAAGCCCGGGTTTTTAAACTGGGGTTTATGTCTGCGTATGTCACGAAGGGCAACTGTAGTGATGGCGGATTGTTCAATAACAGTTTTTCAGGTCAGTAGGCGTAATAGGGCCCAGTGCCCAGTTTCGATTCTTGCCCTTCAATTCCCACATAAATGCTCTGTCCGAAATAGAACGGGAGCCCCCAGTCGAAAAAATCCGTGGATGGAGGTACAGGACCGCCGATATTAAAGAACACCTGGTTGGACGAATTTATGAGACTGTCAAAATTGCCGATTTGGAAGGAAACATTGTTGCTCGGTGTTCCCAAATACCCCGTATTCTCAGCAGAAAGGGTTGTCGTGGACGCGGGACAGAACCAGTCCGGATTATTTCTGCATTGCGGAATCTGGCTAGATGACGCGGTGAAAAACAGGCCGTTTGAGCCGCTATCTATGACGCTGCCATAGGATACGCCATCAAAGACAGTCAAGATTTCCCCGTAGTCTTCGTTATTTACATCGTTAACACTATACATCGTAGCGCCGCTGGACGCATTGTTTGTACGTGTGTCGATCCCGAGTACAAGGCTGCCATTGACCGAGAGTGATCCACTTGATGGAATGGCCGGCAGCTGGACAATCACACCGTTGCTGTCTGTAGGGAGGCTCACTACGGGATTTGAAACTTGATTGGAAAGCGGCACGGTAGTCGGATCGCAAACCGACCCACTGCATGTGTAATAGATTCCGACCGCGTTGCTGCTTACGCATACCGGCCCGCAGTCCTGGTCGAAGAGGCCAACGCCGAGGATACCGCTAAATCCCGCATCTGCCGGGCTCAGCTCAGGGGTACCGCATGACGAAGGGACAGTGCCGAACGTAGCATCAATGACCTGAATTGGGACATTAACTGCAGGCTCATTCCCCAGGACCACACCCGCCAATTCTACCGGCCCCCAGTCGGACGAGCCATCTGCGAACTGAACGCAGCTGGTAAGCAAACCGGTACCGCTTGCTATCGTTTGCAGAGGCACAGTCAGCACTTGCTGAAAGATCCGCAGCCCGTAGCTTCCGGTATCCAGAAGAATGTCGTTAATAGTCTGGCAGGCAGTAGTGGATCCAGGTGTACAGATCGTAACACTGACGCAGGGTTTGTTAAGATATCCGGCGGAAGTGCTGGACGAGCAGAGTGAGCCGTTCACGGTGATGGACATCACATTAATGACGGGAGCTGTCCCGCTGATTACAGTCAGCATGGTAACTCCTGCTACGTTTCCTGATGCAGCTGTAATCGTCGTGGCGCCTGTGGAAACCGAAGTGGCCAGTCCATTGAAGCCAGCCGTATTGCTTATCGTCGCCACTGACGCCGACGTTGAACTCCACGTCACTGACCCTGTCACGTTTTGCGTCGTATTGTCGGAGAAGGTTCCCGTGGCTGTAAATTGCTGCGTCGTCCCGAGGGTAATACTCGGATTGGTCGGTGTCACCGAAATGGATACAAGTACTGCAGGAGTAACCGCCAATGTCGTAGAACCTGATATGCTGCCGGAAATGGCCGTAATCGTGGTTGAGCCTATTGCTACCGACGTCGCCTTACCGTTGGAATCCGCTGCATTGCTGATGCCGGCAACCGTCGTGGACAACGAACTCCAGGCTACAGATGTCGTCAAATTTTGTGTCGTATTGTCGGAGTAAGTCCCCGTGGCTGTAAATTGCTGCGTTGTGCCGAGGGCAATGCTTGGATTGGTCGGTGTAACCGAAATGGATACAAGCGTCGCCCCCGTAATGGTTAAAGTTGTGGAACCCAATATCCCGCCTGACGCGGCTGTTATGGTAGTTGAACCAGTCCCGACTGACGTTGACAGGCCATTGGAGCCGGCCGTATTGCTTATCGTCGCCACTGATGCGGACGTTGAACTCCACGTCACTGACCCCGTCAAGTTCTGCGTCGTATTGTCGGAGTAAGTCCCCGTGGCTGTAAATTGCTGCGTTGTGCCGAGGGCAATGCTTGGATTGGTCGGTGTAACCGAAATGGATACAAGCGTCGCCCCCGTAATGGTCAAAGCTGTGGTGCCCAAAATCCCGCCCGACGCAGCTGTTATGGTAGTTGACCCCGTCCCGACTGCCGTTGCCAGGCCATTGGAGCCGGCCGTATTGCTTATCGTCGCCACTGATGCGGAAGTTGAACTCCACGTCACTGACTCCGTCAAGTTCTGCGTCGTATTGTCGGAGTAAGTCCCCGTGGCTGTAAATTGCTGCGTTGTGCCGAGGGCAATGCTTGGATTGGTCGGTGTAACCGAAATGGATACAAGCGTAGCCCCCGTAATGGTCAAAGTTGTGGAACCCAATATCCTGCCTGACGCGGCTGTTATGGTAGTTGAACCCGTCCCTACTGACGTTGCCAGGCCATTGGAGCCGGCCGTATTGCTTATCGTCGCCACTGACGCGGAAGTTGAACTCCACGTCACTGACCCTGTCAAGTTCTGCGTCGTATTGTCAGAGAAGGTTCCCGTGGCTGTATATTGCCGCGTCGTGCCGAGGGCAATGCTTGGATTGGTCGGTGTCACCGAGATGGATACAAGCGTCGCCCCCGTAATGGTCAAAGCTGTGGTGCCCAAAATCCCGCCCGACGCAGCTGTTATGGTAGTTGACCCCGTCCCGACTGACGTTGCCAGGCCATTGGAGCCGGCCGTATTGCTTATCGTCGCCACTGATGCGGAAGTTGAACTCCACGTCACTGACCCTGTCAAGTTTTGCGTCGTATTGTCGGAGAAAGTTCCCGTGGCTACAAATTGCCGCGTTGTGCCGAGGGCAATGCTTGGATTGGTCGGCGTCACCGAAATGAATACAAGGGTTTGCGCAGGCGCACTCAACCCTCCGCCCGAACTCCCACAACCGGCAAGCAGTATAACAATCAGCAAAAGAAGCGGTACTCTATTTGATTTCACCTATCGTTACTCCTTGAGGGATCAAAGCAGGCGCGTAAGCACGGCCCTGCAGGTTTCGCATTTGCCCCCATTTCTCCACGACAACGCGGTCAGTTTTAACCTGCTGGGTCCTTTTGCCATGCATGCGGGGCATCCGACGCTGAGCTTCCCGGTATTCATTCGCGTAGGAACCGAGCAACTGCGTCAGGTCAGGGTACATCAAACCGTTCCAGGCGATTCCGAATACGATGCCCGCTGGGGAAATATATTCCCTCACAGTAACTGCATCAGACTTAAATTGCTGTACAGTGTAGTTTGCATGGGTCATCGTCGTAGCGCTCCGTGCGGACAAGATGGCCTTTCGATCAGCCGTAACCGAATTTGCGGGCTCACCAAGCGCGGCTTGGGCTGAAGACACTGCTGTTAGAACGGCCAACACCATATTCATGCTGAGAACCAAATAATAGATCATTTTTTTCATAAGGAATGGGCCTTTCTTGCCGGAATTTGTATCCGAAGCAGACCTACAATCACTGATAGGATCATTGTACTTTCGGGAATTGTCTTCGTTAATGCCAGATCTCCCGTCTATTTTTGCCGGATAAAACGATTTTTTTGACGACAAGGAATTCTCGACAGTCTCGTACAAGCCGTATTGCTGCGAACGGGCGCGAGCACGAAGCCCGCTCCATATATGATTGAAAAACCGAGAATCCTCGATTTAAGAATTTGCATGACGTTTACCGCATCGGAGCTACTGCACTGCCTGCGCAATTATCGTTTCCACAACTTGAAATGGTTTCTCAGTTAAGCCGTGCCGCTGCATCAAGTACTCAGGGGTGTTATAACTGACCCATACACGTCCCGCCTCGTCTTCCCATATGAGCGCTTTCAGAGGCAGATCGATCGCAAGTAAAGGATACTTCTGCATGAGAGGTGTTCCCGACTTCGGATTACCAAATACGAGCAAAACCATTGGTTTCATATCGAGTCCGACAGTGTTCGCCGCCACACGCTGATCGATTTGTGAGAATACTGTCATCCCTCGTGACTCGATAATGCCCGCTAGCCGTTGCGTTGTCTCAGTGACGCTCCTCCGGCAAGGAAGACTAATGATCCCTCTTTCTTGCGATGTAGTCATGATTTCCATCCTCCTTTGAGACTGGATATTCTCTGGGTGAGCCTCCGGGCCGCTCGTAATACAATCACTAGTATTGACCCCGAATTCGTCAGCAACGCTCCCCCAGAAACGGTGGCAGGATTCTGACGAGCGACAGCATATGGATTGGTTCATCTTACCGGCGGATGATTATCAGCACTCCTGCCAGCAACATGATCACTTCAAGCATGGCGTGGCTTCCACTGAAGTGGATGTTGAGCGGAACAAGGCACATGAGAACAAACCATAGCCCGAGAACGAAGTCCGGGATGTGTGTTGAAATATTCTCGACTCGGTCCGCTAGCATCAGAAGTGCACCCGCTACGAGCCACGCTGGCAATCATCGTTGAGCTTACATGGAAGTTAAAATCGGTCAAAACGATAAGTCCTGTTAAAATCAGCCATGCACCAAACAGGGCATCTGCAGCAGGGAGTACTATCGCAGCCGAGCTGGTCCGGCACCAAACAGGGAGATTAAATTTATTGCTCTAATTATACAGATAAATTTGAGAGGTGTGTGTATTAAAAGCGTAGATGCTAGTGCGCTTCGCGGCAGAGTAGGTCCATATCAGGACACCTTTGTACTGCAGATCTTCGGTGACCTTAAAGGGGTGGCACCGAGTTTACGAATGGCACAGGATTTAAGTCCGGCGTGTCGTTGAGATTTTAGCCGCTGCAAAGCGGTTTTAGTCCAATTGGAGGCACTTGACACTGTCAGTAAATACTGATCGTATCATGCATACATGCCCTGGGTGCCATATACTAAAATCGAGGCACGATTCATGATTTATAAATCTGTAATACCAAACCTTCATAAAATCAATGACCAAATAGTACAATGCCATCATAATAAGCATAGCTACAAATGCCTTCAAAGACAGCGGGGCAAAAGAAAACCCGTCCTCGAAGCGAGGCACATATCCCCTCTTAAATAATTTGCGCTACGCGGTAAATATCGCAGAATTTTTTCCTGCTCCTGGGGAACATTTGAGCGCGGCTTCCTGATGTCACTTCGGATTCATCGTGACATTAGCACAAGCTGGCTTAGACGGAGCCCCCTCTCCGGATTCATCGGCATCATCTTCGCGCTATTCATTTAAAAAGGGTATCACTGCATAAACCGGCACTATAACCGTGCCTTGCGGATACCCTTTCCCCGTTCCGAAGAATGAATTGTCCAGGCACAAATCATTTCTTCTCTGGATACACCAATCGACCAGATGCCGACAGGTCACGCCGCTTTTGCGTTGGGAAGCACGCTTACTGCAACCTCTTTTGCCCCTTCAACGACGCCGACCAGCATATCCTTGACTGCCTTAACTGCAGTATTGCCAATCGCTGCCGCAGCATCAATGGCGCCCGTAACTGCTACTTTTGCGACTTCCTCGACATTACCGCCAATTTCTTTCGTAGCTTCAAGCACGCCATCGATGGCCCGCCGTGCAACCATGGCAACATCTGCGCCAACCTCAGCCGCGCCCTTAATTGCACCTCTGATCGTCGGACCTGCAACAGAGAGCACATCACCGCCAACATCGCTTACGCCCATGACCACGCCTTTCGTGACGCTCTTGGTGCTCAGGATGAGTCCCGTGCCAACCTCTTCCGTCGCCTGAATCGCGCCCTTGACGACATCCTTTATAACAATTATCGTTTCGCTTCCCACGAAGCCCGTCGCTCGGAGCGTGTTGGACACGGTATTCCGAACAAGGCTGACGATCTCTGCTTCGATCTCATTGATTCCCTTGAGGCTGCTTATGACACCCTCTTTAACAGTCAATCCTGCTTTACCTATATGTTTGGTTGATGTTGCGCCGCTTACGATTTCTTCTACTGGCATATTATATCCTCCTTTTGTTGTAGCTAACATAGACATAGATATAACACTGAGGCACTATTATATTTATCCACCGAAATAATTTCTGTCATTATCATAGCACCAAGAAAATATTACGGCGGTGCTGAAGTCATTACTTACCTATCTGGCATTCTGCATCATGGGCATCATAAATCTTATAAAAAGACCATGCTTATGGAATTTGCAACCATGGGGTTGTTTTACCGGAAGACACCCCCACCACATGAGGATGATCGAATGATAGCGCATGAAATGCGGGAGTCCTGCGTAAGAGATATTATTTACGGGTTGGAAAATGCTCTGCTTAGAAGATTAAAAATTAAAACAAGTTCAGGAAGGCTTTCGCACAACAAGTTTCAATGAATTTTTTACTTTTTATAATTTCAATTCTGGACCGCTACTCGACATCTTTTGTGCTAATTATTAAAATATTAAATCAATTCCACAGTTCGCTTTAACCTTTTCCTTAATCCAGCCTTCTGCCTTCCATCTATTCCTAAATATCATGGTTTCCCATCCTGTCTGTTCAATGAATGATTCCCAGATACGCGCAAGTCCAAAAGCGAAATTACGGTCGGCTATTACAGCGACAATAGCCCCCGATGGAACGAGATTGGCTATCTTTTTATCCTGCGCAGCAATCATCAGCATTTCGGACTCAGCCATCTGGATGTCATCAGTTGTTGTCTCATCTACGATTCCATATCTCACCTGTTTTAAATGTTCGTCGAAAGTGAGGATTCGTTTGTTGGCTTCTATGAAATCTTTGCCAGTCACTGTTCCGTGACAATGGTACAGTATGCCCATACCGTCATGCAGAACTTTAATATCAATTGGCATTGCCGGCCCTCCGATAACTATTTTGAAGATTAATCCGAAAATCTGTTAAGTCATGTCTTAATAATTGCATCTTATGTGCCAAAAGGTAAAGCGATGAATTTGCAGGAAACATGTAGTGGTAATTTTTGCAGTACTGAGAAGTGAAAATATAGTTTAATCGAACTGCGAAAAACCGTTCAAAGCAGCGATGTTTACGGATACCGATTTATTTTATTCCGCGAGTTCTCCGATCGGCAATCTCAGACTGAGGTAGGGGGCTCTTGTGTATGGCAATTCCCTCCGCACGTACACGCAAGACTTTTGGCCTTTGCCTTTTCTAACGCTTCCTTTCCTTCCCGGTAGCAAAGCCACGCTATCGCGAATGTCCCGACAGAGTCAATCCCGCCGATATGGGTGATTTCGTAACCGGCGCTGGCAATGAGCAGAACGATAGAAAGCTGTAAACAGGCTCGCGTACATGCAGCATCGGCAAGGATAGCTTCGGAGTTAAGCTGTTTCCCGACTTTTGCCTTGTAATGGGTCAATAGCCACATTGTGACAATGGAGATGACGGAAACCACAATGCCCCAGAAGGTTGTGACAGGCCTATGCCCCCGATATAGACCGATTGCGGCGGGAATCGAGAGTCCAATGACCAGGACGTAGAATCCCGTTCCCGTGATTTTGAGAGCCGTTTGCTCGAAATGATCAGGGTTCTCTTTGCCCTTATTTCTGATCCTCTGCACCATGTGCCAAATCCCAATACCCGAAACTACCTCTACGAAGGAGTCCACTCCAAACCCGAAGAGCGCCATGCTCCCGTCCTCAAGTCCGAAAATAACTGAGACCACCCCTTCGGCAAGATTGTAGGCTATGGTGATGAGCGCCAGGGTGGAAGCAAATGCGTACAATCTGCTGGTTTCTCGAGATGCTCCAAAATTGGTTATCTCCATCATCCATCCACCTTAATAAGAAGCCACAGCAGAAACAAATTGGACATCGCACGACAGGTTTCAATATATATTTTATCTGTTTTCCAATTCCAGTCAAGGTCATTGACGCACACTAGTGTGTAATTGGGCAAGGTTAACGTTGCCAGGAGGCCTCTGAGGTCGTTGGCGCAGAAGTGTCGTCCGGGCCGTTCCACCAGCCGCCGCCAAGCGCCATAAATAATGCTGCGGTGTCGGCAAAACGGTTGGCCTTAGCCTGTACGAGATTAATAACTGCCTGATGATACGCCTGCTCGGCAGAGAGCAACGATAAATAATTAATGTAGCCGACTTCGAATTGCTTCTGCGCAAGATCGAGGCTTCGTTGGGCGGCATGTTGGAACGCCGCCGCTGCTTTCAGAGCATCTGCATCGGATTGGATCGCATGCAGCGTGTCTGCCACGTTTTGGAATGCGGCGATAACCGTGTTACGATACTCAGCCTCAGCCTGATCCAGACCTGCTTCAGCAGCCCGTTTCCTGTGCAGCAAGGTGCCCCCTTCGAAGACGGGCTGCGTGAGATTGCCAGCCAAGCTCCAGAAACCGGTTCCGGACGTAAATAGCCGACTGATCGCGGTAGCGCTACTGCCCAAATCTGCGCTCAGGGTAATATTCGGCAGCATAGCGGCGACGGCGACGCCGACCTGGGCGCTGGCGGAATGCAATAGTTCCTCGGCGGCGCGCACGTCTGGGCGCTGCTCCACCAGTTTGGAGGGGAGGCTGACCGGCAGCTCCTCGGGAAGACTGAGAGCCTCGATCTCGAACTTCTCGTCCAGCTCCTTGTTTGGGAAACGGCCGGCAAGGGCCACAAGCAAATCGCGAGTTTGTGCCAGTTGCTTCTGGAGTGGCGGCAAGGTTTGCTGTACCTGGGCAAAGGCCGCTTCCTGCGCAGCCACGTCCAGCCCGGCAGCATAGCCGACTGCCAACTGTCGGTTTAGTTGGTCGAGCATCTCAGTCTCGATCCTGATAATGCTTCGCGTTGAGGAAAGCTGAGCGCGCAATGAAGCTTCCTGGATGGCCGCAGCTACCACGTTCGACGTCAGCGTGAGATAGGTCGCCTCAAGCTGGAAGCGCTGAAAATTGGCTTCTGCCCTTAAGGATTCCACCTGCCGCCGGTTGCTGCCGAACACGTCAGGCATAAAGCCCACATTCACCTGAGCAGTATGGAGAGTGTAGGGCTCCGCACCCGAAGCCAGCACCGGAGAAAGGGTGCTCGAGTCCTTAGTCCGGCTGGCTGAATAGCCGGCCTGGACGGTGGGATAGTAAAAGCCCATCTGGGCGGCAACGTTTTCCCGAGCCTGGCGCAAGGCTGCTTTCGCTGCTTCGATCGTTGGGTTGGTCTTGAGCGATTTTTCGACCAGTGCATTGAGCGGCGGCGACTTGAACAATGACCACCACTGTTTGGGAATATCCATCCCCATGACAAAGCGTTGTTCTTCGCCGCCGGCTATGTTGGTGGTAGAAGTCGTCGCAGTCAGCGGCTCAGCCGTATAGCCGTTAATCGCGGGCGGTGCCGGACGGTGGAAGTTCGGCCCCACGGCGCAGCCTGAGACGAGGCCAACAATTGACAACGTCGCAGCGATGCAGTGGAAATGTTTTGATAACATGGCCTTTCCTTAATACAGCGCTAATGATTACGATGAATCGTTGTTCCGTTGATGCATGAACTGCTTTTTTTGGTTCTCGTGTCGTTGCGTCCGGATTTGCGGTTTTTTTGTGTTTCAACATGTAGCCTGTTGATTCCTGCGCCCGATTTTTCCCGAAGTTGCGTCCAGCGTTTACCCGTTTTTCGGGTTGCAACGGCCTTATCGACGTTATTTGGTTTGGCAAAGGCCGCATGAGTAGCCGATAGCCCGATAGCCATCGCTAAAACTAAAATCTAACAAAACAATGCTTTCATAGTGCTTCCTTTAGTCGATAGTTGTTTTTTGCGTTTCATTCTTCTCTTCCAAGAACATCATCTGGAGCGGCGGCACAACTACCAGCAAAATGATTGGACCAATGAACATGCCGCCAACGATCACGGTAGCAAGCGGCCGCTGCACCTGGCTTCCGATCCCGGTCGAAATCGCTGCGGGAAGTAGGCCGAGGCAGGCGGAGAAACTCGTCATGAGTAACGGCCGCATACGGGTTGAGGCAGCGTGGATCATCGCTTCTAGGGGCCTGCCGCCGTGAAGCCTTCCTTGGTTGTAATAGGTAATTATCAGGATGCCGTTCATGACAGATACGCCAAAGAGTGAGACAAAACCGACGGCAGCGGAAATGCTGAAATTGAGACCGGAGATATAGAGTGCCAATATGCCGCCAGCAACCGCGAAAGGGATTCCTGCGAGCGCCATCAGACTGTCACGAAGCGAATTGAACGTGGCATAGAGCAACCCCAGGATGAGCACGAGGCTGATAGGCACGATCACTTCCAGGCGCTTTTTAGCGCTCTGCAGATCTCCGAACTCACCGGCCCAGATCAGCCGGTAGCCGCTCGGAAGCTTTAAATTCTTCGCGATACGCTCCTGCGCCTCGGCAACGGTGCCTCCGAGGTCACGACCGCGCACGCTGAACTTGACCGGGATGAAGCGCTGCATGCTTTCGTGATAAATCCAGGCCGCTCCCGTGTCCAAGCTGATCGTTGCCAGTTCACGCAAAGGAAGGTAGGCGTTTGTGCCGCTCCCTGTTTGATAGGCCACCTTCACGTTGCGGATTTTTTCTATGCTGTCACGGTATCCGGGCGGATAGCGGACAACCAGGTCGAACTCGCGGTCCCCCTCCAATACCGATGTCGCTACCGTACCGCCAAGCGCTGCTTGGATGACAGAGTTGATGTCGCCAGTATTGAGACCATACCTCGCGGCTTTGGCGCGATCCACCTTGATATTCAGATTCGGCTGACCTAGGACTGGAAAGATTCCGAGGTCGGCAATGCCGCGCACCTTGCTCATCTCGTCCCTCACCTGCTCCGCCAGTCTGGTCAATGTTTCAAGGTTGGGGCCAACGATCTTGACCGAATTAACTGCTTTAACGCCCGAAATGGCCTCCTCGATGTTATCCTGGATATATTGCGAGAAGTTGAAGAAGACCCCGGGCAGCTCACGCTCAAGCTCGGCGTTAATCTGTTCGGTCAGTTTTTCCTTATTCATGCCTGTGCGCCATTGGTCGGGCGGCTTGAGCACCGCGAACAGTTCGACGTTGGAGAATGGCGCCGCGTCGCTGCCGTCATCCGGCCGGCCGTGCTGGGACGTTACGGTAATGACCTCTGGATATTTCAGGAGAATCGTCCGCATTTTCCTCGTCGCCGCCTCGCCTTCTTCCAGCGAAAGCGTCATCGGCATGGAAGCGCGTATCCAAAAATTGCCTTCTTCGAGGTGAGGCAGGAATTCGCTTCCGAGACGCGGTATCAGAAATCCGGCCAAGGCGATAAAAGCAATTCCGATCATCACCATGATCGCGCGGTGGGCCAGCGCGAAACGCAGTGCCGGATCATAAAGGCGGCGCAGTGCGCGGACGATAATTGTCTCGGTTCCCTTTACATGCTCGGGGAGCAGCAGGGACGCAAGGACAGGCGTGACGGTGAATGTTGCGATCAAGGCGCCCGCCAGTGCGTATCCGTATGTGCGCGCCATTGGGCCGAATATCGCGCCTTCAACTCCCTGCATCGTGAAAAGCGGCACGAAAGCCGCCACGGTTATTAAGGTTGAGAAAAAAACCGCCTTGTCCACTTGTATTGCGCTAATCAGAATAAGCCGCAAACGATCCGTCCATCCGCGGGACGGAGTGGCATGCATTGGGATCCTCGTCGGGTCCGGCCCCCAAAAGCCCTCGGCAAGATTACGGAGCATCCCCTCTTTTTCTTCCGGGCGCCCCTGGGAGGTGCGGAAAATATTTTCAACAAGTATAACCGCTGAATCCACGATGATGCCGAAATCAACGGCGCCGACCGAAAGCAGGTTCGCGCTTTCGCCCTGAATCACGAGGAGAATGATTGCGAAAAAAAGGGCAAACGGGATATTCAACCCGACGATGATCGCGCTGCGGAAATTGCCGAGAAAAATCCATTGAATGAGGATGACAAGCAGGCATCCAAAGATGAGGTTGTGCAAAACGGTGCGGGTGGTGACGTTGATCAGCGATCCTCGATCATAAAAGGGAACGAGCTTGACTCCCGGCGGCAGACTCCCGTCTTGATTCATGGTGTCAATCTCGGCTTTGACCTTTGGCAGCATGTCATGAGCGCGGTCAACGCGGCTCATGACCACAATCGCCGCTACACCATCGTCCTCTCTATCATGGCCCCAGATTCCGAGCCTCGGCCTATATCCCACATGCACCTTTGCAACATCCTTTATCTGTACAGGAACTCCATTCGATTGGGTCAGGACAACGTTTTCAATGTCATCAACTTTGAAGCCCTGGGTCAAATCATCATTGCCGCCATCGTCAATCAGGCCGACGCCACGAATATTGATCGATTGCTGGCCAATGCGGATTTCCCGCCCGCCCACGTTGATGTTGGCGTTGCCCAGCGCAGCCAGGATTTGGGGTACCGTTACGTTGTAAGCTTCTAATTTGTGCGGATCAGCTTCTACCTCGAATTGCTTTGTCGGTCCGCCCCAACTGTTGACCGCAACTATGCCGGGAATGGTTAACAGGCGGCGCGCTACGATCCAATCCTGAACAGTCCGGAGGTTGGTTATTCCGAAATGCTTCGGTCCCACCACCTGGTAGCGATAGATTTCTCCGGTTCCGCTGTTCTGCTGAATAGTGGGCACCAGATTGCCGGGAAGACTGACATTTTGTTGCAGCGAGATGGCCGCCTGGCTGTAAGCGAAGTGATACTCTACCCCATATTTAAAAACGACCCGGACAAAAGACAGGCCGTAAAACGAGGTGGATCGGATGACAGCGATGCCGGGAGTCGTGTAGAGGCCAATTTCGATTGGGCGCGTGTAGTACCGCTCCATCTCCTCGGCCGACAGACCTGGCGCCTGCGCGGTTATCTCCAGGATAACCGGTGCTGGATTTGGATAGGCCTCGATGTTGAGCTTTTGAAACGCGATAAACGCTGCGCCTGCAAATAGTAGCAGGGCAACCACAATAATCGCTCGGCGGCTCAGACAAAATGCTATGAGAGACTTAAACATGGCTAATCCGTTGGCGGGGCTTCCAGCATGTTGCTGAGGAATATGCCGCCTTCAGTAACAACCAGTTCGCCTGGCTGCAGACCTTTGACTATCTGATACCAGCCGTCTTTTTGCAGACCAAGCTCGACTGGTCTTTGTATGAAGCGATGGCGGTCGATGGTGACCCAAACCGTCATCGTACCATCGCCTTCGCGGACCGCGCCGTTGACCGGTATCGCGATGGCTTCCACGGGTTTTTGAATGCGAATCATGACGCTGGCCAGCATTCCAGGACGCAGCTCATTCCTGCGATCAGCAACTGTGGCGCGGATCTTGGTTCTATGGGTATCCGGATCAACGACCGCATATATCTTCGTGACTTTGCCTTCAAACACGCGGTCAGGATAGGCCATGACCTTGACAGTAACCGGCTGTCCCAAGTGAACGAGCGGCGTGTCGCTTTCGGTGACATAGGCATCGGCTACCCGGCTAACCAGTGTCGGCTCAATCCTGCCCGAGGCGATCATGTGATCTATTTCGGCCTCTGTCTTGCCGAGGACGCGGACAGCATCGCGTGCGGCTTTGAGGGCGCCCTCTGCGGTTTGCTGGTCGGAAACAGCCTGATCCAACTCCTTTTGCGACACGCCAACGTTGGTCGCATAAAGGGCCTTGGCGCGCGCAAGTTCTTTGCTGGTCACTTCGAAGGCCGCCGCAGCGCCGATTAAAGCTGATTCAGCCTGGACAACCGAAAGGTCTTCGTCGAAATCAATGCTGCCGACCGCTTCCCGCTCAATCGCGAAGAGATGCTTTCCAACCGGGTCGACCTTGATGGATTTAAGCTGTGTCTCATCCAGTGTTACACTTTGTGGAGCGAGAGAATCATCGGGGGCCTTGCTCGATGACGGAGCAGATGGCGTCTGTCCTTGTGCGGCATTCGCCTGTTCGGGGCTAAACCCTGATTTCAGATGAATATCAGAATTTTTTACGAAAAATGCGCCGGCAAAGAAGACGAGTAATGCAACTGCAACCACGCCCAATAGATTACGTCTCTTAAATCGCATGGATAGACCTCGCTATAGACCTAACTAATTTCCCAGTTTGAAAATAATTCTTCACCTACCCATAACTTTTCTTTCTCAAATATCAGTCCAACGGTTTCCCGTGCGAAGGAACCGGGCACAAAGGCATTCGGGCCAATGCAATTATACCGGCCGGTTAAGAAAATCGGGCTACCTGACATCGTGATGTCAGGAGGCGCGGATTTAATTTCACTTGATCTCGTGAAATTGCCATTATTTTGCGGTTCTAATGTGTCAAAAATACCTGATATTATAATACCATCCGATTATTACGGGATTATTTCCATTAGGTTACCATTTGGAAAGGTTTGAGGATCGACTGAACGGCTGCTGGAGGAGAGCCACGGACTGGACAGAATAGGTGCGCTTGTAAATTCAGATAGAGACACAGAGCGGCAGGACTATGCGGGCTAGAAGTCCCGGACCAGCGTCGTCCAGATGGAGCGCTGCTTCATGAAGATGAGCAATGGAGGCCACGATCGAGAGACCGAGGCCCGTGCCGGGTACTCTCTGATCAAGACGGTAGAAGCGCTGGATCACCCTGGGCCGCTCCTCAGACGGAATCCCAGGCCCATTGTCCTGAACCGCCAGAGAAACGGTTTCCGCCTCCGGTGTCTCGCGCACACAGACGGTCACAGAACGTCCCCCGTATTTGAGCGCATTATCGAGCAGGTTGGCAAGCGCGCTCGCCAGGAGGTCCTTGTCGCCGAATGTCTTCGGGTCACCCTCGATGTTCGTGGTCAGAACGATGCCTTGGGCCTCTGCAATGGCATCATAGAGTTCGACGACAGTGGTGACCACTTCGCGCAACACCACGGGTTTGAAAGGCTGGCGCCGCGTACCGGATTCAGATTCAGCAATCTGCAGAAGCTTATCGAGAACAATGATCAGATCATCGACCTGCGCTATAGAGAATTCAGCCGCCTCGGTTAGCCGTAACGCATTGGCACCTGCACGAAGTGACTCATCGAGATGTCCGCGGATTTGACTGAGAGGAGTTCTCACGTTGTGCGCAATCGTGTTGGAAACGTGCCTAACACCATCCATCAAATGCTCGATCCTGTCGAGCATTTGATTCATGTCGTCGCTCAGGCGGGCAAATTCGTCCTCGACGCCGGAAACAGGTATTCGTTTGGCCAGATTTCCTGCCTCGACTTCCCCGACAGTCTGGCGGATCGCACTGACACGGCGTTCCAGCAGATAACGAAAGAGGATTGTGCCGCCAATAGCGAGCACCAGGGCAATGACGCCGCCGATACCAATGGTGCGCCATATCAGCTTCGCGATACCGTTCAGGTCCTTCATGTCGCGACCGACTACGAGGACGGCGCCATTCGGCAATTTGTGCAACACCAGGCGGGCCGATGAAGGGAATCCGTCTCGAATGACATCCCGATTGATCGGATGGTCGAACGGTGCCGTAATCTCTTTCCAGCCCGACAAATTGCCTACGACCTTCTGTCCATCGGGCCCACCGAGAAAATAGATCTCTGTATCGACATCGAACTTATCGGTCAGGAGAGCTTGTATTTCCCTCTGCAGAGCCTCAAACCCCTTATCTTCAAAATTGTTTGCAAGCCGTTCTGAGATGGTAACTATTTTTTGGTCGACCTCCTGGTCCAGTTTTCTGATGGTCCCGAAATAAAAAATAACCGAAAAAACAGCAGTTGAACCGATGACGAGCATGCCGCAAAAGAGAGCCAGGCGAAATGCGACTGATCTCCAGAGCTTAGTCATGGGCGCTCACCATATAGCCGGCACCACGCACCGTATGGAGAAGCGGCGGCGAGAATCCCTTGTCAATCTTGCTCCGCAGACGACTTATCTGGACATCAATCACATTTGTCTGGGGGTCGAAGTGATAGTCCCATACAGACTCCAGCAGCATCGTGCGCGTGACCATTTGGTTCTGGTGCCTAACCAGGTATTCGAGCAAACGAAATTCCCGGGGCTGCAGGAGAATCGCTTTTCCCGCGCGTTCGACCCTGCGCGCACGCAGATCAAGCTTCAGATCGGCTATCCGCAACTCCCCAACATCCTCCGACAGCTTGGATCGGCGAGTCAGGGCCTCTACCCGTGCGAGCAACTCGGAAAAGGCAAAGGGTTTGGTGAGATAGTCATCGCCACCCTCCCGCAGCCCGCGCACACGTTCGTCCAGACTTGCCAGGGCGCTTACAATCAGAACCGGGGTCGATTTCCCGAGTTCCCTCAGTGTTTTGACAATCGAGAGTCCATCTGTATTTCCTGGCAACATTCGGTCAAGAATTATGACGTCCCATTGTTCACTGGTGGCAATATCGAGTCCCGTTGCGCTCTTCCTGCACCACGTTACGGTGTAGCCCGATTCCCTGAGGCCATTGCAGACAAAGCGAGCAGTATCCGCTTCGTCCTCTATGATCAAACAACGCACGCTCATATAAGCAATCCTGATCCCGATGATGATAAGCTAATTATCCAGAAGTGGAATATCATATTATCGTTTATCTCGCAGATACGGTTTTCACCGGCCAGCTAAATCCTAAATCACAGAAAGACCGTGTTGCATGCAGCATCAACCAACGATTGTCCGCCGCCGCACGTGACATTTCACGCCCGGCGTGAGGAATTGACATCGAGAATCAAATTCTTGAAATAAATTACCATTTCTGCCTATCATAGTCAACGAATCGCTCATTCAGGATATACACCGAGTTTTGTCCGCTATATTCAATCACATTGTATCTGGGCCCACTGCCGCGCAACTCAAATGATGACCGCTCATGTCCTGCACAATAGAATAGCTTCAATCCAGCATCAACTGCTCGTTGATCGCTCTGTAACTTGATAATGAATCCATTGAGATTACAAAGATCTATTTCGCTGTCAACCTATTCCTCGAATATAAATTTTTCTCCCCTAAACAGTTAGCTAACAGCGATGGCGTCAACTACAACCTTTGCGCTGCTGTCGGTATCGATATTTCCCTTCAGTGACCAGTTTTACCGCTACCTATCGACACTCCTTCGCCCTCTTCCCTGCGGAATTCCCCTCATCCCGGCATCTCCAACGTTATATTTTACACGCTTTTAATGCCCATTTCGCCTCATTACCCGTATTATAACCAATTATAGTATGCAGTGAAGGCTCCTTCTTCAATACTTCGCAAGCAGTTGTAATTCACAGCGGTATCCGCACGTCCATCGCTTCTGCGCCGCATTATATTTAATAAATCCTCTTTCAGACTACCAGCTGATTTCCCTCCCTGGTCTATCTCATTAAAGTCGGGGAAACGCACAACTCGGAGAAAACATATTCGAAACCATCGATTCTGGCGGAAATAGCCGTCTTGATGGGGTAATTTAAAGAACGGTGATATCCCCAAATTCATGGCTATTTCACCAACCATATTATTTAGGAAATATTATTTTGGTTATAGGCAAATATATAATTATAATGTTATTAAATAATTTTTTTGGTGATAACGGCATGCTTATCACTTTGTTTATGAAGGCATATATCGTTCGTATCTTGCCGTATCCTGCATTTAATTTGGGATGTAAAAAAGATGGAGTGCTTATTGCATAGCTTATTTAAATTATAATCGATTAATGAACTATCGACGGGGTTGTGGCCTTGTTCAAGATTACTTTTTATTACCTTGTAAAAGGGTTTTTTATTACTATGAGTAAGGGAAGAATTATTTACCAATATAATGAAGGCTCATTCAACAGCATCAAAAAAGAATCGAGAGGTGCCAGAACTTGACGGCATAGATTATTCTATTGCTTATACCAAGTCTCTAATTGATTACCTTGAACTTAAATTTAAAGTGAGAGGTGGAATTAGATGAAAAAAACCAATTACATTCTGACGATAAGCATTATTTTATTGTTTTCTCTTTGCCCGAAGGTCTCTGCTGACAAAATTTTAAATATTAATCTGATAATAAAATATTCGATAATGTATAATGTCGACCCTTCTATTTCTTTAACAATTGCAGCAATAGAAAGCGGATTTCGAACAAAAGCATTTAATAAAAATATACAAAAGAAAAACATGAAAAAGATTAGCAGAGAGAGTCACGGTGTAATGCAATTGACATTAACCACAGGAAGGTTTTTTAATCCCGCAGTAAAAACTATAAAAGATTTGTACGACCCGGAAAAAAACATAAAAGCTTCTGTCATATTCATAAAGTATCTTCTCGATAAACACAAAAAAGCTTCCCTCGAGGATATAGCGTCAATGTATAATTCAGGTGAAAAAGAATTTTTTAGAAATAATATCAGTGCGAAGTATAGAAAAGAATTTACAGCATATTACTCAATGTATAAACAGATGGAAGAAATTTCTGTAAAATGAAATATATATCGCCCTCTTCGTTCTAACGTCATAAGGTTAAATTGAAACTTCCACCAATACACCAAATGCAGGGAGCACGGCTCGCTGCCGGAAGGCAATTGTTCTTCAGCCTCAAGTAGTTACCCAAAAACACTATCGCACTCTGTCCATAATGCCCTGTCGGGAGAGGATTTCCCAGGGGGCCTGTCGCCATTTCGACTCAACTCGGTACGTTTTCCATGAGGCTTCGCAACCCGTCATCAGCGCAACAGTGGCTCGTGTCGGGCGATCTCCGGTCAGCTCCTTAGTACACTCATTTCTACGATATCGTGATGCACATCTTTGCTGGTATCATGCACCTCCCCAGTGAAAATAACCAGCCGCTGAAGTTAAAACAATCATATAGATTATGGATACTAGCTTGCCAGCGTGCGCTTCGACGAAACCTGGGAAAAGCAATAACGTCTGACAGTCTTGCCCGGATATCTCACGTATCCAGCGTTTCTCTTACTTTCTGGAGAAACGTGGTGGGTGAGATGGGCTTTGTCAACAGGTTCAATCCCTCCCCGGGGATATTCTTTTTCTCGAAAATGTCTGCGGCATAGCCGCTCATAAAGAGCACCTTTATGTCCGGCTGAATTTCCCTGATCGCATCTAAAACCTCTTTGCCGTTCTTCTTCGGCATGATCAGGTCCAGAATGAGCAAACGGATGCGATCCTTGTTTTTCAGAAAGGCTTCCACCGCCTGCTCACCGTCCGATGAGCTGATGACCGTATAACCGGATTCCGCAAGAAGAGTAATGACCAAATTTCTCACCGTATCGTCATCCTCAGCCACGAGCACCGTCTCGGTGCCTGTGCGCCGTTCGACAGGCCTCGCAACCTCGATCTCCTGGGCCTGTGATTGCACCAGGGGAAGATATATCTTGAAGGTGGTGCCGATGCCCGGTTCACTCGTGACCGTGATAAATCCTTCGTGCTGCTTGACGATGCCATAGACCATCGAAAGGCCAAGCCCCGTGCCCTTCCCGACCTCTTTCGTCGTGAAAAAAGGCTGAAAGATCCTTGTTCGCGTCATTTCATTCATGCCGACGCCGGTGTCCGTCGCCGAGATCAGCGCGTATCTTCCCTTTTTGCCATACGCGTGCAGGTTGATGAACTCCTCGTCCAGATTGAACTGCTCTGTTTTAATGGTCAGTGTACCCCCCGCGACGATGGCGTCTCTGGCATTGGTGGCAAGGTTCATGAGTATTTGTTCGATCTGGCCAACGTCCGCCAGAATGATCAGGTCGCGGCCTTCGAAATCCATTTTCAACTCGATATCTTCGCCGATCAGCCGCGTTAGCAGCTTGCCGATCCTGAAAATGATTTCGTTCACATTCACGGGCACGGGATTGATAATCTGCTTTCTGCTGAAGGCGAGGAGACTGTTCGTGAGATTTGCGGCGCGCTCCGAAGCAAGGAGGATCTGGTCGATATAATGGAGAACCGGATCATCGCCGGAGAGTTTCATCTTAACAAGGTTTCCGTAGCCGATGATGGCCGTGAGGATGTTGTTAAAATCATGGGCCACCCCCCCCGCAAGCAGCCCCACTGCTTCCATCTTGTGCGCCTGGCGGAGCTGCTGCTCCAGGTGTTTTCGCTCCGATATATCGATGCCCATACCGACGATAAATCTCTTGCCATCCGTGTCCATCCTCAAACCCGTGAGCAGAAAAGGGATGGGAATCCCGCTTTTTGTCACGATGGAAGCCTCTACGGTGGTCCGGCCAGTCTCCAGAACTTCGCGTATCTTGCTTGCCACAAGGTCGCGGTCCTCCTGGAACAGTTCCAGTACGTTTTTCTGCATGAGTTCCTCGAGGGAATAGCCAGTCACCTCTTTTTCATTGTTGTTCCAACGCACCAGCCGTCCGTCTTCATCGCAAATGTAGAAGACGCCGGGAAGGCTGTCGATGACCAGATCGGTAAATGCTTTCTCCCTGCGGTGGGCCTCCTCCGCCCGCAAGCGCTCGGCAACGTCATGCTCCAGCTTTCGGTTGGCATTTTCAATCTGTATCACCTTTTGCTCAAGTTTGTTGAACAGAGCCTCATTGTACCGGCGGAAGAACTCCATATCCTCGCCAAGGGGCTTCTCGGTCGAGATCAGCGTTCCCTTTTGAAAATCGTGCAGGAGCTCCCGCACGATCTGAGCCAATACTTCTGGCTGCTGCGGTTTGATAATGAACCGTTCTGCGCCAAGGCTGAGGGCGAATCGCTCGTCTTCGGGGTTGGTATAGGTGGCTGTATAGAAAACGAAGGGAATGGCCTTGAGACGATCATCCGCCTTCCACTTCCGGCACAGGGCAAAACCATCTATAACCGGCATCAAAATGTCCGTTATGATCAGATCGGGAGGATGTATTACGGCCAAAGCGAGCGCCTGGGCCCCATTGTTGGCCAGCACTACCTCATACCCCTGCGCCTTCAGAAGTACTTCCAGCATATAGCGGTTTTGCTCATTGTCGTCAACGAGCAGGATCGTCGTCATCGGTTTTCCCTCGTTAGCCCTGCTTCATGACAGGTAATGCCCGACCTGCGCCACGAAGGTGTCGGGATCGATTGGTTTTTCGATATAGCCGGTGCATCCAGACTCCAAGGCTTTTTCGCGGTCGCCGGTCATGGCATAGGACGTAAGAGCGACTATAGGGACCTGTGACAGGACCCGATTGCCCCTGAGTGACCGTGCAACGGCGTATCCGTCCATGGACGGCAGCTGTATGTCCAGGAGGATGAGATCCGGCTTATTGTGCGCGGCTGCCGAGATGCCCGCCAGACCATCCCGTGCAGAGATTACCTCGTAACCATGCTTGGTGAGTAAGAACGTAACGAGGTAGAGGTTCTGTTCATTATCCTCAATATAGAGAATTTTTTTCTGTGGAGCCATATAATATTTACAACTATAGCACAGATACTGGCAGGGTTAAAACGAAAGTGCTGCCCTGTCCCCACATGCTTTTCACGCTTATCGTACCGCCTAAAAGCTCGAGGAGCCTCTTGCTGATACAAAGGCCCAGGCCGGTTCCTTCATACTGCCGCGCGATCCCACTTTGGAGCTGCCGAAACGGTTCGAAAAGCCTGTCCATCTCTTCGTGCTTGATGCCGATGCCTGTGTCCTTGACTCTGATGATCAGCTCCGTGCCGCTTGTCTCGCAGGCAATGCTGATGCCACCCTTGTCGGTAAATTTGACGGCATTGCTGAGCAGGTTCAGGAGGGCCTGTTCCACCCGCCTTCTATCACTTGTTATCATGCCAACTTCCGGTGCAATGACTACTTCCAGGGCAAGGCCTTTTTTCCCGACCATGGGTTTCACGGTCTGCGCGGCCCGTTCGATCACCGCGCGCGGATCAAAGAGCTCCTTGGTGACCTGCAGCTGTCCGGCTTCAATCTTTGAGATGTCCAAAACGTCATTGATCAGTTCGAGCAGATGGGTGGAGCTTTCGCGCACCATGCCCAGCTGTTTATTCTGTTCCTCATTCAGCGGGCCTGCCAACCCCTGGAGAAGAATGCCCGTGAATCCTATGATCGAGTTGAGCGGGGTCCTAAGCTCATGAGACATCGTAGCAAGAAAAGCAGACTTCAACCGGTCCGCCGACTCCGCCCGCTCCTTGGCGACGGCCAGTTCGGCAGTTCGTGTCTTAACCAGCTCCTCCAGGTGGTCGTGGTAGACGGAGAGTTCCTGCTCTACCCTTTTGCGCTCCGTGATATCCCGGACGCTCGCTACTGAATATGTCTCACCTTGCATCTCGAATGCGGCAGCGCTGACCTCCATGTAAAACTCAGTACCATCCGTTTTCCTGCCACGTGTTACGTAGAGTGATGGGACCGGCTCTCCGGCAGTTCTGTGCCGTATGTTTTGTATCATCTGTTGATGATGGCTCGGTGCAATGTTGTCAAGTATCGAAGTCCCTGCGATTTTTTCATTACTCTCATGCCCAAATAATTTGAGATATGCGGGATTGGCAAAATAATGCACACCATTTTTTGAAATACCGATAGCATCCCTGGAGTTTTCGAACACCGCGCGAAATTTAATTTCGCTTTCCCGCAGCGCATCTTCTGCTCTCTTGCGCTCGGTTATATCCTCGATCACCGCCTGGGAACGGACAACATTGCCGGAAGCATCTCGTTCGGCAGTCGCCGAAAGATGCACATCCACCACCTCGCCATTCTTTTTTACGAGCTGATAGTATAAATCTTTAACGAGACCATCCCGAAAGAAAGCCGGCTGGGCGGCTTCCTGGGCGTACTTTCGCGACGCCTCCGTATAGAAATCAGTCACTTTTCTGCCGATCACTTCATTTCGCTCATAGCCCATTGTCTTGAGCCAATAGTCATTTACTTCCACCAATCGCGCATCCCGATCCACGGAGTGGAGCAGGACAGGCGTTTGATTATAGAGACGCTGGTATTTCGCTTCGCTTTGTTTCAGGGCCAATTCAGACTGTTTACGCTCGGTGATGTCATGACTGGTGACGACAATCTCCTGGATATCCGGGTTGGCCAACAGGTTTTGCACCGTTGTTTCGACCCATCGCCACGTTCCGTTTTTGTGCCGAATTCGATACTCTGCCTTAAGCAGCATTTCCGGATGCTGCACAATTTGGGCCCAAGACCGGCGTAGCGCGTCTCGATCATCGGGATGCACGATCTCAAATCCGTTATGTCCCACCCGTTCATCCTCCGTATAACCGTTAATTCGGCTATAAGACGGGCTCCGATAAGAAATCAAGGCATTTGCATCGCAAAAAATGATGCCGTCATTGCTGTTCTGGACCACTGCCCGAAATTTCGCTTCACTTCGCCTTAGCGCATCCTCGGACTGCTTGCGCTCGGTGATGTCCCGAACAAAGATGCTTGTGCGTATCTCCCCGTTGGCGTCCGTGAACACTGCCGAAGACATCTCAACCGTACAGGGACTTCGATCCTTCCGCAACATTCTTAAGGTACCGGAAAATCTACCGGTCCGGCGACGCTGTTCCAGAGCTTCGACGAGTCCGGGGTCTGTGGGGTCCACGACCGCACCACGTCCCAAAGCGCGAAACTCATCCAGCGTGTAACCGAACAATGCGCAAGCGGCCGGGTTTGCGTAGAGGATTGTTCCCTCCGGGTTGGCAAGGAGCACCGCATCCAATGCATTGTCCAGAAGCGCACCGTAAGTCGTTTCTGTTTGAGGGTCCATGATGTCACCATCCATGCGATACATTCAGCGATGAGACTGTTTTTTCGGAAATGCTGCTAACACGTTCATGATCTACTAAAAATGAACACAACCCACGTTTATTAATTATACCAACAAATTCTCCATGGCTCCGGGTTGGTACGAACTATAACTTCTTTATGATCTGCCATTGCCAGAATAATAATTTTAATTTTACAATGGCTTACAAACATCTCCATTGTTTCGCTTCGCTCGCAATACTTGCATGAACATAACCGGATGACCGGTGGGACGGCAGGACATGCAGGTTGGTCTTTGTCGTGGATGGAGTGCCGTGGCATCTCGGGAAGGGCCAGCGCAAGAACTCCGGCTTGGCGAGACTGATGGTAAAAACTGCCTAAAAATACTGGTTGGGCAAATAGCGTGTCCTACAACGAAATCGTTTGTGAACAGCGCACGGACTTGCAAAGTTCAGGAGATGTCAGCCGGTGCGGCTGACATCTCCTGGCTTGAAACCCAAGGTACCGCTAGAAGGACATTATATCAAAAATGTATGGAGCTTAATCGTCCGGTTGAACCATAAAACATCTAGCTGTTCTCAATATCACTCAGCGAGTATTTGCCGGTTCCGCTTCAAACGAATGACAGTTTGATGATATGGAGCAGCGGGAGTGTTAAAGAATCCTTGGGGTGACTGACCCGAAGGTCATTGGTTCAAATCAGGCCCCGCTGCCAAATAAGGAAAAGGTGTGGAGGAATATCTCCTGGCCTTTTCCTTTACCTGGCGTTCTTAGCCTGAGGATCTCGCCTCGGCTCTGTCCTTTGGACATCATCGGATCACTCGAAGGTTATGCTTGTAAAAAAAATTACCTGGCTGGGCTGCATGACGGCTACAAGATAGGCGGAGAGCTGCAGTTTGAGACTGTGTACTTGAAGCGGAGATCGCACCCGGGGAGATACGAAAGAGACAGATTGAGCATCCTGATACCCGCTGAAGGCCGATAGGAATAAGTCCAGCCGGCCTTTTTTACGTGGGAATACCCATCATGAGTGGGAACGCATACCAACAAAAAAGGACGTAATTAGTTCCCCACGGGAAAAGACTAGTAGGGAGACTCGAAGCAGGTACTTAACCCCTTCGACGCCTGTTCCCTATGCACTGCTTTATGCAGTTCTTGCCCGCTGGATTCAAGCAGGCTGGAAGCAGAAAATTGCTGCCAATCACTGACTTTCATAAGCCTGACCACCGTGTGGGCGATGTTTTTTTTCTCATCCGGCGTGATGGCCTCGCATGCTGCGCTTTTCCGGCAGAATTTCGAATAGCTGCACCCGGGACTATGACACTTGTCATTATCGGCGGTCACGCTTTTAGACAAATTCCTCGGCTGGTCTACATTACAGCCTTTGATCACGGCGACGTGATATGCAAGGAGCTGCAGCGGCACAATGGTCACAAAAGGAACGAGCGCAGGGTGTGTCGACGGCACCACGATCATGTCGTCCGCCTTGTCGCGGAAGGCGGCGGGTGAATCCGTAACCACGATGATCCTCCCTCCCCGCGCCTTCACCTCCTCGATGTTCGATAGGATCTTATCGTGCATGCCGTCGATCGTTGCCAGAAATACGACAGGGACTCCGTCCTCAATCAGCGCGATGGGGCCATGTTTCATTTCTCCCGCCGGATATCCATCTGCGTGAATGTAGGCGAGCTCCTTCATTTTGAGCGCGCCTTCGAGCGCAACGGGGTAGTTGATCCCCCGGCCAACGTACAGCATGCTCTTCGCGCCCACCAGGGTCTTTGCGATTTCCTTGACCGCTCCATCGGTCCGGAGCGCCAGCCGAATGAGCCTCGGCAGATCGAGCATGAATGGTTTGAGCGTCTGAATCTCGAGGTCGCTGAGCTTGCCTTTCTTAGTACCCAGGGCAATACCCAGGAGACTCAGGGCTGCGAGCTGAGCGGTAAAGGCCTTGGTGGATACCACGCCAATCTCAATCCCCGCACGCGTGTAGAAGACCGAATCAGCCTCGCGCGTGGTCGTGCTGCCGACGACATTGCAGATCGTCAGGGTCCTCGCTCCTTTTTCCTTCGCTTCGCGTTGTGCTGCAAGGGTATCGGCTGTTTCTCCTGACTGCGTAATGGTGATGAGTACCGTTCCTTTCGGGATGACCGGAGACATGTCCCGGAACTCCGAGGCGGTGTCCACGGCCACGGGAATGCGCACGAACTTCTCGATCATGTACCGGCCAACCAGACCGGCATGGTACGACGTACCGCAGGCTGCGATATGGAGCCGCCTGAGATCCTTGATGGTGCCCGAGATGCCCATCTCATCCATGAGCTTGTTCGTGTCATCGATCCACTCCCTCAGGGTATCCATGACCCCCTGGGGTTGCTCGTATATCTCCTTGAGCATGAAATGGTCGTATCCCTGCTTCTCAGCCATTGCAGGCGTCCAGTTAACCGTTACGATTTTCCCTTCAAGCTCCAGATTCTCCAGGGATTCGATATGTTTCAGCTCGACCCCGCCACTCCGGAGTATGGCCATGTGCAGATCTTCGAGATAAATGAAGTTTTTCGTATAGGGCAGGAGCGCGGGAACATCGGATGCGATGTACTGTGCATCCGTGCCCATTCCAATGACGAGCGGGCTGCCGTTGCGGATCGCGAACAGCGTATCTGGCGTGTCTTCGTGCATGATCCCCAGGGCGTAAGCCCCGCGAAGGTGCGCGATCGCCCGTCGGATCGACTCCTCGATAGAAAAACCGCTGTCAAGGTAGCGGGATATGAGGTGAGGTACCACTTCCGTGTCCGTCTGGGATGTAAAAACATGTCCTGCAGACGCCAATTCGGTCCTTAACTCGCGGTAATTTTCAATGATGCCGTTGTGTACCACGGAGACGCCTTTCGCGGTGTGCGGATGGGCATTGGCTGCCGACGGTGCCCCGTGGGTGGCCCATCGCGTGTGTCCGAGACCGATCGTAATGGCTGGTAATGGGACCGGCAGCATCTTCTGAAGGTCTTTCAGCCTGCCTGGAGTCTTGTAAACCTCGATTCCCGATCCGTTCTTAAATGCAATTCCTGACGAATCGTAACCACGGTACTCCAAACGGGTAAGACCATCAAAGAGTACTTGCAAAGAATCTTTTTTCCCAACATATCCTACGATACCGCACATGATTTCGCCCCCGAACTGCCGGTTCTCAAAATGTCGACAACGGCATTTCTATCCTCAACCTGAAACACATTTTATTATGAAGCAAGAAAGATGCCGAATGAATGCAGGAGAATGCCAAAAGATGATGAAATTCCCTTAATACATTTATTTCTCATACTTTCAATAAGTTATTGGCTCATCGTCATTATTTTTGGAACATGCTATGAGATAGTAAAATTCACTTTTGACCTCCAATTTCCCATGTCGCGGACAATGATACTTAAGTAGTTGTCAAATTTTTGCAATAAGTGGCCAGAAAGTATACAACGATAAATCAGGTTCTATTTAATTTTCAAATACGATATCATGATGTATCTATTTGATACAACATTATTATTGTGATGCAATTGTTTATACAATATGTATCAAATTTATACAGTCAATAAAAGCTGACACGTGTGGCCGTTATATACAACTATTAAAGACCTCATCGCTTTCACCGCTTTCGTTGACATCATCACAGATCAGGCATATATTCTCACGAGATATTTTTGAATGGTGTGGTGTATTCATTGCTTATGCCGCTAGACTTAAACAAGGGAGATGGCCATGCCCAATCGCGCCTTCCATAAAACAATCTCGGTCCTGTCAGCAATTCTTCTGTTTCTCCTTTGCATAAACGTATTCGCGCAGCAGTCGAAGGGACATGATCGGAAACATCCTCTCTGGAAGATAAGTTCAAAGAACAACACAGTCTACCTCCTCGGGTCCGTTCATGTGCTCAAGCAGGACGCCTATCCCCTCGACGAGAGCATCGAAAAAGCCTACGAAAACTCTCCTCGGCTGTTCTTCGAAATAAACTTCGACCAGGAGAACGCCCAGAAACTCCAACAACTTACGGTCGCCAAGGGCGCCTACCATGACGGCCGGACGCTCAAAGATGATCTTTCCAAGCAGACTTACGAATTAGTAAAGAAACGACTGACGGATCAGGGTCTCAATATCGAGAAATTCGATCAGTTCAAGCCGTGGCTCCTGGCGATGTCCATCGAGGTAATCGAACTGCAACGGCTTGGTTTTGATCAGAGTAAGGGCGTTGACAATTATTTTTATAAAAAAGCCAAAAAAGACAAGAAGAAGATCGGCGGTTTTGAAACCGCGGAGTATCAACTGAGCCTCCTGGGAGATATGCCTGCCGGGATGCAAGAGGCGATTCTGCTCGAGATCATGGATGACATCGATAATGTGCAGAAGGATGTCAACGTAATCATCGAGGCCTGGAAGTCAGGAAACGCGGAGGCGCTCGAAACGGTCTTGCTAAAAAGTTTCCAGGACCGCCCCGATGTGTATCAGAAACTCATCACTGACAGAAACAAAAACTGGATGCCCAAGATAGAATCCCTCATCGGCCAAAAAGAAAACGCCATGATCATCCTCGGTGCAGCGCACCTCGTGGGCAAGGACGGCATTCTTTCATCGCTGAGGCAAAAGGGGTATCAGGTGGAGCAGCTGTAAAGAAACTCCATCGCGAAGTCGTTTTGATTTTGTAATTTGCGAATCGGCACAGCCTGAGAAATAAACTGTAAAAATGATCGATTTATAAAAAGACTATCGGATTTAATCGACGAATACTTGTCAAAAACTTCATTACCCCCTTGGTAGTCGTTTCTTGTTGCTTCTGTCCCCCCTCCCCTATGCCAAGTCTATACTCCCTGCAGCGGGCTTTGCGTGAAAGCGATGTTTGCCAGGAGGTGCGCCCCTTCGGGGAATAGCGGCAAAGGATTGCCTTCAAAAAGTGCAGGTGTTCAGATAAGAAACATAGGTATGCTTTGCGTACAGAATCAATTCCTAGCTTTTATAAGTAACTGCTTTTGGTAGGAACATTGCAGATTGGAACGGTAGAAGTTGAATATGGTATAATTATCGGGATCTTTGCTTATAGTAATGTTCGTCATTTTTTAAGGCATTAGTTAGTCCGGCATCATGGAACGAAGTAAGCTCGCCACGTATATCGCGCTCCTGTGGCTTCCTTTTTGCGGGGGCCATTTATTATGTCGAGATCGCTCCAGAAGAATCGATCGTCGATGAACGGAACCAGCATAAGGATAATACTGCAAGAATGAGCAGTATTGGAAAAGTGGTTGCATCCCAGGGTGACGGTTTAAGCTGCAATCAGTCAGAACAACAATATTCAAAATAATGGGAGGGCAGCATATGAAGATCAGTGCACGAAACATGTTGTCGGGGAAGATAACAGAAGTCAAAAAGGGGCAGGTTATGGCGGTGATTAAACTTGCTTTAAGCTCAGGCGCTACCGTAACCTCGATTATTACGAACGAAAGCTCTGACAATCTTGGTTTAAGTACAGGCAAAGACGCAACAGCAATCATCAAAGCTAGTTCCGTAATGATCGGCAAGGGAAATGCCGATTTGCATATAAGCGCCAGAAACATACTAAAGGGAAAAGTCAAAAAGATCAAAGAAGGCATGGTTATGGCTGAAATCACTCTTGATATGGGCGACGGCAACATAATCACGGCCACAATTTCCGATGATAGCGTGAAGCGGCTCGCGTTGCGTGAGCACGATGAAGCTTTTGCAATCTTCAAGGCTACAAGCGTTATGATTGGCGTATAGTTTTCTTCTTTATTGCAAACCAGCGGAAACCACTGGTAGAGTACGGCATAAACCCTGATAATGCCCGGCTGACGGGTTTAGGTGAAGACACGGTTAACTGGTATAGGCAGAATTTTGGAGCAGTCTGGTCATCGATTCTTGAACTGCGCAGTAACCATTGTTGGCTAGTTTGTTCCAAGCCCTGTAGTGTTACTCGATAATATCAGCGTCGATGAATAAAAGAGAGGAAATCATGGTAAAAAAAATAGTCCTTTTGATGTTTATTGCTTTATTTGTCGGTGTTTACCCCGTCGGAAAAGCTCTTGCTGAGTCAACTACGGAAATAACAGTGTCAGCAGCAATCAGCCTGAAAAACGTCTTCGAGGAAATCGGAAAGCTTTACGAGTCACAAAACAAGAACACCAAGGTCCTGCTCAACCTCGGCGCATCAGGTGATCTGATGGTGCAAATCAAGGGCGGTGCTCCTGTCGACGTGTTTGCTTCTGCCGCCCTCAAGGACATGGATGAACTCGACAATGCGGGTTTTGTGGTGAAGGATACAAGAACAAACTTTGTCGCGAATTCTGTAGTTCTTATCGTTCCTTCGTCCTCGAAGCTAACAATTACTTCATTTGAAGACCTGGGAAAGCCGGAGATAAAGAAAATCGCCGCTGGAAACCCGAAGACCGTTCCGGCCGGAAGATATGCGGCCGAAACATTCCAATATTACAAGATATCTGATATGATACAAACCAAGCTGATTTTTACTGAGAATGTGAGACAAGTGCTTGATTACGTTGCCCGGGGTGAAGTGGATGCTGGCGTCGTCTATTCAACTGACGCGATAGCGAGACAACAGGAGGTCAGAATTATTTTGACCGCGCCCGAAGCGAGCCATAAACCCATCATTTACCCCATTGCCGTTGTTAAAGGGTCGGAAAACGAGAAAGCAGCAAAGAGCTTCATTGCCCTCGTTACCTCTGCAGAAGGTCAAAAAATTCTCTCCAAATACGGGTTTAAGCCGATAGCTTCAGCACGGTAATCCCCTGATTATGGAGAGAACAGGAGCTACATAATGGATGATTCCCTGTTGTTCTCCCTGAAACTATCTGTGCAGGTGGCGATGGTCGCGACGTTGTTTGTCGTGATCGTCGGTCTTTCTTCCGCTTATCTTCTTGCCCGTAAAAACTTTCCCGGCAAGGAACTGCTCGATATACTTCTTACGCTGCCGCTCGTGTTGCCGCCGACGGTCACGGGTTACTACCTCATTGTCCTCTTCGGCAGGAACGGTCTTCTGGGCCGACATTTGTACGCTTGGACCGGTTGGAGTATCATGTTCACCTGGTACGCAGCGGTACTTGCGTCGTTTTTTGTGGCGCTGCCGCTGTTGGTGAAAACGGCACGAGCCGCCATCGAATCCGTGGATGAAAACCTCGTCCGTGCTTCATACACGCTTGGACATTCCGAATACTGGACCGCCCTCAAAGTCATTCTGCCGCTGTCAAGGAAGGGCATCATTGCCGGCACTATCCTTTCGTTTGCACGTGCTATTGGCGAGTTTGGCGCGACCTTGATGATTGCCGGGAACATTCCTGGAAGGACGAACACCATGCCGTTGGCAATATATTCTGCGGCAGGAAGCGGCGACCAAACTCAGGCGACTATCATGGTCATAGTATTTACTTTGTTTTCAGGACTCTTCCTGTACTTTGCAAACAAACTGAGCAGGAGGATATTGTAGGTGGGGTTATCAGTTAAAGTAAATAAGCTCGTGAACGGTTTTTCTCTCGACGCCGAATGGACAATCGGCAATGAGCTTGCTGTACTCTTCGGCTATTCCGGCGCCGGCAAATCCCTGACCCTTCAGATGATCGCAGGTCTCCTTTCGCCGGACCATGGTTCTATCCATCTAAACGAAAGAACATTTTTTGACCGTGCATCTGGCAAAGACCTGCCGCCCCAGCAACGATCTTGTGGCTACGTCTTCCAGGATCTGGCGCTGTTCCCACATATGACGATTCGAGAGAACATCATGTATGGGGCACATGGACTGTCCAAGGCCGAACGTAAGCAACAAGCTGCAAACATGATCGATAAGTTCAGAATTGCAGGACTCGAAGATAAATATCCTTCGGAAATTTCGGGCGGACAAAAACAGCGCGTTGCGCTCGCTCGGGCACTCATCAGAAGGCCGGACGCATTGCTTCTTGATGAACCCTTTTCCGCGCTCGACAATCCACTCCGGGCGGAGATGCAGCATTTTCTTAAAGAGATCCGCCGGGAGTTCCCAATCCCTATCGTCTTTGTGACGCATGATGTGTTCGAAGCGTACTCCATGGCGGACAAAATTATTATATATGTTAACGGCAGTGTAGCACAATCGGGCACGCCGAAGGAAGTATTCACCAATCCCGCATCAAAGGAAGTAGAGCAACTCGTTAACACACGGGAGAGATTGCTGCAGTCCGTGGAATAATTATTCTATATCGGCAAATACGAGAAGGTGCAGCCTCCAGCCAGTCCCATGATTGCTACAGGATATTTGCCGAGAGGCGATCGTATAAATGCCGCCGCGTCTTCCAGGACTGACAATTCCACGAGAAAAAACATGGCCCGTTTTCTCATTCTGACATCCTGCCGCTCATCTCCCTGGCTTCCATTACTTAATAACCTGCTCTGCTCAAGTGCCACTTGCACATGCCGTTGGCGTCTTTTAGTATTGCCTCCATTTACCGTTTGACTCCCATCTAAGCCGGTGCTATCCTTTGTCAAATTACGGAGGGCGTGGCCACGGAATTACATCATTTCAGGATTATTTTATCGTTATTCACAAACAGGAGCCTTTCCAAAGCGTCACCGGCCGACAGTGTCAAGGGCGCACTTGGACGGCTTAAGAAAAAAATCGCTTGTAAACTGATCGTAGGCGCGAGCACCTGTTTGTTGCCGGAGCAGGAATGACCGAATGAGCAATTGCAACAGAGTTTACCGTCTTTTACAGCAGCATTTTGACAAACAAGCGGTCGGGTTCCCGGCGACCGTCCTGGGCGCCGATATCCACCTACTCAAAAGGCTTTTTACGATTGATGAGGCAAGGGTCGCACTGCATCTTTCCTACAAACCGGCCCCTGCGGGGTATATCACCGAACGCACGGCCCTTCGATTTTCGGCAGAGCAGACCGGGCGCATGCTCGACAGCATGTTCGTGAAAGGTTCCATCGGCCGGAAAGAGACGAACGGGATTAGCCACTGGTTCCTACTGCCGCTTGTGATCGGGATGTACGAAGGTCAAGATGGGGATCCCTCTCCAGAATTCCTGAACGATGCTAACGCATATATGAAAACCCTGAGCTTCGGGATGTCCTTTCTCGCGATCAAACCCCCGCAGATGCGGACTATTCCCATCAACAAGAGCATTTCCGTCGAACACAACGTAGCCACCTACGATCACATCCGTGCAGTGGTCCGGGATTCTACCGGCCCGTTTGTCGTGCTTAAATGCATCTGCCGCAGAAGCAAGGCGATGCGGAATAAGCCATGCAAAATGACATCCCGCCAGGAAACATGCCTCGGGTTCGGTGACATGGCCGCCATGGTCCTTGGCCGTAACCACGGTCGCGAAGTGACCCGGGACGAAGTACTGACAATCCTCCAGCAGAACGAAGATGACGGCCTCGTTCTGCAGCCGGCCAATACCCGGCAACCGGAATTCGTTTGCTCCTGTTGCGGCTGCTGCTGCGGCATGCTCTCCTACCAGAAGTTTCTCCCCTACCCGAACGACTTCTGGTCGAGTAACTTTTATGCTGAAGTCTGCGCGGAAGCCTGTTCACGTTGCGGCACCTGTGTCGCCCGCTGCCAGGTCAACGCGGTCACCCTCACAGGCCCCTCCGGCGAGGCCCTGGTCAATCTAAGCAGATGCATCGGTTGCGGTCTGTGCGTTCCAACCTGTCCGTCTGACGCAGTCCGGCTAAAACAGAAAACCTCCGAAATGGTGCCTCCCGCGAACATGGAGAATCTCTATGACGAGATCATGGGAAACAAAAAGGGCGCGTTGGGCCGATTACAGACTTTGCTAAAAGTGGCATTGAAGATGAAGCAGTGAAGTTCCACGACGAATGAGCAGTCGCATCTGCGCGTATTTTGGTCAAATCTACCGCTTATTCCAGCCAGATCCGTACAGGGAGGACCTCCTTTACAGGTGATCGCATAATACTGTTTGCATAATGCATTATTATGCTATATTTTCAGTCAATACCTTCCTTTTCTATTGCTGTAGTTTCCATTTGCTGCAACTCATCTCATGCGCACGGTCGAGAACACAGGATAGTCGAGACGGTTTGTCGCGTTCTCGGACTTCTGGGTAAAAAGGAAATATGCCATGAAGGCGAAGGGAACTAACCCGGGGGACAAACCGCAATGACAATAGCCATTGATAATCTGGTGCATGACATCTGGCACATTGCTGCCATTGGTCTTGGCTTGGTTCTCCCTGTGTTGGCGACCGGGCACGTGGTTCTCAACAAGCGTGATCCTCGCGCTGCCATCGCGTGGGTGGGTTTCGTTTGGCTCGTTCCCCTTGTCGGGGCTATCATGTACTTCATCTTCGGGGTCAATCGCATTCGCCATAAGGCTTCTCTGCTACGAAGGAACCTTGAACGATACCGGTCTCAGGCCGCACAGCACGAATGTCTTCCGGAAGAGCTGCAGCGCCGTCTGACGGACCGCGAAGGACATCTCAAGATTCTGGCTCGTGTCGTTGGGGGCATGGTAGAGCGACCCTTGCTGCCGGGCAATCGTATCGATCCGTTGGTGAACGGTGATGAAGCATATCCTGCCATGTTGGAGGCGATTCAACACGCAAGCTTGACTCTCTCTTTCGTGACCTATATTTTTGATCGGGACGAAGTCGGGATGGCTTTTGCGCATGCGCTTGGCGAAGCAGCGCGCCGGGGTGTCGAAGTGCGGGTGCTGATTGATGCGACGGGAAGTCGCTATTCCTTGCCAACCATTCTCCACACGCTGCGACAAGAGGGGGTGAAGTATGCCCGGTTTCTCCCCTTTGCTTTGTGGCATCCAATGTCGTTGAACATGCACATACACCGCAAGATCCTAGTGGCGGATGGGCGCGTGGGATTTACAGGTGGCATGAATATTCGAGTGGGACACAGCCTTAAACTCCAGCCGCAAAACCCGGTACTGGACATCCATTTCCGGGTGCAGGGCCCTGTGGTGGCCCAACTGCAAGAAGTGTTCGCTGACGATTGGTTGTTCACAACCGGCGAATCTTTGCGTGGCGATTCGTGGTTCCCCAAAGCCGAAATCATGGGGCAGGTGTTGGCGCGAGGCGTGACCGATGGTCCGGATGAGAATTTCGAGAAGCTTCTCTGGACGCTGTTGGGAGCCCTCTCGATTGCCCGCTATTCTGTCCGGATTATGACTCCCTATTTTCTGCCCGACCCCGCCGTAATATCCGCCCTGAATCTGGCATCCATGCGGGGTGTGCAGGTCGACATCATTTTGCCCTCACAAATCAACCTGCCGTTCGTCTTGTGGGCCTCCCGGGCGATGTGGGCGCAAGTGCTCCAGCATGGATGCCATATTTGGCTAACCCCGCCTCCATTCGATCACTCAAAACTCATGTTGGTGGACGGCTGCTGGGTTCTGCTGGGATCGGCCAACTGGGACCCGCGAAGCTTGCGCCTTAATTTTGAATTTAACGTGGAATGCTACGACACTGAACTTGCCCAGCGGCTTGACCAGTGGGTCGAGACGAAACTGAAAGACGCCCATTCTGTGTCGATGGAGGAGGTCAATGGCCGCCTGCTGCCGGCCCGCTTGCGCGACGGCATTGCTCGATTGCTGACTCCGTACTTGTAATCCGGGACTTTCCATGGGCGGGCTAATTCAACCTAAAGAAACTGACCATTGAGAATGTAACGAATAAACCATTGTCAACGGAACTGCTTTTAAATAATCAACGCTTATTGGCGCGCTGCGAACTATGTCGGTCGGCCAGATATATCTTTCGACAATCCGCCGCTAAGCGTCCACTGACGCTCGCGGATGTGAAGCATACTAGGTGCTGGGGTGCGCTCCCGGCGTCAGGACTTCATTTATGTGCACTGGAACCGGGTCATCGAGATAGTCAATCATGCTGTACCGCTTTCTTAAAAAATATTATCTACCCATACTCGTGCGGATATCATGTCGCAACATGCATCGCCAGATTTAATTGTAGTCATCATTTTTCATAATATAGTCAAAATACATCTCCCTCCTGGATCAGTAAAAGTTTTTACTCCTTCAAACACTTTGATCTTAAATTTGTATTCATGGGCGTTACCCGCAGAATTATTGCACTGCTTTAAAATGACCTGATCTATAATACAATGTTAACTGGAACTGTGTTTAAATTAATGATAATAAACTATCCACCTAAATTCTCCTTCCTAATTTTAATTATTTTCTCAAAATGTAACCGGTATATCTTAAAGGTTATGGCATAAAAAGCCGATAAATATATGCAAGCCTTGTCTTGCTTATAAAACAGGACGTCATTAATGGGCCCTGTTGGGATTGGCACATCGTTTAGTAAAAAAATCATTTAACGATTTAAGTCCCTATTAACGCTGCAGCTAAGGATTGCGCAGCTGATTTTAAAGCGATTCAGTCGGGAGCTATTTAAAAAGCTCTCATCCCAGGTTAGTTGGAGAGAACCAGCAGATCGTCAGGACGATTAAATTACTAATACAAACGCATAACATATTGTATCAATAAAAAATGACAACTCGTTGATTTCATAGTGCTACTTTTGAGAAATTGTTACAATATCCCGTGCGTTTGTATTAGCTCATGATATGAAAATCGAAATAATTGAGGAGTTGTAGGAAACGCCAATGCAGATGGCGCAGATCAAAATACCGAAGTGCGAGTACGGACAGGGCTAACTTTTTTCAAGACCGGTCAAAAGCAGCGAAGCCGGCGTTCTGTATGAGCATGTCTCGTACTGAGTGCCAGACGACCCCTGGCAAGGTTACGGATCGCGGCGGTCTGTTTTTCGTTCCCTCAGCAAGAGAGGGAGTGTATGTTATCGCTAGTATTGAACCAAGACTCCTATCAAATCAGTCTGTTTGCCTTTCCTGTCCTTCTCGTGGGGACAGCGCTTGCAGTCTTGGGGTTTTATGTCGCGGTCCACGAACGTCGATCGCGAATTGGAATGTTTTATTTTCTTTTTTCCATGACGGTTAGCCTGTACCTGATTGGGATGGGGATCAATTACTCCGCACGCGATGCACAAGTAGCGATGTTTTGGATTAAAATCGCACATATCGGTCTCCTCTTTATACCCAGTACTGCTCTTTTCCTGACCGTAACGCGCCTCCAGCTGACCCATCGTCATCGTTATCTGACAACGAGTGTTTTCGTTCTCTCTTTCCTTCTTGTTCTTTCTATATTTCGCACCAATTTACTTCTGAAACGGGTCAATCATTATTTCTGGGGATACTACGGCCAGTATGGTGTCATGGGATTTGTGACGCTGCTGTTCGTTTTCACCGTCATGGTCTATGTTTTAAATCTCTACTGGCAGGAATACAGACTGAGTGAAACCGAGAAGCAAAAGAAGAGATTCCGCGGAATATTTATCGCATTCAGCATCGGCACGCTTGCCATCGTCGATGTCATTCCCACATTCGGTATCGGATTCTATCCCTTCGGATACATCCCGATGTTCATTTTTCTCGTGATCATGGCTTATGTCACTACGCATTACCATCTCGTTGATATTTCACTCGAATCGGCCGCAAGTCAGATCCTGGAAATGATGCAGGGCGCCGTAATCGTTGTCGACATGGATAACAGAATCCGGGTGGTGAACCGCGTTGCCCTGGAATTGCTCGGGCGCGAAAAAGCCGATCTTCTCAACCAGGACCTGAATTCAGTGATAGACTTCAAGACCGCCTTAAACGGTAAACGTGGCACCCACGAAAATATCTGTTCCCTCGAAATGGTCTGGACTGCCAGGAACGGAAAGCAATTCGACGTCGAGGTTTCCTCGTCTTCCGTTACGGACGTTCGCGACAACGCTAGTTTAGGGTTCGTATTCGTCGCCCACGACATTACGAAGAGAAAACAAACGGAGCAGCGACTTGAACAGCTTGCGTTGTATGATGCGCTCACCGGTCTGCCTAATCGTTTACTATTCTTCGAGCGGACGAGCCAGATTCTCGCTCTAGCGAAGCGGAATAGGAATATTCTCGCGGTTCTTTATATGGATCTGGACCGGTTCAAGGCCATCAACGACGCGCTGGGGCATGAAGCTGGCGACGCGGTGTTATCCTTGGTGTCGCAAAGGATAAAGGCCTCTTTCCGCAGCTCGGATACGGTCGCACGGTTGGGCGGGGATGAATTCATAGGGGTTTGCAGTTTTATTACGGTGCCCGGGGATGCGGCTACAGTTGCCGAAAAAATTATACAAATCCTTTCGGAGCCCTTTTTCATTCAGGGTAATGAATGTTCCATAGGAGTCAGCATCGGCATCAGCATGTACCCCAAGGACGGCAACGATGTTGAATCGCTCGTTTCAAAGGCCGACACTGCCATGTATCGCGTCAAGGAAAGCGGAAGAGGTGGCTACCAGTATTATAGTGATCCCCGGCCCGACCGCTGAACTGCGGACGACTTCCACCTCCGTTCCAAAGATTCCATACAGAATCCGAATTCCCTGGTCTTGGCATCGGCCTTGCCACGGTACAGCGAATAATCCAGCGCTGCGGTGGCCTCATTTGCGCCGAGAGTAACAATCAGAATACGAAGCTTATTCTGCCCGATCCCAAAATGCTCAAAATGGACGGAATAGAAGTGATGCAACGCATATGCGCAGACCACAGAATGAGACACCAGCCGGTCGTTGTTCTGGCCTCATCAAAAGAGGATATAGACCGTATGGAGAGCAACCAACTGGGCGCGAACCGTTACATTCGAAAACCGGCGCAGGTTGCCGAATTGGTCGAGGCCGTGAAACAGCCAACACTTTACCGTTGGTTGTAAACAATACGTCCGGAGAAATGTGCAGACCGGATTGGGGACAATTGACGCTTGCCTATGGTGAAAAAGAATAAGCTGTGAAGTAGTGTCGTTAAAAGGGCTTTCAGCTGGCCGAATAGTGTAGTGCCGTGAATATTAAAACACATTTAAAATAGACCTCTGCCCAAAATGAACCATCCAATGTGACGATATTTCGTTTAAATCTACCGCAACCTACTGATTTATTGTGACAATTAATTTTACACACAATGGTATCGCGATTGCTACAATTATAGTTATAGAAGTTCTGAATTGGTAACATATTTGAACATCATTGGGGAGGTAGATATAAAGGTTGTCTGCCCAATGCTATCGTTATAAAACATGGGAGGAGAACCCTCCTGGCACCTACTGTATTTGTCCGACAGTCATGGGGAGGATCATCTAGAGTTCAGTAATCCTGATTTAGCGGCAGGTGTCAACAACGTGTCTATACGAGAAGCCAATAAAATTACTGTACATATGGCACTTGTAAAAGAACATTCTTTAAAAATACCGGGCATCAAAGTGGATGAAAAGAAAGATTCAATTTGGAAACCAGAGCAGATCTTTGGAGAAGGTTTCCATTAGGGAATAGACTTATAGTTAAAAGGACGTACTTATGAGTTTTGAGTGGAACGATGACCTAAACACGGGATTCAGCCAAATAGACAGCCAGCACAAAGAACTATTCGCCCGATACAATGCATTGCTGCAAGCATGCAGTACAACCCAGGAAACAGACGCAATCGGAAATTACCTCAACTTTCTTCTTGAATATACAATTTTCCATTTTGAGGCGGAAGAACAGGAAATGACTAATCGCAAGTATCCTCGCTTTGCCGAACATAAAGTTGAACACGAGATATTCAAAAGACAGATTAATCAGATCTACGAGGGCTATAAGGTACATGGTGTGAATATGCAGGTCTTTGTGATGACCATTCGGTCTTCGGGTGAATGGCTCGTGAATCACATCCTTCAGACAGACAAAACCATGGCTGCATATTTTCAACGCGGAGTTATGCCCAATTCCGGCGTTTAGAACCGTTTTTTTCGAATCCAGATTTTTAACTCAGAGAAAGTGGATAATGTAATGCAACCGACAATCCTCATCATCGATGACAGCGAGGACGACGTCTTACTAACGAAATCGGTGCTAACGAGGACCGGCCGGGATTTAATGATGGAAGTTGTCTCGTGTGGAGAAGATGGCCTCGCGCTCATTCGGGAGAAAAAAACGCCACCGAAGCTGATCCTGCTCGATCTGAAAATGCCCCAGATGGACGGCATTGAGGTCCTGCGCAAGATACGTGACGACAAGATCCTGCACGGTATTCGAGTGGTCATAGTCACGAACTCAAGTCTTGAATCGGACCAACAGGCAGCTTTCAAGGCGGGTGCAGATAGTTTTCTGCAAAAGGCAACAGACCTCAATCAGTTCAAAAAGGATATAGAGTGCATATTAGACCGCTGGTTAGGTACGAATGTGCCTCACCAGTAATATAAATACGATTTACCTGTTTTCAACCGGAATTTGCTAAATTGTTTCGCTCTATTCAAATTCCACACTTGTAAGTGTGACCCGGAGAACCGGGACCGAGGACACCCTTGGTACAAAAAGAGGTGCCGGATGAGTAGGGATGGAGCAACAGATTGTTCTGCGCCTCTCTTAGTCGCGGTTGAACACCAACCGAGCCAGCCGTGTGGATCTGCCAGCCATTATCAACCAGCGCCCATCGCGCGGAACTCAGGACATTCGGCTCATCATCGACGCACAGTATGTTTATCCCCTCTGGCATTATTCGGGCTGATATCCGGGAAAGTTCCCCATAAGGTTCAAGCTGGAACTTTCCGCCGAATTTCCACTTTTTTCACAAAGATCCCCACCCGGGAAGGATCCATCTGATGGTACCGTTGAAGCGCTCCGATAAGCGTAGGATCTAGGAGAGTGCCTCGCGCCAGAATGAGAAGCCCGCTTCCGCTTCTCACATCCCGCGTCAGCACCATGCCCGCGGTTAAATGATGGGGCAGTATTTCGACTTCCTCCAAGCGTACATCGCCCTGTTTTTCCAGATCCTCGATCTTCTTCTCGACAATATGCGAGAGATGCTGGTATATCGATCGGTCAAAATGAGTTTCCAAATAATATTCGATGTTCCTCAGCGCTTTCAGTAATCCCTCTGCAGAAGGCTTGCCGATGTTTGTCATGCGGTCAAAGACATCGGCGATCGCGATAATGCGGCTTCCAATCGGAATCGATGAGCCTGTCAGCCCATCGGGATGGCCGGATCCGTCTATGTGCTCATGGTGGTGCCTGATCAGCAGGCCTATATCGCTGAACCCGTCAATCGCATCGACCGCCACCTGCCCCCGCACGGCGTGTTTCCGGTACTCCTCGAGTTCCTCACTGGTCATATCATCGGGCCGCTTCATCAGGACAGCATCGGTAATACCGATCTTCCCGATGTCGTGGAGCAGCGCCGCCACGAGGATATTGCTTGTCTCCTGGTTCGGCAGGTTCATGTTCGCCGCGATCTGGCGAGAAAGAGAGGCAACATTCTTCGAATGGCTCGACACGGACTTCTCGCGCATCTCGATAAGTCCGGAGAATGCCTCGATGGACTTCCTGAAATTTTTTCGGAGTTGCTCGTTGAGTTTTTCCAACTCCTTGTTCTTATTCTGAATGTCAATGGTCTGCTCTTGAACCAGTACTTCGAGCTCGGTATTCCATTTTTTCAACTCATCATTTTGTTTTTTCGTGAGCGTTGTGAGCCGAGCGTTTTCCTCCTTGAGACCGTACGTCGCAACCGCGTCGCGGATCACTAGCATGAGGTCCGTATCATTCCAGGGCTTGGCAATGTACCGATATGCGCCTCCCTCATTGATTGCGTTGACGGCAGCCTGCACATCGGCGTACCCTGTCAGCACGACCCTCAAAGCGTCCGGCTGGATCGTCCTCGCCTTGCCGAGGAACTCCGAGCCGCTCATCCCGGGCATGCGCTGGTCCGAGACGATGACAGCGAAATTTATTTTGCCGAGAATTTCAAGGGCCTCCTTACCTGATAATGCAGTCACCAGGCCATAGGGCTCATCCATGAAGACTCGCTTTAGCGACTTGAGCACATTCTCCTCATCGTCAACAAAGAGGATGTTCGGCATATCAGTATCACCATTTTGCTCCATGTCAGTTCTCCCTTAATGTCGAAATGAACACATCCAGAATCTCCGGATCAAAAAAGGTTTCCCGTGCGCGATCGAGTAGTTCGATCGCCTGCTCGTGGGGCATGGCCTTGCGGTACGGCCGATCCGAGACCAGTGCATCGTAAAAGTCCGCGATGGCTACGAGCCGCGCCAGGTAAGGGATCTCCTTCCCTTTGAGGCCGACAGGGTAGCCCGCCCCGTCGAACCGTTCGTGATGATGCAAGATGATGGAAATCACGGCCTCGGGAAGGTTAGCAATCCGTGCGACCTCCGCGCCCCACCGCGGATGGTTTTTTACGACGTCCATCTGATCAGGGGACAGCGGACCATTGAAGCCGAGAATTGCTTCGGGTACGCCGATCTTGCCGCAATCGTGAAGCCAGCACCCCTGCCTAATATGCTTTGTATCGCCCTCAGAGAGTCCGAGGCGTTCAGCGGTACGAATGGCATATTGCGCGACGCGGTCGCAATGCCCCCGCGTGTAGGGGTCCTTAAGCTCGATGGTCTGGGCAAGCGACAGCAGGGTCGCCTCGTCTGCCGATTTCATTGACTCGACCATATTGAAGCGCTCCACTGCCCCCACTACCGCTTCTTTCAGCTCTCGGTCATCCCAGGGCTTGGTGATAAAGTGGGATACGCCGCTTCTGTTGATAGCATGAATGGCGGCCTGCAGATCGGCATGGCCAGTCATCATGATGCGAATGCTGTGAGGCGCAAGCTGCCGTGAACGCTCGAGGAATTCAATGCCGCTCATGCGCGGCATCCTGTTGTCCGAAACGATCACGGCGACTGGATCATTGTTCATGATTTCGAGCGCAGCCTGACCGCTTTCGGCGGTGAGGACGGACAGGTCCTCTTCCATAAAAAGCCTCTTTACGGACTGAAGGATATGGATCTCGTCGTCAACGAACAATATTCTGGTGTTCATAATCAACCCGCAACCACCGGCATCGTAATCGTGAAGGTGGTGCCTTTCCCGATTACGCTTTGCACATCAATAGAGCCGTTGTGTTTTTTTACGATGTCATAAGCAATGCTCAGGCCGAGCCCGGTACCTTTGCCCACTTCTTTCGTGGTGAAAAAAGGCTCGAATATCCGCTTTATGTTGTCTTCGGGGATCCCGCAGCCCGTGTCCGAGATCGAAACGTTGATGGCGCCGTCGTCGGCCCAGGTCCTGATACCGATCTCCCCACGATTCTCGATGGCATGCGCCGCGTTCACCAGCAGGTTCATGAATACCTGGTTCAATTGCCCCGGGTTGCATTGTGTCTGCGGGAGGTCGCCGTAATCCTTCTTCACCTCGGCCTTGTATTTCAGCTCGTTCCAGACGATGTTGATCGTGCTCTCCAGGCCCGCGTTGATGTCGGCTAGTTTCAGTTCGGCCTCGTCCAGCCGCGAGAAGCCTTTCAGGTCCTGGACGATCTTCTTGATCCTCTCCGCGCCGTCCAGGGACTCGCTTATCAGGTTCCGGAGGTCATCGGTGATGAAATCTACCTTCAGGGCTTTCCGCTGCTTCGCAATTTCTCCGATCCGAATCTCGGGCAATTCCCCGATCGCGCGGTCCTGTTCTGCGATGAATTGGGTCAGCCTATCCACATATTTCCGGAGAGATCCCAGGTTGCTCATGATGAAACCCGTGGGATTGTTGATCTCATGAGCAACGCCGGCGGCAAGCTGGCCGATAGATGCCATCTTTTCCTGCTGCACAAGATGGGCCTGCGCTTCCTGGAGTTCATGGTAAGCCTGCTCCAGGTCGTGGTGCTGAAGATCCAGAATGTGCATCATATTGTTGAAGTTCTCGCCGATCTGATAGATCGGGTCGGATGTTGCATGCTTGAACGTGGTGCACTCGGAGCAATTCTTGAACTTTTCCGCAAAGACGCCCTGCACTTTTCCCCCGCAAAAGGTTCCTGCTATCTGCCAACAGCGTCTATCGGCGCCGTCATAGCAGGGACAGTCCTGTTTCGTGCAGTCCTTGACCTCGCGGCAATTTCGCAGATGCGGGTTCGAGAACCTGACGCTGAAATCCTTTTTCTGCGTCACTTCCTGGATCAAACTGGATAACTGTTCCAGTGCCCGCTGTAGCCTGGACCTGCCGCTGTCGATCTCCGCATTGGACCGTTCAAGGACCAGGGCCATGTTCTTCACTGCTGTTATGTCATGAATTGCGATAACCGTCTTTTCACGGTTGGTTGCGTCCCTGAACCGATAAGCAGCTGATTGAAACCACCTGTTGCTAACCTTATGAAATATCTCGGCCGTTTCTCCGTGTGCGGTTTTATCGGTCAGGCCATGGACCGCGGTAATCTGGCTCCAGGATTGACCGAGCAACCCATCGTAGGTTATTCCGATAAGGTCCCGGAAGGTCCGGTTGCATCGTTTGATTTTCCCCTGATCATCCAGCAGCACGAGTATGTCGCGCGTTGCATCGATGGTGTTTTCCCAATCACTCTTTGCAGAGGCAACCTTTTCGAAGAGTTTCCTCAGTTCTTCCTTGGAAGCCGTCAGCTCCTTGTATGCTGACTGGAGTTCGCCGTTCTTCTCTTCAAGCCGTCGTTCCGCTCGGACCCGGTCGGTACAATCCCGAAGGGTCCCCTCGATGCCGATGAAATCTCCATGCTCATCTTCGAGCAGCCTGCTGCTGGCCTCGAGGAATATCTCCGTTCCATCCACCCGTCGTCCGCGCAGGAGGTACGATTTGACGGATTTACTTTTCCTGAGCTCGGCAACAAAAACGACCCTTTCCGCCGGGTCGACCCAATAGTCGTTGACGGGTTTGCCGATCACCTGATCCGGCGATAAGTGCCCGAGAAGAGCCGCACCCGCCTGATTCATCCGCCGGAAGACGCCCTCCTTGTCAGCAAAATAGACGCCGTCGAGGCTCGTTTCGATGAACATGCGATGACGCTCCTCGCTCGCACTGAGCGCTTCATGCTGGCAGTCCAGTTTGTCGATCATGCCGTTGAAGGCAAGAGCAAGCTTCCGGATTTCGTCACCACTGTCGAGTAGGAACATTCTTTCTGCACCCGACTTTGTTGGCAGCCCTTCCACATGTTCTGCAAAGGCAAGGAGCGGCGCTGTAAGACGGCTCATGGTCAGCCAAACAGTGATGAGGGCAAAAGCGACCGCCACCACCAGGACAAGCAGAAAATACCGCTTCGCGTCGCTGATCGGCGCATACGCTTTGTCCATTGGATAAAATGCGGCAAGTCTCCAGTTTTTTGACCCCAATTGTTTGAACGACATGAGAACATGCGTTCCCCGGGACGTCACCATTTCCTCCGTCCCCGCGGCACCGGCCGCTGCCATAACGAACTGCATATTCGCCCCGACGGGAAGGTCGAGTTTCTGGACACTGTTCTCGTCTGGAGGAACGATGATCGTACCGTCCTGGCTTAAGAGATAGACATGTCCGGCCTTGCCGATCTCGATCCGACCGATATTGCTAAAGAAATTTTCCCTCGTCAAGTCGAAGATTCCCACAAGGGTCCCAGCCACCGCTCCGTGTTTGTCCAGGACGGGCGCAGTCATAGCTATGATCGGGTGATGATGCGCTGTACGTGATAAATGAGACAGCGAAATCACCGGCTTCCCGGTCGACAGGGTTTCCCTGATATATTCAGCGTGTGAGAAATCTATGCTCCGGTAGCCGGGAAGCAACGGCGATTCGGCGATCAGAAGGCCTTGCTTGGAAAAAATAAATAATCCATTGTCAAAAATCGATCGGATTCCCGTTCTGTCGGTAAGCCACTGTTGAGCCCTGTCACCGCTTCTCATCGCATTGAGCGGCATGACTTTGGAAACGGCAACGAGCATGGCCTGGGAATTTTCAATCTTGTTGTCTACGTCGTGTGCCTGGGCGGCAAGGAGACTAAACTGCTCGTCGGAGATCAGGTATTTGAATTGATTTTTAAAATATGTGAAGGCGAGAATAGCAGCGGAGAACAGGATGCCCGCGGTCAACAGCGTGATCGTGAAGACCATTTTGCTTTTTAGACTGCTCATGCTCATGTTATATTCCCTTCGGCGAAGCAAATAAAAAGCGGGACACCAACGGCACGGACCGGCCCCTTGACCACGCCGGCCGGATTAAAGATGAGTGCGGTATTCTTAACCTGACGCCAAACCTGATTTGAGGCATGCCATAAATAGTATCGTCTAAATATATGACACGACCGTTCGCTGTTGTTCGTCAACATCTTGAGTTTCTACGTATTTTATCGGTAGAAAACAAATAAACTTTAGCAAAATATAATTTCTAGGCCTGATAAACCAGCTTATTATTTCATACAACCCTGACGATGCGGCTGTTTCGGTAGAGGCATCTGTCTGGAGGGCGGATGCAGTAATCTTTGTTAGGGATGAAGGGTAAAGTCTCCCGACTCTAGGTTTTTGACAATACAGGGCCCTCCGAAAAGAAAAGGCCTTGCAATCGTGCAAGGCTTTTTCCCAATATCATGAAGTAGTGTATCTCCCTATGCCGTCAGGAGGACTGCTGCGAATCACGGGGGAAAGTATCGCGCTGACCGGTGAGGAAGCACTATCATTAAAATCCGGCACATACGTGAAGATGTCAATAATCGATCAAGGTGCGGGAATTCCCAAAGAGCACCTCTCGAAAATTTTTGACCCTTATTTCACGACAAAGGACATGGGAAGCAATAAAGGTATTGGGCTTGGTTTATCCATTTGTTATTCCATTGTCCGCAAACATGATGGGTCAATAACCATCGAGTCACAACCTGGCAAAGGGACAACCGCGACCATTTACCTTCCTGGAGCGGGCGGCCGGTACGTTAAAGCAGGGTTCCGCATTCCTTCGTCTTCAGGAACGAAAGTAAAAACATTGCCGCTTATGGACGATGATGCACGGATAAGGAGCGTCGCAACGGAAATGCTGAAGCATCTGGGGGTCGACGTTGTGACTGCGGAAAACGGCGAGGAAGCGGTTACCTTATACAGGCAGGCAATGGCAACGGGCCGGTGCTTTGATACCGTTATCCTCGATTTGGTTGTGCCGGGAGGCATGGGGGGAGAAACAACGATGAGGAAGCATCTGAAGATCAATCCGGATGTAAAAGGGATCGTTTCAAGCGGTTATTCTGAAGACCCCATATTGAAGGATTTTCGGACTCATGGTTTTGTGAACGCAATAGCGAAACCCTATGATTTACATGCGATGTGCAATGTGCTCAATAAATTATGAACGACTTTTCGAGTTGTGATCAAGCGTCCTGCCCGGGTCATTGGCCAGATGGGAAAGAAGATGCAATAACTCGCACTCTAAGCCACCCTCAAATCGTAATCACCTACGTTTCAAATACCATTTTACATCCCTCATTCACTGTGTTAGATTTGTACACCTTTCATCCTGTTTTTTCTTTAAAGCCAACCGTCCAGGAAGAGGAAGCCCAAGATTAGACCGACGAAGTCATCAAAGTCACAAAGGCAGCGTAGGAGTATATGGTCCGTGTAGAACTCATGGAAAAAGACAGATGGCCCTATTAACGTTGCAGCTGGCAGGTGACCTTTGACCTGTTTACGGTTCAATGTAAGCGGGTACTTGGTTTTGCAATTAACCTTCTGAGGAAAAGCCGATTAATACTCTAAAGAGACCTGGACTCTTGACTTCATGTTTTATGCTGATTTCTTCATTGATACTTTTGAATGGTGTCGTAATTCATTGCTACTATCGCCAAGGTTAAGAATAATAAATGATCATACCCAATCTCGCCTTCCTTAAAACAATTTCGGTTCTGACAGATATTCTTCTGTAGCCGCTATGCTCAGATGATTACTACGAAACGTATTTATTTTCTGTGAAAGGATTGAAGAATGAATAAGCTCAAAATTCTGGTTGTCGAGGACATGCGCGTTGCCAGACATTTCATTAAATCTGGTCTTGAAGAAAACCATAAGGATATTCAAGTAATTGAGGTGAATAACGGAAAGGAGGCCAAGGCAAAGCTTGAATTAGAGCTGTTCGACCTCATTCTGAGCGATTGGGAAATGCCTGTTATGACAGGAGATGAATTGCTGAGATGGGTCCGGGGCCGCAACACCTTAAAGGACATCAAGTTCATCATGATAACCGCCAGAACAGATCGGGGAAGCGTGCTTCAGGCACTGCAGATGGGGGTAGACGGTTACCTGGTGAAACCATTCACCATCGATAAACTTCTCCTGAAAATGATGGAGGTGGACGACCGCTTCAGTCGAAGAAAATATGAACGAGTAAACGTGGATGATGGTATCGTACTAAATTACGGGGAACAGTCGATCAACGGCAAATTGTTGGACATCAGTGGCGGTGGTCTACTAGCCATATTTTCAAAAAACTCTGGCATCCCTCAGATTCTAGATAAAGCAAGCATAGACTTGGAGAAGACCGGGATAAAACACGTCAGAGGAATCGCTGGCTTTGTGATTAGAATACAGGCGGCAGAGGCCTTTCCCAATTCGGAAAACATTAAAATAGCGATTAAATTTTTGGAGATGGATTTACAGAAGATAAACGATCTGCAGACTTTTATCAATGAAGCAAAGCAGAGCTGCGTCCCTCTCGACCAACCCGGCCGAGACGAATAGCGTGATGCTAGACATAGCGAGTAGTTCGGTGCTGGAGTCATAACCCGCGGCGCGTAAGGGCATGAAAATATCCGAGGATATCACTTCGTCATTCGTGTGAATGTTATAATCAGTTTTCTTCGCCCTTGTCGCAGTAATGACATCCCAACCTCGTAGGTGCAGGTCGGATGGCCAGATTTATTAGGAAGGTGAATGATTTTGGTTGAATTATGGATATTATGATATGGTTTTTCTGGCAACAAGAACTTCCCGAAGCTTTGTAGTTTCCAATCGCAATAACACCCAATACTTCATTCCGAAATTTATTACCGTATGCTCTAAAACAAAACCACCTCGCTGTATAATATATTTCCGTAAAACACGTCCAGCAAATCCTTGACTTGCCGAGGCTTCTTTGTAATAATATACCAATATTTTTAGCTTTATTTCTAGGCTATTCGAGGATACTTTTTTATGTTCCCAGAAAACTTAACATTAGCTTCTTTGCAACGACAATCCTTTATTTTAGACTTGTCTGCTGATTCGGTCCTAATTCACGATCTAGATGGCAATATAATCTTTGCCAACAAGTCGGCTTATGAATCCCGAGGGTATACGAGGGAAGAAATGATCGGGATGAAGTTATCGAAAATTATAATTCCTGAGCAGAACATGCTCTTCTCTCATAGAATAAGTGAGTTATTAAAAACGGGAGAACTGCGTTTCGAATCCACTCATATGCGAAAAGACAGGTCGGTTTTCTCTACGGAGACACAGGTCAAACTAATCGTAATTGAGGGCCGCAAATACTGCTGCAGTGTTATTCGCGACATCACCGAGCGCAAGCGGTCGGAAATAGAACTACAAATAAGCAAGTCTCTTTTATCCAGCGCGTTCAACAAAAGTCCTCTATTGATGACGATCAGCGATATGACAACTGGGAAATATCTCGACGTAAATGACAGTTTCAGCACGGTATCCGGATTTAGTAGGGAGGATGCAGTCGGCAAGACAGCCGTCGAGCTGGGATGGATCAGCGGGCTAGAGCACGCTCGTTTGATGCATGGACTGAAACAGAATGGACGGGTCATTGGTCTGGAACTATCTCTTCGAAGCAAGTACCAGACGAGAGTAATCTGCAGATTTGCGGGAGAGATTATCAAAACAACGGAGGGTGACAGGCTTTTTTCAACTGCTGAAGACATCACTGCGCAGAAGCGAGAGGAAAATCGGATTAAGACAATTCTTCGCATGGCAATGGATGGTTTTTATCTTGTCGATATGGAAGGTAGAATATTAGAAACTAATGATTCTTATTGCTCGATGATAGGTTATAGCAACGAGGAACTTCTTAAAATGAGCGTAAAAGACGTTGAAGTACTAGATACGCAAGAATTAATTGAAAAGCGACTTCAACTAATTTTAGGGATCGGTTACGCCCGCTTCGAGACCAAACATAAGCGCAAAGATGGCAGAGTTATCGATATTGAAGCCAGTGTTAATTATCTATCAGAGAAACCTGCAAAGTTTTTTTGTTTTATGCGCGACATCACAGATCGCAAGCGGGCGGAAGAAGCGCTTCTTTATTTCCAAATGGCTGTGGGTAGTTCCACAGATGCGATTGGTATGTCTACACCTGCTGGAAGGCATTATTATCAAAATGAAGCTTACACCAAGTTGTTTGGATTATCTGTTAGTGAAGTAGATGGCGGTTCAGGGCCGCCTGCAACCGTATACGCTGATGAAAAAGTAGGACGAAAGGTTTTCGACATAATTATGAAGGGTGGTTCTTTTGTAGGCGAAGTGAAAATGTTAGATAAGGAGAGAAAAGAAAGGGATATTTATCTCCGGGCATATTCTATTAATAACAAAGAGGGTAAGGTTGTCGGCCTTGTCGGTATACACAACGACATTACCGAACGCAAAAAGACAGAGGAGATGATAAAGCAGAACGAAATCTTCATAAGGAGCGTTCTTGAAAGTGTAGATGAGGGGATCGTTGTCGTAGGCAGGGATTACCGGATTATCACTGCGAACAAGGCTTTTTGCGATGCGGCTGGGACGACTATGGAAAATGCAATCGGCAGATACTGCTATGAAGTATTCCATCGTAGCATGACGCCATGTTTTGAAGCCGGCAATCAGTGTGCCGTGAAGCGCACCTTCGAAACTGGAGAACAGTCTACTTTTTTGCATACACATCACGATGAAACAGGAAACCCCCTCTACATTGATACAAAGTCGTATGCCATGCGGGACTCAGCAGGCAATGTGACCTCCGCGATCGAGGTCAGCGTTGATATCACCGAGAAGAAAAAACTGGAAGACCAGTACCGCCAAGCGCAGAAAATGGAGGCAATTGGCCAGCTTGCCGGCGGCGTGGCGCACGATTTCAACAACATCCTGTCGGCAATTGTTGGCTATGTCCACCTTTCCCTGATGAAACTGCAGGACGACGATCCGGTAAGGCACTATATCGACCAGATCCTACAGTCTTCTGAGCGTGCAGCCGCTTTGACGCAGAGCCTGCTTGCATTTAGCAGAAAGCAGCCTGTGAAAATAGGGCTTCACGAATTGAACGTCGTGATCAGAAATTTCGAGAAATTCCTGCACCGCCTGTTACGCGAAGACATCGAAATGCAGATCCGGTACTCGGCCGAACAGCCAATGATCATGGCGGACCGAGGACAAGTTGAGCAGGTGATCATGAATCTCGTCACGAACGCGCGTGATGCCATGCCGGACAAGGGGAAATTGACCATCGATACGAGGGTCAGTGCCATTGACGAAGCGTTCATACGGGCCCATGGTTACGGCAAGGTGGGAGAGTATGCCATGCTGTCGGTGTCGGACACTGGCCTTGGAATGAGCGAAGAGACCAAGAAGAGAATCTTCGAACCGTTCTTCACGACTAAGGAAATGGGAAAAGGGACCGGTCTCGGACTAGCCACGGTGTATGGAATCGTGAAAGCTCACAATGGATTCGTCAATGTTTATTCCGAGCTGGGGAACGGGAGCGTTTTCCACGTTTATTTCCCCTTAGCCCGCACAACGAATGCCGTGCCTGAACCTGCGGAGCAGTATGCTGTCCCGCTCAAGGACGGCAGTGAAACAATCCTGCTTGCTGAGGACGACGTGTATCTCCGCAATTTGACGTCGGTCGTTCTCCGGGACATGGGCTACACGGTGATCGAGGCGGAGGACGGGAACAGCACGGTTGCCCGGTTCAATGAGAACCGTGCCGCAATCAATCTCTTGATACTTGACGGTATCATGCCTAAAATGAACGGCTTGGAGGCGTATCAGGCGATCAGCGCCCTCAACCCAAACATCCCCTGTATTTTCATGAGCGGCTATTCGGGAGACGTATTCGCACAGAAGGGCATCCCGATTGGTACGGAGTTCCTCCCGAAGCCATTGAATCCCTCGGACCTGCTGAACAAGGTCAGGGAAATGCTTGACAAAGATTGAGGAGTAATCGCCCTTCTTCCACTCATTTCGTACGTGAAACATTTAACCCTAAATATTTTGATGTTTTAAGCAATGAGAGCTACACAATTGTGGTTAAGTCAAGTTTCATATAATATTAGTAAACGTGAAGGATTCATTTTGTATCATTGCATTCGTCAGAACGTTTTCTGTCAGCAAGTCCTTCCTATATTCGTGGAGTTTCCTTTTTTTGCAAAACGATGTGATTTTCGACTTGTATTTTTCTATCAATAACTACCCGTTTTCCTTTCTTCTACATCCATGGTGGGTCGCAGACGGGCAGGCACTGGGCAATCACTTGCCTACACTCACCTTACATATTTAGCATATGCCTCGCGCACCTTGCCGGAGGAGGCAAGTTTCAGGAATGATTCGGCTATGTCTTTTTTGCTCATAATTTTATGCCTTCGTATGCCTGTTTTAGCCTTGCTATGTCGAACTTTTTCATCGGCAAGAACGCCTGCGTTACGCGATCAATCTGCTCGCGCGTGCCCTTGCGCATCATCTCATCCATTGCTGTGGGAACAATCTGCCAAGAGACCCCGTACTTGTCCTTGAGCCATCCGCACTGTTCGGCCTCAGGAACTGCGGAGAGCTTTCCCCAGTAGTAATCTAAATCTTTCTGGGTATCGCAGCGCACCATGAGCGAAATCGCTTCATTGAAAGTAAAGTTGTGTTTACGAGCGCTGTCCATTGCTGCAAAATCCTGCCCTTCAAGCGTGAAAACGCCATGCTTTATTGTTCCTTCTTTGTCGTGTTCCTCACCTTTGCCATAGCGGAAGACGTTGTGAACTTTTGCATCTTTAAACACCGAGGCGTAAAAATTGATTGCCTCTTCCGCTTTGCCGCACACATCGCCGACAAACATAAGGGTCGGGGTAATTTTCTGCTTTATTTTACGGTCGCCCATGAACATCACCTGCCACGAAAGGCTATACTTGTCCTGTAACCATCCATACTTTTCGCTGAAGGGATAAGCTCCAAGCTCCATGAGCGCCGAACCTCCTTCGGAGAGCTTCGTCCATAATGACCCGACTTCGTCCTTCGTCTTGCAAGCGACGAGAAATGAAACGGCCGGAGTGAATCTGAAAAACGGGCCGGCACTTATGGCCATGAATGACTGCCCCGAAAGCTTGAAAGAAACAACATCGCAATCGCCCGACGGGGTGTCGTGCAGCGTCGTTATGTTTGTTATTTTTGAATCAGGGAAGACCGAGGTGTAGAACTGTGCCGCCTCCTTAGCCTCCTTGTCAAACCATAAATGTGGTGAGATTTTTTGCATGGATTTATCTTTTGGCATATTATTTCCCCTTTTTGATGATGATTTTCTATCTCCTTCGTCGGCAAATTCTACATAAATATGCCGCCAACCCTTTTGGAATCTATTCTGGATGAGGGTCAGATTGATATTGTACGTTCCACTGCATGAGATAAATGATAATTACTATTTGACAACGTTCAGGACATCGTTCACTAAATTAGCATTCAGGACATCGTTCACAAACGCTCTTTGACAATCGAGTAGCTACAATTTGCTTTATCATGGACACCTAATCCTTTAAGGGGGTGTTCATGAAAAAGAAGATTCTAAAACAACGAGTATTAGCAGTACAGCGATATCTTGCCGGAGAAAATCCGGAGAGTATCTGCAAGTCACTGGGCAAAACGACTCGGTGGCTGTACAAATGGCTAGCACGGCATACCTCGGATGATCCATCGTGGTGCAACGACCAATCTCGGCGACCGCTTGCCAGTCCCAACCGAACCCCAGCAGAGATCGAAAAGATCGTGGAGCTAGTACGGCTAAACCTTTACAACAAGGGGCTCTTCTGCGGCAATCAGGCCATCCAATGGGAAATGAGTGACATGGAGGTCCAGCCTATACCATCCCTCACCACCATTGGCCGTATCTTACGCCGCCGTGAATTGACCCATCGGCGGACCGGAAGATATAAACCGAAGGGCAAAAAATACCCTGAGCTTCCGGCGCTCTTGCCCAACCAGACCCATCAGGTTGATATGGTCGGCCCTTGTTATCTTAGTGGTCCCATCAAGTTCTATAGCCTGCATGCCGTCGATACAGCAATCAATCGGTGCGGGATAGAGCCAATATCGTCCCGTGCAGCGCAAAGCGTTTTGGACGCTGTTTATGCGATCTGGCTGCGTATGGGTATCCCTGAGAATCTTCAAGTGGATAACGAAATGGCCTTCTTCGGTAGTCCAATTTACCCAAGAGGCATGGGACCGCTTATCCGTCTCTGCCTGCACTACGGGATCAAGCTCTGGTTCATTCCACCTTCCGAGCCATGGTGGAACGGTGTCGTCGAGAAGTTCAACGACCATTACCAGCAGAAGTTTCTCGGCAGGGTCACCATGTCATCAATGCCGCAGCTCCGACAGGAATCCCTGGCATTCGAGCACAGGCACAATAGTACTTACCGCTACAGCAAGATGAAAGGGAAAACCCCGCTCAAGGCGTTGGCCGCTATGGAGAAGAAATTGATCTTCCCGAGTAAAAGCAATGCTCCAAGGCACCCCTTAGAAAAACCGGAGGAAGGCCGTTATCATCTCGTCAGATTCATCCGGAGTGACTGCCGACTGAACATCTTCGGTGAAATGTTCTCCGCTCCACCAGAGACCCAGTATGAATACGTTGTGGCTACTATCGATGTCAAAGAACAAAAGCTAAAGCTGTTCCTGGATACAATCCAGGTTGAAGAGTACAAATATCTATTACGATGACCGGTGATGAGGTCACGGCATCGCACTACCAGACAGTTTCAGAGTTGCGATTGAACGATGTCGTGACCATTATTTCTATGAACGATGTCCTGAACGTTATCAACTATTCTCTATTTGAACGATAGCACTGGGTAGTGCAGGTGTCAACAATCGGACCTAAAATGACACTCAATATAGTGCTACTTCTTTGGATACAAGGTTACAGCAGGGAAGGTCGGTGAGTGGTTAAACAGTTCCGTCACGCCCGGGCGCAAAACACAACGACCTGGCTATGTAGAAAAGTGATGTTTGAAATATCGACTTGTGATATAGTTATGCAGCGAGAATTGCTTCCTGTACTATCGGAGTTACCAACCCTTGGCACAACATCAATTTTCATTCTGTATGGTTGCCCCTAATAATACACCGGTATTGTCGACATCGCAGAGAATCAGGAATAGAATCGCACACCATTCATAATGAAAGAGAAAGTTGTACGACATCAGGTAACACAAAGATATTTAAAGATGTGTGTGGCGCTTAATCATTGGCTAGCTCCATGAGTGAGTGCAGGAGGCCGGCATGCCCAAGCCCGTTGCCGCTTTCGTCTTCTACGCTATCAGCATCTTCCTCTTCCCAGTCTCCCTGACAGGCTACGTAATATGGGTAGGCAAGTGGTTTCTCACCGGGAATCCTTCGGGTGTTTCTGCCACGGCGCAGGGTCCCCTCTCCGCGCGCTGGGCAATGCACAACCTCGGAACCAGGCAGGATGAGGCAGCCAACAGGCTCAAGCCTCTGCTTCCCGGTGTCCCACCCGTGGCCAGCCGCCTCACCAGCTTCCCCACGCTGTTCGCACACCGCGTGACCGGCTACGTGCCCAAGGTCTTCCGGTATCCGTTTGAAGGCGATATCCCGGCTCTATACGAGATCAGCCCGTGTAGCTTTCTTTGATGGTGCGGTGGACCGCTTTCTCGTCGGAATCGATCAGCTCGTGATCCTTGGCGCTGGGTTCGACACACGACCCTACCGCTTTCCAAGAGAGAAGCGAGTTCACTCGCCGGTGCTAACACGTCATATCGCAGATGCGGCGCTTTGGAAGGCGGCCCAGGACATTCCCGTCATTGTTCATGAACCCAACCGCATTAAAATCATCCCCTATGTATATCCCGACAATCAACGTTGTCATCTTTATCTTTTGACGTATCTCATACAGCTTGTTATAATTATAATTAAGCACGACGATTTTTCCTTTCCGTTATAAGATTTATTCCACTAAATAAACTTTAATAGATCGGAAGTTGACGTGCTAAAGCACATTCCTTGCTTACGGTAAGCTAGCTGGATGGTTCAAATGGTTGGACTTTTTTAATAGCATTGTCCTAAAGAGACCGGGGATATTTTATCAAAATGATTCAGGTTATCTATTTGCAATAGTGAATTTGATAGACTAATCAACGTCAAGACAGCTTCATGCAGTCAAGGGATTCGGGAAACAGTGAAGTCGATGAAATAGGATCACAGAATGAATTGGAGAGTAATCTCATATGGTAGATATGTGGAGTGAACGATCACAAGAAGTGCATAGACAAGCACAGCAAAGACAGTCCGGATATCTGGAACTGGAGGTGGAGCAGCCTCAAATGAATGCGCAAGAGCCTGTTCCCTCTACGGAACCCAATAGCGACCAGGCAAAGGTTCTTCAAGGGAAACAACTAACGATTTTGGGGTGGGGCGCTCGTCTTTCAGCACCCCTGCTGTTGATCGCACTGTTTTGCGGATCGGGATGCGGCTCAGCGAGGTCTCCTGAGACTAAGCTTACAACTTCCTTTACTGCAAGTGCGAGTCTGCTGAAGCTTAGTTCCGAAGATCAAGCCTGGCTGGGCGCCACCATTAGCCGTGGTAGTTTCTCCGATATGCGTTGGCCAGATTTCAGCGATCACAGCAAGGACGTGAAGAAATTCTACGAATTCAACGGTGATTCATTGTGGTGGGTCAAGGGAATGGAGCCGACCGCACAGGCGCGACAGATAATCGCGCTGTTGCTCAAGGCTGACCAAAAGGGGCTTTCCGCGGAAGATTACGATGGATCTCGGTGGAACGATCGGTTGGCAAAACTCAAACCTGCGACACGGCAGCCGACCGAGTCGGATGCCGTGAAATTCGATCTCGCCCTCACGGTTTGCGTTATGAGGTATATCTCCGACCTCCACATTGGCAAGGTAAATCCGAGGCAATTCGCCTTCGCTTACGACGATGAGTCCAAAAAATACGATTTGGCCGAATTTCTAAAAAACCACGTTGTCGATGGGGGTGACATTGCTGGTCTCTTGGCTCAAGTGGAGCCGCCCTATCTCGGTTACCGGCGCACGATTCAAGCCCTGCAAACGTATCTCGAGCTTGAGAAAAAAGATGATGGGGAACAGCTCCCGCTCGCAAAAAAAACGGTTGTACCTGGCGATTCCTATCCCGGCATCGCACGGCTCACGCGACTGCTCCGCTTGGTCGGGGACCTTCCCGCTGATGCCAATGTGCCGGCTGATCAAACCGTTTACGCAGGTGCTCTGGTGGACGCTGTAAAGAGTTTTCAGAGCCGCCATGGCCGAACTCCGAACGGACGAATTGACTTTCAAACCCTGGCTGACTTGAACGTTCCTCTGAGCCGACGAGTTCGACAAATGCAACTAACACTTGAGCGATGGCGGTGGTTGCCGGAGACCTATCATAAAGCGCCCATCGTTGTCAATATCCCAGAGTTTCGTCTCCGCGCCTATGACGGAAACCTCGATATCGGTGTAACGATGAAAGTAGTGGTAGGCAAAGCGTACGACCATGATACCCCGGTTTTTAACGACACCATGCAGTACGTCGTTTTCCGCCCATATTGGGAGGTGCCTTATTCTATAACCAAAGATGAGATGATTCCAAACATTGCTCGCGATCCCGATTACTTGGCAAAGAAAGGATTGGAGATTGTGGACAGCAGGCAGAACGTCGTATCGGTGGGGACGGTCACGAACGAATTGCTCGGCCAACTCCGGGCCGGGAAACTTTTCATCCGGCAAAAGCCGGGTCCAAAGAACGCCCTTGGACTCGTGAAATTTGTCTTTCCAAACAGCTACAGCGTATACATGCACGACACTCCGACTATAGAATTCTTCGCGAAGTCCCGGCGAGATTTCAGTCACGGCTGCATCAGGCTGGAGAGGCCCGCCGATCTGGCTGCGTGGGTCCTGCGCGACAATCCTGGTTGGACCCCGGAACAAATTCGCGCGGTGATGAACGGCACAACGACCCAGCAGGTGAATCTCGCGCATCCGATTCCGGTCTTGATCTTCTATGCAACAGTTATGGTGCTGGATGATGGAGTGGTTCACTTCTACGATGACATCTACGGGCACGACGCCGCCCTGGAGAAGGTACTTGCGAAGGGTTACCCATATCCCTGGTGAGGGTTCTAGACCCTAAGCTACCGGTTTGATCCTAATCTTTCCCCGCAGAAATAAAGTGCCCTTACCTCACAGCTCTCTTTTATCCTAGCCGCCCAATCTTTCCGGACCCGAGATTAATACTTTCATCGAATTGACATTAGTCTCAAATTGCGCTTTTTTTATAGTAGTGGTCTTTTCTTATTCTTAAATAAAATATGTATCATGGATCGAGAAATGAAGACCATAAACGTGTTCTATCCACGGCTTTTGAATGATCCCGGGGAAAGAGTGTTTTTTATGCCTCATTTTGCGAAGGGTGAGGGTTCCTTTTTTTGATGCCTCATGCCCCCATCAGAAGGAAAGTGCCTCAATTTCATCGTGGAGAGAACAGAGGAAAGGAGACTTCCTATGAATTACATCAATGTCGGAAAAGAGAACTCAACAGACATCGACCTCTATTACGAGGACCACGGTTCTGGTAAGGCGGTCGTGCTGATCCACGGTTGGCCGTTGAGCAGCGGCTCTTGGGAGAAACAGGTGCCGGTTTTGCTGAATGCCGGCTACCGGGTCATAATCTACGACCGGAGAGGGTTTGGAAGCTCGAGCAAGCCGACGTCGGGCTATGACTACGATACCTTCGCAGCGGACTTAGACAAACTGCTGATAAAGCTTAACATTCTCGATGCTTCATTGGTAGGCTTTTCGATGGGAGGCGGTGAAGTTGCCCGCTATATCGGCACTTACGGAACCAACCGCGTAAGCAAGGCGGTCTTTATGTCTGCGATTCCGCCATTCCTTCTGAAGACACCCGACAACCCTGAAGGCGTGGACGGAAGTATCTTCGACGGGATCAAGAGCGCCATAGCCGCAGATCGTCCAGCATTCATCTCGGCATTTCTCTCAAACTTCTACAACGTTGACATCCTCAGAGGGAAAAAGATCAGCGACGAGATCGTCCGGCTCAGTTGGAATGTCGCAGCCGGGGCCTCTCCAATCGGCACGCTGGACTGCGTGCAGGCGTGGTTAACCGACTTCCGGGAGGACCTTAAACGCATCGACGTGCCCACGCTGGTCATTCACGGTGACAATGACCGGATACTTCCTTTCACAGCAACTGGAAAGCGCACATCTGAGTTAGTCAAGGGAAGTCGGCTGGTGGTGGTGAAGGGCGGACCGCACGGCCTCATCTGGACGCACGCCGAGGAAGTCAACCGCGAGCTTTTGGGCTTTCTCAGAGAGAAGAAGGCAGAGACCCGGCGGAAGTTCGCTGCCTAGTTGCCGTACCAACTCCGCTTGTTACTTCAGAGGGAAAGTGTTGGTACTTTGCGTTGCGTCCCGGGTCGCCAATAAATACGAGAGGATACGGAGCATGACAATTAAGCAAGTCAATGTAGAGCGATTCAGCGTGACTTCTTCCAAGTCATTTCAAGATGTGGTAAGAGTTTTCGATATGGCTGTGGGCCATCCTGACATAAAGGCGTTTCGAGAGAATGTCGCCGACGCAAAAACGTACGACGAACTGGAAAAGATCGTTCATGCAGCAATTGGACCGTCCGAATTGATGGAGTTCATACGTTTTGACCTCGGCGAAGTCCTGTGCAAGCGAAATGGACCGGAGACACAACAGAGTCTGCGTCTCATCCTGGGAAACCCGCTTATCATGAGCCAGATGGTTGAGCGCGTGCCAGATGCTGGCTCGTACGCACCAGTGACGATTCTGATCGATGAGCGTCAAGATGGAGTTCACCTCTCTTATGACAGGATAGCAAGTTCTCTTGCTCCGTACGGAAACTCCGAAGCACTGAAAGTAGCTCGCGATCTGGATTCTAAAATTGAGGCTCTGCTAGAGGTTGCTGCAAGTGCGAGAGGTGGAGGCAATTGAAACCCGACCAGATATCCGCGAGGGCCATGCAGGCTTTCGCCTCAGATATGTGGAGTGAGGAGTGGCACTTGGGTTGGGCAATGCGGATCTGCTCGCGGTGCTCAAGGCATAGGCGATCAAAGTTGGAGGCGACAGGGAAATGTCCGTAATAAGCCCTTTGCAAAGAGTGGCCGAAATTATTAAGAGGCAGCGCATACATCCACTACGCAAACTGCGGGAGTTAGGAGACAACACCCCTGCAGTGGTCAGGTAGGGCTTTTTGCGGAAAATGTATTTTTCGTAGTCCGCCCAGGTGCATAGATCGCGAGAAGGTGGCAGCGATTTTGGCGGCATCTCCTAAATTCCGCGACGGTGCCAATGCCGTCGAGTACCGCCTGAGACTGGATAGGCACAACACCTTTGCCTGCTGGAAGGGAACGATTGCGGGCCATGAGATTTTGAGCCTTAAGGACATCGGATGCGCGTCTGCGGTCATGACAAAACTGTAGTAGCTCATAAGTTTCGGAATGCTTTCAAAATCGCTCATAATGCACTTTTGTAGTATTTGCAACAGAAGACAAAGATGAACCCTGTCACCGCGTGCGGTGCGCTTATACGGTCGTGCGTCACCGTCACCCGGGCACAGGTTTTATTGCTCCTGCAACAGCTCCTTGGATCTCCTGTAACGCCGGATCAGGGTGTTGGTTGAGCTATCGTGCTTGAGTTGGGACGTAAGCCCGGCCTCAAGTTCGGGAATAATGCGCGCGGCAAGCGCCTTCCCCAGTTCTACCCCCCACTGGTCAAATGAGTCAATGCCCCAAATGGCGCCTTGGGTGAAGACGCAATGTTCGTACAATGCGACGAGCTTCCCCAGTGCCAGCGGAGTCAACCGTTCCAGGAGGATTGTGCTGGACGGACGGTTGCCCTCGAAGGTCCGGTGCGGAACCAGCCATGCCGGTGTACTCTCAGAGCTGACCTCCTGCGGCGTTTTGCCAAAAGCCAGCGCCTCTGCCTGGGCAAACACGTTGGCCAAGAGCAAGTCGTGGTGGCGGCCGAGAGGGTTAAGCGGCTGAACAAATCCAATGAAGTCACAGGGGATGAGCTTGGTCCCCTGATGAATCAGTTGGTAGAAGGAATGCTGTCCATTGGTACCTGGCTCCCCCCAGTAGATTGGCCCGGTTTGATAGGGAACCGCTATCCCCTCGAGCGTGATGTGTTTGCCATTGCTCTCCATCGTCAACTGCTGGAGGTAAGCAGGGAAACGCTTCAAGTACTGCTCATACGGAAGAACCGCCATGGTCTGCGCACCAAAGAAGTTATTGTACCAGAGGCCCAAAAGCCCCATGAGCACCGGCAAGTTGCGCTCGAAAGGAGCAGTGCGGAAATGCTCGTCCATCTGGTGAAAACCGTCAAGCATGGCGCGGAAATTTTCGGGGCCAATCGCGATCATTGTTGAAAGGCCGATCGCCGAGTCCATTGAGTACCGCCCACCGACCCAATCCCAAAACTCGAACATATTTTTGGTGTCGATGCCGAATTTAGACACTTCCCCGGCGTTGGTCGAGACCGCAACGAAATGCCTGGCAACAGCAGCGGGATGTTTCAAAGTCTTGAGGGCCCAGTCACGGGCCGTGTGCGCGTTTGTCATCGTTTCCAAAGTCGTAAAGGTCTTCGATGAGATGATGAACAGTGTCTCCTCCGCGTCGAGGTCGCGGGTGGCCTCGGCGAAGTCCGTGCCGTCGATGTTGGAGACGAAGCGGAGGGTCAGGTCGCGCCGACTGTAATGCCGCAATGCCTCATACGCCATCACCGGCCCCAGATCAGACCCGCCGATGCCGATATTGATGATGTTGCGGATCGGTTTGCCGGTGTTGCCCTTCCACTCCCCACTGCGCACCCGGGAGGAGAAGTCGGCCATTTTGTCGAGCACGGCGTGGACCTCAGGAACTATGTCTTCGCCGTCCACAACGATGGATTGCCCTTTAGGAGCGCGCAGAGCCACGTGCAGGACGGCCCGCCTCTCCGTGACATTGATCTTCTCGCCCCGGAACATGGCATCGATGCGAGCCCGCAGACCGGACTCCTCCGTCAATTGCAGAAGGAGCCTGAGCGTCTCGTCGGTGATGAGGTGTTTCGAATAGTCAAAGTAGATACCGACGGCCTCAGCTGTCATGCGCTCCCCGCGCTTTGGATCGTCCGCGAAAAGCTTCCGAAGATGCAATTCCCTGATCTTCGGGAAATGGGCTTCGAGGGCCTGCCATGCCGAAAGTGTGGTAAGTTGCGGGATACCTGTTGTCATACTGATCTCCTTTCCATTGCTTGCAGCGTAAAGCCGTTCGCCTATTGTAGTGATGTGGCTCCTGTCGATCGTGACGGGTGTGAATTTCTGAGGTTGTTGCATGCAATTCACCACTATACGAGCCCACGTGCAACCTTTACAGGAATACTTATTGATAGTCTGATCTCTTAGTTAATCTCCCTTATTAAAATACACTACAATAGCCCTCTTGTCGAGCGTGCAATCTTTCCTGTGTCGATAATACGATGAAAATCGACCCGCTAATTCCCATTTGAAGGACGCTCTTAGGACTTTGGCAGAATTAGTTTATGTATAATTTATTCTCTGGGGTGAAAAATATAATTAGCGCGGGAAACCAGAGCATATATTACACCCACTGCCCATCATTCTCTTTTACTTTCCGAAAGTCTAGTTTGTCCAAGGTTCTTACAAACTTCACCATATCTTGGTTTATAACCAGCCAACAAGACCCGAGTTGTTTCACGGCTACAGCCAGCGCATATAAATCCGCTGATTTTTAAATGTAGTTACTCGCGCCAAGCTGGCAGCTCTCCATCCGGGCAATGTCCTCTTTCGACGAGGCAAGGATTTCAACAGCAGTTTCCTGAAACACTATCATTGCACCCGCACGTCGGCTCGCTGCCGGTAAGAAGGCCGGTAATGATCGCCGCGGCGCAGCCCACGCCGGCATTAACCGAGAGCGCACTGAAATCGCAGTTCTTGGCGCATGCTCCGCATTCCATGCACAAGTCGCCGTCCGTGATTATTGCGTGCTTGTCGCGCATCTCGAACACGCCCCGGGGGCATACCTCTACGCACCTGCCGCACCCGGCACATTTGTCGTATGCATACTGAAGCGTTGTCACATTCAAGAGATACTTCATAGGATCCCCCATTCCCTAATCTTGTAGATCGCGAGGAGAACCAGCGAAATTCCGGCCAATGATAAATATAGAGGAATTCCGATCTTTAATTCCTTCTTGACACCCGACATGCCGGTAAAGGTCGTTGATCCGGTGAACTGGAGAGCGATATAGGAACTCATGGCAGGGAAGATGAGACAGGACGCAACCAGTAGCAGAATTTCGCCCCTGACAGCCAGCTCGATAAGCGGTGCAACCGCTGACATACTGAGTAGGCCCATGATCCATCCCTTAATCGCGAATGAGCGAGACGGGATAAAAGGAAGCAACACCGGGGTAAGGAACGCACCTGCAAATACGGCATTGAGCCCAAGAACGAGAAAAGGCATGCCCCCGGACCATGCGGTTTTAAATAATATACCCGACGGTTGAAGCCCGAACAAGATGAGCACTCCGCCGGCAAACCAGGGAAACTTCTTCATCGCAGGATTGATTTCCATCGGCGTAAGGATGATACGATCCATCATTGGGAAGCGGATCGTGCTCATGTCCTTTGTCTTCTTATAACCAGCTTCCACATAAGAAGGTATATCCTTTGCCTGAACAGGACCGAAAAGGACCCGAAAACCAGACTTCTTCTGGACTTCTGCGCCGTTGACACCTACTGCGCCGAGTTGAGGCACAATGATCCTTCGGTGAGCGACCAAGGTACATAGTTTCGTTGCCGATATACGGCTGACCAGCTCAGCGGTGCTGAAAGTCCCTTTGCCGGCCGCGCACCAGACATTGATGCTCTTGGTGTCGAGCACAAGAACCCAGGCATCGAGCCCTTTCAATTCACGCCGCAGGATGTCGAAGCTCAGTTTGTAATTGGCCGAAACAAAAACATCGGAAGCCTTTGTCGGTTCACCCACGGCGTAGATTCCGGGCGAAACGGTATAGTTCATGCGGAAGGCGCCGACTCGGCTTTTGATCATGCCCCAATAGTCTGCTCGAGACCAGTCGGACGAGATACGAAATACACTGCCAGCTGCTGTACTCATTGTGCCCGAGCCATAGGGAGGGATATCGGATTTTTTCACAAATTTAAGCGTTTGCATGGTTTGCATGGGGTCACCTTATCTAATGCAAGAAGATATTTTTAAATTACTGCGAATCTCTCTATCAATGGCGATATTTTGTCTTTCAACCCGAACGCTCTTGATGAGCGTCCCAGGACAAAATCGCCGAGACCAACTCCCAATGCCAGATACCGGTCCAACAATAAAAAACTCTTCACTGGTTGACCAATCATAGATGCCCCCGCAGTTTCATTTATTGAGGATGTTTCCCATTACCGGCCCGAGAATGCCCTTAACCATGGTTTCCAGGTTGTCTGCTTTGATCAGGGCGATGCAGCAGATTTTCCCATCCTTTTCCCAGCTTGTCACGGCAAGCTTGTCGCCGGCCTTGATACCCGCCTTTACACGCAATTCCTTCGGTAAGACCATCTGGCCTCGTTCGTCAACAGTGACCAGCGCTTCGACTGCGCAGCAGCTTGCGCCCTTGCCAAACGGTCCGCTTATGGGCATTTTCGCTTTTTTAGTTGTTGTCATGAATCCTCCGGAATATCAGCATAATCTGATTAATCAGATAAGTTAGATATACTTGATCTGAATCAGACAGTCAAGTATAAAGTATATGAAGTATGCAATGAAACCTACTACTGCCACTACTCCCCTCTCTTGGCCACTTTGGCCAGCTGATGCTTACCTGAAAGAGCCGAACTTCCCTGGGACCCATGAAAATCACCATTCAGGACGAGTTTAAACAATGATGAGATAAGAATGGTTAAGGCAACAGCACACATACAATACGGAACTAATTGGATGTGTCTGTTAATAGCGGTTTGTCTCAGTTCTTCTTCCATCGATGCTCTCCTTTAACGATTTCAGATAAGGAGAGCATGATAGCGTTAAATGGAATCCAGGACACCGACGTCCTTATATAAATAATGGCTTTGTGGGTTACCGATGTCTTGATACATCCGGGTAACCGATGTCCCTGAAACTTGTCATCTAAGCACTAGACAACCTGATTAATGGCATTCTGTAAAGCAATAAAAGCCCATTCAGGATGGTTGACATATTCAATAGAATAGACTTGTCCCCCGGAAAAACATATGATAGCTACAATTTTATATAGCAAAAACTTAGTCCTATTTTTCTCCCCCTCGTCCGTGGTAATATTAAATAAACTCGACAGATGGTGACGTAATATGAACTCAGTTTCCTGCCGATCCCTGCACTGATTTCATCATTGCGGCTATCATTTTTTCCTCAGATACGTCTCCTGAAGCATGGACGAACACTGCATATCACGCATTGAATGAGGTCATTTACGCTAGATGGATAGGTCTATTACCAAGGAAGATGCTTTACGGCATGTGAAGTTTGTCGGCCGACCGACGATTACGGAGCCGCGCCTCCCTGATCGAACTGGGACTCTCCCTCTGACGGCCAGGTATACCCCTGCATACCAGTCCGAACGACCTGGCCAATTCATCTCGTGGGTGTTCCAACGTGCTGGCTTGTCCGTAGATAGCTATCGCGGCGAACCACTTCAGCGGCGCCTTCCCGCCTGCCTGCGGGCATTGCACGCCGACACCGAGGCGCGTGCCCGTCAGGTGCTAGAGCAGCGACCTGACCTTCTGCCGTCGGCGATCGGTGCGCTACTCATAGGCGTTACCGAATTCTTTCGCGATCCCTCGGTTTTCGAAACGCTGCGATCCGAGGTCCTACCGCAATTAACTTCTCCCACCCGGCCATTACGCGTCTGGAGCGCCGGCTGTTCCAGCGGGGCGGAGCTCTATAGCATGGCGATCCTATTGGCGCAAAGCGGTCATCTGGAGGGCAGTTTCCTTCTGGGCAGTGACTGCCGCCGCGACGCCATTGAACACGCGCATACGGCATTGTATAAATCCAGTGAGTTAAGGAAGATCGAACCGTCGGATCGCCACAGATACTTCGAAGAGACCGGACATTTTTGGCGGCCGATTGAGCCAATTTGCCGGCACGTTCACTGGAAAGTTGCAGACCTAGCACAGGGTATTGAGGAAGGTCCATGGGACATGATCCTGTGGAGAAACATAGCCATTTACCTTAAGACCGAGGCAGCAGAGTCCATGTGGCGGGGCTTGGCTTCGGTCCTAGCGCCAGAGGGCGTGTTGGTCGTAGGCAAGGCTGAGCGGCCGCCAGTAGAGTTGCCTTTGATTAATGTGAGAAAATGCATTTATCGTTCTTGTTCCTGCGAGGGCGACCGCGCCTTTGGGCTTTGACCGCAACGAACAAATGTTACCCAAGAACCGGAGATAATAATTATGAAATCTGGAGTGAAGATTACCGTCTTTTTTGTTCTGACGTTGCTGATCATCGGCATCGTGGGAGTCCAATCCTACTTGGGAATTCAACGGTTGACCGAAGCGAACCGTTGGGTGATTCATACCTACGAAGTACAGGGGAGACTGGATCACATGCTATCGGCGCTGAAGGATGCCGAAACGGGGGGGCGTGGCTTTGTTTTGACCGGAGAGGACCGCTACCTCGAGCCTTTCAACGCGGCCGTCGAGGAAATCCAAGGCAACATTAAGGCCGTAGAATCCTTGACCCAGGACAATCCTGAGCAGCAAAAAAACCTCCAGCAGCTTCGGAATCTTACCCGTGACAAGTTAGTCGTGTTGCAGGAAACCATCAAGCTTCGCAGGAAGGCGGGCATGGAAGCAGCCTTGTCGGTCATTCGCACCGACAGAGGCGAGCAGATCATGGACGAGATCAGGGCGATCATGAATCAGATGGAATCCCACGAGAGCGGGTTGCTGGACAAACGGAATCGGGTTACTAGCGAAGCAGCCCAGCGAAGTATACTGACGGTGGGTATCGGCATGCTGTTGTCTCTGATTGTTCTAGGGGTCGCCGCGGTCATTGTCAGAGGCAGAAAACAATTTGGAGTGAAGGTTACCGCCTTTTTTGTTTTGACGTTGCTTATGATCGGTATCGTAGGAGTCCAATCCTACTTGGGAATTCAACGGTTAACCGAAGCGAACCGTTGGGTGATTCATACCTACGAAGTACAGGGGTACCTGGAGCACGTGCTATCGGCGCTGAAGGATGCCGAAACGGGGGGGCGTGGCTTTGTTTTGACCGGAGAGGACCGCTACCTCGAGCCTTTCAACGCGGCCGTCGGGGAAATCCAAGGCAACATTAAGGCCGTAGAATCCTTGACCCAGGACAATCCTGAGCAGCAAAAAAACCTCCAGCAGCTTCGGAATCTTACCCGTGACAAGTTAGTCGTGTTGCAGGAAACCATCAAGCTTCGCAGGAAGGCGGGCATGGAAGCAGCCTTGTCGGTCATTCGCACCGACAGAGGCGAGCAGATCATGGACGAGATCAGGGCGCTCATGAATCAGATGGAATCCCGCGAGAGCGGGTTGCTGGACAAACGGAATCGGGTTACCAGAGAAACCGCCCAGCGAAGTATACTGACGGTGGGTATCGGCATGCTGTTGTCATTGATCGTGCTTGGAGCCTTCTCGCTCATTATCATGCGCACGATGATGCTGGCGGATCGCAGCCTGATGTTCAAAGACTCCAGCGAAAAATGGATCGGTGTCGCAGGCCAATACACATTCGCAGTGGCGGCAGTGGCACTGGCTATGTGTTTTCGATTGTGGTTGGTGCGGTCCTTTGGGCCCATGCCGCTCTTCATTACGTCGTATCCGGCCATTCTCGTGGTGGCAACTATCGCCGGCGGCGGACCGGGGGTGGTAGTTACCATCCTGTCAGCCCTGGCGACCGATTACTGGTTCATTGAACCAATTGGACACTTCAGCATTACCGCAGCAAATAACGGCCTCGCATTGGGCATTTTTACCGGCACGGGCATCTTCCTGAGTGTTCTGGCGGAACGTCTGAAGCGTGCCCGGCGGGCCGAGGCCGTTAGTGTAACTCAGAAGAAAGAACTTGCCCTGCTGAACATGGGCAATCTCATGGCCCTTGACCTGGATCATCGTATTGTTCGTTGGAGCGAAGGTAACCGCCGGTTATACGGTTTTGACTCGCAAGAGGCCCAGGGCCAACTCACTTATGAATTGCTCCAGACTCATTTTGGCCAGCCCCAGGAACAGATACACAGCGAACTGCTGGAGAAAGGCTACTGGGAAGGAGAAATAACTCGACGCAGTAAGGACGGAGCCCAACTGTCCGTGGCAATCCTGTGGGCGCTGCGCCGCGACGAGCGTGGCAAGCCCTTGGCCATCCTGGAGGTCAGCACCGACATCACCCGGCAGAAGCTCGCCGAGGAATCGCTTCGGCAACAGTCGGAGGAACTGGCACAGCAGAACGAAGAGCTTTCGCAGCAATCGGAGGAACTGGCGCAACAGTCCGAGGAGTTGTCTGAGCAAAACGAGGAGTTGCAGACCCAGTCGGAGAAAATTCAGGCACTGAACGCGGACCTAATCCAATGGGAGAAGATGCTCCAGACACTGCTTGATTCCGCCCGCTTGCCAATCGGCGAGGCGGAAGTGATAGGTAATATCTGCCAAACTGCTCGGGAAATGATTGGCCGGCCTGCCACTGGCGTAGTCGTCTGCGAACTGCATGGAGACGAATTAAAGATTTTAGCTCACGCAGGCTTCGATGGAGATGACGTTCCTGGTTCATGGCCGGCGAAAGGTTCATTTCCCGAGATGGTGATCCAGCAGGACCGCACGGCGTCACTTGAGGACACCTCGCTACGGACGGACTTGAACATCTTGAGCGTCCCCGGACACCTGCGATTTGCCGCAGTGCTCTCTTCCCCCCTGCGCGTTAAGGGCAAACCTATAGGAGCCGTTAGCATTTACAGCAGCAAGAAGCAGCAGTGGACCGAAGAGCAATTCAGGCTGATCGAGTGGCTCGCTGCCCAGTGCTCCCACACTCTCGAGGCGATGCGGCTAGCTGCTGAGGTTCTCCAGAGCCAGAAGCAAAACGAATTTCTGGCAAACATCCTCGAAGCCTCGTCGCAAGCCTTCGGCGTGGGATATCCCGATGGACGTCTGGGTCTGACCAATAAGGCATTCGAAAAGCTCACCGGATACAGCAGCGAGGAATTGAGATCCCTCGATTGGTCGAAAACGCTTACGCCGCCGGAATGGATTGAGATAGAGCAGCAGAAACTGGATGAACTAAGCCGTACCGGCTTGCCCGTGCGTTATGAAAAGGAGTATATCCGCAAAGATGGCACGCGTGTAACTATCGAATTGCTAGTGCACGTCACGAAGGACACGGTAGGGAAACCACTCTATTACTACTCCTTCCTCACCGATATTACGGAACGCAAGCGGGCCGAGGAGGTGCTGCGCTTATCTGAGGAAAAGTTCGCTACGGCCTTTGCAAATAACTCGGCAGCCATTGCGATGACCCGTCTCGAAGACGGCCTGTTTCTAGAAGTGAACAACACCTGGCTAGCAGTAAACGGGTACAGCCGGGATGAGGTGATCGGCCATTCCGCCAGGAAATTGCACATCTGGCCGAGCGCTGAGGCCGCGAACCATTTCGTTCAGACATTGCGGGAAAAAGGCGCTGTGCGCGGGTGGGAGCAGGAGTTCCGGAAGAAGTCCGGAGAGCTCTTCGTAGCACAGTTGTCTGCGCAGATCCTGTTCGTACAGGGCGAACGGGTGATCCTTTCGACCCTGGTGGACATCACTGACCGTAAGCGTGCTGAGGAGGCACTACAACAGAGCGAGGCCCGATTCCGAACACTCTTTGAAACGATGACGGAGGGCTTCTCGCACGATGAAATCATCTTAGACGAGGCCGGGAAGCCTGTTGATCTTCGATATTTAGTAGTCAATCCTGCGTTCGAACGCCACACAGGATTGAAGGCCGAGAACATTGTCGGCCGAACCACCCGCGAATTGTTCCCCGATGCCGAACCCGTCTGGTTCGAACGGTACGGAAAGGTTGTCCTCACCGGAGAGCCAGCGCATTTTGAGGAACGCTTCGGCCCCCTCAATAAGTGGTTCGAGGTCAGCGTCTACCGGACCGACACCAACCGCTTCGCTGTGGTATTTTTCGACATCAGCGAACGCAAGAAAGCAGAAGAGAACATATTGAAACTGAACAAAGACATGGCGGCTAGGAACCTGGAGCTGGAATTAGCAAACAAGGAGATGGAATCCTTCGTCTACTCGGTGTCCCATGATTTGCGGGCGCCGCTCCGCATCATGTCCGGTTTCTCCAAAATCCTGATCGAGGACTATGCCAACAAGCTGGAAAACCAACCAAAAGATTATTTATTGCGCATAACAAAAGCTTCTGAGAGAATGACTGAACTCATTGAAGACCTGCTGCGCCTTTCGCAGATATCAAAGCAGAATATGGACCGAATGGATTATGATCTCAGCAGCCTGGCTTCCTCGATCGCGACTACCCTTCGCGAGACAGAGCCTGACAGAAGCGTTGATATCGTTATTACAGAAGGCATGCGCGCCTCCGTGGACCCGAACCTGATAAGGATCGCGTTAATGAATCTGATTGATAACGCCTGGAAGTTTACTTCGAAAACGACAAATGCCCGTATTGAATTCAACGCTTACGAAAAAGACGGGAAGACCGTATACTATGTTAGGGATAACGGCGCCGGGTTCGACCGTACCTACGCGGACAAGATGTTTCTGCCCTTCCACCGGCTCCATTCCGATAAAGAGTTCGGGGGAACAGGAATCGGCTTGGCAATCGTCGAAAGGATTATTCATCGGCACGAAGGAAAAATCTGCGCGGAGGGAGACGTCGGTATCGGGGCAACGCTCTATTTCACGCTGGGATAGAGAACAAGAACTCCGTGAATAACTGAAGACATGATGCCGATATCTTCGTTCTCCATCAATAGTCCTCGTTATGCAATCCTCATTTATTGGAGATTACCATGCAACCAGCAATCCTCATCATCGATGACAACGAGGACGATGTCCCGTTGATGAAGCTGGAACTATCTAAGACCAGGCGGGATCTAAGGACGGAAGTCGCCTTTAGCGGATAAGCTGGTCTGGCGCTCATACGCGGAAGAAAACTTCACCGGAGCTGATGCTTCTCGACCTGAAAATGCCCGGGATGGATGGCATCGAAATTCTGCACAAAATACGTGACGACGAGAGATTGAGCACAATCCAGTGGTCATCGTCACGAACTCATTTCTGGAATCGGAAGAACAGCCAGCCGTCAGGGCGGGAGCTAACAATTTTCTGCACAAAACAACAGACCTCAATCAATTCAGAAAAGATATAAAGCGCATATTAGACTACTGGTTGGGTACTCATGCGCCTCATCTGTGACGATACTACGGTTGTATGTTTCAGCCGGAGCTTGTTAGTTGTTTATTAAAATTATGGACTTGTAAGTGAAGTTCAGGATCGTCTGATCGGCCGGCTTACTGATAAATTCCGATTAATCTTTGTTTGCTTGTGCCATGATAAATAAGATACCTTGCTGTAGTTGCCATTCTGTCAAACACAGCAGTTTTCATATCGTAGCTGACAATATTTTCCCCCTAAATATCCATGCTACCATGTCCACACTTCGAATTGAAATGTGGAATAATTTATTCTATGATATAATCAATTGAATTTTGCGGGCTTCGAAGATGTTACGGCAGTGCTAAATGCAAGGTGCAGAAGAGAAGGCAATATAAATTACGTGCTTGGGTTCAAAGATCGGCCCATGCCGTTGACAGGTCGCTATGGTCAAATTGTCACGCCGAAACCCGAGTGATGTGCCAGGAGTGCGATTCCCACCACCACTTATCTTTATAGGTGTGTTCGTCGCCGGTATTCAACTGCAGCATCTCTTTCCCATAATAGTAATCCCGCGGGTATTGGGTCGTTTTATATCAGTTGTGAGTTTCGCTGTTTCCGCAATGCTGGCCGCTTCGAGCTTCGTCATGTTCCGGCGCGCCGGCACCAGCCCTTTGCCCATTAAGCCGACCACGGCACTCATTACGAACGGTCCCTATCGATTCTCTAGGAACCCGATGTACTTAAGCCTTGTCTTCCTCTATATCGGGCTAACGCTGTGGCTCGATGATTTCTGGGTACTATTACTGGTACCTGTTGTAGTCGTTTTAGTGCACTACTTAGCTATTGTGCAAGAAGAGCGGTATTTGGAGCGCCGTTTCGGGAAGGAATATCTTAGATACAAATCAAGTGTGCGCCGTTGGCTTTAAGGGTGCCATTTCGTTTGTCTCCTGGGCTGCGTAAACGCGGACCCAGAAAATACTAACAAAGTAGAAGTACATGGCCAAAAAAGCCTTGCCATTAGCACTTTTATAACTGTTACAGCTCTCATTGTTATATTCTTCTTGTTTTCTTTATTTTACTAATGCTATAGGAAACAAATAGAGGTTGTCCCTGTCAGTCCGCGCCGCACGATTTAAGAGGAGATAATGAGACTTAAGGGAAAGCAATCCGATGATAAACCATGTTAATGTCGTTTGGTTAAAAGATATACTGTACGCGGAAGACCCCATGGATAAAGCATATTCCCTTATGAACCGAGGTCGCCGAACGGCATGATCCACCCCGACCATCTCGCAACGTCCCAATAAACGACGGTCAAATCCGGCTATCGGGCGGTATATATGGGAGAGAAAATGAATATTCAGGATATCGCTAATATAGCTATATCCTTCGGTATCCCGATGCTAACCTTATGGTGAAACTGAAAGTTGGCCCGCGAAATATAAATCATTTGGCTGCGGTTATTCGAGACAAGCCAGCATTCATTTAGAGCAAACTGACGATAATAAATATCAAATGATATTAATATTATCAAAAGAGGCATATAGAGTATCATTTCAATGAAAATATCCACGTCTAACATAATTTTTATTTTAAGGTTAATAGTATTCGCGTTGATAATGTCCCTGTCTCTATTACATAATTCATATGCATATGAAATCGTAAATGTCCGGGATGCGCTTGTTGACTCAATAAACACAAACGAGGTTATCCCTATTGATGACCATTATACTCTTGTTATACCTCTGAATGATGGTTTAGATGGAAACACAAATGCAGGGTTATATGACAACTTGAGCGAAATATGTTCTCAAAATAAGGGGAAAATACAGAGACAAACGTTTTTATTAAATAAAAATACCGGCAATATAACCTCACAGTGGAAAGAAGTTGAGGAGAATAAACAGATTTTACAGTATTTAACAAAATACAGGTGTAAGGGTGTATTTGAGATAACTAATATTTATAAGGCTTATGAAAATGGTCAACGACGTGATAACAATATTAGTAAAATAAAAGCGATCGTAATTAAACACAATAAACCTCAACATTTTGTCTACAAGAGCAGATATATACCACCGGAGAATAAAGTTGTTCCTTTATCAAATGGCAGTATATATCAGACAGCTAAATATATTATTAAGCCTGGCGATGGTAGTGATAGCTTCAGTAAAAACGCAGTAATTAGCGACATAAACATTTTCCAATATGCAAACACTCTCTGCTATAAAAGTGGAGGGCAAGGGACTTTAATAAACAATAAATTCGTTATAATTAAATATGCCGGCGAGGACCGCTGGTATTATTCTCTTGAAGAAGTTACCCCGATTGCTTTGGTAGATTATATAGAGAAGCAACAATACCTTTATTTTAACGGTGTCGATAAAGATAATGGTACATCTCTTTTCTCGAATGGTTCCACGCCACAGGGGCATGGGGTTGAGTGGTACTATTACTGTAGCGGTAAAAGCCTCACATTTACAGTCCATGTCAGCGAAGAGTTTAAAAATGGTCAATCTCAAAAAAAAGCGCTTTTTGAAAGGAATATAAATCTTGACGGTATTCAATACACCAAGTTTGATGGAACACTTAGTCATGCAAAATCTAATAAATAATTTATACGAGTTTGAAAGGTGTTATATGTAGGCACAAAAAAGAGATGAGATGGGGCATATTCTGTTTGGCGGGAACCCTGATCATTTCACCTTGGATGACACTGAATACAGACAACCACGTCTGCGAAGAACATAAATAAACATCTTTCAATGTAACATGCGCCATGGCCATAAACGCTGGAAGTGTCAGTTATTATCTGCGGGCTGCTAAATGGTCGTATGATAGTACAGGCATTTCCCCTTGCGGATCGTCGGTAAAAGATAACTGCGCTATGAGTGGCAGCTTTGTTGTGATGAAAGCGATTAGAAAATAAACATATTAGCCATAAGTTCTTTTTCAAAAGGTTGCCCTTCCATTCTTGATATTCTTGGGGCGTGGTAAGCCTCTCGAGGAATGGGTCCCGCAATAGCTGCATTTATTTCAAGAATGTCCAATCACGTTTGGCATTGGGCCGGTCTGAAACTGGGCTCATGTCCCTGAACAACCAAAGGTCTCCCTCTGCGGATGCGGCAAGCATTGTGCCGTCAGGAGACCATAGAGCGATGCTCCATGCATCGTTTAATAGAAGCGCCTCAGGTTCCTTTCCATCAAGGGGGACCAAATTTCCGCCGGTATAAATTATATTTCCCTGCGGGTTCCAAGTCGGGTAAAACCCTGGGGTCGATTGGTATAGAACTCGCTGGTTGGTGCGGACAGTTCGAATCTCAAGATTACCATCTCCCCTAGTCAAAGCTACCATGTTCCCGTCAGGAGACCATCTCGCAGAAACAAAAATTGTGTTAGGCAGCCGGCCGGAGATCTTCGTTGTCTCCCCGCTTACAGTATCGATCATGATCACGCGGGAATAGGGGGCGACTTCAGGAGGCTCGATGTGCTCGATAACCAGCAGCGAATTATCTACGGGGCGCAGGCCTGCATGTGTCCATGCCAACATGGCGCGCAGATCAGGCTTGTCGATCGTGTAGGTTTCGGTGGATTCGTAGAGGATTTTTGGAGTGCTAGCATCCTTTTTGTACGAAGTCAGACAAAGCGCGATCTCTGTTCCGAATGAAAACTGTCTGATACGTTTTGATAACACGAGCAGATGACGGTTGTCGTCCGTGGCATAAACGGCCTCAGCACCTGCATCGACGGATGTTTCCGAAATTTCGAGGCTATTGCGGTCGATCGTACAAAGAATATCCTTCCCGCTATCCTTCGCAAGGACGAAAAGGGTATTTTCTGGTGACCAGCTTATAGAATGAGCGCCGTTTAGCCGTATAGACCTCACTCCTGGTGATCCTACATTATACAGATTTATCATTCCCTTCTTTACAAATGCAAGGGTTCTTCCATCGTTAGACCATGCAAAGCTGCCTGGTTGTTCCTGAATATGCGTTGCGATCTTGATAGGTCGGTATTTGATTGATAATGCTGTCAGCGAAGGGACGTGCCTGGTTGAGCATGATATCACGACAAACAGTGCAAAAGCGACCGCAGCGATGAACATTGTTCGCTTCCGGACTGTGAGCGCATGGGGGAAAAATAAGAAGCGGTTCATAATAATGTCCTTCGGATCATGGTGCCATGATATATTATTATTCGCCAATGCGTTATGATGCATATCATAACAGGAAGCTAAGCAGTATACGGCTGTCCGGTATTGAAATGGCGGAGTATCGGCCCCCATTACTGCACTGTGAGAACCGATTGCCTACGACTTGGCTGGTTTCGAGGGCACGATGCACGTCTGCGACCCGCTACAGAGGAAACACCGTGTCTACCATAATTAACGCTCTGGCTGCTCCAGCCATCCGAACACGATGGTGCCGGCATCCAGGTGAAGGAGCCGCGCAGGTTCTGGTTATGAATAAGGAAGAATTCAAACTTTCCCCGATGATGTGAGTTCCCTCTCAGGCCATACCCACGCCAAAATCAGCGCCATCGCAAGTCCGATGGACACTTCGGCGAACCGATGAAAAGCGATACTCCATGCAGGACCCGTTCGCGGCACCAACAATACAATAGCCAGCGTAACGCCTCCAAAGCGATATGCGCTTCGATCCGACTGCGCCACAGCGCAAAGCAGCCCCAGAATGAAGACGCAAATACCGAAGACAAGCACGTCCGGCCCAAAGTGACTCGCCACAATCGCACCGACGACCGCTCCAAGCGCTGTTCCGACGAATCGCTGCCAGGAAACGGTGAGCGCTGTACCGAGCGATGACTGTGTGATTACTAGGGTTGTAATCGCTGCCCAATATGCTTCCGGCAGTCGGAATAACCGTGCTGCCAAGACTGATGCCACAGCTGCCACAGCCGTTCGCGTGGAATGCACCACAATCGGCCATCCCGCCCACTCGACTCTATCGCTTGCCATTATCTCTCCCCTCTTTGACAACACCCAGAAATCCAGCAACGTAGTTTCAGATAGAGTGTCAGCTCCGATACTCATTAATGCAAAATACGCCGCTGGCCTCTCTCACTACATTCATGCCTCTCCTTCCCTTTGGCGCTCTCTTCGGCATCTTTGCAAGTTTTAAATAATCTATACTGTTTATTCCATGTCTTTTGTGCGGATCAATTTCAATAAAAATAACTCAAAATCGGACTTCTGCCGGCGTCGAGGAGAGATGGCCTTGGGAAAAAAATATAACCAACATCAAGCAGGACTATTTTATTTTCAAATACGCGCCTAAGATATAACAGCGAATTGAGGTGCGGGCAATGCGGCAGCTAGCCCCTCGAGCCACCGTTCAATATTCCACCTTGTACAATAATTGGGGAGAGCTCACTCCACCGCAGTTATGCCATTTTCAGTTCTTCGACCCGAATAGGCAGCCGACGGATGCGTTTGCCGGTCAAGGTGAATATGGCATTACAGACAGCCGGAGCAATCGGTGGCACACCCGGCTCCCCGATGCCGCCTGGCTTTTCCGTACTTGGCATAATGTATACCTCGACTTCGGGCATTTCGTTCAAACGCAGGAGATGATAGTCGTCGAAATTGCTCTGCTCCACCCGGCCATCCTTGAAAGTGATCGCACCGTAAAGTGCGGCGGAAAGGCCAAAGACGATCCCCCCCTCCATCTGTGCTTTGATAGTGTCGGGGTTGACGAACTGACCGCAGTCCACGGCACACACCACCTTGTGCACGCGCGCCTGCCCTGCGGGGCTCACCGACACCTCCGCCACCTGCGCGACGTAACTGCCGAATGAATCGTGCACAGCGATGCCGCGCGCCCGTCCTGTCGGAAGCGGCATGCCCCAGCCCGCCTTCTGCACGGCGAGGTTCAACACGCCGAGGTGGCGTGGGTGACCGGCGAGGAGCACGCGGCGCAGTTCATAGGGGTCCTTGCCGGCCGCGTACGCCACCTCGTCCATGAAGCTTTCGACGACAAAAGCGGTATGAGAATGGCCGACAGAGCGCCACCAGAGCACCGGTACCGCGAGCTTCGGACTGTGCAGGTCGACAAGAATGTTCGGGATTCCGTAAGGAATGTCTTTGGCCCCTTCAACTGACGTCCCGTCCACGCCGTTCTTGACGAGCATTTGTTCAAACAGTGTCCCGCTCAGAATCGATTGTCCAACGATCGTATGCTGCCAGGCGACCAGGCTTCCGCCCTCATCGAGTCCTGCAGCGATCTGGTCGCGCCACATCGGGCGGTAATAGCCTCCTGTAATGTCGTCCTCACGGGTCCAGACCACCTTGACCGGTTTCCCAACCGCTTTCGCGACCTGCACCGCCTCAATGACGAAATCGGATCGGGGGTTAGCACGGCGGCCGAAACCGCCTCCGAGAAACGTCGTGTGAATCCTCACCTTCTCGGGTTCAAGACCCGCAACTCGTGCAGCGGCATCCCGATCAACGGTCTGAAATTGCGTACCGGTCCAGATTTCACAGCTATCGGTGCGCAGATCAACCAGACAGTTCAATGTCTCCATGGTTGCATGGGAAAGGTAGGGGACTTCATACTCGGCGCTAACTTGCTTTGCCGCCTTCGAGAGCGCATCTACGGAGTCGCCTTCTTTCCGGGCGACAGTCCCGGGGGTTTTAGCCAGGTTCATATACTGATCACGCATGCCCGCTGTTGAGAAAGTCGCACCCTCTCCTTTGTCCCAGACGATCTCAAGTGCGTCCCGCCCTTTCTTCGCCGGCCAGAAGCCTGAAGCGATCACCGCCACCCCTGAGGGCACCTGCACCACATCCTGAACTCCGGGAACAGTCTTGGACTTATCGGCGTTGACGCTCACTACTTTTGCACCGAACACCGGGGGCCGAGCGATCACGGCCGTGAGCATGCCGGACAACGAAACATCCAGTCCGAACACGGCCCTGCCGTTTACCTTTTCCGGCGTGTCGAGACGGCCTGTGGGTTTCCCGATGATCTTGAACTTCGACGGGTCTTTAAGCTTTACGTTCTGCGGCACGGGCAAGGTAGCAGCCCTGCCCGCGAGCTTCCCATAGCTGAGGGATTTGCCACTCCTGTGGATGACTTTTCCCGTCTGGGCGCGGCAGCTTTCCTTGTCCACCTTCCACAGGTTGGCAGCCGCAGCGATCAGCATCTCCCGGGCAGCGGCACCCACCATGCGCAGCCGATCATACTCGCTCCAAACGCTGCTGCTACCGCCGGTCATCTGGATGCCGAAGGCGGTGTGATTGTATACGGGGTCCACGGGAGCCGGCTCCACTCGCACTTTGCTCCAATCACATTCAAGTTCTTCAGCAATGAGCATCGGAAGCGATGTGTACACGCCCTGGCCCATTTCAGAATGGTTAACGATGATGGTTATGGTATCATCAGTGCCGATGCGGATGAAAGCATTCGGCACGATGGGTGTAGCCGGCTGTGTCAGCGTTTGGCTGAAAGACTCGCGCACCGGCAGATGAAAACCGAGTATCAAACCTCCTCCGACCAATGCCCCTGTCTTTAAAAAATCACGCCTGGTTATCTTGATGATCTCGCTCATGGTTTACCTCCTTTTGCCAGCATCCTGGCCGCACGGTGCACGGCCTTGCGGATACGCTGGTATGTGCCGCACCGGCAGAGGTTGCCTGAGAGGTCGTTGTCGATGTCAGAGTCCAGGGGTTTGGGGTTGTGCGTGAGGAGCGCCGCCGCCTGCATAATCTGGCCGGATTGGCAGTAACCGCATTGGGGCACGTCCTCCGCGATCCACGCCTGCTGGACCGCCTTGCCTACCCGGTCAGTCCCAAGTGCCTCGATGGTCGTAATCTTCCTGCCTTGGGCGTCCTTTACCGAAATCTGGCAGGAGCGTTCCGCCTTTCCGTCAACGTGCACGGTGCAGGCGCCGCACTGTGCTATCCCGCACCCGTACTTCGTGCCCTTGAGATTCAGCTCTTCCCGAATGACCCAGAGCAGCGGTGTATCCGGCAGTACATCTACCTGATAATTTTTGCCGTTGACTTCAAGAGTGATCATAGCTCACCTCCGTGCGTGATGATTATAATTCTCTCGGTGTAAAGTATCTGATTATCAAATCATTGGGGTGAATAACACATGTGGTCTAATCGAATCCGGCCATATGATAACAGGTTAGCATCAGTTAAATAATTGTCAAGGGGAGGAAAACGCATTGGCAGTTCTTTAGTATTAGCAAATCATGGCGGAATGCCCCGTGGCCTTATGATATTTTGTTGACCTTGAGCCATCTGCGCGCATAGCTTGTTAAAGGATATAGAATGCTGATCTTTCGTTGGCCATGAAGAACATCTCGAAGAAATGGATAGTGCCGATCCGGGAATGGAAGTCGACGCTGAATCCGGTTACGATTCAGTTTGAAGGACAGATGTCAGGACTCTAAACCAATAGACCATTTACACAAAACTCTTTACAAGACACTTGCTACCGTGTCAATTTAGGATTGAACACACCCCTGAAAAGTGCAATAACTTCTGGAGAAACCTCCAACAACCTCATCTTCTTGTCCCTCCAATCCTTATCGCACCACTGACCTGTCTTAATGTAGTTCCCAGAACTACTTCCGCTGGCAAGTATTTCTTGCCCGATGTAGGCAAACTCCTCTACTCCCTTTTCCGACAATCGGTATCTTTCGCCATATTGCATATTCTTCCAGCTCTCATCCTGTGGTACATCGCGTAACCCTCGATAATTGTACAACTCATGCCATACTATATATTTAACCCTATTGATCACGAGTGTATCAGGTCTTTTATCTTTCGTCATGTCAGCATGGACTACGCCATTTGCAGACGGCATGCCATATCGTGGGTCTAAATACCATCGCGCAACCACCTCGTAACACGAACGGCTATCAATTCCCTGGTGAACTTGGAGTATGTGCAAAAATTCGTGTATCAACAAATCCGTCTTGAAGCGTTGCATGAATACTGGATCTTCCGGCTTCATTCCCCTTTGTTCATAAATTGCCCTGTACTGTGATTGAAACACAGTATTGTCCCAGTCCGGACTGACTCCAATATAGCCTTTTGCAGGATACGATTTCGCGGTATTTGCCGAGGAATCCAAAATTATCGGCACCGATGTCAGAAAAGATCTCAATGATGGGTCAAACACCTCAAGCGCGCTCTTCAATACACCGGCGTTGCGTTCGTGCGAGATTGACACAGCTGCTCTATTGAGAAACCATCTGGGTAAAAAAGAGAAGACGGGAGTCTCGACAATCTGCCGGCTAACCTCGTAAAAGCCAAGCCTAGCGATAACTCGATTCTTCAGGTACATGTTTGCGAATGTCCCACAACCAAGAAGTAACAACGCAACCGCGACTGCATTTCTCATACCGTGAGATTTAGCGGTTATCATGTATATCCTTTCGCCAATGACAAATCGCAGATATCACGTTACTAATTTTTGAACTGATGCTTGCTCTGACATATGTACTTATGATAACAAAAGCATATGACGAAACATCCTTTCTAGTGCTGAACCGATTCATCTAAGAACGCCGAAAACGTTATGACGTTTATGACCAATGAAAACACAACCCTTGCCATCACTGAGGATGGAGGTCATGCGACGGTAGTTTCGGCCATCGTAAATAATTAGCTACTGACGGTTTTAATATCGGCGGTAGCTCTGCCCAGCTCCGCGGCGATTCCCGAAAGATGCTGCACTTCACCGGTAACCTTGTCTGCCATTTTTTCCATGTCCCTCGAAATGGTTGAGGTGGATTCAATATTTTTCGATATTTCTGCCGCCGTTGCCGACTGCTCCTCTACTGCTGTTGCAATCTGATTGATCTGGTCCTTCACCTTCGTAATCGACTCCACGATGGTCTCAAGAACATTGTTCAGGTTCTTGATATGTCCACCGGCCTTTGTCACCCCTTTTGCTGATTCTGCCATCGAAGCTGCTGTCTGGCTGGACTCGGACTGTATAGCGCCGATTTCCGTTGAGATCTCCTCGGTCGCCTGAATAGTCCTTTCCGCCAGTTTTCTTACCTCGTCAGCCACTACAGCAAACCCTCTTCCCTGTTCCCCGGCCCGTGCAGCCTCTATTGCTGCATTCAAAGCAAGGAGATTCGTCTGGTCCGCGATGCCTTTGATGACTGTCACGATGTTTCCGATCTCCGATGCCCTTTTGTTCAGCTTTTCGATTGTATTTGAGAGCTCAAGTGTCGAGCCGTTAAGCTCATTGATCGTGTCTACGGAAATGTTCGTTATCTGTTTCCCGCTTTCCACTATTTCCAAGGCTTCCTTTGAGTTGTCGGCGGATTCCCCCGCATTTTTTGCTATGTCCGCGATGGTCTGGTTCATCTCTTCGGCAGCCGCCGCAATCGCATGTGCCTGGCCCGCCTGTTTTTTCGCCCCTTCCGAAGTGACATTAGCATGACCCCTGACTATGTCTACCGCCGGCATTATTTTGGCGGAAGTCTTAATGATGGTATTAAGCATGTGTGAAAAATGTTTGATGACCATGTCCACATTCTGCGACATTTGAGCTATTTCGTCTTTGCCTTCTCGGTAGAGTGATGTATCGATATATCCTTCCCCGACCCGCCTCACCTTTGCGATCAGGTCCTTCATGGGTGAAAGGTTTAAGTGGACAAGAACCAAGACAATGATGGTCATTACAATAATGCCGCACAGCCCCAGCACACCATAAAGATACTGCATCGCCCGTATCCTGCCGAAGGATTCACTGAGTGGCACTTTGATGCTGATGGCTCCCAGTACCGTTCCTTCCTTCACGTTGTGACAAGAAAGGCAATTTTTGCCCATGAAATTTTCTTTTGCAATATAAGGATATACTCCCCGGATGGAATCTCCTTCCACGACGACCCTTTCCACTCCTTTTTCGATAACATCACGGTCCAGGTCATCGGCGGTGTAATCTTCGGCATTACTTTTCCCAAAGTCTCTGTCGACGTTCTCCGACCGGATGACACGCAGATCCACGATGCTCTGCATCTGCTCGAGGAACGGCTTTTTGGTATCTTTAATATTGTTTGCTATCATCATAGTCGTGAGGGTATTCAGAATAGTATCCCTGTATCCCGAAAGAGTCGAACGCTCCACTTCGTGAAGAACAATGGACTCTGTTTTATACCCCGTCACTACGGTCGTGATAGTAACTCCCACGACTATAAAAAAAAGAATCGGTACAGCAAGCTTCCATTTTATTGATATGTCCCTGATTTTCATATAGCCTCTCTTTCGGTCAAAAGCACTCTGTCAGTGTGTGAATTGCCTGTCGGATAACATTGTTTTTAGTACATGTATCTCAGCATTGTTAAAAAAAAGAAGCCTGAAGAAATTTTATCGACAATAACTGTGTACCGTCTATTAGACTGATAAATATTATGAAATTAGCGCCTTGTTCAATGTTTCTCGCAGGTTATCAAAACTGTAGGGCTTCTTGAGAAAAGTCTTGAATCCCTGTTCTTTGTGTTGTGAGGCAACGGAATCATCAGAGTAGCCACTCGAAACAACGACTTTAACTCCCGGATCGATTTCCAACAGTTTACGAACTGTTTCAGCGCCTCCCATCCCTCCCTTGATCGTAAGATCCAGAATAACGATATCAAAAGACTTTTCTAGTTGCTTCGCCAATTTGTACTTATCAACAGCCTCCTCACCATTCACCGCGAATTGGACCTCGTGCCCTAAAGCCCGGATCAATTCCCCGCCAACATCACGGATAGCGGGCTCATCGTCCATAAGAAGTATTTTACAAGCATGAGCAGATGACGCTACTGCCATCGATTGCAACGGCTCGGCTTTTTGGCTTGCCTCAACTGCTGGAAGATAGACATAAAAAATGCTTCCTTTACCTATCTCAGAGATCACATCAATCAGGCCATTATGGTTTTTAACAATGGAATAGGAAGTCGCAAGGCCTAGGCCATTACCTCGTTCCTTCGTCGTGAAGTAAGGATCAAATATATTAGACAGGTAATGTCCCGGGATACCAATGCCGCAGTCCTTGATGGTAATCTCAATATATTTTCCTTTCTGCAAATCCTGGCGTAGGACCGATTGGACGTTCTTCGCCGTTATTTCCACCACTCCTCCTTCCGCCATGGACTGACCCGCGTTGATGACGAGATTCTGAATCACTTGCCCAATCTGGCCCCCGTCCGCCTCAACCTGCCAAAGGCCGTCATCGGCAACGATGCGGTAATCCGAGCTTGATCCACTCAGGGCAAACTTAGCTGCGTTTTCGATTAGCGGCAGAAGACCAATCTGTTCTTTTACCGGTTTGCCTCCCTTTGAAAACGTCAAAAGCTGGTTTGTCAAAGTTACTGATAAGTGCAGTGCCTTCTCGGCCTGCTCCAGCGCGGCAAGGCACTTAGTTTGCTCGTTTACATTAAGTCTTGCAAGAGAGATATAGCCAAATACACCCTGCAAAAGGTTGTTGAAGTCATGAGCAATGCCGCCGGCCAAGGTTCCTATGGACTCAAGTTTCTGAACCTTAAGAGACTGCTCTTCCGCCTTCTTGTGTTCGGAGATATCGCTAACGATGCCCCGTAATCCGACTGCCCGGTTATCTCGCACTATAGGGCTCGAAACGATGCGGATCGGAAACGTGGTTCCATCCTTCCGCAGCGCCCTGTATTCTCTGTATCCAGATCGATCTCCCTCAAGTCGACGGGTAATAAGTTCCCGTGCCATTTCGCGGTCGTCTAGAGCCACCACTTGCATTACGTTCACGCCAGCCTCGACATCTTGCTGCGAATATCCGAAAACATCCAGACCGGTCCTGTTTACGTATGTAATGCGCCCCTGAAGATCCATTTCAAAGATCGTTAATGGAAGAGATTCAGCCAAGTCGCGGAAACGTTCCTCGCTCTCCCCTAGCGCCTTTTCAGCCTTTTTTCTCTCGGTAATATCCCGTGTAACGCCAAGCAAGGCAACTATTCCATCATGCTCATTTCGAAAAGGTACGGCATGGGTCTCCAACCACAGATGCCTGCCTCTCATACCGACGATCTCAAACACCAGAATCCCAGACTCGCCTTTGAATACCTTATTTGTCAGTTCCAAGAAGTCTTTCCGGTATTCTTCGGTAACCAGGGGGAGGACGCTTTTGCCTTTGACCTGACCCAGTGAATCCGCCTGGATCATTGATAAGCCTGCTTCGTTCATCATGAGCAGATTTGCATCTGCGTCTAGGAGCTTTACACATTCTGGCTCAGTGTCGATAATCGCCTGCAGCATATTTTCACTTTTCTTGAGTGCCTTTTCCGTCGTTTTCCGTTCGTGAAGTTCGCGTTCAAGGAGAGTCTTGTCCACAGCAACATTCTTGATCCTTTTAACGAAGTTATTTATTTCAAGCAGCATGCTGTTGAATTCAACAAAACCGAAATTAATGCTATGCGTTTCGAGATTGGCCAGATCACCTATGCTGCTGACATCCTGAATCTTCTGGTGAAATAAGTCAGTGGCTTTGATAATCCGGGCATTCAAAGTTTTTGCGATGATGCTTGTAAAAATGAAGGGAATTGGAGACAATAGCAAGATATAGAAAATAAAATTCTTTTTAATGCCTTTAATTGTTGGTCCTATGTCCTGCTGGACACTCACTGCGGCTAATATGTTACCTTGCCTCTCCTTACGGTGACACTCCAAACAAGCCTTTTTTGCCTCTACCGGATAGATATCGATTAACCGAAAACCCTTGCTACTATTAACAACAACGCCTCGTTGCAACACGTTTTTTACATCATTATCGGTTTCTGTTCCATCGTTTCTATAAAGCGTAACTTGGTATTCTGTATCACTTCCTCTCCCGGCTGTGGATACAAGGAGTTCATCCAGCTCTTTTTTTGTCCAGCCTTTTTGCATGAGTAAATAGAGAGTATTAAATGCCTGATGGGAAACGGAGCGCGACATTTCTCTGGCCCTATGTATGATGACACCCTGATAAACAGTAAATGCTATGATGATGGCGAGGCTGAAGCTAATAAGCGAAAGGACGAAAGTCGATACGCAGACAAAAGACCTTAGCCGATACTGACTGCGGTTGGTATTTTGCAAGAATGGGATCCTGGCAAGTAATCTCAGTATTAAGTAATTGATCCTTTTGAAATATATAATGAAATCCACTCATGACCTTCTTTTTGGCTACTAAACCCCGGAGATGATTTAAGGTTGAATGCGAATAGTGCAAATAAGGTTACGTTTCAAGATCGTCCCGCTTTTTATACGTTCCGTTTTCTCAACCGTTCTGAAGACCATAAAGCAAAGTAAAACCAAAAAGTAAAGCCCGGTTTTTGAGGTAAACCTAAATTTTAAAACAAGGATAATTTTAGTTGCTCGCCCTTCTTGTCGGCATTTATTATAAGTTCTTTAGTTGTAGATGTAGTTACCCGCAAAAATTAGATTTCATTGACCACCCAACGGTGCTCTGATTTTTCCTCATTAATTCAGTGAAGAAATAAGTTTTCCTAGAAATTCCGGGTAATTCTTATTGATAACCGTAGGTATGATGAGGTGCATTCACATGATCATACTCAAAGCTTATCTAAGAGCCACTACGGAACCTTTTGGCTTCCAGAGATTTTGATGGATAATACGTTGCTCGATTTTTTCAAAGATAAAGGCCTTAATAAATGCTCTGTCCTCAGGGGTGATATTCACAAATTTCATTCCCATCCCGGGCTTTTTGAATGGCCCTTCATTAATACACAGGATTGCTGCTTCAAGCTTTATGATTCTGCCCATGATCTCGACACTCACCGATAGACGCGTGGTCACCGGTCGTGAATCAAGCGTGCGAACAAACATTCCGTACTCCGAAAGCACTGTGACAAGTCCTTCAAACTCGTCATTAAGCTTGGCCCAAAGAGTAGTGTCTATCCTGACATACTTGCGCTGGCTCTTTTCGACGGTGGATTGAATGACCTGATATAATTCATCAATATTTATGGGTGTTCTGAGATATGCAACAGATTCCCCACGCTGAGATTGGTCTTCCAATTCACGGTTGTGCGAAGACAAAAGAAGTATCCTTGGAATATTCGAAAAGCGGGGATTCCTATTTATCCTTGAAAGGAGACCTCGGCCCGTAGAGCCCGTATCAGTGACAATACAAGCTGGTGGCGCTACGTCCAGGTACGTTATCGCTTCCACCGCTGTTTGAGCGGCACAGATGTTGTAACCGAACTGTTGAAGCAGCATATTCGCGCGGAACCGGTCGTCTTTGTTAGTAACTACCACAAGAGTAAAACGGTTAATTTTATCTGTAGAGTGCAACTCGTTCATTTTCTGACCTTTCACATCTCCTCAACGCAATGTCCGAAAGTAAGGTATGCCAGTATATGAAATGCCTGTTCTCATAAATTTCAGCGAGATACCAAGACGAGCCAGAAACGGAGCGATTAATGACACGGGATGTCAGGAGCGTTCTATAATTCTCAGACGTTATGAAATAAGCAAGGAAACCAAAGCTAAATAAAGCAGTGGACCGATAATGCTTACAGGGAACATCCATGTCCGGAAAAGCCGATCGACTTCCAGACTTATGAACACCTCTTGATCCGTGCGACCTCGTGTCATGACACCTGCCTATGCCTTATATCGAGAATATGATATTTCATTGTACTTATCGGTTTTTTAGTGGAAATCTTTAGAAATAAAATATCTCAGGTGTGATATTTTGAGAGAACAATTGCTGTTATAGCATGAAGGTATGCGATATAGCATCCGCCTGAAATTATTGAGGAATCCCGTCGGATTGCAATTATGTCGATTACGGATCCAAGCGTTAAGTGTCACAAAACAGCAACTTCGATCTGCATAGGAAGGAGCGTTGACTAAATTATTTCGAGCGGAATTAGTTATGTTCTTTGTGGCACTGGTTCTCCGGGATTCGCTTACAAATTTACAACTCCGACCAATAAATAGAGGTACGCAATCCCTGTTGAAACTTGCCCGATAAAACGTCTGGAGAAAAAGATCAAGACTTGCCAAACTAGCTATGTCTGTGCCGAAGAGGATTATGGCGGGCTGTTCAGGAACCGGGACAGCCACACTCCAGCGAATTCTGCCATATTTTAAATAATACGGATGAGTGATCTTGCCTTTCTGGAAAAGAATAATGTCTTGAATGGTTCCCAGAATACTCATTCTGAGAAATGATTTTTACAACAAAAGGGCTGGGTAGCCCCAGCCCTTGATATCCATGCTCCGTCGTAACATGCTAACAGGAATCGGTTTCATAAACGATATGTCATATGCTACTGCTGATATCCTCTTTCGCCAAACACTATAGCTACTTTTAGTCCGATCTATGGCCTGATCCACAGGTTCAGTAAAGGTGAAGTCCTTGACCACAGAGCGCCGATTGATTTCTTGGACTTTTGTTTTTCAAAAAACTATTAATATCCATGTTCACCGGCCTCAATGCCTTTTTTAGTCTGTTCTATGGCCCGATCTACGAACTCAAGGGCTTTTACACGGTGTCCGCCCTTGTCATGCTCGGCCTTCTCCAACTCAATTCTCGCTGCTTTCAAATGGTCAAGAGCAGCTATCATGTGTGGCTGTCTAATCGCAGCCCACCCAGCAATAACACCACCAAGAATTAGCACAACAACAAGAACCACAAGAGCTTTTTTTTGCATAGCCGATATCCTCCTTAATTGAAGTATGCTGCAGCCAGCGTTGCGGCGCCGATGCTTCCCCCCCGGTCTACTATCGATGCCTGGCGGTTAGAAACGATATAGATCTCTGGTTTTAGGATGAGCGCGACTCACAAACAGGTTTTTTCAATGACTTTCTTAGCTTCTTCTTTGGTAATGCCATAATTATAATAAATGTATAGCGACACCATGTCAGCGAGTTTGTCTACAGAAATATCCGGCATAATCTCCAGAATTTCTTCCTTGAAATAATTGGCTGCTTCGCAAATGGGTTTGTCATCATTCTTAATCATTTATTTCCCCCTCATCTTTTATATGTGAACAAACTACATGCCAAATTATAGCATAAAATTGGTTATAAACTAGGTTCCCCAGATATTCAAATATACACTGTAAGTTATCATGTATTGCCGATTCCCTCCTGCCCAACATCTGTTAGCATTCTCGCTAGATCAATAATGCAGGAACATCCCCACGCTCACCATTATGCTGCACCTGTAATTTAGTACGTAAAGATTTCCGCGTTATAATATTCCATATGTGGCAGATTCGCCCTCTGATAAACTCGAAGCTTATTGAGCCGCACCGAAATTGAATCCGTTCAAGTACAACAAGCCTGAAAATATTCAGCCAGCTTCTTGATTCGGATGGAGGCTAGGAAAGAACATTTGTCTCAAATACGTTGCTGTTTACCACAGCCGCGCTTTGCGTTTCTTCCTATCGTTCTGCCTCTGCTGACGTTGCCGTATATTTATGCTGAACGATAATTCCGGCAATCCCTGCGAAAATCCAAATCAATGACATAACGAAGAATTGACTGCCAAATTCTCGTAATTCATTAAATTGATGGAATCTGAATACTTTGTTCGGCATCCCTGTAAACCTGCCGATGGAAAATGCGATTAAATACGCGCCTATAAAAGAGGTCGAAATAATAATCATATTTTTACGCATGATTACCGCTGCAATACCCCCAACAATTGCAGTCGGAATGACAATTGATAAATGAGTCATACCAATAAAACCTATACCAATAAATTCCCATAGTATTATTCCAAGAACTGCGCCTAAGATAAACACTCCAAAGACAAAGAGACCAAGCATCAATAAGCTTCCAACTATTCCGCCAACTAATCCAGCTATTAACGCAATCACAGGATGCCCTTTCGTCATTTCGTATGCAAGCCCCGCGCACATCAAACCACCAACAATAAAGCCAGTAACGCCTAGTGTTAGTTTTAGCATTCTATATCCAAAAAAACATTCGACTACGCCCAAGGAGAAAGTAAATGCTGACATGGTATTCAATATGCCGTTTCCAACATTACCCATATTTGTTTCCCATAGCCTTTTTACGTTTTTGGCAAGTAGTAAATTAAATAAGGATTCCGGTTAATTATTATTCGTTGCTGTTTGTGTGTGGCGAATATCGTCACCCATTTCGAGTGGAAGAGTAGGGCACTGCCTTGTTTTGCCGCTGCATATTGCTTGGGCTATCTGCCCCACCTCTCTCTTCGGGGGGGGTAATAAAGTCTATCAAGGACACGCATCTGATGTTTTCCAAGTGATGGAAAAAAGAAAGGAACTCCTTTTACAGGGTTCCTTTCCATTTTCAGTGCAAAACAGAAATACATTCTTTACCCCACTCCAAGAGGCTTTTTATAATTGTCATAATCAGCAAAGCTCTCTTCAGTCCTCTTTCTGTTTTACCCTCACTTGATGATTTAAATACTGTTCTTTATTCGTCTTACATTTTCTGTCCTTTTCAAAAAGTTGAAGCCTTCCTGTCACGTGGAAAAAGCATACTGAACTTATAATCAGTTGTCAAGCGTAGAAACGAAATCCGTACAGGAGTCATCGGACTGTTTCCAAAGAACCTTTGCCAAATACCCCACATTCGACTCTATAATCCGCGCGAAAACACCAATATACCTCATAGGAGGTGCACATGATAACCGTTAGAATCATGATTTTATTATATGGCTTCCACTCTATGGCTTGAAACTGTTGAAGTTCCATCTTCGTGAAATTCATCAGGTGCATTCTGTAATTGCAGGAATACCCACAGAATCACACATATTTTTCTAAAGTTTTTCATGATTGTGACGATAGAATATTCACAGTGGGGGCATGATTACCTTCGAGAAATGTATTTTCATCACTGAAAATACTTAATTGATATTTAATTCAGAAGGACACTGTGAACAAGTCGTTAATTTATTAAAGTGATGTTACGCTACGCTATCATTAGGAGGGTGAAAATGTTTAGCCAAATAATGTTATCACAAAAGATACATGAATTGGTTAGATGGGTAGCAGATTCTTATCCAGAAGTGGTACAGGCTAAAAAAGAAGGTAGACAGATTACGGAAAGGGAATATACCAAGTTAATTGACTCGTCTTTGCTTCTTCTTGCTTGTACTTTTGTCGATATGGTGGAAGCCAGAAAAGAGGACATCGAAAAATTGTTCGATAACTGTGAACAGCTGGGTAATTGTTAATTTTAATAGCAGAGTGATATACTGTGAGTAATGCCAACTTAGATCGCAGCTATCCGACTATCTGACCATCCCTTCCCCTCTCTTTTGCCTTATATTTTATAATTGTTCGCAAAACTGTTGACCGGGAGATTTTTACTTTCTTCACTATCTCTCTTGCCGACAACTTGTCGTTCTCACGTGCATCAATGATTTGAGCAAGAAACTCGACATCTGTGGACTTTCGCTCAATCTGTGCGCACTTCTGCCGGGCCAACGCCAGCCCTCACCCTCTCCTCCAACAGCGACCTTTCGAACTCTGCCATTGCACCCACCACATGGACAGCATATTATCTGAAACCCTTGATAAATTTTGTAGTGCCCGCAGGATTTGGACAATCAATTCGCGGCAGGTAACCGCCTCCGTTGCTGGGATGTGAGATATTATATCAGAGCTGAATCCTTACGTGTAGATATTGAGGAATATCAGGAGTGACGTAATGGGGGAAACGGTAACAGAGAAAGCCGAAAGTTTGCCATTGGCGGTAAAATCTGTTAAAGTTAAAGAAACAGAGGCCAAGCATAAGCAGCTGCTTGAATATCTTGCGTCGATACATACTGGTCCCATATTAGACACAAATAAGATTGTGTCCCTTCTTGCAGCCTGCTGGAATGAATTTGCTGGCAGCGAATCGGAAGGCATGGCTGCTTACATATTGCATAATCGAGTTGAAGACGTTCGCTGGGATCCACCCGTCTTGACCTTCGTTGTTGTGCGGCATTGAGGAACAGTTCTTGGATCTTCAAGAGAGGGGCGTCATATGTGGACGCTCAACATGGAAACAAGGACAGCAAGTTGCCAAAACGTTGGCTCTAAACAGGTTCGACCGATGCAGGCCGCGTTGGACATACACTCGATGGCTGAAGAAATCGTCCAATTGATCATTGATCACCGAGAAGACGAGCGATTGAAGTGGAACAAAGATGTCAGTGTGCACATTCAGATTGGCATTATTCAACCAGAAGGATCTGCGGTCAGGCAATCGCTTACTGGTCGCCGCAAACGATTTCGGCAGGCAGTAGATGATGTGCTCGGTAAGGCAGGATGGCAGAAGGTTAGGACGAATGTCTATGCTCCTATCCTGGGTCAGAGTTCAGCAGATACCGCAGTAAAATTGCGATAACCAGGTCAGTCCGGCACTGTGCTAAAATGCGATAAAAAATATTCTACAGACCATGATCATCATAATAGATAGATCTTTTGAAATCCTCTAATCGCTTGATTGTTTATATAAACGGGAAACCAGGCAACAAATCAAGGGCTGTCTTTTTTCAGCCTCTTTCGTCTTTCGCGAATACTCTTTTTTTCGGAAGGAGCCGTAAAAATAGTAATTTCGGGGACAGAATAAATCAAAGGAGGCTCAAGATGAGGTTAATACATTTTTTGGTCGGATATATATCGCTCATGCTCTTGTCTGGCATAATTTGCACAAATTCTCATGCTGATTGCACGGCAGATTGTGAAAGCGCTTATTTGAGCTGTAATAATCAATGCCCATCGCTTGACCAATTTTGTCAATCAAATTGTCAAAATGATCAGAAGAAGTGTTTAGCTAATTGTCCACCACCGCCTCCAGCACCTTCATCATCTCCAACACCTTCACCATCTCCAACACCTGATAATAATTAATAAGTGACTAAATTAATTTGCCCCGTCTCTTTTGACGGGGCATCTAGCTCCAAGCAGGTCATTCGCTGAGTCTGGAATATATAATAATGGTTAATTTGCACGTTGATCGTACGTATGAGCCTCTCATCTATTGAAAATATATATGCAGGGAAGAATTCGATTATCAGTTCTCTCGCCTTTTTTTTCAATTCACGGAATCCACAATCGACAAGTTAAACATGTTTCGTCCAGAGCCTGGATTCCCGGAACAAGACAACCCTGGCATCACGAATACGGGTAGGCAGTACATGGCTAGGATGCATTCGAATTTAAAAACGGATTGTTAACTCTGCGCTTTTGGTGATTACTTTTCGCCTTAAAGAACAATGGCTGCCTGCCGCACCATATCTGTCCCCAGGCCAAGAGGGCAGCATCTCCCCCATGCACGATATTTTAAATCCCCGCAACAGTTGACATGTTCGCGCGACTGTTTACTCCCCTACTCTTCCGACATTTGGCTGCCTAAAATTGTTTGGTGGCTGAGATTGCGGTCATTTCCACCCTAAATGTCAGGGTTTATGCTCTGTTTCTTGTACTACATTGTGCGGTTTAGCATGGATAAACGGCGTTAATCCCTTCTTCTAGACACATAGTGACAATAATACGCTATGTTATTCACCTCAATACAGGAGAAATGAGCATTCATACTTTTCAATGCCGGCAAAAAACTAGAATTTAAACTGGCACTTTACCTGAAAATTTCTAATAGCGTCTATTGGGTTGTAACCTGACGCATTAAATAATGGGACAAAACTCCATGTGATATTGTCTCCGTATTTACCGATTGTAATAGCAGCCTTATCTAAGAAACATTCGTCCACAGACATCGGTAATAAATTATATTTTCTATCGAAATTATCGGATAAGCTTCTTGAACTTGGAAAATATCCAGTAAAATAGGAATCGTCAGTTAATAATTTTGAAGGTGGATCATTTGTTTTGGTCAAATTGTTCGATAAGGTGTTCATTATCGTGTCTGTTTCATAAGACATAAGATTAGTATTATCCCCTGCGACACAAGGAGCCGCAGTGAAAAAAATAATGATATAAAATATTGCTAGATATTCAAAATATTCTTTGTATATACTCATATTAAAACCATGCATTAACCTCACAACGTAATTGAACAATAACGTTGTCATTATATACTATTCTCATCAACATGATAAATACTATAAAATAGACCCTTCTGTGCGACTTCGTATCAGGTTGATATTTATGAACATTCTCGTATAAAATATTATTTCATGATGCTGCTTTTTTAAATAACTATGAGCTAATATTGAAACCCTTGCATATATGCTTATCCTTATCGGCAGTTATGAGATTTTGGTATGTTGATTTTTTATAACTACTCAGGTCAATGAGCAGTTACGGAAGGAATAAAAGGATCACCATTAAGAGCGGACACGGGAACAGGAAGATTTAAACCCGTATTTGTTTGCCTGCTTCCAGACCACTTGGCTCCAATTCATAAGTGCCTGTTTCACGGAAAATGGCTCGCCCCTCGGGAAAACGGCATCTAGATGATGCAGCAGCACCTCCATCGAATATCAAATCATTTCTGCATCTCTTGCTAGACTGCCGATATTTTGACAAGGGCAAAGAATACCGGTTTAATCATTGCATGTCAGGATCATGACAAATTCACGCTAACCGCATTGTCAAAATAACGTCTTTCTATTTTAGCCCAGCCTCTTGGCAAAGAACCTAGATCGGTCTGAAACCTCACAAATCACTGAATTATAGTTTTTCGCACAAACGATCCAGCATTTCACTCTCTTTTTTGATCAATTCCTCTGCGACTGCTTTCAGCTCGTGCAAATTCTGCTCGGTTGTATTGTCCATATCATCGCTGCCCAGAATCTCGAGGCTGACTTGGAAGCGGTAATAACTGTCCTCAGTCAATAATAGTCTCAGCTGGTAATCGATCGTGTCGTTCACCCCGTCGAAAACGACGTCCAACGCCGGTTTCGCCCACTGCACAATGCCCCAATCTTTTACCCTCGTGTAAGGAAGCGTCCTGGTAAGCTGACCGGTCCCGACCGATACCATCAGTACATCCTCCTTGCTCCGTTTGTTGATTGTTCTGTCGGCCTTCGCCTCGACGAACGCGCACATGCCCGGGTTGTTCGCGAACATTCCCCCGTCGACAAGGGCGTAATAGTCCAAACGATCGTTACCTGCAGCCTGCTTTACGGAACGCACTTTGGCCGCCTCGAAGTAGGTCGGGGCCGCTGAGGTGGCGCGGGCAACGTCCCTCATCAGATAATCGTAGGCCGGGTCGTTTTTCGCTTTCGTGGTTCTGAAGAAAAAAGGATCACGGCTTTCGATTTCATAGCTCGTGATAAAGAGGTCCGTTAACGATTCGGAAAGTCTCGCGGTGCCAAAGTACTCATCCAATACGGCCTCGATGCCGTTCGACGGATAACGCTCCTCCCTCAATCCCCGGAGTGAGCGGATCTCGTAACAGAGGGAATGCGAAAAGATCCTTTCTCCTTTGTCCTCGTAGAGTTGGACGAAGTCGCGTGCGCTGTAGCTGGGTTTGCCGTTATTCGGCTTTGCTAGTCCGAGGGCAAGGATGCCGCCCGTTGACGTTCCCGCAATGAGATCGAACAGTGAACTGATAGGCCTCTTCGTCCGGCCCTCTATTTCGGCCAAGATTGTTGCGGGTATAATTCCCCGTATCCCCCCGCCGTCTAAAGATAGAATTTTAATTGTCATAGGATATCGTCTTTTCAAAGGCTTTTTCAGCAATGATAACTCTTCCATTCAGCAACGGATGGGAGTAAGTGAACCCGTTTATACGTGCGGAGCGACACTGACCCCGGATGCGTTCTCTTCTCAGCGCAGCTTCTGTAATGCTTGGTTCATACCGTCCAGCAACGCGGATGGATTGTGCTCGTCGTAAAAGTACATGTAGCGGTCGCGTGCCACGTGGATCGACGTATCGAGCGTGCCTTCAGGTGACAGGAAATACGTTCGCGGGATGTACTGGCCGTCCGATGCATACTTCATGCGCAGGTCCGGGTGTTTGTCATTATCGACGCGAATCATGATAAACTGTTTCGTTCGCTCGACCACGTTATCATTGTGGAACAGCTTGCTGTAGTTGATGCAGTGCGGGCACCACTCGGTGTAGAAGATGAGACACACGGGCTTGTTCTCCTCTTTCGCCATGGCCAACCCTTGCTCATAGGGCTGCCAGTTAATGTCGGCGTCGTTCCAGTCGCCGCCAGCAATTGCGGTCTGGCTGAGCCACACGCCCGTCCCCAACACCAAGATCAGCACAATGAGCCTCTGCATCGTTGCTCTCCTTTCGGCATTACAGCTTCGACTGACCATCGCGTTGACCTCGCTCTCAATCGTGGTGGTGGGTAAATTTGTTTAAAATGATAAAAAACGTCATAGGACTCGGAAGCGATACTGAGGACATGGATTTTACACCACATCAAAAATTATGTCTATCTCGTTTCCACCTACAACATTGTAATGTCAATTTACGACATGGGCAAAGATTTCTCATTGTATCATGTATCAGTGACACCTAGTCCTTTTATTGTCCGAGCGTGAAATAGATCGTCGCCCCTTAGCAACCTCTCCCTCCGCTCAGCTTTTTCCCTTCGTGATGGCGAATAATCCGTTCGACGAGGGCTGGGCCAATCCCCGTTCTTTCGAACTTTATTTCATTATGAAGGCGCGGGAAGGCGTCCCGAAAAAAACAACTAAAAACTTGACAAACCAATTTTATTGTGATAATGTAAAATAAAACATCCGCTCATACAAAGTAGCCAAGCGACAATTAGTTAGAATTGAGGTTACCATAAACAATGCATAAGAATATCAATAAGTTAGCCGTATTTTCGATTGGAGGACGCCAAGTATGGGAATAATACGCGTTGATAGTGGTCAAGCCGATGAGAATCGGGTCACCAGTTTTTCAATATTCATTCCCCGTATATGGAAAATCATGGTTGTGGTTGCTTATCCCTTTCTCCTGTTGGCAACAAATTACTTTGAAACACTGGAAAGAACGGGAACAACGGGGGCGTTTATTGCAGATACCTTCATGTCTGCAACGATCATCAGTTATCTGGCGCTCATAATTGTGCTGAAAAAACGCGCCATATAAAAATGCCGGGGCACTTCTCCCAAGGGGAAGATGAACAAGTACTGAAGAGATAAGAGCATTCTCGGCGAAAGGACGCGCTCAATCATGAATTGCTGGGACTTTAAAAGATGCGACTGTCGCGAATTCTGCTCTGCATACCCTTCGAATGGAAATCAGTGCGCCCTTGTACTTGGGACAATCTGTAATGAAGAGAAACAAGATAATTTTGATGATAAACTATTCCATTGTCTGGAGTGTGATTTCTTCAGAAGCGAGTTTCATGTAAGATGTGTCGCTTAGCAGATAACTGAAAATCCTTCGGCTCAAGGCGATATGTGTGGATATGTCATTATGGCTACACATTTTTTTTGAAAGCCGTCATTGTCAGGACGGCAATCTCATAATTTCAATGGGTTACAAACTTCAATCTTTTTTCGTTTCCCTCAATGATTGCCTTAAAAAGTTATAGAACGTATCAACCCATGGTTCCGTGCCAAGAGCCAAAAAAATAATTTTAGGAAAAAAATAAATTAAAGATTTACAAATATTTGCCGATAAATAAAATAGCAATTGAACCGCAACTTATCAGGCTTATTTTTATTATGGCATGTAGAGTGCGTATTAAAAAAGGAAAACGCAATACAAAGGGGGTCTGTATTCAGGATTAAGCGTTGTACAGAAGCAGTAATTATTGATGATGTATAGTAATTTTGTACATCTATGACAACTCACCTTATAGGAGGAACAAGATGAAGATTAAAAACAGCAAAGGTTTTACCCTTATAGAACTTCTTATCGTGGTGGCCATCATTGCAATTTTAGCCGCCATCGCCATTCCGCAGTTCTCTCAGTATCGTATGAAAGGTTATAATGCCGCCGCATTGGCTGACCTTCGCAATGCCCGCACCTCGGAAGAAGCTTTCTACTCTGATTGGCAGGCGTATGTATCGACTGCGGGTGCCGGTGCTGTTGGCACTGTGATCACCAACGCAACGGTTAGCACCATGGTTGCTAAAAATGCAATTAATGGCACAACAATTCCATCCTCTGCTACGTTCATAAACTTTGGTCTTTCCCAGAACGACTCTTTATTAATTAATGCAAATGGTTCAGGTGTTACTTATACCGGAGTTTCAGATAATACTTCGGGGAACCGCTGTTACGGGATGGATTCCACAACGACGTCTCTATATTGGTCCCAAAATGCTACTGGCTCTGCCTTAGGCGGAGAGGTAAAGGTTGGTGACATAGCTGGAACAGCTACTACCAGTAACTTATCTGCTGCGCCTGGCGGGATTTGCACGACTGCCTGGGCAGCATTGTAATCAGTTTAATAGTGATAGTCACTTTGTGTCCCAACGTTATGGCAATAGATTCAACTGGTTACCGGTGCTGATGTCATCATTTTCGTAATTTGATCAAGAAATTACCGCAAAATAGGCATGTCACCACAATGTATCACATTTTTTCAATATAGTAGAATTATAGAGAGCCTCGGATTCAGCTCTATTTTTTTTAACAATAGCTACATTAAATGCGACTTCACCAATCGACTGTTCGCACGCAAGGTGTCGTTGAGCGCCACTCGCGCATTCCTTTGCACATGGGGCTGATGGGAACGCAGGATAAGCTTTTTCTCCCGACAGCCTTTTTTTCATCCCTTTCCCACCCTTGCAAATCTCCTGGAAGCGCACAGCGTTGAAGGGTTGTAATAGGTGTTGAATAATGTGAAACTTATCGGTAATAATCTTCACGCAGGGGCAAACAGGTTGGCAAGGGCCATCTTCATTAGATAGGGATCAACAAGAGCGCGCAGTCCTTCATCGATTATCGCAGCCCCTTTTCTCGCAGGACTGGTGTCGCGGAGGGTGGCAGCAACGGTGGCAAGCATCTCTGCCACCGTTGCTAACAGAATCAGCAGCGAATCTCAGTGCACTACCGCCTGATTCGGGAATCCTCCGCTTTCAGGTCAGGGAGAATATCAACGACAGATCGCGAATATTTGCTCAGGAGTGCGAAGGGACGAGTGAGAGGGATACAATCACCATGTATAGACTATTTCCGCTTCCGCTTGATCATTTCGTGAATACATGCCAAAGACCGACTGGGCCGGGCCGTAATATTCGTTCGTTGCCTCAAAGATATTGCCATCAGGCCAGTATGTCGTGACTACTAGCTTTTCCGCGAGTAAAGTGTATAATGACTCTATCCTAGAGAAGCGTAGCTTCAGGCCTTCACCCCTCTCTCCGATCAGTTTCACAGCACAGACTTGTTCGTCGTAAACAAATAATGAGGAGGCAATATGGTGGAAAAGAATTCGGCGGGTTTTAACATTGATTCCTATTGCGGGAAGTGCAAGGTGAATCGCGATCATACCATCATGACAATGGATGGAGAAACGATCGCAAAAGTGAGATGCAAGATGTGCGGCAGCATGCACAAATTCAGGAGTCCCCTTGAAGCTCAAAAAGTCCGGAAACCGAGAGCGAAAAAAGGTGCCGGAGAAGCAGCGACAGCGGAGATCATCTGGACGGCCGGTCTCGCAGAGGCAAAAGGAAAAGAGCGTGATTACAGCATGGCTTCGAAATACCGCATAGGCGACATTGTAAATCACCAAACGTTCGGCAAGGGCATTGTAATGAAGCTCCATGCCCACAAATGCGAGATGCTGTTCAAGGACAGGCAGCGGCTGATGGCTTCGACCAATGAATGAAATGGGGCCGCGTTGTTCCGTCCGCTAAAACGCTGCGCGATGTAATCGAGCAGCTTCATGTATTGAACTTGTGTACTTTGTTCTAGATTATCTTGTCGGCTCCTGAGGGAGAACAGACATGATTCCTCCCGCGATATCACGGCTCAGTCTTTCAAGAGCACTACTCATCGCAGCAACAAGTGCACCATAACTATTGCCATGCATCTGTTCGCTGATCCGTGATTCTTTTTTCAGGAGCAAACTCCTGTCTTTGGCGAATACTCCCCATTGGGCTTTCAACTGCACTGAATCACCGAGCATTCCCTCAAAACGGTCCACATGCACTTCGACTCCATACGAAGCGGGCACTTGACTCTCCAGGTAGGGTGTCGTCCAACACACGATAGAAAAACGATCCACAGGAAGAATGCTCGAGATGTCCTCTGCGAGAACACGGTTGACATCGCTCTCCAAAGAGCCGGCCCATCGGTCAAATTCCGAGAGTTTAAGTTCATTCTGGCCATTGCGGGTCACTATCTGGGGTCGGTCCAGATAGTCAGGTATGCTAATGGGACCTATGGCAATGACCAAGTTTTGGTAGGGCGCGACATCATGGTCGACCGAAGTCCTGCTCTGCACCGGGTTTAACTGATAGAACTTCGACGGCGGTGAACTGGCGCACCCGGTGAGAATTACCACGAATAATGCGAGGGTAACAAGCGTATGCTGATCCAAACGAATAGTTCTCATTCATTCTCCTTTAGCGGGGCTCTTCCCTCTAAGCAGTGCTTCAGGGTGGCGTTCAAGGTAATCCGCCAGAACACGGATGGAACGTGAAAGCTGAGTGATCTGCTCAAGTGTCCTGCCTATCTCATATCCGAGATTTGCATTCTGCACGGCAATCCCGTTGAGATTTTCGACTGCCGCGTGTGTTTCTTTCAGAGTGGCGTCGGCTGCCGATAGGGTTTCTTTAATACTCGATGCAACCTCCCCAGGCACGCCTTCATCTAATCTGAGTGTTTTTTCGGCCTGCACAAAAGCTGCCCTGGCGGCATCCGTTGTCCCCTTGATGTCTGAAGCTAGCGGCCTGACTTCGGCATTAAGATTATTCACAAGCGCATCACTGTTTTTGAGCAACCGATTTAACGAGCCGATGCTTGTCTGCAGGTCCCGGGAATTGAGGAGCTTATTTATTCCTGCAAGGGTTTCGTTTAATCTGTTGGCGATCTCATTGAGCGGCAACTCCTCTAATCTTTTTGTCAGCTGCTCCAGATCCGAAGGAATTGTCGGGATCTCAGGATACTCCGTTTCGAGACCTACAAGCCTGATCGGAGTATCCGGGTAGAAATCGAGGTTGACCAAGAGTTGGCCAGTGACAAAGCTCTGTAACTGGAGCTGAGCTCTCAATCCCTTCTCTATCAATGCCTGAAGATACCGTTGGTCATTGCTATGATCGCCCCCTATTTGCACGATATTTTGCGGATAGATTTCCACGTAAACCGGGATGAGAGCGCTGAGGTTTTTTTTATTGATTTCCAGGACAACCTTGGTCACCTGTCCTATCTGGACGCCACGGAACACAACCGGTGCCCCGATCTGAAGTCCTTTCACCGAGCCCTCAAAGAACATCACATCCCTATTGACCTTCCTGAAAAACCTGCCCGAACCAAAAACGACTACGCCCGCAACGATAAGTCCCAAAGCGCCCAGGACAAAAGCGCCGATGAGCGTTCTGCTTGCCTGTTTACTCATTATTTTTCACCTCAATTATAGATATCGATCATATCACTTTTATACACGTCCCTCTCCCCGGGTCAGAAAGTTAATCACTTTGGGGTCCTTTGACTCGGCGAGAAGTATCCTGGGCTCTCCCACAGCGATCATCGTTTTCGTGTCGGCGTCGAGAAAGACCGAGTTGTTCCCGATCGCAAAGATGCTCGCCAAATCATGGGTCAAAACAACGACTGTAGTTCCGAGACTATTTCTCAGTTCGATGATCAGCTCGTCAAGCAGATGGGCGCTGATCGGGTCTAGCCCCGCAGAAGGCTCATCGAAGAAAAGGATATCAGGGTCTAATGCCATGGCGCGGGCCAGGCCGGCGCGCTTCTTCATACCACCGCTGATCTCGGATGGATAGTACTCCTCGAAGCCGGCAAGTCCGACAATTGCGAGCTTGAGCAAGACAATCTTCTTAATTTGACCTGGGCTCAGATCCGTGTATTGCTGGAGCGGGAGGGCAATGTTTTCGGCAAGGGTGAGAGAACTCCAGAGGGCGCCGCTCTGATAGAGTATGCCGAATTTTCTCATGATGCTCTTCTGTTCTTCGGGCTCTGCGGACCAGTAGCTCAAGCCGTCATAGAGGACCTGTCCTTTTGTCGGAGGAAGGAGTCCGACCATACTCCGCAAAACGGTGCTCTTGCCTCCACCATTTACTCCCATTATTATAAATATATCGCCCCTGTTAATGGTAAAGGTTAGGTCATGCAGGATCACATTACTCCCATAGGCCACGGTCAGGTCCTGTACAACAATATGTGGCTCTGCTTTCTTCATCTCCGCTCTGTACTCCTCAGATATTCAGCATATAACAAACAAAGGTTATCAACGCCATCGCCACAACAATGCTGACTATGCTTGTCACCACTGCAGAGGTTGTCGCTTCACCGACTGCTGAAGCGCTCCGTCCGGACTGCAGCCCGCGAAGACAGCCTGCTAGTGCCACGAGGATGCCGAAGACCGCGGCACTGAAGAGCCCGACCCACAAGTCGTTCAGGTGCACGTATTCCCGTGTATTGTTGTAATATTCCATGAAACCCAAATCAAGCATCGAGACCCCAATGATCAAACCTCCGAGTAATCCCATCAGATTTGCGTAAAGACTTAAAAGAGGCATCATCAGAAAAAGGGCGAGCATTCTCGGGACCACGAGCAATTCCATAGGCGAGATACCAAGGGTTTTTAAGGCGTCGATCTCTTCGTTTACCTGCATCATGCCGAGCTGCGCGGCGAATGATGCTCCTGTACGACCGGCCATAATGATCCCGGTCATAATAGCCGCAAGTGCCCGGACCATCCCGATCCCTACGAGGCTGGCGACGTAAATCTGCGCACCAAAAATTTTAAGCTGGATGGCGCCGATGAAAGCCAGGATGATCCCGACAAGGATGCTGATGAGGGAGACAATCGGAAGCGCTTGCGCACCGCATTCCTGCATCAAGAGAAGGAGATCCGCGGGGCGGAACTGGGCCTTTCCAACGAACAACTTCATAAAGGCGACAGATGCCTCTCCGATGAAAGCGAGCATTTCGAGATTAGAATGCCAGAAAGCGATCGCAGAGTCGCCGACCCTGTCAAGAAAGGAGATATTCGCTGCTTCCCTGCGGGCACCTTTACTTTCAGGGACCGCAGAGGTAAGGGCCAGGATCCGCTGCACGCCTGCTGGTAGGCTATCCTTCTCGACAGGAATATGCAATTCAGAGCCAATCTCGATGATATGTAGGAGAAAGGTAATGAGGCCGCTGTCCCATGCTGTCATTGCTTGAGTATCAAGGGTGATTCGGCTGACCGTGCCGGCGGACTCGATCTGGCGCCGGAACTCCTCACCCTGCGACAGCTGCCTTCCCAATTTCCATTCCCCTGATAGGCGCACTGTTAGCGTGGCGTCGGGAAGACGCAGCAGGGTCACCTCGGCTTTCTGCTTCGTTGTGTCAGAGACCAATTTTCACTCCTGCCTGATACGCATTGACATTTTTAGAATACGAGGGACAATTGTTTGGCGCCGGTTCTCCGGCAAACCAGTCTGCGCTCCAGTCCAGATGATCTATCATCAAGGTGTAGACGACCGGATCGTGTCAAAAACCGGGGTATACGTTATGCTGAACCTGTACCCCGAGCTGTAATAGCGCTGAAAGATCTTCCGGCTGGCAGATTCTGTAAAGAGGAGATCGTCTTCACCACACACCAGTAGCACTGGCGCGTAGTTCAACTGCGTTCCTCGTTGTTCCGCATTAGGATTTGTGGTGTACTTGTTGTCCTTCTAGCCAGGCAGAAACATGTCATCGGAAGCGATCATGGCTTTTGCGGGATGATCAAACAACTTCAGCCGAACGCGGCCGGCGTGCAGGCTGAAGTACACAAGGTTCACCCTCGCCACATGCACAGGCTCCCAGAGGCAATGGAACACCAATTCGAATATCAGTCCGATACCTCCGCCACATAATCATAGAGAAAGCGTGTGGACTCCGTGAGATCTGCGGTCGCATCCGCCTTTTCCGCGGACGGCTACTAACACGGACGACATCGGATCTGTTGGGAGCCGAATTCTTTTCTTAAGGATCGTCCGCTTCAAGAATATATCAATCCGACTAAAGTGCTATTTTCATAGCCACATTTAAATCACCAGCGGCGGCCTCCCACAATCGCGGTAGGAGTTGCCTTTTTTCCACGAAAAGGGAGCGCTTTATCTTTATTATAGTATTATTGAGGATTGAGCAAGTGTCAAGTGTTCAACGGTTGATCGACTTGCTTACTGACCCGAAGGATATCCCGGTCCTTGCGCCGATCATCGGCGGGAAGTCAGAGTCAACAGATAGCGCGGGCAATCGATTGGTTGAAGAGTACCTTCACACAGCCGTTGCGCATCGATTACTTCGCAGCGCAGGATAACCTGCGTACATCGACCTTCCACCATCATTTCCGAGCGGTAACGGCCATGAGCCCGCTGCAGTACCAGAAATGCTTGTGTTTGAACGAAGCGCGACGCCAATGCTCGCCGAAAATCAGGACGCGACACCGCGGCGTTTCAGATAGACTATGAGAGCCCTTCCCCATTTAGCCGCGAGTACGGTCGCCCCCTCGATTGGGAATGGGCTTAGAATAACAAAACAAAGGGGGGTGATTACTTCTTTGTGCGGAGAATTGCATGTTTAACGACTTTTGCTACTCCGAATTTGACACCGTTCCTGGAACCATAGTATTTTATTTCCACATACTAGGACGGCAGCCGAACAGTGCTGCTGCCGGTTAACGTCAGGGCGCATGCCTCTGATTCACCCAAGTCCCGTGATTTTTGAATTGGGATCCCATGCGGCGGTGCACACTCTTTATTGTAGCAAGAGGTGGCCGCATGGATTGCGCTGTCTTCGTTGATGTAAATTTCGTTTGTGGTTCAGCGCAACCTGAGGAGTCCTGTAAGGACCGCCTTGAGCCGGTCAGGCTAATGCTACCGCCCGCCCGTCTCGTCTTCAGCCTTCTCCAAATGCTCCAGATATGCACCCCCCGATTCCTTGCAGGTACGGGAGGCGCGATTCTGGCGGAATCAGGCCTTTCACTGAAATGTTGAGAGCGTCTCGCGATGGCCAGCGCCGCAGCTTCATGCGACGTAATACCATAGCGGTCCACGTAATTAAATTTCCCTATGGTCGTGGTGAAAGCAGGGTTGACCGGGAGCACGGAAACGCCATGTTTTGCCGCCCTTCTATCCAGCAGGGTGAGGAAGGTTCCGTAGGCGAAACCGGAAAGCATCCTTGCGTAAGTAACGCCCTGCTCTTTTAAGGAAGCTTTCTTCTTGCTAAAATCGAGTTCTTCGTGGGATATAGGTTTTCTCGTCTTGGCTGCCCGGTCCACGATGGACTTGCAGATATCGCTATACATTGCTTCTGTCTGTTCAGTACGCAAATCCTTAACGCAGGATGGATATGTTATGCTCCTGACATAATTCCCGTACCGGTCGGTCTCGCTAACCGCGATTTCTTTTTCATTGACGTCCACTCCGATAGACCCGATTTCCTTTGGCTTGTAAGTAACTGTTTTTGCCTTTGGAACATCTACCGTCGTGTGCAGGTACCAGCCCTTCTCGCCCCTGGTAAACCTGTGAGAAATCGCTATTCCGGCCTGAAGGGCCGTTTCGATATGTTCCTGACCATAGGGATATTTTATGCGGGGAATTACAATGGAATGCCCGTATTTGTCCTTCATACAATCAGGGACCCTTAATCTCATCGTCCCATCGGACTTCAGGGTGCACGTTTGGTTCCCGCCCGATTCGTCCTTCGAGCCAAGGCAAAAGAAAGTGTTATTGCGAGACCTTTTCCAGTCCAGGAGCCATTCATTGTGGCTTTTGTACCCGTTTTCCTCCAGGGAAAATTGTTTTCTGAATATCTTGTTTGACCCGAAACAAATCCTTACCCGCCGGTTTTTCTGATCTTCCCTGAGCTTGGAAAGCTTTTGCTCCAAAGAAGCAAGCTTTCGTTTCTTATTATCAACACGATACTGAAGCTCCTTTGCCTGGATCTTTTTTTCAGTGCTTGGGATACTCACATCATCCGTTATTTTGAGTATTCTTGACTCATTGTTTGCTATCCACTTTTTTACTGATATTATTTTCTCTTCAAGATCCAGGATTCTGAGCTTGTTGATTTCCGTTACCGCCTTGATATTCCCGTCCAGGTCATAGCGGACTGCATTGTACTGCCGTGCAGTGATCTTGTACGTTAACAGGTATTCGTTCTTTAATTCTGTTGTTTTTTTGCCGGAGCGAATGCAGTCTTTAAACAGGGTCCGCTTTATACGGCCATACAAGATGCCCGTATCGTCGAGGATGGCATAAAGAGAGGTCTTTATTTCCGGGTAGGGGTGATCATCCAGAAGCATATTTGCAGTGAATGACAGGGTGTCTTTTCCACCACCATTCTTATTTTTGGTGCTTTTCCTAGTTGACACTTTTTACGGCCTCAAGTTGTTAGTTTACTGATGCTTAGCCCTTATTTATATATTCCATTGAATATAATATATCATAAAAGTTGCTAATATACAATTAAAGCTTGACCAGTTGAGAACCCTTCTTTGCCTTAATTTGATTAGTCTCTCCTGTTGCGTGGTTCCTGCCGCTACGTGCCTTACGCTGAGCGAGAACGAGTTTGCCAAGTCCAGGCAACGTGAAAGTGTTTTGTCTTCTTTGTTAGGCTACTTCTATGATGCATTCTAAGATATCATCTGCGGCTTTCTTTGTAATCTATGCCTTTTTCGCTATCTTTTGCTACAAACTGTGGTCTGGTCGTTGCCTCACGTAAATCGGCGCGTCCGAATATTTTAACTCACGAATCCGAGCGCACCCTTTGCTTATCTTATCCCGCCTTTTTGGTCTTTGATGACTTCGCCGACCTAGTCTTCGGCTCGACATACAGTTTCATCCCCAGCGAGTGCAGCAGGGTAAAGATGCTTTTAATCTCGGAGTTCCCTTTTTGGAAAGCATCCGGTACATGCTCTCTCGGTTCGAGTTGAGAGACAGGTTAGGGACATTTGTCACTTTGTGTTACGCTCAGAATGCATTTTAAACGCCATAATCACAGCGGCTAATAGCGGCTTCGCATAGAAATATTGAGTAAATTCTTCGTATGTGGTTCCCTCCCGTTTTATTTAAGAAACGTGATCCTATCTGTGATGGCCGTACCCGTACCCGTACCCGGGGTATGTGAGTGCCACAATCAACACAACGATGATGAGCACCAGGAAGAGAAACACCAAAACCCCAGCACCACCCCCGTATCCGCCCGCTTGGAGCGAGTCCGCGCGTGTAGCGAGCTGATGAATCTGCTCGTCCGAAAGTTTGTTCACCCGCGCCATAGTCTCCTCAGGAGATAGCCCGTAGTCCATAAGCTTTTGCTGGAGAATCTTCGATTCCAATGCCGTCTGGATCTTAGCCATATCTGCCGCCCGGCTCGCGGATAATGCGGTCGCCTCGGTCATATTCTGATGAGGTGCGGCAGGGAAAAACATGGCCTCGGCTGGTCCGGCGAAAGTCGAGATCTCAATCAACGCTAATATTAGATAGATCACAAGCGGTTTTGTATAGAACGCCTTGAGGATGGTTTTCATATGTTGGTCACCTCCTGTTTCATTTAAAACCTCGTTTTTACGTGACAATGACTTTGTGCCCTGTTGTGGCCTCTAGAACCATACCTACAACCGACGTTAAGCATAGCGGCAAAAACGATAAGTTTAACGTGGATGATCATGCTTGAATTCTTAACTAATTATAGCTCGTTTTTACGGGCAGGTGGAGGCAGGAGTACCAGCGCTAAGGCGCGTTCTAACTACTTCCAATTGCAGTTTTTATTTTCCAACAGATGCAACTATATCAGCTCCATGAAGAACGAAGTGCTAGCGAATCCAGGCTGCTACCGATTGTGCCGCGGTGAGGAACGTCCTGCTTGCTGAAACCGTCTGCAACCGCGGTTTTTATGGAATCTTTGTGGACATCATGACCGATGAATGTGACACAATTATTCTTACCTGCCCCCTTGGTTGTGGCTGTGTATTTGAGCACTCTCACTCCCAAGTATAACCCACGTGGCAAGGGGCAGGTTCTTTCAACTGTCAGCTATCATCTACCGGTTTCCGGAGATCAGCCATTATATCGGAACGCATCTGAAGAATTGCGCTTCTTTCAGAGCGATCTTCGATGCCGCCATATTTAAAGACGTCCAGGACAAATCCTGCGGGGATTAGGCGTTCCTTTAAGGTTACTCGGGCGACAACGCTCCTGGAGTTCTCAGTAAGAACATGATACGTAAAATCTACATCAAAGAGGAAGAGAGATAGAAGAGCGGCTTCCAGAAGCTTTTATTAGTAGTATAATTTTATATATAAGCGTAAGCGGCTAAAGGAGACATTTATGAAAACGACGATGGGTTTATGGATCGACCATAGGAAGGCTATTATCGTGGCTGTTACGGATAAAGGGGAAGAGACCACGCTGGTAATATCGAAGGCTTTAAAACAACTCCGCCGGTCCGGTGATTCCCCCCTTAAAGGTCGCTATGAACCGCTGCAAGTACCGTCAGCTGACAGCCGTCAGAAAAGGTTTACGGGACATCTCAACATTTACTACGATGCGGTAATCGCGAGTATTCGTGATGCTAGATCTATTCTGATATTTGGCCCTGGTGAGGCAACGGGCGAACTAATAAAACGTCTAAAAAAAAGCAACCTCGGTGGACTCATCGCAGGCATTGAAACTGTTGACAAGATGACTGATCGTCAGGTTGCGGCGAAAGTCCGGAAGTACTTTCAGAAATAGTGTCGATAGGATTGAAATGGGACCACTCATAAGCAATATTATTTAGAGGGAGGATTGAACGATAATGAAAAAAGATATACATGACAAGATTGCAAGGGTTGCGTACGAATTTTATGAAAAAGCAGGCAGAGTTCACGGGAATGATTTAAAGAATTGGGTCGATGCAGAAAAGATAGTGATGGAAAGACAGGAGAGACATACCGGCGAAATGGAGAAAAAAGTTGATACTATCGGAAAGCCCCCAACGGGGCATCGGCGTAATGTTAAAAAAGAAGGGTTTTACAAGAAAGGTTGAGAGGCGTTAATTAAAACGTCGATCACGGCCAAGCATGGTTGTCTGTCCCCGACGCCCTCCATCATTCAGGCCCGTTTCACGACAGGAGGGTGACCAACAATGCCGAACTACGGGATTTCACTCTACGTTCCAAAAGTAATTCTCAGCAGGAGGTTGCTATTTTGGGTAGTCTTGAAGAATTTTTTTCCTATACTTTAATGGGGAAGAATAACCTTATGCCCTACCCACATATATCTTGCACATCCAAGCTGTCGAACATGCTCGGCACAATAAAAAGAGGCTACAGAAAATCCTGTATCCTCATGATAAGTTTGGAAGCGGAGGCGGTTTTGAACCGACGACCTTCGGTTATGAGTTTATTTAAATCCTCCCACCATCATCAAATGATGTACAGCAACATAAAGAAAACGCTTTTTTTAAACGTTTCTTGGACGGATACATTTTATGCTGTTTTACTGCTTTTGTCAGCATTCCGCTAGAAAGCGGTTAGAAGTAATGTTTATCAGCAATGCTGTTTGCGATGAAAGCTGCCTTTATATTTTGCATTGCTTCAATTACTTCAGGTACGCCTTGCAAATAAGGAACAATTACTTCATCATATTTAGCATTAAAATTATTCACGCTTTGCCGTGCATCCTCAAATTTTAACTTATCTTCAGGTGAAGAAACCTCATCATGGTATTTTTTATAAAGAATCAGTAGTTGATTTGCATAATCTTCTGTAAAGCCGGCAGTCTCTTTAAAATCACTTACTACCTCTCTCGTTTTATCACATAGTTCCACAATCCTCTTCGATTTATCGGGAGAAGGAGCTACACTACTTAAGGCTTTAGCATCGTTTGATAACGATAATATTGTATTTAAAAGCTTTTTAGATTTATTACTATAATTATCTAAAAACCCATAAATAAGTTGCGAGTCTTCGTATGCTTGCCTTGACGTTTCAATATCTTGCAATGTATTAATCGTTCTTATTGCAGTCTTTGCTCTATGTTTTGGACTGACGCCACCAAACAGTTGGCCTAACGTACCCAAATCACCTACTATTATCAACGCAGCGCCGCTGCCAGCAATCTCTTCTCCCAAACGATAAGCACTGCCTTCTTTATGCTGAGATATCAGTATTGCGCCTACAACTACGGCCGCTGGTCCCAATACATTTGTCCATTTCTGCAGGGTGTCCCAATTATTTGAAATGTCTTTTTCAGTCCATACATCTGTTGCCCTACCAAAGGTTATTTGAACCGCTGCTCCTTGTGTTGCATCGAATATATTTGCAGTATCTGTTGTTATTTGCAAGAGCATGCTAGATATTTGGGATAATAAGCATTCATTCAAATCAGGCGATATACAACAAAAGGGTTCAGCCGCTAAGTCAGGAATTTGTTGAGTTGAAGGCTTTTGACTTAACAAAGAAGGTTTATCAGCAACAATTCTGGAGAGCATAACCAGTCGTTTCAAATCTTTTCTCCATTGTTCAGATGCCTTCAATGGTGGTTCGTCTCCGGCACCGACTACGCGGGTCAATGCAACCATGATATATAGTAAATAAATAATGGTACGGGAAAAGCATTTATTAATCATAATCCCTCTCCCTTTTTTATTGTATAATCAAATTTGTATTATTATGCTTTCACACCATTTGCCTATTTTGATAACCCGACCATCCATCATATATATTGCGGCAAGTTACAGAGCGAGTTCGCAACATTTATTTTTTTATTTCGATGTTTGTCAACTGCTGTCCTGATATATTGACTATCTTAAAATTCTCTTTCTATCAGGAACTCCACAAGAACGGACTTTCTTGATGTGGTTGGCACAACGGGATACTCTTCACTTTTCTGAGAAGTAAACTCCTCCAAGGGCATGATCAATGGTCGCTCACGGAACTCACTGAACCGTGTTTCAAAGTCTTTTGTGGGCTCAGCTTCAGTTCTGGCGCATTTAGAACATTCTTTGTGACTTTCTTCTTCTGCAAGTTTACACACTCGTAGATGTCACTTAAACCTCCAGCTTAGATATTTTCCCATTTTCATCTTTAGCAATTATAGCTCGTTAAGTAAAGAATATCTTATATTTAAAGGGTCTCGTATGTCGAGTATAAGTTGTAATAACTTTCGTCATGTCGCTCATACTCCGGCGAAACAGAAGCGTTTTTGCGCCGGTGGCGGCGGTCTCGTCGTCGTGCGGCTCGGTGTAAACGAGTCGGGTGAACCCGTCGATAGCCGAGTGAAGGTAGGTGTATCCGGCCCGAGCGGCCTTGTCTTGGCAACCGCGGCGACTCCGGCTTGCGATGATCCCTGCCGTGAATGCGCTCACCACCGCCATCGGGGATACAGCCGACCTTCTTCACGTCAAGATGGATCATGTGGACGGGGTAGTCGGCTATAATCTTGCCTGTCTGGCTTGCAGTTCGGTTCTCTTATGACGGCGTCTAAATGGCGCAGCCGGTTCCGGTCGTTGGCCTTGAGGTGTTGAGTGACTGTAGCCGTGCTGATCAGTATTCCCTTGTCGATGATTTGCGAGACGATGGTGCGGCCGACTACGATGTCGTTTCCGCAGGTCGATAATGCAGTCGATGGTGGGTTAGGCGTCCGGGTTGGGCTGGATACTGGGTAGCGATCCAGCAGTGCTTGGTCGTCTCCATCGCGTCACCACTGTCGAGACCAACCTGCATCGGCGGACCAGCCGCTGTCTGCCTTCAGGGGTCAGTGGCGAGTGCAGTGTGTCATATGTAGCTCCGGGCCGGTTCCGGCTCGTGCTGCGGTACGTAGTCGTGTCGGGGAAGCAAAAGCGGTGTGGCCAGCATGAGGACACCGGCGATCGCGATCGCGGTTCGGGGGCTGGTGATGCTGGCCAGCAGGCCCCACAGGGCGGTCATGGACGCGATGGTGATGTTGCTGGTGACGGACCACGCGGACAGGATGCGGGCGACTCGATCCGTCGCGGTCTGGTCCAGACGGTAGGTGGCGAACACCGGGTTGAATACGCTTATGCAGGTGATCAGCCCAAGCTCGACAGCGATGACAAGCATGAGCCCGGCAGCGCCGGGGCGGATGAAGGCCAACCCGAGCGGCCAGCACGCGCGCAGTGCCCCGGCGACGAGCATGACCTTGTGCTGCCCGAACCGCGCGACGAGTCGGTGAGCCAGTCGTGAGCCGATGAGGCCGCCGACGCAGGGTGCTCCGAACGCGAGGCCATACTGCCAGGGTGCGAACCCGAGGCGGCCGAGCATGAGGACGGCGAGCAGCGGCGAGGTCGCCATGATCAGGCCGTTAACCAGGACCGTGTTGAAGAACAGCGGGCGCAGCGCCGGGTGAGTCAGGATGTACCGCCACCCGTCAAGCAGTTCGCCGGTTCGGAGCCGTGGCGCATCAATTCGTACAGGGCGCTGCTCCCTCTCCCCAATCGCGCGGATGCCTACTGCCGAGAACAGGTAGCTTACCGCATCGGCCACCACGGTCGTCACCGGGCCGAACAGCCCGATCGCGACCCCACCGAGCGGTGGTCCGAGCGCCGTGGCGATCCAGGTCGTGGACTCGAACCGCCCATTCGCGACGAGCAGGTCCTCCGGCCGCACGAGCGCTTTCAGATATACGCCGCTGGCCGCCTTGAAGGCGATATTGGCTGCGGCGACGATGACCGACACGACCAGGAGCTGGACGAAGCTGAGCCAGCCGAACACGAACGCGGCGGGGACGCTCATCAATGCCGCGAACCGGGTCAGGTCCATCGCAATCATCACCGGCCGCTTGCTGCGGAACTCCACCCACGTGCCGAGCGGCACCGCCACCACCGCCCCCACTGCCAGCCCCGTAGCCGCCAGCAATGACACCTCGGTCGGCCCGGAGTGCAGCACAAGGATCGCGATCAAGGGAAACGCACCGAACGCGAACCACGTGCCGGACACGCTGATCGCATACGCCGCCCAGAGCCACTCGAACTGCCGCCCCAGCGACCGCCTAGCCACCATGTCCAGCACACCCCGCTATTTGTCCGACATCTTGCCAAACAAGTGCTGTAGACGATTGATGCATATCCCTTATCCCAGCAGCCTCGACAGTTATCGCATATTTTATTGATCGCCTTAGAAACTGAACGCAATAGCCAGCTCCAACAAAAATAGGTATGCCTATAATATTGGGGAAAAAGCCAAAGGCGCGTTTCTTAGGAGGGTCTACGAATATAATGCTGTTTTCGAGGATACCGAATATAGCACAAATCGCCGCTGACCACTTCATCATGGCAGTAAACTTTTTCGAAATAAAATATTCTTGGGTTTCGATCAGCGCTTCTTTCTGGACTAACAGGTTATTTATTATCGGTACGGCTGCATCAGAGTGTGCATAACTAATATCCGAAATTCGATGTTAACAGATTTGGCAATGAACGTGACAATAATATTCAAAATGGCATTGATGACTATATGCCTGCTGCTGATTTATGTCAATGCCCATGAATGGGCATGTCCATGAATGGGCAGAAGATAGGTAGATTAAATATGAAAAATCCGCTTGTACTGTTAAATGTTGCTAAAGATGAATACTCCAAAACTTCTGGAAGAAAATCTGGAACTTAAAACTACCCTGTAGGATGGAATATACAAATAATATTATATGATCACTTGAGGAGAGTTTCCGGCGGAATCCCGGCAAAGATGTCCCGGATTCAGTATTGTAGGGTTGTTCATAAATCTCTAGCCAAAGCACCAACATAAAACCTCGAATTTATTCAAATCCACATTTCAATCAAGCGTCCACAGAGGGAATCTTTCTGAACTACACAACAAACTGTGATATTTTAAATTGGTAGTTCATTCCATAAATGACAACCCATCTATGCTCTGATCAGCCCTTTGTTTGACCTAAAAGCCCATCAGGCCCTCCATACAAAATCTTTTAGCGGCATAAGGCTGTTGGCCATAATAACCGGCTCCGGTACTTCTTCCGGTTTGGACATGCCAATCCGGTTATGCCAATATACATCCATCCCCACATCGATAGCCCCGCGAATGTCATAGGCAGACCCGGAAACATACAATACCTTCTTTGGTTCAAAACCCAATTCGCGTATTGCAAGTAGGTACGGAGCAGGGTTAGGTTTATAAAAACCGGCTCGTTCTGATGTAACTACAACGTCAAATTTGACTCCGCAAAGAGCGGCCGCCTGCAGCCCTAGAACCTGCGAGCAGTTAGTGACTACCGCTAGAGGAACGTGCTGATTCAGTTCGGTCAGGACCTCTTTCACCTCTGTCCACGGTTTGAGCTTCTTCCAATTCTTAACAAGTTTGTCGGTGCTGGATTCTGGCAGACCAGTTTCTTTGGCGGCCAGAGTGACGAGTTTCTCATAGGGTCGATATAGCCCCTGCCCGTAAGCTAGCTGAAGATACTTCAATCGCCATATTTTCCCTTTAACCTCATCGCCTGCAACACTGGACCATACAGTCCAGGAATCCAAAAGCGCCGTCAGCAAATTAAACATAATTGCAAAATATCGCAATTCTTGCATTTTAAGCACCTAAATAGATTACAGATCCCGTCCTGCCGAGCACTTCAGTTACAGTGGGTAGTAAAAACGACGTTCATTGATTTATCTAAAAGATTGTGAAAACCGAGTCTATTATGACTATATATCATGAAAACCCGTTGTCAAGAATCCACTGAAAAATGATCTGTCAATTAGGCGAAAAAACTGATAATGAAAATTGATAACTTTTTAAAAATCACACCGAGGAGGGCAAATTTGAAGGCGGCCGAATACTCCCAATTTCTCCTCGTGTTATACTAGAAATAGGGCTTATCAATAAACGACATATCTTGACGGGCTATTTCATAACAGAATTTAGAGACAAGATCAATTCGTGGCCTAAAGGGCAGGAAATTATATTCTATTGACCCTAAACAAAAAAGGCGAGTGCCGCCGCTCGGGTGGCAGAATATATCGGAAAGGGCTTTCTGAATGTCAGGGTTTTCAACGAAGGGGTAGAGGGCTGGGAAAAAGCGGGATTCCCGATGAGTTAGGGAGACGGCCATGGCGAGGAGGCATTCGATGAAAAAGATTGCGGCAATATTTCTGTGGGTAATGGTCTGGTGTAGTTCATCAGTTTATGCTGAAGATTTGGTCCGCCTCGGAAACCTCAAGTTCGCCCATTACGGGACTGTATCGTATATGAAGGAGATCGCGCCTAAGTACAATCTCAGGATAGAGGAGCGCATATTTCCCAAGGGGATCGATATTATGCCGGCAATCATCGCAGGTGACATTGACATCGCGGCGAGTGCTATCGACGGTGCAATTGCGGCCCGTGCTGCAGGTGTCCCGATCTATATCGTGGCAGGATTTGCCCGTGGAGGTGCGCGGATAGTCGGACGCTCCAACATGAAATGGCATTCAATCGCCGATCTCAAGGGGAAAAAGGTAGGAGTGCCCCGTGGTGGCGCTCAGGAACTGGTCCTTCTTGCCGAATTAGGGAAATATAATTTGACCTATTCTGTGAACCCGGGCAAGGATGTACAGATCGAGTACATGGCCTATGCCGACCTTAACCAGGCTCTTCTCTCCCGGAACGTTGACGCCATTAGTCAATCGGAACCCCAGTCCTCGCAGGCCATCAGCAAGGGTTATGGCGTTGAGATCATCAAACCCTATGATACGCCGCTTGGAGAGCCGGTTCGAACTCTGATCATGACTGAAAAAATGTATAACACGCGGCGTGATGTTGCTGAACGGGTTATGAAATGCTTCGTTGAAGCAACAAAATATTTTATAGAACATCCGGATGTTGCTGAACAGTATGTTCGGGATAAGATGTTCAAGGGTCAGCTCTCGAGCGAAGACTACCGACAAGCCATCGAAAATTCGCCATTTACCTATGATGTCACACTTGCACAGGTACAAATTTCGACAGACATGATGGTCAAGTATGGTATTGCGAAAATGACGAAACCACCCGTTGCAAAGGACTACGTCAGGCTCGATTTACTCGATAAAGCCAAGAAGGAGCTAAATGCCAGGTAAACAAAAACAATCGGTGGCAAAAATGATCAGGCAGATCATTCAGTCGGCCATCATTCCTGTTGGAATTCTTGTCGTTTGGGAATTGCTGTCCCGAAATCAAGTGTTCAATCCTCAGGCCCTTCCTGCCCCAACTCAGGTGTTTTCACGATGGATAGCGTATGCCCGCCCTCTTGAGCCTTTCGATCCTAAACAGATGACCTATTTAGTATGGATATTTTCAGGAGAGCTTCCCAGCGATCTGTTTGCAACTTTTCTCCGGGTGCTTATCGGTTTCCTTATCGGCGCCGGTCTGGCACTGCCCCTGGGACTTCTGATGGGGAACTTCGAAAGAGTCCATCGTCTTTTTAATCCCCTCATACAGATTTTGAGGCCGATCCCCCCCATTGCATACGTTCCTCTTTCAATACTCTGGTTTGGGTTGGGGAACCCGCCGGCATATTTTCTCATCAGTCTCGGCGCATTCTTTCCTGTGCTCATGAACACAATATCCGGAGTCCGGAATGTAGATGCGATCTACATACGCGCAGCGCAGAACCTGGGGGCCGGGAAAAAGACGCTTTTTGTCCGGGTCATCGTACCAGCAGCGATGCCCCAAATTCTTACCGGACTGCGCGTAGGAATTGGCGTGGCATTTATCTGCGTAATTGTTGCCGAAATGATTGCAGTCAATAACGGTCTGGGTTACCGGATCATTGAGGCTCGGGAATATTTCTGGTCAGACAAGATTATTGCCGGGATGATTACTATCGGCATGTTGGGTTTGGCCATCGACACGGTCATGAGCCGGATCAACAATTACTTGCTTCGCTGGCGTCGGAGCATTGAAACGGGCGAATAGAAGAACATGCTTACGGAGTTAACTGGAAGAATGAGCGCTGCTAACGAGCCAATCGTCAGAATCGAGCAAGTCAACAAGGTTTATCGTTCCGAAGGCCGGGAAATTGTTGCGCTTAAGGATTTCAATCTGGACATCCACCGTGGTGAGTTCATCTGCATCCTCGGACCATCAGGTTGCGGCAAATCGACCCTTTTAAATGCCATTGCCGGTTTCTCTCTCCCTACGTCAGGAAGACTGATCGCCAATAACAAAGAGGTCGCCGCTCCGGGGCCGGACCGCGCCATGGTTTTTCAGGAGTATGCGCTGTTCCCATGGATGAATGTGGATGAGAATGTGGCATTTGGATTGAAGATCAAAGGCTTGCCGAAGGCCGCTGTCAGGTTAAAGGTCGATGCGTTTTTGGACAAGCTGCAACTCTCGGATTTCCGTGACCGGTATCCTAAGGACTTGTCGGGGGGAATGCGTCAGCGGGTAGCCTTTGCCCGAGCCCTCGCGCTCGATTCACCGATGATGCTAATGGATGAACCTTTCGGCGCATTGGATGCCTTGACTCGCAGTATGCTGCAGGATGAACTCCTTCGCATCTGGATGGAATTCAAAAAGACCATCATCTTCGTCACCCACAGCATACAGGAATCCATTTACCTCGCTGACCGTGTGGTCGTCATGACCAATCGGCCAGGCACGGTGAAAAAGATTGTTGAAGTGAGATTTCCTCATTCACGAGATACGACCTCACCATGGTTCCTCAGTCTTCAGCAGGTAATCACCCATATGGTAATGGAAGAGCAGATGCGTTCCCAGGAATCCGAAACCACCGTTGCACTTGCGGAATAGGAGGGCAGGAAGGAAGTATCTTTTACCTTCATTATGGGTTCCTTAAACTCGGTAGTTTAACCTGTTCTGCTACATCAGAGGCATGCGCCTTGACGTTAACCGGCAGCAGCCCTGTTCGGCTGCCGTCCTAGTATATGGAAATAAAATACATGGTTTCAGGAACGGTACTGAAATCAAAAAGCCTAATTTGCATTACTTTGGCAGAAGCTTCTTCTAACGAGGACTACAGAAAGGGAGGTTAACATGAAAAAAGAATTTTTGTCATCCAATTTCGAGTTCAGTAGGCGACGTTTTCTTATTTCTGGCTCGATACTTGCGGCAGCGTCAGCGCTTCAAATTCCAAACCATGCTGATGCGACGGGTAAACATAACGAAGTCGAAAAAGAACCTTTCGTTTACGATGGAAGTAATTACCCCTTTCCCATTCCTTGGCTTGATAAGAACGGCAGTCACAACCAGCCAGCTGGTCCTACCACGGAGCCATCGCACATTTATCATTTCAAAGGCAAGGTCGCCCGATGTGCAGATTTTAGAGGCATGGGCACTGATAACAAGGGCAATCGCCTTGCCTTTGGAAATCCTACAACGGATAACGATATCATGCAGGGTGAGTACTACACGGGGAGAACCGCTCAAAATGGGACGTTCGCACATATATGAGTGACCCTCTTCAAGGGGCAGTTGGCCCCTGCGAATCAGGTGCATGATTTTCATCCTCCGGTCGGACCGTGTGGCCTTTACTGGGTTGTGCCTGTAGCCGAAGGAGGAGTCACTTTTAGCAATGATGGACGTTCGGCGGTACTGCAAATGAAAGGGATTGAAATAATAGACCAGCCAAAATGGCCGCAGTTCAAGGCAGAAACAATACCTGCTAGAATGGACTTGCGTATCGTGTGGAAAGCAACAAACGAGAAGTTCAGCTACGACGATTCTCAGAAACAATTCCGTGTCGATGGCTTCAAAGCCATAGCTCAGCTTGAGGCCTCGGTTGAAGTTCCATCGATCGGTTTTTCATGGAAATCCGATCCACTTGAAACATCAACGGCGAATTTTGCTATCATTGGAGATGAAGTAAACGGCAAGTACTATACGCCGTGAGCGCGGACTGAACAGATCAAAACCAGTTCGAGCTGATATTTTGATCAATTTGAGGGTAACTTGCCCGTGATGTGCTTCTGCGAGCGTGAGACTCACATTAAAAAGTGACAAACACCGTATATTGACGCGCAACGATCGTGATGATGCCAGGCATATTGCAATCGCTACTGTCGCGGGTGCGGACAGGGTCGTAAGCTGGAACTTCAAGAATATTGTTCATTTTGAAAAAATACAAGCATTCTATGCCGTGAACATCGCGATTGGGTACAAGCCGGTTTCCATTTATTCCCTACGGGAGGTACATGCCCATGCCGGTTAAAACAGGTGAAATGGTTCGCAAGATCACGGACCAGCATTACGAAGAAACGAAAGGTCTCTCGGTTGCCGAGCGGATCAAGTTCGTGTAGAGGAAATCAGAGAAGCTTCTAAATAAATTTCAAGCCGCATCGTACAACACCCTAAGCTCCCGGCTTGCTTAATTACTGGGATTTACTTTTTCCCCTCTATGCTATATTTTAGTGCGTCCACACTCATTCTCGAAGGACTAAAAATATTAATGCTTGAGAACTTTTCGGTCAATTCCTATGACGCTTATCCGCCGTGCTGTTTTCGAGATGAAGTATGGCTCGTTGCGATAAAAAGCAAGTCCCATGATACAGAATGTAGATACTAACGGAATAATTTATCATAAAATACAATGATACAAAATGAAATCAGCATCTAGTACAATACCCGGGGACAGGTCACCGGTGAACAAGAGGGAGTAACTTCCCTGTTATTTCTCCAGCTCCTTCATTGAATCCAGCATAAGTTTCTTGCCCTGAATCATCTTATTGACCAAGCACAGGTCTTCCGGGTGCAGCCTGAACCATTCGATTATATCGGTTATTTCAAGAATTGGCATTGCGCACGCTGTCGATGGATCCTCTTTGACCAGCGCAGCTGTTACAGTCTCTTCTTTAAAAAGTTCTTCCTGTGCGGACTCAGGTGCGGACTCAGGTGCGGGCTCGTGACCGGACAATATCCACTCAAGGCTGAGATGATACTTCAAGCAAATATTATAAAGCAGCTCGGCAGTCGGCCGGACTTCACCGCGCTCGATCTTGCTGACCTCAGCCCGCGTTATGCCGAATTTTTTGGCGAAGTCCGCCTGAGTAACAGTATCCCGAACGTGCTTGATTTTGGACCCAAGCGCCTTATAATCGATCGCAACATATTCGCCAGTCAAAGCGTCCGGCCCAATAGCTCCTTTATCGTCTGTTGACATAGAGTACCTCCTGTCAATTATAATCAGGGAATGCGAATCCTGAAAACTTCACAATATTGTTGACCATGTCCAGGCAGAGACGACTCAAGACGTTACAAGAATACGTTAACCAGTTATCCGTAATTTATCGCTGCCGGCATCATGAGTCCTTAATTAAAGCATATCCACCATGCCCAGCTCAATATCTACGCATGAGAAAGTCAATAAGAGTGCTTCAGGGCACCACCTGCAGAGATGGTCATCACTCTCTTTTTTTGTTGCTCGGAGAAAAGAAAAGCCCACTCGATGATGAATGGGCTTGGTGGTGTCGAGAGTAGAAAGACTTGGTTACTTTGTGCCGAGGATCGCATCCTTGGCGGCTTTGGCTACTCGAAATTTGACTACCTTCTTTGCCTTTATCTTGATAGTCTCGCCTGTGGCAGGATTTCTTCCCATCCGAGCTTTGCGCTGAACGAGAACGAGCTTGCCGAGTCCGGGTATCGTGAACGAGTTCTTAGCTTCTTTGTAAGCTGTTTCAGCGATGAAGTCTAATATCTCACCTGCTGCCTTCTTCGTAAGTGATGCCTTCTCCGCTACCTTTGCTATCAATTGGGATTTCGTCATTGCCTTTGCCATAAATGCCCTCCAGTGAAGAAGATTAGTATTTTGAGCAGTAACTATAGCCCATTGGCAGAATGATGGCAAGACATTTTTGAATCAAGGTCCCACCGTTAAGTCCATCCATCGTCCTCAATGAAATATGCATTTCAGGTTACTATCAGTAATTATAATTCTTTAAGAACCAAGCGGTTCTCAATTACACCTAGCTCGCACCGGCGCGTGAAAAAAACCATTGCGGTATGCTACTTGGAAAATGCGTCAACGACGATCAAACTCACGCTCTACATGCACTGTGTTGAGACACTATTGTTCTAAAAATACACATGTAAACGGTTTTAATATACTAATGGGCTTGGAATCACCAAGCCCATTAGTATGGTTTAGCTTGCTGGCCTCTGGTCTATGCATCTTTCATCATACCTTTAACGTCTTTTTCAGTGATAGCCATTTTGTGCGATTTTATTGCATGCTGTGTAGCAATCTCCACGATTTCCTTTTCATCATGGCTTCGTACCAGAAAGCCACATTTAGGGTCGCATTCAATTTTTTTTAATTTCTCTGCCATGGTCATCACCTCCCTCTTAGTTGTTTTTTGGTTTTTAGATAGAGTCCCGTCGCCTTGCACAGTGTTCGCTCTGGTTCCTGATAAATCATGCTGCTTGCTTCAGTGAATAATCGACCATCCCTTGAAAATCCACTACCACAGCTGGTTCATTACCAACCACCCATGCGTCATGTCCTGTCGGCAGCAGAGACACATCACCGGCCTTGCATTCGATCTGCGTTCCATCATCCATCTTTACAATGATCGTTCCCGACACATGATACTGAAAATGGGGCGCTTCGCAACTCTTTGTCTTGGCCAGTGGCTGAACGGAAGTCGACCACTTCCAGCCCGGCTCGAATATCGCCCGACCGATCACGGCTCCTCCGATATTTATGAGCTCCAGCTTTCCTTTTGGAAACGTTCTCACCTCATCAGGGTTTGTAAAATGCTTGAGTTCTGCGTTGGATGCTTTTACCAACATTTCAACCACCTCCTTGTCCATAAAATGGGAAACATTGCAAAAATACTCCTATCTTTATTATACACTTTCTGAGGAAATCACAAAAGTCAGCAGTCCAAAAGTTGCAGCAAATAAATTGCTTTAACAAATATGTGTGTCTGACACTCAAAGTGTTCAGGACTATATAAAATTACTTTTTATCCCAATTAAATATGAATCGGGCGTTGGCGTAGATTCAGATCAGTTTATGAGATTTTGTGTAACGGCAAAACCTACTGTAATTGTGCTTGATTCTAAAAGTAATGAAATATCCAGAAAGATAGGATATTTAAGCCTGATGTACTTATAGAAAAGCTCGAAATGGCAAGAAAAAGACTGCTCATAGAACATCAAAAGCCATGCATACTATAAAAAGAAGTCTATATTAGCGGCCTTCGTAAAGATGAAGCTACCTGTTATGGCCGTTTCATTGTCATGATTATGACTTTATTGTGCGCGATAGCAGCCTATTCCGAAGAGGTGTTTCGCTTTTTCTTCTTGCGTGTTTTTTTGATATCGTTTCGAGTTGGTAGCATTGCATCCATTCGGCCAGTGCAAGTGAATCAAATAGCTGTAGCATGCTTCTCCTGTCACAAATCGAGTCTCAAATTCAAAAAGGCTTTGGGGTTAGTCGTTCATAACCAGTGATTCTATATGTTGGGCAACCTGAGTCAAAGTGCCACGGGCATAAGCCCGTGGGTATAAAACGACAAAAGCACCCCCTAACTCCCCCGAATGGTAGAGAAACAAAAGGGACGCATTCATCCACGGGCTAATGCCTGTGCTCTTCTGCTTCGTATTTGACAAATAAAGCTCCTTCATGAGATTCCATGAAGGAGCTTTATCTAATTACTATGTTGAAATTTTACTGAACTACGCCTCCTATGACGGCGGGTGCGCTCGTTACTGTTGGCTCAGCACCGTTATATGCTACAGGATCTACCCAAATCGAGATATCAGGAAGTGTATAGGGACTGAAATCTGTCGTTGCCAGTGATGCACAATTGGTTGAGGGCACACTGATCATCAGTTGCTCAACCTGTAACGGGCGAACATAATATTCAGTATTCCCGTTTGTGAGTGTTGTCATTATCCCGTTATCTGATTCAGGTATCGTAAATTGCGGTACCCAAACGATGGATATCGAGTTATTGGACAACGAACAGTCGGCTTCCTGACCGGTATTCAAATCAATGCATTCGCTCGGGATGCCGTTAAGCTGGCCGGCACCATCATACTCTAGCACATAGGTTGTGCCGTTTGATGTATAGTTGACATTAAGAGGCGGATCAAATTTTATCATGGACCCGGTTGGATCAGAGACCGTGACGAACTGGTTGAAATTATTCGGCCCCGTCTCCCAAGTATAATATACCGGCAGCACACCTTGGGCCTGCCAGCCACAAACCTGCGGGTTCTGCGCTGTGCTCCAGGGGCAAAGCAGAAGCGTGGAATACGTCTCGCCCGTGGAGATGTCTACAGCATTGGGGTCGAAGAGCGGACCGCTCATGATCCCGTTTTGAGTAGTGGCATTCGTCCCGTTTGCCGTCATAACAACGTCGTATCCATTATAATCCAGCATGAGACGCGTCGTGTCAAAGGTATAGACCGTGGGCGTATTAGTTTGCGCGGTCATGATATTGCTGTTCCCGAACGGATTTGACGGATCGACACCCGACGCTGTCGCGATGGGGGTCTGCTGATAGCCGACAAGCGTGGTCGGCACTGTCGTATCGCCAGGATATACAAGATTTTGGTCATAATAAATGACCTGAGATGCGTTCGTCGGGGGGTCACACACAGTGACTTGAGGCTGTGGCTGTGGCTGTGGCTGTGGCGCGGGCGTCGGTTGTGGCGTGGTCCCCGTTGGTGTCGGACCGGAAACCGGGGCGGTTGCTGAAGGTTGAGGAGTTACTGTACAGTTGCTGAGCAGTACTTGGAACTGTCCGCCGCCGTTTATGGAATTTAAATTAAGCGATCCCTGCGGCAAATTGGAAAGGTCAAGTGTCTGATAGGGCTGCGGGAGGCTTGCCCATGTGCAGTTTCCGTTGCAATTTTGAGGCATTTGCGCTATTTCAATGAAATTCGTGCCATTCCAGGTCACCTCATAATTTGTTCCGGACGGAGCCGATACCGGCTGATTGGTGTTAGTTGCGGCCGACATAGGCGGCTGCATGAAATAGGAAAGCGGTATGCTTGTCAGATCACCAAGCGTCATGAGATGCCGCACATGTATTTGAAGTTCTCCGCCTGATGCGAATATGGTGTACGGCGAGGATGTAGTATTGCCATTGTTGAAGGATTGCACATTTACCGTGGTGCCGTTGCTAAGCGATGCTCCGTTGTCTGTCCAGAGCCCCCAATATCCTATATAGCCCTGGTGTTGCACCCCGCCCAGGGTAAATGTAATGGGGAACCCGGAATTTAGATTAACCCTTGTACCTGTCATATCGTAGAGATTATACGACCATGCGAGGTCGTTAAACTGCGTTCTGTTGAAGCACATGGGATCAGGCGATGAGGTATTCGGCTGCATACGGTAGAAGTATGAAGAGTCATAAGCAATATTGTATTCCAGGGTGCTGGTGCCCTGCGTGCTTACCTGGGTCATCAAAACGTGTCCTGCACCGCCTGTACCGCCGTTCTGCCGGGAGAGCGATATTTGCTGGGTCTGCTGCTGTGTACCACCGTTGCCGCCACCCTGTGCCTGGCTGTCAACATACTTGAGCAGTACCTGGCTCGAGGTGGGATCGCTCACAGCCTCCAAGGTGCCGATCTCATGCGCAGTCGTTGCAACCACACCATTCGTCACTGGAAACACTTCATAGTTGATGGTGAAAAGACCGTACGGGTTTACCGACGAGGTGCCGCCGGTAATGACCGCGTCCGCATATATGTACGCGTCGCTTTGATTCTGCCCGTCTGCAGGCTGATGGATCCAGCACTTGACTACTTCAGGGGAATTGTCGTCAGCTCTTGAAGAATTTATGGTCCAGTTCATGTAAACCGGGACACTCGCTGAATTCGTCGGGTCTTCGGCCGACTGGCCTGCGTCAGACGCGTCAGACTGCGCGGGATCACACGGGGCTTCGTTTACCAGCGCGATATAATTGCCCTGGTTGACCATGGCATCATACCTTGATTGGTTGACCATGCACAATATCTTATTGACGTTATCGAGCGCCATCGTGGACATTTCCGTAACGGATACCTGCGTCTGATCGGTATTGATGTCGGCCGTTGGCGTTAATGACGACGCTGCTAATGAGTGAAAGAGGTGAGAAACGCTTGAGAAATCAACTTTAATTGCAGAAGCAGCGACGCTTGATAGACCTATTTGGCCCGGTTCGGGATCTACAACACTTACTTTGCTGGCCACGGTCAAGGATGTCGCAGCGACAGTTGCGCCGCTTGCACTGCTACTACTGCTCGTTGATCCGCTGCTTGTGGTCCCGCTGCTTGACGACCCACTGCATCCAGCCATAAGCAGAGCAACAGACAAGACCATGATCCCGCTTAAAAACCTGAACATTTTAAACATTGCAATCCTCCTTTTTTGACAATCCATGACAATATATTGTGTTCCCAGAATACTCATTTAGAGAAACCGCACCTACAAAGCGCACCTTGCTAATCTACTACAGAGAGACGGGATACATGTCTCATCTTTAGATGACAGATTATTTATCGGCATAATTATGATTATCTTTAGGAGGGAAGTATGTTATTCCATAGTTATTTTGCCAGCTAAGAAAATGATTTACTGGAACCTTGAATTTTTAACTGCGGAAGAGGGGCCACGCCGTGAGCAAACTGTTTCACTGCTTCATTCAGCAATGTCTGATAGCTGCCACCGGCAATCTCTGCCCATGCTTTGAATACAGCCAGGACATTGCTGTTAACGCTCATGGTAATATGAGCTTCTTGCCGGCTGAAGCCTGGAACTTGTCAGATGCGGAGTGTTCGCAACTGGTTTTGCATTGAAAAATCGTAATTCTTGAACTTTGCATATGCCTTATCTTAAATGTTTTTCATATCTTATCCGTTAAGCCTCACTTGCCTTCCAAACCGCAATAAGCCGAATTGTTTATTCTCGGTATGTGTAGAGGACAACCAGAATTCTCCCTTTTCCTCCAATACCCGAAGTTACAATCCACTGTTCACCTTGGGCATCACTATCCTCATGAGTGAGAGCAAATGGATCGAATAGAACATGCTTAGCCTCTTCAAAGGTCACGCCTTCGTGTTTCCTGGGATTAGAAGCGGCCTTGGCGGATCCATACGAACAATGCGCTGGGAGGTGTTTGTATAACCGGGGGGTGTGCCTTTAGATATGGCAACCTGAGATTGTGTGCAGGTTAGCTATTATTGAGTGTCTGATAATTCCGTTCACTGATCTTGTCTTTGAACCATGTCGTTACGAGGTTTCAGGAAGCACTGCGCCGTCCTTGAGTCGGCTCGAAATGCTCGTAAGATACATGGGAAGCTTCGCTCCATTGCGGAACATCCCTATTTCACCTTCTTCGCGGACGTCATCTGACGCTCGGGTCATAGGGAAAGGATTTTCAACGTTCCCAGTCGAAATTCGAATAAGACTCAATTAAATTTACAAATGACTTTACCAGGATGGAAGCATTATCGCTGCGCCAGACTACGGCAAGTTTTACCTCCGGCGGTGATCCTGACAACGGAATATACTGTACTCCCGGACGCCTGATATTTTTTATAAAATCGGGGAGGAGGCAGACTCCCAGTCCGGAAGCTACAAGACCCAGCACGGTTTGTACCTGCCCTGCCTCCTGTGCTATTTTCGGGCTGAAGCCGGCAGAATGACACAGGCTGATAAAGGCATCACGGACAACCGGCTCTGAGGAGCGTGTGTTTGCAATGAAAAGCTCATGAGCCAGTTCCTTGATTTGCACCGAGTTACGGCTTGAGAGACGGTGTTTATTATGCAATACCGCCATCAAAGGAGCCAGTGTGAGCGTTTTTGATGCAAGCATGGAATCCTCAGCGCCCGTGTAGAAGAATCCAACATCAATGCGTTTCGCATGAAGCGACGCTATCTGTTCTGCGGTATTGATCTCATGCAGTTCCAGCTCTACCTCCGGGAAGCGCTCCCGGAATAATCGCAACCCTTCAGGCAAAAAAGTATGGATCACTGAACCCACGAACCCTACAACCAGACGTCCGGCCTTTCCGTGGTGAATCCTTCTGGCTGTTTCAGCAGCCTCTTCAACATGCAAAAGGACCTGCCTGGCCTCTTTAAAAAAATAAACGCCGGCAGCAGTCATCTGTATGTTTCGCCTGGACCTGTCGAACAGCTTTATCCCGAGTTCTTCTTCCAGGTTCATGATCTGCTGGCTCAAGGGCGGCTGTGCGATGTTAAGCTTTTTGGCAGCTCTCCCAAAATGGAGTGCTTCGGCCACTGCAACAAAGTATTTGAGATGTCGTAGTTCCATATCTAAAAAGTATTAAATGGATATTATCAATATATTGGACATATGTCAAGGCGGTGGCTATCATAATCATAAAAGTGTCGGGCATGGCAGAAACAGATAATTTCACTATTGTCAATCGCTAAGGAGGTAATCATGAGAAGCATGCCGAGTTGGCAAGTCTGGGGAATGAAGGTAGTCTATGAATACGAACTATCGCGCGAGCGGGATAAAAAAGACGGAGCATGGCTTCCTTGCAGTCGTTCAATCTGTATACGGTGCAATGTAGTTTGCCCGAAATGCTCGCACTGATGCAATTGAAGCGGGAAGCATCGAGCAGCAGAGAAACGGTTTTTTTCGTGTTTGAAGCTCTACTTGATGCCTCATAAGTGCAGCATAGCATCAATAAAGAAAAAAAAAGGGTTGGCATATTATGCCAACCCTTTTTTTTTGATCGGGCGACAGCAATCATAGATTGTCCGATGAATTGAATTAAAACTATTTTTTGTAATGTTTTTTTTGATATACGTGCTGAAGCACTCCGCTCGCAGTTTTACCAAAATCACTTGTTCCTACCTTGACGTTACGGAATTCCTCTGCTATAGTTTCATTAACGCTGAATTCAACATTGAGAATGGTGAAAGAAGTCGCCAGTGATTCATACAGGTACCTTGGGCTTTGAGGCGGAGGAAACACGCATTTAACAGCCTAACGCCAGATTGCAGTGTGCAAGCCCTCACTAGCAACAGAGAGGGAAGCCTAAAGCTTCTGCTAGGGCAAAAAAGATGCTATTCACCTCAAGATTACCTGAAACCCAAGGTACAGCTTTTTATTCGGAAGGTTCAGACTGTCCTGATGAGTTCCTTCCAGTACAATTTCATAACCAAATAACTCAACGCCGTCTGCCTCTTCCGATTATCCACCTGCTTCACAGCCATTGAAAGAGCAATCCTACCGCCGAGAAACACACACAACAGTTTGCCTCTGCCCAAATAGACTAGATTCCTAAACGGCAATTGAAATGCTGTGTGGCAACGGGAATGGTAACAGCATGAGGCTATGAATCCGTCTTGTATATCGCTTGACTCTCCCCCATCAATATCTTCCGCAAGGACTCAATGGGGTAGGAATATACTTTCCCCACCCGCGTAATGACCCTGTTAATTTCCTTATTGACTCTGAGAATCCTGATATTTTCAATGCCCCCATAACGATTTATGATAAGATATTTATACTGGAAGGTGAGTTCATTCATAGAATCGAGAATTTGCCTACTTGCGGTTTTGGCAAAGCCGATATCCGTGTACTCTTGCATGACCCTGCCTATAACTTCAATAGGGAATCCTTCAGCCTGTAGATTCAAGTTCAGATTGAACAGGAAGTCATCAACAATGTTCTTCAGGTTCTCTTTCTTAACCTTGAGGATAAGGAAGGAGTACAGAGTTTTCTCGTTGGTGAAGAGGATGCATTTTCTCCGGTCAATCGCAAGCAGGTTGGCGTACCAGTTACCGAGACCTGTGATAGATTCACCAGGATTCTGGAGGTGAGGGCTTCCGAGTTCCTTCAGCAGTTTTTGGGTGCAGTGGAGAATCATGATTTACATCACTCCCGGTCTTTTTGGTTCCACCGTAAAGACAATGGGCAATTACTTTTAGCTTTGTAAGATGTTTTCATGGCGTGGTTATTATACAGGATTCAAGTATTCTGGTAAACCGTGATAAAATTGATTACTTGCACTTAGTGAAAAATAGCTCTAATATGGATTTATTGGCAATTATGGTGATGGAGGTTATTAGTGAAAGAAACGCCTGTATCACCATCAAAGAATAATATTGGATCTACAAAAAGGAAAGAACGAGTAACAATCAAGTCACAACAGAATTTGTTGAGGATGTTTTCAAAAACAGACGTCGAGCGTACTTAGTTCTTCCGGGCGGACGTACTAAAGGCGGTGCTTTCTTCGTACGTATTGCCGTTGACGGAGAGGTCGGATTTTATAAAATGGATTGGGGATGGCATTACAGCTTCCTTAGTGAAAAAGCGGAAACGATGCTAATGAATTTCAAACTCGACTTTATCCGTAACGAAGTTGAAAATATCTGGGCCTCAAAAATGGAAGCACCGATTTATCAATAGAAGATTAGAAGTTTATAAACTTGTTAATAATCGGACGTTGCTTTTAAACTTTTATACGACAGATTCTATAATATTGCCGGGTTAGGGAGATTATCCAATGATGAAGTTAGGTGAAATGCTCATAGAATCAAAACTTATCAATGAAAAACAATTGGCAGATGCATTAGCGCATCAAAAAAAATCGGGTGGTAAACTAGGTCATATCATTACTGAATTAAACTTTGTTGATGAAATTGAGATAGCTATAGCAATCTCTCAACATATCAATGTACCTTATGTAGATATATTCTCTAAAAATTTTTCTGATGAGGAACTGATAAAAGTTGAAGAATCAATTGTACGAAAATACGAATTTATCCCAGTAAGAAAAGTAGGAAATACTCTTGAAGTTGCAATGCCTTACCCTTCTGATTTAAATGAAATTACCGATATTGAACTTGCTCTCGGTTGTAAAATCAAACCGTTGCTTTCTCTTGAATCAGAAATTAGAGCATTTATCAGACAGTACTACAGTGGAACTCTTGTGCATCGTAAACGAAACCCGCTAAAATAGATACCAGAAGGTGTGGAGAAAGATCATGTTTTCTCGATTATATCGAAGAACCAGACAATGAAGGCAGCGGGATTTCTTTTAGGCGGCCTGAATCACGAGCGGGTAAACTAGCCGGTTTGCGGCCGGCAAAGGTAGAGAAAGTGTGGTTTTGGGGGTCTCACAGGCAAGCTGCGGAACCCCGATCTTGGCGTTCCGGTTATCCTGTAAGGTGGTTGTGCCTGTGGGGGTCCAAAAAACCCTCCCGTTCCGTCCTCCTGATACCGTCCTTTTTAAAAAAATGGGGTTACGGCTTACGCTGTAACCCCTTGATAATTTGGTAGCGGGGGCCGTATTTGAACTGGTGACTTTCGGGGAATGAACCCGATGCCTTATATTAATAATCTGTAGTATCATCTCTGTTATAATAACACCCATCTCAGCAACGGAAATTTACATGGCGCTTATCGATAAAATTAAGGCAGCAAACTAATCATAACCGCTGACCTGAAAACACTAATATCGAGTGCATCGGGATAAACTCTTGCGGTAACGAGTACAAGAGGTAACAAGAAAACAGATGTTATGATAGATGGTAAGCCAGTGATTGTTGGCTTGAATGCATATATCAGGAAACAGAAGATAACGCCTCAATGACTGATAAGCCGCTTTGTTACTTGCAGTTTTTTAGCAAGAAGGAATTAGGAAATGGAAAACATCGTTTTTAATGTCGGACTAACTTTATCAATCGAAACATATTACAAAGCTTATCTGTCAACTCGGGTTTTAGGTTGGAAGCATAATGCGTTCATTCTGACAGATGCCGTCTATGTTAATAATTTGCCAGCAAAGCTTAAGACTAATGAACCAAGCAAAGTGCGTTTTTTGCAGAACGGTGTTGCATATGGCTTTGAATCGGAAATTATCACAATTCAGGTTCCGTTTCCTCTGGTGTTTATCAAATATCCGCAGGAAATAGCGTGTTTAAAACTCAGGGTTGCACCACGATTCAAAACTGATTTGTCGGTCAACCTCATAGATGCTTCTGGGCAGACGATTCCTGATGCAGTCATGATTGACATCAGCGAAGGAGGATGCGGATTAAAAGTACCAGTACAGGAAAGCAGGAATTTACTACCCGCAGAAGCCTATGCGATAACATATCAACTCTTGCACAAAGAGGTTCATTTAGCTTGTAGAATAAAGCATTTAGTAAAACAGCAAGAAGCATATTTTATTGGCATGGAATTTTCTGATGTAAAGACATCAGACAAGGAAACGTTGCGGATATTTCTTGATTTTCTGAATAAGTATATAGTGAAATGATATGCAATTTAACCTCTTCGAAGAGCAGCATATTTATACTGTGACTCTGCAATAGTAGGATTCTATTCTTGTGGTGTTATAAAGGAGTGCTATTTATTGTGTTAAAGAAAATCCTTGTTGTTGATGATTCGGCCGCACTTCACCAGGTTTATCAAATTACATTGTCGAGATACAAATGTTCTGTTCTAACAGATTCAATGGACAGGAAGGGCTGAATCAGCTTGCTAGTAACCCTGACATAAATCTTCTTATTGTTGATATGTATATGCCTCCCATGGACGGTCTTGAATTTATCAAGAGAGTTAAGAAGCAGGATACCTTTAGAAATATCCCGATTATTGCGGTCTTCTTCATAATGTCTACTTTGTTCGCAAAAGTTTCATTGATAGGATCGCATAATCATTAGTTAGTATTGGTGTTTTGCCTCAGTCGGAAGTGGACAGTGTAGCCATCTGAGTTAAGGGATATCCGGATGCCCCGGATCGGGCGCTTTTCTCATATACCTGCTGTCTCTTGACTCTGCGTTGTTCCCGGGCGGCTTCAAGCTTCTGATCCCGTTCTTTGAAAATCTCCTTATCCCTACCGTTCAGTTTGTCTGCGGGGGCGATGTAACCGATGGCGCTATGGAGTCGGACGGTGTTGTAGTGCTCGATGTACTCTGCCACAAGTCTCCTGGCTTCGTCAAGTGAGAGCGGTGTCTTCGGGCGAATGCATTCTCCTTTGATTGTTTTATGGAACCGCTCCAGTTTGCCGTTTGACTGCGGATAATAAGGCGACGTCCGTACATGCGTCATACCGGACAGCCGAATGAACTCTTTGAAGTCCTTGGCGATGAACTGTGGACCGTTGTCCGATATGATCCGGGGACGCGCTTCCGGGAACTTCTCCTTTGCCTTTTGAAGGATGATCTCGATATCCGTCTCCTCCATCTTCTCCCGGATCTCCCAGTGGATGATAAAACGACTGCATCCGTCGAGAAAGCTGCACAAGTAGTAAAACGTGCCGCAAATGTTGATGTATGAAACGTCTACGTGCCAATGTTCGTGGGGCAGAAGCGGCTGAACAAAGCCGGTGCCCTTCTTGCTGGGTTTTTTGTTCCACCGCTCTAAAAGCCCTGCCTTTGAAAGAATACGCCATACACTGGCGGGGCTGACTGCAACCACGTTCCGGTCGAGCATCATGAACGTGAGCCGCCGGTAGCCTTCAAGCGGGTTATTGATGCAGAACTGAATAATTGCTTCTCGTTCCCATTCCTCCAGCCAAAAATCACGAGGGATGGGGGCATTATGCTCGTTGACCTTGCCGTAGCGTTTGATCCAGGTGTAGAATTTGCTCTTGCGGACGGCAAGCCAGTCGATGAAATGTGTGATCGGGATGCCAGTCTTATCGTTCCATTTCTGGACAAAGTCAACGATAGCGTCTCTTGTATCATGGGGAACCCAGACGCCGGTTAAAGCTCCCCAAGTTCTTTTTTTAACTTTACATGCTCCTCCATCAGCTCGGACACTACTTCATTCTTTTTTTGGAGCTTCTCTTCAAGCTGTTGGATGCGCTTCTGATCTTTGCGGTTGGAGCCATTGGTGCCTCGAATGAATGCTGCCGAGGCATTCTCAAACAACTGCTTCTGCCAATCGTAGAAAACTTTGGGCTGAAGATGGTACTCGTCGCACAAAACGGAAACAGCGACTCCTTCGGTCAAATGACGTTTGAGGATCATGACTTTTTCTTCGGGTGTGTAGTTGTGACGTTTCTTTTTCATGGACTTTCCTCCGTTCGAGATAGTAGTGTATCTCAAATCGGCTAAAAGTCCAGTTCACGCTGAGCCAAAACATTGGAAATATGATCAAATAATCAAGATATCGTTCCCTCTTCCCGCATATTCCAATTCTGTTATAATTTTAAATAGGTTTTATCTGGATAAAAACAGAAAGAGTTGCCCGATGCTTGAAGCAAAAGATATCGCTAAAGGTTGTTTGATTGTAACCATAGGCTTGGCTTTAATTCCGCTCTTCGTACTGGTCTTCAGGTTGATTCGTGTTATTGCTATCCCCCTTTCAATAGTCATAGCAATTATTTTGGGGTTAACTTGTATAGGTAGAATCTTTTATAGGTAGATTAGTGAGATCATTTTCTTGCGGGAAAATGACCGTGAAATCAAACCCATTCTGATGTTTCTTCTAATTATCATTCTGCCTATCACTGTATCCGCAAAAGACATCACTCTGAATAATGCTTCTACTGAAGTCAATTTTTTTCCTAATGGCGGTTGTACCGAAGCTATTTTAGATGCTGTGGATAGGGCAAAGAATTAAGTTCTTATATAGGCATACTCATTTTACATCATGACCTCGCCAAAGCACTTGTAGACACACACACAAATGGTAAGTCCATGTCGAAATCATTCTTGACAAAATGAACAGGTCTAAAAAATATAGTGCGGGAATTTTCATGACTCATATGGGGATAACAACGTATATTGATCCTCAACATACTATTGCTCACAAGAAGATTATGATCCTTGCCTGGGAACAGCCAGTTTCAACTTCACTAAGAAAACAATAATGCGGAGAAGCTGCTTACTAAAATAAGGTTTATCGTTTTTACCTCATACTAAGGTCATTAGTTGTCGTATTAACCCGCCTCAACAAACCTTCTGCTATAATTGTCGGCTCTTGGCACGATACTATGGGCTGAAATGCGTTGAAAAGACACCCGGAAAGCGTTAACTTCTTGCAAATGACTCGCAATCATTAAGCAAGGAGGGGCCTTCCGGATGCATTTAGATTATCTCACACGCTTATTAGGAATTCAAGGGCATCATGTGACGGAGTTTGATATAGGATACCGAAAGGAACGTATATCCGTCATTGTTACGATAGCTCGGGATCATAAAACTCATACATGCGCGAAGTGTGGTGTAATAGACGTCGGCGGATACGACAGCAAGGAATTTGAGGTCCGCCATTTACTGTTTTGGAGTACCCCAACATTTATCCGATTCGAGCGCTACCGCGGCAACTGTAAAGCGTGCGGGATTTTATCGGAACCTCTTGATTTTGTAGATGTCCGAGGACCGCGGGTCACCGCAGAATTGGCGCATGTAACCAAGGAATTGTGCAAAGTGACAACGGTCAAGGCCGTGGGCGATATCCTGATGCTGCACCGACATACGGTCAAGGCGATCGATAAACAGGCATTACAAGAAGAGCAGGCAAACCGCCCTCTGGACGGCATAAACGTATTGGGCATGGATGAACTTTCCCATGGAAAGGGCAAGGGTCATAAGTATAAGCACATGATAAGCGCTCTGGATGGACCTCGTGGTCCCGAGATGCTGTTTGTGGGAAAAGGGCGAAAAGAACGCAACTTGAGCAAGTTCTGGAAGTGGTTTGGCAAAGAGCGTGCTCATATAATCACCCATGCAGTAATGGACATGTGGAAGCCGTTCCGCAACAGTGTCCGCAAGCACTGTCCGAGTGCGCAGATTATTTACGATAAGTTTCACGTTATCCAACACTTACTAAAAGCTCTTAATGCTGTGCGAGTACAGGAGATCCGAAAGGCCGGGAAATGGATGAAAGGCCGACTGTCGGGGAAAAAATTTATTCTGCTTTCCCGTCAAGCCCATGTACGAGGAAATGCGCGGGTAGAGCTGAATGACGCATTGCGAGCAAATAAGCGATTGTTTAAGGCGCATTTGATGAAAGAGACGTTTGGGCACTTGTGGAGCTATGAATCAATAACATGGGCACGCAAGTTCTTTCGAGGTTGGGTAGACCAACTTAAATGGAGTCGACTGAAGCCGATGCAAAAATTCGCACGTATGGTGGAAAAGCATCTGGATGGTATTTTGGCGTATTGCGATAATAAAGCGCCGCTTGGATTTATTGAGGCCGCAAACGCTAAAGCAAGAAATGTAATTCGCCGCGCATACGGTTATCGAGACAATGCCTATCTAGATTTGAAGATCATTCAGGCCTACACTCCCTGGATGAATCGATTCCATCCGTGGTCTTTTACCCACAGAAGGGTGCCATGAGCCTAATTGTCTAATGAACGAGAAAAAATATACCAAGAAGGAACTTGCGTATATCAGCAAATTAATGGAGGACGGGTTGGATAGAAAACATGCCGAGTGGTATCTGAAAATTATGCAAACATGTGTAAAAGATGATTATGATTATAAGTTTCATCGGAAGCTATTTGGGATTGAAGACGAAAAGGATATTTCTAAATAGCATTTTCACCGACACTAAATCATAACCTTACCAGAATATTCTCTTTCCCCGGCTCTTCGTCTATTTTATCAAATCACATGCCGCTATACAAATGTCCCGTTCTTACAGCAAACCTTTTCCCTTTCATCTCGATAATATCTATTCTAAGTCACGGGACAATCGAGTACCTGTCCTTTTCCCATTATCTAAAGAAGCTTGTTGCACAGACGGCAGCTAATACTCAAATTTTAAATTGACATTATTAACATCATGTGCTATTATTTATGGTATAGACTAATAATAGTGGTTATTCAAACTGATCCCTTTGCCTGATGGTACATATATGGATCTAACCTTAGCAGATATAGTGAGAACAAACAGCAAGACAACATAGCGATTTTTCATGCTTGACCACAAGAAATGTGGAAACCACCTTATGGGTGAACTCGAAAGACAGTTTGATAATGTCCTTTTTGTCAAACCAATTATGAGAAGCAGTGGAGATATTATGTTCCTACATATTGTATTTCGGTAATGATCGTATTTGCTTCTGCCCTTGCCGTTCTAGCCTTTACAGGCAGTACAATAAAGCGGTCACTAGGAGAAGTAGTTAAAAAACTTACGATGTGATTATTAATGGTAAACCAGTAATTATCGGCTTGGATGCTTATATCAATCAGGAAGTAGACGCAGGTCATGATGATTTCTGCCTTAGAGGAGTGCTAATTATTGTGTTAAAGAATATTGTTGTTGATGACTCGGCTCCACTTCATCATATTTATCAAATAACATTAGTGAGATACAATTGTTCTGTTCTAACAGCACTCAATGGACAGGAAGGGCTGAATCAGTTTGCCAGTAACCCTGGTGTAAATCTTCTTATTTGTTGATATTGCATCTGCGTCGCATGAACGGTCTTGAATTTATCAAGAGGGTTAAGAAGCAGGAAGCCTTTAAAAATATCCCGATTATTGTGGTTTTCTCGAAGGGTCAAGAAGTGGAGTGGAGGGAAGCCATCCAACTTGCAGAAGGTCTTTTGATAAAACCGTTCACATCAACCGAAATACATGAGGTAGTTGTAAAACTGTTTTCGCAAGCGGTTCTTGAATCCAAAACCTGATCGAGAAACATATAGCGATAAAAGGCCATATCTGTCGCCTTGAATTTCTTCCTATCATTCTGTTACTGCTGACGCTGTGATTTCTCACACGATTCAACCTATTTGAGGGCAGTAGTGTCTTACTCTAGTAGAATGAACATGCAGGGGAGGGCATGGTGCAAAACAAAAAATCAATCCTCATTGTAGATGATGACAAAATGCTCGCCAGCGTTATTCAACTATTACTGGAAGAATATGGGCATACGGTATCGTGTTGCGATAACGGTGTAGATGCCGTTAACCTTTCAAAAGAGCACGACTTTGACATGATTCTCATTGACTATAATATGCCAGGATTAAAGGGAGATAGTGTGTGTAGATTGATACGGTATAACCGTCCTGATGTATACATCATGGGCTTTAGTAGTGAGTACAAGGGTCAGGCTTTTGCCGAAGCAGGTGCCAATAAGTTCCTATACAAAGTCGATTTGGCTCAGAATTTATCTCTTTTGCATCAGTTAGTGCTAATGACTCCGTAGTCCTCGTAGCGCAGCTGTTTTCTTCAAACATGCTCCAACCGCTACTTGCTTGAAAATCCTTGTCATAATTCTTCCAATAGTCTACATTTGCGTGCATTGCAACACGATTTCAATCACAGGAAGTGCATTCATCGCAATGGTAATGACAAAAGCACAGTTTGTAGTAAAGATGGCGGAAACGGCATCCATCACCAAGAAGGCTGAGGATGAAATTAGCGGAAAAAGACGACCCGTTCATGAAAAAGGGGCATGGAATCACCACGTCCCTTCAGACGGCATGTCTCAGTTGTCATGTGGTTTACGCGACATCTTTCATATTCTCTCTAACCTCTATTTCAGTTATATCTGTATTGTGCGATTTCTTAGCATGATGCATAATAATCTCTGCGATTTCCTTTTCATCATGGCTTTGCACCACAAAGCCACATTTAGGTCATTTAACTTTTCTTAGTATCTCTGGCATAGGAATTACCTCCTGCTATCGATAATCACCGCATAGCCTCAACCTCATTCATCTAATGCTTTTGTCTGTAACCTATTATCTCCTGTCTCGTTGCGACCTCCTTACGCTACCTTCCTTTTTTTATCGCTATCCGAAGACCATTCGTGAGCAGCATTTTTAACCTTGGCTATCATTGCGGGAGAAAACTCCTTGATGCCGTGAGCTTCCCTGGCATGTACTGCCGCGCCGTCTACAATAAGCTCCTCTGTCATAGCTATATACCGCCAGGAGCAATTCGGACCGATATCGCAGTTATATACCTTCGTTTTAATATCATCAAGTTCTGCGGCTTCTACTTCAGTTGGGGGCGAAAAGGCGTTTTTTATCTTTCCCAGCATGCCCGGGCTGATTTCCTTCACCCCGTGAATATCACGCAGATGGATTGCCGTGATATCGGCGAGTAATTCCTCGGTATTGGCAATATGCTTCCACTTGCATGTATATCCAAGACTTGCACATTTGATTTCTCTCACGACACACCTCCTCTTTGTCCATAATTGAGAAACAATATTTTAGCCGCCATTTTTTCGTTCTACGTACTGTATTGATTTGATTATATCATATTCTATAATCACTCCAGCGAGCTTCCTGAAAGTAATATTATAGTAGGAGAGGAAGGCAGGTAACTTTCGGGGAACGAAGGACTATCATATGCACAGCCTAGTTCGAGGAGGTGACACTACACTACCCCGCACGTTCTCACCCCGCTTCGGTTCCTGACTGCGTACGCTGTAACCCCTTGAATTTTTGATAGCGGGGAGATGATTTGAACCTCTCGTTTTGGGTTATAAACCCGACGATCTCTTTCGATACTCTTTTGTTACAATAGCCCGTAGAGGACCATACCTAATCGGTTCGTTCCTCAGTCACAGTGATTTGTCCATATAACACAACCATCGGTCTTAACAGCTGGGAGCCCCACAGGTCGCGTATTGCATCTTGCGCTTTAGTTGTGAGGAGCATCTTCCAGCTCATCCGAACTTGATAAACCGCTACGTAATGTTTATCTTTATTCAGTTATTTTTCTGGCGCCCCGACACCGAGGACAGATGCTTTTTCCCGTTCCATGACAATTTGGACAGGGTCGCTGCGCGGCATTTGAACTGGGCTGCCTTCCCTGCCCCCGGCAGACAGAACACTGTATGGAGCCTTTACCGCTGCATTGCGGACACGGAATCGTTGTTGTTTTATCTACCATTTGTTACCTCGCTATTTTTTGACGGTTGTTCTCGATTGTCCGTTGATCCATTTATTTGCAAGCACCACCTTACTGTTCCATCCCGTAAGAGAGAGGTAAATAGAAAACTCTTTGCTACAGTTTTTGTATGTATATTCAAAATTGGGCATTTGGATCTCCTCCATATTTTAATGATTTTTGCATTAAACTTCTATATCTCAATGCCATCCACTCAATCAACAGGAAGGAGTCATCATGATACGACTATATCATAAAATGAACATTTCAGAAAGAATCGTAGCAGCAAACTGTCAAGCCAAAAAATAGAAGTATACGGTTTTAAACAGCCGGCACACGTCGAAGTGCGCGAATTTTTCCGTTGTTTGCGGGCGTATCGAACTCGATAATGATCCCTTCCTCCTTTGCGAAGACATTATTGAATACTTCTTCCCTCTTTCCCTTCGACAATGAGACTACCGGTTTGTCGTTTTGGTCCATTGCCACCTCTCATTTTTCGATTGCGAAAACATTATTGTGAAGACTGGCCCGCAAGCGGCCCAACAAGGCGACAAAGGGGTTACAGCTAATGCTGTAACCCCTTGACAATTTGGCGGCGGCCGATTTGAACCGACGACTTTCGGATCTCGAACCCAACTTGCCCAGAAAAGCTCTGTTTAAACCTGAAAAATTTTTCTCCTAAGCTACAGACGTATACTCATTAAACTTCGCATCATGAATCTTTGATTTATTCTGGTGGTCAAAATGCTGTCTTTCCTCTTTCATGTAGCGGCGTGTTTAATGTCTTCTCAACGTGATTCATGAGTATCTCGATCCCTTTTACAAAGCGTTTCGGATTAGTGTCATCGAGACGGGGAGGACTTCACATTGCAAATTATCACTGTTATTTTTGATCGCACTTTGCACCTATTTACCCACGCCTTCATCTGCGGTCAAGAGTCCTCTTCCGTACCAGGAACCCGGTTTGCCGTCCCCCGCTTGCAAAGCTACACTGCAGGCAGGAAATCAATCGGGTACAGAATGATAAGTCTCGATACCTTCTCTTTCGGCCCAAAGTTGAACTTCTTGACCCGTTCGACAACCTGTGAAACAAGCACTTCCGAAGCAAGGTTATTCGACTGCACCGTGCAGGAAGAAACCTCACCGCCCGGCTCGATGATGATGCGCAAGATGATATTGCCCCGAAGCGTTGGATCCTTCCTGAGCTGTGCATTGTAGAGCCGGTAGAGTGACGCCTTGTACCGGTCGAAAACAATCTGGATCTCTTCATCGGTACGGCCCGGCCCGGGCCCGGATGAAACCGGCCTCGCATCTCCCGCCACCCCGGCAATCGTGTTTTCCACCCGGGTGAACCCGACTGCGCCGATACGCCGTCCGTTTCCGCTGCCTATCGAGCGGCTGATCCCGGAGCTGCTGATGCCGCCGCTATAACCGCCCGCCGACTGCAGGGCAACGAGAGACCGGCTTGGACGGGCCTGGCCTGCGGACACGGCCGCCTGGTTATTCAGACGCGCCTCGGTTCCGAGACGGGCAGCGGGGGCTTCGTCCAAGAGACCCTTCAAGGACTCCTTGAAGGCAAGGACCCCCGTATGCTCCACGTTACTCTGTACGGTCTGTGTTTCCGAAACCATGGCCTTGGGTTTTTCTTCCTGCCGTTTCTCCGGCACCCTTTGCCTGTTTGTTTCGGGCTTCTTTTCCTCGTTGCGGCGCGGGGGCTGCGGCTCGGGCTTGGGCGGCTCCTTCCGGAGCATGGAGACAAGGCGTTCGGGGACCTTCGTAATGGTGGGCTGTTCCGGTGGCGGCAGCACCCAGAGACGTATGACGGCTCCGAACAGGATATAGAACAGCAACGCGACAAGGAGTGACCTGCGGTACCGCCGTTCGCTCTCGGAACGATCGTCCCCCGGCAGCGCCATCGTGTGATTGGGAACGGGCGAAATCTCGCGGTCGACGAAATATTCCTCCTCGCGCCGTTCGTCGCGCTCATACGCCTCGCGCACTACCTCCTGGAGATAGGCCAGTTCGTCAAGACTCCGGTTTATCTCTCCCTGAAGGGTCGCCTTCTTCTCAAGGATTCCGCTGATATCGCCTTCGAAAAACGCGACCCGGTTCCTCGCGCGCTTGAGGTGTACTTCGGCATTTTGCTGTTCGGCGAGTCCTGCCCAAAAGAGCTCGCCCGCCTTGAGCTCTCCAAGCTTGTCGAGGGAACTTAAGACGTCTTTAAGCGCGTCAAAGCGCTGCCGGTCGGTGGCGAATGTTCCCAGCTCTGCGTCCACGGCCCGAAGATCCTCTTCCAGGGCGGTTAGCCGTTTCAGGGCGTTTTGGGTCTGGACGTCAAGCTGGGATAGTTCCTCTTCTAAAATGGCCGTCGTCATTTTTCCGCCTTCTCCGCCACGGCAAGGGATATCCTTCCGTATCCGCAGGCCGTGCAGGTTGACATTATTTTCTTCAGCACCTTGAACGGTATCGTCTTATCGGCGAGAAGCGTGACCTCCATGGTTTCGGCGGCAGCCTTTGCACCGTTCCCGATCTGCAAAAGCCGGTCCCGTAGTTCGTTGACCATCACGACCCCGTCATCAAGGAGCTTGGGAGTGCTGACCACGGATTCACCCTGGACCATAACCGATTCGGGACTTACCACAATCGCAACCGTTTCCCGTGGCCTGGTCGGGACAGCGGAATCGGGAAGCGCGATCTGCGCGTCCGGCAGGGTGCTGTTGAACGAGTGAAAAAGAAGAAAGAACACCAGGACGGTGAGAACGTCCATCATCGGGATAAGGTTTATGCCGAGCCCCTTGATCACCCCCCGTGTGTTGTTCCGCTCCATCCGTTTCATGCGTCTTGTGGCCCTCATGGCGCGTCTCCTATGGATATCTTCGGGAAGAGTTCGATTTTTCTGGCCTCTCCGCCGCCTTCAGGCACCGCGTTGGTGCTTCGTACCGCATCCATGATCTCGATGAGGTGGTCGTACTTGATGTCCGGTTCCATCAGGACCGAAACATCCTCTTTATCCGGGTACTGGGCCTTAAGGCGAATGAGCGTCTTCGTAAGCGCCCCGATATCATACTGGTCGTCCTTTTTGGGTATCCTGTCCGAAACCACCGAACCATTGGCAATCTCGAGTCCCGCCCTGCGGACAATCACCTCGATGGCGAAATTCGGCATGCTGTGCGTCTCCGCGCCGGCTGCAGTCGGTACGGCAAGCTCCTCGATCGTTATGCTGATAAAGACGGCGGTGATGAGCAGAAAGACCACCAAGACTGTAAGGATGTCCATCATCGGCGTCAGGTTGATGAGGTGCATGATGTCGGTATCGAAATCCGATGGTTTCTTCGCGTTCCTCTTATTTCGATATCGCTTGAACATGGTCGGCTCCTGTCATAGTGTCGCCCGGTAACGCCTGGGTCCTTTCGAACTGGCGCTTGGTGAAGCTGGAAATGGCGTTCAATGACTTGACCGCCGCCATCTCAAGGCCGTTTATGATCTGGCCCGTGTTCGTCTGGAGCTTCGCATGGAGCAAAAGGAGCGGGATCGCGGACATCAGGCCGAAGGCGGTGCAGTTCATTGCTTCGGAAATGCTGGCGGCAAGGAGTGCCGCCTTCTCCGCCGGGCTTGCGGTGGCCACAGCGGCAAAAGCCATAATGAGACCCATGATCGTGCCCAAAAGCCCGAACAGGGTGGCGATGTTGGAAAAGAGCGCAAGATATGGCGTGCGCTTCTCCAGCTGGGGGACAATCTCCATCATGCTTTCCTCCATGGCGATCTCGATGTCCTCGCGGCGCCTGACCGCGCCCTGCCTGGCCAGTCCCATGGAGAGCATCTGCGCCATGGATGACGTGTCTTTGCTGGCGATTTCCCGGGCCTTGTCGAACTCACCCTTATCCAGCGCGGGACAGATTTTGTCCCACGTTTTTTTGTTCTCCTCCCGGACGCGCTTCAGGTGGATCCAGCGCTCGATCGCGATGACCAGGCCGATCAGGAGCACGAACAAAATGGGGAACATGAACAAACCGCCCTTCTGAAAAAACCGTACGATAAACATTGTGTTTCCTCCTTTTTTAGCTGTTCTGACAGCGATGTCATTTTTTGGTGCTCTGTTCGTAGAACTCCAGTTGGCGCTTGAACACATCGCGGTCCACGGGCGTGTCCGAAGCATCGAGCACCATATTAAAACCGGCCCCTTCACCCATCTCGGAGCTTTTCCAGGGCACGATGTAAAGAGCTTTGGGGGCCTCGTCGTTTCCAACGATGGACATTCCGGAAAGCTTCTTGGCTTCACCCGTCTTCGCATCATTTTTCTCCTGTGCCAATGTTAATGTACGCTTGGCCGCCGGTTCATTGTCTCCGGCGACGGCAATTCCCGCCAAACAAAGATACAGGAAAAACCAAAGAAGTGCTTTCCGAAACATGTTTTCTCCTCCCTATCACCTAACGTTTGAGCCGTGTCTTCAGTTCGGCAATCCAGGTTTTTACCTTTGTGTCCGAAGGTTCGCCGGCGATGTAGGTATTGAACTCACGAAGGGCGCCTTCCGGGTCATTCATATACAGGTCCAGAAGGATGCCGAGATTCTTGTGGACCGGCAGGTATTCCGGGAAGAGCGCAGTCTCCTTCTGGTAGACTTCCCTGGCTTCCTTAAAACGGCCTGCCCTCCGGAGAAGAAGCCCGTATTCATTGCTGGCAACCGGATGGCCGGGGATAAGGCCGAGCGCCGTCTTCAGGTGGGCCTCGGCCGTCACGGTCTCACCGGACCGCATGTAGGCCACAGCGATGTCGATATGGGGAGCCGTGACCAGGGGCGTCTGCTCGATCACCTTGGAAAGAAGCTCGATGGCCCCGCCGTTGTTCCCGTCGGAGAGGAGTTTGACGGCGCGGTCAAATTCCTCGCGGGCCCGGGCATCCGTGATGGGCTTGTCATGGATCACGAACCCCTGCTGTCCGTCCGCGAGCCTTTCCACGGACGGCCCCGTAAATGCTACGGTCAGGGCGGGTTTCGGCAGGCCCTTTGCTCCGGTGGCGCAGCCGGAGAGAGCAATGGCCAGGGCGGCAAGGAACAATACTGCGGCTATGCACTTACATCCGGACACTGTTAAAAGAAATCCCTTTCTGTCCTTCATTGTCTTCTCCATGCCGCAAGCCTTCTTCTTATTTTGGTTCCTGTTCCTTCGTCGCCGTACGTGCCGGTACGACCGTCCCGGACGGCGAAGAGAGGAGTTTTTGTTCACTTTGCGGTGCTGTTACTTTTTCTGTCAGGGCCCCGGGCTCATCCTGGCGTTTGACGGCATAGAGGTTGGTGTCCGGCGAAGTGATGACGTCGCTCTCCTCTTCCGTCTTGTTGTAGCGGTCGGGAACGAGCACGGCCAGCCTTTCCAGGCTCTTTTCGATCCACTCGTTGTAAATACTGCGCGAAATGAGATCGAGATTGCTCTTGTGCGTCTCTATGGCCTTCTCCATGAACGGGGAAGCCTGGCTGTCGATCGCCTGATCGTATTCCTGCCGATCCTTGGGGCTTAAGTCTTTGGGACGCTCGGACTCCTTCAGGTCCCTGCCGAAATCCGCGTAAATCTCGGCCAGATAGTAAGTCGCGGCCGAGGTCACAAGTCCGTCCTCGTAATCCAGGAGCTTGTTCATTGCCTGCGATGAGGCCTCCATCAGTGCCTTCTTTTTTTCAAGGTTTTCCTTGAACGGCTCCGTCAGTTTTACACAGGTGAACCGGCCAAAAGTCTGCTCGGCCAAAACGAGTGCGGCGGTGCCGGCCAGATGCCGGGTACGGGGCGTGCGCTCCGACCCGGCGGAAGCGTCGACTGCCACCATGTCCGTAATCTCGGCGAGATACCCGCTATGGTCGTTTGTCTTAAGCATGGCGGCGATCTTTGCACGCGTTTCCATGTTGGGTTCGGCGGGATGCGGGAAATGGTCCACATAAAGCCGGTATGCGGCAAGCTCGCGGTCCCGGTCGCCGGCCTTGTCGTAGAGTTCCGCCGCGGTCTCTAGAGATGCGCGCCGTATAACATCGTCCTTCGATTCTGTCTCGATGCGTTCATATTCGCCGGCCGCCAGGCCGAACTTTTCGTCTTCGCGGTAAACGTAGGCGATCTTCTTGGTCACCTCGGGCAGGAGGTCGCTCCTGGGGAATTTATCGCGGAACCCGGTAAGGACGGACGCTGCCGTTTTCCAGTCCTTGAGCAGAATGAGGGCGGTCGCCGCGTCGTATTCGGCGTTGACCCTGATCTTGGAGGCGGGCACCGTCTGCCCCACCCGCAGGAAATTGTCTGCTGCGGCACGGTAATTCTTGGCAAGGCTGGCCTGCTCGCCCTCTTTGTAGATGGATGCTGCGAGGTTGTCGCTTATCCCGTCCCTGCTTTTATCTCCGGCGGGGAGGAGCGAAAGCACCTTACCGTAGGAGGCCTCGGCTTCGGCATAGCGGTGAAGCTCGTAGGTCGAATGGCCGATAACGACGTAGGCTTCCCTCATGATATCGGCATCGGCCTTGGGGTAGGCAAGGACGAGTTTGCTCGCGGCGGCCAGCGCCTGTTCGAAGTCTTTCATCCCGTACAGATCGTCCGCGGCGGCTCCGAGGACTATAGCCGCCTTCTCATGCTCCGGATAAGTTGCGGCGAACTTGAGCGAGCAGGCAACGGCCTTCCGCTTCACCTCGTCCTTGTGCTCCGAAGCCGCAGTGGCAAGTTCCTGGCGGTAGGCGTAGACGGCGGCGTAGCCGGCCTGGGCGGATTTGCCGTGGCGGGGATAGCCGTAAGATGTCTTTTCGTATTCCGCCGCGGCCGGGCCGTATGCGCCGTTCTCCATGAGGAGGTCAGCCAGAAGATAATTGGCGGCCGGAGAAACCAGGTCTTTCGGGAAGGAAGCGAGGAACTGCCTGTACCAGTGCATGGCCTCCTCATAGTTGGTCCCCCTGTCCTTTGCTTGCTCCTTGTCCTGGTACAGCGAATGGTAATGCTTTGCCAGGTCGGTCAGGTTTGTCTTGAGCCACGCCATGACCTCCGGACGGTTTTCCGGCTTGTAGTGTTTCCAGTAGGGGGCATCAAGCCCGTACGTCCTGGAGAACTCCTTTTTCGCATCGATGACGAGACTCGGGAACCCTCCGGCGATATCGATATCGATCACCCGCATCTCAAATGCAGGCGCTTTCCTGTGGAAGAGGTTCATGCCGACAAAAGCCTTGTATGTTGCCGCCGCATCGGCATACCGGCGCTTGTCGAAGTAAAACTCGCCGAGATTGCTGTAGATGCCGTCCTCGTAGCTTCTTGGACCGTGCTTTACGAAGTATTCCGCAACGGTCTTGGGCCCTCCCAAATTGGAGAAGCAGAGGCTTATCACCCTGAAAGTATCGTCGATGCGTTTTTTCTCCATCTTGTCGGCGGCCTGCGCGAAATCGTAGCCCGTCTTGACCTTGTAATCGAGAAGCGCAACGTAGCTGCCAAGAGCTTCATCGTAAAGCTCCTGCTTGTAGAATGTCCATCCGAGCTTGTACAGGGCGAGCTGATAAAAATACGAACCCGGTCCCCTGTGGATAACACTCTGGTACGCGTCCTCGGCATCCAGGTAGCGCTTCCGGGTGAAGAAGTATTCGGCACGCCGGAACTGCACCTCGTCCATGTACTGGCATGCGGGATAGTCCCGCACCATCCTGCCCATGGCTTTCATGGCGAGGTCGGCCTCCCCCAGTTCATCGTAGGCCCGGGACATCTGGTAGAGCGCATCGTCTTTGTGCTCGTAATGGGGATATTCGCTAAGAAGTTTCTGGTAGAGCGCAATGGCCTCGCGGGCGCCTCGACGTTCAAGGCTTCCCGGCGCTGCTGTCTCCCCTTCCAAAAGCGCTCCCGCCCTGTTCTCGAAATCGGACTGCGACTCATGCTCCGGGGAAGGCGGAGTCGCGGTGCTTAACGATGCGCGGTTCACGAGCCCTGCCGCTCCGCCTTCAAGAACGCCGTATTCCTTCTCGATTTTAAGATCCGCCAGACGGCGCATTGCCTCGGGCTTCAGTTTGGAGGATTCCGGCGTATCTTCGAGGAAACGCTGGTACCCTTCCATGGCCTTGTCGAGGCCGCCCGTGATCCGCTCTTCCTTGATATCGATGTGCTCTCCGCGAAGACTTCCCAGCGTGTCCGTTGGGCGGGGAGCCTGGCAGGAGGCGGAAAGAAGCGAAAGAGCGAATAGAATATAAGGAAGGCGTCTGTTTATCATCATTGTCCGGGCCTCGTGCTGTCCTGGGCTTTTCTGGCACGGTCATAGCTGTCACCCATGGCGAAGCGCGCGTCTATCTGGTATTGTTCGAGGCGGTCGCGCCTCCTGGTCAGTTCATTTATGGCCATAGTCTCGAGGATTTTCCCTTGCCGGGCCTTCAGTTCCTCCACTTTCTTTGCCGCGGCGGCGGTACGATCGCTTAAGACGCGGATGCTGTCGTCGTAGCCCTCGTAGCTTTGCGTGGCGGCCTGGCGGGTTCGGATGAAGGAGGCATATTCATTCCTCATGCGGTCGATTTCTTTGTTTACATCATGAAGGTGCCTGAAGGCTTCTGTCAGACGCTGGTCGTACTCCGCATACATGTTCCAGGTGGTGACGCCCCGGAGAAGTTTGATACGGCCCAAGGCGTCAGAAGCGTACGGGGCGGAACCGAGGATTTGCTCCATCCGGTCAAGCTTGAGGAGCGTGATGCGCTCATCGGCGGTTTGAAGATCCTCGGGCCTGGGCGCCGTCAGCATGGCATGGAGTCTTTTTTCAATGCGGTCCTTTTGTGAAAGTCTGAGGCGCATGAGGGTGTCAAGACTGCGGAATTCGCGGTCGATGTCCGGGAGGAGCGGCTCGTAATAATCCCGGCGCTTCATCGTCATGTCCTTGAATGCGATGAGGTCGCCCGCCCACGTCGATAGCTTCCCGCGAAGCTCCTGGAGGTCCAGGTAATTTTTGAGGGACTCCTGGAAATCCTGGGAAGCAAGAAGGTCAAGGAGGTAGTACGTCTCGGGGGCGTCCGGGAGATTGCGCAGCTTTACGACCCAGTCGGGGTCCTGCTTCAGCTCTTCCCGCAGGAGCGCTGTGAGGAATTTGCCTTCCTGGATGCTCGTTATCGAGGCTGAAAGTTTCTTGATCTCCCTGCCGAACGTCTCTAATGCCCGGCTGTACAGGACGGCCGCCTTGCTGTAGACTCCGAGCTTTATATAAGCATAGGGGACCGCGAGCATGGCCTCCTCTGCGGAAGCGTTGATGGCGGATCTTTCTGAAAGGACCGTCCAGGGAACCAGGGCGTTCCGGTAATCGCCAAGGGAAGCGTCGGCCCATCCGGAGCCTAAGAGCGCCCGGTCGGAGAAAGGGCCGGTCAGCCGCACCCTGTCCAGGATGTTTTTGGCGGCTGCGAATTTTTTCTCCGAAAGGAGCTTTTCGCCGAAGACGAGGTTTGCCTTGTCCCTGACCGCAAGCGTGACATTGTCTGCGCTCTTAATCTGTCCTGCCCGGTCGAGTGCCCGCAGTCCCTGGATCTCCTTCCCGTCTTTCAGGAGGGCGATCCCCAGGTTGTAGTTGCAAAAGCCTGAAAAACCCGGAGCGTCCTCAATACCGGAGAATATTTTGGCCGACAGGCCGTAGCGGCCGTTCGCCATGAGTATTTCCGCCTTGAAGAAAGCAAGGTCATATTTAATTTTCTCGGGGACGGCGCCCTTGATGCGGTCCACGGCCTCCTGTGCATCCTTGGGCTGTCCTTTCTGGAAATATATGCGCGCGAGGCGGTAGATTGCCTCGTTTTTGACAATCTCGGGAACGTTCCCCTCGATCACTTCCTTGATGGCGTGCCCGGCCTTCCCGTGCATCCGGTAGTCAAGTTCGAAGTCTCCCACATCGAACTCCGCCTGGTTGACGTGGTAATGAAGGGTGTCCCGCTCCGGCTCATCGACCCCGTAATGAAGGGCAAGCTCCGTGTCGAGCCGGGAAACGGCGTCAAACCACTCCCCCTGGTATGCGTGGTAGAGGGCCTCTCCGAAATAAAGATCTTTTAGATCTATCGGTTTCGGCGTTCCCGCCGGTGATGGAGACGCCGAGAATATCAAGAGGAGCAGTGGAAAAATGAGCCTTTTCATGTTTTACCTGCTGTTCTCCGTTATGCCCTGGTCGGAAAGCGTGACCAAGACGATCCTGGGAGCGACATCCTTGGTGACCTTGAAGTGCTCCGTTTCCTTGAGGTCGGAGCCTCCCCCGGTTTTTCCGATGACAAGGACCGTGAGGTCATGGTCGCCGGTCTTGATATTGCCGGTATAGATGCGCTCTACCCCGCCCCTTCTCATGGCAAGGGTCTCCTTGAAGGTGTAGACATGCCGGGCGACAGTGTTTCCGTCAATCGTAATATCCGCCGCGTCGAGCGTGAAAGTTTCGCCTGCTTCCAGGGACACGAATACCGAGACCTCCGTGCTGGACGGGTACAAAAGCTTTTCCTCGAGCTTTTCGAGCTCGGCGGAGATAGAAAGGACATCGCTTTTGATATCCTGGACCTGTTCGTCCTGGCCCTTCAGCTCTTCCTTGGTGATGTCCGCTCCGTAAGCGGAAGAGTAAATACAGAGTACGAAAACCGTAACCACGATGCCTGCCAGCCGGTAAAACATCTTGATTCCCTCCCATTCGGAAAATTCTTTTTTATGCTTCTTTGAAATTGCGGCAACAGGATTGTCCGGTTTCCTGTTTTCATCATTCACTGTAAAGGCCTTGGACATCCCATATCTCCTAAAACTCGCCGATCATGTTGACGAAGAAACCCTGGTGCTTGTAGTCGAGCTGTGTAAGGTCGTCCGAAAAATCGCTGAAGTTGTAGCCGGCGCCCGCCTTGATGTTGGCCCCCACCTGCCGGTAGATTGCCGCGAGAATGCCGCTTTTTTTGTCCTGTGCGTCGGGCAGATCCAGGAGCCTGCCTTCTACCATGCCGTCCCATAGATGGACGAAATGCCAGTCGGCGCGGGCGACATAGAGGGCGGCGCGGCTCTCGTAGAAAACCGGGTTCTGCAGGGACTCGCTGACCCATCCGAGGCGGTAGGCGTACTTGCCGCCGACCGTCCACTTCTCGGTAAGATCGTAGTCCGCGTCCAATGACAGGATGTTGCTCTTCTGGATGGACGTGGAGGCATTGTTTGTCTCCAGGTTGGACGAGGTATAGGTGACCGTGTCGGTGACCTGGGCGGTGGTCGGGACGTTGTAGAAATACGTGTACTTTAAAAGGACGTTGATCTTGTCGTTTGTGACCGGGCGGTAGCCGTATCCCATGACCGCCTCGGTGTAATCGCCGCCGAAGAACGCTGCTTCGCTGTGGCTCTCGGCGTGGTTGAATTTGGCAAGAAGCCGGGACGAGTCGTCTATCTGGTACTTGAGGTCGTTCTTGACAAGCCAGCTGTTCTGGTCGACGGTGCTTTCCGAGGTCGCATCGCCCGGGTTGATGGTTATGACCTCGGTCTTGTCGACGCGGTACTCGTATGAGGAGGCCCAGATGAAGCCCTTGATTCCGTAGCCCAAGCGGATCGTCGCGGCGTTCCTTTCGAGCGCGGCGTAGGTGATGGGGTCCCGGAGCGACCCGTAATCCAGGCTGACGCCCATGTTCCAGTGGTCATAGGGCGCAAGGTCGACGCCTGCGGCATGGGTGAGCCCCGTCGGGACGCTGCCGTACGAATACTTTTCCTCGGCAAAGACGCTGGTGCTGTCCCCGTACCGGGTCTTCATCCCCGACACGATGTTTCCGTTGCCCGCGCGTATCCCGACGTCGGGGGTCTCGTTGTCGTACACGTAGTTTAAGTACATGTTGGTGCGGTCGGAGGCGAGATAAGCCATGCCGAGTTTTCCCGCGCCGCCCATGTCGCCTGACGAAACCTCGCCTAAGAGCTTTACCCGGTCGGTAATGCGGTAATCGCCGCCCGTCCCGATGCGGTCGTTGCTCTCGCGGTCGCCGCTTTTGGAAACGGTGCCCTGCGTGAAGCCGTATGCGCTCCAGTTCGTTTTGGAATCGTACGTCGCTCGGAGCGCGGCGTTCGTCTCTTCGCCCTCTGTCTCGGTAGGCGGAACGACCGGCGAGTTGTCCTCGCGGCTGTCTTCCCGCACGCCGGGACTTACGGTCCAATGGTCGGTTGCGTGATAATTAAGGTCGACCTCGGCGGCGCTCGTGTTCAATCCCTGGTCGCGGTTCGTTACATCGGTCTTGGCGGTCACATCGACTTTGGCCGAAATCGGCGCCTTCAGGGTGCCTCCGTACTGCTTGGTGTCTGTGGCTGTCTCGAGCCCGGGGACCGAATAGCCCGCGCCAAGGCTCTGTGTGTAAAACGTCATCTGGCCTTTAGCGCTGGCAAAGACGTCGGCAAAACCAAGGCTGCTGTCTATCCGGTAGGCTCCCGCGGAAACGGCCGCCGGGCTGCTGAAGGAGGGGCAGGCCGGATTTCCCGTGGCAACGCCGTTTGCGGAGATGATATAGCCCGGACAGTTGGGGGCCTCCGTCATGCCGCCGTCATTCGAGGTGAGGCTGTTCATCCCGGACCCGCTGCTCCTTGATGTCTCAAATTTTACCCATGATAGGGCGTTCTTCCGGAGCGTCAGGTCGGCTGCGGTGAGGTCGTCCGGAGTTTCGGAGCCGCCCTCCTTGTCCGCAGTGACGCCTAATTTCACGTAGTCGTTCAGCCAGACGTGGCTCTCTCCGCCAAAGCTCATGCTGTTCGTGTCGCCGGCGGAGGGGACGTATTCGTAGCCGATTACCAGATACATGAGGTCGCCTGCCGAATTGCCGGAGCTTACCACCATGGTGCCGGAGGCCGTCGGTGACAGGGGCTGCGTAAGAGAGACGCGCCCCTGCAGGTAATCGATGGTGTAATCGACCGAGGCGGCAAGGTTCTTGACGCCGACCACGACGCCGGAGTCCTTGTCGTGCATCTCGATGGAGATGCTTTCCGAGCCGGTCAGGATACCCTGGTGCTGCAGGTAGTAGAGGGTGCCACCGGTGCCCAGAAACTGCTCGCGCGTCGCGACCGTGCCGGGCTGGGCGGAAAAGCCGTCCAGGGAGAAGCGCTTCTCGCCGAAACTCGTGGTGCTGTCCGTCTGATAATGCCCGGAAAGTCCATAGAGCCCGCGTTCGACATGGGCCAGGTCGTTGTCAGTGTAATCCAGCTTGTAGTCGCCCCACATGCCGTAGCTCCCGTCATTTTCGACTTTCAGGTAGAACTTGCCCAGGGTGGGAGCCCCCTCTTCCACGCTGCCGTCGTCTCCGTAGGTTGGGTAGTAATACTGGGAATCAATGCTCCGGAAAAGCGCGTCGGGCGTCCTTTGTCCGAAATCGCTGAACAGGTCTCTGACCGGTCCTTCCCCGGTGTACGCGGAGGATGTCAGCTGCCAGCCGTTGCCGAAGGTACCTTTTGTATAGTAGGCCAGCCGGCCGTCGTAGTTTAGCCCGTTGTTGACCGCCGTCGTGCTGCTGTATTGGGAAGAGCCGGGCCCGCTTGTTTGATCTTGGGAAAGGGTGAAGTCGGCGATGCCGGTGGCGAACCAGTCGCTTTTTTTAAGTTCCAGGTCACGGAGGAAGAGGTCGCCGTTGCCGGATTGGTCGAGGATCGCCACCTCGACGGTATGCATGCCGGAAGGCAGTATCTCCTCGGTGACGAACTTGCCCTCATTTCCTATCGGCACGGGCCTTCCTGCGACGTATACATTGTGTCCGGACGGGACCGAGCTCCCGGAGACCGTGATCGTGCCGCCCTTCTTTGGAATGTTGTCAACATAGAGATGGTTCTGTCCGTAGCCGACCAGAAGCTCTTTTTCGGCATCGCGGCTCCTGATGTCCGGAGACTGCCGGTCGACGATCCAGATGGGGAGCGGCTTGGTCTCGTCAAAGCGACCTTTGGCGTCGTAGACCCGGAGCACGTACTTGAGCTCTGGCCCGGGGGCCTTGTAGCCGGGAAACACAGGCTGCCAGGAAGCGCGCCCGTCCTTGTCCACGGGGATAACCACGAGGGGCGTACCTGCCGTCGACTCGTCTTTGCCGAAGATGCGGACCTCGGCCCTCACTATGAAGGCCCGGTAGTTCGTGTACATCCGAAACTGCACCAGGTTCTCGGGCGGTATGGCGTCCGGAGCCGTCTTGTAACGGACGGTATTAGGCCAGGCCGTAACGTTCAGGCGGGGCTTCAGGGAGAGGTCGTCGAACTTGAACTGCACATCCGCCTTGCTGAGTGCCACATCGGTGCAGCGCTCGATGTCGGCGATGCTCTTGTCTGGGTCGTCTACGGGCTTCCCGTCAACGGTTATGCGCATGAGGTTCAAGGCGAGCGGGTCCTTCGGGACGACGTCTCGGGTAACCTTCGTAATGTCAAGACCGTCGGTGCTGTCGCCGGCCATCATCTCGTCATACACGACTTCTACCTCGACCCTGGCCGTGCCGGACTCGATGAAGCCGGTGGCGGCCACATCGTCCGACTGCACGTACCCGTGCCCTTCGAACTCGGCCTGCCCGCCGTTAAGCACCAAACGTTCCTTCACCATGTCCATGGCACGCCTTGCGCGGGAGGCGGAAAGGCCGATGTCGTCTCCGTACACTATCGCGGTGCGCCGGTCGAGCCGTTCGTCGTTGGTATAGCCGATGAAGCGGAGGCGCGCGTGTTTTTTGTCCTTGGCAAGAGCTAAGCTTATGCGCATGCGTTCCAGCATTTCCGGAGTGACCACCGGTTCACCGCGGTCGAACAGGATGGGCGGTATGCCTCCGGACGGGCCGTCGAAGACCCTGGTGACCGCCACGGGCTGGGCCGGTTCCGGGCACTGAACGAGACCGTCCGGCAGGACATTAAGTTCGTCGTCATACCAGAATTCAACCTCGACGCGCCGGTTTTGCGACCTTCCGTTTTCGGTGTCATTCGGGGCGATCTGTCCGTCCGCGCCACGGCCGTCAATGTCGATTGCGGACAGCGGGAGTTTGAGCGCGTTCCTAACTGCCAAGGCCGCGCGCCGCGCCCTTGCCTTGGAGAGCGAGATGGGGTCTCCGTAAATTCGCAGGTCACGCTCCGAAAGCGGCCCGCTGTCGGTATACCCGATGAATTTGACGATGACGTGTTCCTTCGTCCGCAGGTCATCGAGCACCCGGCGCACGCTGGAGATGAATTCTTCGGATACGGCCGAAGTACTTCCGTCCATATGAAGCGGCGGAACGATGTTCCGTATCCGGGCGCGCTTAGCCAGACCGTCCTCGTAGCTGAGCTTGCATAACGTCTCGACGCGGCAGACCTTTACGCGGTCGACCCGGTCCGGGTTGAGGCCACCGTTGTCGAGAGTGCTGTTGGAGTTTTCGTCATACCAGATTTGAACCTCGATCCGGCGGTTCGCTTCCTGTCCTTTGAATGTCGCGTTGCTTACCGCAGAGCCCGCTTCGCCGACGCCTTCATAGGTGACAGAACCAGCGGGAAGTCCCAGTGTCTTCTCGAGAGCAAGTGCTGCGGCACCGGCACGTGCACGGGAAAGCGATGTATTGTCGCCGTACTTCTCTTTGGCTTCCCCGAGCAAGAGCGCATTGTCAGTATGTCCCACGAGGTGCAGGCGGACGTTGTTCTTTCCCTTCATGCCAGACAGGATGTCCTTAAGATGCTTGACATACATATCCGGGATGTCCGCTTCTCCCGATCCGTAGTGGAGGGGTGGCACGAGGTCGGTAAGTTTAATGGTCTTGACCGCCTTTCCCGTGGTCGTTGTCGGCAGGGACGTTAAATCCGTTCCCGTCATGCCGGAAACCGTTTGCGGCTCTTCATCCCGTCCGAGGAAGGACGATAAGGTAAAGCCGTCGTCAAGTGTAAAAGTAGTTTCAGAGAGAGGAGCATCAAAGTTAAATTCCCACATGGTCCGCGGTATATCGGCGGCCGCGTGCCTCTCGACAGCATGGCCCAGGCTTGCCGCGTCGGATACGCCGTTTCCTGGTGACGAAGACATGTCCGGGAAGGCAGGCGTATAAATTCCGGCGGTGGCGATATCGGATGATGTATCAAATGAATGCTTTTCGGGAGGCCCCCCGCGCCGCCAGTAGACTTCCGTCTCGATAGTTAGCCTGTAAGGCCCCTTTCCCCACAGGGACGACACCGTATTCTTGATAGCGCTGATCCTGTCAGATACTTCCGCTCGATCCTCGGCGTCCGCGAGGTAGGAAATCCGCAGGACGGACGGGGATTTTTTCAGTTCGCTTAAGAGAGTGTCCATCCGGATATTCCACTGTTCCCGCATCGCGGACGTTTGAGGTTCGAAAACACCGTCTGCGATATCCAGGCGCACGACGCGGTGAAGGGTCGCGCCGAAGTTGAATTTCGCAGCCTTTCCGGAGGTAATCCGGAGTACAAGCGGGTTGTCCGTGGTGACCCGGTAGCCCGAGGGCAGCGTCCGGTCGTCGAGCTTCATGATGAAGTTGCTTCCACGGTCGGCATCGGGGAACGCGGCGCACGTGATGTGGAACCGGCCGAACTTGTCCGTCGTCGCTATGAGGCCGTTTGCCGTTACGACCTTCACTCCGGGGAGTCCCGGCTCTCCAGTATCCGGATAACCGTTCGCGTTCCTGTCGTCGAACACCTTGCCGATAATGTCGGTGCAGTCCATCGTAGGATCAGGCGCGACATGGACCGTGGCAATTGCCACAGCCGAGGCGGCGCTGCCCGGAGCGGCTATGACGGCGGTGGCCGACTTGTTCACGGCCGGAACGTTTCCTGCGGCATTATTTACGGCCTGGACGGCCCCGGTGACGCTGTTTAATACCTGGGCGTGGTTCACATAATCGCCGTTCGTGACCCCGGCCCCCACGATCAGCATGAGGTTTATGGTGTGCTGGGAATTCGCAGCGAGAGTGGAGATGTTCCAGATTAGCTCTGTCCCGCTCTTCGCCGGTTCGACCTTCTGTCCGTCCACCATGCCGGAGCCGGCTACGTACTTGAATCCGAGAGGTGGCGTATCGACGACTTCGAGGTTCGTAAGATTGGCCGAAAGGGTGTTGGTCAGGGAAATGGTGTACGGGACCATCTGTCCGAGCGTGACGTTCGTCACGCTTGAGGTCTTCGTGATGGCGATCGCGTTGCTCTGCACGGGATCGATGGCTATGTGGTTGTTGTATATCTGGCTGTCCCCGGGCTGTGCGCTGCTTAACGTAAGATGGAGGTAATAGTCCGTGGCGGGTCCGGCTGGCACCGAGGCCGGCTGCGGCTTGACGGAAGCCTCTGCCATGCAGTAACCGGTGATCGAAGGGACGGCGTCTGCCGGGCTGCCAGGGCAGGTCGGGACGGAGAAGGTCGGCGTGACGGCGTCCGTTGTCGGCGGTATAAGTTTTGACAGTCCGGCAATGTATCCTGAGGGGGGCGGCGTGACCTGTATCAGGTAGTCTCCGCCTGACGGGCAGGTCGACGGGTCGCTGAAGTTCAGGTCGAACTTGTAATATCCTCCCGGAAGCGTTAACTGTCCCTGCGCCGCAGGATCGTTGAAGCATGCGGCTGGGAGGGGCGACTGTGTGGAGGCTTGGAGCATGACAAGCGCGGCGCCAGCTATCGGGGTGCGGGCGACGGAATCGTAGATGACGCCGTCGGGGGTAAGCGGGAGGTTCAGGTTCGACAGGCTTGTCCCCGAAGGAAGGACAATATTCGATATCTGCTGCATGCCGTTGGTGAACGGTGAATCGGCCCATCCCAGCATTGCCGTGTTCGTGCCGGCGCCTGGCGCGCTGAATCGGATCATGTATGTGTTCGAAGTTCCGGCATTGGGAGCGAGGCCGCTTATCTGGTAGGTACCGTCGGCTGCGGTGTACGCGGTATGGATGACCTGGCCGTTCAGGTAAACATTAACCGTCCATCCGGAAAACGTCTGCTCCCCGGTTTCGTACGTTTTGTTTAAATTGGCGTCCTGCCATACCCTGCCGGAGAAGCCGCCCTGCTGAAATCCTAAGCTGAAGGAGACGCTTGCCGTCGCCGTCTGTTGTGGCGTGTTCCAGGCTGCCTGGGCGGTGTTGGTGACGACCGTGCCGGAAGCCGCCGTGCCGTTCAGCTTGACGCTATAGGTAAGCACCGCCGATGCTCCTGGCGCAAGCTGGCCTGCGGCGGTCCCGTAATTTGCCGTGATCAAAGACGACAGGAAACTGACGCCATTTGCCGAGCCATTCATTGCAGCGGATCCTGCGACATAGGTAGACTGTGTAAGGACTGCGGTAAGGTCATCCGTGATCACAACGTTAGTGTCCGGGACCGTGCCGGTATTCGTGGCGGTGACCGTGTACAGAATGGTGCTTCCAGGAAGCGGCGAGCCTCCGCCCACTACGACATACGTTTTGGTGATGGAAAGCTGTTCGGCGCTTCCGACCGTTACGCAGGTCGGCTGGGGACTGCTTGCGGAACTGCCGCTTGCGTTGGTCAGGAAGGACGTAATGCCGGTTGCCGACACGGTGCCCTGGTTGCAGATGGCCGTTCCGGATGTCACGCCGGCGTTCACCTTTACATTGAAGGTGACGGTCCCGGTACCGTTCGCGGCAAAGGATCCACTAGAAGAAGTTCCTGTGGAATTCGAGGAAACGACGGGCATGCCGGAAGACAGCGGGGACACGCCGGAGGCGGCGTCGGCTACGGCGCTGCCGTTTAACGTGGTGCTGCCAGGCACATAGGCCGTGCCTGCCGGGACTGCGTCGGTAAGAACGACGCCGGAAGCCGGAACTGCGGCGGAGTTGGCAAGGGTGATGGTGTATTGGATGGTGTCACCCGGTTCCATGAGGCCACTCCCGTTAATGTCCACGGCGAGCTTTGCAGTTTTTTGCGCGGAGAGGACCGGCGGATTCCCAACTATGACCGAGGTTGGACTGTTCGGCGTAGAGCTGTTAGGGTTTCCGGAAGGCTGTGTCGGGACCGGGCTGCCCCCCGCTCCGGATCCGTTCACATAGCACTGGTTGGAAATAGCGGTGCCGGCAGCCAGATTTGCGCTTACCCTCACCTCGAATGAGACGGTTGCCGTATTGGCGGCTGAGGCAGTAGGATCGGCGGTCATGTCGCCCGGTATCGGGTTTGATGGGGCATTGATCAGCATGTTGTTTAAGAGAGCGGAAACGCCGGGGCTGGTGTCGGCTACCACAGATCCGTTCAGGGTGGTGGAGTTCGGCACATAGGTGGTGTTCGCGGGAATTGTGTCGCTAACCGTCACGCCCACGGCGTTTTCTGTACCGATGTTGTTCACCGTGATGGTGTATTTCAGGGTGTCCCCCGCCGATACGGTCTGGGTACCCGAGGTAATGTCCTGGACTGTCTTTTGTACGCGGATGACCGGCGTCAGAACAGAGCTTCCGACCGTGGCTACCGAAGTGACCATAAAGGCATCCTGAAAATCAAGGATACCCGGCGTGCCGTTCGTCAGGACGTTCGTCGTGGTATATACGTTACCGGAGGCGCCGGTGGCTTGCGGATTCGCGCTCTGGTATCCCGTTGCGCCTGCGATGTTGGTTAGGGCAATGCCCCCTACTGTGTCTGCGTCCAGAGAAGCTTGGTACGTGATGATCAGCCGGTTAGCCGGAGCAATGGCAGTGGCTGCGGTAGATTTCAGGGAAACCGTCAGGGTGCAGGCGGGTGTTCCGGAAAGGCCCGTGAAAGCTACGGCATAGTCCGTGCCGTTTGCCAAGACGGCGGTGACCGGCGTGACGCCGTCCGGCTGGTAAATGCGCGCCGTGATGTTTGCCGGGGCCTGGCCGCACATACCGCCCTTGGCCGGCGTGGTCACGTTTGGAAGAACATCCATTATCGTCGTATTCCACGCCGGAGCGGTTCCGGCATTCTGCACGTTGAGCGTGAAGGTGCCCGGCGTGCCGACGCTCATGGTCGCTGGGCCGGACTTCGTCATAGTCAGATTTGGACCCGCGATGGTAACGGGAGAGCTCGTTCCGGGAGCGCCCGACGTCACCGTGGCGTTGTTACCGTTCACTGTATTGAATGTATAATCCGCCGTGTTCGTGAACTGCTTGCCGGTTACATTGTCGGTCGTGTCGTTAGTAAGGACCACGGTAAGGTTTACGATTAGTTGGTCTCCGGCTGGGACGTACAGCCCCCCGCTTACCGTGTCGGAAAGGACAAGATTTGAGGCGATCCCGGTATTGGCAAGGGTCGCCCAGGACTTGGCGCCTGACGCGAGGCTTGCGTTTGCTCCCACATAGGCAAGGGACACACCGGTCGCCTGAAGTCCGATATTATCGGTGACCGAAATATTATACATTGCGTTAGGGCTAGTCGCGGCCGGTACCGTGATGCGGTAGGTGAAAGGCTGACCGAGCGCTGCGGTGGTAACCAGGGACTGCTTAGAAAGCGCCGAGACGGTAAAAGTGTAGGCGGACACAACCGAAGAGGTGGTGAGCATGGCGGTCGCTGCGCTGGTCGGCCCGTAAACCTGCCTGTCGGAAACCACGCTGTATGCCGGCACGTCAACGCTGTCGAACGAGTAATAATGCTGGATAAAGGCGCTGTTGGCCAGGGTGATACCGGAAGCTACAGTGCTGTCTGCCTTGACCTGGTAAGTAACCTTAAGGGTGTCGCCGGATGGAATGCTGTAGGCATCGGCGACTCCCGTATCGAAGTTCCATGTGGCGACTCCAGTGGCAGCGTTATAGGAGATATATGCGGATGCCGGAACAGGAAGCGCCGTCACAATAGCATTAGTTGCGGTGTTTACCAGTGTGACGCCGGTAGTCGTAACGCCGCCCTGGCGCATCCCTACGGGAAGCGTGTCAGCGAGCGCGGGATCATAGGCGGGCGCCGCTCCAGTGTTCGCGATACTCACGGTATAGGTGATGATCTCTCCTGCGCTAACTACGGCGCCTCCGGCAGCAGCTGCTGCAGTCTTGGAAACGCCGAGCACCGGCTGCCATGCGTTGACGGCGGCGCTCGATGTTTTGGGAGCCATGTCGGTGCCGTTAATCGCGTAGCTGACCTGTGCGCTGTTGGTCAAAATTTGTTTTACGGGCGTCTGTGAAAGCGCGTTCTTCATGACTTTTGCCCGGTACTCGATGGTCAGTGTGCTGGTGGCGGCGCTGCCGACCGATAGATTGGAAATGTTCCCGAGGTTCCAGGTCAAAAGCCCGGTAGCGCCCAGAGACGGTTGGGAAGAAACGGCGTAAGTGAAATTTCCGCCCGAGGCGGGGGCGATGGACACCATGCCGTCATAGAAGAGTCCGGCGGGAAGCGTGTCTGTCACCACCACGTTCTGGGTCGTTCCGGAACGGACGGTCAGTGCCAGGCTGTAAAGGGCGGTGTCGCCTATGCGGAGGGTGGCGGCTCCTGGTCCGCCGTTCCAGGTGCCGGAGACCACGGTTTTAGAAAGGGCCGTTGGGTCCTGCGATGTCACAGTTGCCGTGGCAGGGCCGGAACAATAGTTGTTGGGCTGTGTGATGTTCGGGCAGCCCGCGCCGGTACGCATGCCGGGATTACTGCCCGCAAGCGATGTCCATGCCGTATAGGCGGTGTTGACGATCGGCGTTCCGGTAACCGAGGAGACTTTCGCCTGGAACGTTACCACAAGTTTCCCGCCTGCGGGTATGACTAGGCTGCTATCTCCATTCTGATAGCCCCAGTCCATGACGCCGTCGGCTAGAACGGCCGGGGTCGGATTGAATCCGGCCACCGGAGATCCGTTTATATTTGCCGTGGCGGAACCGGCGATAAGCGCTGTGCCGGGCGGTAGCGTATCGATGACGTCGGCATTATACGCGGTTGAATTTCCACTGTTGGCCATGGTGATGGTATAGAGAAGTACGTCACCCACGGCGGCGGGGCTTCCGGCCGGTGTGCCGGACGGCGAAAAATAGCTCACCGATTTCGTGATAGTGAGGTGCGGCTCGACGACCGTCATAGGGGCGCTGGTTCCCGAACCGCCGGTCGTGGTCGTTGTCGCGCCGCATCCTTTTTTCTTGGTATAGGTATACGATGCGCTGTTCGTGAAGGACACGCCGCTCACGTTTGCAGACATGTTATTAAGGGCCACGGTCACCTTGATGACGGCCTGGCCGCCTGCGGGTATGTCGATGCCGCTGCCCGAGTCCTGGAGGACGAGGCTGGTCGCGGTGCCGGTACTGATGATGTTCCAGGTGCCTCCCGATACTATTGAAGCACTTACGAAGCTCACGTTCGGGGGCAGGCTGTCCAGGATGTGTACATCGGTAAGGGTGGCGCTTGCCGGGGCGGCAGGCACCGTGATGGTATAGCTGAACTGCTGCCCGATCGTTGCGGTCCCGGGAACCGGAGACGTCTTCGTCAGGCCAGCCGGCACTATGATGTTGACGGAGGTGACATCGCTTGTCTGTCCAAGGGGTGATGGCCCGTTCGTATTCGGATTGGTGCTCACGCCGGAACATTTTTGGGTTGCCGAATCGGTGCCGGTCTGGCTTGCCTGGTTTTTGACAATGGTGCCGTTCGATAAGCTTCCTCCCAGCGTAACGTTGAACTGGATCTGGTACTGCGTATTGGGGGCGATCGTAAGGCCGCTTATAGTGACGGTACCTGACCCGTTCGTTCCGCAGGTGGGACAGATGCTATAGGTCCCCGCGGGGAGGTTGGTGCCGGCAAGGGAAAGCGAGCCTGCAGTGAAGAAGTTGGCTCCATTCAGGGCACCGAGGTCGTCCGTTATCTTGATATTGTTCATCGTGGCTGCGGTGAAGTTCTGGATCTGGAGCGTATACTGGAGCGTGTCGCCGGGGAAGGCTGACGTTGCCGGATATACGCCAGTCGTCAAATCTCCGACCGATTTCAGGAGATAATAGTTGGAAGAGGCCACCGTGACGGTGCAGGCGTCTTGGAAATCGAGAACCCCGGGCGTTCCATTGGTGAGCGTCCGGCTGTACTCGCGACGGCCGCTATAGGAGCTGCTCGCGCTATACCAGAGCGTGGCGCCGGCCACATTGGTGAACGTGCCGGACGATATGCCGTTATCGAGCATTGCCTGGTAGGTTACGATGAAATGCTGGTCGGGCCCGATCATGGCCTTTTGCGTTAAAAGGGCAAGGGTCAGCTGGCAGGATGACGAGGTCCCGCCGTTCCAGGTGACCGCAAAGTCGGTGCCGGCAGCGAGCGGCCCCGAGACCGGGGTGACGCCGTCGGCGGCATAAATCGCCGCGGTTATCGTGGGCCTTACGTCATAGGTGCACATGCCGGCAGGGATATTGTCGGTGACCGTAGTATTCCATGCGCCCGACGCGCCGATGTTCTGGACATTCACGGTATAAAGCACCTTTGATCCGGTGGAGACGTTCGAAACCGAACTCGTCTTCGTGACAACGAGGTTGGGCTCGACGATCGTCATGGGCGGCGTTGTGCCGGGCAGGGCCTCCTGGTTCGTCAGGACGGTCCCGTTAGTCGTCTTGTCGAACCACATGTTGGCGGTGTTTGAAAACTGCGTCTGCGCTATGTTCGACGGGACGTTGTCAAGGACGACCGTAAGGTCTATCTCGATGTTGTCTCCGGCCGGGATGGACGCCAGGGCTGGATTATTTTCATAGGAAAATACCAGGTGCTTGGTGGAATCGGACAGTATCCCGGGATGGTTTGAAAGCCAGGAGCTGCTTGCGCCTAAAACAAGGGGCACGCCTCCGTTTACCGGAGTCCGCGCGCCGCTTGCGGTATTCACCAGGTAGGCGGCGTTCATAACGTACGTAAGGGACGCGCCCGTCTTCGTGAGGTCGTCGGTGACAATAACATTCGATACCGCTATGTCGTCCGCGCACTTGGTAACTCTGAGGCACCCCACCTGGTCCTGGGTTCCCTGGACCGGCGCCGTGATGGTATAGGTGAAAGGCACGCCGATGGTTGCGGTAGTCTGGTTTGCGGGGTTGTTCTTCTGCACCGCCTCCGTAGGAGCGGGCGCTACGGAGCACTTGATCTTCGCCGCCTCTGCGGAGTGGGCCGTGTCTATGAGGAGGAAAAAGAGGAGAAACGTAAAACCGGGCCTTATTCCCCATGACAAAAGGGCCTTAAGGAAATTTCCCAACTTTGAAGACTTCCGCTTCGAGCACATACGGCACCTTGTTCCTTTCTCACGGGCTGTGATCCGGAGGTACGAATGTGACTATTGCTGCGGTTGCGGATAACCTTAGCAAATGTCAACCGCTCCTGTCTCGGCTATATATGACATGCTCTCGGCTTTTTATGCTCTTTTGGGAAAAAAATCACTTCTAGGGCAGGCTTCTGAAAGCGGAAGGCGTATGGCCGGTGAGCTTTTTGAAAATTCTGCCGAAGCCGGTTGGATCGGCAAAACCAAGAGAGACGGCGATTTCGGTTACATTCCAAGGGCTGGTGCGGAGCAGGTTCTTGGCCTTCGTTATTCTGCGGCTGTTGATATAGTCCTGATAGGACAAGCCCATCACCTTTTTGAATGTTCTCGAAAAGTGTGCCGGTGACATTCTGGCCTCCCAGGCGACAATGTCAAGGCGGATGTCGGTTCGGTAATTGTCGTTGATAAAACGAACGGCCTGCTGGATCTTATTGTACTGGCTGAGGGTGACGGCGGAATGTGGCATTCCCGGCTGCGCCGACTCATCGGACCCGGGAAGGATGTTCTTTCTGCGCCGTTTATCCGCGTGCCTGAGAGCGAGATAGAAGTCGATCTTCGTGGAAAGCTCGGACATGCTGAATGGCTTCTTGAGGTAATCGCGGGCGCCGCTCCTAAATGCCTCGACTGCCACCTCCTCGTCGCCGTATGCCGTGGCGATGAGAACGAGTACGGAGGGTTCAATGTCCTTGATCTCTTTCATAACGTCGATGCCGGACATGTCGGACAGCCGATATTCAACGACAACGAGATCGATGTCGCTGCGGCGTTTCACCCGCTCGATCGCGACCCTGCCGGTCTGGACTGTGACGACTCGGTAGGAGTCGGAAAAACTCTCCACATATCGCTCGAGGAGAGCGGTATCGTCGTCAACGATCAATATCTGAGAAGGTACGGTGTTTCCCACGGCGGGCGGACACTCGTTGGATCCACCCTTCTGGCGATGCATCGTGCCATGGTTTCCCGATGGCTTGTCGATCAATGTGGTCACTCAGCTCACTCGTCTGTCCAGACTCCGGTGTGAATGGCCCCGGAGCTATGTTAGGAGGAACCCGTTGTTATTCCTTTTTACTAATCTAAACGCTCCCTCAGGGTTGCCTCATCGGCAGAATATATTTCAAATCGAAACGTGGCGTTGAATTAAATGATATACGGGAATCCTAAAGTAGTATGTGACCCTGGATACATTTTTTTCTGGGTGTTGTAAGACAGGTCGGACACTCGAATATCTCAACTACGCTCAATGTCTATTGGTATTTATTGAAGGAGGTGCATCCTGAATAACCAGAACGATTTGATATGATCATCGGATTTGCGGAGCAGCCTCAGGACACCCATTGGAAAGTGTTAGAAGATTGTTAGAAGACGACCCCAAAATCAACAAAAAAGGGCTGCAGTAAGCCTGCAACCCATTGAATTAGCGTACTAAGTGAAAGTCAAGAAAAAGAGCGGGGTAACTGACTCATAATATTTCTCAATATTTAGCCTCACTTTTAATTGCAAGTGAGGCTTTTTGTAACTCACTATATACAGGGCAATAAATACAATTCTATATATTATGATGGAACCAGTTCCCGTCTAATGGCAGGGGGACCTATTTCACGTCGCCATTCTTGGCCCCACCCTTTTCCTTTTTATTCTTCCTGCCTGCCAAATAAGCCTCCACGGGCCTCCATTCAAAGGTCACACTCTTCCCTGCGACGCTCGCTACGCCCTTGATGGCTAGATTGACCACTGCGGCGGCCAGGGCAACGAAGAACCCGATCGGCAACATCACGATATAAGCCAGACCGATGAACGGTACGGCTGCTATCCTGCCGACGCTCTTCATTAGGTGACCTACCCCACCGGACTCCCTGATATACATCAGATCGTCACGTCCAGTGTTGAGCACGGTCCTGAACGGTCTCGGCTTCAGGCTCTCCCAGAACACCAGGAACACTGCAATAGCTAGAAGAGACAGGATATACTCGATCCCCTTCACATGAGTGACAAAATCAACCATCGTATACATGGATTTCCTCCTCTCTATAGATGTTCGTTACCATCCGCACCCTTTTCGTTGTTTCATGCACTGTGCGAACGCTGTAACCGGTTACCTGCGCCGAGCTGCTACTTGGCGCCCTTTCCCTGCCCTTTCTTCTTACCTGCTAAATACGCCTCCACGGGTCTCCATCCAAACGAAATAGTCTTGCCGGCCACGCTGGCCACGACGTCCAAAACCTTACGGCCTGCGACAGCGGCCAAGGTCACTATGCCGATAAACGGTAGAGAGACCACATAGAGCAACCCTATAATCGGGGCTGCCAACAGCTTGACACCTGTTTCCATCCTGTTACCTCTCTCGTATGTAAGCATTTTATTTACCTCCTTTTCGTTTTTCTCTTCTCTTGATTACACTATACCAAGGGCCTGCCAGGAATGTAATTGTAAAAACATCCTATATTTCTGGGTATTTTATCTTAGGCCCAAAACATTATATCGGTGGGTCTGGTAGTATGAAAATCTTTACTACGGTGAATCATAAAGGGCAGGGAGCCCGGGAATTCTTCAACGCAAAAGATATTCTCGGATAGAGAAGATAGGCTGGGAGTGCACAATTCAACCAGTAGATAAACATGATAATGAGTGGAAAGGTTGCGTGAGATAACCTACAAGCATGGAATGCCAATTTTATTTACAAGGGTAAAGACTATTGGTTGCGACATGAATATATATTAGATTCATCACAGATAAGGAGCATCTACAACCAACTGGCGGTCTAATACACATTGTATTATGATTATGTAAACATACAGGCAATAATGTCGATATCGAAATCTGACCCCATTTTGTCTGTCTTCTTCCAAGAACGACAGGGATGAATCGAGCCCATATCCCGCTCCTATTTTCAACTCGTTACGCTGCCGCTTTGAGGTCACGTCTGACCATCTATTTATCGAGCAAGTCTCTAATCTTTTTCAGAAGATTTTCCAGGGTGACCGGCTTGAGCATAAATTCCACTTCATTGTTCTGAGAGTCATTTTTCTCAAAGACATATTCGGCATATCCAGTCACGAACAAGCACTTGATATTCCGGCTCACTGCTTTCATTTTTTCGAGTACTTCTTTCCCATTCAGTGAGGGCATGATCCCGTCCAAGATAACGAGCTGAATCTTATCCACGTTCTGCGTAAACTTTAAAACGGCGTCAGCACCGTCGACAGCTTCTATCACGCTATAACCAAACTGATTCAGGACATCTTTGTACAGGCTTCTTAGAGAAGCATCGTTGTCTGCCACCAGAATGCTCTCCGTTCCACCCCGCGGCCTTGTCGGTTCAGCTATACTGTTATTGTCTGTCTTTGCTGCAGTTCGAACAATAGGAAGATATATTTTGAAACTGGTTCCTTTCCCCGGTTCACTATAGACAAGGATGAACCCGTCATGTTTCTTGACGATACCGAATACCATAGCAAGACCAAGTCCTGTGCCTTTCCCCTCCTCTTTCGTCGTAAAGAATGGTTCAAATATCCTTGATCTAGTGTGTTCATCCATTCCTGTTCCCGTGTCAGACACCGACATGAGAGCGTATTGTCCCGCCTTACCGAATCCATGAGCCTTGATAAACTCGTCGTTCATGATGCTGAATTCCGTTTTTATAATCAGCTGCCCCCCATTGGGCATGGCGTCACGGGCATTGGCTACAAGGTTCATAATCACTTGCTCTAGTTGGCTCCTGTCAGCCATTACGGTCAGAGCATCTACTGAAGGGATAGTCCTGAGGTCAATATCTTCCCTGATCAGCCTTAGGAGAAATTTCTCGAATCCCTTTATAACCTGATTCAGATCAATCACTGCCAAGTCGACTGGTTGTTTCCTGCTGAATGCAAGGAGGCTCTGCGTTAGTACGGTAGCCCTCTTGGACGCCTCTAGAATCTGATCAATATCGTGTCTGACCGGATCATTTTCCTGCAACTTCATCTGCGCGAGGTGCGAGTACCCGATCATCGCAGTAAGGATATTATTAAAGTCATGCGCCGCCCCTGCAGCGAGCTGGCCAACTGCTTCCATCTTCTGAGCCTGGCGGAACTGATCTTCACTTTTACGCAATGCCTCTTCCGTCTCTTTACGACTTGTAATGTCCGTGCACATGACGAAGGACCCGGAAAACTGGCCTTCATCTTCCTGCAACGGCGCGGAAGAGAGCAGGCACCAACATGCGCTGTTGTCCTTGCGGTGATAGCGCTGTTCATAATGCTCGCGAATGCCTTGATAGCGGGCGTTCCTATGCAAGCGGTGGTCCTCTTTATCTTCATCGAACAGAAACTGGTCAATGGGTGCTCCAATCATTTCTTCGGGCGTGTATCCCAGCATTTGGGCCATGGCCGCATTGACGAAGGTGGTGTGGTACTGGCCATCCAAAGACCAGATGCCCTCTGTCGCCGTCTCTACGATGCGACGATAGGCCTTTTCGCTCCTACGAAGCCTCTCCTCTGCCTCCTTACGCTCGGTGATGTCCACGTGTGTGCCCACCAATCGCAACGGGCGGCCTTGCTCGTCACGCAGCAGAAAGGCACGTGACAGGATATCACGATAATGCCCATCCTTGTGACGCATGCGAAATTGAATCTCGTACTTGTCTGTGCGTTCCTCCAGAACGTCGCTCACAAAGGCAAAGGTGGGTTCCAGATCGTCCGGATGGCACAGGTGCTTCCAAGTGTCGAGGTGGCTCTCCAACTCGTCATCGGCATATCCTAGCATTGATTTCCAACGGGGCGAGAAGTAAGTTTCATTTGTTCTTAGATTCCAATCCCACAACCCATCATTCGCGCCTCGCATGGCCAACCGGAAGCGTTCCTCACTGAGGCGCAGGGCATCCTCCGCGTGCCTACGCTCGGTGACATCGCTGAAGGACCATACCCTTCCGATAACAGAATCTTTCTCGACCAGAGGTGCTGAATAGCGTTCAAAAACGCGGCCGTTCTTGAAAAAAAGTACATCTTTGGCAATATCCGCCGTGCTATAAAGTTGCTTGACTTTATCAATAAAGGCGGCAGGGTCGATCAACTGATCGACGACTGAATTCACCATGGCATGCGCATCGCCCGTATCAATAATAGATCGAGGAATTCTCCAAAGATCGGCAAATTTCTGGTTGGCCTTAATGACCTTTCCGTTATGATCAACCGCAAGAATACCGTCAGCTGTGGAATCCAGTACGCCTTGCAAGTGGATTTCTTTCTGACGCAACTCCTCTAGCGCTGCCTTTTTCTCAGTAATATCTAATAACGTGCCAATAACAGCCGGACGCGCCTGATTGAGGAATCTCGTGCCGTACACCTCAACGAAAACGATCTCGCCTTTTTTCGTGATCCCTCTAAATTCATAATGACTCGCCGCCACTTCTCCCGATAGCCGTTTCAGAAAGTTTTGTTCCACTATCGGCCAATCTTCCTCCAATACCAGGTCTTTTGGCCCTATCTTATGCAATAATTCTTCTACCTTATAACCAAATATCTCCGCCAAGCGTGGATTGACATACCTGAACAAGCTGTCCTGTATGAGATAAATCCCGACCAGAGACCTCTCTGCCAGATTTCTAAATTTGTCTTCTGATTCCCTGAGGGCTTCTGCCTGCTTATGCTCTGTGATGTCTTGCAACGTTTCGATGGCTGCGATTAACTTACCCTTGCTATCGTATACAGGGGCAGCATCGAAGAGAAGGAATCTGTCCTTGCCGTTTAGATTCTGATACCAGCCTTCCGCATACAGTGCGCCCGGTGACAGAGCGGACTTTCCATAAATCGGATATAGGTTCGGCAAGTCGCTAGATTCACCATCAAGCACAATGTCAGAGAGGCATGGCCGTTTGTGGTCATAAAATGCTTTCCACTGGTTGTGCGTTCCAATCATTTGAGAGGCTGGAAAGCCAGTGAGCTCAGTGCATGCCTTGTTCCAGATTAACACCCTGTGGTCCGTATCCAGGACAAAGGTAGCAACTGCGGAATGCTCTATCAAAGTTTCGGCAAACTTTCGATCTTCCTGGAGAGATTCATCAGCACGCGTTCGGTCAGTCATGATATTCTTCTTATCGGTATTATGAGGGGGCATCTTTAGCTGTCCATTTTTTTATGAAACTTTTCATGATCCTGGAGATGACGGTGCATTGCTGTTAATAGCATAGTTGATAAAAGATAATAAGTCTGTATTTGTTGTATAAATCGCCAGCGAACGGAGAGTTGCTAAAAGCTTCAAACGGAATACTACGCCTTTTTGACAAGTCTCGCTATCCAAGTTGCGCATGTGGGATGCCAGAAATATGACAAGGGTGCCCCCCCGTTGTATCATCCACTGAACGAGGAGGTAGGTGAGAGTTTAATCCTGAGCTTCATGTACTTCCTGTTAAGCGCTTTTTTGATGACAAGAGGAGTCCCGATCAATAAGCTGACGAATTTTTTTTATACGACGTGTGGTGTAAAGTATGACATATTCTACTGGAAAAAAAGTGTACTGCAACAGCGGTGCACTATTCGGGTTGTAACTCGTACATGAACATTCAGTTAACTTGTGAAGGGTTGGCGCGGGTTTTACCGAAAAAAGTGACAGCAATATCCGCGGCATCCCCGGATATTAAGTTGAACTGGTAGTTAAACGGTCACTTTCTTATGACAACGTGAGTGGCGTTTAGAGATGGAACATGTTCCACACATTGATAACCTAACCTGGTTAGGTCAATGTCTTTCAGTAGATGCTCTCCAGTTCCCAAAAGGGTCGGAGTAATCGCAAGGTGCATTTCATCAACAAGGCCCGCCTTCAGATATTCTCGAATTGTGGCGATACCCCCACCAAGCCTGACGTCTTTTCCCCTCGCGGCTTCTCTTGCCTGCTTGAGGGCTGATTCAATACCGTCTGTTATAAAATGAAATGTAGTACCGCCCTTCATCTCGATCGAGGAACGATAATGGTGAGTCAATACGAAAACAGGGACGTGGTATGGCGGATTACTCCCCCACCAGCCCTTCCAGTCGTGGTTCGGCCAAACACCTCGAATCGGTCCAAACATATTGCGACCTATGATCCATGCACCGATATTTTGAAACCCGAGAGCTTCAAAATCGTCATCGACCCCTGTCGTTCCTTCCACAGAACCGTCGCCAAGTAGGTTTTGAAAGGTTCGTGTGGCAATATGCCATTTGTGAAGATTCAGGCCTCCAACACCAAGGGGATTTTTCAAATCCTGGTCGGGACCTGCACCGAATCCATCAATAGAAATGCCAAAACAAGACACACGAAGTTTACTCATAAAACGTTCACGCCTTTCTTATCACAGATAAATTGTTCCGGGTTTTCCAAAACTAACCCCTGAGTTCGCCTGAGCTGATCGAATCTCTTGCCCGCAGGTACTCGTGGGATCCGGTGGGGCCATCGGCCCGTACCGCGAAATATATTTCGAGAACACCACCTTCAGGCTACATTGTCCGGTTAACCAATGATTGAGCGCACCCCATCCCCAACATGGCGTTTGTCATGCAGAGGGCTTATAAGGTTCCGCAGCCATGAACAGGACCACACCATAGAGGGCTGTCGACTCCGGTGCGAAGTGGTTTTCCCCCATCCATCCGATCACGAAGGGAAAGAGCGAGAGCCAGAAGAGCAGGTGAAGGTTTGGCCCGGAGGATTGCACCGCTCACTTGCTGGGTGACATGCAGCATGTGATGATGATTGTTCCAGTAGATACCGATATGGATGAAGCTCAGCACGTAGCTGAAGAAGACTGGTTCCAAGGACCTTAGCGCGGAGAGCACATGCCGTGGGTCACTTTCATTTATAAAACCATGATGATGGCAAGGACACCTTCACTGAACGCTTCCATCCGCTTCTTACCTGTGTTTCTCCTTTTCCTTCCGGTTGCAGTCCCTGCAGGCTCCCTGCGCGAGAATGCCCTATAAAAACTTCCACCAATGATTAATGTGGCGGCAGCAGGCAGCGAAAAGATGAGCAGAAAGACAGGGAGTTCTTCCAGAAACGGGTAGTCCACCCGGTCGACTCCAATCCACATATTGATCCTCGCATATCACTTCCACCTTCGCATGCGTCATCGATTTCGACCGGAGCACCGACGGGATGTTGTTTCCTACATGTCTTTTCTTAGTATCTTGAATGAACTGTGGTAAAACGATAATGTAAGCTTAGAAACAACGTCCCTAAATTGATTCTGGTGAGGTCATTATCTTTTCCTGCCGCCCTGGGGAACCCTTGACCTAGCATTCGCAACATGCCTCATCTTCCAGATCGATCAGCGCTCTTTTCAGATCGGCCAGATCGTCGCCAGTGATGTTTTTGTCGGTTTTCGCCCTGTTGCAGAATGCCTTTGCAGCCGGATCCACAGTGTCTCCCCCCGCGATGCAGTCGCAGAATGAACTGACCGTATTGATATCCGTGCACTTCCTAGAAAGTGTTTCCATATCCAACCCCCTGTTGAATAATCCATCCTTAATGTTTCTGTCATTTCGGGCGAAGCGAGCAATCTTACCACTTTTCATGAACAAATAAAGAAATCCCCTTAGGTCGAGATGAAACCTAATTATCGAAAGCCTGTACTTAGAAGCGAGCGCAGGGCGTGTCTTAGTTACATATTAGTTCCACCTTGCCGAAAAAGGCCCCGAAGATATATATGCCGGGGCCTTTTTTATTCCTCTACCTACCCGCCGACATACCCAGGAGAAAATTCAATATCTCCGGATCTCTCCGTCGTATTCACTTGCGCCGTCTCTAAGTAATCCGCAGAGCCTTTCCAATCAACGGGGCAGGAATGCGACAATATCTGGAGCTTCCAGTCGATCTGGTCCGCGAGCTCGCTCAGGTGCCGTCCGAACATCCCGCCTTCGATGTCTTTCCCCGGACTTTTCGCGACTGACTGATCCCTCAGTTTAATAATTCTTTCCTTCATGTCTGCCAGCTGGGTATAGACTGCATCGCAAAATCCCTTGCTCTCTTTAACATTCAAAACGCTTGCCATAATATGCCTCCTTGCAAAAAAACTTCTTCCACTTACTCTAATTATAACATATAAAAAGGAGGGAAATGGTGTTGTTTTCATGCAGAAATGTCAGAAGCGTAACCAATATCATGGACATTACTCATGAGTGGCTAAAAAACGATTTCATCCGGCTGTTATGGGAACGGCGAAGAGGTTGTTTTTAGTGACATCTTTATGCGAAGCGACAACTATTCCGGGCAACAACGGCAATCAGCTTCGTGCTCCAGGCTGTAGTGAACGTTAAGGCATGTGGTACACTGACCTTCTTCAAAATACTATTGAATCAGGTGGAAAGTATGGTATTAGTGTGACCGCAAAAGCAAAAGAAGAGGAACATGGTCAAAATACTTACCTAAATAAATGTGTGCGAATATATTTACTTTATGAATAAATAACTAAATTATTAAAAATATTTACCGATAAGTTAAATATAATCCGGGTATTAACCATGCTGGATATGAATAAAAACGCTTAGGTTGTGTAGTTCTCTTTGTTTGAAACAATCAAAAAATTTTTGTTAGTGACCTACACAGAATCGGCTCGTAAGAGGGCGCATTATTTGCAACCCTCGAAGTGCAGCCGGTTCGTTCAGCATGCGGTCTTCCTCACCAGAGTCGTGCTTACGATTCGGCGTCCCTACAAATATATTAATTAAAAAAACAAATGACCCTTTAAATGAGTTGGAGATTGAGATCCTCTCAGCCGAGACATTTTCTTTTGCGGGTTTCCGGCCGCCGCGCGGGTTAATAATGCGGAGCTACGCCGAATTGCATGCTGAAATAGCTGTCCAAAATGAGGTGCTCGACGCCAAAAATAAGATCATCTCTTTCTGCAGACCCAGGCGCGAACGCTATGCAATGCGTATTTAATTTTCGGGCTTCTTATCACCGGCGGGCAGCGCGATGCTCCCCTGGTCCGCCGGATTCACTTCATTTGCGCTCCTGGGAGCCGGAGTTGCGGTCTTCGGTTTCATCTGTTGCCGCCGTTTAATTCCGTTAGTACTGGTTCCTACGGGCCTGATGGATGCCGCGGGGACTTCGGCCGGCGTTGGAACGACCTGCTGTTCTTTTATAACTCGTATGATTTTTGGGTCGTCGATAAAGGGCATGTATTTCGGAAGGGCAAATTGGATCTCATCTTTTTCGTTGACGAGAAGATTTACGTCATTGGCCCGCAGTTTGAAAGTTGCCAGCAACGCGCCTTCGGGTGTACTCACGGTCAGAAGAAGAGCATCCCCCTTTTTCTCCTTCGCCACAACGGTCCCCTTGACCATGATTTCTTTTCCCACTATTGATTCGGGGAGGTAGGACCGTACATATTTGGGCAGATAGATCATACACAGAATGCCCAGTATTATTCCGAAGACTAATGGAACGATTCGAGACTGCTTATGCATGAAATAGCCTCCGTAAAATACTTCCGAGCTCGGACGTGACGATGTATTTAAAACGGGCCAGATCCTATTTGTAGACAAGTTTTCTCCTGCTCAACTTGCAGGATGAGACCATAACCGTTGAAAGGTTTCATTCTCTTGCATCCCCATCTTTTACGAGAAGAAACCTTTCTTCAGCTTCGGCTCCTCTTTTCGTTCGGGATTTCGTTCCGGCCCGGGCATCCGTTCCGCTTCGGCACGAGTGACTTTGCCTTCCATTTTCGCTCCCTTTTGAATGCAGAGCGTCTCCTTGTACAAAATCTCCCCCTTGCCTCGCGCGGCGGCCCCGAGCTCTACGTCGTTGCTCTCGAGACTGCCTGTGAACTCGCCATTGATGTGGATCTTGTCTTTTGCCTGAATCTTGCCGCCGACAAACTTGCCGGCAATCTTCACGTACCCTCCGGCGCTGATATTCCCTCCGCTCATTTCGCCTTCGATCTCGACGCTGCCGCCCTTGGCATCGATGTTCCCCTTGCAAGTGCCCTTGATGAAGATGCTTGCATTGTTCTCGGCAGCGATATTCCCCTCGAGGTCGCCGTTCATCTGCAGATCCTGGCTGATGACCATGTTGCCGGTAACCTTGCTTCCCTTGCATATCGTGTTAATTCCCTGTTCTGCGGTTTTAACTGCACTCGCCACGGGATTCTTCTCCGCTACCTTGACATCGATCATCCCTTCTTGTTTTAGCATCTTTTATCCTCCGTTATCCGTATTCGACCGGACGGCCGGTTCCGCCAACATATCATGCAAGCCCACGTCATATCAAAATCCCACCTGTTTTATCAGTATCATAGTATAGGATTGAGAGATTATAATCTGTGATCAATATCACCTTACGGGTCCTCTAGAATTCGGGACTAACTGGTATATCCCCATATAGAAAACACGCTAGACGGATACTGAGAATGACTTAGCAGTCTTTTCTTTAAAATTTCCCGAACACTGTATCCCTAGTCGCCTTTCCGATACTGTAGCCGGCTCCGGCAGACTCCAAACTATAAGTAATCGTACCCCGGTGGCCATAGGCGACAAAAAGATGAGCAAGAGCGCGTTACCGCTTCCTATATTGCGGTGGGAATAGAAATGTAGGCGATTCCGGTCAGGACATCGGATAGTGCGTGAAGCCATACCAACCACGGGTCTCGCACAAAGCAAAAGTCGTGGGCCATATACTCGCCAGTCAAGCCATGCTCCGTGTCTCCTTCGTACTCATGGGTATAAGTTTCCCCCTTGATTAGAATATAGATTAATGGCGCAATTTATATTTGCAATTGGGACATGCATAAGTAAGAGCTCGGTGTGACATTCGTATTCAATATGCCACCACTTTAGGCCCGCCTTACCATCCATATCAATAATATCAAGTGGGGTTTTTACGGCAGACGTTAATGAATTCAGGTAAGAATGGCAACTTCAGCAGCTACAGGTAGATAATGTTGAGAAATAAATCTGGCGCAATCTGTGAAGATCAGCTACAAAGTTGCAATATCACCCATAGTTCGCGTAAATTGTACAGCTTATCGCGCGGTCAACAATGGCAGCGATCATTCACGCAAATACCAAGGTGTGTTAATGATAACGACGTGGGGACCTCCACTGAGGAGCAGCAGATTTTTTAGAAGCAAAGCCCTGTGGGGAAACAAAAAGTCGTACCATCTTTTCTCTACAAGCTCGGGAACGATGACCGCAATATCACGGCCAGGATTGGCGATACCGAGATGCTTGATGTACCCGAGCAACGGGCCGAAGTATTCCCGATAGGCGGAGGGGATGACAACGAGCTTCGGTGAATTGTATCCAGCTTCCTGCGCTGGCCGATCCACCAAATCCCTCCAATGATGAGAAAAATCCTGGGTCTTCATCTCTTCGGCAAGAATCTGGACCGCTCGTATATCGGGCGACAGGCTGAGGGCGAAACACAGAGCCTTTCTGGTCAAGCGGTCGAGTTGCTGCACCGGAATCACAATGATTGGTGGAGAAAGGTGGGGAATTTTCAATGGCCCGAAATCGTCAACCTGCCGTGCAATCTTATTTTCCCGACGTCGTACTGCTATAAACAATAGGATAAGCAATGGAATTACGAGGATCGTCAACCATGCACCCTCCAGGAATTTTGATATTGTAATAATGACAAGCGTCAGGCCCGTAATTATTGCGCCTGCGCCGTTCAGAAGAAGGGAGCGCGCAGCATGCGATTCACGAGACCGACGCCAATGAAAGACCATCCCGAGCTGCGAAAGAGTGAATGCCGTGAAAGCACCGACTGCGAACATCGGTATCAACCGGTCGGTGATCCCTCCAAACACAACCAGCAAAATGCCGGATAACAGAGACAGAGCGACTATGCCATATGAGTAAACCAACCGCCGCCCCCGGTGAGCGAACACGGCGGGCAGAAACTGATCAAGCGCAAGCAGACGGCAAACGCGAGGAAAATCAGTAAAACTAGTATCGGCCGACAGCGATACAACCATAAGGATCGCTGCCATACTGACAAAATAGAAAATGCCCCGACCAGAGACCGCTACGACCATTTGGGATAAAACACTCTGGTACCCCGCCTGGCCCGGAGGTGTGGCCGTGATCCCATAGCTATGAGACAAGAAGGCAACACCAGCGATAAGAAATGCCAGAATTGTCACAATAATCGTCAGCGTCCGCCTGGCCAGAGGAATGCGTGGCTCACGAAAGATGGGGACGGCGTTACTGACGGCTTCAACACCGGTGAGAGCGGTACAGCCGCTTGCGAAGGCACGTACCAGCAGCCAGACGGTTGCCACAGAAGACGACGATGTAATCTTCGGTAGTTGTTCAACAGGAAGAGGATGGCCGTGTGCGAGAAGTGTCTTAACGATGCCTCCGAAAATGGTGGTTCCGAGACAACCAATGAACAGGTAGGTAGGCAACATGAAGATCAAACCAGCAGAACGAATGCCTCGCAGGTTCACTATCGTAAGAAACGCCAGAATGATCAGACAAAACGGAAGCGTGTAGGGTAGTAACGCCGGCATGGCGGACACCAGGGCACCGACACCTGCCGAGATTGCTACCGCCACATTCAGCACATAATCGATACAAAGTGCGCTCGCCGCCAGGAGCCCGGGAACCACCCCAAGGTTTTCTTTTGCGACAGTGTAGGAGCCACCTCCCTGTGGGTATGCTACAATCGTTTGTCGATAAGAAATGGCAACGGAGAAAAGCACGGCAATTATGAGTATGGTGATCGGGCCGATGTACACGACCGCTAAAGTCCCCAAAGGCAGCAGCATAGTGAGCGCTGCTTCGGGACCGTATGCGGCCGAGGCGAGGGCATCCAGGCCGACTACCGGTATGCCTGACGAGAGTCCTATTTGTTCGGCCTGTTCCTCTTCGGTCCGTAGGCGTCTTCCAAAGAGAAGTTTTTTTAATGGCATAAAATCTACACTCCCCAGGTTAAGCACTGCGGATTCGCGGTCCGCTAGAATCGAACGATTATATGTTTTTATTTCAGGCTATTAAAATCTTTTTCTGCTGCTTCAACACAAACGAATCTCATTACGCCCGATTTATCCTGGGTAAAAGAGCATGTATATAGATACCATCGGCCATTACTATGCCTTTGCGGGCTTTTTGAACATTTGACTGATGTGGTGATGAACTTTATTTGTTTAATAAAAAAGTATAATCGAATTTCTCGACAAGATAAAGCAGAAAAGAAGGTGTTTTAAGGCATGCAGACTTCGGAGAGAATTGAGCACTAATAGTTTCAAATGCAGGCGTAAAAAATAAGAATATGCGATGAAGTTTTGGTGTTTCAATTGATTGCAACTTCAACAACATCAGGAAGGCTACATATTGGTAAGGGAATAGATAACATAAGCATTATAACAGAACCTGCTACACAAATCACTTAAATTGTTATACGAAGAGTATGGTATTGGCCATCATGCATATAAGGAGAGCTCGATGGCCTAATCTTTCAAAGACTGTAACCGAGAGCAGGTATATCTCCTGCCGCCTTGCAGGAGTGGCTTCCATCCAAGGACCTCGTTTGGATGGTCCTTGACGTTGTAGCAGAAATGGCTCTTACGGCGTTCTACCGAAAACACCGCCGTGACGGAAAGGCCAGGCAGCTTTTGAGCCGTCGATGATGGTCTCCCTGCTGTTATATGCTACAGCCTCGGCATCCGATCATCCCGCGAGATCGTAAATCCCGATAGTCAGTCTGGCACTATCCCATATGGGCGACCATAAACGGCTACGCTGGCATTTGAGCAACAAGCTATTTACTCTCCACGAAAACTTTATCCCGAGTACCACCGCATAGAGGCATACATCAGCGATACTTTTCCGAGCCCCGCGATAATAAGTAACGCATTTGCACTCTTTCAGATACCAACTATCATGCGGAGAAGGCGCCCATGCGTTGAAACAGAGGCAAGTGCAAAAATATCCTCGTTTGTCCGGGGATTTGCGTAAGTGCTAAACATCCTGTCCCAAATGGTCAAAACAAATCCGAGATTCTTTCCCGAATGCCCCCGTGCTGCGTGATGTATGCGATGAAAGTTCGGAGTAATGATGAGCCATTCCAGCTGGCCCAAGTCTACCGATAGGTTTGTATGGATCCAGACATTGACGATCACCCCGATTGAGAAGGCGATGCCCGATTCTATTGGAGTCATATGAAATACATAGTAAACAATAAAAATTTGGGGAGCGGAGAAAATAAGAAGATGTACAAAGCTCGTTCTTGACCCTGAGAGCCACCAGAGCTCGTCGATAGAGTGATGGAAGACGTGCGTAAGCCATAGAATTCGTCGTCGGTGCATACTCCTATGGACCCAGTAGAGACAAAAGTCAGCGACAATCATTGCCATCAATATCTTTGCCACGCTTGGCATCTTCTTTGTTCTGTCAAAAGCTAGCAGACCCGACATATTCAGGTCATTGAATCCCTTTATTAGGGCTGCCTTCCAGAACTCTCCGACGAAGATGACCACGAGGATTGCAATAATGTTCAGTTTAAGGTTGAGTTTGCGGTTTACAGGAAAACGGGGGCGATTTCGCTCTAAGGCATCGAGCAATCCGACGGTTAGGATGAGCGTAACGATCTGGAAAATCTGTTCTTTTGCGATCATGAGTCCCCCTCTTTGCAAGTGCCAGTACACGTAGAAAATAGCAGGCTATTTCCAGATCTCCCAAAGCTTTAAAGCCCTGTTGATCAGCTTTTACTGCAGTTTAACAGCAGAGAAAAAACAGTCTTCGCCCCTTTTTGTATTAAGGGTGCAATGGTAAACTTGCTCCGGGGCATAAGAAGGAACGGGTCCGGCTATTGCGACGTTTGTGCATTCTGGTATTCGCAGATTTGGACGCAAGACCTTTCTTCGGCGTGGAGCAGTATCACAGATTTTCTATTTCGGTTCCCCGCACAGGATTGCCATATTTTGTTACTACCATTCCTCCGACAAGAAAGTCTCTAAGATTGTCTTCGATTGCTCTTAACATGAGAAAAGCCGCTTTGTCGACACCTATGATGGCTTCGCACAAGGCCATCACAGAGCGGTTCGAGACATGATTGACTTACAACGTGTAAATCTATCGGTGGCAAAGTGGAGAGGGTCCAAAAGTATTAAACCGTCGGTTCATACAACTTCAAAAAGTGTCCTACAAGACAGGGCCTGATTAGCAATTCCTCACTTAGCACCCACCTTATGCTTCCTTATCGATGAACGCATCCTTCAAGAGTTTGCTCTGGCGCTCGAATGCCTGCCGGGGATTACGGGGATCCTTCATGAGGGCTATCTCCTGGGTGATAAGGCGAGCAAGGTTTAACGTGTGGGTTTCAATTTTTCCAGATTCCCGCTTGTATAAGGGATGATCCCGATTAATGTAGATAGTCGTCTCTTCGGAGAAGGTCTCAGGACCTTCCTCGCCGAAGCTATCTACGACACAGGATACCCCAGTTTCGCCGAACTTGATCCGTTTGATGATGGCATTCGGCGTGAGTATTTTTACTTTGGGCTTTTTTTTGCGCTTTTTTTCAGGTTGCGGTGCCTGCTCTCCCACGAGCTGGCCTGCTAGCTTAACCTCGCTTTCGGAGAGTCTTTCCCTTTTCTGCGGTATTTCAGCTGCGCCACCGACGCCCTTGGTTTCGTCGCCTAAAGGAAGCGCACCGAATGGTGAGAGGTCCGGGTTTAATACAAGGGAACGATAAATCTTTTGGAGTGCGTCCTTTAGGGCCCGGCTAACGCGCTTTCCTTCCTTCTTTGTAATAAGCTTCTGGAGGAATACCTTGATGTCTTCCATCACCTTACCCATCACGATAAGAAATTCCTTATACTCGGCAGAGTCCCTGAGAAAACCTGTGCGGTCGCTTGTGACAGGAAGGAAGTCCGCGTTGACCTCGCCGGATATCCTGGCCATTGCCCGTCCCCAGGTTTCCATGCCGAAAAGCTCTCTTCGCACGGTTACTTGCTTTACTTTTACCTCAATGCCGAGATCATTTGTCTGTGCCGCTGTCTCGGGCAAAATCACGATTTCTCCAGTCACAGGGCCGAAAGAAGTACCGTCGATAACTGTCACCTTTTGGCCAGTGAGGCTTCGGGGCTGAACTGTGTGGTTGTTAATCCTGACCTTAAAGTGCGGCGCCTTGATGGGCGTGCCCTCGACGATCTTTGCCTCGATGTCTTTAGTAGCGAATATCCTGTCCAGACCGATGAGTATCACTGTGGTGCCGTTCAGTTTGCGGAAATCAGCCGGGAGTCGTTCGAAGGGAAGCTGCCACGCGTCTTGCGACTGCTCCCACTGTTCTTTATCGAAGATCACTCGCCCAACGAAGTCTTCGCGCTTCGTAATCACCTCGAAGCGTTTGCAGGCAGAAAGACTGGCAAATTTACCGATACCGAACATGCCAATACGATCCCGGTTGAATCTAGGGGATTTGGGTGAAGAGAGCTTCTGCTGCGAGCCGATATTAAAGTACTGCTTGAGACCTTCAATATCCATCCCCGAGCCGTTATCGCGAATCTCGATTGCATCGTCGGTCATCATGATCTCTACGAGTTCCGCGTCGGCGTCGTACGCATTGTTCACCAGCTCACGCACAAACTCTATGCTCTCAGCGTAAAGCCGTTCGCCTATGGTAGTGATGTGGCTCTTGTCGATTGTAACGGGTATGAATTCCCGAGGTTGCCCCATGCAATTCACCGCTTTACGATAATCTAATTGCCCGACGGGACGGAAGGAGCGGAAAGTCATCAAATAATGAGTGGCTTCCGCCCAATAGGATTAACGTGTGAAGTACGAGTCATATTTTATCGGAGCGAGCGGCCAAGCTTTAATCTCGCCAATCGATTAAGACTAACACGGGCTTCAATTTCGTTGATCACCGGTTCTCAAGGGACGTCGGGTAGCACACGAACCAGGAACACGTCACTAAAGTGCCCTACGTGCTAAAAATTGAGACTTTTGCGTATATTCCTCTGTCATGCGGGTCCCCGTTTGTACTGTCTCAGGGTTCAAATTTGCTCACATCGAGTCAGGCTATTTTTTTTATAGTGCTTATAGTTCGCGCTCACGAGAATATCGTCTTCCCAGAGCGCCGTTGCTACAGCGAGCGCATCAACTGTCCTAAGTTCATCCTCTGAAGCATGCCCTTCGAGCAACGTAATGGCTTTTTCCGAAATTAGCATAGAAATACATCATGGCGACACAATGACGCTCTTTACCAAAAATGCACCCGGTGCTCCACAGGGAAGGTACATAACCACGCAAACCCTGTCCTGTGTGATATTCTTGTGCTCCCTTGGATATTCATTGTGGTGCTCTATGATAAATGCCTCCTGGTGACGATTGCATGTTCATTCGGCTTAAGCCGGGATTAGGTAATTCCTCTTTTCGGACTACGGTTTGGATGACGGCGATTCACGCTCGATGATGATCTCGACGCGTCGGTTGTTTGCGCGTCCCTCTGCTGAACTGTTGTCGGCGATCGGGCTGCTCTTACCCTTTCCGAGTGCCTGGATACGGTCAGCCGGGTAGCCTCTCTCCACGAGGTAATCGCGGACTGCATCGGCCCGACGTTGCGAGAGCTCTTGGTTGTATGAATCGGAGCCCCGTGAATCGGTGTAACCCTCCACAATGAGGTTGCGTTCGCCAACTGCCAGCATCGCTTTGGCCATTTGATCAAGCTTCGCAACTGCGGTTGGCAACAAGGTCGACTCGTTTGAACGAAAGAGAACGCTCCCGGAGAGCATGACGACCAGTCCACGCTCCTCTTCTCTGACATCAGCGAGTTTGGAGAGTTCTGCCTGCGCGGCTGCCGCCTTCATTTCAGCATCCGCTTTTTCCTTATTCGCCTTTTCTACTTCCATTGCGGCAAGCGTTTCAGTCGTCCGCTTCTCAGCTTCGATCAAGTCCTGCTGCTTCTTCTTTACTATTTCGGCTTGTTGCTTCTCGAAATCAGCGTTCGCTTTGTCCTTGTCTGCCTCGTCGGCGGCTATTGCGGCAAGCGTTTCCGCCAGTTCAGCCCTGCGCTGGGCGACGTAAGCGAGATCTTTAGTTTTGAACGAGTCGGGTTCCTTCCGGAATGACTGTTCCGCAAGGTCGAGTGCCTCATGCGCCCTGTGTAATTCCGCAGGCACGAGTTGCTCCGCCGGGCCCTCGCTTGCGCGTTGGTAGGCCGTACGAGCGTCGACGAGTTCAACTGGCGGCTTAGGCGTTGCGCAACCTACGAAGAGCGTGATGAGAGCGGCTAGGGGAAATAATTGTATCGTTTTCATGAAAGCCTCCTTTTAAGTCATGAATAAGTCATGGGTTGTCTTGCCGAAGTTGGCGCACACGCTCTACTGCTGCTCGCTCCTCTGATCTTTCAGCGTCCTCGCGAGAGAGTGCGACAGCCAGGTCAGCGTCAGCGTTGGACCGCGACAGCATCGACATGGCCTTCTCTTTCTCACCTTTTGCGGCCAGCCCATTAGCGCGTTCCTGTTCCTCCTTGGCAAGTTGCAAATAGAGAGAGGCCTTAGGTACTTTAGCCGCCCCTGCCTCTTCAGCGGCACGGATTTCAGATGAAGACCCCTCTATACGTAGAGGGGCAGTTGTGCATGCCGTGGCTATTGCTGTGACCATTGCGAAAACAATAATCCCAATTCTGGATGTGTGCCTCATATAGCCCTCCTTTTTTTCCCTCTGTTATGTAGTTGTTTTCCGATTTCCCGTATATTCAACGTTATTGTTTCACATAATAAGATACAATTTCAATACACCATCCAGCATTAGTTGCGTGCTTGGCCAAACGAGAAGAACCAGCGCCATTTTAACCTGCGAGGTCGCGTAAGATCCTTGATCGTGCCATTTTTTGTAGGGTCATCCCTTTCTTGACACGCTTAACATTCGACATTCCAACATATTCGGCTGCCAGTTTATTTCTCCGCCTGTCTTATGTCACAATTATATCTCAAATCAAGGTCTTTTCCATGTCAGTGTACTGAGGAATCTACTTTATATAAGTATATCACCGGAATAAAAATCGGGATTCGATGAAATCTCGAACAGCGGCATTCACGTATAGTGACACGGTTGGAGTGGTCTAGTAGTGCCTGGGAATTTGATCAGGAGAGAATAGGCAGCAACAATTGCGTTAGTTTATAGAATGAAGTTCAGGTTTCAGGGTTTGGATGGCTTGTTACAACGCGATATCGTACATTTCTGAAACCTTCTGAATTTCCAACCGATTCTTCTGGACATGAAGGCCGCGAAGCAAATTACTAATTCTCCTCATGTAAGCATCAAATATGATGGAAAGTTCACTCATCTCGCCCGATATCCCTATATCTCACCTGTGATCGATGTCGCTTGTGTTCAACACCTGAAGCTGTCTTTTGTGCTCTGCCGATGAAGCAATAAAGCATAATCGCTATTGGTGGGATTAAGACAGCGAAAAAGAACCATATGATTTTATCGGCGTTATTTTTAAAATCACCGCCTACAATATCTATTATCGTGATTAGCCAGACACAGAAGAAAACGACACCACCCAGAATAAACAATACTGCATAACGAGAAAATATCTCCATCACCTGACTTGGATTTAGCGCCATCATAGATTCATACCCGATTAAGCTGTCGGAGATCAGCATTTCAACAGTGATAGATTCAAGCTTTATATTCCTTCAATGTCTTCGTCTTCTTTGTCTTCGCCTTCCCTTTCTTCTCCGGCAACGATAGAGCAAACTGCTTGCCAACATCGATCCATTCTCTTAGCGTCGCCGGGCTCTTCCATCCCGATTCCTTGACCATGACCCATCCAGCCATGGGTTTTCCAGTGATGGCAAAAGGCTGCACATGAGCGTCCTTAAGGCTTTGCCGCCCCAGCTCCTTGTCCATGCGCACGATCAAGAAGTCCTGGTGGATGCCGAACGCCATATTGCCCTTAAGCAGGTAGCAAACGCCGCCGAAAAGCTTCTTCTTTTCCACGTTCTGCCAGCGATTGACTGCAGCGTCGATCTTCTCTTCCAATTTTGTGTTATAGGACATCGAATATATACCAATGATTAAAGTGAATATTTAAAAAAACAAAAATACTCCACCTTTACCGGTCAATGCTAATCGCGCGTCTTTCGCTTCTTGAAATTGCTCATCGAAATAACCTGTTTTTTATCATCGTGCACGGCGCCCTTATCGGGCGATGCCGCAGGTTCTTTGCTTATATCGTTTCTCACAAACTGAACTCCGGCCTCCGGTGAAAACACTCCCATCAAGTCATCGTGATGAATATATATGTCTTCTTTCCGGGTGCCAAAAGCGAGAAGGCAAGTGACATTTCCCTCAGCATCCCAGTCCAATTTATTGTTGGTCTTATTATTAAAAACAAGAACCAGTCCTTTTTTCATCTCTTCTTCAGAAAAGCCACGTTTTCCGATACTTGTATTGCTCGAATATTTCACGATGAGATAGACGCTTCCAAAATCATTCCAAATATCGTAAAACAACTTCTGCAAATACTCCACTTGTTTTTTCATAAGTCCTTTAGAATAAGAAGTAAGTATATATTGAGAATAGGACAATTCAAGTAAAAACGCAAGCAAATCAGCGGGTGGTTTAGAGTCAGATATAGCTGCAGATTTAAGCTATGAATGCCTAGTTCGGTGGCAGAGACATCGGACGAGGATTATAAAGGAGAGAAGACAAAAGCTGCAGTGAAACTGCACCCATAATAAATTTTTAGCAAGGGCCATCTTGAACCAATGGCTCTCGAGTTATGAACATGATGAGCTCTTTTATTCTCCGCTGTATCGATGCGTCATGTGCTTGGCTAATAGTCGTCATGTTGCATTTACTTGGATCTCCCTCAGCTTGAGATTGTGTTTTATTCTATGCGCTATTGTTCCTCGGATTTGTCAACATAGATCAAAACGAAGGAAGCATTCATTAAACGACTGGCTGTGATATAATTTCGTCATGTCCCTACGTACTCGAATCTTAGGCAAAACCGGGCAGCACGTCACTATCCTAGGCCTTGGCGGTGAGGGCGTCCTCAGAACCGTCGGACGGGAGAAAGAAGCCCGCACATTGATCAACCGGGCCCTGGATTTGGGCATCACCTACTGTGAATCGGCAAGGGCTTACTCGGGAAGCGAAGCCTATTACGGGAAAGCTCTCGGCGAGCGGAGGAAGGATATATTCCTTACGAGCAAATCTCATAGCCGGAGCAAAAAAGGCGCGCTTGCCCATCTGCATGAGACTCTAACGAACATGCGGACCGACCATTTGGATCTTTGGCAGGTACACGACGTGAGGGAGGAAGAGGATATTGCAGAAATTTTCGGTCCCGGTGGCGCTATCGAGGCCTTTGTCGAAGCAAAGCAACAGGGGAAAACCCGTTTCATTGGCATCACAGGCCATCAAGATCCCTCGGTAATAAGACAATGCATCAAATCGTTCGATTTCGATACGGTATTGATGCCGGTAAATCCCGCGGAACAGAAGCACAACAGTTTTATCGAGGCCGTCCTGCCTCTGGCTCGTGAGAAAAACATGGGAATCATCGGCATGAAAGTCTACTTGCGCGGATTTGCCTCTCGCCTGCCGTGGTACATCAGTATGGAGCCCTTCCTGCACTATGCCCTCTCCCAGCCTGTAACAAACGTTGTCATCGGCTGCGACGACATCGAACAACTCGAGCAGAATATAGAATTTGCCCATTCATTCAAGCCCATGACCGCGGAGGAACAAAAGAAGCTCATCCATGACGTATCCCCTTTTGCTCGGGAACTCATGTATTACAAGCCTTAACCAAGATAATTACCGGAAGGTTGTCACAGCGGTTGCGTTGAAACCGACGCCCTAAAGCACGATGCACATGAGCAAATTCCATCTCGTAACCACTAGAATTTAATTCACTCTCGTGTATTTACTTTGATATAATGTCCCCCATCTCAATATCGGAGGTTCCCATGTCAATCACCGCAAAAATCGAAGGTAATAAACTCATCATCACAGCTGACCTTGAAACACCGACGCCAAGCGCATCGGGGAAAACACTTGTGGTTGCAAGTACGAGGGGAAACAAAGAAACAGATGTGAAAATTGATGGCAAGCCGGTGATTATCGGCTTGAATGCTTATATCAGGAAGACATGAGACTAGGATAAAATCGTGAAGAATCTTTTTTATTTTGTGGTAAGCATAGTTTTATTTATCACCGGTGTACTCCTTTTGATTTTTGAGCCTACGCCCCTTTTGTTGGGCATTTTTTGCGCCATATCAGGACTTCTTGCTTTCAATTACTGGAATTCCATCACGTTTAAATGGCGCTGTAGTACATGCGGTACAACTTTTTCCACTTCCATGTTTCAGAACCTTACAGGGATCAGCGGAGGCTTTAATCGCAAATCTCTCTATTGTCCTAAATGTGAAAAGCGAACATGGTGTGATAGGGTTCCAAAATAAGATCTCTCTATCTTTTGAACGGCACCGGCTCAAAGAGATATTTTCTTGATGCAGCCGTTCACATCAGCAGACATGCATGGTCGACTGGGAAGCTTACTTCTCCTTTTGACATTCATCTGCGCTGATCTATGCGTTTAGACCTGACTTCTTGACGTTTATCGAGAATATGTGAAACTTTATCAGACGCGTTCATTCTAACCTGGTATTTGCTGCCAAGTAATACTACCTCTTCTTTCATCAGCCCTCTTCTGTTATAATCTGCAATAGGCTCCATATAAAAAGGAAAAGGACAAGCTACCTCATGTTAGAAAAAAAAGATTTTGCCACCGGTTGCCTGACGATAGTATTGTGCGTAGTTTTATTCCCGCTGTTTTATCTGGTCTTCAAGTTGGCTCTCTATTTTGCTATTTTTCTTGCGATAGTTATAGGCATTGCCGTGGGCATAACTATTCTAGGTAGAATAGTAAGGTTCTTTATTACGGGGAAATGACAATGAAATCAAAACTCATTCTGCTTCTGCTTATACTCTCTCTTCCCATTACCGGATTCACAAAAGACCTTACGCTCACCAATGCCCCTATGCAAGTATATTTTAGCCCTCGGGGAGGCTGTACTGAAGCGATAGTAGCTGCTCTCAACAAAGCAAAGTCTGAAGTACTCGTCCAGGCATACTCCTTCACATCAAGAGATATCGCTAAGTCTCTTGTCGATGCCCATAAGAGGGGTGTTCATGTCGAAATCATTCTTGACAAATCTATTAGGAATCATAAAGGCAACTATTCGTCCGCGGACTTCACAGCCCATATGGGGATCCCTACTTTTATTGACGCTGAACATGCAATTGCCCACAACAAGACAATGATCATAGACGAGGATATTGTGGTAACCGGCAGTTTCAATTTCACGAAAGCCGCAGAATACAATAATGCAGAGAATCTGATAGTCATTCAATCAAAAGATCTAGCGAAAATCTATAGAGATAACTGGTTTATGCATCGAGGACATAGCTCGACATATGAAGGACGGTAATGTGATCTTTTTCCAATGCTTTTATTGGGGATAAGCCATGTGCGGAAGATTCGAAATCCATAGCGCCATCGAGATCATTGCAAAGTTATTTGGAATTGTCGAATGGAATATCGATTACAAACCCAGTTATAACGTCGCACCGAGCCAAGATATTATCATAGCCATAGACAAGGGGAAACGGCAGCTGATAAAGTCACGATGGGGCTTCCTTCCCTCCTGGGCCAAGGATATCTCCGATGGCTACAAGATGATTAACGCTCGGGCTGAATCAGTGGCAGAAAAACCAAGTTTCAAGACGGCTTTTCAAAAGCAACGATGCCTCGTACTAGCGGACGGCTTCTTTGAATGGAAAAAAGAGGGTAAAATCAAGAAACCCTATCTCATTCGTCTGAAATCTGAGCAGCCATTTGCAATGGCGGGGCTCTATAATAAGTGGATATCACCCGATGGTGAAGAAATCTGTACTAATACAATTATCACAACAGAGTCGAATGATCTTATCAGGCCAATACATGGTCGAATGCCGGTAATCCTACCTGATGATGAGTATGCGGACTGGTTACGTAACGATATAGTGGATCCCTCCTTGCTGATCAAGATGTTAAAACCCTACCCCTCTGATAAGTTGGAAATGTATGAGGTGACCTCGAAAATAAACTCACCTGCTGTTAATACACCCCAAAATATCCAGAGACAAGAGTGATAAGGCCACATGTCATATTAGCGGTCTCGTGAGTCAACTACATAATACGAGCTGTAGCCCGTGACAATTATATTTTCCTGAAATTACAGAATGCTTCCTATACATGTGAAAAGCAGAGCCATGTCGATATTCTAAGTTTCAACTCGTAACTTCCACAGAAATATTTTCCTGAGGCGCTCGAGTTGCCAATCTTGGAAACCTTCGATATTTCTTCAAGGGCGAAAAGTATTTCCGCTTTATCTTTTAGGCACCAACATCTCTGTAAAAACCTGCTATTCTAATATAGAGTTGCTGATTGTTACGACTTCAGAGGTAATCAGGCTTTAATTAATCATTCGAGAAAGTTAGAGACCATAAAATCAACGAGGCCATTCTCGATATTCTTATTTTCTGTCATTATATTTTCCTTCAATCCAGCCGGGACAGGCGCTATGGATGGCTGCAGGATTTTGTGAATAGCTGAGTGACCGAGGAACGACTTATAACAAAGACCAGAGGAATCAGTGGTATATAAATCCATGAAGAGCCTCTTCAAGCGAGAGAGAACAAATAGATGGATAGGAGGGTTCATTGAAAGCACTGCTCATTTATCCCGAATTCCCTGACACCTTCTGGAGTTTCAGGTATGCCCTGAAATTCATTCACAGAAAGGCGAGCAGTCCACCCCTCGGTTTATTGACCATTGCAGCGATGTTTCCTGAAGAGTGGGGGAAAAAAATGGTCGATATGAATGTGGAAAGACTGCATGACGACGACCTGAAATGGGCTGATCTCGTCTTTGTGAGCGCGATGTCTGTCCAGAAGGAATCGGCGAAAGGAGTGATTGCGAGATGCAAGGCAGCCGGCGTCAGAGTTGTCGCCGGCGGTCCTCTTTTCACGACCGAATATGAGACGTTCGGGGATGTAGACCATCTGGTGCTGAACGAGGCCGAAATCACCATGCCCCTTTTTCTGGAAGATCTCCGGAATGGAGCCGCAGGCCATTTCTATACCACTGATCAGTGGGCCAACATACAGGATACGCCCATCCCGCTCTGGGGGCTCATCAATATGAAGCGCTATGCCTCAATCAATATCCAGTATTCCCGAGGCTGCCCCTTCAACTGTGAGTTTTGTGACATTACCCTGCTCTGCGGCCGCAAACCGCGCACAAAAGGTAAAGACCAGATCATCAGGGAGCTCGAAAGTGTTTACGCATCAGGGTTCAGAGGCCAGGTCTTCTTTGTTGATGACAATTTTATCGGGAACAAAAAAAAGCTGAAGGAGGAGATTCTTCCTGCCATCATCGAATGGCTGGACAGGAGAAAGCAGCCCTTCACTTTTAATACGCAGGCATCCATAGAACTGTCCGATGATAAAGACCTCATGGAGATGATGGTCAGGGCAGGATTCGATGTCGTCTTCGTCGGCATCGAGACCCCGCATGAGCAGAGCCTGGAGGAATGCAGCAAATTCCAGAACAAGAACCGCGATCTCCTGGCCAGTGTCAGAAATATCCAGAAATCCGGCATCGAGGTGCAGGGCGGATTCATTGTTGGCTTCGACAGCGACCCCCCTACGATTTTCGACACCCAGATCAAATTTATCCAGGCGAGTGGGGTCGTAACGGCAATGGTAGGCATTCTCATTGCCCTTCCAGGCACGAAACTCTACGAGAGACTCAAAAAGGAGCAACGACTGTTGAACGAGACCTCGGGGGACAATACGGATTTCGCGACCAATTTTATCCCCAGAATGGACTATGACCTGTTGATCAAAGGCTACAAGAGGGTACTCAGCACCCTCTATTCACCCAGATGCTACTATGAAAGGGTCAGGACATTTCTGAAGGAATATGCCCCCCAAAGAAAAAAAAAGATACCCTTTCGATTTCGGCCCAACTACCTGGCCGCGTTCTTCAGGTCCATTGTCGTCCTCGGGATCTTCGGGAAAGAAAGATTCCATTATTGGAGGCTTTTGTTCTGGACGATATCCAGACGTCCCAGCCTCTTTCGGCAGGCCGTCACCCTCTCGATCTACGGTTTCCATTTCCGCAAGGTATTTGAGAAGCACTCGATGAATGTGGAAGAAACTAAAAGGGGCATAAGAAGCATGCATAAAACACATGGCAGGACGGCTGGAAGCAATGAAGAAGCGCAGTAAATAGCGGTGTGCTCACTGACAATGACCTTAATATGGGAGATGAGAGACCGGATCAACTGCCGAGTATGCTACTGGCGAAATACAGGTAGATAAAAGAGCAAGCTAAATATGTAGCCCCTGCCTGTAACGACAGCCTACCTGACGCGGAATTGATTAAGAGACAATAGACATAAAATAAGTATCACGACATCCGATTTTATCTGGCTCAAATATCCTCATCGAAAGAGATAGCAAAGACGAAGGAAAATAGAATTCTGAATTCAGGATTCGCTGAGTGGAATTTATTTCAAAGATACATTTTTATAACTTGTCGTTTGAGAGGGCCGGCAAAAGACGCCCGCACCCTAAACTCATGGCTAATGCTAAGATACAAACAGAATAATGCATGTCCGTTGATGAATTGTCCATTCCACTCTTGTAGGTGGGTTTGGCAGAAGGGAGTTCACGAGACAATCAACGAATACGAAATGAAGTTTTCATACAACTTTGCATCCTGAAGGTCACAGCATGACGGCTTTCTCGAAAATGCATGTTTCGCCTCGAATATGTTAACGTCGACGCAAGCCGAGTGATGCAATATAAAGTAACACCGGCATGTCTAAAAAATTAAAAACCAAACCGCCCTTCCACTTGCCTTCAGTCGGCACTTTTGTTAGTATTCAGCATGCTTACCGTGTTGATGCTCTTCCTTATCCCTGTCGGGGGCGGAATCCCAGCAGGCGTATTGCTTGCCCAGTCCAAAGGTCTGGTCTGGCCCGTGACCGCTGGGCTCTATTTAGTTTCAGATGTGATGCTGGCCCTCGCATTTGAGCCGGTTCTTCAGCTTCTAGCATGGTTGGGGGGGAAAGTCCAGTTTCTCGCCCGTTTCAGCGCGAGGATGAAGGCTGCAATGGAGCGCGGCACGGACCATTTCAAGGGCACCGGTGCAGGTCCCATTACGCTCGTTATGATCTCCTTTGGCGCCGACCCGATGACTGGACGGGCCTCGGCGCTGGCCGCCGGCCATGGATTCCTTATGGGCTGGGCCTTTGCGATCGCGGGCGACATGCTGTATTACGCTGTCATTGCAGTCACGACTCTGCGGCTAAACAGGTACTTCGGCGATCCGAACAGAGTGGAGTGGATCGTTCTCAGCGCGATGGTCACCGTCCCCGTGATCTTTCGCTCGCTCCGGGCTCTTCAGGGAAGGCAGGGTCGCCCGGAAATCCGAGGAGATCAGTCATGATAAAACAAATCGATCACCTTGCGATTGTCGTTACTGATCTTGAAAAAAGCAGGAATTTTTTTGAGATCCTCGGATTTCAGGAGTCGATCCGATCGACGCTCGACGCTTCATTCCTCGAGTCCGTGACCGGCATCAAGGGGGCAGCCGGTTCGTTTGTAGGGATGAAGCATCAGACGAGTCAACTCGTTATAGAACTCCTGCACTTCAGCAGCCTTAAACTCCTGTCCGACCCGGAGTGCGGTCATCCGGGTCGTATCGGTTTCCGTCACCTCGCTTTTTCCGTTCAAGACATTGAACATACGGTTGCACGGCTCTCGGAGCTCGGCATTCAGTTTTTGAGCCCGATCCGGACCTGGGAAAAAACGGGAAAGCGCCTCGTGTATTTTCATGGCCCTGACGGAATCCTTATGGAGCTCGCCCAGTATCCGGAAGAAGAAAAATGAAATATATGATAAAATTTCCTCATCTTGAAATTGCTGTTAAGAGTTTCACAGGCTACTGGCCTGATAATTTAAGCGCAATGTGCAAAATCTTTTGAAACTTACCAAGCCTTTAATTGAATGTTAAGATGCGGTTTGAAAGAGGTGCAGGCGAAGATCCTGCCCGGCCTCGAAAGAAACATTGCATGTGTGTGTCATCCTGAAACAGTGATTATCGCATCAGGATGATTAAAATTATTAACAGGAGTGACATAATGCTGGTAGCACTTGGGGCTGCAATAATCATTTGTGGTTTTTTCGCTCCACTTCTAAGCGAGGTGAAATCCCTTCTAATTTGATCTTCTGGGTCAGTTTCTTAATCCTCTGTTCACCCAGGAAACAATATCCTCGGCAAGCAATCAATACCCCGCAGCAAGCTGACGGGGTATAAAGGAAAGATTTTCAACTGAGAAACCTGCGGTTTCTCTTGCCCTTCCCTCTATAAGGTGACCACGCAGCAGGCTGCGTGGAATAGCAAGTTTATTATGAAATGAGTGCCTAACTCCCCCTGAAAGGGAGAGGGAAACAAAAGGGACGCATTCATCCACGAGCTGACGCTCGTGGTCTTCTGCTTCGCTCTGGATAAAGTTAGTTAGGTACCTCGAAATAACAGAGCCTAAGGAGGATACACCATGGCAACTTCACGTGGGAACCAGTTGGCGCAAGACGTCCGGCAGAAAGTAGAAGCTCTGAAACAGGCATACCGAGGAGTGGACGAGAATCTGGCCTTGCGCGCTCCGAAGGACAGATGGTCACCCAAGCAGATTCTTTCCCACCTTTGCGGTCCCGAGGGTGTGGGACACCTGCCGATCCTCAGGGCCTTTGTCGACTGCGATACCCCTAGGATAGATCTCGATAGCGGGAATCCGTTCTTTACCGAAAATCGGGCGCGCATGAGCCTCATCGAACTTGTCGCGGAGTGCGAGAGGAATTACCAAAGCGTGGCCAACTTCGCTGAGAAATTAACCGATGAACAACTGGGAAGGAAAGCTCATATTCCGAAGCTGAAAGATTCTCCGTTGGGCGAATACCCAACTCTTGATGGGATGATCAATGGGCTGGGCAAGCACCACATCCAGTTTCACATCGACCACTTGGTCGAAATCCTGGCTGCTCTTTCACGTGAGTGATGCCGCAGTTTCTAGCCACTGCAGTAGGTTTTGAGCGAGCTGCCAAGCTGGGGGAGCCTATCGGAGCTTTTACGACAGTCCGATCTGTGCTATGACCTGGGGGAACGTTGATAAGTTGTGTAAGTTGTTATGAATAAACAGGCGACAAGGCTCCGCAAGCCTGAAGGTGCAAACTTCTCAGATGTCGGTGAGAACAAGTGAGGGCCGATCAAGCCAAAATAGGTTGGGATAAAGGGCGAAACCAGTCAATAGCTGTTCACAGTGTTTTCGAGGGCGTGACAAGGCTTGCGTGATCATTCCATGAGATTTCCAAAATAATGAAATCTCGATAAAAGTTCTAACAACCGGTTCGACGGCGAAACGCCAAAAGCAGCGCTTCAGCCGCTCGTTCATTTGCCCCTTATAGGATTATCATTTCTCACGTAGTAGTTTGCATTGAATTTTAGTCAACACGCATGCAAGCTTGCAGGTGAAGTCGAGTTTCATATAATTATATTGCAGGTGCAGAATTCAATTTGTATCATTAATATTTTGCGATAAAAGTTTTCTGTCGGCAACTCTTTCCTGTTTACTGCACCCGGGGTTGCTATGCTACTATTGAATATTTCAATTAATTGCAGTAATTTGTAGGTCGAGCAGGGCGAAGCGAAAGCCGGCAAATCTTGGGAATATGTCGGGTTAAAAAGGTGCGCCTCAATTTACTCACTTCCTAAGTTAAATAGAGAGGATACAGCCCATGGCTGAAGTAGAACTTCCCAATCTTGAAGAGCTCGAAGAAATCAAAGCAAAGAAGTTTACAAAACACGTTGCATTGACCACGGCAATATTCGCAGTGCTACTCGCCATCAGTTCGCTGGGCGGCAACAATGCCATGAAAGAACTGCTGCTTTCACAACAGCAGGCCTCGGACCAGTGGGCCTTTTACCAATCAAAAGTCCTGCGGGAACATCTCTATAAAACGAACGGACTACGGATAGAAGTGGACCTTCTTGAGCGGGGCGCGGGAATGAAACCGGAGGCAAAAAAGCGATATGAGGCAATGCTCAGAGACATGCACGCGGAAGAAGCGCGATATGGTGAGGAGAAGAAAATAATAGAAGATGAGGCCAAACATCTTGAGGCAGAGCGGGATAAGTACCTCAGCAAGGACCCCTATTTCGACTATGCCGAGGTTTTGCTGCAGATATCCATTGTCATGGCATCAATCTCGATACTAGCTGCCTCTCGCCAGATATTTTATTTTGCACTTGTTTCCGCATCACTCGGCACGCTATTGATGCTGAACGGGTATCTCTTGATCTTTAAGTTGCCGTTCTTTAATTAAGTACCATTAACCGCAGGGCAATATGACTTCCTGTATCATTGGAGTTGCCTTCTTCACAATAATCCATACTTCATCTCGAAAACAGCACGGCGGATAAGTGTCATAGGATTTGACCGAAAAGTCCTCAAGCATTAATATTTGAATGTTGAGCGAATTGCATCAGTTTGTTATATTTGAAATTTTTTTAAGCATGTAATAATGCATGTGCCCCCTGAAATCAAATTTTGCTATAATACCGAAAACTACTCAATCAATTGTTGTGCTGCCCAAAGGCAAAGAAAAAGAATAATCTGAAAGCTACTTCGATAATAAAAAACTGAAAAGGAAGGCATAAAGAATCCTATGAATCCATCGGAACGTATTGACAAGCTGATCGCTGAACTCACAGACTGGCGTGGCAAAACGTTCGCCAGCATCCGCAAGAGCATCCTTGAGGCCGACCGGGAGATAATCGAGGAATGGAAGTGGATGGGAAGCCCAGTGTGGTCTCACGACGGAATAATCGCGGTCGCCAACGCCCACAAAGAGAAGGTGAAGCTTACCTTTGCCCACGGGGCGAGCCTCCCGGATCCTGACAAGCTCTTCAACGCGGGCCTCGAAGGCAACGCGAGACGAGCGATCGATTTTTTCGTGGGCGATAAGATTAATGAGCGTGCTTTAAAAAATCTCGTCCGTGCCGCTGTTGATTACAATCGTGCCAAATTGAAGAAGATAGCGCCTGCGGGTACTCGAGCGAAAGTACACAAAAGTAAAAAGACATGAAGCTATAGTTTCTTCTCGCTGACTCGAGGGGTCGAGTAGGTTAAAAACTAAAATAAACTAAAAAACCTAAGAAATTAAGACGCACAACAAGGCGGTAGAGCCGATCTTGCTCTGGTGCGCTGCGCCGGCTTGCCGCCCGCGTTCCAGTGTAAATTTCTACCGGCAATCGATACATATCATCATCATACGAACTCGTAGGTGGACTCTGGATCAAGTAGATTAGAATATGATTGACTAATGCCGATTGAAAGTTGGAGCAGCGCTGTTTTTCTGTATGAGTTAGAGTCTCCATTCTTTGAATCACGTAAAGTTCCAGCCTGCATTCGAAACAAAGGATACCACGGATTCGTAGCCTTCCCGATGATCATCTAGCCACTTGGGCGATGGGTCACTGCCGCGCTCCCAGCATCAAAAAAACGGAGCTTTCTGTGCTTCCATTTCCCCGCATACTCGATGCCAATCCGTTTCGCCCTCCCGATCCGCGGTTGGTATTGAGGATCCTGCACGAGATACAGTCTGTTCCCGGTCAGGTCCAAGCCGTTTATGGAACGGGTGATCCCGAGTGCGCGTGATAGCTTACCCGGCCCCGAGAGGTCGGCATCCCAGTCACCCAGGGGCTCGGCCGCCCGGATAAGCACCGCCTGGCCACTGCCTGTTTTTCCCGCGACGATGTTGAACATCTCGTACATTCCATAGATCAGGTATACGTAGGCGCAGCCAGCGGGACCGAACATGACTTCCGTGCGCTTCGTGCGCCCTTTCGAGGAGTGTGATGCCTGGTCGTGAGGGCCGATGTAGGCTTCGGTCTCAACAATGCGGGCGCGGTATATCCTGTCTCGCCTTCGATGTATGAGGATCGCTCCGATCAAATCCCGGGCAAGCGTTTCCGCATCGTGTTTATAGAATGAATTACTGATTTTATGCACCATGACCGACCCTACACTCAAGAGGCACTGTTCCTATATATCCCCCATGAGAGCCCATATTGCTGGGACGGAAGCGATAATGGCAATCAATAGCAGTCTATGAAATGGACATTGACCTGCTGCCTTCGGGAGCAAGTTTCTCAACCCAGAAGCCCACGTGCCCTATCTTCTTCCTCATATTTCATTCATATGCCGAACAAAATAGAACAACATGAGCGTCACCTCATGTGATGTATACCTGAATACCAAACCTCATCCCGCCTTTTTCACTAGCCTGGATTTCAAAGTGATCTCGACACCCGCAAGGGCCATGGACACAGGGCATCCTTTCTTGGCAGCTTCAGCTTTTTCATTGAACGTTTTTTCATCGATACCGGGAACGCTACCTTCAGTTTCCAGTTCGATAGTGGTAATTTTAAAGCCGTCACCCACCTTGTCGATGGAAACCCGTGCCGTGGTCTGGATACTGTCTGCCGTGAACCCTGCCAGCTCCAGGATCATCGAAAGCGCCATGCTGAAGCACCCCGCATGCGCAGCGCCGATCAGTTCCTCGGGGTTTGTGCCCGGCACTTTTTCGAACCGTGAGCCAAAAGAATAGTTTCCTACAAAAACACCGCTCCCGAGTTTTATGGTGCCTTTGCCTTTCTTCAAATTTCCTTCCCATCGGGCTTCTGCGGTACGTATTGCCATGATGCACCTCCTTTGATGTCTGTTCGTGTTGGTCACCTGCGTATTGTATTTCTATTGTATCACGTTGTTTGCCAAACCGCAAAACGTGCTTGGAAGAATAGCAGCCTGGATCCTACTCAAATAACTAGTAGTCTTCCCACTCCAACCCGCTTCGCATGAACCCGCGCGTTCATGATGGGAATACAGGTTATAACTGTATCGCGAGGTACATCCTGAATCTGATGAAGTTACTCTTCTTTGAAACACATCAATGTATATCCCATAACTGTTAACGTCTACACAAACAAGTCCTGTCCGATATAACCATTCGATACCAGTTACAATTCCCGGTGGCCGACATTGACAGTGACATGAATCTCGCATATATTTGAGAAAGATAAGCCAGTTCGGTATTACGCAACATTACTATGCACATATTTTATGTACATGGTTAAACCTATTCAATAATTAATAGACGAAAACTGCCCCTGCAAACTGAACTTATCTGATAACAGTCTGTGCGCAGATTACAGTTGCTAAATAATTATAATCAATACTATATCACTCATCATGTAGCTGGGGATGGCAATATGTGTCGTGTACATCCTTATAAGCCTTTACCTCAAGGGACCCCGGATCTTAAAGCACTCTGAATGTCTATTTCATTATATAAGTACGGTTTTTGGACCAATATTTGGCGGTTTACGTTCCTTGAACGCCTCATTGTCCTGCATGGGGATGAGCATGTGCGAGATCATTATTATTTGAAAAGAGTTCTCCTTCCAGCTGTCTTCCTGCTCGCGGTTCTTCTTTCGCTTGCGGCTTGCAAGCGCAGCGAAAGTGAGTATGCGGCAGTGCGGGGAGCAACGACTGTCGTTTTCAAACACGGCAAGATTGCCGGAGATCCTGCGCAGTTCCGGAGACTCCTCGATCGTTTTGAGCAAGAGAACCCCGAAATTCGCGTACAGGACGAAACGCTTCCCGCGTCCACGGACGAGCAACACCAGTTCTACGTCATCAACCTCGAAGGAAGAAGCGCGGCTTTCGACGTCTTAGCTCTGGACGTAATCTGGGTTCCTGAATTCGCGCGCGCGGGATGGCTGCGAGACGTAACGAACGTCCTCCCCGAAGGGGAGCAGCATGCTTTCTTTCCCGGTCCGATCGAGGCCGTAACTTACGATAAAAGACTCTACGCCCTTCCCTGGTACATCGACGCAGGTCTTTTGTATTATCGAATGGACCTGCTGAAAAAGTATGGCCAACCTGTTCCCAAGACATGGCAGGAACTCGTGAAGACTGCACAGGACATCACAGCACACGAGAAGGGCCTATACGGTTTTATCTGGGAGGGCAAACAGTACGAAGGGCTGGTCTGCAACGTGCTCGAATTCTTCTGGAGCAACGGAGGCGGGGTACTCGAAAAGGGCAAACCGACCATTGACATCGCGCAGAATGTCGAAGCCCTGCGGTTCATGCGCGATCTGATAGCTCGGGACGGGGTTACACCACCGCTCGTGGCCACTACGATGGAGGAAACCGCGCGGAACCTCTTCGGCGGCAACAGGGCGCTCTTCATGCGCAATTGGCCTTATGCGTGGAACATCTTCAACAGTGAGGGTTCGCCTGTCCGCGGCAAGGTTGGCATTTCGGCGTTGCCTTCGTTCCCGGGACATCGGAGTGCATCCACTCTTGGCGGATGGCAGCTCGGTGTGAACCGGTATTCGCGAAATCCTGAAGCAGCGGAAAAACTCGTCCGGTTTCTTGCGTCACCTGCGGCCCAAAAGAACCTGGCTATTACGGCCGGCTACAAACCGACGCGCACGGCTCTGTACAAGGACGCGGACCTTCTTCGCGAGCAGCCCTTCGTCACCTCGCTTTATCGCATATTCATGGCGGCGAGGCCGAGGCCCGTAACACCCTACTACCTGATGATTACCCAGGTACTGCAACCGGAGTTCAGCGCTGCCCTTGCAGGCATCAAGAGTCCCGATGCGGCGCTCGCTTCGGCCCAGAATCAGGTCGAGCACATTCTGGGAGCCGGACTATGATGGGACGGGAAAAAGGGAATCGATTCGTTTTGCCGGCTGTCGTCTTGCTGAGTCTTGTTACAATCTACCCGCTAGTGTCGGTCCTTTACCTAAGCTTTCAGCGGCGGCTTTTGATCTTTGACATAAAGAAATTCATTGGACTAGACAATTACCGTTTTCTGCTCACGGACGACCGGTTCTGGAACGCCTTCGGCAACACAGTCTATTTCACAGTGGTTTCGGTGTCGCTCGAGCTACTGCTCGGCCTCTCTGTCGCTTTGCTGTTGAACAGGTCTTTCCGGTTCAAAGGACTTGTCACGGCCATGGTTCTTGTGCCCTGGGCAGTTCCTACAGTCGTGTCCGCCCGGATGTGGGAGTGGATCTATAATTCAGATTTCGGCATTCTCAACTATTTTTTAGGAGTGAAGATCAACTGGCTTGGAAGCCCGTTCTGGGCCATGAACGCAGCGATCGTGATGGACGTCTGGAAAACCACACCGTTTGTGGTGATCCTGCTTGTGGCCGGGCTCAAGGTGATCCCGCGCGAGCTCTACCAGGCAGCGCGCATTGACGGCGCAGGCGACTGGCAGCTGTTCAGGAGGATCACATTGCCGCTGCTCCTGCCCGTGGTCCTTGTGGCGCTTATCTTCCGCACCCTGGATGCGTTCCGCATCTTCGACGCCGTGTACGTGCTGACCGGGGGAGGCCCGGCCAATACGACGGAGACGCTTTCCATCTACGCCTACAAGGTCCTCTTCCAGACGCTCCAGTTCGGCTACGGCTCCACGCTTTCTGTCATCGTCTTCCTCTGCACCGGCGCTATCACCGTCGCGTATCTCGCACTGCTGCGAGGGGAGGTGGAACTGTGAAACGCGCTTGGTTCGGCATTACGCTGATCGCAGTCCTGCTTTGGAGCCTCGGCCCCTTTCTGTGGCAAATCGTAACGAGCCTCAAGCCCGACATTGATCTCACCCAGTTGCCCCCGCTCTTTCCCTCCCATCCCACACTCGGCCACTACCGCGCAGTGTTCGCCTCCACCGCCTTCCCGAGAATCATCGCCAATAGTGCGGTAGTCGCGTCGCTGAGCACCCTGCTGTCAGTCTGCGTAGGGTCGCTGGCCGCTTTCGGTCTTGCGAAACTTTCGGTGCGGTATGAAAAATTTATTATGGCTTTCGTCCTATCGGCGTCCCTGTTCCCGCCCATTGCTACGGTGAGCCCGCTCTACCTTATCATTCGTGCGTTCGGGCTTCGCGACACGTGGGGGGCGCTCATTCTCACGTACACTTCCTTCTCGCTCCCTCTTTCTGTTTGGATCCTGACCCATTTTTTTCGTCAGGTGCCCGATGAGCTCTACCACGCTTCTCGCGTCGATGGGTGCAGCCCCTTCCAGTCCTTTGTCAGAATCATGCTGCCCTTAGCAGCGCCTGGCGTAATCACAGCCGCAATTCTCGTTTTCATCTTCTGCTGGAATGAGTTTCTCTTTGCGCTTACCTTTACGGCCACACCGGCTTCGAGGACCGTCCCCGTTGCCGTGGCGCTCTTTCCCGGGATTCACGAGGTCCCCTGGGGGGACATCGCGGCGGCCTCGGTCGTAGCCACGGTCCCACTCGTACTCCTCGTATTCATGTTCCAGCGGCGTATTATCGAAGGCCTGACGGCGGGGGCAGTAAAGGGGTGATATCCATTGTCGATTTCGGATTGCGGATTTTGAGTCGAAAACGGGAATTGATGATTTTGGATTGGGAATAAATTTTATGACGCGGATTCGGCTTAATAACATAACGAAGAGTTTCGGTGTGACCACCGTGATAAAAGCACTCGACCTTACCATTGAAGACGGCGAGTTCTTCACGTTTGTCGGACCAAGCGGGTGTGGGAAATCGACCATCCTCAATATGATCGCGGGACTCGAAGCGCCCACTGAAGGAACGATCTTATTCGACGACAAGCCGGTGAACGATCTGTCGCCCAAAGAACGCGATGTGGCGATGGTGTTCCAGAGCTACGCGCTCTACCCCCACATGACGGCGTATGCGAACATTGCCTTTCCGCTCACGATGAAAAAAGAACGGAAAGACGTTGTCAAGGCCGAGGTCGACCGCGTAGCGGCTCTGCTCGGATTGTCCGACCTACTCGAAAATAAACCGAGACAGCTTTCGGGCGGCCAGCGACAACGGGTGGCACTCGGACGGGCGATCATACGGAAACCGAAAATTTTCCTGATGGACGAGCCGCTCTCAAACCTGGACGCCCAACTCCGTGGAGACATGCGCATGGAACTGAAGAGGCTGCACCAAGCGTTGGGGATCACAACCGTGTACGTGACCCATGACCAGGCCGAGGCCCTGGGTCTTTCGGACAGGCTTGCGGTCCTGCACAACGGAGAGGTCCAGCAGTACGACCAGCCTCGAGAGGTCTACAGGAGGCCGACGAACACCTTCGTGGCCGGGTTCATCGGAAGCCCACCGATGAATTTCCTGCGCTGCAGGGTGCGGGGCGCAGAGCCGCTGACGATCGAATGTCTGGGGCACGCGCTCGCCCTGCAAACCATACAACGGCCCGCGGGCAGTGAAGTCATCCTCGGCATCCGGCCTGAGGACGTGCAGGTGACGGCAGGGAAGCAGGCGGATGGTCTGGAAGTCATCATATCGGCCATCGAACCCGCGGGGGCGTTCGCCTGGGTGGATGTCCTTTGCAAAGGGGAAAAAATCAGGGGGGTCGTCCTGCAGGAAGAGGGTCTTGCACCGCACAGCAAGGCCTCTGTCAGGCTTGTAACGGACCGGGCAGTGCTGTTCGACGCGTTCTCAGGGAAGAGACTTTATTAGAGGGAATTGTGTGTCGCGTAAACGTAACGACCACGAAAAGCTTCTTGACCACAAGGAACAATATGTTCAGAGTGTCTGTGAGACGCCGACACTCACCGCAGCTCGATGCCGATGCGATAAAAACGCGGGTCGGAGCGACATTGGTGAAGAATATCGTTTATAAGTTGTAGTGCAACGTTATTCCTAAATTATTAAAGTTTCCATTTTTTTAGCAACGCTTCATTTATCAAACCCAATCCAATAGCATCTATACTTAATATCCTCATTCGAAAACGTTGGCAAATCTTCATGCCCGTGCCTGTATCTAAATAGTTCTCGATAAATCCAAACCCTTCGCGAGAGGAGAACGGAAATCAAACCAGCCTTAACTGAAGGAGGCTTAGGATATGGAACAATCCGTTCAACTCAGGTTTTTGTAAATTGCGTTAGTTGTAACAGGTGCATTTTGTGTCGTCGGTCTTTATCCCCTTACGATTATTTGGCCTTCAGGATGGGCATGCCACACGGAAGATCCTTCGCTCTACCTGCAGATGATAATCGTGATTTATGCGACACTCGATGTATTCTTGATCATTGCGGCCAATAAACACCTTCGAACATTTCAGCCTTCTATGGTTCGTCGTCTGGTCCAGTATCGTGCATGGATGTATTATAGGAATCCAGGCACTCGTTTATCCGGAACATCGTGGACATCTATGGCGATGTGCCAGCACTGCTCATTGTGGCTGTTGTATTCTCGTGGCTGACTCCGGTTAAGCCTGCGCTTGATCTCGAGAAATAAGTAATGGATTTTAAGATTACCTAATGTACTTCTTTACGAATGCATCGAAATAATGCAAGAGTGCCTTCTGGTCCCTTTTCAAAAGACTCTCTATCTTTTTAACCGTCGAGCCATTATCACTTTATCAAGAATATCTAAGCCTTTTTTTATCATAAATCTGCATCTCAACAACTTTTTAATACTGAAAACGATTCTTTTGTCTAGAAACACAATGATTATACCACGGTGCTATACTATAATTAAGCTTAGTTGCAAGAATAAACAACCTTTCAATAATAAGACTTGTCGAATTCTTGAGATACTCAAGGACGGATGTCTTCTTCGCTTTCCCTTACTAACAATGCGAGCTTCAGAAAGGAGGGATTATATATGTCTCCCATGGTAAGATTCAAAATGACCCGTATGCTGCTATCAGTACTGGCGTTCGTTTTGGTTTGCGGTGTCGCAGCTGCTGGTCCCAAGGCCTATGTCGGGAACTTTAAGGATAATACAGTGAGCGTGGTCGATACAGTTGCGGATGTCGTCATCGCGACCATACCGATAGCCACAGGCCCCCATGGCATGGCCATAAGTCCGGATGGACGATGGCTTTATGTCAGCAGCGATGGTTCCTCGATAATAAGCATTATTGACACCTCTTCGGATTACGTTACGAAAACGATTGAGGTTGGCAAGTCGCCGCATGGAGTTACCCTTGTGCCAGGCAGGGATTTGTTGCTGGTCGCGGTCAACGGCGAAGATAAAATCGCGTTCATCGATACCGCGAAACAGGCTGTCGTGGCCACCGTGATGGTGGGGAAGCCGCATACCATAGGGGTCAGCCCCGACGGCAAAATGGCTTACATATCATCGCAGGTGCCTGGTAAGTCCGCTGTTGCTGTGATTGACCTCGATGCGCGCCAGGTAGTACGCACCATCGCTGTCGATAAGACGCCCCGTGACCTTGAATATGCGTCTGATGGCAAGGCAGTTTACTTCACCAAGGCAGGCGCAAATGTAATCGATGTGCTTGATCCCGCATCGAATACGATTGTCGCCGAGATACCTACCGGGGTGTCACCTCATTACGTAAACCACCCCCGCAACGCACTGTACGGCATGGCAATCGTGCAGGGACCAGGAGAGCTTTTTTTGTTTGACCCCGGTACGAATAAGGCGGTCCGCAGCATCAAGGTGGGCGATCAGCCCCATTGGCTTGCCGTGTCTGGCGACGGAAAAATCGCTTATGTAACGAATGAAGGATCAAACACTCTTTCAATTGTTGACATCGCGAGCGGCAAGACCATCACAATTCCCGTCGGCAACCAGCCGCGTAAGGTAGTCGTGCAGCCACTGACCGCCGGTGCCACAGTGTCGATCGAGAATTTTGCGTTTATACCGCAGGTCATCACCATCTCCCCTGGCGAGAGTGTCACATGGGCTAATAACGACGGCAGTCCTCACGCAATTGCGTTCAAGGATGGCACCGCAGGCTCCGATACAATCTTTCCCGGTAAATCATTCAATCGGATGTTTGACCGGTCGGGGAGTTACGAGTACTTCTGCTCGATTCATTCGTACATGATTGGCCGCGTTGAGGTTCGTCAATAGAAAACTAAAAGATTGAGCGGAACCTTGTGGAGTCTGACTCATCGTCTCACGCTGAATTTTCCGGGTTCTCTATCGTTTTTCAACTATGGGAGCCCTTTAGCATCTCCCCTCTTGGTAGGATTGTGCGTGCGGGATGTAAGCATGATGTTCTATAAATTCTGCAAATATAATTATCCCAGCCGTAACTTTTGACACACCGGACTTCTTGATAGTCGCAACAATTGTAAAGGCAAGTGGATTTCAGGCTTTCGGGAACTACCCTACCCGCGCGCGATACAGTTAAAGTCTTGTTGCCCTGACCTTATCAGGCCCAGATGTATCACGGTTAATTAAAATGTGCCCTCTATCCTTATACGCTGTGTTGGATACCAGCACGAGGTTTTTGATACATCACTCGGACCAACACTCCAATGTGAACCGTCCATAAGAGTGAGTTCAAGGCTATCGTTGTTAACTTCCAAAATGTTTGTTTCCATACTGCCACCTTCCGAGAAATCACCTATCCCCTGAAGACTACGCCCGTTCTATATCAAAATCCCGCTTTTTCTACTTAACCATTTTATTTGCATAAATACGTTTGAAAATTGTCACCTATTGAATCAGGAGGAAAATAAAACCAATCTGTAGGCATGTTAATGATCTTTACTATTTTTCCGGTGTTGTCAAACAGTATTCTCGAAAGCATACGCACGTACTTTATGGAGCAGTCAAACTCGTAATAAGACTTTGATTTTATTTTAGGTTCATAATTATTAATTACATATTCCGCCACTATCGTATCTAATATGCTATCATTACTTGCTTCTCCTTTTATTATATTAATTGGAGGTAATGTTGATTTTAACCATTCATTATTGAGAAGATTATTTGGATCGACGCCATGATGAGCCCATTCACTAAAGATATTATCAAGGATTTTCTTTTTATGTTTTATAGAAATGTCGTATATCTCAGAGGATTTTATTTTCTCTATCCAAATACGCATAATGTTACCCGCACGTTTGGTGCTTTTTAAATTAAAGAAGTGATAATAACCATCTGATGTGTGAGCATATAATTTCCAATCAGTTCCGGCAACCGCACTTCCCACCATCACGAAAAGCAAACTGACTATCAATATAATCTGTTTCATATCACCCCTTGCTGTGTGAAGCTCGACTATATTCTTTACCTCTCCAAAAGTAAAGCACCCGGTTGTTACTGTTTACATCCTGCATTAATATGATATAGTTTCAGTCAATAGTTTTTTTTCTGACACATTGGAGTTGCAATTCCTCTCAACCATAAAATGCTCACATCACTAATCTCGCGACGGATAAAGCGTTTTATTTTAACTCTCTGCCACCGACAAAGAATATCCGATTTGTGTAGAATTTTTGTGATATATGTGTTAGGCTTAATCAGGAGTGATTTTGTATTGTATAGATGAATAATGGAAAGAATCGCGACTGAACAAGCAGCGTAGCCTTTGCAGGGTGATTTAAGGAGCTTTTTAGAGAAGGTGCTAAGCTATGGAAATAAAGGGAGATATTACAAAAGAGCAGCTCATAAATGATCTTATAAAGTTACGCCAACGAATTGATGAGCTATCGAAAATCGAAGAAGATAAAAAAAGGTACTTGGAAGAACTGAATAAAACGAAGGCGATGTACGAAGGCCTTTTCGAATTTGCTCCTGATGCGATCGTTGTTGTTAACCGTGAAGGTCGCATTGTTCAAGTCAATAAGCGAACGGAAATGCTGTTTGGCTATACTCGCGAAGAATTATTAAATGCAGATCCCGATGTTCTCTTGCCGGAACGCTTTAGGGATAAACATAAGGAACATCGCCGGACCTACATGTCTGAACCACGTGTCCGCCCCATGGGTACGGGCCTGGATCTCTACGGCAGAAAGAAGAATGGAAGCGAGTTCCCGGTCGATATAGCTCTCGGGGTGCTCCAACCTGACCATGCTGAACAAGACATGGTCATACTTGCCGTCGTCCGCGATGTCACTGAGCGCAAAGAAGCTGAGAGAAACCTACTCGAGGCAAAGAGCCAACTGGAACGGACCAATAAGGAACTCGAGCAATTCGCCTACACCGTATCTCATGACCTAAGGACGCCACTGCGGCACATCGAGGGCTTCATCCGCATGTTGGAAGAGGATTGCTCGGATATTTTGAATGAAAATTGCAGGGAGCATGTCCGTCGTGTAAAGAAGGGTTCCGCAAGAATGCAAGAGCTTGTTACTGCTTTGCTTAACCTGTCTCGCTTCTCTCAGGGAGTTATGAACCGCTCGAAAGTGTATCTGACGGGAGTCGTTAAAACTGTGGCAGCTGAGCTTATAAAAAGCCAGCCGGATCGGCGCGTGGAGTTTGTAATCGCCGACAATGTGACCGTCGAAGGAGATCCGGAGTTGCTTCGGATTGTGATGCAAAACCTCATCGACAACGCTTTTAAATTTACTGATAAACAAGCAATCGCAAGAATAGAATTCGGCGTCAAGCAGATAGATGATAAGCCCGTCTATTTCGTTAAAGACGAAGGCGTCGGCTTCGACACGGAGATTGCGGGGACAAGACTGTTCACTCCGTTTCAAAGATTCCACAGAGATTCTGAATTTCCTGGTCTTGGCATAGGCCTTGCCACGGCACAACGTATAATCCAACGCCATGGCGGCCTTATTTGTGCCGAGAGTGAGATGGATAAAGGCGCAACCTTCTACTTCACACTGCAATAAAGTAATCGACAAAACGATTCCTTTCGTTCCCTGTATTCGCCGGCTGCGTGGCTAATACAAGGTAAAGATTGGCAACCCTGTCTTGGACACTCTATCCGATTTTAATAGTCAAATATATTTTATAAGGTTTTTTTGAAGGCGATTTGCCTGTTATTCACACTTGTAAAATGCGTAATCATGTGCTACTTATAACACATCATTATCAGTCAGAAAAAAGAACATTCTGCTATACTCTAGCTATTGCTCAAAGGAACCAATAGATATATTGACATTCAATAAACCTGATATTCTAACAATAAGATGGATTGCTTAGGTACAACAGAAAACAGAAATCTGGTCTTGGGTAACTTGAATTAAAAACCGCGCATTTAACAAGAATAATAAGATCTTTAATTTATTTTCTTAAAAAGATAACTATGGATAATTACGACATAATAATTATTGGAGCCGGTCTTGGCGGGCTGGTTGCCGGGGCAAAATTAGCCAAAGAAGGGAAGAAAGTTATATTAATAGAACAGCACCATATCCCAGGAGGTTGCGCGACCAATTTTAGGCGTGTCGATTCCAATATGGATGTTGGCTTGCATGAAATCGGCGGCATAGAGGCAGACGGTATGCTAAGAGATGTTTTAGTGGATTTGAAAATTATTGAAAATATCGAATTTCTCAAACTGCCTGAATTTTATCGTTTTACTAATGGCCGGATAGATATTGTAATTCCCGATAACCGTAAAGAAGCGGAGCGAATATTGATTGAATATTTTCCTGAAGAAGAAAAAGGCATTAAGAAGTTTTTTAGCTCAATCATGGGTTTTCGCAACGAATTGAATCGAATGCCGCGTCCAGGCCTGAAGCTGCTTCTTCAGTTACCTCTTTTTCCGTTATTATACCCGCGCATAATTTTTACCATGAATAAGACGGTCACCCAGGTTATGGATAGGTTCATAAAAAATAATGAGTTGAAGCTGGCATTGGCGGCCAATGTCGGATATTACCACGACAATCCGGAAACGCTGGCATATTCCTATTTTGCCATCCCCCAAGCCAGTTTTTATTCCGGCGGATATTACATCAAAGGCGGTTCGCAAAAACTATCCGATTATCTGGCTAAATATATAGCCGATCATGGCGGTAAGATTATGTTGAGTCACAAAGTGGCTAAAATTTTAACGGAAAATGATACAGCAATCGGCATCGAATATCACAAAAAATCAAGTGTGGATACGCCAATAAATGTTTTTGGCAAATATATCATTGCCAACGCCGCCATCCCTAATGTTTTTAATGATCTTTTGCCGAAAGAATCGAACGCCAACGCAAAAGCAAAAATAAATAAAATGGAAATTGCATGTTCGCTTCTAAGTGTTTACTTCTTTTTTAGAAAACCCATCAAAGAACTGGGAAACAAGCATTATTCGACTTTCGTATTTAATCCAGGAGTGCGTGATTTGCACGATCTAAATTACCATGTTGATTATAAAGAAAGAGGCTTTGTCTTTGTCGATTACAGCCAAATCGATTCACAGCTGGCAGCGCCAGGCAAGGGTGTAGGCGCTATTTGCACGGTTGACTATATCGACGATTGGAATAAATTGAGCGAAGCTGAATATAAAGCGAAAAAAGACGCAGTTGCAAATATTTATACTGAAAAGCTTGATAAGTTGATTCCGGGAATCAAAGGCCAGATTGAATACTATGAAGTCGGAACACCAAGGACAATTGAACGCTATACTTTAAATTCGAAAGGTACGCCATACGGTTTCGCGCAGGTTCCCGGCCAGGCCGGCATAAGAAGGATTCGCCAGAAATCACCAATCGAAAAGTTATATTACGCCTCGGCCTGGACCATGCCGGGCGGAGGATTTACGGGGGCGATGTTAAGCGGCTGGTTCTGCGCGGAAGATATTCTAAAAAATTAGGGGTTGTTGACGGTGAATAAAATTATAAGTATTAAAAAGCTTTGTAGATGCAGAACGGCGTGCCGAATCATAGCCGAAGTAAAGAGTGCCGATTGTGAAACGTGCCCTACTCGACGGCATTCATATGTAATTTATATGTTATTAATCGTCTCATAATAGTATTAACATTAATTATGCCGCATACTTTGTTGTCTCGTTATTAAAGTAAGCACGCACACGATCAGGAGACTTTTGGATAAACCTCAAATGACTGACTACTGCACCATGTAATTGTTCCGGTGAACTAATTGCCTGACGACCAACTGCATTGTTCTTCAGGTCATTCCAGACTCTCTCATCGGGATTCAGCTCTGGAGAATACGGCGGTAAAAAGAACAAACGAAACTTTTCCTTAATGGTTTCAATATAGTTAGAAACCTTGCGAGACTTGTGTGACGGATGACCATCAACGATGAGAAATATCATCCGTTTGCTGCCTTGAATAAGCCGCTTTATGAATTCAATAAATTGCTGCGACGCTACGCGACCTTTGGCTACCATGAACCTAAATTCGCCTTGTGCACTAACAGCCGAAATCATATTCAATCCGAAGCGCGCTCCTGTGCTGCTCACAATCGGGGTCTCACCCTTCATGGCCCAAGTGGTGCCCGCATGATGATCAGAGCGAACGCCAGCTTCATCTCCGAAGAAGATTTGAGCCTTCATGCGACGCGCCATGCTTCGTATCCGAGGATACTCCTTCTCCAGCCATTCCTGAACCGCTGCCGGCTTTTGCTGATAGGCACGCCAAACAGGACGCTGTGGAGTCAATCCCAACTGTCCCAGCAAACGACAAACGGATGCCTTGCTCAATCTCATACCAAATCGCTTATATATTACCTGCCCAATGATCTTCGCTGTCCACAGGGCATAGGTAAACTTCAACTGAAGCGGATTTTTCGTGGTCACGGTACGATAAACCCACTCTATAGCCTTAGCATCCATTTTTGGCGGGCGGCCGCCTCGTTTGTTGGCATCAAGAGCACCCCAGCCCCCGTTTCGATATCGTGCCAACCAGCCATAGATGGTGACGCGATTTATACCCAGGGCTTTGGCCACCAGTTCGGGGCTTTGTCCTTCCTGGACACTATTTACCGCACGCTTTCTCAGCTCAGTCAGAGTTTTATGGTCAAGATTTCTCGCATCTGCTTTTTTCTTCATGAGAAATACTATACCACAGATGCAAGATTATGTCAATACTATTATGAGACGGTTAATAAACTTAACATAAAAAGCGTTATGTAAAGTTCTTGATTATGTTGAGCAACCTCGGCAGCATGAGTATTTGCCGGGGTGGAATACTGTTAATATTTATATTGTATAATATAATTTTATATGATATAATGTATTTATGAAGCTAAGCGTATGGGCAAAGCAACAAGGTATAACCTATCAAGCGGCATGGAAATGGTGGAAGGCTGGCAAGCTGCCGGTTGAGGCTGAGCAGATGCCTACCGGAACCATCATTATAAAAGAGCAGAAAACTGCCCAAGGTTCTGTTGCTATTTATGCCCGGGTATCCAGTCATGACCAAAAGAAAGACCTGGACGGGCAGCTCGGGCGGCTTTCCGTATATGCCGCTTCCAAAGGGTTGTCAGTTTCAAAAGCGGTGTCTGAGGTTGGATCTGGTCTTAATGGGCACAGGCCAAAACTCATGAAGCTGCTTGCCGACTCCAACGTCAGTATTATTGTCGCCTTGCATCGTGACCGGCTTATGCGGTTTGGATCTGAGTATGTAGAATCGGCACTTCGAGCTCAAGGTCGTCAACTTATTATTGTAGACCAGACCGAACGTAAGGACGATCTGGTGCAGGACATGATTGAAGTATTGACATCGTTTTGCGCAAGGCTCTACGGACGCCGGTCAGCGGCCAATAAAGCAAAAAAAGCTCTGGAGGCCATGGAAAATGGCAAGTAATAAGGATAACAAGGCCAAGAGCGGCAAAAGTGAAGCACTTTCTTTTACCGCTCAAACTTTGCTGGTTGACATGTCTTACCTGGACACAAAGAAGTCTCTTTATCATGTTCTTGACGATATCGGCGACTCATACGGGCACATCAAACGCTCTCTCTTTAAAGACAGCGTTCGTTCCGGCAACAAACCCATTTCATTCAAAAATGAGTATCTTGTCAGGTATGGTATCACCGCCCGGCAGTTTAACGCTATCCGCTACGATCTTGACGGCAATATCAGCTCCGCGGTTGAGGTATTAAAACTACGGATTGAAAAGCTCGAGCGCAAAATAAAATCTGCGAGAAAATGGATTAAAACCAGAGAGAACAGTATCATTGACATACGCAAAGACACGGAATTGTCCGAATATGAGAAAACGACCAGCGTGAAGTCTCTCCGTTTTGCGGTCCATAACAAAAAACGGAAGCTCCATTCATCGGTGCAGAAACTGGAAAAGCTGAAATACGATTTGGACAAAGGCCGAATCAGGATTTGCTTTGGGACAAAGAAACTTTTCGACAAGCAGTTCAACCTTTCTGAAAATGGCTATAAATCCCATGATAACTGGCTGTCTGATTGGAAGGCTGCCCGAAGCTCTTCGTCGTTTTGTCTGGGATCGAAGGATGAAACGGCCGGCAACCAGACCTGCACGCTTGGCATCGACGGGTCGCTCAGGATACGGGTCCCAAACTGATATGGTTGACAGTTGTCAATAGGGAAAATAGTCTCCTGCCCCTTTTTTTCAAAGGGTTCATTGTTTCAATATGTTCCAAGGCGTAAGGAGGGACGGGGCCGACTTGTGCGACGTTTGATCACTCTGATATTCGCGGGTTTGACCGCAAGACCTTTCTTCGCCGCGGAGCTGCCTCGCTCTATTAACGGAAGTTCGGCATTGCCTTATTCCATAGTTTGGACGAGGATTCTCCGTAAACGTGGCCGCGTCCCCGCTTATGCCTTGGAGGTTGTTTATTGTTTGCTTGCGTCCTCCTTTGTTTTGCCTCAGTCGTTTGAGTCGCCATTGTTACCGGGTGACTTCAAGTTTTTGATCCTGTTCTTTGGAAAGCTCGATGCTCCCGCCTATGTTGACGATTTGAGCGGTTTTTACCTTTGAGGGTTGATTTTTTCTTTCATAAATGCCCCAGGATTGATTTTCCAGAGACAGTCCATGCCAAGATACCCCCCCAAGTTTTGTGTGACGCCTTGTTCTTGGGTTAATCTTCTTATGCGCTCTGGAGATTCACTTCCCGGGCAATTGCCCATATGAAGCCGCATAGTTCCCTGGCAATGGCGGTTACCACCTTGTTCCTGGGCTTCCCTTTGGCCGTGAGTTTACGGAACCGTCCGCAGAGACGCACCTGGGCTTTCCAGGAGATATCACAGATATTTTTCGGCAGCCCCTCCTGCCGCTTGAGGATTACCCGGCTCACTCGGGCCGGCAGACTGTAGGCTTGGGCCGCTTCAATCAATGCGCGCCTGACGTGGGTGTTTCCGGTTTTGGTGATAGCACCCCGTCTGGTGCTGTCGCCGCTGGAGTATTCGGAAGGGACCAATCCAAGGTATCCCATGAGCTGCTTGGGATTTTCAAAACGTCCCAAGTCTCCGATCTCGGCCATGGTGGTCGCGGCAGTTACATCCGCGATGCCGCGTAACGATTGGATTGCGAGTGCAACAGGGGCCGTTCGGCATGTGGGCATAAGCGTTTGAATCTGCTCCGTAAGCCGGGCCACACGCTCTGCGCATTCCTTCACCGTGTTGATGTACTCTTGCAGCGTGATCTGCTGTGCAGGGTGTGGCATCTTGATATCAGACAACCAGCGCATGTGGGCTTGGGTCCATGCGGTTTCTCCAGAGTAACGGTGTCCATGCCGCAGGAGCATCGCGCCTAACCTCTGCCGGGCAGTGCGATGGGCCTTGACTGCGTCTTCGCGGCATCGGGTCAGGTCTCTCATGGCTTCATCATCCTCTTGGGGCACGTAAACAGGAGTCAGTTCTCCGGCCCGATACAGCCTGGCTAGACTTTGCGCGTCACGACGATCGGTCTTGACGCGATCGCCGCTTTTCTTGGGAATCAGCGATGGTGCCACAACCGTGCATTTGTAACCTCTCTTGGTTAGATGGCGGTATATTTCGTAACCACACGGCCCGGCTTCATAGACGAAGTGCAGTTCTGAGCCTTTGCTTTCAAGCTTTCTGACCATTTTGTCCAATGACGCCATGTCGCCGCCGATTTTGCCGTAGTAGCGAACCTCTTGGCTGCCGCCAATTTCGGCCGTTGCTACAGCTATGGAGTTTTTTGCTGAATCGAGTCCTACGATTGTGATAGAATCTTTCATGACCTGCCTCCTTGTTTGTGGCTCTGTATTTGGACACCCATTGCATCCAAGTATAACCCACGGTGACAAGGGGCAGGTCACTTTTTCAACTGTCAACCATTATGTCTATCTTGCCAAAAAATACGGTAAACACATCATGGTGCCTACCGTAACATATCCTTACGGGCAGGAATATATTGAGCAGGCACTCCTGCGCAGCCAGGCAATCACCCACCGGTTTGTCCGTGGCGAGAAGGGTTGGTATCTGTATTCATCGGTTGATATCCCCCCAAGAGAAACAATTACCGGGAAACCGCAAGAAATCGGATATATTGGCGTAGATGCAAACGAAAAAGAGATTGCTGTTTCCGAGACTGACCGGTTCGTCAATCTTGTCTGGCACACAACGTATGCTGCATGTATAAAAGACAGAACCACGGAACAGACCGAGGCAACTTACGGTGATATCTGCGTCGGCATTATCGACCGGTCAATTAAAACCGGGAAACCCGTCGCTCATGAAACTCTTGACTTCGAAAAGAAGAAAGCATCTCTTAAGGAACAGGGAGTAACGTATGCGCGGATGCTGTCCGGGTTCGCCTATTCCACCTTTTTAAACATGCTTGACCGCAGAGCATTTAAGGCAGGCGCCGGTGTGCTCTCCGTGAATCCTGCTTACACATCCGTTATCGGCAGAAACAATTATATGTCTTTTCATGGCATCTCGCCGCATGAAGCAGCGGCGCTTGCGATCGCGAGAAGAGTTCAAGGATATTCCGAGTCTCCCATACCAAGCAGAACCGCCTCCCCTCTACCTGCAAGGAATCGAGAGGAGCACATCTGGAAGTTTTGGAGCAAGATGAAGACTCGGGGAGGTTGTGGAAATCATCACAGTCTCTACCAACGACGGTCCTTACAGGACTCCCCAGGCTGCGCTGAATTGCAGAAGAAGCCATCATCCCGTCGACAGCGCAATTCTCCGGGCCACCTGCCAGCAGCAGTCTTGCTGAAAAGGCGCCAGAAGCAATCCCGATCAGCAAACAACGGGACTTGGGCGAATCAGGGCGGGAATCCCTGACGTTAACCGGCAGCAGCACTGTTCGGCTGCCGTCATAGTTATGAGAAATAAAATACTATGTTTTTAGGAACGGTTCAGAGAGAGTCTACATATAATCACAGACTCTCCAGAAACTCCAAGAGCGGGTCAGCGGTTTTAAAACGGACTGCATTGGTATGCGGAAGAGACAATTTCTGAAGCACACGCTTCCAATTACGGTAATATCCACTCCTGATTGAAGCAGATGCATAGCTGTTTTCTGCCATTCCACCAGATGCGTATCCCTCTTTTCTAATATATTCCCGAAGGGAATGATTGCAGAACTCTCTTGCTCCTCATGACGTTTCACAGAATCAGTTTTATTCGGCGATGACTTTTCTTACGTAGCTCTCCTCCGGTGATTTAAATGCGATCAACTGGAAATTATTATGTTAAGTAATCCAGAATGAAAGGAGGATAATAGGACAAGAAAACAGATATTTGCTTGGCAAACGCAAATCTAACTCAACATAGCCAAGAACTTTACATTATACCTTTCAAGTAGTTATTGTGCATTGAATTTCAGTCAACAACTCTGCAAGCTTGTAGATGGTGACGATATAAAGATAATTTTTGAAGACGTGTAGAATCGCATGTGAAGCATGTAATACAGACTACTGCCTCATCAGGTGATCACATAATCTATTTGTATCATGCAGTTTGTGGTATTATTTTTAGTTAAGAGATTCATGAAGCGAGCGAAAACCAGCAAACCAAATGGAGGGATAAATGACCGAGAAACAAGCGCTTGAGCTTAATGCACCCAATCTTGACATAACAAAGCTATTGGGCGCATCACCTAAGATTATTCTTGATACGAAGATATTGGATCCCATGGGGTTAACGTATCTAGGTACAATCTCTTTCGGTAATTGCAGAACTATCAGCATTCACGGGCAGTGGTCGCCTGGGAAATCCCGTCCCTATTGGGGGCCTGCCGGTGATTCTAATACGATCTTTAATGAGGTCCCTAAATGGTCTGCGATCACGCTTGTACTTACTCAGGATCGTCAGTTTGTCGGCGGAGCATATGGTCCCGGCCCCTTCAAAATCACGAACACACAGGACAGCATGGGTTGGATTGTCTGCGCAATAATGAATGATAGTTTCTATCCGGATAATTACAATCATCCCACTGATCCTATGACAGCCGAATGGTCCTTGTGTGTGTAGAGGTAATAGAAGGTCATAATTGCGCGAAAGTTGGACCCGACAGCCGCTATGTGAACGGATCACAACTTTACTTTGAACCATTGCATTTTGGGATAGGTTTATTCTCAACATTAACTTCCTGAAGCAAATGAGTTTACGTTTTTTGAAACGATGTAATTTACATCCTGTAACCAACGCATGTTGCAATTTCCTGAATATGCGGTTGCGGGAAATAACTATCAAAACCAGGTTTCCCCGATGCTACATACAACCTTCTCTTTTGGATCAGAGCGTTAAACGCGAGATTATTTCCCGCAAACCTCACCGCTTATGCATTGAGCAAGACGCAAGGTTGGCCTTTAAAATCGTTGGCATTATCATTCGCAATGAAATAAGGCTCAATCCATCATTTACTCTTTCATTTCTTCGATTGCAAGATCGTCCCTGATATCTATACAACCGATGACACTTTGCGCCGCCGGACATCCAACTATGTATGAGGAAAATGCCGCTCTTGCTTCAGCGGATTTCCCTGCCGGTACTTTGAGATAGTACTTTACCCTAATCTTCGTGATTTTCAGAATGCCATTTACGTTCTCAATGTCTCCTTCAACATCGGCCGAGTAAAGCTCTTCGGACGTTCGTATTTTCTTTCCGGCCAGCGCCGCGGCCAGTGTTCCCATCATTCAGCCTGCTGTTGCAGCCACAATATGGTCGAGCGTGGCTGCGTGCTCTTCCTCGGGTTCGACTTTGTAAAATTTCTTGATTCCGCCATGCACGCCATAATAAATTGGTTCGTTAAATCCCTCGATCACAGCTTTGCGAGTGGGCCCCTTTTCCCGAACTATCCTTATGCGGGATGTGTGAATGACTTCTCCCATAGTTCCCTCCTTAAAAGTGCCAGAATGGTGAAATACCTTATCGATCACAATTATATCATTACTAAAGCAAGAGTTTCGGGGAAGCACTTTTGAGATAGCACCAGATATTGAGTGATTTGTTATCTCAGTAGGCGGATGTGGGAGGTTAAGAATTATTAGGACGGTGAAATCTTCTGTTTGAATCATGGATATTATGACATGATTCTCCTGGCAACAAGTACTTCCTGTATTTCACACCCAAGACTGCTTAGACAACATCCAATCTTTCACTTCGTATTTGCTATCCCATTTTGAATCTGCCCATGCGGCAGGTTCGTTCAGGCTGTTGATTATTATTGATCATTCAAACAAAATTCTATATACTTTTCTCAAGTACATGTTTGGCCGTAATTGGCCGAAACTCCTCAAGTATGAATTTTTACATGTTGAGCGAAATTTAACTTCTTGATAAGTTTCACTTCTGCTCACAGCTTCCATAATTTATGCTGCCAATCAAAATCTGAGTTTAACAATTGAGGAGAATGGCTCAATCTCTTGTTGGCCAGTAAGAAGGATGCCTTCGAGAGATTTACTGAAAAACCGAAACGAGTAGCTAAAAACAACACAAAGAAAGGACAGAAAAATGGCACGAATACCAGTAGAAGTTCAGGAGTTCCTGAAAGGCAAAATGGCGTGGGTGGCGACAGCCGCATCCGATGGCATGCCCAACACGACACCCAAAGGCTCCGTTCGGGTGATTGATGACGAGTATGTCATTTTTGCCGATCTGTTTTCACGGAAGACTCGTGAAAACCTCCGGGCAAATCCCAAAGTCGCGGTCACTGTCGCGGACATGACGACTTACAAAGGCTACCAGATCAAAGGATCGGCAGAAATCCTGGAGTCTGGATTGCTGTTCGAACAAATGAGAGAGGAAATAAAGAAAGCGCCGATGAAGTTGCCGCCACTCCAGTACGTTGTCCGAATCACGGTGGAAGCCGTTTACGACCAGTCCGTGGGACCGGACGCCGGAAAGCAAATCGTGTAATCGAATGGCCAACAATGCGGTCGAGCCAACGCCGACCCGCTGACGCGGCTCTGCGTGGCTCACCTTGAGCGTTTTAGGTATAAGTTTCGACTGGTAACAGATAATTGTTTCGCTTGATTGAAGTTATCAGCTTGTAGAATGGGCGTGCCATCAGCATCAATAAGGTCAGACACCTGAAGGGTGAGCTCGAATGAGAGGATGGCTGATTCCCTTATTAAATAACCGGACCACTTGGCGAGACTGATGCGGTTTCACACAAAACATACTGCAATAGTAGCATTTAACATAAAATTCAAGGGCGGCACTTGACAAACCTCTTCATGGGAGGTGTAGCTCGGAGAGCCATAATCGCCAGGATAAGGAAGAATTCCGTTTGTAGTTTTTAGTTAATTGTCCTTCCAGCTTTCCATAAGCAGGATACGATGTAGTAATACTAGTTAGAGTCTGTATTTAATCATTTAACTTGCTGATTCTGCACGATAAAAGTATAGTGGCGTAACAAAATCAGCAAGGGGGAAACGATGAAGCTTTTGAACGAATTGACACTCACGCTTGAGAATCCGCACTGGGCAGTCAACACGGAATTCGCGGTTATCGACACGATTTTGTCGTTGCATCCCGAAATTTACGAGCTTGTCAAACGGGACTTCAAGGGCAGCACGGGAAAAAGTCTTAGCAGAAAGGACACCCCCACAATCGAGCAAATTCTGCGCGGCGCGTTGTATAAGGAGATGAAGACGCTGACATATCGGGAGTTGGAGTACGCCCAACACGATTCTCGCATCTGCGTGCTGTTTCTCAAACTTAACGGCAGGTCCCCCATATCCTTCTCGGTCTGGCAGAAGTACATCTCGATGATCAAAGCGGAAACGCTTGAGCAAGTGATGATCGCAATCAACAAGATTGCCCAAGCGGAAGGACTTGATGATTTCAGCAAGGCGCGAACCGATTCCACGGCAATCGAGACAAACGTCCATTATCCGACGAACAATTCGCTGATGTGGGACTGCATCAAGACCTTTGACCGGCTGCTCGTAAAACTCGCTGAAGAGACCGGTGGAGTGATCACGGGGCGGCGGTACAAGAAGCAGGCCAAGAAGCATTTCGGCAAGATCAACAACACGAAGCCGGGCGAGAAGCGCAAAGAAACCTTTGAAAAACAGTCGAAATTGCTTCGAACCAGCATTAATCAGGCTGAGGCCGCGCTTGTTGTGTTGCCTTCGCTTCGGTACGCAGACGATGCGGCTTTGGCTCTTGCGACTGAAATCAAGAATCTTCTCCCGAAGGCGGAGAGGGTTTACAGCATGACGCATCGCCACGAGATCCTGGGAGAGAAAGTGCCGAACGAGGACAAGCTGTTTTCGATCTTTGAGGATCATACCGATATCATCGTAAAAGGCAAACGTGAAGCGACGTTCGGGCATAAGATCAATCTGGCGACAGGTGCGAGCATGCTGATTATCGACTGCAAGATTCTTGATGGCAACCCCAGCGACACTCAGGAATACGGCAGCGTGATTGATCGAATCAAGGAAAACTATGGCATCGTGCCGCGCGATATGACGACGGACGGCGGCTATGCGTCTCTCTTGAACCAGCAACTGGCGAAAAATAAAGGGGTCGTCAATATCGTATTCAACAAGATCGTTGGATCGCTCAAGAATTTGACGAGCAGCCTGAACCTGGAAACGCGTCTTAAGAAGTGGCGGAGCGGCATCGAGGCTGTCATATCGAATTTCAAAAGAGGGTTCGATATGTTTCGCTGCGAATGGAAGACACGACCACACTTCAACGCGAAAATTTACTGGAGTGCAATTGCGTATAATATTCGGGTTATGACTGGACTGCTGATCACCAAGATTCAAACGGCCCGACAGTAACGAAAACTCAATCATCAATCAACCCTTATAGCACCAGTGCGTTCAAAATTAGCATTATGGCTATGTTATTACGAAACTACCTCAAACGGCGAGGCTATAAACGCGAATGCGGGGGAATTACCACATCTTACGGCGTCCTCGGTCGCACTCGCGCAATGCGTTTTTTGCATTAAAATACAGACTCTAGTTAATTACCCACTACAGGTTTCATCTGTATTAATCGCCTGCGTCACCAAATTGACATTGCACTGTTGTAGGTTCGGAGAACCAGGATCACAAAGAAAATGAATAATTCCGTTTGGAGTTTTTATTCAACTGTCGAATTAGCAGATCATAACGCCGCCATGTCGCTTTCCTTGGTCCTTATCCGTATCGCATTGGCTATCTTATGCACGAATATCTTACCGTCTCCGACCTCGCCAGTCAAAGCGGCATATCCGACACTATATGCGCCAAGAGCTTGATGTATGCTCCCAGGAATGAAAACTTATCTGCGCGACGCACAATCTGCTAAAAACTTTGGCAGAATGGCAAAAAGATAGCAGCTCAGATGGCGACATAATGAAACATAGCTGTCGTTGATTCATGCCATGCGTTTCCCCAATACCTAATATTAGCCTAGCACTATCCCACATGGGCGATCATAAACGGCTGCTCGGGCATTAGTGCATCAGGAGCTTATATTAAATAACTTACACAGGACGTACGAAATATGAAAAAATATAAACTAAAAAATAGTCAGCGTACCTTCTTGAAAGCATACAGGTATATGGAAGAACACAGGTCTAATCCCGACCAGCTTCTCCAGCGTGCCTGCGCATATCCATGACGTTGAGTACCTGCGCGTATATATGACCCAGCTCAGACATAAACAAGAGGCAGACCCAGCAAGACCTTGATTCTTGATGAACGAACCGGAGATCAGCTATCGGCAGAGCTCAACCCTGCACATTCCTTGAGCATATGCACAAAAAAGCATCGATAAGACACTATTTCTTCAAACAAAAAGAGGAAGGTTGAACAAAATTTTTTCTGGAGAATCAATACTTTTATCTGCAACTGATCTTCACCTTTTAATGGTATTAACCTTGCTTTATAATTGCTATTGCCTGCGGTACATTTGACAACCTCCCCGCACTGAAGAGATTACGGGGTTTTACGGCGCAGATTGATAAAGTGCCGCATCAACCGCGGCGCAGAAAAGAACGGAGTATTTTTTCATGGTTCAGCCACTTAAACCTTCCCTATTGCAACGTTGTAAAACCCTTGTCATCGGCGGAAAGCATAATATCGAGGACGACTCGCTGTTTCACAAGCTTTCGCTCATCGCTTTTTTCGCTTGGGTAGGACTGGGCGCCGACGGTCTGTCATCATCCTGCTACGGCCCCGAAGAAGCGTTTAACGCTTTCCATGGTCATGTCTACCTCAGTATCTTTGTTGCCCTCATGTCGGGGCTTACGGTGTTCATCATCGCGACGAGCTACTCGCAGATCATCGAGCTCTTTCCGTCGGGAGGCGGTGGTTATCTCGTGGCGAGCAAACTTCTCTCTCCCACGGCTGGCATGGTTTCCGGTTCGGCGCTCCTGATCGATTATGTTCTCACAATCACAATATCCGTGGCAAGCGGCGCTGACGCCCTATTCAGTTTTCTCCCGATGTCATGGCTCCACTACAAGGTATCTTTTGCAATCGCTGGCGTCCTACTCCTCACGGTCATGAACATGCGCGGGGTCAAGGAATCTGTTCTTCCCCTAGTTCCCATATTTCTCACCTTCGTAATCACCCACGCATTCATAATCGGTTATGCGATTTTCGCGAATCTTGGAAGCTTTGGCGCTGTGGCCGCAGCAACGAGGGCCGATGTGTTGCAGACGCATGCTGAACTTGGTTTCGTCGGCATGGCCCTGCTCATTCTGCGCGCCTACAGCATGGGGGCCGGCACGTACACGGGCATCGAGGCGGTGAGCAACGGCCTCCCGATTCTCCGTGAACCGAAGGTCCAGACCGGCAAGCGCACAATGCACTACATGGCCATATCTCTTGCTCTGGTCGTCATGGGACTGATGCTGGCCTACCTGCTCTATCGCGTCGTTCCCCAGTCCGGAAAGACACTGAATGCGGTGCTGTTCGAAACCATGACCAAAAACTGGGGACGGTCAGGGATCATTTTCGTTCTTATTACGCTCCTGTCCGAGGCGGCGCTCCTTTTTATCGCAGCCCAGACAGGTTTTCTTGACGGACCGCGGGTACTCGCGAACATGGCGCTCGACCGCTGGTTCCCGAGCAAATTCGCCATGCTAAGCGACCGTCTGGTGACCCAGAAAGGTATCTTGATGATGGGCGGCGCGGCGCTCGCAACCATGATCCTTACCGGCGGTTCCGTCACGTACCTCGTCGTCCTGTACAGCATCAACGTGTTTATCACCTTTTTCCTGTCCCAGTTCGGTATGGTACGTCATTGGTGGCAGGTTCGGGGACAGGAGGAACACTGGGAGAAGAAGCTGTTCATCAACGGGATAGGTATGACTCTTACCTTCTTTATCCTCGTCACGGTGACCATCATCAAGTTCAACGAGGGAGGATGGATCACCTTGATACTTAGCGGAACGCTAATCTGTATCGCCCTGCTGACGCGGCGCCACTATCAGAACACACTGCATGTCCTCAAGCGACTTGATGAACTGGTGACGGTGGCGGAATCCTCATGCCCAATTAAACACGGTGATACGGAAACGGAACATCAGATAAAGTACGATCCCGAGGACAAGACCGCGATCCTGCTCGTAAACGGCTTCAACGGTCTGGGACTTCATACGCTCTTCAGTATCATACGTCTCTTTGGAGGAACCTTTAATAATTTCGTTTTCATCCAGGTCGGCATTGTGGATGCCGGGAATTTCAAGGGTGTGGAAGAAATGTCCCATATGAAAAAAAGCGTAAAAAAAGAGCTGGAACGCTACGTGCACTACATGCGGTGCCACGGATATTATTCCGCTTCCTATGCCTCGTTCGGCAATGATGTTGTTGACGAAATCGCCTGCCTATCCCCGCAGATTCTTGAACGCTTCCCGAACACCATCCTCTTCGGTGGCCAGTTGGTATTCCCCAGCACAAACGTACTGTCCGGCTTATTCCACAACTATACAATTTTCGCCGTTCAGAGAAGCTTATATAGCCAGGGAATTCCGGTAATCATTCTTCCTATCCAGGTTTAACGGTGACAAACGCAATCGAGATGCTAAATAATTATTTTATATTTTCGAATTTCCTTAGTGATTTTAATGCTCTTCGTTTCGAGTGAGTGGCCTTTTTACGTGCCGACTTTTTAGAAAGAGGGGAGTGCGGGACATGCTGGGGGTGACATTGTAGCTAGAAATGCCGTGCAGATTTACCTTAAGCCGAATATAGAAACTCCAAAGAGCAGATCATCGCTAAGAGGCCCGATATTGTCTTTGTCAAAATTCTGCATCCCCTGCCGATTCGCAAGGATGCTCCCAAATAGATTCAAGCCATCCTGTGCTTGAAATAGGTAGAGATGCTCGATGAAACTTTCTCGAGAAAACCGCTGCCTGAGCCATCTACGAACTGTGCAACCTCGGCGTAGTGGCAAGTCGCCTGGCCCCGGAGACTGCGCCGAAGACCTTCCGACTCGTTGGGATTTACGGATTTCATGAAAACCTGCCGCAGGACTGTTAACGTCAATGAAAGAAATTACGGGATTTATCCTGGTGAGAGCAGCGGTGTTATTAGTCGGCCGGCAATCCCTGTCGGATACTTGAGTTAATTTCTACTTTTACCACCCCGATCATCTCACTACAAAACAATCCCAATGTTTGTGCCATGGTGTAAGTTTCATTCAGTAATCTATGCCCTTGTCACAAAATTGACTATGCATGATTGTAGGTTGATAAAACCATTTCCCTCACTACGATACTCATTTACTAATTGAATTATGCACTCCCAGCCTATCCTTTCTATCCGAAAATATCTTTGAAAGATAAAGCGCTTTGTATAAAACGGACTGTCTATTTTTTCAGCCAGTTTTCAATGATAATATTCGCTATCAGAGCCTGTTTTATGACATTTTAGTAAAGTTTTTACGTACACGATGAGCAATTGACCCATTATGTTTAAGGTTGATACCGGTTACTTTTTTTAATGCTGAATACCATAGGTCTTTTTTTGCGCCTATAACTAGTATATATTCTTCCCCATTATTCGTATTAAATGTTAGCTTATCCGCCAAGCCATGTTTACCTTTTTGCAGACTTGAGAGATTGACCCACGGAATTTGAAACGCAATGCTCTTTAATTTAATAAACAATGGAATGAATTGTGCAATGGGACCAAGCAATGCGACACCTTTAAAACCAAAGCCACACACAACTAACCTTTGATTAGTCAAATAGCACGAGCAAATGTAATTTCCAAAAGTGCTTTTCTTGTAGGTCATAACCCCATCAATAATTAATTTTTCATTTGGCAACAAACTGAATTTAGTTTGAAATGATTGTGTTTGTTTTGGCACTGTGCTAAGTTGAGCCACGCTCGAACCTGCACTTAGCATTCTTCCGCAGTGCTTGCACATAATAGCACCAGCCTGGATCTCTTCTTTGCATGAAGGACATAACATACCATGATTCTCCTTATTGTGTTCCCGGAATACCCATTCTGAGACATGGTGCTACAGAGATAATTGGACTGAAATAAAGCTTTGCGTCGGTATTGGTAAGATAGATATCTTTGGCATATACTTGAAACGGGATAAAAAAAGGATGGGGGTTATCGGGAGGTGGTTTCATTGACGGATTATATCAGGCATTTTAAAGTAAGGAAAGTGGAGAAGTGAAATTTCTGTACTTTCGCTATGAAAATAACTTTTTGCATTCTGCACCTTGTGATACAGTCATCAAAAAAAGTTAACTTCCTCTTCTAAGTCTTTTGTACTTATCCTTCTTTTAGTGGCCCAGATTCAGCGAAAGAGCCGATTATCGTTATTATATGATTATCTTTTTTTGATAATTAGAAATCGGGGCAAAGACATAACATGGAGGTCAATCTGGAGTTTGAACAACACATTGCTTCGGGATATGTTTATGAAACCGTCGAATACTTTTTGTCCTGTTATTGCGGCACCCTAGGGTAATGATATTTCTCCGTCAAGCCTGCCAGTCCTTCGACAAGGAATGTTTTAAGATATTTTTTTTCCTTATCCGTCAACCCCAGAGGCTTAAGCACAGTGTTGTCCTTGCCACCTCCTCTGTCAAAGAATTCGATCACCTCGTCGAGCGTCGAGAAAATTCCGTTATGCATATAGGGGGCGGTCTTTCCTACCTCTCGAAGCGTCGGCGTCCTGAAGGCCTTCCAGTCTTTCTTGTCCTTCGTTACCAGGTATCTGCCTAGATCCTCCGCCAGAGTGCGATATTCTTCATAACGATTAATTTTGGCAACAAACCGGCGCGTTACGGCTATCTGGGGGTCCGACAGGTGTTCCGGGTTCTCCGGCACACCCAGAGCATGAAATTTATCATCACACAGGTTTACTCCGTAGTGGCATTCCCCGCACCGGCCTTTTCCCATAAAAATCACAAGCCCTTTCTTGGCGTCATCGGAAAGCGCGTTTTTATCACCTTTCAAATAACGGTCAAGTGGCGTATTCACGGATATGATCGTACGCTCAAAGGAGGCTATGGCCATGGCAATCCTTTCACGCGTCGGCTCTCCATTGAACACCTTTTTAAAGGCGTTGACATACTCGGGCACCGAGCGGATTACTTCCTCTAAAAAGTCAAGATTTCGATTCATCTCGAAAGCGGACATCATGGGGAAAAGCGCCTGGTCCTCAAGGCTCAACGCGCGGCCGTCGTAGAAAAGATACTTCTGGAAGGCCACGTTAACGAGCGTCGGCGAGTTTCTCCAGTTTTTCGTCGTGGGATAGCTGAGGGATATATCGAGACCGTCGGTAAAAGCTTTTTCGGGGTCATGGCAGGTCGCGCAGTTCATGGTGCCGTCTCCCGAGAGGCGCCGATCGAAAAAAAGCATCTTGCCGAGCTCGATTTTGTCTGACGTTTGGGGATTCTGCTCTGGGACAGGAACGGACACGAACGGTTCGAAGTTGCCGGCCACTGCAGTATTAAACGTAATAACGAAAAGCGATATTCCTGTTAACACGATCAATCGTGGCAGCATGGGAGATTCCCTGAGATTATTTTTTCCGATAATGAACGCTGAGCTGAAAACTTTCATTTACCGTGGAACGCTCAATTCCTCGTCGATGATTTTCTTGAAATATGTGAAAGGCCGCTCTCCTATAACCTTGCGGCCGTTGATGAAAAACGTCGGCGTATTGAACAAGTCCATGTCAACTGCGAGTTTCTCGTCGCGCTCGATTTCTGCTAAGTGTTTATTACCGTCGACGGCCTCAGTGAATTTTTGCACATCAAGTCCCAGCTCCCGCGCATACTTGACAAGACTGTCCCGATCGAGCTTTGGCGAACTTTTCAGCAGCAGGTCATGCATCTCCCAGTATTTACCCTGATCCCGCGCCGCAAGCGATGCCTCTGCGGCAAGATAGGAATAATCACGGTAGATATAAGGATAGTTTTTGATAACGAGTCTCACTTTTCCTTTGTAAACATCCATGATCTTTTTGACGGTCGGACCGGCCGCCACGCAATGTGGTCATTGGAAATCGAGGAACTCGATGATGGTCACCGGCGCGCTTACGGGACCGGTTGTCGGCGAATCATCGATGGGGACGGTAAACTGTGTCTCACCGGCATACAGAACGGATGCAAAGAGCAAAACCGTCACATAGATCATGAATGATCGCATCAGTAATCACCTTCCAGAAAATTCGAAGAAATTCATCATGGGCATAAGGGTGTCTGATAGTAACATGCCCGGAGTATTTCTGTCGACCATAAGTAGACTTTCAAACGCTTCCCCAGCTTCCAATGCCTCATGACATTTTCTCCATCATATTATATCATCTTTTTATCTTCCCGGTTGTCGTTACCGATGAGGATTTTCGGCTCCTCAGCAGAATATGTGCCAGATTTTCGGTTCCAGTAGCTTACCAAGTGTATAATATAAAGCTACTTGTAGCGTTTCTACGTTCCGAGAACCATATGCTTTTCTCATAGTCAATTTCGCTTTGAGGTTTAAGCCCTCGACCATACCACCGGATACAGCCCCTTTTGCCCGAAACCAGTTCAACACCAGATCTTTGTGATCTCGGAGCGTTCGGGCTACCTTTTTCATGGGTTCGATCCGGGAATACATCGTTCGTTTGATCCATGCATCCAGAAACTTCTCCGGATCATTCGGCAGCTTCCTCTTGAACACTCTCTTGCCATTTTCATCGATGATACCCGAATAACTATTACTTAAATGTAGATCGATACCTAGGCACAATCTCATAAAGCACCTCCTGGAATGGAATTGGCGTTTCTTTCCAAGAGCACATCAGAATGTAAAATATTCTGGTATGCTCGGAGGTGCCCTTTATATGATTATCATGATACAAAATGAATTCTGCACCCTCGCTAATATTATATGAATATCTGATTCACCTACAAGTACGCAGGTTTGGATAGATTGAAACTCCAACGATTACCAGTCAAAACATTATGTGTCAAGATCATGACAGAACTCAAGAAACGGGAATCCTGCGGTTGTTCGGCCAGAGGGAAAAAACGCCGACGAAGCGTAAGTAGATCGTGCAGATTCTCGTTGCCAACTGGGTAGTAAAAAAGTGAAGAAGCATGGTAAAAAAAGCGAGCCTTTCGAAAGGGACCAAAAGGCTCTCTTGTATATCTCAATGCGTTGTAATCATGACACCGTTTCTTCCTTCATATCCTGCGAGTCTAGGTCCCGAAGACCTGTATTTCCAGGAGACCCTTTGTTAGTCTATCATTTTTTTACATCCATACTTACAGAATGAAGACCTTTTAGCTCCGTCAGGAAATGAACGAAATAACTTTCCATTGATGAACTTGAGAGGCTGCTAATCAGTTGGTGCCGTGCCAGTAAAAATCGTAATGCCATTCTTGCCTGCCTCTTTCGTCTTACTGCCTGCTTTCACCATCTTATCGCCCTCTTTCATCATCATAGCTTTATCCATTTTACCTTCCATCATCATCTTCCCGTTCTTCATCATCATCTTTCCGTTGTTCATCAACATATTGCCCTGTTTTGACATAACGTCGCCCTCTTTCATCATCCTGTCGCCCTCTGTCATCATCATGTCACCCTGTTTCATCATCGTGGCATTATCCATCGTGCCTTTTTTCATCATCATGCCCGCGTCATGTATCATCTGCCCCTTATCCATGACCATATTGCATGACTTAGTCATCACTTCTTCCTCCTCTTTTGGAAAAACCGTTACACCATTTCCTTGCGCTTGAGCTACATTGACCCCGATAGAGAGCATCAGGACTGTGAAGGAGATAACGGCTGTAACTAATGCAAATGTCTTTTTCATTGTAAATCCTCCTTTGATTGGTTACTGAATTTAAAACTTGTTTTTAGATACCCGCCATAATAGATGGAAAAAATTTAAGACCCACTGACAATTTTCCAAACCTTAACTTCGTAAGATTGATTTTCTTTTTATATCACCTCCTTTTTCATTTAATTCCTATTTACTGCACCTTAACTCCGTAAGGTTGCTTTTTTTCTATATCATGAATCACTAATGTCCAAGATAAGTGAAAAATAGCATTTTGGACGGGCTAACATATTGACTTTTCGATGACAACACTACGATATCGGAACGAGGTTCCCATAACCATAATATGCTGTCCAAGAGAAAAGAGTAACGCTTCTGCCGGCGAATTGTCTATAAAAGTGCTTATAAAGCTCAATAATTGGCAATTTCAACTTTAAAAATTGTAGCGCTATATGACCTTAAAATCAAAATGCTATCTAATGCGAGCAAGTTGAAAATTTATCTTGGATGGGTCTGATCATGAATACATTATAACATGTATACATATAAGAAGGTCACGGAAGTATCACGTAGAGATTCTATTTCTGTCACAAAAAGCGGTAATACTAAAGGCCGATCGCCTTTTTTGCGCTTTCTGCAACTTGAGAGAACGGTTTTGTCCCCTTCAAACCCATCTACGCCACCTTTCCCAAGGGATTGTTTAACTTGAAATCGATTCTTTCGGACAGGAATATCGTGAAGGCAGCCTCTTTGGATGAACTTAGCAGAATTTCCGGTAACAAGTTGCTCAGTTGAGGGACGTAACCGTAGGGAGAATGCCAGGGCGAATGGTGCGGAGCCAGGAGCCGAACTTGGCCCATACAAGTTCGGGGACACAGATCAAAAGATATTGAAGAAGCCCTTGGGCGATAAGCCCGATCTGAATAAACCTGTGGTAGGCATCGAGTTTTCTTCTGACCGCAGTTCGGTATGCATCGGTCTTTCTATGGAGATACTGATCGCCAGAGGATTTTCGAATCGGCGTCATGTTTTTCATCCAGAAGTGATAGGCATACGCGCCAATTGTCCTGACAGCCTGCTTGAACGAGACCTCAATTTTAAAGCGGAGACCGTACAGGGCGATAAACTCAAGAGGTGACAAGAACAGGTCTGTGGAAAGCAGGATGCACCGTCCCCGGTTTGGATGATTCACGGCTACGAACCGCACACTGATGCCGATTCTTTTAAACAGAAGATCAGCACAGCGATACTTCAACAAAACTTTTTTCTCTCCATAGACCGGGCTTTCCGCCTCGCACATGGCAGCAGGGTCGTCAAAAAGGGTTCTCAGTATTACCTTCTTTCCATACACCTTTGGCCGTCTTTTCCTTCTCGTGCCCGCATGCGCACCAGCCGGCATATAGGCAACGGCATTCATCCTCACCTGAGAGACGAGGTGGTTGCCCTTCTGAAGAAGCGCGGCTATAACCTTCCGCGCGGAATAATACGAGTCGGCGATAAAGTAAAACGCTGGAAGATCGAGAGCCTCGGTCATCAGGACCATCTTATCAAGCAGGGTGAGCTTGTTCCTGTTGGAAAAGACAACTCCCTCATGGATACGGCTTTTAAGAGGGACGGCGAATACGGTCCTGAGCGCGCCGACTAAGATTGCGACCGCTTGCGTGGCATGCCCCATGATATACTCCGGCTTGGTATTGGAATCCGATTCCTGATGGAGGAGCTTAACAGCGGGCACCTTTTTGCCAGACTTTGGCGCCTTCAATCCATCTCCAACGAGCAGCAACCGGTCGTTTTTCTTCATGACTCCAGAACATATGCCGACCACGGTATTGGCCCCTAGGCGGATAAGCGCGTCAATATCGAGCGCCGGTGAATGGAAGAAGTCGAGGAGCTTGTCATACAAGACTACTTGAAGGCCGATGGCTCTTACGATGCTGGTGACGCCGGCAAGATTCGGCCGAATACACATACCGACAAGGCATAGCGACAGCCACAGAAACGTCCTCATGCGTGAACAGGCAGGCCGCAACTCCCGCACAACCGTCATCCATCGAAGCCAAAGGTCCATGACCACCTCCTGCACAATGAATTTATGTTTTCATAGCATATATATGCTATAACTATGATAGAAAGCATTGCATGCAGGTCGCAATCTGGTAAAATAGGCGAAGAGGAGCCGTTATGACGGACAAAAGACTTGTGAGGATTGGACAACAGATTGAGGGAATCAAACGGGAGCTGATGGGAATCGGAGAGTTGCGGCCCGGTTCACTGACCAAGCAGTACCGGAACGCCGAGGAAAAGAAATGGGAGTTCTATCAACTCAGCTATACTCACAAGATGAAAAGCAAGACCAACTATGTCAGAGCGCACCATGTCGCTGAGATAAAAGAACAAATCAAGACTTACAATAAGTTTAAAAAGTTGGTCGAAAAGTGGATCGCGCTTGCTATCGAGCACTCAAAGATAAAAATGGATTTAGACAACCAAAGTCAGATAAAATGACCGAGAACACGGTACTCTCAAGTAAATAAGAATGAAGCAAATTGGAGATAGCTATGTTTAAAGCAAATGATACGATCTGCCGTGAAGACCCTTTTGGCTTGAGTCGCTTCGTAAATGCACAAGACGAAGTTTATAAAGATGTTCTCGCAGAGTTAAAAAGCGGAACGAAACGAACGCATTGGATGTGGTTCATATTCCCGCAGATCGATGGGTTGGGACACAGTCCAACTACACAATACTACACAATAAAAAGCATAGAAGAAGCTCGAAAATACCTGGACCACCCTATTCTGGGTTCCAGGTTGACAGAATGCACGGAAACAGTTTTGTCCATTAAGGGACGATCTGTTTCGGAAATATTTGGATACCCTGACGACTTTAAGCTTAAATCATCGATGACGCTTTTTGCGTTTGTATCCGATCCGGGCTCCCCGTTTGTCCTTGTTCTCGATAAGTATTTCCATGGAGAACACGACAGTAAAACACTCCAGATCCTGGAGAAACTCAAGGTTAAATTGTAACATAAAACCTGTGACCGACACAGGGACGGCGGTCATTAGCAGGGCGGAAGTGTCGGCTGCCCTGACCAAGGCTGTCCGCATGAAGCTTTTAGCGCGGGCTGATGCTGCGTTCGGCTTTGCAGGTCTTTCGTGCGGACTGGGAAAACCTCATCTGTTTGCAGGAGCCTAATCAGTGTCCTCTGTCTGCTCGCCTTCCTCTGTCTGCTCGCCGTCTTTTCCTTCGACCGCAGAGGACCTCAGGTGAAACGGTGCAGCGCTGGGTAATATTGTCCTGCGCTTAGCGGCGGAGGCGGCAAGACCGTGTTCCTCCAAACCCAGAGCTTCTGTGTAGACTGACTGGTGACGCAGCAGACTTGCGACAACGGAGGCGATGACGCACGCAGGCAGGGCTGCGAGCACCACATTGTAGTTGTGCGTCGTCTCGAAAACCATGATGGCGGACATCGCGGGGGCATGGGTGGTTGCCGCAAGCAGGCTACCCGCGCCGACCAGGATCCAGAGCGTCTGGGAATGGTCTGCCGACGGTGACAGCATCGTGTTCCCAATGAGCAATCCCATGGCGGCGCCGGTCACCAGGGTCGGGGTGAGCACACCGCCGGGAATGCCTGCAGCACTGGCATATATTACGGCGATCAGCCGCAGAAGGAACACTGCCACTACCGCGTCCAATGCCCAATGCGTTGACAGGAAGGACTGCATCACACTGAAACCGTTGCCCCAGACCTCGGGACTCAGAACCGACAACATCCCGATAGCAAGCCCGGCCAAGCCCATGCGCATGGGCAAAAAGGTGAACAGCGACTGATAGCCGCGGTTTGTCGTATGGAGCACCCACAGAAACACGGGGCCGAACAGGCCGGCCGCCAACCCCACGAGGGCTGCATCAAAGAGGTCGTTAAACCCAACCGGTGGCACGGCGTGCGCAATATAGAGCGGACCGGAAACGAAGAACGCCTGCGTAGTAAGCAGGGAAATCACGGCTGCGACAAGAACGGCGCTTATTTCGCGGAGGGCCAGTCCGCCGAGAATGATTTCAGCGACGAACAGGGTGCCCGCGATCGGGGCACGATAGGCGGCCGCAAAACCGGCTGCGGCGCCGCAGGCAACGATCAGCCTACGGTGAGATTCATCGGCACGAAAGATCCGCCCGAGAAGCGAGGACGCCACGGACGCAAACTGGATCATAGTCCCTTCACGACCGATCGTAATGCCGCCGCTCACGCCAAGGAGCGAGGAAGCAGTCCGGACGAGATTCGGTCCGAGCGGCAGCACTCCGTCGCCCACGTGCACCGCCTCCATGTATTCCGGCCCCCGCGGCCGCTTGATCCAGCGGTGGCCCGCCCACATGCCCAGTCCGCTTGCGATGCCGGCGATCGTCGGCGCCGCAACGCGTGCCCATACCGGCAAGGAGCGTGCGGCCGCGACCAGATGTTCCTGCGAGGAATAGAGACGGACAATCGCGTACATCGCCGTGCGGAACAGTTCAACAGCAAGGGAACCGATGCAGCCGACGGCTGCAGCTACGAGAAGCATCGGGACCATCGGATCAAGACCAGGATTGGACTGGGTTTCGGGATGTCTGAGTTGGGGGATCTTGTGAAAAATCTTAAAAGCCATGTTTTTACCTCGAAGCCCGCTTTGGCAGAAGGCGACTTCCCCGCGCGGCCTCTTTCAATAAAATGATGTGCGGTTCTCACACAATGCGTTGTGCGGCGAATCTCGGATCGAACATTACCAGAGCCGAATCGTAATTCCAAAACATTTTTTTCGGACGCAGGAACTCCAGAGGCGTGACAAGAATCGGCATAGTGAAGCGGAGAAATTTTGGGAATTCGGATGGGACGAAACACTACTGAACATCATCTGTTTAACAAGGCATGAAGATCAGCAAAGTAATTTGGTCTGCAAACCGCATTGTCCTGTGCCTTCAATATAGAAGTAGATTTCAGCGCTATTTCCCGCCAGCATGAATCCTCAATCCAATAATTATTTCGAGGAAAAGACTCCGTTCCACTTAATGATGCTGTAATTTTATCCAATTTGCAATCTTGTGTAAAGCTTTTTTTTAGATTTTGCTATGAGCCTCTTGCAAAAGTCACGGGATTAGAGCTTTTATTTGATCGAAAGGCGGGTTTTACAGAGTAAGAAGGCTCTCCTTCTGGTATATTTGTTTGCAGACAAACAACCGAAAGAAGAGCACATGAAACCGCTGATCGCGAGAAAGTTCAAACGTAGTTCTTGAACAAAAAAACATCGAATTAACCGATTCTGGAAAAGTAAGTAAAAATTCCGGATGAAACATGTGTGGTTGCAAGTGATAGCAACTTCAACGACTACAGGATGTAAATGTTGGGAAAAAATCTCGCGCACTCTGCAAAGATCCCCTACAGTCATGCATCCGTGTTGACGAAACATCTATGCATGATACTGGTTGAATCAGGCGAATGAACCGCCGCCGTGGGCGCGGTTTTAACGATCCGCTCGGCGGCGTTGTTGGAATCGTTACGTCGCGTTCTGCTTTGCTACAAACTTACTGGCCGAGCTACTTGCCTGGGACAGCTTTCAAAAAATCCTGGGTCGATACGACCATTGCCTGCCCGGGAAAGACCTTTTCCGTCAGCACGCGGTGGACCTCTTGATCCAGGTCGGCGCAGGCATCGCCGATGACCACGAGTTGATAGTCCATGTCTGCGGCCCACCGCACAGTGGAAAGGACCACGCCGCTCGTCGATATACCCAACAAGACAAGCGTGTCAATGCCCTTCGCGCGCAGGACCGTTTCCAAGTCAGTAGTGGAAAAAGCGCCCACGCGCCGCTTCGTTACTACAATGTCGCCCGGCTGCGGCGCTACCTTCGCGTGGACCTCTGCCCCCGGGGTCCCCTCACGGACCCATCCCGCTTTTTTCAGCCCGCTGAACATCCTGTTCATTGGATTTATCTCAGGGTACCCGTCCCGAAAGCGTACAACGACGTATATCACCTGAATACCCGCCCGGCGGGCTTCCTTCAGTATGGTGTTTGCCTTGTCCAGAAGCGGATCTCGATCTTTTTCCGGCAGGAAATTTAAGATATCGTTTTGATAATCCATGATCAAAAGCGCGGTTCGAGACTTGTCGATTGTCAATGCAGGCTTGTCAGCGGCAAGAACCGGCATGGTGAATACAGCCTGAAACAAGACCGCCAGGGCAACAGAGAGCATGATACGATTGATGAAACGCATGAGATGATCCTCCTCTTTTAAAATGCAAATTTCAGTAACTACGGGATGTTGTTTATATAAGAGATAACATTACCACAAAATGCAATGATACAAAATGAAATCTGCGCCTCCGCTAATTTTACACGAAACTCAACTCCACGTAAAACATGCAACGGTGATTGAGATACAGGACGTACGCAATGCAGGTTTAAATATGAATCGGTTTATTAATCCCTTCCAACTGCCCGTGCAGACAAGGTTCGCCATCGAGCCTTCGGCTACACCAGCATGAAGCGATGCTCTCCCAGTTTCTCGATCGACGTCATCACTTGATCGCCTGGTTTGAGCCAGACCTGCTTCTCCGGTGGATAGCCCAGTATCACACCCTCGGGAGTGCCCGTAAAGATGATGTCCCCCGGCTTGAGCGTCCAGTGCTGGGAGATATAGCTGACGGTGGTCTTGCAATCGAAGATCATATCGCTTGTGTTCGACGATTGGCGCAATTCCCCATTCACGCGGCACTCGAGCTTGAGGTTCTGCGGGTCCGGGACCTGGTCGGCGGTGACCAGCCATGGACCAATGGGCGCGAATCCGTCACAGGTCTTGCCTAGCATCAACTGGCTTGTCTTGAACTGCAGGTCACGGGCAGAGAAATCGTTACCCGTGCAGTAGCCAAAGACATACGATAGCGCGTCTGCTTCGCTCACGTTGCGAGTCGTTCTGCCGATCACGATCACTAGTTCGACCTCATAATCGAACTTTTTCGCCACCTTTTGGGGCAGGTTGATGACGCCGTTGTGAAAATTGAGCGCATTGTTAAACTTATTAAACAGGACCGGTGAAGTGGGTGTCGGGATGTGCATCTCAGCCACGTGTTTCTTGTAGTTATAGCCGAGGCAGATGATCTTCTCAGGGTTCGTCACGCAGGGCCCGAAGGAAGCCTTGTTCTCGTCGATGAACGCCGCCTTTGCCGCGTTGGATGAGAGCGCCGCATCCACCAAGGTTCGGAGGACCTCGGGGTCCACGCCCTGCAGTACTTCGTCGATTGTGGTCGGCGCGCTCTTGCCAAGAAACTTTGCAGCCTTCTCCACGTCAAGGACTCCTTTTGAAGTGCGGATGCCAAGCACAAAGCGGCCATCGCGGCGGAGAGTACAAAACGTCATCTGATTCGGAAGTTCCCGGCTGGATGTATATCTTGTCGCCCGCGCTGGCTTCTCTGCTGCCAGCAAGGGGGATTTTCCTCCAGCAACCGCAATCCCCGCTGCGCTAGCTATTTTGAGAAAAGTTCTACGTGAATGCTCCATGATTAATCTCCTTTTTGTTATCAGCTACTTTGCGATCCGGTTGTGGTAATGCCTCGTCCGGCTTTTCTCCATATGCTGGACGCAATCGAGCAAACCTTATGCTAATAATCAGGATGTATTCTACACATGCATTCAGTCTAGAGCATATGCATGATGAGGAAGGAGTCCGCACCTCATGTCTCAGATACAATTCTACACCTCGCCAAAAATATTGTCTATCTCGAACCGGGGCACTCAATATCGCGGACTCATCGGAACCAGCCTCCTTTTTGGGGGGATTGTTCCGGTAACATGAATTGTGAGTCAACGAAATATTTCAGGATTCACTTGGGTAACATTTATTGTGAGTCAAATTCGCCCCCTGCGGTTTACCTTGATTTTTTCTCCATCGTCTCCTATACTGCTTCTAACATCGGCATTTAATAAACGGGGTTTTTCACACGGTTGAGGTTATCCCATGAAAATAATTGCTTTGAATGGAAGTCCAAGGAAGAAATGGAACACGGCAACCCTTCTACAAAAGGCTCTCGAAGGCGCTGTCTCACAGGGTGCTATAACAGAACTGATTCATCTCTATGACCTCAACTATAAAGGGTGCATAAGTTGTTTTGCTTGTAAGACCCTCGGGGGGGAAAGTTATGGTAAATGCGTTGTTCGGGATGACCTGGCTTCTATCTTCAGCAGGATTGAACAGGCTGATGCTGTTTTGATGGGGTCTCCCATTTATTGGGGTGATATCTCAGGGGAGATGAAATCATTTTTGGAGCGGTGGATGTTTCAGTACATGACCTACACCAATCCCCCAGGTGCACTATTCCCCAAGAAGATAAAGACCGGATTCATCTATACGATGAATGTCTCCGAGGAAGTCATGCGCGAATGGAAGTATGAAGTCAATTTCAATCGCTATGATGGAGCACTTCGAAGAATCTTTGGTGAATCTGAATATATATGCAGTTTTGACACATTGCAGTTTGATGACTATTCCAAGGTTCTTAATACCCGTTTTGACCCGGTAAAAAAGAAGCTGAGGCATGAAGAAGTATTCCCTATGGATTGCCAAAAGGCATTTGATATGGGTGTAAGGTTGGTTGCAGGGAAGTAATTCGGGTTGTTTGAAAATTGATATGCTCACTTCACGGTCAAAGATGAGAGGCGCTAATGTTATCCCACGTGGCAGGTCGGGAAAAGGGATAATTTTCACGCGCGTCGATACAGGCCAGGATACCGATATCGAACTGATTCCGGCTAACGATTGGAACTTTGGAATTTAAGAAGCATTCTCAGTACTCTGAAAATGGCCAATCCCAAAACTGCCCCTCTGCCGGGCCGTAAGAACGCGGACGGAAAAAACAAAACAACAGCCCAAGACCTGCACGATCGCCCTGAAAAGCATGAAACCTGAGTGCTCGCGTTTCTGCGCGATTTTCGGATTCCGTTTAGCAACAACCTCGCAGAACAGGATATCCGCATGATCAAAGTGAAGCAGAAGGGCTCCGGTTATTTCAAGAACGAATAGTTTTTGTTTTATTTTTACTTTCCAGAAGACTTTGGCTCACGGTCGCCCCGATGCTTATGCCGATTTGATGGTAGTATTGTCCGATGAAATCTGCAAACTGGCCACTTCACACCGCTCTTGAGCGGCTGCATCATGAGATAATACTGAATCAATCAGAAAAAAGGAATGATGCCGTCTTCAATATTGGCACTCGATCATGAGCATGCCTCACCCCCGTCGTAGAATTGTCTGTGTTAAGATCCATCAGCATCTTCTCCTTATGAGAACACACCCAACCGCAGGAAAAACGATCCGCGGCTACTGGAAAACTATGCATAACCGGTAAATGATCACGGCTGCATATCCGTTTTCCCTGCCCGCCTCACTCAAATCATATCATTTTGGCGTAAACAATTTATCTCACCATTCGTGTAATTCAGATCACAATCCTTTTTTCAGGTCCGCCATAGTATGTGGACAATCAATGGTTTTCCAACAGATTTGCAACATCCATAATCGAAAGGCTGTAGTCTTTCTCTTCTCAGAGCAAACCTGGGGAAACCCAGAAACACAGAGCTACGGAACTAATGAGTTTCTTGACTCTGTGTTCTCCGAACCAGCAGATAGAGGTTCGAGGCATAACGTTGCTTTAAGCGGAGGAGAAAGACATGTTAAAAAGCAGAGATTTTATTGCATTTGTGCTGACTTTGCTGTCAGCGGTAATTCTGGCCTCATGCGCAGGCGGCACCCAGTCCGGCTCGGCAGGCGGCACCGGCAGTTCAACTCAAGCCCAGCTCGTTGCCATTGAAGTGACGCCGACAAACCCAACGATAGCGGCCGGGACCACCGTGCAGTTCTCGGCAACAGGAATATATTCGGACAATTCAACCCAGGACATAACATCGTCGGTGACGTGGGGATCGTCAGACACAGACAACGCCATAATAATGTGGTTAGGGAATATCGGTGACAGAGGCTCGTGTAGAAACACCATTACTGCAAGAAGAGGGAAAATATCCGGCTGGACGACATTAACAACAACGCCGGCTACCTTGCAATCCATCGCGGTAACTCCCGCCAACTCAAGCATCGCAATAGGGGCAACGGAGCAGTTTACAGCTACCGGAACTTTCTCGGACAATTCCACTCAAAATATGACCCAGAATGTGACATGGAACTCATCCTCACCATCCATATTAAGTGTCAGCACGATAACGGGATCCATAGGGCTCGCAACGCCGGCATCTTCCGGCAACGCGACGGTCACAGCGACGTTTGGCAACATTTCCGGCTCCACGGCTATGGCGGTGACTCCGGCAACGCTCGTCTCCATAGCAATATCGCCGGCGAATCCAACCCTGGCGCTGGGAATGATCCAGCAATTTGTCGCAACGGGAACATATTCCGATAACTCTACGCAGAATCTGACGACAAGCGTGGTCTGGAGTTCTTCGTCATCTGCCGTGGCAAGCATCAGCAATACGGCTGGCTCAATGGGACTGGCGGCCCCGGTAGCCTCAGGTTCAGCATCGATCACGGCCACACTGGGAAGCGTGTCAGGAGCAACTGCGTTTACGGTTACGCCTGCAACGCTTGTATCCCTGGATATAACACCTACCAATCCAAGCATCGCGATGGGGACTACCGAACAATTTGCCGTTACTGGCACCTATTCCGACGGATCAACTCAAAACCTGACAAATTCGGTGACATGGAGTTCATCGGCGACATCCGCTGCAGCCATCAGCAATGCCGCAGGTTCCAACGGGCTGGCCACTCCCGTCGCAACAGGGTCGGCGACGATCATGGCAACATCCGGCGGCATGTCGGCCACCACTCTTTTGACCATAACGCCGGCAACGCTCGTTTCCCTTGGAATAACGCCGACAAATCCAAGCATAACAAATGGCTCAATCGACCAATTTACCGCCACGGGTACCTACTCCGACGGATCAACGCAAAACCTGACAAATTCGGTGACATGGAGTTCATCGGCGACATCCGCTGCAGCCATCAGCAATGCTGCAGGTTCTAACGGGCTGGCAACCGCTGCGGCTATCGGTTCCACAACAATCGCGGCCGCATCCGGCAGCATATCAGCCACCACTCTTTTGACCATAACGCCGGCAACGCTCGTTTCCCTTGAAATAACGCCGACAAACCCGAGCATCGCGCTTGGAACTACCAGTCAATTTACCGCTACCGGCGTGTATTCCGATGGGTCAACGCAGAATCTTACGGCAACAGCGACATGGAGCTCAGCGTCAACATCGGTCGCAACCATCAGCAACGCGTCCGGCTTAAACGGCCTGGCGACCCCGGCAGCCGCAGGTTCGACCACGATCACGGCTGCATCGGGCGCAATCTCGGGATCTACCACGCTGACCGTTACGCCGGCGACACTCGTATCTCTTGCTGTAACACCGTCCGCTCCAAGCTTCGCGTTAGGCACCACCGAGCAATTCACCGCTACTGGCACCTACTCCGACGGCACTACCCAGAACCTTACAACGACGGTGACCTGGGCGTCATCATCGACATCAATTGCAACAATCAGCAATGCCGCAGGATCCAATGGGCTCGGAACCCCGGTTGCCACAGGTTCGACAATGATTATGGCGACGTCAGGGAGCATATCAGGCTTGGCAACATTGACCGTCACTCCGGCAACCCTCGCCTCCATAGCAATATCGCCGTCCGCTCCAGGCATCGCGTTAGGCACCACCGAGCAATTCACCGCTACCGGCACCTACTCCGACGGCACTACACAAAACCTTACAACGACGGTGACCTGGGCGTCATCATCGACAGCCATTGCAACAATCAGCAATGCCGCAGGATCCAATGGGCTCGGAACCCCGGTTGCCACGGGTTCGACAACGATTACTGCGACGTCAGGGAGCATATCAGGCTCGGCAACATTGACCGTCACTCCGGCAACCCTCGCCTCCATAGCAATATCGCCGTCCGCTCCAGGCATCGCGTTAGGCACCACCGAGCAATTCACCGCTACCGGCACCTATTCCGACGGCACTACACAAAACCTTACAACGACGGTGACTTGGGCGTCATCATCGGCATCAATTGCAACAATCAGCAACGCCGCAGGATCCAATGGGCTCGTAACCCCGGTAGCCACGGGTTCGACAACGATTACTGCGACGTCAGGGAGCGTATCAGGCTCGGCAGCATTGACCGTGACTCCGGCAACCCTGGTTTCGGTCGCCATATCACCCCTCACGGTATCTATTCCAACCGGGACAACCTATCAGTTTACCGCGACCGGAACGTATTCAAACAACACGACGCAGAACCTAACCGCCCTGGCAACCTGGAGTACCTCCGACGCGACTGCTGCAACGGTCAGCAACGCAGCGGGCTCGAATGGGCTTGCCACTGCCGTTGCCGCAGGATCGGCGGTAATTTCATGTTCCTATGGAGGCGCTTCAGCAACTGCCTCGCTGACAATTACGGCAGCACCGTCTACGGTTAGCGTGACACTTAACTGGGCCGCCCCTACGACGTATACAAATGGAGCTGCGTTGGTTCCCGCTGATATAGCGTCGTACAACCTATATTACGGAACCGCATCCGGAGTATACACGCAGGTAGTCAGTGTTCCAAATCCCGGCACCTCCACGATCACCGAGATATTAAACATGGCGCCCGGAACCTATTACTTTGTCGTCTCGGATGTGGATACATCGGGCGTGGAAAGTAATTATTCCAACCAAATGTCATCGACAATTTAACTGGATAGCTCACTCCCTCTTCTTGCGGGGGGGTGAGCTATATTCCCAACGATAATAGCCTCTGGCGTGCATTATGCCAGAGGCATCTTATTTTAAGGTCGAAGACTTTTGCCATCGCCACGATAAATTAAATGAACGCCGTCTGCGCACTTTTTTTACCCGAGAAGTTGTAAGCTGTTATGACAGCATACCAGCTATTCAGCGTGAACGCTTATGCCGCGGTGGAAATATCAACATAAGGTAAAACGCATGTATTTAGCGTTCTCAATCATGCGGGAGAAGTCGCAGATGAAGGAATGGCCAGTGATATTTGCTGAAGTTTATGGATTGCTTAGGTGAGTTACCCCAAGGGGAGTCCGTTGCCCCCCTCTTTCCGTCCAGCCAATTCAAAGACTTAGGACACCCATAAATGCGTTTTTCTTTTGCAGGACAGTAACAGGGCAGATACGGAATGGACAGTATTCGATCTATCTCGCGAGCTTCAGGGTTATGTCAGTAGCTGGACCTGACCGAGTGATCTGATGCTGTTCGTTGCGGATTACTCAAAATCCTCTGGGGGCAACTCCATGTCGGTTCGATTCCGACCGCCGGCACCGTTCTTCTGGTGCAAATTCAATAATGTAACTTAAAATAGTTCGTACAGTAGTAGTATTGTATTAAACGAAAAGTTTGAGATAGAGAATAAAATAGATGGTCTTGTAAAAAATAAAGTGTATGTAAAAAAAGGCGCTGTTAATTATTGAGATTGATGGCTCCTTTTTTTAATGTCTTGACAGATACACACTTAGTGTGTATACCTTTGGTGGTGAGCAAAATGAAAAAAGACAAGAAAACGCGTATAAATATTTCCATAAGTCAGTCAATAAAAAACAGGATGGATAGGATAAGGAAAGGTGCTGGAGGGGCGATTAATTGGTCGAATTTGATAGAGACGGAAATTGAAGCGCAGCTATTCGTACTTGAAACTTTTATTCAAAACAATAAAGGGAAGGAATTATTTGAGGAAAAGCTGAGGTATCTTTTAAACAAATATGAAGAAAATGCTATAAAAAGGGGATTTAAGGGTTTAGGTGAGTTTAATGTAGATTTAATAACTGTTGGAGCTGAAATCGAAAAGAAAAAAAATAGATAGTTTTATGAAGAAAATATTTATCCGTGTAAGTTAACAAAGATTTAAAAAAAACAAGCCAATGAGCACATGATGTCAAAGTAAATAAATACAACTTCACAAAGGAGAATATTCTATATGCCCCGTACTAGCCAATTGATGGATTCTGGTAAAGATGGATGGTTAAAAATCGCGGCTGAAATTACAAAAGCAGCTGCAGCGGGTTCACCGCAAAATGATATTACATTAGTAAAGATACTTGAAGAAACTTACAATAAACTGATTCAACTTGCAGAGAAATAAATCTGATTTCGCTATATATAGAAAACCGGAGTTGTCCATGTCGGCCACCTATTTTTAGGAAGCGGAGACATATAGAAAGGACCGGCCCACTGAGATGACAAAGGGGTTACAGCATGTGCCGTAACCCCTGATTGAATTTGCTGGCGGGGAGAGGATTTGAACATTTGACCTTCGGGTAAATGAGCGTGCTTAAGGCATATTTGCTATTTCCTTGATTTGCGCTCGGTTTCCCGTTTTGCTTCCACACCCATTGACCTGTCAATCGCTGACCAGGACCTGCGCTTTCAAATCCCGCGCAATGCTTATGAGAGCTTTTTTGTATTCCGCCATCACCTGCGGTGTGCAGATGTTCGTCGGCGTCTTATCGTTGAACTCGCGGTGGACAGTCACTGTGTTCCCTGTTTGCCGGTAGGTCGAACGGTAGTCTACGAAGGCGCTGCTCAGTTCGTAATCCTTGGGCACAGCCATGATTTTCATATTGTCTGGGAACTCCACGATATACTCTTCCACGCTTTTTCCGCCGGTGCAGGTCTGCGGCCTCTTCATCTCCGGCTGATATACCGTGGCCAGGAACCTGTCGATGGGGAGGAAGCTGCCAGCCACCGGCTTCACGGCCATGCCTGTGGCTACACCTACGGTCACGTAATCCTGCAGACTGAATGACATGCTGAGCTTGTAGGTATCGATCAACGCTTCAGGATCGTCCTTCTTCAGTGTTCCCCTACCGTGCATCCCCTGGGCCTCCAGCATCTTCTCCGCCAGAAAATCCTCCTGCCCGCTCGGGAAAACGCGCATGACCGCCCTAGCCATGGTTGCCGGTATTCCTTTAAGGCTCCATACCACATCTCCGGTGGCAGTCCCGTCGGACTTTATCGTGATCCGGGTCGTCATAGTCTGCTCATGGCCATACTGAGCCGTGGACGGTGTCTTGATCCCCTCTCGATAGTGCGATACCAGCAGCACAGGCTTCTCACCAAGGCTCATCGGGAGCATGCCGAAGGGTGTATCAGAAGACGTTGCATCGATGAAAAGGTTCATTTTCGGAATGTAGTTGATGACGTGGTTCACTGATGAGACTACGGGCACGTCCGGCAACTGGTAGGTCTCGCCCGCACTGATGAGTGCCTGTTCGCTTTCAATGTTCCGGGAGGCAAGGAGTGCCTGCAGCAGGGTCGCATGGTCCTTGCAGTCGCCCATCCTGTTGTCCAGAACGGTTGACAGATCTCGCGGCACCACGGCGCCGATACCGATGCAGTTCCCACCATAGGAGATATTCTTCGCAACCCAATCGTAGAAAGAACGGGCTTGCATTTCAGGGGGTTTTTTGTCATCGACAATCTCTGCCGCCAGCTTCTTCACCCGCTCGGTCACTTCGGCCTTAGGCAAGGCTCGTGCACCGTAGGCGTCCACGATCTCCTTGTAGCTCTTGAATGTAGAGATATAGAGGGCTGGACTGTCCCCGATGTTGTAAATGCCTTTGTCAGCAGCCGTCCATTTTTCAGGCGTCTTGTTCCGATAGGTCCAACGCAGAATCTGTTTTCCGTCCCTCAGTTCCGGCTTTTGCTCATCGAGAAAATAGGACTGCGTCCTAAGGTTCATTGTTGCAGGTGCGGTGATCTCGATGGAAGCATTGTCGAGAGCCATAAACTGGGAAAAACCGTGGCTGGTTGAGAATTGATTGGGGAATATCCCTACGGAGTTCGTGACCCGGGAGGAAAAGAACACCGTATCTCCCACAGCAAGGTCAGGAAAAACCACGCTGATGGTTGTTTCATCGGAGAATAAGGGAGAAGCCTTTTTATATCCGTCATGGATATTGACCTGGTAGCTATCCCTGGGGGCATCTATCCTCTGTCCCGATTTCTTTACCGTATATGCCTCGAGGATCTCCCCCTTCGCGACCGACGTGCTGAAGGTTACCGAACCCTCTTTAAGCCTCGAAAGTGAATTCTCTTTTAGGACTGTCCTGCTCCATTTCTCAGTTACGACAAAGGAGCCATCAGCATTGACGTCATATTTGACATCCCAGTATGTATAGCGGTATGGGATATCGGATTCCGGCATAGGTTCGGCAAGGACGATCGAGGTGAGACAGAGAAGAAGCAGGATCAGGGAAAGAAATGATTTCATATGGCCTCCGGAGAGTTGTTGTGGTGGGACCACTTAAAGATATTTGGGGCAAACTGTAAAAATTAATTCTGAAGAATGAACCAGGGGGTTACCTACACTCTTTCATGAACCCCCATCACCCCCAAAACACTCGGGTGAATGTATACTTTCTGCTTTGACACATACCTGGTTTTTGACATTTACACTTCTCATGAAAAAGTACAAAACGGGACTGCTGTGTGCATCCAAATCGGCTGGCTTCGATGTGCGACCGCGAAGAAGCTAGCCCGACTTAAAACAGGTAATTTGTTCTGGCTGCAGGAAGCGACTCTCTACCACTTCTTATAAGGCAAGAATTTACCGGACATGATAAGTCGTACCCGATCACCTTTCGGATCGTGTTCTTTATCCACATCTAAGGTGAAGTCAATAGCGCTCATAATCCCATCACCGAATTTCTCGTTAATCACGGCTTTCAAAGGCATCCCATAAACCTGCATGATTTCATAGAAGCGATAAATGAGTGGGTCAGTAGGCACTACAGGTCCTAATCCTTTTGTGGGGAACTCGGTGAGCACCTCGACAATATCCGATCCAAGATCAAGTGCAGTTGCTATGCTCGTTGCTTCTTCTTGTGAGGCTCTTGCTTGGCCATAAAAAAGGGCGGCGATCCAGACTTCATCATGGCCAACAATCTTTTCCAGATCCGCAAAGCTCAAACCTTTTTGCTTTTTGGCAAATAACAGCTTTTTAGTAACTTCTGAAATCTTCATTCCTTTTCTCCTTCCTGTTTGAACCTAACGACTCGTTGGACATTAAACCCACGTGCCCTCCTATTCACGAATATATGACTGATTTAAGAGGATGTCAAGTATAACGCTTTACAAGCTACAATAAACATCTTGACAAGAGCATACTATTGATGCATATTATTACATATAGATAAACATATGCCGGCGGAAGAGGAAAACATATGCGCACAACGCTAAATATCGAGGACGAATTACTTGAAAAGGCTTCAAAATTGACCGGGATCAACGAAAAAACATCGCTCGTCAGGCGCGGACTTGAATCACTGATCGCGATAGAAAACGGGAAGAGGCTTTCCAGTTTGGGCGGAACTGAAAAGTGGTTGAGGACAATACCGCGCAGGCGAACAGCGAGCAGGTAATATGGTGCTCGTCGATACGTCTGTCTGGCTGGAACATTTCCGGCGAGGGAAAATCGGTTTAGATGCCCTATTGATCGAGGGGCAGGTCGTCTGCCACCCCTTTGTTGTCGGTGAACTCGCCTGTGGCAATCTGAAAAATCGATTTCAGATACTCTCTCTTTTAAGCGCACTTCCCACAGCGCTTGTTGCGGAGCATGATGAGGTTATACAGTTTACCGAGATTCACCATATTATGGGCAAGGGATTGGCTTACATTGACGTACATCTGCTTGCTTCGGCCATATTGACGGGCGTTCCCTTGTGGACCCTTGATAAGAGATTACATAACTTTTCATTAACTCTTAGACGTAAAGTATAATTTGCAGGGTTTAGAACAAGAGCAACTATAATCTCCTTTGGAATACTTAGGATCCCGCCATTCTCTGTATCGAAATAGGCTGATACGTCGATATCACCACTCAGGTCAATCTCCTAGGCAGAGCGCTAAGATCAACTTTCAGCTTTTTTCTGTGTTCCCGTAACGGTCATCGATCATCGTTTTCTCAACGCTATTACGCAGTCTTTTTTGCTTTCAGCGTTATAACAAGTTCCGCGTCCAGAGCCTGAGCAATCTTCTTAAGTGTTGATAGGCGTGGCAGACCATTGGCAAACATTTAATAAAAGCCTATCATTCTGTAATAATTCTGTAACAGTTGAGGTGTAAATTATAACTTGTTCCAACTACAAAAAGGAGGAAACACATGAAACTAATTTTAACAATCGCACTACTTGCTATCGGAATGATGTCTATCAATCAGGCGCAGGCTGCTGAGATGCTGAACGGCGCCGGGGCCACCTTCCCTTACCCGGTTTATTCCGCATGGGCCAATGAGTACAACAAGGTAGCGGGCATTGAGCTGAACTACCAGTCCATCGGCTCCGGCGGTGGGATCCGGCAGATCACAGAGCGGACTGTCGACTTCGGCGCTTCCGACAAGCCGCTCACGCCGGAAGAACTTTCCAAGGCCAACCTGTTCCAGTTCCCGGCCGTGATCGGTGCGGACGTCCTCGTGGTCAATATCCATGGAATAAAAGCAGGAGCGATGAGACTTGATTCAGAAGCGGTCGCTAAAATCTACCTAGGAGAGATCAAGAACTGGAACGACCCGAAGATCAAGAGATTGAACCCCAACCTCAACCTTCCGGCGAGCGAGATCACCGTTGTTCATCGCTCCGATGGTTCAGGAACGACCGCCATCTTTACGGATTATCTATGCAAGGTTTCCCCGACGTGGAAGGAAAAAGTCGGGACCGGCACCTCCGTGAGCTGGCCCGTGGGAATAGGCGGTAAGGGCAACGAAGGCGTTGCCAATTACGTTCTGCAGCAGGCAAACTCGATTGGTTATGTGGAATTCGCCTATGCGAAACAGAACAATATGGCTTATACTCTTATGAAGAACGGAGCGGGCGCTGTTGTCGAACCAAACATGGAGACTTTTGAAGATGCCGCCGCCACGGGCACGTTCGATCCTAAGAATGATTTCTACTACATGCTTACCAATGCCCCGGGTAAGAAGGCATGGCCCATTGCAGGCGCGACCTTCATTCTCCTTGCAAAGGAGAAAAAAGACTCGAATAAAAAGGTGGTAAAATTCTACGACTGGGCCTTTCAAAACGGATCAGCAAAGGCGAAAGAGCTGATTTACGTTCCCCTGCCGCAAGTGCTGCAAAACAAAATCAGAGCATACTGGAAGTCGAACGGTATCTAGTAAAGAGCATGCATAGCAATACCGCAATTTGAAATATATGGGCCAGGTATCTCTATCGTTGATGCCTGGCCCGTTTCATTTCAATTCGTCTTTCGATTGAGCAGAGACGAGCGATATGAATTGGCATGTGATGGCAAGATTCCCTCCCTAATATTATTTAAAGGATAGTCAAGGGGTGCATCTCTTCTCTTCTGATTTTCGTCTATCTTGTCAGAGATGATGCGATAAGTATGTTTCCCTGTCTCGGTTTTCTATGCGGGTGGCGTGGGCAAGAAAAAGGCGCTATTGAAGACGAAATAAAAGCAATTCAAGGGATAGTGATGGCATTCTCAGATGGCCGCGTTCGAGCATAATTTCACGAGGCACAGAAAAATGCACTGTGAAAAAAACATTAGAAACTGTGTTTAAACCTTTCCAAACCCGCCGACCCGGGATAACCGCGGTAGGCTTTTGGCCATCGTAACTGTCCCGTGTCGCTGTTTTAGGACGATACATGTTTCAAGCTGTATTTCTCGCCTACATCACTAAATTTGACATTGCACATCAGTAGGTGAAGTCGAGTTTCACCTGTAAATCCTCCTCTTCTTAAGACACAACTTGGACATAGCCTCTCCGTTTTTAGCAGTGAGGTCTTTGATGTGTCTTCACTTTGTAGTTCTATTCCCGATGCAACAATCCCGCAATTTGCTCAAGATTATAAATGAGTGGCCGGTTTGAGATAAAAAATTTCACCTGCGTGCTCGTGGCAACATTCCTTTGTGCTTAGAACCGGCCTGGTCAGTTTCATATTCGGGGTCGTAACCACCAGTAACTCTCGACCTATATCTCACATAAATCTTACTTCAATCACGAGATCTTATAAAACTCCTACGCAACTTGTTTTACAGTCACTTGGTACCCCAATGCGGTAAGCCGTTTGATATAGCTTCGCGTTATCTTATCCTTCTTCCGTTTATCAAGATAATCAGCGCCAAGCTCTCGATACGGAGTTTTGTGCTTCAGCATCTCGTAACTCATGATGAGGATCTTATGACCCACGGCTACCAAGGCTCGTTTCTTTCCGCGGCGTCCCACAAAACTATGGTACTTGGCTTTCAAAGTAGCAATCTTTCTTTCGAGAGGCTGCCCAGCCGCATTCCGTAAGCGTTGTTCTTAAAGCTTTGTTTCCATGGGTTGTGACGGGCATTGACCAAAACTACTTCAAAATCCTCTTCCAGAATATTAAAAACCGGTTTCCAGTAAATCCCGGTGCTCTCCATCGCCACGTGGGTGATGCCGTTCTCCTTGAGCCAGTCCCGCAGTCGATACAATTCGTTGGTTACCGTGCCGAAGGTTCGCGTCTCTTTTTTGATACCCACTCCATCAATAGTTGCGACTACCGTTTCCTGGTGTACATCCAAACCCGCTCCACGTTCTACTACAATGTCCATCGGTCAATCCTCCTTGGGTCTTTTTGACAAGTGTAGCAGCACTCTTGATCAAAAACAACTGCCCTGGAATATTGATGGCGGAACACTCTATCTATGCCTAATTTACATCTTCCCTTGTGAACGTCAGTTCATGAACGATTCATATAATATTAGCGAAGATGTAGAATTCATTTTGCATCATTGCATTTTGTGAAAAAGATTTCTTTCAGCAACTATTTTCCTCGCGACATCGTCCTGATCTTTGCGATGAGTCTTTCTTCCAGAAGTTTAACTACTGCGCCTTTCAGGGTGTCAGCCGGATTCCACTCTGTTCCTTCCTGCTGATTTTGCGCGATACAAGGCTGCATCCACTTTCTGTACGAACGAATCGATGGTGTCGACTCTTTCAAATTCGCCAACGCCGAAACTGCACGTAACGCGGCTGACCGCGGGGAAATTATAGGTTTCAATCGAGTGGCGCAGCTTTTCGGCGAAAATCGCTGCACCGCTTTTTGTGGTATTTGTGACCATTATCAGAAATTCCTCGCCTCCCCACCGCGCGAAGAGGTCATGCTGTCGTATCGGCTTTGATACCAGTGACGTAAGTTCCCTAAGCACGTCATCGCCGGTATTGTGTCCATAAGTGTCGTTTACTTTCTTAAAATGATCGATATCAAACATAATGAGCGAAAGGGGTAGTGAGAACCGCCTGCACCGAGTTATTTCAATTTCCATAATTTCCCTGAATTTTGCCCGATTGGATATTCCAGTCAGCGGATCTGTTGTCGCTTGACGAGCAAGGACCTCATTGAGACGTTTCAGTTCATCGTTCGTTTTTTTCCGTTCGGTGATGTCCTCGAAGATCGTAACGAACTTATCCTTAGAGAGAGAAAATGCTTCAATCCGAAAATGCTTTCCCAGGGACTCATTAAAGGTTTCAAAACGATGAGGCTTTTCAGTGCTCGCTACGGCGGCATACTCTGCGAGGTATGTTGGGGTATTTCCGTAAAGAGTACTAGCAAGCGAACCGATTGCTTGACCGGCAGACAAACCGGTATGTATTTCAAAAGCCGGATTGACCGCCACGATACGATAATCCGTCGCTACTCCACTTTTACTGTAGATCATTTCATGAAGTGCGACTCCTTCTGTCATTGTTTCAAAGAGGGCGCGAAACCGTTTTTCGCTTTCCCGCAAAGCGTCTTCACTCTTTTTTTGTTCCGTAATATCTCTGAACGCTACGATGGCTGACACGACTCGGCCGTTCTCAAGAATCGGGCTGGAAACAACCAACGCCGGGAAGGCAACGGCGTCTTTGCGCAAAAACACCTCGTCGGAGGACACATAACGTTTACCAGTCTTGATAACACTAAGCAGTCCGCATTCTTCGGCCGGATACGGCGTCCCATCCGCTTTTCGTGAATGAACCAGTTCGTGGATCCCTTTTTCATTTAACTCCGAAAGGGTCCACCCCAGGAGGCGAAGCGCTTCGTTGTTTATATAAGTAATTTGCCTGCTAAGGTCCATAACATAAAGTCCCTCAGCAATATGTGACGTAATATCATGAAGCTTCTTTTCGCTTATCCTGAGTGCTTCCAGGTTCATGGCATTTTTTATTGCAATTGCACTCTGGTTGCCGATGCTTTGGTACAGCATCACTTCTTCTTGTGAAAATTCCCGTTTTGCAGTCGTGTGCCCGATGAGGACCCCGAAGACATTATCCTCTATCATCATGGGTACGCAGATTGCGGAGTGAATATTATATTTGTTGACGAGTTCAGGCACTTCAAAACGCTTTTCTTCGTTGGGGTCGGTCATCACGTCATATTTCTTACTTTTTATCACGTAGGTGGAAAGGCCTTGCCCTTCCACACGACTGAATTGACCGATCATGCTTTCTGGAAAGCCTATGCAATCCTCAAATGTCATTCGAGTCGTATCTTCAGAGAGGAGCATCATCGTTGAGAAGTCCAGTCGTAGAAGCTCCTTTGATGCAAGTATGGCAAAGCGCTTTAATTTCTTCAGATTTATTGTAGATGTCATCTCGCGCGAAATAGATAGTAATTGTTCTAGGTCATCAGAGTATTTCTGAATCTTTCTCTCAATTGTTTTACGCCTGGTGATGTCTCTTAAAGAGCCTTCGATACCAGTGGGTTTTCCAGATTCGTCGTATAATAAATGCGAATTTACAGAAACTACTACTAACCGGTCGTCTTTTGACTTCATTCGGACCTCAAAATCAACGATCTCCCCGGTTTTTTGGAGTGTATCCAGCATAACAGCCCTATCTTGCGGATTATGGTAGAAATTTCCAGTCGATTTTCCCAGCAACTCCTTACGCGTGTAGCCGGAGTATTTGAATACAGAAGGACTGATATCAAGAATGTTCCCTTGTAAGTCCGTCAGATAAAAGACATCCTGGACGTTTGAAAATATATTACGATATTTTTTCTCACTGATCCTGAGCTCCGCTTCAGCCCTGTCCCGTTCCTTATGCACCTGGTCTATTTCACCGCCGATCGATGAAGCGATTTTCGATACAATAACGCCAAAAACAATGATGGAGAGGAGGGAGGTCAATGCTGATATCAGCGCGGGATTGCTCGATGAAAACATTGTCATTTTCAAGAAGATGTCGTCAATCAGGACCAATGCGATTATGGTGGGCAGAAATGACCGCAGCAGCCTGCTGTGGACTGTTGGCCCCATGAAAACGCCGACAGCCGACGCATCGGGTTCGGAGGCGGTTAAAAGACCCACGCCAACAAGTATGAAAGTTATCGCGGTGGGGAGGGCCACCGGTATTATGTTTCCCCCGTACAGGAAAGGCGTTCCGTATAGATAACCGAGGCTGATGGTGAACCCTACAAAACCCACTATAGCCGCGAAAAAATCCGCGACTTGTTTCATATATCGCTTCCCTTTGGTGGATAAGACTAAACATATAATGCCTGATGATGCCGCAACGAAGTCCGCTGCTGTTAATGGGGACATACGACCCAGTGGGAACGCTGCATGCTGGGCAGAGAAGGTAAATCCTAATTGTTCAATATCAGTACTCGTCCCGCAAAAAAAAGCTAATAAGAGAACTGAACAAATCAAAAGCGTGAGACCTGCACCAGATAGTACTGCCATCCGAGCAAAAGGGTATTCTGGATGACGAACGTACAGGAGCAGTGAACCGCTTAGGACGATGAAACACTCTGCAGTACTCGGAGCTATAGGAATGTAATTATGACCTAACTTGGCTATAATCAGCAAACCGGATACCCAAGCCAGCAAAGATACAACGCTGATACCCAATGTTACGGAGAGGCTCCATGTTGATATGCGCTTAAGGATAAGCCTGTCATCGAGATCGGGATGCAATTTATATTTCCTCCGCGGCTATTAACAGGTCAGTGGTCGATAGACCCCAATCCACCCGTCTGTTTCACTAATGCCTATTCTGAGAGAACTTTAAAAAATTACGGCATAATTATAGATTCTATCCCCTTGCTAGTAAAGAAAATAATCCATGTATTACGCGGATATGCGTTCCAATCTTCAGTATTTCACACTACCAGTATAATATGGCCTTATTTGTGCCGAGAGTGAGGTGAACAAAGGCGCAACCTTCTACTTCACACTGCAATAAAGGAATCGGTAACGCACGCTTTTACTTCCTCTCATGATCCCAGTCCGCCGGCAGAGTGGCTAATAATCCGTCTAAACTGGTTGTGAGGACCCAAAAAGGAAATAATTGACAACCGTGCCATGATATATTTATTTTACAAGCAGTTAGCTTCGGCTAGAATGTTGTTCGCTCATATTATTATGACTTATCACGTGCTACAATATATATAAACAGGAGAAAATTTGTATTGTTTCATTTTAAAAGCATGGTTCAGAATTTCTGAAGGTTCTTTTGATTTAAGATCACCTTGTAATGAAAGACATTTAAGGCACGGAAGCCTTATGTAAGAATGAACGGGTGAAGGAAAACGCTATGGAGAACAGGATCATACTTTTGGTGGAAGACAATGATGACGATGTGGTCCTGACCCTGCACGCCATCAAGAAGAACAATATATTAAACGATGTAATCGTGGCGGAGGATGGGGAAGAAGCGCTCGATTATCTTTTCGGCAAAGGAAAGTACGCGGGACGGGGTATCAACCAGATGCCGGAGATTGTGCTGCTCGGTCTCCGAATGCCTAAAATGGACGGGATAGAAGTGTTGCACCGCATACGTGCGGACCCCAGAACGACAGATCTGCCGGTCGTTGTTCTGACCTCATCAACAGAGGACAAAGACCGGGTGGAGAGCTACCAGCTGGGCGTGAACAGTTACATTCAAAAGCCAGTGGGGTTTGACGGGTTGGTCGAAGCCGTGAAACAGCTTAAGCTTTGCTGGTTGGTTGTAAACAAGGCGCCTGGTGAAGTATGCAGAGGCCTGGGACAATCTACGCTTGCGGAAAATAGATTATGAGCAGTGTACTCGCAACGTTCTTGGCACTCAGTTGGCCGAACAACAGCAAACCGTCATGGGGGGAAATTCCCTTTCAGAAAGGGAGAATTTATGGCAACCTATAACACGGTCAAAATTGAGGATGTAGACATATTCTATCGCGAAGCTGGGCCATCCAAGAGCCCGGTAATTGTCCTTTTACACGGCTTTCCCTCTTCGTCGCACATGTATAGAGATCTGATGACGGAACTTGCCAGCGACTTTCATCTCATTGCGCCCGACTATCCCGGCTTCGGAAACAGCTCTTGCCCGCGTGTGGATGCTTTCACATATACCTTTGATCATTTGGCGGAAGTAGTCGGGAAATTCCTGAAGAAGTTGGGTCTCAGAAAATTCTCCCTTTATGAGCCTGTTGCATAAATCATTTGACATTAATATACGAATAGTATAGTATTGGTCATCACGCATATAAGGAGACGCTGGATGGCCTACAATTTCAAAGACTGTAACCGAGATCAAGTATATCTCATGCCGCCCACCTTGCAGGAGTGGCTGCCATCCAAGGACCTTGTTTGGATGGTCCTTGACGTCGTGGCAGAAATGGATCTTACGGCATTCTACCGAAAATACCGTCAGGACGGAAAAGGCCAGGCAGCTTTTGAGCCGTCAATGATGGTCTCCCTGCTGTTATATGCCTACAGCCTCGGTATCCGATCATCCCGTGAGATCGAGAAGCTTTGCGAACGGGACATCGGATTCAAGGTAATTGCCGCCAACCAAGTTCCGGACCACTGCACCATCAGCCGATTTCGGAAGGACAACGGCCAGGCACTGGAGGGGCTGTTCAAACAGATGCTCAAGCTCTGCAAGGAAGCCGGGCTCGTCAAAGTCGGCATCGTGGCCCTTGACGGGAGCAAGATAAAGGCTAACGCAGCCCTGGAAGCCAACCGCACGTACGAACATATCGAGCAGGAAGTGAAGAGGATGCTCGATGAAGCGGAGGCCAAGGACACCGAGGAAGACCGGCAGTACGGCCAAAACAAACGGGGCGACGAACTTCCTGATGAACTTGCCGACCGAACCAGCCGCAGAGCCCGCCTTGCCGCGTGCAAAAAGCGGTTGGAAGAACAGGCTGCAGAGGCAGCAGCCGAGCAACAGTCAAAGATCGAAGAACGACAGGCCCAAGAGGCTGAAACCGGCAGCAAGAAACGGGGCCGCAAACCTCAGGAGCCTGATCCGACGCCATCGTCGGAAGCGAAGGCCAATATGACTGATCCGGACAGCAGGATCATGAAAACCCGAAGCGGATATGTTCAGGGCTACAACAGCCAGGCCGTGGTCACCAAGGAGCAGATCATCATCGCCGCCGAGGTCACGAACCAGGAAAACGACATCAACCAGCTGCATCCCATGATCCAGAAGGCCCAGGAGAACTTAAACGAGATCGCCCTGCAAAAAGAACTGAAGATCGAAATATCTCTGAGCGATGCCGGCTACGCAAGTGAGAAGAACTTTGCGGCCATCACTCCCGACGGTCCCGAACATCTTATCGCAACCAAGAAAGACTGGAAGCAACGTAAAGAGGCCGCCGCATCATCCCCGCCCCAAGGGAGGATACCAAAAAGCCTGACACTCCGGCAGAGGATGGAGAGGAAGCTCCTGACCAAGCGGGGCAGAGAGCTTTATAAGAAACGAGGCCAGACCGTCGAACCGATCTTTGGCCAGATTAAAGACAATCGCGGCATCCGGCACTACATGCGCCGAGGGATTGAAGCCTGCTCCCAGGAATGGAAACTCATCTGCGCGACGCACAATCTCTTGAAGCTTTGGCGAAGCGGCAAAGAGATTGCGGCCCAGATGGCAGTATAAAGAACGAAAACGACAGCTGATTCATGCCGTGTGCTTCGCAGAGATACCCCATTTGCAGTCTGGCACTATCCCATATGGGCGATCATAAACGGCTATGCTGGCATTTGAGCAACAGGCTCTTATATGCAGGATTATGGCGGGCCTGTAGGCTTCAGGATTGCCGAGAAGCATCCAGAGCGGATCGAATCGCTCATCATCCAAAATACCAACGCCTACGAAGAGGGGCTGACACCTTTGGTTAAGAGCAGGAGTCCACTATGGGAAAAGAGGACGAGAGCTAACGAATGGCCTGTGCTTAAGACCTTCAAGATGGAGAGTACCAAGTGGATATACAGCAACGGAGTGCGTGACATGAGCAGGATTAGCCCCGATGCCTGGAATATGGATCAGTATTTTCTGGAAAGGCCCGGCAACAAACTTATTCAGCTCGAGCTGCGGTCGGACTTCGGCTCCAACGTGAAACGTTATCCTGAATGGCATAACTATTTCAGAAATCACCAGCCGCCAACACTTGTCGTATGGGGGAAAAATGACAAAATCTTCAGTCCTCAGGGCGCGAAAGCCTACATGCGTGACCTTAGGAACATCGAAGTGCATATGCTCGCTACAGGGCATTTCGCCCTTGAAGAGGCCTGCGATGTGATTGCAAACTACGTGAGAAAATTCTTCAAAACCTACAAACTGGATAAAGCGGCCTAACAGGAAGCAATCTGCCGATATTTTTGCAGCCAATCTACAGTCCTCAGCCAAAGGAAATTATTATGCAACCAACAATCCTTATCATAGATGATAGCGAGGACGATATCATCATAACAAAATTGGCCCTATCGAAGACCGGGCGGGCTTTCAGGTTGCAAGTCGCCTTAAGTGGTGAAACTGGCCTCACGCTCATCCGGAGAGAGAGAACTCCGCCAAAGCTGATCCTGCTCGACCTGAAAATGCCCCGGATGGACGGTATCGAAGTATTACGCAACATACGTGACGACGAGAGTTTGCGCAGTATCCCGGTGGTCATGGTCACGAACTCAAATTTGGATTCGGACGAACAGAAAGCTGTAAAGGCCGGGGCTGACGGTTTTCTGCATAAGGCAACAGACCTCGATCAATTCAAGAAAGGTTTAGAACGCATTTTAGACCGTTGGATAGATGCCAAAGCACTTGATAGGTGAAAAATCAATTCGGATGCATATTTCAAACAGAACTTGATAGTTGTTTCGCTTTATCGATATTGCGGACTGTAGGTGAAGTTCGGACAGCCAGACCTGACAAAAAAGTGAAGAATTTTATTCGAAGTTTTGGTCAACGTTCCTTCCCGCACTGGGCGACAATTGTGCCCTATGAAAATTGCATAGCACACTTTGATATTCATACAATGTCGTGCCCCAAGTGTTCTTACATCCCCCTCAAGAACCCCTTCCAGCTGCATGTCACATTTTATTCAAAGTACACTTTTCAGATTACTCGCGGATGAAATAAAGTGCATAGTTGCAAGTCCTTGAACTTGACAACACTACAAAGCTTTGCCAATATATAAATAGTTCTAGAAAAAGCTAAACTCCCGCGGGAAGGCGACTGCATGTGTAGTAAAATTATCTCTAATTTACGGTTCTTTTCCTTCTGCCTGCTTGGTCTCGCAATAGCGTGCAGTAAATCCGGAAACAATACGCAGCCGCCGCAATATCAGATTGCGCAGTCGTCCCTGGCGCGTGACACGAACCCGCAAGTACCTGGCGAGGACTTCACGGCGGTCATAGCGGGCAACACGGATTTCGCACTTAAGGTTTTCCCCCTTCTCGACCCGAGCGGAAACAGCAATACCGCTTTCTCTCCGTATAGCATAACCCAGGCCTTTGCTCTTGCAGCGCCGGGCGCTGGCGGGAATACTTTAAGCGGGATCGAACAGGCGCTGTCGTTTTCTCTTCCCCAAGACCGCCTTAACATGGCCCTAAATGAGCTCGACCTATTGATCACGAGCGAGGGCACAGGTTCCATTACCTCAACCGGCGCTCAACTCCCCATGCTCAGGAACGCCAATGCAATCTGGGGACAAGTGGGTTTTCCCATTCTCCCGGCATATTTGGACACCCTCGCGGTAAATTACGGTGCGGGCATTTATCTCGCTGACTTCATCAACGCGACGGAGGACGCGCGAAGTACGATCAACGCATGGGTGGAAAGCCAAACGAATAACAGGATCCAGAACCTGATCCCCGAGGGAGGCGTAACACCCAATACCCGCGTCGTTCTTACGAACGCCCTATGGTTCAAGGCAAACTGGGCGTCACCGTTTTCGGAAGCGAGCACGACGAATCAGTCCTTTTTCAATCAGAACAGTTCCACATCATCGGTTCCCTTTATGCGCCAAACTTTTATGGTGTCTTATGCGCAGGCAGATGGATGTCAGGCTGTCGATATCCCCTATGCCGGAAACAATTTTTCGATGCTCATGATCATGCCGGATCCCGATACGTTCGATGCGTTTCTATCCTCGCTTACGCCGACCATACTGGGTGACATTACCAGTCAGTTGGCCGCTCAGGAAGTAGATCTTTCTCTCCCGAAATTCACCTTTACTTACACCGCAAGCATGGTTCCTATTTTGAGTTCTCTGGGCATGACCGACGCATTCAATCCGGCTACCGCGGACTTCTCCGGCATTGACGGGAACCACGACCTATTTATCAGCGGTGTCTTCCATCAAACCTTTATCAGCGTGGACGAGTCCGGGACAGAGGCAGCAGCCGCGACCGGCATCTCGGTGAGTACGACGAGCGTGCCGCTGCCTCAACTGACGCTTATGATCGATCATCCCTATATATTTTTTATTCGGGAAAAACAAACTGGCCTGATACTCTTTATGGGGAAGGTGCTTTCGTTCTAATCAACCGGTTGCGGGTTATTCATAACTGTGGTTATAGTGGTTTTTTCCAATGGATAATTCAACCGGAATTCTTTGCTATAGTCACGAATTTGGCAGTGCATAATCGACAACGGCATAATCGCGTATATCGTCTTTTTCCGGTTTCTGGTCGCACCCTATCTCATCACCCAATATACAAAGCTCAGGGCAAGCACTACTCTATGCGATTCCCTACGCTTCCGATTACTTCTTTGGCACCTTCTTCGTGAAATGTGCACTCTTTCCGGTTTCGACTGTTCGGCAAAAGAGCCGCAGTACTTCGGTGCAGAATATCGGAGGCAAAAACAGGGATTAGTAACTAAAGAATCAAAAGCTTCTCAAAATGGGTAGAACAATTTGGTGAATATGCATTAAACATGCGCCAGTTGCGGGATTACAGACATATTTCGGATGGTCAATCCCGCAGCGATAACAGCCTTACCGAGTTTTGAAACGTAGTACTTGTATGTTTTTCCGACTTTCCGAATAATGCCGTGGACGTGAAGCCGTTTCAGAATTCTCGTCATGGTACTGCTCGTCACGGATGGCAGCTGTTTTCGTAGAGATTTATTCTGAAGTCCGTTGATGTTGAACTCGCCGCGGGCGAGAACCTCGAACAGTTTGAGATCATCGTCGCTGAAGAGATTGAAGCCCTTGTAGGAACGGTCGCCTGTTTCCACGGTCTTTGAAATTTTATCAAGGTTATTGATTCCCGCGCTTTGGTCGTCGAACGTGGAGATGAACTCAAGATAACGGCGGTTCGAGGCCTTGAAGATCGCCGTAAGGTCAAACAGGCTGTAGATGTTCTTCTTCATGGGTGCGTTCTTGTGGACAGGATCTCCGATCCGCGACTGGACTTCCCGATAGTGCTTGAACTCCGAGACGTCGTTGGTCGTGGTCTCAATCCGGAGGATGCTGCCGAACTTGTCGTACATCTTGATGGATGAAGCGCCCATATGGTGCTTGATCCGTGTTCCCTGAATTCGGGTGTTGAAGTTGTTGCCCATTTCGCCTTGATAATTGCCGTGGAGCTTCCGACCCAGAAAGGTCGCGATATTCTCCGGTTTCACGGAGTGAATGGCGGTTCGAACGATTTGCTCATACAACGTGTGCAGGTCCGATTGCTTCTTGAAAACGATGTCGGTGGCATATTCCACCTGCATAGTGCTCCAGTGGTAGGTAAGTCCGTACCCGTTACCGACCGGGCAGTATTGTTTAGCGAATCTGTCCAGTGCATGGTGTAAGTCCGACACCTTGATGCTGTCAGAAAGCTCCTGGGCTTTGGGAAAATTATCGATAGAGAGAAACGCGTTCTCCCGAAGAACATAGGGGATTTTCTTTTTTGCCAATTTCGCCGCCAGCCAGTTGTGGCCGTTCATATAGAACTGGAGCCGGAACGGTGCCCAGGTGGGAACGCGGAGGTAGCACAGGCCGAACGTCTTGTCGATGAAGTAGAAGTAATAGTGGAGACACTTTCCGGAATCATACTTGAGAAAGGTCTTGCCGGTGTTTTTGTCGTGCCAGGGTTTGTAGCTGGTGCAGGCTTCCATGGCCGAGAAGATATGAACAAGGCCGGGTTGCTCGCCACGCGCTTTGATGATTTCTTTGATCCGAGCCTCTTTACGGAACGCACCCAGCTTGCGGATGAACTCGATCTCAATGCTGTTCTCATTCGCGAGGCCCTCAGCGTTCTCCCGGACTTTTTCCTGAAGCGCTTTGGCGAACTGGGCATAATCGAAAATCTTGATCTGTCGGGCATAGAGGAATGCCGTCATCCCCTTATCGAAGCACCAGCCGGGCAGCGTGCCCTGCATGATCATGCGGTCATAGCAGGATAGTGAACCGGCTATTTTATCTTGGTAGCGTTCAGGAATCATCATAGCAACCTCCATGACTACAATGAGTAGAGCCTTCATTGTATCATGGTTTTTATAAAACCTCTTGGTTCCGGCTTGTCCGGGTTAGGGAGGTTGGCGCCAAGGATTGATAAAAGGATTGAGCACTCGGAGAGATGAGAAGCATGCCGCAGACAGAGCGAGGAACAAATCCGAGGCTTATCCTCCTTCAGCCCGGCTTGCAGTCTTGCTCATCCTGTCCTGCTATGGTCGAACCTCCCGTACTTGAAAAAATTCGCGACCTGCCTCATTACGAGTGGATTATTCATGATAAACGTGTGGGTGCTTGGGACTACGATGAAGTCACGCATCTCCGGGAGCATGGTGCTTTTCACCGAAACCATACCATCGCCTGGCTCGTCCATGAAGATGGAGACCAGTAGGTTCATGCTGCGGTTTCCCGCTATCACGCCTATCTCGACCTCTACCGGCTTCAAGCGATGGACTACGGACTCCGGTCCTCTTCCTATCTCCTGGCCGGCCGGACCGGTTACCCACCGGTATAGGGGAACATGCAGGAGTAGGTCGACGAGTTCGCTCCCCTGGTTCGGCGAGGAGATCATCACGAACCTACTGCCGGCGGGCACCGAATGCCTCTGCAGGTACTGACGTACGATGAGGCCGCCCAGGGAATGCCCGACGAAATGGATTTTCCTCGATCCATCGGTCTCACAGCTCCGCACAGCGCGTGCAAGGTGAGTTTCGGCGATTGTCTCGATCGATTTGGTCGTTGAAGGATAGGCGAGGTTGATGGTTGTATAGCCAAGACTTTTCAGATGCTTGTCGATCCTGCGCATGGACTGTCTGAAGCGGCCCAGACCATGCAGGAGGATCACGCACTCATTCGCGTCAGGGATCGTCTGATTCTCTGTGTTCACGTCGATAGTAACTTCCCCTTGCAGTGTGCCGCCTCTCGGTCGGGGACGATACGGAAAAGCGGCAATGACATTAAAGTCCGGCTCAGGGGTTCCGCAATCAGAAAACCTGCGTTGTTGAAGAAAAGTCGTTCATGACGGTTTAGCCGGTGTAAATGTTAATATTATACAATATCATAATCGGCGAGAGCATACCTGACAAATAATTTTTGGCGTTACGCCCGATGATCCATGGTGCAAGAGTTGCTGGTCGAAAAGAGGGTGGAATACTGTTAATATTTATATTGTATAATATAATTTTATATGATATAATGTATTTATGAAGCTAAGCGTATGGGCAAAGCAACAAGGTATAACCTATCAAGCGGCATGGAAATGGTGGAAGGCTGGCAAGCTGCCGGTTGAGGCTGAGCAGATGCCTACCGGAACCATCATTATAAAAGAGCAGAAAACTGCCCAAGGTTCTGTTGCTATTTATGCCCGGGTATCCAGTCATGACCAAAAGAAAGACCTGGACGGGCAGCTCGGGCGGCTTTCCGTATATGCCGCTTCCAAAGGGTTGTCAGTTTCAAAAGCGGTGTCTGAGGTTGGATCTGGTCTTAATGGGCACAGGCCAAAACTCATGAAGCTGCTTGCCGACTCCAACGTCAGTATTATTGTCGCCTTGCATCGTGACCGGCTTATGCGGTTTGGGTCTGAGTATGTAGAATCGGCACTTCGAGCTCAAGGTCGTCAACTTATTATTGTAGACCAGACCGAGCTAAAGGACGATCTGGTGCAGGACATGATTGAAGTATTGACATCGTTTTGCGCAAGGCTCTACGGACGCCGGTCAGCGGCCAATAAAGCAAAAAAAGCTCTGGAGGCCATGGAAAATGGCAAGTAATAAGGATAAAATGGGCAAGAGCGGCAAAAGTGAAACACTTTCTTTTACCGCTCAAACTTTGCTGATTGACATGTCTTACCTGGACACAAAGAAGTCTCTTTATCATGTTCTTGACGATATCGGCGACTCATACGGGCACATCAAACGCTCTCTCTTTAAAGACAGCGTTCGTTCCGGCAACAAACCCATTTCATTCAAAAATGAGTATCTTGTTAAGTATGGTATTACCGCCCGGCAGTTTAACGCTATCCGCTACGATCTTGACGGCAATATCAGTTCCGCGGTTGAGATATTGAAACTGCGGGTTGGAAAGCTCGAACAAAAAATAAAATCTGTGCGAAAATGGATTAGAACCAAAGAGAACAATGTCATTGACATACGCAAAGACGAAAAATTGTCCGGACATGAGAAAACGCCCAGGGTGAAGTCTCTCCGGTTTGCGGTCCATAACAAAAAACGGAAGCTCCATTCATCGGAGCAAAAACTCGAAAAACTGAAATACGATTTGGACAAAGGCCGAATCAGGATTTGCTTTGGGACGAAAAAACTTTTCTACAAGCAGTTTAGCCTTTCTGAAAACGGTTATAAATCCCACAATAACTGGCTGTCTGCCTGGAAGGCTGCCCGAAGCTCTTCATCGTTTTGTCTGGGATCGTACTGACCGGTTCGGCAATTTTGTCTGGCACACAACGTATGCTGCATGTATAAAAGACAGAACCACGGAACAGACCGAGGCAACTTACGGTGATATCTGCGTCGGCATTATCGACCGGTCAATTAAAACAGGGAAACCCGTCGCTCATGAAACTCTTGACTTCGAAAAGAAGAAAGCATCTCTTAAAGAACAGGGAGTAACGTATGCGCGGATGCTATCCGGGTTCGCCTATTCCACCTTTTTAAACATGCTTGACCGCAGAGCATATAAGGCAGGCGTCGGTGTGCTCTCCGTGAATCCTGCTTACACATCCGCTATCGGCAGAAACAATTATATGTCTTTTCATGGCATCTCGCCGCATGAAGCAGCGGCGCTTGCGATCGCGAGAAGAGTTCAAGGATATTCCGAGTCTCCCATACCAAGCAGAACCGCCTCCCCTCTACCTGCAAGGAATCGAGAGGAGCACGTCTGGAAGTTTTGGAGCAAGATGAAGACTCGGGGAGGTTGTGGCAATCATCACAGTCTCTATCAACGACGGTCCTTACAGGACTCCCCAGGCTGCGCTGAATTGCAGAAGAAGCCATCATCCCGTCGACAGCGCAATTCTCCGGGCCACCTGCCAGTAGCAGTCTTACTGAAAAGGCACCGGAAGCAATCCCGATCAGCAAACAACGGGACTTGGGCGAATCAGGGCGGGAATCCCTGACGTTAACCGGCAGCAGCACTGTTCGGCTGCCGTCATAGTTATGAGAAATAAAATACTATGTTTTTAGGAACGGTATTTCACTGGTTCAAAAAACTAAAACTTATTGTAATTAAAAGGATGTAGAGTTTCACAAAGAGCTCATAACCCGAAGGTCGTCGGTTCAGATCCGGCCCCCGCTACCAATCAATTCTTAGGGTTACAGCAACTGCTGTAGCCCTTTTTTTATCCCCCCGGTGAAACTGTTAGAAGGTGAAGAGGGGATACTGACTTCTTTTAATACAAGAAATCAGATAGATGAAAGAGTAGCAGGAAAGGCCTGTTAGTGAGGGGCCCCCCAAGGGTCATCGATAAAGCGAATGTCCGGCGCACTAAAGCCGGCAGGCGCCCCGGCGCCCCGTACAAACTCTCAAATGTTCGAATAGCTACTGTCCCCCACGTACAGGCCATACAAAGTGGTCATTTGCCTTATTGAGGTAGTGCAGGTTGCCGTAGGTCATGTCGACGACCCATGCCTTGACGGCATCGTTGGCATACGAGGTAGATGACCAATAGAAGTCCCCAGCCTGTACATTGGTGAATCCTTGGCTATTCAGCCACTCGGCGGTATCGAGCTGGGCATTATTGACAAGGCTTCCGAGTTCTTTTAAGTTCGGCAAACGCCAGTCGTTATGCCCAAGATAATTTTCAGCATTCAGCTTTGCAACATAATCAAGGGCATACTGCCATGTAACCGCTCCGACGAATGTCCGGTACTGTTTCCAACCAGAATCTCTTGTCTGCATGAGATTGCCATTGGGCGCCCAGACAAGCCCTGTAAGATTGTCGGTAATCGTGGCATCAGCGTTCGCGGTAAAACGCGGATTGGGCCAAGCAACGCCTTTTTGCAGGTCTCCATCTTGCCCTGTATTAGCACAGGATATTACGATGCCTGAGCTGTCATAGCAAGTCGTCTGACCGGTCATGGGTAGCCTGATTGAGTTATCGTTGCTTGCGCCGCTGCCTGCGCTGACAATACTCATTACCATAAGAACCGGCAATAATAACGCAATTAAAATGCTGTGTCGTACTTTCATGTCATTACCTCCCTATATACAGCGTTAGGCGACGGGTTAGCTTCTATAATTATTATATGTAAAGACCTGACCCGTGCAATTCAACCTCTTTTATCGTACCAGTCAGTCCTTCGGCGGAATGACGGTACCCGATGATAAGCTCGGGATTGACCCCTTTCCTCAATTATTTAGCCTGAACCGTTACTACATTGGCGTCGTTGAGTTTACCCGGCAGTATGCGAGCGTGAAATATCTCTTTTGAAAATACCGGGCGACATTCACGAGACCGATCAGCACAGGAACTTCTACCAGGGGACCAATGACGGCGGCAAAGGCCGATCCAGAATTGATCCCGAAAACAGCCACGGCAACAGCGATGGCGAGCTCGAAGTTGTTGCTTGCAGCTGTGAAAGAAAGCGTCGCTGTCTTTGGATAGTCTGCACCGATCTTTTTCCCGAGATAGAACGAGACCAGAAACATGACAACGAAATAGATAAGCAGTGGGACTGCGATCCGGATGACATCAAGCGGAAGCCTGATAATATAACTGCCTTTGAGCGAGAACATGACAACAATGGTGAATAGGAGAAATACGAGAGTAAAAGGGCTGATCTTGGGGATGAATGATTGTTCGTACCATTGTCGTCCCTTGACCCTCATGAGGCTGAACCGTGTCAGCATTCCGGCAATGAAGGGTATTCCGAGATAGATAAAGACGCTTTGTGCAATCTGGCCGATGGTAACATTGACTACGACGCCCTTGAGTCCGAACCAGGCGGGCAGAACGGTTATGAAGACATATGCGTAAACCGAGAAGAAGAGGACTTGAAATACGGAATTGAACGCCACGAGTCCAGCCGCGTACTCGGAATCGCCGCAGGCGAGCTCGTTCCATACTATGACCATGGCGATGCAGCGGGCAAGCCCGATCATGATGAGGCCTACCATATAGTCGGGATAGCCCCGAAGGAATATGATAGCAAGAACAAACATCAGGACCGGACCGATAATCCAGTTCTGGACGAGTGATAGGATCAGAATCTTTTTGTTCCGGAAGACCTCGCCCAGTTCTTCGTACTTAACTTTGGCAAGCGGGGGATACATCATCAGGACAAGTCCGATGGCGATAGGAATGTTCGTAGTGCCGACCTGAAAGCTATTAATCAGTTTCCCAGTGCCAGGAACGAAATACCCCAGCCCAACCCCAATGGCCATTGCAGCAAAGATCCACAAAGTCAGAAAACGATCGATGAAAGATAATTTCTTTTTGCCTGAGTCGGTCATAGTATTCCTCATCCCTGATACTGGTCCTGGTTCATGCCCCGCGCCTCAGCTTGTCGGCGAAATACGCAGGCAAGCTGCTTTCGATGATGGCGCCTGCTACCTTTTCTAATTCGTATGGCACGCGAATAAACTTTGCATCAACGGCCTTCGGTGTTATGTCCACTACTGCAACGCATGCTCTTGCATCACCGTCCTTGGGCTTGCCTACGCTTCCAGCACTGATAAAGACTTTTCCGTTGATGTCTTTTCTGTACGGCCTGTGAATATGCCCATAGATCATGACATCGGCATCGCTTTTCTCGGCCATCTCAAGAAAGAACTTCTCCGGTCGGTCCTCATACCAGTAGAGGTTATTTTTGTGGGGTGTTGCGTGGAACAATACGATCTTCCTCCCTTCGGCAGTAAATGTAATCTTTATCGGTAGGCTCTTCATGTAGGCTTTGCTCTTCGCTGATGTGTGTTTCTTCGTCCAGGCAAAGGACAGGTTTGCCATCTCCTCCTGGACAAGATCCTCTGCCTTGCATCCGCAGTGCTCGCGGTCATTCGCTATTGCCTCGTCGTAGTTCCCCTGCACGCCATCGATGCCATGCTCGACAAGGAAATACACGACCTCATTCACAAAGGGCGCATAGCCGCCGAGATCGCCGAGGTGATATGTCTTGTCGGGCTGCAAAGTCATAGCCGCATCATAGGCTGCTTTGAGTGCCTCGATATTTCCGTGTATATCTCCAAAAACTGCTATCCTCATAAGTTAGACTCCGCAGAAGCCAACATTTTTTTCGTTGGGAGGCAATCACTGCCTGCTTTCTTCGACATGAGAAATCGGACAAGGCGCTTCCGGTCTTCCTCTATGAAGTTGCCTTCAGCCTTTTCGCATATCGATACCATAAGCATCCTCCTGAATAAATCGGCTTCGTTCAAGCTGTAATGAATCCACTTGCCCTGCTTCCGGTCCTTGATAAAACCCGCCTCCTTCAATACTCCGAGGTGGAACGAGGCCTTGGGTTGAACGACGTTCAGCGCGGCGACAATATCGCAGACGCAAAGCTCGCCGTGCTCAAGAAGCTTCACAATCCTGAGCCGAGTTTCGTCCGAAAGGGCCTTGAATATAATAGATAATTTTTCCATGCGAGATTATTCCTTTCCTACAAATAATCTATTTTTTATGGGATCAAATGCGTTTTGTCTTTTCTGGTGGAAGGAAAGAATGAACGACTGATGCAGCGAAGATGATGATAAAAAACACTGAAATATAATAATTACATAATACATGAAGATTTCCATGGCATTAACAAACCGTGACCTTGCTGCATTCCCAAGCGTGAAAAGACAATTTATCGAGCCAAATTATGTAACATCCAATCCTAACATATATGATATTTTTTATATGATACCAGTGAGTCGGGAAGTTGTCAAGACAGAAATACAGATGGGTATTTATGGAGGAGGGACACTGACAAATACGGCCTATAAGTTGAAGTATTTATACTCAGCGTCATAAATAGTTGCGCATGTCCTTTTTGCGAAATAACAGATATCGAGCCAAAAATGGCAGTATATGAGCAATTATATTTGACGCCGTGTATAGAGAAGGGAAACTTCAACAGCTACAGAAAATACTCCTGATTAAAAACTTAAACGGAATTATTCGCTTTCTTGACACTTTTTTGTCATTTTTGCCCTCCGAACTGAATACTTTTAAATACTGTAGAAGACGCAAGATAGCGACTCTGCTTTTCCGACTTATAAGCCTTCTTTTTTCAGTCCCGAATGAAGATTGATGCCCCTTGTGATACCTTTTAAATCCGTTTCACAGCGATTCACAAATCCTTCTCTATTTAATTCCTACCAGTGTTTCACATGACAGCTATGAAGCATATACCACCAGTGTGAAACGCGTAAAAATATACCTCATTAGCATCATAACAATTCAGATAATGTTAATTTAATAGTTTATTCTTGTTGCGTATTCCAATAGGGTCGGCCTGCCATTACGATTGATTTCGGACAATTGTTCCGATTTGTCTCGGACATCAATTTCGATCGTTTCGGATACTGACTGCAGATTCCGACAGTACATACTTCAATCAGTAATTCTGTATAGTATAATATGAGCAGATATTAACAGCTCCACCTATTGATGGCGAGAGGAGTACCAATCGACAAGCTGACATATCATTTTTTTTATACGACGTGTGATGCCTATTGGCCTCTTTCTTATAGGATTCAACACTCGACTTTTTTAGGGCAGGCGTTCCCTTGACATTGTCTTCTTTAAGTACTGACTGATCCGGAGGTGGCAGATAATCTTTGTTACTTTCAATATACCCATCAGTTCATCGGTGTCTTTAATTTTGATCTTCGTATCTTTTTCTTTCCTTCCTCCAATATCCGGCGCCATATAGACGTTTAACACTTCCGCGAAACGTGAATCTAACAGTCATGATTCCTTCGCCAGCACATCCGATGCAATAATGTCTATTTTCCTCGGTACTGTGTTCCAGGACCTCCATGATGATACGGTAAGGATCGAGAAAAGCACGTTGTTCAAACGAAACCCCATTGGTGTCGAATTCTAATTCTATATGCTTAAGAGCAATAATTGCCTTATAAATGCATCAAGGTGCACATATGCAATAAATAATAAATGCTTATACTTTTTTTACAACAAAATGGATAAATCATGCCGAGGTTCTATTAATATGATATGGTTAATAAAGAGCTCCACATGAAGCTACTATATTTATGAGACATTAACAAAAACTACAAAGAGGAGGCAACAGCAATGGCCAATATGAGGGACACAGGAAAGCAGTTAAATAAGTCTATCAGCAATTTACGCCCTGACAGCGTGCGGGAATTTGAATTATCATTTACATCTCCTAATGCAACAAAGGTCCACATTGCAGGATCATTCAATAATTGGAACACCCAGTCTACTCCCATGATAAAAGGGAAAGATGGAATATGGAAAATCAAGTTGAAACTCCCCCTGGGAAGATGCGAGTATAAGTTTTTTGTTGATGGATCGTGGATACAGGATACAGCAAACGCCGAATCAACCAATAACCCCTTTGGAACGAACAACTCTGTAATAAATGTGAGGTAATCACTCCTGTATATCTTTTTTCGCTTTTTGATATCGAGAAGCGCGAAAGGAGCAAATCATGAAATGCCCTGAGTTGTGGGGATCTCGTATTTTATCCTGTGGAGTGAACGGATTCGTTTATATGCCAAGTTTGCTCGAGCTTGAAGAGTACTGCAAAACCTCCCGACATGATAGTTGTCCTCACATACAGCATCATGCACAAGCAGGTGAAGTCGGGCATTTAACACATAAACGGGCACACCTTATAAATAAATTAAACGGTACTGTTTACATCAAGAATAACGAGAATTCGATCAAGAATGTTGTCTGAAGAGTTTTTATCAGAATTAAGGAGCCTGTTCAGCAGTATTTATAGCTGATAATAACGATGGGCGTAAAAGATAAAGCGAAGCTTTCCGATTTTAAGTATGATAGTCCTCGCGAAAGGTCATCATGATCTGAGAGAAAAATCTATATTTTATTAGAGGAACAATTATGAAACGCACATTTGCTCTTTCCCTGATTCTATCCATGGTTCCGATCGGTACCGATCCTCCATCTGCCTGTCTGAGCCACCATGTTTTGTCAAGTGGCGCAGAATTTGGGTTTAATTGTTATATGGTTATTCGTATTTCGTCAACATGTGGTATAGATGTTGGCATATGATCACATCGATGCCCGTGGATGAACTAGGTGAACTGACGTATCTCAGCACGTAGTCTGTGGTCCAGACGACCACCTGCTTATGTCAGTCTGTCCTTCACCGTTTTCTTCCGAAATCCTATAATCCTATACCCATGTGTCTTAATAAGAAGGGAATACAATTATACGAATGCATATGCATTTGTTTCGGGCGAGTACAACTACAATTATTGGAACAACAAAGCCACAGGGCAAGTGAGTATAGCGTTTTAATCTTTCCGGGAGCGTCCGCTGCCGGATTGACAGCAAGAAAGCCACTCCCTGCATGTGATGTGAGTGTAGATCAACGAGGGGTATGAGGAACCGATTTATTATACTTATGGTGCTGCAGGCAGCAGTCATGCTGCTTTCGACGTGCGGCCAGAAGGGGCCGCTTCCGGCGGCCCCTATAACGCCGCCCACCGTGACCTCCATCACACCCGCCGATGGGGCGCTGAATGTCTCCGTAACTATAAACAACGGTATCGTGATAACATTCAGCAACGAAATGGATGCTTCGACCATCAATAACAAAACGATTACGCTTTGCTATAACGGCGAGCAGAGTTCGGTTCCCTCATCGGTTACCTACAGCAACGCGAACGGCAAGTATACCGCCGTTCTTTTGCCATCAGTCGTATTGAATCCGAGTACCCTCTACACGGTTACAGTCGCCAATACCGTCATGGACACGACCGGAATCGCCATGTCCGCGGCATTCACCAGCTCTTTCATTACCGGGGTGACCATGCCGCTCAGGGTCATCGATGTCCAGCCCGAAGACCGGTCACAAAATGTCAGCACGACGACCGCTATTTCAATCATGTTCAGTCAGCCTGTCGACCCGTCTACGGTTTCCTCGGACACGATAATACTCAGTACGCCGACTGGAAACGTTCCGGGCAATGTTTACTATAATGCGGCGACGGCCTCGGCCACGTTCGAACCCCTGAGTCCCCTTCCTCCCAATTCTATCTACATCGTCAACGTCACAACCGGGGTGCAAACCGTGTCGGGCACTCCCATGATAGACGCCTTCGTAGCGAGTTTTGTGACCGGAGCAGGACCTGACATTGCAGCTCCCATGGTCATGTCGGCGCTCACCATCCCGTCCACCACCGCCTCGGCGGCCGATGTGAACACGCCGATCAGTGTTACCTTCAGCGAACCGATGCTCCTGACGGGCCTCACGCCTTCGTCGATCATCGTCAGTAACGGCACGACCGGGATTCCCGGCACGATCATGTATGTCGACAATACGGTCATTTTCATGCCAAGCACGTCCCTTGCACCGTCGACCCTCTATACGGTCAGCATCCCCGAAGCGGTCAGCGATCTGTCCCTGAATTCGTTGTCGTCCGAATATACCTGGAGCTTTACTACAGAACCAGAGGCCTCGGACAGCGTCCCGCCTGCCGTCCTTTCCACGTTCCCGACCAGCTCTGCGGTCAATGTGCCAATCTACAACGACGTGGTCGCGCTCTGCAGTGAAGCCGTGCTTACGAGCTCGATCACGCCGACCACTACCTTTACGCTTGTCGACGGGAATGGAACAAGCATCCCCGGGTGGGTCACTTCCAGCGGCGCCACGCTTGTATTTACGCCTACGCAGCCCCTGGCATACAGTACAAACTACGTTGCCGAAATTACCTCGCATGCCACCAACCTTGCGGGAAACCCGCTTGTCAGCAATACGTCCGGGGGGTATGCCTGGTCCTTTACTACCGAGGCCATTGCTACGTTCATCATCACGGCATCGACAGCGGGGGGGAACGGCAGTATCACGCCGTCCGGAGCGGTGATGCTGGTCTCGGGTGCGACCCAGACGTTCAGTATCACGCCGAATGCCGGCTATCAAATTGCGGACGTGCTGGTAGACGGCGTTTCGGTCGGCGCGGTGAGCTCCTACGCGTTCACGAACGTAACGGCGAACCATACGATCAGCGCCAGCTTCTCAATCATCACCAACACCATAACGGCGACGGTATCCAGCGGGAGCGGTTCCATCAGCCCATCGGGCTCCATGACGGTGAATTATGGTGCAAGCCAGACCTTCACGTTCACCCCGGCTACGGGGTACTCTGTTGCCGGCGTGCTGGTGGATGGCGTTTCGGTTGGTGCGGTGACCTCCTATGCGTTCAATAATGTAACAACGAGCCACACCATATCGGTAAGTTTCTCGATTGACGCGTTTACGGTGACGTCGTCGGTCACCGGCAGTAATGGGACCATCAGCCCGTCGACCGCCCAGACGGTTACCTACAATGCGACGACGGCATTCACTGTAACTCCGGCCACGGGATACACCGCCTCCGTGGGTGGAACCTGCGGCGGCACGCTGAACGGCACCACGTACACGACGAACGCGATCACGGCGAACTGCACGGTTGTGGCGAGCTTCTCGATCAACGGCAACACCATAACGGCGACGGTTTCCAGCGGAAGCGGGTCCATCAGCCCATCGGGCTCCGTGTCGGTGAATTATGGTGCAAGCCAGACATTCACGATCACCCCGGCTACGGGGTACTCTGTTGCCGGCGTGCTGGTGGATGGCGTTTCGGCTGGCGCGGTGACCTCCTACACGTTCACGGATGTTATAGCGAATCACACGATAAGCGCAAGCTTCTCGATCAAAACGTTTACCGTGACTCCGTCGGTCAGCGGCAGTAATGGGACCATCAGCCCGTCGGCCGCCCAGACGGTTAGCTATAACACGACGACGGCATTTACCGTAACGCCGGCCACGGGATACACCGGCACGGTGGGCGGCACCTGCGGCGGCACGCTTAACGGCACCACATACACGACGAACGCAATCACGGCGAACTGCACGGTTGTGGCGAGCTTCTCGATCAACACCAACACCATAACGGCGACGGTTTCCAGCGGAAGCGGGTCCATCAGTCCATCGGGCTCCGTGGCGGTGAATTATGGTGCAAGCCAGAATTTCACGATCACCCCGGCTACGGGGTACTCTGTTGCCGGCGTGCTGGTTGATGGCGTTTCGGCCGGTGCGGTGACTTCCTACACATTCACGGATGTCATAACGAACCACACGATCAGCGCGAGCTTCTCGATCAAGACGTATACCGTAACGCCGTCGGTCAGCGGCAGTAATGGGACCATCAGCCCGTCGACCGCCCAGACGGTCAGCTACGATTTAGCAACAACATTCACCGTAACGCCGGCCACGGGATACTCCGCCTCGGTGGGCGGCACCTGCGGCGGCACGCTGAACGGCAACACGTATACGACGAACGCGATCACGGCGAACTGCACGGTTGTGGCGAGCTTCTCGATCAAGACTCTTACCGTGACGCCGTCTGTCAGCGGCAGTAATGGGACCATCAGCCCGTCAACCGCCCAGACGGTCGACTACAACAAGACGACGGTATTCACCGTAACGCCGGCCTCAGGATACACCGCCTCGGTGGGTGGTACCTGCGGCGGCGCGCTGTCCGGAAAAAAATATACTACGGACGCGATCACGGCGAACTGCACGGTTGTGGCGAGCTTCACGAAATAGCCTGTTCGACTTTGACATGACAGGGCTAACCAAAGAGCATACCAGCCAGCCATACTGAAATGCGGGAATCACGCATCAGCACTCATCTAGAGTTCGACACGTGGTTAAAATATACTTCCGACCCTGTGAAAGTCGCGAGAATGACCGGAAAGTTATATCGCATCTTTATGTAAAAAGACGCCAGGACTGACGATGCAAGGTTCTGCTTGAGTCACTGAGTACGGGAACGCGGATAATAGCTAACTTGAGGATGGCGTCTACTCACTCGTTGAGTCGCTAAACTGATATGGTTGACAGTTGTCAATAGGGAAAATAGTCTCCTGCCCCTTTTTTTCAAAGGGTTCGTTGTTTCAATATGTTCCAAGGCGTAAGGAGGGACGGGGCCGACTTGTGCGACGTTTGATCACTCTGATATTCGCGGGTTTGACCGCAAGACCTTTCTTCGCCGCGGAGCTGCCTCGCTCTATTAACGGAAGTTCGGCATTGCCTTATTCCATAGTTTGGACGAGGATTCTCCGTAAACGTGGCCGCGTCCCCGCTTATGCCTTGGAGGTTGTTTATTGTTTGCTTGCGTCCTCCTTTGTTTTGCCTCAGTCGTTTGAGTCGCCATTGTTACCGGGTGACTTCAAGTTTTTGATCCTGTTCTTTGGAAAGCTCGATGCTTCCGCCTATGTTGACGATTTGAGCGGTTTTTACCTTTGAGGGTTGATTTTTTCTTTCATAAATGCCCCAGGATTGATTTTCCAGAGACAGTCCATGCCAAGATACCCCCTCAAGTTTTGTGTGACACCTTGTTCTTGGGTTAATCTTCTTATGCGCTCTGGAGATTCACTTCCCGGGCAATTGCCCATATGAAGCCGCATAGTTCCCTGGCAATGGCGGTTACCACCTTGTTCCTGGGCTTCCCTTTGGCCGTGAGTTTACGGAACCGTCCGCAGAGACGCACCTGGGCTTTCCAGGAGATATCACAGATATTTTTCGGCAGCCCCTCCTGCCGCTTGAGGATTACCCGGCTCACTCGGGCCGGCAGACTGTAGGCTTGGGCCGCTTCAATCAATGCGCGCCTGACGTGGGTGTTTCCGGTTTTGGTGATAGCACCCCGTCTGGTGCTGTCGCCGCTGGAGTATTCGGAAGGGACCAATCCAAGGTATCCCATGAGCTGCTTGGGATTTTCAAAACGTCCCAAGTCTCCGATCTCGGCCATGGTGGTCGCGGCAGTTACATCCGCGATGCCGCGTAACGATTGGATTGCGAGTGCAACAGGGGCCGTTCGGCATGTGGGCATAAGCGTTTGAATCTGCTCCGTAAGCCGGGCCACACGCTCTGCGCATTCCTTCACCGTGTTGATGTACTCTTGCAGCGTGATCTGCTGTGCAGGGTGTGGCATCTTGATATCAGACAACCAGCGCATGTGGGCTTGGGTCCATGCGGTTTCTCCAGAGTAACGGTGTCCATGCCGCAGGAGCATCGCGCCTAACCTCTGCCGGGCAGTGCGATGGGCCTTGACTGCGTCTTCGCGGCATCGGGTCAGGTCTCTCATGGCTTCATCATCCTCTTGGGGCACGTAAACAGGAGTCAGTTCTCCGGCCCGATACAGCCTGGCTAGACTTTGCGCGTCACGACGATCGGTCTTGACGCGATCTCCGCTTTTCTTGGGAATCAGCGATGGTGCCACAACCGTGCATTTGTAACCTCTCTTGGTTAGATGGCGGTATATTTCGTAACCACACGGCCCGGCTTCATAGACGAAGTGCAGTTCTGAGCCTTTGCTTTCAAGCTTTCTGACCATTTTGTCCAATGACGCCATGTCGCCGCCGATTTTGCCGTAGTAGCGAACCTCTTGGCTGCCGCCAATTTCGGCCGTTGCTACAGCTATGGAGTTTTTTGCTGAATCGAGTCCTACGATTGTGATAGAATCTTTCATGACCTGCCTCCTTGTTTGTGGCTCTGTATTTGGACACCCATTGCATCCAAGTATAACCCACGGTGACAAGGGGCAGGTCACTTTTTCAACTGTCAACCATTATGTCTATTCTCTTTCGCCAAGTTCAAAACTCAACATTGCCGTTTCTGTCGAGTACCTTTTCAGCGATCCATACATCTTCGACCAAAGCAGCTATCAGGCCTATGTCAACCAACGCGTATATTTAAACCACCTGAGACTTGAACATACGGACCTGAAGTAGGTAACCTCCTAACTTTGGGCCATGTAAAGACACATCATAAATATGTGACATCAGCATAGTTGGCAGCGAACTACATGGCGCCAAGAATACATAAGTATTCTGTAAACAGTCTCCATTGTTAAACGAGAGTGGGGTCACAAGGGAAGGAGCAGTTATGAAAACAGCCACGTTCTTCATCGTAGCGGCATACCTAGGGCTAATAGCGATGGTGTCGATTGCGTTTGCAGAGGAAGTAGCAGAAAAGAAGGCATTAAGCGACGAAGGCGATCTTGCGTTCGTACAAACTGGTGGTAATACGAACGTCACCAGCCTTGCGGTAAAAAACCAGGCGAAATACAAATTTAACGAGCAATGGCTAGGGGCCTGGAAAGCCGGCGCGTTGCATGCGGATGCGAATGACGTAAAAACAGCGGAAAGCTATTACACGGATCTTAAGCTGGATTATCAGAACACACAGCGGTTATATTCCTTTGTAAATGCGGGCTGGCAGCAAAATAGATTTGCCGGTGTTGACGAGCACGTGTATGAGGGAGCCGGTGAAGGATACAAGTTTCTGAATGGGCCGAACAATTTTCTGATCGGTGAACTCAGCGCCATGTCTGTGTCCGATAAATATACCAATAAAACAATGAGAGAATATCCCACTGGACGTGCCTTCGTAAAATACGACTATGCGTTTACAAAAACGAACAAGTTCTCCCAATCCCTGGAATATCTTGATGACTTAAATGATTCGCGAAAATACTTCGTTAATTCGGAAACAGCGTTCATATCTAAATTAAATGGCAAATTATCCCTCAAGACCTCTTATATTGTAAACTATTCAAACGAACCGGTCCCTGCAACACTGAAGAGAACCGATACAATGTTAACCGCTGCGATAGTGGTGACCTATTAATTAAGCGGATCCACTTCTGATAATAATAAAGATCCAAATATTACTTTATCAGATTTTCACACTTTTCAATTATAACTCTAGTAATGATACTTTCATCCTATACTGTTTCAAAACGCAAATCTCGCACAATCTAGTATCTCTTTACATACTTTGTGCTACCTGTGCTACCTGGTACGAACCCTTAGCTCCAATCAATTATAACGAAATATGAGGTATATTATTATTATGACCTGTTGAGAGCAGAAGAGGGTGTATCCTCTTCCTTCTGCATACAGGGAAACCGAGAAGGAAGATGGTATTGCGAAAAGGAGGTCAGCATCATGAATATTCATTCGAGGCTAAGAATTCTTGTCTCAATGCTCCTGGTCACGGCAGCATTTTTCATCACTGATACTGTTGCGAGCGCGTTGACAAAGGCTGAGATTAACGCAGGCGTTACAGCTACTCTATCCCGATTCCGCCACGATATCAGAGGAGGCTCCGCATATCTACGCGCGGCAAAGGGCGTGCTGGTCATGCCACACGTCACCAAAGCTGGTTTCATCGTCGGCGGGCAGTACGGCCAAGGAGCCCTTCAAGTCGATGGTATAAATGTCCGGTACTATAACCTCATATCGGGCTCACTAGGCTATCAGATCGGCGCCGAGCAGTACGACGTGGTCATTATTTTCATGACCAACAAAGCACTGAAAAAATTCCGCGAAGCTGACGGCTGGGAGGCAGGCGTGGATGCCGAAGTGACACTTATTAAAGTGGGGGCTAATGCTTCCATTGCGACCCTCAGAAGCCAACATCCTGTTGTGGGGTTTGTCTTTGATCAGAAGGGTTTGATGGCGGGAGTCTCTATACAAGGTGCCAAATTTACACCGATAAGTCCGATGTAGAATGCTTTTTAGTATAGTATCTCCCACGCATGCCGCCACTCACACGGTATGCGGGATTTCAAGGAAGACTGTCAAAAATTTCATGAAAGCCGGAGAGGCAATTATGAAAGCAAGGCGGGCGCGGAGTAATGCCCGTTAAATTCCGCGCCTGATTTCTCAATAAGATAGTCTGTACTTTCGCAGTTGACTCATTAAGAGAACGATCGGAAGCGCTGGTAATAAGGAAGACATACAGGGGGAAAATGGCAGTGACTGATTCGCTCACTGAATTAAAGATGTCCTCTGTTTTCTCTGCTTAACAGTTTGACATTACGTGCACGTTAAAAAGGGGGTTCTATGAAAGCCGATATGTACACAAAACTGATTTTGACGATTATTGCTGGATGCCTTGTGTGGATTTGTATGAGAGATATTCCCTTCATTACAAGGGCTCATGCCCAACCTCCCGTTACGCAAGTACAAATTGTGGGCACACTCTCGCCATTGCCCGTTGTGCCCTATAGTGGACCAATGTCCTCTAGTGGACCCGTGGCAAATCAAACACCCTTTGCAGTATACACAGTGACGGGTCCTGCGCACTAGAGTGTAGACGCGAATCGGTTGGAAAATGTCTGAACTCGAACTTTATGCCGGAAATACACGTCAAGGAAAACATCACCATAAACCGTAAGGCCGACGACATCTACAAGTTTTGGCGGAAATTGGAGAATCTTCCACGTTTCATCACCCACCTTGACTCCGTAGAAGACTTGGGGGAAGGGCATAACCGCTGGACCATCAAGACACCTGTGGGACATCTAAGCTGGGATTCGGAAATTATCGAGGATAAGGAAAACGAGATAATACGGTGGCGTTCGATGCCGGATTCACGCTTTAACAACAGCGGATCCCTGAGCCTTGAAAAAAAGGAGGGAAGCGATGCCACCGAAGCTACTGTAGAACTCCGCTATAATCCACCGGTTGGGCATGACTCGTTCCTGGAGAACGAAATTCTTGAGCGCATAACCGACATGCAAATGAAAGACGACCTCAGGAACCTCAAGTGCATAATGGAATCGCAGACTGAGGTCGAATGCAAATAGTAGACAACAAACTCTTTCATTATTGATACCTCCACCTATTATATAACACTACTCTGGTGTCCTTCTAATCACACGTTCTGGCTTTTTTGAAGAAATGTATTTTCAGTACTATGGTCTTATTGACAAAGGTATGAGTACTGATATATTCGTTAATATATGTGATTATTTGTTCTTCCCACCATCAAGGTTTTGGAAAAGAACCCTGCCATTTTCGTGGCCAATTATGGCTTTCTGAGACAAGGGATACTTCTAGATATTTTTTAAGAAAAGCGCTGGGTAAAATATGTGAAGGAGAAATAATCATGAAACGTAAGTTTGCTCTTTCCATGGTTCTAGCCGCACTTCTAGTCGGTATTGCATTCACACACGCTCCCCCGCCGAGCAAGCATCGGCAACACTTTCTAACTACACTGTAATCAAGGGAGGAGTTTATTCACCCAGCGAGTCTTACGACCTTAACAATTTCAATGGCGGCAGCACTTTGGACACCACAACAGGTTTCAACGGAGAGATCGTGTTCGGACATTACTTCGTACCCATATTCGGCATTGAACTGGGAATCGGGTAATTTTTGAGAGCAAGAGTTCACCAGCTGTAGAGCCAGGAAGTATACTACGCTCAGGGCCGTCCCGGTGCTCGCAAGCGCCAAGCTTTATCTCCTGCTCGGCCTGAATCCTACGGCGAAGCTGGAATCGGTGCTTACTTCACGGATATGGACGTAAGCGGCAATCTCGGAAACTTCCGCGGTACATCAAAAGTTACGTACGGGGATAATTTAGGGGCTGGGTTGAACTTTAACCTCACGGATACATTTTTCTTGGGAGCAGAGGGGAGATACATATGGGCTAAGCCGGAATTTGGAGGTGAGCCTGTCGAGCTGAACGGATTTACCGCAACAATTAACCTCGGCTTCAGGTACTGACGATCCTTCCGACATTCTGAAACTTGCGGTATCGTGTATTAAGCTAGCGCGTGCCCCTGCGATCTCTCTCACAGCGAGAGAGGGCACCTGTTTTATATGACTATTTAAAAGGGAGGTTCAACCAGCATGAAGACATAAAGAACACAAAGGTCGGAGACAAGGTCAATATTGAAGGCGGCGTTATTGAGAGCGCAACCATCGAGCCTGGAAGGCTCGAACAACCTAAGCATTCAGGCTAGGAAGAAGTAAGGAGCAGAAGGAGGTAAATGACTATGTATAGATCAAGAAAGGAGGGTGCAAAAGTGAAAGGATTTCTGGATAAAGAAATTTCTCGCCGTACCCTGCTTAAGGGCGCTATAGGAATAACGGGTGTCGCGTTAGCGGGTGTCGCACTTACGTCGCCATTGACTGCCGAGGCACAAGTGAAGGCAACCAAAGCTGCCATGAAGTACCAAGACAAGCCCAAAGGCGAGCAGATGTGCAGCAATTGCAGCTTCTTTATCGCCGGCAAGACGTCCACGGCAGACGGAACATGTCAGGTGGTGGAGGGTTCAATCGGCCCACAGGGCTGGTGTACTTCGTATTCCAAAAAATCGTAGTGCAGCGTTTTGTAATTACTACTACATGTATGCTTCAAGCGTATCATTCCCGAGCCGGTCGTTTGCGGGAAGGGCATGCGTGAAAGGTTTTTGCCTGGAAACCCACGGGCTAATGCCCGTGGCGCTTTTTATAAACCCAACCTAAACTCTTCCTTATAGACCTTTCATGAAACTCCTAGATGCCTTAAAATCACTTTTATATAGTCCAAAAGGTCTTTGAAGAAGGTTGATTTCAAGCCGCCTCTCCGGATTATTACGCAATATTTTTCGAAGTTTTACAATATCGAAGAAATGTGCATATCTGAAATTTATAAAAAATTTACATACTTTAACAGCACGCAAAATAATCTGGTATAGTTCTGTGTTATATTTGATGTCTGCTTCGTCAAATTTCATAAAGGCCGGAGGAGGGTAAATGTTAGACAAAAGATCTGCAGCAGTCTTCGCAACGGTGTTTTTTTATCGTTCCTAATTGCATTTAGGCGCATGGATTGACAACGAGCAGTCTCCCGAAAGAATTATCAAGCGAAAGTAAAGCCTGCATAGGATGCCACGGTCCCACATCGATTGGCATTTACCAGGAATGGGGGGAAAGCGCGCACTTTCGCGCAAACGTGGGGTGCTACGATCAAGGTCATAATGTGTCCGCCCACTGACCCGCTGTCCGCTTTGATAACGGTTACGGTAAGGTTCACAATTCGATACTCCGATTTACCTTGAATATGTCCAATATGGATGCAGAGGCGACTGCAATCACGAATGCGCAGGCCGTCCTGAACAACTGGATTGGAAGGCCAAAGACCGGGGTTACGATCACCCCCCCGCAAATAGCATAAGCGGCCAACCCCATCGCCGACACAATGAGACCTCCATTCAATTTCTTATTGCCCAGCGGCTTCATGGTGTTGCTCAATCGGAAAAGGACAATAGCGCTGAGTATTGATCCCGCGAAGCCAAAGCTGCGTCGAGCAATCAGACCGGCCTGACTGATATCGGAAATTTTGAATAAATACACGACGGCAAGAAAAACACCAAACAGGATAGTCGGAATTGCCCTGAAGCCTTTCTTTTGGGAGTTTTTGTAGGTCAGTACATTGAATCCAAACTGTAGCAGCAGTACAAAAGAAAGGACCAGAAAAATCTGTGACGCATAGAGCAGCCCGATGCTTTCCGATTGACCGAGCGTTCTTCTGATGAACCTCACCCAGTCGACCATCTCGGTTATTCCGTGCGTGAAACCGAAAGCGGCCAGCATCTTGAATGACGATACCAGCGTGAACGAGGTCGCCGTCCTAATTCCCCTGATAATAAGACCTGCCATTACAAGAAAACTTACGCCATAAATGAAATAGACGTAAAAGAGTGGGACACCGAACAGTGCAGTCATGCGGCCCTCCCTCTCCAGGCCAGATCCGATAACAGCGGTAAGAATTTTCCCGACTCTGGTTTGACTAGAGTTCCCTCGTCTTTCGACCCAATTAGTAAAAATGCCCTTACTGTGTTTTCGAGATGCAACAGTGGATGTTGTAAAGAATGGCAGCTACAAGGAAAAAGCCGAATCGAAATGCAAAGGAAGCTGTCGTGCTCATGCATGCGTCAGCCGATGATCCGTTATTGCGTAGCGCCAGCCCAGCCTCATGATGAACCGCGTGAGTTAGTTTACCCGAATCCGAGGAGGGTTGGAAATTGCATTTGTTTTCCGTTTGATCCAGTGCTTTACTACATTCCCCTTTGATACCAAGGATATCAAAAAGTACATTATGCGCTTTCTGAACTACGCCGGCGGTAAGAAAGCGCCGATGGATCGGTGTTATAAAAATGGGTGATAGCCCCAATTTCTCTCAGAGCACGCCAGAAAGGTTCAAGACCATTTTTCATTAACTGGCATATACCAGGCAGCTCTTTGAATTAAATTAGATGAAGTTTGGCTGCATGTTCTGATATTTACATGAGGCATACGAACCTTTGGAATCGCGTGATGACGTCATCCCCTATGCGCTTAAAAGAGCGTGCCACCCACACGCGTCGTGGGGATTCCTTTCGTAATCTCGCGTTTGATATAGTTTTTGATCGCGTTCTGGTCTTTGCGGCTGATGCTGACGAATTCTATACCCATGCCAGGGGTTTTCATCGGGCTTTTATCACGCTGGAAACTATAGAGCACCACTCCCTCGACTCTGATTTTCGAGTCTTCAAGTAATATCACAGCGGGTATCTGGATCCCGCTTGGCGCGGGTTTTAACGTACTAATAAACATCCCGTGTTCCGACAGGGCAGTGATGTAATCTCCTCTCCCGGCATATTGCCCGGCTTTGTCGTCTCCCACGATGACGTTCAACGAAGTATGCAGCCGGATATACTGCCGAGGTTGCGATTCCGTCGCTTTCTGTATTGCCGCGTACAGCACGTCGGGTTCCACCGGCTTTTGCAGGTAGGCGGCACACCCCTCCTGCAGACAGGTGGCTTTGACGGCCTGGTCGTTTGACGAGGTAAGCACAATGACCGGCACGGGAAAAGCCTGCGGATGGCGTTTCATCTTTTTCAGAAGTTGGACACCGTCCATCCCGCCAAGGGATATTTCCGTCAAGATAAGCGCAGGCTGGACAATGCCCATAACATCCAGTGCGTCTTCGGCGGTTTTTACTGTGTAGATATTGTATTCGAGCCGTTGCAGCAGGATGCTCATATAATACAGATATGCGTAGTCTCCATCGACGACGACAAGGAAACGCTTCTCCCGGTCACCTGATTTCAACGCCATCTTTTTCTTGAGGGCTTCAGCCATCGCTCACTCCTCTCAGCCCCCAGAATACTCGTGATGGGAACTCTTGTCTATAGAATTAGTGCCGCTTTCGATTTGAGATACGGATGTTTCGAAAGACCAGATACCGCAAAGAGCATATAGGAGACTGCGCCACATGCGTCAACCGCAATTCAACACGTCATCTAAAATCATGTCTATCGCATCGCCACCGACAAGTGAGTAGTTCTGATTGTTGATAACAACCAAAATAGTCGGGTTCAAGTAAGCCGCTCCGCGGTACAATACTCGTGGGCGGACATCCATCAGACAACCGGGTCTGTTAGGAGTGGTTTGATGACAAGTCCAATACTTTAAATTTCACGATATTTTTACCGGTTTTTTTGGCAGACTCCATAAGATATTTGGCCATGTCCATCAATGCATCTATCGTGTATGTCGGGGCGGCGCAGGTAACAACACCGGTACTGAACGTTACCGGCCAGCCATGCTTTTTTACCATTTCCAAAAGACGCTCCTGAACTTTGTGAATAATAGCGGTGTCATTCTCATTCTCTGTTTCCGGCATAAGAATAGCGATTTCGGCTTCTCCAAGTCTTGCAATAAGAGCCGTTGACTGTAACGTTGACTTTATTGTTTGTGCCAACTTATGGAGGATATAATTGCCAGCCATAATGCCGTAGATTTCATTTACACCGCTTAAATTATCAACACTGAGATAAACCAGAGTTAAAGTCCGTTTGTATTTAGCCAATCTGCTGATTTCAACACGTGCCTGCTCATAAAAGAAACTGATGTTCGCTATGCTCGCCAAATCATCGTCGTGGGCTTGTCCGCGTTCTTTTATTAATAATTTCTTGAGCATTGTAATTGCATATCCAACAATTAAAAAGATGCCTAGCATCGTTATGGCGTTCCAAAGGGGAGTGGCTGAATGGGAAGTAACGTGTCCAAATACCAGATCAGATACGGACGAGTTGATCACGCTAAAAATTGATATTATTGCAACAAGCACTCCTCCGTCATACCAGGCTATCAGGATGATGGGGAAAAGATAGACAAGTGAAAAGAAAATATTATGGCTTGTAATGGATTCAAGAACGCCAATTGCCAATACGAGGAGAAATCCAATAAAAGTAAGAAATGGTTTGGGGAGGTCAGGAAATTCGAGGATTGTCTTTATTCGTATAATTTTCATTGTTGAACTGAATAACAGTCTTGCCGTTTCTTTTGCATAACGGTTATCGGCGACGGCGGGTGCAGTTCTTCTTATCTTTCACGTGGAAGGACCGGGCCCATTATGGTCAGGTGCCGTAGAAATCTCCTTTGACGATCCTTGCCATGTCCATTTTGCGCGGCCTGCGCCATCTGGAATATCTGATAAGGGCATTTGGCTCATTTAAGGCCCGCTCTCACCGCATTTTCCCCATGTCTGGTGACTACCGTAATGGTGTTTCCATAAACATACAGGCCGGGGTATCCCCCGGCCTGTATGTATTTTATGTTGATACTATTGCTATTAAACTGATTACAATGTTGCCCAGGCAGTCGTGCAAATTCCGCCAGGAGCATTAACCAAGTTACTGGTAGTTGCGGTTCCACTTATGTCGCCAACCTTTACTTCTCCGCCTAGAGCAGCGCCGGTAGCATTTTGGGACCAGTACAGAGACGTCGTTGTGGAATCCATACCGTAACAGCGATTTCCCGAAGTGTTGTCTGAAACTCCGGTATAAGTAACACCCGAGCCATTTGCATTAATTAATAAAGAATCATTCGAGGAAAGGCCAAAATTTATGAACGTAGCAGAGGATGGAATCGTTGTACCATTAATTGCATTTTTAGCAACCATGGTGCTAACAGTTGCGTTGGTGATCACAATGCCAACGGCGCCATTACCGGCAGTCGATACATACGCCTGCCAGTCAGAATAGAAAGCTTCTTCCGAGGTACGGGCATTGCGAAGGTCGGCCAATGCGGCGGCGTTATAACCTTTCATGCGATACTGGGAAAACTGCGGAATGGCGATGGCAGCCAAAATGGCAATGATGGCCACCACGATAAGAAGTTCGATAAGGGTAAAGCCTTTGCTGTTTTTAATCTTCATTTGTTTACCTCCCATAATGTCTGTTGTGACAGATGTACATAATTTCTACTATCATCCATACTCATTACTTCTGTTTAGGGCTTTGTACTGACTGCTTATTCCACTCCTTTGCTTTGCGTTTTCTGTTCCCGGAATACGCAATCTAAGAAACGGTGCTTTTAAAAGATCGAGATATGTATCAATCACTACGTCTCTCCATATCGTCTTTCCTGCCTGGAATGACAAGTTGACCGACCATTGCCGCCTGTTCACGAAGACCGGCATGCACCTCTCGCGCTCTTTGATACTGATCGAATTGTTATCATTCGTCGTGATTGCAGACCCATAAAGTCATTTTCCCAAATTACATTGGTTGTCCACTTTTATCATATTTGGACATCTTTTTCCCGCGTATCGACCGCGCTTTTAAGCCTTCTTTTCCGCGTCCCGTGGGCTCCAATCGCGTTATTGATCTCATCCTCCAAAGGCATAGATTATAGCCGATCTAGAATCTTTACATCCCGAGGAGAATGCTCACAAGTATTAACAAGCCGTTGAAATTGAAAACTTCGGGACACCTGTACAGAGGCAGTTCCCGTTTTCCAGTACCGGCAGGCATGGAACAATGATTATGGATGAGCCTGTGGCTATTGTAGTGAACTATCGTTGTGGTTGCAATTATCTTGCGACGAAGTGCTGAATTCGGCCCTTGACATGAGATATGAGAAGACGAACGACGACGGGTGATCAGACAGGAAGGATGCTGTTACAGCACCAGCCAGCGTCACATATGTTTGAACTGATGAACAAATGCCCTGCTTACAATCAAAGGTTCCTGGTAATCTCTCACGGTCAATACATGTGTTTCACGTCCGGTCTGCCTTATGGAAACAACCTTGGAGGCATTTACAATCGTGGACCGATGTATCTGCCAGAATCTTTCAGGATCAAGTTGTCTGATCAGTTCGGCGAGTGACATGCGCATCAGAAACTCTCCATCTTTAGTGACCGCGAATGTATATTTCGACCGCGCATTAATGAAGAGGACGTCATCGACGGAAATAAGACGCACGACCTTGCCCGAAGACGCGCGGAGGTAGCGCATATAAGCGTCCTTTTTTTCCATCGCCTGGGTGAGTTTCGTCAGAAGCGAATCCAAATTCTGCGCCCCACTCTTGCTGGCAAAGCGGTTCTTTACCCTCGCTATGGTACGCATGAGACGGTCATCGCTGACCGGCTTCAGCAGGTAATCGACAGCTTCTTCTTCAAAGGCAGCCGTGGCATATTTGTTATAGGCGGTGACAAAAACGATAAGACTTGAGTACGTCATTTTTCTGGCGACCTCCAGACCTGATAGGCCGGGCATCTTGATGTCCAGAAACGCTATGTCCGGCTTCTCATTATTTATTTTTGAGAGGGCATCATTGCCGTTGACTGCGATGCCGCAGAGCTCGAGTTCTGGCCACAGTTCAGACAGTCGCCCCGCAAGATATTCCGCAAGTTTCGGTTCGTCGTCGGCAACCAACGCGCGTATGTTCATAATGGCACCTCGATAGTCGCGGTAGCGCCGCTGGGGATGTTCTCTTCCAGCACAAAGCTCGCGCTGGTATTGTAGAGCGCGCGCAGACGGGCCTGCACGTTTTCGAGCCCCAGACCTCGAGCGTTTATCGGCTTTGAAAAGCCGAGACCGTTATCAAAAACGGAGAGTCGCAGCATGCCATCCGACTTTTCCACCGTGATCGCTATGCGGCCACCCTCGACCTTCGGCTCGATTCCGTGTTTGATGGCGTTTTCGACAAGCGGTTGCAAAAGCATGGGTGGAAAAGGAACGTCTAGCAGTCCAGGGGGAATTTCTATTGTAAAATCCAATCGAGGTCCCAAGCGCATTTTGAAGATGCTTAAATAGTCTCTGAGCATATCGCCCTCTTGTCTAAGGGTTGAGAGGTCCTCCCTCGACCGCTCAAGAGAAAGTCGCAGCGACCTGGTCAGGTGCTCCAACATGTTTTTTGCGGACTTCGGTTCTTTGTCGATGAGACTGATAATGTTGGCAAGCGTATTGAACAAAAAGTGCGGCTCTATCTGTGCCTGGAGCATTCGCAGTTGAGTCTCGACTACCTGCCGTTCCGCGGCCATGCGTCGCACTTGCTGCTCTTCAAGCCGGAAGTTTTCCGCTTGTTTGCGCTCGGTGATGTCCTGGGCAATGTAGACGACGTGCAGGACGTCCCCGCTGTCGTCCTTTACGGAGTACACCCTGATATCCATATATTTTGTCGAGCCGCTGGCGCTGTAATGGATGCTCTCCCGGGCCGAATCCTCCCCTGTTCTCATTGTCTCTTTGACGGGGCATTCGTCACAAAGCTGATGGCACGGCAAAAGTCTCTTCTGCGCCATGTCATTGCAGTGCCAGGACAGGACTCCCTTTGCATGCACCTCTGCTGCCCCGATGAAAGCCCTGTTGTACGCCGATATCGTCATGTCCTTTGTGTCTACGATCGCAATGGCCGCGTTGATACTATTCAGCACGGTTGTCAAGGTATCTCTTGACCGCTCCATCTCAAAGGCATGGCGTTTCATTTTTACTATGTATAAAGCAAGAAGGCAGGTGAAGAGGAGCCCGCCCGCAAGGACCGCCCATGAATAGCGGGTCTCGTGCATTGAAAGATACTCAGGGGTTGCCTGGAATTTTACCATCCACTTCCCGTCGGCAATGTCCAGCGTTTTTGTAAAGCTGAGAACCTCGCTTGCGGGATTTGCTTGACTGATGTTTGAGTAGAGCATCTTTCGTTCCGGGGTGGCTGACTCGTCGAATAGAGAGAGATCGATACCCTTGAGGCTTATCCCCTTCAGGGCGGCGTTAACCATATCCTCGAAGCGAAAGACGCCCACTACAAACCCCGTGAGATTCTTTCTGCGTTCTTCCAATGTACCGCTCGGCGAAGCATTGCGATATATGGGCTGCACGGCCAAAAAAGCAAATGAAGGGTCGGCCTCCAGTCTCAGCCTAATCCTGTGCGTTATCACCATGTCGCCAGTGTCCCTCGCCTTTTCCAGCGATGCCCTGCCATCAGGGTGTGCCGAAAGGTCGAACCCGAGCGTAGCGTCGTTTCTCGCAATTGATTCGGCATAGTAGACAGGAAAGTACTCATCCCTTTTTCCAGCCGTTACAAGCTGCTTTTGTGAATTCGTCTCGGTAAAGTGGTATTGTGAATAACCGTCCTTGATCGCGGCGGCCTCATATTTTTTCCTTTCTGCGCCTGGTACACGCGGCAGCCACCGGAGGGCGTGAATTGCTTTGCTGCGAGGCAATATGTCGTTCACAAATGTGTGGAACATTACCCTGGTTACTCGAGGAGTAGATGCATAGAGACCTTTTATGGCATAAAGGGAATTAAGGTTTTTATCAATGCTTTTCTCTAACGCCACGGAATAATTTTTGGTATCATAATTAAATTCGCTTCGGAGATCTTTAAATTCCAGTCTTTGCACGAGGATAGAGGTAAGAACAGACAATACGATCCCCGCACCCAGCGCAATTATGGCAGTACCAGCGTTCTTCGAAATATGGCCTTCTGATTTTATGCCCATTGCATGCACTCCCGTTTCTTTTCTGAATCCTGACTTTTTCCAAGAACTCAAAAAAGATATTTGATGAATCGTCAATGCTAAAAACATCTATCTGCTTGCGGCGTTTGATTGTTTTTTTTCAGGCCAGAGGCAGCCGGACGATCCACGTAACGAATTTTCGGTGAAGTATTTAATGGTCAAGAGAGGTAACTATCTTATGATACAAGAAGATGAGTCTTGCCCGACTCACAAAATTATAACGGTATCGGTCGGAAATATAAAGAACAAAATGGGTATGCTGGATAACGGGTATGGGAGGTTGCGAGCTGGCCCCGGAAGGAAATCTCGGGGTGAACCTCGCGGACCCATTCCTGAAGTGCGGGATTTGAGCGAAAAAGAGTGCCGACGTGTCGGATTTTTCCGGGAATGGCCCCTCTTAGCCGGCTCAGTATGCGGCCATCCGCATTCATGCCTAACCGGCACGCATCAAGATAGTCGGTGGCTTGCACTTCGGGCCCCCTACCCCAATGCGTTCTCAGAATATCAATTCCAAAGTCTAAACCGTTCCGGGCCAGACGTGATTCTGTCGTTATGCCCAGCCACCAATCAAATCTTGACCCTTAACGATCCCTCCTACACATACCTCTTCTTCTTCAACACATACCCCGTCAAAAAGTAGAACATCGCTGTCAGCACCACTGCGTAGACGATGGCGAGCGCGAGGTAAGTCCAGTCCGCGTCTGAGCCGCGCAGGGTCTTGGAGATCTGTTCCATCTTCGTTCCATAAGGGCTGAAGGTGGGCCAGAGCATGTAGAGCGCGTCTACGATCGCTTTGATGAACTTGAGCAGCGGGGCGATCGTGCTCTCTCCTGCCATCTTGATGCCTCCCGCAAGTATCACCTTGAGCCAGTAGAACAGGCCTTCCTGCAGCACGAAGAGGACGAAGAGCGCCAGGACCGGATGGAAGACCACGGAGAGGAAGGTGGCGAAGGCCATGAGGCTCATTGCCTGGAAATAGTCGTTCAGGAGAATGTATACGATGCCGGACTGGAAGGGGATGCTCCAGACCACGGACAGGAGCGACGTGACGAGGAGCGCGATGGCGAAGAGTACGGCGGCAACAAGGCCGGCGGAAAGGAAGCTCGACAGGAGCCAGATTTCGGGCAGGCAGGGCTTGGTGAAGACCATCTTGACCGAGCGGTCACGGATGTGTTGCGACACAAGCATCAGGCCCAGGCCCGCAGTCACGACCATGGCGAACGTGGTCACGAGCTTCATCACGATCTTGATCTGCTCCAGGTGCTGCGACCTGGACGTAAAGATGACCGCGGGTATCGTCGTGAGGCCCATGATGACCACGATGAAGATCACGGCTGCCACGATCAGCCGGTTCCTGCGGTAAAAGACCAGGTTTGTGGCGATGTTCGCCCAGAGCTGCGCGTACATGTCAGGCCCCTCCTTTCAGGATGGAAAAGAAGGAATCCTCGAGCGTGGCCCGTTTGAGCGTGCATTCAATGAGCTTTCTGCCCGGTACGGTCATCAGCCGCATGAACTCGTCCAGCCGCTCCGCAGGGATCTCGCCCTTGACGCTCGTGGGCGTGCGCACGAGGACCTTGAGATAGTCCGGCAGCGGATCGAAGGGCGCGCATTCGACCCGATAGGTCTCGAGGCTCGTGCCGCGAAGCCGCGCCATCTCGTCCTGGGCCACCACTTTGCCTTTGTTCATGATGGCAGCGCGGTTGCAGATCATCTCGATCTCCGACAGGACGTGGGAGTTCAGCACGATCGTAGCGCCATTCTTGTTCAGTTCCACCAGCACGTCGCGGAACTCCTTGACCGCAACCGGGTCCAGGCCGCGCGTAGGTTCGTCGAGGAACACGAGCCTCGGGTTGTTGATGAGGCACTGGGCTATGCCAACCTTCTGCTTCATGCCCTTGGAGCACTTCGAAAGCAGGAGGTCCTTGAACTCGCCCAGGCCCACACGGTCGATGGCGCGCGCCACGGGAAGGCCGGAGATGCCCTGCAGCCGGGCATAGTAGCGGACAGCCTCCTGCACCGTGAGGTATTGGTGATAGTGCGGTTCTTCGGGGAGGTAGGCGATGTCGTGGAAGAGGTCGCTCCCCGGTTCGGGCGTGCGGCCAAAGATGGAGACGGTCCCCGTGTCGGGACGGACCAGGCCCAGGAAGCAATACATGGCCGTGGACTTGCCCGCTCCGTTCGGCCCCAGGAGGGCAAAGATGTCTCCTTCCCGTACATCGAGGGTGAAAGAATCGAGCGCCCGGATCGTGCCCTTGAACAGGCCCTTCCGGAACTTGACAGAAACGTTCTCGGCGGAGACCATCATTTCATGCAGTACTCCTTATTGAGCAGCGTGATAACCTCTTCGTCCGTCTTGCCCGTGAGGTCCATGGTCTTGAGCTTCGCCTTGATGTCCTTCGCGGTCTTGCACGTGCATTCCATCAGCTTGTGCGTGCACCCACAGGGGCAGTTCATCTTCATCGCGATCTCCCTGGCGCGGCCCGGAGGGATGTCGTCCTCGGGGTCAACCTTCTTTTCCTCCGTCGTTGTTCCTGCGGAGGCGACCCGCCTAACCGTCGCCTGCAGCTGCAGGAAGGCCTCTTTCGTGACGCCTCTTCCGGCCTGGATCGCCGCGAGCGTAGCCTTGTAAGGAGCCTCGAAGGCGACATCCGCGTTCTGGATCGATCCCGCCTCGTAGATCTGGACGATCCCGTCGGCGCCGATGAAGACCGTGGTGGGGAAGGCGCGGACCCCGAAGGCCTTTTGCGCCTCGCCCTTATCGATGGCCACGGGATAGGCGACGCTGTAATACCTCATGAAATCGCGCACCGCGTCCTCGCTCTCGTTGGCGTCGATGCCGATCATCGTGAAGGGTTCGTCCTTGTGCTTTACCGCGAACCTGACAAGCTCCGGCATCTCCTCCTTGCAGGGCCCGCACCAGGTGGCGAAGAAATTGAGGACGATGGCCTTCCTGCCCACGTGGTCGGACAGGACGAACTTTTCGTTGTTCAGCAGATCGAGCGTCAGTTCGGGCGCGGGCTTCCCCTTCCACGCGCGCGGCTGGCGGAGGAAGTCGAACCGGCTCATCTCTTCTCCGGTGGGCTGACGTTTTGCCGAGAAATGGAAGAGAAAGACGCAGAAGAAAAGCAACAGGGCGATGACTCCTAGCGTTCTGGCGCGCACAATCCCCCCTCAGGTCGAATGGTCACGAACTATTATTGCAGATCCTGACTAAGAAAACACCAAAATCCCCAGGAATGGATGGGATGATTATACGGTAGTGCTTTTTTTTGTCAAGGATTTCGATGGCGTATTTTTGCGGCAGAAGAACTGCTGCAGCTTAGAGTTCCACGATAGAAACGTTCTGAAACAGGCTGCGTTCAGTATACACTCGTCCAACTCGCCGACACCCGGTGCCGGTCTTGGTTTTTTCGAGGAGAACAATAAAGTCGAAGCACGCGGCACATTTCCCGAGCCTGGATATTCTTACGGGCGCCGACCTTTTCTGCAGGTGCCAATCCATCTGATCTGATAACCAGTCGCTTCGCATGGCACCGGTAACAAGCGGAGTTAAATCCAGGGCTTATCCGACGGAGAAACGGCACGAGAAACTTTTTGGTCTCCTCGAATAAAAGAGGCTGCCGCGGCATTTCCGCCGGGCAGCCTTGAATGTGTATGACTTAAACTACGATCAGTGCATCATGCATTGTTCATGTTCGTCATGCACTCATCCTTTACCCGGTCGATAGATCCGATAACCTTCATCGATGCTGCTTCTACCGCCTTATATATCTGCTCCGCTTTTTCCCGGTTGCCGGTACGGTAAGCTGCAATGGCTTCTTTTGACAGCCGGTGTATATCTTTATGAGGTTCTTCTACTGCCTTGTAGCTGGACATATGCCCGCAAATTTTATGGCCATCCTTGTCATACCACTTTCCGAACCTGCAAGTGTGATGGTCAGGCAGCTGGTTTTCGTCCATTTGGAGCTCCCCTTTTAGACAGGCGGCTATTTTGCCCACGAATGCGCGGTGGTCGTTTTTCGCCACCTCAAGCATGATTGTCGCGCTGCTTTGAGTCACCACACTCCCCGTTACAGTTCTTAGTTCTTCACCAACCTGGGCGAGTTTTGACACTTCGGTAGATACACTATCCGACAACGTCTCAATATCCTTGGCGATCGTGGAGGTGGCTTCTATGTTCTTTGTAACTTCTTCGGTTGCCGCCGACTGTTCTTCGACTGCGGCAGCTATTTTGGTAATTTCGTCTTTGACGCGCTGTACCTCACCCAGAATGGAACCCAGGGCGCTTCCTACCTCCCCGATGCTTCCTGCGGCGCCTTCGGATTTTTTGGTCGTTTCATCCATAAATACAGCTGTCTTCTCGGATTCCGCTTGCACTGACTCGATTTTGCCGGTGATATCGGCCGTCGCGTTGATGGTCCTTTCCGCAAGCTTTCTCACCTCATCAGCCACCACGGCAAACCCCCTGCCCTGTTCTCCTGCGCGCGCTGCCTCGATCGCGGCGTTGAGGGCAAGCAAATTTGTCTGGTCAGCGATGCCCTTGATCATGGTCGCAATATTCCCTATTTCGCCCACGCGACTATTGAGATTAGCGACCATAGCAGCGAGCTCCACCGATGACTTGTGTACCTCTTTCACACTTGTAACTGCATGATCAACCGTTTCCTTGCCTTTTACTGCAATTTTCAACGCACCCGCCGAAGTCTCGGACGCGCTGGCCGCGTTGCGAGCAATATCGTTTATGGTCTGGGACATCTCCTCTGCAGCTGTGGCAATCTGCGTCGACTGCTCGGATTGCTTTTTTGCGCCTTGCGAAGTCTTCGCAACAGCGTCTTTAAGAACATCGATTACGGGGAATGTTTTGCTGCTTGTCAACAATATCCCGTTGATCATCGAGGCAAGATTATGGACAAGTTTTGTTACATTGCCAGCCACATGGGATATCTCGTTACCGCCCTTATACGAGATATCCAGGTTGGAATATTTGTGGCTTGTTTCTCCAACCTCTGTGACAAATTTTGCGAGCGGTTTGAGCGAAAAGCTTACGATTGCGAATATAAATGCCGCCAGAGCCACAATCCCTAAAAGACCAAGCACCGTATACAGATACTGCAGTGACTGTATTCTGCCCAGAGATTCCGTTATCGGTATTTTTATGCTTACGACACCAAGAATATCTCCTTCCTTCACCGTATGACAGGAAAGACAGTTTTTACCCATAAAATTACTACTCGCGATATAAGGGTAGACACCACGGACATAAGCCCCGTCAATTTCTACCTTACCAACGCCTGTATCAACTACTTCTTTCTCCATGGAGTCTGAAGGGTAATCGGACGTTTGCCCCTTGGCAGGCGCAAAGTCTTTGTCAACATTGGTTGTTCGCATGACCTTCACATCGGCTATTTTTTGCATCTGGTCAAGAAATGACCCCCGGGCCTCTGCGTAATTTCCTGTAGACATCATCGTGGTCATGGCGTTCAAAACAGTATCCCGATAGCTCTTGAGGACGGTTTGCTGGATTTCTTGCAGCACGATTTCCTTCGTTTTGTAGCCTGTTGCAGCGACTGTCACACTGATGCCGATAGCAACCAATATGATAATCGGTATTGTAGTCTGCCATCGCAACGATAAATTTTTGAATTTCATTAGCCCCCCCTCACTTATGTTATGTTTTTTGGACGCTTACGCGGCTCAAATCGGTGTTTCTTGTTAGATCCTGGTACGAACGCGGGTAAAATTATGCGCACCGGCGTCATGAACACAGGATTCACACATAGAGGTGTTATTTGATTATTTACTTTATTCTATCGGCTAAAATTGAAATAACTTTAGCGATTGAGTTAGGGGGGTACCAAAAGGCTGCCGTAGCGTATTAGATTCTATAGTAACGACTGGGTAGATGCCGGACAGGGCTGGGAGGGTGTGGAAAAATTCCTTCAACTCATGGGATGGCAGAAACCTCGTCGCGTTATTATTCTTCGTCGAGCGCTTGCGGGAGATGTACCAATAAGCCTGCAGCAGAAGGATCAGATGGAACTTGGGTTTGTGGAAGCGCCCAGAGTTGCCAAGGGATATGAGTATGCGGTACTGGCCACCACCTTAGAAGACGATATCCTCACAATCGCCCAACACTACCGTGATCGTGCGGATTTTGACGAGTTGAGGAACCAGTAAGGCTGAGGCGGGTATACGACCCGGGACCTTAAGCGCTGTAGCTTGATCGCATCGTAGCATTAGTCGACTGCCCGAGTTGCCGGGCTACCCATTCCGGGCATGAATCCCAAGGACCCTCAAAAGCCAAAAAATATTGATCCTCCCGATCGTCTGTCAGGACATGAAGCCGGTTTCTGAGAGGCACCTTTAAATCCTCAAGGCTTGATGCAGGGTCTATATATTCAGCCGGCTGCATTGCCGATTACTGTTTACTCTCCCAATTTTTGACGAAGATCCGAAGCCGGAAGAAAAACAAATTTTCTACCCTCCTTTCTCATATTAAGCAATCCGAGACTCTTCAAGCCTAGTAAATCAGTTCGTGCCGTCTGGTAGGTAATTCCATGGACTCGGGCATGCGTATCTATGGTATAAATCTCATCTGGTTTTTCAAATGCGCTTGCAAGTAACATTCGTTGTCTAGGATTTACGGAACTGTATTTCTCAGCAAGTCGGTAGGTATGCCTTTTCTCCTTCTGTTTTCTCCGGATGTAATCATTCTGCATCTCGATTGCTTTGTGTATTGCCTTCAAATTATAAACTATAAAATACGTGGCATCATTGCCGTCCATTTCCGAATAAAGAAATGATCGGTAATATTGTGCACGGGCGCTAAGTATTGCCGTTGATACTGACAAATACTCAAACACCCAATAACCATGCTTCGTCATGTACCAATAGAGGAGTGCTCTTGCCGTTCGTCCGTTCCCATCCATAAACGGATGAATATAGGCAAGCCAGAAATGAAGCAAGATCCCCTTCACGATCGGATTTACAAACTCATCTATACCATCGCTGTTTGCAAATTCGCAAAGACTCTGCATTAAAACCGGAATACGTGTAGGGTCAGGCGGTATATGAAGAACCGTTTGATCTTGAGAAGGATCTATTACATGAATTAGGTCGTCACTAGATGTTCTGTACCGTCCGGCCCAAGATGGATCTTCCAAAGTATCTTTCGTCATGTGAGTATGTATATTGAGAATTAGATCAGTGGTTAATGGTTCTTGCAGATGCGTCTTTATCATTTGCATCGCTTCATAATTATTGAAGATCATTTGTTCCGATCGATCATTGGGTTTTCTGCCAGTGCGAAGCATTTCTTTTGCTACGACTGTGGTTGTAGCAGCGCCTTCAATTTGACTTGAAGATATTGCTTCCTCTACTAAGGATCGCATCATATATCTTTTTTTTTCTTCCGCAGGAACAGAGGGATCGTCAATAAGAATCGTACCTCCAGCCTGCTGGTCAATAAAATGAACCTCTTTTTGAACGCAATCAGGGAGCCAGTAGGTAAAAGGTTTTCCCTCCGAATCTTCAAGCGAAAGAAACCTTCGCTGAAACGATCTGTTCATTTTCAGAATGGCCCAAGCCTGCTCGGGTGTTATACCTTGCGGAAATGTCAGATACTTAAACGTGTCCCAATACATATACTCGTTGTTAGCTTTTCTTAAGACCGGTTCGATTTGATTGAAAAGTGTAATTGCAAGTGGTATTTCTGATATTATATTGGGTGTTTTTTCAGGTATTTTCATAATAAATATTTAATTTTTGGTTTAATTACTAATTTTATATTTATTAGTAGGAAATTAGTAATTAAATAGATTTATTTATTTTAGTGATTTAGTCCAAAGCAACTGCATTAATTAAAATACTAAGTAAATTTACATTAGTATTTATATTCTGTCAATATTAAAATAAACAAGGTTTTTACGAAATACCGTAAGTCATTGATAAGTTTGGTAGCGGTGGTCCGGATTTGATCCGACGACCTTCGGGTTTTAGACCCGAAGATCGTTTGGCGACACTATGCACATTTTCTACCTGTGTCCTTGACGTTAATTTCAGACTGTAATCTTGTTTTTCTTATATCAAGACAAAAACACACCTAATTCCTGTAGCTGATGACGATGCCAATTTTATAACACTGTAATTTATAACTTGTAGTCAGCACTTTATTGCGACGTGATTAAAAAAATATGACAGTCGGAAATCATCCGACTGTCATATTTACCTTCATAATTCAGATGCATTCTGTCAATACAAAGCTGATACTTTAAGCCACCATATTCTGTGCTATTATACATACAATCCCCGAGACGTTCTCCTCCTTTCGCGCGGTTCGCGTCTGCTTATTTATGGGGTTCTTCTTTCCGAATCTCCTGCTCCGCCTCCCGCCAGTCCTGAACTGCTCGACCGTCCTGGCGGCCTCGCTGCTCGTACAGTTCATAAGCACGCTTGGCGATCTGCGAATTCACATCGACCGGGTTCTTGGCCAATAAGGGCGCGGCAGTTGGATCGAACGCACGATACGTAACTAGTTTCACACGGTCATTCACGAGGAACCACACCAGTGCATAGCCCCAAACGAACAGGGCCCAGCCCCAGCCGAGTGGCGTCATAAACAACCCATAAACCGCGATCAGAGTCGCTACCACTTGAGTACCGAACACCGCCAGCAGCAAAATCCGCGCAGGGCGTATAGACCAGAACGGGCCGCGTGTGCGCGTCAGAAAAATCGTTAGATGTCCCGCCACGGACAGCTTCAAATACATCAGTGTCTGGATGTGCGCACGGTCGAGATGAAAAACGCGCTCAGCGAGATAAAATAAGCCGAAGGCGGAGACGACCCCGACAACGCCCAGCACCGTGGCGACCCCCAGTACCATGCGCATGCTCCATGCCTCGGGCTTATTCTTGTAATGAACGTTGTCATACGCGATAGACAGGATTGCTCCGTCGTTGAGCAACGCCAGGATCACGATCATCACCGCCGTCAATGGATAAAAGTTAAAGATCAGAATCGCCAGCGTCATGAAGAACAGCACGCGCAGTGTTTCGGCGATGCGGTATATAGCATAGCTGTTCATCCGCTGAAAGATTTTCCGGCTCTCCTTAATCGCGTCAATAATCACCGATAAGCCGGGCGTCAAAAGCACGATGGACGCTGCCGCGCGTGCCGCGTCCGTCGCGCCCGAAACGGCGATGCCGCAGTCGGCCTTCTTCAGCGCGGGGGCATCGTTCACCCCGTCGCCTGTCATGCCGACGATGTGGCCGCGTTGCTGAAGGATATCCACAATGTGGAACTTGTGTTCGGGGAACACCTGGGCGAACCCGTCCGCTTTTTCGATAGACTCTGCCAACTGTGCCATCTCGTGATGCTTCGTGTCTCCGAAGCCGCTGGCATCGAGGATATTTGTGCCCATCCCTAATTTTTTGGCGGTTTCCTGGGCAATGGCCAGTTGATCGCCCGTAACCATCTTGACGTTCACGCCCATCTGCCAGGCACTCGCGATGGTCGCTTTGGCTTCTCCCCGGGGCGGGTCGAACAGGGGCAACACGCCCAGAAACTGCCATGGACCTTGCGCGTCCGCCCGAGCCACACCCAACGAGCGGAAGCCGCGCGCCGCAAATTCGTTGACGGCTTTCTCAATGGCGGGCTTGACCTGCCCTGCATTGGCCGACAACGCCAAGATCACCTGCGGCGCGCCTTTAGTCACCCTGAATTCCCTTCCGTCCGTGCCCTTAACGGTGGCTTCGGTGCGCTTATGCACCGGGTCAAACGGCTGGAAGTGAACCACCTCGTAGCCTTTCAATGCCTGATCATTTTTCAGGCCGCCCAGCACGGCTAGGTCAATCGTGTCCTTATTGTCCGCGCGCGACGCCAGCGCAGCGTTGAGGATTACTTGATCGGCAGGGATGCCGCTGACGCTGAACGGGTCGTCCAGCGTCAGCTTGTTCTGGGTCAGGGTGCCGGTTTTGTCCGCGCACAGCATGTCCACGCCCGCCAATTCCTCGATGGCCGCCAACCGGGTCACAATCGCCTCTTTTTTGGCCAGCAGGCGCGCACCGACCGCCATAGTCACGGACAGCACCGTGGGCATTGCCACGGGAATCGCGGCCACCGTCAACACCAATGCGAACTGAAGCGTGGTGAGCATCCGGTCACCGCGGAATAGCGCGACGCCCAGAATCAACACCACCAAGGTCACTGCGAGGATGATCAAGTAATTGCCGATCTTCAACACCGCGCGTTGGAAATGGCTGACTGTGTGCGCCTCCTGCACCAGTTGCGCAGTCTTGCCGAAGTAGGTGTTTTGGCCCGTGGCGTACACGAGCGCGCCGATTTCGCCCAAGCGGATAATCGAACCTGAAAACACAGACTCGCCAGGTTTTCGCGTAGCAGGCAACGACTCTCCCGTCAGCGATGACTGATCTACCTCTATCGGGTCGCCCTCCAGCAAGCGCGCGTCTGCCGGCACGATGTCGCCCAAACGCACGCGGATGACGTCGCCCGGCACTAACTCACGCGCCGCCGGGTTGATCCACTTCCCATCTCGTTTCACCCGGGCCTTGATCGCCAGCTTGGCCTTCAGCGCGGCGATGGCATTGCCCGCCTGGTGTTCTTCCCAGAATCCGACCATGGCGTTGGCCAGAAGTAGAAGGAGGATGATGGCAAAGTCCGGCCAATGCCGGTCTACCGCCGAAAGGATCACGGCCGCTTCGATCATCCACGGGATAGGACCCCAAAAATAGGTAAGGAATTTCAGGAACGGATTGGTTTTCTTATCTTCAATCTCGTTAGGCCCATATTTAGTCAGCCGTTTCTGCGCCTCAGCTTGACTGAGGCCATCCGGCGACGACCTCAATTTTGCCTGCAATTCCTGCATGGGAAGGGATTTTAGATCGTCCTTCACATTGGGCTTAGATTCTGGAGCTTCGGGCTGGTCGGCATTGGATTTCATAATGGGGATCCTTTCTGTCTTGCCATGCCACAGGTTTCATGAGTTGCAGGATACTTAGAAGGCCACGGGATCGTAACCCCTGTATTTCCGAGTGGATGGCCTGTTTGCGCATTAATGCCTGTCACCTGGTGTTCATTGAATTCCTGCACGGGCATCAGCTCCACAGCCGTCACCCCCCAGTTCTTTGAAATAGGGGATCTTTTCCATTAGACCTCGGTACGTGCCGGGATGCTCCACGCCAGAGCGCAAGCTCCCTTCCAAGGAATGGGTACTCTTCCCCTCTCCCGAAGTTCACCGGCCCAACCTTATCGCTCATGCCCCACTGGGACACCATTTTTTCTACCAGTGATGTTACTTCCTTAAGATCGCTCTGAGCGCCGCTGCTCACATCGTTGAATACGATCTTCTCGGCGCACCTGCCGCCGAGCGCGATGCTCAGTTTGTTCATAAAAAAATACGTAGGGGGGATAATAGTGCCGGTCCGTCCTCTTCGGGCAGGAGTTGGGTGACACCCATGGCCATTCCCCTTGGGATGATCATCACTTTATTGTTTAATGACTATAGTATTATCTTCGTATTCGGTCACTCCATGTACGTTTAAAATATAGCATATCACCGCATAGTTATAGTTACTGTAAGTTCTCATCTTATTACTGCGGACATTATATACCCACTGGACACATGGGACGACCGTACCCGATACACGATCAACCTGCATCGTGTGGCGTGCAGAGTGGCATAAGCCCTCTCTTGCGGTTCCTGTGAAGGGAAATGATCAGCACTGTGCTGCAATATAAAAGTGAAAAAGAGAGCATCTCTCTGTGCAAACTGCACCGTAGGAGGAAACAATGGATAATGTCAAGCGCATCCTCGTCGTAAGCAGACTGACTACATACTGCAGAAATTTTGAACCTGAATTTGTTGATTGTTTCAATCAATGAGAACTACACACTTGTAGATATTATGAAGAAAGGAGAAAAAACAAATATTCGGTGCTACTCTGTGATTAGAGAAAATAAATATCACAGTAAGGAGGCAGTCACCATGTTTTACATTGGATGCGATGTATCTGAGAAAAGCAGTTATGTGTACGTCACCGATGATAAAGGAAAAAAGGTTGAGAGCTTAGGGATCCCTACAGATAAGGATCGCTATAGACAGTACTTCATAAAGTGGATAAATAAGCCCGTAAAGGTTGCGGTTGAGGCAGGCGGCCATAGCCGTTGGATACACGATACACTCAAGAAGCTGGGGATAAACGTTTATATCGTTAATCCCAACAAGGTAAAGCTAATCGCCAAGAACAAGAAATAGACCGACAAGGTAGATGCGATGTTTCTTGCGAAGTTATTACGGATAGATGAATTACCTGAAAGAGTATATGTGGCAGAAGGAGATAGTCGAGAGTTACGCGATTTGTTACGATCTCGACATCAACTTTTTAAGAGTTCAACATGCCTTAAGAACCATCTGCGGGGTATGCTGCGACAGGAAGGAATAAAGCTTAAGAAAAAAGCATTTGATGATGAATCGATCTTTACAAGGCTCCAGGAGAATAAAAGCATTCCCAAACACCTAAGTCCAATCATTGAGGGCTATGGAAAAAAAATAGCTGAACTTCAAAAACAAAAAGAGGCACTGGATGACGTGATTGCGGACTACGATAATAAGGATGTTGATTTAATGAAGAGCGTGCCCGGAATCGGCGAGGTATCCTCCAAGACCTATTATGCCGCGATCTCGACCATAAAGCGATTCAAGCGGGCAAAGCAGTTAACGAGTTATTGCGGTCTTGTGCCAAGTGTGTTTAGTAGCGGAGAGCGAGCTGATTATGGCCATATAACCCGCGAGGGACGAAGCGAAATCAGACATGTTGCAGTTCAGAGTGCACATGCAATACTACGGAGTACAAACAGTGAAAGCAAACCATTGAGGAAGTGGTATGAACGTATAGCCAGGAGAAGAGGCAACAAAACTGCAGTGGTCGCATTGGCAAGAAAGTTGACAGAGATTATCTTTTACGTGCTTCGTGATCGGAAACCTTATGATGCAAGTTTGTTGCGGACGAGTTAACACAACGCGAGGAGGGAAGCATCAAGAAGATCAGCTCTCACAAAGATGAACCGGGATATATAGGAATCAACGGTTTGGCACAGCCCCGCGCATACACCTTGGTTGAAAAAACCGGCTTGTAGAATGGGCGTGCCATCAGCATCAATAAGGTGAGACACCTGAAGGGTGAGCTCGAATGGGAGGATGGCTGATTCCCTTATAAATAACCGAACCACTTGGCGAGACTGATGCGGTTTCACAAAACATACTGCAATAGTAGAATTTAACATAAAATTCAAGGGCGGCACTTGACAAACCTCTTCATGGGAGGTGCAGCTCACAGAGATTTCAATTTTATTGACTTGAAGAATATCGATTGTAGTATTTAGTACGATGTGCATATGTATATGTGGATATTGCCATTCTCTGGATCACTTAAATTTAGAAGATGTATTCGTTAACATCTACCTACCAATATATAACCCATTTGAAAAACTAATTCGACAACGTTGACATCACCGTGAATCCGGCATATATTCGACATAACAATTAAGCTCTTTTTTTGTTTCAGCTAAACTAAGCATCAGGCTTGGGTCTGAGTAAAGGAATAGAGCGGCTAGAATATTGCCTACTTGAACAATAGAGGATTAGTTTATGAGCTATTTTTCTCGGAAAGTTCAACACGTTATAATTGTTTTACTCATAGCAGGCATCTTTATTATCGACATAATCACGCCTGTAGGATTCATTGCATGGTTGCTTTATCTTATCCCGATTTTATTGATCTGTGGGACATCAAATAGGCGTAATATCATTATAGTGACGTCTGCTTGCACAATTCTTATGTTTGTAGGCCTCATATCCTCACCTCCAGGCTTGGCATTCAAATACGGATTATTTAATTGTTTGATGGGAGTTCCTCTTTTTTGGTTTGCTGCTCTTCAATATTTAAATTACACGCAAATAGTACAGTCGCTTCAAGTCTCCGAGGAAAAATATAGAAATATTTTTAACAATGCACCGCTTGGCATTTATCAGTCCACGCCTGACGGTCGCCTTATATACGTCAATTCGACGATCTCTCTGATGTTCGGCTACACCAATCCGGAGGAAATGGTGGCGGCAACGACGAATATCACGAAACAGTTTGTCCATCCTGAACAGCGGGAAAAAATCGTCAGCGAGGTACTGAACTCAAAAAAAATCGTCTGCCAGGAAGTTGAGTATCACCGAAGAACCGGAGAGCCATTTGTCGCCAATCTCTATATGCGGATGGTGCCCGACGAGAACGGCGAAGTCAAATTTCTTGAAGGGTTCGTTGAGGACATCACTGAACGCAAACGGTTCGAACTGACCCTGAAGCAGAGCGAAGAAAAATACCGGCGCCTCTATAACGAGACGCCCGTCCTGCTGCATTCCGTAGGCCGGGATTTACGGTTGGTCGATGTGAATGACTACTGGCTAAAAACCATGGGCTATGCGCGAAACGAGGTGATCGGCAGAAAAGTTACGGATTTCTACACAGAGGCATCAAAAAAGTATGCCCTGGACGTTGTTCAGCCGGTATTCTTCCGGGACGGCATCGTTAATGATGTATCCTATCAGTTTATAAAAAAGAACGGGGACGTGATTGATGTGCTTCTTTCGGCAACAGCTGAAAGGGATGCTGACGGCAACGTTATCCATTCCCAGTCTGTGATCCAAGATATTTCCGAGAGAAAGCAGATGGAGGCAGCGCTGCATGAGAGCGAGGGCCGGCTGAGGACCGTAATGAATAATGTTCCTGATACGATCCTGCAAGTGGACCGGGATGGGACGATCACTTTTATCAACCGGCCGATACCCGGCTTGTCCAGAGAGCAGATCATCGGCACAAGCGTCCTCACATGGGTTCCCCAAGAGCAACATTCCGTCGTGCGACACGCCCTCAAGATAGTCTTTACCTCGGGCCAGCGCCAAGAGTATGAGATTATGGGACCGGGACCGGGACCGGGACCGGGGCCGGACGGCACTGTCCGTGAGTACATCGTGCGGGTCATGCCTGTTATGATCGAAGGTCGAATAGACAGTGCCATCTATGTTGCGACCGACATCACCGAGCGCAAACAGGCGGAGGAGTCGCAGCTTTATTTCCAAATGGCGGTGGGTAGCGCTACAGATGCAATTGGTATGTCTACGCCTGATGGAAGACATTATTACCAAAATGAGGCCTTTACTAAGTTGTTTGGGCTATCTGTTAACGAAGTAGATGGAGTTTCAGGGCCACCAGCATCTGTATATGCTGATGAAAAAGAAGGTCGGAAAGTGTTCGACATGATTATGAAGGGTGGTTCTTTTGTTGGCGAAGTGAAAATGTTAGATAAAGATAGGAAAGAAAGGGATATATATCTTCGGGCATTTTCTATTAAGAATAAGGAAGGCAAGGTTGTCCGTCTCGTCGGTATGCACACCGACATAACCGAGCGGAAGCGAGCGGAGGAGGCACAGCGCGAGAACCAGGCAAGGCTCGATCTTGCGCTGCACTCCGCACATATGGGCGTATGGCGCTGGGATTATAGGGAAAACAAGCGCTATTTAGACGACCTGGCCTGTCAACTGCTGGGGATAGATCCAGTAAAATTCACCGGAACTTTTGAGGAGATTTTGCTGACAGTGCATCCCGAAGATCACGAGAAGATCAAGGCCGCGCTCGCTCGGACCGTTGAGCAGGATATACCCTACGAACTGTCGTATCGAGTTATCTGGCCTGACGGAAGCGTCCATTATATCACGGTCCGCGGTAGGCTGGTCCGCGACGACAAGGGACAGCCATCAAAAATCAATGGAATCCTATGGGATATCACAGATCAACGCATCCTTGAGGAGGAAAGGCTCAAGACACAGAAGCTCGAGTCCATCGGCACTCTCGCTGGCGGAATCGCGCATGACTTCAACAATCTCCTGCAGGGTATTTTCGGATACATCTCCATAGCCAAACTCACTTTCGATCAGAAGGAGAAGTCGCTCGCCATGCTCACACAGGCAGAGAAGGCATTGCATCAATCAGTTAACCTCACTGCCCAACTCCTTACCTTTTCCAAGGGGGGAAAGCCTGCGAAGAAGGTCTTTGCTCTCAGGCCGTTGATCGAGAACTCTATAGCATTCGCCCTAAGCGGGTCTCGCGTCAACTACGAAATAGTTATTGATGAAAATCTCCGTGCAGTTGAAGCTGATGAGGGACAGATTGGCCAAGTGATACAGAATATTGTGCTGAACGCCGACCAGGCGATGCCGCTCGGTGGCATGATCGAGGTATCGGCTAGGAACATGCCCGCCACAGCAATTGTACCGCCAACCGACCTGCAAGGCGACTTCGTGGAGATATCGATCCGTGACCAGGGCACCGGAATCCCTCCCGAGCATCTGGCGAGGATATTCGACCCTTATTTCACGACCAAAGAGAAAGGGAGCGGACTGGGGCTCGCCACCTCTTATGCCATCATCAAGAACCACGGAGGTCTGATCCGCGTACAATCCGAGGTCGGCAAAGGGACCACCTTCTTTATCTATCTTTCCGCGTCTAGCATAAATGTGGATGAACCAAAAAGCCAGACAAGACCGACAGTGGTACGAAATGCCCGGATCCTAGTTATGGATGACGATGAGATGATCAGAGAGGTCGCGGGAGAATTACTGACCGTATTAGGTCATGATGTCGCATTTGCACAAACAGGCGAAGCAGCGCTGGAAACCTATCGGGCCGCACGGGAAGCTGGTCGTCCCTACGATGTTGTTATCCTGGACCTGACCATCCGGGGCGGGATGGGCGGATTAGAAACCCTGAGAAAGCTATCGGAAATTGATCCCGACGTAAAAGCGGTCGTATCGAGCGGCTACTCGGATGATGCGGCTCTGTCGAACTATCGAGATCAGGGCTTTCGGGCCTTCCTCAAGAAACCCTATAATCTAATCGATCTGCAAATAACATTGAATTCCTTGCTTGTATGAGGCACTCAATGGCGGAACCAGAGGATATCGAACTTCTGGCAATAGTTAGCACTTACGAGTAAGCAGCGCTTACTGACCCAATTATTGTCCCGGATTAAGAGCTGTATTTTTTTAGGTTGTAGGGTCGACTAAACTTGATTCATCTAAAAATGGAAAAATTTGATTGCATGATACAGACAGAATTCTTTACCATCGTCAAAACATTGGCAATGCAAGATTGTAGGTGAAGTCGAGTTTCCTATAATATTAGCGAGGGTGCAATATTCATTTTGTATCATTGCATTTTGTGATAAAGTTTTCTGTAAGCGACTTTTTCCTGTTACTAGTTAGAGTTTCCCCATTCTGTGAAGCACATAAATTTACAATCTGTATTCGATAGCCTGTACCCGTAGAGCGGTTACGGCTGAACGTTCAGAAATGGATGTTCGCGGGAGTTTAGATAGACGAGTCAATAAAATGCCGGATGCATCGAGGCAGCATCCGGCGTCGTGTTCTTTACGCGGCCTTTCCCACCTTGTTCTTCCACTCCAAGGTGGTCTCCTTGACGAAATCGTCAAAGCTCCGAGGCTTGCGTCCAAGAAGCTTCTCCGTCTTTTCGAGGTCATCCTTTGATGCGATCATTCCGTTATCCTGGAAGAACTGATACATGATACGCATATCGGCAATCAGGAACTCCGGCATCATGCCTTTTGATTTTTCTGCCCAGGTATTGAGGTCCTCCCCGCTATAGCGAATCTCACGTCCCAGATGCTTTGTGTAGGCCTTGGCGATCCCTTCGCCGGTCAGGGTATCGGATCCGTGGATTTCATACGTCCGACCCTCGTGTCCTGATTCCATAAGAGCGTTAATCGCACAGTCGGCGATGTCGCGCACATCGACCCGGTTCAGTCCTTTCTTACCGATGGGCAGAGGATAAAGGCTGTACTGCATGATGGCGGACTTCAACCACAGGTCGTTTTGGAAGAAGTTGTTTGGCCGAAGGATCGTATAGGCGATCCCTGACTCCTTGATGGCCTTCTCCACCGGGAGTTTGCTTCGGAAGTGCGGTATTCTTTCCGACCCTTCCGGCATGGCGACCGACATATAGACGATCTTCTTAACCTTGGCTGCCTTTGCTGCAGACACGGCAAGGAGTCCTTCATCGGTCTCGTTCGGTCCGACTGCATTCAGCAGAAACACTCTGTCTATGCCGTCAAATGCAGCAGCGAGCGAGTGGGGATCATCAAGGTCCGCCCTTGCCCCTTCCACGCCGCTGGGCAGTTTTTCCAGTTTATCCCGGGAATGACTCAATACCCGTACTGACTCGCGCTGCTTCAGCAGGCCGGCTACCACCATACTTCCTACCATACCTGTTCCACCTATGACCAGTGTTTTCATTTTATACCTCCCATCGCTACCCACCGGAAGTCTTCGTAAATTTAAGGGGATGCTGATCGAGTTGGATGCGAAGATGCTACTGTGGGAGAGATAACTAAAGTCTGACACTGATTGAACGGTATGTCAAGGAAGCCGGAAAAGAAAGTGTCCATTAGTACTGCATACTGGAGATATTGTGCGATTGTCATTCAACAGAAACCTGAGATACTTTACGACAATTGAGGTGCTCTGCAAAGAGATCCTAGCTTTGGATGAGTCGAAGGACGTCGTCTGTAACTTGTAGTCTGATGACCATCCTGTACTCTTCGCATAAAGCATAGTGGGCAGATATTCTGCTTACACTACGAAATTAAAAACGAATACAAGTAGGTGGTCCATATGATTGTCGGGCTCGGTTAGACTTCAATATTTCGTGATGGAAGTCCCATCGTTGTTTCTTTGCGATATCTATTTTCTCAAAAAAACTGACGTCCCCTAATTTACACTTCTATTTATAATATGCATGACCTTTGCTGCTCTATGGGCAGCCTTTTTTCTTGCCATTTCGAGTTTTTTTATAATTACATCAGGCTCAAAATATCCTATCTTTCTGAATATTTCATTACCTTCAGAATCAAGCACAATTACAGCGGGTTTCGCCGTTACACAAAATCTCATAAACTGATCTGAATCTGCGCCCGATTCATATTTGATGGATTCGTAAGAAGTAAATTATCGTATTGCGGCTTATCACGCCGCAAGCCGGATATCCAGCCGTTGGAAATAACCCCAACGCCTGATTGTATCTGAAACAAGCTGTAAACGTTCTTTGACAGCACAAGATAGAATCGAAAGGGCGGCTCTAGGCACTGGTTCCCCTTCGATTTCTCGCTTGCGGAACGCCGCCGCCCGGATAATGTTGATTCCCGCCGCCTTCAGGTACGCGGCGAAGCTCACTGCGGACAATCCTCGGACGCGGAGGTTCTTGACCCCGGTCAATCGGTCAAGCTGAGACATGGTTCCTTCGACCCCTGCCCGGAAGCGGTACCTATCCCGGAACTCGGGAGTGTCTTCCTGAGCCCGCCGCTGTGCCAGCCGGATTGCTTTATCGTCGTACCGAAGATAGCGACCTTTTTTACCGGGCATTGTCGGACACGTTTTCTTCCGGGAACAACTGCGGCACGTTTTCTTTGAGAAGAGCGCAGTGTGGTTGTTGTCTTTGCTCCGGGTTTTCTCCGGAGCGCATCCCTCGGGGCAGAAAGTGATTTCGTTTTCGCTGTTCATGGTGAATGCCGTGAGCGGCACGCTGTTTTCGTCAAGTTTGCCCATAACCGGAGAAACGACCTCGATTCCCAAGGTCTTTGCCTTCTCGCAGTTTTCATCGCTACCGTAGAGTGAGTCGGCAGCAATTTCTTCAGGCTTCAGCCCAAGCTCCGTGGTGGATTCGATGAGCGGGACCAGGGCATGGGCATCGCTCTTGTGGGCAGGTTCTACGATCACGCTGGTGATCAAGTTCAGGGTGTTGGTATCCTCGGAAGTACTGTAGCTTTCGGCAACCTGCACCTGGTAGCCCTTGCCTTTATGACCGTCATACCCGGCGTCGGGGTCGGAAGGGTTTTGCAGGGAATCGGAAGGAACGTCCTTGTTGGCTTTGACCGAGACCTGGGTTGTATGCGTATCAACGCGCTCCACGATGCATTGCTCTTTAAGCAGCCGGGCAAGGAGCTGATAGGTATTCATGGTGGTAACGGGCTCATTTCCCGCGAACTGCTCCACCAGACTGAACACGTCGTTGGCCAGCGTTGCGAGCGTATTTATCGATTCCGAGGGTTTCACCATGGAGAAAACGGCCTCACCCTGTTTGGTCATGTACCGGTCGGTGATAGTTGTCTCTAATGATTCGTAGAGGTCTTTATGGTGGCGCTTGAGGTTCACCAGGAACTTCTTGATGGTCTTTACGAACAAGCCGAGCCGGCCCAGGTGTCGCATATTGGAGAAGATATGGACCGAGTCGAAACGCTGCTTGGCGACATCGACTTTGAACACCTCGGCAAGCTTCGTCGCGACTTCTTCAAAAATAGCCTGGTAGAGGTTCCGTTCGATCAGAAGATCGCGCATGTTCCAGAGGGTCTTGGGGCTGACATAAGCGGCGGCATCGTCCGTCCTGGTGATATTCAGGGCGTATTGCCATTGGAGATTGTAGGCAAACTGGTCCACGGCTTCCTCGTCGGTCAGGTTGTGCATCTGTTGGATGACCATGAGACCGATCATGGCATAGAGTTCCTTGGTCGGTGCTCCGAAAACCGGATCGTATTTGGAAAAGATCTTCTCTACCGGCAACGTGGGAAGAATGTGCTCTCGAAAAACCTTTGCCCAGGACTCCTCGATGCGCTGTTTGCGTTTGGGTCCCAGAAAAGGAAAGGGGTCGAACATGTCGGGGGTTTTGTGATCCTTGATGTGGATCATTCTGGCTCCTTGATTGCGAATTGTGATGCTATTGTGTATCACAAAACCCCTTGTGCTGCAATGGTTATATGATGTTTCACATGACTTATTTTAGCTGAATCACGACTATCGACTTATTACGAGACCATCATATTTAATTGGGATAAAATGTAATTTTATATAGTCCTGAACACGTTGAGTGATTAACGTGCATGTTTTCATTTTAATGCATGCTTCGCAGGTCGAGCCGAAAAAAGCAGCAAGCACAAGTTTGCTTTCCTGTCTTGAAAGGTCCAAGGCATTTTTGAGACTTTTCTCCCAGACAATTTCGTCTACCATAATATATTTCCCTCTTCGATGATCAAAGCCTTACAACATTCCTTTTTTACGGTTCCATTTTTACGGTTCCACTCTTCTTGTTCACGTAATCATGAGGTTATTAAACCAGTTAGGTAATATAATGAATTGTAGTTTCGTATGGATGAAATATTTTGCGAGGTATTATAATAATTCATTATTACTACCCCCTCGAACGAGGAGGTGTGAATATTACAAGTATGTCACAGTGAGGGTTCCCCAAAAATGGATCCACCCAAAGGTGGATATTTCTGCTTGCAGGATACACCCAGAATCCCTTGCCATCGTCAAAACATTGGCATTGCGTGATTGTAGGTGAAGTCGAGTTTCGTATAATTTTAGCGAAGGTGCAGAAATCAATGTGTATCATAGCATTTTGTGATAAAGTTATCCGTCAACGACTGCTTCCTGGAGTGTTGGAGTTTCCATTTATTGAAACAGTATCAACTTCATTCCGTATTTGTTGACAGCCCCTTAATAGATCTCATCGTGATCATCCCCATCGTAATCGATCCCCCGTTCTTATTGACATCTTATTTGATCAGGCATATAGTCATTTTGACCGTAAATTGACCTGGCATAATCATTGCTAAACTAGATAACATCACAAATTCGGTATTATCTAGGGGGCTCGCCAATACCGGATTTTCGGAATTAACGAGGGGGGCTAGTCATCCCCTGGTTAATTCCGAAGAGTTTTGATATGACTTATCGTGGAAATCAAACATGAGCTTAATCCAACATCAGTTAGCCCATCGTCTTCTTTCAATTATTCGCGATGCATATCCAACCCATAGGCTTCTGACATATCAGACGGCAGCAAAGGAACTTGGGCTTCCAAATAAAAATGCGCGCGCAATAGCTCAGGTTTGTGACCTGCTAGATGCGGCTGCATCACTTGCGAAAACTCCAGTTCTGGCTTTGGTTGCCGTTCGTGCTGCATCTGGTAAGATCAATCCTAAAGCATGGGTGAAAGGTACTCCAGCGGGAGTTAGAGAAGCAGTTATCAAACGCTCTCTTGCCCATATCTTCATAGATGCTGATTTTGCAGCTATAGATAAAGCCCTTATTGCGCTTGAGGGCTATGGCAATCACGCGGCGTGGGCAGAAGTAAAAAGAAGAATTCCAGAGAGCCAACTATATCAGCAGCTTACCGAAGCACCCTTTCTACAAGATCAGGATGCCGTTAATGACTTAGGATCTGACAGGCCTGAGAAGGAATTAATTTCAGGGACCAGATATGCGAGAGATCCCCAAGTTAGGAGAACAGTTGAGGCGCGGGCTAAAGGACTATGTGAGTTGTGCGGCAAACACGGATTTGCTCGCCCCGATGGAACTATTTATCTGGAAACACATCATATTATTTCGTTGGCCAATGATGGCGCAGATCGAATAACTAATGTGATCGCCCTTTGCGCCGAGCATCATCGCGAGGCTCATTTCGGTGCGTTAAGAGATGAGCTTGAAAAAAAGATGACCGCTAAAATCGGTAGGTCGGGTAAAGCATAGCGGAACCCAACGGGATTACTTTACATCGAAAAATAAATCAATTCTTGCTTGAGCATTATGGGGATACGGAAATGACTTTGCAGTTTATGGAAAAATTGAAGACATATTGGAAGGAAATTATTCCAATGGTTCTGACAATCGTAATGATAATCCTCAGCTACGGTGTCTACCAACTGAATGAGTCCGTAACGAAAAGTGCAGCTGATATTCATAGTGGAGAACAACTTCTCATTTTAAACAACGCAAGAGATTTCCTAACAGAGTACATAACAAATTATCTTAGATATTTAGCATTCGAACATAACAAAATCCTTACAAATCAGCCTAATTCAATTTCTACAAGAGGAATTCAAGAAGAGCCGTCAATTGAGAAATATAGGCGGTATTATATTGACACGTCTTTGCTCCATAAATATGACGAATGCACTCCGCTCATTGGTCCAATCGGGATGGCTGATGAGCAGGATACAATAGATCACTTCTTTTCAGCCGATCCCAAATTGCCCAATCTAGAGAAGGGTATTTTTAATGCTGTCCCGACGAGCAATTATCTAAAGCTTCAGAGGTTAATAGTAGAATTTAATAGGGACTTTAATAAATATGCAGCGATGAACCGAGATGCAGAAGAATTCGAAGTCAATATTATCCTGAAGAGGAAAGAGAAGACAACTATCGAATGGAAAAATATTTTTATTTATAATAAATATAAGCTTGTTCAATCACTGATCAAGATTAAAGAACAAGGTGACATCTTGTTTAAATTTTCCCCTGACTTAAAAATTGAACCTTTAAAATTCATGGCTGAAATTAATGTCTCAACAAAGTTTATTCAAGATACAAAAAACAAGATCGACAAAAGCCTTGATGTACATATCATCAATCCCATTAAAGAAGCCACTTTATTTCTTGACGGTCTGAACTATAAATATGATTATTACGTTTATTTTACAAAGCATGTTGAAAATTCTTTTATCGAGGACAGACACGACTTCGAGGAAAAAGTAAAGGCGGGAATAATTCATACCGGTCAAATGAATTACTATAGCTTGACTAATGATTAAGTGACAGAAACTGTCCCTATAGTCATCATGGGGGCACACTAGCTGCCGACAAAATAATGTTGATTGGACTTAGGGAGTCCAACCTGTGCGTGGACGGCGACACGCCAGAAAGCGGCGCGTCACGCGCTCGTTATAAACGAAAACCAATGACGAATATCACACAAGAAATAATCGAAGAACTAATGAAAAACGCATGTGAGTATCAAGGCAAATGTCTTGAGGCTCGTGAGAAAACTCGTCAATACTATAAAACCCAGGAAAAAGAAGGCGAAAATACACTTCGAATATTTATTGATGGCCTCATGGCTAAAATAGCTCAAGAGCAAGCATCTAATAAAATCAACAACACGACTGAAAAGACTTCCTATCAAATAATCCTTTCTACATCTTTCATTCGTACTCATTACTTGATAAACGACCTATTCATGCAAGGCGATATCATTGAAGCTTTGACGCTTATTCGCAAACAATTCGAGACCCTTGCCAGAATGCACGAAATTGACAGTAAGCCGCTTTTAAAATTACATAAAAAGACACCCAATGTTTGTAACATATTTAAGAAAGCAGGCAAAGTAATTTATCCTCGGTTGTCAGGGGGTATGTATGTCTCGCTTCTTCGTGAAGATTGGCCAAGTCCAAGACCCGCAGAGGGATACGCTAGTCCTCTTTGTTGACGAAACTGTTGAGTTGCTGACCCTATTGGTCAAGTCTAAAGATTTCACCGTGAGGCTATGGAGGGATGACGCGCAATTAATATCACTGGCTGAGAAGACGTTACGGGATGATGTCTTGCCAGCGGCGGAGTACCTTAAAGTAAAGATAACAAAGATTCCCGAATCGCAATTGAAACATCACGGGCTTGTTGGCTCCGCTGTGAGATTCAAGTACGCTGTATTGGCAAGAGTTTCGAAGTCATGGCGTCGCTGGCAAGGTCAGCTTACGGTCCGTACAGGTTTCCGATCGGTCCTGGAAGCTGTAGACGCAGTACTTGGTTCATTGATTGATGCTGCTCACGGTGCCGGCGGCCTTATCAAGGAATTTAAGGACGCGATTAAGGCCCTTGCTCCTACCCGTTAGAGGTCAATAGAATGAAAGACTTTATCCAAAAGATAGTAATTTCAATTCTTGTGTTCTTTTTCTTGCTGGATGATGGTTCCTTTCGCTAAGCAGGTGCCTGTTTTTGTTTCAGCAATACTCACGGCAAGAGTTGCATGACTGCCCCGGACGCATATCTTTACCGCCAATTCCTTAACCTCTTGCAAATAGGCGCAGTTTCCTTTAATCTCATAAATTTAGGACGTGTTTAGGTGGAGTTGAGTTTTGCATAAAATTAACGGAGGTGCAGAATTCATTTTGAATCATTGCATTTCGTGGTAAAGTTTTCTCTCATCATCAACTTCCTGGAGCTGGTAACAGTTGCACTTATTGGAAATTGCACTTATCATGTCGTATTCTTCAATCTAATAGTCAAGGATTGACTTCCTCTCCCTGTGATCAGTTGCATTCCTTTTCGGGATGTCAAATAAGGCAGGACCTTCACCGATTTCTGAAATAGACCATTTGAATCATCAAAAAAATCAACTGTGTCCTCCATAAGTAGTTGATTGTGATGAAGTGACGAGATAAGCATACCCTAAAAATACCCTGACAGGGGTATTTACAATTACCCATAGGCTGAGTAACCTCTTTCGCCTCCTACGCTGAATCTGTGGATATTTATTAGATAATAAATCCGTATTTGTTCTGTAATTACGCGTGATTGAAAGATATCACCACTGTCGATTAGGCTAATAAATGTCACAGTGAGATATATCATCTGCATTGTAAGAAACAATCAAATCCTGATCTGAACCACGAATCTCTTTCTTCAGTTGAAGAAGCTGCTCAAGTCTGCTATCATCAATACAGTTCATAGAAACCTCCTGACGCTTGAATTTAGTTCCCGTATAAACTAATTTTTAGCAGGAGGTTTCTATTTTGGGTAATCTTGAAAAAAATATTTCTTATACTTTAATGGGGAAGTCTAACCCCATGCTCTACCCATATATATCAAAATTAGCATAATGGCTATGCCGGAATGCGAGACTTTTCCTTAAATGCTTATTTTATTATCAACAGATTCTGCTGAGGAGCCCCTCTTTCAATCATTTGATAAATTAGCGTAAACATCAGTGAAGTAAGTAGTGCACCTTTTATATGTATTTTGCCGCGATGAGCTCTTCGGTAAAAGTGTTGATTTCAACAGAAAACTAACACTTTGTCAATTTAACATATCGCAACATTTTTTTTCAAGAGAGAAACAAGGGAATTCTCAATTCGGCTTTGTCTCATAAAGAAAGGGGGTAGTTATTATGGAAAAGAGACATATCGGTATTTTTGTGGCCTTAGTCTTGTGTTTATCATTGATAGCGGCTGCCTGCGGTGGTGGAGGAGGTGGTGGCAGTACAAGCCCAACTTCCACCACGTACACCGTGACTTATAACGGTAACGGGGCTACCGGCGGCAGCGTCCCGAGCGACCCAAATAACTATTCGCAGGGGCAGATGGTCACGGTGCTCGGGAATCCGGGCATCCTCGTGAAAACCGGGTATACCTTTTCGGGTTGGAACACGCTGGCTAACGGCACGACCTCTATGTCGAGCGTCACGATGGGTACGGCCAATGTTACACTGTACGCGATATGGACCGCAAACGGCACCGGTGGCAATGCCGTGACTTATAACGGCAACGGCGCCACCAGCGGCAGCGTCCCGATTGACTCGAACTCCTATGTGACTGGGGAGACCGTCACAGTGCTCGGGAATTCAGGCAGTCTCGTATATACCGGATATACCTTCGTGGGATGGCAGACGACGGCCGACGGATCCGGAATAATCTATGCGCCGGGGCAGACCTTCACGAAGAGCGCAACAAATGGCACCCTGTATGCATTCTGGGAAGGGGGCTATGCCTACTCGGCAAACAATCAGTGCGGTTATGGAGGCAGCGTCTCTCAGTACTGGATCGGCCCGAATGGAGCGCTCACCCCCATGTTCACGCCCTCGGTCACTACAGGAGGGAACGATCCCCGAAACATCGCGGTTGACCCCCTGGGTAAGTATAGCTACGTATCGAACCAAATAAGTGAGACCGTCTCTCAGTTCACGATCGGCGCGGAAGGGTCGCTCACATCCATGTCCACGCCTACTATCTTGGTGGGGCCGAATGTGCCTGTCGGCCAGTTGTACTATCCTGCCAGCATTGTGGTCAACCCCTCGGGCCCCTGGGCCTACGTGCTAAACATTGAAAGGCTTGACATCAATCAGTACACGATCGGCACGGATGGATCGCTCACATCAATGACCACGCCCACCGTCGCGGCGGGGTCGGGGTCGTCGTATCCCGATTCCATTACGGTCCACCCCTCGGGCAAGTGGGCCTACGTGCCAACCAATAATGGTGGTTATGGTGGCTCCATCACCCAGTACAATATCGACCAGAACACTGGGGCGCTCACATCCGCGCCCACGCTGTCGGTCGCCGCGGGACCCGCCTACTCGGAGCCCTACGCCATCACGATCGAACCCACCAAGGGTAAGTATGCCTACGTTGCGGACTATGAATACGGCTACATCTTTCAGTACAATATCGACCAGAACACTGGAGCGCTCACACCCATGTCCGCGCCTACGGTCACCCTCGCCACGGCCACGGGGGGTTATGGGGCAGCGTCCATCACGGTCGACCCCTTGGGCAGGTTCGCCTATGCGACGGTCCTTGACCCGCCGGGTATCGCTCAGTTCACGATCGACCAGAACACTGGGGCGCTCACAGCAATGACTCCGCCCACGGTCTCGCTGCCGAGCGTCGATGTCATCACGGTGGAAGCCTCGGGCAAGTACGCCTACGCGACCAGTGGCGACGACGGCTCGTGCGGTCCAGCTATCAATAATATGTCCATCTTTCAGTTCACGATCGACCAGACGACCGGGGCGCTCACACTCATGAACAATCCAACGGTCCCGACGGAATATGGACCCAGTCAAATCATCACCGTTGGGAAATAGCACCTTAGAGGGTGTCGCAGACCAAAAAACGATGTTTGCCGGGCCTCAGAAGCTCTGCGGACCCCAGGAAGATGGAGCAGCGCCTCACGCCGTCGTTTTCGTGACGGCGCTGCTTTAGATGCCGTAGGCGCGATTGGTACGTGGCTCAATGATCTTTGGCGGTTCGACGGGACCAACTGGACCTGGGTGAGTGGACCCAACCTCGGAAACCAAGCCGGCACCTGCGGAACCAAGGTTATGGCTGCCACAACCAACATACCGGACGGGCGCAATTCAACCGTTTCCTGGATAGACAGTAGTGGCAACCTCTGGCTCTTTGGGGGTGAAAGTTATGATTCCACAGGCACATGGGGATACGTTCTCAACGATCTCCGGTGCGCCAAGACGTAAGTGTGGTTGCATTTTGGTTGGATAAGGATACAACCGACGTCATCTGATGAATCGAGACAGGATCATTTAAACACATCACGGGCAGGCCGGGTAGTTGGCCTGCACGTTCTCTTTCCGAAGGCAATAATATTACACGGATGGGAATAGCGCCTAAAAACCTCGAACAAATCCATCTCCGTTCACGCATCGCGTGGCCGATGGACAAAACCCGTCCGTTGTCGCAGATTACAACCAGATATTCGCTGGTTGTTGCGTCCTGCTGAAATTGCAGAGTAGGTGAAGGCCGGATGATCAGATTTATTAAGAAGGTGCTATCTTCTGTTTGAATCATGGATATTATGACATGGTTCTCCTTGCAACAAGAACTTCCTGAAGCTTTTGAAGTTTCCATTCTTTGCAACATTTAAAGTTTGAACTTGTATTCAACAGCCTCATTCCTATAAAATATCCAATTGATATCGTTGACAACGCCGTCGAATATCATGAAAGACTGGATGGACTGACCAAATGTTAATACCGCGAGTCTATATTTGATTGTTGGCTATACGAGATATGTAATCGCATTTTGATTATGCCAGCTATTATTAAATTCAAACGAGATCCACTCTTAAATGCCGAAGTTAAGTTTATCATTGAATTCGTCTGTGTTTTACGGTATTCTTTAATTACCATTCTGGGTTGTATTCCCCGCGGCTTGCAGCGGGATAGTTTATTGTATGCATTTGACCAGTGAGCCAACATTTACTCATTCATGCTCAGACCCTTACTCCGTATGATAGAGTTAATCATATGACAAAAATAGAAATCACGCTGGAAATAGACAGCATCAAGAACCAGCTTATCGAGAAATATCAGCCTGAGAAGATCATACTCTTCGGTTCCGCAGCCTGGGGAAGCGGTAGCGAAGTGAACGATCTGGATTTTTTCATCGTGAAAGAAAATGTTCCCTATTACGGCAGCGACCGGATAAACGAACTTTACCGCTTAATGAAGACTCATGCAGCGGTTGATTATATCGTGTATAAGCCTGAAGAAGTTGAAAAGTGGTTTGCTTTAGGCGACCCATTCTTGAAAAAGATACTTAATGAAGGGAAGCTTCTCTATGGCTGATCCGCAGGTCGTTCAGGTTTGGCTGAATAAGGCGGATGAAGATTTCAATTTCGCGAGTGCCGTCCTTGGAGAAGGTAATGAGTTTTACGCACAAATCTGTTTTCATTTTCATCAGGCAGCGGAGAAGTATCTGAAAGCTTTTATTGTCGCTCATGACCTGAAATTCGAGAAACAGCATAATCTAGTCATTTTGCTCGAAACATGCGCTGAAAAGAACTCTTTGCTTTTACCTCTGATGACTTTTTGCGAGTTTTTAAATACTTCGTATATTGACACCCGCTATCCTGTTCACTGGCCCGTTCATTACACGAAGGATAAAGCATTGCAAGCGAAAGATGCCGCGAGAAATATCGCTATCGCAATCACGGCGTCACTACAGAACTAACTACGCAGTCAACGGTTTCTATATCAAACATTTCGAGAAAAAAACACAATAGGAATAACCCTGAGTTTCCTCACGAACCCCACCAAATTGTCAATTAAGTTCAACAGTTTGTTCGACTATGTTAATTGTATTGCTAGTGGCTCTAACCTGAATTGCTGTTTTTGCATCAGGCATCTCCAAGACACAGGTCCTACGCCGATACAATGCTGTAATCTATACCCTTGATTTGAAGAAAAAATTCATTTGAAACCCGATGTCATCGGCGCGCATAGGCATAGTCAACCAGTTTCTTTCAGAATAAGCGCTCAGAAGCATAAACATCAGGCGTCCTTGAAGAAAGATTGGCATGGGGTTGAATGGAAACGAAAATTATTACCCCTGAAGTTGTTGTTGCATACTCGCAATGCTCTCGAAAAGCATTTCTTCTTCTTTGCTTGGAAGATCAGGGAATACCCCATGAGTATTGGCATTTACTTGAAGAACAAGCACATCAAAGCCGAATTAAATATTTGAATCTTATCGAGAAAGAACATCCTAGCCTGAGCTCCGGGAACGCTGCTGCTCTCTCAAGCGGCGAGAATGTTCTTCTGGACGTCGCACTCAAGTTGCACGATTTAAAAGCTGGCTGTGACGTGCTCACGAAAGTGCATCGTACCTCATCTCTCGGCAGTTATAGTTACGAGCCGATAAGCATTGTGGGTACACATCAGGTTACGAAAGAGCAGAAGCTCTCCCTTTTGTTTGTTGGATATGTGCTCGGTCAATTGCAGTTTAAGTTGCCTTCGTCTGGAACAATTGTTTGCGCGGATGGTCAGGCTCATAAAGTAGGAATGGCATCCGCGAGCCGAACATTGATGCCGATGATCAATGCATTGAGGCAATGGACAGGCAGTTCACCAGCAATATCACCTCCAGTGATATTAAACAAACATTGCTCGACTTGCCAATTTAGGAAAAGCTGTTTAGTGCAAGCAGAAAAGGCTGACGACCTCAGTTTACTGGATCGAGTCACGCCAAAAGCAATTCTGAAGTATCACAAGAAAGGCATCTTTACAGTTACGCAACTCTCCTATGCCTTCAAGCCAAGGCGTAGCCGGAAGCGACGAGCCAGAGCCCCGGTACCTTTCAAAGTTGAGTTGCAAGCATTAGCACTCAGAACGGGGATAACATATATTCAAGAACGCCCTACAATACTCAGGCGCGAGGTAGAGCTGTTTCTCGATATCGAAGGGATCCCAGACCAAAACTTCCACTACTTAATCGGTCTCCTGATCAATGAGCAGGGGAACCGCTCCTATCATTCCTTTTGGGCTAATTCGCCTGAAGACGAGCGGCGGATCTGGGCTGAAGCTCTTGAAAAGATCAACAGATATCCTGAAGCGCCGATATATCACTATGGGAGTTATGAACCACGATCGATTGATGCAATGGCGCAAATATATCAGACTGATTGTGAGGCGCTCAAAAAACGATTTGTCAACCTGAATGCCAGTATCTACGGCAAAGTGTATTTCCCAACCAGGTCAAATAATCTAAAGGATATAGGGAAACTCGTCGGCGCATCTTGGACCATGCCTAATGCGTCTGGACTCCAAAGTCTAGTATGGCGACATCTCTGGGAGGCCGGGGAAAGCCAACATAAGGAGATATTGGTAACTTACAATAAAGAGGACTGCGAGGCACTCTGGTTCTTGCTAGAGGAACTCTCAAGGATCAGCGCAAGTGCAGATACATACAGTGATATTGATTTTGCCGATCAGCCAAAACGGCACACTACTGAACTCGGCCATCAGATTCACAGGGGATTGCATAATATCATTGTATATGCCCATGCCGACTACAATAAAAATAGAGTAAGCATTCGTCCAGGATATAACACCACAGAGACTGAGGGGAAAAAAAGGGGCGGACAGAAAGGTCATCAGGGATATCGGAGAAAAGTTACTTCAAGGGCCGATACTGTCATTCGGGTGGCACCGAAGAGAACCTGTCCAAAACACAAGGGGCAATCCCTTGAGAAATCGGAGAGAATTGCAGAGAAATTCATTATCAGCCTGCGCTTCACGAAAGCCGGTTGTAGAAGAACTGCGACGAAATATATTGGCACCCAAGGTTACTGTCTGAAGTGTGGCAAACATTATCCGCCACCGAAGATTTCATCACTCGGGACGCAACTTTTTGGGCATGCTTTCAAGGCTTGGGTAATCCATGCCAGAATAGTTCTGCGCCTTCCTTATCGCATTATCATCCAAGAAATGGAGGAGATATTTCATGAGAGCGCAAGTGAAGGGAGTTTGGTCAGCTTCATCAATGACTTTGCCCAATACTATACTACGACTGAGAAGTTGACGATTCAGCGCATCATGGAAAGTCCTTTTGTTCACGCTGACGAGACGCGAATCAATATTCAGGGAACTGATCATTATGCCTGGGTGTTTACCGATGGAAAGCATGTTGTCTTCAGAATGACTGAGACGCGAGAGTCGACCATTGTCCATGAGTTTTTGTCTAACTATAAGGGTGTGTTGATTTCCGATTTCTATGGAGGCTACGATGCTGTCACTTGCGCACAACAAAAATGTTTAGTTCACCTCATACGAGATCTCAATGATGATCTTTGGAGTAATCCATATAACCAAGTATATGAGGCATTTGTCAGCGAGGTTAAGGATCTGCTAGTCCCTATCTTTAAGGCAGAGGAGAAATACGGGCTAAAGAGACGGCATCTTTGCAAATTTAGCAAGTCTGTCGACCGATTCTATCGGAAAAACATCGATAATGCACCCATTAATTGTGAACTAGTTGCTAAATATCAAAAGCGTTTTCACCGCTATAGAGAGAGCCTTTTCACCTTTCTCGAGTTAGATGGTATTCCTTGGCACAACAACACGGCAGAAAATGCCCTCAGGCACCTTGCTGTTCAAAGAAAGATTTCCGGAACGTTTTTCAAAACAGTTGCCCTACATTACCTGCTATTGCTTGGAATCGCACAAACTTGTAGGTTCCAAGACAAATCGCTTCTCAAGTTCTTTTTATCTGAAGAGATCGACATCGACAAGTTCAAAGCTGCAAAAAGTATAAGAATATCATCCCCTGTCGGCTTAAAAAATTTAGTGGAGATAACGAAGGGCCCCAAGACTTCCGTGAGTTAATGGGATCGGACCAATCCAACTATTTAAAATGTATCCGTAACGATAAACAAATTGTTCTCTTTATATCCCTTATGTTGATGTATTAGCCCATGCAAATAGTCTGTGAACCTTGACGCAAACTTCAACCAGAAGATTGCAACCGCTTTTCTCAATCTTCTGTGCAAGCTAGTAGGTGGACCTCAGAGAACCAGAATCGCCACTCGAGTGAATATTTCCGTTTGAAGTTTTTAGTAAACTGTTCTTCCTGATCTTCGTAACGTGATAAATACAAAAACCATTATGAAAATATGAAAAGGTGATGCGTTCTCATGGTTATTGACCGAATTGACCATCCGATTGCAGAGGATATATGGCATTATAAGCTTCAAGACGGACGATTAATGTCGTCACGACTTATAGTCGGTCAACCGACGAAGATTAAAGACGATCCAAGCGGAGATTGGATTTGCCCCGTATGGATTGAACACTTTTCAAGACTACGTTCAGCCAATCGCTTTGAGAGAGCCGCTGATAAGCGTGCCATTGAGCGAAGCGTTGACGCACAAGGGAGGTCGTTGGTGAGGTTCTGAACCGGAACGATGACCGCGTCAAGATTTTTATCAGCTTAGCCAAACTTGCATTGACTCTCAGGGAGGATGCCGCCTGGTTTAGGGTCTAAGAACCATTTATCTTGAGGTGACTATGTTGACTGCTCTCAAGACAATCAAATAATTGTTTATAAATGGCAGCCTTTCGGTTATTATAAGAGCTCTCGATATTTATCAAGAAAACAATGACAAAAGGATAAGGCCATGAGCTGGTTGTTGCCGGCAACAATTGCTTCACTAACAGGTAGTTTTCTGCTGTCCTTGGTTTACTTGTATCTATACACACAGGACCGCCATCGCTATCTTGCCATATGGTCCATAAGCTTCGCTCTATACTCCCTCAGGTTCTGCTTCCTTGTACTCGAACTCCTTTTCGGAAACAATAAGGTATTGGCTATCGGATATCATGAATTCGCCCTTGTCAGCGGGCTGTTTCTCGTTTGGGGCGTTTCAATGTTTCTCGGTCGCGGCAAGTCGAAGTTTTGGCTTTTCACCACAGTCATGCTTGCATTGTGGATTATTGTAGCGATCTTGTCTGATTTCAGTTTTTCCGCGTTGACCGTTCCCACCTTTACTTTTTTGGCGGCCATATACATATGGACAGGTTTTGCTTTTATTCGTTCTCATGACCTTAAGGGCATCGGTAAGTACCTTATTGGATGGACCTTTATTGTGTGGGGTATACATAAGGGAGATTATCCCTTTTTGAGGAATACGTGGTTTGCGCCTTGGGGGTATTCGCTTGGCGAGTCACTCGGACTCACCGGGGCAATCGGTATGATACTGATATACTTCGAAAAGGTGAAAAACGACCTCCTGAAAAATGAATACAAACTGAAGGAGAGCGAGGAACGGTTCCGTTCGATCTACAATAACATCGGCATAGGCATTTCATTAATCGGGAAGGATATGGAGATCATTTCGATTAATCCCCAGATGCAGAAATGGTTTCCGCACATAGACTGCAATCAGCATCACATCTGTTACAAGAGCTTTAATACGCCGCCTCGGGATAGTGTTTGCAGCTATTGCCCAACCGTGCAGACCCTGCAGGACGGGCAGATCCACACGGCCGTCACAGGAACGCCGACGGAAAAAGGATTCCGGCACTACGAGGTTGTATCGACACCTCTATTGGCAGCGGATGGGTCAATATTAGCGGCGATAGAGTTGGTAGAGGACATCACTAACCGAAAGCATGCAGAAGAGGCGCTTAAAAAGAGCGAAAACATGCTGCAGGCAATCATCAACGCGGAGCCCGAATGTGTAAAGCTCATTGATGCGGATGCGAAATTGATAATGATGAACCGGGCAGGCTTATCCATGATCCAGGCAGATTCGTTAGAGCAAGTCAAAGGGCAGTGTGTCTGCCCCTTGATCGCATCCGAGCATCGGGACGCGTTTATGGATCTAACGAAACGGGTTTTCAACGGCGACTCCGGCACCTTGGCTTTCGAAATGACTGGAGTTAAGGGCAGACATTTGTGGCTTGAAACGCATGCCGTGCCTTTTCGAAATGAAAAAGATGAAATAGTTGCGCTGCTTGGTATAACACGTGATATTACTGAGCATAAACAGGCGGAGGACACTCTCCGTCGTAGCGAGGAAATGGTCAGGAACATACTTAACAGCGTGGACGAGGGGTTTATTGTGGTCGACCGGGACTATCGCATCCTGACCGCGAACCGGGCGTACTGCAATCAGGTCCGCCTTCCTCACAACGAGGTGGTGGGAAAAATTTGTTTCAAGATATCTCACAAAGTCGACAGGCCGTGCTATGAAGTAGGCAAGGAATGCGCCGTCAGGAACGTCTTTAACACTGGCGAACCTTCCGTAGTGTATCATAACCATCCTGATGCAGATGGCAGTATGTTCCATGTGGAAACAAAGGCGTTCCCGCTTAAGGATGCGTCAGGGTACATCACGTCAGTAATCGAGTCGATCAGCAACATCACGGATAAAAAACTCCTAGAGCAGGAACGCCTCAAAATGCAGAAGCTAGAGGCGGTCGGGACGTTGGCTGGGGGGATTGCCCATGATTTCAATAACTTGTTGCAGGGTGTGTTTGGCTATATCTCACTGGCCAAACTGACCGCCTACGGACGTCAGAAAAGCTTGGCCGCACTTGACCAGGCCGAGAAAGCTCTGCACATGTCGGTTAAGCTGACAAACCAGCTTTTGACATTTTCAAAGGGCGGTAAACCTGTGAAGAAAATAATCGATCTTTACCCGATGATCGACAATACCGCCCAGTTCGCCTTGAGCGGGTCACGTTCAGATTACCGTTTTGCTGCTGATGGTGGTCTCTGGCAGGTAGAAGCGGACGAAGGCCAGATCAGTCAGGTGATACAGAATATTGTCCTGAACGCCGATCAGGCCATGAAGGAAGGCGGTCGTGTTGAGATTACAGCGCGAAATGTCCATGTTCCCCATAATGACTCACTGCAGGGATTACATACAGGAAGATATGTTCAAATTAGTATTAAAGACAGCGGCATCGGGATACTGGAACAATACATTACCAAAATATTCGATCCCTATTTCACGACCAAGGAAAAAGGGAGCGGTTTGGGTCTTGCGACGTCCTATTCCATCATTAAGAATCATGGTGGTCTGATAGAGGTAAAATCCGAGGTTGGCAAGGGAACAACATTTTCCATTTATCTTCCTGCATTTGCAGCAGTAGAAAAAGTGGAGCCTTTTCAGCCAACAGATGTAGTTTTACCGCTACGAACTGGCAAAGTGCTCGTCATGGACGATGAACCGGTTATCCGCGATGTTGCCAGGGATTTGATCCAGGCGCTGGGACATGAGGTGGAATGCTCAGCCCATGGTGAGGAGGCAATCAACAAATATCGGAATGCGAATCAAGCGGGGAAGCCTTTTGATCTGGTTATTCTGGACCTGACAATCCGGGGAGGGATTGGCGGTGCCGAGACAATAAGGAGACTCATGGAAATCGATCCAGGGGTGAATGCTATTGCGTCGAGCGGATACTCTGATGATGATAACGTACAAAACCACCGTAATCAGGGTTTCAAGGCATTCCTTAAGAAACCCTACAACGTGGATGAGCTACAAGAAGTATTGAACAAGACGCTTAACTCTTAACATGTGGGAAAGGTCCATTCAAGAGATTTGGTCCGCGGGAATCTTTATATTCAAAGGACGACTAGATTGTTTAAATTTTGATTTTATAAGTTGAAGAAATTGCATTACTGTTCGATGAGGTGAAATTGAGAACTAAACAACTCACAAGAGAATATATTGGTACGGTGTAAGTTACATGTGGTATTTTTTGCCGTAGTCACAATATTGGCAGCGCAGACTCGGGTGATCTGCGCATTGGTAAGTTTTAGGAGACGTGGAAAATATCGGTTGCAGCTTACCCTGATGTGTTTCTTTTAAAATACGAAAACGGAGTTGTCACTTTATAAACGTCCAGATTGTTATATTCCCAGAGACAAAGGTTGCTGCCGTTGAGCACCGCGGGTCGCCGTCGCTCGAACACAACACTGCGAAAAAGTTGATCACCTGGAAACTTGAGAAGCAATTTCTGGATACTCTGAAATACAGGAGCTATGGCCTTCACTACACAGATCCACGCACTACGCCGCCTTCCAAACACCGCGTCGACTTCTGTCTTTCCATAGAAGAGGACGTTGATACAAATTCATATGGTATCATCAATAAGGTAATTCCATGCATACGTTGTGCCTGTGCCCGGGATGTTGGTTCCCGCTCCAACAATAAAGCCGCAGTCTATCTCTATGACGAGTGGCTACTCCAAAGTGGCGAATCTCTCGGCGATTTCCCGATCATCTTCCATTATGTAAACTTCGGGACGAATGTTCTCGAGGGAGAAATGATTACCGACGTCTATTTGCCCTTGAAATGAAATATAGTGCGACATAGCGGATGCGCGACGAACCCATCGTTTCAGGCAACTGTCTACGCCAGCTGCTGAACCCGTTCGTTGATGTGCAATTATCAACCAGTAGTCTGGATAGATTTTATGTCAACAGGACTACAAGCTAGTAGGTGGAGGTGGGAGGTTAAGAATTATTGGGGAAGTAAAATCTTCTGTTGACGAGGTCAAGCTTTTAGTTGAAATTATCTGAGTGGCCCGTTCCCTTCGGCTAAAGTATTTTTATCGGTTCAACGGTGTAAATCATCGCTGTTTATAAAATCGGATTCGTAGGATCGCCATATGTGAGTTTTCTGAGGCCGAGCCATACCTAACCATCCCCCTTTACGCAGCCTCTTTGACTGTTAGGTCATTTAATTCTTCCGTTTCGATCCGTTTCATCACGTTCGCGATGAAGGCGTGGCCCTTGATCTTTCTGAATCCTTGTTCAGCATATAAGAGGACAGAAGCGAGCCAGCGCTGCATCATCTTGCTGTCGCGGTAGCGCTTTATATTGCCTTCTGCTTTTCTCACCGTGGAAAACATGCTCTCGATAGGATTGGTAGAATGCAACGTCTTCCTCAAGAGAGCGGGGACCTTCAATCGATGAAGGGTGAGAATGTCTTCTATCGCTTCCATGAGCGAATCAGCCGCCGACTCATTAATGCCCCGAAGCCATTTCTCCATGTCCAGAAGCATCTGACGAGCGTCCGCGTAATTATTCTGCTCCAGGGCTGTCCGGAACCTCCAGTGTGCGCCTTTCCGGTATTTCTTCGGCAAATGATGCTGTATATTCCGGTCCTTGTGGATCGTGCACCGCTGATGGATGAGTTTCTTACCGAAGCGATCCCGGAGTGCCTTGATTACGCCCTTGCCGCCATCGGTAACCCAGATGATTCGTCGTGAAAGTATCAGACCCCGCCGCTCTATATCAGAAAACAGCTCTTCACACAGTTCATGGTTCTCCGTCGCCCCCTGCCAGAACCCCAATGTCTGCTTCTTTCCGGCAATATCAAGCCCCAGCGCCACGATGAATGCCTCTCCGCCGCGGTGAACAGTGTCTAAAAAGACCGAAAAGGGAACGAATGACGTGAGTGACCGTTCCTTAAACTCCTGAAGCTGTTTTGCTGTTGCCGCGACGATATGGCTCGATACCGTGCTGGCGGACACTCCAAATGCTCGTGCCGTATCTACAACTGTCTCCGCATACTTCCGGCATGATATGCCCCGAAGCACCTTTCCAAGCAATTCTTCTGCGAAGACTTCCGGTTTTTTCATCTTCTGATAGCTCTGCAGTACAATCTCACCCGCCGGACCTCGAAGCCGAGGGTGGGTCACCGGGATCTTCTGATCTCCGATATAGACGGAACCGCCCTGGCTAGCCCACTTCCGCAGATCGGGACTGTTAGGCTGGTAGTCGGGGCCGGCAATCTCCTCCCGCTCGATGTACATGATCGTCTCTGCCATCATTCTGCCCATTTCCTTCATGCATTCATCAAAACCCTGTTTCCCTTTTGCGAAGACACAATACATCTGTTCGATGATCTCCCGCCTTCCGTATGCCTCTTCAATTCCTCGTATTGCCTTTTTTCTCTTCCTTGTGGTATCCTTCATTGAGTGGCTCCTTTCTTTTTTCTCTCTCTACCGTGGATTATGCCACGGGGGAGCCACTCTTTTCAATTTCAACTAAAAACAGTATAACCTGTCTTCTGTTTGAATCATGGATATTATGATATGGTTTTTCAGGTAAAAAGAGCTTCCTGTGTCAATTGTGTGCCATTCTTTGCAACGCAAGAAGTATGAACCTGAAGTTGTTAGCATCGTGGTCGAACACCCGCAACTAGTTTACCGAGTCCCGGGTGGCGCCGTTGCTGGCGCTCCCATTGTACGTATAGCCGCCCTGAACATAGAAGCTGATACCGAGTGCTTTCTTGATGTTATCGGCGCCCACTACTGGTGCTGCCGGCTTCGCAGCGTCTCCGAATACTGGCGCTGCCAGTGCCACCATGGCGCAGTATATCATCAAGCCAATCTTCAAACCTAGAATAGAACCCATCTTTTTACATTTCAATCTCCTTACGATGTTTTAAGTCGAAACTCGTTACGAGAAAAGCCTAGAGTTTTCGCGAAACATAAAAAAAGCAAAAGGCATGATCTCATTCACTTGGTAATTTGACGGACCGGAAAACGTCCACAGATTCTAACGGGTCACATTTTAGGATAACTGCCGGTACCAGCGCCTTTCTACCGACTCTGTGGTTGAAAAAGTGTAGGCCTAAATTGCTTCAATGAGTGGCAGAATACATATTCGGCAATCTTCCTTCCTACTCGTACCAGCAATCTTGCGGATTGTATCGACAACTTTGTCCACAAAACCATCCGCAACGATGATCTCAACCTCCGTTTTTGTCATAAAGTCTACTACATATTCTGCCCCACGGTAAAGCAATGCTTCCCCTTTCTTGAAGCCGTTACTTACAACTTGGCCAACCGTTCTTTCATCAACCCACATATCATCGATTCCCATTTCTTGAAGGGCAGTGTTTACCTTTTCCCAACTTAACGGTCTAATTATGGCTTTTACCAGTTTCATGTAACTCCTCCTTGCTTTTTTGTTGGCTTAGAATGTGCTCTCCATACTTAGAATATTAGTACGATTGGCATAAAGATGCTGCAAATAAGAATCGCAAAAGAATTAATATTTTATAAATATGTTATTTACGACTATTTGCCCTGTAGTGCATATATGAGAACAAGAATATACAACAGGATGGGATACATGCGAAATATCAAGAGGGACGCTAATTAGGGCATTCATCAAGGATGATTGGGTGTATGAGTATTTTCTTAGAGCTTTTAGAAACAATGATAGATTCAATAGAGTAGCTAAGCTTTCAAGCAAATCAATAGATGGTAGAGCATTCATTAAACCTCAATAATGCATGAAAATCATGAATGCGATATCAAAAGATTCAGCAAAAATGCATATAGAACGTCAACACCAGTACAAAATTGTAGGTGAAGTCGAATTTCGTATAATATTAGTAGAGGTGCGCAATTGACATTGAAGCATACAATGCCCCCCCTTCCTTTATCTGTGCTGCTTCTATTCTTAGCAACTTCCATTATCAGGCCGTGTTCGTTAACTTACCCTTAAAATTCCCTTAACAAATCATATTGCTCACTTAAGTTAATCAAGATTGTGACGATAAGTTTAATAGCAATGCTTATTAAGGAGGCATACGTATCATCTATTGGAAATGACAGAATACAACTCGAAATACAGATAGCAAGCCTATGAAATATGTTACTTTCCGATACATTTTCAATAATATGACGCTATTCTTATACTCGATTTTTTTGACTGTTTGAGGACATTTTCCATGCTGCCAGCAACCTTAACATTAGACTCTTTGCAACAACAATCTTTTATTTTAGACTTGTCCGCTGATTCGATCCTCATCCACGACCTAGATGGCAATATAGTCTTCGCCAACAAGTCAGCTTATGAATCCCGAGGCTACCTGAGAGAAGAAATGATTGGGATGAAGTTGTCGAAAATTATAATTTCAGAGCAGAACAAGTTTTTCTCTCAAAGAATAAGTGAGTTGCTAAGAACGGGGGAACTGCGTTTTGAATCAACTCATATGCGAAAAGATGTTTCGGTTTTCTTAACGGAGGCACAGGTTAAATTAATTGAGATTGAAGGTATCAAATACTGCTGCAGCGTTATTCGCGATATCACCGAGCGCAAGCGAGCGGAAGAACGCATTAAGACAATTCTTCGCATGGCGATGGATGGCTTTTATCTTGTCGATATGGAAGGTCAAATTTTAGAAACTAATGATTCTTATAGCTCGATGATAGGTTATAGCAATGAGGAACTGCTTAAGATGAGTGTAAAAGATGTTGAAGTACTGGATACGCAAGAAGTAATTGAAAAGCGACTCCAACAAATCATAGGGACTGGTTATGCCCGCTTCGAGACAAAGCATAGACGCAAAGATGGGAAAGTTATTAATATTGAAGCGAGTGTTAATTATTTGCTTGATAAACAGCCAATGTTTTTTTGTTTAATGCGCGACATCACCGATCGCAAGAGGGCTGAGGAAGCGCTTCTTTATTTTCAGATGGCAGTGGATAGCGCAACAGATGCAATTGGTATGGCTACACCTGCTGGAAGGCATTATTATCAAAATGAGGCTTATACTAAATTGTTCGGATTATCTATTAGGGAAGTCGATGGTGTTTCAGGACCGCCTGCAACTGTATACGCTGATGAAAAAGTTGGACGAAAAGTATTTGACATAATCATGAAGGGTGGTTCTTTTGCAGGCGAAGTAAAAATGTTAGATAAAGATAAAACAGAAAGGGATATTTATCTCCGTGCATATTCTATTAAGAATAAAGAAGACAACGTTGTTGGCCTTGTCGGCATGCACACAGACATCTCCGAAAGCAAACGGATGGAGGAAGCGCTGAAGGAACGGGAAAAACAGCTTGCCGAGTCACAACGAATTGCGCATATCGGGAGCTGGCAGCACAATCAGACGAATGGTCAGGTGATCTGGTCTGATGAGCTGTTCCGGTTGTTCGGGCTTGATCCAAAGAAAGACACTGCGAACTTCACCATGTTCCTCAATATGATCCACCCGGTTGACCGGAGTGCACTTAAAAAAGCCATTGAGGAGGCGGTGCTGCGCAAGCCATTCATTATTGACTATCGATTTATTTTAAGGGATGGCACAACCAGGATTCTCCATTCTCAAGGAGAACTTATTCACGACGATACTGGTACGCAAACTATTTTAAGCGGAACCTGTCAAGACATCACTGAACGCAAACAGGCTGAGGAGAAAATCCTGCAGAGCGAAAAGTTCATCAGGAGCATCCTCGATACTGTGGATGAGGGATTCATCGTCGTAGACCAGGACTACCGCATCCAGACTGCAAACAAGACATACTGCAAACAAGTTGGCGGCAGTGATGGAGAAATTATCGGACAGCACTGTTACAAGGTATCTCACCGCTCTAACCGGCCTTGTTATGAAGAAGGTGAAGATTGCGCGCCACACCAAGCTTTCGAAACGGGCACGCCTTATTCGACAGTTCACCGCCACAAAGACTCCAATGGCAATATCCTCTTCGTAGAGACTAGAGCGTTCCCTATTAAAGATTCGTCTGGTGCCGTAATATCTGTCATCGAGACGATCAATAACATCACAGAGAGATATCTGCTCGAGGAAGAACGACTCAAAACGCAAAAACTCGAGTCTATCGGCACACTGGCCGGCGGCATTGCCCATGACTTTAACAATTTGCTTCAAGGAGTATTCGGCTACATTTCTCTGGCAAAGATGACTGCAAAGAATCCGGTGAAAAGCACAGCAGCCTTGGAACAAGCCGAGCAAGCACTTCATCAGTCGGTTAATCTCACGACCCAGCTTCTGACCTTCTCCAAGGGTGGCACACCAGTCAAGAAACAGGTCGATCTCCGACCAATCATTGAAAACTCCGCAAAGTTTACGTTAAGCGGCTCCCGCTCCGGTCTCCGTATGAACCTCCCGGAAGACCTGTGGCAGGCAGAGGCGGATGGAGGTCAGTTGGGGCAGGTAATCCAGAACATCGTGCTGAATGCGGATCAAGCCATGCCAGTCGGCGGCACAGTCAAGGTCACGGCTGCGAACATAGCAAAGGGCGATGCATCGCTCCCCCTCGGGCTTACACAGGCTGACTATGTCATGATAGCTATCCGTGACACCGGCGTTGGTATTCCAGAACAGTATCTGAATAAAATCTTCGACCCCTATTTCACGACCAAAGAGAAAGGAAGCGGGCTGGGGTTGGCAACTTCCTACTCAATTGTCAGAAATCACGGCGGCATGATTGATGTTAAGACGAAACCAGGTATCGGAACGACGATCACAATATATCTTCCTGCGATCGCAGGAGAGGTCCGGACGGGATCCGCGGAAAAACAACACGAGCCTACCCAATCGAGAAAAGCAAAGATCCTCGTTATGGACGATGAAGAAGTAATCAGGAATCTGAACAGAGAACTGCTTGTCTTGCTGGGACATGACGTTGACGTTGCAAATCGCGGCGAAGAAGCATTGGGAAAATATAAAAATGCGATGGATGCCGGGAGCCACTTTGACATCGTTATCCTCGACCTCACAATTCGGGAAGGCATGGGTGGGCTAGAAACGATCCAGCAGTTACTCAAAATGGATCCTCAAGTTAAAGCTATCGTATCGAGCGGATACTCCGATGATGCGGCAACTGCGAATTATATTACGCAGGGATTTAGGGCGTTTTTGAAGAAACCCTATGATGTTAACGCTCTCACAGAAGTCTTAAATAAGACGCTTAGCAATTAATATTTCAACCCGCATTCTTCACCATTGTCACAATATTGACATTCAATGATAGTAGGTGAAGCCAAGTTTCATATAATATTGTCGAAGGTGCAGAATTCATTTTATATCATTGCATTTTGTGATAAAGTTCTCTGTCAGCAACTCCTTCCTACCAGGTGAAGTTTCCATTTTTCTACACATATAAAGTTACAACCTGAATTCGATAACCCCAAAAATATCCAGTCGGTATCTGATAATATCAGCACTCCATGCTCAGTGATGCTGGGTGTGACTTTTCCTCCCGGCATCACTTCTACGAGAGTGCTATAATTTAGCATAAGATTGAGTGCATCGTGATTTCAGGCTGACGTGGTCGCGCATCGCTCAGACAGTTGTGAAGCCAGCCGAAATGGAGCCCGGCGAGCAAGGGAGACGAAAATGGGAACAAGAATCAAAGTTGCGGTGGCGCAGGTGGCACCCATCTTTCTTAACCGAGAGGCAACTGTAAAGAAAGCTTGTGCTTGGATAGCACGTGCTGGCAGTGAAGGTGCTCAATGGGTAGTGTTTCCAGAAACAGTTATACCGGGCTATCCCTATTGGCTAATGACCATGCCCAGTATGGCCACCGGTGCGATTAACCGGGAATATTTCGAAAATTCTATTATAGTCCCGGGCGCTGAAACCGAAGGCCTAGCCGCCGCTGCTCGCGACGCCCGATGCGGCGTTGTGATTGGCGTTAGCGAGCGGGGTGGCGGAACTATGTACAACTCGCAATTGTTCTTTTCTCCAGAAGGTGCATTGGTCGGCAGGAGGCGCAAACTTATGCCGACATTTCACGAGCGCATGGTCTGGGGCCGTGGGGACGGCTCGGATCTTTACGCCTTCGATACGTCTGCGGGTCGCGTGGGTGGTCTCATCTGCTACGAGCATTCAAATGCGTTATTTTGTTATGCAATGCAATCTCAGCGCGAGGAAATTCACTTTGCCTTGTGGCCTGGTGGAATGCATTGGATCAGTAATGTCGTCGAAGCAGCAGCGCGTAACTACGCATTTCAATCCCAAGCGTTTGTCGCTTCGGCTTCATCCGTCATGACCCAAGACATTCTCGATTGGCTTTCGCAACATGGTGGGACCGGCAAGTTCAGCATCGGCGGAGGGCACTCGTGTATCGTTGCCCCGTTCGGGGAACTTCTGGCAGGCCCGGCTCCAGAAGAAGAGGTCCTATTAACGTCCGAACTGGACTTTGACCGCATCACGGACAGAAAAATTATAACCGACTGTGCAGGACATTACGCACGTCCGGATGTAGTTCGTCTTCTAATTGAACGGGGCCGGCAATCACCTGTCGTGGAATGTCCGGACACATCAAATGATCGCTGTGCTGATATTCGCATAACAGATACGTAAAGACCATTGTTAGAATAGTGTCTTGTTCCGATTGTGTTCTTGTAATCATGTAGGTGTACACAGTAGGAACGGTGACTTATAAGAATTTGGAAGATATCGGTTGAATCATTCGGTTAATAAACCTTCCTCAAATCTTCACTTGAACATTCTCTTGCCCTGCTGCAAGTTGCAACTCATAATTAATAGAGTATATTTGATACGTAGGCGCACATTATAGCAATGCCGGCGGGTTTTAAAATTCATGAGTACAATCCTTAAGAATGAGATCATACGAAAATTTAAAGAGTCCCTGCACGGAAAGCTAATCATGCTCGGTGAAGATGGTTACGACATGGGCCGCAGGGTATGGAACGGCATGATAGACAGATATCCCGCGATGATCGCCTATTGCGATAATGTTGATGACGTGCTTAAGTCGATAAATTATGCGCATTCCCAGGGGATGCTCACCGCCGTGCGGAGCGGCGGGCACAACGTTTCGGGGAACGGCGTCTGTGATGGCGGGATAGTGATAGACCTTTCGAGGATGAAGCGGATCGAGGTGAATGCTGCATCCCGGATTGCCCGTGCCCAAGCCGGTTTGAACTGGGGAGAATTCGACCGCACGACCCAGACCTTTGGACTGGCAGTGACGGGCGGGATTGTCTCAAGAACGGGTATTGCCGGACTGACCCTGGGCGGCGGCATAGGCTGGCTGATGCGGAGGTTCGGAGTAACTTGTGACAACCTCCTTTCTGCTAAGGTTATCACAGTAGATGGACAACTCCTGACCGCCAGTGCAGTTGAGAATCCAGACCTCTTTTGGGGTATAAGGGGTGGAGGAGGCAACTTTGGCATTGTGACAGAATTCGAATACCGGCTCTATCAGGTAGGTCCGGTGCTTGCTGGCACTATATATTATCCTGCGGCGATGACCCGTGAGATCCTGCGATTCTATCGCGACTATATCAATGTCATCCCTGACGAACTCACTACGATGTTCGTATATATGGCAGCCCCGCATAATCCCTCTCTCAACAGAATCCTTCGCGAGAGGCCTGTGGCAGCCATCCATGTATGTTACATAGGCCCCCTTAAGGCGGGGGAAAAGGTCTTGAAGCCGCTTCGTGATTTCGGGCCTCCGCTCAAGGATGCCGTAAGGATAATGCCCTATGTAGAACTCCAGTCAATGCTCGATTCCGGCGCGCCGCCGGGTCTTCAGAACTTCTGGAAATCGTCCTATCTGAAGAGTTTCAGCGATGAGGCGATTGAGGTTCTTGCGAGCTATTCTGAGGCCATAACATCACCACTGTCACAAGTGCACCTTCAACACCTCGAGGGGGCAGTGCGCAGAGTCAATGAAGACGATATGGCCTTCAGCCACCGAGACTCCTCATGCGCACTCAACATCGTCACCAAATGGGAGAATCCTCTGGAAGCGGATAGGCATATACAATGGACACGGGATTTTGAAGTAGCGATGAGACCCTTTTCGACGGGAGGCGTTTACGTGAATTTCCTCGGCGAAGAGGGGGAAGATAGGGTCAGGGCGGCATACGGCCTGGCAAAGTATGGCAGACTCATTGCGCTCAAGAACAAATACGACCCGACAAACTTCTTCCGGCTGAATCAGAACGTCAAGCCTGCGAAAATCGGGTCTTTCTAAATGACTTAGAGGCATGGTACACTTGGCCATGTCGAACGCGGGTAGTTGGAGATGAAAAAGGTGGAAATCAGCTCTTTATATTATGCTATTACGGAGTGAGTTATTTGTGCCGCAAGACTCCGCGCCGGCTGCCCACAAAAGATACAATTCTCGACAAGAAATAATTCGCCTTTAGCATTTTAAAACGCTGTAACATTTTCACACCCTTTCAATGCAAGATACTACTTAGTATTCTTTGCATCGTCAAGATATTGGCAGTGCATGCTTGTAGATGTAAGCCGCAAGGCCTGTTAAGAGGATGGTGAAACATTCCGTTTGGATTATGGATGTTATGATACGGTCCTTCCGGCAAAAAATCTTCCTGAAATCCGCGACGATTGCATCTCTTTGAAATTGTAGAATACATCTTGAATAACACGCAATTACATCCATCAATAGCTATTGCCCGACCCCCAAATACTGTTTACATCCCTCATTCACTGTGTTAATGTTCTACATAGTTATTTTTTGTCTTTTCGACTTAAAGCCAACATTTCCGGAGGCCTTATGAATTCGGATACCCCGACAAAAATGAATCCGGGCCCTTCTTCTTTCCCGTTCGTGGGCATCGGCGCCTCGGCGGGCGGACTCGACGCACTCAAGCGATTCCTATCCGTTCTTCCGGTTGATTTCGGCTTTGCTTTAGTTCTAATCCAGCATGTCTCCCCGAAGCACAAGGGCCTTCTCTCCAACCTCCTTTCCGCAAGACTGCCTTCCCTCATTATTCAGGAGATATCCGACGGCCTCAAGGCGCAGCCTGGAAGACTGTACGTGTCCCCTCCGGGCAGAAATGTCCACCTCTGGAAAAGTTTCTTTCAAACGAATGTACCTGCCGGAGGGCGCATCCACCAGCCGATTGATGGATTTCTCTCTTCACTGGCAAAGGATGCGGGCGATCGTTCCATCGCCGTGATCTTCTCCGGAGCGGGGACCGACGGGGCCTGCGGCTGCCAGGCTGTCCGGAGCGCGGGCGGCAGGGTATTCGTTCAGGATCCAAAGTCCGCGAAATTTGACAGCATACCGTTTGCGGCCATCGCAGCGGGCGAGGCGAATGCCGTGTTCTCTCCCGAGGGCATTGCAGCGGAACTCCTCAATATCCCGGGAATCGGAACAGCCACGAAGAGCTCCAAGGAGACTGCGATTCACCGGCTCGAATACGAGTTTGCGGCGACGCGCACCGACCTTCAGAACCACATCGAGCAGTTAAAGTGCATCAACGAAGAGTTCCAGGCCTCGAACGAGGAATTGAAGATGGCAAACGAGGAGCTGGATACTTCCCGCGAAGAGCTCCAATCATTGAACGAAGAGCTGAAGACGGTAAACTCGCAGCTCCAGGGCAAGATCGAAGAACTCAAACGAGCCGAGGAACGCGCTTGGCATCTCGCCTCGTTCCCGCAGCTCAACCCGAATCCGGTTATCGAGGTAAATGCCTCCGGCAGCATCATCTTCGCCAATCCGGGTGTAGAAAAAATATTGGAACATCTGGGTCTGAACAAGGGGGAGTCAGAGGTATTCCTCCCGAAGGACCTGAACATCATTTTAAAAGATATGGCGAAGAACAGCGAATCCTCCGTCTCTCGCGAGCTCACGGTCAAGGACAGAATCTTCAGCGAGGCCATTCATCTGATGCCTCAATTCAAAGTCGCGCGCATTTACGCATACGACATCACCGAACGCAAACGGGCGGAGGACCGCCTGAAGAACGACCTGACCGCCCTCACCAGGATACATGCCCTGAGCGGGCGGGTCCTTGAAGCAGCCGGAATTCAGCCGCTGCTCCAGGAAGTAATGGACGCCGCGGTCGCCATTATGAGGGCCGACCGCGGCACGCTGCAATTAGTTGAAGGCGATTCGTTGCGGATCGTTGCGCATCATGGCCATCGACAACCCTTTCTGGATTACTTCGCACATGCAGAAAATAAAGCGTCTGTCTGCGGAGCGGCGATGAAGTGCGCGAAGCGCGTCATCGTCCCGGATGTAGAGACGGATGACCTGTTTGCCGGGACGCCTTCGCTTGTTGTGCTGCGCGACGCCGGTGTGCGAGCGGTGCAATCCACGCCCCTGATAAGCCGCTCAGGCGCGCTGCTGGGTATTCTGACCACTCAATGCGGCGTTCCCTATTCCCCCGATAAGCTCGATCTTTGGGGAATCGACCTGCTGGCACGGCAGGCCGCAGACCTGATCGAGCATTCGCAGGCGGAGGAAGCACTGCGGGATAGCGAGCGCCGCGAACGGAATCGGGCGGAGGAGTTGGCCGCCACGCTCGAAGCCGCGCCAGTCCCTGTTATCATCGTCCATGACCCTGACTCCACTCACATGACGGGCAACCCCGCGGCGAATGAACTGCTGCAGCATCCACACGGCGTCGAGATCTCGTTATCGGCGCCCCCTGCGGTCAAGCCACGACATTTCAAGGCGGTCAAGGATGGGCGTGAGCTGAGGCTTGACGAACTCCCCGCGCAGCGTGCCGCCCGTGGCGAACACGTGCGGGATTTTGAGTTCAGCCTTGTCTTCGACGACGGCGCAACCCGCCACGTGTTGGGTTACGGCACGCCCCTGCTCGATGATCTGGGTCGCCCGCGCGGCGCGGTCCACGTCCTAGTAGACATCACCGAACGCAAGAAGGCGGATGAAGAGCGGGAAATGACAGTCAAATTCCTGAGGCTCGTGAACGAAAGCAAGGACACCAAAACATTGATCCATTTAGTTACGGACTTCTTCCAGGAGCGCTCGGGCTGCGAAGCAGTTGGGATACGGCTTCATGAAGGGCACGATTACCCCTATTTCGAGACACGCGGATTTTCAAAGGAGTTCGTTCAACTGGAAAGCAGCTTGTGCAACTGCGACAAGGAAGGAAAACCTATCCTAGACAGCGTCGGCAATCCCGTGCTCGCCTGCATGTGCGGCAACGTGATCTGCGGAAGGTTCGACCCGTCAAAACCTTTTTTCACGCGGAGAGGCAGTTTCTGGTCCAACTGCACGACGGACCTCCTCGCGGCAACAACTGATGTTGACCGACAGGCCCGCACGCGAAACCGCTGTAACGGAGAAGGCTACGAGTCGGTGGCCCTGATCAGCTTGATGCTCGGCCGGGAGCGACTTGGACTCCTCCAGTTGAACGACCGTAGAAAGGGGCGCTTCACTGAAAACTCGATAAACCAATGGGAGCGGCTTTCCGACTATTTGGCCGTGGCCCTTGCGAAGTTCAAGGCTGACGAGGCGTTGCGAGAGAACGAGGAACAGTTCCGCACCCTGGCCAATTCCATCCCTAACCTTGCGTGGTGGGCAAACGCGGACGGTTATATCACGTGGTATAACCGGCGCTGGTATGAATACACGGGAAAGACGCCCGCACAGATGGAGGGCTGGGGCTGGCAATCAGTCCACGATCCCGAGGTGCTGCCGAAAGTTCTTGAGCGATGGAAGGCATCCATCGCCACCGGCGAGCCGTTTGACATGGAATTCCCGCTGCGTGGAACCGACGGGGTATTTCGCCCCTTCCTGACGCGCGTGATGCCGTTGCAGGATTCTGCAGGGAAAATCCTCCGGTGGTTCGGCACGAATACGGACATCACCGAGCGCAAACGGGCCGAGGAGGCGCTTAGAGCAAACGAGGCCAAATACCACTCCCTCTTTGAAAACATGATCAATGGTTTTGCCTATCATAGAATCGTTGCCGATAAAAACGGCAAACCCGTGGATTACGTTTTCCTTGAGGTAAACGAAGCTTTTGAGAAACAGACTGGTCTTAAGAGAACCGACATCATTGGCAAAGGCGTGCGAGATGCGCTTCCCGGCATTGAGAACGACCCGGCAGACTGGATCGGAACCTATGGGAGGGTGGCGCTCAGCGGGCAGGAGGTTAGATTCCAGCAATTTGCGGAGCCCCTAGGTAAATGGTATTCCGTATCGGCCTACAGCCCGATAAATGGATACTTCGCTGCGATCTTTGAAGATGTAACCGAGCGCAAGAAGGCGGAGGTGGCCGTGCTGAAACTCTCCGAAGACATGGCGACAAGAAACCTGGAGCTGGAAGCCGCGAACAAAGAGATGGAGGCCTTCATCTATTCGGTTTCTCATGATCTGCGGGCCCCCCTCCGCATCATGGCCGGTTTCTCCAAAATCCTTATCGAAGATTACGGCAGCAAGCTGGAAGACCAGCCGAAAGATTATTTGACGCGCATAACAAACGCCGCAGAGAAAATGACCGGCCTCATCGATGACATGCTGCGCCTTTCGAGTATATCAAAGCAGAATATCGACCGGATGGACTATGACCTCAGCAAGTTGGTTGCCTCGATTGAGATCGGCCTTCGCGAGGCAGATTCCAAAAGAAGTGTAGAAGTAGCGCTCACTGAAGGCTTGCGCGCCTATGTGGACCCGAACCTGTTCAAAATTGCGCTTGCGAACCTGCTTGAAAACGCCTGGAAGTTCACTTCAAAAACAACGAATGCCCGCATTGAATTCAGTGCCTTTGAAAAGGATGGGAATACAGTCTATTACATCAGGGACAATGGCGCCGGGTTTGATATGACGTACGCGAACAAAGTGTTCCTCCCGTTCCAGCGACTTCATACGGAGAAGGAGTTTGAGGGTACAGGAATCGGTCTTGCCATCGTCGAACGCATCATCCGCCGTCATGGTGGTGCGGTCTGGGCGGAGGGGGAAGTCGGAAAAGGGGCGACAGTGTATTTCACTCTGGGAGTCTAATGCAAGGACTGAGTGAATAACCGGAAGGCATTATGTCAATGTCTTCGTTACCCTCTAGCAGTCCTCGTTATACAGCACTAAATTATTGGAGATGGCATGTCTACGGCTTGGTTTTAGGGAAATGTAAGTGCTCATGTGGCTTAATTTGAATACAACCAATTCAGAGTAGATTTAGATGAGGTGATATTATGGGAAAACCCATAGTCCTTGGCATTGTTCTAATGCTTTTTTCAGCATGTGTAACGGTCTCACCAGTACGTCGTGCGACGGTAGTGCCGACCACGACGACTACAGGGACTGCCAGTGCCCCGGCTTCTGCTCTGCGGTCGACGGTAGTGCCGATCACGACGACTACAGGGACTGCCCATGCCCCGGCTCCTGCTCCGCGGTCGACGGTAGTGCCGATCAGGACGACTACAGGGACCGCCCATGCCCCGGCTCCTGCTCGGAACCTCACAATTTTGCGGATGGAAATCGGCGCTGGCGTGATGGATCGGACACCGCTAGACATAGGAACGATGTATCCAGCTAATCAGGAGAAGGTGTATTGCTATCTTGAGTTTAAATATGTAAAAACGGAAACCACCGTTTACGTAGTGTGGATGCTCGGCCAAAACGAGATGGACAAAATACCTCTTGCCATCAAGCCTTATCCGAGGTTCCGGACATGGGTCAGCAAGAAGATCAACGGTATGAAGGGCGAGTGGAGGGTTTATGTCTTGGACGACAAAGGCAATCTTATGAAATCTGCAACCTTTACTGTTCAGTAGACAGACGATATTTGCCTTTGCAGTATTATCCGCGTTTTGGAAGTATGCTGAAAGCCGTAAAAGTTACAAGTTAAGTCCCCTTGCTAATGTGAGTTACAATCTGACAATCTTCACCCTTGTCACAATGTTGACATTCAATGATTGTAGGTGAAGCCAAGCTTTTAAACCACTGCGGAACTATGCAAATATTCGGATTGAAGTATGTACTACCGCAATTCGTATTGAATGTCCGAAGTAGATCGGAATTGCCGTCAGAACACGATCAGAATGAGTGTTCAATCCCATTGGAATATGCAAGGGTCACATCAACCCCTTTGCCTTTCCCTTGCCCGTTATAGACCCCCGTGCTATCATTAACTTATGAAAAAGTCCAGCCGCACTCTACCTCTCAAGAAAATAAAAACACCTCGGAAACAGGGCATGACATTAAAGAAGACGTTGTTGCGTGTGACCGAAAAGAATATTCACCATGAAGTTGACAGCGGCCAGGCTGTAGTAGAGAATCCAGATAAAATGAGCAAGAGGATAAAATCAAAAGGGCCGCGGGTTGAGATCACCCGCTGGAAGGTTGGAAATGATTCTGACGCGTTCCAGGCCGTGGATCCGGTAGAGACCTGGGAAGAGCCAGAGATAGCGGAATGCTACGATGTTGAGGAAGAGAGAAATGCCTGAAATTAATTATAATAATATATCAGACGAAGTGTTAGACGATTTGATTTTACAAGGTGCAGGCGGCTTTGCTGGGCCTAGCCGGCAAGCTCATCTAGCAGAACGCCAACGTCGGCGCGATTTAAAAGAGGCCCGATACAATAAAGAGCACACAGTATAAAAATAGGGTATCCGGATTTTGCAGTTGATAACACGATAATCCGAATACCGTAGATATTTGAACTGCCGGTTGATTTTCGGATTTTGTAGCTCTGTACATTTTTTTCTTACTCCGGTTGATTTCTAAGTGGCCTCAATAACCGGGCCTTCCTCCAAGCCGGTAGCTTAAGGTGTTGAAATTTTCCCCCAATAATTGCCCAACAAACAGGATAATCCTCCTAATTTATATAATAAAATAAGGTATCCGGATTCTGCGGTTTATTTTTAATCATGATGTCTTGACAAATTACCGGTAAAGAAGTAGCATTGTCTTACAATTATCTTACTTAATCTGGAGACATATTATGCTGACGACAAAACTTTCAAGCAAGGGCCAAGTTATCATACCGAAGGAAATCCGGAGTCGCCATCACTGGGAGACTGGACAGGATTTGCTGGCCATTGAAACGGAGGATGGCATCCTCCTTAGGCCCATATCCCCTTTCACGAAGACCGTGTTAAAAGATGTAGCTTCGTGCCTTTCTTATTCTGGTAAGGCTAAAACCATTGAGGAAATGGAAGAATCTATCCAGAAAGGGGCTCGGGAGCGTAAATCATGATCAGCGTTGATACCAACATCATTGTCCGGTTATTGACCGGGGATGATTTTAGCCAAGCCGAGAAGGCCAGCGCAGTATTCAAAAAGTTCGAAGTGTTTATTCCCGAAACGGTTATTTTGGAATCTGAATGGGTCCTACGATATGCTTACGGTTTCGGAGTCGTTGAGATACATGCTGCTCTTTCTAATTTATGCGGCCTACCTAATGTTATCCTTTCGAATCCTCACCGTATCCAAGAGGCGCTCATGTGGTACTCTAACGGACTGGACTTCGCCGATGCCCTTCATCTGGCTTCCAGCCAACCATGTAAATCCTTTTTAACCTTTGACCACAAATTCGTTCGTAAAGCCAAAGGGCTCAGTAAATGCAATGTAAAAGAGCCATAATAATTTCATAAACAATCAAAGGAGCGCCTGACATTTTGGATAGCTACTAAACCCGAAGAACAGGGCGAGCTTTAGACAAAATCAACCGCAAAATCCGAATACCCTAAAAATACTTTCAATTTGGAGTCTTGTTATCACTTTTATTATGCTATTTTTTACTGTTCAGAAAACCGCATGAGTACAGGTTGTTTTCTTCTGCGCCGGAGTCGTTGGACGGGATGATCCACACCGATTATCTCGTCATCCCACGGTGAAGATCGAGCAGTTTCGTCGATCTTGCTATGGTGTAAGTTACATGTGGTAATCTGCATTTATTTTTAGTCAACGCCGGTGCAAGCTATAGGTGTATCTAGCACTTCATGTTCTATAGAATAGATGAAGAATTACGGGAAACTCTTAGCGGCCACCCCGAAAATACCCCTTCGCGGGGATCGCACACCCATATAGTTGACATCTCTTTATATCAGGCATATAGTCGTTCTAAATACGACAAGTATTATTCTAAATGGCGGACTTCACACTTTTAACGGTGGAACTCGACCCTCTCAGAACGATGTTTTTGCCGTTCTCTCATGTTCACAAGGATTGATCACAATGATGGTTAACGGTATATCTAGAGAAAATTTTGACGTTCAGTTAGGAGGCTGGAAAAAGCGAACATAGGAAGAGCATTCAGCCCGCAAGATGGATCTTTAGTTCATTCGGTGACTTTTATTACGGAGGGTGTATGAAGCAAGTTGTCTCAATTATGAATCACAAAGGCGGCGTTGGGAAAACCACCTCGGCAGTGAACATTGCGGCATGCTGGGGGGAGATAGGAAAGAAAGTGCTCATCATTGATTTCGACCCCCAGGGTAACGCGAGCATATCCCTGGGAATAGCTGACGACGGCAGCGCTCTTCTCCAGGCCTTACAGACCACGAGCGCCCTGCCCATTCTACCAACCAAGACACCGGGTGTGGATCTCGTTCCGTCAGGACATGTGCTTGCAGAAGCGACGCAGAGATTTTCCGGATCCATCGGAAGCAAGCTTCTGATGCAGTGCCTTGCGTGCACGAACGGAGACTGGGACTTCATCATTATCGACTGTCCTCCCAGTGTTAGTGTGCTCACTATGAATGCCTTACAGGTCAGTTCCCATGTCGTCATCCCCGTGGAGGCCAACTTTCTCTCATATCAGGGATTGAACCAGATGATCCAAACCGTGAATGCATTCAGAGCGCAGAATCCGGCTCTCGCCATCCTCGGTATTATTCCATGCAGGGCCCAGGCACGGCGGCGGATCCACGAAGAGTTTCTTGCAATGATGGGAAACCTTGTGCCAGGCGGCATCATCGGACCTGCGGTTCGCGAGAACGTGGCGCTCGCCGAAGCACCAAGCAGCGGACTGCCGGCGGTGATGTATTGGTCGAGCTCGAACGGGGCCCATGATTACCGGCGGGTCTCCAACTGGCTTCTGGAGCGGCTTGCATAAGCGCAGAGACGACCCGTTGTTCTCTTTGGACATCCTCGGGCTGTTTCCCGATACGCTGACGCCGCAGCCCAAAGTGCTCAACAAACCCTAGATAAATAATTACTACGGCCAATTCTTTTACTTATGTATTTTTCAGCCAGTATCCTTCATTGAAATATTGTCAATGCTGATACATGATTGTAGGTGAAGACGATGAACGCCAGATATTGTGGTAGTAAGAATTATTAGTCGAAACATTTAGCGCTTATTTCACTCTAGAATCTGCAAGTCATGAGCCAGGGCAGACGGCATCATAAGTTAAGCCGCATCGTGAGGAGCTGTGCAATGTTTACGTCGTTCTTTTTGAAAATGCTGAACCGGGAGGCATCCTCTCCCAGAAGCAGACCAGAGGAAATTCTCGAACAACTTCATATCCGGAACGGGCAGGCGATTGCAGACATCGGGTCAGGGGGAGGATATTTCACGCTTGCCTTTGCAACTCGAGCAGCAAAGACCGGACAGGTCTACGCTGTTGACATCAAAAAGAAGTACCTGGATTTCATCAGGCGTCAAGCTGAGCATACGGGTCTTGGCAACATCACGTTCATACTCGCTGCCGACGGTAAAATAGACTTGCCTGAAGCAGGCCTCGACCTAGTCTTCGCTAGGAACGTGTTTCACCATCTGCTAGAGCCGGCTGACTTTTTCGCCAAGCTCAAAAGACATCTCAAGCCGGGTGGCAAAGTTGCGATCATCGAACATAAGAAAAAGGGCTTTGGTTTTGTCTCCCTCCTTGGCCATCATACGATCCCTGAAGTTATCATACGGGAGATGGAAAAGGCTAGCTACATCACAGAAGCATCCTTCGACTTTCTGCCTGACCAGACCTTTACCCTGTTTGTAATGAAATAATGTACGCAGTCCGTCGCAGTGCTTTACAGAAAGTACGGTACGCTGTATCAAATCAGCCGTTCACTCTGGACTCTTGCTAAATACGGCATGAAAATCGCATGACGAAAGATATAATATTTATAGCTTAATGCTTCCTGAAGTTGTTATAGTTTCCATCTCTCTAAACTCATAAAGTTACAGTCCGATTTTGTTAACATCATCCAATAAATCTCACTTCGATTACATCAGCATGATCTTGAATCTGCAAGGCGATTATCATGACATAATTAATGCTCATATTTATTGATATAATATGAATCGTAGACTTTTTCAAGCCATGAACCATCAAAGAATGCCTTCCGCTCTACAACTGCGGGGATGAATGTTATCCTTGGCTCATGATAATTTTTTAGACCCGATGGAGCAAAGGAGGCAGCATTGGTACATCCAATATCTGACAAACTATTCCTGAATTATCTTCAGTGCAAATACAAACATATCTGAAGCTTTCCGGCAAAACTGGAATTAAGAGCGATTACGAAAAGCTTCTGGATGACCAGAAGGCATCTTATCGGCGACATGCTTGGGATTATTTCCGACAAAGCAATCAATTCATTCCACTTCACGAAGCAACAACCACATTCAAAGACATCCAGAGACAAAGGCCAGCCGTTGCTACTGATGTTGCGATAATCAATAATAGGTATAAGCTCATTCTAGGTGCAATCGAATTAGCATCCCCGTCCTCTTCCCTAAAACCAGCCTATTATCCGATCATCTATTTACCTCATCAAAAGATAACAACACAAACTTTTATTGGCATTCTGCGGCTTGGCCTTAAGTTGCGAACAGAAGGTTGAGCCGACTATCGGTAAGTTCATTTTTGGATATAAATTCAGGTTATCAAGAGTCCAACACCCAAAGTTGATCATTGCCGCAGGCAAGATAGAAAAAGAATTACTCAGGATGATGGAAACACAATCGGTATCACCATTGAGGCTGAATGCTCATTGTAAAATTTGCGAATTTTTAGCTGGCTGCATGGCAACAGCGAAACAAAAGGACGATCTCAGTCTTCTCAAAGGGCTAAGTTGGAAAGATATAGATGCTTTGAATAAAGGAGGAATATTTACTGTTACACAGTACTCGTATACGTTCCGTCCGAGACGAGCTAAAAAACTGATTGCACAAAAGATAGTCAAGCATCATCATTCACTTAATGCCCTGGCAATTCGAACGCAGACAGTTTATATCGCTGGTAAACCAGAGTTGCCTTCTGAACTAACACGCGTATATCTTGACGTTGAAGGTATCCCTGATGAGAACATCTATTATCTCATCGGTCTCATTATCGATGATGGGACTAGTGTTACTAAACATTCATTTTGGGCAAACGATAAGTCCGAAGAAACGAAGATATGGAAGTCTTTTCTTGAAGTAATGAAAGATATCCCTGACTATGCATTGTTTCATTATGAGAGTTATGAGACTAATTTTATAAAGCAGATGGGATCGAAAAACGGTGGCAATACGGAGTTGCTTGAAAAGATAAGATCGCGCTCCTTCAATGTGTTGTCCGCATTATATGGCCGCATCTATTTCCCGACGTATTCTAATGATCTGAAAAGTATTGCATCTTTCTTGGAATTCAAATGGTCAGAGCCAGATGCAGCAGGTATCACGAGCGTTCTACGGCGAAAACAGTGGGAAGCAACAGGAAATGCTAGCTTTAAACAAAAACTTATAGTTTACAACAGCGAAGATTGCATGGCTTTACAAGCAGTTGTGCACTCTTTGTCGATTATCTCCAAAGATAGCAACGCAACTAAGTACCATACAATGCATACTTATCAGCCTAAGAGAGAAAAACCCTATGGATTTTTCAGTCGTAATGACTTCTGCTTTCCAGAACTTGAAAAAATTAATCGTTGCGCATACTTTGATTATCAAGGAGAGAAGGTATACCTGCGCGAAAATACTGTTGCAAAAAAGAGATTAAATAAATTACGACGACGTCAACACATCTCATACAAAGTAAACAAAGATATTAAATTTCGACCGCTAAGAACGTGTCCACACTGTCATGCGACGCAGCTATCCCGTTATGGCCAAACGTCAAAATTGCTATACGATTTGAAAATTATTTCTGGAGGTATCAAAAGGTGGGTTATAAAATATACATCAACAAGATTTGTTTTTAAAATGGTGTGGAAGGGTGTCGTCATCAAGAGCCTATATTAAATTGCCACCTGAGAGATATGGTCAAACGCTAACTGCTTGGAATGAAGATATATCGAGAAATCCTTTTGATGTCGAGATGAAATGTTTGGGCAGAGAATTTACAATGTTATTAGTACCGATAATTGATACGATTGATAAATTTGGCTTAAAAAACGGCACCTTAATAAACATAAGGTGGAAGTTCAACGGTTCTTTGACAAAATAGAGCCAATAGCCTACTCATCCGAATTTGCAATGGGATTTCAAAAAAGATTCATGAAATATAAAGATAAGTTGTTCACTTTTCTTGACTATGATAACGTTCCATGGAACAACAACGCGGAACATGCCGTTAAACGCTTCGTATTTCTGAGGCGCGTGACCGGCGGTCATGCAATTGTAAAAGGTATCCAGGAATATCTTGTCCTGTTGAGTATCTGTGAAACTTTGCGGCTAAAGAATGTTAGTTTTTTCCAATTTCTTTTATCTGGCGCAGCAGACATAGATAAATACCTGGAGTCGATGGAGAATAAGGCTGTTTGACAATACATCAAATATGATGTATAAAGAAGTGAGATACGGGGGCATACTTGTATAGTCTTGTTTTGTATACAACAGAGAGAGGCGATTCGCCCATCGATGAATTCCTTAATGAACTGGACAAGAAGTCGCGTGCTAAGGTAGCTGCATATCTGTCGCTCTTGGAGGAAGAAGGGCCGAATCTTAAGCGGCCCTATGCGGATGTCGTTCGAGGGAAAATCAGAGAGCTGAGGATTCATTACAGCTCTAATCAATACCGAGTTCTTTATTTCTTTCACATGCACGATCAGATTGTTTTGCTCCACGCCTTTTCAAAAAAATCGCAGCAAATTAAAGAGAAGGACATAAAATTGTCGGAGAGACGTATGGAAGACTGGATACAGCGTTTTTCGTCAGGAGGTGGATTATGAAGCAGAGGAAAGTAAGGACATTTCGAAGCAGATTGCGCGAAGACCTCAAGGATGCCGAGTTCAAGGCGCATTATCAAGAGGAGCGGCAAGCGCTTAAGTTGGCAATGAAGATTGCGAAACTGCGCGAGAAAAAGGGGTTGTCTCAACAGCAAATGGCGAAGCTTATGGGAACCAGCCAGCAGGCAGTATCACGGATCGAGAGCGGAGAATATGATGGCTTCACGCTTAAGACTTTGGAAAAAATCGCCAAGGCAACCGGAACAAAGGTCAAGATTGAGTTCGTTGCAGCATAGCGCCTTATTACCTTCACAATCAGCAGGAGGAAGGCGTCCTCAAGGACTGCCTCCATCTTTTCGGCATTGGTTACGAAGTAGGGTGAGATGTATCCACGGTCAAACTGCATACCTTCGACAACGTCGAGGCTCGTCTGCATGCTCTTCGCCTCTTCCACCGTTATCACACCGTCCTTGCCCACCCTGTCCACAGCCTCAGCGATCAGGTTCCCGACGGTGATGTTGCTGTTTGCTGATATGCTGCCGACTTGCGCGATTTCCTTCTTATCGCCGATGAGCTTGGACATTTTCCTGAGATTCTCGATGACGGCTTCGACGGCCTTATCGATGCCCCGCTTCAGATCCATAGGGTTGGCGCCTGCAGTCACGTTCTTCATGCCCTCTCGGTAAATGGCTTGCGCCAGTACCGTAGCTGTGGTTGTTCCATCGCCGGCCACATCCGAGGTTTTGGAGGCCACCTCGCGTACGAGCTGCGCGCCCATATTCTCATACGGGTCCTTCAGCTCCACTTCCTTTGCAACGGTCACACCATCCTTGGTAATAGTTGGCGCCCCGAATTTCTTGTCGATCATGACATTGCGGCCCTTGGGGCCGAGCGTCGCTTTCACTGCATCGGCCAGAATGGATACACCTTTCAGGATATTCGACCGCGCATCCTGGTCAAATATAAGTTGCTTTGCCATAGCAAAATCCTCCTCTTAACAAATACTATATTGCGAGCGCCAGGGTAGCCGCGTTCAGCTCAGGACACCCAACACGTCCTCTTCTTTTACTATAAGGTAATCAACATTGTCGAGTTTGATCTTTGACCCGGAATACTTGTCGAACAGGATCTTGTCTCCAACCTTCAGAGACTTTACCTCTTCACCGATAGCCTCAACCTTGCCGCTTTGCGGCTTTTCTTTGGCTGTATCGGGAATATACAGGCCTCCCGCTGTCTTTTCCAGCTCTTCCGTGTAGCTTACAAACACTCTCTCTTTCAACGGTTTGATCGTAGTGCTCATCTTCTCCACTCCTTTCTGTTCGGTCCCCGGGATAATCAAATCGGGTACTCGTAATGGCTTATGGACCGGAGCTAATGATCTTCCGGTACGTCATGCTATGACTATGCATGGCGTTTAAGATAGTGATAGAAAATCATGTTGTTAAATGCTTATCCGAAGGGATATCACCTCCTTTGTGCCTTATGAGCTGAAAGCTGCAGTGCTTACTGTTTCATGGTAAGATACAAGGATCCGCCTTCACGGTAGACAAGCAAGAGGATTGTGTCTTTCTTCCCGATCTTGGATATCGCCTTTTCGTAGTCTGAAATGCTTTGTACCGGATGCCGGTCGATCTCCTGTATCACATCGTTTATCTGAAGAAGCTCTCTGGCCGGGCTGTCTCCGTTAATGGCCGTTATGACGACACCGTTCACATTGTCCGGCAGATGTAACTTGTCACGCAGGCTCTGATTCAGTTCCTGAACCACCACGTCTTTCATGATGTTGTCGTTAACGGATTTAGCCGTAATATTCTTCTCCTTGAATTCACCCAGCGTAATAGCGAGGGTCTGTTCTTTTCCCTCTCTGATGATCTTCGCATCCACTTTGGTTCCCGGCGCAAATGAGGACACCATGTTTCGCAAAGTAGTCGAGTCAGCAACTTTTTTGTTATTCAGCGCAATGATCAGGTCGCCCCGCTCGAAGCCTGCCTTGTCTGCCGGACTGTTGCTCTCGACGCTGGATACCAGGGCACCCTCGGTTTCCTTGAACCCGAGCGACTCGGCAAGCTCGGGTGTCAGGTTCTGGATACTCACGCCCATCCACCCGCGGACGACCTTGCCGTTCTTGATGATGCTGTCCATAACCGATTTTGCCATGTCTGAAGGGATGGCGAATCCGATGCCCATATAGCCGCCGCTGGTGGAGAAAATGGCGGTGTTAATACCTACGAGCTCTCCATTCGTGTTCACTAACGCACCGCCGGAATTGCCGGGATTGATGGCCGCGTCGGTCTGGATGAAGTCCTCGAAGTCAGCTATACCAACGTTTGAACGTCCAATGGCGCTCACGATACCCATGGTGATGGTCTGGCTAAGGCCAAAGGGGTTGCCGATGGCCATGACGATGTCGCCGGTCTTCATACTGCCGGAATTGCCAATTTTGATCGTCGGCAGGTCCTTTGCGTCTATCTTGATGACGGCAAGGTCGGTTCTCGGATCGGTTCCAATAACCTTGCCTTTGAATTCCCGTTTGTCGTTCAGGACCACCTTGATCTCGTCTGCCCCCTTTACGACGTGATTATTTGTCAGAATATAGCCATCTTCCGTTACGATTACCCCGGAGCCGAGTGCTGATGATTTGAAACTCCTCTTCTGGCCCGGATGGTTGAACTGATCCCCGAAAAACTGTCTGAAGAACGGATCATTGAACATATTGTTATAAGGGTTTTCTTCCCTTGTGATGGTTGAAGTCGTTGCAATGTTCACTACCGCGGGCCGTGCTGCCTCGGCGACCTCGGCAAGGGCTTCGCTCAGTTTGCCGAGCAGTTGCTTTGTCTCGCGGGAAACCACCACATCCTTGGCTAATGCATTGCTGATCGGATGAAGGAGGACTGAGAACAGGATGACACTCATGCATGCAAAACGAATAATACTCCGGTATTTATAGTATGCCTTCATTTTGTTTGAACCCCCCTAATATATGAAATAATATAGGCTCTCATTAATTCTTGTTCTATTGCATCTCTTGTACCTTATCCTCCCTCTTTGCGAGAATACCGCTCCTGGCGAATATGCTCATCTCGTGGTCACTATGTCGTGAATAGGGCTGTGCCAGGTGGAGACTGAAATTGTGAAGCAGCCACAGTTCGGGCAGTATCTCTGCTATGATCTCTCCGTCGTCAAATACCCTGACAATAGAGCTTTCCGACACGACAACTGCCACAGCGTCGGTCAGCCTGGTAATGGATGCGGCCGCCATATGACGACTGCCCAGACCGAGCGGCAAATTGATGTGATCGGATGAAGCGTTGACATAACGACAGGCGGAGAGCACGATGCCGGGATCGGACACGATGAACGCTCCATCCAATTGGGCCAGCTCTTTTACAGTTTCGCGCAGGTCCGGATTCTCAATATGCTTCGCCTCATCGGGATGATGCAGGAGAGGATCGAGCATCAGGCAGCGCGAATAACTCAACGTTTTTTCAGCATCAGAAACAACAAATAGAGTTCCGATCTTTCTTCCTTCACGGCCCTCGCGTGCAATCTCTATCGCGAGCACAATGACTGCTTCGAGTGTCCGCGAATTGACACGCCGTTGTTCATTGCAGATATCTTTTAATGAAGCAATGATTTTTCTGTGCATGTTTCTCTTCGGGTCACAGGCATTTCGATTATCAAGCCTCGAATGACACCCGAGCCTTTCGTCCCATTTAAGGCACGATCTATCTTACTCGTGCTATTTCGTTCAAACGCCGGACTCTTTCCGAGATAGGCGGGTGGGTGCTGAAGAGCTTCAACAGACTCTCGCCTGTTAATGGATTCACAATGAACATCTGCACCGTTGCCGGTTGTGAATCATGCATAGGGATCAATTGTGATCTTTTCTCCAACTTCAATAGTGCATTGGCAAGGCCGGAAGGATTTCCGGATATTTGTGCACCTCCCTTGTTCGCCTCGAACTCGCGTGTCCGTGAGATGGCATCTGCACCATCATAGCCGCGATTGGTGCAACGACCATCATAACCAGAGCAGCGACAGGGCTGCTGCCCTCGTCGTCTCTGTGGCAGCCTCCGCCGAAGATCATTGCCCACTGGGCCATCTGTGACAGCATGCTGATGGAACCAGTAATGGTCGCAACAATCATGCCTGTCAGCACATCCCGGTGTTTGATGTGGGCCAGTTCATGAGCAATAACGCCGGCCAACTCGTCCCGGGAGAGAATCCTCATGATTCCCTGCGTAACAGCAACAACCGCATGCTCGGGGTTCCGACCTGTAGCAAAGGCATTCGGTGTCTCATCGGGGATAATATAAACTTTTGGCTGGGCATTTCAGCTTTCTGAACCAGCGTTCGCACCATACTATAAAGCTCAGGGGCCTGGGACTCAGTCACCGGCTGCGCATTGTATATCCTGAGCACGATCTTATCGCTAAACCAGTAGGAGCCGGCGTTCATGATCGTGGCAAGGGCGAATGCCATCACCCCCCACTCTTTCCTCCAATGGCTGCCCACACAAAGATAAGAAGGAGTGTCATAAAAACCATCAAACCAATTGTGTTCACTGTGTTCATAACACGCTTCAACCTTCACAACATCGTCATTCGCTTATCCGATAGCCAGTCTGGGTAAACATGTTTATAATAGAATTCTTTCATGCATATTTACTCACCCTTCACGGATATTTTTTTTGTTGAATCTAAAGCCGCGGCAGTTTTTGGCAGTGTTATAGTTAGAACGCCCTTTTTGAAACTCGCGGCCACCTTATCCGTCTCGACCTGACTGGGAAGCGGAATTGATCTTAAGAAGGTACCGTAGGAGCGTTCAGAGTAGTAATAGTTCTTGTTTTTATCCTCTTCCTCCTTCTCCTCCTTTTTCTCGCCCCTGATCGTTAACGTATCGCCGGATAGAGAAAGGTCAATGTCCTTATCGCTCATGCCTGGCAGTTCAGCAGTAATGGTGAATGCCTTGGAGTCCTCAGTTACGTCTAGGCGTGGCATAAACGATCCTGTAAACTCAGGGAATGCCCCGAGTCCCCAGTTCCGGTTGACGGAATCAAAAATACGATTCATTTCACGCTGCATCATGGCAAAAGGATTTTCTTCTCGTCGAACCTCGATGTTCTTCTTACCGAAAGGGATGAGATTCTTGATGTCCATAATGTCCACCTCCTTCGTTTGATTACGTTCCTAAGCGGCCGTGACCGCGATCTTTCTTGTCTTAGCAACCGGCGACTTTGGCAAAACCAGCCTCAAAACGCCGTTCTTAACAGATGCCTGAATGCGGTCCTTGTCCACCTCGTCCGAAAGTGTGAAGGCCCGCTCGTAGTCCCCAACCTCGTATTCTCCGTAGGCGAGCCGGTATCCCGCTGGGATTTTCTGCTCCACAGCCCCCTTGATGGTAAGAACGTTCTTGTCAAGAGTGATATCAAGCGAATGCTCGTCTACGCCCGGCAGGTCGGCGGTCAAAACTGTTTCGTCCTTCAATTCTATAATGTCCACGTCAGGCTTGAAGACCCTTCGCGGCTTCGTGCGTTCCACCCCTTCTGGCACGCTTGCTTCCTTCTTGGTCATTTCCCGATTTACCTCTGTCATTGTCTGCCTCCTCCTTTCTATTCAGACTTAATGGCGATCTTTCTCGGCTTGTCTGCCTCGGCCCGAGGCAGGGTGAGTTCCAGTACGCCCTTGCTGAATCTGGCTTCGACCTTGTCCTGGTCCACGAGATAGGGCAGCTCGATGGACCGTGTAAATGACCCGCTCCAACGCTCGCGCCGGTGTCGGCATTCGCCCTCGCACGTGTCCTCCGATGCCCGAGCCCCCCGCAGCGTCACCGACTTGCCTGCCACCGAGATGTCTACATCAGTTGGCAGGACGCCGGGCAGCTCTGAAGTGATGATCGCTCGGTCGCCATCCATCCAGACATTGACCATGGGAAATTCGCTCGTTGATGGAGCAGGTAATCCTGAGGTCGCGCGATTCAAACGATCGAATATGCGCCAAGGGTCCTGAAATCCGAATCTGTCCAAATCCGTCCATAACATGATATTCCCTCCTTCTTTAGCTGATTTATTTTACTGCGTAGATCTCAGTCCGTTTATTGGCACTCTCACTGGTAGAGTGCCAATTCGATTTTTACCAAAAAATATAAAAGTTGTCAAGAGGGTGCAAGTGCTTTCTAAATCTTGTGGAAAGTCAGATTAACATATTGATATATAAGCATTAAATTATATTATTGAATATAATTATTTACACTTTTTTTCATTACAGACCTACCTGCAAGCGGCAAGTCGCTAGCGTCGAAAGTAGTAGAGACCTTAAGAAGCTTCACCTGAAATCGAGATTAATGTCTGGGCAGGCGGGCCAGAAAAATTTATGATGAGTTCCGTTCATAATTTTCTTGCCTCTGTGAGGGAGGATGAAGTAAGCTTTCTACTCATTGCTGATTCGTGATATACATCTGGATTTTGTGAAGGACCTTTGGCACGGCATGGAAGTATTGCCAGGGAGAGATCATGGAAAACAGAAATCGGGTGTTAATAAAAAATAAAAGACATAGAAAAAGACTTAGCTATGAGATCCAGATAAAAGGAGAGGAATATCAGTGGATTCGATACCATGGTACAGTTAGCATTGCATCTTGGGCAATAATTCAGATTGGAGTATGCACTGATTCAATCACATAATAAAATATGATGTGCTTCCTGTAGACGAGTTTCCATTTATCGCAACCGTGTAATTTACAAGTTGTATTTTTGCCCTTGCTCAACTTCTTGCCTTCATCCATCATCATCTGGCCACTCTTCATCATCGTATCGCCCTAGTTCATCATCATGTCACTGTCCATCCGATAGTGCTACCCGAAAATGCCTAATCAACATGATTGACCTCGCTCTATATCAAATATCCTCGCTGCTTAGCATTTTCAAACTGCGCCAAAATGAACTGCGCGTTGGAGTGGAGTAATTCACGCTTATGAATAAGAAGCTTTGTCCTTCATAAATGGTTCCTGATATACTCATATATATCCAGTGAAAGAGGCCCGTGTCAGGAAGAGATATTCTTATACAGGTACAAGTGAGGCGGATGGAATGGGGAGTCCGAATTATCGATCTGATAGCCATGACTAATACACCTTTCGACATGTTGATGAGGCCCATGAGAAGGGCGCGCTTTATGCTCCTTGCCGTTTTGACCGGCGGGATCGCCGGCTTGGGAGCCGTCGTTTTCCGCGCACTCATCGCGCTGGTGCACAACGCACTCTTTTACGGCAGACTATCGGCCGCCTATGACGCGAACGTCCACGCTGCAGCCAGCCCCTGGGGCTCCTTGGTCGTCCTCGTACCGGTGATCGGCTCGATGGGAGTAACCTTCCTCGTCACCCATTTTGCTCCGGAAGCGAAGGGCCACGGCGTGCCTGAGGTCATGGACGCCGTGTACTACAGCAAGGGCGCAATCCGTCCCGTAGTCGCCTTGTTCAAGTCCCTTGCCTCGGCACTATCCATTGGCAGCGGCGGGTCCGTGGGAAGGGAGGGACCGATCGCCCAGATCGGATCGGCATTTGGATCCACCATGGGCCAGCTTTTTTCCATGACGACGAAGCAGCGCATCACCCTGGTTGCCGCTGGAGCGGGAGCTGGAATCGCTGCGACCTTCAATACGCCCATCGGCGGCATCTTGTTTGCTGTAGAACTGTTGCTGCAAGAAGTGAGTGTTGCCACGCTGGTACCCGTCGCAGTAACTACGGTCACGGCTACGTACGTGGGCCGGCTGTTCTTCGGGGTTCATCCGTCTTTCGTCATCCCTGCACTCCAGCAGCCCTATTTCCATCCGCTCAGTCCCTGGCTCCTCATCCCCTATGCCGCGCTGGGAATAATGATGGGCCTGGCTTCCGCCGTATATATTCATTCGCTCTACCTGGCTGAAGATTTTTTCGAGAAACGCACGGTAAACAATCCCTATCTGCGCCATGCTTTTGGCATGCTGGCGGTGGGAGGGTTAATTTACGGCCTCATGTCCACGACGGGTCATTATTATGTCGAGGGCGTCGGCTACTCGACGGTCCAGGACATCCTGACTGGAGACATTCACGCCGTCCATCTTCTCGTACTGCTGTTTTTTTTGAAACTCCTAGCAACATCTCTGACCCTGGGGTCGGGAGGCTCGGGCGGAATATTCTCGCCGTCCCTGTTTCTGGGCGCAACAGCCGGAGGCGCATTTGGGATTGCTCTCCAACATGTTCTTCCGCACGTACCGGTAAGTCCGGCTGCGTTCGCCGTCGCCGGCATGGCGGGCATGGTCGGTGGAGCTACAGGTGCTGCAATGACGGCGATCGTCATGATTTTTGAGATGACCCTGGATTATAGCGTCATTCTTCCTATGACAATTACTGTAGCGCTGAGCTACGGCACGCGCACGTTGCTCACCCGCGAAAGCATTTACACAATGAAACTCGCTCGCCGGGATCACTATATTCCGGCTGCCCTCCAGACGAATCTGTTCCATGTCCGGCGGGCGCGAGATATCATGCAAATAACAGTCGTGATGGTATCGTCCTCGGATAGTCTGGAGGTTCTCGCCCGTCGCTCAATAGAGCACCCGGACGTGCGGTGGTTCCTCGTCATGGACGATGGCCATATCATTGGCGTCGCTCCGAGGGACTATGCGCTGTCCGCCCAAGAGACCGAACGCAAGGGCTGGCATTCCGTGGCCGACGTGATGCGGCGTGACTTCATCTATGCCCGCGAGAACGAGACGATGGACAGCATTTTGGCCCACCTGCACCGATCGCACGCTGCAATCGCAATCGTGCTCAGGCAGCCAGGATCGACTTCGTCCTCCGTTAATGTCGTGGGTATTATTACTTGGGAGCGTGTTGCAGAACTGCTGGAGGAGATCGTTGAACTTTATTCAGAATCACGGGAATAGACATGGCTCCTTCATCATCGGTGGAACGATTGTAATTCGGAAATCTGTACTTGTGAAAATTCTTGATTGTATTATGTAGAGGAGAAGGAGCTATGCCGGACTCTGGATTTCTCAAAAGAAGATGCGGTGCGGGAGTTTTTCAGCACGCTTGGTGCTTTCGACCACCTCATGCTGATGGGTGCGGGACTACCCGCATGGGGCAAGCGGTCTGAAATTCAATCGCCCGCCCTCGAGAGCGCATTTAAGACGAAGTTCTGGGGATGTTTTCTGTATGCCAAATATGGTGCTCCGCTCATCCGCTAGGGAGGGTAAATCCTCTTCACGATCGGCGGAGCTGCCCGCTCGGCAATTCCAGGAACGGCAGGTGTTGCGTCTGTAAATGGAGCGATCATGTGTATGGCCATGACTTTGGCAAAGGAGCTTGCTCCAATTCGTGTGAATATTCTCTCGCCTGGTTTGGTGGACACGCCGGCTTACAACTGGATATCAGGTGAAGAGAAGAAGGCCTTCTTCAAGCAGATGAGCGGCAACCTTCCTGTGGGTCGGGCGGGTAAACCGGACGAGCTCACACAAGCCGCGCTTTACCTGCTCTCCAACGGATTTACTACTGGAGCCATCTTGGACGTTGACGGAGGTGGCAGACTCCATTGAGCAGTGAGAACTAACTTATCGCTTTACGCAGACTCACGCTGTCGCGTATAGGAACACCTGTTACCCTTTGCGAACGGATTATAGGGACGTCAGCCAGCTACTCCAGTCCGCTCTCCCTTTTCAGGACTTCCCTGTTATAAACGCCGATTATGTCTTTACGCTTCACCATGCCTATGATTTTTTTCGAGCCCTTCCGTTCCACTACGGGGATTTCCTCAATGTCCTTCTTGGAAAACTTCTCCATGGCCGTGTTTAGATCGTCCTCAGGCGCAAGCACGATTACTTTTACCGTCGCGATGTCTCCGGCATTCACAATATGAGTCACCCGTTCCTCTAGAAGGACGGGACGGACATCGTGAATGGACACGATTCCCGCCATTTCCCCGGCGAAATCGACAACAGGGATATAGAATCGCTCCTTTTCTATCATGATTTCGATCAGCCGATGGAGGGGCGTCTCGGGGGTGACGGTCACGACGTCGGTGACCAAAACATCACCGACCTTTATGCGACCCATGATGGATTGTTCTTTGCCGGCATGGAGCTTGATGCCTTTCCTGGTGAGCTCTGCTGTGTCAATGGAGTCATGATACAGCCGCTTTGCGATCAGGGTCCCTATGATGGAGCTGAACATGAGCGGCACGATAATCTTGTAGTTCCCCGTCATTTCGAACAGGAGAAAAATGCCGGTGAGCGGCGCGTGAGTTGCTGCGGCGAGGAATGAGCCGATGCCGACGGTCGCATAGGCACCGGGCGTCGCCGTTAAATGAGGAAACAACCTATGCACCACGTACCCGAAACTACCGCCCGTCATTGCTCCGATGAAAAGCGCCGGCGCAAAAACACCGCCCGCTCCGCCGGACCCGAGTGTGATCGATGTGGCCACGACTTTGAAAAAAACAAGACAAATGAGAATCGGGAAGAGCATGTTTTCATGCAGCGCTTTTTCGATGAACTCGTAACCGTTGCCCATGATCTCCGGCAGGAATATGCCTAGACATCCCACCAGAAGGGCACCCAGCACGGGCCTCATCTGGGGATGCATTTTTAAGGTTTCGAACTCGTCTTTCAAGCGGTAGAATGTGCGGACATAGAAAACGGATGTAAAACCGATGACCAGGCCGAGCACAAGGTAAAGGGGAAGTTCGAAGATACTCACCAGTTCGTACTGCGGCACAATGAAGGCGGGGGTGGCCCCATAATAACCGCGGGAAACGACCGTGGCGATCCCCGAGGCGATCACGATGGCGGCAAATGACGCGATCTCGTAATCGCCCAGCAGCACGATCTCGGTGGAAAACATGACGCCCGCGATCGGAGCATTGAAGGTTGCCGCGATCCCGGCGGCCGAACCTGCCGCGATCAGGAGCTTGGTGCGGTTCCCCGACGTTTTGAACAGGCGTCCCACCGCGGATCCCACCGTACCGCCGATGATGGCGATCGGGCCCTCAACGCCTGCCGATCCACCCGAGCCAATCGTCAAGGCCGGCCCAACAGTCTTGAGAATGATATTCCTGAATTTCAGGAAACCACCTTTGATGTTTACCACTTCCAGAAACTTGGCAAAGCCGTATCCGTTGACCTCGCCCGGGAAAAGAAGGGAAAGCGGTATCAGCAAAAGCGCTCCTGTCATCGGCAGCAAAGGGACCAGCGCGCGGTACCATCCGCCCCGGGTGATACCCAGCAGCTGAGAACCGTGCACGAAAATGACATTGTGGACGAACTGCAAGGTTGAGCGGAACAGGATGTTGGCAGCGCCCCCGAGAACACCTACAATCACTGAGGAAATAATAAGAAACGTGTTCTCGTCTGTACCAAGGCCCGCAGCCATGCGGTAGGCCTGGAGAGATTTCGCTTTGAGAAAGTCAAACACTCAATATGCCATCCTTCCTAGCTATGCTAACTTGCAAGGTATGATAAAAAACGGACGCCGAAGTGCTCTAAAGCTCCGGCGCCTCAAAGTGAATCAGTGCGCATCTGTGACAGCCGGTAGGAATCACGCGGCTTTTTCGATTCTCCGTTTTAATGGTTTTCGTGGGTTATTTTCGAGAATGCTGATCTCAGCTTCGTAGCGTTTAACCTGCGCAATAATGTCCCTTACCGTGGCATCGAGAGCAGGATTTATTCCGCCTTGAGTCGCCACCAGTGTATACACCCTTGCACCAAGGTCGGAAATACTATTGTGCACTTTTGCCTTCAGCGCGAAAAGTTTATATTGGTAATCTTCTTCTTCCGTCAATTCGCCTGCTCTCTTTCTGACGACCATGGCGCCTTTCTTGAGAGCCACGATTCTTTCCCTAAACCCTTTTCCAAATCAGCCTTTAATTCTGCCCACTTAAGCTTGTCCAAATTGCTCATTACGTTACCTTCTGTTCAATTGGTTATTTCGCACGGCAACCTATGTGGTTCTGTCCGCCAACAGTTTTTTTTAAATCCTTGCATGTCCTGCTGGAGAATACCGTGCACATCGACATCAATGAAGCCGTTTTCTCTTGTCGTTATTCATCGACGATTCGCCGGATTCTTCATACGTATTCGACGTTATCATCATGCGATATGCGACAACAAGCAGAACGACGGCGAGAAAGACATATTCCGGGGTAAAAATGCCCATTGCCATTTCCCGATCATCCCTCGAGCAACTTTCCCGACGGCGGCAACTCGACTATCGAAACTCCAGCTGGGTAGGTACATGCACTTCCCGGTTCCAGCATACTTAGTTACCGGTAACGACGAAATCATCACGCCGGTTCTTCTGCAAGCAGGTTTCATCATGTTCGCTGCAGACCGGTTTTTCCTTACCATAACTGAGGAGTGAGATGCGGTGCCCTGCAATGCCCAATTCGGTCAGATACTTTTTTGCACTCTCTGCACGACGTTGACCAAGCGCCTGGTTGTACTCTTTTGTCCCCCGTTCATCACAATTCCCTTCGATCTTAATTGTTGTCTTGGGGTTCGCTTTAAGCCATTCAGCATTAGCCCTCATAATGGCCTGTGCATCGTCACGGATAAATGACTTGTCGAATTCAAAATAAATTGGCTTGAGTCCTTCCGCCATCGTTCCGGCCTTTTCATTCGCTGCTTCGGGTTGCATTTCGGCTGGTGCAGCTTCAGTCGATGGAACCGGTGTGGCCGGGGGCATCACCTTTTCTGCCTGTGGTTGTGCTTCAGGCGTCGTTGTCACTTCTGCTTTTTTCGGACAACCCCACAAAGTCACCATACCGACTAATAAGACAAATATTAGATACAACAAGCTTTTGCGACTCATATCGTTGTTCCTCCTTGCATTACTGGTGTCGTTTTCTGCTGTTCAAGTGCCGTAGTTATAAATCACCTTTCAATGTTGATCTGTCTTTGTGCCTACAAGCATAATTAAAAATCCATGGGCATCCACTGCTAAATTTCTTTGAATAGTCTTCAACCTGGCATAATCTTTCCATACTCCTTTCTAACGGTTATTTATATTAATTGAAAGACGTTATTTTTTGAACCCCGGCCCTCCATATGTTTTAAGGGAGTAATTCATTTTAATTGCATTCCGTATTGTATGTGTTACAATAGTTTGTATACAAACAACTACCACGTTGTTACGGCGTTGTCAAGTCTATTTATGAGGGGAGTACTCCATGAGCAAGAGATCGGAAACAGTGGCGGAAATCATCGATAATCTGCGCAGAGTATTTCAGGCTGTCAACGAACAATCGAAAAAGGCCGAGCATGAGACAGGCCTGACAGGCCCCCAGCTCTGGGCGATTAAGACAATCGCTCAGGAGGCGCCAATTATGGTTTCAGAGATCGCGCGGCGCATGTACCTTCACCCTGCCACGGTGGTCGGCATTCTGGATCGTCTTGAAAAACAGGAACTGGTCATACGGATACGCTCAACTGAAGACCGACGCGTGGTGAGAGTGGAATTAACAGGACAGGGCAAGTCCTTGGTTAAGAAAGCACCTGAAGTGGCCCAAGGCCTCCTGGTGGCAGGGCTTGAAAAACTGAGTTCCAATAGATTAAAAAGCATTTCGCAGGCACTGAACCAGATGGCGATCCTCTTGGGGGCGCAACACATGCCTCCCCGGCTGATTTTATCTCCGGAAGTAAACAAACCTGCAAAAATAGCTACTAGCGCCTTACGGAGAAAATCGGCTACAAAACAACGATCTGGGCCAACAAAAGCCTAATGAGCAAGGATAAGACATCTCGAATGTTTGCACCAGGGTCGGTAGAGTATGCTGGTTATCAGGCCCGAGGCATCGCTCTTGTTTAGTGGAAGAAGAAAGGAATAAACTTACAAGTAGAGGACTGCAAAAAGGAGAGCCCTCAGACCCTGAGGTAGGATGGATAAAGTGGACACCAAAGTCAGGTAGAATATTTATATAGATGTGTCAGGATGAAAGGAATAACCAAGGACAGTATCTTCTGTTAATGATCACATAATACAGTGTGTTTCACGCATTTTATGATATAGTTTTAAGGCAACAACAACTTCCTGAAGTTCTTATCGTTGCCTCATCCAGAATTCCTCATCGAATACCACCCTCAAATGCCAATTTTTTCGGTTGCTGACATCCTCGAGAATTATGAATGTTATGATATGAAAAGGACGGCGTTCTCCAGTCGATGAGGAGACTGAAAGAAAACTTTTGAAAAAGTATGTTGAATAATAAGCACACAATCACAAAATCATTCTGCCCATGGCGCAAGGATTTATTATTGTTACTTTAGAAACTTATATTCACCGGGGACGTTGTTTCACTCGTTGCTTATCTGTTAACTCCCAGTGTTGATAATGGAAAGCAACAAAGAAGATTAGAAATAACGTCCCCCAAAGTAGCTAGACTTATGCTGCCTTCCGTGCGACGGCTTCCTTTCGTGAAACCGTCATTTCCATCATCTTTTCTTCCTTGCCTCTCTTAGGGGCAATGAACATCTCGAACTCCAGGGTATTGTCGTCTTTGATCCTGGTCACACTGCGCCAGACGGAAGGGCCCCTTACCGGGTCGTCATATCTGCATTCCTGCGTAATGGTCTTTCCATCCGCGCTTGCGGTCCCCTCGAAATAGTATATGGCCGTGCTCATTGAATCGAGCCAAACCGACTCATACTTCCCGGTATGGTTATTATATCCCAAGAGGTTGATGCCGGAGAATGGGAGTCCCATCATATCACCCGTATAGACCTGCTGCAGGTAATGCCCATCAAGGACCAGCTTCTGATCGCACGTGCCGGTCGAGTCTATCGACGGCTTGTCAGGCTCCATCCAGCCCCTGGTCCTAGTTATCCAACTTCCCTCCAGTTTCGCCAGCCGTTTATGAGGCTCGCTCGGAGTACCCACTTTCCTGTATATTTCCATGATCGCTTGAAAATCTCTTTTGCCTTCTTGTTTTGCCATAGCAATTCTCCCTATTTGAAATAAAACTTCTTATAATTTAAAGAAAGCGCAAATATTTGTTAATGTCAATGGGATAAAAGTATGATTCAGTTGGAGATAATGTCTGCGATTTTGTCAGTACTACTTTTCGTCCACGTATTGATAACTCGCTACTCCTGTGCTATAGTCCTGTTTTTCTGACAGCTTTTTAATGGATTAAAAAAATGCGTGTAATAATACCTTATGAAAAAGATTCTGATTTTCTTCTTGCCAAGCAAGCTAGTGAAAGACTACGTTCGCCGGCTCAACGTTGATCTATCGTTTCAGTATGTATCGAGAAGGAATTATCATATATTTCAATGTATGACCCTCCGAACGGTCTTTTGTTTCTCGCATGGCACGAAGACGAGCTTGCGGGTGGCGTAGGTCTGAGAATGCTTGATCCCACTGTTTGTGAGATGAAGCGTCTATATGTCTATGACCAATTCAAGAATAAGGATATAGGCCGAAAATTGTGCATCGCACTGATTCAAGAAGCAAGAAATTCGGGATATGAAAAAAAGGCCGGATACTCTAGACGCATAAAGTCTGCCATAGGACGCTACAAACGTTTGGGGTTCAAACATATCGAACCATCCCGGTTTAGCCCAGGGCTAACAACAAAGTATATGGAGTTATGTTTAAGATGATTCAGCGGGCAGGTCGGGGAGAACGAGTGAAACCCGATGACGATTCTAACTGTTCGGTTTGAGAGGGTCGATAAAACTGCCCCTCTCAGCCGAGCAGTTCATTTACAATTTCCATGTAGTATTATGCATTGAAATTTAGTCAACACTACTGCATGATTGTAGGTGAATCCGATACCGATTTTCAATATGAATATTAACAGTTTTTTCTTGAAACATAGGTCGAGTTTTCCTTCCTGAAAGTCACACTCCCGACCTTCATGTGTTGATCAATACCTCATGTTAAACATCACGGAGGATAATTCCCGTTGGAAGTGACCGAAATTCCTCAAGCATGAATTTTTGCAGGTTGAGCGAATTACAACCCGCTGTACAATCAGTTTTCCAGAAGAGTGCCTATTAATTACGTGGAAACTGAAAGCTTATTTTGGTATAATACAAAAACTTATCAACCACTTTGAACAGAAGAACGCTGAAGTTTGAAGGAAGAATGTCCTCTGATCCCGCAAAGAAGATTGTATCGCCTCACATTGATAGCAACAAATATAACCCCTCGGCCTTGATTCGGCTACAGGTTAAAAACTAACGGAAAAGAAACCTGACTATGCGAAAGAACAAATTCCGCTTGCTCACTTATATACTTATTGTGATCACTGTGGCACTCATTGGTTATGTCGCTGTCCTTTACTGGAGAGGAGGCGTAAGTAATTATGAACCGCCGAAACAGATTTACGCTACCTCACGAGAAAGAGTTCTGTCGGATTTGCAGAACCTTTCAAAGGCCGTAGAGGCTTATTTCGTCATAAACATGGAGTATCCTCGGAAATTAGAACTTCTCCAGCCTGCGTTCCTTGATCATGTTGGCAACGATCCGGTGAGCGGAAAAGCTTACCTGTACACCCTGTACGATAGTGGAAGTGCCAGTTGCTACCGCATCAGCGTCCCGAACCCTGAGCTCTATAATGCAAAGGAATTATACATTGAGAATGGCAAACTCGTTCAAAGATAAAACCAAGCATGCCTTTACTCATTTGATTATGGTCTTATTGTCTGTAATCGGCCTTTTATTGGCTACACCCAATCTGTTGTATTCCCGTGAACCTCTTGATAGTGAAATTGAGAAAGCATTAAGAAAGACCGTAACATGTGAAAGAGTGGAGATTAAAACGAAAAGGGAAACAGATAAAGGCGGGAAGTTGGAGTCTTTGCTCATCAAATTCGTGTCAATGCCAAAAAACATTTTACCGGCCGACTACGTGACCGTGCAATATACCAATCCTCAAATCGATTTCGTAACTTTAAAAAAATCGAACATTTTTGCAATTAATTCCTACTCGGATTTTAAGATCGGGATGTTGGTCTCGGAACAAACGATAAAGAACGAATTTGAAAAGACAGCGAAGAGACTAAACTTTCATTACGACAAATTTTTGATAAAATTCACACCCCCCTTCATTGAATTAGAGTTTGACATTCCGGTCAATACGATTCCCATTAAGGATAGAAAACTCGTTGAAAAGTTCATAATAGATAACCGGCTCAAAGGTTATGCTGCGCTTCGCTTAGAGGTCCACGACAACAAGATATCTGTATCTCCAGCCAAGGTGATCTTGAACCATTTTCTCGTGCCAATGCCCGTACTCGCTGAACTTCAAAAGAGGATTAACCCAGTATATCAAATTACCCGCATTCGACCTTTCAACTATGATCTTGGAAAAGTCGAGCTGCTGAATCAGTATATTCTCCTTAGCAATTGAGTCTTAGCGGGTCGCTGTATCGCAGGAAGGAGATGGGCGGCTGGTCGAAAATTTTGTGGATTACCGGTTGTGACTTAGGGACATTAGGCTGACACGCGGGGCGGTTTGATGCTAGAGGGTAGCCGCTGGTTGGAATATACAAACCATCCTATCGGTATCAATGCACTCTGAGAACCTAAATCCCCAAAGTATCGGGCATACTGTAACATTTGTTGTTGCGTATCTTCTAAACATCACTATTTCATCCTGGACGATTGAGTAAACCTTGAATTTAATGGACCAGTCAAGTTTTTGTATTTATCTTTCTTTAAGAGTTGAGCCTGTGATGTTGGTATTTGGGCTTAATACATCAGGAAATGGGTCCTTTTTAAATATGAATGGGGATTGGGCTGCTTTATCAGTATAGGTGATTTCATAGCGTTTCCCTAAATAGTCACTGAAAGATATAATCCACTTTGGGTTAAGACCCTGAAATTCAGTCTTGCCTTTAAACCCAAATAAAATAACACCATTCTTTTCATCGCCTTTTTTTAAAGTATTTTGCGTAGCTATATAAATTGAATGCATGGGGTAATATGCTCTACCGCCAATAACCAAGCCCTTAGCAGAGATATCAGGAATAGGCACGAATTGAAGATCAATAAGTTGTCCGTCAGTAGAAACTTCCGCCCGATAATCTTTTACCACGGTATCCGCTCCCTCATTCCTCATTGACACGAAGAATAAAACATACCAATACCCTCTTATATCTAAAGGGGAGATGATTACGTTGGTAATTTTCCCCGTCAACTTGACTGTATTCTTATCTTGTGCAATGGCTAAATCCTGTTTTGCATGCATATACGCGTTATGTTCATATTTCCATACCCAAAAAGATGAAGCAAGCAGAAATAAAAAAATAAACATCATGACGTACCAAAACTTAGGTATATACTCACCCTGCAAAAGTTCTAATTTATAAAGGATAAAAACAACAGCACCGCCGACTCCTGCACCGATGAGCCAATTTTGCCAGTGTCCGAAAATCAGCGTTAGCCATAGATATAAATTGTTCATATTTTGCATTTTATCATCAATATAAACTATATTCAATTTAATTTCCCGTTCTTGTAGTCGGCCAACGATAGTATCGGTTCCAACCGAAATTGCGCCTCGCCATCCCCGCAAATCACATGATTATGAGCTCTTATTTCTTCGTTGGAATAAATAATGACCTTCGAGTTGCAGACCCGAAGATCGTTTGGCGACACTATGCACATTTTTTGCCTATTTCCTTGACGTTAATTTCAGACTGTAATCCTGTTTTTCCTATATCAAGACAACAACACACCTGCATCCTGAAGTTGTGTTGTTCCTATTCTTCGTAACAACAAACATTTCATTCAGTATCTGTTGAAGTTTCCATATGTTTAATACTCATCAAGTGTAGTCAAATAATGTTGAATAAAACTCCTGACGGAAATTGTTATTCGCCTTGTTCAGTACCGCTTCAAACATCCCGAAGCTCATTCTTTGAGCATGAATTTACACAGCAAAAAAATATTAGTATAATTAAAGTAATTACGAGTTTATCACGGAGTGAAAGCCATGGTAGCGGAAAGGAATAAAATTCTGTTGATCGCGGGCGTCGTCGTCCTGATTGTAATCGCTGCAATTGCCGCCGTCTTATTATTCAACATTAACTCTTACAAGCACCGCATCGAAACTGCTGCGTCACAGGCGACCGGCCTCAATGTTAAGATCAATGGGAAGATGGGGCTCTCTTTCTTTCCCTTTAGTGTGTCGGCTGATGATATCCGTGTCGCCAACAATGAAGGCGCGATTCTTACCATCAAAAAACTCAAGATGGGGGTTGAGATAATCCCCCTATTTGCGAAGAAACTCAAGGTCACCAGTTGCGAGCTTGTCAAGCCGACTATCTCCATCGTGAAAGACAACGAGGGGAAATATAATTTCGAAAGTGCTGAAAATAAATCAGCAGAAGGAGGGGTGACGGGAGCTTTCAGTTTGAAGGAACTCAGGCTGTCCCAGGGGACACTGGTCTATCTTGACAAGAAAACGGGTGAAAAGACCGAGTTGAAAGAAATCAGTCTGGCTATTAAGGACCTCTCGATAGACATTTCCGCAAAAGACAATATTACAACGAAGGTCTTATTTACGGGAAACCTGGGCTGCAAGGAGGTGTGGAAAAAGGACCTCAAAATCAATAACGTCAAGAGTTCTCTAAAAGCGGAGAATGGAGTAATCCGCCTCATGCACCTTACCATGGATATCTTCGGCGGGAAGGGTGAAGGAGATGCCACGATAGATTTGTCAGGAGTCGATACTGTGTATAAACTCAATTTGAAAGTGTTGACACTGGACTTTGCAAAACTTGAGGAGTCTTTCGGAATAAAAAAGGTGATCGGCGGAAAGAGTGATCTTTCTGCCTCCTTGACGATGAGCCAGAAGGGAAGTCGCGTTCTGATCAACGGTATAAACGGTACTATTTCTTTACGGGGTGACAATCTCGTCATTTATACTATGGATCTCGACAAGGTCCTCTTATCGTATAAATCGAGCCAGGAGTTCCACCTGGTCGACCTCGGCGCTTTCTTCATCGTTGGCCCGCTTGGCCCGATCATCAATACTGCTGCGCTCAAGACGTACCGGTTCGGAGACGTTTACTACCAGACCCGGGGAGGGCAAGGCACGATTACGCAGTTCATCTCGCATTGGAAGATTAAGGACGGTATTGCGGACGCTACGGACTGCGCCCTTGCGACGAGCCATAATCGGGTCGCACTTAAAGGCAAGCTCAACCTTGTCACCGAACGATATGATAATGTAACCGTGGCGCTTCTCGATGACAAGGGATGCGCAAATATGGAACAAAGCATCAGCGGTCCCCTCGGAAGCCCCACGGTCAGCGCAGTTAGCGCAACAGAGTCCCTTGCAGGCCAATTCACCCATCTTTACAGAAAGGCAATACGTTTCTTTCGAGGCGGCAAATGCGAGGTCTTTTATAACGGTGCTGTACGACAACCCTGAGTCTGTTTTGACAGGCCAGGTATGATATAATTTGATTAATATACGTGGTACTTCCGGCGGAATATTGACAGGGGATTGCTAATATCGGAAACCGTATGCTAGTAATAATACGAAGGGCAAGGATTTTCGATAGACATGTAAATATTCGCCTTGGGTAGCACCGAACGGGAAGCAAAGTTATATCATAGCCCCGTAAGTATTTAATAACTGGTTGAACCTCATTTCCGTGAAGCGGTCCGTATAAATGGGTCTTTTGTAGGAGGGGTAAAATCATGGAATTTTTCTGGTTCATCTTGGTTGGCTTGGTGGCTGGGTGGCTAGCAGGACAGCTTATGAAGGGCGGCGGCTTCGGCGTCATCGGCGACATCGTCGTGGGCGTAGTAGGCGCATTGCTTGGAGGTTTTCTGTTTCGCGCCTTTGGTGTATCCTTGGGTGGGGGCCTACTCGGCGCCATTATCGTAGCAACCATCGGCGCGATAGTGCTCATTTTCATCTTGCGCCTCATCAAGCGAGCATAAGGATCTAGCCCGACGCCCAATGCGAATTCGTCTCTATTTTAACGGCCCCCAAGGGGGGGAAGGTGGAAACAGATCAGCGCCGCGGCCGCGGAACTAAAGAAGACCTTCTTTTGAAGTGGAAATCCTGAAGAAGACCAGCTTCGGTCTTCTTGATATGGTGTCAATGCCGACGTTTCCATCCAGAGAGATCGACGGAAGAGTCGTGCTCCGGGGTTGTGATGTGTCACGGGACCAACTCGAGGAAGCGATCAGGAATCAGTAGTGAAGCAACGCTCATAAGGGTATTCCCGATGAAAAATCGGGAACATCTCGGCTTTTTCTTTTATCACGTTGATGATATTCCAAGCAGGGAGTGCTTCATCATCGGAGAAATACGCAGGTTAAAGGCAGACAAGTGCTTACCCTATCCACCGGCTGCACATCCAGATAGAAGCTCCGATCACGTGATATAACTATCGTCAGGAAAATCAATCATCAACTAACTCGTAAGATTACGAATGTCTGATGAACATTGGCAGATTAAAAAATAAATTAATTGCGAAGATAATTACTCTTTTCCCGTCGCTCGCAAAGAGATTTATCGCCTCCTACGACCCGTGCAAATCTCTTGATATCCCCTGGGCCCCGGTGGCAAAGGCCCTCGATAAATCCTCGATAGCAATCGTGACAACGGCAGGTGTTCATCACATAGATCAGGAACCCTTCAATATGGAAGACCGCGAGGGCGACCCGTCATACAGGATTATCGATCTCAGAAGGCCACTTTCGAGTCTGATGATCACCCACGACTACTATGATCATGCTGATGCCGATAGAGACATCAACATCGTTTTCCCCGTAGAAAGGCTCAAGGAATTAGAAAAGGAAGGACACATCGGTCGTGTTGCGGACTTTCATTACAGTTTCATGGGGCACATAATAGGCAGGCACATCCCTACGCTCATCAGTAAAAACGCACCTGAAGTCGCCAGGAGTCTCAAAAACGACAATGTCGATATCGTTCTGTTGACACCGGGATGAGGCATCTGCAACCAATCCGTGGGATTGATACAGCGGGAAATAGAGAAGGCGGGAATCCCCACGATCGGCGTATCGATCGTACGGGAATATTCAGAAAAGGTAAAGCCGCCGAGGACCATATTTCTCAGATGGCCGTTCGGTCATCCCTTCGGCGAGCCATTTAATATGTCACAGCAGCGCGTGGTGTTGGCAGAAGCATTGCGGGCTCTGTACACGATACAAGAACCGGGTATGATAATCGATATGCCTTACCGTTGGAGAAGAGAACAATACGATGATAAAGATATCGGCAGCATTCTCAAGGGTACAGCAAAGTAGGATCTGTTAGAGATCAAAGAGTGTACTGATGAATCTGAAAGAACTCAATATGCACGAACTGAACCTGCTGAATCAGAAGCGGTACGCCGTCACAGCTTGGTTCTACGACATACTGGATTTCCCCTGGGAGTTCCAATACCGCAGATGGAGGCCGGGGATTTTGGGCGACCTGAACGGCGAGGTCCTGGAAGCAGGAATCGGGACCGGTCGAAACCTCAAATATTACCGGCCCGGAGTGAACCTGACCGCCGTGGACTTCAGTCCCGCTATGCTAAAGAAAGCGTCGAAACGGTGTGGAGAAGCATCCTGTACGGTCCGATTCGTCCATGAAGACGCCTGCAGGATGGAGTCCATTTCGTCGAACGGATATGACTGGGTGGTGGCGTTCTTTCTCTGCTGCGTCCTGCCCGAGGAATTGCAGAACCAAGCGATTGCGGAGTTCGGCCGCGTGCTGAAGCCAGGCGGTGGTTTTCGACTGCTGGAGATGAAATATTCAGAGAGACCCAAATTGAGGAGACGGCAAAATCTATTCACACCCTTCGTTGAAAAGGTGTACGGCGCGCGATTCGACCGGCAGACACTCACGCATGTCCAGAGCAATCCCAACCTGAAAGTGACGGGGATGCGTTATCTAAAGCATGATGTCTACTTGCTGATCGAAGGTATTCGGGTAAAATGATTTGCTGCTTCACAATCAATTCGAGCTACCACCACCGGGGCGGTCGTTCCTGTGTCTTTCCTTCTTCTGTCAGGCTGTCTTCATTTCAGCCATACTTCATACGGAAACCGCAGCCGGCAATATGCGACTGTCAACCACTAGTAGGTATAGTAATTTTGTCAACAGCACAGTAAGCTTGTAGGACCTCAGGGAACCGGAATCGCAAAGCGAGTGAATAATTCCATTTGAATTATTAATTCAACCTTACTGCCTGAATCATGCACATACTCTAGACTTAATGGATACATCGGGAATTAATCACATAAGGTTTGTTTGTTCGAGTCCATCATGGAGAGTCAAAGACTACGACACGGGATACGCTCCTCCATAATCTTTCCTGAGGATTGGTGGAGGGCCGTGACTTTGAAGATATTATTTGACAGAGCGCTCCCGTGAGCCTAAAATCATAAAATATTCGTAAGGTATTTTCAGGCCCCCATGTTTCATTTTCGGGGTCCATTCCGTCCCTAATAAAGTCTGGCAGAATCATAACGCCTCAGCCGCAAGTGTCTTCATGAGAGAACAACGATGAGCATCGAGGACAAGCTCTCCATACACGAGATGATCGCTCAGTACTCGTATACGTACGACAGCCAGGACGTCGATGGCTTTGCCCATCTGTTCGTCGAGAACGGTGTGTTCGAGATCTTCGTCCCTGGAAAGGCCAGACCCTCGGTCCGACTGCAATCGAGAAGTGAGATTCGCGAATGGGCTACGCAGCGACTGCAAGATCGCAGTGGACGATTCACCAGCAGACACTACCAATCCGGCATTCTGTTTGACAAGCTGACATCGGATTCAGCGGTCACACGAACGATGGTTCTTATTACTCATCAGTGTGTCGCCGAGGCTGGACCGCTACCAACGGTTTCCGGGATATATCGCGACCAGTGGCGCAAGATGCCAGAGGGATGGCGACTCGTACATCGGGCAGCGCATATTGATCGTGATCCGGGATCTCCGACGTAGCGTCGTGATCTTTTCTTTGTCTAAGCCGCCTTGTCCCTCGCCCGTTCACTCATGTGCATTTTACAATCCGTGATTATTGATAGCTTCGTCTGAATCTTTAGTGTTTCTATACTATGCAACAGTCAACACTTCATACTGGAATTTGTTAACGTTTGCTCATGGGGACGCTCTCGGGAATATCAATTTTAAAAAGCTGAAAGCATCTGATCTCCCCGATGACTGGACCAGAGAGCCGCCGCAAGATTCGACAAAAGATATCCGTTCTAACTGGGTAAAGGCTGGCACTGCTGTTTTAAAGGTCCCTTCTGTTCTCGTTCCAAGAAGCTGGAACTATGTGCTTAACCCTGCTCACCGCGATTTTAAGAAAATCTGTATCAGTGACCCCTTGCCTTTTGTTTTTGATGCTAGAATGTCGTAATTACCATACTAACAAATAATAACTCTACGAGTGGAATCAGCTGAGTTGTCTTTATCGTTGAGGCTTAATATGTTCCGGATGAAGAAAAGAATTTTGGTTCATATAGAATATCGCGGGTTCCTTCCTGCACTTGTTGAAGTTGCAATCAGTTGAAACATCAAATCTTCATCTCGTAATCATGTCATTTACGCCTGCCACTTTTTTAATCATTTCATGAGATGCCCTCAAAATACCCCATTTATTATCTGCGCTCACACTTGATCTCTGCTATATTGTAATTACTTATCCCCCACTGTCCGTTAATAGATAAACCCCGATAAAAGCCAAACCCTTCGCGAGAGGGGGACGGAAAGCCACGGGTCTTATAAGACCAAGACAGCCGAGCTGCCGAAGGATAAATTCTTTCGATCTGCTCGGCTTTTTTATTTTAGTCAATAATGTCAATACTACAACTTATTGCGGGTAGCTCTTCAGGTGTTGTTGGGAGACGCAGCGAATTGATTTGTTTTGCCTCAGTCGGAAATGTAAAAAAAGTGTCGATTGCTTGTTTTTCTCAAGCATAAATACAGGCTTCCGCGAGGCTAGATATCAAATCACACTATGGAACCTCAAGAACCTCCAGATCCCGGCGATTTTGATCTGTTCAGCATTAGGGCGCCCACAGATTACTATCGTCCTCCATTTAATGTGATGGATTACGTCAGCAGCTTGCAGGGCTTGCCGTACCTCACGTGAAACTTTGGGGAAGTTGTGGCGCGAATGTACTTGTGAAATTAACGTCGCAGATTGAGATTCTTCAATACCATGTTTCGAACGGTATTCGTTTTCCTTTTCGGTTGCTTCAAGTTCAGCCGTATGATTTATTATTCAGCATCGAACGGGAGGAAGTTTATGGTGAAGATCAACGACGAGGTCAAGCTTTTAGTTGAAATTATCTGAGTGGCCCGTTCCCTTCGGCTAAAGTATTTTTATCGGTTCAACGGTGTAAATCATCGCTGTTTATAAAATCGGATTCGTAGGATCGCCATATGTGAGTTTTCTGAGGCCGAGCCATACCTAACCATCCCCCTTTACGCAGCCTCTTTGACTGTTAGGTCATTTAATTCTTCCGCTTCGATCCGTTTCATCACGTCCGCGATGAAGGCGTGGCCCTTGATCTTTCTGAATCCTTGTTCAGCATATAAGAGGACAGAAGCGAGCCAGCGCTGCATCATCTTGCTGTCGCGGTAGCGCTTTATATTGCCTTCTGCTTTTCTCACCGTGGAAAACATGCTCTCGATAGGATTGGTAGAATGCAACGTCTTCCTCAAGAGAGCGGGGACCTTCAATCGATGAAGGGTGAGAATGTCTTCTATCGCTTCCATGAGCGAATCAGCCGCCGACTCATTAATGCCCCGAAGCCATTTCTCCATGTCCAGAAGCATCTGACGAGCGTCCGCGTAATTATTCTGCTCCAGGGCTGTCCGGAACCTCCAGTGTGCGCCTTTCCGGTATTTCTTCGGCAAATGATGCTGTATATTCCGGTCCTTGTGGATCGTGCACCGCTGATGGATGAGTTTCTTACCGAAGCGATCCCGGAGTGCCTTGATTACGCCCTTGCCGCCATCGGTAACCCAGATGATTCGTCGTGAAAGTATCAGACCCCGCCGCTCTATATCAGAAAACAGCTCTTCACACAGTTCATGGTTCTCCGTCGCCCCCTGCCAGAACCCCAATGTCTGCTTCTTTCCGGCAATATCAAGCCCCAGCGCCACGATGAATGCCTCTCCGCCGCGGTGAACAGTGTCTAAAAAGACCGCAAAGGGAACGAATGACGTGAGTGACCGTTCCTTAAACTCCTGAAGCTGTTTTGCTGTTGCCGCGACGATATGGCTCGATACCGTGCTGGCGGACACTCCAAATGCTCGTGCCGTATCTACAACTGTCTCCGCATACTTCCGGCATGATATGCCCCGAAGCACCTTTCCAAGCAATTCTTCTGCGAAGACTTCCGGTTTTTTCATCTTCTGATAGCTCTGCAGTACAATCTCACCCGCCGGACCTCGAAGCCGAGGGTGGGTCACCGGGATCTTCTGATCGCCGATATAGACGGAACCGCCCTGGCTAGCCCACTTCCGCAGATCGGGACTGTTAGGCTGGTAGTCGGGGCCGGCAATCTCCTCCCGCTCGATGTACATGATCGTCTCTGCCATCATTCTGCCCATTTCCTTCATGCATTCATCAAAACCCTGTTTCCCTTTTGCGAAGACACAATACATCTGTTCGATGATCTCCCGCCTTCCGTATGCCTCTTCAATTCCTCGTATTGCCTTTTTTCTCTTCCTTGTGGTATCCTTCATTGAGTGGCTCCTTTCTTTTTTCTCTCTCTACCGTGGATTATGCCACGGGGGAGCCACTCTTTTCAATTTCAACTAAAAACAGTATAACCTGAGATCAACGGTGAAGGAGTAAAACGGATAAAAAACGAAAAGCAAAGACCAGAAGAAAAGCTCCCCGGGGCAGAACTACTATATCAAACCGTATTCAACCAATCCCCTGACGGTATTTTAATCATTGATACGAAGGGGCAGTTTATTGCATTCAATGATGCTGCCCACCGACAGCTCGGCTACTCACGAGTGGAATTTAAAAATCTCCGTATAGCCGACATCGAATCTGTTGAAAGCCCAGAAGAGGTGCTGAATAGTATCAAGAAAATCATAGGCATCGGGAGCGCTGAGCTTGAGGTCAAACTCAAAACTAAGACGGGGGAAATCAGAGATATTCATGTCATTACTCAAGCGTTGTCTTTCTCCGACCGCGTAGTTTTGCATTCAATATGGCGTGATATTACCAAACGCAAGCTTTGTGAAATAAGTCTGCAAGAATCGATGAAAATAACGGAAGAGGAGAGGTTGAAATCCGAGGCAATTATTAAAGCGATTGGTGAAGGCATCACAATTCGTGATACGAACTACAGGTTAATGTATCAAAATGAAATCGTGACAAATATCGTAGGAAATCATGTCGGAGAAATTTGCTATAAGGCATTCCAGGGAATTGATCATGTATGCAGGGGATGCCCCGTTGAGTTATCTTTCAAAGATGGACAAATTCATACGGCAGAAAGAAAGGTGTCCTCCGATAAGGGTGTTCTATATTATGAAAATACTGCGTCACCCATACGTGATGCCAGCGGTAAAATCATCGCGGGCATTGAGCTTGTCAGGGACATTACCGAACGAAAGAAGGCGGAGGAACAGATAAGGGTGCTTAACGAGCAATTGAAGAGCCAGATTGCTGAACTGGACGCTGCCAACAGAGAGCTCGAAGCCTTCACCTACTCCGTCTCCCATGACTTGAGAGCTCCCCTTCGAGCAGTATCGCGCTTCTCTGAAATTGTGTTTGAAGGCTATGCGGACAAGCTCGATACGGAGGGCAGAGATTATCTTACCCGCATCATGAACGGTTCGGACCGGATGAGCCAGCTCATCGAGGATCTCCTTCGGCTGTCTCGTATATCACGTAAGGATATTGATCGTATGGATTGTGATCTGAGCAGTCTCGCATCCGACGTTGTAGCCACCCTCCGCGATACCAATCCTGCGAGAAACGTCGATACGATAATCGCTGAAGGCCTGCGCGCCCTTGTTGATCCCAGCCTAATGAAGATAGCGCTTACCAATCTGTTTGATAACGCCTGGAAATTTACCTCGAAGACCGAGAATGTTCTCATCGAGTTCGGTGCTACGGTAAACGACGGACAGAATATTTATTTTGTCAAAGATAACGGCGCCGGGTTCGTTCCTGCCTATGCCGAGAGGATGTTTCGACCCTTCGAGCGATTTCATTCCGAAAAAGAGTTTCAAGGAACGGGAATTGGCCTCACCATCGTTGAACGGATTGTTCGCCGCCACGAAGGAAGGGTCTGGGCGGAGGGAGAGGTTGGAAAAGGGGCAACGATTTATTTCACGCTGGGAAAGAGGATAAGAACTGTGTAAAGTGAGATACAAGGAGCAGGGGTCACTGGTGTCAGCATAGCAGTTTTTTTATTATTGACTGTATCTTTATTTTATACTTGTCAATTTGCGAAATAGAATCAATATAGAGCTGCAACCGTAGATTGTCCGCATTAATGCCTAAAGCTACTCGCGTCCCTGGTGCTCGGAATAATCGTGTGCCCAACATTTTTTTTAGAGGTGATATTCATGCGAAAATTAATTGTATTCAATCTGGTCACACTGGACGGCTATTTTGCTGGCCAAGGAGGCGACATCTCTTGGCATAATGTGGATGAGGAGTTCCAGGAACTGGCAGAAATGGCCTCGAATTCTGGTAATACGCTCTTATTCGGCCGCGTCACGTACGAGCTCATGGTGAGCTATTGGCCTACATCAGAAGCTATCAAGAATGATCCAATCGTGGCCCAAGGAATGAACAAGGCTGAAAAAATCGTCTTTTCTCGGACTCTGACCAAGGCTGATTGGAATAATACGAGACTGGTGAAGGATAATATGTTGACGGAAATCCGAAAGCTGAAGCAGGAGTCGGGAAAGGACCTAACCGTGCTCGGAAGTGGCAGCATTGTGTCGCAATTGGCGCAGGATCGATTAATCGATGAATACCAAATCCTGCTGAATCCAATCGTTATTGGAAAGGGAAAGACTATGTTCGAAGGAGTGAAAGACCGATTCTCTCTTAAGCTAACAAAGACGCGTGTTTTTGGAAACGGGAATGTTCTTTTGAACTATGCGTTGGTAAAGTGAGGGAATTAAGGAAGGATAATAAATTGCTTTTCGAAACGTTCCATATGCATTACTTCCTCTCGCGAAATATCCATTCTTTGTAACACTTTAACTTCGAACTGTATCCATGAAAGAGACGACGTAAAGCGGATCATACTCGGTGCGCATCGATTAATATATCTGACTTGCCCCTCAGGGTGAACAACCTCAGATGGTCAAGATAGAGCAAAGCATTCAAATACGCGGTGCAAATAATTCATCGAAACTCCCTCCTCACAGCGCTAAGAGGCAACATACTTAAAGCAAGAAGCGAATATCGTAGAAGCGGAATAATTATGGAATTTATTTGGTTCATCTTGATTGGTTTGGTGGCTGAGTTGCTAGCGGGACAGCTCATAAAGGGTGGCGGCTTCGGTGTCATCGGCGACATCGTCGTGAGCGTGGTAGGCGCATTGCTTGGGGGACTTTCTGTTTCGCTCATTTGGTGTTTCCTTGGGTGGGGGTCTACTCGGCGCAATTATCGTTGCAACCATCGGCGCGATTGTGATCATTTTCGCCTTACGCTTCATCAAGCGAGTATAAGGATCTAACCCATCGCGCCACGCTGGTTATTTTTTTTCGTATAAAGTTTGAACCCGTATTCTTCATAGATTTATTGTCAACATGGCTGCAAGATTGTAGGTGAAGGCCGGATGGCCAGAATTGCGAGGAAGGTGAAAAAATCTTTTTTTAATTTTGGATATTATGACGATGATGGTTTTACTGGCAACAAAAACTTCCTGAGCTGTTGTGGCTTCCATTCGTTAAAACACATCAAGTATCAACCTGTAATTGTCAATATCAGGACATCGTTACCCGATGTAGTTAACAGACTCATCAGGCTATAAGTCAACCTGCATTCGATACTTGTAAGTATCGACAATCTCGCCTCTCTCGTTGACATCATTTTAGATCAGGCTTATACTTCTGCGTAATTTCTTGATCTCTTTAGCATATTCATTGCTAAACACGTTAACGCCGGATAATCGTTCTGATTGTGATGGTATCCGTTTCGATAATAACTGGTTGGACAACTCTATAGTAAACATGCCAAAGCTGCTGTTGATAACGGCTTCTGCGCCGGAAATACGGAGAGTGAGGCGATCACGAGTCCTCAACTTTCAACAGATTACCATGCCCTATCTGGCCGCTAGAGTTCCACCGGGCTGGGAGGTGATTCACGTCGATGAAGAAGCGGATAAATTTGATTGGAACATCAACATAGATGTGGTTGGAATTACATTTCATACTCCAAGTGCATTTCATGCCTATAATATCGCCAAACGTTTTAGGTCACGGGGAATATGTGTAGTGATGGGCGGTCCGCATGTAACGCTGCTGCCAGAAGAGGCCAGTCAATACGCAGATGTGATATTTATCGGGGAAGCAGAGGGTTTATGGGAAGATTTCTTAAAAGGCTTTGAAGCGGGATCGTATCTTTGCCTGTATCAACAAACCGGCGTGTTGTCTCTTGAAAACATTCCCATGGCCCGCAAGGATCTATTTCACAGACATGACTATACCAATGGAGTCTTATTCGCGACCCGGGGATGTCCTGGCCAATGTGACTTCTGTACCATTGCTGTCATGTATCGACATAAGCTGCGCAAGCGCCCGATAGAGGAGGTCGCGGCAGAATATGCTTCTTTCAAGGGGAAAATAATTATTTTTTGGGATGATAACATTGCCGGTGATACGGAGTACGCAAAAAAATTGTTTCGCGCCATAGCTCCATATCGTAAGTGGTGGAGTAGTCAAGCGAGTGTTCATGCCGGTCGAGATGATGACTTTTTGGAGGCTGCAGCGCAGAGCGGATGCAAGCAATTGTTTCTGGGGTTGGAATCAATCTCCCAAAAAAGCATGACTGATGTTAATAAGGGGTTTAATCGGGTGGAGGAGTATAGCCAGATTATTGAACGAATCCATGCGCACGGAATTGCTGTGCAAGCAGGAACTGTTTTTGGATTTGATCATGATTCACCGGAGATTTTCGAGGATACCCTCGATTTTTTGGAAAAAATGGGGGTCGAGAACGCAACCTTCAACATCCTAACGCCATTTCCCGGTACCCCGCTTTTTCAAAATATGGAAGCCGAGGGACGCATATTAACGCGAGACTGGAGCAAATATAATAGTCGTGGAGATGTGGTTTATCAACCAAAGCGGATGAACGTAGCAGAACTATTAGCTGGCTTTCGGTATGCGAATGCGCGTTTTTATTCACTTACAAGCATAGCAAAACGCTTATCGCGGTCACCAGCCCATTTATGGTGGACGTTGCCGCTAAACTTGGCATTCCATTATAAATGGCAAAAGACGTCGCAGCCAAATGTTCGGCCGCTGCGACTGATGACTGGACTAAATGATAGTGCCAATTTAAAAGAAGGCAAGAAACAGGGACGGGCTATTTTTTGAGTAATTCAGAAAATAGAGAGAAATGGCGAGACTGCCCAACCAGTCTGTCAAACTGATAAATGGGTTAGGTGATACACCGATGAACCGATGGGTAAATTGAAAGTAATAAACGATTTTCTGCCACCACCGGATCAGTTGGTACTTAAAGAAGACAATGTCAAGGTAACGCTTGCTCTAAAAAAGTCGAGTGTTGAATTCTTTAATAAAGAGGCCAAGAGGCATCACACATCGTATCAAAAAATGATACGTCAGCTTGTTGACTGGTACTCTTCTCGCCATCAAAAGAGTGCTTGGCAAGTTGTTTGCGACAGTCGATAATAAAAGCTCACTGGCCTCATTGTTCAGTGCATAAAGGGGGCCCGATTTGAACCGATGACATTCGGGTTGTAGACCTGACCGCCCAAACTCAGGGGTGCAGCTCAGGCAGAACCTCATCGACTCTCGCAGCAATAAAAATAACCGTCTCCAAGAGCAATCAAGACCGCATCAACTTTCTGAACGCCCTTCAGTGAGTTTACGCATCCCTTACCGAAAATTCTGCCACAGGAGCTTTACGCTGACAGCAAGAACCATGGCGATGAAAACCGGCCGGATGAAGCGGCTGCCTTTGCTCATGACCAAGCGCGATCCGATGCGCGCGCCTGCGAACTGCCCTAGTCCCATGACGATCCCCACAGGAAGAGATACGAATCCACCTCCCAGGAAGAAGACTAGCGAGACCAGGTTGCTCGTAAAGTTCATTACCTTGGTGTAAGCAGTGGCGCGTGTCAAATTGAACCCAAGAAAGAGTACGAACACCATGGCCCAGAAGGTGCCAGACGCAGGCCCAAAAAAGCCGTCGTAGAACCCGATTAGCAAGCCGAATAGGGCGAAGAATGAATTCTTTCGCATCCGTTCGCGGACATCCGCAATGCCAAGATGGGGCGAGAAAAGCATGAACAGGGCAATGGCGATGAGCGAGACAGGAATTGCCCGGCGGAGAAAGGACGGGTCGAGCATCTGCACAGCCATAGTACCGACCGCAGCGCCAGACGCGGTCCAGACGATTCCTGCCACGCAATCCCGGATGTCCACAGCGCCGGCTTTGGTAAAATGCAGCATGGCGCTTCCCGAGCCGAAAGTGCTCTGGAGCTTGTTCGTTCCGAGTGCTATCTGGGGCTGCATACCTATGCCTAACAGCACGGGAATGGTAATGATCCCACCGCCTCCTGCCATGGCGTCAATAAGCCCAGCAACAAGACCTGCTACGAAAAGAAGAGGAAATTTAATCATACTCATTGGTATTCAGCCACAGAACTCCGAGTAACAAGGTCAGAAACATTCAACGTCGTTTAGAACAAAGATTCGATATGAAACTTTCAATGTTGAAAGGTCCAGCGCTTAACGCCTTCATGAAGTACGAACGCTTCCGTATATACGCCGTGGGCAATCGGGGCCAAATGACATAAAACTATATCATAAAATGAGAAATACATGCTGTATTATGTGATCATCGATAGAAGCGACGCGACCCAGAAGATTCGTCGGAATGAATGTCGATTTGTCGGATTAAGTTCGTGGATTAAACGGAATCGGCCAATTCTTATAGGGAAATAAAAAAGCAGAATAAAAAAATTGAAGTTACAGGCCGAGAACAATATGATCGAAATCGTACTCAAATTCGTTTTCGCTCACAAAGCTAAGTACCATCGACAAAGTGGGACAAAATTCAAGGCAGAAGTCGTTGTAGCTAAGCTTGACAGGAACCTTGGCGACCTCCAGGAGCTTGTTGAGAATCTTGACGTCGAAATTCTTGAGGATACCAAAGACGTTGCTTGTTAGTACATCCTCTTTCCGAGCGAGGTCAGGGTACGAGGCCTCCTCGGATAAGTCGATGACATTCAGCCTGTTGTGAATCTCTGCCTGTATCACCGGATATCCTCTTGTTTGTATGAATGCCGTCGTGAGTGGTGCTTTTTTCAGAAGCAATCTCAACGACATGGTTAAAAACATAAGCGATTTTACATATTCTACTCCCAAAGAAGATCATGATATGAATATGGTTGTTGCTTTCCCGGTCCGGATACGCGATGAAGTCTCCCGGAACACCGGGCAAGTCACAAAAAGAAATTACATCTCTATGATGTTCCAGCATTTGGACGAACCAACAGTAGCAGCGTAGCTATAAAAGCTGAAGCAATGTTATGCTCCCTCATTCAGCGACGTTCTGAGTTCCTGCAGAAACTCGCCCGGCGTCATGACTTTCGGACGGGAGAGAGCCTGCGGCCCCTTCGTCATAAAATGCTTTCTGTCCCAGGTGATAAGATAGTCCGCCTCTGCCGCCGACGCTGCAGCCAGGATCGGGGCATCGCCGGGATCGATAAGCAAAGAATACCGTTTGACGTCTCTGGCAGAAGGGTCTTCGATAAGTACCGGAGCAAGCGTTTCCACATAGGCACGGAAATCATCGAGCCATTCAGGGAGCTTCGCCGTGATGTTCCGGTCGGCCTCTACTACCACCTGGCGCGACACGATCGCTTCAATGAGCCTTATTTCCGCCAGACGCAGGACCTCGCGGGCTGCGCCTTTTGAGGAGGCGACCCCCGCGATGAGCGCGCTTGAATCCAGAAAGACTTTAGGCTTTGACCTTGCCATAGGCCTCACGAGCATACCTTTTGCGCTGCTCTTTCAGATTGTCCAGAAGATCGTCCATGGTCAGCCCCTTGCGCTTCATGCCGGCTTCGACTTTCCTGGCCACGGCGTCGCCAAAGGGTTTCCGCGGCGTAAGGATGAGCATCTCATCGATCTTGACCACGTTCAGGGAATCGTTCTCTTCGAGGCCAAGGTCCTTCCGATAGGAAGAAGGTATGGTTACCTGGCCGCGCTCACGAATGCGGACTGTGGGCATAGGCACCTCCGAAAATATGATTTTCTGATATTCTGACTATATGCCGTTCACGCCCTTCCGTCAAGAGGCAAGGGCCAGGGAATATATCCAGTAGTAGAAAATTGACAATGGATACTTGGCATATTCTTATGGATAGTATAGTATCCATGCATGATGTTCCGCAACACACTAGAATCCGTCTTCGGCAGTCCTGCGAAAATCCGCATCCTTCGTGTTCTTTTTACCTCTCCGCAACCCCTGAACGGCAGGCAGGTAGGAGAGCTTGCGCGACTCAGTCACCGGGGGGCAATTCAGGCTCTAGGCTCCCTAGTCGATCTCGGCGCGGTGCAGCAGCGGAGAGCCGGCAAGGCATATCTGTACTCCCTCGTGCGGAACAATGTGGCTACAGTGACGGGTCCTGCTCACTAGAGACGCAATTTTCTACCAGATGTCCATTAACTCAGACGGCGCACATTTCCGACTTAGGCAAGACACGGAGCAATAAGGATTATGCAACTGAAAAGGGGGTTCCTCCCACCTTGACTTTTATATTTAAAGTGCTAGATTAATAATATAAGCACAAATAAGTTCGATATTGATAAGGAATGTGATAAAGCATCCATTCATTTCATGAAATACCTTGGGTTTTGAAGTCGAGGTTAACTGTATTTAATTCACCTAAACCAGATTGCAGTGTGCAAGCCCTCATCAGCTACAAAGAGGGAAGCCTAATGCTTCTGTTAAGGCGGAAGAAGATGCTATTCACCTCGAGTAACTTTAAACCCAAGGTACGTTTTTTTATCTGTAATGTTCAGGCAGTCCTAATGAGTTCCTACCGATAAAATTTAAATTCACCACCAAGTAACTTAAAGCCGTCTGCCTCTTCCGATTGTCAATTTGTTTCACTGCCATTGAAAGAGCTTTCCTGCTACCCATAGTGCTATTCCCGTTCTGAGGGCAGCATTTTGGGCTCGCCGGCAATGTACCTACACCAGAGCAAAAGACCGAGCTAGGGAAATGAATGAAGAACTAGCCTTGACCAATGAAGATGTTGAGGATATCATTGCTTCAACACTGGGAGCACCGATTTATCAGTAAATCTGACGACATCACATCCCAACCCAAAGATTATAATTGCATGGGTAATCGAACTATTGTAAGCTCCCGATATTCTAATAAAACAAAAGGAAATTTAATCTAATGCCACCAACATCAGCGATTATAGAATGTGAAAAATGTAAGAATAGAATTAACGTTGAACTCATTTTTGATTTAGTTGAAAGCGACAATGACAGGGAAATGGGATCAGAAGCCATTCATACCGCTGAAGACCTAATTAAATGCAATTGCGGCAAAAAGATATCATATACACGGACGATATTTGAATACCCTTTAGGAGCGTTCGATGAACCATTTGACAAAATAAGTGGTGGCAAGTTTCTTGATTAAATTGAATGAAGCGATAAAAAAGACTACCAACTGTGATTATAATTTCCCCTGTCTTTCTACAGGTGAATGCAGAAACTTCCCTCCTCAATTAAAATTGAAAAGCGTTTTGATGACAATATGATTCATGTAAAGCCTGTGAAGGATATAAAGGATATCTCCTGCCCTTATAAAGTCTCTTTCGGTTGCAGTCTTTGAAATTGCAGGCCATCGAGCGTCTCCTTATACGCGTGATGGCCAATACTATAATATTCGTATAAATATTTCATGTGATTTATGCACAGGCTCCTATAGGATTTGAATTAGGGTAATAGCAGAGAACAGGTGATGCTCTCTCACGGAGGAAATAAGTATCAACTTTTATTAATCTGATTTTAAAATCCTACTTGCAATCTGAACGCCACATGCAATTCATTTGACCACATGTCTGAACAGAGGATGTAGCAAAACAAGGTCTGTTCCCTTCTGCTGTTTAAATATCCCTGACAAGGTCTGTCACAGTCACTTTCCTTGTGTCAATCCCCATTTTTCTTGCTATGCTTCTGACTTCCTGAATATTCACGCCCGAACCTCCCTTTCAGTGCGAAACCAGCCTATATCAACATAGTGGGGTTTCCTACACTTTATCCTGATGCGACTATAATTTTAATGTTTGCATTTCACTGGCTCGTCTATCATAGACTTTCTTTACAATCGCTGGAACACCTGCAACTAGTGTTTTTTCTTTTACATCCCTGATAACGACTGCTCCGGCCGCAACCACAGCGCTTTTACCAATAATGAGTTCTTCTATTACGTTTGCGCCAGGGCCAATCTCCACATTGTCATATATTTCAATATGGCCGGCTATATTGCATCCGGGATTCAAACGCACGTAGTCGTGAAGGATCGTGTCATGCCCTACGGTCACTCCGCTGTGGATGAATGTGTGGTCCTTGAGAATACATCCTGGGCTAATTACACTATTGGCGCCAATAAAGACGCCTTGTCCAATCGTTGCATGGGGGAGAAACATATGCTGGCGGATGAATTAATTGCGAAAACTGCAGATGGTAAGTTTTTTTGAGGAACTCTACAAAAACGGTCTTTCTTGCTCTGGTTGGGTCCAAAAGCAGCCGTCACACCATGGGCCGGCTGGCGTTCTTCCCCGACTTTTTGCACTCTGGTCCGCGCATTCCCTCTGCTAGGCGCGAAGCGCCAGGAGGCGGGTCAAGCGGACCGGTGTTGGTTTAAATTCCCGTTTAGATTCCTGTGTTTTCAATATTGCAGGTCTCACAAACATTTACAACTGCCCAATCACATCAGGTGGGTTAAATAATAAATTATCAAATATATTCTGCCTGCAATTAAAAGGCACATTCGTTAAGACGCGTTCCTGTTGCTCCAGGCATAGGTTGTCCAGATTTAACGAAATCACGCTCTGCTTCAGCAGTTTTCCCCTGTCGCAAATAAGCAATTCCACGATTATTATACGCCTTAGTATAGCCTGAATTGAGCTCGATGGCTTTTGAATAGTCGCGGATAGCTTCGTCGAGTTTTCCCTGCTCGAAATAGGCAATGCCGCGAATGTTGTAAGCGGCCTGGTTATTGGGGTAGAGGCGAATAACCTCAGTGAAATTATGGATGACCTCGTTAGTTTTCCCCAAATGATAAAATGCAATTCCTTGATTGAAGTAAGCCGTGTAGTCGTCAGGGTTGAGATTGATTGCTTTGGCAAATTCTTTTGTTGCTTCATCGTATTTTAATTGCAGCATAAAAACTTTCCCTAGGCTGTCATAGGCTTCAGCATAATTTGGATTCAGGGCAATCGCCTCGGTAAAAGCCTTTTTGGCTTCTCCGTACTTGTCGCTTTGAAGTAAGCTTTCTCCCTGCTCAAAGAGCACTAAGGCTTGGCTATGCGTATTCGGCGTCTGACCACCCTCAGTTGCGAATGCGGGTACTGCAAGTGTCAGTGATAGTAGTGCTGCTGCAACAAGTGCTTTTTTCACGTTTTCTCCTTTTGGTTTATAATGTAAATTCAGCAGTGTCGATACGAAATGAGACGATCGTGTCAGCTGAGATTTAAATCCTCACTGAACTTAAGTGCTTGTGTATATGAATCTATTGCTGCAACATAATCTTCTTCCCGATCATACAAACGTTGAGAATCTGCCCCAAAGGGATCTTTCCGATCAGTGAGCGCCTGCGGCAAGACCCTTCGTCGGTATTGGACAGTCCTGCCTACCCCTCTGCCGCTCTACGAGTTGGAGGAGTTCCTCTTTCCGCGCCGAGGACAAACCAAGACTGTCCGCTTCCTTTTTGAGTTCCTCATAGGAGCCCTCGCCACCGAGATATCCGTTCACCCGAGCTACGGCCGTCGAAGCAACGAAGCCGTTAAAGGAAGGATAGAGGCGGCTGAGCTCTTCGTAGAAGGCCGGGAACTGACGGAGACTGTGCTTCTGATGATAGTCTTCGGCAAGAGTAAAGCCACTGTACGCGTCGATTTCAGTATAGACCTTCCTGCCTCGCTCCTGTTCGACCTCTGTTCTCGTTTCCTCGGCCTCCCGCCGCTGTTCGACGTTGTGCACGAAGATAATGGAGGCGTACTGACGGGACCAGTTTTGATAGGTAGGATCATGACCAGTCCAGAAGGCCCTGAGCAGATCGCGGTACGATATCTTAGAGGGATCGTAGTCGATCTGGATGGTCTCGGTATGGTCGCCGAGAGCATGGTAGGTGGGGTTCTGTTTTTTCCCGCCTGCGTACCCCACGCGCGTCCTGACAACGCCAGCCAGGCTCCCGAACCGGGAGTCCGGGCCCCAGAATCAGCCCATTGCAAAGGTGGCCGTAGCGATCTGTTTTGGCGCGAAGGTGTCGATCAGGGGTTTCGAAGAGTTGGGAGAGGAAGCAAAAGCGCTCGGGCTCATGGTATGCTGCCCCCTTTCAATTGCGAAGTAGGCCGCGGTACCGGCAACCAGCACCAGCAGGAGTATCGAGTATCTTTGGAAACGGGATATTGTGGGATCGTGCAGTTCGGCCATGGTAAATTGTCCCACCTTTCCATTGTTGAAAGCAATAGAAATGCGAAACCGGAAGCTTATCGTTTAAATAACTGGGAATGAGTATTTTCAGAGTAGCAGCAAAATTTTCCGGTATTTTTATGATATACTTTTTACTATTATCAAGACAAATATGCTGAAAGAGTAGAAAAGTATGCCTCGCAGAGTTCTTATAATTGAAGACGATAAAGATATCGCTCATCTTGTGGAGCTTCATCTGAGGGATACAGGATACGAAGCATATTTGGCCTTTGACGGCAATGCTGGTTTCGAGCAAGCCCTCTCGAAGAAACACGACCTGATTATTCTGGATCTGATGCTGCCAGGCATAGACGGGCTGGAGATCTGTCGGCGTTTGAGAACCGCCGCGACCTACATTCCCGTCTTAATGCTGACCTCTCGGTCTTCCGAGATTGACCGGGTTCTCGGCCTGGAGATCGGAGCAGACGATTACCTGACAAAACCATTCGGCATTCGCGAACTTATGGCGCGGGTTAAGGCTCTGTTCCGTCGCGTGGAGGCGCTTAAGTTGGAGGCGGCGCATCAATCGCACGAAACGATCCAGGCAGGCGATCTCGTGGTTGATGTTGAAAAGCGGAATGTTACTCTCCGAGGAAATCCTGTAATGTTGACAGCCAAAGAGTTCGACCTGTTACTCCATTTTATGAATTGTCCAGGAAGGGTGAACACACGCAAGGAGCTGCTGAATTTAGTCTGGGGTTACGGGTATGAGGGCTACGAGCACACGGTCAATTCCCATATTAACCGCCTCAGGGCCAAAATCGAGATAAACCCTGCCCAACCTCGGTACATTTTGAGTGTGAGGGGGATTGGCTATAAGCTTTCCGATTCAGCAGATATGGACAAGGGGTAGCGTCGTGTCTAAAAACCTTTCACCAGACTTGCTGCCGTTCCAATCAAGCTGTTCTTGTTGATCGGCGTCCTGTACATCCTGCTCACGCTGTACACCGCCCGGATGTATTCACCAAGAGAATCCTCGAACTGCATGAGAGCCCCAACGAAGTTCGTAGTTAGTTATTGTACGGAACGACCTTTACGTCCGCTTGTCGGTTTACAACTCTCAGTTATAACGTAAGCACATGACCGGTAGTGACCAATTGCGCCTTTAGTACTTCCCTTTTCCTGTGATCAACATATTATCCTGCTGTGATGGTTTTGTGACCATTGCAGGGTATCCTTTGATTAGACGACTGCGCATGAATCATGTATGCGGTCTGGACCAAATCCGTAAAGTAATAACCTTTCACGTAAGCAAGGAGTTGCTGAATTTAGTTCGGGGTTACGAGGATGAGGGCTACGAACGTGATGGCAATATTCATATCAACTGTCTGAGGGCCACAGACAACCCTGCTCAGGTGTTTCACATTTTGTGCGTCTTTGGAGTCGGCTACAAGTTCTCCGATCCCGAAGAAACACGAAAGGCATAAGCTTATGTTTAAAACCCTTTACTTCAAACTGGCCGCTGTGCTCGTGGGGATATTCTGTCTGATAGGAGTACTTTACATCCTGCTGACGCTCTACACTACCCGGATGTATTTTCAGGAGGTGAACCAGAAACTCAACCGTACGCTAGCGCAGAATTTAGCGATGGAAAAAATCTTGATAAAAGACGGTCGGGTCAATCAAGAATCCCTTCAGGATATCTTTCGCATGCTGATGGTCGTGAACCCTGGCATCGAGGTTTATCTCCTCGATCCGAACGGCACTATCCTGGCGTTCTCCGCGCCTCCTGGAAAGATGAAACGGCAGACTGTTTCATTAAGTCCCATAAAACAGCTTCTGAACGGAACATCCTCTTTACCCATTATGGGTGACGATCCGCGCGATCTTACACATAAGAAAATATTCTCCGTTTCACCAATCGCTCTGGAAGGCAGCATGCAAGGATACGTCTACGTTATCTTGGGTGGCGAGGAATTTGATACAGTCGCCCAGATGCTTCAAGGCAGCTACATCCTCCGTCTCAGTGTGTGGGCTGCAGCAGGAGTATTGCTGTTTGCCTTACTGACCGCGCTTCTTCTCTTCAGCCGGATGACTCGAAGGCTCCAGAGTCTAACCGCGACCATGGAAACCTTCAGACAGAGTGATTTCTCAGGGCCTCCTGATTTATTGAGCCAGTTTCGAACCGGCTCAAGAAACGAAATCGACCGGCTCGGGACGATCTTCACGCATATGGCCGATCGCATCGTTCACCAAATAAAGGAACTTAGAGAGGCCGATGCGCTCCGGCGGGAATTAGTGACGAATATTGCGCATGATCTTCGAACTCCGCTGACCTCACTTCAGGGCTATCTCGAGACCCTGCTCATTAAGGAAGGAGGGTTGACGCCTGAGCAACATCAGAGCTATCTCACGATTGCCATCAAGCGTTCCGAGCAATTAGGAAAACTCGTTTCCGAACTATTTGAACTCGCAAAATTGGATTCTCCTGATGTTCAGGTTAGCTTCGAGCCGTTCTCTCTGGGCGAACTCATTCAGGATGTTCTGCAGAAGTTCCAGCTCGTTGCCAAGATGAAAAAAATCAATCTTCACACGAACGCTGCGGGATCCCTTCCCCTGGCGCTCGCTGATATTGGGTTATGCGAACGCGTACTTGAAAATCTTATAGAAAATGCCGTCCGATATACTGGTGAAGATGGATCTATCTGTGTCAATGTCATTCCCAAAGACGAACGAATGGAAATGCAGGTTTCGGATACTGGCTCTGGCATCCGGCCGGAGGATATTGTGCAACTATTTGACCGCTCTTCCCGGCTAAAGGGAGAACGTCCGAAGGCCGCAGATAGGGCCGGGCTTGGTCTTGCCATTGTCAAGAGAATCCTGGAACTCCACGGGAGCGATATCCAAGTTAAAAGCGCCGTCAATGTCGGCACTTCCTTTACGTTCACCCTGCCTGTTTATAAAACTCAAGCATAATCCCACAAGATCGAACTTGAGAGACCCAGTCTTTAGAATTAGCCTTTATCGTGACCAAGATTTTATCCTTCCGTGATGATTTCGTGACCTTCGTCAGCTATACTTTCCACAAGTTTGAAAGTAAAGTTTAAAAAAATCCGATATTCTGCACTTGCCGATTTAAACAAATAAGAAAAATTACAATCAGTCTGATTTTTATTGCGGCTTTAAACCAACGTTCCTGGATCACTCATTTCGTTAATTGCATATTTGTCGACTGCTCTCGCTTTGGTAACCACGAAGAATATAGCAATGCGGTTTATAAATCATCCTGCTTCATATGTGTCATTGCTCACGAGTCATAATAAGTATCAGCGAAAGGAGGGATGCTAAAGGTAGGACATGAGGTGGATCTAGTGCGTCACTGTTTACTAATCAGGCAGAGTGCCTCCAGACAATTTTCAATAATGAAGACAAGGAGGAAACAATGAATAAGAAAATGTTAGTAGCAGTTATGACTGCAGCGATACTGATGATCTTGGCCATCGAAGTCTTTGCAGACGGCGCGCGAGACGACGAAAAGGCCGGGGCTGTGTACGCCATGACTAATGCCGCCGGTGGTAATGAAGTGGTTTTTTTTGATCGGGACTACGAGGGCAATTTGACAAATGCAGGCTCAATAGCAACAGGCGGGACCGGTTCCGGCAGCGCGTTAGATCCACTGGGTTCACAGGGGTCACTCGTGCTCAGCGAGGACCACAGTTGGCTCGTGGCTGTTAATGCAGGAAGTAATGAAATTTCCGTCTTCAGAGTCCTGCGAGATGGGCTGGATTTGGTCGACAAGGTTGATTCTGGTGGAGTATTTCCTGTGAGCGTGACCGTCTTCCATAACCTTGTCTACGTCCTGAATGCCGGGGGCTCTCCGAACATTACTGGATTCAGCCTAGGCCATGCAGGTAAGTTGATCGCTCTCACTATGTCCACTCGGCCGTTGGGAGCCGGAGGATTTGCCCAGGTGGGATTCGATCCAGAGGGCGAGACACTGGTAGTTACAGATAAAGCAGACAATAAGATTCTCGTCTACTCCGTAGGCCATGACGGATTGCCAGGCACGACCCCTGTAACTTCACCATCCTACGGCGTTACCCCCTTTGGGTTTATTTTTGATCAATGGGGGCACCTGCTGGTGGTTGAAGCGGGCACCAATGCGGTTTCGTCTTACAAGATTCAGCCAGATGACACCTTGCAGGTGATTAGCGGATCAGTGCCCAACGAGCAGATAGCGGCCTGCTGGATAGCTGGCAATGAGCGCGGAGAAATATTTACTGACAACCCGGGCACCCACTCCATTTCAGCCTATACAGACATGACTGTAGAGGGGACCCTTACTCTGCTTAACGGTGTTGCTGGCACGGGAAACACGCCTCTCGATATGTCCATAACAGGTAACGGACGTTTTCTCTATGCGTTGGACCCTGCGAATGGAACTGTAGACATGTTCCATATTGAACACGACGGCAGCTTGAAAAATTTGGGTACAATCCCTGGTGGATTCTCTATTTTTGCACAAGGCATAGCGGCACGCTAAGACAGGTGACTGAACAAACAAAGGGGCATCAGTGGTCAAAAACAGAGAGGGGGTGCAGCGTGTATACAGTGCACCCTTGTCTTTGCAGAGAGCTCAAAAGGACATTTTAATTTCACTTAAATTATCAATGTTCTACTTGTCACAACTGTATTCTCGATCTTAAGTGGAGATCCCGATCTGACGCTGATTTCGCTTGTCAGGTAGTAAATTGCAATAAAACGCAATGATCGAATAAACGGAAAAATCGAACTTAACTGAAAAGGAGGATCTATAATGATAAAAGCAATCTTATGAAGTCATGGCCTGGAAAATTGCGGGTGCCTCTTAAGTTTCTGCAAATAATTCTGTTGGCTGTCTGAAAACAAGTTTTAGAATTTATTAAACAATTAAAGGAGGATTTTCCATGAAAAAGACATTTGTATTTGCCACAGTAATTATATCCACGATAGTCCTGATGCTTTCAATGGGGATCAAATTCGTCCAAGCGGATGAGAAGATGATGGACAATGACATGACGATGAAACAGGGCGATACGATGATGAAGAAGGGGCAGATGATGATGGATGAAGGCAAGAAGTTGAAGGAAGGCATGATGGATAGAGACACGATGATGAAAGAGGGCGACGTGATGATGCAGGATGGGAAGATGATGGAGAAGGTCGGAAAAAAGATGAAGGACGACATGATGGTGAAGGATGGTAAGATGATGATGAAAGACGGAAAGATGATGAAAAAAGGTAAAATGGATAACGACATGATGATGAAAGAGGGCGACATGATGATGCAAGAGGGTCAGATGATGATGGACAAAGGCAAAAAAATGAATGAAGGCATGATGAAATGAAGCTGTAAGCCGACTGAATTTCCTTAAAGAAAGAATGCGATCTTATGGTACTTGATCAGGCCGCACAAAAAACCTGCCTCCTGTTTGGAGATGTGTCGGCTCAGCCTAAGATCGTCAGGCTTGCTTGTAAAATTAACGAGATCCCCATCCCCGGGTGGGCGAGTTACACGAGGAGACTTCATAGAATATAGTATTTGGAATGCCATAGCGATTGTCCTGAAACAATGTTGTCAATATCCGCTTACATAAAATATCTAAACCTGAGAAAAACAAAAACCATGACGGCCTAGAAGGCGGCGAATGACTCCCCCCAGCGGGAGTTGGGGGTTTCTTACACTGCAATGTTTATTGCAATTGCCCTTTGACTTTTTTCCTTGGTTCTCAGCACTGGCAAGAATATCTTTTTCATTTAAGCATTTACATGTATCCTATTTCATTCCGGCATAATGTGACAACATGATCCTTTGACCTGCCATACTTGTCCACGCGTGTATATGATATAATCGTTGAAAGATATCCAGTTGGCCAGCTTATCGCGTTGTTCTCACTCCTTTGTAGTTAAGCCTCGAAAAGGCAGGATGACATGCCGAGGGACATACCAATAAGGTATGGCTCTCTGTTGATTCTGTCTGATAAGTCAGGGCTTGTGCGGGACTTCTGCATTCCAAGCATGGGCAGCGAGAACCACGCCCAAGGCCATGTTTTCATGAACGGAGTTTCCGAGCGTGTTGGCTCACTGCAGAAGGACTTTAGGTTTGATGCAAGCCTCTGCGGACTCTTCCCCTTCGGTGTTTTCTCGGCATCGGATGGAAAGATTGTCAATACCATCAAAGCGCTGAAAGAAAAGCTCTGGCGTCAGACAGAGATCGGTGGGTTGGCGAGGTACGAATTCGACCGCTATCAGAGCGTGACCGTGCCGACATCCCCGGGAACCCTTGAATCATCTGTACATTATGGTATGCATATCTGATCAAAAGGCAAAGAACAAGGTTGAGGTGCGAAAGTCAGTCGCCGTTTTGAACTGCGCTTGCGAAAGGGCGTTGTCTTAAGGGGTCCTCGCAGAGCAGGTTAATCCCTTTACTGGAGATGTGGTTTTGGTTACCCTTTATGTGGAGCCATGCCGCGTTCATCATCATGGTACAGCAGTATCTGGGTAATCACCGGGAAGTGGAGCGGTGCCATACCTGCGGACAGCCGCCTACCTCTATGACGTATGTCCCAAGGCTCCTGCCGGGGGACCGGATGAGTCCCAGTCTGGCTACATGCCTTCAACGATCAAGCGGGGATCGAACTAGTCGTTAGTGTATGGACACAGGGGTCCTTGGTCGAATTCACGGGATTCCTATTCATTTCTCCGTTTGACATTTATCCTGTTGATATAGTAACAGAGGACTACCGAACGTGGGTCATAACAACCCTATTCATTAAGAAAGAGAGGAAAGACTATGAAGATGCGGGGCACGCCAGGAGCTCTTATGGGCTCAATGGTCGGGGCATTGCTGACCGCAGCACTGATCGCCGTCTTTTACGCGGGATGGAGGCTGGCGGACCTGCCCTTCGTCCCTTTTGATGTATTCGACTGGACGACCCGCGTACTGCCTGGAGCGTTCATCGAATTTATCATCAGCGCCATGGTTGCTGCCATTCGGGGGTTGCACCTGGGTCCCACATCTGTAGCCGCCAAGATTATTGAGCAGACGATGGGGATTGCCGGCCTGTTCATCACAGGCGTCGTTGCCGGCGCCATTCTCTTCAGCGTGCTGCGCGTGCTGCGAGGCCGCTATGCTTACGTGTCTGGCTTTTTCCTTGGATTGTTCGCTGCCATTCCCGCCGTGCTCATCAGTTCCTATCTCGGCAAGACAGCCGTTGCCCCGCCGATGGTTAGCGCGCTCTGGATCCTGTTCGTCTTTTCCTCCTGGGGGATGGCTTTCGGTGTGTCTTACCTGCGACTGTCCGACCTCAGCGCGTCCGTTGAACGGGTTTCGGACCTGCCATCCGTTCAGCGGGTCAGCCGGCGTAAATTCCTGATCCGGCTTGCGGGGTTCACTGCGACCATCACGGTGAGCGGGGCAATGGTTGGTCTTCTGTCGGAGCGCCACAGCCGGATGAAACTGTCGAGTCTGATGCCTTGGTCCGCAACGCACGTCCTGCCGAACGCCGGGGCCGCGGTCAAACCTGCACCCGGCACACGACCCGAATTCACCCCCCTGGAGCGGCACTACCGCATTGACATCAACACGACCCCGCCGAAGATCGATGGCATGATGTGGCGGCTCAAAATAGGAGGCCATGTCGAAAAGCCTCTGTCCTTCAGCCTGGACGACATCCAGCGTTATGAACCCTTGCACCAATTCGTCACTCTGTCCTGCATCTCCAATCCGGTGGGTGGCGATCTTATAGGAACAACCCGCTGGACCGGTGTCAGCCTGAAGAGCCTCCTGCCTGACCTCGGCCTGAAGCCCAGCGCCACGCACCTGAAAATCAGTTCAGCAGACGGATTTTGGGAAACCCTGCCCCTCGCGACGATCGTGGCAGACGAGCGGGTAATGCTGGCATATTCCTGGGACGGGGTGCCGCTGCTTGAAGACCATGGCTTTCCGCTGCGGATCTACATTCCGGACGTACACGGGATGAAACAGCCCAAATGGATTGAGTCCATCGAGGCAATGGACCATTGGGAACCGGGCTACTGGGTGGTCCGTGGCTGGGACAAGGTCGCAAAGATGAAGGCAACGTCCGTGATCGACACCATCGCTGTCGATATGACTATAATCAGCGCTGACCAGCGGAAACTGGTGCCCATCGGCGGCATCGCCCACGCGGGCGCCCGCGGAATCTCGAAGGTCGAGGTTCAGGTTGATGACGGCCCTTGGCAGACGGCTGAGATTAGAACTCCTTTGTCGCAAATGACATGGGTGATCTGGCGCTATGACTGGCCGTTCGAGCCGGGCAAACACACTTTCACAGTGCGCTGTTATGACGGGAGCAACACCCCACAGATCGTTGAAGCGATGCCGCCCGCTCCCAGCGGGGCATCCGGACTGTTTAGCAAAAGTCAGAAGTTCTGAGATAACTGGCGCGTTTTTCGCGCCGGTTATCCCTTAACTCCTTCAACCTCCCGTTAACCGGGACCTTCCATAACCATTCGCCCATAGCCAATCAGTCTTTAGGTTTATACATCCACGTGACCATCATATTATCCCATTGTGATGATTTCGTGACCTTAAAAAGGTATCTTTTAATCAAACAGAGGGATAAATCATGAAACTACAAAGGGCACAGAGGAAAACCTGTGACGAAACAAGTTCATGAGACATTTCTCTCGGGGAGGGGTTTATGAAGACAAAATTTATCGCCACAGGCATAGCGGTGTTCGTCTTCGCGCTCATTGTGCTGCTCACCCATGCAGGCGGAGCTGTCAGGACGGCATACCTGTCCTTGTTCTCAGGTGACCGCGTAGCCTTGGCACAGGAAGCGGGAACGTCGAAGGTGATCTTCAAGGTCAAGTGCTATGACGAAGGCAAGGCGGCCCTGCAGGGGCTAAGGGGAATTGAGAAGATCGAGACAGGCTTTCATTATGTTCATGAGACAGATACTGTTTATTACGATCCGAAGGTGATCACGATTGAAGAGATGGAAACGGCCTTGAAGAAGGCAGGGACGTATGTGGAAACAATGAAGATGAAAGAGAGGAACTGACCATGCTTGAGAAATTATTGATGGGGATATTACTGGTTCTGCCGCTCACTGTAACCCAAGCCAACGCGGGTACTATGCCGCCTCTTGATAAAGCGACCTTCGCGGGAGGGTGCTTCTGGTGCATGACCCCGCCTTTCGAGAAACTGGACGGAGTAAAGGAGGTTATCTCCGGCTATACCGGCGGGCATACAGTTAATCCTACCTATGAGGATGTGACTTCCGAAACCACGGGCCACCTGGAATCCGTGGAAATCATGTATGATCCTGCGATGGTGAGCTACAAGAAGCTCCTTGATGTGTTCTGGAGACAAATTGACCCCACTGACGCCGGTGGTCAGTTCGTTGACCGAGGGCCGTCGTACATGTCCGCCATCTTTTATCATAACGAGGAACAAAAGCGGCTGGCGGAAGAATCGAAAAAGGACCTTGAACGATCGGGGCGGTTCAATAAACCAATCGTTACTGAGATCCGACCTGCCGGCCCCTTTTACCGTGCTGAGGAGTACCATCAGGATTATTGGAAAAAGAACCCGATCCGGTATAAGTTTTACCGGTACAATTCGGGCCGCGATCAGTACCTAAAAAAGGTTTGGGGAAAGGAGGCCATGATACACACAGAGAATGATGAAGCCAATAATACAGCTGTTTATGTGAAGCAGTCCAAAGAAGAGTTGAGAAAAAAACTGACCCCGATACAATACAATGTGACTCAACAGGAAGGCACAGAGCCGCCTTACGGCAATGAGTACTGGGACAACCACAGACCAGGGATCTATGTCGATATCGTCTCCGGCGAGCCCCTGTTCAGCTCCCTCGACAAATACGATTCAGGCACCGGATGGCCGAGCTTCACCAAGCCACTCGTACCCGGCAACATTGTGACGAAAGAGGACCGCAGTTTGGTTTCGGTCAGGACAGAGGTAAGAAGCAAACATGCCAACTCACACCTTGGTCATGTGTTCAACGACGGCCCGGCTCCGACGCGCCTGCGCTACTGCATGAATTCCGCGGCGCTCAGGTTCATCCCCAAGGAGGACTTGGTAAAGGACGGGTACGGGACGTACTCGAAGCTCTTTGAAAAGTAAGATGCAGTGAAGTTTGATGAACAGACGATTCCTCCGCCTTCTCAAACAGAAGCCGGATCGGTCTTTGACGGTCGCGTCTATAAAGCGAAGGAGCACTTATCGATTACGTAACTCATCGGCGTTGGGTGGTAGAAGAGTATGAACATTAAAATCATATCTATCTTTTTCCTCAATGCAGGGTAGGTGCGCCTAAGCAGATTGTAATACAGCTGGTATGAAAAGGGGGAAGAGACGCGTAACGGGCTATTCCATCGGATTGTTACGTATCCTTTTGCTTACTATCGGCTTCACGGGAAATAAAAACTCCTAATTTCCGCTTTCCATCGATCAACTCTTGTATCCCATCCCTAAGGACCTTCTGCTCCGCAAGCATTTCTTCACGGACAGGATGGCTTGTGACGTCCATTTTAAGACGGGCATTTCCAGACAGCAACCCGATTAAACCTCGCCGAATAAGCAAGGCTTCATTCTCATTCTGGGCATGAGCTTCTGGTGCATAGATCGCTCGTTTAACATGCATTTCGTCAAAAGTGTAGCCGAGTGATTTACCCATTTCGAACAACAGCTTTGTTGAAGGGTTAGCACACAAACAGTTGCCTCAGGGTTTATCCTTGGAGAAAAATACCAAACCAGGGAGCAGACAGTTTTTTTACGGCGCTCCAAGTAGGCCTTCGAAATGAACGGCGATTCGATTACGCCGGGGGTGCAACTACTGAGCAATCAACATCTTCAACCTCATACGATGGCTGTAACCGGCGACTACTTTGTTATGAAGAACGACGAGGACTAGTCAACATTCAAGCAAGTTTCGACAGAACCTGCTGTAACTACTGGAACGCCGATAACGCAGACTCCACCCAACTAAAACACTTGATATGCTTCTAACATTAATCAAGCGGCCTTTGTTTTGCTGAGATTTTCAAGCACCCACATGCGGACCAGTTGAAGGTAACCTATACCTTTGCTCTCCGCGATTTTTTTCAGCTGATGAATCGTTTTATCGTCCAGCCTGAGAGATACGAGCTTTTTCTTAGGACGTACAAACTTGACTTTCGTTTCTTCTGATTCGTACCCGGTACTATCGTGTGTTGACCAAAAATCGGCCTCTTCTTTTTCTGATTTAAATTTAGGTATTTTTTTCATTTTACTCATACGGATCATCTCCTCTTATACAATGATTTTTCCCGATCAGTCATGTCTCGTGCCGTAATGGTCCTGAAAACACCGCGTCCCTTATTAATGCCAACAATGAAAAGATATCTGCCGTTGTCAGTGGCTCCGTAAACTAGATAGTGGCCCTCACCGGTCTTGCGCGTGTACGGGTCGCCCACGCACGCTTCTTCTACTTCATCCGGAGTGACGTTGTGTTCAGCTATATGTTCGATGTTGGCTGCGTCCCAATCAAAGTCTTCGTATACCAAGGCACCCTCTTTTCTAATAGATGTCTATAAGATAGCACTCCCTCTCATCAGATGTCAACTATATTCAATGACAGATGCACAGGCTTTATCCGTTTTTGGTGCGGAAATAATGACAACGCCATTATAACCTGCCTGAGCGAAGTGATTTCAAGGTGTGCAAGAGGATATCCGGAGTGGGAAACTGGCATGCTGCAAGGGTGATGAGCGGGTAGTCGAACTTTCCTGTAGCTGTCTTGTTACTGTCCTGATAAAAAAAGGGGCTGCAGTAAATACGGTAACCTCCTGATACGTTTGGCGACGGGGCCGGATTTTGAACCTCTGACCGTCGGGCGGGCTCTTTGAGCGCCTTTTTTCACAAAATTTTACGTATGATTTTCATATATAATTTAATATCTCAACACTATCCGCACATTATGTGCGGACATACACACGTACTCCACACATATCCTGTCTTGACCAGAATAAATGAATTCCACACGTCCTGTGTGGACCTGAGAATACATATGCCAGTAGCCACTTCATTTTTAAAACGGAACCGCCACTTGGATGGGCAGTTAAGGTAGGCATCGAAGAGGTCTGAAGAAATAACCATTGAATTGCGATTTTCTTAACTGCGCTATCTTACTATTTGAAACACGAGGCTAGGCAGACCGACTTTATTGTCGCGCACGCTTGGCCGCTTTTTCAGACTCGTCGTTGCTCGAGCAACTGCGATCAGGGATTGCAAGGCTTTATTGACTGCTTCTCCGTTAGGAAATACCGCCGCAACATCTGGTTTCAGGACAATGATGTTCGATGCCTCGCGCAACCGGGTGGTCATACTTACCTCGTACCAGCGGGCCGGTGAAATCCGCTCGCCTGTACTCCTCACAAAGTTCATTTTGAGATGATGGTTTGTTCTTCTTCATAAAGCTTTCGTTCTCCTTTGCTCGCCACACGACCACTCATTATTCTGATTGTGTCTTTTGCGTCGGCATGAATAATCACAAGCACTCTGCCCATCGCAGACATGCCGAACGTTATGTATCTAAACTCACCAACGAAGTGGTCAGGATCAGGACCGGTAACCGACGTGAAGGTATGATTAATGAAACATCACAAAATAATTACCACTTAACATCCAAACCCTTGAGATAATCTTCATACTCAACAGGCGATTCTATCCCGAACTCGGCCAGCATATCGATTGCCTCGCCGATCGAGACATCAAGGCTCTTTGCCAGGATTCCCAGGGACAGCTTCCCCTCCCGGTACTGTTTTATCATCCGAAACTGCAAGCCCTGTTGAATAAGCTCACGGGCAATCGTCGATCGTCCCTTATGCTCCTGGCTGGAAAGATCATCGATGCGCCGCAACTCTGAATTCTCAAGCCGTAAACTTATTACACCCATAGTTATTCTCTCCCCTCTTTCAACCGGTTCATCGCATCTTCGATGATTCTCGTGTTGTATCTCCCCATCTGGGCCAATTTCGTAAGTTTTTCCTGCGCCAATTCCGGTGACAGTTTATTGTGAGATGAAAGGCGAAGCAGGAAGTGTATTGCCGTTAAAAACCGCAGTCCAAGCACTTTGCTCGCCTTTATTCCCGGCCCGTCGTCAATGGCTATTGGAAGTTCATATTTTTTAGCCAACCAAACCGCCTCCGCCTCTGCTTTTGCAATCCGAAAATCCATCTGGAGTTTCTTGATTGCCTTGGCATCAACTGCTTCCTGCACGATGATCTTTCCCTCTTGAATAAGAAGGGAAACGAGTTCCGCGTCAGGAGTCTTTTTTACCAGGCATTCTCTCTTTACATCTTCTGAAATAATTATAACAACCTGTTTCGCCACTTCCCGAAGCAGATCTGTTTTTGCTAGTAGAATAAGCGCAGAAGAATCAAATACAATCTTCATGTATACAATGTACTACAATTGATTACATATGTCAAGGATTGAGAGCCTTGAGATTCGCGGAAAGATGCATTTCCTGACCACTTAAGGTAGTCTCCCCCCTAAGGAATCTTACGGACTGCCCTGGATTTTCTCCCCCATATACTTTTAAAGAGGACTCAATATCCGTTGAGGTCTTCTGCGTCTAAGAATTATTTCCCTTTCAAAACCGGTCAGTAACGCTCTGCTTTAAAAACCTCGCTAAAATTTGGCTAAAAAATTAGCCGGGGATGTGGTGGAACTGGCATACAACCGAGACTCAAAATGTCGCGGTAGCAATCCCATGAGGGTTCAACTTTTTTCCATCCTCACCAAAAAAATCACTGATAATCTATTTTTTCTATTCGTATCTTCCCGTCAACTACATTTTATCCCCTCTGCGGTCGATCACATATACAAAACTGCTGATGCTCGCTACATAGAGCCCGCCGTTGTAAATGGAAGCTACCCCCTGATATGGGCTTGATTGCTTGTATTAAGGCAAGCGCTTGCATGCGGACGGCCTTTTCTGCGCCGTGGGGCTGCCACTGTCTGTTTTCTGGGCCGCAAAATCTGATAATTTCCAATCATGCTGAGATCCGATCATACATCAGATCAATCATGGCATCTTTTTCTGCTAAACTATATAGCAACGGGTACACGATTTCTGATCGATGACTCTATAGTAGTGGAAACAATAAGAATTAAGGTCGTTCCTGTCCCCCTATCACGGATCAGGAGGTTATATGGATATCAAGACATGCAAGTTGTTGGCGCAGTATAATCTGGTTGCAAATCAAAAAATGGCTGACAAAATTCGCACGTTAAGTAACACGCAGTGGAACCGGGAGTTAGCGGGATACTTCAAGACCATGGAGCACCTGTGCGGCCATATTTATATCAGTGATTTCAGCTGGCTCAAAAGGTTCGGCCAATTCAGGGATTTTCAATATTTTAAAGATCCCCTTTTCGATCAGAACTTAACCTATGGTTCGCAGCCTTTCGTTGCCGTTGTTGACTACCTTTCTAAAAGAGATGAACTGGATAAAAAACTAATCATGCTTATGGATGAGCTTACGGAAAACGATCTGGATAAGACATTATCATTTGCGAATATGAGAGGGGAGACGGTCAGTAAAAATGTCGGGGGTTCCATTTTGCATATATTTAATCACCAAACCCATCATCGGGGCATGCTTTCTCTTTATTTAGAGATGATGGGGATTAATAATGACTTCAGCAGCCTGTTGCCGTTGATTTAAAAGAGAATCAGCGAAGGACCTTATCAGCCATCATGCCTTTGATGAGGAGCTGCCATGAAACTATCGGGCAGATCCGTTCTCGCAACAAGAGGCACCAGCGGCATCGGTCTCGACATTGCCGAGGCGTTTCACGGGCGCGGCAGCACGGTCATCGTCTGCGGACGCGACAAGAAACGGCTGGCAGCCGTAAAAGGAAAGTTCCCCCGAGTTGCAGACATACTTGACGCAATTTTAAGCGGTCTTCCTCGATATTTTAAACAGGAGGTCACCCAGCTCCAGACCCTCAATGTTAATTCATAAAGCTACCTCGCCGACAAAACCGTCTGTATCGGGAAAACCCTCTTCGGGTGGGCTCCCTCATTCATGCTCAATGTCTCCCCTTTCCCGTCCCAAACAATTCAAGAGCTTATCATACACAAATGCGTTTTATTGGCAGGACGCGAGACAGGATGTTAAAAAAGAATAGGGGTACAGCAAATGCTGTAACCTCATGATAAGTTTGCTAGCGGGAGCCGGATTTGAACCGACGACCTTCGGGTTGCAGACACCAAGGATCTTTTAAGCTTCGCTTCCAGGGTGAGCCGGATATTAATACTCGCGACTAATGACTTTATTCAACCGATTTACGGCATTTCTGATCTCCTGTCTTTCGTCAGTCAAATCGCTCGGATGCTAAAAATGCTGTAAGAATCCTACCATCCATTTACAGACTCCCATAGATAGACACCGCAGTCCACCGGTTTGTCGTTTTCTTTCACGATCTGTGACTTAATCACAGTATGCCTCCTGTCTATGCTTTACTTCGTAAACGAGCACAACGTTTCATTCATCGACGAAGATGACCCTATAGTTGATGATGTGGAGACGCTTTATGTGACACAAATCTCTTACAGGCCGTTACGTAAGCGCTTACACAGCGCGTGTTCATGGCGCGACGATATCGCTCGCACCTTCGGGCCAGACACGTTTAAAATCGTTCACGTTAAAGGTCACTATGCGATCGGCCTCGGCCTTCTGCGCAGCCTTCACGATGAGAGCGTCATAAACAGCGCCTCCGGAAAGCCCTATTTCGCTCAGGTGTCTGACGGTTGCAATATATTCGGAGGATGTGAGTGACACGATAGAAACATGAGGCTCAATACTTTCGTGGATAAGCCGCCATGCAAAACCCGGTGTGATCCTCGGACTGACCGGCAGGGTTGTGAGCACGGCGTAGAGTTCGGCGATGGTGTGAGAGGATATCACCAGTTCAGTTGACCTCGATTTCGCCTTTGCAAGCCACGGAAGCGCGCGCAGATGCTCTGGGTGCGGCTCCACGAGTGCGGCTACGAGCACCGAGGTGTCGAGCAGCGCTTTCATGATTTCTTTCCGGACGCAGCCTGTCTCAGCCGTTCTTCACGATGCGCCCGAACAGCGCCCCTGATATCTCCGGTCGCTGACCCTGAGAAAACAAGGATGCCCTCTTTCACCCTGAGCGGGGGTTCGTGTTCAACGGGTTTCAGCACGACCTCATTGCCTTTCTCGTCAATCTCAATTTCCGCCCCCGGCCGTAATCCCAGCCGATCCCGGATGTCCTTGGGGATCACTACTCGTCCGAAACGGTCCAGCGTTGTTTTCATGCCCGCCTCCAATAATTGCCATTATATCTTACCAATTGGCAATTATCAATAGCAATGGAGAATACTTCTGTCAATCATGGAGTTAATTTTGGGTGCTGTTTCAATTATGTTTACGTTAAAATGAGTTCTTCTTGCCAGCACTAAATCGCTACAAGCTGGCCAAACGCTCAAATTATTTATGCATTTATTCTGCTCATGTTTCCCTAGCCGCTCTTATAAAATCCTACTGCGAAAATATACGCATAATCTTTCCGAAAAATACTGTTAAACTTGTTCTCGGGAATATCCTTTTTTAGATAAAGTAGTATTTGACAAGCCTACTTTATCCGATTGATGCACCTCTGTATTACTCGAAATTTATATTGGATAGTTCTGCGGCAAGCTAATTATTAATAATGCTTCGAAAAAGCAATCAATAAATTCAAATGTCGAATTTTGACGATACATTTCCGCCCATCAAGGTGTAGAGAACGACAAGATGAACGTTATATGTCTAGACAGATATGTTGTCGGCCAGATTATTCTGGGATTTGTCCAGGTGTTTATAGTTTACGTATTTTCAGCTGCAGTAATTTCCAAACTGTGCATTACAATGATGGGACTTACGCACATGAAAGAGAGTGAATTACCCCGCAGCAAGCTGCGGGGCATCGGAACTTGAAACCTTAAAAAAGCACAACAAAGAAGCTGAAGACTTATCCTGGCTTCGCCAGGATGTCCTTTTCATCCCAGCAGCAAGCTGCTGGGTATTTCAGGACTGTTTTATAAATCTAAGCATGATAAAATACTTTGACTGTATGCCAAAAAATCGGCCGGAGCATAAGCGATTAATAATTGATATAATTAAGGACATATCAGAGGCAAGTTCACTAAAACTTATTGTTACTACCGGGGCTATGGTGGAGCATTCACACGGAGGCGTTCGAAGCATTATTTTTCAACAGAAGCGCCGGATACGCGCATTGGTCCATCCTACAGTCTGATCACAAGTGGCTTTTGCAATCTGGTGATGTTTCATACCATAGCGTGCACTCTAGGGTCTGAGAATGCAATTGTCTGTCTCGCTGTAGATTTTGCTAAGATCCTTTGCAAATATAATGCGGCCATGAAAGACAAACAATCCTCTCGCCGCAAAATAGGGGGGCTGATGACTCTCAATACGCCAAAATACCCGAAGCTTTTAGCTCTGGAGAAAATACTCGAACTGCCGATGTTATTTCTCAGTTTTGTCTGGCTCTGCATACTAATCACCGAGCTCGTCTACAGCACAAATCCCGTGATATCTTATTGTGGCACAGGCATTTGGATTTTATTTATTTTTTATTTCGCCGTGCGTCTGGCGACTGTTGACGATCAGAAAGCTTTTTTCAAAAGGAATTGGCTCTTTGTTTTAGCGATTCTTGCCTCTGTACTGCGATTTTTCCCCTTCATGAATTCCTTCCCGCTGGTACGTGCTCTGACTGCGACTTTCGGAATGCAGGTGATCTGGATTTTCGCATCAGCGGAACAGGGCATGAGTTCTATTCGTCGTTCCTTCGGACGCCGCGGTGCCGCTTATGTGCTCACATTCACCCTTGTGGTGATCTTCGCTGGTGCAGCCGGGATGCTCCATTTTGAGAGAATCTCCGATGATCCTCAAAGTATTCACACATATCCGAATGCTCTTTGGTGGACGGCCATGCAGATAACGAACATCGGTAGCGGCTATCCAATAAAAACGACCGGCGGGCGCATTCTATGTCTCGCCATATCTGTCTACGCGATAGCGGTTTTTGGGTATCTCACTGCCCTCATTGCGACATTTTTCATTGATCGAGTCACCAAAGATCAAAATACAGAAATTGCACGTCAGAAGTCGCTTCAAGACATCCAAGAAGAAATTATTCGATTGCGCCACGTAATCGAAGACTTTGTGAACCGTCCTTCCAGTAAGAATTAATCTCAAATCAGCTAATGAGACAAACTCCAAATCCGCTGGACGAACTTGCTCATTTCCTGTCTTGGTTGCCTGCAGACCTATTGTCATATGCACTTACTACTGCATTGATTGTATCGTAAAAGGCATCTTTCCCAAACAGGTCGGTAAGCTCATATCTGTCCAACTCAGCCTTGACGGGGTCAATAACTTCGGAAAACACAAGCCGGATGCCCTCCTTCTCTAAGATGCCGTAGATGTCGCGAATAGTTGATGCCGCAGTGAAATCAACATCTGCAACCGCCGACGCGTCGATACAGAACCAGATCAGGGGAGGCTGAGCCCCCTTTGCAAGTTCGACAACCTCTGTCGAGAGCTGTTCGGCGTTTGCATAGTACATAGTATGACTGAAGCTATATAGTAGTAGGCCGGGCCGGACTTGTTCAGGAGTGGCCACCGGCAACGCCCGCCAGCCACCCTTCTCGTCAGGTGCGAGTACGGCGTTCTTACATCGGTAGCTTCGCCGCACGTGCTCTATGAGTGACAGTACCATCGCAAGGAGAATACCCTGCTCGACACCGACTACAATCACCGCGATAGCCGTGATCAACGCCACCCAGAATTCCGGCGGGCGTTGTACCCAGATCTTCCGCATCCCTTTGACATCGATCAATTCAACGCCTATCAGGAAAACTACCGCGGAGAGGGCGGCAATTGGCATGCTGGCCAGCGGACCCGTCAGGAAAAGCAGCACTAGAAGGACAATGAAGCTTGCAGTAATCTGGGCGAGCTGACTGCGACCGCCGGCACTATCGACCATTTGAGTCTTGGTAGGGCTTCCATTCACAACAAAAGTCCCGCTCAGCGCGGCGCCAACATTAGCAAGGCCCAGGCCCACCAAATCCACGTTTTCGCTGAATCGTTCGTTGTAGCGAGTTGCATAGACGCGGGATGTCGCCGCGCTCTGGGCCAGGATCACCACGAACATGGCGAACGCGGTGGGAAGCAATTTCAAAATAAGGCCGGTATCCCAATGCACATCAGGCAGTCCGATCGCTGGCAGGCCGCTCGGAACTGCGCCAAGCACATGTGCGCCGTGAGCTTCAAGATTGAGCGCCGAGCTGGAGACAATGGCTGCTGTTACTGCGATCAACGCACCAGGGATCTTTTTTGAAATCTTTTTTGATCCGGTGATAACCGCAAGCACGGCCAGGGAGACACCCAGGGCGTAGAAATTCGTCTGTTTGACCTGATGAAGATCGTTAACGATCTTTTGGATTGGACCATGCCCTCCTCCCGGAAGCCCTAACATGGTCGAGATTTCATCAAGAGCGACCTGAACGCCTACACCTGACAAAAACCCGATGAGCACCGTTCGAGACAGAAAATCCGCAAGGAACCCCAGGCGAATGATACGGGCGATGATCAGCAAACCGGCCGACAGAGCCGCCAGGACTTCAGCCAGCGCAAGCCACTGAGCCGACCCGATCACGGCCATCCCGGTGAGAGTACCGGCAAGAATAGCCGCCGTCGCAGAGTCGGCACCGACGACAAGGTGACGGGATGAGCCGAAAAGTGCGAATAGAGTCATCGGGATGAGGATGGTGTAGAGGCCGGTGATTACGGGGGTCCCGGATATTTTCGTGTAGCCCATCACCTCGGGAATGGCGAGGGCGGCCAGCGTGAGACCGGCTATGATATCCGTCAGCGCCTGCGAACCTTTGATGGGAATGATTCCCTGAAAAAAGGGCAACCGCATGCCTTGCGCCTCCCTCTTGCCTTTTATGATTGTTTCCTCCGATCATTTCTGCAGGCCGGACAGTTCTGATGGAGTGTGGCTAAGTGTTGTACTACCGGCGATAACCTCCAGGTTTTTCTCCTCGGTCTTATTCGGCGAATTTCCCTTAATGGAGACTTATCCAGAACACGCTACCGCTTAATAGCTGAGGAATACCAATACAAATATATTCAGTGTAATACTTTAAGGCACTACAACAGCAATACCCTGTTTAATGATCATCCTTAGTATCCTCCATGTTAAAATGAAATTTATGAAAGAAACGGTGGTATAAAGGCGCAAATAGTACACCAACAAACGCGAGAAAAGCTGCGCCGCTATAAAGTGCATAAAAAGCAGCAAATAACTTGGCACTGTCCGTTTCAAGATGATCGATTGGGCCCATTCCCGTTAAAATCATTGAAGCATTGAGAAAGGCATCTAGCCAAGGCAGTTTCCCAAAACTATGATACCCTCCAATTCCGATCCCGAGAGACAAAACCAGAATTATTGAGGCAAATGCCGTAAACTTCATTTGCCGGCGAATAAACTCGTTCCTGTCGATTAATTATGACTTATGGTTTTCAAAGATAGCTTTTAGTTATTATTGATTGTACTCTGCAATATTATATCATGTTTGAACGTCTTGCGTTTTTTACCGACAGGCCCGCGTGTTGAGTTCAGTCCTTGTAAAAAAGGAATGGACCACCAGAATTCGCTACACGAATTTACTTAATCGAGTGTACAGAAACAGGACTCTAATTTTATTATACATGTTGTTACTCCAACCATTAAACATGCCGCCATTGGGCGACGAGAAAGAGTAAAACCTTTCAATAATTAACCGAAATGGGTGAAAGCTGAAACGGGAGATTGAATATCTCTAATAGTTTTTATATAATTTATGATGTATAAGAAATCAACATACTATTAACTTAGGCCCTTCCGGAACGAGTGTGGGAAGCACCAAAATGTAGAATAGAGGAAAAAGAATAAACCCCAGCAGTTAAGGTGGAAAGCCTTGCATTATCGATCAGTTACCCCTTTCAGTGCGAAAACAGCTTATATCAACATATTAGGGCTCCCACACTTAACCCTGAAGCGACTTAACTTATAACTTAACTTTGCTAAACAGTGCTGTGTCGTATTTTAATAATAGAGGAGAGGAATATTTGATGGGTTATTATTACCATTATGCGCCCGGTAGAATTAGAATCGAAACTCCGTTCCTCCACAACAATCCTCAGCAATGCGGCGACTTTTGAAAGTACCATAAAGAGTTTGGAAGGGATAACGTCGGTAGAAACCGACGCTGTTACCGGCAGCGCATTAATTCATTTCGACGAAAATAAGATCAAACATGAACAAATCACCAACGTTCTCGAGGAAAAGGGTTATTTTATTATGTCTAAGGCAAAAACGTCTGATGAAGAAGGGCATAGAATAGATTATTATTACAATTATGTGCCCGGTAGAATAAGAATCGAAACTCCGTTCCTCCACAACAATCCTCAGCAATGCGGCGACTTTTGAAAGTACCATAAAGAGTTTGGAAGGGATAACGTCGGTAGAAACCGACGCTGTTACCGGCAGCGCATTAATTCATTTCGATGAAAATAAGATCAAACATGAACAAATCACCAGCGTTCTCGAAAAAAAAGTTATTTTATTATGTCTAAGGCAAAAACGTCTGATGAAGAAGGGCATGGCATAGATTATTATTACAATTATGTGCCCGGCAGAATAAGAATCGAAACTCCGTTCCTCCACAACAATCCTCAGCATGTGGCGACTTTTGAAAGTACCATAAAGAGTTCGGAGATAACTCAAAAATAGAGCTTGCTTTTTGAATCCCATAGGATACAATTAGTCTGTGATCGAAATTCGGAAGACTGATGTTTTTGAGCGTTGGCTTACGGGGCTTCGTGATCGACAGGCCGTTGCAAGAATTAACGCGCGGCTTCGGCGCATGATGCTAGGGAACCCTGGAGACGTGTCGCCTGTGAGAGAGGGCGTTTCGGAGCTACGAATCGATTACGGTCCTGGCTACCGGGTTTACTTCATAAAGCGCGGCCGGGAAGTGGTAATCCTGCTTGCGGGCGGCGATAAACGCACACAGGCGCGGGACATTGAAAAAGCCCTCGACTTGGCACGGATTCTGTAGGAGGACAACATGAAAAAAGAAAAACTTAAAACGACAAAATGGGACGCAGTGGATTATTTGAAGACCGACAAGGACATGGCTAATTATCTTGAAGCCGCCATCGAGGATGGCGACCCGGCTCTGATTGCGGCAACCTTGGGAGACATTGCCAGAGCAAAGGGCATGTCACAGGTTGCTCGCAAAGCCGGACTTGGCCGCGAAAGCCTTTATAAAGCCCTCTCTCCCAACGGCAACCCGGAGTTTGCCACAATACTCAAGGTAGTACGCGCTCTTGGTTTGCGATTGCACGCTAGTGTTGAGCATACATAAAGATGAACAACTAAGTGGGCAGACATCATTTGGAATGACGACTTGTAGAATTGCCGGTGGGTTAGACTGGAATGAATCGTAACGTCTGATAGCTATCCTTCGGAATCTGTATAGGGTGAAACTCCCCGGCGGCAGTCGCGGGTGTTTTAACGTTACATATTTCGAACTGTATTGTAACTGTCCTGATGCAGCCTGATAAAAAAATTGTTTACAGCAAATGCTGTAACCCCATGATGAGTTTGCTAGCCAGGGCCGGACTTGAACCTCTGACCATCGGGTAGTCTCTCCGATGCCGATTTGATATCTCCCCTATCCCCGCCCAATCAATTCAATGGCTTATCATTCACAATTGCGATTTTTATTATGGCGGGACACAAGGCAGGGCATTAGAACCGTTAGAAAAAAGGGTTATAGCGTAAGCTGTAACCCCATGATAAGTTTGGTAGCGGGGGCCGGATTTGAACCGACGACCTTCGGGTTATGAGTACTAAAAGACCAAAAACGCATAAACCATTGAAGGTGGCTGGTCTCCGCTTAGTCTAAGCATCCGGTCATTTTCCCCACTGAGGGTTACAAAAAGGGGTACAGATTGATCCGCCTATCTCTGCTGCAATAACCGCTGTGCCGTATGATGCAATTCCGAATTGGCCAGGGCGGCAAGCTTTTTCTTGACTGTCCGGGAATAATATTCTTGTTCCGTCTTTGTCAAAGGCAGCCCCTCCAGCCTCTTCTTGAGCAACTCTTTCTGTTTGGGAGAAAACATTTGAGATAATGAATATTCAAAAGAAAGACTTTCAAAACTTTCTTTCTTCTGCCTGCCCTTCTCTGCATCCTTCTCATAATAAAGCTCAAACATTTTCTTTAGGCGTATTGCGTCAAACCGCGTGTTGTTATAAACAAAAGAATCGTTATGGGCAAGCCAATTCCGTAGTTGCTTTAGTCGACTTTTCTCTTCGTCCGAAAATCTGTTCTTTAGCTGTTTCACCCATGAAAATGAAAGATGATAATTCAAATAGAGGGTCAACGACAAAAGCAATAACGCGTGAAATGTCGCTCGTTCATTCGGTGTCAAGTTATTTGAGACCTGTTCATACTTGAAGTTGTTGTCCTTCATTGAGTTTAAGAGCAAAACGGGAAATCCTTCCCAAAGCCGGATATCACCGCTTTTCACGACTTCGGCAAGAGTCTGGTTTACGTCTACTTCCTCGCTAGTCTCCATGAGCGGCAATCCAAGCCGCGCTACTTTTTCCATCAAAGTTTTGTTAGTCATACTAGGTTTTCCTCTCTGAGGAGTTCGATAAGGTGATCAATATGCGGACTGATCCGCTGTTCTGAAACATCATAGTTGACCATTTCTTCGTAGTGGCGTTTAAGACGATCGACGTTGATGATCCGATTGGCTCTTACTAGCATGAGGCAATCCTGAAAATAAACATCTGTTCCGCGGAACAGTTTGCTCGCGATAAGATCGTATGGATTCAGTATCCCTATATATAAGCGTGAATACTCCTTCAGAACTGTATGATTTTCTTTCTTAAGGGGTGATTCGGCAATTCCGTTGTATGGATCTTGTTCCCCTTAAAAAGGTCGAATCTGAAGATTTCGTCTTTTCGTTTCCACCCGGATGCTGTCTCCTGCTCATAACCGAGTTGCTGAAGGACCTTGATCAGATTCTCGTATTCGGGCTCATTTGGAACCATGAAATCGATATCCTTGTCGAAGACTTAACACCTAATAACGTCATCGCGGTTCCGCTACAGGCAATGAGATGAACCTTTTTTCGTAAAAAAAGATTCCATTGTTCCATTATGTTTAGCACTGCTTGTTTATCAATTCTATATTCCATTATTGTATTAATAAGTACAAATATTTGTATAATTTCGTACAATTATTTGTATATAATTATACAATATTTATAACGAAATATAAACTAGTTTTTAATAATAAGCTGTCCTGTTTCTGTCCTGATAATAAAAAAGAGGGTTACAGATATGCTGTAACCCATTGATATATTTGGTAGCGTTGGCCGGATTTGAACCTCTGATCTTCGAGATTACAGACACCAATAGTATAATATTGTGTAAATCAATTCCTCCCGTATAGGCGTGAACTACATCATGAAGATCACAAGAGTTGCATTTTCTGGATATTGCGCTCTACACCTATTATGTGAAGTGTTTGCATAAAATCCTCTATCTTGCACTGCCAATGTTTTGACGATGGCAAAGAATAGCTGGTTGTATCATGCACACCTGAGATTATCGCTTCTGGCTGAATCAGTTATTGGGTAGAAGGTCATCCATCAGCTCAAATTAGACTTCTTTTCCCGGTAGGTGAACCCGGACAGTTGTCCCTCTTCCTTCTTCGGACTGAATATCAAGGGCACCGTGGTGGTCCTGTATAATCGAATTCGATATGTACAGACCCAGACCAGTACCTCCCAAATCCAGCTTGGTCGTAAAAAACGGTTCTTTGATGCGCTTAAGATTCTGAGTGGAGATCCCCTGACCACTGTCCCGCACCTCGATAACAGACTGGTGTTTCGCATTATCGGAAAAGGTCTTCACCGTAACCATACCTTGCCGGTCGCACAGCGCCTGCAGTGCATTCTGGATTATATTGATGACCACCTGTTCGATTTGCTGGTTACTACCAGGCACCGGGGGCAGCGATTCTGCGAGTTCCAACGCAAAATTTTCCGAGTACTTCATGATCTGATTCTCCATGATCATCACCGCGCTCCGCACAGCAGCATTGACATCGATTACACCGTCCAGTCCTGACCGGTCCTCGCAGGAAAGCTCGCGCAATCGGCTCGCCATGTCCTTGATTCGGCGGGATCCGTCGGTGATGCCCGCTAGCAGTTTCGGAATAGCCTCGCGCATCTCGGTATAGGGCAAGCCCGCAATACGGAAGGTTGGATCCTCTGCCGCGTAACGGTCGAGGATCGCTGCTATATCCTTCCACACACCTGATAGGAGCGAACTGTTGAACATGATAAAATTGTTCGGATTATTCACCTCGTGAGCTACACTCGAGACGAGCATCCCTAGAGCAGACATCTTATTCGAGTGTATCAACTCCTCTTCAAGCATCTGATTATGCCTGAGCATAAAGTCTTCATATGCCTTGATTTTGAGAAGGTTCTTAACACGTATAATTAATTCGGTTTGATCGATGGGTTTGGAAAGAAAATCATTTGCGGAGACCGAGAGCCCTTTTAATTTTGATTCCCTTTCGTGAAGCGCCGTCACCATAATGATCGGTATATTCTTTGTCTCTGGGTCTGCTTTTAAAATCCTGCAGGCTTCGTAGCCATCCATGACCGGCATCATGATATCAAGTATTATCAGGTCAGGCCTGCTGCTTCTGGTCTTCTGCGCCGCCTCTTCCCCGTTTGATGCAAGTTCAATATCATAGCCTAATGGGATGAGCCACTGGATGAGCAGCTTGAGATTGGCCTCTTCATCGTCAACGAGCAGTATCTTTTCACTCATCTATCAAGAACCTCCCTCATCTTTTTCAAAAGGTCTTTCGGCAGGTAAGGCTTTTGGATGAAGTCTGAACCGGCTGTTGCCGATTCCTTGGTCTTGATAATATCCATGGAGTATCCGCTCGTAAAAAGTATTTTCATCCGGGGATTGATTTTCTTGATTGTGTCACTGACCTCTTTCCCATTTTTCTTCGGCATAATCGTATCAAGCAGGACGAGGCTAATTTGTTCCTTGTTCTCCATGAATTTTGTGATGGCATCTTCGCCGTCCACTGCCAGGATAGCACTGTAACCGAAGGACTCCAGCACTATGTTTGTCAAATTTCTCAAGGAAGCGTCATCCTCGGCCACAAGGACGGTCTCATTTCCGCCCTTGACTGCGAAGTCAGCCCCCGTCTTCTTGTCCGAAGATACCGCTGCATTACTGAGAGGCAGGTATATTTTGAATACAGTTCCTTGTCCTGGCTCGCTGTAGACTTTTATGTATCCATCATGCTGCTTTATTATCCCGTAGGAAATTGCAAGTCCAAGCCCTGTCCCTTCTCCAATACCTTTTGTGGTAAAAAAGGGCTCGAATATCTTCTTCTGAGTTTCGGCGTCCATCCCGTGACCTGTGTCAGCAACCTTAATAAGCGCATACTTGCCAGGCTTTCCATATCCATATAATACAACATGCTCATCATACAATTCCTCAAATCCAGTGCTAATCGTAAGCCGTCCGCCCTCTTGCATCGCGTCCTTGGCATTTGTGACAAGGTTTATCAGCACGAGTTCAATTTGCCCGGCATCTGCCAGCACTATCAAGGGTCTGTCCGCAAGGACCACATTAAAATCAATACTCTCTCTGATAATCCGGACAAGCATTTTCTGCAGGTTGAGGATAAGCTCGTTGATATTAATAGGCTTCACTTCAACAACCTGTTTTCTGCTGAAATCAAGCAGCCTTTTGGTGAGATTCGCAGCCCTATCAGCAGCGGTGAGCACCTCATTCATGTGTTTCTTTGAAGGGCTATCGGCTTCCAGACTGTTCAGCACCATCAAGCCATACCCACTTATCACATTTAGGATATTATTAAAATCGTGTGCAATACCCCCGGCCAGAGTACCGACTGCCTCCATCTTTTGAGAGTGGCGGAGCTGGACTTCAAGTTTTTTCCTCTCGGTCACGTCTCGCAATATGCCCTCTATCCCCGTGAAACGACCCAGATCATCCTCAATAATGTGGCTAGACATCTCCAGTTGAATCTCAACTCCATTCTTCTTTTTCGCCCGCAAAGGATAGGATTTCAGGGTTTTTTTATTCTTTAATTCGGTGACGAACTTAATTCTTTCTCCAGGATCAACCCAATAGTCGATAACAGCTTTGCCGTACATTTCATCCGGCGCTCCATGACCGAATATCTCGGCCCCAGCTTGATTTATAAATGTAAATTTACCATCTAAATCACTTTGATAAACACCGTCAATGGTCGTTTCAACAAGGCTTTTGTATTTGCGCTCGCTCTTCTGCAGCGCCGATGCCGTTTCCGCCTGCACGGTACGCAGCCTAATAGCGGCAATGCCGTAAGACAGATCCGCGGCCAGATCATTAAGCAGTTGCACTTCTTCTTCGGAAAATGGATCTCGGTGTCTGGAGTATATGTTGAGAGACCCGAAGGCTTTTCCCCCTGTCAGAAGTGGGACGCTGATTATCGCAGCATATCCCCTCTTGACAGCATCTTCGCGCCAAAGTTCGAATGCAATGTCGCCGAAGATGTCGCGTACGATGGAAGGTTTGGCTGTTCTAATGGCTGTTCCGACAGGACCTTGACCGCGTTCTGAATCCGCCCACGTGATATGTATTGTATCAAGGTAGCCCTCATCAATGCCGAAGTGAGCCACCTGCCTTACGGTCCTGCCTTCGTCCTTCTCTGCAAACCCGATCCAGACCAGGGCATAGCCGCAGACCTCCACAATGATCCGGCAGACCTCATTAAGATACCATTCCTCATCCCCGGCGCTCATCATGACCTTGCTGCTTTCGCTGCGCGCCAATAAGACCCGGTTCAGGCTCCGGATGTTATCATCCTTCTGCTTCCGTTCCGTGACATCACGGATATTACATTGTGCCAGCCTCGCCCTGTCGGCCATAAATATAACTGTGTAGATATCTTTTCCCGACTTTGTTTTTACCTGAACATCATCGTAATTAATAGTGCCGCTTTTGCTCAAGGTTTGCATAATCGTTGAGAAATCACTCATATCGAGTGATACACCGATATCCTGAAGGTTTTTCCCGATACACTCCTCTTTCGAATAACCCAGCATTTTCTCGGCGGCCGGATTAGCATGAATTATACTCCCTCCGCGTTTTTCGAGAAGCACTATCCCGTCGCTTGCGGTCTCAAAGAGACGCCTATAGCGCTCTTCAGACTCTGTTAACAGATTTTCCAGTAGCCTGCGTTCGGTACTGTCCTCAATGGCGAGAAAGATTACCGGCAGGTCATTATTCTTTTCTCTGATCTTGCAGGCGTTAAGGAGCATGGTTTTCAGTCCGATGCTCTCAAAAACATGTTCAATTTCATAGTCATTAACTGTGTCATTCTTCGGTAAAATTTCCTCAAGCATCACGCGAAGTTCCGGGATGTTCCATTGTCCGTTTCCAAGATCGTATAAAAAAAAGCCGACAGTATTTGCGCTATCTACTTTAAAAATATTTAAGAAACTGCGATTGGCCGACAGAACTCTCATGTTTTCATCCAGTATGAGCATGCCTTCACGCGCTGTATTAAAAATGTTCTTGAAATAGTCTTCCTGGATTAACATCTAATCTCCACTGAACCCAACCTTCGCTTTAAAGAGAGTCTCTTTTTACCGCACAATGTGTGGCCTGATCGATATTATTAAATATTAGATACTGCATACATGCTTGGCTGAAAACTTCTAATGGTAGCCGTCAATTGTCTCGTGAACACTGCGCTCCGAAGCCCACCTACAACCATCGCTTGGTTAAATGAGCTGCGGAATACGAATTATAATGCAATCATATAGATGTCTAGAGGAAGCGCATTCAGGAATGAAAAGATATTCTTTATATTAGCGGGACATGCAGGAAAAACTATAGGGGATTCCCTGATTTTTGGAACTGACCCTGGGACGGGGGATCCAAGCATAAGATCAAGCATTGACTGAGGTGAGGCCTTCCCGGATGGCGAACTTGGTCAATTCTGCGATGCTGTAGATCTCCAATTTTTTCATGATCTGCAGGCGGTGGGTTTCGATAGTCTTGACGCTAACATGGAGGCGGTCGGCGATCTCCTTCGTGCAGTTCCCTTCAGCTACAAGCTGAAGCACTTCTCGTTCCCGTCTGGTAAGAATGGAGAAAACCGAGAATTCTTTTTTGGGTAAAGGGCGACGGGAGTACTTCACCAGGATACCAGCTAGTGGCGGACTCACATATGATTTCTGCGCCATTACGGCATGGACGGCATGTACCAGTTCCTCAAAAGCCGAACTTTTCAGCAAATAGCCCTCTGCACCGGCATTCAGCATTTCGATCACAAACCGCTTATCAGCATGCATGGACAGTGCAATAACCTTAGTACCCGGGAGTTCCCTGCAGATCTGGCGAGTGGCCTCGATACCATTCAGCCCTGGCATGCCGATGTCCATGATAACCACATCCGGTGAGAGCTTCCGGGCAAGATGTACCGCCGCACGCCCATCCTCAACCTCGGCCATGACCTCCATATCGCTCTGCTTTTCGATGAGCGTGCTCAAGCCTTCACGTACGATCTTATGATCGTCCGCCAGTAGAATTTTTATTTTCATAGGTCTCATGTTCTTGCCGGCTCGTCAAGGCAGCAGGGCGCAACAATAGTGACCTTAGTCCCGCTGAGTGGCGCTGAATCAATCTCAAGGCTGCCCCCGATAAAGTGGAGCTGCTCCCGGATGTTGAAGAGGCCAAACCCGCCGGTCTTGGGGGTCTTAAGAGCAGAGGTATCGAAGCCCATGCCGTCGTCCTCGACTGTGATCCGTATCGATCCGGCCTCCCTGTGGAGAGATATGACCGCTTTTCGCGCCTTAGCATGCTTCACAATGTTCATCAATAATTCCTTCACCACCTTGAAAAGCGTGATCTGCATTTCCTCGTCCATAGGCTTTGGTCTTTCGTCGTCACTGACCTCGATTGGGATGCCGTGCTGGTCTTGGAACTGCTCCGCGAGCCATGACAAGGCAGGTATGAGGCCCAGTTCGTACAGGATGGGCGGGCTCAGTTCGAAGGTGAGGGACCTCGTGTATCCGATGGCATCCTCTATGAGCCTGCGGATCTCATCCACGGCAGCGGTAACCTCCGGGACTTTCGTATATTCCCTCAGTGCCCCCATTTTTATATTCGCAATCGCCAGGGCCTGACCGATATTGTCATGCAAGTCCGTCGCGATACGGTGCCGCTCACGCTCTTCGACAATGGCCAGTTCCGAGGCCAGGGCACGGAGAGCATCCTGATAGGAGCGGAGCTCTTCCTCAACCTTCTTGCGGATGCTGATGTCCTGAGCGGTTCCGAACAAGCCAACAACCCTGCCCGTGGCGTCCTTTATAGCATATCCGACCTCCCTTATATATTTCAGCTGACCGGCTTGTGTCACGATGCGATATTCGACCTCGAAGGGTTCTCCTTTTTCTCTGGCTATTCTGTTCTTCTCTAGCACCAGCGACTTGTCGTCAGGATAAACACGGTCTAGGAAAGACTCATATAAGCCACCAAACTCTGTCTTTTCGACATCAAAAATCCGGTAAAGCTCTTCCGACCATCTCACGGTATTAGCCATGATGTCAAATCTCCAGTTGCCCAGCCCTGCCATCCTTTGCGCCTCTGCAAGGTCGTGTTCACTCTGGCGCAACTTCTCTTCGACAAGTTTTCGGTCGGTTATGTCCCGCAGGGTGCAGAAGGTCGATAAAAATTCTCCATTTGAGGATGTTAGTGGAACGGTTACTCCATCAAAAGAGACGATCTTCCCTTCTTTCGTTCGATAATGGACCTCATAGGTCGAATTCAGGCCTTCTATTGCCCTCTGGATCAGATTGCGGACAACATGCTGGTCTTCCGGAATAACTAGCTCCTTAATGGCGTTTAGCCGCATCAAATCGGAGCGTGAGTAGCCGAGAAGCTTTTCTCCATGCGGGTTGATATCAACGACGTCGCCATCCCTGTCCAGGAATATGAGAACGTCCCTCGCCGTCTCGAACAGAAGACGATACTTCTCCTCGCTTGCCTTGAGAGCTTCCTCCGCCCGTCTGCGAGCCTGGCTCTCCGCTCCCTTTATAAGCGCAGATCGTACCAGCTCGTTTATCTGCTCCCAGAGCGATGGAGATTTCACAATAAAGTCATGTGCACCGATTTTCATCGCCTCCGCCGCGACTGTTTCGCTTCCGTTCGTGGTGCATTCGATTACAGGACATGCAGGATAGCGTGACTTCATTTTTTTCAGAACAGGTAGTCCAGGGTGGTAATCAGTTATGACGATATCGAAGGGACCTGAATCCAGAGCTTTATCCAGTCCTGCTTCGTCTCTGATCTCGGTCACCTGCGCGACAAACTCTTTGTTCAATTCCTGGACTGTTCGTGCGTTATCATCGACGTTATCAGAGACAAGGAGTATACGAAGTGGTTTTTTCATTATTCCGGTATCTATCATCTCATGCATATGGCTTTATTATGAACACCTTTTCTCCCCTGAGTCGGCACAACTTTCTCTTCACGCATGGTAGGCAAGAACATTGCTCAATAAACTATCAAAGTAACCTCCCATGTGATACATCGAATTACGTAATAATTTAAGCGAGATAGATTATCTCCTTTTTAAGGATAGCACTTAAATTATCTTTTTTCAGAACTGTTATGTTATCCTCACCAGGGGAATATTGAACTGAAAACTTAAGAATGACATGGGTGCTTTTAGTAGTATCTTTTTGCCAATAACCCAAATCTCAGCTCGGTAAAATAACTGCGGGGCGTACCCTCGGGCAGTCTCCGCTAAAGACCGTACCTGCTACTCTTTCATCTATCTGATTTCTCTTATTAAAAGAAGTCAGTATCCCCTCCTCACCTTCTAACAGTTTAACAGGGGGGATAAAAAAAGGGCTACAGCAGCTGCCGTAACCCTAAGAATTGATTTGTAGCGGGGGCCGGATTTGAACCGACGACTCCTGGTTACAAACCCAAGTGACTCATCTCGTATTCGCTTCCTGGCGCATTTCCCCCTAGGCTACCGCCGGCATTCTGAAGGGATTCATCAGATTTTACGCTTTTTCTCCCTTGGACACCCGGCATTCGGCTTAGAAAACCGGCCGCCAATAGGCAAATAATTGATTCCTCGCTTATAAATATCACGAGCAGCCGTTTGCAGTGCCCTATTCTTCCCATATATTTTACCATACTTCTTGCCATATATTAATTTTGCAATAAGGCCGTTCTTGTGATAAGATAACGCAATGAAGAAAACCCACTTTGCATGGGATGAGGTAAAAGACAAGGAACATCAAAGAAAGCATAATGTGTCTTTTTCGCTTGCACAACATGCTTTTCTCGACCCTCACCGTGTCATCGTGGAGGACTTGGAGCATAGCGCCGCGGAGAATAGATTTTATTGCATCGGACGTGTTGGCAAGGAATCATGACTGTTAGATTTACGTTTCGAGGAAGTGTTATCCGCATATAGGGTGCTGGATATTGGAGGAAAGGAAGAAAAATATATGAAGAACAAAATTAAATACACCGATGAGCCGATGGGTAAATTGAAAGTGATAAACGATTTTCTGCCATCACCGGATCAGTTGGCACTTCGAGAAGACAATGTCAAGGTAACGCTTGCTCTAAAAAAGTCGAGTGTTGAATTCTTTAAGAAAGAGGCCAAGAGGCATCACACATCATATCAAAAAATGATACGTCAGCTTGTCGATTGGTACTCTTCTCGCCATCAAAAGAGTGCTTAGCCGGTTGTTTGCAACAGTCGGAAATAAAAGCTCACCGGCCTCATTGTTCAGTGCATAATCCTTCGGATTGTAGACCCTATGGGCTCTTTCATACTTCGTTTCCAGGATAGAAAGCATATTAGCACTTGTGACTTTCAACTCGAAGTAAAGTATTCGCCCGTTTTCTAATGTTGAGCTCAACAAGGTTGTAGTGTCAAGTTTGTGACAAAGGCAAAAACTACTGGTTAACGTGCATCTGTGAGGAGCGTTAAACGCACTTCCCCCGAATGGTTCACGATGGAGAGCTATTCATGCGGCAGGTTCCCAACCGCCCATTCAATAAATCGCTTGGCGTGTTCCACCATTTCCTTTGCGTCTGACTGTGTGATGGATCTGCCCTCATATTCAACAAGATTCTTTTTTGCAATAACCCGCGAAACGTGCCTGCCCGCTGCCGCTGCCGCCGCAGACTCGCCTACGATGTCGTGAAGTAAGCCAACAACTTCCCTGTGGTCTAGTTCGATGTTCCTCACCCCGCCGTAGTACGCGATCACGGCGTCGCTGGCGGAGATCACGGTATGAACGGCCTGAAGTCCAGCGGAGTTCCATTTGCCCTCTGAAATCGAAACATCCATCATGGAGGCAAAATCTTTCGCCTTGACGAGGAAATCTCGATACGCATTTTTGTCGATAGAACGTGTTTTCCTTTTTTTTGTCATGCCAATAATTCACGAAGTGGTTTGCCCGAAATCGTAACGCCTTCCGTCAGAATAGACCGAAGCAACGGCAAGGTCTTTTTGTCTTTCAGTTCAGGAAGAGCAAGACAATATAGGGAAAGGAGCGAATTATAACGCTGCCGGTAGAATGAAATAAGCGACTCGGCCTTATCCTCTAGTTGCGTCTTTATTCTACCATCCCGAGCAATTGCCAAAACATCTATATCGCTCTCCTTTTTCCCCATGCCACGAGCGAGACTGCCATAGAGGGTGAGACTGACTGTATTTCGACCAAAGTGGGCTTTGATGTCCAGTTTGAGGCCATCGATCAAAGACGCTTCGGCCTGGATGCAAGGAAGAATGATCTTTTCAACAGCCACATTGTTCCGCACGAGGGAGTACTGATATGCTTTGCCGACTCTCCGCTGCTGCACCGCGCCGAGATCGACTAGGGAGCCTAGCGCCTGAATTGCCCCCCGGTGACTGAGCCGCGCAAGCTCTCCTACCTGCCTGCCGCTCAGGGGTTGCGGAGAAGCAAAAAGAACACGAAGGATGCGGATTTTCGCAGGACTGCCGAAGACGGATTCTAGTATGTTGCGGAAGATCATGCATGGATACTATACTATCCATAAGAATAAGTCAAGTATCCATTATCATTTTCTACTACTGGATATATTCCCTCAGCGAACCTTGAGAGGAATCCGGTCAGGGCCTTCCGTCCTAATAAAAATAATGGGGCCCCTCCGCATGCGGCAACTTCCTGATACGTCTGGCGGTCCGGACCGGACACATTGGGCTACCCTATCGGGTTCGCGAATATGGCTCCTAAGAGGAGCAGCAAATGAAGCAAACAGTGTCTCTCTTATAAGAGCTGAAGCAATGTTATGCTCCCTCATTCAGCAACGTTCTGAATTCTTGCAGAAACTCGCCCGGCGTCATGACTTTCGGACGGGAGAGAGCCCGCGGCCCGTTCGTCATAAAATGCTTTCTGTCCCAGGTGACGAGATAGTCCGCCTTTGCCGCCGACGCTGCAGCCAGGATCGGGGCATCGCCGGGATCGATAAGCAAGGAAAACCGTTTGACGTCTCTGGCAGAAGGGTCTTCGATAAGTACTGGAGCAAGCGTTTCCACATAGGCACGGAAGTCATCGAGGCATTCAGGGAGTTTCGCCGTGATGTTCCGGTCGGCCTCTACTACCACCTGGCGCGACACGATCGCCTCAATGAGCCCTATTTCCGCCAGACGCAGGACCTCGCGGGCTGCGTCTTTTGAGGAGGCGACCCCCGCGATGAGCGCGCTCGTATCCAGAAAGACTTTAGGCTTTGACTTTGCCATAGGCCTCACGAGTATAACTTTTGCGCTGCTCTTTCAGATTGTCCAGAAGGTCGTCGAGGGTCAGCCCCTTGTGCTTCATGCCGGCTTCGACTTTCCTGGCCACGGCGTCGCCAAAGGGTTTCCGCGGCGTAAGGATGAGCATCTCATCGATCTTGACCACATTCAGGGAATCGTTCTCTTCGAGGCCAAGGTCCTTCCGATAGGAAGAGGGTATGGTTACCTGGCCGCGCTCACGAATGCGGACTGTGGGCATAGGTACCTCCGAAAATATGAATTTCTGATATTCTGATTATATGCCGTTCGCGCCCTTCAGTCAAGAGACAACGGGCCTGCCCACCTGACCCTGGAGGCCTGGACAGAGCACCTCACAGAGGGCGTGGCCATGGGAAACAGCCCGTCAACCTTATAAAAGATCCGGAATTTCCTTTTTTAATGACTCCGGCCGGCGTCTTCCATAATTAATATTGTCACTGTTCGCCTCTTGTTTCCGTCATCTGTCATGGGGGGCGCGAAAAGTCGACACTTTACCGGTTACAGGACTTGAATATGCTATGCGGTGGAACAGGGCGAAGAACTGCGTTGACCGGCCAGCAGAAGGGGCTTGAGGGCCCGTCATGAGGGTCTGCTAAGCAGAAGGTCAGGGCTTAAACCGCGGGACAATCCCGATACGGTCCTGTTAAAAAAAGGGGCTCCGGCAAATGCTGTAATCCCTTGATAAAGTTGGCAACTCGTTCCAACCCCTTCGGGTCATGAACCTGAAAGTTTTATAATTTGGCTTCGTATGATCAGCAGGAACTCGTTCTCGCAGTCGTCGGGAAAGTGGGTGATCAAAAAAATAATGAGTATCAAGCAGCGGTCAGTGGTTGTATGCGTCTAAGCTTCTTTTCCTGATGCTTCTTTGCCTCCCAAAGGTCCACCGTGCGCTGGGCATTGAGCCAGAACTCAGGAGAGTTGCCAAAAAGGCGAGACAACATCAGTGCCATAGCCGGAGAAATAGCCCTGCGCTCACGCAATATCTCATTGATCGTTTGACGGGAGACGCCAAGAGCTTCGGCGAGACTTGTTGCGGTAAGCCTGTAATCAGGCATAAAATCCTCACGAAGCATTTCTCCCGGATGCGTTGGTTTTACAATTCGTACAGCTGTATTTGCGACAGCCATAATACACCTCTCAATGATAATCGGTTATTTCAACATCGTAAGCATCACCGTCTTTAAATCGAAAGCAAATGCGCCATTGGTCGTTGATTGAAATCGAGTATTGACCCTCACGGTCGTCTTTCAAAGCATGAAGTCGGTTGCTTGGAGGAACCTTTAAGTCATCTACAGTTGATGCAAGATTAATATACTCCAGCCGCCGCATAGCACGCTTCAGTAAATCAGCCGGAAGACGTTTGGATTTTCCGATCACGTAGAACTCATAAGTGTGCTTATCAGAAAATGTCTTTATCACATTGCAAATTATAACGCGTCACGTGACAGTTGTCAAATAAAATACCAGATGAGATAAGGCATTTGGACCGCTTAAGGTGGATTACGCGAAGGATCCTTCGGGTCATGAACCCGACCCGAAGGGGTCCGGCCCGGGCTGGCCAGACTTATCAAGAAGTCAGCGCGGGCGCGTTTGCCCGTTATTTCTGTCAGGACAGCTAGCCCTGCCCGAATTCCCCTTAAAAAGGTTTCCCATTTCTTGAAAATCCGCTTCGGAGAACGGCAAAGGCGACGGAAATTTTTGTCAGGAAAGATTATAAGAAGCCTGCATTTCGGTAAGATTTGAAAAGGGAAGGATTATGCATCGATACGGTTTTTTAAATGACTACTCCCGGCTGAAGCTTGTTATTTACCATCTGTGAACGGTTCTTCAGAATGTCTTTTATAAGAATACGGAATCCGGAGTTCTTTGTGCAACGGCCAGGATGTTATGGTATTCTCAGCATTCTTTCACTTCGCCAAATTCGGATAATGCGCACTTTGTTTTTATCGTGCCGATAGACGATTCGGAAAGGCGGGTGAATGATCTCTCGCAGATGTTCAACATGGAACTCGGGTACGACACGGCCGCTCAGCGGATGCGCTTGGAGCCGCTCAACCCGGGAAATGATCTCTGCGGCAAGCCTTTTCCCAACATCGAGCGCACCTTCGTCGGAATAATACGCCTGCATGTCCTCAAGGTCCATCACCGCGGACGCAGCAAACGAGATCTGATTTTTTTCCGCCATGGGACTATTTTAGACCGAGGCGCTTTTTTGCCTCGCTCAGGGACAGTTCTCGGCCTTCTTCCAGGTCCATCAGCCCCTTCACCACGCCCTGCATGAAGACGCGCTCTTTCGTTTCTTCTTCATAATCCTTGAGTGATTGGACAACGGCTACCCCGCGACCCCTGCTCGTGAGTAAAATAGGCCGGTGCGTCTCATTAGCATGCGAAACCACCTTGCCGGGGTTCACCTTCAGGTCGCTAAGCGGAACAATGTCTTCGGAAAATTTAATGCCCATAGAAGACCCCCTTAATGGTGCTATTAATAGGTCTGATTATAGCACTTATGAGAAGCCTAGTCTACAGATGCTTACTCCGTATTATTGTTGGACCATGGGGTCGTATAAATAAAGAACAAGATCCCATCAGAAATGCGCGTGCTGTCCAAAAGCACTTCGGGTAGTCTCTGTAAATGCCTTTTTCCGCCAGGGGCATCAAAAAAAATAATTTGATAAGTAGTTGATATTCCAGCCATATTCATCAATTTCCATTTCACACGCGGAAAAAAAATGAAGGGATTTTCCATTTCACACGCCATTTCACACATCCCCTCTTCTCCATAAATTTTCCCGTTTCACACTTTGCGTGTGAAATGGGAAATAGCGTGTGAAATGGTGTGTGAAATGACCGCATGCTCTATATTTTTTCCACGCGAAACCGCCCCGGGTAGTACGGTTCTCTTACTGCCGAATGCCTTAGCGCCCACTGTTATTTCTTACGCCTCCCCCGTGTATAGTAATACTGGTCGATCAAGTCGTCTACATCCTTCAGGGGAAGCGTCAGGATTGCCGTCCCTTTATCAATCTCTTGATAAGCTTGAACCAATATTTTAACCGGTTTAATCGGAATGCCCATTTTTTGCTCAAAATATTGCGCCGGCGAAAGTGCCTTGGATGCTTTACGCTTCCTCAAATGACCATAAATAAGACGTAACGCGTGAGCCAGGGTTTGCCAGCCACTGACGACACTGGAATAGTTTGTTTTATTCACGTCGGGAAGTTCTCTTAATTGCCGGATCCGATCCCGCCTCTTATCGTCCCTTTCGTTGTATAGAGCGTCACGAAATGCCGTAGGGTTGTTATATATCCCGCTTCTTATCATTGCATCGTAATTTCTGTAATTGAGGTTATCAATCCCCTCTTCCAATGACTTCAGAATCGTATGAACCCTGGACTGGCAGATGCCGACTGTCCGAGCTATCTGCGTCTGGGTCGAACCCTGCCGGTCCAGTTCCACGATCCTCTTCGCCCGTTCTGCTTTTTTTGTCGCGGCATCCCACCTCAACATGCACTGGAGCGTTCGTACCGGAGCGTTGGTTTTTAGATGCAGTTCACGTATCGTCATCCCTTCTTCAAATAAGCTGCGATATTGAGCAACGACATCATCATAGTCATATAGCTTGGGCTTTTTCGCCTGATTCAAAGCACCTCGGTGGGATTTTGAGGGGAGCATATATACTACGCTCTTTGCCATTCTCTCCTTTGCTGGAACATAATATCCACGCTTGAATGCTGGATCTTCCAGATATTCATGAATAATGTTCGAAACGGAAGGCTGGCTAATCCCGACAAGTTCCCCTATTTGCTCCACCGATGCACCCTGTTTATAGAGTGACATCACATCCTTGATAGTCTCAGGCTCGCGGTTTCGCCATATGCCCTTCATCATCCTCTGCAACATGCGTACGGGAGCATTCGTTAAATCCGCCAGTTCCGGCAACGAATAGCCCTTCTTGTAAGCCCGCCTGTATTGCTCGACAACCCGCTGATAGTCATAGATCATGGCCCATAATCCTATTTCCAGACCAAGACGTCAAGCTGATTTATCACTAAACGACAACAAAATAAATCTTTCTTGTATATTTGGCATATTCCCAGCCTGCAAAAAATCGGATAAGTTAAGACTTAACAACATCGCAAAAGGATGACTGGATGGCAAATAAAAATCACATAATCGGCCCATTCCGTGAGGTTTTCTTAAATCCGCGGGACAACAGCATCGTGTTCTCACTACACAGAAAGCTTCTTAAAGGCAAAGTCAACCTGACGGGGCTGCAGAGTCTGCCGCTCGAAAAGAAGCTGTATGTCCTCTACACACATGCTCCCGTGGTGCATCATCGTAAGGGGACTAACAATTATATTGTAATAACCAATCGCCCCATATATGACACGATTGATCAAGACAATACGCTGCCTGGCCGGTTCCTCGAATTCGATAGAGAGAGCTTGACTGACCACCTTATAGCTGCGGGAATCATAGAAGATAAGGAAAGCATCACGGACAAAGACCTCGACAAGCGGATTGAAGCACTAATCGAGTCCCTGCAAAAGGCCGACGCGGCGAATGCCAAACACATCAATACACTCATTCAATTATGGAGCAACCATAGTCCCTCTACGGACTCGCGCACGTTGAAAAAACAGGCCCATCAGAATTGTGCGGGCTGCACAAAAGGGATGATTCTCGCGCCGAGAAATAACGTCCCCATTGACCCTGAGGCGCCAATTAAAACGTATAAGTGTGCGTGCAGCTACCACGGCACCAGTAAAAGGATCCCCAAGCACGCCACACCGGAGGAAATCCGAAATGTGCAAAAGCGCTGCGACTTTTACATCATTTTCACAGAATATGAATTCAAAGAACGCTACCTGAAGGGCTCCCCGATCAGTTTTTTCATCGAGGAAGTGGTCGGTCAACGGTGTCCCAAGGATGGCTGTGGAGGGAGAATATTTATCCGTACGATTCATCACAGTGAGGACAAAATCGAAAAAGTAGTCTACTGCCAATACAATGGCTTTTCATTCACAAAAAATTGCGATTACAAGGAGGATCTTAAGCTATGGACACCCCGGCTTCCCTTCTAGTAGCGGAATTGTACTCTGTTTCGGATACGCTCAGGCGTACCACCCCGCTGAATCCGAAGATTTTGGATTTGGCAAAAAAAGTGTCCATCCTGCTCGACCAAAAAGCCAAATCCACTTCGCTTAGCATAGAAGACATCGCAAGTTTCCAGCAATTTTTGGCTGACCTCGTCAATGCGCCAACATCCTTGCGAGGAATATATCGCCTGAGAATACCGCTTCGGATCCTGGCTCAATATTTCCTGGAGCTCACCGAAACACAACCTCCAGTGAAGGACGAGTTCTTGGATGTGTATCCGGAATTTATCGAGGCCCTTGAGCTATCGCCCGACTTCGATATCTATGATGGCAGACCTCTTCTCTACGATTCACCCCTGCTGTACTTCCACTATTGTGCATATACGTTTAGCGTCCTGGATAAAATCGAGTCCAACTGCCCGCTTTATACGGCATTCGGCCCTATCTTCCACGCTGCTATCCGCGTCCATGAACGGAGGAATCCAACCGACAGTATGTATTCAGGACGTCTTTTAGCGGGGCGGCATTTTTTTGAATATTTGTCAGAGCGGTACAAAAGGATGCCCGCATACCTCCATCCCGAGGTTACCAGCGATGATTTTATCCCTTATATGGATGATGCTATGCAGAATTTCAGCACGGCAACGACTGGCAGTGAATCGGGTCTGTCCAGGACGGCAAAAGACTACCGCTATAAAATCAAGTCCCTTTTGCTGGATTTTCCGCTCAGACGGCGGTCATCCGGTTCGCAATATCCAACCGATCCCGAGGAGGAGGAAACCATATATCCGCCAAATTATCCCGGCGTAGTGAATGTAATTTCGGTGGAGCAGGACGCCGGAGCAGATAGCGACGATCACCCTATTCCGGAACAGCAGGTCGATGCACCCGGAGACAGTCCGATCAGAAAAAAACGACCTCATTTGGCAAGTGCAATGTCTCCTCTAGCCCATATGCGTAATTTTGTTTTTTACATCGACCCGAAATATCTCAGTCTGCACCACTACTCCGTCCTGTATGCAGTCCTTATGGCTACGGAGCTTTTAAACGTGCCGCTTTACGATGTAATTGTATTGTTCCTGTATATTCTGATCCATACAGGCATCGCGCCGAAGGTCCTGATCAACCTCGCCACGGGCCTGGACACGCCAACCGAAACTACTCCAGCCCTGCTATTCAGGGACGGCAGATATTATATCGACACACCTTTATTGATCCGCGGCGTTAACCCTCAAGCATTCGACCACTGCCCTCAAAGCCGCGATACGGTCCTAATCCCGCTGTCGGATAAAATAGGCAAGCTGATTGGCAGGATTTCGCTCACTGCAAAGGGGCCGGTCTTCAGCTTCATGGATAAGCATGGCCGGAAAAAAGTCGATCTCCAGACGATTGCTGATTTTCTTAACGCAAGTATCAATAAATCGCCACAATATAGCGGGTACGATTTCCGGATCACAGTCTTCAGAATCGCTCGTTCTTTTGACGCCCTCTATGTCAGCCGGTTCGGAATGGACCCGATAATTGCCGCACTAATCCGGAGCGATAAGAGACAGCACCTTTTCAGGTCGCAGGCACATTATATCTTTATTTTGCGGTTTGCTTTCGAACGCCACTATGTAAATCGTTATAACTTAGTCGACAACGCTATTCTGGCCAATCTTCATAAATGCGTCGGGAATAACATGATATCGCTGACTGCCCACCCCGAATCAGTCCTTATGCTGTCCGACCAGTCTGTGCTCCAAATAGATGAGTCAAACACCGAAGGCTACGGTTCATCCATCATCCCGTCGACATCATATATAAACAACATGATAACCGTTCTTAACCATTCCATATTGTCGACGCGCAACGAGCTTCTAAGGTTCAACTTGTTCACGATTTATGTATACCTGTGCTTGCAGTTTTGTGTCGGCCTGCGGCCGCACAACAAACCTCAGCTTCACTGGTCGGATTACAGCGAGAGCAAAACCCTGATCGTTATTCGAGACAAAGAGAGCGCACAGTACCATGAGGAGCGCCTGCTCCCCCTTCCTCCTGTCATGTGCAGTCTTCTTGCCACGCTGCGCCGCGCGGCTGATTCGACTAGACAGTACATAAAAACCGAAATCGACCCGAACCTCAAACATATGGATAATGATGCCATTTTCTTTTTTTTCGGCGCAGACGGTTCCATGGAAGATTTCCGGATTGACAAGTCCCGGAAACTCCTGAAAAGCATCGGGATCGATTACGTTTTGCGTGCCAACATGCCGCGGCATTTCCTGAGGAACACGCTCTATCACGCCTGCACCAGTGATGGATTCATCGGTAAAAGTATTGAGGCGGATATCAGTAAATGTCTTACCAATGACAGCATTGACGTTTTTATTGGCCATAACCACGCCGGCCGCGAAATCCTGAACCTCTACTCCTCTTCGACCCTGGCCGGGGCCGCAAAGCATTGTCTGCCGGTCATTATCCGCATGATTGATGACCTCGGCTTTAAAATACCTCATCTTTGGAAATAGGAGGATACAAAAATGAATATCAATGATTTCATCAAAACGGCGGGAAACGATCTCAATTCGAGGGACCCAAAATATAGCCTGGCCATCATCAGGAAAGTATCACGTTACATCGGGGAAAACGTGGATTTCTCGAGCGGCAAACCTGTTATTGCCGACTCTGTGCTCGAACGCATACGCGAGGATTTAATCATGGGGTATCCTCACGACCCGCTTACAATTCTCTGCTGGAATTGCTACAACCAGCTGAACTGGCGTTTGTCGCTGTCTTGCGGCTTCTTAAGCAAATACATTTGGACGCCCCAGCAGACTGAGCGCCTATTAATCGTTCATGCGGGCAAGTTCCCGATCAGCCACCTCGAATACATAGACATCCTGGCGCATTACCTGCTTAAACTGCCGCCACCGCCGTCAAAAGACCCCCACGATCTTGAAGTCCATTATGCCTGTTATTTTTTTACCGCCGCCGTTATCTGGGGCAATATTACTTTCCCCGGTTGTGATGAGTTCCTTCTTTCGCTGCAGCTTGGCCAGATTTATTTCAACCCTTATTACCTGATCAGGGGCGTTGAAAACTCCGATGCTCTCCGGCGGTACTTCCTGCCGTATCCCGCAAATCTTTTTTTGAACCAGTTCCTGCTTTTTAGCATGGGGGAACTGGGCGCAAGGGGGGCCGGGAAGCTTACCCTGGAGTCCCCGGCGTTTCTGTTCAAGAGCTTCACTGTTAAATCCTTTCCTGCCGTCTACCAGCGCTGGTCAAAGCCTGTGCTTGAACAGCATTATAAATCCAAAGTCGACGGCATAAGCCCCGACGACCTTCGTAATGCCGTGGTGGCGTCATCTGTACTGAGTATGGGCGATGCATCTGTGGGTACAGGTCCCTATCCGTCCTTCGTCACCGCGTCACTTTCCGACATAGTCCCAAATTTCGCGTCTAAAAATGATGGCCTCACCTGCCTCGTCCCTGGTTACTTACCGGGGAGGAAGGATTACGTCATAAAAAAGAAAAATATCGGGTTCATAGAATTCCAAAATATTCCGCTTTACAAGGCCATATCGAAGATAACCGCGCTCAGGGGCGATCTCGAAAAATACGATGATTGGAAGAAGATGGTGGGTCAGGCGGAAAAAGGTATCCTGGAAACAATTGTCGAATATAAATCAATCCTTGCGCCGAACGATTTCATCAATCTGGATTTTTACGGACGCTGGATAATTTCCTTGCTGCATGTTTTTAAAAAAATGTCTGCGTTGAGTGCTTGTGTTTCCCCCCTTGCAGGTGTCCTGTCCGAACTCTCCAATTTGGGCAAGATCGTCTATGACCTGACAGATTATGATTGCGTTTGGATTCTGATTCGTTTGACGCTCCGACATTCTACTCCAAATATATTAAGTTCGACGAATGCATTCCTCCAGTATGTGTCGATTGAGCGGGATGATTCTTTCATTGCGCCCAATTTGTTTTTACTTGCCCGGATATACAAATTGGATTTTGACAAAAAACCCACCCTTAAACCGATAATTACCTGCGACGTGCTTGACCGGGCGCTCGATGCCTTGATGCCGCTTTCGCGATTTACCGGCAATCCCGATCAACACTTGGCCTATACACGCAGGACAATAACTAAATTGTGTTTTTATACTGGACTCCGCGTTAACGAGGGCATCGACCTCAAACGCACGGACGTCCTCGAAGATAACGGGATCATGCTGTACGTCCGCGACGGCAAAACAATCAATGCTGAGCGCTATTTGCCTCTTTCGCTTCTCCTGCCCGCTTCGTTTTTAACGGAGTTTAACGATTATCTTGCCTACCGGTGGTCTCTGGATTGCCAGAGCGATTATCTCTTTGTCAACAGCGCCTACCATAAACTGGACGACAAGTCGCTCACTGATGCGGTCCGAGAAGCCTTCAAGCAGCAGGGCATGGCCGATTTTCATTTTCACTTGCTGCGCGATGCGTTTGCCTGCTGGACTCTCATGAAATGGTTTTACGCAGTATATGAGCATATGGTTCCTCTCGATACCCCCTTTCGTAAATATGACCTTTTTTCTCAGGAAGCTATCGCCAGTTTCAGAATGCTGTTTCTGGGGCAGGGTGAACATAAAGAAGGACAGGAATCGTTTACCTATGCGCTCCAGATCCTGGCACACCTTTTGGGCCACGGCAGCGCAAATATTGCCATTGCATCTTATATCGAGGTAGTCGATTGGATCTTTTATTTGATGTCGAGCCACTATGAAGCTAAAGCAGTTACGATGTCATCCAGGCAGGCTGAGTACCTGTTGCAAGTAAGTTATCTTACCCTGCCGCCGGAGCTGCAAGGCAGTACGAAGAAGACTGTTACGACACAATTCTTGCTTGATCAACAGCACAAGCGAATCGGACGTAAAGTGCCGATTTTGACGAAATGATAGCCAATCGCCACCGAGTGATTAGCGGAATTTATCATTCGCGATTGTCAACACAGCTGACTGTTCTGCGTGGGGCATTATTTATTTCGCCTGGCTGCGGTTACAGACAGACAAAGAAATAAGAAGGAGGTCAAATTGATTTATTCTTTAAATCGCCGGCAGAAGTATCTTACGCGGAACCGGGGAAGACCATTATTGTCATGATGCGCTAGCACACATCTTTTTTTTAGGCGGCCACAGAGAGGTCGCATTGCTGCCAAAAGCTTCAATTGTTTTACGAGAATCAAGTCTTACAAGACTGTTAATTCAAATAAAAAAAGGAGAAACACCATATGAAAAAAGTTAAATCCGCCGTAAAAACATTCAAGCTGCACCACCCTACTGTGTATTACCTGTTTGACCTCGTGTACAATATTTGCGGCATCCATGACTTGCCCCTTGAGCGCTTCTTGCCATTCATCATTGTTACAGCGCATGCACATAATTATGTATTGTCCGATGCTTTGTGCGACATCATCATCCAGCAAGAGTCGGAAACCCTTTTTTACGAGGCGCAATCGAGAAAGCTTCTGGATGAGCGTGCGTATATTAAGCTCTTTAGTTCACGCTTATCATCGCCCCCCGAAATTGAATTATTTTTATGTGATCTGCTGACTACATGTTATCGAGATGATTGCAATCCGGTGCGAAGTTCGATCGTTGATGCAATGTCGGTAAACGGCGGTACGACTTCACTTCAGCTTCTTCAAGAAGTCTTATACGAGTTGTATTTTTCTATCATATCGCGAGAACTCGATCTGAAACCAATGATCACCTCCCCGATACAAGATAAATGCATCTTGCTGATGGCTGAAATTGAAAGCTCAAGGGAATTCTTATCGGAAGTTCATAAGACAATTCAGATAATAACTTACCGTGTTACGGAGTCTTCAGGTGCCACATAGCAACCCCCAGAAGCTTTGTTAAAATAGCATGACATGGTCTTCTGCCCTTGTTTGAAGTCAAGGCTTCAAATCGAGCATCGCGGGATCTGCTGCGAGACTGTGCAGCTTATGGCATCATGGAATCTCGCCACGCTAAGGATTCGTCCACGGGGTTACTGCTAACACAGTAGCCCCGTGGTTACGTTAGATGGGATTGGTTTCTTAATATATCGCTATTTCTTATCGTGCTTGTCATTCTTTACTGAGGAGTTTATCCCCAAGATTTGAGCGTTCAGCTTTTCTTCAATGAACTTTTCAAAGGCCGATCCATCCTTTCTTGTCAGGTTCGGAACGTATTTTGAATATGTTTTAAAGAGCATTTCGGTGTTCGTATGCCCGAGCTGGCGGGCCACCCACTCAGGGTTTTCACCGGAGGCAAGCCATATACTGGCAGCCGTATGCCTGGACTGATAAGGAGCCCTTGGAGCTAATCCGGCCTTTTTGAGCGTCGGATACCATACCCTTCTGGTGATATCTGCATGGTCCAAGGGTATCCCACTCCTCGTGGGGAAAACGATTTCGTTATAGCCGGTTCTTGTTTTTTATCTCTTCAATGCTTCCTCCACTATCGGTGACATGTCGATGTCCCGGTTGGATGTTTCTGTCTTAGGAGACACCCACTTTCTTCTTCCCCAGGTTTCGCGCACCTGTATCTCCCTTGATGCAGATTCCGACCAGCATCGGACATCAATTCCATTTTGATTCGGACACCAGTTACGATCAGTTTCGGACATAATTTCCAAATTAGTTCGGACAGCAGTTCCGACTGACCTCGGACAGTGTTTAAAAAGTGCCAATCACAATTTTAAATTGTATCATTGCATTTTGTGATATATTATTCCGTCAATAGCTACTTCCTGAAGCAAACGAGTTATCATTCCTTGAAACGATGTAATTTACAACATGTAGATGTTGGCGTTCTACTTACTTATTACCTCTTCGACCCCGTCAACGATAGCCATACTGACACCCATCGGCGGTATACCCAATAGACAATGCCCTGACAGCCCAATCAGCACAGCCCAAGCGTCATTAAAAAAAGCACTTGACTTTTTCCATAATAGGTGTATATACTCCTAATAGAGAGGAAAAATGATATGACCAAGATACTTGAAGACAATAGAGCGATAGAACAACGGGTAAATAAGCTAACGGTGGCAAAATACATGGACTGTGTGTGCTTTAACCTGCGAAAGACCGCTCGTGCAATTACTCAGTTGTACGACGAAGTACTCCGGCCATCGGGTCTACGGTGTACCCAGTTTTCGCTCCTGATAGCAACCACGAGACTTGAACCAGTAACCGTGACACACCTTGCAGAGATTGTAGTAATGGATCGAACGACATTGGCCCGTAATCTAAGACCTCTCGAAAAAAAGGGTTTGATGAATGTCACGCCTGGAGACGACCAGCGCACGCGAATTGTTACTTTGACGACGCGGGGTAAAGAGGTTTTAGCAAGGGCACTTCCGTTATGGGAAAAGGCTCAAGCCCGTGTTGTCAGGGGAATGGGTCAGGAACGCTGGACAGCTCTGGAGGCAAATCTCAAAGAAGTAGTGAAACAAGTAGTCGGAAAGTAAATTTTTTTAACTAAATAGGTGTATATACACATAATGTGTTTAATAATGAAAAGGCAAAGCAAAAACACGAATCTGTAATCTTTACAAGGAGGTGAGTGAGATGAAGACCTTATGCATTTGCGGACACGAAATCGAGAGCGAAGATGACTATCGTTTGCATATACTCTTGCATGCCCTCTCTTACGGACTTACGCTCACTGCGGACGAGAAGGATCTCTTGGCGGCGTGAGGGTGGAATGGAAGGACGGACAGGAGCTGGATTTACATCTGGTGTAATGTCGGGTTCTCTGACATAGGAAGAGTTAACACGTAAGCCACGATTTATTAGCACGTGTGAGGAGGGGAAAATGGATATTCGAGCATTATTTGGACTCAGCATCATCATGAGTTTTGTTGCCTTTGGGTTGGTCACGAAGCTTTATATATGGCCGCGGCTTCGGATATTGGGACATGACGACGCACTCATCGCCTTGGTGGTGCCCCACGCGTTTCGATTCATTGGACTCAGCTTTCTCGTGCCTGGCGTCGTCTCGGCCGCGCTACCTACGGTCTTCGCCGTTCCAGTTGCATACGGAGATCTGGTTGCAACCATGCTCGCTGTCGGGACTAGCATTGCACTTTCCAGGCGTGCTTCCTTGGCCATCGTGCTTGTGTGGCTGTTCAATATATGGGGCACGGTCGACCTCTTATTTGCATATTACCAGGGGCTGTCAATCCAGCTTGACGCTGGAATGCTTGGTGCCGCATTCTTTATACCAACTGTGTTGGTGCCACCATACCTTATTACGCATGGCCTGATATTCCGGCTTCTCATTCGCCCAAGAGCTTGACGCATGCTGCAGCGTGGAGGCGGGCAACGAGCCAATCGGTGTTCGCTTCCATTGTGACTGGTTTCGACTTGGATAGACTGATTTTGATGATGCTTAACCTCGATCAGTCAAAACCTCTCCGTAGAGGACCGGATCTTCGAGGCAAGAAAGATACACAAAGGGGGAACAATTATGGAAAAGTATCGTTTTGATGGCGAAAGAGTAGAGGTTACTTCAACAAAAAAATTTTCTGAAACGATAGCAGCATTCGAGCGTAGAATCCCGATGGCGGATTCTTCTGCTTTTGCCCGCTTGGCCGCAGCTGGGGCGAGCACCAGAGAAATTGAGGACGTTGTTGAGGGTATGGTTGGTGACTTAGGCTTTTTGGTCCTCGCAAAACTCGACCAGGGGCCTTTAGTCTCGTTGATGGGAAAGAAAAAGAAAATGACCGTGTACCTCATCGGGAACCCGGTTCTCGCGAATCGGATGTTCGAAAGAAACCCCGCGATCGGCGTATATGCTCCGCTGCGAGTTTCGGTTTATGAAGGACCCGATGGTAAAACTCGTATCACTTATGACCGGCCCTCGACGCTTCTTGAGCAATTTGGAGACGAAGATGTCAAGTCCGTAGCTCGTATGCTTGATGAAAAGATGTCTCGTTTAACAAAGGAATTAATTTAGCAGAATGTTGAAGTCCGTTTTGAAGCGCTGGAAATGAGATAGTGGCGCAGTCTTGGCAGTGTCATCTGACTGAACGTAAATAAAAAGTTGGAGCAGTCATCATAGGCAACTGATTCTTTCCGAGTCGGATATGGTTTTGTTTTGCCTCAGTCGGAAGTGGACAGTGTAGCCATCTGAGTTAAGGGATATCCGGATGCCCCGGATCGGGCGCTTTTCTCATATACCTGCTGTCTCTTGACTCTGCGTTGTTCCCGGGCGGCTTCAAGCTTCTGATCCCGTTCTTTGAAAATCTCCTTATCCCTACCGTTCAGTTTGTCTGCGGGGGCGATGTAACCGATGGCGCTATGGAGTCGGACGGTGTTGTAGTGCTCGATGTACTCTGCCACAAGTCTCCTGGCTTCGTCAAGTGAGAGCGGTGTCTTCGGGCGAATGCATTCTCCTTTGATTGTTTTATGGAACCGCTCCAGTTTGCCGTTTGACTGCGGATAATAAGGCGACGTCCGTACATGCGTCATACCGGACAGCCGAATGAACTCTTTGAAGTCCTTGGCGATGAACTGTGGACCGTTGTCCGATATGATCCGGGGACGCGCTTCCGGGAACTTCTCCTTTGCCTTTTGAAGGATGATCTCGATATCCGTCTCCTCCATCTTCTCCCGGATCTCCCAGTGGATGATAAAACGACTGCATCCGTCGAGAAAGCTGCACAAGTAGTAAAACGTGCCGCAAATGTTGATGTATGAAACGTCTACGTGCCAATGTTCGTGGGGCAGAAGCGGCTGAACAAAGCCGGTGCCCTTCTTGCTGGGTTTTTTGTTCCACCGCTCTAAAAGCCCTGCCTTTGAAAGAATACGCCATACACTGGCGGGGCTGACTGCAACCACGTTCCGGTCGAGCATCATGAACGTGAGCCGCCGGTAGCCTTCAAGCGGGTTATTGATGCAGAACTGAATAATTGCTTCTCGTTCCCATTCCTCCAGCCAAAAATCACGAGGGATGGGGGCATTATGCTCGTTGACCTTGCCGTAGCGTTTGATCCAGGTGTAGAATTTGCTCTTGCGGACGGCAAGCCAGTCGATGAAATGTGTGATCGGGATGCCAGTCTTATCGTTCCATTTCTGGACAAAGTCAACGATAGCGTCTCTTGTATCATGGGGAACCCAGACGCCGGTTAAAGCTCCCCAAGTTCTTTTTTTAACTTTACATGCTCCTCCATCAGCTCGGACACTACTTCATTCTTTTTTTGGAGCTTCTCTTCAAGCTGTTGGATGCGCTTCTGATCTTTGCGGTTGGAGCCATTGGTGCCTCGAATGAATGCTGCCGAGGCATTCTCAAACAACTGCTTCTGCCAATCGTAGAAAACTTTGGGCTGAAGATGGTACTCGTCGCACAAAACGGAAACAGCGACTCCTTCGGTCAAATGACGTTTGAGGATCATGACTTTTTCTTCGGGTGTGTAGTTGTGACGTTTCTTTTTCATGGACTTTCCTCCGTTCGAGATAGTAGTGTATCTCAAATCGGCTAAAAGTCCAGTTCACGCTGAGCCAAAACAGTTTTGCGAGATGCCCTGCCCCAAAAATGAAGCAGTATACTACTATCTACTATGTTATTTCCAGGTTTATGAAACACTACTAATAAAAAAGACCAATAAGGAGGATATATGATTACCAATATAGTCGGCATAAGTTCACAAGTCATTACCGCCACTCTCTGGTGGATCGGCATCTATATAGTATTGCGTAGAATGGACATCCCGGTAGGTTCAAAACGCACCATTGCAATTGTGGCCGGCGTTCTTTTGTGGGGATGGCTTCTTGTTGCATCCATACTCGGCGTCCAGGGCTTCTTCAGCGCTAATGGTACAGCCATCCCGATAACAGTTTTAGTGAGCCTCGTGATCGGTTTTGCGTTTCTTTTTTCAGCGACATTTAAAAAAATGTTTCTCGCATTTCCTATGTACTGGTTAATCGCCATTCAAACCTTTAGAGTTGGTGGTGTGGTATTCCTTGTACGATATGCGCAAGGTACTTTACCTGGAGTTTTCGCAATTCCTGCGGGTATTGGTGATTTTATTACCGGTGCAGCCGCACCGTTTGTCGCTTACTGGTATTACAAGCAAAAACCGTGGTCGCGCGGTATTGCCATATTCTGGAATATTTTCGGCATTGCTGATCTTATCAATGCGCTTGCCATCGGAATACTTTCCAGTCCGGCGCTCAAGGTTATCGTCGCGAATCCGCCAATGCAATTGATTTTTCCGCTTCTGCTAATTCCAGCAGTGGCGGTCCCGCGCGCTATTTTACTGCATTCGTATACCCTATGGCGTTTGCTCAAAAAGAAAGGAGCCTGATTTTTGAGCCCGTTGCGCAAATCCCTTATCGAGGATGTGACATAATTTATGATTCGGGAATTTAAACCAGAAGACACAAATTCGATCGTGCGTCTCTTCTATGACACTGTTCATAAGGTAAATGTTAGAGACTACGTGTCGGCTGGGACCTCGCCCGGCAGATATGGCCCCTTCGGGGCAGTTGATACTATGATCAGTTCTCTTTATAGGTAGATCATTCCATCACCGACCAGGGAGAACCATGCATACCGACGAATTCAGCAATTACTATTTCGCCTTGTTAGACGGAGCTTATGAATGCGTGGACCAAATCGTCCTGAATGCCTACTACCCATTGGGACAATCCCCCGCGGGTTTCCGTTTCTGGTGGCGCGTGCTACATGACGGTTAGGGGTCAGAAAAAAGTTCCAGTTGGATGGGTAGGGAGAAGAGAGGTTTGCGGCGGTTCGGAAGCTCCATGACACGTTAGACAGGAAAAACGAGGAGTAATTTTTTTTGACGATGATGTTGGATATACAACAAAGGAGGCTTAAATGAAGGATTTGAATGACCACCCGACGGTAAAACGCTATCACGAGAGGAAGGCATCAAACATGCTTCACACGACCGTTCCGAAACTGAAAGCCCGGGATCTGCGCCGCATATGTCTTGAATTCGGCGCTGATGACGTGGGTTTTGTCGAGATCGACCGGCCATCATTAGCTGATCAGAAGGCAGACATTCTCGGCATATTCCCTTGGACGAAGGCGCTCATCAGTTTTGTCGGACGGCTCAATCGGGAAAACCTCAGAAGTCCTGCCCGCTCCATTGCAAGTCTTGAGCTGCATCAGGTGGAAGAGCGGTTGACCCACGTCACCCATGCATTAGCAGCAGCCCTCGAGCGTAAAGGCATACGTGCCGCAACGCCGGCTGCAGGGTTTCCCATGGAAGCGGACAGGTGGCTCGGCAAAATGCATTTGGTGTCGCACAAGCCCGTAGCCGTAGCCGCCGGACTCGGGAAGATCGGTCTGCACCGGAATGTCATTCACCCGGTGTTCGGGAGTTTTGTACTGCTCAATACCGTACTTATCGATGCTGAGGTGGACGAATACAGCAGTCCCTTGGAATATAACCCCTGTCTTGATTGCAAGCTTTGCTCGATTGCTTGTCCGACAGGCGCCATAGGCCCGGACGGGGTCTTCAACCCCATAAACTGCCTCACGCATACCTATCGGGAACTGTTGGGCGGATTCACGAACTGGGTTGAAAATATCGCGGACAGTAAGAGCGCAATCGATTACCGGACCAGAACAAGCGATGCCGAGACTGTATCAATGTGGCAAAGCCTAGCGAACGGGCCGTGCTACAAATCGGTTTATTGTATGGCAGTCTGCCCAGCGGGCGACGAGGTGATCCCGCAGTATCTTGCGGACAAAAAGAAATTTGTCGAGGACGTGGTTAAGCCGCTCCAACAAAGAAAAGAGACAGTTTATGTCCTCCCGGGTTCCGACGCAGAGAACCATGTTCTGAGCATGTTCCCGCATAAAAAAATAAAACGCGTGGGCAACGGCATCAGACCGCCGTCCGTCGCAGCCTTTCTCGCGTCCATGCCCCTTGCCTTCCAACGCCACCAGTCCGAAGGACTGAATGCTACCTATCATTTCACGTTCGAGGGCAACGAGCAGATCAAAGCAACGGTCATTATCAAAGACAAAACAATCAGCGTACAAGAGGGACACGCAGGCCTTCCGGACCTACGGGTGCATGCAGATGCAAAAACCTGGCTGCGGGTGCTGCATAAAGAAAGTTCGATGTTCAAGGAGATAATTTTGAGAAGGATTCGCGTCAAGGGACAGATGCAACTGTTCAAGGCTTTTGGCAGATGCTTCGCGTGATACTATGGTAGATTACAGCTATTATGGCGCAGACTACAAACAGTATAATTGGCCCTTGTCATAATATTGACGTTGTACAGTTGTAGGTGAAGCCGAGTTTCGTATAATATTAGTGAAGGTGCAAAAAGCATTTTGTATCATACATTTTGTGATAAAGTTTACCGTCAGCGACTGCTTCCTGTACTCTTGGAGTTTAAATTTCTGGCAACAACATAAATTATCAACCTGTATTCTTCACCTCGTTATTCGTCATATACCCCAAAACACCCCGTCGCAAGCATATCGTTAGCCGTTGACATCTTTTTATATCAGGCATATATTTATAATAAAGCAAGTATCTATTTCGTTGTCTTTGGCTTGGATAACAGGCAATTTGGAATAATTTGATTATCTAAACTTATTAATCTTTAACGAACCATGAAAGTTCGATTTATAGAGAGCAACATAAGTAATGCAACGCTCTGCCATCATAAAGCACCTGCAAAAACTGGTTTAAAACGACAAGGCTATGTTGCATTACTTTTGCGGTCCTCTATAATTCTTGGGCCGGCAATATTCCACATTGAGGTCAAACCAATGATCAGAAAACAAAACTACATTATGTCCTTTGCCTTCCTTTGCATCGTCGTAGCACTCGCGGCTTCAGCACAGGCGCAGCTTTACCAGTACACGGATAAGAATGGAGTTTTGATCGTTACCGACAGGCCTCCTTCCGACTCTGGTGCGAAGGAAAAACAGCTAAAGGATGATGGCGTCTACTGGTCGACTCCTTCGAGAGAACAGGAACAGGCCACAAGGGAGAATCGAAGTACACAATCTCAAGAGGGAGCAGTCTACCAAAAACGTACCCCGAATTATGGAAGCGTAACTGCGGAAATGTACATGGCAAGTTGGTGTCCCTACTGCAAGCAGGCCGGAGCATATATTCGATCGCTTGGCGTGAACCTGGTACAGTACGACATTGAAACCCAGCCATCCCGGAAAGCGGAATTAAGACAGAAAAGTGGTGGATCAACTGCCATTCCGTTTATCGACATCGGAGGAACGATCATCCGAGGATACAATCCCTCAGCTATCAAAGCGGCGGTGGACAAGGTTGCCGCGCGTTAGATGGAGCGTTTATTCTCCGAATAAAGTAAATGATTTCTGGTTGCAATAAATGTTAGAGAACAACTTCGTGAAACATTGGAGCTTTAATTCGTAGAAACAGTCAAAACTACATTCTATATTTTTGGAATCCCCTAAACCCATCGCTGTCGCAAGCATATGCTGATGACATGCATACTTGCTTTCAAAGCAAGATATATCAACATTGCATCACCCACATAGAATGCTACAGACCACCGAAATCATTTTTTATGGAAAAGTGTTGCCCAATTTACATTAATTTTGACATCTTTCACTCCTGGTAGATACAGAAGTATCTCATTTCTGTCCATTATATTATTAGGCGGCAATTAACATTATTCATTTATTATCACTTTAGGGAGTTAGCATGATAATGAATTGGCTTCCGTACCTGATCCCGCTATGGATTATTGGTATCTTTATCATCAATGATCAAATCCGAAAAGGATCACTGAAGACAACACAATCGCATTACAGTGAGACATTTTTTACAGATCTTCCGCCCGATAGAACTTTCAAAGCAATAATGTCGTTCGCGATCCAAAACGGCTATCGGATTGATGACTATGACGAACAACATCTTGCAGTAATATTAAACGAAAGAATAACATGGAATAGCTATGGTTCCCTCTACCCCATTTATGTTCATGGACAGGCCACCAGAACCATGGTGGAAGTCGGCGTTACGAGCAAGGGTGGAAAATTTTTTCTAATTAGTCCATTCAACAAAAAGATAGTAACTTTGCGACTCGTTCGTATGCTTAATGCCGTTAAAGATGCGGTGTTTGCATATGAAAGAACAAACACCTAAGTATATGAATTACAGTTTCGGTATTTCTGGCAGTGTGAATATTTTGCCAGCATTATTTAACATTGCCACATTATTGAAATTGTACAGTAGGAGGTGGCCAATGGAACTGCTATTTCTCGAATGATGTGAGTGATTGTGGTTGAATTGTGTGGTGCCGAATTATTTACCGCGCACTCCAGGTAGTACGAAGTTTATTTTGCTATTTGATACAAGCACGTGTTAAATGCCTTCGGATAACCAGAGAGGGCCAATGCAGACGGTTTACAGCGCAGCAAATATCTCGCTTGTGAGCATATTCCAGAGTATCCTGGAAGAACGGGGGATCACGTGCTGGATCAAAAACGAATTTCTTTTAGCTGGTGTCGGTGAGATTCCACCGATTGAGAGTTGGCCTCAACTATGCGTAGAGGATAGTGATTATTCAGAAGCAAAACGCATAGTTGATGAAACACTCGCAGCAAAGAAGATGACCAGTTTTTGGAAATGCGATTCATGTGGCGAAAACATCGAAGATCAATTTACTGAATGCTGGAATTGTGGGAAAAGCCGTCCTGAGCCAAATCGAGCTATCAATGAAAAACTTAGTGATGTTCGTCACGCAAATAATCTTTTGAAAAAGGAAAATGACAATCCTGTTTTTATAAAATGGCATAAAAGTCCAAAATATAAAGATAAAATAAAGATTCTCGGTAGCATTATCGCTTTTCTAATTATTGCAGGAGCAATTGGCTTTTTTATTGGAACTGCACTGGATAAGGAAAGTAATAAAAATGACAAACGGCAGGTTATGAGGTCTTTTATTAGTTGCACTTGTACTTCAGGAGATTGTAATAACGGTCAAGGGACTCTTACAATCTCCAGTGGTAGTAAATATGTGGGTGAGTTCAAGGATGGTAAATATAACGGACAAGGGACTTTTACATGGGACAATACTGATAAGTATATTGGCGAGTTCAAAAATAGCAAATTACAGGGACATGGGACGCTTATTCGCATGAACGGCAATAAGTATGTGGGTGAGTTCAAAGATGGTAAATATAACGGACAAGGGACATTCACATGGGCCAATAATGATAAGTATGTTGGCGAGTTCAAAAATGATAAATTACAGGGATATGGGACTCTTATTCGCATGAACGGCAGTAAGTATATTGGTGAGTTTAAAGATGGTAAATATAACGGACAAGGGACATTCACATGGGCCAATGGCAGTAGATATGTTGGAGAATTCAAGGATGGTAAAATCAACGGACAAGGCACGATGAGCAATTCTGATGGAACAAAAACACAAAGAGGCCGATGGGAAAATAACAAATATGTTGGGGAATAGTTACTAGCAGGACTTTGTTCTACCTGACTGGTTCAAAAGCTGATTTGTGACCAGCGGATGCATACTTTATCTGAAGGATTTGTGATGAGCAAATTGGTGAATTATATCAAATCGAGGGGGTTCCGTCAATCACTTGTCAAACCTGCGGAAAGAGTCTGTCAGTGCGAATCTTAGGAGCCGCTGTTAAAATATCTACCATGTGGGCGCTGCTATTCCTCACCATAGCGGCTTACCACTTTTTTACGACTCTTCTATTTCTGAGAGTGGCTATCCCTACCGTTGGGACAGTGAAAGGGTTTAGAAGCCAGTCGGTTATAGCGAATATAGAAAGTCGTTATGGAGGAAGGCGAGAAACGTACATGTTTAGATTTCCGATTATTAAGTACCATACAGCTACTGGAAATGAATATGAACTTTCAAAACCAGCCCCAACCCTATTCAGCGTTTACGAAGAAGGTCAAGCAATAGATATTCTTTACGATCCAAGGAATCCTGGTAATTCTTATCAAAAATCTGTTGGAGCCATATGGGGCTCCTTCATTCTCTTTTCATTCCTTAGTTCTGTGATCATTTTTTGTCGACTAGCTATTGTCGTTAAGAAACATCGTGTCCAACATCGCCATCGAGAGGGTCACTAAAGACCGCGCCCCTCACGACAGCGTTCATATCAAAGATACAACCGGAATACCGCATAGAAATTTAGTCAACAGGACTGCAAACTTGTGGGTGATGTGGGAGGTTAAGAATTTTTAGGAAGGTGAAATCTTCTGTTTGAATCATGGATATTATGACATGGTTTTCCTGGCAACAAGAACTTTTTCTTCTAAGGAAGTTGTCAAGCTATTATAAGCACCATCTGTTAAAGTGTGGTTGTGGTGATGCTTCACTCTCGTGATCCCTTTACCTAATCTCTTTTGTTCTTCGAGCCTTTCGCTCAACTTACTTTCTTCAGGTCAAAGGGGTGGTGGAAGCAGACCAAGCTGGGACGGATCTCTACACATAACTCACAAAAGTTTGGATTTAAGATATCGGGAGATCAAGAGACGGCCAGTCAAAGAGAATCCAAAAACGCCAGTATTAATTGATAGACGGTATCAGCCGGCAGATCATTCTTGGAAGAGGCTCAGAAGAGCATCTGTACAACTTCCCGCTGCTTCCTAAAAAGCGGACACTTTTACTTTGCTAAGAGTAGGACATTTTTACTTTGCCTTGACAAACCCATCCAATGACATTGACATAGATCTAAATCTGGCATATATTCGTCCGTAAATAGATTGAAGATTCAAGAATAAAGCTTGCTCTAATGGTTGATCTAAATAAAAATAAAAGAAGTTGCCCACACTGCAATTCTTCTGAGATGCGTTATTAAGATTTTACCGTTACATCGGGCATATAGGGGCTCGACGAAGTTCTAAATACAGCAGAAGGTACTTGCTTGGCGACTGTGGTACCGATTCAAGCCGCAAGCTGTCGTCAAAGGCGAATAACTTGGGGAAAGAATAAGTACATGCTCACAAATTCTCTTTACGCAATCATAATAATCATCGTATTTAATTCTACCACAGTTTTTGCCAGCCCAGCACCTGACCCAGTTAATGGATTCCAAAACACGATTCAATGGTGGCAGCAGGTTGAGGCTCATAGATTGAGTGTAGAGAACATTCTTCAGAGCACCTATGCAGATATAGAAAGGAAATATGGGCACGGCAGCGAACAAACCAAAAAAGCTTTTGCAGACTATTTGAATTATAATTACCCAGGTTCACAGGTCAATACATCATTAAGCGGTATTTTATTTGAAAGTGGTATGAAATACCATTTCAATAGCAACTGGTCTATAGACGAAATGGATCATACGGATGGGAACCTAAAAAGATCATGTTTGTTTGGAGAATTGCCAAGATACGAAGTTTCGGATGGCACCAACTATATAACAGCGGTAATAGATGCAAACAATCCTGCCAAGTCTCATTTCAGTCGTGCTCGTGTCCAAGCTCTTATCGTAACTGCAAATAATTTATTTTCAAAACGCGCGCCGCATTCAAATGTTTATTATTTTGGCGGTGTGCTTAGTGTTATCAGCGATCCACTTGCAGTGATCATGAATGATGCGTATTTATCGGTTGACAATCCCTCTGGGGCCAGAATGGATCAATATGCCGACGATATGATTCTTAATGAAGCTACTAGAAATTGGACGTTATCTGTTGCGCAAAAACTATATACTGATAACAATGCATCATTACCAGGAGCCCCAAATGGCATGAATGCAGTAACGGATGCATCGGCTAATATGCTAAAGCAAATAATTGGTTCAAATACTCGGAATGTAGATGTGGCAGGAGCGTCAACATCTCAATTAGTGGCTGACATGTCGGCACCCGTTTTAAATGCTATGCACAGGTTATTATTTGTTGTTTTTGGCATTTTAATATTGTTATTAATTGTAAAGATAATATTATCTGCAAAGACTAAAATAAATAAAAGGGGGAAATAATACTATTAACAAAAAGAAAGCTGATAACCTCGCAGCATGGAGCGGTGAATAAATCAATCACCTATCTTGAGAACCATGGACATATGATGTGCTACGATCAATATCTTAAAACCGGCTATCCGATTGCTACCGGCTTAGTCGAGTCATTCCAGCGAATCCTTAACGGAACGGATAATTTCCCCAAATAATATAATCGCTTAATACGTTTTGTGTTATGCGTTTTGTGATATGGTTTTCAACTAATAGTGGGGATGCCTTTCATATCAAAATTACCTGAGAGCGTTGCCGCTCTTCCTTACGCTACAGGGATCTTAGTATGTATATTGCTATCGATATTGACTTTCAAGAAAGCATTGTACTATTTGAAAAGCGTGATTCATAATGTATAAAACGAATCTGAGAACGTCATCACCACACCACGCTTCCGTTATTTTGAATCAGTGCATCAAGATAATGCAAGAGGGTCTTCTGATCCCTTCTCGGAAGGCTTTCTAACTATTTTAAACAATCGCCACGATGCAGCGCGCTGCGACGCTGCTTGTGACGGTCGGAACCGTAAATCTCTCTGAAGCTAGTATACTTGTAGCTTTTCGATATTCCAATCGAAGCAAGGATATTTTGACATGTACATTTATTTCCATAAAGATGTCCGCTTCCAAAGCAATTACTCGCTGCTTGAATCGGTGGCGCGCCTCTCCCTTCGTGTAACAAATAATAATTTCATGGGACGGTTGAAAGGTGGTGTATTAGGAATAGTGACACCAGACAAGGTGACTCTACAACATCTTGGCCCGTTTCGTTTATATGCCGGATTATTACGTTTTACTGGCTCATTTAGCCAAAGCGGAGGAACCGTGTCACTCTCCGGGAAATTTGAGGTCAATAATCCCACAGG
>CAVTRN010000001.1:0-1758701 GCA_963737155.1 Nitrospirota bacterium | reverse complement strand
TATGCATTATGCAAAACTCGGGGGAGAAAAAAAGAAGATAGGCCGGTCCAAATTCAATCTGAAATTCATTAACAGGAAATCGGAGCAATAACCCGTTTAATCTTGCGAAAAGATAAAACATGCATATATATACTGCCACAACACTCCTTCACCTTGCTTCACCATGTGCTGGCGACAGCCTGTTCTGTTTGAACAGCCTGTTTGACCGTTTTCATAGTCCGTGGCGTCTGAACATTGTTTCGTCAGGTCCCCAATGCCGCGTTTATGCCGTCGATAGTGCATCCATGCTCCCGCATATCAGAGAGCCGAGAAATTGATGAGGTTGTCCACCCATTTAACCAGATCAGTTTTTTCCTTTGGCGCGCCATCAACCCGGATGAGTTCCACACCGTTTCGATAGACAATAAAGGTGGGTGTTTTTTCTATCTTGAACCGCTCGGCCAGATAAACGTCCGAATCGATGTCAACTTTCATGACCTTCAGCTTTCCTGCACGCTCCCGCGCCAAATTGTTCACCACGGGTTCAAATATTTTGCAGTAGAGGCACATGGGGGCGGTGAATTCAAGGAGGAGTGTTTCAGCCCAGTGTGCGATCGAGCGGTCAAGACTCTCCTGTTTCGCGAAAAGCGGCTCGGACGGTATGTGGAGATTTTCCTTGCAATTACCACAGACGGGACTATCCCGGAGTTTCGCCTGAGGAACACGGTTCAAGATCAGACAATTAGAGCAACGGATAATAGCGGAAGTATCGGACATAACTTATTTTACTCTATTGCTTTCGAATTCAAACTTTATGATGAATCAACACGTATGTTGGCAGTTTAAGCAATTAAAGAGCAATAGTCAAGAGAAGAGAGGTTCACGCCTGAATGGCCGGGATGACCTAAATCTAATGTTTTGTGCATAGCATCCCGCGCTGAAAATAAGCTTGAATGTGCTTATCACCGCTTTCGTCCCGGTAAAGCCGTCTTTTGAGAATAATTTTTCCCCGATCTTAATCAATACCCCGCAGCAAGCTGACGGGGTATAAAGGAAAGATTTTCAACTGAGAAACCTGCGGTTTCTCTTACTCTTCCCTCTATAAGGTGACCACGCAGCAAGCTGCGTGGAATAGCAAGTTTAATTTTGTCCGAAATAAAGCTTCGTCTGCTTTTATTGATCCCGGTTTTTGACAACCATGATGATACAGGACAATAAAGGTGGTATATTATAAAGGAGGATTATTTTTACCCTGAAGAGGCTTCGGATCATGTCGGAGATCTGTACCACAAGTGAATGCCTGATAAAAAAGGCTGAAACAGGGGAGAGGGATCATGTAGGGAGCGCTGAAGGCGGCGAAGAGATACGCCAACTATTCAGTCACTATGAAAAGCTCCTCATGTCTCTTCCTGATGCAATGATCATCATCAACCGTACTGGCAGGATCGTGAAGGTTAACGCCCAGTTGGAAAAGCTCTTCGGCTACGAGAATGACGAACTTCAGGGCAGAAATCTTGAAATCCTGATGCCGGCAAGGTTTCGCGCCCGCCATCGGAAGAATGTTTCAGAATTTCTCGCCCGACCCCGTATCCGCCCTATGGGAACAGGGTTGGAACTGTTCGGTCTGCGTAAAGACGGTACGGAATTCCCCGTCGATATCAGCTTGGGTTTTTTCATGGCCGGTAACGAACTGGCTGCCATGGCAACCATACGGGACATAACGGAGCGAATGAAAACCGAACGCGAGCTCGACTTGAATTACCAGATACAAAAAGCCATCAGTTCGGTTTTGAAAATTTCTCTGGAAGCTGTTCCGCTTGAAGAGCAGTTAAGCAGGGTACTCGACCTGATCATCACACTTCCGAGTTTTGGATCCCATGCGCGAGGAAGCATTTACCTCGTCGAGCATGAGGATAACACCCTCGTCCTGAAGGCCATGCATGGATTTTCTGTGTCACAGACTGCGGTTTGCCACTACCTTCCGCTTGGTGAGGGTATGGACAGGACGCAGGCGGCGACCTGCCAGATCATATCCCCCAATTGTCTTTATGAGCTAGACGAAATTCAGTTTGCTACGGCGGGGAGCACAGCACAGTATTGCGCTCCTATCGTCTTCGGAAAGAGGCCTCTCGGGTTGATCAATGTGGCTGTGAAGGAGGGACACCAGCGCATTCCCGAGGAGGAGGAGTTTCTCGCTGCAATCGCGAATTCGCTTGCAAGCCTCATTGAACGACATCATACTGAGATGGAAAAAAACAGCCTCCGGGAACAGCTCGCGGAAACGGAAAAACTCGCGGCCTTGGGGAGGATCACTGCCAACGTTTCGCACACGATCAAAAATCCCTTGACTGCGATCGGCGGGTTCGCAAACAGGTTGATGGTCAAGCTTCCTGAAGGGACACAAGAAAAAAAATACGCGGGTTTAATTTATACCGAAGCAGTACGTCTGGAGAACGTATTGCAGAATGTTCTCCTGTTCTCGCGGCATGATGCCAACAAGCGGGAGGATTGCAATATTAAGGAAATAATCGAGAGAGCACTGACTATGTATGATGACATCTGCAGGGAGAAGTCAATCACGATCATCAGGGATTACAGAAACGTTCCCCTGATTACAGGGAACAGGGAACAACTGCTCCAGGTGATGGAAAATCTGCTGTCCAATGCTGTCGATGCAATGGCACAGGGAGGCTCGCTTGCAGTCACCACGGACATTGAGAAAAAGGGAGAGAATTCCTTCGTGCGCGCAACAATAAGGGACACTGGCTCTGGCATAGAATCCGAGAACATCAAAAAGATTTTTGAGCCCTTTTTTACGACAAAACTGCTTCTGAAGGGCACGGGGTTGGGCCTTTCGATTACCAAGAAGGTCGTGGATGACCACGACGGCTTCATCCGGGTAGACAGCAAGGTAGGAATCGGTACGACATTCGATGTGCTCTTCCCGATTAAACAGATATGATGCTCATGATACGAGCAAAGGGAACTTTATTTCCTGCATACGGCTGTTCCCCTGAAATCCTTCCGGCGGAATACGACATGCAGCATGTGTCCGTTCGCACATATGAAATTTTGCTTCTTTGAACATAAATGAGATACAATAAATTTCGCAATGAAGTGTGACCACGTTGATATGACAAATCATAAAGAATAATTTAGTATGATCACTCTATTGCCTTAGAAATAAATCGATTTCTTTATGATAGTATAATTTATTTATAATAGATTCTTGAAAAAGCTGGGCCTTCCGGCAGGAATGCGATAACAACGGGTTAGCTTGCCGTGAAGTGATTGATTTGGGGTTTCACTTTTTTATTGAGAGCCTTCATCGTTACAACATGCAAAGAAAGGAGAAATGATTATGTTCGCAAGTATTCGTCGTTATAAAATAAAAACTGGCGAAAAGGAAAGGCTGAACAGGCTGGTTAAAAACGAGTTTGTACCTTTAATCAGCGGGCTCCGTGGGTTTATAGACTATTACGGTATAGATGCGGGGGCTGATTATTGGGCATCTCTCAGCGTTTTCGATACCAGGGCCGGTGCGGAAGAATCCAATAGAACGGCTGCCGATTGGGTCAAGAAAAATCTAGCTGGCTTAATCGTCGGACCCGTTGAGATCACAGAAGGCGATGTAGTGGTCCATATGACGGAACTAAAGGCCAAAGCTGCTTAAGCCTTGAATAGCGGAATCAAGTCGGTGCTGCAAATTCGATGAACTTCGTAAGGTGGAATACTGTTAATATTTATATTGTATAATATAATTTTATATGATATTACGTATTTATGAAGCTAAGCGTATGGGCAAAGCAACAAGGTATAACCTATCAAGCGGCATGGAAATGGTGGAAGGCTGGCAAGCTGCCGGTTGAGGCTGAGCAGATGCCTACCGGAACCATCATTATAAAAGAGCAGAAAACTGCCCAAGGTTCTGTTGCTATTTATGCCCGGGTATCCAGTCATGACCAAAAGAAAGACCTGGACGGGCAGCTCGGGCGGCTTTCCGTATATGCCGCTTCCAAAGGGTTGTCAGTTTCAAAAGCGGTGTCTGAGGTTGGATCTGGTCTTAATGGGCACAGGCCAAAACTCATGAAGCTGCTTGCCGACTCCAACGTCAGTATTATTGTCGCCTTGCATCGTGACCGGCTTATGCGGTTTGGATCTGAGTATGTAGAATCGGCACTTCGAGCTCATGGTCGTCAACTTATTATTGTAGACCAGACCGAGCTAAAGGACGATCTGGTGCTGGACATGATTGAAGTATTGACATCGTTTTGCGCAAGGCTCTACGGACGCCGGTCAGCGGCCAATAAAGCAAAAAAAGCTCTGGAGGCCATGGAAAATGGCAAGTAATAAGGATAAAATGGGCAAGAGCGGCAAAAGTGAAGCACTTTCTTTTACCGCTCAAACTTTGCTGATTGACATGTCTTACCTGGACACAAAGAAGTCTCTTTATCATGTTCTTGACGATATCGGCGACTCATACGGGCACATCAAACGCTCTCTCTTTAAAGACAGCGTTCGTTCCGGCAACAAACCCATTTCATTCAAAAATGAGTATCTTGTCAGGTATGGTATCACCGCCCGGCAGTTTAACGCTATCCGCTACGATCTTGACGGCAATATCAGCTCCGCGGTTGAGGTATTAAAACTACGGATTGAAAAGCTCGAGCACAAAATAAAATCTGCGAGAAAATGGATTAAAACCAGAGAGAACAGTATCATTGACATACGCAAAGACACGGAATTGTCCGAATATGAGAAAACGACCAGCGTGGATTCTCTCCGTTTTGCGGTCCACAACAAAAAACGGACGCTCCATTCATCGGTGCAGAAACTGGAAAAGCTGAAATACGATTTGGACAAAGGCCGAATCAGGATTTGCTTTGGGACAAAGAAACTTTTCCACAAGCAGTTCAGCCTTTCTGAAAACGATTATAAATCCCACAATAACTGGCTGTCTGCCTGGAAGGCTGCCCGAAGCTCTTCATCGTTTTGCCTGGGATCGAAGGATGAAACGGCCGGCAACCAGACCTGCACGCTTGGCATCGACGGGTCGCTCAGGATACGGGTCCCAAACTATCTTGCCAAAAAATACGGTAAACACATCATGGTGCCTACCGTAACATATCCTTACGGGCAGGAATATATTGAGCAGGCACTCCCGCGCGGCCAGGCAATCACCCACCGGTTTGTCCGTGGCGAGAAGGGTTGGTATCTGTATTCTTCAGTTGATATCCCCCAAAGAGAAATAATTACCGGGAAACCGCAAGAAATCGGATGTATTGGCGTAGATGCAAACGAAAAAGAGATTGCTGTTTCCGAGACTGACCGGTTCGGCAATCTTGTCTGGCACACAACGTATGCTGCATGTATAAAAGACAGATCCACGGAACAGACCGAGGCAACTTACGGTGATATCTGCGTCGGCATTATCGACCGGTCAATTAAAACAGGGAAACCCGTCGCTCATGAAACTCTTGACTTCGAAAAGAAGAAAGCATCTCTTAAGGAACAGGGAGTAACGTATGCGCGGATGCTGTCCGGGTTCGCCTATTCGACCTTTTTAAACATGCTTGACCGCAGAGCATTTAAGGCAGGCGCCGGTGTGCTCTCCGTGAATCCTGCTTACACATCCGTTATCGGCAGAAACAATTATATGTCTATTCATGGCATCTCGCCGCATGAAGCAGCGGCGCTTGCGATCGCGAGAAGAGTTCAAGGATATTCCGAGTCTCCCATACCAGGCAGAACCGCCTCCCCTCTACCTGCAAGGAATCGAGAGGAGCACATCTGGAAGTTTTGGAGCAAGATGAAGACTCGGGGAGGTTGTGGAAATCATCACAGTCTCTACCAACGACGGTCCTTACAGGACTCCCCAGGCTGCGCTGAATTGCAGAAGAAGCCATCATCCCGTCGACAGCGCAATTCTCCGGGCCACCTGCCAGCAGCAGTCTTGCTGAAAAGGCGCCAGAAACAATCCCGATCAGCAAACAACGGGACTTGGGCGAATCAGGGCGGGAATCCCTGACGTTAACCGGCAGCAGCACTGTTCGGCTGCCGTCATAGTTATGAGAAATAAAATACTATGTTTTTAGGAACGGTAAGTGTCAGGTTTACTTTCACCATGTCTGGCATACCCAAAAAACAGGGGATATCGATGTCAGCCCGATATCCCCTCTTCTGGGGGCATAGTTCTTAATGTGTCAATAGTCTCATGCCGCCTTGCGTAATGTCATCCCTAGCGCCTTCAGAACATCGGACGTATCCAAGTAGTTGTCGAACAGAGTAACTAGACCGTTCTTAAGAGTAAACAGCATCACCCAGCTAACATGGTATTCGCTGCCCGTGGAAATCACCCTACTGCGCTCCGTACCCTCAACGATAACGCGGTCGTCCTTAGCCGTGACTCGCAGAGGTTTCATCTCAATGGGTTTTATATTCTCCAGATATTCCTTGAAAAAAGATTCAACTTCCGGCTTCGTTCGCCTCGGCTTCGCCCACACGATCGGGCCGGAGATGTCGTTCGTTACGGGTGCCCTCCATTCGACCTTATCCGCAACGAAGTTTAACAAGGACTTCAAATCACCCCTGTCAAAAGCTGCAAACATGTCCCTCACGATTTGAACATTTTTCCCTTCTTCGGTCATAATACACCTCCTTTTACTTCCCATTTTTATTGTATATCAAGGGAATCTCATTGTGTCAAGGAGGGGAAAGTATCATAATATGAACTCTAACTGGGAGGGGACAAATGGAGTGGGTCTCAAAATGCTGATACTATATTCCGGCGCTCCTTTCATCGCTGCTTCATGGATCTTTCATCACATTCAAGTGCGAGTTCCATGGAATGATATAATTTAATTAAAGAACAGGGGGAAATACCGTGACAAAAAAAGGAGACGCCATTATGGTAACTCAAAGAAAAAATAAAGATGAATTGGCCATCACGCGCATCTTCGACGCTCAGCAGCATGGGATGCTGTGTGGTGGTGGGGAGCGCGCTCACTGCCCGCAGCACCTTTTGACCTTTTTCCCGCTGCCGCAGGGACAGGGATCGTTCCTGCCGGCTTTGGGCGTTGACCGAACAACCTGCCGAGGAGGTAGCACTTTCCCCGTAGTAAAATACCACCGGCCATCTTCTTTCTGAAAGGTAGATAATTCGTGGTGTTCCTGTCTGACCCCGTTCTCCGTAAAATACACGGAAAATTCCACTTTACCTTTCTGATCCTCAGGTCTGCCATCTGTTGTTTTAAGGATCTCGATTCCGTGCCATTGAGAGCGCTCCGACCAAGCGCGGCTGCTTTTCTCATCATAATCAGCCCGATAATCCGGATGGAGGGAGGAAAGGAGGTAATCCAATTCCTTTTTAACGTAGGCGCTGTACCGGGAACGCATCAACTGCTCAGCCGTTGTGGCCGGTTGTACGCCGGAAATCCGGGGAGCACAGCATTCAGCATAGGGTAGCTTTGAACCGCAAGGACACAGATCCATGGAGAACTCCTTTATAATGATCGTGGTAAGAACAGAGGTTACAAGTTAAAATGCATTGCAATATCATCGGGGACAAATATTTGGGGAATTATATAGTTAACTCCCTCGCCATCATCTCTCTCCTGAGTTTATTTCAGTGGTGGGCAAATATTATCATTGTCAATCCATTCGGCTTCGAAGGGATCAAGTTTAAGAATTACAATAGGCTCACTCGTTTCTTTAGGATGTGCTTCAATTTCCATTTGAACCAACTTACGCGCAATAATAGCAGGTTGGGCTTTCCTAAGTTCTTCCTTGTGAGTGGCGAAGTATTCACTGCTTTCTTCCGGAAATCCCAGAAATTGTATTTGCCATTTGTTGGGATTGTATGCCTGACAATTATTTCCTGGACAATCCCACGGTGGGTCTTCGGTAAGAACGAACTTACTATCGCTATCTTTTTTCAAGAACCAACTTCTACAGTGAACATGAGCTTGCCCGTTTTCAAACCCAAAAAAACAAACATGGAAATCGGGCAAGTTTTCAATGTTAAGTTGCGCCAATTTCGACAGGTCAATAGAGAGAGGTGTATAGATAATGCTTTCAAATTGCTTGATAGCATCAGAAATAGTTCGTGCTTTAATTTGATGGATAATATTAAGAGCGTTAAAGTCCGGTCCATATACAAGGCCAGCCGTAACGAAGAAAAACGAACCGTTTTGTTCAATTTTGCATGCCGGAACCACTCTCTTGTTATCCCCAACAGTGGAGAAAGTTGTTTTACCACTATCTGCCGCAACTATAATTTGGTTTGTTTCCCTAACAATAACGATTGTAGTGCAATAAGCAGTCGAAGTAAACAAGAGCATGGAGATTATAAAGAAATAAAATACATAAGAATTGAAAGCATGGGAACGATTTTTGAAATCGACAAGAGGACTGGTAGCTTGACCCAATTTGCCCCTACTGTTGATATAGACGTAAGCAAGGATAATATTCATTGGTTTCATATGTTCGGAGACCGATGCAAAAATAAACTTCAGCAATGGAAATAACGCATAATAATAAGTTAGAGGAATTATAGGGGATATTATTTAATTGGTTTAAGTCCGATGAAAATTATTGCATCGAATTTACCCGTATCCCCAAATGAATAAATTATGGGAATATTTGCTTGTTCAAATGCATTTTTAAACGACAAAGACTTAGTGCTATTTGCTTGTAGTGTTATTTGAATGCCGTACCGTGGTGGAGAAATTATGCCTATGTGGTTTATCTGTACTTGTGCGTTAGCCTCTTGTAGTGAAGAGACAACCTGTTTTCCGTACATTTCGGCTTCTCGGTCTCCGATTAATGTTATACTTATGATAAACGGCTGTGATACTGCGGTTAAAGCCTTAACTAAAGCATCGTGTTGGGATGATGCTAAGCTTCTTGGTGCGATTTGTGCTTCAAGTTTTAACCTCGCAATGCGTTCTCGCTCCAGTATGGTTTGTAATTCAAGATTACTTTTTTCTAAAATCGCTGTGCGCTCATTTGCTTTTGATGCGGAAACATTTAATTGTCCTATTTGTGATTCAAAATCATGGTCACGAACCCTCGTGCTCCACATCAAAAGGATAACGCCTATAAGCGTTATAGAGGCACCAAAAAGGGAGGCTTTCCAGCCCCATGCATAAAGCTTGTTTGCAGTCGGAAGAGAAATGTCAAAAAAAGATAAAAAGGACATATGTTTCTCCTTGGCCCTATATCATGGGAATTATTTTTGTTGTGGTCTGGCTTATTTTATCTCTTTGCATATTATCGTATCCAATACATTGAACAGTAGCATATGTTATAAGGGTGGTCAATCTTCCCAGAAAAATAATTTATTACCCCTTGACAAACGTAACCGCTTATGATATGCTTATTTCATAAGAAAGGGAAGCGAGATGAAGTGTCCTAAGTGCGGTAGCAAAATCAGCGACAAGGCAATAGCCAAACATCTGGCATCAAAGGGTGGTAGCAAGTCTCGCCGCATCCTTACTCCAGAACAAGCAAGGGCAATGGTAGCCGCACGGGAAGCTAAACGCAAGGCAAAGGGGAAAGAAAATGAACGATAATATCACAATAAGCACATTTCAACTTTTTGAGATGTTTCCGAACCAAGAGAATGCACGGAAATACCTTGAAGGTCGCCTTTGGCCGAAGGGCGTTCGTTGTCCGCATTGCGGAATGACTGAATATATCACGGTACGCAAAAACGGCTATTATCGCTGTAATCAGTGCCATGAGGATTTTACCGTTCGCACGGGAACAATCTTTGAGCGTTCGCATATTCCCTTGCACAAATGGCTCTATGCCATGTATCTACTCGTTACTGCGAGAAAGGGCATTTCCTCGCTTCAACTCTCCAAAGAGATCGGCATTACCCAAAAGTCTGCTTGGTTCGTTCTGCACCGTCTCCGTGAGGCTTGCGGTGATGATATGACTGTCCTCAACGGTATCGTTGAAGTTGATGAAACATACATCGGCGGCAAAGAAGCAAACAAACACGAAAAGAAGAAACTTCACGCTGGCCGTGGTGGGGTAGGCAAAACTGCTGTGATCGGCATGAGACAGCAGAATGGTCGCACCGTGGCTATGCCCTTATCGGGTGTCGCCGCTGATGATTTACAGAACGCCATTTATAGTCACGTTGATATTGGCTCTACGCTTCACACCGACGAAGCAAAGGCATATAATGGACTTGACGGCTTGCTATATCGCCGTGAGTCAGTCAACCACTTGGCGGGTGAATATTCAAGAAACGGTGTTACAACGAACAGCGTTGAGAGTGTTTGGGCTGTCCTCAAGCGCGGAGTTTATGGTGTGTATCATCAAGTGAGCAAGAAACATCTTGCACGGTATGTCAATGAGTTTACGTTTCGCTTGAATGATGGAAATGTAGAGCGTCATACACTGTCACGCCTTAATAGTTTCGTGGCAATGACTGTCCGCAAACGACTTACTTATGCGGAGTTGACAAAATGAAAAAAGTACCGCCAGAACTAGATAGAATAGTTGATAAGGTTTTGGCGTATCGGCCAAAGCCGATTAAGAAAAAAACAACCAAAAAGACTAAGAAGCCCAAAGGGAGTTAACTATATAATTCCCAATATTTGTGATCGGGAGTGATTGCTGGGTGACCGGGCAATATCCTTGTTCACGGTAATAACGATAAAGTACCACGTCTGCAACGTTCTCGATCACGCCATTTCCACGAAGTCCAGCCCCTACGCGTAAAAACAGCTTCTTCGGCGCGGAAGGTACTAACCGATTAAATCGTGCTAAGCACCGCATGTTCGCTCGCCAATAACGATAACCCCGCCTGCTTTCTGATAATGGACACTTCTTGAACTTCCCATTCAGATGTTCCGCATCCGTCCAGCCAAAGGGCGTTTCTGCTTCGATATTCATAAAGGTCGGGCAGCCCCGGAATGCGTGACTCTTCCTTAAATGCTTATTTGTCATCCACAGATTCTGCTGATGAGCAGTAACAATTTTCATTCCGGAATTAAGAGTAATTCATGAGGTCCATCCTCGGAGCACCAGAACTAGATCTGTCATGTTTCCGTACCGTCTGCGATTTTCCAACCTGTGATAAACAAGTGCCCGCGGCATCATCAGAAACGGCGCTGTGGCGACATCCTGGCTTTCGTGACCACAAGGGGCACCTGAATTTCACCAGACTTCTTGAAGACGAGGGTGAGGGTAAAATGGTATCCCTGGTTCACATCAGCAGGGATGCCCACCAGCATGATATGGGAGGTTCCACTCGCCAAATCAAGATTCTCCTTCGCTGGCACCGTCAATTTCTTGGACAGGACCATCACGGCACCTCTCATCTCATGGATGTCTGCTATAACGCCGGGTATGCTGGTTCTGGCTCCAATGAGCGTGTCCGTCCCGCCGTCATTTTGTATAGTAAGAAATAACGCTGCCTCATCGCGCATCGCCTCGGAGAACTCCATGCGTGCATTTTCAATGCGCAATCTTGGTGGCTCATTGTTGCATCCCGTGAAGAATGCCGCGCCCACTATGACCGCAATCAAATATGACGCGACGCATCGTCTATATCCATCCTTATACATAGTTAATCCTCAATATATATCCAACTCATCCTGAAAATCTCCTATCGCCAAGCTATCATCGCCGTGCATGGAACATAGTCCAAGATCAGGTCAATTGATTTATCTTCTGTCATTGACCTGTTTGCAATCCTCAATCGTTTGAGTGTCGAATTCCCCCCGCAGGGGAGAAACATTTGCTACGGAGTTCGCAGAGCGATGACAAAGAGGCTTTTTGGAAAACTGACTTCCTCTTTACTTCGTTAATCTCTGCTATCCCTGCGGCCTCTGATCCATAAATATTTCAGCTTCCGGCTTGTCCGGATAAGGCTTCTCGCTTTTGACCGATAAAGTGGTCCTTCTTATCCCTGAACAGCACGTTGAGCGTCGTGAGGGTACCGTAAATTCTCGTGATGTACTGCTGCATTTCTACCTTTTCTCCGTCCGCAAGGACCTTATGCGCATTGATCTGCTGTTCCAGGACCCGCAAGCGGTCGCGGACCATCACAATCTTATGGAAAAAGGTTTCAATGGGCATGCTCTTCGACGCGAGTTTGGAATCCCCCGGCTTGAGAATCATTTCTCCGTCTTTCCACCGGCTGCCCAATTCGATTAGCGGCAGATCTTCCCGGCTGACCTCGAAAACAGCGAGCTTCACCATTTCATACACTGTTGTCTCGGTGTCGGTCAAAGGTTGAAGCTCTTCCGACGTTGCCGCAGCCCTCTTGCCTGTTCGGGGGAAATAGACCGTGCACTGCTGGACACCTCCGATGCCGGTAACTTCCTCAACCCGGCCGATCCCATGCTTCTCGTTACGCACTAGATCTCCCTGGATCAGATTTCCCATATACGTCCTCCCGCTCCTGTTCACCGAACCAAATTAAAAAACATGCCCTCTTCTCCTACTGAGCCTTCTTGCTCCAAAAACTAAAATAGCCAAGAAAAAAACTCAGACTTCTTTCAAAAGCCTACAACAAATGGATGGGATTTGCAAGAATTTTGGTTTCCTGCCCTTTAAAAAACCCTCGCATTTCAATTTCTTTCGGCTATAATAACACCATGTCGGTCCGGGATATTCTAAAGCGAAATCCACTCGTACTCGCGCCCATGGCCGGGATCACCGATTTTCCTTTTCGCACAATTTGCCGAAGGCTGGGCGCGGGCATGGTATTTTCCGAGATGGTCAGCGTGGAAGCTCTGATCCGCGAGCACAAACGCACCCATAATATGCTGCGCACGAACCCCGCTGAACGACCGGTCGTGTTCCAGATATTCGGATCCAAACCCGCAGCCATGGCCGAGGCGGCGCACATTGTTTCGCAGGGCGAAGTTGACTTCATCGACATTAATATGGGATGTCCTGTTCCAAAAATATTAAAGTCCGGCGCCGGTTCGGCCCTCCTTCGCAACATCGGTCTAGCAAAGGAGATCATGTCTGCCGTCGTACATGCGTCGAAGGTTCCGGTCACGGTAAAGATTCGCCTCGGATGGGATGCGAAAAGCATCGTGGCGGTCGACCTAGCGTTGGCTGCGGAATCCGCTGGCATCGCTGCAGTGAGCGTCCATGGCCGCACTAAAGCGCAAGCGTTTTCAGGTCATGCGGACTGGAGTATGATCAAAACGGTGAAGGAATCGGTTGGAATCCCGGTTATTGGGAACGGTGATGTCCGTTCAGCGCTTGACGCGAAGAGAATGCTAGACGAAACAGGCTGTGACGGCGTCATGATTGGCCGGGCAAGCCAAGGCAACCCGTGGATTTTTCGCGAGGCAAAACAGTTCCTCGAAACAGGCATTGTTCCTCCTCCCCCTTCCTTCGGAGAACGGGAGGCGGTCATGCTCCGGCACTTGGCTGAGATGGTAAGGCTCATCGGTAAAAACAGGGGAGTGTGCGAGATGCGGAAACACCTCTGCTGGTACACAAAAAGTCTTCACGGCGGGGCAGAGTTCAGGACGAGGATCAATCAACTGACTGATACGGAAGAGGTGAAGCAGGCAATCAGCGATTACTTTACATCTCTGTTCTGCGCGCCGGCATCTCTTTCATCCTGACCCGGATAAGCCGGAACAAACAGATGTGTCAAGCAAAACCGGCTAACCTTTCCAGCATAATGTCAGTTATGCGTTATATTTGAAAACGTTCGGGACATCGTTCACAAGACAAATGCTGAAAAAGCCGTTCTTTAGCATCTTATTTAACTGCTGGAAGGATTACAATGCGGATTTCTTTCGCTGTATTTATCAGGCTTTTAAGAGTCATTTCCAAAGCCTTTAACACCATTAAGTGCTTAATTGTGAACCATGTTCTAACAGCTCAGTTACTGAACGATTTCATATAGTACTTACTATACCCGTTCTTTTCTGGCTTCGGAGGGGAACGCATGACCACGAAGAAGACGCAAGCAGAAAGCAGCAGGCCTGAACAGATCATCGCTGCAGCGCGACGAACGAGGGAACTTCGAGAACAAGCCTATCGCGAACAGGCTCTCAAGCTGTACCCCCATATCTGCGCGCGGTGCGGCCGCGAATTCGCAAGCAGGAAACTACGTGAACTCACGGTCCATCATAAGGACCACAATCACGACAATAACCCCCCCGACGGCAGCAACTGGGAACTACTGTGCCTTTACTGCCACGATAATGAGCATCAGAAATATATTGAAGAAAACGACCGCGACGCATCAGCATCAAGAGATAACAGGGAAGAGCATGCAACTCATAAACCCTTCGCGGCTCTTGAGGCGTTGTTAAAAAACAAAAAGACGTAGCCTCGGGTTTTTCCAGCAAGAAGGATCTATGCGCCTGGGGAAAAAAGAAGAACCCTACAGAATTTTTGACAGCGACTTCCCATGGAAGCCAGACTTCGAACCCTCCTTTTCGTCACAGTCCTGGTCGCTCTGATTATGCTACTATGCTTCATTCTCCGCAGCAGTCATTAAAATGCAGACGCTGTCATACATCATCCTTCGAGAAAATTGCATTTGACTGTCTTTCCTTAATGATGACATGCCAAGACACTGCTTGTGTCCGTCTGATCCAGCGCTGCTTTTATAGTGAGGTCAAATTCTTTTTCCTTGATCGGTTTGCTTAAGCATTTAAATACATCCAGTTCAGGCTCGATCTCAGCAGCATTGTAATACCCAGTAAGCATAATAACGGGAACTCTCGGTAATATTTGTCTGAGCGACTTAATGAATTCAATTCCATTCATGAGCGGCATGCGGTAATCCGTAATGACGAGATCAATGTCTTCACCTGCCCTGATAAGAGAGAGGGCGGATTGGGCATCGCCTTTCGAAATGACCTTATGCCCGAAGTCTTGCAACATCAATTCATGCACCGTTAGAACGAGAGAATTGTCATCGACTAGCATCACTGTGGCCATATCATTCCTCCTTTTACCATACATCAAGCAATTTCGGTGCCCCCTCAATAAATCCCCTGTCGTGCTGACGAACAAATGCTTTCTTTGATGATTTTTCAATGAGTTCGGCAGATGCTATTTTAAAAGAGGATTAGTAATAATCCGGACAAAGCAGATTTTTTATTGCCTTTTGACCATATATTGTGGTGAATACACCATATTTTGGTTTTCTGAATTAATTGGTTCCAGATAGAGGCGAAAACGATGCGTCTCTGATTACTACGACCCATAATCCAGTTTTGGCATCATAAATGTCAGTATTTGGCCGAAGTCGAATTGGCGTTTCACTCCACCGGAAACCCGCAATAGGGAAACCTTCAGATACCTGACAGCTTCACTTTGGTCATTATCGGGTTTTTGAGTTTTGAACGGAAGGGATAGAAACGGGGAAAGACCGGCAGGCATCAATTCTATCCGCCGGCAATGGGAGGAAATATCCCTATGCGGTCCTGATCGGAGATCATGAAATCTTTTTTTTCAACAACGCCGTTCACCACAGTGACGAGCGGCATCTCCCCCAGCTGTAAAAACTCATGCAATCCCTTGACCGTGATGCCGCCCCCGGGCACGTCAACGTTGAACTCGTGCTGCCCGAAACAAGGCAAAGCTTTGTTGTTGCACGTGAGCCCCGCGAAAAGTCTAACTTCAAGATTCACAAGCGCTCCTTTCGCTGTGGCGTTAATAACAAAGGAGAGACGGTCCGCGTCTCTCCTTTGAGTGGGCAACTCAGCCACCATGTTGCTACCAGTTGAACACCTTATCCAGGTCCTCGTCCTTCACCTGGAACGTAACGTTGTGTGGCTCAATGGGCTCGATGGACATGTAGCGCGGCAGCCGATCCTGCTGGGCCGTAAAGCCCGCGCCCTTGTTGAAATCGCGCTCCATGGTCAAGACCTTCTTCCCCAGTTCGACCACGCTATCCCCGGTGAGATTCAGACCGTAGGTCCCATTCATGAGATCAAGGAGCGCCTGAAAGGTCTCAGGCTGATCGAGAATCGCAAACGCGATAAAAAGGCACATGCCGAGCGAATCAATCGCAGCTGTAGCGATCTGGAGATTCCGGGAAAGCTCGACTTGGCCCTCAGGCTTGAGAGCGTTCACGTCGCCGCCCACTTTCAGCACGTTCTGCGCTACGGCGTAACCTGCTGTATGGTCGGCACCCATGGGGCTTGTGGCGTAAGTAACCCCCACACCCTGTACTGCTCGCGGGTCATACGCTGGCATGGCTTGCCCCTTCACGACCGGAATGCGCTCTACGCCGAATACCTTGCCCGTAACCGCAGCGCCGCTTCCCAGGATGCGGCCCAGGTCTGTGCCCTTGCCTACTTCGTTCACCAGTCTGATCGCCGCCTGAGCATCGCCGAATTTTGCCAGCCCCGCTTCCATAGCAACTCCTATGGTGGCTCCCATTTCGATCGTATCGATGCCAAAGTTGTCATCCATGAAATCGAGCCTGGCGATAGAGTCTATGTCATCGATGCCGCAGTTGCCGCCGTGAGCCCACACCGTCTCGTACTCGGGCTGCTTGGTGAGGTAGTGACCGTCCTTGTCGTGGTACACGCCGGAGCACTGTATCACGCAGCCCCGGTGGCAGGCATGGGTTGCCAAGCCACCGCGTTTGGTCTCGAGCGCGGCCACGGTCTCGCCGCTTATCTTGGAAGCACCGTCAAAACGGCCCTGCTTGAAATTATAAGTGGGATACCCCCCCACCTCGTTCAGGATATTCGTCAGGATGTTCGTGCCGTAGGCAGGGAGACCCTGACCTGTCACCGGGTGCTTGCGCAAACCCTCCACGAACTTTTTGTTCGCTTCGCGAAATTTTTCGGGATCCTTGGGAGTACGCGGCTTCATACCCGTGTCGTCGAGCACGATGACCTTGATATGCTTGGCCCCCATCACAGCCCCCGTGCCACCCCTGCCCGCATGGCGCGTGGGTCTGAGTTCCATGTCCGTAAAGGCCACGGTAGCGATGCTCATCTTCATCTCACCGGCAGGGCCAATGGAGATGCAGGATATTTTATCGCCGTATTCTTTTTGCATTTTGTCGATGAGCTCATAGTTTGCAAGCATTCTGAGGCTGTTGTCGGGTTTAATCGTTACACCATCCTTATTGATAAGAACCTTATAAAGCGTGTCGTCCAGAGGCTTACCTTCGAGCACGATGGCCGCATATCCGAGCCTTGCAAGCACCTGCGATGGTTGCCCTCCCGAGTTCGCCTCCTTGATGCCACCCGTGAGCGGGCTCTTACAGCCCACCGAAATTCTGCTGGACATGGCCGCGCCTGTCCCGCTCAGCAGCCCCGGTGCGATCACAAGCTTGTTTTCCGCCCCCAATGGATGACTGAGTGGTGGCACTTCACTGGAAACTATTGCCGAAGTCAGACCTCTTCCACCGAAACCCGCATAATCGCCGAGCGGCGTTTCCTTAACCTGAGGACCACCTTTTGCTCCCACATCTATTCTCAATATTTTGTCCATAAGCTCCTCCCTCAAATAGCAATTTGGGAATTTTTGATGAATATGGCTATGAGTATTACGAATAGATTCGATGATTTTAAAGCATAGAAACAATGATAGCACGGGATTACAAATTGTCAATAGAATGTTTCTCGTGCTACGTGCATGCAACGGCACTTTGTTCTTGGCATAAAAAATAAGTAAGGACAAAGAAAACCCAGACCTTACTTTTCTAATCGGAATGACCAACCTCTGCTCCGCCACAAGCAATTAAAAAGCCCATGCACCAGTGGACGTCCCCGCAGAGCTCGTTGTTCATTTCGCAATCTGGTTGGAAAATCGCCGGACATAGTCGCAGAGTGCGAACTGCAATTAAAGTAGTAAGGACTAGCATAGACGAGAACGTTTTCCCGGAATATCCCATAATCGGGATACCGCATAAGAGGTCTTTTTTCTACATTTCTACGCCACCAAAGATTTGTCTCTACGGGGCAGTTGATCATATCAACTAAAATTGCTCCGTATCGGGTAGCCAGGAAGGGGCAACCAAGAGGACATTGGCTCCTCGTTTGGCATCAGCATAAGGGGATAAACACTGAGGAAGTAAAGGTGTATTACACGGTCAGCCATCTTCAGAAGAGTCAGACCTTCATCGCATCCAGCTCTTCCCACCGCTTGTACGCTACGGCAAGCTCCTTCTCCAGCACTTCAAGTCTTGACTTGAATTCCGAGACCTTCGCACCGCTTTCCCGGTAAAAGGTTGGATCAGCCATTGACATGTGGATCTGCTGTTGTTCTTTTTCGAGTTCCTCGATTCGCCGCGGGAGAACTTCCAGTTCTTTCTGCTCCTTGAAGTTCAGCTTGCGTGGCTTCTCTTTCTGCGGCTGCGTTTTCCGTTCCTCCTGTTTTTGCGACGATACGGGAACCTCCGATCCGCGCTGCCTCAGCCAGTCGTCGTAGCCTCCGACATACTCGTTCACACCGCCCCCGCCTTCGAGCACTAACGTGCTCGTGACCACGTTGTTCAGGAATTCACGGTCGTGGCTTACGAGCAAGACCGTGCCGGAATAGTCCATCAATAATTCCTCAAGCAGTTCGAGAGTCTCGAGATCTAGGTCGTTCGTGGGCTCGTCGAGGACTAGTACGTTTGATGGCCTGGTGAAGAGCTTTGCGAGCAGCAGCCGGTTCCGTTCTCCTCCCGACAGGACCTTTACGGGGCTGCGCGCTCGTGTGGGCTCAAACAGAAAATCCCCAAGATAGCCGATCACATGCCGTCGCTGCCCTCCCACAGTCACGTAATCGCTGCCGTTTGCCACGTTGTCCTGAACCGTTTTTTCATCATCCAGTTGGGCTCGGTGCTGATCGAGATAGGCAACCTCGAGATTTGTGCCGAGTTTCACCGTTCCCGCCCGTGGCTTCAGTTCGCCCAGAAGAACTTTGAGCAGCGTGGTTTTGCCCGAGCCGTTCGGTCCGATAATGCCGACCTTGTCGCCGCGAATGATCGTCGTGGAAAAATCGCGTATCACCATGCGGTCGTTGTAGCTGAGACTCACCTTGTCCGCCTCTATCACTAGTTTGCCGGTGCGCTCCGCTTCCTGCATCTGCATGCGCGCGGTCCCCGTTGTCTCACGCCGTTCGCTCCGGAGCCTCCGCAGTTCCTCGAGCGCGCGTACTCGGCCTTCGTTCCTCGTCCTCCGGGCCTTGACCCCCTGTCTGATCCAGACTTCCTCGGCTGCGAGCTTTTTATCAAACTTCGCACTCTCCACGATTTCCGCATCGAGCGCCGCCTGCTTACGTTCGAGATAGGTCTGGTAGTTGCCGGGCCAGCTCGTAAGACGGCCACGATCAAGGTCGATGATCCGCGTAGCGAGCTTCTGGAGCAGAGCCCGGTCATGGGTCACGAATAAGAGCGTTCCGCCGAATTCAATCAGGAACTGTTCCAGCCAGGCAATGGCGTCGATATCAAGATGATTCGTAGGCTCGTCCAGGAGGAGAAGATCCGGTTCGACAGCCAGCGTCTTCGCTAGCAATACCCGGCGCTTGAGACCACCTGAGAGTTCGGAAAATTCGGCTTCTCCAGGGAGCTTCAGCCGCGAGAGAATGGTCTCGACGCGCTGCTGCGTTCGCCAGCCGCCGGATGCCTCGAATTCATGCTGAATAGCTTCCAATCGTGACATCAATTTTTCGTTGTGCTCATGGGCAAGTCTTGCGCCCACCTGGTGATACTCCGCGAGCAGCTTCCCTTGCTCTCCGAAGGCGCTCGATACGACATCGAACACGCTCCCGAACAGCGCTTGCGGAACTTCCTGCGTCAGGAGCGTGATGTTCACACCCTGCTGATACACGATCTTGCCACCGTCGGGTATCACTTCGCCTGTGATGAGCCGCATAATCGTGGACTTGCCTGTGCCATTCCTGCCCACGAGACAGACGCGCTCACCGCGATCGATCGAGAAGTCGGCCCCTTTGAGCAGAAGCGGCCCGCCGAAACCAACATTTATACCTTGTAGACTTACCAATGCCATTATATGCCTTGCTGAAACCGTACCGTTTTAGTCCGCACAATGTACTCTGGGCAGTGCGGAAATGCAACTAAAATCATGCCCCAGCTTGCGCTATTACAGGCATTTCCCAGAACACTCACCGGTTTTCTGGGACCGGACCTGTCATTGTCTCATCCCGCATAACGTTGCGTTTTGGTGTCAGCCTATCAAATCCTGATTTCGTGGTTTGACTGACACCCATTCGTAAAGAGCTAATATATTATATATAAGAAGTGGAGAGCGGCAACTCGATTTAGAGGATGTGCAGTATAGGGTAGAGAGGTGTGACAGGTGGCAACCACTGCGCAAGAAACTATGATGACAAATCTAGATAGCTTTTCATGCAAGGCGGATCGCTTGGTGTAGGCATAGCCTGCGGCGCGGAAGTCTCACTCGCGATCATCGGGCCGAGGGTTCATGTCCGTTTACATGAAACCAGTGTCCACGATAGTTCTCGGAATCGCCTTCGTTTTAGAGGGAGGAAGAGTCGCCGGCAGCTTTACGAGGCTCCCCACCGAAACAACGAGGATACGGTTCGATGAGTCAGGCCTCAATTCAGGCGTGAGCGCCGAAGCCATGGGCGGAATAATGGGGTTCATTCTTGGCATCCTTACGTTTCTCAATATGTCTCTGCTGGTCTTTTTGCCTTCGGCGGCCTCCGTGTTTGGAGGAAAACTGGATTTCAGCAGCAGTATTCTGCACGGCTCAATGAACTGCCGATCAGCAGAATGGGTGCGAAGACTTGGTTTTCAGGGACATTGCCCGTGAAGCGAGATCGGCTGCGGTCAGCGTTTAGCTCATCTTCGGCGCAACAGCCGTCACTCTGGGCATCCTGGCCTTCGTCGGGATCACGCCTATAATCCTAAACCTCGAGGCATTGCCAGGAGGCGGCATCCCGAATCTTCTGCAGGGAACGACGATGAGCACAAGAAGGCATAGCGTCCTGCGGCCCGTGAGAATGCATAAGCGCCGTATATGAACGCTTATGCGATATTTCAAACTGGAGATTGCCAGAAGGTTGCCACCGATTTTTTTGGACGATTTTTTTCACGGGGATATTACAAAGTACAGGGAAATATGTTATAACAATCGGGAACTGCTATGACCACACCACGGGAACAATCGAAGAATCGGAAGAAAATCCTCGCTACCGACGTTGTTAGGCTTTCGCAGCTTTTTACCCGGGAACGCGAGCGTCTTCCCGCGGCATACCTGAAGGATCCGGGGCTCCGGGAAGCTTACCGGACCTACTTCCTCCCTCCGAACCTAGCGAAAATACGGGTGCCGCTTGTAGAGCTTGCTCTTCATCGGAAACAAATTTTTGCAAAGGACACCATAAGAGTGCTTGATCTCGGGTCGGGTCCGGGTTCGGCACTGCTCGGAGTCTTGGAATATTTCGCAGCACAGGAAAAGAAACCGAGACTCCAGTGCGTTGCCGTGGATCAGGTGGCGGAAAACCTGTCCGTTGCAGACGAGTTATTCCATTCAGAGCGGATTTCTCTCGGCCTTTCGGCATCGCTCAAAACGGTTCGTGCAGGCATTGAGCGTGCGGGTCAGCACCTATCCGGCCCCTTCGATCTTATCATCTTTTCAAACGTTTTGAACGAGCTTTTCGCTCATGAAGGTAGGCGCATCGAAAAACGGTTGGTCATGCTGGAGGAAATCTTGATGCACGCCCTTGCAGAGGAAGGCAGCTGTATCATCATTGATCCGGCTTTGCGCGACACATCGCGGGACCTCCTGCAGGTCAGGGACGGAATTCTTAAGCAGAAATACTCGATCTATGCGCCCTGCCTGTGCAGCAGTAGCTGCCCGGCCCTAGCGAATCCCCGAGATTGGTGCCACGAAGACTTGCCCTGGAATCCCCCAGCTGAAATTGAAGAAGTGGATAAATTGACTGGCCTGCGCAAGGATGCACTCAAGTTTTCCTACATCACCGTGCGAAAGGACTGCAGTTCGTTGTCCGATGTCTATGATGAAAAGTGCTTCCGAGTTGTAAGTGAACCTCTGATCTCGAAAGGCAAGATAGAATTTTTTCTGTGTGGCCGTGCGGGTCGACGCCTTACTACCCGTCTCGACAAGGACGAAACCCAGGCGAATGAACCTTTCCGGAGGTTACGGCGCGGCGATGTGGGCCGGTTCGATTCCTTGATCGATGCTAGCACGCGGTATAAGGTGGGAAAAGAAACTGGCGTTGCCATCGAACATCGGCCATATTGATTATGCCCCTTCAACAGATGCTACTTGCATTTTACCCCGTCCATGCCGTATATTCCCCTCAATGAGCAGATACCGGCCGCCGCAAAAACCCGGCTCTAAATACATAACCCCTGAAGGCAAGAAGCGCATGGGCGACGAATTCGAGTACCTCTGGCACACCAAACGTCCCGAGGTGACAGCCGCGCTCGCGGCAGCAGCTGCGGAGGGTGACCGTTCGGAGAATGCGGAATATATTTACCGCAAAAAACAGCTTCGCGAGATCGATGCGCGGATACATCATCTCAAAAACCGGCTGGAAAATATCGTCGTTGTCGGCGCGCCGCCGACCGATGAATCTCAGGTTTTCTTCGGGGCCTGGGTTAGGCTCAAGGATGAGGCGGGCACCATCACCGAGTACCGTATCGTCGGCCCTGACGAATTCGATCATACGCAAGGGCTCATAAGCATGGACTCGCCCGTTGCCCGGGCGATCATGAAAAAAACAGAGGGTGAAGAGGTCGTGGTGAAACGGCCCAAAGGTGATACGGTATTTACCATTGTGCGCGTCCAGTACAAGCCCTTTAATCAAAAGTGAGGCCTTGCTATAGGCTAAGAACATTCTCTCAGGCCTTTTTTTAATAATAATATTAAAGCGGGACCACGAAATATTGTTCTTTACCTCCCCTGTTTTTTCTGCGAACCGGGACGAAAGAAGCGAGGGTAACCGATTAAATCGTTCGCGGGGTGAGGTAATTGAATCTTATACTTCTTTCTCAAGATGACTTTCAAGAACACAACAGCCGCGTTCGGCTGAAGGATCGACGCCTGAATCATGTACTTGAAGTGCACCGTGCCGTCGTTGGTGATGAGCTTACCGTCGGGGTATTGAACGGCCGGATTGGCACGGGAAAAGTAATAGCCCTAAGCAAATCAGTCCTCGAAATGGATGTGAAGCTCCACCGCCTGCCGCCTCCGAAACTTCCACTCACAGTCATCCTGGCCCTGCCGAGGCCTAAGTTTCTGAAAAGAGTGCTCCGTTCGGCAACCTCCATGGGCGTACAACGGATCATATTGCTCAACTCTTTCCGCGTGGAAAAAAACTACTGGCAGAGTCCCTTCCTTTCGGATGACCGTTTGCGGGAACAGCTCTTACTGGGGCTCGAACAGGCGGGGGATACGGTCCTTCCTGAAGTGCTGCTGAAACCACTGTTCAAACCCTTTGTCGAGGATGAGCTTCCCGACATTGCAGCCGGCACAGTCTCCCTTGTCGCCCATCCGGCTGCCTCCAATTCTTGTCCGCGCGACATCAATCAGCCAACAACACTCGCAATTGGTCCCGAAGGTGGTTTTATCCCCTATGAAATTGAGAAACTCGCAGCCTGCGGATTCCGGCCAGTTCGGATCAGCGACCGGATACTGAGTGTCGAGACGGTGGTACCGGCACTGATAGCACGGGTGTTCTGAGGCGCTCTTCTGCAAAAGTCCACGCTAATTTGCCCTTTTCAGGACAATCGTTTAAAATACGGCTATGATATCAATTACCCGGAACCTCTCCATAGACGAAAAAGAAATCCAGCTCCACTTCGTGCGCGCATCAGGCCCCGGTGGCCAAAACGTGAACAAGGTTGCATCGGCCGTGCAGCTGCGCTTCGATGTGGGGAATTCCCCCTCACTTCCCGGAGAGGTGCGTATGCGGCTATTGCGAGTTGCAGGAAAGCGCATCACCCAGGAGGGCATCCTTATTATCGAGGCGCGGCAATACCGCACCCAGGAACGGAACCGGGAAGACGCACTGGGGAGACTGGTCGATCTGCTCCGCAAAGCCACAGAAATACCGAAGCTGCGGAAAAAAACCAGGCCTACAAAAGCCGCGAAGGAACGACGAATTGAAAGTAAGAAGCTCCGGGGGTCTGTAAAAGAGATGAGAAAAACAGCGTCGAATCTCGACTGAAACATCAGCCAATATTTTCTAGAGTAGAGCAGTATTTTTAATGGAGCCTTCTCATGGCCCAGCCATGGAAAATCATAGACACGGTTGGTACTGCCGCCGGAGTTCTCGAACTCCGACGACGGGGTGAGCGCGATTTTTTGATCCTTGTAAACAATCGCGTGCTCATGAACAGCAGTGCGAATCGGTCCGAGATTGCATTGGGAGAGCTCGCAGGTCGTAAGATTGTATCGCACCGAAGGCCCCGCGTGCTCGTCGGCGGATTGGGAATGGGTCTTACCCTGAGGGCGACCCTCGACTCGCTGCCTCCTTCAGCAAGGGTCATGGTAGCCGAACTCAACCAATCTGTGGTTGCATGGTGCAAAGGCCCTCTTGCGGCACTTACAAATAACGCCGCCGAAGACAAACGAGTCACTATCACACTGAACGATGTCGCGGCTGTAATTGTGCAGGCTTCGCGGCCAAGCGCCGAAAAGTTCAACGCAATAATCATCGATCTCTATGAAGGCCCGAATCCGGGCACCGATGCAATAAACGATCCCTTCTATGGAAATCGAGCCTTGAAGGCAACGTGGAATGCCCTAACCCCAGAAGGGATATTCGCCGTTTGGGGTGAGACGCCGGAGGCTGCATTCGAGAAACGGCTTGTAGCCACGGGTTTTAAATTCGATCGTCAGCGACCAGGCAGAGGCGGCTTGCGCCATGTCGTCTATGTAGCCCAGAAACAGTATTAATGACCCTCATCGCAACTATCGTCAATAAGAAGGTTCTCCCTCAGTACTTTGAACTTAGAACACTAAATGGTAATCGAACTATCTTGCCGATTTTATCATCTCGGCAATGCTTGCCGTACAGTTCTTGCCGTTGCACGAACCCCTGCCCGCACCTGTGACTTTTTTTAATTCCTCGACCGTCTTCAGTCCTGCTTTGATGTGTTTCAGAAAAACGCTCTTCCTGAGCCTCTTGCATTGGCATATTGGCTTCAGGCCATCTATGATTTGCTGCTCTTTCACGGTCATCGCTCTTTCCCAATGGAAAACAGCGCAGCATGGTTTGAAGTAAATATGGGAGGATCGTTCTTCATGATCGCTGATATCGCCGGATGTCGTTTGAATTCATCCGCCAGGAATTGCCTTACTATCCTACGATGGAATCCCCGCGGATGTTTGAAGCCGGTATAGAGTGAAAGGTCCCCTTCATAAAACTCTGCATTCTCATATTCCCCTGCTTCGCGTCCGTGTAGAGGCATGTTAAAAATCGCCAGATTCAGAAAGGTAACCGCCTGCTGATGGGAGACAATAAACTCTAGGGTCTTCCTTGCCTCCGCAATAGTCTCGGACGGTGTTCCGAAAAGAAGATAGACATACGAGGCGATTCCTACTTTGCTGAGATTGTTCAAAACCCGCGATGCCGTGTCAAGGTCAATTCCTTTATGCATCCTGTCAAGCACACCCTGATCGCCTGACTCGAGGCCGAGTTTGAGCATTACGCAGCCTGAACGCTTGAGGGCCATGCAGAAATCTGGCTCTGCCAGATCCTTGCTGATGCGCGCAAACCCGTACCAGGGTCGGGAAGGAGGGGTATCCGCAAAAGCCTTCATGAGCGCAGGGCTGATGGAATTATCGAGAATATGGATCAGCACCGGCTTTATCTTCGAAGCCAGAGCAATCAGGTCATTAACTGCCCAATTCGCTGGAATGGAGATATACGGATTGTCCTCCGCTGTTTCGGGGCAAAAAGTGCATTTGTTCCAGTAGCAGCCGCTCGATGCGCTATAAGGAAGGATCACCCCCGGGGAAAGATAATCAGCGAGCGGCAGCGACTGATAGTCCGGCGAATAATGTTCATGCATGTCTGTTATGCCATGCAGTTCGAGCAACGACCGTTCCCCCGGACCGGAAATCAAATAGTCGACCAGGCCGGAAAAAGGATTCCTCCATCCCGGCCTCTTCATCCAGGAGCTCACCAGTCCCCCGCCCAGCACGGTTTTTATACCGGGAAATTCTTTTTTAAGAAATCCGATCATGCTGAAAGTACATAGTGCCTGGCTCAGGTAATTCATGGAAAAACCGACTAGCGTTTCTGAGTCTTTTCCTTCTTCATGCTCTTCGGTCTGCCTCGCGCACCCTCTCTGCCTCTGCGAGAAACGGGTTTTCCCAATAATTTCCGGCAGGCGCCTGCTGAACCAAGAATAGAAGGGATTTTGCTCCGGATACGCAGCCGCCTTCAAGAGATCTGCGCTCTGCACCGGAGAAAGATTGTTGTCCTGATAATCCGCCAATCCGATGACGATGCCGCGATCTTTGGCGGACATTTCGAGAATACGGTTTAGATCTTTCACCGCACGATTGTAGCGGCCAAAAGATCGATAGGTGGACGGGTTTCGGAGAGAGAAAATATTGGCAGCAGCATGTTTCACCGCCCGTCGCGTCCAGGTATCCGAAGCAGGGTACGACTGCCCGAGGAGATAAAGCAATCCTTCAATATTAGCATCCAGAAGCCTGCAGGAGATTCCGTGAGCAGTTAAAGTGCCGGCAAGTTTAGCAATGCCAGCCGGGGGTTCTCCAGGCTTTGCAAGTGGAGGGAAAATAAGCAGCATGGAACATTATGCCGGAAGGGAAAATGGATAGCAAGGGGATTTGCAGTGCATTGATACTCATCAGACCGCTTTGTTCGTGTGAAAAGGCGCTGTGACTCGGCTGTATGCTCCCCCTTCATCACTTTCACGGTCTCACTTTGCCAGTTTCTGCACGATGCATTAGTTCTTCGTTATCCCCATGCCGGAATTAGAGATCAATTAAGAATCTCATTTCTCATTTACTGCGGTTTTCTCTGAGATACCACTTTAGCGCTCTTTTTGCGCTCGGCCCATGAGGTCCCAGACGAGGCAGGAACTGACCTTAGATCCGTCCCTGTTCTTCTTGCGCATATGGAAGATCTTGCTGCCCGTGAACTGGCCTCCAAAATAGGCGGCGAGCATGATCGGCAGCGTCGCGAGATGAAAACCGAGCCCGGAAAGCAGGCGAAGGGCAATCACAAAGGGGACTGGAACATGGACCGAGAGAAACCAGGGAAACGAAAACTTCCGGACGTTCGCCCGCCAGTAGCCGAAGGGAATATTAAATAAGAAAACAAGGATTGCTATGGATAACAAGTTCAAAGACATGGAATCTCCTCGTTTAGGGAATTATTAATTGCAACGATTAATAATACCGCACCTGATCCGAAATTTGAAGAGGAAAATGCATCCCCGAGCTCTCACCTTTTTTACGGACATCAGGGCATCATTAAGAAGACTGTTTCTTTTTTACGCATCAAGCTCTTTAATGATCCTGGCACAAACCAATTCATGGGTAAGCCCCGTGCAGACAATCGTCACATCGGCGTACTTTCGGTAGAGGGCGAGCCGCTCAACGAAAAGATCAGCAACGCTCTGGTCAGGCCGTTTTGCAAGACCGCGGATAGTAAAGTCAATAATCCGCGCTTGCAGTATCGGAAGGTCAACATCCAGAAAAACGGCAATCCCATCTCTCTTAAGATGCTCCATTGCAGCCTGACTGTATACAGCGCTGCCGCCGGTCGCGATAACGTGATTGTTGCAGTCGAGCTTGAGAAGGATATTTTCCTCTATTCTCCGTAAAGACAGATAACCGTCACGATCGACAATGTCCTGAAGGCACCGTCCCTCCTGCGTCTGGATGAGGACATCGGTGTCGATGAAGCTTCGCGACGTGACCTTGGCCAGGAGAACGCCGACCGTGCTTTTCCCCGAGCCGGGCATGCCGATTAAAATGATGTTGGATGTGTTGGCTTTCATACGCTCCGTTACAAAAAGGGAAAACCGGCTTAGGCCGTACCCTTCCGTGGGTTCTGTCTTTTTCTCGCCCTTCTTGACTCCTCCATAAATTATTATTCCGTAGTATATCAGAAAACAGTAGCCATTTCAGATGTCCAGAGTCCCGCAGAACGGCGAATGGAGAAAAGATTTTAAAAAAGACCGGTCGTCCACACACTCCGGTCAGTCGAGACCACTTCAGCGTTTCTTGTGCTGGCGCTTGCTGGCCATCAGGATAAAGCGGAATCGAAGCTCAAAGAGGATACACAATGAACGGCAAAATGCTTCACTCGGAGATAAATAGGGAGAGGGAAAAAGCTGCCTTTTTTTCGCTCTCTTTTTATCGGCAGAAAATGGTTCTCATTTTCTCCCCTCGACAAATAGTCTGAAATGCTTTATTATCCCTGCCTGTATCATTTTCAGAAGGAGCATTTTTATGAAACTCTATTTTAACAGGCAAAACGGGCCCGTAGACGAGGCCATCGATAAGCTGCTGGAACTGGCCGGGGGAATCCAGCGTCCCGAATACGTGCGCGACATGATCCTCGCCGCGCTGAAGGCGGGTCAGGAAGACGACGAGAGTGCGGATTTAAAGTTGATGAACACGACGCTCAAGGAGATGCGGTTCACGTCCAAAGTCTTTGGTCCTTACCGCGACAAGCGCAAGGTTACCGTCTTCGGTTCGGCTCGCACCCGGCCTGAAGAGCCCGTGTACGAAATGGCCAGACTTTTCGGGCAAAAACTCGCCGAAGTCGGCTACATGGTTATCACCGGCGGAGGCCCAGGTATCATGCAAGCCGCGAATGAAGGCGCGGGGCCCGATCATTCCTTCGGCGTGAACATCCGCCTGCCTTTCGAACAGCGACCCAATCCTGTTCTTGTAGGCAATCCCCGCCTCATCACATATAAATATTTTTTTAACCGCAAAGTCGCTTTCCTGAAGGAAGCCGACGCTGTCGCGCTATTTCCCGGCGGGTTCGGCACGCTCGACGAGGCCATGGAAACTCTCACGCTGGTCCAGACTGGCAAGCGCAATCCCATGCCCCTAGTGCTCGTGGACGATCCGGTCTGCCCCTATTGGACCGAGTTCATCAGATTCATGGAGGAATCTCTCTTAGCCCGCAACTATATCAGCAAGACCGATTTGTCTCTTTTTGAGCGCGTCGACTCCGTAGAATCCGCAGTTGCAAGGATCAACCGCTTTTACAGCCGATACCATAGCATGCGGTATGTAAACGGACATCTCGTGTTTCGTCTCACTTCACAGATCAGCGCTGAGAGCATTAATAAACTGAAAGCAGGGTTCCGCGATATCCTCGTTCCGCACGGCACGATCACGCCTTCTACTGCCCTCCCAGAGGAGGTCGAGGATGATGACGTCGTACATCTCCCTCGTCTCGTGATTGATTTCAACCGTCATGACTTTGGCAGGCTCAGATACCTGATCGACGCAATCAATGATTTTTAGCACATTCAGGGATACAACAACGAGAAACGAATCCTTCGAACAAACACAGAGATTCCAGATTTTCCGGAACGCGGGATCTACCAAAGGTTACAAACTCGGATCCGGGACTTGTGATGAATGCCATAACCCGAAACGAAAACAAATCACCTTCAACTTACTATGAATCATAGGACTGTCATTCATACTTAAGTTCTACATACCTCAAATCACCTACTTGACATTCCATTCACGGATGCTAAGCTTCTAGCATGCGGTTCAGTGCCGCGCTGCCGTTTTCTGCCTGAAAAAACAATCATTCCGTATCATCCAGACCACTTTCTGAATTTTCTGAGGAGGTGCATATGGTTCATCTTGAAATTAACGGCAAAGCATATGACGTTGATGTTGCGCCTAATGTGCCACTGCTCTGGGTCATCCGGGAACGGCTTAAACTGACGGGTACCAAGTTCGGCTGCGGCATCGGCGCCTGCGGTTCATGCACCGTCCATATAGATGGCAAGGCGGAACGCTCTTGCCAGACGTCGGCCGGAAGCGCACAGGGGAAAAAGATTACGACCATAGAGGGACTTCCTGATAACCATCCAGTAAAACAGGCCTGGATCAGGGAACAGGTCCCTCAATGCGGCTATTGCCAGGCGGGCCAAATCATGCAGGCTGCCGCGCTGCTGGCAGAAGACCCACATCCATCGGATAGTATGATTATTAAACATATGAATGGCAACCTCTGCCGCTGCGGAACCTATCTAAAAATCAAGAGTGCTATTCGACTCGCCTCTTCGTCAGGAGGTAATAAATGAAAACTGACCTCTCCCGGAGACAATTTTTGAAAATGACAGGCACCGGCCTTGCCATTGCCGCTGCCACAACCTCGACCGGTTTCCGCCTGCTCTCCGCTACCGAGATGACAAAAGAAGGCCTGTCTTTCCACCCCAGTGTATGGCTTGAAGTGCGGCCCGATAACAGCATCATCGTGACTGTGAACAAATCGGAGATGGGCCAGGGCGTCAATACATCGCTGCCCATGATCGTGGCTGACGAGCTTGACGCGGAATGGAAAGACGTGCGCATGAAGGTCGCGCCTGCGGACGACGCCTACAAAGATCCCGCTTGGGGCATGCAGTCCACCGGCGGAAGCTCCAGCATCCGCCACATGTATGAACCGCTTCGCAAAACGGGCGCCGCGGCGCGTGAGATGCTCATGCTGGCCGCGGCGCGTGAATGGTCAGTGCCAGTTAAGGATTGCTCTGTTGATAAAGGCAAGGTTAGGCATATCGCGAGCAACCGGATGCTGACATACGGCGAACTTGCCGCAGACGCAGCGAGACTTGAAATTCCACAGAATCCCGTGCTTAAAAAAGAGAGTCAGTTGCGCTACATCGGCAAGGACATTCCTCGGCTCGATATTCCCGATAAAGTGAATGGCACGGCCCCCTTCGGAATTGACTCCTTTGTGCCCGGCATGCTCTATGCGGCCATTGCCCGACCGCCGGCCTACGAGGCAGACCTCGCCTCATATAACAGAGACGCGGCACAGGCCGTACCAGGTGTGAAAGCAATCGTATCGACCCACAGTGGAATGGCAGTCTGCGCGGACTCTCTTGACGCGGCCTGGCAGGGCCGCGATGCGCTGATACCGAAGTGGGAGAACGGGCGATATCCGACCCTGAGCAATGAGTCACTCGAAAAGGATTTTACGGCCCGCCTCGATGCAACAGGTCTCATTGCCCGCAACGACGGTGACGTAGCCCGTGCACTCGATGCAGCGGTGAAAAAGCTCACAGCAGTATATCAACTGCCCTATCTCTCTCACGCGACTATGGAGCCCATGAACTGTACTGTCCATGTGCGCCCTAACAGCTGCGACATCTGGGCTCCGACGCAAAATCAGACCGGCGTGCTCAACCTGGCGGTCAAGCTAACGGGCCTCAAGCCCGAACAAATCCATGTCCATACCACGTTCCTGGGTGGCGGATTCGGCAGGCGATTCGAGACTGATTTCGTGGAGGAAGCGCTGTTTCTGTCGAAGTCAACGGGTAAGCCTATCAAACTCCTGTGGAAGCGGGAAGAGGATATGCAACACGATCTTTACCGTCCCATGAACCTGTCGAGAATACAAGGCGCCGTTGATGACCAGGGCCACGCGACCGCATGGTCACACAAAATTGTCTGTCCCTCGATCTTTGCCCGTGTTTTCCCCTCCATGCTTAAGAACGGAATCGACAATGCGGCCGTGGAGGGGCTCGAAAATATGGAATACGAGTTCCCGAATATTGCTATCGAGTATGTGCGGGTCGACACACCTGTCCCTGTCGGCTTCTGGCGTTCTGTGGGAAGCTCACACAACGCCTTCACCGTTGAAAGCTTTATCGATGAACTTGCTCATGCGGCAGCAAAGGACCCACTCGAATTCAGACTCGGCCTGCTGAGGAACCACCCGCAGGCGACAAGGGTGCTTGAAACTGCCGCTGAAAAAGCAGGATGGGGGAAACCGCTGACAAAAGGCGAGGCGCGGGGAATCGCCTATCATCCATCTTTCGGGAGCTATGTTGCAGAAGTAGCGGAGGTATCGGTGGACAGGGAAAGCGGCGTCATTAAAGTGCACAAGGTAACCTGCGCCGTTGACTGCGGCCCCGTGGTGAACCCCGTGATCGTGTCAGCGCAGATGATGGGCGGTCTCACCATGGGTCTCAGTGCGGCCCTCAAGGAAAAAATCGAAATCGCAAACGGCGGGATCAAATCGGAGAACTTTGGCGACTATGAACTGCTACGCATGATCGAGTCACCCGAAGTAGACGTGCACATCGTGAAGAGCGGCGACAGGCTTGGCGGCATCGGCGAGCCCGGCGTACCGCCGATAGCACCAGCAGTGGCAAACGCGGTGTTCAAGGCAACAGGTGCGCGTTTACGGCAATTACCAATGAAACCGGACACGGTTCTCGCAGCGCTGAAGCAGGGGTGATATTTTTCGACCGCAGAGGAAAGCGTCGCAGATGGTTGGTAAAATCCTTCTGACGTCATGCGGCATGCTTTGATAATAGCCGACGGATTATATGAAGGAGTGCTATTATTGCAAATGCATCACGTGTGACAACTCGACTTTCCTGATGTGAGGTAATCCATGCAAATCTTCGAAGAAGCACTCCGCCTCAAACGATTGGGCCGGACCTCGGCGATCGCTACGATCGTGGAATGCCGGGGGTCTTCCCCCCAAAAGCAGGGCGCCAAAATGCTCGTGCGCGATGACGGATCGATCATGGGCACCCTAGGCGGCGGCTGTCTCGAAGCAGATGTGGTGCAGATCGCAATCATGGCAATAGCGGACGGCAAGCCCACTACCCTCCCCTTCGAGCTCACGGAACAGGAGGGTGGACTCGTGTGTGGCGGTACCGTGCTGGTTTATATCGAGCCGATCGCCCTCGAACCACATCTTATCATCCTGGGTGCCGGGCATGTGGGGAAAGCGCTGTCTAAACTTGCGCGGTTCACAGGATTCCGGGTAAGCGTTATCGATGACCGGCAGGAATTCGCGAATCGGGAAAACATTCCCGACGCGAGTGAACTGTTTGTAACGGAGTTCGTGCAGGCATTCGCCAATATGCCCTGTGACGAAAATACCTTTGTTGTCATCGCCACGCGTGGCCACAACCACGACTTGGACGCGGTCAAAGCGACACTCAGGACCGATGCCCGCTATATCGGGCTCATCGGAAGCAAACGCAAAAAGGCCCTGCTCTTCAAAGCGCTCGCGGATGCCGGGTTCTCTCCGGAGGACATCGAAAGAGTCATTATTCCGGTGGGACTCCCAATCGGCTCCGTGTCGCCCGAAGAGATCGCCATAAGCGTCATGGCCCAGATCATCCAGAAGAGGAGGGAGTATGGAGCTGCCCGTCTGGGCCGTGCTGCTTGCGGCAGGCTCGTCCCGCAGGATGGGCCGGACAAAGCAACTTCTCCAGCTCGGTGATAAACCCGTCATCAGGCATTGTCTTGATGCGATCTTCGCCGCGGGAATCACTGATATTGTAGTTGTCGTGGGCAAGGAGGAGAACAGGATCTCGCAAGCCCTGATGAACCTTCCCCTGTCCATCGCCATTAACGACAATCCAAATAGCGATATGGCTGAATCTATACGTGCGGGGCTGGCGCGACTCAGTCCCTCATCAGCAGTCCTCGTTTTTCCTTCAGATCATCCTCTCGTTCTCCCCCAGACGATCAGAGTTATCATCAGTGAACACCGCGCTTCACCGGACTCGATCATCATCCCCTCCTTTGACAACGGGCGTGGCCACCCGAGCCTCTTTCCCCGGTCCATCATCGATGAAATATTCGCCGGCATCACGCTTCGTAATATAGTGCGAAAAGACCCAGCCCGGGTCAAAATCGTTCCGGTCCGGGATAAAGGAGTTGTCCTCGACATGGACACCCCGGAAGACTATGCCGCGATCCTCAAGAGCTACCAACAGACCTAGCGAGTACTGTCTCGCCGCCCCCGCCCTTGCTTCCTCACCACAAACTTTAAATCACCGCATTTTCCCCCGCTTCCGTAATTTCCCGATTTCCCTCCTCGACCTCAAAGGAAACGGGTTTTTTGTACTTCATGCAGATTTCTCCGGTCTGTACATCTTTAATCGCACCAGATTAAATTATATTCAAAACAGCAGAGCAGCATCAAACAGGAGGGTCATGCGAATCCCGCTAATTTTTTACATCCCTGGACCGCCCCAGTTGCTCGGGCGAGAGCTACTAATAGCAAAGCCTTAGGTCTGGGAAAAGAAGCAGAGCATTCTCATCCATGTGAAAACCGACTAAAGAAAAACACGCTTGCTTCGGAATACGCCCTCAGAATCGGCAACCCTTTTCCGTGGAACAGCCACGACTGCGAAGACTGAAACCCCCATCTGTTTTTTACCTCTCTCCGCGAAGATGCCAGTAGCCTGTGAACCACGGCTAACGCGCCCCTGTCGCTGTCGTTTAATATCTGCCACCATTGAATCCGGAGCTATTGCCACTCTGGCATTGAATGACGGGGCTCATCTGGCGGTTCACAAACGCATGTACCTCGCCGACCAGGCCAATACAAAGATCTGCCGCTGACTGACAGTCTGTTGTCTCGACACTGGCCGCAAAACCGATGTGATTATGCCTACGAGCATTGCGAGCATGTCTAGTTAGCGAGTTGGACTGGATCGGGAAGAGGAAACGAAACGGTTACAAAGGAGCATTGTCGGAGGGGGAGCAGTGTTATGCAAAGTTTACCAAGCTCCCGGGACAGGAGAGCAGACGAAAGCCACTACCAAGAGTTCCAAGAGAGGGCAGGAAAATTCCCCGGCATTCTTCCTCTGGCGCTGTATCCGTAATCAGCTATGCCTGCTGCCGATTATTCCTTCTTGTTGCCCGCTTTGCTTTTCACCAGGAAATACAGCTCGCCATCATGCTGGAGATTCCCGGCCGTTAGTTCAGCTTCAGGACCCTGGCCGCAAAACAAATCCACCCTGCCCCCTCCCTTGATTGCTCCACCCGTGTCCTGATTCAGCACAAATCGAGTAAAGGGGACCCAGGATTTGATCCTTCCATTCTCGATCACCGGCTTCTGAGACGAGATGATTCCTAGGGCGCCTTTAGGAAACAGGTTACTGTCTGTGGCAATGGACCTCCACGGCGTGAGAGCCACGCCGATGCTCCCGAGCGGTGGACCAGTGTCGAGCCGGAAGAATACATAACTCGGATTATGATCCAGCACTCCCGCGATCTGGTCCAAGTGGGAGCGCAGGTACTCGCGGATTGCCTGCATGGACATTTTTTCCTTCATGATGGCTCCGGAGTCTATGAGATATTTCCCGATGCTCTTGTAGGGCCTGCCGTTCGAGCCGCCATAGAGAACGCTCAGAATGGTGCCATTTCCGAGATCAGCTTTTCCTGAGCCCTGGATCTGGAGAACATAGATATCGATATTGTCTGAGCACCAGAGAATTTCGAGGCCTTTACCGGCAAGCTTCTTCTTCTGGTCGATGTCCTCACGAGAATAGTAAGGAATTACTTTTCCCCCGTCCAGCCTTCCGAATATTTTGTTGTAAGGAAACCCTTCGCCGAACTGACTCAGATCAATTTCGATCATATCATCGGGTTTGCGGTAAAGCGGATAGCGAAAGGTCTCGTCAGCTGTCGGACGGCAGGAGAGCGTCGGTTCATAATATCCCGTGAACAGCATCCTGCCGCCGCCATTGGATCCGGTCGCACGATAAAATAAAAATGAGTCCCTGATTTGATCAAATTTCTGGACAGTAGTAAGGGAATTGTTCTCGATGATCAGGAGAAACTCGTGGAGCGTTGCTACCATGTCGAGGGCCGTAATGCGATCCCTTCCGAGGACAATGGGAGTCTGAGGAGGGAGCTTGGTGTAATAGTCCAGGCTCAAGCGCACGGAAGCGGCCAGGTTCCGGAAGTCCAAGTCATCCCGCAGCGTGGGAAGCTGGCTGCTCGAAACAGGTAAGAGTGCTTCCTCGGGCTTCGTAACGATCAGAGGCGGCCGCACACAGGCAGCTAGACCCAGCAGGAGAAGGCCAGCCAAAATATATTTTTTCATCTTCATGCCGAAAGAAAACCAATCCTCCGTCGCACTTTTGCATCCTTAATAGTTGAGGACATCCTTAGTAGTAGCGCGCCGTATAATCCTTGTTTTTTTGAAATTGAATACTTCTACATTATAATCCCCTACTAACATGTCTTTGCCCGGCGTCCCGGAATTATAGACGTAATAGACGGCTTTCTGGATATCCCGTTTTGCATCTTCGTGGGGCCATGGAAGAGTAACGGGTGGACTTTTTGATGCTGGGGTAAATTCCGCGCCGTAGAAAATAGATACTGCCTGTATCGAAATTAATGATCAATGTGTACCGTAGTATCCTATCTATCCGCCTGAGCAATGCGGTAATGCTTCCCGATCTTTACGTCGTTCATAATAAAGGATTTGTTGAGGGCCTATCCATCAGCTTTCCATCGAGATAGTTGTTTTCGACATAACCCGTCTAGAGGGTATGGCCATATTCGATTATGTTGCGAGCGGAGGTTTGGTGTTCTTTGCAATCACATTCGCTCCGGCAACGCAGGCCCCGAAAAATGGAAAAATGTCAACAACGCACGCGTTGCGATTCGTTTCATCGACAACAACGTGGAAACACCGGGTTTCTTTATGGTTCTGCTTTACTTGTGAGAATTATTTTTGTTGTGAATATTGGTTCATGAAGGTACAGTGTATAATATTTATCATATTTTGAAAAGAGATAGTTTCCGGTATCTAGAGCCCATGTAGTAAACTGCCTTGAATAAAAAACCTTATACGGAAAGGGTTAAATGCAAACATTACTGCAACAAATTCACGTTCGGAATCTTCAGATCAATCCGCCCCTGCTTATGGCACCCATGGCGGGCCTTACCCACAGCGCGCTTCGGCAGATTGTTATCGGCTTTGGCGGAATCGGCCTTTTGTCTACGGAAATGCTTTCGGCAAAAAGGTTGCCCACGGAAAGCGCTCGAGTATCCCCGTTCCTGATCAGGACTAGTTCAGAAAAACCGCTTTCCTATCAGCTCTTGATTTCCACAACTCAGGAAATGGCCCCGGCCATAGAGGCTCTCCATAAACTCAAAGCCGATGTGATTGACTTGAATATGGGCTGCCCGGCCCCCGCTGTCGGCAAGATCGGCGCAGGCATCAGACTGATGGAACAGCCGCAGCATGTCCGTTGCCTGGTAGCTGAGGCAAGAAAACTTACACCATTGCCCCTTACGGCAAAAATCCGAATCGGCGTCGAACTGAACGAAGAAAAATTAAAAACCTTCTGCACCATGCTTGAGGACGAAGGCATTGATATGCTCTCAATTCACGCCCGGCTTAAAAATGAGTCATTTGCCAGAAGGCCGCGGTGGGAGTGTATTGCCAAAGTAAAAGAATGGCTCAAAATTCCCGTTATCGCTAATGGCGGAATATTCTCTGTCGAGGATGCGAAAAATTGTCTGCGCGTCTCTGGCGCTGAGGGACTGATGCTCGGCCGCGGCGCAGCAATTAAACCCTGGCTGTTTGCCGAAATCGCACGAGATCTCCTAGGCTGCAAAATTACGCAGCCGACGGTGTCTTTACCCACGGTTTATGGCAACTATGTCGATCTCTTAAGTGAGCTTTTCCGGCCTGAGTATCGGCTTGGCAGACTTAAGGAATACACCCATTTTTTTGCCCAAAACTATAAATTCGGGCACCACCTGGCATCAAAAGTCCAGACCAGCAAGAGTGTGGCTGAAGCAAGAGAACTGGCCAACGTTTTTTTTGAAAATAGCACATAATACTACTGGCCATCAGAGTCCCTCGTGTTGAAGCCGCTTTGTTCTCCGGAACGGTCTGAGCACCATGGCAAAAAGCCACGATTTAAAAACAGTTAAGTAATTTATTGCGGTCCTTACAGGATTCCCCAAGCATCGATGAATTGCAAAAGAGGTCATGACCCCTGTCGACAGCGCAATTCTTACTGCCACCTACTGATATGGTTGACAGTTGTCAAGGAGAAAATAGTTTCCCTGTCCCTTGTTTTAAAGGTTCACGTATTCATTATTGATCCAAGGCACAACCAGAGACGGGGCCTGTTGTTCGACGTTTGATCACTCTGATATGCGCGGGTTTGACCGCATGACTTGTTTTCGCCGGGGAGCTTCCTCGGTCTAGTAGCGGAAGTTCGGCATTGCCTTATTCCATAGTAGGTTCGAGGGTTCTCCCTTAAACGCGACCGCGTCCCTGCTTCTGCCTTGGATATTTTTTTGTAGTTGCTGTCTATGGTCTCCTTTATGGTCTTCAGCTCTTTGATAACATGCTTATGCGTACTGGATCGGCACTTCCTTCGCAATAGCCCACATGAAGGCGGATAGCTCCCGGGCGATCGCGGTCACGACCTTGTTCCTGGTTTTCCCTCGGCCGGTCAGTTTACGGAAGCGTCCGCACAGCCTCACCTGGGCTTTCCAAGAGATCTTGCGGATGCTATCTGGCAGGTCTTCTTGCCGTGCAAGCAGTATCCTGCTAACCCGCGCTTGGTGATGATATGCTTGCGCTGCCTCCACAAGGGCGCGCCTGACGTGCCCATTACCGGTTTTAGTGATGCCGCCTCGCTTTTCCTTCTTCCCGCTGGATTGCTCGGACGGCACTAACCCCAGATATGCCATAAGCTGGCGCGGATTTGCAAAGCGACTCAAGTCGCCGATCTCGGCTACCGTGGTTGTGGCGACCATGAGTGACACCCCTCGAAGCGATTGCAGGGCCTTGACCACCGGCGCCAGCCTCCAGTCCGGAATCAGTTTTTGTATCTGGTCAGTCAGGCGGTTCACCCGATCGCTGCATTCCCTGATAGCATGGATATATTCTTGAAACGCGATCTGCTGCGCCGGATGCGGCATCTTGATCGTGGACAGCCAGTTAAAATGGGCTGTGCTCCACAGCGTTTTGCTGTACCGGTACCCCAACCGCAGAAGCATAGCCGCGAGCCGCTGACGGGCGACGCGTGATGCGTTGACGGCATCCTCTCGCGCACGGCTTAAATCCCTCACGGCCTCGTCGTCCTCGCGGGGAACATAAACTGCTGTCAGTTCTCCGGAACGGTACAAACGGGCAAGGCTCATTGCATCACGTCGATCAGTCTTGACCCGATCTCCGCTCTTTTTCGGTATCAGGGAGGGGGCTACCACGACGCACGAAAATCCCTGCTTTGTCAGATGACGATAAATATCATAGCCGCAGGGACCGGCTTCATAGACAAAGTGAAGGTTCGCGCCTTTACTCAGGAGCTTCCTGATGGCTTTATCTAATGCCGCAAGGTCTCCGTCGATTTTTCCGTAATGGCGGACTTCCTTGTCGTCACCTGATTCGGCTAGCGCAACATCAATGGTATCTTTGTGTACATCAAGTCCGACGAATGTGATAAAATGTTTCATGACCTGCCTCCTTGGTTGTGGCTCTGTATTTGAGAACGGGTTCTCAATTATAACCCACGTTGCAAGGGGCAGGTCACTTTTCTTTAACTGTCAACCATTATGTCTAATAGTAGTTTACTTGAAAAGGTGCCGTGAACGATCCCGATAACCAAACAACTGAATTTGGGAGAATCAGGGAGATAATCCACTACATTAACCAGCAGTAGCGTTATTTGAGCACCATCATAGAGCCTGTTGCATAAATCATTTGACATTAATATACGAATAGTATAGTATTGGTCATCACGCATATAAGGAGACGCTGGATGGCCTACAATTTCAAAGACTGTAACCGAGATCAAGTATATCTCATGCCGCCCACCTTGCAGGAGTGGCTGCCATCCAAGGACCTTGTTTGGATGGTCCTTGACGTCGTGGCAGAAATGGATCTTACGGCATTCTACCGAAAATACCGCCAGGACGGAAAAGGCCAGGCAGCTTTTGAGCCGTCAATGATGGTCTTCCTGCTGTTATATGCCTACAGCCTCGGTATCCGATCATCCCGTGAGATCGAGAAGCTTTGCGAACGGGACATCGGATTCAAGGTAATTGCCGCCAACCAAGTTCCGGACCACTGCACCATCAGCCGATTTCGGAAGGACAACGGCCAGGCACTGGAGGGGCTGTTCAAACAGATGCTCAAGCTCTGCAAGGAAGCCGGGCTCGTCAAAGTCGGCATCGTGGCCCTTGACAGGAGCAAGATAAAGGTTAACGCAGCCCTGGAAGCCAACCGCACGTACGAACATATCGAGCAGGAAGTGAAGAGGATGCTCGATGAAGCGGAGGCCAAGGACACCGAGGAAGACCGGCAGTACGGCCAAAACAAACGCGGCGATGAACTTCCTGATGAACTTGCCGACCGGACCAGCCGCAGAGCCCGCCTTGCCGCGTGCAAGAAGCGGTTGGAAGAACAGGCTGCAGAGGCAGCAGCCGAGCAACAGTCAAAGATCGAAGAACGACAGGCCCAAGAGGCTGAAACCGGCAACAAGAAACGGGGCCGCAAACCTCAGGAGCCTGATCCGACGCCATCGTCGGAAGCGAAGGCCAATATGACTGATCCGGACAGCAGGATCATGAAAACCCGAAGCGGATATGTTCAGGGCTACAACAGCCAGGCCGTGGTCACCAAGGAGCAGATCATCATCGCCGCCGAGGTCACGAACCAGGAAAACGACATCAACCAGCTGCATCCCATGATCCAGAAGGCCCAGGAGAGCTTAAACGAGATCGCCCTGCAAAAAGAACTGAAGATCGAAATATCTCTGAGCGATGCCGGCTACGCAAGTGAGAAGAACTTTGCGGCCATCACTCCCGACGGTCCCGAACATCTTATCGCAACCAAAAAAGACTGGAAGCAACGTAAAGAGGCCGCCGCATCATCCCCGCCCCAAGGGAGGATACCAAAAAGCCTGACACTCCGGCAGAGGATGGAGAGGAAGCTCCTGACCAAGCGGGGCAGAGAGCTTTATAAGAAACGAGGCCAGACCGTCGAACCGATCTTTGGCCAGATTAAAGACAATCGCGGCATCCGGCACTACATGCGCCGAGGGATTGAAGCCTGCTCCCAGGAATGGAAACTCATCTGCACGACGCACAATCTCTTGAAGCTTTGGCGAAGCGGCAAAGGGATTGCGGCCCAGATGGCAGTATAAAGAACGAAAACGACAGCTGATTCATGCCGTGTGCTTCGCAGAGATACCCCATTTGCAGTCTGGCACTATCCCATATGGGCGATCATAAACGGCTACGCTGGCATTTGAGCAACAAGCTCCATAGCGGTTTGTAATTAAATGCTATGTTTTCAGGATATTGCAAGCGGTTATGAATCATAGCAATCAGTGGTTGAGGCTTTTGGGAATCCTGACGCAATTGAGGGAGGAAAATGCACATAAACCTTCATGGGGACAATAGAAACAAAGAGGAATTATGATGGTTAACAAGGCCGCGGGAGTTCTTAATGCGGGTTCCTCACTTTTTCACTTCAAGGTACTTCTCGGTCTGCACTATAATTTCTGTCGCCGTGGCTTTGTCCTTTAAGAAGATCCCCTTTTTAGCGTTAACTTGGATGCTCGTCACGGTCGGCGTTACCTTCTCAAGGTCGATGTAAATATCAAGTTTGTCTGTGACCGCCGAAATGTGAACCTTATTATCCTCTGTATTGTGCTTCGTTTCTTTTATGTCCATCTTTTTAAGCACCTTGTCGAGCCCGGCCTCGACATTGGCAACAGGGTAACAGATGGTCTTGAAGGCGATGTTCGTAAATGTATAGTCAATACCGACCGTACAGCCGCTTACTGCTGCCGGGACGGCCAAACCCATCATAGTGCAGCCCGCAAGCGCCACAATGAGGCATAAAAGGGTCGACAGTTTAAAGAATATTTTAGCTAAGCTTGCCATTTTTAATGGTTTGTGAATAAAACTATTCATCTGCTCAAGTGTCACTTTATTATAGCAGAAATTCCATGTTGTCAAAACCATGACATGATGATAACGCCCTCGGACATGAGCTCGAACTATTGGGCCAGCCAAAGCCATGCTTTTCTGCCAGCAACTCTCCCGATGCAACAACAAGCTACTACCGCCGGCATGCTCACTTAAGGCCGGCCAGATTGTTGATAGCCTTCATAAACGGCTTAAGCAGTATATCGCAGACGACATCCGCCTCATCTATGAACTGGGTTTTGACAGGTTGGATCAGCAGGATGCCAGAAATGCATCCCTGTTATTCGAGGTCATGGATGGACACTGCAGCAAAGGGACCAAGCACGCTACAACGAAAATAGACTTCTGAGAGCAAGATGCTCAGCCGAATTGCTCATTTTCCCCTGAATCCGTAATAAATAAACAGTGAAAGGAAAACCAACGTGCTGAATAAATAAAGAATGTAATAAATTTTACGCGATTTTTCCCTTAATTTTCGCATCATTAGCATAGCGTCTCCATTATCCCATGTATGTGATGATAGCAGCACCAAAACGAGACTGTTTTCCTCCACAGCATGTCCGACTATCCAAAATTTGAGAAAGGAACTTCAAGTGTACTACTTTATCAGAATTGGTTAATCCGATGTCTTTTTTTGCTTAAATGCTATGTTTCAACTTTTAGACGAAAGATCCAAAAATTTACTGCAATCCCATGTCGGCTCTGAACTTTGTCGTGATTTTACGGAAAAGTTCGAGTAATAGATTCTGTTCCCGAGAATTCAGCGTACTTAGGGCGTCGTTCGCCAACTGTAATTGGCCTTCTTTAACGAGTTCATAAAACCTGGTCCCTTCTTTTGTAAGCTCCGCGCGGACGATCCGGCGATCCTCGCTCGAACGGTCACGGCGGACAAAATTCTTGCTTTCCAATTTGTCGACAATGCTGGTCGCGCTGCTTAGGGATAGATTAAGCACTTTAGCGATCTCACTCATTGTCATCGCCCCTCTCGTGCCCACGCTCAGAAGGGTGTACGCCTCCTGTAAGTTCAAAACCTCGCAGGTGGCTGGATTGCTCTTTTCCGCTACGCGAAGTCTTTCCCTGAAAAGCTGGAAATATCCTGCCAGCTCTTGTGCCTTTTTGATTTTTATTGAAATATCATTCATTTATTAAATTATATTATAATTGAAATATACTGTATTTGAATCATCTGGTCAAGAAGATTTTCCCCATGTACCGGCCACAATATCCGCAATTCTTGCTCCGCCGTCGTTTGCTATTCGATATGCAACATTCAGGGCCCTATCGAACGATTGAGGTGTTCTTTCCGTTGTAATATAAAGTATTCCGTCAGCTCCAGTTGCACTTCAGGCACGGTGGCATACCCTTTCAGACATACGTCTTCGTGTTTGACGCGCCATCAGAGCCTTTCCATGAAGATATTGTCCAATACACGCCCATGTCCATCCATGCTGATGCCTATGCAGTGCGCCTTGAGCACTCCGGTGAAGGCCTCAGAGGTGAACTGGCGGCCCTGATCAGGGTTGATGTTACATTCAACGTTTCATCTCAAATTAGTGGTGTTGTTTCAGGGGAGTTATAAGTCCATACTTATTCAGAAAGACACATTTGCTCGATCTTCTAGTCAAGTACGCCGTAACAGGTAAAAGCGCGATCGGGAGATCGCTGAGGCTGTAGAGAAATGCTATCTCTACCGGACAATTGCCAAATAACTCGCTATGCGCTATTCTTATAGCAGTCAGATTTTAGGTTTCTTAAGCAAGGATAAACATTAACAACCTGACGCTTATGATTTTCTTGGGAGGGGAGAACATATGGAACGAGCTGACGGCATAGGCAGCGAAGCACTTCTCGACTGTATAGTCATCGGGGCGGGTCCGGGAGGCCTGCAGGCCTGCATTCACCTCGGTCGCTACAACTTCCGCGTCATGCTTTTCCACCGTCCAGGGGGACGGACCTACCACGCGAAACACATTGAGAACTACCTTGGTCTTCGAACCATTTCAGGCCCGGACCTCCTAGATGCTGGTCTCGCCCAAGCGGAGAGCTTCGGCGTCGCTATCGAACATGCCAAGGTGGAGCGCGTCACAGCCCCCCGGAAGGGACACTTCGAGGTGCAAGCTGAGGGGAAGACTTACCGCTCCCGTTTCGTCATCGCCGCCTCAGGGGCCAGGGAGACTCTTGCTCCCCTCAAGAACCTGACGCGCTTCTTTGGCATTTCCTACTTCACCTGCATGATCTGCGACGGCTATCGCACAACCGGCAAAAAACTGCTCGTCATGGATCGCACCATCAACGGGATACGCCTCAGCGCCGGCATGAAGCAACTGTTCACCAGCGATGTGACCTTCCTCGCCCACGGCTTCTCCCTGGCGCCGGCATACGCATCGATCCTTGAGGATGAGGGGATCGGCCTAGTTGAGGGGCGGCCGGAAGAACTTCTTGGAGAGAAGACCCTCGAGGGGGTACGGTTAGCTGACGGCCGCATCATCCCCTGTGAGGTCATCATGGGGTGGGGTGGGATCTCCCTTAATGATGAGTACCTCGAGGGGCTCCCCCTAGAACGCGACACCGAGGGGTTCAAGATTCTGACAAGGGGCGCAGGCGAGTCGAGCATCCCTGACCTCTTCGTTCTAGGCGCTCTCCGCCACGGCCACTCTCAGGCGATCATTTCCGCTGGCCAGGGTGCCGAGGCAGCGATCGAGATCAGCACGAGAATCGTCGCGCTCTCTCTAGAATAAGACCTATTTAAAACATTTCGGGGGTAATGTGTCCGATATAGACTTATGGTTAAACCTGTAAGTATTCTGTCTCGGAAATACGTTGACAATGTCGTTTGACCCTTTTCCAAAATTGAATCGGCTATTGCGATGAGGTTAAATACCGAAAGCATGACCAATCCTATGCACAGTGAACCGGGATAATTTAGCCTCTTCAGCTATGGATCGAATCGTCCAATGGGTCCTATCTTGAGTTTCGTCTGCGCTTTGCGTACAAGCATGGCAATTTTTCATCTGAAACAGATAGCGGTCGACCAGAACGTAATTCATCATCGAGACCGGACAGTCCCTGCTTGATATAACGCTGTCGCCGCTTGCAAACCATTTGGGGACTCAGATTGACCTTTTGAGTTATGAAAACAGAGAAAAAAGGGCATCTTGAGATATTTCAGATCTCTAGACAGATACGCCTTTTGCTTTTGATTTGTTTCCAACGTCGGCATCAAACTTCAATCACCTTCCGGGTTATGCTTTATTCTTTTTGCGCAACAGATACCCGCCAGCTGCTAAGAGGCTTAGGAGAGTTACTACGAGCCATTGCGGGCTGTAGCCCACGGGCACGGCAGCGGGATCGCTACCGCTGCCTGAACCATTGCTACCACTGCCGGTACCATTTCCATCACCGTTGCTGAGGCTTTCATTTCCGCCAAGGACAGCGGTTGATACGGTATATTGAGGACTGAGGTAAAATTGGGCCGTCACATTGCAATTAATCGTCAATGCTCCCGTAATGTAATTATTTCCCGAACTCCAAGACCCTCCACAACCCCTAATGGTTGAAGTATAGTAGTCAATATCTGGTGTCGTTGTACAGGCCACAGTGCTGCCATATTGAGCTGGAGTCGTGCAAGAGATTGTGCCGTTTCCTCCTGCTACTATGCCGGTCACATTTATCGTTCCGGTTACCCCTGATGCTAGATCAATTGAAGAACCGTCGCTGCATAATGTAGGCGCAATCCATGAGGCAGTAATAGTTCCAGTAACATACGAACTGCCCTCATTGCTATAACCACTTTGCCCATTGCTGTCTGTTGCAGTAACAGCGAAGTAATACGTATTCGTCGGCAGACTTGTTATGGTATACGATGTTGTCGTGATACCAGAAATCGAATTGGTATAAACTCGGGAAGCCGTTCCGTAATAAATCGTGTAAGATGTTACAGTGGGACAGTCCGCATATAGGATTGAACCGTTAAAGGTCAATATAATTAACAATGTGATAAGGATTAACTTTTTCATTTTTCCTTTCGTGGTCGCCCTATGCAATACGTCTCAAGGCATTTTGGACAGTAGCCAACACATCCATATAAGAGAATTAGGATATAAGGTTTAATAAAAATAATCGTGAAATAGATCAAAAGGGATTTTTTGCATAATGCATGCAAGAATTACTCCCCTCTTTGATTCAAATTATTCAATTCGCGTTAAAAATAGGTACGCGTTAATTATGTTTTAATAAACAGATCGTTAAGTATCTGTTTTTACCAATAAATTTTCATTTATAACATTAAATATTTTGGTTCTTTCGTATAAAAGTTGAAAATGCCGTAGTGTTGTAAAAAAGAGACATCGGATTAACCAATTCTGGTAAAGTTAGGTTTCCCGACCAAACTTTTCTCAGAAAGGAAAATCCGATGCAGCTCCATACTATCACAGAACTGCTTGCAATTCCAAACTATCACGTGAGTCATATGGTCAATCATTCAGACAACCGCCTCGATTTGTTGTTGGAACAGTCCGCATTCACTCCTGCCGTCTGCTCTGGTTGCGGTCACGTCCACAACACACCGGTACACAGCATAGGAGTGATCATCGTCGAGGACCTCCCCATAAGCGGCAAACGAGTGTTCTTGCACATCCCGAAACGCAAGTCCCTCTGCATCGAAGACGACAGCAGACGGGTCGAGGAACTTGACTGGCTCAGGGGCCGGTTCACCAAGCGATTTGCCGAACAGGTATACCGTCTTACTTCCATCACCACCAATCAGGAAGCAGGATGGTTTCTCGGCCTCGATGACGAGGTGGTCTACCGGATCGACCGGCAGCGCCTCGAAGAACTTGCCCGGGAAAAGCTTTCGCCGGTTCCCTCGCCCACATATATGAGCGTTGACGAGGTAGCCTGGCAAAAGTGGCATCACTATGTCACCAACGTGGTGGACATCGAAAAACGCAAGGTCATCTGGAATCATGATGGCCGAGGCAAATCCGTACTCGATTCCTTCTATGATGCTCTGGGTGAGGAATCCTGCGCCGCCATCGAGGCCGTCGCCAGTGATGGTGCTCGCGGGTTTCTGTCGGCCACCCAGGAACATGCAAAAAACGCGTTGATCGTTCTTGACCACTTCCACGTCAAGAAATACTTAAACGATGCTGTAGACACAGTGCGTAAGGAGGAGCTGAACAAAGCCCGGAAGGAGAAGAATACCGATCTCGCCTCGCTCCTCCATTGCAACAAACGCTTTATCCTGATGCAGAACAAACCATCAAAGAGGAAAGAGAATCTCCTTGATAAGCTTGCTGATCTCAATGACCCCATTTATAAGGCTATGCTGCTCAAAGACCAGTTCCTGACGATCTACACATCGCCTGACCGCACCACAGCTCAAAAAAATCTCCGCCAGTGGATTGTTTCAGCCATTACCTCGAAGATTCCGCCGTTCATCGAACTTGGGTTCAAGTTCTTTAGGAAAAGGCATTTTGTACTGAACTACTTTCTCTGCAAAATAACAACAGCGATCTCCGAGGGCATCAACAACAAAATAAAGCGTTTAAAGCGCATGGCATACGGCTATAAAGACGTAAAGTACTTTTTACTCAAGATCCACCAGCATTGCGGACTGCTTAACCCAAGGCTTTCAACTTAAACACGAATGACGGAATATTTTATATAATTTTACTACAGTGCCTAAAAGTATGAGGGGAAATAGCCATGCATGCGGCAATTTTACCTTTCTTTAAATTGATTCAGCCAAGGCAATATACCCTATCATAGAAACTATAAGGATTCAAATGTTTTGCAGCTGCTTCGCGCGTTCAGCTCGCGTTCTCGCTTTAATGAAGTCGTCTGCATGAATCGAACACCCTGTTCCTTCGCACAACAAGTCATCTTTCTCCAATAGTGTCCCGTTGGCTCCAGTCTGATAAGAACATCCTTCAGCTATTCATACGAACTTATCGAACCCTTCCCATGAGTTATACACCTTATTAAGCCGCTTCCGTCCTTGTTCATGAAGCCAACCGCATTAAAATCAGAACCTATGTCTATCCCCATAACCAACGTCGTCTTCTTTATCCTTTGACGTCTTGCATACTGCTTATTATAATCATTATTAAGCATGGCAATTTCTCCTTTCCGTTAAAAGATTTATTTCGCTAAAATAATTTAAGAGATAAAAAATTGCCATGTTGACTTGTCTACCTTCTCATAGTAAGCTGTAAAAGTTAAAGTTGCGCTTTCTGAATCATTGCGCCTTTCATTCGGAAACTGTTAACCTCTCCCCCAAAAACCCACTCAGCACCCACTCAGCGTTATTGACATCGCGCAGAATCAGGCTTATATTCGTGCTAGAATGGAAAAAGTTATACCGTGAGGCTGAATGTATATTTTGACCACACAAGAAGCGATTAATCCCGAGAAGACCGAAAATATTAAGGATTTCCTTTCCGTGAAGCCTAGCCGCTTTAAACTGTTCCATATAGACAATAAACCGTGAAAAAAAGTCCGGCAGCAGTAGCCATCGCCATTGGCATTCTACTCTCGCGCATCATGGGGCTCGTGCGAGAGCGCGTATTCGCTTATTACCTGGGCAACTCCGAGGCCGCGGGCGCATTTCGTGCTGCCCTGCGCATTCCCAATCTTTTGCAGAATCTTTTTGGAGAAGGAGTACTCTCTGCCTCGTTCATCCCCGTTTACGCAAAACTGCTGGCGGAAGGGAAAAAGGAAGAGGCTAGCCGGGCCGCTTCCATTGTGCTTACGCTACTTGTGTCGGTAACTGCGATACTAGTGGTCATAGGAGTAACATTTAGTCGACCCCTTATTGAGATCCTTGCGCCCGGATTTCACGGCGAAGTGCGAGAACTGACCATCAGGATGGTTGCTATTATGTTTCCCGGAACGGGACTCCTCGTACTGTCAGCATGGTGTCTCGGCGTCCTCAATAGTCACCGGAAATTTTTTCTCTCCTACGTCGCACCGGTACTCTGGAATTTAGCTATCATCGCAATTCTCGTGGGGATCGGCGGTTATTATTTAGTAAATCGTGATGGGGCACAAACGCAACTCGTTATCTGGGTAGCGTGGTCCACAGTCATAGGAGCCGCGCTTCAATGGGGAGTACAATTCCCACAAGCTTTAAAGCTTAACGGGGTATTTACATTTTCATTCAAAACCCGACTAGCGCCTGTGCAAAAAATTATAACCAGATTCATGCCGGCTGTAGTAACTCGCGGCGTTGTGCAGCTGTCGGCCTATATAGATCAAGTCCTAGCAAGCTATCTCGGGCCCGCATCTGTCGCAGCGATGGCATACGCGCAAACGATTTATACTCTGCCGGTGTCACTGTTCGGGATGGCGATATCATCGGCCGCACTGACGGAGATGTCAAGAACCACCGGGACAAAAGAGGAAATCGTCCAGGCATTGGAAATCCGGCTAACCGCTGGAATCAGAAGAATTGCATTTTTTGTCGTTCCATCAGCTGTGGCGTTTGTCGTCTTGGGCGACGTTGTCACAGCGATGCTCTTCCAAACAGGGCACTTCAGAGGTTCGGATTCGCGTTTCGTCTGGTTCATCTTGGCAGGGAGTTCAGTAGGGCTCGTAGCCACAACACAATCACGCATCTTCATATCGGCCTTTTGGGCTCTCGGCAATACCAGGACACCTCTGGGCATTGCATGTTTCCGTGTGGCTTTAACGGCCCTCCTAGGCTTCTTGGTCGTGTTTCCTATACGCTCCCTTTTTGCGTTAGACGCCATATACTGCTCTGCTGCTCTCACCGCATCAGCAGGTGTCGCGGGCTGGATAGAATTTCTGCTGTTCAGATACGCTCTCGTTGCAAACATCGGTCGATTTAATCTCGGGGGCCGGATGATAATGACGCTTTGGGGCATAGCTCTCGCATCCGCTGCTATCGTCTTAGGAGTAAAGTTGTTCGTACCCGGACTTCATGTTGTCACTCGCGGGATAGTCATACTGGGACTCTACGGCCTGCTCTACATTGGCGGTGTTACTGCAGCAGGAATCCCGGAAGCAGCGGAAGCCATTCATCTAATAAGACGGTACCTGTCAGGCATCAAGTAAAGATAATCTTTATTAAGATTATCAGGGTATCGGGGCTGATTATGTGTTCAGCAATGCCTTCCGGAACTATTCAAAATTACATCTGCTCGCAACAGCATGAGTACATTTTGTAATATTATTAAAATTAAACGCCTCTTGTGAAGTTATTAAACGGAAGGCGACAAAGTAGATTGAGGATATAATTCTTATCCTAACTGCCAGAGCTCTAAAGGCTACGTGTCAAATGTCAGGACATCGAGGACTCTGATTTTTTAAGTGAGGTCTCTATAAATCCAGAAATGTGATTATAATTGCAATAGCATTAGTCGGAGTCGACTTTAATCATTACATACTGACGCAGGAGACAAGTTTTATTCCACGATGCTGTGAAAGTTTTTATTGTCCACGATGTCATGGCAATCAACAGCTACGGATCGGAGGAAATAGTTTTTAAAAAATGTAAATGTCGACCAGATAGATAAAGGTACTGATTCAAGTGGTGGATTGCTATTGGTGCAATCGGCGGTGCACTTTTAATAGTTTGTACAATCGCCAGAAATATTGTCACTCTTCTCAGTGTTATTCTGCCCCTAAAAATACGACACGCACTTCTGGAAGCTCACGATCGTTCGGTAGCTTCCTCTTAAAAATATACATTTGCCGTTCTCATCCTCAATGCCAAGATATGTGTTACTTGCATGCAGGTCTAGTCCATGTATAATTTCATATAGCACCTCCAAGGTTATAAATGGTAATTCTTCCCTTAAGGCGTATCCGAGTACTAACGCGCTCTGGTACGCTGAGGTGCCTTCATATAATTATCAATATTATGACAAGAGCAAAGAATTCCGTTTGTAACATTTGCTATTTTAATCTAATCTGACGGCATGCCACATCTTGACTGTGTCCCCTGGCGAATATATACTTGCAATAGGTTCATGGAAACAAAAAATTAACTACAAAGGAGAAATGCATCATGAAGACACTGAAGTTGATACTGTTCGCTGTTTTAACGATTGTCTTGACAGTCTCGCTTGCGATGGCGGCATCGAGCACCTTTAAGGCAAAACTGAGGGGTAAAGAGGTTGTGCCAGCCGTGATGACGAAAGCGAAGGGTGATGCGGAATTCAAATTGAGCAAAGACGGCACGGAACTCATTTACATCCTTAAGTTGAAGGGCATCGAAAATGTCACGGCAGCGCATATTCATACAGGCAAGATGGGTGAAAGCGGAGGGCCGGTGGCAGGCCTTTTTGCTGGTCCGAAAAAGGAAGGTAAGTTCTCCGGCGTGCTTGCCAAAGGAACCATCACGGACAAGGACCTGATCGGTCCCTTGGCCGGAAAAACAGTCGCCGACCTCGTAGCGATGATCAAAGACGGCGATGCGTACGTCAATGTCCATACCGACAAGTATCCCGACGGCGAGATCCGCGGTCAGATCAAATAACGCTGCAGATAGCCATTCTTACTATCCGTTTATTCCGAATGAGAAGCGGAGCCGGGTGCAATCCCGGCTCCGCATTGAGTATCACACTCACCGTCATGAGACAGAGTCCGCGCCGAAGATGCTTGTTCCCTCTCTTCGAGACCTTGCTCGTCCCCTCATAGTTGCAGGATAGATACACCCGTTGGGTCAATTCCTGCATTGGTGATCACGTGTTTATGCTCGCTTTGGTCGGCAGCCTTGGCGTTCTTCATATGCATGGCGATGCAATAGGTGCAACCGTTAATCTGGGATGCCCGGACCTATACAAGTCCAATCAATGACGCTTCAAGGCTGCTGCTCTTCACGTAGTTGTCCAGGAATTGCATCGCTCTGGACACGCCGGGTGACACCCGGCCGTATTCTAATCGTTCGTTTATGGTAAAACGCACCTTTTTGCTTTTTGCCGCGTTTTTTCGGTTTTTAAGCCTTGAAGAATTTCCTCATGTAGCTTGCAATCACGCCGCAGTCCTCTTCATGGGCGAAATGCCCCGTATCGAGCATATGCACTTCGATGTTCCTGAGATCACGCTTGTACGATTTGGCGCCCTGGGTCCGAAGATTTCTTCATTTTTCCCCCACACGACAAGCGTTGGCGGCTGGTACTTTCTGAAATAGTTATGCCACTCAGGATAACGTTTCACGTTGGAGCCGAAGTCCGACCGCAGCTCGAGCTGGATAAGTTTGTTGCCGGGCCTTTCTGAAAAATACTGGTCCATATTCCAGGCACCAGGGCTTATCCTGCTCATGTCACGCACTCCGTTGATGTATATCCACTTGCTACTTTCCTACCTAAAGGTCTTAAGCACAGGCCGTTCGTTAGCTCTTGTCCTCTTCTCCCATCGTGGTCTCCTGCGTTTAATGAGAGGTGTCAACCCATCTTCGTAGACATTGGTGTTTTGAATGGTGAGCGATTCGATCCACTCTGGATGCTTCTCCGCAATCCTGAAACCTACCGGCCCGCCGTAATCCTACAAATAAAGGGAGAATTTTCCGAGACCCGGCGTCTGTAGGAATTTCTCGATATCTTCCGATAAGTGATCATATATATGTGAATGCCTCCACGGGCGGGCAAGAGCTGTTTCCGAAGCCGGGATAATCGAGCGCAATGAGATGAAAGTATTCTCAAGCTTTGTCATCAGATTTCTGAACATGTACGACGAAGAAGGAATGCCACACAAAAAAACAATTAGCAGGCGTTAGAAGGCCCTGCTTCACGATAAAAAATTCTACATCGTCGATTTTAACGGTGTTATAGGATGTCATAATTCCCCTTTTCTGAATGACAGACGCTCCTGCCTTAAGCTGGGGGTTATCGATTCCGGATACGATTGCTACGGCATTTCGTCGCCAAGGCGGCTTTTTTTGTTCCAAAGCATTTCATTCTTGGTCTCGATATATCCCTTCACTGCTACGGCACTGTTAAAGCGTTCTCTTCTTGATCCTAGCAGTAAAGTCACCCTGCATGTCCGAGATTCATTGATGATTCCCTCCACCATTTTCCGAGTTGCTTGCTCAAAGCGGCCTCTTTTATACATTCATCGATCTCCACATCCTTTTTTCGTCAGTCCTTTGCGATTCTTCCTCTTATCCTAATGATATCATTCTATGAAACGATATCAATTCACAGAAGGTACTAATAGGGCGTTGACAGACCGGACACAGGAACGGCGGGTGCACTCCTGGTAGTTTTGAGAACCATTATCTGCACCTGCTTCAAACAACGGTTTCTGCCTGTGCCGGATTCATTCGGAAATTACAGTGGCGACCCTTTACTTCGCTTGGGATGAGAAGCGTGAGCGGATCCAGCTGACTCCGACTTGGGATAGGTTATCGTTGTTCCCCTGACATGGGCCCAGGGCGTCATCATATGCGCCTGCGCCAATGCCTTGCTCATAATGTCCATTACCGTGATTTCTCGCACGAGCAATGCATCAGCAATGAGCGAGCGGTGGCAGCGCCAAGGGACCGCTTCCGCGCACATGACCGCTAAGGGTTGCTTTTCTGCCATTTCAATAAGCGTATCCAAACTTTGTTCAAAAACTTCCGTCTGCATGTAGTCAGCGAATCCCCGAAACGAAGCATTTTCCCAGGCTGTATTGATTGAGTCTTTCTTTGCGTGGCGAAGCCCTCCAAGGCCTGGTAAATGCTCGTAGCCGATAGCGTACCCCTGTAACACGGAAGCCAGGGTGTCACTGTTATATTGAGGGTTGTGGCGGGATTTCGGAATGGTCCTTATGTCGATTACGAGTTCAACGCCATGGGCCTTCAAGATATCTACAAACTCTTCGATTGAATGCGTGGAATGCCCGATCGTAAAGACTATCACACTGGTTTTTGTATGCTTTTCTGCCATGGAAACCCCAGATAGCTGACACCCCGAAAGAAAAAGAATACTGCCATGCTCATTTCTCAGCGGGTCAGCAGCTCTATCCCGACAGTCAGAGAAAGCTGCAGTCGGAAAGGCGGCCGCCGGAAGCACGCAGCAAAATGATTTCATCCAATCTCCGTCTCGTCGTGCTCATATTTTGGTCAGGTTATACTGTTTTTAGTTGAAATTGAAAAGAGTGGCTCCCCCGTGGCATAATCCACGGTAGAGAGAGAAAAAAGAAAGGAGCCACTCAATGAAGGATACCACAAGGAAGAGAAAAAAGGCAATACGAGGAATTGAAGAGGCATACGGAAGGCGGGAGATCATCGAACAGATGTATTGTGTCTTCGCAAAAGGGAAACAGGGTTTTGATGAATGCATGAAGGAAATGGGCAGAATGATGGCAGAGACGATCATGTACATCGAGCGGGAGGAGATTGCCGGCCCCGACTACCAGCCTAACAGTCCCGATCTGCGGAAGTGGGCTAGCCAGGGCGGTTCCGTCTATATCGGCGATCAGAAGATCCCGGTGACCCACCCTCGGCTTCGAGGTCCGGCGGGTGAGATTGTACTGCAGAGCTATCAGAAGATGAAAAAACCGGAAGTCTTCGCAGAAGAATTGCTTGGAAAGGTGCTTCGGGGCATATCATGCCGGAAGTATGCGGAGACAGTTGTAGATACGGCACGAGCATTTGGAGTGTCCGCCAGCACGGTATCGAGCCATATCGTCGCGGCAACAGCAAAACAGCTTCAGGAGTTTAAGGAACGGTCACTCACGTCATTCGTTCCCTTTGCGGTCTTTTTAGACACTGTTCACCGCGGCGGAGAGGCATTCATCGTGGCGCTGGGGCTTGATATTGCCGGAAAGAAGCAGACATTGGGGTTCTGGCAGGGGGCGACGGAGAACCATGAACTGTGTGAAGAGCTGTTTTCTGATATAGAGCGGCGGGGTCTGATACTTTCACGACGAATCATCTGGGTTACCGATGGCGGCAAGGGCGTAATCAAGGCACTCCGGGATCGCTTCGGTAAGAAACTCATCCATCAGCGGTGCACGATCCACAAGGACCGGAATATACAGCATCATTTGCCGAAGAAATACCGGAAAGGCGCACACTGGAGGTTCCGGACAGCCCTGGAGCAGAATAATTACGCGGACGCTCGTCAGATGCTTCTGGACATGGAGAAATGGCTTCGGGGCATTAATGAGTCGGCGGCTGATTCGCTCATGGAAGCGATAGAAGACATTCTCACCCTTCATCGATTGAAGGTCCCCGCTCTCTTGAGGAAGACGTTGCATTCTACCAATCCTATCGAGAGCATGTTTTCCACGGTGAGAAAAGCAGAAGGCAATATAAAGCGCTACCGCGACAGCAAGATGATGCAGCGCTGGCTCGCTTCTGTCCTCTTATATGCTGAACAAGGATTCAGAAAGATCAAGGGCCACGCCTTCATCGCGGACGTGATGAAACGGATCGAAGCGGAAGAATTAAATGACCTAACAGTCAAAGAGGCTGCGTAAAGGGGGATGGTTAGGTATGGCTCGGCCTCAGAAAACTCACATATGGCGATCCTACGAATCCGATTTTATAAACAGCGATGATTTACACCGTTGAACCGATAAAAATACTTTAGCCGAAGGGAACGGGCCACTCAGATAATTTCAACTAAAAGCTTGACCTCGTCATTTTGGTTCACTTGGACATCAAGACCACTTTGTAAAAAAGGCCGTCACGTTAATGTGTACGGCCTTACGGTTTCAGTGATACCCAACCTCTATCGTCCATGGTGTCTGACATAATGGATATAGAAACAGCACTTTATTTACGCATTACCGCCATCATTCTTGCAGCGACTGCATTGCCACTCGTCACTTCGGCCACCCCGATATGATAAAAAAGAGCCACGAGCGTCAAGATCGTCCAGCTTACTCCAGTGACCCCTGTCAAGCCGAGGATCTATGCAATGAGACCGAGAAATATTTGAGCACCTATCGCTACTCTGACCGCTTCGTACGCCACCTCTCTGAACGCATCATACGTCGCGGATTCGCCGTCTGTATATGGTTCAATAGCGCCGTTATTGCGCTTCCGAAGATAAGGGGAACCCCTAAAACGTGCGTCATTCAATAAAATAAGCACAGACCTTTCTCGTAAAGCGGTCGCACAAGAACCCTCTTAACGGTCGCATAACTCCTCAGAAATCTCTTATGCCGCTACAGTATTTTCTTTAATCTGCAAGATGCAGTATTTTATTCCTCATCCCACGATCCATAGACGGGCTGCGGTTCCTTCTTGATGAGCAGGATCGAGCACGGCATTTTTAAAATGAGTTCACTGTTGCTTCTGCCGAACAGAAAGTGCTCCAAATGTCCTTCCTCGTGGGCGAGCATCACGAGAAGGTCGATCTTTTTTTCTTTCACGATCTTCAATACTTCTTTCGTGGGGTCTCCCTCTTTGACCATGACATCTATGACGACCCCTCGTGCCTGTTCCAGTTCAATAATATTATCAAGTTGTTTCCTAGTTTTCTTGAGGAGATTCTGGTAGTCTTTCTCCAGGTTCGGCATAGGAAGGTTCCATCCTTCTATTCCGAAAGGATCATGGATTACGTGGACAACCGTTAGCTGAGCTCCGTATTTTAGGGCCAGCGATGCGCCATAATGGATCGCCTTAGCATCGTACCTGACCATTCTACTCACAACAAGTATATGTTTGATGTTATCCATAGAATTGCCCTCATTAGTTATTTTAACCTCTCTATCAGTATTTTAACACACTCGTATATAGGATGTATTCCTCGCATTGTGTTTTATTGGTCTGGGTATGCCATTCGTAGCATTCATGTTTATTTTTACGCAGGAACGGCTTAACGTTTCGGAGATAGCCGCAGTGAACTTTGTTCGCATGTGGCGACAGGACAGGTTGTCTTGGGCAGTACGTACACTTGTAAAATTGGTCTCAATCAGTTCAGCAGCAAGAATACGACTAACATTGTGATAATTGGGTAGTACAATAAATGAGTTGTTAGGTGAGAAAAGCAGTGCTGTAGTAAAATATTGCGTCGGTATGGCTGCTATACGATTTTTAACTAGGCCAGCAGCGACACTAAATTTATTTATACTCGTACTCGATGAGTGATTGTTGCAGGAACTACACCTGGCGGACGAAGTTCCTAGAGTTGCCGGATAAATCTTGCAACCATGCCGGCAAATACCAGAATCCATGCAGCCAAGGCAAGGTAGAAGAAGCAACGGGAGATTGGCAAAAGGGGCTCAAGTCCTGCCACTTTCCCGAATTTAAACGTGCACGCAGCATACATGCCAAGAGGGAAAACCATGCTCCAATGCTCTACATCGTAGGTGATGGGAAAGCGTTTATATCCGTACCGCCAGATATTCAATATAACCATAAGCGGAATCCACCAGGTTGTCAGGGCCCATAGCACCTGTGTTGTCAACATGAGTGCAGGTAGTGCCTCTTGAAGAAATTCCCAGGAGCGAGCATGAAGGATGAGTTCGGCTCCTGCTAGCGTGCTGATGGCCGACGCGCCCATATTGATCCAGTAAGGAGGATTGAGACTTTCCGCGGGAAGGCTCACGAATATCATTCGCCGGATTATAAGTCCGATAAGAAGAAAATATAGCACTATTCCTAATCCGTGCATGCTTAAGGCTGCTAACAGCATAACATCCTGCTTGCGGTCGAGGTAGGGGGTGAGCAGGACAGTAATGATAGACGCAGACTGTGTCCCGACTACGTAGATCAGCCACGAACCGTTTAACTCGCCCTCGTCCGCATTTTTTTCCTTCCTTACGATTACCGCAGCGAAATAAACGTAGAAGAGAACCACCCAAAGCAGCAGACCCAACATCCAAAAGAAGAGACCGGCATGAAATGCTCCTGATAATACAATGAATTGACTACCGAGAATACATGTCCCGGCGGTTATCGTAAAAAGAGCGGGTGCCCGGGGCGGCAACTTTGCATCAGCGAGCGTCTTTCCAGTAAAAAACAAAGCTTGCATAACCATAAGTATGGTCATCGCGACGTAAGCAAGTTTATTGATATTGAAGAGGACATAGGCGACCGATTCCCTCTGCTGCTGAAATGCCGCAATGGACACGATGCCTGTTGCCATGATAAAAGAAAAATATCCGGGAGAAAAACCAGCCGCTGCCCGTTGAAGAATGTGTTTCATATTGAATCCGTTGCTACCCGATGGTTGCCGTTGTTACTTCCCCATGCTACAACTGTCCGCCCCTATTTGAGTCCTAAAATCATTCTCTACATTTCTTATGAACCGCTCTTTTTTTCTTTTTTTTGATGTAATGCCTTAACATTCATGTATAATTTCAGTTCAAAAAGGAGGATCATCTCAACGAGAAATGCAGATCCTGCGTTAAGGCTGAGCGGACCCCGGTAATTTATCATGGACGTGTTCAAACTGTTACCCAATGCGCTGAATAACACGAGCGCCCCAAATATAATCTCCAAGAACTGATGAAACTTTCTTTTTACGAGATATAATCCGAAGGACTCCAAATAGTTCAATAATGTTGAGGCATTCAATTGAATATCCTCTGAATCACACGCTTTTGCAAGGGAGCTCAATGCTTGCTTATATCGACTAATTTCAGTGTCAAGTTTCCCGGCAAACTGTTTTTCCACAATATTTCACCCTCTCCTCTCGCTGTTAAGGGCGCGGTGTTAAGCCTCTTTGCATATCTCGTATCTCCGCGAATGAATTAGCTCACAGTCCCCTTCTTGCTCTCCGGAGGTTTGCTGCTTAAGGGCTTTACGAATTTCCTTTCATTCATGCACTTTTCTGCACCTTGCGCGAAATAAAAAAGCCGGAGATCATCTTTCGATAATATCCGGCTTCCGGGTGCAGATATGAATCTCCGTTTCTCATCATTATGCATGTTGATGTGTCCGGATAGAGCTCAGCATGCGGGCGCTGATATCGGTTCCGCTCAGCAGGTTTGAGAGCCCGATGCCCAAAAGAGCAACAAGGTTCAGAACCATCGGAGCCATACCGACGAGAGCGAGAATCCCCAGCGTGACAGCGGTAATTCCGAAGAGAAGCTGGATTCCCGCTGTGGCAGTTACCGCTTCGCGGGCTACGTCCTTAAATACATCATCTTCACCCATTCGGCCGATCAGCATTTCATCAAGCCGTGCGGAGATTCCGTTGCTGAATATCAGCGTTCCGCCGAACACGATGGCTGCCGCGGGCATCAGGACCACAGGAGCAACGCTCAGGAGCGTCAGGATGCCCAGAATAATTCCCGTAATGCCGCCGATGACCTCTGCGGTCAATCCGGAACCTAATCCTGACACATCGAACCACCCCTTCGTCGTCTCACGGAGCAAACGTGAGAACCGTCTCGCTACGGCGCCTCCCTCAAATACGAATGCGATGCCAAGGGCAATCGTTGAAACCGGGATCATGTAATGAGGCATTATGGCCGCCAGTCCGATAATTGATAGCGCGACTCCCGCGCCTCCGGCGATGCCTTCTGCTAGTGATCTGCCCTTCAAGTACCGCTCTTCCATGCTTTGAGTTTCCTGCAAAGTGGTTGCCATACAGAACACTTCCTTTCCCGGTACAGCCAGATACCCGACACGCTGTACCTTTTCTTTACTTCCTAAACATATTTTATCTCATTTTTAATCGCTGTCAATTGAACCAAAATACTATCTCGTTTTACTGTACGACTCATCTATCACAACATTAGTCGTACATTTGCCGTTCATTCGCGAAGAAATTCTTCTGCAATAAGATCGCTCCGTACTAGGCAATGGTTAGTGTCCATAATGTGATGTACGGCTTAAGACAATATGTAAGATTCTTCGTAAAGTGACAAAGTTTAGCGTCACCACAATCCAGAACGCAAAAGACAAACATACTGGGCAAATACAAACTTCAATATACGAAAGCTAATTACTCAGGATGAGCAATCGACACGACACTTTATATATTTTTTTAACAAATTGATAATGAGGTAACGGCCACCGAGACACTATCATTATCTGACGAGTTCAGAAAGCCCGCAGACCTGCTGAGTTTTTTTAGTATAGTTCGTCTTGCCTCGCATGGTTGCGATTTCAAGTTACCGACCAGCCAGTTCATCAGGGTTTCCTAATGAAAGACCGTGACCGAGAACTATCCGATGTCATCTATTACCTCCAGAGGCTGATCATATTTGTGGCCTATCGATATAAATATACTCCAATACTCCTGTTCGTCACCTCTATTCATAGGTCAACAGGGCTTTCATCCAAACCATCGAGAATCATAAATACCGGTACCGGTTCGTCCATCGACGACCAGAATTTACCCTAGAACCGTATTGATATAATTCCGTCATTTTATAAAAAAGTCAAAATATTTTGCTGTTAGTCTATCTATGGACCTGCTGCTGTATACGGCGTTTTCGATCTTGCTTTCTGACTAATAATAAATCCGGTTGCATGAATAACGTTGTTTTTCAGGATTTACAAAAGCTCTGGTCACCGCCGATACCTCGGATGATATGAGTCCGTATCCCATAGAATAGGTCAAACCATATTTATTGGCCGTCTTAACCGCTTCCTCCTCAGGATCAGATGATGTAGTAATGATCCTGATTTGTTTTTTTCTAACTCGGTTATGTTTTTTTGGAAGTCCAGTAACTGCTGGCAGCAAAGTATTCATCAATGTCCACGGTAAATTAAAAAGACATTCCAACGTCCTTCAAAATCTTTAGGAAGGGCGACAAGTGCGCTCCGCATGGTAGGGAACTCTATCAGAGGAAACGAATCAACAGTATCCAATATTTTACAAAGGTTACTTTTCATAAATACCTTTGATTTATAAACAACGATCACCTTTTTTATGATAGCGGACGCGGAAATGGAATCAAGGCATGATGTGAAGCAATATTATGTAACGGTTGCTATTGCCAAAACCAGATTGCCTGTAGGTAGATCGGCGTCGTTCGTGGTTGGAATGACATATGGGTGCTATCTCATTTCAAGATATCCGTAAACAACGCTGGTTGCGGCCAGCATTTAAGATCTCTGACGTCTGGAGTTCGCTTGTTACGTTGTAGGGGGCTGATTTCAAGCAGAGTCTTATCAAAAATATAATGCGTATTTCAAACCTACTCAAAAGATATAGTACATTTTTATTTTATCCCCCGGCATCATTCAATTCAATCTCTCTCCGCTTCTCTCCGAGTTGTTGCAGCGCATGAAATATAAATTCAATCGCGCATTCTTGACAACGAGTTTCCATGATAATATATTCAAGATAGCAACAATTATAATGATCTTGTTTAAGTTAAATCGTCATATTTTTTTCGCGTCGTAATTACAATAGGTTACAATATCTTTTAATTGGATTTTGTTTCATTACGAGATCATTAGCTATCATTCGCTTCGAAAGCTCTATTCCGCAGATCTTCATTAAGAGAAAGAGATATTTTGCCTTGAAGGAGAATACTCCCTATGATTTCATCTCCAGCAACAAAGAGACGATTGGGTTTGTCCCTCAGCGGTGGCGCTATGCGCGGGCTAGCACACATCGGGGTGCTTCAGGCGCTCGAGGACAACAATATTCGGACCGATTATATTTCCGGTACCAGCATTGGTTCATTCGCCGCTGCCCTCTATGCCTTCGGCATCCCGATGAATGAGATCCGTAGAGTTGGAAAGAGCATAACGCCAATAAAAATATCTAAGCTCAAGCTTTCCCGATATGCGTTGTTTTCAAATGAAGAACTTGGCAGGCTTATTCAAGCTAAAATTGGCAGATCCAAGATCGAAGAGTCGCTGATTCCGCTCGCTATCATAGCCGTTGATATAGCAACCGGTGAGAAGGTGGTACTGCGAAAGGGCGAGGTCGCTCCCGCCGTCATGGCCAGTAATGCCGTGCCCGGACTTTACAGGCCCATATACATTGATGGACGGATGATGGTGGACGGTGGGATAGCAGAAGACGTACCCATTTCGCCCCTCAAACCCATGGGTGCTGACGTGATCGTCGCCGTGAATCTTAGCGCGGAGCGGCAGTACAAAACACCTAACGATATCATAGACATCATTTTCAATGCCATCGAGATTGCTATCAATGAGAACACCAAGTTTCAGGTGCGGCAGGCTGACGTAATCATTGAACCACAGCTGTCACGTTTCCCTCGCATGGATGTGAGAAAGGTTGATGAACTTATAGCCGAAGGGTATCGGTCGACGAAAGCGAATATAATTAAAATTAAACGCCTCTTGAATAAGGCTCCTGATCATAAGCTTGGTACTCGTACAGCTCGTTAAATTTATTTTGAGGGAAGATAGCGGTAATCGCACTCTGGCGATTCTGTTAACAAGATATCGAAATCTACAAATAAAGGGTCTTTAAATAAATCGATTGAAAGGTGGTGTCCTTCTTTCGCAACGATACATCCCTCCTTACGCCTGCTATTATGATATACATCATAGCCCATTGGTGAAGATTAAAATACTATGATACTATTGCATCGGTTTCAGTCATTATCCTGAGGTTATTCCCCTGACGTTCGCATTGAGCGTTGATAAAGTCCACTATGGTCGACGGAGACAAATACGCGATTTGCAATTTGCAAGACTATCTTTTCAAGCTATAACCTGGAGCATATAGAAGTTTCAAACATTAAGGAACAATAAAATTCATTTAGTCGAAAGGAGGAGTTATGACTCTGTCGCAGGCAAAAGCAGTTTTCATTTGGGGAACAGCGATTTCTGCCGTGATATTCCTGGTACTTTCCTACGACTCTTTGGTACAAATGCCGAAGAGAACGGGGGAGCAGAAGATGGATGCCCACGTCGTCGCGGGTAAGTGGGTGTGGCAGAAATACAATTGCAACGACTGCCATACGATTCTCGGCATCGGAGGCTATTACGCTCCTGACGTCACGAAGGTAATGAGCTATCGCGATACCGAGTGGGTCAAGAGATTTCTGAAAGACCCTGAAAAAGTTTGGCCAAACGCCAGGAAGATGCCGAACCTCCACCTTCAGGATCAGGAAGTAGACGATGTAGTTGCCTTCCTTACGTGGGTGAACGGGATCGATACGAACAACTGGCCTCCAAAGCCCCTTCTCGCTACGGCGGTGACCTCTGGCAGCCCGGGCGAAGCGGTCTACAAGGCGCAGGGATGTTCCGCGTGCCACATGTTGGACGGCGTGGGTGGTAAGGTAGGGCCTGACCTGTCCAGAGAGGGTGGGAAAAGGGACAATGCATGGATCGAGGCACAGATCAGGGACCCGAAATCACATAACCCCAATTCCATCATGCCGGATTTTTCGAAGCTTGCCCCGAAAGATATTGATGATCTCGCGGGCTATCTCGCAGGACTGCGCTAAGGAGGCATGAAATGAAATACGAATCGCAAAAGATTGCTCTAAATTATTTTATGATTGCAGCGGTCTTGTTCGGGCTCCAAATTGTCTTTGGTCTGATCACAGGCGCCAAATACGTGTGGGATTTTGACCCGCTCATCAACATCGTTCCCTTTAACACCGCGCGGGCAATCCATATCAACCTACTCGTGGTCTGGCTTCTCTTCGGTTTCATGGGCGGCACGTACTACATCATTCCGGAAGAGGCGCAGACCGAGCTCTACAGCAAAAAACTCGCGAATTTCCAGCTTGTGCTGTTCGCGCTAATCGGCGTCACGGCAATCGTGGGCTATCTGCTCGGCTGGACATGGGGCATGCCGTTTCTGGAGCAACCCACGGTACTGAAGTTCGGAATTGTCATCGTGGCGCTGATTTTCCTCTTCAACATTTTCATGACCATGATGAAGACTAAGAAATGGACTGTGATCCAGGGCGTGCTTTTGGGCGGATTAGTCATGCTTGCGGGTATGTTTCTCTTCGGCGTATTTTTCATGAAGAACCTTTCGGACCAGTACTTCTGGTGGTGGTGGGTGATCCACCTCTGGGTAGAAGGAGCTTGGGAGCTCATTACCGGCGCCATCATGGCTTTCATGCTTATGAAGCTGACGGGCGTTGATCGACAGCTCGTCGAGAAATGGCTCTATATCGAGGTGGGATTTGTTTTGTTCACCGGCATTGTGGGTACAGGGCATCATTACTACTGGATTGGAACGCCGAACTACTGGCTCTGGTGGGGTGGCATCTTCAGCGCACTTGAACCGCTTCCGATCCTCTTCATGGTAGTCGATACCCTTCGCGTAGTGCGGGAGCGGAAAACAGAGATTCCGAACAGGGTGGCCCTCTATTGGGCCGTTGGCTGCGCGGTCATGCACTTCTTCGGTGCCGGGGTATGGGGTTTTGCCCACACGTTGCCCCAAATTAACCGGTGGACCCACGGCACGCAGATAACAGCATCGCATGGACATTTCGCATTCTTCGGTGCCTATGCCATGTTAAACCTCACGATGTTCTATTTTGCTATGCCGCAGTTGAAAGGTCTGCCGAATTTCAAACAGTCGCTCGGCATCAAAGCTTTCTGGTTCATGTGCTCATTCATGGGTCTCATGGCTTTGTCTCTTGCAGTTGCAGGCATCGTGCAGGTTTACTTCCAGAGAGTGATGGGCATGGATTTCCTCACGACGCAAGGGTATATGAAATTATGGTATGCCGTATTCTGGGTTTCGGCATGGGGCTTTGCAATCGGCGTGACGCTATTTCTCGTAGATTTTTTCAGACTGGCAAAAATTAAAGCGTAGGTTGTTAGATGGCATACCAGGATGGACACGACGCTCGTCAGGTCAGGTTCATCCTGGGTTTTCCAAAGGTGTTGTACATGTCTGACGATTCCCTGAGGGAGTGAATTTATCCTGATCGGCCAAGATTTAGTCACCAAACGCCAGCCAGGGGCGATAATATCGACGAGGACTCAAAGAGTATATGAGATTAGTTCGGGAACTTATGCTCGATTACTTATTCATAGAAAAAAATGAATTATGGCTCTTGATGCTGATGAGATCATGGACACACTCATATATCGTATCCGCTTAATGGAGGAGGACAACTCTAACCCTAAGTGACATAATCATTTCGCCGGTTATAAGGTAATTTGTCAATTGAGGAGCGGCGGTTAGAAAGGTCTATTCTCTGCCTGTAAATCAGCCCGGTAATATTCCCGCCATGCTCATGCATCTTTCGGCTTTGCGAGCCCTTGGCGCCGTCGTAAAGTTTATACCTGATGGTCGAAGTTTGTCGTTCAGGTTTTTGATCATTTCACGAAGGTGATAGATGGTCGAGACCATCGCCTGCGCCTCAAATGTCACTGTTTCTCCCACGCGGCAGCCAATAGACTGGTGGGCTAGTTGCCAGATTTGTTGGAGCAGACGCTGCTGCCTCAAATTCACCCTCCCCGGTGCTACTGCTCGGCAAATTGATCGTATTCCATTCCGGCAATCAGCGATAGATGGATCAAGACAAGTCCGGACCACAGCCATGGTCACCTCAGCGCGAAAATGGCGGTCCATCTCCGGGAAGTACTCGCGAGCAGCTGATTGCGGATGCGAACTTGCAGTGCCTGCTCTTCTTTCTTGAGCCGCTTCTTAAACGGACGAAGGCTTCCGATATCGCCTTTGGCTGCTTCCGGATAGTCGTAATACAGATTTACCCTGGGCGATGAGGTCGGCAACGTTAGCGGCCTCCTAGGTGTCGTGTTTGTCCCATCGGCCTCCAGAAGCTGCCGGTTCTTTACGGTCGAAAAAGGGGGATACCAACAACCATGAAACCGTACTTGATGAGATATTCTGCCAGGGGCTTGTGGTAATTAGCCGTCCGCTCCAGACCCGAAAGCCACCTTCGAAAGGCTATACTCCGCTTTCAGTGCCTCTACTTGCACGAGTAGCTTACAAAAACCTTCCATCGTATTGTCAAAGAACATGCCCCGAAACACTGCATTGCTGGTCGCCGTACCAGAGAAGGCGTTGTGCTTTTCCTTGGCAATGTCCAGGCCGACAATCAAATACTCCGTAGAACTCCGAATCTCTTTCTTCAGTTGATGAAACTGCCCAAGTCTGCTATCATTAATGCAGTTCATAGAAGCCTCCTTTCTCTTGAATTTAGTTCCGTTATAAATTAATTCTTAGCAGGAGGTTCCCATTTTGGCTAGCTTATAAATATTCTTTCTGTTATAACGCTCATTTTATCTATTCCCTTACTAATATATAACTTCCTGAGTCAGTTATAGTTTCCAATCTCTGCAACATACAAGTTATCATCTAGAAATCGTTAAAGTCCTCTATCCAAATCCACATCAGCTTTGTAGACAGGTCGCCTTGACCTGCAAGCGTTTCGTGCTATAAAATATTATCAGTGGCACCAAGTAAGGAAGTCGTATGGCATATACTGGACGACCATTTGACCTTCGTTAAAGATGAGACGGAAAGGAGCGGCACTCAAATTGTCTTTGAGATCACCAAAATGGTCGATAAGACAGACCTCCGTTTTACGCATGTCGGCTTGATCCCTTCTTTAGAATGCTACGGTGACTGTTCAGCCGGATGGGGCTTTTTTATCAATAACAGTTTGTGCAACTGATTACGTTAGGTAAAGGAGAGCCCAGCAAGAAGGAATAGTGAGTAAAGGTACCTCAATAACCGAACTTTCCAAGGAAATGATATACTGGTTCAACTGGTAAAACGACAACAGGCGACATGCATCGCTTGATAAACTTAGACCGAATGAGGCTTATAACCAGGTACTCGAGAAGTACAAACCAGCTGCCTGACGCTGGCAACTCAAACAACAGAAGGAAATCGCTTTTTTACTTCTCCGGCTGTATCACGATTCCCAGCAACCTCAAAATGAACAAAATTGACACCTGTAAGGTCTATGGTACTATCCCAATATAGACGATTGAAGCTAAAAAGGAGGTCAATAAGTGATTTGCGTCGCTCTTATGCATGCAAAGTGTGAGGATAATATGAAAAATCCGTGATATATGACGACGGAGCTGACTAATATGTTGAACACTGGATGAAACTTGAGATAAGCGGGCGGCCTGAGACAGTTCGACATCTTTTTTTAACTTTAGGTCGCTGCTCATCCTAACCATTTCCATAGGAGAGATACCTTATGAAAGCAATAAGACTTAAAGGATCCGGTGGGCTCGAGCGCCTGACAATGGTCGAGATGGACGAGCCGGATGCGCCACAGGAGGGCGAAATCCAGGTGCGGCTGCACGCGAGCTCGCTGAACTATCATGATTATCTGGTCGCGCTTGGGAAAATTCCAACCGCAGACGGACTCATCCCGTTGACAGATGGAGCTGGAATTGTCGAAAGGATCGGGGAAGGGGTCAGCGAGTTTTCCGTGGGCGATCACGTCGTCTCCTGCTTTTTCCCCGAGTGGCAAAACGGCGAAGTCGAACCATTCAGGATCGCCAAGACGCCCGGTGATAGCTTGGATGGTTATGCGCGGGAGAGGGTGGTGCGGCCGGCGAATTGGTTCACTCGCGTGCCTAAGAATTACAGCTGTACGGAAGCGGCGACTTTGCCCACCGCCGGTCTTACGGCGTGGCGCGCACTTGTCAGTGATGGTCCTTTGAAAGCCGGCGAGACGGTATTGACTTTGGGCACGGGTGGTGTGTCGATGTTCGCCCTACAGTTCGCAAAAATGATGGGCGCATTGACGATCGTCACTTCGTCGTCGGATGAAAAACTGGCTCGCGCACGCACTCTAGGCGCCTACCATACGATCAACTACAAGCAGTATCCAAACTGGGCAGATCAGGTTTTAGACCTGACCGACGGACGTGGCGTTGATCATGTCATCGAGGTGGGCGGTCCGGATACTCTGCCACAGTCGATCAGCGCGTGCCGCATCGGCGGGCATATCGAGATCATCGGCGTCTTGACGGGTTTCTCCGGTCCGATTCCGACCGCGGCGCTGTTGACTCGACAAGCGAGGCTTCAGGGGATGCAAGTCGGAAACCGCCAGCAGCAGATCGAGATGATTCGCGCTCTGGATGCCAATGACATGAAGCCGGTCATCAATAAGACATTTCCTCTACAAGACCTGATCGATGCGTTTCGTTACGAGGCGAGCGGTGCCCATTTCGGCAAAATCTGCATCGAAATATGAATCTATACGGTAGCTTGATGGCAGAGGAGGCGTCTTACTTAAATGGTGGAGGCGGTGGCCATCAACGTTTCTCCAACTGATTGATATTCTACAATTTATTTTAGGGATATTACGACATACCTCAAAAGATACCCCAAAATGCTGGATGTCATAAGACTTCGTCGGGCTAATACGTTTAAAATATAAAACATCAAGTGAAGGATAAAATAAAGCTGTGCATTTCACACAATCTCAGGCCCTCCTTATATATTTCAATCGAGGAGGCCAAAGGGTTTGTTTAAGCCCCTCATAAACATTGAGCACAATCGGGCAAATGGAGCAATTGGAGACTGCCTGGTTTATCTTGAAGATGAAATCGCGTTTATGGAGATGCGGATATGATCTGCAACCATGTAGGCGGTTTTCGTAAACTTTGCAACGATTGCTCTTTTAAAAAGGGGCAAGGCTGTTCATTGAAAACAAAGCCTTCGCCCTCATCATTTTTCAGAAGAAAACGCGTCCGGAATTCTCTTGTGGTCGGTTCGAATTGGCGAGCCAGTCTTTTTATGTCAGTTACCGATAGATTCGGCTGAATCATTTTTCAACAGTTCCCGCAATGAGTACAACCAATTTAAGCCGATACTTCTTCGTAGAGACCGTGGACTATTGAATCAATTCTTGCAGCCGTTACGTCAGTCCCCCACAGAAAACAACAAAACGTCCTGTTTGCATCTTTTCCGTGTCTTGATAATTGTTCTATTATTTTGATATTAGTTTCTATTCTCATCTTTATCTGCTTGCAGAATGATGGAATCATTTGCGAGACGAGCAAACATTTATCATTATAATACAAGATGAATCCTGCGTCGTGTACAGGTTACAGCGAAAATAATCAGAGACGAGATATTTCAAAAGGATGATAAATTCAGCTAAACGTCATCCTTTAAAAAATCTTGAAATCAATATATTCCTGGATTCTGAGAAAATCTTTTTGATTATTTGTTACGACAAATGCACCTATTTTGCGCACCGTGTTAGCTATCAGAATATCGTTTGTTATCCTTGATAAAAACATTTCCTCCAAACCGTATTTCTTCCCAAGTTGAGCAATGACTTTTCCAGTTTTCTGCCAGTCCGTCTCATCTGGAATAATGAGCCTACCCATGCTGGCGAAAGTGTCATGCATCTTATCAAGAAGCTTTACTGAAGAAACATCCAATGCACCAGCATAAAGTTCTTCCATTACAACAGCACACATATAGATCAGGGGGCGGCCCTGACGGATTTCTATGGTTGGATGAGCAACACCCTGGTTTATGAAGGGAATGTAGATAGATGTGTCGAGAACCAGTTTAACCGGATGTTCTGCCATAGATATCCTTTATTGCCCCTTTGCCTTTGATTGATCCGAGCATCGTCTCTATTTTTGTGTTTTCTATGATGATGTCTAAAGCCATTGTAATTGCCTCAGTGTCGGTTTTAGCATTTACAATCTTTCTGACCCGTCTAATTTTATCCTGATCGAGGATAAATTGTTTCCTGGTTTTTCCTGCTGTACTCATGTTCTCACCTCTGATGTGTATTATATTTAATATTATACACATTGTCAATAATAAAGATGTTAAGACAGTCGCAAATAATATGAAGGAGTGTACACTGCTGCTTTAGAGCCTAGAACGTTCACAAAGCGGGGAAAACCACTAATCACCGTTGCTGTTGCGCATACAGTTCAATGTCCTTACTGTATTGATGCCTATACCAAAACCTTTGGAAGAGGGCAAGAGCCTCAAATATATCACAAAGGCTATTCGTATGGCGTCAGCGGTCAGGGGCGGCGCTTCCCTTGTGCACACAATCCAGACACATAACGTCGCGGATCAGCTCTCTATGTAAGGAATCGACCGAAACCGAGGCAAGTCAATCTCATTCGGGCAGCCTGCTACTTGCCGATCATGACACTGCTGGCTTTTATGAGGGCGGTAACCTGATCACCCTTTTCCAACTTGAGGTCATTTACAGCATCGACTGTTATCGTGGAAGTGATCGTATTTCCCCCGCCGATATCGATCTTTACTTTTGCCGCGATAGTACCTTTTACAACCTCAATGACCGTGCCCTTGATTTGGTTTCTTGTACTTAATTTCATGGTATCCCTCCTTCTCCGTGGATAGAACAAGTCGCCATCTATCCTGCCATCCATGCTTATACGAACTTGCATTTAAATAATTATAGCACGTCCATAGTGTGGACTTGGCGGTAAAGAAGCGGTTAGTACCAGTTGAGGTATGCATTCAAAGGTTTTTACCAATCTCCAAGCGTTGATCGACAACGTGATCGTTCGACTTCTGGTAACTCGCGAGGTTCTTCCTGGTAGCAAACGCGTTTCAATTCTCAGAAATAATTTAAAGTTACAACCTGATATTGTTAGGGTTATGTGTGGGTAGAGCAAGAGGTTGTATTTCCCCTTTTTAGCGTAGATGAAACATTTTTTCAATCTAACAGAAAAATTCGCACACAACATAGCTGAAAACAAAAAACAGGCTGGATTTCAGCCTGCTTTCATGTCAGTAGATGCATCTCTCTGCTTTGAACCCTCCACAACATTTTATGCACTACATTTTTATGCTCTTGACTTCGCGTACAATTATCCGTATAATATTACGCAGATAAAAAAGGAGAAAAACCATGGAAGCGACTTTTAAACGCGACGAGATTATCAGCGCTACGTCAGCCGCAAAAAATTTCGGTAAAGTGATATCTGATCTTGCAAACCATCGGAAGGAAAAGGCCGTAATTATTAAAAACAATGAAATTACCGCTGTCATCCTTCCCGCAGAAGAATATGAGTATATGGCAGAACTCGTGCAATTTGTTGAGCATGTTGAGATATTTGATATCATCACAACGCGAAAGAAAAGCGCTGGGAGACGGGTAGTTCTTGATAAGCTCCTTAAGGAGGAGCACATTGAGCTATAAAGTTTTTCTGCAAGAGGCCGCAGTAGACGACTTCAGAAACCTTGATGGTTCAATGAAAAAACTTGTGGCCAAACAGTTAAAGAAGTTAGAAACGTCGCCTCACCTCGGAGAGCCGCTCGGAAACCTGCGCGGACTTGACTTAACGGGCTACTATAAAATGTACACCGTGCGTAAGTCAATACGGATCGTTTATCGGATTATTGAGCAGGAAGTCACGGTAGAAGTAATTGGAATTGGAAAACGTGCCGACTTCGAAGCTTATGTGGAAGCGGCAAAACGATTATTGAAAAAATAAGGCAGTTTCTCCCAATCCCCCACCCCAAGAGCAGGCAACACGCGAAGCGTGGCGCGCACTACGCGGGTACATCGATTCTTCAAATGATTACAAAATACTTTTTGAATCTTACATTTTCTGATATGGTTTTCAATCAAGAGGTCCTTTCCTACTTCGCATTTTCATATATATGTCACAGATTGCATAATACATCTCGTATTTTTCACATACGCCCCCCTTGCGTCTAACATGGATATCGTAAAAAAATCTTGAACCTTTATTCGATGGAAATTCCGAGTTTGCGAGATGTTCATAAAAGGAATCTTTTACGAACGTTTTCTCAGCAGGCGGATTTTCAAGATAACTGAAGATTTATTGCATAAGATCAGGGTAGTGGTTTATAAACACCCCTACCCGAGATTTTTATTGAAATGAGAGGTCAACACTTGTCGACTATTTCATAAAACGGCACGACTTTTTTCATCATGATTTTAATAAAATCAACCACTTAAATGGTGGAGGCGGTGACCATCAAATAGTTCTTCCAATGCTTTGAAATTATTATATATTTTAAATGCTATTTTCAGGATACCCCCAAAATCCCCCCCTGTACTTTCTCCAATGTCATATTACACTCAATGGGGAAACCTATGTGGGAATTTGAATTGTCGGAATCAGATGCGATTTAAGCTGTCCCGTAAGCATCTTCCTTCTTTTAATCCCACGTGCAAAGACAATCCAAAACACCTAATCATGTAAAGAAACAACATTGTATACTGGCTTGAATCGCCGTAAGAGTATCCGTTATGTGAAGAAAATTATTTGGAAGCCATTGTGTTTCCTATGCCCACAACATTTACTTCACATAATGGTTGTATCTTATGAACGAACTCAAAGCACAGCTGAGGAAGGCCACGATGGCCTGACGTCAGCTGAAGCGCAGTCTTATGCAATCTCATAGTTCGACACCTCGATTAGATTCCCGTCTGGATCTCGAAAGTATACCGAGGTAATTGGACCCATAGCTCCAGTTCGATGAACAGGACCTTCCAGGATTTCAATATCGTTAGTGCGCAAGTGATCAAGAACCAGCCCAATTGAGACAGTAGATACGAAACACAAATCGGCCGATCCCGGCGTTGCTACTTTCGCTTTTGGCTCAAATTCATTTCCGTGCTCATGTAAATTTATCTTCTGTACCCCAAATGACAACGCCTTTCTTCCAGCCCCGAACGTAGTCACCTTCATACCAAGCACCTTCGTGTAGAAAGCACAGGTTGCTTCGATATCCTTGACCGTCAGCACAATATGATCGATTGACTCAACGTTCATAACCGTGCCTCGCTTCTGCGTATAACAAGATATTATTGGCTCGAAAATCTATAGCATAGATTGATCACGAGAACAATGAAATCAAGCTAAAATATGGTGTATCCCTATTTATTTATTTTCCAAGATCGCATCCTTCGCTGCCTTTTCCTCGACATCATAGCAATTCTGCTATCTCCATCTTTTCCCAAGTTTCAACCGGATCCACGGCCTGAAAGGAGTCCGAACCATCCCCAACTTCCAACGGGTAATCTCAATCCGCGGTCTTTTTGATTTTATCCTCTTGCTCATTGTACCTGGCTTCTCTATCTACAGCGTGGCCGCTGTCAACTTCGTGGTGAATATTCTTTTCGGTCACACGCGACAACAGCCTCTTTAATGTCATGCCCTGCTTCCGAGGTGTTTTTATTTTTTTGAGAGGTATAGTGCGGTTAGACTTTTTCATAAGTTAAATGATAGCACGGGGGTCTATAACGGGCAAGAGGAAAGGCAAAGGTGTTAATGTGGCCCTTCAATACGAATTGCGGTAATACATACTTCAATCCGGTTATTAGCATCGATCCGCGTAGGTTAAAAAGCTTGACTTCACCTACTATCTGCACCGGTGCGTGAGTAAACAGTTGCGGAATACCGGGTGAAGTCTGTATCTACTGTCGCCCCGTGAAGGCTCACTCTTAGTGTCATGTTTGTTCTCCACCGAGTTGATTAATAATTCAATCGTAAACGCAACGAATAGACCTCGACCGGCCCCCGATCTCGATTGTAGCCGGGGTTCTGTATGTACTGAAAATCAGGGGACAGTTGCGCGTATCGACCGAGTTGGACACGGTAGAAGGTTTCAAGGGTCTGCTCCAGACCGTAATTGAGCGTGCCGTCACCAAGGAGTATGCCGCTGCCGCCTGATGCAAGATAATTTTTGTGTGGATCAGACAAACCGTTAATCCCGCATGCTATGCCGAATCGGTCTTCCGTTCTCCCCCAGTTTACCCCACTCACCTGAGCACCCAGACTAGCATGGCGGTCTGCTTCCGTATAAGCCCAAGTTTCGTGAGCCCCGTCATTCCAGCCTATGCGCCCAAACAGGCCTGTTTCTCCTTCGTCAGCAAGCGGTTGCTCAAAATTCAGTCCAAAACCGTACTTCGTGCCGCCGGGCTTCTCAACGAGCGCGAGATCGGGTAAGGCACGACCAAGCGCCATTGCTGCGTCGTAGTTACCCATCTTCGCCTCATTGAAATAAGAGAGGAAACGGACTACCGTTCCCGCATCATTTGGATTCAGACTGAGTTCCAGGTTGTATCCAAGCTCTCTCGTGCCAATAAAATCAAAATTCGCGCCATTGGCGGTATTAGGTTCCATACAGACCCCGAAGGCCAGTTTCCATATCGGCTGGACCAGGGCTGTGATAAATCCATAGCTGTAGCCCCGTGTGTCCGCCGCGTAATCCCATGCAGTATTGTATAGGAAATCGTAGTTGAGAAACTGAGTCCGATTATTATTGGCGTAGCGATTCCAGTCAATATCGTCCGTGAGAGAAAGCTTCCCCGCTTTTACTTCCCATCTGGCCACAGGCTGATCCCCGGGAAGTTGATCCATGGCCCGCTCCACCTTTTCGGTTTCTGAGGATAGCGGAAGAATGTACTCGATGTATAATCGTGCCACATAGGGATCCTTTGGCAGGTCCGACGATCCAGCTCTGATGACATCTCCATTGACATACCCGGCGAGCCCTACGCCGTCGCTAACTCCGTTACCGCGGAAATACTCAAGGTCCAGATAGGTCTGAAGCGTCGGTGCCAGTTGTGACCCCAAATACACTCCATATGTTTGGGTAAAATCTTGTCCTTCGCCGTTAGTGGTGTTGAAGCTGTTAAGCCCTCGATAGGGACTCGGGAAAGCAGGCACGTTTTGGTATACGCCGTTGAACTGCATCCCAAGAAGTTGAGGCGACCAATCCGGCTCCGGCGCAGTTTCAGCATCCGCTGCGCTGCAGATCGCAACGAGTAATACTGCAGAAAGAAAGCTTTTATCCAATAGTTTCCGAGAAAGCGAAATGATTGCGATGAACTCCATTATTCGCACCTCCAGCGTTCGATTGCACCGTGGACAAAAAAACAGCCACAGGCCATGCGTAAGACGCATTCTGCATGGCAACACGAATAACTTAGGGCCAGGTAGTTATGGAAGTTGGGAACAGATAGCCCTTTATAATTTATGGATACGCGGGCTAACTGAAAAAACAGCACGTGCATCCACGGGTGCATCAGCTTTTTAATACTTCCTTTGATAAAGAGGTCGCTTTTTCAACCATGAGTATCCGCCAGTAATATCCGGCGACAAAACCTCCTGCTGTTCCTGCAAGGAGGAAGACGAAGAGAAGAAGATCTCCCTGGTCCGTATTGATCAGTGGCTTATGCGCTTCTCTACCCTGTTCTTTTGCGTATTTTTCGACGACAGATTCGTCAACACCAGACCACTTCTCGGCGGCGGAAGTGGCCGGAGACAGCATACTGCAGGCGACATATAGCATAAAAGCGGTAAGAATCTTTTTACCGTAACTTAGCAGTGTGGATTTCTTATTTTGAATTTTCATGCTTTCACCGCCTCCGGTTTGAGTACGCCCATCCTGACCAGCAATTCAGGTCTCTTCCGATACAGCAAAACGACCATGCCTGCAGTCATCGCCCCTTCCAGTATTCCCAGAGGCAGCTGTGTCGGGATAAAGGCAATAAGTATCTTATAAAAAAGCGGCAGAAAGGGAGAGTCCCCCCGAATGCCTGAGGCGAGTTCCGCGGATGTGGCCAGGTATGTCGCCCAGTCGGCAAACAGCCCTGCCATAAAGCATGCAACCGCCAAGTTCACTTTCAACGTGCGTAATGCCTTGAACGTTAAATACCCTGTAAAGGAACCCATAACACCCATTGAGACGGTATTGGCTCCCAGCGTACTTAAACCCCCATGAGAGAGAAAGAGCGCTTGTATCAGGAGCGCCACTGCCGCCACGAGGGTGCTTATCGCAGGACCGAGGAGTATCCCCGCTAACCCTGTTCCGCACGGATGGGAACAAGTGCCTGCGGTCGGAACGGGGATGGGCATACAAGAGATAATAAACACAACAGCCGTCATAAACCCGACGAGCGGCTTAAAAGACAGGTCATCCTTCGATAGCCTCTTTAACCGAAATAAACCGAATGCCACAAACGGCGCTGCAACCGCGAACCAGAGCGCCGCCCAGTTAAAGGGCAGGATCCCCTCTGATATGTGCATGGCATATGCATTGTTGGCTGACATCCAGTAACCCATGAACACAAGAACCAAAAATGAAATTATAGTTTTATATTTTTTGTTTTCTCTTAACATTTTATTCTCCTTATACGTCGAGGTTTTGGGAATGATAGGCCTTCCGGCTCAGGGCTGCCTACTCGCCTGCCTTCCCATCACGGGGTTGCCGTGACAGCGGCTCTTTCCTTGGGTTTTCGTTATCTTCACAGCTGCGTGACAGCAGGAGATTTTCACTCCTTTCCGCTTCAACACTCCCGGAATGCTACATTTCGCCTTATGCCTGATTCAATCCGACTATCTCGTTCTTATCACCTCTATATCTGACGTTTTGGTAACCCGTTCACGACCGTCACAACAGTTTTGCCCACGCTACGTCCTAGGGTATCGCACCCCAATAAAAAATCCCCAGCCTTCCTTGGAAGACTGGGGATTAACAGACAGAATTAACCACACATCGTCTTAACGCCGAAGACTGTGCGAGAACATCCATGCAGGTCTTCTGGCTTTCCCCTTCCTCCCTGCCCGCCTTCCCAACCCGTTAACCGGGCCAGTGGCATGTTCTGGCAGTGAGTATGGCCCCCTTATGATACAGGGGCCGGGATTACAGCGGCGGTTCCGCTCCCGATTTCCACGGGATTCCCTTAGCTTGAATGCGTAGCTTTTTTATGTAGTGTTAAATTCTTATAACATGAGCATGCTGCAAAGTCAAATTACTTTTTGTTGGTCATATTCAGCACCAGAGGGTTCCGCTTGCCGTGAACAACGGGTTTGGTCGCAAGTTTGGCAATCGGCCTGATAATCCCCGTAACTCCGGCAAGAAGCCAGAAAAGCCCCGTGGTAAGACCTGATCCGTAAATGGGCTGCTGGACTTATGCCTACAGCGATGGCTGCCGCGCCGATGGCTTTCATGGGCTGGATTGGAATAGGTGTCCGGTAATAAAGCCCAGATGCTATAAGCGAAATACCGAACATGAACAGAAGGCCGAGTGGCGGCTTTTTCACGATAGTGATATAGGCAACCACAAAGGGGATCAATGTTCCGACGCCCCTGGACGCCCCAGCCCATTCCATCCGGTTATAAAGGTTCTTCGGCTTTTCTACAATAGCGCCCACCTCGGCTTGAGCGTCAGCAACTTTATTTGCAACCTGCTTTGCTTCCGGTTCCAAAATAAGAATACCTCATGTTAAAAATATCTTTCTCGTAAAGTTATTGCTAGACAAACGTTTTTTGAAGCAATTCGGACTGTTCACTTCCCTTCCAAGATAAAGATATCTTGCCTTCTATGCCCGTGGAAAGTCAAACAGCCGCCTATCGCTCTCACTTTTTAAAACATAGGTGTCGGCAGTTTGCCCCAACCTGTATCTGTTGGTAAATCTTTAACCTGGATGGGCTTCAGGTTATGTACATCCACGTCCAACATGAACTGGGGCACTCTCTCTGCATTTATGGAAAAGAAATCGGACGGCTGACTGAACACCCCGTCAGAGACATTCAGAAAAATCAGCCTTCTTACCATGCCCATCTCCATGCCAAATGGCGAATGGCCGAGGGGCTCCATATTGGCATCATGGTGATGCCCCGCCAAGTGGCTAAAAGGATGGATCACCCAGTCCATAAATCTGCTTAAGGTAAAGTGGTGCCTTTTGTAGAGCCTCCACTCATCTCCAGTATCGGCAATCATTCCCTGCATGATGTAATCGGGGGGAATGAAATAGACAAGATAATTCCCATTATTTCCAAGTTTGGTCTTCACCTCATGCATCGAGAGGATATCATTCATTCTGTGATCCATTTTTTGCGCATCGTCCGGCATGAGGGCTAGTGCAACCACATGAGGGCCTGAGCCGTTTAAATTTTGCGCCCAGAGAGGAAGGTTTTTTACCGTGTAATACCTCAGAAAAAAGACACTGCCGATGGTTAACGTGGCAATGAGCGCGAATAGGGCAATCTTTCCCATAGTGCCTGAAGGAGAGAGCGGCCTTTCCATCTTCTTTGGCAGGAACATCCCTGTTTTTTCCATATATGCCCCGTAGGTATCCGGATACGCCTTAAGCATCCGCCTCTCCTCGTCTTTGGAAAGGAGATAATAAAGCCCGATCATTACGAGCCAGAGCACAATGGTGAGAAATCTTGGCCATAGTATGGCGAGACCGATCCCTGCCGAGGCAAGCCCAACATACTGGGGATGTCTTATGACTGAGTAAAGCCCCCTTAAGGCCGTGCCCCTTTTCAAGAACTTGTTCGTGTATACCTGAAGCGCGCAAATGACAAACACCGACAAGCCTGTTACAAAAAGAACCGACCCCATCACACGGACAAATTTTAAAAAAGCACCCGGAGGGACCACCATGTGAGGCAGAAAAAAGGCGCTCAACCACCGTGTGGCGGGATACTTGGCCAGTTCCAATAAAAAAGGAGTGAATGCGGAATAGAAGAGTCCCGCAAACGGACTTATCATTATCAAGATCTCAAAACCGATTATAAAGTAGAGAACGATGGCGCTGCTTAGGATCGTTTTCCTGTTCATATCAAAACCTCCATTTTTCTCGCGTTGACGGCCCTGTACAGGCCGATCTCCTTCACGCGTTCACCCACAGAAATGAGCACGATGTTCATCACGGCATTTATCCGGCAGCAAGTGAGATAAGCGAGACTGAGCGTATCCATCATCCCATCTGGCCGCTCTGCAGCATGGTGTTTTCAATCAAGTCAAAAAATCTCTGCTGCTGGTCCTTGTCGAGGGATGCCTTTAACTCCAGCATGTGTGTTGCTATTATTCTCTGCATTTCTTCCTGCATCTTGCTGATTTCGGCAATGACGGCGTTTACCGCATTTTTATCGGGTTTATCCTCACGCAGGAGCGCAATCAGCTCTTTTCTTTTTTCAGTGATTTCCACGCGACGCTTGTCGAGCTCGGCCCGGAAGGGTATCGTCCGCTCCCTCAAGGCATTGAGCTGTTCAGGCTTGAGAGATAGCTCTTCGAACAGGAACTTGCTTTTTTCCATCTTTACGCCAAAGGGAGAGGTCCATGTTCTGGATTGTTTATAATAGGTATATCCTGCGGTTGCGAGAAACGACAGATTCAATGCCAACGAAATAGCAAGAGCGAATTTCAACGGAGCGCTACTTCTCATGGTTCACCTCCGTCAGCGCTATGTATGCGCCCCCCACCGAATCAGGCGGAGCAAGGTCGAAAACATCAAGAGAAAATGACGATGCGATCTTTGTGGTCTTTTGTGCCGTGATGCTAGTTACCACAAACCTGCCGGAGGCGATGCCGATGTTGATCACTGCAAGCAGGATGAGAATCTCGGCAAATTTCGTTACCAGAGGAAGAAGCCGTGACAGCCTACGCTCTTTCTGCGCGGTTGCGAGGGCCATAACCCGTGTGGAAAACCCGTAGGGTGCCTTGTATCTCTCTGCGCTGGCGAACTGATTGAGGAGAGTCTGCATCTCTTTAAGTCTAAGGGAGCATGCGGCGCACTCCTTCATGTGAATTTCGAACGACGTTTTTCCCTTAGCTTTCACTTCGTTATCAAGGTATGATGACAGAGATTTTGTTTTTGGACACTTCATTATCTCTCTCCTATCAATTAAACGGATGGTTTTTGATTTTGTTCCATTAAAATTTTCAATTCTTCCCGCGCCCGGGAAATCCGTGATTTCACCGTCCCCAGGGAAATATCGAGGACTTTGGCAATCTCCTCATAGGAGAGACCCTCCACTTCCTTCAAGACAATGGCAGCCCTCAGCTTCGGAGAAATCCTTGCAAGGCTCCTCCATAGGGCACGGCCCGCTTGTTTCAAATCGTAGAGCAGTTCTGGAGAAGGTTCATACGAGGGCCTATCGATCATAACGTCCACACCGTCCTCGAATCGGTTGAACAGAGATGCAAAGAGGGGCTTTCTTCGATAATCAATGCAGGTATTGACCGCAATGCGATAGAGCCAAGTGTATAGAGATGCATCGGGCTGGAACTTGGGCAGGGCCTTGTAGGCTTTCAGGAACACATCCTGTGCGGCGTCCTCCGCGTCGTGGGCGTTCCCGAGCATATGACGGCAGAGGTTGTATATCTTATCCTGGTATTTGAGGACGATCTCCTCAAATGCCGATGTGTCTCCTTTTTTGAACGCTTCTATGAACTTAAGATCATCGGCGGTTTGCACAGACAATATAATACAGAAGAATGGCACTTTAGGGAAGAGGACAAAATGCGGGTAAATAACTTGCGATATTGGGTCGAATTTAGGATTGTCAGTGTGGCGTTCAATCTTATTAGATAAATTATCACGGAACCGCCTATTACAGCATTGGTGACTGATGGCGAAAAAAAATGCTGATCTCATTTGAAATCAGCCTTAAGTCAATCACAACTTATTATTCGTAGAAACCCACAAAAACACTGAAAATCCCTTATTTTTAAATAGCTTAAATGGTGAGGCGGTGACCATCAAATAGTTTGTCCAATGCATTGAAATTATTATATATTTTCAAATGCTATTTTCAGGATACCCCCAAAAGTACCCCCACTGTACTGTACTTTCTCTAACGTCATATTCCACCCAATGGGAAACCTATGTGGTTAGCGGGGTTAAAGTATAGACTTTCGCCAAACGGGACGCTGTTTCCAAATTGCCCTGCCGAAGAGCTTCGCGCACATCATCCAGCTTGTATGCATCTTCCACGGAAAGATAAGGTGACCACCCATCATCTGAATAAATCAATTCCACATCTACTTCGGCAACATATTCCCGCTCATGCACAAGTTTTGTATAATGTTTTGACTTCATTTCTTTCTCCTTAGAAAATCGTCTGACCAGCGTTCCAAATCCGGCCTATAAGCGGTAACCAGGACTGCTGGTGACGATGCCCCTTTTGGAATGCCCCATACCACATGTATTGAGTGACCAGTCCGATCTTTCTGCAACACGAGGATGGAAGGCCCTTTTGGATAGTCTGGATAATCCTCGACAATGATCGCATCGGCAACCGTCGCTATAACATCCCGAACAAAGATATTGTCAGCTGCAAGTTCGTCATAGCCATGGTCGGATATTTTCACATCGCCATTCTGGGCAAGATGCGGGATCCGCAAGAATCTATCATTCATTTGCGATGCCCCTTACGGTTTCCGTGCACATAATGGATTTATCCACTTCTGAGTCCGTCTGACTTTACAGAAAAGTCTGTTGTCATCAATCGGTTTGTCCAAACCCTGGGTAATATATCATGATCGAGAGAATCCCTTGACTTTATTATATCTGTAACAATGAACATTTCAAGGCATTTCTGTTACCAAGCATAATCGCACGGCAGTTTCCTTAATAAACCTTTTGTCCGCCATCGCTAAGCACGTGCGCCATCATGGAGCGGTACGCCCCCTCGCCTTCCGGCCCCATGTGAGCAATCAGGTCGATGCCAGCATGCTGGTAGATATTTCTCCATTCCTCACGATGACGTACGGCGAGTTTCGGATTCAGTACATACCACCCCTGCCGCTCACGTCTGAACAACTTCCTGCTGTATGGATTCGAGCTTTCCGTTTCATTTTTCGATAGAAGCCCCGAAATATAGGTCCTCTTCTTCCGGTACCCAGGCACGATGCTGTCCGGCAGGAGGGAACCCCTTTCCGCCAGCGTAATAGCGTTGAGCGAGACCATGGCCACGTACTTTGAGTTGAAACGTTTGTGCAGTAGTGATAAAAAGATGGCGAACAGAAAAAATTCTCCTTGACTGCTGTCTAGTTTCACCAGGCGGTCCTCAATTTTCAGACTAATATAAGAGGGTGCAAGAAGCTCATGCACAGAGGAAAACTGTTTGGAAGCGAATTCACGGTCCTGAAGTGCCCATTCTAGAGCGCCCATCCAAGCCGTACAACCATAATGATCGATCGCTTCCGTATCAGCGCCCGCTGCGAGCAGTTCCCGGATAAGCGCTGCGTTGCCCTCAATCGCTGCAAGCATGAGAGGTGTTTTGTTGAATACCGTACGGTGGTCGATGCCGTAAGTTTCGCATTGTTTGAGTATGTTCTTATAAAACCGACCCCTGTAATCCTCGTGGTATCGAGTCAACGCACTGTTTCTTTGTTGCTCGTATGCAGGTTCGTTCAAAGACCGGGAACCATACTCCGTAATAAATAGTTTTTTTGCCTTGTCGAATCCGCTCTGGCTTAAGGTGTCCATTAATCGGGGCTCGTCGTAGTACAACGCGTATTCGAACAATGTTTTTTTCGGTTTCTGTGATACTTCCTTGGGGTTTCGAACGTGCGCAAGGAGTTTCAGTACGTAGTTCGGCGTACACACTTCCCATGGAACAGGCTGAGTTTTCAGGATACCTCGCCTGATTTCGTCTGCCTGCTCCTGCCTGCCCTGGAGCTCCAGTTTATGGGCCTCAGCTTGCCATTCCTCAATACTGGACTGCTTCTCGTCAACTATAGCATCCTCTCGCGCGTCCTGAATCCCGAGCATTTCGATGAACGGGTGGTTAATGTCGCTCTCGATCAGATACAATTTATGCACGGCGCGCGTGACGGCGACATAAAGAGAATTAATGAAGAACTTATAGACCTCAAGGGATTTATCCGTTTTGTCCCGGGCCCTCCGATAATCCAACTCCCCGATCAAGTCCTCTTCACTCACCCCATCAATGATCTCCTGGAAGGTGGCGCGCTCACTCGATATAAAGTTCACGAGAACAACATTCTCGTATTCCAGGCCCTTGGCCTCCTGAATGCTGAAGAGCAGCGGCGTATCAAAGAACTGCCGCACCAAGGCCTTGTCTTCATCGCGCATGACCAATACGGCGAATTTCGTTGATCTTCGGGTCTTTTGGCTCAATTCCCGTTTAGCCTTATCCGTGTCCCGGACGAAAACGATCTCGCCAGACCTGTCCGACACACTGTTCATAAGATAATTGCTTTCCCGGTCGATAGACCCGAAACGTTTGTGTTTTACCCTGAGCAGCTTGTTCGCAAGTTTGGTAACGGAAACCGAGTTGCGGAAATTCGACTGTAAAATTCGCGTCATCTTGCCTGATTCAACAGCATCGGCCTGATAAAACATAGTTTTGAGGCCGCTCCATGAGAAAAAATTAGGATGGACGATCTGATTAGAATCACCACAGAGAATAAAATCATCAGGCCGCTTCAGACTCCGGAGAATGAGCTGAAGCTGGATGTTCGTAATATCCTGCACCTCATCAACAACGACAAAATCATAGTACGGTTTTACATGGAGTAAGTAACCGTGCGCCAGGATATTTGGGTCGTAAAAACCATTCTCCTTCAAAAATGCAAGATATTTTTCGAATAGCAAGTATACTGCTTCGCGCTCATCAGCAAGAAAGATGGACTGCCGAACTCCGAGCCCGAGGTACTCTTCGCGAGTAAGCCATGGTTTGTCTATGATGGATCCGGTCAATACACCACGGAACTCCTCATAGAGACGATGAGCGTCGGAGACGCGTTGCTGCTTCGGAATCCTCGTGAGCCATCCGGCAAAGGCCCGGTAGGTGATTTCCCTGCCCTCGGGGACCCGCATCGTTTCAAGATATTCCCGGAACGACAGGAAGGCAATCTCTTGCTCATTGTTTTCATAGTGATGGGAATAATAAATATCTCGGGAATTATCCGCAAGGTAGCGCGACAAGGTCACATACAGGACCTGACCCTGGGCTTGCTTCATCTTTTCGAGGGTTAGCGCAGTCTTGCCGCTGCCGGCGGGGCCAATGATGATGAGCGGCGTGGGATGCTGAAAGGATTCTTGCTGATCAGGATCAAAAGATATCACCTTGTCAAGAACATGAAACCGGATAAGCGACGGGTTGATATATGAGAGGACGGGAAGCTTTTCGCATCCCACGGCCGCCGACTCGACAATCGGAATCTTTGCTTCGTCAATTCGAACGCCCCGCAGAAACTTCGATTTATCATACTCGTGATTCAGCACAACCTCAAGTATGAGGGCGTACCTCTCCCCTCCATAGGTCATGATTTTAAACAGGAGACGATTGGTATCATCAAGCTTAGCTCGGAATAGATCCTGTTCAGACAGTTTTTTAACTTCTGCCGAATATAAATCGTCCTTTTCAAGAAAGCCAATGAGCTTTCCGTATTGACGCTTCACTTTTGATGTATCAAGGTCGTCATATTCAATAATCTTCATATGGTGATTATCGTCTCTTCTTGATTCGCGGTATGATGCAGTCTCTGGGTAAGAATGTTGAACATTCTAATCAGCCTTTAGGGGTATTTACGCCGTTGCCCGCAATCAAAAGGTTGATTACTTGATGCGGAAAGTATAATAGAATTATTATGTAAGAGGCTCTTGGCACGATACTATGGGCTGAAATGCGTTGAAAAGACACCCGGAAAGCGTTAACTTCTTGCAAATGACTCGCAATCATTAAGCAAGGAGGGGCCTTCCGGATGCATTTAGATTATCTCACACGCTTATTAGGAATTCAAGGGCATCATGTGACGGAGTTTGATATAGGATACCGAAAGGAACGTATATCCGTCATTGTTACGATAGCTCGGGATCATAAAACTCATACATGCGCGAAGTGTGGTGTAATAGACGTCGGCGGATACGACAGCAAGGAATTTGAGGTCCGCCATTTACTGTTTTGGAGTACCCCAACATTTATCCGATTCGAGCGCTACCGCGGCAACTGTAAAGCGTGCGGGATTTTATCGGAACCTCTTGATTTTGTAGATGTCCGAGGACCGCGGGTCACCGCAGAATTGGCGCATGTAACCAAGGAATTGTGCAAAGTGACAACGGTCAAGGCCGTGGGCGATATCCTGATGCTGCACCGACATACGGTCAAGGCGATCGATAAACAGGCATTACAAGAAGAGCAGGCAAACCGCCCTCTGGACGGCATAAACGTATTGGGCATGGATGAACTTTCCCATGGAAAGGGCAAGGGTCATAAGTATAAGCACATGATAAGCGCTCTGGATGGACCTCGTGGTCCCGAGATGCTGTTTGTGGGAAAAGGGCGAAAAGAACGCAACTTGAGCAAGTTCTGGAAGTGGTTTGGCAAAGAGCGTGCTCATATAATCACCCATGCAGTAATGGACATGTGGAAGCCGTTCCGCAACAGTGTCCGCAAGCACTGTCCGAGTGCGCAGATTATTTACGATAAGTTTCACGTTATCCAACACTTACTAAAAGCTCTTAATGCTGTGCGAGTACAGGAGATCCGAAAGGCCGGGAAATGGATGAAAGGCCGACTGTCGGGGAAAAAATTTATTCTGCTTTCCCGTCAAGCCCATGTACGAGGAAATGCGCGGGTAGAGCTGAATGACGCATTGCGAGCAAATAAGCGATTGTTTAAGGCGCATTTGATGAAAGAGACGTTTGGGCACTTGTGGAGCTATGAATCAATAACATGGGCACGCAAGTTCTTTCGAGGTTGGGTAGACCAACTTAAATGGAGTCGACTGAAGCCGATGCAAAAATTCGCACGTATGGTGGAAAAGCATCTGGATGGTATTTTGGCGTATTGCGATAATAAAGCGCCGCTTGGATTTATTGAGGCCGCAAACGCTAAAGCAAGAAATGTAATTCGCCGCGCATACGGTTATCGAGACAATGCCTATCTAGATTTGAAGATCATTCAGGCCTGCACTCCCTGGATGAATCGATTCCATCCGTGGTCTTTTACCCACAGAAGGGTGCCATGAGCCATGTAAGATAAAGCAGAAAATAGGACGGCCTAAATGATACGGAATACGGAAAGAAGTGAGCACTGAATGTTTCAACTGATAATCTTTACTTCATTCGGCTAATGACATCCATCGACTACACCTATAAGCTTGCAGCCGTGTTGACAATGTATCAATGCAATATTCTAGGTGATAATTGCATACGAGTGACATGCTAATCATTTTTATTATAATGAGATATTTCCCTGCAATCATTGTTAATATAACGAAAGGCACAATAACAATGACATCAAATATGAGGAATTCTATCAGAGCTGGCGATCTAAGTGGATTCCAATCATATCTTCCGGATAATTTTTACAGATTAAGCACTATCAAGAACTATGTAAATACTAGAAGTAGGAATACGCCAATTAGAAGTTATAGTGTCTTTTTTTGTTTTTCCTTCATATCAGGTTCTTATCGAGCGCAACTTTTAACACGTCAGCAGAATTCTTTTTTACAGATGTAGTATTACTCAAACAGTTGCTTCGATAACGACGCCGGACTGATTTCCGCCAAGGCTTTGCACATAGAGCTTGGAGGCGGCCTCAGGGGAGAGGCCGTGTGACGGATCCATACCGAGCGCCCGGAGTGTGTCGGTTATCCATGGCGGACTGACTATGTTAACCCGGATGCCACGGGGCGCTTCGAGCGCGGCCACGCGGACGAACCCCTCTAATCCGGCGTTCACTAAGCTGATCACACCGCTCCCTTTCATCGGGGATCGCGCCAGAATGCCGCTGGTAAGCGTAAAGCAGCCGTGATCGCGCATCGAGTCCATGCCGAAACGGACCAGGTTCACCTGCCCCATGAGCTTGTTATTTAGCGAGAACTGAAAATCCGCATCCGTTAGCTGCATCAGTGGCGCGAAGCGCGCCTGGCCAGTCGCACTGATGACCGCATCAATCGCACCAATCGTCTTGTACATTGTGCGAATGGATTCTGGATCGGTGATGTCCACACGAATTTTCGAATTCCGGCTGATGGGTAGCACTTCGTGATCACGATCGAGTGCCGCCACGACTGCTTTACCGATGGTGCCTGTAGCCCCGATTACGACAACACGCATGTTTACCTCCTTCTTAACTAATTGCAATACTCAGTTCTTCTCATTCAAGCGGCGCGAGATAAGGGATAAAAGTTTTCTTGGCGAAAGCCTTACACTGAAGGCTATGATCTTGTTTACCGCGCCATGTACAGCAACGGTCTTTCCTTTCATCATTGCGTCGTAGCCATAATGCGCAACGTCCATTGCCGATGCGGGAGGCTTGAGCATGAAAAGCTTTGATCGCTCCATGTCGGCAACTTTGGCAAAATTCGTGGCCGTTGGACCGGGACAAAGTGCCGTGATGGTAACACCGGTGCCTCGAAGCTCATTTGCAATTGCCTCAGAAAAGGACAGTACATAGGCTTTTGAGGCATAGTAGACGGCCATGAGTGGCCCTGGCTGGAACGCTGCTGTCGATGCCACGTTCATGATTCTTCCTTTTTTTCGCGCAATCATATCTTTTACAAAGAGCTTTGTCATATGCGTCAACGCCGTGATGTTTGTCGCAATGATATCGGCATCGTGCCGCCAATCTGTTTCGGTGAATGAGCCCAAATGACCGACACCTGCATTATTGATCAGGATATCCACGCTGATCTTCTCACTCTCAAGCTCGCGGTAAATGTCCTCCACCGCTCCCGGCTGCGAAAGATCTTTGACGATTACCTTCACGGACACAGGGGCGTAATTCTCTAGTTCCCTTTTCACTTCAAGGAGTCGTTCTCGTTTTCTCGATACCAGCACAAGGATATCGCTATCCTTTGCTAGGATTTTTGCGATTTCATAACCGATACCGCTTGAGGCACCCGTTATTAGGGCTGTTTTATTCCGCATTGTGAATACCTCGTTATCTATTCCCAGTTGTCATATTTCATTTAGATCAGGTATTTTTCTAAGAATTTAAACGACAATAACTACAAGAAAGAGGTCGTATCGCATGCTACAACTACTATTCTACACCCCGTCAAAAAATATGTCTATCACATCAACACCTACTAGCTTGCAGCCGTGTTGACAAATTATCTATACAGACTACTGATTGAAAATTACATATGAGACCGTAAGCCCACAGTTTTGCAAAAATTAGTCTGCGTTGCAAGGGGAACGAAAAAGCGGACATTAAGTTGCAGATGATAAAGAATTCATGTTCTTACTTACACCATGGTCATCAACCGCTTTAAATACATTAATGAGCTTGTTGCTCAAATGCCAGCGTAGCCGTTTATGATCGCCCATATGGGATAGTGCCAGACTGCAAATGGGGTATCTCTGCGAAGCACACGGCATGAATCAGCTGTCGTTTTCGTTCTTTATACTGCCATCTGGGCCGCAATCCCTTTGCCGCTTCGCCAAAGCTTCAAGAGATTGTGCGTCGTGCAGATGAGTTTCCATTCCTGGGAGCAGGCTTCAAGCCCTCGGCGCATGTAGTGCCGGATGCCGCGATTGTCTTTAATCTGGCCAAAGATCGGTTCGACGGTCTGGCCTCGTTTCTTATAAAGCTCTCTGCCCCGCTTGGTCAGGAGCTTCCTCTCCATCCTCTGCCGGAGTGTCAGGCTTTTTGGTATCCTCCCTTGGGGCGGGGATGATGCGGCGGCCTCTTTACGTTGCTTCCAGTCTTTCTTGGTTGCGATAAGATGTTCGGGACCGTCGGGAGTGATGGCCGCAAAGTTCTTCTCACTTGCGTAGCCGGCATCGCTCAGAGATATTTCGATCTTCAGTTCTTTTTGCAGGGCGATCTCGTTTAAGCTCTCCTGAGCCTTCTGGATCATGGGATGCAGCTGGTTGATGTCGTTTTCCTGGTTCGTGACCTCGGCGGCGATGATGATCTGCTCCTTGGTGACCACGGCCTGGCTGTTGTAGCCCTGAACATATCCGCTTCGGGTTTTCATGATCCTGCTGTCCGGATCGGTCATATTGGCCTTCGCTTCCGACGATGGCGTCGGATCAGGCTCCTGAGGTTTGCGCCCCCGTTTCTTGTTGCCGGTTTCAGCCTCTTGGGCCTGTCGTTCTTCGATCTTTGACTGTTGCTCGGCTGCTGCCTCTGCAGCCTGTTCTTCCAACCGCTTCTTGCACGCGGCAAGGCGAGCTCTGCGGCTGGTCCGGTCGGCAAGTTCATCAGGAAGTTCATCGCCGCGTTTGTTTTGGCCGTACTGCCGGTCTTCCTCGGTGTCCTTGGCCTCCGCTTCATCGAGCATCCTCTTCACTTCCTGCTCGATATGCTCGTACGTGCGGTTGGCTTCCAGGGCTGCGTTAGCCTTTATCTTGCTCCCGTCAAGGGCCACGATGCCGACTTTGACGAGCCCGGCTTCCTTGCAGAGCTTGCGCATCTGTTTGAACAGCCCCTCCAGTGCCTGGCCGTTGTCCTTCCGAAATCGGCTGATGGTGCAGTGGTCCGGAACCTGGTTGGCAGCAATTACCTTGAACCCGATGTCCCGTTCGCACAGCTTCTCAATCTCACGGGATGATCGGATACCGAGGCTGTAGGCATATAACAGCAGGGAGACCATCATTGACGGCTCAAAAGCTGCCTGGCCTTTTCCGTCCTGGCGGTATTTTCGGTAGAATGCCGTAAGATCCATTTCTGCCACGACGTCAAGGACCAGCCAAACAAGGTCCTTGGATGGTAGCCACTCCTGCAAGGTGGGCGGCATGAGATATACTTGATCTCGGTTACAGTCTTTGAAATTGTAGGCCATCCAGCGTCTCCTTATATGCGTGATGACCAATACTATACTATTCGTATATTAATGTCAAATGATTTATGCAACAGGCTCTAATATCATGACTAATACTATTCCAAGAATATAATAATAAAGCGGTCAACAATAACTTAACTTGTGAGTACCGAGTTTTGATGTACTCTCATAGGCATCCGATGGTAGTGCATCGGCATTGTAGAAATCCATTCGCTGCGACAGCACCTACTGCGTGCGTTACTGGCCATCCTTGGAGAGCACATCGGTCCGTTTCCACCATCCGACGCCCAGGGCTTGGAACAACGCTGCGGTACACTTCGGCGTGGACTGAGAAATGCTGCTACAAACCGGGGTAATCCACGAACTTAAAATCCTCCATCTCTGTTTTATTTCTTTTGCCAGTTTCAGTACATAGTTGGGTGTCCTTGGTCCTTCTCAATGGTTTGCCGGATTTAGGTTTTAGACACGCGTATGAGCGTGTCATTTTCAGTCAACCCGTCGATGGTTGCGCCGAGGCCTGCCATGTTCTGGAAGTAATCGATGGCATTTTGAGAGATCTCTTCTCCGGGCACGAGGAGTGGGATGCCCGGGGGGTATACGGTCACGATCTCCGTTGAAACCCTGCCTGCGGAATCATTCACGTGCACCCACTCACTATCTGAATAGAAAGCCTTACGCGGGGTCATGGCGAAGCGGTTCTGAAGCATTGGCGGATGAACCTTGTCCAGCGGCAGTCGCGCTCTCTGGGGCCCGGTCTCCGCCGATATTTGCCGGAGGGCTTCCACGAGACGGTCGAGGTCGTCCTGCCGGTCGCCGATCGAAACAATAACAAGCACATGGAAAGGGTCAGCCATCTCGACCTGGATGCCGAATCTCGTATTCAACAAATGGGACACGTGGTAGCCGGAGAGCCCCAAGTCCGAAACCGTGATCATGAGTTTCGTCACGTCCATGTCAGCCATGCCGACGGCTTTCACCCGCTCTCTACCAAAGCAGCTGATGCCGTTGATTTTTTGGATTTTGGACCGGGCTTCCTCGGCGAGTTTAATGGCACGGTTGAGGAGTGTCTTACCTTCTGTCGCCATCTGCATCCGGGCAAGGTCCAAAGACGCCATCAGGATGTAGGAGGGGCTCGTTGTCTGGAGGAGCTTTAACGTGTTCGTCACGTCATCGATATTGATTCTGCCTGTTTTTGCATGCAGCATTGACGCCTGTGTCATACCGCCGACGATCTTGTGGGTTGATTGGACGCAGAGGTCGGCGCCGGCATCAAGGGCGCATTTGGGGAGCTTGGGGTTGAACTTCAGATGAGGACCATGCGCTTCGTCCACGCACACGAAAAGACCCTTCTCGTGAGCGTAGGGAATTATTTTTTCAATGTCTGCGCAGAGACCGTAGTAGTTCGGGCTAGTGATCAGAAGAGCGCGGGCGTCCGGGTTTGCGTCAATGGCCTGCTTCGCGGTCTCGAATGTGACGTTCAGGGTGAGCTTCAAGTCCCGGCTAAAGGCTGGCTGGAAAAAGATTGGCTGGGCGCCGCTCATGATAAGACCGGTAAGCACTGAACGGTGGCAGTTTCTGGCTATCAGAACCTTGTCCCCGGGGCCGGTCGTGCAAGCCACCATAGCATGGTTACCCACAGTCGTTCCGTTCACGAGAAAGTAAGAGCGGTCGGCACCTGCTGCTTTGGCGGCCAGTTCCTGGGCTTCCTTGATTACGCCGGTGGGGTTTTGCAAGGAGTCTACTTCGTCAAGGGTCGTCAAATCGATGGTAAAAATGCGCGGTCCCACGAATTCGCGGAACCGGGTGGATATGCCTTTCCCGCTTTTATGACCGGGGGTATGAAAGGAAACCTTGCGGCTTTCCGCAAGATTGACCATTGCGTCAAACAGGGGTGTGCGAAACTGCTCATCCTTCATGGCGCTCGTGTGGATGGCCTGCCAGCCACGGATATTGGCGACGTCGAACCCGAGGCCTTCTTCAAAGATAACCTCGTTCAACTTTTCTACGGGGTCGGAGAAATGCCGCTGCAATCCGGGGTAATCCTTGAGCTTAAAATCCACCATTCTAGGTTTGTTCTCTTTTGCAGGCTTCAGTACATTTACGTGTCTCATTTGGTTCACCTCAATGCAATTTCAAATAACAGCTCATGACAATTTGTTTGAGAGAAAAAGCAAAGATGTTTCAGCCCGGGTCCCTGCTTTAAATCTGATGGCTCCTCACTGAGCTGCAGCGAACAACCTCCTTTGCATTGTTTAACTATAAACACAAGTGGCATAAATATTCTGCTAAAATTGCAGTCAAAACATTAATATTTTATAAAGGCACTTTTTAGCAAAATGGCAAGTAACATCAGCTATATTCGGTGGAATAAGACAGCGGGAAGCTTGTAGTAATTATTTGTAAAATATTCCGGCGATGATGATATATGCATTGCCGTCATAAAAAAAACCGGGACCCCTTTGAAGAGGCTCCGGTTTCGTTTGTGCGGTATAGGGCTGCTCTTAGATGTCGTAGTACAGAAAAAATTCATAGGGATGGGGCCGGAGACGGAGGGCATCCACTTCTTTGGTCCTCTTATACTCTAGCCACATCTCGATGGCGTCCTTGGTGAACACGTCACCCTTCATTAGGAAAGCGTGATCCGCTTCGAGGTTGTTGAGCGCCTCGTCGAGCGAACCGGGCATGGACGGCACATTGGCTAGTTCTTCGGGCGCCATATCGTAGATATCCTTGTCGAGCGGCTGGCCTGGATCGATCTTGTTTTCGATACCATCCAGACCGGCCATGAGCATGGCTGCGAAGGCGAGATAGGGGTTGCACGACGGATCGGGGAATCTTACTTCGATGCGTTTTGCTTTGGGGCTCGGGCTGTACATCGGGATGCGAACGGAAGCGGAACGGTTCCGGCTGGAGTAAGCCAGGTTTACCGGCGCTTCGAATCCTGGCGTCAGGCGCTTGTAGGAGTTCGTCGTAGGGTTCGTGAAAGCCGCGATTACTTTTGCGTGCTTCAGAATGCCGCCGATATAATAGAGCGCAAGCTGGGACATTCCAGCATATTGGTCGCCGGCGAAAAGGGGCTTGCCACCCTTCCAGATGGACTGGTGGGTGTGCATGCCTGAGCCGTTGTCGCCGAAGAGCGGTTTGGGCATGAAAGTCACAGTTTTGTTGTGTCTCTTCGCCACGTTCTTAATAATGTACTTGAAATACATGAGATGGTCTGCCATTTTGACCAGTGGGCTGAAGCGCATGTCGATCTCGGCCTGGCCTGCGGTTGCAACTTCGTGGTGCTGTTTTTCTACATAGATCCCGACCTTTTGCATTTCCTCAACCATCTCGGTGCGGATATCTTCCTGGCTATCGATCGGAGGCACCGGGAAGTAGCCCTCCTTATGGCGGGGCTTATAGCCCAGATTTGGATTTTCAACGCGGCCACTGTTCCAGATACCTTCCACGCTGTCAATGTGATAGTAGCCCTCGTGGGAATTCTGGTCGAAGCGGACATCATCGAAGATGAAGAATTCAGGTTCAGGACCCATGTAACTTGTGTCACCGATGCCGGTAGATTTCAGATAGGCTTCCGCCTTCTGTGCGATATGGCGCGGGTCGCGGCTATAGCGCTCCTTGGTGATGGGGTCTACGATGTTGCAGATAAGCGAGAGCGTGGAGTACTTGGTAAAAGGGTCCATCACCGCAGTTTCCGCATCCGGGACCACGAGCATGTCGCTCGCATGGATGGCCTGCCAACCGCGGATACTTGAGCCATCGAACCCGAGCCCGTCTTCAAAAACGGCCTCGGTAAGTTCGGCAAGCGGCGCAGAGAAGTGCTGCCACAGCCCTGGGTAGTCCATGAATTTGAAGTCCACCATCATTGCGTTGTTTTCTTTTGCCAGCTTCAATACATCGTTGGGTGTCGCCATGTTGCTTCCTCCTCTTTAATTGAATTACAATGGAGCAAGGGCGATCTCTTCGGTCGGACTACAAACGATTTTATCAGTCCCCCGTCTCTCATCCCTCGCCCCTTATTTTACTACCATCGTTACATTATCATCTCGCCGCGCTAGCCGGTGCGGATGCGGATCACCTCATTCATATCATCTCTGCTGTTGTGAGGCTATGACGACGGCGCCCCGTAGAGCTTGCGAAGTTCGAGATTGATTTCAAGCACGTTAACAAACTTCTCACCCGCCAGTCCTCCAAACGGAGCCGAGGCATTCCTCTGTAATATCTGCTCGACCTCGTTTCGGACTGCCAACGGATCACGTTTCAGGTCAGCCGCCCATTTGGTGGCTACCCGATCGAGCTGAAACTCTGCGTTCTGAAGCGTGATATGCGGGTCAAGCCCGGAACCGGATGCGGTTACGAGGTCACCGGGAACATCCTGAAGGTCCGCATCCGGATGGTCCTGCCGCCACATGTCAAAGAAAATCGACTGAATGTCAGAACCCTCCTTGACCGGCTCTATCGTCGTCTGTGGCTTGCCGTCGGGCCCCGTTTTGGTCACGGCTGAAGGGAACTGTCCGGGATGCTCCGCTGAGAAGTCCTTGAAGAATACGACGGCCAGATCAGCTGCCTTTGGCTGAGGTGTTGCCGGATTGTCCTTAATGAACTGGGCTACTACAGAGGGGTGCACCTTTGCCCAATCGTCCACATAAGCACCGTTTTTCGGGTCAGCACCGACCCAGGCCTGAGCAAGGGAGTTGTGCAGGTCAGCCCACTGAGAGACGATGTGCGGGTTGCCCTGGAAAATGTCCTTTTGGAACCACTGCTCGATATCGGGCGCTGCCAGCTGGCCGGCCTTGGGTCCGCTTTTATATTTTACGATCGGACCGAGCGAGCGGGCGACCCTGTCGCGCAGCGCATAGTTGGAGGCAGCGAGGGCCGACGAGGCCGAGGCAGACGCATCGTAAGACGCCGCCGAGGGGCGGGGTTGAAAATACTCGTCCTTCGTAAATGGCTGGGCAACGAGCTTCGATCCCACTACGGTTCCATCAGGACCTTCCAGCAGGCTGCCGTTGGCCTGAAAGGGAAAGATGGTCTGTCCTATCACCCATAGTACCATCGGATAGAGGATGCAGCTGATGATCACTGAGACTGACAGCAGCAAGCTACCCTTCGAAATATATTGTTTCATGTATATGTCCTCCTTAAATCCTTCAAGCGTTAGCTGACCATGCACATAGTCACCATGGCCATGTCGATCAGTTTGATGCCGATAAAGGGAATGATAATGCCTCCCAGTCCCCAGATCAGCAGGTTCCTCTGTAACAAAGCATCGGCGCCGAGCGCCTGGTACTTGACTCCCCTAAGCGCGATCGGGATGAGCACCGGAATGATAAGCGCGTTGAAGATGACAGCCGACAGAATGGCCGATACCGGGGAATGCAGATGCATGACGTCGATCGCTTTCACCCACGGTAACGTTCCGGCAAAAAGCGCCGGAATGATCGCAAAATATTTCGCCACATCATTCGCGATCGAAAAGGTCGTCAGGGAGCCGCGTGTCATCAATAACTGTTTTCCGATTTCCACGACTTCGATCAATTTTGTGGGATCGCTGTCCAGATCCACCATGTTGGCCGCTTCCTTGGCCGCCTGAGTTCCTGCGTTCATGGCCAGCGCTACGTCAGCCTGGGCCAGGGCCGGAGCATCGTTCGTGCCGTCTCCCATCATGGCCACGAGTTTCCCCTGAGCGTGCTCCTTCCTGATGTAAGCGAGCTTGGATTCCGGAGTGGCCTGGGCAATGAAGTCGTCGACTCCTGCCTGTGCGGCAATGGCGGCAGCTGTAACGGGATTGTCCCCGGTGATCATGACAGTCCGTAAACCCATCTGTCTCAGCCGTTTGAATCGTTCCTGCATGTGGGGCTTTAAAATATCCTCGAGGGCAATCACGCCCGCGATGCGACCGCCATCAGCGACAACGAGGGGCGTCGCGCCCTTGGACGCGACGGAATTGACCACGTCGTCGAGATCAGCTGGAACACTTCCGTGATTTTCCTCGACGAATTTGATGATGGCGTCTGGCGCACCCTTTCTTATCCGCCGTCCATCAGGAAGATCGATGCCGCTCATGCGCGTTTGGGCTGAAAAGGGGATGAACAATGCGTTCTGCGGCGCGCTGATCAAGGCTTTGCTCTGCTTCTCGAACAGCGTCACGATGCTTTTGCCTTCAGGCGTGTCGTCGGCAGCGGATGCCAGGGCCGCCAACCGGCCTAATTCGGCAGCCGAATAATTTCCTATAGTCAGGAATTTCGTTGCGTGCCGGTTCCCGATCGTGATCGTGCCAGTCTTATCCAACAACACGACATCGATATCTCCCGCCAACTCCACGGCCTTGCCGCTCTTGGCGATTATGTTTGCCTGTAAAGCCCGGTCCATGCCTGCGATCCCGATGGCGGCAAGCAATGCGCCGATGGTAGTGGGAATCAGGCAGACCAAAAGCGCTATAAGGGTCGGAACATCGGTGCCCAGGCTGTGCAAAGGTTCCGTGATCCCCAGGTAGCCCATCATGTATTGTTCGGCGTTCCAGGCCATCGGCCAAAGAGGAACCACCACGATCAAGAAGGCCAGCGTAAATGCCGAGAGCACCAGTGTAAGGGCGATCTCATTCGGCGTTCGCTGCCGGATGGCACCCTCGACCAGAGCGATCATCCGGTCAAGGAATGATTCGCCGGCGCCGCTCATGATTCGTACGACGATTCGGTCGGAGAGTACGACGGTACCTCCGGTTACACCGGACCGGTCACCGCCCGCCTCGCGAATGACCGGGGCAGACTCGCCCGTAATCGCCGACTCGTTGATGGATGCGGCCCCTTCGATGATCTCTCCGTCGCCGGGGATCGTTTGTCCCACCTCCACGACGACCCGATCGCCTGGTTTCAAAACGTTCGAGGAAACCTGTTCGATGCTGTTGCCGTTTTTTAAACGAAAAGCCACCGTGTCATGACGCGTCTGCCGGAGCGATTCCGCCTGTGCTTTACCCCGGGCCTCGGCAAGGGCTGTGGCAAAGTTCGCGAACAATACGGTCAGGAAAAGCCATGCGTCGACCGCGATAAAATAACCCATCCTCACCTGGCTCCCGGAATCTCCGAGCGCTGCTCTCGCGATAAACAGCAACGTCAGGATGGCGCCGATTTCCACGACGAACATCACGGGATTGTTCCATTGGATGTCCGGCCGCAGCATGACGAATGCCTGTTTGAGCGCCGCCATCGTCGTTTCCTTTTCCAGCAGCTTTCTTGCTTTTATACGGTGGTGCGGCTGTTCCGGAGCCACACGGACGTGCTGTTCTATTTCTGTAGTATTCGGTGCTTTATTCATATCGAACTCCTTTTTAAAAATCTCACAATTTATTGTAAGCGTTCCAGGATTTTCATAAACGTACTCATTCCTGCTCACCCGCCGAAGGGGATCGGCCCGAAATGCTCGGCAAATGGTCCAAGCGCTGCGATCGGAAGGAAGAGCAATGCGCCGATGATGATAATCGCGCTGAGCAAGTAGAGGGCGAAGGTGGGGGTGTCATCCCGCATGGTTCCTAAACCAAAGGGGCTCGCCTTCTTCGCCCCCAAAGAGACCGCCATTATGAACGGCGCGATAATCGGAATAAAGCGGCTGATAACGATTACCAGTCCGGTAGCAATGTCCCATGCGACAGCGGTCGGCGCCGGGTTCGGGTTATTGAAAAAGCCGTACGTCACTCCTAAGCCGTCGAAGGCGGAACCGTTATTTGCGGAAGCCGAGGAAAACTGGTAGAATATTTGCGTAAAACCATGTGCCCCGGGATTGCTGACGGCCTTGAGTCCCCAATCCATTGCGGCGAAGAGACCGCTGGGCATCAGGATCATCAGCGGATGGATCAGCAGGGCGATGGTGACGAGCTTCATTTCGCGCGCTCCGATTTTCTTGCCGAGATACTCCGGCGTCCGGCCCACCATCTGTCCGGCTATAAAGATCCCGACTATCAGGAAGATCAACATGTTGATCATCCCCACGCCTTTGCCGCCGAAGATGCAGTTCAGCCACATCCCAACCATGGGAGCCAAGGCGGCAAGTGGATTAAGGCTATCGTGCTCGGCGTTCACGGCGCCTGCAGTCACATCCGTCGTTATCGCCGCATACGTTGCGCCTGCAGAGTTTCCAAAACGCATCTCCTTGCCCTCGAGATTGCCCAGATGCTGGTCTACGGGCAAGCCGGCGACTGCCGGCAGAGACACCGTCTGCTTGCCGCCCGGCGCTGATGCGCTGGGAACTTCATACGTTCGGGCCACTGGATGAGCGGTCAAGCCTGGGTTCGGTTTTAACGTATCAAAGTAGATCGCCCAGATAATTGTTGCCGTCATCAACGTCAGCATCACCGAAAAAAGGGCTACGCCGTGCCGCTTTCGGCCGAGCATTCGGCCGTACATGAGGACAAGCGCGAACGGGAAGAGCATCATCGACAGCGTGTTCACAAAGTTCGACGCGGCAGTGGGGTTTTCGAAAGGATGAGCCGAGTTCATGCCGTAAAATCCGCCGCCGTTTGTCCCTAACATCTTTATAGACTCGAAGGCCGCCACCGGTCCGACTACGATGGTCTGCTTCTTAACCTCGCCCTTGTCCGTTGTCCCCATAGCCGCGGGTTCGAGTGTCGAAACCTGATAAGAGCTTTTGAAGGTCATCGGGCTGCCTTGTGCCAGAAAAAAGAGGGCGATCACAACGGCAACGGGCACGAACGTGTAGACAATTACCCTCCACATGTCCACGAAGAAGTTGCCTAGGGAGGAATCTCCGCGCAAAGCCCGGATGATGCCGGTCAGTGCGCAGAAACCGATCGCTGCTGACGTAAAAAAATTGCCAAGGCCAAAGAAGATCTGGCTGAAGTTCGACAAGTGCTGGTCCCCCGAATAATGCTGGAGGTCCGTGTTTGTCATGAACGATACAACGCTATGAAAGATCGTACTCGGGGCAAGCATCACCTTGCCGTCAGGATTAAGCGGCATCCATTGCTGAAGCACCAGCACAAGGAAACCAAAGACAAACAGCAACGTATTGAAGACGAGCATGGAGCCGAGGTATTGCTTCCAGTTCTGGGGGCCGCTATCAAGGCGTTTTTCGAACCATCCAAAGACCGCCAAGGGCCGGTATTTTCCGTCCATGATCCACGCCAGGTATCGACTTAAGGGAAACGCGACCACGCTCGCCGTTACCAGAATCAAGATGGGTAAAAACCAGGTTTGCATAAACATTGTTTAACTCCTTTTTAATTAGGTATTTCAGCTTGCCTTGATGTCCCTGTTAGAACCATTCCGGCCGGATCAGCGCCAAAAACAGGTAAATGAACAAGAACGCCACAACAGCTACCGTCAGATAGATCATCATTGAAATCACCTCAATTGATTAAATTTTCTCGCATACTTCCATGAACAGGTAACAAAGCGCCATCAATACAATGCCCAGGATAAACATCGCTGGCAGCCAGAATGTAAGGTTCATTTAAGAGTTCCTCCTCTACTTTTAGTAGCATCTAATAACAATCTGTTTGAGAGAAAAAGCAAAGACACTTCAGTCAGATTCCCTGCAATAAATGCTGTTGGTTTCTGAATGGGCCGCATCGATCTCTTATGTAGAAAATTCCAGCCCGGCTGCGAGAACGATGTCTCCGCGGTAAGTTGGTGCTATAGCTTTCTGTTACCGCTTGCCAAAAGTGTCTGGTAAAAAACCAACTGAGCAGGAAGAATGCGACAAAAATATTCATATAGGTAACGTTCATGATATCGCCTCCTTTGTGTGCGTAAATATAAGCGCAATCGGCGTAAAATTGCTGCTAAGATTGAATGCAAAAGAAATAAAATTTAATTAAATTATTGAGGAGATAGCCACTGATTTAAGCATCTGAATAAATAATGTGCAGTTTTCAGTTCAAAAGTTGTGCACTGTTCAGTCGCCTCAAACATCCCATGCTATCTATCACTATGGGGAAAGAAACGAAGAAGCAATCCCGGATTCTGGCGACTGCAAAACACGCGTGTGCGGAATGTATCCCAAGACATACCACGAGATTGCTTCGCCTTCAGCTCGCAATAACGGCAAGGGACCTTGTACAAGAACAGCTTTTTCGATTGTGTACGATATGAGGAAAATTTAGAAGTAGAGTATGCTGAAATAGACGGCCATTATCGCCAGGGCGAACTGCACGCCGACCTTTACCCATGCTCTGATCGAGATGTGCAGCTTGTTTGCTGCGATGATATTCGGAATATTTCCAGGGATCCGCATGCTGCCTGAGATGATGACGCCCATCATGATACCCGTTACTTGAGCAGCTGTCAGAATGAGTCCAAGTTCCGCTGCGGCAAGCGTGGCATTGTCGAGAATCGTCGAGGTAATATTACCCCAATAGAAGATCGGTGCTGGAATTTTCGATATGTACATATCGATCATTGGTTTGAAACCCGGGTCCAGGAGGACCAACGCTATCACTAATATATAAACTTTGAAGGCCCGGAGCGCGAGCTGTCCAAAAGAGTCTTGGGAAACCTCTTCAGACTTTGGGACCTGGTTACATGAGATCCTCGTGACGGAGACAGATAAGATGATTCCAGGTGTTTGATTTTGCCCGATCAATGCAGGCTCCAAACCGTCCCTATAGATGTTTCCCACCCGTCTGATCGCTAACCGTATACTCCAGATAGGCTAGCCCCGACAACACGACCATAGCCCGATTTCAATTTTCTTTCACCAGAGATACGATTGAAGTTTCCTACTCCGCTTCTATTTCCGGACTGCCACGGGTTGTCATATTATTTGCTACCGTCAAGCCTGCGGACAATGAACATGTGGGCACCACACTAAAATTTCCCAGGCATCGCGATATTGACCACCTCGATGTCAGTTAAAGAGCAAAAGACAGGAATTATTCCATCAGAAATATGCAATAAATTCGTTTGATATTTTAATCACACGGGCTGTTGAGGTGGTGGATGGTCCCTCATTGAGCGATCATACTATGCATATTCATATTATTATATATGGAGTGCAGGGCAAAAAATATATTAAAATATCTTTATAAAATCTTTATTATTTTACAATCTTTTTAACAGCATCTTTATGGCGATTGTGCATATATTTAAACAACGCAAAGGAGGTGATGGCAATGAACGTCACATATTTTGGCATCGCTGTCGCATTGTTAGCGGTTAGTTGGTTTTTCCCAACGAAATGGTCACCGCGTCCGCATCAGGGTTTAATCCTCATATCACTATACAGAACGTCGAGTTTTAGCCCGAGCGGGTTGCCTGCAAATGGGTGGCTAACCTGAAACGTGATCCGTCGGCAAGCCGAAAAGATCGAGGAAATATTGCAGAAGTACGCCGCGGCGCCTTTTGGAAAACATGCGGGTGAAACGATCGTCAACGCGCAATCCCGAACTTCAGGAAAGATGGTCGTAAGATACAGCTGAAAAATTATGGGATAGAGCGATGTGGTTTTCGAACCACAAACTCATAGTAAGGAAGGCCAATGAAAATAATAATTCGAGGTGCATTGATGATCGCTTTATTGCTTATGGGTTTTGCGGCTGGTTTTCCGATCGGCCAGAGCAAAGGATTTACAACAGGGAGTGAATGGGCGTTCGTGCAGGCTAATATTCTTGCTCGAGAGTCCGGACTCTTCATGCCGGTGAATTTTGAGGCCGGGCAATTCAGGGTAATACTGAAACAACCGAAATATCTTTATAAAAGAGCATGGATGCTTGCCGACAGGCATGAGGACAAGATATCGTACATGAGCAGAGATGATAGGACGCTCAACGAACGCGTACAGTTGACACGAAATGCTTCGCTGACGCGGTAAAGTTTATTACCGCCATGGACAGGGAATGGAATTATTATACGTCCGGAACAGCGAATGCGGATATTTGAAAATCAAGAAAGCAAGGAGGAGCATCATGAAACTGATAAAAGCCATAGTTAGGCCGTTAACTTTAGAAAAGGTAAAAACTGCACTTCAGGACATGGGAATCGATGAAATAATGGTTGAGGAAACAATGGTTAGCCAACGTGTAAGTAACGGCTTTAAGAAAGGGGAGACATTGTTTTACCGTGGAGCAGAATATATCTCAGACTTTATGACAAAAATGGAAGTCGAGATTATCGTTGCAGATGGCTTGGTAGACAACGTTGTTGCAACAATCCGTAAGATTGTCAGGATAGACCAAAAGGGAGATTGTAGGATATGTATCCTCCCTCTTATTGAAGCACTTTAGATCAGTCTCTCTTGACCGCAGAGTCGATAGAAAAGCACTGGTTTAGAGGGAAGATGCCGAGGTATGCATACGGGCGAATCAACTAATGCATAACCTTAGAGAAAAAAATGGTCAAACTGAAAGAGAAAGTGGAAGATAAATGGTGAGGGATGAGCTTATCAAAGCCCTCACAGAATGTAATGGGAGCATAGCTAAGGCCGCCAACAAACTTGGGATACTCCAGAACTTGATTATTTGTAGAAGACAGATATGAATATTTTTTGCTTTGGAATATGCGGTTCTTGGAATTGTGCTGCTGGTTTCAGGACGCCATTTTCTAAGAAACATCGCGTTTTGGATTCAAAGATTACGTTCATCGGGAACAAAGAAGACAGGATTAAAGCTCCTTCTCTGATCATGAGGAACAACAATGAGTTACGAGAAAGTTCTTATTGTCGATGATGAGGAAAGTGTTCGCTGGGTTCTGAAGAAGTCGCTTGAAAAACAAGATATCGAGACGGAGGTCGCCGGGAGTTCAGTTGAGGCTCTCGAGAGGATCAAAAAAGGCGATATCTCCCTGGTTATGATGGACATTCGCATGCCGGGTATGAACGGGCTCGATGCACTCGAAATAATCCAGAACGGACAGGCCAGGATCCCGGTCATAATTATGACCGCGCAAGCAAACATGCAGAACGCAATCGAAGCTATGCGCCGAGGGGCTTTTGATTACATCACGAAGCCTTTCGATCTCGAGGAAGTCTATGTTCTCATTCAGAAAGCCCTCGACATACGGAGGCTTTCGCTCGAGGTCGAAGTCCTTCGCGCCGAAGTGCGGGATAAAAACGAAGGCGGACTGATCGGCAATACGCCCGCCATGCAGGAGATTTACAAGACGATCGGAAGGGTCGCGGAAAGCGATGCAACCGTCTTGATACGTGGTGAGAGCGGTACCGGGAAGGAACTCGTTGCCCGGGCAATTCATTTCCACGGCGGCACTCGGGCTGGCAGACCTTTTATCGCCGTAAATTCTGCAGCGATTCCATCGGAACTCCTTGAAAGCGAACTCTTCGGGCATGAGAAGGGCGCGTTTACCGGAGCCGCAGCTAAAAAAATAGGGAAATTCGAAGCGGCTTCTGGCGGGACTTTGTTTCTGGACGAGATCGGCGACCTGAGCATGTCGCTCCAGGGCAAGCTTTTACGAGTGCTCCAGGAATACGAGTTCGAACGTGTGGGTGGCACAAACACCATCAGAACATATGCCCGCGTGATTGCTGCCACTCATCAGAACCTGGAGAAGGCCATTCAGGACAAACGTTTCCGTCAGGACCTTTTTTACCGTCTGAATGTGATCCAGATCGACATCCCGCCTCTCAGGAAGCGGAAAGACGATATCGCTCCTCTTATCGATTTTTTTATACAGAAATACCAGTCAGGCACCAAATCCAAGATGTTCACTCCAGAAACTCTTGATATCCTCTGTAAATACGACTGGCCTGGGAACGTCCGCGAACTGGAAAACGCGGTGCAGCGCGCAATCACCCTTTCGCAGAGTGATAAAATATTTTTAGACTCCCTCCCCCCTCAGATAGTCAAACGAGGCCACGCCACTTCATCATCCTTTGAAAACTATCTTGAGATAAAACTTGCCGATCTCGTAGACCGTATGAGCGGACTCGAAACAAGCGACATCTATTCTATGGTAACACAACGCGTGGAGAAAATTCTTCTCTCGCTCGTACTCACAAAGACCTCGGGCAACCAGGTACATGCTTCGAAACTGCTTGGCATTAACCGGAACACGCTCAAGAAAAAAATACTTAAATTGGGAATACGCCCGTCTTTTGGCGAGAGAGATGATGAAGAGCAGGAACGAGACTGACCGCGCGAAGAAGGGGAATGGATGCGAAAAGACGTTCCATTATGCTGCTGCTTCAGGCTTGCAGCAATTACGCACGAGAAGAGTGCAAGGAAGGAAACTGTTTAGGAGTTGAAACCTACATGATGAATTATTGTCGCCAAATTGATGTTATAGGGAAAAGAGACAATGGATAAGCGGTACCAGGTTTTTGTGAGCTCAACATCTGAAAATCTCGTTGATGAACGCCTGGAGGTTATGAAAGCGCTCCTCGAATTGGATTGTGTCCCATGTGGTATGGAATACTATCCTGCGGCGAATGAGGATCAGTGGACTGTCATAAAGGACCTAATTGATAAATGTGATTATTATGTCGTAATAATTTGTGGTTTTTATGGATCCGAAGATCAGGATGAGAAAAGTTACGCTCGCAAAGAATATGAATATGCACTATCAAAGGGGATACCTGCCATTGGGTTTATCCGGCATGACCACGATTCTTTACCTGATGATAAAAATGATAAGGATGAGAATCAGGTTCAGAAGCTGGAAGAGTTTATGTCAATTGTGAGAAGTAATTTATATAAGCACTGGAGCAATACGTATGAATTAGGAGCAGTGGTAAGCAGAAGCTTAACTCAGTTGATTAGAGATAATCCAAATAAAGGCTGGGTTCGAGCGGGCAAGGTAGGAAGCGCGGAAATGCTCGAAGAAATAAATAATTTGAGAAAAGAAAATCACGAATTGCAAACACAAATTTCAAGGATGGAAAGCATTGCAGAAGTCAACATCGATACGAAAAATATTGCATTTAAAGAGGTAACTATTATATCTGGAACTTATTCAATGGAGGCTGGACAGTCTTCCCGAGAATGGTTTGAAAAAATATCTTGGAAAGACATCTTCAAATTAATTTCCCCTTATTTATTACGGTGGCATGATGAAGATAGCTTACAAATTCAAATTGCTTTAGTACTTTTGAAAGCAACGGGATTTGGAGAGCCCTTTGCGGCAAAACTAGATATCGATATCCTTCAGAGTATAAAAGTGCAATTTCTTGCTCTTGGTCTTATCCAAGTAACGTCACTTAATACTGTCGGTTTCGGGGCGGGTTTATCTTGGGCTCTAACCCTAAAGGGCAAACATAAAATGTTAGCACTTCGAAGTGTGAAAATAAAAAAGAAGCTATAACATCACGCTTCGCGGGATCATGCGAAACTGCCGCAGTCCCTGCGAACGATTGTGTCAAGCGCAGTAGGGCGATAATGCACTTTTTCTATATTGACAAAGCAGGCAACACGGGGGGCAATCTCGCCACAACCCAGCAGCTCGTGTTCGAGATGGCGTCGCTAATCGTCAGTGATGAGAAGTGGCGCAAGTATCAACCGGTATTCTGCATATCCTATTTAACAGCTGCCGTTGCAAACAAGTAAGGGGCAACGAGACAGACATAATTTTAACAGACTTGTAAAAGCGCTGTTGGACATGCGACGCATGTCTAAATCCCATGCTCCTCCTGTGAAGGATGGCTTTCATAAATGCCTAAGTTGATTATTTCTATCAAGTTAGCTTAAGCTTTATTTTGAGAACAAACCTCCACTGTGCATCCATCACAGACGTCCAGGCTTTGTTCGACTAGTATCCTAACACGAAGCGGAGTTGATCTTTGAGAGATTTTGATTATCCGGCGTGCAGAGGCCGCCTGGCATTCCTTATCCAGAGTATCAAGTTTAGGAAGAGGCCCGAGGGCGGTAAATATAGCGATGGTTGATTCCGGATTGGGCGACTATTTGTTGCATATTCTTATAATTATATATGGAGTACGTGACAAAAGAACCATAGTAAATCTTTATAAAATTTTAATTCTTTTTGCACCATTATTATCAACAATTTAACGCCGTTTGTGCTTATAATTTATCCATGCAAAGAAGGACGATCCATAGACGTCCTGTTTATCGGCATCGCAATTGTGTTCTTTGTTGCAAACTGATATTTCGTGAAACTCGTTGAACAAGTCTAGGAAGGAGGGCTTGAATGGAACTATTCTACTGGATTGGCGGCATTGTTTCCGCAGGGCTATTTATTTATCTCATGATCGCGCTTCTTAGGCCGGAGAGCCTGTCATGAAGGGACAATGCATCTTAACGCAAAGGAGGGATTCCCGATGAACGTTGCCATCTGGCTGTTAACGATGTTTTTCCTCGGCATTGCAGGGATGGGAGTATGTGGTTTGTTTGTGAAAGCTTGTGAAAAAATCTAATTGGATTCCTGCTCGATGTGTCGCCTCCTTTCATGATTTTCTCTGTTAGCGGTACCCAAGAGAGGCGACTGATTCAAAAATAACAAGGAGGTAAGATGATGTTTATTCAAACCTGGCTGCTTCCCTTTACGCTTCTCGCCACAGCGACTATTGTTGCATTCCCCTTGAGCCGCTACCTGGCCTGGATCATGGATGGGAAATACCGGCCTCTACCGGTCATGGGGTGGTTCGAAAAGCGCCTGGACAGCGGTCCTCAGAACTGGAAGCAGTATATCGGCTCCCTGCTTCTCTTCAACACAGTCCTCTTCGTCTTCGGTTATCTTGTTCTGGCACTCCAGCCATATATGCCGCTCAACCCCGACGGCAAGACAATGCTGTTCCCCAGCACGATCTTTAACAGCGTGGTGTCGTTCATGACGAACACGAACCTCCAGCACTATTCCGGGGACCAGCATCTGTCGAACTTCAGTCAGATTTTCTTTTGCATCTCAAATATGTATATATCGGCCGCCATCGGCTTGTGCGCACTGGCCGCGATCATACGAGCCTTGCGCAGTGATAAGTCGCTCGGAAACTTTTTCCTGGATATGTGGCGGGTTATGATCTACATGTTTGTTCCGTTTGCCTTTGTCTTCTCCCTCATTTTCCTATCGCAAGGCAGCCCGATGACCTTCAAAACCTTCCACCAGGTTTCGACACTGGAACCCGCGGCCATGGGAACAACAGACAAGGGAGAGGCGAAGCAGCAGACGATCGTGGTTGGCCCCGTGGCGGCACTTGAGTCCATTAAAATGCTCGGGACCAACGGCGGCGGATTTTATGGAATGAACTCAGCGCACCCCTTCGAAAATCCGACTGCACTGTCGAACTTTTTCAACACGCTTGCAATGATGATCTTCCCCTTCGCGCTTGTTATCATGTACGGACGGATGCTCGGCAAAATGCGGCATGCCTATGTCATATTTATTGTCATGTTGGCGCTCATGGCGGGCACCGTGGTTTGGTCAATCTATTATGATACCATGAAACCGAACCCGGGATTGACGGCACATGCTGCGCGAACCCTCGAAATTCCCGGTGAAAAATCGTGGGATATGAAAAAGCCCGTGACCTTTGCCGCGGTTGCGGGTTTGCCGGTAGACCAGCACCTGGGCAATCTCGAGGGCAAAGAAATGCGTTTCGGGACCTCGGCAGGCGCTACGTTCGACGCTTTGACGACAGATGTGACCTGCGGCGCGGTGAACGCAGAGGAAGACAGTTTGAACCCGATCGCCGCCTTGTCGCCCATGGTTGGAATGTGGATCAACTCCATTTTCGGAGGAAAAGGCGTCGGGATGATAAACATGCTGCTGTATATAATCATCGGCATTTTCATCGCCGGCATGATGGTGGGGCGGACGCCGGAATATCTGGGCAAGAAGATTGAAGCCCGCGAAATCAAGCTGGCGGCCATTGCCTTGCTGGTCCATCCGTTTATGATTCTCGCGCCCGTGGCCCTCTTCGCGGTGACGCACTGGGGCGTGGACGCCGTAAGCAACCCCGGTGCGCACGGTTTCTCGCAGATCCTGTACCAGTTCTCGTCAGCTTCCGCTAATAACGGTTCGGCTTTCGACGGCCTGGGAGTTACTTACGGTTTCTACAACGCAACGAGTCCGGCTCCGAGTGCGATAGCTTTTGATATCGCGACGGGCCTGGTCATGCTCTTCAGCCGCTTTCTTCCGATCATTGCGCCGATCGCAATGGCGGCATATCTGGGCGAGAAAAAAACGAGTCCGGTTGGTCTGGGGACTCTGCGCGACGACGACGCCACGTTTGGACTGTTTTTGGTTGCCACAATTCTCATTATTGGAGCGCTTCTTTTCCTGCCGGCAGCTGCGCTCGGCCCGATTGCGGAACATCTTGGACCGTTTCCAGTCGGCGGGTAACGGGCGATGTTATCTGATGCGACCGTACCAATGAATCAAGGAGGCTTACCCATGTTCAGATATCTTTCCAAGAGCATCTTGCTGTTAGTATTTTCCGTGGTCATTTGCGTTGTCCTATATACGCTTGCGCTGTGGGCAGTAGGGCAAGTTTTCTTTCCCTCCCAGGCCAACGGCAGCCTGCTGATGGGGCCTGACGGCAAGCCCGTGGGCTCACGGCTCATTGCCCAGCCGTTTACGAAGGACGAGTACTTTCAACCCCGTCCCTCCGCGGCGTCTTACGATGCGTCCGCCTCGTCCTCGTCGGCCCTGGCTGCGTCCAACTACGCGTTGCGTGATCGTGTCGCACGTACCCTGGGTCCGATTGTGGCTTATCGAAGCGGTCCCAAGGCCGGACAGCCGGTAGCACCGGATGTCGAGCAGTGGTTCCAGAAAGACGTGTTTCAGGGAGCACCACATATTGTTGCACAGTGGGCCGATATGCACAACTCTCTTGCCCAGGCATGGGTTACCGGAGATCCGACGCACGCTGCCTATGTAGATAACTGGGCCAAGTCGCATCCGAAGGAAGTAGCACAGTTTATAAAGGACAATCCGGGAATATCTCAGCCAAAAGCGTCAGACCTTGCCATCGTTTTCTTCAAGAACTTCTCGGCAGAGAACGCCGGCAAATTCCCCTCTGGTGTTACCCGTACTGGAAAAGACGGCAAGACGATAACGACTATCGAACCGGTGAATGCGGGCTCGGACATCCAGTCTATTTTCTTCGATATGTGGCGTCAGGACCATGCGGATGCCGATATTCAGGATGTTCCCGGCGACCTGGTCACCACGTCGGCATCAGGACTTGATCCGCATATCACACTGCTGAACGCCGAGTTTCAGCTCGACCGGGTTGCTCCAAAATGGGCCACAGACTTAAAGCGCGACCAGGCTGAGGTCCGGAAAGAGATCGAACAGATATTGCAAAAGAACGCTTTTGCTCCGTTCGATGGCCTCGCAGGGGAAAAGATCATCAATGTGCTTGAGGTCAATTTAGAGCTTCGTAATAAATATGGAGCGCCCTAGGTAATACTACTGTACAGTGCACGAATTTTGTATGCACAATATGAATCAGTGCGACAATCGTTTTTCCGAGGAGGCAGGCATGAGCAATACAAAAGAAAGGTCGCTGTTCGACCCGAAAATCGTAAAACCGGCATTGCGGGATTCGCTGAAAAAACTGAATCCGATCTACCAAATCAAGAACCCTGTCATGTTTGTCGTAGAAGTCGGGAGTATTTTGACGACGCTCCTGTTCCTTCACGCCGCGTTCACGGGAAAAGGCGAGGCGTCCCCTTCCTTTATCCTGCAGATATCCATCTGGCTTTGGGTAACCGTGCTCTTCGCAAATTTCGCGGAATCGATGGCTGAAGGCCGCGGCAAGGCTCAGGCAGAGTCACTTCGAAAAACGCGGCGTGACGTGATGGCCAAACGCCTGGCGAAACCGAAACCGGATGCGGAGATCACGAAGATCGTCTCGTCAGAGCTCAAGAAAGGTGATGTCGTTCTCGTAGAGGCAGGCGATCTCATCCCGATGGACGGCGAAGTCATCGAAGGTGTTGCCTCGGTTAATGAAAGCGTTGTGACAGGCGAGAGCGCGCCCGTGATCCGGGAGAGCGGGGGAGACCGGAGCGCGGTCACGGGCGGGACTACGGTCCTTTCCGACTGGCTGGTGGTGCGAGTCACCTCGAATCCCGGCGAGACCTTTCTTGACCGAATGATATCCTTGGTCGAAGGCGCAAAGCGCCAGAAGACGCCGAATGAGATCGCCCTTGACATCCTGCTGGCTGGAATGACGATTGTTTTCCTGCTCGTATGCGTGACGCTCCTTCCCTATTCCCTCTTCAGCGTCAAGGCGGCGGGACAGGGCACGCCTGTCACCATCACCGTACTCGTGGCACTTCTTGTATGCCTCATCCCGACCACGATCGGGGGGCTCCTCTCTGCCATAGGAATTGCGGGCATGGACCGGATGATCCAGGCTAATGTAATCGCCACGTCAGGACGGGCCGTGGAAGCGGCCGGAGACGTTGATGTTCTGCTGCTTGATAAAACCGGCACCATCACGCTCGGAAACCGGCAGGCCACTGAATTAATCCCTGCTCCGGGTGTGCACGTGGGAGTTTTGGCAAACGCGGCCCAGCTTGCCTCGCTGGCCGATGAAACGCCTGAAGGGCGGAGCATCGTCGTGCTCGCCAAAGAGAAGTACGGTCTCCGCGCCCGGGACATGACAAGCATCAAGGCGGAGTTTGTTCCGTTCTCCGCCCAGACCAGGATGAGCGGTGTAAACCACGACGGCCAGGAAGTCCGCAAGGGCGCTGCCGATGCAGTCGAAAACTTCGTCACGAAGAAGGGCGGAATATTCCCTCCCGATGTTCGCTTGATCGTGGACGACATCGCTAAACAGGGCGCAACGCCGCTCGTGGTTGCCGACGGGAATAAAGTGCTCGGCGTTATCCGCTTGAACGATATCGTCAAGGGCGGAATTAAGGAACGATTTGCAGAAATGCGAAAGATGGGGATCAAAACGGTCATGATCACCGGTGACAATCCCCTGACTGCGGCCGCGGTTGCAGCTGAGGCGGGAGTCGATGATTTTCTCGCCGAGGCAACACCCGAGGCCAAGCTCAAGCTGATCCGCGAATACCAGAAAGGCGGCAGGCTTGTTGCCATGACCGGAGATGGCACCAATGACGCGCCCGCGCTAGCCCAGGCAGACGTGGCGGTTGCCATGCACTCCGGTACCCAGGCGGCAAAAGAAGCAGGAAACCTGGTGGACCTCGATTCGAACCCCACCAAGCTCATTCAAATCGTTGAGATCGGCAAGCAACTTTTGATGACCCGCGGAACACTTACGACCTTCAGCATTGCGAACGACGTGGCAAAATATTTCGCCATTCTGCCTGCTGCATTCCTTTCCGTCTATCCAGCTCTAGGGGCTCTTAATATTATGGGCCTTGCAACTCCGGAGAGCGCGGTGTTGTCTGCCGTGATCTTTAACGCGCTGATCATCATCTTCCTCGTGCCTCTTGCGCTTCGCGGAGTGAAATACCGCCCGCTCGGCGCGTCGGTGATCCTGCGCTACAACGCCCTGATTTACGGCGTCGGCGGGGTGATCCTTCCGTTCATCGGGATCAAGCTGATCGACATGCTGATAACTGCAATGCATATTGTTTAATTTAATTAAAATAAGGAGATTGAAATGAAAAGAATGGGATCTGTACTTGGTTTGAAGATTGGCTTTGCGATATTTTGCGCCATGGTGGCAATGTCCGCTGCGGCTTTTGCGGATGACGCGAAGCCGGCGGGTTTGAATCCAGTAGATGTGAAGAACGCGCTGGGCATGAGCATCTATCTGCAGAGTGGCTATACCATCAACGATAATGCAAGCGGTCCGGCAGGGGCAGCGGGATTGAATGACCTGCGGGGATTTGACCAGCAAGCGAACAGCTTCAATCTTGATATGGCGGAACTCGTATTTTCCAAGGACCCTGCGGCTGGCTTAATCGGGTATCATGTGAAGTTTATGGCCGGAGAAACAGCGAAGTTGATGAATGAGGCGGGAGTGGGATTTTCAAGCACGAGTACAACGGATGCATTTGACTTAACCGAGGCATATATAAGCTACACTGCACCGGTTGGCAAGGGACTGCGGTTTGATATCGGGAAGATGGTCACCTTTGTAGGTGCCGAAGTAATTGAGGCCATCGACAATCCCAATTATTCCCGGTCATTGCTGTTTACCTATGCGGAACCGCTTACCCATACCGGCGTGAAAGCAAGCTATGTGTTCACTGACAACATAAATGCGGCGCTGTTCCTGGTGAACGGCTGGGACAATGCGACGGATAACAATATCGGCAAGACGGTCGGTGTGAGCGTCAATATTGTGACTGGTGATCTATTCTCGGCGTATGTCAATTATCTATCGGGCCCGGAGACGAATAACGACAATCACGACAATCGTGACCTGCTCGACCTTGTTGCGACGATCAAACCGATAAAGCCTTTGTCCATCATCCTGAATTACGACAATGTCTTACAGGACAATACCATGGCCGGAGCGACGTTTGGTGCGGTGAGATTGTATGGCTTCTCGGGCATCGTAAAATACGATATCAATGACACCTACAGCATCTCCGTCCGCGGGGAATCCGTTAATGACAGTGACGGTTACATTGGTTACGTTGATGGAGTTACTACTACCACGCCGGCTGGGCTGGTTAAGTCGCAGGAGCTGGCCGAATTCACGTTGACTCCGGAGATCCGTCTGGGCGGCGGTTTAGTTGTGAGGCCCGAGTACCGTCATGATACATCGAACAAGGATTCATTTGACAACGGCACAAAGAAAACACAGGATACCTACTCGCTCGCCTTTATGTATCGGTGGTAAGGAAAAGAACTAATAAAAGGATTTCGGAAGTCTTTGGAGGACCTTGGGGCAATTTTCTCAAACTGATCCAAGACTCTCAGTGGACTACCAAAACAGTGAAGAGTCAAAATATGGAAAAAAGCACAGATTTTTCGCCGCTATGATTTTCTCAATAGCTATGGGTCTCCCTTTGGTGGTAAATGCCGTCTCTTTTTTATCAATCCCGGGGGAAGAAAAAAAATCATTTACACGTCCCGCCGAATACGCGAGAATATGCAAAGTGAAGAACTAGCCATTGTGCGCCGAGGGTCTAGATGGTCTAAAGAAGCACATACTATGGAATAACGCAGCTATGGATTCAGGCGGTATCTCCGACAGATTAAGAATATCATCCTTGAAGGAGAACTGGTCCCACCCGTGGAGAAAGTAAAAAAAATAGTTCAATTTAATCTTCTGGACTTTAAAAAAGGATTTCATAGACGGGAGGAATGAATCATTCCTCTCGTCTTTTTTGTTTTATTACGTCGCAAAAAGTGCTAACTACAGGTTGCAAATAGCAGTGTTATAAAATTGGCATCGTCATTAGGTACAGGAAGGAACCCGCGATATTCTATATGAACCAAAATTCTTTACTTCATCTGGAACATATTAAGCCTCAACGATAAAGACAACTCAGCTGATTCACTCGAAGATTTATTAATTGTTAGTATGGCAATTTCCACATTCTAGCATCAAAAACAAAAGGCATGGGGTCACTGATCCGGATTTTCTTAAAATCGCTGTGAGCAGGGTTAAGCAGATAGTTCCAGCTTCTTGGAACTAGAACAGAAGGGACCCTTAAAACAGCAGTGCCAACCTTCCTTACCCAGTTAGAACCGATATCTTTTGTCGAATCTTGCGGCGGCTCTCTGGTCCAGTCATCGGGGAGATCAGATGCTTTCAGTTTTTCAATGGGGACGCTGTCGGGAATCTCAATTTTAAAATACACAAACTTGATATGAGAAGCGTCGAATCCCAGATGAATGAATTTTTCGAGAACGGACAGCGCAAGGGACTCGCTTATGTAAACGACAGGTAGGCCCTCGTGATGCCAACGACCGCTAACACGGCGCGCTCCTTCACCCGCGAATGCGTCCTTGGCGTGTTTCTCCTTGTCCAAACGCCATGCCGTGATCACGAGATCACCCCATACTCAATACGCCAGAGAAGATTCTCAACCTCCTTTGCCCCAGCCTCGGTATGCAGTAGATCAAGGGGAGTTTTGCCACCTAAACCGACCTGGGAACGTCGAATCCACTCCTTTGCCTTTTCCTCATCCTCTAAGACTTCACAAGCGATCGAAAATATTCTGGCCAGCCTATAGAGACGGTCACTAGCGACAGTGGGCAAGCGCTGATTTGGCGACTTGCGGACTCGCGCCAATGTTCTTTCACTCACTTCGATAATGCCAGCAAAAAGTGGCAGTGAGAGATTCAATAAGCCCCTGACATGGTTGCCCGCTTTATAGGGGAATCCTTCTCGGATAAGTCTGTCCATATCCAGTGTACTCTTAATTTTGCGTCCAAGCGATGTTTGACCACCGAGGACTGATGCGATTTTTTGTTCAGTAATCATAAGAATAGCCTCCATGTCATCTGGCATTATATTATCAGACATTTGGCAGGCTGTCAACTAAAATGGACTGATTTTGGGTGAGCAAACGTTAACAAATTCCAGAATGAAGTGTTGACTGTTGCATAGAATAGAAACTCCACAGCTTCGGGAAGTTACTATTGATAGAAAAAACTTATCACAAAATACATGATACAATATGGTTATTGCACCTCTGCTAATATTATACGTAACTCAACGCCACCTACAATCATGCACGGCGACCGATAAATGCAAGATGCACAATACTCAGTGAAACTCACACACGAACAGCGGCTTAACCTGCGAACCGGCTTGTCCAGTGAGTCAGGTTGAAGCCAATATTAGATATTTCAAGATTCATTCACGCCAACGCATTTCATTGTAGGAGCAACTCTTCAACCTTAGCAACAAATACCGACACGATCACCTGGGCCAGTCCTTATTTTGTGATAACTTTGCTCACCGGGTTACTACCGGGGAATGGAGCAAAATAGTGCGAATGTTGCCCTTTCCCCCCTGTAATGATGATCTGCAAATATTCGGGTTTGAGGGTGATCGGGACAAGAGTATCTGGAGTAACCTCGCCAAATTTTTCCTTAAAAGCAGCCTGATTAGGGCATGCCTTTGCCCAGGATGAAAAGGGAATACGGGCCTTCTCCCAGATGACTTTCCTGATCTGATCTTTTGTCCATCCAGCCTTTGCATAGATATCTGCATGCTCAGGACCTAGCCCTATGATGTGAGGCTGTTCCATTTGGCTTGTCCAGCAGGGACCACCAATACTCAGCAATGGAGAGACCGCATGGCTGAACCAGTTCGAAAGCTCTTCGGGGGTAGCACTCCACAAATCTACCACGTCTACAGGAGGCCAGATGCCCATCAGGGTCACCACGCTCTCTGTCTTCTTAAACCCCTTGTCAACGTGGTATGGCTGCCATCCCTTGGGAAGGGCATCCTCATTCTCCCCGAAGATCCAGGCAACAAAATCTGCAGGTGAACCTAGAGTGGTTTTTTTCGGCGATGGAGGTTTTGAGCCGCCCACAACAGCCGCAATCAAATCAATGGCATAACCAAGGGAAGCATTGGCATGGTGCATCCTGCTCGCGGCTCCCTGGCTGTATGCAAGGCCAATCTCCTTCACAATCGGTCCGTTCACTATCACGAGCGCGCCGATGGAGCCTGTGGATGTGGCTGAACCGCGCCAGTTTGCTTCAGGTGTTAGAAGGGCCTCCATGGCTGCAATAAGCACAGGCATATATTCAGGCTTACAACCAGCCATGACCGCATGGGTTGCTACCAACTCAACGGTGAGAGAACCCATTCTCGGGGGAACCTGACCAAGAACATCACTAGGTTTGCGGCTGGTTCCCTTCAGCATCTCTGCCACTTTTTCTGACGTGGGAGGTACAATGGGCAAGCCAAGAGACCAGCCTCTTTCAAAAAACACGGTGTTTATATCCTCGCCCATGCCTTTCAACGTAACTCGCTCTGCCGGATAGGTTGGCTTCTTGGGTGGCATTTCTGCCACAGGTTTCCATCTTGTTGCGGCGTAGAGGATAGCGGGGAAAGCATCCTTCGCCTTTTGCGTTATCTCTTCGATCGCAATTCCTCCCATCGGATGGGGCACAATAACGAAGCTCATATCGGCGACGCCCTGACTCATTGCGGTATCCTTCGACAGTCCGATAAACTCAGACGAAGCTATAGTAACAGTGGGAATACCCATTTTTTCCAGATTGAGCTGGTCAACTACCAGCCATGAGGTGCAGGAGCCTCAATCGGCCTGTCCGGCAATCACAAGATCCGGTTTGAATGCGGCTATGCGTTGTGCAAGCTGCCTGCTCTTTTCCGGATTCTGACTGATTATTTTTACTTCCGGAGCGTCTTGCCAGGCCTTGATGATCCTGATGTTCTTTACCTTTTCACTGAGAAGCGCCGCGATCTGGTTCATGAAATTGTCTCCGTTCTGTTTACCATTCCACTGAAGCACGATGGTCTTTCCCTCGAGACTGGCCGGATGAGGATTGACCTTCATCGGTTCAATGTTGACGACACCCTCGGGGTTAATCAGTTCCACCTCTTTGACTGCTTCCTGAGAAAATGCAATGGCAGGCAAAGCTAGGAGAGTAACCGAAAGTAAAATTTTTCCAAAGCCTCCGCACATTCTTCTTTCCATGGTGACATCCCTCCTTTGTTGTGCCGTCACTTTTCAACGGGGTATCCGGCCTTTATCCATCCCCTGATGGACGGATCAGCCAGAACCTTTACGTTGAATTCCATCTCTATTAACTGCGCTGCTAGGTCGGAACTGTCAGACTCGCCGGGGCCGCAGTCGCAATAGATGATTATCATCTTGTCTCGAGGAAGCTGCCTGACGTCCCCTTGGGTTAGTTTTAGAACCCAGGGAAAGGAGAGTGCTCCCTTGATGTGCCCTTTATCGTACATAGCCTTGGTCCGCGCATCCAAGACTACAATATTACCTCCACTACCCATCTTCTCCCTTAGCTCTTCTGTGGTAATGCGGGGAATTTCTTTATGCGTTGAGCTGTCTGGACAAGTTGTACATATTTCCCTTCTCGGCAATTCAATCTGTATCTCTTCATAAGATGGGATAATGGCATCCTGCCCCGCCAGCACCATGAAGATCAAAAAAACAACCGGGTGTTTTTTACCATACCGCTTCATCATCGCATCCACTAACTCACATGCTATCAAAGACTCGCTGGAATAGGGACTCTGGTCAGCGAAAGTACTGTCCAATATCCCCGTTCCTCCAGTGGTTATAACCCCTGCTAATTTCGGCCTGAAATATTTCTATTCCTGCGATACCCGCTCTTACGTGAAAATGGCCGGTAGGCAGAGGTGTTTTTGTTAAAAAGACGAGACAAAACACCGGAATCGTGATCCATTTTTTCATGCATCAGCTGGTCGGCATTGATCGAACAAGCTTCTTGCCAGCTAAAGACTAAACAGCCTTCTGAACGGGAGTTTCTTTTATATCCTCCGCCCCTGTTGGACCAGTTGTTCTGAGCTATACTGCGTGCTTGCCCTGAGTCAAGATAGCGACGGTGTCACCAATGGTTTTGGGATAGCTTCCTCTCCGACAGGCTTTGATGGAACTGCCTGATGATGTTAATTAACCGGCTGGCCGGAAATAATAAGTGAAATTGCTCTTGCCATGATTATTGCCTTCCTTCAACTATTGAAAGGATCTACTACAGACTTCCTTAGTTTATTCTTAAAAGAACTTCAATAAATAATATAGCATAGATCTGGAAGGGCGAGTTGACGATTGCAGAATAAAACTTTATATGTTTCAAAGAATGGGAACTTCAACAGAAACAGTAAGAACAAAGGACTAAAAACTTGAAACGGAATTCTTCATTTTTTTCGCGATGTCTAACTATTTGAGCATCACATGTGTGTGGATTTTATTGTTGAAACAATCAATAAATTCGGCTTGAAGTTTCTGGATCAACGTCCTCTGTTACTCTCTCACCGGCAGGTACCGATTACTCCTGCACCATAAAGAAACTTATACATGAACGATGCGTTTAGAGGTGCGGCTGATTTTTCGTTGCGACATTCTCGGACGACTGGTTAACTCATGTCACTGCGCAGCTCTGTTAAGGCTGATGTACATTCTTGCCTTCCTTGCGAGAGCGATGAGTATCTCTAAATTATATTAAAGCTATTTTCCGCCTATCAAGTTAAGACGCGGGATTGGCTGACACTAAAAATATCAGTGGCTATTGCTTTAGCTTCTTTTTTGAATTACCGGAGATCAGCCATAACATGGAACGCATGACTATGACCGCTGCTCATTTATGAGAGCAACGTTTTATTATTTGCAAGGATTATTATGGCTACATGTGCAGAATGTTTCAGGCATTCTCAGAAAAGTTTGCTAAAATTAAAGCATGGATGCAGTCTGTGAGGGAACACCGCCGGGGAGAAAAGCATGCTTTCCAGTTTGATAGAGATCAGAAATCTGTCAGTCAGCGTTGATGGGAAAAGGATACTCAATGATGTGAACCTTGGCATCGTGCAGGGGGAGACAATTGTTTTGTTTGGTCCGAACGGTTCTGGAAAGACCTCTCTTCTAAAGACGATCATGGGAATTCCGCAGTACAGGGTAGAATCGGGAAGCATTGTCTTCAGGGGTAAGGACATCACGCAACGCAGCATAGACGAGCGTGCCAGGATGGGCATCGGCATAGTGTTTCAGAATCCCCCATCGGTGCGGGGGGTGAAGCTTAGAGACATGCTGCGCATCTGCATGGAGAATAGCGGTTCTTACATGGAAGAAAGAATCAACGAGGACGCCGACAAATTGAACTTTACCGAATTTTTGGATAGGGACATCAATCTGGGGTTTTCCGGCGGAGAGATCAAACGGTCCGAACTTCTTCAACTTCTCGCACAGAATCCCGAGTTCATTATGTTCGATGAACCTGATTCAGGCGTGGACCTAGTCAATATCAATCTGGTGGGCAAGGTAATAAATGAATTGATCGAGAAAGATAAAAGGAAAGATAAGAGAACAAAGGGGGGATTGATCATAACGCATGCCGGCTATATCCTAGATTATGTCAATGCCGACAGAGCATACGTTATGCTGAACAGCACGGTGAGCTGCTCCGGGAACTCGCGGGACATTCTGGATGACATACGGGCTAAAGGGTACGAGGAGTGTGTAAGATGCCGAAGGTAACTATTCAGGAAAGAGCAAGAGATGCTGAGAAGAAACCTGCAGCCATCGGTTCAGATATCGATCTCGCCGCATATTCCGGCCAGGCAGAGGAGCATAGTGAGATTCAAAGATTGACGGGGCTGACCGATGAGGTAAAGGAGCGGGCTGCCACCGTGGGTATTGATCCGGAGGAGGTATGCAGGGCAGGGTCATTTTTCCAGATGGACCATTCGGTCATGCTCTCTTCGGCGTATCAAGACGGCCTTGAAGTGATGAGCATCACAGAGGCGCTTAAAAAATACGAGTGGCTCAGAGACTACTGGTGGAAGGCCGTGCAGGTGGACGCGGACAAGTATACAGCCCAGGCGGAGCTGAAACAGCATCATGGCTACTTTTTGCGTGCCCTGACCGGGGCGAAGGTGGAATTTCCTCTGCAGGCCTGCCTTTACATGACACAGGAAGGCATGGCTCAGAACGTACACAACGTAATCATAGCCGAGGAGGGTTCAGAGCTCCATATAATCACCGGCTGCACGACTGCTCAGACAGTTAAGTCGGGGCTCCATGTCGGCGTCTCCGAGTTTTACGTGCAGAAAAACGCAAAGGTCACTTTTACCATGATCCATAACTGGGCTGAGGACGTGGCGGTGAGACCCAGGACCGGTACGATCGTGGAAGAAAATGGCGTTTTCATGAGCAACTACATCTGCATGCGACCGGTAAAGACCCTCCAGATGTATCCCGCCGCGTACTGCATTGGCGAAAACGCGACGGTCAGGTACAATACCGTTCTTTTGGCGCCGGAGGGATCGAATATGGATGTGGGCTCCAAGGTCTTTCTGAGAGCGAAGGGAAGCAGGGCGGAGGTCGTTGCAAGGGCGATCACGAAGGGGGGCGCCATTGTCGCGAGGGGGAACTTGATCGGTGAGGTTCCCGGTATCAAGGCTCATCTGGAATGCCGGGGGCTCATTCTCTCCGAACGGGGCTCGATCCTCGCCATCCCCGAGCTCGACGGCAGAGTGAGCGGCGTCGATATGTCCCACGAGGCCGCTGTCGGAAAGATCGCAGAGGAAGAGATCCAGTATCTAATGGCGCGGGGACTGACCGGTGAAGAGGCGACTGCCGCCATTGTCAGAGGTTTTTTGGATATTGAGATAAAGGGGCTTCCGGAGCACCTCAAAGAAGAGATAAAAAAAGCGGTTGAGATGGGGGGGAAAGAGGAACGACTCTTGTGAAGGAGAAATCGGTGACCACAGTTATTAGCGGAGTGGAATCCGTTCCGATAATGCTGAGCATCCGATGTTAGTCCGGTAGAAGACGATCCTGGCGATTCAAACAAACATATCCATTGCTATAAGTTGTCAGGACAAAAGGCTTGTTTTATATTTATGACAATAGTGTCGAGCGGTGATTCTAAGGGTATATAACCCCATGTTCTACCCATATATAACGTTAATGAATTCAGATTGAAACTTTATGTGTTGCGAAGAATGGCAACTTCAACAGATTCAGGAAGAAGGTCGCGAGTTATGAGCCTGTTGCTCAAATGCCAGCATAGCCGTTTATGATCGCCCATATGGGATAGTGCCAGACTGCAAATGGGGTATCTCTGCGAAGCACACGGCATGAATCAGCTGTCGTTTTCGTTCTTTATACTGCCATCTGGGCCGCAATCTCTTTGCCGCTTCGCCAAAGCTTCAAGAGATTGTGCGTCGCGCAGATGAGTTTCCATTCCTGGGAGCAGGCTTCAATCCCTCGGCGCATGTAGTGCCGGATGCCGCGATTGTCTTTAATCTGGCCAAAGATCGGTTCGACGGTCTGGCCTCGTTTCTTATAAAGCTCTCTGCCCCGCTTGGTCAGGAGCTTCCTCTCCATCCTCTGCCGGAGTGTCAGGCTTTTTGGTATCCTCCCTTGGGGCGGGGATGATGCGGCGGCCTCTTTACGTTGCTTCCAGTCTTTCTTGGTTGCGATAAGATGTTCGGGACCGTCGGGAGTGATGGCCGCAAAGTTCTTCTCACTTGCGTAGCCGGCATCGCTCAGAGATATTTCGATCTTCAGTTCTTTTTGCAGGGCGATCTCGTTTAAGTTCTCCTGGGCCTTCTGGATCATGGGATGCAGCTGGTTGATGTCGTTTTCCTGGTTCGTGACCTCGGCGGCGATGATGATCTGCTCCTTGGTGACCACGGCCTGGCTGTTGTAGCCCTGAACATATCCGCTTCGGGTTTTCATGATCCTGCTGTCCGGATCAGTCATATTGGCCTTCGCTTCCGACGATGGCGTCGGATCAGGCTCCTGAGGTTTGCGGCCCCGTTTCTTGCTGCCGGTTTCAGCCTCTTGGGCCTGTCGTTCTTCGATCTTTGACTGTTGCTCGGCTGCTGCCTCTGCAGCCTGTTCTTCCAACCGCTTTTTGCACGCGGCAAGGCGGGCTCTGCGGCTGGTTCGGTCGGCAAGTTCATCAGGAAGTTCGTCGCCCCGTTTGTTTTGGCCGTACTGCCGGTCTTCCTCGGTGTCCTTGGCCTCCGCTTCATCGAGCATCCTCTTCACTTCCTGCTCGATATGTTCGTACGTGCGGTTGGCTTCCAGGGCTGCGTTAGCCTTTATCTTGCTCCCGTCAAGGGCCACGATGCCGACTTTGACGAGCCCGGCTTCCTTGCAGAGCTTGAGCATCTGTTTGAACAGCCCCTCCAGTGCCTGGCCGTTGTCCTTCCGAAATCGGCTGATGGTGCAGTGGTCCGGAACTTGGTTGGCGGCAATTACCTTGAATCCGATGTCCCGTTCGCAAAGCTTCTCGATCTCACGGGATGATCGGATACCGAGGCTGTAGGCATATAACAGCAGGGAGACCATCATTGACGGCTCAAAAGCTGCCTGGCCTTTTCCGTCCTGACGGTATTTTCGGTAGAATGCCGTAAGATCCATTTCTGCCACGACGTCAAGGACCATCCAAACAAGGTCCTTGGATGGCAGCCACTCCTGCAAGGTGGGCGGCATGAGATATACTTGATCTCGGTTACAGTCTTTGAAATTGTAGGCCATCCAGCGTCTCCTTATATGCGTGATGACCAATACTATACTATTCGTATATTAATGTCAAATGATTTATGCAACAGGCTCTTATTATGAATCGAAATAATTGCACATTTCAACCTGAATTATTACTTCAAAGGCAATGATACTAACTGTACTATGGCATTGAGTTCACTTCAAAAACTAATCCCGCGCGATAATACCTAAAAGGTGCGAACAAATGACAAAGAAGGAAATCACGGATAGAAATATCAGTGTGGCGTTCAATCTTATTAGATAAATTATCACGGAACCGCCTATTACAGCATTGGTGACTGATGGCGCAAAAAAAAGGCTGATCTCATTAGAAATCAGCCTTAAGTCAATCACAACTTATTATTTGTAGAAACCCACAAAAACACTAAAAAGCCTTTATTTTTCAATAACTTAAATGGTGGAGGCGGTGGGAATCGAACCCACGTCCGAAAACCTTCAGCCAGAAGCTCATACATGCTTATCCCCTCATTTTAAACTCTTACCTCATCCACCGCCTTGGGGAAAGCTTTGGAATTGGCCAGCCCGGTTTGTCTCGTCTTTCCGCCCCGGACGAAGTCAGAAAGACCAGCCTGGTTTTTGACGTCCCTTCGACTGTTCAGGCGCCGGCCGGGAGACGCGCTAGCCTAAATTAGGCAGCGAGTGCCAGTTCATTATTGGCAGTTGTTATTTACCATGTATTTTACGAGCCCCATGGCACCTCGGCATGCAACTCCTGACATCTCGATCCCCGTCGAAACCTGTCGCCCCCTTTTTCAAATACACTTTTCAGTCCAAATTTCACAATTTTTAGAGTAAAATGAAAAAAACTTCTCTCTGCTATATTTTACCCTATTCCCTCTTTATATTCAATATCCTTTCAACAGCCTCACTGCTCATTCCATTGACCCCAATGACCTTCACTCTCCCCTTATGGCCGGAAATGATCTCCACCTTTGTTTTGGCGATCGATAGACGTTCGGCAAGAAACCTGACTAGTGCATCATTCGCGGCTCCGTCAACGGGCGGCGCTGTCAACCGGATCTTAAGCCTACCATTCTCCATGAGGATAATTTCGTTTTTAGATGCCCGCGGCTGGATTCGGACTGAGAGCAAAGCGATCGCTGGGGCTGTCTCATTCCTGGGGGGGCTCTTCTTTGGCATCAGCGCCCGTCTCCTCGAAATTGATCATCTCCTGGTGCATCTGGATCACCTTCTTCATATCCTCAAGATAGTGATGCTTGCGTCTGCTGAGTTCCCGTATTTCCGCATCCAACCGACTTTTCCCCTCGTGTGCGCTTCCCACAATCTGAAGACTGCGGATTTCCGCATCCTTGATGATGAGCGCCGCTTCCCTGTGCGCGTTGTCCTTCTGGTCCTCCATAAGTTTTTGGGTCATAAACATCGTTTTTTTGACCACTTCCTCTTTTTCGATCAATTCGCGAAGCCGCTGATCGTAGGACTGCTTGAATTCACGCAGATCCATCAATTCGCGAATTAGCGTTTCCATCTCATCCCGTACCAGGTCGAGAAACATTTCCACTTCGGTGCGTTCATAACCGCGAAACCCGATATGAAATCGTTTCTGTTGGATGTCGATTGGGGTCACTTTGAAACCTTCAACCATACATTGCCTCCCTTACTGTGTGGCAAAATCTCTTTTTTATCCCATAGAGTAACCGACGCGCCTGAGCGTTTCGACGACGGCGTACTGTAAGAAAATAATTATAAGAATAGCTATGAGTGGCGACAGATCAATGCCGATTTTATAAGGCGGGACCAGCTTTCTGATCGGCCTGAGCACCGGCTCGGTAACACGTGTCAGAAACTGCACAATCGGGTTATAGGGGTCCGGGTTTACCCACGATATGAGCGCACGTATGATAATGACCCACATATAGATATTCAATACCACATCGAGCACCTTGGCAACCCCCAGAATGACATTTCCGAATACGAACATTCTTCCTCCCTGCATCTCGTGATCTTTCGACTCCTTAGATACGATGGTTTTTATTGACTTCCTAGCTCTTTGCTCCGCGCTGTTGCCGCCTCCACGGCATTCATGAGCGTGGCCCGCAGCTTTCCTTTTTCGAGTGCATGCAACCCTTCGATCGTGGTCCCGCCCGGGGACGTCACCATGTCCCGAAGTTTGCCGGGATGCTCATTGGTTTCCAACACCATTTTGGAGGAGCCGTAAACAGTCTGTGCAGCAAGCTCGAGCGCAAGCGACCGGGGCAGACCGACCTTCACGCCCGCGTCGGAGAGTGAATCGATGATCATGAAAATATAAGCCGGGCCGCTCCCAGAGAGGCCGGTTACCGCGTCCATAAGTTTCTCATCAACTATCACAGTTCTGCCCACGGAGTTAAATATACTCTGTGCGAGGGCGAGATCCTCGTTCGTAACATTCTTTCCCGCAGACAGCGCTGCCACTCCCGCTAGCACGAGTGCTGGCGTATTCGGCATGACGCGCACGATGCGGGCCGTTTCTCTCAAGGATTTTTCGATCTTCGCAAGGGCGATTCCTGCTGCTATGGAAATGACCAGCTTTTTATCATCCACTACGGAGGATATTTCTGTCAAGACTCTTTCAATAATTTGGGGTTTGACGCTCAGGATGATGACCCCCGCCTCGTGCGCGGCTTCGATATTCGATTTAGCGGCGCTGATACCGTAGGTCTTTTTGAGATGGTCAAGACGGTCAGTCGAAACATCCGTTCCCATAATCTGATTCGCCTTCGCAGTTCCCGCCACAATCAATCCTTTGATGAGCGCCTCAGCCATGTTCCCGCTGCCGATGAATGCGATTTTTGCATTGATTGTCATGTATCCTCCAACTCCTGTTCGGGTTTTCCTTTTGATAATGGGGGGGAGTCACGAGGTTAGCCCTCGGTCTTCTTTTTCCCCTCTGCTTCTATGACGAAATTATCCTAGGCTCTCGCCCCGAATATTGCCGTACCTACCCTTACCATGGTAGCGCCTTCTTCCACAGCAACTGCAAAATCGCCGCTCATGCCCATAGATAATTCTCCCATGGATACCTGCAAAATATTTTCGTTCTTGATTCGTGCCGACAAATCACTCAATTTTTTAAAATATGGTCTTACCTCTTCTGCATTGCCAAAAAAAGGCGGCACGGTCATAAGCCCTTTGATCGAAATGTTCTTCAGAACCGCAGCTTTTCCGACAAGGTTAGCAGCATCAACGGCTGCGATACCGGCTTTGCTCGCTTCACCGGAAATATTCACCTCGATGAGAATATTCTGTATCTTCCCGATCTTTGCCGCCTGTTTGTCAACCTCTTGCGCCAGCTCAATGCTGTCGATAGAGTGAATGAGATCAAAGAGCTTCACTGCGTATTTTGCCTTGTTCGACTGAAGATGTCCGATCAGGTGCCAGCACGCAAGGGAGCCGGTCTGTTCGATTTTTTCCTTTGCCTCCTGGACCCGGTTTTCGCCGAGGTCTCCCACTCCCGCTGCTACAGCCTCGCGAATCCTCTCGACATCAACGGTTTTAGTGACAACGATCAGCTTAATAGATAACGGATCACGGCCAGCGTGCCGCGCCGCTGAAGCGATCCTGTCCTTAACCTTTTTAATGTTGTCTGAAATCGACATAGGGGAAAATACTCTCACAAAAATCTAGAAAATGAATCTTGATTGTTTGATAAGCATCTCTTCTCTAACATGACGGCTTTGCAGTAGATTATTTTTGCGGCTTAATCATCACGATTGATAGCATCCTCCCGGTCTTTCCCTCAGCCCGGAAGGAATAGAACAGGTCCCTTCTGCAGGAGGTGCACATTCCCAGTGAATGTATGTTCTTTGCCTCCAGCCCGGCCTGCAGCATCTCCATTCTGTTTGCCTTGACCAGGTCCAGACTCCATTTCTCTTGTCCGCGCGGAGACACCAGGTCCGCCCAGAAGGGAAAAACTTCTCGTACCGGCCCCATGACCAGCTCGTCTACTTCGTAGCATTCCGGTCCGATGGCTGGACCGAAAGCAGCGATCAGATGCGTTGGGTCCGAACCAAACTTTTTATGCATCACTCTCACGGTATTGCGGACAATGCTCCTCACTGTGCTCCGCCACCCTGCATGGATAGCTGCAACAGAGGGGACCGTCGGATCTATCAGCAGGATTGGGACGCAGTCCGCAGTCTCGACTCCGATGGCGATGCCCGGCGTGCTCGTAATCATAGCATCAGCCTCTATTGTCTGCATAGCAAGGTAGTTGTGGTCATTCACGATAACGACGGTGTTGCCATGAACCTGATTCACCGTAACCACGCGATCGGCTCTAATATTGAAGAGATTGGCAACAACATCCCAGTCAGAAGGTACTTTGATTCCTCTGTTCCGCGCGCCGAGATTCTTGTTCCTCGTCGTGAAAGCATGGGCGATTCGCTGCAGGTCGTTCAGCGTTGGGATAGTTAAATAGGGGCTGCTTGTTAATCCTGGCAGATCCCAGATTTTTCCCTCAACACTCTGCATACGTTGATCCTTCTTTCATTTTGTCAATTTCATCGGGCAGACTTATTTCCATGAGCTTCCTACCAGGTTCATCCGCGAATAACTAATGCTCTATTTGCACACTCCGCAGGTCTTGCAAGAACCGACCTTGCAGGGTGGCGTAAACTTGCCTTCAAGCGCGCGCTCGTGCTCATTTCTAAGATATTCTTTTCTCACACCGATGTCAATAAAATCCCAGGGCAAGATCTCGTCAAAGTCGCGTCTGCGGCTCACGTAAACGCCAGCATCGATGCCTGTTGCTTTCGATGCCTTTTTCCAATCGCCTCCATGTTCGTGGGCGGCAGCGATGAGCCTTCCGATCCTCCTGTCGCCGCGCGAAAGTAATGCCTGGATATATTCCCATTTCGGCAGATCGTGGATCATGTTCATGTTCCCGATTCTTTTTACTGACTTGTCAAGAGCGCGGATCTTTTTATTCAGGTTTTCGATGGACTCCATGGGCTCCCACTGGAACGGCGTAAAAGGCTTGGGAACAAAAGAATTGACACTCAAAGTTATCCTTCCGATCCTGCCCAGTGGCCGTGCATTTTTGAGCTGCACATCATGCGCTTGGTTCGCAAGCGCGATGATCGCCTCAATGTCCTCCATGGTCTCGGTGGGCAGCCCGATGATGAAATACAGTTTAAGATTCGGAATACCGTGACTGAAGATAAGATCTGCTGCCCGGAGAATGTCGGCTTCTCTAATTCCCTTGTTGATGACTTTTCTGAGCCGTTCCGACCCGGCTTCGGGTGCCACAGCAATTGTTTTGTAACCGCTCTTCGCGAGACATTTAATGAGGTCTTCACTTACCGAGTCGGCGCGTAGTGAAGAGATCGAAACGCTTCCCCTGATCTCGGTGCAAAGTTCGCCGATCGAGGGATAGTCCGAAATAGCGGCACCCACAAGCCCGATTCTGCCGCAGAGATCGTCTGCCCGGTGCGCCTGATCCGTTGCTGCGTCGATGCCGAGGTTTCTTGGGGGAAGATAGATATACCCTGCCATGCAGAAGCGGCAGTGCCTGCCGCAGCCGCGCGTTATTTCCACCAAACGGCGATCATTAAATTCGGTATGGGGCGTCAGAATGACTGTTGCAGCCGCAGAAGTGTCGAGTCCCTGGACCGTGCGTTTGACGATCCTGTCCGGCGCTCCGGGCTCCTTTTTTTTGCGCTCCCTTATCGTGCCGTCAGCACTAAACAGGACTTCATAGAACTCGGGAACATACACGCCGGGGATCCGGCTCCATGCCAGAAGGAGCTTGTGTCTGTCGCAGCCGCGGTTCGCCTTGAACATGTCGATAAATTCGCCTATAACCTCTTCGCCTTCTCCCACGATCACGAGGTCAAAAAAATCCGTAAGCGGTTCGGGATTGAAAAACGAGCAGATGCCACCAAGAACGATAATGGGGTATCCGGATGTTCTTTCTTCCTTCTCCTGGGGAATGCCAGCGAGCCGGAGCATTTCAAGGATGTTCAGATAATCCTGCTCAAACGAGACCGAGAATGCCAGGATGTCAAAATCGCTGATAGGCCGTTTGCTTTCGAGGCTGAATAGTTTCGTATGGCTCACTTCATACTCTTTGATATCTTCGTCATCGGGCAAGAACACCCGCTCACAGGATGTATCATTTCGCCTATTCAGCAGGAAATAGATCTGATGCATGCCAATGTTCGACATGCCGATATGGTAGGAGTTCGGATAGGCTAGCGCGACCTCCACCTCGGCGCCGCGGGCTTTATACACCGTTCCGCGCTCCGCAGAGAGCAGAGAATCAGTCTTGTCACGCAGTTTTTGCGACATAGGAGATTATACTCTGCCTGACTTCCCAAGGCAAAACAATTTAGGTGGGCGGTGCAATGCGAGACAGTTTGATGAATCCTGAAAACAGCATCTGACTACGGATTAGCATGGCTAACAACACGCCCAAGGGTAGCTTGAGGCATGGGTTCAGCGGTCGAGGATCGACCTTTTTTTTCTGAGCAGTTCGTTCATAGTAACAGGCTTGAAAGTGAATTACCCCGCAGCAAGCTGCGGGGCATCGGAACTTGAAACCTTAAAAAAGCACAACAAAGAAGCTGAAGACTTATCCTGGCTTCGCCAGGATGTCCTTTTCATCCCAGCAGCAAGCTGCTGGGTATTTCAGGACTGTTTTATAAAAAATCAGATCCCTGTCGAGCAGCCTTTTTGATTAACGACATAGGCGGTATATCCGCTGAAGAACAGCACCTTGATGTCAGGTTTGAATAGACTAATTCGCTTTTAAACTGCCTAATTTAGGTTTATTATTATAAGCGGCTTCTATTATTATTGGTAATAACTGGGCGTCTTAACATTACCCATAATTAACGCGAGCAGAGATGCATCGTAATCTGATAGTGGATGAATCTACGGTAAACGCGGAGTAAGAATCAGAAAAAAAATTCGAGGCACTGTATCAGCGCTGTTTTGCAATAAAAAAGCCTCGCATTCCGGAAGGAACCGCAAGGCCCTTTGCGTTATATTCGCGGCTTTTGGATTTTCTTATTCTGCCCGCACCAGGTCTTCGAACCGAATGTCCACACCGAAAACGCCGATGATGATGTTGTTGCTGTCGCTGGCAATAGGCGCCGATACCGTGATACACAGGGCACCAGTTATCTTCGACGTATAAAAATCCGACACGAAGCTTTTACCATCCTTCACGGGGCTGATGAACCAGGGACGATCCGAGAAGTTGTCCCCCAGCCCCGAATTCTCGAACTGGGCCTTGTACTGGATCTGAGTGATGTTCTTCGTGATTTTTTTCCCCTCGCCATTCACGACGTAGGCAAATTGTATGAAGGCGTTATCGTCCAGCAGCTTCTGCAGGACCGACTCCTGCTCCGCGTGCTCCATCGTGCGCATCTCTTTCCGTTCCACCATTTCCTCGACGAGATGGAGAGAAATCTCCTGCGCTTTCTTCTTCAGTTTATCGAGATCTGAGACGAAATACTCGGACAGATACTTCTTCGCTTTTTCCAACAGCTCGTCGTGCGAGATGCTCGTGGTCCTGCCCTGCTCGTACTGCTCCATCACCCACTTATGCATCTTGGCAAGGCCCGGGTGGCGCTTGTCGATTTTCTTGTCCGCGTCCAGGTTCAAGTGGCTATTCACCCAGTGAGCGATGCCAGCGACCCCCGACTTGTCTGTAATAATCACGCCCATGGGCCGCTTCAGGATCTTCATGGTATCGAAGATATTATATATTTCTTCATTCTTCATCATGCCGTCGGCATGAATGCCAGCGCTCGTGGAGTTGAACTCGGAGCCAACGAAGGGATAGTTGGACGGGATCGGGAATTTCATCTCACGCTGGAAGTATTCAGCCATTTCAGTGATCGCTGTCGTATCGATGCCTGAATCGTTGCCGGTAAGGCTGATATAATCCATCAGCATTGCCTCAATGGGAGTGTTGCCTGTACGCTCACCGAATCCAAGAAGCGCGCCATTTACCGACGAACAGCCATACATCCACGCGGCAACGCCGTTTACCAGCCCCTTATGAAAATCATTATGGCCGTGCCATTCAAGCTGTTCTGAAGGTACGCCGCCGTCATGAATGAGCGCGTAGAAGATTTCCGGCACTCCGCGCGGAAGCGCCGTGCCGGGAAATGGGAATCCGTAGCCCATGGTATCGCAAGCGCGGATCTTGATGGGGACTTTCGACGATTCCGACAATTTCATCAATTCCTGCGCAAAGGGGATGACAAAACCGTAGAAGTCAGCCCGGGTAATGTCTTCCAGATGGCAGCGTGGTTTGATGCCCTGCTCAAGCGCCGTCGTCACGATACCGAGATACTGTTTCATAGCGTCTTGTCGAGACATGTTCAACTTCAGGAAAATGTGGTAGTCCGAGCACGAGGTAAGAATGCCCGTCTCCTTGAGACCCATTTCCTTCACAAGTTTGAAATCGTTCTTATTTGCTCTAATCCATCCAGTAACTTCCGGATAACGGTATCCCCGCCCCAGGCAGAGCCGCACCGCCTCACGGTCCTTCTCCGAGTAAAGAAAGAACTCTGACTGGCGGATCACTCCATTGGGGCCGCTCATCCGGTGAAGGAAATCGAAGATATCGACGATCTGCTGGATCGTATAGGGTGGCCGGGACTGTTGCCCATCGCGAAACGTCGTGTCGGTGATCCAAATGTCCTTCGGGATGTTGGTTTGAATAAGCCGGTCTTCAAGCACGATTCTCGGTACGCTCGAATAGGGGAACATTTCGCGGTACAGAACAGCCTCCTTCACGTCCTTGAGTTCGAAGGGAATTTTTACTGTCTGCCTTTTAATAGTCATGGAATGCACCTCCGGAAAATAACTTCAAAATTCAATATACAGAGATCAATATATAACATATAAATTTCAATAGCACCGACGACTATTCAATTTCCACGAATACCCCTGATCGCCGCTGCGTAGTCCTTCTTGCCGAAGATCGCCGACCCTGCGACGAGGATGTCGGCGCCAGCATTGATGACAGCTGCGGCATTATCGGGCTTAACGCCTCCATCCACCTCGATCTCGGTCTTGAGGCCCAGTGCATCGATCAACTTCCTGAGTTTTGCTATCTTGTCTAGCGCTGATGGAATAAAGGCCTGTCCGCCGAACCCGGGGTTTACGGACATGATCAACACCATATCCACCTCCGGCAATATATAATCCAAGCTCGAAAGCGGGGTTGCCGGATTCAAGGACACCGACGCCCTCACGCCTTGATGCTCCTTGATGGATTGGACAAGCCTATTGAGGTGAAAGGCGGTCTCGACGTGCACCGTGAGGTAATCGGCCCCCGCTTTTGCAAAATCGGCAATATACAATTCGGGATTGGTGATCATGAGGTGTACATCCAAGGGAAGTTTCGTGGACCTGCGTGCTGCTTCCACAATGATCGGCCCGATCGTGATGTTCGGAACAAAGTGTCCGTCCATTACGTCGATATGAATAATGTCCGCGCCCGCAGCTTCAACGGCCTTGATCTCCTCGCCCAGTCTGGAAAAGTCAGCGGAAAGAATGGAGGGCGCTACCCTGATTTTATAGGTCATGTGACTCCCTTGAGATTAAAATCTATAATAATAAATTATTTCGTGGCGATCAATGAGGGCTCATGTCTAACTTTTAGGCTTCCTTAGCATCGTTCGCGTTTTTTGCGGGTAACGGATTTGATTCCCAGATAGTTAAAAACTATTCTAAAACGAGACCCGGATTCGTAAAACATTCGCCTGACCGTCAGCAACCGCATCGGGCTACCCCTACTTATTTATCACGATATCCACTATTGCATCGGTTGATACAGGATAGCCTGCGGTCGGCTTCTGGCTAATCACAATCCGGTTCGGTCCCGCGGCATTTGAGCCTGCGGACCGCATCAGTACCCGGTGCTGCAGATAAAGCCGATCAACGATTCTTAATGCCTCTTCTGGCGGTTTGCCAGTTAGCTCCGGCATGCTCAAGATCTTCGGCTTTTTGCCGGCACTCACCAGTAAATTGAGGGTACCACCCTTTTCCAGCGAACTACCCGCCTGTGGGGCTTGGGCTATCACCATGTCACGTTCGATGCTGTCGGAGGAGACCCTCGATACTGCCCCAGTGAAAAAACCGGCCTGCCGAATCATGATGTCGGCTTTGCGAAAATTTTCACCCACGAGCTTCGGCGCTAAATATTCACTGGAACCTTGACTCACGACAACCCGTACCTGTCGTCCTTTTTTTATCCCGCTTCCTGGCGCTGGGATCTGTGATATAATGGTATCTTGTGGCAGTGTTTGGCTGGGCTCTCTCCGGTCGACCTTGATTTCCAGGCCCAGCTGTCTAACCGTTTCAAGTACGCTCACGATGTCCTGGCCCGCAAGATCGGGCACGCGCACCTCCTCCTGGCGGAGGAGAAGGGCAACGACGGCAAAGGCGCTGACAATGCCGATACCAACAAGTGCAATAAAAATAACAAGACTTTTCAGGAACTGTTTCAATTAAAAAAGCCTTTCTCAAAAGCTCCTCCCCGCTTATGGCAAGGGATCAAGGGTGAAGGCAATGATCGTGAAGAGGACGATCGGATTCGTACCTCCTTGGAGGATGCAATCCTTAGACGCATCGCAGCGGAATATGTATTTTACCATATTGAAATTAAGATGCAAGAACTTCCGAATAGCAGGGGTTGGCAAATACCATCCCCAGCCGTCTTTTCCTAGTGTTTCCTCACCAGCCTCACCCCGAAAAAGCCATCCATGCCCAATGTGTTAGGGAACGTGCAAAAAAATCCCGTATCGTTGACAAAAACTGCAGCCTGTACGGGTAGAAACGGACGGGGATCATCGATTGTAAAATCGCCTCTTCTTCCGGTGAGAAAATCGGTGATTAACCCCTCGTTTTCCTCCAGCTCTGTTGTGCAGGTCGCATAGACGAGCACCCCACCAGGATTTAGCAGGTTCGCGCAATTTTCTAGAATCCGCTGCTGAACCGCTGCCCGCTCCCAGATTATCCGCTCATTCTTAAGCCATCTGCCGTCGGGATGCCTCCGCAGAACGCCCAAACCCGAGCACGGCGCGTCGATCAGGACCTTATCGAACGAGCGTTCTCGATACTGTGTCGCGTCGCCTTTCTCTGGGGTAATGATCTTCAGCCCAAGCCTGCTGATATTTTCCCGGATTCTAGCGACCCGCGTGTGATCGCTATCAAGGGCTACAATAGTTCCGCGGTCCCCCATAAGTTCGGCCAGATGCGTGGCTTTTCCTCCAGGCGCTGCGCAGGCGTCGAGGACGGTTTGGCCTGGTCCAGGAGCAAGCAGAAGGCTGACAAGTTGGGCCGCTTCATCCTGTACCATGAACCAACCCTGTTCATAGGCCGAAAGTGCGCGGATGCCTGGTGACGAAAAAATTTCGAGCCCGACCGGCGAATAGGATGTTTCCCGCGATTCAGCCCCTTGCGATGCCAAGGACGCTTTCAGCTCATCTCTCGTTACCTTGAGGGTATTACACCTGATCACAAGCGATGCAGGCAGGTTATTGGTGCCCAGTAGCGACTCCGTGGTTTGGGCACCATATCGTTCGAGCCAGCGTCTGATCAGCCACGCGGGGTGTGAGTAGAGAACAGCCAGACGTTTTACCAGATCATCCGGTCCAGGAAAGGAGATCGCACTCCGCCTTCGGTCGAGATTTCTGAGTAACCCATTTACATAGCCCTGCTTTTTCCCGTACACTTTCGCTAGCTCAGTTGCCGTATTCACCGCTGCGCTCGCAGGAACCCGGTCCAGAAAGAGCAGCTGATAGGCGCCCATTCGCAGGATGTTCCGAGTCCAGGCATCGGTTTTTTCCAAAGGCTGAGCAGAAAGGAGATTCAAGGCCCAGTCCAGCCGGGCGCGGTTCCTGAGGATCCCATAGACGAGTTCAAGAATGAACGCGCTGTCCAGCGCCCCGAAGGTTTGCCGCGCCTGTTCGAGCAAGGAGTCGGCAAAAAAGCCCTCCTCCACACGATGAAGGATCTCGACCGCTTTCTCCCGCGGTTTATCGATATAGTTCACCAGATTTAACCTGCCCCTGCAATGGCGTTCGAAAATCAATGCCCGTAAGAATCCATCTTCGGCGTTTTCTAACGAGGCTCACAGCGGTCGTTCGCGAGGAATTCGAGCGCCTCGGCAACCTTGCTAATATCGACGCTCGTATTGTAACAGGGGCCAAAGGGACGGTCATTCAAAATACCAATCACGGGAAGCGGGTAGGCGTCCTGAATGCCGCTCGTTAAATCCCTCTCACAGGCAACGGCGATGATGGCCTGAGGCTTCGCCTCCGCGACCCTCCGCCGGGCGAGAGTTCCTCCCGTCGCAACAGATAGATGCACGTCATGTTTTTTGGCAAGCATGACAAGGTCTTTTATCTTGCACTTGCCACAGGACTGGCACTTGTAGGCATCGCTCGTTATTTTGATGGCGCAGTCGCTGAACTGGAGACAGTGGGGCATGAGAAGCAGAATGCGTTTAGGCTTAATATCGCTGCATTTGGCCTTGACCAGAAGGTTGTTCACCTCGACAAAGGACTGCTGAATCTTTTCCTTAGAGATACCGAGGATTTTTCCAATGCCGATCATAATGGGAAAGAGCACTTCAATTACGATCCCACGAAGCCGTGATGCAAAAAAAATTTCCCTGCCTCGGACAAGCGTCAGGATGAGCAGTCCCACGCCGATGACAAGTGCAGCGATCACCGTTCCCATGGTGATACAAACAATCTCCGGTGCAAAGGGATGGATATTTCTGAGCCCTATATAGGGGATCAGATACAGCCCCACCGTAACTGCGGTGATGAGAAACACCGAGAAGACGATAAGGCCAATAAAGATTCTTTTTTGGGGTTCCGGCATAAGTATCCGCCAAATTCAATGTTCAGGGTCAACTCAACACAACATTGAGGGTTATTGATTTATTACTTCTTTGACAGCTTTTTTCCCGCCAGGCCGTGGTAGCCCCGTAAAAAATCCGCAGCTGTCATAGGCTTTTTCCCTTCCGGTTGCAGCGCTACAATTCGGAGTAGTCCGGAACCGGTGCCGACAGCCAGCACGCCCTTCTCCGCTTCGGCCAAAACGCCTGGCTCCCCCCCTTTGCCAGCCATTGCCTCCGACTCAAGGATCTCGATCATTTTCCCATCCAGGGATGTGTGCGCGCCTGGCCAAGGGGATAGTCCGCGAACACGATTGTGTATCTCGACAGCGGACAGCTGCCAGTCAATGAACCCATCTTCTTTTTTAAGAAGCGGTGCGAGTGTCGCCTTCGAATTGTCCTGTATGCGGGAAACAATACTCCCAGCGGCAATCAACGGCAATGCCGCAGAGATGAGCCGGGCGCCCAGTGAGGAAAGCTTTTCAAGCATAGAACCCGCCGTATCCTTCGGATCGATCGGAATGCTCTCCTGCAGAAGCATCGCGCCAGTGTCCATTCCTTCATCCATCTGCATGATCGTAATCCCGGTCTCGGCATCGCCGTGCATGATGGCCCAGTTGATTGGCGCGGCGCCGCGATAGAGCGGCAGCAGCGATGCATGAATATTAATGCAGCCAAATTTCGGGATTGTCAGTATCTCTTTCGGCAAAATCTGTCCGTAGGCGGCAACCACAATGGCTTCAGCGTTCAGTGTTTGGAGCCTGGCGATGAATTCGAGCTCCCGAACGCGCCGCGGCTGAAACAGCGGAAGCTTCATTTCAGCAGCAGCTTGCTTTACCGGAGGCGAGGCAAGAACCCTGCCTCTTCCCGCTGGCTTGTCGACCCGTGTCACAACACCGACGATTTCATGTCCCCCAGCTGCAAGCGCGCGAAGCGGCGGTACGGCAAAGTGCGGCGTTCCCATGTAAACAAGTTTCATGTCGGATGTCCTGAATCGCGGATACGGACTCCTACAAACGGCAGTTTTGTCGATGGTTCTCGTGCTATGTTTGATCATAAGCACGATTACCGTCGGTCGGCCGGAATAAGTCGCCTGATTCCCGGGGTTTGACTGGTGATTTATGCCTGTTCAACCGCGAGTTTCTTGAATCTTCGCTTGAAGATGCTTTTCTTGAGGGGACTGAGCCTGTCGATGAACAAGATGCCGTTCAAGTGGTCAATTTCATGCTGCAAGGCCTTTGCCAGCAAACCTTCCGCGGCAATTTCAAAAAATTTTCCCGTTCGATCCTGGGCGCGCACCCTGACCTTTGACGCGCGCTTCGTCTTCTCGGCATAGTCAGGGATGCTCAGGCACCCTTCTTCTTCAACAACAGTCCCATCCAAGGAAAGGATTTCGGGATTGATTATGACCATGAGCGGATGACGCTGTTGATCTTCCTCCCTGCTGCTCAGATCGATTACAGCTAGCTGGAGCGATACCCCTACCTGGTTGGCTGCGAGTCCGACTCCCGGCGCAGCATGCATTGTCTCGATCATGTCTTGTATGAGCTGACTCAGGGAATTATCAATTTTTTCAACCCGGGCCGTTTTGATACGTAATACAGGATCCGGATAAGTTCGAATTATGCGAATTGTCATTATAATTATATTTAACATGATTCTCGATCAAAATCAAGGCGGAATATGGGTAATCTCTCCGTTCACACAGAAGTCTGCGAAGATTGCGAAGACGTTCATGTTGACACTCCGGCGAGCTTTATGGTATTTTTATTCTATGGCTCTCGACAAAAATATCGTAATGGCAGAGGCCCAGAAGTTCGTTGCACGGGGCCAATATGACAGGGCCATTGCGGAATGGAAAAAACTCCTATGCGAATCGTCGCATGACGCCAATCTTTACAACACCATCGGTGACCTATGCATGAAAAAGGACGCAAAAGCCGATGCTGTTGAGGCGTACCGGCGGGCCGCTGATATTCTAGCCTCGGACGGCTTTACATCCAAAGCCATCGCCCTCTATAAAAAAACCCTTAACATTGACCCCCAAAATATTGAGGTGTATCTCGCCCTCGGCGATCTGAACGCGGAGAAGGGCCTTACCGGTAACGCATTAGAGAGTTATAAGATCGTTTCAGATTACTATACCCAGCAGAAGGATATGGGCAAAGCTCTCAGCATCTATCAGAAAATGGCTGACCTGAACTCAGCCAACATCGCTTTCCGGATCAAACTCGCCGACATGTATGCAAAACAGGGCATGGTTGCCGAAGCGTCAAAGGCATATCTAGACGCCGCGGATGTTTACCTCTCGAAAAATGCATTCAATGACGCCCGCCAACTGTTCGAAAAAGTTCTGTCTCTCGATTCCGAAAACAAAGACGTCTATCACAAAGCCGGCATTGTCTATATTAAAGAAGGGAAATTCAGCGAAGCCTGTAAAGCCCTGAAGCCCGCTTTTGAAAACGATCCCGACAACCGGGAATTAGCCGACACCTACGTGGACGCGCTTATCAACGCTGGTAAAGACAATGATGCGGAACTGGTGCTCAGGAGAATCATCGACGCGGCCCCCGACAGAATAGATTCCATTCAGAGACTATATACGATATATCTATCAAGAAAAGACCATGACAAGGCGCTTAATATGGCAGTGGCTCTTTCCAACGTCTTCATCGCACAGGACGACCAGAATGCAGCCGAAGCTAGCCTGAAAAAATTCATTGCCGCGTTCCCGAACTACACGCTGGGGCGGTTGAAACTGGCCGAGTTTTATATCTCCGTAAGACGGGATGATGATGCCGCCCGGACTTTTCTCCAAGCAGCTGAAATCCTTTATGATCAGGGTAACCGAGACGGTGTGAAAGCAGTGCTTGGGCGGGCCCTCGATATCAACCCCGAAATGTCTGAGGCCCACGAACTGTGCAATCGACTGAGTACATCGATCATAGCCATTTCTCCTTCAGCTGAGCCGGAAGAGCCGAAAATTTCTGCTTCTGTTGTGGAGTCGGTCGAATGGAAACCTGTTGAATGGCAGTCTACAATCCCGGATTTGGAAACGCCGGTCGAAGAACCGCCTTATACCGAAACTCCGATCATGGAAACTCCGTCCGTCATCCCGTCGGCGGAGAGGGCTCCTGAACCGGAAGTCATAGACCCGGCTATCACCGAAGCGTGTGCTGAAATTGATGTCCTCGTCAAGTACGGATTAGCGACAAAAGCGCTTGAACAGCTCGAGAACCTGGCGCAAAAATCCCCTGAAAACATCCAGATCCGCGTCAAGTTGGGCAATCTCTATGGCGATCTCGGTCAGATGGGCAAGTCGGCCTCGCACATGATCATCCTTGCCGATCTTTATACCGCGCGAGGAATGCAGGACAAAGCAGAAGAAATATTGCGGACAGTGTTGGCAATTGACCCTACCAATGCAGAGGTCCAGTCCAAGCTCTTTGGCGAACCCCTTGTGGAAACGCCCGAGGTGGCTCCGGTAATCGCCGTGACCAATGAACTACATATTGCAGAGACAGGACCAACAGTGTTTTCTCCTGACACCCATGATACGGCTTATAACCTGCCCGCCGAAGTCGTTCAGGAAGTCGAAACAACGCCTCCCCCATCGGAGGAATTGCCCGCCCACGAACCCGCTCCCACCGATGAGAGCGTTTTCGAGAGCTTCCATGGGGACGCGCTCCAGACCGCGGAGGTCGATTCCTCCGCCCTGCTCACCACCCCTTCTGAACCAGAATCCCAACACGGTGTTGAAGAAGGTTCCTTCAGTACCGACTATCTTGAGTCTGAATTAACCCCACCACACATTGTCCAGGAGGTTTCGCCTGCCGTCGAATCATCCGTCACCGAAAGCGGTTACCGGAATTTCATCGAGCAACCCACACCGGATGAACAGGAGCCACCAAGCAATGGGGAAACCACTCCGGAAATCGAGCCCCAGATCATTGTTGACGAAACCACACCAGTTGCCGAGAAATCGGCATTAGTGGAAATAACCGCGGAGACCGCCATCGAGCCGAAAGGGGAGGAAGAGTTTTCCGGACAGGCCGGGGAAGAGCCTGTCCAGGAACCGTCTGTCGAAGTCGACAGCAACGAAATGTGGGCTGAGGCTGAATTCTACTATCAGCAAGGCCTGTTTAATGAAGCCAAAAAGCATTATGCGAAAATCATCGAGCTAAACCCCGATGAGAAGCAGGCTATTGCGCGTCTTGCCGAAATTTCACGGGAGGAGGAAGAGACAAAGAAATTCACCCGCTTGGCCGACGCTGTTGAGGACCTGGAAAGAGCCCTTTCTGCCCAGCCCACGGATCAAGAGCTGCCGTTGAGTGCCTCGGATGAAGAGGCTGTTCGCGATCTCATGAGCGAGATTTCAGCGCTGAAGAAACTAGAGCAGCAACCACCTGTTCCCACAACGCCGCGGAAAACCGAAACCCACCAGCCGTCTGATCCTCCCTGGATAGAGGAGGACCCAGCAGACGCAGTTGCTGGCCCGACCCAGGGAACCGAAGAAGAGGAGTTTTTTGACCTGGGAGAAGAGCTGCAAAAGGATAGTCATGCATCCAACGCTGGGAGACAGGAACAGAAGTCCAACGATTACTTCGACCTCGCTTCAGAACTCAGGGATGATCTTAGCGGCATAGCAGTTCCTGATCAGTCTGCCGCTGCCAAGGAGCAGAGCCTCGATGAAATCTTCGAGGAATTCAAGCGCGGTGTCGAACAATCAACCTATGAGGACGTTGATTCTCACTATAACCTCGGCGTTGCCTACAAGGAAATGGGGCTTCTCGATGACGCCATCGCGGAGTTCAATCTGCCCACCGAAGGAGGGCCAAAATTTGTTCATAGCCGCTATATGCTTGGACTCTGCTACATGGAAAAGGGGGAATTCGAAAATGCCATCATTGAAATTGAATATGCCCTCACTAACCTGAAAGGCATGGGCGAAGACGAGCAGGCGGATGTCGAAATGCGTTATGACCTTGGTCTTGCCTACCAAGGCGCGGGAAATACCAACAGCGCCCTCCGGGAATTTCAGCAAGTCCAGAGCATCAACCCCCGCTATCGGGATATTAACGCGAAACTCAAGGAGCTTAGAAAAGGAGACTTAATTTCACTTGATCAGCTTAAGGACGATATTGAGAAGGAAATCTCGTCGAAATTCCTTGAGGAAGGTGAACGGATAGAACGAGAGGAAAAAATCCAAAAAAACGACAGAGTAAAAAACTAATTTTGCCTAATTTTTAGGCTTATGATTATTTTTTGTGCACATGCCCTCCTTTTAGTAATTTCTAACTTTTTGATATTACACTTCTTTATAACTAGCATTAAAATTGCTTTAAAAATAGTCTTACAGGAGGACCTATCATGAAAAAAATCGAGGCGGTAATTAAGCCGTTCAAACTCGATGAAGTGAAGGATGCTCTCAATTCCATCGGCATACAGGGAATAACGGTAACCGAGGTAAAGGGTTTCGGTAGGCAAAAGGGCCACACTGAGCTCTATCGCGGGGCTGAGTATGTTGTCGACTTCCTTCCCAAAGTCAAACTCGAGGTCATTGCCGCAGACTCTTTGGTGCCTAAAATAATTGAGACCATAGAAACATCGGCCAAAACAGGCCGGATTGGAGACGGCAAAATTTTTATAACAGCTGTTGACGAAGCCATCCGGATTCGTACCGGTGAACGGGGCGAAGCGGCGATCTAGAAACGAACGGAGAGTGTTGAGTCGTGAGTTTACAGTTCAGAGACAAAGGCTTATAACTCAAAACTAAGAACTAAATTATAATAGAGGAGGAACATGATGACACCCAACGATGTATTGAAGCTGGCAAAAGAAAACAAGGCAATGATGGTGGACTTCAAATTCATGGACTACCCAGGGCTGTGGCAGCACTTCTCTGCGCCGCTTGCCGAACTTACCGAGGCCGTTTTTGAAGACGGGCTCGGGTTCGATGGCTCAAGTATCCGCGGTTGGCAGGCCATCCATGCGAGCGACATGCTCGTGGTCCCGGATGCGGAAACTGCGGTGATGGATCCTTTTACCAAGTACCCCACGCTCTCGCTTATCTGCAACATCGTAGACCCCATCACCAAGGAGCGCTATAGCCGTGACCCGCGCCATATCGCACAGAAGGCGGAAGCCTATCTGAAATCTACCGGCATCGGTGACACAAGTTACATGGGTCCTGAACCTGAATTCTTCATCTTCGATGATGTCCGCTTCGACCAGAATTCCCACGAGGGCTACTATCACATTGACAGCGTGGAAGGTATCTGGAACAGTGGCCGCGTTGAAAATCCAAATCTGGGCTATAAGCCCCGCCATAAGGAGGGCTACTTCCCAGTGCCTCCGATCGATAGCCAGGAAGATATCCGCACCGAGATGGTTGAGGAAATGCAAAAGGTCGGGATCTATGTAGAAAAACAGCACCACGAAGTTGCAACCGCAGGCCAGGCCGAGATCGACATGCGCTTCAGCCCACTGGTCAAAATGGCAGACCATCTCATGTATTTCAAGTACATTATTAAGAACGTGGCGAAGAGACACAACAAAACTGTGACTTTCATGCCCAAACCGCTCTTCGGCGACAACGGCTCAGGCATGCACACCCACCAGTCCATCTGGAAGGGTGGCAAGCCCCTTTTCGCCGGCGACCAATATGCTGGAATGTCCCAGCTTGCGCTCTATTATATCGGCGGCATTCTGAAGCACGCAAAAGTAATCGCGGCTTTCACGAACCCTACGACGAACTCCTACAAGCGCCTGACGCCAGGATTCGAAGCGCCGGTAAACCTGGCTTACTCCAGCCGGAACCGTTCCGCTTCCGTTCGCATCCCGATGTACAGCCCGAGCCCCAAAGCAAAACGTATCGAAGTAAGGTTCCCTGATCCTTCCTGCAACCCCTATCTCGCTTTCGCTGCCATGCTCATGGCCGGTCTGGACGGCATCGAAAACAAGATCGATCCGGGCCAGCCGCTGGACAAGGATATCTACGATATGGCGCCCGAAGAACTAGCCAATGTGCCGTCCATGCCCGGTTCGCTCGACGAGGCGCTCAACAACCTCGAAGCGGATCACGCTTTCCTAATGAAGGGTGACGTGTTCACTAAGGACGCCATCGAGATGTGGATTGAGTATAAGAGGACCAAAGAAGTGGATGCCCTCCGTCTTCGGCCCCATCCCTATGAATTCTTCCTCTACTATGACATCTGAGAGATCATGTATAGGAACCAGCACAACCGGAACCCTTTTTTCAGGGTTCCGGTTTTTTTTCAGTCAACCTTAGCCTATTTTTTGTCAATTATCACAAATTTAGTTCACTTTGAGCTGCTATAAACGCATTCCAGGCGGAAATTGCACCCGCTGAAAGCAACCGAGGGGGCTTATCCTGCTGCACCGAGGAACTCTCAGAAAAAAGATCACTGAACGCGTTGTTGCCAACGGGGAATATAACGATCAGGTTGCGCATCGCGAGCGAATCGCACAAGACTGTGCACTTCTCCTTCAGAGGCTCAAGCTGTCGCTACTTCATAAGGCCAATAAAAGTCCAAGATTTTGTTCAGAATCTGACTTTTTAAAAAAGCTGACTGCTTGAATTATAAAACATCCGTTGGGTAACTGCGGAAGATAGGTTTGCAGGCCTCTTGTTCTCGCAAAACGCTGTTAGGCGCTGTTTCTGAAAATATAGTATTTTTGTTTCCATGTACTGGGACAGCAACTGAACAGGTTCACGCCGATCCGTTAACTTCAGGCTCATGCCTCTGAATCAATACCCCGCAGCAAGCTGACGGGGTATAAAGGAAAGATTTCAACTAAGAAACCTACGGTTTCTCTTACTCTTCCCTCTATAAGGTGACCACGCAGCAAGCTGCGTGGAATAGCAAGTTCATGACCTCAAGTTGTTAGTTTACTGATAGTTAGCTATTATTTTTAAATTATATTGTAAGTATTGCATCACAAAATAAGCTAATATACAATTAAATATTGAATGGTTGAGAACTTATGCCCCACGAGAACCCAGGAAAAGCATTTATACTATTTTTATTCTTTTTCGATGAATCTTAATAGCATATTAATTATCTATTGTGATATAAATTGGTCATGAAAAAGGAGGTAGCCGATGGACATTGTCTATCTTGGGATCTGTATAGCGTTATTCGCATTCAGCTGGCTGCTCATGAAGCTCATTGAACGAGTCTAGGAGGATCACTATGGAATTATTCTATTGGATAGGCGGCCTAGTCGCCGTAGGTTTGTTAATATATCTCATGATAGCACTTCTTAAACCGGAGACATTCTCATGACTGGCAATGATATTGTGCAAATAATTTTATATTTTGGCGTTTTGTTGCTTCTCGCAAAACCTCTCGGGGTCTACATGGCGCGGGTTTACGAAGGACAGCCTTCCGGCCTAGACCGCGTGCTCAGCCCTGTTGAACGCCTTTTCTACCGGCTATGCGGCATTAAGCCGGAGGAAGAGATGGGATGGAAAAAGTACACCGGAGCTGTGCTGGTTTTCAGCGCTACAGGATTGCTCTTCCTCTATCTCCTACAACGCCTACAGGGAATACTGCCGCTGAATCCACAGAAGTTCCTGTCCGTCTCCCCTGATTCTTCTTTTAATACTGCCGTCAGCTTTATCACAAACACCAACTGGCAGGGGTACAGCGGCGAAACAACGATGAGCTACCTCACCCAGATGGTCGGACTGGGAGTACAGAATTTCCTGTCAGCAGCAGCAGGCATGGCCGTGCTTGTTGCATTGATCCGTGGGTTCAAAAGGCACTCTGCGGAAACCATCGGAAACTTCTGGGTCGATCTCACCCGTTCTACGCTATATATCCTGATTCCGCTTTCGCTGATCTATTCGCTGCTGCTCGTTTCGCAGGGAGTTGTGCAGAACTTCAGCGCGAATAAGAATGTGACACTTACTCAGACCATCACCTATGATAACCCGAAGCTCGATGCCCAGGGCAACCCGGTGAAGGATGAAAAGGGCAACCCCGTGACCGAGAAAGCGGAAATGAAGGAGCAGATCATACCACTTGGACCTGTTGCTTCTCAGGTCGCCATAAAGCAGCTCGGCACAAACGGCGGCGGATTCTTCAACGTGAATTCAGCCCATCCCTTTGAGAACCCAACAGCATTCTCCAATTTTCTGGAGGTACTAGCTATTTTGCTGATACCAGCCGCTCTCTGCATTACCTTCGGCAAAATAGTGGGGGATATGAAACAGGGGTGGTCGCTCCTCACCGCAATGACCATTGTGCTCGTAACGCTGACGTTCTTATGCACATGGAGCGAACAGGGCGGCAATCCACGCTTTCCTTCGCTCGGCATAGATCAGCAGGCAAGCAATCTCCAGCCCGGTGGCAACATGGAAGGCAAGGAGGCCCGTTTCGGGATCGTGAATTCCACGATCTGGGCCACAGCGACCACGGCAGCCTCGAACGGCTCGGTCAATTCCATGCATGACTCCTACACCCCAATGGGCGGCCTTTACCCGCTGGCGCTTATCGAACTAGGGGAGGTCATTTTTGGTGGTGTGGGCTCCGGGCTCTACGGCATGCTGATCATGGCCATCATTACGGTTTTCATAGCAGGCCTTATGGTCGGCCGCACACCTGAGTATATGGGCAAAAAGATTGAGATGTTCGAGATGAAGATGGCCGCGCTCGTGGTGCTCATTGTTAATGCCTTGGTCAAAATCGGAACGGCTGTCGGGGTTACGACAAAAGCGGGAGTTGCGGGAGTCGCAAACCCTGGGCCACACGGATTTTCAGAGATTCTCTATGCCTTCTCGTCAGCCGCGAACAACAACGGCAGCGCCTTTGCGGGTTTAAACGCAAACACCGTTTTCTATAATACCGCTCTCGGCATTTCCATGTTCCTCGGCCGGTTCTGGGTGATCATACCAGTGCTAGCCATTGCGGGATCTCTGGCAAAGAAGAAACAGGTACCGGCAAGCTTAGGCACGCTACCAACTCATACGCCCCTGTTCGTGGCGCTCCTAATCGGAGTCATCGTGATCGTAGGCGCTCTGACGTTCATGCCAGCCTGGGCCCTCGGACCGATCGCCGAAAAGTTGATGGCTGCGCGTTAGCAGGAATCATTACAGGAGGAGTGACAATGAGTAGCAAGTCTAAAAAGAAATCTCTCTTCGAACCAACAATCCTCAAACAGGCGATGTGGGATTCGATAAAAAAACTCAATCCCGTCTACCAGATCAAGAACCCTGTCATGTTCGTCGTGGAGGTGGGGAGCATTCTTACGACGCTTCTGTTCTTTCATGCCGTCCTTACCGGCAAGGGCGAGGCATCGCCTGGATTCATTCTGCAAATATCCATCTGGCTCTGGATAACGGTGCTTTTCTCCAATTTCGCCGAATCCATGGCAGAGGGCAGGGGTAAGGCACAGGCCTCAGCGCTTCGCCAAACGCGGCGCGATGTCATGGCCAAACAAATTGCCAATCCTGAACTTAAATCAGAAGTTAGTCCGGTGTCTTCCTCGCAACTCAAAAAAGGAGACATCGTCTTGGTGGAAGCAGGCGATATCGTCCCCATGGACGGCGAAGTAATCGAGGGTGTGGCATCGGTAAATGAAAGCGCCGTGACTGGAGAAAGCGCACCGGTCATCCGTGAAAGCGGCGGGGACCGGAGCGCGGTAACGGGCGGAACCATGGTCCTATCCGACTGGCTCGTTGTGCGGATTACATCGAGTCCGGGCGAGACATTCCTCGATCGAATGATCAGCATGGTCGAGGGTGCAAAACGCCAAAAAACTCCGAACGAGATAGCTCTCGACATTTTACTTGCGGGAATGACGATCATTTTTCTGCTCGTAACCGTCACGCTGCTTCCCTACTCCATTTTCAGCGTTAACGCCGCGGGCCAGGGGAGCCCTGTGACCATCACCGTTTTGGTGGCGCTTCTGGTCTGCCTCATCCCAACTACCATCGGTGGCCTGCTCGCGGCAATTGGCATCGCGGGCATGGACCGGATGATTCAAGCCAATGTGATCGCCATGTCAGGCCGCGCCGTAGAAGCGGCCGGAGATGTTGACGTTTTACTCCTGGACAAGACCGGCACAATCACGCTTGGAAACCGCCAAGCAACGGAGTTTATTCCAGCTCCAGGGGTACATGTTTCAACGCTTGCGGACGCGGCACAACTTGCCTCTCTTGCCGATGAAACGCCGGAAGGAAGAAGCATCGTCGTCCTGGCGAAAGAGAAATACACACTTCGAGCGAGGGACCTTCATAGCATCGGCGCAGTTTTTGTGCCCTTCACTGCCCAAACCAGGATGAGCGGCGTAAACCTCGGCCCCCGGGAAGTGCGCAAGGGCGCGGTCGACGCCGTGGAACAGTATGTCAAACAAAAAGGTGGTATGTTTCCTGTCGATGTTCGGTCGATCGTGGATGACATCGCAAAGCAGGGAGCCACACCGCTCGTAGTAGCCGAAGGTCCAAAGGTGCTCGGCGTCATACGGCTGAACGATATTGTGAAAGGCGGCATTAAGGAACGATTCGCTGATATGCGTAAAATGGGTATCAGAACCGTCATGATCACCGGCGATAACCCACTCACCGCGGCGGCAGTTGCGGCCGAGGCAGGCGTCGACGATTTCCTGGCCCAGGCAACGCCGGAGACCAAGCTCAAATTGATCCGTGAATATCAGAAGGGCGGAAGGCTGGTAGCCATGACCGGCGACGGAACAAACGACGCACCGGCCCTTGCTCAGGCTGACGTTGCGGTGGCCATGCACAGCGGGACCCAAGCCGCAAAGGAGGCAGGCAACCTGGTGGACCTCGATTCCAACCCGACGAAGCTCATTCAGATTGTCGAGATCGGGAAGCAATTGCTCATGACCCGCGGCACACTCACCACCTTCAGCATAGCGAATGACGTGGCGAAATATTTCGCCATTCTCCCTGCGGCGTTCATCTCCATTTATCCAGCGCTCAGGGCTCTCAATATCATGGGCCTTGCAACGCCACAGAGTGCTGTGTTGTCTGCCGTAATTTTTAACGCCCTGGTTATTATTTTTCTGGTTCCCTTGGCCCTTCGAGGAGTGAAATATCGCCCCCTCGGTGCGTCGGTAGTCTTACGAAATAACACTCTTATATATGGTGTCGGCGGGCTGATCGTTCCGTTCATAGGTATTAAACTGATCGATTTACTTATAACGGCTTTGCATATTGTTTAAGACGGAGGAAACCATGTTAACCATGATTCGCAACTCGCTCATGTCCCTTCTGTTGTTCACAATAATCACGGGGCTGATTTATCCCCTTGCCGTGACCGGACTGGCGCAAGTTATTTTCCCGGGCCAGGCAAACGGCAGCATCATTACAAAGAATGGAAAACCGGTTGGCTCTTCGCTTCTCGGCCAACAGTTCGAGAACTCCAAATATTTTTGGGGAAGACTTTCCGCAACAACCCCCTACCCTTTTAACGGCGGGTCGTCATCAGGGTCTAATCTCGGCCCGAACAATCCTGACCTCATGAAGGCAGTGCAAGCGCGGATTCAAGCCTTGCAGTCAGCAGATCCAGGCTACGAGGCAAAGATCCCGGTGGATCTAGTTACCGCTTCGGGCAGCGGCCTCGACCCGCACATAAGCCCTGCTGCAGCCGAGTACCAATTGCATCGGATAGCGAAAAACCGTGGTATCGATGAATCCAAGATCCGCGCCCTGATAGAAGAGCACACGAATGGACGCTGGATCGGCGTAGTCGGCGAACCTGTGGTCAATGTCCTCGAACTGAATCTGGCGCTTGATGGGCAATAGAACCATGAAAATAGTCGCACGGATTTTAATCATCGTATATCTCTTGGCATCATGAGTCTTCCCATTGAAGGCAAACAGTATCATCTTTTCCCCTATTCAAGCGGAGAGTGCAGAGATGGCTGCCGGGGGAATCATGGAGACAGGGGACATTGTTTGCCTGGTCCAGAGCGATACAACAGATGTGAGGAAAGCGATGTCCTTGAATGATGTCCTCCCGAGATGTCGCGAAACTAGGTCACATAAACTCGTGGAAGGGAAAATCAGTGCGCTATCGTATATCGCAGCGGATCATAGCAAAGGTGATGTGGTCAAAGGGGAGTTGAACGCCGACGACACCGCAAAAAAAGGTGATGTCGCAAGCTTGATAGTATCATCGGGGAAAAAGTCAAATAGGGGAACCATCCAGACCTCCTGCCCTTGCTTAACGGAAAACAATTTATCCTGCCCATTCTCATTTAACGCAGGCAAATCCTCACTTAGTTCGACAATTTTCCAACTTTAAATAATTTTAATGCACTTTAACACTTTTTTACGGCAATTTTGTTCCAGTTCATTTATTATAAAAAATTTGCACAGGATGCAAAAAATGTGGGAAAATAGAGTTGATAAAGGTTGTCACTGTCCATTCTTAAGAGCTTACTAATTTATGGAAGAACGTAGACCGGATCCCGACCAGCTTCTCCAGCGTGCCCGCGCAGAGGAAGAGCGGAAGCGCGAAGGACAGCTGAAGATATTTTTCGGCGCAGCGCCAGGTGTCGGCAAGACCTATGCCATGCTTGAAGCCGCGCGACAGAAACTTTCAGAGGGTGTCGATATCGTCGTCGGTCTTGCCGAGACTCACAACCGCCAAGAGACCGAAGTGCTCCTCAAAGGATTGGAAATTCTGCCCCGTCGGAACGTCGAATATCGCGGCACAGTCCTCAAGGAATTCGATATCGACGCTGTCCTCCGCCGCAAACCCGCCGTTATTCTCGTTGATGAACTCGCCCATACCAATGCTCCGGGATCACGGCACAAGAAACGCTGGCAGGATATCTATGAACTGCTTGGCGCCGGTATTGCCGTCTACACCACGATGAACGTGCAGCACCTCGAAAGCCTCAATGACGTGGTTGCCCAGATCACAGGAATCACCGTTCGCGAAACGGTCCCCGATTTCCTGCTCGACCGCGCCGATGAAATCGAACTAATCGATCTGCCACCCGATGATCTGCTCCAACGCATGAAGGACGGCAAAGTATACATGGCGGAGCAGGCTGCTGCAGCTATCAAAAACTTTTTCCGGAAGGGAAACCTGATAGCTCTTCGGGAACTTGCCCTCCGCCGGACCGCCGACCGCGTGGATGAGCAGATGCAGGTCTACAGGCAGGACAAAGGGATCACAAACATATGGCCGGCAGGCGAGAGGATCATGGTATGTATAGGCGCGAACCCGCGTTCGATCCGGCTGATCCATGCCGCCCGACGGCTTGCCGCAGTGCTTCGCACGGAATGGATCGCCGTGTACGTTGAGGCCCCTTCGAAGGTAAGACCCTCGGAGCAGGATCTCAGACAGCTTACTGACCATATGCGGCTCGCCGAGAGCCTAGGCGCGGAGACCGTGACGCTCTCCGGCCAGCGAATGAGCGATGAGATCCTTACGTATGCGCGCAGCCGGAATGTAAGCAAAATCATCATTGGGAAACCGACTCATCCCCGGTGGAAGGACAAGCTTTTCGGTTCGCCGCTTGATGAGATCGTGAGGGGAAGCGGTGACATCGATGTATATGTGATTTCGGGCGACGTCTCAGAACCACACATGCACCCCGCTCAGACGGGCCGTCCCCGTACCTGGCGCAAACGGGAATGGGCATGGAGCATTTTGACGGTTGCGGCCTGTACGGGACTCGCCAAACTCCTGGTCCCTTATTTCGAGCAGTTGGACATCGCAATGCTGTATCTGCTCAGCGTCGTTATTACCTCGATCCGTGCAAGCAAATGGCCCTCCTTGTTCGCCGCCATTCTGAGCATCGCCGCGTTCGATTTTTTCTTCGTTCCGCCTTATTATAGCTTCACTGTCAGCAATGTCCGGTTTTTCCTCACGTTCGCCGTAATGTTTTTAGTCTCCCTGGTCATTAGCCGATTGACGATACGGGTCAGACAGCAGGCCGAATCCGCTCGATTGCGCGAACGTAGAACCGCGGCGCTCTACAAACTGAGCCGCGACCTAGTCCGGGAGCGGGGTACAGTCCGGCTCTCCGAAATCTCCATAAAGCACATCAGCGAGGTGTTCGACAGCCAAGTCACTATCCTTATTCCCAACGATCAGAACCATCTGGTGCCGGCGATTAGCGGCACCTCTTCGTTTACGCCGGACCAACAGGAAATCAGTGTCGCCCAGTGGGTATTCGAACATCGTCAGCCGGCCGGGGTCGGCACGGACACGCTCCCTGGCGCCAAAGCGTTGTATCTGCCTCTCGTCGCATCATCCGGTGCAATAGGCGTGATCGGCATTCTGCCAAAAAACACGGGCGATGGTTTTGAACCTGAACAGTTCCACTATCTCGAGGCCTTTGCGAACCAGACAGCCATTGGGATCGAACGGTCGTTCTTGGGCGAGGCGGCGCAACGGGCCCTTTTGAAGGCGGAAACGGAGAGTCTCCGTAATACCCTGCTCAGTTCCATATCTCATGATCTGCGAACACCCCTTTCAGCAATCACGGGGGCCGCAACAACGCTGCTACAGAAGGACATTGCCTTCGACAGAAATACCCGCGCGGAATTGCTGCAGACCATTCAGGAGGAGGCTGAGCATCTGAACCGGATCATAAAGAATGTTCTCGACATGACCCGCCTCGAATCAGGCGCGATCAATTTGAATAAGGAGTGGCAGCCCCTTGAGGAGATCGTGGGTGCCGTCTTGAACCGACTCGGAGAACGACTAAATGATCATCCTGTGACGGTGAATCTCCAGGGAAACCTGCCTCTCATTCCCTTTGACAGTCTGCTCCTTGAGCAGGTTTTCATGAACCTATTTGACAATGCCATTAAATATTCTCCCCCAGGGACGCCGCTCGAGCTTTCGGCATCTGAATCCTTTTATACAGTAACCGTCGAACTTGCTGACCGGGGACAGGGAATTCCCCCGGGAGAGGAGGAACACATCTTCGATAAATTCGTTCGAGGCCGCAGCACAAGCGGCGGCGTCGGACTGGGACTCGCCATTTGCCGCACCATCATCAATGCCCATGGCGGCAAAATATGGGCCGAGAACCGTGAAGGTGGTGGCGCTGTATTCCGGTTCACTCTGCCGGCAGTGGGCCTTCCTCCAGCGACGAACATGGAAGAGGAGCAAAACTGACAGTTCAAACGGTTCAGCCGTGAAACTGTATCAACGGCTTGAACATTTTTTCAAACATGCCATGAATGAAGACAAGGAACTCATATTACTCATCGAAGACGAGCCGCAGATGCGGCGATTTCTGCGGATAACGCTGCAGAGCCAGGGCTACCGCCTGGTCGAGTCGGAGACGGGCAACGACGGTTTGAAGCAGGCAGCTATGCGAAATCCCGATGTACTCTTGCTTGATCTGGGCCTGCCCGATCTCGACGGCATCGATGTCACAAAGCGTCTGCGCGAATGGACGCAGACACCGATCATCATTATTTCCGCACGGGAGCAGGAGCAGGATAAAATCCGTGCTCTCGATGCCGGCGCCGACGATTATCTTACTAAGCCATTTAACGCTGGAGAACTCCTGGCTCGCATCCGCGTAGCCCTGAGACATGCGGCGCGACGCAACACAGACCAGCAGGATCAAATCTTCATTCTCGATAATTTGCGCGTGGACCTAGCCAGACGCCAGGTATTCGTCGGAGAACAAGAAGTTCACCTGACTCCGATTGAATACAAGCTGCTCATAGTCATGGTTCGCTATGCCGGCAAGGTGATTACACATAATCAACTCCTGAAGGAAGTATGGGGGCCCGCGCACGTCAATGAAATTCAGTATCTGCGCGTCTATATGACCCAGCTCAGACACAAACTGGAGGCTGATCCGGCAAGACCCCGATTCTTGATGAACGAGCCGGGAATCGGATACCGACTAAAATACGACCCCCAGGATTAAGCCGTCGGTTAAGCTCAAAGCTGCGCACTTCCTGGGCAAGTGCACAAAAAAAGCATCGATGTTGCATTATTTCTTCAACCCGAGCTGGAAAAGTCGCGTAAATGTTTTGAAAGAGAATCAATGCTTTCATCTTCGGCTGCCCTATGCCTCATAATGGTATTGACCTTGCTTCACACTTGACAATTGTCCGCGGTACACACATTTTAGATGCCGCATGAATCGCGACTTTGAAAAGGACGGAGTATTATTTCATGGAACGAACACCGAAACTTTCCCTCTTGCAACGTTTAAAAACCGTTATCATTGGTGGCAAACATAATATCGATGACCGCTCGCTGTTTCACAAGCTCTCACTCATAGCCTTCTTTGCCTGGGTCGGGCTGGGTGCCGACGGGTTGTCATCATCCTGCTACGGCCCTGAGGAGGCATTTAACGCGGTCCACGGCCATATGTATCTCAGCGTCTTCGTTGCGATCATGACGGGCCTTACAGTGTTCATCATTGCGACAAGTTACTCACAGATCATCGAGCTTTTTCCGTCGGGAGGCGGCGGTTATCTGGTGGCGAGCAAACTGCTCTCTCCTACAGCCGGCATGGTCTCCGGTTCAGCTCTCCTGATCGATTATGTTCTCACCATCACGATTTCCGTAGCCAGCGGCGCCGATGCTTTGTTCAGTTTTCTGCCTCCTGCATGGCTCCATTACAAACTCCCCTTTGCGTTCGCAGGCGTTCTGCTCCTCACTATCATGAACATGCGCGGGGAGGAATCCGTCCTTCCCCTCGTCCCTATATTTTTAACCTTTGTGATCACCCACGCCTTCATCATCGGTTATGCGATTTTCGCGAACCTCGGGAGCTTCGGCCAGGTGGCCGCGGCAACGAAGGCCGATGTAATGAGGACACAGGCGGAACTCGGATTCGCCGGCATGGCTGTACTCATTCTACGCGCCTACAGCTTGGGGGCCGGCACGTATACTGGGATCGAGGCCGTAAGCAACGGTCTGCCGATTCTGCGGGAACCAAAGGTGCAGACCGGCAAGCGCACCATGCGCTACATGGCCATATCTCTTTCACTGGTCGTCATGGGGCTGATGATGGCCTACCTGCTCTATCACGTCGTTCCCCAGTCCGGGAAAACGCTAAACGCGGTGTTGTTCGAGACCATGACCAGAAACTGGGGCCAGTCAGGAACCGTGTTCGTTCTTTTTACACTCTTGTCCGAGACCGCACTTCTGTTCATCGCAGCACAGACGGGTTTTCTCGACGGACCGCGGGTATTGGCGAACATGGCGCTCGATCGCTGGTTCCCGTCCAAATTTGCCATGCTGAGTGATCGACTGGTGACACAGAAAGGCATCATGATGATGGGTGGGGCGGCGCTCACTACCATGCTGCTCACGGGCGGTTCGGTAACGTACCTCGTCGTCCTGTACAGTATCAATGTATTCATCACCTTCTTCCTGTCCCAGCTCGGCATGGTGCGCCATTGGTGGCAGGTTCGCGAACAGGAGGACCACTGGGAAAAGAAACTGTTCATCAACGGCTTGGGCATGACGCTCACCTTCTTCATCCTCGTCACTGTGACTATCATCAAATTCCATGAGGGAGGATGGATCACCCTGATCTTGACGGGGTCGCTGATCGGCATCGCGCTACTAACACGGCGCCACTATCAAAACACCTTCCACATCCTCAAGCGGCTTGATGAACTGGTGAAGGCGGCGGAAACTTCCTGCCCCTCGCTGCCCGGCGACGCGGAAAAGGACCTTAAGATAAAGTACGATCCCCAGGACAAGACTGCGATCCTGCTCGTCAACGGCTTTAACGGACTGGGACTTCATACGCTCTTCAGCATCATACGTCTCTTTGGAGGAACCTTTAAGAATTTCGTTTTCATCCAGATCGGCGTTGTGGATGCCGGAAATTTCAAGGGCGCCGAAGAAGTGTCTCATATGAAAAACGACGTTAAAAAAGAGCTGGACCGCTACGTGCACTATATGCGGTGTCACGGATATTATTCCGCCTCCTATGCCTCGTTCGGCAATGATGTTGTTGATGAAATCGCCAGCCTCACCCCGCAGATTCTTGAACGCTTCCCGAATGCCGTCTTCTTCGGCGGCCAGTTGGTATTCCCCAGGACCAACGTACTTTCGGGCTTATTCCACAACTATACGATTTTCGCTGTACAGAGAAGATTCTATAATCAGGGAATTCCTGTCGTCATCCTACCCATCCGAGTTTAACGGCGTCGGATGCAATTGAGAAGCTGAAAAATACGGAATCGAGGATACAATATGCTGATGCACCTTTTAACCGCAGCAAACGCCCGTAAGCGCCTGATCGTCCCCGTTTTTCTCGTTACCGCTGTTATTTATCTTCTGGGATTACCGGCGCTGGTGCATGCCGCACGGGAAAGTCTAATCATCGAACACGGCAAAAGGGACAAGCGGATTGCGCTAACATTCGATGCATGTCCTACGAGCTTGCCTGATGAATATGACGGAAAGGTCGTCGAAGTCCTTCTGCGTGAGAAAACTCCCGCCACGTTCTTCCTAAGCGGACGATGGGTAGAGAAAAATCCGGAGAAAACAAAGTACCTGGCGGACCATGAGGAATTCGAGATTGCGGCCCACAGCTACTGGCACCCCCACCTGCTTGAGAAAGATGACGCACGGGTGCTCCGAGAAATGAAGAGTACACAATTAATCATTAAAAAAGTCACGGGCAAGACACCCCGTTATTTCCGGCCGCCTTACGGCGAGGTTGATGAACGGATAGCAAAACTTGCAAAAGAGGCTGGGCTTGTGACGATACAATATGACATCGCATCGGGCGACCCCGATCCGGGCCTTTCAACGGAGCGGATCGTGCGGAGCGTGCTTCGGAATGCAAAAGGAGGGAGTATCATCGTCTTTCATGTAAACAAAAAAGGCATACACACGGCAGAGGCTTTGCCGGCAATCATCAAGGGTTTGCGCGAAAAAGGATTTACTCTCGTGACAGTGGGCGAAATGCTTGAGGAGTGACTGGTTGAAATAGCGATGCACGATGTGGGAAGTCTTCGTTCGTCATTCATGCATCGCGCATTTTCTATGCCCGTTTTCGAAGCGTCTGCGCTTACCTGGCAAGGCCCCTCTTAAATGTATCAAGCCACGTTATATGGCTTTTTTCCTCGTTGATGACTTCCTCGACAGCCCCTTTCTCTTTCACAATGGCCTTCAGCTCCATAAAGTAGAGAAGCGTCTCCTTCTCGAACCCGATCGCGAATTTCACCGCATCCTGCACGGTCTTGATGTGGTCCATAGACGGGAGGGCTTTGGCTGTGCCGAGGAAAAACTCCGATTCCACAAAGGCCCGCATGTAGTTGCTGACCTCTTCCCACTGCACCGGCTCTATGCCGGTCTTTGCCACCGACTCCTTCAGCCCCTTGAAGATCTTTTCATGCGTCTTTTCCTTGGTCGCCAGCATGCTGAAGAGCTTGACCAACCGGTCGTCTATCTTAAATTTCTCCGCCATTCCGGTGTAGAACTGATAACCGAGAATCTCCGTCTGAATCGCCATTTCCATGATTTCATCGATCGAATACTTATGCATGCTTATCTCCTTTGTAATCGTTCGTGGAATGATCCCGAAGAATCCGGTTCACAGTCCATGAACAATTAAAATAATAGCGTGTTGCAGACAGCGTGTCAATCGAATTTTGCCCTTGCGTTTTATTGCGGAATATCGAGCATTCCGCCATTCACCGTCAGATCTTCGCCGAGCAGCGCCATGCCATTCTCATCTTTCGGACTCTCGAAAAAAATCCTGAGATCGTCCTGATTCGGGAAGAGTTCATCGTTCGTTGCGAAACGAAAGCCGAATATCATCTTGTCTATCGTCATGATAACGGTCGAAACGGATCACTTATATGCGGTCGTCTCATGCAGCCCAACCCTCCGCCTCGTCTTTTTCCCGCTCTTCTGTCTTGCCCATTTCTCCGCTCGGGACCCTTGTAACCGGGGTCCCTAATTTTTCTTCTCTCTGCATATCTTCGATCATCCCATAGCCTGTTCTCTTTGAACAGCAGTTCCAGGACACGATCGATCATTTCTTTTCTTTTTTCGTCAAGGATATCCCGGTACACTGTTTCGCTGTAAGATTCCTTTATTTTGATCTCAAAACTATACTCTGAAACGACCGAGACTAACACTCCTTCGATTTGCACGAAGAGTTTGCGGTAATCCTCAAGGCTTTTATCCTCATTATCCTCGGTCTTCATCGTTAATTTGTCGAGAGCGTGGACAGGATTACGAGCGTGGCTGTAAATGGATTTGTACAGCTCGGTCAGCGCTTTCAAATCATCCCTAACGAATTCCGATATTTCTCTGGAGAGGATGCCAACCACTCTTTTTGCGTCTTCGAGGTCGTGCTTGGCAACCTGGTGCCGAGGCAGGAAATCCTTCAGAATCTCCTTGAACTGAGCCTTTATTTCGTCGATAATACGTCTGTCCTCGCTTATGGCCAATTGAGGATCCTCGAGTATGCTGACCGATATCCCCGAGAGCTTCTCTATCTTTGCCAGATTTTCCATGACATAGAGTGCGATGTTATTCAGCTCTTTTGCCAATGCCACCCAGCGTTTCTCGAGCACCTCAAGCGTGTTTTTCCGTTCCTCTACCATTACCTGCAGTCTGGCTCGTCTTGTCGCTTCATCTTTTTTTTTCGGATTGAGCCTCCTGATCTCTTCCTCAGCAGACTTGATGAATCCCTTCGGTTTCTTAAAGTCAATCGCTTTAAGTGCATAGAGGTGATATTTGTACTGTGCGATCACCGATTTGAACGCCGGGTTGAAAAAAGAAACATGCTCCAGGGCACCGAAGAACAGCTTCCGTTGGAGCCTTTCAGCAACAGTGCCGCGTGCATCATACTGACCGAACGCTTTAACGCTTGCCAGCATCTCGTTATATACCGTCAGATCTTCGCCATTCAGCTCCATGCTCTTCTCCTCTTTCGGGCTCTCAAGAAAAACCCTGAGATCCTCCTGTGAGGGGCAGAGTACATCATCCGCTCCGAAGCGAAGGCCGAATATAGTCTTGTCTATTGCCATGTTTATCGGTCGTAACGGCTCATTTAAATGCGGCGACTGTACAGCCCAGAATGAACCTCCCCGCAGCAAGCTGCGGGGTATCTATAGAAAAGAGGACGATAATCTTTTGAAAACCTGCGATTTCTCAAACTCTCCCCTCTATGCGGTGACCGTGTAGCAAGCGACTGGCAATTGCAAGTTCAAGTATGTGCAGACCCATCGACATCTCACAGGGGGATGCCAGCCTTATCTTTTTCGCTGAGTTCGATTAAGACATTCTCAAAAAAAGCTCTGGTTTCCAGTCGGCCCTTGCCGCTTACGCTGGACTTCTTTAATTCATAGTGAAGCCGACACTTTGCGACCCCACCACCGTCGGGGACCGAAAAGGGCTTCTTCTCAATTTTTTCGATTTCTTCTTCAGAATGGGTGACTCTTACCGGTTTGGTCGATACGACATATCGAATAAATTATAGGTTTTCTCCTTTATGATAATTATAACATAGAAGTACATGATGAAAATTTTTTATCTCGGAACGGGCCGTAGCGAGCCCCATTCCGAAAGAGCAAAATGTATGGTTATTTTGCGATCTTCTGGTGAGGCTGGTGAGGCCTTTCGTATTGACAAGCATGTCACGATTTGCTACATTTGCGTGATGCGTGAATATCACGCCTGTATCGCGGTCAGGAAAGTCTCAATCTAGCAGGAGGCAGCTATGGAAGGCAAGCTTGCAGTAGTGGTTGGCGGTGGGCCAGCGCCGGGAATCAACGGGGTTATCAGCGCAGTAACCTTCGAGGCAGTCAAGCAGGGCCTTGGAGTCATCGGTGTCCACGATGGATTCAAATGGCTTTCCAAGGGCGACATCTCCCATACCACCATACTGAATAATGGCGAAATTTCACGCATTCATCTCCGTGGGGGGTCGATCATCGGAACATCCCGCGACAATCCAACCAAGAGCCCTGAAAAGATGGGAAATGTGATCAAGGCTCTGACGAGTCTCGGAGTAAAATACCTCGTCACCATAGGCGGCGACGACACCGCTTATACGTCCACTCGAGTAGAGCAGGAAGCGCAGGGCCGGATCGCCGTCTGCCACGTACCTAAAACCATAGACAACGATCTGCCGCTTCCACATGGCGTCCCAACCTTCGGTTTTGAAACCGCACGTTCCCTCGGCACCCAGCTCGTTGAAAACCTCATGGAGGACGCCCGCACTGCGAGCAGATGGTACTTCGTGATCGCCATGGGCCGATCGGCCGGTCATTTGGCGCTCGGCATGGGTATGGGCGCTGGCGCTACCCTCACGCTCATCCCCGAAGAACTCGGGAACAAAATATCGCTGAACAAGGTCATTGCCATCCTCGAAGGAGCGATTATCAAGCGTCTCTCATACGGCAGAAACCATGGGGTCGCAGTCATAGCCGAAGGTGTTGCAACGCGGTTCGATGCCGAGGAACTGACCTTTCTCAAGGATGCACCCAAGGACGACCATGGAAACATCCGCTTGGCGGAGATCCCGTTGGGCGACATACTCAAGCAGCGGGTGATGGCAGGTCTCGAGTCCCTGGGCCTCAAGACCACGGTCATTGCCAAGGACATCGGCTACGAGTTACGCTGTCATCCACCCATTTCCTTCGACCGGGAATATACGCGCTACCTCGGTTACAGCGCCGTGAAATTTCTCGTCTCGGGCGGCTCCGGAGCAATGATAATGCTCAAGGACGGGGTGTGTCTACCGATCGAGTTCGCGAACCTTCTCGACCCCAAGACAGGTAAGACGAGAATACGCACTATAGACATCAATTCCGACGATTATCACATGGCTCGGCGCTATATGCTCAGGCTGGAAAAGGAAGATATGGAGGGAGAAACGCTAAAGAAGCTTGCCACGACGGCGAAAATGACAACGGAGGATTTTGTGAAACGGTATTCGGCTGCGGTCGAATAATTGTTGTGAGAGGCACGCGTGCTGAATCCGAGACGAAATGTGACCGCCTCGGACTTTTTTTTATTACTGCGACTATAACGGGATTCGTTTCTCCCGTGCGATATTCCTGATGATAATCACGGCATTGTGCATACGCTGGAGCTTCATGTTCCGGATTCTCAAAGCCGATTGATTCCCAAATTCAAGTTTCTCGTTCCTGATGCCTGTAAGCGTCCTGTTCAGGTTCTCGAAAAGGTTTTTGATCATATCCTTGTCAAATTTTTTCAGAAAAAGCGGGTTTACCGTGATGAAGCCCTCAGCGACGTCCTCGGCAAGCATTTTCATGCTTTTTCCTTTAAAGCCGCTTTCCGCCATTGCCGCTCCTACGGTTTCCCGAATGTTTTGATAGCCTGTTCCAGGATACCCTGCTTTGTGCTTATCTCATCAAAGTGCTTTTGAAGTTCCGTCTTGTCCGCACCGCGATGAATGCTGTTCTGAAGCGCAGTGATCTCGCTAAAAAGTTCCCGCGACGTGTCCCCTATCAGCGATTGAGAAGCCCGGTTGTTTTCACACACTACCATAATGACTTCTACGAGGTCCTTGAGCATGGGATCGTCGGAATCCCGGAGACGGAGAGAAATGCACGTATCGCCTTCTGCCATACACTCGAGAGTTTTTCGTATGCGGATTACAGGTCCGACAAAGGTGTGGGAATACAGGATACCGCCAATGCCAATGAAAATTAGAAGTACAATAAGCGAGATAGGCAGGAAGATAGGGAGTTGCACAATCTCGGCAAGCTTCTGAAACACACGGAGCAAAATAGTATAGGATATCAGCAGGCCAATGAGAAAAAGGATGAACCGAAACTGGGGGCCTGTAGCGTGCAAGTACCCCTTACTTCTTCCCAATGACAACCTCTTTCCCATTTTTTGCATATATCTTCATACCTTATCTTTTTTTAGGGAGTGTAGTCGACGATTTGTGCGGTGACCTGCATGTAAACAAGAATGATTTATTTATATTATACTGACAAACCGGAGGCCGGTCAAGGGCATTATTGCCCTTGCGAGATTTTGAAAATATAATATATTGACAATAAAACAAGCGCTGTGCTATAAAATAAGTCTTTTCAGATGCATTTCAGGCTTGCATGAGGGCAAGGACGTTATCAATGGCGAAGATTATCCCCTTTAGAGGAATTGTGTATAACCGTGCAAGAGTCGGCAGTCTTGCCGATCTCGTCTGTCCGCCCTACGACATAATCTCGCCGACGGTTCAGCAGGAACTCTACCGGAAAAGCCCGAATAATGTAGTCCGGCTCGAATACGGACTTGAGAGTCCCGGCGATACGGAGGACGACAACCGGTATACTCGCGCATCCACTCTTTTCGATGAATGGTCCAAAACGGACGTCTTGCATCAGGATCAGGAGCCAGCTTTTTATATCTATGAAATGGAGTATAAAACTGGCTCTAAGGTCAAACGGTTGCGCGGTTTTGTCTGTCTTGTCAGGATTGAAGATTACGACTCGGGCATCGTAAAACCCCATGAGACAACGCTCTCGGGCCCCAAGACCGATCGTTTGAACCTCTTGCGCGCCTGCAAAGCGAGTTTCAGCCAGATATTTTCGCTCTTCTCCGATCCGCAGGGTATACTGCAATCCCAGCTCGCCGCCATTAGCGGAAAGCCCGATATGGCAGTGAAGAGCGGAGACGGCATAATCCACCGCGTCTGGAGGCTGACCAACAAACAGGGAATCGCAACCTTAACGCGCGAGATAGCAGACAAGCCTTTTTTCATCGCCGACGGGCATCACCGCTACGATACAGCATTGAATTATCGGAACGAACGTCGCAAGGCTGCCTGCACGGTAACGGGTGAGGAAGGATATAATTACGTCGCCATGTTCCTGGCCAGGCTCGAGGATCCGGGGCTCACCATTCTTCCGGCGCATCGAGCGCTCTTCAACCTCGATGGATTTCAACCCCAACGCTTTGAGGACGATCTAGGCCGCTTTTTTACCATCGAGCGCATTGATTTTGACAAAAAGTCCGAAGGTAAGGATCTGCACACGATCCTGGACACCATGGCTCACCGCGCCGACCATGCCCATGTATTCGGCATGCGGGTCAAGGGCGAGCACAGCTTTTATCTCCTTACGCTGCGCGATGCAGCGGACATGGATGCGTTGCTCCCCGGCAAATCGCCTGCCTACCGGCGGCTCGACGTTTCGATTCTGCACCACCTCATCATTGACAAGCTTCTGGGAATCAAGATGGATACGCACAAGCTGGGCCTGAACATCGAATACGTCAATGACGCCGTTGAGGCCGACAAACGGGTCCATGACGGCAATATCGAACTCGTCTTTTTCATGAATCCGACGAAAGTGCGGGAAGTGAAGGAAGTGGCGGCTGCAGGCGAGCGCATGCCGCAAAAAGCAACGTACTTCTACCCCAAGCTTCTAACGGGGCTTGTGATACATAAAATCGTTTAGATACAGGGTCAAGAGTCAGGGAGCAAGCGTCTGTTCCCTTACTCCGCTTGCTACTGCTTCTATTTTCCCTCAAGGAGGCCATCATGGCAGTCAGAGTTGCAATTAATGGATTCGGAAGGATCGGCAGAAACGTGTTTCGCGCTTCACAGGGCAACAAGGACATCGAGATCGTGGCAATCAATGATCTCACCGATGCAAAGACCCTCGCGCACCTTTTGAAATGGGATTCCGTCTTTGGAGAATTTCAGGCTGACGTCAAAGCTGGCGACGGAAAGCTCATTGTCGATGGCAGAGAGATCGCCGTCGTAGCCAAGGGAGATCCCGCCGAGTTGCCGTGGAAGGAGCTGAAGGTGGACATCGCAATTGAGTCCACGGGCCGTTTCCTGGATAAGGCAAGCGCTGGAAAGCATATAACCGCCGGAGCCAAGAAGGTCCTCATTTCAGCCCCAGCCAAAGACCCCGACGGCACGTTCGTAATCGGCGTCAACGAGCTTACCTACGATCCAGCCAGGCATCATATCATTTCGAACGCATCCTGCACAACCAACTGCCTCGCACCCATGGCCAAGGTCCTCCATGAGAACTTCGGCATTGTGCATGGCCTCATGAATACGATACACTCTTACACCAATGACCAGAAGCTCCTCGACCTACCGCACAAAGACCTTCGGAGGGCGCGCGCGGCCTGCACATCAATCATCCCGACATCCACTGGCGCGGCGAAAGCGGTGTCCCTTGTTCTGCCAGAACTGAAAGGCAAACTCGACGGGATGTCGCTTCGCGTCCCCACACCGAACGTGTCAGTTGTTGACTTCGTTTGTGAAGTCTCAAAAAAAACCACGAAGGAAGAAGTGAATAACGCCTTCAGAACCGCTGCAAACGGCAAGTTGAAAGGGATCCTCCAGTTTGAGGAGCAGCCACTTGTATCCATTGATTTCAAGGGCAATCCCCACTCATCAATCGTGGACGCTGAGCTCACAAGCGTCATGGAAGGTACCATGGTGAAAGTGATTTCCTGGTATGACAACGAATGGGGCTACTCGAATCGCCTCCGCGACTTGGCAATCATGGTGGCGAAAAAGGGGTTGTAATTCCGTTCAAAAAAAGCGATCGTTTTTACCAGTTTATACCGAATTTTTGGGGGGGCCGGCGTGGACAAAAAGACCATTGAAAAAGTCGATCTCAAGGGCAAGCGGGTTTTCATCCGCGCTGACTTCAACGTGCCGCTTGACGAGAACGGAAACATCACCGACGACGGCCGTATCCGTTCCACACTCCCAACGATTAACTATGCCCTTGATGCAGGCGCAAAGGTTATCCTTGCGTCACACCTCGGACGCCCTAAAGGCAAACCGAGTCCCAAGTACAGCCTGGCACCCGTGGCTCTGCGGCTAAATCGTCTCCTCAGCAAGGAAGTAAAATTTGCCAAAGACTGCATCGGCCCTGAGGTGGAGCACCTCGTCGCGGGGATGCGTCCCGGCGATGTCTTACTCCTTGAGAACCTGAGATTTCATGTCGAAGAGGAGCAGAACGACGATGGATTCTCAAAAGCCCTCGCGGCCTTCACCGATGTGTACGTGAACGACGCCTTTGGAACCGCTCACCGCTCCCATGCTTCCACATACGGCATTACAAAACACGTGAAACAATCAGTAGCCGGTTTCCTCATGAAGAAGGAAATCGAATATCTCCAGAAGACTGTTGCGAATCCCGTTCGTCCCTTTGTCGCAATCCTGGGCGGAGCCAAGGTCTCGGGCAAGATCGGCGTGATCGAAAACCTCCAGAACAAGGTCGACAAGATCATCGTGGGCGGCGCTATGGCTTTCACGTTCATCAAGGCTCGCGGGCAGGACGTGGGCGCCTCGCTCGTTGAACCGGAAATGCTTGAGATGGCCCAGCGACTCAGGAAAGGCGTTCGCGAAAAAGGCGTTAAATTTTACCTGCCCGTTGACTTTGTCGCTGCGGAGAACATGAATGACGGGGCGGAATCCAAAATCGTTACATCCCAGGAGATTCCGAAGGGATGGGTCGGCCTTGACATTGGACCGGCCACAACCAGGCTCTTCTCGGAAGCGATCCAAGATGCTAAAACCATCATCTGGAACGGCCCGATGGGCATGTTTGAAAAGGACGCCTATTCCCGCGGAACCTTCGCCATAGCGCGATCCGTGGCGGAGGCCTACGCGACGACCATCGTGGGAGGTGGCGACACGGACGTGGCCGTGCATAAAGCCGGGGTTTCAGACAGCATTACCTTCATCTCCACCGGAGGTGGCGCATCGCTGGAGCTGTTAGAAGGCAAGGAGTTACCCGGCCTCGCGGCGCTGACGGATGACAAGGAATAAAAACGTTTCGCCGCCGAGACACCGGAGTCAACTCCCGGATTCCGGAATCAGGGTCATCTCGCGTCCTGAGCGTTCTCCGCGGTAAACCTTTTTTCAATAAAAGGAGCCCCATGAATCCAAAACGCAAACTGATCATTGCAGGCAACTGGAAGATGAATAAGACCGTGGTCGAGGCACAAAGCCTGGCCGCCAAGCTCATTCCGCTCGTTGTCGGCGTAACGGACCGAGAAATCGTGCTTGCCCCGGCCTTTACGGCTCTTCATGCCGTAAGCGATACCATCAAGGGGACGAACATGTCGCTATCGGCTCAGAACCTGTTCTGGGAGGACAAAGGAGCGTTTACCGGTGAGATATCCGCTGAAATGCTGTTGGATTTGGGCTGCAAGTATGTTATTATAGGCCATAGTGAACGTCGGCAATTTTTTGGAGAAACCGACGAAACGGCAAACAAGAAGATCCGGCAGGCCTTGAATAAAGGACTTCTCCCTATCGTCTGCGTGGGCGAGCTCCTAAGTGAACGGGAAGCCGGCAGGGCGCATGACGTGATCGACCGCCAGGTCACCGGAGCACTCAAGGGCGTGACCACTGCTGAAATGACGAAGGTCATTGTCGCCTATGAACCCGTCTGGGCGATCGGCACGGGAAAAACCGCGACCCCGGACCAGGCAAACGAGATACATGCTTTTATCCGGCAGAAGGTAAAATCCCTATACGATACCCATGTAGCCGAAGGTATTCGCATTCAATACGGCGGCAGTGTAACACCGGAGAACGTGTCTGCGCTAATGGCCAAACCAGACATTGACGGCGCTCTTGTAGGCGGAGCGAGTCTCAAGCCTGAGTCCTTCGCAGCACTTGTGAATTTCAAGTAATGCATGCTAAAAACGGTTTAAGCAGTTATACAAAGGGAGGTAGTTAAGCAATGCGCATTTTTCTTGTATCACTTCACGTCATCGTTTCCGCCATCCTAATCGGGATGGTTCTCTTACAGAAGGGCAAGGGAGCAGACATTGGTGCTTCATTCGGCGGCGCATCGCAGACGGTTTTCGGTCCTCGGGGCGCCCAGAGTTTTATGGCAAAGCTGACCACGGGAGCAGCGATCGTGTTCATGTTCACATCGCTGGGTCTCGCTTTGACGACGACAAAAAAGAGCTCGGTCATGGAAAACGTTTCGCCGGCACAGACGCAGACTGCACCTTCGCTGCCTCTTGTCCCACACACGCAGCAGGTGCCGACTCCCTCACCGGCAAAATAGTTGCACATGAAATGACAATCTCCGATAAGCTCACGGGGTAGGCCCCTTGCCTACCCTTTTGTTTTTTCCATGAAGACTATTCATGCGGCACGATAAGACCTGCTACCGCATAAATTTTTAAGAATGAAAAATAATCATTTCCATACGCGCATATCGCTCACTTTTGCTCTGGGTACTTTATGGATCATCGTATTCACTCTCGGCTTTTTATTCGCCTCCTGCGGCGAGAAAGTTGAACGCAACCAGAATACCTTCGTTGAGGCTTCCATCGGCGATGCGCGCCGGCTAAATCCGGTCATTGCCAATGACAATGCATCTGGTACAATTAACGACCAAATATTCAACGGTCTGGTCAAGTACGATAAGGACATCAAGCTGATAGGTGACCTTGCCAAGCGATGGGAGATATCAAACGGCGGCAAGACTATAACCTTTTATCTCCGCGAGGGCGTCAAATGGCACGATGGCGTGGAATTCTCCGCCGAGGATTGCCTCTTTACCTATCAGAAATTCATCGATCCCAAAGTGGTCACCCCCTACAGCAGTTCGTACACAGCGGTTTCCAAAGCAGAGGTCGTCAATAAATATGTTTTCCGGGTGACGTATAAGGAGCCCTTTTCTCCCGCTCTGGAAAGCTGGGCCGTGGGCATGATCCCAAAGCATCTGCTGGACGGAAAGGACATCAATACAGACCCGTTCAACCGTCACCCCGTCGGTACCGGTCCGTATAAATTCAGGGAATGGATTTCAGGCCAGAAAATCGTTCTCGATGCAAACAAGGATTATTTCGAAGGTATGCCGAATATCGACCAGTATATCTACCGCATCATCCCCGACAGCACTACCATGTTCGAGGAGTTGCTCTCCGGCGGGGTGGATATGATGGGCTTGAACCCGCTTCAGTATCTGCGCGATAGTGAGACACGCCGAATTAAGGAAAACTACGTTAAGTTCCGCTATCCCGCAAATGCATTCACATATTTGGGTTACAATCTGCGGAATCCCCTGTTCAGCGAAATCAAAGTTAGACAGGCGCTTTCTTATGCCATAAACCGTCAGGGTATCATTGACGGGATTCTGCTCGGGCTGGGTAGGCCCTGCACCGGCCCTTTCTCCTATGTGTCCTGGGCATATAACCCCAACGCAAAAAGCTACGACTACGATCCGGCACAAGCGCGGCGCATGCTCGCGGATGTCGGTTGGAAAGACCTGAACAGCGATGGCATTTTGGAGAAGCATGGCAAACCATTCCGATTTACCATTATGACCAACCAGGGGAACAACGAACGTATTCGTACGGCCGAAATGATTCAGCAGAACATGAAGGCTCTTGGCATTGATGTGAAAATCCGGGTTATGGAGTGGCAGGCGTTCCTGGAGCAGATCGATAAGCGCTCTTTTGACGCCATCATCCTGGGCTGGAGCATGGGGCGTGACCCGGATATCTATGATATCTGGCATTCAAGTAAAACTAAAAAAGGTGAATACAATTTTATCGGTTACAAGAATTCCGAAGTCGACCGCTTGCTTGTCGAAGGTCGCCAGACGTTCGACATTGAAAAACGAAAAAAAATCTACTACCGAATCCACGCAATCCTGGCAGAAGAACAACCCTATGCTTTTCTATATGTTCCCGATGCGACGCCGATTGTGCACAAGCGGTTCAAGGGCGTCAAGGTCGAGCCCCTCGGCATCATGTATAATTTTATCCACTGGTACGTGCCGCAAAACAAGGCGGAGTGGTAATAAAAAACAGTATGGAAAATGGAGTTCAACGTTCATAAGACATGGTCATTATCAGTGTTCAAAATCTTGTCAAACAGTTCAAAATCCTTAATGCCGTCGATGGCATCTCGTTTTCCGTGGACGAGGGAGAGGTTTTCGGCTTTCTCGGCCCCAACGGCGCGGGGAAAACAACGACCATCAACATCCTATGCACCCTCCTCTCACCAACCCTAGGAAAAGCCGAGATCGCCGGTTTCGACTGCGTCAGAAGTCCTGACAAGGTGCGCTCCTCTATCGGCCTCATTTTTCAGGACACGACGCTGGACGCAGGGCTGACCGCGTATGAAAATCTCAAATTTCACGCTTACCTTTACAACCTTGACAGCAAGCTAGCCGAGAAGCGAATTGACGAGATGCTCTCCGTCGTCGAACTCCAAGGCAGAAAACACGATCTGGTCAAATACTTCTCCGGTGGTATGAAGCGCAGGCTTGAAATAGCCCGCGGACTCCTTCACTATCCCCGAGTGCTGTTTCTCGATGAGCCGACCATCGGACTCGACCCCCAGACGCGAAACACCATTTGGGACTTCATCAGCACACTCCGAAAACAGGAAAAAATAACCATCTTCATGACCACACATTACATGGAGGAGGCGGAAAATTGCGGCCGCATCGCCATCATCGACCATGGCAAAATCATCGCGCTCGACACACCGACCAGACTCAAACAGATGGTGCATGGTGAAATAATCCATCTTGTGACATCGGACAACAGTCGCGCAATCCAGGAGATTGAGAAGTTATTTCATATAACTGCTCGCGAGGAGAACGGAGGGCTGTCGCTCGATGCGGAAAAAAGCGAGGAGCTCATCCCTAAGCTGATTCGCACGCTGCCGATGCAGACCCTGTCCGTAAGTCTCAAGAAACCGACCTTGAATGATGTATTTCTTAAACTGACCGGCAGAACTATCAGGGATGACGTCCTCAATGATAATAAGGAAACGACCCGAGAATTCGTGCGCAGCCACCGGAGAGCCCAGCGATGATCCAGGTGCGGCCGATTTACGTAATCTGTTTGCGGGAATTCAAAAAGTTCTTCCGGGAGAAAAGCCGGCTTCTCGGCACGCTGGCTCGACCCATCCTATGGCTCTTCGTTGTTGGAAACGGCATGGGTTCGCTCATCAGGCCTCATGTGGGATTCTCTTATCTGCAGTTCATCTTTCCCGGCATGATAGGCATGACCATCCTCTTTTCGTCCATTTTCTCGTCCATTTCGATCGTCTGGGACAGGGAATTCGGATTCATGAAAGAAATGCTTGTAGCGCCGATTTCTCGGATCTCTATAGTCGTGGGGAAAGCGATTTCCGGAACTTTGATTTCCGTGGCCCAGGCTATTATCATCCTGCTGCTGACTCCATTTCTCGGGATTCATTTGACTATTACGCAACTTCTTGAGGTAGTAGCTATATCCACCCTTGTTTCATTCTGCATAACCTCGCTGGGCATCTTGATTGCCACAAGGCTAACGTCATTTGACGGGTTCAATATCATCATGAACTTCCTCGTGATGCCCATGCTTTTCCTTTCCGGCGCCATGTATCCAGTCACCTCATTGCCAAGCACCCTCCGCCATCTTACACTCATCAACCCCCTTACTTACGGCATTGATGCATTGAAGCATGCCCTTCTCCGGGATAGCGCCCCTCCCCTCGGCCAAGAATTCCCGCTCTCTCTGGACATTTTCGTCGTCAGCTCTTTATCCGTTATAATGATGGCTCTCGCGGCACTATCATTCAACAAGAAAGAATAGCTATGAAAACAGTAGTTGACACTATAGTTTCACGCAAAGTCAATAAGTTGCTTCAATTTTTCATTGATCCATTGAGTGAGAATATAAACTCCTCCGAGGGGATTGCCTGAACGAGCGAGAATGTATCGCTCCTCATTAAATTCCCTGAACACCCTTTACTAAGTGGTTTACCCCGCAGCAGAGCTGCGGGACTTCGGAACATTAAAAAAAGGAGCAAAGAGGCTGAAGACTTATCTTGGCTTCGTCAGGATTTCCTTTGCGTCCCAGCAGTAGAGCTGCAGGGTGTTTCAGGACAGCTTTATAAAACAACGGTAAATCAATATGTTAACTAATTATCGCTCTCGTTGTTAAGGTGCTAATGCACTAATATTAGAGAAAAACCGGCTCGATGAGAAGCATTCAGGATGATGATACGTCTGGAACCGTTTGATGAACCGTGTTCTATTCAGCACGAATCCAAGCTGTCGTAAATGACCTGCCTCGACGAATAAAATAAGGACGTCTGAGTTTGTTGCAAAACCGTTGAAGAAGCATCATGCCGTGGATAGCATTAGGCGAGTATCTTTGAAAAAAGCATTGTTTGCATGTCATTTAACATAGTTTATACGTAAAAAAGGATGAGCAAATGGCTTCTTCCAGAAACCGTCCATTTCGGACGGATTATAGCGTTCTAAATGCATTTCGGCTGAATTTTATACTATCGCGTTTTAACGCGTTATTAGGAATAATGTACTTCTGGATGGTTTTTCTGCCATGGTATAAGGTTGAGGGTCCTCTTATAAGCGTTCTGAATCAAGCTCGTTTTAAATTATATCTATATGAAATCCAATAATAAAATAAGTGCTTGACACAAAACTGTCTCTATGATAAATTATTAGCACTCTATTATGATGAGTGCTAATTAAGAAAATTAACAGATGATCAGGATACGATTTCTTGTTTTAGCATAAATAAGCATTGCTTATGGATCTCGATGAACGAAATAGAAAGGTGCTCCAGGCTGTTATAGATAGCTACATTGCCAGCGGTTTGCCTATTGGATCCAATGTGCTGGTTAAGCAGTATGATTTCGGTGTCAGTTCCGCTACGCTTCGCAATATCATGGCAGAACTCGAGGAGTTCGGATTCCTGACCCACCCTCACACATCAGCAGGCAGGATACCCACAGATCAGGGCTATCGTTACTATATTGACAGTCTGATCAGTATTGAGAAAGAGGCCGAGGAGCTTGATGATCAGTTGCGTCAGACGCCTGGCCTGCGTGGGGAAAACCTGAATGAACTGATGGAGGAAGCGAGCCGCTTTCTTGCCGTTCTTTCGCGGTGCGCGGGGGTCGTAGTCGCTCCAAGTGAGCCTGAAGCGACATATCGGCACATCGAGTTCATGAGGCTGCGGGGTAAACAAGTTCTGATCATTTTCGTAACCGCTAGTGGTATTGTTCAGAACAAGCTCATCGAACTTGACGAAAGCATCCGGCAGCACGATCTAAACAGGTTTAGCGTCTACCTCGACGAGGAACTAGAGCGCTGGACTTTAAACGAAATCAAGGAGAGTCTGATCGAGAAAATACGCGAAGAGAGACTCCTTTTCGCGCAGTTGATGGACGAAACGTATCGCGCCAGCCGGGAGGTACAGGAGCGAGACAGCGAAAAAATCTATATCGGTGGAGCATCTCAGATTCTCGAGACGCCGGAATTCGCAAACGTCGAGAGAATGCGGGCGCTGTTTAAAGCCTTTGAAGACAAGTACAAACTGCTCAAGCTCCTGGAATGGAGCGTCGCAGCTAAGGGCATTAAAGTCTTTATCGGGTCCGAGAACCCTTATTTCGAGATGCAGGGGTGCAGCATGGTCGTAAGCAGTTACAAAACAGGCGCAAACGTCCTAGGAACCCTCGGCGTGATTGGACCTACGAGAATGCACTATAAACAGGTCATCCAGGTCGTCGACTATACAGCAAAGCTACTTTCGAAACTCCTGGATGAGCGATTTCAGAGGGGCATAGACCGATGAGCAATAAATATGACGATATATCAAATAAAGACATCGAGGTTGTTCCTCCTGAGGATGACGAGACGAAGGCACAGGAGGAGGAATCCTCTACAGTCATCGAAAAATTGACGCAGGCATTGGAACAAAAAACCAGGGAAGCGGCGGAAGCGAACGGCAAATACCTGCGGACCTATGCTGATTTTGAGAATTATCGGAAAAGGATGCAACGGGACCTCGCCGACTTCCGTAAGTATGCTAACGAACAGCTGGCGCTGGAACTTCTATCTGTAGTGGACCACTTGGGTTTGGCGTTGAAACATGCTTCAGAGTCATCAGAGACAGGAGAAGTGAACGAAGGACTGCGGCAGGGCGTCGAGCTAGTATACAAACAGTTCCGAGACATTCTTGAAAAATTCGGAATCAAATCCTTCAATGCTGCAGGGGAACTCTTTGACCCCGCAAAGCATGACGCCGTGACGCAGGTGCCAACCTCGGACGCGCCCGAAAACACGGTCGTGCAGGTGTTCCAGGAAGGCTATCTATATTTTGACAAAATAATACGCCACGCGAAGGTCGGCGTCGCGAAAAACCCCCCACCGAAAGAGACGGGGCCGATTTGTGATTGAGTGAGTAAAACTCCGGCATCGAAGATTAGAATGTGAGGCGTGTCGAGAGAAGTTCATAAACTGAATTCTGATAACTGAGTATTCACGTTTTCTGATTCAGAGATAATCAAGGAGGATATCATGGCAAAAGTTATCGGCATTGATTTGGGTACTACGAACTCCTGCGTCGCCGTTATGGAAGGCGGGGAGCCGGTCGTAATCGCGAACTCGGAGGGGAGTAGGACCACGCCATCGGTCGTTGCCATTACCGAAGGCGGCGAGCGGCTCGTCGGCCAGATCGCCAAGCGGCAGTCCATCACGAACCCTGATAACACGATTTTTTCGATCAAACGGCTGATCGGCCGGAAATACGATTCTGCCGAGGTGCAGGTCGCGATGAAACACCTTCCATACAAGATTGTGAAGGCAGCCAACGGCGATGCCCATGTAGAGGTTCGGGGCAAAGTTTTCAGTCCTGCCGAAATCTCGGCGATGATTCTCCAAAAAATGAAGCAGACCGCCGAGGATTACTTGGGAGAAAAGGTGATCGATGCGGTAGTGACTGTGCCGGCTTACTTCAATGACAGCCAGCGTCAAGCCACCAAGGATGCTGGGAAAATCGCGGGCCTGAACGTTCTGCGCATCATCAACGAGCCAACGGCGGCGTCGCTAGCCTACGGTCTCGATAAAAAGAAGGACGAGACGATCGCAGTTTATGACCTTGGCGGCGGCACCTTCGACATCTCCATCCTAGAGCTGGGCGAAGGCGTATTCGAAGTGAAATCAACTAACGGAGACACGTTCCTAGGCGGCGATGATTTTGATGACCGCGTCATCAAGTGGCTCGCCGACTCATTCCTCAAGGACCAGGGCATCGACCTCAAGAAAGACAAGATGGCGCTCCAACGGCTCAAGGAAGCAGCTGAAAAAGCCAAGATAGAGCTCTCAACAGTCATGGAGACTGAGATAAATCTCCCCTTTATTACCGCCGATGCCACAGGCCCGAAGCACCTTCTGTACAAGCTCTCACGGTCTCGGTACGAACAGCTCGTTGATGACCTCGTCAGCAAGAGCATAGAACCGGTGAAGAAAGCGCTCAACGATGCTGGAAAGAATATCGGCCAGATAAATGAAGCGGTGCTCGTGGGCGGCATGACACGCATGCCCAAGGTCATTTCCACGGTGAAGGAATTTTTCAAGAAAGAACCACACCGCGGTGTTAATCCCGATGAAGTCGTGGCGATCGGCGCTGCCATCCAGGGTGCTGTGCTTACGGGCCAGGTCAAGGACGTTTTGCTTCTCGATGTTACGCCTCTTTCCCTCGGCATTGAAACCCTGGGAGGCGTAACCACGCGCCTCATCGAGCGGAACACGACGATTCCGACGAAGAAGAGCCAGGTTTTCTCCACCGCCTCGGACAATCAGACTGCGGTCTCCATCCACGTGCTTCAGGGTGAACGCGAAATGGGAGCGGACAACAAGACGCTTGGCCGATTCGAACTCGTGGGCATTCCGCCAGCACCTCGCGGAATCCCCCAAGTCGAAGTCACATTCGACATCGACGCGAATGGCATTGTCCACGTGCTGGCAAAGGACCTTGGCACGGGAAGAGAACAGTCCATCAAAATTACGGCGTCATCGGGCATGAGCAAGGATGAGATTGATAAAGCGATCAAGGAAGCGGATGCTCACGCCGCCGATGACAAGAAAAAGAAAGAGCTCGCCGAAGCTCGGAATGAAGTGGATACGCTTGTGTATTCTGTGGGGAAGTCCGTTGCAGAGTACGGCTCCAAACTGACGGATGCCGAACAGGCCGACATTCAGAAGGCCCTCGAAGAAGCACGGAAAGTGAAGGACGGAAGCGATATCGATGCCATCAAACGGGCGGTGGCGGAGCTCTCCCGAGCGTCACATAAGCTTGCGGAGGAAGTCTACTCCAAAATGAACAGGGAGCAGGACCAGTCCGGCGCAGGCGCCTCCACGTCCGCACCGGGTGGCGACGGGAAAGCATCCAGTGAGAAAGTCGTGGATGCGGAGTTTGAGGAAGTGGACAAGGACAAGAAATAACTGCGATTTTTTCCGGGGATAACGGGGATTGCCTGTTATCCTCTTTTTTTTAAGCGCGGCAGTGGATCGAAACGCATAGGATGACGCGAAACAGAGTTCGGTTGCACTCGTGAGGAGCAGCCCTCTTCAGTATTGCTTCCTTTTGGGTCGCTGCTTCCTCGAAATGATGTGCTTCGATTTGAAAGGATTTATGGCAAAGGACTATTACGCATTGCTCGGTGTTCACAAAAACGCCACTGACGCAGAGCTCAAGCGGGCATACCGCAGACTTGCACTCGAATTTCATCCCGATAAGAATCCAGACAACAAGGCTGCTGAAGAAAAATTCAAAGAAATCAGCGAAGCTTACGAAATCCTATCCGATCCGCAGAAGCGGGCTTACTATGACCAGTACGGCGTTGCGCCGGGTGCCCAGGGAACTGGGCCGGGCTTTGGTGGGTTCGGCGCGGGGATGGGCATGGGCGACATCTTCGGTGACATCTTCGAGGATTTCTTCGGCAGCGGACGTGGTCGGGCGCGAGCAACGGCCGGTGACGATCTACGGTACAATCTCAAGATCTTGTTTGAAGAAGCGGCCTTCGGGACATCCACAAAAATCCGGGTTCCCCGCTGGGAACGCTGTCCTGAATGTGACGGCACCGGCGCAAAATCAAAAGACGATATCAAGGTCTGCACAAACTGCCGTGGAGCTGGACAGATCCGTACACAGCAGGGATTTTTCAGCATCAGTCGTACCTGCTCGCGCTGCGGAGGGGAAGGCAGGGTAATCACCGACCCCTGCTCTGCCTGTAACGGGAAAAAGCGCATTGAACGGGAACGGACCCTATCGGTGAAGATTCCTCCCGGTGTCGAGACCGGCAATACGATCCGTTTGAGCGGCGAGGGAGAAATAGGCTCCTACGGGGGGCCTCCCGGAGATCTTTACGTGTTTATTACGGTGGAAGACCATGCCCTGTTCATACGGGAAGGACAGGACGTCGTTTGTGAAGTTCCGATCAGCTTTACCCAGGCCACCTTGGGCACCGAGCTAGATGTGCCAACTCTCACAGGCAACTCGAAATTAAAAATACCTGCCGGCACCCAGCCAGGACATGTTTTCCGCTTCAAAGGCAAGGGGTTCCCCCATCTGCGCGGTTCGGGGTCCGGAGACCAGCTCTGCCGGATTATCGTTGAAATCCCGACCAAGCTTTCTGCAAGACAAAAAGAGTTGCTCCAGGAATTCGACCGCTTAAATACGGATGGAGCAACACCGATCACAAAAGGTTTTTTCGATAAAGTGAAAGAGGTCTTTGGAGAAAAACCGAGAAAGTAGCCCGCGCCCGTCGCTGCTTCCTAACCCAATCCGAGCGGAAAGGGAAACTCCTTACTGGCCTGAACAAAATTACATCCTCTCTCTCGTTCCGTCCAGGGCCGCGTTGATGCCTTTTTCTGATTATGATATACTTAATTCAGCATTGCGAAGGGGTAGAGGAACGCGTCTGCAGAACCCACGAGAGAGAATTATTGCGGTGCTGTGAAATGTCTCAAGCATTAGATGCTTTACATCAAGGAGGAAGGGATGAATGCTCTCGAAATTGCAAAGAAGATGGAAACTGACGCAATAGCATTTTATATGGAAGCAGCGCGAAAAACTAAATACACGGCCGGCAGAAAGATGTTCGAATCGGTAACAGAAGACGAGAAACGACACCTGCAAATGATTTCAGAAATCATCAAGGGTCTCAACATCTCCCACGAGGATGTGAGCCCGATCACCAGCGTTAAGACTATCTTTGAATCCCTGAAGAATGAAATGATGAAAAAAGTTGAGGCGACACAGGACGAACTCGAAGCATTCAAGATCGCCATGCAGATGGAAAAAGAGGGCAAGCAATTCTATGAAAAGACGCTGAATCAGGTAAAGACAGAAAAAGAAAAAGAGCTGTTCCGGCGCCTGATTCGAGAAGAAAAGCAGCACTATGATATTTTTGCAAACACGTACCAGTTCCTTTCGGACACGGGAAACTGGTTCCTCTGGGAGGAACGGGGCATCGTAGAAGGCGGATGACGTCACTTTTCTCTGTCGCGATGCGCGAAAATGGATCATCGGCAGCAAAGGACTTTCCTGAGGGCGGCGCCGATGCTTCGATTCCCATTCACTGAGCGAAGGACGAAGGAGGGAACAATGATATTCACAAATGCCGCACTAGAAGACAAAATTCGGGAAATGTATCCGGAAATCGAAGACCATAAGGTTTCTGTGGGATTGAATTTTGACGAACAGACCAATGCTTATATTCTGACTTTCAAACGGGGAACAGAAACACTCACCACCCATCTCGAAAAGCAGGACGCAGATGATTGCATGAATGGCATTAAGTGCGTTTCTCTCGGCATCCAGGTCGCTCAGTTCATCAGGAACTTCGAAGAACGGCAGGTTTTCAGCAGGAAGACCGCTTAAAATTGGTCATGCCAGGATAAATGGAGGAGTCGGCGCGTCCCTTGGGAAATAAGACTAATAAAATAATAACGAGCTCGGCAGTGGTCTGTCGAGCTCGTTCTGGTTTGATGCCTTGAAGGATTTTTCGTCAGCAAGAGCTTTTGCATTTGCAGGTTACCGCCATTTTTTTCGTCACTTTTCTGATTGTCATATGATATCCTCCTTTCTTTATTTTTTATCGATGAAACAACGTTATCTTCCAAAAAGTCTTTTTAAACTCTGCTTTAAAGGGATAAGGAGAAAGAAGTATAGAATGAGTTATATTATACCATAAAGCATACACCGGTACAGGTCTTTTCCTCCTTTTCCTTCCAGCACTTCCGCCCGATAGCGACAGCCTCCCCTGCATATTTCCCGGTACTCGCAGGCACAGGACAGCTCGTTGAGAGATACCGGACGAATCTTCGTCCACGCAGCCCGTAAGCCATGCTCCAGCGAACCTACTGCTTCATCATGATAAAACGTGCATTTCGCGATCCTCCTGTCAGCCATGACGGACATCAAATGCAATCCGCAACCAAACCCCTTGCTGGACAAATGGAGACCGCCGCCGTACCCATATCCTAGATACTTGCCGCCTTCTTCAGGGCTTATAATCAGATTACTGTTCTCCTCAAGACGGCCGACCGAAACAGGCACATCCACGGTCCAGTCCTTTATCCCCATTGTTTTGAACATATGCTCCATACTGTCGAAATCCGACAGGTTGCTACGGTGAATCATAGTTGAAATGGAGACATCAAACCCCGCATCAAGCGCACGTCGTATCGTCTTCAGCGATCGTTTGAATGTCCCCGGTCCACGAACATAATCGTGCGCCTCTTCCATGCCGTCGATGCTCACCTGAAATTCGTCGAACTTCAGCGTGTTTATTCCGTCTTTTTTCAGGAGCGTTCCGTTTGTGAAAAGAACCTTGCGAAGAAAGAAATCGGGGAGCATTTCATTGATCTCGTCGAAGTTCCCGTGCACAAGTGGTTCGCCTCCCGTGATAAGGACCCGTAAACCTTGCATATTCTGAAACTCTCCTAAAACGGAATACACCTCATCAGCCGAAAGTTCATGGCGTTGACTGCTATTGATATAACAATGTTTGCAGGCAAGATTGCAGGCATCAGTGATCTGGAGTTCAAGATAGCGAAGGGACGGTACCGGCGCGCGCTCGACCACAGACCCTGTATGAAACACTTTTTCCGTGGTGAGTAGGCCTTCCTCTACGCAGTAATCGACAAATGCGCTGTTTTTTGATGAGCACCCGTCTTTGGAAGAGCAATTTTGGAAGAAACGAAAAGATTCGTCATCGAGCTCGTACAGCTCATCTTTTGCAAGCTGATACACCGAAGGGTTTTCAAGCCATTTTAGAACAGCCCGTCTTGCCAGGTAATAATTCATGAAGTTATTATAGCACCGAGGGCCTGTTTTTGTTATAATGAAACAACATGGCCAAAAACGAAGCTTTGGTTCGAGTACTTTGTCTCCCTTACTGCGTCTACTACAAGCCGGGCAAAAACGAAGAGATGCTCTGCAGGGGGGCTCTTATCGTTGATCGATTAATACGGTCGGGCGAGGCTGTAGTCACTGGGGGAGCAAAACTTATAAACTGCGATGAGGCTGCACCTGATCTCATGGCAAGAGTGCTGTGCGGCGCCTGTGATTTCGGTGAGAATGACTGCGACTTTGCGCAGGACCCACAGGCCCGGCCCTGCGGCGGATACATTCTTCTTTCACGACTCCTCGGTTCAGGAACGATCTCAATAGAAAACATCCGATAGTCGCCCGACCTTCATGCTTGCCTCAGTATACCCTACGGACACTTCGGATAGATTCATGCGGCCGTAGACAGCGGTTACGCATCAACTCATGTGGGTGCGGCAGGGCCGGTTCAGTCTGCTACGAACCCTGCATTTGAATACGCGACGTTCAATGAACAAGAAGAGAGTACTGTCTAAACCTGGTGCACACGGGAAACAGCCCGCATACCGCATCGGTGAAGGATTTTAGCGCGGACTATTTGTATGCAGGGGACAATGATGAGCAATGCTGAAGATGTAAACTGGCAGAACAAACGCTCAAAGTACATCATGGAAAACATCAAAGATGTAATCTGGGAACTTGACCCTCGACTCGTCTTTACCTATATCAGTTCGAGCGACAAGGGACAGCGCGGGTATGACACGTTCGAAGTAATCGGCCAGCACTTGTTTACGTTTCTCACCGATGAGTCGCAGAAATACGTGCTCAAGGCGACAACCGAATATGCAAAGTCGGGCGAGCAGGGCAGGTTTTCCTCCGTGGTGCTGCCGGACGTTCAGCAAATCTGCAAGAACGGGCATATTATCTGGACGGAAATCACGATCAATCCCGTGATAGAGAATGGTGTGTTGGTCGCTTTCGTGGGAGCTACTCGCGATATTACCGAGCGAAAAACCGCCGAAGCGAAACTGACACAGCTAGCCGAGCACCTTGATCAGATGAAACAGCAGTTGAAACGCCTGTCGGCACCGGAAACGATGACACGGGTAGCATTCAACCGAGACAAGCTGGAAAAAGGATTCAACGATGAGTTAGCGCGGGCGAAGCGGTACAAAGTGAATCTGTCCGTTGTTGTTTTTAATGTTGACTCTCTGAAGCGAATAAATGATGCTTACGGCAACGTTAAAGCCGACGACATTCTCAAGGAGCTGGAGGGTGTGGTCACCCATTTTATCCGCGACAACGACAGCCTCTATCGCCGCGGTGGCGACGAGTTCATCGTTTTACTTCCTCACACCGCAAAGGAACAGGGGCGCACGCAGGCGGAACGGCTGAGGCAAACCATCTCAAAGAACCAATTCTCAATATCTGAGCCAATCACGATCTCGGCCGGTGTCACGGAATATGTTGATGGAGACACGCTGGAGTCGGTGCTGCAGCGGGCCGATATGGGGTTGTATATAGCGAAGCGGGCCGGAAAAAACCAGGTGGAAACACGGTGACGCGGCCGGTGAACCTAACCATACGGAGCATTCTATAACAAAGTGCGATAAGGACGGCCCTCTCTATCGAATCGCTGCGTTACAGCGACGAAAAAAATGAAAAAATCGATATGCACCGCGGCGATTTCAACGAGACAAGCTTTTTCCTAACAAGACACCTTTCCATCGGTGCCTACATCCCCTAAAAGAACAAACCCACCGTCACCTGGATTAATGTCGATGGAGGCCATAAGGTATCGGTTCTTCGAAAAACTGAGAATGTTTATGGCTGCAAAGGCTGCTTACGGAAGTCATCCTGAAGCCTTGCCTGCGGCTGGAGGACTTCAGCGACCCCATACGTACTTAAAATGCTTGCGAGCGGCAAGAACGGAGAGATATTAACCGAGCATATCTGCATCATTATGGGTCCAAATTCATACTCTCGTTCCAGAAAATATCGAGGAGGATGCTATAACTGTAGTCGCGACCCCATCAGGAACGGCAAGGGCAGCAGCTGCAAATGGGCGCCGATTGTCTCCCTATGCCCTGTCCGACACCACTTGGACCAGTACTTCGTAATCGTCGAAAAGCTCGAGGTGCTAAAAATGGAGTTCATAATAAATCCGTCTTAGAAACCGGTATTCTTGACATGTACATGTCAAACTTTAGCAACCATCTGAACGAAGTGGTGATAGCCCTTGCCATAATCTCACTTATCTGTATACCGCTTACCTTCATTACCGGAGTTTATAGCATGTATTTCATAATCCTGCCTAAACTCGAATAGAAATAGGGCTATCCCGCGTTACGTCTCGTTATAGCCGGGATTACCGTACTCATTATATTCCTGGCGCAAAAAGTGGTCGTAGAAGTAATATCTATCACTTCTGCCCCTCACCCCTTAATGCTTCGTCCTCATCCGGTATGTAAGCTTCACTCCTTGGTCCTCCGGCATAGGAATGTTGAACTTTGCTGCAAATGCTTTTGGACTTATCTTACAGGTGCGAATAAATCAATACCTCGCAGCAAGCTACGGAGAATAGCAAGTTCAAAAAATCCCCATGACTAGTAAAATCAGAACTGCAAGTGCTGCTGACTCTTTTCTGATTCATAACGGACTTTCTCAAGGATGGATTTTCCTACTGCGACTGCAATAGGCAAAAAAGCGCCTAAAAAGTTTCAGGCCAGGGTGATATTCATTTGATTGATCTGGAGCGCAGCCTCACGTATAATAGAAAGACAAAAGCTCGGAATAAAGGCACGGCTATCTCAGGACTCTATCCATGACAACCAGAAAAAAAATACTGCTCTTGTCTTCAGGCATCGTAATGGCTCTTATGGTCGCAGCGTTCATCGTGACTCCGATTTATTTGAATTCGGCATCAGTGAAAAGCGGGATTCAAGACACCGTTTCAAGGAAACTCGGCGGAAAGATGTCTTATGAAAGAATCGATCTTTCACTCTTCCCCCGTCCCCATGTGGTAATCAAGAAAATGCTCCTCGCCTATCCCAGGACTTTCCGAGGATCGCTTCAGTCGCTCAGCATTTATCCTCAAATCATGCCGCTCATCAAAGGCAAACTTCTATTTTCGAGGATTCAGATCATCAAGCCCGATGTCAGAATCATCCTACCTGCAACGATCACCGAGTCGACATCATCTGAACTTCCATCCCTGGAGGAGTCAAAAAAAAATATCCGCTCTGTGCTGGCTTATTTGCAGGCAATCGGCTCGGGTCTTGTCGTGGAAATGGATATGGGCAAATTCCTATTTAGAGGAAGCCGCCAGGATGTTCTCTCTCTCCGGAATGTTACCGTGCATTTCAACGCGCCCCCCGGCGATATGAAGATTTTCGTCAAGGCTTCCACTGAACAGTGGGGGAATTTTTTGCTCAGCGGGACTTATTCCTTTAATGAGGTGAATTCGGGAGTCAAGGATCTCACTGTTTCTATGGGCCGGTCTTCCCTTTCCGGATTTTCCGCAAATCTGGCATGGAACGGGATTCCCCAACTGGAAGTCTTGTCAGGCCACGCGACGGTTGCACTCGATGAAATATATCCCTGGCTGTCGTCCTCGGAAAGCCTGATCCCCGTGCTGAAAAACGTTCGATCACTACGCGGCGTTCTTACCATCTCGTCGATGCAGATCAGCGGACCGGTCGACCGCCCCGAGGAATGGCGAAAAAAAATAGAGGGTGAAGTGAAAAGCCTCGTCGCGGAATCGCCATGGATACCTGCTCCCGTGTACGTCAGCAGCCGGTTCGTCATTGACGACAATACGCTGTCAGCTTCCGGGCTATCCGTCCACATGGGCGCGTCATCTCTTGATCAAATTTCCGCCCGGATTGTGGAGAGCACGACACCAGTCTTCGACGTTTACAACGGCCGCGCAGAGATCAACCTTCCCGAGATTTTTCAGTGGCAAAATAAGTACAAGACGTTGGGCACCTTTTCGAACGAGGTAAAAGACTTGGCTGGAACGGTCACCTTGTCATCGATTCGGCTCAGCGGCCCCCTTCTCCATCCCGCGGCGTGGAGCCTGAAGATAGCGGGAGCAGCAAAAGACATCGTCGTCAACTCTTCTCGTCTTCCCTCACCCCTGGCTGTAAATGGAGAATTCATGGCGGAAGAGAATAAAATTACCATTTCCGAGGCGTCCGTGCACCTCGGCAAGTCATCGCTGTCCCATATTACCGCGAGCATAACGGGGCGCAAAGAACCCGCCCTTGAGGTTCTCGACGGCGGAGCCATCATTCATCTTGGCGAATTTTTCCAATGGCGGTCAAAGTACAACTCATTGTATAAAATTCTCCATGGCGTAAACGAGCTCGATGGTATGATAACCATATCCTCAATGAGTTTCAAGGGACCCCTGTTCAGGCCCGAGACATGGAAAATCTCCGCACTCGGCAGTCTTGACCGAATTGTTTTTAGTTCTTCCTTGCTGCCGGGACGGATCGGTCTGTTAAGAGGGAATTTCAGTCTTGTCCCCGATAAATTGTCCTTCGGGCTGCAAGAGGCGACAATTCTTGATTCGACAATGACCGGAACGGCCCTGGTCAGCCGCATTACCAACACCTTGCGTCGCATCGACCTTACCTTGAGCGGGAGAGCAGGCAGGAAAACTCTTGATTGGGTTTTTGACCAACTCGAGCTACCACCTGCGCTCATGATCAATGCTCCCCTTGCTCTTACCGATTGCCATCTAGTCTGGGGGAGAACAACAGGCATATCGATTACGGGAAATGCATCAGTGGCAAACGGGCCAGTGCTTTACATAAATCTTTCACAGCACGGCGCGGATTTCGCTATCCACAGACTAACGATCACGGATCAAGAGACACGGGCGTCCATGACCATGAATTGGCAAAAGCAGGTAGTGGACGTTTCCTTCTCGGGCCTTCTTGCGCAGGCGACTTTGGGGAGAATATTCAAACAGGGAACCTTCGGCAAAGGGACAATGCATGGCGATATTCACGCGGTGATCCATGCGGATCAACCGCTTCAGTCTCGAGTAAAGGGGAAACTTGCTGGTGACAACATTTCCATCCCCTGGAGCATGCCGCTCCCGATTACAGTAGACAAATTCGCTGCCCATGCCGACAACCACGTACTCACCATCGACTCCGCCGATGTTACATGGGGCAAGAATCATTACTCCATGGCAGGCGTTGCAGCAACCTCGGAGGCGGGAATCGCTTTCAACATGGACCTCACCTCTGACGGCATTGAAATACAAGCTATCCAACAAGTCCTAGAGCAGCTCGGCAAAAGAAACACCGGTCAAGAAGTCAGATCTTTTCCCGTGCCGCCCATAGAGGGGAACCTTCGTGCCAATTCGGCGTATGTTAAATTCGGACGCTTTACCTTTGCTCCTGCTCAAGCTGTCATAACCGTGAACTCGGGCGGGGTAAATATGAAATTTACCAACACCAAGACCTGCGGACTTTCAATGCCAGGGACAATTCTAATCTCCCAGGAAAGCATATCTTTTGCTTTTACTCCTGTGGCAAAGAAAGAACCTCTTGCATCCACTATCGACTGTCTGGCCGGCGAGGAAGTTCATCTTAGCGGAACCTTTGACTTAAGTTCGAAAATCCAGGCGCAGGGAACGGGTGAGGATCTACTCTCGTCCCTAGAAGGCAGAGTGGATTTTGAGGCTATGGATGGAAGAATTTACCGCTATCCTACCCTGCAAAAAATATTTTCCGTTCTGAGCGTGCTTGAAGTATTTCGTGGTCAGGCCCCTGATCTGGGGGGAAACGGCTTCCCCTATCATTCCTTGATAGTGAGCGGGAATATCCATAAGGGGAAATTTATCGTTGATAAAGCATTTATCGGCGGGGAATCGATGGACCTCATCGCTCAAGGCGAGATAAATCTCGTGAAGAAACAGATGGACCTCACCGTCCTCGTGGCGCCTTTTTCAACGATTAATTGGGTCATTCGGAACACCCCTCTTATCGGCAATATCATGGGCGGCACGCTCATCTCGATCCCGGTCCATGTCTCCGGCGATCTCGCGAACCCCGACGTCGTCTTTCTCTCTCCCACTGCTGTAGGCACGCGGATCATGAATCTCCTGGAGACCTTCATCAAGCTACCTGTTGATATTATTTCGCCAATATTGCCGAAGGAAAAGGAACAGGAGATAAAGTAATTTACGAATAACCTTTCAATTGGGAATTATTTCCAATAAATCTCGGATAAAAAAAGAAAAGTACCCAGGTTACTGAAAAGACGATGTTCTTGGCCTTCTCGAGGCCTGAAGCCGAGGCAAATGCTAAATAGATTATATCAGGTAGGCACCTGCTCCCATTAGTTACAAAGTAACGTCCGGTTAGCTCCAACTGCACGCTTTGTTGTAATGATCAGGGAAACCACACGTATGCGAAAGTCACGCCTGGCCTAGCAAATTCTCCGACATTAATGTTGATGAGGTTCCTTGAATAGATATTGGCTCGATATTCACCGGGACGGGAATAGGTCACGACTCGGGCCTTCGTCACATTCGCCAGGCTCTTCGCTTTTTCCAGGGAATCCTCGAGGTAACCAATGCCATCGATGAGGCCTTTGTCCTTGGCCTCCTGGCTTGTATAAATACGCCCGTCAGCGATTTCCCGAACCCGGTCAGGCACCATATTCCGCTGATCGGCGACAGCATCCACAAACTTACCGTAGAGATTATCGATCATGTTTTGAAAAAGCTGCGTTTCCTCCGGCGAGATTTGACGGAAGGGGGAACCCATGCTCTTCCATTCTCCCGACGAAATCTGCAGCGCCTGAACACCTATCTTCTGCATCAGTCCTGTTGCATCTATACGGAGCATGGTCACTCCGATGCTGCCGACAATGCTTGTAGGCTGCGCTATGATCTGGTCGGATGCGAGAGCGACATAGTAGGCTCCCGACGTTCCCATATCCAAAAAGTGGGCGACGACCTTCACGCCCGTTTCCTTCTTGTATTTTTTTATTTCATGATAGAGTGTATCCGACGCTGTGACGCCGCCTCCGGGGCTATTGATTCTCAGCACGACGGCCTTGACGTTCTTGTCACTGCGCGCCTGATCGAGTTCTTCGCGTACCTGGGCTAGCATCCCCGGTTCCTTCGTCGTACTTAAGAAAGAACCGTCTTCCGCGCTCGTGATGACCCCGGAGATATCGATGAGAACAATCTTGTCCTTACCCTCGCCCGAGATTAATCGTTCCTTTAGAGGCAGCACCTCTGGGATAACGTTGACCTTGATATTAAAACACCCGGAAAGTACGGTCAACAACGTCAATACGAAAAGAGCTCTCAGCAAAAATCTCATGGCCTACTCCTTTAATCAGTGAAGTACATGTGGTAAAGTGAATTCATCTCTAAAAAAACCAGCAGGCATACATCACCGCATTGTGATTTCAACTTCTCAGAATTATTCAAATTCCTGCAACCTTAGTATATCAGATTGTGAGGAGTATCCAAGTGTCTTGATAGTTCTTGCTATCGGTTGAAGTTCCTTGAGCGTGCGAGTAATGGCAGTTGAATCTTCGTCTTCGCCTGTGGCAGACTTCAGCTCCAAAAGAAGCTTGAGCAACGATTTTTGCTCAGGATATACTTTCAATTTGATCAGAGCATTATCGGAGAGTTTCAGTGCCTTACGCACACTCTTCAGCGCAATGGGATAACCTCCGAGTTCATCAACAAGCCCGTTTTTTTTCGCATCTTCTCCAGTCCAGATCCTGCCTTTTGCAATTTTCTCCACAGCTTCTTTGGTAAGATTTCTTCCCTCGGCTACCTTTGACGTAAAATCACCGTACACCCGGTCGAGCCATTCCTCGAAGCGGGCTTTCTGTGCAGGTGTAAAATCCTTGGTCATGGTCCATGCGTCGGCGTTCTGGCTCGTGTGCACTTCGTCCCATGTTACGCCAAGTTTTTTCCAAAAGCCCGTGGTCACCAACTTCCCACCAAACACGCCGATGGATCCCGTAATCGTCGCGGGCTGGGCAACGATTGTGTCCGCAGCCAGAGCGATGAAATAACCGCCCGAAGCGGCCACGTCTCCCATCGACACGATAAGTGGCTTACCCTCTTTCCTGGCTTTTACTGTCTCGCGCCAGATCGTGTCTGACGCAACGTAGGACCCGCCAGGGCTGTCAATCCTGAGCAGTATGGCCTTGACGTCCTTGTCCTTCGCCGCCTCTCTAAGCGCCGAGGAAATAGTATCAGAACCCAAAACAATCTCGCCGGTTACTGCATTGTAACCGCTTTTTCCGCGCTCAATCGCACCCACTGCGTATATGAGGGCAACGGTCGTTCCCTTTTCGTTCGGGCTTCCCGCTCGTTTCAGGTATTCAGCCAGATCGAGAAATTCGGCCTTCGCTCCCGCTTTGGCCTTGATCTTATCGTAAACTTCGTCGCGATACGCGAGCCCGTCCACAAGCTTTGCATCCACAGCCTCCTGACCAGCGAAGGGCCCCCTGTCGGCTAGCAACCGTACGTTATCTTCTGAATTCTTGCGCGAAACTGCAATCCCTTTGACGATCTGTGAAAACTGGGAGTCCATCACCTGGACAATCTCTTCGCGATGCGGCGGCAGATATTTGGTTTCCGTGAACATATACCGAAAACTTTTATATTCTTTTCTGCCATCAACACGTGGAACGATGCCCAGCTTATCCAATGTTCCCCGAATAAAGGGCTGTTCGTAGATAAGCCCCGTGAGCCCCACATCGCCGGACGGCTGCAGATAGATCTCGTCAAAGGCCGTCGCAAGATAGTACGAGACATTTCCCGGCCCAAACTCACCGAACGTTTCGGCATAGCAGATCGCGGGTTTTCCTGTGGCCCGGAAGGAGACGACTGCATCACGCACTTCTTGTACTCCTGCCAGTTTAAGCGTCGAGCCGCCAACCCGTGCCACAAGCCCCTTGACCCGATCGTCGGTCGCGGCTTTCTGCAGCGCTTCCACAATGTCACGCAAATGAATTTTTTGCTTTAGCACAAGACGGGCAAGGGGATCATCTGGCACATATTCGGCTATCCCTTTATCAAAGTCTATTTCCAGGATCACCTGCCCCGGAACGCGGCCTGCGACAAGCCAGTAATAGAGGCCAATAGCGCTTCCCGCGAGAAATAATATGAGACAAATGACAGTGCTAACGCTTCTATATCTTAGTCTTCGATCATCACCCAGCATGGATGGATTCCCTTCCTCGATCAAAATATGCTAGCCAATTTACACGTATTTCTTCATTGAATGGCCTGATTCCGCACTTCCTGAAGACGTCCCTTACGCAGATAAACCGGCGCCAGGGAACCTCAATGCCTTCTACCTTCCGGCTGCGATGTCCTCCAAAAGACAAACATTGTCCTTCCCACATCATGTTGATTGATCTCGTGGTTTGTCACATGTTCAGGGAGTTGAATGGATGTGGAAGGTTCCTCATCCTCCCTGTTCAGATTGTCTGATAAAGCAGACCCAAACTTTTCAGCCCAGACTTCCGGGGTCATTTTCGGCATTGTAACCCAATTCAAAACAGAACGGGCTGATGACTACAACGCATTAAATCTAGTAGAGTGGAAAAAGGCTTGGATATAAAGTAGCATAAATTGCCCTTCATTTTATAGTAGCAATAGTTTTGGAGAAATTAAAACCAAAAAAATGGAGGACAATATGGATGTTCCCGTACAAAACAATGGTATCACCATTTATTTTAATCGTCAATTTAAAGCGCATTTTAACGACAGCGTTCTTTTCTCGTTACATACAACAACTGCTGAGCTTTTACCGCTGTTAATGACAGATTTATTAGCAAGTGACCATAAGTTTTGGAGAGCATTGCTAAACTTCGACAATGCATTTGCAATTCGAGAAAAATCGTGCCATATTATGGCATATAAATCTGCGTCATTATGCGAAAAAAAATTATGTTAACTTTCAAAACCGCATGGAACTATTATCATGCCGGTTCAGTAATTACGCGGGAATACGTTCGTCCAGACTTTCGAAGTAAATATGGCAATTTGCTGCAGGGTGTCTTCACCAGAGAATAATAATCTACAATCGCAACAACAACGGCATCTTGATCACTGAACTGCAAGGGATATAGAGTCTCATACGCTGTTGCGGAAGTTGGTTTCGGCATCAACGAATCACAAAAAAATGGCGGCATTTTTCGCAAAATAAATCAGTTACTCTTATTGTCGAGGAGCATGAAGACCCTCTATAATCACTTCTTTTTGCGCAAGGATATATAGCTGCCAGCAAAGATACAAACGCAAGACAGGAACGATTATCCAGCATCTGATGGCGCACAAGCATGCTTAAGTCCTATAAACTTAAGCATTCCGTAAACACGAATATGTGTCGTCTGTACTTAGTCTCAAAGACAAAATGAACATTCAAATGTGATAAATGTGATACACAATGATTGCTTGTCTAATATTGTTTTAATTACTGTAGACCAATGATACCATAAAACATGGAAAGTAGGGGTGTGCCCCTCTGCTGTTAAATCCCCGGACTTCATCCAGGGGAGGATGTCAGCATGAAAATTCCTGTTCAATCTTCGGCTAGTTGCTGGTATAATCGATATAAGGAGTAGTGTATCAATAAAGTTTTGTATTCATTCGGTCTGGTCATCGCAGCAGGATATGCATGGAGATTTTTCGATCCCGGAGGGCTTGATCGTCACCAGGTTCGGCAAGTAATGAGCGTTGCAGTGCTTTATGTTTTCCTGCCCGCCCTTGTCTTCGGACTCGTGGCAACAGCCCATGCCGATGTGAACTTCGTTACCATACCGCTCGCTGCCGCCGCAGTCGTTCTTCTGTGCACAGCGGCAGTATTTGCGGTTTATAAGCTGATGCCTGGATTCAGAAACATTCCCAAGTCGGCTTTCGGTGTCATGATTCTTGCAGCTACTTACGGGAATGTAACGTATCTCGGCCTGCCGGTCATTACAGAGATGCTCGGCAGGGAACACGGTTATGTGGCTATCCTGTATGATCTCCTGGCATCGACGCCTCTTCTGCTGACAGCAGGAGTTTTCCTCTCGGCACGGTACGGAAGCGGCAAAACCGTATCGTTCGCTGCATCGCTCAAACGGGTAGTTATGCTCCCGCCACTTTGGGCCGCGGCCGCCGGGATTGCGGTTCGTCTCAGCGGTGTGTTGATTCCGCAGCTTGTATTGGACACGGCGGGGCTCATGGGAATGGCCGTGATCCCGATTATGACATTTACCGTGGGGTTAGCGCTCGACTTTCGCGATTTTAAACGACTCCCCATAGCCATTCCGGCCATCGCAATCAAGTTATTTCTTGCTCCTGTTGTGGCATGGTGGATTGCTTCGCGGCTCGGCATCACCGGGAAAGTTCTTCAGGCTGTGACCATTGAAGGCGCTATGCCGGTTATGGTGTTGTCTCTTGTGATCGCCGATGAATTCAATCTCGATGTCCCGCTTGCCGCAGCGTGCATTGCCGTATCGACTGTGTCGTTATTCTTTACGATGCCCGTAATGATGAGAATACTGTTCTAGGCCGAAGACGGAAGGTGCCATCACGCTCTGGTTTCCTCCGTCATAGTGAGGTGCTTCATGGATGATAAACACGTTCACGCACACAAACGTCACACAGCGGGTTATAATGGCAATGAGGGGCACGAGCATCATGAGTTGGTTGAGGTGACGCTCCTTCTTGAAGACGAGCATCTGGATGCGCTTGATGAGATTGCTGTTGAGATGACGAAAGAGCTCAGACAGCCATGGGACCGTGGTGCCGTGGTGCGCCTAGCGCTTTCGGAATTCTTTTCGCGCAGGGGGAAGATCACCTAGCATCCATATATATACCGGCATTGTACTATGAACTGAGCACTTTGTACATTGAACTCAAACTCGGGATATTTCTATGGCCTACGCTATCGGAAGCAAGCCGTATCTTATCGATATTCACGTACATGGCGCCGAAAAGTATGATACGCGCACAAGACGGCAGGACGATATCCTCCAGGTAGCGTGTATACATGGCCATCGCGGGACGTCGGCCCTGCTGCCGACGCTCTATCCCGGATCCATCGAGATTATGCGCGAGAACATGGCAGCTGTCCGGCGCGCGATGTCGGTTCAGCGAGAGGGCGCCACCATCCTTGGCGTGAATCTGGAGGGTCCCTTCCTGAACCCGGAGCGGGCAGGGTCGCTGGATAAAAACAGTTTTCTCGATCCCTCGGTCGAGGCATTCAGGCAGCTTGTGGAGGATTTCGAAGACATCATCAAGATCATTACGATTGCCCCCGAGCTGCCGGGCGCGTTGCGTCTGATCGAAATGAGCCGTGAAAAAGGTTTCCTAGTCCACATGGGCCACAGCGATGCATCGTTCGACCAAGCGGAAGAAGGCAAGCGGGCGGGGGCCACGGGCATTACCCACCTCTTCAATGCCATGCGGGGTTTTCATCATCGGGAGCCCGGCCTTGCCGGGTTCGGGATCATGGACGAGGACATCTATGTTGAGATCATCGCGGACATGGCGCACCTACACCGACAAAGCCTGAAAATGATCTTCGACATGAAAGGTCTGGATAAGATCCTTCTCGTTTCCGACTCGGTCATGGGAGTCGGTTGGGGAAACGGACCAATCCGGGGTGCGGGCGGCACACTTCTGGGCAGCGGTATCCCGCTGGCTGATGCCGTCAATAACCTGACACTACTCGGAATTCCGCAGGAATGGGCCGTCCAGTTCGGATCGGAAAACCCAATGAAGTATTTGGGAATGACAACGACCTCGTGAACGCTGTTTAGCCCTCGAACAGCCGGAACACTTAAACTGTGGTGTGACGGCTGAAAAGTTTAAGACGCGAACGGTCTTTCCAGCGAATCCTTGTGGTTCCGTATCGTTCTTTGCCCTCATCATGAAACCTATCGGTCTCCTCATATTCGACCTAGATGGAACCCTCGTAAACACACTCGAGGACATTGCGGCCTCAGTCAATTTCACGCTCAATCGGCTTGGCCGGATGCCCTTGACGGAAGATACTGTTCGCCGATATGTGGGTGACGGAATCGAAACGCTGATGATCCGCTCCCTCGGAGGGAAAACGGAGAATATTTACGAGGCCGTCGCTATTTATAAAAAGCACCACCGCGAGAACTTGGTAGTGCGCTCCCGGCTGTATCCGACCGTGTCTGATACACTTGAACATTTTAAATCTCTTCACATGGCGGTGATTAGCAACAAGACGACGGAATTTGTCGCGCCGCTGCTCGAGCAATTAGACATTGCAAAGTATTTCAAACTCGTGATTGGCGCTGATTCCGGCCTGTCCCTCAAGCCAGCCCCGGATTCTGTGCTGAGAGTTCTGTCGGATTTCGGGATGCCGAAAGAGCGGGCTGTGATTGTGGGTGACGGGACAACGGATGTTCAGGCTGGTAAGGCGGCCGGCGTCATCACCTGTTCTGTAACCTATGGCTTTCGACCTGAAGAAGAGCTGCGGAAGGTGGGGCCGGACTATGTGATCCGCGAACTGGCGGAATTGAAGAAACTCTTCAGGGCTGAACAGCCCTAATTTTGTTACTATTATGAAATGCGTTCCATGTCTGAACAAAAAGTCTAATGCATATCACGAACGGTTTTCGATCCTGCTCATGATCGACCTTCGGCTCAGGCGGGGCGCGACTTTGATCGCCTCTTTTATTGATCCTCGATGAAACCACGGTAGTCATGGTTGCCGACCGAGATTATCTTTCCCTAATCGGAAGGGCTGATTCAGCGAGCTGACGATACCCTCTACCGGGCAAAAGCGCAGTGCCGAAACCGAGTTTGCGCCTGAATTTGATCTTTACTAATCCCTACCAATTGGTTAATATAAACTGTTCGAATTTCAAAGCTCAAAGTTCAAAATGACGCTACACCGTCTGAAGGCCGGATTTTGAAATTTAGCTTTCCCAAAAAAGGAGAGGTTTATGTCCCATCCCCGTGCTGAGAAAGCGCCTCACGGTCATCCCGTGACCGAGAATAAAGAAAAGAAGTATCTTCCGAGGCTTATTGCTTGGGAAACGACGCGTAGTTGCGTACTGAACTGCATCCACTGCCGGGCTGCGGCCAAATACGGGCCCTATCCGGGCGAGCTGGCAACTGAGGAATGCATTCGTTTTCTGGACGACGTCAAATCCTTCAGCGACCCGATCATCATCCTGACAGGCGGAGAGCCCATGATGCGGCCGGATATTTACGATATCGCCAAACACGGCACTTCTATCGGCCTCCGGATGGTTATGGCACCCTGCGGTCTTCTGGTGACCGAGGAGCTAGCGCAGAAGATGAAGGACTCGGGCATCATGCGTGTTTCACTCTCGATCGACGGCCTTACCGCGGAGCAGCATAACAACTTCCGCCGTGTGGAAGGTGCCTTCGAGAGTGTAATGAAGGCTATTGAGAATTTCAAGAAGGTCGGCCTGGAGTTCCAGGTGAATACCACCATAACGAAACACAACGTTAAAGACTTGCCGAAGCTGCTCGATATGGTTATCAAGCTCGGCGCGGTTGCGTATCATCCCTTTCTGCTCGTGCCCACGGGCCGTGGCAAGGAATTGATCGACCAGGAAATCCCGCCAGCGGAGTATGAGAGCACGCTCAAGTGGTTCTATGAAATGCGGGACAAAGTCCCTATCCAGTTCAAGCCTACCTGCGCTCCCCACTATTACCGCATCTTCCGACAGGGGGAGAAGGAAAAGGGGAAAATCGTCACGCCCGAATCTCATGGCCTCGATGCAATGACCAAGGGCTGCATGGGCGGCCAGAGTTTCGCTTTTGTGTCTCACGTCGGCAAGGTGCAGATTTGCGGGTTCCTTGAGGAAGAGGCCGGCAACATCAAAAAAGAACCCTTTTCCACGATCTGGAACACTTCGCAGCTTTTCAAGGAGATGCGCGACCTTGATCACTACCACGGTAAGTGCGGAATCTGCGAGTACCGCCGTGTCTGCGGCGGCTGCCGCGCCCGGGCGTATGCTATTTCTGGCGACTATCTTGCGGCCGAACCGTTTTGCACCTATGAGCCGGTGAAGATGAAATCGAAATAAGAACAAAAGTATCTTAAAGAAGGCTAAAAACGGTTATCCCTCTTTTTTTGATCGAGGCTTAGTATCCGGAGCTTTTTTAAAACATTAAACCGTGGGTGAACGGTGCTTTGGATTTACAGTGCAACAAAGTCGCCCGTGGACACACAGGAGTATAGTGCAGATCATGGACAAAGCCGACATCGGGCAAATTCTAACCAAACTTGACAAACTGCTTGATCGTTACGTGGACAGCGGACCGGAAACACCGTATTTTGACGGCTATAAGGCCTTTCTCTGGGACGGAAAGCGGAAATCCATGAACCCGGTCAGGCGGCCGGTCCAGATCGATACAGGCGACCTGATCGGCATCGATTCGATCAAAAAGGCAGTCATCCACAATACGAAGAATTTCATCGACGGCAACAAGGCAAACAACGTTATGCTCTGGGGTGAGCGCGGTACAGGCAAATCGTCGCTTATAAAGTCCCTGCTTACGGTTTTTTACAACTCATCACTCCGGATGATCCAGGTCTACAAGCACGATATTCTCACGATTCAGGAGATGTATGATCTTCTTGAACGGAGCACTCCTTACCGGTTCATTCTCTTCATTGACGATCTGTCCTTCGAAGAGGGACAGGTCGATTACAAGGAAATGAAAACGATCATGGACGGCGGTGTCATAGCTATTAGTTATTGCAACTACACAAAATATATTGCAACTGGCTCAATAAAAGACACAACAAATAGTGGTACCCGTGAAACAAGTCCGCTTAATCCCCCCAAAATAAGCATTCTCGCTCTCTTATCGCCATTTTTCTCTAATCTAGCCCAGTCAAAGGTGTCCCGCGCAATACATAAAGTATTGTTTCATCCATTAGGAGATCCTTTGCTCTTCTATACGGCATGATCGAGAGATCAATCAAATCTACAAAGCTCCCTAAGATGAGTACAAAACATCCAGACCGAGTCTTTAGACTCCTTTGGATCATGGATATTTCAACGGTCGCAGGTAAGAACTTTTACAAGGTCCTTTTTAAAGACATTAATAGCAATATGTATTTAACGGAGGATATCTTTCCGGAATTTTTACATGATTATTTCGCTATAGGCCTCCATTATCAAGATACAAATTTTGTAGATGATATTAAACCCCTTGGAGAAGTTTTCCCGGTTACTTTTACATCAACAGACAAAAACCGGATCTGCTCGGTATCTGATGTGCTGACAGACGACGAGTATAATCTTAGTCATTCCTTCAGTCGGGGAGAAAAGCACGTTGATTATTCAAAATATTGCAAGAGACAACCCTGTGTCATTTTTGAAGATGAGAAAAGCATGCTCATATTCCCCTGTGCAGTCCTCGGTGCGAGGTATTACTTCACCTCATCCGCCATGCGGCGACAGCTTTTCTTCGGGAGACTTGAGGGCTTATATGAGTATGCTAAAGTCGATTTAGAAACTCATAAAGCAACTATTCACTTGAAATCGAACGCCAACGAATATGATGCTCCTTATATTGTTCGATTTGCCACTAACAAATTTTCGTTGAAGAGGTGGAATGCCGTATATGCTGGTATGCTCCAACGCCACTCAGAAGCGATATCTTCAGGAGAAAATAATGAATTTGTTCCCCTTAAATTTGACTTTCCTGTTCAGCAAGTTATTAACATGGAAGTGAGGGGGTTAGAATTCGATGATACGACGAGACAAAAGAATAAGATAATTGTTTTCGAGATATTGAAGGAAGACAGCTCCTTCAGTTTCGATAACTTAGAAATACAACGAAGTGCGAGGAAAAAGGCTCCCAAAGCAACTGAAGTCCTTCGTCCTACGCGGACGTATAAGACAATTGACCTCGTCACGAACAAACCGCCTTCCTCACAGTTGCAACCCGTTATCATTGGTTCCCTTAAAGAAGAACGAAACTCTAACCTAAAAAAAATAAAAATTGCTCATGTTATCATCCCCGAGGTGGATAATGAAAAGGCTGCTGAGGGTGATGCCCGTACCGCGGAAGAAGTATTAGGTGATGTTCCCATGAGCGTCATTGAAGACCCGAACGCCGAGAATGAAACGCTTGCGCGGAAAGCCAATGTGGAGAAGAGGAGCAGGGGGAAAACCGAAAATAGTGATGAGCAAAAGGCATATTTCTGTTTAGAGAATTTTAACGAGTTAATGAATTATCTTAGTGATGCTGAAGGTGTTCAGAGCTGGGAAATGTTTCCAGAAAGGGATGTTCCCGAACGGCGTGGGAAAAAACAAACAAAGAGGTTAACGCAGAGGGAAAGCTATAAAAACTGCAATTGGGATATGCGGCTTTATAGATGTGCAACGTTTAATTACAAAGGGAGAAATGTCTGTCTTGTAGAAGTCGACCATAGGAACTTGCCCAATGGTCCAGGTACTTATGTATTGGTATCGAGTGATGACATTAATATTTTAGTGCAACATGCTAAAGATTTAATGCAAAAATATGTAAACTGTATTCACTTAAAGAAAATGATTAAGGAATTCAGTGAAAAAAACGTTAAACTGAAATCAAAGCGCCATCCGTCGAAGAAGGGGCCAGAATATTATTTTAGATGGTCTAGGGATTTACTTAAGTGGGTAGCGGGGAGTGTAAAATAATAAGGGTATTCGTAATTTGGTGTGGGTGGGAGGTCAAAAGGCTCCGGACTCAATCAGTTCTGTTAGTGTGGATATATCCACCCCGTAATTAATTTCCGGCTGATTGTCCAATGTGGATTCCGTCCGGAAACACATTAAGTTATCTGCTGGCCATTTTTTAAACGCAGATCTTTTAATCTTGTGCATAGATTCTGTGAAGAGAATTTTTGCTCTAAGGGCGTCAAAGGAATAACCACGGCCCAATCGATTCATGACCCTTATTAAATTGTTGAGAGACTCGGTATAAGCGTTCGTGATTTTATGATCAAAGTACGCAAAAATTTCCTCCTGCCAGTTTTCTGTTGCAGTAATTAATGGATGGTAGGCTTCGAGAAGATTTTGAGGTATGCTCTGCTGCCATCCGTTATATAAGCCAAGCGCTTCGTTTTTGTCTTTTGCATCCCATATATTGAAGAATTGCTCTTTAACCTCGTAAACCTCTTTAATATCCTGATAATTGGCGAACCATGTCGCTAGTATAAGTATTTCTTTTGCAGACAAGTCTTTTTGTCTCTTCAACAAGACGAATCGATCGTGCATGAGTGTTCGACGTTGGGCTGACGTGAGAGATTGCCGAATTGATTTACGCACTTTTTCAACCGCCTCGTTTGCCATTCTGACAACATGAAACTTGTCTATGACTATGGTAGCGTCTGGGAATACTGTATTGACAGCATCTCGATAGGGCTTCCACATATCCATTGCGACATATCGAACACGATCTTTACCATCAAGACCGTTTAGATATTTGATGACAGTCTTTTTATTCCGATCAGGTAAGATATTTACGATTGTGTTGTTCTCGATATTGCTGATGACAGCTCTGGGTTTCTTAATAATATGAATCTCATCGATACCCATCCACTGTGGTATCTCGAATCGGACTGTTTTTTCAAGTTCGTTCACATAGTCACGAAAAATGTTCCGTATAGTACCTTCTGCGACTCCAATCTCATCTGCTATGCTTGTGAAAGTACGGCTAAGTGCCTGGCCGCCGACATATTGAACAAGTCGATCTGTCATTAGTCTTTTGCTATTTATATGAGGCAGTGCTTCAGTAAAGGTTTTACCGCAGCCCCGGCATTTATACCTACGTACGCCGATATACACGCCTACTCGCTTGCCATGTATCGTCATATCTTTTACAGTGATGTCATCGGACCCATGCCCTACGACATTATTTGATCCGCAGTGAGGGCATATGGTTGACGGTACCTTGGTCCTCGCATATATATGATAATCATGCTCTGTTTCTTTGAAATTTATGATCTCATAGGCGTTTAGATTGAGAATATTGATAGGCATTAGGATTCGACCTCCGGCGGCGTGGGAGGTATCAACGGCGCAAGATTCTCTATCAGGTTTGGTACATGAAACGTCACCACACTCCACATTTCATCCACACCAATCTTATCGTACTCGTGAACTAGCACGTTGCGCTGGGCAATTATCTTGCGCCAAGGAATTTCAGGATGATGCTTTTTAAACGCCTCCGTCACTTTGCGAGCGGCCTCTCCGATGATCTCGATATTGCGTTCGATGGCATCACGTAGCACCCCGTTTTCAGCAAACTCCTCCTGTTTTATCCCGTTAACAAAACGGCGGACCTTCTCTGCTGCCTGAAGCATGTCCAGGAGATATGCGGCATCCCGTTCATTAGGCCGCATACAGGACCTCCTTTGTCGTGAGGATCGAGTGCCTGCGGAAAGGATTGCTGATGGCCTTTTTCTCGACAAGGTCAACTTCTCTTCCAAATATTGCCTTCAGCTCGTCCAGCATGTCCACGCGATTGTCAAACGTAATACTGCCACCCCGCTCGAACGTCACCAGCACATCCACGTCGCTGTCGGGACGAAAATCTTCCGTGAGTACCGAACCGAACAAAGAAAATTCCTTGATTTTCCATTTGAGGCAGAACTCTTCGATTTTTATCATCGGGATTTGAATATTAGTTTTTAACATAAGTGCCTCCCACACTAGATTACGATTTGAGTATACATTGTCAATTTGTGAATTTCAACACTATTTTACGATTTTGCCACGATGTGCACAGGGCATTAAACCAGAGGGAATCCACACTACGTTACGAATACCCAATAATAATAAATAAATCGATCGGTTTTTCTGACTTTTCCATTTATTGTGAGTCAATTCGCACGCATAATCACTGTTGATGAATGAGCTATCTTCATGGTATAATGTTTACAAAAGAAGTGATATTATCGAAGTTAATCTGGTAGATAAACTTCATGTGTCCATTACTATAACTATGTATGGATTCGGAATCCAGGTTATACTGTTTTTAGTTGAAATTGAAAAGAGTGGCTCCCCCGTGGCATAATCCACGGTAGAGAGAGAAAAAAGAAAGGAGCCACTCAATGAAGGATACCACAAGGAAGAGAAAAAAGGCAATACGAGGAATTGAAGAGGCATACGGAAGGCGGGAGATCATCGAACAGATGTATTGTGTCTTCGCAAAAGGGAAACAGGGTTTTGATGAATGCATGAAGGAAATGGGCAGAATGATGGCAGAGACGATCATGTACATCGAGCGGGAGGAGATTGCCGGCCCCGACTACCAGCCTAACAGTCCCGATCTGCGGAAGTGGGCTAGCCAGGGCGGTTCCGTCTATATCGGAGATCAGAAGATCCCGGTGACCCACCCTCGGCTTCGAGGTCCGGCGGGTGAGATTGTACTGCAGAGCTATCAGAAGATGAAAAAACCGGAAGTCTTCGCAGAAGAATTGCTTGGAAAGGTGCTTCGGGGCATATCATGCCGGAAGTATGCGGAGACAGTTGTAGATACGGCACGAGCATTTGGAGTGTCCGCCAGCACGGTATCGAGCCATATCGTCGCGGCAACAGCAAAACAGCTTCAGGAGTTTAAGGAACGGTCACTCACGTCATTCGTTCCCTTTGCGGTCTTTTTAGACACTGTTCACCGCGGCGGAGAGGCATTCATCGTGGCGCTGGGGCTTGATATTGCCGGAAAGAAGCAGACATTGGGGTTCTGGCAGGGGGCGACGGAGAACCATGAACTGTGTGAAGAGCTGTTTTCTGATATAGAGCGGCGAGGTCTGATACTTTCACGACGAATCATCTGGGTTACCGATGGCGGCAAGGGCGTAATCAAGGCACTCCGGGATCGCTTCGGTAAGAAACTCATCCATCAGCGGTGCACGATCCACAAGGACCGGAATATACAGCATCATTTGCCGAAGAAATACCGGAAAGGCGCACACTGGAGGTTCCGGACAGCCCTGGAGCAGAATAATTACGCGGACGCTCGTCAGATGCTTCTGGACATGGAGAAATGGCTTCGGGGCATTAATGAGTCGGCGGCTGATTCGCTCATGGAAGCGATAGAAGACATTCTCACCCTTCATCGATTGAAGGTCCCCGCTCTCTTGAGGAAGACGTTGCATTCTACCAATCCTATCGAGAGCATGTTTTCCACGGTGAGAAAAGCAGAAGGCAATATAAAGCGCTACCGCGACAGCAAGATGATGCAGCGCTGGCTCGCTTCTGTCCTCTTATATGCTGAACAAGGATTCAGAAAGATCAAGGGCCACGCCTTCATCGCGGACGTGATGAAACGGATCGAAGCGGAAGAATTAAATGACCTAACAGTCAAAGAGGCTGCGTAAAGGGGGATGGTTAGGTATGGCTCGGCCTCAGAAAACTCACATATGGCGATCCTACGAATCCGATTTTATAAACAGCGATGATTTACACCGTTGAACCGATAAAAATACTTTAGCCGAAGGGAACGGGCCACTCAGATAATTTCAACTAAAAGCTTGACCTCGTCTTCGGAATCCGACGGTTCATTATTATTATAAAGATTATTGACTTTTTAAAAAGAATATTTAATAATACATAAATTCTTCACTGAGTAGGTAGTTTATACGAGTCTATTTGTTACATCTTATTTAATAGGGATACTGCTGAAACAATTAATCAACTTATCAAAAACTATTAGTGTAAATATGAAAATAAAATTAATCGATGATTTAGTTGATTTAAGTAATGACTTCTTTGTAGATTTCAGCACATTAACTTCAATGCCAGCTGAGCAGTTGAATGATATAGCCACTACTCTTGCAGAAGCAGAATCTTTACAGAATCGCGCAAAGTCTGACGAATTAGTAAATTCACTTTTTGATAAATTTGAGAATCCAGAAAAAGTAAAAGCCGCTGTTGAATTATTGAAGTTTATTAGAAGAAGTCAGCTTCTTAAGAGGATGCAAACTAGTGATACGATTAATGACATAAAAACGTTAACTTCTAAATTCTTTAAAGGAAAAGAACTAGACAATTCTGTTATTCAATCTCTTGAGAAATATTTCATCTATGATGATCTAAAAGCAATTAAATCTCTTCAAAAAGAACATGTTGGTTTGGTAGTTCCGAAACTTAGCAATATAGTTGGTGTAACTAGTCTTAGATCTATTGTAGATCCCACTGATAAAAATAAAGTGTTAGATTTATACCCCATATGTGAGATTAAACTCTCGACAAAGGATGATAATCAATTTGTTTTTGAAGTTACAGAAAGTGGTCTTGATATTCTTTTGGAAGCTTTTAAAAAATATAAAGATGAGTTAGATTGGTTCAAGAGAAAAAAACAAAGCTGGAATATTGAATAATGAATTTTTTTAAAAATTACATAGGGAATGTTTCCAATCTAATATCTATTCTACTTGTTTTTTATTTTATCTTAGATACAATTAAAAACTGGAATGGCACCCCAGAGGTAAAAATAATTAAGAATACACTCGACAAGCTAACTGATGCTATAGTCAGAAATAGATGAGGTTACAACAAATATGAATACTTTTAATGTTGCTGTTCTTTTTGTCGTTGTTGGGTTATTTGTTGCGCGACAGTTCCACTATCGTAAAATTCGAAAAGATCTAATCGGGACTATTGATCGTTTTTCTGTTGCGCTTTCTGATAAATTTACTACTAAATGCAAAATTAACGTAGAGTCTACATCTAACATTAATGCAATTGTAGAGCTATTAACGGATGATCAATTTATGGGAAAGGTTTACATACATAAGGATTCTTCCTCATTCTCGTATGTTGTGAGTAGAAAAGATTACCATAAACATCATTACAGAAACTTAAGTAAAAAAGTTGCTTGAAGCGACTATAGAAAAATTTAGTATATGGCACAATTTCGTGCCTGCATTAAAGAAAAGCTTGCCATATTTATTTGGCAGGCTTTTTTACTTATCAGCGCAGCAAGGACGGTAAAACTAGTGAAAAGTTATCGAATAGAACTCTGGTTCAACATGTCGTCAACCCGACGGGCATTTGTGGCGCTCGATACGCTATCTTCCGAAAATTATTTATGATGGTAATTAATGTACCGTCTTACCCAATTTCCACTCACGTGCGAAGAAATCCGAAGTCAACTTAACGAGCACTGCTGCAACGACTTCTGGCGGAGTGTCATCTTGAAATCTTTTGACTTCTCCTACAGCTTCCCCGATACCCCGGTTCGTTTTGTGCACTGAGCTGACCAAGCGACAAACTGGTCTTGCAGATCAATCAGCTGCTCCGTCGTGCAATCTGTATTTCCAAAAATAGTCCCCATTGGCAGCTGTTTTTGTAGTGAAAAAATATGGGTATAGGCCAATACCGCAAATATCACAAAAAAACAATAATAGTTATTAGTACCTAGTTTGTATTCTTAGGGGTTAATTACAATAAGTGAAGAACTATTTCTATGGCCGCCCACATGAGAACGCCAATATCACCGCCGACGAGAAGAATAGTTCTGTAATTATCACGAAATCACTTCATATTTGCACTCCATTCGGGAGGCATTATTAGTACAGAAGGTATAGCTAAATAAAAATATCACAAAGTACGAATTTCATGTTGCACATTTCCCATACCACTCTGCCTACTACCTACATGAAAGATTTTTAGTCATGACCACCGGCGTAGCCGGTGGCTTGCTTAAGCCCCATAGGGGCAGTGTTACTTGCACCCCTTAAGGGGTTATCTTCTTTTTCTGTCCATCGTGGTGCACTTGGCTGTTCCGATAGCCATTCGCGTCACGTGGTTTATTGCTGCTAATTGCTCTTGCTACGGGCACCCCTAGAAGGGTCATGGACATCCCGATCATACTTATCCACAATTGCTTCGTTGATTTCCTGATCCTTGATATATTTCCGTATCTTCGCTTCATCCAGCCCCACCGTACTGACATAGTACCCGCGTGCCCAAAAACTATGACCTTTGAAATTCCGCTTGTGTTTGCTGTACCGTTCAAACACAATCATCGCGCTTTTTCCCTTTATATACCCCACAATGGTCGCTACTGCATACTTGGGCGGTATCGACAGACACAAATTGATGTGGTCTATACAGGCTTTCCCTTCTAAAATGCCCACCCCTTTGTATTCGCACAACCGACGCAGTATCGGGCCAACTTCCTGTCGAAGCCGTCCGTATATGACTTTTCTCCTGAGCTTAGGCACAAATACAATATGGTATTTACAATCATGGACTGTGTGTGCTAAACTTTCCTTCACCTGGTTGCTCCTTTCTTACGATGACCATCGGAACAGCGGTCTTATTGTAGGAAAGGAGCTTTTCTTTTTCAAATACTACAGCATAGCTTTTTCTATTCTCCCCGGCGAAGCCGGGGGTTTAGCTTTGGAATTAACTATTATAACGAGTCTGACTTACGCAGTGGAATGGGAAAGGTTGCCGTGGTGCGCATGCAAAAGGACGAGAGTCATAACTGGTGTGCTAACAGTTATAAAGAGGTTATAGTAGCCAATTTAGAGGGGAGTGAGAAGGAAGGACAGCTTGCGTAACTACTTGAAAAAGAATAGTGCCGGCGGTCGGAATCGAACCGACATGGAGTTCCCCCCGGATGATTTTGAGTCAGTAAAATCCAAAACAGGTAAGTGACTGAGAACGCATGAATGATAGTGATTCATTGCGGTTTTTTTGTCTTTACCGTGTTGGATGATGAGGGGGCAAGTTGGTATATTTTCGTTATGACGGTTACAAAAAGAGTTACAGTCTAATAATGGCCCTTGGACAACCTGGGGCCATCCTTTTTCTGGTCAGGGAGACCAGAGGGGACAGGCGAAGGCGGTCGTGTCTCAGGCATGGTAGGAGAGTGGGCAACCCTACATAGGGACGCGCCGAGATGAGTAGAAGACTCCTATCCTAGCTATGCCCCCCATGACCCCTTTTGAGAATTTGACCGGGTGGAACATGATTCCAGCTATTTTCTTCAATGCCTCAATCTTCTCCAAGTTTCCACTGAGCGATGCCCACCATTTAGTAGTAGTTGAAATACCTAATAAAATACTTCACGCATTACTCCGCGCATTACTCCGCGCAGTCGTTGACAAAGCAGGGTGACAGGCATATAGTTGTCTGGATTATGAAAACGATATGGCGCATTAATTGCTAAACTCGTTAACACCGAAATTTCGTGCTTATCGGGGCGGTTTCCGTCCCTATACTAACTTGTTAAAATTAGGAGAATACTGAGCATGTCAAAAACAAAGAACGAACAGGGAAATCATCCCACTCCTAACTTATTAAAAAGCATATTTGTGAACATTGCCACCTCGATATTAGTTGGAATTATCCTTCTAGTAATTGAATACAAGAGTGGGATATTTCAACAAACCACTCAATCTAACAAAGACTTATTAGATTATAACTTTTCACTCCCATATTGTATCATAATGATAATTATCACATTGCTCTTTATAAAAAGTAGCCTGTCGGTCTGGATCTATCAGAGCCGACATTTACGCGAGGAACTCTCTTTATTATTATTTTTCACATCAATATTTGCGAGCCTATTTTTAGTTGCATCGCTACTAACTGGCCTCATGCCGTGGTCGATTCCTAATGCTTTCTACTGTGTGTTTATTGACAAGACCGTATTTCAATCAAATACGCGATGGATTGATTACGCTTTTATTATTACACTTTATATTATTCTTATTTGGACACTTCACCAACTACAAAAGAACTGGCATGGACTTAAGAGCATTGAGCAGCATCGACATGAACAACGTTCTGAATTCCTAAATTTTTTTATGGAAGGGATGAATGAACTCAAACGTCTTTTGAGGCGAGAATCTCCCTTACAAGTATACACAGAGATAAATCCAAAACAGTTCATTCCCCAATTAGAATCGGTAAGAGATACATTGGCTTGGAAAGACCAAGCGAAGGAGTTAGTTCGCCTGTCGTCGTCTTCTTATGCGTTCGATCTTGATAACGGTTGGCATGATAGTTCAAACTGTTGGGTGGGAACAAACGTTAATACTGGTGATTTGGTTTTCTTAAATCCACTTCTAGAAGAAGTAAATGAAAGCAAGCTAAGGGAATTTCTATCGTATGTTGATCGAATAGCTTCACATGATAATAAAAATGTTGGCGAGATAATAGTCGCAACAAAAACGCATACCAATAAGCCGATTGTTAATTGGAATAACACATTCATTCGTTATGAAACTGAAGATAGTCTTCTTGATTGTTTGATTGATTTCAAGGATTACTTCAACGATATTAGGCGAAGAGTTACAATTAACCATTTACCTGACTCAGACTTAACCCTTTGTGATGTGTATGTTCCATCTTCTATTTTTTTTATTCAGAATGGCGAAAAGCATAACCGCAACGCAGAAGAATATCTAAATACCTGGCTAGATGCAACCGGTCAACGGCAAATTGCGCTATTGGGTGAGTATGGACAAGGGAAAAGTACGGCAACTGTTATGTGGGCTTATCACCTAATAAAAAAGTGGCAAAACTCGTCCAATCGTATTCCCATATTAATTGAACTTAGAGGGACTAGTCCGCGAAATTTGACCCCACTCCAATTTCTAGGTGCTTGGACGGCACAATATGGCATAAACCCTCAAGCTCTATTACGTTTGCTTATTGCTGGAAGACTTGTTCTGGTTTTTGAGGGATTCGATGAAATGGCTTTAGTAGGTGACCTCGAGATGCGACTCAAACACTTCAGAACACTTTGGCAATTTGCTTATCCAAATGCAAAAATACTAATCACAGGCCGACCAAACTTTTTCCTTGATGAAGAAGAAATGATAGCAGCACTTGGAATTAGTAAGCCTGTAGGGGAAAGTCCATATTGTGAAGCGTTACGGCTAGCGCCATTTAATTCTCAGCAAGTTAAGGAGGCTTTAAGAAGTTATAAGCCAACAATAATTTACCAAATTCATACTCTAGTCGAAAATAATTCTCGTTTTAGAGAACTTGTATCAAGACCTTCTCTATTGCATATAGTGGCTGTACTTTGGGAAAAGGAACGTCTTTTTGAAAAAGTTGACGAACTTACTTCTGCTTTCGTTATGGATTTATTTATAAGGCACAGCTATCGACGACAAGGCTTGAAGGAGTTTGGCTCACCAGAGTTTATGGCACTTACCACACTGGAACGAGAGTATTTTATGACAGGTATTGCAGCTTGCATGGCATCAAAACGACTTCCTAATCAGATTACTGCAACGCAGCTTAATGAAACTATAAGCGCTTTAATAAATTCCATTCCACTATCAGTCTCGACTGATTCACCCGCAACATCAGGGGAAACCACAAAACCATTACACATCCGTTTACAAGATAACGAATTTGGTATCGAACATGTCAAAACAGATGTTCGGGCGTGCGGCCTCTTAGCAGATGACCCGGCTGCTCCTGGTACATTCCGATTTGGACATAAATCATTCATGGAATATCTTGTTGCTTCTGTTATCGCAGATAGGATTCAAAATGCAACCTCTGAAAAGGCTCAAGCAATCTTGAGGGCCACATATTTGAGTATCGAGGACATCCTTTTGCTTCCTGTAGCAATTGATTTTCTATCTGAACTACTTGTCGGAATTAGGGATAATAAAGAAATTAATCAGAAAACAAAAGAAATATCCATTGCAAATCGTCTATTCAGAACAATTATAAGTGAAAGTGTTTCTCGATTAATTATCTTACGCCCAATCGTATTTTGCGAAACCCTCTTGCATAGTCTACCAAGAAAGATGTCAGCATCAGGCCGAAATTGGTTACGATTCTTATTTAGAATGATACCAACACTATTGGTTATCCTAATAACGTTATGGATGGTGAAAACACAATTATACCTTAGAACAAAGAATCATTCTGAGTTACCAATAATTATGTACTTCCTACTAAGTTTTTACCTTATGATAATGTCGCTATCCAGCATTAGTATGGCACGCAAAATCGTACTCTGGGGTCACCTTTGTAAAAAACTAGGCGTAACAGATAGAGTATTGCATAAAATTGTAGGAACATACATTATTCCGTGGGTGCGAGAACAGCCAATTGATTTTACTAGCTTCTCTACTCATGTTTATGAGCCTGAACCGGAAGGTATCAAGGAAAATAAAAGTGCCTCGGATAAGGCAGAATAAAAGGATATTGATGGGACAAATCTCATTTGTTGACAAAAACATATTAGCGTAGCATTCGACGCACTGATTCGTACCAGCGGGTCCACAGCGACGCATCAAAGGCGGCGCGTAACCCGCGCTCGCGTTCAATTTTCAAGTCGCATTCTACATTGATTTATAGTCAACGCCGCTGCGCTGCTTATAGATGAATCTTAGAAAATCTACCCAATAGCTTGATGCTAATTTACTGATTGAAATATGTCATTGTGATAAAGTGTTTAATCAAAGAGTACTTTCTGTAGAACGAGGGGACTTATGGTAACCCAGTTGTTCGCGACCAGAGTGCCGGGTTGTTTCATTGGCCAGGGCGCGCTGAAAATCATTTAGAGTAGACAGGGAGAGAAGAACATGGAGAATGTTGACATCAAATTGATGAATGAGGCGATAGACTGGGCAGACAAATGCAGCCCGAGCAAGGAAAGCATCCCAAAAGTCGGCGCCGTTATTGCTATCGGCGACACAGTGATTGGACGCGGTCGTCGAGGAACAGGGATAGAAGGCGACGATGACCACGCAGAGCACGTTGCCCTTAAAGGCGTCAAGGATAGGACTCAGCTGCCGAAAGCGACACTATACACCACACTTGAACCATGCACACCGGAGGTCCGAACGAGAGGATTGGAGTGTTGTACCGAATTGATCCTGCAGAACGAAATCAGGAAAGTTTTCGTGGGGATCCTGGACCCCAATCAAGGCGTGACAGGTAAGGGGTTGTGGAAACTTCAGCATCGCGGCGTCGAGGTTGCTCTCTTCCCGCATGATCTTGCGATGAAGATTCGCTCCCAGAATGCCGCCTTTATCCGATCCCAGGAGACCCTCGGGGCGACTATCATCAGTCCAAAGAATGGCGACAGCCTAAAGATTTACGAGACGGGCAAAGATTGCAAGCAAACTATTCGTGTCAAGTGCATCAACGAACCCGGAACAAACAACTACTTACTTATATTCCACGGAGGCCTTTGCTGGCCGCAGCCTGGCCTCTTCCAACCAGCCGGGGAACGAATTTGGGAAATAGACGCGTATTTCGGCTCTACGGGCGATCATATGCTTTATCTCGTGACCGCGAACAACTTGGGTCGAACTTTGGTTGATTACTATCAGAAGGTCGTTGAATCTAATAGGGAACTCCGCAAAAAACTTAGGGTGAAGGAATTTCATGGGGCTATCGAATTATTGAGCAGCGATTACACAGGCATTCAGATGAACGGCTTACCGAAAGGATTTCAGAGGGAGGCATCCTTGGCTCTAACTATTGCACAGAAGCCGTAAGTTGTCTTGTACCAGTATGGGCAAGATAAATTTGGCTTATACGCGGAGAAAATATCGATACTTTAGAACCTATAGAAAAACCACATAAAATCACCGGAAGGAAGCCGGAAAGCGCAATAAAACGGGCCGCTATGTTGGTACTTGAAGAGAACGGCTTTTCTCATTCCGCAATAGCAAAAGCCCTAGATTATCACCCTAAATCTGTGTCACGAGTGTTACCGAAGCTGCGGAAGGAGAGTCTAGCCCATCCTCGTAAGCTCAGGCTCGCGTCAAAATGCGCCGAGAAGATCATGACCGGATTCCTTGGAGAGAAAGACAAGGACGGATGTATTGTTACCGATACTCGTGTGAAGGCATCTGATGCCGCGAGAGTTATGGAGCTTGTCTATAAATCAGCAGGGGAACTGGACCGAGACAGCAGCGAGGGGGCCAGTACACAGCTATTTTCCCAAGTCAACCAGACATTTCTCAACGCACCGGGTTCTTTGATCGAGAGCGCAGGCCAAGAGACAGGAAAAGGCAAGAGTTGAGCGCAGTCGATTTGACTACTCTTTCCTCTTTAAGGAAATTATTCTTGGCATGTTGATTTTATCTTCCGGAAGAGTAAGGTGGCCTTAAACACCCTTATTAAGCGCAAGAGCCAGATCGTTATAATCATCAAGCTTTCCCGAAAAGGGGCTAATGAATGACAAATGTCCAAAACTTTAATCCGATGCTAAACAGATCCTAGATTGCTTGCTACTGACCATGGATCAACAATGATTTGCTCTTCGTGGGAGGGAATTTTTTTATGGATATAGACTGGTCTCAAATAAATGCAGCTGTATGGAGACAACAACAAGGTAAGCTTCGTCCTGTAAAGGCCATAGACCCCATTACTCTAGCTGCCTTGATTGGAATTGAAAACCAGAAAGAAGAATTGGTAAATAATACAAAGCGATTTCTTTCCTGCAAGCCGGCCAACAATGCATTATTGTGGGGAGCGAGAGGTACAGGAAAATCATCACTAATTAAGGCAATACTGAACGAATATAAATTAAATGGATTACGTTTGATTGAAGTATCGAAGAATGATTTGTATAATTTACCTTACATAGTTGACGACATAAGAGAACTTCCGCAAAGATTTATTATTTACTGCGATGATCTTTCCTTTGATGAAAATGAGAACTCATATATTGCCCTGAAGACCGTGCTTGAAGGATCCATCGAGCAGCCACCAAACAATGTTTTGCTATATGCAACTTCTAATCGTAGGCATCTAGTACCTGAACACATGAAAGACAACATAGAGACAAGTATTGTTGATGGAGAATTGCATTATACAGATTCTGTTGAAGAAAAGATATCGTTGTCAGATAGGTTTGGGCTTTGGTTATCGTTCTATCAAGCAGACATGGAAGGCTACCTGAGAATCATCGACAGTTATTTCCCAAATTACAGGGGGGATAGAAGCAAGCTACATGAAGCCGCTAGAATGTTCTCGCTGTTAAGAGCTTGTAAAAGCGGACGAACAGCTAAGCAGTTTTACAATTATTATGCCGGTATAGATGGTTGATTGCGTTTCACAGATCGAGAATGCCTACAGGACTATTCCCCCCAAACGATAAATGTTTTCCGCGGGCATTTTAACGATATTTGCAATCTGCAGAAGGTTTAAGCGTTGATTAAGGAGATACTTACATGCAAACTAAAGCAAAGTGCTCTCGCCAATATCCGCTATTGTTTTTGTTGTTTTTCACGTCCATCACATTTATCACTGGATGTAGTGTGCAACTTATTGCGCCCTATGATGCAGATACCCAGCGCACAACGTTTGAATGTGCAAAGTTGGTTGACCATTTTTACGGAAATCTTCTGGAAACAGATGGACAGAATCGCCAATATGCCAAGTTCGTCGATCAATACGTTGCTATCGAGTCGGAGATAAACGCTCTCGTTCTCCGCAATAAGGTGCGAAAGTTAAATACAGACTCCATCGATATTACCGAACAGGTATTGAAGTTCTGGCAGAAATACAAGGCTCAGCACAAGAAAGACGACACGTATAGTACCGGGAACGCCGAATTAGATCGCGACCGTTTTGCACGCATGCTTGCGTACTCGGTACGGGCCGAAGATGCGAAAAAACCGTAAGTCATAAAAAAAGGAGACCTCACATGACATTTATTTGAAAGGCGGCACGACTATTGATTTACGAGTTAAACTCAATTTGGGACAAATTAAGATAAAAATCTGATATGTCTGAGTGAATGCTTCTGCAACACATTCATGAGTTGCTCCATTAATATCTTCAAGAAGAATAATACGTGGTCTTGTCATTCTTCGTTTTTCTATCGGGATCATAGCGCCTATCTGATCATCAGGCGTAAATTGTTCCGCGAACGCAATGTTGCCAAATTGTAGTAAAAAAGTTTCCGACATTTCTACCCTTCGAAGAGTAGCTATGAATCCATCGACTTCTGCTAAAATAGGACTATTAATAACAAGAACGGCGCAGGCTCGGGGATTTGTTCGTACATATCGGCGGACTGCTGCATAAATCGAAGCGCCATATTTTTTGCTGAGATTAACAGGTGTCAATATTCCAAAAGTACAGTCTGCTGCTTCTTCCATAAAATGATTGCCTTGAAATAATACTTCGCTAGCAAAGACATTCGCCTCCCGATCAAAAGCATCAGCTTGTTCTGATTCTATTGTTTTTTTACAATCTTCTATTGCTGAATACAGGTTGCGCTGCCATGGCATAAAGGAATGCGCGATTTCGTGCAATTTGAGAAAGGTTTGTTTGACCGCATGGAGGGTCTGATCGACGTAGATTATGCGTCCTGCGACGTCAAATATTCCACTAACTTTTGATAATGCACGTCTGAGAGTATCGCCGAATTTATTTCTAAATCTACGAACAAGGCCAGTATGGAAAGCGTCTTCTGGAGCCAGGTCGACTTTTGCCATCTCAAAAATTTGTTCTATAGGCGTGGGAAACACACCATAAGCATCCGCATTTCTTAATGCGCGATTGGCTTCTTTCTTGACGGCGGTGAGCCTGTCAGGTGGTAAATAAGAGTCGTCTCGTTTTATCACTTTTTATCTCTACGATTTCTTAAAAAAGCGAGGTATTCTAAGAGGATCTCCTCCTCCTCTTGAGTGAGTTTCTCATCTGCAAAAGTGGCAACGCGCCCGTGTCTACCCGTCTGGCGGTCAGTCATATCCGAAATATATCCAGCTTTTTCCATAAGAGTCGCATAAGGGATACCGTAAACTGAAGAAAGACTGAAAAGTATATTCGGCGATGGTTTCACTATCTTGTTGTTTTCCAATTGACTTAAGTATGCATTGGAGACAGCACGTTCTGTAGCCTCCTCAACCTCTCGGAGCGTCATTTTCTTTCGCTGTCGTTGATTGTATAGATATCCGCCGAGAGTCATTGTAGTACGCTCTTTTTCTTCCACTTTCATAATGGCTCCTCTCTGGACATTCAATTTCTTCTTGTGGAAAATTTTAACCTACTATGCTCAATTTATCAAGCAAAATAAGTAAATGCTTGATATAAATTAATTGCTTGACAAACTTAGCAGTATCTGCGATACTAAATCATGGTCGAATAAAACTGACCGAAACTATAATTTAGGAGGTAATAAAAAAATGAACAATTCACTTTGCATCACCTGACTTGGCAAATTATTTCCGGAGGCGGACACGAAATTGATAGCCAACATGAAGATGGCCTTGATCGTGCTGAATGAGAGCTGAGATTCGTTCAATGGTTACGTTTTATCGTGTTCGTGAATAGTGATTACTTACTGTTTGCATTATTATCGATTTTACGTTTAAACTATCAAACCACAAAATAAAATTGCAATTTAATAAGGAGTATGAAATGGAAGATAAAATAATTGAGCAGGCAGAGGAACATCTTAAAAAGGCGGAAGCAGACTTAAAGGTCGCAAGAGCCGCCGAAGATACGGCGGAGCATGAGATCGATGAGGCACTCCAGGAAATTAAGGAGGCAGAGGATCATCACCACCATGAGACCCAATTCGAAATTCAGATTGACCGTAAGTCTTATAAAGTCGAGGCAACACAAATGACTGGATTGCAACTGCGCGCACTGCCTGCGCCGCCTGTAGGACATGACCGCGATCTCTTCGAAGTAGTGCCCGGGGGCACTGATCGGAAAATAGGCGACCAGGATATAGTAGAGATACGGAATGGGCTTCGTTTTTTCACAGCGCCGACGCAAATCAATCCAGGAGCATAAAGTCAAATGGAAATCATGACATTATTACCCCCGATGACACAAAGTATCTGACGGATCGTGTCGGCAATGGTAGTCATACCCTCATGTCTGAGGCGAATATGACGTGTATAGTTTTTAAAGATTATCAACTACCTGCGGGTTTCGATCGCGATAAATCGGATCTTTTACTTCGACTTAAGCCCGGATACCCTGATGTGCCCCCAGACATGTGGTGGTTTGATCCTCCTGTTCGTAGGGCAGATGGTCGGCCTATCCAGGCGACGGAAGTGATCGAGCATTATTTAGGCCGCAGCTGGCAGCGATGGTCTCGTCATCTTCCAGCTGGACAGTGGCGATCGGGCGTTGACGGTCTTGAAAGCTTTATTGCTCTACTGCGCAAAGATCTTGAAAAATCTGTTCAGGGGTCAGCCAAATGACGGTATCTGTCGTAATTCCTCAAGATATAGCAGAAGATATTCTATCGATTACGAGCCTTCCGAAGGAAACAGCAGGCGTAATGTTGGCAGGTGTTGCCGAGGCCCCAAACGGCGATATTAGGCTCCTTGCGCGCTGCATGCGATGGGTGGGAGAAGAAGCCTATAGCCGGAGGGAACAGTATGGGCTAACGATTCGATCAGAAGGTTATGTACATGCGTTAGCTGAGGCTGAGACTCTTGGTGCCGCCTGCATTTGGGTTCATACGCACCCTGGTCAGGACGCAACGCCGCGACCCAGCGAACATGATCACATTGTGGATAGAGAAATCGCTGACCTCTTTCGTCTCCGCTCAGGCAGCCCATATTATGGGACACTAATTTTTTCGTTGCATTCTTCCGATTTGTTTTTTACGGGATATTTGCAGCGTGAACGTTGCGACGCATTGCAAATTGAACGATTATGGCAAGTCGGAAATCGGTGGCGACTAGTCCGAGCGTATGATTCCTCACTGCCTCAGCTATCCCCCATTTTCGACAGGAATGTACGAGCTTTTGGAGCCGCCGTCCAACAAACACTCGGCGATTTTGCTATCGGGATTGTCGGGTGTGGCGGCACAGGTTCAGCTGTTGCCGAGCAACTTCTTCGTCTAGGAGTCAGGAATCTCACCCTTGTGGATCCTGACGATCTCTCCGAAAGCAATCTAACGCGAGTGTATGGCTCAACTATATCGGACATCGGAAAACCAAAAGTGCAGATACTGAATCGACATCTCATGCGGATTGCTCCGAACCTCCGTTGTGAAACAGTACAATCAATGGTCACGTTAGAATCAGCTGCACGCAGTCTGATTGGGTGTGATGTGGTCTTTGGCTGCACTGATGACAATGCGGGTCGTTTGGTGCTATCTCGCCTTGCAACCTATCTACTAACGCCCATAATTGATTGCGGCGTACTTTTAAGCAGCGATGAAAGTGGTCAATTGACGGGTATCGACGGCCGCGTCACGATTCTCTCTCCTGGACATGCCTGTCTTATCTGCCGTGACCGGATCGATTTCGCCCGCGCAGGCGCAGAACTGCTCACTCCGGATGAACGAGTGCGCCGAGAAGGTGAGGGTTACGCACCTGCACTGGCGCAAACAGAGCCGGCTGTTGTAACGTTTACAACGCTCGTAAGCGCTACGGCGGTAAGCGAGTTGTTGGAACGCTTGATCGGTTATGGGCCTGAGCCACGTCCGAGCGAAGTGTTGATGCGCTGTCACGAACGTGAAATTTCGACCAATATTGCGCAACCTCGGATAGGTCATTATTGTCATCCTTCTACGGGTAAGCTGGGAATCGGCATGACACAGCCGTTTTTGGAGCAAACATGGCCAACGTCTTAAAGATTTCATGGTGGCAATGGCTTCCCATCCATGGGTGGCGAATTGTCGGGGTGATAGAGTCAGCTGACGAAATTCCGCTGCGGTTGCCACGTAATGGCGCAATCTTAGTTGGAGCGCTTTCAAACCCGAAATGGATTGCCTTTGACTGTCCGTGCCAAAATGGGCACCGTATCATGCTGAACACCGACAAAAACCGGTGGCCATATTGGTCAATAAATATACAAGATTCTCTTACCATCTCTCCGAGTATCGATTATCGGGATTCCAAACTACGATGTCATTATTTTATTCGGAACGGACGCATTAAATGGATTCATGGGAGGAACGAAATATGAGCTCCGTTAATTTATCTTTATCAAATCATAAACCCGAACTTTTTTTGCGCTCGGCGGCGCCGCAGGTACGCGGTTGAATGAATTGTCACGTGAGCTCAGGGAGGAGCTGTTGATCTTCGGGTATCAGGCCGTGGAAATTCGGCTCTCTCACCTATTACTTCATTTTACCGGCTGGGTCAATCAAACGGGAATAGGCGAAGGCGAACGGATAATGCATCTGCAGAATATGGGCAATGCATTTAGAAAGCGGCTTCACAGGGGCGATGCCTTAGCACTAGCAGGTATAGCAGAAATTCGAACTGAAAGGGGTAAAATTTCAGGAAGCCTGATAAGCCCGCACCGGCGCATGCGTATATTCTGCACCAGCTGAAACATCCCGACGAGGTCGATCTGCTACGCCACGTGTATGGGGCTTCCTTTCTTCTTATCGCAGGGCATGCGGCTCGCGTCCAGCGTAAAGAAGAGCTTCAGCGGCGTATGGCACTAAAAGCGTACCAAGCTGGCAAGGAGGATCGCTTTGAAGCCAAAGCATCTGACTAACCTCAATCGACGAAAAACAAGATGATGATTTCGGGCAGAATGTTCGCGATACCTACCCTTAAGCAGATTTTTTTGCCAACCTGGGAATTGATAAGGGGGAATATGAAGTTCGAAGATTTGTGGATCTGCTCTTCGGCCATCCCTTCCACACGCCAAAACCCGATGAATATACAATGTACCAAGCAAATGCAGTATCACTCCGGTCCTCAGACGATAGCCGACAGGTGGGGGCTGTTATCGTCAGTCTCACTCGCGACGACTACAAAACTAGGAACACAAATATCATAGCAGTTGGAATGAATGAAGTCCCGCGCGGTGGTGGTTTTTACTGGGATCAGAACTCCCCCGATTTGCGAGACCAGAATCTTCTTCAGCAGGGCATAAATCGCGCCGCTGAAATTAAGATCAGCGTTTTGACTGAATTGATCGAGAAAATTATTCAAAAAAAGTGGTTGCAAGAGGCGGTCGCTATAGAACCCACGAGAGACCTTGCTGACAGTCTATTGAAGGAACTCAAAGGAACACAATTCCTCGATATTGGCGAATTCAGCCGTCCTGTGCACGCAGAAATGACTGCATTGATCGACGCAGCGCGTAGTGGCGTCGCTGTAGACGGTCATTCGATGTATGTCACGACCTTCCCTTGCCACAATTGTGCAAAGCATATTATTGCTGCCGGCATTCGAAGAGTCGTTTACTTGGAGCCATATCCCAAAAGCCGAGCGCGCGGTCTCTACCGTGAGGAAATCACGTTAGAATCATTATATGGTAAAGAGGAGGAAGGTAAGGTTGTCTTCTTTGCTTATACAGGAGTCGCACCTCGCCAATATCAGCAGTTGTTTTCAATTTCAGATCGTGGAGCAAAAAAAGGGCGTTCTTTGACCAGATGGACTAGTGAGCGAAGCTTTTTGTCTCCACTATATATACATCAAAATGCCTCAATCCTCTACCTTGCGGGGGAATGTCAGGCACTGGAGAGCCTGCCACGTGATATCTATTTTAAATGTGAAACTTAGCCTAATTGGGTCACCTTGCTAATAAGGAGGACAAAACATGACGAAAAGGCATTTCCCTAAAGGCATAGACGAAAGAATGCGAGATAATGACGGAGAATTTCGCAAAAAACGCAGCTACACGTTGGTCAGTACATTGCGAGACGAATACGGTGAAGGCTTTGGCGCTCAGCTACCCCCCCTGTGGGTGAATGCTCGCGAAAAATCACACCCCCTTCTACTCACATAAGTGCCCCCTCTTTAATCGGTTCTTCGGGTTAAATTCCCCGCCGCTAGCGGTGAATGATTCAGATGAACACGGTTCTCATACTCCGCAGCTTGCGACGAGGTAGTTGATACAACCTCAATAATTCATGAAAATCAGGTAGTGGGCAAGTTTGAAATGAGTAATATAAAATACAGTGCATATTTCGGAGTATGATGGATAGTGTGGGAGTGTTTAGCTCCCCAAGCTGGACTCGAACGTGAACTTTAAATACGAATCATATCAGGGTTGTGCTAATCAAAAAGTAATAACATTTTCTACTTCTTTTCTAGGATCGTGTCATTCGCCCCCTTCGCGCCTTCGCGCACGGCAGAATGACGCATGGATTCGGCAGCCTTACGGAGGACGAGTGCACGTTCGCGTAGTGCGTCAAGCATAGCGAGTTTTTCCGCCAAGGGGCGGCTTGCGAGTTTGCGGCGCAACGCTTTTTTGCTTTCAAGCATTCGTTTGAGGTCAAAGGTCATTTCGCACCCGATAGGAATGTTCTCTTAAACTCCGTCCATTGATTGTTGAGACCGTGCCGGTCAAGGATGGTCTTAAAACGATCAGCGGCGATTGCGCCGGACTCGACGAACTGAAGCAATCGCGCCTTATCCTTGGGTCTGCCGGTCTGGAGAGCAACGGCAGCAAGGTGTTCGGCGGTGAAAACTCGCGCTGGCGTATCCTCTACCTGCACAGTAACGGCATCAGCCAGGGCCTCCTCAACTAGCGGGCCTGTGGGTGGCAAAAATTGCACAGGCCATCCGGCGATGACTACATACTCTTTCTCCATGACGCCGCCCCGGGCAGTCAGGTAATCGTAAATCGGTTGCAGACTCAGTAGACGCTGGCTTGTTTGTGGTTGAAAGACCACAAATATGTCTACATCAAGGGTCGCCACCGGCTCCAGGTAAAACGTGGCCCCCACCGCTCCCCCGATGGCATAGCCCCTAATCACGCCGTCCTTCTCCATTTTATTGATCATTGCGATCAACTGGGATATACTGCTCATACTGTTACTCCCGAATGCTGTAATAGTCCTGCGGCCCCGTTCGTAGATTCGCCAAGAACAGTTTGTCTGCAGTCCGTTATACATGCGATCTCTACTACCATAATATACCCACAATATCCGTATAAAAGGTATCTTTTTCTTATTGTATCATGCTGTTTGTTACAATGTGATATCTAATAGTGCGTATCCATGACGTTCGGACTCGGATTTGACTTTACCTGGACATTACAGGCATCGTGTACACGATATGGAAGGACGCCCTCAGAACCGCCCTGCAGGAGCCGCTGAAAGAGCCTGATGTTGTGCGAAACCAGTAGGGCGGTCACGGTCAGGTACAGTGTCCGGTTCGGCGCTACCAAGTATACTTGATCGGATTCGCAGCCCCAGGCTTGCGGTACTCGTCAGGCACTCGCTTGTCCACGTACAGCTTTTTTATGTTCTCAGGGGCCTCTTTCCCCTCGAATCTGAATCGTCCGGGTCTTGTGGCGCGCCCTGGAAAGTTCTTTATTGTCGCTTCTAACCAGCGGTGAGCAATGAAGGCTCCGACGATCTCACCCTTTAAGGTGGAGAGAACGACTTCAGCCTGCTCCGCCGTAGCCTTTTTAATCTTCCAGGCGTAACGGGTTGCTTCGTACAGCAATGTCTCGGTGGCGCTTCTGTTGACGTTAATCAACAACGCCTTGTGTTTGAATATTGCCGGCTTGCTATAATAAAAGCTGATGATCTCCTTCGCGTGCATCGCCCCATAGTCATTACCACCCGCCCCATCAGTGATATTGGTGAGCCCCGGATACGCACCGATGAGCGCGGATTCAACTTCGAAGGCGGTCTTGTTATCCATTCCGTGACGATGTATAACGTGAATGACCTCTAATCCCGCATTGAGTATTTCCCGGATGCGCATTATTTTATTTTCGAGATCGTCGCCTACCAATTTCTGCTCGGCTTGGATATGCGAAAATAAGCGGTTGCCCTTGCCCTTCCCAATATAGAATGTCTCACCCTTTCGAGGGTCAATTAGTCTGTACACGTAGCTCTTGAGCTTGCGCGCTACGTCATTGGGAAACATTTTGCTCTCTGGTCGATTCATCGTCACCTCTCTGTCTCTCGCTATAGAATACCATATATCTATAACACGGGGCTTGAAAATATATTTAGAAGCATATCATACTTTGCTTTTGTTGGAAATAATTTACTTGCGATAGGAAACCAGACTTAAATTTTTGTCGCGGCAAGCGATGCAGCGCTACACCTTCCCTGCAAGACGCATTTTGCATTTTCCCAAGAATATTCGTAAACAAAGATCTGGGATTTTCATCGCACAAAACTAGGGTTTCCCCGATTGACATGAACGGCAAACAATGACACACTTTAGACACACTTTAAAATAAGGTGTTATGATTTTTAAAAATAATATAATCATAATAATTAAGACGACATTTCTAATTATTATCAGACCTAGATTGATGAATTGAGGTTGAGATGAGGATCACGACTGAGCTCCAAAATCTTGATAGTTTATGATAACCACTCTCCTTCTGATTCTGATCAGTGAAACCGGTGAATCCTTGACAGAGCGGATTTTTTTCAATAAATATAATAGAAGCACAAAATACGGTTTGTAATATGCATTTATGATAAAGTTTTCAACTAATAACCAACCTCCAGTATCTCACGACAGTTGCATGGTTTTACAAATTGCGGTTTTCATCCTAAACAAGACAATGAAACTCAGCGCGAAAAGAGCACACGGCTCAGCGCCCGCACTCTAAGGGCGACAAGACATCGATGTCGGTGTCAACTTAGGCAAAGAGAGGGATATCATGCGATTTTGCACTGGCACATCATTTGTAATATCACTCTTCCTTTGGCTTACCCTTTTCGGTTGCGGAGGTGGTTCCAAGTCCACACCTGCGCCTGCTGCACCAACTAGCCTCACGGCAACGGCGAGCAATGCACAAGTATCGTTGACTTGGACTGCTTCGCCAGGGGCGACCAGCTACAACGTGCTGAGATCGATCAGCAGCGGTGGATCGTACAGCAGCATCGCTATCGACTTGACCACGACCACCTATGAAGACTCGACCGTAAGCAATGGCACGACCTACTACTTTGTGGTGCAAGCCGTCAACAGTGGTGGAACCAGTTCTTACTCAAACCAAGCCAGTGCTACGCCGGGTACTCCGGAAGACGAGATCCAAGCAAGGGTGACCGCTAATCAAACGAGCTTCTATGTCTATAAAGATCAAGACTCTGGGTTCAACCACGGTTTCCCGTCCGGTTTCTTTACAGGTAGTACCGGCACCACCTCAACCATACACCTAGACGCTGGTTGTATTGACAATCCGGCAGACACTGTCACTGGATGCTATTCATCGACAACCACCACCGCCCTCGATACAGTGCACGGAACCGTGATGCGTATTTCATTCGACGCGCAAACAGACTACAATGGCGTCAACATCGAGGAGCCGCAGAACTGGGGTTCTTTACAAACCGGCAACGGCTATGATCTCCGTGGTGTGCAAAATATAGTTTTCGATGTCCGCTCACCCGATATGGGTACCGTACAGTTCGGCGTAGGGCAGTGTGTCACCCCGGAATTCCAACAAATCCCCCAGACATGGTAGACGGTGACAATTCCACTAAGTTCTTTGGTGTCGTCGCCTGGAGGGACAGTGTCCTGTCCTCCAACCCTCGATAGCGTGCATGTTTTGTTTACGGTTGTGACCAATTCCCAATACGCGCCAAACGGCGCTACGGTGCTTTTGGACAATATTCAGTTCACCCCCGTCCCTAGCCGGACCACCCAAACCAAACTGGGAGAAACTCTGAACCTGCCGCTCAGCACTCAGACGTTCGGCGTTGTTCCTCAGACGTCGGCTTCAATCCCTCCAGACCAAGCCAACCGCAATATTGCGGCAATTTACGAGTCGGCTATGACAATCGAAACCCTCCTTGATCAAGGTGATACCACCGATGCACAGACAGTTGCGGATGCCCTTGACTACGCACTCTACCACGACAATGAGGGAGACTACTTATCGACCACTCCTAGCGGCACGAACGGATGCTTTTCAGGACTCGCAGCAACCCAATGTGGACTTCATAACGCATATGAGAGCGGCGACATCGCCCTTCTGAATGATCAAGGTGGAGGTTCCGGCGGCTCCGCAAAAGCCGGCGACAGCCGATTAGCAGGTTTCACCTGTGGCGCACTGTCCTATTGTCTTGTCCTCGATGGAGCTACTGGAGGAAACAATGCATGGGCTATTTTGGCGTTACTGACCGAATATAAACAGTCCGGAAACGTCAAATATCTGAATGATGCGATCACGATTGGAAATTGGATTATATCGAACTTGACCGACACGACCGGAACTGGCTATGGAGGTTACTATGTTGGCTATCCGGACAACGGTGCGCCTGTTCCAAAACTTTTGAATCGAGGAAAATCGACGGAGAACAATGCGGATATCTTTGCCGCATTTACAGCTTTGGCCAAATTAGATTCGAGCAATACGAATTCCTGGACAACTGCTGCAAATGTCGCAGGTGATTTTGTCATGGAGATGTTTGATATGACAAATGGACGCTTCAACACCGGGACGGTCACAAGCAAGCCCGTGACCACGCCGGGACCTGGCAGTTGTCCTACTGGCACCCAGGAAGGCAATGACATCATCAACACAAACTCATCGCCCGACTGCGATTTTCTTGATTCGGATACCTTTACTACATTGGCAATGGCAGGCTCGCCACGGTATTCAAACTATCCCCTGCCTGATGGCAAAGTCATGGATTGGACTCGCCCCGTTCAATACGTTCTCAATACATTTGCACAAACCATCTCTGTTGGAACCCAAACGTTTCAGGGATTCGATATCGTTTCCACTCCAGTCTCCGGCGAAAACGGAGTTGCCTGGGAGTTTACCGGCCAAGCGGTAGAGACAATGCGCTATGTTGATCTCCTTTACAACCAGACAACCTTTGAAAATCCGGCGGATTTCTATCTCGGACAAATGCAGCTTGCGCAAGCGTCGGCCCCTTTTGGCGACGGCCAGGGATTGGTAGCCAGCACGCTACAAAACGGTAACACCCTTTCGCCATTGTATCAGTGCTTGAATACTCCATATCAAAATTGCCCGCCTGAACGCGTGGGCTTAGCCGCGACAAATTGGTTGTTCTTTGCCGAACAGGTAATTAATCCGCTTGCAGGTCCTTGATCTGCGCTTGGGTGATGTTGTGATGGCATGCGGTACGGTTCTCGTTATGGATTCACTTGCAGATGAATGCCACTGCACAATGACCTGTTACTTTGTACGTTACGCAACTGGTCACTGTAACAACCAGTTCTCCACTCTGTCTGAGAAATCAAGGGCCACTTAAAGGAGCCTAAATGACGGAACACGAACGTGAGGTGAATGAAAAGACTATTAAGGCACTGCGGGAACTTCGTGCAGAGATGATGGATCTTCATAAATTATTGACGAGTATCAAAGGTGGCAATAATAATGTGAAAGATAACACCGCATATATTAAAAAGACATTTAGTGATGTAGAGAATTTAGTATCGGAGCTTGGAAAGCTTAATATTGATAATGAGAATAAAGACAGTGATGTTATCCGGCACATATTTAATGTGTGGGAGCAGATGAGCGGAAACCAGATACTTAGGAATCCTGAACAAGTGCCGCCAAATATACAAGAACAGTTACTCAATTTAACCGTCCTCCAGGAGCAATGTTCAGAAATTGTGTTTCACGTAGGAGATCGGACGATCCCTGCTCGAGTTAATGACTGGCTTAAAAAAGGTAGGCCTGGATATTATTTGCCGTTTCACGTGATATTTGAAGACGAACTTCCGTCGCTTGAAGGTCGAATCCACGTACTTAATAATATGGCTTGGGCACCAAGCGTCATTAATGGTGGCATTGTTAATGTTGCAAAAGGTCTTATATATAAGTACGAGGAAGAAGCTAAAGCACGACGCAAGAGTTTATTAACAGTAACGGCAGCATTCGGACTAGCAATAGTATTCATAATTCTCTTATGCAACCTTGGAACATGGCTTAATTTATATTGGCCTTTAAAACCTCAACATGCAGTCACGTTAACAATTTGTTGGGGTGCAATATTAATTGGTTCATTAACCCAGATAGGTGTTTCGAGTATTAAACGTAGTAAAGTATCTGGATTACCGCCGGTTATCCCTGTGAATGATTTGTTGATCTACATTAGTGCACGTAAAGGCGATATACTGCTTAAAATTCTAATTGCCTTAATTGGATTGTTCGGACTCGCGTTTACCGTTACACCAGATGCTGTCACACCGATGAATGCATTTCTTGTTGGTTATAGCTTGGAAAATATTGTCGAGTTATTCGGTACAACGATAGAGCAAAAGGCGGGGGCACAAGTTGGGGCACTGAAAGAGCCGCTTGGAATATGCACGGAAAAGAATAAAACATAAGCCAAACACAGACAACCTCACTAACAAGGAGATTCAAATGTAGATGCATATATGACTGAGGAATAGTGGCCCAAAGCGTTTGACGGCGATCACGAAAGCATCTAAGATAGCCGGTATTACGTTAGATACAGAATTATTATGTAATATCGCTAAAAAAATTCCGGATTTAGCAATAAACCATCTAGTGTAGTGTCCCCAAAGCTTCTTTACATTTGGAGATTTTCTCCAAGATACGCTCGACTGGGGCGCACTCCATAAAAAAACCTTTAATCAAAGGAGACCCAACCAAAAGGAGGGATAGGCATGTTTACTGAAAAAGACGCTCTTATCTGCATTCCAGCAGCGCAGATCCTTAATACACGTGGTAAGATACCTAATACGCCGCGACCGCCGAAGCCAGAGGGACCACCACCACGTAGATAAATGCAAAGTAAATGGCGCTAGCAAGGCGTAGACTCGAACGCGTCACTAAAGCCAACGCGCTTTACAAACAACCCGTTCTCCATGTGCATTGCAATCGTCAGGACAACGTGGGTCTGACCTATCATGCCTCGTCCCGAATAAACCAGCGCAATAGATCTTGTATTGAGGGCAGCCAACAAACATTAACGGCATTGAAAGCATAAAAAGCCGCCAGATATTATCTCTGGCGGCTGACATTGATTTAAGATCTCGTTAGTCTCGTTGCTCTGCAACCCAAGGTTTCCCCTAGTTTACCCTTTTTCAGAACCATTATGATCTAGTAAAATATTGTAAATTAGAAAGACGGAAATCTTCGTTTCTGTTTTTTTGCTATTTCATCTTGGCGGAGTCACTTCCTAAAAAATCTTCATTCACCTGTATGCTTAGCAACTCTAAATATAACGTAATTATATGGAATCGTTGTTTTGCCATCGCTCTTTTTTACAATTCTTGCATTCACAGGATCATATGCCCAATCTGCCCAATTAATACTATCATCTGGAGCTTGCACGACGATATAATTACCCTCTGCTAATCGAGCACCATAGCCTGCACCATTGTCATAATCTAAACCAAGATAGAATTCCTGCACTTTTACGTTTTTATTCCGACTTAAAACCATTTGTGCTAAACCAGTGCCTAATGCTGTAAAAGGTGCTTTCTCTGGTTGAGCTGTCAGCGAAGGCGAAAAGGGAAGGGAATTGAAATTTTCGCGAACCCGTGAAAACGAACATCGAGCTTCGTGCCAGTGACAAAGTTCTCTTTGCTCCCTTTATGGAAGCGGTTTCATTAAAAATACGTCGGACTTGGGTATCATCGGTACTACCTTCTTCGCCTCTTGTTGAGGAATAGCAACGACTGCTAAAATTACATCACCCTTTTGTTCGAGCGACAACACAATCGCGTCTTTCAAAATTAGAGAATCACGAATAGGTTTGTTATCAGATGAACGCATAGATAGCAATAAAGATATATGTGATCCTTGCTCTACCGATGGACTTACGGCTCCTGCCTTAACCGATAGAGAGACAAGATATCGGTCTTTCACTTCTAATTCTGCAAGGCGAACCTTACTGAGTTGATTTTTTCTCAATGGCTGACCCGGTTGGATCGATTCCAGCGGGTAACGTCCGATCACGTCCTCCGTTATTGCAAAGGTTTCAGGCTGCATGGTGGCTTCCATCACCGTAACATCGCCGGCACGAATAACATGATATGCTAAAAGCTCAGTGCCACCGCAGACGACCATTTGTCCAAAAGCCAGTGATGTTCTTCTTGAAACACAACTTTTCGGGGCTTGAAAAATAAATGCTATGAGAATGCAAAGACCCAAAAATATTCCAACATCAAGCGAATGCCGCTTAAGCCAAAAGTCTTCTGTTAGTTTTTTATCCTTTTCAGTTTGGCGAACTAATAAATCCAACAGTCGTTTAGGAGAAATATTCGTAAGTTTTGCGACATCATCAATCCCATTATTGAAGTCTTTCCCTATTTGAGACCACAGACTGGTTATCGTATTTATACTATTGGTCTCAAACTGTTGAACTTCTTCTTCTGTAATTGATTCAAGTTTTCTGATATCCGTCATAAAACTCTCTCACAATATAGGCTTGAATCATTTTATTCCCAAAAATCTGGCCACCAAACAGGTCAGGGTTTGGGCTTTATGATGATATCACCAGCAAGCTCACATTTAGCTTGCACCTTCCATTCCGAGAGTTTTTCCTTTCGCGGAAGACGTACCGAGAGTTTTTTCTGCTCAATGATCTTTTCCAGATGAACATAGAGTTTATCCGGATCAAATCCTGCCAACTCCCCGAATGTCTTAATTCCTGCGTGTTGAAGTAAATCAACCTCCGAACGTGTTGCCTTCTTAAGTTTTGCCATGATAACCCCTTTTATTATTTTTGCCGTCTCCGCTTAATAGTAACTATCGAAGAGCTCTCATCATTCGGTCCTTACAGTCAATCCTGCAAGCAAAGAGACCAAGATCTACATGCTTTTTCCATTACTCCGCACGTGCGATAGAATACGTTAGAATCTTCTCCTCCTTATACTTCACCGCACCAATTTTGAAGCTATATGGGTTGATGCCAGTGACCGACACGCTACCATTTGTAACATTTACCGAATTCCAAACGTAAAAATATCCTTCCGGCAATGTGTCTGTTACAACAACATTCTTAGCATCACATTCGAGTTGGTCGTCATTCTTGATACAAATAACAACGTTTTTTTTGCCTTGATCCGTTATCGTAACCCCTCTCACATAGTCTAATACCAGAATTGCGGGATCCACTTGTACAGAGGTTACCTTGGTTGCATAGTCCAGTGTCGGCTCAGTCGGAGACCTGCCATAAATCATACGCCGTGAGATCGAATTCCACATGAGACGTTCCTCTTCATTTGTCTTCGGCTTCTGTTGATAGCCCATTTGCGTTAACAACTCCCATCGATAGAGGTCGAAGGCACTCTTCACTGTGGCCCCCCAAGCTGAAGCTCGAGAGATCGAGACGAAATAGAAGAGAAAAGAGAATAATAAGAAAAAGACGACCATAAGCAGCCTTTGTAGCAGCTGTTGGATATTTAGCACGTGAAAGGCAGGATAAAGCAGTCCGACCACCAAAGTCTCTAGTGCCAGAATGGTCATCAAAAAAGAGAGATTTATCGTGAAATCAAATATAGTCTTTGCATCGTCGATAATTGTCGCGTAGTTACTCGGAATCTCGCTGACCAAACACGCCCACATCTGAACAGAGTCTATCCCATACTGGCGTAGAGGATATTCTTCAAAACGTCGAATCACGTTGCCCAACCGAGTTGGCAATACCAGTTCGACATCTTCTGGAAACTCACGCATTTTGTAGCCAAATTTGTCCCAACACGCGTTAACGTCTGAATATGACGGATGACCTGGCTGTATTTTTCCCATCTTACGCAGCAGCGTGCGCATCCCTATCCAGCGACTTCGGATGTTCTCAAACAATTTTTGATAACGCTTCTTCCTCCAAATACCGATGCAAGACTCTTTCCAAGGATAACCTTCATATAGACGGATGATCGGGATATTGAACTGATACAATAATCCGGATAATACAATTATTACAAAAGTTACAACAAGCACTGGCCACTGGCTATCCAAAGCTGTAAGCCAATGCGGGGGAGTCCAGCCCGTCGGTATCAGCGGGCTCACGAAAAACATATTCAGGACTATGAACACCAATGAAGGGAAAAATGACCCTAAAATTAAAGACTTGGCGTATTGTCCGGAAATCATTGAGAGTAGGCTCGTCACCATGGTTACTCTCCAGCTATATCGTTCTCAGTCCATCAATTCTGGTTAACTTTAGTGATCCCAGATTGTCCCCCGAACCTGACGAAAACTCAGTGCACGCTAGACAGTCACCGGCAACCCCCCTATGCGGGCCCTGCTGTGCCCTCTAGCGGCTTGGCTACTTCTTCAAATCGGCCTTATATTTATCAGACTACTGTTTGCAAGCAGTCGAACAGCAGCCCTAATCGCTGTGAAAGTCGGAGGGAAAGACAGTGCTTGAGGAGACCAAACTGTAAAGGTTTAGTCCCCTCTAATTCTTGCTAAAAATAGCTTTTGAACTGCTAGACAAAGAACTTGCTTACAGTTGCTGCTAAATTGACAAGGTTGTCTAAGATTGTAAGCCAAGAAGATAAATTTGTGATAGTTGATAATTCTTTTCTTATCATTTGAGTTGCAGCATCCAGATTTCCTTGAGCTTTGCCAATATTGGGGTCAGTAGCATCAAGCGCCTTATCTTCTGCATCACTATATGCAGCTAGAGCTGCCATCTCTTTTAGATATAACTGGCTGAGATCTGCTCCAGGATTAGCTGCAGCAGCTGTTAAATACGCTTGACGTGCAGCATCAGCAGCTGACGCTAGACTTGCCAATAAATTTTCAGTAGTAGGTTGGTTGTCAGGCATAAATTATTTCTCCTTTACTGGTTGGATTGATGTGGAAATGTCTTGCAGTTGGTTAATGATATTCAGGACTGTATTCATATTTAAAGGCGCACCTTTTTGTAGGCTTTCATGTAACGGAATCAATGCTTTTAAAGCGGCAAGGCTCTTATCGTACGAAGTACCTTGAGCAATGACCTGCTCTTGGGCTATTTCAACGGCGACATAATTAAGCCCTTTTTTGATTTTATCATTTTTGGTAACGATAGAATCTGATGTAGACGTAGACTTGAAACCTAAAGGAGAACCTAGTTCATCCAGTAGTGGCCCATATGAGTAAACGCCATTAAAATATAAAACATCAGCTGCTTGACTTATTTGTCCTTCAACTTCTTTTTGAACTGGAATTAATTTGGCCTTGGTGCCCGGATCATCCAATACATTAATCACTTGTTTGAGGACCACCTCGATTTGTTGGCTTGCATTCTTAACATTTTCAGCCTGCACAGCACCTAGTACGAATCCCCCAATAGTATTGACGCCAGATTTAACTTCTGTCGGAATAACGATTGTTTTTCCTATAGCACTGGCGAAATTAGTCGCTGATGTGGCCAAAGAATCTATTGATGAGTTAAAGTTGCTTACAGCGTTATATCCGGCTAAATCCCCCAAAGCAGAATACGACGACGATAACTTATCAATCATAGAACCATACTTATCTAACTTACTTTGAATTGACTCTATATTTGTTAGAAATGTCTCGGAACCTGGGTTTCCTGCAACCCCATTATATCCATCGTTAAATGCCACAGCCTTTTTCAACGCGACAATAGAGTTTTCTGATAGGGTTATATTTTCCCCCATTTGTATTGCAGTTGTTTGCCCTACTTTAGCCAAATTTGCGCCTGAGTTAATAACCGAAGTGGTTGCGCAACCAGCAAGACATAGACCATTCACGATAACAACAAGCATGGAGATGCCCCGCAATTTTTTCCTCAAAAATCGACAAGAATGCATAATTATCCTCCTTTGTTTTATCCAGATATTCTGGTTTTTAAAATAACACGGCTAAGAATATTTATGAGTTAATTTAGAATGTCTTATTATCTTGGTAATTCATTGCGACTCTCCTCTTTATTGATAATTCAGACTTAAGGTTCTAACTATATTAGGATACCCGCAGCTATGCTTCAGGGCAATTCACTTTGCCGCCTTTGTCCCCAAATAAGCTCCGTGGCTCAATCCCATAAGGGCAACAAGCCCTGAAGGTATATCGGGTAAAAGCGGGTTTCCGTCTGTAATGGTTTTAATCAACATAGCTGAAAATACAAGAAGAGAGATTACAGTCCAGATAAACATCTGCGTCCTAGGTAAATCAAGACTACCCTTGTTTTCAAAGAATATGTCTTTTACGAAGTCTGACTTATCCGTTGGATCTAATGGTGGTACTCCTTTCCATGTAGTGATGGCGGTTGATACGACGGCTGCCGACAGATTAACCCCCATTAGAAGAGTTAAATTTTGTGGAATCACAGGGATTTGGAATTTCGATGCGAATACAGCTCCGAATCCTATAACGATGAAGACGGTCCAGAGATAGAATTGAAGCCGTGAGAGACTATAGTTCTCGTCGTCAGAGGTTATGATCAAGTCCATGAATTTTACGTTACGGCTAGTGCCTGCGCGACGTCGGGCGGCCCCGACGAGACTCGTTTGCAATGCGATGAGGAAAAGTACTGCGATTAATCCCCCAAACAACCCTTGGCGCTCCATGGTATCCTCCTTTTTTTATTCTTTGGCATTTTATGAGCAATAGAGACACACGAGACTGAATGCATTAGGGTGTTCTGAGAATAACCACTATCAGAGATCTCCCATCAATAGCAAAATAAACTTATTAAATCGTTGTCAATTTTATATAATGTGAAATAACATCATCTATATTCCGCAATATTAATAGTATTCAATGCCAATAATTAATCTTTTTGAATCTTGGATACATCTTGGATATCTTGACAGCACATAGTAGAAGGTAGCATTTCCATATCTTAATGGCAATCAGGTAACTCCTAGTTTCGTGCTTCGAAAACCCTTGGTCTTAATTGATAAATTTTCTCGAAGACAAGGCAGATTATTACACCGCTATGGAATTAAACTGGAAGCTAATTTAGATTTAGAAATATATTACGGGTGTGGAAGGCTCAGAGAGCATATGACCTCGCACGAGGCATCCTCATCGCTGCTACAGTGGACAAGTGCAACGTCGTCTCTGCAGAGCATGTGCGTATCGCTTCAACCGAAATCATCTAAATCATCGGGATCTACGCCCCCATGTTTTTATACGGGGAGATCAATATAATTTTAACTTATAACGGATGGGATTTACGTGATATTGCCAGATTAATCAGAGAAGTTTGTCCGGAACGGTCTAATAAATGACAGTGTCCAACAATAGCGCCCACTCATGTCATTGAGCTCGGCGACTACCATAGGGAAAGAAATCACAATGCATATCTATCACATAGCAAAAAACCTCTGCTGGTAAACAATAAAAGTCTGCTGTAGTAGTTGGATCATAGCCATATAGTCTGCCATTTTTCGCAGTTAAATACTATCTCCATGGGTGAAATCGGGTCAGTATCCTTTATTTCGATTTTGATTTGAGCTGGAGAGCATGTATTGCCAGCATCGTACAGTACGCTAATAGTGTGCGGCCCAGCATCGCACTGTTTAGTCAGCAGGTTACCCGCACTGTCCTTGTTAGGCCCCTGGTCGATTCCATCAAGAATCACTCTTCCTGTTCCGGGGCAGGAACATTGATAAAATTCCACGAGAGTCCTCCTATCGGTTTTAGAGAGTCATCTCTTTTTTGAGAAATCTCGAAATAGCATTATCCGACAATACTGGGTCTTCGTCCGAACGATCCATCATGCGCTTTTTTAGACGTTGATCTGCTTTTGTTAATTCCTTAAACAAGTATGTGAAGTCCTGCCAACGGGTTTCGTCGTCCTTCTGTTCTTTCCCAATATACATATTACCTGCTTGCCAATAACCTCGAACCCATTCGATAAATGTACTCCAGACGAGTTCTTTGTCCAGCTTGTACTTTCTCAATAACAGACCGACTGTCTCAAAAAAATCAAAAACTTCTTCTCTCACTTTATCTTTATTCTTATTCATCCTGAAATCATAAATTGACTTTGCTGCTGCACGTCTTACTGCCTTAAAAGATTCATCGTTAAAGCGCACATCAAATTTCAACAACAAATCGATATTCAGTGATTGTCTTGCGCGTTTGTCTTGATAGATCAGTCCGCATACGACTACTATAACGGAAACGCTGGCAACTACCACGCTAATTAAAGGAACCATAGGCGTTAGGTCCTGTTAAAATGATATGTGCACATTGTTCAAGCTCATAGGCAGAGGTTATTATTCACTCAATATCGTTCAAAAAGTACTCCTCTGTTCTTTTCCGTTATACAAGCAACCTCTCTGAATTGCGGAGATATCTAAGGATATCTTGTCAGTACATAATAGAAGGTAGCATTTTAATACCTTAACGGCAATCGGGGAAACCCTAGTTTTATGCTATGAAATCCCCGGAGCTTTTGTTTGCAAAGATTCTCGATAATGGGTAGGAATTGACAGGAGGTTGACTAATATCAATAAGATTGGGCGTGACAGGCTACGTTGAACAAACAAGGAGCCGAATATCGGGAGTTGTTCTAAAATTAGCTATTGCGCTGATGATGCATTTTGCACAATCACTTATACCATTAGAGTCTGAATAATATGAGTTGTCTGACATACACTTAGAGAACCTACCCCAATCACAGATGGTGCACTCATCATCTGTTGGGTGCCAAGATGATCGGTGTGGATCAACCCGTCAAGCGACCGCGGCTCATACGGGAATAACCCTTAATCCATGAGGTCTTCCGAGAGCAACATACTCTTATGCCATTTCTCTTTTTTCAACACTTTTTTCAAAGATCATAGGTATACAGGATAGCCTATTAAATCATTGATCACTGGGTAGGTCCAGCGCGATCCGCAGCACGCGGCCTTGTGACGGCGGTTAAAAAAGATAGAGAGCCTTCCGAAAAGTGACCAGAAGGTTCTCTTGCATTATCTCGATGCGCTGGTACGAAAGAACGTAGCGGCAGGGTGATGATAATGTCAGGTTGCTCCGCGCTTAACCCTACCCTACAACTTTTTAATATTCTTTTTCATCTTTCTCTGTTCTTTCATAGGCGAACACCGCTCCTTTAACAGCGTTAAGCATACGTTCGAGACGCACAGTTATGACCTTTTTGACGAATGGACTAATTAAAAAAATTTTTCCGCTCTTGCTTGTAACACCAACTTCCACCATTGTTCTGGTAGCCTGTTCATGAACATAAATTGGGTAGAAGGAGCCATAGCTTTTCCATGTCATTCTTTCGTTTAATATTACTGCAAGATGTTGTTCGTCGATGTCGTCAATTTGATAACCATTTTGGTTCGCGAATGCTATTATTGCTTTGAAAGTTTTATGGGGCGGAAGATCCGTGAAAAATGTCTCACTGTAATGCGATTGCATTGTCTTTAGTGATCCCTTTTGAATTATATCTTTGATGATAAAGATTGCAAATATCCACAGCGGGATTAGGTACGGAATCCAATCCATCATTATGCTCACCCCCTAAAGTAACAATAAATAAACTTTTTTAATTGCTGCCCAACGATTTATTAACAGATATAAAATGCTCCCTATCCGTTATTCGAATGATATGTAGTAGCAATCTAGAAGACTAACTATACTCTATTGCGGAAACCTTACAATTAAAACTGCCGTTACTGATTTTGTCTATTTTGTTGTTGCCAGTAAAAGAAAACTTCCACCGCCTCATCATAACGGGGTCTGATAATAAACAACAATTTAAAAGATTTAAGGCTTATTCCGGTTCTGATATCAAATAAAAGTAGCGGACGGACACACCTCTATAACTAGATTAATGTTATTTCTCGCACTTTTGGCCCTCGCAAGCTGCATGGCATGTGATAATACAAATAACCGCTATAGGGGGGGCCTCAACAATAAAAGCTGCAGCACACGCTGTATCACACAGCATGATGCATGCAACCCATGGCTGATTTCCATAAGGACATGGATTACATTGTGCTGCTTTATAACCATTTGAATCGATATATTTCGTAGGATTATTTACCCCATAAAGATAAACGGGTATGAGGTTTGGATTTTTTGTGATATATGGTGGGACGAATAATATTTTGCCTTGATAAAAAAGTGGAAGCAAAAAAGGATCCGCTTCAAGGTATCGACCATTTGAAAAATTGTAATCACGATTCCAGTTCTGATGTAGCCCCGTCTCAGCATCGAAGTACTGCCCTGGGAATCTCAGGTTGTTCGTGATCGTTGATACGGTTAAGGTTGCTGCACCGAACGCTTTATAGTAGGCAAACCACACAACTGCTCCGGAACTGTTCGTTATCATTTGCGGCGTACCGAGATGATCGGGGTGGATCAGCCCGTCCAAGCAATCACAGACGATAAGAGAAAGGACCTGTATCCATGCGGAGTTATCAGCACAACATACACTTACGACACCATACGTTTTTCGACACTTTATTGTAAAAGCATAAGTGCAATTGATATTAAGCCATTGATCACAACACAAGTCAAGCAGCATCTGCACTCGGCTTTGTAACGGTGGTTAAAATAATAGGCTCTTGGCACGATACTATGGGCTGAAATGCGTTGAAAAGACACCCGGAAAGCGTTAACTTCTTGCAAATGACTCGCAATCATTAAGCAAGGAGGGGCCTTCCGGATGCATTTAGATTATCTCACACGCTTATTAGGAATTCAAGGGCATCATGTGACGGAGTTTGATATAGGATACCGAAAGGAACGTATATCCGTCATTGTTACGATAGCTCGGGATCATGAAACTCATACATGCGCGAAGTGTGGTGTGATAGACATCGGTGGATACGACAGCAAGGAATTTGAGGTCCGCCATTTACTGTTTTGGAGTACCCCAACATTTATCCGATTCGAGCGCTACCGCGGCAACTGTAAAGCGTGCGGGATTTTATCGGAACCTCTTGATTTTGTAGATGTCCGAGGACCGCGGGTCACCGCAGAATTGGCGCATGTAACCAAGGAATTGTGCAAAGTGACAACGGTCAAGGCCGTGGGCGATATCCTGATGCTGCACCGACATACGGTCAAGGCGATTGATAAACAGGCGTTACAGGAAGAGCAGGCAAACCGCCCTCTGGACGGCATAAACGTATTGGGCATGGATGAACTTTCCCATGGAAAGGGCAAGGGACATAAGTATAAGCACATGATAAGCGCTCTGGATGGACCTCGTGGTCCCGAGATGCTGTTTGTGGGGAAAGGGCGAAAAGAACGCAACTTGAGCAAGTTCTGGAAGTGGTTTGGCAAAGAGCGTGCTCATATAATCACCCATGCAGTAATGGACATGTGGAAGCCGTTCCGCAACAGTGTCCGTAAGCACTGTCCGAGTGCGCAGATTATTTACGATAAGTTTCACGTTATCCAACACTTACTAAAAGCTCTTAATGCTGTGCGAGTACAGGAGATCCGAAAGGCCGGGAAATGGATGAAAGGCCGACTGTCGGGGAAAAAATTTATTCTGCTTTCCCGTCAAGCCCATGTACGAGGAAATGCGCGGGTAGAGCTGAATGACGCATTGCGAGCAAATAAGCGATTGTTTAAGGCGCATTTGATGAAAGAGACGTTTGGGCACTTGTGGAGCTATGAATCAATAACATGGGCACGCAAGTTCTTTCGAGGTTGGGTAGACCAACTTAAATGGAGTCGACTGAAGCCGATGCAAAAATTCGCACGTATGGTGGAAAAGCATCTGGATGGTATTTTGGCGTATTGCGATAATAAAGCGCCGCTTGGATTTATTGAGGCCGCAAACGCTAAAGCAAGAAATGTAATTCGCCGCGCATACGGTTATCGAGACAATGCCTATCTAGATTTGAAGATCATTCAGGCCTGCACTCCCTGGATGAATCGATTCCATCCGTGGTCTTTTACCCACAGAAGGGTGCCATGAGCCAAATAATATTAGAGCCCTCTGAAAGGGACCAATAACTCTCTTGCATTATCTCGATGTGCTGGTTCAGAAGTACGTCGCGGCAGGGTTGATAATAACCTCAATCCTACTTTTTTTGAAGACTGTCAGCTTCCTTTCGTTTCTTCCCACCGTATAGAACTACTATGAAGCCAATTAGATAAAGAATTAACGATAAGATCATCAAGCCCCAAGATCGCACTGATAATAATATTCTAATCAGTGAAACGCATATCCCGAAAAAAACAACAAGGTATCCTGCCAAGTAATATTTGTTGTAAGCTTTCTCTCGTTTATTAATATAAAAAAACACTGAGCACAAAATAACAACTAACCCTGCAAATACCACAAATATTTTCGAATGCCTTCCGAATATATCCCATAAAGAAGTCAACATTTTATTCCCTTTCACATGGTTCTAAAGGCCGCCGCGTAGGGGTTGGTTGATTAAGATCAGGCTGTTCTGGATCGATATGTTGTGGGGGTTCTTCTTCTGGATGTAATCCACTATATATCATTTCTGCGATTAGTCCACTTATGATAATCCCGATTATAATTTCCGGCCAAAATTCACCATCAGGATCTGTCCGGTTGTTTGGATTATCGTCTACATAGGGATATGGATTCTGTGTTTGTGGATGATAGAGAGAATAGTTGGTTAGTATTTTTTTCAAATTAGTTTCATTTATATTTGGAAAGTGAATTTTCGCTTTAAAAAGCGGCAGGGGAAGCTGTAAAGATTTTAAATTGACACGATCAGGTTCTATGTAATTCCCGATCACTGGATTATAGTCCCTGAAGTAATTATAGTTCAAGCCTGTCTCTGCATCGTAGTACTGCCCAGGGAATCGCAGATTATTCGTGATCGTCGATACGGTGACGGTCGCTGCACCGAACGCTTTATAGTATGCAGACCACACAACTGCCCCGGAACTATTCGTCATTATCTGCGGAGTGCCGAGATGATCGGTGTGGATCATCCCGTCCAGCGGCTTCGGCTCATCAGGGGAAAACCCTTTATCCATACGGCCTTCCGAGAGCAATAAATCTTATGACGCAACTCGTTTTTCGACAGTTTTTCCAAGGATCATAGGTGCACTTGAGGGCTAATTAAATCATTGATTGCCGAGTAAGTCAAGCAACGTCCGAAACACGTGGTCATCGAGGCGGCAGTTAAAAATGAGATGGCCTTCCGAAAGGAGACCAGATGGTTCTCCTGCATTATCTCGATGCGCTGGTACAGAAGAACGTAGCGGCGGGGTGATAGGTTACGCTTGGTTGATGTTGTTTCCCATGCGTTTGATGAGATACTTTTGAAAAAGCCAAACGACAGATAGATACACGAAAGCTGCCAAGAATGGCCCTATTAATAGGCTAATTTTTGTTTCTAGCTTCGGCGCACTCCATAATTTCCGCAGCCGAGGACTTAAGGCTATAAAAACCAAAACTGCTGGAAGGCTATAATAGGTGGCGCTCTTTTTCAGAACATAAAAAAGAAGAAAACCTGGAATTATCGCAGCTATTAGTGATGAGGTTATATCCGCTATAAAATTTGTAAATAGTACCAAGGCAAATATCAACCATTTTGGGGTCGAAATATCCATGCTTACAAAACCGAGAGCTTTACTCCAAACTGAATGTTTTATTAAGCCATAACAATAATGGAAGAGCAACACCATAGAAGACGCATAAAACAAAGATAGCAATTTGCTTTTACGAATAAAAGTAGTCATATCATCCCTTTATCAATATTCCTTCATGATAGTCTTCCATTTAACGCATACACATTTATCGGAATTTGGTTTAGTTAGCCACGGACCCTTATCTGACGGGCAAGTTGGATTGCAGTTTTCTTCTTCACAACATTGTACGGGAGTATACGCATATTCGGCACCCATATTAAAGTGGCCATAGATGAGACTAGAAGCATTGTTAAGATTACACGCCGCTCCCTCATTACCAGGATAACCGGATGGCCCTGATCCTGAACTCTGTAATAATCCTTTTGAGTCAACCCAATGTATGGGATTATTTTCCACGTAGAGATAATCGTGAAGATGGCCTGGAGTTGTTGTTAAATATGGGAGGACAAAACGGACGCTACGGTTATGAAGAAATGGCAACATCAAAGGGTCTGACTCGAGATATCTTCCGATGACTGAACTATAGTCTCTATAGTAGTTATAATTCAGCCCCGTCTCCGCATCGAAGTACTGCCCCGGTAATCGCAGATTGTTCGTGATCGTAGATACAGTGACGCTCGCTGCACCGAAGGGTTTATAGTATGCAGACCAAACGACGGTGCCGGTTGCGTCCGTCATCTTGTGCGGGGTGCCGAGATGATCGGGGTGGTAATAGTACGTATTGCCGTTTACGATCTGCGCCAGCGGTTGCCTGTTCAAGTATACATATTCCACAGTGATATTTCCAGCGCTGTTCGATTCGGCAATGATCTGGCCGGTCAGGCTGTAAATGAATATCGTCGTGGTTCCATTTACGTCCTTCATGACTCGCTGGCCGTTTCCGTTATAGGTGTAATACGCTGTCGTTCCGCCATTATTTGCCTGAATGAGCCTCTGATTCTGATTGTAGATGTACTGAATCGCGCCCTGCGAGGTAGTGTTTCCGTCGTTATCATATCCATAGGATATTCCGTTGGCGCCCGTTAATTTATTGGTGTTCGGAGCGTAAGTATAGCTATTTGATCCTTCCGTGAGCCGATTGCCGGCGCCATCATAAGTCCAGCTAACGCTGCCCCAGGAGCCCGTCGCGCTGTTCAGCCGGTCTAATGCATCGTAGCCGTAAGACTTGTTCTTTGTGGCGTCGAGCACGTTGGTGATGGCATTGATATTGCCGTCCGCGTCATAATTTGGGTAACTCAGATTCATGACAGCGCCATCGGTGATAGCCGTGATGCGATATTGGTTGTCGTAAGAAACCGAACCGGTCAGGCCATTTCCATAGGTTATCGCGCTCATACCGCCAAAGGGTTTGTAAGTGATGTTTGTGGCAAGATTCGCAGAGTTGTTCAGGACGCTTACAGCTCGATCGTTCGTGTAGTCGTACGTAATCACGCGGCCCGACGGATAGGTCATTGTAGCAACGTTTCCGTCCTGATCGTAAGTGTACTGGGTAACGTACTGTATGCTGTTGATGACGTTTGTTTGTGTGCTGACCTGCCCTTTCGGCGTGTAGACATAATTTGTCGAACCGCTGGCATCGGTCATGGAGCACAGTCTGCCCTTGCCGTTCGGGCACGTATCATACGTATACACGATGTTTGGGTCACTCGGGAAGTTGATATTGGTAAGGCGGTTCAGAGCATCATAGGTATAGGAGATGGTGACTCCTTTCGCATCCGTCTTGGCGATAAGGTTTCCTGCCGGATCATACGAGTATGTTGTCGTTCCCGTATCGGGCGATATGACTTGATAGACCCTTCCTTTATCGTCGTACTTGTACGTCGTCGTATTGCTGTTGGCGTCCGTAACAGACGTGAGGTTGTTGTTCGCATTATAGCCGTAAGCAGTTGTGATCGTGCCGGGCTGAACCACCGAAGTGAGTCTGCTCAGGGCATCGTATGTATAATTCGTAATTGCCAATTTCGGGTTCTGGGCCGATGTGCGGTTGTTGAGATTATCGTAGCCATACTGCGTGTACGTGGTGTCGGGATTGACGGTCTGGTAAAGCCGGTTAAGCGCATCATACTGATAACTTAAACTCTTCTGGAGGGCTCCGGATGCATCGTTGATCTGTTCTGTTAGCTTGTTCCCTGCGGAGTCATAGGTATAGTTGATGCTGTTGTTCAGGCTGTCCTTGATCGTGGCAAGGTTTCCCATGGCGTCATAAGTATACCAGATCGTATTGCCTGAGGGTAGCGTTATATGATCAATATTGAGTGCCGTCCCCCCGCCGCATGAGGAACAACCGCCGGAGACATAAAATAACTGCGTCGGGTTCGAATCACCAGGAGCTTTTACGGTCAGCACCCTGCCCGTGGCATCGTAGGTGTAGGTCGTGCTGTTCCCATTCGGGTCAGTGACGGTCTGGGGATTGCCGAGGGGGTCAAAGTTAGAATAGGTGGTCGTCCCGACTATCGGCTGGGTCATGGATGTACGATAATAAGTTACGGGATCGTAAGTATATGTTGTCACCTCATCAACATCGGTCCGTGGGCCGCTGATGCTGGTCACGTGGCCCAAGCCGTCATACCCGTAGGTCGTGGTATAGGAATACGGGGTCCCGTTTCCTAAGAGACCGGTTTCCGCGACTGACAAAAGATTCCCGTTTGTATTGTCATAATTTTTCGTGATGACCTTGTTTTGGCTCGGATCAACCACACTTGTTACCGTTTCGGACGTCACGAAGCTGAATGTGGGATGATAGGTGTAGGTGGTGGTCTTTTGTTGTGCTGTCCCCAATGCCTCGGTTTTGCTGAGCATGTTGCCTTTAGTGTCGTAAGTGTAACTCATTGCCGTCGTGAGCACGAGATTCGGTGTTGACACCGTGCCGGTATTCTCCCAGTATCCCTCCTGCGTGATCCACGAGTTAGCGTCACGCGTGTAGGTTGTGACATTCCCGAAGGTATCAGTAGCCATGATCAGGGCTCCATTACTGTCGAAATTTACTGTCCGGCCCTGGGCGTTCAGGAGATTACCTGAGTTGTCTGCAATGTAAGTGGTGATCGTAGTCGCTGAAGACGGGATGGTATACGCAAATTCTATTGCACCCGTGCCGTGGGTCTGCCAGATGACCCTGCCATAAGTGTCATATGTATTGGTGTACGCACCCTGGCCCTCGTCAATGTCCGTAAGGAGGTGATTGTTGGTTGAATCGTTATACCCATAGGATATATTCCCCGAGGGGTTACTTACCCCGATCAGATTTCCTATGTTGTCGTGGCTGTAGGTGATTGACCGGCCAGCGCTGTCCATGACGCCAATGAGCCTGTTCGTTGAGGTGTCATAGGAGAACGTAACAGAAACACCGGTGGGTGAGCCTGTGGCAGCATCCTCTTCGATTTTGACCAATTGGTAATCATATGCAACAATAAGGGGGGTTGACTGATTGATGTTCCAGGGCGACAGCCCCCAGAGCGAGCTCAATATGCTGCTTTCATAGGTAAACACGAGCGAATTGCCCTTCGTATCCACCTTACTCGTAAGCCGCCCCTGAGCATCATAATTTTCGCTTTGTCCATATTTGTCGGTGTAAGTATAGGTGCCGTCAGCATTTTGAACGAGGGTGCTCGGGTCTCCCGCAGAGCTGCTGTATCCCGACACGTTCCAGGTAAAGCGAGATTTCCCGCCGCAGTCCTTGCGTAGTACGATGGAGCCGTCCGGGTAGGTATAAAGGCGTTTGTCATAGTCCAGCGCCCACCCGTAGCCGAGCGGACTATCGTAGGCGGAACTGCTGTCGTACTGGCGTGTGACGGTGATGGGGAAAAGGCTGCCGATGGTAAGGTCGGTCCGCCTAAAATACTCAACGCCCGAGAGCAGACTTACGGGTTTGCCGCCATAAAAGAGTTTGCTATCGCTGCCGCTCCCGGTCACCGGTGCGCAAAACTGATCGGCAGGAGCCAGATGCTCTGCGTATGCGGGAGATGAAAGCGGGATTACAAGCATGAGGAGCAACAACATATACATTGATCGGCACATTAGTACCTCCTGGCAACTTAAAAGATTAATACCCCGATATCTGGATAATATTCGCATGGTTATTTACGCAGAAAGTATTTAAAGGCTATCGCTTCGAGACTTGCAACATCAATCGCCCTGTTGCAATATTCACTCTCGTCATTAATGACCGATGACAGCGTTAGGTACATTGCTGCCGCTCCCTGTACTGCCCGCAACTTGGCAGCAGGGGTCATCGGGCTTTAGACAACAGGGATCTCCAGAGCTGCACTTCATATTGAGAGGGCCGTTGTAATTCCAACATATCGTGCCACAAACAAACACCCCACTGAAAGGTAGGCATCCGGCATCGCCTATGGGTGTCAGCGGGGTACAAGTCATCCAATAACAATTCGACTCCGGGAGCCATGGGATATGGTATAAGCCGCCATTACCACAAGCATAAACTGAATTCCAATTAAGACCTTCTGCCTCGGTTTCGCATGATTGAAATCCATACGTACCAGCGCAATCTGCATAGGCGGATTTAAGCAGATAATACATGTAAACCATCAGCAAGATCAGCAAAAGGACATTTTTTTTCTGGAGAATTTCAGACATGAACAAACTAAGCATGTCTTTTATCCTGTGCATCGTGTGAACCTCCGCTTGTACACTTTCAGAAACACTATCTCTAGTCCACAAGGCGTGTATTGACTGACTTTAAACCTGGGAGTATCCTTCAAATCTCCTAAAATACTCAAAAAGGGTAAAAAGCTAGCGCCTGTATTTATTTATCACCTTATAGAATTCGCATGATCAATTTACGCAGAGAAAATTTAAAGACTATCGTTTCGAGACTTGCAACATCAATCGCCCCGTTGCCATATTCACTCTGGTCATTAATGACCGCTGACAGCGTTAGTTACATTGCTGCCACTCCCTGTACTGCCCGCAACTTGGCAGCAGGGGTCATCGGGCTTTAGACAACAGTAATCACCAGCGCTGCACTGCGGCACGACTTTTACTGCAGGGGGAGGGCACCAGCCGGCCCCGGGGCAAGTCCAACAAATCGAACCTTGAACATTCACCCCATCCATAAGCAGGCAGGGATGCGGCATTGACGGATTCGAACCACAAGTTATCCAGTAGCAATTCGATCCCGGGAGCCAAGGTATTGGGGCTAGGGGAGGACAACCAGTAAGCCAATCTCGAGCTTCCGCTTCGGTTGTGCAAAGTTGCCATGTGCATTCACTTCCACCATCGCAAACTGCATAAGCTGATTTAAGCGGAGTAAACATGCAAAGCGACATCAAGAGCAGGTAAAGGACGTTTTTTTTGTGGAGAAATTCAGTCATGAATAAGCTAAGCATATTTTTTATCCTGTGCATCATGCGAACCCTATACTTGCAACCTCAATCGCCCTTTTGCCATATTCACTCTCCTTATTAATTACCGACGACAGCGTTAGGTACATTGCTGCTGCTCCCTGTACCGCCCGCTTTTTTGCAGCAGGGGTCATCGGGTTTTAGACAACAGAGATCTCCAGCGCTGCACTGCCGTACAACTGGTACGTCAGGGGTAGGGCACCAAGAGTACCCGGGGCAACTCCAACAAATTGTATACGTTCCGCAAGGTAGGGGCGTATTAAGATGGTTAAAACAATTAGGATAAATTGTACTAGGAATAGGAGGCTTGCCGAAATGTATCGCTACGTCCTTAGCTTCCTTTTTGGTAGTGCAACCCACATCAATTAAACATAAGTCTTCGCTTACAAACATATAATTGCAATTTGCGTATGCTAATTTAAGCGGACTATACATGTAGAGCAACATCAAGAGCATAAAAGGTACATTTTTTTTGTGGGGAAATTCAGTCATGAACAAACAAAGCATATCCTTTATCCTGTGCATCATATGAACCTCCGCTCGTGCGCTTTCCAAAACACTGCCTCAAAGTCTACAAGGCATGTATTGACTTTAAGCCTGGGAGTCTCTTGCAAATCTCCTAAAATACGCAAAAGGGTAAAAAGATAGCGCCTGAATTTATTTGCCATCCTTACCTTTGGTGAAAAACATTTTGCCTTTTTTTATGTAATCAATAACTTGATGTGAAATTAGAATTCTTGATTAATGAAGTTTAATTGGAACAAAGACGGTCATATTTAGTGACCCTCAATCTCCGATCGCCAAATTTCCTCTTGTGGTAGAACTTGTCCCGGTAATCGGGTTCACGGCCTGAATCGTGACCATATAATTACCCTCCTCGGATACCAAAGCTTCCTTTCCAGTCGTATCCGTCGGATCCATACCATGCCAGTCGAACTCTTGATGACCCGCCGTTTGAAGCTGGTTATTGACGAGAGTCATGGCCACTCCGGACGGCGAGACAAGCTGTATGGTGACATTCGAGTCTCGCGAGAGCGTGTACTCTATCCTCGTAAACTGGCCATAGGACATATTCATCGCAAAAGGATCGGTTTTGAGCGCACTTACCACGGGCGTGTCTCCGGACGTTATTATAATGTTCCCAGGGAGAAGAGACGCTGAGCAGTAGGCTAGTGCGCCGAAATCGAGTGGTTCGCCGCTCGGGTTCCTGACATCCCAAACATAGCTATAGGTCCCCGGCAATACTGGGTAGGCATTCAGAATTGTGAAGTTCTGCGCCCCCCAGGTGATACTGATGGTCACCCGGGAGGACAGTGCCACCGAGTAGGTGACCGTCAAGGGGTTATTGCTCAAAGGATCGCAATTCGACGACTGCGAGCAAGTTCCCGTGCCTGTGCCTGTCGAGGCAAGCGGGGAATAACTAGTGGACGTTGTGCCGTCTGATGCCACTATGACATAAAGGTACGCCTCGTCAGGGACGACCTTGCCCGTGTTGTCCGTCCCATTCCAAGTGAAGGCATACGACCCGGCCGCAGCGCAGGTCTGAGATGTCTGATAAATCGGGGTCCCCGTCGGACCCTGCATTTGAGGTATTATCATGAGCGTTGCCGTGGCTGGCTCATTGAGGGTAAAGAATATGCTGGATGACTGCGAAGCCATCGTGTTGATTGAGTTGCTGCTCGCGCTGACATTGGACAGCGTTACGTTGGCCGTGCTTGCCGGAGCCGTCACCATGGAAAGTATCGTAAAATCGGCAGCACTATTGTCAAAATCGGTGAGTCCCGCATTGTCGGTCACGGATATCCGGATGCGTCCGTTTGAGGTTGTGCTACTTGGCGTCCACTGCCATGAAGTGGTGTTGCCTGGCAAACCCTGAGCAATTGTCGAATACGTGGCCCCACTGTCTACCGATAAACTAATGCCCTCGGATGCCAGGCCAGCACTAGCCGAGGTGGTCCATGTGATGAGATAGGGAGATCCCGCATATAGAGTGTCCCCTCCATTAGGAGACAGCACTTGCACCTCGGGGCAGGAATTGCCGTTCTTCTGGAAATTGATCGTATAATTGCCAACCGCATTATAATTATAATCTGAGGCGGCGATGAAATAAGTGCCTGCCTGGGAGACAGTAGAATTCAGCGTTACAGTCCCGCCCGTTGTGAGGTTATAATTTTCAGCTATTATATTCCCAGAGGAGTCGAAAAGCTGAAGTCCGGGAGTGAGGTTCCCGGAGGTCGTCATCATTGTGAACACTAATGCATCACCCGCATTGGCTGTAAAACTATAAAAAAACGCATCGAGTGGATTAACTATCGATCCCGACAGGCTCTGTCCACAATTCATAGCTACAGAATTACAGGGATTATTTAATTTCTCCTCTGAAAGATTGTAGCTTCCGGTTCCTTCGTAATAGTCAGCGTACACTATGAGCGTATAATTTCCGGTTGAAGTTAGTGCTGTTTGAATGGGCCCGTTGGTCGACCCGGCTAACACCGCACCCGAGGGGTCATAGAGCACCACGCCCGGATAGAATGAAGAACTCCCGGGAATAGGTGCCGCCACTATCCGCTCTATGTCTCCCGCAGACGCCGTGAAGGTGTAGTAGTCTTCCTGCACATATGAGGTTATCGTACCGGACGTAGCCAGCCCGCATGGCAGGATGTTTCCCCCGCAAGGATTCTTGAGGTTGTTCCATCTTATCTGGTAGGTGCCGTCCCCGTTGTAATTGTCACCGTACACCCTGAGCGTATAATTTCCGGTTGTAGTTAGCGCTGTTTGAATGGGCTCACCGGTCGTGGTAGCTATCACCGTACCCGAGGGGTCATAAAGCACCACGCCTGGATAGAATGAAGAACTCCCGGAAACAGGTGCCGCCCCCACCCGCACCGTGTCTCCCCCAGCCGCCGTGAAGGTGTAGTAGTCTTCCTGCACATATGAGGATGTCGTACCGACTGCGGTTTGCCCGCATAGCAGGGTGACTTCACCCTCACACGGGCTATTGAGATTGTCCCATCTTACCTGGTATGTGCCGATCCCGTTGTAAAATTCTGTGTACACCTCGAGCGTGTAAACTCCACTCACGGTTAGCGCTGTCTGAATGGGCCCAGAGTTCGACCAGGTTATAAAATTACCAGACGGGTCATAGAGTGCGACTGCCCCGTAGGTGAGGTTCCCGGAAACAGGTACCGCCACTATCCGCACCGTGTCTCCCGCAGTCCCCGAAAAGGCGTAATTGTCAATCTCCCCAGATGAAATTGTCGTAGTGGACACCACCTGGCCGCAGGACAACGGTGTGGCCGCATGGGTGGTAAGAGGGATTAGTGATATTAAGATAAAAAGAAAACAGGATAATGAAAGATACGGTTTAATCTTAATCGCCATTTTTGACACCTCGAGGGATAAGGGCTTTATCATCACGGATGTAACTATAGAAAATCGAGACTTAGTCTCGTTAAGACATAGAGCCAGCAGTGCTGTTAACGTCCCTTGTCGTCCGAACTGTATCACATTAAGTAAGATTGCATTTAAATTGGCAGATCTCCCCTTCTGGCCTCTCATTGTAGGTAGATATTGTCTGTTGGTATGGCATAATTGTCAGGTCGGAGAGGGTCCTCTTCATTGTGTTAGCGATAAGCTGTTATTACGAATAACTCTAAATCAGCTTATGCATAAATTAACAGATAGACTTCCGGCTACTTAGTAATTCGTTTTTTATATTAGAGTTTTTCATCGTTTCCCATTTATGTCAACCGGGGAAACCCTAGTTTTATACTAAATAATCCCCAGATCTTTGTTTGCATATTTTTATTGAAGAAGGCAGATTACGTCTTGACGGGAATCAACAAGATGCCGATTAGATCAGGATATGGATGGGGCGGACATATATAATTATTTAGATGGCATCTCTTCTGTTTTACGCTGACAAGAGAGCTTCTATATACAGATAGTGATTGAAATAGGAAATATCCCGAGCGCAACAGCAGTGTCGCGAGGGCTGACAAAGATAACGATTGATTATTTAAAAAGCATTTTGAGAGAATGTACTGCCAATGAATATCGATTGAAGATCGCAGCTTTACTGTTATCTTATGTCCAGTGTACCGGGTGCGCTACATCGGAATATCAAAAATTGACAGGATTGATGGGGAGACTACAGTTCTACTACAGTCATCATATAAGACAAATAGTTTGACTGGCGAAGTTGTACCTCGCTAAAAAAAGCTTCGGTGTCAAAATAATCGAAGCTGGCTATCGCTGTGATCGTCATAAAATACCGAATAATCAGTTATCCTTGACATATTTGTCAAGCTCAATGAAGTGACCCACAGTTTAGCACAAAAAGCAAGTAATGAAGCTATTAAATCTTTGCAGAGGCGATAGGGCTTTACTGCCTATAATGGAGTTAATTTCCTGAATCAAATGAAAGGCGCTGCGCTTCCCCTCAAAGTTATTTGATGTTCGGCACCGTTTCCTCTGAAAATGCCGATAGTATGATTACAAACAGCAGCGGCCACATGTTTATGGATGATTCAAATAAATTCGCCCGCTGCCGAGCTCAGGACATATCATCGTTTTATGAAAGGCCATAGAACGCTTGATTGTAGCTTTTGCGTTTCTTCTGGTGTAAGTGAATAGGAACGCCCGATTGTTTCCAAAGCGGCATGTGCATATGCGGCCATTTTGTACTGACCGTCACTCTGGTGATATGCCCATTCAAGGTAACCGAGAATGACCTCGCGAAGCACGGCGATAATCTCAATATCAGATAGAGTGGAGGCTATCGGTAGTGCCTTAATTAGTGCTACAGAAGCCTGGCCATAGATGTCACCGCGAGCCTGAGCAACAGCGATGTTGTGTTGATACCATGTGCGAATAGCAGTATAGGCGTTTTGCAGAGAGATGCCGGTCGGCTTGCTATCAGTTGATAATAGTCCCATATGTATTCTCCTTTGATGGCATATTTGGACATATTCTTAATGCAATATCGACTTCTCTATTTAATAATCAAACCTTTAGATTTGTGCTTGGATTCCCGTTGACTTTCATAATCAAGAGGTCATTTCTATTTCATTTAATTTTGATTATTTTACAATTTTTGTCCCTTTTGGATTTTTTAGGACATTCGTATTTGCAGTTAGCATCATTTAGAATACTTCATTTCGTCAAGAATACGCCATGCATTTGTACCTATTCCAAATCTAAATTTCGCGGTCTTCTGCGGGGCATTTCGGTATCCCTATTTGACGCTACTTCTATTTTTTGTTGTCTGCCTATGAGAAAATATAGTATAACTCCAATTGGTGCAAGCAAAAAGACAAAGAAAAACCATAGAATCTTATTAGTATTGTCATAAAATTTACTACGGATTATATCGATCAAGGCAAATATCCAAGCAACGAACAGACAGAATCCAAGGAATACAAATGATAATATTTGCTCGCCCAAACTAGCTAGAGATCGTTGTATACCTGTCTGATCGAATTGAGGCCGGCTGATTATTCCCGTTGAGGGTTGGGTTGATCCTAAATCCATGCGTTGTATAGCATTTTCATTACTGACAGTCGTTGTCAACTGAGACCTTTCACCCTTCAAGGTTTTCTCCGTATTATTTTGCTCATATGTCGGCTTCGGATAATCACTAATATGAACTTGGCCTTTTTCATCGACCCACTGGTAAATTGCATAAACATGTGAGGACAGAAATAAGGGTACTATTACCGATATTATGATCAGTATACTGTTTTTCATACCTCAACCTTTATTATTGATCTCAATTTTCACCAATTGGTTGATGTCAACTTCAAAGATTCTGAAACTTTTCTGTTTTCTCATGACAAGATCCTTTCTGTCCGTCCCGGGCCGGGGATCCTTGCTTATAGTCTAACGTGAATTGTCTAGACGGAGGGGGCAGTTCAAGAATGAGATCGGGTTACGCTATGCTGTGTGCTTAACCCGACCTACCATCTCAATCTCCTCTATTCGGGTTTCTATAATAAATAAAAACCCACATTAAACTAGACAAGAACACTGCGAATGCAACAAGTAAGGATGTTTCAAAGTCATGAGTACGTATAATTAATAAAACGAATGTCACGCAGGTACCTATAAGTGACCGTTTAAGATTTTTTTTCAGCAGCATCGTTCTTTTCTGCATATACTCTCCTAGTACGAGATGTAGCCGAGGTGCCCCCCGAGATTACCCGGCACTCACCGAGACAAAGATGCCATTTCACTGAAAATCCGCAAAGCACCAATAATAACACAGTCAGACGAATAAACGATAATGATTAATGACAGTTACCTATTCTCTCATTTTCATCATTAATTAATTGTTCAAGTTGATCACTTGTATTCACAGTATCTATAGCCAACTGATCAACAGCTGCACCAAACTCTTGACTCTGTGTTATTAAGACCATAGCATCTTCTTCCGCATTAAGTTCCCGAGGGAACGGATCAAGCACGCCTAACGCATAGCCTGCCGCTTGAAGGGGCGCTTCAAGAGACTCAGGTAATAGGTTTTCGATGGTGCTTGTAAAAGCCTCCTGAGTGAAATTACTAATCCACCCATAGAGTTCTTGATTAAGTCCATATGGGTCTCTAAAGTTAATAGGATTATTTCCCACGTATCGGTATAGATTCAAACCACCTATAAACCCTATTGGGTCTTTGCTGATAAACCTCCCTATCTTCCGGTTATAATACCTAGACCGATAATAGTACAGGCTTGCTTCTGAATCCCATTCCCTGCCAGTAAAGCTATAAGGGTTATTTATTCCATTACCCACACTCGTGACCACACCAAATGCTGAATAGGTGTATGTTTCATCTATTTGCTGATTTTTATCCGTTATCGCGACTATCGAGCCTAGACCGTCTGCATGATAGTAGTTGTAAGTATTGTCATTGACTCGGACCATTGCCAGGTGCTCGTCTATGTTGGGACCTTGGATATAACGGATTGTAACTTCTCCGCCTGAGGCGGTGTCAGTGTTTTCAAGTAAAACAGATTGTCCGTCGTAGATGTAGTATGTGCTTGTGGCAATTGTGTTGCCTGCTGCTGCTGTTGTTACGCTTTTTTGAATCCTTCGGCCAAAGGGGTCGTAGGCGTATGCTGTCGTCGTTACGGTGTCGGTACTGGCCGTGATCACTTGCGTCAGCCTGTTTTCAAAGTCATAAGAATAACTGGATGTGGTCGATCTGGTTACATAGCTTATAAGGTTCCCGTTATTGTCGTACTGGAACTGTTGCTTGTTTTCAGTGACAAGCTGGTTGTCCTGGTTAAAGGTATAGGTTTGATTCGACTTCGGCCCCGTAAGACGGTTGCCCATCAGATCATATGTGTATTCTTCAGGACCATACTGGGCGTTGCCCCCAGGCTGCGCAGATAGTAGATCGTATACAGCGTCATAGCTGTACGAATTCTCACCATTCACTCCGGACGAGGTCAGCCTGTTTCCAACCTTGTCCAAGGTATAGGCAGAGCTTGCGATAATAGTACCAGTTGAAGAAGTATTTATCAAGCTTGTTAAATTGCCGGACAAGTCATATATGTAACTTGCAGACGCTCCGTTCGGAAGAGTGAGGTTCGTGCGTTTTCCAGTCTTATCATATGCAAAAGTGAAAGTCTTAGCCTCATCTTTAATTTTACTAAGTCTGTTTGTGGAATCATAAATATAACTATCAGTTGAATCGCCAGAAGGAGAAATTAATTGCGTTTGCGTTTTGTTTCCAACAGCATCATACGCATAATTCACCAGATCATTAAAATGGTCTGCTACGCTCGCCACTCTTCCGTCTGCATCGTAGGTGAAGGTATAGGAAATATTGTTATTTGTGGCTGTGAGGATGTTACCCTTGGCATCATAAGTAAAGGAAGTTGTCGAGCCGTCAGGATAGGATTTTGTCAACAGTCTGCCAGTTGCGTCATAGGCATAGTGTATAGTGGCTCCATCGGCTTTATTGACGGTGGTCAGGTTGCCCGCGGGATCATAGGAATACATTATTCCATTTCCGAGAGAATCGGTTTGGTTGATGAGCCTCCCGAGTATATCATACGAGTAGGATGTGGTATTCCCATTCGCGTCTATAAGGGCAGCAAGTTGGTACCTACTCCCACCACAGAATTCGCAACCAGTTCCTGTGTAGTTGAGGCTCGTTATGCCACCTAACGCATTCTTCCCCATCGTGGGCTGTCTTTTAAAGTTATACGCGAAATACGTTGCATTGCCGTTTGCATCGGCCCGCATTGTCCGGTTGCCATCCTTGTCATAAGCATATAGTGTCGTGTTTCCTTCCGAATCAACGACCTGAATCAGTTGATTTAGGTTATTATACGTTAATGTTGTTGTATTGCCGTTGGCATCTGTCAGGCTAGTCATTTTGCCGTTTATAGTATACGTGAACGTGGATTTGTCGCCCGCCGGATCGGTGACTGATGCGATGTTATTGTATTTATCGTAAGTTAGTTTGGTGGTATGATTTAAGGCATTGGTAGCTCTTGTTTCATTGCCTTTGGTGTCATACTGATATGTGGTGACAACTCCCAATGGATCAGTTGTGGATAAAAGATTCCCATTGGCGTCGTAAGTGTACGTGGTGTTGTTCCCCAAGGGGTCTATCATTGACGTGACCTCGGAGAAGTTATTGTACGTATAGATTGTTTTTTGGCCAAGAGCATTTATTATCGAAGTTACATTGCTCTTTGCGTCATAAGTGTAAGTAGTAACGTCCCCATCCGGGTCCGTTTTAGTGAGCATGTTGCCGTTGCTGTCATAAGTGTAGTTGGTTATATATTCGTTATCGTTCGGATCCACCGCCATTGTCTGTGTCGGCAGGTTTAGATTAGGATCATAAAACTGATACCAAACCCCGCCGTCTATTTCCACAAACTGTGCCTCATTCAAGGCTTGGTTATACGTCATGGTTTTTACCATTCCATTGGGGTCTGTTGTGCTTATAAGATTTCCGTTGACATCATAGGCGTAGATCGACTGGAAACCTGCCGGATCTGTCTTGGTGAGCATTCTGCCGTTAGCATCATAGGTGTAGTTCCATATATCGCCCGAAGGATCAGAGACTGCCATCAGTAAATTGCCATTATAAGAAAATTTGTAGGTCTGGCCAGAAGGATCAGTTATCGATGCTATCTGGCCGCTTGCTGCTGCAATACTGAGCGATCTTCCTGTAGAATCGGTTATAGTAACCAGATTTCCGCCGCTGTAGGACAACGTTGTGGTGTTGTTATTCCGGTCACTGATTGTATTGAGGATGCCGGAAGTATTGAATGTTTGCAGGGTCCCGTCTTTTAGAGTGCGGGTATAAGTCCCGTCGGCATTGACAACTATGGTTGATGTGTCCCCGCTGCCTGCACTGGGGGAATATAGGCTGCTGGAAGGAGAGAACATTATTTTGTTACCGCTATTTTCTGTCAAAATAAGTGACGAGATACTTCCAGAAGTATTCGTTGCAGCGGAAATGAACACATTATACGTATCGGTCCAGCCACGTCCTAACGGTCCTACAGTAATGTCATTGCTATTGTAGGTTAATGAAAAGGGCAAGCTCTTGGGCGCTGTAATTACATCTTGATTATGAGTGAGATTGCCACTTTTTAGATTTGCAGATGAATTGATGCATGTGGTATTACTCTGGGGACCATTACTGGTATTACCGCAATCACCAGTTTGGCATGCAACTATGCATGAGCATGCACTCCATTGTCCAGAAGAAGAGCATGTTTGAGTTCCCCCGCCAATGGGACATGAACATGTCTGGGTCTGATTGGGTGAGCATACTGCGCACGACGGGCCGGTTGGCAGGCAGGGTCCCCACTGGCTGCCACTGCATGTCTCAGAACCGTTGCATTGATTCCCCAATATATCTGTTGCAATGCATAACTGACTACTGCTGCCGAGGCATGTTGCGCACGTTGAGCCAGGCTGGCAGTATCCCCACTGGCCGCCACTGCATGTCTGAGCACCGTAGCACTGATTCCCCGCAATGTCGTAAGTGTTGCAAGGCAATGTCTGGCCATCATTGCATACTGCTTGCTGACATATTAATGGATCAGCATAACAGGAGCCGAACAGTTGGTTCTCGCAGGCCTGTGTGCCGGTGATCTGTATACCCGAAGGACAGGTATAAGCACAGTTCTGTGATTGACCATCAGAACATGGTAAGCACGACGGATCAAAGAGTGCGCAATAGCCATACTGGGCGTTAGGCAAGCAGGTCTGTGTGCCGTTGCACTGTACCCCGTTAAGATAGTTTTCTGTGCAGGACTGAGTCGCGCCTTCGTCGCAGTTCCCGAAGATAATGGGATAAGCAGTTACGCCGCAATTGTTAATGTCTACCTCCCCCCCTGCGGTGCCGCACCCAAAGGGACCACAATAAGAGTTAGAATAAGTTTCTCCAACTGCAAAAGTGCAACAATTTGAGCCCGAGTTACTGCAATAGCCACTTGCTGCAGCCAAAGCTTCCGTTTGAGTATCACAAAAAACTATTTGATTTGCAGTCGCTCCAGATCCTTGCAAACAGATTGCATAAGATTCAGAAGGCAATATCATTGCAATCATTGTCCATAAGCTCATTGCGACGATCAATCCTGAGATCATAAGATAGAGTCTCTTCACTAATGAGCAATGTTCCAGTACGGGTAATCTGCGATGATTTCTACTCTGCTGATCCATCATAAACCTCCACCAAAGAAGCTTGTAAGATTGGGAATATCCCGTCACCTAAATTGCATAATGCCAAGAAATCAGTATCACGCAAAGATCGCTCGGAATGCGTGCAAAAAGGTTCTGTTTAAGGTAAATTGAGCTAAATGAATTTAATATGGTTCGCCACGAAAGTGAATTGTCCCCAGCGTTCGAGAATATCAGGCTCTTTACTTCGATCAGAACGAAAATCACTGTAGAAAGATTATGCTACACTACTCAATTTTAAACGCGTGATTGGGGGAATGATGCACTTCTGTGTAGCAATTTCACTGGTGCCGGTTGCCTCTTGTTAAATTCTTTCTGTTAAATTACAAATTAACATTGGAGCTACATTGGAGCTGCAGCATCATTGAGCAGATAATCCGCTTACAATGCATCTAGCAGCAATTACCTGTAATTCCATGCTGTATTTTTATCATTCTAATTTCTGCAAATGTCGTCGCAATCATCTGAATATTTTTAAGCAAAAGCAGATTAATATTTTAAATTATAAATAGCAATCGGGGTTTCCCTAGTTTTAAGCTTCTAAATTCCTAAAAATGATACGATTGTGTCCAAATATATTTTGAGCGAATAAGGCTGTTATTTAGAGTCACGACATACTACATTTTCTTATTTTTGGTTTACCGAATTTGGAAGTTTTATGATTTAGTTCCATTTTAATTTCAAGTAGCGACAAGTATTTTAATCATGAACTATAAAATCAACCAAGGGATTCCCTAGTTTTAGCTTCCAAATACCTTGCTTTGATTGCAATATTTTCCGCGTGAAATAACCCGGCTCGTGCGATAAATCTTGACAATATTTGAAGCGCTGAATATACTCGCACTTAAATGTTAAAAACATAATATTTCACTGTTTTATAACATCGACTGATCAAATATTATTGTTAGATTCTCTGAATTATTAATGCCTTTCCTTCAACGATATGCTCAGTTGACACTCCTTTACGGATAAACGTTATGAAAGCCTTCTTCTATCTCATCAGCGTCCTTCTAGCCTTCGCTAGTTTCTTATTTATGTTCTCATCTATTGTATATGCTGAAAACGATGAAGACAAAAAGGAACTCCTGATTTATTATAAAGAAGAGGATCTTGATGTAGAATCGCCGACACGCGGTAAAACATCTCTAGCACAGACCGCGGAAAATGTGACCGTTATTACAGCAGAAGATATCAAAAATATGAACGCTCATACTGTCGCAGACGTGTTAAATACTGTCACAGGCGTGCAAGTGTTTTGACGAGGTCAAGCTTTTAGTTGAAATTATCTGAGTGGCCCGTTCCCTTCGGCTAAAGTATTTTTATCGGTTCAACGGTGTAAATCATCGCTGTTTATAAAATCGGATTCGTAGGATCGCCATATGTGAGTTTTCTGAGGCCGAGCCATACCTAACCATCCCCCTTTACGCAGCCTCTTTGACTGTTAGGTCATTTAATTCTTCCGCTTCGATCCGTTTCATCACGTCCGCGATGAAGGCGTGGCCCTTGATCTTTCTGAATCCTTGTTCAGCATATAAGAGGACAGAAGCGAGCCAGCGCTGCATCATCTTGCTGTCGCGGTAGCGCTTTATATTGCCTTCTGCTTTTCTCACCGTGGAAAACATGCTCTCGATAGGATTGGTAGAATGCAACGTCTTCCTCAAGAGAGCGGGGACCTTCAATCGATGAAGGGTGAGAATGTCTTCTATCGCTTCCATGAGCGAATCAGCCGCCGACTCATTAATGCCCCGAAGCCATTTCTCCATGTCCAGAAGCATCTGACGAGCGTCCGCGTAATTATTCTGCTCCAGGGCTGTCCGGAACCTCCAGTGTGCGCCTTTCCGGTATTTCTTCGGCAAATGATGCTGTATATTCCGGTCCTTGTGGATCGTGCACCGCTGATGGATGAGTTTCTTACCGAAGCGATCCCGGAGTGCCTTGATTACGCCCTTGCCGCCATCGGTAACCCAGATGATTCGTCGTGAAAGTATCAGACCTCGCCGCTCTATATCAGAAAACAGCTCTTCACACAGTTCATGGTTCTCCGTCGCCCCCTGCCAGAACCCCAATGTCTGCTTCTTTCCGGCAATATCAAGCCCCAGCGCCACGATGAATGCCTCTCCGCCGCGGTGAACAGTGTCTAAAAAGACCGCAAAGGGAACGAATGACGTGAGTGACCGTTCCTTAAACTCCTGAAGCTGTTTTGCTGTTGCCGCGACGATATGGCTCGATACCGTGCTGGCGGACACTCCAAATGCTCGTGCCGTATCTACAACTGTCTCCGCATACTTCCGGCATGATATGCCCCGAAGCACCTTTCCAAGCAATTCTTCTGCGAAGACTTCCGGTTTTTTCATCTTCTGATAGCTCTGCAGTACAATCTCACCCGCCGGACCTCGAAGCCGAGGGTGGGTCACCGGGATCTTCTGATCTCCGATATAGACGGAACCGCCCTGGCTAGCCCACTTCCGCAGATCGGGACTGTTAGGCTGGTAGTCGGGGCCGGCAATCTCCTCCCGCTCGATGTACATGATCGTCTCTGCCATCATTCTGCCCATTTCCTTCATGCATTCATCAAAACCCTGTTTCCCTTTTGCGAAGACACAATACATCTGTTCGATGATCTCCCGCCTTCCGTATGCCTCTTCAATTCCTCGTATTGCCTTTTTTCTCTTCCTTGTGGTATCCTTCATTGAGTGGCTCCTTTCTTTTTTCTCTCTCTACCGTGGATTATGCCACGGGGGAGCCACTCTTTTCAATTTCAACTAAAAACAGTATAACCTGAGTGTTTTTAACAGGAGGTCCAGGCAGTAGTGCTGAAGCACAAATTCAGGACTCGGACGAGAGTCATGTTGCCGTATTCATGGATGGTGTTCCACTGAATGATCTGAGTGATAATGTCGTTGACATCGGTATGCTTCCAGTTCAGAACATCGAGAGAATAGAAATAGTTAAGGGTCCAGCCTCCTCTGCGTGGGGCTCTGCGCTTGGCGGTGTTATAAATATTATCACAAAGTCGGGCAGCGGGACCGGCGTCAACGGAACAATATCGGCTACCTATGGCGAGAGAAATACGCAGGACCTAAGAATAGAAACCTTAGGCGAACAGCACCAATTTGGATACTATGTGACCGCTGGCAGATTGCAAACCGATGGGTTCAGGCCCAATAATAGCTATGATGGGAATAACGCTTATGCGAAACTGAATTATGATTTAACAAAAGACACAAGCTTAATATTTACGATGAACTATAACAACCTGTCGCGTGGTGTTGTCGAACTCCCTAGTTTCGACCTCGCGGTTAATAATGACATTGAAACCTTATTTACAACTTTGTCAATGAAGTCAATGGTCAGTAGTGATACCGAATTCGATTTGTCTGCTTGGTCATCGCGACAGGATTTCGTTTTTAATGACGATCAGTTAAGCACCGGCTCGGAGCTTTCACAGGACCGCTACGTGGATACGGGGTACGGTACGAGTGCAAAATTAATCTGGAAACAGCAATACAATAACGTTGTTCTGGGCTCAGACCTGGATTCCAGAAAATTAGTGTCAAATGCGATTGCCGACGGCGAGCAAGGAATAAAAAGAGATGCTTATTTTATTAACGACACCATATCAATAGATAAACTGTCCATAACTCCGGGAATTCGTTATGATGTAACAAATACAAACGGGAACTTCACAAGCCCAAGCCTCGGCATAACTTACAAAATCACGGACAACACCCTGTTACGCGCCTCTTCCGCCCGCGGTTTCAATATTCCCCCCCTTGCGACAACGTATGGAGACGGTTTATTACACGTAGCAAACCCTGACTTGAAGATGGAGCAGGTGTGGTCTTATCAAATGGGTATGGAGTCGACGGATTTGCCGTATGTTTGGCTTAAACTTTCCCTATTCAGGCATGATATAAAAGACGCACTTGTAACGGACCAGCTTTCAAACTCAACATTTATTGCAGAAAACAGCGGACAAGAACGAATACAAGGGATGGAATTAGAAATGAAGACTCTGCCTGTCTACCATACTTCACTTAGCGCGGGCGCGGCTTTTATGACGGCGAAGGACCAGCTTACTGGCCAGGCTATACCGAATGACCCGCAGAGGACCTATGACATAGGCCTCCAATATGACGTTGAGCAATCCCTCAAGGTTCGATTGCAAGGACATTATATCTACTGGAATGCAAGTCCATCGAATCAAGGAGAATATGATTCTTTCATTGTTGATTTACATGTTATTAAAAATCTCTATTTAAATAAAGATCAGTCTGTAGAAGCTCTCTTTGATATCCATAATATATTCGATAGCAATCAGTATCTTTTTAATGTATACAATAATCCAGGGCGTTGGTTGGAAGCTGGGATACGATATAAATTCTAGCTTCAATATCCTCATGTGAGGGATGATAAATTACAAGAAAGGGGGTGAGACTCTTGAAAAAGAATATTATAGTCGTAAAAAAGGGTGTCGAAAAGAAAGACATGCTGAATGCAGGGTGTTGTTATGGAGCATTGATTCCTCTTGACATTTTTTAATAAACATTGGGGGGGATATTTCCTATCTCTCCCCCTCGCTTATCAAAGATATATTTTTGTTCCCATTATAAACCATATGCCTTCAAAACTATCGAAATATACTAAACTGTACTCGTCCGCCGCTGACAAAGATTCCGTTTTGATTTTTTCTACTAAAAATGCGGCCGCTGGACTTATACCTTCCAGCCTGATAGAAGATATTGACAAAGGCAGGCTGACGGAGGAAGACAAGGAAACGCTTTATAACCTCGGATTCCTCGTGCATAGTTTGGAAGAAGAACAGCAAGAGATGCTTTCCTTCTTCTATGAAATGAATAATGTGGACCGATCAGCCAAATATATTGTAGTCTTGAACCTTGAATGCAACCTCAGATGCAAATATTGCTTTGAAGGCAAAAGGAAAGGCAAGTTCCATTTATCAAAGGATACAGCTACTCAGTTCGTAGATTTTGCGATAAAAAGGAATGATTTGTCAAAAAAGGAGGAGATAAAAATCGTTTTTTATGGCGGCGAACCGCTTTTAAGTCTTGAAACCATTATTGATATATCGCATAAAATGCGAGCCTATGCGGAGCAGAAAGCCGTAAAATATAGCTTTACCCTTGTGACAAACGGTACGTTGCTGACAACGGAAGTAGTTAAAATACTGACGCCACTCGGTTTGAAAGGTGCGAAAGTTACACTTGATGGTCCAAAATATATCCACGACAGATATAGGCCTTTCAAATCGGGCCGTGGTTCATTTGATCTGATATTGAGCAATATTAAAAAAGTATGTGCTATGACCCACATTCAGATAGGCGGCAATTATACGCAGAATCATTATCGCGAGTTTCCTCTTCTTCTCGATTATTTGTCAGAGAACGGGCTCACTCCTGATAAGATTTCTGTCATCAAGTTCGATCCTGTCATTAGCGAGAGCAACGAATTTGCTCCACCTGATTTTCACGATGGCTGCGATTCACCTAATGAACCTTGGATAGCCGAAGCTACCCTTTTCCTCCGGGAAGAAGTACTGCGAAGAGGATATGGTACTCAAAAAGTTATGCCAATACCATGCATGGTAGAGCTGATTGACAGCCTTGTCGTGAATTACGATGGCACCCTTTACAAGTGTCCGGGGATGATCGGCAGGAAGAATTGCTGCATTGGCAATATTACTGACGGTCTGATTGACTATAATAAGTCACACGGAATCGATGCCTGGAAAAACGAAGAATGTCTCGAGTGCAGCTTTCTTCCTCTCTGTTTCGGCGGATGCAGATATATGAAACTAATCCACGCTGGAGAGATGAACGGCGTCATTTGTCAAAAGGAATATTTCGAAAAAACCCTCAGGCAGCTCGTCGCTCAAGATATTAAGTACAATTTGTAATTATTAAACCGCATTGTACCCACCATTCATGGCTACCTTATCCCCACATAAATTATCTCGAATAACGGCTATTCTTCTTGCCCTGGCAGCTTTCGCGACTTTTACTGCAGGTTACTCCATGCAAACCTTTGCGAGCGAAGTAATCGCTGTTAAAACCGCCGATCTGAAACCTTACAGGGATGTTCTTCGCGGTTTCGAGGATGCTTGTGGCTGCAAAGTGCCCGAAGTAAAGCTTCAGGATGGAGAAGGAATAGAAGCAGTTATTCATGACTCACCCAAAATCATCATGGCTATTGGAACGGCGTCATTCAATAAAGTCAAGGCGATTAGGAATTTCCCGATCATTTATACTATGGTTGTGCCATGGGAAACACCCCTCCCTTTAAATTCGAACATTTCGGGCGTGAGCATGGACATCTCTCCAGAAACCTACATAGCCACCATCATGAAAGTGTTCCCCAAGGCACAAAGAATTGGACTTCTATATGATCCACGAAATACAGCCTCTTTTGTCGACGCGGCATCAAAAGTTGCTCATGCGGCAGGGCTAGAACTTATAACAAGTGCTGTCAGCGACCCCTCTAAAATACCAAGCGTATTGAGCGGATTAAGGGGGAAGGTAGACGTTTACTGGATGTTGCCGGATCCAACAGTTGTTACGCCGGAGATGGTCGACTATCTGCTTAATTTTTCTTTCCAGTATCACATCCCGATATTTTCTTTTTCAAGGAAGTATGTCGAAATGGGGGCCATAGCTGCCTTGGATATTGATCCTTATGACATGGGCGTACAAGCCTCTGAAATTGCTAACAAGATATTAGCGGGCAATTCGAGTGCTATTCGCGTTTATGCACGAAAGTCAACTCTTTCTATTAATATCAAGGTGGCGGCCAAAATGGGATTAAAGATAGCTGACGACTTATTGACCCAGAGGAATATCGTTGAATAAGAAAGTTTATCGCACTTTTAAAGAAAACCTGGGCTTCCGAATTGTATTCTCAGTCATTATCGTAATTATTTTCGTATTGACTGCACAAACCCTGTTTTCAGTCGTCCGAGAAGGCAATAAAGAAAAGAAGTACCTGAGGGACCGGGGGGAAATCCTTGTGAGACTTCTCTCGAAAAGAGCAACAGTGGGTGTTTTTGCGGAAAATGAGGAAATGTTGAAAGATATCGCAACAGACGTTATCGGTCTGCAAGATGTCTTATCCATAACAATTTACAACTCTAATGCGAAAGTTCTCTACAGCAAGCGTAAAACATCCTCCGTTTCAAGTCTGGCTACAACAGGCGATAACTCTGTAGACAAGCATGATTTTACTGGTTCGCTAAGCATCGTGGAGACACAGGATACTTTCGAGTTCGTCAAGCCAGTCGTATTACAACCTGCGGCACAAGTAGACGAAACGCTTTATTTAAATGCTCCTACGGCGGCTCAACCAGCAAAAATAATAGGATACGTTAGCATTACACTGAGTAAGGATACCTATCGACACGAGATTGCCTCCGTCGTTGAACAAAATGTCGTCATAATGGTTATTTTTATCATCGCCAGTATCACCATTATCCACTTGCTAGTAAAAAAGGTTACAAGCCCATTGAAAACACTTACCGAAGATGTAAAAGCTTTTGAAAAAGGTTTGCCAATCAACCCGTTGCCCGTTGAAACAACTGATGAGGTTGGAAACCTCTCTGCTGCCTTCAATGCAATGATTGTCGCGCGTGGGCATGCGGAAAATTCGTTGCGCGATAGTGAAGAACGCTATCGCAGACTAGTCGAACTCTCGCCGGATGGCATCTACGTGCAGCATGACGATAATTTAATGTTTATAAACACATCGGGAGCTAAGCTTCTGGGAGCACTAGATTCTTCTCAGCTCTTGGGGCAGCAAATGTTGAACCATATAAACGAGAAAGACAGAGACTATATATGGAAGCGCATTCAACAGGTCCAGGAATTTGGCACAATTCCTCCTCTTCTCCAAGCAAAGCTTCTCAAATTAGATGGGACAACATTGGATGTAGAAATGTCCGTATCCCCGTTTGTTTTCACTGGCCTCCAGGCAGTATTAATTATCGCCCGTGATGTTACTGCACGAAAAGGAATGGAGGATCAAATTCGCACTTATCAAAAGGAGCTCCATTCTGTAACATCCGAAATGTTATCCTTTGAATCGCGGATCGAAGAACGGGAGCGCAATCTAATAGCTGCAGACCTGCATGATTTTGTGGGTCAAAATCTGTTGGCGCTGAATTTCAAACTGGGCATGCTTCGGAGATCTCTCTCGTCTTCTGAATCAATAGGGCAAGTGGAGGAACTACGTAAAATTATTGAACAGACAATTCAACACACGAGGTCATTGACGGTCGAGCTCAGCCCCCCTGTTTTGGTTGAACTTGGTCTTAAGGAAGCTGTTGAAGATCTCGCGGAAGGGTTCGAAAGGACTTACGGTATACAAGTCATAGTCGAGGATGATGGCCAGCCCAAACCAATAGATGACAATGCTCGTTATCTTCTTTTCAGATGTGTTAGAGAGTTGATCGTAAACGTCGTCAAACATTCGAAAGCAGATACCGTTATGATGTCTTTCACTAGAACAGACAACAATATTATGATTACCGTTGCGGATAATGGAATCGGTTTTGACACAGTATCAGCTGTCAGGAAGAATAAAGGGTTTGGACTGTTCACTATACGCGACCGCATGAAACGGATGGGAGGGTATTGTGAGATCGAAACGGAAGCGGGTGCTGGCACGAAGGTAATTCTGGTATCACCGATAAAATTATAAATAAACAGGTAATAGGAGGATCCGTAATGGGCATTAAAATTGTTCTTGCCGATGATCATAAGTTGATGCGCGAAGGTCTCCGGTCATTAATTAAGGAACAACCGGACATGACCGTGGTAGCTGAAGCCGAGGATGGGCGGACTGCTGTGCAGCTAACAACTAAATTGTTACCCGATATTGTTATTATGGATATTTCCATGCCAGGGCTTAACGGTATAGAGGCTACCCGTCAGATACTAACGTCAAGTGCCGACTCAAAAATTATAGCACTCTCAATGCATACTGAGCGGCGTGTGATCCTTGAAATACTCAACGCCGGCGCTACTGGGTACCTTTTGAAAGACTGTGCTTTTGACGAAGTCATCCATGCCATACAGGTCGTGGCATCTAACCGTACATACCTTAGCCCGAAGATTGCGGATATTGTTGTTAAAGATTATGTGTCTCGTATATCCAAAGAGGAACTCTCAATATTATCTATCCTTACGGCAAGGGAACGCGAGGTTTTGCAACTATTGTCCGAAGGCAAGAAAACAAAAGACATCGCATCGGTGCTTCAGGTAAGCATAAAAACGGCCGAATTCCATCGACAGCAGATTATGGAGAAACTTAATATCCATAGTATTGCAGAACTCACGAAGTTTGCTATACGCGAGGGGTTAACTGAACTTTAGTGCGAACCCAACCCCATAATTTCAATAAAGAATGTCACGGTTGAAGAAGTGAAAGGGACGATAACATATTTAAAGAAAGAAGGCTCAAAGTTCACAAACAGCATATGGCACGCCTCATAGATGTTACTCTCGATTTAAGAAAGAGGAAGGATATTAAAAGGCTGGTTAAAAGCATGGCTGCTTTCATCTAGCGGCGGAGGTTGAGACTATCCCACGTTTCAGTCTATGTCCGCTGATTTCTGCGAACGGCGTTCCGCGAAACGCGCGATGGGCTGCAGGTATGTACGACTAACATCGTTGACTTTAAAAAAAATTCTTAATCAATGTCCATATTGGTACCGATTTCACAGCATTGTCCATATAATCTTCATCTAACGCACCCGCATTATCTACGGGCAGCATGATTTCCGTGATCTTAAACTTCGCCAGATAAGGTTGCCTGCCATAGCCATACCGCCATTTCACTTCATTCAACATAACATTTATAAACAAGAGGCTTGCTGAGCTAAGAGATTCGTATTCTTTATTTGGGACGCAAAGTAAAACATTGTCTGTAGCAATAAATGAAACTGGCTGAATAAAGGCATCGCCAGTTACTGTTGAGATAGTTATAGTCCCAGGTTTATAGAGTGTTGCACCTTGTGGTTTATCAAAGAACCCCACCAAACCGTTATCTGTACTGACACGAGATATTGTAGGATATTTGCCAGCGTCCAAGGCGGCAATAGAATGGAAGTCGCCTCGAGAGACATCAAATATATCTGTAACGTTAAAAGATTTCCAGCGTCGAATGCTTCTATTTCGTTTTTTTGGATCAGGAACTATTCTTTTCCCAAAAAAAGTGATTTTGTTATTTTTTATCAGGTAAGCCAAGATGTTGCGCTCTTCTTGCTCGACTTTCTTTAAGATAGCGTCGGAATCCGGTTTCGCCTGCTTTAAATAAGCCTCTGGCACCAGTTCCACAAGTTCATCGTCCGATGATAATGAAGCCTTTTTGACGAACTGTTGGCGGCTCGAAACCTTCATGCTCTGATTATGCAAAAATTGACGCAAAGTATCCCTTATGACCTCAAGGTCATTTGGAACGCGACTACTAGGTAGTCTCTTGCCTTTAGATTTAACAAGGCCATCATTCAAAGCCCTTACCCAGAGTATCTGTTGTCCCTGAGGATGTGGCACACCTTTTTTGACAAATATTCCAACACTATGAACACCCACAGGATAAAAAAGATCTCCAGGAAAGGTGATAACTGATAACAGAGTATGCTCTAGAAGTAACGTGTTCTGACGCCACGTTTTATATCTTCCTGGCTTGACCATTGCAGCGTATGGCAAAACGGAAAACAATATACTGTTATCTTTCATCTGCTTAAGCGCGTGGTTAATAAAATCAAACTCTTTTTGTTTAGAGCCTTTCAGAGAAAACGGTGGATTCATCATTACTTTTGTAACTGGTGGATTTGCGCTTTCTTTTTTGGTGTACTTGGCAGAATATGAATTGCTTGGCTTGAGATACTTTGAAAAACAATTTCCTTCAACAATATTGTTTTTGCCATCACCGCGAAATATCATATTTACGACGGCCAACGCCGCCACGCCTGCATCTTGTTCTATTCCAAAAACGGAATTATTTTTAAATTTTTTCAACTGAGAAGGTGTAGACTTTTTCTTTATGGAATCAAAAGCCGCTACTAGAAATCCACCTGTCCCGCATGTGGGGTCATAGATGATATCGGTTGGTAGTATGTCCATCACATCAGCTATATAAGTCGTGATATGCCGCGGAGTCAAGACGATTCCCAGATCCTGAGCCCAGTTTGCATATTTTAAGAAAACCTCATAGAAAGCTCCAAGCCAATCTTCTCCTGAATTCATCGCGGATCGGATGTTAAGATTATTCAGCTCCTGAATAGTTTCGACCATGGCCTTTCGGAACTTGACATGGTTATCTGCTGTTGAAGGAAGTGCGATCCTAATGTAGTCATAGAACCCTTCCTTGCCTTGAGCTTTGAGAACGGCTTTAACGCGGCCGTTGATATCTCCGATCAATACCGAGGCCTGGCGTTCCTCTATATTGGGCATCGTATCGCCAAGCATTGATAACAATAGCGCTGACATTACGTTTGCTCTCTGATGCGGGTTCACGGCTCCAATGTGTAAAACTTCGTTGATATAGTCGGCTCGTGACAGAAAAAGTTTTTCATCAATAGGTGGATTATCAAGGCTTGGAAATCCCGAGTCTATCAGCTTTATGCATTCGTTCCTTGACAAGAGTGACGTAATCTCTACGTCATTTATCTTGACGGGCATGTAACGACCATCAACAAGCATTTTGGTTTTTATAATGAATCCATCTTCGGAGTTGCCTGCAACACCACTAATAAACTTTGTTGACAGTTGTCCATTGTCATTAATACGTCGAGCATACTCCTCAGCCTCTGAAACAGCATCGTCAATTTGTTTGTGCGACTTTTTAGCTTCTATAACCCAGACCTTTTTTTCTGTCAACATAACTATATTTTCAGGTCGATCTTTATTAAGTGCGGCATGTATCGCGGGATGGGCAAGGCATTCATTCTGAGTGTAAACTTGACCACCCGTATTACGATCTGGATTGCGAATGTCCCACCCGCGTAGCTTTAGATTGTTTTTGATGAAAAGGTATGCATCTACTTCCGTAGTGCGTGGAGTGTGTGTAGCTATTTTTTTGTTATTTATTCTTTTTCCCATTTTTTTTCACCGCTTTCAATATAATTTGCTGACTTTCTACATCGAGAGAAATGTGAATCAATTGTCCTTGAACGATATTAAGCGTTTGAAGAAGTGGCTCGGGTATTTTTATCCTATCACCCTTCTGCAAAGAATTGGTACCAAATTGTACTATATTAAGTCTTTTTATAGTCATTAATTATACTTTTTAAAGTATAATTATATCCTATATTATGAGCGTAGATCTGTCAAGTTAATTCTCCCCGGATAATGTACGTCTGTAAACTACCTATACAGTCGATTGGTAATTTTAGAAATTTATTTGAGCCAAATTACTGCTTTTGGTAAACTACCATGGCGGATATATGAATTACCCGTGGCTTCTTTTATAATTAGATCTTTTACAACAGAAATGCCGAGTTCATGAGGTAAGATAAACCACGTTGGGTAGCCAGTAGCTTGAGGGTTACCCAAAGTCTTTTCTGGATTTTCCGTTCCACCTGATCCCAATTACTTGCTTGTCATCCCATGTACCCATCGATATAGATATACCTTCTTCTTCCTTAGAAGCGCGGCTATTATAATCTGAAATAATGAAAAGATGGGTTGGATTATTCTGAATTAGACAGGGGAGTTACGACTGGGTTAATTCGGGAGACAACATACGGTTAACCAGGACGAGCTTGCCTAAGCTCGGGAAGGTGAAAGAGTTCTTCGCTTCCTTGTAGGCTGTCTCTACGATGAACTGCATGAGATCGTGCGCTGCCTTCTTGGTGATGCCAGCCTTCTCTGAAACCTTTGCTACGAGATGTGGTTTCCTGAGTGCTTTTGCCATGGTGGTCCTCCTTTGTTCTCAGAGAGATGTTATCTCTATCTTAACCCAAGTTCCGCAGTTAAAAAATCAAAGTTTTGATAAATCAACAAGTTGATCTTCTTAAACCGCTAAATTCTGCACTACATTTTTAACTATTTTCGGTTGATTCGGAATCGGTAAAGCAAGCCGCTGAAGCAATATCCTTAGCGGTTGCGGTACTTTGGATACCGTCCGCAGCCGGATCGTTTTATCTTTTGCCGGAAGTAAGACGTCAAGCGATCTGATCTCGTGTAGCTCTTCCAGAAGTTTTCTCGGCGCAGTGCCCAAGCCCGAGCATTCCATCCATTGTTGCAGTGTCCGCCACATGGCTAACGCGAGGAAGCAAACCAGGATATGGGCATCGGTACGCTCTGTGGTCTGGTGATAGATTGGTCGCAGCCCCAGATCGCTCTTAGTGGTTCGGAAGGCGTCCTCTGCCTGAGTTAGCTGGATATAGAGCTTCCAGAGTTCCTTCGGATCACGGCTTTGCCAGTTGGTCCGGAGCAAGTAGTTACCACTCGTATGAAGCGCCCATTCAGCACGGTCTTCGTTTTTTCTGATCTTGACGAGGAGCCTCGGACCATTTCCGCTTTGTTGTTCTTCCACCGTAACATCAAAAAGCGCGGCTGCACGGCTGTTTCGCTCAAGGAGACGCCCGATCCTGCGCTCTACCTTTTGCCGATCTGGTCTTTTGCTTTTTTCCGCCTGTTCCTTGAGCTTGGCAAGCCCCGTCTCCATTCTGGTGATGAAGCGGTTCAGGATGGCCTGCTCCTTTTCTTTGCGGCCCTCGGATCGGCACAAGACAAAAGTTTCGTTCGTTCCTTCCGGCGATGCGGAGAGCTTGACCTCGACTCCTGGCTGGACCTCTTCCCACCCGGTTTCTGTTAGCTCGCGCTCAAACTTTTTGAGCATGGCCTTTGGGGTGCCAACGATGTAGTGTGCGCCTTTTGTTCTTAAGGTTTCCAGGTTCTCTTCGCTCACCATGCCCCGGTCCATGACCCACACCCGCTGGGCCTTGCCATATCTGGTCTCCATGATATCGATGATGTCCTCGACCGTGGTCACGTCAGGCCGGTTGCCATCAAAGACTTCGTAGGCGAGAGGTAGACCCTCTGCGCTGGTCACGAGGCCGATACAAACTTGGACGCAGTCGGGACGGCCATCTCGGCTGTATCCTCGTCTGGCCTTGGTATTGTGTTTTCCACTGCCCTCAAAGTAGCTTGAGGTGACATCGTAGATGAGAAAATCGAACGTGGTTCCGAAAAGCTCTCCGTAGCGATTCTGCAAGTGTCGGCACAAGGCGTCTTTGTGCGGAAGAAGTGCGTCAAGCGCACGATACAGCCGGTCGTCATTGATCTTGTCGGTGGACACGCCCAGAAGATCGTCGAGGGCGGTCTTTGCGTACCACGATTCGGCTATCTGAAGCTCCGACGACGGGGCACAGAACCGGGCGAGTGTGAGCACTGTCGCCATGACCGACCAGGGGATCTCCTCACGACCTTCGGGTATGTGTTCCCTGCAAAACTCCATGAGCCCGAAGCGATGCCAGAGCACAAGCCCAAGATACACGTCTCCGAAGTGCCGGAGCCGTACCACCTGGACACCGCGAAGGTTTACGGTGGCCCACTCCGGAACTTCCGGTGTTTTCTCAAAAAGAGACAGGGTAGACCGGGGCTTGCCGTTCAGTATCCTTCCGACCTCCTCCCAGCCGACCTTCTCTTCAGTGTCTAAACCAGGAAGCTTTCCGATTGTCGCCACGATTCGCTGACGCGGACCACGGATTGTTCGGACTGTCTCCACAAGCGTCCACGTTTCATAGGTGACACCGCCGCTCTTTTTGTTCTGACGACGCAAGTACATGTCGCCATTATGCCAAGATGTATTCCCCCTCGCAAGGGGGTTTTCTGCACTACATGCAGTTTTCAAAGATCAGGCGTAATGCAATCAGGGAGTTATCACTTCAATGACCCACAAAAAAGTTAAAAATCGGTCGCAATTGCGGAACTTGGGTTAAAGATAGTTGCATTATTTTTTGGTAGTTTAATGGATTTCCATTTTTAGTCAGAATTATTCTTTTTTATGAATGCCCCGAATATTTTATAAAATAGATTGACAACATGGACGAGTAATTAAATTATCCGCTATATGAAGTTTTTAATACTATGAATAAGCTTAATAATAATATTGAGATCGCCCGCCTGAAGAAGATCGGGGACGCTGATGGAATCTAGGTTGTTAACTCGGCTAGGGATTGTGAAGAACTAGAGTGCGAAATGCTATGATGTCGAGGAAACTGTTAAATGACCATCTTTAGCAAGGGCAGAATGAAGGATATTGCAGCCGTAAGGCCAGAAACAGACACGCCCAATCCGCTCAGGGGTTTGAGATTAGAAATTAGTGAAATGCGTGAATTGATGTCCATCCCTCCGGATTGTCTTCTAAATCTTGTATGATAAGGCCTGCTGTCTATCATTTCTGCTAAAACACTGTTTTTTGCTTGAACCCATATCCTCCAGCGAACTAAAAGTGGTAATGAAATCATAAGCCATGACACTGCCCATAGGAAATGCGAAAGTATTGCAGATACAAGGTATCGCTGATCATGGTACTTAGCAACCAGTTCCCAGAAAAAATTAGTAAAGAATAAAAATCCAGAAGCTAGAACAACAGACAAAAACTGCCACATGAGAAAAGCCCTGCTTAGACCGTCAAGTGTATCTGCACATGCAACATAATACGTCGAATCTGCAGCTAATGCACGAGTTTGCTCTGTTGTGTCGTTAAATGCATTGATCCATTGTAACCACAAGGCTGATAACAACGCGCAAAAGCCGAGAATAATACCTTCTTGTCCAAGAAATGAATAAATATGTATATCCAGGTTTGGGTAGGCAAAAACTGTTCGCCCCTCCTTATAGACAATTAGATTGCGCATCCACAATGGCCACTCATACAGAATATAAATCATAGAGGTCAATATTAACCAGCTACGCGTCCGATCTCGTATAGCGGAAAAATCTCTGTTTGGCCTAAACGCGGTTACCATCCAGCCAAGGCTCGTATATATGGCAGGCCATAAAAGCATCTGAGGATTCAAATAGAACGGTATTATTGATACGGGCGGAATGCTTTCTTTTTTACGTTTTTCAATATCCCGCCTCAATTCTAGCAATGATGTAATCTGGTCTGCTTCAAGCTTGGCCGGGTTCTCAAGAAGAGCATCAATGTTTGTCATTTGTTCATCGAGTCGTTTAGTAGCCGAATCGTAAGCTACCAACTTTTTCTCAATTTCTACAGGGATTTTGTTTGCTAAATCTTTATAATAAAATACCTTCCCGATTGATGCAATAATACCAGGCAAGATTAATGTCGCTATAAGAGCGAGCAAGGTTACACTTATAACAGTCGTTAAAATCCCGTAGGTTGGACTCCCATCACTTATGGTCGGGATTGTCTTCATTTATCTAACCAGTAATGAAACAATTCATCGTTAAAAAGACAACGCAGCTGTCCTATCTAGACAAGTATCTCTTTATTATCCAAGTATTTTTTTTGCTTTTTTTATAGCCTGTGGTAAAAGGACCTCTAAATGTCTTTCAGACTTTAATTGTTGAACAGCATTGAGACAGACATTGAGTTCATCTAAAACAACCTTATAACTCTCATTATTATCGGACTCTAAACGCGTAGTTAATTCCTTTTGAAGCGCTAGCGCCATTTGTATGCGCTCAAGAGATTTTCTATTCAGCCCCATAATGATACTCCCATTTAGTAGACAGCTCTCACATTAGATATTAATTTCCAGTAATATGGTGCTGATATCGTGTAAACTACGCGTACATTTTAATCTTGATATCAGCCTTGCCTTTCTGTGTACTACGTTATCCGATAACTTAAGAAACGACGGTTGATCATTTGCTTTATTTTCCCGATGGCCGTTGAACTGAGGCTTTATTATTTTAATATCCTATTTTTAAGAGACTAGTATTTCGATATCTATGCAAGCCCACAGTCCACCACATGTTTGGACACCTTAGCTAGCGCTTACCACAGACTGGATCGTATTTCTCCCGAAGTTCTTGCTCAATCTCCATGCGCCCGGATTGTTGCTTATTTGGCGTATAAAGGATTGCGTAGGCTAGCATTTCACTGCAGTTATGTTTCCAACAATCACTTCTGTCGTGACCGACAAGGCGACTGCGTACAGTCGCTGACTCGCCAACGTCAATGAGCAAGTACTTCTTATCACGTAGGCAGAGAATCGCGTATACCCCAGACCGGTCTTCAATTTTCGATGTATCTTTGTATGGGCCTTCAAACTCGTAGTTCCCTAATGTGATCGGCATGGTGGTTCCTCCTTAATAGGTACGTAACGTAAAATTAAGCGGTAGGCGGCTTGTCCGCGCCATCCGCTTAATTTGTTGTTAAACCTATTTCCAAATTACATTAAGTGGGTATCCCTTTGACTCAGGTAGCCACAATTGGTTGTGATATTCTTATAACCAGGTGCTCGATTACATCCTCTGGAGTGACAATATTTCATTCGATAGCACTTCATGCCGAATGTTACTATCGGGGATCCAGGTCTACATATAGGGGTAACCTGAGCTAAGGGGATACCCACCTTACATTATTCTCGTCAATCTTCCCCAGCTTGTAATGAGATATTAGTATCCTCATGTGCTCTCATTTAAGTTGTTTATTGCTATAGATCTGAATGTAGTCCTCCAATCGGAGGATACTTTTTTCAGGAGATACCCCGATGCTTCCGCATCGGGCATTGCAAGTATCAAATATTTGTCGACGTACAACAATCTCGCAAAGTTATTTATTCCTGGATTAGTTACTAAAACATGGCGCGTAGCTCCGATATCATAAAAAACTGACATGAAAAGATCCATAATAATGGCGGGAAGCAGCTCGACCGGAAGCTCAACAACGAACACACCATATTCAGCTTCCGCAATGACTTTCATATTCGGCTGGTCCGCTATCGCCAAATTGAAATAATTGATCATATCATCAAGACACGAGATATTCAATCAGGGATTCCCGTGTTTTTTGCCTCTTTTCCCCTAGGTTGGTTTCAATGGTTGTCCTAGTATTTCTTGCGACTTCGAGCTCAATAATGAATCTCCACACGATAGCAAGGAAGTTTAATTATCTTTCCGGCCTTCGTCCAAGCACTGAATTTCACAGAAATCAGTCAGATATTCTGTACTCTTATTGATAAAAGCCTATAGTTTGCTATAATGGTAAACTGAGCTCCTGCGACAACAAAAACCAGACAGTATTTCCGATTGTTTTAGGGGAACCCTGGTCCTCATCTTCCCTGTTCGAACGCATTGCTCACCGATGAGAACCATCTTCCCAAACACCCCAAACCACAGAAAATCCGTCAAGGTTGTATTCAATTTCATTTACTTCGAAACTATAAGGATTAACGTCTTGTGGTTTTGGCATAAAGCCTCCATTCCATGAAAGGGCATCTTGTTTGAACGGACCTCGCCGCCTTTGCAATCACGTGTGCTGGAGTTGCCGTGAATATTCTTGGGCAGAGCGTCTCGTTCCAGTCACGGGGTATACGATCATATTTTCGTTATAGCAAGAGGCGAGCATGTTCAAACGTTAGAAACAAATATAAATATATAGATACCTTAAAATCCGCTAAATTATTTTTTCATTGAAACTTACTCAGCTACATTCGCGAAGCGCCAGCAAATTGTCCGATGGCTTTCCATCAGCCTCAGTTTGCAAATATTTTGTACCAAGGCTATTCGTCTTAGCCCGAACGCGAGCTATATTCCCCCGCGCATCTTTAACATAAGCCTCCCCTCCATCGCTGACCCATTTCCACATGTCCTCTCTCGTTGCAATCTTGCTCTCTCCTGTTTGCTCATTAATCCATCCAAAACGACTAATTGCTTCATGTGGATTCTCGTGATACCCACCTGATTTATTGATGCAGATAATTCGTACGGACATAAATGTCTCCTCTCTGATAAAATAAGATAAGATGTTTTAATGCTGCCTTTGACGTTTTCCTTGCGCTTTAATACTTTGATTACTCAGAGTGATGCTCTCGCCAGATGCGAAGAAACTAGGATAAGGGAAGATAAAAATACGGTTTATTAAGTGTGACACGTGTCGCTGCCTGTGTGATAGACAGGCTATGCTTTTCCGGTACCAACCAAAGTTCCAATGTTTCAGTGTAATATTTGACTTAATTCGGATCCCTTAATCCTGGTGGGACTCAAATATTTCAGAAAAAAGTGGCCCGACTTCCTTAAAAGCCTGAAGCACGGAGGGATCGAAATGTCCGGGATTGGTCTTCCCGTTTCCCTCGGTAATGATCTTGTAGGCTTTTTCATGATCAAATGCGGGTTTGTACGGCCGTTTGCTTCTGAGAGCGTCGTATTGGTCAACCAGCATAACGATTCTTCCTTCGATGGGAATTTCTTCTCCCTTGAGCCCCCGGGGATACCCTTTGCCGTCCCACCGTTCATGGTGGGACAGCGCAATTGACGCGGCAAAACGGATTGCGGGATAGGACGAGCCCGTCAGCATCTTCTCTCCGATGGTCGTGTGGCTTTTCATGACTTCAAACTCTTCCGGGGTTAGAGCTCCCGGTTTCAGAAGGATATTATCGGGTATCCCGATCTTACCTAGGTCATGCATAGGAGCAGCGAAGGCCATCGCATCGATGAAATCTGACGGCTTGCCGAGAGCTCCGGCGAGCTTGCATGAATAAATGCCTGTCCTGGTAATGTGGGCTCCGGTGTCCGTGTCGCGATATTCCGCCACCGCCGTCAAACGCCGGATGATCTCCTCGCTCATATTTTTGACCAGACTGAGAGCGTCCGCCAGTTCCCGCGTCCGTAACCGTACCGTGTCTTCCAGAGTTACCTTATAATTTCTCTCCATTTCTGCAAACCGCCTGTATTTAACCGCCTTGTCCACAGCATTCAGGAGATTGTCGGGTTTGTAGGGTTTCATGATGAAATCGAAAGCGCCGCATTTTATCGCATCAACGGCAACGTCCAGCTCAGCAAAGGCCGTCATCAGGATCACCGGAATCTCCTGATTGTAGGTATGTATGTTCTTCAAAAGCTCGATGCCGGTGACCTTGGGCATCCTTATATCGGTGAGGACCAAATCAAAAAGAACTTTCTCGACCATTTTGATAGCGTCGCCGGCATTCTGGCATGAATAAACTGTATAGCCGTGTTCTTCCAGCAACTTCGCAATGGACTTCAGAACATACGGGTCGTCATCGACAATCAGAATTGTACTTTTCATCTCATCGGTCATTTAACCAGAACCTACCTAACTTTTATCAAGAGCTCAGGGCAATATAGTCTTCTTTAGAGTAAAGATGCCACTACAGATACTAAATAGAGACATTTTACAAAAACTAACATTTTAGATGAACAAAGGCAATTGGGGTTTCCCTATTTTTTGCTTCGATTTCCCTAGGTAATGGTTATTAAATTAAGCAACTGTTACAGATATATATAAGAGGAGGGACCTCGGGCATCAATTAGAAAGATATGAATTGCAGCGGAATGGCTTTCTGAATTGGACCAGAATACACCCTCTTCTGTATCACCACATGAATGTATCAACTGGAGTCGATCCTATGGCCTGTTTATTACTATCCCAAAAATATCGGAGAGAAGCACCAAATATCTCTTTTTCGTTATTTAGTATTGATCTGTAGAGTGGGTGCCGCAATGCTAACCTGATATACGTTTCCCAGTCCAATATATCAATCAGGGAAGGGGGCTTCAGAAACGACCATAGGATCACCGGAATCTCCTAATTGTAGATGTGTATGTTCTGCAAAAGCTCGATGCCGGTGACCTTGGGCATCCTTATATCGGTCAGGACTACATTACATCGAAGCGGATTTTCTCGATCTTTTGATGGAGTCGCCGGCGTTCTGGCATGAATAAACTGTACAACCGTGCTCGTCCAGCAATTTCGCAATGAACTTCAGAACGTACTAATCTTTAGTTGGATAGACATTGTGAAAAGATATAATAAGTTCTTAATAATTATCCATTAGTCGCAAGTTATTTAAAGCTGTCACGAGACCGCTTCCCACTGAAATTACGGCGCCTGGATTCTCCGAAATAACTGCCGCCCCAAGTGATAGGATAAGACCGGCAATCTGAATCGCCGTTGCAGCATCCTTTAGCTTTCCTGCCGCCTTCTTAGCTGCATCCGTGCCATTAGTAAGCGCTGTCATTGCACCTGTACTACCGGTTATGGCCTGTGCAACTGCTAGTGTCCTCAGAGTGCTTGCTTGGGAGATGAGATTAGACGACAATTCCCCAAGTTTAATTGCCTGTGGCCCTTCATAATTCAATTTGGCCCGTTCTCCATCCAAATTTTCAGCCAACGATTGGCATGCATCAGCTAGTTCTGTTATGTCCATGAATATATCTCCTAGTCTAAATTTATTTGTAGGTTACATATTTTTCATAGCCTTAAGTGCCGCATTGGCGTCTTTCACCAGCGGAGTAAGCTGCGAGATTGCGGTCTTTGCGCCTTCTTTACTTAGGAGATTCTCCCTATTCTTGTAAAGTACCGTATGCGCATCAGCAATTTTGTTGAGGGCCGTGAGATAGGCAGTTGCAGCTTTGATTTGGATATCGAGATTGTTAAGATTTGAGGTGATCGACTGTTGCAGAAGGTACAGCGATGCGATGTCTGTCGCGCCGGTACCCTGCAATTGGCGATTTAAGGCTTCCACGCCGGTAGCCCCTTCTTCAGGAGACTTTGATTTTGCAGCTTCTGCAGCAGCATTAACCTGCAAAGCGTGCGTTACTTCCGCTAGAGCCTTGGTCTTGTCCTCGACAAGCTGCAGTTCCTTTATTACTCCTTCCGAAACAATTTTTTTTTCCGCTGCTACCAATTGCTGAAAAGGCGCTTGGGATTTCCCGATGATACTGGTAAGTTGATCCTGACGGTAAAACGATGTCGACGCATCTGCCAGTAAGTTAGCAAGGTCCCCTATGCCTGCAATCATACTTGAGGTAAGACCAAGATTCGGGTTGGCCTTCGACAACGCGGTGAGACCATCGGTCACGTCCTTGGTATCAGTGCTTGTCTGGACCAGGCTGTTATTTGCCAATGCACCCAGTGACTGCATGTAATTGACAAGAATCGCATGTAACGCGTCAATTTGGGCCACCTGAGCATTGCGGGCTTTCACCTGCTCCGCAGTTGCGTCAGCAGACATTGCCGTGTAGTTTAGGACATTGAGAGCTCTTAGCTGATTTGGCGCATCTGCATAGGCCGTCGTTAGGCTATGCAGTTTACTTGCGTCCGGCGCCAATGCCGAAAAACTCGTCACAGCACTGGGATCTGTAGTGGCACAGCTAGAAATTAGCAGCATGATCGCAATTAGCCAACGTGAGTTCATAAATTTCTCTCCTTTTAATATGCTAAGAAACGGATTAATCCTATTAACTAAGCAAAAAATAGATGAAATATCCTGCTCGCAGACAAGAACAGAACCCATATTGGAGTGAATTTGTAAATCGATACAAAATCTGGTGTAAACACCCATTCCGGCTTTTAAATCTGGCGGTTTATCTCCTTAAACTTGCCTAACTACTGGCACAAGCCGTGAAGTGGCACCGGCAGGTTATTCAAAATTGTTGTGACGGATAAATACCAAGATGAAGCACGCTATATGAGCTAGATAACCGTTCGAGCGCAATATGCGCCTATCCATCCTGTAACAGAAGTAGAAATAAGCATACCGGTTGTATCTTGCACTTGAACGCAGGCGTGAGGAGCTGGGTGGGTTCATCGCCCGAGACCCTAATCATAGTGTCGAGTTTTGCTCTGCTCAGCCTGTGACAACGCTGTTTTCTTTAATTTGCTGTTAATTAAGCGGGGGTCGTACCTATTTTACTCACTTCTATTTTTGGATTGTTTGTTTCCTTATTCAAGTCTTCTTCTGTTTTATGACCACCATGTGTTGCACGCCCCAAAACATATCCAGCAATCGTGCCAAACAACCCCACAGCAGTACCAAGAATTTTTTCGTTCATACCGGTTGAGACTATGACAAGAGTCCCAGTAATTATAAGCGTCAGTGTAAAAGAGGGTAGTGAAACATCAGGATTTGGCTTTACTGTTAATAAGTATTTGTATTGAACCCAGATCACCAAACCACCCAATATTATTAAAAATACTGGAATCCAATAAGAAACTGGCAGAGTTGGGCCTGACATCATCTGCATTTGGCTCTGCAAAGCTTGAGAAGGAACTGCATTTGATGACTCAGCAAATGCTTTGGTACAGGTAATAATACATATGGCTATATAATATTTTATAAACTTTCTCATCTGCACGCTATCCCCCATCCTTGCCCCGTGCAAAAACAAGTTGCGCCTTCAGGCACTTGATTTATAAGTGGACACCGTCTATTGCCAAATGAATCACAGCAAAATGTTGCCGGTATGAATTGCCGTTGTTGGTAAAATGTATCGTTTGATTTTAAATCAGATGTCCCATCGCTAGAATTTGCGCATTTTCCTTTTTCGCAGACGAGGTCACCTGGGCAGTCAGAATCTTTCGTGCATCCGGCATTAGCACTGGATACGCAGACTCCATTCCGGCATATACGACCGTTTTTGCAGTCTGAATCAGCGTCACAAGCTGCCCAAATAATGGTGGCGTAGCCGATTACTAATATAAACAAAACAAGAAGCAGAGATACTTTCTTAAAATGACGCATAATTTCCTCCTTTTTAAGATTTTAACCGCTCATATAAAGCCCACAACGCGCAGGTAATGCGCAATGTGACCAGTCTGTCTACAAAATTCTCTATTGGCAGATCTGGGAGAGATCGCTATTCATTAAGTCTCCCATTACTTCTGGTGCAAGCATATCATGCCTACTTGGATCATAAATATGTATTGAGAAGCCCCCTTCGTAGGAAGGAGGTGGCGCCGCAAGCGCAGACGTTAGATTATTCTGCAATCGAAGGGTGTGATAATCATGTTTCGGTGGATGCTTTCCAAATCGATATCCAGACATAAAAGTTATCTCCAATTAGGTTTGGTTGATGAATGCCCACTTTAGACTTCGCCGCAAAGGCCTGAAATGAGGGACTGGTTGGCCAACAGTTTACCCAATAAAAATAGTTAATTAGAAAACTCATAATGTAAGGCACTATATTCTGCCTGGGAACTTGAGACGTAACGCATCTACGAACTTACCGGCAATCGTCTTGAAACCGTTCGGATAGGGATGTAACTCATTGGCCCAATCGGCCGATTGAAGCGCTCCTTGTGTTTCGACCAATATGATATTATTGGCTGGATTGCTTGCAAGATTAAACAGCCGGTTCCTAAAAAGAGTTAGCGCTTGATGAATGATCAATGTGCCTTGCGCAACATTCCAACCGCAACAGTCAAGTGAAGGCTTGAGCCAAGGCCCGGCACATTTCTTCAGTCGTTGCGTCGCCGTGATGAGAAACATTCATGATGACTGGGTTTATGTTTCCCATAGATTCCAATTGCGCAATTATATCTTTGCTACAAAGGGACAAGCTATTGCCTGATAACGGATAGTCAAACCATGAATCTCCGTGTGCCAGCATCACCAACGGCGGGACGGCCGCCGGAGCACCAGCGGCTATCATGCTTGCGCTGCCGGTTTTGAGCCTGACAATTTTGCTCTGATGGATTTTTTAACGACTTGCTATATCATCATTGATCGAGTCGGACATCTGTTGGCGAAGTACAAGACTTTGACGCATAGGAACCTCCTTCGATAAGTATTTGTGGTAAGCCCAACCCTTTCATACAACCCTTTGGCTTTATAATCAATTTCTACTACTATGCGCATGGCGGATCAGTTCTTTCGGTCAGAAAAGGAACCTGATCACTTTTTTTTGAGTACATCAAAATATCGTCACTGATGACATAGTGAGGATGTTTGATATGTTCTTAGTTTCCTAGGCACCAGAAAAACTGGTGTTATCTCTTGTTTTCTTTCATCCGAAAGCGTATTGCTGAGCTCATTGATAACCATTTGTTTGTAACTTTTCGACTCACCAATAATTATTGAATTTGAACTTAAGCTTTAGTCAGTTGGTTTACCAACGTTTGCGGCTTAGGGACACCACATTCGGCAGAAGACCACCGATTGTGTTTTTAATAACAGAATAATCAAATAGGTTAAAATGGAAGCGTAACTTTTATTATTATTAAATCTGCTCATCGTTTGAATTAATTGAACATATCATCAAGACGTGAATTTTTCAATCGGGGATTCCCGTGGTTTTTACTTCTTTTTCCCTGGGTCGATTTAATTGGTCCTAGTATTTTATTGCGAATTTACGATTAATATCGGATATTTTGTTATAAAGCGATGTTTACCAAAAGAGACCAGTGTTTCTAAACAGTCGTTACCCTCTCTGCGATGAACGCAATACGCTTTTCCCTAACCAAGGGAAAATGTGGCCAAATCCAGGGAATCACCGATTGCAATTTCTGAACCCTGGTGTTATTTTTTGGTAATTATTGACGTGGCGTGGTTATTTAGTCTCGCTTAATATGACGCGTAGGGTTCGACACTGGAGGGCTCAAGAGCCCACAACCGACGTAATTCGGTTACGTACTACAGACATTATCATGTTTCTCCCCCCCGGGATATCGAAGCAATAAATAGGGAATCCCTTGTTGTTTTTTTTTATAAAAATGATAGGTTATAGAGAAGAGATTTGCCCGTGGACGCTTATAGATTTAGTAATTATGCAGTTCAGCGTTGGCATTGTTTTTAGCGATGGGATGTGCAACTGGACGTGTAGCGGTTACTAACAAACAGTTTCCCGCGACGCGCCCTGATGCAGTGAAGAATTATCTGACAGATAAACCGACAACACCTTTCGAGAAAATGGGCCATGTCAGTGCGGATAAAGTTCATTCAATATGGGGGCACCTCGTTCGGGTGATGCTGATGACATGGAATTGCGAGAGGAAACTGCCTCCCTTGGCGACGATGCAATTGTAAACGTTACAGAGTACTTTGGAAGCATCTCGGGTGTTGTGGGGAAAATGCCGCCTGACATGAATTAAATGTTAGACGCAAGCGAGAAATGGGGGACGATATCCATGGACGAAAAGGAGGCAAAGCGGCTGTTGACGATATTCATCGACGACAACAGCGATCACTTGCCAGGCACATGGTCGAACGAGACCCCTATTTTCCGCCACCTCCCAAGTGGAGACTGTTTGCAAGCTATCCAGACCGCGACTATGAGGGCATCCTTCTGATATCTGACGGCACAAGCATCCCGTTCTTTGGTGCTCTGGGTAAAATGGTCCCCGCTTTAAAATGGCTGCCAGCCTTCCGAGAGTACTTCCTCGGTTCGGCATCGCACGGTCGCTATCAGGTCTACGAGCAGGGCTTGGCGGTCTGGGAGGCCTTTGAGGGTGGTGATAATGTAGGATATCCTGTGGCAAAATGGGAGTCCATAGACGAGCGCGCACGAGGCTGTTCCGCACTGATCGCATTTTTCGATCTGCGCGGTTTTACAAATTGGTCGGCGAAACAGGATCCCAAGCTGGTTCAGATAACTATTGAGATCTTCGAACATTCATTTCAGGACGCTTTCTATCGATCTCGATGCAAACAGGTTTTCGCAAAGGGGACAGGGGATGGCCTTATGGTTGTGTCCGAAGCCGGACGTTATGGCTCGGTTCCAGCCGTGCACGACGGCGGATTTCAAGCGGGTCACGTGAAGGCGTTCTGTTTGGCATGTGCAGAAACTGTCGATAATGGCGCGAAACATATTCCAGACGATCTTGCTGGCGGCTGCGGTGTCACGGTTGGCCAAGTTGCACAGCTATATATTCTGGGGCGATTTGACTACATCGGACCACCTGTAAACGATGCCTCGAAAATCTAGGCGATCGCATATGGTGAGCTTTGCCTGAGCATAGAAACTCTGGATCACCTTCTAAAAGACGGAGTCAGAGTAAATGGCAAGAGAATCCCCCAGAAAGGAGTACGGGTGTCTGCAGCAGATCTCATTAGTGCGTCTGATGCCTAACCACCGCGTCAACCTGGACTTTTCGCACGCTGGCGCATGCTCCGCGCCGGTTACGCAAATATTCATAGGCATCCGTTTAAATGGCACTTGTCAAAAAAGAAAAGGTATCTCGTTGACGAGAAACTTTAATTTTCTCATCGATGTTTTTCTAAGCTACCATCATCCCGACCATGACCATAGTTTCCTGCGGTTTTAATGTCGGTTCTTCACTACATCACGCGCTCATCAGGCTGGTTCTGTATGCCGCACGTGACAGGCACGGTGCGGCGCAACGGGCTTAACGGCCCCCTCCACCTGACACTCTGGCTATGCTGTCAGCTACCTAGCGTCGTTTTGAGGGATTATGCGAATCACGACTTTGACTTATATCGACGGGCGCAGGTAATCAGTTCAATTAAACTATGCTAATTAACTTATTGAAAAGGAGTCGTTCTACTAATATTCTTACTCACGATTTATTAAAATCAGGAGGTGACAAGCGGTGTCAATTACTTTTTCTGAAATTACTGCATATGTAAAAAAGTATATACATGGTTTCAATAGCATCTTAAGTGAACTAGACGGTATAGTAAAACAGGGACGACAAGAACAAAACCTTCCGGTTTACACATCGAAATATCGTGTTAAATCTCCTGAAAGCGTATTCTTAAAAACAAAACGAAAAAAGATTACTGTACTCGATAATATAACGGACTATGCGGGCTTTAGATTATTGTGCCTCTTTGAAAAAGATATTTTTCTTACTCATGACTTTTTTCTCGGGGCACTATTGGCAAACGGTTTCTCATTGAGAGAACTTAAAATATATAATTGGGAAGATAATGATAATATTGACCTAATTATCGGAATGACCAAAAAATATTACGATCGAGCAATACCTTTAATCGATGAAAAAAAGTCAGGTTATAAATCGATACATTATGTTATCGAACGAGTAGTTGGGGATAAGTCGTTTACTGCTGAAATTCAATTAAGAACTCTACTCCAGGATGTATGGGGTGAATTAGAGCATTCACTTTCTTATAAAAGGGGTAGTATTCATCCACATATAAAGAAAAGTTTTTCTTTGCTTGCTCGCGACCTCCAGACAATGGATGTTCTTATGACTCATTTAAGGGAGATAAACGAGAGAGAGCAATGCGGGGATAAATATTCAAATGAAAAGCTTGGACCACGTGGGTTTTTTACTTATGAAGAAGAGTTATTTCCGAAAATATTTATTGAAGATGGACCTTTTAAGGATAAGTTCGAAATATACTGGGCTTTTATTAAAACCTATAATTTAAAAAATCCAAAAGTTCCATGGCTAAAGAAGGCACGAGAACTTTATTCCAATCTTTTTAGCCAGTTAAAAAAACAGGACTTCGATAGTGATCTTAACCTTCAATATTGGAATGATATGGAGGATGCTTTCTTATTATTTTATGAAGGGAAGTACAACGAAGCGCTAAAAACTTATGAGAAAGTTAAAGAAAAACATCCTGACCACTATGTTGTATTTTTCCGAATAGGAGAGATATATTTTATTCAAAGTGATCTCCCGAATCATATTGAAAACGCTTTAGCTGCTTTCGATGAAAGCGAAAAAATTCTAGATAATCAACCAGCATGTGACTACAAAAATTTATTCAAGGTGAAAGCTAGACTTGCATATACGTATTGGATGCTCGGCTCTGAATATATAGATATTGCACTAGAAAAAATAATGGAAGCTCGGAAAATTGTTGATAAAAATACTGGCACATTTCCAGATCAAGACTATGAGAATTTGATCAACAATGTTTGCTGGTATGCTTTAGAAAAATATGTGCTAACCAATTCAGATTCGGATTATAACATTGCCAGAAGCTACTTCATGGAATTAGAAACACTGCTAGAAAAAGAAACTGCCACTAGTAATATGTTTGACTCCGTTGCTATGTTCTACTACCATACCTACAAAAGGAGTAAAGATGCAAAAGATTTGGCCAAGGCTAAAGAATACTGTAAAACGATGGGCGATAAAGTTAATTACACATCATTTAATTTTAGAAGTATGAACATGCAATTGAACCATGTCCAAGAGATCATGAATACCAAGTAATTTCTATATCATAACCAATAAATAAAAAGAGGGGCCATTGCCCCTCTTTTTATTTATTACTAATGATTGCTGAGATTCTCTTTTACTCTTCTGTCGGGTCACCTTTTCTCATGATATTTTACCTCCCCTTTATCACATTTTGTTATAACTAGCTCCCAGATATGTTCTACTCACCTTGTTGAAGAATATTTTGAATAGTTCGGCAAGTTTACCGATCACTAATAATACCCCTCTTCAACTTATCCCTTTCTTCAGCCTAATTCGGTTGAAGGATAAACGTACGGATGGCTGTTCAACAATCTACTAGATAACTTTTCGGCTAAAATTAGAGTTGACTTTAACTTATTGTATCATAAAAATCAACACAATTTTTATTAAGAGCTATATATTAATAAATTATAATCTAATTTATATATTTTCTACGCATAAACATGCAATTAATATGCTTAACATGAGGTTTTTAATAATACATTGTTTTTTTAACGAAATTAACTGGAAGTATAATAAAAAAACATAAGAATTGCCAATTTATGGCAAAAAACTGACGTAAATTGTCACTCCTAAGGTTCCGTCTTTTTTAACCCTGTGAAAAACGAATATGGGCAATGGACGGAAGCAGTCATTCCTTAACGGTTTTGCGGTGAACCTGTGAAGCAAAGTCATACATTTCTAATGGTCACAAACACGACTCATCATACCACGATACCACGCCAGCTCCACTGGCCATCCTTTCTTACAGTTATACAGCCGTAAATATATTGACCGCTCTTGAACCAAAACAGCTCCGCACCACAATCGGGTCAACTCTTTTTTTCTGGCACAGAAGTAGCCGCTTTCGATGACACTGTAAGTGTAACCCCATCGCTGGCGGCATACTCCAGCTGTCGAGTGCCGTTACATTCTGGAAAGGTGCTGCACCCCCAAAATTCCTTACCAGCAGTGTTTCCTAGACGCCCGACCCGTTTATTCATCTCTGCGCCACATTTTGGACAGACTGGTGTAATGGCCAATTGTTCTGATTCGTTTTTAATAGCTAACGCTGTAGGCTTCTTTCGCGCCAAGTCAATCATATCCACGAGCTTGCCCCCGTCAATCAATTCAACATTGAGGCCCTGTGCAAATTCCTGAGCCGCTTCGGTGTATGCGCCGGAGGTGACAAAGTATCCACCAGCTACACCACGCGCGGCCATTACTCCGTAGAACTCTCGGACCGGTTGCACCCCGACCTTATATGCCTTCCACTGTTTGCACTGTACTAGATGTGTTTCGCCATCTTTACGTAGCACTAAATCTATACCACCATCGGGGCCATCGCTGCCTGTCCGTGTAACTTGGAAACCAACACGTTCATAGTATTCGCCGACTAGCCTCTCGAAATCCTCCCAGCTCATTTCATTCAAAGCAGCAACATCGAAGCGTGACTCCGTTCTGCCGTACAGCTTTTTCTGCATGGCTGACAATAGAGCTACAAGACCAATAAAAATAAGGATAAGGTATTGTCCGAACATAGCCAACATTTGAATAGTTCTTTTTAGCAGGTAAACTGGGCCTATGTTTACCAAAGGTCTAGTGGCAAAAAAATGCAACACCGAAAATGATATCAGCGCCAAAAAAACAAAAACCCACCAGGGGATTTTTCTGATCACTATTAAGAAGAAATCCTCAAGTGGACTTGTTCTATGTCGTGCCATTCAATATTCCTCATACTAATGCTGAGTTAAAATACAGGTTTCTTAGTTTTGGGTTTAACGACTAGTTATAATATAAGTCTGGAACTCACACACAAGGTCTAGATGTTGTTATTCAGAGGGACGTGCTATACCCCCGTTTTTGTAATATGCAATCTGAAAGTGTGTTAGAAGCATATCACATTTCTCGTTTATTGGAAATAATCAACTTTATCATAAAGCATTTTGCCTACGTGATGGAAATGAAGTCCATAATCATATATTGTGCGTTATAGAAAGAACAGTCGGCGGCAACCGAAGAGGTTACAAAGAACATAGAAGCCACTTCCACAATCGCCAATGCAGGTTCGGGAAGTGGTACGACAAAGAAGACCAGATAATTTGCGGGCAGATGCTAAGCTACAAGACAGTGGTAGAACCTCATAAAGAAATACAACCCGGCTGTCGAAGGAAGCAATTGCAGCTTACCGCACCGGGAACCGAGAAAAAGCTGAGCAGATGTATAAGGCGGTAGAAGCGGCATCGTTAAAGGTTGTCGGGTCTATCGACCAAATAAAGCGAGTGCATGAATAATTCGGATAATGCATGATGTGTTGAAATCGGTTTAAGTTACGAACCTAAAGGCTACCTGGCGGAAATGCCGTGCCAGCCTTTTCTATTTCAGGATGTCTCATTATGGCTACGGTTCAGGATTTCCCAGTGTGCCCCAAGATGGCGGCAAATGGGAGCATTATGGTGAGGCGCTGGGCTATGAAACCCTTAAGTGTGCGCATTGCTGAACTGACATGAAGGATTTGAACAAACTTGGTCCGACGATGTTTACGGAGGTCGTCGTAGGGAGGACTAAGTTTCCGAAGGTCGGGTTTGATTTCCACATAAGATTTTATCTCCGTTCCGAATGATCTTTGGTGTGATGCATTAAGTAAGGCTCTAGCTTTTCCATTATAAGGCCTATTAATTTTTTCGTATGGTCCTCTGTTAAAAGCTCGCCTTCTGCCGCTCCGCAATTCTTAATAGCGTATTCGACCGCTTCCGTTATTGCCCTGTTTTTCTCTTTTTCAAAAGCCTTTTCTAAACCGATTAGAATAACTTTTTTAAAGGCAGATTCAACCGACCCCGGCGGAATCTTCTCGTATCGATATGCGGCTTTCACTTCCTCTGGTGTAAGTGAAAGGTCAACATCAAGAGCAATCTCGTTACCCGAAATGGGATCAATCGCATAAACGTTAGAGAACTCTTGCCCATCATACGAATCAGAAAGAGAAATTATCATTCTTCGAACGCCGTAATACTCCACATATCCGAGAAGTTGGCGTGTTTTTAGATTACCATTCACAGCAACACAGTGAAATACAACACCGTCCGGCCGATTTTTTATCAGGTCCCGCTCGTAAAAATATCCAAAACATGCCTCTGAATTTTCTTTAGTCAAATAGTTAATGGCATTCTCGCATGATTTGGGATTAACACCCGCAGCAACAGCAAGCCCAAAAGCTGATTTAACCAGTGCTCGTCCAACCTTATGCCCTCCAAATGAGTGACTGAATTTAAGCATATCTTTCGAATAGAAAGATTCGCGTTTGGCATTCTGAAGTAATCCATTTGTCTCGATTTTCGGATACTTTCTTCTAATTCCAGCAAGCATTTGCCGCGCCTCTTTGAGTGATCTCGCTTTTATGCTTATTTGTACGCCTGCGCCGAGCGACTCTTCCTTGTACTCGGGCTTTGGCAGGCTCATTCTGCCGTCAGGATTATATTGAAGTCGATCGCCTTTGGTTGTTTCCACTATCTGTGATGGGACTTCACCTCTTTCTCTAATAATCCCAAAAAATAAACTGAGGGGGTTTAGTTGTTTAGCAAGCTCAGCATCCCAATCTTTCCCTGATATACTATTGCAAACTTTACAAAGGAAGCCACTGATTTTTTTTCTCCCCCCTATTGCATTTGCGATCAAATGCTCTTTGGAGTCGTTTTGTTCGGTAATAGGTGTGCCACAGAAAGCGCATTCTATCGACGACATAACGCCTCCCAGCTTTTTGTTGTTCTTAGAAGGTAAACTTTTCGGGCTAATTGATCAAAATGAGTATAAAACAGGCAGCAGGAATTTACAAGAGGAGAGGCTACTGATGATGGGACCGTCCGCAGTCAAATGTGTACTATCTGTGTACCAAAAATTAAAAAGAACCAGAACCGTAAAAGTTCTGATTCTTTTAGGAATTGTTGGCGTCCCCAAGAGGATTCGAACCCCTGCTATCGCCGTGAAAGAAGAAAAAAACCTTGATTTGTTGCCTGGTTTCCCGTTTTACTTTCACAATCAAGAGGTTGTTGCTGTTCTGTTAACTCTATCTATTTTACTGTTCTGTCCTTTTTGAACACTTTTAACACAAATTTAGCACAGTGCTTAACCGGCTACACCTATGACACTCAGCCACTTCCATGCTTCTTCTTCGGCAATACCCCAGTAGGTAATCGACCCTTGGAATTCAAAAACAAGGATAGTTGAGGAGCCAAGACTAGGTAATTTACCCAATTTTTCGTAAAGCGATTGGGGGGTGTATTCGTCTGGCACCTGAACGATCCAGAAATCATCGATCCAGTGCCAATATGCCCAATCGTTGTTTGAGAATAAATTTGTTATCTCATTCCGCTGATTTGGTAATCCAGCATTCAAGCTAATCGCTATGTTCTTCATTCTTTAGCACCCTGTTTATCAGGAAGGACTTTTAATGACGTTGTTTCGCCAAAATCTGCGACTTCTGTTAATCCAGTAGTATTATCTCCGATTAGATTCTTTTCAATAGCCATTTTGGATAATGTAAAACGCTCGGAACGCAGGGCATCTGGTTTTTTTAATGCGTAATACCCGTAGCTAGCCAAAAAAAGGGCTACTGTCAGACCTAACATAATCGCTATTAAAATAAGCACCCAATTGGGTGCCTTCCATTTGGGTGCAATAACTAAGCCTGATATCAATATTCCAGTGAGCCAACTAAGCGGTTGAAGAGCTGTTGAACGTGAACTCGTTGATGATGCATGAGACAAAAAGGCTCTAATTATTTCAGAGGTAGGCATATCTGACTCCGATTTATGTTGCCACATAACATTGTTATAGGAATTGAACCGCTCCCGATAATTCTGAAGTCTGGTGTTAATGGAATTCGATCGACTCAGATAATGTAAGACGGGGTTTGAAGATACAGTAGAAATATATCACACTTTTAATTTATTGGAAATAAGGAACTAACGGAACTAAAGTGTAGCGCACCTGGTACCTTGGACACAATATAGTACTTACGTGGCTACTTTAAGCTGAAGCTGATCGTATGCCTGCCGCAGGCTTCTGAAGCCATGTTTTTCCACAAGTCAGTACTTGTTGCATCGTTCAATGACATCCGCGATGACTATGTGGAGTCCTTCCATGGTCTGGTACGGGCAGTCATACAGAAGTTTAAGAATAGTCCCAACTCTGAAGTATATAGGGCATCCAACAGTGGGATAGTCTCGGTTGGAGCATAATCGTATAGCATATCATTGCATGTGTTAGCCTCATCAAGCAGCTAAATAAAAACGCCCGACTTTATTAAACAGCTTACTAATATCCCGTCGCTTTTTGGGATTAAAATTGAAAACCCCCATGAGATCCGCGACAGATTGCCGATAAACGAGTTTATTCCTCTTTTTTAAGTATGTTATAGCATTACGAACCTCGTCTATAGTCACAGCTCTCTGATCGAGATTGAACTGTTCCGCAATTTCGGCAAACCAAAAAGGAACATATTTGAGGTCATGTACTAGATCGGACATTCTCATATTATTGGCAGTTAAAAACCCGACAAGTTTATCCGGCAGGCCGTTAAAAAGATCCATTGCGTTGGAAAAAAGAAGGTGTTGGACCTTTAATGGGTAATCTGTCAGATATCTGTGAATGGGCTCGTTGAACATAAGTTTTCTGTATAACACATCATCTTGCTGACCAAAGAACGCCTTATCCTTTTTCCAGAAACATACGAGTTTGATAACCTTGTACAACATCTCAAAGAATAAAAAGGAGTAAGTATAACGGTTGGAAAATCTAAACACGCCAGAATCCAGTATGTTATATAATTGTTTGATAGGTTGGAGCCCATGCGAGTCGGCGGTGATTAATTCCGGCGTTGCGTTTTTATATTCCGCCCCGCATTTATAGCAATGAGGAAAGCCATGATCATAAAATCGCCTAAAAATGGAAATCGAGTAATTGCACTTCTGGCATCTGTCCAGCAAGAAACATCCGTGTTTAATACAGGCCGTTGAAAAAGAAAGTCTCCATGTTTTTCTAAAAAAAGGAATTTTATCTTCCTTCAGACATATAGGACAGAATCTCAGCCCGTACATTGTTGTCATTCGACCAAAATTCCCCAAAGGTTGAATAAAATGGTTTGCTGCTACAGTGGATATCTTTTCCGCAAGATATGACTCATATGATCTCAACGTAAGATCTAGGAGGTCTCCGAAACGCAGACCGCTCTTATAAGACAATATCTCCAAAAATTCATCATCGGCTGTTAGGTCTATATCCCGTTTCCAGATAATATTTTGTCGCTCTGGAAAGTAGAGGCTAAAAAAGGTCGCGGAATCGACCATATGGCCATAAATGGTCCTTGCCAACCAAGATGAGAGAAGTTCACTATTCTCTGGTCTAAGCCTGACCGCAAACTGGCGTTTCTTTAGTTGGGCGCTATATAAGTTTGCTACCCCATCATACTATCTCCAGCCCTACCTTGAGGCTTCGTTGTGAAGGTTTGATGTAACCGCATGCAGAAATCACTTTGGAGGTGATCCGCTCAATCCCGGCCTGGACGGCATAGATAGCGGCGGTATTCATCAATTCGACAATATCCCCGATATACCCTTCGGAAAGATCTAGGATTAAAGGAGCCAGTTCTTCAGAAGCCAGATTGGATGCTTTTCTCAAAGGCAGAATCATTTCAATACTAAGCAATAGCGACACATACTCTTGATTAGGCTTCCACTTAGGCAGCGCAACAGGTGGAAACCTACTGCTTGTCTGTTTGTCTGTAGCAACAGCTTGTAAGGCTGTTTCTATTCCCAAGAGTACGATAGGAATATACAAACTGTTATTTAGAGTTCTTAAAGCATTCATAAATATTAGCTGTTTCGTTATGGGTCCGCTCAAGATGTTGTGGATATCGTCTATGATGAGCATTTTGGTGCCAAGTTTCTGGAAATAATAATCAACCTCATGCTCTTTTTTCGAGGGCATGTCCTTGTACTTGAACGGCACTAGAAGATGCTTCAGAATATTGTTATACAACCTACCCTCGTCCGGGGTATTCGGGGCTTCTATCCAAATAACGGGATACGCTTCGGACTCAATGCCATTAGTAGGTGGGTGGCGACGGAGGAACTCTTGTGCAATACTGGATTTGCCATTGTTTGAGTCGCCAACAATGAGCATACTTGGCATCCGTGACTTCTTCGGTGTGATCAGAAGTTCCTCAAGGCTGGCTAATATCTCGTTTGCCCGAGTATACGGGATCCACTTCTCCTGCCGGATATAATCCACTCTGGCCTTATCGTCCAAGTCGAGCACTGCCCGTGCATCTGGAATGAGGCTTTCCGCATGTACATCATCCTTCGTCACCATCCGAACCCCTTTCAGATTTCCTATGTATCACTTTTATTCCCTCAAAGGGCCTTGCATTTTTTAACAGGTCGGTAAATATGGACTTCTTGTCTTGTCCAGCGTCGGCAACATTCGATACATTATTTCCGTTTTTGGAATGCTCTGCCGGCTGCGTTTCCTGCTTATGCTTACGTTTGTGGAATTCCCGCACTTCGGTCCGTTTGCGAGACTCTTTACGCGCCTGTTTCGTTTTTTCCGTCGAATTTTCGACTATGTGCATCCTGCGTTCATATGATCTGAAGATGCTGGCCTCGTCAATGGTTTTCATGCCCTGCTCGTGTAAATACTTCTTCTCGGCAGTGATATCCCAGAGTGTCAACGGTTTATGAGTCATATTCCTGTAAGGTATTGGAAAATACTTTTTAAGCTCCGGATCGTAGAAGTAAACTACGCTCATGTCGCGGGGATTATAGTTCACTTCAAATAGTCTCTTTCTACTCCCCTTGGATGCATTAATCCACTTCCTGAGTACGTCATGATAGTAGTGCACATTTTCTATTACGATACCATCCCGTCTTACAGACCTCATATAATGCGGGTAAAGGCTGATCCTCAGTCGATCTTCGTCCTCAAAGGCAGTCGGGAGTCCGGTTCCAGGCGTAGTATCGTCCCCGCGAATCCCCATCTCGTATTTCGCCATGGGTGACATATCGTTGATTCCTGAATGAGGTCTTTTGTGATAAGTGTTTACTACGAGATCAGTGAACCAATGTTCAAGTTCGGCGATTGTCATTACAGCTTCTTTCTCTGAGTTATACGCCTGTCCTTTAGCTTGGATGTTAGAAAATGTCGTTCCTGGCAGGCTATGTATCTCATTGTTAAGCGTACCGCAAAGGCGCTCAATATGTCCGCCGTATTCCGGGTGCTTCACTGGTCGCCATTCAAGAATTGTATCGTATTCAGCGCATACTCTCTTAAGATTGACCCCCTGAAACTCCCAGGCGTTATCGGCGAAGATCGAAAAAGGTCGGCCCCAGACATCCCAGTTGCCCTCGACATTGACTGATCTTAAAAACTTGTCTTTTGGTAGAAACGCATTGGCGAGGCATTGGGACACAGAGAAATAGCTTGGATGGTCCGGGTATATATAGAAACCAACGATCACCCTCGAGAATACATCGATTGCGACCGTGAGCCATGGACGGTCTAATACCTCGCGGTGCTTCTCATCAACAATATGGACATCAAGCATGGTGTGATCGATCTGTATGACATCAAGCGGATACTTGCCTCCTGGATAATGCCCTGTTTTTTCCTCAAAGTGGTCTTGACTCCATTTTTTGCCTTTACGGGCCGCCGCCACTTCCCTGTTAGAAAACGTTTTGATTCTGTTAATCATCGTATTCATGTGAGGTGGGGTAAGCTTGGCGAGAGAAAAAAGTCTTTTTATTTCATCGTATACTTTCGTGGGTTTCAACTGTTGTTTGTTAAGGTAAAGTTTTGTCAAGGTTGCACTGATAATTTCTTCCCCATTTTTGTTAAATCTGGTTTTTCCGCTGCCTCCACGCTGATCGTATTTCGGAACCAAGGCGCTGGTAGTGCCTGTAGTCTCAAAATCGGCAATCCATCGGTAGACAGTTACCGGACTGACTTCAAAATGTTTCGCACGTGCGATAACCTCACTTTTGGTGCGTCCATTCTTCAAAAGAGGTTTAATCACTTCTTGACGCCAAAGAGCTAATGCCCATAGTTTGTCATCGATGTGCCCAACAGTACTGATTCCGCTGTCTGCTGGGCTATCCTCTTCGGGAGTAGATCTCAAGGAAGCAACGGGTAGGATTTTATTCTCGCCTGTGTCCGATTTTTTGACCAAAACGTTCTTGAGATCAGATGTTGCCACTACCTCATAACGGTCTTTTCCCGAATAAACTATACTTCCAGGTGTGAAGGATACTAAGCCCATATTATAACCTCAGGAACGACTATCTACTGAGTATCAACCGCAGCATTTAGCGCCTTTCGATGTAAGCCATATCTATCCTGACGATTTGCTCCACGGATCGGCGAACACAGTCAAAACGGGATATGCTAATCTGTTACTGCCGATTAGTACCAAACAGTCACACCGAGAAGCGCTTACCATGTACTGTCTTTTTTTTCGTCATCTCTGCCGTTGTCGCGTATCATTGGTTACATTCAGGATGGATTTCATATTTAGTTCTTTATCGTCTAAGTTCGTAGATATCTTTTTGATACACACAAGATGCCAAATTGAAGGTAGTATTTCCATTTGTCGCTTCTTGTCCGGTGTCAACTTTGCAAGAAGTTCGTTTACGGCAAGAAGCGCACCAGCAACCCCGCTGCCCTTGATCATCATTTGCACTTCATTGAGATTCTGTGGAGCACGAGCGAAGCGATAGAGAAACTTCACGTTTTTAAGGTACACTGTCCGGATTTCCTTCTCTGTAAAAACTGCATAATCTTGTCCGTGTTCTTCTGCGTAACGCGCGACGACATCACGCCTATATTCGTAATCATCTTTAGTTTTCTCAATAGTGTCCGTATCCTTGACATCCAGGAGAAGATCCTTTCGCTTTATTTCGGGTATGTAAGTAATGAGACAATCGGGGTAATAGGGTATCGTTTTTCGACCCTTCTTATGAAGTATCTTCACTGGTTGCTCCTCATATGTTTTCACATTATCATCGAACTCCAATAGAGTAAAAAAATCCCTCTCCAAAGGGGACTCGTAAGCGACACCCCGACCATTTTTGAATATGCTGGGGAAAATTCCAGTTACCGACCTGTAATTTCTGCGTATTTTGCGTGCTGGCATGATTTAATTATAAATGAAAATAATATTATTGTCAACTTACTGCAACTTGTTATCAATATATATTGTTAATATTAAATGTTGTATCGTTATATTATGTTATAGTTTAATTATATAATGTATTATTTTTGTATTGGCAAGGATATGGTTAATTATTTTAATTCATATTTACAATAGGTTAATTAAAATATAAAATTACTATCAGTCTCTTTTATTATTGTTTGTGACAGGCGGTCTGGAACAAATCCCGGCAAACGTACTGTTCTATGCAACATCGAATCGGAAACATCTGATCACCACGAGGTTCTCGGACAATGACAGCGACGAGATTCGGCCTTCCGATACGGTGGAGGAGAAGATCTCGCTTGTGGATCGTTTCGGCCTGCGCTTTGGCTTTTACCACTTTTCCGAGGATACCTACCTGGAGATAGTCACATCCTACGCTACGAAGTATGGCGTCCGCATGGACGGGAACAAGCTTGAGCGACTCGCGATCCAGTGGGCCCTTGCTGCTGGGGGCAGGAACGGACGGCTTGCGGAGCAGTTCGTGCGATCGATTCAGGGTGACGGCACATATTAACGGTTTTCCCCTTCTTTTTTTTCCAGAACCGCCCTTGCCTTTTCCCTCAGGATATATTATCCTCATTATATATGGTGTTTTCGGGCGACAGCCGCGACTATCGGCCCTGATCCGACGCTACAATAAAAGTACCCTGGAGGAAGAAAAATGACAAAGATGCTGATAGCATTGGATGAATCACAGAGCGCCATGAAAGCGGTTGAATATGTAGCACAGCAATTCGGCCTTGACGACGATTTGGAAGTCAGCCTCGTGCATGTGCTCCCGAACCTTCCCGCGATTTTCTGGGATGAGGGACATATCCTGTCCGATGATGAGAAGCAGGATCGATCTAAGGTCGTGGATAAATGGCTTCTCGCTCAGAAGGCCAAGATAGAACCGCTGTTTAGCAAGGCCGTGAATACGCTTACCGCAAAGGGGATGCCGACCGCAAGAATCCGGACGAAATTTGTGTCCGACTCGACGGATGTTGCCGACAGTATCCTCGAAGAGGCAAAGGACAGCAACTGCCGGGCCATCGTCGTAGGGAGATCCCATCACTCACCGAAGAATGTACTCGGCACAGTCGCAGGAAGGATCGCGGGACAGGGGGCGGGCATGGTGGTGACGATCGTTGAATAGGCGGGGCTGCAAATGATGCGCACACAATTAATCAGCTTTATTCAGCATGATATGCTCGAAGCGGGCGCAGGCCTTTCCAGAGGTTCGGTGCAGCAAGTGACAAGCATCATGAACGTGGTGGCCGGCCAAAGCGTTAAATTTCGACCGAATCAAACTGCATCCGTAGCTTCAGGAGGGGGATCGGAAGCTTAAAACGTACAAGTCGTGGGAGTTCAGAAACATTTTTGTCCTGTATGGCGGGAGACAACTTAGGGATTTCAAGAAAGACAAACTTGACAGTTTTAACGGCTTGAGGTCAAACCCGACGATGAGGCAATCTACATCGGCAACATCCAGCTTTTCCAGAATAAAAATAATCAAATAAAATCAATCTTGATCAGGGACGAGTTCGTATGGACTGAAAGCAAATTCAAGGAGTGCTTCGCATGAGCTGGACCCTTCGCAAGGTACTGGTTGAAACGGCCAGATGCCTTTAATGCCTCCTCCGCTGAATCTGTGGATATTTTTTAGATTACGATTCCGTATTTGTTCTGTAATTACGCGTGATTGCAAGATCTCATCACTAGCGAATAGGCTAATAAATGTCACAGTGAGATTTATCACCTGCGTTGTAAGCAACGATGAATAAAGACAGCAATGGCAAATGTGACGTCAATGCAACTATAAATTAGCATAATGGTTATGCCGGAATGCGAGACTTTTCCTTAAATGCTGATTTTTTATCCACAGATTCTGCTGAGGAGCCCCTTTAATGAATAACGAATTCTCCGCAACCTGACCATCATCCTCGATAGTATTATCATAAAATATAAAACTCCGCAACCTTCGGGATGTTGCTTTTCCCTTGCCTTTTCCTTTATGTTGTATTATCTTTTTCATCATATAGCCTGATCTTAAACTCCTATCCTGTTCGCCCTGGCGAGCGTAAGGACGTCTTCCCTTGAAACCACATATCAAAATAATCGCGTTTTTTATCCTCGTCGCTGCGGTTTTTCTGGTCCTCTTTTTGATAAAAGAACCATCAAAGCCGGAAAGCGCCATCATAGCAGCAGAGAGAGCTGATCTCGCACATTCGAAAGACAATACACGAGCGAAGCAGGACCCTTTATATGCCGCGATCCTTGAAAGCCAGCTGCGGTTCCTCGATTACCGGCTAGCCGTGGCATATAATTCGGAAAACAGGCCAGATGATGCCATTGCAGTGTTGCAGCGAATTATCAAGGAGGAGTCGCAGCTCAAGGAAGGAGTTCTGCGTCGATCGCGAAGTTATACCGAGGAGGCCCATTATTACGAAGCACTTGTAGCGAGTTATGAACTCAAGAAGGACCCTGATGCGGCAGAAAAGGCGATGCAAAGTCGTGGAGAACTGTTAACCAAGGCTGCGGAAGCCAGAAAAATTGAAGACCTCTCAGAAGGAAAATCGATAGATACGAAGGATTAACTGCATCCACACGCCGTCTATCCACTATGATATCCGCATTTCTATTTGTGTTAAGCTCTTATTATTTACATTGTCTCCCCAGACATAGAGACAATTTTATCATCCATGTCGAAAAAAACCCCGTCTCCCAGAGGGGGGATATATAGATTCCGATGCAGAGCATTGTATTAGAGGATCTTAAAGGCGAGAACATAACCAAAGCACCGGAACCTAAACTAGCGGAAAATGGTACCAGTACATGCCTTCCCAACGGAGCTGCCGCCAAGTCAGGCCTCAATAAAACGATTTTGGAGTCCTCTGGGGCAATATAAAGCTGCTCACCGCCTCGCCTACATAGCCAGAAGAGAAAACAAGCTCGTCATAGTCGTCCCGCCACACGGCACGTCGTAGGCGTGTTCGAACCGTTTGCACACTCACCTTAATAATCTCCAATCTCAGGCGATATTCGAATGCCAACGCTGCGGATTTGCAGCAAACGCCGACTTTAATGCATCCCGCTCTGTCAAAAACAGGGGAACCCAGATGCTGGTTGCCGGCGAGATTGCTGTAATGCAAACAACGCGTGCCATGCGGTTAAAGAAAAAGCAGCAACTAGGGCCGGAACGGTCCGAAGTCACGCGCGGGGAGATGGAAGTAAGACAGTATGAGGGCAAATGCCTCCAGGTCGCCTCCGTCGGGAACCTTGAAACCCCCGCTACAATCGTTCTTACGGTTTAGTGGCGAGAGAGTTCATTTCTCTTGAGGTTACGATTCTGGCACTTCTTTCGACATTTCCAAGCGGTCTTTAGGAAGAAACGGGATGGTCAGCATGCCGGGAATGGTCAAGAAGCAGACGATGATGAAAAAACTTCTGTACCCTAGCGACTGTTGGAGCCAACCGCTTATAAACCCCGGCAACATCATACCAAGCGCCATAATCCCTGTTGAGATGGCATAATGCGATGTTTTATATTTACCCGTTGCTGAGTACATGAGGTAAACCGTAAACACCGTGAAGCCCAGACCGTATCCAAACTGCTCCAGCGCCACTAGAGGATAGACAAAGCCAATTCCGGGCTGCGCATAAGCCATATACACGAACAAGAGGTCCGGTAGATGCATGATGACCACCATGGGCCAGACGCACCGCCTGAAACCGAACCGCGCTATAAGCCAACCTCCGAGGATACCACCACTTACCAGGCAAACAACGCCTATTGTCCCGTAAACCAGCCCGACCTCCTCAGTCGTGAGCCCAAGCCCCCCTGCACTGCCTTGATCAAGCAGGAAAGGTGAAACCAGTTTCAGGAGCATTGCTTCGCCCAAGCGGTAGAACAGAATGAATGCCAGCATGACGCCGATCTTTTCCTGTCTGAAGTAAGCGCGAATGACCTCTCCAAAGGACGATTCGTTGTCCTTCTCAACAGCAGTTCGGCGGCCGTCTCTTGCAGGAAAGGGTAGTAAAAAATTGTGATATACGGCTACGGCGGCAAATATCACCCCCGATAATACCATGACCATCGACCAGCTCCAGGAGATATTGCCGCTCGACATCTCGAGCATACCAGCGACATAGACCAGGAAACCCGTACCGAAGATCATTGCTAGCCGGTAGAAACCCGCCCGCAGTCCCACAAAGAGGGCTTGCTCTTTTTCCGGCAACGCAAGCATGTAGAACCCGTCCGTAGCAATGTCATTGGTCGCGGAGACGAATGCGCCTGCAAGGAAAGCTGCTAGGGACAGATAAAAGAACTCATCGGACCTGAGTGAAACGGCGATGAGCAACATACAGAGGCTCATCGCCGTTTGCGTGGCAAGGATCCACTTTCGTTTGGTGGAATATACGTCCACAAAGGGGCCCCAAAACATCTTGATGACCCATGGAAGATAAAGCCAGCTTGTCCAAAAGGCAATGTCTGCGTTATCGATGCCCATGCGCTTGTACAGGATAACGGACACCGTATTGATAAGTACATACGGCAGGCCCTCGGCGAAGTAAAGCGTGGGAAGGAAGGACCAGGGATTGCGCGAAGCGGAGGTGCGTATCAACATGGGCAGTAGAGTAGCAAATTGTTGAGGAAACATCCAGAATAAAAGTAAAACAGGGAAGCGTTCCCTGCCTTGCCTTTTATGACAAAATATTGTGGATCTTTTGCAATACTTGTGGGTAAATTTAAGCCGTTTTTGGCCAAATGTAAGACAACATACAGGTCAGAATTTTGAGACAAAGATATCCTTCATCTCGATAACCATAGGCTTGGCGCTTTATCACCCTGATCTTATTGTTCAACCGTTCCTGAAACCATAGTATTTTATTTCCACATACTAGGACGGCAGCCGAACAGTGCTGCTGCCGGTTAACGTCAGGGCGCATGCCTCTGATTCACCCAAGTCCCGTGATTTTTGAATTGGGATCCCATGCGGCGGTGCACACTCTTTATTGTAGCAAGAGGTGGCCGCATGGATTGCGCTGTCTTCGTTGATGTAAATTTCGTTTGTGGTTCAGCGCAACCTGAGGAGTCCTGTAAGGACCGCCTTGAGCCGGTCAGGCTAATGCTACCGCCCGCCTGTCTCGTCTTCAGCCTTCTCCAAATGCTCCAGATATGCACCCCCCGATTCCTTGCAGGTACGGGAGGCGCGATTCTGGCGGAATCAGGCCTTTCACTGAAATGTTGAGAGCGTCTCGCGATGGCCAGCGCCGCAGCTTCATGCGACGTAATACCATAGCGGTCCACGTAATTAAATTTCCCTATGGTCGTGGTGAAAGCAGGGTTGACCGGGAGCACGGAAACGCCATGTTTTGCCGCCCTTCTATCCAGCAGGGTGAGGAAGGTTCCGTAGGCGAAACCGGAAAGCATCCTTGCGTAAGTAACGCCCTGCTCTTTTAAGGAAGCTTTCTTCTTGCTAAAATCGAGTTCTTCGTGGGATATAGGTTTTCCCGTCTTGGCTGCCCGGTCCACGATGGACTTGCAGATATCGCTATACATTGCTTCTGTCTGTTCAGTACGCAAATCCTTAACGCAGGATGGATATGTTATGCTCCTGACATAATTCCCGTACCGGTCGGTCTCGCTAACCGCGATTTCTTTTTCATTGACGTCCACTCCGATAGACCCGATTTCCTTTGGCTTGTAAGTAACTGTTTTTGCCTTTGGAATATCTACCGTCGTGTGCAGGTACCAGCCCTTCTCGCCCCTGGTAAACCTGTGAGAAATCGCTATTCCGGCCTGAAGGGCCGTTTCGATATGTTCCTGACCATAGGGATATTTTATGCGGGGAATTATAATGGATTGCCCGTATTTGTCCTTCATACAATCAGGGACCCTTAATCTCATCGTCCCATCGGACTTCAGGGTGCACGTTTGGTTCCCGCCCGATTCGTCCTTCGAGCCAAGGCAAAAGAAAGTGTTATTGCGAGACCTTTTCCAGTCCAGGAGCCATTCATTGTGGCTCTTGTACCCGTTTTCCTCCAGGGAAAATTGTTTTCTGAATATCTTGTTTGACCCGAAACAAATCCTTACCCGCCGGTTTTTCTGATCTTCCCTGAGCTTGGAAAGCTTTTGCTCCAAAGAAGCAAGCTTTCGTTTCTTATTATCAACACGATACTGAAGCTCCTTTGCCTGGATCTTTTTTTCAGTGCTTGGGATACTCACATCATCCGTTATTTTGAGTATTCTTGACTCATTGTTTGCAATCCACTTTTTTACCGATATTATTTTCTCTTCAAGATCCAGGATTCTGAGCTTGTTGATTTCCGTTACCGCCTTGATATTCCCGTCCAGGTCATAGCGGACTGCATTGTACTGCCGTGCAGTGATCTTGTACGTTGACAGGTATTCGTTCTTTAATTCTGTTGTTTTTTGCCGGAGCGAATGCAGTCTTTGAACAGAGTCCTCTTTATACGGCCATACAAGATGCCCATATTGTCGAGGATGGCATAAAGAGAGGTCTTTATTTCCGGGTAGGAATGATCATCCAGAAATATATTTGCAGTGAATGACAGGGTGTCTTTTCCACCAACATTCTTATTTTTGGTTCTTTTCTTATTCGACACTTTTTGTGGACTCAAGTTGTTAGATTACTGATGCTTAGCCCTTATTTTTAAATTACGCTGCAAATAATATATCATAAAAGTTGCTAATATACAATTAACAATCACTCTTGTCCAAAATAGCTTTTTGTTTTAGACAGCATTTTGACTTAAACGGAGCCCCAGGCTTTATCGATTGTTTAATACAGCTCTAAACCCCTTGTTTTGCAGATAAAATTGCTTTATCATCGCGAAAACAAACAGTTTGAGCGTCCTTCGATATATTGGACAGCATACTGAACCATAAAGGAACCTCGATACAGGGTGCTGTATCATCATTAATAAAATCAAGGTGCTTTTTTGACCACAATGGCTATTTAAGTCTATTTTGGACAGCAGTGATTAACGATTGAACAGTTGAGAACCCCCTAGAAACCTAGGAGGTTGTATCATCTGAGTTTTCGAGAATCAGATTGGCAAAAGCGCCGTGCTTGCCTTACTCGGTCACGGTCTCATCCTTGTTACAGAACGGGTAGTGCCAGAGATATTCGCTAACGACTCCCTCCTTATACCGACGCCTGCTACTCTGAAATCAGCTCCAATAGGTGTTGTTCTTCCCAGTCCTTCGTAATAACCACTGCACCAATCTTAGTCGGTAAGACGAACTTCACTTTCCCGTCTTCCGCCTTCTTGTCCACCTGCATAGCACCTATGAGTTCGGCTATCGTGGGCTTCCTGCTGAGCGCCGAAAGACTGATCGGCAAACCATAGGATGCGAGAAGTTTCTTCACCCGCTCGGGCACCGAACCGTCGCAGAGACCGTTTTTGTGCGCTAGTTGCGCAGCGTAGACCATCCCGATGGCAACGGCATGACCATGGCTCAACGAATAGTTCTCGGCTGTCTCAACGGCATGCGCCACGGTATGGCCGAAATTAAGGATAGCACGGAGACCGCCTTCGCGCTCGTCCTTGCTCACTATTTCCGCCTTGATCTCGCAGGACCGCCGTACGATATGCTCCAACACGCAAGGATCGAGAGAAAGAATTTTCTCCCGGTTAATGTCGAGATAGTCGAAAAATGACGCATCCCGAATGATGCCATACTTGATGACTTCGGCCATGCCGGCGAGAAATTCCTCCTTCGGCAGCGACTTGAGCACGTCGAGGTCCATGATTACCTTTTTCGGCTGGTAAAACGCGCCTATCATGTTCTTCCCCAAGGGATGGTTCACGCCGGTCTTGCCGCCGACGCTGCTGTCGACCATGGCAAGGAGTGTTGTAGGTATCTGTACAAATGGCACTCCGCGCATAAATGTGGCTGCCGCAAAACCGGTGATGTCGCCGATCACACCACCGCCGAGCGCGACAAGCGCCGATTTACGGTCGAAGCTATTGATAAGGAGCGCTGAATAGATCGAGTTGGCCCAGTCAAGTGTTTTGAATTTTTCGCCGTCAGGGATTTCGATGGACATGACGAGGAAACCCGCGGCCTTGAGACTGTCCACCACACGCTGCCCGTAAAGCTTCTTGACCGAGGGATTCGTAACCACGGCCATTTTTCTGCCGAATCCAAACCCTTGCAGCTCCGCACCAGACTGATCCAGACTGACCCCAAGAGCAATATAGTAACTCCTCTCGCCGAGGTCTACATTAACAGTATGCATGCTTAATTCTCTCTTTAATCCTGAGGATTATATCGTCGATGGATTTTTCCGAAGTATCGATGGTCACATCGGCCTGAGCATAAAATGCAGCGCGGCTGTCGAGCATTTCCTTGATCTTTGCCAGGGGGTCCGGTGTCTGGAGCAGGGGACGATGTGTCTCAAGCCTGATGCGCTTGTAGATCACCTCGGGCCGGGCAGACAGGCAGACCACAAGGCCTGCTTTCTTGAATGCTGCCCGGTTTCCGTCCCGGATCATGGCACCGCCGCCGGTTGAGATAACCTGGTTTTCACCAACCATAACCCGTTGAATGATCCCAGACTCGATATCACGGAAGTGGTGCTCGCCAAGTTTCGCGAAAATTTCGGTGATGGTCATCTTCTGATCAGCCTCGATGAGATCGTCGGTGTCTACGAAGGAAAATCCTATATCCTTCGCCAATCGCATACCAACGCTTGTTTTGCCGACGCCCATGAACCCCGTTAGAATGATGTTCTTGAACATAGTTCTTAGTTTCGCCTCGGAGGAATCAGAGGAAGGTAATAAATATCAGTGCAGCCCGGCGTCCAGAATTTTTTCTATCTTTTGCCTGCCGACTTCAACCTCTTCCCCTGCTCCTCCTCCACGCCCATTCGAGCCTTGAGGTGCGTCAGGTACCCGTGGTAGTTCCTCTTCATTTCGTCAATATTATCGCCGCCGAACTTCTCGATCATGGCCGATGCGACCTCAAAGGCAACCGTTGACTCGGCAACTACTCCGGCCGCGGGCACGGCGCAGACATCCGATCGTTCGACGCTCGCTTTGAAAGGTTTTCTGGTTGTCAAGTCAACAGAGCGGAGAGGCTTCATGAGCGTAGGGATGGGCTTCATGGCGGAGCGGAGCGTAATGATCTCCCCGTTGCTGATACCACCCTCAATCCCGCCGGCCATATTAGTCTTCCGGTAAAAGCCATCTTTCCTGTTCCAGAAAATTTCATCGTGCACCATCGAGCCTGGGCGGTTTGCCGCTCCAAAGCCCGCACCGATCTCCACGCCTTTGATGGCCTGGATACTCATAAGCGCCGCCGCAAGCCTGCCGTCCAGTTTCCGGTCCCAGTGAGAATGACTGCCGAGTCCAGCTGGCACACCACTGATGATCACTTCAAACACACCGCCCAGTGAATCACCGGCCAACTTTGTCTCATCAATCCGCCGCATCATCCGTTTTTCCGCCTCGGTGTCAACACACCGCAGTTCGGAGGCCTCAACGCGTTTTTTAAGATCAGCAACCGATAGCTTGGGTACTTTGGCGAAAACGCCGTCAATACTAAGGACATGGCTCACCACATCAATACCAAACTCGTCAAGCAGCCGCTTTGCCACGGCGCCGATTGCCACACGCATGGCCGTCTCCCTTGCGCTCGAGCGTTCGAGGATATTTCGGATGTCAGTCATGCCATATTTGAGAACGCCCGCCAAGTCAGCATGGCCCGGACGAGGACGGGTGACCGGGTCAGCGGAATTCAGAAACATCGGATCTGGGGACATCTTATCGCGCCAGTTTTCCCAATCCTTATTCCTGATCATCAAGCCGATGGGGCCACCAAGCGTTTTTCCCCATCGCACGCCGGTATAAATCTTTACTGAGTCCTTTTCGATTTTCATGCGGTTTCCGCGACCGTAGCCTGCTTGCCGTCGGCTAAGATCGCGGTCTATATCGGTGACCCGGATAAGAAGACCGGCAGGCATACCTTCTATAATCCCCATCAGCAATTCGCCATGGGATTCTCCCGCTGTTAAAAATCTTAACATCTTCCCCCTCCAGTAATGCGACATCCCTCTACGCCGCTCCCTTGAATGGAAAAAGGGTTCACTCGGAAAATCCTTTAAAATCGCGCCTATGATAACAAATTTGCCATGGAAGTGCAATTAAAACTGTGGTATATTTAAGAGTATTTTTAGAGTAATCCAATGTTTTACATACTGGTTATAGTCTCTCTGAACTTGGCATAAAACATTTTAAATCATAATTTTTCAAATAGATATAGGGGAATCTTACATGATAGCCCTCCTCTGCTCCGTCCGAGCCGAAGTCGAGCACATCTTAGCATCGGTGTCGGCGTCTGAGACCAAAACGGCGGGCTCCAAGTCGATCATTGCAGGGATAATCGCTGGACAGCGTGTTATCGTCTGCGCCGGTGGAATGGGAAAGGTCAACGCAGCCCATGCCGCAACGCTCTTGGCGCAATACAAACCGGAAACACTGATCATCTTCGGCATTGGCGGCGCTTATCCCTCTTCAGGAGCGAAGATCGGCGATGTTGCTCTCGCAAAGGAAGAAATCGCCGGCGATGAAGGCGTGCTAACTCTCGACGGGTTCAAGGATACTAAGTTCATTGGCATTCCACTCCTTCAGACAGCCACGTCGGTTATATACACAACCTATCCAGCCGCGGAAGCTCCGTTGAAGCATGCGCTCAAGACACTCGTCTCCCACCGGCAAACCTTAGCACAGGAGGTGCATATCGGAACCTTCGTCACCCTTTCTACCTGCACCGGGACCTCCGCGCGAGCACGAGATCTGGAGAACCTCTATCATGGGTTGTGCGAAAATATGGAAGGCGCAGCTGCGGCCCATGTTGCTGCACTGCACGGGATTCCCTGGATCGAGGTTCGCGGAATTTCGAACATCGTGGAAGACCGCGATATCCGGAATTGGGACACACCCAAGGCGGCACTGGCTGTGCAGCAGGCTGTCCGGTTCATAGTGGAGGGCTGGGCTTCATGACGCAGACCATTACCATCGGCTATTCTCCCTGCCCGAACGATACGTTCATCTTTCATGCGCTCATCCACGGGAAGGTCGTAATCCCGGGGGTTGCCTTTCGCGAACAGCTTGAAGATGTCGAGACGCTGAACCAGATGGCACTCGACGGCGCGCTGGACATCACAAAAATTTCGTACCATGCTCTTGGTCATTTGCGAACGCGCTATGCTCTCCTTCGTTCCGGCAGCGCGCTCGGCAGGGGTTGCGGTCCGCTCATTGTCGGTAAACCGGGAACCCGTATTGCCGATCTCAAACACGGTGTCATTGCGATCCCCGGCAAGCTCACGACAGCCTATCTCCTTCTTCGCTTGTTTGATCCTTCGATCTCCTCGGTACGCATCATGACCTTTGATAAAATAATGAATGCGGTATCAAGTGGAGAAGTTCAGGCGGGGCTCATAATTCATGAAAGTCGTTTCACCTATCCTCTGTACAATCTCGCGAATCTGCTCGATCTTGGCAAATGGTGGGAAGACTACTCAGGACTCCCAATTCCGCTCGGCGGAATTCTGGGAAGGCGCTCCCTCGGCCGGGACTTGCTTCTCCGGGTCGAGGCCGCTGTACAAGAAAGTCTTAACTATGCCCGGACGCATCTCGACGAAGTCATGGATTATTGCAAGCAGCATAGTCAGGAAATGGATAAAGCGGTGATGAAAAGTCACATCGATCTCTACGTAAATGATTTTTCTCTGGATTTGGGTGCGGAAGGATTGCGCGCAATCCACAGGCTCTTCGTGGAGGCGGAATCGAGGGGAGTTTTTGCACATTCTGATAAGCCGCTCCTTGCCGGAGAATGATATCTTGATTGATCTATAATATCAGCATTTTTGCAAACGAATGAATGAATTTCCAATTAATGCATATGATCGGTTGGATACTGCTCGCAGTACTCAGTTTAGTGGCTGGCCTGACCCATTTTAATTTACAATTGACTCGTACCGATCCGAAACGGTGTGCAGAGTTCGTGGCAGCAATTCGAAGTCCAGCTCACACAAAGACCTGCTCTTATCCCGAATCTTGTTCAGACCGTAAAAGGGGCCATGGAGATCGTGAACGGGGTCGTTCCTGGCATTTCGGAAATAACGGTGATACCTTCTTTGTGAAAATTATTCAGGCGCTCTCCCTATCGTGAGCCGGTGTGATCTCCGTCCTGCATCTCTGTAAGTGAGGTTAAAAACCAGATGATCACTATCAAACTATTCGCCATACTGAAAGACAAAGCTGGCACAGGTGAAATCCAACTCCCGGGCAAAACTGAGGCTGTATCAGACCTCCTCCGTCAGGTGTCTGGGGAACTTCCCGTCTTATCAGATATCCTTACCTCGTGCGCCATCATGGTCTCGGTGAACCAGGAGTTCGTCAAGTACAACGCCCTTGTCAAGGACGGCGATGAGATTGCGCTTATGCCACCTTTTGCAGGAGGAAATGAAACGTCCGGTCGCATCCGTATTCAGCAAAAACCCTTCTCGCTCGAACAGGAAGTAGAATCGCTTAAGAGGTCTTCGACCTCCATCGGCGCACTCGTCAACTTCATCGGCACAACGAGGGATGTATCGAAGGGCAAAGAGGTCACGAAGCTAGAGTTCGAACATTATCCGGGCATGGCGGAAAAGAAATTGTCTGAGATCAGGACCCAGGCAATCTCAGACTTCGGGGTGATCGATGTGACGATCGTGCATCGCATTGGAACGATTCCGGTGGGGGAGGATATCGTGCTGATCGCCGTTGCCGCGGCCCACCGTGACGAGGCATTCAAAGCTTGCCGTTTCTGCATTGATGAGTTAAAGAGGATTACCCCTATCTGGAAGAAGGAAACAACGCCAACAGGAGAGGTCTGGGTGGAGGAGCATCCTTGAAAATTGTAATACAAACCGTCTAAAAACAGTTTTCAAGCGATTTGAACAGCTATTATTGCTTCTTTGTCGCTTTTTTCTCGTTCTTCAGGAATACAACGCAGGTAGAACAGTCATTTTCCATGCGGCACCGGGTTGTTTCCCAGCAGGGTTTGCCCTTGTCAGTGAAAGCCGTGCAGACAACCCGGCGTTCATCAGGACAGTCCTTGATCTCCCAGCAGGGGGCGTAATCGAGTAGTTTCTTGATGCCTTCGATACTGATTTTCTTGGAATGAATCAGCTCGCGGATGCATCTTAACCATTTGATATCGTTCTCTGTATACAGCCGGTTCCTGCGCTCCCGCGTCGGGAGGATCAATCCATGTTTCTCGTAAAGCCGTAGGGTCTGGGCTGTGGTTCCCACGAGCTTGGCGGCAACACCCATTGTGTAGAGAGGCGCATCCTTGTCTTTTAATACATCCAAACCGTCTGCTGGCATAATTTCCTTCTTCCCCTAGAATTTCTAATGAATTATCAGGATCGTCATTTTATCCATGATGAGGAGCACGCCCATTACGATCAGAACAGCGCCACTCACTATTTTAATGATTTTAAAATGTTTTTTCAGCCTGTTGAACGAAGACAGGAAAGCGCTGATCGCAATGGCTGAAACAATAAAGGGGATTCCCAGGCCAAGCGAATAAAATGTAAGAAGCGCCATTCCTCTACCCATGGTATCTGTTTCCATGGCCAGCGCAAGAACCGATCCCAGGAAGGGACCCGTGCAGGGAGTCCAGCCCGCCCCAAAAATCATCCCCACAATGAGTGTTCCCACGAACCCCACGGGACGCGTCTTCAGATGCAGCTTAGCCTCGCGCTGCAGAAAGGGAATATTTACGACGTCCATGACGAATATGCCCATGATAATGATAAGAATGCCGCCGGCAATCCGTATGACATCGAGATGCCGGAAAAGGACGCTACCAGCTAGACTTGCTGTCGCTCCGAGCAGCACAAAGATGATCGTGAAACCGGCGACGAATGCAAGCGAGTGCAGCAGGGTTATGTTCATGTTGCGCTTACGCGATTCGCGGCTTACGAGCTCATCATAGCTGATCCCGGTAATATATGATACATAGGAAGGTATCAGTGGCAGTATACAAGGAGAAGCGAAGGAGATAAGTCCCATAAACGACGAAAATAACAAGACAGAGAACGTTAATCCGTGTGAAATATCCATGAACGTTACAATCCCCCTCGATCGGCAATCTTTATAATACCAAAGCTCGCCAAATAGAGTCAAGAGAAAGTTTAATATTTTCTGATTGATTTATTCTCAAATTGCGACTATAAGTGAATCTAATTATAATTAGCCTTCCGCTGGTTCCTTGAAGTTTTTGCCGAAATGAACAGACTCGAAATTTTTTATTGACAAAATATCGCTCTTTCATTATTCTTTTTATCCCACATCACTTAACAAAACTTGGAGGTAGCTGTGTATATCGATCAACCTTTACGGCATTTCATGGATAAGCTGGCAAGTAAATCACCCGAGCCGGGTGGTGGAAGCGTGGCTGCACTTACTGGATCGCTCGGGGCGGCGCTCGTCAGCATGGTGTCAAACCTGACGCTCGGAAAGGAAAAGTACAAGGATGTTCAACCGCAAATCGAGGCTCTCCTGACGGAATCGGAAAAACTTCGCGGAGAAATGCAAGAGCTGATCCAGAAGGATACGGAGGCATACGGCGCCCTCTCGGAAGTGTATAAAATGCCGAAGAACACAGACGCAGAAAAGGCGGCCCGCACCGCTAAAATGCAGGAGGCCCTCAAAAAAGCCTGCCAGGTCCCCCTCGAGATCGGCCTGAAGTCCCTCGATGTGGCCAAACTCGCAGAGCGCGCCGCTGATATCGGCAATGTTGCCGCGGTGAGCGATGCCGGCGTCGCCGTGCTTCTGGCCCAGGCCTGCGCTCAGAGTGCAGCGCTAAATGTTAAAATCAATGTAAACAGCATCAAAGACGAATCCTATAACAATGCAACCTGGTCCCGCATGGAATATGTTCTCGCACGGGTTGCAGCCCTTGAAAAATCAGTGATGGCAACGACGTATAAAAAGATGGGATAAACAATACAAGGATCGAACAACAGGGGATAAGGAAGTACTTTCTTTTCATGCGTCTCCTCTTTCCCGTGCCACTTGGTCCATGATACTTGATCCTCTTACTACAAATAAGGAGCATCCATGCCAGCAAAACTATTAACCGGTAAAGAAGTGGCTCAGAAAATGGACCAGGACATCCAGAAAGACGTGCAGGAACTCAAGGCGAAAGGCGTCAATCCGGCGCTCAGGATCATGATCGTGGGAGAAGCAGCCGATTCAGTCACCTACGCGAATAGCGCGAAAAAGATGGCTGAGAAAAACGGGATCGCCTGCGAAATCGAACAGCTACCCGGCACAACGAGCCAGAATGATTTCGTCAGGATATTGAAAGAGCGAAACGCGGACAGAAACATCAGCGGCATTATTGTCATGCGCCCCTTCCCTAAGCAGATCACTGAGGAGGTTGTCAAGCACATTCTTGCGCCGGAAAAGGATGTTGACTGCTTTAACCCGGTGAATGCCGGCAAAATCATGGCCGGAGACATGACTGGATTCCCGCCCGCAACGCCACAGGCGGTGATGGAAATCCTACGCTTCTATCAGGTTCCAATGAGTGGAAAAGAAGCCGTAGTCATCGGTCGCTCAATGGTCGTGGGCAAGCCCATGTCCATGCTGCTACTGGGCGAAAACGCCACGGTCACGGTGTGTCATTCCCGTACGCAGGACCTTCCCGGCGTCTGCCGCCGCGCCGACATCCTGGTGGCCGCCATCGGGAAGGCTAGGATGATCACGAAAGACTACATTAAAAACGGTGCAACGGTCATGGATGTCGGTATTAACGTGGAGGGAGATAAGCTCTTCGGCGATGTTGACACCGAGCCTGCCAAGGAAGTTGCGGGCTCCATTACACCCGTACCCGGCGGCGTCGGTACTGTAACCACGCGGGTTCTGTTAAAACACGTTGTAAAAGCCGCGAAATTACAGAATCCCTGAACCGTCCCATGTCTAAGGCCAAGGGTTCTAACGGCAGTACTAGCAATCGCCTGGCAGCAACGGACGGATATTGAGCATCCGGTAGTCTTTGGAAGTCGCTACAAGGCGAGACTCATGGATAAAAGATTGCATTTTTACTTTACTGGACATTTAAGCACCAACTATATCACATAAGTAAGTCCTGTAGTTGCTAAGTTACCGCATTCTTCCCCATGGCTAAAAGCAGGGGCTTTCTCGGGATGTTTCGGTAAAAAAAGGCAAGAGACATATGACAAGAAGCATGGAAAAACCTCGGAAGCGTAGAAGAATCTGTGAACAATATCTTTGCTACTTGCCCCTGTTCGCTCCCTCCACTGCGTCTTTCACCACATGGAGAAGATCGGCAATCCGATAGGGTTTCTGCACAAAACCGGCTACGCCCTGCATCAGCAGATCGTCGGCATCACTGTCATGACTGTGCCCGCTTGAAATAATGACAGTAACATGGGGATTAACGTTACGAAGCTGCCGAAAAACTTCCCTCCCATCCATGCCGGGCATAACGATGTCAAGTACGACAGCCTTAATCTCCCCGGGCTGCTGCCGATAAAGCGCCACGGCTTCCTCTCCGCAACCCGCGGTCAGCACACTGTAACCGAAGCGTTTCAAGATATCTCTGGCAAGTTGCATGACAAGCGGCTCGTCATCCACTACCAGGATCGTCCCGGTGCCGCGAGGTAGTTCCATTCTATCCCCCTTTTCCGTACAAACATACTCGTCGGTGCAGGCAATGAGGTTCACTTCAAACAGCGATCCACGTCCTGGTTCGCTGCATACCTGAATAAACCCGTTGTGCTTTTTAATGATGCCGTACACGAGAGCCAGTCCCAAACCGGTTCCCTTTTCCTTGGTGGTAAAGAAAGGCTCGAACATATGCTGTTGGGTCTGGCGATCCATTCCTGCGCCGGTGTCGGACACGGATATGCGGACATAATCGCCCGGCGGGACATCGACGAGATACTGTACGTCTGTTATATCCATCCGGACGTTTTCCGTCCGGATGGTAAGCTTCCCGCCCTGAGGCATGGAATCGCGTCCATTGATGCTCAGATTCAGAATAGCCTGATGGATCTGGCCAGCATCGCAGATAGCAGGCCGGAGATTTTTGTCAGTATTGACATTCAGCGTGATATTTTTGCCGATTGTGCGTACTAGGAGCGCGGCTACATCTCCCACAATGATATTGACATCATTGGGCTTTGCATCGTATTTCCCGCCTTTTGCGAAAGCAAGCAGCTGCTCGGTCAGTTCCGACGCACGCAGCGACGCATTCTCTATGATCTCGATGTGGCGATACAACGGATCTCCGTCGTTTAAATCCACCTTTGCAAGGGCAGAGTAGCCGAGGATGGATGCCAGTAGGTTATTGAAGTCATGGGCGATCCCTCCCGCAAGCGTCCCGAGTGCTTCCAATTTCTGCGACTGATACAGCTGCTCCCGAAGTTTTCGTTTATCTTCATCGGCCTTTTTCCGTTCTGATATATCCCGAACCACCGACCGGCTCATGAAAAAGTTGCCTTCTTCTCCATATAAAGCCGAGGCATTCATCATAATCGGCAGTAACGATCCATCTTTCCTCACCAGAGTCAATTCCAAGTGCTCTATCCTGCCAGTCTTTTTTAGCTCCGGAAATATTTTGTGGCATATCTGGATGCTGTCTTCGGACAACAGTTCTTCAATAAACAGTTTCCGAACAACTGCGTCACGGCGATAGCCGAGCATGTCCAGAAAAGTTTTGTTCACTTCAACAATGAGGCCATTCTCAGCAAGAGAATAATATCCGTCCGGCGCATTATCATACAGGTCTCGGTACTTTTCTTCAGACTCCTTGAGCATCCACTCCAGCTGCACGCGCTCGGTAACATCATTCAGGGTCTCGATAGCGCTGATGACCTGGCCTGACGAGTCCTCAATAGGATAGGCATGGCATTCAACGTAGATTTCCCTGCCTTGTTGGTCATAGTGTACATGCATGGCCTTCTCTGGACGGCCTGTTTCAAACACGACACGCACCGGACAATCATGCTTGCTCCCACTGCAGAGAGATGCAAAGTGGTGCGATACTTCATAACAATGCCTTCCCACGACATGCTCATGCACACTTCCCACTTGATTGAGGTAACCCTTGTTTGCAGAGAGGATGCGATAGTCTCTGTCCACCACCACAACGCCTTCACCGATGCCTTCGAGAACACTTGTTAGAAATGCGAGCGACTGTCTGCTCTTCTCTTCAAGTCGCGCACTGATGGTGACATCACGTATTAACTCGAGCATCCCGACTATTGCGCCGTCGCTGCTTTTGATCGGAGAAGCCACCAGCTCCACAAGGACTTCTTTCCGCTGCTTCGAAAAATGGCGGTGGGTCAGCTTGAGCGGCTTCCCTGAGCTGAGAACTTCCTTGAAGGGGCAACCGCATTCGGACATCTGACAGGGGAGGTCCTGGTGATGAAGGACTTTATGACAGGAATTGCCTATAAGATTTTCGCGGGAATCTTCCTGCATTTCAAGCAGGGCATCGTTGACCATGGTGATGCGGCAGCCATTATCGATAATAATGACCGGATCAGGGATGCAGTTGATCAGATCCTGATAATTCTGCCAGCTGTCACGATCCATGCCCCCTACCCTTTGCTTTCCTAACGATTCCAATATTTGGAGCAAATTGAACGATCAGATATGATGTATTCCAACGAAGTGTTGTATACTATCACATTAAATCGCACGTCTCAAGTCTAATTATCCTATCAAATTAACTTATCACTTATTTGGGATTATGAATGGTCTCGCAATCTGTACACGTCTCAGTACATCATTCTTGCGAAAGCAGGGATGCAAAACCATAAGGGAAAAATGCATTTCGGGCCAAGCCCGGAATGCGGATTTGCGGTAGAGTGGCGCTAATAATCGTGAAAAAGGATAGTGCAGGATCGATAAGGCCAAGGCGGGCGTCTCCTTTTTGAATTCCGTAACCAAAAACCCCCGGAGGATTTCTCCTCCGGGGGTTTTTCAATCAGAAAAAAATACAGAAAACCGAGCTTAGAATGTTAGGGCAAGTACACCCTGGAGGCCGTATGCCGCATCAGCATTAGCGCCATTATGACTCTGATAGACATTTCCTGGCGTGAAGTAGCCAGCCACCCAGTTCCATGAGAGGTTATTATAGAGCTGCCAATTAAGGTTAATATCTTCTTCCCACCCGATATTATGCGAAAGTCCGCCATTTATAGCACTCGCACCCGTACCGACTAAGTTTGCTACGTTTGCTGCTTCCGTTGCTTGCAACCACCATACATCTATACCGAAGTTCACAGATTTAGAAGCAGCAAATTGAGCGCCCAGGCTAAGTGCTGTAGTATTCTCAAACCCTGTGTGTACCCCGCCAAAGTAGTTGGCAGCTCCTGCAGCAGTGGGAATCTTATACTCGTAAAGGAAGGTGTAGTGCGGATCTATATCCAGGAGGGTCTGCATGCCCTCGTAATTCGGGTCCCTTCTTGGAGTGGTCGATCCGATACCGTTGTCGCCCGAACCACGTGCAGCGGTGAATCTAATCGTAAGAGGATCAATCGGCACCTTACCCTGAATTACGACTTCGTTGCCCTCGAAACTCGCACCCAGCGCAGTGTCTGTTTTTCCGGCTTGACCGTCAACCTGTGCTGACAATACCAAGGGGCCAAGGGTCCCATTAAAATTCAAGCCAAGATTATAGAGAGCTACTGATCCGGGGGCCCCAGCGCCTCCCAATCCCAATGAGTTAGCACGGTCCAACACACTTGTCAGATCAGCACCAACTGTCATGTTATCCGCCAACTTGAAGACGTCGAGAAGAGCGTAGCCATCGATAGCTTGATCAGAGCTATGAGTTGATATCTCAGCGGCCTTTATATTAACAGCAGCTACAGTATTAGGTCCCGTCACATTAGCAACTACCCACGCATCATCACCGTAATGCTTATTGCGAAGGAACCAGCCATTACCAAGCTGAAGAAGCTGATGGCCCGCTGTAACATTTACCGGGATGCCGGGTACATTGAAATTCATCCATGCTTCACGAAAACCGAAGGAATTAACATCTATTCCTGATTTTGCAGGACTACCAAAGCCAGTACCTTCTGCAGATTCTAAGTTGCCCCAGTCTTCCCAGTCGTTCCAAAGCGAAATTTTACCCTTAACATCATCACCCGCCTTGGCATTCACATCAAGCATGATTCTCTCTTGCGTGTCGCGGGTAGTACCCGCATCATTAAACTTATCGAAATTGAGGTTTTCAAAATCCCTGCTTCGGATTTGTACGCTACCGTCGACAGTTACTGAAACATCTGACATGTCAGCAAATGCCATTGAGCTGAAGCAAACCATTGTCAGTACAACAAAAACTACGAGAAGCTTCTTCATCGTTTATCCTCCCTAAAATAGATTCGTTCCGATCTACAGCGGAACACGTCATGACCTAGGTTATTTACGAAAAACACAGCAGCAATTCTTATGAAACAAAATTTTATGAGTTCGCGACACCCCCCCTCTCTTTAGATATAATGTGACGGAACCGGTTGTGACAGAAGTAACGAGACCCAACATCAAATAATGAACTGCTGTCAACTCTTAATTTTAAGGCAAAATGTTCAACTTCTGCGAAAGGTCCCGAGAGAGAGCGCAAGGCAGGAGCATGTTCCTTCTCTTCGGGGATGCAGTAACCTTGATGATATGTAGGTCTGCAAGTGGTAATCATAGATAGTATAAATCGCTTGCATCTGCCACTATTACAAACTGCTACTGTTATTCGAGAAAAAAAAGAATTGCTATTGCAGGTGTTTTAGAGCACTAACTTGAGTCGAATATATCAAAGTAACATCCTTTAGTCAAGCGTTTTCTGCTGTTTACTGAATTGTGCCAGGAGAGTTACCATCGTGCGCAACTATTGCTTCAGGGGGGCCTTTGCGGGCTTCCAGACAGCGAGCTGCATTGGCGTAGGAAACCTAAATTCGGCAGCAAAACCGAAATGGTCATCAAAAAAATAAGACATTGCCGTAAATCGTGGCAACTGTTGCGCAGTTTAAATGCTTACCCAACGGATTAACGAAAAATTAAAAGCATCCTATTGATGTTATGAGAAACATCGCATCAACGCCATTTTTAGGATGACAGTACGTAAGACGAGACTTCTGACATTCTCATTATTAAAATCCCCAACCAGAAGTAAGAAGTCCGATAAAGCAATTTATTGTCGACGCCGTAATAGTCGGCTTGCGGATGAAAGCAACGGGATTTTAGCCACGCCTAAGGGGCTTTGTCGCCCGATAATTTGTTATATTATATGGCATTATGTTCTAACAAACTATGCGTTCAGACACCAAGCAACAGGAGAAAACGTATAAAACCGTGTTAACGGACCAAGCCATACTGCTGATAGGATAGCCGCGTAACGCATGGAAGTTCAATTTCCGGGTTGAGTAATAAGACCAAAATCAAGGTAAAGCTCGGCTCCCACAGCCCATATAGCATTGCAAATCCTCTCACAAAGCTGCATGGCGACCATGATCATCAGAATCCATCATTCGGCCAATTTCATTTATATGCCTACCAATCACCATCATGCGCGGCAGACCAAAAAGCCTTTCGATCGCAGCGTTGAAAACTCTTATCCAGCTGTCTCAATCCAGTGATATGATCTCTGTCTTTACGCTATTGACGAGGTAGTGGAGCATATCAATGTAACCGTTACCGCTCGTTTCGACGCTCGGATGGGACTTCGCAGGTTTCTCTTCCCGCTGTGTGGACACGAAGGACGTCTTCTGCCTTACCATCCGCACAATGTTGCCTTTAGAGCTATTGCTGTGCTGTTTTTTTCCCCATTTCTCCCCGTTCTTTCAAGTCTGGCGGACTGGTAATAGGGATGCATCCCGAGTTTTAAAAGGCCTTTTTCGATCAGTATTTTCGCCGATTCAACAACGAGAGGATCGAACTGTCTCTCTGCTTCCCGCTCCAGTTCCAGAAGAACTTCCTGGCTGGATATTCTCCCACGATAGGGCCGTTCGGAGACCATCGCATCGATGGTGTCTGCCACGTTCAGAATTCTCGCAGCCGGTGAAATGTGGTCGCCGACAAGCCCCTGGGGGTATCCCTTGCCGTCATAGCGTTCATGATGTTGAAAGATCGCGCTCGTAATAGACACTGAAAAACCGATGGGCTCAAAAATTCGAAGTCCATGAGCCGGATGGTCTTTCATAATGTCGAACTCCTCTTGGCTGAGGCGTCCCGGCTTACCGATTATCAACTCACTGATGCCGATCTTGCCTATATCGTGGAGAATCGAGGCAACATGTATTTCCTCAAGCTGCGTCGGACTCATACCCATATCCCGGGCGATCGCCACGGCGTATCTGGTAACATTCGTCGAGTGCCAGCGAGTTTAAGGTCCTTTGCTTCGACGGCGGCAACGAGGGCTTGAACTGTTCTGAAATAGCTTTCCCTTTGGTCTTCATAGAGCGCAGCGTTCTCCATGGCAGTAACTACCTGACTTGACAGTATCAGTACAATCTGTAGATCGCTTGCCGTAAAGGGAGATCCCGAAAACTTGCTTAAGTTGAGCACGCCAAAATTTTTATTTTTGCCGATAAGCGGTACTGACATGGATGATGCCGGCATGTCCTCGCGGTTGATGACGTCCATCACCTCCCGATCCGGATGCTTTCCTTCCGAGATGATCAAAGATTTACGTTGCTTGAGCACCAACCCTGCCACGCCCTCTCCGATTTTTCGCCGTGCTTTCAGCGCCATCTCCGTCGGTAAGCCATGGGAAGCGCGGATCAGGAGATTTCCGCTCACCTCATCCATGAGCATCAGGGAAACGCGATCCACAGCAAATTCCTGCACCAGCACCTCAGTTATGATCTTAAACAGGTGATAGCGAGATCGATCTCGGTAACCAGAAGTCTGCTGATTTCAAAAAGTGGAATCAACGCTTTGAGCCTGATGTTCTCATTTTTCAGCTTGCTCCTGCTGATCGCCCGGCTGACAGTGCCGAGCAGCTCTTCCTGGTTGAATGGCTTCAATACGAAGCCGTCCACCCCGCGCATGAGGGACTCGATGGCGATATCCAGCGAACCATGTCCCGTGATGAAAATTGTGACGAGTTCGAGGTTCCGATCCTTGACGCGTTCGAAAAGCTCCAACCCTTCCATTCCCGGTATTGCGATATCCGTGATCAAAAGGTCCGCCGGTGCACGTGTGAGCTCATCGAGAGCCTTTTCCCCGTTTTCTACCGTTGTAACCATATATCCTTCCGAACTCAGAATATGGTTACAGAGATCCCTGATTATATCCTCATCGTCAACTACGATAATTTTTTCACCAGCCACGCAGTAATCTCAAAACAAGGAAGACGCCTAAATTATTTTTTTTTATGCTCAGAAGATACTATAGACCATTTAGTCTTTCCTGCACTCTCAACCGGCATGACCAAGAGGGGGTACCGTCAAGATGTTCCTCATCCTGCGTGACTTCGTCAATACCCGATCGAGCCGGAAGTCAGTATCTGCCTCTGGAATAAAGACGGAGTTCCATAACCGGCGATCCCATTATAAATGCCCCTCCCACTTCTATCGGCTGATCTTGTGTCTTTAACACAAAAGAAATTGCCTGCAAATGCAATTAAAAGAGGCAAGAGCTTACGCTCTTGCCTCTTTTAATTGCATTATATATTAGCGGCTAAACCGCACAGAAACAACCTGTTCGAATTGACAGCCAAATGGAATTTTAGAATTATGCAGCCGCTGTCTTGTCTGCTTTAGTCTTCCCCTTGGGCTTTGTGCCCTCAGCTTCAATTTTTTCCCTCTGAACCAATTCGATTACTGCCATTGGAGCCGCATCACCAGGCCTATTGCGAGTCGGAACAATGCGTGTATAGCCTCCGGCACGGGATGAAAACCGTGGACCAATCTGTGCAAACAGGCTGCTTACAACGGAGTCATCCTGAATAAAGCTCAGAGCCTGACGACGTGCATGTAGATCCCCCCTCTTCGCGAGGGTAATCATTTTTTCCGCCAAAGGCCTTATTTCTTTTGCTTTGGCCGTCGTGGTTTCAATTTTTTCATTTTTCAGTAACGCTGTTACGAGCATTCGGAGCAAAGCCTTGCGATGCCCTGAGTTTCTACCAAATTGTCTGCCTGCGCATCCATGTCTCATTTTGTTGTCCCTGCCAATATTATGTTATTAGGTTATATTATGCTTCACTCGGTTTTTCCGCCAACAGCCGCCTGGCCTCAGAGACGATTTTATCGTCGACCTTCATGCCCAATGAAAGCCCCATCTCTGCAAGAATCTCTTTTATTTCGTTTAATGACTTTCTTCCGAAATTCTTGGTTTTGAGCATTTCACTTTCGGTCTTTTGTACCATTTCGGCAATGGTTTCAATCCCTGCATTTTTGAGACAGTTTGCCGCCCGCACAGAAAGCTCAAGTTCATTCACGCTGCGCAGAAGATTTTCATTGAACGAAGGGACTTTCTTGATCTCTTCTTCCATGACCGGGAGGTCCTCTTCTTCCTCGGGCAAATGAATGAAGATCGAAAGGTGATCCTTCAGCAGTTTTGCAGCGTGGGCAACGGCATCATCAGGCTTGATGCTTCCGTCTGTCCAGACATCGAGAACAAGCTTGTCATAATCGGTATCCTGGCCGACGCGGGCGTTTTCAACCTTGAAATTCACTTTGCGTATTGGTGAAAAAATGGAATCGATCGGAATAACCCCAATGGCCTGACCGGGTTCCTTGTTTCTATCCGATGCAACGTATCCTCGACCACGACGTGCCCGCATCTCAAGCTCAAGTTTACCATTTTTATCGATCGTCGCAAGGTGGAGATCAGGATTCAAAATTTCTACTTCCGCATCCGCTTCTATGTCTTTTGCTGTAACTTCTCCCGGCCCCTTGGACCTGAGGATCAGAGTCTTGGGCTTATCCGTATGAAGTTTGAGTCTGACCTCCTTGAGGTTTAAGATCAGATCCGTCGTATCTTCGATCACACCCGGAATACTCGAGAACTCGTGTTGAACTCCCGCTATTTTCAGTGAGGTGATAGCAGATCCCTCAAGGGAGGAGAGAAGAACCCGGCGTAGGGAGTTGCCCAGAGTAGTTCCAAAACCACGCTCTAGAGGCTCGGCCGTGAATTTTCCATAGGTGTCGCTTGTTTTTTTCGGATCATATTGAAGTTTTTTAGGCATCTGAAAATCTTTGGCTTTTTTGAGCATGGGTCCTCCAGAACGGAGTGAAAAACTATTTATAAAAAGAGCAAGGAATGCCTATTATAATGGCACTCACGCAGTCCTCAGTGCCGTTCTCAGCATCAAAATAAAATTATTTCGAATAGAGTTCGACGACAAGCTGTTCCTTAACGGTCGGCATCGTGCTTTCATCCCTGACCGGTAAGGATAAAACCTTTCCTCTGAACTGCGCTTTGTCGATTTCCAGCCAAGAAGGGAAGCCTCGCTTCTCCACGGCTGCAAGGGTCTGTTGAATCTGCGCAATCCCCCTGCTTTTTTCACGAAGCTCAACCACGTCGCCCGCCTTTAACAGATAAGACGGAATATTAACTTTTTTTCCGTTGATCAGAATATGGCCGTGGCGTACGAGCTGTCGAGCTTCTTTTTTAGAGCCGGAAAAGCCCATTCTCTGAACAACGTTATCAATCCTCCGTTCAAGGAGCTGCAGCAGATTTTCTCCGGTAACGCCTTTCATCCGTTCAGCCTTTTCAAAATAGCCGCGGAATTGACGCTCAAGTACTCCATACACCCGTCTGATTTTCTGCTTTTCTCTCAGCTGCAAGCTGTACTCAGATTGTTTGATGCGCGCCTGGCCATGCTGGCCGGGAGGATAGCTCCTGCGAGTGATACCGCATTTATCCGTATAACAACGCTCAGCCTTCAGAAAGAGCTTCAAGCCCTCCCTTCTGCAGAGCTTACAAACTGATCCAATATACCGTGCCACGTGATTCCTCCTGTGTTAAACCCAGTTCCAAGAAACTATACCCGTCTCCGCTTCGGCGGCCTGCACCCATTGTGGGGAATCGGAGTAACATCCTTGATCGCAACAATTTCAAGCCCAGCAGCCTGAATTGAACGAATTGCCGACTCTCTACCTGTCCCCGGTCCCTTGACGTAGACCTCAACCTGCTTCATACCGTGTTCCATGGCTTTCTTGGCAGCCGCTTCTGCAGCCAACTGTGATGCAAAGGGCGTACTCTTTCGAGACCCCTTGAAGCCCTTGTTCCCGGAACTAGACCAAGTAATAACATTCCCTGCGGTATCCGTAATCGTTACAATCGTATTGTTAAACGAAGCATGGATATGTGCTACTCCACTGGCCACGTTCTTTCTTTCTTTGCCCTTCTTAGCCATTATTCCTCCTTATGAGAGACACCGGTTGTCCAGAAATCTCATGCGACAGCGGCGTCAGCCCTTGTCGGCGTTATACCTTTGACAAACCTTTTTTCTTGCCCCTTCCAGACATTGCCGACTTCTTTGGGCCTTTTCTCGTTCTGGCATTCGTTTTTGTGCGCTGGCCACGGGCCGGCAAACCTTTACGATGCCTCAACCCCCTGTAGCTGCCGATGTCCATCAAACGTTTTATGTGCATCGTCACATCTCTGCGGAGGTCACCCTCTATCGTATAATCGCGATCCAGAATTGCACGGATTTTAACGATGTCAGATTCGGTCAGATTGCTGCTCTTTATATTTAGGTCTATTCCTGATTCCGCAAGAATTTTCTTGGCGGATGTCGGCCCGATGCCGTAAATATACGTAAGCGCTATCTCGATTTTTTTATCTTTGGGGAGATCTACCCCGGCAATTCGTGCCACATTTCCTCCTCAAGTCCATGGTTTTAGGCTGGCTACACTTTATATGCAACCCTCTTGCAGCTGGAGCCCCCATCAAACAGTCCCTACTCGGTCCTCTAAAATTATCCCTGCCGCTGCTTGTGGCGAGAGTTCTCACAAATAACGCGCACAATGCCTTTGCGACGAATAATAGAGCATTTTGGGCAAATTTTTCGTACTGATGAACGAACTTTCATGTTTTGTTACTTCCGTTTCCTTGAGATTATTAAAATCAATCTTGCATTGATACTAGAGGAGCTCTATTTAAAACGATAAGTAATCCTGCCTCTAGTCAGATCATAGGGAGTAAGTTCAACCGTTACCTTGTCTCCTGGAAGAATTTTAATAAAATGCATGCGCATTTTCCCTGATATATGCGCCAGTATTTTATGCCCGTTTTCCATTTCCACGCGAAACATTGCGTTAGGAAGCGTTTCCAATACAGTACCCTGAACCTCTATAGAATCTTCTTTCGCCATATCCTCTCGGTTCTTTGCATCTTTGCCTTATTGCCGTTTACTTCTTTGTCAGTATCCAGGGGCCATCCGGCATAATCGCGATAGTATGTTCAAAGTGAGCGGAAAGGCTACCATCTGACGTTACGGCCGTCCAACCATCATCTTTAACAACTGTTGCACTGCCACCAGCGTTTACCATCGGTTCCACCGCAAGAACCATCCCAGACTTTAACCTTGGCCCCTGATTTTGAGAACCAAAGTTCGGGATCTGGGGGTCTTCATGGAGATTCCGACCGATCCCATGCCCAACATATTCTCGAACTATCGAATACCCGTGAGCCTCAACATGACTTTGAACAGCGTAGGAGATATCATACAGCCTCTTGCCTGTTCTTGCCTGATCAATGCCGCGGTAAAGAGACTCTTCGGTTACCCTGATAAGCCGTTCAGCTTCTTTTGAAATAATTCCTACTGGTATCGTAACGGCGGCATCGCCGTAGAATCCATCTACGATTGCTCCTACATCGATGCTTACGATATCCCCCGCTTTAAGGACAACTTCTTTCGCAGGTATTCCGTGAATAACCTCGCTGTTTATCGATGTACAAAGCGTCTTCGTGTACCCGCGGTATCCTTTGAAAGCCGGCTTTGCACCTGCGATCAGAATCTGCCCCTCGGCAATTTCATCAAGAGCCTGAGTACTGATACCGGGCCGAACATGCTCGCGAATACGGTCAAGAACATCCGATACTATTAAACACGCTTTCCGTATCTTTTCGATCTCCTGAAGGGACTTGAGAATAATCATGGCAACTCCTAGTCATTAACGTCTCCCTTTAACAACGCTGCCCTTCAGAAAACCTCCGTAGTGTCTTTGAATTAAGTGTGACTCAATCTGCGAAACCGTATCGAGAGCCACACCGATGACAATGAGAAGCGATGTCCCTCCGAAATAAAACGGCACATTGAGAAACTTATAAAATATATCGGGCAAAACGCATACTGCGGCAAGATACAGTGCGCCGCCAAGTGTTATGCGGTTCAAAACACGAAATAGATAGTCGGAGGTCTTCTTCCCTGGCCTGATCCCCGGGATGAAACCACCGTATTTTTTCAAATTATCCGCGATATCAACCGGATTAAACACGATAGCGGTATAGAAATAGGAGAACCCGATAATCATAACCACATATACCAGGGTATAGAGCAGTTTCCCGGGTGAAAGCTGCAGTGCAAACCAATGAAGCCACGGTACCTGAACAAAGCCCGCTATAGTAGCTGGGAAAAGCAGGATTGAAGATGCGAAGATGGGAGGAATAACCCCCGAGGAGTTGATCTTGAGGGGGAGATGCGTGCTTTGTCCTTTGTAAATTTTTCTCCCCACCATCCTCTGAGCATATTGCACCGCAATTTTCCTCTGCCCGCGCTCCATCACGATGATCGCTGCAACAACTGCGATAATTAATGCAATAATGATAAAGACCATGAAATAGGCAATTTCACCCGCGCTTACCAAGCCTAAGGTGTTGCTAACCGCACGGGGGAAGCCAGAAACAATGCCTGCGAAAATTATCAGGGATATGCCATTTCCGATCCCGCGCTCGGTTATCTGCTCTCCAAGCCACATGATGAACGTCGTTCCCGCGGTTAGCGTAATCATGGTGAGAATGCGGAACGACCATCCGGTCGACTCAACAAATGCACCGCCACCCATCTTTTCTATTCCGACTGCCATCCAGAACGACTGAAATCCGGAGATGAGAACTGTTCCATATCGCGTATACTCGGTAATCTTCTTGCGGCCAGCCTCCCCTTCCTTCGCTAACGCCTGAAGACGAGGCATCACCACAGTCAGAAGCTGCAGCACAATGGAGGCCGTGATGTAGGGCATAATCCCGAGAGCAAATATCGTGACTCTCGACAAAGCTCCACCGGAAAACATGTCAAAAAAACCCATCAGCCCGGCTGCGGACTGGTGCAGAAATTGACTGAGCGCTTCCCCTTTGACGCCAGGCGTGGGGATATGGGCGCCAATACGATATACAGCCAACATCAAGAGCGTAAAGATAATGCGCTTCCGAAGTTCTGGTATATTGAATATGTTTTTCAGGCCAGTGAACAAGGGTTAAATCACCTCAGCCTTGCCGCCAGCCGCCTGAATTTTATCCAGAGCGCTTTTGCTGAACTTATGGGCACGGACAGTCAGCTTGGATTTCAGTTCACCCATGCCGAGAATCTTGACCCCTGTTTTCAAGTCCTTAATTAGGCCCTTCTGTACAAGCATTTCAGGTGTTACCGGGTCGGTCCCGCCGATTTTCTCAAGCTCTGACAGGTTCACAATTGCGTATTCCTTGCGAAAGATATTTGTGAATCCCCGTTTGGGGATCCTGCGCTGCAAAGGCATCTGACCGCCTTCAAAGCCGGCACCTTTCACGCCTCCAGATCGGGCTTTCTGACCCTTATGGCCTTTGGATGCGGTCTTACCTGCACCTGAGCCCGGCCCCCTGCCGACCCTCTTTCTTTTTTTTGTCGCCCCTTTTGCGGGTTTCAGCTCTTCTAATCTCATAATAGGCAATCCTGCGTTCGAATCGTATGGTTAGTTTTTTGCTTCCTCAACATGGATGAGATGGCTCACTTTATTGATCATGCCGCGAATTTCAGGAGTATCCAGACGAATTACGGACTTATTTAATTTCTTCAAACCCAGACCAATTAACACAACCTTGTGCTTCCCCGGACGGGCGATACCGCTTTTCACAAGGGTAATTTTCAGCTTTTTTCCGTCTGTCTTCGCCATGTTAAATCAACTCCTCCACGGGTTTGCCCCTGAGCAATGCAACCTGGGCGGCGCTCCGAAGTCTGGTGAGCCCGTTAATCGTAGCGCTGACAACGTTATGAGGATTGCTCGAACCAAGAGATTTGCACAGCACATTCCGCACGCCTACAACCTCTAGCACCGATCTGCTGGCGCCACCTGCAATCAACCCCGTGCCTTCCGAGGCTGGCTTGAGCAACACCCTTCCCGCACCGTAATGCCCAAGCACTTCATGGGGAATGGTGTCACCTTTAAGGGAAACAAGAACCATGTTCTTTTTTGCCCGCTCCACGGCTTTTTTAATGGCTACCGGCGCCTCAGCCGCTTTGCCTTTGCCAACACCGATCTTGCCCTTACCATCGCCTACGACAACTAGGGCGCTAAAATTGAATCTTTTTCCGCCCTTCACCACCTTGGCCACACGGTTCAGATAAACCAGTTTATCTTTCAGGCCATCGCCTTCTTCCGTCTCTTTATTATTGTATCGCTCTGCCAATGCCGCCTCCGGTAATAAATGGTGCCACTAGAATCTGAGACCTGCTTCACGCGCCGCATCAGCCAGCGCCTTGACGCATCCGTGATATTTGTAGCCGCCTCGGTCAAACACGACTACTTTAATATCCTTCCCTATCGCCCGTTCGGCAATGCTTACGCCAACTTTTTTGGCCGCCGCAACATTACCCCCGTGCTTCAAGCCAGAACTAACCGCTTTTTCGGTTGTGGACGCCGTAACCAGTGTCTTCCCCGTGGTATCATCAATAAGCTGTGCGTAGATATGGCTCAGGCTCTTGAACACGCTCAGTCTTGGTTTACTTGTCGTGCCACGAACCTTCGCCCTGACTCTTTCGTGCCGTCTTTGCCTCGACTTCAGTTTACTCTGTGCCACGCTCTTCTCTCCTGCTCTATACGATTCTGAAATTCAGACCGGTTTCTATTTTCCGCCCTTGCCTGCTTTGCCTTCCTTGCGATGAATGACCTCAGTGCTGTACTTGATACCCTTCCCCTTATAAGGTTCCGGTTTTTTCAAACTCCTGAGATTCGCGGCAATCTGACCGACGAGCTGTTTGTCCACACCTTTCAATGTGACCTGCGTCTGTTTTGCATCTACCGTAGCCTTAATGCTCTTTGGCAGCGGATAAACGATGGGATGAGAAAACCCGAGTGTAAGCATCAGGTTCGTTCCCTGAGCGGCGGCTTTAAAACCGACTCCGGAAATTTCTAGGGTCTTTTCATAACCCTTACTCACGCCGGTTACCATATTGGCGATCAGGTTCCGCGTCATACCGTGCAACTCTCGATACATTTTCTGGTTCGTCGGACGCTCCACGAACAGCTGATTATTTTCCTTCTTGATTGTCAGCTTCGGATTCACATCCTGGCTCATCTCGCCCAGAGGACCCTTCACTGTAATCTTGCCGGTCTCGAGCTTGGTCTCGACACCAGATGGAATCTCAATCGGTTTTTTTCCAACCCTTGACATGACAGCTCCTACCCTCTTCGAGAGGACGAAATCACTGCTTTGAAACTACCACACATGGCATAGAACTTCACCGCCAACGTTGTCCTTCTTCGCCTGCTTGCCGGTCTGAATCCCTTTCGGAGTGGACAGGATCGCAGTCCCGAGTCCAGCCAATACCTTGGGGATCGCATCGTTGCCCGCATAAACTCGGCATCCCGGTCTGCTGACCCGCTTAATGCCCTGAATAACGGGCAATTCATCCTCGGTGTACTTCAGGTATACTCGAATCAGACCCTGCCTGCGGTCTTTTACCAGCTTTACGTTCTTCACGTATCCCTCATCCTTGAGGATCTTCGCAATCTCGATCTTCATCTTCGAAGAGGGAATATCGACTTTCTCATGCTTTGCCTTACTTGCATTGCGAATACGCGTCAGCATATCCGCGATTGGATCGGTCATCATTGATTCAAACCCCTTTTAGTTACCAGCTCGCCTTAATCACGCCCGGAATCTCTCCACGAAGCGCCCTGTTTCTGAAGCAAATCCTGCACATATCGAACTTGCGCAGATATCCCCGTGACCGTCCGCACAACGGACATCGGTGGTAGTTCCGTACTTTGAACTTAGCAGGTCTCTGCGCTTTAGCTATCAACGACTTCTTTGCCATCGTTCCTCCATGACGTCCGGTTGCCCGGACTACTTCCGGTACGGCATGCCCAGATGACCGAGCAATGCCCGGCCCTCCTCGTCGGTTTTCGCCGTCGTAACAATTACAATATCCATGCCATGAACCGAATCAACCTTGTCAATTTCTATCTCTGGAAAAATAACCTGTTCCTTGATCCCTAACGAGTAATTGCCTCTGCCGTCAAAGGATTTTGATGAGATGCCCTTAAAGTCTCTGATGCGGGGAAGTGCGGCGCTGATAAAGCGATCGAGGAACTCATACATGCGCTCACGCCGGAGAGTAACCATGCAGCCGATCGGCATACCCTCTCTTAGTTTGAAGGTTGCTATAGATTTTTTGGCACGGGTGATTACCGGCCGCTGACCCGATATCTTTGCCATTTCTTCAGCGGCGTGGTCCAGGGATTTCGCATTGGAAATCGCCTCTCCCATACCGATATTTAGCACAATCTTGACAAGTTTCGGCGCTTGCATAGGGTTCTTGTACTGGAACTCCTTCATCAGCGCAGGAACCGCAACTTCATGATACCGCGTCTTCAGCCGAGGGGTCGGAATTGGTTCGGGAGCGATTTTCTTGCTGCCCTCCCCGGCTGCCGCTTCCTTTTTTGCTGTGGTTGCGGTGCCCTTTGCTTTTGCGCCTGCCTTTTGCGTCTTGGATGCGGTTTTTTTCTGCTCTCCGCTTTCTGTCTCTTTCGTTTTGTCTTTTTTATCTGCCATTGTTCTATTATCCTGTTTTACAGTTCTCAATATTGAATCACGGAAACGGAGGATCAGCTTAATCGATGACTTCGCTGCATTTTTTACATACTCTTGCACGCGAACCATCGCCTTGGTCTTTACGAGAAACAGCAGTAGGTTTATCGCATTTCGAACAAATCAACTGCACGTTCGATACAGAAAGAGGGTTCTCCATTTCCATAATCCCCCCCTGCCTGACCTGCTGGTTGGGTCGCGTGTGCCGCTTAATCATGTTTAGTTTCTCGACAAGAAGTCTGTTCGTTGTCGGGTATACAGCGATGACTCTGCCCCTTTTCCCTTTTTCCTTGCCAGCTATCACCAGTACGTTGTCATTTTTCTTTATCTGCATATTCTGAATTCCTGCTTTCCCTCAGCTGTTTCTGGAGGTCGCTTTAAAGCACTTCAGGCGCCAGCGATATAATTTTCATAAAGTTCTTCCTGCGGAGTTCCCGAGCAACGGGGCCAAAGATGCGCGTCCCGATCGGCTCATTCGCGTTGTTTATCAATACCGCGGCGTTCCGATCAAACTTTATATACGAGCCGTCCTGCCGTCGCACCTCTTTGGTCGTGCGGACAACCACCGCTTTTGCAACGGTGCCTTTTTTTACCTGCCCTTCGGGAATCGCCATCTTGATGGCAACCACGATTACATCGCCCAAGGTAGCATAACGCTTGCGCGTGCCACCTAGCACTTTTATACACATCACTTTTTTTGCGCCGGAATTATCGGCTACGTCCAATACTGTCTGCTGCTGAATCATATCTCAATCCTCTGCGAAGATTTCTCGTCCCTGGTATTTAATTTGCTTTCTCAACGATCTCAAGCACCTTCCACCGTTTTTCCTTTGACAGGGGCCGGGTCTCAATGAACCGAACTACATCACCGACCTTGCACTCATTCTTTTCATCATGAGCCTTGAACTTGGTAGTGCGCTTAACGGTCTTACCGTACCGAGAATGAGCAATACGTCTCGTGACCGCCAGTACGACTGTTTTGTCCATTTTATCGCTGATAACCTGCCCGATGTAGGCTTTTCTCTTCTTAGACTCTTCCATGTTTTTCCTTTAAGACTGTTTTTGCTTTTGCGATATCTTTTCGCAGCGTTCTCAACCGCATCGGATTTTCAATCTGTCCCATGGCCTGCTGGACCCTGAGGTTGAACAGCTCCTTTTTGAGGTCAACAGCTTTTGCCTGCAATTCATCGTTCGACAAGTCCCGTAATTCTCGCGCACGCGTCTTCATATTTCAGCCTCCCGTGAGACAAACTTCGTCGCAATCGGTAGCTTATATGCCGCCAGGCGGAATGCTTCTCTTGCTACCGACTCGTCGACACCACCCATCTCATAGAGTACCCGACCGGGCTTAACCACCGCTACCCAATACTCAGGAGCTCCCTTGCCCTTTCCCATGCGGGTTTCTGCCGGCTTTTTCGTAATCGGTTTGTCGGGGAATATGCGAATCCAGATCTTGCCACCGCGTTTTACGTAACGTGTCATCGCGATACGGGCTGCCTCAATCTGCCGACTGGTAATCCAGCCCGGCTCTAGTACCTTAAGGCCAAACTCGCCGTAGCTCACCTCGGCGCCGCGGTAAGCCGTACCCGTCATTCTTCCCTTGTGCATCTTTCGGTGTTTAACTCGTTTAGGTGCTAACATGATTAAAGTCCTTTAATCGCTCGTAATACGGTCGCTTATGCCGCGCTCGTCGGCTGCTGAAGAATATCACCCCGGTAGATCCAGACCTTAACGCCAATCTGCCCCATCGTTGTTTTTGCCTCGAAAAATCCGTAATTGATATCAGCACGCAGCGTATGAAGGGGAACCCGTCCCTCGCGGTACCACTCAGTCCGCGCAATTTCCGCACCGGCCAACCTACCCGCACAGTTAATCTTGATGCCCTGGGCGCCGAGACGAAGAGCCGAGGTTACAGCTTTTTTCATGGCTCTGCGGAATGCGATCCGGCGCTCCAGCTGTAAAGCGATGTTCTCGGCTACGAGCTGGGCATCCAGTTCTGGGCGCCTGATTTCCTGAATATTAATATATATCTGCTTTCCGGTCATTGCCTCGAGATCTTTTTTCAGCTTATCTACCTCGGCACCTTTTTTGCCAATGATGATCCCCGGCCGTGCTGTGTGAATGTTAATTTTGGCCTTTTGGCCAGCCCGTTCGATTTCCACTTTTGCAACTCCTGCATGCATGAGGCGCTCTTTCACAATCTTGCGGATCTTGATATCCTCATGCAGGAGAGCTGCATAGTTCTTCTGAGAAAACCAGCGTGAATCCCACGTCTTTATTATCCCGAGCCTCAGCCCGATCGGATGTACCTTCTGTCCCATGATGCCTCCGTTATTGAACCTATACTGAAAGCACCAGCGTAATATGGCTGGTCCTCTTCTTGATCACGTTACCACGGCCCATAGCCCGCGCCCTCATCCGTTTCATGGTTACACCCTGGTTTACAAACGCCTTGGTAACCTTGAGCGTATCCAAATCTCCCACTTTCTTCTGCTCGGCATTCGCGACAGCCGAATCGAGAAGCTTCTTGACAATCCGTGCTGCGTGGAGTGGAGTAAAGGTGAGAATATTGATGGCATCACCCACCATTTTCCCGCGGATAAGATCTATCACTTGTCGCGCCTTGCGCGGCGTAATGCGTATATGCCTTACTGTTGCGCTTGCTTCCATCTGACCATCCTCTTTCTCGTAACGGGGCGATCCGTTTTCTACTTCGGAGCACTTGCCTTTTCCGCGGATTTTGATCCACCGTGCGCTTTGAACGTCCGAGTTTGCGAAAACTCTCCTAATTTATGTCCGACCATGTTTTCGGTGACATAGACGGGGATAAACTTTTTGCCGTTATGTACAGCCATAGTGTGGCCGACAAATTCAGGTGTAATCGTCGATCTCCGTGACCAGGTCTTCACAATTTTCTTATCACCGGATGCGTTCATAGCTTCAACTTTTTTCATGAGGCTCTCATCGATAAAAGGCCCCTTTTTAACTGATCTCGGCACCGTATTCCTCCGCTTATTTGTTTATCTGCTCTTTGTTCTTCGTGAAACAATGAATTTCGTCGTCGATTTGTTTTTCCGCGTTTTCGTTCCGTCAGGCAGTCCCCATGGCGAACAACCCGGTCTTCCGCCCGATGACTTACCTTCGCCGCCTCCGAGAGGATGGTCAACGGGGTTTTTTGCCACTCCGCGCACCCGAGGCCGCATTCCCATCCAGCGTGCTCTTCCGGCCTTTCCGATGCTAACGTTCTCATGATCCAAGTTCCCTACCTGACCGATAGTTGCCATACACTCCGAACGGACTCTGCGAACTTCTCCGGAGTTTAATCTCAAGGTAGCATATTCACCCTCACGTGCCAGAAGCTGCACCGATGCACCAGCGCTCCTCCCGAGTTGTCCGCCTGCGCCCTTCTTAAGCTCCACATTATGGAGGATAGTGCCGACCGGAATTGCGGTCATCGGAAGTGCATTTCCCGTTTTGATATCGGCATTAGGGCCTGACAGAACGCTGTCGCCGACTTTCAAACCGAGTGGAGCGATGATATATCGCTTTTCACCGTCTGCATAATGAAGGAGGGCGATACGAGCAGACCTGTTTGGATCATACTCAATTTCTGCAACCCTTGCAGGCACGTCGACTTTTTCACGTCGGAAGTCAATCACCCGGTATTTTTTCTTGTGCCAGCCGCCCCGGTAACGGACAGTGACCTTACCGCGGTTGTTTCTTCCGCCGCTTTCGCTTATCTTTACGAGCAGCGATTTCTCCGGCGTGCTGCGCGTTACCTCTTCGAATGTCGAGGTCGTCTGAAACCGTCTTCCCGGAGATGTTGGGTTATAGCTCTTTACCGGCATTTATGCACCCTCAAATATAGCGATCTTTTCACCAGGCTTCAACGTCACGTATGCTTTCTTCCAGTCAGACCTCCGGCCCAACCGGTTTCCAACACGCTTGTTCTTGCCTGCATTTTTAACTGTGGTAACGTCTGCAACCTTGACCTTGAATATTTCTTCTATTGCCTTTCTCACCTGCACCTTGTTGGCGTTAACCCTGACTTCAAAGGTCAAAACATTATTTTTTTCCTTGAGCCGCGCACCTTTTTCAGTTATACGTGGCACGCGGATGATATCATACATATCTAACATCATTTTCCGTATACCTCCTGCATCGCATTCAATGCGTCCTGCGTCGTAATAAGGTACCGGTATTTAAGCAGATCATAGACGTTCATGTTGCCCATCCTGAGAACTTTTACAGACGGAATGTTCCTGGAAGCAAGACGTAGGTTTCTGTTGTCCGCGGAAATAAGCACGATGGCATTTTCCTGCACTCCAAGATTTTCGAGCAACGTCGACATAAGCTTGGTCTTGGGCTCAGCAAGCTCTAGGCTGTCGACGAGAATAAGCCGATTATCCGTGACTTTTGATGCAATGGCATCTAACAATGCGGCTCGTTTTACTTTTTTGGGAAGAGCATAAGAATAATCTCTCGGCATCGGGCCGAAAATAGTTCCACCATGACGCCAGAGCGGAGAACGGTTGCTTCCCGCACGGGCTCTGCCCGTCCCTTTTTGCTTAAAAGGTTTTTTCCCGCCTCCGCTTACCAGCGCTTTGTTCTTAGTCGCCGCGGTGCCGGCCCTCTTGTTCGCAAGCTGATTCACCACAGCGGCATGCAGAAGATAGGGACGCACTTCCGCGGAGAACAGGCTGGGAAGTTCCACATCCTTGACTTTCTTATTATTCTGGTCAACCATTGAGACTGACGGCATAGTCTATTTCCTCGACTTCTTGGTATTAGTCGGCTTTATATAAAAGGACGAGCCCATTTTTTCCACCCGGGACTGCGCCGCGAACGAATAGCAGATTCTGATCCGGCCGTACATCAATAACTTCAATATTTTTCAGCGTTACGTTCACATCACCCATATGTCCGGGAAGTTTTTTCCCCGGCATGACCCGCGACGGATAAGCACTGGCGCCTATGGATCCGGGAGCCCTATTGAACATGGAGCCATGGCCTCCGGGGCCACCGGCAAACCGATGCCGTTTCATAACGCCGGCGAATCCCTTACCTTTGCTCACTCCGCTCACGGAAATCCGCTCGCCTTTTTGGAAAATATCCACGGTTACCGCCTGGCCCTGCTCAAATTCTGCCGTGCGGAACTCACGAAGAAACCGGTGCGATTGGACATTTGCCTTCTGGAAGTGGCCTGCCATGGCCTTCGTTACGCGGCCTTTCTTTTTCTCTTCATTAAACGCAAGCTGAACGGCGTCATAGCCTTCTTTTCCCACGGTTTTCTTTTGCACCACGGTACAGGGGCCTGCCTGAATCACAGTAACCGGAATAAGTTCTCCGCTGCGGTAATGCTGGCTCATGCCTATTTTTTTTCCGATAATTCCCTTGCTCATTGCCTGTCCCTTCATCCGCATACGACCCGAGATTCTGCGCAATCAAATCCTTCTTAGAACTATAGCTTAATCTCCACATCAACACCTGCAGCCAGATCAAGCTTCATGAGCGCATCCACGGTCTGCGGGGTAGGATCTAAAATATCCATCAGTCTCTTATGCGTCCTGATCTCAAACTGCTCGCGGGACTTTTTGTCCACGTGGGGAGAGCGGAGCACGGTCCACCGATTGATTTTGGTGGGGAGGGGAATCGGCCCGGACACTTTTGCTCCAGTCCTCTTGGCCGTATCCATGATCTCAACTGCAGACTGGTCGAGCAGTCTATGGTCATACCCTTTTAGACGTATCCTGATCTTCTGTGTCACGTGCTGTCCCTTCCCTCTCTTACTCGATCACTTCGGTGATAACGCCGGCGCCCACGGTCCTGCCGCCTTCACGGATGGCGAAGCGCAGGCCCTGGTCCATGGCGATCGGGGTGATGAGTTCGACGCTGCAGGTCATGTTGTCGCCCGGCATCACCATCTCCACTCCCTCGGCAAGCTTTACCACGCCCGTCACGTCCGTCGTCCGGAAATAGAACTGCGGACGATAGCCGTTGAAGAACGGCGTGTGTCGGCCACCTTCTTCCTTCGTGAGAATATACGCCTCAGCCTTGAATTTCGTATGTGGCGTGATGCTGCCCGGCTTCGCCAAAACCATCCCGCGCTCCACGTCTTCCTTCTTGGTACCGCGGAGAAGCACGCCGACATTGTCGCCCGCTTCGCCCCGGTCCAGAAGCTTCCGGAACATCTCCACGCCCGTCACTACCGTCTTCTGCGTCGGCTTGATTCCGACAATCTCAATTTCGTCGCTAACCTTCACGATGCCGCGCTCGATCCTGCCCGTCACCACCGTACCGCGGCCTGCGATAGAGAACACGTCTTCAATCGGCATCAGATAGGGCTTATCGACGTCGCGCTTCGGCTGGGGTATGTAGCTATCCACAGCCGCCATCAGCTCCAGGATGCTCTTGTACTCAGGCGCGTTGACGTCCTTACTGTCGCTCTGGAGCGCCTTCAGGGCGCTTCCCTTGACAATGGGGGTCTTGTCCCCTGGGAACTGGTACTTGGATAGAAGCTCCCGGATCTCGAGCTCGACGAGTTCGATCAGCTCGGGGTCGTCCACCATATCTACTTTGTTCATGTAGACGACGATATAGGGCACGCCTACCTGACGGGCGAGAAGAATGTGCTCGCGGGTCTGGGGCATCGGACCGTCGGCGGCAGATACCACCAGGATCGCTCCGTCCATCTGCGCCGCCCCCGTGATCATGTTCTTCACGTAATCGGCATGGCCGGGACAGTCGACGTGGGCATAGTGCCGGTTCTCTGTCGAGTATTCAACATGCGCCGTGGCGATTGTGATGCCGCGTTCCCGTTCTTCCGGCGCCTTGTCGATGTTGTCATAGGATACAAAGCTCGCCATGTTCTTGAAGGAGAGCACCTTCGTGATGGCGGCCGTCAAGGTCGTTTTGCCGTGGTCCACGTGGCCAATGGTTCCCACGTTCACATGAGGTTTTGTCCTCTCAAATTTTGCCTTTGCCATACTATCCGCCTCCTGTTGGGAAGTGTAAATCGAATGTAATAGTTAAAGAATGATTATTTCTTGACCGCTTCGCCTTTTACCTTAGCAATGATCTGCTCCGAGATGTTTTTCGGCACTTCTTCATAATGTGCGAACTGCATGGTATAGGTAGCCCTGCCCTGTGTTTTGGATCGGATGTCAGTTGCATAACCGAACATTTCCGAAAGCGGCACCTGAGCGGTTATGACCCTGCCAGCACCCCTCATGTTCATACCCTGGACTCGGCCGCGGCGGGAACTGAGGTCGCCGATGATATCTCCCATATACTCCTCGGCACATACAACTTCAACAGCCATAATAGGCTCAAGCAACGTAGGGTTAGCTTTCGCTGCGCCTTCCTTAAATCCCATGGAACCGGCTATTTTGAATGCCATTTCCGAGGAGTCGACGTCATGATACGATCCGTCAATGAGCGTGATTTTAAGATCAACCACCGGATACCCAGCGAGTACGCCGCTCTCCATGGCTTCTTCTATCCCCTTCTGAGTAGGTCCAACATATTCCTTGGGCACTGAACCGCCAACGGTCTTGTTCACGAACTCAAAACCTTTTCCCGGCTCCTGCGGTTCAAGCTCGAGGACTACGTGGCCGTATTGACCGCGTCCGCCGGACTGACGTATGAACTTGCCTTCTGCAACGACTTTTTTCTTAATCGTCTCACGGTACGCCACCTGGGGCTTGCCCACATTAGCGTCAACCTTGAACTCACGCATCAGGCGATCGACAATAATCTCAAGATGAAGTTCGCCCATCCCCGAGATAATGGTCTGGCCAGTTTCCTGGTCAGTGAACACGCGGAACGAAGGATCCTCCTGCATCAGCTTCTGGAGCGATAACCCGAGCCTTTCCTGATCGGCCTTTGTTTTTGGCTCGATAGCCACAGAAATAACCGGCTCGGGGAAGGTCATAGCCTCCAGAATAACAGGCTTGCTCTCATCACACAAGGTGTGTCCTGTAAGTGTAGTCTTCAGTCCCACAGCCGCACAGATGTCGCCGGCATATATCTCCTGGATCTCTTCACGTTTGTTCGCATGCATCTTGAGTAGCCTGCCTATGCGTTCACGCTGCCCCTTGCTGGAGTTATACACATAAGAGCCGGAATGCAGCGTCCCGGAGTAAACCCTGACGAAGGTGAGCTGGCCTACGAAAGGATCGGTCATGATCTTGAAAGCCACGGCTGCAAAGGGTTCACTATCGGAGGTCATACGGGTGACTTCTTCTCCTTTAGCGTTTATTCCCTTTACCGGAGGGATGTCCAGCGGCGACGGAAGATAATCCACGACAGCATCGAGCAGCAGCTGTACGCCCTTATTCTTGAACGCCGACCCGCAAATAACCGGGAAAATATTCATGGCGATCGTACCTTTACGGATCGCCAGCATGATCTCGGCTTCCGTCGGCTGCTCTCCGTTCAGGAATTTTTCCATCACCACATCATCGGCATCTGCGATCTTCTCGATCATTTTTTCGCGATACTCTTTCGCTCTGACCATAAGGTCCGCAGGAATCTCTTCGATAACATATTTTGATCCGAGAGTCTCATCGTCGAATAGAACCGCCTTCATTTTCACCAGGTCAATGCAACCACGGAACTTGTCCTCCGCGCCAATCGGGATCTGGATCGGCACAGCATTCGCACCAAGCCGGTCGATCATGGACTGGACGCTCATATAGAAGTCCGCGCCGATGCGGTCCATTTTGTTCATGAAGGCAATACGCGGGACCTGATACTTATCAGCCTGATGCCAGACCGTCTCGGACTGGGGCTCAACACCACTAACAGAGTCGAACGCCGCGACAGCGCCATCTAATACGCGGAGCGAACGTTCCACTTCAATGGTGAAATCCACGTGACCGGGCGTATCAATGATATTGATGCGTTTGTCCCGCCAGAAGCAGGTCGTGGCTGCGGACGTGATCGTGATGCCGCGCTCCTGCTCCTGCACCATCCAGTCCATGACTGCGGTGCCATCGTGCACTTCGCCGATTTTATAAGAAACACCGGTATAGTAAAGAATACGCTCGGTCGTCGTCGTTTTGCCGGCGTCGATATGAGCCATGATACCGATGTTGCGTGTATTTTCCAGAGAATACTGCCTAGCCACTGCTACCTCCACTCCAACATGAACACCTTACCAGCGAAAATGAGCGAAGGCCTTGTTTGCCTCTGCCATCCGGTGCACATCTTCCCTCTTTTTAACAGCGGCCCCCGTGTTGTTCGATGCGTCAAGAATTTCTCCGGCGAGCTTGTCCACCATAGATTTTTCAGGCCGCTGCGAAGCATAGAGACGCAGCCACCGATATGCGAGTGAAAGCCTGCGCGGCTGCTTGACCTCGATGGGCACCTGGTAGGAGGCACCACCGACCCGACGGGACTTCACTTCAAGGGTCGGCTTGAGATTCTCGACGGCCTTCTTGAAAATAGCAATCGGATCGCTGTTGGTTTTCGTCTGAATACGTTCCAAGGCCTTATAGCAGATCGCCTCAGCCGTACTTTTCTTGCCCTTTCGCATAAGCACGTTCACAAATTTCGCCAGCATTTTGCTGTTGTATTTCGGATCCGGCAGCGTTTCTCTTTTTACAATAACTGTTTTTCTCGGCATAGCTTACCTTTTCTTAATATCATCGCCGCCTAAGCGGGATTTTTTAGCCAGCGTCTAACCGCTACTTCGGTCTCTTCGCTCCATACTTGGAACGACCTTGTTTGCGGTTTGCGACCCCCACCGTATCAAGCGTGCCTCGCACAATATGGTACCGGACACCAGGAAGATCCTTTACTCTCCCGCCGCGAATGAGAACAATCGAGTGTTCCTGCAGATTGTGGCCAACGCCCGGGATGTACGTAGTAACTTCCATGCCGTTTGTCAGCCTCACCCTGGCAACTTTTCTGAGCGCCGAGTTTGGTTTCTTCGGGGTCGTTGTGTAAACCCTGATACAGACCCCTCGCTTCTGAGGGCAGCTCTTGAGTGCGGGACTCTTGGTCTTGCTTGCGGCAAGAGTTCTGCCTTTTCTTACCAATTGACTAATGGTCGGCACGAGAATTACTCCTTAAAAACAAATAAATAGTAGTTTTTTAAAAACATTGAGTCAAAACCCGGTAATTATATCGGTATAAGACTAATTTGTCAAGCTTTTTTTGGATCATTTAGCTCATATTTTTTGGCGTCAACAATCTCTTCCGATAATACGCTTTCCAAGGGGCATTACTACACCGGTTAACGCAATGTTACCCAGGATATTTGGCTAACTAAGACTTTCTTCCACCGTCTGCCCAGGATCTTCGTCGACAACCACATAAGTATTTCGGTACTCAGTCATCCCGGTCCCTGCCGGAATCAGCCTTCCCATAATCACGTTCTCTTTCAATCCTACAAGATCGTCCACCGCTCCAGTGATGGCTGCTTCCGTCAGCACTCGTGTGGTTTCCTGAAATGAAGCCGCGGAGATGAAGCTGTCCGTAGTGAGCGACGCCTTGGTGATACCTAGAAGAATGGGCCGTGCCGTGGCAGGCTTGCTGCCTCTGGCGATCACCGCCTCGTTCTCCCTCGCGAATGAGAAGCGGTCCACCTGCTCACCGATCAGGAAAGACGAATCGCCGGCATCTTCAATCCGGACCTTGCGAAGCATCTGGCGCACGATGACCTCGATATGCTTGTCGTTGATGCTCACGCCTTGGAGGCGATAGACCTGCTGTACTTCGTCGACAAGGTACTTCTGCAGTTCCTTCGGTCCGAGCACATTGAGAATATCGTGAGGATCCACGGGGCCGTCCATAAGTGGTTCACCGGCGGTAACCCAGTCACCCTCGTGCACATTCACATGCTTGCCCTTGGGGATGAGGTACTCCTTTTCGTTCCCCATACCATCTTTCACCAGAATACGGCGCATGCCCTTCACGAAACCGCCGAATTCCACGGTACCGTCGATTTCACTGATGATGGCCTGCTCCTTCGGTTTTCTTGCTTCGAAGAGTTCAGCCACCCTCGGGAGACCGCCCGTTATGTCCTTGGTTTTCGTAGTTTCACGAGGGATCTTGACCAGGATATCACCGGGGAAAATTTCATCGCCCTTGTCCACGAGGATGTGGGCGCCCGCAGGCAAAAGATAGCGTGCGACGACGTTGGAGCCGGGCAGTCTGGCGGTTTTCCCGTGCTGGTCCTTGATAGAGATGCGCGGCCGCAGGTTCTGGTTCGGATAGTCGATAATCACCTTCCGGGACAGCCCGGTGACTTCATCCACTTCCTCACGCATGGTCACACCTTCGATGATATCGCCAAAAGCGATCTTGCCGCCGATTTCAGTGAGAATCGGCAATGAATAGGGATCCCACTCCACAAGCCTTTGACCGACATCAACCTTCTGGCCGTCCTGAACCTTAAGCCGGGCGCCGTAGATAATCGCATATTTTTCCCTTTCACGCCCCGTTTCATCGTAGATAGCTACGTTGCCGCTGCGGGACATGACGACGTAATCGCCTTCCTTGTTTTTCACCGTGTTCAGGTTGAGGTATTTAATGACGCCGGCATTCTTCGCCTCAAGCACGGTCTGCTCAACAACCTTGCTGGCAGTACCGCCGATGTGAAACGTTCTCATCGTCAGCTGTGTACCCGGTTCACCGATGGACTGGGCCGCGATGATGCCGATTGCCTCGCCGATATCTACGAGTTTGCCACGGCCGAGGTCTCTGCCATAACACATTTTGCAGACGCCGCGCAGGGACTGGCAGGTCAGCACGGAACGGATCTTGATGCGATCTATTCCCGCCTCATCAACGCGCTTGACGAGTTCCTCGTTGATTTCCTTCTTAGTCGGGACAATTACCTCTTTCGTGATTGGATCCTTGACGTCCTCTGCGGCAACACGGCCGAGAAGACGCTCGGACAGAGGTTCGATAATTTCCCCGCCTTCAACGAGAGATCCGACGATGATGCCGTCCGTCGTACCGCAATCGACCTGGGTGATGATTACATCCTGCGCCACATCGACGAGACGTCTCGTCAGGTAACCGGAGTTTGCGGTCTTTAGCGCAGTGTCGGCAAGACCCTTGCGCGCGCCGTGGGTCGAAATAAAGTACTGCAGCACGGTAAGGCCTTCGCGGAAGTTTGCCGTAATCGGCGTCTCGATGATTTCACCAGACGGTTTTGCCATAAGACCGCGCATGCCCGCAAGCTGCCTGATCTGCTGTGTGCTACCGCGCGCACCCGAGTCGGCCATCATAAAGATGTTGTTGAAGGATCTGGCCTCCTGGAGTTCCGACTTCTTGGCCCCCCCCAGCTCAACGGCTTCCATGCCGAGTTCAGCCATCATTTCATCTGCTATCTTTTCGGTCACGTTTGCCCAAATGTCAATTTCCTTGTTATAACGCTCGCCATTCGTAATGAGACCCTCGGTATACTGATGGTGGATTTCCATGACTTCCTTCTGAGCCTGATCTATAAACTTCTGTTTCTTGCTCGGGATATGCATGTCAGAAATGCAGATGGAGATCCCGGCGCGGGTGGCAAACTTGAAACCCATTTCCTTCAAGTCGTCGATCAGTACGACCGTGCGTCTGAGACCCAGCTTTCGGTAACACTCGTCAATGAGTTTTGCTAGCTCCTTCTTGGTCATTTCCTTGTTGACCGAAGAGAAGGACATGCCTTCAGGCAGAATATCGCTGAAGAGAACCCGGCCGACGGTCGTTTCTTCGATCTTGCCGTTGATGCGGACCCGGATGTGGGCATGGATGTCAGCCACGTTCTGATCAAAAGCGATACGCACTTCATCTTTACTGGAGAATATTTTCCCCTCGCCGAGAACTCCAGAACGGCTTTTGGTCAGATAATAGCAGCCGAGCACGATATCCTGAGAAGGAACCGTGATTGGCCTTCCGTTCGCCGGCGAAAGGACGTTATTCACTGAAAGCATGAGGACGCGTGCTTCTAGCTGTGCCTCGACCGAAAGTGGGATGTGTACGGCCATCTGATCGCCGTCGAAGTCAGCGTTGAACGCTGCGCACACGAGAGGATGAAGACGGATAGCCTTGCCTTCAACTAGGATCGGATCAAAGGCCTGGATGCCTAGCCTGTGAAGGGTTGGGGCGCGGTTCAGGAGAACTGGGTGTTCCTGGATAACCTCTTCGAGTACGTCCCACACCTCGGGCCGCTCGCGCTCAATCATTTTCTTGGCGCTCTTGATTGTCGTTGCATAGCCCTTCTCTTCAAGTTTATTGAAGATAAAAGGCTTGAACAGCTCTAGCGCCATCTTCTTCGGCAGGCCGCATTGATGGAGCTTGAGGTCGGGTCCAACGACGATCACGGAACGGCCGGAATAATCAACGCGCTTTCCGAGAAGATTTTGGCGGAAACGTCCCTGTTTGCCCTTGAGCATATCTGAGAGTGACTTGAGCGGACGCTTATTCGGCCCACGCAGAACACGTCCCCGCCTGCCATTATCGAAGAGCGCGTCCACCGCCTCCTGCAACATTCGCTTTTCATTCCGGATAATGACGGACGGCGCTTTAAGCTCTTCAAGACGATGAAGCCTGTTGTTCCTGTTGATAACCCTGCGGTAGAGGTCGTTCAGGTCCGATGTGGCGAACCGGCCACCTTCGAGCGGGACGAGCGGGCGCAACTCCGGCGGAATCACCGGGATAACGTCGAGAATCATCCACTCCGGTTTATTGCCCGATTTACGAAACGCTTCAATGACCTTGAGGCGTTTGGTCAGTTTTTTCTTCGTGGCCATGGAAGTCGCGGTCTCGATCTTCTTTCGGATATCTTCCGACTCCACCTCAAGATCGACAGCTTTAAGCATTTCCCGGATCGCTTCGGCGCCCATCCCCGCCTTAAAGGCGCTGATACCGTACTCCTGCTGAGCTTTGCGGAACTTTTCCTCGGTCAAAAGCTCTTTGTGTTTAAGCGGCGTATCGCCGGGCTCGACCACAACATACCCTTCAAAATAGAGTACCTTCTCAAGCTGCCGAAGTGTCATATCAAGCAATGTACCAATACGGCTCGGAAGCCCCTTAAGGAACCAGATATGGGCAACGGGTGAGGAAAGCTCGATGTGCCCCATGCGCTCGCGCCGCACTTTGGACTGGATGACTTCAACGCCACACTTGTCGCAGACAATACCGCGGTGTTTCATCCTTTTGTATTTTCCGCAGAGACATTCCCAGTCCTTGATGGGACCGAATATCTTGGCGCAAAAAAGACCATCGCGCTCCGGTTTGAAGGAGCGGTAATTGATGGTCTCCGGCTTCTTGACCTCGCCAAAAGACCATTCTTTAATCCGGTCCGGCGAAGCAATTTTAATCCTCATGGCATCAAAGCTGATATCCTTCGGTTTTTCAAAGAGACTCATTACCTCTGCTCTGGCTTTATTTTCTGATAACTGTTTCTCTTCCACAGTGTACCTCCATAGGAGAGGACTGCGTCCTCATATCCTAATCTTTCATCCGGCCTGCTTGCTTCATATACCATACGCCGTCAGTCTACAAAGGACTGATTCCTTGCCCACGATAAAACTGCTACCGCGCAGAAGATATCTTTTCAAGTCCTATTACCCGTTCTTTCTCGTTTTTCCTCTCAATAAGCTCGACGTCGAGGCAGAGACTCTGGAGTTCCTTGATCAGCACATAGAACGATTCGGGCAGACCCGGTTCAAGAGTATTTTCGCCCTTCACAATGGCTTCATAGATCTTGGCGCGTCCAGACACGTCATCGGATTTTACCGTCAGGAATTCCTGCAAACAGTATGCGGCTCCATAGGCCTGCAGCGCCCAGACTTCCATTTCGCCGAGCCGCTGGCCGCCGAACTGGGCTTTGCCGCCCAGCGGCTGCTGCGTTACAAGCGAATAAGGACCGATGGAACGTGCGTGCAACTTATCGTCGACCAGATGATGCAGCTTCAGCATGTACATATATCCGACGGTAACCGGCTTGTCGAAGGGCTCACCGGATCGGCCGTCAAAGAGCTGGGACTGGCCAGTCGGCGGCAGCTTCGCTTCCTTCAGCATTGTCTTGATGCGATCTTCTGAAGCGCCATCGAACACCGGCGTTGCCACGTGTAGACCGAGGGCTTTGGCGGCCCAGCCCAGATGCGTTTCAAGGATCTGTCCCACGTTCATTCGAGACGGCACCCCAAGCGGGTTTAAAACGATCTCGACAGGCGTGCCGTCGGGAAGGTAAGGCATGTCTTCCTCCGGCACGATCCGGGAAACCACACCCTTGTTTCCATGACGGCCGGCCATCTTGTCTCCGACTGAAAGCTTACGTTTCATGGCCACATAAACCTTTACGAGTTTGACCACGCCGGGCGGCAGGTCGTCGCCGCGCTTCAGCCTACCGATCTTCTCGTCATAAATCGACTCAAGGATGCCGAGTTGATTCTCCGAATTGTCGAGTATCTCCTGAAGCTTGGCGGGATAGTCCTCGGATTCGACCTTGATTTTAGCAAGATCCTTCTCGGGCAGCTTGTCGAGAATCTCTGCGTTGATCTTCTTTCCCTTGGCCAACTCGGTCTTGCCGGTCTTGGAGTTCACAATCTTGTCAGCGGCGGTCTTGCCGCTCAGGATTCTCCTGATGCGTTTATACTTGTCTTCCTTGGCTGCGCGCACCTCGTCCTGATATTCCTTCTGGAGCCGCGCGATCTCCTCGCTCTCCTGAGTTTTTAGGCGTTCGTTCTTGTCCTCACCCTTGCGCGAGAAAACCTTGACGTCAATAACGGTGCCTTCGATGCCCGGAGGAGTGTAAAGCGAAGCGTCCCGGACGTCACCGGCTTTTTCGCCGAAAATGGCCCGCAGGAGCTTTTCTTCCGGGGTAAGCTGCGTCTCGCCTTTTGGGGTCACCTTGCCGATGAGAATATCGCCAGGCATGACCTCCGCTCCGATACGGATGATACCGTTTTCGTCGAGATTTCTAAGCGTTTCTTCACCGAGGTTAGGGATATCACGAGTGATTTCTTCCTTACCAAGCTTCGTGTCGCGAGCCTCAATCTCGAACTCTTCGATGTGAATCGATGTATACCGGTCTTCCTTCACAAGCTTTTCACTGATTATGATGGCGTCTTCGTAGTTGTAGCCGCTCCAGGGCATGAAGGACACGAGTACGTTCTGGCCTAGTGCGAGTTCGCCCAAGTCTGTTGCCGGCCCATCAGCGATGACCTGCCCTTTTTTCACCTTGTCGCTGATCCGCACAATCGGCTTCTGATTCATGCAGGTGTTCTGGTTCGATCGGTAAAACTTAGTCAGCGGATAGGTATCAATGACCGTCCGACCCTTAGCATCCTCGCCTTTCACGGTAATGCGGGTTGAATCCACGCCTTCGACGATGCCGTCACGTCTGACCGAGACAATTGCTCCTGAGTCGCGAGCAGCGACGCGCTCCATGCCTGTGCCGACCACTGGAGCCTGGGGCCGAAGCAGGGGAACCGCCTGGCGCTGCATGTTGGATCCCATGAGAGCCCGGTTCGCATCATCATTCTCGAGGAACGGAATTAGCGCCGCCGAGACCGACACAATCTGTTTCGGCGAAACGTCCATGTACTGCACTTCCTCGGCGCTCACTAGTTTGAACTCGCCGCCTACGCGGGCTGACACGCTGTCCACGGCGATCTTGCCGCGGCCGTCAATAGGTGTATTCGCCTGGGCTACCACAAAATTCTCGCCGTCCACTGCGGAAAGATATTCTATTTCATCGGTGACCTTGGCGGCCTTGACCTCCCGGTATGGCGCCTCGATAAACCCGTAGTCGTTCACCCGCGCATAGGTCGCAAGAGAAACGATCAGACCTATGTTCGGACCTTCCGGCGTCTCGATAGGGCAGATTCTGCCGTAATGTGTGGTGTGCACATCGCGCACCTCGAAACCCGCTCGTTCTCGTGTCAGCCCGCCGGGCCCCAGGGCCGAAAGCCTGCGTTTGTGGGTGATCTCCGCAAGAGGATTCGTCTGGTCCATAAATTGGGAAAGCTGGCTTGATCCAAAGAACTCTTTAATGGCGGCGATCACCGGCTTGGGATTGATAATGTCATGGGGCATGAGCGTGTCGATGTCCTGGAGGCTCATGCGCTCCTTGATTGCCCGCTCCATGCGTGCCAAACCGACGCGGATCTGGTTCTCCAGAAGCTCGCCCACGGACCGCACACGACGGTTGCCGAGATGGTCAATATCGTCTACTTCACCCCTGCCGGTCCGGAGGTTGACGAGGTAACGGATTACCTCTACAACATCCTGAGCCGTCAGTGTGGTTTTGTCGATCTGAATGTCGAGTTTGAGCTTCTTGTTCAACTTGAGCCTGCCGACCGGGGAGAGATCGTAGCGCTTGGTGTTGAAGAACATACCCGAGAAAAGGTTCCGTGCCATATCGATCGTCGGCGGTTCGCCGGGGCGCATTTTACGGTAGATCTCCAGTAGCGCCTCGTCCGATGTCTGCACTTTGTCGGAGAGAAGCGTATCACGGATGGCACCGATTACGTGTATGCCATCCATGTAGATGACTTCCATCTTTTCCACCTTGGTGGAGGCGATCTGGGTCAGGAAGGCTTCAGTGATCTTTTCGTTAGCCGGCAGCAGCACTTCACCCGTTTCGGGATCAATCACGTCACGGAGAACGACACGGTCGATCAGTTCTTCACGGGGCATGGGAATTTCGGTGATGCCAGCTGCCTCCATTTTCTTGATGGCTACGCGAGTGATCTTGGCGCCTTCTTTTACAATCTGCTCGCGGGTATTCTTGTCGGAGATGGTAATGGGAGCCTTAAGGCCCGCCAGTACATCGGCATGAATCCCTCTTGAAAAGCCGTCCTTCTTGATCCGGATGTCTTCAATGGGATAGTACATACGGAGCAGATCTTCATTCGAATACCCGAAGGCCTTGAGAAGGATCGTAGCCGGAATTTTCCGGCGGCGGTCGATCCGCACATACACGATGTCCTTAACGTCGAATTCAAAGTCAAGCCACGAACCGCGGTACGGAATAATGCGGGCCGAGTAGAGGATCTTGCCGCTCGCGTGGGTCCTGCCCTTGTCGTGGGTGAAGAATGCCCCTGGAGAACGATGGAGCTGACTCACCACAACGCGCTCGGTCCCGTTCACGATGAACGTCCCGGTATCGGTCATGAGAGGAAGGTCACCAACATACACCTCCTGCTCCTTGATGTCCTTCACTCGCTTGGTTGCCGCCTGCTCGTCCTTTTCAAAGAAAACCAAGCGGGTTTTAATTTTCAAAGGCGCGGCATAAGTAGCCCCACGCTGCAGGCACTCCCAGATGCTATACTTCGGATCACCCAACGAATAGCCGAGGTAATCCACCATGGCGGTTTCGTTGAAATCATAGATGGGGTATACGCTCTTGAAGGCCGCCTGCAATCCCATATCTTTTCTCTTGTCGGACGCAACGTCCTTCTGGAGAAAAGAATCATAGGATTTTTTTTGGATCTCGATGAGATCGGGAATCTCCAGAATCGTTGGGATCCTGGAAAAATCCTTTCTGACGCGGACAAGTTCTCTTTTTTCCTTTGACATATTCGCACCCCTCATACAGCATTAAATGAAAAATGCAGACGACAACACCGGTTCCGTGGACTTCTTCAGCCTGAGGTACATTTTTCACTTGCACTTAACAGCCGTTAATTTGCATACCGAACCAACGAAACCGCAACCAGTATCCATAAACGCAAAAAGTCCTCTGCCCTCCGGGCTAACACCGGAGGGCAAGGACTTGACCACTATTGCTCTTTATGATGTTTTATTACTTGACCTCGACGGTTGCGCCTGCGTCGGTCAGCTTCTTCTTCATACCTTCGGCATCTTCTTTTGAGACTCCGGTCTTCACCGGTTTGGGAGCGCCTTCAACCAGGTCTTTTGCTTCCTTGAGGCCCAAACCTGTGAGCTCGCGGACCACTTTGATCACATTGATTTTCTGCGCGCCGGCGCTTGCCAGAATCACATCGAATGCGGTCTTTTCTTCCACCGCTGCCGCTGCCCCGCCTGCTGCGCCTGCGGCTGCAACAGCCACGGGCGCCGCTGCCGACACGCCCCACTTCTCTTCAAGTTTCTTGCTCAATTCCGCAGCTTCCAGAACGGTCAAGCTGCTTAACTCGTCAACAATCTTCGCTAAATCTGCCATGTTTCAATTCCTCCTGAGAATGGTTAAAAAATTTTTGTAACACGTACCCGCTGGACGGGCATGTATATTTCAAGTTACCCCTTATCGGCTTTTGCCTTCAGGACCCTGGCGATCTGACCGCCCGGAGCTGCAAGCACACCGACAATCCTGGACGGCGGCGCTTGGAGAAGCCCGACAATTTTTCCGCGAAGTGTGTTCAGCGACGGCAGATTGGCAAGCGCCTTGATATCTGCCTGCTTAAGAAGTTTTCCGTCAAGCACGCCAACCTTGAGCAGCAGCTTGACCTGTGTCTTGCTGAAATCAGAGAGTACCTTCGCCGGCGCAACCACGTCGTCATATCCGAGCGCAATGCCCACCGGCCCGACAAAGTAGTCCTTCAACGGCTCGAGTCCGGTGCCTTCCGCGGCCTTCCGCGCCAAGGTATTCTTCACGACTCTGTACTCCACCTGCGCTTTGCGCAACTTGGAGCGAAGCTCCGTGATTTGCTCCACATTGATCCCGGAGTAGCCGGTAATCACCGCGGTCTTCGCACGGGCAAACTTCTCATGAAGCTCATCTATCGCTTCTTTTTTTTCTACTTTATTCAATGCAGTCCTCCTTTCTTTCAAGAGTTCCCGATGACCAGCCCAGGAATCTCGAAAGAAAGCAGCTAGTAAGCTCTACTGTCTTTTCTGACCCGGGTCTCGGCAGGCCCCTTTTCGGAATTAAACCGCGATTTTATGATACTGAACCTCGGTGCCTGCTGTCTCGGACCGCACCCCGGAATTAAGGGGCCGACCTTTTCAAAAAATTACTACCCAGCTATCTTTTCAATCTCGTCAAGATCGATTTTGACGCCCGGTCCCATAGTGGTCGAAACCGTTGCACTCCTGAGATATTTGCCTTTACTGGAGGAAGGCTTTGCCTTCAAAATGGATTCGAGCACAGCTTTGGCATTGTCGATCAATTTGGTCTCATCGAAAGAAGACTTGCCAACCGGCACATGGACAATGCCGGCCTTCTCAACGCGATACTCGACTTTACCAGCCCTGATCTCCTTAATAGCTTTGGCCACGTCGAAGGTAACAGTTCCGGTCTTGGGATTAGGCATCAACCCGCGGGGACCGAGCACCTTACCGAGCCGTCCAACCAGCCCCATGATGTCAGGTGTCGCGACCACGGTGTCGAAATCAGTCCAGCCTTCTTTTTGAATTTTCTCGGCAAGATCCTCGGCGCCAACATAATCGGCCCCGGCATCGCGCGCTTCCTTGTCTTTTTCACCCTTTGCAAACACTAAAATCTTGACTTTTTTCCCAGTTCCATGCGGAAGGACAATAGTTCCCCGAACCATCTGATCAGCCTGTTTGGGGTCTACCCCCAGTCTAACGGCGAGATCGACGGTCTCGTCGAATTTGGTCCTCGCTGTTTTCTTGGCCAGACCTACGGCCTCTTCCACACCATACTGTTTTGTCTGATCAACCAGTGCTGCCACTGCTTTATATTTTTTACCTGACATGGTTTCTCCTTGCGGTCCAAACGGCTGTTGTCAGCCTCCCGCATAAATATTAAGAATAATTCAATAGTGAATACTCAAAACTAAAAAGTGAAATACAAGTTTTCCGTGTTTTAAATATTGAATCATGAATTTTGAACAATTAATCTACCACATCCAGGCCCATGCTCTTTGCTGAGCCCTCGATCATGCGCATGGCTGATTCCACACTTGCGGCATTGAGGTCCGGGAGCTTTGTCTGGGCGATTTCCCTTATCTGGGCTTTGGTCACCTTGCCAACCTTGTCCTTGTTCGGGATGCCAGAACCCTTGACGATTCCGGCTGCCTTCTTTAGAAGTTCTGCAGCCGGGGGCGTCTTTGTAATGAAGGTGAAGGACCGGTCCGAATACACCGAGATGATTACGGGAACTATGGTGTCGCCCATTTTCTGGGTCTTTGCGTTGAAAGCCTTACAGAATTCCATGATATTCACGCCATGCTGGCCGAGAGCTGGACCGACCGGCGGTGCCGGGTTGGCCTTCCCTGCCGGAACCTGAAGCTTGATTTTTGCTGTAATTTCTTTAGCCATTTATAAACTCCTGTGTGTGTGTTTACACTATTTAATTCCGAATTTTTATTTGGTTTCTTTTTCCCGTTCGACTTGCAGAAATTCTAGTTCCACCGGCGTTGAGCGGCCAAAGATGCTTACCATGACCCGGAGTCTTCCGTGGGCGGGGTTGACGTCTTCAACCGTCCCGATGAAACTGCTGAACGGGCCGTCTATCACTCTTACACGGTCACCCTTCTGATATGCATGTTTGGGCTGCGTCGGGGCAACGGCCCCCTCCTCAGTCTGCTTCAAAATCATCTTGATTTCGTCTTCGGAAAGCGGTGTCGGATTCGTACTTCCCCCAACAAATCCGGTCACCTTCGGCGTTTCCTTGATGATATGCCAAGAGTTGTCGTCCATCTCCATCTCAACGAGGATGTAGCCGGGGAAGAATTTTCGCTGCGACTTGCGTTTTTTCCCGGCTTTGATAGACAAAACTTCTTCAGTGGGGACAAGTATCTGCCCGATTTTGTCTGTAAGGCCCAACTTGGACACCGTTTCGAGAATGCCGGCCTTCACCTTGTTCTCAAATCCCGCATACGTATGGACTACATACCAGTTCATCGCCATAATAATCTTTATTTAAAGGCAAGGGTCATAAGTCTTCCCAGCCCAAAATCTACCAGTCCCAGAAAAAAGGCGCATACAAGCACGGTGAAAATTACCACCCAGGTAGAACCTATGACCTCCTTCTTTGTCGGAAACACGACTTTCTTGAGTTCGAGCATCACCTCTTGAAAGAATACCATCAACTTTTTAAACATACCAAGCCTCTCCCTGCACAAGATTCTGAAGAAAAATGGCAGGCCAGGAGGGACTCGAACCCCCAGCAGCCGGATTTGGAGTCCGGAGCTCTACCATTAGAGCTACTGGCCTGTGTCCTAACCCCGCAGCACCCTGCACTTTCAAGTTACGCCTTTGTTTCCTTGTGCACCGTATGTTTGCGACAGAATCTGCAATATTTATCCAGATTGAGTTTGTCCGGTGTGTTTCTTTTATTCTTTATCGTGGAATAATTTTTACGCTTGCATTCACCGCAAGCGAGAAGTACGATTTCCCGCATGGTAGTAGCCTCTCTTCACCCCTTCAATTTGATAATCGCGCGACAAAGACATCTGCTGCCTGCAATTTTTTACTCGATCACTTCGGTGATAACGCCGGCGCCCACGGTCCTGCCGCCTTCACGGATGGCGAAGCGCAGGCCCTGGTCCATGGCGATCGGGGTGATGAGTTCGACGCTGCAGGTCATGTTGTCGCCCGGCATCACCATCTCCACTCCCTCGGCAAGCTTTACCACGCCCGTCACGTCCGTCGTCCGGAAATAGAACTGCGGACGATAGCCGTTGAAGAACGGCGTGTGTCGGCCACCTTCTTCCTTCGTGAGAATATACGCCTCAGCCTTGAATTTCGTATGTGGCGTGATGCTGCCCGGCTTCGCCAAAACCATCCCGCGCTCCACGTCTTCCTTCTTGGTACCGCGGAGAAGCACGCCGACATTGTCGCCCGCTTCGCCCCGGTCCAGAAGCTTCCGGAACATCTCCACGCCCGTCACTACCGTCTTCTGCGTCGGCTTGATTCCGACAATCTCAATTTCGTCGCTAACCTTCACGATGCCGCGCTCGATCCTGCCCGTCACCACCGTACCGCGGCCTGCGATAGAGAACACGTCTTCAATCGGCATCAGATAGGGCTTATCGACGTCGCGCTTCGGCTGGGGTATGTAGCTATCCACAGCCGCCATCAGCTCCAGGATGCTCTTGTACTCAGGCGCGTTGACGTCCTTACTGTCGCTCTGGAGCGCCTTCAGGGCGCTTCCCTTGACAATGGGGGTCTTGTCCCCTGGGAACTGGTACTTGGATAGAAGCTCCCGGATCTCGAGCTCGACGAGTTCGATCAGCTCGGGGTCGTCCACCATATCTACTTTGTTCATGTAGACGACGATATAGGGCACGCCTACCTGACGGGCGAGAAGAATGTGCTCGCGGGTCTGGGGCATCGGACCGTCGGCGGCAGATACCACCAGGATCGCTCCGTCCATCTGCGCCGCCCCCGTGATCATGTTCTTCACGTAATCGGCATGGCCGGGACAGTCGACGTGGGCATAGTGCCGGTTCTCTGTCGAGTATTCAACATGCGCCGTGGCGATTGTGATGCCGCGTTCCCGTTCTTCCGGCGCCTTGTCGATGTTGTCATAGGATACAAAGCTCGCCATGTTCTTGAAGGAGAGCACCTTCGTGATGGCGGCCGTCAAGGTCGTTTTGCCGTGGTCCACGTGGCCAATGGTTCCCACGTTCACATGAGGTTTTGTCCTCTCAAATTTTGCCTTTGCCATACTTTACCCCTCCTGCCGCGAAGTGAAAGATTGCGATTGGCCCGTACAAAAAATTACTAAACAGACCTGAATAACTAATTGTCTGGAGCCCATGAGCGGGATTGAACCGCTGACCTCATCCTTACCAAGGATGTGCTCTACCAACTGAGCTACATGGGCGGATTTTCTGAGTTTGTTGAGTTACGAATCTCGAGGGTTCATTGAGTCGAATCCGATGAACTCAAAAAACTTTATAGACTCACAACTCTAGAAACTGGAGCGGGAAACGGGATTCGAACCCGCGACCCCAAGCTTGGAAGGCTTGCGCTCTAGCCAGCTGAGCTATTCCCGCTTTTTCGATATCGGATTACGGCTTACAGATTTCCCGCTTCCAAATCCGCACTCCGCGATCAATCCTCGATCCTTATTTACAATTGGTGGGGAGGGGAGGTTTCGAACCTCCGTAGGCTGACGCCGACAGATTTACAGTCTGTTCCCTTTGGCCACTCGGGCACCTCCCCGGGAACTTCAATACTTCAGCCGTTCTAGAACTGCACCTACACCACTACAAAAAATGTTCGGGAACCGCTTTCAAAACCTGCTTCTCGAATAAGGTTGCCAGAAAATGGAGCCACCGAAGGGACTCGAACCCCCGACAGGCTGATTACAAATCAGCTACTCTACCAACTGAGTTACGGTGGCAGAACCCTCTGAAAATACCACGCCGTACATGCATGTTCCTATCCGGATCATGCTGCTCATTTGTTAATAATGCTTAATTTGTGCGTGTTTGTTCTGCCGCGCCAAAGAACTGTAATTATAAGAGATTGCGTATTGACTTGTCAAGTAAAAAAGATTAGGTAGTTAGATGTTTAGAAATAGATGTGTTTCCATGCTGATGTCCGTTTTATGGGAACTCTTTACCGTATACCCCTGCGCTGGCGCAACACTTCATACAGCAGAGTTCCCGCCACCACCGAAACGTTCAAGGAGCTTATCTGCCCCATAAGCGGCAGAGACACGAGGTAGTCACAGTGCTCTTTGACCAGTCTGCGCACGCCTTTATCTTCGCCACCGAGCACCAGCGCCGTCGGCCGCGCAAAGTCCGCGTCCCAGTAGACCAACTCACTACCGGCCTCCGCGCCGGTCACCCACATGCCTGCTTTTTTCAGTTCCCCGAGGGTATTTACGATATTCACCACTTTGACCACCGGTACATACTCCAATGCTCCGGCGGCGGTTTTTGCGACGGTTTCCGTGAGCCCGACCGCCCGTCGTTCAGGGATTATCACACCATGCACCCCTGCCGCTTCTGCCGTCCTCAGTATGGCGCCTAGATTCCGGGGATCTTCAACGCCGTCCAAAATAAGGAACAGCGGCTGTGCGCCGCGATGCGCCGGTATCTGCATAATATCCTCAAGTGTTGCGTAGGTGCGCGCCGATGCCATGGCGATCACCCCCTGATGACGGGAATTCTGAGATTCCCTGTTCAGAGCATCCCGGGTGACGATTCTTATCTCTATCCCCTTCTCCCTGGCAATACGGATGATCTCCGCAACATCCCGGTCCATCTTCCGCTGCTCGGCAATCAGAAGCCGTTGGATGGGGCGTCCTGCTCTGAGCGCTTCCCGTATGGGATTGATCCCGATTATTTTTTCTTTTTGCATAGAGTAGGGCGATGATACATGACACGTGGAAAATACAATGACAAGGACAGCAAGGGATTTCTCGAACCAGCTAGAAAAACGACTCAAGCTCTCGGAGTATCAGCAATATATGCGCGCCCCTCGTTCTTAAGGCCTCGTGCCCAAAGGAAGGGTCATTTCGGCTTCCATACTGTACCATCAGGCCGATCAAATAACTCCACTCCGCCATCATCGAGAATCTTGCGGACACGGTCCGCTTCAGGCCAGTCTTTGCGCGCACGGGCCTCATTCCGGAGGTGGATTAGCTCTTCAATGCGCTCCACCGAAAGCGTGACTTTTCTATCCGCCAACCTTCCTTCCCTGAACCATTCCTCGGGACTGCGGGTAAAAAGCCCTAAAGTCTTACCGACATCGTCAAAAGCGATCGCGGCTTTAGAAAGGATGTAATAGGCGCCGTCCTGGTTCTTTTTGTCCACTTCGGCGAGAAACTTGTTTATATCGCGGACGAGATCATAAATGAGGCCGATGGCAAAAGCAGTGTTGAAATCATCATCCATCGCTTCCTCAAAGAATCGAGGAAGGTTTGCGATCTTCTCATAAAGCGGCCGGTCTCCGGCCTCGATCACTTCATTCGGCTTAACCGTAGGGGAGGCACTTCCAGCGAGAACTTTAAGGATCCCCTCCTTCATCGTATAGAAACGATCAAGACCGGCTCGCGCGTCCTTCAGGTTGGCGTCGGAAAAATCAATTGGACTTCTATAATGGGTTGAGAGGAGAAACAGACGGACTACTTCCGCATCGTACTGGTTGAGAATGTCGCGAATCGTGAAAAAGTTGCCCAGCGACTTCGACATCTTCTCTTCGTTGATGTTCACGAATCCGTTATGGAGCCAGTAATTTACAAACTTCTTGCCCGTATAGGCCTCACTCTGGGCAAGCTCGTTTTCATGATGCGGAAAGATAAGATCCTTGCCACCCGCGTGGATATCGAATGTCTCACCTAAGTGCTTTAAGCCCATGGCGGTACATTCAATGTGCCAACCCGGCCTTCCACTCCCCCACGGACTGATCCAGGCAGGTTCTCCCGGTTTCGATGCTTTCCAGAGAGCAAAATCAAGGGGATCCTGTTTTCGCTCGTCGACTTCCACTCTCGCGCCCGCCTTCAGGTCCTCGAGATTACGCTTTGAGAGTTTGCCGTACTCTTTGAAACTCGACACGCGGAAATATACGTCTCCGTCAACCACATAGGCGTGACTTTTTTCCAAGAGTCCCTTGATGACTTCGAGCATTTCCGTGATGTGCTCTGTTGCCTTGGGCTCCACATCAGCCCTGCCCACACCGAGGCGTTTCATGTCCTCCTGGTAGGCATCGATGTATTTGCGGGCAACTTCGGCGGCGGTAATGGCTTCTTCCTTCGCACGGTTGATTATCTTGTCGTCGACATCGGTGAAATTCCGCACATACTTCACTTCAAAACCCTTGCGCCGGAAGTAACGCTGGATCAAATCGAAAGCCACGGCGCCGCGCGCATGTCCGAGGTGGGAAAAATCGTAGACCGTCACGCCGCAGGCATACATGGTTACTTTGCCCGGCTGTAGAGGAACGAACTTCTCTTTTTTCCCTGTTAGTGTGTTGTACAATTTTATCATAGTATGATAATACCCTCAATTCAATTATTGTTGCACGAACAGAACTTTAATTTTATACGGGGCATGTTGCCTTTGTCAAGCAGATTTAAATCCTCCCTGCAATGAGACAGTGTGGTCCGAAACCAATACTTTCACAGGATATTTTCTGGAAATAATTTTTTGCCAAGTGGCGAGTAGAATGCTTTCAGGATTTCTTGCGTAAAAAGAAACGGGAGTCAGCTCAGGAGACAAGGACGTCCATAAAGCTCTTACAGAGATTGCCAACGGTGAAAGAAGATATTTAGTGCTTTTGGCTACTGTCTAATTTCTATTGTTAAGATTGTATTTGATTGCTTCTCAACCAGCACCTTATATCCCCCTGAAGAGTCGCTGGAGTTTGGACACATTTTTTACTGAACACAAGGCTCATCCGCCTGTATAATTGGCGGCATGATAACCCTATTCCATTTGGAATTTAACAAACCGCTTATGGCAAAGATCACCGAAACCATTCAGACTGAACCCGGCATATCGCGCCGCCAGCTTTCTAGGCGTGTCTGTGAGTGGATGAACTGGCGAAGTCCCAACGGCAAATTCCGCGAGGTTAGTTGTCGCAAAGCATTGTTGGAACTTCACCGCCGTAATCTGATTAAACTGCAGGACTGCGGCGACTATGCATTTCACTCACGCCGCCCCCGTCCATCGGACCTTCCATCGCTTTTTCCCGTGGAGTGCTCTCTTGCGGAGCTTGGCCCCGTGGAAATTATCCCCATCAGCAGCGCCGCCAGCAAAAACTCTCGGATATGGAATGCCTTGCTCGATAAGTATCACTATTTGCGCAGCGGTCCGCTCTGCGGTGCGCAACTTCGCTACCTGGTTTGGAACGAGCGTTTTGGTTGGCTTGGCGGATTGAGCTTCAGCGCCTCGGCCTGGCGGGTGCGTTGCCGGGATGAGTTCATCGGCTGGAGTGAAGAAGCACGCAAACACACTCTGCAACGCGTCGTCAACAACAGCCGGTTCCTGATTCCGCCCATGGTCAAGGTGCCAGGCTTGGCCTCGCACGTTCTTTCCCAGTGTTCGAAACGACTCGCCGACGATTGGCAGGCGCGGTATTCGTATCGGCCTGCATTGCTTGAAACCTTCATCGAGCGCGGCCGGTTTACGGGTTCCTGCTATCGCGCCGCCAACTGGAACCACATAGGCGCCACCACGGGGCGCGGCCGTCAGGGAACGGGAACCGCGACCAAGGACGTCTATCTGTTCCCCCTCTGTGATGACTGGAAAACGACGTTGTGCTCGCTGCCGGACGGAACAGTTTCCATCCGTTCTCAAGCGCCGGTGCGAGAACCCGCCGACTGGACCGAGGAGGAGTTCGGGGATGCAGTGTTGGGCGACAAGAGGCTGGTGAATCGGCTGATGCAACTGGGCGGGTCTTTTTTCGCGATGCCCACGGCCAATATTCCCCAGTCTTGCTCCGGAGCGGCCGCCGCCAAAGCGGCCTATCGGTTCTTCGACAACGACAACGTCAATTTGAGCGCTATTCTGGCGCCGCACATCGCGATGACCGAACAGCGTGTGCGTGCACAGAATGTCGTTCTTGTTGTGCAGGACACAACCAGCCTGAATTACACGAACCATCCCCAGACCCTCGGACTTGGCCCCATCAATAACACCCAAAATACCAGTGTCGGGCTGCTGCTGCATGACACCATGGCGTTTACGCCGGAGGGAACTCCGCTCGGCCTGCTTGATGTCCAGTGCTGGGCGCGTGATGAAGAGGAAGCCGGGAAAAAATACGAGCGCCACAGCAAACCCATTGAAGAAAAAGAGAGCTTCAAATGGCTGAAAAGCTATCGAACCGTCTCTGCGGTCCAGGCGCGTTGTCCCAACACGACACTCATCGTCATAGCTGATCGCGAAGCCGACATCCATGAGTTGTTCGCCGACCGTCTTAACATCCGCAAAAGCGCTGATCTGCTTATTCGCGCGGAGAAAACGCGCCAGCGAACCGTCACCGATGACGAAGAGAACGTTCAACGTCTCTGGCCTTTCATGCAAGCGTTGAAGCCTGCCGGTATCGTTGAGGTAACGGTGCCGCCGCGATCGGATCGGCCCGCGCGAACAGCGAAACTCGAAGTTCGCTTCAGTCCGGTTACGCTGAAAGCCCCTCGCACCAAACCCGGCTTGCCCGAGTTAACACTTTCCGTCGTATACGCCAAAGAGATCAATACGCCTGCCGAGGTCGAATCACCCCTCGAATGGATGCTGCTCTCAACGCTGCCGGTGACCTCGTTCGAGGAAGCGAAAACCGCCCTTGCCCGCTATGCCAAGCGCTGGGGCATCGAAATATATCATCGAGTGCTCAAGAGTGGGTGTCGTATCGAGGACCGGCAACTCGGCACTGCCAAGCGTCTGGAAAACTGCCTGGCAATCGATATGGTCGTGGCATGGCGAATTCATCATCTTACCTGGCTCGGCAGGGAGACTCCCAACATGCCCTGTACAGTCTACTTCGACGATGCGACCTGGAAAGCTCTGGTCGGTTTTATTCATCAGACGCCGACTGTTCCTGCTAGCCCGCCGACGCTCCGGGAGTCTATGCTCATGGTTGCCGCACTTGGCGGCTATCTCAACCGAAACGCAGATGGCGAACCGGGAACGGAAACCATCTGGCGAGGTCTTCAGCGTCTTGATGATATTACTCAGGCGTATATCGCCTTCGTTCTTCGGCCTCAACATGCTGTTCCCCCGGTCTCATCCAACCATAGTCATGGGTAAAGATCAGTGAAGAGTCGGGGGGTTCGGCGCAAGAGGATAAAAGGTACCCTGTCTGAAGTGCCATGAATATGCCGCCGGCCGCGCAGGAGCATACTGTTTCTTTGCATTCTTGATATAATGCACGCCTCATTTTCTCACATCTGCCAAATAGGAGCAGGACTGGTTTTGCGTGAATTCAAGCAGTTATATTTTGGCATGCGAACTGCAATAACACTGGCAAGACTGAACGAAAAGGGGGACACAAAAATGAATACCACTCTCTCAAGAAAAACAGCATACATCGGGGCAGGCGCAGGGCTGGTGATCTTTGCTCTCTTCGGACTCCTTCCTGGCAGTCTTCTGGGCGGCGCCGCGGGAATCAAAGTAGCGGGGCTGTTCTTCGGGCTTCCCCTCGATCCAGGCATCTTGTCACGGGCGATCGTGCTCTCTTCCATGCTCGTGGGCGTCGTGGTCGCGGGGATCACGATCGTTACCGCCACGGCCACCCTGGGATGGCTCGGGGGCAGAGTGCTTGAGGGATCGGCAGAGAAGAAGACCTCGGAAGTTGCATAACTTAACAATCACAGGTGCGAAGGCACATCAAATTTCTATGGCTGCGGCCAAGAGGAGACACTATCATGAAGAACGAGACGGTAAAATCAGGTATGAAGATTGGTGCAACAATAGGCGGTTTGGTATTCCTGGTGTTCGGCATCATGCCGGGGTTCTATTTCGGGAGCTACGGGACTCTGATCCTGCTTCAGAAGCTGATGGGCGGTCCGGTTGAGCCGACGCTCGTCGTCAGGGCGGCGATTGTGATAGGGATCATGGTTGGCATTTCCTGCGCGGCCGCGGTGAGCATTGTGGTGGGCGGCCTTCTGGGCACGGTGGCCGGACTTGTAGTCTCCACCCCCGAAGCTCTGCGCAACAAGCAGGCTGCTGCCGAAAAGGCGTAAGGAAACGCCCGTCACCAAACGACGGAAAATCTCAAGCTTTTAGAATGCAAATGCCAGGGCGGTGAGAAATCACCGCCCTTTTTGTTGTCTTAAAACATTCATTATCACGCCCATCACAGCATAGAATTGGCATAATTGCAGCACGCCATTCCTGAATGATTCTGTATCAGGGAAGCGGTTCGCCCCTTCGACCATAACCAGATTGCTACTCGGATAAATCAAGGCGGATAAAATATTCGAAAAAATTTTACTTTCAAGTCAACATTAATGACCTTCTGCAGGGACGATAGCTTTTCAGAACCAAGCTGAGCTTCTCGATCGCTTCAATCTATAGACAAGGGCCCATGGAATGATTATTATAAGATCACACAAGGGAGGCAAGCAATGGCCGCTAAACGGCTTCGATTCGTCGTTCAAGAGCATAAATCAACAAGACATCATTATGATTTTCGTCTGGAGATCGGCGGGGTGCTCAAATCTTGGGCCATTCCGAAGGGGCCTTCCATGAACGCCGCGGACAAACGTCTGGCAATCATGGTTCCCGACCATGATCTGATTTATATCGATTTCGAAGGCGTCATTCCCGGGGGCAATTACGGTGCGGGGCCAGTGATTGTCTGGGATACGGGAGAATTCGTGCCGCTAGAGACCAATGATCCCGAAGCAGCGCTGAAATCAGGCAAACTCAGCTTTGAATTGAAAGGAAAGAAGCTCAAAGGTGCCTTTGTGCTTGCGCAGATGAAGGGCCTCCCAAAGGGCACAGGTAAAGAATGGCTGCTCATAAAGAAAAAGGACGATGCTGCGCTTCCCTACTTTGCAATCAGAAGCGAACTGACGCCGAAGAGGCTCTCGATGTTAAAAGAACGCATACCTCCTTGTGAAACAGAGTAAAAAATATATCACCATGCCCCAAAATATACAGTACCGCCCCATGACTGTTATCAGGTAATTCATTACCGCTGCACCGCTACACTCTCACCTATCCATGCTGCCAGGAAATATTGCTTGAGTTTTCATCTATAAAATACTATTATAAGCGTTTACTATGGCAAATAATTCATTATTTCCATCATGGGGGGACAGTAAGGATGTCTAGAGCAGACAGGTTCTTGAAAGCATGCAGACGTGAGCCAGCCGATTGCACTCCAGTGTGGATGATGCGCCAGGCGGGCAGGTATCTTCCCGAATACCGCGAGATCCGGAAAAAGCATACATTCCTTGAGATGTGCAAGACTCCCGAAATCGCCGCGGAAGTTACGATCCAGCCAGTACGGCGCTACGAGATTGACGCAGCCATCATCTTTGCCGATATCCTGCTTCCGCTCGAACCCATGGGCATCGGCCTTGAATTCGCCAAGGGAGAGGGCCCGGTGATCCATAATCCCGTGCGCACCATGGCCGACGTCGAGAAGCTCAGGCCCATTGATGCAGCATCTCAGATCGATTACCTGATGAAGGCCATCAAAATCGTGCTGAAGGAATTGAACGGCAAGACGCCGCTCATCGGCTTCACAGGCGCGCCGTTCACGCTCGCTTCTTACATAATAGAAGGTGGCGGATCTCGCAACTATGAACACGCCAAAGCTATGATGTTCTCCGAGCCCAGAACATGGCACAAACTCATGGAGCACCTAACTGGCGTCATCATCAATTACCTGAACGCCCAAATCAATACGGGTGTGCAGGTGGTGCAGATTTTCGACTCCTGGGTCGGTGCGCTGGGACCCAGCGACTATCGCGAGTTCGTTCTACCGCACCAGAAGAACGTAATCGCGGGTATCAAGAAGACCGTCCCTATCATCCACTTCGCCCATGGCGCGACTCATCTTCTCGAAATGGTGTCGGAAGCAGGAGGCGACGTAATCGGCCTTGACTGGCGCTGCGATCTGGACGCAGCTTGGAAACGCGTGGGATACGACAAGTCGGTGCAGGGCAATCTCGACCCCATTTCCCTTTTCGGCTCCCGGGAGTTCATCCGGAAGCGGACAAAAGAAATCCTTGACCAGGCGGGAGGAAGAGCAGGCCACATCATGAACCTCGGCCACGGTATCTTACAGCAGACGCCGCTCGATCACGCTGAAGAGTTCATTAACGCAACGCATGAGTTGAGCAAGAGATAGGGTCAAGCAGCCAGATCAAATACCCAAGAGGGGGGAGTCAGTGAGCTAGCCGACTCTTCGACCTACTCCTCACTGCCTGATATTTGGTCCTTTTTTTATTCTATGTCCAACCAAACTGCAATAATACTCATCGCCCTGGGAGGGCCGCGGTCACTCGATGAGGTCGGCCCTTTTATGGCGGCCTTCATGGAGCGGCCTGCTCCACCCCATGTGGTTACGGCAATCACGGAACGATATAAACTCATAGGCGGCAAATCACCGCTGCCGGAACTCGTAAAAGCACAGGCTACCGCACTCAAACAGGAGCTGGGCGGCAGCTTCCAGGTTTTCGAAGGTTTCCGGTATTCCCATCCCACCGTTCAGGAATCGTTCGAGGAGGCCATCAAGGAGGGTGCCCGTCGGGTGATCGCACTTTCCATGTCCCCCTTCGCCACAGAAGTGACAACCGGCGCATACCGGAGCGCTTGCGAAGGACTGGGGAGCGGAGAGACCTGTCCGCAGTTCATCGCGAGCTGGCACGACAATCCTTTGTTCGTTAAAGCATGGAGGGAGAAGGTGCTCGACGGCTTGAAGCGTTTCTCGACAGAACGTCGGGACAACGTTGTTGTTATTTTTACGAGCCATAGCATCCCCGTGCGGTACATCGCCGCAGGAGATCCATACCAACATCAGGTTGAGGAGACGGTGAAGCTCGTTACGGACGGTCTGGCCTTGAACCAATACCGCGTTGCCTGGCAAAGCAAAGGAGCGCGCGCGACAGAGCTCTGGATCGAACCCGAGGTGGAGACAGTACTCAACCAGATAGTCCTGGAAGGGTTCCAGAATGTGCTTGAAGTGCCAATCGGTTTCACTTGCGACCATATGGAGACCTTATACGATATCGATATTGTCCACCGTGCGCATGCAACAAAGCTGGGCATCAATTTCGAAAGGGCGGAGTCGCTGAACACTTCTCCCTTGTTCATCCAGGCGCTGGCCGATGTAGTCAAAAGAGCATTATAGAAAAATTGTAGTCGGGGGATGATTTGACGCTGCTCGACTCAACTCAAAAATGCCCCATTCATCGTGAAGGGAAAAAACCATGCCGAAAATCATCATTATAGGAGGGGGGATTGCCGGCCTTGCGGCGGCCGTCCACCTCAAAGCGGGGGCCAAAGCCTATGACAAAACCGTCGAGGTACTGCTGCTGGAAAAAAACGGGCGGCTCGGCGGAAAGATCCTGACAGAGAAGCAGGACAAGTACCTCATTGAAGGCGGTCCCGACAGTTTCCTTCCGGAGAAGGTCTGGAGTGTGAACCTTGCAAGGCATCTGGGCCTTGAAACGGAAATGCTGCCGTCGAACGACCAGTTCAAGGGCACCTTTATTTACTCACAAAAAAAACTCCATTCATTGCCCGAGGGAGTCATGCTCATGGTTCCCACCTCGTTCTGGCCCATGGCAAAATCCCATCTCATCAGCTGGCACGGCAAGCTGCGCATGGGTATGGACATCTTCGTACCGAAGCGCAAAATCATGGAAGATGAGAGTCTTGCCTTATTTGTCACGCGGAGACTGGGACGCGAATGTCTGGAGAAGATCGCTGAGCCACTCGTTGCCGGTATCCATACGTCAAATCCGGACAATATGAGCGTGCTTGCAACATTCCCGCGCTTCGTGCAGATGGAGCAAAAAAGCGGCAGCCTGATCCTCGGCATGCTTGCGGCGTTGAAGAGCAGGCCTCATGCAACGCTAAGCGGCCCGCCACCCAAAGCCGGCCAACCGAAGATGACCTATTTTATGAGCTTCAAGAACGGCATGCAAACCCTGTCGCAGGCCTGTGCCGACTATATCGGCAAAGAATCCATCCGCACGGGATCCCCGGTCAAGGCCATTGAGCCGAAGGGCAAAGGTTATGCGGTCGTGCTCGAAAATGGCGAAACCCTTTTTGCTGACCATGTCATGATAGCATCTGCGGCGTATGATGCAGCAGCGATGGTAAAGAGTTTCGATCAACCGCTGGCCGTTCAGCTGGGCAAAATCGAATGGTCATCATCCTCCACCGTTTCGATTGCCTTCCGAAAGGAGGATATCAAAATTCCGCTCAAAGGGTTCGGGTTCATCGTTCCCCGCATCGAAGGGAAAAGAATCAATGCCGCAACTTACAGCTCGATCAAGTGGTCCTTCCGTGCTCCCGACGATACTGTTTTAATCCGTGCTTTTGTAGGTGGCGGCCATCATGAAGAACTAGTCCAAGAACTCGATGATGCAGGCATGGTCAAAATGGTGCTTCAGGAATTCGACAGCATTCTCGGGCTCAGAGCGAATGCGCAGTTCTCGAAAGTATACCGCTGGAACAAAGGAATGCCGAAATATACGGTCGGCCATCTGGACCGCATAGCCCTGCTCGACCGGATGCTCGCAACACACCCCAAACTCCACCTCATCGGCTGCTCGTATAAAGGGATCGGGATCGGCGACTGCGTGCACGAAGCACAGATCGCGGCGGAGAAAATATTGAAGAGTTAATCGACATTCGGCAACGCCAAGAGGACCAGATGACAACGACCGGAGGGATTTCTCCTTCCGGTCATTTTATTTGCTCTGCGACATTAATCCGGCCCCTGCGTCCTGCCGGCAGAACCCCGATCAGCAGACGCCAGAACCATTTTTCGCCAAGTGTGTTCTTGTAGCATTCATTGCCGCTAACAGCATCCAAACCTTGAGTCTCCATTGCCCATCTTGATACATCATTAAATTACGTGGTTCCCCTATTATTTCTGGCGCAGTGTTCGTATGCGAGCGATGTCTTCCTGATAGCCGTAGATGTGGGCGCCAGCGCTGTACGCATACATGGGGCCATTCTTCAGCCCGGTTTCCGACGCAACATACTTTTTCAGAAGCTCCAGTCCACCGAGATTCGTCGGGAAGCCGGCCCAGAGGTCCCACGACCGGAAGTAACAGCTGAGGGATAGCACTAATTCATTGTTCGCCGGGATTGCCTTGAAGTCAAGAAGCCTGAGACACGGAGGGTCGAGTTTGCCATCATTGCCGATGCATACGTCATGGTCGTCGGGGGAACCTATTTCCAGAATGGCCTGGTTCGTGAGCGGAGTATGCCTCAGCATCTCGATGACCCGGTCAAGCTGTGTCCCTCCTTTAGGCATTGGATGCTGAATCCTGCTTGCGTACGTGTACGTTTCATTCTCCGCGAGAGTAGGGTCCATTAAATATTTTACAAAATAGTCATCAATGTATTCCATGGTAGTCGGCGATGGGATCCCGAGTGCTGGCGGGATCTGCGGAATCATGTCTTCATAGGGATGTTCAATATACACGGCCAAACCGGGATACTGCAGCCGATATTGCTCCTTTTCAAAAGACCCTTTTTGAATTTTTTGCGTATAGGAGTGGTCGAAAATGTTATAGATAAGCTGGAACCATGCATCGGATATACTTTTCGCATGCAGATAGAAAGGTAGCATCGGCTGTCTCCTGTCCCGAAAAAAAGAGGTGAGAATGTAAAGAGATAAGATTATGTGGCTCGACTGGAGAAAGGTAACACTGAAACGACGTTATGTCAATACCGTTCGCGCCTATTATAGGGCATGTGCATATTCAACCGCTGGCAAGCAGCTCCCAGCGGTGTCTTTTGCATCACCTGCCGACCAACACAGAACATGTCGCATGACCAAGGATATTCCTCGATACACTGCCCATGGTCCCCCTGACCCCCCGCAGCCCTCGGCAACCGACCGCGATGAGATCCGCCTTCATGGCCTCTGCTTGTTTCAATATTTCCGTAGACGGGTCTCCGACCCTGGTAAGAGCTTCTATCTGTTTAAATCTACCTTCCAGTTGATTCCTAGCCTGTGCAATATTTTTTTCAGCATGAGAATACTCCCTTGCCCGTATGCCGGCCACAGCGTCCTTGACGCGTTCTCCTATCTCCGGGACGAACCGTTCAGGAATGTCGAGGAAGTTTGATGATATGACGTTCATGATCGTGAGACTGGTGGTGTCAGACAAGGGCAGGAAAGTCAGTACCCGCCCTGTGGTAAGGGAATGGTCAGATCCGTCAACGGCATAGAGGACATTAATTATGTTAGGCCGCGCGGGGGGCTGCGATTTTACAACCAGGACTGGCTTCGGCGAGTGGATTGCAACCGCTCTTGAAACGCTTCCGAGGAGGATCGATGCAAGCACCTTTATCCCCCTTCCCCCGAGAACGATGAGGTCCGCACACGAGGTTTCTGCCGTGGAGATAATGCACTGATCAGGCGTGCACTGGTTCATGGAGCCTTCCACAATCTCCACACTGATGTTCGCATCGACAGTTTTGAGAATATCTAAAGTTGAATCGAGGATACGGGGAGCACACTCTTTTTTTATAGCCTGGAGCGTACTGAAATGAAACTTTTCATCCTCATGAAAAGGAATCGCAGAGATAACATGAAGAATGGTAATGGCATCATCCCGCGTCCACGCCATCTTGGCCAGAAAGTGGGCTGCACCCTCAGAGTATTCGGAACCGTCTGTTGCCAGCAAGATCTTCATGGGATTCACCTTTCAGAAAGATATCAAATTGTTTTCGTGTCCAAAAGTCGTCCTCGATTCCCGATTGCTCATTAACCATAACTCCCGATTTTATTATAGCGCATCTGGCGTAAAAAATAGGGACAAATGCCTTCTTCCGATCACAACGGCAGCTCTGAAACAGACGCTCTGGAGCAACGGGAATAGTCAATTGCGCTTGACCGGATAGCAGTATTCAAACCTGAAATCGATGTAGAGGGCAACAAGAACCCGGATCTGAAAAACGATCGTTCATGCCTGAAGTTCATGCAAAGCTATCTCGATAGCTTATGACGATCTCCTAGATTCTTCGTTTCACCTTACTTCTGGTATTATCTGGTCGTCCGACGACTCTCGTGGCGTCGCTTCTCATTTCATCAAGGGTTATAGAGTTGCTTATTCCGGTGCTACCCGGAAACCACGGGAGTCCTCCTGGGGTCACGTACTGATTCTTCCGTACCGCCCGCAAACACCGTGGTGCGGTGAGTGAATGAGAAAGACTTCAATAGTGCAAACTCGACCTTACCCGCCTTTGGCCGACCGGTTCATCCTCGGGGTAACCCCATCGATTAAGGCCCGGTACTTCTCCTCATGCCCTTCGGATTCCATCTCACGATGGACACCATGCCCTCCCCAAAGTGCTGCACGTGGTGGCTCCAGGTCTGCCTTGGCTGTATCCGGCTTTCGCCTTCGTGCCTGTTTAGGCTTCTCCATGCCTTCCACTTCCTCTGGCCAGCGAGGCATTACCCCCGCCTTTGTATACGGCGTACCTCATCCGAGCGCCGGAGGGACTTCAACCCTCATGACCAGTGCGCTGCCCAGTGCTCACTATCGGCGGCCCGACTTCCATTTTTTGGACCATCCATTCGACAACAAAAATAACGTCGGACAAAAAAAGGCCAGAAGGAATGAATCCCTCCGGCCTCTGTGTATTTCCTCTTGAAAGAAAACTTATTCCTAGTACATTCCGCCCATACCACCCATGCCGCCCATACCTCCGGGCATCGGGGGCATTCCTGCGCCCTTCTCTTCCGGTATATCGGTGATCATGACTTCTGTCGTAAGCATGAGGCTCGCCACAGAGGCTGCGTTCTGGAGCGCGGACCGGGTCACCTTGGTCGGGTCGATGATGCCGGCCTGAAGCATGTCGACATACTCTTCTTTTTGCGCATCAAACCCGAAGTTCGGCTTGTCGGAGATTTTCACCTTATCCACAATCACCGACGGTTCGAGACCTGCATTGTTCACGATTTGGCGTATCGGTTCTTCGAGAGCCTTCTTTACGATATTGACGCCGATCTGTTCGTCGCCGCTAAGCTTCATTTTTTCCAGCACCGGAATACAGCGCAGAAGCGCAACGCCGCCACCTGCTACAATGCCTTCCTCCATGGCCGCGCGGGTCGCATGGAGCGCATCCTCGACGCGCGCCTTCTTTTCCTTCATTTCCGTCTCGGTTGCAGCGCCTACATTGATCACAGCGACACCACCAACGATCTTGGCCAAGCGCTCCTGGAGCTTCTCTTTATCGTAATCCGAGGTCGTTTCGGCGACTTGGGCTTTAATCTGCTTCACACGGCCCTGAATCGCTTCATTCTTGCCAGCACCCTCGACAATGGTTGTGTTATCCTTATCAATCGTGATTTTCTTGGCGCGGCCGAGGTCGTTGATCTTCACATTCTCGAGCTTGAGGCCGATGTCCTCGGAGATTACTTGACCGCCCGTCAGAATTGCGATGTCCTCGAGCATAGCCTTGCGGCGGTCGCCGAATCCAGGCGCCTTTACCGCACAGACCTGGAGTGTGCCACGCAGCTTGTTCACCACAAGCGTTGCTAGGGCCTCACCCTCGACGTCCTCAGCAATGATCACCATTGGAGCACCCATTTTCGCAGTCTGCTCCAGGATCGGCAGCAGATCCTTCATGCTCGAAATCTTCTTTTCAGAAAGCAGAATGAAGGCGTTCTCGAGAACTGCTTCCATTTTCTCGGCATTAGTCACAAAATAGGGTGAAATATAGCCGCGATCGAACTGCATACCCTCAACCACGTCCAGGCTCGTGCTCATGCTCTTTGCCTCTTCCACTGTGATGACGCCGTCTTTGCCCACTTTATCAACGGCCTCGGCGATCAGATTGCCGATGGTCGCATCGCTGTTGGCGGAGATGCTGCCGACTTGGGAGATCTCCTTCTTCTCATTAACCGGTTTGGAGCTCTTCTTGAGGGTCTCAATGACGGCTTCGACGGCCTTCTCGATGCCACGCTTCAGATCCATGGGATTCGCGCCGGCGGTTACATTCTTCATGCCTTCGCGGTAGATAGCTTGGGCCAGCACCGTTGCTGTCGTGGTTCCGTCGCCGGCCACGTCCGATGTCTTGCTCGCCACTTCACGCACGAGCTGCGCACCCATATTCTCGTAGGCGTCCTTCAGCTCCACTTCCTTTGCAACAGATACGCCGTCCTTTGTGATTGTCGGTGCTCCAAATTTTTTGTCGATCATAACGTTGCGCCCCTTGGGTCCCAACGTCGCCTTCACGGCGTCTGTCAAAATGTTCACGCCCCTCAGGATTGCCGCACGTGCATCCTGGTTAAACATCAGCTGCTTTGCCATATTTTTTCCTCCTCGGGAATTCTTTGATATCGTTGATTACGTTTTCTTGATGTTAATAATTAAAAGGGACTTAGCTCAGGACCCCGAGCACATCTTCCTCTTTTACGATGAGGTACTCGACATTGTCGATATTGATTTTGGACCCTGAATAGCGGTCAAAGAGAATCTTGTCTCCCACCTTTAGGGACTTCACGTCATCACCCACTGCTTCGACTTTGCCACTCTGCGGCTTTTCCTTGGCAGTATCAGGAATATAAAGACCTCCTGCGGTCTTCTCCAGTTCCGCCGTATAGCTTACGAACACTCGATCCTTCAATGGCTTAAATTTGACACTCATACATTCAACTCCTTTCTGTGAGTTAATATTTATTATTGCATCGGAGTATTAGCACTCCTTCATGGCGAGTGCTAATATATTTCTCGGACAGAAAAAATGCAAACCCTATTTTTGGCTAAAATTGGAGTTTCTAGTTTGATTTAGTCAGAATTAGGAAGAATTTAGTGATTTTCTAATTATTTTAACAGATCTCTATGGCTTACACCTGTGGTACTTTAAGATTACAAAAGCAACCCCTACTGCCTGCCCAGAATGTAGAGTGTAACACAGGGAGACACATTCATCCACCGGCTAACCCGTCTTCCGCAGTTAAAAATTCAAAGTTCCAATAAATCAGTTTCTTAGCTGGCACAATTGGCAAAAGACGGCACTATATTTTCAACTATTTTCGGTTTGATCGGTAACGGCAGCTGTGTCTCTGAAGAAGCGGCTGCAAATCTTTCGACACCTTGCTCACTATCCGAAGTCTGATTGTCTTATCGCGTGTTGGCAATAACACATCGAGCGATTTTACGAAACGGAGTTCTTCGATTAGTTTCCTTGGCGCAATTCCGATGCCGGAACAGGACATCCAGTGAAGAGCATCCGCCACATGGCAAGTGAGAGGAAAGACACAAGGATGTGCGCCTGGGTGCGATCTTTCTTCTGATGGAAAATTGGTCGCATACCAAGATCGCTTTTGTTTATGCGAAAAGCATCCTCCACCTGCGTCAGCTCGACATAGGTCCTCTACAGCTCCTACGGATCGCGTTCGGGCCAGTTCGCACGCAAGAGATATGCCGCTTGTTTTGAGCGTCCAGTTGCATCGTTCATCTTTTTTAGTGATCGTGATGCTCAGGCGTGTGACTTTGTCGCTTCCTGTCAAGAGGGTAGTCGGCACTACATGCGGTTTTTAAATATCACCAGTCAAAAAAATCAATATATTGGTTGTTCAAATCAGCTTAAAAATAGTTTAAAAGATGATCAATCTGCGAAAGATGGGCTAACGTCCATGGTCTTCTGCTTCGCATTTGATAAAAAAAAGCAGGACTTGTTGTCCTGCTTTTATAAGGATTTATTATCCTGATAACCAAGAAATGAATGCTTATTCCGCTAATTATTAGCGTACATTCACTTTATCATCTTTCTTCTCAGTAACGGGTATTGACTTGAAAACGTCTGCTGCCAAAACCGAAGGCGTCAGAATCTCAATTGCCTTCTGAAGCTGGATATCATCCTTATCGTTTTTCGGCAACATCTCCATCGTGAAGTCTTCTTCTTCCACGGGCTTTTCTTTTTTCCTGTCTTCCTTCACTGTCTCGTTCTTCAAATGATGTTCGAGATCTTTCTCGCGAACCATCATGTGAACAGTATCGCCGTTTTTTGCCTCCTTGACTGTTGGAAGCTTCACGTCGATGTCCGGCGTAATGCCCACGTTCTGGATCGAGCGCCCACTTGGGGTATAATACTTTGCCGTTGTAAGCCGGAGGCCGCCACCGCCTTCGAGTGGGAATACTGTCTGGACCGATCCCTTGCCGAAGGTCTGTGATCCCACGATAAGCGCGCGTTTAGAATCCTGGAGCGCGCCAGCAACAATTTCCGATGCGCTTGCACTGCCCGCATTTACCAGCACGACGATGGGATAATTTCGCGGCAATTCCGTGCTCGTCGTCAGGAAATCCTTGCGATCAGACTTCTGTCTGCCCTGCAGGTACACCACGAGGCTGTCCTTGGGCAGAAACTTGCTGCTCACGTCCACTGACGCATCGAGAAGTCCGCCCGGATCGTTTCGCAGATCGATGACAAGCTTTTTCATGCCTTTGTCCTCGAGTACTTTCAGCGCCTTTTCCAGCTCATCTGCGGTCTGCCCTTGGAACTGGATGATTTTCACATATCCGATTGAATCATTGAGCATCCGGGATTTGACGCTCACAACCTTAATCACGTCGCGGATAATCTTGAACTCCTTCGGTTTGTCCCACCCTTCGCGAAGTATCATCAAGCGAACCGGCGTGCCGCGGGGACCGCGCATTTTGTCCACGGCTTGCTCGATCGAGAAATCCTTGGTCCATTCGTCATTGATCTTGAGAATCTTGTCGCCTGCGGCAAGGCCTGCGCGGAAACCGGGCGTATCCTCGATTGGGGCAATGATAGTAAGCTGTTGATCCTTGATCCCGATCTGGATCCCGACACCCGTAAACTCGCCCCGGATATCCATGTTCATTTCCTTGAACTCCCGTTCGTTCATAAACGATGAGTGGGGGTCCAGACTGGCAACCATACCCCGGATGGCACCCTCGATGAGCTCCCGGTTATCGGGATTTTCGACATAATTGCGCTTCACAATTTCGAGAGCCTGTGTGAAGGACTTCAGCTCTTCATAGGTATCCGGCTTGGCCTGAACCATTTGCTGACCGATAACCATTCCCGTCAGCAAAATAACCAGCGCGGCAATAATAAATTTCCTTTTGTTGATCCGAACCATATCGTCATCCTCCACTTTGTTCTGCATAAGTACTCTCCTGGAAGAATATGCGCAGAATATAAATGCTACATAAAAATAGCACGCCTACTTGAAAATTGCAAAAACAAATTCTATTTCGTCGCCGTCTACCGTTTGGCCAGCCAGTGAAGAGGGTCTTGCGCCTCGCCGTTCCAGCGTATCTCAAAGTATAATTTCGATCCTTTTAGACTCCCCGTTTCCCCCGCAAGCCCGAGTTCCTGACCCTTGACAACATAATCGCCCTTCGCATGGTCCAGCTTGAAAAGATTTCCATAGAGAGTGTATAGTCCGCCGCCGTGGTCAAGGATCACAAGTTTCCCGTATCCCTTATACCAGTCCGCATAGGCCACTTGGCCGTTCTCGACAGCATAGACCGACTGCCCCTCATGGGCACTAATTTCAATGCCCCTGCGGAAGACCATGGTCCCGAATTGCGGGTGACGCTGCAAACCGAATCGTGTAAGCACAGACCCGTCAAGAGGCCATGGCAGGCTACCAGTCTCACCGTGGACTGCCGCGGGAGGGGCTGAATGTATCTGGTTTCGCCGCTCCTCCTCGTCTTTCCTAACCATGGCCCAGAGGCTGACCGACGCTTCCTCAAGCTCGTGCAATGTATGCGTATAAAGGCCCTTTTGCTGCCGCACATTTGTGAGGATGGCCGCTTTCCACCGTCTCTTTGTTTCAAGCTCCACTTTCTTTGAAACAACCCCCAATCTGCTCTCCAGTATTTCAGCTTTTTTTAAGGCAATCTGTCTCTGCTGCTCCGTAAGTCGGCCAAGCGCATTTCCGTATTCACCAATAATTCGGCTGTCCCGCTCGGCAATCAGGCCCAGATACTTGAAATGCCTGGCGATGCCCACTAGACCGTCCGTTGCCGAAACCATGTCGGCTCCGCTGCTACGGTGCATCTTGTACAGCGCCCGAATCCGCTGGCCATAAAGCGTTCTCAGTTCGCCCAGGTCTTGATTGAGCTTGGTGCTGTTTGCCTCGATGATGCGAAGGGAAGCCTCAGTTTCGTTAAGCCGTCTTTGCTGGTCCGCCAGCTCGCTGCTACCCGACTGAATATCACGATCAATTTTTTCGAGATCACTCAGAACTGACCGTTCCTTCCGGTCAGCCCGCCGGATATCATTTTTCTTTACCCGCATTTCGCGCTGAATGCGCTCTAACTCCTTCGCAGAGTCCGATGAACCGTCCTCACCGAAGACGGACGGCCTTGCAGCTCCTGCTAGAAGGGCTAACAGCATCATAAAGAGGAATACGCGGGAGATCGTCATTGTTCCTTCCCCGTTTCCGCTACTCAAGGAACCTGCTGACTGAAACCAGCCCTCCGGCCAGGCCGAGCAAGCCGCCCCCAACGATCATATATGATACCACTGCCAGCGGCAAAAAGTCCAGCCCATTTGGCCGCGACACGAGCATCACCACCTCGGGCGGCAGCAAATAATAGATTGCGGCTAGGATGCTGACTGCGAGAGCCGAACCGAGCATGGCAAGCAGCGCACCTTCGATCAGGAAGGGCCCCTGGATGAATCCGCGGGTCGCCCCGATCCACTGCATAAGTTCAATTTCCTGCCCTCGCGAATAGAGGGCGAGCCGCACCGAATTGGATATGATGAAAACGACGGACACGCCGAGCAGGATCGCTAGCGCCATACCGCCATAGGCAAGAAGCTTGTACAAGGTTGCAATCAACTCAGCGCCCTGTTTTCCATAGGACACGTCCTCTACGCCCGGACAGGCGGATATGTTCTTCGCAATGGCGGCGATCCGGTCCTTGTCGGCATGGCTGCGGTCGATTGTAAGCTCAAAAGAGTCCGGAAGCGGGTTTTCTCCCAGACCCTGGATCAACGCTTCCTGACCTTTTAATTCTTTTTTAAACAGTTCAAGCGCTTGGTCTTTCGACAGATATGTGGCCTTCCTGACGCCGGGCTCCTTTACGATGCGACCGTACAGATAATCTTTCTCTTGCTGCGTCAGGCCATCCTTCAGGTATACCGACATTTCGAGCCGGTCACCAAGCGTGTTAACGGCCGAGCGGACGTTGAAGAACACGATCAGAAAGAAACCGACAATGAGCATAGCCATGCTGATCGTGCCTATGGCAAGTAGGTTCACCAGGCTGTTGGAACGAAGCCCGCGTATGGCTTCTGACATAAAGTAAAACAGCCCGTACCCTCTCACAGCTCCCCCTCACGCGCAACCAGTCCTTCTGCACTCTCTTCCTGATCCAGAAACGAGAGCTGAGACTGGCTCTTCACGGCATTGCTTCCGTCGTCTATGATCTTCCCTCGCTCCATAGAGATGATGCGGCGGCGCATCTTTCTCACCATGTCCCAATCATGAGTGGCCACGAGCACCGTTGTGCCCTTCATGTTAATGTCCCGAAATAGACGGAACACTTCCTGCGCGCTTTGAAGGTCTAGGTTACCCGTAGGCTCATCGGCGAGAAGCATCTGCGGCTCGTTCACGAGCGCCCGCGCTACGGCGACTTTCTGCTGCTCGCCGCCCGAGAGTTTGGGCGGCGTCAGGTGGCGTTTTTCGTACATGCCGACTTTTTTCAGTACCTGTATGGCCCGTCGTTCAATCTCGCCGTAAGGAGTGCCCACAACTTTGAGCGCTAGGGTTATATTTTCGAATACTGTTTTATGGGAGAGAAGTTTGTAATCCTGGAAGACAAAGCCCATGTTCCGCCGGAGATAGGGTATGTCCGAGGATTTCAGTTGAAAAGTGTTGATGCCCTGGATGACGATCTTCCCTTCATCAGCATGTTCCGCGCAGAAGATTACCTTGAGGAGCGTGCTCTTACCAGCGCCGCTGGGGCCGGTAACAAACACAAACTCCCCCTTTTCCACGACGAAGCTTACATCGCTCAGAGCGGGAACGCCCTCATAGTATTTGGTCACCCGATATAGCTTGATCATGATTCAAAACAAACGATACGCTCCGACGTCCTCCCCAGCAGTTGGGCTCCTAACAAGATGAACCGCCAAGACGCGAAGAGCGCAAAGGTTGATACTGAATATCGTCCTTTATTCTCGTCCTTCGCGACTTCGCGGTTCCCCGGTTGTTTCTCTAACTTCATGTTCGTAAACGTTAACGCCTCTTTTTCTTAATAGCCTCTTTCACAGAAGCCACGATGTTCTCAGCGGAGATACCGTAATGCTTGAGAAGTCCTTCCTGATCGCCCGATGTGCCGAAGGCATCCTTGACCCCCACGCGAACGAGCGGTACGGGAGCGGATTCCGACAGCACTTCCGCCACTGCGCCACCCAAGCCCCCGATGATCGAATGCTCTTCAGCCGTAACCACGGCGCCGCTTCGGTTCGCTGCGGCGATGATGGCATCGGCATCAATCGGCTTGATGGTGGACATGTTGATCACACCGGCATCAATTCCCTCAGCCTTGAGCAGGTCCCTCGCCTTCAGCGCTTCGGCAACCATAATGCCCGCGGCGATGATTACCGCATCCTTGCCCTCGTTGAATACATGAGCTTTGCCGATCTTGAATATGTAGCCTTCGCCGAAGAGCGTCGGAACTTTATTACGGCCTACGCGTACATAGCAAGGACCCTTAAGCTCGGCCACCGCCTCGACAGCCTGCATTGTCTCGGGTCCGTCCGCCGGCACGATCACCGTCATGTTCGGAATCACTCGCATCACGGCGATGTCCTCGATGGACTGGTGCGAACCGCCATCCTCTCCCACGGTGATGCCCGCATGGCTCGCCACGATCTTAACGCTTAGGTTCGGATAACAGATTGACTGCCGAACCTGTTCCCATGCCCGTCCGGTGGCAAAAATCGCGAAGGTGCTCACAAAGGGCAGCTTGCCCCCGACGGCGAGCCCCGCAGCGGTGCCCATCATGTCCTGCTCAGCTATGCCAATGTTGAAAAACCGGTCCGGAAACGTCTTGGCGAACTTCGCAGTTTTCGTGGACCCCGAAAGGTCTGCATCAAGCACGACTACATCGTCCCTTCTTTTCCCGAGGCTGACCAGCGCATCCCCGTATGCGTCTCTCGTAGCAACCTTTGTCACATGTCCTCCAATATTTTTAGACAGGATACCATGACACTATCCGGCAGAGAGCGTACCCGAATTCTCAACGAATATCGATCTGTCTAATTTGTTTTTTAGAATCGCACCTTGTTCATGTTTCCTTTTATGAAAAAATTACTTGCAGACCGTTTCCTCGGAAAGCTCTTTTATGGCTATTTCGAGCTCCTCTTTGGACGGCGTCGTGCCATGAAATTCAACTTTGCCTTCGAATACCTTCGAACCCTTTCCTTTAACCGTACGGCAAACAATCATCGTAGGTTTTCCCTTTATCGTCTCGGCCTCGTCAAGGGCGTCAATGATTTTCGCCATATCGTGGCCTCCGACATCAATGACCGCCCAACCGAATGCACGCCATTTGTCTGTGATCGGCTCCACACCCATCACCTTTGCCACCGGCCCGTCGATCTGCAGACCGTTGTTGTCCACCAGTGCGCAGATGTTGTCAAGTTTGTAGTGGGCTGCGGTCATGGCCGCTTCCCAGATCTGCCCTTCCTGGAGCTCTCCGTCGCCGAGCAGAGCATAGACTCGGTTCGGTGTCTTGTCGAGCTTGTGCGCGAGGGCGATCCCGTTAGCCACGGACAGACCCTGCCCGAGTGAACCCGTTGAAATTTCAACTCCAGGGAGATATTTGCTGTCCGGATGTCCCTGGAGCCGTGAACCGAGTTTGCGGAGCGTGCAGAGTTCTGCGTGTTCAAAATATCCAGCATGGGCCAAAACCGTATACAAGAGTGGCGCCGCATGGCCCTTCGAAAGAATAAAGTGGTCGCGGCCTTTCCAGTCCGGTTTTTTTGGGTCGTATTTCATTTTATAAAAATAAAGCGCTGTTGCGATGTCGGCCGAGGACAGGCTGCCACCCGTATGGCCGGAACCGCACCCAGTAAGCATCTTCAGAATGTCGATCCGGATTCTTCGTGCCCTGTCCGTCAAAACCTTCAACTGCTCGCTCGAAACTGCCATGCAACAAACCTCCTGTTTAGTACAGCTTTATTATGTGCTCCAAATGGGCGCATGCGCTTTGTGTTATTCCGGTATCGATATTCGGCTGATGCGGCCTGAAACGCGATAATCGGAATTCAACCGTGCTTCTGATAATGAATCTACTTCTTTTGACTCTGTTCTTTTTGCTCTTGGGCAAGAAAGTCCAGAATAATGTCATCAAGGCTTTTTCCCTTTTCTTCGGCATTTATCTCCAGAGGCATCAGAGTGGACGCTGATTTTACGGGCTCCTTTTCCTTGACCGGCGCAACCGGCGCTTCTTTGGGTGCGGGAGCGGCCCTGCGGAATGGTGTCGACTGAGAGAATGCTTCGCGCGGCGCTGTATGAAGCTCAATCTTACCGTGCATCAGATCACGGATCATCTGTTTATGCTGCTCCATCATGAGCTGATGCACAACTTCTTCCAGGCAGTCGGCCTTAAGAATATCGGCGTAGCTTGTCTTGCGTGAGGCGAGAATCGCGCCCTGCTGGTACAAGAGAGATGTTATGGAGGGGCTGTGTGTCCCGCCGTCTTCGGTTTGTACGTGGTAGATTATCCCCTGAAATTTAAAGTCGGTATTATACCCCGTAAGCATAGATGGTTATTATACAAATCCGATTCACAAGATGCAAGCCTTTTTACTTGACAGAAAATAAGGGTTGGTGTAACTTTTACTCCGTGCCGGCGTGGTGAAACTGGTAGACGCAGAGGACTCAAAATCCTCCGGGGGCAACTCCATGTCGGTTCGATTCCGACCGCCGGCACCAATAAAAAAGATCGGTTATTCTACCGATCTTTTTGCTTTCCGATGGGTGGAATCGAACAAGGGGATACCGGGGAAGGGTATCCCATGCTTCGGAGAAGCTCACAAGAGGGCCGACCCACTCGTGAAGCAAAGCGCATGATCATCCGACTAGGCGCATCATTTAGAATATCGAGATCCCCTCTTGATTTTTTACCTAATCGCGGCTCATCCCAAAGACACACAAGACATTGATCCTGCAAAGACTCCCCATGAAACACATGATGTACACCGCATTGCCGCTGTATTGAGTCCAATAACAGAATCTACTTTTATTTTTTCAATTGCGCGCCCGAGGTACGAGAATAAAGCGACCCGTCCTCCGTCCCTTTTTCGCAACGCATCTCCTGCTTTAATACTTGTGCAGTATCCAAAGTGCGTTGCCTTAGAGAAACTGCCAGCACACTTCTTCGCACTGGGTTGTGCTGCCTTTGTTACGGTTTCGATAGCAAAAAGGTGAACACTTGTCTGCTATTTTCTCAGAAGCTATATGTTTTTGGTTGTATTGTGACCAGCGCCTTAGATCCCCGTCCTGAAGAGACGAGGTTTTACTGTGCAAAAGAATAAATACGACCTGCCAGCTTGGATGAATGCCCTCCATCGTTTCTCCCATCCTGAAACTTTTGGGAAACCGAACTTGAGAATCACAACAGAATCCGCGATTTCCATCGAATCAAGAGTCGAGCGTTCGCGCGGAAAAGCAACACGCAGGGAGATGATCTCTGGTGCAATGCCCCGCATTCCCCGCATTTAGATTTATTGTGAATAACCCTCTCCTATGCTATAATAGCGCCACTATGAAAAACCTTGATTTTAGAGGACTCAATCCCGCAGTTGCTCAGAAAGTTTCGCCTATGGTAGAGGATCTGTTCGGAGAGCATGGCTCGAACATTCACTCCTTTCATATAGTGGGAAGCGCAGTAATCTCCGACTACGACGAAAGGCTATCGGATATCAATTCGGTCATTCTTCTCAACAACATGGACTTGCAGTTCATTGCTTTCCTGGCGCCGCTCGGCAAAAAATATGGGAAAAAACATATAGCCGCGCCGCTGGTGATGACGCCTGAATATATCCATCAATCACTCAATGCCTTTCCCGTAGAGTTTCTCGATTTCAAGCTCATCCATAAAACTGTGTTCGGCTCTGACATTCTGAAGGACCTCAACATCTCCGGACGCAATCTCAGACTGCAGTGCGAGCGCGAGATTAAAACAAGACTCATCCAGGTGCGGCAAGGATATATTTCCTCACTCGGGAAGAAGGAACATCTTACAGCGGCCCTGGTAAAATCGATCACCGGCTCCATGGCTCTGTTCCGGGCAATTATCACTTTGCTCGGCCAGGTCCCTCCTGTCGAACGAGTTGAGGTAATACGTATGCTCGGGGCAGCAACGGGCGTTGATACCGGCATATTTGACAAGCTGCTCGCGCTTAAAGCACAACGCATAAAACTCTCTGAGAATGAACTGCACGCATTTTTCGAGAACTACTATCATGCCCTCGAATCCACAGGAAAAATCATCGATGAACTCCATGTATAAACGCTTCATTCTCGTGGCGTTTTTTTTCATGTCCCTCTGCGTATCCCTTGCTGCGGCCTCGACGCCGCAGCCGCCGGCAATTCCGCACGATTATGTCGTCGATCTTGCCAGCGTTATCCCGGAAGAGTTGCAGTCCCGGCTGAATGCCTACCTCAAGGAACTCGAACAGAAAACCGGCGCGCAAGTCCTTGTCCTCACCGTCCAGAGTCTCGACGGCCAGAGCATCGAAGAATTCGCATTCAATATAAAAGAACAATGGAAGCTCGGGCAAAAAGGTAAGGACAACGGCGTGCTGATCGCCGTTGCAGTTAAGGACAGAAAATACCGGTTCGAGATCGGATACGGACTGGAAAGTGTGCTTCCCGACAGCATGGTCGGATCGATCGGCCGTGAATATCTAGTGCCTTATTTTAGAAATGGCGACTTCGGCACCGGCATTTATGCCGCCGCACTCGTAGTTGCCAATACGATAGCCGACCATGAAGGTGTGCAGATCACCGGCATGCCCGGTTTCCGCCAGCAGCGCGCGGTCGACGCAGCTAAGCCGCTCGGTCCTCTGCAGATAGTCATATTCGGCATCTTCGCTCTCGGAGCAATCGTACTTTTCATAACCCATCCAGGGCAATGCCTGATCCTGATACTAGCCTCCTCGATGGGAGGAGGCAGAGGCGGCTGGTCAGGAGGAGCGGGCGGTTTTGGTGGTGGCAGTTTCGGAGGGGGCGGTGGCGGCAGCGGAGGAGGAGGCGGAGCATCGGGGGGATGGTAGATAGATTCGTTTTCAGTTTTATTAGTCTCGAGTCTACGATCCATAACTTTTCCAGCATGTATGCTTCGCACTCAGAACTCAGGCCCTAAAAAAGACTGTTCTTATTAGGAGGAAAAATGAGCAACGGAGTTAAGGTGTTATTGATTATTTTGGCAGTTGTCGCGCTCATCGCTATCGGTAGCTTTACATGGGGGATAAGCCAGTACAATCAGGTTGTGTCCATGGATGAACAGGTGAAATCGCAGTGGGCCCAAGTAGAAAACCAGTTGAAGCGGCGCTACGATTTGATCCCGAATCTCGTGGAAACCGTGAAAGGGTACGCCAAACACGAGAAGGAACTGTTCGAAAATATCGCAAATGCGCGAACAAAATATTTTCAGGCGGCCACAGTGAAGGACAAGATCCAGTCATCGCAGCAATTGGAAGGGGTCCTTTCTCGTCTCTTGATGCTGCAGGAATCCTATCCCCAGCTCAAAGCCAATGAATCATTCCTGAAGCTGCAGGACAGCCTAGAGGGAACGGAAAACCGGATCGCCGTGGAACGGATGCGGTACAATGACGACGTGAAGGCGCTCAACACTTATCGAAGGACCGTATTTGGAAGATTCTTTGCTTCCCTGGCAGGAGTGAACGAAGCCCAATACTATGAAATTCCGCAGGCGGAAAAGCAAGTGCCGACGGTACAGTTTAACTAAACTGCCAGCTTTAACGAGGGGCGTCGCATTGGCGGTGCGGCCCCTCGACTCGTCACTTCTCTCCTTTGGCCGACTATCTCTTCATGCCTGCTACGGCAGTATTACCCAACCTGGGCTTTCGCGGCTGCGGCCGCCCCGATCACTTTTTCCTGTTTCAGCCAAGATGGGCTCGTGAGATCTTCAAATGCCGTCATGGCGGCCGTAGAACCGTGCGACACAGCGACGACAATCTGTTTCGGCGCGCCCGTGATATCGCCCGCGGCGTACACTCCGAGAACCGATGTCCGCATGGTCATGAGATCGGTCTTGATGTATCCCTGATCGTCGAGCTCAAGGCCGAGCTGTTTCGCGAGGTCATTGTTCGGAACGTAACCGATGGCGACAAAAACCCCATCCATGACCAATTCTTTGACCTTGCCGCTCTTCTTGTCTTCAATCTTTACAGCTTTGACAACTTTTTCTCCCGTGATCTCCCGGACTTCGCTGTTCCACAGCGCCGGAATATCAGCCTGTCGGAAGCTCTCCTGGAGCCTCGCTTCCGCCCGGAGTTCATCACGCCGATGTACCAACATCACCTTTGCGCCGATGTTGTGAAGGTAGAGCGCATCGGTAATCGCCGTGTTACCGCCTCCTACCACAAGCACCTGTTTCCCGTCCTTGAAGAAGTAGCCATCGCAGGTTGCGCAGTAGCTGACTCCTCTTCCGTAGAATTTCTGCGCGCCCTGTGCTTCCAGCGCCCGGTTACCCACGCCGGTGGCAATAACTATGCCCTTGGTGAGGTAAATGGCATGATTCGTTTTGAGCGAGAACCTGCCGTCCTCACGGTCTCTTGACACCTCCGTCACGAACTCACCAATATGTATCTCGGAATATTGGGCCGCCTGCTGAGCAATGAGGTCTATGAGGCTTTTGCCACCGATGCGCATAAAGCCAGGATAATTCTCCACGACCGGTGTAATCGCCACCTGGCCGCCGAGGTTGCTCTTCTCAACCACTATACAGTCGAGCCCTGCGCGCTCGGCATAAATCGCCGCCGTCAGTCCAGCCGGTCCACCGCCTATGATGACAAGGTCCTTCTCCACAGGTTCACCGGAAATCTGCGTTGACGCGACCTGGGGCTCCTTGAGCGAAAGCAGCGATTCCACGAACCACGGCTCCGGCTGGAGCCCCGCTCCCGTAAAGGTATTGTTGATGAAAGTCTGCGGCACAGCCAGTGACCCGAGACTCTCCGCTAGTTCTTGGTTTTCGTAGATCTCGACGGCCTCGGCCGACACGAGATCGGGTGCAGCGATCGCGGCCGAGAATGCGGCAAGAACCTGCTGCGGGCAGTAGGGACAGGTGGGGCTGACGAAAACCCTGATATCCCGCTTATCATGCAGCTGCTCCCTGATTTTTGCCAATGCGGGCTCTGTCAGAATGGTATTCCCGGTGGAGGCCATCATGAGAGAGATCATGAACGACCTTCCTTCTTCGCCGACTGGGGCACCCGTGTAGCGAATATGATATTTGTCCGGAGCAATGAGCACTGTCGGCGTACGCGTGACATTACGCTTCGCCGATTGTTCATCACCCACGGTATGGTAGGACACCTTCAGTTTGTCCGAGAGCTCGGCAAGGGATTGAAGGAGGGCAATTGCCGCATCGTTAAACTGGTCATTCGTGCCCTTCTGGGTATAAACCTCGACGACAATGTCTTCCCTGAACCCCTGATCAAATGTTTCTTTAATTACCTTCTTTACATCGTCTGGGATAATTTGTTGTTGCACCATAGTGAACCTCTGTGAGAAGTCAGGAAACAGGCTGATTCAAATGTTCGTGGATTTGTTTTAGTCCAATGTAGTGCCAAGTTTACCGACTTCCATCTCCTTCATCATTTTATTCTCTGCGATATTCTTTTAAACTCCTCAGTACCCGCGACCTTAAGGAGCTGGAACAGAACCGTCTCCGTGCACGTCACGACAGCGCCGGCATCACGCATGAACGCAATCCCGGTCCTCCAGTTATCCTTTGTTCGCGAAATTATTGCATCTTGCACAGCATGAACGGTGAAGCCAAGCTGTAAGAGCCCTATCGTGGTTTGGAGCACACAAATATGCGTCTCCATGCCGGTAATGACAATCTGCTTCTTCCCAAGTTTTTTGATGTCCGCTACGAATGCCGGCTCTCCACAGCAGTTGAAGGCCGTTTTTTCAATCGGTTTATAGTCCGGAACTGCCGACCGGAGCTCAGGCACGGTTCTGCCCAAGCCTTTGGGATACTGCTCAGTCACGACGACCGGGATACCCTGCATTTTCGCCAACTCAAGCAGGTGCTGGCAGTTTTTCACGACTTTGTCTTTCTCCTTCATGATTGCGGCAAGACGCTCCTGAAAATCAATAATCAAAAGCACTGCCTCTTCCTTATTTAGGACAAAACCGCTTAGAGTCATTCTTTATCTTCTTCCTCTCAAAATATTTTTGCCTAGAAATATCGTTTTTGTAATCATTACTGCCGATCAGCTCTCTGACCCTTGGCAAAATATAACTCTGGGCGGCAGACCGCCGCCCCTATACTCCTCATGCGCCGCCGTCATAGCCGATGCTTACCTTGCCACCTTCCACGATAGTCGGTACCTTCCGCACACCCTTTGAATATCTCAGCATCTCATCCAGTTTTTCACTTTCCGCCTTGACATCATAGTAGACCGCATTGTCGCGAAAAGCCGACCTGGCTTTTTCTGTATGCGGTCAGCTCGCTTTCCCGAAAATTTTTACTTTCTCCGTCATAGTGTCCTCCTTTTTACTCTTTATCATTTATAATATCATTTTAGCAATGCAAAAGTAAAATTTTTGAGATACAATCATCATACCATGCAAAATGGTACATAGCCTGCGGCAGCATTGTCTCAAAAAACAGGAAGTAGCGAAATGTTTGGATCGGACCGATGCAACCATTGTACCCTCGTTACAGCAGGTCGATCTGAACGCTTCGAGACGCCGGTGAGCAGACAACAGAAAAGGATGCTAAACAAAATACTTGCTGACGTACAAATGTTTATGGGGAAGCCTACGAGGCCGTGCAGAACACATTTGTGCCACTGTACAAAAATCTCGGTTCCTTCTGGGGAGAGTCTAAATTCACTACTTAGCTGACAGGCATAATCGTTAGCCCCTTGAAGAACGGGCTTAAACAATGAATGCGAGGCATTTTCTCTTGACGAACCGTTTTTTGACAAACGGCGGCCAAATCACAATTTACTCGCCTTCAAAAGAAAAGTCTGCGCTCATCAGACTCAAACGGCAGGAGGTACAACTAAAGGCTCAGATGTACGGACAAGGATTTCGTGAGGTACTGACTCTCCCGATGATGTAGTCGAAAGTTTTATGAATACCAGATAGGCAAGAATGAAACACAGAGGCCGCAAAGAAATGCCAACTAAATGCCGCGCCTGTTTTTTCAATAAGATACCCTGTGCTCTCGTCGTTGATCCATCAAGGATCAGAAACGCTGGGTAATAAGAGGCATCTGGGGGGAAATACCAGTGACTGATAACTCACTGAATACCGTATGTTCTCTGTGTTCTAAGCTTAATAGTTTGACGATACATCTGCGATTTTCAGGATTTTCCTCATGATGGTATAAGAAGCGTGCTGAAATTACGCGAAAACGGTAAAAACTCACTTGTTCAGAAAAACAAAATGGCAAAAAAGACTGACTTTAGCATGTTGTAGGAGATCTTCAATGGGACATAATGAAATACGTCACAGGCTTTCCGAATATATCGACGGTTCGGTCACGGTTGAAGAAAAAGCAGAAATAGACGCCCATCTCCAGACGTGTTCGGTCTGCAACGATGCTTTTCTCGAATTGCAAAAAACCATCGTGCACATGCAGACCATCGAGGACATGGAGCCTCAACTGGATAACAAAGAAAATCATGGTAAGGATCCATTCAGAAAAGACTGAGCAAAAAAGTCTGTTCCAAAAACTCTTTTTCCCGCTCCTCATCAAAATGCCGATCCACGCCGCGGTTATTATCTTGCTGATCGTCAGCGCGTTCTATGTCTATAGGAACATTGACCTCTCATCCCGATCCCTTAAACTGCCGGCGAAACGTTTCTCAACGGGGCAGTATGCTGCGAGCCCTGGGTTATCCCTGTCTGATCAAGAACTGAATGGTCTGCGTAAAGAAGAAAACTCCTCACTCCCTTCACAGCAGATCCCACAATCGCAGGCCTACAAATCACTGGATATGAAACTTGAATACACGGCACCTTCGCTGCCGGTTCGCAAGGACGAAGAAACAGCTACCACCTTCGATAAGGCCAATCGTGCAAAGCAGGCCGCACCTGCAGGGGAATCAGTACGCATGGAAAAAACCACCCCAGCATCTGAGGCTCCTGCCTGCACAAATCTGCAGGATTACGCTGTGGCATCTAAGAAGAAGACGCCCCACCTAGAGGTCGAGCAACGCTCCTTCGCCATTGCAGAAAAGACAAGGGCATCTGCAAAAGAACCCGTTTTAAACGGTTTAACGACAAGCAGCAGGCAAGCAGAAGCCGTGCTCATGAAAAAAATTGGCGATTTCTTCAGCAATCATGATTTACCTAGGAATGAGAAAGATCTGAAATATGATGTTTCCAAACTTCAAGCCCTTCCGGCGAATGAGTCATGGCTCGATGAGAGGATGTTGAAAAAACTGGTTTTCTGCAAAAGCACCTACTTGGTTGAGGTGCGGTTTTCGGAGACACATATGAAATATATCTACTGCGGGGACAACGCCTCAATCAAGCTGCTTTTTAAAGTTGAGAAAAAAAATGGCCGCTGGATAAAAATCGAATGACCCGGGCATTTTCGTGCTATTCGTGTCAACGCCTGCCATGAGTTTTATCTTGAACAACCCCACCCTCTGTGGTAAAGTTTTTCCATGACACTTGTCGACTCCTATCACCGCCGCATCGACTATCTGCGGATTTCCGTGACTGACCGGTGCAATCTTGCATGTGTCTACTGCAAGCCCCGAGGGGAGATGAAGATGCTGGAGCACCGGGACATACTAACCTATGAGGAAATTCAACGGCTCGTGTCCATTGCGGCGCGGCTCGGGATCTCCCGAATCCGGGTGACCGGCGGAGAACCGCTCCTGAGGCGCGGCATCGTCGACCTTATCGCATCGCTTCGTCGATTTAGAGGGGTCGAGGACATCAGTCTGACCACGAACGGTGTGCTTCTCGCAGATATGATTGAAAACCTGGTGCTAGCCGGGAAACCGCGCCTCAACATCAGCCTAGACTCCTTGAAGCCTGACAGGTTCCATAAGATTACTGGAAGCGACAACTGGCATGCGGTCTGGCGCGGCATCAACCGGGCTGAAGAGCTCGGTTTTTTTCCGATCAAACTGAACATGGTGCCGGTTCGGGGGCTGAATGACGATGAAGTCGTTGATTTCGCCCTTTTAACGCTTAAGCGAAGGCTCCACGTACGTTTTATCGAGTTCATGCCAATCGGCGCAAAGGACCGCTGGCACAAGGATGAGTGCATATCATCGGACCAAGTCCGTGCTGCGATTGAAAGGAAATTCGGCGCACTCGTGCCGTTCACGTCATCCCCATCCGCAGGCCCTTCGGCCAACTTCCAGATACCCTGCGCCCAGGGTGTGATTGGATTCATCAGTCCCATCAGCAAGCATTTCTGTGGTTCCTGCAGGCGTCTTCGGCTGACCGCGGACGGGAAGGTGCGGCCCTGCCTTCTGTCCGACAGGGAGATCGATGTCAAGTCTCCCCTGCGAAGCGGATGCAATGACGCGGAGCTCGAACATCTGCTCAGGCGAGCTCTTGAGATCAAGCCGAAGTGTCATCACCTTTCGGAATCTGAACCGGGATGCTTTCGGAGAACCATGTCGAAAATCGGGGGTTAAAATCCAGGAATGAGAGAGGATCAATAAAAAAGCATGGCTGAGTTTACGCATTTCGACGATCAGGGCGCCGCGCGCATGGTTGATGTCTCGGGCAAAGAGGAAACTGCTCGCGAGGCAATTGCCGAGGGCCGTGTCACCATGCTGCCCGAAACGCTCTCGCTCATTCTTGATCGGAAGGTCGCCAAGGGAGACGTGTTCGGCATTGCCCGAGTGGCGGGCATCATGGCTGCAAAAAAAACTCCTGAACTCATACCCCTTACCCACCCGCTACGTCTTTCAGCAGTCGTGATTGCGTTTGAACCGGACCATGAGATGTCGAGCGTACTGATCCGAGCCACGGTTACGACAACCGACCGGACAGGCGTTGAAATGGAAGCCCTGACCGCAGTTGCAGTTGCGGGGCTCACAATCTACGATATGTGCAAATCCGCGGACCGCTCCATGACAGTAACTAATATTGTCCTTTTGAAAAAATCGGGCGGGAAAAGCGGAACCTTCGAACGCATACGGGCCGCTGAATGAACCTCTTCGGTCAAGCTGGGGCGAATCTCAATCGAATTATCACGCCTCTCTTGAGGGGAGGACCCCAGTAGGGTGGCAAAAAATAAGCAGCAAAAGTTACCTCCATGAAACCAAAACTTCAAGTGGGGATACTGATATCAACTGCAGGAAGGGAAGCGGTTAAAGGCTGCCCTTCCTGCTTTGTTTACGTTGCTTTATTATTCATCATTCAAATGCCCAGGCCTTTTTCGAGCCTTCAATATTCCCTTTCAATGCACAACCGGACAACTAAAATTAGTCCTTAATCACCCTTGTACCCCTTTCCGCTCTTGAAAAAAACAGTCGACAGCAGTATCATGCGTCAACGTGCGACATAAATCACTCAAGGAGAGAAAATGAACGAATCGCTGCGCGAGGAAGACAGGAGGATGAGGATGCTGCGGTTTATCGTGGATCTTAACCAGGCAATCCTCATGCAACAGACCGACTTGACGCTGCGCGAAGCCTTCGAGATCATGAGGGGTACCAAGCAGGCGGCTCTCAATCTTTTCCCGGGGAAGGAAGATGTCTTTGAGCTTATCTACACACCAAGATTCAGGAGAATCATCCGGGACCGCTTTGTGATCCCCGGCGGGCTGGCGCAAAAGAAATAGTACGCGAGCCATTTTTTCACTCTGGACGGTCATCCACACTTTCTTTTCAACCACGCCGATGTCTTCTGTTTTATGGGCATATCGCTGTCCGCTGCATAACAAAAATACCATTTTCACCGGCACTTCGACATGTTCCTCAAGTAAGAAAGTCGACGAAACCGGTAACGCTTGCCATGACCCGCGGGGCCGCTTTGAACGCCAGATAATACCGCAGCTTCTCTTCCCGAGTCTGGAAACCGATTGAAGCTTACCCTTAGAGATGACCCGGCCTCCTTCTAACCCTTGGCGATCCACTCGAAAACAGCCCCTGTGGGCTTGTTCATAGCGGGTTTCTGCTGCGCGACGACCCGATATCGTATGACTTCGTTCACGTCCTTTACGATAGCGAACATTTCCTCGGGTTTGCCCGGCCAATCAGGCAAGGTGCTATAGAATAATGGAAGTCCACGTCCATCGTATTCTATTTTTTTCACAAGAAAGGTGGATAGCTTAAGCTCAAAAAAAAGGATATTCCTTGACTGGCTGAACGCGCTCGGTCATGCATCCCGACAGGACCATGAGAAAAAGAGAGGAGAAAAGGAGCGGCCGTTTTCATCAGCAGCACGCCAGTTATGCGGGATAAATCAGAGGGTGGGTTTCCTCACAAGCTCATAGACCGTTACTTCCGGTGGCGAGAGGAAACGGATCGGAGGGCCCCAGGTGCCGGTGCCGCGGCTAACGTGCAGGAATGATCCCTTGCCCAGTGTGTAATCCCCCGCGTTCAGCGGATAGGAAAGAAGCGTCAACAGGGTGAAAGGAAAAATCTGCCCCTTATGTGTATGGCCCGAAATCTGGAGGTCAAACAATCCCAGCAAGTTCCGATCGATCAGCGGTTGATGCTTCAGAAAAAGGACGAATTTGCTCCGTGGGGACTTTGAGAAAAGCGTACTCTCGACGACGGGCTTCTCGAAACCCAATCGGACGCCTGTTCCATCATTTACGCCGACTATCGCAATTGGCCCGTCTGCTACAGCCTCATTCCGGAGGACTTTGAATCCGGATTTCTTCGTAAAATCGATCGCCTTTTGGACACCGGCAAAGTATTCGTGATTCCCGGTGATGGCGTATTTCCCATATTTGGGCTTTACCGCCTGCAAAAGATCGGAAAGGCCCGTCAGGTGGTTGATCTGTGCATCGACGAGGTCGCCTGTGGAGATGAAGATATCGGGTTTCGCGGCTTTGACAACGCCCAGTATTTTTTTAAGTCGGTTATCCCGGATGATAAGGCCGAGATGCACATCCGAGATCTGTACGATCGTGAGGTGGTCCATCCCGGATGGAAGTTTCTCTGTTTCGATCCTGACCCTCTCCGGTCTGATGTTGAGCGCTTCGAAATAACCGTAAGCGCTGATCGCAAGCGCAAGCGCCAGGCTAACAGCGAAGGAGATACGCGGCGTGACAAGGATGGAAGCAACGTTTGTTCGCGTTAACCAGCCTGAACTCCGAATGAGAAGGTTGATGATTTCGATGAGGAAGGAACCGGAGGAAAAGAGAAACAGCATTGCCATCCAGATGTAGGCGATGTAAGCCAGCACGCGGGCCGTGCGTTCATATGCGTAGGCCTCGAGGGCGCGGATTAGAAACACCGCAGCTACCATTAGAACCATGAAAAGTGCAAGGACTAAGCCGGTTCCAGCGCCGAAGCCGAGCGCGTTCCGAGCAAGCAAGAATGCATAAATATGAATCCCGCCGTAAACCGCAAATATTGTGAAGAAAAAAAGGCTCATCTGCCGAAACTGATTCCCATGCCTTCGGCGATCTTCACCAGCTCGCAGTCAGGTTCAACGAGCTTGAGGCTGCTGATCGCATCCCCTAGCGGCACCGAGGTGATTATCGGTGGCTGATAGGAGACCATTTCACCGAATTTCTTTTGGGCTATTAACTCTACGGCATGGGCCCCATACCTCGTTGCCAGTAGCCGGTCAAAGGGGCAAGGGCTACCGCCGCGCTGCACATGACCGAGTACCGTCACACGCGTTTCGAATCCCGTACGCCTGGCGATTTCGTTCGCCACGATCTCACCCATACCGCCAAGCCTGAGCACATACCCGTCAGCTGCCTTCTCGCGCACCGCCATCTCTCCTCCCGCCGGCTTCGCTCCCTCGGCCACAACCACGATGCTTGATTTGCTTCCCGCTTTTTTCCGATCCAGAAGCTTTTTAGCAACATCGTCCATGCTGAACGGAATCTCGGGGACGAGGATGACATCGGCGCTTCCCGCCATACCCGCTTGCAGGGCTATCCATCCGGCGTAACGGCCCATGACCTCCAGAACGATGACGCGCTGATGACTCTCCGCTGTGGTGTGCAGCTTGTCAAGTGCTTCCGTTGCGGTGTCTACCGCGGTTTGAAAACCGAAGGTCACATACGTAGCCATAAGATCGTTGTCAATGGTTTTCGGCACGCCGATCACCGGGACGCCCAGTTTGTGAATGCCGTTCCCGATCTTGAGCGAGCCATCACCGCCAATAACGACAAGTACATTGAGGCCCAGCTCACTGATATTGTTCAGGACCATGGGCGACATGTCCTCGACAATCTCCTTGCCACCCACAACGGTCTTGTACGCGAAGGGATTACCCCGGTTCGTCGTGCCAAGTATGGTTCCGCCAATAAAAAGAATACCGCGCGTGTTCCACGATGTTAGTTGCCGTGTCTTCGTGGGTGTAAGCAACCCCTCGAAGCCGTCGATAATGCCGGTCACCTCCCAGCCGTACTTGAAATTCGCCGTCTTGACTACGGCTCGGATGACTGCATTAAGGCCCGGAGCATCACCACCGCCCGACAGAATGCCTATTTTCATGATAACCTCCGGCAATAATCTTGAAAAAGTATTTAATCACGGATAATCCAAAATTCTGGACCAGACCTAGACCGCCTGGCTGTCTTTCGTGCCTACTGCCACTGACCCATAACCCAAGTACATCATATTCCCAGCAGCTTTCTCCCACCCTTTACAGCGATGTGGAGAACAATATCGCGAGGCAGCCCCGCTTGTTCAAAAAATGACAGCTCTGCAACATATGCTTTTTCGTACCCTCTGCAAGGCAGGACGCAGTCGGTGCCGATCGCCAAGGGAATGCCCATGATATACGCACGACCGATCATCTCTAGGTGGGTTCTTATGAGGCCGCTGATATACGCCTTTGTCTCGGCTGAAACCCCGCTCAAATCGGAAACACGGGCCAGAGCCCCGGCTGTCGGTGTCCAGAATGTCTCTGCTTTTGCCATGGCTTCAAGCGATTTTTCTGTCATGAAAAAACCATGCTCGATCGATCGGACGCCTGCCCTTGCCGCGGAAATGACGGCGTTTTCTCCGTTTGCATGAGCCATGACTGCAAGTCCTAGCCGGGTGGCTTCACCGACTATATACTTGATTTCATCGGCAGAAAAGCCCCCTTTAGTAATCACACCCGGCTTTTTCAGACTCACGATGCCAGAAACCATGATTTTTATTATATCAGCCCCGGCTTTATTTAACCTTTCAATTTCCGACTTTATTTCATCTCTGGTCCCGACCTGTCTGCCGAAATGCGAACCATACCCATCCTCCTTTGAAAGTGCCCGTCCTGCTGAAATGACTAGAAGTTTTTCCCCGTGCAGGCCTTTCCTGCTCATGCCGAGACCTGCCCCGCTCCGCGTTCCCGCATCGCGCACGGCCGAAATACCCGCAGCCTTGACCGTTTCCAGACCGCGTGTATCCTCAACATGAACGTGCGCATCGACAAATCCGTTGTTGAAGCTTGTATCCGCTTTCGGCATAGTCAGCTAGAGATAAATTAATCCGCTCCTTAAAAATTAACGATCAGCCTGAATCCAACTTGATAATAATTGAACCCCGACGTCGATCCACCGGCGTAGTTTCCACCTTCTCCGCTTATCTCGAGTGAAGTGCATTTTTTCATCTTCCATCCTACCGATCCGGATCCACCGGCGAATGTATTACTGGTTTTTGCTCCGTACCGCGTGAACGCCTGGTGCCCAACGTATGGCTCCAGATAGGCGTAATACCCGTTCGTCTCAGCATAAAGAGAAACAAATACCTGTTGAGAGAGAAAGTCTGAGGGATCAAAATATCCACCCTCGCTCTGACGCCTGAAATCCCAGTATCTGAAGCGGTAGCCCGTCGCGATCTTGAACGGGGCCAGAGGAATTTCGTATCTCGCTCCAAGCCGCATATCGCCCGCGTCATTGCTGTCGGAGTAGCCGGAATACGTATAGCTTTCCGTAAAGGTTAGTCTCGGAGAGGCTTTTTCTGAAAGATTCAGCGCTCCGCTTGTTTGCACAATCCTATTTTGGATAAGCTGCGCCGTGTCCGAAAGAAATTCTCTCGCAGTGCCCACGCCGATGGTCCACCAGCCCCTGTCTGTGTTAGCGTTTGCTTGGCCGACGAAAATGTCATGGCTCCCGTCAGTCTGGCTCATACCGATTCCGGCTCCGGCGCCAAACTTGCCCGCTTGGGTATGGGCGTTGATCCACAGGTCTTCCGCCTTTTCATCCCGCAACGGATCCTCACCATCGGTTTGCCGGTAGGAAATTTCCGTTTCCCATTTTCCGGCCCAGAAGCCGTATGATAACGATGTTCGGTTGACAATGTTGTCATCGGAATCATTGTAATAGCTATACTGGAGCCCGATATGGGAGGCCATAACGCCGCAGAGAGAGTCTGAAAATTTCGTCAATTCTTTTTCCTGGGCTGCAAAAAGCGGTTTCAGGGGCCGGCTGATTTCTTGCGCCTTATCCTTCTCACCGATATCGAGATAGGCATAAGCTAGACCGATCCGCGCCTCGAAGTCCTCACCCTGGGCAAGCGCTTTTTCATAAACTGGGATTGCTGCCTTGGAATCTCCTCGCCAGCGGAGAGTGTTCGCTTTGATGACTAATGCAGCCTGGTCTTCGGGATGATTCTTCAACACGACGTCGGCCTCTGCCGCGGCCTCGTCCAGTTTATCGCTCCAGGAAAGGACCCTTGCCAGTTGAATCCGGGCGTCTCGGTCATTCTGGTTTACTGCAAGAAGCTCCCTGAGTACGCGGACGGCATCATCGAGATAATTAGCCCAGGAGAGTGTAACAGCCATTTGTAGACGCTCTGCAGCCGTAAATGACTGGGAGCTCAGGGAAAGTGCTTTTACATATTCGCTTGCGGCTCGCCGGTAGTCTTCCTTCGACACGTAATAATCACCGAGCTTTTTTCTGAGCAGCGCTTCATCGCTGCTATTCTTCGCTTCGCTGATGGCCTTTTCATAGGGCGCACTGTCCCCCTCCCCGCCGCCTCCGGCCGCAGATTCCGCGAACATCGGGGAACAGTACAGGCAGAGCAAAATGACACCAATCGGAATGATTCTCTTTCTCATAATCGCATCTCGATTCGTTCACGGAACAGTTTGAGCGTTGTATCATTACTGATGGTCAGCCTCGGAATATCGAGTTGATCGCCGTTCATTGCAAAGTACCCGTCCTCGGAGTTCAGGATAAAATGCATACCTGCTTTCCGCGCAATCTCAATACTCTGATTATTATGCATTCCGTAAGGCCACGCGAGCACAACGGCGGGACGTCCGAGTTCTTGAATGATGATTTTTTGAAACATGGCGAGGTCATCCACCAGTTTTTCATTAAACGCTTCAGTCGCATGCGACCGGGACTGACGGCCATACCATGTATGGAGATCATAGGTGTGGCAACCGATCTCTACCAGCCCACTCTTGACGAGGAAGCGGCATTCGTCCCAGCTCAACCGCGGATCATTACCGCTCACAAACCCACCCATATATTTCCCAATAACATTAATTGTAGCCTTGAAACCGTACTCAGACAAAAGAGAAAAAGCGTAGTCCATGAACGAGGTGTACCCGTCATCAAAGGTTATCACTACAGTCCGCTTCGCGTCTTCCCGGTCTAGTAAAGCAAGGTCGCGGAATGAAACAGCACGGTACCCCATGTCGTAAAGCCATTCCATCTGGGCGGCAAAAAGCCAGGGCGACAGAGTTTCCTTTTCGCTCCCCCGGGAAGAGATGTCGTGATACATAAGCACGGGAATTTTCATCCCATCTGCTACTGCACGTCCGGCGAATGAAAGGAACACAACAGAGCCGTAGCTCAGTTTCAGGAATTCCCTTCGAGTGAGATTCATCGCGCCTCCGGAATTGCCTGAAGAACCTTTTGATAGCGGTAGTAACTTTCCTTCAGAAAAGAATGATAGATCGGTGTTTCCCATCCATTCCAGGAATATTTCCTTACCTGCGGCGGGGCGAGCTTTACCGGCAGGCAGTCAGTATGGTTGGATGCTCCTCCAGTCCCGTGGGCGACGAGCTTCCCCTCCTCCGGCTTATAGGAAATCGCGAGTATGCGTATGCCCTCGGCTTGTCTTGTCGCTCCTTTATTATCCATCCACAAGACCGTCTTTGAGCTGGGGTCGGTGATATTGATCAGCCCCCAGGGGATGCGAAGTTCAATTTTGTTATCACGGCTGAAAAAGTCCGCAAGGGAATGGTAGGCCTCGTTTTTCACATTAAGGCTGCCAAAGCGGAGATGGCTCATTGTAAAAACGCGCGCGGGAAAGAAGCGCTTTCCATCCTTGCTGATCCTGCGGATATTGGTTTCATTCTCCATCATCACCCATGCGCCTTGGTCCGATGCGTCAGGTTTTATTACACCCGTCTTGCCATTTAGGTATTTGTCATAAGACGCCGCAACGAGGATCCTGCTGCTTTCCTTTCCAGCCAGGTGGATAAGAAACGTGAGGCCCACGGGACTCGTTAGATTCGTTCCATAAGGCAGTGCACGTTCTCCTTCCCCTGTTGAGCAGGTATCGAGTCCTATCAGAAAGTTCGCTTTTGAAAAATCGATCATGCCGGCGGTCTCGAGCAGGATGTAGAGAAAGCCCTCATCGTGCTGGACAGATAGGCGCAGAAGCCTCCGGCTATCATCAGACATGTCATGGAATGGGAAGACCATGGAGTTTTCCTTCTTTTCGTAGAGAGGAGCGACACCGCGCCAGTCATCAGCACGGCAATCCAGGCTTACCTTCTTCTCCGGATATCCGGGATATGCAGCCAATAGGCCGTAATTCTCTTCAGGGTCCTGAAGGTTATACCAAAAAGGTTTTCTCTCTGCGGGGAGTTCGGCAGGAAGGAAAAGCCAGTTCCGTTTGAACCACTCGTCAAACCAGCTGAATAGTATCCCCCCGGCCATTCCCGCCTCATGGATCGTCCGCATAAGTTTCCCGTTGATCTGGCCCTGCTCCCGGTCTCCATGGCCTCCATGATTCCAGCCGCAGCGGTTCCAATGCGCGACCTCCCTGCTGGACGGCACACCGAATTCCGCAATTACCACCGGCTGACTGCCATGGTACTTTTTAAGGGCTGAAAGATAGGCAAGGTAGGGGTTCTCCTGATCGACATAATCGTTGTTCATGAAATCGGGGTAATAGGGATATACATGGTAGAGAGCGAAGAATCCGTTCCCTTCGATTGCCGTGATTTTCGAAAGATCAAGCGATTCAACATCTTCATTATGAACGTCGATGCAGGGACCATGGTACCCCTCTGGCTGAAGCCCCTGCCTCCGGAACTCGTCCTCATAGGTTGATTCTGAGGGGTGTTCCAAGGGGTCGAGCGTGGGCCAATTCACCGTTGTAACTGGATGGGTGACCTGATAACTCTCATGTTCATAGCTCTGTAGAAAGTCACATATTTCGGTAATCCAGACCTCAAACGGTGTTCCGTTCTGAATCCGCAGGAACGTTCCTTGGTAGTCAGCGGTTTGTCGCAGATGAGCCTCATTGAAGCCTTTTACTGCGCAGGTCTCCCATTCCCTGCCGACGATAAACCCCGCAACAAAGGGGGAGACGTCGTATTCATAGATTCCGTGAGGATATCCCGGACGTTCCTGCAGGGATGCGTTGCCGAAAATGGCGTCGACAGTATATTTGATATCCTGCCGGAGACCTTCGATGAAGCGGCTGTCACGGAAGTCGTTTCCCTCCGGCAGCTCCGCCCATATTTCTTGAAAGAGATATAATTTCTGGCCCAGTGCATTGAATCGGTAAAGCGCCTCGTAGAATTCCGGAGGAAGTATCGTATAGACTCTAACGGCATTTGCACCAAGTTCCTTTATTTGTTTGAACCACTTGAGATAAGTTCCTTTTTTTACTGCGAACTCGCCAGGGAAATATCCCGGAAGACCAGCGCCGATGTTAACACCCTTTACGAAAAACTCCCGCCAAGTTCCATCGTGAACTTCTAGAAAATCTTTGCGGGCTCTGAACCGTGTTTGCTTTGTCGGAACCGGCTTCTGGTGTTTTTTCGTCTTGTCAATGCGAGCAAGGTAAGCCAGTGAGTCCTTTTGGTCTCGATTCAGCTCCAGTGCCTGATAAAAGGCCCACCGAGCCGTCAGGATATCGCCGAGATGATAGTGAGCGACCCCGAACCCGAAGAAGGCGTCGGCCTCTTTTTTATTGTCAAGTACCCGCCTGAAGATATTGATCGCCTCCTGATTGTCGCCGCGCTTAAGAGCGAGAAAGCCCAGATCCAGAGTACTCACAGCTTACCACCCTTCTTGCTCCCCGTCCCCTTGTATTGCACGTACTCCCATCCGGTCCGGCCGATTAGATAATTAAGGACCGCCTGCAACCTCCAGAACGAGTTGATCTGGCGATAACCGAAGTTCTCAAATACACCAAAAAGGAGGAGACGGAACATGTTCCGCCATCGGGGATACCGCTTGTAGCTGATTTCCTCGAGAAATATTCCCGCAACCGAAAGAAATACGCCGTAAATGATGGCCAACGTGAAAAAGAGCATGAGGAACTGTATGCTAAGGAGCCCCATGACATAGGATAGAGGCACCACCACATAACCGATCATCTCAATGATCGGACCGATGATCTCGAAGAACACATAATAGGGCATTACGACCGTGCCAATGGTGCCATAACGAGGGTTGAAAAGCATTATTTTGTTCTGACTGATGCTCTGGATCAGCCCCAGATGCCACCGTCGCCGCTGACGGGCAAGCATTCTCATGGTTTCCGGCACTTCGGTCCAACAGATGGGGTCTGAGATGAACCGTATCCGGTATGGCTTTTTTTGGCTCCGTTTGAGCCGGTGAAGCCGTATGATCATTTCCATGTCCTCGGACACATTCCCGACCATGAATCCGCCGGCCTCAATGACAGCCTGCTTTTGAAACAGCGAGAAGGCACCAGAGAGAATAAGGAGGGAATTCAATGAATCCCACCCAACCCTGCCAAACAGAAAACCCCTAAGATACTCGACGATCTGGAAAAGAATTAGTCTGTTCCCCGGCAGGTCGAACTTTTTGATAGTGATTTCATCCTCCAGCTCCACGCCGTTAAGGACGCGGACAACACCGCCACAAGCAATGACCGGTTTGCCGCTTTCTATTACTGGCGTCATGATCCTAATCAGCGCGTCTTTTTCGAGCAGAGAGTCAGCATCAACGGAACAGAAGTAGGGACAGCGTGATGCGTTTATCCCGCAGTTGAGGGCATCGGCCTTCCCTCCGTGTTCCTTGTCGATTACAAGGAGATTCGGCGTTCCCTCGCTGGCGAAAAAACCCTTCACTGGCTCGGTCTTCAGAAACGCTCGGTATACTCTGTCGATCTTCTTGAGTTGGAAAGCATTGATAAGCGTCCGCATTGTGTCATCTTTCGAACCATCATTAATGACAACGACTTCAAAGAGTGGGTAATCTCCCGCCAGTGCAGCATGCACGCTTCTCAGCACGATTTGTTCTTCATTGTGAACAGGGATGAGTATCGAGACGGGCGGCGTTTCTGGCGATGCACGAAAATCCCTGATGGGGGCGAATTTGATCCTTTGTATGTGTCGGAGAATAGAGAACAGCGACAGGGCAAGGAGGAATGCCAGTATGGTATTCACTACTCCGAAGTAGGCTCCTACAAAATAGTTGAACCAAATGATGAATGTGATGGTGGCTGATTTCATTGTCCCACACCTGCCGCAAGAATCTTATTTATTTCCTCTTTGATTCGGACATTGCGATTGGCCGTTAAACCTTCCAGGAGAGGAGAAGAGAACCGTAGAGAATGCATGATTCGGAGGATTGCAGAGGATTTTGCCAGAAGGGTCTCGTCGTCGCTGTCCAGCTGCTCAATAAGCTGGTCAACGAACTGTGATTTTTCAATTTCCTCGCAGATGCTTTCCTTGGCGTAAACGTCCTGCGTCATGAGCGCATCAAGAAACACATCCATGGCGCAGGTGCCGAGCCGAGCAAGACTGAACGCGGCTTCGCTTCTCACCCGCCAGTTTTTATCGAACAAGAGTCTCCCGATCGGTTTTGCCATCCTAGTGCAACCGAGCTTTTTTGCGATTTTTACAGCTTGGAGCCTTACAAACCATACAGGATCGTCAAGGAGCGGGAGAACTAAATCATACAGTAAGGCGGGAAAGGGCGGCTCAACACGCCCTAGGACCTTCAGAGCTTTGCTCCTTACCTCCGGATGCTTATCAGCCAGATGTTCGGTTGCCAAGGAAAGAGACCGTACATCAGGAGGAAGATGGGAGAGCGTTTCCAGAACGCAGGACATGATCCAAGGGTCGGCATCCCGGGTACGGTACTCGATGAGGCCGGCAATAGCATCTTCACCGAAATTCAGCAGTGCAGTTTCCATGGCCTTGCGTGTAACCTGCCCTTGTCCAAGGAGGACAGGCAACCGCTCCACGATAGCCATCAGCCCTTCTTTCCCACCGATCCGGCTCATCGCGCGCACCGTCAGGGTCAGAATTTCCGGCTCTGTTTCATTGAGCATCGGGAGCAGCTTCGGCAGAGAAGATTGGGTCCCCATCCTTCCAAGTTTGTCAATCGCAGAAGCCCTGATCAGCCGGTTTCTGCTGGCAAGTCTGTTCTCGTAATACGCTACATAGCCGAGTCGGTGAAAAAGCATTTTCGGTTCACCGCCGGGTACGCCACTGCTCATCAGTTCCAGGAATACCTTTTCGACAGCCTGCCATTCGAGAGAACCAGCGGCCGTCGCAAAATCCGCTTCGTGGCCAACTAACCCGTCCCGATCGAGCAAACGACGGGCACGATTCCAGTACTCCTGCCGGAGGACGTCAAGCTTCCGGAATTTCCGGTTGTGCAACGCCCGCCGCAAGACGCTCGCAATCAGGAGAACGACGATCAAAAACAGTAGGACTGCGATAGCGGCAACAATTATGAAGATCATTAGGTCGTTACGCATAAAGAGTCAAGCGGTCACGAGAGCACCGGTTTACGAAGGGCGCTGAATCAGACCACTATACCTGAAGCTAAAGACGCATCGGCCTCCGGTGAAGATATGATCGAGCACCTAGACCCCGAGCCCATGCCCGGCCCGAACAAACTGCCGGGTCTGCAAAATATCCTCCTGTCTGGATTTGGCGTTGCCGCTCGAATGATTATGAGTGAAAATGACCGCTGCTTCAACTCCCCGATGGCAACTTTGAAAGTATGCCAGGGATGGACAATTGACGCGGTGAGACTACCCATAGAAATAATCTCATACTGAATGATCTTGTTCTTTGTATCGATCAGGACTCATCGAAACAATAACCTCGTTGATATTTTTAATCCTGCGCTGGTAGTAAAGGGCAAAATTCTTGCCGAAACAGAACGACACGCCCGCCAAGCTCGGCTTCTGATACCGCCAAACCAGCTCGATCGTCGCTTTAATATCCGTTACCCTGACAGGGCTAAATCCCCTAACAGCGCAAAGCTCCACACTGCCAAACCGCTCAGTGCCTGACAGATTTTCGAATTGTTCTAGGAGGTCTTTTCCGAGGCCTATAGCCGTTTGGCCTGCGCGGCTATTGCGGATAATGGCGGCGAGGAGCTGGCCATGGAAAGCGATGCCGTCCCATGCAGAATGAGTCTCTCGGAAGGCCGTTTATATTCCGGCCAAGCTTTTACGCTCATAACCCACTATCGGCCATGGGCAACACCCACTGTTTCACGGCAGAACCCATTATAATAAATTATAGTGGGTACCTTGGAAGCTGTCAAACAAAAAAAGGTTGTGCGACAAATTTATGGGTAAATCAATCAAGCGCATGCCCAATGCTCCCAAAAACTCTCTCAACGCTTGCTAAAGAGACTGTATCTAAGAAAAACGGTCTGTGCCCTCAACGGTCCAGTGCATGCCTGATTGCTTCCAGCGACCTCTTCCTCGCACTGTTGCATCTCCGGCTCCAGTTCGATGCTCTTGGCATAACTCTTCCCCTTGATCATCGTTATCCATAAATATTGAGGCTCGTGGCCAGGGTGTCCTTTTTGGGCCCACACAGCTTGCCTTCCCACGCTTACGGTAATTTCCCGATACGCTTCCTCGCCTAAAATCTCCCACAGACTTAAGCTTTGCGTACAGGGTCTCTTTTTTACGCTCCAGGTCCACTATTGGTTCCGGCATCTGCCCTCCCCATAATCTGCATGCTAAATGACTATGCAGATTATGGGGCAAAAACAAATCAAAGTCACGATTTACCCCTAAATTTCTCATACACCCCATAAAAAAGGCGGATAATGACAGAGCCATTGCCGCCTTGCGATTCCGGGTAATTTGTGCGCATATCAAATTCTTACAAAGGCATCTTTAGGCGCATTACAGACAGGGCAACTCCAGTCATCGGGAAGATTCTCGAACTTTGTTCCTTCTTTTACATCGTCGTAAATATATCCGCACACGGTGCATCTCCACATATTTATCTCCTTCTCTTTGATCGATGAGAAACATCCCCTCCGTCTGCGAAAGTCGACCTCGTATATGCCGCAGGAACCGAAAGGAACGATCGTTATTATTTTCTGATTGAGTTTAAGGCTTGGAATTTGGTAAACAGGTCTCCACGAAACCGCCGTCGAACTTCTTTTGATATTCTTTGGTTTTTTCCGCAAACTGCTTTCCGAATTCGAAGCACTTCAATTTATCCTCTTCGGATGGCCGGTACATCACTTCGACCCCGGGTTCGACCGTTTCAAGGCCCATTCTTTTGAATTCAGCGTAAGCTTCCTTCACCGCGCCGCCGCCCCAGCCGAAACTGCCAAATGCGCCCGCCAGCCGGTTCTTTGGCCTGAGTCCGCGGAGATGCGTGAGAAACTCCGCAACGCTCGGAAACATAATGTTGTTCAGCGTCGGAGTGCCTATCAGCATAGCTCGGGATTCCCATACCCTCTTAATCGCCCTGCTCATCGGGGTGGCCCGCAGCTTCATGACTTCCACGTCAACGCCGGCCGACCGTATACCTTGCATGATGGGCATCGTCATGTGTTCCGTGCTCTGCCACATCGTATCGTAAACGAGCACGACCCTGAGGTCGGCTTTATCGTTTGCCATATCGAGATACATTTGAAGAATCTTTCCCGGCCCCTGTCTCCATATCACGCCATGATCTGGAGCGATCATTGATATTTCAACGCCCAGTTTCTTGAACTCGACGAGCTTCGCCTTCACGAGCGTGCCGAATGGCATGAGAATATTCGCGTAGTAGTCTCGCACCGCATGCTCGAGTCCGATCATGGAAAATTGATCGCAGTACTCATCGTCAAACCGCGCCGAAGAAGCGAGATGCTGCCCGAAAGCATCTTGACTGAAAAGTAGCTTGTCTTCCTTCACATAGCTCATCATTGAATCGGGCCAGTGGAGCATGGGGGTTTCGAGAAAAGTGATTTCTTTGGCGCCCGTACTCAGTGTATCTCCGGTTTTGACGATCTTGAAGTTCCAATGCGAGGTATCAAAGAAACGATCGAGCCCCTTCTTTCCGCGAGCAGTGATATAGATCGTGGCTTGGGGCGTGAGTTCCATGATGCGATCGATGCTTGACACGTGGTCGTTCTCAATGTGATTGATGATGATGTTTTTTATTTTCCCCGGGTCCACCAGACTGCGGATTGAATCCAGTGTATACTCGCTGAAATCGTGCTTCACCGTATCAACAAGTGTCACCTGTTGGTCAAGGATCAAGTAGTTGTTGTACGACGTCCCGTTCGGAGTTATGTAACCGTGAAAATCCCGAACTGCCCAGTCGATAGCTCCCACCCAGTGGATCCCTGGTTTAATTTCTACTGTGCGCATGATGAAGCCTCCTAAAATTTATTCTCATTGATTAGATTATTATGCCAGGGGAACGAACCAGCGGGATTACTATATTCACCTTTTTTTATCTGCATGCCGAGCATTGTCCGTAATATTCGATATGGTGTCCGAGGATGGTAAAATCTTCCGGCATCGAACTCGGCAACTCAATACGGATTTTTTCCGAGACGTCGATGATCTTGCCGCAGGACGTGCAGATTAAGTGGTGGTGACCACTGGTGTCGGGATCGTAACGCTTTCTTTCGGGGTCGATGGTAAGTTCTCTCAGCACCCCGGCCTTCGTGAGCGCATGGATGGTATTATAAACGGTAGCAAATGACATGCATTGATATTTGACCGATACCGCCCGGAATATGTCCTCCGCTGATGGGTGCGAAGTATTCCCCTCTAGATACTCCAGAATAGCCAATCGCTGTGGAGTCCGCTTAAAACGAACACTGGCACATTTTTTCTGCTCTTGTTTTGTTTGAACAAAATCCATATTGTTTAGAATCATTATAATTTGTGTCACCAGAGCTGTCAAGGAATATGTCGCCGCAGCCCGTTAAATACAAAAGGCAGACCTCCATGAGGGCTGCCTTCTGACTAAGGAATGCGATTAGGCAACTAACTGATTACGTCTTTCCGCCGTGCTTCTCGGCAATCTGAATACGGATCATTGCCCTGAGCAGATCGATGCGGGCTTTTTCATAGTCTTTTTGGTCAAGCTTTTCACTCAGCGCCTTCTCGGCGCGCTCCTTTGCGAGCCGTGCCTCAGAAATATCAATCTCCGACGCCCGGTCAGCTCCTTCAGCCAGGATGACAACGCGATCCGGCCCAACCTCAGCATATCCCCACTCCACTGCTAGGTAATGCCATTCCGTGTTTTCCCGGTATGAAAGCATTCCGACCTTGAGCGTTGTCAGAAATGGCGTATGGCCGGGCAGCACTCCGAACTCACCCTCGCTGCCCGGAGCGATCACCTCGTCCACGCGCTCCGACCGCAATACCTGACGGCTTGGCGCAACGATCTCTAGGAGCATTTTCCCTTTTTCAGCGACCATGTTCTTTTTCCAATCCTCAGCGCTCAATTTCGTTTATTATGACCCGAGTTGACGCTCTCGTTAACAGTTAACGTTTGTATCCGAGTTGTTCTGCTTTCACGAAGACTTCCTCGATTGGGCCGACCATGTAGAATGCCTGCTCGGGGATGTCGTCCATCTTGCCCTCAACAACTTCCTTGAATCCTTTGATTGTCTCCTTAAGAGGGACGTATTTACCCGGCGTGCCAGTGAAGGCTTCCGCCACCTGGAAGGGCTGCGACAGGAAGCGCTGGATCTTTCTTGCCCGCGACACGGCAAGTTTGTCCTCGTCGGATAGTTCATCCATCCCGAGGATGGCGATGATGTCCTGTAGTTCCTTATACCGCTGGAGAACGAGCTGAACCCTTCGCGCGACATCATAATGCTCATCACCGATCACATGAGGATCCATGAGGCGAGATGTAGAATCGAGCGGGTCGACAGCGGGATAGATGCCGAGCTCCGAGATCTGGCGCGAAAGCACCGTCGTCGCGTCTAGGTGCGCGAAAGCTGTTGCCGGTGCCGGATCGGTCAGGTCGTCCGCAGGTACGTAGATGGCCTGCACCGAAGTGATAGAGCCCTTCTTTGTAGAGGTGATGCGCTCCTGAAGGGCCCCCATTTCCGTACCAAGAGTAGGCTGATAGCCCACGGCCGACGGCATACGGCCAAGCAGTGCCGACACTTCAGAACCGGCCTGAGTAAAGCGAAATATATTGTCAACAAAGAGGAGCACATCCTGGCCCATTGTGTCGCGGAAATACTCGGCAACCGTCAGGGCGGACAACGCGACACGCAGGCGCGCTCCCGGCGGCTCATTCATCTGGCCATAGACCAGCGCCGTTCTGTTGATAACGCCGGACTCCTTCATCTCAGTCCAGAGATCGTTTCCTTCACGGGTCCGTTCACCCACACCCGCGAACACGGAGTAACCTCCATGCTGTTTGGCCACATTGTTGATGAGCTCCATGATGATCACGGTCTTCCCCACACCCGCGCCTCCGAAGAGGCCCGTTTTGCCGCCTTTAGTGTACGGTGCCAGGAGGTCGATGACCTTGATGCCCGTTTCGAAGAGCTGCTTTGTAGGGTCAAGTTCTTCCAGCATCGGAGCTGATCGGTGGATCGGCAGCGTGTCCTTAGTCGTAATCGGTCCGATCTCGTCCACAGGCTCGCCGATGACGTTCATGATGCGGCCGAGCACTTCCTTGCCAACCGGCATGGAAATTGGCTTGCCGGTGTCGGTTACTTTCATACCGCGCATAAGACCGTCGGTGGACGACATGGCCACCGTACGCACCCGGTTTTCACCGAGATGGAGTGCGACTTCAAGTGTCAGATGCGTCTCTGGCGTACCGACGTTCTTGTCTTCGGCCTGATCGATCCTGAGCGCGCTCATCAGATGGGGAAGGTTTCCGACGGGGAACTCGCAGTCCACCACAGCGCCCATCACCTGTACTATTTTCCCTGTGCTCATTATAACCCCCTGTTGCGGCATGGCAGACATGCCGATTGAAAAATTGTCACTGTAAATTGGAGATTGAAAAATGGAACGTCAAATTTCGATTTGCACTCTTCAATTTCCAATAAATTCCTATTTTAGCGCTTCCGCGCCTCCGACGATTTCGGAGATTTCCTTTGTGATTGCGGCCTGGCGCTGCTTGTTGAACTTCAATGTTAGGCGCTCGATCATGTCCTTGGCATTCCGGGTGGCGGAATCCATGGCAGTCATGCGCGCGCCCATCTCACTCGCCTGGCTTTCTAGCATCGCCCGGTAGACCTGCACCTCGATGTGTTTCGGCAGGATAGAGCTCAGAATCGCTTCTGCCGACGGCTCATAGAGATAATCGATAGCGGCCATGAACGGATCCGCCTCAGCAGGCGGTTCCACGGGCAGCAGTTTCTCAAGCATCACTTTCTGCTGCATGACGCTCTTGAACTCGTTATAAAGAAGATACACTTCATCGGTTTCGCCGGCGGCAAAACGCTCGACAATGTTTTTGCCAACATCAGAGGCCTTGTCATAGTCGATCATGCCGAGTTCGGACCAGACCTTGCCCAGCGTGAAGGCGGAACGCTTCCGGAAGAAATCACGGCCTTTTCTGCCCACTACGTTGACCTTAACTTCCTTGCCTTCCGCCTTGAACTGCTTGACTGTTTCGACGGCCTTACGCAGGATATTGGTATTGTATGCGCCGCAGAGACCCCGGTCCGAGGTGAGAACTAGCAACTTCACCCGCTTGGGTTCCCGTTTGGCAAGTAGCACGTGCTGCGCCCGTTCGACCCGGCCCGCAAGGTTTGCGATCACAGCAAGCATCTTGCGCGAGTAGGGACGCGCTGCGATCACTCGGTCCTGGGCGCGGCGAAGCTTTGCTGCAGCAACCATTTTCATGGCTTTCGTGATCTGCTGGGTCTTCTTGACGCTGATTATTTTTCGTTTAATGTCTCTTAAGCTGGGCATGTATGACCTACTTTAGGTTCGGGTTTCGGGTCCCATCTTTTCGTTCGGTCTAAATTTGGCAATTACGCCGTAAAGGACTTTTTGAACTCCTCGATAGTGCTTTTCAGACGTGCCTTGAGGTCGTCATCGAGTTGCTTCTTGGTTTTAATGTCGTTTAGGAGCGCCTGATTTTTACTAGTCACAAATCGAAGAAGTTCAGCCTCAAACTTCTTCACCGCGTTCACCTGGATATCGTCCAGATAACCGTTGGTTCCGGCAAAAATCACTAGAATCTGCAGTTCCACCGCCAGCGGCTTATATTGGTCCTGTTTCAAGAGCTCAACCATGCGCTGGCCACGGTTCAACTGTGCCAGAGTAGCCTTGTCGAGGTCACTACCGAACTGGGCAAAGGCCGCAAGTTCTCGATACTGAGCCAAGTCTAGGCGGAGTGTGCCGGCCACCTGTTTCATAGCCTTGATCTGGGCGCTGCCGCCCACGCGTGACACGGAAATACCCACGTTAATGGCCGGTCGCACTCCTGAGTAAAAAAGGTCGGATTCCAGGAATATCTGACCGTCAGTAATGGAGATCACATTCGTCGGGATATAGGCGGACACATCGCCTGCCTGGGTCTCGATGATCGGTAATGCCGTAAGTGATCCACCACCGAGCTTATCGGACAGTTTCGCCGCGCGCTCGAGCAAACGGGAATGGAGATAAAACACGTCACCAGGGTAAGCCTCGCGTCCCGGAGGTCTGCGGAGAAGCAACGAGAGCTGACGATATGCCGTGGCCTGCTTCGACAAGTCATCATAAATGATCAGGGCATGGCCGCCTTTGTCTCGGAAATATTCTCCGATAGTGCAACCAGTGTAGGGTGAAATGAACTGAAGAGGAGCCGGATCCGACGCGGTGGCCGATACGATGATAGTGTACTCCATGGCCCCATGCTCTTCAAGGGTTTTGACAACCTGCGCCACCGTGGACCGCTTCTGCCCGATGGCCACGTAGATGCAGACGACATTCTGGCCTTTTTGGTTGATAATCGTATCGATGGCGACCGCAGTCTTTCCAGTCTGACGGTCACCGATGATAAGCTCACGCTGGCCGCGGCCAATGGGAATCATGGCATCAACAGCCTTCAAACCCGTCTGGAGGGATTCGCGAACCGACTGACGCTTCACGATGCCCGGCGCGATCACTTCAATCTTGCGGAACTCTTTCGAAGCGATAGGTCCCTTGCCATCGATGGGTTGGCCGATGCCGTCCACCACGCGTCCCACGATGGAGTCGCCCACGGGGACTTCAGCGATCCTCTTGGTGCGCTTAACAATATCACCCTCGCGGATCTGTGAATCGTCGCCCATGAGCACCGCGCCGACATTCTCCTCTTCGAGGTTGAGCGCCATGCCCATGACTCCGCCCGGAAATTCGAGAAGCTCGCCGGACATGACATTGTCGAGTCCGAAGATCTTGGCGATACCGTCACCGACGGTAATCACGGTGCCGACTTCGGCGACCTCGACAGACTTTTCAAAATCGGATATCTTCTTTTTTATGATTTCACTGATTTCCTGTGCCTTGATCTGCATCGTTTAACTCCTTTGATCAGATGACAGAGGACAGAGATCAGAGGACAGTAACATCACCGGGCTTCCCGATTTCTGTCTTCCGACTTCTGGCGTCTGCAGTTTTTTCTAATTCGTCAATCGAGTGCGTAGCTTGCTGAGCTGGTTCTTGATGGATCCGTCGTAGATCGTGCTTCCAATCTGCGCTTTGGCTCCACCGATGAGTGACACATCCACCTTTGCATCGATGTCTACTTGCTTACCGGTCAGCGCTTCCAGCTTCTTCTTGATGTCCGCCAAATCGCCGCTGTTGACAGTGGTCGCTGTAGAAAGACGTACGGCAGCTCGATTCTGCTTTTCCGACAGAATGGACAGAAAAGCTTCATGGACGTCGTTGATGTACCTGATTCTGCCTGTTTCAGCCAGATGCTCGACAAAACGCTGACTCAACGGCTGCATGTTAAGTTTGGCGGACAGCTCCTTAATAACCGCTTTTTTGTTCTCGGGGGTAAACACGGGGCTGGAAAAGAGCTTCTGCATTGCGGGCACTGCCTCAACCGCGGCTACAAATGCCGCGAAATCCGCTTTCGTCTTATCGACGGTGTTCTTAGAATCGGCAAGCTCCACAAGGGCCCTGGCATATCTTTTCGCAACGGTCCCGATCATGCTTTGCCTCCAACCTTGGAAATATACTCCTTCACAATGCGCTCTTGGTCCTGAATGCCGATTTTTTCCTTGATGCGGTTCTCCGCGAGATCGAGGGACAGAAGAGCGGCTTCTACGGCCAGTGCGGTCTTGGCCTTCTGAACCTCGATTTCAACGCCAAGCTTCACTTGGTTCTGCACGTCCTGAGCGACTTTTTCGCCTTCCTCAATGAGCGCTTGCCTGTCTTTTTCACCGCGGGTTTGAGCTTCGGAGACCATCCGGTTTGTTTCTACTTCCAGATCCTTTATCTTACGCTCCATGTCCGCGAGCGCCGCGACAGCGCGCTCCCGCGTCTCCTTCGCATCCTGTATAGCCTTGGCTATCTCTACAGTCCGGTTCGTAAAGAAATCGCGGACCGGTTTTCTCATAAAGTATATGACAACGGCCGCAATAATGCCGAAATTCACAAGCCTCGGCAGCCAGTCACCGGTAAACGTCATTACTTCGTTGCCTCCTGCTTCATCGGCGATAGCCCAAGCTGCCTGAAAGATTCCAGCCAGGCAAAGGAACAGCAGCGTGATCTTCTTCATCATGGAACCCCTCACCTTTACACCGCCCTTCCAAGCAGCTTGGAGGTTATATCCTGCGAGAGCCGCTCCGCCTCTTTTTTGAGGTCGGTTCGCGCAGCTTCTGATGCAGCTGCAATCTCGGCGCGGGCCTTGTCAAGCGCTTCGCCTGCCTTGGCGCGTTCTGCGGAAATCAAATCGCGCTGTGCATCAAGCCCATGCTGGTAGATCGCATTGTAGGTTGTCGTGGACTTTTGCTTGGCCTCGGCCAGCGAAGCGTTGTATTGGTCGAGCAGTTTTTGCATACGCTCCTGGGCGATCCTTGCATCGCCGAATGCCGAGCTGATGCCCTGCTCGCGTTCTTGCATAATCTGCCGGATCGGCTTAAAAAGAATAAAGTTCAGGAGTATGATTAAAATGATGAAGTTGGCAAGCTGTATCAGAAGTGATACGTTGATATCGATCATAATGTGGTATTGCCTCTCGGGAAAAGAGAAACGCTTGTCTGCTGTTATAAAAGTGGAAAAAAGTTAACACAATGAAAAACCATTGTCAAGAATTTTGCGCATAAATAATATAAATGAGGACTAGGTTTTTGATTATAGAAAAAAGGACGAGAAAATGCCTTGCAATGTCAGAGATTCTGGAGTCCCCGCAAAAAATGCTTACTATAGTCACCCCACTACTACAACCGATAGGGAGTACTGCAAGGTTGGAGACGCACGACCGTCCGATTCCCGTTTCCCTGGCAAGTTGACAATTCATGAGGTGAGGTTCACATCCCTTCTCACAGGCTGTCCGCTGCCGGGCATCCCTTGCTATTGAAGACTCACACTTTTCTCAGCAGGAAGGCAACGTTTTTTCACTGAGAACACAGAGATAAGAGAAGAAAATTGTTTGGACGTACTTGCTTCGCGCTTTTACAGTTCCCTACTAGGTTTTCTGTCATCTATCTCAGTGGCTGAAGGATTTTCTGTGTTGCACAAATCCGGGAAAGGAGAACGGAATCACGGTCAGCAGGTATAAAATCCTTTACTCCCTTCCCACGGGGTGGTAATATAATAATTCGCTCTTTACCTTGCTACTCGCTATTCCCGGGAAATCCATGAACAAAATCATCATCAAAGGCTGCCGTCAGCACAACTTGAAAAATATCGATCTCGAAATCCCGCGTGACAAGCTCGTGGTAATCACTGGTTTATCTGGCTCCGGCAAGTCATCCCTTGCCTTTGACACAATCTACGCTGAGGGACAGCGCAGGTACGTAGAAAGCCTTTCAGCCTATGCCCGGCAATTCCTCGGCCAGATGGACAAGCCCGACGTTGACTCCATCGACGGACTGTCCCCCGCCATCGCCATCGAGCAGAAAACGACGAGCAAGAACCCCCGTTCCACTGTCGGGACGGTGACCGAGGTTTATGATTATCTACGCCTGCTCTTTGCGCGCATCGGAAAGCCATATTGCTACAAATGCGGCCGGGAAATCGCAGCCCAAACGGTACAGCAGATCACCGATGCGGTTATGGGCCTGCCTGAAGGAACCCGAATCCAGGTCCTTGCGCCCATTGTTCGCGGAAGAAAGGGTGAGTACAAAAAAGAACTCATGGCAGCCGGTGCCTCAGGTTACGTGCGGGCGCGAATCGACGGAGCGATCAAAGAGCTTTCCGAACCCATCCCGATGGACAAGAAGAAGAAGCATGATATCGAGATTGTAATCGACCGACTCGTAATCAAGCCAGGGGTTGATCGAAGACTTGCAGAATCCATAGAGACCGCGCTCAAGCAGGCGGACGGCATTGTGCTCATCAACCTGGTGGACCAAAAAAAAGACCAACTCTATAGCGAGAAACTCTCCTGCATATACGACAACATCAGCTATCCGGAAATGGCGCCGAACAGTTTTTCCTTCAACAGCCCGCAGGGCGCCTGCCCGACATGCGACGGCCTAGGCGGCCTGCTCGAATTCGACAAGGACCTCATCGTGCCGAATCCGAACCTCTCCCTCCGGGAAGGTGCAATCAAGCCATGGGCTAAACGTACATCCTTTCAGTATTTCCAGATGCTCGACTCAATTGCACAGGGTTGTGCGTTCGATGTGAACACGCCGTTTAAGGATTTGAAAGCTGCCCAGCAGAAACTCCTGTTCAACGGCACCGGTGATGATGGATCCAAAGCAATGAACGGACGGGCGGGTAGAGGCGCACCCTGCAAGCCCTTCGAGGGAATCCTGGAAATTCTGAAACGCCGCTACGACGATACCGACTCTTTTGCGACCCAGTGGGAGCTCGAGCAGTATATGAGTTACCAGACCTGTCCGGATTGCAACGGCAGCCGCCTCCGTCCCGAGTCTCTGGCCGTCAAAGTCTCGAACCTGAACATTCACGATATTACAAAAATGAGCATCAAGCAGGCACTGGCGTTCTTCTCCGGGATCACGCTTACGGAAAAGGAAAGCACCATCGCCCACCGAATCCTTAAGGAAATCCGCGAGCGTCTCGGTTTCATGGTGCATGTGGGCCTCGATTACCTCACTCTGGACCGGGGATCGGCCACGCTCTCGGGAGGCGAGGGACAGCGCATCCGCCTCGCCACCCAGATCGGTTCGTCCCTCGTAGGAGTATTGTACATTCTTGATGAACCGAGCATCGGGTTGCATCAGCGCGACAACCGTCGGCTTCTGGACACGCTATTCCGGCTCCGGGACCTGGGCAATACCGTCCTCGTCGTCGAACACGACGAGGAAACCATCCGGCTCGCGGACCATGTGATCGACATGGGTCCGGGTGCCGGCGTCCACGGAGGTGAGATCGTGGCACAGGGCACGCCCCTGGAGGTCCAGAAAATCCCGGAGTCGCTCACGGGGCAATATCTCTCCGGTATAGCATTCATTAGAGTGCCAGCAAACCGAAGAAAATTCGACAAGTCCATCAGCGTTGTGGGCGCATCGGAGAACAACCTCCACAGCATCACGGTACAGTTCCCGCTCGGCGTACTCACCTGCGTAACTGGCGTTTCGGGCTCAGGCAAGAGCACACTCGTTGTCGATATCCTGTACCGTGCGCTTGCCCAGCGCTTATATCGCTCCACGGAGCGCTCAGGCAGGCACAAGGACATCAAAGGCCTGGAACACATCGACAAAGTCATCGACATCGACCAGTCACCCATCGGCAGGACACCGCGTTCGAATCCCGCCACCTACACCGGCGTTTTCAGCCCCACACGGGACCTATTTGCGCAGCTTCCGGAATCGCGCATGCGCGGATACAAACCCGGACGATACAGTTTCAATGTGAAAGGCGGAAGGTGCGAGGCCTGTGAAGGAGACGGTCTGATCAAGATTGAGATGCACTTCCTGCCCGACGTCTATGTGACCTGCGATGTATGCCACGGCAGCCGCTACAACCGCGAAACCCTCGACATCCGCTACAAGGGAAAAAATGTCGCCGAAGTGCTCAATATGACCGTAGAGCAGGCCTACGAGTTTTTCCAGAATGTCCCTCCGATCAAATCCAAGCTCCAGACCCTAATGGACGTAGGCCTAGGATACATCACTCTGGGCCAGTCGGCCACCACGCTGTCGGGCGGCGAATCCCAGCGAGTAAAGCTTTCCAAGGAACTGTCGCGCCGCTCCACGGGCCGCACATTGTACATCCTCGACGAACCCACTACGGGGCTCCACTTCGCCGACACGCAGAAACTGCTCGACATGCTAAACCAGCTCGTCGACGCCGGAAACACGGTCGTGGTGATCGAACACAACCTCGACGTAATCAAAACCGCGGACTGGATCATCGACCTAGGTCCTGAAGGTGGTGACCGGGGAGGTCAGGTCGTGGCCCTAGGGACGCCGGAGGACGTGGCGAAAATAAACGATTCGTATACTGGGCAATTCCTGCAAAAAATCCTGTAATGGGATGCAAAAAAAATTCTTGCTCATGCATCCTTCATCGTGTATTCTTTCATCACCCATCATTCGTTATCATTCATGGAGGTCCCATGCGGCGTCTCATGACACTGCTCTTCGGTCTCGTATTCCTAATGGCTTCATTTGCCTGCAACAGCAAGAAGCTGCCGCCCGAGCAGGTAGCCGTGAAAAGCAAAAATATTCTCACCTCTCTCCGGGATATGACCAGCGCATATGAAAAGAAAGACCTCGACGCTTTCCTGTCCGGCATATCCGACCAATACCATGACCGGGATGACTTTGCCAAGTCTCTAGCAGATGTCTTTAAGAAGTATTCAACCATCCACTTCAATATCCAATACTCAAGAATGATTATCCTGATTTCCCAGAATGGGCAGATCGAAGCGACGTTTACTTGGGATGCCGAGTGGCAGACTGCCGGCGGAACTTCTGTGAAAGATGGTGCACGCGTCACCCTCGTTTTTGAGCCAAAAAATAACAAGCTCCTCTCCATCGAGGGGAAAAACCCCTTTTTGGCTAAGCCGGGAGAAGCGCCGGTGAAACAATAAAATCATAGTTCAAAGTTCAAAATTATCAAAACTCGGAAATGTTATTGCATGGGCTACCAGGAAGAATATATCGGGACCGATTTTCTGATCATTGGCGGTGGCGTGGCTGGTCTCCGAGCGGCTGTGGAGCTTGCACGAAACGGCAACGTCCTCGTCGTGACCAAGGATGCACCCACAGAGAGCAGCAGCCAGTACGCCCAAGGCGGCGTAGCCGTGGTGCTTTCCGATGAGGACGAAATTTCGATCCATCTGGAAGACACGCTTCGGGCAGGGGACGGGCTCTGTCTCAGGAAAGCCGTAGGCACGCTTGTCGAGGAAGGGCCCACGCGCATCAGAGAACTGATCCTCTGGGGCGCGGAGTTTGACAAGGAAGGCACCAAGCTCGCGTTCACCCAGGAGGCGGCTCATTCTAAGCGCAGAATCCTCCACGCCCAGGGAGATTCCACGGGCCGAGAGATCATGCGCGTGCTCACCGACAAGGTCCGCTCAATGAAATCCGCGTCCAAGATAGACTTCGCCTTCACCCGCGACCTGGTTATCCGGGACGGACGATGCATCGGCGCCGTCGTATGTCAGCAGGCCCTGAAAAAGGTGCTGATTATCTCAGCGCGGGCCGTTCTCCTAGCTACCGGTGGAGCAGGCCAGCTCTACGAACGGACAACCAACCCCGCAGTCGCTACTGGCGACGGTATGGCCATGGCCTATCGTGCCGGTGCTTCCTTGGTTGACATGGAGTTCGTTCAGTTCCATCCAACGGCGCTCTATCGCAGCGGCGCTCCCCAGTTTTTGCTTTCCGAAGCCATGCGCGGTGAAGGCGGAATGCTCAAAAACACACTCGGCCAACGATTCATGGAACGGTACCACCCCGCCCGAGAACTCGCGCCACGCGACGTGGTCACCCGTGCAATCCATGCGGAAATGGCCGCTACGTACTCGTCCCATGTCTTCCTGGACATGACACACCTGAATGCAGACTATGTGACGCAACGTTTCCCCCGCATTTACCGTACCTGCAAGGAACTGGGGATCGACATAACTACGGAACCAATACCGGTATCTCCGGCGGCGCACTATATTATGGGAGGAGTAAAAACAGACCTCTGGGGCGCTACGAACATCCCCGGCCTTTTTGCGGCAGGCGAAACCGCATGCACTGGAGTTCACGGTGCAAACCGCCTCGCAAGCAATTCTCTCTTGGAGGGTTTGGTCTATGGAGTGAGAGCGGGACTCGCGGCCACCCGGCATGCCCGCAAGCTGATTTCCAGCGCCACGCTCCTTCAACAGGTCCACATCCAGACGCAAACACCCGACCATGCATCGCCTGATGGTTCGGTGGTAGAGGAAATCCGTACTTCGTTAAAAAAGCTCATGTGGGAGAAGGTCGGCATTGTCCGAAACAGGAAGGATCTCACAATGGCATTAAAAACTCTCCGAAAATGGGATCGGTCTATGAAAGGATGCGGCCAGGACAGAAAATGTTTCGAACTCAGAAACATGATTACAACAGCGACGATCATTACCCATTCAGCTCTCGAAAGAGAAGGTAGCGTGGGAGCACACTTTAGAAGCGACTTCCCTACTAAAGGGAGGAACTGGAGAACCAGGACGAACATGATGAGATAAGAACGCGTTCTGCGCTGCAGTCCTACTCCCTTCTGCCCCGTCGCTTTTTCCACTGATCTCTTTATTTGAGAAACTCTCTGTAAATATATTTGCGTAGCTCGGCAACTTCTTGTCGTAGAACCGGATTCCTAGAATGATACTCGGATAGTATCGCTGACTCTTCCCAGGTCTATTTGCGCTCGATAAAACTGTAGCAACTTTGTCTTCAGACGTGAATTCAGATTGAGTCTCACGACAACCGGTCGAATGCATAGGATGAAGATTTTTATAACTTTTGTTTTCAGGGCGAGTTTGTGGTTTGTCCTGTTCAAATACGCCCAGTTGATGCTGTCCCATCCACGGTCCCCTTGGACTACCGCCTTGACCGCATTGTCACAGGACTGTGCGAAAATATCTTTTTTAAAAAAGGTTCCGGGGGACTCGTAACTTTATGCGAGCATAAAGTTAATCAAGAAGCCGATTTGCCTGCAATTCTAGTTGCTTTTATTTTCGAAGACGATATCCTGCAGTAGATTTCTAAATTTACTTCAGAAGGGCTACATATGTTACCATATAATCATCGTCCCACTATGAGCTTAATACTCCTTCGGCTTGCAGGCATGATGATTGTTCCAAGCGGTTTCGTAAGAAACTTCTATTTTGCATAATTATACTTTATAATATATTATATTTTATTATAAATTTATTAAATATTAGTAATGCTTACGAAAAAAAGCGGGAAGAAGAACAGCATATGCAATTATCGTTTTCCTCGATTTCCGACGTTTACAGATTATATTTCGACGCACCATACGACACTTTTCTGCCGCCAAAAACGTTTGCATACCGCCTCGCACCGTGTTATATTATGAGGCGAAACTGAGCCGGGAGAATGTTCTATGCCTTCAAATAAATTGAAAATAAAGCTTTATACCCTCAGCACTTGTTCGCACTGCAACCGAACCAAAAAATTTTTTAATGAAAAGGGGATTGACATGGAGTTTGTCGATGTCGACCTGTTGAGCGGTTTGGAGCGTGAACAAATCATGGACGAGGTCAGGAAATTCAACCCGGACTGCAGCTTCCCAACGATTTGCATCGGTAATCACATCATTGTTGGCTATAACGAAGAGAAGCTCAAAAAAGCTTTAGACATGCCATGATCCCGGACAAACTCCACGAAATTCTGTCCCGATACGCTGAATCACAAGGCATTCGATTAAACAAGGACAAGCCTTTTGTTCTCGACATCCTGCAGGGCCTGCTCACAAACGAAGCCCGTTATGGCTACCGATCCTGCCCCTGCCGCCTCGCTTTTGGCGTGAAAGTAAAGGATGCGGACATCGTCTGTCCCTGCGTATACCGCGAGCCGGATATCAAGGAATATGGCAGCTGCTTCTGCGGACTCTACGTATCAGTAGCATGGAACGATGGGAAAATGCCGCACCAGCAGGTCCCTGAACGGAGACCGAGGGAAAAACGAGTAATGTAGTTCTGATGACAAAGGGTCGGAAACCAAGCCGCCTCATGTCATGCTCGTTGCCCCTTGTCAAGCCAAACGCTTATGAACTGATTCGATAGTGAAAAGGACAATGCATGAAAAAGAGAGATAAATCCAAGAAAAAAGCGGATATGCCCGACTTCAATTTCAAGGAATTTACCCCCGAAGAAGGTAAAATTTACGAGGAAGCGGTGAGTAGCTTCCACCAGGCCCTTGCCGCGGGTAAGACCCTGCGCCAAGCTTATGACAGCCATGAAATCCATGATAAGGAACTCGGGAAAATTATTCAGGCCGATTTCCTCAAAATCGTCATTGCGGAACGACACTTCAGTCAGCGCTTGTCTCTCGATGAGATTGCAAAGAGCCTCGATGTCACCCCAGACCTTTTAAGGAACACCCTAGCGCGCATGCTGCAAGAAGTAGGCATAACCGCAGCAAACCAGTTCGGCCAGGAATTCGACGGCGTAGTACCGAAGACGAACGATTAGCCGCGCTCTTAGCGCCATTAGTACGCTAAAAACACAAAAGAATGCTTCCTAATCGGGAGAAGTCTTGACTGCGCTCCTGCTAGCCGTGACACCCATGGCAACGGTGCGAGACGACGCGCACTACAATGCCCATGCGCTGCCGGAGCGGTGGCTAAAGCTTTTTTCGGCGGATTTCTTCCTCATCTTCGTTCTCCTTCTGATCAAACACTACCGCTTCATGTCCATAGGATGGAAACGGGGTTGACCTTCTGTTTTAGTACTGCTTCTGACCGATGCATTCACAGGATACCTGTCCTGCATGATAGGTATCGGAGGCGGATATACCTAATACCGGCGATAGTATTACTTTCGGATTTTGACCAACATGTGCGGGTTAATGCATTATTCGCCATGGTGCTCGTTGGGCGCAGGGGGCACGTAGATTGTATTTGAAGTTTGGCAACGTGAAAGCTTCTATTCTGTAGGGACTGATCGTGGGTATTCTTGTTGGGACCTGTCTATGCGAAACTCTAGAGCACTTTTTTTCGGAAGCAACTCTCCGGATCGTGTTTGCAGCCGTGCTGATATGGACCGGGTTGCGTTGATTAAGGGCTAGGGAGACCGTTATCGTGAGTCAGCGGCAAAAGAGCAATGCGCCGCTTTATTGCATAAAGTAGAATGCCGCTACTGCAAAGCCGAGAGTTATGACGATATTTCTCAGTACAACCGGTTTTATTCTGCCCGCTAGCCGCCCGCCAAGCGCGCCGCCTACCAGTGATCCAGCCATCATGACCAGTGCCGCGATCCACACTACTTGGCCAGAGAAAAGGAAAAAGACAGCTGCCGCGATATTGATGCTGAACGAGATGGTTTGCTTAAGCGCATTCAAGCGGGTCAGCGAATCCTCGAGCACAAGCCCCACCACGGCCAGAACCATCACACTCACGCCGGCCCCGAAGTAACCGCCGTAGAGGGCAGCTGGCATGACAGGCGCTATCGCCCATGCCTCATTCAGGTGCCTATGCCCCTCACTCCCGATGCGGCCCGTGATCCATTTTCGCAATCTGTCCTGAAAAGCAAGTAGAACCACAGCAAGCAGAATCATATAGGGAATCAGCTTGCGGAACATGCTATCGCTCGTGTGCAGGAGCAAAACACCTCCTGCAATCCCACCCAATACACCGGCTGGCAGAAGTAACGACAGCCTCCTCCCCTGCCTCCGCAAGTCTTTCATCTGTGCGAAGGTTGCGCCGAGGTAGCCGGGGCAGAGCGCAACTGTATTGGTTACGTTTGCTGCGACGGGCGGAATACCGACAGCAGTCAGCATCGGGAAGGTGATGAGTGTACCACCGCCAGCAAGGGCATTCACGAGGCCACCCGCCACAGCGGCAAGGCTGATAAGGACCAGATCCAGTCCATTCATACTATCCAATACAAGAATGGGTAGCCACGTAGAGCCGACCGCTCCTCTTCGTTTTCTCCCGTGACCTGTTTTTCCCGACCCACTACTCCCACTCGATCGTGCTCGGCGGTTTGGACGAGATATCGAAACATACGCGGTTCACGCCTTTTACTTCGTTGATGATGCGATTGGACATGGTACCCAAGAGTTCATAGGGTATCTTTGCCCAGTCAGCGGTCATGCCGTCCTGGCTCGTGACCGCGCGGATCGCCACGACGTTCTCATAGGTTCGCTCGTCGCCCATGACGCCGACGGTCTTGATTGGCAGAAGTACGGCAAAAGATTGCCAGATTTCATTGTATAACCCCGCCTTCTTGATTTCTTCGATCACGACGGCATCCGCTTCGCGCAGGATATTGAGCCGGCTCTCAGTCACTTCACCGAGGATGCGGATCGCGAGGCCGGGACCGGGGAAGGGTTGTCGATTGATGATGTCGTCTGGCATCTTCATTTCACGGCCTATGGCCCGCACTTCATCCTTGAATAATTCCCGAAGCGGTTCGACCAGTTTCAGTTTCATTTTCTCAGGCAAGCCACCTACGTTGTGATGTGATTTAATGATAGCGGAAGGACCTTTAAAGGAAATGCTCTCGATGACATCCGGGTAGAGCGTGCCCTGGACCAGAAACTCAGCCCCTCCTACGGTGTGGGCCTCTCGCTCGAACACCTCGATGAATGTGACGCCAATGATCTTTCGCTTCTTCTCCGGATCTTCCACTCCTTTGAGTTTGGAGAGGAACTCCTCAGACGCATCGATATATTTCAGGTTCAGGCCCATGTCTTTGAACGAGTGTTGCACCTTCTCGGCCTCGTCCTTTCTGAGAACGCCATTGTTCACGAAGATACAGGTGAGCTGCTTCCCGATTGCCTTGTGCACCAGCACCGCGGCAACGGACGAGTCCACGCCACCCGACAGACCACACACAGCCTGCTTGTTCCCCACAGTCCTTCTGATCTCGCCCACGGAATAGTCCACGAAGGATGCCATGGTCCACGAAGGTTCGCATTTGCAGATGCCATACACGAAGTTCCTGAGAATCTGCACTCCCTGTGGCGTATGCACAACCTCAGGATGAAATTGCACACCGTAGAACTTTCTCTTCTCATCCGCCATGGCAGCAATGGGCGAGTTGTCCGTGTGCGCAATGGCCGAGAAACCCTCCGGCATCTTCTCGATTCTGTCACCGTGGCTCATCCAGACTGTCACTTTCCCGCCCACGCCGATGCTGGCGAACAATTCTTCATTCTTCTGAATGTTCAGCTCGGCGCGCCCATATTCTCGCTTCGTCGATTTTGCGACCTCGCCGCCGAGCACGTGAGTCAGAAGCTGCATGCCGTAGCAAATGCCAAGGACGGGCACGCCGAGATCAAGGTGAGCTTTATCGACGAGCGGTGCTCCGGAATCATACACGCTCGACGGACCTCCCGAGAGAATCAGCCCCTTGGGCCGGAATGACTTTATCTTTTCGAGACCCGCGTTGTAGGGAAATATTTCGCAGTATACTTTCGCCTCGCGTACGCGGCGCGCGATCAACTGTGTATATTGCGACCCGAAGTCGAGGATCAGTATTCTTTCGCTGTGGATATCGGACACGGTAAGCCCCTTTCACAATGGAAAAAGATTCAGAATTTTACATCACCATGCCGTGTTAGTCAATCGGAGAATCTCGTTGAATGGAGAAAGAGAATAGGGGGGCTCTCAGCGAGTAATTGCTGCCGCTTCAATGTTACGGTTAAGGAAAATTAGTCTATGGCCTCGTTCTACATACATCAGTTTGATATTCAGTATCTCAGCGTTGGAGTTTAATGGAAATTATAAAATGCAGTTCGGGATTTTTTTATTGCACCTTTCGTGTGATGAATTACTGGAAAAAACTCGTCTTGACATCACCCCAGCTCTCTGGCTATTATAAATCTATGAGCTATGCTGCTTATGATCTTCTACAGGCCCGAGCGTGCGAAATCGCACGCACGCTGCCAAAACCAGCCTTTTATAGTACCCATGCGCTGGAAGTGCATAAGGCCGATGAAACAATCAGGACCAACGACCTTATCCGTAGATGTCACGCACATCTCGACGAATCGAAACTTGAGTGCGCCCACGGGCTCTGTCACTGCGAGGCAGTGGCCCGAGATGCCGGCGCCATTGTTCTCGTGGAAGGGTATCAGATCGGCATCAGCGACGCGGAAATTATGCCGCTCTTTATCGCGGCAATCATCGCCGGCTTACTCCATGACATTAAGCGTCGCGAGGAAGATCATGCCGTTCGTGGTAGTCTGGAGGCGGAAACCATACTAAAGACACTTCAGGTGGATGAGCTCAGCCGTACCTATATCACCTATGCGATTAGGAATCATGAAGCATTTAAGACAACCTGTGACCTGGAGGACGCAGAAGGATGCATGGTCAGCGATGCGCTATACGATGCAGATAAGTTTCGCTGGGGGCCGGAGAATTTCACCGGAACGCTGTGGCTTATGGTCAACACCCATGAAACGCCTATTGCGTCGCTCCACAAGTCATTCCTGGAAAAGATGAAGGGAATCGAGCGTATTAAAGATACGTTCCGGACCAATACAGGGAAAAAATATGGTCCGGAGTTTATTGATCAAGGCATTCAGATTGGGAATGCCATTTACACGGATATGAGCGCTATGCTTCGACCTCGCAGTTAAAAAAAGTTCTCCTTACTCCGGGCTGGCTGACGGGCTCACTCACTCACTTTCTTTCTTCTTATATACTTTACGCATAATGGCATCGGCGCGGTCCTTGCGTGCTTCTGCCACGCCCTCTTTGAGTTTGAGGGTCTCTTCAGCGAACATCGCCGACCTAAGCCATTCATATCCCAGCTTTAGCAGCTCCACATCATCGGACCGAACCTTCTCTATCCGCTCAGCCGGGATGTCGTAGGTATCCAGAAACGTGCTGCCGAACACGAATTCCCGGAAATAATCGGTATTGGTACTGACCATGAAGAACATTTGGTTTTTAATCTCAGGAAACTCCTTCTCGCCGAAGGATTTCTTTTTCATCAGGACTTCCATCCATCCGCGGTTGCTGTCGTCGTAGAGGTCCGCTTCCTGGTCCTTGCGCCACTCTGCGATAGTCCACTCCTTGTCCTCCTCGAACCCCTTGCAGTGGTCTTCCTTGACCATAAAGTAGAACTCATCTTTTCCGCTTTCGGTGTCCTTTTTCCTGAGCGTGGCCATGCCCAGAGGATAATATCGACAGTTGCTCGGCCTATCCTCGTATACCGTGCAGCCACCGGGTGTCACGAAAGGACAGCTGCGCTGCTCGTCGCTCTGCATTTTGAGCGTAATGACCGGCAGAAGCGTCTTTGCAAGAATTTCGATGTCGCAGTGCTTGTTGATAAATTCTTCGGTCGTCATGCCAAGTCGCTTCCGCAGCCGCAGCAAGTCATAGGGCGGGAGCACGATATTGATGTTGCTGCAGCAGGCGGTGAAGCATTTTACTCCTTTATGGCAGCGAAATTTGAACCTGCTTTTCTCGGTGAGTTTGATCGGCACGACCTTATCATTATTGCTCTTTTTGAGCGGATCTATATCGCTATCTTCTGGTCTTATTTCTCTTTTCTTATTGCTCATTATGAACCTTTCAGCGCAGCCGTCACTCTGCGACTTTCAATGTCCCTTCTCTGCTATCTACTGTTTTCATCCAGCCTTGAATCTCCTTATGCTGTTTTATGAATAGCTCGATCCCTTCATGGCCAGGTCCGAGGATATCCTTGAACCTCTCAAGCGCTTCATAGAACGGCATTTCCCTAGTTCCACTGATTAGATTATCAGCATAAGAAACAATTTTTTCTTCCACACTCAGGGGGATGTAGTCTTTCCTCGGCAGTCCGAGCCGTTCCGCCTCAGCCGTTGTAATCCCTGCACCGATATGACGTTCGATTATATTGACGAGGGCATCGGAGAAACCCAATTTTCGTCCAATTTCTACGCCTGCGATAGCGTGATGGATGTCATGCGTTCGTGACCTGCCGATATCATGGAACAGACCGCCTTGCCTGATCAGCTCACCATCAACCTCTAGTTCCATGCGGCCAGCGAGAGCATAAGCCAGTTTCGATACGGTAAGACAGTGTGCAACGACATCGAGCGAACATCCGGCAGCAACAAGTATTTCTGCATCTTCATTATGCATGGAATGTAAATAATACCACTTTACCTGCAAATTTCAACAATGTTTGTACATACCAGTGCGTTCTGTGAAAAAAACGAGGGGCTGGCCGTTCGGCCAGCCCCTCGTCTCTAAGGATCTCTAAGGATATTTATCTGATCAATGGAACAATCAGAAGTGCAACGATGTTGATGACCTTGATCATCGGGTTGATAGCCGGACCTGCAGTGTCCTTATAAGGATCGCCGACAGTGTCGCCGGTAACCGATGCTTTGTGACCGTCGCTGCCCTTCTTATGCACGACGCCTTTGCTGTCGGTAACGCCATCTTCAAAGGATTTCTTGGCATTGTCCCAAGCGCCGCCGCCGCTCGTCATGGCAATGGCTTGGAACAGACCGGTTAGGATGGCGCCGATAAGCACGCCGCCAAGGGCTTGTTTGCCCAAGAGGAGACCAACCAGGACCGGGACGACTACCGGGAGAAGCGCCGGAACCATCATCTCATTGATGGCACCTTTGGTCACGATGTCAACGCACTTGCCATACTGAGGTTTTCCTGTGCCTTCCATGATGCCCGGAATCTCGCGGAACTGTCTGCGCACTTCCTCCACCACGCCACCCGCAGCCTTACCCACGGACTCCATGAGGAGCGAGCCAAAGTAGTAGGGGAGCAAACCGCCGATGAACAGGCCGGCGAGGACCATCGGATTCGAAAGGTCGAACAGGATCGTCGCTCCGAAAGAGCGTGAATATTCTGAAAAAAGCACCAAAGCGGCAAGAGCCGCGGAACCGATAGCATAGCCTTTGGTCACTGCCTTAGTGGTGTTGCCGACCGCATCGAGTGGATCCGTGATATCGCGGATCTCTTTCGGAAGCCCAGCCATTTCAGCGACACCGCCCGCATTGTCCGTGATCGGCCCGTAAGAGTCAATTGCCACGACGATACCTGTCATGGAAAGCATGGATACAGCTGCCAGCGCGATAGCAAAGATGCCACCGGCCGCTGCGTTCGCTTGGCCGGAGAATCCGCCGCCAAGCCAGTACGCGCTGAGGATCGAGGCAACGATCACGATCACAGGCGCTGCGGTGGACTTCATGCTGACCGCGAGTCCCGCGATCACATTCGTTCCATGGCCGGTTAGACTGGCCTGTGCAATGTGTTGCACCGGGGAATACTCCTTAGCGGTAAAGTATTCGGTAATCCACACGATCAGCCCGGTGAGGACAAGACCGATAAGAGAGATCAAAAATACCGTGTTCGCCGTAAAAACTCCGGCATTGGTCCCGAGGTCACTAATAAAGCTTTTGGACACGAAATAGAACGCTATTGCCGCAATAATACCTGCAACGGCAAGGCCCTTGTACAGTGCGCCCATGATGTAGTTATTCTTGCCGAGCTTCACAGCATAGGTGCCAATAATGGAAGCAATGATCGAAACGCCACCGAGCATAAGCGGGAACTCGATCCAGGGGCTGTCCGCGCCGAACACGGTCTTGGCGAGGAGCATGGCGGCTACGAGGGTGACCGTGTAGGTCTCATAGAGGTCAGCAGCCATGCCAGCACAATCGCCCACGTTGTCGCCCACGTTGTCGGCGATCACAGCCGGGTTGCGCGGGTCATCTTCGGGGATATTCTTCTCAACCTTACCAACGAGGTCAGCACCCACGTCAGCAGCCTTGGTATAGATACCGCCGGCGATACGGGCGAACACGCTCATAAGCGAGCAGCCGAAGCCGAGCCCGATGAGAGCATGGGATACCTGCTCGGCCGGAGCAAACGTCTTGGCAATGAGGTAAAAACCAGCAAGGCCGATGATGCCAAGACCCACAACCATGATCCCGGTCACAGAGCCGCCTTTGAACGCGAGACTGAGCGCGGCTTGGAGGCCCTTGCTCGCTGCAGCGGCAGTACGCACATTTGCACGCAGCGACACCCACATGCCGATGAAGCCGGCGAGGGCGGAACCCACAGTACCAATGATAAATCCGACGGCTGCCCACATTCCGAGGGCGGGAACGAAGGTTAGTATCCCGACCAGAATCACTGCGACGATTGCGACTGTCTTGTACTCGCGCGCTATGAATGCATAGGCGCCTTCCTTCACTGCATCGGAAATTTCCCTCATTTTGGCATTTCCCGCATCCTGCTTGTTCACCCAAATTGCGGTCATGATGCCGTAGATAACGCCGGCAATCCCGCATATCAGGGCGAAAAGAATCGTGTTGCTCATTGTATAATCTCCTCCCTTACGTAAATTTACTATGTGGAATGTCAATTCCGATTACATCGTTATGAAACCCGTTCATCACATCCGCGATGAAGTGTGTTGCAGTAAGATCTGTCGACAACGTTCCCCTGCATCCCTCCCTCTTTGATATTATTTGATGCGATCCGTTATACCTCGAACTTACCGCCAATCATATCCTTCAGATAATGGTTCTCCGCCTTCAGATTTTTGACCAGGACCCGCACCACGTCGCGCATTGAAAGGAGTCCCACCAGTCCGCTTTCCTCGACAACTGGCGTATGACGGATATTGTTCTGAATCATGATCGCCATGACATAATCGAGATCATCGCCAGGCTTAACGACAAGCAGATTGGTGCTCATGACATCTTTGATCTTCACGTCTTTGCTTTGAGCTTTCTCGTTAGCCGTGTTTTTTACAATGTCACGCTCGGTAATGATGCCCACGAGCGAGCCCCGATCCATAACAAGCAGGGCACCAATATTGCATTCCGCCATTTGTTTCGCTCCATCAAGAAGCGACTGATCGCCGGTGATGCTGAAACACTCCAAACCTTTGATACTAAGCAGTTCTTTAACTTTCATGGCATACTCCCATATTCTGTAAGGACAATCTCCGCAGTTGGCCTTTATTTCCGGGCAGGCGAAGCCTGACCCTACTTGCGACCGGAATGTCTCACAAATACCATAGCGGTCGTGCGATAGAACAAGTGAGCGAATTTAGAATAAGGCGCATAGGCGAACAACGACCATATGAACACAAGATGAAGATAATAGACAAAATATCCCACATTCATGTCCGCAAGGCGGAGCGCCCAGGACAGCATGCCCGTTGCGCCAACACCGATCACGATCGTGAGGAATATCCAGTCGAAGTAGGACCCCATCCCGGCCTTCCCGGCCTGTGCAAGGCGGTTCATCAAGAGAAGGATAACGCCAACGGCAAATGCCATTGAGCAAGCGAGAGCTAGTATTTTCACGGGATCGTTTATCGGGTAGGGCGATTCACCGAAGTGGAACGGGCCAAACGGCTGAATCCCGAGAAGTTCAAACCCATAGAGGTAAACTATCGCCCACGTGGTGACCACGGCGAGTCCGGCAAAGGCATAAAATAGGAGCATGTGGCCAAGTTGCCTGCCCTTGTTCACAGTGCAATCCGCGAATTTGGAGTGGGTTAGGATCTCGGTGATAGATGCAACGATGTCCCCACCCAGGCTTCCCGTCGATTTCATCGTTTCGGCTTGCGCTTTCATCCCGCTCCAAAGACGCTTGATGCCGACGAAGGCCGATACTACGGCAAAAAGCGCTGTGAGAATGAAAACCGTATCGATCACTGGTACGGGAACAAACTTATGATAGGCCATGATATTCCCCTCGGCTCTCGGCGCAGTAAAGCTCCCGTTCCCAAGCACTACTAGAATGGCGTAGAACAGCGCCATGGGAATCGCAAATAGAAGCCAGATGAGTGAAGGGTCCGTCGCTATCTTTGCAAAGAGAGGCACCATGGCAACGTGCTTGATGCTTTGCTTCCTGATGGCATTCAGCACTTCACCCGGTTTTGCACCGCGGGGACAATAGGCCGTACAGTCACTGCACTGGTGACAGAGCCAGACATCGGGGCTTGTGACAAGTTTGTCCTTCTGGCCCCACTGGGCAAGAACCATCTCTTTCCGGGGAAAAGGATTGTCGTCGGGAGTAACATTGCAGACGACTGAGCAGGTGGCGCACTGATAGCACTTTTTCAGTGACTCCCCGCCGCCGTTGATGATCTCATTCACAAATTGTAAGTCAGGTTTGATAACCGTTGCGTCAGACATGTAGTTCCTCCCATTACTCTAGTTAGGAGTTGTTTGTTTTATAACTCCGTACTACGAAACATGCCCCGGCAAGTCTTAAGCAGGGGGCCGAACTCAGCATGTGAATTACATGCTCTTGAACGGGTTCGGTCCAATCGCTTTGACCTTCTCAACGAATTCATTGATCAAGTCAGGCAACTTGTCGTACTCGTTAATCGCGATCTGCATCAACTGGACGCGGTCGGACTCGAGCTGCAGCCGGTTCAGGGTTTCGCTCACCTTGCTAAACCGGGTATTCGCTAGTTCGCTCCCCTTCACGAAGTGACACTGGTAATTCTCTCCGAACTTGCAGCCGAGGAGCAGCATGCCATCTATGCCTTTCGAGAGTACGTCCGCGACCCAGACGAGGTTCATACCGCCGAGGCATCGCAGTGATGCAAAGCGCACTGACGGATCGATCTTCTTGCGGTTAATCGCCGCCGTGTCAAGCGCGGGATATGCATCGTTCTCGCATACGAGGCAAACAATCCGGAACGTGTCTTCATCGTCGGGGACATCGATACCCTTGAGCATGGAGCCGATAATGTCCACGCTGTAGTCCTTGAATGAAACGATGCGTTCCGGACAAGCGCCCATGCAGGTCCCGCAGCGACGGCAGCGGTTGAGGTTGTACTTGGGAATGCCCTTTTCGTCTTCATCGATTGCTCCGAAGGGGCACTCCTCCGTGCACCGTTTGCATGCCGTGCATTTGATGAGCATCGGGTCGGGGAAGGTGACATCCCATGACCGGGGATGGACCGCAACGCCGCGCGCCACATGGTCCATGGCCTGGATGGCTTTGAAAGCGGCTCCAGCGGCATCTTCCTGCGCCTCGGCCATATTCATGGGCTGATGCACTCCGCCGGCAGCATAGATGCCGGTCCTGCGCGTCTCGTACTGAAAGCAGATAAAGTTGGAGTCGGCAAAACCGACGGCCCCTTCGAGGGTCGGAATTTCCGGTCCCTGACGATAACCGAGGTTTAAGATGTAGTCGGGTTTTGGAGTCTGCTCAAGGTAGTTCTTTTTGGCTTCGTCGCCGCCTCCGGCAGCCTTAGTAAGGCCGTCGGCGTAATCCTGGGGCCACCGCGTGGTCGGGACCATGCCCGTTGCAAGGACTACGAGATCCGCTTCAACTTTCACCCTTTCGCCAGTCTTGGTTCCAAAAAGAGTATTTTCCATTTCTACGAACATATTGCCATTTCCGGCATCGGATACGGCGGTCACATCTGCCTTGGAGAGCATCACTCCCGGGTTGTTCTGCGCTTCTTTGTAATAGAGCTCGGTTCTTCCTGGCGTTCTGATATCCTTGTAGAAGATCATTGCAAGGGCGTCTTCATTCTGGCGTACATACTGCGCCTGCTTCAGCGACGTAGCGCAGCACATGGAAGAGCAATAAGGAAGGTGATTCGGGTCGCGCTGGCCTGCACACTGGACAAAAGCAACCTTCTTAGCTGGCTTTCCATCAGAAGGCCGGAGGAGCTTACCGTTGTTCTTCTTCGCGATCTCTTCGAGTTCGAGGTTCGTGACTACGTTCTTAAATTTTCCGTAGCCGAGGTATTCGAGTTTATTTGCATCGTAGGGTTTCCAACCCGTGGTCATGACGATTGCACCGATCTTCAGGGCCTCTCCGTTCGAAAGCGTCACAGCGTAAAGGCCAGGCTGACCATCGGTTTTGGCAACTGTTGTCGACTTATATACTTTGATGTTCGCGTTGCTTTCGACTTCATTCACGGTCTTGGCAATATCGGTGTCCACGATAAGTGGCTTGTTGAAATACGTTCCCGTTGGGATTTTCTTGTAGAGCTTGTTTACGAATCCGCCAAGTTGCGCATCCTTCTCCACAAGCACAACCTGGTGACCCGCGTTTGCTGCGGAGAGGGCTGCCGTCATGCCGGCAATACCACCGCCAATGACTAGAATCGTGCTGCTCAGATCCTGCAGGATACTCGGCTCCGGCAGATTACCCTTTTGGGCCTTCACAATGCCCATGTTAAGGTAATCATAGGCAGCGTCATTTGTCGCATCCGTATTCGGCTCCATGACCCAAGCAACGAATTCGCGAATGTTCACCCGCTCAACGAGAGCACCGGAAAAGGAGAACTCCTCTGTTTTTGCACGAGGAGAACAAGCGGCAATGATCAGCGTGTTTATGCCTTCCTTCGCTATATCGTCTTTTATAAGCTCCAGTCCCGCGGGGCTGCACAGGATATCGTGATTTTTGCAAAGCGGCACTTTCTTGGCTGCGCCCTCGAGCTTTGCAATGTCGATCGCCTCCTTGATGCCGCATCCCTTACAGATATATACGCCGTATTTCTTCTCCATCCTTATTTCCTCCTCAAGCTCTGGATGCTCTTCATGACCACTCCAGTGGCATCCTGTGCGGACCGAGCCACATCAACGGGGGTTTTGAGCGTCCCGGTGGCGTAGATGCCTTTCGGGAGCGTTGCCTGATCCACAAAGCCATCATCAGTCGCCGCAACACCTGCACTCTTGAGGGAGTCTACTTCAGGCTGCATTCCTGTAGCGAGCACAACCATCTCGAACGTCTCGGTGACCTTGCCGCCACCGTGGATGTCTTCGGCCGTGACTTTAACATCACCGTTCTGGCCCTGCTCAATCTTGGCGACCTTGCCCTTGAGGAAGGAAACGTTCTGATCTTCTTTGATTTTAGTATAGAACCGGTTCTCGAAGAGTCCGGGAGTTCTAATATCAATATAAAAAATCTTTACTTTGGAGTCGGGGTAGAGTTCCCTGACATAGGTCGCCTGTTTAATAGACGCCAAGCAACAGATATATGAACAAAAGGGCAGGTGATTCTCGTCGCGCGAACCAGCGCATTGCACAAAAGCGATGTTCTTAACTTCCTTGCCGTCCGAGGGCCGCACGATCTTGCCAGCCGTCGGGCCATTCGGAGCAGCCAGCCGTTCCATCATCATGTTCGTGATAACGTTCTGAACTTTACCAAAGGAAAGGTTGTCCATCTTCGTGGCATCGTAAGGATTCCAGCCCGTGGCCATGACCACGGCACCGACTTTTACATTCACTGTCTCGGCTTTCATATCGAGCTTGATCGCATCATAGGCGCATGCTTCCGCGCATTTATTGCAGGCCGACCCTTTGCAGACCTTGCCGTCGATGACATACTGGAGTGGAAATGCCTGGTTGTGCGGGAGGTAGGCCGCTTTCGTCTTGCTCATGCCAAAATCGAAGTCATTTGGCCGATCTACGGGGCAAGCCTCGGCACATTTGTTGCAGGCCACGCATTTATCGTTCACAAATCGGGGCTGCACCTTCAGGGTCACATCGAAGTTGCCTTCCGAGCCAGAAATCTTCTCCACTTCAGTCATGGTATAGATCTTCACCTGCCCGTTATTCTTGATCCTCTTGTACTGGATCTCGAGGCCGCAGTTTGGGGGGCACATCTTCCAGAAATACTTGTTCAGCTGCGTCACCCGGCCGCCGAGATAGGGGTTCTTTTCAACTAAAACAACATCGCAACCCGCCTCTGCGGCCTCTACTGCCGCCGTAAGGCCGCTGAAGCCTCCGCCGACAACCAATACCTTATTTTCCGCCATGGTATCTTATTCCTCCTTAAGGCAGTGAAACCGAAACAAATGGAATGGGAAATTGAAGACTGGAAATTTTAAGATCGTCTTTAGCCCGGATAGTAAAATTTTCACTTTTCAATTTTCAATAAAATCTCCGGGGAGGGTTGTCCCTCCCCGGAGTTGTGAATGTTCTTAATGACCAGATCCATCTGGAACCAGCTGTACGTAAGGCACCTTTTTGACTTCCCAGGTGTCTTTCTCGATGTCATACTTGGAATTCACGAAAGCCTTCCAGTTGACGTCATCCACGAGATCAAAGTCGCCGCGATAGTAGTAGCCAGGATACCGCGACTCTTCCCTGAACAGGATGTGGCGCGCATGGGCCTCCACGGAAAGGATGCGGTGGTAGTTTTCCCAGCAGCGCATCAGCTCGTGCAGGTTGCTTGCCGCCATTTTGGAAGTGTCTTCCTTCAGCATCTGGAGCTGCTTCAGACCTTCGTTGAGCATGGTCTTGGAGGTCATGTACCAGGTCGAGATACCACCAAAATACTCGTCAGAGATTTTCTGCAGACGGGTCTGGAGCATTTTCGGCTTGATGTAGTTCGGGTTAATCTCCGGGGCCGTGGTGTAGGTCTTGTGCTTCTCGTAGACCTCGAAAGGCAAGTAGAGCTCAGCCGCCAGATGGTCCGCCGTTTCCTTAATGGTCGGGGTGTAGCCCGGGTTATCGAGCATGAATGCAAGAGCACTCTTGACCGCAATACGGCCTTCTGCATGCGAACCGGAGGAGAACTTGTGACCGGAAGCGCCGCAGATATCGCCGCACATGAAGAGGCCCTTCACTGTGGACATGCGGTTATAGTTGCCTGCAGGCCACTTCTTGTTCCATTCTTCCGGAGCGCCGAGGTCATCGGGACCGCAGCACCAGAAGCCGGCGCATCCCGCATGCGAACCGAGGAGATAGGGCTCGGTCGGCATAATTTCGGACGGCGTCTTGTCCGGCTCGATGTTCTTCGCGGCCCAGAGTCCGGCCTGGCCGATGGCCATATCGAGGAAGTCTTCCCATGCCTCAGCCTCGAGGTGTTTCACCTTCTTGGCGCCCTCTTTGTCTCCGAGCTTGTCCTTGAAGGTCTTGTTGATGGCGGCCATTGCTTCATCGGTTCTCATGAGGATCGGGCCTTTGCCCATCTTCATGTCGCGCATCATAAGGTGATTGCGGAGTGCCGTGCCGAGAACATCAACATACTTGCCATACTTGGCCTTCGCTTCCGCCAGGGCTTCTGGGTTGGCGCAATAGTCCTCGCCGAGGCTGTTGGTTGCTTTGGCCTTAAAGAACAGGAACCAAGCGCCCACCGGTCCGTATCCGTCCTTAAAACGGGCGGGGACGAAACGGTTTTCCATCATGGTGAGTTCTGCGCCAGCCTGGAGACCAAGTGCATAGCCGGAACCGGAATTCCATACGGGATACCATGCGCGGCCCTGGCCTTCCTGGGTCGACCGGGGACGGAACACGTTCACCGCTCCGCCGGCGGCAAGCACCATGGCTTGTGCCTTGAAGACATAGATCTTATTCTCACGGACACTGAAACCGGCTGCTGCTGCAACGCGGTTTGGATCCTTTGCATCGTTGTAAAGTTTCACGATGAACACGCGTTCGAAATGGTTCTGCGCGACACCGGTGGCCTCACGGTTGGTCTGGAGGGCCTTTTTAGCGGCTTCCGCGACGATCACCTTATAGGATTCGCCATTGATCATGATCTGCCATTTGCCGGAGCGAACCGGCTTACCACCGTCTTTCAGCATGGCTTTTCCGGCTTCCTTTGCCTGGAAACCGTCGAGAGAGAAGCCGTCATCGCCTACTTTCCAGATCGGAAGGCCCCACTCCTCAAAAAGCTTCACGGAATCATCCACGTGGCGGCCGAGATCATAGACCAGGTCTTCGCGAATAATGCCCATGAGGTCATTTCTTACCATCTTCACATAGTCTGCCGGATCGTTCTCGCCCATATAGGTATTGATGGCCGACAGGCCCATGGCAACGGCACCGGACCGGTCGGTCGCGGCCTTGTCCACCATGGTGATTTTTATCTTCTTGGGGTTAGCCCAGCGTGCGCCTTCGAATGCCGCGCCGCAACAGGCCATACCGCCGCCGATGAGGAGGAGATCAGTAGTGATTTCTTCAATCGCCGGCTTCTTGCAAAATGAAAAGGTACAAGTCTCTTTTTCCATTAGTCTTTCCTCCTTATTTCTTGATTACCGGCATAGGCTTCGACGTTGTGAAGTAGCCCGGCTGTTTGAGTTTTGCCATATCCGCCTCAGGCTTTCCCTGGTAGGGATCGACCGAACCTTCGGCAGTGGTCCTGATCGGGAACTTAAACCGTTTCAGTATCCCGTTCCGGAACTTGATGGTCCACATGATGGAGTCCGTACCCCTCATGGGGATCACGTTCGCGCCCAAAGGTGCGAAGTCCTGATACGCCCGGATTTCGATCGCCTGCTGCGGGCAAATCTTTACGCAGTTGTAGCACTCCCAGCACTGCTCCGGTTCCTGATTGTACGCCTTCATGAGATCCCTGTTCAGGGCCATGAGGTCGTTCGGGCAGATATACTGGCAAGCAGTCTTATCTTGCGCCTTGCAGCCGTCACACTTCTCTGTAATCACATAACTCGGCATATTTCTGAACCTCCTATCCTTGGAATGAAGTAAACTGCGTCTGCAGTCGTTTATCCGTTATTATCTCTTCTCCGTATGTGTGCCTTCCGCATGGCTGTGCAGCTTGATCTCCACTTTCTCGGTGAGGCCCGCATAGTATTTCTTGAGGATCTCTAGCACTTCGGGGCGGCTGAAGTGATCGGGAACGTTCTCTCCCTCGGAAAGCATCTTCCGGAGTTTGGTGCCCGACAGCATGAGCCTGTCTTCCTTTTGATGGGGGCAGGTCCTCATGGATGCCATGCCGTCGCACTTGAAGCAGTAGAACGTATGGTCGATCTTAAGCGGCTGGGTTTCAAGCGCGCCCTTAGGGATCTCGTCAAAAATCTTCTGGGCATCGAATGGACCATAGTAGTCGCCGACGCCGGCATGGTCGCGGCCGACGATCAGGTGGCTGCATCCGAAATTCTGGCGGAAGAGCGCGTGAAGCAGCGCCTCACGCGGTCCGGCATAGCGCATCTCCATGGGGTAGCCGCACTGGATCGCAGTATCTTTCACAAAGTACTTCTCCATGAGGGTGTCGATGGCATTGGCGCGAACGTCGGCTGGAATATCGCCTTCCTTCAGCTTGCCCAGAATCTGATGGATGAGAACGCCATCCATGGTCTCAATGGCGATTTTGGAAAGGTATTCATGGGAGCGATGCATCGGGTTGCGGGTCTGGAACGCCGCGATCTTGCTCCAGCCTTTTTCCTCGAACATCTTGCGGGTCTGTGCAGGGGTCATGTAGATGCCCTTGAAGGTCTCGGGGAAGTGGGCCTCGGAGAGGACCTTTACCGAACCCGCCAGGTTGAAGTCAGGCTGGTTCATGACCTTCTGCACACCTGGATGTCCGGCTACATCAACGGTTCGGAAGATCTGCTTGCACTCATGTTCCTTGTCGGCTTTGGACATTGCATACATCTCGGCAACCTTCATGGTTGCCATGATTGTGCCAGACTCATCGTCGACGAGGGTGATTTCTTCGTTCTTCTTGAGGGAATTCACGAAATCCGTCGAGGCCGAGAGCGTTACCGGGACGGGCCAGAATGTACCGTCTGCCATTTTATACTTATCACAGACTCCCTTCCAGTCCTTCTTGGTCATGAAGCCGGTTAGGGGGGTGAACGCGCCGATGCCCATCATCACGAGATCGGCGGTCTCGCGCGAGGATATCTTGAGCTGCTTCAGCGTCTTGGCCTTTTTCAGTTCCTTCTGCAGGGCCGAGCCGGCGAGAAGAAGGGGCATAAGCTTCTTCTTACTACCGTGCGGTTTTACCAGTGCCATAACATGTTCCTCCTTAAATGAATTTTATATATAGATATATTCTGCTGTAGCCAGGGGCCACAGCCGAGTACACGAGTGAAACGGGATATCAGCCGAGCGCCGCTGTTACTTTCTTGAAAATCTCATCGATAGAGCCCACGCCCATAATGGTCTTCATTATATTCTTCTTGGAGTAGTAGTCGATGAGCGGCGCGGTCTGCTTCTGGTAAACATCGAGCCGCTTCTTGATTGTCTCTTCCTTGTCGTCGTCGCGCTGGAATAAAGCACCGCCGCACTTATCGCAAACACCTTCCTTTTTCGGAGCAGAAAAATAGATGTTGTACATCTGCTGACAGCTCTTACAGGTCCTGCGGCCGGTGAGCCGTTTCAGGAGGTCGTTCATGTCCACATCGATGTTGAGCGCAAACGTGAGCGGCATGTTCATGGCAGCAAGCATCTTGTCAAGGGTCTCTGCCTGCACGGTATTGCGCGGGAACCCGTCGAGGATGAAACCAGCCATGCAGTCGGGCTGCTTAATGCGTTCTTCAACGAGACCGAGTACGATTTTATCAGATACGAGACCGCCCTGGTCCATAATCACTTTCGCCTCTTTGCCGAGCGGCGTACCGTCAGCCACAGCCTTGCGTAGAATGTCTCCCGTAGAAATCTGGGGGATCTTGTACTTCTCAATTAACATCTTCGCCTGCGTACCTTTACCGGCACCAGGAGCTCCGAGCAACACTACCCTCTTGGCCATAGGGATTATCCTCCGTTGAAAAAACGATTTTTTGGGGATGAGAATGAAAAAGGGCGTACTAAACCCCTTGGACTTTTTAACCGGCCTATAATCGATGAAAACGAGTTATTTTTCAAGTTAAAAATAATAATTTAAATATTAGTTTTGTTTATAAATGAATATTGGCGTGTATAAATTCAACAAGTTTTTCAATAGCTTTGCCCCTATGACTGAGCCGGTCCTTCTCTTCACCGGACATCTCGGCAAAAGTAATTTTATATCCCTCGGGGATGAAAATCGGATCATATCCAAATCCGGTTTTCCCTTTTGGCTCCCGACTTATACTCCCTTTGGCATAGCCGAAAAATGTCTTGACAAGTCCGTCGGGATAAGCCATCGCCATACAGCACACAAAGCGGGCTCCTCTTTTTTCGTCCGGTATATTTTTTAGTTCGTCAAGGAGTTTTTCGTAATTCCGAACATCACTGCCGCTACCGGCGCCGCCAGCATAACGCGCGGAATATATTCCCGGCGCACCGCCCAAGACGTCGACTTCGAGACCGGAGTCGTCAGCAAGTGCTGGTTTGCCCGTGTATCGGCAGACCTCGGTCGCTTTTTTTATGGCGTTTCCCTCGAACGAATTCTCATCTTCCACCGTTTCCTGGCAATCAGGGAAATTATCGAGTGATAGAATCGTGATCGGCAGGTCGGCTGTGATCCGCCTAATTTCCTCGATCTTTTTTTTGTTACGTGTAGCGAGAACGATTTCCATAGAGGGCGTACAGTATCATAAATACCCGATATTTGCAAGGTGGTAAAACACGCTAACAGGTGGGCGAGCGGTGTTTTGATAGGTTGTTTTAATTTAGTTGAAAATGTGAAGCTGCCCATCTTCAAACACATCTCTTCCCGGCGCACTCTTCCCGATATCTTCATTGCTAAATTTAATCATGAACATAACACGCACCCCAGGACTCCTGTAGCACCTCTTCCTTGACGCCGCGGCTCTTTAGCAGTTCTTCCTCTCTGAATGAAAATTTTGGCTAATATCAACGCGGGGAATACCGTATAAAAAAGAATCACACTGGAGCTCATAGCACATGCCGACAGCGTCGTGTAGAGCGTTGAAGCCCGGCAGAAGGCCGGGACAGCCATCTGCCGTTCTGCAGGGCTTCCATTTCCGCGTGCAGAATCGCTCTGTCCCATTGCACACACCGATTGCAGCATCGTGCAATGACTTCGCCACCGTATACCAGGACCGAGCGTATCGGTTTGCGCCCTTTCGGTCTTTCCTGCAACCGTTCCTCTGCGGCTGCGGCCATGAATACGTTCATATACTCTCGACAACAGCAAGTATAAACCTGACTATTTTATGTTGAAGGATAAATCTATCGCGGGTTGCCCATCATCAAGGCGGATATTTTTCAGATCATTCATGCGGATGGATGCCGTTGTACCAACGCTTCTTTTGATTTGATGATTGCCGTAATGGTTTCATTCACCGGAACAGCAATCCCCTTCTCGCGGGCAAGCCCCACGATTGCCCCGTTTAATGCATCAATCTCGAGGCGCTTGCCTGCCTTGACGTCATAGTACATCGAAGGGTAATGCCTTGCCGTGGGCGGGACGAGCCGTGTGTAGAAGTGTTCGCGATATTCATCCGGTGATCTCCAGTTCAATACTATCCCGTACGCCTGCGCTACCCCGAATATCTCGTCGATGATCGCATCCATAATCCCACGAGATTTGGGATTCTCCGCGAGATCGCCGTAGGTGCATTCGAGTATCGCGCCCAGAGGGTTCAGCGCCGCATTGTAGAGAATCTTATCCCAGAGAATTGCATTCACATTCTCAGCATATGCTGACGGGATACCGGCCAACCTGAAAGCGTCCGCGATCTCACGAATGCGCTCAGGATCAACCGCATCATGCGGCTGCCCGATCCGTACATCATCGGCAATAACCGTGACCTCCGCATTTCCGTAGGACGATAGTTTTACGCCGAAGATTATCCTCGCCAAGAGCGTGTGTTCTTTGCCGACTGCGTTGGAAACGGTTTCGTAGTTCCCGTATCCGTTCTGGGCGACGAGGACCAGCGTGTCCTTACTCACGAGCGGCTTTACCTGCTCAATCGCCGCCTTCGTATCGTAGGACTTGACCGCGAGGATAATAAGATCGAGTTTTTTGCAGGTGAGCGGCTCGATAGAGCCGAGCACGCCGTCAAGCACGGCTTCGTGTTCTCCCCAGATACCCTTGACCCGCACTATACCATTCAAGAGTCCAGGAAGATATTTATCTTTTGTGAGAGCAAAAACCGTGTGGCCCGTTTTTTTCATGAGCGTTGCGAACACGGTTCCAAGAGCTCCAAGGCCGGTGATGAGAATAGTGTAGGAACGTGGTATTGTCATAGCGTTATAAAATAGACCCCCTGTAGATAAACAGCAACGACGCCAAGGTCGCGAAGTTGGTACCTTTAAAAGAAGTCGTTTCCCGTGCTTTCTTCGCCGGTAAATTAACTCCCTTGAATTATCTTATGATACGATCTGAAAATCTCATCCCTCATTTTCCGTCAGTTTTCTGAAAACACCGGCACACCGGCACAACGAAAGATCATATACGTTTTTGAGCCCGCCTGCAACGAAAAACGGAGCAACGGGATGGCGTATGATAGGACCCGATGAGGTGGTACTTAGCGGGGAAACTGCTGATATTGCTGATTTTGGAGAGGAGTCCGGTTCTTTACTGCTCTTCGGGCGGGATCGTGAGTTCCGTCGCGGTCTGGAGGGCGGAAACAACTTCTGGGATGATCCCCTTTCGCCGGTAGATAGGAAGGATATGCTCTCGTATCATGCTGAGACGACTCGCAAAGACTAACGCCCCGATGCAGCAGGCCGTACCACCCATGAGGAGCGTATAGGTTACGCCGATCTTGCCCGCGAGTACGCCGGCAAACAGGCTTCCGAAGGGTGCCATGCCCATGAACGACATGGTAAAGAGGCTCATGACACGCCCCCGTTTATCATCATCCACGAGTGTCTGGAGGATCGTGTTGCTCGAAGCGATCTGCGCCATCATGCCAAGTCCAGCGAAGAACAGCAGCACGAGAGAAAGCCAGAGCGAGCGAGAGAAGGCAAAGGTAGCCACTGCCAGACCGAATACTCCTGCAGCCAGAGGAATGATCTTGCCGAGCCCGATCACGCTCTTGCGCGAGGCGAGCAGGATTGCGCTCGTAAAAGCGCCGATGCCGACCGCTGCCATAAGAAAGCCGAAGGTGTGGGCGCCGCCATGTAGAATGTCCCGTGCGAACACAGGGAGGAGCACGGTATAAGGAATTCCCGTGAGACTCACGAGGCCAATGAGCATGAGAATGACCCTGATTGGCGGAAAACGGTACGCATAGGAAATTCCCTCCTGCAGCTCGTGAAATATGGATTTCCCTGCGGACTCTACTTTTTTCGGCTTCACCTGCATCGCGAGCAAGGCGGCGAGGACCGCGAGGTAGCTCACTGCATTAAGCAGAAAGCAGATACCTTCCCCTAGGGCGGCGATTAGGACGCCTGCGATGGACGGTCCGATCAGGCGGGTCCCGTTCATCATAGACGAATTCAGGGCGATGGCGTTCCCCAGGTCCTCCCGACGGTCGATCATTTCGATGAGAAAGGACTGCCGCGCTGGGATGTCAAATGCGTTCACCATGCCGATGAAAATACTAAGAGCGATAATGTGCCAGATTTGGACTAGATGATCAAGTACAAGTATTGTCAGTATCGCGGCCTGGAGCATGGAGAGCGACTGCGTCCAGAGCAGAACGTGGTGCTTATTCCACCTGTCTGCAAGAACTCCCGCCAGGGGAGCCAGAAGGAACGTCGGGATCTGTCCAGCGAAACCGACTACTCCCAGGAGCATCGCCGATCCGGTCACGCGGTACACGAGCCAGCTCATGGCGATCTGTTGCATCCAGGTGCCAATCAGCGACAGGGTCTGCCCGCCGAAAAACAGCCGATAGTTACGGTGCCTCAGCGCACGCATAAGAAGCCGGGTGCGCTCAGCACTTTTATCAATATATATTTTAAAGTTCATGATTAAACCAGTCAATCTCGGCATTTTTCACTATCGTGAAAACAACCGTCCGATTATAAAACAAAAAACCCTTCAGAGGAAATAAATAAGATGTTGCAGATCATCGGAAAATTCACTATTATACCCAAGTACGTGCGGCACGATGCAGTATAAATGAGTGTACCCAGCATGTTTCCTGCTGGTCCCTACGTGGTAAGCGTGCTACCGTTATGCTGAAAAAGGATCGTTTATGCACACGTGGAACCCCGCACCTTCGCTCCAAAGTAATTCGGGGTAGTCTAACCATAGTTCATGCTGATGAATGTTTGGGCTGAGATGTAATGATGGGACGCCGTAAGAAGCTGATATTGGCAGGTTCCTCGTCACGAGAACACAGGATGAGTCAGACTAAGATAAGGAACGCACATGACGATGCCAGGCTTTGCTCAGTATCGGTGCTCTTTCGGTCTCGGCCGTGTTGACAGTCTGAAAGTATCGTGAAACGATTTAATTTGCATTGCGGGAATACCCACCAGAGATTCCTGCTGAGCGGCTTGTGCCATGTGAGGGGAAACTCTCATGCACGATTCTGAGGGGGGAAAGGAGCTGTAAGGCTCCCTACCTACCCAATTATTCATCCGCAACGGGGGGCTGACTTTCATGAGCATTCTCGATTCCATTGGCAACACGCCGCTCGTACGGCTGGACCGGATCAATCCCAATCCGAAAGTAAGGCTCTTCGCCAAGCTTGAAGGGAGCAATCCGGGCGGATCGGTAAAGGACCGCATTGCCTTGTATATGGTAAGGGCTGCTGAAGTGGAAGGCAGTCTGACAAAGGGTTCAACAATTTTTGAGGCCACGTCGGGCAACACCGGCATTGGACTTGCCATGGTAGGCACGGCAATGGGATACAAGGTCAAGCTCGTTATGCCGGAGTGCGTGAGCCTGGAGCGGAGAAAGATACTTGAAGCGTTCGGTGCAGAGCTCGTCCTGAGCCCGGGCAACGAAGGCACCGACGGAGCGATCCGTCTCGCCCACAAGGTCTATGCCGAGCATCGAAGCGATTACTTCATGCCAAACCAGTTCGACAACCCTGCTAACATACGTGCGCACTATGAAACGACCGGCAGGGAGGTCTTTGAGCAGACCAAGGGAGAGATCAGCGTCTTTGTCGCGGGCATGGGCACATCGGGCACACTCATGGGCGCGGGCAGGAGGCTTAAAGAATATAACAACTCGATTACAGTTCTCGGCGTAGAGCCGAATCTAGGCCACAAAATACAAGGCTTGAAAAACATGACCGAAGCAATCGTGCCGAAAATCTTCGATCCGGGAGCTCTGGACGCAAAGTGGAATGTGCAGGACGACGACGCATTCAATACCACGCGTAGGCTGGCCCTTGAGGAAGGACTGTTCGTGGGCATGAGCAGCGGTGCAGCCATGTGGGCTGCGATCAAGAAGGCGAAGGAAATGAAGGACGGAACTATCGTCGTGATACTACCCGACCGCGGAGACCGGTACCTAAGCACGGCGCTGTTCACCTCGATATGCGCAAAGTGTCCACCGTGATGATTTTATCGGTCAATCTTCCAGCTTGCATCTCAAAATAAGGGAAAAGGTTTTCATGGACATAACGCTTAAAAATAAGTTCCTGAAATCATAGAGATTCTTTTTCAGTAAAGCGGAACTTTTTCTCGCCTTTTATTACACGGATAAAGAGGACCGCACGAAACGAGTCCCTATCGGCGCTCACTTCGAGTACTTTCTTTTCTGCAGTATCCGGGGCAAAATAGTAGGCGAACGATATAAAAGTCTCCTGAGATTGTTAAGGAAATGATGTAGGTTGTGCCGTTCAAAGCACCTTGCACGCCCCAAGCCGTTATTTTCTCTGCAATCCTCGATGTCCTATCCGGCCTCTTCACGCTCGCCAACTGTGATGAGTCGGAACCAAATGAAGTTTTCTGCCTTATGGCGCCGGTTGCGTTCTCTCGTTCAATATCTCTACCTCGAAAACCAATCCACGCATCCTAGGGCAGTTCTCGGGATGTTCGATGTGTCCGGCCTTATTTCCCGAATGAATATACTGACTTCGCCATACCCATGAACAAATTCACCCAGATGATCTGCATTATGGAGGAAAGTGCCTAAAACGGAACGAAAAACCGGTGCTGTTTGATGAACCCCTTAAAGGTCCGGGCCGCGGAAGATACCGGCTCTCGGTCTATGGTCACAAGATAGAACTTGCGCAGGATTTTCTTTCCCGGCGCCCGCAGTACTTTCACCGTGCCTTCCTTGACGGCGGAAAACACTGACCATTTGGACGCAAATGCGACACCGAGTCCTGCCTGCACCATTTGGACCACGAACTCAGGACTGCCCGCGGTCATCCGCACATTGAGCTGCCGCATATCGAATCCCTGTCTTTCAAAAAAATCATCCACCAGTGTCCGCGTACCCGACCCCGGCCCTGGTAGGATGAATGACTGGGTTATGAGTTCTTTGAGGGTGATCGATTTCTTTGCAGCGAGATGATGGTTTTCCGGCACAATCAAGACGATCTCGTCCTCGGCAAGCGTCTCGGAAAAAAACTTGTCGTTGATGCCCCAGCTTTCTACAATCCCGATATCGATACGGCCTTCGCGAAGCTCGCGCAGCACGCCTTCGGTTCTCGCTATGGTTAAATCGATCCTCAGCTCGGGATGATTTTTTGAAAAATCATAGAGTGCCTGCGAAAGGAGATGAAAAGCCGGCGTTCTACTCGATCCCAGGCGCAGCAATCCCCTGGTAGTGCCTGACACGCTGCTGATGTCCTGCTCCATCCGCACGTAACCTTCCAGAAGTTTTTTTGCGTGGTTGTAGAAAATTTTTCCTTCAGGCGTTGGGGTGACCGTCTTGCGTTCGCGAAGCAGTAGGTTGACGCCCAGTTCGTCCTCGAGGCCTTTCACCAGCCGGCTCATGGCCGATTGGGTCATGTGCTTTGCCAGGGCGGCCCGCGAAAAGCTTTTGGTCTCGACAACGAGACAATATGATTTCAGTCTGTGGTCTTCCATAGTCCGAGCAAAATCGTGGAGCCCCGTATACGTTTTAATGCGGATAAAAAAAGCTGCATGAGTGATCGCATTTTATGAATACTGACCGATTTTGTCAACGTATACCTTAGCCCGTATTCACAGTCCCCCTGTTACTTGCATCTTGCCCCTTTCTAATTGTTACCTGCCCTGCCCTTACACCTCCCCTCCCTATTCACTGCATTTGCCCGAATCACCTCGAACTTGCTGCTGTGCGTTTTCCGAATGAGTTTCCGACGCGTACCGCCGGTAAGGATGTTGATAAGGTAAACGCAATCATGAAGGAGGACAAGGCCATGCCTTCCTCGATCGCGGGCATCGGTGCGCACGGACGGGCATAAAGGCATACAGCATTGACAATAATTCATTTGATGAAAAAGCGCACCAGTTAAATCGTTATGTTTTATCAAAATTTGCAATGGCTGGTCATTGGCATAACGTCATCGACCTTGTCAAAATCGCACTGACATTGATTAGCCACGGATGTAACAGCGCGGACTAACTGCCATGACTAATACTCATATATTTTATGAATTTATTGCATTTTACTTTCTATCTTGCCAGACTTACAATGACAATAATCCACATACGGAGGGTTACACCATGAAGAAAAAAGCATCCCGTCTGATCCTCGCATCAACCACCAGCACGCTGAACTCCGGTCTTTTCGATATTCTCATCCCCGCTTACGAAAAAGCAACTCGTCATGCCGTGTCAGTTGAAATCATTGCCGTCGGAACCGGCAAAGCCATCAGAATGGCGAAAAAAGGAGAGGCGGACCTGCTCTTTGTTCATGACCCATTCCGCGAGGAAAAGTTCGTGGCCGAGGGATATGGCGTGAACCGGCGCGCCGTCATGCATAATGTTTTTGTGATCGCGGGCCCTGTAAAGGACCCAGCCCGAATCAAAAATACGAAAACCGCGGCAGAAGCCCTCGAACGAATTGCGGAAGTGGGAGCTCCCTTTGTGTCGCGTGGCGACGACTCGGGCACCAATATCAAGGAGTTGGATTTGTGGGACGATGCGGCAATCAATCCCAAAGGCAAAGGCTGGTATTTCGAGGCCGGCAGCGTGATGGGCGATACCCTGATCATAGCAAGTCAGAAAAAAGCTTATACCCTTACTGACATCGGTACCTTTCTGAACTTTGAAAAGAAACTACAACTGAAAGTACTCCTCCACGACGACCCGGCGCTCAAAAACTGCTATAGCGTTATCGCCGTCAACCCTGAACAATTCCCGAACATTCGCTACCGCGAAGCCATGGATTTCATCGCTTATGTCACCTCTCCGGAGGGCCAAGGAATAATAGCCAAATATACCAAGCACGGGACACGCCTTTTCAATCCCGATGCGGTTTACTCTCGTACTGGGGGAAAATAATATTACATTTCATAAGGAAGTACACCGCTACTGCGAAATAAAGTTGGCGTTATGATGCTGGCTAAATACCAAAACAGCATCTCTTCACGCGGTAACAACTCGGGAATGTGCAAAAAGGAAATGGATGTCTAGAAAGAACTGAAATCACTCCATCAGGAGACTGGTACATAGTTACGAGGGATTTTATAACCGCCACGTTTGATCGGGCGACTCGAAAAAGGACTGCATCATGACCGACAGCAGCGCCTGGGCAGCGGAAAAATATAACGTTCCGAACCTGGCCGTCCTGTTACGGGCGGGCAAATTCCTCGTAATACCCATCACACACTATCCCGGCCGACGGGTGCAATTGCAGGATCGGCGACTGCATCGAAGTTAATCGACTGCGCGGCTCCCCCTCAAGGTCAAAGAGTATCGAAATACGGGAAAGCGGCAAACAGCAAAGAGACTCGAGTATACAATAACGCGGTTGGTACGCGAAATAATATAACGATTAACTCGTTTAATACCAATGCAATTATAGGAGGATATCTCTTCAATGAAAATAATAAAAAGTGTATTCATATTGTCTATACTGCTGTTATCTGTAGTCGGATCCCTCTCCGGCCAAGCAGCCTCAGCTGAAACCCGCATCCGCTGCGCCTCCACAACAAGTACGCAGAACTCCGGACTCTTCGAATATCTTCTTCCGATTTTCGAGAAGAAGACCGGCGTCAAGATCGATGTGGTGGCAGTCGGCACAGGCGCGGCCATAGAAATCGGGAAGCGCGGCGATGTAGACTTCGTCTTCGTTCATGCCAAGGAGCAGGAGCTGAAGGCCGTTGAAGAAGGTTTCTTCCTGAACCGTCATGACGTAATGTACAACGACTTTCTAATCATAGGCCCTTCGGCAGACCCGGCAAAGATCAAAGGTTTGAAATCCGCTGTTGACGCATTTAAGAAGATTGCCGAAGCTAACACTGACTTTATTTCTCGGGGAGACAAGTCGGGCACCAATACCAAGGAATTGTCAATCTGGAAAAAAGCAAGCATTGATCCGGCGGGCAAAAAATGGTATCTCAAGGTCGGTCAGGGCATGGAAAAAACTCAGCGTATCGCTGACGAGAAGCGGGCCTACACGCTTACAGACCGCGGAACCTGGCTCGCTACCAAGGACAAACTCGACATGGTCGTTATCCTGGAAGGCGACCCAACCCTGTTTAACCAATACGGCGTCATGGCTGTGAACCCGGAGAAGTTCAATACCGTTAAATACAAAGAGGCGATGGAGTTCGTGAACTGGATCATCTCCAAGGAAGGCCAGGACACGATAGCTGCTTTCAAGGACAAGAACGGGAATCAACTCTTTATTCCGAATGCAGAGTAATTCAAGTGAAAGTGAGGAACTGCCAAGGCCCGAGATCAGACAGGAGGCGACACGTTCTCCCAATTTGATAACCTGCTGCTTGATCCTTTCTTTTTCTGCGGAAAGCTGCGGCCTGTCAGAATCATATGGACTCTCTCCTCGGCGGATTCATACAAGCCTTCAACCTCATCCTCAACCTTAATCCCGAGCTCCTCGGCATTTTTTCCCTGTCCCTTAGGGTGTCCGGCCTTGCCCTGTTGTTCGCAACCATTCTCGGTCTGCCCTTCGGCGCGATTGTGGGACTAAATAAATTCCCGGGACGAGATCTCACTGTCAGTTTGATGAATACGTTCATGGGGCTCCCACCAGTCGTGATTGGTCTCTTTGTCTATCTCGCACTTTCCCGGCGAGGCCCTCTAGGGTTCCTCGGCTTGCTTTATACTCCGTCAGCCATGATTATCGCCCAGACGATTCTTGCGGTCCCGATCGTGTCCGCCCTCTGCTACTCCGCCATCGTGAGCATAGACCCCATCATCAGACAGGCGGCACGCACCCTCGGTGCAACACCACTGCAGGAAACGACGGCCCTTATCCGGGAAGCGCGCCATGGCATCCTTTCCGCCGTTATTGCGGCTTTCGGGAGGGTCAGCGCGGAAGTGGGTTCCATCCTGATCGTAGGCGGCAACATCGCGGGCTACACCCGTGTCATGACGACTACCATAGCGCTTGAAACGGACAAGGGGAACTTCGAACTAGCTCTTGCCCTTGGCATCATACTGTTGCTAATGTCATTCATCATCAACATGGCGTTTCATGCAGTGCAAAAAAGAGGAGCGGCATAGCCCTTTGCCCCTTGCTTTAGCTTATGAAGCTCATTGTCTCTCATATCAGAAAGGAATACGGGGGGAAAGCTATTCTTCGCGATTGCTCCGCCTCCTTTGACAGCCGAGGCACCTACGTCTTGATGGGGCCGAACGGATGCGGTAAATCCACGTTTCTGAGAATCTGCGCTTTGATTGAAAATAGGGATGGAGGCGATATTGCTTTTTTTGACGGCAAGGTGCCTTTGCAGCAGAATCTTTTACTCAGGAGAAGGATAACACTCGTGCTCTCCCGGACCGGGGCATTCAATACGACTGTGTACAAAAACGTCGCTTACGGCTTGAGCATCCGGGGAATGCCCCACCGGGAAATCGATCATAAAGTCAATACTGCTCTTGCCTTTGTCGGTCTGGAACATAAAATAAACCAGCGCGCCCTCACCCTCTCGAGCGGCGAAACCCAGCGACTCGGCATTGCCCGGGCACTGGCCATCGAGCCCGAAATCCTTTTCCTTGATGAACCCACCGCATCGGTGGACCAGGAAAATACCGATATCATCGAGTCTATCATAAGAGCAATGAAAATCGATGGCCGTACCACCGTCATCATGACCACTCACGACCGGGAACAGGGAAATCGCCTAGAGGATGTACTGCTGCTCATGAAAGAGGGGACGATTTCTCGTCCCTGAAAAAATACGAATTTGGGGGGAGTACATATCGCTGAGCACCAATCAGAAGGTGACATTCTGGCGCTTCATGAGGAGCTCTCCCAAGTAGGAACCCGGTTTGACCTCTGCATTTTTTATCCATTCCATGCCTTCAAGACCGTAGGTCTTAACACAGGATGCGCATATATAAAACTTGCAGTCAAAATCCTCCACTAAGCTTTTCATAAGCTCCGCAACCGGGGAAAATCCCTTCTGCCATGTGACGGACTCTGCGAAACCTTTTTTCGCCAAGTGAATCCCTTCGTTCATTAGGAAGAAGTCTATCTTTGCATCGAATACTGCCATGTTCGTCGCAAGTTGAAGAGCCGCAGCCGCGCGCTCAATTGCATCATACGAGTGTGTGATAACAAATACAAACTCCTTGTTTTCCATTATGTGTTTATTTCCTTTCAAGAGGCAATGATTTTTGTGCCTTCTACTTATGACATAGAATGACATTCTAATAAAACAACCGGCGAGCAGATTGCGATTTGCAAATTATAACAATAAATAGCACCCCATTTTAATAATGTCAAATTATTTTACTAAGCGTATTTGCACCACTCCGCATGGCAATTGATTGTTGTCTTTGATAATCTAAAAACAAATGCCTTTAGCAAACATCCTTTTTACCCATCAGCTTCAAGTCCTTCCTTCCCCTCCCTTTTTGGGAAAGACGCTTGCCACTGCTCCGAGCAACGGGATGAACCATGAGCCGATACTCAGCAATAAGGTCATGTTGCATAAGGCGTGCGTACCAGTTCTCCGCTACGGCCACCAAGCATCCTAACCAGGCTGTTGCTTCATCTTAGAGACCCCTGCAGCGACATTTTTTTGATCAGCTTTGTATTTTCTCCCTCGGCTTGTTAAAGCTTTAGCAGGTCTATCGTCCCAGCAGGAGAAGGCTGCTTGCAATGAGTTCATCGAATTTATACTTCGCTGTTTCCTCGTTCCGGAATTCAAAGCTTCAGCCACCGTGTTCGGATTTTTCAGCACCTCCGAGGTTTTCCATGACTCCTATCGGGGTTACGTCTTCGGTTACGGTCACTTTTCTCAAAATCTTACCTCCTAGAATACCCCATCCTTATTCGGAGAATCAGGCGGCACAGGCTGACCGCAGTCCCACATTTCTACGATCCTGCTAATTTGGAAGCGAAACAAGTGCACGGCCATCATGCCTGTCTCGCCAGGACGCAGTACAATGTGAGAGTGCACGGCCACCATGTCGCCATCGCTGAGGACATTCTTGACAAAAAACTGCTTGATCGGGAACTCAATGTGATTCTCGATCATTGCCTTTTTCAGCGCTGGAAAACCTGCAGGAAAGGACGGATTGTGGTGCTTACCTTGCAGATCCACATGCTTTTCGTAAGCTTCGTCGATGCGGCCTGCCACGACAAGCTGCAGGAATTGTACGGCAACTTGTTTTCGAGCCTCGGCGTTGTTGGCTATCATATAAATGCCTCCCTTATTTTACAGCATGGAATCTGATATGGGCAACCCCATGGAATCTATTACCTTGGTCCTTTTCCATGTGATCAGCCCGCTATCGATATAATCGAATAAGCGAAGCCCCGAGGACAGGTACCGGAGGAATCTGGATTTCGTCCAAATGCATCCCTTGTATGGACCATCGAAGTTTAGCAATACTATTGATTTCGAATATGGATAAGCGCCCTCTTAGTCAAAGCATAGCTCGGGATAGAACCGTTATCAATTATTGGACCAAGAATCGAATATTTACTCTGAGCATCCGAATACTGAGGTTAAAACAAGAAGGATTTGAGCGCTATTGCGCGAGAAGACGAAGTAAAACTGTATTAAGGTCTGCACATCTGCACCTGGACGGCCTTTTGTCAGCGATAAGCGGATTTGTCGCCAATATCGTAAGCGATGGGCATGAAAGCTTTTCGCAGTGTGAAAATGACCAGTACAACAGCGATCAAAATCAAACCATAAGATGCGCCACCACCTGTGAGGCTACTGCTCGAAACCAAGAGCAGATAAAGCGGCATGATCATAGCAAGGAGATAACCTTCAAAGAGCTGGAAGCAGAAAGCCTCCTTCGCGGTCACAAATCCCAAGCATCCGGATAGCGGCAGCAGAAGCAGCAGGCTGTAAGGCTGGTGCTCGATCGCACCGGACGGGGACCCCTTTCCTACAAAGAGAAGCGCTACAAGACAAGCAAGGCCAATGAGGTATAGATTTCTTAGATATTTTTTGAACTGGCCTATATAAAGATGAATGAAGAATACACTCATCCCGACAGATATATAGAGCCCATAGGTGAGAATATCCGATGATGGGCTGATGAGTGAAGTATTGATATTTGATGATGCTATCCTTAGGAACCACGCGAGACCGGCGATGAAGATTGCGGATAGGACTATACCCACGCGGTAGAGTACAACCGTTATTTTATCTTCCCTGGTAAGGGACTGGAATATCTGCTTTTCACCCATTGATCATTTTCTCCGTTCAGAACAGTTTTCTCGGTATCTCATGTGAACATTGCAGCGTGGTCCCAAGATCAACCCTTTTTAGTTTTTTTCCAGAAAATCAAGTCGCTCATCATGAGTCTGAGAAGTTCACGCGGCGTCATTTTCGAGGCTTCCTTACATCTGCAGGACTCTTCACTATCTGGCGTCGCTTGGTTCTCTGCGACTTTGTACTCTTTCCCCGAGCCGCCTGAATCAACGGTTTTTGGTAAACGTATGATCATTCCCTACACCTCAGTTTCATTTTACATCATCTGTGAAAAATATACCACCTATCATCTGTCACATCAAAATAGAAATCTCCCACATCAAGGTAATAATTTAATTGTTCAATTGTCATAGAAAACCGTATCGATGCACCTGCAATTTGTTCTACGCATCATAAAAGACAAAAGAGCATTAGAAGCGGCATATGCGGAAAGCCGACCAAGCTGCACGTCCATGTCTTTCTTTTGGTAATGACTGGATATCCGGGCATAAAGAGCAAGGGCACCTTGAACGGTTTTCTGCTCTTTGACGATGCTTGTGCCGGTTGGCATCTGTGCAGCCTCAACAGGAAGTTTGCCAGCCTTCCACCGTTTCCATGCAGCTTGATAGGTAATCCCCAGTTGTTTTACCCAACCGCTTAATTTCATGTACATAATATATCACAATATATAATATCATATAAGATAAAAGTTAACTGTTGAGTACCATTTAAAAGGTTCAGTTTGACTACGGCCAGAGACGCTTTTTTATGTAAAATAATGAAACATTCCTCCTTTGGTATAATAAATATGCTGCCTATCATCTTGACATGTGACACAGCTGCCATTATATTGTTGTAGGCACAGCACACCTTTTTTCTCCCAGTCTCCGGCTAAAAGTTGACTTTTCATGGGGTCGTAAAATATAAATAGCATTGCACAATATTAAAGAAAGTAACGCATCTTCTCATATGGAAACAGCTCGATCAAGTCGTATTTACGAAAAATTACGCAAATTTTTAATAGACCCGCAAGAGCTTTATCTCGTGGTGTCCATCGAGGCACAAACGCTCCTCGTCTGCGCGAACGATACCATTGTCGAGCGATACGACATCTCGACGTCACGCTTCGGCAACGGCAACCGGGAAAATTCACTTAAAACGCCTCTCGGCATGCATTGGATTAAGGAAAAGTTTGGATCAGGCGCGCCTGTCGGCCGTATTTTCAGAGACCGTGAGGATACAAGCATTGACTGGGATCACAGTCTGTCTGCAGATAATCTGATCTTGACCCGCATTCTGCGGCTCGAAGGTCTTGAGGAAGGGATCAACAAGGGCACGGGTGTGGATTCCTTTGAGCGCTATATCTATATCCACGGCACCGGGCGGGAGGACCTCATTGGCACTCCTCTGTCGCACGGTTGTGTCTGCATGCGAAATCGCGATATCATCCAGTTATTTGAAACTGTCCAGGAAGGGACGCTCGTTTACATTGATCCTCCTCCCATCGTTATCAACAAAAGCCGATGCCACAGCGTCCATTTTACCGGCATTTTCGGAAGCGGCATGAGCGCACTTGCACAATACCTGCGCTTTCAGGGAATCACGGTCTCGGGTTCTGATCGTTTAATGGCAAGTGAGGATACAACCTCTCTCCGGCAATCACTGGAAGGGCTTGGGTGTGCGATCGTTCCTCAGGACGGATCGGGTGTGGGTACGAATACCGATGTTGTTTGCGTTTCAACAGCAATAGAAGAATCAAATCCTGACATCATCGCTGCGCACAGCCACGGCGTTCCAATCATCCATCGCTCCGATCTGCTCGCCGCAATCATCACGACAAAAAAGACAATTGTCGTCGCCGGCACAAGCGGCAAATCGACAGTGACAGCAATGATATTCGAATTCCTGACCGCCTGTGGAAAATCGCCCTCCCTCATAAGCGGCGCCAGTCTGCGCAGGCTCGAAAAGCAGGGGCTTATTGGGAATGCCTATAATGGGGGCTCCGAGCTCCTGGTCGTAGAAGCGGATGAAAGCGACGGAACCATCGTCAAATACCGTCCTGAGGCTGCAGTTATCTTGAATCTTTCCAAGGACCATAAAAGTATTGACGATATAAAACTACTTTTCGAAATACTTGTATCACAATCTCTCTGGACTGCTTCGAATGCAGCTGATCCGGTCCTTTATTCCCTTCCTGCATCCGAGCGCTTCGGCCAAAATGGTTCGGCCTTGTGTCGAGGGGATCGTGAGGAACTCCTGCCGACGTCAGTCAAGCTTTTTAAAAGAGATACTGAATATCACCTACCACTCCCTGGCAGTCATAATCTTGAGAACCTACATGCGGCGCTCTGCGTATGCGAGCATTTTGGATGCGAGCAAACGGCACTTGCCGATGCTGTTATCAATTATGAGGGAGTGGCCCGTCGTTTTTCCGTGACTAGCACAAATCAGAACATACAGGTGATCGACGACTTTGCTCATAATCCAGCAAAGATAGCGGCTGCCGTCAGTGCCGCGCGCGGTCTTTCCGACCGCATTCTTGCCATATACCAGCCGCACGGGTTCGGTTCAACACGATTCTTAAAGAATGAATACATCTCAACCTTCCAGACCGCCTTTATGCAACATGACTCGCTCTTTCTCCTGCCGATCTATTATGTAGGAGGCAGTGTGGAAAAAAACATTTCTTCAGAAGACATTATACAGGGTCTTGGCCCCGTCGCGTTCAAAGCACATGCGGTTCAGAATCGCGATGAGTTATTGACCGAATTAAAAACTGAGGCGAGATCAGGAGACTGTGTGCTTGTCATGGGAGCACGGGATCCGTCGCTGCCTGCCTTGGTCAAGAATATTGTGAAAATGTTCGGCGGGGAAAAAAGAACGTGATAAAAAAACCCTACTTTGGTAAGTCGGAGAATGACAAAGAAGCTATGAATATTATTGCCATCTGTGGCAACAGTTTGAAGAAGAAGGAGACACTTGAGATCGACAGGTATATCGTCAAAACCACAAGCAAGAAAACTCCTCGTGTGCTCTTCAGACCCACTGCAAGCTACGATCCAGTTGGCCATTGCGCGGCGTTCGACCATTTCTACGGGGTTTTGCCATGGTGCAAAACTGACAAGATCCATCTCTATAGAAACCCCTATGACCGGGTAGCGGCAACCAGGAAAATCAAGTCGGTCGATCTGATTTATGTCGAAGGAAGCAATGCCCTTCGCATGATGATAATGTGGCTGCGCCTGGGGATCGACGAGCTGCTTATCAAAGTTGGGTAACAGAGAACAGTGCTTGCGGGTTTGAGTGCGGGCGCGATCTGCTGGTACGAATGGTGCAACTCGCATTCACGGGCCTGCTCAAACTAGATAAAATGGCCCTCCGTAAAAGTGCGGTCACCTGGTCTTCGCCCAAGGTTGTCTTGCCCCCAAATCGATTTCGAAAAATTGCAGCACCTCATTCAGAAGAATGGTTACCCAATGATCGGGTTTGCGTGCGACAACTTATCAGCAATTAACCATGTTCTTGTTGATTCCGTCTAAACCTGCATAATTCCCGAAGGAAATCGCGAGTTCATATTTACACCACTCAAACGGACAACACACAACCAAGAGTTTAGACTGGTTAAAATTTTTTTTTAGGCCGCGAAGGGAATGTGCAAACAATAAACAACCTGGTTCCCCGCTTACGCAGACATGACGGAATTTACTCTGCGGCCCTCCTCTAGCCGGCTTTCCGTATCTTTCCTATCTTGCTTTTTCCCTTGTTTAATCTAGAATCGACGAACTCCTGAAAGCGCATTGCCATTTCGGCCCCTTTGGCCTCGTCCTCATGTTTAAAATAAACGAAGGCCTTCTCCCATTTTTGAGAACAGATTCTTTCCACCCATTGTGACAGATCGGCATCCCTATAATTTGAACGGCGCAGGCGTAAATACCCCCATTGCGCTGTGCTGATGATCTCCTGTGCCGGATTCTCATCGGTATCGGCGATACACAGGCTGCATCCGCTTTCACGAAGGAGATCTGGCATGCCAGCATCGACCCAAGATGGGCTGCGAAACTCAAATGCGCAGGCCGCAGTGCCAGGAATCAGTGCGAGAAAATCCTTTAGCACACGCACGTTCGCAAAAAAACTTTTGGGGAACTGAAAAAGGATTGGCCCCAGTTTCCTCTCCATAACAGACAGCGACTTAAAGAGGTACTCGGTCTGCTCAAACACATTTATCAACTGCTTAATATGTGTTATGACCTGAGGCGCCTTGAGTGCGAACACAAAATCACTCGGGACTTGGTCTGTCCAGGATGTGAGCACACTCTCTTTGGGCATATGATAAAAAGTATTGTTGATCTCTACAGTTTTAAAACGTTCCGCATAAGAATGAAGCATTTCCTTGGGCGAGATCTTTTCAGGATAGAATTTTCCTTTCCATTCCTTATGCGCAAACCCACTTGTTCCTGTATAGATTTTCATCATATTACGGTCCTCCCTCGCTGCTCGTCAGTGGTTTCTCTCGCACAACTTCGCTGGCGACTTTGTCCTCGCGCAACCGCAGAAATACGGGCTGCCTCATGATAGCATCATCAGTCCAGCCGGATAATGTGACCTCGCAGACCAGCTCCGGCTTTACCCAAGTGACCGGGGCATTGGTCTCCGGTGTTACGTTAAAGGGGCATTCTTTCCGGATCAGGGGACCCAATTGTTCGCGGATATCCTTCAAATATTTCGTCGTAAATCCGCCTCCTACATGGCCTATGTACTTCAACTCGTCCCTTTCGAATGCTCCCAGGACAAGGGCACCGAAATATTCTCTACTCCCTCCCGGTTCTGTAAATCCTGCTATCACGCCCTCCTGCGTGAACCGCGTCTTGACTTTTAACCACTTCCGGCTTCTTGTTCCCGTTTCGTACGCGCTTTGAGAATGTTTGGCGATGATCCCCTCCAACCCCTTTTCTTTGGAAACATGGTAAAACAAGACTCCTTCCTTCCATACGTGATCGCTAAATCTTATTTTTGTGCCGATCGGGAGAATTTTTTTCAAGAGTTCTTTCCTCCTGATCAGGGGCAGGTTCGTCAGATCATGTCCCTGAAAATAGAGGATATCAAAAACGTAGTAGAGCAAATGACCGCGTCTCGATTCCTCATAATGCTGTAGCATCTGAAAATTAGGGCGTCCCTGGTCGTCAGCCACAACAATTTCGCCGTCCAGAACTGCGTCAATTCCAAATATCCGAAGCGACTCGACAACAGGAGAGAACTTTTTATTGAAGGAGATCCCATTCCGGGAATAAAGCGAAACAGCGTTATCACGAATTTCGGCAAAGGCCCGGTATCCATCCCATTTCACCTCAAAAATCCAATCGGGATGATCAAAAGGTTCCTTGACCATTATCGCGAGCATCGGTTTTATAGCCTGCGGCATAGGTTTGCTTGGCACATCCTTCAGGTCTTCGCTTTCTATTGCTTCATCAACACGGATTTGGTTGACTTTCTTTTGTCTGAAAGATTTTAGGGCATCGGCTTCGAGTGTCTCCTCCAGAGTTCTATGAGACACTACTGAGCGGTTCTCTTTGAGAATGTTCCCTTTAGTCGCATTTCGATCTTTTTTCTTCAGGAGCAGCCACGATTTCCCGTCCTTTCTTGTTTTAACCAGCGCAAATTCACCATGAAGTTTTTCCCCTTCGAGGACAAACTTCATATCCCCTTTTCTGAATCCGTCCAAAAGAAGTTTTTCGCTTTCGTCTTCGTCACGTGTAGAAGGATGATGATATAGACCTTTATCCCAGATGATGACGCTTCCTGCGCCGTAATTGCCCTCCGGTATAACGCCCTCAAACTCTTTATATCCGAGCGGGTGGTCTTCAACCATGACTGCCAACCTTTTTAAGGAAGAATCCAGCGAGGGCCCCCTCGGGACAGCCCAGCTCTTCAAAACCCCCTCCAGCGCCAATCTGAGATCATAATGCAAAGTACGGGCTGCGTGCTTATGAACAACAAACATGAGACGATTCCTCTCTTGGCGAACGCCAGGCTTCGGTTCGGGCGTTTTCTCGAATTCCCGTTTCGATGCGTATTCTCTTAATCCCATACCATTTACCAATGCAGGATACATAATCCCTTCGAGAATTAAGCGTGCAATCGAGCCGACGGTGAAACATTTCCGGCTGTCTCTGAGCGAGAAGAGTGAGTTTTCGAAATGTACCGTGAACGATCTGCACCCTGAAAAAATATTCCGTCCGTGTCCCTCGTTGGGTTGGCTTTCTTGGACACGCAAGGAAGACAGCATGCTTCTGGGAACTAGCTTCGACAGCTCAATACTGTTTATCCTTTTTGCACAGAAGCTATCATTCGCGTGATGATTCTGTCACAGATGAGGCAGCTTCTGTTCTTTTATGAGCATATCCTGAAAAAGGTTCCCCATTCTTTCAACTCTACTCACAGCTTGCCAATGCTCTACTTGCAATCTTTCCGGGGCATCCTGCCCGTCAAAATTCTCCACTTCCCTCCATTCAAGGGGAAATGAAACAAAGGGTTTTTCCCGAGCACGAAGTGAGTAAACGCAGATCATCGTTTTTGAAGCGTCATTCTGAGCCCAGTTGATAAAAACTTTCGCCTTCCTCTCCTGCTTTGTCATTTTTGAAGTCACCAGATTAGGATAATGTTTCTGCATGATTCCTGCCACGGCTTTTGAAAATGTCTTCGTATCCTCAAAGGTTGTCTCTCTGTTGTTCAAGGGTACATATACATGCAGTCCCTTTCTACCTGAGGTTTTTACATAGCTCACAAGGTTCATGCGAGAGAGCAGGTCCCGAAGTATCAAAGCTACCCGCCCACACTCGAAAATGTTTGCCGGATCTCCGGGATCCAGATCAAAGACCATGGCATCAGGCGTCTGAGGCGATCCGACCCTGGCCAGAGGCACATGGAGTTCAAGAGAGGCAAGATTCACCACCCATAGCAGCGTTTCCAGATCGTTGATCAGGCAGACAATCATCGGCTCACCACCATTCTGGAGCATCTCCGCTGTTTTCACCCAGTCCGGACGGTGCTTAGGACAACGCTTCTCGAAAAAGAAATCCTTTTCCACCCCGTCGGGATAGCGCTTAAAGGTCAAGGCTCGATCTTTCAAATGGGGGAGGATAAACAATGAAATCCCTCGATAATATTCCAGGATACAGGACTTTGTGAAACCATAGGAAGGGTAGAGATCCTTCTCGAGGTTCGATAAAGGAAGTCGCCTTCCTGCTATCTTGACGACTGTTCGGTTCACCTGTTCTCCTTCACTTTCCGCATGCTCTCCTCCAGTGCGGCGACCAGATCTGCCGGACCTTCTCCATCCTCTTCCTCCGCTGCAGGAGCCTCTACCGGAGTTTGATCTTTCACCTTCGTCGCGAGAAGATCCATGAGTTTTTTCCGGCGCCTGTCGGCATACTTTGCTGGGTTAAAATCCTCGATCATTTGATTAATGCTTTTTGTTATCCGGCTTACCTCCTCAGCGTCGATTTTTTCCTTCTTTGGCGAAATGTCTTCATCGGAAAGTATTTCGTCGCTATAATGAAGCGTGGTCAGCTCCAGCGCTCCGTCCCTGCTTTTAATTGCCACCAAATACTCACGTTCAGCCAAAACGAATTTTGCAAGCCCGGCCTTTTTCGTCCGGCGCATCACCTCGACCAAAAGCTGATATGCTTTTTCGCCCCCCTTCGAAGGAACGAGATAATAAGGGTGATCATAATAGATCGTATCAACCTCCTTCTTATCGATGAACTCGACGATCTCGATTGTACGACTCCGTTCCGGGGACACGGATTCCAGCTCCTCATCCGTCATCAGAATGAATTTGTCAGGCACGATTTCGTATCCCCTGATGATCTCATCCGGGGAGACCATGGTTTTTTCTTCCGGACAAACCATTCTCCGTGACAAGCGGGAGTAATCCTTACTATGGAGCAGGTGAAAAGACAATCGGCCAGGCTCTATTGCCTTGACCAACCGCACCGGAATCGCAACCAGGCTGAAGCTGATCGTCCCGCTCCATATTCCTTGCACAGCCATCTCCTTTCCCTCCGTTTGAAGATAACATCAACGGCACCCGATCTAATCGCGGGCCTTTCCCTCAGGCGACTTTTTTCAGACTGGCTTCAAGAACCTGAAGCAGTTGGTCTGATTCGGTGGGTTTCAAGCGCCTGGGAGCTACGACCGTAATGTTCTCACCGCGGGCTTTTTTTTCGATCATATCCTTAAGCTTTTTTTGATGTTCGTCTTCAAATTTCCGCGGCTCAAAAGCACTGGTCATCTGATTGATCAAATCGCTCCCGATTTTCAATTCTTTTTCAGACAAGACAAGGTCTTGCAGTCCGAGGGATTCCACCGGGATTATTTCGTCGGCATAACGAAGCGTATTCAAGCGAAGAACCTTCTTGTTCGCCTGTAGGACGCCGAGATAAGAACGCTTTCGCATTGTCCAAGTGCAGATGCCTTGCAAGTCCATCTCATTCATAGCTTTGGCTAGTGCGACATATCCCTTTCCCTGAATCTGTGCCATATCCTGTTCGAGATAGTAGACGCGATCAAGGAAGATAGGGTCGATTTGGTCGGTTTTGACAAATTCGTGAACCTCGATCATCCGATTGCTTTCAGGAACCGCTTGCTCGAACTCCTCAGGATCAACAATGATATATTTCCCCTCCTCTACCTCAAACCCCTTTATCTGTTCTTCTGCTGGCACCGGCTGTTTTTGATAAGCACAGATCATCTGCTGACGCAATCTTACGTGATCATGTTTGTGCAGGATGTGAAACTGAAGCCGCTCTTCCCTGACTGCAGAATGCAACTTCACGAACACATCCGTGTCCCCAAAATGAATATATCCTTTCCAGATCGTTGCTCCTGCCATTGGAAATCCTCTCCACCCTTTTTGCATATCAAAAAAGGGCAAAAACTATCTTCTAATTTAAGCGTAGCACCGCGTAATGCAGGCGTCAACGATGCCTGTCAGTTTTGTCCTAAGACTTTTAGTACAAAGGTTGTAATAAAGAAGTGCCTCTGATGCTGGCAGCTCGGCCAAAACCAAGGATGAGAATATGACTATGTCTGAACGGTTATGAAGGCCCCGGGTATCTTATGGCCAAAGATAACAGACTGCCCGTGAAATGCAGTTGCTTGCAGGAGACATGCTTCGATCGAACCCCCGCATTGGAAACAGAACATCTCTCAGGCATTGATGCTGCTTCTTCGAGAAACCGGTATATGTAGCAGACTATCTGTATAGATATCCGCGACAGACGTTTATGGGGCAGGCTACCGTGAAGAAACAAGTATAGCCCCCGAAAAAACCGGACTTTGCTGTTCCGTGAAGACCCAGCAATCATCGCGGCCCTCAATAAACTGATCAGGATACCCGACGTTATTCTGATCGGCGGACGAGGATCGCACACCCGGGCGCAATCAAAAGCGCTCACGCACATCGGCACCCCCTGAACAGGAGGACAGCGCGATACTTCAACTTGGTAAGCAACAGAAAGGGATCCCCAATTTATGAATCTTTATTTGTTCATACTTACTGATCATTCCTGAAGTTCCACTCGCTTGACAACTCCCCATGCCAGAGCTACAAATTAAACAGGAAGATATATCAAAATATGAGGAGGGAACTACAATGAAAATAGGGATCGTCGGATCAGGTAACATGGGTTCCGCACTTGCCCGCTGTATCACGCTCGCGGGACACGACGTATTAATGACTGCCAGAAACCTCTCGGCAGCCGAGAAGACCGCGAAGCAGATCGGGCCTCGGGTAAAAGTCGTGCCGCCAACGGAGGTTGCAAAGGGAGTGGACATACTGATTGCAGCAACATCAGCAGGAGAGCAGCTGAATGCGCTTAAAAGCTGTGGGAATCTCAATGATAAAATCGTTATCGACATTGCCAACCCGCTTCAGCCAGACATGTCAGGATTGAGCGTTGGGTTTACCACATCATTTGCAGAAGAACTCGCGAAGGCGCTCCCAGGCGTAAAGATCGTAAAGGCATTCAACACGGTATTCGCCCAAGTGTTTAACGAAGGGCCTGACTTCGGCAAGGGAATTCGCGCATCAGCATTCTACTGCAGCGACGATGAGTCTGCCCGGAAGACTGTGCAACAACTTATTGAGAGCATAGGCTTCGAAGCAATCGACGCGGGGCCGCTTGCAAACGCTCGCTATCTCGAGCCGATGGGCATGCTAAACATCTGGTTCGGCTATATGGCAAAGCGCGGCACAGGCATCGCTCTTAGTTTAGTCCAGCGCGGCCAAGCCGTGAGCAAAAATATTCGCGCAGCGTAATGTTGTAGTATCGCATCGTGGTGAAGCGAATGTGAAGGTCGCATCGCATCCCATCCGTAGGACCGGAGAGGCGTCGACGACGCGCCATGTAAAGCCCCGCGATAGAAGGGTAGATGGTATAATATCGTCGTTGCCTGTGCAGAAAGTGTCTTTCTGCCATTTTAGGCTGTTTAACTGACCCGAGATTCAGTGCATGAGATCCTGTGTTTAGCATAAGGGCAACCAGAACGACACGCTTCTCGCGCTTCGGTGCCGGAAGAGGTTCAATGCAGACTCCGGCAGGATATCCGCGGTCAACAGAGAAAAGGTTGCTCGCTTTCTAAAGGCTACGGCGTAGTTGATACTGGAGCGTCTATTGCAGACTTTTTTTGCGTCACTATACCCCGCACACGATCGCCTGCTGAGAGTATACCTGTCAGATTTTGTATTCGCGGTAGAGGAATATCCGGCAGCGGCTATACGGTCCAATTCTCGTTTTCACAACTATAACCGTGCTTTCCACTCTCTGACGAGTATACCGTCCTCCCTGTACAACCGGATAAAGCGAAGGCAACACAATCGCTGCTGCGCGATGCAGAATACTGCTCGCAGCGGGCTTGATTGCCGTGCATCGAGGAAGCAGCGGCACGTCAAATGCTAACAACCCGAACGGCACTTCAAACTGATCATATGCCTGCAATTGCACAACACGCTATTGTTATTCTGTTCTCAGAACGCAACACTCTTATTGGAATACTCAATTTGAACACATCAAAAATGCGTAGTGATCAGCCTGTATTATCAGTGGACACAAAGAAAGAAATGTTTGTCGGCAACTTCAAGAAAAACGACATAGAACTCCACACGCAGTTGCGCTTCAGAAATAAAGGGCCACAATATTCAGGGTAAATGATTGGACAAGATTAGCCCCTCCGCATCTATGATATAACAGACAATTGAGGCTGGGTGAACGTCGGCATCGGTCACGCCACCACACTCAAAGAATCCTGTTTGCCGCTGATCTTGTCCAATATAGTCCATTTATGCGGCTTTCTTTTTTGTGAATGCCGGAACAAACACCTCGTCGCAGAATAACTCGATCGAGGTCGGCGTTGTGTTCTCCTTAGTGCGCTTCTCAGCCTTAATCTTTCCCTCATTGAAGGCCCGGGCCATCTCGACGTAGGTCCTGCTCATATCAGGGGAAAGTCCCATGGCAACCATGGTCTTTTCAGCCTCATCATAAGGGAACAAAACATATGGCAAGCCAGGTTTCGAGATCTTGCTCCCGATAATGTCTGACGCCTCGATCAAAGTGATATCCCTCTGGCCAAGGAGATAATGGACCGAAGAGCCGATAAAATCCCGTTTTGCCAGATGCTCAGCCGCATACACTGCAATGTCCTTCGTTGCGATCGTGGCAATCTTGACGTCTCCTCGGACCGCGCTGCCGGTGATGCCCTTGGACCTGATCAGGTCAATGTTCGAGAGCAGATTCTCCATGAAGTAGCCGGCCCGCACATGCATAACATTCAGCCCCTTGATATTGTTCAACCGCTCTTCCATATTATGCAGACCCTTGATTGGCCCAGTCGGTTCGCCTGCAAGCTCCGCGCCGACACTCGATAGGAAGACAACGTGCTTCACCTTAGCGATGGCCAGTGCTCGCGCGATGCTCTGACCAATCGTGTCAGTATAGCGCATGAACTCCGGCGCTGCCGGGTTCGGTGGTATAAGTGCAAACACGGCATCAACATCTGTGAAGGCTTTTACCAGAAACTCAGTCTCCTTGGCGTCCCCTGCGAACACCGTGACGGTCTTGCTCGCCAGTGGCCGAAGACGCTCAATAGAGCGCGAGACCGCGCGAACCGGTTCGCTCTTCTTTGCCAGAATAGTGGCTATCTTGCCACCCACATTACCCGTTGCACCCAATATCGCTATCATACCTACACCTCCCATACGCACAACATGTACATCTAATAAAGGATGAATATAATCCTATTTCTATTTACAGCTTATCACCGGAATGGGCTCTCGTCAACCTATGCCGCTGATAATTGGTCCCAGAGGAGGAGCATATATATATCAAAGTAGCAGATTTTTTACGAAAATATTGTTTAATTGCTATCGTGCAAGCTTCACCCCCGTTTATTACTAAGCATCGACTATGCTTTGGAATTTAACCCAAGTTGGGTCCACCTAGTTCTGCTGGAACCTAAAGTTAATGACCTATCGAGAGGATTCTGCAGCGAATCGTCGACCCTGAGTGCTATTCTTGCTCATGTAAAGCATGGCGTCCTTCAGGAGAAGGTGCATCATAAACAACACGGCATTACATCATCCTGAAAAGAAGATTGAGTCAAAATAACGAGAAGGGTAAAACATGAGCTGGAACAGTGAGTTGCGAAGGCCAGGCGTGAGCTCCAGGTATAATACGAAGTTCCATAGGCTGGGATAAGCACGACCAATGTCGTGATCGAGAATATGTTGGGCAAGTGGGTGCCTCATTTTGCCCAATCTACCGGGCGAATACTTCCTTTGTTTAGGCAAATATGACGAGATCAGTCCGACGTCTTGACCCGCATCGCTCCGCCCAAGGTGAACCGTTCGATGACAGCGAGATTGGCAATACCATTGTTTGAGAATTCTTCAACATATTTTTGCCGGATAGGCCCTTCTGCTGCCTGTCGTTCATCGTCGCTCATTGCAATGAGGCGGTTCATTCCTCCTGCACTCTGCGCCGCGTCTCGCACTGATAATCGAGAGATCAGTTCATCCCAGAAGAGGTGGTCTCCAAACTCATCGATCAATACATGCGATAAGCTGTTTTCTTCATATTCTGCGGTCGGTACATAGGTACGCGAACTTTCGTTATAGCCGATCAGCCGGTCAAGACCTTCTCGCCCTGCGAGGGCATAGAGTTTCTGAATAAGCGAGCGATGCCGCGCGCTACGCTTGTCTTCTTCTCTCCGATGTCCTGACGTGACCACATCAGCGATGTGCAGGATGTCAAGCAGGTCGCGATATTCTGTCGCGGATATCTCGATATTCATGACTTTTGCCTTTCTAAATGACGGAGAACTGAAGATTCCACATAAGGCCAAAGCGCCATTCGATTCCTCACGGTCGTCATTAGGTTGATGTCGAATCCCGTGGGCTCGGTCTTCCGCGCCTTATCGGATTGGTCGGATGCGGACCGACTGGGCATGATTAAAAGCCGGATTGGCACCTTCCGGATGAAATATCCGTTGCACCGGGACTCTACGCAATAGGCGACACCGCGACTGATTCGGACATCTTAATTACCGTAAACTATAAACGACTCTCGACTCCTTCGGCGCGAACTCAAAGTTATGAATGCGGGCTCCTAGTGCTCCATACGCTGTGCATCTATATCTGATGTACAGCGGGCAAGGGTACACTCGGAACGGCAAAACTGACCAGGCGTATAATGGAATGTGGTGCCTGCCCCCGGGAATTGCGTCTTCGGGGCATTGAGCGGCAATCCCGGCGTGGGTTGAGCCGCAGCCATCACTACTGCTCTGCTTACTGGCAGATAGCCGACCTCGCGACGGCAGTGATCCAGCCAGGGAAAGCAACTGTTGTTGATATGGCTGGGAGAACGACAAAAAGGCTACACACTCTCCATAAACAACGACGCCGGGTCTTCCAGATAGCCGACCAGCCGCGTCAGAAATTTTGCTGCCCCGGCTCCATCGTTCACCCGATGGTCGAAGGTCAAGGAAAGGGGGAGGATCTTCCTAATTTCTATCTTCCCTCCCTTCACCCAAGGCTTTTCCGAAATTTTTCCAGTGCCGAGGATTGCCACGTCAGGATAATTGATAATAGGCGTGGCAAACGCTGCTCCAAATGCTCCGTAATTCGTGATTGTAAAGGTGCTGCCTTTCAGGTCCTCGAGCTTAATTTTCCGATCCCGCGCAAGTTCGCTTAAATTCTGAAGCTCGGTGGCCAATTCGCGGACCGATTTTTTTTCCACATTCCTGACGACCGGAACGATAAGTCCTTCCGCCGTGTCCACGGCTACGCCAATGTTGTAATACTTCTTCACCATGATTTCTTCGCGGTTCTCATCTACTGAAGCGTTGAACATGCCGAATTCCCTGAGTGTATGCTGAGCAGCTTTGATGAAAAAAGGCATGAAAGTCAGATGGCCCCCCTTTTCCTGGACAGCCTTCTTCTCCCGCTCCCGCAAATCCCAGAGCTCGGTGATGTCCGCCTCCTCTGTTTCCGTTACCGAGGCCATTGTATTCTGTGTGAACACAAGGTTCTTAGCGATTGTCTTTCTAAGCCCCCGAATGACGATCCGCTCGATTTCTCCGGGCTGCTCCAAAGCTCTGGCCGTTTGCACTTTTGCCTTGAGAACTTCATCTAGCGTAATGCTGCCGCCCGGGCCCGTTCCCTTAATTTTTTCGAGGCTCACGCCCTGCTCCCTTGCAGCCGCTCGCACGGCAGGCGTGGCGAGGATGGCAGCCGCTTCTCTCCGCGGAGAAGCGGCCGCAGGCGCTGCAGCCCTCGGTTTCACTTCCTCCTCTTCCTCGGGAAGCACACCGACTACAGACACTGATTTCTCGCGTTCTTCCTTTTTCGGCTTTTCCGCTGCCGGCCTTGGCTCGTCAATTTTCTCCCCTGCCTCGCCAAGCACGATCAGCGCCTCACCGACTTTAACCATCTCGCCTTCCTCTTTAGCGATCTTCAGAACATTCCCCTTTTTCGGTGACGGAACCTCTACAACCGCTTTGTCCGTCTCCACCTCCACAACAGACTGATGCTCCTCCACGGTATCACCAACCTTGACCAGCCATTTTCTGATTTCCGCCTCGGCAATGCCCTCGCCTAAGTCAGGCAATAAAAATTCGAACGCCATAGTCACCGTCCTTTAGCGTAATTATAACAACGTATAGACACGGTTTGAAACAAAAAAACTGAGTAGATAGCCACGGGCTTACGCCTGTGGTTTTCTGCTTTACTTTTAATAAGACTCAATGAACGTCTTAACTTGGTTATGCACAATTCCTGACGTCATGCCGCACAAACCGGACTGACATCAAAAGTCAACTCCGTAATTTCTTTTTTTCAGTGTTTACGTGCTTTCGATCAAAGGTTGCCCCTCCGTATGTTCGTGAAGCGAACCCGTGGTCGACCCGGTGACCCAGTTTTTAGGCTTTAATACTGCAGCACTGTCTCGATCCCTTTCCGAATTCTTTCAATACTCGGCAGGTAGTAATCCTCGAGCTTTGGAAGGGGAAGTACAACGTCATAGGACGTGACCCTGACGATGGGAGCTTTCATGTGAAGCATTGCATGCTCAGCAATTGTTGCGGAAATCTCGGCTCCCATCCCGCAGGTGGCGACGGCTTCATGGACGATCACCACTCGTCCCGTTTTTTTCGCTGATTGAAGTATGGTCTCTTCATCAAAGGGGCAGAGGGTCATAAGGTCGATCACCTCCGCATTGAATCCCTCCACTGCCTTCATCGTCCTATGGAGCATGCTACCCCACGCGATCACAGTGACGTCCTTTCCTTCCTGAACAACCCTCGCCTTCCCCAGGGGAGTGGTGTAGTCGATCTCGGGAACGTCTTCTTTGATAAGACGATAGAGCCGGGTCGGTTCAAGAAACACAACAGGGTCTGGATCCCTGATGGCGGAAAGTAGCAGGCCTTTCGCCAAGCGAGGAGAAGACGGCACGACCACTTTCATGCCCGGCATGTGACAGAAGAGTGCCTCCGTGCTTTCTGAATGATGTTCCAGCGCCTTAACGCCACCGCCATACGGGGTCCTGATGACGAGAGAGGAGGCAAATCTTCCGCGCGAACGAGCCCGAATGCGCGCAGCATGGGAAAACAGCTGATCCACGGCCGAATAAATAAACCCCATGAATTGAATTTCCACCACGGGCTTTAGTCCGTAGGCGGCCATTCCGATGGCGGTGCCCACGATCCCGGTTTCCGCGAGGGGAGTGTCGATTACCCGTTCGGATCCAAAGCGGTTAAATAGGCCGTCGGTCACGCGGAACACTCCACCGTCCTTGCCTACATCCTCACCGAGAACAACCACGTCCCTATCGCGGTCCATTTCTTCCCGCAATGCCAAGTTCAATGCCTGGACCATGTTCATAGTCGCCATATTAGAAATCCTTGAGCTCTCGTATCTGTTGCTGCGAGAGGCTGCTGTACGTGTACGTGAACATATCCCGTGGATCAGGAGGGGCAGCGGCGTCAGCCTTTCTCTGGGCATCGTCAATCACGGCCTTCGTGCGCGCTTCCACATCTTTCTGGTACGCTTCCGTCCAGACGCCTTTGTTCTCCATGAACAACCGTAAACGAATTATGGGGTCCCGTGCTTTCCACATCTCCAGCTCTTCCTTCGGTCGGTAGCGCGAGGCATCGTCAGAAGTCGTATGGTCCGCTATCCGATAGGTGAAACATTCAATCAAGGTCGGCCCCTTACCTTCTTTTGCCTTTTGGAGGGCCTCCTTCGTTGCCTTGTACACTGCAAAGATGTCGTTGCCATCCAACTGGATGCCTTCGAAGCCGTAGGCAACGGCCTTCTGGGCAATGGTCTGAGCCGCGGTCTGCCGCTCTCTCGGCACCGATATGGCCCATTGATTGTTCTGGCAGAGGAAAACGACGGGTGCCTTAAACACGCCGGCCATGTTCAGTCCTTCGTGGAAATCCCCCCGAGAACTGCCACCGTCGCCGAAGTACACGAGAACGCCGACTCGGTCCTTACGGTATTTCGCCGACATGGCTGCACCCACTGCATGGACGATCTGGGTGCCCACGGGAATGGAGAGAGGAAAGATGTTCAAGTTACCTGGAGTTTTCATGCCCCGCTCATCGCCGGCCCAGTACTGAAAGAGGAGTTCTAGAGGATAACCCGCCGCAACATATACGCCGTTTTCGCGGAAGGAAGTAAACAGCCAGTCCGTTTTCTCCGATGCAAAAGTGCTGCCCACCTGGGACGCCTCCTGCCCCATGTTGGAAGGATATGTTCCGAGCCGCCCTTCCCGCTGCAGGTTGAGCGCGCGCTGGTCAAATGTCCTCACAAGCACGAGGGTTTCGTACATCCTCTTCAATTCTTCATCGGTCAACGCAGGCGCAAGCGATACGTCCGCATTCCCTTTTTCATCGAGAATGTCCAGACGTTTAACCTGAAAGGACTCAAGAATTTTTTCTGGCATCCTGTTACTCCTCCTATCGTATTTAAGTATAGCATCTTCGAATGTGGAGTTCTTACAAAGACACCGCTTCATTGCAGAGACGCGGAACAAAGTCAGACAACGGGGGTCGTGACAAAATTTAATGATGCCGGGACGTCCCGTGATGGGCGCGCCTGATTATTCGGGATAGCCCAAACATCGCGCGAGCGCGGCAGAATGAAAAATCTTACTCGCTGATCGGTTCGTACCATACCCATTAATTTCTGTAGGGTAGTACGAGAACCTCCTTCTCTATCACGTGCAGAAAAAGATGCTTTCTTGTAGTCACGTCGATCGGGACTGTATTCCAAGTTGTTTTCGCCTTCATGGTTCCTTTGAATAGCTTCTCACTCTCATCCCGGGCGAAGGCCTTGCTGAGGCCCTGCCCTGAATCTCTTTTTCGAGATACCGGATGCGACGGTCGAAAATGGGAGGCTGATAGTGTTGAAGAAAAATTCTTCGTAAATGGCGGCCCTCCTGAGATGAGAGTATACCAAAAAATGGAAAAGAAGGACTTATCATGGTCGGGACATATCTATAGATGGTGGATTAATCGTCTTTATGCTATATGCAAATATTAAAGGTTTGGGAACAGGGGTAGGTGTCACTTGTGCTGAACGAATTTCGGGGCTTAAAAATTTAGGCCTTACGGAGCATTCTGATGTTCAAGAAGGGGAAAGGCTCGATCACCTTTGCCGGAAACTCCCCTCGCCCGAGCGTTCCCCGTTTAAAAAGATCAAGGCCGGGACGCACTGCGTCTTGAGCAGATAGGCTCCACGCTATGTAGTATTCCATTTAAGCGAACTTCACCGCCTTCACGGCCTTGAGCCCTACTGCACCCCGCGTCATAACACCGTAGTCTTTCAGGTCAATCGTTCTTTCCTTACCCTTGTCATCGATTACTTTGATTTGCTCGCCCTTGCGTACAGGCCGGAAGAGGGCAACCTCGCCGTTCTTCACATTCACAAGCTTTACCCCTTTGCCTGCGCCGCTAAGCACCGCAATATCCTTCGCAGCCACCACAATGGCCTTGCCTTCAGTCGTAAGAAACAGGACATTCGGCATATCAAGGATATCGACTCCCATGATGCTGTCGCCGGGCTTCACACCTGCAAATTTTTTCCCTGCCCGGGTGGTCACTGCATTGAATTGCGAAAGGTCGAACGCAAAACCCACGCCGTGAGTCGACACGGTCAGCGCCGTAACTTCTTTCGGTGTAAGCGCAAGCTCGGCCTGGGGATCTGCTCCCTCGGCGCCTGGAGTGCCTGCAAAAACAGCCGACAGGTTCATGGCCGTCACCATCCGTTCGCCGTCACCAAATTTGAACAAATGCTGAACCGGCTCGCCGAAACCGGAGCCCGATGGCAGATCGAAAGCCTTCAGGACATAGATTTTACCTGCCGAGGAAAAAACAGCTATATTATCCCTCGTGTTGGCCGGCAGGAGCACGAGCAGGTCGTCTCCTTCCTTGAACCGGAGGTTCTCTCCCACCGTTTTAACGCGCCTGATCCATCCCATCCTAGTCAGGATCACGGTGACATCCTCATGAACGATAAAATCCTCCTGCGAAAACTCCACATCCTCAGCCGCCTTCATGACCGACTTTCGTTTGTCTCCGTATTTCCCCTTGATCTCCAGAAGCTCGGACTTGATGATATCCCATATCTTTCTCTGGCTCGCCAGAATTGTCTCGATGTCTTTTTTCTGCTTAGTCTTTTCGGCTTTTTCCTTAAGTATGCGATCAATCTCGAGCCCGACCAGCTTATAGAGCTGCATCTCAAGAATCGACTTCACCTGCTCGTCGTCGAATTTGAAATGTTTCATAAGTTTCTCGGTCGCGTCCTCGCGAGACTTAGCCTTGCGGATAATCTTGATGGCCGTATCTAGGTCGTCATAGAGCCTTTCGAATGCCGAAAGAATATGCAGCCGTGCTTTTAAAATCTTGAGGTCGAAGTTCAGCCGTTTCGTCACAAGCTCATGCCGAAAGTCGAGGAAATACCGCATGAGCTCCTTAAGCGACAAGCGCTCAGGCTCCATGTTCGGCTTGAGAGCCGTGAAGTTAATCGGGAACGTGGACTCGAGGTCCGTGTGCTTGAACAGGTATGCGGTCACAAGCTCGGCGTTCGTCTCTGCCCTTAGCTCAAGCACAATCCGCACCAAGTCGGTGGACTCGTCTCTTACGGCTGAAACCTGGGGCAGCTTCTTGTCCTCCATCAGGCCGATGAGTTTCTCGAGCAGCTTCGCTTTGTTCACCATATACGGAATGGAAGTGAACACGATCGCCTGCTTTCCGCGTGGCAAATCCTCGGCAGTATACTCGCCCCGTATCCTGATGCCGCCCGATCCGGACTGGTAAATATCCCTGAGATCCTTCTTCGAATTCAGAATCTGTCCACTTGTGGGAAAGTCGGGGCCTTTGATATGCTTGAGAATATCCTTAACCTCGATGTTCGAATCATCAATTAGGGCCGCAAGTCCATCAATCACCTCGGCGATGTTATGCGGCGGAAAGGAGCAGCTCATGCCAACAGCTATCCCTGAAGTTCCGTTCACGAGAAGCTGCGGAAACCTTGCGGGGAGCACGACCGGCTCCTTGAGCGAGTTGTCGTAGTTCGGCCGGAACCCGACAGTGTCCTTTTCAATTTCCACGAGCAGCTCTTCGGCTATTCGCGAAAGCCGTGCTTCGGTGTACCGCATAGCCGCCGCTGGATCACCATCGAGGCTACCGAAATTTCCAGAGCCTTCGACGAGTGGATAGCGAAGCGAGAAATCCTGGGCCATCCTTACCATCGCATCATAGGCAGCCTGATCGCCGTGCGGATGGAATTTCCCGAGTACCTCGCCAACCACGGCCGCGCTCTTCCTAAACTTCGCTGATGGCCTGAGGCCCATCTCCCACATGGCATAGAGAATTCTCCGGTGAACCGGTTTGAGCCCGTCACGGACATCGGGAAGCGAACGTGAAACAATGGTTGACAGTGCATAGGTTAAAAACCTGTTTTCCACTTCAGAATGCAATGCAGTGATTAAAACTGTACCTTCTTGTATCGGCATTAATTGCCCCCCAAAATCAGAAATAATGACACCGAAGCAAAATCGACCGGGAACACATCAATCTGCGTCCATTTCCGGTCAGTGGCGGCCTCGTAATAAGACCTCTGACCATAGTAGCCAATCGTATTGGCATTGTACCATAAAAAGCACAATTTAGTTCAACGTAACTTTCATAAAAGTAAGTTATAGTAATTTTTTGCCGAAGGAAGTCATTGTTTGCAGATCAGGCTCTTTAGCAGGTTCAACAATTTTTATTTGTTAAGTATCTCATACAGTACCGCCGAATATGCGGCCGCTCTGGATAGCAGTGGCTGTACCGCCAGCCGTTAACTGCGTTTCGCAACCACACTACTCAAGCGTAAAAAGCCATACACAAGGTGCCAGTCAGCTTTTTCTACCCAAGAAAATTATTTAAAGAATCGGTTAAGACCCAGCAATCTAGCCCCGCAAATGACAGTCCACGAAATGCCCGTTTCCAAGATCAGTCGTGCGTGGAACGATTTTGTCACACGGATCGAAGCGATAGATGCAGCGGGTATGGAACCGGCAACCGGGTGGGATGTGGGTGGGGCTCGGAATGTCGCCTTTGAGCAGGATGTGTTTTTTCTTCACCGTAGGGTCGGCGACAGGAATATCGGCCAGCAGCGCCTCAGTGTAGGGATGGGAAGGATTGCGGTAGATCTCCTCGGCTGGCGCGATTTCCATGATCTTGCCGAGATACATCACAACCACACGGTCTGAAAAATTACGAACAATATTCAGATCGTGGGCTATGAACAGGAACGAAAGTTTCATTTCCCCTCGCAGGTCTTCAAGGAGATTGATGATCTGCGCCTGCACTGAGACATCAAGAGCGGACACCGGTTCGTCGGCCACGATGAACGACGGACTACTCGCAAGAGCCCGCGCAATGCCGATGCGCTGCCGCTGACCTCCGGAGAATTCGTGAGGATAGCGGCGAAGAGCGTCCGCGGGTAAACCCACCTTTCCAAGCAGAACCCCTCCTCGCTCTTCAAGTTCATGCTTCTTTGCAAGGCCATGGATCACAAGTGGCTCAGTAATGATTTCCTGGATGCGCATGCGAGGATTGAGCGATGCAAAAGGGTCTTGGAAGATGATCTGCATGTTCTTTCGGAGCGCTCGAAGTTCCTCTTTCCCCAGCGTGCCAAGATCCCGGCCCTCGAATAGCACATTTCCCGATGTGGGTCCGAGCAGTCTGAGCGACAGCCTGCCAAGCGTGGATTTGCCACATCCGCTCTCGCCGACGAGGCCCACTGCCTCTCCACGTGCCACAGACAGCGTCACGCCGTCCACTGCCGTTGCTTCGAGTTTTTTGCCCAATCCCGAGGTTACGGCAAATTTTTTAAATATGTTGTTGATGGAGAGTAATGTATCAGACATATCGATTTCGAGATTCAAAATTCCCCGTTTCGCATTTTCCCCTTTTTTGTCTCTTGCTCCTTGCCAATTAACCTTTGCTACCTGTCTGTAATTCTCACTTCGCTCTCCCAGCATCTTACCAGATGACCCGGCTTTACTTCCACCAGCTCCGGAGCTAATGCGCATTGAGCGTTTTTGATATCACAGCGAGGAGCAAACGAACATCCTTTCGGCAGATCGATCAACCGGGGAACATTCCCGGCGATTGTGTGCAACCGGTGATGCCCCTCTTGTCCCGGCTTGGGGATCGAAGCCATGAGGCCACGTGTATAGGGGTGCTGTGGGTTTTTGAAGAGTTCACCCGTCTCAGCCTGCTCTACGATCCTGCCCGCGTACATCACAGCCACCTCGTGGGAACGCTCGGCAATCAGCCCGAGATCATGGGTGACTAGGATCATGGCCATGCCCATTTCCGCCTGAATCTTGCCGAGCAGTTCGAGAATATGTGCCTGGATCGTTACGTCGAGGGCTGTAGTCGGTTCATCAGCGAGGATCAGTGCCGGCTTGCACGCGATGGCCATGGCGATCATGACGCGCTGTCGCATGCCACCCGAAAGCTGATGAGGGTACTCGTCAACGCGCTTTTCCGGGGAAGGAATGCCGACGGAGCGAAGGAGTTCAATGGCCCTCTTCCATGCCTCTTTTTTGGTAATGTGCTGGTGAGCAGTCAGAACTTCGGCGATCTGGTTTCCCACGGTAAAGACGGGGTTAAGAGCGGTCATGGGCTCCTGGAAGATCATGGCAATCCGGGCGCCGCGGATCGCTCTCAACTGATCCGATGAAATCGTGAGAAGGTCATGGCCTTCGAAGACAATTCTGCCCGCAACAATTGTGCCGGGATAGGGTACCAGATTGAGTATTGAGAGAGCGGTAACTGTTTTTCCGCACCCGGACTCGCCAACCAGACCGAGAACGCGACCTTTCCGGAGACGAATGCTCAGATTATCTACCGCCTTGATGACGCCAGAACGCGTGAAAAAATGGGTGGTAAGGCCCTGTATTTCGAGAAGATCCAACGAAGATTCTCCACTCATGAAGTCCGTAGTTTTACGAAATTTAAATAGGTCTTCACAGCGGGATTGTCGGGGTCAAACACCAACGCTTCCCGCCACTCCTCCTCGGCAAGGCCGTAAAATCCTTGCGAGTAGTAGGTAATGCCGAGGTGCAGACGTGCAGGCGAGTAACGAAGGTTGCACTCCTTGGCATGGTTGAATTCCGCGATTGCTTCGTCATACATGCCTTTGTCGCGGTAGGCGATACCGAGATGGGTGATGATATCCGCAAAATTGGGTGAGAGGCGAAGGGCCTTCTGATATTCCTCGATCGCTTCATCAAGCAGCGGGATTTGATAGTACATGTTGCCAAGCCGCAGGTGCTCGTCGGCCAGCTTGCCTTTTATAAAGGGGTCGATGCCCGATGTGGAGGTTACTGATGCCCCGGCCTTCTCTATGAAGTGAGCCGCCCGCTCAAAAACCTCGCGCGCTTTTTCGTATTTCCCAAGATCACTGTACGTGATAGCCAGATTGAGCGATGCCTCGGTGTACCCAGGGTTGATTACCAACGCTTTTTCGAACGCTTCCGTGGCCAGGCCGAGCCTGTTCGTCTGATTGTAAATAATTCCGATTTTGTTCTGAATATCAGCAAAACGAGAGTTCTGGCGCAGTATATCGTAAAAAAAACGCTCTGCCGCAGTGTAATCACCTTTATCGAACGCATCTATGCCCTGTTTGTATAATTCCCCGAGCTTAGGCGTCATATTCACCCCGCAACCTATAGACATAATGGTTGATAGATGAGAAAGTGACCTGACCCATGCCACCGTGGTTTATACTTGGATTTAATAGTAGTCCAAATATGGAGCCACAAACAAGGAAGCAGGTCATCAAATTCTATCACAATGGTCGATCTCGATTCGGCAAAAAACTCCATAGCTGTTACAACGGCAGAAATAGGCGGCATCCAATAAGTTCTCTACTATTGTAAGATTGGCGGCGACATTGCATCATTGGACAAGATGATCCGCGAGCTTGAAAGCAAAGGCTCAGAACTGCACTTTGTATATGTAGGACCGTGTAGTTACGAAATATACCACCATCTAACCAAGGTTACAAATGCATAGTTCAGAGTCCGAGTCAGCCGAGTTCTCCTCAAGCGACAAGAGAGGCTACCGAAAAACATTTTCGACGTCTCTTGGAGGAAGCCCAGGTGCGTCTCTGTGGCCGATTCCGTAATCTTACAGCAAAAGGGAAAAACCTAGAAACGAGGTGATAACAGCTATTGCCAGAGAATTATGCGGCTTCATTGGGCAACTGCCCGTGAAGTGAAGCTACAGAGCGCATAAAATATCAAAGAACAAAACGTCATTACAAGAGAACGCTATCAGGTAATAAACAACCACCCCAATCACAAGTGAGGACGCGGCAACGTTTACGGAGAGCCCTCGACAACTCTATGGAATAAGGCAATGCCGACTTCCGCATATAGAGCGAGACAGCTCCGTGGTGAAGAAAGATCAAACGTTGCAATAGTCGGCCTCGTACCTTCTTATGCTCTGAAGCAAGATGACCACTTAACCCTTGAAACAAAAAGGGGCCAGGGACTGTTTTTTCACTTGGCTCTGTGAGCCATATCAGACTTCATCCACCTGTTAGAGTAAGAAAAAATTTATCATACATATACCTGATATGTCAATGAAAAACAAAGAGAAACTTATTCTGAAAAACCTATGATGGCTCATTAGCGTTTGATTTGTCACCGATGAATTAATATAGTACAAATTAAGAAAAATAAAAAAAATTACGCGGCCCACTGTGGCAGTATGGCAACATGGACACAGGATTATAGAGTCTTTTTTACCACACATGCTGTGGATATGATTTATAACACACTAATTTATTGAGACATTATTGTGTAACTTTCATGGCATGACTATTGCTTCTTTACTATTACGAAAAGGGGATTTTACCATGATCAGATTTCAACGCACAATACAGAAAAACATCGCCTGTGAGGGCATCGGCCTCCATACCGGCAAACCGGTAAAGATGATCCTCAAACCTGCCCCGGCGGGTACAGGTGTCGTTTTCATCCGTACAGACCTAGGCAATGCGGAAATCAAGGCAATCGCATCCAATACAGGAGCAACAAGCTATGCAACCACGCTGAGTCAGAGCGGAGTGTCTGTAACAACAGTCGAGCATCTTCTCTCCACCTTTGCGAGCCTCAACATCAACAACGTATACGTCGAGATCGATGCCGGAGAAGTCCCGATTATGGATGGAAGTGCCCAGACTTTTGTCCGGCTCATTACCGATGCTGGCATTCAATCCCAGGAAATTCTTCAGCCGGTATTGAAAGTCATCAAACCTATTTTCGTGCGCGAGGGCAACAAGCAGCTTGCCATCTGGCCTGCGGAGACGACGAGCATATCCTATTTCATCGATTTTAACCATCCGATGCTCAAGGAGCAAAGCCTGCAGTATCAGCCGTCCGAAGAAGCTTTCCTGCGTGAGGTATCCAACGCCCGCACCTTCGGTTTTATGAGCGATGTCAAGACATTACAGGCAAATGGACTTGCAAAGGGCGCTTCCTTGGACAATGCCGTAGCGCTCGGCGACGACTCAGTTCTGAATGAAGACGGTCTCCGTTACGAGGACGAGTTTGTGCGACATAAAATCCTCGACCTCATTGGCGATTTGTCGCTCATCGGCATGCCCATTGTCGGCCACATCGTGGCGCACAAGTCCGGCCATGGCCTGAATGCGCAGATGGTCAGCGAACTTCTGCACAATCCGCAGACCTGGATTACTATAGGTTCGTCTGAGGAAAGGGATGCCAGCCAACAGGAGTGTCAATTCCAGCACGCTGCACTATAAAAAAAATAGCCATGCGACAAAGTTCAAAGCCGACGCAGATTAAAGCGCCGGTTTTTTTATTTTTGGGAACGGATTGCTGAGCATCTTGATGCGGGTTGAGAACTGTTTTAGAAATTACGCGAATGGGCAAAACAGCGAAATTTAACACAAGTTGATGCCAAGCCATCGCTCAGAACAAATCCCCATCGTATACAATAAAAATTAGTTTTCAATGACTCACCATCGCCTGCATTATTACGATCATCATAGATGATGAGGTGATTCGCTCATCGCAACTGTCTCAGATATCAGGTTTCACAAGAGCACAATAAATCAATACCCTCACAACCGGAGCAAGGTCTTTACTCTTCCCTTTGGACAACTCCATAAAAAAAGTCAACGACATCCTTCATCCAGTTTATAAACAAGGGTAAGAGACTTGTTCCCCTCCTCTGTAGCTGATTTCATCAATGCCGAGCTGTTTGATCCCGCCCAGACTCTGGTGGGCAAGGCCGTATTCCACCACTCATTTGACTGCCCAGCAAACGCTGTCCCATCTGGTCTTGAATATGCCCACCGTCTCCTGCCACGAAAGACGCCTGGCTCACCGAGCAAGGTAAACTTTATACGTGGTCATCTGATGCTCTTTGCCCACTGCCCAGGGAATGCTCTCAATGGTAGAACCGTTGATGATAAAATCTGTTCGACGCCACGCATAGCGGAAGAACATTTTGAAATTTAAAATGGGGATGCACTTATACAGTCATTCTTTCTGCGTATCGTGAATGGAATCCTTTTATAGATAAATTATGGTAGATCGGCATTATGTTTTTCCTGGTTTAATATTAACGATCAGGAATTTATGGCTATTCACCATTTCAAACTGGAACTTATCGTAAACAAATGACTTGAACTTTTCTGATTGATTCATTATTGTCTTAATAAGCATAGCTTTCCTTTCAGAGCATGATATTCTTTCGTTAGAACCATCATAATTGAAATCAGAAAGCTTTGCTTTTCTTACTTATCCCATTTTATAGGCTATAAAATCTGGGAAAAAGGCTGTTTCAACTAGCATTGCCTCAAAGGCAAAACCTGAGCAAAGGGAAATAATTATGCATATTCTGGCAATATACAACGTCAAGGAAAATAAACAGGAGCTGGCCCAAGTGCTAGCAACTGTTCTTAAAGTTACGGTTTTTGAGGCGCATTCGCGTCTGCGCGCCCCCGGAAACGGACCCCTTGTCGTAGGCGTGTTTGCGGAGGAGATGAAGGCCAAGAAACTTGCAGGTGAGCTTGAGTCCAAAGGCTTCTCCGCATTAGTTCTGCATAACGACGAGATTAAGCTAGAGAGGGCCCCGTGGCTCGTAAGAAGGTTTGCTTTTGGCGAAAAAGATCTCATTGTCAAATCAAATGATGGCAGCAGTCTAACAATCGCCTATCGCGATATCAATCTCATTCTGCATGGCATTGGAATTTTATGCAGCACTTCGATGGAAACAACCACCAAGCGTACAGTAAGCATCAGCAATGCTGTTCTTACCGGTGGCCTAAAAGTGACGAAGGTGACGAAGAACACGCACGAGGCATCAAAAGAAGAGCGCGAAAGATTTTTGACACTCTATGCTGGACACCTTCCGACGCTTGCCTTCCATGAAAGCGGTCTTATTTATGATTCTCTCTCACTCGCACGCGAGCTGTCCCGTTCAGCAAATTTCTTACAGCTCGTAGCGAAATTGCGCCGCCTCTGCACAGGCGCCCAATACGATGAACGACTGCTAAGTAAGGCCGGTCAGACTGCTCTCCTTGGTCCCATGCTCAAACCTAATGAGTTTGTGGTTGTCGCCACTGCATTACTTGCGAAAGTGATTGTGAAAAGGAATTGATGCGTCCGATTTAATTATCGCTGACTATATGTGATGCATTGGTCTTCATCCTCATACCAAATTATTCGGAGCGAAAGATGAGCAATCCTATAGTCGTAGCCGAGGACATGACAAAAAGCCAGAGACATCCCGCTGGCTTGTATGTTCTTTTTTTTACAGAAATGTGGGAGAGGTTTTCCTACTACGGGATGCGATCACTGTTGGTCTACTACATGATCAAACATCTTCAGTTCACGCAAGAACGGTCATCCGAAATTTACGGGCTCTATACCGGGTTTGTCTACTTCACTCCTCTCTTCGGTGGCATGCTCGCGGACCGGCTCCTTGGACAGCGCCGTACGGTGATCCTAGGAGGGGTGCTCATGGCCATCGGACATTTCTTGATGGCTTTTGAACGCTTGTTCTTCCCGGCGCTGATTTTCCTTATCCTCGGAAATGGCTTCTTCAAGCCTAATATCTCGACTCAAGTGGGGGCGCTTTACCCTGCAGGCGACCATCGCCGCGACCGCGCGTTCAGCATTTTTTATATGGGAATCAATCTCGGAGCGTTCTTTTCACCTCTCGTTTGCGGAACCCTCGGCGAGAAAGTCGGATTCCACTGGGGGTTTGTCTCCGCCGGCGTCGGCATGGTTATCGGGCTTTCCGTCTATCTCTGGGGCCAGAAGTACCTTGCCTCCGATCTGATCATGAAGAAGAAGGTAGCCAATCAGCAGATGTATTCAGAGCCCCTTACGCGCGAGGACTGGCTGAAGATCGGAGCGATATTCGCCATGATGTCCCTGAGCATCGTTTTCTGGAGCGTTTACGAGCAGCAGGGCAACACAATGGCGCTTTGGGCTGACGCAAATACGGACCGGATGATCTTCGGCTGGGTAATGCCGGCATCGTGGTTCCAATCTTTCAATCCGCTCATGATCTTCATTTTCGTTCCAATGCTGAACATGTTCTGGGGCTGGCAGGATAGCCGTGGAAAAGAACCTTCGAGTATCGCCAAGATGGGAATCGGTTGCATCCTGCTTGCCGCAGCTTTCCTGATCCTGATTCCACCAGCTCGGGAACTGGCAGTCAACCCGAAGGCGAGCCTCTGGTGGTTGGCAGCCTGCACATTCGTACTCACGCTTGGTGAAATCTATCTTTCCCCAATCGGTCTCTCGCTGGTAACCAAAATCGCGCCCGCCCGGATCGTTTCCATGATGATGGGCGTTTGGTTCCTCTCGAGCTTTTTCGGCAACTCCCTGTCGGGATATCTTGGAACATTCTGGGGGAAAATATCTAAGGAGAATTTCTTCCTGCTGATGTTCGCCCTGTCCTTCGTGGCAGGCTTGGCGTTCTTTGCCCTCCTTAAGCCGCTAAAAAAAGCAATCGGATACTGAAACCAGACCATCGCGGACGTAGAATTACGAAAAGGCAACACTCGGTCGTATACCCACGATCACCAGCTCGCTTAACAGCAAATAATTTATCGTATATCACGTTCTAAATTAAAAATGTATCATAATTTAAAGGGGTGAAAACTGTATGTATTTGTTCGTTAGTCAGTTAATATAATTCCTCTATACATGCGGCTGGAAGAACAATGCCAGCTTGATCTTATTTCGCATGTATTATGCTCGTTTAATCGTTCTTATGCCAACTCTGCTTTGTAAATCGAATAAGGCTCCGAAAAGGTTGCCAAAGGAGAAAGGCAAGCTAACCTATACTTTCGAGACTGACGGCATACAAAGTGCCATTAAAAGCAGGACTTGCAAAGGAACTACACATTGACATCATGCCCGTACTCCTTTGTGGCGGCCTTTGACCTTTTGAGGATATCGGCACGTAACAGATTTAACTGGAAAGATTGGCAGTGCTGGTTCTTCCTACCGGTAGAACACATCTCAGATTCCACAACATCAGCCGAGCTTCCGAATGACGAAGCACCCACGACGGACACTTGTGAAATATTTTCTCTATTTTATTTTTTTTTAAGCACTTTCTTACGTGACTTGGGTTGAGTTTTAGCACGCCCTTCACTGGTCTTGCCTTCCAGTATCCCGATCTGCGCTTCAAGGTCCTGGATCCGGGTCATGAGCTCCTTCACCCCTGCATCAAGAGCAGGGTTTTTGGCTTTGGCACCGCTCATGAGTACATACGTCTTTGCGCCGAGGTCCATAATCGCTTCGTGAATCCTCGCTTTGAGTTTTAATATCGTATACTGCCGTTTTCCTTCTACTGTGAATTCCCCTGCTTTCTTCTGCACTGCGGAGGCGCTTTGCTTCACTGCTGCCATGCTTTTTCCCAGCCCTTGCTGCAAGTCTTTCTTGATTGCGTTCCAGTTTAAGCTCTCCAGATAGCCCATATAGTCACCTCCTGTCGGCATGGAATGTTCATTGCTTTATAACATTGTGACGTAATCACGGCAATAGGCACAATGAGCAAAGATAAATTATATTAGCGGAATTGATTTTACAACATAAAAGTCTCGCGTTCGTGTTGACCCTATTCGATGTGCTATCCAATCGAACCCGAATGATAGAGCACCTCGATTTTTTATATCGTGTGTATCCTCAAACCCTGCGGCGTACGACCTGAACCACCATTTACCCTTTGAAACCGGAGCGCTCCGTTGTTCAATCAGGCGGCTAGGCAAGATCTGACAGTGATTAAATGATCTGTTCTATCCCAAGTGCAATTAATAAGATTCCCGCAACAACCGAGGCTTTTTTTGATATATTCCATTTTATAAAGAATTCTGCTATGTAGTTCCCCGACCAAAGAGCAAGAAAACTGATCACCGCGGACAAGAGTCCCACCCAAAATGAGTTAAGTCCAATTATCCCTGCACTTACTCCGCCGCCTACATTGTTTATCGAAAGTGCAAGGCCAAGGAGCGTTGCCTCTCGAAAATTAATATGTCTTGAATAATCCATATCGGGATTTTTGGAATTCTGCGAAGCATGACGGGCACTTTTCTTGTCTCCTTGGACAGACTCGTCCATACAATCATTGTCTTTTTTCAGATATGGTTCTAATATAATCCACGAGCCAATGGCAGTAAGCAGCAACATCGCAATCAGTGAGGATAGTTGTTTACTAATTACGCCTGATATTAAAGTTCCTGAGTAAGCGGCAAAAAATGAAATGACAAACGTGATTACAGAAATCCAAAGATTTATCAACGGCGATATCATTATTCCTCGAATGCTGTATGCGATTCTGGCACCAACATTATCAAAATTATTCGATAAGGCAATGAGAAACGTATAAATAAAATTATGCATTGAATTGGCCTTTTTTGTGCGGCAACGCACTCTATAAAAAGATATTATTTTCTCTTGCACCGCTGAGTTGCTGCTAGCAACGGATGGCGACTTGATAAGGGCAGCCAGCCTAGCCACTTATTAGACAATTTGTTGCATTCTTCGATACCTTCGTATTATAACTATAACAGATGACGAGCTGGATTAAAGTATATTCATAGGCAAGTAATGAATTATTTCAAATCTTGACGAAATAATCATTTCGCACGTATGGGTGATTGAATGTATGAAGTTCCGTACATTGCAATATTTGAAACGTAACCTATATTCGCTGGCATATGGAAAGGCAACTTTTGCTTCCTGAATACTATAGCTGTTGTACTGTTCCGAGATCGCACGGTTCATGCGGAATTAAGAACTATCTATAGAACACAATTGTTTATCCAGCTTGCTTTACATGATGATGATTTTGATGTGGTTTTTGTATTAGCTCCGTTAGTTTCTTCCGCTGGTCTGGCGTTAACTTCGATTTAATTTCTTCGCGCGCCTTAATCACATTAAGCATCATGTCAGTTTTCAAGCCCTCGATCTTTTTTACTTGCGCTCCGACAGCGTCCGTGTCCACATTGTCCTTGCGTAGCCGTGCCCGAAGCTCAATCTTAGCGATCCTGGTGACAGCTCGTTTCTCGATCATATCCTGCATCAATGTACTATTGATCTCGTGTATAGCTGTTTTTTGATCGGCTGTAAGATCAAGCTGTCTAAGGGCGTGCCACAGGCGATCGTGCTTTCCGTATTGAATCCATGTCCTCCCTTTTTCAAGCCCGCGTAACGGCGCTGACCCACTGCGGTGCGCAATGGGATCGCCAGATTCATGATCATCATCTGCATACGCCTTATTCGTTTGTGAAATCTGTGTTGCGATTAACAGACCCAAAGAGAATAAGCTTCCAACGACAAAATATCCATACTTCCGCACTTCATTCATACCAATCATTGCTTTTTCCCTCCCCTTTAATATCATGTTGATAAGCATCGCTCTGATTTTCCGTAATCTCGTTTATCACTTGATGAAAGCGATGATATAGACACGTATTGTGGGAAAAGGTTTAATTACGCTCGTGTCGCAACGTTATCATACCAGCTGCTTTACTTCTGTCCTTCTATGCTCTATTTCCCCTTTATCACCACGAAATTCAGGACGGAGAAATCGTCCATTATAGTGAGCTCTATCGTGCTCATATCGTCCGAACTCCAGGTCACGGTAATGTCGGATTGGTCAATTCGGTACCTTAGTAAAACCGGCGGAAAACCCCTCGTGGTAGCAAGTTCCCACGGGCCGTTGTAATATAGCCCCCGATACCACCGTCCACCGAAAATGCATGATATAAGCAAATTACGTCTTTGCGCACCGCGGGATGACTAGTAGCGTGCGCCGGTCCCCATTCTCCGCCGCGTACTTCACCTGGGTCCCGCACCCCTCGCCGTACACCGACTCAATCGCCTGGACAAAGCCGCGGCTCAGACTGTGCGAACCCGGAACTTTCCGGGCATTGCAGGCGAATAGAAATGCATCATTGATCGTGGCCAGGACCTCCTCGCCGTCCGAGAAGTGCATGGGCCAGAGCAGGCAGACCTTCGGTTTCACTTGCGCCAGGGGCAAGCCAAGTTTAACGGCGACGGTGTGCAGCGAGCAATGGATCCGGTGATGAGACCAGTAGGCGAAGAGACAGAGGCCGTCCTCGGTCGTGTCGATGGAAAAAAGTCCCGGTTCCTCTTTTTCGAAAACATTATCGTAGCCCCCTGCGGTCAGAAGATGATGGCAGAACTTGGCAGCCTCGGGCAGAACCTTGATGATCCTCTTCATCTCCGCGGTGTTTACGCATACCTCGTACGACGAGCAGCAGCAGCGCTCGCCCTTGGCGCAGCCCTTGCAATGGTTCTCGAGCGACAGGAGCGATTCGACATCAACCTCCACAGTGCAGTGCCGGTGCTGCGGTGGTTGCTTCTGACGACGATTTTTTGTACCGTTCGATTGCATAAACGTCAAGGAGAGAGCAGAATGGAGATGACAGTCAACCACGTAGTACGCATTGATCGTAAAATAACTGCCTCTGCAAGCGAGACCAACAATAGCATCCCAAATTGGATAAGGTCAAGTCGCAATACCGGAGCCATTGCTCTTTGACACTGCAAGTTTCAATCGCACTTCTTCACTTCTAATCAATTCTGGCCATGAGGAACATCTACAAGTCTTTAGTGCCAATATTGTGACAAGGGGAAAGAATCCAATCATACTCTTGAACGCGATTTGAAAGTTGATTCACGTCCGACCATGCAAATGCGACGCTATTCGTATTGAAATCATTTGACTTCCATTCTGACAACGATCTCTTCTGTCGAGGCAACAGGCTTACCGTTCCTTATCGCCGGAATAAACCGCCACTTCTTGAGGCTATCCAGCAATATCCTATTAAGACGTGGATTCGGCGTCGGCTTTGCGAGTTCTACCTTTACGCTGCCATCAACGGCAATATGGAAGCGAGCAAGTGCAGAGAAATTAAACACTTCAGCCCGCAAATCATCCGGGATTTGCGGCATTGGCTGGACAATTGCCCGGGCTCCGCTGCTCGCGCTTATGTTACCCTGAGAAGAGCCTTGTCCGTCATATGACCCGACCTGGGTGTTGCTATTTGCGGAGGTGTTCACCCCAGTCGTTGTCTGACCCTCACTTGTAGTGGCATGGGCACCATTGGGCACGTTCGTTGTCTCTTCCGCCTTCTGGACTGATGGCTTCTGCTCGATAGTGGGCGTCACCTTAGATATCACAGGAGCCGGCTGTGGCCTGACTTGAGGCAGCGGTTTGGGTTGGTGCACGGCCGCAGGCGGAGGCGAAACGGACTGCTCAATCAACAACTGGGCATCAATGGCTGATGGCTCCATCAGCCTCTGGGTCGGCTTTTCCATAAAATATGCTAACCCCAATAACGCCACTGCCCAAATTAGCAGGGCTGTCGGCAGCGTCCAGGGGAGGCGATGCCAAGGGCTATCTATGCTTCGGGACGTCCTCATTAATATAATTTCACCTGACATGTTTGACAGCTATAAGAAAATGCTGGGCACCCGCTTCGCGGCACTGCATCATCGCCTGGACCGTTACTCCGTATGGCGCCGCGCTGTCGGCCGCCACAATAACACTCGAGTCCTCCCCCTTAAGCATCGGTTTCAAGAAAGCGGCAAGCGTCTCCAAAGTTACCGGGATCTCGTCCAAGAGTATGCGGCTGTCCCGGGTGATAGTAAGCGTCACCGAGGTCTTGGGCTGCATGGCTGCAGCGTGCCCTTGGGGGAGATTGACCGCCAGTGAATGCAAGTTCTGCATTGAGAGCGAAGCAAGCATGAACGTGACAAGGAGAAAGAACATCACATCGATCATCGGGATGATTTCGATTCGGCCACGCCGGTGTTGGCGGGATTTACGTAGTTTCATAAGGTATCCTCCTGGACAACTTCCGCCATGCGGATGTTGTCCACTAGCCGCGTCCCCAGTCGTTCCATTTCATCAAGCATTTGTGACTGCCGGCGCGAAAAGAAATTAAACGCGAACAGGGCAATGACAGCAATGAAGAGACCTAGCGCGGTCGCTATAAGTGCTTGGGCTACTCCTCCTGTCACTCCGGTTGGGTCCACCAAGCCGTTGTTGCCGATCAGGTTGAAGGCATGCATCATCCCGGTGATCGTACCAAGCAGTCCTAAGAGAGGAGCAGCCGTAACGATGGTTTCAAGCACCCACAAACCACGGCTTAAATCCTTCTCAATCAACTGGGCTTCATCGCCAGCGCGCGATTCCACCCACCAGACCGGCTTCCCACGATTGTCCATGACCACACGGAAAAACCGCCGGAAATAGTTTTGCTGGGTGAGCCCTGTCAACTGCAGATCTAAATCAGCCCATGAAAAATCATAGGTTTCAACGAGTTTAAGCAGTGGACCCGGAAGGCTTACGTACCGCCAATAAACGAATGCCTTGTCGAGTATGACTACCGCTGCCAAGACCGCGAGCAGCATCAACGGATAGACCATCGCGCCGCCGAATCTCAATGTTTCTAAAGCTATGTGTATTTCTTGCATCGTAAACCTCTCAATTCAATAGAAATTTGATGGAGGGGAACGAGTTCCCCTCCATCAACCGTCAAAATAATTTGGTAATGCCGGCGAAGTACCCAATCCGCGGCCCATACTGAGGCGCAAATACGCCGATTCCAGTTCCGCTCCTTATTTCATTGATCTTATTAAAAACGTTGATTATGCTCAGACGCGCCTCCATAGGGCCGAAGCTCCCCAGCACAAACTTACGCGTCGCCCCCAGATTGACCTGGGTGTTGCTCGGCAAATTAACCGTATTGGCGAATCCACCCCGTAAGCCGCTTCCAAAGGTACCATCGGAGCTATATAGAGTTCCCAGCCAGAGATAGGAAACACCCGCGGAAACTGTATAGCGCTGGTCATGGTCACAATGTATCCAGTTATTAGCGATGTAATTCAGCTCAGCCTGCGTGAAGTTAAACTGTGCCGACGAAACATCTTCGGCCAGGCTGACGGTATGGGCAAAATTCGCATAAGAGGAAAAATTGCCGGAGTGGTAGTTGCCGGTCAGCTCCTGACCAGTAATTTTTCCTTTTGAATAATTGAAAGGGGTAAAGATCAGAGCCTGGCCGAATTGGCCCTCATCGATCAGATCCCTGGTTGTCTTGTAGAAAGCATCAACGCCGACATTCAGCGAGGAGGTGATCTTCTGGGTTACCCCCGCATCGAAATAATGGTCCCGTTCCGGCTCAACGGGGGAATTCAAGGTCGAAAAGCCATATAAGTTGGAGGTGCCAATGAAATCGTTTACTGTCCTGGACGAGACCAGCTCGGTCGGTGGCGGTGTGAATTCTCGGGCGTAGGCGGCATGCAGCGTAGTCTCCGGTGTCCACTTGTAAACCATGCCTAGTCGGGGACTCAGTTGACTAGCTTTCACATAGGCGTCCATCGCGTCATACCGGAGCCCATAGTTAACCGTCAATTTTTCAATCGCCTTCCACTCGTCCTGGAGGTACAACGACGCAAGGATGTTACCGCTCTTCGGGGTATTGTCCGTGACAGCGTAGGCCGGTCCGGTAGCGTTACCATTGGCGTCCACATTGAAAACCGTGGAGGTGTTGTTGCTTTCGATATTTTCGATGCTCGTAAAAAAGCCCATCCGGATCGTGTGAGCATTGTTCAGGCGATAACTTCCGTCACCCTGTAATCCCTGGCTAAAACTGCTTTGGAAAACATCCGATGCAGTACCGTTGAAAACAAGGTCGCCGATGGGGTCAGGCGTGAAATGGACGCTCGTGTAATGGGTGACCGTGGAGATTTGATAATCGAAGTCCGACCCGATAGAACTTTGCAAGGCTACGACTCCATAACGATTATTCTCGTACTGATTCTCGTTCAATGCAGCGGAGTTGAAGCCGGTAATGCCAGTTTCGGTCAGGTAGCTCGAATTGGTGATAGGTTGTCCCGGATTATTGGGAATTTCAAACCAACCGTCGTAGCTGCCGAATATCAGGCTTACCCGCGTCGTGGGATTGACGAGATCTGATACATACGCGAAGGCCTTTCCTTGATCCGTGTGGTCATGGATCGCGCTGGGACTTGAGGTGGGGTTTTCGATGCCCGAGTCGTTCTGCAAGTAGGAACCGGTCAGATAGTAGGTCACATTCCCCGTCGTACTTCCGAACTCGAAGCTCGGTTCCAAGGTGTTAAAGCTTCCTCCGTAGAGATCGATACGCCCTCCTGTCTCATAGGTGGCCTTGGTTTCTATTTCGATTACTCCCGCCGTGCGCAGGCCATATTGGGCCGGCAGGGCACCGGTCAGAAGATCCATCCGTTCGATAAACCGGGTGTCCAGCGCCTGGCCGAATCCGGTAATCCCCTCGGGTAGGATGACACCGTTAAAGCGGTACTGGAGATTAGCGTGGTCACCCCGCACATGCAGCTGGCCGTACGAGTCATTGGCCACGCCGGGCGCCTGGAGCAATACCTGGTTTAGGGGCGTGCTATCCCCCTGAGGTAAGGCGGTAATATCACTCTGGTCAAAATTGTACTCACTGCCTCCTGTCTTTGGTGACAGACTGTTTCGAGCCTGGTTCAAGCGTTCAGCCACGACTGACACTTCCAGTGCTTCTTGGGCAGCCAGGGTCAGCGTCGGAGTGGCTATCGTCCCGGCTTCTACTGTCACTTTGGCGGTGCTTGCTTGAAAACCGTTTTTTTCCGCCATGACTGCATAGATGCCCGGCGGTACACTCGAAAACACGAAGTGGCCGTCGGCATCACTCTGAGTCTTGCCTATGATAGTTGCATTGGGTGATTTCAGTGTCAGACTTGCCCCGGACAAAGGTCTTCCTAGGGCGTCCTTGATCGTTCCATGGATTTCATTAGTAGCTACAGGGGCGGCATATACTGCGGCTGCCATTATGATGAAAATAGCGAACGCCAATGCCGAGCCTGTTAAAACCTTGATTGATCGCATTGCATTCTCCTATTATATTCCGAATGACGTCGAATTGCTTGTAACGCCATATTACCCTAGATTATGAAAGTTGCCCCGCGACACCTCTCCCCCACCCGCAGCAGAAGTAATCGTCAGTCAGACCTGTTTATACCGCCAGACTGAGCGCATAGACAGAATGCAGACAAAAAATCCCGTGTGGATAGGTCTATTATGTGCAAATAGATCAAGCGGGCTTTTCATTGCACACGGACGCAATTTTCCCGAAAGATGTAAACTATTCCGGGAAGATTAGGAAGGCAGATTCCCTGCCCAACTAAACGATAATCGGCAGGGAAGTCCCGCTCTAACCATTAAATTGTAAGATGTAAATTGAGATATCTACACAGGAGGAGCGCGATCTTTCAGGGAATAGTATGAGCAATAACCAATAAAAATAGGGGCGGGAGCGACAACTGTTGTTTCCGTGAAACAGGGGACGCTATCAAAAGCAACCATCCCCTGGCTGGTTGCAGGCACATGATTAATGGCAATACAAATTGGGCAGTCGTGGTCATCCTCCGCATTTTCATGATGGTGCGAAACTTCCACGAACGTGGAAACAAGGAAAAGCAGAATAAGAAAAATAGCAATGCGTTTGTTCCAGCGCATAAAGACCCTTTCACTAATTCACCCAGTTTAGACTTTGCCGGCGAATTTGTCAAGGTATTGTGATGGTGAATCGGATAAGTATGTTCTATAACTATAGAATATCTGATTGTAAATTTAGGATTTTAGTAGAATGGGAACTACTCTGCTAGCCAAGCAGGCCATGGCAACCACCTGCCCCAAGCCCTAATTCAGAAAATAACAGATCTATCGAATACTTAAAATTATGAACCGGCGCTGGAAAAAAATCGGTTGATGAATAACACGTGAAATTTGCATCAACGTGTGGGTGAGACGTGCCTTTTCCACGCGCCGATCTTGACCCGCAGTTCCTTAATTCGCGGTTTTCTGTCACCAGGCATTCGCAGAAGCGATTACTTATCGACCGATCCTGAGATATAGGCACGTTACCGTTTCACGTCTGCAAGTCTCTCCCGCAGATGTATTTTGTACGCAATACAGGGACACTATGGCCTCTTCACAAGATGGGTTCAAGGGCAATAAGGCCCGAACGATGCCGCAAAGATTAATATAAAGCAGGGCGTTTGAACATTTAGGCCATGCGGGTTTGAGGCCGGCCTTGTTATCCCTGCCGTTTCAACCGCTTCTTTGAAATCCGCTGCAAAGCTGCGGGATGCATATGATGCCGCCGATCATTAAGCATTTGCGAATCAACAGATGCTCCCTCCGCTAGGAAAACCTAGAACCAACCCGATACTTTGCCGATAGTCGAATATTTCCTTTTCTAGCGCTCCCCGGCAAGAAAACTCCATTCTGCTTCTGCTCCCGTTTAATATCAAAAATCTTTCTTGCCTGGGCAAGGTGCTGAACATGCTCATTCTTAAGTCTCTCCGGCAACATGCGGCCTTTCAATCCCAAGTTACCAGCGTCAGTCAAGGAATGGACTCAGGAGTAGTCCTCCACTGAACTGGTTAGCGTTGAGGCCACGGTCGAGTTTGAGCTGGGAGCCTTTGCCAAGATGTCGTTCGAAGATGTCGCCATAGTTACCGACAGTCTCGAGAACTCGGCGTTGCCATCCCTTGTCTAGACCCAACTCCGGCGCTGCGACAGGCATTGCCCCCGCGCCTCCTGCGTACCAACGCGTTTCCGGCCTCTCCGCACTTATCAGCGTGTCCACTGTCCATGCGACGATTGCAGACCACTGCGCGTCGTTAGTTCCTGTCGCGGCCATGACCGGGAAGACCGACAGCGGCTCTTGGAGGAGACGGCTGGACAGCCGGTTCACACCCCGGTCAACGCGTGTAGCGGCGAGGGTAGTGATCTCGCCGGCGATTGCATTGCAGCGCTGCACGTTATAGGCATCGTTCATTTCCCCATCCTCGGAATAAGGCATACGCAACCAGTTCTTGTGCAGCGTGTCGAAGTAAGCATTGATGCTTCGCTCCGTTAAGCTCCCGATCATAAAGCAGATGGTTTTTCCTGTAAGGTCGCAGACATTGTGTGCAGCCGAGCTGGACGGAACCATTACTGTATCGGTTTCCACAAAGATGGTGGGACCGGGCACTACCTTGCCTGCCAGCTTCTGCTCATCAATCTCCGAACCAGTAAGGAAGTAGACATCGTCCTCCTGGTTGCGCACAGCGTCAAATTGCTTCGGTGTCTCATACACATGGTAATCAATGCGATCGGGGGAGCCGAGTACCGCCACGGCGATAGCGCGGCAGACGTCAACATTGAGACCCCTCCAGCGTCCATGACCGTCCGCACTCGCCAGGCCCGGACGCTCGACGCTGCCGCAGCGGACGACACTGCGCGCCTTGACGCGTTCGATAACGGAGCCCGCCATAGCGACCGAGATCGAGCAGCAGACGATGAGCATGACAAGCAAAACTGACAGTAACCGCATAGATATACACCTCCTAATGAACCATTCCACAGTAAGCTGACTGATTATTTTTAAAAGGACGGTGAATATTATTTTGCAACCTATGATTTCTCAAACTTTTCCCTCTATAAAGTGACCTGTAGCAAGCTATGGGGAGTTGCAATCTCACATGTCAAAAAAAACCGGCCAATATACAACAAAGGCAGTGAATGGGGAGCCACTCGCACCTATCCGTCGCTCTTCACCTCAATTGGCCGCCGGGTAGGTGCTAGGCAGCGGGTTAAAGCCCGACGGGATTTTGTTGACAATGCCCTGCCGGACGTCTTCTGGCTCGATCCCTATCGCCTGGCAGCCGTTCCCACCATAGTGAGGCAGTGAGTTCACAACATTGTCCGGGATAATCGCGAGCGCGGCCGGTAACGGCGATAATATGCCCATCAGGCGCTTTAGGTCGAAGCCCGACAACAGGCTGTCGGTGATTGGTGAGTTGATATCACGAGGCCCGAGATGCTTCTGCTCGAATCCAGATGGCCCGAACTTGTTGAAGCTTTGGGAGTTGCCATCTTTCAGCGCCTCGGCCTCATCGGGCAAGCTGGCGAGCGGTGGCAGGTTGAAGATATCGTTGATGGTCTCAATTATCGCATTATGATCGCCTTCAGCGTGCGATACAGCATGAGCCCTCGCATATGGTGAAATCAGAATCAGGGGCACTCGGATTCCGCGGGAAAGCGGTAGGCCGTCCGGCCCGTAGGAAAGGATGCGAGGCGGCACATGATCATAAAAACCGTCGGACTCATCGTACGCGATAATAATTGCACTCTTGTACCAGAGTTCCGGGTCCGCCGCAATTGCATTGATAACGCGGGCTGCCATCGCTTCGCTGATCTGTCGGTCGGTATAGGCCGGGTGGTCATCGTCGCCGGCTTTCGCCTTTCTGATTGCAACAACCTCGTCAGCAGGAGTAAGAGGATTCGTGACCGGTGGTACCAGCCCCATCTGGTTTATGTAGCCGCCGCGGATATAGAAAACGCCGCTTTCGGGTAGAGCTTTGTTCTTTATGTCGCTGAAGAAGTCAGTCATGCCTCGTAAGTTCGGACGAATTGGCGGAGTGTTTGCAAGGTAGCCAAAGTACTGCGGCCCCTGATGATGGCTTACATAGGAGTTGTGGGAAACCGTCCCCGTGTCGGTTGACTCGAGGTCGTAGCCTTCCTGGTACCAGCGCCAGTTGATGGGTTCGATATTTCGGCTCTGAATGTACGGGATGTCTTTCTGGATGTCTGTCATGTCAAACGACGGATTCAGATTCTGCGCCATAACTGTAATGATATTGCGGCCCTGGAAGGTCAGCGGCAGACTTGCGAAAGTCAGGTTAGAAGCTATGTTATTGTCTCGATATCCATCATTAGCGTTTGCGGGCTGCTTTTCGACTGTGGTCGTGTCGAACTGAGAACCGTAGAAAGGCTGCGGATCGTTCACAAGCGGCGGCCCCTGCGTGGTGCCGGTGTGGCCGTTCACGTTGGTGTAGGTCTGACCGTTCGAGCCGTGCTTGACCCACTGCGTTTCACCAGACTGCCCTGCGATCATTGCCACCGCGTTCGGAGTGGAGGGCGTGTCCTCAGTCGCATAGATATTGTCGAAGATCGTGAACTGGCCAGCCCACTTCCAGAAGAATGGAATAGTGTCACAATCGATGTGCGACATCACGAGTCGTGCGAACTGCGTGCCCTTCACGTTGTTGGCCATCCCGCCATTTTTCGCAAAGCGGTAATACTCATCGTAGGCGAACTTATCCATCTGCGGCACGTCGTTTACCAGGTGTAGTTTGACTGCAAGTCCCGTGTGAGTGTGGTCCACACTGTCAACGACGGTAGAGTTCTGCTCCGGGCCTATCCGAAACGGCAGGACTGTGACGGTCTGACCACTGATATTGTCAGTGTATGTCTGGGTAAAACCCAATGTGTTCGCGGCAGCGCGGCTTTTTTGGCCATCCGAGTAAAGGCCGTTGACACCGGGGAATGTGCCGAACTCGTTGTCGAACGAGTGGTTCTCATTGAAGATGACGAAGACGTATTTGATGCGCTTCCGAAGCAATTTCACGATATCCTCCCGTGATAAATGAGGATCCTCTTGCAACTCCGCAAATGCGGCCGGAATGACAGTCAGAAGCAGTAGCGAGGCTGTCACGACCATGGCCAAGAATATTTTTGCAAATTGTCTCATGTTTCATCTCCCTTTAAAATCTGTATTCTCCTTTTTAAAGACATGGCTACTTTTTTTATCATCTATTTTTATATAGTTCAAGTTAAGATTGCGTTACATGCGGGGCATATTTTAGGTAGACATAATATTGCAAAGGAGATTTGCGCATGGAATAAATTATATTATTGAAGAAGGTTGTGGCACGTAATCATGTATATGACTACAAGTAGGTATTGATCGTTAGACATACGATATCGCCATTAAGGTTATAGTTTCTGGCCTACTCACCTTTCCCAAGCTTAACCTGGTATGATAGAAAAGTATTGGCGATAAAATGCAAACAAAAAAAATCTAATTACTGATGGTGTCATTAGCAGCCGAATGTATAGGCATCTCAATCTTTTTTTTATGCTTCTCTCTTTAGCACGTAATTACTGGAGTAATGGTTGTGTTTAACCTTTTGATATTCCAGTTCGCTATCTGCAATTGGTTTCTTTGCTTCGTTTGGATAGCCAATGCTCACCATACATTCGACCTTGATGTGCCGGGGCAGTCCAAGTAGACCTTGTATATATTGCTCCGCTGAAATCATTTCTGTATGATTGCGATTCCTAATTTGTATCCAGCAACTGCCCAGACCCATATCGTGCGAAGTCATCTGAACAAGTATTGCAGCAATAGAACAATCCTCAATCCATACATCGGATTTTGTACTGTCAGCACACACTACGATCCCCAACGGTGCGTCCTGCAGGTGCTGTGAGCCCTGTTCTCTCGCTTTCGAAAGTTTTAACAAGAGTTCCCGATCGTCAGCTATAATAAATTCCCATGACTTGCTGTTTCGTGACGTAGGTGAACGGAGAAGTGCTTCTATAAGCACATCGACCCTTTTGTTATCAATAGAATCCGAGGCGTATTTACGAATGCTTCTGCGCGTGCGTAGAAGCTCGATCATAGCTCGTCCTCCTATAGTGGAAATCACTAGTCGATGTGCCGACCGTTCTTGGGGTTCTTTCAGAAGAGTGAAAGCCCATCATTGCGAATGCCGAATCCCAATGATGAGCCTGTCTTTCATTCATGCGTAAATTTATTATCATATTCAGACGAAGTCATGGTGAAACATGAAAGATACACATCATCAGATCAGATGGCTAGGGCATGATTTTGGATAAAATCACGTTCGTCAAATAAATCGAAATAACAATAATTCGATAAAGTAATTCATGGCGAACTACCCGGTAAAAGCTGTTTCTCTGCAGCTTTCGTCGGCGTGACTGAGGATACTGCTGGACCGTATTCCAGATCTATGCGGCCCACTATCGTTGAAAAAAACATAGGTACTCGTGATTCGAAGGTAAGCTGTTTGCCACTGAAGGGATGTTTGAAGGAGATCGACCTGGCGTGCAGTGCCATGCGAGACGCGGGCTCATCCACTTTACCATACTTCATGTCGCCGACTATCGGGTGTCCGATGCCCGCAAGATGCACTCGAATCTGATTTTTCCTTCCTGTTAGCAGAGCTACTTCAAGCAAAGAAAAGCCCTTTATTATCCTGACCACTTTGTAAGCTGTTTGGGACAGTTTACCTTTTGTGCTGTCTGACGTAGAATAAACTTTATACGCCTTGTCCTCTGCCAAGTATGTGGTGATGGTCCCCAAGCTCTTCTCACACTTGCCATGAACTATTGCAAGATATTTCTTCTCAGTCTGTTTCCACTGGTTCTGCAATCGGAACTTCGCCTCTTCACTTTTTGCAAAAATGAGTGTACCAGATGTCTCCCTGTCAAGTCGGTGAACAACGAAAAGACGTTTTTGGCTTCTTCCGCAGCCCATGCGAATGTAATCCGTTAAAATAGAGTGGGCCGTGCGCGATTTTTCCCGCTCTGTAGCAACGGTCAACAGGCCCGCTGGTTTATCCACCACAAGGATGTCTTTATCCTCGTAAAGGACCACGAGACCTCTCAGCAAAAACTTGGCGCTTGAAGTAGATCGTTTTCGCATAGCAAATACTTTACCATCGATTACTAGATAAAACCTCCAATTATCAAAAATCGCAACCGCTGTATAATTTAGAAAGGTTTTCTTTTTTATTATATCAAGCAGTGGCCTACATATCATTAAAAAAATATGGCCCCTTCGGAACGAGTATGAGAATCGCCAAAATATAGCAGCATAGAAGGCAAGAATAAACCCTAGCGGTTAAATTGGAAAGCCGTGCAATATTGGGAAGTTGTCCCTTTCAATGTGAAAACAACCTATAATCAACATATTTAAGGGAATCCCACTATTAACCCTTAAACAACAAAATATCAGCTCCGATAACCCTTTTGCTACTCTACATGCTAACCAACGCAGACTAACTGTCAATGACCGGTTGAAATATGCGATGCTCGGTGCGAAGTAATCAACGCCGACAAGACCAGGTCTACACATATCGCAAGTGTCCTTTTTTATTAACCAAAGGCATTTCATCCTTTTCTTTTTTCGAAGGCCCGTAGCTCTACATCGACATCCAAAGCAAGCCTGTCAAGGGCCTCCACCTTGGCTTTAGTCTTCAGATCAATATTCCAGAAATAGGGTGTCATTGCCAGAAGATCCATGATCGCCTCGCGGCTCTTCAGTTCAACTTGATAATTAATTCTCGTTTCAGTCGAAAGAGAAAAAAGTCCTATGGCCTCTTCGCAGATTGTTGATGGCGCATGCTCCCTGGCATTCGGATAAATAATCTTCCGCAGCCCATTGAGGTGCCTCGGGCCGGGACTTACGGTCAACAGCTTCCCTGTCCCCCCGAGTACCCTCGAGAATTCAGGAAAATCGGCAGGGGAAAATATATTCAGAATCATATCAAAGGAGGATTGTACAAAGGGCAGATCAATGATGCTGGCAACAAACCAGCTTATCGTCCAGTCCCGTTGGGTGGCCTGGCGGACGGCAAATTTCGAAATATCCACTCCGTAGTATTCAACAGGGACCCGGGTCCCAGATCTCTGCGCCAGAAACTCCTTGAGGCGCTTGAGATAAAAACCTTCGCCGCAGCCGGCGTCAAGAACGTTGAAAGCATTTTTTTCACCAGGTTCAGGGAGATTGCCTGCAATGGCTTCGTTAATACCATCGGAAATTCTATCATACAGCCCTAAGTCCAGAAACCGCCGTCGGCTCCGAATCATTTCCTTATTGTCACCAGGCTCTTTGGAATTCTTTTTGTGAGAAAGCAGGACATTGACGTACCCTTCGCGGGCAGCATCGAAGGTGTGGTTATTGGAGCATTGGTAGCCGTCAGCAGAGTTAAGCAGGGGATTCCGGCAGACGGGGCATTGCAGGATGATGGTCATGGCATCACGTTGTCAGTGTCTCATTGCACAAAGCCTGCACGGTTCTATTTAGCCTTATGGTACTGGATATTGACTTCATAGGCAAGACTGGCGTGTCCGAAGGAATTGTTCATGCCGCGGCAATAGACCTTTCCCTTTGTTGTTTTCTTATGGGATTTAGCCAGGCCCGCAACCACGGGGGCCAGATCGAAACCGCCGCCCGTACACCCTTCCTCCATGCATTTCATGTGAAAACCGGCGTAATCCGCGGACGAGAAACTGAGGGTACGATTCATTAAAACCGAATCGAAACCGCGCCGGTAATAGGTCATGCGAAATTCGATCTTCGAGACTTTGGCATACCGCTCGGAAATCAGGCCAAAGGCGGCCAGGGCGATCCTCTCCATCTCCATCTTTTCTCTATAACTTTGTCTGTGGTTCATTGCTCTCCTTTAGGATAAAAGACAAAAGCCCCACGCGGTAAGGATTCAAGATGCGGGACGATGATTCCGGATGCGACAGCAAAAGAAAAAACAGGCCCTGAAATGACCAGGGCCTGTGAAGGTCCAAACCTTTGATTAGAGCTTTACAACGTTGGCTGCTTTGGGGCCTTTGGGTGAGTCGACAACGTCGAACTGCACTGACTGGCCTTCGGCCAGCGACTTGAAGCCGCTGTCCTGAATGTCGCCGAAATGAACGAACACATCGCCGCCACTTTCACGGGAAATGAATCCAAAGCCTTTGGAATCATTGAACCACTTTACGGTGCCTGTTTCCATGATGAGCTACCTCCTTCTGGTGAATTGAAGCGACGGAAAAGGACAACAAAAAAGCCGCAAAGCCTATCTGTCTTTGCGGTTTCCCTACAAGAACATCCGGAACTTCTTGATACTATAATCCCCCTTCTGCGCTGGAAAGTCAACGGTTATTATTGCCCGAGCGATATTAATGCCGACCGGGGATGCCTGAAGTGGCAGTGGTGGCGGGGAAAACATATTGATTTACAATTGGTTGCTGAAATATATTCCGAGATGCTCATCGAGTGGCCGGGATGGTAAGTCCCCTTTGGAAATAGCATCCCGAAGATGTACGGAGATGTTTACAATTGACTGCAAAACCCGTATAATAACTATATACAACATCAACGGGGTAAGGCCCTCTCATTTTGGAGCGAGATGCCGTCCGCGCCTCATCATCGATCACTGACTCTTCCTGCTCTCACCTGTTCCTGCGTAAAAAAGCGACAGCATGCCTGGTTGGCGAACGATGCGGTTTTTGCGGACACCCCGCGCGATTCGGCGTCCCCACTTCGGGGACGCGGTGTTATGGCGGAGAAGATGTAAACGCGCTGTGCGGCAACGACCGTCAGCGCGAAAATTAAATCACACAGGGAGGCAGCATGGGGAAGAAGCTTTATGTGGGGAATTTGTCATATAACACCCACGAGGAAGATTTGCGGGATGCATTCTCGAAGATCGGCGAGGTGGTGTCTGCCACGCTGATCGTGGATCAGACGAACGGCAGGTCCAAGGGTTTCGGTTTCGTGGAAATGGCGTCGGACGAGGATGCGGCAAAGGCAATCTCATCCATGAACGGCACAATGTTCATGGACCGGACGATCACGGTGAACGAGGCCAAGCCGAAGACTGACCGCTCGGGGTCGGGCGGCGGCGGTGGCGGCGGTAGGGGTGGTCGCGGCGGATACGGCGGTGGCGGCGGAGGGGGCAGGTCGTGGAGGTAAGGGTCCTGTCCCGAGACATCGAAAAGGCCCTGCGTAATCTGAAAAAGAAACTCCAACTCGACGGAGTATTCGGGGAACTGAAGAAGCGGCGCTATTACGAAAAGCCCTCGGTGAAGAAAAAGAGGAAGCGGCTGGAGGCTCAGAAGCGGAAGCGCAAGCTCCTCAACAAGCGACCGCGGCCATCTGGTTCGGGGCCGCGTCCGGACAGGCCGTCGCAGTCACCCGCTGCATCGAACGACCAAGCCCGAAATTGAGGGAACGCGGTAATCGAAAAGGGGCAAAGCAGTGGAGAGCAGCGGGTCGGACCGTTGTCCGGCCCGCCCTTATGAAGGCACGGTTCAGTTCGTAAATTTCTTTCCGAGGAGGCATGGAGTGGGGAAAGCGAATTTCAGTTTTCAAAAGCGTCAGAAGGAGATCGCGAAGCAAAAAAAGAACGAGGAAAAAAAGCAGCGCAAGCTCGATAAAAATGCAGCAAAGCCTGCTGACGATAAGAACATAAACAAAGGTTGATTCTTTATTGCCAACAAATATTCCGTACGAGCATATACTTAAGACAGAGCATAATCAAAGATGTTAGTCTTGCCATGTCAAAGCGGCCTTAACAACTGCCGCTGGTTTTTGTTTTCTGTCTTTTTCGTCCAATCGCGCAGAAATACAAAATCGTCGCAAGTATTGCAGCGTCTTTGTTATTCATTGGCCCCCGCTGAAAATCGCGTCGTAGCCTTCCCGCTTTCTTTTCTTCAGTTCCTCAATCTTTTCCTCTATGGTATGCCGCCTGATAAGTCTTGTAATTGTCACCTTGTTCTTCTGGCCGCTGCAATCGCCCCTTCCAGGCCTAGTTCTCAACCACAGGATTCAGCCAGGGATTGAGCTAAAAGATAGAGGAGACCTACGTCATTTGAAATGTCTTATAACTATAGTCCAGCTTGAAATCCAAAAACATTCAATAATCCCCCCTTCACGGATATGTCTCTAATCGTATAAAAATACAACTCATCAGCCAATCAGTCTGTGCTCAATCATTTATTAACGTACCAAATAGGAAGCTATTATGTATGAGAGCATAGATCATACTAAAATTTATTCTTGTGCACTCAACGCCGGTCGCACTCCACGCAAAGACCTAAGAATGTTGTGTCCACGTTACCCCGTCCGGGGAGGTGAGGATGACGTTACACCATCCCACCGCTACAAACTGAGATTGGGCTCCGGACCAAGCAACGCCAAAGAGGGACATTGATGTGCCCGAAGACCGGAGCGTCCATGTTACAGCATCAGGAGAAGTAAGGATGGTTCCCGTGTCCCCTACGGCGACGAACTGTGTCCCGGACCACGCAAGTCCGCTCAGGCCGTTTGTTACTCCGGATGTTTGTTCTGTCCACGTCTCTCCATCAGGGGAGGTAAGAATAGCGCCATTATTTCCTATCGCCACAAACTGTGTCCCGGACCAGATTATGCCGCCGAGAGGCTCGGTAACGCCCGAAGTTCGCACAGTCCAGGTAACGGTGTCTGGAGAGGTAAGGATTACGCCGTCATACCCGACAGCAACGAACTGTGTCCCGGACCAGGCAAGGCCGTAGAGACTTATGGAAGTGCCCGATGTCGACAGAGTCCATTGCGTTCCTGTTGGTGAGGTAAAAATGATACCGGCATCGCCGACTGTTGCGAACTGCAACCCGGACCAGGCAACACCGTAGAGGTCACTGATAGTTCCCGAGGTCTGCGTGGTCCACGTTACTCCGTCAGGAGAAGTGAGAATGGTCCCATGATTGCCCACCGCCGTAAATTGCGTTCCGGACCATGCAATGTTGAGCAGTGACTCCGCTGTGCCGGAATTCTGGGAGGTCCACGACACTCCATCGGGGGAGGTGCGGATCATACCGCTGCTTCCCACTCCCACAAATTGAGTCCCTGACCAAATAACACCAAACAGCCCGCTCTCTGTGGGTTCTTTGCCGCCACCACAAGCCACAAGCGTAACCAGAAGCATCGCATAAACAAGCCGCATCGCGAAAGACTTTATCATGGAATCCCTCCTGAAATCGACGAGGTCAAGCTTTTAGTTGAAATTATCTGAGTGGCCCGTTCCCTTCGGCTAAAGTATTTTTATCGGTTCAACGGTGTAAATCATCGCTGTTTATAAAATCGGATTCGTAGGATCGCCATATGTGAGTTTTCTGAGGCCGAGCCATACCTAACCATCCCCCTTTACGCAGCCTCTTTGACTGTTAGGTCATTTAATTCTTCCGCTTCGATCCGTTTCATCACGTCCGCGATGAAGGCGTGGCCCTTGATCTTTCTGAATCCTTGTTCAGCATATAAGAGGACAGAAGCGAGCCAGCGCTGCATCATCTTGCTGTCGCGGTAGCGCTTTATATTGCCTTCTGCTTTTCTCACCGTGGAAAACATGCTCTCGATAGGATTGGTAGAATGCAACGTCTTCCTCAAGAGAGCGGGGACCTTCAATCGATGAAGGGTGAGAATGTCTTCTATCGCTTCCATGAGCGAATCAGCCGCCGACTCATTAATGCCCCGAAGCCATTTCTCCATGTCCAGAAGCATCTGACGAGCGTCCGCGTAATTATTCTGCTCCAGGGCTGTCCGGAACCTCCAGTGTGCGCCTTTCCGGTATTTCTTCGGCAAATGATGCTGTATATTCCGGTCCTTGTGGATCGTGCACCGCTGATGGATGAGTTTCTTACCGAAGCGATCCCGGAGTGCCTTGATTACGCCCTTGCCGCCATCGGTAACCCAGATGATTCGTCGTGAAAGTATCAGACCCCGCCGCTCTATATCAGAAAACAGCTCTTCACACAGTTCATGGTTCTCCGTCGCCCCCTGCCAGAACCCCAATGTCTGCTTCTTTCCGGCAATATCAAGCCCCAGCGCCACGATGAATGCCTCTCCGCCGCGGTGAACAGTGTCTAAAAAGACCGCAAAGGGAACGAATGACGTGAGTGACCGTTCCTTAAACTCCTGAAGCTGTTTTGCTGTTGCCGCGACGATATGGCTCGATACCGTGCTGGCGGACACTCCAAATGCTCGTGCCGTATCTACAACTGTCTCCGCATACTTCCGGCATGATATGCCCCGAAGCACCTTTCCAAGCAATTCTTCTGCGAAGACTTCCGGTTTTTTCATCTTCTGATAGCTCTGCAGTACAATCTCACCCGCCGGACCTCGAAGCCGAGGGTGGGTCACCGGGATCTTCTGATCGCCGATATAGACGGAACCGCCCTGGCTAGCCCACTTCCGCAGATCGGGACTGTTAGGCTGGTAGTCGGGGCCGGCAATCTCCTCCCGCTCGATGTACATGATCGTCTCTGCCATCATTCTGCCCATTTCCTTCATGCATTCATCAAAACCCTGTTTCCCTTTTGCGAAGACACAATACATCTGTTCGATGATCTCCCGCCTTCCGTATGCCTCTTCAATTCCTCGTATTGCCTTTTTTCTCTTCCTTGTGGTATCCTTCATTGAGTGGCTCCTTTCTTTTTTCTCTCTCTACCGTGGATTATGCCACGGGGAAGCCACTCTTTTCAATTTCAACTAAAAACAGTATAACCTGCCTGAAATCCATCATGGCATAAATTTATTCAGATAAAAACATCTCTGATTTTCTATACCGATGCAAAGCGAACTTTATGCGTAGCACACGAACCGGCCATCAGAAGCTCATGGAAAGTGTAAGGCGAGCTTCCAGCGGATCAGCTGGGTGAGTGGAAATATCCGCTACGCCTGCCGGAGGCTCACCCGGAAGCCGGGATACGTAAAAATAGTCAATATCGCTGGCCTTTGCGTCAAACAGGTTGAAAACATCAAGGAAGAGACGCCAGTTATTGCTGAATTTATAACCGACCCGGCCGTCCACGATTGTGGACGCTTCGGACCGGACACTGTTGTCATCATAAAGCGGGCGTGGTCCGAAATAACGCACCTTCAGGCTGCCGAGATAGCCATTTATATTGTCAACAGAGGCTCCGGCAGAGAATATTGCTTCGGGTGAACCAGGAATGCGGTTTCCGACAGGATCACCGACAAAGCGCGCATGAGATAAGGCTAAGTCTGCATCAAGTGTAAACCATGACGTCGGCTTATAATAGTTTGCCCATTCCAAGCCATACCGGCGGCTCTCATAGCTCGGCGTGGTTTCGCCTACGTCGGCATCGAAGACGAGCTCAGAGGCCAGATTGAGTGCCCAAAAAGTAAGCTCGCTTTGCAAATTCGGGATGACCGCGGTTCTCGTCCCGACATCAAGCCCCTCGGCCCGCACGAGGGGGCTGACTTTGCTGGTCGGCTCGAGTGTCAGTGGGTCCACCGTCATGGTTGTTCCTCGTCCGTCATTGCTGTGGAAACCTTGGCCGGCATTTATATAGAATTCTGTCTTATCCCAGGGTCCGAAAATCAGGCTCAATTTAGGATCCAGGAGGGATGCGTGGGCGTCGCCGGAATTTTGGGGGATATTGGCCGTAACGTCCCAATGGTAAGCGTCCCCGCGGAGCCCCACTATGCTGCGGAATTTATCCGACCATTGAAAACGGTTCTGTACATAAACGCTTCCGCTGGTTTGTATGACAGTGTCCTGCTCTGTCAGGTAAAGCACCTGCTGATTCATGGTATGGTACAGTCCGACCGGACTGATGTCGTCATTGCGTACCTGCACTCCGACGGTATTGACCATATCGTGGCCAGCCAGCTGCGTTATCCAATCATGGCTGACACCGAAACCGGAAACGATCCGCTCATCGTGCTGCTCAAACTGGTCTCCATTGACCTGATCCACCAAATCATACGTAAAATTGTTCCACAAAGTCATTTGATACTTGATCAGATATGCATTCTCCCGGGTAATCGAATCCTCCGATGTCTGTTGCCCTTCCGCGGAAAGGCTGAATCGATAAGAATTTCCTGCATCCATGGGAGAGAGGGCGCCATAACGGGAGATCAGGCCTTCATCTATGGCGCGGATAGCGGCCTGGTTCGTGGCATTCCAGGTACCGTCGTAACCCAGGGCGGTTATGCTGTAGCCGTTTTGAGCATCACCATGACTGTAGCGAAGCACGCTATTGAATTTATCGTAATCGTCAGGGTGAACCCAGGGTCCGTCATGATGATACGCTTCAAGACCGTAGAGCAGATGCCCTCCGGCAAGCGCCGAGGACCCCGCCACCAAAGCCCGGCGATAGCCTTCGTTCCCTATGCCCGCTTCAGCGATATTCCGGTCCAGCACATTGACGTAATCCATGGTGACGGCGCCGGCGGCGGAAAAGTCTCCCTGATCTGCGTAGTACGGCCCTTTTCTGTATTGGATGCCTCCAAGAAGTTCCGGCATTAAGAAGTTCAAGTCCGTATATCCCTGCCCATGCGCATGGGTCGGCATATTGATCGGCATACCCGCCACTGTCGTTGCCAAATCAGTCCCGTGATCGAGGTCAAATCCGCGTAAATAGTATTGGTTCGCCTTGCCTTCGCCACTGTGCTGGCTGACAATCAGGCCCGGAACTTCTTCAAGAAATTCACCGGTCCGCAACACAGGAAGGTCTTCGATCTGTTGAGGCGTGATGGTTCCCTCGGTAGCGGAATCCGCCGAGCCCACCAGATCCTCAGCAGAACCGGTCACTTCCACGGTATTGAGAGTCTGGACTCCTCCGGCAAAGACAGGTGCTGTAGGCCCACTAGAAAATAAGAGCATCCCGATAGCAAATATGGCAATGTACCGGCTTTTAATCCGTCGGTGCATATGGTACTCCTCCAAAAAAATCCGGCATAACTTTTCATTCCTGATCTGCGGTTTGGGCCACGTCAGTCGGTCAAGCGAAAACGAATGGGGACGTCCACCCAGGAGGTAACAGGCTGAACTCCCTGCTGCGCCGGTACGAATGACCACTCCTGCACAGCATTTAAAGCTGCTTGATCCAGCACATTCGATCCGGAGCTTGTCCCCAAGTGGACGGCTTCAGCCTTACCCGCGGAGCTTACCAGCACCCGTACTACAACGGTTCCTTCCAGCTTCAACCGCCGCGCAATAAGCGGGTATAATGGTTTTGGATTATGCAGATAATCAGCATTAAAAACGGGACCGACTATCGAGCCGTTAGGTGCAGTTTGACTCGCTTTTAAAGATTCGTCCGTTCCTGCCTGCGGGCCAGCTTCCTTCTGTGGGGCCGTTCCTGTCTGCGCGGCTATCACTTCCTGCCTCACAATCGGTTGCTCAGCCACCGCTGTCCGAGAGAGTGTTTCCGGCTGCTGCGCCGGCTTACGGGATTCTTTAACCATGTGGAATCGGTTCCTGTGCTGCCGCGCAACCTGAATCGGGGCGGGCTCAGGACAGGAGATAATCCCGATCTCGAGAGGAATGGGTGCGCTCGCAGGAACTAAGAAAAAATAGCCATACCCGAAGCCAATCATACAGAGCAATAGGTGTATGAGGATGGATATCTGTAAGCCGATACGCTGGTACTTCATCTCATCTCTTGCGTCTGCAAGCTGACCCTTTTAAATTCTAGGTTTTTCACGACGTCAAGGACGTCTACAAATGCCTGCAGACGGATATTCTTGTCAGCCCTGATAAGAAGCGGAATATCTCTGGGGATGGCTTGCAACGAGATATTCAATTCATCAAGCGATGCAGGACGGCGGTTTAGACATATGTTCCCGCTTACGTCTATCTCGATGGTCAGCGTCTTCGCTATCTCTGACGGGCTCTTCGCCGCCTTGGGAAGTTCAACCGGAAGGGCCCCCGTTGCAATAAAGCTAGATGTCGTCAGCACGATCGTGAGAAGCACAAGCATCACATCAACAAGAGGTATGACATTGATGTAATTAAACTCTTTCTCGTCCATTATTTATCTCCCACTGCATCATCAGAACCTTTGCCCTTCTCACCAGAAGGTTGTAAAGGACAACAGACGGGATAGCAACAAGCAATCCTGCGGCCGTAGCCTTCAAGGCGAGGGAAAGACCGATCATGATCTTCCCCGAGTCCATGAAGCCCTCTTTCCCCATCGTGTAAAAGGTGAGCATGATACCAAGCACCGTGCCGAGCAGTCCGATATAGGGAGCATTGCTTCCAATAGTTGCAATGAAGTGAAGCTTCTCGGTAAGCACGATTTCCAGGCTTTTTATATCCCGATATTGGCTTATGTTGAGATTCTTGTAGACCAGATGCCTTTCAACAGCTATTGCAACAGATACAATACTTAAGAGCAGCAATAATCCCATGATTCCATAATCAATAGCAACTCTGAGCCATTCCATTTTTCCCCCACTCCTTTGCTTTTTACTTTATTTCTCTTGCACCAGAACATGCCGAACGCGGACCCTGTCTGTTATCCAACAGCGATCATCTTGAGATCACATCGAAAGAAGAGGAAGATTATATGTGCTACGATATTAAGAATCGTGTAACTGCGTGTTATGATTTTAATTTTAGTAGCACACTTAAACAAGTCTGTCAAGCGTTTTTTGGCAAACTGCCCGGCTCACCTTCCCTCATCTCGCTGGTGTAAAAACCAGCGGGGTAAGAATCCTTGAGCGCCTCTAGCAAATCAGACAATAGCAGTGGTCTTGACAACGCCGGAGAGTCCGTTATCAGGATGTTCTTTTGCGCTCGAAGGATCTGCAATATTCTTCTCTAGAAATTCACCTGTAAAATGATTCTATGTGGACTTCTCAATCAGTCTAATGATAAAAAAAACCGAATTTTTCTGCGACGACATCCGGGCATTCACGTATATGACGTTTTGGAACAACGGTTCAATCATGCGAGTTGCGACAGATTGATACTATAACCAACTCTGGCTGGAAGTGGGGATTGAACCACTGCGCACTTTCACTCTTTACGCTGTGATTCAACACTGCAATCCCAGAGCTAATGTCCCGTATAAAGTTTTTTGATTGATCGAATTATCGTGACTGTTAAGAAAAATGGGGTGACTTTATCTGAAGAAGATAAAAATATACTTTAGTAGGATGAAACCGAGGAGGTAAGAATTAGAAGGAATAGAAACAAGTCTGTTTAGCATTACGACCATAGGATAACGGTGGGATTAACACTTGTCATATTTTTGTCTCCGGACTGGCGAACTTGACGTTGTAAAAATTGACAAATTATCAAATTGTTTATAGAAGCCATCTATGAAAGGTGCCGAATGAAGCAACTACTGCACACTTCCTTTATGTTGTCACGCCGTCTATCGGCATTCTCCGCTTCCTTGAAATCGGCGAATACAGGGTCCAACTTATCCGAACGCCTACGTCGTGCGTTACAGGCTAGTTCGGTGTGGAACTCATGTCATGAAGATAAGTCAGCTTTGAGCGCATGTCAGGTAGGAAAGCACTTCATCCATGAGAATATTGATCTCTGCGTATGCGGCATCCGGTACATCTCGCAATTCCAATTCGGACTGAATGTAGGGGCCAGGCGCAAGCTCATCCCCGCAGTTGATTAAAAGGGAGGTCGCGCTACCTGGTGTCGTTTCAAGATGGAACTGCAAGCCGATGACATGCCGTCCAATCTGAAATGCTTGGTTCTCGCATGCAGCACTTCTCGCCAAACGGACGGCCCAGTTAGGAAGATCGAAGGTCTCACCATGCCAGTGAAACACCGAACATTTATCCGGGAAACGAAACACGTCCGCAGAGCCAGGAGTTGCCTCGATTTGAAACCATCCGATTTCCCTTAGGGGGTTCCGGTAGACGCGCGATCCGAAAGCGCTAGCGATGAGCTGCGCACCAAGACAGACACCAAGCACGTGAATGCCTTGTTCCACCGCATTACGAATAAACTGTTTTTCCATACGGAGCCAGTGCAAAGTCGACTCGTCATTCACGCTCATTGGTCCGCCCATCGCGATGACAAGATCAAGACCGTTTAGCTGCGGAAGAATGGGTTCTTCGTAAAAACGAGTATAGCTCACGTCAGCACCGCGGGCCTTTAGCCACGAAGCAATGCTGCCCAAGCCTTCAAATGGGACATGCTGCAATACGTGGACTCTCATTCTTTTCTCCCTTTTTGTTGTTTCTGAAGATTGAAAACCGCAATACGAAACCCCATATAATCAAAAATGCAACGTTCAGACTCAAAGGTGATAATATTAGAATCATGGTGCTATGGTATTATAGTCATGGCAAACAGGCTATGATGCATATCATAATAACGTGCGGGACGCGGGAGGACTAGTTGTCGAGAAAAGCTAAATATGCATGCATTTTAATGGAGGGAACTTAAAGCAGTTACCCCAAACAAAGCCCCAGCTCCAGCTGTTAAGGCCATGGCCAAAGCGCCCCAGAAGGTGACCCGCGCGGCAGCGGCAATCACAGAAGCCCCGCCCGCAACCGCGGCCAGAGAACCTAATATCGCAAGAAACAAAAGCGAGCTGCTCGCAACGACCCAGAGGAGTGCAGATGGCGGCACCAGCAGGATAACCGAGAGAGGCATTGCAGCGCCAACCGCAAAAGTGGCGGCTGATGCCAATGCGGCCTGTATCGGTCGGGCGATCAACGTTACCGATAAGCCCATCTCATCACGCGCATGCGCACCGAGTGCGTCGTGCGCCATCAACTGGGTAGCGACTTGGGACGCAAGTTCCGCGTCAAGTCCACGCTGGACATAGATGGCTGTCAACTCCGCGTGTTCATCCTCAGGATCATCAGCCAGTGCCTGCCGCTCCATATCCAGATCGGCGTTCTCGGTATCGGCTTGAGAACTCACCGAGACATACTCGCCCGCGGCCATAGACATGGCACCGGCGACAAGACCGGCAACACCCGTGATCAAGATACTCTTTAAGGTTGCACCTGCTGCAGCCACGCCAAGGACAAGGCTAGCCGTGGAAACAATCCCATCATTTGCCCCAAGAACAGCAGCACGGAGCCATCCAATACGATGTGTCCTGTGTCTTTCAATGTGACTCATGAGTCTCATCCATTCGGGGTTGTGATAGCGACGTCTAACGCAAGCTCACAAGCCACGAAGCTGGCGGCATGGAGCAGTAGTTAAAGAATTAGTAACGTAGAACAATGGAGCCCTAGGTATTCAAATGGTTCTTTGTCGGAGCGAGACGAGAATCCCCTCTATCCAAGGCAAATGGGCCTTACCTCATTAATTGCCTATTTCAGGATAATATAACGCTCTTGCCTTGGTTGGCCCCAGATCGCATAGTTGAAGGTATATCCCGAAATCGGAAACCGAATTAGAGGTCTCCTTTTTTTACGGTACCACATAATTAATATGAATATTTCAGCATATAGACGCCATATGCTCTAAACAAGATAGGAAGCCGCAAAAGCATGATGTACCGTTTGGACCTCTGGCAAAATGGCAGTCCAGCACCTGCGGAAGCCTTTGTCTCTATTTTAGCAGATCACGTATATGAACCCCATGAATTACACCACAACGGGGTATATGTCTGATGAACTGCAGGTGAGTGTTGATACAAATTAAACGACTGTGACCGGAGATAATTTAATACGTAATGAGGTAAACGAACCCGGGGACTGTAACAGGGTCTTGTCCTTGTCTTAACAAACAAATGAACTGTGTTCTCTAAAACATACAAGAGCCGCAAATGAACCTCTCCGCAGCAAGCTGCGGGATATACTAATAAAACTACGAAGCTATCACGAATTATGAAGGACGTCAGGAAAAGCATTTCTATAGTATGAGAGACTCTGCTCACATCCGTTGCAGGCGATCTTGCCGAAATGGCGCTTGGCGAATAATATGCACCTGTTGCTCAGTCTGCTGTTGTAAAAGATAAAAACGTTGCACTTGCTTAGTACCAGAGTGACCTTGAGAGAAAGAAGAATTGCGCGTCATTACAAATAACGTATCTTTTCTCGAGCAGATGTTAACGAATATCTGGTTAGTCGAGTAGGCTTCTCCAAAACTTTCGTAAGTGTGGTCTGTGTTTCCCGTTTCTCCTCCCTTTCGGCATGTGGAACACTCCAACTTATTTTAGGCAAGTACCGATATAAGAGTGTTACCACTGAAATCGAGTTTACTAATGTTAATCATGACAAGTCTTCTTTCGGTGTATTTTTATCGTCCTCTACATACTATGGATAACTAATGAATCAGGGAAGGCGGTGACGTTTGGAATCAGCCATCGGAAACTAATTAAAGGGGTCACTGCTCGATAATTGACATGCGCGAACACTTTAGAGAAAAATAAGATCAAAAATCGAGACGAAACCCCCAGCTACCATCCTCCACATCCTTTATCTAATTGAAAAGTGAATGATGCCCTCACACCACTTTTTCCACGCCGATTATCATCCTTACTACTGCACGGGAGGAGGAGGCGGTGGTGCTAGATTGGGCTGTGAAACATCGGGTGGCTCGGAATTCATGTCCGATGGGGGGGGAGGTGGTGGAGGAGTCCTCTGACCACGATAATAATAATATTGTCTCATTCCTGGGATTATGTTCCCCTTGGCGTACATGCACTGCTCATATGCAATATCATACCGTCGTTGAGCCTCCCATCCATAAACCTGTCCCGCGTTGGCACCCGAGGCCGTTCCGACGAGAAGTCCACTTGCAGCACCTATCGCCGCACCGGCGCCTGCATTGCCTGATGCAGACCCTATAGCCGCTCCCAGTCCTGCTCCTACAGCGGTGCCGACTACGGCCCCCGTGGCTGTGTTTTGATTAGCCGTCTCTTGAGGATTAAGCCCGATTTGCTGTTGTGCCCATTGCCTGCAGATGCCGTCTTCCACCCGGAACACGTCAAATGGCTTACCCGGAGGCGGCATAACCATGACGTTAGGACCGGTCGGAATGGTCGCACATCCACCCATTACCAAAAGGGCAAAAGATATCACGATGCTTCTTTTATATATCCTCATGATGTTTTCACCCCTTTCCCTATCGCGGTCTCGGGGTCGGAACAACCTTCAACCACCCCCTAGGACATTGTTTCACGTATGGGTAATATGCTTTAAGTTCCGGACAGTAATACCAGTAATTCTGTTGCTCCTGTACAGAAGGAGATTGCTGCTCTATGACGGGTGGCTCCGAGTAATCATAGTAATCATAAGGATAAGCGGGAAAACCCCACCACCAAGGATCCCACCATCCCGGTCCGATCCAAATGCCACCACCATACCCTCCTCTATACCCTCCTCTATACCCTCCTCCATGGCCTCCTCTAAAACCTCCTCCATGGCTTCCTCCGTGGCCTCCTCCGTATGCATACAGAGGAACACCCACTGCAAAAACTACCAGGAGAATTACCATGATAACAATGGAAAGATAAATTATACTTTTCATATCAATCCCCCCTTCTTTGTTATCTCTAATAGAAAATTACCTCCTCTTTATAATGACACCAATGATGATAAAAGGTTTACCGAAGTAATACCTTAGACAGCGAATCCAAATAATTGCCAGATTGCAGTATTTCATGCCAGACGGCTCGCAAAAAATTTGAATTAATATTGAAGATTGATGATTCTTAAATTAGTTCAACAGTTCCACAATTGTCTTCAAGCAGAAATAACGTGTAAGCAATATACAAGCATTTGGTAGCCACAAACGGTCTTTAGTCGAAATCCCCTCCAAAATAGCCTATAATTCAACTTTGGCATTTAATTTTTTAAATGGGCTTGTGAGCTCCTTCAGCGTTTGTGATACAAAAATATTATGTGCTCTTGGTTATTAATTCCCCTTGAGGTTTAGTTTATGGGTTGGATTGCACTAGGAGCTGATGGTCAATGGTAACCCGAAGATATGTCCGTCGTTTCGCTCGGTGACGCAGAATCTGAAAAACTCTTTAATCGCGGCAGGAGGCCTACTTTTTTTCTGGCAACAGCGGAAATCACTTGCCATAGATTCGCACAACTTCCATTTGCCACAAACCGAAGGCCGCGCTCCATCTTTCAATGTCGGCAAAATAAACTGTCTTGAGGCCGTGTTCCTTTGCAACTTGGCCAAGGCCGTTTTTGCCCACGCGAATTGAGATCATGTTATACTGAATCTGGTTCGCGTATCCGCGCGCTTGTTGCAGGCTGTTCCTGACTTCCGTTGGATTCGGATTTATAGTGAGCGGCATCACGGTGTGAGAGTAGAGTCCGCTATTAAACAATACACCGTTTGCGCATCCAGCAAGGATGAGTGATATCGATAGGACGACGATTTCTCGACTGATCCTTTTCATCCAGCACCTCCGTCAGTCGCCGTAGACGATCGTTGTTGTACGCGTGTAGATACCGAACATAATACTGTATAACTTCCTATCCATGTGTGTCATGATCGTGATCCCGCCGTTTTTCGCGGCTGCGGCAGCGCCGCCGTCGCCCCAGGCAAAGAGCCATATAGCCGAGTAAATCGACGACTCGCCTTGCTTGTTTCCCAGCGCTGTCTTGTTGAGCTCGGTGCTTAAAGGTACGGTAATGTGTGTATAGAGACACCCGGTCAGAGTGAATATCATGAGACTGGAGATCATTAACGAAGCTATGATTTTCATGTCCACCTCCTTGTTCTCAACCGCAAAAACCTTGATTACAGTATAGCACGATAAGCTAGCTACATATGATCCCCTCAGCAAACTCTCCCCGATGGCACTCTAAAATCCGACTCCCTGCTAGGTATAATAATCGGCGGGCCGATGTACTTAGGGTGAATGCGTATTATCCCGAGCATTTTTGAATTATCCAGCGTTGGTATGAGTAGATATTATGCTCCCTACATGGTTTTCTTCCGTACCGCGCCGGATGAAAAGAGGATGCAATAGTTCGCTCTATGCCGCAAGCAGTAACCACAAATCACGTAGTTTCGATTCGAGGATATCCCATCGTTGGGGCTATCGAACAAAAGGTCTCTATTTTCACACAACTTTAGTGCCAGCTTTTGCTTGAGACCCTTACAATTTCTTTATAATACTGATGATTTTTTTCCTGGGCTTGCCAGAAATGACATATATATAATATATCGATATCTCGACCTCCCCACACGATATCACCCAGAGACGACCTGAAGTTTATGAATAGGCGAGGACTTTCTCACTATGATCGGCCAACTCCTTCAGATAGCTTTCCGACGGCTGCACTCATAAGGGGGCCTCCTACATGCACGACAATCCATTCGGCACGCAGCCCGCGCCCTCCTTCTGCGCTATAGGTGCGTCGAGCAGGGATTATCTCCCACGCAAACGAGTATCCGTTCCTATGATGGCTAGATTGCTTGAATGCCCTTAATCGTCGTGCGTCAGATCCACAAGCTTTATTCCATTAGCCCGGTCTAGGAATAATCGGGAACGGTTTCATAGACGTTAACGCCCGTGACCTGGGCAAATATGCAAGCAGTCGGAAGCTTAAACATTACAAATTAAGTATCAGAAAAAAATAAAATCGACAAGAATTCTAAATAAGACTGTTTTACTGTGATATACTGTAATCATCTACTGGATATTGATTCGACGGAGAAAGTGTTTTTTGAAACAAAATAAAATGAAGGAGGACACTAAAATGAAAAAACTTCTAATTCTTGCTATATCGACGATATTTGTACTTGCATTAGGAGCAGTCTATGCAGAAGCTTTTGATAACGGCATTACGGATTTCTCTGGCCATCCTTACGGGACTGTGGTTACCTCAACGGAGCCGGCCGGCGCATCAATGAATTATTCAGGCGAAGCGGCAGAGCTTGCAAATGGCGTTACGGATTTCTCAGGCCATCCTTATGGGACCATAGCTAGCTCTATGGAGCCGGGCAGCGAGTCGATTGAGAGTTCTGGTGCTGGCGGCATGCGTGAGGGGACAGAAGAAACCACGAATGGCATTACAGTCTTCTCCGGCGATAGCAATGGCGTCGCCATTTCGCAAGGTTGGGGATTGTAATTGATTCGTGAGCAAGGATTCTCGAACTTTCATGTTGCTCAAACGCTTAGGCAGGCTGCAGCGGGGCCTGCCATTGTTTTGTGTAGTATCCGCATGACGCATTGCTCGTTGTTAGAAGGCGATTCGGTGTTATGCCAGATCGGCGAATCAGTAGTGCATGTAAACGATAACGGATTTGGATACGATGTCAATGAGGGGGTGATAGGTATCGATTTTGATCTTTATTGATTCTGCATTTTAATTTTTACGGGGAAGCCTTCTTGATTTCTTTTAAATGTGTAAATGTTATATGTTTCCTTTCGATCATGACAGGAGGTCCTATAGAAGTGAGTACCGATGTCGGCCCAATTTCTATTACTTCGAATACCAGATAGAGAAGTAAAGTAGGGTCAGAGACGATACTCGTTATGGATGTGCGTCTTTTTTCATCTCACAGAGAGGACGCGATTACTGAAATCGTCCTCTTTTCGTCTGCCGGTGATAATGCTCCTGTTTTAAAAATCTAAAAAACGTTCCCTCGATTGAAATCAATGCTTTCCATCTCGCATTTTTTGCTGTAAGTGGACTCCCTCAAAGATGCGAATTGCGACTGCCTTCATAGAAAGCTCATCAGAGTTGTAACATACATCATCTCCGTCAAGCGCCGGAACTACAAATATCACATAGTTCAAAGGCCTTGCGTGCTGTTTAAAAAAGGCGGCAGGTCTATGTTCAAGAGCTATGCCGATGGCTAACACTTTCATCCGCATCATTCTGATGGACCTTTCTCCCAACGTGTTCCTGCTGTATAATGGACACATGATCGTCAAAGAGATTGAAGCAAAAACCATCCTCTCGAAATCTCAGGTCTATGACTATGCCTTGAATGCCTATGTCGGATGTCAGCATCGTTGCCTTTACTGCTACGCTAAGTTCATGAGGAGATTTACCGGTCACTCGGAACCATGGGGAGCATTCGTCGATGTAAAAATAAATGCGGCCGATCTCTTGTCCCAGGAGGTGAAGAAAAAGCACAAGGGCAGGGTCTGGATAAGCGGGGTGTGTGATGCATATCAACCCCTGGAAAAGAAGTATATGCTCACCAGGAGATGCCTCGAAATTCTCGTTAAACAGGCATGGCCGGTCACGATCCAGACAAAATCCCCGTTGGTCCTGCGGGATATTGCGATCCTGAAGAGATCAACGGACGTTGAGGCCGGGTTCACCATAACCACTGCGGATGAGAGGGTGCGGAGGATATTCGAACCCGGCGCCCCGCCCATAGCTAAGCGTATCGAGGCATTGGGAATTCTTCATTCAGAAGGGATAAAAACCTTTGTTATGATTGCGCCCCTGCTTCCCCATGCTGACGGGCTTGTGGACTTGCTGAAGGGCACGGTGGACCATGTATTGATCGACCGGTACAATTATCATTATGCTGACCAGGCATATAAAGAACACGGGATGTCATGGGCACTGGATGAGGATTTCTTCCTTGAAAAAGGCGAGGAATTGAAGGCTACTTTTGAAAAGGCGGGGGTTCCCTGCCATAAGCTCTACTGATCTTGCTGTTTTTATCGCGCTCCATCTTGGTCTATGCTAAAGACATATAGTCAGCCGGAAATGGATGTTACGATTGCAATTTCGCCAAAGGTAGTGTATATATCGCTATGCACTTCGTCTTGAGGCCCTCCGATCTGCTGACGCTTTTTTTTCTTTTCCTGTTCTCAGGTCTTGCGGTTTTTTCCGCGCCTATGAATCCATCGTGGGCCGGACTTCTCGCTACGTACACGGTGCTGGTGGTTGCGATCCTGGCGGTTGCCGTATACCGCACGAGGGTAGGACCGGTAAAAAAGGGTTTCTACCTTTCGGTTGCCGTGACAGTGATAACAATTTCCACTATTTTTAACAGTCTGGGGAAACTCATCGCCAGCATTCATAGGACGACATTCGACTCTTATCTCATCTCTATCGATCATGCGCTCTTCGGCGTTCACCCGACAGTATGGATGGAACAGCTGATCAGCCCGATTCTTTCGACTCTTCTCCAGTTCGCCTACATCAGTTATTTTTTCATCCCCATCTCGGTCGGCACCGTGCTCATTGCCAGGGGCAGGTTCGGGGAATTCGAAGAGGTCCTATTCGGCATCCTGCTCTGCTTTTATCTTTCCTATATCGGCTACCTGATCGTTCCCGCAGTCGGGCCCCGCTTTACGCTCGTTGATCTCCAGACCAAGGGCCTGCAGATTCCCCCGTTCATCGAAAAGATTCAGGGTGCTCTGAACGGTCTGGAAAAAAATAAGACCGATGCATTCCCAAGCGGCCATACAGCTGTTTCGCTCATGAGTCTCTATTATGCGTGGAAAGAAAAGGAGAAAAGACTTTTTACGGGATTAATTCCGGTAGTGGCGGGACTGATCTTCTCGACCGTGTATCTTCGATATCATTACGTTATCGATGTCATCGCGGGAATCGCCTTGACGATTTTGACCGTTTATCTGGCACCTATACTGTTCGAGGCACTCTCACGCATTGCCCGGAAGGGCGGCCAAGTCCAGCAGTCCCGTTGATGCATTCGGCATGCATGTCTCCGTTGATGCGGATAAACGTCAAATGCCCTTCTCATAGATCCGGTACTTCTTGTACAGCTTCCCACCCATGAGTTCACAGCCTTTGCGCATCGGGGCATTGTCCTCCAGAACCCAGGACATCTCAGCGCGCTCATAGCCCCTGCGCATCGCCGCTTTGAACGACTCAAGATAGAGCAGCCCCTCGATGCCTTTTTTCCGAAACTCTTCTTTGACGCCTAAGGTGAGCACGCGAATATCTGATATCTTCCTCGAATACCAGAGAAATTTGACGAGTTCGAGGGGGCCGAGCCTGCCGTTGATCCTGCTCATGACCTGGTTGTAGTCGGGCACAGCCATGAAAAATCCCGCGGGCCTGTCGTCCACCTCGGCCATGATGAGCAGCTCCGGCACGATGAGCGGCTTCAACCGTTTCGCCATGGAATCTATTTCCTCATTCGTCATGGGTACGAAACCCCAGTTGTGGCCCCACGCGGAATTATAAATGTCCTTTACCGCTTCCAACTCTTTGCGAAAATTCTTCATGTTGGCCGGACGCACAACAAGCCCGGGGACGCGCTCTTTGACGGCTGATGCCAGCTTTTCAAGCCTCGGCGCTGCAGAGACGTCTTTGATGATGGATAGGTAGGCAAAGAGATCTTTGGCCTTGACTAGACCGCAGCGATCCATGTAGTCGAGATAATAGGCGGGCGTATAGGTCATCATGATCATGGGGGGGGAATCGAACCCCTCAAGAAGGAACCCGCACTCGTCGTTCGTAGACGGGTTCATGGGCCCCCGCATGATCGAAATATCCCGCTTCTTGAGCCATCCCGAAGCTGCGTCGATAAGCTCCTGCGCGACCGCAACGTCGGGCAGGCATTCGAAGTAGCCGAAAAATCCGGCCTGTTCATTGTGAATGTTGATGTGGTTGCGGTCGATGATCGCCGCGATCCGGCCAACCGCTTCTCCGTTCTTGCGCGCAAGAAAATAGGCGGCTTCGGCGTGTCGAAAAAAGGGGTTCTTCTCGCTCAAGACAAATTTTACATCGCTCACGAGCGGCGGAACCCACTGGCGGTTTCCCGGGTACACTTTCCACGGGAACCGGATGAATTCGTTCATACCGACCGCACCGTTGACCTGTTCGATGCTCACAAGCTCCTCCTTGCCGACTACGAGATCACGCCAAGCTTTTTCCCGGCTTTCTCGATTACGCCGAGCACCCGGTCGAGCATTTCGTCGGTGTGGGTCGCCATGAAGCTCGTGCGGATAAGGCAGCGGCCCGACAGCGTGGCCGGCGGGACCACGGGGTTCACGAACACCCCCTCGTCATACAGGGTCTTCCACATCATGAACGTTCGCTCCATCTCACCAATGACGAGTGGAACGATCGGCGTCTCGGCGACACCCGTGTCGTAGCCCATCTGTTTGAACGCCTGCATCATCTTACGCGTGGTTTGCCACAACCGCTCCCTTCGTTCGGGTTCCTGGTCAATGATATCCAGCGCTGCGATGACCGCCGCCACCGAGGCCGGTGGAGGACTTGCGGAGAAAATAAGCGGACGGGACGTGTGTTTTATGTAATGGATCACATCCTTGTCGGCCGCAACGAAGCCGCCGATGGACGCCATGGATTTACTGTAGGTGCCCATGATCAAGTCCACTTCCTTCTCGAGGCCGAAATGTTCGGCTGTCCCGCGGCCGGTGCCCCCCAGAACGCCGACGCCGTGGGCGTCGTCCACCATGAGCCGCGCCCCGTATTTCTTGCAGACCTTGACGATATCAGGAAGCGGCGCAATGTCCCCTTCCATGCTGTACACGCCGTCCACGACCACGAGTTTGCCGCGATTCCCGATTTCCTTGAGAACATATTCAAGGCTGTCCATATCGTTGTGCTTGAACTTTTTGACCTCGGCGAAGGACAGCCTGCACGCATCGATGATGCTCGCGTGGTCGAGTTTGTCGATCACAACCACGTCATCCTTGCCCGCGAGGGATGCTATGATCCCGAGGTTGGTTTGATATCCTGTGGGGAAAGCAAGCGCCGCGTCCTTGCGAAAGAAAGACGCCAGCTTATCCTCGAGCTTCACATGGATATCGAGGGTCCCGTTCAGGAATCGCGAACCCGCACATCCGCTGCCGTATTTCTTCACTGCTTCAATGGCCGCTTCCTTCACCTTCGGATGGTTGGTAAGCCCGAGATAATTGTTCGACCCAAGCATGATCATCTTCCGGCCCTCAACGATCACCTCGGGGCTCTGCTCCGATTCCACGACATGGAAATATGGATAAAATCCGGCGGCCATAACTTCTTTCGCGGCCGTAAACTTCCAGCATTTTTCGAACAAATCCGGCGTCTTTGCCCCCTCAGCCCCAAGCGGAACCGGTTCCCCTACTACAGCCATTGCTTTTTTCTGTACCATTGCCATGTGCGTTCCAGCCCTTTCTGCAGCGAATACTCCGCCCGGAAGCGAAGGTCATTCTCAATCTTACCAACATCGCAAAGCCAATATCTCTGTGCGGCTTCCCGCACCTTCTGCCTACTCGCAAGCGCCGGCCGTTTGGCAAACAGGCTCCCCATTTCGGATGCGAGACCGATCAGGTAGGCCACCCCGTAAGGAATTTTAATCGTGCGTCCCTTCACGCAGCCAGTGGAAAGAAGCATCGCCCAAAAATCCGACCACGAGTAGGGCCTGTTCTCCGCGACAAAATATATGCTGCCGCTCTGCGTCCTCTGCTCGGCTGAGAAAAGCAGCGCCGCTGTCAGGTCTTCGACGTAGCACAAGTTGAGATATCGATCTCCTCCAGTCATCTCGAGAGCCAAGCCATGACTGGCCCAGCGGAAAAATTCGTAAAAATCCGCATCTCTCGGCCCATAGACACTCGATGGCCGGATAATCACAACAGGAAGGCGTTCTTTATAACCGAGCGTCTCCACTTCGGCAAGAAGCTTGCTCCTGCCATAATCAGACACAGGATGCGGTGTGTCGTCATCTTTGACCGGTCGTCCGTCCGGGCTCGGGCCTGCCGCCGCCTGGCTAGAAACCAGTACAAATTTCTTAATATCGGGATTATATCGTGCGCATGCTTCCAAAAGATTCTTTGTGCCGAGATGGTTCACGAGGTAAAATTCGCGAGCATGTTTTGCCTTGGTTAGTCCGGCGCAATGGAATACGACCGAAACGCCCTGCACGGCTACGGCAAGCGAATCGGGCCGAGCACAGTCGCCGTCTGCAAGTTGCACATCCATACCCTCAAGCCAGCGCAAATGAAGAGGATCCCTCACCAAGCAGCTTACCGCATAACCGTTCCGGAGGAGCCGTTCAACAAGATGGCTTCCCACAAAACCGGTTCCGCCCGTAACCAGTACTCGTCGAGCCCCCTCTTGCGCCATCCGCCCTCCCAGTCCAGCACATATGCTTACAGTGTATCCTGATTATCGGTAATATGTCAAGACATAGTGCCAAAACAGCTGCCAAAACAAATGCACTGATCTGAGATGGTCATCGTATAAACCAAACCTTAGTATATGATTTTTAATTTTTTAGTAGTTATTGCGACATGCGTTAGTAACACCTCATGGAATTTGCTGTATCCCCTCTATTAATGATAATTCCCGATGCATAATGAGACTTTACTTATATAGTTTTTAGTAACTTAATGATTTCGTATCCGTGTCCATATAGTACTTACACCTCCAAGTGAGCGTGCCCTGGCGTGCGGATTTCAGATAGAAAGCTGATAAGAAATCGTTTGCTAATTACAAGGGGCATAAAAAGGTACTGCGCGATCTTATCAAGCTAAATGCAGAGGAAAGGAAATTTCTAAAAGCAGTAATAAAATCAAAAAACTTCGACTACGAGTAAATGAAGGAACATATCCGAGGATTATCACCTTGTCCATTATATCACAAAATAATTCAACCTTGCATGCTTCGAATCAGCGGAATGAAGGTTTATCTGCCTCAAAATATGAAAACTGCAAAAGAAAAGGAAAATAACTCATGAATATCTATCCCGCATTGTTTAAGTTGAATTGACAAAATTGTCAGTACGCATTGTTCTGCGATATGCTCTCGTTGCTGCTTGCTGAGATCATCGGTCGAGAAAATTAATCTTTTTTGCCAATTGAAAAAGCTTTGCCGATACGTTCGCCAATACCATAATAAGCACCATCCCCAGTATCGAAAATTAGTGGCTTGACCTTCAGAATGTCTGCCATGCCGTGGTCTCCAAGTACCAACTCTTCGGCTTTGATGTCCATAATCTCACCAATGAATTGCGTGTGGAGTCCGATCTCCAACGTGTGGCGCACCCTACATTCGATCACAATAGGGAATTCTTTTATGTACGGAGCGTCAACGAATTCGCTTCGAACAGGGGTCAGCTTTGTCACCGCAAACTTATCGACATTTTTTCCCGAAGTCGTGCCCACATAGTCCACTTCCCTCACCAGCGCGGCTGAAGGGATGCTAATGGTGTACGCCTTGCGCTCCATGATGCACCCATAAGTATATGTTGCCTTGCGCAAGGAAATTGTCACACAGGGAGGTTGCGAACAGCAGATTCCCCCCCAAGCAATAGTCATGATGTTCGGTTTTCCCAGTGAATCATAACTTCCAACAACCCAGACAGGCGCTGGCAGAGCAAGCGTTTTGGCACCGAGCGACTTTTTCATGGTTGCCTCCTTCTTATGGCGATCGTATTGTCAAACTATTAGGCACAGAAAACAGAGAACATATTGAATTCAGTGAGTCAATCAGCCACTAGCATTTTCCCCTCTATGCCCCCCTTGTTACCAGCGTTTCTGATCCTTGTCTTGATGGGTCAACTACGAGAGCACAGAGTATCTTACTGAAAAATCAGGCACCGGCATTAACCGGTCTTCCTCCGCGCCCTCTATGGTTTCATGCTTGCCTCTCTGAATTTCATAAACTTTTGACAGTATCATAATGACACTTCATTCCAACAAGATGGGAGCATCAAACAGTGCCGTCATCGGTTACTAATGCTTTGCCGAGGTTAATCATACCTTGCAAATCAAACTATATAGTAGGCAACATATCATTCAGGTGAACATTTGCTAACCTAATACTGAAACGAAACAATAGTTGTCCGGTTGCTTGCAGCCAACGCCTTATATCCTCGTCCTAAGAGATGGGATTTTGGCACAGATGATAACGAAAGTGTGTGGCGCGGAACAACCCATTTCTAGCATAAAATAAATTTTTTTACCCTATCGGCAACCCTAAAAAGCATAGCTCTCGAAAAGTTTCTGAAAATTATGCCGTGAACGAACTGAGCTCGGCCACGTACAGCTTACGCAGGGCTGTCTGAAACAGCTTGCATATTATTGATTCCTTTTATCCAAGCTCCATTTTACCCCGCCTCGACAGGCGATGTAGAAAAAAACAAAACAGTAGAGGGCGGCCAACTCACCTTTGTTAATTGCCGGAAAAAACTTGGCGCCGAGTTGGAACTTCCAGTGGAACTGGAAGTAAGCCACAGCCATTTCACCGCTGCAAAGAAAAGCCGCCACACGCGTTTTAAACCCCAGCAGTATCGCCAGCCCTCCCAAGAGTTCGATGAGCCCGCCAAACCAGAGCTGGGATCCAACTGATGGATGGAACGCGGAAAGCACGCCCAAGATTTTCTGAACACCGTGAAACGAGAACATGAATCCCGCCATGATGCGCAACATTGCATAAACGTCGTCTGCGTACTTTTCAAGCCATTTCATACGTGCACCCTCCAATGAAGGAATTTTGCAACTTCTCTCTTGTAGCAACGTATTGCGTCAACTCTCGTTGTCCGAGCAAGCTCTTTATCTCGGTGTCAATGGGAGGGACGCGAAAAGAGAGAAACAGAAAAGTCAGAACGCAACGTGATAGTGCTGCCCGCTGTGAACCGATGCCTTTTTAGGCAGGTGCACCATCGTCTTATTCGAGCGACTATTCCGTTGCGATGAGGAGCCTACCCGTGATTCTCCGTCCTTCATCGGAGGCAAGAAAGACGGCACAGGAACGATGATCTCGGGCATGAGCAGGTGCGAGCAGATATCTGCGGAAATGCCGGATGGAATCATCCCAATTTCAGTAACGCAGCTCAACGACAAAACACCGTCAGAAACAAAGTTCGTAGAATCTTCACATACATGTCTCCTTCGCTGAATCCGGGCAACTATTAGAAGGATACACACAAGAGGAAGTGCATAGATTACCAAATCACAGAGTAAGATGTTTCGGCGAAGAAACCATCAAACCGCTGAAACAACCTGCTCTTTATAACCTTACTGAATAAGATCGAAAAAAACAAGTCCTTTATTTGCATGAACGTACACTGCACTTCAAGCGAATGATAGGGAAAAGCAATCGATGTCGTGCCACGAAAAAATAGAGCAGGCTTGTCAGATATGCATGAAGCAATGCTTCAACCTGGTACAGTCTATGGCGATATTTGTGCCAAGATTATTGACTGTTAAATCCGCGAAGCCTATTTGCTCATGAACCTCCGGACTTCGAAAAGAAGAAAGTGTCTCTTAAATTACAAGGTGTCCATTGCATGGATAATAAGCCGAGTTCGCTTAATCCATATTTCTCGCCATGCTTGGCCGCAGAGCGTTCAAGACAGGCGTCAGAGTATTCTCTATAAATCCTGCTTACAAATCTGTTCTTGGCAGAAACAACTACATGTCTCGTTATGGCATCTTGCGACATGAAGTAGAGGCACATGTTATCGCGAGAGAAGTTCAAAAATATTCCATGTTCCATGTCAAGCAGAACCGACTTACCTATAAAGTGGCAGCCATCATTATATCAAAGACGGTCCTTACAGAACTCTCCAGGCTGTGCTAAATTATAAAACAGTCATCGTCCACGTCGACAGGTCAATTCTCCAGGTCGCCGGCCAGTTGAAGCTTTACTGAAAAGCGCTGGAATCAATCCCGATTACCAAACAACGGAACTTGGGCGAATCAGGGCGTGAATCCCCGTCGTTAACCGATAGCAGCAGTGTTCGGCTACCGGCATCGTGTGCTGCAATAAACTGCTGTGGTTTTAGGAACGGTTGTCCCATGTTTGTACTTAAGAATATCGCCAAACTGCCGATATATATTTATAAGGACGATCTTTCTCGATACTTAGAGTGGAAATAGCATTTTCACTGTCTGGACATCGGGGGATACGTGAATAATGGTAGATTTTTGGTATTTCATCTCCATTAAGAAAGCTCGGCGTGTAACTTTCAAGTATTTGAATATTAAAGTGAATGGAGATCGAATTATCCAGCTGTGGCCTTTTTTATACTATGTTTAATTGACAAATCAGCCTTAAATACTTTATAATATAAGCTCTTAGTTATGAATAGACGACTATCAAAAAGCTCATTGACCTGCTTCCTATTCGGGGTGTGGCCACTGTTGCGCCGGTTCGCCATCGTTTGTGGCATTGCCGCTCTTTTTTGTATTCCCTTCCAACGGGCTTTTGCCGATATATATCAGTATACTGATGAATATGGCGTTATTCATTTCAGTAATGTCGGGGTCGGGAATATTAAAAAATGCCGGATAATAAAAACAGAATCTAAGCGTAACACCCGGACCGATTCAGCGAGACATTTCGCTTCCTCGTCAACTGATCCGAATCGGTCATCGTCGAGGGCAAACACATCCGGTTCTTCGTATACCGAGATCATCAACAGCGCATGCTACCGACACGGCGTGGATCCGGCGCTTGTCCATGCGCTAGTCAAAGTCGAATCGGACTTCAATCCCCGCGCCCTGTCGAGGAAAGGCGCAATAGGATTGATGCAGCTCATGCCGCAGACTGCCATCGACCTGAATGTGCGGAATGTATTCAGCCCCGATGAAAATATCGATGGTGGGGTGAAATATCTCCGATATCTGCTCGACCGCTATGAAGGCAATATCTCGCTCGCCCTTGCCGCCTACAATTCCGGAGAAACGGCTGTGCAGAAGTGGGGAACCATACCGCCCTTCCGCGAAACTCAGGATTATGTACAGAGGATCCTGAAAATCTACAGCGGGACAGGCAATCCGCCAGGTCCTCAGTACACCATATATGTCCGGTACGATGAAGATGGCTCGCTCCTTCTTACGGACGATCCCTCTAAGAAAAAAAACGACAGGAAAACGAACCACGGAACGAATGAAAGCCTTTAACATCTTCATTCTCATGCATTGAATTCTTCGCTTGTTTCACGGTTTCTCCCGCGGGCCGCTTTCCAACCCTTTTCACCTATTTCGAGGCGTACCGCTCTTTTTTCAAATACTTTTAGAAAAGCTGATTCCCTTTGCGTTTTTTTATGTTTCAGTATACGCTTGTTTTTTTCCGTGCGTGCAGGCTCAGCGGCATGTTAACCGGAATATTAATACGCTTTATTTAACCGCCTGCGCCGAAAAGAGAGTGGCACGCGATGAAAAAAATACTGAAATCGAATGATTTGGGCAAATAGTTCCCTTATGCCACACCACATGCGTGTATTCGATCAGTAGCGACGATTTTGGTTGTCTTGATTTACAACGGTTCTCTGATTCTTCAGCGAGATAGATTTTAATACAACAGTCCTTTTGTTATCGCGGCCCCGCCGATGACTCTCTCTGCATCTGCAGCAGGGCAAACTCGGACCCGAGGTATTTAGTTCATGATGGACGAAAAGAGACAACGCGAAAGAATTTGAGTACGGCGTTACGCCGTTGCCACTGAGCGCACGTGCCCATTGGTGGTTATTTCGTATGAGGAGCCTCGCTGGTCGGAGCATCTTGCCTGAATCGTGGATTTCAGCGTGATCAGCATCGGAATCGAAGTTGATCAACCGATTCAGCCCTGACTTGTATGGCTAAAGAATCGTATCTTCGGTCAAAAGTGCGGCACTCTCGTAAGGTGCAGGCAATTCGGTGCTCTTTACCGGGGCGGCATCCAGTTCATGTACCCCACCGCGCTGCGGGAAGAGTACCTCCGAAATCAGATCGAGTTGCCGAAATTCTGCAATTCAATCCAATATCCCGTTGGGATTATTGCCATCCTTCTCCAAAATACTACAAAGAAAATAAATGTGTTCTTGCGTGCGGAGGAGTCGTATTATCACCAAATAAAAGAAGTTTTTCTTATATTAACAAAATCAGCATTAAACTCTACCTTCCGGAGAATCCACTTCGAACTGTAATACTCGCCGCAGCTGCTGCAGCTGCCTTTCATTGTGTTCTGTAACCAAACTTGCCGCCTCGTGCACGTCATATTATCAACATTATTTACAGCTTTTAAATTTCCGTCCGGAAAGAAGTATCTACTCCTTTCCATTCATAGCATTGAAATCCTCGCTGGCCTTCCGGCCAGCGAGGATTTCAATCTTTGCCAACGTATATTATGCCTTTCTCTTCCGAAGTGACTTCTCCGATCACGGCCCTTGTTGCGACACCCCGCGCAACGAGTCCGGCAAGAAGCGCTTCAAGCTTTTCCTGCTCAACCGCAATCAGAAGCCCTCCCGATGTCTGGGCATCGGCGAGAATGAGTTTTTCCTCCTCGGTAATTCCAACTGCCCAGTTCACCTTGTCGTAGACGTATTTCAGGTTTGCCCGTGTGCCGCCGGGGATGCTGAACTTTGCCAGTTCCCGAACGCCTTCTTGAATCGGGATTCGCGACATGAGGAGCTTCGCGCTTACGCAACTCCGATGCAGCATCTCGTGCAAATGGCCGAGCAGTCCAAACCCAGTAATATCCGTTGCTCCTCTGACACCGATTTCAGACATGGCTTCTGAGGCGGCCTTGTTCAGCGTTTTCATGTTTCCAGTTGCCGTTGCGATCATATCCTCCGGCACCCTGCCTAACTTGATGGCCGTTGAGATGATGCCAATGCCGAGCGGTTTGGTCAGCACAAGTACATCGCCCGGCCGAGCGCCGCTCTTGAGCGTCAACTTCGCTGGGTGCGCTATTCCGGTCACGGCCATACCGTACTTCGGCTCTTTATCGTCGATGGAATGGCCGCCGATAATAACGACCCCTGCTTCCTGCGCCTTTTCCGCGCCGCCGCGTATGATCTCACCGAGCACCTCCAACGGTCCGTCCTTGGGGAAAGCCACCAGGTTCAGCGCAGTAATCGGCTTTGCTCCCATGGCGTAAATGTCAGACATCGCATTGGCAGTTGCAATTGCGCCGAAATCATATGGATTGTCTACGATTGGGGTGAAAAAATCCACGGTCTGGACTATCGCCATATCATCGCTGATCTGATAGACGCCTGCATCATCTTCGGTCCCCGCTAGTACACGCGGGTCGATCACTTTCGGGAGAAACTGAAGAATCTGGTCCAAAACCTTTGGGCCGAGCTTGCAAGCTCAGCCGGCGCCATGGCTGAGCGCCGTAAGCTTGAACTGCGCACTTGCATCTTTATTGTCCACCATATCCATCACCTCCGTCCTCAGAATGATATACAACGATACCGTTTGTCGGCTTACCGGTCAAGTTGCAAATCCCGATTTACTTTACTATATCATATAGGAAATAACAATCAACTATACTGGTATTTACTACAATTTCAATCTTTCCCGGGGTTGCCGATTCTTTTTATTTGTTTTTCTTGTAAATAAGGGCCGCTTTAAGGTATCCCTTTCCCGTAAAGGAAAACACGAGGGCGCAATGCTGGAAGAGTTATCACATCATAAGCTTGAACAACGGTGGGGGCAGTGCAGAGACCTCTTGAAAAAGCATCTTCCGCACAAACGGAAGGATTGATTCTGTTTTCGTGGCTGAATATTTTTTATCCTAAAAACGGTAGCTGACACGATGGTTTCATTCAAAATCAATAAGGTGCTCCAGTTTTTCATCAACTCATTGGATGAGAATTTTAAACTGCTCCGCAGTTACCATTACTTGCGATAATATATTGCTTTTGAAAAACTAATTCAATTTTCAAATGCCCAATTTAAACTTTACCATGGTGCAAAGCTTTCCACCTTACCTTTATCAACTAGTTTGACAACTTTCAGGACATCGTGGAATCGCTCCCGTTTAATACGGTAGCATGTAGGGGATAAAGGCGTTTTCGCCTAATGCTGAAGCAGTTAAAAGTATCTCCCTGTACCCATGCTGATATCAAGTAAAATACGGGAGTCCACGATATCATGAACATAAAATCTGTCCAAGATGTCTTGGACGTTATCAATTATTTTAATTGATTTACACTCAAGAAGTCGTAATCCTGGCTTGTCAGGAATTATCTTGCCAAGATTGGTGTAATCGCTCTACTTTCTGGACAGGCTTTGTAAACTGGGCTATACTCTTTGGAGAGGCAATGTGCTAAAATCGCTTATAGCATGAAAAGGACGTGTTGATGGATTTTTTCAAATCTTTTCTAGCCACGCTAATCCCGCTCATGGTCGCGCTTGATGCGCCGGGAACACTGCCGCTCTATGTGGGCATGACCGAGGGGGTTATGCATCAGGAGCGAAAAAAGATAGTCCGGCAATCCATTGCAACTGCCTTCGTGGTAACGATCGGGTTCATCATCCTGGGACAGGCGATCTTCAACGCCCTCGGCATCCTAGTCGAGGACTTTATGATCGCCGGAGGTCTCGTGCTGTTGATCATCGCCGTTGCTGATGTTGTACGTGCCGGCGAGCGAAAGATGGAGCGGAGCCCGGAGTTCGGCGTCGTGCCGCTCGGCACCCCCCTCATCGCAGGTCCCGGCACACTCACGACGGCCCTTGTCCTGGTCGGGACTGAGGGTTACGTGCCTGTAATCCTTTCCCTCATCGTAAACCTGGTGATTGCCTGGATGATTTTTTCCCAGTCCGAGCGGATCATCCGTCTTATCGGAATCAGCGGTTCCCGGGCCTTTGCCAAAGTGGCCTCGCTGATTCTCGCGGCCTTTGCCGTTAAGATGATTAGAAGCGGAATATTCAAATTCATACACAGTTAATGAATCGGGAGATACCCATGGAGTCTGAAGACAAGGCGGTAAGAGGCAAACAGAACCGGAGAGTTCACATGGCGAATGAGCGCACCTTCCTCGCCTGGATACGGACAAGCATCGCTATCATGGCCTTCGGTTTCGTGGTCGAGAAGTTTTCGCTCTTCGTGAAACAGATGGCTTTCTACCTGGGAAAGCAGTCTTCCCCTCCTTCACCAGGTTATTCCTCGATAATCGGTGTCATTCTTGTCGGGGTCGGCGTTACCATGAGTATTTTCTCATTCATCAGGTACAGGTCTGTTGAACGCCAGATCGAGGAGAACAGCTACCAGCCATCAGGCATTCTAAGCATACTGCTTTTCCTGTCCGTTCTTTCCATTGGTGTATTTTTGCTGCTGTATCTCGTGCAGGGTCTGTAATCTTGACCTCGACAGTGGTATACGGTGCGCCGAACCCGTGGGAACCATGAATAGGGTCCTTGGTTTCTTTGCATACTTCTATTCAGCCGGATTCTTCATTTCTGCTCATTCTTGGAGCGGCAGCCTTCCTTTCCCGGAAGACGTCACGTTGGTTCTCCGCGGAATTCTGATATCCCGGAAGCTCGTGCATCCAGCCGAGGCACTGGTGACAGTCTATCTCGGTCTTTTGTGCGCAGATACAATCGCGCTTCATCTTAGCAGGAAATACGGGCGCATAACCCGTCACCCACCCTGTCTTTCACCGATTTCTTTCACCTCACAGGCTTGTGGAACTCAAAGGGAAATTGAGACGCCGTGGAATCTGGTTTATCCTTGTCGGAAGGCACCTTGTCGGATTGAGAATGCAGATTTTCCTCGCCGCATGCGTTGTGAGGATTCAGTACCTGAAGTTCATTGCCACCGATGCTGTCTCCGCGCTGTTTACAATGGGCTTGATAATCGGCATAGGAAATGTTGGTGGGAATAATTCGGAGGTCCTGCGGAAAGACGTCAGCTGGATTGAGCACCTAACGCTGCTTGGCCTTGCGGGCCCCGGCGACAGGTTATGCGCTTTACAGGTATTTCCAGTCTGTCGGAACAGTTCTTTGTAGCACCTGCCCCGTTGCATAACAAACTATGAAAGAGGGACGACAAATATTGCAGCAGGATAGGATATGGAAATGCTGCAGCTCCAGAAATAAAGAACAATTCGCGCCATGCCCATTCGGATCAGTTCAATCAGGGCCGAATATAACCCTCAAGCATCAGATCCTGACCCAGCATCCACAGGGTAACATGATTCAGCTTTATTGCCTGCTTCAGTGTAACCGGCGACCTGCCGCCAACCGAGCAGAGGGAATCGTTCCCGGTCATGACCAGAGGTGCGATGAACATCACCACCTTGTCCACGATACCCGCTTTCAGGGCCGAGGCATTGACCTCCGCCCCACCTTCGATCAAAACAGACATGATGCCATAGATTCCGAGCATTTTCATCAGATTCTTCAAATCCACTTTACCGCTCTTTTCCCTGGCCAGTACTATTTCCGCACCGGCATCCAGAAGACCGACGATTTTGACCTTGGAAGCAGTCGGAATTGTGGCAATGTAGGTTTTCGCCATGGATTTCTGTGTAATGACTTTTGCTGAAAGCGGAGTCCTCAGTTTCGAATCAACGATGATGCGGATAGGATCCCGTCCTCCGGGAATCCGCGTGGTAAGAGAAGGATCATCATTCAATACGGTATTGATGCCAACCAGGATCGCATCATGAGAATCCCTCAGCCGGTGGGCCTCCTGTCGTGCTTCCTTGCCTGTAATCCACTGCGACTCACCCGTCGCCGTCGCGATTTTACCGTCAAGTGTTTGGGCGATCTTGAGCGTGACGAAAGGCATGCCCGTGGTGATATGCTTGATGAAAGCTTCGTTCAGATTCTTCGCCTCAGCTTCCAGAACGCCAGTAACGACTTCGACGCCGGCCTTACGCAGAATTCTGATGCCGTTGCCAGAAACATGAGGGTTCGGATCAATCGTTGCCACAACGATCCGCTTAATACCGCTGGAGACGACGAGCGGCGTACAGGGGGGCGTCCGCTTGTTCGTGTGTGAACAGGGTTCGAGCGTCACATAGAGTGTCGCACCTTTGGCTGCCCTTCCCGCCTTCCCAAGCGCGATCGCTTCGGCATGAGGCTCTCCCGCTTTTTTATGATAACCCTTTGCGAGTACCCTCCCGTTTTTCACCACCACAGCGCCGACCATGGGGTTCGGGCTCGTCCGACCCATGGCCTTCTCGGCAAGCCGAAGCGCCATGCGCATGTATTTTTTATCCCTCTCGATAATGCCATCCTGCTTCATCATCTTCATTATCTTACCTCATTCGCATACTCTCTCATCCATCGCACCGCGTCGTAGAGGGAGAACTTTTTTGAGAACGATATCAAGGGTGAACTTCTTCAGCAAATTCCGCGCTGCTTCAAGCCTGAAACCATCCTGTCTGAGAAAAATATCTTCTTCTGCGATAGCAGTCCTCTTGTCCCCTAAAAGGAAGGGATGATTAGCGAGAAGTAACTCCGTAAGTTCCACCGCTTTATGATGGATTTTGCGGTAAAAAAATCTCTCATGAACATGACCTGATGTCGCATGACCGCCGATTTCAGCAGACTTGAACCCCTCAATTCAATTCATACCACGCGTTTCAGCGACGATCCGGCCATGAATGAAAAGAACCTGTTCGGTGGCAATATAATTCACTTTCTTTAAAGTTTGTTTCAAGTCAGAATTATATTTTCAGCAAATCATTTACGTGACCTACGAATTTCTTGTCCGTCCCCTCGGTTCCCTTGGCCTGCTTCGTTTTTCTGACTGGTTCGATCACGATTTTGCCGCGTTTTTCATCCCGAGCAACGCCGACCTCCACCCCCGATAAAATATTGAGCTTATTCCAGGTAATCAACGGGGATGGAACGCTCCCTAAGTCTTTCCGAAGGAGAAAAATCTCTCTACGTGTCTACCCTCAGGACTCGTCACGACGGCATTATAACATATTACAATAGCTTCTATGTTAGATTTTAAATGGTTTCTCCTCCCGTTGTGTTTCTCGGGAAATATGATCGCGGGGTTTATGATGGAGCCTGCTTAAGGTAAGAGAAGGACAAGACTGCATACGTTGCTAAACAATCCATCACGTCGGTTCGATCTCGTCAAAAAGAAGAATGCCTCCACAAGTGGAGGCATTCTTGTATGCCCAAACCTCTTTTCCGCTGCTGACATCAGGCTGCTTTCAGTTCACGAGAATGGACCGCCGTGTTGCCTGTTAGGATCATTTCCGCTTCGGCGATGTAGCGCCAAGTGCATCCTGCATCACTGTTACAGTTATATTTTTCGAATATGCGATCAACGGCATAAGCTGCATCCGGCAGCGATGGATTGACCATGTTCTGTTTGATCCGGCCGATTAAATCCTGCGGAATCTCAGTCGTCCCATGGACTTCGCGCAGATGGAGCGACACCATTTCCACGAGCCGTTCCTCGGTTGGGGCAGTCAGGACGATATTACAGCTGTTTCCAATTTTTGAGCATGAAAATTGTTTCATAGACCAATACCTCCCTTCGCTACTTTTTTACCGGGATAACACTTCTATATATAGTATATCACTGCCCGAACAAACGACTCGCAAAACAGGAAGATCGCGTCCAAAGTGATAAGACATTATTCGTATGCCCTCGTCATTGCAGAAGGAATTAATTGACAGTTTAACAAACTGCCGCCTTCCTCTCATTGGCTGTCAGAAACAAAAAGAGCGGCCTCTTCACTTCAGGCCGCTCTTCAAACATTACCGTTCTTTTGACCTCTACTTGGAAACCGAACCGTCCACGCCTTTTTCCCGGAGTTTGGCATGCGCGGCAGCGAGTCGCGCAATAGGTACACGGAAGGGAGAGCAGCTAACATAATTGAGGCCTATCTTGAAGCAGAACTCCACGCTCGCTGGGTCTCCGCCATGCTCGCCGCAGATACCAACCTTGAGGTTCGGGCGAGTAGCACGCCCTTTTTCCACACCCATCTTAATCAGCTGGCCCACGCCTTGCTTGTCCAGAGTTTGGAAAGGGTCCTTTTCAAGGATGTTATTCTCAATATAAGTGCCAATGAACTTGCCTGCGTCATCGCGGCTAAAACCAAAAGTCGTCTGTGTCAGATCGTTCGTCCCAAAGGAGAAGAATTCCGCCTCTTTCGCAATTTCATCGGCGATGACGGCAGCGCGTGGAAGCTCAATCATGGTGCCGATCAAGTAGTCGATCTTCACACCTTTTTTCTTCATGACTTCCTCGGCAACGGATTTGATGATTTCCTTCTGGTTCTGGAGCTCCTTCTTGATGCCTACAAGCGGAATCATGATCTCGGGGATGACCTTCTTCCCCTTCTTGGCCAGGTCGCAGGCGGCTTCGATGATAGCACGTGTCTGCATGCGCGTAATCTCGGGATATACGATACCAAGCCTGCAGCCACGATGACCGAGCATCGGATTTAGTTCATGGAGCTCCTCCACCCGCTGGAGCAGTTTTTCCTTCTTGGTGATCGACACCTTAGGGGCCTTCTTCGCCTGCATCACCGCGACTTCCACCATAAGGTCTTCACGCTTCGGAAGAAATTCATGGAGCGGCGGATCGAGGAGGCGAATAGTAACCGGGAATCCTCCCATGGTCTCGAAGAGGCCCTTGAAATCGGACCGCTGCATGGGGAGGAGCTTGGCCAGGGCCTTTTCACGACCCTCGGTCGTGTCCGCCAAAATCATCTGCTGCATATAAGGCAACCGGTCGGCGGCAAAGAACATGTGTTCGGTGCGGCACAAACCGATGCCTTCGGCACCGAACGTCATTGCCATTTTAGCGTCACGCGGGATGTCAGCATTGGCGCGGACGCCGAGGGTCCGGACTTCGTCAGCCCACTTCATAAACGTGCCGAAGTCCCCACTCACCGTGGGCTCCGTGGTTGGGACCTTGCCGAGGATCACGCGGCCGGTGCCGCCATCGATGGTGATCCAGTCGCCCAGTTTGACCGTCACGCCATTGACCGAAAACTTTTCCGCTTTCAGGTCTACCTTTATGGTTTCGCAGCCGGCCACGCAGGGCTTGCCCATGCCACGCGCCACTACCGCTGCATGGGAGGTCATGCCGCCGCGCGCCGTCAGAATGCCCTTTGCCGCGTCCATGCCGTGGATGTCATCAGGCGTGGTTTCCGGCCTTACGAGGATGACCTTGTCCTTCTTCGCCTGTTTCACCGCTTCATCGGCGGTGAACACGACCTTACCGGAAGCGGCGCCCGGAGACGCCGGGAGGCCCTTGGCGATCACCTGGATCTTGGCCTTCGGATCGATGATGGGATGGAGCAGCTGGTCAAGGGATGCCGGCTCGACACGGAGCACAGCTTCCTCCTTCGTGATCAGCCCCTCACTCACCATGTCCACGGCAATCTTGACCGCGGCGTGTGCAGTGCGCTTGCCCGTGCGGGTTTGGAGCATGAATAGTGTGCCCTCCTGGACCGTAAATTCAAAGTCCTGTACGTCGCGATAGTGCTTCTCAAGCATGGTCGTGGTTTCGTGGAGCTGCTTGTACACCGCTGGCATTTCTTTTTCCAGGGCTGTAATGGCGTGCGGCGTGCGTATACCAGCCACTACGTCCTCTCCCTGGGCGTTGGTGAGGTACTCGCCATAAAATTCCTTCACGCCCGTCGAGGGATTGCGCGTAAAGCCCACGCCCGTTGCTGAAGTCTCACCCATGTTACCAAACACCATGGACTGCACGTTTACAGCCGTGCCGAGATTGCCGGGAATATCGTTCAGTTTACGATAGGTGATGGCACGGGGATTGTTCCAAGAGCCGAAAACCGCATCGCGAGCCATCATGAGCTGCTCCCAATGGTCCTGCGGGAAATCACGTTTCATGATCTGCTTCACTTTTGCTTTAAACTTGGCAACCAGGTTTTCCAGATCCTCGGCTGTCAGGTCGATATCAAGAAGTATCTTTTTCTTTTTCTTGACTTCATGAATAATGTGCTCGAATTGATCCTTTTCGATACCCATCACCACGTTGCCGAACATCTGGATGAAACGACGGTAGGCGTCCCAGGCGAAGCGCTTGTTCCCGGACATGCGGATGAGGCCGCTAATGGTTTTATCGTTTAGGCCGAGATTCAGGACCGTGTCCATCATGCCGGGCATGGAGAACTTGGATCCCGACCGGACGGAGACAAGAAGCGGCCGGTTCACATCACCGAAGATATACTTGCCGCCGAGGACTTCCTCGACCTTCTTCATGTAGCCGCGCATCTCACCATCAAGACCATCCGGCACGCGCTTGCCGAGATCATAGAAGAGGTTGCAGACCTCCGTGGTGATGGTGAACCCAGGCGGAACCGGAACGCCGGCGTTCGTCATTTCGGCAAGGCCTGCTCCCTTGCCCCCGAGCAGGTCCTTCATGGTTCCGTTGCCATCTGCCTTTCCGCTGCCGAAAAAATAAATATATTTCTTCCCTGTAGCCATTGTGATTATCCTCCCTAAAGATGTATCATCTGAATCCAGTAGCCATAAGTAAAAAAAAGTTCCGACTCCGGCTCCTGGCTGCTAAACTTTGTCATTTTTCTTCTGAGCTCAGCACCAGCCGCGAAAAATCGGCAATCTGCGAGAAAAGGCCCGTAATGCCGGCAAGCAGAGCCAAACGGTTTTCCTTTACCACCGCGTCCTTGTCCATCACCATCACAGTGTCAAAAAAAACGTCAACAGGTTTTCTCAGCGACGCAATGTCCGCAAGTGCGCCCCGAAAATCAAGCTTGGCGGTCTTATCCACGACCCGCTCCCGGATATCCATGAACGCTGCATGGAGGTTCTTCTCCGCTTCCTGCTGCAACACGCTTTCTTTGACTGCCCCGCCAAATCCCTTCGGCAAAATATTGCCTGCGCGCTTAAGAGCCGTGACAAGCGGCTGGTAATCCTCGGACGTCCTGAGCGCGTCAAGGGCCCGCACTTTTTCACGAGAGATAAGCGGATCATCGAACCCGACAGAAAGCGCCGCGTCCACCACATCAGATCGGAGGCCCTCTGACGCGAGCATGCCCGCGAGGCGCTGTCGCAAAAAGTCGAGTGTGTCCAGCGCGACCTTGTCTTTCTCGTTAAAGCCGAATCCCCTGCATGCCTGCGAGACCAGCTCAGTCAGCGACAGACGGAGGCCCCGGTCGAGAAGCATGTTGAGGATGGCCATGGATTGCCTACGAAGGCCATAGGGGTCCTCTGACCCACTGGGAATCAGGCCGACGGAAAAACAGCCCGTAATGGAATCGATGCGGTCGGCAATGCCAACACAGACGCCTTGCAGCGAGTCAGGCAGCTTGTCCCCCGCATACCGCGGAAGGTAGTGCTCGAGGATAGCGTCGGCAACCTTGGGGTCCTCTCCCGAACTGAGGGCATAGTACTTTCCCATTACGCCTTGAAGTTTTGGGAATTCTCCCACGATGCCTGTTATGAGATCGGCTTTGCAAAGTTCGGCGGCCCGCTGAGTTACCTTTTTGTCAGCGCCAAACAGGTCGGCAAGATAACCGGAAAGCGCCTTTACGCGCTGAACCTTGTCATATACAGACCCTAGTTTTTCCTGATAGGTGACTCTCTTGAGCCCTTCGATGCGGTCGGCAAGCGGTTGTTTTACGTCATGGTCGAAGAAATAGGCTGCGTCGGAGAGCCGCGCGGCGAGCACCCGCTCGTTCCCAGCGCGGACGATCTCCATGTCCTCGGCCCGGGTGTTGCTGATGGTGATGAAACAGGGAAGCAGATTTCCACTCCTGTCGACGACGCTGAAATAGCGCTGATGTTCGCGCATGGCCGTGATCAGCACTTCTTTTGGCACTCGGAGATAGTCCTTGTTGAAGGTACCCATAACCGCCACGGGATACTCCACGAGGTTTGCCACTTCCTCGACAAGACCGGGGTCGTCGAGCACTGATCCGTTTCTGGCACTGGCCAATTCTCGGGTCTGATTGGTGATCCTCTCTTTCCGGACTTCGGGGTCGATGACCAAGAAATTCGGCTCTAATTGAGATCTGTAGGATTTGAAATCCTTTACTAGAAAAGCACCAGGACTCATGAAACGATGGCCCCACGAGAGGTTGGAGCTCTTGATCCCACTGAGGTTGAAATCCACCACGCTGCCACCCCAAAGAGCAAGCACCCAGTGGATGGGCCGCACAAACCGGATGTCCTTGTCCATCCAGCGCATGGTTTTCTGAAAAGGAATTGAAAGTATAAAACCGGGCAGGACCTGCCTTAGCCATTCGGCACTATCACCGCCTTTTTCATCGAGCTGGGCGACCACATACTCTCCCTTTTCCTTCGACTTGACTGTGAGTGCAGTGACGGGGACTCCGTTTTTCTCGGCAAAAACTACAGCAGCCTTAGTCGGATTTCCCGAAACATCGAACGCGATCTTCTTCGGCGGGCCAACGACTTCTTTCGAAACATCTGCCTGGCGCTCATCCATGTCGGGCACATACAGGACCAGTCGGCGCGGTGTGCCGAAGGCCTTCATTTCTCCGCGGGACGTAACACGGCCAGATACAAGAAGCGCGGCAAAAAGTTCCTTCATCTTCTCGATGGCAGGGTTAATAAACCGTGACGGGATCTCCTCAGTGCCTATTTCCAATAAAAATTCTTTAGTCAAAATATAACCCCAAAAACGGTATTAGTTGCTTGAACGGTTATGAGCGGAACTTCTTGCCGCTGACTTTTCGAGCTCGCTGTCTACTGCTTCTTCAACATCGGGAACCCCTTCTCCTCCCGCATCGCCAAATATGCACGAGCGCAGAGGCGCGCTAGCTTTCTCACCCGAGCGATATAACTCGTGCGCTCCGTCACACTAATCGCACCGGCCGCATCAAGAAGATTGAAGGTATGAGAACATTTGAGGCAATAATCATACGCCGGCAACACGACCTTGGCATTAATGAGCTTTTCGCACTCTTTTTCATAGGATTCGAACTGGCTGAACAGCATGCCCCGATCCGAAAGCTCGAAATTGTATTTCGAAAACTGTACTTCCGTCTCATGATGGATATCGCCGTATTTGACGCCTTTGGTCCATTCGAGATCAAAGACATTGTTCACGCCCTGGAGGTACATGGCGAGCCGTTCCACACCGTAAGTAAGTTCCGCGGGAATGGGCCTGAGCCATCTATGCCGCCCACCTGTTGGAAGTAAGTGAACTGCGTGACCTCCATGCCGTTAAGCCAGACTTCCCATCCAAGCCCCCAAGCGCCGAGGGTGGGTGATTCCCAGTCGTCCTCCACAAAGCGGATATCGTGCTTCAGCGGATTGATTCCCAGTTTTACGAGACTTTCGAGATAAAGGTTCTGGACGTTTTCAGGATGGGGCTTCAGGATCACCTGAAACTGGTAATAGTGCTGCAAACGGTTAGGGTTCTCGCCGTAGCGGCCGTCAGTCGGCCTGCGGGAGGGCTGGACATAGGCGGTGCTCCACGGCTCCGGCCCGAGAACGCGAAGAAATGTGGCGGGATGAAATGTTCCTGCGCCAACCTCAGTGTCATATGGTTGATGGATGACACAGCCTTTCGAGGCCCAGAAATTCTGGAGTGTTAATATAACTTCCTGAAATGTCAATGATTGCCCCTGCCTGGAAGAAACCGGGAAAGATAAGAAAAATAGATTGCTATTATACAAAAAAACCTCGTATTGTCAAGAAAATATCGGGAATTTAACAGTACAATTTGGAGTTGCTCATAGTTAATTGCAGAAGGCCATATAAATAAAATGCAATATTCAGTCATCACCGTCAATGCACCGTATATCCCGACTTTTGAAGCGAAAACAAACCTTAAAGACTCTTTGTTGTGAAGCAAAGTGTATGTTTACTTGCGGATATTTTCTGCTTCACTCCGGATGTTCATAGGGCGCAAAGTCATCAGCTGAGCCCGCCTTGAAATGGAAATCGTGTTCTCTCGTTTATCTGTAGGACGACAAACACGGTCGGCCGTTAAGCATGTCACTTTACTCTTAGCTGCCTGCTCTGAATCGGATGTTTGAAAATCGGGACTGGTCATGACAGGCAGCGGTGTTTTAAGTTGTTTTTTATGAGCTTTAACGATATAATAATCGATGCGCTCGTGGCGTTCGTATTCGCCAGGGACTGAATGCACTGCGACGAACGGAACCAAGAACATGATCTACGACTTCAATTGCATAGCCACAGGCATCGGCAGTTTACCGATTGCGGATCCAGATAAGGCCGCGGCAATGTCGCTTTCCTACCTGGCCGAAGCGCCGATCTGGCCCCAGCTTCCGCAAAAGGATTTTCGCGAGCACATGGACAGCCAATACAGCGAATCAATGCCCGGTCTGCGGCTGGACGTGGTGAAGAAACGTTTTTATTTCGATACGTCCGGCGACCTTACGCCAGAACTCGAAAAATTCTTTGAGCGGTACATCGAGAAGGACTACGGTTTCTTCAGGCTATCCGAAGAGTACGCGGCCGGGTTTTATGCTTTTCTGCGGGCCTTGCGGAAAGGGCTTCCCCCGCGCGCCCGATTCGTCAAGGGCCATATTACCGGCCCCCTTACAGCAGGGATATCGTTCAAGGATAGCACCGGTAGAGACATCATCCACAATGACATCCTTTTCGACGCCCTGGTCAAGGGACTTGCTATGAAGGCGGCCTGGCAGATCAGGGAACTCGGCCAGTTCCACAAACCCGTCATCATCTTCATCGATGAACCAGCCATGGAGTCTCTCGGGTCAGGTTTTTCCGCAGTGTCGTCAGAGGTTGTGGCTGAAAAAATCAACGAGATCATCGCCATGATCCACGAGTTGGGCGGAATTGCAGGTATCCACTGCTGCGGCAATGCCGACTGGCCGATGCTGTTGAACACGAAGATCGATATAATCAATTTCGACGCTTTCGGATATATGGACAAAATAATGCTGTATCCCGCGGAAATCAGGAAATTTCTTGACCGCGGTGGAGCGCTGGCCTGGGGCATCGTACCCACGGGATCCTTTACCGGAAGTGAAACAGCGGATCATCTCCAGAACAAGCTCAACAGCGGCATGAAGCGGCTGGAGTCCCAGGGCGTCAAACGTGATGCGCTTCTACGCCAGTGTCTCATCACGCCATCCTGCGGCATGGGCAGTCTTACGCCCGACAAGGCCTTAGCCATCCTTAAGCTGCTACGGGAAGTTTCAGACAATATGCAAAACCACCTATGAACAAGGTTAATCGCGAATAATACCCTGAAGCAATACACTGACGCTGAGAAAGTCGGAATGTGCAAATAAACAACCGTGTATCCAAAGCGTTATCCGTAAATTTCCACTTTTAGTTCACGTCCAGTTTTTTTGAGTGTCTCTCATGCCCCGGCATTTACATTTTACAAAATTTTTTATCGCCTCCATCGCTCTTCATGCGCTACTGATAATCGCGGCTTTTTATCTTATCAAACCCGCTCCGACAGAGCTGCCCTTTACTCCGATCAGGATCGTAAACCTTCCTCCACAGGACATGAAGCAGCTGCCGGCAGTCCAACGACCGCAGCCAGTGCCTCCTGTTCCTGCACGTCCAGCTCCTGCTCCTGTACGTCCGGTTCCGGCTCCCGCTCCGCAACGCGTCATCCCTGAAAAGCCGCTGCCTCCTAACGCCGTTCCCATACCGAAAAAATTCGGCGAGGGCGAGGAGCTCAAGATGCCGAAAACCTCACCACGTACCGGCATACCTGAAGGCGCAGAACAAGGCGGGGAAAAGGGCAAGATCGGCCTGTCCAAAAGCGCAGAGCAGAGCGGGGAAAAAGGCAAAGCCGGACCGTCATCAACACACCGATCAGCAGGGCCGCTCCCTTTTCTTTCCCAGAACGACATCGACGAACTCGCGCGCAGGGGCATGCCCGAGAAACAGCCCGGCGACAATTCGGTAACGCTTGACACTGATGAACTCAAGTTCATGTCCTACAACCGATGGCTCAAAGTTAAGATCGAGAGCACTCTCAAATATCCCGAACTCGCCGCCGTATCAGGCTACCAGGGCACGCTGTATATCAAATTCGATATCAATAAGGATGGCACCTTGGGAGGGCTTGAGATTCTGCAACCATCGCAATACAAAATCCTCGACGACGAGGCGCTTCGCGCTATCAGGGAATCCGCGCCGTTCGCGCCGCTCCCTGACGATTGGAAAATGGACCACTATTCGATCCGCGCCGCCGTGATTTTCTACCTGGGGGAGGGCTACATTCGATGACGGACCAAAATCGGCAGGGACCTTAGCTCATCATGTTGCTGCTCCATCTGCGGTGGAACATCCAACTGGTTATGCTATTGGACGCGGTGTTCCTCAACTCGCTGTACCACATCGGCCCTCGGGAAAAGACGAGGGCCATCCCTCATTCGTTCATCGATCCGGTGACCACCAATCTCTTGGCTGGCATCGTACTGATCATGCCGCTGAAAAACAACATCAGGAAAAAGGAAACTCAAGTGCATGATGGAGTCCATCGTTAACAGCGCCCGTAACGCAGAATCGCCTCGTCATTCTGCACTGCGTAATCGGCCTCCCACTGTCTGCAGGCGGCGCGTCGTTCTCCGCACTGATGGTGCAGGTGGGAGCAGCCAACATGCAGGTGAAGCCCGAACATAAAACGTTCATGGCTTTCAAAGGCTTACTCGGCGGCTATAGAGTTATCGAGTCGCTTTCCGTTTTCTGCAGGCTGAGCCGCCTCCCAATGCGTATCATTCTTTTCGCGCTTCACTCCTAACCCGGTTTATTTATTTGGATTTTGTCGAATTTCCGTTTGATTTTTCATGACGGTTATGTTAATTTCCCTTTCATGATTACGGGCGATTTCCTCGCGGATTCTCAAAAATTCATTATGAACACCTACAGCCGCCAGCCTCTTGTACTCGTCAAGGGACGGGGCACGAGGGTTTTCGACTCCGACGGCAAGGAATATATCGACTTCGTTTCTGGCGTGGCCGTTTGCAATCTGGGGCACTGCCATCCACGCATCGTCGTTGCACTTCAAAAGCAGGCCCAACGGCTCATGCACGTATCGAACCACTTTCATAACGAGCCACAGATCAAATTGGCGAAGGCGCTAGTGGGACGCTCCTTTGCAGACAAGGTCTTCTTCTGCAATTCCGGCACCGAGGCAGTGGAGGCCGCCATTAAGCTTGCGCGCCGGTATGGACGGGAGATAGTAAAGCAGGACCGGTACGAAATCATCTCGATGCGTGGTTCCTTTCACGGCCGGACACTGGGCGCCCTCGCGGCAACAGCACAGGAGCGATTCCACAAGGGATTTGAACCCATTGTTCCCGGATTCCTGTACGTTCCCTACAATGACCTCAAAGCCGTTGAGGAAGCCATCAATGGCCACACCTGCGCCGTCCTAGTTGAGCCGCTCCAAGGCGAAGGTGGCGTCAACCTCCCCTCGACTGGATATTTGAAAGGGCTCCGTGAGATCTGCGACCAGCATGGCATCCTTCTCATGTTCGATGAGATCCAGACCGGCATGGGCCGGACCGGCAAGTTTTTCGCCTATGAACATTCCGGCATTACACCTGACGTTATGATGCTTGCCAAGGGTCTTGGCGCAGGCATGCCCATCGGCGCTCTACTGGCCACTGACAAAGCGGCGCAGGCCCTGTCGCCGGGAACACACGGTTCCACCTTCGGTGGCAACCCGCTGGCCTGCGCGGCAGCCATTGCTTCGCTCGAAGTTCTAATCGAGGACGATATTATCATCCCCTCCGTTGCTCATCTCGGCGGACACTTTCTGCGGGGCTTGGAAAAACTGAAAAGGAAATATCCCTTCGTAAAAGATATCCGCGGCCAAGGGCTGTTAATCGGGATGGAGCTTGACTTTCCCTGCCAGGACATCGTCTCCGCGTGCATCCAGGAAGGCATGCTCATCAACTGTACCACAGAGACAGTGCTGCGATTCATGCCGCCTCTTGTCATCACCGAAGAAGAGATTGATTTGCTGCTGGAAGTGCTCGACGGACTTTTTGCGAAACGTTGAAAACCGATGCATGCTCGTAAAATAGAAAGGCGGCTGCCTTAGCCGCCTCTTACGTTTTGGAGAGAACGATGAAAAAAGACCTGTTGGCAATTGCAGACCTGACCACGAAGGACCTAGAAAATATTTTGAAGCGAGCCAGAGTTCTGAAAAAAATGCAGCGGCAAGGCAAATCCCGCCAGACGCTAAAGGGGAAATCCCTTGGCATGATCTTCGAAAAGTCTTCGACGAGAACGCGGGTATCCTTTGAGGTCGGCATGTATCAGCTCGGCGGCCAGGCGCTGTTTCTATCGTCTAACGATCTCCAAATCGGCCGCGGCGAACCGATTGCCGACACGGCGCGCACACTCTCGCGCTACCTAGATGGCATCATGATACGGACCTTTGCCCAATCCACGGTTGAGGAACTGGCTCGCCATGCATCGATCCCGGTTATCAATGGTCTGTCCGACCTCCACCACCCCTGCCAAGCGCTTGCCGACCTGATGACCATCCAGGAGATAAAAGGCAAGTTGAAAGGTCTGAAGCTTGCTTACATCGGCGATGGCAACAACGTTGCTAACTCACTCATCGAGATCTGCATCAAGGCGGGCATGCACATTTCCATCGGTTGCCCACACGGCTACGAGCCGGACGCCAGGGTCATACGCGGTGCGAAACAGGAGGCAGCTCGGACCGGATCGGAGCTCACAGTCGTCAACAATCCTCTCAAGGCGGTCAAGAATGCTGATGCCGTTTATACTGATGTCTGGGCAAGCATGGGCCAAGAAGCCGAACATGCGGTCCGGGTGCGGGATTTCAAGGGATACCAGGTGAATACCAGTCTGATGAAGGCTGCACATCCCAAGGCAATTGTGATGCATTGCCTCCCCGCTCACCGCGGCGAAGAAATTTCTGCGGACGTCATCGACGGGCCGCAGTCTGTTGTATTTGACGAAGCTGAGAACCGGCTGCATGCGCAAAAAGCAGTTCTGGAAATGCTCATACAATAATTTCAACCCATGCGTAACAACACCTATTATAGTGACTGTTTTTTCAAATATTTTGAATAACCGTCCACGAGAAATGGTGAAGTTAAAAAGGTTTCAAGTCTGAGTGTCGAGGTTTCACGCTCCTTCCTCGGAAGTGCGATTTACGATGATTACTTTATGTTGCTCCATTACCACGTGCATAAAATTACAGAAGCAGAAAATTGCAATTTCTGATTTGCGTTTAATAAATCTCAAATTGTAATCTCACGCTGACAAGCTCCCTCAAATATGCTATAAGTACCCCATGCGAATACGTACAGCTATTGGGGAGGTAATCAGATGAAACCCTTAATTGGAATAACTATGCAGCTCGATATCCGGCCTGCGAGGAACATGAACATCCTTGATCAGGACTATGGGAGGGCCGTCATTCATGCAGGTGGTGTTCCCGTGCCGATTCTCGGCATCGATGATTCCATCCCCGATCTGGTCAGACGTTTGGATGGGTTCATCTTTACCGGCGGCGATGACATCCATCCCCACTTTTACGGGGAGAAACCTCTGCCCGGCGCAAACCTAACAATCTCGCCTGATGAACGCACCAAATTCGAAATAAGTCTTTTTAAAGCCGTGGCAAAGATGCACAAGCCGGTTCTCGCCATCTGCTATGGCGCTCAGCTGGTTAATATATCACTAGGCGGCAAGCTTTATCAGGACATCTCCAGACAGGTACCCGATCCTATCGAACATGGACCGGACCGGCCGGGAGAGAAAGTATTTCACCATGTCGATATCCTTGAAGGCACAATGCTTTCTCGCATCATGGGCGCTTCGCGCATCCGCGTGCGCAGTTCTCACCACCAGAGCGTGAAAAACCCCGGCCGCGGTCTCCATCTTTCGGCAGTCGCACGCGACAGCGTAATCGAGGCTCTTGAGCCGAGAATGGACCATTTTCTAATTGCCGTTCAATGGCATCCGGAAAAAAACCCTAATGATCGATATACCAGGAAACTATTCACCGCATTTGTCAATGCCGCGAAAAAATAGCGGTCGGGGAATTACTGCCTCGTGCCAGGCGACTTTCCGCCTCATCCTTGTATTCCTGCTTGCGTCGTTATTCTCCAGCTGTCACACGTCCGACGACGGCCGTCTAACCGGCTACCTCTATCTCCGCTTAGACAACAATCCGACCACACTCGACCCCGCGCTTATTACCGATGTTCAGGGCGGCGGCATCGCCGCGAAACTCTTTAACGGCTTGGTTCGCTTTAACGAGAATCTCGACATCGTCCCCGATATTGCCCAGGCATGGAAGCTTTCCGACGATCAGCTGACTTATAGCTTCAGGCTCCGCTACGACGTGACGTTCAGCAACGGCCGGCGAGTCACGGCCCAAGACGTCAAGTATTCCTTCGAGCGGGTGCTCGCGCCCCAGACAAAAGCTCCCCTCACGTGGGTCCTCGACAAGATCGAGGGAGCTTCGGATGTAACTGCCGGGAAAGCGGTGCATGTATCGGGCATCCACGTGGTGAACGACCAGACTCTGACGATCAGGCTTCAGAATCCATACGGACCGTTCCTATCGCTCCTCGCCATGACCACGGCCTATATCATTCCCAAGGAAGATGTGGAGCGGCTCCGACAGGATTTCGGCACTCATCCCGTCGGAACCGGGCCCTATATTCTGCATGAATGGAAACATGGTCAACACCTCATCCTCACTTCCCGTGAAGATTATTTCGAGGGCCGGTCCAAGCTGAGCGGTATTTACTACCGTGTCATACCGGAGGACCTTACCGCGGTGGTGGAGTTCGAAACAGGACGGCTAGACGTCCTGCTCATACCTTCATCGGAGTACCGGCATTTCACCACGGACCCTGCATGGCGCGACCTTGTGTACACCAAACCGGGCCTGAACAGTTATTACCTGGGACTCAACTGTACACGGCCGCCCTTTAACGACATCAGGGTCAGAGAGGCGGTTAATTACGGCATAGACCGGAAACATATTCTGAACACAGTCTTCGAACGAAGGGGCGTGCTATCTGTTGGACCAATCCCGCCGGGCTTGTGGAAGAACCATGTGCTACCGCAGGCTTTCAAGGGCTACGACTATGATCCTCAGAAGGCAAGGGAATTGATCCGACAAGCAGGCGCAGAAGGAGCAACGATCAAAATTTACGTCTCCGCCGAACCGGAGGTCCTCGATATCGTCACGGTCATCCAGGAGTATCTTGCGAAGATTGGCCTCAAAGCTGAAATAATACAGCTGGACTGGAGCGCGTTTAAAAATGCGGTAAATGAAGGAGAGCCCAATGCTTTCTGGCTTTCCTGGTGGGCCGACTACCCTGATCCGGAGGACTTCCTGTATCCCCTTTTCGACTCAAAAAGTGTCGGCGCCGGGGGTAACCAGACGCGGTGTCTGGACCCCGAACTTGACCATTTGATCGAGACCGCCCAACGCACTATGAACGAGCGGCAGCGATACCGCCTCTACCGGCAGGCGGAAGACAGGATTATCCGGAACGCACCATGGGTTTTCATGTGGCACCGGGCAGATTATTATGTAATCCAACCCTGGGTAAGGGATTTCAAAATCTATCCCATCTATTCCATTGACAAACTCGTTGATGTTTCGGTAAAGCGATAGCTAGACTCGAGGAATTGCCCGCGACAGGTTTTATTTTATTTTTCGTCATCATCCTGGGATAACTTAACGCTCTGGATTACTCCTCACGCCTCCTTCGTGCTATGCGGGTGAAATGCCGAACTCACACGGTTGGAATTGGATCGGCTAACTTTACGATATTCACGGCATATAAACGGCATGTTACTATCATGTAGTGATGACCGATAAATAGGGGTACAGAATATTAGCTAAAAAATACACTTTAACATTCTACATGAACGGCGTACCTGTGTGATTTGAACACATCACCCAACTTCGTCATCCTGATGCGGAGGTGCGTTACATCAGGCGTACCAACGATTCTTGTTGCCAGAGATGAGCTCGATGGGCGAGTAAAATCATCGGAATGCCTGTTATCAGAAAGCTGCCACTCCAACCATTTGGTACGTCGTAGATCGGCTGCCCGACGGCGAGCGCACCAGCCGTCGTGAACATTTTCCCCAAGGCATCGGCGCTGTCGCTGAATGTTCTGAACAGACAGGAGCTTCGACGCAACGAAGATTCTACTGTCGATCAGATAATCCACGAGAGGTTTTAAGCGGATGCTCAGGGAGAAAGAGTACCAGGATGAACGCGAGTGCAATGATAGCCGACCCGAGCAGAAACGTGGTGCTAATCGCATGCCTGTATGCTCCAATGACTAACTCTTTCTGAACGACCGGCAGCTGTTTGATCTGCTGAATCCCCTGTTCGAGCAGAGACCGCGCCCCATTCCCCATTCTCGTCCACTTCTCCGAATGCGATGCCTGCAACTGAGCCGTCATGATGGCGCCCGAGATTGCGACACCGAAAGTGCCGCCAAGCGATCGGAAGAAAGTCGAGGCGGCCGTTGCTGAGCCCAGTTCAATAGGCAGAACGGCGTTCTGAATTGCGACCATGAGGTTCGGCATGACGAGACCGAAGCCCATGCCGAGGACGACGAGCGAGACTTCGACGAAGCTGACACTTGCTCCCACGACGGCCGCCCACATGACTGATAGAAACGCAAGCGTTGCCGCGGCCAGCCCCACAACAGGGAATATCTTATACCGTCCGGTGCGAGACACGAGGCGTCCTCCGAGGAAAGATGCCACGACCACACCGCCGGTCATGGGCGCGAGCATGAGCCCGGCGCCCGCGGGCGTGAATCCGAGAACAAGCTGGAAAAAAAGCGGAAGGAAAATGGCGACGCCGAACAGTCCCATAAATGTAAGAAACATGACGCTCGTAGCTATCATGAAAACCCTGTTTTGAAGGATGTGAGGAGGGAGCACCGGCTCCATGGATCGGCCTTCCGCAAGGACGAGGAGCAAGACTAGCACGATAACCGATACGGCCAAGCCCAAAATGAGCGGCGACGACCAAGCGTACTGCACGCCTCCCCAGGTCAGCACCAAAAGAAGAGCGACCGTTGCTACGGTGAGCAATGCCGCTCCCGCATAATCTATCCGGTGAGAAACGACGTGGCTAGGGCGGTGAAATCCGAAAATAAAAAAAAGCAAGGCAAGAGCGCCGATCGGCAGATTGACATAGAAAATCCATCTCCATGATAGGGCCTCGGTGATAAATCCGCCCAGAAGCGGGCCCGCGATGCTTGAGAAGGCAAAAACCGCGCCAAAGTAGCCCTGGTAGCGGCCGCGCTCGCGCGGCGCGACGAGGTCAGCTATGGTCGTCATCGCGAGCGTTATAAGGCCGCCCCCGCCAAGCCCTTGAATCCCACGAAATACGACGAGCTGGGTCATAGATCCAGACAGCCCGCAAAGGCAAGACCCAACAAGGAAGATGAGGATCGCTGTGATAAACAACGGTTTGCGGCCATACATGTCACTCAGCTTACCGTAAAGGGGTGTAGTAGTCGTTGAAGTAAGCATGAATGACGTGACAACCCACGACAGATGTGAAAGGCCACCCAAGTCGCTCACGATCCTCGGCAACGCAACACCGACGATGTTCTGGTCGAGCGAAGCGAGCATGAGCGCTAACATCAAGCCGGCGAGAACAGTCTTGACTTCGGCCGGAGTCGCAGGTGGTATATCGGGGAATTCCTGTTGCACAATCTGGTGATTATAGTGACAGAGCAAGAGTTGTCAAGTGATAAAAGCGAACGAATTCTGGCTCTATCATCTCTCCACGTCGACTATGTGGAGGGATCCAGCCTCATCCGTGCTTGCTTCTGAATCCCCAATAAAAAAAAGTGTGGAGTACGGTCGGTAGTATATGCAGACAATTATGAAACCATTAATAAATGATTTTAAATCCCACACCGCTTTAAGTAATTCACCATGCCACATAGTTATACGCGAAATAATCACTCTTAAAATATGACAGTCGAATTCGGACCACCAGGGAGAATCTGTCCTGGCGCCCCACTCTTATACATTACTTCATACGGCTACGGGTTGAAATATTTTCCGCGGCGATTGTTTTTGTCTCGGGGATTAGATGTTAAATCGGATGAGATATGATTGGCAAAAAAGAAAACCCCAAAGGATATTAAAATGGTAATGCAGGCAACTGTGAATGCAAGTGATTTTCCATGCCATAACCCGATAAACCAATATCTGAATTCATTCGTAAGTACGGCCGCTTTGCCGCCATAGAGTTCCAAATCACGCTCGTAAATCTTGGTATTTTCAGGAGTAACAGGATATACGGCACCACCTGCTACTTCGTATCCCAATATGTTTCCCGGATTATTTTCAGCCATCAGATAAATTAAGATGGCACCCCCCAAGCCAACCACCAGGATTATGGCGCTAATAAGATTTAGGCATGTTTGCTTATTTGTGATTATCCATTTCATATCCTATTTTTTACCTGCTATTTTCTCTATCATTGTTAAACGAGATACATCCTTTTCGAATAACGTAAAAGGTCATAAATCCCAACAACAACCTTTAGCTCCTGCTTTCTCGACCTTCTCCGATTTCATGTTCTCCGCCCGCACGTCTACTTCTTCTCAGTCTTTATCCATGGCATTCTCGACACCAGGCTCTCGCAGGCGTTTTCTGCCACCGCCATAAAACTTGCCGACTGGCTCCGGACGACCTCTGATGCAGTTGAGCCTTCAGTGGCGCCATCCCAGACCACTTCGCCCGTGACCGTGTCCCATATTTGCACGTGGATATCAACGCTCGACTGGCGGGTCCGGAGAAAAGAGACCCCCAGGATAACGGCGCGGTCAAAGGTCTCCGACTGGAACCTGAGAAGCTGCGGAACGATGACGTAGCGTGCGTCTACCGCTTGGCCGATCTTCGACAGAAAGTCTTCCCGCAACACGGCAGTTTTCTGATATTCGCTGTACATGAGCTTGAAATCGTTCCAGAGTTCTTTTTTATTGATGCTACTCTGAACGGCATCGAATGATAAAATGCGCGGTCCGTCGGAATATTTGCTTAGCGCCGTATAGAGGACTCCCGAAAGGGTTTCGCGATATATCTCTTGGGTGGGATCGTATTTAATACTTGCGGTTGGGAAAATTGCGACACTCTGACCGAAGAACGTTTCCGGTGAGAGCGTCGGGGCACTGTAAAACTTCCAGGAGAAGCGTACATCTTTGGGCGGCGCTGATGCACAACCCGCCGAAATTGTCAAAATTGCCATCAGGGAAAAAGCAATAACGCGATGCATATATCCCTCCTTCCATAAGGATATCAAAGGTTTCCGGGGAACGCCGTTCCTCCTTGTCTCGATGTCCGAGTAAGCGAGCGGTAGTTCGGCGGGTGTCTCCTAATTTTGCGATGATATGCGAATGAACCGGGGTGGGATAATTAATATTCGAAAAGAACTCCGCATGTTCGCAAAACTCGCATTGACTGCAGGATTCAAAAGGACATCTTGCGCGTTTCATCCCCAGATTAACCCCACTATCATCGCTTTACATCTTTAACAACGAAAGCATTGAAGTAATTCTCGCGTGGTCACGAAAGTAGCCTGCCAGGGGAGAACCTTATCCATCAGCACGCGGTTCACTTCTGCATCTCCGACCGCGCACGCACCATATATAACCGCAAGTGAATAGACCCAGCGTACCGTAGAAAGAACTACGCCGCACGTCGTTATTAACGCCAAATCTGGTGTGCCGGCACCTTCCAGCATGTCTTGATTGACCACAACGAAGAGCGCGATTACCGATTCTCAGTCTTCACCCATGGCATTCTCGAGACCAAGCTCTCGCAGGCGTTTTCTGCCACCGCCATAAAACTTGCTGGCTGGCTCCGGACGACCTCTGATGCAGTGGTTCCTTCGCTAGCGCCTTCCCAGACCACTTCGCCCGTGACCGTGTCCCATATTTGCACGTGAATATCGACGCTCGACTGGCGAGTCCGCAGAAAAGAGACTCCAAAGATAACGGCGCGGTCAAAGGTCTCCGACTGGAACCTGAGAAGCTGCGGAACGATGACGTAGCGTGCGCCTACCGCCTGGCCGATCTTCGACAAAAGATCTTCTCGAAGCACGGCCGTTTTCTGATATTCGCTATACATGAGCTTGAAGTCGTTCCAGAGTTCTTTTTTATTGATGCCGCTCTGAACGGCATCGAACGATAAAATGCGCGGTCCGTCGGAATATTTGCTTAGCGCTGTATAGAGAATACCCGAAAGGGTTTCGCGATATATCTCTTGAGAGGGATCATATTTAATGCTTGCGGTCGGGAAAATTGCAACACTCTGGCCGAAGAACGTTTCCGGTGAGAGAGTCGGGGCACTGTAAAACTTCCAAGAGAATCGCACATCTTTGGGCGGCGCTGATGCACAACCCGCCGACATGGTCAAAACTACCATCAGGGAAAAAGCAATAGCACGATGCATCTATATCCCTCCTTCCATAAGTATATCAGAGGATTCCGTGAAACGCCGTTCCTCCTTTTCTCGAAGTGCGAGTAAGAGGTTGGCAGTGCAGCAGGCGTCCCCAGACTCCGCGATGATATGCGCATAATCGGGATCGAGATAGTTAATTTAAAAAAGAATTCCGTATGTCCGTAAAACTCGCATTGACTGCAGAATTCATGTAGGCTCCCGCCCTGCCTATTTCAATTGTAATTCTTTACTTTTAATCGATCCTGAACCTCAACATGAGCACCTATGACCGCGTAATGGTGATTGGTCGAAACTCTTAGCTCTTTCTCGTGGAAATAAAAAATCATATTGATTTCGTCACGGAAGGGGCATTCTGACCCAACCAGCATACTAATGCAAACGCATAATATTTTGTATCAATAAAAGAGGACAACATGTTAATTTCATAGAAATACTTTTGCGAAATTGTCACAATATTCTAAGCGTCTGTATTAATACGTGTTCTAAATCCTTCATGGTTGATCGAGTTCCGAATAGTTTGCGCAGAAAACTGCATGCTCCCGCCATGTTAATGGCTACCTGTCAGTCAGATTCTAGATTTGAACAATAACCACGAGGATACTGTTCGACCTCTCGTCGTAGTGTATTTTGCGCAGGACCTCTATGCCATCCATCCCTGGCATTTTCAGCCCGAGCAGTATCAGCCTCGGCAGCGTTTTTCCTTCTTGGATAAAAAAACACCTTTTCCCATTACAAAAATGAACCGATAACATGATATATACAAGCACTACTCATGTATTCAAGGAGCGACAATACGTGGAAATGTCGTGTATACTGAAACGATGTTCCATTATCTCTCTCCTGAATCCGTTATGCTTCAGAACTATCCCCTGCGCTCGATCCGTAAGCAGGTAAATTAGGCATCGGAAGAGGAAAATCGAGTAAATATTTGTAAAATTCTGCTATGGGAGTAACGTTCAGCATAGCGACGACCGAATAGCTACCGAGCCGTTGCTAAACTATATCTCGCGTCATCCTAACGATGAAGTGTCGAGCAGCAGCGAATAATTAACTAGCCCTCTTAATTGCCGGCTCTGCTATCATACGGGAATCCATCTTGCCGTTGCCGCAAGGTTTCTTCTCGCATCAAAGACATATTACTCTTCGTCCCCCATTGGAGGTAGCCGAATAAGGACGGAAGTTGCCATTACACTATTAGGGACCATAATTTCCTCGTTATCAGAAGTCCTAAGAGTCATATAACCAAGCGTCAACGCCTCAACCGTCCCAGTCGTCATCCCTTTGGGTGTATTCAGCTGAAGGCGATCCCCAACATGGAACCGCTGGAAGAGAAATATCGAAAAACCTGCGATCACATTCCCCAGCAAGTTCTGCGCCGCGAGACCTACAATGACCGAAACAATGCTCGCTCCGGTCAGTAAGGCGGTCCCTAACGATCGAAGGGCGGGTATGAGATGGGCATATAGGATAAAGGCCGTTAAAAACACAAGGACTTGGAGGAGTTGGGCGGTAAAGATGGCTTCTGCGGTATCGGGGAAAAACTTCGTAGCCCGCTTCAATGAAATGCGCACGAGACGGGCTGCGAAGAGGGCTAACCCAAAGGAGATAACAGCATAAACCAATGCTCCTAGCAGGCTAGTTGGGTCAAAAAAATCCAAGAGGCGGCTGCGAACAAATTCTTTCATCATCGCCTTTCATTCGCATGAATAAGGAACGGACAAATTAACAACAAAATTATTCACTTCTAAATAGTGTGACAAAAAAGTAGTGAATTGCAAGCGAATCATGAATACCATACAGCAATATCAAATCGTGGTTTCCTCTCCATGGACGGCAAGTCTAATCAGCATATATTACTGGCGACACATTTCGAATGGTCATTGGACTTTGAGTCTTTTGGCTATTTCTTGCACATGTGGCTGCCTGTATGTCGTTTCTGTTAAGTTAGATTGGAGCCTTGCTAACAGCTTCCTTCGGATTCCGAGTCATCCCGGATACTATTGCTGTTCAGCTAACGATTCATCCCATCAAAGCCTGCAGAGGATTTGCGCCTCCGAGTCGCTGACCAGACACCGTGTCCTTATCTGCCCATTCGCGAAAATACAGAGCGTCATGCCTAACATACCAGAACAAAACGTCGGTTATCAAACTGATAACCGACGTCCGGAATAATGTCGTACTTTGATGCTTCTCGCGGACAAGTTTCTTTCCGCTCTAATTGATGCCTCCATAGGAATGGAGACCGGAAAGCACGAGGTTCACGCCGAGGTACGTGAAGATGACTGCAAGGAAGCCGACGCTGGAGATGACCGCCATCTGGGTCCCTTTCCATCCACGCACATACCTAGCATGAAGATAGATGGCATAAATGAACCAGGTGATGAGCGACCATGTCTCCTTCGGATCCCAGCTCCAGTAGGTGCCCCATGCGCTATTGGCCCAGACCGCGCCGGTGATAATGCCGGCGGTCAGGAGTGGCCAGCCGATGGCGATCATGCGGTAGGTCACGTCATCAAGCAGGTTTTGCGCCGGGATATAGGGTTTAAGCAGATTTTTAAACGCCATTCCCTTTGACCATACAAAGGAAAAGAACGCAAGGACCACCAGCCAGCTGACAATGGATATTGCAGGGGATGAATTCAGAAAGGTTGATTCGAACATGTGCTTTTTGAACGATTCACCCGTTGCGAGATGCTGGAACGAAACCAGGTAAACAAAATCGATGCCCATTGCAATAAGAAGAGCAACGGCGAGCGTTACGCAGAATGACCAGAAGAGAAAGACCTGGGACTTGTTGCGCGCGCCGGCGACGATAAGATAGATAAACCATGCCAGGACCAGCACGCCGATCCCTAGCCAGAACGCGGTTTTCATCTGGGCACCCAGACTCGCCATATAATAACCTATCGATGCCAAAATCACGATAGCCGCCAAACCAGCATACAGGTTTGTCGCTGAGCCCCGCTCTTCCATATCTACCAACAGGTAAATCATGCTGATCGCGAAAGCAACACCGAAAGCGGCATAGCCAAGAAAGCTTATCAGCACATGGTAGAAAAGCCAGTTGCTCTTGAGTGCGGGAACCAACGGGGTGATGTCGCTGCTGATTCCGGCAACGTTGATGAATGCAAGGGCGAGGAATGCCACGGGCATCACAAAAGCGCCTAAGGCTTTCGTCTTGTACTTGAATTCGACGATCAGATAGATCAGAACAGTGCTCCACGTGAAGAAAACCAGGGATTCGTAGAGATTGGATAGTGGCACTCTGCCGATATCCATCTGGTAGGACTCCCGCCACCGGAGCAGCAGCGCCACAGTCTGTACCAAAAAGCCGAAGACCGTTACGATCGTTGCGGTTGTGCCGATTCCTTTTTTCCGAAACGCGAGGTAGCCTATATACAGCACCATCGCGACCAAATACGACAAAGTCGCAATACTGAAGAGTAAGGAACTATTCATTGAATCCTCCTGAAGTAATGATGCGGTGTTACCCTGATATTTCTGCAACAACCTTATTGAATGTTCGTTCAAACCCGATGCGGTTCCGGTTGGCGGATCCGGCCACGAGAACGATCGTCTTGCTCCCACGACTCTGTATCCTAACCCAAAGTTTCTTATGAGACCCGAAGAACACGATAAGCGGACCGACGCAGATCATAACAAAACCGGGGTAAACAACCCAGACTCCGGGATCTTTGGTGACCTGCAGACCCGTGTAGCGCGTTCCCCAATAGCCGCCATAGCTGATGATGTAGTCCTCGGGCATATTAGGCTGCCCCGAATCTGTTTTCAAAATGACCGTCCGGTAGAGCGCCTTCTCACCGTTATATATCTCTAATTCCACGCCCGGATTGATGTATTCATTGTTGTCCGTCTTGAAAAACTGCACCTCGCCGTTTGCGGAGGTCCGCATACCAAAAGGCTCGAATCCAAGTACTTTCACCGTCCGGTCGATGGAGGGAACAAACACCGAACCTCCTAGCTCAACTTCCACTGTTTCGCCCGGGGACTGGGTATCGCTCTTTTTGCGGATGTTCAGGATCACTTTGCCGCGGGCGTCCGGTATGGTGCCGTAGCTCGACTGGTAAAAGGTCACGCCGTGATAGGTCAGCGGATCGTTAACCCGGATACGCTTGTCGAGAATCTTCTCACCATTGAGATTATAAATGCTGAGCATGCTGTGATATTCCGAAGGCATGCCGGTCGGCATGCCCGAGGGACTGATATAATAATCCACATCAAAATTATCGCACCGGACGTAATACCCGAGCGGCATCTCGGCGGGCATGTCCTGCTGAGGGCTATGGATCACGGGACTACTGGCAATGCCGAGCGAATCCGCGATCTGGTCCCATATCGGTTCGTTCCGGAGATAAACGACTTTAGAGGCCTCCCCTTCGGGAAGGTTCAGAAATGCTTTAAAACCGAAGAAGGAGCCGATAAGCGCACCGATAAAAATGAGAAGAATGCTAACGTGGGTGATATAGACACCGAAACGGCTGTAGACGCCCTTCTGGGTCAGCAGCTGCACCCCGGTCGCATCTTTTGATTCGATGTAAGCATAGCCATGGTTCTTCAGCGCTTTCGCCGACCGCTCCATCGCCTTGTCCATGCCCCCCTCAAGGGTGATTTCTTTTCTGAATGGCAGCGCTTTCAGCATATTGTCGTCAATGGGCTTGAGCGGCGCCTTAATGATCGCCCAGGTATGAGGAAACCTGTCGAGCGTGCAGACCGTCAGATTTGCCGTGAGAAGAAAGAGGAGAAGCACAAACCACCAGGTATGGTACATGTCGAAAAACCCCAGAATTTCGAACAGATGAACCGTGGACTGGCTGTATTCTCTCAGGTAGCTTGCCGGAGATTCATTCTGCTGGATGATGGTCCCGATGACAGAAACGATAGCAAGAATGATCAGCAATATGACCGCGAGTTTTACGGACGAAAAAAACTTCCAGAATCTTTCCGCAATAATTTCAACTAAGCCTTTTTTATTTTCCAAAAGGTCCTCCCGTGACATTACAGTGCCGGTAAATTAACATAACGATTATGGGGTGTCAAGGAGATTACCGGATGATTCCCGGGGCGTCCTGCCGCTGATTATGTTCCTGTTGCAACGCCCGGGGCTACTCACAGATAGGCTGCTTGTCTTTGCTCATCATGCGTTCATGGCGTTGTTTCCACTTATCGAAGGATTCTTTTTCTTGCTTTTTATAAATCAGTTGGCGGTTGATGAGCAGATCCCAGTCGACGGCATGGCCGTCGAACTCCGGTCCGTCGATACAGGCAAACTTAAGGGCGCCACCGATCGAGACGCGGCAACCGCCGCACATACCGGTGCCGTCAATCATGATGGGGTTCAGGCTCACCATCGTCTTGATACCGAGGGGCCGAGTGGTTTCGGCGACGAATTTCATCATGATAGCCGGACCAACCGCCATGACAAGGTCCGCGCCGCCAGATGCAAGCTCCTGCGTAAGGGCCGTGGTCACGATGCCCTTGGCTCCCTTGCTTCCGTCATCGGTCGTCACCAGCATCTTGTCGCTTACGCCCAGCATCTCCTGCTCGTAGATCAGCAAGTCGCTGCTTCTCGCGCCCATGATGACGGTGACCCTGTTACCTGCCGCTCTGAGGGCCCGCGCTATGGGGTAGAGCGGGGCCACGCCGAAACCACCGCCGACAAGAACCACCCTGCCCACCCGTTCGACATGCGTCGGCATCCCCAACGGACCGCACAAATCGAGGATATCTCCGCCTGCGTCATAACCTGACAACTCTGCAGTGGTTTTGCCCACAGCCATGACGATAAGACTGATCGTACCTTCCACAGGATTGATATCGGCCAAGGACAGAGGGATGCGCTCGCCCTTCTCATGGAGCCTGATGATCACGAACTGTCCTGGGCTGGCTTTCCGGGAAATTAGCGGCGCAGCGATTTTATAATAAAATACATCGGGCCGCCGAATCAGCCTTTTCTCAAGAATTTTTGCCATGGACGCCTATATTACCACAGAGCACGATTTTTTTTCCACAGAGAAATGCAAGCTGGGCAGGCACATGCCGGTCCCGATGCGGGAAATCAAAACGGGAGGCTTGTTATTTGCAGACTTCTTCTTCCTTGCACATGCCTTTATCTGCTGTTGATTGACTCGGCAACGTCAGAAGACCCGGTTGACTGAAGAGGTCGATTGTCATGTTCTTGTCTGGGGCAACGTATTTGCCCAGCGCTTTTGCTTTTCGCGGCGTTGTAACCCCGGTCGCCTTTGGATTCGTACATGCAAGCAAGTAGCTTTTGATCGCCTCTTCCCCAGTGAGAAATATTTTTTGATAGGGTTCATTCACCATAAGTGTGGGAATGCTCTCGATGCCCATGTTTTTCAGGAAGACCGCATACTCGCCCACCTGCAGATGGACGACCTGTATTTTTTTCTCGTCCAATTCCTTGATGACCTCGGCGCAATGCTTGCAATCCTTACTATAAAACAGGATAAGCCGTTCATTCAAGGGTAGATTAACGGGCACTCCGGCGGGCAACACAAGATACTGGATAATGAAAACCGCCGCAAGGACGCCGAATCCAGCAAGTATATCCGTTTCACCAGCGAGAAGCCTTAAAGTGCCGAGGGTGACCATAAAAATAAAAATCGTGACGCAGAACAAACAAACCATATGAATCCGGAATGCCAGATAACCCATGAAGAAACCTTCGCCCGCCAGGGCGACTACCAGAATGAGATTGATGAGCCGATCGATACGGGGTTTCCGAAGGTGCCGATTCAGGATCGTAAGGCCAGCCAGGGAGAAAAACGTGCAGAAACCGATGAAGAATATGGAAATATCCCCGAACCGAGCGGACTGGGCCGTCATTTTACATCCCTCGGTACCACATATACTTTTACCGAAGAACTTCATGACGATCTCGGTAAGGACAAAGAGCATTGCCAGAATACTGATGATTAAAAAAATTGTATTGTATGATTGTTTATGTTTTTGCATTGCCTATTACCTAGTTTTTTACCATAGATCAGAGTTCACCGTTCAGTGTTTCGAGCTCTGGACTGTAATTTTATAAAAGAGTTGCCGCGAGTTCGGCGAGATCGGAACGCTCGCCCTTTACGAGGGTGATATGCCCGGCAATAGGTTCCTCCTTGAACCGCTCAACCACAAAGGTAAGACCATTGCTCGACGAATCGATATAGGGATTGTCTATCTGGTACGGATCGCCCGTCAGCACGATTTTGGTCCCCTCACCGGCCCGCGTGATAATTGTCTTGAGTTCATGGGGAGTGAGGTTCTGCGCCTCATCTACAATGAGATACTGGTTCGGCATGCTCCGGCCGCGGATGTAGGTCAGCGGCTCCACCTCGATCATGCCAAGGTCAAATAGACTCTGGAGGTCCTTTTTGCCCTTGACCCGACCCGCAACGGCCGAGGCGCCCATCAAAAAGTCGAGATTATCACGGATTGGCTGCATCCAGGGTCGGAGCTTCTCCTCGATGTCCCCGGGCAGGAACCCAATGTCCTTGCCAAGTGGGAACACAGGGCGCGAAACGACCAGCCGCTGGAAAGTCCTAGCCTCGATGGTTTTCTCCAGGCCCGCGGCGAGGGCCAGGAGGGTCTTGCCCGTGCCGGCCTTGCCCACGAGCGTCACAAGACGGATATCATCATTCAGGAGAAGATCGAGGGCGAACTGCTGCTGTTTGTTTCTTGCATTGATGCCCCACACACCGTGCTTGGTGTTTATGAGCGGCATCAGGGCCTGTTTCTGCTGATTATACCGAGCGAGCGCAGTCTGGGAAGGATTGGCGCTGTTCTTGAGCAGGACGAACTGGTTGGAAAAGGGTTTCGGCTCTCCGGAGGGCGAGAACTCGCCCTTTGCATAGAATTCTTCGATCGCCCCAGGATCGACCATGAGTTCGGTCTCTCCGGAGTAGAGTTCGTCGAGCGTAATGGTGTCCGATTCGTAATCCTCAGCTCGGAGTCCCAAGGCGTCGGCCTTGATGCGAAGGTTCGTGTCTTTCGTCACCAGGACGACAGGAAGATTTTCGTGCTTCAGGTTAAGCGCCGTGGACAGTATCCGGTTGTCCGCTTTTTCTGCGACCAGTTCCTTGGGCAGGTGTTCCGTGGACTGATGGTTGAGTTCCACACACAGGCTTCCGCCACCCTCAAGCTGCACGCCCTGCGACAGCTTGCCTTTCTGGCGAAGATCGTCGAGGATCCGGGAAACCTGGCGTGCGTTCCTGCCGATTTCATCAATGCCTTTTTTGAATTTGTCCAGTTCCTCAATCACGACGATCGGGATTATGACGTCATTGTCCTCGAACGAGAAAATCGCCTTCGGATCGTGAAGCAGCACATTGGTGTCGACTACAAATTTTTTTTTCATCGGAAACCCTTCATCATGCAAAAAGAATTTTATTCAACCAGTGATATCCCGCACAGGAACAGCTCCTTCACGGAGCACCCTCAGAACATCGCCGGAAACGTCGACAACCGTCGACGGTTTTCCTCCCGTGGTTTCTCCTCCATCGAGAATCAAGTCAACCCGGTCGCCGATCGTCGCTTCAGCTTCCGCAGCCGTGCGGATGCTCGGCCGTCCGGAACGGTTGGCGCTCGTGCCGGTCAGGGCGCAGCCGAGGCTCCGGAGCAGTCCTCGGGTGATCTCGCTGCCCGGTACCCGCAGCCCAATGGCACCCGTGCCCCCGGTAAGCTCGGGAAGCACCTCCGCTTTGGCCATGAATATAAGCGTAAGCGGCCCCGGCCAGTGCCGTTCCATGAGGTCCGCTGCCCGGAACGGGATAACGTCCACCCACTCCTTCACATCCGCCAGATCGGCAATTAGCAGTAATATGGGCTGGCCTGCGGGCCTGTTTTTGATCTCGAAAAGCTTCCTTACGGCGCGGAGGTTCCGCGGGTCAGCGCCGAGACCGTAATAAGTATCCGTGGGATACACTATTACACCGCCCGAAGCGAGAACGTCCCTGCACCGGGAAAAGGCCAGTTCAGGACGGGCCGAATCAATTTTAACGGTCTCCGCCTTCTTCATCACCTGCTCATCGGCTTCAGGGTTCAAACTATACATCATTCCCGCCCGTCAGTACGATGTCTCCATCGGGCTTCTGCAGGAACGATGCAACGACCGAACACTTAACTTTAAATAGGAAAAAGATCCGCTTGTCCTTTTCCAGAGTCAGTGTTTCGTAGTTCGCCTGGCCCTTGCTGATGACCAAGTCCGCGCTGTGGTACAGATCAAGGAAGTCTTTCGAACAGGTCTCCAGCAATGTGCCGATGCCATCGCTGCCGTTGTCAATCACTCTTGCACTGTCCTGAAGCCGGGCGGCATGAGCATCCTCAAATGTGGCATCATTGATGACCGGCGAACCTTTAACCGCGGCGGTCACGTCCTTGCCCATGTCCCGAAGGGTTTCTAGCAACACCCGGTCGAATACAATCTCTCCGGCATTGTCGCAAAGATAGAGGATGCGTCGCGCTGCGGCAACTTTCCCAGCAAAAACGCTGTACGATGAGGAAGTGAGGGGCAACTGGAACGACTCCTCAATCGAACGGTCCAGGTCTATTGATTCATAGATGCCAAAATCGATCACATTCCCTGCGATTGCGATTCGGACACTACCTTCGAGACGATCGCTGCAGGCAGCCGCCATTCGGCGCAAAGCCGTCAGCCTTTCGAGCGCAATACGGTTATAGGCTTCCTTCACGGAACGATAAGGATCGACACCGGTTTCCTCGCGTAGCATTCGGTGAATAATGGTCGTGGTACGGGCAGGCACGTCGTCGAGCGATGACGCCGCGATGATCGCTTCCGCCCGTTGCCTGATGCCCAGACCCCGCTCTCCGTTCACGCCAGCATACTCGAGCGTGCGCGAGACCTGGCTAAAGAAGCAAGGCAGGCACGCGAGTTCCGTCTTCATGCCGCTGGGCCCTCTGCAGGAGCGGCGCCGCCCGGTTTTTTCTTCCACCGCCTGCGCCGCGATTTTTTCTTGGCCGGGGGCGCTCCAACTGCAATCGGCTCCGTAGCAGCCGGCACCGAACTCATCACAGCAAGACGCTTTGCCTTTTCCTCAACCTCCCGTTCCATCTCCACGCGGTAAACTTTAAGTCGGTTTGCAATTTTCACGTCCGAGGCCGCGATGATCTGAGCCGCAAAAATTCCTGCATTCTTCGCACCAGCCTTGCCGAGCGACATAGTGGCCACCGGAACGCCTCCGGGCATCTGCACCGTGGCTAGGAGCGCGTCAAGTCCCTTGAGAGGGGACGAATCAATCGGCACACCAATCACTGGCAGCGTGGTTTGGGATGCGACCACGCCCGCCAGGTGGGCGGCCCATCCCGCTCCCGCAATGATAACCTTGATCCCGCGCTTTTCTGCGGTCGAGCCGTATTCAAGAACCTTTTTTGGCGTCCGGTGGGCTGAGGCGATGGTCATTTCGTAATCGATCCCGAATTCCTGAAGCATGGCCGCGGCTTCCTGCATCACCGGCAGATCGGAATCGCTTCCCATCAGAATTCCAACAACTGGTTTGCTCATGAAAACTCCTTTCTTGAAAAGTTAATAAACTATAAATAGGTTATCGTCACAAATCCTTTGTATCTTCAATAAAAACTGTTTTAACGCCGAATACTTCTTTTATCAGAGGCGCCAGAGCTTTCACCCCTACAGTCTCCGTCGCATAGTGGCCGGCGGCGATAACGTTGATCCGCTGGTCCTTTGCCGCGTTGTACACAGCCAAATCCACCTCGCCTACCAGAAAACAATCGAGCTTTTCCCGGATGGCATCAGGCAGCATGCTGCCTCCGCCGCCCGAGACGATGCCGATTGACCTGATCCTCTCTTTCCCGAAAGGAAGAACAAAGCATGTCGATCGCAGTTGTTTCCCGACCTGCGCCGCAACGTCGGCCAGTTTCACCACCGATACGAACTTTCCGGCATAGCCGATTTTGATGCCGTGGTACCTGCCAAACTTGTTTAGCCGACCGAGGCCGAGAATCCGGGCCAGCTGCATATTGTTCCCATATTCCTCATGCAGATCAAGAGGAAGATGGGCGGCGTAGAGGGCCATCTTGTTCTTTTTCAGGCAAGTTTCTCTCAGCATCACCAGCCTTCGGTCCTTCTGAGGAACCCACTTGATTCCATGATGAACGACAAGGAGATCGACGCCAAGCTCCCGTGCCCTTTCAAAAGTGGTGATGCATGCATCCACGGCAAAGCCGACTGTCCCTATTTCGCCACTCTTACGGGACTGCACCTGCAACCCGTTTTTTGAAGCGTCTTTGATTTTCCCGACCCTCAGTGTTTTGTTCAAAAACACCGTAATGTTCTTTATTGTCGGTTTTTGCATTGGGCAAAATGTCATCATGAAGTATGCCGCCGCGACGGGGCAGACAAAATAACAGATTAATCGTAACTACTCGCTTCTTAAGCTTTTAAAAAAGAAGCAAAAACCTGGGACTCTTTTCAATTTCCCGTCTCGAGAACCCGCGCGCCAATATCCCTGCGATAGTGCATGCCTTCAAAGGAAATTGCCCGCACACCTGCGTAAGCATTATCGATGGCCGCCGCAACAACGGGGCCGAGGGCCGTTACTCCAAGCACCCTACCACCGTCTGTCACAACAACCCCGTTTTTCAGCGCGGTGCCGGCGTGGAAGACTACGACGCCCTTTTGCTGTGCGGCAATCCCGAGGCCGGATATTACCCTGCCCTTCTCATAGTTCCCAGGGTAGCCGCCCGAGGCCATCACCACGCATACAGCCGATTCAGGCTTCCATTTGATGTCGATCTTCGCCAGAGAACCGTCGAGAACGGCTTCGATGATCTCGATGAGATCCGTGTCAAGTCGGGCCATGATCGGCTGCGTCTCGGGATCTCCGAACCGGGCGTTGAACTCTAGTACCTTGGCTTCGCTACCGTTGATCATGAGCCCAGCGTAGAGCACGCCCTTGAACATGTGCCCTTCTTTTTCCATGGCCCGCACCGTGGGAATCATGATCGCATCCATGATCTTCCGCTCCAGCTTTTTCGTAACGACCGGCGCAGGTGAATAAGCGCCCATGCCTCCCGTGTTCGGCCCCTTGTCCGCATCGAACACGCGCTTGTGGTCCTGCGAAGACACCATGGGCACAACGGTCTTGCCATCAGAGAAGGCCATGAACGAAGCTTCCTCCCCCTTAAGGCATTCTTCAATCACGACGCGGTCACCGGCTTTGCCGAAGACTTTGGCAACCATGATCAGGTGCAAGGCCTGGAGCGCCTCGTCAACCGTTTCAGCGACAACCACTCCCTTGCCAGCTGCCAAGCCGTCCGCCTTCACCACGATTGGTGCGCCCTTCTCATATATATAGGCCTCCGCCGCGGTCTTATCGATGAATACGCCATACTCAGCTGAAGGGATGTTGTATTTCTTCATCAAGTCCTTAGAAAAACGCTTGCTCGCTTCGATTTCGGCCGCCTGCCTACTCGGACCGAAGATGCGAAGACCAGCCTTCTCGAATTCATCCACGATGCCCATCGAGAGCGGTCCCTCGGGACCAACGATAGTCAAATCAACGGCTTTTGACTTTGCAAAAGCCAGCAGTCCATGAATGTCATCGGCCTTGATCGCTATACATTCCGCGAGCTGCGCCATGCCCGCATTGCCCGGAGCAGCATAAATAGCCGTGACCTTCGGACTCTGCGATATTTTCCAAGCGAGCGCATGCTCCCTGCCACCGCTGCCGACTACCAATACCTTCATTTATCCCCCCTCGAAGAAGCAATGGACAACTTGGAGCGTTGAGAAAGCAGCATTTTGAACTCTGTCCCCCGTATACTGTCGAAAGTATAAGGCCTACTCTCTCAAGCCATTTATTTCCCGCCGGTTTACCGACTGTTCTTCACTGCCTTTTTAATCCCTTCATTCATACTTCCCGTCCGATACCCCTCAAGATCCAGACAAACATAGGTATATCCCAGTTTTTTGAGAGCCGTGGTAATCTGTGCAGCAGTCTTATCGATCAGAAGCCGACCGAAATCGGTGCGCGAGATCTCTATTCTCGCCGTTTCTCCGTGATGCCGCACACGCATTTGCCTGAATCCGAGCACACGCAGCTGATCCTCGGCGGACTGGATTGTCGCCAGTATATCGGGTGTAATCCTCATTCCATAGGGAATGCGTGAGGAGAGGCAGGCAAGAGATGGTTTGTCCCACACTGTCAGGTGCAGGAAGCGAGCCAGTTCGCGGACTTCCGTTTTCGTGATACCCGCCTCCACGAGGGGGCTGCGAACGGAGAATTCCTGCGCAGCTTTTCTGCCCGGACGATAATCCCCGAGATCATCTGTGTTCGATCCCTCAATAACAGTGGTAATACCTTCGGACGCGGCTATCTGCCTGAGCTTTTCAAAGAGTTCCTTTTTGCAGTGGTAGCACCGATCCGAATTATTGCGGACAAAAGACTCGGAGTTCAGTTCCTCGGTGTGAAGAACCCGGTGTCTTACGCACAGAGAAAGTGCGAATTCCTCCGCAGCAGAGAGTTCACCGGCTGGATAGGTCTTAGAAACGGCGGTAACTGCGATCAGACGGCTGCCCATAACTTCACTTGCGGCCTTGAGCAGGAGCGAGCTGTCCACACCGCCAGAATATGCAAGCACCGCCGTCTGCATGTCATGGAGCAGCGTCTTGAGATGATCCCATTTTCGTTCAATCACCATCTTGGCGATAATAACATAGCGGAAACTTCGGTGTCAATAAACTACTGCATCCTCAGCCCTTTATCCAGCTTCCAAGAAAAAGAAACAGACGCTATTTTTTCATCGGCTGTGAGATGAATCCAAGATGCGACGAAAGCTCCCCTCCTGACTCGCGAATCAGGCCGAATATCCCGCCTTTGTCAATCCGTGCATCAGTCAGCCTACTGGCCGGGCCCACAATGCCGATGGCTGCGACGGTTTTTTTCGAAAAGTCCCTGACAGCAACAGCGATGCTCCGCACGTCCTCCTCAGCCTCCTCATTTTCGACAGCGTAGCCTTTTTCAGCGATCCTTTTCAGTTCTGTTGCGAGGACATCGCGAGTCGTAATGCTCTTTTCCGTGAGCGTCGCAAGGGTCTGCTCGGGATATAGTTGTTCAATATCGGCCAGCGACAGATGCGCGAGCTGTACCTTTCCTACAGCCGTGCAATGGGCGGGGAAAATGGCGCCGATGCGTGACACGGCGCGGACGGTCCGGTCCGTTTCTACGCTGTCCATATATATAACCTTGTTTCCGCGCAGGACCGCAACAACCGTAGTCTCCCCTGATGCGGCTGCAAGGTTTTCAAGAATGGGACGGGCTTGGCGGCGACACTCGCGCTGCTCAATGAAAATCGAGCCGAGTTGGAGCGTTTTGGGGCCGAGGCGGTAATTCTCCGTTGCTTTATTCTGTTCGATGTAACCTCGGTGTTCGAGCGTGGCCAGGAGGCGGAAAACATTGTTCTTATGCAGGCTGAGTCGCTTAGCCAACTCTGTTACGCCGAGTTCGCCCTCTGTCCGGGTAAATGATTCCAGTATATCGAATGCATGCAAAACGGACTGAATCGTATAATTTACTTTTTCTCTTTTCATTCCTCTGCTCCCCTGCCATTCGAGAGTGATTGCTATTCGAGTTTGGGCTATCGCCCTTTTATAGCGGATTCCCTGCAATAGCCAGTCAGGCATGTCCGCCTGGTAAATCAGCCCATTTCAACAACCAAACCCACAGCCATGCGGCTTAATTGGTGCCAAGTCCTCGGCAATAAAAGATCGGTATTCACTTATCCTTGGGAATTATTGCCCGATTCATCATCGATTTATCCTCAAAAATGTTTATGCTCCGTGGAGGTGAGCCTGAAAATACTCCTCGTATGTTCTCGCTTCAACAAGAATTACCTTGTTCCTTGTTGAGCCATGCTTTTAACTGATTTGAATCTATAACCGGATAATATGCCATTGCCCCAATTACCATAAGTAGCATAAGTCCGAATGGCAACAAGATAAATAATAAGGATATTGGAGTGTTACGTATATAGGAGAACTCCTTTTATTTTAAAACAGGTGTTTAATTGTAAAACGGGGGTGTAGCTTTGTCAAGAAAAAACAGAACTATGTTTTCTATGATTGATATCGGGGGAATCTATGGAGTGAATTTGTACAAGACAGAGATTGATACAATCGCCACAGGCCGGAGACGAAGAAAACAAGAGCCGCAATCCACTTGACCTTTTTGCCGATCTCTCTTATACATAACGATGCCGATGCGTAATGATGCTTCCGTTGGTGTCGGCTATCGTCATCCCTGTCGTGGTACCCGCCCAGGTGAGAACGATGCTATTAAATTCAGCCGCGAGTGCCGCGCTGGCAAGTTGGATCTGCCACCCTTCCCGGCAAGAACGAAGGCTACTGTTACAGTCCAGAAAGGGTTATAATTCATCTTCATCACCAAGTGAATCTCAGCGAAAGATCCAGAATCCGAGCAGAATGAAGGAAACAGGGACGGTGATTATTCACCGGTACCAGCGGACTAACGCCTGTGGCACTTTTGAACGTCCAAAGCACTGCCTCCTCACTCAACAGACATGGAAAGAGAAATAAAATGGACGCATTCATCCACGAGCTAACGCTCGTGGTCTTCTTCTTCGCTTTCGATAAATAAGCGGAACTACATTCGAGAGATACGTTCCCGCAGAGACTGCAAGAAGTGGTTTGCCGCTGTTGACACAAATATACCAAACAACACAGTCTACCACTGGAACCGAGAAACAAAGGCCATGGCGAGCGTCTGGGTCTTGCCGCCCCTCTCGGTCTGGAAAACGATAAAAAGAGACGTCAGGAAAGATATCATTTAAAAACTTCCTTCTGTTTCCTTATCAAAGCATTGATCCCTTTTTCCCCCAAGCTGAGAAGTTTACCTAGTTCCGCTTTGGTGAACGGCTCACCTTCAGCCGTGCCCTGCACTTCGACGATTTTCCCACTACCGGTCATGACCAGGTTCATGTCCACCTCTGCCGATGCGTCTTCGACATAACACAGATCGAGCAGCGGTTTCCCATTGACGATCCCCACGCTTACCGCTGCCAAATGGTCTTTCACAGGTGTCACCTCGATCAGCTTCTGCCTTTTTACAGAGCGAAGCGCATCCACAAGCGCGACATAGGCTCCCGTGATCGAAGCAGTGCGCGTCCCACCATCTGCCTGTATCACATCGCAGTCGATCAGCACAGTCCGCTCCCCTAGGGCATTCATGTCCACGACCGAACGCAGTGCGCGGCCGATCAAACGCTGAATTTCGTGCGTCCGGCCGCCAACCTTGTTACGCTCACGCTGAATCCGCTGGGCCGACGACCGCGGCAACATGGCATATTCGGCCGTCACCCAGCCTGTGCCCTTCCCTTTGAGGAACGGCGGAACGGAGTTCTCGATCGTGGCAGTACAGATGACTTTTGTGTCGCCCATCTCGATCAGCACCGAGCCCTCCGCGGCCTGGATGTAATTTCTGGTGATTTTTACCTTACGGAGTTCGTCTGCTTTCCTTTTGTCAATGCGCATTACAACCTCCCCTGCAGAACTACGAATAGACAGTTGTCCATGTATCTTCTACTCTTTTCGCTCAGCGGTTAAATAATGCGTTGGATTCTATCACGAATACCTTATATCGGCAACTCTAAAACAAAAAGCAAGTTGTTATGAGACAGATACTCCGCAGTACCATGAAGGAAGACGTCGGCATAAAAAAATATAAACTAGTTGTCACGAGTAAAAAGGTGTCACCAATACTACTCTTACGTTTCACCAGTGACATGGCTCAAGGATTTATATCCCCTTGACTGGACACTTCATATAAATTTATGCAATACGCGTCATCTATAAAAAACCATTAAAGAGAGTGGATAAAGACGCATTCCGGATCACTGGACGCCTAGTTATTGGCATAGTCTTCGAGATTGAGAAAGAGGACGGAAGCGATCAAGGGCAGTGTGAGCAAGTTTCATAGACGGTCGATTGACATCGTATATTTTCAACCCGCTCTCTGACCCGGACACGAATCGGAACAGTTGACCTCCTCCTGGCCTTAAGGCGGAAGATTCCTGAATCAGGCTCTACAGCTGCTCCAAGCCACTGCAGATTCTCTTCGCAGACGCGGCAGGGAAGTTTGCCTTGTTCCCGGTTTATGGACTGATGTAGCTGGCCTGGTATTTCTCCAGGCAAACCAGTTAACCGCAAGCTGTACCAGGCACCCACTACTCAAAGAGATATTTATTTGCCCCGGGCGATACTTTTTCAGGATGTTGATTCTTCGTTTGCGTCAGTATTAATTACATCTCCGCATTGGTTGCGTATGTGATGCAAAGCGAAAAGCTAATCGTGGGCATCGTGGCCTCGACAAATGCAACAGGTTTGGCTCGTATAGCTCTCATCTATTTTCACAACGCGGATACCTTTCATCCAGGCTTTGTACGTGAGCATTCTGATGATCCGGTCAAACGGCGTTTGTGAAGTTGCTGATTCCCCTTTTTCCCCTAGTCTTTTCCATCTCTAATGCCATTGAGGTCCCCCACGATGATCGTGGAGAGCCGCGAGCCTCTGCATCGTTGACAATAGCTTTGGATAAGCTGTGAAACAGGTTAATGTTAACGAGACTGTTTTTGATTAACCCATCTTCCGCAGTAAAAAATTCAAAGTTCCAATAAATCAGTTTCTTAGCTTGCACAATTGGCAAAAGTCGGCACTACATTTTCAACTATCTTCGGTCTGTTCGGTAACGGCAGCTTGAGTCTCTGAAGAAGCGGCTGTAGGTCCTTCGGCGCCTTGCTCACCACCCGAAGTCTGATTGTCTTATCGCGTGTTGGCAACAACACGTCGAGCGATTTTACAATACGCAGTTCTTCGATTAGTTTCCTTGGCGCGCTGCCGATGCCGGAACAGGACATCCAGTGCGAGAGCATCCGCCACATGGCGAGTGAGAGGAAACACACAAGGATGTGCGCCTGGGTGCGATCTTTCTTCTGATGGAAGATTGGTCGCATACCAAGATCGCTTTTGCTTATGCGAAAAGCATCCTCCACCTGCGTCAGCTCGATATAGGTCTTCCACAGCTCCTGCGGATCGCGTTCGGGCCAGTTCGTACGCAAGAGATAGCTGCCGCTTGTTTTGAGCGCCCAGTTGTATCGTTCTTCGTTTTTGGTGATTGTGATGCTTAGGCGTGTGTCTTTGCCGCTTCCTGTCTCAGAGACCAGGACTTCGTACAATGATGCCGCACGGCTATTCCGTTCGAGAAGCCTGCCGATTCTTCGTTCTACCTTCTGCTTATCCCGGAGTTTGCCCGCGCTGGCCTGATTCTGCATTTTTGTAAGGCCTTCTTCCAACCGGGTGATGAACCGGTTCAGAATCGCTTCTTCCTTCTCTTTGCGTCCTTTTGAACGGCACAGAAGGAACGTTTCTTCGCTGCCGTCAGGTGACGGGCAGAGCTTGATCTCCACATCGGGCCGGACTGTTTGCCAGTTCTCCATAAGCAACTCACGCTCGAATTTCTTAAGCATGGCCTTGGGCGTGCCGACCAGATATCGGGCTCCCTGCTCGCGCATATATTCGAGATTCTCTTCACTCACCATGCCGCGATCCATCACCCATATGCGCTCGGCCTTGCCGTATTTCGTTGCCATTGTCTCGACCATCTCTTCTACGGTAGTCACATCGGTCCGGTTCCCATCGAAGACTTCAAAGGCCAACGGCAGTCCCTCTTTGCTCGCCACAAGCCCGATGGTAACCTGGACACAATCAGGCCGGCCGTCTCGACTGTATCCGCGCTTTGCTTGCGAGTTCCCCGTCATGGCCCCTTCAAAATATGTCGACGTGATGTCGTAAAAGAGAAAATCGAACCGTGTCCCGAATAGTTCTCCGTACCGCTGCTGCAGATGCCTGCATAGGGCCTCCTTGTGGGGCAGCAGGGCATCAAGTGCCCGGTAGAGCCGGTCATCGTTGATCTTCTCTTTGGGCACGCCCAACAGATCATCCAGTGCAGTTGTGCCATACCAGAAGTCGGCCACTTGGAGATCCGAGGATGGTGCGCAGAATCGTGCCAGAGTCAAAATGCAGGCCATGATCGACCACGGTACTTCTTCTCTTCCAACCTTGATATGCTCTTCACAAAATTCCGAAAGCCTGAGTCTCCTCCACATCGCAAGTGCAAGATAGACATCACCAAAAGAGCGCAGGCGATCAACTTGCACTCCTTTGACATTGACCGTCGCCCACGACGGGATATCATCGTTTTTGTCAAATAGCGAAAGGGACGGCGCTGGTTTACCGTCCAGGATTCGCCCGATCTCTCCCCATCCCACTCGCTCTTCCCGATCGAGGCCGGGTAGCTTGCCGATGGTAGCGACGGTGGTCTGGCGCGGCCCCTTGGCAGTACGAATAGATTCTACAAGTGCCCACGACTCGTATTCAGTTCCATTTTTTTTACGACGGCGTCGACGCAAGTACATCTACCTTGTTCTCCTCTGCTCGCATTATCGCTGAAAAGAACGAGGGAGGCAAGAGGGTGGTCGGCACTACACGCGGTTTTCAAAGATCACCATTAAAAAAATCAATAAGTTGGTTGCTCAAACCGGCTCAAAATAGTTTAAAAGATGATCAAACTGCGGAAGATGGGTTAAGACTGTATGCTTTTCGGTAATTGCCCCCGGTGGTTTTATCTAGTTCTTTGTCAAAGTATCGCTCAAATAAAAATAATTGATCTTTCGCAACAAGTTGAGAGATGCTTGTTACTGAGGAAAAAACATTTCATACAGTCAACCCGCGTAGTCGGGAATCCAGAAGAACTCTCAACTGACTGAAAACACGGGATTCCTGCTTCATGGTGGATGGCGATAGTTAGTTCCTTTATCAGAAGAATTACCTTTGAGAGTCCTTTTCAACTTTAATACGAATGAAGCTAATGATTTGAACAGTTTCCAAAATGAGCCTTCTGAGAAATGGTGTTTTCATAAGTATACAGGCAGGAGATACCCCGGCCTGTATATATTTTATGTTGATACTATGGCTTATAAATTGGTTACAATGTTGTCCAAACGATCGCGCAAACTCCGGCGGGAGCATTAACCAAGTTATTGGTAGTAGCAGTTCCAGATATATCACTAGGCTTAACCTCTGCGCCTAAGGCAGAGCCGGTAACATTTTGGGACCAATATAGAGACGTCGTTGTGGAATCCATACCATAACAGCGATTTCCCGAAGTATTATCTGAAACTCCGGTATAAGTATTACCTGAATCATTTGCATTAATTAATAAAGAGTCGTTTTGGGAAAGACCAAAATTTATGTACGTAGCAGAGGATGGAATTGTTGAACCATCAATTGCATTTTGAGCAATCATAGTGCTAATCGTTGCGTTGGTGATCACATTGCCAGTGGCACCATTACCCGCAGTCGATACATATGCCTGCCAGTCAGAGTAGAAAGCTTCTTCCGAAGTGCGGGCATTGCGCAGGTCAGCCAATGCAGCAGCATTATAACCTTTCACACGATACTGAGAAAACTGCGGAATGGCAATAGCAGCCAAAATGGCAATGATAGCCACTACAATGAGGAGTTCGATAAGGGTAAATCCTTGGCTGTTTTTAAATTTCATTTGATTACCTCCTATAAAATTACTTGTGATGGATTTACAAAATTCCTATATATCATCAATACTCACTGTTAAAAGCTTTACAATGCATACTAATTCCTCTCCATTTGTTTACGTTTTCTATTCTTACTATTAAAGAAAGCATAATATATGCCATTATATAAAGTTAGTAATTTCAATTAACTAAGAAAATATAACATCAGAATGCCATTACCGTTTGTCATTACACACTGACAAAAAATGTCACAAGCTGTTTTTAAACACGATTCTTATCGGATGTTTATCAATCCGGCCCTCTATGATAATAACATCTTCATTACTAATCACTTGTAATGCCCAAACTACGGTAATTGCCGATGGTGCCATAAGATCCAGCAAGCTATCATAAATATTGGATCCATCGTGAACAAGTTGAATGATGCTTACTGGGATATCTTTAGTGGGTTCAGCCATCGTTATTGCGTATATCATGCTAGTGATCATTGTCCACTCATTAGTGGTAAAGGCACCTCTGGCTGCTTCGCAACCAGCGCCTTATATCCCCGTTCTGAAAAGACAGGGTTTTCGGCTTAGGAGGATAAACTTGTGATATCAGAGCCTGTTGCACAAATAGCCTTTTGGATCATTTTGTAAAAAATATGTTCAATAAAATCAATGGTCGTATTTCACAAAAAATGGTTTGAGCAACAGGCTCATCAGCCCCGCGAACTCGACATACACAAAAGCAACTACAAAGACGTTCAAAATATCGGCAAATATCATTCGTCCATGACCCAGAGTTTTATGGTCAACGAATATGTCGGGCCGGAGATGAAGAATTTGATGTTGACGAGTAAACCATATACTAAGTTTCTGAAGTTAGTCGAAGATAGAAAAGTCGGAGGTTTCTGAATCGGATATTAGATGACAACGCTTTGGTTGCACCTGATTACAGCCCGCTAAGTACAGCCAAACATCCTGAACAACGAACCTCCCCGCAGCAAGCTGCGGGGTATCTATAAAAGGGAAGACGATTACCTTATGAGAATCCTACGGTTTCAACTCTTCCCTCTATGCGGTGACCCTGTAGCAAGGTAGAATTGCAAGTTAAAACTGAAAGTACTTGGTCCGGTTCTTTCCCAGCGGTTTCGCGATTTTCAACATCTTGTCCACAAACTGTTTCGCATTTTCCACAGCCTTTTCCACAGGTAATCCCTCCGCTATAAACACTGCCAAAGCTGATGCTAGTACACAGCCCGTGCCGTGAAACTCTCCTTCTCGCCTCAATGTGGAAAAGGTGAACACCCTTTTGCCGCCATAGAGGGTATCAATTGCGGGGCCTCGCCTATGCCCTCCCTTAATCAATACATATGACGGTCCCCTGTCAAGGATCCTGCCGGCAGCGAAATCCATGTCCTTCTCCGATCTGATCGACATCCCCGCAAGAACTTCAGCCTCAGGAATATTAGGGGTTACTATTAGAGCAAGGGGAATAAGTTTTTTCTTGAGTGCTTCAACAGCATCGGGCTCAATCAGCATTCTGCCGGAACTCGAACGAAGCACTGGATCAATGATCAGATTCCGGACATTGAACTTTTTCACAGCTTTTGCCACAGCATTCATATTCTGTTTTGTCAGGAGCATGCCTGTTTTAATGGCATGGGGCTTGATATCAGAAAGCAATGCATACAGCTGTTTTGACAATATTTGACCAGAGAGCGGTTCAACTTCTAAGACCCCGCTGCTGTTTTGTACCGTGAGTGCCGCAGGGATAGCCATGCCGAAGACGCCGAGGGCCTGAAACGTTTTCAAGTCGACTTGGATCCCGGCGCCCGAAGAAGGATCAGAGCCGGCTATGGAGAGGAGTTTTGTCACGAATCTGTTCCGACTTCCCGTCACTCAACCCTCTTTGACAAAGGGGGCGGGGTTGGGACGGGTGGCAGTCTTGCAAGATACAATTATTCCAATTTCAAATGAATCAATTCCAGCGGATCGACACGCGCGCCCTGGACGCGAGCTCCCCAGTGCAGGCAGGGACCTGTTACCCTCCCGGTTGCACCGACGAGGCCAATGACTTCGCCCTTCTTCACCGACTGTCCATGGCTAACGTTCATTTTCGAAAGGTGAAAGAACATGGTGTATATCCCCTGCCCATGATCAAGCACTAGACTGTTGCCGGAGTAAAACAGATCTTCCGCTAAGACGACTACACCATCGTTCGGCGCACGAACCGGATCACCCTCTTTAGCGGCGAGGTCCACACCGGTATGGGAGCTTTTAGGGATATTGTTGATGATACGTCGCACGCCAAACAGAGTCGTGATTTCTTTTCCCGGGAGCGGATTCCGGAAGTTTCCATTCCACTGGCGCAGGGACTCCACAGCCCAGATCATTCCCATCTTTTTTTGCTCTCGGTCAGCCCTTGCCTCATTCTCCTGCGAGAGGATGACCTTGTTTTCGGGGAGCGTGAGGCGCTGGAGAGGGTATTTCTTTTTGAAGATTCTGACTTCGCTGGTGTACTTGGCCCCGTTGATCAAGAGTTCAAGTGGATACATACCAGGCTCACTGTTCAGGTCAACGCCAACGACCGCCTTCATCGCCTTTCCCACAGGATTGAAATAGATGCGCCGGCCTGCAAATTTCCCCTCAACAGGACCGCCGGAATTTTTTACCGTAATGAGCAGCAGGTCTCCAGGGCCCGCTTTTCTCGGAGTAAGAACGACCCGGGGCCTCGGGGCCGCGCCCCCAGTGGACAGACCGCCAAACATTGCTGCCAGGGTAATGATAAGAACTGCAAAAGTTTTTTTCATAATCTGCCTCAACCTGTTTAAAAGAATTTTTTCTGAATCCTACCGACGTGCCTCGTCCTTTTTTAGGTATTTGCTCACTCCCTTCATTGAGCAGAACTCGCCGCACATGGTGCAGACATCGGATTCTTTCGGAACACTCGATTCGCGTAATCGGCGGGCCTTGACTGGATCAAGACAAAGCTCGATCTGTCCTTCCCAGTCCAACGCTTTGCGCCGCCGCGCCATTTCGTTGTCCCAGTCTATGGCGCCTTTGACGCCTTTCGCGATGTCGGCGGCGTGCGCAGCTATGCGTGAAGCGACTACACCCTCACGCACATCGTCAAGGTCCGGCAGACGCAGATGTTCCGAAGGGGTTACATAGCAGAGGAAGTCGGCCCCCGCAGCTCCTGCAATGGCGCCACCGATGGCAGAGGTAATATGATCATATCCCGGCGCCACATCAGTCACGAGAGGTCCAAGCACATAGAATGGGGCTCCTTTGCAAAGCTCTTTCTGGATTTTCATGTTCGTTTCGACCTGGTTGATCGGCACATGGCCGGGACCTTCGATCATGACCTGCACGCCCGCTTCGTGGGCTCGGTCCCGAAGCTCCCCCAAGGTGATAAGCTCCTCGATTTGCGCCCGGTCCGTGGCATCAGCCAGACATCCCGGCCGCATGCCGTCGCCGAGCGACAACGTAACATCGTATTTCTTCGCAATCTCGATGAGGCGGTCATACTGCGTGAACAGCGGGTTCTCCCGCTCGTTGCAAATTATCCATTCGAGGTGAAAAGCCCCGCCGCGGCTGACGACATCCATGATCCTGCCCTGCTTCCTGAGCCGCTCCACGCTCGCAATGGTTACGCCGCAGTGGACTGTTATGAAATCCACACCTTCCTCAGACTGTTCCTCAATCACGCGGAATAACAGATCGGGGTCCATCTCAACGATCGATTTTCCCTGCTCCACGGTTTCGACCGCAGCCTGGTAGATAGGGACGGTGCCGATGGACACGGTGGACTGTTTCAGTATCTCTTTGCGAATACCAACAATAGGTCCGCCGGTTGAAAGATCCATAACAGCGTCAGCACCAGCGGCAACAGCCGCTTTCAGTTTTTCTATCTCTCCCTCAATAGACATACGGTCTTTTGAGGTCCCGATGTTCGCATTGATTTTCGTGCGCAGCCCCTTGCCGACGCCAAGCGGCGCGATGGATGCATGCCGGCTGTTCCGTGTAATGACAATCGTACCTTTGGCCACACCTTCCATAACAAGATCAGCACTTACACTCTCGGTTCTTGACACGGCCTCCATCTCAGGGGTCCTATTCCCCTTTCGCGCTTCAAGTATCTGATTCATTCCTCACCTCAATTGATTTTCTGGTCTTCATAACTCCTTGGAATTTCAATTACTTTCGGCCGCACTGGACACAGATTGATCTATCAACAATCCGGATCATTTCCGTTATATTCTTAGCCTTTTTCCCGATATCTTCTGCTCCGAAAATCGCTGATATCATGGAGACCCCATAAGCTCCGGCCCAAAGTGCATTACCTAAATTTCTGCCATGTATCCCACCTATAGCGAAAACAGGAATATTAACAGCCTTGACAACGTCTTTTATTAGCTCTAAACCAATCGGTTTCCCCATTTTTGATTTAGATGGCGTTTTATAAATTGGTCCGAAAGTAATAAAATCAGACCCATCTGTCTCTGCCACGCAGGCTTCATCAATACTGTGAGTTGAAACACCGATCAACATCTTATTACCGACGATTTTTCTGGCTGCTGATGCCGGCATACTCTGGTGGCCTAGATGGATGCCATCCGCCTCAACTGCTACGGCAATGTCCACTTGATCATTAATAAAAAGCTTTGCGCCGAATGCTTTAGTTAATATTCTGAGTTCGCGCGAAAGGCTAAGCAGATCCCTCACCGGCAAGTCTTTTTCCCGAACCTGGATTGCTCTCACTCCGCCCAAAAGAGCTAGCCTGACAGCTTCTGGAAGTGGTATTTTAATTTGTTTCCGGTCAGTGATGAGATACAGTTTGAAATCGACCGACAACGCAACCTCCTCGCCTTCAGATGGGCAGAAAACATAGGGCTTATTCTCTGTTCACTTCTCTCTACCCAATACGAATTTTCAGCTTCCTATCATCCCGTCCAGTGGGCTGCTGGCTGTTGCATAAAGTTTCTTCGCTATCCGGCCCGCCTTGAAGGCAAGCCTACCGCCGAGCACGCCGTACTTCATTGCCTCTGCCATTGCAATCGGGTCCTTTGCACCAGCAATCGCCGTGTTCAGGAGGACCGCGTCACAGCCCAGCTCCATGGCAAGCGCCACATCGGACGCCGTACCCACCCCCGCGTCCACAATGATCGGAACCTTTACTGTTTCCATAATGATCAGTATATTATAAGGATTCCTGATGCCGAGACCGGAGCCGATAGGGGCAGCAAGCGGCATGACAGCCGGGCAGCCTATGTCCACAAGTTTCTTCGCCATGATCGGGTCGTCGCTGGTGTAGGGCAGCACGATCAAGCCTTCCTTCACAAGGACCTTCGCTGCTTCAAGCGTGGCTTCGTTATCCGGGAACAGCGTCTTTTCGTCGCCGATCACTTCAAGCTTCACGAGATTCGTGATTCCAGCCTCCGCAGCCAGCATCGCCGTGCGGATTGCGTCCTTGGCCGTGTAGCAGCCCGCAGTATTCGGCAGAATCTTGTATTTTTTCGGATCGATATAATCGAGCAGGTTTTCCTTGCTTTTGTCGATGATATTCACGCGCCGCACGGACACGGTTACTACATCAGTCCCGGAAACCTCGATGGCTTTCTTCGTTTCTGCAAAATCCTTGTATTTTCCCGTGCCCACCCAGAGCCGGGATTGGAATTTTATTCCTGCTATGATAAGTTTATCGTTCGTCATGTTCCATTACTCCTTATAGTCACCTTGAACCCTGAACTGTGAACTCTTAACTTTTTTATCTACCCCCCTGTCATGAAACTCACGATTTCGAGGCTGTCTCCCTCGTGAATGGCCATCGCGTCGAACTTGTCCTTTCTGACGATTTCCATATTCAGCTCAACGGCTACCCGCTGGCGTTGTATCTTCAAAAATTCCAGTAGCCCCGTGATAGTAATGCCTTCAGGGACTTCTTTTTTCTCTCCATTGAGGGTTATAATCATCATTATTAAAAGACAATGCGATTTTACAACTGTAGGATATGCAGTTCTATCTGCAGCAAAAAAAAACAATAAAGCCGTATCCGAGGATACGGCTGGAAAAGGTTTTGACGATAGCCATTGACTTGCCTTCCCTACGCCGGAACTACCCGGATCAGGTTCTAAGGGTCATCCCTTGAAATCAGGACTCTCAGCCATGCGGCTCCCCCAGGTTATGTTTGTCTAGAATACGGCATGAGGGAGCTAAATGTCAATATTTTTATTGAAATTTACCAATACCATCACCCATTGACTAGTTTGGCTACAGCCATCCCGTCGTCGAAGTATTCGATGATGTTCAATGCACCGTATGACTGGTCAATCCTGAACATGTTCATGAGGTCTAAGCCGAGTGCGTCGGCAAGAATGATCCGGTTTACGCCGCCGTGCAGTAGCATGGCGATTTCCTGGTCGCGATGGAATGACACCTTTTTCTTGTATGCTGGAAGGATCCTGTCCTTCACGTCGAGTAGACACTCACCGGAGGGCGGCCGGTAATTGAGCAGGTCGGCCCTCCAAGTCTCGTACTCTTTAGGATATCGCTGCTTAATATCCTCGGCTGTGAGTCCTTCCCATGCTCCCATACTCCGTTCACGGAGCTCGCGGAGGGGTGTAAATTTCAGGCCGAGACTTTGCGAAATAATGTCCGCACCCTTGCGAGAGCGGATGAGGTCGCTACAATAAACGGCCGATATGTTCTTACCCAACAGCAATCCCGACAGTCGATGCATCTGGTAGATGCCATTTTCGGTAATATCGACGTCGATATGGCCGTTATAGCGCTTTTCGCCGTCGTTCGCCACTTCACCGTGGCGCATGAGGTACACTCGCGTCGGCATGGGACTAATTCCCCCCGGAAAAAATTACAAAGATAAGGAACACCAGCACTTCATTAAGTTCGTTCATCGCGCCGATTGCGTCGCCTGTCACGCCACTGAGCTTTCTGATCAAATAACTCTTCCCGAGGTAGGTGAACAGCAGAACACCGGAGAGAACACTGACAAATAGTGCTACAGAGTGCATGTCCAGCCGCACAACTACGAATGCCGTCAGCCCCACCGCGAGCAGGGATGCGGCAACTAGGCCACTCGACCGTAGATGACCGACAAATGCCTTTCCCATCCCGTTTTCGCGTCCATAGCTTGCGTTGAACACCATGAAAGTCTGGGACCAGCGCCCCAGCACAGGAGCGGTCAAGAGCACGGCAACCCGATCGCTCTCAATGAGGTTGTTGAGGCAAAGATATTTCATGAATAGGGAGAAGAGGATACCAAGCACACCGGCAGTCCCAAGCCTACTGTCCTTCATGATGGCGAGGCGTGAGGTATGATCGGTTCCCCCCATCAGACCGTCAAGAGTATCAGCCAGTCCATCGACATGGAGCGCTCGGGTGATCAGTACGGAGATGACGAGAATAAGAAGCGTGCCGATCGTCTGGGGTAGGGCTATGACCATGAAAAGTTTGTCCGCATTGACCAGGATCACCCCAACGAGAAAACCGACCAGAGGGAAGTAGCTCATGGATCGCGCTAGATCGTTTTCCTCGATCTCATGCCTTTTGTTTATCGTGAATATTGTCAAAAACTGCAATGCAGTTATAAAGTTCTTTATCATCCGAGTCCCCTACGGTGTATTCTTAATCCGGCAACAGCCAGCGCTGATCTGTCCCTGAGCATCAGAATTTCCCACTTACGCCTTCCGCTTTACCGGTTCCTCATGCTTTTCCGCTAAACCCGTAACGGCGAAGGTGGCCACCTCGATAAGCATTTTCACACCTGCCTCGACAAGCGACATGCCGAGAACCGCGACGGTTCCCTCACCAAGCCTGAGATTCAGGTCCAGGAAGTGGATCTATTCGAGGTGAGCGAGCATCCTGCGATGGCCGATCTCGACGAACTGATGCGCCACGAACTTGTACCCCTTGTCCTAGGAATTGAGCACCAAAGCGATAAGTGCGCCCATGTTCGATTTGAATCCGTCAATTTCAACGGGGTTCCGGTACAGAACCGCCCCGAGCACAGGGCCGACGATGCCCCCGATTTCGTAACCACCGAGCTTGTCAAGCATGTCAAGAGCATCCTCGAAATCCTATTGTTTGCTGCTATTGCCTTTTTGATATTGGCCAACGTACGCCGGAGCGAACGGTCATTGATTCCCGTTCCGCGGCCCATCACGCGCGCAGTGTCTGTGGCTGTAATGACCGAGACAATAGCTGAGGACGGCGTCGTGTTGTCGAAGCTCATATCACCGGCGCTAAGCAGGTCGAGTCCGTCTTTGTACTTTTCAACGAGTTCTATTCCAGCAAGCACCGTGCGTTCCGCATCTTCCCGGCTCATGGCCGAGAACCTTAGTCATACTCCTCGTGCCGTAGTCGATCTTCCTGATTTCCAACGCATTCATAGCTTTGGGCGCGTAATCGACGCCCATTCTGCCACGATAACCCGTGAATCCACATGCCGGGCGAGAAACAATTACCCCGACACCGCCGCGAAGGAAGTTGAGAACCATCTGGGTGGTTACCTTTCGGATAGGCGCTGACGCTCTCTTCAGTCACGCCGTGGTCACCAGTGAAAGTGAAAATAAGCTTATTCCTGCTCTTCGTACCGGTTGTCAAATTTCCTTCTATTCTTTGACCATCCCTACCTTTTCTCTTTTATTTAAGCCTCACCGGTATTCCCGAAGCCGTAAAATAAACCTCGTCTGCAGCCCGGGCGATCATCTGATTCAGCAAACCTGCATAGTCCCGGAACTTTCTTGCAAGGGGGTTGTCAGGAACGATACCCAGTCCCACCTCATTCGAAACCACGATGCACGTCCCGGTGAAATCCTTGACAGCTTTCACCAACTCTTCCGAGAGAAGAACAACCGCGCCCTCACCATCAGTATGAGCCATAACATTACTCAGCCAGAGCGTAAGGCAGTCGAGAAGCACAACCTGATAGCGGTCCGATAGTTTGCGCAGGAGTGCGGCAACGGCCAGTGGCTCTTCATAGGTGTTCCAAGCACTTCCGCGGCACTGACGGTGCTTCTCGATTCTCGCAGCCATCTCCGCATCCAGTGCCTGGGCAGTGGCAAGATAGGCCCGTTTGCCAGCCAGACTCATTGCCAGTTTCTCGGCATAGGATGATTTCCCGGACCGAGCACCGCCGGTAATGAATATGATTTTGTTTGTCATAATGTTTCCCCGGGCAATAACAAAAAACCCCCACCTGATTCATCAGGCAAGGGTTACCATGGAATAATTTTAACGAAGTTGTTAAAATGGAGCGGGCGATGGGTCTCGAACCCGCGACCCCCTCGACCTGCACGATGATAAAGCAAGTCCTTAGTCATTGTCAAGAGCTTGTTTAGCGCTCAAACCGGCTGAATTTCAGGCCTCCGGAAATTTTTGCCGCTTCGTTCTTCTGTTGAGGATATTTCGAAGCATTCATTGGTTTTTCCCCAGGATAGCATCCTCATCCCCGAGGTCGGGAGTTTTTCAGAAGCGTGTTCTGAACAGTTCAATCGCTCTGATTCGCATCGCGTATTCCTTACGTCTATTTCCCCCTCGTCAATCTGCTGCTCATAGTTGCAATGTTCTTTTACAGCCAAGTTCTTTCGTATAATAGAGAGTTAGATCGGCTTGCTCCAGGCAAGCGACAGAGACATCGTTGTTGGAAATTTGGATGCAGTCAATACTGACAATGATCTCGCCGATTTGCCGAAGAGAGTGTTTCTGCACAGACTTCCGGAACCTATTTAACGCTGTTTCAGTTCAGCATCATTATTAGAAGACGCTTTCAAGACAACGATAAACTCCTCCCAGCCGAATCAGAATATGAGGTCGTGCGCTACTAATGATGATTTTAAAAGATAAGTCAGCAGGATCAGGTCTAATCACAATATATATTGGCCAAAGGTATTACTGACTTTCTTGTAAAAGATGCAAATAAAAGTTGAGATCGTGCGGTTAAAACCGGTATTTCTCGAAATCTTGCACCAAATTCTTGGGCCGCCGAAAACCGTAGCTACCCGCGAACAAGTGATGCCTGATTGTTCAAAAGATTGTGGCGGGGACAGTCCCGAAGAATTCACGAAAAACAAAAAATCCGAGAGATAACCCCCGGATTATTGATATAAAAATGGAGCGGGCGACGGGTTTCTAACCCGATAAGCCCCTCGACCACATTGATGATAATTCAAAAGGTTAGCATAGTCAAATTTGTGTTTTTTTTGCACAATTCTGGTGCACAAGCTACCCGTGTAGTTCTGTTCTCGTCTTGCAAATTCCTACTTCCTGTCCTACAATGCCTGAAAATAAGTATACCATATTGAAGGAAGTAGCTGGTGTTGTCTTCATCTTTCGGGAACAAGAGAGAAGAAATAGAAATAGTCGTACCCATGATGGAAAAAGATGATGAATGGCGAGTTTCCGGCTACTACATAAAAAAGTTATCTATCACTTTTGGTCTTTCTGTTTCACCGCAAAGACAAGAGTCCAATATTTCTGTCCATTGAATTCAAATTCATCAGCTATCCGCATCCCAAGTTTATTCTTGTGAGCATTATAGGAACGGGGATTCAGTGCTGAAACAAAAGCAACACCTACATCATATTTACCTTGCAATGTCTGGAGCATAACCTTAAATAATTCTTCTAATATCTCTTGTCCTCTGTGTTCCCTGTCAATGCAGACAGGTCCATAAACAAACACTTTGCAAGATGACAAGACAACACCTTCGAATATGAATTTCTTCAGTCTGCTAAGCATGCGGGCTATCAAAGGTGACCCCGTAGCTATTTCGACAGATTGTGCCATCAGGTATCCGATGATTTCCTTACCCTGGCAAGCAACGTATATGCCATGTTCTCTGTTTATCCTGTGAAGTTGTTCCACTGACAATGGTATGGTCAGAAACCCCTGAGATAAATCCTTCCCTTGAAGAGCAGTTATGAGATTGTCATTCTGCAAGCGGATAATTCCCGCGAAGTCTGTAGAGGTTGCTTTACGATATTGGGTGGCTGATTTCATGGTTGACAGATTATACAGGATTTAGACTATCCGGTAAACAGAAACGGGGCAGGGATAAAGGTCAAGATACTCACAGGCTTTCACGGTCTTCTTGCACTTCATACAAAATAACACTAAAATAGAAGAATAATGGTTCTTTCTCATCTCAAGTGGGTAGTCCGACCTTGCCGTAGTCGAGCTTACCAGTAAGCATGTAGATAATCGTCGAGAAGTTCTTGAAAGTACGGTATCCTCGTGCCTTCGACTTTGCTGCCTGAACCAAACTATTTAGGCCTTCGAGAATTCCATTGTTTACTTTGCTCTCAAACCATCTTACAACACCCGACCAATGGTTCTTGATCGTCTTAGCTGCTTCAACGATTTGCGGTATTCTGCAATGGGTCGCCCAAAAATACCATTTCCTCAGTGCTCGCCCGAATGTCTCGCTGTCACACTCTTTATAAATATCTTGAAAGTTCTCTCGGATATGTAGCGCCCGCACTGTCTTCAGGTTCAATCGCGGCTGCGATTCTATCGCCCGAAGTGATTCGCTTTGATTGTCTGTTAAATTCGCCCTGTTTTTTAAAAAAAGGTACTTGTGGCCGCGGAGAATATCCTGTCCTCTCGACTCTATTTTTCTCACTTCATCTACGGCTTTGTTGATAATCTTCATCACATGAAACTTATCAAACGTGATTTGCGCGTTCTTAAAATTATCTTCCACTCCCTTAATGAATGCCGGGGACATATCTATACTCACATCCGTTATATTCTCCGGTTCACCACCGTGTTCGCGCAAATCTTGTGTACATGCGACTACCGTCTCCGATCCTTTGCCTTCGGCCACAAAGATCGTTCTCTTCTCGTCCAGGTCGACAAAGAGGGAGACATAATCATGCCCTTTGCACTTGGACGTTTCATCCGTCCCGAGTCGCGTTACTTCTGAATAATCCTCTTCTTGACGTGCAGCCTCAACATAGTGCCGCATCATCCGCCAGAGTTTGTTATCATCAACCCCAATAATCCGTGACACGGTGTTGACTGGCATCTCCCGACATAACGTCATAGCAAACGATTCAAACAGAAGGGTGAAATCCGCATCTGCTCGCGCCCACGGCGCATCTACACGTAAGGGGCCGTCTTGAGGACAGTCCGTTCGTGGCATTCGTACCCGTAAATAACACTCGTATTGAAAAAAGTTCAGGTGCCGCCATGTCTTTATCTTCGTATCGTATGCTGTAACCAACTTGCCACAACGGGGACAAGGGAAAAGGCTCCCTTCCGGAAAATCAAGGTCAATATACAGGTGCTTCACATTTTCCTGAAAGTCAATCCTGGTGATTTTCCAAGGTGATTCAACTTTAAGCGCCTTCTCAAAAAGTGATTCCGGTATCTGCATAGAAGCCCTCCTTTTCGTGGCCTCTACTATACCATTACCCACTTAGTTTGAGAAGGAACCAGAATAATTGGAGGTTGTTAATGAAAGCAAAAAAGAAAAAGCCCATAAGCCCATCAAAGAAAAAGCCTGTTTCTACAATAAAGAAAAGAACTGTATCTATAGCAAAGGAAAAAGTTGAGTTGAGCAATCAAGTGGCGGATTTTGTAGAGGCTGCTTTTAAAGGTAGACGGATAGCATATTTTGTTCTTAATTCCGAACGCAACAAAGAAGGTGCTTTTATCGTATGCGTTGCCGTTGAGGATGAACCCGGATTTTATAAGATGGACTGGGGATGGCATTGCAGCTTTATCAAGGCAAAGGCAGAAACTGTCTTGATGAATGAAAAACTCGGCCTGAACGAAGAAGAGGTTAATGAAATCATAATCTCAACAATGGGTCCGCCGACTTATCAGTAGAAGAAACAGACATATATCATAATGACACCAATAGAAGAAAGAGATTAGGCTTAATCAGTACTTGACCCATTTATGCCTGATATTTCTGTGGTGTACAGAGAATGCTATTTATCCGAAAGAAGGGTGCGCTTCTTGTTTATGCGGATTCAGTAATAAATGGTAAAATTCCCACTGAGTATGATTACACAACCAAAAAACGATGTTCTTGAAATAATTGATGGCATAGACTCTAAAGCCAGCTTGGCTAGGCTTTTAAGCATATACGGCCCTGCATCGGGAGGAATCTTGGTTTTAATTACGAGCACTAATAATGCAATGTTTCTCGTTACAGTTAAACTGAAATCGCGGCACAATGCACACGATGAGATGGTGAACAATAAATGCCAAAAGCTGGTTTGGAGTACCTGAGGTTATCGGCTGGTTGTGAATGGAGGATTATACAACAAAATCATACTTTGAGGGAAGTGGCATTAGCTATCTAATAAATGCATACAGATGGTCTGCTGTGCTTAAACAGTTATCCCCGATATTTTCAAATGATGCTGTTTCGTCGTCTGCATTGAACCCCACTAAAACTAACTGTAATGTTGAGAACGAAGGGAATTAAATGGAATTTTGCGTATCAGGTGTATTAGATGAAGCAATAAAAATGACTACCAGATGTTGTAATAATTTTTCCTGCCTTTCCACAGGCGGTTGCGAACACCTGCTTCAATGTAAAATTGAGAAGTGTTTCGATGAAAGAATGCTTCATGTAAAAGACTGAGAAGGATACAGATGACATTTCCTGTTCCTACAAATTTACTGTCGGTAACGGTAATGAGCATATTTGCACCTGCCCAACGCATTATGCTATCTATATGCAGAGCGAATCCTAACAATGGGATATAAGAAATATAAAACGGCAATAAGGAATTCAAATACATGAAACTAAATGGCAGACTATAGAGAAATTACTTATTCCCTTGACGTAAAAGATTGCATCGGCTATGTTAATAGCCATAAACACTAAATACTTTAGAAAAAAAGGTCACTCATAAAAATACCTTGGGTTTTGAGGCGGAGGTAACACGTTTTAATTCGCTCAACGCAAGATGCGGTGTGCAAGCCCTGCGACAAAGAGGGTAGCCTAAAGCGTCTGCAGAGGCAAAAAGTTTGGAACTAACCTCGAACACTCAAAATCCAAGGTATGACTTTTCATAATATAAAGTTCAGCTTCATCCTGGCTGTCCTGCTAAATTCCTGCTGATACAATTTCAATTCATGACCAAATAACTCAAAGCCGTTTGCAGCTTCCGACTGTCTATCTGCTTGACTGCCATTTAAAGAGCTTTCCTGCTGCCGCCAGTGTTTTTCCCCAGCTTTTTGGGGTCGCTGGTCGCGGTCAGATTACCGATAAAAGACTGTTGCATAAGGGCAGCGAGAGGCAGATTACGGCAAGACTCAAACCATGAGTCATTTATCTATTCAAAGGTTCATCGGAAGAGTCTTTCGAACCAAACTCAAAATGGAGCACAGTCTTGACGCCAAAGGCAATTCACCTGACCGCAGCTTAGTGCTTCCTCAGACATATAGCATTCATTACTCCCCTCGGCTCTCTGGATTGCCCTTATAAGCGCTGTTTTAATCACGTTCACTACGTCAAGCCCCACATTTTCTGCCATGACTATGACATCTTGCAGCATCCTTGCTTCAGAATCCATTTCTATCTCATTAACAATGTTTTTAGCATTTTGAACTTTTTCAGTCTTAATTACTTTCTTTTTTGCAGCAACCTTGCTCATGCCTTGAACCTTTCCAGCCTTAATAGGTTTCTTTTTTGAAATGTCTTTACTTTTCTTAATCATCATCTTAGCCCCCATATATTATTAGATGCCCGCAGGAATTTACCAATTCAGCGTAGTATAGCATAATGTATTCTTCATGGGAAGTAGCCGAGGAAATCGTGATTCTATTTCATCGACTTCACTGTTTCCCTAATTTCTTGACCATATCCTTGGCACCCGAATAAAGTAAATTCCTCGCAAGATGCATCTCCCTCTACTTATTCCTAAGCTCAGTCACATAATACTGCCATGCCATTTCAAAACCTCACCGGTTTACAAATTTGCACCCGCAAAACTTGAGTAAATAAAAAAGTACCATTCAAAATAAATTGCTCATACGGGGTTAGGACTTTGAAAAAATAATGGCTTATATGTTCTACAAACAAACCATGTGGACAACCTGTGCAAAAGAGTGTCAAAATTATAAGTATTTGGCTCTTATTCTTAACCAGAACGTAACTTGCACATTATTTAGGCAATATTAATATTATCATAACAATAAGTTAGAAAAATATTAATGATTCATTCCTGACTTCATAAGTAGGTGAAAATTATCAACATTTTTAAATCAGTCAGCCGTTTCGTAAAAATACATAGACTACACCCCCGATATGTCCTCTGGTAATTTCTCCCCTGAGTAAAAGCTCTCTATCGGACGTAGATAATTTATTCCCCCCATGATGGTTTGTTAATATCCTTGTTGACTCCAAGAATCTTGATGTTCTCAATGCCACCATAACGCTCAATCATATGGGATTTATACCGAAAGGTGAATTCATTCATAGAACCCAGAACAGGCTTGCTAGGGGTTTTGGCAAAACCGCTATCCGTGTACTCCTTCATGACCTTGCTTAGTACCTCAATAGGGAATCCCTCTGCCTGTAATTTCAAGTTCATATTGAACAGAAAGTCATCAACAATGTTCTTTAGGTTCTCTTTCTTAACCTTAGGTATAAGGAAGGATTACAAAGTCTTCTCGTTGGTGAAAAGGATGCATTTTCTCCGATTAATCGTAAGTAGGTTGGCGTACCAGTTACCGCGACCCGTGATTTGCACGCCAGTATTCCGAAGGGGTGGGCTTCCGAGTTCTTTTATGAGTTTTTGGGTGCAATGGAGAATAATAAACTTTATTACCAAAATATCAAGTGGTACAAGATAGAAATAATCAAAGCCCCCAGCACGGCCCATCCAAAACTTACAACCACGAATCCGCTAACACAATGGGATACAAGTATTAGCATCAGCGCATTTATGACGAGCAAAAAAAGCCCTAAAGTTAAAATCGTAATAGGTAACGTAAGTAATATCAAAATTGGTTTAACAATCACGTTGATTATCCCTAATACAGCTGCAACTATAACCGCAACCCTAAAATCCGTAACTTTAATTCCCGGCAACAACCAGCATGTCAAATAGATGATGCCTGAATATACCAGCCATTTTATCAATAGGACCATGGGCAATTCTCCTTTACCTTTAATCCCTGCAACAATCAGTTTTATTGAGATACCCAAAAACATCCGTCAACCCTGAAAACAACGTGTGGTTCGAATTCTTATTCCAAGCAAATTTTAGCCCTGTGGCAATCAATCCCTTATTAACCGCCTTATCCAGTGTTCGTAAGTCATCATCTACAATGGCATGATGGTCATCGAATAATACTGACTTATCGGGAACAAGATAGAGTTCATCATAAACAAGCCGATGGGTCTTCAACCATTTTTCAGTAACATTCTTCTTATTAGGATTCCGAAGGCTAGCAATCGTAATGTGGCAACCTTTTTTTCTCAGACAAGATAGAAAATTAACGGCATCAGGAAAAGGCGGGTATCTTTCATCCTGCTCATCATGAACCTTATCCACATAGCTCAGGAGTTGTTCAAGTGAAAAATATCGTTTATAAAAATCCCCTTGCCACTCTGATGGCTGTGGTACACCATAATGAGCAATCTTTTTCCATAGAGCAGATGCAAAATCCCAAAGGGTGTTATCAATATCTACAATAATTCGATTCTTCTTTTCAGGCATATACCCTCATCATTTATTAGGAAGGGATTGAAATGGCATCCCTAATGGATACACCCTTCCTTTAATCCATAATCAAATATAATAACTCAATGCCGTCTGCCTCTTCCGATTATCAATCTGCTTCACCGCCATTGACAGCGCCTTCCTGCTGCCGACAAAAAAGTGTAGCTGCTTGGCTCTCTGGTTAATCCCGTATAGATAAGATTCCTGAACAATCTCTTGAAATGCTGAATGGCAACGGCATCGAACTAACTCCCCTGAGAATCGGTCAGGAGTAGTTTTTCAAGCCCTAATGAACTCTACCCACAAATACGATGCTTAACGTTATGCTCATGTAGGCAATGCCTGCAAAAAAGACAAGAAGACTCCACTTGTTTGCTGAAGAAACCCTGCCCGTTCTGAATAAGACATATCCGGCTACCAAATTGAATAATGCCCACAGAACATTGATTGTTGGCGATGACAATCCCTTGCCCGGTGGATTAGCAAAAGGGGTTGGAAAACTATTACCGGAAATGCCCTGCACAAAATGAGGAACCGTATTGGCTAATAACGCACCTGCGAAAAAACAGGCAATATAATGATACCACTTCATAGTAACCTCCTGTTCAACGTAAATCCCCATTACTCCAGAAAAACGTAGGCGACGACCGGAACGGGGGCGATTCTGACGATGATGTTGCCGCTGAAATTCAGAAAAAGGCGTACTTGAATTGTGAGTACGTTCCCTGCGGCCACGATCTCTATTATGCTGATTTCCAAGGCTGCCGCGGATCTGAAGCTAAGTAGACGTGTTCCTCGATATAACCTCCAAGATGGATGTGATGGAAATATAGCATAAATTCACAAGAAAAGGACAAAACCAGCTTTTAAAGTAAGGTCAAAAACATCGAAAGCCTGATTCCAACAAGAGGAAACAACCGCTAAAATCGTCCACGAAATCACCGTCGCTAACAAAGGAGGCGGAAAGTTCGATCTTAGTAAATAAGGAGCGACGGATAACGGGGTACTGATACCGTATCCCTGCAGGAAATTCGTCACATCCCGAATGGCTCTGTGTATGGATGGATGGGTTTCATGCTGTGGTGATTATACAAGATTCAGGGATTCAGGTATATCGTAAGAGTGGGGAGGTTAAATTCACCCAGCTTTTACAGTCTACTTGCACGTAATAAAAAATAACCCTAGGATAGATGAACAAATAAAGCCCGGAGTTCATCAGCAACGCGCTAGATGTCTGGGCGTATGAACGCGGGATCAAGCTTCAGTTCATACGCCCGGGTAAGCCGGTTGATAATTGCTACATGGAGAGCTTTAACGGCAGGTTCCGGGATGAATGTCTGAACGAGAACCGGTTCATGAGCCTCGATCAGACCAGGAAAATCATCGAGGACTGGCGCGTTGATTACAATCAGACTCGGCTGCATAGCTCTCTGGGCGACCTGACGCCGGCTGAATTCAAGCTGCAAGAGTTGTCAAAAACCTCTAATTGCAAGTGGCACAACAAAGGGGGGTAGCTCCCAATTTCACCAAAGATTAAAATTGCATTAGTGACGGAACTATTGTAAGCTCCATCATTCTAAGTAAAGTGAGAGGATATTTAATCATTGTTACCAACATCAGCGACTATTGAATGTGCAAAGTGCAGGAATAGAATCAGCGTTAAACTAACCTTTGTAGAAGTTGAATCCCACGATAGGGGTATGGGCAAAGAAACCATGCATTTCGCAAAAGACGAATTCAAATGTAAATGTGGCAATGACATAACATATGGTCTTACAATATCTGAATATCCCTCTGGTGCATTTAATGAACCTATTGACAAAATTAGAGGTGGTAAGTTTCTCGATTTGAATTGATTGGATTTCAACTGCTGAATTGTAAAAAAAACAGAACCACCTATTGTAATCGTAAGGTGGTTTTTTAAATTAAGAAAACTCGGATTAAATTATTGAGAATAAGGAGACAGAGATACGAAACAGGTCATAATCACAATTGGTTTGTTTTCATAATGGCGGGATGTGCGTACATTTGCTGAAACACATGATTGTAAACATTTTTTTCCATACCAAGATACAAAGTGGAATGAATATAATGTGTATTATGACGCAAGTGTTGACTAAATTGGGATTTATGACACATTTGACAAAAGGAGATTTATGTGTCTTAATTCCATTTTGAGCCTCTACAGCGGATAGAAGGAGGTGTCTAAAATGGATACGGAAAGTTTTAATGAAAAAGACAAATCATTAATTGCCAACATATTGATTAAAAGAATCTGTTTAAAATCTTATTCGGAATCATTGCATTTTATAAAAGAATTTATGCAAACAGAATCTCTTCTAAGTGACTACGAAGCAAAATGTATCGTAGCTACTGTTCACCACAAAACCTCTGATGAAGTCATAGATGATTTGAATCTAATCAATTAAATATTCCCCACCATGCTTTATCTTCTACATCCCGACAGACTCACCGGAAACAACATTTGACTCATTTGAAGTTCCATTTGCTTTTTTCTTCAGGATTTTTATTACTGCTGACTCCTGAATATGCTTAGGCTCTCTCGACAATTGTATCAGTCCATGTGAACTATGGCATAACGTGTACCTCCGTGCAGAATTATCAATCTTGGAGCAGGGTGAACAGATTCTTCAGTGAAATGAAATTTTGTCTGCTATGAACCTCAGAGCTAAAGCCTGGCGGAATAAGAAGCATGCGGAAAGCGCACCCTTACGAACCAATGACAGCGAACCAATGGCATGATAGCCGCCGAAATCGGAATTGCTCGGAGGACACTTCAATTAGCGTCGGCAGCTAGCTCGTGACATCATCCCAGAAGTTAACCCATCTTCCGCAGATGCGTCGTTTTTATAGCGATTTTAAGTTGTTTTGTGCAATCATCTCTTTGATTTTTCAGCATCAGATCTTTGAAAACCGTGTGTAGTGCAGAAAACCCTCTTGCGCAGCAGAATTCACCTTGGCATAATGACAGCATGTATCTGCGGCGACATCGCAAAAAGAGCGGAGGCGTTGACTACGAGACCTGGACGCTCGTAGAAAGCGAACGCACTGCCAAAGGCCCGCGACAACGAATTGTCGCCACCATCGGCAAGCTCCCCGGTCTGGATCGTGAAGAACGGATCAGATGGGAAGCCATTGGGAGAATACTGGACGGCCCCCGCGCCATCATTATCGCTGTTTGAAGAAGACAACGATGTTCCATCATGGGCAACAGTTAATATCAGCGGAGTACAGGTTGAGCGCCTTCGTAGTTTCGGTGATGTGTATCTCGGCCTTGCATTGTGGAAGCGGCTTCGGCTTTCGGAGTTTTGCGCGGAGCATATAAAGTCCGGCAAGGAAGAAATCCCGTGGTCGATCATGGCCTCCATCCTAGTTCTGGCCCGTTTTTGCGCGCCATCGTCGGAACTTCAAATCGCCGACTTCTGGTACGGTACAACGGCGCTCGATGATATTTTGGGGGTGCCTCGGGAGAAGGTCAACGATGACCGACTATACCGCGCGCTCGATGAACTGCTGCCACACAAGGAAGCCTTGTGCAGGCATTTGCAGCAGCGGTACGGAGAGCTCTTCGGAAGCCGGTTCGACTTCCTCTTCTACGACATCACCTCAACATATTTTGAAGGAGCCATGAAGGGAAACCCGCAAGCAAAGCGCGGATACAGCCGAGATGGTCGGCCTGATTGCGTACAGGTAACGATCGGGCTTGTAGCGAGTAAAGAAGGACTGCCTTTGGCCTTCGAGGTCTTTGACGGAAACCGGACCGATGTGACCACCGTGGAAGAGATGATCGAGCTGATGGAGAAAAAATACGGCAAAGCCGAACGGATATGGGTCATGGACCGGGGCATGGTGAGCGAAGAAAATCTTGAATTCATGCGCGCACGAGGAGCAAGATACTTGGTCGGCACGCCCAGGTCCATGCTTAAAAAGTTCGAACGCGAGCTGCTGGAGGAGAACTGGCATGTGGTACGGCCCGATGTGGAGATCAAGCTCTGCCCTCATCCAGACAGCGGTGAAGAAACATTCCTTCTTTGTCGTTCAAAGGGACGTAAGGAGAAGGAGCAGGCCATCCTGAACCGGTTTATCACCCGATTGGAGGACGGCCTCGCCAAAATGCAGAAGCAAGCCGGTGCCGGCAAACTTCGGGACAAGCAGAAGGCGTTGCTTCGAATCGGCAGACTCCTGGAACGTAATAGTCGCGCCGCGTCACTATACGAGGTTACGGTCACCGAGACGGGGAGCGGCAAAGCCGGGCGCCTGGCCATCAACGTCAAAAAAAATGAAGAACGATACCACTGGGCGCTCGCAACGAGTGGCAGCTACCTCCTGCGCACGAACTGGCCGGAAAAGGATCCTCAAGAGCTTTGGAAGACCTATATCGAGCTTACGCAGGTGGAGGATGCGTTCCGAATCACCAAGAGTGATCTCGGAATGCGCCCGATCTTCCATCAAAAGAAAGATCGTACACAGGCGCATATCCTTGTATGCTTTCTCGCGCTCGCGATGTGGCGGATGCTGTCACACTGGATGTCCTGCTCTGGCATCGGCACTGCACCCCGAAAACTGCTCGAACAACTGTGCAGAGTACAATCACTTGATGTCTTGCTGCCGACGCGCGACACCACGATTAGACTACGCGTGGTGAGCAAGGCACCGAAGGAGTTGCAACCGCTCCTGCAGAGACTCAAGCTGCCGCTTCCGAACAGACCGAAGATAGTTCAAAATGTAGTGCAGAATTTGGCCATTTGAGAGAGCTATCTTCTTGAATAATAAAAACTTTGGTTTGACAACTGCGGAAGATAGGTTAAGGAATAGCTCAGAACGAGATTTTCGTCAATTTCCGCGAGTTCCCGTTTGAAGTCATCATAGCTTTTCATCGTGGCTTCGCCTGATGACAGGTTGGTGACAGCAAAAAGCACTTAACTCTTTGATATTTAATAAAATAAAACAACCGTCTCTTTGTTTCTTGACAGATAGACCCGCTGAAATAGGAAAGCCATATACGGCCGGTGGAATGCGGAAAACATGCATAGAGCACACATAGGGCATGCAAAAAGCTGACACCTTATATTAGCTTGTACAACGCCACAGGGCACTCGATTGCGTCACAGGCGATTAATAGGCGGGTTAACTTGGATGTAATATCAAAAGCCCTTGGCCATAGCAGCACCGAAATAACAAAGAAGTGCGCAATTCTGAATTTTCAGATGTTACGTACTGTTATTGGTGGTGCACAAGAAGTGCAAAAAATTGGGGTTTATACAAATAACTCTTTGAATACATGGGATAAAATGGAGCGGGCGACGGGTTTCGAACCCGCGACCCCAAGCTTGGGAAGCTTGTACTCTACCAGCTGAGCTACGCCCGCTTTTTCGAAAAACATTATAGCGGCAGGTCTATATCTTGTCAATTAAAAACCGGAAGCGCTAAGGCTCCCGTTCAAAGAATGGCCTTGACATCCTTATCTAGGTCTTCTTCGTTTCCGAATCCGAGATATCGTTTCGATATCCGGCCGTCCTTGTCCAAAATGAGCATCATCGGAATCGTGCGAACTTGATAGTTTTTCTCAACATCATTATCGCCCTTGAGGACCGTGTAGCTTATGCCGTTACTTGAAATAAAGGATCTGACCTGGTCCCATCCGTCTTCATCGACCGAAACAGCTAGAACAACGAGACCCTTGTTCTTGTAATCATTGTACAGCTTTTCTATCCCCGGGATTGAAGCGCGACAGGGCGGACACCATGTGGCCCAGAACTCGAGCAGGACAACCTTGCCCCGGTAGTCCGAGAGCCTGACATTATTGCCGTTCAAATCCTGAAGTGTAAAGTCGGCTGCAACGTTACCGCCTGACGATGCGCCCTTATTAGTACAGCCGAACAAGACTGCCAGAACAATAACAGATGATGCCAGATATTTCCTCAACATTAAGACTTCTCCTTCGGCAGAAGTCTTTCTCTGCCGTGAAAAGTGAGACCGCCCAGTGAACCGGGCAGCCTACAAAACCGGAACGTTCAGACCCAGAATGCAGCCGGCTAGAGAAATGCGGGCCATCTACTTTGCGAGCAGTGTATCAACCTTGGTCTTGAGCTGCGCTTTCGGCACGGCACCGACCACCTGATCCACTGTCTGACCGCTCTTGAAGAACATGAGAGTCGGAATGCCCATGATACGATACTTGCCGGCCACCTCGGGATTCTCGTCGGTGTTGAGCTTCAGGACCTTGAGCTTGCCTTCGTACTCTTTGGAAATCTCGTCCACGATTGGCGCCACCATCCTGCAGGGCCCACACCACACCGCCCAGAAATCCACCAGGACCAGTCCGGACGCTTTCAGAACTTCCTGTTCCCATGTTGCACTCGTTACCGCTTCTGCCATGCCAGCCTCCTCAGAATTATTTAACCGTCAACACCAGAGCGGGCGCCAATTGCATCTTAATTGCGCCCTCGGGGCAGACGCGGGGACACGCTCCGCAGTCTATACACTCCACGGTGATTTTCGCTTTGCCGTTTTCGATCTTTATTGCCTCGGTCGGGCAAATATCGGTGCAGGTCACACATCCGGTACATTTATCAGTCACAATTTTAAATTGCATAACAATTGTTTTGAATTATAGATCATGCAATATTTATTGTCAATAAATTTTCCTTCCCGGCCCTCCCGAAAAGCACTTCATACGAATTCCGTGACAAGTACCTTGCCAGTAGCAGTGTAGACCAATACATTGTTAATTTATGGGACTTATGGCATAATCATCGAACGATGAGCATCATGACACTGCCATACGGAAATGCAGGGCTGGCCGAAAGAAACCGCCTCGTTGAAGAGATCATCGCCTCGCGCCCGGGTCCGCCGTTTATGTATAGCGACGTCCTCATTCTCGTACCCGCAACACGAATGAAACGGTCATATGGACGGCTTTTCCTGGCTGCGGTAAATCGGCTTTACGGATCCGCTGCCTTGGTTCAGCCCGAGGTCCGGACCCTCCATCAGTTCCTGTATCACCTCTACGCAAAAATCAATGGCCCGGTGCTTATGGATGAGAATAGCAGGCTCATTCTGCTCGAAGGGGTCGTCAAGGAACTGATCTCGGGAAAATCCTCTTTCGGTGATCACCCTGATATCCTTGCTCCGTCCCTATCCGCGGTCGTGGCGGACATGCTCGAACAGCTTTCGTCGGCGGGAATCACGTCGCAGAGGCTCGAAGCAACGGTCCGGAACAGCGATTTTTCGGACAGAAACCAAGTAAAATTGCTTATTGATGCCTATGAGCGGTATGAACGTATCATGGTGGAAAAAAACCTGCTCGATCCTGCTGGTACGCTCACGCTTCTCGCTGACCGGTTTGACCCGGCATGGCTGTCGCCCTATACCCGGATAATTATCGACGGGATTAATGATGTTGACGAGGTTCAGGCCCGGCTCATGAGAAAGATCGTGGTTCATCCCGGCTGCACCATCCTCGTTGAAGCTCCATCGGAGGAAAGCATCAGACGCGCAAGGAATTATCATCCACTCCGGCTGACCAAGGATTTTCTCAGCTGCCTCGGCCTCTCGCCCGGATCTTCCACTGCTACTGCGAGCATTGAAGACGGGTATTTGAGCGAGGTGCTTTTTTCGGACAAGCCTTTTGCCTGGGAAGCGGAAAAGGCTCCACAGGCTGCTGCCTTCAATAAGAATATCCGCGTCCTTTCTGCGGTTAGCACCCGAGAAGAAGTGTCGTTTATCGCCGGCGAGATAAAAAAATCCCTCCAGCAGGGCACAGCGCCGGATTCGATCCTTGTGGCTTTTCCCACACTCGATGAGTACGGGCCGCTTGTTGAGGAACTATTCAATGATTTCGGCATACCCTACAACCGGGCGCTCGGCAGGCAGCTCAGTACATCTCCCGTAACCATGGCCGTATTGTCACTGCTTCGCGCGGTCCAAGAAGATTTCTCCGGCCCTTCCTTGATGAGGATCGTGAGTTCGCCCTTTCTGAAATTCGGCGAATCACAGCTCGTGGCGCCTACCCTTGACCGCATCATGAGAGACAGGCGCATTCCCGGAGGGAAGCACAAACTCATAGCAGCACTTCAACATCAATATCGTGATATTAAGGGCAGAGACATCCTTATGGGTCCGCTGACTGATCTCTTCAAGGCCCTGGATCCCTTTTCTACAGGAGAGCCGGCGCCCCTTGCCCTTTGGATGAAAAGACTCGCCGTTCTCATAACCTGGTCAGGAGTCGAATCGCGAGTTGGTGCTATTAAAGGCCCACTCAACACTAATCTCCAGGCTTATAGAAAGCTGACTGCAACACTAGCGTCCCTCGGCCGCGCGGGAACTATCTTTTCCGAATACCGATATACCTTCAGCGAATGGCTTTTCATGCTAAGAAAGACGTTCATGCATACGCGGTTCCAGGTTCCTCCGGAAGATGAAGGGGGGGTCCAGATTCTGGGCTTGAGTGAGAGCAGAGGCCATGCATGGAACGAAATCTATTTCGGCGGTCTCACAGACGCCAAGTTCCCCCAGCGTCTGCCTCAGAACATTTTTCTGCCTGAAGCCACACTCGAAGCCCTCGGCGTACGCACGCTTGAGCGAACGCGCATGGCCGCAGCACATAACTTCTACCGACTCCTGCTTTCAGCGGCAAGCGTAACGCTGATCTATCCGGAGAATGAAGGGGACCGGCCGACGGTTGCGTCACCCTTCTTGGATGAGCTTACACCGCTTAGGAAGGCCGGTCTGATCAATAGAGGACTTGCGAAAACGTCGGGCATCCAGTCTAGCCTGAAAATCGAGGAGAGCCGCAGTATCCCCGAGTTGGCAAAGGCAATCGCCATCCATGGCTCCGATCAGAGACTGTCAGCCGTACTATCCGCAAATATCAAAGGGATGGCCGGCGTGCAATCGGCGATCGGCGACCATCCGGTCGAATCAGCCTCACCGCGTGTCCTGCCACTGAAACGGGAATTTTCGGTTACCGAGCTGGACACTTATATTAATTGCCCCTATGATTACTATGTCCTCAAGGTCCTCGGCATGAAGCCGCTCGAGGAAGTGACTGAAGACATCTCTCCGCCTGAACTGGGCAGCAAAGTGCACACGATCCTTCGAAATTTCTATCTTTCCTGGAACAAAGCAGTCACCGAGGAAAACCGCGGGGAAGCCCGTGCTCTCCTGGACAAGCTAGCGGATTCCACTTTTGATGCCGAAGCCGACACGTTCCGTAACCGGCGCAACAAGGAACTGTTTCTTGCGGTCATGACCGAACGCTTCCTCGAATCCGAGATGAAATTCTGGAAGCAGGGAATGAGGCCAGCGTATCTCGAGCGGAAAATTGAAGGATATCGTCTTGTTCTGATGAATGGAACAGAAGTCGAGCTATCGGCCAAGATCGACCGCATCGACGTCGACGAAAACGGCAATTTCATGATCGTGGACTACAAAACGGGCAAGTATCCTCAGCCTAAAATAAGTACTGATCAGGACATCTTCCAGCTCCCGGTCTATGCGGCTATGGCCCGGATAGCGCTGAAATCCGATAGCCCTGTGCTGAAGACGCCCATCGGACTCGTTTATTACGATCTGTCGGGAAAGTTCGGTGCGTCCGCGCGCGACGTCGTGCTCTTCGACAAAGAAGTCCTGAGCGACCAGCCGTCGTCAAAACCCAAGGCTAGCGCCAGGACCGCAGAAGAATTCGAGACAATTTTAAAACAAAGCCTGGACAGGGCCTGCAAGGCGGTCGAGGGCATTCTCGCTGGCGACTTTCCAGCCAAACCGCAGGATGAAAGCAAATGCAGATACTGCCCGAATAGCATCATGTGCAGGCATGAGGAATGATAGGCATTGGATCCCGAGAGGAACATGACCGCCGAACTTCACAATCAGATCACGAAAAAAGCCACTGATACCGGCAAGTCCGTACATCTCTCCGCCTCTGCCGGCTCGGGCAAGACCCGTGCGCTTAAAGACCGGTTTCTCGCTTTGCTGGACGTGCTTGACAATCGAGGCCTCCACATCGATCAGGCCGTGGCCATCACCTTTACAGACAAGGCCGCCGCGGAAATCAAGGAACGCGTCATGCACGACCTTCCCGAAGCCATGCTCAAGAAGATCATCAGAGGCAGGGAGGACCTCCGCATCTCTACGATCCACTCCTTTTGCATGAACCTGCTAAAGCGATATCCGATCGAAGCAGGGCTGCCTCCGGACTTCGGTGTCCTTGATGCGCGGGATCAGGGGTATAAGATTCAGAAGTCCATCGAGGATGCACTCGAGATGTCAGCCCGGGATCAACAGCTCATGGCTGCACTCGGAGATATTTCCGCAGATGACCTCGTCGCATTCGTCGGGTTTCTGCTTATGATCCGGACGAGGCTGAAGCGCATGGAAATAGACGCAGGGGGGGCCAATGGCCTGCTCTTCGGCGTGCAATCGGCCATGGGCATGGAGAACGACGACGACGAATTGCGGAAGCTGTCATCTTCGACTGAATGGGAGGCGGGTTTCCGTGAGATGGAAAACATACTCCGATCCCAGCCGGATATCTATGATCGCAACAGGGGCGCGGATCATCTTCTCATCGCAATCACTCGGAACTTTGATGAGGCATTCAAAAACTCCACGTACCTAGTTCCTCTTTATTTCACGACAGAAGGGCAGCCTCGCAAATGTCCCCCGATCACGAAAAAGGTGTTCATCGGGAAAGGCCGCGATGATTACGAAAAAGCTTATTTTGCCTGTCAGGAGATGCTGGCCCGGTTTCGTAAGCTTTCCGCCCGAATCAGCGCGGGCCGCAAAGTTCTAAGCCTGATAACCCTGTTTCAACGCGCTGAAAAAAAATATCAGGAATCAAAGCTCCGGGAAGGTCTGCTTGACTTCGATGATCTCGAAATCTACGCCTACCGCCTGCTCCAGAGCAAGGACTCTCTGGATATCCTCTACTGGCTCGACAGAAAGATACTTCACTTCCTCGTGGATGAATTCCAGGATACCAGTGACATACAGTGGGCAGTACTAAGCAGGCTGACTGAAGAGCTTTTCGCGGGTCAAGGGACGGACAAAGGCATGGCGCCCACCCTTTTCGTGGTGGGTGATGAAAAGCAGTCCATTTACCGCTTCCGCGAGGCGAACTACCGGCTGATCGAACTCGTTCGTGAGAAAATGGTACGGCTTCTTCCTGCAGACACATGTAATATCCTGACGCTCCAGACAAACTACCGGTCCACAGAACAAATCATCGAGACCGTGAACCAGGTGTTTACTCACTTCTGGGAAAAGTCCTACCAGCGCTCTGAAACGAACCGCAGGGGACACCTGGGAAGTGTAAGACTTGTCGAATTCGCGCCCGGGACGCCGAATCAGACCACGCCGGAACTGACTGAGGCGAACGTGCTTGCTCGGGAAATCAAGACGTTCATTGAGAGCAACACAATTGTTTATGAAAAATCGTTCTCTCCTGGCATTGGCGGCAGTGGTGACCTGGAACCTGATGAATGGCACGTTCGCCAAGTGGAATACCGAGACTGCGCCATACTAATCCAGTCGCGCACAAAGCTCAAAGAATACGAGGTGGCACTCCAAAAAGAGAACATTCCCTTTCGTGTTGTCGGCGGGATTGGTTTCTATGAGGAAGATGAGATCCAGGCTCTTATAAACGTTCTTTTTTCCCTTTGGAACCACGATGACGAACTCAGCCTTGCCGCGGCGCTTAAATCACCGCTCTTCGGACTAACGGACGAGGATATTTTTGATCTCAAACAGAACAATGCCCGGATGGTCGATTCACTTCGTAAACGCAGGCCGGAGACAGGGGAGCTTTTCCGGAGATGGGAGCGAAACGCGGGGCTTGCACCGCTGGCAGGCCTGATTCATGCCATTATAGAAGACACCTGCGCCTATGTCCGTTTCGGGAAACAGAACCCACAAGCGATTTTTAATATCGATAAGCTGCTCGACGAGGCACGTGAATTCGACAGCCGCGGTTATACGACGCTCCAGGACTTCGTCGAACGGGTGAAAAACATTCGCGACTCGGAGCAGCGCGAGGCTGCCGCTGACCTGAACTTGCCTGGCTGCCAGGGCACGGTGAGCATCATGACTGTGCACAAAGCCAAGGGCCTTGAATTCCCCGTCGTGTTCCTCCCCGGCATGAACCAGCAGCCGAAGTCAGCCGCAACGGGCCCACTTGTTCTTGTCGAAGGCGGCGACGGCATGCGGATGGCTGCCAAGTATGGGACAAACCCCTTATACGATGAGATGTGGGAACTAGAGAGGGAGGAATTGCGGCATGAACATCAACGGCTTTTGTATGTTGCCATGACTCGGGCCCGCGATCATCTGATCATGATCGGCACGCTCGCTCTAGGGAAATCACCTATTAAACAGAACACGTGGCTGAATTATCTCCACGCGGCAGCGCCGAAACCGCTGTTCGACGAAGAAGCAACCCCTCAGGAAGGGTTTTTGATCCATGCTTGGCCACCCCACTTCGCAGGCGTTCTCGGGAACGAGCCCTCACCCCTCCCTGCGGAAAAGTTGGAGCTGAACCGCGATCCCGAACGTTTTGATGACATCGAGCGCATCATTTCCAACATCCATCCCATCCCGCCCACGGAATCGGTCGAATGGAAAAATGCAACAGACTTCATAGACCATGACCGGGAAGAATCAACCGAAATTTCTGTACCTTCAACCGGTCCGACTATCGTATCGTCGCTCACCAGGGGAAGCGTACTCCACCGTTGCCTCGAAGCGCATGCAAAAACAGGATCCTATGATCTCAACCGGATTATTACAGATTTCCCCGACATTAATGGCATAGAAATTATCCAGGAGTTTACGAACGATGTTCAAGCTGTCCTGAATGCGGTCCTGACCCGCAGAGAGTTCGCATGGGTTTTTGAGCCGGGGCCCGGCGCATACTCAGAGCTGCCCTTCCTGTACAACAGGGGAGCCAACCTGGTAAGCGGCATTATCGACCGCGTGGTAATAAAGGACAACAAAGGATATGTCATCGATTACAAGGCTGTACTCCTAGACAGCGATGAATCACTTGCTGTCTGGAAGGCCCACTACCAGCCACAGATTCAGGTTTACTGCGAAGCAATCAGAGAAGTGTTCAAACTTCGGTACGTAGAAGGCTACCTCCTGTTTCTCGACAGCGCCCGTCTCGAACAGACGGTCCAGCTCTGACCACTCCCCATAGCCGAAGCGAGGGGGTTCTAAGGGCAGTTCCAGCATCCCCTTTTTAGTGCAGGAATTATAGCATAAAGATGATCATTTGATTAGTGGTCGCCGAGTTCCCTATTCTACCTCCGTTAGATAAAAACACGGACTTTCTCCCATTAGGTTGGTAAGAAGATACCTCCACAACTCTATTTCCATTTTCAAAAAAATAGTAGTATATTTACGCATTAAATTGATGTTTTATTACATAGATAAGCAACTTTTCTGCTTCTTTGGTGTCAATAGATTGCGTTTCTGTTCGATCGCAATAATGGCTCGGATATATTTACGTCATCACCTTCACAAATTTATCAAATGATTGCAAAAAAGGAGAACTAAAAGTGCGGTATTTTGGAAAACATGTTTCAGGATACAAAAAGTTAGGCTTGATCATGCTCGCGGGTGTTTTAATAGCTGGCCTGTCGATTACCAGCCCAGCTCTTGCAAAAGAACAGGTCGTTTCACGGGAGTCGGCACAGTTTCTCAGAAAACTGAGCAATGCACTGGCCGAGGTTGCCGAAGTGGCCAGGCCGGTCGTTGTAAACATTTCCACAACCTCAACAGTCAGCGAGGAAGAAAATCCCTTCGGCGGCATGTTCAACGATCCTTTTTTTAGACATTTTTTCGGCGATCAATTCGGCAACCAGGGGCAGAAACGAAAATATAAATCCTCTGCTCTCGGTTCCGGTGTCATCGTTTCTTCCGACGGCTATATTCTGACCAACAACCATGTCGTGAAAGGCGCTGATGTAATCAAAGTGATCCTTTTCGACAAACGGGAGTTCAAAGGCAAAGTTGTCGGCACCGATCCAAGAACTGATCTTGCCGTCATCAAAATCCAGGCCAAGGATCTGCCTACCCTCAAAATTGGCGATTCCGGCAAACTGAAAGCCGGCGACATAGTCCTGGCCATCGGCAGCCCTTTCGGCTTGAACCAAACCATCACCATGGGTATCGTAAGCGCCGTTGGCAGATCGAACATCGGACTGGCTGATTTTGAGGACTTCATCCAGACCGATGCGCCCATCAACCCAGGCAACTCTGGCGGGGCCCTCGTGAATTCGGATGGGGAGCTCGTAGGCATCAATACGGCTATTTATTCAACGAGCGGCGGCTACATGGGAATTGGTTTTTCCATTCCCTCTGATATGGCGAAATCAGTGATGGATAGCATCATCAAATACGGGAAAGTAATCCGGGGCTGGATGGGCGTTAGCATCCAGAACCTCACCCCCGAATTGGCTAAATCGATGGGCTTCAAGAAAACCAAGGGCGCACTAATCGCCGGCGTCGAAACCGGCGGTCCCGCGGACAAGGCGGGCCTCAAGCGGGGCGACCTGATCGTGGAGATTAACGGGAGGAAGATCACCGACTCGACAAGCCTCCGGAATATGGTTACTTCATTGGCTCCCGGAACCAAGGTTGACGTAAAATTTGTCAGGGAAAGAATAGAACAGACCATCTCAATGAAACTCGGTGAGTATAAAGAGAAAAAAATCACAAAAAAAGCGGAGTACGAAAATGCCCTTAAAGGCATCACAGTACAGGAACTCACCCAGAGCATCCGGGACAGGCTCAATCTGCCGGAGAACCTAAATGGTATTGTGATTACCGGCATCAGCACCGATAGCCCAGCCCAGGGACTGCTGCAGGCGAACGATGTGATCCAGGAAGTGAACCGCCGTGCGATACATAACGCGCAGGAATTCGACGAGGTCGCATCCAAGATCGGCAAACATGATGCCGTGCTGCTTCTCATCTATCGAGGCGGGGGCTCGATCTACCTTACAATCCAACAATGATGTCTGAAGCACGTGCCAGATTCGCTCCTATTGATGGCCGGGAGCGGTATACTTGGAGTAGAGCAAAATTTGCGACTGTCCTCAGGGTACAGACTGGAGAGGGAGGTGAGTATTATGAGATTACGCATTTCACCGGATATGGATTTCTACATGGACATGAACCTCCAAGGAGTGACTGAGAATACAAGGGATTACGACATTCAGCAGTATGAGAAGGTGATTTTCGAGGAGTTCGTCAACAGGATGAAAAAAGCCTTTCCCGAAGGAGACTTCAGAGTGTACACCTTCGATTTCAACCTTGCACGGGAATCGAGGGCCCAAGCGGCGTAAGTAAGAAAGTTCAGAGGATGCGGATAATTTATTATAAACTTTCGTCGTGTTTACTTTGAACCCCAAAGAGTGGACTATAGAGTTTTTTCCATTTTCACAGAAACGGTCCTTTCCGATCGTCATTGAGAAAATGATAATAATGGGGTGACATGTATGTATGTGTAACCATCGTTTGTATGCTCAGGAGAACCAATATTTATTGTTTAATGCACGATCGGCATAATGGTGAAGTTTATAAGAAGCATCGTCAGGACGAGATCATTTATTTAGGTATTGATGTCTGTTGCGGTGAGTACTTTGGTCATGATTCTCACTACAGAAATTTCCCAAAGATCCATGTCTTCGTGAATAGCCCGCAGGATGTTGAACTCCGCGACGATGTCAATAATATTTTAATCGCCGACTGCGGGCAGTCCCGTTTGACCGCAGGAAATAAGTCGGTGCGCAGCATCTTTTATCTTCATATCCCGTCCTACGGCAAGCCTCTCACGCAAAATATGCTAAGCATGTATTAACATAGAACTCTTCCCTTTGAGTATCCTAAGAGACGAACCAGAGCTAAGTTCTCTTTCGTGGACTGACATGGGCATTTTAGCACAGCTTCCGGAGTACAGCTTTTTGTCAATCAATTGCTAGGAGGAATATTGATGAGTGTCTGGGTCAGAGTCCCTTTTAATTTTCATTTCCCGGTGCTACAATCAGTAAGAGGCTAATCGTGAAAGAGTATGACATAATTATTGTCGGATCTGGCAGCGGTACTAATCTTATCGATGATGCTCTGCAGCACAACAAGAGCGTGGCACTCGTGGACAAGGGCCCCGTTGGCGGCACGTGCCTAAACGTCGGCTGCATACCGACCAAACTGGTCGTATTTCCCGCGGACCGGATAATGGAAATCCGTGAAGCAGAGAAACTTGGCATTACGACTGAGAGCGTCAAAATCGATTTTGCAGCGATCATGGCCCGAATGAGAGCTTCCGTCCAACTAAGCCATGATCATATTCAGGAGGCCCTGGAGAAGGCCGAGGACTTTGATTTCTATTTCGGAGAAGCCCACTTTACCGGGGAATATACTCTCCAGGTAAATGACAACAAGATCAGAGGCAAAATCCTGTTCCTGTCCTCAGGCGCCCGTCCGTTCATTCCACCCATAAAAGGGATTGAAAGCATCGAATATCTGACAAATGAAACAGCCCTCTATCTCACGGAAAAGCCGGAGAGCATAGTGATTATCGGAGGCGGATATATTGCCGCCGAGTTCGCCCATTTTTTCGCCGCAGTCGGAACAAAAGTGACCATTATCCAGCGAAACAGCCGACTTGTGCCTGACGAAGAACCCGAGGTATCAGAGTTGTTGAAGACCGCTCTCTCCCGCCGCATGACGATTTATACCGATACGGAAGCAACCGAGGTTCGGCAAGACGGCAAAGTATCCACCGTTGTCATGAGGGAACGGAGGACGGGCAAGCAACGGGATATCATGGTGCAGCACGTTCTCATTGCGGCAGGCAGGAAATCCAACGCCGATTCCCTCATGGTCGGGAACACAGGCGTAAAAACGGATGAAAAGGGTTACATTGTTGTCGATGAATTTTTTGAGACGACAAAAAAGAACATTTGGGCATTCGGCGATGCCATCGGCAAAAAAATGTTCCGCCACGCCGCCAATCACGAAGTGGAACTGGTGTGGCACAATGCCGTTCATGGGAAGAAATCGCGGATGAACTTCCTGACAGTTCCGCACGCCGTGTTCTCGTGGCCTGAAATCGCCTCGGTCGGCCTGACGGAAGAACAGGCAGTCAAGATGGTGGGGGTGAAAAACTTGCTCGTGGGCACTGCTATGTACTCTGACGTGGCACGCGGAGAGGCGATGATGGAAACTGAGGCGCTCGCAAAAGCGATTGTGCATCGGCAAACGGCAAAGATACTTGGATTCCACATCATAGGTCCACATGCTTCCATCCTGATTCAGGAAGTGGTGAACACCATGGCCGCAGAAGGAACCTTTTGGTCTATTGCCAAAGGGATCCATATTCACCCGGCTCTCTCAGAGGTAATCCTGAAAGCATTCGGGAAGCTAAAAGAACTACCGTGATCGACACCACCATCATGGAAAACGTACGGAATGTAACGGTGAGCCGAAAAAGAATAACGCTTTCATCAAACGCTTGGCGGATGAGAAAAAGTGACGATCATTCCTGCTAATTACAGCCTTCCGAGTCAAAGTCGAGCTTTTACATGACCAGACAGGGCTAATGCTTTACCCTGGCCAAAGGCTCATCAAACGGCAAAACGAAATGATCACAATAAAGGTGAAGCTATAGGATTGGTCAACTGTTTTGTGATCACATTCGAGAAACAACACTCGGGATGGTCCTGAAGATCTGGATACGCAAAAGGCAGCGAATCAGAACGCCACGCCGATCTTCACGCCGTAAATATCTAGAACCGACCTGGGTTGGTAAACATATCCCCCCGTTATCCGCTCCTGATCCGAGCGGGAAAACCGCATTCCATCATAGAAGACGCCTGCCTTCATACAGCGGAATCGCGTCCCCACTTCTCCGAAGAAGGAAGTTTGTTTACCAGGGTGGAGATTGGCATCAGGCCGTAGGTAACCATTTCCAAAATACACCGCCTCTTCATTATAGAGCGGCAGTTTCATACCAGCCTCTGCGAACATCGCTAATCGCGGTGTAGGTGTGACACCGCCCCTCATACCAATCAAGGCCTGTGTGGTTACCCAGTCTTCTGTAATTCCGGAGGCGGAAGCGCCGTTTACCGTCGTCCCATTGTTTATACCACGCTGCCAAGCGCGAAAACCCAAACCACCAAATGGCTCAATATAATAACTTCCGTTGATTTCGTATTTCCGCCCTGCTTCTGTCTCGATGCTGGAGCCCACATACGTTACCGTACTCGTTGCCGGTATGCCTGACTGGGTCTGCCCTGCGTAATCTATCTGGCCGCCGAAAATCTCGGCACGAGGTGAAAAAGTCACATGATTTGAAAGCTCATGCTGATAGGAAAAACCCAGACCGATGAGATCGCCCGATTCCTTCAGAAGGCGGGAACTGTTATCATTCAATTCCTTCCAGGTGTAGTCTTCAAGCGAGAGAGAAACGGCGCATTCATCCGCCGCAGTTGGTCGAGGAGCCACAGCTCCATAACAGAATAACGCCGCTATAAGCACTCCTGTCAAAGAACAATGTCCTTCTTTTCTCATTTGTTCGTTCGCTGTAAATGGATCGCCATATTATGAACGTCCTCGGCTGCTTCCATGATGCCCTCGGCAAGGGTGGGGTGGGCATGGATCATGTTGCCGAGCTTCTTCGCGGTTGCGCCCATCGTAATTGCGAGAGCACCCTCATGGACGAGGTCTGAGGCATGGGCTCCGCACACGTGTACTCCCAGCACTTTGTCCGTCGTCTCGTCGGCAATGATCTTTACCACGCCGGTGATCTCGCCCATAGCGTGAGACTTGCCTAGACCGCGGTACAGCATTCTCCCAACCCTGTATTTGACACCCTTTTCCCTCACTTCCTGCTCGCGAAGGCCCACACTGCCGATTTCCGGCATCGTGAATATTCCCGCGGGAACAACACGGTAGTCCATTTTTTCGTTTTCACCAAGTACATTCGCAGCAGCAATCAGACCCTGAGCAGAGGCAACGTGAGCAAGCATGATCTTACCAGTTACATCGCCGATGGCATAGATGCCGGGTACATTCGTCTCCATGTTCTCGTTCACGAAGATCTCCCCTCGCCTGCCTGTGGCTACGCCGATTGCGTCGAGTCCCAGGTTTTCAGAGTTCAGGCTGCGGCCGATGGAAACCAAGATCATCTCAGCCCTGGCCTCCTGTCCGTTCGAAAGGGTAGCCGTCAGCATCCCGTCGGCTGCCTTCTCCACCTTCTCAACGCTCGTATTCGCAATCAGTTTTATCCTGGACTTCTTGAACTCACGTTCAATGATGTCCGACATGTCTTCGTCTTCCGTTGAGAGGACGCGGGGAAGCATCTCCACCATCGTCACTTCCGCTCCGAAGGATCGGTAGATGAAGGCGAACTCCGAACCGATCACTCCTGCGCCCACAATGAGCAGGCTTTTAGGAATACGCTTGAGCAGGACCGCATCGTCGCTCGTGATGACTGTCTCGCCGTCAAAGGGGAACCCCTGGAGCCTCGCGGGACGAGAACCTGTGGCGATAATGACTTTATCCGACCTCACATCCATGGTCGTTCCATCGCTCTGGACAACTCTTACCACATCTGGAGAGAGCAACGAACCTCGGCCTTCAATCAGGCTAACCCCCCAGCTTTTGAACAAACCCCGGATCCCCTTGACCTGTATAGAAACCACCTTGTCCTTGCGTTCTCTGATTTTTCCGAGGTTATAACCGACCTCCCCAGGCACGTCAATACCAAACTCAGCAGCGCGGCGAATATGTTCGAGCGCCTCAGCAGAGGCAATGATAGTTTTGGTCGGGATACAACCCCAATTCAGACAGGTTCCCCCCACTTCCGTGGCCTCCACCACGATAACCTGCGCGCCCATTTGCGCTGCGCGAATCGCAGCGACATACCCCCCTGGTCCTGCGCCGATAATCGTTAAGTTCACTGACATGATAAGCTCCTTGAACAATAAACCGGATCGAACGGTATTATACCACAGATTTGACCGGAAGGCATGTGAACGGATAAAGGACTCATCCTCTGATGGTCAATGACACTGCGTTGAAGTCTGATCTTCCTCACAAAAAAAGGGAGAGTATATACTCTCCCTTTCAGTCCTTGTACAATCATAGCAACGCACATGCCTAATTTCTACTTTCCTTCTTCTTCTTTCAAAAACTTTTCGTATTCCGACTTACTCATCAAATCGTTCAACTCCGTCGAATCGCTCATGTCGACAACTACGAGCCAGCCATTGCCGTAAGGATCCTCATTGATGATCTCCGGTGAGTCGGCAAGGTCTTCGTTCACCTCGACGACCACGCCCGATACTGGGCTGACCACCGGTGACGTTGCTTTGGTGGACTCAATCTCGGAAAGCTCAGAGTCGGCATCGATATCAGCATCCGCTTCCGGCAGGTCGATGTATACGATATCACCAAGCTGCTGCTGCGCATAGTCAGTAATGCCAATGGTCGCGCGCTTCCCCTCTGCCCGCACCCACGTATGCTCTCTATGATATTTTATATCATCAGGATTCATGTATCCCTCCCAGAAAAAAACAAATTGAAAATTACGTTGAATAAAGAACGAGTTTGTTTTTAGCCTATGCGTGAAACTTTGTCAAGCAAAAAAATGGGAGAGGGTTTTTCGGACGCAGAGCGAGAACTCTTTTATGCAGAATTGGCTGCATGCGATCAGAAAAATTTCCCATCGTGAGCTGTCAGGAATAGTATACATCATTGATCAGTATTATGGCGCCGGTGAGCTAAAAAGGGGGGATGCAATAACGCATCCCCCCTTGCAATGTGCAGGTTTTCCAACAATAATGACTATGATACGGCAACCGGTTCTTTTGCTTTTGCGAATTTGGCCTGCGTGGTCGCTGAAGAGGATTCCATCATGGTAATCGCTTTCTTGGGACACCGTGACTCACACATCCGGCAACCGATGCACTTCTCCTGGTTGACCACATGCAGTGACCGGATTTCTCCGGAGATCGCGTTCACAGGGCAAACCTTCTCGCATACGTCGATGCCCATGCATTTTGTCGGATCAATGTACGCCTTCGGTCGTACAGGGATATAATCGTGAATTGCGCTCGTGGGGCATTTTTTGACGCACAATCCGCAGACGATGCACTTACTGTGATCAATACGGGCGAGATTGTTTTCGATCTTTATGGCATCTACGGGGCAAGTTCTTACGCAGATCCCGCAGGCAATACAACCAACCTGGCACTTCTTTTTGACATCGATACCCTTGTCCCTGCTGTGACAGCTGATTACTACCGCTTTAGCAGCCTGCGCTAGTTCGATTACCTGCTTGGGACAGGCGGCTACGCACTTTCCGCAAGCCGTACATTTCTCGTGGCTGATGAGCGGCAGATTGTCGGCGCTCATCGTGATCGCGCCAAAGGGGCATGCGCGCATGCAGGTGCCGTAACCCAAGCATCCGTAGTCGCAGGATTTGTCTCCACCTGCGGCAAGCACCGCTGCGGTGCAGTCCTGCACGCCAGTGTAAATGAACTTCCTCTGGCTGAGCGAGCTACCACCTTGGCAAAATACCCGGGCTATCTTGGGCTCGATTTTTTCAGCCTTCTTGCCGGTGATCTCGGCGACCTTTTCAGCCACCGCAGCTTTGCCGGGGGCACACATGTGCACAGCCACATCCGGATTCGCTACTACGGCCTCTGCATAGCCCATACAACCCGCAAATCCGCAGGCCCCGCAGTTGGCCCCCGGAAGCGTTTCCCGGACTTTTTCCACTTTGGGGTCCACCTTTACCACAAACTTCGCCGCAACAATGGCGAGCGCCACACCGAAAACAACGCCGAGTCCTGCGAGTACGATTAATGTCGTATAGACTGTAGTCGCCGGAACTGTACCGGTCGCCTCCAACGCCCCTTCGACTGCGATCCGCGGGACGACGTTGTTGAATAAAATACTAACGGCGTGGTTTAGCACCTGCAGCAGAATGTTCATCATTTGTTCATACATGGTTTAAGTACCTTCTTCATTCAGATTCTTACAGCGTGATCATGCCGGAAAAACCCAAGAATGCAAGGGCGATAAGACCGGTCAGTACGAACGAAATAGGCAGCCCCTGGAATGACCTGGGCACGTCGGCAAGTTCTAGTTTCTCCCGGATGCTTGCCATGATGATAAGGGCCAAGCTGAACCCGAGCCCCGATCCTACGGCAAGCGCCATACTCTCGAAAAGGCTGTAATTATTATCGGCATTGATGAGTGGAACAGCGAGAATGATGCAGTTCGTCACAATCAACGCGAGGTATATTCCCAGCTTATAATACAGAGCGGGCGCGACTTTCTTCATCATCGTGTCCGCAGCCTGCACGAATGCGGCGACTGTTCCTATGAAGATCACGATTTTCAAGAAGCCCAGATGATAGGGAACCATGACATAGGTGTAGATTGCCCAGTTAATGACTGCCTCGACCAGCATGACGGCGGTAAAGGTGAAGCTCATCCCGATCGCGGTCTCCATTCTTTTCGTAACACCGAAGAAAATGCAGAGGCCAAGATAGCGTGAAAAAACAAAATTGTTGATGAGTGCTGATGCGATAAATATTGTCAGAACATGCTGCCACATAGCATTACCTCCGGTAATGAGCTTGACTCGCCAGACTCGCTATTCCTAATGTCCCCCACTGCTCGCACCCGCGCCGCCAAAGAACTTTCGATCGACCCAGTTGAGCCAACCCATCATGAGACCCATGGCGAAAAATCCGCCTGTCGGCATAATCATGATGAGAAGCGGCTTTACCGGCAGAATGTGGACGCCCCAGAGCGATCCCTTGCCCAAAAACTCCCTGAACACGCCGAGAAGCATAAGAGCAAGGGTAAAACCAAGTCCCATTCCCACGCCGTCCACGAAGGACGGCAAAAGCTTGTTCTTGCTCGCGAACATCTCCGCCCGCGAAAGGATGATAGCGAAAGCAACGATGAGCATGATATAAAGGCCCATTTCCTTATATACCGCTCTTTGATAGGCCGACATGACCTGATCGATCACCGTGACCCAAGTGGCGGTGATGAATACATAGGAGGGAATACGCACCTTCGGATTAATAAAGTTCCGTAGCAACGAAACGGTCACGTTCGTCATGGTCATGACGAAAAGAACCGCAATCCCCATCAGAAATCCATTCTTTACACCGCTGGTAACGGCCACCGCCGGACAGAGGGACAGGGCAAGCCTGAAGACTGGGTTCTCGCCGAAGATGCCGTTTTTAAAGAGCGTCCCTAACGTGGTATTATTGCTCACTTCGTCACCTCCTGCAGCGACGTCTTGATACCTGCCCCGTACTTATCAACGAGCGTCTGAACGGCAGCCTTGACGCCATTCGTCACACCGCGGCTCGAATAGGTGGCGCCGGATACGGCCTGGATGTTTTCCTTGGTTTCGCCTTTGACCAGGACAATCTGTGAAAGCGATTTGCCCTTGAACTCGTCGAGAAAGCTCTGTTCCAGGACTTGGTCGCCCAAGCCCGGAGTCTCATTCATATCCAGGATTTTAACATCCTTGATTTTCAGGTCGGGGTTCAGAGAAACAAGCATCTGGATATAGCTCGAATAACCCTTTCCCGCGGTACTCGCAATATAGGCCACCGGCATCCCACCTGACGTCGCCTTATAATACTCATAAGGCTTGTTATTGTCGGTCCAGGCGCCTGCCGGATTAATCGGATCGGTGGCATCGGGTGCCATCTCTTTCAAGGCTTCTTCCTTTTCCCTTTTCTCGGCCTGAAACCGGACCGGATAGGTGTGTTGATAGGTCACGCTCATAATAATACCCGCAACGACGAAAATGGCTACGAGAGGCAGGGTTATCTTAATAAGGTCCTTCATTTCTTAACCCCCTTAGCCTCGGCTTTACCGAAGACGCGGCTCCTCAAACCACGATCAAGGAGTGGCGCGAAGCAGTTCATGAGGAGGATGGAGAACATCACGCCTTCGGGGTAGCCACCTTTCAGGCGTATGAGCGTGGTAAGAATTCCGGCGCAGACGCCGAATACAACCTGGGCGCTCCTGACCGAGGGACCGGTAACGTAGTCCGTCGCCATAAAGAAAGCGCCCAAGATGAGGCCGCCGGACATCATGTGGAGAATCGGATCGCCGGTCATCAGGCCGTCCTTGCCGCCGAATATCCAAGTGAGAATGCCCACCGTGGCGATGAAAGGAATAGGAATATGCCAGGTAATGTACCGTTTCATCATAAGGAATGCAGCACCGAGCAAGATTGCGATGACCGATGTTTCTCCGAGGGAGCCGGCATGGTTGCCGAGGAAGAGATCCCGGTACAGCGCGGCTTTAGTGTGATAAATTTCTAGGAGCTTCGCCATCCCTTCCTCTTTCATAATGACCAGAGGCGTTGCCGTGGTCTTGGCATCAACGGCCATGAACGTTGAAACCGGAGAAACGAAGGTAGTCATGATTTTCGCAAAACTGATTAGAACGAATGCACGGCCGACGAGTGCCGGGTTGAAAATGTTATAGCCGAGCCCGCCGAAGAGCTGCTTGGCGATCATGATGGCCACGATGGATCCGACAAAAGGTATGTAAAGCGGCGCATTGGATGGAAGGTTCAGTGCTAGCAACAGGCCGGTCAGGAAAGCACTCCCGTCGGTGACCGTAATCGGCTTCTTCAGTATCCACTGCATCCCAGCCTCGGCCAGGAGCGAAGTCACGATACAAACCAGAATGACCATGACCGCCGGCATGCCGAAGTAGTACACTGACATAAGCGTTGCGGGAAGAAGCGCACCGCTAACGGTCCACATGATTTTCGAGGTGCTCTCGGTATCATGCATGTGGGGCCCGATCGATACAATCAGTTTGGGCTGTACTTTTGCTTGTTCCTTAACAGGTGCATCCATCGAATTGACCTCGCTTAAAGTACGCTTGGCGGCATGGCGCATGGCGAACAAAATGTTTGCGCCCTGCATTCTGCTTTCTGCGCTTTTAGTTTTTCTTCTTTGCCAGTTCTTTCTTCGCTTTTTTGACCCACTGCACTATCGGTCGGTTTGCCGGGCAGACAAAGGTACAGGAACCGCACTCAAAGCAGTCCATAAGATTGTAGTCCTTGGCGTCCTGATAATGCCCCTTTTCGATAAAAACGCCGATGAGCGACGGCTGAAGCTTCATGGGACAGGCGTCAATGCAGCGTGCGCAGCGAATGCATGGCCCATAGGGTTTGGTGCTGACTTCCTCCTTTGGGAGAACCGTGATGCCCGAAGTTCCCTTAATCACTGGGACATCGAGCGTATACTGGCTAATGCCCATCATAGGACCGCCCGAGATCACCTTCGCTGCGGTATCGGTCAGACCGCCAGCCTCCTCGATCAGCTGAGAAAAAGGCGTGCCAATCCGGACGAGAAAATTCTTTGGCTCTTTTACACCGCGACCGGTCACGGTTACGTAACGTTCTATGAGGGGCCTGCCGTAGCGTACGGCATTATAAATGGCCTCAGCCGTACCGACGTTCTGCACGACCACGCCTATGTCCATCGGAAGCCCACCGGCGGGCACCGTTCTGCCAGCGATAGCTTTAATCAGCATCTTTTCAGCACCCTGGGGGTATTTTACCTTGACCGGCCAGACCTTGACATCGGAGGAGGAGCTGCCCACGGCCTTGCTCATAGCCTCGATGGCGTCGGGCTTATTGGATTCGATGCCGATATATCCCTTACTCACATTCAGAATCCGCATCAGGATCCTGAGGCCCTCAACTATCTCCTTCGACTTCTCAAGCATGAGCCGGTGATCGGATGTAAGATAGGGCTCGCACTCAGCGCCGTTCAGGATCACGATGTCAATCGGTTTTTCTTTAGGAGGAGAAAGCTTGACATGGGTTGGAAAGGTCGCCCCCCCCATACCCACGATACCGGCATCCTGTACCAGCTTCTTGAGCTCTTCGGAGCTGAGCATATTGTAATCGGGAATTTCCTTGAGGCCGGCGACCCACTCATCCTTGCCGTCGCTCTCGATGACGACGCCAGGTAAGTCCACGCCCAGAATATGCGGGAAACTAGAGATAGCAACCACTTTACCCGAGATCGAAGCATGTACAGGCGCGGAAACAAATCCTGTTGTTTCTCCGATCTTCTCTCCTTTTTTTACTTCCTGCCCGATAACGACGAGGGGTTTCGTGGGTGCTCCGATGTGCTGGCTGAGGGGTATGATTGCTCTTTTGGGAATAGCGGCGGCAACGGTTGGTTTGTGTGCTGAAAGGTACTTATTGTCAGCAGGATGCACACCTCCGCTGAACGTGTCGTGCGCTTTTACGGTCGTGGCTTCCATCAGTCTCACCTGCCATTATTCAATATTATTATAGTAAAGTAGAAAACAGTGAATTTTACAGGAAATTACAGCTTGAGAATATCTGCTGAGCCGCACCGTTTATAACAGAATGATGCTTTTGTGTCAAGCTAATTTTTCCCGTATCCTATTGAGAATAATTCTGATTTATTTCAAATATCAACATTTTTTCGGCACAGTAAATTCATTTCCCGGGTGAAATAATTCAGGGGTGAGAATTCATTTTTTGGGAAATTAGATGCGATTAAATGCAAACATAATGTGACTGACGGGGGGAAATAATCGGTCAAATGCCCCGACAGGATCGGCGGACATCCCGCGAACGAATCCTTCCGAACCTGCCAGGGGAATACTGACTTAGGCTACTTGTACCACTTCCTTGACGTCTGGAACTTCCTGTTTCAGCATCTTTTCGACACCCATCTTAAGCGTCATGGTCGACATTGGACAGGCACCGCAGGCACCTTTAAGCCGGACCTTTACAATACCCTTCTCATCCACGCTGACAAGTTCAATATCTCCACCATCCCGTTGAAGCATGGGCCGTACCTTCTTGAGTGCCTCTTCTACTTTTTCCCTCATGATCATTCTCCTTCTCTCGCTATGGCATGCCGCTTAATTAATTTATTATACACTTTTTTACCCCCTTGCAAAAGATTTTTCTCTGATATCCGACATATCCAGTCTCCTCTGCATTTTCATTGACTTACGAATCGCCATCTGATAAGAATACAGCATTTTTGGAATTGGAAAACATCATGATGAACATTCTCATTATAGGCATCGGCGGGTTTATCGGATCCATTGCCCGCTATGGTATGGCGGTCTGGATCGGGCAGCGCTGGGGCCGGATTTTTCCGCTCGGGACCTTCGTCATCAACGTTTCCGGCAGTTTTGTCATCGGCCTGCTCATGACCCTTTTTACGGAGCGATTGCTGGTCAATCCGCAATGGAGGCTACTCCTCGTTGTCGGCTTCCTCGGCGCTTATACGACTTTTTCTACGTTTGAGTACGAAACCGGAGCTCTCGTAAGGGACAGTGAGTGGCTGATCGCCGCGATGAACGTTGTCTTCAGCGTCACGGTCGGCTTTATTGCGTTGAAACTGGGTGAAATGCTTGCAAAAAACATATAGCAACATCAACCATAGCGCCTGAAAGACAAAGAAAATGGATTCAGGCAAGACCATGCCTCGTTTCTGCATCCACAGTAGTTTGAAAGGAGTTGTCCATGGTCAAAAAAGGCCCTGCAAAAAAACTGACAATATACATCGACGAGGGGGAAAAGTTCCGTGGCAAACCAGTTTATGAGTTGCTCCTGGACATTTTTTTTAAAAGGAAAGTAGCCGGCGCCAGTGTGTTCCGAGGCCTCGCCGGATACGGCAGCGACGGCGTGCTTCACACGACAAAGATGCTGGAACTGTCAACAACGTTACCAGTCAAAATCGAAGTAGTCGATTCTGAAGAAATAATCAACGATATCCTTGAGGATATTACTTCAGTTGTCGATAAAGGCCTCATTGAGGTGAGCGACACGAACGTCATAAAATGCTGCCTCCGGAAAAAATAAGCCGCACAAACATTTGTGCCTTTTGAAAACTTTACTCATCATTTGAACCCCTGCTTTAACCGTCAATCATCGGACAAAGCACCCACTCATGACTCTTCAAGCTTTCTATTCCTGGTCTGGTTGATTGATTTTTCGAGAATATAGCTCGGGGCACACTATTCAACGGACGTGCTGATCGGGTCGTTATTGGGAACTGTTATCGGGCTGGTACTTTCATTACTCTATGCATCGATAGGAATTGAGGAGATAACGCCCCGGCACAGCATTATAACCGGCAATCATCCTGCCAGTTGCCGATATCTTAAGAGATACTCACTCCTTCCACCCGTGATTGCCGATAAGCGGCACGAACACGCACGGGATGCTTCGCTCCGTCACCGTTCCCTGCGACGTTTTCACAATTTTCATCAGAGTCTGGCCATACCGGCCCCCCACGGGAATGACCATCCTGCCGCCTTCTTTCAGTTGGTCGATTAGCGGGGCGGGGATATCGGGCGAGCCCGCCGTCACCAAAATTGCGTCAAATGGCGCCATTTCCTTCCAGCCGTAGGTTCCGTCATATACTTTAATAGCCACGCTCCGGTATCCAAGCCGGTCAAGACTGGCTCGCGCCAGGTCGGCAAGCAGTTTGATGCGCTCCACGGTATACACTTTTTCGCTCAACTCGGCAAGGACCGCCGCCTGGTATCCTGATCCGGTTCCGATCTCAAGCACACGCTCAGAACCCTTTAACTCCAGGAGTTCGGTCATCAGGCCAACCATGTAAGGTTGGGATATGGTCTGGGCCTCGCCCAAGGGGAGTGCGCTATCCTGGTAGGCCATGCTGCGAATCGCTTCAGGCAAGAATTCATGGCGCTGCACCTTGCGCATGGTCGCCAGCACCCTTTCATCCTTCACTCCCCTGCCAGCAATCTGCTCCTCCACCATGCGTAGGCGTTCTTTCTCGAAATTAATCACTCGGCGCTCCTGTGCAGCGGTGCTGCATAGGACATTGATTCCATGGCCCGTAACCGGTCGAACGAGGAATAGTCAGTAAGGTCGAGGTGAAGAGGCGTGATGGAAACGAATTTCCGGTCTACCGCATCGAGATCCGTTCCGTCTTCCCGCTCCCAGTCGGGCTCGCCTCCCCCTATCCAGTAGTATTTTTTCCCGCGTGGGTCCACCCGTTCCACTGTCATCTGATGATATATCCGCTTGCCAAGCCTTGTAATGCGTGTTCCCTGCATTTCAATCACGGGGAGATTGGGGACATTGATATTAAGGAGCGTGCCATTGGGAAGCCCCTGCTCCAGAATACGTTCTGCCGTGCGGGCCGCAATTTCAGCCGCATCGGCAAATCGGAAGTCCTCGCGCGCATTCAGTGATATGGCAAAGGAAGGAATTCCGAGCATGAGTCCCTCGATAGCGCCAGCCACAGTGCCGGAATAGGTCACATCATCTCCCAGGTTCGGCCCTTTGTTGATACCAGAGACGACCAGCTTCGGCATATCCTTCAGCAGACCCTTGACAGCGATATTTACACAGTCCGTCGGCGTACCGTTCACGCTGAACATGGATTCCTTGAGTTCCTCGATCAGCAGCGGCCGGTGGAGCGTCATAGAGTGGCCTGCTGCGCTGCGTTCACGGTCAGGCGCCACGATCACAACCGTGTCGAGCTCGCGAAGGCGCTTTGCTAGTGTTTGAATGCCCGGGGAGTAGATACCGTCGTCATTGGTTACGAGAATCATGGTAATACCTCAGGGCAACAAGAAGAATTAGTGTCACTTCTGTGGTTTATACAATAAGTATATGGGAAAAGTAAAGGGGAAAGACAACCGTGACACGACAAGGCCTGGACCAGCGTCATTGGCAGCTCACATTCTATGATAAAAGAGTTCAGGCAGGGAGTATGAAATTTTGGTTGTTTTGTTCCACTAATAAAACCGTGTCGAGCCAAAGAGCATGATCTGTAAACTCTCGAAAATTGCCAGGATGCCTTTTCCGGATTTACACTTTTCCCATATCATGACGGTGAGTCATCGAGGATTTCACGAATTTTCCTGAGCAGTGTGATCAGCGCCAGCAGAACTCTCTCCATGCCATGCCGCGGCTGCTCCTCCTGCATTGCCTAATCCAACTTCGGCGCGCCCCTTCAGGTGCATACTCGGACATAGATCAGTTCCTAGCCATTGTATTTGCAATAACCTCTCTCATTCCGAACTTACTTTTCGTATCAACCTATTAGCAGCGTGTCTTGAACGAATAATAAAGTGCTCCCTTATCTTTCGTGAACTTGAAATATACATTTTCATTACTGCATAGCTGAAAGTTCTTCAAATAGGATGTCTTTTATAATAGCTTGATACCTAACGTCATTCTGCCACCGCTTTTATCCCTCCAACCTACTGCGAACCTGGTCGCGGATTAACAAACCTGAAATCGGTTCAAAAATGCACAATTATCAGAAAAAATGTGCTATAGTTACATAATCTAATTAACATCTATAATATAAATATAATTTTTGTCACCGCTATGACGCAACCAATAGTAGGGGTCCAATTAGAACATAAGTGAGCCATCCGCGCGAAGAACGTTGATGCTACCGTCAACGCCCCATTGGGAACGGAGGCGCGCCATGATCAAGCCAGACATACAAGTGCTTGCCATCCTGGATAATCCTGATGATGTCGAACTCATCAGCATTATGCTTAAAAAGCATGCCTTTTCGTGTGTCTATGTTCCGCTGCTCTGCGAAGGTCTTGTTTTTCTGAAGAAGGGCGGCTTTGATGTGGCTCTCGTAGACCTGAGGCTGCCCGATGGCAATGGAATAGAGGTGGTTCAGGCGGTCAGAGAACAATCACCGGAGATTCCGCTGATCGTACTTACTGACATGGACGATGAAAAGGTTGCAATCAAACTTCTGCACTTGGACGTGCAGGATTATTTGACAAAAATGAAGATCAACGATAGCCTTTTGGTGCGATCCATTCGATATGCCATCGAGCGGAAGCGTGCTGTCGAGGCGTTGCAGCGCAGCGAGCTACGCTTCCGGCGTTTGAGCGAGAGCGGCATAATCGGCATTGGCTACTTCGACACCGATGGACGGATCACAGAGGCCAATGACACATTCCTTTCGATGATCGGCCACAGCCGGAAGAACCTCTTGGCAGGCAAAGTGCGATGGGACCGCTTAGTGCCGCTGAAGTGGATGCCGCACATGCTCAAAGTCGCCGCGGAGTTCAAAGCGAGCGGTCGTATCACGCCCTATGAAACGGAATACATCGGTCCAGGCGGTACGCGACACTGGGGTCTCTTCGGAGCTGCGAAGCTCGAAGGCGAGCCGAATGGCATCGCCTTCGTCGTTGACATCTCGAAGCGCAAATGGCTGGAAGAAAAGATACGGCACATGGCGAATCATGACGCACTGACCGGCCTGCCGAACAGACGTCTTTTCATGGAACTTCTACACTTCGGGTTGGCAGAAGCCCACCGCAATCACAAGAAAGCGGGGCTGCTGTTCCTTGACCTCGACCACTTCAAGGAGATTAATGATACGCTGGGGCATGAAGCGGGCGATCAGTTGCTTCGGACGGTCGCGATGCGCCTCAAAGCTGCTATAAGGGATTCGGACGCCATTGCCCGGATCGGGGGGGACGAGTTCAACATCTTGCTCGGCGGATTTGAACAGCGGGAGGATATTGACGGAATTGCTAGGAAGATCCTGAACGCGTTCAGTGAAAAGTGCGTTGTTGACGGTCGCGAGCTGCCTATAACAATCAGCATAGGTATCAGCGTGTATCCTGACGATAGTGCAGAAATCAATACCCTCCTCCAATATGCAGACAGGGCACTGTATTACGCTAAAGAAATGGGCAGGAACATGTTTGCATACTATGCCTCAAGAAGTTATGAACATCCGCACTCCCATGTGGCGTGATAAAGTTGCAGGTTTAAGTTATGTGCGATATGAAAGATTTTCAGTGAAAATTGCAATAAAATAGAAAAGCCCATAAACGCTAATGTTTATGGGCTTAATTTATTGGTCGGGGCGAGCCGATTTGAACGGCCGACCACTCGCACCCCAAGCGAGTACGCTACCAGGCTGCGCCACGCCCCGAAAAATTTTCTTTTGCGTCCAGATCAGTTCAGCGGGAGAAAATAGACTTTTTTCTCGACTCCTAATCAAAAACCGTTTATTTCAGCATTTCCAGTATTTCTCTTAGCTCGTCCCTGGCTGACTCAATGACTGCGCTGATATTTTCCTGCTCTCCTTTTCCGTTCATCCTTTTTCGGGCGCCAGCAATCGTGTACCCTTCCTTGTACAGCAGCTGCTTGATCAGGAGGATGTTGTCTAAATCTTTTTTTGTATAGCGTCGCTGGCCCGTTTTGCCTTTTTCAGGCCTTATCTGTGGGAATTCCGTCTCCCAATAACGGAGTACATATTGCTCCAGACCCGCAATACGACTTACTTCACCGATGCGGTAAAAGATCCTACTCGGCGGTAGAGGTGGTGGCTGTTGTTGGGGATTCGATGACATGGTCTTTGAAAATCATGCTTGGCCTGAAACTGACGACGCTTCTAGGGGTAATCTCGATTTCCTGGCCCGTCTTGGGATTCCTGCCTTTTCTCGAGTTTTTCTTACGGACCACAAAGTTTCCAAAGCCCGAAAGCTTCACGGTCTCACCCTCTTTCAAGGTCTGCTTGATTGAACCCAGAATCATCTCAACCATCTCTTCCGCGTCCTGTTTCGGCAAACCGACCTTGTCAAAAACCTCGGAGATGATGTCTGCTTTCGTCATAGTCCCCTCCTGTACGGAGCATACTATAGAGCATAAACGCTTAAAAGTCAAGGCAAAGTTCTGGCCTCCCTGCCTCCCCTGCATCGGATACGACATGATCTGGACACTCCCTATATCTAGAGCTAGGGGTACTCAACTGTTAACTTTTATATTGTATACATGAAATTAAGCATTTAGGCAAAACAAAAGGGTATTACCTATCAATCTGCATGGAAATGGTGGAAGGCTGGCAAACTTCCTGTTGAGGCTGAGCAGATGCCAATCGGCACGATCATCGTCAAAGAGCAGAAAACCAGTCAAGGTGCCGTTGCTCTTTATGCCCGGCTTTCCAGTCATGACCAAAAGAAAGACCTGGACGCGCAGTTTGGTCGGCTTCCCGTATATGCCGCATCAAAAGGATTTTCAGCTTCAAAAGCAGTTACCGAGATTGGCTCTGATCTTAATGGATATAGACAAGAACTCATGAAGGTGCTTGCCGATCCCACCGTCAGTATTATTATCGTGGAGCATCGTGATCGGCTTATGCTTTTTGGATCTGGGTTATCACTTCAAGCTCAAGGCCGTCAGATTTTTATTGTAGACGAGTCTGAGCTTAAGGATGATTTGGTGCAGGACATGATTGAAGTGTTGACGTCGTTCTGCGTAAGGCTCTACGGGCGCCGGTCGGCGGTCAATAAGGCGAAAAAAGCTCTTGAGGCTATGGAAAATGGCAAATAGAAAAGATAAAAAGACAAAGAGCGGAAAAAGTGAATCACTTTCTTTTACCGCTCATATTTTGTTGTTTGATGTGTCTTCTCTGAAGGCAAGGAAGTCTCTTTATGCTGCTCTTGATGATATGGGCGACTCATATGGCCATATCAAACGTACTCTATTTAAAGACAGCGTTCGTTCGGGCAGCAAACCAATAACATTCAAAAATCAGTATCTTGTTGAATATGGCATTACCGCCCGACAGTTTGACGCTATTCGCTCTGATCTGGACCGTCAAAACTCAATTCCATTCCTGTTCAGAAGGCGATTACTACATGAGATCACTTGAACGGCATGTGCTTCTATATCGTATAAAATTAGGCTGTCTATTCTTCTCTTAGCATACTAATCATTTCCCATTCCTTTCCCGCTACTTGCTTGACATTCGCTTTCCCTGTGATATTCTTTGCATATGGCTGAATCTCCAACTGTTTCGAATAATCTTTGGCCCCTGATCGTGTACTTCTCTTCTGTGGTAGGCCTCGTGGTAACGATAATAGCTCTTTCCTATGTGCTGGGTGAACGTCACCGGGAAAAGCAGACAAACGAGCCGTACGAGTCGGGTATTGCGTCAACCGGCACCGCTCGGGTGCGCTTCGATGTAAAATTCTATCTCATCGCCATGTTCTTCGTGATCTTCGACCTCGAAGCAGTCTTCGTCTTTGCCTGGGCTGTATCGATCCGCGAGACGGGGTGGACCGGCTACGCGGAAATGCTAGTCTTTATCGGCATCCTGGTTGCTGCACTGGTATATGTCTGGAAAATCGGCGCGCTGGAATGGGGAACGTTTGCAAAATCAAGTTAAAAGTTCAGGATTCAAAGTTCAGAGTAATAAATTCATACTGCTAACTTTGAACGCTGAACTGTGAGCTGCTAATTCTGAACTATGAACTATTCTCTAAACAAACCCGGCTACGATTCCGTCGAAGACGCCGTGCGCAGGAGCCTATTCCTTACCCGACTCCAGGACATGCTCGCCTGGGGCAGGAAAAACTCTATCTGGCCGTTCAACTTCGGCCTCTCCTGCTGCTACGTCGAAATGGCTACGAGCCTCACGAGCAAATACGATATCGCACGTTTCGGCGCAGAAGTAATGCGCGGCACACCCCGTGAGGCCGACATGATGATCATCGCCGGGACGGTTTTCATCAAGATGGCGCCCGTCATCAAGAGGCTCTACGAACAGATGATGGAGCCGCGGTGGGTCATCTCCATGGGCTCCTGCGCCAACTCCGGCGGCATGTATGATATCTACAGCGTGGTACAGGGCGTGGACAAGTTCCTGCCCGTTGACGTGTACGTGCCGGGCTGCCCTCCCCGGCCCGATGCCTTCATGGAAGGGCTGCTTATGCTCCGCGAGAAAGTAGGGCAAGAACGGCGCCCCCTGAGCTGGGCCACGGGCCCTCAGGAAGTTGTGCGGCCTGAAATGCCTTCCATGCGAGACCTGAAGCGTGAAAAGCGGAGGAAGGCAACGATTCTGCGGTCGCCCGATGAAGTATAGAGAAAATATCACTAGTGTCCCAACGTTATAGAAATAGATTCAATTGGTTATAAGCATTGCTGCTATCATTTATGCAATTTAGTGATAAATGTACTCGAAAATGGACGTTTTCCCGAAAAGTGTAACACTTAAAAATTGTAGAACTGTGTAGAGACACCAATTCTGCTTTATTTTATCTTGACAATAATACATGAGCAAAAAGCGGCTTTCCCGACACACAACAGGCTCGTTCTTTCCACGGGGCTGCGGAATTACGTCCAATCGGCATGAATTAATTCAAATCGAAAAGTTGCATTTGAGAATAAATATTTATAGTTTTCTCCATGTTAGGCAATGTTCGTCATTCAACGTTGGGACACTAGTGAGAAAATATACCTAACCATAGAGGATGAAAGGGCGTGTAGATTTGAGCCCTTTGCAACATGAGAACTCTAGAGTCATAAATTAAGCGGCTTAAAGTTCTTGTGTTCCTCTCTTGTATTTTAGCGGTTTTCTCCGTGATCTCTGCGCCCTCTGCTTCAAAAAGCTTTACATAAAATGCCATGACTGTGGACAATTCGATCATCGATGATTTAAAAAAAACATTCGGACAGGACGTGCTCGCCATCCAAAGCACACGCGATGAAATTCCCACGCTCTGGGTCGGCAGACAACAAGCTCGTGATATTCTCCACTATTTGAAAACTGCAATTGACCGGCCCTATAGGACGCTGTACGACCTCACGGCGATCGATGAGCGTGTCCGGGCCCACAGACAGGACCAGCCCGCGAGCGACTTTACCATCGTGTATCATCTCCTGTCCTACGAACGGAACGATGACATCCGTATCAAGGTCCCGCTGCAGAGCGACTCCCTGTCCCTGCCAACCATAACGGCGCTCTGGCGGTCAGCGGACTGGTATGAACGCGAGGTATGGGATATGTTCGGCGTGAAATTCGACGGGCACCCCCACCTCAGAAGGATTTTGATGCCGCCCACATGGCAGGGACACCCCCTCCGCAAGGACCATCCCGCGCGGGCGACCGAGATGGGCCCATTCCGCCTGCCTGACGAAAAAGAGCTGGTTGAGCAGGAGGCGCTCCAGTTTCGCCCCGAGGACTGGGGCATGCAGCGCGCAGGAGAAGATACTGACTTCATGTTTCTGAATCTTGGACCGCAGCACCCTGGCACTCACGGTCTTATTCGCTTCATCCTCCAGCTTGACGGCGAAACAATCAGGGACGCCGTGCTCGATATCGGCTATCACCATCGCGGCGCAGAAAAGATGGCCGAACGCCAGTCGTGGCATACCTATATCCCCTACACAGACCGCATAGACTATCTGGGCGGCGCAATGAACAATCTTGCCTATGTTCTCGCGGTCGAGAAACTTGCAGGTATCGAAGTTCCTGACCGGGTCAAAACAATCCGGGTGATGCTGTCTGAACTTTTCCGTATCGCGAGCCATCTCGTCTGGTACGGCACCTTTGCCCAGGACGTGGGCTCGCTCTCGCCCGTATTTTACATGTTCACCGACCGGGAACGGATATTCGACATTATTGAGGCCGTCTGCGGCGGTCGCATGCACCCCGAATGGTTCCGGATCGGCGGTGTCTCCCAGGACCTGCCGAAGGGGTGGGATGGTCTTATCAGAAACTTCCTCAAATACCTTCCCCCGCGGCTCAAAGAATACAATTCCATCGTGATGCAAAATAGGATATTCAAGGGACGCACCATCGGTATCGGGAAATACACGCTCGATGAGGCCATCGATTCCGGCGTGACGGGCCCAGGCCTCAGGGCCTGCGGGTTCGAGTGGGACTTCCGCAAGAAGCGACCGTACTCGGGCTACGAGAACTTCGAATTCGATATTCCCACGGCGGTTCATGGCGACTGCTATGACCGGGGTATTGTCCGTGTCGAGGAAATGCGGCAGAGCCTGCGCATCATCGAGCAGTGCGTGAACAACATGCCCCAAGGGCCCTATAAATCCGATCACCCGCTCACCACGCCTCCGCGCAAAGAGCATACGATGCACGATATCGAGACGCTTATCACGCATTTCCTGAACGTGAGCTGGGGGCCCGTTATCCCAGCCGGTGAAGCTTTCATGGGAATAGAAGCAACGAAGGGAAACAACGGCTACTATCTGATCAGCGACGGCAACACCGTTTCGTACCGTACACGCATCCGGACTCCTTCTTTTCCCCATCTGCAAATGGTGCCGCAGATAAGCAGGGGGCTGATGATTGCCGACCTGCTGGCAATCCTAGGAAGCATTGATTTTATCCTCGCGGATTTGGATCGCTAAAAAGAAGATTCCCGTTCAGATTTCAGGTTCAAGAGGAACCCATGTTGTCGGAAAAAGAAAAAAGTGAAATAGACGCCGAGCTAGCCCGTACGACCATAAAGTCCTCCGTATCCGTCGATGCGCTTAACATCGTCCAGCGCTACCGCGGCTGGGTGTCGGACGAAGCGGTCAGGGACATTGCAGTCAGGCTTAACATGACAGCCGATGAGCTCGATGCCGTGGCCACATTCTACAGTTTCCTTTTCAGGAAGCCGGTGGGGAGGCATGTGATCCTTGTGTGCGACAGCATCAGCTGCTGGGTCATGGGCTACAATCCACTGCTAGATCTTTTAAAACTCCGGCTAAATGTTTCTTTCGGCGAGACGACAGAAGATAGACGATTCACACTGCTCCCCATCTCCTGCCTCGGTGCCTGCGATCGAGGCCCGGCGATAATGGTTGATGACGACCTCTACGGACCGGTTGCACCTGAGATGTTGGATGCGATTCTCAGCAAGTATGCATGAGTTGAAATGACGGATGAACAGGATGAAGGATAAACCTATACGATAGACCGCGTTCATTCGTGGCTAAAGACAACTATGGAACAACCACTTACGAAAAACATCCAGCCCGACCGTGAGCCCCTCTCTCTCAGGGAATACGAGAAGGCAGGAGGGTATCAGGCCGTTCGCAAAGTTATTTCGATGTCGCCCCAGGATGTTCAGAACATCGTGAAAACCTCAAACTTGCGCGGCCGGGGCGGCGCGGGCTTTCCGACAGGAGCGAAGTGGAGCTTTGTCCCCATGGGGCCAAAGGCGCGGCGTCCCAAGTATTTAGTCGTAAACGCCGACGAGATGGAGCCAGGCACGTTCAAGGACCGGCTGCTGCTCGAAGGAGATCCGCACCAGATCATTGAAGGCGTCATCGCGAGCGCTTACGCCATTGAAGCAGAGCAAGCCTTCATTTTCGTGCGCTGGGCATACAAGCTTGCGATAAAACGGCTCGAAACGGCAATCGCGGAGGCGTATGCAAACAACTATCTGGGCAGGAACATTCTCGGATCGGGATTCAATCTCGAGCTTCGCGTCCATGGCAGCGCGGGAAGATATATCTGCGGAGAAGAAACCGCGCTCCTGAACGCGCTGGAGGGTAAACGCGCAACACCGCGTTCCAAGCCGCCTTTCCCGCAGGTTTGCGGCCTTTTCGGCAAGCCGACGATCGTCAACAATGCAGAAACGATAGCGAACATCCCGCATATCGTGAACAACGGGGCTGAGTGGTTCAAACAACTCAGTAAAAGTACTGATGCCGGCACCAAGCTCTACGGTATGAGCGGCCACGTAAAAAAACCAGGTATCTGGGAGCTGCCCATGGGAGTGACGGTCCGTCAACTTCTGGAAGAACATGCCGGGGGCATGCAGGATGGGTATCAATTCCGAGGCATCATTCCCGGAGGCGCTTCCACGGATTTTCTCATCTCCGATCATCTCGACGTGAAAATGGATTTTGACTCGGTCATGAAGGCGGGCAGCAGGCTCGGTACTGGCACTATGATCGTACTCGATGACAGGACCTGTCCGGTAGAATTCGTTCACAATCTGGAAGTGTTCTTTGCCCGAGAGTCATGCGGCTGGTGCACGCCCTGCAGGGAGGGACTACCGTGGATCGAAAAGATGCTCGGTGCCATCGAAAGTGGATCGGGTGAGCCGCAGGATATCGATATCCTGTCTCAGCAGTGCAGTCTTTTAGGGCCGGGCAATACCTACTGCGCTCTTGCCCCAGGCGCGGTCGAACCGCTGCAGAGTGCGATCAAATATTTTCGTGAGGATTTTGAGAGGCACATCCAGGAAAAAAGATGCAGCTACAAATAGGCAATTTAAATAATTCAAAAAAAGTGATTGTTGCCCTCTGACGTCAGAAGTGCGAAACCCAACTCTCTACAAACGCAGTTTTTTTACAACTTTGACATTGATCATCTATGGTCACTATCTATATAGACAATAAACCTTATCAGGTCAATGACGGCCAGAATCTTCTGCAAGCCTGCCTCTCCCTCGGCCTCGACCTGCCTTATTTCTGCTGGCACCCGGCCATGCACTCCGTGGGGGCGTGCAGGCAGTGTGCGGTCAAGTTGTTCAAGGACGAAAAGGACACCCGTGGCAGAATCGTGATGTCCTGCATGACGCCGGTGGCCGAAGGTTTGCATCTCTCTGTGGACGATCCCGATGCGCGGGCCTTCCGATCGAGCGTTATCGAGTGGCTGATGCTGAACCATCCCCACGACTGTCCTGTATGCGATGAGGGCGGCGAATGCCACTTGCAGGACATGACGGTCATGACGGGACATGATTACCGGAGGACTCGATTCAAGAAGCGCACCTACCGGAACCAGAATCTCGGCCCCTTCATCAACCACGAGATGAACCGCTGCATCCAGTGCTATCGTTGCATCAGATTTTACCGCGACTATGCGGGCGGTAGGGATCTCCAGGTATTTGCATCTCATGATCACGTCTACTTCGGCCGCCATGAGGACGGCGTTCTGGAAAGCGAGTTTAGCGGTAACCTGGTCGAGGTCTGCCCCACCGGCGTATTCACGGACAAAACGCTAAAGCAGCACTTCACTCGCAAATGGGACCTTCAAACCGCGCCTTCAGTCTGCGTGCATTGCGGCATCGGCTGCAACACCATTCCCGGCGAGCGTTATGGTTCGCTGAGAAGGATACTCAACCGATATAACTACGAGGTGAATGGTTACTTCCTCTGCGACCGCGGGCGGTTCGGATACAATTTCGTCAACAGCGGACGAAGGATAAGAAAAGGACTGATGAAAGAGTCCGGTCAGCATGTCCAGATACCGGTGGAAAAGACTCTGGCGCTTACACAGGTAACCGGCATCCTGGCCAAGAGTAGGGGCATCATCGGCATCGGTTCTCCGCGAGCCTCGCTCGAATCCAATTTCGCACTCCGCACGCTCGTCGGTCCAGGCAATTTCTATTCAGGGATACCGGAAATTGAGCGGCGACTGCAAGGCATGATCGCCGAGATTTTTTCGAAGGGCCCGGCTCAGCCGGCTTCCCTGCATGATGTGGCCATGGCCGACGCCGTGTTCATTCTGGGCGAAGACGTGACTAACACTGCCCCCCTGCTGGCGCTGGCCCTCCAGCAGTCCGTTCAGCGAAAAGGGCTGGATATGGCAGCCGGGATTAGGGTCCCTGCATGGGATGATGCTGCGGTCCGCAATGCCGCCCAGGACGAACGGAGCCCGCTTTTTTCAGCATCGGTCTGCGGCACGAAGCTCGATAACATCGCAGCAAAAACATACCATGCGGCGCCTGATGATATTGCGAGGCTTGGTTTCGCCGTCGCTCACCACCTGAACCCCGATACTCCTCCGGTAGTGGACCTTTCCGGGGCGGCTCTCGAAACAGCGAAGGAAATCGCTATCGCATTGAAAAACGCCAGACGACCGCTCATTGTGTCGGGAGGAAGCCTCGGCAACTCAGCCGTGGTGCAGGCAGCCGCAAACGTGGCGTGGTCATTGTGCGGAATCGGGAAAAGTACCCGGCTTTGTTTCACCGCGAAGGAATGCAACAGCATGGGTCTTGCTCTTTTTCAGGGTAAGTCGCTGGATGATGCCTGCAAAACCGTTCTCAGCGGTGTCGCTGATACGGTCGTTATCCTCGAAAATGATCTTTACCAAAGAACTGACGCTGTCAGGTTAAACGAGTTCATAAAAGCCGCAAAACACGTTGTCGTCATCGATCATTTGGTAAATCAGATGTCGTCAACAGCCGAGCTCGCGCTGCCTGCCAGTACGTTTGCTGAGTCTCAGGGAACGATCGTGAACAACGAAGGTCGGGCTCAGAGGTTCTATCCGGTCATCAAACCCGACCATGACGTACAAGAAGGCTGGAAATGGATTCGCGATATCATCACGGTATCAGGACGCGGCCAGGCTCACTGGAAGAATTTTGACGATATCACCGCCGAAATCGCGGCTGCATTTCCACTTTTTAAACCGCTTCAGAATCTGGCACCAGATGCGGACTTTAGGATTGACGGTCAGAAAATACCGCGTCAGCCTCATCGGTACAGCGGCCGAACATCCATGCTGGCAAACATCAGCGTCCATGAGCCAAAGCCTCCGGAGGACGCAGACTCACCCCTCTCATATTCGATGGAAGGGTACGAGGGTGAACCACCTTCCTCATTCATATCCCGGTACTGGTCGCCGGGATGGAACTCTGTCCAGGCCTTGAATAAATTCCAACAGGAGGTCGGTGGCCTTCTTCATGGAGGCGATCCCGGCAAAAGACTGCTTGAGAGTTCAAACAGCGACAAAGCGGAATACTTCCAGCGCATCCCCGACGCATTTAACCATAAAAATAACGAATGGCTAATCGTTCCACTCTATCATATTTTCGGCTCCGAGGAATTGAGTTCTCTCTCTCCTGGAATTGCTCAGCAAGCTCCCAAACCGTACATTGCGCTCAATCCCGAAGATGCATCGCGTATAAATGCGACACGGGGAGAGATGGCGGAAATATCGACTGATCTGGAAACCTATTTGCTGCAGTTGATGATCTTTCCGGATTTGCCCAAGGGCGTTGCAGGCCTCCACTCAGCCATGGCTGCATCGCTGGGGATCGTTCCGTCGCGGTATTATAAAATAAAGAAGGCGGCATGATCATGACGGACATTATCAGGCAACTCGTAATGCTTTACGGTATTTTAATCGTCGTGCTGACCATCGGTGGGATGTTGATCTGGCTCGAACGCCGGTTGCTAGGCCTGTGGCAAGATCGTTACGGCCCGAATAGGGTGGGGCCGTTCGGCCTCTTGCAGGTGCTGGCAGATATGATCAAGGTCTTCACAAAAGAAGACTGGATCCCACCCTTTGCAGACAAGGCCATGTTCATCATCGCGCCGGCTGTCATCGTCGTAGTCGTGCTCATGTCTTACGCCATCATCCCTTTCGCGCCGGGTATCCAGATCGTTGATCTGAATATTGGACTTCTGTTCTTCCTGGCCATGTCATCCCTCGGCGTATACAGCGTGGCATTGGCGGGCTGGGCATCGGGCAGCAAATATTCACTATTAGGCGGGCTGAGAGCGTCTGCGCAAATGCTCTCCTATGAAGTCTTCATGGGTCTGTCGGTCATGGGCGTCGTCATGCTTGCGGGGTCGTTCAACCTGCGAGAAATCGTGGAAGCGCAGCGCCACATGTGGTTCGTGGTGCCACAGTTTATTGGTTTCGTCGTCTTTTTTATCGCAGGAATTGCTGAAACCCATCGCCTGCCCTTCGATCTACCCGAAGCGGAGAGCGAACTCGTTGCGGGATACCATTCAGAATATTCGGGGATGAAATTCGGCATGTTCTTCGTGGGAGAATATCTCGGAATCGCTTTAATTTCAGCGCTGACCGTTGCTCTGTTTTTCGGCGGCTGGTGGGGGCCTCTCCTTCCACCTCTGGCCTGGTTCCTGATTAAAACGTTTTTGTTTATCTGTTTTTTTATTCTCCTCCGTGCGTCGCTCCCCCGGCCGCGCTATGATCAGCTTATGTCGTTCGGATGGAAGGTGATGCTGCCGCTGTCATTGCTGAACCTGATTGTGACAGGAGCGGCGGTTCTATTGACAAGATAGTTGTAGATTCTGCAATACCTCTCATTGGGGACTATTCTTTTACGTCATTCCTACGCGCGCCGGAATGGCGAACGGGAATGCGGATCTTCTCTGTACTGTGCAGCCTGTCCCGGCAGAACATGAAATAATGCTTTGGTAGGTCAAACCTATGATTAGCTTGCTAAAATCAATCTGGACGGTCTTCATAACCATGTTCCGAAAGCGGGTCACGATCCAGTACCCCGAGGAGAGGCCTTACATTCCTCCTCGATGGCGAGGCAGAATCATCCTTGCCCGCAGCCCCGACGGTGGTGAGCGATGCGTTGCGTGCTATCTCTGCGCTGTGGCATGCCCTGTCGACTGCATTTCGCTTCAGGCTACTCAGGACGAGCATGGGAGGCGCTATCCCGAGTTTTTCCGCATCAATTTTTCTCGGTGCATATTCTGCGGATACTGCGAAGAAGCATGCCCGACCTATGCCATACAGCTTACGACCGATTTCGAGATGGGTGAGTATAAGCGTCAAAACCTTGTTTACGAAAAAGAGGATCTGCTCATCAGCGGACCGGGCAAGTATCCTGATTATAATTTTTACCGCGTTGCAGGACTCTCGATAAAGGACAAGGACAAGGGCGAGGCAGAGAATGAAGAGAAGCCCGTGGATGTAAAAGACTTGATGCCGTGAGATAACCGAGAACGACACTGCTTTAATTTGAAAGAAAGTAACCACCGTGATGAACTTCCTTTTTTATCTGTCCGGCGTTGTAGCCGTCCTCTCAACGGTCATGGTCATTTCCAGGACCCGCGCCGTACACGCGCTTTTATACCTAATTGTTTCGCTGCTCGCTGTGGCGCTCATTTTTTTCACTCTCGGCGCCCCCTTTGTCGCCGCGCTCGAGGTGATCATTTATGCCGGAGCAATTATGGTCCTTTTTGTCTTTGTGATCATGATGCTGAACCTTGGCGCGGACGCAGCCAGGCAGGAGTCCCAATGGCTTGAGCCGGGGATTTGGACAGGGCCTGCCCTCCTGTGCCTGATACTCGCATGCGAACTGATCTATCTATTCATTGCAGAGCGAGGGCGGCTTGCATCCGTCACCGAAGTAACGCCCAAGCAGGTCGGGATAGCCCTCTTCGGCACCTACGTGATCGGCGTAGAGCTGGCTTCGATGCTGCTTCTGGCGGGATTGGTTGGTGCGTATCACCTCGGCAGGCCGCATAAGCATTAAGGAGTTTAAATGGCAAACATTCCCATGGAGCATGGTCTCGTTTTGGCAGCTATCTTGTTTGCATTGGGTTTGGCCGGCGTACTCGTGCGCCGGAACATCGTATTCATGCTCATGAGCGTTGAAGTGATGCTAAACGCAGTAGGCCTGGCTTTTGTGGTCGCGGGAGCGCAATGGGGCCAGGTCGACGGTCAGGTCATGTTCATTTTTATCCTGACCATGGCTGCAGCTGAAGTCTGCGTAGGATTGGCCCTCGTTCTTCAGTTGCATCACAATTTTAAAACTCTCGACGCCGATGCTGCGAGCATTATGAAAGGATAGAGGTCTTCACTCTGAACCCTGAGCAATGAACGGATTATTATTCCTCATTCCCGCTCTTCCCTATGCCGGATTCCTCAGCCTTGTGCTGCTGGGCCGACGCCTGCCCAAGAGGATAGTCGCTCTGGTCGGCTCGGGTTCCGTTGGGCTTGCAGCGCTTCTTGCCGTTACCATTGCTGTCAACTTCATAACCGCGCCTCCGCACGCTCGTGTCCTGACGCAAACGCTCTGGACCTGGATGCATTTCGACAATTATACGGTATCTATCGCCTTCGTACTCGACCCGCTCTCTCTGATTATGGTCCTTGTCATCACCATTGTTGGTTTTTTGATCCACCTCTACTCAACGGAATTCATGCAGAATGATGCGGGGTACAGCCGGTTCTTCGCATATATGAACCTCTTCGTGGGTGCCATGCTCACTCTTGTGCTCGCCGACAACCTCGTTCTTCTCTACCTCGGGTGGGAAGGAGTAGGCCTCTGCAGTTATCTCCTCATCGGATTCTGGTATGCCGATCCTGCGAACGGCCGCGCCGCGCGCAAAGCCTTTATCGTAACACGCATCGGCGACACAGCGATGGCGATTGGGCTATTTCTGCTGTTCGCGAACCTCGGCACCCTCAATATACAGGACTTGATGCTGGATGCCCATGCAAAGTGGCCCGTTGGTCATAACGCGGCCGTTCTCGCCGCAGCGCTGCTTCTCTGCGGAGCGCTCGGTAAGTCAGCCCAGCTTCCTCTCCAGGTCTGGCTGCCGGACGCAATGGCCGGCCCCACACCCGTAAGCGCCCTGATCCATGCAGCGACCATGGTGACCGCGGGCGTGTATCTCATTGCGCGAACCCATGTGCTTTTTATGCTAGCGCCTGTTGTTCAGACAGCCGTGGCGATAATTGGAGCCACGACCCTGCTCGTGGCTGGGTTCAGCGCGCTTGCACAGCGCGATATCAAACGCGTCCTGGCATATTCCACGATCAGCCAGATCGGATACATGTTCCTTGCCCTCGGCGTCGGAGCATGGTCGGCAGCTATATTCCATTTCATGACCCATGCATTTTTCAAGGCTCTTTTATTTCTTGGCGCAGGCGTCGTGATCCTTGCTCAGCACGAGGAGCATGACATGTTCAAGATGGGCGGCCTTCGTAACAAGCTTTCCTCTACGTTCTGGACTTTTCTCATCGGATCGGCTTCGCTGTCAGCGCTCCCGTTCGTGACTGCAGGGTTCTATAGCAAGGACTTGATTCTATGGCAGGCCTGGTCCTCGCCATCGGGGAGTACCCTGTTGTGGACCGCAGGACTCCTCGGCGCGTTCGTTACTTCGATCTACACCTTTCGCATGGTTTTCGTAACGTTTTTCGGCGAATCAAAAAGTGAAGTAGGGCATCACCCCGGAATGCGAATGACTGTCCCTCTCTTTATACTCGCCTTCTTCTCGATAGTCGGCGGTTTCGTGGAACTCCCTGCTACGCTTGGAAACTTGCCCCTGCTATCCAGCTTTCTCCAGCCAGTGTTCCCTTCCATCGCAACCCATCAGGCCGGGCCGAAGACTGAATGGATATTCCAGATCATTGCCTCTTTTGTTTCGCTATCAGGCGTTCTTGTCGCCTATGTATTATATATTCGTCATCCTCCCTATGTGGAGAAATTAGCTGTCATGAGAAGCGCTGATTCACTCAGAAAATTCTGGCTGGCAGGTTGGGATTTTGATGCATTATACGATCGGATGATCGTCCGGCCATTCCTCTGGCTTGCAGAGATCAACAAGCAGGATATAATCGATCAAGGATACACCGGTGTAGCAAACTTGAACCAGGCGGCGCATGGTCTGCTGAGCAAAACGCAGACGGGCAACATTCGGTGGTATGTAACGGGGATAGCGTTGGGCGCAGTAGTATTTTTGGGGATTGTTATTCTATTTCCCTAGGAGCCGCCCCAATTTGCCGTAGTCCTAACCCTTGCGATAGGCGCCGCAGCAGGGCGAGACAATAAAGCATGATCCTTCTTTGGCTCATCATCATACCGCTTCTCGGCGGACTGGCAGCATGGTTTCTAGACCGCGACAACAACGTGTCTGCACGATGGGTTTCGCTCTTTGCACTGATACTGGATTGCGTCCTCCTGGCAATCTTGTGTCCAGATTTTTACATCCAGCCTGCACTTGACCGGGGACGATGGCTAATTGAATGGAACCAGGCATGGATCCCTCAGCTAGGCATAGGCTTGCATCTTGCCATGGATGGGCTAAGTTTTATGCTTGTTGCGCTGACACTGTTCCTCGGAATCATTTCCGTGCTATGTTCGTGGTCCGAGATCCGCGCTCATGTGGGATTTTTCCACATGAGCCTGCTCTGGGTACTTGCAGGGATTCTCGGTGTGTTCCTAGCCCTCGACCTTTTCCTGTTTTACTTCTTCTGGGAGCTTATGCTCGTTCCCATGTTCTTTCTCATTCATATCTGGGGCCATGAGAACCGTGTGTACGCGTCGCTCAAGTTCTTCATCTTTACCCAGGCCGGCGGCCTTCTCATGTTCCTGTCGATTCTAGCTCTCTATTTCGTCCATGGCGTCAACACGGGCAACTACACGTTTGACTACAACATGCTTCTCGGCACATCCTTGTCCCCCTCAACTGCGATGTGGATTATGGGCGGTTTCCTCATTGCGTTTATCGTGAAGCTGCCTGTAGTTCCTTTCCATCCCTGGCTGCCTGATGCCCATACTGAAGCGCCAACAGCAGGGAGCGTAATTCTCGCGGGACTCCTGCTCAAGACCGGGGCATACGGGCTCCTGCGTTTTGTCATGCCGTTGTTTCCGGGTGCTTCGGCAGCCATTGCCCCGACAATGCTTGTCGTCGCCGTTATCGGAATTATCTACGGCGCTATTATGGCTTTCGGACAGAGCGATCTAAAGCGTCTCATTGCTTATACCAGCGTAAGCCACATGGGCTTCGTGCTTCTCGGCATATTCGCCGGCTCAGCAACCGCGCTTTCTGGCTCAGTTATGCAAATAGTGGCACATGGAGTCAGTACAGGCGCTCTGTTCATCGTTGTCGGCATAATTCAGGAGCGCATCCATACGCGGGAGATGGGTCGAATGGGCGGCTTTTGGGAACCGGCGCCGCGCTTGGGCGGTGTGGCGCTGGTTTTTGCGCTGGCGTCGCTCGGTTTGCCCGGCTTCGGTAATTTCATTGCCGAATTCCTGGTGCTTATCGGTTCGTTCCAAATGCACCGCATCGTCACTATCCTCGCTGCAAGCGGGCTTGTCTTTGCCGCAATCTATTCACTCTGGATAGTGCAACGAGTCTTTCAAGGCAAAAAAAAGATGGGCATCCGTCTTGCCGATCTTACGGTCCGTGAGATGGGGATTATGGCGGCTATGATCATCGTGATTATCTGGATAGGTTTCTTCCCACAGACGGTCTTGAGACCGGTCGAACCTGTTCTCCATGCCGTCAGCTTCAGCGCGACCCAGGAGAACCCGATGATCCAGACGAAGGGAGGCGAAGAATGAACATCGTCGATCTGACCGCACTTTCACCCTACCTTGTTCTGTCGGCAACGGTGGTGATCACCATGCTTGTACTCGCTTTCTATCGCAATCACAAAATCACCGTAATCCTCACGCTTGCGGGCTTGGCGCTTTCCGGGATATGCATTTCAGGCGTTTTATCCATACTTCCGAGAAACGTTACACCCCTTCTCACCATCGACCGTTATGGCTTCTTTTTCCTTGGCCTTCTTCTTCTCGCGGGATTTGCCGTAACAGCAATGTCTTACTCATACCTTGAAAAGCATGAAGGCCATCGCGAGGAGTTCTATCTCCTGCTGATGCTCGCCCTGTTGGGCTGTGCCGTTCTGACTGCAGCAACACACTTTGCATCGTTCTTCCTCGGCATCGAACTCCTCAGCGTCTCACTTTACGCCCTGGCCGGCTACTTTAGGCACAGCGACCGTAGCGTGGAGGCGGGAGTCAAGTATCTGATCCTGGCTGCTGTTTCATCTGCCTTTATTCTTTTCGGCATGGCTCTCGTCTATGCTGCAACAGGCAGCCTAGCATTCACGGAAATCGCTTCCCGAACCGCAGGAACACAACTACGGCAGTTGCCGTTTCTGTCCGGGGTGGCCATGATCATCGTCGGGCTCGGATTTAAACTCGCCGTTGTTCCTTTTCACCTCTGGACCCCGGACGTTTATGAGGGAGCGCCTGCACCGGTTACAGCCTTTATCGCCACGGTTTCAAAAGGAGCGGTATTCGCTCTCTTGCTGCGCTATTTTGCCTACGTGGAAATCCACGCACAGGAAGCGCTTGGCATTATCATCACACTCATTGCCATTGCTTCCATGTTCGTCGGCAACCTCCTGGCATTGCTCCAGACAAACGTGAAACGGATTTTAGCATACTCATCAATCTCCCACCTTGGCTACCTGCTCGTAACGATTCTCGCGAGTGGCCCGACAGGCCGCGTCGCTGCTGCGTTTTATCTGAGCGCGTATTTCGTCACGACATTAGGCACGTTCGGAGTGGTCACAGTCCTTTCTGGCCCTGACCGTGATGCGGACCGGTTGGATGATTACCGGGGACTTGTCCGAAGACGGCCACTCCTTGCCGGTGTGTTCACGATAATGCTCTTTTCGCTTGCTGGCATCCCGCTTACCGCGGGCTTTATCGGTAAATTTTATATCGTTGCCGCAGGGATCGGTTCTGCGCTCTGGCTGATGGTGATCGTTCTTGCGGTCAACAGCGTAATTGGACTTTATTACTACCTGCGGATCATCGTCGTGCTGTTTTCAACCGGAGAGCAGGAGATGCAAGGGGAACCCGGGCTTTCCCGGAGCAGCAGCATTGTTCTGGCATCTCTCACCGTTTTTCTTGTATGGCTCGGCGTATATCCTGGTCCAGCCATAGAAATGATTAAACAAACGGTGCAAATTCTCTCCTAAACGTTCTATAGTTAGAGAGTAAACACAGAAAGGCCGGATAGGGCTGGATTGAGAACTTTCTTTACATCTTTTCGGCTCTCCCTCCCCGATCCGCCTGGGTTCTGTGAATCTTAATTCGAGGTGAACTATGAATAACTTGGAAAACATCGCAAAACTTATACGCTATTACAGTCTCGTTATGTCAACTGAAGCTGGTTCCGGTCATCCGACCTCCTCACTATCCGCGGCAGACCTCATGGCGGGACTTCTTTTCGGCGGAACGTTTAAATACGACCTTGATAATCCCCAACATCCGAATAACGACCGACTGATCTTTTCCAAAGGCCATGCCTCTCCACTTTTTTATTCTCTCTGGGCAGCAGCTGGAAAAGTGTCGGAGCAAGAGCTCATGACTTTCAGAAAATTCAACAGCAATTTGGAGGGCCACCCGACACGTGAATTCAAGTACACCGAGGCAGCCACAGGCTCCCTTGGGCAGGGTCTCTCCATTGGCGTGGGCATGGCACTAAACGCCAAGTTCATTGATAAACTGCCATACCGGACCTATGTGCTGCTTGGCGACAGCGAAATGGCCGAAGGCTCTCAGTGGGAAGCCATGGAGATCGCAGCATTCTACAAGCTCGACAACCTCACCGGCGTTATCGATGTGAATCGCCTCGGACAGCGCGGGGAGACTATGTACGGCCATGATCTCTCAGTTTACAAAGACCGGGTATCGGCATTCGGCTGGGAACCCATTTTAATCGACGGACATCAGCTGCCGCAGATTCTGACGGCATATAAACAGGCGTTGTCTGCCAAGGATAAGCCTGTCATGATCATTGCCAGAACCATCAAAGGCAAGGGAGTATCCTTCATCGAAGACAAAAACGGCTGGCACGGCAAACCGTTGAACAAGGATGAACTTGCCCGGGCTCTCGAAGAACTCAAACCAATCGACAAAACAATCATAGGGAAAATTGAAAAGCCTGATAACCTGAGGCCGATAGAAATGTCCCCCTCGAACGCACAGCCCGTTTTCTATACGACCGACAAGCTCATGTCTACACGTCATGCCTACGGGACGGCACTTGTAAGAATTTTTCCGGAGTCCCCGAATATGGTCGTACTCGATGCAGAGGTGAGCAACTCAACATATTCGGATCTTTTTAAGGCAACGAATCCGGATCGGTTTTTCGAAATGTTCATTGCCGAACAGAACATGGTCGGCACAGCCCTCGGCCTATCGCTCCGGGGCAAGACACCCTTTGTCTCCACGTTTGCAGCCTTCCTGTCTCGAGCCTTCGACCAAATCCGGATGAGCCAATATTCGAAAGCAAACATTAAATTCTGCGGCTCTCATGCCGGCGTTTCAATCGGCGAGGACGGATCATCTCAAATGGGACTTGAGGATATCGCCCTGTTCAGGACGCTACTGAACAGCGTTGTCCTTTACACTTCCGATGCGGTATCTACGGAAAAGCTCGTTGCAGAAATGGCCAGGCACAAAGGAATTTCCTATCTTCGAACTACGAGGAAGGAAACTCCCGTTATTTACGGCAACGACGAAGTATTCCACATCGGCGGAAGCAAGCTCCTAAAATCCAATAAGGCTGATATTGCGGTCATCGTGGCTGCGGGCATAACAGTGCATGAGGCGCTTCAGGCATACGAAGAGTTAAAAAAAGAGAACATCCTGGTTCGTATAATCGACCTGTACAGCATCAAACCGCTGGATGAAGCAACTATCATCAATGCAGCCCGCGAGACGGGTGCCGTTATCACGGTGGAGGATCATTTTGCCGAAGGCGGGCTCGGAGAGGCGGTAATGAGTGTGCTTTCGAAAACGGAAGTTCCCGTCTACTCACTGGCTGTGAGAAAAATGCCGCGGAGCGGCAAACCTGCGGAACTTCTGGAGTATGAAGAAATATCTGCCGCAGCAATTGTCAAGAGGATTAGAGAGATCGCAAAAATACGGTAAATTAGCGGTGATTGCGAACGGTAGAGGTTTTCTCGGCAAGGCGAATAGATTATACCAGACTAATTGATGATACCGGTTTCTTCAGCCCTGTTTTGGCAATGAACGTTACCTCACAAGCCCGATTGACCAGTGAATCGAGGTACAACTTAAACCAGAAGCAAGAAGATGAAACGCGACGTTGGTGCTCAAACGTTCGTTTTGATGCTGTCCTCCTGGATTCCTAGTACTTTGTCTATGATATCAGCAAGTTCCTTGTCGTGGTCGTGATTCAGGGTAAAAACCCTGCACTGAACGACCCGTGCAGGGATATAATCGAAAAAGTCCTTGAGAGGTTCCTTTTCCACCTTGCGGGTTGAAGGATTGAACACATAGATCTGACGTTCGCCCATCATAAGCGGGTTGACCGGACGGGGGTCCTGACTTGCCATGTCCACGCAGAACCTCAGGTCCTTCAGCTTCAGTGGCAGGTTCTTTTTGATTCTTTTCACCAGTTCGCTTTCATCAATAATAGTCTTCCCCTTTTCGAAAATACGCATTGAAAGCGTAACATCGTAAGCCATCTTCCATTTGACCTCGCGAGCAAGAATGGCGGCCCATTCCCTGCCGAGCATGGCAGTTTCGGTGTTCTTGCTCCCTTCCCACTTTCGCACCCCTTCGAGCAACGACCAATCAGTCAAGGAAAGATAATCCTGCAGGTTTTTAACGGGATTGCCATATGGAAAAATTCTAGCCATGGTCTCTTTGAACAGTTCCTTCAGGTGTTCATCTATGGCACGAGTGGTCCGATGGTAATACACATTCGTGTACATGTAGAGCCGGGCGTTTAGAAACATATTTAGGGCGGTCAATCCGGATTTATGGAGTGTCAACCCCTTGTCTGTGAAAAACGTGTAATACATGAGCCGATCGATGTCCACAGCGCCGATGGCAACACCACACATATATGCGTCACGCATGACATAATCGAGATTGTCCACAGTGTAGATGCCAGACAGGAGTGGTTGCAAAAAAACGGTCCAGTGAGGCTGTTTTGATGAGGTCGACCCTGGACCTTTACCGATGAGGAACGCAACCTGGTCGGGGTTCAGCTTTTCCCCTTTTGCGAATTCTCCAGTAGGGCTTCGACGAATGGCCTTGATAATATCGGCGAGTTCGGTCCTGATGATGTGCTGGCCCAATTTCTCGTGGGTAAGGTCATACAGTGCAAGATAGTTATCGTCAAAAAAGTGTCCGAAAGGGCCGTGCCCGATGTCGTGAAGCAGTGCCGCGATCCGAAGAAACTCCTCAACATAATTTGCCGATGGGCAGTCATGCGCTGCCGCTTTGAGCGAGGGGTAGAGATGACGAGCGAACCTTCCAGCCAGATGCATGGCGCCGAGCACATGCTGAAATCTGCTGTGTTCTGCCGACGGGTAAACCCAGCGAGCGCTCTGAAGCTGGTAAATCTGCCTCAAACGCTGCATCCAGGGCGTATCAATAAGGTCTTTCTCGGTTTTTTCGTTTAAGCCGTGCGGAGTGGTAAAAGTGATGTAGCCATGTACGGGATCGCCGAGCAGGGCAGTGCCATCGTAAAATTCTTCACCTCGAGCCAATTCTCGCATGAAACGATTATACCGTGAATTATGCCCGAGTCAACCTGAAAGTGCCGGGAAGGCGCGAACTGGGAAATAGCGATTGTTCAAAGCCTCTAGCCCATCTTCCGCAGTAAAAAATTCAAAGTTCCAATAAATCAGTTTCTTAGCTTGCACAATTGGCAAAAGTCGGCACTACATTTTCAACTATCTTCGGTCTGTTCGGTAACGGCAGCTTGAGTCTCTGAAGAAGCGGCTGTAGGTCCTTCGGCGCCTTGCTCACCACCCGAAGTCTGATTGTCTTATCGCGTGTTGGCAACAACACGTCGAGCGATTTTACAATACGCAGTTCTTCGATTAGTTTCCTTGGCGCGCTGCCGATGCCGGAACAGGACATCCAGTGCGAGAGCATCCGCCACATGGCGAGTGAGAGGAAACACACAAGGATGTGCGCCTGGGTGCGATCTTTCTTCTGATGGAAGATTGGTCGCATACCAAGATCGCTTTTGCTTATGCGAAAAGCATCCTCCACCTGCGTCAGCTCGATATAGGTCTTCCACAGCTCCTGCGGATCGCGTTCGGGCCAGTTCGTACGCAAGAGATAGCTGCCGCTTGTTTTGAGCGCCCAGTTGTATCGTTCTTCGTTTTTGGTGATTGTGATGCTTAGGCGTGTGTCTTTGCCGCTTCCTGTCTCAGAGACCAGGACTTCGTACAATGATGCCGCACGGCTATTCCGTTCGAGAAGCCTGCCGATTCTTCGTTCTACCTTCTGCTTATCCCGGAGTTTGCCCGCGCTGGCCTGATTCTGCATTTTTGTAAGGCCTTCTTCCAACCGGGTGATGAACCGGTTCAGAATCGCTTCTTCCTTCTCTTTGCGTCCTTTTGAACGGCACAGAAGGAACGTTTCTTCGCTGCCGTCAGGTGACGGGCAGAGCTTGATCTCCACATCGGGCCGGACTGTTTGCCAGTTCTCCATAAGCAACTCACGCTCGAATTTCTTAAGCATGGCCTTGGGCGTGCCGACCAGATATCGGGCTCCCTGCTCGCGCATATATTCGAGATTCTCTTCACTCACCATGCCGCGATCCATCACCCATATGCGCTCGGCCTTGCCGTATTTCGTTGCCATTGTCTCGACCATCTCTTCTACGGTAGTCACATCGGTCCGGTTCCCATCGAAGACTTCAAAGGCCAACGGCAGTCCCTCTTTGCTCGCCACAAGCCCGATGGTAACCTGGACACAATCAGGCCGGCCGTCTCGACTGTATCCGCGCTTTGCTTGCGAGTTCCCCGTCATGGCCCCTTCAAAATATGTCGACGTGATGTCGTAAAAGAGAAAATCGAACCGTGTCCCGAATAGTTCTCCGTACCGCTGCTGCAGATGCCTGCATAGGGCCTCCTTGTGGGGCAGCAGGGCATCAAGTGCCCGGTAGAGCCGGTCATCGTTGATCTTCTCTTTGGGCACGCCCAACAGATCATCCAGTGCAGTTGTGCCATACCAGAAGTCGGCCACTTGGAGATCCGAGGATGGTGCGCAGAATCGTGCCAGAGTCAAAATGCAGGCCATGATCGACCACGGTACTTCTTCTCTTCCAACCTTGATATGCTCTTCACAAAATTCCGAAAGCCTGAGTCTCCTCCACATCGCAAGTGCAAGATAGACATCACCAAAAGAGCGCAGGCGATCAACTTGCACTCCTTTGACATTGACCGTCGCCCACGACGGGATATCATCGTTTTTGTCAAATAGCGAAAGGGACGGCGCTGGTTTACCGTCCAGGATTCGCCCGATCTCTCCCCATCCCACTCGCTCTTCCCGATCGAGGCCGGGTAGCTTGCCGATGGTAGCGACGGTGGTCTGGCGCGGCCCCTTGGCAGTACGAATAGATTCTACAAGTGCCCACGACTCGTATTCAGTTCCATTTTTTTTACGACGGCGTCGACGCAAGTACATCTACCTTGTTCTCCTCTGCTCGCATTATCGCTGAAAAGAACGAGGGAGGCAAGAGGGTGGTCGGCACTACACGCGGTTTTCAAAGATCACCATTAAAAAAATCAATAAGTTGGTTGCTCAAACCGGCTCAAAATAGTTTAAAAGATGATCAAACTGCGGAAGATGGGCTAGGAGCGCAAAGTTGAGGCAGTTTCAATGTCAATAGGCATGCAGGCAGTTTTTGTGATCGTGATTTCATGGTCAACTCCTTTCCGTGAAACGCGCATTCTAGCATGACCATTGAGTGCATGCATGTAGCTGCACTGACCACATCTTTCATCGATTTGCAGAAAGGCGATATTAACAGGCCTTATCGCCATTCACGGATGGTAGGCAATTCCACATAATCTCTTCTTGCTGGGTCGTAAACAAAAAAAGCCCATCATCATAAGATGACGGGCTTCGAAAAAATATTCCGGCGGCGTCCTACTTTCCCATGACCTCTCGGTCATAGTATCATCGGCCCTGGAGAGCTTAACTTCCGTGTTCGAGATGGGAACGGGTGTGACCCCTCCGGTATAGCCACCGAAAATCGTATGACGATAATCAATGACACTGAATAAGCAAGAGTACTTCGAAAAGCCGAATCTGTCAAAAGCAGATTCATTTAATAATAATAGTGGTTAAGCCGCACGGCCTATTAGTACTGGTTAGCTTAGGATGTTACCACCCTTACACGCCCAGCCTATCAATCCGGTGGTCTACCGGAGGCCTTCAGGGGTATTGCTACCCGGGAGATCTAGTCTTGAGGTGGGTTTCCCACTTAGATGCTTTCAGCGGTTATCCCGACCGAACATAGCTACCCAGCACTGCCCCTGGCGGGACAACTGGCACACTAGAGGTTCGTCCATCCCGGTCCTCTCGTACTAGGGACAGATCCTCTCAAATCTCCTACGCCCACAACAGATAGGGACCAAACTGTCTCACGACGTTTTGAACCCAGCTCTCGTACCGCTTTAATTGGCGAACAGCCAAACCCTTGGGACCTACTTCAGCCCCAGGATGCGATGAGCCGACATCGAGGTGCCAAACCGCGTCGTCGATGTGAACTCTTGGACGCGATAAGCCTGTTATCCCCGGAGTACCTTTTGTCCGATGAGCGATGGCCCTCCCACGAGGGACCACCGGATCACTAAGCCCTACTTTCGTACCTGCTCGACCTGTCAGTCTCGCAGTCAAGCTCCCTTATGCCTTTACACTCGAAGGCTGATTTCCGACCAGCCTGAGGGAACCTTTGGGCGCCTCCGTTACACTTTGGGAGGCGACCGCCCCAGTCAAACTACCCACCAGGCAATGTCCCCGACCCAGATAATGGGTCCAGGTTAGAATTCCAGAAAAATAAGGGTGGTATTTCAACGGCGACTCCACGAGGGCTAGCGCCCCCGTCTCAACGTCTCCCACCTATCCTACACATACCGTTCCAAAATCCATTGCCAAGCTATAGTGAAGGTTCACAGGGTCTTTCCGTCTAGTTGCGGGTAATCGGCATCTTCACCGATGATACAAGTTCGCTGAGTCTCTGGCCGAGACAGTGCTCCAGTCGTTATGCCATTCGTGCAGGTCGGAACTTACCCGACAAGGAATTTCGCTACCTTAGGACCGTTATAGTTACGGCCGCCGTTTACCGGGGCTTCGATTCAGAGCTTTGCCTTGCGGCTGACCCCTCCTGTTAACCTTCCGGCACCGGGCAGGCATCAGTGCCTATACATCGCCTTGCGGCTTAGCAGACACCTGTGTTTTTGATAAACAGTCGCCAGAGCCATTTCACTGCGGCCTCTTCAGGCTTTAACACCCTAATGAGGCGCCCCTTCTCCCGAAGTTACGGGGCTAATTTGCCGAGTTCCTTAGCCAGAGTTCTCTCAAGCGCCTTAGAGTTTTCCTCCTACCTACCTGTGTCGGTTTGCGGTACGGTTACTCAGACAACTCACTAGAGGTTTTTCTTGGCAGTGTAGGATTAACCAGTTGGCTTGTCCGAAGACTTGCTTCCCCACTTTCCTCAGAGTAATGACCCCACGGATTTTCCTATGAGATCCTCCTAGAATTGCGGCCAGGCATTTCCAATCGCCTGTAGGCCTACCTTACTGCGTCCCCCCATCGTTGATAACGCTATCCAAGTAGTGCAGGAATATTAACCTGCTGTCCATCGTCTATTCCTTTCGGCCTCGACTTAGGTACCGACTCACCCTGGGATGATTAACATTGCCCAGGAAACCTTAGGTTTTCGGCGAACGAATTTTTCATTCGTTTTATCGCTACTTATGCCGGCAGAATCTCTTCTGTTTCGTCCAACGGTCCTTACGGTCCGCCTTCGTCCTACGACAGAATGCTCCCCTACCACGCGTATTGCTACGCATCCGCAGCTTCGGTAATATGCTTTAGCCCCGTTATATTTTCGGCGCAGGCCCGCTTGACCAGTGAGCTATTACGCTTTCTTTAAAGGATTGCTGCTTCTAAGCAAACCTCCTGGCTGTCTGTGCGCTCCCACAACCTTTCCCACTTAGCATATATTTAGGGACCTTAGCTGGCGGTCTGGGCTCTTTCCCTTTTGACCACGAATCTTAGCACCCGTAGTCTGACTCTTGCAATAAGACTTGACGGCATTCGGAGTTTGATTGGGTTTGGTAACCGGGTAAGGCCCCTAGTCCATTCAGTGCTCTACCTCCGTCAGTTAATTTGCAAGGCTAGTCCTCAAGCTATTTCGGGGAGAACCAGCTATCACGGAATTTGATTAGCCTTTCACCCCTACCCACAGCTCATCCGATATTTTTGCAACAATAAACGGTTCGGGCCTCCACGAGGGGTTAACCTCGCTTCACCCTGGCCATGGGTAGATCATTCCGCTTCGGGTCTATTAAATGTGACTGAATCGCCCTATTCAGACTCGCTTTCGCTACGGCTCCTCACGTTTATCGTGATTAACCTTGCCACACCTAATAACTCGCCGGCTCATTATGCAAAAGGCACGCGATCAGGCATTGACCTTGCGGTCCATAGCCCTCTCACTGCTTGTAAGCGTACGGTTTCAGGTTCTTTTCACTCCCCTCCCGGGGTTCTTTTCACCTTTCCCTCACGGTACTGGTTCACTATCGGTCGCCAAGTAGTATTTAGCCTTGGAAAGTGGTCTTCCCGGATTCCCACAGGGTTTCTCGTGTCCCGTGGTACTTAGGAACTCTGCCCAGAGAGCCTCTCGTTGTTTCGTTTACCGGGCTATCACCGTCTATGGCCGATCTTTCCAGATCGTTCAACTACAACAGAGGTTTGTAACTCTCCGTGGGGTCTGCGGCCTCCACCGGCAAAGCCCTGCAACTCCAGATCCATAACGCCCGCAAACTATCACATGGACCCGGTTTGGGCTGTTCCCCGTTCGCTCGCCACTACTAGGGGAATCGATGTCTCTTTCTCTTCCTTCAGGTACTGAGATGTTTCACTTCCCTGAGTTCGCTTCTGCACCCTATGTATTCAGATGCAGATTTCCAGACTTCATCTGGAAGGGTTGCCCCATTCGGAAATCTCCGGATCACAGCCTGTTAGCGGCTCCCCGAAGCTTATCGCAGCTTGCCACGTCCTTCATCGCCTCTTGGCGCCAAGGCATCCACCATACGCCTTCTGTAGCTTAACCACCGAACCTGCTTTTGGCAGATTCGGCGTTTCTTGATTTCGCCTCAGCTTTTCTTGTATCTTGCTTATTCAGTTGTCAAAGAACAATCCCGAGCTATGCGCTCGGGAAATCAAAATTCACAATTAAAAGCTCAACAGTCTTGAACTCTGAATTCTGAGCTTTGAGTGTGCTGTTTATTTGGTGGAGCTGAGCGGGATCGAACCGCTGACCCCCTGCTTGCAAAGCAGGTGCTCTCCCAGCTGAGCTACAGCCCCGAATTAGCACAATTCCGGTTTTTTCTCACGGATTGCTGTACTGGTGGGCCTAGGTAGAGTCGAACTACCGACCTCACCCTTATCAGGGGTGCGCTCTAACCAACTGAGCTATAGGCCCGTTTTATCGCTTCTATCAGGCTCAGGACTTCCCGCGGGTTAATCTCCGAGCCCATGCCTATAGCCCTGAGCATTGCTCATGGTCCTTCAAAACTAAATAGGTGCTGGCGGAACGACCTGGATGGGAGATTATGAGAATCTCCAATTCATCCTTAGAAAGGAGGTGATCCAGCCGCAGGTTCTCCTACGGCTACCTTGTTACGACTTCACCCCAATCACCGATCATACCGTGGGCGCCTGTCTCCTTGCGGTTGACGCAGCGACTTAAGGTACAATAGGCTTTCGTGGTGTGACGGGCGGTGTGTACAAGGCCCGGGAACGTATTCACCGCGGCGTTCTGATCCGCGATTACTAGCGATTCCGACTTCATGGAGTCGAGTTGCAGACTCCAATCCGAACTGAGGCCGGTTTTCTGGGATTGGCTCACCCTCGCGGGATTGCAACCCTTTGTACCGGTCATTGTTGCACGTGTGTAGCCCTGGGCATAAAGGCCATGAGGACTTGACGTCATCCCCACCTTCCTCCCCGTTATCCGGGGCAGTTCCCTCTGAGTGCCCGGCATTACCCGGTGGCAACTGAGGATGAGGGTTGCGCTCGTTGCGGGACTTAACCCAACATCTCACGACACGAGCTGACGACAGCCATGCAGCACCTGTCTCCTGGCTCCCTTGCGGGCACCCCCCTGTTTCCAGGGGGTTCCAGGGATGTCAAGCCCAGGTAAGGTTCTTCGCGTTGCGTCGAATTAAACCACATGCACCACCGCTTGTGCGGGCCCCCGTCAATTCCTTTGAGTTTCAACCTTGCGGCCGTACTCCCCAGGCGGGGCACTTAATGCGTTAGCTGCGGCACGGAAGGGGTCGATACCTCCCACACCTAGTGCCCATCGTTTAGGGCGTGGACTACCAGGGTATCTAATCCTGTTTGCTACCCACGCTTTCGCACATGAGCGTCAGTTAGAGTCCAGGAAGCCGCCTTCGCCACCGGTGTTCCTCCGAATATCTACGAATTTCACCTCTACACTCGGAATTCCGCTTCCCCCTACTCTACTCAAGAAAGGCAGTATCAAAGGCAGTGCCACAGTTAAGCTGTGGACTTTCACCTCTGACTTACCAAACCGCCTGCGTGCGCTTTACGCCCAATAAATCCGAACAACGCTAGCCACCTCTGTCTTACCGCGGCTGCTGGCACAGAGTTAGCCGTGGCTTCTTCTCCCGGTACCGTCGATCCTCCTGATTATTTACCAAGAGGGGATTCGTTCCGGTCGAAAGGGGTTTACAATCCGAGAACCTTCATCCCCCACGCGGCGTTGCTGCGTCAGGCTTTCGCCCATTGCGCAATATTCCCCACTGCTGCCTCCCGTAGGAGTCTGGACCGTGTCTCAGTTCCAGTGTGGCTGATCGTCCTCTCAGACCAGCTACCCATCATTGCCTTGGTAGGCCATTACCCTGCCAACTAGCTAATGGGCCGCGGGCTCATCCTCAAGTGATAGCTTATAAATAGAGGCCATCTTTTACCTCGGAGACTTTGGTCCCCGTGGTCTTATTCGGTATTAGCCCCGCTTTCGCGGGGTTATCCCAAACTCAAGGGCAGATTACCCACGTGTTACTCACCCGTGCGCCACTTTACAATACGTATTGCTACGTACTTCTCGTTCGACTTGCATGTGTTAGGCACGCCGCCAGCGTTCGTTCTGAGCCAGGATCAAACTCTCCAAAAAAATCTGATCCTTATAAGCAAAGTTACACAAAGTAACTTGACAGTTTTTTGTTACCCAAAACCCGCCGTTCCAAATAACTTAAAAAAGCTGTTTGGAACTTAATGCACCTATTTAGTTTTCAAAGACCATGTGTGCTTCACAGAATAATAATCATAACGAAAACACTTTAGTTTGTCAAGATATTATTTTTCTATTTGAAAATTATTTAAAAATGATTTTTGTAATGCTCGGTTGGTATTGATTGAACTTCGAGGTTTTGCCCGAGGTTTACCGCCGAACGAGGGCGCAATTTAACAGAAACCCTTCCCCATGTCAAGACTTTTTTTCTTCGGCTGATAATTTTTTTTAGCTCCTAGCAATAACCTGAAAAAATCGCTTCTTTCCTACTCGCAATGTGTATCTTCCTGTCGAAGACAATTCAGCGTCCACGTCTTTCACTGGCCTTTGATCAACCTCGACTGCCCCTTGCTGTATCAATCTCCGGGCTTCGGAATTGCTTTTCGCGATGCCAGCCAATGCCATGATCTTTAAGAGTTTCATGCTCTCGCCTTCCCAGGCTATTTCGATTATCGGCATGTCTTCAGGAAGATAGCGGTCACTGAAAATTTTTTCGAATTTTTCCCGCGATTTCGCACCTTCGCCCATCGAACAATAGCGGTCTACCAACTCAGCAGCAAGCCGTTTCTTCGCTTCCATGGGATGAAGCGCTCCGGATTGAATCTCCTTCTTAATCCTTTCCAGATCCTCGATCGATATCGAGCTTACGAGCTCATAATAGCGGAGCATGAGGCCATCGCTCACGGACATGATCTTGCCAAAAATATCCTTGGCCGGCTCATTGATTCCGATGTAATTCCCAAGGCTTTTGCTCATTTTGTTTACACCGTCGAGCCCTTCAAGAAGCGGCATCATTACGATGGACTGCGGCTCCTGGCCGAATTCCTTCTGAAGTTCCCTGCCGACAAGGAGATTGAACTTTTGGTCCGTTCCGCCCAGCTCTACATCCGCCTTCAGCATGACCGAATCATAACCTTGGATGAGAGGGTAGAGAAATTCGTGGATGCTAATGGGATGTTCGGCCTTATAACGTTTTCTGAAATCTTCCCGCTCAAGCATGCGCGCTACAGTGTGCTTCGCCGCCAGTTGGATCAAGTCCGCGGCGGACATCTTCGACATCCATTCGCTGTTGAATGTTATTTTTGTTAGCACCGGGTCGAGAATTTTAAAGATCTGCGTCTCATAGGTCTTGGCATTCTCCAGCACCTCTTCCCGCGTCAGATGCTTCCTCGTTTCGGATTTTCCGGTGGGATCGCCGATCATGCCGGTAAAATCACCGATCAGAAAAATAACCTCATGACCCAGTTCCTGAAACTGGCGCATCTTGTTCAGCAGTACGGTGTGGCCTACATGTATGTCGGGGGCCGTGGGGTCGAAACCTGCTTTGACCCGAAGAGATTTCCTCGTTGCAACAGAGCGCTCGAGTTTCTTCCGAAGATCGTCCTCGACGATGATTTCCACCGCTCCACGTTTTATGATGTTAAATTGTTCTTTTGCCGTAAGCATATTGTAGACTGTTTCGCTTCTTTCACTCATGTTCAAGCGTCAATCTCCCGGGCCAGTTCCACAACAATCTCCGCCATCAGGGGATGTGAGCCAACTGCACCGGTTGCAACGATCGTAATATCGGGATATTGTTTCTTGATATGATCCATGAGAGCGGGAATGTCAGCGGTAACGTGTATGCCCAACTGCAGGAAGAAAGGCACAACGACGATTTTGTTTGTGCCCTGCCGGACACAGGAATGGACAGCCTCAATAAGGTCCGGCTTTACATGCTGCAGAAACGCGGTTGTGACGACACCGAACTTCCCTCTTTTTCCGACCTCGTCCACAATTCTTCGCGCTGTTTCGCCGGCCCCCTCGGCCCTGCTCCCGTGAAATAAAATAATAACTGCGGTCCTCACCGTCTCATTCTCCTCATTTCACAGTCTGCTGTATCTATCACAGCCTGCCAGAAAAGTCAATTTTAATATTGAGCGAAAGACAGGTATAAATGAACGGCTCCTATCGCGCAGAAAACAAAAGAGTAAGGAAGTTTACAGCAGCAGGATGAGAAAAAAACTGTTTGGCAGGCTCCGACCGGAGGCGGACATTGCAGATGAAATAAGGCGGGATTACGTTCCCGCCCTACTAAAATATTAAGCCTATTTTTTTGTCGTTTTTTTCGTTGCCACTTTTTTCTTTGTAGCTTTTTTTGCGCCGCACTTCGATCCGCATGCCATAATGAATCACCTCCTCCCAATCCGGTCTACTATGCGATCACTTTGCTATTCTTGCGCCTTTCGGTTCCCCTCTTCACTATCCCGCCGAAACATCAGACTTCAGCGATCCTTCAAAACCAATTCAGCTTCTTTCACATCTATCCTGATCTGACGCACCAGCCCTTCCGCGTCGGTAAATTTTTCCTCCCCGCGAAGACGTTTGATAAATGAAACATCTATCTGTTTACCGTAGAGGTTGCCCGCGAAATCCAGAAGATAGACCTCAACAGAAACAGGACCCGAGTCAAACGTCGGCCTCACTCCAATGGAGGCCACCCCCTTCGCGCTGCGCCCGTTGATGTAAGCAAGAACAGCGTAGACGCCATAGGCCGGAAGAAGTTCGTTGGCGGTGCTCAGATTCGCCGTCGGAAAACCAAGTTTCTGGCCCCGCTGCGCCCCTGGTACAACCTCGCCTTCGATCGTGTAGTGCCTGCCGAGCAGTCTTGCGGCGTCATCCACCCTGCCCTCGGCGATCATATCACGAATCGTGGAGCTGCTGACCACCATCCCGTTCGCCTGGACCGCTTCGATAACGCCTACTTCAAATCCGTATGTCTGGCCCATGCGCTTCAGAGATTCGATGCTGCCCTCGCGACCCTTGCCGAAAGCATAGTCGTAGCCGACGTAAACTTCCCGTACGCCGATTTTTTCGTGGAGAACTCCGCGCGCAAAATCGTCCGGATTCTGGTCGGCAAACACCCTCGTAAAATTGGCACAGATGACCACGTCGATTCCCGATGCAGCAAGAAGCTTCATTTTACCGTGAAATGTATTCAAGAGGCGGGGAGAACGTTCGGGTGCAATTACCTTGAGCGGATGTGGTTCGAATGTGAAGGCGATACTGGTGCCGCCGATATCGCACGCACGAGCGATGACTTTTCTGAAAATAGCTTGGTGCCCGAGGTGAACTCCGTCAAAATTCCCTAGCGTGAGCACTGGTTTCGGCAACCGTTCCGTGAAGCTTTTAAGACCTCGAACAATCCTCATATGCGAAGGGATAATCGCACAATGAGCAAAAATTGTCAACCACCGCTTTGATCGCCCCGTTCGGTTATGCCACGGCCAGGCACCTAACTTCATGTTGTATAAAGGCTTTTACTATGGTATACTTATTAAGTTTTTTTATCTTGATTTGAAGAGAAGCGATAAATAATTTAACCACGGAACACATTCCAACCTTCCGGTTTGTGGTGAATATATCAAGGGGGCGATTTGAAATCTGATTCAGTGTTAAAACCTCTTATTATCAAAGGCTTACATATTAAGATTCCCATTATCCAGGGCGGCATGGGTGTCGGCGTGTCACTGCACCCCCTAGCGAAAGCTGTTGCGAGCGAAGGCGGAGTTGGCATCGTCTCCAGCGCCTGTCTCGATAGGATTATTGAAAAAAGAAGTAACAAAAAAGTGAACACCTATGAAGCCGCCTACGAAGAAGTCTCTCTGTCAATATTCGGGGTGGCGTCGTCGGCATCAATATCATGGGAGCGCTGGCGAGAGACTTCAACGACTCCGTACGGGGAGCCCTTGATGCCGGCGTTGACGTCATAATCTCCGGGGCTGGCCTCCCGCTCAATCTACCCATTATTCAGCATCCTAAGGACACGGCACTGATACCTATCGTCTCATCCGCACGGGCGCTCGAAATTATCTGCAAAAAATGGAGTAAGGTAAGTTACCAACCCGATGCCGTCGTGCTTGAGGGGCCCCTTGCAGGCGGACATCTCGGTTTCCGCATAGACCAAATCGATCTGGACTCTAATAAGCTCGAGAATCTCCTGCCTCCGGTCAAAGATATAGCGCGAAAATTCGGGGATTTTCCCGTCATCGTTGCCGGCGGAATCTACACGCATGATGATATAATTCGCTTTATGAGCATGGGAGCCGACGGTGTCCAGATGGGCACACGCTTCCTTGCAACCAATGAAAGCAGTGCGTCCGATGTCTATAAGAAAGCCGTAATTGACGCTGCAGCAGAAGACATTGTCGTAGCTCATCGACCCGGCTCGCCCTGTGGGCTTCCGTTCCGAGTCATCAAGCAGTCACCGATGTATGTTTCCTCGCTTCAACGCCTTCGAAAACCCAAGTGTGACAAGGGCTATGTTCTGATGAAGGACGCTGACGGGAAGTTCACTGTCTGTCCCGCCAAAGAGGACAATAAAGACTATTTCTGCATTTGCAATGGCCTGCTGAGTTCAGCTGGGTACAATCCGGCAGAAGAGGAAGCTCTTTATACGATCGGCACAAATGCCTACCGTGTTGACAAAATTATGTCAGTCAAATCTCTTATGCAGGAATTAACAAGCTCGGGTGGATAGTATGGCAATTAATGTGGCAAGGAGCTGGACCAGAAACTGAAAGCGCATTTGAATAAGCACTTTGATCAGCTTATCATCGAAGCATCGCGGTAGGTGTATGTTGTCATCAACCAGAAAATATAGGTGATAGAATCGAAGTCCAGGAAGTCGCACTCCACACCCACAAAAACCACACTACGATAACTGCTTCGAAAAGGACTCTTGACGTGACCTATATATATGCCGCTCCTTCTCGCCACCGGCGCCCGAAACATGGATATCAAGCCCTCGATCTTTTTTTACGCACTACAATGTAAACATCACAAAAAGGACCAACTTCAAAGTTGGCCTGCCAACTCAGCCGTGCCGATGCTGATGTAGATCCACATCGGCGTTCTGCCGGGAATGACATACGTTGACAAGAAATAACGTTCTCCGCTCCGAACAATTGCAGTGATGATCGTACCTTCCCGGCCGTAATCTAAAAAAGCTCAGAAACCGCTTGTAACCACCAACAGAGTCGAAAACAGGAACCTGCATCAGAATCAGTCTCTACAATTCCATGATTTTCGATATTGCTTTACACGTTGAAAAAACCTTTATTCATCAACTAACAAGTGTCAATACATCGGCAACCCAAAACATTGTGATTCTATCTCATGTTGAGTGGATAGTGTTTGCAGGTACTTTAATTTTAGGTTGAAAAATTTACGATATGAAAATACCGTGAATTCAAGAACTCTAAAACTATCATATTCATGCTTTAAAGGTAAATAGACTACAACAAGTATGCTTGGCACATTCGAGGAAATTAATCATCGTCGATATTTTTGAGTACCAAATGCCCGAAGGCCTGCTACTTGATGACTCCATTATCTCCTTTTGGGTAATCGATATTTTAATATTTGGGACTATTAGAATCGGGTAACCGATGTCCTGATATTTGACAATCAGAAGTTAAATATTTTTTTAATGGTTGTTTTATCCCTACCATGTTTTTATATCCATCGACAATACATCACGCTTTGGGATCATTCCCTTTACCGTACGATTGTGCTACTATGAAAACAATGAAGACTGGAAACGCCGGGCTCGCCATGGCCGACCGAAAACAGATGCTGCTAGTAGGCGGCAAAGGCGGTGTGGGCAAGACAACCTGCGCAGCGGCGATTGCCTCGCATATAGCAGCCATGGGCCGTAAAACGCTGCTCATTACCTCGGACATGACTCCTTCCCTGTCCGACGTTCTTGAGCAGCAGATCGGAAGCAACGTCACTTCCGTCTGCAAGAATCTCGATGCCTATGAAATCAGCCAAGAGACCATTGTTTCATGGTGGAGAAACCGCTTCGGCCAGGACTTCTCGGATATACTCGAACACATCGTGGATCTAGAATCACTAGATAAGGAATCTCAACATCAACTGCTCGATTATATCGGCTCCGCCCCTGCCCTTCGGGAAGAAACCATGCTCGACGTCGTCAGAGATATGTCAGAAAGCTGGGGATACGACCGAGTCGTCTGGGACACGGCGCCAGCCGGTGAAACGCTGAACCTCCTCGATATGCCCACAAACATAAGAAAACATCTTCGCGCCGGCGCCCGGGTGTTCGAGGGGCTGGACAGAATCGGCAAACAGTTGATTGGGAAACGGGCTATTGCTGAGATCATGAATGAATGGTGTCGGGCATCCGAGAAGATCAGCAGGTTCCTTCATGCTTCTTCGGCATTTCTTATCGTGGCGAATCCCGAAGCCCTGGTAGTGAACCAGACCCGCAGGCTGATTGCTACGCTTCTGGACTATAATCTCACGATCCATGGTGTTGTCATCAACCGTGTTATCGAAGAGCCAGACTCCCCGTCGCTCGCAGCACTGCAGGATCGTCAGGGAACATATATTGAGGAATTAAGAAGAATGGCGGGCAAGTGTCCTGTTGCCACTTTACCGCTCTCACTTACCGAAATCAGGGGGGTGAAACGCCTGCAGGAAATCGGGGAAATGCTTCGTGCGGATATATCCTTATAAAAAAATGCCGCGCTTACACGTTAAACCGGAACAGCATAATATCGCCGTCCTTCACCACATAGTCCTTGCCTTCTGAGCGGAGCAGTCCGGCTGCCTTCACCGCCTGCTCGGTTTTCAGCTTCATCAGGTCATCGTAGTGGAACACCTCGGCTCGGATGAATCCTTTTTCGAAATCTGTATGGATCTTGCCGGCCGCCTGGGGCGCCTTAGTGCCCTTGGTGATGGTCCATGCACGTACTTCTTTCTCGCCTGCAGTAAAATATGTGATAAGGCCAAGCAGGTCATACCCCGCTCTGATCATGCGATCAAGGCCTGATTCTCTAAGCCCCATGCCGGCGAGATATTCCTTACGCTCTTCTTTTGGCAGCTGCGCAATTTCCCCCTCCACTTGGCCGGAGATAATGACTACTTTTGCGCCTTCTTCGGCAGCGATTTTTTTTACGGCGTCCACATAGAGATTCGGCTTATCCACCATGTTCTCAGCTACATTCGCCACATATAGCACCGGTTTGGCAGACAGCAGGGCATAGCCCCGGAGCAATAGTGCCTCCTCTTCGGAGTGGGATGCGCGGCGGATTGGCTCGCCTTTCGCAAGCATATCTTTAAGCGTCCGCATGAAGGCCACTTCATCAGCCGTCTTTTTATCCCCAGTCTTAACCATTTTCTCCGCCTTAAATAGACGTTTCTCGATCGAGTCGAGATCGGCGAGCATGAGTTCCGCCTCGATAACTTCAATATCTGCCTTGGGATCAACATGGCCAGCAACGTGCACAACATTGGGATCGTCAAAACAGCGCACCACATGGGCAATGGCATCTACTTCTCTAATATTTGCGAGAAACTTATTCCCGAGTCCCTCGCCTTGAGCTGCGCCTTTTACCAGTCCGGCGATATCGACGAACTCCATACTCGTCGGCGTCAGTTTCTTAGGTTGGTAAATCTTAGCGAGTGTATCGAGCCGCTCATCTGGCATATCTACAACGCCTATATTGGGATCGATGGTCGTAAAGGGGTAATTCGATGCCTGTGCACCTGCTGAGGTGAGGGCGTTAAAAATGGTGGATTTGCCAACGTTAGGGAGGCCAACAATACCGCAATTGAAACCCATGAGAAACTCCTTTTGCCTGAGATACAGTGTAACTACAATTAGTCTGCAAAAAAAAACACTTTTAAGGAGTCATCCTGAACCAAGTGAGGGATTAAAGTATCCGGGAAAACGGGATTCTTCACCGACATCAGAATAACCATCCGGTTGTTTTATTAATTTTTTAGGACCCTGTTAACAGCCGTGGAAGCGCAGAACATGCAAATACCTCTTTTTATCACTGTCTTTCGTTTCCACCCGTGGGAAAGATTTTTTGACGCTTTTTGACAACAAAAAACCCGGAGCTGTCGCCTAATACTTCAGGTCCGGGCTTGTTCATAAAAATGAGGATCGCACCCTGAAGGTGCGTTACCACTGATTGAACTTGTTCATTGCTGCGGTGAGACCTTCCTTCATAAAAGCTTTCACCGCTTCAGCAGCCCTATTTACAGCTTTGGTAGCGGCCTCCCGTTCTTCCGCAAGAAAAGGGCTGAGGACATAATCCGCAGTATCCCTATCCGGCGCTGGCCGACCGATGCCGATGCGGACCCTAACAAATTCCGCTGAACCCAGATGCTCTATTATGGAGCGAAGCCCATTGTGACCACCGTGACCACCGCCGATTTTTACGCGCACGGACCCCGATGGCAGATCCAACTCGTCATGGATCACGAGAAGATCAGCCACGTCCGCGTAAGAGCCCCTAACTGCAGCCGCCACGGCCCTGCCGCTCTCATTCATATAAGTCTGCGGCTTGATCAGGACAACCTGTTCCGAATCTATACGGGCCTTGCCGATAAGCGCGAAGTATTTTTCCTGGGCAATATCGACATACAGGTTTTTTGCGAGCTCGTCAATAGCCATGAATCCAGCGTTGTGACGAGTATGTTCGTACTTTCTGCCCGGGTTGCCGAGCCCGACGATGATCTTCATTCACCCCCCGGAGAACAGTACAGGCGGCCTTACTTTTTGGGGGCAGCTTCTTTCTTGGGGGCGGCTTCCTTCTTTGGAGCGGCTTCCTTGGCCCCTTCTTTGCCCTTGGCCTCGGCAGCCGGAGCAACAGCGGCTTCGCCTTCTTTCTTCGGTTTTTTGACCAGCTCCGGCTCGCCTGCCTCCGCGCCCACTGCAGGAGTAGCGGTAAGCATGGCCTCAAGCTTGGCCTCGGAAATCGGCGGCTGAATCGTCGCGACCGTTGCATCACCGTCGGTCAGGATCCTGATGCCCTCCATCACTTTGATATCACGCACATGGAGCGACTCGTTAATCTTGAGTTCCGAAATATTTACCTCGATGAAATCGGGAATCAGGTTCGGTAGACATTCGATATCAAGCGACCGCTGGCCATACTGGAAGATGCCGCCTTCCTTCACGCCCAGGGCATTACCCAAGATGTGGACCGCCACCTGGATTTTCACCTTCTCGTTTAGCGCCACTTCCATGAGGTCGACATGTATGAGCTTGCCGCTCCTGGGATCGACCTGGTAATCCTTGATCAAGGCCAGCTTCTCCGAACCATCTTTTCCGTCAAGTGTGAGATTGATAAGCGCGTGCTCGCCGCCCTCCTTATTGAGAATGCTCGTAATATCCTTGTTACCCATCGAGATAGGCACGGATTTACCGTGGCTGTAAAGAACCGCCGGCACCCTCTGATCTCTTCTCAGACCCCTGGCAACTCCCTTGCCAGCCTTTTCCCTGACTTGCGCTGATAATGCAAACTTTTCCATTTCTCCTCCGTAATAATGAGCCGTTTAAACGGCTTGATCAGTTTAAACGGTTTAAACTGTTTTCGTTGCTATTACACAAACAACGAGCTGAGCGACGTCTCCTCGTGTATCCTCGTTATCGCCTCGGAAAGAAGCGGCGCGACGGAAAGAACCGTCAGTTTCTTGCACTCCTGCTGCTTGCTGTCAAGGGCGATTGTGTTGGCAGTTATGAGTTCATCGAGCGGAGAGTTGTTTATCCTCTGGATGGCCGGTCCCGAGAGCACCGCATGGGTGCAGGCAGCATAAATATGGCCCGCACCGTTTGCCTTGAGCGCTCCTGCGCCCTCAGTCAGAGTGCCTGCCGTGTCCACCATGTCGTCAAGCAACAGGCAATCGTGTCCCTTTACATCTCCGATGATATGCATAACCTGGGCCACATTCGGCTTGTCGCGCCGTTTGTCGATGATCGCCAGCGTGGCGTCGAGCCGCTTTGCAAACGCTCGAGCGCGTTCCACGCCGCCGGCATCGGGCGAAACGACAGTCAGGTTGCTGAATTTCTTCCCCCGAAAGTAATCAAGGATCACCGGAGCGGCAAACAGGTTGTCAACGGGAATGTTGAAGAATCCCTGAATCTGCCCAGCGTGAAGATCCACAGTTAACACCCGGTTCGCTCCCGCCGCGGTTATGAGATCGGCCACGAGCTTTGAGGTAATGGGAACGCGTGGCTGCACCTTGCGATCCTGTCTGCTATACCCATAGTAGGGGAGTACGGCTGTGATCCTCGCCGCAGACGCGCGTTTAAGCGCGTCAATCATGATCAGAAGCTCCATAAGATGCCGATTTACCGGGCTTGCCGTGGGCTGTACCACGAACACATCCATGCCGCGCACGTTGTCCACGATCTGCACGTTAATCTCACCGTCACTGAACTGGCCAACGAGGGCATTTCCCAGTGGAAGATTCATCCGTTGACAGATCTCCTTCGCCAGCGGCGTATTGGCATTCCCGGAAAAAATCTTGATTTCCTGACCTCGTAATTTTACCATCAGAACCTCATTCCTCGGAATTCTGGTTCGGGGACAGGGAGTCGGACCCCGATTAAAGGCTTCAAAGGCCTCTGTCCTACCATTAGACGATCCCCGAATAGAAGCCGCCTTGCTCCATCGGCCTGAAAAAACATCAAAAGGATAGGCTTACGCCTATCCTCTCATCTCGAATGTAGAATCGGCAAAACTCATTACTTTAGTACATGTCAATGCGCTTCAGCGTCTTTCGGAGGAGTACGTTCCCTGATCGTAGGATTAGCCAATTCTCGCTCATACTCCGAAAGGACCTTCTTTTCGATCATCTGTCTCGTTTCGCTGTTTAGCGGGTGGGCTATATCTTTGAATGTACCGTCCTTCATTTTGCGGCTTGGCATGGCTACAAACAGGCCCGCGTTTCCATTGATGACCCGCAGGTCCCGGATTAAAAAAACGTTGTCAATCGTTATCGTTGCATAGGCTTTGAGCCGTTCCTCGTTATTGACCGGAAATACTCTGACCTCGGTAACTTCCATATGACACCTCCTCATGGTGAAAAAAAGCAGCTCGTGTGTGTGGAGGCACTAATCTAATCATTATTCTGATGGCGCCCGCTTCTCTCCGAGTATTTTGCAAGCGGCGATTCGGTTAAAGTCCGTGTCACAAAAATTCGCCACCCCTTCTGTGAGAGGTTTGCCGCGGCAGCACGACATGAAGACTCCTTCTCGAAAATGCCAAAGACCGTCGGTCCGCTCCCGCTCATGCACACACCCAGCGCCTGCTGGACCAGAAGAGCTTCTTTTATTCTGATAATCACGGGGTGAGCGACCGCAGTTACAGCTTCAAGGTCATTGTGAAGCCCCTCGGCAATATTTCGGACCGTAAGCCGAGCAATTTTATTACAGTCAACTTTCTTTGTCAACCTCAAATTTAAGTTTTTATAGACCCACGCCGTAGAGATCTCAAGCCCCGGATTTACGAGCAGAACCCAACATATCGGTACCGGAGCAATCGGCGTCACCAATTCTCCCCGTCCCCTAGCCATAGCGGTCGGTCCGAAGAAGAAAAAAGGCACATCCATTCCGATCTTCGCTCCAATCGCGGCCAATCGATCTGCCCCAAAATGTGTCCCGAGCAGACTGTTCGCCGCCGCAAGTACAGCTGCGGCATTACCGCTTCCGCCTGCCAGCCCGGCTGCAACAGGGATATTTTTTTTAATATCGATTGAAAGACCCTCTCCGCTTCCAGCTGCTTTGAGCATCTCATGTGCCGCTTTCCACGCTGTATTCCCTTCGCCCGACGGTACCGACTTTGCATCGCAACTAACCCGGATGCCTGTTCCACCGCAGGTGGAGACGGCTATTTCGTCGCAGAGCTCCACCATCTGCATCAGCATCTCCACATCATGGTATCCATCGGTCCGCTTGCCAAGAACCGACAGGCAGAGATTTATCTTTGCAGGGGATCGAAGTGTGATTGTCTTCATCGCACTCCCTCATACTTATATTATGACTCTTCTGAACTCGATTTTCTATTTACTATTTTCGTCTTCTGAATCTTCTGTAAGGCTAAAGACATCGTTGCTAATCGCCATGTTCACATCGGCTTCGCGATAAACAACCGTTAATTTAAGGTTTTGACCGGGGTTTTCGATCTCGATCTGCATCGGCAAGGGGTAGTGAGAGATTTCCTCGACGCGGTCGAACCGCGCTTTAAAGAGGAGTCTGCCTGAACGAGATAATTCATAGGAGCGAATCCGCGGTTGCCGGCCAGGCTGATTAACCGGGTAAGAGACCCTGACCGTCCGAAGAAGGGTGCCGCTGTTCAGCTTCAGAATGCAGTCGTTAGTTGTTCCGCACAATAAAACGGGCGACGCGATCTTGCCGACATCCGGTATATTCCCGGAGAGAATCGCGCATAATTCGGCTGGTTCCAGACCCTGCCCTAGAAGCTGCTCCAAACCTGCAGGCCCTTTATGGTCAATTCTGTTCTCTTCAGGAAGACGGAGCACAACTTCCTGTCCGTCCCAGACAATGACCATTATTGACTGGCCCAGCGGGCCGTAAGCGTCCAGCCTGAATCGGCGCTGATCGTCAACCACAACGCCGACAGTGTCGAAGAAGCGTTTCCGTCCGTCCTTCACTATAGTCGCGCTCGCCACAGCTTTGAGGCTGGTGAAAGCATGCCGCTGCTGATTCAGCACTTCAATCAGTGGGGCGGGGGGGACGGCAATCATGGCAATCTCCGGTTTTTGCGGGTAGCAGGCGAACAGGAGAGGAACGATGAGACACGCGATCAATCCAACGGTTTTCACTTCTTGTCTTTTGCCCCCGGTTTTATATCCTTCAGGAGTTCATCAAGATTGCCGAACTTCATCTCATTGAATTTCTCCCGAAGTTTCTTGTTCTGGGGGTCCAGCTCCAAGGATTTGAGCCATTGCTCTCGGGCCTTAACCATGTTGGAAAGTTTCAGATAAATGTCTCCGTAGTGTTCTCGCATGAGGGGGTCTTCGGGCACCTTTGCAATGGCTTTCTGCATGACCTCCAGCGAATCATTCAGCATGCCTTTCTGATAATAAGCCCAGGCCAAGCTATCGAGAATGTACCCGTTGTCAGGCTTGAGCACGAGGGCGCGCTTTATGAGCATAATTGCCTCGTCCAGGTTTTCCCCCTTTTCCGCATAGGAGTAGCCGAGATAATTCAAGGTGTCGGCGTTGTCCGGCTTCAGCGCAATAGCCTTCTTGAGGGCCTCGATCATCGCATCACGCCTGCCCAGTTTTTCGTCGGCGATGGCGAGCTCAAAAAAAAGATCATCGCGATCTGGCGCAAGCTTGAGAGCACCGTTTAGGGTATCGACCGCCTTTAGGTATTTTCCAATATCCATATAGGCATTGGCGAGATAAAGATATAGCTCCGGTTTCCCCGGCTGCTCGGAAACCATCTTTTCCAGGATCGGCACTGCTTCTGCGGTCTTGCCCTGCTGAGAATAAATATAGGCTATCTGAAGAGCAGCATCGATATCATCCGGAGCGGCTGTCAGAATGGTTTTGTATTCGGTAAGCGCTTCATCATACCGGTTGAGCGACAGGAGTGTCGATGCGAGATATCGCCTGATCTTCAGGTCGTTGGGGATTGCCTGAGATACCGTTTTGAAGGATTGAACAGCCTGCTCATACTTCTTCTGCTCGGCATAAATAAGTCCTATTTTTACAATGGCGTCGTAATTCCGGGGGTCCTCAGCAACCACTTGCTTGAACTGCTCCAGTGCGTCATCGAGTTCATTCTGCTGGATATAGAGCTGCCCAAGATGCAGCCGGACCTCAGGGTTGTGGGGATTGATGCTGAGCGCCTTTCTGTATGCCTCTATCGCTTTGGGGGCTTTGTCCATCAATTCATAGACCAGGCCCATACTCGTGTATCCGGGATCAAAGTCACCGCGCAAGGATACTACTCGGTTGAATTCGGCGAGCGCTTCTTCGTACATTTGTTGATCCGTGTAAATTCTTCCGAGATAGTAGGAAGACATAATGGAGTTGGGATTCACCGCTTTAAGAGCGTGAAATGTTTTAATTGCCTCATCGTACTGTTTCAGTGATGCAAAGAGAGATCCGAGGTATATATAGGCGTCTTCTTGCTTCGGATCGGTGTTAATCACCTCGCGATAAGCGGCAATCGCTTCGTCGTATTGTTTCCGGGCTGAATATATACCGGCCAGCAACATGAGCGCCTGCGTTTTCGTGGCTGGGGCTTTTGCCGCAATCCGTGCATACCGGGCCACGTCATCCAATTGTCCCTTGCGCGCGGCAATGGTAGCCAGAGCAAGTGAAATTTCAGCCGACTTCGGGTCCTGACTATACGCTTTTTCGAACTCCTTTTGCGCCCCGTCGTAATTGCCATCCTGCTCCAACATGTTGCCGACCATGAAATGATAATAGGCATCAGCCTGATCGCGGTCGACTGCCGGTTCCTTCCCCGTCATTGTCTCCGGCATGTGTGCAGGCAACGTCGCACAGGAAAAAGTGAATAAAACAAGCACAATGACGGCGACATTTTTTTTCATGGCTCTCAGTCTATGCGAAGCGTTATGGGGTGTCAAGGCATACATAGATTCATTCACCATATATTCCCAAGATTTCGAACCGGAGTTGAAGGCCTCTACGATATGGCGGACGGACGATGGTGAGTGCTGATGAGAGTCTTCACCCGTTCGAGGCTCCTCTCGATATCGTCCTTGTCATGGGCCTCGATCGTAAAAACAGGCAGTGGCGCATGGACGCCCATAAGGGCAAAAAACTTGTCAAAATCGACCTTCCCCCGACCCAGCGCCCAATGGGAGTCCGCCGTGCCATCGTTATCGTGGAGGTGCACCTCCACTAGATGACGTCCCAGAACCTCGAACCATCGTTCCATCGGGACCGAGGAGAAAAGATTGAAATGCCCGGTGTCGAAACAAAAACCGAAGTCCGGATTGTTGATTTTTTCAATGAGCATCTGAAGTGCATCGGGATCCTCATCGTATACATTTTCGACGGCAACACGCAGGCCGATCCTGGAGGCAGACTCCATGACATTGGACCATGTATCGACACAGTAATCAAGCCACACGTCTCTGCGTCCGTTGTACCGCCACCGGTCATAGGCCGCATGAAATACAACTGCCCGCGGCTTGAGGATGGCGGCGGCATTCAGGAGCTGCCGGAAACGCACTTGGGTTACGGTGCGCACCATGGGGTCGATGGCGCCGGGATTTAGGTCCACGAAAGGAGCGTGGAGCGTCAACTGGGGGTTCCAATCAAAACGCTCGATCAGATTCTCCAAGTCCTGCTTTTCAATCTGATCAAGGACGGCCGCTGAGAAGTATATTTCAAGATCGTAGCGTCGGAGCCTGATCATTTCAAAAAAATCCTTCAGCTTCGGATAAGGTATGTGGATATGAATGTGCTCCATCAGGGCTCGGCCTTTGGCAGGCAGGAACCTGAACAGCATCCTGAAGTGCAGGCGGCTGGCTTCGGTTCGCTTGGGGTTGTCCCCGTCGAATTCACTTCTTTCCTGTCTTTCGATGGGTAATCTGTCGCATACCAGCCGCTTCCTTTTAAAACAAATGCAGTGGGTGACAATACCTTCCTGAGCGATGAAGCATTGCAGAGTTTACAGATTGTCAGCACTGGATCGCTAAATTTCCGGGTGACCTCGAAACGGCCACCGCAGCTTCCGCATTCATATTCATAAATCGGCATACAAGAACCTCCATTTGCAAAAATTACATACTATCATAGTCGGAATCGTTATTATAAACAATAACGCTTATAAAAACAAGTGTATTCCCCCAATCCTTGAAACACCGGGTAAGGGATGTGATCGAAGCAAACTCTGCCCTCTTTAAGCAAGTGCCCGAAAAGACTGACTTTTTATTAATGCGTCAGAATGAGTGTTCGAGAGCCTGTGTCAGCAGGCCTTATCGTGAGATCTCCTTATTCATACAACCTCATTTCGATTCCTGATTGCATTTTGTCCTTCAGGGAATCGTCCTTCCCCGTTGTCGGGAATCGTTTTGGAGATTAACATGATGATAAGAATCGATTCAGGGTAAACCGGGACGACGTTAGAAACGTAAGCCCCGGATTGTTACAATACTTGCTTTCTTGATGTTTTTCTTGCCCTGAATTATTTTCCCTCCATCGCCCGCGGCCTCATAATCTTTGGCTCTTCAAGGTACACTTCATCACCGACCTTAATCCCTGACCCTGCTGCGGTTTCGAGCACCCAGGAGACCCTTTGTATCGAAGGGTAATAATTCATGCTACCTGGTCGGCACCTCTGATAGACACGGATAACCATCTTATCGTGGTCGATGAAGACAATATCGATCGGATAGCCAACGCTTCCCATCCAAAATGTCACTGCCTCGGGCTCTGGAAAAGCAAAAAGAGCGGCTTCGCCGATATTCAATTCCCGAAAGCCTTGTAGTCCTTTCGTCCGTGTTTCGGCCGTATCACACAACATTACAATCCTGAACGTTTTCGAGGCGGAGGAAGCGGAGATAACCGTCGCTGTCAAATACTGCACAGGCTGCCCGGGAAAAGAGGATTCCGCGCACCGCGCCACCCTGATTTCAATGGCCAGAACAAGAATACCTATGGCTAGCGTAATAATCGTGATCAGAGCACCAACACGGAAGTATTCCAGAAACCCGATTTCCACCCTCCTCCGGGCTTGCTGGACGACAATCAGGTTCGCCACCGAACCGATGAGCGTCAGGTTCCCGGCCAGAGTGCTGCTCATGGCCAGTGCAAGCCAGGCAATTCTGTCGTTTCCCAACGTCCCTATCAACGGCTTCAGCAGCATCACTGCGGGAACATTACTCACCATATTTGAGAGAATCGTCGATACAGCAGACAGGCCCACGATGCGGCCAATAGGGGAAAATATCGAAAGATAGCGGGCGCGGCTGATGGCCGCTCCGGAAAGTCCAGACGCCTCCACCCCGTGCATCACCACGAAGAGTCCTGAAAAAAACAGTAGAAGTGTCCAGTCGACACCTTCAAGGATAGTCTCCGTTCGCACCCCGCCGATAAGCAAAAGAGTGGCTGCGCCTGTGACTGCGACAAGTGAATAGGGATATCCCATTGAAAATGCGGAGAGCACGCCTGCACAGACCAGAAGTGACTTTGCGAGTAAAGGCTTTCTGACCAGGTAAGCCGGCATCTGCGGCCTTGCGAGGATCGTGCCTGCCTTCATCTCTTTGTGGTAGATAAATCTGATGACAGCAATGCAGACGCAGAGTCCAATTAACGCAACCGGAAAAAGCGCTCCGAGAAAGGACAGATAGGTTATTTTCGAACTGACGCTTATCAGCATGTTCTGCGGATTGCCGGTCACGGTCATGACGCTGCCGACATTCGACGAAGTCGCGAGCGCCAGCAGGTACGGCATGGGGTTCACCCCAAGCTGTGCGGTCACTTCAAGGATAATCGGAGTGTAGAGGAGGCATATCGTATCGTTGACGAACAAGGCGGAGAGCAACCCCGAGGAGAGCGTGACAAAAACAAGAAGCTGAAAAGGCGTGCGCGAAAGAGAGAGGATTTTGTCGGCCATGAGCTCGAAAAAACCGGCGGTTCTTAGGTAGACGGTGATGATCATCATCCCGAGGAGCAGCAACAGGGTGTGCATGTCTATTGCGGCAAACGCCTGGTCTAGACTCACCACGCCTAAGATGATCATCAACACAGCGCCCACAAGTGCGCCTGCTGTCCGGTCTATGTGTAGCCGGGGAACCTGGCGCAGGCCAATGAAAATGTAGGTTATGAGAAAAATGAAGAGCGCGGTCACCATGGGCCGAAGTGTATCATGTTGTGACAATCGATTCAAGCGGATGCGGATGTTACTGTGAGTTTTCGCGGTTCAACTCGAATGATCCGGTAGTGGAGAATGAGCCTCTCAATCAGAGTTTGTATCCAATCTTTCTCAGGAATCCTCTCCGCGCAGTCCTGTCCACCGGAGTTTCCACGCCTTTCGGCGAGAAACCGTCAATGACGCCGAGGATTCCTCTCCCCTGCGCAGAGGAGCAGACCACAACCTCAAGGGGATTTGCCGTGGCGCAGAATATCCTGCAGACCTCCGGGCAGTTTTTAATCTGATTCAGGACATTGACCGGAAAGGCATCCTTCAGGTATATGCAGAACACATGCCCGGCCCCGATGGATAAAAGTGTTGCGGCGCAGACACTGATTAAGCCCTCGTCATTTCCCTCGGTTCGTATGAGACAGGGTCCCGAAGCCTCAGTAAAGGCGATGCCGAAGCGAGCCTGTGGAACGGTAGTGGCGATAATTTCGTAAAGGTCCTCAGCGGTTTTGATGAAGTGGGTCTGGCCGAGAATCACGTTACAGCCTTCGGGAATTGCCACGCGAATGAAACACATGTCCATGTCAGCCTCCTGGTTGCGAAGAAGTACAGTCAAAGGTTAGCCACAGAGTTCACGAAGAAATCTTCAGATCTCCTGATGGTGATAGCATCTCGCTACCTGCAATGCTATCAGTGTATTCATGCCTTGCATTTTTTCTTTTTTATCGTGAGAATTTTGACTGTATCGAGATTAGGATTACCTCAAGTATAGCAGACGGTAAGGTCTCATTTCGGAAACCATCTCTCGGATAAACCTGCAGGGTGACGGGGATTCGTGGTAATAACATAAAGCGAATAGGAAAAAAAGATTGAATGCCCTCGGTTTCCATTCACTTCACTATTGGACGCCAACTTGTCACAGCGTTTTCTAGCGCAACTCCACAATAGTATTGCGGGAAAAACTAGCCCTGCGCAAATAAAAGATGGAAAGTTCCTTGCCGGCGCCGAATCCCTTACGACAGGCAGCAATGCATGCTCTGCAGTTCATGTATGAGTCATCCAGTTTGTTTTTCAGCAGTGTTCTATTCATGAAGCATGTACAATCGCAGCATTTAAAACCGGTACATGTCGATAGCCGGGTCCTGTATCCATCCTGAAAGACACCGGCATATACACCTCCTGGCTAGTTGTCGAGTTCCTCATTTTTGGTACAAGAATAACGGCCCAAGCTGGCACATTGTTCAGATGAATGTCATAGGTTCGTTTAGAAGGATTCTCGAGAATGAGGTCTACGTCGGGCAAAATGAGATTTAATTTTGGCGGCTCAGTGTACCTGCAGTTATAAGAATTCCCAGAATGCTCACCATAGTCTTATTAAAAAAGCGCCGAGGTGAATCCCAATTACAAAAAAACGGGGTTTGGTTGAATCAGGACGGTAACCCCTGACAGTAACCGGTAACAGTCCTGTTATGCTCCCGTCTTAGTAAATAGAAATTAGAAATGAGAGACGATGGTGCTAAAAAGCAGCAGCTAAGGTAGATAAAGCCCTTTTTTACAAAGACTCCAGACTTTATTTCGAGGTCAATAACACAATGCAGCAAGTTGAATTATAGTGGATTTCTGTTCAGAACCGTGGAGTCGGTTCCGTTCTGGAGAAGATCAAGCATGCGGGCAAGGGATTCGTCATGGAGTTCGCTGATTAGAGCATGGTCCACACCACGTTTGCGTTTCTTGTTCAGGAGAGAGAGAAAAACCATGCTTTTATAGATTCGTTTGTTTGTCTTGAACGAGAAAATGTAGCTGTCCAAGGAGTTCTCTAGCAGAAGATCGCTCCTCCTGCGCATTGCTTTGTTGAAAGTTATGATCTGAAGCCAGTAGGTCTTATCGATCAGGCTATCTGCCTTCATCTCCATCCAGGTATGTCCCATGTTCCCCATATCATCGGTCAGAGTCTCATGCGCGACCGTGTCGGCGGCAAGATGGCTGAGATAGCCATAGGCAAAAGCACGCTCAGGCCAAGTCCCAGCCTGATCAAGGAGCTTGAGCCCCACGTCCCAACAATGTGAGCTCTTGTCATCAGGAAGATATTTTTTACCGAGAATGATATCGGCCATGAGATTGCCATACAGAAAATCCTGTTTATGCTTCTGAAGAAGACCGAGGATCCCGGCGGGTATTAATGGCGTCAGATTCAGGAGTTCATTGCCAAGGTAGAGATGGGTCAAAGGACCCCATGCGAAGGCAAATGAAGGGATTAGAATAAATCCAGCTGCTAGAAATAATATGAATGACATGCTATTTTAATATATATTAAACTATTCAGTTCAATGACTTAGTAAGGCAAAACGACATTTCATAGATATTTTACCTCTTCTTTTTAATCACGTCAATATAAAAGTAAGAGAAAGGAGAAGATGCATGCTATTAACCCAGTGTAACAGCGAATCATACTACCGCATAACATATTGAAAAATGGTGATTACTGGCAAGGTTACGTACAGATCTGTGGAGAGAATAACCGAGTAGCAAAATTCCCTGGCTGTGTATTTTTTCTCCAAATTCAAACTTCGTAAAAATAGGCACATGCCGAAGAGAATCAAAAACAAAATGATAAGTCTGATGATTCAAAAAGCAGGTCGGGTCCGCGCACCGGACCGCTGGTAACAAGCAGCGAAAGAGATCCAATGCGTCAAAAAGCCGTCAGCTTGATAGCCGCAGCGGTCGGAATCCACGCAACGTTTCTCTTCATAGTCCGTATCAGACTCTAGGCCATTACGCTTAGGCGAGCTGAACATGAGGGTGAAACAGGTAATAATCTTTACCCAATCCATTACTGTAGCTATCTCAGGCACAGTACGGTAAACGGCGCGGTCAGACTTTTTTAATTCGGAAAAGGCAGGATGACTGTCTTACTGCGTGTTTGAAAGAGGAATTGGTAAAATCAATGAGAACTCGAAAGACTATTTACAGCCGACGCAGGAGGAGGATGAACAGCCACCGCAACCCGATCCGCTCGACGTGCTTATTGATGCACTGGTCGATCTCCCCATGCCGAAGTGCGACAGGAGTTTCTCTGTCTTGTCCGAACCGCACTTCTCGCAGCTTACGGATGGATTGGCACCGAAAACAAGTTTCTCAAAATTAACATTGCAGGCTTTGCAGCGATATTCATAAACCGGCATTACAAACCTTCCTGCGCTACCGTCAAACAAAACGAGGATCGCTACTTTCCCATCTTGTCAAGCCGGCTTTTTGCGATCCCAGCTTCGTTCGTACCCGGATGCTCCTTGATAACCTTATAAAAGTACTCTTTCGCTTTAGCCGGATTTCTCTCGTTCAGATAAGACAGCCCGATCTTGAGTTTCGCACCGGCTATCTTACCACTTTTAGGATAGATTGTGATGACCTTATCAAAAGCCGCAATGGCCTTATTGAAGTCCTTCAAGGAATAATAGCATTCACCGATCCAGTATTGCGCCATGTTTGTTTGGCTGGTATCAGGAAATTGAACGACGTAATTTTGAAAACCTTTGAGGGCAAGTTCAAAATCACCCTTGTCATAATCACTTTTCGCCTCACGGTAGGCGTCGGTCGGTTCGATAGTCTTCTCGGAAGACTGCTTGACCGAGGCGGTCCCGGTTTGTGAGGTTGCGGCAGTCCATGTCCCGCCGCTCAGGAGATTTACTTTTGCCTCAAGCGCCTCGATCCGCGCATTAAGTTCCGCGATCTTGACGCCGCGGTCATCTAATTTCTGACCAAGTTCAGCAATTCGAAAATTGTTCTCCTCGAGCTTACCTTGCAGCATCTGGATGTCCATGGTGAGCTGGTCCGTCTTGACGCCGTAGTCAGCCATGGTCTTCTGGACGTCGCTGGACCCCCTGCTGTTCGCATCAAGCGCATCGATGCGCTTCTGGATATTCGCTCTATCCTGGTCCAGCTTCCGCTGTATCTCCTGGACGCGCGCGCTCGTCGTTTTCACGTCCTCGCGCAGGTCGTTTATATCGGCACTCGTCTTGACGATTGCCGACTGGGGGGCGCAGGCCGCCAAGGGAAAAAGAAACAGTGCGATGATAACGAGGGGTTTGATTGACATATGATCGGGTACTCCTCCGTTCCCGAGCCGTGGAGAACTATCAATGTTCAAGAAAAAGAAAAAAAGAACCGGGCAGCCTAAGCCACGCTAACCGACCGGTTCTCTTGCGATCCGGTTTATAAAACCCGCTGCTGGCTATTGCGCCACGAAATCGTCGCGCCGGTTCTTCTGCCAGCATTCTTCCGTATGCTCTCCGCAGACCGGTTTTTCCTTGCCATAGCTGATAAGCGAGATGCGATTTGCGGATATGCCCATGTCGGTCAGATATTTTTTAGCGCTGGATGCGCGCCGCTGGCCGAGGGCCTGATTGTATTCTTCCGTCCCGCGCTCGTCGCAATTACCCTCAATTTTGATCATTGCCGTCGGGTTGGCCTTCAGCCAGTCGGCATTAGCCTTCATAACCGCCGTTGCATCGCTCCGAAGAAAGGATTCGTTAAAATCGAAATAAATCGGCTGGAGTCCCGCCATTGCCGAGGCCGGCATTTCCTCTTTTGGTCCAGCTGCTGGCGTTTCCATTGGAGGAGCGGCTTTCATCTCTTCCTTTGCCGGCGGCTGGGCTGGCACTGATTCTTTCTGGACCTCAGGCGCGCTGGTCACTTCAGCTTTTTTGGGGCATCCCCAGAGAGTGAAAGCGCTTACAAGCAATACCATCATAACATACACAAAACTTCTGCTCTTCATGTACTCCTCCTCTAATTATGATATGTGTTAAATTATGGTTCCGGACAAATCAATCCTCTATAGGCAGCATGAAACGCCGATAATGAAGATAACATACCCGCCACTGCTTGTCAACGGGAAAGGGCATGCCTTATGCGCAGGGGTGCACAAACGGCCTATTTTTTCCACCTATCTCGGGGGGTGCTCTGAGCAACGCCGGCCTGCTGATAAATTATCCTATGCTTCGCCTGTCCCCGCCGCTGCCTGTAGTCGCTCACCATTTCTTCGGCACCCAGCGCAAGCGAATATTCCGGCTTCCAATGGAGAAGCCGCTGCGACTGTCGTTCGTGAAAAGTAGGTCTGTTGTGACATAGCTCACAAAGGCTTCCGGACTCACGGTCGAGCCGGCGATCCCGGCGAAGAGGTCAAAAAAACGCGCCGGGAGGTTGAACAAAAGAGGCGGAACCGGCAGGATCGTGATCTCTTTCCCAAGTGCGCTCCCGATCGCATGCAGGAAATCAGACCAGGTGTCATTCATTCCATCTGTAATATTGAAAATCATGCCGGCGGCTGCTTCTTCTATCCCTGCACGGTATATGGCGCGTGCAAGATCCTTCACGTGCACAAGTGGGGCAATACTCCTGCCCTGCCCGATAAAGGGGTCCCGATTTTCCCCAGCCGATCAACCGCCGAGATTAAGCCGCCAAGATACCGGGAAGCGGAACCGTAGACCACACCGGACGGATCACGGTATACGGTGTCCCGGCGGTCTTTTCCCAGAGGAGTTTCTCGCATTGTTCCTTATACCGCGTATAGGGATCCCTTAGTAGACGTTGGGGCGGAGTATCCTCAGTGGCGGTTTTACCCCGGAGATTCCTGCAACAGTAATGGACCTGATAAAGAAGACAATACGCTTTACGCCTGATGCTTCCAGATGACCGACCACGCTCTCCATCAGTTTTAAATTGTTTTTTACAGTGCGGGGGGAAGTGTTTTTGATTTCGCCAATGTGATAAGACATCCATTCCCTTCATGGCGCGCAGAACTGATTCGGCATCTTCAAGATCGCCGCTATATACCGAAACATCTTTTTCCGAAAACCGTGCCGGAATTCCGGTTTTCCGGCTGAAAGACGGACGCTGTGGCCGTCTGCGGCAAGTAGATCGATGACGTTATTCCCTATAAATCCTGTCCCACCCGTTACAAGTGCTTTCATGGAAAAACCTCAGTGCACGGTGCACAAAGTACACGACTCTTGAATCAGACGTTCTCTTTCTACACTATGCTGTTCTACCTCACGCTGGAATAAAGCATTGCGGATCGTCGGCGAGAAAATCGTCGTTGCCCTGGGAGCGCGAGTAAGCATAAGCGATAGCCCGGCATCCGCGGCAACGTGCCCAGCGGTGGCAAGTTCCGCATTTACCTTTGTATCTGCGCCGATCCCTGAGAGCCTCCAGTACGGGCGACGTGGCCCAGATCTCGCGAAGTGAATCTCTTCGGACATTTCCAAGGGACAGTGGCAGCCTTCTGCAGGGCATCACATTGCCGTTGGGAAGTATTGTCAGCCCCGATACGCCCGCGGAACAGCCACTTATTGCCGTATTTCCATCATCGCCGTTCGACAGATGCTTGATCTGCGCTGCAAGGGGGTCGCCGGTCACAACCTCCAAAGCCCTGATCTCGAGCGGCAGCACTGACTCGTATAATTCCTTTACTTCGTACGGCCCCAGCATGCGGGAGAGCAGGAATTGTCCCTTGCCTGCGGGAACGAGGCGCGAAAAACCAATCCGTCTTGCGCCAATATGGGAAGCGAGGGCGATGATATGTTTCAGGAAAGATGCGTTCAGACTGGACAGCGTAACGTTTATCGTAACCGAGATCCCAGCATCAACGAGATGCTCGACCCCCGATACTGCTGCGGTGAAGCTTCCCTTGCCCCGAATGGAATCATGGATTTCTTCAGGTCCTTCTATGCTGACCTGGACACCCTTGATCTTCAGCTCGACGAGCGCTTTGGCAACGTCATTCGTGACGAGCGTCCCATTCGTGAGCAAGTAGCAGCCAAAGCCTTGTCTCCGGACGTCGTCGAGTATGGTAAAGAGGTCCCGCCTTAAAAGGGGCTCCCCGCCGGTGATGTTTATGCTCCGGGAAAAAGTGACGCCGTAGTCTTCCGACCAGGCAGTGACCATGTCCGCAGCTTCAGCTATGGCTCTTTTAATATCGGCCAGCGGCATTTCATCGGTGACCTGCTCTCCCTGATAGCAATGGCGGCATGAGAGGTTGCAGTTCTCGGTCAGATGCCACTGAATAAAAAAATCGAAGGGTTTGTTGGTTGACATCGCGGCCCGATGATTGTTGAGAATGACTTCGCCATTAGGGATGATCAATGCATTGAATCGGGAAAAACGGAAACAGACGGACATAGCCGGTCAGGAACATACTACAACATCGTAGCGAACCAGTCCTGTCCGCCGGTTTCCCTGCTGTTGCTGACCAGCAACACTAGCTCTTTCAGCCCTTTCATTTGTGGCATACCGTACCGGGGTTCTGTTTTGCCAGCTGTTTCATGAGGTTCCAGTAGGCTGCCTCCTTGGCTGTTGCTTCTTTGCTCATGATCTTTTTCACCCTCTCTTCACCTCCTTTCCTAGCCAAATCGTTATATAAAAGATACCATAAAAAACCTGCGTCTGCTGTCACTCCGAGATGCGGTTCGGTGGATACCGAGGCAAAATTGCGCGTCCACGTCATCGGTGAAAATACTGTTTCGTCAGCAGGCTTCCGGCATCGCGATCAATCAGCCACGTTAAGCGGCCATGAACGGGCCGCACTAAACCGGCAGGATAATACTTCGGGTTTCCATCTTCGAGGATCTCGTGCAGTACCGCTGCTTTTATGCGCCCCGACGCCAGAAAAAGAACGTACGAGGCACTGTCCAAAATAGGGAGTGTCAGTGTAACCCGGTTCAGCTTCGGAGCCTCAACATATACTGGAAGGACAATTCTTGTCCGCTCATGCACAGCCGTAGAACCTGGGAAAAGGGATGCCGTATGTCCGTCTTCTCCCGCCCCCAGGACAATGAGGTCAAAAACCGGAATTGGCTGTGTTCCGAAAAACATCCGCAGAGAATCTTCATAATCCCGCGAGGCCTGTTCCGGGTTCATTTCTCCCTTGATCCGGTGGATGTTTTCCTCCGGGATAGGGACTTTGGATAGCAATGTCTCATAAGCGAGTTTATAATTGCTCTCGTGATTTTCCCGGGCAACGCAACGTTCATCAGCCCAGAAAATATGTACAGTGGACCAGGTGATTTGTTCCTGATAGGGACTTCCTGCAAGAAGGGAAAGAAAGCGCCGCGGTGTGGATCCGCCTGAGAGTGCAACGGCAAACCTACCTTTCGAAGCTGATGCATCCTTGCATAGCAATACGAAGATATCCGCTGCAATCCGGCTCAGCGCCTCCAAGTCCGCAAAAACACGAACCTCCGTTTCTCCACCAGTCTTCACAGGGACCTCCAGGACCGGCCGTCCTGCTTGATCAACCAGTGCGCGCCGGCGGGTCCATCCGACCCGGCGACATAAAATGGGATATTCGCTCCCGTCAGTGTTGAAGACAGCCTGTTGAGTAGCGGCGTGAGCATTAACCATGTCTGTTCCACGCCGTCCTCCCTTGTAAAGAGCATATGGTCTCCCTGCATGCAATCGAGAAGCACCCACTCGTAGGCGTCAAGAAGCACGTCCCGCGGATAAGAGTAGTTCATCAGCATCGGGCTTAGACAAATCTTTGAGCCCGGTTTTTTTGCCTGAATGAAGAGACTCATGCCTTCATCGGGCTGCACCCGCAGTATGAGAACGTTCGGATCAATGGGGCCGCCGACAGTTTCGGGAAACATGGAGTGAGGCACCTGTTTGTAGTGAATGGAGATTTCAGTCGTGCGCCGCGCGAGCCGTTTCCCCGAGCGAAGATAGAACGGCACGTCATGCCACCGCCAGTTGTCGATGAACAATTTCATGGCGGCAAAGGTCGGCGTTGCCGACTGCTCCGCGACACCCGGTTCCTCACGATAGCCCGGTACGTGGTTGTTATCGATGGTCCCCTCGGTATACTGTCCAAGGGCCATATGCTGTTCCAGCGCGTTGAGGGGAAGCTGCCGGATTGCCCGGTACACCTTGACCTTCTCATCCTGCACCAGGTTTGACTCAAAACCGGCCGGGGGTTCCATTGCTGTGAGCGCCAGAAGCTCGGACATATGATTCTGGAACATATCGCGCAACACCCCTGCTTCCTCGTAATAGCCGGCCCGATGTTCGACACCCAAGGTTTCCGCCGCCGTAATCTGAACATGGTCGATATATCTTCTGTTCCACAGCGGCTCGAAAATCGAATTCGCGAAACGGAACATCAGGACGTTCTGCACAGTTTCCTTGGCAAGATAGTGGTCAATCCGGAAAATCTGGCTTTCTCGATAATGGGTGTGCACCAGTTGGTTAAGTTTCCGGGCGGAGTTAAGGTCCTGGCCGAAGGGCTTCTCTATGACGATGTTGCTGCGGCCATTATCTTCCCGTGATAATCCCGCGGCCCCGAGATTATTGATCACCTCCACGAAAACTGTGGGTGGGATGGCAAGATAAAAGATACGGTTTCCTTCCGTATGATACTTCCGTTCCAGCTCCGGAAGACGGTCCCGCAGTGAATCGGTATAGGATTTCAGGTCCCCATAGTCAAAAGTCAAGTAATAGAGGCGGGGAGCGAAGGTATCCCACACGCTTGCGTCAATGCCTGCCGGGAAAGCAGCTTTCATGGCATCCAACATGGCGGCGCGGAACTGGTCCGTCGTCATCTCGACCCGGCTCGTGCCAAGGATGAAAAAACGGTCGGACAACATTTTATTCTTATACAGTCGGAAGAGCGAAGGGAGAAGCTTTCGTCGCGTTAAATCCCCCGAGGCGCCAAAAATAATAACGGCCGATGGGGGTGGCACATCGATTGTGCATTTGCCTTCCTCTTTTTCTGCACGACCCGTAATGATCGTTGTCTTGGCCGTTACTTCCACGGGATCATCGAGCGGATCCATAGGCCCTCGCTTTCTGTTCCCGGATCAAAGCATTCCAGTCCGCGGAGAATTTTTCCATACCTTTGTACGTGAGTTCGTGATGAATATCGTAGTCCAGCCAGTGTTTACTGAGATCGATATGGCGGTAAACAATAGGACTGCGCCCTCCGCTGTCATACCGGAAGTCCGGCCCGGGAACGGGCAATCCTTTCTCTCCCCAGCTTTTCAGGACTTCATAGGGCGCGGTTATAATATCCGACCCCAAACTGAGGGCCTGCAGAATATGATCAAGGCTGCGCACGCTCGCGGTTAGCACTTCAACATGACCATCACCGCCCTCGTACATCCTGAGAATATTGGTGATCAAGTCCATTCCATTCTCTCCACGGTCGTCAAGCCTGCCGACAAAGGGTGAAATGAAAACCTGTCCTTTGCGAGCTCCCCGCGTTGCCGCATAAACCGCCGCCGCCTGTTCCTGCGAGAAGGCAAGCGTCATGTTGACGCGCATGCCGGCCCCTACGGCCTGCTCCGCAGCTTTGAGGCCTTCCCTTGTCGTCGGAAATTTTATATGGGCATTCTTGATCCAGGAGAACATCTCCTTGCCCTGTTGAAGCATCGTTTCGGCTTTCGAAACGGCATCAGCATAGACCTCGATTGAAATCGATCCATCGGGAATGAGAGCGCAAAGAGTCGTAACAACGCTCCGATACAAATCGAGGATTTCCCCCGCCTCGAACTTCTCGCCCTGCCCGAGCCTCTTGCGCACCTCGGGGTTTTTCGATACCAACGTCGGATTCGTGGTCTGTCCGTCCAGAAACCCGAGGAGTTTTGTGATCTCCCTTGTCTCCTCGGGGTCGCCGCCATCAAGAAATATTTTCGTTTTGAGATTATCTTGTTTCATAGAAATCGCCTCCTTTTTCAATAGTAGGCCAGCGCAGGAGACGCTTTAATAGGTTCGCAACACCGGCACCTCCCTGTCCAATTCACATGTGAGAAAGCCTCTTATTTTTCCTTTCGTCCAACAGTCCTGCGTTAGTCACGCGGAGCCGGCTGGGACTGCAGCCTGTTCCTTTACTGCTGCTTGTGCTCCTTCGCCTCATGTCCTCCAAACTGATGTCTCAGGGCAGAAATGATCCTGCCAGTGTAACTCGGGTCTTTCTGCGACTGTAGCCGGTAATCGAGTGCCCCCTTGATGATCGGCACGGGGATACCCAATTCCCTCGCTGCATCAACGGTCCACGTCCCCTCACCACTCTGCGCCGCGGAGCCCGAGATCGAGCTCAAATCCCTCCCGTATTGATCATAGGCATTCTTGAGCCAGCCTACGAGCCTCGACTCGATCACACTCCGGTGGTTATAAAGATCGGCGATTCCCGCGAGATCGAGTTCGAAGCCAGAGGCTTTCATGACCGCGAAACCTTCAGCCAGAGCCTGCATCATGCCGTATTCAATGCCGTTGTGCACCATTTTCACGAAATGGCCTGCTCCCGACCGGCCCATGAACCCGTAGCCGCCAGCAACTGAAATATCACGAAAAAGGATTTCGTAATGCTCGAATACCTCTTTGCTGCCGCCGATCATGACACATGCGCCGTTTCGCGCTCCTGACGGACCCCCGCTCACACCCGCATCAAGAAAATCGATACCTCTCTCTTCGAGTTCCGATGCCCGACGTATCGATTCTTTGTAAGGTGAATTACCGCCGTCGATAACCGCGTCTTTTTTCCCGAGCAGCGGCGTTAGTTCCGTAAGAACCGCATCGACTGCCTCATAAGGGACCATGATCCAGATCAGACGTGGCGCGACAAGCGACCGTACAACCTCCGCAATTGAACCAGAAGGCTGAGCGCCTTTCATAGTAATGTCATGAACAACGTCCCTGTTCCTGTCAAAGGCGACTACCTGATGCCCCTTTTCCAAGAGCCGTTCCACCATATTGAATCCCATTTTCCCCAAACCGATATATCCCACTTTCATTGGTTATCCTTTCATGCCAAATCGTATTGTCAAACTGTTAAGCAGAGAAAACAGAGAGCACCTTGAATTCAGTGAGCAAATCAGTCACTTTCATTTGTCCCCCTCTATGCCTCCCTTATTATCAGCGTTTCTGAGCGTTCTCTTAACGAGTAAAATACAGCGTATCTTATTAAAAAGTCAGGCGCGGCATTTAACCAGCATTACTATGCGCCCTCTGTGATTTCATAATTTCTCTCCCGCTACTACCCCGCCGCACGTGGCATTTTTAGATGTCGCCGGTAAATTCCTTTTCGATCGCCTTGACCTTTGCTAGTCGTCGGACATGACGTTCCATGCCCGAGAATATTGCAGCCACAAAGGATCGTGCGATATCCTTGGCCAGCTCCGGTCCCACGACTCGTGCCCCCAGGCACAATACATTCATGTCGTCGTCCTCCACGCCCTGGTGTGCGGAAAATGTGTCGTGACAGACTGCCGCGCGTATGCCGGGAAACTTGTTCGCAGCCACAGAGGCACCGACTCCGCTTCCACAAATGATAATCCCTCTCTCTTCCCTTCTATCGATTATTGCATTTGCCACGATACGCGCATAATCGGGATAATCAACCGGATCGCTGCTAAAAGTTCCGACATCCTGAGTCGTATGGCCGAGCTGTACAAGATACTTAACGATGACCGATTTCAGCGGGAATCCGCCATGGTCTGCACCTACAATGATATTCATGGTCTGTAAACCTGACGCCTTTCCTCGTTTCTGTCAATATCCCGACGCATATCCAAAAAGGACGCGAAAAAAATCTTTTAGCACCTCAGCGCAAGCATAGCACATCTTCCGCCCACGTCAAGCAACCCTTCTACGAGCAGAGGCACCTACCGCCGCTGCCGGTGCCGATAGGGCGGCGGCGCCGATCAGCAGTACAATGGGTCGGCGCAGGTCAGTACCTGATCACTTTTACTTCCGCTTCGGAATACCGTAATCCCCTTTACGCCTTCCTGGTACGCAAGAAAAAAAGCTTTTCGCACATCGTCTTTCGTTGCTTGCTCCGGAAAATTTATGGTTTTAGACACTGCGTTATCCGTATGGCGCTGGAATGCGGACTGCATGCGAACATGCCATTCCGGGGCGATATCGAAAGCCGTCACGAACAGTCGCTTAATATCGTCAGGTACTTCCTGCATTCGCTGAATGGATTCGCCGGCCATTATACGCATCAGGAGCACATCGCTCATAAACCCTCGCGCCCTTGCTGTTTCCAGAAAGTATTCGCTCATCTCAGGCAGCTCCACATCTCCAAGCACATGTCGGGTAAAGGACAGTGCATACAACGGTTCGATCCCACTCGAACAGCCGGCAATAATGGACAGGCTTCCCGTCGGTGCAATCGTAGTAACCGTGGCGTTCCTGAGTCTCAACCCTCCTGTGAGGTCATACGTACTTCCCACATAGTTCGGAAAGACACCGCGCTCTCGCGCAAGCTCAGCGGACATGCCCCATCCTTTGTCATGAACGAATTTCATGATCCTTTCACCGGTCATGATCGCTTCCTCAGAGTTGTAAGGAATGCCAAGCCGTATCAGCGCATCGGCGAAGCCCATGACCCCCAGGCCTATTTTTCGATTGCCTTTCGCCATCCTATCTATCTCGACTAGCGGATAGCGGCTCACATCGATGACATTATCCAGGAAATGCACCGCTGTCCGCACGGTCCTCTCCAGCTTATTCCAGTCTACTTCAGGGCCGTCGCGATTTTCCTCGAGCATGAGCATTAGATTGATAGACCCCAGATTGCAAGGTTCGTATGGGAGCAGCGGTTGTTCTCCGCAGGGGTTGGTGCTCTCCATGTCGCCGAGCTGAGGGGTAGGATTTTCCCGGTTGACGCGGTCGAGAAATACGACACCGGGATCGCCGGTTTTCCATGCCATTTCGACGATCCGGTCGAAAACGTCGCGGGCCTTGAGCGTCCTTACGAGTTGACGGGTATGTGGATTCACCAGGTGCATCACGCAATCCGATTGCACTGCGGCCATGAACTGCTCGGTCACAGCTACCGAAATATTGAAATTTGCCAGTTCCCTATTGTTTTCTTTGGCGGCGATGAAATCTAGAATATCGGGATGGTCTACGCGCAGAATGCCCATGTTCGCTCCCCGCCGTGTGCCTCCCTGCTTAACAACCTCGGTGGCCATGTTGAAAACCCGCATGAACGAGACAGGACCGCTGGCAGACCCGCCCGTGGTGCGTACGACATCGTCCTTTGGCCGTAACTTGCTGAAGGAAAAGCCGGTGCCGCCTCCGCTCTGATGAATCAGAGCGGTGTTCTTGACTTCTTCAAATATCGATTCAAGAGAATCTTCCACCGGCAGGACAAAACAAGCAGCGAGCTGCTGCAGGGGACGGCCTGCGTTCATGAGAGTCGGTGAATTGGGCAGAAATTCAAGATTTGACAGGACGCGATTAAATTCGTCTTCCGTTGCATGAATCTTCGCATCTCCATCGTACCGCAGGTCGGCCTGTGCGATATTTGCAGCAACTCTTCGGAACATTTCCTCAGGAGATTCCCCTACACGCCCCTCTTCATCTTTTATGAGGTATCGTCTCTCGAGAACGGTAAGTGCGTTTTGCGTTAAATACGCACCTGGATATTTTACATTCATCTTCTGCCTTTTTTATTATTTTACCACTTCAGGGTCGGGAGGCGCAGATTGCATAATTATGTGTCTGTGTAAAGGGCCTGTCTTTAGTAGTAAAAAAGGAAAAGCACCATGAAAGCCAGACTTTTACCCACTTCAATCCAACCCGTGGTTTTGAGCCTGACCTTGTAAAGTGTCGCTGCAGCAATGAGGTTGTCCAAGAGGGGCAAAAGTATGATCATCGGGATATACATTCGGTGATAGATATAGAGAGTGACCAGAACAAACAGCACGGCCATAATTCTGTACCTGGTTTTTTTTAGCAGTAACGCTTTTACCTTGAAAACACCGGCAGAAAAATAGAGAGCTACACCCAAAAACAACCTGACATCCAGTCCTCCCGTAATGAGGTATTTCATGAGCACTGATGCTAGGCTGAGAAGAGCAAACCCGATCACCTCGGTCAGGACAGCGTGCTCACCCGCTAGCCGGTTGAACATAAGGTAAGTTGCAGGAAATGCGAGAAGGGGCAGGAGCATTGTTACTCCGCTGCCGAAAAGGGAAATCAAGATGACAGCGGCAACGGCAATTTGGACGCAAAAGACCGCATATGCAGTTATTCTCTCGGTTTGCCCCCTCAATTTTGTAAAAGCCTGCTTGGAATTGGCAAGGAAACCGAGGGCGATAAAAAGAGGAATGACGGACCAGGAGAAGGCCCGGCTGGCGCCCACACCGATGAGAGAGGCGATGACCAGAACGCTCCAAGAACCATATTCTTTCAGAAAAAACCCTTTTACGTCTTTTCTCATGAAAAAAGTATATCACGGCACTTCACGGAATGTTGTGAACGAAATAATACTCCATGATTGCATATCGTAGAAAGCGTTGCGTAACCGCGCGACATAGATGCTATCTTATTGAAACCGTGAAGCGGGGATAGAATCTCGGCTCTTTCGGGTCGCCAATAAAAGAACGGAAAATATCTCTGGTCGGGAGAAAGACTGTTGTACCTAGCTGGGGGTTCAGCCTTACAGCCTGGGGAAGATTTCATGGTAGTCCAGAAGAGGTTCCTGGCGGATAAGTCCCCCGCGAACGCGGAGAACGTCGGAGAGAGAGAAGCGCTACCGGCGCGATGTTAACCCGAACTGTCATGTAACAGCACTAGATGAACACAAACAGTTGAAAGGCTTCGCTCATCAGAGCTACAATATCCCCGAAATCGACGCGCGCGCATAATTAAGGAGCTCGGCGGGATAGACACCGATGACAATGACGGCTGTAACCGATATCGCCAACGCCAGCGCGAGGGACGGCGAAATGGAGAGTTCAATGCTCTCTTTCGGTTCATTCATATACATGACCATGATGATGCGGAGATAGAAGAAGGCGCTAATGGCCGAAAAGAGAACACCCGCGATTGCAAGCCACAAGAGTCCTGCCTGGATCGCTGATTTAAAGATGTAGAACTTGCCAATAAATCCCGCGGTGGGCGGAATCCCGGTAAGCGAGAACATGAATATGAGCATGAGCAGGGCCGCAGTCTTATTGGTCTTGCCAAGCCCTGCGAAGTCGGTGATCTCCTCACCCCGCGCGCCGGCCTTTCTAAGCATGATCACTACTCCAAATGCCCCCATGTTCATGAGCGCGTAGATACAGACATAAAGCATCACGCTGGCCGCTCCTTCAGGACCGCCGGCAGCCAGTCCGACTAGTGCATAGCCCGCATGGGCGATGGACGAGTAAGCAAGCATCCTCTTGATATTGGTCTGGGACAATGCCATGATGTTGCCCACAGCCATGGTGAGCACAGCCAGTCCCGAAAGAATGACCGTTGAATGAGCATGGAGCGGCTCGAAGGCATACAGGAATACCCGAAGCAGAACGGCAAATCCCGCGACCTTGGGGCCCGCGGACATGAAGGCCGTAACGGAAGTCGGCGCCCCCTCGTATACATCGGGCACCCACATATGAAACGGTACGGCCGCGACCTTGAAGCCGAAGCTCACGATCAGCATAATCATGGCCAAGTAGAGGACAGGATTATTGAGATTGGCGTCATGCAGAAACGCGAGAATCTGCCCAAGATTTGTTGTTCCGGTAAGACCATAGACGAGCGACATACCGTAGACCATGATTCCCGACGAGAACGCACCGAGAACCAGATACTTGATGGCGGCTTCATTCGACCGGTTATCCTGGCGCATGAAGCCCGCAAGGATGTAAATCGAAAGCGCCATAAGCTCAAGACCGAGATAGAGGGTTATGAGGTCGCCTGCCGACGCCATGAGCATCATACCGCTCGTGGCGAATAGCATGAGTGCATAGTACTCACCTCGATGGATGTCCTCAACCTTCAGATAATTGATGGACACTAATATCCCAAGCCCGCAGGCGATGTAAAAAACGAATTTAAAGAACGTTGAGAAGGGGTCGACGAGAAAGGTGCCATTGAATACGGCCTCATTCAATCCCATCGAGTGGTAAGTGACTACGGCCGCGACCGCGATTCCCGCCACGCTCAACCAGCCCAAGAGTGCTTTGCCCTCCTTCTCGATGAAAAGATCGAAGAGAAGAACGAGGATTGCCGTAATAAGGACAACGGCCTCGGGCAGCACCGGAGCGAGAAATTGCATGAATTCCTGAGGCAAGCTGGACATCGGTTTCTCCTTATTTTCCTAATATCGTACCGAGCGTCTGCGCCATAGCCGGCGCTGACTCCGCCTTAGCTTGCATATGCTGAATCAGGTTCGATACGGACACATGCATTATGCCGAAAGCCGCGTTCGGATAAAGACCGATCACGAACACCAGCAGCACGAGCGGCAGCGCCGCGGCCACCTCACGAAGGTTCATATCGGCAAGGTGTTCATTGTGCGGGTTGGTTATCTTGCCGAACGCCACGCGCTGGTACAGCCAGAGCATGTACCCCGCGCCAAGGATGATACCGAGGGACGAGATCACGGCGTATGGCTTGTCGTGCAGGAATGCGCCAAGCAGGATCGTAAACTCACCGATAAAACCGTTGGTCCCCGGAAGACCGATCGATGAAAAAACGATGATCAGCAGAAAGGTCGCATATACCGGGACCCGGGACGCAATTCCGCCGTAGTCAGCAATCAGCCTTGTATGCGTCCGTTCATAGATCACGCCCACGGCGAGAAACAAAGCACCCGTTGAAATTCCGTGGTTCAGCATCTGGAGAATGCCACCTTCGAGCCCCTGGCTGTTCAACGCGAAAATACCGAGGGTGACGAATCCCATGTGGCTCACGCTTGAATAGGCGATAAGTTTCTTGAAGTCCGTCTGCGCAAAGGCCATGTACGCCCCGTAGATGATGGCGATCACGGACAGGGTCATGATGGCAGGCGTCCAGGCAAGTGCCGCATCGGGGAAAAAGGGCAGCGAGAAGCGGAGGAACCCATAGGCTCCCATCTTGATAAGGATACCTGCCAGGATGATACTGCCGGCTGTCGGTGCCTCCACATGGGCATCCGGCAGCCACGTATGGAACGGGAACATAGGCACTTTGACCGCAAATGCCGCGAAGAAAGCGGCGAACGCTACCATCTGGAATGTACGGCCGAATTTGTAATTCATGAGTGCCAGCACGTCAAATGTATGTCCCGCCGCGAAATACACCGCGATGATCGCGACGAGCATGAGCACACTTCCCACAAGGGTATACAAGAAGAACTTAATCGCCGCATACAGCCGGTTCGGCCCTCCCCAGACGCCGATCAGGAGGTACATGGGAATGAGCATGGCTTCCCAAAAGATATAGAAAAGGAAAAGATCCAGGGACACGAACACGCCAATAATCGCCGCTTCCAGGAACAGCAGCGAGAGCATGAACTCCTTGACCCGGTCCTGAATGGCCCTCCAGGACACCATGATGGATATTGTCGTCAGCAGCGAAGTCAGGACCACGAACAGAACGCTGATGCCATCGACGCCGAGGCGGTAATTGATGTTCCATGCCGCGATCCAGGACATGCTCTCGCCGAACTGCATGTGAGGGATGGTCGCGTCGAAGTTCGCCAGAAGCGGAATACAAAGAGCAAGTTCGGCTACCGAAATACCAAGCGCGAACCAGCGCGCCATGGATGCATTCCTGACAAACAGAAGCAGAAACGCCCCGAGTATGGGTAGAAAGATCATAAAGCTCAGCAATGGATACCCCAGCTGATCGGGTTTTAATTCGAGCATTGAGAAGCTCCTTTATTTACTATGAACTTTATATCTTGATCGTGGAACGGTTAGTTTATTAATATATAGTACAACCCCGCCAGCACAACCAGGCCGAGCCCCATAGTGAAGGCATACTCCTGGATATATCCGGTTTGTATCTTCCTGCTGCGCGTACTCACCCCGCCAATAAGCTTCGCGATGCCGTTCACCGCACCGTCGACTATTTTGACATCGCCGATCGTATACAGGAACTTAGCGGTTTTGTGTATAAGGCCGTTGACAAAAATGGCATTGTAGATTTCGTCAACATTGTATTTGTTCAAGAGCATATTATAGGTTCCTCTATACTTGTCCGCTATACGATCGGGCATCGACGTATTTTTCACATAAAGGGAGTAAGCCAGACGGATCCCAGCGATCGCAACGGCGACAGAGAATATCATTAGCCCGAGTTCGAGCCAGTGACTTTCCGAAGCAGCCGCATGCTCAGTATGGGGAAAAAGCGGAGCCAGAAAATTGCCGAACAGGTTTGCATGAGGGATGATGGCCCCCGGTATGCCGATCCAGCCGATGACGATCGAGAAAAATGCGAGAATCATGAGCGGCACCGTCATCACCTTCGGGGACTCGTGAACATGATGTTCGACTTCATGATCCATCCGTGACTTTCCGTAAAAAGTAAGATAGATGAGACGGAAGGAATAAAATGCCGTCATGAACGCTGTCGCCACGCCCAGAACCCAGAGCATCCGACCGAGCGAGGAAGCGTTATAAGCGCTCCAGAGAATTTCGTCTTTACTGAAGAAACCCGCAAAGGGGAAAATACCGGACAGTGCAAGTGAACCGATAATGAACACCCAATGGGTAATTGTAATCCTAGATTTGAGTGCGCCCATCTTACGCATATCCTGCTCTCCCGATAGCGCATGGATCACGCTGCCCGAAGCAAGGAACAGAAGCCCTTTGAAAAAGGCATGCGTCGTAAGATGGAAAATGCCTGCGGAGAAAGCGCCCACGCCGAGGCCCAAGAACATATAGCCTAGCTGGCTGATAGTAGAATAGGCGATCACGCGCTTGATGTCGTTCTGCACCAGGCCGATGGTCGCGGCAAAGACCGCGGTCAGGCCCCCGACGATCGCCACGGTGTTCATCGCGGTATCGGAAAGCGAGAAGATCGGAGCACAGCGTGCAACCATAAATACGCCCGCCGTCACCATTGTCGCAGCGTGGATCAGGGCGCTGACCGGCGTCGGACCTTCCATGGCATCGGGCAGCCAGACATAGAGAGGAAGCTGGGCCGATTTACCGGTGGCGCCCAGAAACAGGAGAAGCGCGATCAGCGTAATGACACTGATGTCGCCGCCGAAGAGGTGATAAGTCTGGTTCGTTACCGAAGTTCCGACTGAAGCAAAGACCTCGGAAAAATCCAGGGTCCCAAAGGTCAGGAATATGAGAAGAACGGCGAGCACGAACCCGAAGTCGCCTATGCGGTTTACCACAAAGGCCTTGACCCCGGCATCGGCTGCCGATTTTTTCTCATACCAAAATCCAATCAGGAGGTAGGAGCAGAGGCCCACGCCTTCCCATCCCACAAACATGACCAGAAAATTATTAGCCATAACCAAAACGATCATGAAGAACGTGAAGAGCGCCAGGTAGGCGAAAAACCGAGGATAGCCTTTATCGCCGTGCATGTAACCAACAGAATATATGTGAATCAGCGAACTGAGTGTCGTCACCACGAGGAGCATGACTGCAGTAAGCTGGTCGATCTGGAAGCCCATATTCACCGAGAAGGACCCGATAGAAATCCAGGAGTACAGATTCTCGTTGATTATCGCGCCGCCAAGCACATCGAAGAAAGCGCTGACTGCGAGGATGAAAGCGCCGATGACGCCCGCAATGGGGAAGTATGCGGCCTTTTCCTTCAGAAACTTTCCGAACAGGCCGGCGATCAGAAAACCGGCGAACGGCAGCAGCGGTATGAATGCGTATTTGATCATAAACACTCCCGGTTGTGAGTCTATAGAGTCCGATCAGTCCCAAGAGCCTGAAGGGTTTAAAGAGTTTGTGGAGTCTTATGGTTTGAGATGATGGACTTTTGCCGAAGTTGCTCTTTAGACATTATCGACTCATCTCATCCTTTCATGATATTGAACTCATCCACATAAACGCTCCCGCGGTTGCGCGAGAGAAGGATGATGATTGCCAGCGCCACGGCGGCCTCGGCTGCGGCCACGGTGATTACGAACATAACGAAAATCTGACCCGTAAGTGACTGCAGGTAATGCGAGAACGCCACAAGGTTGATATTCGCGGCGTTCAGCATAAGTTCAATGGACATTAGGATGATAAAAATATTGCGTCGGCTCAGCACGCCCACGACACCAATGGTGAACAACGCCGCGCTCAGCATGATATACCAGGACAAGGGAATCATAAAACCTCCAGAATGGATCTGAGTGTCTAAAGAGATCATAGGATTGGAACCAAAATCCCGGACACTATCAACTCAGTAAACTCTACAAACGCATCAGACTCTTAATACTCTAATCATTCGCCCTTCTCTTCGCCAGCATCACCGCCCCCACCAGGCCCACAAGCAGAATGATGGACGCAGCTTCGAAGGGCACCAGGTAATTCTGATAAAGCGTTATGCCGAGCTCTTTAATGCCGCTGCCGGCAGGCCTCATGGTAATCCCTTCCTCTGCCGGGAACGTGCCCCGCACTACAAGGAGCATCACCTCACCGGAGATCAACAGGCCAAAGCCTACCATCCAGGGCCAGAAACGGTTCGCCCGAGCGGCGGAGCTTTCCCGGTCAACGTTCAGGAGCATCACGACAAAGAGATACAGGATCAGAATGGCTCCGGCATAGACGATCAGCTGTACCGCCGCGAGAAACTCCGCATTCAGAAGCACGAAGATCCCGGCAATGTGGAAAAATAGGAGCAGCATGAACATCACGCTGTGCACGGGATTAGTGCGTGTGACCGTGAGCACGGCAGATACCAAGATGACCGTGGCAAAATAGAGGAAAATAAGCTGGTTCATCATATTACTTTTTTACCGCCTTCCCGCCGAGGTAGTGATCGCCCACTGCGATAAGCCGATCCTTGGTATAGAACGCATCTTTTCTTGAATAGCAGGCCAGCTCGAACTCAGGCGTCATGATGATGGCCGATACGGGGCACGCATCGATGCAGAAACCGCAAAATACGCAACGGAGTAGGTCGAGCTCGTATGAGTTTATGACTTTCTCGTGCTCCACGCCCTCGGACGTCACCACCGTGATGGCTTTCGAGGGACAGACTGCTTCGCACAGGCCGCATCCGATGCAGCGCTCTTTCTGGCCCGAATCGTCGCGCCTCATGGCGTGGAGTCCGCGCGATCCGGGGATCGGTTTGCGCTTGAACGTTGGATACTGCCGTGTAATGGCTGGGGTCAACATGGTCTTAAGCGTTAATACCATGCCTTGAGCTATTTCGACCAGAAAGATCGTTTTGAGCAGCTTGTTCACTTTACTCATCGTTTTATACTCCTGACTCCGAACGCTGATCACCGAACTGTTTTACAGCCATCCTATCTGCTTCATGCCCGCTGCAACCAGCAACGTAACCAGAGAAATGGGTAGCATGATCTTCCAGGATATCGCCATGAGCTGGTCGTACCGGTATCGCGGAAGTGTTGCGCGCAGCCACATATAGAAGAAGATAAAGAAATACAGTTTTCCAAGCAGCCAGATCGTCGGCGGGATGGCCGCAAGCATCTTGTTGATAAATGCAATCGGGGCGATATGGCCGAGTGTGTGCGGCAAAATCTGGACCGGAAGCCAGCCGCCCAAGAACATGATGGAAACAAGCAGCGAAACGACGATCATGTTCATGTATTCGGCCATGTAGAATATACCGAACCGGATACCACTGTACTCGGTGAAATACCCCGCCACCAGTTCGCTCTCCGCTTCCGGCAGGTCAAAGGGCACGCGGTTCGTTTCGGCAATGCCCGACATGAGGTAGAGGTAAAAGGCCACCGGCCCGACGGGCAGTGCCACGATAAACCACCGGTGAGCCTGCGCGTTTACGATATCGGATAAATTAAGCGATCCCGCCATGAGGACCACAGTCAGAATCGAAAATGCCATCGGGATTTCGTAGCTGATCATCTGCGCCGCAGAGCGGAAACCGCCCATAAGCGAGTATTTATTGTTCGAAGACCAACCCGCCATGATCACACCGTAGGTTCCCACGCTTGAAAAAGCAAGGATGAAAAGCACGCCTACGTTCAGGTTAGATACCCAGAGCGGAACCTTCTTCGACAAAAGTCCGAAGAAGTTCGTGGGCGGACCAAAGGGAATTATCACCATGGCACCAAACGCCATCACAAGCAGGATCAGGGGAGCTATGCTGAACACCCACTTGTCAGCTTTCGCAGGAATGATATCCTCTTTCATCATGAACTTGACGGCATCGGCGATCGGCTGAAGGATCCCATGCCAGCCGGTACGCATCGGCCCCAGACGTCCTTGCATATGCGCGAGCACCTTGCGCTCCATGAGCTGCAGGTACATGGCGTTGGCCAAGATGAATGCCAGCAGTATAACAGCGGGGATGCCTATAGTGAAGAGAAGGTGAAGTATTTGGTTCATTTCGGGCATATTCTGCTCCTACACTTCGATCTTGTAATGTCTGATCGTTCCTATTTCGTGAGAACGCGTGATGCTGACCCCTGAGGAAAAAAGCAGCCGTTCCGCGGTGATTACTTCCTGCTTCATGATTGTATCCGATTCCAGGGAGAGGTCCTCTGACGAGCCGGCAATTGGTGACTTTTCGCGCGCCCAGCAGGCACCCACAGCGAGATCGGCGTAAGACGGCACGACAGACCGGATCTCCTTCAGGATGTCCCGGTCGGACACATAACTTAAGGAGCCACCCATCCTTTTCGCAATATCCTGGATGATCTCCCAGTCCAAGCGCGATTCCCCGACAGGTTCTTCCGCTTTGTTCAACTGCTGGAGCCTGCGCTCCACATTGGTGAAGGTCCCTGACTTCTCCGCTGAACTGGCAGCGGGCAGCACGACATGGGCGAGCTTCGCGGTCTCGGTCATAAAGATGTCCTGGACCACGAGAAATTCGAGCTTCTCGAGGGTCTGCTTCAGGCCCGGATCGCTTCCCACAGGATCGTCTCCCATGATATAGAGAGAGACAAGCTTGCCGGTCTTGGCCGCATCGAGCATTTCAACGGCGTTCATGCCCGGCTTATCCATTTTTCGGTAACCGGGGAGATAACCGGAAACGATACCCATATCAAGCGAACCCTGATAATTGCTCCTCCGCACCAGGGGATAGAAGGTAACATTCTGGAGCTTTCCTGCCAAATCCCTGATCCCCATGTGTGCTTTGTCCGAAAGCTGCGCAGGTACAATGACCGCCACATTCTTTGCTCCCTTGAGCAGTTGGACGGCCTTGTCTGCTTCATTGCCAACCCGTGAGGCGAGCGCCGAAAGGAGCTCATCGAGCGCCTTGTCCGTGCTCATAGGAAGCACGACAGTCGCGATCTTATTGAACTTGTTATAGTCGTCGTTCACGAGAATCAGTTTCCGATCTTTCTTGTTGACCGCACGAACGATCTCGATGCCCGTAAGCGGGTTAATCTCACCCACATTCGGGTCAAGCACGAGAATAACTTCATGCTCAATAATCCTGTTCAGTTCCCCGGAAAAGAAGGACGTATTAAGTCCTTTCGGCGTCTTGAGCCTTGCAAGCATGTCTACGTTGGCAGTCCCCACGACAGAGCGCAGGAATTTTTGGAACACATAGCTGTCCTCGTTCGTGGTCCTAACCGATCCCAAACCTCCGATGCTGTCAGCACCGCCCTTGCCCTTGATCACGTTGAGATTGGTCGCAATGACCGACAGCGCCTCTTCCCATGTGCAGTCCACGAGCTCTCCTCCCACGCGCATCTTCGGCGTGGTGAGACGATCGGCATGATGCGTTGCATCCCAGCCGAACCTCCCCTTGGTGCAGAGATAATTGTTTTTCGCGGGGCCCACCCTCATGATTTTGCCGTCACGGGTCTCGTAGGAAACATTGCAGCCGCAGCCGCAGTAATTGCAGACCGACGAGGTCGCTTCGAGATTCCATGACCGGGCCTTGTACTTAAACTGGCGCGTGGTTAGCGCGCCCACCGGGCAGATCTCCACGCATTCTCCGCAGAACTCGCAGTCCAGGGGCCGGTCGAAATCGGTGCTAATCCGTGCCCGCGTTCCACGCCGTGTGAAGGCCCACTCGCCCACGGCATTTTGTTCGTCGCAGATACGGACGCATTTTCCACAAAGGATGCACCGGCTGATGTTGCGCTCGATAATTGCACTTTCATAATCCGGCGGAAGGTAGCCCTTCTCCGCGTCGAATCTACTCGTACCCAGCCCGTACTCATGCACCAAATCCTGGAGTGAGCACTCGCCTGCCTTGTCGCAGACCGGGCAGTCAAGGGGATGCTTGATCAGCAGCAGTTCAAGCACCATCCTCCGCGCCTCGATGAGCGACGGTGTGGAGGTTTTCACGACCATGTTGTCCGTCGCCGGCGTCGTGCAGGAGGGCGTGAACTTGCGCGGTGTGCCTTCCACTTCGACGAGGCAGATCCTGCACGCGCCGAAGGGGTGGAGTTTGTTGTCGTGGCACAACGTCGGGACTCGCGATCCCGCAGCATTCGCCGCCTCGAGAATCGTCGCTCCGAGAGGCACTTCAACTTTTTTTCCGTCAACTGTAACCGATATCTTCTGCATAGATTTCTACCTTTTTTTGTATATTATGAAACCACGAATCCTGACTTCGTCATAGGATACGCCGATGCCCGCGGTTTCGAACGTTGGATCTGATATTCGCTTCACTGTGTGTCATGCGTCTGCGCCGGATCTGAGGTTCCAGATCGTTCAATAATCAGTCAATCGACCAGAACCGGCACGCCTTGATGCAGGACTTGCACTTCGTGCACTTCTCCGGATCGATGTAGGCAACCTGGCCCTTTTCCCATTTAAGCGCACCGGCCGGGCAGGCCTTGAAGCACTGGCCGCATTTCTTGCACTTGTTCGGGTCCACCACGAACTTGACCAGCGGCGTACATACCCGTGCAGGACACTTGTGTTCCTTGATGTGAGCTTCGTACTCGTCACGGAAGTATTTGATCGTCGTCAAAACCGGGTTCGGCGATGTCTGGCCCAAACCGCAGAGCGACGTGTCCTTGATCTGCTGCGAGAGGGCGAGCAGCAACTCAAGGTCACCTTCGCGGCCCTCTCCGTTCGTGATGCGGGTGAGAATCGAGAGAAGCGTTTTGTTTCCGATGCGGCAGGGCACACACTTGCCGCAGGACTCGTCCTCGGTGAATTCGAGAAAGAATTTAGCCATGGCAGGCATGCAGGTGGTCTCATCCATGACAACCATCCCGCCTGAGCCCATGATAGCGCCGGTTTTGTTGATGTTCTCGAAATCCACGGGCGTATCGATTAGCGTATTGGGGATACACCCACCCGACGGGCCACCCATCTGCACGGCCTTGAACTTCCGATTGTTCTTGATGCCACCGCCGATGTCGAAGATAATGGTTTTGAGCGGGGTGCCCATGGGCACCTCGACAAGGCCGATATTATTGAGAGCGCCGGACAGCGCAAAGACCTTTGTCCCCTTGCTCTTCTCAGTTCCGAGGCTCGCAAACCAGTCAGCCCCGTTCAGGATGATCGGCGGCACGTTCGCAAAAGTCTCAACGTTATTGAGCACTGACGGCCTCATCCACAGACCTTTGACTGCCGGGAACGGCGGCTTGGGCTTCGGCATGCCGCGCTTCCCCTCGATGGAGGCCATAAGGGCCGTTTCCTCGCCACAGACAAACGCGCCGGCGCCCTGGTAGATTTCAATATCGAGATCGAACCCGGTGCCTAGGATGTCCTTCCCCAGCAGACCATTCTCCTTGGCCTGATTGATCGCAAGCTGGAGACGGTGCACTGCGAGAGGATACTCGGCCCGGACATAGATATAGCCAAAATGGGCGCCGATAGCCTTTGCAGCAATGATCATTCCCTCAAGCACGGAATGCGGATCGGCTTCCATGACGCTACGGTCCATGAATGCTCCCGGGTCGCCTTCGTCGCCATTGCACAGGATGTACTTGACTTCCCCCGGAACGCGCGCGCAAAGTTCCCACTTGAGGCCAGTGAGAAATCCCGCGCCACCGCGTCCGCGGAGGCCTGACTTCTTCACCTCGTTTACGATTTGTTCAGAAGTCATCTCGGTGAGTGCCTTAGCAGCAGCCAAATAACCGTCGCGGGCGATGTATTCCTCAATCTTTTCGGCGTCGATAAGACTCCGGTTTCGCAGTGCGCGGAGCACCTGGTGTTTGAAGAAGGGAATCTCGTTCATCACCGGAATCGTCTTTTTTTCCGCCGGCGGTGTGTAGAGGAATTTCTGTACTGGTCTGCCTTTGATGAAATGTTCTTCTACAAGATACGGGACGTCCTCGGGCTTCACGACCTGGTAAAAAATGTCTTCGGGATAGACCACCATGACCGGCCCCTTGGCGCAAAATCCGTTGCACCCGGTCAGTACGATCTTGACCTCGTTCTGAAGGTTTCGTTTGATAAGCTCGGTCTCGAGCGCATCTTTGACCTTAAGTGACCCGTTTGCCACGCAGCCCGTGCCCGCGCAGATCATTATGTTTGAGCGATAAGTTGTCTCCACGATATCTTACTCCATTTAGCAGTTTAAGCTGTTTGTGCAGTCCGAACGGTTCAAACCGACGTCTTAATACGTCGTCTCATGCCCCATAACCAGGGCAAAGTCAGCCACCGGTTTCCCGCCGATGACATGTTCGGCAAAAATTTTACGCATCTTGTCTTCCGTAAGAGAGATATACTTCACGGGCGGTTCGCCGGCAAGTTCGATGGTTGCCATGGGTTCCTTACTGCAGAGTCCGGCGCAGCCCGACGTGGTGACCGCGACATCCTTCAGATTGGATTTCGCCATTTCTTCCATCACCACGTTCATGATGCTCCGGGCGCCAGCGGCAATCCCGCAGGTCCCCATGTGTACAGTGACCTTTACGCGGAAACCGCCCTCGCGCAGCGCCTGGTTCGCGTGATAATTTTCCTTGATTTTTTTCAAGTCTGCAATCGTCAGTTTAGCCATGGCTCACCTGTATTTTCCGTACTTTTATTCGTACTTCTTGATAATGTCCATAACTTTTGTGGCTACCACGTCGCCGTAGGTATCCTGGCCCACAACCACAACGGGGGCTAGGCCGCAGGCGCCGAGGCATCGCACAGCTTCCAGGGAATATTTCTTGTCTCTCGTGATTTCTCCGACCTCAAGATCCAGCTCGTCCTTAATTTTATCGAGAATTTCCTCGCTTCGCTTCACGTAGCATGCCGTTCCGAGACAGACGCGAATCACGTGCTTGCCGCGAGGTACCAGCGTGAAGAAGGAATAGAAGGTTGCTACGCCGAAAACCACGCTCGGCGACATCTTGAGCCCCTTCGCGATATAACGCTGAACGATATGGGGTAGATAGCCGCAAACATCCTGCGCCTGCTGGAGTACCGGGATGAGCGAACCGGGTTTGTCCTTGTACTTTTCGATGATCACGTCGATTTTTTGGTACATATCTGACGTTATGATATCCACATCTTCACTGACAGGCGGCTGTGCAACAGCATCGTTACTCATGATCTACCTCTTCCGCTCCCGTAAAATATTACTGTTTGATTCGTATCGCTTCCCGCAGCAGGTCTCGCACCGCGCTGAGCGCCTCCGGTGCGCTGATCGGGACATCTTCGAGCTCGCTCTTAATCTCCCGTGTGTCGAAATGGAAAACCCGCTCGCCATCCTGTTCGGTATAAACGATATCGAGATCAGGATGCCCCGCTATGAGGGTCATCAGTGTATCGGCCACGTTTCCGATCGCCGGCCGGTCTACGTTGCTCCAGCCGAAGATGGCCAGTACTTTCGTCCCTTTTCCCGGCGCGGACTCTACCGTTACTTTCCCGCCAGCCTGCTCCGCTGTCTGGGACAGAAGTGGAATTCCCAAGCCGGTTTTCTTGTGCTTCGTTGTAAAGAACGGGTCCCGGACCCTCGCAAGCGTCGCTGAATCCATTCCCCTGCCGTCGTCGATTACTTCGACCAAAAGCAAATCCTGCCGAATATCCCTCGTTACCGTGATCTCTATTGTTCTAGCATCGGCGCGGACTGAGTTTTCGGCGATATCGAGAATATGGAGCGAGATATCTTCCACCGCCTCAGCATACCGCCTTCCTACCGTCCCTGCCCGCAAGCGCCTTTTTGATTTCAGACGCCGTACCACCGTCAACGGTGAAGCAGGTAAATCGTTTACCAATGTCCTCGGGCCCGTGCGCATCGGAACCGGTAATCACCGGGTAGTGTCTGCAATCAGGAAAACGCTTTCTCGCCTCGTCCACACTCATGTGTGCTGAGACTTCAACGGCATCCAAGGCCAACGAAGGTGGGATGAATCCAAGCTGACCGATAATGCTGAAAGATTCGCGGTCCACATGCGCGGCGATCACCAGGCTCTCGCCTCTTGCCGCGCGCGCCTGCGCGACGATTGCTTCCGCGGGAAGCGTTGTCGCTGCAATCAGGAGGCGGTCACAAAAACCGGTCACGCCGTCTTCATCATCGGCGATGACCTGCAGGCCAAAGGCACGCTCATCATTTCTGCCCTCGAGGTGTTCATAGACGTATTCCTGGAAAACTAGGAGATCGTCGTCATCGTCAAAGAACGTCAGGATGTGCGCTTCTTCGGAAGAAGCGATTTCCATCCCGCCGAGCACCATCAGACCGTTCCGCTCGCCTGCTTTTTTTACGGCTAGAACGTTTTCCGCCGAATTATGATCGCACACACCGATCAGATCCATTCCCTTGCGCATCGCTGCGCTCACCACTTCACGAGGCGACATATCAAGACCGGAGCAAGGGGACAGGCAGGTATGCACGTGCAGATCGGCCTTTATGCGCCTAAGCGCCACGGATCCCCGCCTTATAGAGCCTGCCTACGAATTCGAAGGCCGAAAGGTCGGTGACCATAATCGGGATCTCCTCTTCTTCGGCCTTTGCCACCGTATCTTTTTCGGGAACTCTTCCTTGCACCAGCACGATGCCCGCCAACCCTTTGTGAGAAGCCACGCCGACAATGTTCTGATGAACATGGAGCGTGACCCACAGAACCCCATCTTCGGCGTGGGCTAGCACATCCGAAAGAAGATCGCTTACATATCCACCGGCAACTTCCCGGTCGAGAAGGCCGGTGCCAGCTTTCACTTGAAGATCGAATTCTTTTACTAAATCATTCAGGGTCATGTCTGACTCTATGAAGCCCCTCCGGCGATCAGCGCAGGTTCCTTTCACGATGCTCCCCGCTAGCACTCGAACGATCCCAGCCACGGGATCACGTTGTATAATAGAATTGCATGGTCAGGTGCGTTCCGTCGGGTACAGTGGATTTCAGGGTCATTTCGTCGGCGCACTTCTTCATGTTTACCAGGCCCATCCCCGCTCCGAAACCCAGCTCCCTCACCCAGTCAGGCGCCGTGGAATATCCCGGCTGCATGGCCAGCTCGATATCGGGAATCCCTGGTCCGTAATCGACAGCTTCTATCGTGACCCCCCATTTCTCTACCTGGGCACGAATCTCTCCCCCTTTGGTATAGGATGCGAGATTAATCTCCGCTTCATAGGTTGCCACTCCGATTCTTCGGAGAAGCGGAGGACAGACACCTAATTTTTTTAGTGCGCTTTTCAGCTCGCTCGCAGCTTTACCCGCCACCTTCAGGGATTGCCCAGCAACATTGTATTTGAATGTGAAGCTGATATCGTCGGCCGTCACATCTTCAAAGAACTTTCGCACCGTGGGCCGCTGGCGAGTAATGGCTGTATTTGTCTCATGCTGCTCATACTCCATTTCAAGCATCTTGAGCAGTCCCTCGACAATACTCCCCTTGGTGATGATGCCGACCAGCTCTTCCTTCCGGTTCAGTACGGGATACCGTCGGTATCCCAGCTTGGAAAATTTGGCGATGCAGTGAACGAGGCGTTCGTCGTCATAGAGACATTGAACATTTGTTTTCATTCTCTCCCGGATGGGAGCATTGATAGCGTTGTCATACAGAGCGTTGATCAAGTCTTCAATACTGACCATGCCCACGAGCCTGCCGTACTCGACCACCGGCGTTCCGGAGATTCGGTTGTCCCGGAGAATAAACCTGAACTCCGCCATGGTCTGCTCCGGGCTTACAGTCACCATCTTGGGGGCCATTACCTCGCCGACGGTGACCTCATAGGCCATTTCCTGTGTCTTGGTCACCCTGTCCAGAGTGTCCGGCTCTTTTCCCTGCAATGCCATCAGCCTATTGCCGTTCGGCAACCCCCCTGAGGCCGCCTTGATAGAGAATACCGCAGGCCTCGAACATAGTCAGCTTCGTGGTGAAAAGCGGGATTTCCTTCTGTTTAGCCAATGCCACAGTGTCTGGTTCCGGCAGTTTCCCACGCACGACGCAGACCGCCCTGATGTCGGCTATGTCGGCAGTCCGCACCGCCTGGGGGTTCGTAAGCCCCGTGATCAGGATGCCGTTCGCATACGAGCGGCCAAGCACATCGCTCATCAGGTCCGCACTAAAGCACTGGTCCACTTCGATTTCATCAAGGAGGCCATTTCCGACAAGCACCTGCGCCTGGAGAAGACTGGCAATCTCTCTTAGTTTCATGCGGTTTCCCTCTTGCTTACCGATCGCATTCACCAAGCACGATATCAATGGTTCCGATACAGGCGATCACATCCGCCACCATATGGCCGGTCACCATTTTCGGCAGGGCGCTCACATGCACGTACGATGGGGCACGGATCTTGACGCGATAGGGTCTGCCGCTCCCGTCACTTACAATATAAAAACCGAGTTCGCCCTTCGGCGCTTCAGTGGCTACATATACTTCTCCCTTGGGCATGGGAACCCACTTGCTCATAATCACGAACTGGTGCACAAGCGACTGCATGCTCTGCATCACGTTCACTTTTTCCGGTATGGCATAACGCGTGTCATCGGTCGTTATGGGACCGGGCTGCATCATGTCGAGGCACTGTTTGATGATCCGGTTGCTCTGACGCATCTCATTGATACGCACAACGTATCGGGCATAGACATCGCCATCCTTCTCGAGAGGGACATCGAACTCAACCTTGTCATAGGCTGCATAAGGCTCCACTTTTCGGAGATCATAGTTCACACCCGATCCGCGCAGGGAACCTCCGGTCAATCCATAGTTGATCGCCTCTTCTGCTGTCATTACGCCGATGCCCACGGTACGCTTCAGCCAGATGCGGTTCTGCCGGATGAGCGTATCGTAATCCTCAAGACGCTTCGGGAAGATTTCCGTGAACTCTCTGCACTTGTCGATGAAGTCACGCGGCACGTCGTTGCGCACGCCGCCGATTCGAGCATAGCTTACGGTCTGTCGCGCCCCTGTCACCATTTCCAGGAGATCGAGGACAAGCTCCCGTTCGCGCAGGGTATACATACAGACCGTCATGGCACCGATGTCGAGCGCATGGGTGCCGAGCCACACCAGGTGGCCCGAAAGCCGGGACAGCTCGGCGGTCAGCGTTCTGATGAATTGTGCCCTTTCGGGAACCGTGATGCCAGCGAGCTTTTCCACCGCAACAACCCAGCCGAGATTGTTGTTCATTCCAGTGATGTACTCCAGCCGGTCCGTCATGGGAATGATCTGGTGATAGGTTCTGCTCTCCATCCATTTCTCAATCCCGCGGTGAAGATAGCCGGGACGAGGATCGCAGCCGACCACGGTTTCTCCCCGGAGATCGACAACCAGCCGCAGAACACCGTGCGTGGCCGGATGTTGCGGGCCCATGTTCAGAGTAATTTCTTTTTGAACTATTTCCTTGGTTTCAGTAGCGGACATAAAATCACCATATATGACAAATTTCGAAATCCAAAGTTCAAATCAAAAAGCAATATAAAATCTTTCCGCGATGGAAATCCTTCTAGTGCTTTGCACTTTGGACTTGTTTTATCAATATCCTTTCAGTGGATATTCCTTCCTGAGCGGGTGCCCCTCCCAATCCTCAGGCATCAGGATTCTGCGAAGGTCGGGGTGGCCGTCAAACTTGATCCCCATGAGGTCGAAAGCCTCGCGTTCATGCCAATCGGCCGTGTGCCAGAGCGAGGAAATCGAATCCACCCGTGGGTCCTCCTCCGTAACCCTCACTTTCAGGCGAATCCGGTGGTGATGCACCATGGAAATCATGTTGTAGACAACCTCGAATCGAGGCCCCGCATCGCCGGGATACTTCGAATAATCAACAGCAGCGAGGTCGGCGAGGTGATCCATCCGGAGGGAGGGTTCATCACGGAGGAAGAGACAGATGTCCTGAATCCTGTCCTTCCTGAGCAAAATTCCAACCTGTCCGGCATAATTCAATATCCCAAGGACCTGGTCGGGAAATTTTTCTTCTACCATCTTTGCGATCTGAGAGGGGTCCATACTTCCTCGTTCCCAAGCGCACCTGCTGAACGCTCGTGGTGCGTGGTTCCTATTTCTGTTTGCGGTATTTAGCTATTCGTGTCTTATTACTTCCGGACGTAGTGCTCTTGTCTGATCTTTTCCTGAAGCTTCATGATACCGTTCATCAGGGCTTCGGGGCGCGGCGGACAACCCGGGATGTAGACGTCCACGGGCACAATATTGTCCACGCCCTGCACCACGCTGTAGGTATTGAAGATGCCGCCGGATCCTGCGCAGCTTCCCATAGCGATAACATATCGCGGTTCAGGCATCTGATCGTACACGCGCCGTACAATCGGGGCCATTTTTTTTGTAAGCGTGCCGGCGACAAGTAACAGGTCGGATTGTCTGGGTGAGGGACGCGGCACAGTGCCGAACCGGTCAAAATCATGCTGGGGAGCGGAATAGTATTGGATCATCTCGATGGCGCAGCAGGCCAGCCCGAACGTCATGGGCCAGATCGAACAAGACCGGCAGTAGTTCAGAAACCCGTCGATCGTTGTCGAGACATAGCCTTCTTCCATCAGATTCTGTATTACTCCCATTCGAGGGCCCCTTTCTTCCATGCGTAAACGTACCCCACGACCAGGATGGCGACGAAGATCACCATTTCCACAAAACCATAGAGACCTAAATAGTTGTACGCTACTGCCCAGGGATAGAGGAACACGGCTTCTATATCGAAGATGAGGAACAGCATTGCGATGATGTAATACCGGATGGAGAACTTCTGATGGGCGTCCATGAAGGGGATGATGCCGGACTCATAGGTGACGAGCTTTTCAGGGTAAGGATTTCGCGGCCGGAGAATCCAGCTGGCGAATAGCATCCCAAGGCCTACCACGGTACCTAGAAGAAGAAACACCACTACGGGCAAAAAGTGTTCCGGAAGATAGCTGCTTGGAGTCATACGCTTCTCCCTGTTACGCTGGTATTAAATTTTAAATTATCATAACTTCTCAAGCGCATGCATGATAAGACAACTCAAAACGTTTGTCAATAAAAAAGAGTTATACCACCATATCGGGATATGTTGTTTCGTTAAAAGAGCGCGGCAATAATTCGCACCTACTTGTTTTCGTCCGACTGATAAAGTACAATGACGGCATGGAGGGGGAATATGGATCCCTTTTCAAAGGAGCAGTTGTTATCGTTTTACAATATGCATTATAAAAAATTTGGCGACCGGCCGGAGGCGCTTCGCTGGACACCGCAAGGGCAACTCAGGCGTTACCACACGTTTCTAGATATCGCTCCGGACCTGAACAGCCAGAAGATCCTCGATTATGGCTGTGGTATGGCGGATTTTTATAAATTTCTGAAGCGTCGGGGCATCAATGTCCAGTACACTGGCGTCGACATCAACGAAAACTTCATCAATGCGGCAAAGAAGAAATATCCCGAATGTACGTTCAGGGTGATGGACATCGACGACGAAGATCTGGAAGGGTATTACGATTATATTTTCATCTGCGGGGTCTTCAACCTGCGGGTGCCAGGCGTCCAGGACGACCTTCGGAACGCGCTCATTACGCTCTTCAAGCATTGCAACAAGGCAATGGCCCTGAGCGCCCTTTCGTCACACTCGCCGGTCAAGGATGCGGAGCTCAATTTTACGTCACCTGAGGACATGGTAAAATTCGCTATTGAAACCCTGTCCCCGTCTGTCGTCCTAAGGCATGACCGCATCCCGAACGACTTTACCCTGTTCATATATACCTCGTACAACGAAATAAAATTATAGCGGCCTGTTGCGCGGCCGTGGCGAACGCCGGGTAAGCTGCAATCATTCCCTGTCATGGGCATTTTCTTTCCCGATCAGAAAAAGCTATAAAAAGGTCGCTGTTGTGAATATCAGCTACCCATGGCCATCATGGACCACTCCCCTCTTCACTTCAACAGTGAGTCTAAGAGCTCTCGCATCTATCATGTCCCGCAAACCTGGCAACGGTTATTCCGGGGAATCTTTACTTTCCGGAAATCCATATCCAAGGTGTTGAACAGGAGCATTTCGGAAATCAGTGGCTTTCCGTATCCGGTTAGCAGCTTGATCGCTTCAATCGCCATCATACACCCGAGCATACCCGATACAGCTCCAAGGACTGGAAAACCCAGCTCCTCCCATGATGGATCGTCCTCGGGGTAGACACAATGAACGCAGGACGTCACCCTGGGAATAACGTTAAAGATATATCCTTCCATCCCGTTCATCGCCGCCTCCACCATGGGAACGCCCTTTTCAATACAGGCGCGGTTCAGGATCCTGCGTTCGTCAAAATTCGGCCGTGCGGACAAGGCTACCTTCGCCGTGCGAAGCAGAGGCCCGACATTGCCGTCTGTAATCCTTTCGTCCCGCACCTCAATATCGGTATCGGGGTTCATTTCCTGGATAGTTTTTTTCGCCTGGACAACCCTGCTCTTGCCTATCCCGCTGTTCTTCATCAGAATCTGACGGTTCATATTCGAAAGTGTCAGATTTCCCGAGTGCGCAAGGATCAGCTTGCCAACACCCGCGGCGGCGAGATAGAGCGCCGCGGTGCCGCCGAGTCCGCCCACGCCGGCGACAAGTGCGGTGGAATTTCTGAGCCACCGCTGGTGGTCAGCCGTAAATCCTCGCAGCATCAACTGGCGGCGGTAGCGCTCTTGTTCAGTATGCGCAAGTTGTTGTTCCATGATCATTACACCGATTCGCAGTATTCCTCGCCGATCCGCTGCATGAGCACTTCGAGTTCCATGTCCTTGTCCTCACCGAGGATGCCGCACGCATCGGCCCGGCATTGCTTGCAGTGCGTCATCTGCCGGATGTGCGGCCTGCACTGCTCCCTCATCCTGTTGAGCTCAGCATGAGACGGCCGCGCGAGGTGGGCAAACTCGGCTTGCGGGATAAGGGGTATGATGTTCATAAGATCCGCGCCGAGTTTCCCGGCCCGCTCTGCAATAAGGGGCAGTTCACCGTTGTTGACACCGGGGATGAAGACGGTGTTTATCTTGACGATTAAACCGGCATCGATCGCGGCCTCCAGCCCCCGCCACTGGTTCGCCAGGAGCAGTTCCGCAGCATCTTTTCCCTCATATCGCCGCCCATGATAATTGACCCAGGAATAGATCTTCTCAGCAATTTCAGGGTTCACGGCATTGATCGTGACGGTCAAGCTGCGGACGCCCGATTTGAGAAGCTCCTCCAGCTTGTCAGGCAGGAGGAGGCCATTCGTGGAAAGACAAAGCGTGAGGTCCGGATATTCCCAGTTGATGTGCTTGAGCACGACGAACGTCGGCGCATTCACAAGCGGATCTCCGGGGCCAGCGATCCCGATCACGCTCAGGCGGTCACTCCGCTCGACAAGCACCCGGGTGCGATCGACCGCCTCGTCCGGCGTCAAGACCCTGCTCGTTATCCCGGGCCGGGACTCATTGGCGCAGTCGAATTTTCTGACGCAATAGCGGCATTGGATATTGCATGCAGGCGCAACTGACAGATGGGCTCTGCTGAACTTCTCATGCGCCTCCTCGGTAAAACAAGGGTGTACCTTGATGAACTCTTTATTAACATGAACTGGGTTTTTCATAGCAACCTCCTTGCACTAATACTCATGACTATAGCAATATCATTGCCAGGAGAAAACCGAGAAGAATTAATGGGTTGCCTTTCAGATGGGGGGGCATGAAAAGGAAAAAAGAGGCACGTGCGTAGATTTAAGGCAAACTGCGGATGTTTCAGTAAAAACTTGCTTATTTTGATGATGCTCAGAACGTCTTTCGCAGGCAAATCAAGCTGGTTGTGCTCCAACCATGTTTTGCATAATAAGCCAAGGCGCTATGGTTTTCATGGTCAGCCAAGAGTTGGAGACGCTTTAGGTTTCGAGATCTGCTCCATTCCACAATATATTTTAGCAAAAGCGTACCGATGCCCCGACCCCGGAATTCTCGGTCAACGATCACGTCTTCAACCAACCCGACGCAACCTCCCTCAGCCGTGGAAATTAGCGTCTGGACCGTGGCCATGCCGACAATGATTCCCTCATGGACGGCAACCAGGACATGACTCATTCCCGATGGTTCATTGACCAGCATATCAAGGCCGCGCGTCTGGTTCTCATTATTCGGTGTAAAATCGGATTCGAGAGAAAAAAGCTTCTCGAGGAGCTCACTCATCCGGGGGATATCTCCGGTCCCGGCAGTACGAATGGTGACGTTCATAAACGTAATCCCGTCCCTCCCGACGACCCTCTACAGCAAGGACGAGGGAGATTTCGCGTCCTTTGTCACCAGCAGCAGCCTGCAATCACGCCATCACATGCACATGACACTTCTTGGTGCAGGCCCGGTTGCACGCTTCGCACCCGATGCAGTTCTCGGGGTGTGCAACGGACATGACCTTATTGCCCATATCGTCCCCGTACTCATCCTCACCTTCGAAAGGTTTCTCGATAAGTTCAAGGACTTCGAAACCGCAAACCTTGTAGCACCGTCCGCAGCCGATGCACTTATGGATATCGATCTGATCAATGAATTTTGGAGTCCAGGGCTTGCCGCCCCGGGTTTTTCCAGTAATCGGTGACATGGTACCTCCTGATGTGAATGACGCATGGGTAGTGTACAAAACAGGCGGATATGACTCTGCCCTCTGCAGAGCATTACACTATCGCTTCACCATTCTTCTCACCAGTGCGTACCCGCAACGCACCTTCGATGGGCGATACGAATATTTTACCATCGCCGGCTTTGCCGGTTTTGTTCACTTTGATGAGCGATTTTACCACGGCCATGACCACGTCATCGGGTACTATGATCGTGAGCAGCCGCTTTGGTACGTAGAGCGCCACTTTTGGCAGCGAATGTTCCAAGGCATACGTTGATGGAGTTGGCTTCAGCTTTGCCGAGGTGCAGTAACTATCCGGAAGCTCGGAATCCATCTCACCGCACATGGCGCCCTTCTGTTTTCCTCGGCCATCGACGCTTTGAATCGTAAGCGATGGAAAGCCGAGATCCTCAAGAGCTTTTTTAGTTACCGGAAGCTTGTCCCGGCGTATAATTGCTGTGATTTCCTTCATGATTAAGGCCCCCTCTTTGATAAGGCTACGCAGGCGCGAAAGCACGACGCACGGCGTTAAGTTTTGCACCCCGCCTTCTGCTCTATGCGCTTCCACAGTAACCAGTGTGCCATACTACTACAAACCTGCTTCGCCGGTCCTGACCGTGTACGCGCTCTCCACCGGGCTGATAAATATCTTGCCGTCTCCGATGAACCCGGTCCGCGCCTTGTCCTGGATAACTTTCAAAACCCTGTCCAGATCCTTGTCGTCAATAACAGTCATGATAAGCGTTTTCGGCAACTCATCATAATGCACCGGCCCGACGGTCAGCCCTTTCTGCTTACCCCGCCCGAACACGGGCACCTTGGTGAGCGACGGAAAACCGGCGCCTTCCAGTGCCAGCACGACTTCCTGTTCCTTCTCGGGACGTATGAATGCTCTGATCATTTTCATGGCTTCTCTCCTCCTGATTTATTATCTCCTACTCTTACTTTTCCAACGCTTTTCGCAGCCACGGCGGCGGTGATTTTTTTATCGTTTCTTCGAGCTTTACGAGAGCGCTTTCAATAGCAACCGGTTCCTTCACCTTCAGGGGCATCATGCCTTTTTTCACTAGCCGAGCCGCCGAGGGCCCGCCTATTTCCGTCAGGTATACAAGCTTGCAGTCGGCAAGACGGTCGATCTTGCTCTGGACCGCGCTATCATGAAGCGGGCCCATGTCTTTTGTGTCCGTCACGGACTTGTCCATGCCGTCGGAAAATTTCCGGATTTCCACGAAGTGATGGCCTTCCTGCGTCATTTCGTAAATGGCGAACATCCCAGCTCGGCCAAAATGTTCATCCACATTATTCCCATCGGTCGTTGCGAATGCGACTTTCATGCTTTCCTCCTGTAACAGTCCTTGTTCCTTGGCCCGTGCTGCCTGACACTGCAGTATCAATGCTTCTTCATCAGTAGATTGGCCATTTCGTTCACCATCGACAGCATTCCCCGGTAACCGCTCATGATTTTCGATGTATACCCTAGAGATTTATACACTGGGAATCCCATTTCATATAACGGGATGCCAAGCCGCTTTGCCGTGCCCTCTGCATGAGAATTGGATACGAGCACATCGAACTCTCCGGTGATCGAATGCAGATCGCCGATCTGGACTTCCCGAGCAGAAATGTGTTCCGCTGCGACGGACAATGTTGGAATAATCGCCAGATTTACGGACGCGCCCATTGCTGAGATCCATTTTGCGGACTGGAGTGCGTGATCCGGTTCCAAGGCAAGACAGACCTTTTTGCCACCAAAGAAAAAGTTTGCATCCCGCATTGCATCGACCAGAACCCTTCGCTGCCGGTCGTATTGCCGCGGAATGGGCTTGCCGCTGATCCGGCTGAGCGTCCGAAGTAGCTCGTCTGTGTCGCCAAGGCCTGTTGCACTGTCGAACATCTGGTAATGAACACCGGTCCGCTCTTCCAGCAGGCGCGCCGCCGGTTCCAGACTCTTTCCAAAAGCGACCGTAAACGATGAGGCTCCCAGTGTGCTTAACTCATCTATGCTCGTACCGCCCAGAGCAAGAGGAGAAACACCCTGCCTGCTGCCATCGAGCGAGGATAGATCGGGGAGCATAATTGCTTTCAGGCCGAAGGATTCGATGATTTGCCGGATCTCGCTGAAATCTGCAGGGGTACAATGCGACCCGGCAAAAACGTTGATCTGCTCTCCCTCACTTCTTCGATCTCCGGACTCAAGACTCAAAACTATTTTCTCAATCACTCTAGCATATCCTGTTTCCAACCCGCCATCATAGTCCGGTGTCGGGATATGAATAATTCGTCGATTCGGGTATCGGCTTCCGAGTTGTTTGACCACACTCGATACGTCGTCGCCTTTCACTTCGCTCAACCCCGACGTCAGGACGCCGATAAGCGCCGGATCGTTCTTCTCGATAAACCCTTCAATCGTCTGAACAAGCTTTTCCTCGCTCCCCATGACCACGTCTTCCACAAAAAGCTTGCTCGTGGCGAGCGCGATAGGGTCGCGAAAATGTTTGGTCAGAAGCACCTTGCCGAGGAACGTGCAGCCTTGCGCCCCGTGAATAATCGGCAAAGCCCGGTCGATTCCCTGGAGCGCCATTGCGGCGCCCATCGACGGTGAATGCTTCAACGGATCAATCAAGAGTTCGCGGTGCTGTTTCAAGTTTCGAGTTTCGGTCCGCACGATGTTTGCGTTACTCTCCTTGAATCTTGTGCTTTGATCCTTGCCCTGTCCATAGAAATCGATTCCATTACTTATCTGCTCGGCCAGATTCACCAGCCCCAGGTAGCCCGCATAGGGCGTATGCCGCTCCTGGTTCACATCCACAAAAGGATAACCTTCCTTGATTGCCAAATACTGGTTCCGGCCACCGGCAACAAGAATGTCCGCGTTCCGATCTTTCAGGAGTTTCAGTAGGTTCTTCGGCGTTACATCCTCCACCAGCGGCGCGTCAGGCCCGAGGATCGCTTTCATCTTCTCTTCGTCCTCCGCCGTACTTTTCTTGGTTCCGATGGCAACGATCTCGATGCCCAAATCGCGAAGCGCCGAGATGAAGGACCAGCTCTTGACGCCGCCCGTGTATAGCACTGCTTTTTTCCCGTGAAGATGCTGATACGGCCTGAGCTGCTGATTCAGCCGCTTTTCTTCGGTTTTTATGAGATCCTCGACCATTGCGGTCAACGGCGGCTCATCGCGACCAACCCTGCGCTGCAACGTATCCGCAATCGCGCGCAGAGCCTTGGCGATTTCAGTGCTGCCGTAAAACGATACCTCGACAAAGGGAATGCCGTATTTCCGCTCCATCTCCTTCGCTACATTTATCAACGCACGGCTGCACACAACCACGTTGAGCTTTGCCTGGTGTGCCCAGGTAATCTCCTCGAAGGTCGAGTCGCCCGTAATCCGCGAGAGGATACGGATGCCGGCCTTTGCGAGGAGCGGTTCCACGAGCCAGAGGTCACCGGCGATATTATACTCGCCGATCAGGTTGATATCGCTGTGCGTCATGATCGGCGTTTCTCCGGTTCCGATCACCTCTTCGAGCAAAACTTCGCCTGCAATGCGGTTGCCCAGGTTCTTCGGTCCCACAAAACCGGGCGCGTTCACCGGGATCACCCGTATCCCCAGTTCGATCTCCGCCCGCTTACAGGCGGCGTCGATATCCTCTCCCGTAAGCCCGCTCACGCAGGTTGAATACACAAAAATCGCCTTGGGTTTTACAGCTTCGAACGTCCGTTTAATCGAGGCCCGAAGTTTCTCTTCAGACCCATAGACGATGTCGATCTCACTCATGTCCGTAGTGAATCCCATGGTATGGAGTTCACCCTTCGTTGACAACGTCCCCCTACCTTCCCAGGAATTGCCGCAGCAGGCTATGGGTCCATGCACGATGTGCGCCGTGTCAGCTATAGGCTGGAGCACAATCATGGCTCCATCGAATGCACAGGACTCGCCACCTCGAGCGCGACAAACCTTGTGCTTGTCGTCCGTCGAACACCCATCCTGCGTCAGCCTGTCGATTGCCGTAGTCATAAAATGCTCCGTACACTCTGTACTCTGAACTTTGAACTATTATTATCTGATCACATCAAAGCTCGCTGAATCCTCGGTTTTCCGATCCAGTTCGTCAAGCGACGTGTTCACCAGCATGGTAATAAGGTTAAGCGCGCCCTGATACCCGACAATCGGCTGGCGGTGCAAGTGGTGCCGGTCAAAGATCGGGAATCCCATCCTGACGAGCGGCGTTCCCGTATCGCGGGTCAGGAATTTCGCGTAGGAGTTCCCGATCAGGATGTCTACTGGATCAGTGAACAGGAGCGAGCGCAGATGCCACATGTCCTTACCCGCGTAGACTGTACCGTTTGCTCCAAAGGGAGAAGATGCGAGCAGCCCTTTTGCTTCAGCCTCGAAGTTTTTGTCCCCGTTTGTGCAGACCACGTGAATGGGTTCGCCTCCCATCTCCATGATGAGGCTCATCATCCCTAACAGAATGTCGGGATCGCCGACCAGGGCATAGCGTTTGCCGTGGACATAGGGATGTGAGTCCACCATGGCATCTACTGCCCTGCCGCGTTCAGCTTCGATGGAAGCCGGTATTGGTTTGCCCGTGAGCTTGCTTAGTTCTTCGAAAAATGCGTCCGTGTTCTTGATGCCTATCAAGGGCATCGTGAGAGTTTTCTGCTCCCAGTCCTTTTGGATTTGGTCCATGGTCTTCACAGTCGAATATTTCTGGAGCGCCACGGTAGCCTGTGCGTTCACCGCATCCATGGCATCTTGAAGCGGTGTCCCTCCTGGGTATAGCTTATACTCGCCTGTGTTCGGCGAATCAAATATGTCGCTCACATCCGCAAGCAGTGTAAACTCAACACCCATCATGGTCATGAGCCGCTTGATCTCGTGATAGTTGCCCGTGTATGTATCGAAGCCCGGGATGATGTTGATCTTCCCGTTCGACTCACTCTTTTTCCCTGCTGTGAGCGCCTTGAGAATACCTTTCAACATGTTATCGTAGCCCACGATGTGGGAACCTACGAAGCTCGGCGTATGCGCGAAGGGCACCGGCAGGTCCTGGGGAATTACTCCTTTTTCGCGCGCTGTTTTGATGTAGGCGTTCAAGTCATCGCCGATCACCTCGGCCATGCATGTCGTAGAGACCGAGATCATCTTGGGTTTGTACAGGGTATAGGCGTTCTCCAGGCCTTCGAGCATGTTGTTTAAGCCACCGAACACCGCCGCATCTTCAGTCATGGACGTGGAGATCGCGGCAAAAGGCTCCTTGAAGTGGCGGGAAAGGTGGCTCCGGAAATAGGCCACGCACCCCTGCGCGCCCTGCACAAATGGCATAGAGCCGGCAAATCCTGAGGCGCAGAACACCGCGCCCAAAGGCTGGCATGCCTTGGCGGGATTGATCTTGATATTCTCCCGCTTGAAATTGAGCTCCTTGTATTCCTCTGTCTTGGTCCATTCGGCGATTTCCTGAACCTTCTCCGCGGGCCAGCAGTTCTCGAACTCCTTCTTGCGTTCAAACTGCTCCTTGTAGTCTTTCTGTTTGAACAGCTCGCTATGGTCTCTGACTTTCATGATTAAACCTCCAAGGACAAAATCTTCAATTTTCTTGCAGAAGCGTGGAGAACGCGGAGTCAAAACAATACTTAATCTCTTTTCTTTGATTTCTCTGCATGCTCTGCAGCTCCGTATGAGATGGAATTACTTCTTTTTCCGTATCAAACTCCACGTCGGGCTGTTCACGGTCATGTCCATGTCCCGGGCAAAGACCGGAAATCCGTCGAATCCATGATAAGGGCCGGAATAGTCCCATGAATGCATCTGCCGGAACGGCACGCCGAGCTTGTGGTACGAATACTTTTCCTTGATGCCTGAGCCAACCATGTCCGGCTTTAGCCTCCGAGTGAACTCTTCCAGTTCGTAGAGCGTGGCATCGTCCATAATCACCGCGCCTTCCTTCATTTCGGGATAGGTCCGCTTATAATCATCGCTATGGCCGAACTCGTAACCCGATGCTACCACCTCCATGCCCAGATCTTCATAAGCGCCAATGGTGTGGCGAGGCCTGAGACCGCCCACATAGAGCATCACCTTCTTGCCCTCGAGTTTGGGGCGGTAGTACTCCACGACCTTGTCCATGAGTGGCTTGTATTTTGCGATCACCGCCTCGGCATTTGCCTGAATCTTCTCGTCGAATTTGGCCGCGATTTTCCTGATACTGTCATAAGTCTTCGTGGGGCCGAAAAAGTTAAACTCCATCCACGGGATGCCATATGTCTCTTCCATGTGTCGGCAGATGTAGTTCATGGATCGGTAACAATGGATAATGTTCAGCTTCGCCTTCGTCGCAATGCCGATCTCGTTGATTGTGGAGTCGCCAGTGTACTGGGAAATCACGCGGAGGCCCATCTCCTCGAGAATTTTACGCGAGGCCCAGGCATCGCCTCCGATATTGTAGTCCCCGATGAGGTTCACGTCATAGGGCGTTGACCGCTTGAGTTCGCCCTTGCCGAGCACGTAATCGCGGATTGTATCGTTTGCGATGTGGTGACCCAGGGACTGAGACACGCCGCGGAAGCCTTCGCATCGCACCGGCACGATTGGGATGTTTATCTCCTTTGCCACTCGCTTCGAAACCGCCTCGATATCGTCACCGATAAGTCCCACCGGACACTCGGACAGGATTCCGATGCCGCGGCCAAGTGGGAAGAGCGCATGCAGCTCCTTGATAGCGGCCTCAAGACCCTTGTCGCCGCCGTAAACGATATTCTTTTCCTGGAAGTCCGTAGTAATGTGCATAGTGCCGAAGGCATCGATGCCGGTCTGGCCATTGTAGTAGTTTCTGCGTGACCACCACGAGTACTGGCCGCAGCCCACGGGGCCGTGGCTGATCGTGATCTGGTCCTTCACCGGTCCCCAGACCACGCCCTTGGCTCCCGCGTAAGCGCAGCCACGAACGGTCATGACGCCGGGTCGGGATTTGACGTTCGACTTCACTTGGCAGGTAATGCACTGTCCCGTCGGATCGTTGGCTGCGAGGTGCTTGGCTCGCTCCTTCTTCGACTTCTCAGGATATGCGTCCAGAACCTCTTCGATCATTTTTTGGGTGTCTTTGATCTTCGTACTCATGGAGTCTCCTTAAATTCAGTTTAAACCGGTTTAGCAGCTCAAATGGTTCAAACGGTTTACAGCCTGAACATCCGTTAGGCTATGGCTTCTTCCTTCTCCATGATCCCGTAATCCATCAGGAGCTTTTCGAGTTCGTCCATGGTGATCGGGGTGGGAATCACGAAGTTCTTGTTGTCGGCGATCTTTTTCGCGAGCGTCCGATACTCGTCCGCCTGAGGATGGTTGGGGGCATATTCGATCACCGTCTTTCTCCGCAGTTCGGCGCGCTGCACCTCGTTGTCCCGAGGCACAAAGTGGATCATCTGGGTCCCGAGCTTGCTGGCCAGCTCCGAGATAAGCTCAGACTCCTTGTCTGTATTCCTGCTGTTGCAGATAAGGCCCCCAAGCCTGACGCCGCCGCTCTGAGCATACTTCAGGATACCGCGGGAAATGTTGTTTGCCGCATACATAGCCATCATCTCTCCTGAGGTCACGATGTATATCTCTTTGGCCTTGCCTTCCCGGATGGGCATGGCAAAACCTCCACACACCACGTCGCCGAGCACGTCGTAGAACACGAAATCCGTGTCGTCTCCGTAGGCGCCGTGCTCTTCGAGGAAATTGATGGCCGTGATCACGCCGCGGCCCGCGCAGCCTACACCGGGCTCCGGTCCGCCGGATTCGGCGCACTTAATGTTTTTGAACCCGTGCAGCAGCACCTCTTCAAGCTCGAGATCTTCCACCGTGCCTTTTTCTCGCGCCATGTCCATAACCGTGTTCTGGGCCTTGCGGTTCAGAATAAGCCGCGTCGAATCTGCCTTGGGATCGCAGCCTATGATCATGCACTTGTGGCCTGCCTCGGCAAGCGCCGCGACCAGGTTCTGTGTCGTCGTTGATTTCCCGATACCGCCCTTGCCGTAGATTGCTATTTGTCTCATCGTAATCCTCCTGTGATTCGGTTTTGTTTACTGTATAGCAACAGGCGTGCCATTTTGAATAATGCTTATTTGCAAGGGTTTTCGATGATCGATGCAGGAACGAATGAATAAGATGCGGGCACGTGATAGCAAACTATACAGCTAGAGATGCGTACGGTCCGTAAACCGAATATCAGCATTTATCCTACTTTCCTATGACTCTCTACTTTGAGCATCGGACTTCCGAGTGCGTTCGACTAATGCTTTTTCCCTTGATGCCTTGTTTGTAGCATTTTTCTTTGCTATAGTTGCAGGTAGAGAATCGAGCCGCTGAAACAGGACGTTTCCCCCCATCTGCGGACAAAAAATAGCACATCAGGCGTTATGCGCTTCACCTTATCCCGCAAGCAGATCTTTTCGGATTTTCGAGAGGTCGTTTAATCATGACACAGGATGACAAAACTGCTGCCCTCAATTCGCATGAGAAAGCAAATCAAGAACAACACTATTCTGACCTACAGGCCAGACTGGCCAATCTCACCGCCGAGCTCGAAGCGGCCAATGCAGCGCACGCACGGGAAATCGCCGAGCACGCCCAGACCGAGCAGACGATGCGAGAATCGGAAGTCTACTACCGCACCATATTCGAGAATTCCGAGGCGGCAACGATCATCATCGAAGATAACATGATCATCTCCCTGGCCAATGCCAAATTCGAGGCCATGACGGGCTATACGAAGGCGGAGATAGAAGGGAAGCTGGCATGGACAATCGCCGTCCATCCCGACGACCTGCAACGAATGATGACCTATCATGCACTGCGCAGGCAGTCGGATGCCGCGCCGGTGCGCTACGAATTCAGGATCAGGCACAAGCAGGGCGCCCTTAGGGACGTTTATGCGAGTGTGGCCGTGATCCCGGGAACAAAAAAAAGCGTCGCTTCCCTAACGGACATCACGGACCTCAAGAAAACAGAACGGGAACTGCGAAAGCTGTCGCTTGCCGTTGAAGGCACATCGGACTGGGTCCTGATCACGGACAGGAACGGCACCATCGACTATGTCAATTCTGCCGTTGTTGAGATAAGCGGTTACTGCAGGGAGGAGCTCATCGGCAAAAATCCACGCATACTCCAGTCCGGCCAGAATGAACCCGCGGTGTATAAAGAGATGTGGGAAACGATCATTTCCGGCCAGCCCTATCGTGCGATCCTGAAGAACCGCAAAAAAAACGGCGAACTCTTCGAGTTATACCACACCATAACACCCCTGAAGGACGAGAAGGGCGAGATCACCCATTTCATCGCAACATCAAAAGACCTGACCCACCAGCGGCAGCTCGAGGACCGGCTGAACTATCTGGCCTATTACGACGGCCTAACCGGATTACCGAACAGGACGCTCCTGCTCGATCGCATCAAACTGGAAATCCCTCGCGGAGAGTTCCGCAAGCGACTCGTTGTCATACTCGCCCTCGACATCGACCGCATTGCATATATCAACGAGACATTGGGGGCAGAAGTCGGGGACGAGGTTCTGAAAGAAATAGGCCGACGGCTTTCGGCGATCGTGCGGGAAGGAGACTCCGTGGCGCGCCTTGGCAGGAACAAGTTCGCAATCCTGCTCGTGGATGTTGCCCAGTCCCAGGACATCGTTATCGTCGTGAACAAGGTTTTCCACGCAACCAGACAGACCTTGCAGGTAGGGGGAACGGATCTCAGTGTGAACATACATATCGGGATTTCCGTCGCTCCCCAAGATACGGGGGACGCAGCCAACCTCATCAAGAACTCGGAAGTCGCCCTAACCAAATCCCACGAGCAGGGTTTGAATACCTACCAGTTTTTCACCACGGACATGAACCGCCTGGCATCGACATTTGCCCTTATCCAGAAAAGCCTGTTTCATGCCCTGAAGAACAATGAATTCCTGCTCTATTACCAGCCATATTTCGATGTCCACACGCGAAAGATTGCGGGCATGGAGTCGCTTATCCGCTGGAAAAGTCCGGAGCACGGTTTCGTCTATCCGTCCAATTTCATACCCGTGCTTGAGGAAACCAGAATGATTATCGATGTGGGACAATGGATCGTCCAGGAAGTATGCCGTCAGATCCGAGTCTGGCAGGACCGGGGGCACGCCATGGTGCCCGTCACAACGAACCTTTCGGCAGTCCAGTTCAAACAGACCGACCTAGGCGATTTCCTCGAAGCCACCGTCAAGCAGTCGGGCATCGAGCCGCGCAATCTAGCCTTCGAGCTTACAGAAAGCACGTTGATGCAGAATCCCGAGCAAGTGAGAGCGCTGCTCAGCAGACTCAAAGACATGGGTATCTCCATCAGCATCGACGACTTTGGCACGGGCTACTCGTCCCTGAGCTACCTCAAAAAACTGCCTGCGGACAATCTGAAGATAGATATCTCCTTTGTCCGCGACATCACCAACAATCCCGACGACGGCGCAATTGTTTCCAGTATTGTTTCCATGGCTCATAATCTTCACTTGAAGACCATTGCCGAGGGCGTCGAAACCGAGGACCAATTGAAGATTCTTCACATCCTGCGTTGTGACATGGTTCAGGGCTATTACTTCAGCAAGCCCATTCCGGCAGATGCAGTCGAGTCCATGCTCACCAGGAAATAGCGAAATAATTGCAAGCTGAATGACGTTCTGCTATCCGGATACATCTCTCTATCCTATATCTAAGCTTGAATCCTTTCACTCTGAACCTTTATCTTTGAACTTTTTTAATTCGTTGCACTCAATTTCGATTTTACGGGCAGTTAAAAAAGAAAAGTGCCTTTCTACCGTGGTATGCTATTTAATATAAAGGATAAAAATGGAATTTACCACCTCAGGATTACATTACAACATGAGATTCCGGAGAGTCATAACGTGAGCGCGAGTTTTCCTGGAAAAATTTCGATTGCTGCTGCAGCCACGGGAATCGTATTAAGCGCCTGTGCCGTGGGACCGAATTTCCACGCGCCCGCAGCCCCTGACACGACCGTTTACACAGCGGTTGCTCTGCCGCCTGAAACAGCCTCTTCACCGGGTCCGGGCGGAGTTTCGCAGTGCTTTGCTCCTGGGAAAGACATCCCCGCTCAGTGGTGGACACTGCTGCATTCAGCGCAATTAGATGAGCTGATCCGTCGGGCGCTGGCTGACAACCCAACCCTGGACTCGGCGCAGGCTACGCTCCGCCAGGCGCGGGAAAACCTTCGCGCGTTAGTCGGTTCGGCGCTCTTCCCGAGCGTGGATGCCGATGTCTCGGCTTCCCGGCAGAAAATCTCGGGCGCGGAGTTCGGTGAGCCATCTACCACGTTTCCCCCCTTCACTCTTTATAATGCTTCGGTGAATGTACAGTATACGTTCGACCTGTTCGGAGGCGCGCGGCGCGAGCTTGAAGCGCTCAGGTCCCAAGTCGACTATGAGCGTTTTCAGCTGGAAGGCGCTTACCTCACGATCACCTCGAATATCGTCACCGCCGCGATCGAGGAAGCTCTGCTACGCGCGCAGATTCGGACAACCCAGGAGATCATCGCGGACCAGGAAAAGCAGCTCGAAGTAGTCGACCGCCAGTTCCAGATCGGGGCGGTGGCGCGCACCGACGTCCTTGCCCAGCGGGCGCAGGTGGCGCAGACCCAGGCCATGCTACCGGTCTTGGAAAAAGAGCTTGCGCAGACCCGTCACCAGCTCGCCGTACTGGCAGGTAAACTGCCGAGTGATGCTGCGTCACTGCCTGAATTCAACCTAGAAGGACTGCAGCTGCCGCAGGAGCTGCCGGTCAGCCTGCCTTCGTCCCTAGTCCGGCAGCGCCCCGATATCCGGGCATCGGAGGCTCTGCTCCACGCGGCAAGCGCCGAGATCGGCGTAGCCACTGCAGCTATGTACCCGCAGATCACACTCAGCGGCAACTTTGGGTGGGAGTCGACTACTACGAGCAATCTCTTCAACAGCAACGCAACAATATGGAGCCTGACCGGAGGGCTGTTGCAGCCGTTGTTTCATGGCGGAGAGCTGAGTGCCAAACGCCGCGCAGCCGTGGCCGCCTACGATCAGGCCAACGCCCAGTACCGCGCCACCGTGCTTCTCGCCTTCGAGAACGTGGCAGACGTACTGCGCGCGCTCGATACCGATGCGCGAACACTCAAGGCGCAATCGAACGCCGAAGCGGCGGCTGCCGAGACATTCTATGTTACAAAAAAACAGTTCCAGCTCGGAGCGGTGAATTACTTGTCGCTGCTCAACGCGGAGCGCCAACACCAGGAGGCTCGTATAAACCTGGTTGCCGCACAAGCTGCGCGGTTTGCCGATACCGCTGCGCTTTTCCAGGCTTTGGGGGGCGGATGGTGGAACAGGACGCCGCGCACAGATGAGGTTACAGTTACGAAAAAGGAATGAAATGCTCCAGTTCCCCCTGAATCAGGGTAACGATAAAGCTGTCTTATACATAAGGAGCGATTTTTTCGGACAAACCGGATTGACATCAATAGCTTTTTGGCACTTCACAGTCAAATTGGAGATATCATGGCCAAGCGAATGATCATCATGCTCGCCGTCGTCGGCGTTCTGTTCGGCGGCGTTCTCGGATATAAAATATTTCAGGGCCGGATGATGAAGAAATACGCGTCCATGAAACTTCCGCCCGCGACCGTAACCGCGATAACAGCCGAATATCAACCTTGGCAGCCGCAGATCAGAGCAGTGGGAACCCTGCGTGCGGTCCTCGGCGTGGACGTCACTTGCGAGATTTCCGGCCTGGTACGCTCACTTCATTTCAAGTCCGGCGACGAGGTGAGGAAGGGGCAACTTCTGGTCGAACTCAATGCCGATGCCGACAGGGCGCAGCTAGAATCGCTGAAGGTAGCGGCGGACCTGGCCCAGACAAACAACAACAGGGACAAGAAACAATTTGAAGTTCAGGCCGTAAGCCAGGCAACACTCGACGCCGATGCCGCCGACCTTAAGAGCAAGCGGGCGCAGGTTGATCAACAGCAGGCGCTCGTGGACAAAAAGACGATAAACGCCCCGTTCGCGGGCAAGCTCGGAATCAGCACGGTTAACCCCGGTCAGTACCTGAACCCGGGAGACAAGATCGTCACATTGCAGTCGCTTGATTCACTGTACGTCGATTTTTATGTGCCGCAGCAGGAACTTTCCCATATAGCAATCGGCCAGGCAGTTATCGTCAATACCGACACCTACCCGGGCCGGACCTTCAGCGGCAAAATAACGACGATCGATCCGAAGGTGGATCCTGAAACGAGGAATTTCCAGGCTGAAGCGCTGATCAGTAATTCCCGCCGCGTGCTTCTGCCCGGCATGTTCGCATCAATCGAGGTCCAGTCCGGCGCAGTACAGCGATACCTCACGCTGCCGCAAACAGCCGTGGTCTATAACCCCTACGGCGATACAATCTTCATTGTCGAGGAAGGCTCCAAGGGGCCAGGCAACAAGCCGCTCCTGACCGTGAAACAATCCTTCGTTTCCGTGGGAGAGAAGCGAGGAGATCAAGTGACGATCCTGACAGGTCTCAAGGAAGGCGAAATGGTGGTGACCAGCGGCCAGTTAAAGATCAGAAACGGCAGCCCCGTGGTCATAGACAATAAGGTTCAGCCTTCCAATGACGCGGCGCCGAAGCCGGTGGACCAGTAAGAAAGTTTTTGAGTCGGGAGCTTTTAATTAACCACAATTCAAAAAACGAGACATGAAGCAGAATTAAGAGTTTTTCCATGAAATTTACTGATCTCTTCATAAAACGTCCGGTGCTCGCCACCGTAGTCAGCCTGCTGATTTTGGTACTGGGCTTGCGTTCGGCCGGGGTCCTTCCGATTCGCCAATATCCGTTGACCCAGAACGCGGTCGTAACGGTTTCGACGACATATTATGGAGCCGATCCGGCTCTGGTGGCCGGATTCATCACGACGCCGCTCGAAAATTCAATCGCCCAGGCCAACGGCATCGACTATCTCACCTCGTCGAGCATGCTGAGCGTGAGCTCAATCCAGGCCAGCCTGCGCCTGAACTACGACCCGAACAAGGCCCTGACTGAGATCAATACGAGGGTCAACGCGGTTCTGAATCAGCTGCCGCGGGGTTCGCAGCAGCCGGTAATCACCGTCGCTGTAGGTGAGACTATCGATTCCATGTATCTCGGGTTCTACAGTAAAGTGCTGCCCACGAATCAGATCACCGACTATCTCATCCGGGTGGTCCAGCCCAAGCTGCAGGCCGTTGAGGGCGTGCAGACAGCCGAGATTCTCGGCCAGCGCCGCTTTGCGCTGCGGGCCTGGCTCAACCCGGACAAAATGGCCGCCTACGGTGTTAGCGGCACAGACGTAAGCAATGCCCTCGCGGCGAACGACTTCATCTCAGCTGTCGGCCGCACCAAAGGTCAGATGGTAACCGTCGATCTCACAGCGGACACGGGCCTGCATTCGGTCGAGGAATTCAGAAACTTGGCCATCAAGTCGAAAGATGGCGCTATTGTCCGTCTCGGTGATGTCGCCAAAGTGTCGCTCGGCTCGGAAGATTACGACACCGCCGTTTCTTTTGACGGCCAGAGCGCTGTCTATGTCGGCATCCTAGTGGCACCCACTGCCAACCTGCTCACGGTGATCGACGGGGTTCGCAAGGCGTTCCCCGGGATCGCCCAGCAGTTGCCCGAGGGCCTCGAAGGGCGCATCGTGTACGACGCCACCAAGTACGTGAACAGCTCGATTCACGAAGTGATCATCACGCTGGCGGAAGCGCTCCTGATTGTGACAGCCGTGATATTCCTGTTCCTCGGCACCATCAGGTCGGTCATCATTCCGACGATTGCCATGCCGCTTTCCCTGATCGGCGCCTTCTTCATCATGCTGATTCTCGGTTATACAATCAATCTGCTCACTCTCCTCGCGCTTGTGCTCGCCATCGGGCTCGTGGTGGACGACGCCATCATTGTGGTGGAAAACGTGCACCGACATATGGAAGGAGGCTTGATGCCCCTGCAAGCGGCAATCCAGGGCGCACGGGAACTGGCCGGTCCGATTATTGCGATTTCGGTGGTGCTCATCGCCGTGTATGTGCCTATCGGGTTCATGGGGGGACTCACCGGAGCGCTATTCACCGAGTTCGCTTATACCCTCGCCGGCGCCGTCGCCGTATCAGCAATCATCGCCCTGACATTGTCTCCTATGATGTGTTCGCGGTTCCTGAAGCCCGCTGGCCACGGCGGGCAGGGCCGGTTCGCGTCTTTCATCGATACCCAGTTCAACACCCTGCGGCGCGCCTATGAACGGGTGCTACATGGAGCGCTCAATTCCCTACCGGTCATCGGGGTTTTCGGAGCCATCATTTTGATCAGCATCTATTTCCTCTATGCCTCTTCGAAGAGCGAACTCGCGCCGCTGGAGGACCAAGGCATCATTATCAGTCTGGGCACAGCTGCTCCCGATGCAAGTCTTGACCAGACGCAGCTCTACTCCAGGCTAGTGTATCAGGACTATGTCTCGTTCCCGGAAACAGACCATATATTCCAGTTCGACGGCATCAGCGGACTAAACTCAACCATCGCAGGCATGGTCCTGAAACCCTGGGACGAACGTAAACGCACAGCGGACCAAATCCAACCGCTGGTGCAGGCGGATCTCGGCCGGATCGCAGGCTTGCGCAGTGTTGCCTTCCAGCGGTCACCTCTGCCCGGTTCAGGACGTGGTCTACCTGTCCAATTCGTGATCGGCACCACCGAGCCGTTCGAGCGTCTGAACGACGTGTCCCTGGCGCTCATGGGCAAGGCATACACCAGTGGCATGTTCGCGTTCCTCGACAGCGACCTGAAGATCGACAAGCCGCAAACAACGGTGGAGTTCAACCGCGACAAGGCGGCTCTGCTTGGTTTGACAATGAGTGACGTGGGCGGCGCACTGGGTTCCATGCTCGGCGGCGGCTATGTCAATTACTTCAGCCTTGCCGGGCGCTCCTACGAGGTGATCCCCCAGGTGATGCAGCGCGACCGCCTGAACGCCGCACAGCTGCAGGACTACTACATTACAACACCGGAAGGGGAAACGGTCCCACTTTCAACGGTCACCAGCCTTAAAACAACCGTGGTTCCTGAATCACTTAACCATTTTCAGCAGCTCAATTCAGCAACGATCTCCGGTGTAACTGCACCCGGCGTCACGCAGGGGCAGGCGATCGAGACGCTCAAAAAAATTGCATCGGAAGTACTGCCCCAGAACTACAGCATCGATTATGCCGGACAGTCGCGGCAATATGTGCAGGAATCAAGCGCGCTGCTCGTCACGTTCGTGTTTTCGCTGATAATTATATTCCTCTCCCTTGCGGCGCTGTTCGAGAGTTTCCGCGATCCCTTCACCGTGCTTGTGAGCGTGCCCATGTCGATCTGTGGAGCCATGATCTTCATTAGCATCGGCATCGGCGGCGCAAGCTTGAACATCTATTCCGAGGTGGGTTTGGTAACGCTCATCGGTCTAATCAGCAAACATGGCATTCTGATTGTACAATTCGCCAACGATATGCAGCGGGAAGGCAAAAACAAACGTGAAGCCGTTGAGATGGCCGCTGCCATACGGCTTCGGCCAATCCTGATGACCACGGCCGCGATGGTTCTAGGCGTGCTGCCGCTAGTGACGGCATCTGGTGCGGGCGCGGCGGGCCGTTTCAACATGGGGTTGGTAATAATGACCGGAGTCTCGATCGGCACGCTGTTCACGCTGTTTGTGGTGCCGGCAATGTACCTGTTCCTCGCCGCTGAGCATACAAAAAAGGAGACGGCTGAAGAACATTCCACAGGAGAGCTCACATCATGAAGAAACGCAGATTGGGAAATTCAGACATTGAAGTTTATCCCCTCGCCCTAGGAGGAAACGTCTTCGGCTGGACGGTGGATGAACCAACGGCATTCGGTATCCTCGATGCCTTCGTAGGTGCGGGTGGCAATATGATCGATACTGCCGACACCTACTCAACATGGGTCGCTGGACACAAGGGTGGTGAATCAGAAACCATAATCGGGAAGTGGTTGAAGAAAAGCGGAAACCGAGCCAGGGTCGTGATCGCCACAAAGGTCGGAGGCGAAATGGGGCCGGGCAGAAAAGGACTATCAAAAGTTTATATCCTCCGCGCCGTAGAAGAATCGCTGCGCCGCCTCCAAACGGACGTTATTGATCTCTATCAGTCCCATAAGGACGATCCCGGCACGCCTGTAGAGGAAACGTTGGAAGCATACGCCCAGTTGATCAAACAGGGCAAAGTACGAGCCATCGGCGCTTCCAATTTCAGCACCGAGCGGATTTCGCAGTCTTTGCAAACCAGTAAGGAACGGGGATATCCGGCCTATCAATGCCTGCAGCCGAGATACAATCTTTATGACCGAGTCGAATATGAACAATCGCTGGAACCGCTCTGCCGCGAATATGGGTTGGGCGTTATAACTTATTATTCGCTGGCCAGCGGCTTTCTCACAGGTAAGTACCATTCGGAAAATGACCTGTCCAAGAGCATCCGCGGGCAAGGGATCAGATTGTACCTGAACAAGCGGGGCTTCCTCATTCTTGAGGCTTTGGATCAGGTTGCCCGAAAATATAACACAAAACCCGCGACTATCTCGCTTGCATGGCTGATGGCCCGACCGGGCATTACCGCCCCTATTACCAGCGCTACGAGCATAGAACAATTGAACGATCTTACTGCCGCCACACGACTTGATCTAGATGATTTTTCCGTTGCGCTGCTGAACAAGGCGAGTGCTTAAAAACCATCATAAAAAAATATAGTTAATGCGTAGTCTTCTTGAGAGAGGAAAGAAGGCCATGAAGTTTTGCAGCTGGCCGTGAAATCGAAAAAAGATAGCCACGATAGCGAAAAAGGAGATCATACACACAATTATCCTCAACATCACAATCTCGACTCGCGGGCCGCTGAAGATCTATCGACCGTCGAATTCCGCTAATTGCAGCGGTGAACTCCGCGACCATTATCGGGGTGGTGCTTCGGAAACAGGAAAAGCCGAAGATCCGCTCTGGTGGTTCGCTTAACACTCGGGACCTGCATTGTTCCTCGCCCCTATCTATCTTTGGATGTTCCACGAAGATGAACATCTGGCGTGATAAGCGCACAATTAGCCTATCGTCTCTTTTGTATTCTGAACCCTGAATTATTCCATTGAAGCACTTCGTCCCGCCATTTGACAGTTTCAATATTTGGTGTTACGTTTGATTTAAGAGGACATGAAAAAATGTTTTTTTGGATACGGGAGGCTAAGTATGAGAATTCCTTTACAAATTACGTTTCGGAACATTCCAAAATCTGAAGCCATTGAAGCGAACATCAACGAAAAAGCTGCGAAACTGGACAGATTCTATGACAGAATTATGAGCTGCAGGGTCGCGGTGGAGGAATCGCAGCGTAGGCACCATCAGGGTAAACTGTACAGTATTCGCATCGACATCACTGTCCCCGGCAAAGAATTGGCTGTCAGCCGTCAGGAAAACGAGGACATCTATGTATCAGTTCGCGACGCTTTTGACGTCGCTGTAAGGCTTCTTGAAGAACATGCGGGCCGGATACAGGGCGAAGTTAAGTTCCATGCAGCGATGCCGACCGGCCGTATTGCGAGGATATTTCCGGGCGAGGCTTACGGTTTTATAAAAACACCGGATAACCGCGAAATTTATTTTCACCGCAACAGTGTCCTCAATGAGGAGTTCAGCAGGTTGAAATTCGGAACCGAAGTCACGTTCATCGAAGAACAGGGAAAGGAAGGACCCCAGGCCGCCCGGGTTGCGATCGCGAGGTGATGGGCGCGGAATAAAAATGTTTTTGTTTCGCTCAAAGTATGAGAGTTTGTATCTTGTTTTTGATGAAAAATTAAATTATATTTTGAAGACTGGTCTTTGAGACGAGAAGCTAGTCAACGGCAGAAGGGGGAAGATAGTTCTTGCCGATTTTAGTTTTGCCTTACTCCCCCAGTCATCTGGGCAATGCATATTTTTCTTTTAAGATATTATATGATCGCTGATCATTAACGCTTCGCTGCTAGATCGCGGTTTTTTTGCGATCCCCTAAAAGCAGCTGATTATGAATTTCGTCATCGTTTGATTTCTGTATCTCCGATAACAAGCCGCCGTCCCGGGCCTCGAAGTGCTATTTCCACGTAACTCTAAACCGAAGCGCAGAAGCCAATCCTGATCATAGTCCGGTTTCTCTTTTAAACTTCTTGACAAGCAATAGGTTTTCCCAGTATAAATATTTTTGTCTTATGCAGCGACTGTTACGGTTCCACCATAGACGAATGGGTATCTATTCCCCCGAGAACAATTATTATTGAGGTGAATCAATGACTACTGTGGAAAAGAAGGAATTTAAGACCGAAGTAAAAGAACTTTTGAACCTGATGATTCACTCCCTCTACTCCCACAAGGAGATTTTTTTACGGGAACTCATTTCCAATGCCTCCGATGCCATAGACAAGGCAAGGTTTGAATCGCTCACGAACAAGGATATCCTCGATAACACCGGCGAATGGAAAATAAAAATTATTGTCGACAAGGCGGCTGGCACGCTGACAGTGAGCGACAATGGGATTGGAATGACCCATGATGAAGTCGTCACCGAACTTGGGACCATAGCCCATTCAGGCACCAAGGAATTCCTGCTCGCACTGCAAAGCAAGGAGCTGAAGGACAAGCCGGAACTCATCGGTCAGTTCGGCGTGGGGTTCTATTCATCCTTCATGGTGTCCGACAAGGTCACGGTCGTAACAAGAAAAGCGACGGAAGCGACAAAAAAAGCGGTTAAATGGGAATCGAGCGCAGACGGTACCTTTACCATCGAAGAGACCGAAAAAGAGCGTGCCGGTTCCGACGTCATCCTCCACCTTAAGGCCGAGGACAATAATTATCTAAACGAGTGGGAAATAAAATCGATCATCAGGAAATACTCCGATTACATCGAGCATCCTGTTATGATTGACGTTGAACGGGAAAAAGATAACCCGCTCGAAAAGGACAAAAAGATTAAAGTCATCGAAGAAGAAAAGATGAATTCTGGTAAGGCCATCTGGCTCAGAGACTCCTCGGAGGTCAAGGCCGATGAGTACAACGAGTTCTACCGGCATATATCCCACGACTTCGGCGATCCTGCGAAAATCATACATTATCGCGCAGAAGGCACGTCGGAATTCACCGCGCTACTCTACATCCCGGCAAAGGCGCCCTATGGAATCCTATATCGCGACTACAAGCTCGGTCTCACACTGTACGTCAAGCGGGTCCAGATCATGGATCACTGCGAACAACTCATCCCAGAGTACCTGCGCTTCATCAAGGGCGTGGTCGACTCGTCAGACCTGCCGTTGAACGTATCCCGGGAAATCCTACAGTCCAACAGGCATGTTGAGGTTATCAAGAAAAATATCACCAAAAAAGTACTTGACACACTGTCGGACATGAAGAAAAGCGCTTTTGACTCATATGTCTCGTTTTACAAAGAGTTTGGCAGGGTGCTCAAAGAAGGCATCCACTTCGATTTTTCACGGAAAGAGCAGATAGCCGATCTCATGCTGTTCCCTTCGACCAAAACAGAGGCAGGCAAGTTTACGACGTTTGAGGATTACGTGCAGAACATGCCGATTGCTCAGGGCGAGATCTATTACATCACTGGCAGGCCCGACGAGAATATCCTGCAGTCGCCGTACCTGGAAGCGTTCCGCGAAAAGGGCTATGAAGTCATGGTCATGACCGATGACATCGACGACATCATCCTGTCGTCCCTGAAGGAATACAAGGGTAAGAAGATTAAATCGGTCATCAAGGGTGACATCAGTCTCGAAACGTCCAGCGGCACGGAAAAGGAAAAATCGAAGGAGAAATTCGGAAAGTTGCTCAATATGATAAAAGAGCAGCTGAAAAACGAGGTCAAGGACGTTCGCCTGTCCGGCAGGCTCACGGACTCAGCCTGCTGCCTCGTTGCCGACGAGGGCGGGCTCGATCCGCAAATGGAGACGCTGCTCAAGTCCATGGGGCAGGAAGTGCCGTCTGACAAAAGAATCTTGGAAATCAACGCGGCGCACCAGGTTTTCATGGCTATGAACAACCTCATCGACAAGGGCGGGCAAGACGAGCTCCTGAAGGAATATATCGACCTTCTGTATAACCAGGCACTTCTGCTCGAGGGCTCCAAGGTCAAGGAGCCCACTGCTTTTGCAAAGTCAATGGCGAAGCTTATGGTCGAAAACGCGAATGCCCGTTCAACGTAAACCATCATCCTGCTTTGAGAGCGGCTGCGGTATCCAAACCGGAGTCGCTTGATTTGCCATTTCTGGTTTCGAAATAGGAAGAGCGCATCAATGAAGAAGAGAATAGGATCTTTCGCTCATGCGTAGAGGTTTGATAGTAATAAACGAAGTAGATCTAATACAGAGTACATCGAACGGCTGAGACTAACATCAGCATTGAACAGCCGCTCATTCTTTATTACAGGTTCTTCTGCTTGAAATTATTATGCCGCCTATCCTTCCGGTGCAAGACTGTTATAGACTGGCATAGTCTTGTCCTATCGTTCCGGCTTTTTTTTCTTCGCATCCATCAATGCTTCTATGGGTTCAAGACCATAGGGACTGCCACGCTCGATCGCGGTGAGCACTGTTCCACCGCCAGTGAAGAAATAGTAGCTCGCATCGTCCATGACGGAAAGATAAAGACCCGGCAGAAGGTTTTTAAATTCCTGAAGAGTATCTCCGCCGCCGTACATTTTCATGGCATCGCGATTCCGGTCGATCGTATTGTCGAGTGCCTGCGAACCGGCGGAAAAGTAAGGCGTATATCCCATGACGGCATTGACAAAGATGGTTTTTGCTGAATTAATGGCCTCCGCAACGCTTCTTTCCTCAAATGACCGTGGGTCGATGTCGAGGACATATCCGTAGAAGCCGCCGGGTTTGAAGTCCCTGGTGGAAATTGTCCGGTATTTCCCTTCGACCCGCTTGTCTGCGATGTCCGATTCCACGATGAGAGGAAGCTCGACAATCTTCTTGGTGAGACGGTCTTTCTCAACGAGCTCCTGCGCGAGCACTCTATCCTCGTCGGTCACGCCTTTTATTCGTATCTGATACTTGGCGCAGAGGTACGTATTGTAAATAACGCCGCCGAGAATCAGGCGGTCTACCTTGTCATAGAGGGCATTGAGGGGTTTGATTTTGGTATCGTATTTTGAGCCAGCGACCACAGCAAGGAAAGGCCGCCCGGGCTTCATCACTCCATCCAAGTGCGTAATCTCCTGCTGAAGCAAGTATCCTGCGTAGGAGGAAAGATGCCTCGTTATGTTGTATGTCGATGCGTGTGGCTGCCAGGAACCGAATGCGTCATTCACATAAATATCAGCCAGACCAGCAAGCTGGAGAGCGAAGCGTTCCCGAAGCCCGTCCTCAGCCTCCTCGCCCTGGAACCAGCGAGTATTTGGAAGGTAGATACCTCCGATCTTCCGCTCTCTTAGGTCCCTAACAGCAAGGTTGATGGACGTGTCAATCCCGACAATACCGCGGCCGGGCTCCTGTGGAAAATCTGGAATATACAATTTCGTATGGAGTTTCTGCTCGATGTAGCGCACAACCGGCTCAACGGATTCCTCGGGTCTACAGGTTATAGCTCCGCTTTTTTTATCTTTAGGCCTGCCTATGTGGGTCATCATCACAGGCCTGCCGCCCCGCTCAACGACATGAAAAAGCGTTCCGATGGTCCGGTCGATGCGGAAGGGGTCGCGAATGACGCCGTTCTTCACAACGTTATGATCGAACCGGATAAGCACAACCTTTCCATCCAGGTCTGCTTCCTGGATCAGTGGAAGGTCGCGGTGCAATGCTTCATTCAGGATAGACAAAGACCCCTCGTTTTGCGTGCGCTGGAATATTCCTGATTCCATCTTTATTATAGCAGGAACATCGGCTTTGATGAACATGGAACAGAAGGTAGAGATAAAAAAGCAATATGCGTACCTAGTCTGCTGAAAAGTTATTGCCGCTTACCGTCCACTTGCCATAAGTGTTCTTGTGATCTTTGACGATAAATTGTAGGTGCCATCTCCAGATCACCACCAAAAGACGGAATACCATTCCAACTCTTCAGTGGACTTTTTCGCAGCCATATATGTAGTACATATCGTTGCAACACCGGCATAAATAACCATGACTCCTTCATTGCTTTAGCGCCGCCAACTAATTTCCCTGCGCTGACCCTTCTGCATATGATTCTTCAAGATCAAGTTCTCCGCATAGTCGCACGGTGTATCTAGGATATCGAAAGTCCTAGCACCATTATACTACCTTTCGTTCAAGTCCATACTCAAGATCACACGCTCAGCATCATAGGCTAAGCAACAGCAATGACAAATACCGTTGTCGTCAAAAGTGGCAATATTATCTTCATTTCTCATCGCCTTCTTCATGCTGCCAATGCAACTGTCGGGATAAACTTAGCACAAACTTGGCTATCCTCAGAAACTCTTGCAACTATATTTTGCCGAGGCATCCCTAAACCTTAACATGGATAAATGGAGAATAACTGATTCGGCCTCTCCTATTGATCATTGAAAAAAGCGAATATTCTCATAAGAGAAAAAATTACAATGTTTAATACGATTAACGTGAATGTGTCAAAGATACAAAGAGAGATCGAAACAGTGATTTTTCATCGCGACCTGCCTGAATCCTCCTGCTGGCGTTTAGGCATTCCATCTTGGCGGATTCTTCTTACACCTTATATCTTTCGCCTATTCCTCCTTTCCGTGGTTGCGGCAGACGTGCTTGACTTCGCCGATACCCTCTGATATGTTCACGAAAACAGCAGCGATGTGCAGCTCAAAGGAGAACAATCATGAAGACGAATGAATCTAGCGTTATTCACAATGAAACCCTGAAGAACATCTATGAGCGCCACAGCGTCAGGACATTTCTCGCGGTCGAAGTGAGCGATGAGGAGGTCAGTATTCTCCTCCACGCTGCCAACGCCGCACCTTCGGCCCATAACCAGCAGTCATGGCGCTTCATCATTCTTCGCGAAGAGAGAAAGCAGGGACTTGCGCAGCTCGTAACCGCCAAGTCTGTAGCCTTTCCCCGGCCCGCTGCAGCCCTTCTCAGGATGGGGGCAAAGAGCATCGTCTCCGCGCCAGTCGTCATCGCTGTTACGAACACGGGAGATCTTATCAGACACGGTACGGAGCTTTTCAAGGTTGATCAAGAGACAGCCCACGACTTCTTCCGGACCATGGAAATCCAGAGTTCGGCAGCGGCTGTCGAGAACATGCTGCTGGCCGCAACTTCACTCGGTCTCGGCACGGTCTGGCTCGGCGTTCTTTATCTCATTAAGGATGAAGTGCTCCGCTTTCTCGGCGAGCCTAAAGGAGAGTTCATGGCAGTGGTGCCCGTCGGGCGTCCCGCTAGAATCAGCAGTGGACCAAAAAAACAGCCGGTGGAGATGAAGGTCAAATCACTGACATAAACGGCTTAAGTCGAACTTTTTTCGTATAACTCTTCGCTGCAGCCCTGACCAGTTATCTTGACAACATTTCCCGAGGTGATAGGCTTGAATGAGAGACTGGAATAATTGCTTTTATCGTGAAGAGAAGGAGTGCTTCGTCATGAGAAAAATTAAAAAAACTTTCCAACTAATAATGCTCGTGGGATGGTTCGGACTTGCCGGACTGAGTGGCTGTTCAGGCCGGATGGATGAGGGGCCGAAAATCGCAAATCTGACCTATGCCACATTGCGGGCTCCAATGGAAGAAAAAGGCGTTTTTACTATCACGGGCACATTCAACATAATCCACCCGCAGGGGGAAACAGCATCGGTCAAAACGGTGGTGTATGATGCTCAAGGCAAACAGATAGCTGAGGAAACGGTCCCCCTGACCGATACAGCATTGCGGACATCGGACACCCTAGCCTTCGGAATCGATTGCAGCACGGAGAAAAAAGGAGTTTACACATTCCTCACTTCGGTAAAGGACAGCAATGGCAGGGAGTCGAACGGACTAATGGGAACATTTTCCATAACAGATGTCTTTTAGTTCTCTTTCGATGGACAAACTTGTCTTTGGAGAGCAGCCTTATAAAAAGTCTCGGCCACGCATGGTGACGGGGTATGGGTGAAGCATTAAATACTGGATCTAGAGTCACGGTATATGTTTGATAGAAGCAAGTAAGGCGAGGAAAGCAGCAAGAGTTACTCTTCATCGTCCTCTTCCGGCTTTTCTCCCTCTCCGCTAAACGGTCCCTTGATAGACAGTTCTTTGATTTTCTTTCTTAGTGTGTTCCGATTGATGCCGAGAAGATTAGCGGCGCGGACCTGGTTCCCTTCAGTTTTCTTGAGAACCAGAGTGATGAGCGGCTTTTCCACGCGCTGGAGCACCATAGTATAAATATCCCCCCGTTCGAGCCCGCCCATGCGCTCAACAAGGTCCGCAAGCTTTTCTTCGAGGAAGTTCTCGAAAGAAAGATGGGCGCCCTGCCCCGGCTTGAAGATTTGCGGTGGCAAGGCATCGGGAAATATTTTGTCGCCCTGTGACAGCGTAATGGCGCGCTGCACCGCGTTTTCCAGCTCCCGCACATTGCCCGGCCAATCGTAAGCACGGAGGACCTTAAGTGTCTCCGGCGTCAGGATTTTTTTCTTCGCGTCGCTGGCTTGGTATTTCTGCATGAAAAATTCGGCAAGGGGGACAATATCGTCCTTTCGCTTCCGGAGCGACGGGATATTGATCTGAATTACGTTCAGGCGGTAGAACAGATCCTCGCGGAACTGCTTTTCACGCACCATCTTCTCGAGGTTGTGGTGCGTGGCGGCGAGGACCCGCACGTCGGTCTTGATCGCCTCAGTGCCGCCCACGCGTTCGAATTCTCGTTCCTGCAGCACACGCAGCAGTTTCCCCTGGAGCGGCAGGTTCATATCCCCGATCTCGTCCAAAAAGAGGGTACCGCCAGCAGCGGCTTCGAACTTGCCGATCTTCCGTCCAATCGCTCCGGTAAAAGAACCCTTCTCATGCCCGAAAAGCTCGCTCTCCAGCAGCTCTGACGGTATTGCCGCAGAGTTGACCGCGACAAAGGGCCTTCCAGCCCGTTTACTGTGGTAATGGATGGCGCGGGCTACCAGCTCCTTGCCAGTGCCGCTCTCCCCATGGATCAAAACCGTGGCATCGCTCTCTGCGACTCGTCCGATTGTTTTGTAGATTTCCTGCATTGCGGCCGTGTTTCCCACAAGGCCGCCTTCGTATTTTTCCCGCACCTCGGCGCGAAGCGCCGTCACTTCCTGGGAAAGTCGTCTAACATCGATCGCCTTTCTGACGAGAATGTTTACCTCGTCAAGGTCGAAAGGCTTAGTGATATACTCAAAGGCACCGCGCCGCATGGCCTCGATGGCATTCTGCATCGTGGCTTGGGCGGTCATAATGATGACCGAGCTGTCGCGTTCTTCGGACTGGATTTTATCGAGGACGTCTAACCCGCTTATGCCAGGCATGCGGATGTCCATAAGGACGACTGCAATGTCGCCCTCTTTGAGCCGTTCAAGTGCCTCGGTTCCGTCTTTCGCGAGCAAAGCCTGGATGCCCTCTTTTTCAAGGGACTTCTTCAGCACCCAGCGTACGCTTTCGTCGTCATCCACTATAAGTATTTTTTCATTAGTCATTGTTATTCAATTGGCAGCGGGAATAGAAGTTAGTGCTTGCCCCACACCCTCTGCTCTTCGCCCCCCATCCGCCGCATTATCCCGCGAGCGGCAAATAAACGCTGAACGTCGTTCCCTCGTGTTCCCGGCTCTCCACGCGGATCGTACCGAGGTGTTCTTGCACGATCTGATACGAAAGCGCTAACCCAAGCCCCACGCCACGGTCCTTGGTCGTAAAGAATGGCGTGAATATGTCCTGCAAATGCTCCTGCTTTATCCCCGGGCCAGTATCGCTCACCTTCGCGACCATGAGCTGGTATTTTCTACCATCGGCCTGCACGGTTGTGAACAGGTCGGACATGCGTGTCATAACCTTAAGCTTCCCGCCCCGGGGCATTGCCTCAATGGCGTTCTTAATGATATTAAGAAAAACCTGGATAAGCTGGTCCTCGCTGCCGTAAACGTCGGGCAGGCTCGGGTCGTAGAGTCTCGTAAGAATGACACCGCGCTGTCGAGCGCTCTCCTCATTCAAAATCAACACCCGGTCCAGGATGCTGTGAATATTCGAGGCCTTCATCTCGCGGGGCTTGATGCGCGTAAAGTCGAGGATACCCTCCAGCACATTGTTCAGACGGTCAGCTTCCTTCAAGATCACATCGAGATATTCCGTCAAACTCTTGCCTGTGCCCGGCTCAGGGGCATTTCGGAGTTCGGACTTCATAAGTTGCGCCGCACCACGTATCCCCACAAGGGGGTTTTTCACTTCATGGGCGATCCCGGCGGCGATCATACCGAGCGTGGCCAGCCGATCCGATCTGCGCATGCGCTCCTTCAAATCACGGACGCCCGCCTGATCACGGATTGTAAGAATCAGGCCTGTGGGTCGACCTTCGTCATCAGTCAGTAAACTCGTTATCAGTCCCACGGGACGCTGCGGTCCGTGCTTCACCGAAAGCTCTGCTTCATAATCAGAATAGGACCTACCCGAGGTTATGGTTTTTTCGAGCTGGCTAATCACGGGCTGGTTTTCGGCAAAGACAGAATGGATGCTCCTGCCCACCGCATCGGGTCCCGCTATCCCAGTCATTTCCTCGGCAGCCCTGTTCCAGATAAGCACCCGGCCATCCGCATCAGCCACGACGAACCCATCGATAATCGCGGTAAGAATGTCGGCTGCTATATCATTTATACGACTGCTCGATTGTTCCATTCCTCATTGATAACACAATAAATTTGAGTATTCAAGCTATTTCCTGTATAGTGCGAATACGAAAAGTAGCTGAGGGCATCGAGCAGACTAAAATCCACTTTTTTGTTCCATGCTCTCTTCCTCATACTCCATGCACTCATAACCACCATGTTTAATCTTCGTCTTTTATTCGTTGCCACTGCTTGGGGCATAAACTTTTCCTTAGTCAAATATGCGCTCGCGGATTTCCATCCCCTCAGTTTTGCCGTGATCCGGTTCGCGCTGGCCTCGCTTTTCCTCATCGCCGTCATGGCCGCCAAGCATGAATCTTATTCGATCGATCGCCGGGACCGCTTTGCCATCATCAAACTCGGCCTTCTGGGTATCACACTGTACAATATATTTTTCATGTACGGTCTCCGATACACGACAGCGGCGAATTCGGCCCTACTCATCTCATTGTCACCGTTGTTCGCTGCGCTGATCCAAGCCTTCTGGGGAAAAGAGCGCCTTACTCTTCTAATAAGCACGGGATTAGCACTTGCCTCATTCGGTGTTTTTCTTATCATCAGAAGCAACCATGGAGAACCGAGTTTTTCCTCATCCCACATGGCAGGCGATTTCCTGACCCTCTGCGCAACGCTAATCTGGGCGCTCTTCACCATAACGGCAAAGCCTCTTCTCGAAAAATACTCCGCTTTAAAAGTCACAGCCTACAGCATGTTCGCGGGCAGCCTACTGCTCCTTCCCGTCAGCGTCCCGGGCCTTTTGAATCAGTCGTGGTCCGGCGTGTCCCTGCTTTCCTGGTCATCCCTCGTTTTTGCGTCATTCATCGCCGCCGGAATCGCTTATGTGTTCTGGTATCAGGGGGTAAAGGAGCTAGGAGTCACCCGCACTATGGCATACCACTATCTCATACCCTTCGCTGCCGTACTGTTCGCCACTTTTTTGGGCGAAGAAATCACGTTGTCCCAGGTTGGCGGCGGGACTGCCATACTCCTGGGCGTATATCTTGTCCAAATAAAAAAAAATCCAGACAGATTTTGATGCACTCATGAGACTCCCCGTCGTCTGCATGCTGTTGGGATTGATTATCACGTTAAATCTTGAATGATGCCTTCACCACGATGCTTTTGGCGGCGACGTTACGCATCCTACTTCGCCGTGATGGCTGATGCCGAGAGCCTTCGTCTCATTTTCCGCCTAGACGCGCACTCCCTACGTAGCATTAAGCACCTTCAGCATAACAACACCTACGATGAATGAGTAAAGAGAGCGACAAGCACAACGGCTCCTGCCCGGATGGCGAACTGCTTCATGTTGCCGAAGAGCGCTCCAATCTCCTTTGAATTCTTCTTTAAGTACGTTTTATGCCTTATTAATTGATTACACTGTTGAGTAGCAAGGCCTATGCCACTAATTTTCTGGGAATAGCTTAAAAAAAGAACTGATTTCATTAAGTTATCAGAGGAAATATTATTGCGTAATTTCATAATAGGTCGTTCTTTAAGCTTATATTTTAGGCACCTGTTTGTTTTTTGTGCATATTTCAGCAGATAAAGTATTCTCCATTCTATGATTTTACTGCTAAGATTTTCAATGAATTGTAAGATACTTGATACATTCGAATAAAAAATCATATAATAATATTTATAGTCATGTTGTTTATTTAAAAAGGCAGAAGCAGGTAAGATATTATATTGTATAATCACCTGGAAATTTATTGTAATTATAAACAATAATAATTATTGACAAATAATATTATTTAAATTATAATCATTCTCAATTGCAATCGGTAGAGATGACAAATGGAAAAGTATCGTAACATTGGTTTAAAATTAACACCGCAGCGGTTGGCAATCCTGCACTATCTCGAGGGTAACAAGGATCATCCTTCGGCAGAAAGTATCTATAGCGCAGTGCATAAAAAATTTCCGACAATGTCGCTGGCAACGGTATATAGCACACTTTTGGCCCTCAAAGAAAAAGGGAGCCTACTTGAATTGACGCTTGACCCAGGCAAGAAGCGATATGATCCCGAGACGAGTCTTCATAACCACCTAATGTGTGTTTGTTGCAAGAGAATCGTCGATATCCATGGCGAGTATAAGCTAGACCTCCCGGAAAACGCTAGGCAGGAATTCTCGATTATTAGCAGCCATGTAGAATTTTACGGGCTTTGCCCGAAATGCAATAACATAAAAATATCATCAGCCAAGGAGGCTTTACCATGTGCGTAGATCACAGCATCAACTGTTCTTGCGGTAAGAGTCATGCCAGTTTTAATTTCAAAGACGAGATCCTGCCGTTCGAGGTAGTCACCAAATTGTACTGTTCCGAATGCTCTCCGGGGATTAGTCAGGATTTGGCTACCATGATTGTCGATAATGGATGGATCATCCAGTATGATATGGACGTGGCACGTTTCATGCTCCAGAAAAAGGCCACGTCGAGCGAGGTAACCCCCGAGTTCATTTTCGACGAGGGCTATTGCACGTGGAGGGGTGTGACGCCCTCGGACCATATTGACTCCGTTCGCGAACGAGAACAGTTGACCCAGCTGGCAAAGACGGATCGGAAACGCTATTTTGAGGAAATTAAGTCATGGGGAAACAACCGCATGGAACGTCTTGCGCGAGAAGGATGGAGAAAGGCAAATGAAAGGGAGCCTGCTCAAACATAGGAAAAAAACAGCAAACAGCGGAAAACCGCAGAGGATGGTGATTGAGTTCATCACAACCTGCCCTAAATGTGGTGGTGAGATTGAGCTGTGGTCAAAGCAGCCGGAGACGGTCTGTTTATTCTGTGATTACCACGTTTTCGATAATGAAAGTACAATTCACTAAGCAATTTCCGACGAACCGACCGAGAGCGAGGGATGAGTAGCTGATCTTCCACGCGGATAATAAACCTAGCTTCACTTCTGGTATAATTAAAAATATTTGGTATTAAATTTCCAAACATCCAGGGAGGAGACACCATGTCATACGCGGCAAAAGATTATGCCAAGCTCGTCGGAATGGAGGGCTTTAGCGAGACCCTCTTGAAAAACCATTTTACGCTTTACCAAGGTTATGTGACCAACACGAACAAAGTGCTCGATACGCTCGACCAGATGGCAAAGGACGGCAAGAATACGGCCTATGAATTCGCAGAGCTGAAGCGACGGCTCGGCTGGGAATTCAATGGCATGCGGCTGCATGAATATTATTTTGAGAACCTCGGGGGCAGGGGTGGCATCGACAAAAACGGCAAGCTCGCCAAAAAAATGGTGGAGACCTTTGGCAGCGTCGAGGTTTGGGAAAAAGATTTCAGGGCGACCGGTGCAATGCGCGGTATTGGCTGGGCCGTCCTGTACCAGGATACGGCAACTGGAAGGCTCATAAATTTTTGGATCAATGAGCACGACGTTGCCCATCCAGCGGGTTGTACTCCACTCCTCATCATGGATGTTTTCGAACACGCCTTCATGCTCGACTATGGCTTGAAACGCGCCGACTATATCGAAGCTTTTTTTAAGAACATCAACTGGCCTTCGGCGGAAGCCAGGGTAAATTAATCGAAGATCAAAAAAAGGAGAGCTTAAATCATGTCTAAAACTGAGCAGAACCTGAAAGATGCTTTTGCCGGTGAATCACAGGCAAATAGAAAATACCTCGCTTTTGCGAAAAAAGCGGATGAAGAAGGATACCTGCAGGCCGCAAAACTGTTCCGCGCCGCAGCCGCAGCGGAGACCATCCATGCACACAACCACTTGAAAGGGTTGAGCGGCGTAAAATCGACGCAAGAGAATCTCCTGGCCGCCATTAGCGGAGAGACTTACGAGTTCCAGAGGATGTATCCTCAGATGATTACCGATGCGAAGTCGGAAGGCCAGGATTATGCGCTGCGGAGCTTCAACATGGCCAATGAAGTGGAAGAGATCCATGCGGCGTTGTACCAGAAGGCCCTCGAAAGTCTTGGCAAAAACGTCATCACAGATTACTATGTCTGCTCCGTCTGCGGTTATACCGCCGAGGGCGAAGCACCCGATGAATGCCCCGTTTGCAAGGCAAAAAAGAAAGCTTTCTATAAAACAGAATAAATGAGGATCATCGCATTCAATGGTAGCCCGCGTCCGAGCGGGAATACTGAACTCCTGCTGGACGGAGCGCTCAAGCCCCTGCGGAAGGCTGGAAATGATGTAAGTGTATTCAAACTTAACAGCATGAACATCAAACCCTGCCAAGATTGCGGCGGCTGCGTGAAAACTGGTCTTTGCATCCACTCCGACGCTATGAATGAAATCTATAATGCTATTCGGGAGGCAGAGAGAATCATTCTCGCCTCCCCGATTTTTTTTTACAGCCTGAGCGCCCAGGCCAAAGCGATGATTGACAGGTGCCAGTCTTTCTGGTGTGAAAAATATCGTCTTAAAAAGAACATCCTCGCGGGGCCACGGGGGAGAAAAGGACTTTTGCTCCTCGTCGGAGGCATGAAAAGTGAAGACGGCCGTCACACCGCCGATGTCATAGCCAAGAGTTTTTTCAGGACCATAAGCGTACCTGAGCATGAAACGCTTTTTTTTGGAGGCGTTGACGCGATCGGCGATATCCTGGTCCATCCGACCGCGCTACGGGAAGCTTATGAGGCGGGGTTGAGGCTGGGTGGCTAAGTACTGCCTGAAAACAGCATTTAGACGCAGAGGATCACAGATTCACGCAGAGGGGACCGGGTGCCAATATTGAAAAAGATTTATGAACGTAGTTAATATTACCTTCATCTGCCCTCATCCGATTTTATCTGCAGCCAAATGTTTTACCCAGGCTAAGCGCTTCTTCCACTATAATATCCACCCCATGATGCCACCCTCTCTCGTTCGTTACCCGGCACAATATCATCCTTGAGATAATAAAAAAAACCGGCATGTTCCATTGCATGCCGGCTACAAACCTTATGATTAAAAGGCAAGTCTGACTTAAGTTTGTTTGCGTCAGAACGACAAAAAATACACCGAAGAATAAACAGTGGCTTATCAAATCGCTGTTTCGCCACGTTCTCCTGTTCGGATCCTGATGATTTCTTCAAGTTTGGAGATGAAGATCTTGCCGTCGCCGATCTTGCCGGTCTTGGCTTTTTCCTCAATCGTGGACACAACTTTATCTGCCATCATATCAGAAACAACGATTTCGAGCTTAACCTTCGGAATAAAGGTTATGTCATATTCTGCGCCTCGGTAAAGCTCGACATGTCCCTTTTGCCTGCCGAACCCTTTCACCTCGGTTACGGTCATGCCCTGCACTCCGATGGCATTCAACGCGTCTTTTACTTCGTCCAGTTTAAATGGCTTGATGATTGCTTCGATTTTTCTCATAATACCTCCTGGCATTAGTTCAAAATTCATAGTTCACGGTTCAGCATAGTTAAATACCTTAGGAATTATACGCCCGTTCGCCGTGCTGGCTCTCGTCGAGTCCCATAGTTTCTTCCTCTGCTTGGACACGGATGCCGATCGTAGCTTTGAGAATCATGAAGATCACGAAAGTCATGACGCCGCTGTACACAACCGTCGATGCCACTGCGATGAACTGTATCCAGACCTGGCCGGGATTACCGTAAAGAAGACCTTTGCCCGCTGCATTAATCGCCGGGTCCGCAAACACACCGGTCAGGATCGCCCCGAGAGTCCCACCAATGCCGTGAATGCCAAAAGCATCAAGCGTATCGTCATAGCCAAACATCGGCTTGAGTTTTGCCACTGCGTAGAACGGGATTATGCCAGCAGCTAATCCGATGATGATCGCACCGCTGATGTTCACGAAGCCCGCAGCCGGTGTGATGGCAACGAGACCACCGACTGCGCCGGATGCGAGACCAAGAACCGTAGGTTTACCGGAATGCTTCCATTCAACGAACATCCAGGCCAGCGCAGCTGCCGCCGTCGCCGTATTTGTATTAATGAAGGCTGCGCTTGCGAGCCCGTTCGCGGCAAGCGCCGAGCCCGCGTTGAACCCGAACCAACCGAACCACAGAAGACCAGCTCCAATGACCACAAGTGTCAGGTTCCCGGGTATGATCGCCTTGACACGCCGCTTGCCCAGGACCAAGGCGCCTACTAGCGCTGCAATACCAGCATTGACGTGAACGACCGTACCGCCCGCGAAATCAAGAGCTCCGAGTTTTGCAAGGAAACCGCCACCCCATACCCAATGCGCCACAGGAATGTACACTACCGTCAACCAGAGTATCGAGAAAATGATCCACGCGGAAAACTTCATCCGCTCGATATATGCACCGCTCGCAAGAGCAACGGTGATAGCCGCAAAAGTAAGCTGATAGGCGATAAATGTATACTCAGGTATCGTCTTAGCCAGATCGGATATGCTGTTCGGTCCAACGCCGCTTAAGAACGCTTTTGAAGCATCGCCGATGATTCCTTTGAGATCGCCGACAAAGGAGAATGAGTACCCATAGAGAACCCAGAGCAGGCTGACGATACAGAAGGTCACGAAGGTCATGGCCATGGTGTTCAGCGCATCCTTACTTTTTGCCAGACCTCCGTAAAACAGCGCGAGCCCCGGAATGGACATGAGCATGACCAGTGCGGTTGCAACGGTCATCCATGCCGTGTCGCCAGTATCGATCTTCGATGCAGACACCGGTGTTACCGGAGCCGGGGCTGCCATGGCCGGAGCGGGTGATGCAGCCTCTTCTGCCATGACCAGTGCCGGTGAGAGTATCGATGCCAGCATGAGACACATAATGACTGCTACCATTGATTTTATGAATACTTCTTTCATTATCTATCCTCCTTTTTGCAGTTTGTTTATTTATTGTACAGATGATTAATTGCAAGGCACATGCCAGGAAGTTAATGCTCTGCTAAATAGTTGTTAATATATTAATTTAATTATACAATTTTACTTTTGCTTTCAAAATATGCAGCTATCTTAAGCTTAATCATTCCACTTGATAAGATGCTATTTTAGGCACATGATTAAATATTGCGCATTATTTCTGCTTATTTCATAATGCTAATACATGCCGTACCCCGGACTTCACGACAGATGCCTGATCATAACAATAAAGGCACAGATGCTTTATTTTTTTAATATCATTGCCTGATGGTATATCAATCGAAGAAGTTTAAAATGAGGGGAATTACTGCAGATAGAGAAATAGGGCGCCATCACGAACAGCCCGAAAGGAACGCCGGTCGCTGCCCAAGCACTGCTTGCTAATTTCAACTTGTTTGCTGCTATGATTTTCGGAGATTGTCCGTGTTCAACAGCCCTCCATAGATGATTGTCCCCATAGAGGATCAAGATCGCTATAAAGGCGGTAATCACGCTTAAAATCAAACCGAGAACGAGGATAAGCAAAAAGGCGAAGACCCGGGTCCGATCTGGGTCTCGAAATCAACGATTTTTTCTTGGGTGACTCTCGTATCGCCCGGAAAGCCAATCCGAATGCCTGTGGGGTAACGGCGGGTTTTACAGGTTCTATGAACATGACTCGACAAGATGCAATAACAGAATCGGCGCGGGGCCCAACAGATGGGAGAGCAGCAGAGTGACAGTGCCAATGATGAGTAGGAACAGTTCAAGATTTTGCTACTCTTATTTTTACGAGCAAGGGCAGAAGCAATATCAGAACCAGCATTATGATAATCATGCGATAGATAACTTAAGAACTTGCGGTTGATCCTTGCACGCGTTCGTCACTCGCCAACTATGTCATAATCTGAATGATAACAGCAGCGTTACTGTTATGAGAATGGGCCGGTATGCAATGGAACATACCGGCCCAGGGAGGATATCCTTGCGACGTCTCAAATCACCGCTTACGTGTGTTCGTCATGTTTCATATCCTGAAGCTATTAACCACCACGCCCTAGCAACCCCGGAGCGCCAATCATAGTAGTGATATCAAGTCAGGCTGGCAGGTGGCATCGTCAGAATTCTTAATATAGTCCTATTTATATAATACGCAACGCATGTGTCACATTCGCTTGGAACATCTATCCGGCAAAATGGACAATTTAATTGCTCAAGCTTATTCTGTCATCATAACTGTAGAATATTTTCTTATTTTTGCTATAGATGAAATTGGATCAATAATTGGGCATGGAGTAAAAATAGTACCGGTCTTTTTCTAAAACTTCTAACGGCGAAAACCGGAATCACGTACAAAACAAAAAAATCAACCATTTACAAGTTCAAAGCAAAGGAGGGCTGACGGGTATAATCTTGCCAGCACATGCTGTCTCTCAATTATCTCAGCAGGATAATGTATTATTATACGAAACCTAAATCGCCACCTCCCCTTTTTCCCCTGTTCTTATCCTGATGACGTCCTCAAGCTTCGAAATGAAGATCTTCCCGTCGCCTATCTTGCCGGTCTTTGCTTTTTCCTGGATAATGGCTATCACCTTACCCGCGACCGCATCGCTAACGACCATTTCAATCTTTACTTTTTGCATGAAGGTAATTTCATATTCCGCCCTGTGGTGAACCTCCACCCGGCCTTTCTGCCTTCCGCATCCGTGGACATCAGTTACCGTCATCCCCGCTATGTCGAGAGCGGTCAAGGCCTTTTTGACCTCGTCAAGTTTTAACGGCTGTATGATCGCTTCGATTTTTATCATGATCCACCTGTCTGTGGATGATCCTATCTTCGCGTCTTTGTAATGCTGAAGTCAGGATAGGCGTTAACAGCCACTTCGCTCTGGTCAAGGCCTTCAAACTCCACTTCTTCCGGTACGCGTATTGGAATGATCCTGCTCAGCACCTTGAAAAACGCATACATAACAACAAAAACAAAACCGATGTTCACGACGACACCGATCAATTGGGCCATGATCTGCGATGCGTTGCCGTAGAACAGCCCCTTGACAGTGCCTGCGACATTGTTCAGTCCATCTCCGTAGGTACCATCTGCAAAGAGCCCGAGAGCGATCATGCCCCAAGCGCCGCATGCGCCGTGAACCGACACTGCACCCACTGGATCGTCCACCTTCAACTTTCGTTCGATAAAGAAAACGCTCGCGCAACAGAGCACTCCAGCAGCAAGCCCGATCATAATTGCTCCAACGGGGCTCACGAATGCACAGGATGCTGAAATAGCAACGAGTCCGCCGAGGAGTCCGTTGGCGATCAGAGAGAGATCAGGCTTGCCGTACATGAACCACATATAACTCATGGCTGCTACTGCCGCTGCTACGCCTGCAAGCATGGTATTTACTGCGATGATGCCGAGTCGGAGACCACCATTGGCCAGCGCGGGGCCGGTATTGAACCCAAACCACCCGAAGAAAAGGACCAGGCACCCGACGATTGCCATCGGTATATGATGGCCGGGAATGGCAATGGGAGTTCCATTCGCACGGTATTTCCCCATGCGGGGACCGAGCACCATCGCACCTGCAAGCCCGGCAGTGCCGCCGACCATATGAACAACTGATGAACCGGCATAGTCGAGGACCCCATGGCCCAATCCGAAATTCCTGCCGAGCTGCGACGGCCATCCTCCTCCCCACACCCAACGAGCGTACAGCGGATAAACAAACATGGCAATGAAGAACCCATAGACGACGAAGGACTTGAACGTCCAGCGCTCGGCCATTGCACCTGTCGGTATGGTGGCCGCGATGTTCGTATAAACCACCTGGGACAGAAAGAGCATGATTATTGACGCATCAAAAGTCGCCCCTGAAAGAAAATATCCTTTTGTGCCCGTCTGAAGCGCATAGCCGCATATCCAGTACCCGAGCACGCTAAAAACAAACACCATCATATTCATCGCCATGGTATGGCCCGCATTCTTCGCTCTCGTAAAGCCGGTCTCCATCAAGGCAAATCCCGCTTGCATGAAAATTACGAGAAAAGCTGAGATCAGCGTCCAAATGGTTGTAATTATTTCGATGCTCATCGTTTATCCATCATTATTATTTCCCCGAACTGTATTATCATTCCGCCGCACAAAATTACGGACAACCCTATCCAGGTAGCAGCCGGGATTTTTTCCTTGAATACGAAGCGTCCAAACAAAATGCTGATAAGTGCAAAGACGGCCACATACACTCCGAGCATTTTCGAAAAATCCCATTTCACCATGTTGACCACCACACCGTAACAACCCAACATGACGAAACCGATCATAATGATGACGAAGCCGCTTCCGCGAAGTCCCTTGCGGACTACTGCATCACCGCCGACCTCCAGAAATGCCGCGGCAATGAATACAATCCATGCTGCAAGTGTCATCGTCAACCCTCCCTAACGCTATCTACTTTAATTTAAATGCAATGCCCATGCCATGCCTGACCGGAACAAAAATATCGTAAAAATTCCTAATTTTATTGCCTAAACATGGAGGATCGCCATGCTGCGGGGCTTTCACTTTTTTCACTATAGATGAAATTGTAGGCGCATGATTAATAAATAGGCATGGGCTAAAGGCAGCAATGCCCAGATTTTAATGCATAAGAAATACCTTCTTTGTTCCTTATCTAATACCTAAGAGCCTGTTGCACAAATAGCCTTTTGGATCATTTTGTAAAAAATATGTTCAATAAAATCAATGGTCATATTTCACAAAAAATGGTTTGAGCAACAGGCTCCTAAATCAAATATAATTTTTTGCAAATATACAATAGCTTCCCGACTTATAGGGTTTTCTAGTCGATCAATTGAGCGTATGGTTCAGTTTATGACCTACGATCCACAGTTGGCAATGATTGCCTCGTAGTTCAGCAGTCGAGATGAAGAACGTATACGGAATACTAGGTAGCGATGAAGTCAGTAAATCCATTTGACATGATCGTTCCCGATCTGACGATTCGGGGTGGGATGGTAGGCGCGGAAATACTCCTATACCTTTTTTTTATAAATCTTTAAGATGTCAGTGCGCAGGGCCGCGATGGATAATCAGCAGGATTAACAGGGTAAGAATGCCAAGTGAAACAGATATCGCCAATACAATCCAGGATGCTTTCTTCCACCCGCGCTTCCAAGGTGTAGGTTCCTGGAGCCGGTCGCACCTGCCCGTAAGTTGCACGGAAGCCGGATCATCCAACTCCGCCTTCATTGCGGCAGCGGACTGATAACGCCTCCTGGGGTCACGCTCCATGGCATGAAGAATGATTTCCTCGATCTGCGGTGACACCTTCGGATTGCGTTTCCGTGGGGCAAGAGGGTCGCAGTCCACGCGGGCGTTCATGATCACAAGGGGGTTATCGGTCTCGCACTGAAATGGAGTCACACCCACAACCATTTCATAAAGCATGGCGCCGAGACTGTAAATGTCGGTCCGTTCATCACCGCGCTTGCCCTTGACCTGTTCGGGGGCCATATAATCCGGCGTACCCACTGCCGGCGTAAAACCAGCAAAGGTCATCCGCCTGCCTTCTGCCTTAGCAATGCCGAAGTCCATGATCCGGATCGTTCCATCGTTGCAGAGCATGATGTTCTGGGGCTTCAAGTCCCGATGGACCACGCCCTGTTCATGCATGTACGCGAGCGCTTCGCATATGTGGCTGGCCAGTTTGATGGCGTCTTTTTCCGGTATCGGCCGGACGCTGGTCAAGAGATGCGAGAGCGTATACCCTCTGAGGTACTCGGTAACGATGTACGGCCGGGTGCGAAGCTCATCGGGAACGGGATAAAATTTCAGAATATAGGGATGGTCCAGGCGGCTACCAATCTCCTCCTCGCGCTGAAACCGCGAGTAAAACCCGGGATCGCTCTCATACTGTATGAGTGGGACCTTGATCGCCACAGTCAGCTTGGTGTTCAGGTCCGTTGCCTTGAAGATGGTCCCCATGCCGCTTCGCGAGATGGTTTCGAGGATCTGGAAACGATTGTCCAGAATTTGTCCAGAACGGAGCGCATATCTGGTCGTGGGGTCTGCCGTTTCCTGGTACATGGCTATGCCCCGATATAGTGCGACTTTCTCGACCTCGTTGATCTGCAGGACCTGCACTGAGAGATTGTCGTCAGTACCGCGCTGCTCTGCAAGGGCCACGAGCTGACGGCAGGCCTGGGCCGGGGAAAGACGAGATACAATATCGGCGATCTCGCTGTCCGCGACGTGCGCGTACAGGCCGTCAGAGCACAGCACGACTTTGTCGCCTTTGAACACCAGGGCATTCTCAACATCAACGCGGATTACAGGTTCATTCCCCACACTTCGTGTCAGGATTGAGCGGTTCTCGCTGGTTTTGGCCTCATGTTCGGAGATCAGCCCGAACTTCTGCTGCATGCCGACGTAGGTATGATCCGTGGACAACTGTTTGATTGTGGCCTTGCGCACTAGGTAGACACGCGAATCTCCCACGTTGCCCACCGTGATCTCGTTATTACGCAGCACAACAACAGCCAAGGTCGTCGCCATGCGGGCCTTGCCTTGATTCTCCAGGCCCATGTCGTAGACCGCAACATTGGCCGCGTTAAACATCTGCGTGATAAGATGCTGCGCGGTCTGCTCGCCGGGCGCCTCCTGGAAGGTCTTCATAGCAGTCTCAACCGCTAGGCGGCTTGCCACTTCGCCGCGCTGCATTCCACCGACACCGTCAGCCAGAAGCGCGACCGCACCGCGCCCACGCTTCTCCTCAAGCTTTTCCGGCTGCCAGAAGCCGACGAAGTCCTCGTTGTTCTCGCGTGCCGGACCGGGTGATGAAAGCTCAGCGTATGTCAGTTCCATAAAATCACTTTAACATTTTCATCGAGAAATTGGAAGTCTGCGGTTTGAAAAAAAGGACGGCCACCCATGCGGATGACCGTCCCGGCTTGCATTTGTTGAGATGTTTCGGCTACGAGTGCGATTGCACCGGTTTACTCGTGAGCAAGACTTCCTTGCCTTTGGCCTTGCTGGACCTGAGGAAGTAGACTGCCCCGTAGATACCCCATATAGCGCAGACGCCGAGAGCGATGTACGGCTCCTTCCAGCTCATGCCCGCTACCGTGAACGGCCCAACCAGGTAGAAGATCATGATCACCAGGTTCGCCAGCAACCCGAGAATGGGAATAACCATGTGCTTAAGCCCGTTAAAGCTGTGGTGCTCCTTGAATGCCACCATCGCGATCCAGCAGGTGATCATGTACAAAAGGAACGTGCCGAAGTTGCTGACAAGGGTCACGATAAGTAGCGTGTTGGGCATCGCCGCATAGGTCGCTGGATCGAAGATGCCGAAACTGTACCAGACATTATGTTTGTCGAGCGGCGCCGGCGTGGTGCCGCCGAGATACATGCTCACCGTGATGATCCCGATGATCGCCGAAATCACGGCTAGGACCCAAATCGCGCGATGAGGAGATGCGTGCTTGCCATGCAACATGCCGAAATGCGAGGGCACTTCCTCGTCCCGACCCATGGCGTACGTAACGCGGGCACCGGTTGAAAGGCACGAGAGCGTGGTGCCGATAAGTGCCAGGAACACTGTGAAGGCTTGTACCAGCATGAACGTTTTGCCTGCTGCGTAGCTTCCGAAGAGCCACGTACCGGCGAGAACCATCATATCGCCGAGCGGCGCGCCGGAAGCGCCGGCCATCGATATCGTGTAGCCATTATGCAGCATATAATTCGCTGCAAAATACTCGATGAGGTAGCAAACAGCACCCTGGATCGCGAGAGACAGAAGCACAGCGCGAGGAACATCCTTTCTCGGGTTCTTCGCCTCATGCGCCATAGAGGTAATGGATTCGAAACCGACCAGGATCAGAATCGCGATCGCAGCCTGAATGAAGACGAAGTTGAATCCGTGCAGACCGATGACGGATTTTGCGTCCTTGTGATAGTTAAACGTCAGGTTCCCCTTGTCATCCTTCGTGATCGCTCCTTCGGTATAGTCTACCGTAAATGGAGCAGCAAGCTTCAGATCGGTCACGGCCTTACCGTCCTTGTCAGCCGGCACGGGATTGCCATCTTTGTCCTGCGCATCCACCATCTGATAGACCGGTTTATTGTCCTTGTCCATGGACGGTTTACCGTTGGCGTCCATCACCGGCACAGGATTGCCTTTGTCGTCTTTCTGCATAACCTGCGCAACCTGATAGTTCACCGCCACGCCATTGGACAAATGGAGCCCGGTCGAGCCCTGCGGATGCTGGACCCGATAGCCGATCGCGATCACGGAGAAGATGAGGAGAGCTGAGATCTGGATGATATTGATCACAATGTTAACGGCCGTGGTTCCGGTCACACCCCGGTAGGCAATATAGGCCACGCCGAGAGCAAACACGACGGAGAAAAGGATCATGAACAGCGGGCTGTTATACGTGCCGCTGAAAGTGTCCGGGAAAAAAATGCTCACCAGATAGCCGCCCAGGATTGCCGTCACGCCAACCATCACCCCAGGATACACCCAATAGTAAAGGTGGCTTGCCCAGCCCGTAATAAACTTGGCGACCCGGGCGAACTTGTATGCGTGCGTCTTTGAAAGGTACGCCTGCTCAGCGTACAGATAGGACGAACCGGGGCCCGGATAGAGTTTTGCCAGTTCAGCATAGCTGATGGCTGTGGCGAAGCACAGGAGCAGGGCGAAGAAAATGCCTGCCCACATGGATATGCCCGCCATCGGCGCGCCGTAAAGCGATTGCATTTGGAAGGTCAGCCACAGGAACGCGCCGGGAGCGATCAGCGCCATTGCGTTCATCGTAAGGCCCGTCAACCCGAGCGTTCCTCTCGTTATAGGTTGCTGTTCGTTAGCCATAATATTCTCCTTGTTTAAGGTCAGGTACCTTTTATTGAGCATTTATAATGTCAGATTCTGAACAAATCCCTACCACCGATACATTGCAGCGAGCGTGTAAGTATCCTGTGATTTCTTTGTGCTGTTGTCAAACGTTTCTTTGTTCGACGCATCATGACGATACTCAGGCCTCACAATTAAACCGCCGCCCAGACGGATCTCCGGAGTCAACGTGAATTCGGTCAATTCCTGCGGCGTACCCGGCGTACCCAGCATACCGGGCGTACCGGGAGCTTCATCAATGTAACCAATGTAACCATCACCATCGTTAACGGACTCACCACGAACCGAGATGCTGTAGGTGTCATTGATATCGTACTTTATGATGCCAGAAAAACCGGACAATCTCACCGAGCCCGGGAAACCGGTCTGTGCCAACGCTACAGCGCCGGTATTGTCTTGTGTGACATTGTCGTAATTCAGAATGATTGACAAAGGCTTTATCGGTTTGATCGTAGCTACAAGGTCGAGCAGGGTGCGATTGTCATGATTATCGTTCGTCGTTTCCGGGCCCTGGAGATAATTGATAGACGCCGAGAGTGGATCGCCGTCCGCAAGATTGACGCTCAAGCCGACCGTCTTACCGATGTTGTTGTCCGAGGCATTGTCCCAGCCGTTCACCAGGAACACCGCTGCATTTACGTTATCGTTGAACACATAGCTCGCCTTCACGCCGGTATGGGTAAGGGGTTCCGCCCAGGTAAACAGCAATGACCGGGAATAATTAGGATTGTCGATCGCCTCAATTACTTCGGCGCCTACGAAAGTGACCATCTTCCCGATATCGAACCGCAGCCCCTTGCCAACCGGTGCAGTGTAGCTCATGTATGCTTCGGTTAAGTCTATAGCACCCGTTGCACCAGGGCCTGCATCTCCCACTCCCGCCGCATTCATCAGCTTCGCTGTTTCTCCGGTCATAATCTTCACATGGTACCCGATTAGGCCTGCCGCAGGATCCTTGGAAAACACGACTTCCGCCATATCAAGATTGAAGCTGTTCGCTTGCTGATCAAATCCCCGCAGGTCATTAAAACCCGCTCCTCCTGCCGGACCGCTTGCATTCTCGTTGATGGTATAACCACCTTGCAGATAGATGCTCATGCCCAGCGCGTTCTTCACATCTACCGGGTTCAAACCTGCCGGCTTTGCGTCATCCGCGAAAACCGGTGCTACAAATACCGCTGTGCCCGCAATCAGTGCGGAGCACATAAAGCTCATAACTTTTTTCATCTTCTCCTCCTTTAAAATAATGTGATATGTATTCCTGATGTCCGCGACTGTGATGAGCACTAGTTTTAGAAAGCCTGCGGAGCTTTCGTACAGCTGCATTTATATAATTGACATGGTTAACTAATTAGCAATGCTCATGCCAACAGCGTATTGCCAGTTATTTTACCGTAAAATATTGATTTTACGCTGATGTTAACACGGGATTGGCATGATCCGGGGACCTTAACCGCCATAATGCGAGACTTTCTTTTAATCAGACGCACATAAAATGAGCATTTTGCGCGGTATGGCGCAGATTGCTGAAGGGTGCATAAAAGTGAATAGCGAGTTGAATGATGATACGAATACAGGTAAGAGTGAAAAACCGATCAGAGGCAGATAACGTCCAGTAGCCGGAAGAGGTGTTTAAATGAATCCCCACGCAGCAAGCTGCGAGGAAGCAAGGGTAAGGGCATGAGAAACTGCAGGTTTCTCATGCCCCTACCTCTATAAGGTGATATTCATATAAAAGGCACCTGTAGTATGTTACAAGGAATTACAAGCTAAACTGGTATCGTAGAAAGATGGCATTTACTTTTAAAACCATTTCGTTTGACTCAGCGTTTAGGGTGTAGCGCTTATTGGAATCCTTGCGCTTTATCCTATCTTACAGTCTCGGCAGTGGGTCAGCCAGCGTGCCGCCGAGGCTGAACTGGTAATATCCGTTGGCATCCTTGTGCTTGAGCAGGGAAAATATCGCTGGCTGCTGCTGGGCCAGGCGCTCTGACGGCTTCAGCTTTATGGTCAGGTTAAGCGTGCCGCGCTCGCGGAGCACAACATCGCCGAGACACTGGACTTTGAGTTCCTTGCCGTCGAGTTCCAGCTTTTTGATCGTCAGCCTGTCCCCTTTGATGTCTGCTTCGAACCAGCACTGGTCGAAATCAAGATCGGGAATGGGAAAACCCTTTATCGTAAGCGCACGGGACGTCAGTCCCTTGAGCCACAACCGCCCTTTTCCCGCATCGTCGCTCATCTCCACGTTACCACCTAGCTTTCCGGAAAGGTTCAAGCCGAAATCCTTCAACGGGTGGTAAGTTGCGATATCCAGACCGTCCGCGTCGATCAGAACTTTCTGTTGGCCGGCCCCCTGCTGCGCTTTGACTAGGAGAACCCCACCATAGGCTTTAGCTTTTATGTCCAGGGAGAGAACTCCGCGAAGCAGGCTGAAGAGCGATACCGAGGTCCTGATGGAGGGACTCCCGAACAGAACTTTGCCTTTCTGATCAGCGAGAACCACATCGGTCAGCATGACGCTGTTAAAGAACAGCGGTGAGATGCGGGACACGGTCAGTTCGAGAGCGGTTCGCTGACGGACCTGGCCCACCAGGTTTTCCGTTACGCGGTCAAAGGGAAAGAGCAGAAGCAGGAAAACCAGAAACGCCGCCACAAAGTATGCGGCCAGGGAAAGTCTCCGAATGAGATTTTTTTTGTCCGTCATGACTTTAACCTATTCAACGCTTTCGGCGAGGATTGTCGCGTTTAGGAGCTTCGGGTTGTCGTAGCGGGGTTTGAACTGAAGCTTCTTGATCCGCAAAGTGTCCTTTTCGAGCTGATACACGTAATTCACGAGGTCATAAAGAGTTGTGTTCTCGAGCTTGATTTCAACGATGCTTTCCTTAAAATTCTCTATTTGAACGTCCGGCTGTGGCTTTAGTGACACCATTTTGCCGCTCATGTTTGTCCGTTTTGTGATGTTCTCGATATCCGTGAGCAGAGGACCTCGCTTCGCTGCCGCGGCCTGGGCTGCCTGAAGTTGCTGTTGGATTTCAAGATATTGGGCCTTGAGAGCCTTTATTTCCACGAGGTCCTTTTCCTTCTTTGGGATCAGCTCTTGCTTGCGTGATAGGTCCGACATAAGCGGGGACAGGACGAGAGCGTAGAGCACGATCGCCACCGCTACAAGCCCGCCGAAAAAAAGCACTTTTTTATCTCGTTTTTCAAGTTTCAAGAGTCACCCCATATAGAACCATGGTGAGTAGCTAGTTGCGGAGAACCAGGGCCAAGGAGATCACTCCTTTCTATTTGCCCCTTGCCCCTCCCTCTCACATTGCCTGTTTCAGTTTGATCTCAAGCCGGAACTTAACTTTATTGTCCGCACCCATCCGGGCGTCCAGGACCTGCACATTGGCAAAGGACGGGACTTTCTGAAGTTCCGCTTTCATCTTATCAAGGGACTCAAAGGAGGGCGCATCGCCCGCGAGTTTCAACTGGTCTCCCTCGAGCAGGAAATCCTGAAAGCTGATCGTCACTTCCTTCGGAATACCTTCGGTCACTGCCAGCATCACGTCGAGAGCCGATGAGCCCGATCCGATGACACCGAATTTCTTCCGTGCATCGTCGAGGCTCATGCGAAGCTGACGCACAGGATCGGCGGCTGTTTTCGCATTCGGCAGGGCCTGGCGATAAGTCTCCCTTATTTCACGGTCCAGCTTCCCGTAACTGGACTGCACCATATAATATTTTACGCTCGTGTTCGCAATGGCAAGAACAGCTGCGATTATGCCGGCCGCAATGAGCACGATCTTGCGCTTGCGCTTGCCCACATCCTCCAGTTTGTAACCGAACTCGCCTTTGCGGAAATTGACCTGTTCGCTCAGTGCCAGACCCAGGCTGACCGCATCTTCCGCTTTCTTGCCTCGAAAATCAGGGGCAACCACATCCACCGCAAGTCCTATATCTGCAAAACTTGCCCACAGACCGTCGTCAGGAGACAGAAGGTATGCTCTTTCAATCTGCACATGGTGCTCAATCTCCAATGCTTTAAGAGTATGCCTGATGCCGCCCGTTGCCAGGGAACGGGAGAAACTCCTGCACGCTATAACCGCATTCCCGACTTTTAAGCAAAGGTCGCTCCCTTCGGCGAGGACCGCGACCCCTTCAACCGGTATCATTTTTGCGACGTTGAAGAGTCCAAGGTAGGAAGGGACCACAACCTGCGGGTCCACGCCGACAGAGGCAAGGAGGTCAAGATGCTGCCGCAGCGCGGTCTTGGGGATTATAAGGCCGAGGATTGATGTCTCTTTCTTCTTCTCGCCTCCTGTCTGTTCCTGCTCCAGCGCCAGATGGTCGACTTCAACGTCGTCAAGGGCATAGGGGATATTGTCCTCCAACTCGAACGGTAGAGCCTTTTCAACACGCTTTCTGTCGCCGAAGGGGAGTGACACCATCCGCTGGCTGAACTGGCTGCCGGGGATGGAAGACACGATATGCGCACCGCTCCAGTCCGGTGATTTCCCTCGCAGGATATCCGCGAGTTCGGCGTCCGAAGTAAAAGCAAGGCTGAAGGAGTCTTTTAGCTCCGTCTGACGCATGCCCCGGTCAATGACCGACACGCCCATCCTTCCCTTTTCGATTTTCAAGCCCACAATTTTCACAAAGCTCTCCAGTAAAGTATCGTAAATCCCGAACCGTCGCTTGCTCGTGTTATGATGGCATCGACCTGTTTTGTGTATCCACCTACGGTGGCGTATGCATTTACGCTGAACACGTTGCTCGTAAAGCACAGTTGGCCCGCTATTGCCGCGCTATTTTGACCGATGAAGGGAGAGAGATCGTCGGTCGGTTTGAAAGGCTGCTCACTTCTCTGCGCCACAATCGATTCAGCCGCATTTGTACTCATACCGAGGCTCTGGAGTACGGCGGCTGGCGCGGTGTTGACATCGATCTTGTTCCCCGGCGTCGCTGAAGGAGGGAGAACAGTCACATAATCCTGCAACTTTCGGAATTCATTGTCGTTCAAGAACTGGTGAAGCTCCGAGAGAAGATAAAAGCTTCTCTTTTCTGCAATCATCCATTCGCTTATCTGGTCGAGGATATCTTGACCGATCCCGAGATTGGAGAAGAGAATTACCAGCCGATTGTAAGCATCGCTTCCCTTTGTCGCATTGCTAATATTGATCTTACCGGACTCATCCTCCCACCGCATTCGAAGTTGCGTATCGTTTCCCGGAATATACGGGACCGTCTGCCAGTCCCGTTCTTCAAGGTTGTCATATTCATGAGTTACTCCGGTCTCTGGATCCTTCAGAAGGTTGTAGGCAAGATATTCCCCCGCGAAGTTCACGCCTGATCGCGCCAAGTAATAGGCGCGCTGGCTGTCGCGATAATTGATGGCCGCACGAAGGCTTATTCTCGTACCGTAGGCAAATTCAAAAATAAGAGCGATCAGAAGGGCAGTCACCAAGAGTACGATGATCAAAGCGACGCCGCGCTCGTTAGGCACCTTCCGATATATATGCTGGACTTCTGGCTCCGCACTCCGCACTTTATTACCGTCCAACGTCCACCTGCGTGATGTAAACCGAACCGTCATTGAACAGCAGCGTAATCTCAACGGTGTTCGGCAGTTTCTGTGAAATCCTGCTGTCCCATCCGCCATCAGTCCATGAGGCCCCGTCGAAATAGCGGAACCGAAGGCTCGCGACGCGGTCGGTCATCTCGTAATCAACCCCGCCTTCAAGCGCCGGTGAATCGTTGCTTAATAACCGCTTTTCCCGCCGCATCAAGATCCACCCGGAACCGTCCGGTTTCTGTTTGAAATAATAGCCCACTTCCCAGAGGTCCGTCTCTTGCGAATCCGGCTTTCGCCAATTCGTCAGCGACGTCAGGTAGAGGCCATCATACCTGTTATGATCTAGTCCCGTATCAGATATCGCCTGGTTGTGATCTAGTCCCGTATTAGATATCGCCGTATCAGATATCACCTGCTCGCCGTAAAAAATGGTAGTGACTACGGGCACGTTCATACTCGAATTAAAATAGGCATCAGATATGTCGCTGGAGATTTTCGCCAACAGCGTGCGGGCAAGATCCGTCTCGTTCCGAATCGCCTCGGCCTGTTCCACGTTGCGGCCGGACGTAAAAAAGCTCGTATAAATCACCGTAACGAGCAGTGCCATGATCGTCACGGCGATGAGCACTTCAAGCAGGGTGAATCCCGGCGATTTTGGAGCCTCCGCACCTCCTGGCCCCTGAACCTTGCCCTCTCCCGACCCGGCGTTACTCATAGAACGTAGCTCACGATCTCCACCGTCTCATCGAGCGTGCCCTCTTTCCAGAGTACAGCGACATGCATTTCCATGATTTGGGGCAGGGGTGTGGGAACTAACGTCTTTTTCCAGGTATAGTCTTTATACTCCTCCTCGGGAAACGTGCCTTCGTCCTCCGGAGACAGACCCGGCTCCGCCGCGGTATTCTCCACCATCATACGCTTCGCAAGCATGGTCGCTATCGTGATATGCTTCGCCAGCAAGACATCCTTCATACTGCTGTTCTTGAGTCCCAGAAGCGTGACGAGAACCATTGCCATGATCGCCACGGCGACCATGACTTCAAGGAGAGTAAACCCCTTTGGGTTCAGGGGTTGTCTTGCTTCATCAATTCTCAAATCCTCAGACTCCATCGACTCGTAAGACTCAAAAGACTAATTTCCTTGTTCTCTTCCTGATTCTCCAAATACCCGTCGCGGAGTTCTGTGCTGCCCATGAGCGGGTTTACAAAAAGGGTAAAATCCCTTTCATCTCCATCCCGCAGATGAATGGCCGCATTCTCCACCCACCCGTCCGGCGTGAATTGGATGTACGGATCGTCGGGATGTCCGGCAACCTGAACATCGCGGAAAGTTGTCTGGCCAGCCAAACTCCCCTCTGTTCCAACTTCTGATTGGAAACGCGTGAACTCCACGGACTCCGTCTGATCTGTCGATAGCTTCATCACCTCGGTCCAGAAACGCCCGCCCTGCACATCAAAGCAAAGTCGATAAACTTCCTTCCGCGCCTGCGATTCATCGCGCAGGTAGCGGATCGTACCAGTCAAATGTCTAGCACTCCGCTTCAGGTTCGCTTCGCCGATCTCGCCGAGCCGGGGGATAATCAGCGTAAGCATGACGCCGAGGAGTGCAATAATGATCATTAGCTCGATAAGCGTAAAGCCCTTCGCGGAATTATGTTTCCGCATAATTTCACTTGCCCCTTGAGGCATAATGGTTACTGCAAATTCCAGCTGTTGATATCGGCGTTGTTGCCCTCACCACCAGGCTCGCCGTCAGCGCCGTAGGAGGTAATCTCGTATTCCCTTCCTTCACTTCCCGGAGAAACATAGACATAATCATGTCCCCAGGGGTCCTTCGGGATGCGGGCGGGCTGGAGATAGCCACCGTCTCTCCAGTTGTTGGGAATCTGTCCTACTATGGGCTTTGTGATCAGCGCATCCAATCCCTGGTCCGTGGTAGGATAGAAACCATTGTCGAGCTTAAAAGCATCCAGCCCACCCTCAAGTGCGCGAATCTGCGTCTTGGCAACCTGGATTTTCGCCTTTTCTTCCTGTCCTAGGAACTTTGGGAGTACCAGCGCCGCGAGCAGGCCTAGGATGATGACCACCACCATGATTTCGATAAGAGTAAAACCCCTTTGCTTCTTCCTATTCATTGGAACACTCCTTTATATCCAAGAGTTAATCTTTTCATTTACTGCTTGCTACTTGAACCTCGACCTGTTTTTCTCACTGCACACCCGAGCTCATCTGAAGCATAGGCAGCATGATGGCAATGACGATAAACCCAATGGTCAGCCCCATGGCCAAGATGATGACCGGCTCTAAAAGCGCCATCAGCCCCGTGATGCGTGTATCGATAGTCTGGTCAAAGGAATCGGAGATTTTGAGCAGCATCTTCTCCAGCTCTCCGCTCTTCTCACCCACGGCGACCATCTGCACGACCACCGGCGGGAAGAGGCCGCTCCTGCGGAGAGGATCGGCAATGGGTTCGCCTTCCCGCACATTCTCCCGCGCCTGCTGGATCGCGTTAGCCAGCACCGTATTTCCCACGACGCTCTTCACGATGTCCAGCGCCGCAAGTGTAGGCACTCCGCTCTGGAGCAGCGTTCCAAGCGTGCGCGTGAATCGCGACACGGCGATCATCCGGATCAGGGTGCCGAAAACCGGCAGTTTGAGGATCCGGGCATCGAATGTTTCCTTTCCCACCGATGTACTCAGATACCGCCTGATATAATAGGCTGCCCCCCCGATGGCGAGGAGGATCGCCCACCAGTATGAGGAGAGAAACCGCACCGTTGCCAGAAGAATCACTGTCATGAGCGGGAGCTGCTGCTTCATGTCCTCGAACATTCCCACCACGCGGGGCATGACGAAGCTGAAGATGAAGAAAAGCATGCTGATACCAATGACGGTCATGAACGCGGGGTAGGCAAGGGCTGCCGAAAGTCTGCCGCGAAACCTGACTTGTTCGTCCAGAAAGTCCGCGAGCCGTTCCAAGGTGATTTCCAGTGTCCCGCTCGCTTCGCCGGCAGAGACCATGTTCATGTAGAGCTGTGAAAAGACCTTGGGGTTTTCCTTGAGCGCGTCAGCCAGCGAGGCGCCCTCGCGCACCGCGTCGCGCACCGTCGACAGGGCCCCCTTGAGGCCATCGTTTTCCTCCTGGTCCACGAGTACTGCCAGCGATTCCATGAGAGGCAAACCGGCCGAAAGGAGCGTGGCCAGTTGGCGCGTGGCATTCGCGAGGTCGGTCAGCTTCACCCGCCTTGCAAAGGTGAGGGACGTCGTCCCTCGTCGAGCGGACCGGAGCGATGCGCCTTCGCGTATGTCGAGAACGACGACGCCTTCCTTTTTCAGCCTGCCCCTGACAATCTTCAGGCTCTCGCCGTCCTGGACACCGGATACCTTTTTCCCCTTCGCGGTAACACCTTTATATTCGAATACAGGCATGAGTACAATACCAGTTCAGAGTTCATGGTGCAAACTATAGAATGACCCTTCCTACCCTGAACTCAAAACTATGCTTCTTTCTGCGTCACCCTCACCACTTCATCGATGGACGTAATGCCGTCCAGCACGCGCGCGGCGCCGTCCTGACGGAGGGTGCGCATGCCTCTTTCCATGGCCATGACTTTCATCGTGGCGGCATCGGTATCTTTCATGATGAGCTGTCGGATTTCGTCGTCAACGTTCATTAGTTCGTAAATCGCGCTCCTGCCGAGGTAGCCTGTGTTAAAGCAGGCCCCGCAGCCCTTTGCCCGGTACACGGTTGCTCCCTCTGCGCCAGCTTTCAGCTCAAGCTCCGCTATCTCGGCGGGCGTAATCCGATACGGCTCCCGGCACACTTTGCAGAGCACGCGCACAAGCCGTTGGGCGAGGATCCCAATGACCGATGACGAGATGAGGAACGGTTCGATCTTCATGTCGAGCAATCGCGTCACGGCGCCGGCAGCGTCGTTGGTATGTAGCGTTGAGAATACGAGGTGGCCCGTAAGCGCCGCCTGGATCGCGATCTCGGCAGTCTCTCCATCGCGGATTTCTCCCACAAGAATCACATCCGGATCCTGTCGGAGAACGGAGCGAAGCCCGGCTGCAAAAGTCAGTTGTATCTTGGCGTTCACCTGAATCTGGCCGATGCCCTTCAGCTGATATTCGATTGGGTCTTCGATCGTGATAATGTTCTTATCCGGCGAATTGATCTTCGAGAGCGCCGCGTAAAGTGTTGTGGTTTTCCCGCTGCCTGTCGGGCCCGTCACCAGGATGATTCCATGGGGACGCTCGATGAATTCGTTAAATCGGGTCAGCGTGTCTCCCGTAAACCCGATCTGGTCAAGCGGTAGGAGGGCGCTTTCGCGGTACAGGAGCCGCAGCACGATTCGCTCGCCGAAAGCGGTGGGCACTATGGATACGCGGATATCGACGTCCTTTCCGCCTATCTTGATGCGCATTCCGCCATCCTGCGGAAGACGCTTCTCAGCGATGTTCAAGCCCGACATGATCTTGACGCGCGACGCGACGCTGGCCTGGAAACGCTTCTGGATCGTGAGAATATTGTACAGGATCCCGTCTATCCGGAACCGTGCGATCATTTCCTTTTCAAAGGGCTCGATGTGAATATCGCTTGCCCGCTCGCGGATGGCCTGAGACAGGAGGGAGTTCACCAGGCGGATGATCGGCGCGTCATCGGTGGCCTCAAGCAGGTCCGTGGGCTCGTCGAGTTCCGCAGCAAGGAACGACAGGTCTTCCTCTTCCATCTCCTGGGCCGTGTCCTCGGCGCGGTTCATGTCCTCGCTGTAGATACGGTTGATGGCATCCAGGATACTATCGGAAGGCGCAAGGCAGAGTGAGATGTCTGCTCCCAGGAGAGCCGAGAGGTCATCGATCGTCGAAAGGTTGAGGGGTTCCGAAGTGGCCGCAAAGACGGCTCCGTTGTCACGCCGGAGCGGAATGACCACGGCCTTCTTAGCATAGGTAATCGGCAGCTTGAGCGCCAGTTCCCGGTCGATGTCTCCGAGCTCGGCCTGGAACGGCAGGTTCAGTTGAACGCCGAGGGCCTTCAGGACGTCCTCCTCAGTCGAGAAGCTGAGGCGAATCAGGAGGGTGCCGATCCGGCCACCCCTTTTCTTCTGGAGGTCAAGCGCCTTCTTCAGCCTCTCCGGTGAAAGCCCGGCCTCAACAAGGATCTCGCCGAGCAGAGGTTTCATCGCGCATCTTCCTTCGGAGTCACGGCGCCTGACGGGGGCTGGGTTGTGGATGTAGACTCGGTTTTCAGCTCTTGCGCTGGATTGGCCTGCGGCTCCTCCTTTTTTTCGATGCGGTATTTCGTGCGGAAATGCTCCAGAGATCCGCTCCTCTGTTTCGTAAGTTCACGTGCCTCACCCTCATTCGTGATGATGTATGGCGTGATGAAGATCATAAGGTCATCTTTTTCTACATTGGTTTGTGACGACTTGAAAAGCCAGCCCAAGAGGGGGATATCGCCGAGGAGCGGCACTTTCGACGTGGATGTAGTAACGTTGTCGGTGATCAGTCCGCCGATGACCATAGTCTGGCGATCCTTGACGACAACCGTGGTACTCGCCGAACGTTTGTCGGTTGTCGGACCCGCGGGGTTCGCCGTGGTGGTCGCGATCACATCTGAGATTTCCTGATTGACTTCGAGCCGGACGCTGTCTTCGGAGGAAATCTGCGGCGTCAACGTCAGCTTGATTCCTACGTCCTGCCGTGTGATCGTGTTGAACACGGCCGTGCTGCCGGTCGTCGCATTCTGCGTCGAACCCGTAATAAAAGGAACGTTCTCGCCCACCATGATCTCGGCTTTCTGGTTGTCCATAGTGAGGATGTTCGGTGTCGAAAGCACGTTCACGTCACTGTCGGTCTGGAGCGCAGTGATGAGTGCGCCGACATCCAGGTACGTCACGCCGTTATAGGTAAACGTGCCCTTGACGGCTCCGACGGCAAGGCCACTCAACGCCGCCAGGGCGGACGGTCCGCTCACGATGGCGGGCCCGATATTGCCGAAGTTCGTCCCGCCTATCACACCTAGACTGTTGCTGCTTGAAAGATTGTTACGGTTCGCATCCTGAAACTCGAACCCAAGACTGCGCACCTTCGTCAGGCTCATTTCGATGATCGCGACCTCGACAAAGACCTGGCGGCGTCTGATGTCGAGTTTCTGGATCACGTCCTTCATGGTATTAAAATCGGTCGGCGTGCCGACGATGATAAGGGAATTGGTGGATTTGTCAGCGGCGATGGTGACGGCCCCCTCGAGCATCGTGGCGGGGCTGGCGGCAGCCTGCGGCGATCCGGGAGGAGGAGGCACAGGCAAATGCGCGACAAGGGCCTGCATCAGTTTGGCGGTGTCCTCGGCATTTGCGTTTTTAAGGTAATAAACATTGATTTTCCCCTTGCCTTCCGGCGCGGCCACATCCATCGCATGAACCAGGCTGTCGATCTTTCTGATATTGGACATAGAATCGGTGAGAATGATCGAACTGGTCGGGGTATATGCGATGACGGACCCGTCTTTTGAGATAAGGGGAGTAATCGTGCGGACGATTTCCTGGGGGTTGATGAAGTTTAATCGGATCAGTTCCGTAACAAAACCTTCACCGTAGGTGTTCCCGTTCTCAAGGACTTTAAGCCCGCTCTGGCGAGCAGTGGCCAAGGGTATGATGCGAGTGACCATGCCGTCCTCATCAACAGCGGCAAATCCCCTGATCTCAAGCGCCGAGAGAAATACCTGGTATGCTTCATCCGGCGAGATCTTCATGGGTGTCATGATGGTGACCTTGCCGGTCACGCGGTCGTCGAGGAGAAAGTTACGGCGCAACAGTTCGCTCATAACCTTCACGAGGGCGCTGATATCAATATTCGTAAAATTGAGGGTTACATAATCGTCGCTGGCCCTGACCTTCTTGGAAGCGGCCTGCTCAGAAGGGGACGAGGCTGCAGCCGGAGCGGCCGTCAGTGTCGGTCTTGTTGTTACCGGAGCGGCCGTTTCCGTCGGCCCTGTTATTATCGGAGCGGCCGTTTCCGTCGGCCCTGTTATTACCGGAGCGGCCGTTTCTGTACCAGAGGTTGCCTGTGCAAACACCATTCTGTTTCCGGCATAGGACGCCGGCACACACACAAGCCCCATCAGGAGCAGAAGCGGTGTTATTTTTTTCACCTTGTCCTCCGAAAAAAGGAATAGATTGAATGCCGAAGTCCGAAGCAAATCGGCTCGGATGCCGATAATGGAAAGCTCGGTCTGTTGTTTGGATTTTGGCCGAAGCTGGATGTGGTTATCTAAACCGCAGCATTACTGTATATCATAATTCAATGTCTGGTGCTGGCCGTTCCTGAGCAGATCGATGGTGATGTTCGATTCATTCTTTAATCCCTGATAGAGCTGAAAAAACTTGGATGGATCATCCACGTCTTGAGAATTGACCCGCTGAATGACATCACCATTCTGAAGACCGATCTTCTCATAGATGCTGCCCGGGATTATCTCGCTGATCTTGAAACCGACCGTTTTTCCCTGCTCGGTATAGGGCAGGGCGCGGGCCTGCGTCAGAATCTGGCCCATGTTCTCCGTGCTCGCGAGCACTTCTTTCTGGTCCAGCACGTACTTGCCGTTCGGAAGTCTCTTCAGTCCCGCGCCCGGCTGCTGGACGGCAACGATCTTGGTGTCATCGGCGACCTCAAGATTGACAGTTGCGCCGTCGGATCTACGGATAACGACTTTATCGTGTATGATCTGCACCATGGCGGATCCATCGGGAAGTTTCTGATTGATTTTGTAAAAGGCCTGGCCTGACTTGTCTTCGAGTACGGCTCCTGCAAAGACTTCTCCTTCCACCGTCCCGATTAGTTTATAGTCCACGGTAGGGGCCTCGGCGGCTCTGGAGCCTGGACCTGAACCTGCCGACGGAACTGTCCCGTCACCAAAGAGCCCGCGCTGCAGTATGGAAGTATAGGCGCTCATATCACGGCGCATTTGCAGGGCTGGACGATCGTGATTCTGCGGCAGCTCAGCCCCCTGCGCGACATTGGCGTTCAAGCTACGTCCAATCATCGCATCCACTGTATCAGCCATAAAATACGCGGAAATAGTGAGGAGCGCAACAAAAGCTAGGGTATAGAGTGATCTTTCTTTTTTCATAATTCTAACGTTGTATTGCCGTATCAGTTGCCTTACGCTCAAATTTTTTCATCATTTAATTATACTCTTTGATGGCTCCATTGTCAATTATTATCAGGTTCAAGCAGCGGTTCCGCATTAACATCTTGGAAGCCGATAAACAGAGAATTGATAGCTTGATGAAAAAACGTATTCAGGCCCCAGACGGAAGTAGAAGAACTGCCTTATCTGGTCAAGCAACGGCTCACTAAAAACGTACGGAAGCTCATCGAGAAGAATTTAGTCAGAATGGTTGGCAGCAAGCTGGCTAGGAGGGTGCGGAAGAAAAGGTGGCGCATCATCTGCTTCGGCAAGCGCCCAAAGTTGATATTGTCATCGAATCGAAACGTAGGAATCTGACGGAGTTCGGTTTCGTCAAAATCGACAGAACTGCAAATAATATGAGTGCACCGTGCTGGCCACCATTCTTAAGGATGAAGTCCTTACTATCGCCCAACACTACCAGAACCAGGCCAACGCTGAGAACAATTTCGACGCCCTTAAAAATATTTATTATATTATAGAGGAGACGAACTCCTTTCAATTTCTGTTCCCGGATGAGGTCAACTTTCCTATTGCTATTCATGATTACAGACCCTATAATCCGGCCATGTCGACCAGACAAAACAAGGTGCTCACGGGACTCGATCTCGTTGAAAAGCAGTGGCCGAAGAATTTACAGGGGGTTCGCGTCGGGCTTGCGGCGCACCCGGCATCGGTTAATCGCCGGTTCGAACACGCAGTCGATGTGTTCCGATGGACAAAAAAATTCCGCCTCACCGCACTCTTTGGCCCGCAGCACGGCATTCATGGCCAGACCCAGGACAACATGATTGAATGGGAGGGATTCCGCGATCCGGCCTCGGGACTGCCCGTGTTCAGCCTTTACGGCAAAGTGCGGAAGCCCGCCCATTCCATGCTCGAACATTGCGATGTTCTTGCCATTGATTTGCAGGATGTGGGGAGCAGGTATTATACGTTCATTTGGACCATGGACCTCTGCATGCAGGCATGCCGCGAAACCAAGAAAACGCTAGTCGTACTTGACCGACCAAATCCCATCAACGGACGTATCGTCGAAGGGCCGGTACTGGACCCCGCTTACACCTCCTTTGTCGGACTCAAACCGCTTCCTGTCCGCCACGGTATGACAATCGCCGAAATCGGCAACTACCTACATCGAAAGTACTATCCCGATCTTGATTTTCGCGTCTTGCCCATGCGGGGCTGGATACGATCGATGTGGTTCAATAATACGATGCTTCCATGGATTATCCCCTCTCCTAATATGCCCACGCTCGATACAGCGCTAGTTTATCCCGGCATGTGCCTTTTGGAAGGAACGAACATATCGGAAGGCCGGGGCACAACGAGGCCCTTTGAAATTTTTGGGGCGCCCTTCATACATTCCGATGCTATCATTAATGTTCTCAAAGAGTTCAAGCTTCCCGGTGTCGTGTTCCGGCCGGTCCATTTCCAACCCACGTTCCAGAAGCACGCCCACACACTCTGCGGCGGGGCTCAGATCCATGTGACGAACCGCGAAAAGTTCCAGCCCTTTAAGACCGGCGTGGCCATCCTGAAGGCGATCCACGATACCTATCCCCGGGATTTCAAATGGAAGGAGCCGCCGTATGAGTACGAAGAAAAAAAACTGCCCATCGATATTCTCGCAGGCTCCGACAAGCTGAGGAAGGGCATCGAGTTATGGAAAGATCTTGATACGTTGGCGACGTGGTGGAGGGAGGACGCGAAGGAATTTGAAAAAACAAGAAGGGAATTCCTGCTCTACAAGTAGGTTCTCATAGGGTATCGAATAAGTACCACAATCTGTTTTTGATGCTAATGGGGCAGGTTTAATTTGAAGCCTAGGTTTTAAAGCCGAACATTTTCTGTCATGTCGTTAGTGGCGTTCATCGCAAAGCATTTTTATGCCCAAATTCCGCCTTAACATTTTTCTCCCCGCTGCTGGGCTCGGCGAGCGGCTGCGGCCGGTCACGAACCATATACCTAAACCGCTACTCCCGGTCCTCGGGAAACCACTGATCGAGATTATTCTGGAGAAGCTCAATACCCTTTGTGATGGAGAAATCGGCGTCAATCTTCATTACAAATCAGGCATGATCCATGACTGGGCGGAACACTCGGAGTACGCCAGCCGTATACGCTTTTTTCCAGAGGATCCTATCCTTGGTACCGGCGGCGCGTTGAAAAACGCGGAAGCTTTCCTTGCGCGCAGTCCTTTCATCGTCCATAACGCAGATATTCTACTTGATATCGATTTTGAAAAACTCATCACGACACACCTACAATCCAGGAATATCGCAACCCTTGCCACGCACCATCATCCCGCGCTGGGCAATGTCGTTGTGGATAATAACGATCTCGTGCTCGACGTTGAAAATCCCGGCCATTCCAGGCCCGACCCGGACCGGATCGCGCGTAAGGTCGCCTATACCGGCATTGCCATCTATTCACCGGAAATTCTGAATTTTCTGCCCCGGGGCGTCTCTCATGCCACCGTCGCTTGGCTTGATGCGGGCAAGGCGGGACACCGGGTTCAGGCCTTCGATTGCACTGGTGCGTACTGGAACGACATTGGCACGCCTGAATCCTATGTAGGAGCTGTTCTCGATATCCTTCGCGGAAGCGGCGAGACTGTTCATAGATCGCCGGAAGCGGCCTGCGGCAAAATCGGGATTGACGGATATGTGGTGCTCGAATCGAGAAGCAGTATTGAAGATAGGGCACACCTCCGGAACTGCATTGTGATGCCCGGCGCGCGGGTTTCCGGCAAGCACGAAAACAGGATTCTCGGCCCGGACTACGTCGTTGACCTCGAGGAAGAGGAAATGCAGCCTTCCCTGAATACGCGGGAGCAAAAAAAAATCTCGCTGTCTGACTCTCTGTTTGCCGTCTACTTCGGCGTGGATGGACAGTTCGATGGCATCGAGGATGTAGTCGCGATCTTGATTGGGCTCGGAGGCTCGGACAGGCGCTACTTCCGTGTGCGCAATGGCGGGAAGACCGCCGTGCTCATGGAGTGCAGGCCCGACGACCCAGACTACAATCGTCACCTCGTGTATACTCGGTTCTTCGAGTTCCATACCGTACCGGTGCCCGGCCTCATCGGAACGGATGAGCCCGCCCGGCGCGCCCTGTTCGAAGACCTGGGCGATACCAGCCTCTACTCCTATCTGAAGTTCCCTCACGATGACGATCATATCGAGGATGTCTACCGTAACATACTTGATATCCTGATCAAACTCCACGGACGGGTCACCCGTCACGTCCATGAATGCCCCATCCTCCAAGCACGGGTTTTCGGTTATGACGATCTTCGGTGGGAAACGGGCTACTTCCTTGAATGGTTCGTGTCCGCCCTAAGGGGGGCAGCGCCGGAGAATGGAGTGGCTCTGGATAAAGAGTTCAGCCGTCTCGCGCTGCATGTGGATTCCTTCCCCAAAAGCGTGATCCACCGGGACTTCCAGAGTCAGAATATCATAATCACCTCCGGCGGCATGCCCCGGGTCATCGATTTTCAGGGCGCGCGGATGGCGCCTGCCGCTTATGACATCGCCTCCATTTTGTGGGACCCCTATTATCGCCTCGATGAGGCCATGCGCGACCGGCTTCTCGAATATTACATCAGTGAAAGGGGAAAATACCCGGCAGAATTCAACAAGAAGACCTTCTCGGACAGCCTCATCCCCTGCCGCCTCCAGCGTCATATGCAGGCACTCGGCGCATACGGCTTTCTGTCAGTTGTGAAAGGGAAGAAGTATTTTCTGAAGCATCTTCCGGAATCGCTGCGGCTGTTACGCGAAGAGACCGCGATGGTAAAGAACGAGTATCCGGAACTGTATAGACTCGTGAGCCATTTTTAGACGCGCTACAGTGCTCCCTTCGCCTTCAATGCCTCCTCGACCACCGCGATCTCATCATTATACGCCCTACATTCCTGTTCGTATTCAAGCGTCATGTTCTGGGCCTTCTCGGCACCGATATGCACGGTGGTCTTGCCAAAGGTGAAATTATGCATATCTTCGGTGTCGCAGAGGTTGTCTTTGAGGCGTTTGAGTTCGACCTTGAGCTCGTCGACGGCCATGTCTTCGTATTTTTTTGTCATACAATTCCTCAATACATTGAATTTTTACGGCAGAGTTGAGAGCGGTAAACTGCTAAGGAAAGCCGGGAGAATTGCTGATGTAAAATTGAAAGACTGTTGCAAAAGCTGATCAGCTGACGACAATAGTTTCATGTACGTCTTCTAGGCTGAAAAAAAATTTACTTCAACTCCTTCAGATAGTCAAGGGCCTCCTGCCGATTCCTGACCACGCCCTCTGTCTGGCGCTCTTTCATCTCCTCCAGGATCTCCCGGAACCGAGGGCCGGGTGCAAGCCCCAGTCTGATCAAATCATTGCCGGTCACGAGCGGTTCAGATTCGACTTTCAGGAATTTCGCATAATAGTATTCTAGCACCGTTGCCATGGTTTTTCGCGTGTCCCTGAATTTTTCCTTCGGCATTATTTCAGAAGTTGCACTGGCGTCAGCCTGCGCGAGAAGGAGGCTCTCTGGAAGCGAGTCCCCCATATCGCGGCAGTAGCGGTACATCGCATTTCTGCTCGGGCTTCCCGGCGTTGAAAGGCTAAAGAGACGCATATGGAATTTTATAACCCGGCAGACCAATGCTTCGGTATTTCGCGACAGCCTGAGACGCCGGCACACGAACTTGCACTTCTCGGCGCCGAGATTGTCGTGACCGTGAAAACGGATGTGGCCGCTCGCGTCGGTAAATGTTTGGGGCTTTGCCATGTCGTGCAGGAGACAGGCGAATCGAAGCGCTGCTATCCGCGGTATCAGGTGTTCGAGATGCTCCTCAATATGGCTTCGCATCGAACCGGCATAGAGAGGGGGGAAATCGCGCAACTCATCGAGGACGGCATCGATATATCCTGCGGTCTTGATAGAATGGGTCAGTACATCGTGGCTATGGTAAAAGCCGGGTGCAAAACCGCGAAGCGGTTCGAGCTCGGGCAGGATCACCGTCAGGATACCGAGGGAATCAAGCAGCATGAGATTTTTATCGGCATGCTTTTCTGCCAGAATCAGAAAGAACTCGTCCCGGATTCGCTCCGGCGCGGGCCTGTTCATGAACGCGGAACGCCTCCTGATATGGTCTGCCGTCGATCTTTCAATGTTGAAGCCAAGCGTGGCACCAAATCGCGCTGCGCGCAGCAGTCTAAGCGGATCCTCGTCTAGGACTTCAGGCTTTACCATGCGAACCAGCCTGTTGTGAATGTCATCTCTCCCGGAAAAGGGGTCGATCAATCCCTTTATCGTTTTTTTCGCGATGAACTCCCGCAAATCAAGCGCCATGGCATTGATGGTGAAATCCCGTCTGCCTAGATCGGCTTTCAAATCGAACCCTTCGAAGTTCGCAAAATCGAACTGTATGACCTCATGATCGCTTTGTTTGACGACGCGTGAGATCTTTCTTTTTTCATCGAGAAAGAAAAAGCTTCCACCGATCATGCCTGCGAATGTTCTCGCTGCTTTTTCCGCATGGGAAGGCATGAGGATGTCAATATCCTTGATGTCATTCCTGCCCATAATCAGGTCGCGAACAGATCCTCCCACGAGATAAAGAGATTGAGCGGTAAGCGGGAAAAGCTCGGACAAGTATGTTTGCATCGCAGATTTCATATCTGGGTAAAATGTTGCGAGTTTCGAAGAATGTCCAGCAAAGCTTTTTTCGATATTATTGCCCCTCGGTCTTTTCTGACCACGCCGGTCCAGCCGCTACGAAGGCTCCTGCGGAGGACTTTTCTTCGGAGCAGCCTCATCATTGTTTTCCTCTTTCTTCTCTTTTTCCTTCCCCTCTCCCTTGTCGTCGGCCTTCATCTTTCTTGACATCTCCTTGAGCCGCTTGTCCACCAGAAAATTGATCGTACCCTCGGGCCAGACGCCAGCCTCATTGCGCTCACCGGCCTGAAGGTCCATGAGAATTTCCAGCGCCTCATTGACGTTCGTGACAGCGTACACATGAAACTTGCCTTCCCGGACAGCCTCGATGACTTCTTTTTTCAACATCAGGTTCTTGATGTTCAACTGCGGGATGATCACCCCCTGGTCGCCCGTAAGGCCCCGATTTTTGCACACGCCGAAAAATCCTTCAATCTTTTCATTCACCCCGCCGATGGGCTGGATCTCTCCCTTCTGGCTCATCGACCCGGTAATGGCCAGATTCTGCTTTACCGGCACTTCTGCGATTCCGGAAATCAGCGCAATGAGTTCGGCTGCCGAAGCGCTGTCCCCCTCGATCTCGCCATAGCTCTGCTCGAATGCAAGGGTCGCCGAGACCGAAAGAGTCCTTTCCTGTGCGTATGTTCCGCCGAGATAACTCGACAGAATAAGCGCGGCCTTGTTGTAGATGCGACCCGAAAGTTTTGCCTCGCGTTCGATATTGACGATGCCGGACTTGCCGAGATAGATCCGGCTTGTAATCCGCGAGGGCTTGCCGAAAAAGAAATCCCCGATGCCGTATACCGACAGCCCATTCACCTGGGCTACGACCGACCCGGTTACATCGACCATGAGCGTCCCTTCCGTGTACATCTCCTGGATGCGCTCATCGATCAGATTTGATCGGAATATTTTTTCGTTCAACGCTTTGTCTACATGTTCGGCAGTCACCGTCGCGCTTCCCGATTGCGACGACCAGTATGAAGCCTCGCGCACCAGGTCCGTCAAGTCGCTGAAACGAAGCGAAAGCTTGTTCTGTTTCTCGGTAAGCCGCACCGCGTGATCCACTATCCCCGCCACTGCGGTCCTGTCGAAGGGCAGAAGACCGTCGTTCTTCACCATGGCGCCGATGAAATTCGCATAGCGCGTTTTTTCGTCCCAGGAACCTGTGGTTTCCGTGTCGAAATCGGATTTTACCTTAAAAATATCGCGGAAATCCTCGTCATAATAATTCAACAGATAATACAGCCACGGGCTCCCGAGCATGATAACCTTGAGCGAAAGAGGGATTGACTCGGGCTTAATGCCACCGCTAGTAAATCCGTAAAGCTCAGTCACGTCTTCGATCTTGACTTCACTCTTCTTGATGATCCTCTTGAGAGCATCCCAGGAAAAGGGGTTCCGGAGAACATCAAGAGCGTTCAATATCAAGTACCCACCATTTGCCCTGAGCACCGAGCCGGCTCGAATCATGGTGAAGTTGGTATAAAAGGCACCGAAACGCGCTTTCCGCTCGATGCGGCCCACAAGGTTGTTGTAGGTAGGGTTCACCTCCTCAATCACCGGCGCGCCCTTGGTCTCGGCGTTGTCCACGAGCAGGTTCACTTTATAGCGGTCCATGAAGCTCGCCCGGTCCATGCCCTCGATCGGGAAGGGCATTTCCTGGGTCTGGCCGAGGAATTCTCGGAGGTTGCCAAGGATATCTTCTTCGACGTCGGAAAGGTGATCAGGGATGCGGGGATCGATGCTGTACTTTTCTCTCAGGTCGTCAAGTTGGTGGCCCATAGCGAAGTGGGCGATGTTCCGGTTCAGTTCGTGGATCTTTTCGTGGGCCTCCTTGTCGAGCTGTCGGGTCTTGGCCAGGAAGTCACGGATTTCGGCGTCGACCTGCTTCTCATGATCCTCCAGCTCGTGCTTCTGCTCCGCTGAAAGGTTTTCCAGCTCCTGTGGCTGGAGTGGTTTGCCTTTCCACAGAGGGACCTTGACGATCCCGGTGCGTGTAATCGACAGCTGGAAACCAAGCTCGAGCGAACGTCGCCCCACATCGGCAAAAAGGACTTCTTTGGCCTTTTCCGCCTCCTCCACGATACGCGATTTCTGCTCCTCGTACTCCTTGGACTCAAAAACCTTGGAGATTTCACCCTGCATGAACTCGATGAATTTCCCCATGTCCTGCCGGAACTCACGGCCCTTACCGGGTGGAAGCTTGACGGCTAGAGGCCGGTCAGTGTCCTTGAAGTTGTTGACCAAGCACCAGTCGTCCGGCACCGGACGATCAAGCGAGATCCGTTTGACCAGGGCCTTGGCGATGCTGTTCCTGCCGGTGCCCGGGATCCCGCTAACGAATATATTGTATCCATGGTTTCGGATGGAAAGGCCGAATTCTATCGCCTTAACAGCCCGCGCCTGGCCGATAACCTCTCCCTTCGGCGTCAGTTCCGCCGTGGTCTGAAAGGGGAAATCCATGGGGTCGCACACATGCCGGAGATCGGAAATCTTCACTTCTCGTTCTTTGATGTCCATGCAATCCTCCTTCACCTCTTGCCTAATTAGAGTGTATGTCCCGTCGGGCTCGTTGTCAAGATAACGAGAATACGATGTCGATCCGGTATGCAAAGGGTAGAGCGTTTTCAACCTTTTCATTTGACATTGACGTCATATTGAGGTATTTTCAACATTGCCCACGGAGGCTTCAATATGCCGGGAAAACATGCTGCGTTCTTCCTCACTTTAGTCCTCGTATTTTTTGTTGCAATCGCGCCAAAACCTGTTGCCGCCGTCACACGTGTTGCTGTGACAAATACCGCTCAGTGCCCATCAGACACGGTCAATTATCCCTGCTATACAAATTTAACCAATGCCATAAACGCCGCTTTGTCAGGCGATGCCATCCAGCTCTATCCTGGCACGTATACTGGAAATTTCTCGATAACTCAAAACATAACGTCAATTTACGGCAATGAAACGGCAACAACGTTTATCTCCGGCGGCGGGTCGGGTGCAGCCCTAACCATCAACGTTGCGGGCAGCATTTCCATTCAAAGACTTTCTTTTGTGAATGCTGCAACAGGTATGCTAGTGCAAAACTCTCCGTCGGTTACAATAACCAACGACATATTTGATGTAGGGCCCAGCAATACGGCACTCCAGTTAAGTTCATCACCAAATGCAATCATAAGTAATAATACTTTCTACCAAACCAAGTATGGCATCGTCACTGATCAACCGCTGGAGAATATCAAAAATAATATATTTTCATCACAGCTTAATACTGCCATCAGCGCGGGTACAGACATAACGTACATTTTAAATGACCTTTTTTTTGACTGCAACAGTATCGGCCCTACGACAATCTCATTCGATCCCGCCGATACTACGGTTTATGAGGGAAATCTTGAGGACGAGGACCCCACCTTTGTCAATATCTCACCAGCCAACGTGATGCAAAGAGACTTTCATTTGGAAGCAGGGTCCCCTTGCATTGGCACAGGAAATACGTCGGTAGGGTTGAATTCTGTCAACAACACACCTGCGGACATGGGGGTCTACGGCGGCCCAAACGCGGATACAATTCCATTCTCAGTACAGGGTGTTAGCGCGGTGACCTCAGGAACGACGATCAACCTGAGCTGGAACGCGAATAATGCTTATACGGTCGTAGGCTACCGGGTTTATTATGGAAGCTCTCCGGGGGTATACGACGGAACAGAAGCAACCGAAGGCCCTTCTCCCATAACATTGACGACAGGCACTGCCGCAACAACATTCACCTTGGACGGTCTGGCTACAGCCGTCACCCCGTCGACACCGACGCTGCTTTCCACAGCTCCCGTGAATGGAGCTCTCATCCTTAACTGGACCGCCGCTTCCGGAGCCACAGGATACAACGTATACTATGGACTGACATCAACGCCAACTGCCTCCATCTCGGTCGGTAATGTCACCAGCTACACGCTCACAGGGCTCGTGAATGACCAGACATATCATATTTACGTAACCGCCGTATCCCAGGCACTTAACTATATTGCCGTCACGGCAATCGACAATACGAGCACGTCTTCTGATTCTCCCGGCGTTTCCTACGAAAGCGACTACTCATCGGAAGTTACCGCCGGAAGCGGAGCTACTATGGAGAGCGCTCCGTCGAACATGTTATCGAATTTTCCCGAGGCTCTGGTTCCCTATCCGGACCTTCCGAACTCAAGCCAGGGATGTTTCATAGCCACGGCCGCCTACGGGTTTTATTCCGCCCCCCAGGTGCAGGTTTTGCGAAATTTCCGAGACCGGTTCTTGCAAACCAACACGCTTGGAAATGTATTCGTCGACTGGTATTACACTCACAGTCCTGCCGCTGCTGCCTGGCTTAATGAAAACCCGCAGTACAAGCCGCTGGTACGAGCCGCGCTTCTGCCGGTAATCGGCATGGCGCTCTTCATGACGCAGACCTCGCAGGCGCTTAAGATCGCATTGATGATGCTCATGCTGTGCTTCATCCTCTACGCATTCCATCGGCGACGACTATCGCGATCGGGAGGCCTCCGTTGAAAAAGCTTATTCTGTTGCTGCTCCTTGTCGTCATGCCGGCCCTTGCACATGCCGAAGACTCGGATTCGGATCAGGCTCGTCCCTACTGGTCATTCGAGATGAAGGGCGGAGTTTTTACGCCGGCCCTGCCGAACTTTTCACAGTACTACAGCAAACGGGATATAGATGAATACTCGATGTCTTTGGCATACAAGATCATCAGGCAGGTCGAGATAGGCGTGGAAGGCGGTTATCTCTCAAGTCATGGCCAGGCATTGGCGCCGATGCATAATATAGCGGCAGGATCTGTGACATATGACCTCTATCCCGCCAATGTCTTCATCCTGTTCCGCGGCGTCGTGAACGAGCAGCAATGGATCGTCCCCTATGTGGGAGGCGGTTACACAAAAATGTTCTACCGGGAAAAAGTCGAGGACCAGGGCTCGGTCAAGGGTGCTGCCAACGGATATCATGCTCGGGGAGGTCTTCAGTTTCTCCTGGACGCCCTTGATCCCCAGTCGGCAAACGACATGTACATGGATTCCGGCATATTCCACACCTATCTCTTTGTCGAGGCAGAGTACATCCATGCAGTGGTGGCATCCACCAATCTCGGCGGCACGACATATTTGGGGGGATTACTGTTTGAATTTTAAATCTAAGTTTTCAAGGCAAGTTTTCTGCGCGAATCATTGCAGGTTGGTATAGAAGATTCTCCACGGTTGTAGGTACAGACCGCAAGTTAATTCTTGCTCTCCGCCTGACTGCTGTGCCCCTTGTTCCTTTGATGAGCCCGGCTCATTTGCCAACACCTGCTGAAGGGTGCCCTATTTTAGAGAATGACCATAGGTCCTTTTCCTGTTCTGCACTCCACCCTGAAAATTCCTCTTAAAGAGCAATACGTACTTAAGTATTTGCCGATAACTCCTGAAGCCAGTATTCCTGTTAAAAGATCTGCATATGCCTGACGCTTTTTCTGATAGCACCCATACTTGCATCTACGCCCGAAATATTTTGAGATTTTGCACGTGCTCTGATTACATCGACGTAGATTGCTTTTTCGAAATTGCCATAGTCAAGAATGTTGTGAAATGTCCTTATATATGACGGTTGGCGGGCGATGCTGCACTCGGTGAAATAAATCCGGACCAGATCCTCGTTGTCTCGACATGAGATACAAGACGCGCCATTTTGCAGCGTCATATCTCTATAATACGTTCGCATTAAGCTCAACGGAAGACATGCAGTTCCCTTGAATTGCGCTTTTTCAAAAGGAAAGCATCGTCATATTTTAGCCGCGTAAAGCAGTAGGACGGCGTTCTTTTTCCCCCGCACATCAATCCCTATCGCAATCCCCTCCCAGGACTGCAAAATAGATATCCCTTACCAGCAGAAAACCTTATCATGTGCGAACACATCGGCTACAAGTTTGTCGTAGGATATGCCACCCTTATAGAGCTCTATCGTTGTTACCTGGTTGCCCGATGCTTGAAGCTCAATGATCTTCTTTGTGCTGGCATCCGGCATTTTTTTTAGGATGTGCAAAATTTTCACGGCGCTCTCCTTCCGTCTCTTAGTAGGGCACTACGAAATCATACTCCAGGAGTTTATTTGCCATTCCCTCAAGCGTGATTGTCGTACAGCCATTTTCCGAATTATTGGAATAAACTTTCAGATCCAACTCGTTGACCAGTTCAAGCGGCTGTGCAACTTCGGGGGTTTGCGTTTCAAGTTTGCGGTCAAGGATAAAGACATCTATCGTGTCATCGGCCAGCGTAAGGCCGCCCGCAACACGTAACGCTTCGCCTTGCCGCTCCCTCACAATGACTGCAATTTTTTTTGTATCTCCCATGGAATGTTTCTCCTTGTGTTCTGATTGTTAAAACACCAGAATGCGGCTGCTGTCATGCAGCATGCCCGCGTTATTGTACTGGCTGCCGTACGACATGCTGTCGGTTTTTTCATGCAACCCGATTTGCTCACAGCTGTGTTCGCAACAGGATATTTCGACACCGTCCATCTTCAGCAGATCGAGAAATTTGGCGTCTTTCGTGAAGCGCACGCCTTCATCAGTCATGAAGATCATGACGGACTTGCCCGCCGCGCGCGCTGCCTTCACGATACCGGTGATATGGCCAAGATTCTCGTGCCTCGTTATCATGATGCCCAGCATTTCAATTGCCATATTTTAGCTCCCTTCGTCATAATAAGCATATAGCGCTGTCCCGCCGGAAACAGACAGATCAATATACATCGTTCTCAATATTATAACAAGTGTTTTATTTTTATTCTGGGGGCAAAAAAACCGGGCAGGAAATCCCACCCGGTCTGATGAAGTAGCGTTTATACGTCCAGATCTCTCATCGGCCTGATGAGAATGAAATAGACCATGGTCCAGTTTCCTAAGATGATGAAGATGGTGGCAACCCAGCTCGATACGGCAAGGGTGGACACGCCTGTCAGGCTGTGACCAATATTGCAGCCTCCGCCCATCTGCGCGCCAACCCCCATGATAAACCCGCCCAGAAGCACCTTGAAGAGCTCGTCCGCCGGTGGTACCTTCAACTTCACCTCTTTCAGGAGTTTACCGCTGATGAACGCCCCGAGGGGCACGGCCAGCACGTAAAGCGAGCTCCACGAAAAAATCATGCCGAGGATATTCCGGGATTCTATCGGGTTAACGGCAGTCGGATTGTTCTGATAGTCCCCGAAAAACACAGCCAGGAAGAACTCCCTGAGCGGCCCGGTGAATGAGAGGCCGCGGGCCTTACCACCGTAATACTCCGACGCCCACCACGCTAATACGGCTATCAGACCGGCTAGGAGTCCGGCTAGAGACCATGAATATCCCTTCTTCGCCTTGACGAAGGGTTTGCTGCCCTTGAATGTTGCCACCAGGAACACTGCGGAAATCACGGCAATGACGATCCACTTATTGATGCCAGTAATATTATACAGGGTCGGGACCGTATCCCCACCCGTCCAAACAATACGTTCAGGTGCGATCGTCCAATTGTAAATCGATTTCAGGAAGCCGAATTTGGTCATCGCAATGCCGAAGAAAAACCCGAATACGGCGAAGACGTACGCCAGGTTTCCTTCACCCACGCGGTACAGAATACCGCTTCCGCACCCGCCGGCGAGAACAATGCCCATACCAAAGATATAGCCTCCGATTATATTGGCCCAGGGTGCAAAGGCCTGCCGGTAGAGAGTACCGGTGACGAAGGCTCCGTCTTGAAAATGGCCAAGCCAGTGCATGTCCTCAAGCAAGTTCGCGCCAATCATGGTAACCACGACGGCGAGAAGGTAGGCCCGGAACATGGTGTAGTCCTCGAAGAGAACTTCCCGGAACGCAGAATTGACACAGAAGCGGCCACGCTGCAAAACGAAACCGAATGCTGCGCCAACGAACAGACCGCTCACGACAAATGCCAATGTAGAAACCATTATTCCCCCCTCCTTGGATTTTTACTCCTTCTGTTCCCTCGACATCGAGGCTCGCAGTCTCCGCCCCGGAATTCCCACTTCTTTACGACTTCTTGATGAAGAGCTCCCAGTATCCCTTATCATCGAGCTTTACTGCCTCGAAGCCATATCCCTGCTTTTCCGCATAACGCGGAATGCTGTCCTCGGCCGATGCAGGTGCGTCGCACAAAACCTTAAGCGTCTGACCGCTTCCGAGTTTCTCGAGCGCCTTCTTGGTGAGGAGCAGCGGATAGGGACACACCCTCCCAAGAGTATCCAAAGTTTGATCTGGTGAGGCGGTTTTGACTGACATGGTATTCCTCCTTAAGGTAGTTCATGATTTCGGGCCGCTCATGGTAAGCAGCTCGTTAACAAACATGCTGGAGACAAAAGATTTCTTAAATCATTTTTTATGTGTTTTGATCCGGAACATCACCCCCTCTGCTACCGTTTCACTCTTGATGAAACGAATGCAATCATGGGTCCGAGTGCTTTCCATAAGACAGAATGATAACTTATCAAAAACGCCGTATCCTGTCAATACTCGTTTTCGTCATTTCACACATTAGAAACAACGCAATAATGTATTTGCTTATATTATAGCCAACATGAATTTCCTTATAGCAGTGCCAGAATCGTAAGAAGAATAACCGCACCCAGGATGGTGAAGCCAACAGCTAATGTAGCTTTTCGCCTTTTGAGCGTTGTTTCCGACCCGCTATCCAGAAACGGAGCAAGAAGCAGAACACTGAAGGCAAATCCAGGAAGCAGTACCGCGCCAACAAAAGTCCATCTGCCGGGGAAATATTTCGTCAGTTGATACAGGAAGAGAAAATACCATTCGGGGCGCGGGCTATACTGCGCCATGAGATCTATCTCCCTACCGACACTCGGAGGGAACAAGACCGCAAAGATCAGGACGACCTCGCCGGTAAACAGCGCCACGAGAAAAATTTCAAACAAATAGTAGGGGAAAAATTTGTTTTCCTGATGTGTGGGCATATTTTGGTTCCAAATAATCGTTCGCCACACGAACAATAAAGCGTTCGCATGCTTAGTGTCTTTTATCTATCATCCCTACAACCGCCCAGAAATCCCGATCCTTCTTAATATATGGAAGTGCACCCAAAGGAAAAGCCCAGTAAAAAGTGGGAACCACAGGATGTGCATGCTGTAAAACCGGAGAAGTGTCTGACCCGAAACGTCAGTGCCTCCCCGGACGAATGCGGCGAGAGGAGGCCCGATGAACGGCACTGAGGCAAGCATATTCGTTCCGATGACGGTGGCCCAATATGCCTTCTGGTCCCAAGGTAGAAGGTAGCCGGTAAACCCGAAAGCGAGGGTCAAGACAAACAGCAGAGTGCCGGCGACCCAGTTCAGTTCCCGCGGGTTTTTGTAAGATCCGGTAAGGAAAACCCTGAGCATATGGAGCAGGATCATCATTACCATGAAGTTCGCGGCCCAGTAATGGGTCGCACGAAGCAGCTGTCCCAGCGGCACGGTCTGCTGCAGGCGCTGAATGCTATGGTATGCCTCCGCTTCAGATGGCGTGTAATTCACGGAGAGAAGCAGTCCTGTTAGTAGCTGCACAAGAAACAGCGTGAAGGTTATTCCGCCGAAGCAGTAAAAATAGTTAATCCATCCCGGCACCGGTTTATCCATCACTCTTCGGTGTCTGGTGGTGAAACCCAGACGTGTATTGAGATAATCAAAAACTCGCATAGGTTGATGACAATGATTGCAAACAGCGGGAATAGTCGCACTCCCGAACTTGGCAGGTGATACCTATGGTTACCATTAAATCCCCGAACCTACCATATAGATCGAGGTAGGGACATCCCAGATGCCCCCCACACGGATCCGTGCGAGAAGAATTACTTTCACGGCTCTTACCTTAGGTCATCCACGTAAAGCCTATGGTTTGAGTTCCTTCATGCCTTCTGCTTTGCGTATCCTTCAAAAAACGCTAAATGTTGTAGTATGATGGTTCCCGATGGATGACGCAGTGGCACCCCCGGTCTAGGTGATTTCGGAGCTAAATGGCTGGACTACGCTTCTCTGTCAACGCTTCACGTACAATCTCACGACTGCCCGCGCATGACTCGGGGCCATCACGGATTAGATAATCCTCTCATGCAGGGGACTTTCACTCCCAACTCTATACCGGTTTATCCCGGCGATTTCGCATCCTCACCCGTGAGGATATCGGTCATGATTAAACTTTCACTCCAACTAGTATCATGCCGTCCTGACTGCGGGTCGGGAGCTTAGTCAGGGGCGCCGGTGGCGGTCCAGCAATATTTTTGCCCGCCAGATCATATCTTCCTCCGTGGCAGGGGCAGATGAACTCATGCTTGTCCTTGTAGTAATTGACGAGACATCCGAGGTGAGAACAGATGGCAGAGAACACCGCGATACCGCCGGCATTTGATACGATGAACACCCGGGATTTTCTTTCCTTACCCAAGACCGTGAAGAGCAACTCCACTTTTTTCACACCGGCAAGCGGAATGTCGTCTTCAGAGATAAGCGGGAAGTAAACCAGCTCCTTCTTGTAGTCCTCTGCCGGAGTGAGTACCTTGACGCCAGGTATCAAATAGCCAAGACCCATGAGCGCAAGCAAGCCGTAGAAAGACTTTTTGATGAATTTCCTACGGCTTGTTTCCATGAGGTTTTATACTACGATAGCGTGAGCCTGTCAACACCGAAACAGGGAAGGGGCAGTTCGTGATTCGGCATGCGGACGCGAAGTCGGATTTTCAAGATAGCAGAACGAAAAGACAAGATGTGTTTGCCTTGCGGAAGACCGACGGGGAACCTTTCCGTTATTCCTGAATGATCTTCGGGGATGATAAATATTTTGAGTTCATCCTCGCAGTGGGCAATGCTGTTTTCTTGAAAAACCATACAGGGGACCGGTAACTTTAAATAACCGGCACCACCGCTTCGGACTCCTCCTCGCTCTCGGTGATTATCCTCCCGAACACCACTGTCTCTCCGTCATTTACATTCCGCTAAGCTTCTCGAACGATTTTCCGAACACTCCACGCGCCCCGCTCCTGATCGCAGCCGGCAGTTGCATGCCGTTATTCCCCTTCCATCGAGCAGGTGAAGGAAATTTTTAGTGCGGTTAGCCGTGATCGGCGACATAGAACTGCCCATCATTCCACTGCTCGTTATGCTCGTGGGCCCCACCGTATATGATCGTGGTTCCATCGCTGTCGATCCGACGTGGCGGCCACCCTGCTGAAAACCCCGGCCTTTCGCATTATTGGTCGATACTTCGACAATTATTGCCTTACTTGGCATCTGCGGCGTTTTTATGTCAAGATCCTGTGAAGAACCCTCCCTCTCCCGGGATATATATATGGAGGAGAGGCACTCAGTATCCTTGCCACCCCGATACAGTAGAGCTCTTAGCGAAGGGGCGTTCTCTGCAACCTTTGCTGGTGACAGTGAATTACCCCGCAGCAAGCTGCGGGGCATCGGAACTTGAAACCTTAAAAAAGCACAACAAAGAAGCTGAAGACTTATCCTGGCTTCGCCAGGATGTCCTTTTCATCCCAGCAGCAAGCTGCTGGGTATTTCAGGACTGTTTTATAAATACACAAAGCCTTGCTGAGTGCAACACTATGTAAAAATAATATATTGACAAATCTTACTTTCTGCGGTATATATCATAATATCATTAACGTGCAGGCCTAACCAAAAACCCCTAAAGCTTCAAACCCAGCACTGTAAAGCAATAAGAGTCAGGTAAACAAACACGGATTTCTCAACCAAATAGGAAAACGATATTACCCGGATACAACTCGCTACCGGCCGCCGCCATTGCCGTTTACGTAACTTCACTTAACCATTATAACCGCGCAAACCGACGACCCGAGAAAAAACTCGCCTATTTTAAGCCATTATCAATATTGCGATTTAGCATGATTTCTCTAATCACACGACTGCAGGAGCTGTTTACACCACAAACCCTTCCCCACTAAAGCTATGAATCCCATCCGTCCCAAAAAGGCCTCGGGCCAAGGAGCAAACTCATGAACCTGGTAGAACTTAAAGGAAAGAATATCGCCGAACTCACCGCCATGGCGGACGAATTGAAGGTCGAAGGTGTCAGTGGCCTGCGCAAGCAGGAGCTGATCTTCGCCATTCTCCAAGCACAGACCGAAAAGAACGGCATGATCTTTGGCGAGGGCGTGCTCGAAATTCTTCCCGACGGCTTCGGTTTTCTCAGGGCTCCGGACTACAATTACCTCCCAGGCCCGGACGACATCTATGTCTCTCCCTCACAGATCCGGCGGTTCAACATCCGTACCGGAGACACGGTTTCCGGCCAGATTCGGCCCCCGAAGGAGGGCGAACGCTATTTCGCCTTGCTCAAAGTCGATGCTATCAATTATGAGGACCCCGAAATATCGCGGTCCAAGATACTCTTCGACAACCTCACCCCCTACTACCCGATTAAGAAGATCAAGCTTGAACATTCGCCAACCGATTATACAACCCGCGCAATGGACCTCGTTACCCCTATCGGCATGGGACAGCGTGGCATGATTGTGGCGCCGCCTCGGACCGGCAAAACCATGCTGCTCCAAGCCATTGCCAAGGCCATCTTGAAGAATCATCCTGACCTAAAGCTCATTGTGCTTCTGATCGACGAACGGCCCGAGGAAGTCACGGACTGGCAGCGTCAGGTCAAGGCCGAGATCATCAGCTCCACCTTCGACGAACCGCCGCAAAGGCATGTCCAGGTGGCCGACATGGTGAGCGAGCGGGCAAAACGCCTAGTAGAGCATAAAAAAGACGTCGTTATCCTTCTGGACAGCATCACACGCCTAGCGCGGGCGCACAACGCAATCATCCCCGCTTCCGGCAAGGTCCTCTCCGGAGGCTTGGACGCTAATGCGCTACAGCGTCCAAAACGGTTCTTCGGCGCCGCCCGCAGCATTGAAGACGGCGGTAGTCTGACAATTCTCGCTACCGCGCTCGTGGATACCGGCAGCCGCATGGATGATGTGATCTTCGAAGAATTCAAGGGAACGGGAAACATGGAGCTCCACCTCGACCGGAAACTGGTGGACAAGCGAGTGTTCCCGGCCATTGACATCAACGCATCGGGTACGCGCAAGGAAGAACTGCTCGTGGACAAGGACGATCTGAACCGCATGTGGATCCTCCGCAAGGTTCTGAACCCCCTATCCACCGTTGAAAGTATGGAATTCCTGCTTGAAAAGCTCAAACAGGCGAAAACGAATAGGGACTTCCTGGATGCGATGAACAAATAATTTTTCGCTGTAATACCAAAATAGAAATGTCCTATATCAAGATACTAATACCTTGTTCAATTGTCATAGGAGCCTGCATATGTACTCGCAATTGTTCTACGTATCATAAACGACATAAATGCAGTGTAAGAGAACTTGATTGCCATGGGATCTTCAAAAAGTTAAGTTTGATCGCGCCTTGAGGCGCTTTTAATGTTAAAAAACAGAACATTTCTATTTGGTACACAAGTAATTTTTCGCTTGAATATTTGCGCAGTTTGGTATATTATGTTAACTTTAATCGCACAAGCCACAGCCAGCCGCTGTGGCTTGGCTTTTCCATCAGAAGGAGATCAGAACAATGAAAGAGGCCATTCATCCCGAATACAAGGTAACGACTATTCACTGCGCCTGCGGTGAAGCGTTCCAGATCCGATCCACCAAGGAAAACGTGAAGCTCGATATCTGCTCTAATTGCCATCCCTTCTTCACCGGCAAGCAGAAGCTCATCGATACCGAAGGCCGCGTAGACAAGTTCCGGAAAAAATACAAAAAGGCGTAACAAGGTAGGATCAGGCAGCAAGGTCCAGTTGTTCTGCTGATCGCGAGGGCTCCGATTTGCCAGAAAGCATGAATATAGGCGGTCAGGCTGTGCTTGAGGGTGTCATGATGCGCTCACCCCATGCCTTTACCGTGGCAGTGCGCAAAGGGGGAAAGGCCGGTTCCGAAATCGCCATCCTGAAAGAGACAATTCTTCCCCTCGGGGAGCGCTACCCTCTGTTCAAAAAAAGGATCATCCGGGGATCGGTCGCCCTCTTCGAAGCGCTGTGGCTCGGCATCAGGGCCCTCAACTTCTCCGCAAGCGAGGTGCTCGAAAACGAGGACGGGAAGAAAGAGGAGATCAGCACCATCGCCATGGCGGGAACCTTGATCGTGGCCGTCGCGTTTTCCCTCGGTCTGTTCCTGGCTCTGCCCCTCCTCATCACTAATCTCCTCGGCATGAAATATGATGCCGTCACCCGAAGTAGCGTTCTATTCAATCTTACGGACGGCATGCTCCGCATGGCGCTGTTTCTCGGGTATGTGTCGGGCATCTCTCTCATGAAGGACATCCGGAGAGTCTTCGAGTACCACGGCGCGGAACACAAATCCATAGCCGCCCATGAAGCCGGCGTGGAGCTCACGGTTGAGAATGCGAGACGCTACTCCCGTATCCATCCCCGCTGCGGAACAAGCTTTCTCATTGCAGTCATTGCGCTATCCATTCTCGTTTTTTCACTTATCCCGGGTACCTGGCCCCTCTGGGCAAAGGGGCTTTCCCGTATCGTGCTGCTTCCTGTGATCGCCGGGCTGGGATATGAGTTTATCAAGTACAGCGCGAACAAATGCGATAATCCTCTCATCAGTGGCCTTATGCAACCTGGTCTCTGGCTCCAGCGACTTACTACGAGGGATCCATCTGACGATCAAATTGAGGTGGCCATCAGGTCCCTCAAGGAAGCTCTTGCGATGGAACCCCGCTAAAGCGGGGTTTTTTATTGCTAAAAAAACATGCCTTCACGGCAGAATGATCTGACTTATGCTGAAAAAATTGGACGCAGTCGCGGAAAAATATGACGAACTAACGAGGCTCCTATCCGATCCTGTTGTCGCGGCCGATCACCAGCAGTACCAAAAGTATTCAAAGGAGCGGTCCGAGATCGAGGACGTGGTGAACAAGTACCGCGCCTATCAGAACCTGCAAAAACAGATCAGGGAGGCGGAGGAAATCACCCAGGACAAACAGGCTGATCCGGAGCTGCGAACGATGGCGGAAGCTGAGCTGAAGGACCTTCGGCCGCGGACCGAAGAGATGGACCAGGAAATCAGGATCATGCTCGTTCCCCGGGACCCGCGGGATGAAAAAAACATCTTTCTTGAAATCCGCGCCGGAGCTGGCGGCGATGAGGCGGGACTGTTTGCTGCCGAGCTATTCCGCATGTACTCCCGCTATGCTGAAAAGAAACGATGGAAGGTCACGCTGCTCGACATGAGCACCACAGGCGTCGGCGGGGCAAAGGAAGTGATAGCCCAGATCCAGGGCAAGGGCGTTTTCAGCAGGCTGAAGTATGAAAGCGGAGTGCACCGCGTCCAGCGAGTCCCTGCCACGGAAGCGAGCGGCCGGATCCATACATCGACGGTCACCGTAGCAGTGATCCCCGAAGCCGAAGATGTGGACGTCCAGATAGAACAGAAGGACCTGCGCATAGATACTTACTGCTCTTCCGGTCCCGGCGGCCAGAGCGTGAACACTACCTACTCGGCAGTCCGCATCACTCATATCCCCACCGGTGAAGTAGTGGCCTGCCAGGATGAGCGATCGCAGCTCAAGAACCGTGAGAAGGCCATGAAGATACTCAAATCCCGCCTGTTGGAAAAAGAACGGGAAAAGAAGGATGCCGAGGAGGCTGCAGCGCGCAAGTCGCAAGTCGGCACTGGCGACCGCAGTGAAAAAATCAGAACGTACAATTTTCCTCAGAGCAGAGTAACGGACCACCGGGTCGGGGTTTCACTCTACAAGATCGACTCGGTCATGGACGGCGACATCGACGAATTTATTGATGGCCTCACTGCGGCGGACAATGCCGACCGGCTGAAAAACTTGTAAACTGTTATCATGAGAAGCGGACATTTGCGGAAAATTCGGACAGAAGCATGGGAAAATTCGAAAACCTCCCCTGACACGATATCTGCGTTAGTCTGAGAAAATCCACGTCCCTCTGTTGATATAATGGTAAAAAGTCGTCTTGTCCGTGTGCCGGGAATCATCTTGCCAAAAAAAGCTGACAAGAAATGATTCCATACAAACCGCGAAGACATCAAGAACGAAGTCCCCGGCTTTTTGTAAAACCATCAGTAGTGTGCTTGATGACTCTAGCTGAAGCAATAAACGATGCAGCAACCAGGTTCACAGCAGCGGGCATCGGGACACCGCGACTTGATGCTGAGGTGCTGCTCCGCTATGCACTGAAGAGGGACCGGGCTTGGCTTCTGGCTCATTTTCATGATAGGCTTGACGATGAACTTGGCGGAATTTTCGGTCAGGCAGTCGAACGCAGAACAAAGCGTGAACCGTTGCAATACATAACTGGGAAGCAGGAATTCTGGGGGCTTGAGTTTGCTGTTTCTCCCGAGGTGCTCATCCCGCGACCGGAGACTGAGCTTATCATTGAGACCGTTTTGAACAGCATCCGGGACAGAAGCAAAGCCTGCACCCTTGTCGACCTCTGCACCGGCTCAGGCTGTCTTGCCGTAGTTCTGGCGAGCGAACTGCCAGCGGCCCGGGTCATCGGAACCGATAAATCCCCCGGAGCGCTTGCAGTCGCACGGGAGAATGCCCGCAGCCACAATGTTCTGGACCGTATCTTCTTTTTTGAAGGCGATCTGGCCGCGCCGCTGGAATCGCTCGACATTGACTGTCGTGTTGATATCATTGTTTCAAATCCGCCTTATGTACGATCAGGCGACTACCCCACGCTCCAGCCGGAGGTCCGGGATTATGAGCCAGCCCTGGCTCTCTTCGCAGGACCGGAAGGCACGGAAGTCCATCAGCGGATCATAAAAGCGGCAATCCGTTATCTGAAGAGCAATGGCTTGCTCATCATGGAGATGGGAATCGGACAGGCGGGAACGCTAGCGAACGAGCTTAAAGAAGATGGACGATACCGGTCTTTTGAAATACTGAGGGACCTGGCAGGGATAGAAAGAGTAGTAGAAGCAAGGAAAAAATGAGATCACCGATAGTCAGTCATCAGGTTGCAATGCTGCTCCAATCAGCCCTCTGGCTCCTGTCGTCCGGATTGCGTCTCTATTATGAAAACCATCGTAATTAATGGGGGGAAAAAACTGAGCGGCGAAGTCGTGATCAGCGGGGCAAAAAATGCTGCGCTGCCGATTCTCGCGGCGTGCCTTCTGTGCGAGGGTCGTCATACCATCTCAAACGTCCCGCGTCTTGCCGATGTGACGACCTTCGGAAGGATTCTGCAGAACATGGGGGTATCCTTCGAGCGCAGGGATCACGACATATATGTCGATTCCACCTCCATCTCGAACCCAGAGGCGCCGTACGATCTGGTGCGCACTATGCGAGCATCGGTGCTCGTGCTGGGCCCTCTAGTCGCACGTTTCGGAAAGGCTCGCGTATCGCTGCCTGGTGGATGCGCCATCGGCGCACGGCCCATCAATCTGCACCTCATGGGTCTTGAAAAGCTCGGGGCAACGGTCTCAATCGAACACGGTTATGTCGTCGCGAGCGCAAAGCGGCTCCGCGGTGCCCATGTCTATTTCGATACAGTAACCGTCACAGGAACTGAGAACATCATGATGGCAGCCGCGCTCGCCCACGGTGAAAGTGTTCTCGAAAATGCCGCGCGGGAGCCCGAGATCACCGACTTGGCTAACGCCCTAACCAAGATGGGCGCAAAAATAGAGGGCGCGGGCACCGACGTCATTAGGATCAAGGGCGTCGAAAGCCTGAAACCGATGGATTACACCGTCATGCCTGATCGCATAGAGACCGGGACCTTTGTGATCGCCGCGGCAATTACCGGAGGCTCCATCACCATCAAGAATTGCTTTTCGGCCCACCTCGATGCGGTGCTCTCGAAAGTCGGAGAAACCGGAGCCAAGATCAGGACCGGCGAGGGAACAATACAGGTGACCGGGTCAGAAATAATCAGCCCTGTAAATATCAAGACTCTAGAATATCCCGGTTTTCCCACGGATATGCAGGCACAGATCATGAGCCTCATGACCCTAGCCAACGGTACCAGCGTCATCAATGAAACCATTTTCGAAAACCGCTTCACCCACATTGCCGAGCTCAGGCGCATGGGCGCGAACATCGAAACAGACGGCAGGACAGCCATCGTCAAGGGAATAGTCAGGCTTTCCGCGGCGCCTGTCATGGCCACGGACTTGCGCGCGAGTGCATCGCTTATCCTCGCAGGCCTGGCGGCGGAAGGCCAGACCGTGATATCGCGCATCTACCACCTTGATCGGGGATATGAAAACATCGAGCAGAAGCTTTCGGCGCTGGGAGCAGACATCAAGCGAGTGTAAGTTGTTTTATAGCTGCCAGTAAAAACAGAAATAAATGGAAAAATCCGTATTTCACTGTGCTCATTCCGCGGTCGATAAAAATGAGGTAATTGATGAAAATCATCGATTCACGGCAGAAAGATGTCGTATCTGAACTCAAACGAATCATCAATCGCGGCGAGACAGCAACAGAGGAAGTGGCGGCGGCTGTGAAGGAGATCGTGGACCGCGTCCGTAAGGAAGGAGACCCGGCAATACTTGAGTATACGAGAAAATTTGACAAGGTACAACTAACGCTCAAGGAAATGAGGGTCTCCGCCGAGGAGACCAAGGATGCATACAGCCGCATCGAACCGAGGAAAGTGGATGCCCTCAAGCTCGCCGCCCGGAATATCCAGCTCTTCCACGAAAAGCAAAAAATCAGTTCCTGGGTCAGCCAAGAAGCAGATGGCGTGATTCTCGGCCAGCTCGCGCGGCCGATAAGGAGCGCGGGCATATACGTCCCCGGCGGCAAGGCATGTTATCCATCGTCGGTACTCATGAATGCAATTCCCGCCAGAGTCGCCGGTGTGGAACAGCTCGTGATGTGCTCGCCAGCGCCCGGCGGAATACTGAATCCCTACATTCTCGTTGCCGCGGACATCGCTGGTGTCAATGAAATATATAGGGTCGGCGGGGCACAGGCAGTGGCTGCCATGGCTTACGGCACCGCGACGATCCCCAAGGTTGACAAGATCGTTGGTCCTGGCAACATCTACGTCGCCGTCGCCAAGCGCTCCGTGTTCGGCCAAGTCGACATCGATATGATCGCCGGGCCAAGCGAGATCCTGATCATCGCAGATGATTCTGCGAATCCAACGTTCGTGGCAGCCGACCTTCTCTCGCAGGCAGAGCATGATGAGCTGGCCTCCTCCATCCTCATCACGACGTCGCAGGCACTCGCAGAACGCGTCGACGCCGAAGTTGAGCGGCAGCTCGCGAACCTCACGCGGAAAGAGATCGCTCGCAGGGCCATTGACCGCTTCGGCGCCATTATCCTGACATCAACCCTTCCGGATGCGGCAGCGGCCTCGAACTCTATCGCACCCGAGCATCTCGAGCTTGCCCTTGAGAAACCCTTTGAACTTCTTGCGCTTATCAAGAATGCGGGCGCCATTTTTCTCGGTCACTATACGCCGGAATCCGTAGGTGACTATATCGCTGGACCGAACCACGTGCTGCCAACGGGCGGAACGGCGCGGTTTTTTTCGCCGCTTTCCACAGAAAGCTTTATGAAGAAATCCAGCCTGATTTTTTATACAAAGGAAGGGCTTGACAAAGTTGGAGAAGCGGTCCTGCAGATCGCGGACATCGAAGGCCTCGAAGCGCACGGAAACACCATTAGAGTAAGAATGACAAAGAAGTAAAATCAGGAGTCAGGACTCGGAAGCCGGATAGGAGTAGACAGATGTCCTCCCGGCTCACTACACAGGAGGGAGATCAGATGCCTGTTAAATCAAAAAAGCCTGTTACACAAAAAGAGCCCGCGAAGCCGAAGCTCAAACTCGGCCTCCCCAAAGGGAGCTTGCAGGAATCCACTTTCAAGCTCTTCAATAAGGCGGGGTACCGCGTCCAGGTCAGCTCACGGAGCTACTACCCTACTATCGACGACCAAAACATCGATTGCACTCTTGTCCGTGCCCAAGAAATGGCGCGCTATGTCGATCACGGCATCTTCGATGTCGGCCTTACAGGCAAGGATTGGATCCTCGAGCAGAACGCAGACGTTGTCGAGGTGGCCGAACTCCGCTATGCAAAAGGCGGCCTTACCCCCGTTCGCTGGGTTGTGGCTGTGCCCGAGGATTCACCCATCAAATCCATCAAGGACCTGAAAGGGAAACGCATAGCCACCGAACTGGTAGGATATACCAAGCGTTATCTCAAGTCCCGGGGTATCACCGCGGACATCGAGTTCTCGTGGGGCGCTACAGAAGTGAAGCCGCCACGGCTTGCCGATGCGATCGTCGAACTCACGGAGACCGGCAGCTCGCTCAGGGCTAACAAACTCAGAATCGTAGAAGTTATGCTTGAGTCCACAACGCGTCTTATTGCAAACAAAAAGGCATGGAGTGACCCCTGGAAGCGAAAAAAGATCGAGAATATGGCCATGCTGCTTCAGGGCGCGCTTTCCGCCGAGGAGAAGGTGGGACTCAAGATGAATGCACCGAAGGCGGGCCTGAAGGAAATCTGCGGCCTGCTGCCGTCCATGCACGCGCCCACGATTTCGCATCAGACAGATCCGGCATGGGTGAGTCTCGAAGTCATATTAGATGAAAAAGAAGCGCGAGACCTGATCCCCCGGCTCAAGCGCAGAGGTGCTTCCGGCATTGTGGAGTACCCGCTGAACAAAGTCATCCCCTAAAGATATACAGGCGTCGCCGTCTTAAAAAAGATGGGACGCTGAAAATGAGTCGTGTGCTTTCGTAGAATCTATTTGTACTGCCAAGGGGCCGCACTTCCTTTTGAGCGGACCATAATCGCTGAACTGACGAAATCGAACACTGATCGAATTGAGCGAAAAGAGTGTGCCATTTCGAACAGAACCGATCGGCAACTATTAAACGATCTTTTCATCCTTCGGAGCTCTTGGATATACCTGCGTGAAGCAGTTGTAGAGAACGACAATGTTACTGGGTGGAATCGGATCTCATTCCACAAAGACGACACCATGAGTTGAGAATCAGTGCGCAATCTGAAACAAATGCCCTCGCTTGTGCTGATTATCCGAAATGTTTATGTCCAGAGTGGCGCCCGGAGTAAAATCTTGGAACGTATTTGAGGCATCGAGAAAATACTGGAGGAACCACTTCGGAAACATCTCAATTGATCAATTCTTCGAAACCGGCGGTACAAAACTTCCTGTAATCTGCAGCAGTTGCACATCTTGTAAAATGAACATTTCATCTCGAACTTGTGATAGCAAACCACCACCTATGCAGCGATCTCAACAGTAACTCGATTCAAGAGAGCAAAACAGCTATCGAGTTATTGTGGTCTCGTGCCAAGTGTATTTAGTCGTGGAGAGCGTGCTGATTATGGCCATATAACCCGCGAAGGTCGAAGTGAAGTGAGACACGTAGCAGTCAAGGGTGTTCGTGCCATATTACGGAGCGCAAATAGTGATAACAAACCGTTACGGAAATGGTATGAGCGTATAGCCAAACGAAGAGGCTCCAAAGCCGCAGTGGTCGCTTTAGCAAGAAAGCTGGTTGAGAATATCTTTTACGTGCTTCATGACCGAAGACCTTATAATGCGCAATTGCTGCATGTAAACTAACAGAATGTTATTGAATAAAGTCTACGGTGGCAAGCTCTCTCAACGATGAACCGGGATTCAGGAAGTCAACGGTTTGGGACAGCCCGCGGATTCACCATGGTTGAAAAAACCTGCTTGTAGAACGGGCGTGCCATCAGCATCCGTAAGGTGGGACACCATAGGGTGATCTCGAATGGGAGGATGGCTGATTTTCTGATAAAACCCGGGCTATTTGGCGAAGCTGAATGATTGAAATCGAGATGCACTAGCACTTAAATAAAAATAATCCAGGTTGGCGCTTGACCAAACCTTCTTCATGGGAGGTGGAGTTCGGAGGGCCAGCATTGTTAGAAAGGTGAATAATTTTGTTTGAAGTTTTTATCACACCATTATCAAGTGATATAAAATAATAGCCCGGTGAACCAGGACTACAAAAATAAATAATCCCGATTGAAGTTTTTAGTCAACACTCCTTCCTGTGCATATTGAATTTGTCAATTTGCAACGCCTAATGCCTTGATCTGTAATAGACAGCATTGCATCCCATCGATGTTCCTCCATAATTTCAGACAGCTGCAATTTCGAGTATATTCATGCCATAAAAGATTGTACTCAAAAAATATAATGCTTAAGAGCCTGTTGCACAAATAGCCTTTTGGATCATTTTGTAAAAAATATGTTCAATAAAATCAATGGTCGTATTTCACAAAAAATGGTTTGAGCAACAGGCTCTTAAGATGTTTTATTTCTTAAGATTTCCGCTGGAAAAACCGATAAGTACGATAAGTACAGGGAATATATCAGGGCGATGAAGACCAGCGGCAGGGTTCGGACCAAATCACGCGTGCTGAACTTATACTTGAACGCATTCTCCATAAACAGGCAGCGGAAGGTGCAAATAAACGCCGGATATCAGCTCATCCTGTGAAGCAGGCAGGTGTATTGGTGGCAGGGTTTAAAAGTATAACGGAAAGTACAACTCATCTTAGTATTAAAGGTTGTTGCAGGAGGAGAATCTAATATACAATGTTTATTAACTCCGTCATGGGATGGATCTCGAACGACATGGCCATAGATCTCGGCACTGCAAACACGTTGGTGTATGTCAAGAGCAAAGGAATTGTATTAAATGAGCCCTCCGTAGTTGCCATATCATCCAAAACAGGGAAGGTACTTTCCATCGGCGCTGATGCAAAACGAATGCTCGGCCGCACCCCCGGCAACGTAAGCACCATCCGGCCCATCAAGGATGGCGTCATTTCAGACTTTGACTATACGAGGGAAATGCTTAAATACTTTATTCAGCGAATACACAATCGGAAGTCCTTTATACGGCCGCGGATCATCATCGGGGTTCCATCAGGCATTACCCAGGTAGAGCAGCGTGCAGTTAAGGACGCCGCTTTTTCCTCGGGCGCACGTGATGTCTACCTTATCGAAGAATCCGTGGCTGCGGCCATTGGGGCTGGTATGCCCATATCGGATCCGTCAGGGAATATGATCGTCGATATCGGTGGAGGCACCACTGACATCGCTGTCATATCTATGGTCGGCATTGTTTACAGCAAAGCCATCCGCATGGGCGGCGACAAGATGGATGAAGCCATCATAAACTACATCAAGCGAAAATACAATCTGCTTATCGGAGAAATAATGGCAGAAACAATCAAGATTGAGATTGGCTCTGCATATAAAATGGACAGCGAACGGCATACCATGCAAATAAGGGGGCGTGACTTGATATCTGGCATCCCGAAGATGATTATAATAGATGACGAAGAAATTCTCGAGTCACTCGCTGATCCGGTCAGACAGATACTGGACAGCATCAAATTGGCCCTTGAAAATACGCCGCCAGAGATTTCGGCTGACATCGTGGATAAGGGAATTGTTCTGTCGGGAGGCGGAGCGATGCTCAAAGGTTTGGATGTGTTTCTTCGGGAAGAAACATCTCTCCCCATCATCATTGCCGAGGACCCGCTCACCTGCGTTGTTCTCGGAGCCGGCAAGGTTCTTGATGATGAAAATATTTTGGGAAAGGTTATGATTTAGCATATAAGGAGCGGCTTCAATGGCTTTACGATATCTCATAGTAATAGTTATGGGCCAGCATTAAATAAATGTATCGGATAAAAAATGGCGTATGGATATGTTGTTGCAGATTCGATTCTTGATCTGCCGAGCGAACTTTTCGCAACAAAAAAAGTAAACCATTATGGTTTAGCGCCGTATATTAAAGAAAATAGATATGCACTTGACACCAGCATATACTATTAAAGAAGGTGCAGAATTCATTTTGTATCATAGCATTTGTGATAAAGATTTCTGTCAGCAACCTTCCTGAAGTTCTTATCGTTGCTAATTCACTTAACATTCTATATTTAATCCAGAATTCCTCATCGAATACCACCCTAAAAATGCCAATCATCGGTTGTTGACATCCTCGAGAATTATGCATATTATGAAAAATGCGGCATGCAAATTGCTGGCTCGTAAAGACCGTAAAATGTTCTTTACTAGACGCGTTGCAAGTCGATAATTACTGGTGCCCCTGATACCCGGTTACAGTGAGTGGTTTATTAACTAATAGAAAAATGTATATGAAATCACACGACGAAATTCTGAAGGATGTCACACGCTCACCTCTTAGCTCATGCCATTAAGCCAGCTCTCGATCGCAGCTATCTTCGTGGTGATCCTACTTGGCCGCCGAGAACAGGAATAACCGCAAGAGGAACTAGAGGCAAATCCAGCAACCTCATGGGTAAGCGGCTGTTGATATATTTGAACGGGAGATCGAAATGACAAGGAACATGTCTGTCGTGCTTTACATCGTGGCGTTGATTGCCGTTGTCGTTAGTGTAGATATACTGTTCTTTAAGAATCGATTCTGGGAACGGCTGATGGTGAACATCGGCATTGTCTTGGTGTTTTCAGCCTTCTATTTGAGATTCCTAAAGAACCCGTAAGCTTGCGCCGCGGCACCAGCTGGTTGCCTGACACCCACATCGAGTCCGACGTAATATTGGCAGGTTGCGTAATTCACATTGTATCGTTGAATTTTGTGATAAGGTTTTCTCTCAATAGCAACGTCCGGGAACCTGGAGTTAACGAAGGCGGAATAGGGCTGTAGATTACATTTAGAAATTTTTATTGGCATCATCCTTGCTGAACTCTAAAGACCGAAAATCCGTTCTTTCCTATTCGGGTTACGGATAGATAATTACTTGTTAGGTTGTTACATAATACAAAAGGATTTATGTTTGTATAAAGGTTGTAAAAAACAAACATAAAGGAGAATAGCCGTGCGAAAAATCATCGTCCTTACATTTATTAGCCTCGACGGCGTTATGCAGGCACCGGGCGCGCCCAAGGAGGATATTTCCGGCGGTTTTAAGTACGGCGGCTGGACTGCTCCGTACTTTGACGACTTTGCGGGCAAGGTGATGGGAGAGCAGATGAGCAAGCCCTTTGAGTTATTGTTGGGCAGAGCTACCTTTGAAATCTTTGCGTCATACTGGCCGCACCACAGTGCCGTGTGGCCTGGTGTCAATGAAGCGAGAAAATATGTCGTTTCGCACAAGGAAATGAAACTTGAATGGGGAAATTCGGTTCTTCTCAAGGACGACGTAGTTTCAAAAGTAATAAAACTCAAAAAACAAGACGGACCTGATTTACAAGTTTATGGCAGTGGCAATTTCGTTCAAACTCTCTTGAAGCATGACTTGGTTGATGAATTTTGGCTCAAAATTTTTCCAATAACACTTGGGTCGGGAAAGCGCTTGTTTGCCGATGGGACGAGTCCGGCAGCTTTCAAATTAACTGACAGCAAAGTTTCACCACTCGGCGTTATTATTGCCAATTACAAGCGTGCCGGTGAAGTGAAGACAGAATTGCTTGGGGCTTAAATTATTGTATCTATGCAACGAATCGCATCACCGCCTAACAACGGGTTGCAGTCGACGTTGCTCCGCTGCACTCGCCAACCCGGCTGAACCCGAACATTCAGGGTGTAAGTTTCAACCCGTAATTGATGGCTGCTTTGCTTGATCGAAATTGTAACCTTGTAGTGGTGATAAGATAGACTGAATTATTAAGGACATGTTAAATCATAAGTGAAATATGCGATGAAAACTCTTTCCCGTTACTTGTGGCTTGAAACCATCTAGATTTGTATATTAGAATCTGAATTGATGACAACGGGTGCATAAATCTGGTACGCCATCTGGAGGAAAACAATGGCCATCAGTGAAGACTTGTTAAGCTTTGTTAGGGATGCTTTGTCACGTGGCCTTTCGCGTGATCAGATTAAAGATGCTTTGGTCAGAGCAGGATGGGGATCCGACCAAGTAAAGGGTGCGCTTACCTCCTTCGCCGAAATCGATTTTCCGATTCCGGTACCTAGACCAAAACCATACCTCTCTGCACGCGAAGCATTCATTTACCTCGTTCTTTTTACTACTTTGTATATCAGCGCGTATAACGTAGGGAGCCTCGTGTTCCAGTTTATAGACCGCGCCTTTCCAGATCCCGCCGCGTCTGTAGGCTTCGGCGAGCAAATACAGCAGGCGATCCGTTGGTCTGTTGCGTCACTTGTCATTGCTTTTCCGGTCTTCTTATACGTATCCAAATTGATCGGCCATGCCGTCAGACGTGATCCTAGCAAACGCGCATCAAAAATCCGCAAGTGGCTAACATACATAACACTGTTTATCGCAGCTTGTGTGATACTAGGTGATTTGACTACCCTTGTTTACAATTTTCTAAGTGGGGAGCTAACTCTACGCTTTTTGTTGAAAGTGATGACCGTTGGTGTCATCTCAGGTACGGTTTTTGGTTACTACTTGTGGGATTTGCGCCAGGAAGAGGCGGATGCTAAATCGTGAGAATGTCCGGAGTCGACATATTAGTCGCATCATCCATCGCTGTAGTTGTGGCCGCAGTGGTTGGAGGACTCCTCCTTGTTGGTTCTCCGACCCAGGAACGAATACGGCGAATGGACTCACAGCGAGTTGCTGACCTTCGAGCTATATCTCGTGCGGTTGACCTTTACTGGACTCGGCATCAAACTCTGCCGCTTTCGCTTGAGGAGCTTTCGAAGGAACCAGGAGGTTTTACAAGGCTGATGGATCCTGATACTAGACGAATTTATGAGTACAGAGTGCTCAACGATCATACTTATGAATTGTGCGCAGAATTTGTTCGCGATTGGACCGATCAGCACGGTGCATTGTATAAGGATTTTTGGGCTCATGGGGCAGGAAAGCAGTGTTTCAAGCTCGAAGTTAAGGATATTAAGAGGTAACGCATATCTGTGCGTCTGGAATATATAATAATAGCCGAACAATTTTGCAGCGTACACTATGAAACTGAGCTTCTAATTTCTTCCCTTGCTCATTGCAGGTTCTGTTCCTTGCAACATGCTTATAGTCTCAAGATGGATTCAATAGCTTATCTACCCATACATGTAAGTTATACCCTGTTTTCTTTAACCTTGTCACAACTTTGACATTTCAACCTTGTAAGTGAAGGCCAGATGGCCAGAATTGTTAGGTAGGCGAATAGTTCTGTTTGTATTATGCATATTATTATAAGTACTTTCAGGCAGGAAGATCTTGCTGATGCTGTGACGAGTCAGACTGGAGAGCTTGCTGCAATTTACAATCTGCCTTTCAGTTACCAGCTGCCCCACAACAAAATACGAATGATAATGAATAAACTATTTATTATTATTTTCCTTTTTCAAATCTCAGTCTGCTATGCGGCGGAAACGGAGGTTTCAGTAGCTCAGAGCAAAACTGCAATGTCTTTATATAGAGATAATTACATTACTTTTGGCGACGATGATAATCAAATAAAATTTCAATTATCTGCTAAATATCAGTTATATATTCCAGATAAAAATCCAGCAGACGATAAAATTAATACCTTCTTTAAAATAGTCGGTAATTCGGCTTTTTTTGCATATACCCAGACAAGTTGGTGGACGGCTTATTCCGGTCGGGATACATTTTCTAGCAACTACCAGCCTGAAGCATTCTTTAAGTTCGATTCAAAGAATAGTTTTCGCGATTTGAATTTAGGTCCGTTTAAATATTTTAAAATAGCCCCGATTTATCACTGTTCTACTGGTGTTGAAGGCTCTGATCATAGGAGCATAAACGAATTCTACGGCGAGTTTGATATTTCATATACAGATGAAAAGAAACAGAACGAAATTGGGATTAACCCAAGACTATTTGGATATTGGAGCAAAAGCACGCAAAATGAAGGCATAAATGATTACCGACATAATTACGAATCAAATCTATATTATATTCATCAATACGACTGGAAAGATAATGAGAAGCATTTTTATAGCCTTTGGCAAATGCTAAAGGAGCAAGGTTTTAACTTTAGATGTTCAGGGAATCCGTTCGGAAAAGGTTATTATATGATAGAAAGTACCAGCAAGGTTTTTAGTACTAATTTGCAGCCAAAAATATTTTTTCAATACTCGCATGGTTATGGAGTTGATATTGTTTCTTACAACATTAAAGAAACTGAATTTCGAGGTGGTTTTTTGTTTAGTTTTTGATAAGGACAAAATTATGGAAGGGGTCAAATCTGCTCATGACTCGCCTTGAGGCGGGGCAGGCCTACACAGCTGACGGTCTATGAATTTTTCTAACCAGTCATTCAACCCGCCAAGTGAGTTAATTCCGCGTCCACGTGTAAGTTACAAACGGTTGGTGATGATTATTTCGCATAGTCGACATTGCAGAATAGTAGGTGTAGGTCACGATATCTATATGTGCGGCACGATACTGCTTTACGGAACGAAGTATGCGACGCTAAGATATCCTTTTATCGAGAAACTCTCTGAGTAGAATTCCCGTCAGAATTATTGTTAGGAATGAATCGGAACATCTGCAAACGACCAATCGGAAAGAGTGGCAGGGTTAGGAGTATATATTTGCCATGACTCTATTGCTTGCAGATACCCGAACGGGGCCAAACAAATAATAAGAACTTAATTGTCTTCGTTTGCAAGGCCTTAATTGTCATCCGATATTTCACCGAGCGGCATAATTTCCGCTTGAACAGGGTCGTTGATTCTTGTATAGTGCCCTCTATGTCTACAAAAACCTCGAAAAACAAATCTCTTCTCCGGCTTGTCAGGCCCGAGGTACGCAAGCTCACTGCGTATCATGTCGATGAAACGCCCGTTCGCATCAAGCTCGATGCCATGGAGAATCCCTTCTCAATGCCAGAGTCGGTGCAACGGGAAATTGCCTCTGCTGTCCAAAACATTTCGATCAATCTCTATCCTGATCCTTCCGCCAAGAAACTGAAAAAAGCGATTGCATCACTCTGGAAAATAAGGCCTGAGCAGATGGTACTCGGGAACGGATCGGACGAGTTAATCCAGTCAATCATCCTCGCTTTCGGCGGACCAGCGCTCGTTCCCGTGCCTACCTTCACAATGTATGAAATCACCACACGCACGCTTGCGCAGAACGTTGTCACGGTGCCGCTCGACAAGAGTTTCGATCTGGACGCGGACCTCATGGTCAGAAAGGCAAAAGCGAGTAAGGCACGTGTAATCTTCCTCGCCTGTCCAAACAATCCCACAGGTAACCGTTTTTCCGATGCGGCAGTACAAAAGGTATTGAACATAACCAGTGCTGCCGTTGTAATCGACGAGGCCTATTACAGCTTTTCCGGCAAGACCTGGCTACCATTCCTGAAAAAGTATCCGAACATGATCATCCTAAGAACGCTTTCGAAGATAGGTTTCGCCGGTCTTCGTGTCGGCATACTGGCTGCTTCGCCGGAAATCGTCGACGAGCTCAATAAAATTCGTCTACCCTACAACATCAATAGCCTCTCCCAGATAGCCGCAGTAACAGCGTTAAAACACCGGAATGTCTTGAATAGCCAGATTTCGCAGTTGATTTCAGAGCGGGAAAAGCTCTATAATGCTTTTTTAGGGCTCCAAGGCGTCACAGTCTATCCAACAGAAACCAACTTCATACTGATCAGGACTGTCGCGGATGCCTCAAACATTCATCGGAAACTCAAGCAGGCAGGCATTCTCATTAAGAATCTGAACAATCCCGGGCCGCTCCGAAATTGCCTGCGAATAACCATCGGGACGCCGGAAGAGAATCGTGAGCTGCTGAAACGTCTGAGGAATATTTTGGCTGTAGAGGACTGCGGTTGAACACAGAATTGAAATAACCCGGTTCATTATCCTCCGAAGGAGGGAATCCGGTGTCTTCACTTAAACGTCTTTGGATTTCTAAGTCAAGCCAGCAGTGACAGAATCCGGTTAAAACTTGCTTCGCTCGTGTTCACGTGCGGGGCATTGAGCCCCGCAGGTGAACAGAAGGATACTTAGTGCCCCCTTGGAACCCCAAGCATAAGGTTTCCCATAGCAGAACTACGGGGATAACTCCCTTGATATAAAAGGATTTCTATGAACCGTAAAGCAACAATCGACCGCAAGACTAAAGAAACAGACATCAAAATCTCCTTGAATCTGGACGGGAATGGAGTGTACAAAATCGAGACCGCAGTACCATTCATGGATCACATGTTCTCGCACATAGCTAAGCACGGCTTTTTCGATCTCACTCTCAACGCTAAAGGAGACACGGAGATTGATGACCATCACACCGTCGAGGACTTGGGCATCGCCTTCGGACAGGCGCTGAAAAAAGCGCTCGGTGATAGCAAGGGCATCCGCCGCTATGGCGAGGCTACGGTACCCATGGATGAGACCCTGGCGCAGGTTGTCATGGATCTGTCCGGCAGACCGTATTTCGTATACCAGGTTAAGCTGCCAATAAAGTACAAGCTCAAGGACTTTGATCCCGGACTGGCGCAGGACTTCTTCCAGTCTGTTGTGAACCACGCAGGCATGAACCTCCACATCCGCGTCCTCTATGGCCGTGACGTCCACCATATGCTCGAGGGGATATTTAAGGCTTTCGGTCGCGCCCTGGACCAGGCTACGAGCCTCGATCCGAGGATCAAAGGCGTTCTTTCGACGAAAGGCAAGATCTGATAATTAACCACGGAGATTACAGCGGAAGATCGGGTAGACGGGTTCGCGATTCCCCGTATGTTCTCTGTGCCCACTGTTGTGGAGTATCGTCATGATAGCTATTATCGATTACGGGATGGGAAACCTCAGGAGCGTTCAGAAGGGTTTTGAACACGTTGGCCGTGACGCCGTGGTCACGAGAGACCCGAAGACCATCCTGAGCGCATCGCGTGTGGTACTGCCCGGCGTAGGGGCCTTTCCGGACTGCATGCGAAATCTCGAGGAGTACGGACTGATCGAAGTGGTGTACAAAAGCATCGAGAGCGGCAAACCCTTTCTCGGCATTTGCCTCGGCCTCCAGCTTCTCTTCACAGAGAGTGAGGAGTTCGGGATCTCGAAAGGACTCGATATTATCAAAGGTCGTGTCGTACGGTTTAAAGGACCGCAATTCGAGACCCAAAACTCAAAACTCGAAACTTTGAAGGTCCCACACATGGGTTGGAATTCCATCTCGATTAAGCATCGCCCTCTCGTGCTGCAGGATTTTCCGGACAACAGCTACGCGTACTTCGTGCACTCCTTCCATGTCGTGCCCGATGACACAAGCGTGATCGCAACCATGACATCGTACGGAATCGAGTTTGTATCGAGCATCTGGAAAGACAACATCTTCGCATCCCAATTCCACCCTGAGAAAAGCCAGACACTAGGGTTGTCGATTCTGAAAAGATTCGGAGAGCAAAAGGGATAGGGACAAGCGGATTTAATTAAGGCCAACGGTCACGTGGCAAAGAAGTCATAATCCTGTGCTTTCTTTCCCCTGCTACTTGTCCATTAATTACTTGGTGCTCGCAGCGTGTCCCTTGCTACTCCATATTTTGAGGTTCTCATGCTTATCATTCCTGCAATTGATCTGAAAGAAGGCAAATGCGTGCGCCTCGAGCAGGGGCTCATGGAAAAAGCCACCATTTACTCCGAAGACCCAGCGACAACGGCCAGGCATTGGGAGTCCCAGGGCGCCGAATTTCTGCATGTTGTGGACTTGAACGGTGCCTTTGCTGGGGTACCGAAAAATCTCACAGCTATCAAGGCCATTCGTGCAGCAATCAAGATTCCCATTGAAGTCGGCGGTGGCATTCGGGATATTGCAACCATCGAATCGCTTGTCTCCATCGGCATCGACCGTATCATCCTCGGAACCGCAGCGATCGAAAACCCCACCTTTGTGCGCGAGGCCTGTGAGATGTTTCCGGGTAGGATTATCGTCGGTATCGATGCCAAAGAAGGTCTTGTTGCAATCAAAGGATGGGCAGAGGTCACGAAGGTAAAGGCAATCGACCTCGCAGTTCAAATGCAGGACTGCGGCGTTATCGCGATAATCTACACCGACATTAAGCGTGACGGAATGCTCTCGGGCCCAAACATTGAAGCCACTCAAGCTCTTGCCAAGGCGCTTCACATCCCGGTCATTGCGTCAGGCGGCGTCCATACCATAAAGGACATCGAGAACCTGCTCACAGTGCGCTACTCCGGCGTGAGCGGCGTGATCACGGGGAGGGCGATCTACAGCGGGTCGCTGGACTTGAAGGAAGCCATACAGTTCGTAAAAATGAATGACAACCGCTGTGTGCGGTAAAAAATTAATTTACAACTAATAGCCATATATGCAATTTTAATCCGACCATCTTCCAAAAGTTAAATATAATTTACTTGAAGGCATTCTAGGTTGTCCGGAATCGTAGTTAAATTTCGCTCACGGCTAGAGACGATTCCGGACGAGGCGGAATGACGACAGAAACCGGAGACCCGTATCGTTATCCTTCTTAACTGTAATTTGGCTATCCAACTGAGGAGCTAATGTTAACCAAGCGAATTATCCCCTGCCTTGACGTAAAAGCCGGCCGGGTTGTAAAAGGCGTGAGCTTCGTGAACCTACGCGACGCCGGCGATCCCGTGGAAATCGCCACTGCATACGACGAGCAAGGCGCAGACGAATTGACCTTTCTCGATATAACCGCCTCGCACGAAGAGCGCGGCATCATCCTCGACGTGGTGCGCAGGACTGCTGAAAAGATTTTCATGCCCCTCACGGTAGGCGGCGGCATCAAAATACTCGACGACATCAGGAACCTGCTGCTCGCGGGCGCGGACAAGGTATCAATCAACACCACTGCAGTCCACGACCCGGAGTTCATCAAATCCGCATCGCTCCGCTTCGGTAGCCAGTGCATTGTGGTAGCAATCGACGCGAAGCGTGTTGTCGCTCATGACCCTGACTTCAAGCCGCCCTTAAAATGGGCTGGCGACACGCAATACAAATCTCTTTTCCTATCTAGTGGTAAACTCAAAACCCAGATGTCTGAACTAAGATGGGAAGTCTACACCCATGGCGGTAGAAAACCGATGGGCATCGACGCAGTAGCATGGGCGAGGAAGATGGAAGGGTATGGCGCAGGAGAGATACTGCTCACGAGCATGAACCAGGATGGGCAGAAAACAGGATACGACCTGGAGTTGACGCGGGCCGTGTCGGAAGCAGTCACGATCCCCGTCATCGCTTCGGGCGGAGTGGGGAACCTGGAACACATCTATGAAGGATTCACTAAAGGCAAGGCCGATGCTGCCCTGGCTGCCTCGATCTTTCACTTCAAGGAATACACGATCAGGGAGGCGAAGGAGTATTTGAAGGAGCGCGGTGTGCCAGTGAGATTGTAGGCAACTAAGGAGTTCTCCCCGTCTGTAAAAAGCCAGGCTTGTCGTTTTTCCGTCGAACTGCACAAAAAAGTGGCGCCCGGATATCTTCTGGAGCCGATCCCTATTTGCTGTGTCCTATTCTTTTACTTTCTTTTTAATTCGATCTTTGCTGCGTGGGACTCGTACTTCACAGTCACCTTTGTTCCGACCTTGAGGTCGCCTTTCACCTCAGTGTTAGCATCTTTGTTCATCTCGAATTTATCGCTGTTCTTGTCGACAACAGTAACATTGTCCATGACCTCCAAAAACCTGCAGGTAAACTGATAGGTTTTCCCGGGCAAATGCCATTGTTGCCATAACTATCACTGCCACAACTGCTAGAATTAGAACACGCTTCACGCGAATTCTCCTTCAAAATAAGATGAGATGGATGAACCCATAGCGAATCTCCATCGTTCTTTCAAGCAGCTGTTCGCGCTCAGGTGGCTTCCGAACACATTGCTCTCTCATTCTGCTGCCCAGGATCTAGTCAAGCGCGCCGGGCATCGCATCTAGCTCTCGATGTCATGAGACGAGCTTTTCACCATGGCACTAAAGACACTTGTGATGTACCAGGTTATGATTGAGTACATCCGGAGAATTTGCTCTGAGTCCGGATAGGTGAGAAAATTATTACACACTATTATTTTTGAAGTCAAGCGATGAATCCTAATAATGACAAGGAAACCGCAGGTTTGATATGCGGATATACAGATAGACATGGACAGCATGACAGTTTAGAGTCTTGAATATCTCCTTTTAGGCGATTTGAAATATGTTTTAGCCCATGATGTTTCTGTAGTCATCCGTGCTAGTCTCTGCTTAACTACACTTTAAAAGTTACCATGTTGAGTTGGGAAAAAAGACAGGTTTAGAATCCCGCCCCATGTATGGATAGAATCGGTTTTACTCCCAATCTAGCAGCCTCTTCTGTCCTGTGAGCTTCTGTATCTCTGTAATGTCCTGGGAAACTTCGAGACAACCACGGTACTTTCCTGCTGAATCGCGGACGGCAAAGTACCGAATGAGAATCACTCTGTCGCGCATCTGGATCCAAAATTCCGCTACATCCTTTGTTCCTGCCTTAAACGATGCAAGAATCTTCTCCACCATGTCCACGCTCTTGTGCGGGTGGCAATTCTGTACTTTTCGCCCGATCACACCCGGACTGCGCGGGAAAATACGCTCAGGCGTGGCTGAATAATAAACAACCTCATCGTTCTCGTTCACGAAAGAAAGATCAACGGGAAGATGGACCAGGATCAGGTTGACCTGCTCTGCTGTGAGCTGGCCTGTATCGAGATTCAGGCTGCCGACTTTCTCGGCCAGAAGCTCTTGCTGGAACGATTCCACCGCAGGTTTCCATTCCGTTTCGGGCTTAACCCATGCAAATCCGATCTCCTCTTCTCCTTTTCGTACTTTGGCCCATTCATCTTCGGAAAGCGTTTCAAGCGCCATAGGAAAGAGGATGTGCTCTTCCTTGTAGATCATGTCATTAACCATTTTCACCAGCGATTCGGAGGCCACCTTCTCCATCTTCCCATCAACAATACGCTTCCGCACGTCCTTGATAAACGCGCGGATGTCGTCATGAAGCGCCCACATGACTTTCGAGGGTCCGGTGATGCCCTTCGTTTCAATAATCGGGAAAAGTTGGTTCTCCTTGCGGAGGAAGTGCTTGTCGATTTGGGCGAGGCGGCCGAGAATGCCAAGGAGCTTTTCTTTTTCCGCGACAAAATCGGCAATCGCTTCCAGCTCTTTCAGGATATCCTCCGCAACTCGGTTCTCTAGCATCAGCGTATGCACCGGGTGTCCGGCAGGAAGGCCGGGCACCGTCTTATGCTCCAGCGCTTCTTTGAATACCTGCACATGTACCTCGCAGAGACTTTTTATCTCAGTCTCAGGCATGCCTTCGGCAATAAGCTTCTGCTCCATCTGCGCTATTTCCCAGGGTGCCACATCCTTAATCAGTTCTTCAAACTTTTTCTTCTGCGACTCGGCATCTTTTCCAGCATGAAGTTCCTTGATGATTTCCTTCATTTTGTCAATCTTAAGCTCCTGTTCATCAGGGCCGCCTTCACCGTACGAAACACTGACCTCCTCGCTGGTTTCCTTCTTGATCTCCGCGGCTATGTCGTCGAGAAGTTTTTTCGCATCCATCCCGCCGATCATGGCTACTTTTCCCACGGATGCAATCCGGCCCACGGTCTTGCGCATGAAGGGATTATCGAGCATTTTGAATTCGGGATTAAGACTGATGAGAAAGTCTTTTAAAAAGGGGTAACGTATTAAAAGATCATTGACTCTGGTTTTAGCTGACAGGTCCATAGGCATCCTCCTTTTACGATTGCATAATATAATTCTTCATAATAAGTTCATATGATTTATATCATGACAGGCATGGTATTCTTGAACTTTATTCCGGAACTTATGATAAACCTCTTTGTTATTTTGGATCAAGTTCCTATCGAGTGTGTGAAATTATGGCGATTCGGTCATAAACCCCGCTCTAGAAGCTTTTTTTAATAAATCGAAAAAAAGATACAAATTTTACGTACAAGACGACCTCTCTCCGATTTGTATCGCTTTACCGGCTGCTTGCTAAAGAGAGCGATTCATGGCATCTTAGGCGATTCCCATGCGCGCGGTCGCACTCTCTTGAATGCTTCCGACACATGATCAAAAAGGGCGTAAAGTTGCCTACTAACTTAGGACTTGAACCAATAAAATAGCAAAAGAAGACTAATTTGCATCGTGATTATTATTGGCTACCGTACTGGACTCGAATTAAGTTGCAGTAGTCGGCTTATGTTTATAAGAATTGTAATCGTAATTAATGACTAGCCTCGCATTAAGATCTTGCCTCTTCTCAGCTTGACTATGATATGAACTGGAATAAGAGCAGCATCAAGTACTCTACGACAGGGTGGTTTATTGATTTCTCTGCTCGTGCAAAGGCTTTCGGGAATGTATCAACAACTCTTAATGAACCTCCCCCACAGCAAGCTGTGGGGTATCAATAAGAAGGAAGACGATTATCTTACGAGAACCCTGCGATTTCTCAAATACTTCCCTATATGCAATCCTCTGTAGCAAGCTACAGTGTAAAACAGCTTGTCCTACAATCGTCGATTAGGAGAAGGTCTTAACAATTTATTGTTTTTAATACGCAAGGATAATCAACATAACACAAAACCAATGGAAAAAATTCAACAATTGAAAAATGAATTGTCTTCAGCCCTAGAAAATCTTGATGCAAAGAACAGGTCACGGACACTAAGCATCGGTGCAACGTTTTATAAAGAGGGAGCAACCGTACAAGAACTATTAAAGCAAGCTGATATAGCAATGTATACGGCAAAAGCTAAAGGGAAGAACAGGGTAATAAAGTATAATAATTTAATAGAACCAACATAACCTTCGAACGTAAATCCGCGGATATTTACACAAAAAAAATTCGAATAAAGAGTAGCCCCGTTCGCTACTAGATATCGCCGGTGATAATGGCACAAACAAATGGCGGGAATATCTACCCTTATGCTTTTATTTATATATTTTGAATCACACCCGTCCAAGATAATAATTGAGTAATTGCAGGGGAAACCTCTTTAAGGTAAATTTGGTTTGTCGAAGACCATTATTTGCTGGAGGAGGACATCCCCATGAACAAGTTTAACAGTATCTTCGGACAGATTCTACAGATTTTTCCTCATCAGGATTTTGTCAGGGCCGTACGGGAAACGAGAGCCGAGAAGGGTGTAAAAGGATTCAGTTGCTGGGGCCAGTTTGTCGCAATGTTGTTCTGTCAGTTGGGTCAAGCGCATTCTCTGCGTGAGATATGCAGAGGACTGGCAACATGCCTGGGAAAACTTAAGCACCTCGGTATCGATGTGGCGCCCAAACGCTCCACTCTGGCCTATGCCAACGAGCATCGGCCGTGGCAATTGTACCAGAAGGTGTTTTATCAGCTCTTGGCCAAATGCCGGGTACTGGCACACGGGAAGAAACCTTTTCGGTTTAAGAACAAACTGTTCCGCCTCGATGCCACGACCATTGAGCTTTGTGTGACATTATTTGACTGGGCAAAGTTTCGGCAGACGAAAGGTGCGGTCAAACTTCACATGTTGTAGGATCATGAGGGATACCTTCCGGTCTTCGCCAGTATAACCGAAGGGAATGTGCATGAAGTGAACATCGCTCATACGCTCACGTTTCCCAAGGGTTCTATTTTGGCAATCGACCGCGGATATGTAGACTATGAACAGTTTGCACGATGGACACAGGCCGGGATTTTCTTTGTAACGAGAGAGAAGGACAATGCAGCCTATCGGGTTGTCGAAAAATGGGAGGTTCCCAGCAACCGGAATATTATCAAAGACGAACTTATTGAACTGACGGCCTACGAATCAATTAAGAAGTGCCCACATACGTTGCGACGAGTAGAGGTTTGGGACGAGGAAAATGAACGGATCATCGTTCTGTAGACAAATCACCTCACCTTTGGTGCGACGACCATCGCGAGCATTTACAAGGACCGTTGGCAGATCGAGGTATTTTTCAAGACGATCAAGCAGAATCTGAAGATCAAGACGTTTGTGGGAACAAGCCGAAATGCTCTGTTGACCCAAATTTGGACAGCATTAATCGCCATCCTGGTGTTGAAGTACCTAAAGTTCCGATCCACGCTTGGCTGGTCACTGTCGAATCTGGTTGCTATGCTCCGTTATAATCTCTTTACGTATCGAGATTTATGGACATGGTTGGATAATCCGTTTGAAACACCGCCGATAGTACCGTCTGTGGAACAACTCGTGTTGAGGTACTGGTAATTGGACAGCAGGATGGAGAACCTGGATCGGAGAAAATGGATTTACCTGTCTAAAAGCATTGATTAGCTAGGGTCAGTCTCAGAAATTAGATTATCTTGGACAGCAATGATTTTGAATATATTCACAATGGCTATGAATTAGCTAAGAACTGCTCTTGTCTTTGCTCTCTGGCAAGAAATGGTGTTTTGTTCGTGTAAATAAATGTGTGATTCAGCTTGGTGGGTTGAGACTGTTTAGAAAATTATCAAAGTGCTTCTTCAATTTACCTACCGTCTTAAAACTGATGGCACTATAATTAGTATTTAACACCACCTGAATCGCTACAATTTACTCATAGATATTTATGATGGCAATTTAAAATGGGTTATATTATCCACAATATCGTGATCATTGCCGACCCCGGATTAATCAATCCTAATACAAGGAGCTGACTATAAAAGGCGGGATGACCTGCATCCCGCCTTTTCTTATTCGACAACAACAGGAATTACTTCTTCGCAGCAATCCCCTTCTTGATGGCATTCACCACCCCGTCGCTGCTGGCCTCTTTAATAGTGAGAAGCATGCCCTTCTTTTCGTAATAGCCGATGAGCGGAGCGGTCTTTTCGTTGTAGACATCAAGACGCTTGCTAATGGCTTCCACAGTCTCGTCGGCGCGTTGAATAGTCGGGCTGCCGCATTTCTTGCACTTGTCCCCAGGCGCCGGTGGATTGCTCTTTACGTTGTAGATCTCCTGGCAAGAGGAGTTGGAACAGGTCCGGCGCGTCGTTAGACGGTCGAGGATCACATCACGCGGAACCTCAATGTTCGCCACCAGATCGAGCTTGATGTTGTGCTTCTGAAGAAGCTCGCCGAGCGCATCGGCCTGGGGTATTGTTCGCGGGAACCCGTCGAGCAGGAACCCCTTCTGGCAATCCTTCTCTTGCAGCCGCTGACCCATGATGCCCATGATAAGAGAATCGGGAACCAGGTCGCCCCGGTCCATAAAACCCTGCGCTTCTTTGCCGAGCGGTGTTCCGGCCTTCACCGCGCCGCGCAAAATATCGCCGGTGGAAATCTGGACTGAACCGTCCAGAGCCGTTAAAAGTTTCGCAACCGTGCCTTTGCCCGCGCCCGGTGCGCCCAACAGAATGATTCTCATTGTTACGATCCTCCTCAGACTGGAAAGTGAAATAAGTGCTGTAAGTCGGCCATTATCGTACGAACTGCCCAAAAAATCAAGAAAAATGTCGTTCACATGCCCCCATTAGATTCCGTGGGCAACTACTGGGAACAAAGTACTTTTTGCAATACCTCACCCAGATCTTTCATTCGATAGGGTTTCGCGACAGCTCCTTTAAAACCGCATTGTTCATAATGTGCAATCACGGGATCGTTCGGATAACCACTCGACACGATTGCTTTAGCATCGGGATCGAACTCAAGCTGTTTCTGTATAGCCTCTCTTCCTTCCATGACCCCTACAATAGTCGGGTCCATGATGACTGCGTCACAGGGAGTTCCTGATTCTCTCGAAATCCAGTAAAGGTAAAGCGCCTCCGCTCCATCGATCGCGGAAAAAACATCATAGCCGAGAGCCTGCAGAATATGACCGCAGACATCTCGGATGAATTCATCATCATCCATTACGAGAATCCTCCGCTTTCCCGGGGGAAGATCCCCATTCCTGACCGCATTCTTCGGAACTGCATCTACTTTAGCGGGGAGATAAACATGGAACAAGCTGCCCTTCCCCTCCTCGGTCTCGACTGTAATGGTTCCGAGATGTTTTTTAATGATGGCACACGACATTACAAGTCCAAGACCGCACCCCTTCTGCTTTGTATTAAAATTGGAATCGAAAATCCGCGAGAGGTGCTCTCCGGATATTCCCAACCCTTGGTCTCCGATAGATACTTTTACATAGGTTTCTTCCACGAGCGCGGGCACCTCGTTAGGCCCAAGTGTGACATACCTGCAGCCAATGATGATCGCTTTCCTCCGGGCATGGCTTGGTCCGCATTAATGACCAGATCGCTGATGACTTGGTTCAGCTGGCCTTCATCCGCTTCGACAAGCCAAGAGTCTTCAGGAATGGGAACAATGGGCTTCGAATTGCGCCCCTGAGGGCCAAACGGGCTGCATCCCGTATGGTGTTCGCAGCGACGATCATCGTTCTGGCCGACGCTCCCCCTTTCCAAACATCAGGAATTGGGACGTCAGGTCTTTCACCCTGTATGTGGCTTTCTCCGCCTCGGTCAGCATATAATAAGTCCATCCATGAAAAACGACTTGCATATTGACCAGCTCGATGTTGCTGAGTATCCCGACGAGCAGCTTATTAAAATCATGGGCGATACCACCCAACGCGAAGACCGACTCGCGTTTTTTCACTTTCAAAAGCTCCCACCTTCCATGCGCTTTTGTATGGCAAATATCAAAAATACAGATCCTTCAAACATAGAGACATTCAATATTGATGGTCTTTAGATAGGACTTTGTAACCTCGACTGGCGAATGGATGGAACTGAAGTGGGAAGCGATAACAACCAAAAGGGGCTCTTCCAGCTAAACGCACTGTGGCGTTGTGAGCAAGTCCGTATCGATAAAGGGATTGCCACTGGAAGCATTTGGCGGGCACGTAGTGGTGAACATATGTCCCGATACCGGAATCTATCGTGTGGCGCATTCATCCTGATGCCCGGCAATACTCAGGCGCTCTGCAGATATTCCGAGATCTTGTCCCGTAGGACACTGAAGATCCATCTGAACTTCGCGTCATCCGATTCGAGGAACGTAACGCGAAACCCCTGGAGGTCGCAGTTGAATCCCGTGAGTGGCACAACGCAGATGCCTGTGGAAGCCAGCAAGTAATAGACGAACCGCTTGTCGAGCGCAACAACATCTTTCACAAGTTGCTCTACCCTTTCCTTGGCTGCGGAGTTTGCAACAGCCAGTTTCTGATTCGGCTTCAGGACATTATCACGAAACATGACGGTCATGTAGAAAGCGCCGTTTGTCTGGTTCACTATGATGCCCGGGATATCCCTTAGAAGATCATAGGCGATGCGTGAACGCTGTTCATAGACGGCATTCCGGTGCGCAATATGTTTTTCGTACCGAGGATCGCTCATGACTGCAGGGATCACCTTCTGCGGCAGTGTGGTGGAACAGACTTCAAGCATCTTGTCGTCTACAATGCTCTTAATGTATTTCGCGAAGACAGGATCCTTATCTGCATTGTACACCTCAACCCATCCGCACCGAGCGCCGGGCCAAGGGAGTTCCTTGGAAATACCCTTCATCGAGATTCCGCACACGCCATTTATCACGTCGGCAAGGGGCACCGCCTTCTTACCGTTATAGGCCAGATTGATATAGATCTCATCGCACACGACAAACAGGTCGAATTCCTTCGCGATGGCTACGATCTCGAGTAGTACCTCCCGCGGGTAGACTGCACCCGTTGGGTTGTCCGGATTGATGACCAAAATGCCGGAGATGGAAGGGTTGTACTTCACCTTCATTCTGAGGTCGTTCAGATCAGGGTACCAGAGATTGTTCGGGTCGAGCCGGTAGGAAACATACTCCGAACCCGCGTGCGATGCCTCCGCCGATGAATGGGTGCTGTAGGCCGGGCTCGGGCCGACAACTCGGTATTCCTTCCGGAGCTGTCCGTAAACCTTGCTGATGGCATCACCCAACCCATTGAAGAAAATGATATCTTCCTTCGTGATCTTGACGCCGCCGTTCCTGTTCGCCTTTTGGGCAAGATACTCTCGTGTCGCATCAAGCCCCTTCGTGGGCGAATATGCGTACGTCAGATCATCTTTCATAGTGCCGATGATTAGGTCCTTGATCCAGTCCGGAAGCTTCTCGCCTTTCTGCACCGGATCACCGATGTTCTCCCAGTTGATCTCGAGACCCAGCTTGCCGAATTCCTTGGCTACAGCGACGATTTCCCGGATCTCGTACTTGAGTTCATCGGCGCCGAGTGAAACAATGTTATTTCGCATTAAACTCCCTCAATGTCAAACCAAAAGAATATGGCTCTTTGTACGGAACTATGGATTGATACGTTCTATAACTTATGTATGCAATCATTTCGAGCGAAACGAAGCAAGATCGATGTTTATAAACATTGAAAAATTAAGCTGTGTCGCTATACTTCTAGTAAAGACGGCTTATAAAAAAATCGCGTTGCCTACTTAATGACTTATCTACACTTAATCGCCTTGAGCAAAACAAAAAGATGCAAAGGACGTCGGCGTTGCCTGATCAAACCACGCCAAAACTCCTTAAACACCGTGGTTTAAACAGGTTGCATGCCATTCTTGCTCATAGGGCGACTGAACTCATCTTACCAAATTAAGCATCCCGAAGCAAAGACTAATTTTGACTTTTCCAGCGCAGAAAGGCCTATCAGACGCCCGCCAGCTTCCTGTCCACATAGGCCCGGACAAAATTCACTGCATCGTTAATCTCCTGAACGTCGGGAAGCACCACAGCTAATTTATCGATATATCCCCGTTTGAGCACCATGCGGAGCGAAGCTTCAAAATTTAGATCATATAGCCACGTCAACTGGAGAATCTTGAGATCATTCAAAGTCCGCAGGTCCCGCTTGTTGGCCAATTCACCATTGGTTAGACAAGAAAGAATCCCAGGCGAGTAGTCTGGGATATCAGGTAGTCCAAGCCCGACAGCAGTTGCCCTGCCGTCGGGCTCCTGATTGAAATAGTCTACAAACACGCGCCAGATATCGAGCTTGTCCGCATCGCGGATCTGTTTGACGAACATCATGGTCCTATCATCAAGTTTTCCCGGCAGGGAGTACACATTATGCAGCGTCACGGCATGCACAATAAGTTCGCGCTGATCTTTGGGCAATGTCCTGAGTACGTTCTTCTCGAGAAGCACCTGTGCTCCCAGGGTTGCGTGGTTTACCGATATGCCATCGTCGAAGGTCTTATACCGCTGATATTGCGGGAACCTGCCGACGTCGTGAAGCAGCGCAATCGCCTCGGCGAGCAGCATGTCCTCTCTATTCAACTGCAAGGCGCGTCCGATCCGCAAGGCATTCGAACAGACCTCCAGCGTGTGGCGCTCTTTAACCCTTATATTCCGCTGATCTTCCCGAACAGAGGTGGAGAAAGAGGCGCAATAGCTGGCAAACCAGTTTTTGAGTGACGTGAGTTCTTCCTGTTTCATAATTGCCTGCTCCCCAAGCCCGGTGATTGTACTTCTTTGACTTAAGAGAGTCAAGTGCCTCCGATGTGGGCGTCAAGCCGACGCGGGCATGCAATTAAGATGAAATAAACAGAATTATTTATGGGCGAGGGGATATTTTTGTTTTCTGTTCCTGTCTGAACTGCAGGATGCGGGTGTGTGTCTGATACGCAACCCTGCGGCAAACAGCTTGACAGGAGAATAGGCTTTCGTTATCATTGCTTCAAAAAAGAAAGGGGAACAACGTATGAAGATTATAAGTCTTTTTTTCGCGCTTTTGCTGGTTTCAGCAGCGCCTCTTTTTGCTGCTCCCGCCACTATGCAGGACGGCAACTGGGAGATCACGATGAAGATGGAAATGGCAAATATGCCCTTTGCCATGCAGCCCATGGTCACCACCCATTGCTACACTAAAGAAGATTTGAAAGATTCGCAAAAAACAATCCCCAGCGCCTCGCAACGAAAGGACGACTGTGAAAATAAAGATGTGAAGGTGGTGGGAAACAAGACTACCTGGACGACGCAATGCAAAGACAGCAGCATCGTCTCCGGGGAAATGGAGTACAAACAGACATCCTTCAGCGGCATGATGACGATGGAAAAAGTCGATAAAAAGGGTGAAAAATCTAAGATCGTCTATCACATGAGCGGAAAAAGGATCGGCAACTGCAAATAAAAGACGGGATGAACTTTGTTCTACGTACCTTGTGCCCCGTATGTTAAGCGCGGGGCTTCTGTTTTTTTTGTTAGAGGAGTATTTCTGATGTTCATCCGTGAATTACATGATTGCGAGGAATTCGTTGCCGGAGACAACTGTCTGCTTCGTGAGATACTGCACCCGGACAAGGAGAACCTAGCTCTTCGCTACAGCCTGGCACACGCAGTTGTGAAACCGGGCAATACGACCTGGGCACACCGGCTCAGGACTTCTGAAATTTATTACATTATAGAAGGTGAAGGCATCATGCATATCAACGACGAAGACGCATCGGTGAAGCCCGGGTCAACCGTGTACATTCCTCCTTGGGCGAAACAGAGTATCACTAATACCGGGGAAAGCGACCTCAAATTCATTTGCATTGTCGATCCGGCATGGCGCAAGGAAGATGAGGAGATAATGCCGTCCTTTTTCTAGAGGAAAATACTGCGTGATAAGGTTGATGCCGAGGAAAGTTCCAAGTCGATCTTATATCTCAATTTCGGCAGGTCATTTCTCGCATCGCGAATGATGAAATTCGTCTTCGACACCTGCAAATAAGGATTGCAATCGGACAAACGAAGCGTGGAGCTTCAATCGGGACTACATGAAGAGGGGCATCAGAAAATTACCCCTCCTGCTCTTTTTGATCCGGTCTAACCCAATCAATGTATTCCTCGGAAAGATGCTACGCAAAACCGCGAAACGGCCGGACCTACACAGGCTGATCCCTTCCTTTGCCTCAAAAAATCATCAAAAAATCATTTGCCATATAAGTTCTCCTGCGTTATTATAAAAGACTGTATTTATGCAGCATATCCGATTATTGAAGGGAAACGAATGCTCCAGGTCACCAACATTGAAAAATCCTACGGGAAGCAGGTGCTGTTCGACGGCGTCGGCTTTACCGTCAATCCTCGTGAGCGCGTGGGGCTGGTAGGGCGGAATGGCCACGGCAAATCCACGCTCTTTCGCATGATCCTAGGCGAGGAACACCAAGACGCCGGAACGATCACAACGCCCTCCGGTTACACCATCGGCCACCTCTCCCAGCACATCCACTTCGCTGAAAATACGGTTCTTCAGGAAGCATGCCTTGCCCTTCCGAAAAATGAAGACCACATTGACGAAACTTATAAGGCCGAGGCCATCCTTCATGGCCTCGGATTCACAAATAATGATTTCGACCACCATCCGTCAGCGCTCTCTGGCGGGTACCAAGTGCGTCTGAACCTTGCCAAGGTGCTTGTTTCCGAACCCAACCTGCTTCTTCTCGACGAACCCACGAATTATCTCGACATCGTCTCTGTCCGCTGGCTCACGCAGTTCCTGCGCGCCTGGAGAAACGAGATGATCATCATCACCCATGACCGTGACTTTATGGACAGCGTGACGACCCACACCATGATCATTCACCGCTGCAAAATGAGGAAAATAGCGGGTGGGACCCAGAAGCTCTACGATCAAATCCTTCTGGAGGAGGAAATCTACGAGAAGACGCGACAGAACGATGAAAAGAAGCGCAAGGAAGTCGAGCAGTTCATCAACCGGTTCCGGGCTCAGGCTACCAAAGCCAGCGCGGTCCAGTCGCGCGTCAAAGCGCTCGCAAGACACGAGAAACTCGACAAGCTTGAGGAGCTCAGGTCGCTCGACTTCAAGTTCCGGTCGGCGCCGTTCGAGGCCAAGTGGCTCATGACTGTGGACGATCTATCCTTCGGCTTCTCCCGGGACAGCCCAAAGCTGATCGACGGGATCTCATTCGCGGTAGGCAAAAAGGACCGCATCGGCGTAATCGGCAAGAATGGCAAGGGCAAAACAACGCTCCTGAACCTGTTAGCCCGGGAAATGGCTCCCACCAACGGCAGCATCAAGCTCCACCCGAACACAAAGACCGCCTACTTCGGCCAGACCAATATTAACCGCCTGCGGCCGGAAAAGACTGCTCTGCAGGAGATCATGGATGCGCACCCTGACAACGCTCAGGGAGAATCCCGCTCGATCTGCGGCCTCATGATGTTCGACGGCGACAATGCGCTCAAAAAAGTGAGCGTTCTCTCCGGCGGAGAAAAAAGCCGCGTGCTGCTCGGCAAACTCCTGGTCTCGCCGGCCAATATGCTCATGCTCGACGAGCCCACAAACCATCTTGATATGGAATCCATTGATTCTCTGATCGAGGCGATCGAGGCCTTCGACGGCGCCGTCATCATCGTGACACACAGCGAGTTGATTCTCGAGGCCATAGCGACCAAGCTGATCGTCTATGACAACGATTCCGTCTCGATTTTCGAAGGTACCTATCTCGATTTTCTTGAGCGAGTAGGATGGAGCGACGAAGGTGGAGCGCATGTAAAAAAGGGAAAGAAGAGGCAGATTGACAAACATGTGAACCGGAAGGATACGAAAAAGCAACGTACTGCAATCGTGGCGGACAAATCAAGGGTTCTGAGTTCGCTTAAGAGCAGGATCGCGGCCATTGAAGAAGAGATCACGAAGCTGGAACAGGCAGTAGAGCGCGATACACAGGAACTGCTTGAAGCCTCCGTTAAAGGCAAGGCCCTCACCATCAAGCAGCTTTCGAATTCGGTCAATAATGCAAAAGTAAATATCGAGAAGCTCTTTGCCGAGCTTGAGACGGTAACTGAGGAGCACGACGCAAGGACACAGGAGTTCGACCAGCAGTTGAGCGAGCTGGCTCAAATCAGTTAGATTAATTTGTCATGCAGAAACCTTACACCATGAGGGGCTTTAGGCAGGAAGTCCTACGAGGGAGATCAAGATACACCAGCGAAGCAGGAGGCCACATCGATTCAGCGCCCATGCTGATAAGGCTCGCTGCGCCGAAAGGCTCACCTGCTACTCTGTCAGGCAAGACCTTCTTGCCTCTGCGGAAGGAATATTTAGGATTCGAATGACGGAAGGGCGTCGGAAGGATTACATCGCTGACGTATCGGGTGTGTCGCGTCTTCATCCGCTCTTTGACAGGGACTCTAAAAAAATCCACCCAACGTCAATGAATTGAAAAAAGATATTGGCCACGCTTAATGCATTGGCTGGTGGTACGTGAAATGGCGAGCAAAATTGTGAATTTTGAAACAGTAATGAACATTGAGAAAGCAGTACTACGAATGAACGCAGGCAATTCGAACAGATTAATAAATACGAAAACGGCTAAATCACATATAGAGTGCAAAGAACATGCACATAAGAAAGAAAACAAAGCCATAATTTGCCCGCCAGGGGCTTTTTACGTTGTTTGTAATAAGCAAGCCTATTGATTGATTATTTCTCGATGGACAGCGTCTGGATCGTTTTTCTAATTTCCTCGGCATCAGCTGCGTTCGGTGCGAGTTCAAGATACTTCTGAAACTCCGGAATTGCCTGCTTGTTGTTGTGCAGGTCATTGGCCAGAACTACGCCGAGATTGCGGTGCCCGTTCGGGAAGTTGGGATTGATTTTAAGCGCCTTTCGGTACTCTTCGACCGCCTTGTCGGGCTTTCCAATCCCACGATAGCAGGTCCCCATGTCAACCCGCACGGGTACATTCTGTGGGTCTAGGGCCAGCGCTTTCTCATAGGCATCAATGGCCTCATTAAACTGCTGGGAATCCATTAACGCATTGCCGAGGCGAATCCACTCCTCTTTGTTCTTGGGCGACATTTTTACCGCCTGCTCAAGCTGACGGATCTCGGTCTGCGACGGAAGCGGGGGAGTATAGGTTACCGGGCGTTGCTCTTCCTTCTTCTGCTGACACCCGAATGCCCCGATCGTCATGGCCAGTACGATTACGATATTTGCTATCGTTTTCATATTTGCTCCTTCCCGAAATAAATAGTTCAGAGTTCACATCCACAGCAATCCATTCAACGGTTCAGCACTTAAAACATCAACATAGCTGTTTTTTAACCTTTGATAAACGAACAGCAATAGTCGGTCAGACTCTTCACTTTGAGCTTGAATTTCGCATTCGGCTTCACCTCAAAGGACTGTCCGCTCTTGACAGCCTTCCAGGATGTCTCTCCCGGCAGGAGCACATCGAGTTCACCGGACAGGATCTCCATGAGCTCCTTGTCTGCGGTGCTGAACTCGAACTCGCCTGGAAGCATCACGCCGAGCGTCTTCTTGGATCCGTCTTGAAACAGCACGGACCTGCTGGTCACCTTGCCGTCGAAATAGATGTTCGCCTCACGAACAACCGTTACGTCTTTAAATTCTGACATAAACTCCCCCTTTTCAAACCTCGGATTAACACAGATCAACACTACGAGGCACAACGCACATCGGAAAAAATTCGGGTACAGGAAATTCACAAGAGAAATTTAAATCGGGTATTAAGGATGATGCTTACTCCAGTGGACTGCTGCTCCTCTCCGCGTCCTTCTGTTCTGCCTATGTATGGTTACGTTGTACCATTTTACCTTGTTAAATGCCGGTATTTGATCCGGTGCGGCTGGTCCGCATCCGCACCAAGGCGCTTCTTGCGGTCTTCTTCGTATTCCGAGTAGTTCCCGTCAAAGAAAACGATTTTACTTTCACCTTCGAACGCCAGTATGTGCGTTGCGATCCTGTCAAGGAACCAGCGGTCATGACTGATCACCACGGCGCAGCCCGCGAAGTTTTCAAGCCCCTCTTCGAGCGCCCGCATGGTGTTCACATCAAGATCATTCGTCGGTTCATCAAGTAGCAGCACATTCGCTTCCTCTTTCAGGATGCGCGCAAGATGTACTCGATTCCGTTCTCCACCGGACAGCACGCCTACCTTCTTCTGCTGATCCGTACCGCCGAAGTTAAATCGCGACACGTAGGCTCGGGAGTTCATCAGGTGCTTGCCGAGCTGCACCTGCTCCTGGCCCTCTGAAATCACTTGCCAGATCGTCTTGTTTGGGTCCAGCACGTCGCGGCTTTGATCCACATACGCGAGCTTGACGGTCTCACCGATTTTGATCGTACCTTTGTCCGGTCTGTCCTGGCCGGTGATCATGCGGAATAGTGTGGTTTTACCGGCACCATTCGGTCCGATGACTCCGACAATACCGCCCGGCGGAAGCATGAATGACATATTTTCCACAAGGATGTTGTCGCCATAGGCTTTGGCAACATTTTCAGCTTCTATGACGACCTTGCCGAGCCTCGGTCCGGGTGGAATGTAAATCTCGAGCTCTTTCGCACGCTTCTCTCCCTGCTGGCTCAAAAGCTGCTCATAGGAACTGATACGCGCTTTCGATTTCGCGTGCCGCCCCTTGGGAGACATCCTGATCCATTCGAGCTCCCGCTGGAGCGTCTTTTGCCGGTCGCTTTCAGTCTTCTCTTCCTGTTTCAGGCGCTCCTGCTTCTGCTCGAGCCATGAGGAGTAGTTCCCTTTCCACGGAATGCCCTGGCCTCGGTCGAGTTCAAGGATCCAGCCCGCGACATTGTCGAGGAAATAGCGGTCATGCGTGACCGCGATAACCGTGCCTTCGTATTGCTGGAGATAATGTTCGAGCCAGGCAACGGACTCCGCGTCAAGATGGTTCGTGGGTTCATCAAGAAGAAGGATATCGGGCTTTTGAAGAAGCAACCGGCAGAGCGCCACACGTCGCTTCTCGCCGCCAGAGAGAACTTTCACGTTCGTGTCGCCGGCAGCACAGCGCAGGGCGTCCATGGCCATTTCGAGCCGGCTGTCCAACTCCCAGGCGTTCAGATGATCGAGCTTCTCCTGCACCTCTCCCTGACGCGCGATGAGTTTATTCATCTCGTCGTCGGTCATGGGATTCGCGAAGCTTTCATTGATTTTGTTGTACTCGTTCAGGAGATCAACCGTCCCTTGGACGCCCTCCTCCACGATCTGTCGAACGGTTTTATCGGGATCGAGTTTCGGCTCCTGTTCGAGCAGGCCCACGGTGTAGCCCGGCAAGAGCACGGCCTCTCCCACAAACTCCTTGTCCACTCCCGACATGATCTTGAGCAATGAGCTTTTGCCCGATCCGTTCAAACCGAGCACGCCGATCTTGGCGCCGTAGAAGTAGGACAAATAGATGTCCTTCAACACCGGCTTTTTGTCGTAAAACTTGCCCACCCCCACCATGGAGTAGATGATTTTGTTTGGTTCAGCCATAGATGTTGTCTTGATCCTCCTGAAATTCGATAGGTTCTTTTGTACACTGTATCATGGCGGCATGTCAACTATAAAAACGAACAACGCGGAGTGGTGAGAGCGTGATATAGAGGATACTTGGTGGCTTGATCAGTGATCACTGTTAACTTTGCGCCGTTCCCCGTAGGGACGAATCACGTGAATATTTGCAAGCATATCCCTCACTTCCTCATTGAATAGAAGGCCTTCGAGCCAGGTGCGGGTAAAGACTGTGTTTCTCAGGCGGGCATTGAGCATTACGGCATATCCGTAGTTTGAAGCGATCTGCACGGCATCGAGGTTATCTGTCTCACGCAGGTCGGCCAAAGAGACGTATGCATTTTCCAGGTCCGTGCCGTGAAAGTTTATACCGCGGAAATAGCATCTTGAAAGGGCGGCGCATCCGGGCAGGGATCTTTGTCATCACTGCATCGCTACAAAGCACCATAGCCGCGTCAGTCATCTTCAGATTTGCATTCGACAGGTTCGCTTTTCTCGAAAGTCGCAGCGGCAAATTTCGAGTTCGTAACGTTCGCTTCCCCTAATAGCGGTAAAATCAGGACCTGTAAATGAGGAGAACATAAGATAAGGCTTGTCAAGGATCGCTTTTATAAACGATTCAACGATGAAGTACGAAATGCGCAGTTTGCATCCGGCGAGATCGCAGCCGTTAAAGCTCGGTCCACTGAGGTTAGCGTTGCTGTGACTTTGTGTATCTCTCATTTGAGGATTGGCCTGTGTTTGAAGAAACTCTCTACTTCCTCAGCATTTCCTCTATCGTAATTTTCACTGAATCGCAGAGCGATCGAAGATCATAACCTCCTTCCAGAACGAACACCGCTGGGCAAGAGATGCAGCTGCCAAGAATGCTTCGGACAATGCCGTGGATACCTTCGTCGGAAACGCGGATATTGGCATGGGGATCATTCACGTGGATGTCGTACCCGGCTGAAGCGAGGACAAGGTCAGGATCGAAACGCTGGATGAGCCCGGGCAGAATGTCCTGGTACACCGTCAGATAAACCCTGTTTCCGGAACCTGCCTGGATCGGGATGTTGTAGGTAAAGCCAAGACCCCTACCTTTGCCACGCTCCATGTCCTTGCCTGTATCGGGATAGTAGGGATGCTGGTGTGTGCTGAAATAAAAGACGCTGTCGTCCTGCTCAAAAATGTGTTGGGTTCCGTTACCGTGGTGCGCGTCAAAATCGACGATAAAAACGCGCCGGTAGCCGATGAACCGAGCATACCGAGCGGCCACGGCCACATTATTGAAGATGCAGAAACCCATGCCCTGATCTGCTTCGGCATGGTGTCCCGGGGGCCGGATTGCGCAAAACGCCCGGTCGATCTGTGCATTCCTGCACTGCTCCACTGCCTCCATGGCCGCCCCTGCCGCGAATAGCGCAGCATCAAGCGTACCCTCCGACAGAAAAGTGTCGGGATCGAGCTCTCCGGACCCGAAGTTCCTGATCTTTTCGATATACTCGCGGCTATGGACACGGGCGATATCGTCGAACGTCGCCCGCCGTGGTCTGAGGAAAATTAGCTTGGGCCATATGCCTGATGCCTTAAGCGTGATAATAATATTAGTGAGGCGGTCGGGTGAATCGGGATGCCAGACCGGCGGCTCATGGCGCAAAAAAACTTCATCATAAGCAAAACCGACTTTTTTCATAATGAATACAATAGACAGCCGTAGTAGCCCTGAACTGTTAGAGGAAACAGCAAAGCTGCTTAGTTACGCAGGACGCGAATACTTTGAACGTAGCGAAACGTCGCATCAAGCTGGCAAGCATTTTTTGAGCTTGAGATGTAAAATTAACTTTATTACCAATTTTCGGCAATTATTTTCCGCACGTCGGACAGTCGGGGTCCTTGCGTATTTTGAATTTTTTAAAGTCTGTTGCAGCACCTTCCCATACGAGAAGCTGTCCCTTAATGTTCGTGCCCGTGCCAGAAAGGTATTTCAGCGTCTCAAGGGCCTGAAGCGATCCGATAACCGCAGGCGTTGCGCCCAGCACTGGAAAGACCTCTTTGGGGGGAGCTTCTGGAAAGATGCAGCGCAGGCACGGTGTTTCCGGGGACTGGATGAACGACAGCCTACCATCAATGCCCCAGATGCTGCCATACACGAGAGGAATCTTTTTTCTGATGGCGCATTCATTTAAGAGAAATCGGGTCGGAAAATTATCCATGCAGTCGAGAATGATGTTGGCGTCGCCGACCAGCCGATCCACGTTGTCCTCAACGATCTTGTCCGTAAAGGCCGTAACCGCGATCTCAGAGTTGAGCCGCTCTAAAGTCATCTTTGCGGAAACAGCCTTGTTCATGCCAATCCGAGTATGGTCATGCAGTATCTGTCGGTTGAGGTTGGACCAATCAGGGGAATCGTAATCGCAGATACTGATGTTGCCGACTCCGGCAACGGCAAGGTAGATCGACACCGGCGATCCGAGCCCACCCGCACCGGCGATGAAGACCGTGGACTTTTTTATTTTCTTCTGCGTTTCTTCGCCCCAACCCTCCATCATCATCTGACGCGTATACCGCTTCTGTTCCGTCTCGGTAAGTTTCATTGAGAGATCCCCCCACCGTTTTAGAAATTTTCAGAAATGACAATATCGTATGCCGGACCCGTTGAGCTATTGATGATCTGTTCTGGAAGAGAAAAGCCACCATTGCGAGTAATTATTATAATCCGCGTCAAACGATTTAATCAACAGTTTTATTTCAGTTTAACCCTGGCTTTGCGCAGCATCAGGTCAGGCACATACGATGATTTGAAGACACGAAGGTTTTCCTTGTCCAAGTCCTGCTCAAGGTTTAGAAATTTGTATTGCGGCGGCAAGATCTTTGCAAAGTTGTTGAACATAAATTGGTAAATACCCTTGAATTTGACGCGCGCCTTGGCGAAATGCAGGACAAAGGTCTCGTTATTCACCTCTTCACCGAGTACAAAGCCAGCTGGCTCGTTATCCGCGTAGTAAATTCCGCCGCAAAGGACAAGTTCGTCATAGCGATTGAGCGCTTCGAGACAGGGGGTAAAATCCGTATCGGCCGCGCTCATCGCCGACGTCTCCTGCCAGTCCTTGAGAATAAAGCGTGCATGGTCGAGGCGATCATCGGTGAGCGGCAGAGCATCGTGCGTATAGAGGTCCAGAAACTGCTTGAGAAGGTTCCTTTTCTTGTGCAGGTTCCTTCCTTTATAAGTCCTCATCTTTTCGACGGTATAGACATAATCCTGATCACCCTCTTTGAATTCGACCTCGAACTCATCATGCTCAAAAAAAGGAAGCCATGCCTCGGGGATCGGAAAAAGGAAATCCACGGTTTTCATGAGGTCCTTCAGGTACTCACGATCCAGGCTACGCACATCTGCGGCCGGCATGAGGTAGAGATGGCCATCATATGATTTCCCTTTGATAAAGATATTTCGGTCCGTGATGACCTCGTAATCGTGGTTATACCTGAAAAGGTAGAGATTGGCAAAGGTATACTCGGAAAGGCCGGCATTCGCCTGCCTCAGCCGTGGCACGAGGATATCTTTGTGCCAAAGATCCAGCTTCTCATTCTTCATGCAATCAATAATAAAGGATAACGGCATTTTGTCAAGTTCGTTGTGTGCGACGAACTGCCCATCGGAGAATTATGCTATACTTTATTCATATCGGACCGTTTTAGTATATATCATCTCGTGAAGGAGGATGGCATGCTCGTTATTGCAGATAACTTAAACACACGGAACGCGGATTATATGGGAGCGTTAAAGAAAAAGGATGGGAAAACCATAGAAGCCATGGCAAGGGCTCTTGTGGCAAGAGGCGCCGAGCTCATCAATGTGCAGGTTTCGTCCGACGGGATCGGTGACGAAGAACTTCTTCCCTTCGTGACCGATGCGGTTCAAAAGGGCAGTGGTCTGCCGCTTTGCCTGGATTCGAGGAATGTGAACGCGCTGAGCAAGGCGATTCCGCTCTGCGAGGAACCCCCGATCATCAATTACTTTTCGGCTGATGAAAAGAATCCTGACGACCTCCTTGCCCTGGTCAGCAAAACAAAATCAAACCTCGTCGTCAGGGCGCTGAAGGGCACCGTGCCGTCTACGCTTGAGGCCAAGCTGCTTATTGTCGAGGATCTTCTCGAAAAAGCGAATGCCGCCGATATTCCTAATGAACGGCTATTCGCCGACCCATCGGTGGTGCACATCAGCAAAGGCATGGGACAGGAGCATCTGCTCAATGCTCATGAGAGCATCGTAGTGCTGAATGAGATGGTTGACCCGCCGCTCAATACCGTTATCTGGCTATCAAATGTCACCGCTGGCCTTCCGAAAAATCTGAAGTCGGTGGTCGCTTCATCCTACCTCAGCTACCTGGCCGGTGCCGGGCTCAATGCGGCGCTCGTGGATGTCATGGACAGGGAGGTGATGAAATCGGTCTATCTAATCAAGACCTTCCGCGATGAGATCACCTTCGCGGCAGGGGATTTGGCATAGTCGATTAAGCAACTGGGAATTTACAAATCCGCGGGGCACAAAACTCCGCAAATTTTTTATCAGGAGGATATACCCCGGCAGACTTACTGCGGAGCATCTTATGCTTGGGGTCTCAAGAGGTCTCTAAGCATCCCTTTGATCATCTGCGGGGTTCAAGGCCCCGCAGGTGATAACAAGCGAAGCGCGTTTTACTCCCAGCAGCCGCAAGATTCAGCCTAAATCAAGATGCGTACTGAGTCGTGCGCTTGATACGGCAGGCGGTATTCACCGCTTTGAATATTCCTGCTGCACTTCCGGAATAAGCTGCTGGTACTCTTCATGAGGGATTTTCGAATTCCAATTGTCCGTTGCCATACCGAAGCCAATCACCAGATAAAAAAGAGCAACGAGGAGCACCGGGAAAAGCCAGGGTTTTACGATACCGTTTTTTTTCCCGAGCTTGTAAGTAAGATCGAGCGCGCCCTGTGAGGGGCAGTGGCTCACGCAGGTCAGGCAACCGAAGCATTCCTCGGAATTGATGACCTGCTTGCTTTCAACATCGATCATCGTTGGGCAATGCCGGGTGCAAGCGTGACAGTTGGTACACTTGCCCTCGTTCCGCCGTACCTTTAAAGGGCTCAGCCGGCTCAAAAGACCAAGGAGGGCGCCGTAGGGACAGAGATAGCGACACCAGAAGTTCTTGTATAGCACTGAGAGCATAGCGAGCGCAATAAGGACCCACATCGTGAGAGATGACATCTCGGTGAAAAACTTCATCATCCGCACGTCCACGACTTTGTAATAGTCGGTAATCATGAAAAGAACCATCATGTTCGGCGCCATGGCAACGCCGATCAGGATCAGGAAGATGCCGAGGAGAATGTATTTAAGCGACCGGAGCGAGATGTCCATGAATTTACCCATGCGGAAGTTCCGGCCGAAAACCCTCTCACCCAGCATCCATGTGTATTGGGAAATCGTACCGATGGGGCAGATCCAGCCGCAAAAGCCCTTTTTCATAACGAGGGAAACTCCGAGGATGGCGACGAACATAATGAATCCCGACGGGTGTACCGGTTCGATGATCCCCGTAAAAAGAAAATACTTGAAGGCCATCAGCCCGCCGATGGGGAGAAAAGCGTCAACCGACGCTGGCCGCTGGACGATGGTGTGCCCGGGGCCTAGGAACTGCTGAACAAACTGGTAAAACTGATGCCCGATGAAAATGGTGAGCAGAACAAAGCCAGCCTGCACTGCATAGCGGAAGGGGCGGAGATATTTTTTCCTGTTATCCATGGATTCATAATACACTGCCGCAGATTAAAATAATATGATATTGATCATAGGTTCTTTCCACTTTTTCAATGGTCTTGAGCATTCCCAGACGCGCTGCGAAAAACCTATGGGAGGTCGCGTGTTCTTCCTCCTGCACGAATGATAAAAATTCACAACGACAGCAGTCGGCCAGCTTTTACTCGTAAGATATTAGAAAGAAATACCGGATCTTCAGCAGAATTTGTTGATAAAAATCACCGTTTAAGGAAAGTCTCGCATTCCGACATTGCCATTATACTAAATTCAGAGTTGTATTGACGGCACATTTGCCATAGCTGTCTTCATTACATCATTAACATACAATTCAACTTAGACAATAAATCTGACTGTGACGTTTATAACCAATTTATAGTGATGAAATCTAGTAACCATGCAGAATTAAAGAACAAATATGGATTCGTTGTCTATAAAACATCCACAAATTCAGCGGAGGCGGCGAGGCCAAACCAACAAGCTCGGCATTTTCCCCCTAACCGCTCATGAAGTGCTGGGGTCACACCGCGGCAGGAACTGCGAGCAGGGCGTTGCTAGGTTGTGGCAGGCTCGCTCTGCGGAGGCAGCACCGAGGAATTCTTTTTCATTACCCTGACACCTCATCTGTTTCAATGAGATTGATTGAACCGGTCTCACCCTGAGACCCTCATCGGGCTTCATTTCACTACGATTAATAAGATGGTGGTCAACCTTGAAAGTCACTTGTTTCCGAGACGCTAAGCCTTTATAACATCCTGGCGCGGAGATGAAGCACTGACGGGAATTTCACGTCTCTCCTCATTTTGGAATCGCCTTAACATTCTTAGTTCAAATGTGCTATTTATTATATATGATTCACGATCTGAACAATTTTTTTTATCCGAAAACCGTGGCCTTGATCGGTGCAACAGACAGCGTCGCAAAGCCGGGGCGCTCGATTCTTCAAAACCTCTCCCATTTCAATGGAGCTGTCTATCCGGTCAACCCGAAACACCAGACACTGCTCGGTCACCGCTGCTACCCATCTATTACCTCCGTACCCGAGGACGTAGACCTCGCCATTGTTGCGCTTCCTGCCCCGCTGGTGGAGCAAGAAATCGGCCGTTTGCATGAAAAGGGCATTCATCATGTCATTCTAATCAGTTCCGGATTTGCCGAAGCAGGCTCAGCAGGTATCGTCATGCAGCAACGCATCGCAGAATTGACGCAACAATACGGGATGCGGGTAATCGGTCCGAATGCTCTCGGCATCTACAACACTGAAAACGGGCTTGACACCTTCTTCGTTTCCCGCGAACGGGTGTCGCGTCCCGTGGAGGGACGCCTGTCAATCATCTCCCAGAGCGGCGCCATCGCCGTCATCCTGATGGAAGCCCTTGCGCGGGACGACATGGGTATAGCCAAGGCCGTGAACTATGGTAACCGTCTCGATATCGACGATGCCGACACACTCGACTACCTCGCCAACGACCCCCGAACCAGCGCGGTCGCCATGTACATGGAATCTGTGGCGGATGGCAGGAAGTTCCTTCGCGCGGCCAAAGCCTTCGCATCAAAAAAGCCGCTTGTGATTTGGAAAGCGGGCAAACATGAACTGGGCGCCGCAGCCGTGGCTTCCCATACGGCAACGCTTGCGGGAACCTACGGCCTCTACAAGGCCGCTTTCCGTCAGGCAGGCGCCATCGAAGCCTACGGCTTTGACCACATGATTGACGCGGCCAAGGCCGTAGCGCTTATGGATTATCCCTGCGTGGGGAATAGGCTCTTAGTTGTTACGAACGGTGGCGGCATGTCCGTGGCTGCTTCGGACCAGGCGCAAATCGAGGGATTTACCATGCCAAGAATGCCGGAACCAGTGCGGCAGAAGCTCGAAAACATATTTCCTCCCTTCTTTGTGAAAAACAATCCTGTTGATCTGACCGGCAGCGGGAAGAATGAAGATTACTTTATCGCGCTCAAGGAGGCGCTGCCCTATTACGACGCGGCCATCGTCATCGTGCTCATGGGAGCAACCACAGTCACCGAGGAGGCAACAGAAATGATCGCCCGTGCATGCCATGAAGCACACAAGCCTGTCACCTGCTGCATTCTTCAAGGCTTGGGCTATACCCAGGAAGCCACGCATTCGCTTCTGAAGCGCGGCATCCCCGTATACCCATCTCCCGAGCGGGCCGTGCGTGCGCTGGCAGCGCTTAGAAGCGCCAGCAAAAAGAGAGAAGCATGCAAGTGACCAATCAACCAAAAAAATCTAGCTGAATGATGACCAAACCTCGCGATATCATACAGATTGCATTCAAGGAAGGCCGCAAGGCGCTCTTCGAACACGAGGCCAAGGAGCTTGCACGCTCGGCGGGCATCATTGTGCCGCGCTTTGTCCTTGTCGATCCACAGGACCAGAAAGCCATTGTTGCCGCAGGAGAGTCACTCGGCTTTCCTGTTGTCCTCAAGGCGGTTTCAGCCGAAATCCTACACAAGACCGATGCGGGTGCCGTAATCCTTAACATTACCACCAGCGCCGGATTATCGGCCTCAGTCACGACCATAAAGAACATGGTCGCGGCAAGAGCACCAAGCGCAGTCATACGTTCGTTTCTAGTTGAGAAAATGATGCCTCAGGGCCTGGAACTTCTCGCCGGCGGTTTACGCGATAAGCAGTTCGGACCCTCCCTTTCATTCGGCCTTGGCGGGGTCTGGGTAGAAGCGCTCAGAGACGCGGTTTTCGGCATCCTGCCCATGACACGGGACGAAATGCTCGATATGATCGGCGAGACGAGGGCGGGTATGCTTCTGAAAGGATTCCGAGGCAGCCCGCCTCTGGATCAGGAGGCTGTCTTCGGTGTCCTCAATGCAATCGCAAAACTATTGGCCGATCATCCTGAAATTCAGGAAATCGACATGAACCCTGTCCGGATCTATGTCCGCAGCGCTGCGGCACTCGATGTCAAAATCATACTCGCCTGACCCGGACAGTATGCAGGCGCTCGGCAACAACCATCATGCATTGCTCTATGGACGATGACAAAACCGGCGGCGAACTCGCTCGCCTGAGAGCGGAAGTTAAGCGGCTCCGCAAAGCTTTGATCCGGCAAGCTCCGAGCCTCGACATGCTGTTAAAACGAAGAGGCTTTACGATATATAAGAAGGAACCGGACGACAACCTCCTGGTCCCGTTCAATAAATATCTGGACGTCTATTACAGCATGCTGCACAAGTACTCTTTCCGGCTCTTCCTTCGCGACGTAATCAGGAACCAGGACCAGTTTACCCTTGAAATCGTTACGCGTTATGCCACGCAATCTGTAACAAAAGATTATCTTGACTACCTGCAGTCCATCAAGCTTGTTAGGAAAAACGGGAAATCGTATTCACTCTCCAAAAGGCCGATTACCAGTTTCGGAGAAACGCTCGAATGGTATGTCGCCGAGATATTCAGGAGGGAATTCGGTTCCGAGGCTACGTGGGGTGTTAAGTTCAAACGGACGAACGTTGGCGGTGATTACGATCTTATCGCTAAAATCGACCACTCACTTCTCTATGGAGAAGTCAAGTCCTCGCCGCCCAAGCAGATCTCTGACAGCGAGATTACGGCGTTTCTAGACCGGGTGGCAGACCTGGCGCCCGCAATTTCATTTTTTCTCATAGACACTGAACTTCGCATGAAGGACAAGCTCGTGCCGATGTTCGAAAAAGAACTTCAGAAGCGCAATGATAAGCCGCCGCGGGTTATCCGAATGGAGCGGGAGATGTTCCACATCCTGGATAGGATCTTCATAATAAACGCCAGGGAGAGCATCCTACAGAATCTTAAAAAAGCCATGAGCTGGTACTATCGCAAAAAATCGGGGTTGCGCTAATCATAGCTGAAACGTTTCCCTTTTGCTACATTGCTCTTTTAGCTTTACAAAAACCGACAAGTACTGTATATATTTCCGAGAGTACCATGGCTGCTCATTGGCAAAGGATTCCCGCAGCGTATTTGTCGTTTCGTAGAACATCCGGATGGGAGCCGGACCTTGTTATGATCCTTCGATTCTTTCTCAAATTTGTAGTTGGATTGAAACGTCCCTTTCTCGTTCTCTATCTTGCCGCATGCCTGTTGTTCATGCCGGCTGCGGCTGCGTCAGCGCGCTCTCAGAAAAGAATCCCGGCAAAAGCCGCGATCGTCATGAATTCCTCCGGCACGGTTCTCTATTCTAAATTCCCCGATGCCAAGCTCGCTCCTGCAAGCACCGTCAAATTGGTAACGGCCATGGTGGCCATCGACAATCTCAATCCCGGCACAAAAGTGACCATAAGCAAAGACGCCGCAAAAGTTCGTTCCATACAACCAAGATTACGGCCCAATGAGGAAATGACCGTTTCCGATCTCCTCCATCTCGCACTGATGAGATCCATAAATGCCGCCGCCGTTGCCCTTGCCGAAGCCACCACCGGTTCGGAGGATGAATTTGTGGCCCTGATGAACCTCAAAGCCAAAGAGATCGGTGCGAACAACACACTCTTTGCGAACGCATCGGGGCTCCCGAAGGGGATCCAGTATACGACTGCAAACGATCTCGCGCTCATTTTGAAAGCGGCGCTCTCCTATCCTTTGATACGGGAAATCCTGGGCAAGAAAGAATATCTGGTTACGACTTCCGGTGGAAGGGAAATTTTTCTGGAGAATTCGGATCATCTTCTCTGGCAACAGGACAATATCATCGGAGGGAAAACGGGGTATACTGGAACGGCAAGGCACTGCTTCGTTTGCGCAATCAACACGGAAAAAGGGCCTCTCTATACTGCAGTTCTTGGAGCCCGTTCGAGAAACAGCCTGTGGAGAAGCACGCTTCTGCTTGAAAAAATCGGAATGAATCCGGAGGCGGTATACATACCGATAAGTCTGCGCAGAACCCAAAAGAGTCCCGTTTACTGACAAAATTTTTTTTCATCACGCCACACTGCATCGGTTCCGTTTAGGGTAGGCAATTCAGTCGGGGATTATGCCGGATTTCACCTTGCCTAGCCTAACATGCCATTGTAAATCCGTTTCTTCATGAAAACCTCCCCGGGCCCTATGCCATGCAACGGAATATATCGATACACACGCTTATAGTACTTGCAATGTAACCCTTTCAGCCTATTTCCTCGCTTATGCAATAGATAAAATTGTCCGGGAAAAGCTTGATACAAATCTGCCCTATGCACTGCCTGCAACGCACAACCGACCAGAAACTGCCCTCCGCCCTGACCGACGCAAAAATACTTCCTTGGACAAACAGATCATCTCGTGCGCTATAGCGGGAAGATCTCCTGATTGCAACAGCACTAGTATTCAGATCAACGGAACTTCAAGCAGCATTGAGGCCATGAACTTCTCCCCAATGAGAACATTAGACAGGAAGATGGTGCTTGCGAGCACCAGGAATATAAACGATGTATTGATGCAGGCGCGCGTAGTCCCCTGCCTCAAGCAGGGCGGGACAACAGGGCTGCAGATCAGTAGAATTTCTCCTGGCAGCATTTATGAAAAGATCGGCCTTCAGAAAGGCGATGTAATCATGCGAATCAATTCCCGAGACCTTGACAACCCGGCCGGATTTCTAAAGCTCTATCAAGACTTGAGAGGCAAACAAAACATTTCCGTCGACCTCTACCGGCATGGCCAACAGCTGACGCTGAATTACGCGATATTTGGTGAATTTCGCTGCCCATATCAGGGTCTTCCCACATTGCTGTAATAATCGTGCTGCAGAGTAGCGGTAGGCCACAGAGAAAGGATAAAGATTTTTCTCAAATGCTCGGATAATCTCTTCTGGCCTGCTTGGCCGAGCATCACATGCCGGATTGACCATCGCGCCTGAAATAAAAATGCCGGAAGCGGTAAAACAGATGCTTCCAACATCAGGGGAGAGAAAGGTAACGGGCCCGCGAGCAGGAAAGGCGCATAGGCCAATGGCCCAAACCATACCGCGTTTGAAAGCTCACTTAGTTACTCATTCACCAAGGCGCACAGGAACTGATAAAATTGTTGCCCCTCTCCGTCTTCGTTTGCCTTGGCCGGGCCCGATTATCTGTGTCTAGATGAGTACCATTATACGATTATTTAATTATTGTTGCTCTCCCATGCGCTGCAGAGCCACGAAAACTGAGCAGCTCTCTGGAATTTCAACGGTCGCTCCTTTCTCGTCAAGTAGTAAGATCGATTATCCTCCGACCGTTCAGGTAATACTCATCAGTTTTATCAATGCATTTGTAATTTATTTAGCATACTCCGTGCCAGATATAAAAGTCACATTCTATCAATGTATTATGACTTGCCTGATAAGTACTGTAAAAATCGAACAGGTGAATTCCCCATATTCGTGGTGACTTAACCAAAAAAACCTTTTTTTTATCACAAACATGGCAATTGATCCGACCCATTTGATGCAATTCGACCATTTTAATGCTTTATTTTATTGCCATACATGTCTATTATATTGGTATTACCGGATATGATTGACGCCGTTTTAATGAGAGCAAGCGTCATTCCATGTCAGCAGGAACTTCTCTTATACATTACAGTTCGTGGACTGCTGTCATAATAGAGGATAAGCGATTCAGGAGGAACGTTCATGAGCCAACTCATACTCATTCCCGAACATCACGTTATTGAGGGAAGGACAACCGTGAAGGTTCTATGCCTACTTGCCGGGCTCTTCTTCATGACTGCGTCATGCGTTCATCAGCCGATGCAGGGAGGCCGGACAATCACGGACAATATCATCGAAGCTTATGGCGGCAGAGAACGGCTTGCGAAGGTCACGTCAGTGTCGGCCGATGGACGTATAACCGCGCTCATGCGGGGTGATGAAGGATCATACAAACGAATTCTGAGGAGGGATGGAAAACTGTTCGTTGACATCGTATACCGCCACTCAACGGAAAAAAGAATTTTAAACGGAAAAAAAGGGTTTCGCGGTACGGAGGCACCGATGGAGGAAGTCTTCGGCCCCCGCTATCTCGCCATGGTCTACCAATATAACGAACTTAACCAACCCTACGGAATGCTTGATCACACCTATGCAGTCTCCGACCTGCGAATGGATAGACTGAACAATACCGTTGTCCGTGTTCTCCGGGTCACGGATCGTGCGGGTAACGAGATGGAAATGATCATAAACGCGAAAACTTACCGGATCTTGAAATGCACCGGTTTTTTTGTTATAGGAACGCAGTCAACGAGCTTGAGCTCCGAGTACAGCGACTTCAGATTCATCGACGGCGTCCTCCTGCCCTTCAGGATCGTAAACTATGCCAGCGGAAATAAAATTAGTGAAATCACGATGACCGGATACATCATCAACCCGCCCGTCGATGATACGCTTTTCAATCCTTGAAGAGCAAAAAATTATCTATCAGGGAAACTTACTCCTGCTGATTTCTCAAAACGAAGAAACCTATAGGAGCGGAGCCTGGTTGGACTAGTGGTCAAGACCGAAGTCGCTGAAGGTCGACGGAACGAATTACAAGAAAGGCTGAATTAGGGACGACGCCACAACGGTGGAGTTCTTCATTGACGTCGTAATCGGAGTATGGGCGTTTGTACTGGCCAACATCTGGTGCTCGGCAATCGGATCACCTTCCATTTCGTGGTAGCGGAAGAATTAGCCGATGACGACGAATCGGCGGCCTACCTGTCACTGAATGTCGACGCTGTTTTAGCACATTAGCCGGTTAGAAAAAATCGTCACGCCAGGTACGGAGAGCGGGAACAGCCGCAAGCTATCATTTTTTCTGTTCGCACAAGCGACATGAGACGAAGTTAATGATTTACTCAGCAGGCTGTGGTAACATGATTTTATCCGTCTTTAGGGAGACGCATCATGATACTGATTACCGGCGGAACAGGATTTGTCGGGTCCCACCTTATCAAACGTCTGCGCAAGGCTGATATTCCTGTTCGTGCAGTTGTCAGGAATCCTGGCAGGGCTCAAGAACTGAATAATCTCGGTATTGACATTTTTCCCGGCGACGTGTCCGACAAGACATCGCTCGAAAAAGCTATGAGCGGCTGCGAACGGGTTGTTCATCTCGTGGGAATTATCCAGGAAACAGCAGGCGCAACATTTCAGAGCGTTCACGTGGACGGGACCCGCAACGTACTGAACGCGGCGAAAAAAGCGGGAGTCCCTCATTTCTTTTTTCAAAGCGCGCTAGGCACGCGGCCCGGAGCAAAAAGCGCCTACCACAGGACAAAGTGGGAAGCCGAAGAACTTGTGCGCACAGGATCTATCCCCTTCACCATTCTTCGTCCATCGCTCATTTACGGTCCTGGCGACCAGTTCACCATCCGGCTCTCCGAAATAATAAGGCTCTCGCCCATTCTGCCTATAATCGGTTCCGGCACATCGAGGATCCAGCCCATCTATATAGATGACGTTACTGCCTGCATCGAGAAAGCCATAACGAGCGACTCATACCTGAATGAAATGTACGAAATCGGCGGACCGGAACAGTTGACCTACGAGGAAGTAACCATCGCTATAGCTGACATCCTGGGCGTAAGGCGGCCGATGTTCCACATGCCGCTTTTTTTCATGAGGACCGCCGCGCGTGTACTTGAATCAGTTCTTTCCCGGCCGCCGTTTACCACGGACCAGCTGATCATGCTTCAGGAGGACAATGTCTGCGGATTGCGAGATATTCGCGACGCCTTCGGCGTCGAACCAATTAGATTTCATGAAGGGTTGAGAAGGTTCATTCAAAAGGTATCGGTATAAGCGATGAAGCCCCCCCTTAAAGGGGCTTTGATGCCTTGACGCGTTAGGTTTGCCCTCATCCTTACAGCGCTACTACTTGAATAGATGTTCCCCGCATGTGATCCATGCTGAAGGAGTAAATTGGGTCGGTACGGAACGCGGTTAATATTCGTTTCAAGGCCTAAAGCTCCTGTCGCGGATCCTGCTGTGGATAATTTCAAGCCCCCCTTCTTAACAGCAGCGGGAAGCAATAGCTGTTTAGCCAATCCTGCTGCCGAAACCGATAACGGACCCCTCTCGTGAATAAATCCTGCCTCTATCGCTGTGCAATTCATCCTCGCCCTAGGGGTCATACACTCATATCAAAAGAGCGCTATAATTAATGTAAAGGAATGAAAACTATGCGCTATAGTTGCGGGAAAGAGGTGTAACTATGAAACCGGTCATTTTGGTAACCGGCGCAAGCGGTAAAACAGGATTTCCCATTGTGAGCGAATTGGCATCTGCTGGAGTGCCAGTCCGGGCGCTGGTCCATACAAAAGCGAAAAAAAAGATGTTCGAGAATATGAAGGAAGTTGAGCTTGTGGAGGCTGATTACAGCGACACGAGATCTCTTGAGGAGGCCCTGAGTGGCATCCATAAAGCCTACTTGGTGTCTCCCGCCTCGCCGGACATGGTAAAGCTCCAGTCAAATTTTGTGAATATGGCGCGTCTGACGGGGTTAAAGCATATTATAAAGCTATCCGCGCTGGGAACAGGGGAGAACTCTCCGGTGGGGCTGTTACGAGACCATGCGGAGATCGAGAATTACATAAGAAAAACTGGGATAGCCTATACTTTCCTCCATCCGCACTTCTTTATGGACAACCTCCTCGTGAATAGCGAATCCGTGACCAGGAACGGCGTTCTCTTCTCTCCTCTCGGCGATGCTAGGATCGCTCCGATCGCTCTACAGGATATCGCGTCCGTGGCGTCCAGAATCCTGATTGACGGGGGGCATCTCGGGACCACCTATGTTCTTAGCGGTCCAGAATCGTTGACCTTTTCGGAAATAGCCGCAATATGGAGCAGAGTAAGCGGAAAGACCATTAGATACTCGGCGGTAAGCTTTGATGCAACACGGCAGGAAATGGCTCAATCCGGAATGCCTACATGGATGGCTGAAAATATGATCAGGCTCTTGAAGACATGGGCAGAGGGCAAAGGCGACATCGTAAACCATTACGTGGAAAGGATTATCGGCAGGAAACCGATTTCCATTCAGGAGTTCCTAGTGGCCCATAAGAGTCAATTCCTAAATGTTGCCTGAATGTATCACATTTTGCATTCCTGAGAACCTGCAGGCTGAGCAAAACAAATTCCTAGCCCGGTGTTTTGAAAAAGATATCGGGGGTGAGAGAGCACGCGTAAGTTGCGATTGAATAATTTGTCTTTCCCCAAAATAATGTAGGCGAGCAAGGAATCTAGCGCAACGAGACCTCGTTACCTAACCCCGTCAGGTCCGGAAACCTGCAGAGTCAGTGGCGCGGTAGGTTATTTACCAAAACCCATTTTTTCATGCATAGTCTTATACAGAAGGGGTTCGAGAAGCATGGCGGAATAGCCGCTTTTAAAACCGAACACATATCCCACAGCAATCAGGAAGCCCCAACCTGCAACATTCACAGTAAAATGCCTCGCCGCATATTGTCACGCATTTTAGCGAGAATCTTATACATATTTGTTCATCATGGTGATACCGAATATAGTGTTTGCGATCACTTCCACGGTTACTTCGTCACCAAACGAGCGGGCCAAGTACCCATCGACTTACCGCATGATAATAGAATTAGGGGAATAAACAGCGGGGCGCGTAGGTTGCAACGTATCCCTCGCCCTCTACTGCCTCTTGCGCTCCTCTAGTTCCTTCTTCACAGTCGGGAAAGCATTCATATCCGTGTGCGGCAGGAAGAGCGCCGACATGTACTCATCCATGAAGCTACGCGAGACGGATAGCTCGATATAGGTCATCTTCTTAGCAATCTCCTCCGCCTCATGCCGCAGACGGTCGCACAGAAGACCGTAGTAGGCGCCCATGATAGACGTATTGCCGAGAAACTGGAATTTCTCGATTCGCAGATCGGGTAGCATTCCGATCGTAATCGCCCGCTCCACATCGATATATCGGCCAAACCCGCCGGCGATAAAAAGTTTATCAAGATCCCCAAATTTCATGCCCATGTGCGCAATCAGCGTTGCAAAGCCAGCATATATCGCGGCTTTCGCGCGGATGAGGTTGTCCAAGTCCACTTCCGTGATCACTATTTCCTTGTTAATGGCGCTCTCGATGCGCCACGCGAGCACGAATTCTAGTCCGCTCTCACCGTGGCGGATGCGTTTGGAACCCAGCTCCTCCCTGATCTTGCCCTTTTGGTCAATGACGTCGTTCAAATACATCTCGGCGAGAATATCGATCATGCCTGAACCGCAAATGCCGATGGGCTTCACATCGCCGATGACGCGGTAGTTCACATCAAGCGTTTTGGAGTCGATTTCGACTTCCTCGATAGCACCTTCCATGGCACGCATGCCATACTTGATGCCGCTCCCTTCGAAGCACGGGCCGGCCGAGCATGCCGCGGTCACAAGCCAGTCCTTGTTCCCAAGCACAATCTCGCCGTTGGTGCCCACATCGATGAAGAGCGATACACTCTCCTGCTTGTGCATCTGCGACACGAGCACCCCGGCGGTGATATCGCCGCCCACGTAACTGGCCACATTGGGCATCGAATAGACCATGGCCTGGGGGTCGAGCTGGAACCCAACGCTCTTGCCCCGGACAAGCGGGAAAAAGGCTGCCACCGGGATATAGGGCTCCTCACGGATAAACTGCGGATCGATGCCATAGAACAGGTGCTCCATCGTCGTATTACCGGAAACAACGATATAATCGACCATCCCGGGCGGAACGTTGTTTTTCTCGGCCAGCTCGGCGAGCATCGAATTGATGTTCCCTACTACCAGTTCCTGGAGTTCCCGCAAACCGTTGCGCTCTGAGGCGTAGACAATACGCGTGATAACATCGTCTCCGAACTTGACCTGACTATTATAGGTCGATGCCGTACCGAGGATATAACCGTTTGACATGTCCACGAGATAGACAACTACCGTGGTCGTGCCAATGTCCACCGCAGCCCCGTACCGTTTATAGGTCACCTCGCCGGGATAGATATCGAGCACCTCAAGCACGTCGCCCACGTGAAAAAGGGATACCGTGGCCTTCCACCCGCCTTCCCGCAGCGCGTGCGGGAGCTTGAAAAGAACCTGGTGGCTCATGTGCAGGTGCGAAGCATCGAAACCCGCGTTGTCGAGGGCGCGCCGCAGCCGCTCATAGTCCGAAATGTTGTCATCGATTGTGGGGGGGGTGATCTCAAGATAGATGCGCTTGATGCGAGACTCCAGGCAACCACCAGCGGCCTGCATGAGCCTCAGAAGCTCCTCCGTCTTCTCTCCCGTTGCAATCTTGTGTTTGGCCTGCATGCGGGACTCCGGCGGGATTTCGATGATAAGATCGCTGGTGACCGTCGAGTGGCAGGCAAGTACGTAGTTCATGCCTTGCTCCTCCGTGGTCAGGAAGGAGCTGGATTTTCCGGGCTTGACAGTCCCCTCCTTGATCACGACCTTGCACTTTCCGCAGTTGCCCTTGCCGCCGCACGACGAAAGAACATATAGGCCCGCCGCCTTCACAGCCTTGAAAAGATTTGTATTGTCATCTACAGTAACGGTGACATTGTCGGGCTGAAAGGTAATATTTCTTATCATAGGCAGAATATAACAGTCTGCTCAGGAGGGGTCAAGGGGTTTCTGGGTCTGCTCGGAGCGCATCATGCGAGATCGGCATGTGACCATGACAGTCTCGTGCGATTTCTTTGACATCATCCGTGATGTTCATTTCTCTAGACGTCATGTCAGAAAACAAAGGAGCAAACCGGGGAACAATTTTAATTTTCTTGATCGTTACGCTTGGTGCTGGCACTTTATCAGGCTGGGCTTCGCGCCTTCAAGATCAATAACAGTCTACTCATGCGCGGCAGGAGAAAAGGCCACGCGAACGGCGCTCTCCCCTACCATTACCGGGGAAACAGCCCCCGAGGGATTCGATTGCAGCAGCCTGTTCCGGTACAGCTACCTCACCGCCGGGATAGATGCTCCACTCGGGACAGAGTTTCTGATGAAAGTAACTAAGTCTCTGAGCATGCGCATCGCCCGAAGAAGTGGCCTGCTCTTTTTTGAAGAAGACGGGAAAAATATTCGCACGTCGGCATTTACCTCGGCAACAATCTCTTCGTTCATGCACCAAGCTGCGATGAAATGGTCAGAAAAGCAGCCTCCGAGATACCGGCTGAAAAAATTCATATATCGAAGTACGAAGGCTGAAAACGAAAGCGGAACCTATGGGGACTAAGAGATAGTTCTCAAAGACTAGTTGGAAAACGTTTTGCCTAGATTGGCAAGTTCATTGCGAACGGTCTGTGACCGATAATTTCAATGCCCCCGGCCTTGACCAGAACACTTGAATGAGTTTTCGACGCGCCATGAAAGGTAATAGCAGGTTTTTTTACCGACCATCCGGCAGCCACGGTCTTGCGAAAGTCATATGACCGGGGAAGACTCTAAGAGCGGCTGGGGTAGAGGTGTTTCCTTTTTGCATAGGTTTCCAGCTCTTTGTAGAAGTCCCTTCCCATGAAAGTCTCGATTGTCTTCCTGAGACTCCTGTACATAGGTTCTCCCGACGGTTCCGTCATACATTTGATATGGTTCAGGTAGGGCGTATCCTGGATGGAAAGCACTTTTTTGCCTTCATCGCTGAAATAGAAGGCCAAGGGGTATTGGACGCAGTCAGCAAACTTGAACTCCTCCCAGACCATGCCCTTTTCTATGGCATAGCTGTGAACGCTGCAGTATCTCATGCCTTCTTTATTGGTGTAAATCAGGGCACAGTCGTTATTGAACAGGAGCACACAGCGGAAATCCTGACCACCGAAGTTCCTGCGAATAGCCTGGGCCTCATCTTCATGAATCACGCAGCCCGCAGGGCACTGGGTGGTGCAATTTCCAAGGATCGACCCGTTCTTTTTTACCGCCTCCCGATTCTCCGGAGACAGGTAGGCAAGGATTCCATCGAGATGCTGCTCCACTTTTTTCGCCTCCGCGGGCGGAACGATGCAGGAACGGTAGCAGCACATGGATTTGCATCCATATTTTTCCACGTCGCAGGTATAAGGACGAGTGAATATCTCAGGGTTGACAAGAACCGAAGCGATTTCTACGAACTCCTTGGGGGTTGCGGACATAAGGTACCTCCAAATAACTGCGTTCAGAGGCTGAAAGCGGATATGAAAGGCGACACCATTCCGCTTTCAACGCTCAGGTTGCCCTCCGGAGGAGAGCAGCGAGCAATAGTAAATCAGTCGGGAGAGGAAGTAAAGATTTTTTTCATCGGAAATCAGTTTTCTCTTGCATTCTCTGCGAAAAGGAGTATATTGCGCTTCAAAAAAATGGGCTCGAAGTTGCCGATATGTTGTTGCATGCGCGCTCTTGCGAATGCAAAAAAGGCTCCGAAGGAAAATAATAGCCGAGAATCATTTTTACTCTTGACAAAGAACGGTATTTTTGATAAATGAAGTTTAAATTGTGATGCTGATCGCTCCGTCTGAACTTGAGGCGGGTTGGATTCGGACAACAAGCCCTTCCGCGGGAGCGGAAGGCGGTGCTCGCAGAATCCCGACGTTGTCGGGAAGCAGGATCGGCGGGCGGAGAAGGAGGTAAACAGGTTGCACGCGTTGGGGACCCACCTATTGTTGGAGTTGAAAGACTGCAACTCCAAAACCCTCAGCAACTTAGAGTTTGTACAGGAAGCACTTAAAAATGCAGCTCTCGAGGCCAAAGCGACTATTGTTGAAGTCGCTTTCCACGAATTCAGCCCCTTCGGTATCAGCGGGATGGTGGTAATCGCCGAATCCCATCTTGCCATCCACACATGGCCGGAATACGGCTACGCCGCAGTAGATGTCTTCACCTGTGGAGACCTTATTGATCCTCGGGTCGCCGCAAAATTCCTTATCGAAAAATTTGAGTCCAGAAATCCCTCCATCATCGAGATGAAGCGGGGAATCCTCGGCCACGAGAAGCTTCCGCACAAACCGGTTGTACAGGAAGACTTGGTTTCAGCATGATCGAGCCTAAAAGCTACAAATGGTTCATAGAGTATACGAGTCCCCAGGAAGGCCACATACACGGGATCCGCAACATCCACTACGCGAGCCAGACCAAGTACCAGAACATGGAGATCATGGAAAGCGGAAGCTATGGACGGTGCCTCGTTCTGGACGGTAAGATGCAGTCGTCCCTCACCGACGAGTTCATATATCATGAGGCACTGGTCCACCCCGCGCTTTTAACTCACCCGAATCCGAAACGGGTCTTTATCGTGGGTGGCGGTGAAGGAGCTACGTTGCGCGAGGTGCTCCGACACAAGAGCGTCGAATATTGCATGATGGTAGACATCGACCAGGAAGTGGTCGAAAAATCGAAGGAACTGCTTCCCGAGTGGCACCAGGGCGCATTTGATGACCCGCGGACAGACCTCCGGTTCATGGACGCTCGCAAGTACTTGGAAGAAACCACCGACAACTATGATGCCATAATCATTGACATTTCTGAACCTGTTGAGGAAGGACCTGCCTACCTCTTGTTCACGCGCGAATTCTATGAGATCGTGAAAGAACGTCTTACGCCGGACGGAACGATCGCCCTCCAAGCCGGCACCACGGCTCTGCACCAGCTTTTGAACTTCACTGCGGTAAACAAGACTCTAAACTCGGTTTTCCCCGTTGTTACCCCTTATAATGTGTGCATACCGTCTTTCGGTCTTCCTTGGGGCTTCAACCTGGCATCAAAAAACCTCGATCCGAGTATTTTCACTCCCCAGCATGTGGATGATTTGATCAGGAGCCGGATCAAGGGCGAAAACCGTTACTATGATGGCATCACCAATCGGGGCATGTACATGCTTCCAAAGCATATCCGCAAAGCCCTGGCGGAAGAGACGAAAATAATCGAAGATAACGCGCCGTTATTCACGTACCATTAAGAGGCCATGATTCCTCTTTCTCACCGATCCGAGGATGAGCAGTTTCGCACACCTCTCTTTGACGCAATGGTCAATCTGGCGGAGAGCCACAAGGTTTCCTTCCATACCCCCGGACATAAAAGCGGCAAAGGCATTTCCACCAGGTTCCGCAAGTTTGTGGGGCCGCGCATCTTTTCCATCGACCTGACGACCCTCGACGAAGTAGATTCCCTCCAGAACCCCACCGGCGTAATCAAGGAGGCCCAAGAACTCGCGGCTAAGGCAGCAGGGGCGGACCGCTCCTACTTTCTGGTAAACGGTACGACTGTCGGCAATCATGCCATGGTTGCGTCTGCGACCGGCCCTGGAGACAAAGTCCTGATCGCGAGAAATTGCCATAGGTCGGTATTGACCGGCTTGATCATGAGCGGCGCCCAGCCGATCTTTTTTCAGCCTGCTTTTGATCGCGACCTCAAACTTACCCTGAACGTTACGTTTGAAACGGTGAGGCAAGCCATCGATGCGAACCCCGACGCCCGTGGACTCCTTATCACGACCCCAAACTATTATGGCCTCTGTGCGGACATCGAAAAAATCATCCCCTACGCTCACGAGAAAGGTCTTATCGTGTTCGTGGATGAAGCACACGGACCTCATCTCAAGTTTAACCCCAAACTCCCCAAATGCGCTCTAGAGGCTGGTGCGGACCTTTGTGTCCAGTCCACTCACAAGATCGTGGGCGGCATGACCCAGGCCTCGATGCTGCACGCAAGGGCAGGCAGGATCAATATCGACGATGTAACCAATACCTTGAAGCTCCTTCAGACCACGAGCCCGTCCTATATCCTCATGGCTTCACTAGACTTGGCACGGATGCAGATGGCCACGGAAGGAAAGAAGCTCCTGAACCGGACCATTAAGCTGGCCGAGGAGGCGCGGGAAAAAATCAACAATGTGAGTGGCATCACCTGCTTCGGTAAAGATCGGGCAAAACAGGTGGGGATGGCGGATATGGACGTGACCAAGCTTACAATCACGGTCTCGGACATGGGGCTTTCCGGCTACCACGTCTCCCATCTACTGAACACCCGGTTCGGCATTCAAGTCGAGATGGCCGACCCGTTCCATGTGCTCGTAATCGTCTCCATTGGCGACCGGCAGGATGACCTAGACCGCCTTGTCGCCGCGCTCCATCAAATTTCGGCAGAGACTGGGCTCCAGGGGGCACTTCTGCCCTTGGACCAGGTTCATCCTCCGGTGCTAAATAACCGTTTTGCCATGACCCCGCGCGAGGCATTCTATTCCGATAGCGAGTTGGTAAACGTGAACGAATCCACGGGCAGGGTTTCTACGGAAATCGTGACCGTGTACCCGCCCGGCATCCCCCTCCTCGTCCCGGGAGAAGAAATTTCACAGGCCGCCCTTAATTACCTCCAGAACATGGCCGGCTTGGGCGCCATTGTAGACGGACTGAACGAGAACAACACCCTTGTGCGCGTAGCGAAGGGGAAAGCCTCTGTTCCCTCAACCTGAAAGCCCAATCGGCTGCAAATTTTCGCAGCTGAGCGCTGATAACATCTATTCGCTCCTAATCAACGGATACAAGATGTGTAATTCATCGAAACAACTGCCTCTAACTTCTGGCCTGAAATGTAGATACTATTCAACACCAGTTCTCAGTTACACATCACTATCAGGAAGGTACTTTTGATGATGATTTGGTAAGGCACATTCTTTTTCGGTATGCGCGCCGAAAAAATACAAAACTCGTGTAACCAGTAGTCACTGGCCACGCAAAAAATTCATCATATGGGTATACTTTCTGTTAATATCTGGGTATAGTGATACAGTTGTCGGTCGCTCTTGTAGTATAGTAAAGTCCCTAGACTGGAAGTACCGCACCGTTCGCAAAATTTATTTAAGGGACCTGAAGATTGGAAAAGCCGAATATTAATTTTCAAAAGCGGCAGAAGAAAATTGAGAAAGAAAAAAAGAATGAGGATACGAAACAACGCAAACTAAATAAAAGACTCAGAATATCCCAACATGCCATCCGAAGGCTTAGTGACCAAATAGAGACGGCGGCTGACACAAAAAGCACAGGGACGGGCAGATGCAAGCAAGTGTCAAGAAGGGGCATATAGGCTGATATATAAGGGAGGTGATGACAATGGCGGCTTCAAGACAAGGTGCAAAGAAGGAAACAAAAAAACCGAAAAGCAAGAAAAAATAGCCACTGTAAGGCGAAACCTCAGGACCAAAGCAACATAGAGGTCGGTGTGTTCCTAATGCCTTTGCATCTCCGCGGTAAAAAATCTTATGCAGCGGGGCATTAAACATGAGCATTGGTGACGAGAACCGCTGTATACAAAGCGACAAAGGACAGGCTGGGACGGGAAGACGGAAGAGCGGGCAAAGAAAAAAGCAGGACCTAAAAGATCAGGACCTGCTTGAAAAATTAAGCGTTAGCTTAGAGCTTTACGACATTAGCTGCTTTGGGGCCCTTGGGTGAGTCGACAACGTCGAACTGCACTTGCTGGCCTTCAGCCAACGACTTAAAGCCGCTGTCCTGAATGTCGCCGAAATGAACGAACACATCGCCGCCCTTTTCACGGGTAATGAATCCAAAACCTTTGGAATCATTGAACCACTTTACCGTACCTTGTTCCATGATAAGCTACCTCCTTCTTGTGAATTGAAGCGACGGAAAAGGACAAAAAAAATGCCGCAAAGTCGATATGTCTTTGCGGTTACCCTACAAGTACATCCGGAACTTCTGAAAGATATATTGACACTTTTTCACAAGGAAGTCAAGTATTATTATGAGGCGGGTTATTTAAATTTCCGGGTGTGTTCCGGAGGGCTTTTTGAGAGAGTTAGTCGTTCGAAACCAGCTGCGATGTCTCAGGCCGGCTTATGCCGTTCCCAGTCGGGATTTTTTAGCAGACCGTGCCTGACGCAGATAGTCAAATGGCCACGCTATGAACAGGAGTTTTCATGCACCTTCAGGGCATTCTCGGTATTCTCGTTTTCCTGGGTATCGCCTGGCTGGTCAGCGAAAGAAGAAAAAAAGTCAGATACACAACGATATTGACCGGTGTCCTGGTCCAGTTCGGCATCGCGGCGACCCTGCTCTATATCCCGATATTCAAGAGGTTTTTCCTGCTGCTAAACAATGTCGTCCTGTCCCTCGAAGCCGCGACCAGGGCCGGCACGTCTTTCGTGTTCGGGTACATCGGCGGCGGCACACCTCCCTTCCTGCTCCAGAATCCAGGCTCAAACTTCATTCTCGCGTTCCAGGCATTACCGCTCGTGCTCGTAATCGGCGCTCTCTCGGCGCTGCTCTTTTACTGGCGAATCCTTCCTTATATAGTTAAATCCTTTTCCCTTGTCCTCCAAAAAACCCTGAACATCGGCGGCGCGCTCGGTCTCGGTGCTTCGACAACGATCTTTCTCGGCATGGTCGAGGCTCCGCTTGTCATCAAGCCCTATCTCAAGAGCATGACCCGAAGCGAGATTTTTTCGCTTATGACTGTGGGCATGACCTGCATAGCGGGTACGGTGATGGTCCTCTATGCAACCTTCCTAACCGGAGTAATCCCCGACCCTCTCGGCCATATCCTGACCGCTTCCTTCATCCATGTGGCCGCTGCCATTACGATCGCCAGGATTATGGTGCCTGAAACGGGCGAGGAAACTGCCGGAAGCCTCGTCCCCCAGCAGACGTCAACGAGTTCCATGGACGCTGTGGTCAACGGAACCATAGACGGCCTCCATCTCCTCCTAAACATCATCGCGATGCTCGTGGTGATGGTAGCTCTCGTTCACCTGGCCAACCTGCTCATCAGTCTCCTTCCGAACGTGGGGGGACAACCCCTTACGCTCCAGAGAATCCTCGGCTACATCATGGCTCCGGTTGTCTGGCTCTTTGGCATTCCTTGGCCGCAGGCGCAGACCGCGGGCTTCCTCATGGGCACGAAAACGATATTGAACGAACTCCTGGCGTTCATCGAGATGGCCAAGCTGCCGGCTGGCGCGCTTGATGACCGAAGCCGCCTGATCATGGCCTACGCCTTGAGCAGCTTCGCGAACTTTGGCAGCCTCGGCATCCTTATAGGCGGCTTGGGGAGCCTCGCGCCGGAACGACGGAACGAAATTGTCGGACTCGGGATGAAGTCGATCATGGCTGGCACCCTCGCCACCTGCATGACCGGTGCAGTCATCGGGATCTTTACGTAACATTCAACGTGCAGGGTCGTTCAGTTTTTCTATCCGTACACTGCGGTTGCCCCACGCTCCCCGTTCTTCTCTTCGATACCCTTCCGGCGCACAATCTGGTATAATCAAGTATGAATTTTTTCAATTACTGGAGCCGGTTCCTGCAGGGTGTGCGCTTGTTCCTCACGATCCTCGTGAGCTACAAATTCCATTCCTTCAGGAGTCTGTTCGCTTCTCCCGCACTGCGGCAAGCGCGTCTCAAACGCCTCCATGCCGTGAACGCACGCATGCTCCGCGAACGAATGCTCGAGATGAGAGGGGTCCTCATCAAGATCGGCCAGTTCATGTCCTCACGCGTGGACATCCTTCCCGAGGAATATACTGACGAACTCTCGAAGCTCCAGGATCAGGTTCCGCCCGCCCCCTTTAGCGCTATCGCCCAACGCCTTGTCGAAGAGCTGGGCCCCGTGGACGAGGTTTTTTCTTCGTTCACCGAAATACCGATCGCTTCGGCTTCCCTCGGCCAAGTCCATCGTGCCTGCCTCAGGGACGGCGAATGCATCGTAGTCAAGGTCCAGTATCCCGGCATCGAAGAGGTGATCGCCGCGGACATGAAAACGTTGAAGTTCGTGCTGCGGATCCTGCGTGTGCTGTTCCGCCAGATTAATCTCGACGTTATCTATTCAGAATTCGCGCGCATCGTTCAGGAAGAGCTTGATTATATCCAAGAAGGTAAGAATGCGGAGGCCTTTGCGCGTAACTTCGCCGACAACTCCAGAATCAAGATACCAGTCGTTTACTGGCCTTTCACGACATCAAAGGTGCTGTGCCTGGAGTATATTGCCGGCATCAAGATCACGGATTTTGAAGGGATCGACCGGGCGGGGATCGACCGCAAAGAAGTGGCCCGCCTTCTCGCCGAGGCCTATGCCCAGATGTTTTTCTTCGACGGCCTTTTCCATGGCGACCCGCACCCTGGCAACATCTTCGTGAAGCCTGGCCCGGAAATCATTCTCGTGGACTTCGGCATGGTCGACCGCATATCGACGCTGCGGAGGGAGAGTCTACGCCGCGGCTTTGCGGCTATCGTTGACCGCGATTCACTCGGCCTTGTCCGGTCCCTCGTGGACATGGGATTTATTCCGCTCACCAAGGACATTCAGCCCCTTGTGCATTTCGTGGACAAGATCTTTGGAAAATATCGCGATATCTCGGCTTCCGAGTTCAAGGCCATGGATATCGAGGAAATCGGCCGTGACATCCAAGAGGCGGTCCAACTCTCACCGTCGATTCAGATACCGAATGACTTTATCCTCTTTGGGCGAGTGATTGGTATGCTGAACGGACTCGGCTCCCGTCTCGACCCCGAAACCAACATCATCGAAATCGCCGCCCCTTTTGCCAAACGGTTCATCAAGGCGGAAGAGTTTACCGCCGCGGGCGTCCTCCAGCAGACCGTCACTTCCAGCCGTGCGATTCTGAAACTGCCGAAACTCGTGGCAGATTTTCTCGTGACCACGAGCCGCGGAGAGACGCGCGTCGAGATCATGTCGCAGCACATCGTAACAGAACTGCAGAAAATCCACCGCATCGGTAAAGGTTTTGTTTTTGCGATCCTGGTGGCAACTGCGGGCATGGCAACGGTTGTGTTTGACATCAACCATTTTAGCCATGAAAGCGCCTGGGCTGCCGGAATCTGCGGAGTGCTGTTCCTCTGGATGCTGATCGTCCTGAAAAAAAAATAGTCTGCAATCTTCCTTGCATTTCCTTTCCCTGACGGCGAACATGCTCAGCCTTGATCATCCAATGTGGAAGACCGCGCCGATAACCTGAGTTGTGAGCAATTGCACGAGTTTTACGAAACCGTCAGGATGCCGGATGCACGGTAGCGATCGGCTACGAAAAGGGGCAGCTTTCCCGCGATGGCCTCATGGTGGGTTTTGAGAGCGACGTCGGGATGGTTGTTCTGTTCGGAGAGATGGGCAAGGCAAGCCCATTGAAGACGCTTTTCCGCTGATGCACGAAGCAGGACCTCAGCAGCCTCGAAGTTCGAAATGTGACCACGCGGCCCCTTGATGCGCTGTTTGAGATAAGCGGGATAGGGACCGTGCGCGAGCATTTCCGGGTCGTAGTTGCTTTCGAGAAACACGGCATCCAGCGAGGATACCAGATGGATGAGGTCCTTGAACACATGGCCGAGATCCGTCAAGATACCAAGCCGCTTCCCGCCAGCCTCGATCACGAAGACGGCCCCGTCAACGCCGTCATGGGGCGTGGGAATGGCGTACACAATCACGTCGTCGAATCGGAGTTTGTCGTGGGATCGGAAGTGGCGAACGTCGGTCATTTTCCCGAGCGCGCACCGGGAGGACGCCGCAGCGAACGTGGCTGGCGTCACGTAAACCGGTAGACCATATTTTCGTTGAAGTACGCCGGCATGGCGGATGTGGTCGGAATGATCGTGGGAGATGATCACGGCATCGACATCACGGATATTGCGGTCCTGCGCCGCAAGCCGCTCTTCCGTCTGTGTACCTGTGATCCCTGCATCGAAAAGAAGCTTGACGCCCGAGGTCTCGACGTAAATGCAGTTGCCGTTGCTACCGGATTGGAGGGAGATTGCGATCATGCTCATCGTTGGCAGTACTGTATCAGTCCTGAAGATGTTTGTCAATCTATGAACTGTCCTGCATCCCGCCTTTAAATCGCTTGCGCGATTGTAGCGGGAATTTCACGGTTCTCGACGGCTGCTTTCTGAAGGTTTTCGCCCCCAGCTCGTCGTAACCCTCTTGGCGCTTCGCGCCTATTCTCCGCTCATGGATTAATACCGTATTTTTTCAATTTGAGATACAAGGTCTTGCGATCGATGCCCAGTAGCTGGCTTGCCCTGGACTGGTTGCCGGCAGTCTCGTTCAGGACCCTGAGGATGTAATTTTTTTCCATCTCCTCAAGCGACGGATTGACGCTCATGTCGTCAATCGCGGAGTAAGACGAGATGGAGAGATCCTCGGCACCAATCGTGCCCGTTTCACAAACGATCACCGCACGTTCGATTACATTTTCGAGCTCCCGCACGTTGCCAGGCCACCGATAGGCGGAAAGCAAATCCGTTGCCTCTGATGTAAACGCAGTAATGGGTTTTGCAAGCTTCTTCGTATACTTGTCCAGAAAATGCCCTGCCAGATCGCCGACGTCCTCCTTCCGATCCCGAAGGGGGGGGATCGTGATATTGATGACATTCAGCCGGTAGTACAAATCTTCGCGAAACGTTCCGGCCTTGATCATTGCCAGGAGATCCTTGTTGGTAGCGGCAATCATGCGCACATCGGCGCATAGTGATTTGTTCCCGCCCACCCGACGGAACTCGCCAGCATCAAGAAAACGCAGGAACTTTGCTTGGAGCCCGAAGGGCATTTCGCCGATCTCGTCCAGAAACAGCGTTCCCTTGTCAGCCACTTCTACAAGCCCGTGCTTCAACTGGTAGGCGCTGGTGAATGCTCCCTTTTCATGGCCGAAAATCTCGGATTCAATCAGGTTTTCCGACAGGGTGGCGCAGTTGAGTGCGATGAAGGGAGCATCCTTTCTGGCGCTGTAGCGCCATACCGTGTTCGCTACCAGCTCTTTACCCGTCCCGCTTTCTCCCTGGACAAACACCGCCGAATCAGTCGGCGCCACCTTCTGGATGAGAGCGAGTATATCCTGGAGCTGTCTGCTTTTCCCGATGAATTCGAAAGGCGCCTCCTGCCTAACCAACTCCTGTTCGAGGAGTTTGCTCTTGACGGACAGCCTCCTGAACTCATAGGTGCGCTCGATCACGATGGCAAGTTCGTCGAGCTTGTAGGGTTTGGTAAGATAGTCATGAGCGCCGTTCTTCATGGCCTCTACCGCCGTTTCCACAGTGGCCTTGCCGGTTAGCACGATGATCGCCGGCGCGCTCGGTTCCTCCTTTAGCTGTTTCATGAGCGAAATACCGTCCACTCCGGGCATGACCACGTCGAGCAGGATCACATCGAAGGAACGGTCGCGAAGAAGGCGCAAAGCCTCGCTACCGTCGGGCGCGACCTCCACTGAATATCCTTTACGGGCAAGTTCTTTTTTCAGGAGCCTTCTGAAGGGCTCTTCGTCGTCCACGACGAGAATGTTGATCATAAGCAATTTGTTTTCCCTTAACACGGGCGGCTTCATCGTGCTCCGTAATTCCTGCATCTAAGTTCCTCTTTCCCTCCAAGGGAAACCCGAGACTTCAAAGTCTCCTTTGACCCAAGGTTTCACGGTGTCACTCCCTGCATGAGATCGACGGCAGCGTTATGATAAATCGCGCGCCTTTGCCGAGTTCGCTTTCCACGTCAATAACGCCGCCATGCTCTTCCACGATCCGGTGGCAGATGGTGAGACCAAGACCGGTACCTTCGCCCACCGGTTTAGTGGTAAAGAAAGGGTCGAAGACCTTGTCCAGAAGATCCGCCGGGATGCCTGCCCCGGTATCGGCAACAGAGAGGCACACCCGGCTTAGGCATCCCTCGAACCTCGCCTCCTGCACGCTGTCGTCCTGTTCGGTACTGATGAAGATGCTCCCACCCTCAGGCGTGAAGTAGACAGCATTGAGCAGAAGGTTCATCAACAGCTGCCGGAGGCTTCCAGCATCCGCGTAAATCTTAGGAACATCCCGATTCAGGTTCAGCACGAGAGAGTGTTTCAGGCGCGAAGCGCGGTGCTGGAGCAGGAGCAGTACTTCCTTGATCAGCTCGTTAATATCGATCTCCCGGAACGTTCCTCCGGATGGACGGGCAAACTCGAGCAGGCTTTTCAGAATCCCCTTGCAGCGGAAAATCTCGCTGTGGATGGTCTTGAGATATTCGGGGAAATCCTCGAATTCCCAGACCCCGGTCAGGGCCTTGTTCCCCGCGCGGTCGAGGAGAGCCTCGGAATAACCCGCGATGATCCCCAGAGGATTGTTGATCTCATGTGCCACGCCGGCCACCAACGTACCGAGAGAGGCAAGCTTGTCTGTACGGATCAGCTGCTGCTCAATGCGCTTCTGGGATGTTACATCCTTCAGATAGTGGACGATTGCGTAGAGCCGCCCCTCTTCATCGATGAGCGGGTAAACCCAGAAATGGAAGATGCCGCCTGTTCCACTCTTCAGCTCCCGGAACGCCGGTATCCGGCAGGATAGCATCTCGGAGCAGAGACAGCCGCTGGTAGCGGCGATACCGACCTTGTCGAGGACCTCGGTGCATAGCTTGTCAGCTACCTCTACCTTTGCGAAGCCAGTCCTTGCGAGGAGGGCATGATTAGCGCGGATCACGCGCTGCCTTCCATCCTCGATCCAGACCATGTCAGTGATCGCGTCAAAGGTCCTCTCCCATTCCTTTTTTTCCTTCGAGATCTCCTCAAAGAGGAGTGCGTTCTCGAGGGCAATGGCGATCTGCTTTGCAACAGGCAGCAGAATATCAAGATCCGTTTCGGCATATTGCAACGGCTCAGTGCTGTCGAAATTGAACACGCCGAGCATGCGGTCGTGGAACAGAGGAATGCTAATCGTCGAGCGAATGCCTTCGGCCATGAGCTTCCTGTCCAGGGCGAACAGGGTGTCCTTGAGATCATGGCTGATCCATGGTTTGTTATTCTGCACAACCCAGCCCGCGCTTGTGCCTTCAATGGGGGCCTTCACTCCTTTTTTCATCACCGTCTTCATTTCCGTGTCCAATGCGAAAATCGTGAGGTTGTTGTCCTTTTCGTTGTACAGCAGGAGACTTGCCCTGCTGTAATCGATGATCTTTCGCAGTTCGGACACGACCATACGGAAGATCGTCCCAATGCTTAGACTGGAGTTGATAATACTGCTCAGCTCACTTATTAGTTCTCCCTGAGCAACGCTGTTGCTCTGGATGGCGGAAATAATGTCCGAGGATGGGTTTTCGCGGTTCGGTGTATCACGTACTACGACAATCATCCTTTCGGGCCGGTGTTTTCTGTTTGGAATGACGGCAATCCGAGACGTTACGGGACTCCTGCGCCTGCGGAAGCAGAACGAGCGGAGGGACGGCGAAGCTTCACCGTCCAGGGCAGCATCGGCAGTCGGAGAAGTGCCCATTATTTCGCGCTCCCGGAGGATAGTATCGAGAGATATGTATTTTTCAATATTGCGGCCGATAATATCTGACCGGTCGTATTCAAAAAAAGAAGACACTCCGTCATTGCACGATAGGATAGTCCATTGTCGATCCACAATAAACGCGGGCATGCCCAGCACGTCGAGCGTTCTGAGCACCTCCGAACTGTCCTTGTCAAGTACGATTTTCATGTTATTATATAGTAACACAGCATAACAGGACGGGCAACTAGAAAGGAGTTTGTTCGCTGCCAGACTTCGGGTTTCCGACATGCACCGTAAACGGCAAAAAAAGCAATTTGAGGGCTTTGCAAGTTTGTTGACTTCGAAGCAGATCAAGATTAATATTGTTACAGGACTCAGACTCGCTCGCAGGAGCATCACCATCAGTGAAGATCAGGATAGGTCATCTGTCGACCTTTTATCATACAGCGATTCTGTTGATGGCAAAGGGAAACACCAATGCCCGCCTTGAGGCAGAGGTGGAGTGGAAGCTGCTGGGTACCGGTCCTGCCATCATGCAGGCTTTTCAGAACCGCGAGCTTGATCTTGCCTATATCGGGCTTCCTCCGGCGATTATCGGTATTGCACAGGGTATCGACGTAATCTGCTTGGCAGGCGGCCACATGGAAGGAACGGTCATGGCCGGTAAGTCTCAATGGCTGGGTCATGCCGAGGGGGCGGATTTGCGCGCGGTCCTGCAGCAGTTCCGGGGACGAAGAATCGGCGTGCCCGGAAAAGGATCGATCCATGACGTCATCCTGAAGGACTGTATTGAGCGATATGATCTGGGTTCGGAGGTCACGATCGTCAATTATCCATGGGCTGATCTGGTAACCGAAGCCGTTGTTCATGATGAGGTCTCGGCAGCATTCGGTACTCCCGCGCTCGCCGTCGCCATCAAGCGCTTTGCCGGTGGTAAGATATTGTACCCCCCGTCGTTGCTTTGGCCTGCCAACCCGAGCTACGGTATCGTGGCTGACCGGAGATTCCTGCAGGCAGAAAAGAAGACCGTGGAACGGTTCCTTCTCCTTCATGAGGAGGCCACCGCGTTTATAAGACAGCATCCGTCAGATGCCGCGCTCGCGATCGCGGACTTCGTCGGCATCATCGATCAGGAATTTGTACGAGATACGCTTGCGGTTTCGCCAAAATACTGCGCCCAATTGACGGGGGAATATATCGCTTCGACCATGAAGTTCGTGCCGGTTTTAGAAAAAAGAGGATATATCGGCTCCGCTGTGGGGCCGGATCGGATCTTCTCACGGGAGATTATCGACCACATTCATCCCGAAAAAGAGCATTATCACGATGGGATCGCAATAACGGGGTAACGCATTGAGCTCACAACCTGGTCGCCCACGGACAGTGCGGTCTATTGTATTGATCTCAGGCTTAATCCTTAGTATCACGTAATTATAATCAGTTTATGTGAGGGGCTATGAAAAAAACAGATAAGAACAAACCTCTACCTACGCCGCCGACCACCGCATTCGGCTGGAAAAAGTCGTCCGAGAAGAGCGAGAACCGTGAATCCCTGACAGCAGACCGCATGGCAGCGGCCATGGTGGAAGGCAAACTTGATGAGTTGCTCAAGCAGGAAATGCCTGATAATGAATATGCCAGGAACTTGGTGACCATGATGCTTGGAATGACCGGCATGTCTCAGGGAGCACCGCCGGAGTTAAATTTGCGGCAGCCGCTGGAAGGCGCGATACCTGAGCAAGCGATCACGGCAGGGGATGTTCCCGGGGATGTTCGAAGCGCCATTCAGGGCGGCAACGTGCAGGAATTGACGGACATGCTGCGGCGGGAACATCTGAAACGGAATCCCGAAGCAGGAGAGGAATTATTAGAAGCAGCGGAATTGGAAACAGCGGCTGCGGAGACGGCTAAACCGCAAGACATACCCGTCATTGACAAAGATACGATCGATGCCTTGATCAGCATCGCGAAGGAGAACAACGTCACCCTTGACTGGATAATCCTCAGGGCTATCAAGGTTTATGTCCGGGAATACGGAACTTCGGGGCGGTTATGAGTCTCTGCCATCGTTATGGTTTGTTCAAAAAATCCTGCACCTGCTTTTTGATCTCAAGATGATGGAGTCGAATGTTCGGCACATCCTTGTTTCCCGGTATTGCCAGGGCATGGATAAAGGCAACACCCTGCAGATGCTGTTTCATAACCTCTACAAATTCCTTTTCTGACGCTGCTTTCACCGTCTCCCTGAATCCGAATCCCCTCGCCACCTGCTCCAGGTCCGTGCAGGATGCCGTCAGTGTCGGCTGGTTTCCTGTCGAGCCATAAGCTCCGTTGTCGATGGCGATGATCATCAGGTTCCGGGGTGCGGCAGCGGCAGCGGTCGCCAGTGTTCCGGGATTCATGAGCAGGCTTCCATCGCCATCGAGCACGACCACCTCTTTGGATGACGTGAGGGAGATGCCCAAGCCGATAGGCGTGGCCATGCCCATGCTACCGAGCATGTAGAAATTCGATGGCTGGTCCTTGATTGCATACAGTTCCTTGGAGGGCCATCCGAGATTGCACACAACTGCCTTGCCGTCAAGATAGGGAGCAATGGTTTTCAAAATCTCATACCGTGTGAGTATTGGCCGCAATGCATGCGGCACGATTGGTGATGCATTCTGAACACCGGTTTTTTTTTGCTTAAATCCGCAATTCGCAGTCTGTGATCGGCAATCCGAGTTTTCCCACACTGCCGGATTTAGCAGGAAAGCATGAATCACGTTCTTTCGGTAGACCTCCGGCAACTCAACGTCAACAACGGCGAGGTCATCAACAGTGTTGATTTCCGAATAGCCGATCCCTGCGCCATCCAGGATTGACGGAAGCCGCTGGCCCATGGGGAACTGAGCCTCGATTTTCTCCTGGTAGATGCCCCGTCTGCTGATAAATAGCGCAAGAGGCAGTTCATAGAATGCCGTGAGCGACAGCAGGGCATTGATCATGTTCCCGATGCCGGAACTCTGGATGAAGATGGCCGGTTTTTTGCCAGCGAGCGCAGCGCCGGCGCATATGCCGACGCCTTCTTCCTCGCGCGTGAGGGGGACATGCGGGAAGGACCGATCCACCAGGTCAAGAAGGGTTTTAATCTTCTCGCAGGGAAGCGATGCGGTAAAATCAATTCCGTTCTTCCTGAGCAAGTCTATGAGTTTTTCTTCAGGTTGTGGCACAGCAGATCCTCTACCTCTCTCTCGGTGATGTTCCTGGATATGTACTTCGGCACAACAGCATGGGTCTTTCTGTCCTGCAGCAGTCTCGCTTCTCCGCCGCCCGTAATGTTCAGGAGAACAGTATCGCTGCTTTTAATGGCCCTCCTATGCAGGGCCTCCCGGAGCACGGCGACCGCAACGCCCGAGGCGGGAACGATGTCGATGCCTTCGGCCTTCTGGAACATTTCCATGCCGGCATAGACTTCGTCATTTTCAATGCCATACATGATTCCGCGGGTTGCGGAGAGCATGTCGTAAACACCGCCGATGACCGAGTATGCGGGATAGCGGGTCGAAAGGACCCGCGTCGTGATCCGAGAGATCAACTCCGGCTTCAAGTCGTCGGGAAACAGTGTCCTGCTGCCCTGCTCCCAGGCATGAAGCATCGGTGCAAATGGCAGATTCTGGCCGAGGTGCATGAGAGGCAGTCGGGAGCCGTAACGTCCATCTTTGACAAAACGTTCCGCCATTTCCCAGGTGCCGATTGCACCTGTGCCGCTTCCCACGGCCTGGACATAGTGGTCAGGTAGTCTCCCAATCGTCGAGACCGCCTCGAGCATCACGATGCCGAGACCGTCGCGCTTGGCTATGTTCTTAACGCCGCCCTCGAAGGGGAACCCGATTGTTGCGGCGACCCGCTTGGCAACATCGATGGAATCGGCGTAATCACCGTCACCTAACGCGAGCGTAGCTATCGTGGCTTTGCTTTCAAGGTACCACATTTCCATGAGACACATTCGCGGCACGAGAATGATAACCGGAAAACCCGTGACCGCAGAAAGATGGGCGAAGGCCCGGGCCGTGTTTCCAGCAGAAGCGACAACCAGGCCTTCTACACCGTTCTCACGGGCATTCTGGAGCACGACGGCCGCCTCGAATTCCTTGAATGTACAAGTCTCGAGCAACGCTCCGCGTTCGGGCCAGTAGCCGTTAAAGGCAATAAACAGATTATCCAGACCAAGACTCCAGGCAAGACCCTGGGACCGGTACACCACGGGACCGGGCTGAGCCGCCTGCGGTTCGTGCACCGGCAGCCAGTTGAATCGCCATGCGCCGCCGGCCGCGCGTTCTGAGAAATGAGCCTGGTGATAATCCGTCACCAAGAGCGCGTCAGCGCAATGTTCGCAAAAGACACAGTACGTGTTCTCAAGGGTTTTGTCGCACTTCCTACAACGAATAGAAAAATGACTCATGATCTGTCACCTTCAATCATGATGCTCACCAGTTCCATGATATCCGTGATCCGGATCTGGTTCTTGTGTCCCTGCATGGCTTCGTTTACCTTGGCATAGCAGGCCGGGCAGCTTAGGATCAGCCGGTCAGCCTTCTTTGCCACCGCTTCGTCGATCGTTAGCCTGCCCATGGCGATCGCGTTATCATTGTAGACCTTTCTTGCCGCCCCTCCCGAGCCGCAGCAACGGGAGTTGACGCCGTGGTGTTCGAACTCCAGCAGAGTAAGCCCCGGGATGCTCCTCAGCACGTTTCGCGGCTCCTCGATTACTCCTACACCGCGCGAGAGGTAGCACGGGTCATGGTAGATCACTGCTTCGCGCAGCTCCTTTTTCACACGCAGTCTGCCATCCTTGATCGCATCAGAGACATATTGCGTAATGTGCCGTATCTTAAAGGGCAGCGACTTGCCATAGAACAGGGGCCAGTCCCTGGTCATGATATTCACGCAGCAGGGGCAGGAGCAGACCAAGATCTTCACTCCCCGCGCCTCATATCCCTTCACCAAGCGGATAATGAGGTCCGTGAGCTGGTCGTGCTGTCCGGTAATGAAGAGGGGAAATCCGCAGCAGACCTCTTCCTCCGGGGGAAGCATGGTAAAGGGCGCTCCGACCGCATCAAGCACAAGGATATCACCACGAACCATGGGCTGCGCTTCATACGCACCAGTGCAACCGGCATAATAGGCTATTTCCGACCGGTCCGCTATTTTCACATATCTCGGGAACCACGGATGGTATCGTTCAGACGATGGCTTCTCATAGGGATTGCCGCTGCTCATGATCGCCTTCGGTATGTTCGCCTGGGCGCCAATTGGTCCAAGCCCCCGCTTGACCATCTCTTTCCTAAGCATGGGCCAGAGACGTTGCGTAAAGATGCCGACCGGGCAATTCTGGCCGCAAGCACCGCACGTAGTACATTCATATACCGCCCGGGTAAAGTCATCCAGCAGCTTCCGATCCACGTTCCCGGACCCGAAGAGCGTTGACTTGAGTCCATCGGTAGAGCGGATAAATTCACGAAACATGCGGATTTTCTCAGGCGGGGAGATCGAGGGATTGCTCGTCACGTCCTGAACAGGGCAGTGCTTGAGGCACTCGCCGCACCGAGTACAGGCACCGATTTCGAGGATCTGTTGGGGGAGAAGCTCTTCTGTGAACGAACGCTTATTTTTCATGCATTACCAGACGCAATGCCTGCTCCCGCTTTCTTGCCTCCATCATCACGAAGGGAGCAAAGAAAAGATGAGTGGGGAGAAAGGGAATCAGGACCAGGACCAGGCAGAAATGAATCGCGAACAGAAAGCTCTCAGGCGCTGCAACAGGCCTGAAGCTCAGGATGCCCAGGACGAACAGCTTCACCTCCACAAGGTTCGGTTTGAACAGCAGGTGCATTGCAACGCCGAGCGAGCTAATGACAAGCACGAGGCCGAGGAGAAACATATTTGCCGGTGAAGTATAGCGTTCCCTTCCTGAAAAAAACCGGACGAGCATGATGTAGACTAGCGACACCGGCAGGATATAGCCGGCTATCAGGCCTGGTGTCTGGACCCACCATATGCACTCAGGAGCAGGATTTAAAAAAAACCGCAAATGCCTCAACAACACCAGGACAAAGGAGACATGGAATACCCACTCGCCCAGCCAGAGCGCCGGGTTCACCATAAGAAGTTTCCCGAAACAGACCATGTCCATTGCCGTGAGCGCGTATGCTTTCATGGAGGGCCGGATCGACTGCCCGGCGGTTCCCCGGAATCGCGATGCGGCATTCCACCATATCAACGCGTGAGTAAAAAACCGTATCCAGAACACAGCGAATACGAAGTACGCTGCGGTGATAAGTATTTTCCCCATGACATCCATCCGTTCAGCACGCGTAAACTAAGTATAACACGCTGATGTACTCGAGGTGGCCATGCAGCCGGCGCGTTCGCCACCCATGAACGGTCGGTTTTTGTCTTTTCCCTCTGCATGCTCCAGGCGCCGGACAGATGCTATGGTTTCACGAAGCAGATATCTGCGTCTTTTGGCACGTTTAGAGCAGCCTCGACCTCGATCGCCTTTATGATTCCCGCTGGCGCGGTGCAGGCAACATGCTTCAGGTGTTTTGCTGCAGAGCGATACACGGGATTGTGCTGGAAGGCGGTGAGCGCCGCGAACCGGTCAAGAACGGAGATGTCCTCGAGCATCTTTTTTACCATCTCGCAGTCCGTATCGATACGAAGCGTTATTGTTCCTCCTGTGCTCTTCACCGCATGTATTGTAACAATAAAACCACACGCTCCCGAATGTACAACGACTTTTGTCATGGCCGCCTTTCACCTGCCCGGTTGCCGCTGCTATGCCTTGATATCCACGGGGCTCTTCGACTTATCAAGCAGTTCCTTCAGGTTCGGGAACTTGTCCTTCATGTGCGGAATATGCATAGCCATCATGAATTCCCGCTCGAACAACGGGTCCGTGGCGATCTCAACGAACTCAACCCATCGCGCGCGTTCGCTTGCCTCGCGCCGTTTGCTCCTGTTCAGTAGCGCCATACGCGAACCGTCTCCGGCCGCGTTGCCCACGGCATATATCTTGTCGATTGGGCAATCGGGGAACATGCCAAGCGTAAGTGAGGCCTCCCGGTCGATGTGGCTACCAAAGGCGCCGGCCAGGATGACGCGGTCGAGCTGGGTGATTCCCAGCCGCTTCATCATGAGTTTGGCCCCGGTGTAGAGTGCCCCCTTCGCCAGCTGCAGCGCTCTCACATCCCCCTGGGTGACGGTTATTTCCTGGCTGATCGAGGTTTCCGAAGCCCAAGCAAGCACGTATTCCGGTTTGCCCTCAGCATCTTTCCTGACCCTCGGTGTACCCAGGTCCATCACGAACCGACCGGATTTATCGATAATGCCGGCCTTGAACATCTCGGCCACGACTTGGATGATGCCTGACCCGCAGATGCCCTTGGCGTTTACCTGCTGAATATGGGTATGCCAATCCGCCTTGCCTATCACTTTATAGCGCGGCTCCCTAGTCAGCGGATCGATCTCAACGGTCTCGATAGCCCCCGGCGCGGCGCGCATGCCGAATTTGATCTGAGCGCCTTCGAAGGCTGGGCCAGTGGCACAAGATGTGGAGCAGACTCTGTTCCGGTTGCCGAGCAGCAACTCGCCGTTCGTGCCGATGTCTATAATCAGCACGTTCTCGTCCTGATTATAGGGTTCCTCGGCGATCAGCACACCTACGTTGTCGGCACCTACGAAACCCGCCTCAATGGGAAGCACATAAATGTAGGATGCAGGGTTAATTCTGAGCCCGAGGTCGCGCGCTTTGATGTCGAGCGAACTCTGGACTGCGGGTATGAAGGGCGAGCGCCCTATGTACTCGGGGTTCAGACCGAGGAATATATGATGCATGGCCGTGTTGAAAACGATCGTTAGGTCGTCGATTACCCGCCCGGGTTCCGGGCCGTCTTTATGAACATCGACAACGACACGCTCGATAATCTCGTTCAGGCCCTGGATAATCGCTTTCTGCATGGTCTCGAGTCCGTCTCGATTGCTCATGGCGTAGGTAATCCGCGACATGACGTCCTCGCCGTAAGGCACCTGGGGGTTCATCATCGATTCGGTATTCACCACCTGCCCCGTGGTCAAGTCGGTGAGATAGCCGACACAGGTCGTTGTACCCACATCGACAGCAAGACCGTAGATCGCTTCAACGAAGCCGGGCTCGATCTTGATGATCTCCCTGTCCATCCATACCGTAACCGTGGCCTTCCAGTCGCCTTTGCGCAGGACGTCCTGGATGTCCTTCAACACAAGATAATCGAAGGTCAGCCCCTTGAGGCCGTAGTCCTCCTCTAGAAATGTGAGCACGCGCTCCCAATCTCCGGTGGTCATATCATGAAGCGTCGGCGCTTTGAGGTCGACATTATATTTCCTTATCGCAGGGTCGATCGCGATCGTGAGCTCCTTGGCCGCCTTGCGCACGACCTGCTTTCCGGCCCGTGAGCGTTCTGGAACAAAGACCTTGACGTCACCCCGGATCTCGCACTGGCACGCCAGCCTGATCCCTGGCCCGTCCTGCGGTTTAATGTGTTTCAGCTCATCAGCCGATGGCTCGGCGGGAAAAATATGCGCCATTCCCGAATCAATGTTGTCTTTCTCGAAGTAACCCTCTTCGATGCGGACCTTGCATTTGCCACAGACCTTTTTGTTGCCGCAGAGCGCCTCGATATCAACGCCCAGGGATTGCGCGGCCTGCAGAATAGTCCTACCCTCTTCTATTTCGCCGCGCCTACCCGCAGGTTGGAAAATCACTTTATAATTTCTGGTCATTCACTGCCTCCCCAATAAATGCTTTCACTGCTGCCCGCTGTGTGTCTTGTCGGATGCCTGTTTTTTCTTAAGCTTGACTCCCTGTTCGGTTTCAACCGGTCTTCCATAGGGGCAGATATTGATGCACAGCCCGCAGTTAGGTTTCCCGTCTGTTGCCCGCTTGGCCGCCTTGTGGCTCCTGCAGGCGCCCGTTTTCACCAGTTCAGCAAAGGGCGAGGACCGGGACCATTCCAATCCCGTGATCGCCTGCGACGGGCAGTACTGCATGCAAAGCGTGCAGTCGCCGCACAGACTGTACTCCATGGGAACATCCGGATCGAGCGAGGCGTCGGTCAGCACCGTAACCAGCGAAAGCCGCGGTCCGTACTCCGTGCTGATCAGGAGGCCATTCTTCCCGATCCACCCCAGGCCCGCGGAGGTAGCAGCCATCTTATGGTTGAACAGGGAGTAGAGCTTTGAAATGAAAGTCCCTTTCCCCCGGTCCGAGTCCGGCGGGATCGCCAGAGTACGATAGCCCCGGGACTTCAAAAACCGCACCGCCCGTTTTTGGAGCTTCATAAGCAGGCTAAGTGTGTCCTCGTTCAGCTTCCGATCCACACCGATGGACACGGCAGTCGCCAGATGGGCGATTTCTCCGCTCAAAAATCCCCGCAGCCCGGCAAAGCCGACGACTGCGGCGCCGTGGTCGAGCAGGTCTTTCCTGATTAGCCGGTTCATTTCGCTTTCCGTGCTTCAGCCTCGTCCTTCATTTTCTTGAGTGAACTGATCATGTTGATTGCGTCCTTGAGCGCGTTCGTCGCATCCTTTGCGTAGCCATCGGCGCCGTATTTATCGGCCACGTCCTGAGACACGGGAGCACCGCCGATCATTATCTTGACATTCGGGTTCCTGGTTCGGAGATCGTCAATCACTTTCTTCATGCCCGTCATGGTTGTGGTCATCATGGCCGAGAGGCAGACCAGGTCTGAATCAGTCCGGAGCTGCTCCTGCACGAATTTGTCAAGGGGCACGTCGCGACCCAGGTCATAAACCGTGAAGCCGGCCACGTCGAACATCATCTTGACAATGTTCTTGCCGATATCGTGCACATCGCCTTCGACGGTCCCGATCACCACCGATCCCTTGACCCCGAGGTCGAGCTGCGTCACGTGGGGTTTCAGGATGTCGAGGCCGGCGTAGAGCGCATCGGCGCACATGAGCAGTTCCGGCACGAAGTACTCCTGTGCCTCGAACATGCGGCCCACCTCGACCATCCCGCTCACGAGTCCGTTAAAGATGGCGTCATTTGCATTCATGCCCGTGCTGAGCGCTTCATTGGCCGCTTCTTTGGCTGTGTCCTCATCATACTGGATCACGGCGTTTCGGAGCTTTTCCAAGAGTTCTTTCTTTTTCTCTTCCGTTGCCATGGTATTACCTCCTGTAATTTCTGACTTCGTCCATCATTATCTTGAAATTTTCCGCCGGGACCGTGGGCCAGATATCGCAACCGGGCCATACCGCGCTTACGCCGTCGTCCATGCATTTCCTCATGGTCTGACGCACCAGCTCAGGCGTTCCCGCGACCAGCACATTGTAGGGGTCGTAATTGCCGAACACGAGCGCTCTGGGGCCGAGCTTCTTCCTTGTCTCAGCCACGTCGTTCTTCTGGTCCACGCTGATTGCTTTTGCTCCGCTTTCGGCCATGAAAGGAACGATGTCGTTCGTCTTGCCGCAGATATGGAGCACGCTCGGGACAGTTATTTTCTCGAAAATCTTCCTGAGATAGGGAAGAATCAGGCTCTTGAACACCCGCGGGGAGAGAACATCAGAAGTCGCGCCCATCTCCCGCACCGTGATATAGTCGACGCCTGCCTTTTCGTACTGTCCTGCGACCTGGATAATCACATCCGAAAGCTGGTCGAGCAGCCTGCCAATCTTGTCCGGCTTCTTGAAGGAGAGCTTCAGAAGATCATTCAGCTCCATGACCTGGCCTGCCAGGGTAAAGGGGCCGAGTACGTAGGACCCGACTGCGGCCTCGCTGCCGATGTCCTTCTTCATGAGCCCGATCACATCAAGCATGAGCGGCACCCTTCCGCGCCCGGTAAGGTTTGAAGGGATGGCAATCTCCATCTCGGCCTCGTTGTGGATCAGCTTTTTCTTGATCGTGGGATACAGCAGGTCCTCGGAATGAGCGTACACATTTATCTCGCAGCCAAGGGCCTCGGCCTCGATGCAGAGGTCAAAGGGGGCCACGCCGCACTCGAACCCGAAGAGCCGATAGGTCGAGGCTGCCGCGGCAGCCATCATCTTGGCGTCCAGATGCGTGGCCGCAAATTTCTGATTCAGCGCTTTCAGGCCCTCGGTGGTCACGTTTCCCATGCCACTGAAGCACGGCGGCCGGTCAACGTCTTCGCCGGCAAAGAGCTTCAGAACCCGTTCTCGTGCAGTCATACTCGTTGTCATGTATCCTCCTTAAAAACATCAATCAAATTCAAGTCCAACGCGCTAGGAGCATCCCGGGCCGCCATAATAACATGCCTTCCTTCTTTAGACACCCGGTCGCTCGTACGTGAAAAAAGCCGTTTTCTTGTATTCGCTTATTTCCTCGTGCCCCCTGTCGTCAGCTTACTGATAAAATCGCCGAAATATTGTTTAATCGGTAAATTTGCCGTGTCCGAAAATTTCTGCGTTTCATCGTAGACCAGTGTGCTCAGCAGAATATGCGCTGCGGCCACGGCAGGGAAGATACGCGGCGCCGTGACGATGGGGCCGTAGAAGTTGAAGTCGCTCCACATCACCGAAGCCATTCCCTGAATAACGGCGTCCATGGCCTTGAATCCATCGAGACTCCACAGGGTCTTCGCTTCCTTCCACATGTGCGTACCGTTGGAATAGGCGCCGCCGCAGGGAAGGCCGAACTTCTCCTTGATCATGCGGTTTGCAACGAGGGAGAACGACGTGGCCGGCAGGTTCATAACCGACGTATCGACAATAACGGTGTCGAAGCCATCTGCGCCCTGGGAAAGCATCTTCTCGAGAGACTTGAGGCGGCCCACGGGCGACTGATCGGCATCATCGAATGCCTGGACTACAACGTGCTTGATGCCGAGATCCTTGAGCTTTTGGACCTGGCCCTTGATGTCCTTGTCCCAGGGAGTAATGCTGTTGTAGAGAAACTTGTCCTGAAGACCGAGCTTAGCCACGTATTCGGTGGCCTGTGCCCTTTTTTCCGCGACCCACATGTCGATGCCAAAAGGCATGGCTGTCGTTTCGCGGTAAAAATCGATGTAAATCTTCGCTTCCTCTGGCGTGTTCGCCACCATGGCAACCATGGACGGAATGCCGGTGGAAGCCGAAAGCTGCTCCTGCGTTTTGATGAGGTCCGCAGCCTTCTGGCGATCGAAGTTCCCCTTCCGGTCGGTCACGATGCGATCCTTGTTATGGAACATCGAGGCGATCAGGAGAGGGGGGTTTTCGGCCGGCTGTCCACCGACCCTTATGCCAGCCATGGTGAATACTTTTTGTTCTTTGCTTAATCGGAACATGCTCGCTCCTCTTTTCTTTAACCAGTGCAGTTCTGACAATGTCATATAAAGTCAAAACCGAATTGGACTACCAAGACACGCAGTATTCTTAAATATTATTTCAGAAGTTCTTAGAGCTCTTTGCGTCTTCGCGATAAATGGCTTTTTTTATTTGTTTCTGTGCGTGATAAATAATAAGTCCAAAATACGGGGGAGCTTCCAGAATGCTCCCCCTCAAAGATAGAGTTAGAACACACCATGATCGAACTTCGGCTGCGGCAGGTACTCCCACTTCTCGCCTTTGCGGAACTTCGCTTCTATATCGAGGCACTTCAGCGCGTATTCAAAGGCGTAGGGAATCCCGGGACCACCTGGCACAAAACCGGCGAGGATCATGCCAACCGATGCGGCCTCGAAAATTTCGCCCGTGGTCGCACCAGCATTGATCGCAGGGATCACGTGGATAATGCAGCGCGGCGAGCAGTAAGCAACGCCACCAGACATGAACATCAGCTCTTTCACCTTGCGGGACAAGGCGCCATCGCCAAAGATGCTGGCGTAAAAATCGGCAAAGGTCCTGCCCGGTTCCGGTGTAACGGTGTTGATGATCTGGAACATGCGTGGCACGAACCCACACTGCTTTTTCATGTACTCGTTCACTTCTTCCAACGTCATTTTCTTGTCTGCCATGTTTGTTACCTCCCCTTTGCCCGTTGCACGTTGTGCCCGGGAAAACAGTTTTTTCAACACCTCAATAATCCCCATTGACTAACCTCCTTTTGTGTTAACCGAACGCCTCACCTCCTTTTGCACCGTTTAAGTTACGCTTTCCACTCATGCGCCACCTGGATGAACTTCTGGATATTTGCATAGGGAATGGTCGGTGGAATGTCACATCCCGGCATGAGCACGAAACCTCCATCTGTGCCAGCTGCCTTGATCACATCTTTGCACGCATTTTCCACGTCCTGAACGGAGCCGTTCAGCATGATCTTAACCGGATCAACGTTCCCGCCAAAGCACATCTTACCGTGAAGTGCTTCCTTCGCTTTTACCATGTCTGTTTTGTGATCCAGACTAATGCAGCTTGCGCCCGTTGGCGGGAACAAGTCCAAGCGATCCGTGGTGTTACCGCAAATGTGAACGAGTGTGTGGACGCCCTTCGACTTTGCCCAGTCGGTGAATTTCTTGAGATAAGGAACGGCGAACTTCTCAAACTGTTTTTTGGAAATAAGGTCGCCTGACGCGGTCGGGTCGGCAAGACTGATTAATTCGAGCGTTTTATCGGCCACAAGAGGTTCATACAAATGAATCAGGACATCCGTAGCAAAATTCACGACCTTCTCGACAAAAGCGGGCTTTTTAAAAGTGGCTTTCATCATCGTCTCTTCACCGACCAGCCTCGCCCCGAGTGTAAAGGGGCCCCAGGCCGTCATGGTCACCGCATAGGTATCACCGATTTTTGCCTTAGTCTGGCGCAGCGCTTTCTTAACGGTGTTAATCGTTTCGTCCTTATCAAGTTCTCTCAAGTCCAACTTCGCGAGATCGTCCTCGGTATTCACAAAGTGATTTTCCAGATCAGGAGCGCCCATTTCCCGGAATTTTATCTTGCCGCCGAGCGCCGAGATATGAAAATTATTGTAACCCGAGCCGGCGTAAACTGCGTCACACTGTAGTTTGGCGCTCATATCGACCAGTACCGCAGTCATTGTATCCGCGTCGCGCGCGAGGGCCTCAAACGATGTGCCCCAGCCTTTGATGCTCCACATACCTGCGCCGAAAAGCGTCACAGGAAGCCTGTCCGTCTTACCTCCCTCGAATGCCTTGAACAATACCTCTTTCGGTTTCATAGCATCTCCCTTCGTTTCAAGTGAATGACTCATCCAATTGCCATATTGTGAATTGTTCGTTTTAGCATCTCGAGATCAACCGGTGGTACGGCGGTTTGCCGGTAGTCTTCGCGGGAGTCGCTCCCCACGAAAAGGACATGTATTTCGGGAGCAACGGTCTTGATGATCTTGACCGCATCTTCTCCGGATAGTCCGAACGGTTCTGAATCGATAATAATAAAATCATACCGCTTCCGCATGACCATTTGCACTGCCATGGCCGGATGTTCGATGGTTTCCACTTGGTACCCTTCGTCTCTTAACATGCCATATAGGTTTTTTATTAATATAGAATTGGAGGAACAAAGGATGGTCTTCTTCATGACGTGGCAATCAATTGCAACAGTGATGCCACAGAAATAAATCGGCAGAGAAGGATATTCGACTGCTCAAAAGTAACAATTCAGAGATGCGAGGTAATTGGAGTAGCAAACGGTAAACTCTGGTAATGATAGACAAAATTGGTTTAATTAATTCGTCTTCGCGCATCCGCCCTCGTGAGAAAGTCGTGAACCCGGGAAAAAAGGTCGCACAGGATGTCGTTGAGGAGCATCAAATTATAACTTGCGATCTTCTCCGTATCTAAAATAGTAGAATTATTCCCCACCCAGCGGGGCATTTTTCCCCAGGCTACTCATTCTATTCATACTACTAAGAGCCGCTATTTATGTTACTGTTAATCAAGAGATTGCTCAAATGGCAATGTAACATTAACCCCTGTGATGCGGTGCCGTAATTTTTGAGAAGCTAAGTTCGTGGCATTGTCGTTGCGAGAGTAAATGAAAATGTTGCTCAATCCATTGAGACAAAAAGGGAATCATCAGTACAAGTAAGGACAAATCATGAAAACAACAGTGGTATGCGGATTACTGGGTTCTGGCAAGACTACGTTCATCAAGAACATTCTGCAGGGCGTAGGAGAAAAAACCGTAGTGATGGTGAACGATTTCGGCTCAGTCGGCATCGATGGCGAGATAATCTCCTCTGGCGGCATCGAGACCGTAGAGCTGCCGAGTGGATGTGTGTGCTGCACGCTGAAGTTCGACCTCATCACGACGATCCAGAGGATTGTGAAACAGTTTTCTCCGGAACGCCTGCTAATCGAACCGAGCGGCGTCGCATCGCCCTCGGGTGTGCTGGAAGCGCTCGAGACCGCAGGCTTTGGCGGGGCGTCGGTCATTGGGATCATCGACGTTGTGGAGTTTCTGGAACTGAGCGAATCAGGGATGTATGGGAGCTTCTTTCAGGACCAGATCGAGAATTCCGACATTCTCCTGCTGAACAAAACCGACCTCGCCCAGGAGGCATTGATCTCCGCCACGGAGCAGCTGGTCGGATCCATCAATCCCCGTGCCGTACTTCTCCGAACCGTAAACGCTGTGCCCAGTATTTCCCTGCCTGAAGCACCGGCACACCGCGAGATCCGTCGCAACGACTGTCATTTCCGGTTCGAGACCCTCTCCATTCGAATGGAGAAAAAAATGGACTTCACAACAATCAGCCGCGTCTTCAACGATATCGCCGGAGGAAAATTCGGGCCCGTTGCTCGCGCCAAAGCATTGATCAATACCAGCCACGGTCCCTATCTGTTCGATAGTGTCTACAAAAAGGTGAAGAGGGCGCCGTTTGAAAAGGACATAGGGGACAGCCGTCTGGTGGTCATAGGAGAAATGCTGGACCGCAAATCCATCGAAAGGGCGCTGTTTATTAGCGCATAAGATAGGAACTTCAGTATTATTAACTTGCGTTTCACAAGGGGGACAAGAGGATATTCCCTCTTCTTTTCTTATTTATTTGAAATGCCAGCCTTAAACTCCGGCGTTGTCCTTGACGTAATCATTATTGAAGGAAACAGGCTTCAATCCCTGGCATACGCTGTCTTTAAAAAGAGAAGGCTTGACATATCGTTCGGGGTGCCTCTATCGTCGAATACGTCGTAAAGCGTTCGTTTCGTCGCGAGATACGACATGTCAGGCAACAAAGTATGGCTGGTGAAAATGAACAGTATCGTATCCCGTCCGAAAGGCGATATAAGCTGCCGTCACAGGATTTTATAGGGAATCTCGTCCCATGCTATTTCGCCTTCTCCCGCCTCGCTGAGCTTCGAACCAAATCCTAAACCGGTCAAGATAGAGGTATACCACAGGTGTCGTGTATAGCGTGAGCATCTGGCTGAAGATCAGTCCGCCCACGATAGCAATGCCGAGCGGTCGACGGAGCTCCGATCCCACACCATTGCCCACGGCAAGAGGCAGGGCGCCCAAAAGAGCAGCCATGGTCGTCATCATGATCGGCCTGAACCGCAGGAGACAGGCCTGATAAATCGCCTCTTCCGGGCTCTTCCCTTCCCTGCGCTCCAAATCCAGAGCGAAATCGACCATCAGTATGCCGTTTTTCTTAACAATGCCGATCAAAAGGAGTATCCCGATGATGGCTATCACACTGAGGTCAATTTTGAAGATCATCATAGCGACCAACGCACCCACGCCCGCAGAGGGGAGTGTCGAAAGAATCGTGATCGGATGGATATAGCTTTCGTACAATATGCCAAGAACGATATAGACCGCTATGAGCGCGGCAAGGATCAAAAGTGGCTCATTGGTAAGGGAGTCCTTGAACGCCTGAGCAGTTCCCGAGAACATCCTCCTGATGCTCGGCGGCATGCCCATCTGAAGCATGGCCTCTTCGACCGCCTTAACGGCGTCGCCGAGCGCCACACCGGGTGCCAGGTTGAACGACGTTGTAATCGAGGGGAATTGACCCTGGTGGTTTACCGCAAGCGCCGTTGCAGTCTGTTCATAATGCGTGAAAGTGCCCAAGGGGACGAGTAGACCGCTGGATGAAGGAACGTAGATGTTTTTGAGCGTATCGGGCCGCTGCCAGAAGCGAGGCTCGACCTCCATGATTACGTGATATTGGTTCAAAAGCGTATAGGTGACCGCAACCTGTCTTTGACCGAAAGCATCGTATAACGTATCGTCGATGGATTTCGTGGTAATGCCCATCCGCGAAGCGGAGGCGCGGTCGATCATAAGCGTAGACTCCAGCCCACTGCTCTGCTGGTCGCTGCTCACGTCGACCAGTTGCGGTATCTTTTTCAGCTTCTGAAGCACGCGCGGGCCCCATTCGTTCAGCTCCGCAAGGTTTTCACCCTGGAGCGTAAACTGATAGAACGCATTGCTGATCTTCCCTCCGATACGCAGGTCCTGCACCGGCTGAAGGTATGTAGGTGCCCCGGGCACGCCGGTCAGTTTTTTGCGCAGACGCGCGATGATTTGTGCAGCGCTGTTATTTCGCTTCCCAAAGGCCTTGAGCGAGATGAACATCCGTGCTGTGTTTGTCGTTGACCCTCCGCCTCCGCCCGTGAAGCCAATCACATAGTCAACATCTGGATCCGTCTTAATCACATTAACAATGTCCAGTAGTTTTCCCTGCATTGCCTGGAACGATGTGTCCTGCGCCGCCTGGATGATTCCGGCAATCCTCCCCGTGTCCTGATCTGGGAAGAACCCCTTGGGCACGTAGATAAACAGAATCACGTTTGTCACGACCGTTATCACGATGATAGCAAGCATGAAGCGGGCGTGACCGAGGGCCCAGCGAAGACTCCTTTCGTAATGTTCGTGCATCCAATTAAACGTCCATTCGCTGAACCGGAACAGGATGCCGTGTGTACTTTGCTTTTCGGGCCTCAGGATCATTGCGCACATCATAGGCGTTGTGGTGAGTGATACGAGGAGCGAGACCATGATTGCCGCCGAAAGCGTTACCGCAAATTCACGAAAGAGCCTGCCCACCATGCCGCCCATGAGGAGAATAGGGATGAACACAGCAATAAGCGAGGTGCTCATGGACAGGACCGTGAAGATGATTTCTTTGGTCCCGGACAGGGCGGCCTGGAAGGGAGATTCCCCTTTCTCCCTGTAGCGGGTGATGTTTTCTAGGACGACGATTGCATCGTCGACCACAAACCCTGTTGAAATCGTGAGCGCCATAAGAGAGAGGTTGTCGAGCGAGTAGCCGCAAAGGTACATCACGCCGAAGGTGCCGATGATGGAGACGGCGACCGCGACTGCCGGAATAATCGTGGAACGTACGTGCCGCAGGAACCAGAACACCACGAGGATCACGAGCACGCCCGACGCCAGAAGCGTCCACTCGACGTCCCGAAGCGAGCCGCGGATCGACGGACTTCGGTCGAGTACAACCGAAAGGTCGATATCGCTGGGCAGGGCAGCTTTCAGCTGCGGAAGAAGCTCTCGCACATTGTCCACGGTCTCGATTATGTTTGCGCCGGGCTGGCGAAACACGATGACCATTACGGTCGGCTTGCCATTCACGAACCCCGCATTACGCAGGTCCTCTACCGATTCCTTCACGTCAGCTATGTCACTAAGCCGCACCGCATCCCCTGACTGGTACCTGACAACCAGGGGCAAATATGGTTCAGCTGTTCTCAGCTGGTCGTTCGCTTGAATGTCCCACGTTTTGTTGCCAAACGCCAATTGCCCCTTGGGCGAGTTGACGTTCGTGCTTGCTAGTACGCTTCGCACGTCTTCCAGGCTAATGCCGTATTTCGAGAGCACCATGGGGCTTAATTCGACGCGTACTGCCGGCAGGGAACTCCCTCCTACGAACACCTGTCCCACCCCGCCCACCTGGGAAAGCTTCTGCGCGAGGATGGAAGAGGCCACATCGTACATCTGCGCCCGGGTCTTCGTATCCGAGGTAAGGGCAAGAATGAGTATGGGTGCGTCCGAGGGATTGACTTTCCGATACGTCGGGTTCGAGGGAAGGTTGGCAGGCAGGTAACCCCTCGCGGCATTGATCGCAGCCTGGACGTCGCGCGCCGCTCCGTCGATGTCGCGGTTCAGGTCGAACTGCAGAGTGATGCCCGTCGAGCCTTGATTACTGGTTGACGTCATTTCCGCAACGCCGGCGATGCGACCGAACTGACGTTCCAAGGGAGCCGCGACCGACGTGGACATGGTTTCCGGGTTTGCGCCTGGAAGCGATGCCTGCACCGAAATCGTCGGGAAATCCACCTGGGGAAGCGGCGACACCGGGAGCATACGAAAAGCTAACACTCCGGAGAGCACGAGTCCCAACGTCAGGAGCGTTGTTGCGACCGGTCTCTTAATGAATACTGCTGAAATGTTCACTCTGATTCCGTTCCGATATCCATTATCAGAAAAAACTTTACACCGCAGAAAAAGCGGAAAAGTTCAGTGAATAAATTCAAACATAAAAACTCTCAAGCTCGAAAACCAGGATAAGGTGAAGGGAGAAACAAAAGATTCTTATAGTCTTTAACCCCTTTTCGCCGTCTTTTTTCTTCCTTTCTTCTCCCAAAATTTTCGCTGCTAAATGAGGTAAATCTATTTATTCAGTTTTCTGGCGAATGAATAATCAATTCTCTCAGCGTCCTCTCTGCGGTAAAAACTGCTGTCTTTTCTTCAACCTTTTATTCTTTCACTTCGTATAATTGTCTAGCTTTTGGAACGGATTTCTTTAACCCTTCCTGCAAGCCGGTCGAACCAGAGGTAAATGACCGGTGTCGTATAAAGGGTGAGGACCTGGCTGAATATAAGTCCGCCTACGATGGAGATGCCGAGGGGGCGGCGGAGTTCGGACCCCACCCCGTGCCCGAGCGCTAAGGGCAATGCTCCCAAAAGCGCGGCCATGGTCGTCATCATAATCGGCCGAAACCGTAGGAGGCAGGCCTGGTAGATCGCCTCTTCAGGACTCTTTCCTTCCTTGCGCTCAGCTTCAAGCGCGAAGTCGATCATCATGATGCCGTTTTTCTTCACGATACCAATCAGAAGGATGATGCCGATAATGGCGATGACGGAGAGTTCGGTATGAAAGAGCATCAGCGAAAGCACTGCACCGACCCCTGCCGAGGGAAGCGTTGAAAGGATCGTAACCGGGTGTATGTAGCTTTCGTACAATACGCCCAGCACGATATAGACCGTTATGAGTGCGGCAAGAATCAAAAGCGGCTCATTGGTCAGCGAGGCCTTGAATGCCTGGGCCGTACCTTGGAAACTCCCGTGGAAGCTCAGAGGGAAATTCAATCGCCGTGCCGCTGTCTCGATCGCGTCAACTGCCTCACCAAGCGATGCCTGCGGTGCAAGGTTGAACGAAGCTGTCACGGCAGGAAACTGGCCCTGCCGGTTTATGATCAGGGGACCTGTTGTTTCCGATACCTGAGTGATTGCAGCGAGCGGAACTTGTCTGCCGCTCGTCCCGCTCAGATAGATCGACTGTAATCCGCCAGGCCCTTGCTGGAAGTCAGGCTTGACCCCGAGCACGACGTGATACTGGTTCAGCTCGGTAAAGATCGTGGACACCTGGCGCTGGCCAAAGGCGTCGTAGAGCGCGTTGTCGATGTTCTGCGGCGTGATACCGAACCGCGCAGCAGTGCTCCGATCGATCGAAAGCGCCACCCTGAGCCCCAGGTCCTGCTGGTCGGTGCTCACGTCGCGCAACTCTGGCAGGGTGTGCAGTACATCGATCATCTTCGGCGCCAGCGTTTTCAACTCGTCGGTATTGGGGTCATCGAGCGTATACTGGAACTCGGTGCGACTCACCTTTGTATCCACCGTGAGGTCCTGCACGGGCTGCATGTAGAGCGTGATGCCCTCGACTTTGGCCAATTCAGGCTGGAGGCGCCTGATGATCTCGATCGAGCTCGCATCCCGCTTGTTCAATGGCTTGAGGTTGATCAGAATCCTTCCACTGTTTAAAGTCGTGTTGGTCCCATCCACGCCAATGAAGGAAGAAAGGCTTTCGACGGCTGGATCTTTGAGGATAACTTTGGCAAGCTCCTGCTGCCGTTCGGACATGGCAGGGAAGGAGATCGACTGCGACGCTTCCGATATCCCCTGAATCACTCCTGTGTCCTGGACGGGGAAAAAACCTTTCGGAACGATAGCATAGAGCAGCACAGTCAGGACCAGCGTACTCACGGCAACAGCGAGCGTCGCTGTCTGGTGCTGAAGAACCCATTTTAGCGTCCGCCCGTAAGCCGCAATGATCCTGTCGAAATAAAGCTGGGACGTATGGTAGAACCTTCCCTGCCTTTCCTCGGGAACATGCTTCAGTATCCGCGCGCACATCATGGGCGTAAGCGTTAATGAAACGATTGCTGAAATCAGGATCGTGACTCCCAGAGTGATGGCGAACTCCCGGAAGAGGCGGCCGACCACGTCCCCCATGAACAGCAACGGGATAAGCACCGCGATGAGCGATACGGTGAGCGAGAGGATCGTGAACCCTATCTGCCTGGCTCCTTTGAGGGCTGCCTGCTTCGGCGTTTCCCCCTCTTCGACATAGCGGGAAATATTCTCGATCATCACGATCGCATCATCGACGACAAAACCCGTCGAGATCGTTAAGGCCATAAGCGAAAGGTTGTTCAGGCTGAAGCCCATCAAATACATCACGCCGAAGGTGCCGACGAGGGAAAGCGGTACGGCAACGCTCGGGATGGTCGTTGCCGGGAGGTTGCGCAGGAACAGGTAAATGACGAGAATGACTAGCGCAACGGAAAGCAGCAGCTCATACTCGACGTCCCTTACCGAGGCCCGGATGGTTGTCGTACGGTCGGTCAGGATCGTGACCTTGATGGACGAGGGCAATGCATTCTGGAGCTGCGGCAAAAGTTTTTTGATCCGGTCAACGACCTCGATGACGTTGGCGCCCGGCTGGCGCTGGATATTCACGATCACACCGGGAGACGTATTGATCCAGGCGGCCTCGTCCACGTTTTCGGCATCATCCACCACATCTGCGACGTCGGACAGGCGTACCGGAGCGTTGTTGCGATAGGCGATGACAAGCGGCCGATAATCCTTGCTCGAAAAGAGCTGGTCGTTCGCGCCGATGATATACGCCTGGCGCGGGCCGTCAAAGCCGCCCTTAGCCTCGTTGACATTCGCGGCAGTAACGGCAGTTCGCACGTCTTCAAGCGTCAGGCCGTAGGCCGCAAGAGCCGTGGGATTGGCGTGAATAGAGACTGCAGGACGCTGGCCGCCAGATAGGCTCACAAGCCCAACTCCGGGCAGCTGGGAAATTTTTTGGGCGAACCGCGTGTCCGCCATATCTTCAACCTGCGGGAGAGCCAACGTATTTGAGGTGAGCGCCATGGTCAAGATCGGCGTGTCTGCGGGGTTTACTTTGCTGTAGACCGGCGGGGTCGGGAGGTCCGGAGGCAGAAAGGAGTAAGCCGCGTTGATGGCAGCCTGGACCTCCTGCTCGGCAACATCGAGTGAAAGGTCGAGACTGAACTGCAGCGTGATGATCGAACTGCCTCCAGAGCTCGCCGAGGTCATCTGGGTAAGACCCGGCATCTGGCCGAACTGGCGCTCGAGCGGTGCCGTAATGGAGGTGGCCATGACCTCGGAGCTTGCACCAGGATAGAACGTTCTGATCTGGATGGTCGGGTAATCAACCTCTGGCAGGGCAGAAACCGGAAGCTGCTTGTACGCTACCGCTCCAGCAAGAAGAATTGCGATCATCAAGAGGGTAGTTGCAACCGGTCTCTCAATGAAGATGCGGGAGATGTTCATTTGCTTTGCCTTTGAGGATTCGGGGTCCCGCTGTTTTGGCCCACTACTTCAACCTTGCTTCCGTCGCGCAGTCGATCCGCTCCGTCTACCACGACGAGTTCGCCACCAGACAGCCCAGTCGTAATGGATGCGTTACCTTCCTGAGTGACCCCGATGGTGACCGGACGCAGTGCCGCCGTCTGGTCTGCTTTCACCACATAAACGAATGTGCCCTCGGGCCCCCGCTGTATGGCGGGTGCAGGCACGATGATTGCGCCGTGTTTGACTTCGATGATAAGGCGTGCATTGACAAACTGGTTCGGAAAAAGTTCATTGTTCGTATTCGGGAACACGGCCTTGAGTTTGACCGTACCCGTGGTCGGGTCGATCTGGTTGTCTATCGTCAAAAGGGTGCCGGTGGCGATTTTTTGCTTCTGTTCCCTGTCGTACGCCTCGACCGTCAGCCGTACCCCGCTCTTGAATTTACTCAATACCTGCGGGAGATTATCTTCAGGTATGGAGAAAATCACCGCGATTGGCTGTACCTGGGTGATGACTGCAAGCCCGTTGGCGTCGGCCGCATGCACAATGTTGCCCGGGTCCACGAGGCGCAGGCCGATGCGGCCGCTGATCGGTGATGTAATGTGGGCGTAGACCAGCTGCAGCTTCGCACTGTCGATCTGGCCTTGGTCGGTCTTGACCATGCCTTCGTACTGGTGCACCAAGGCTTGCTGCGTGTCAAGCTGCTGTGTGGGGATGAGATCCTTCTTGACCAAGTCCTTATACCGCTCCAGGTCGACCTTGGCGTTTTGCAATAGAGCCTGATCGCGGGCTAATGAACCTTCCACCTGGGTCAGCTGGACCTCGAACGGTCTCGGGTCGATTTCGGCCAAGAGCTCGCCTTTACTTACAACTTGACCTTCCCGGAAAAGGACTTTAGTCATCTGACCGTCAACGAGGGTCTTCACGGTGACGGTGTTGAACGATAGGACAGCGCCAAGGCCGGGAAGGTAAACGCCAAAATCCTCCTTTTTCACCGGGGCCACCGAAACCGGGGCAGCCGGCGCCGATGACGGTCCTTGCTGGGCCGCACGCGCCTTCCGATCTACCCTGTTCAAGAAAATATATGCCCCGATGATCAGGAGGCAAACCACAAAAAGCATCAGCCATCGATTCCGATGGAATACCGAAGAGTTGATGCGGTCCTTCCGGTTATCATGAGAATCTTGCATAGACACCATGGTCTCAGGTACTCCTCAATAATGCGGATATATGCCTGCTCATTATGCAGCGCCACTCTAAGAATAGCTGGATTTGTGACCGACAATAAATGGAGGCTGCAAAGATGATTTGTAAAACGGCATTGTAGCATTTTTTCTTGAGTATTTCAATGAAATATCGTTTTACAGCGTGAGAAGATCATGTTCCAACGGATGTTTTTTAATTTGCGCTAACGTTTTTATATTCGGCTGTAACCCCGGTTGCTTTAGCAACAGCGACAAAAACGAATTCCGGAATCGGTATCCCTAAGGTTTGCCATCTCGTAACTACTCTTGCTTTTCTTCATAGACATCACTAAAAAATAAATTTTATCTTGAATCAAATGGTTTTTTTTATGCCAACTACATTATAAATAATGAGGAGGTTTCGAAAAAACCTTGTGGTAAGCGTTTGAGTTAATTAAGACACGAAGAAAATAAAAAGGGTAAAAATATCATTCTCCTTCTGTTAGTTCGTGTAATAACATTGTCTTCCAGATATTATCCGACTTATCGGTAAGCTACCGTAACAAATTGAAATTGCAAAACAATATGGCTAGTTTAAATCTGGCGTCTTATTTGGACAAAATCAAACATCGGGGGCGGAAGGGCTTGATAAACTCTTCCACTTCATTTCCTCCGATGATTCGTGATCCCTATCCTCTTTTTTCATCGGAGCCAGCCCATCTTCCGTAGTTTAAAATATGAAAAGTTCCCATAAATCAGCATGTTAATTCGCAGAGGTGGCAAAAAAAGTCGGCACCACATCTTGAACTAACTTCGGTTGTTCGGCATCGGCAGCCTCAGTCTTTCATAAAAACAGCTGTAGGTCCTTCGGCGCCTTGCTCACCACCTGAAGTATTGCTAAACTTCGATAATGTGTATATAAAGGGCATTTCATCACAAAAACAAAATTTAAATGTAATCGTTGAATACCAGCATTCATACCGATTCTAAACGGAACTCGTAATCACCATGCCAGAAGTTCTGGCACGGTCATTGACGTTTACAAAAGCGCGAAGCCCGTCCTCCCATATCCTGACCGAAAGGTTCCTGTCGGACATGGAGCGTTGCAAGCGTCACTATGGGATGGCTCCAGACTTACAATCTTTGAATCCCTATTTCCTAGGATCGTCGGCACAGCCCAAAGGTTTTTTATAGCTAGGATTATTTCTCTATATAAATTCATACTGTGATTTTATTATCGCCTGCCTGGCAACGATACGTCGAGCGATTTGACAACACACAGCCCTGCGAGTAATTTCCTCAGTTCGCTTCCGATGACGGCATAGAACATAAAGTGCGAGAGCATCGGCCACATGGATCGGGGTGCGGAGTTTTAAGTACTGGCACATAAATCACTTCCGATTCAATGGATTGGTTGGTGCCAGCATATTCAACAGCGAAAGCATCATCGCTGATAGTGAGCATCAAACTGCATTACACCCTCTTCTTTTTTCCCGTTATGAGGACTGGGCCCATTGGAGCCTGAGGGGACAGGGACGTGGGACTTCTCCAACCCGCTTATCATTCGGTGTCGGCCTCTCCGTGCGTTCGGGATGGAGTCCGTATCAAGAGGTAATTCTAGTAGCGCGGAGGGGACGCCAATCTTCCTTTAACTTATAGAAAGAATGCGTCGGAGAAGACGACTTTGTTGGCCCATGTTTTGAGCTACGGCCACGTTATCGGAGACGCAAGCAACAGCTGCTCGCTTCGCCGATTGCTTGCTCGAATTTTCTGTCGCACCGTCTGTGGTTACTGGGGGCAGTGGGAAAGCAGTCGGGTCGTTGACTATTACTACGATGTGCGTCCTGACGAGGTTATGAGTGTACGATTAGGAATGAATAATGAAATCGTTGTTCCCTCATTTTTCTTGCTGTCTATCTCCATATGACCGCCATAGTGCTTCATAATTTCATTGATGATGGAGAGGCCAAATCCCCTCCCATTGCCGTTGCTGCTGGGAATGATGTCATCGGGGTTTTTATCGGCCATCCCGGGGCCGCTGTCCGAGATTGCGATGACGATAAAAGGACTGCTGAAGCATTCTACTGTGTCCGTCTTAATGCTCAGCTTCCCGCCGTTCTGCATTGCTTCGATCGCGTTATTCATGACGTTGAGAATTGCCTGCTCAAGATGAAAGGAATTCATGGTGATGAGAGGAATTTCTCCGAACTCGAACCGCGATTGAATATTACGCGAATACATCTGGAGAGAGGTGAAGACTTCGACTTTCTTCAATAACGCATTTATGTCTGTTAAGCGCTGATCCGTTTCCGAGACTGATGAACTCAGAAAATTCGTGATAAAATTCTCGAGGCGCGTTATCTCATCTTCCATGATAGCGGTGAATTCGGCGAGTGTCTCCTCGGTACGGTATTTTTCCCTGAGGTAAACAACGGCGCCTTTAATCGCATTCAGCGGGTTTCGTACACCATGAGCCAAGGTGGATGCTATCTTGCCGATGTCAATCAATTTCTGGGAATGATGTAGTTTCTTCTCCGCCGCGCACACTGAATAGGGCTGGATCAAGACTTTTACCAGTTCAACTTGTTTACAACCGTCCGGTTTTATGGGCATAATTTGAATATCAGCCCTAATACATCCCGCCAAACAATTGAATGAGTAACCCTTACATATTATTGCCTTATTTTTTTTAATTGCTTCGGCAATCGCATCTTTATCATCCACCATTATTCTGGGAAGAATTTCGTAGTATTTATTTCCGATGGCATGTGAACACGACCGTCCTGAATGTGTTTCGATTTCCTGATCCCATGAGCATATGCATAATTTATTATCAGTATGAAATGATAATTTTTTATGGTTTACACAAGAACAAAGGTGAGCCTCGCCATCAGGATGTTGATTGTCCCAAGGAGTGATACGACACATTTCATTGTCTCTAACCTCGGTCGAATATTCAATTGTACAATTATCGCTCATAATATTTCCATTTCTTACCATGCAGTCAATGCCATTTGATAATAAAATTTGCATTAGCTGCTCTTCCATGTCTGGAAGGAGCTGTACATAGTTATTGCTCTTTATCGACCAGGATGGGCTGTCCGAGCCCCCGAACGGAGGGAACCCCCACTTGCATGCCCTTGTCCAGTGCCACTTTTGTGATTCTGAGAATCTCGCTTTTTTTCAATGGTTTGTGGACGTATTCGAAGACGCCTAGATTGAGCGCCTTGAAATAGGTGTCGATGTCGCCGTGAGCGGTGAGCATGATCACCGGCACAACGGGAAGCAGACGTCTCAGGGCTTCGATAAATTCCAAGCCGTTCATACCGAGCATACGATAGTCGGTTATCACGAGATCGAACCTGATACCTTCGCGAATCGCCAAAAGGGCTGAAGGCGCATCGTGAAAAGATGCGACGACATAGCCGCTCATCCGCAGGATCTCAGACATGTATATCAGGTTTGAATTGTCGTCATCAACTAACAGGATCTCCTGCTGCTGATCACGTCCTGGCGATTCAGTGGGCTTGTGGGTGTCATTGTGGCGATCTGTCATATATACCTGCCTCCAAGTCCTGGTGCTACAGCAACAGACGGGCAACATTGGAAGATGCAGCCTGGGCTAAACAGAAGCCGCCTCCAATGAGCTGTTTGGACGTGAATAACTTAACTTCGCCAAGAGATCCCAGAAACCGTCGGCGGTGAAATCGCTAAATAACGGATCATTCGTGCTGCCGATAACGAGATTCGTCATCTATGAACAGGGGTCGATTCAGCGCGTATGGCGCTGGGCTGACTGCTACCCCTTGGCACTCCGGTAGGGCCCAGCCTGAGACCCCTTAAGGATTTCTTGCATTTCTTCACGTGTGATCATTTTCAAACGCCGCTCTTCTTCTCTTGCGTTCTTTTACGCGAGACGAGCATCATCTGCATCCGCTTCAGTTACTGAACGGAATATTTTGTTATATTTACAGACCAATCCGTTTTGATGCATAGGATTAACGTCCTTAACGTGCTGGAACAAGGAACACAACATATGAAATCGATCGCTCCGACTCTTTGATCTGGAGCTGAATGGGAATGTAGTGCTCCAAGCCGACGAGAAAGAATGCTGTGTGCTTGTAAAAAAGACCGGGCAGAATATCATGCATCTCCTTCTATTTGTGCTCTGGATTCGTTGCAGAGGAATAACAGCTTCTGGTTTCGGCATAGAATTATCTTACCTTATAAAAGCAAGCACTATGCCATGGAGAATTGATGCTCTTCAGGCGCTTAAAAAAATAACATTTACAGTTAGTTGAGGCGATTAACGAAGAAGTTTTTGATACTTGATTGATCAATCTGACCGGGTCATTATGAATCCAACTGGGTCAATATGAAAGGGTATCACTTTTGAAAGCTGAGAGACTTACTGAATCTATTGTCTATTTAATAATGATGTAGAAAATTTGTGAGCATAAAACAAGCCTATTTCAAAGATTCATTAAAGAGGATTGCTAGATGAAGATGCACATGCAATCATCAAAATACCGGCTCTCCGTGCATTCCGGCCAGTAATGATCTTTCTCGAAATACTTAATAGCCTTCACGACGGATGCTGCAGTTTCATGTCAGGATGCAGCCATGGGCGATCACAACGTTAAACAGTTCATTTGTGATGATCGTGGATTGCGGATTAGACTTGACCGTGCATGAGAAGCGGTTTATTAATACAACCTCACCGGCTTTGCGACCGAATAACGCACAAGACAGGTCACGGATCGAGTTTTAACGGCAAGCCAGAAAATATGCTAAAATAAGGCCATCTGAGTCTTCCCTTTGACATTACGGAGAGTCGCCCTCGAAGCAGATACTGTGTAAGTTCAGGCGTATCATATGACTGTCGTATTCCAGCTCATTTTCAGATGAGTGCTTCGCAAACACGAAACACTCCCGTCATCATCGGTAGCGCTAACAGACCAGTCGCCAACACTCGCGTCGCCGTGCCATAAATGGAGAACAGCTGTGAAAGGGATTCTCAAAATCGCGTATAAGTTGTTAGTGAATGACAAGGGTAAATTCGTCGCTTTGCTCGTAGGCATAACATTCGCGGTCTTTTTGATGGTGATGATGACGTCGATGTTCGCTGGCATTCTGCACCGGTCGTCTGCCACTGTCCTAAACATAGGTGCCAAGCTTTGGGTGATAGACCCGGCCGTCAATACCCCGCAGAATAGCATCCCTCTGCCGGATTATGTATTAAACGCAGTACGGAGCATCAATGGCGTCAAATACGCAGTACCACTCTATTCCGCTGGGGCGCTTGTAAAGCTGCGCGATGGCGTCTATCAATCGGTGACGGTTCTCGGGTTGGACGACGCCAGCCTGTATGGAAGGCCTGCGCTCATCGAAGGAAATATCGATGATATCTATGCAGAAAATGCTTTCATTGTGGTTAAGGATGCGGAATTCCCCAAGCTCGAAAATCCCAAAATCGGAACTGAGTTCGAAATAAACGATCACCGGGGAGTCATTACCGGCATTGCAAAAGTCGCTACCAGCGGCTTGTTTGGAGTGCCGACCCTCTACACCACGTATAACAGGGCTATCACCTATATACCGTCCGCGAGATTTACCACCGCGTTTATATTGGTCGAGCCGAAGAGCGATGACGATGTGCCGTATATCAAGCAGCAGGTAGCGCAGCTTGGGTACGAGGCGCTGACAAATGAAGAATTTATGGATAAGACTTCTACTTTTTATAAGTACCAGACAGGGCTGGGCATCAATGTGCTCATCATGACGGTAATAAGTTTCATCGTGGGCTTATCCATTTCAGGCCAAACATTTTACACCTTCATCCTTGAAAATCTGGAAAAATTCGGCGCTTTAAAAGCGATCGGAGCAAAGGGGAAGGAACTGGTAATTATGATTCTGTTCCAAGCGACTTTTACGTCGCTTACCGGCTACGGCCTCGGTATCGGTCTTGCCTCCCTCATAATCACGATGGCAAGACTCAGGCTGCCCAGCTACGCAGCCAGAATAACGTATGTAAACCTCGGTTTCGCCTTTGTCATGGTCGTGATCATCGCCGGCATTTCAAGCTATATCGGTGTTAGAAAAGTTCTCAAGATAGAACCATTCGACATTTTCAGAGGATAATATGGCCATTGTGGCGGTAAAAGCCCACGAACTGATCAAATGGTTCGGCGAAGGAGAAGCAAAGACGATTGCTGTGCGGGGCGTCAGTTTTGAAGCCAACTTTGGGGAAATGTTTTACATTGAGGGCCCCTCAGGCAGCGGAAAAACAACCTTGTTAAGTCTGATTTCAGGGATTCTCAAGCCGAATTCGGGCACAGTGCTGGTCGAGGACAAGGATATCTGGAGCATGCCAAGCGACCAGATCGCCGATTTCAGACTTAACAAGGTTGGATTCGTGTTTCAGGATTACCACCTTTTTCCGCGGCTTACAACAGTTGAAAACGTGGCGATCCCCCTTATCCTGAAAAGGCGCGACTGGGATGAATCCATAAACAAGGCCATGGAGTATCTTGAAATAGTAGGAATTAAAGATCGTGCGTATCTCCAACCGATCAAATTAAGCGGCGGGGAGCAGCAACGGGTGGCGATCGCCAGAGCGATCGCCAGCAGCCCTGATATCCTGGTATTCGACGAGCCAACCGCATCGCTGGACGGTGACACGGGGAGACGAATTGTGGATTTCGTCAAGAAAAATGTCCTCAATGAGAATCGGTGCATCATCATCGTTACCCATGACAGCAGAATATTTGAATACGCCGACAAAATCATGAAAATGGAAGACGGCAAAATCACCGGCATCGAAAAAGGAGGACCACGTGAGGAATAAGGTGATATTCATCGCTGCGATCATCGGCCTGCTGATCGGACTCGGGAGCGCCTACATGTTCGGCATAGAGCAGAAACCTATGCCCCCTGCGTTCAATCCGGCTTCCAACCCCTATGCAAAGGGGATCTATGCCGATGGCATGGTTGAAAGTTATCAAGGAACCGGCGAGAACATTAATATATATCCAGAGGTTCCGGGAGTTATCGTACAAATCCTGGTTTCCGAGGGAGCAATCATAAAAAAAGGTACCCCGCTGTTTAGGATCGAGGATTCCATTCAGAGGGCAACTGTCGAGCAGCAGAAATCACAGATAGAAGTCGCGATCGCAAATCTCAAAAACGTTCAGGACCAACTTGACAAAATAAGGAAATCATATGAACTGGATCCAAGATCCGTGGCTAAAAACGATCTGGATAACGCGGAAAATGCAGTAAAAGTGGCAACAACAAATATCAACTTAGCGCAAAAACAGTACGAACTTGCCAAAGCATTGCTGTATAAGTACACTGTAAAAGCACCTGCAAATGGCACGATCCTGGCGATCAATGGCGCGGTCGGCAGTTATATATCCGCGCAAGGCACGTACGATAGCTATACGCAGGGATTTGACCCGATCCTTGTCATGGGAAGTTCACAAGCCTATATCAACGTCAGATGCTATATTGACGAGATACTCGTATCCAAACTGCCTGAAACGTCACAAATGCGAGCGCAAATGTTTATTCGAGGCACGAATATCAGCTTTCCTCTTGAATTCGTGCGGATACAGCCTTATATATCGCCTAAAATTGAGTTATCGGATGAAAGACATGAAACGGTAGATGTGAGAGTATTGCCGGTTATATTCAGGTTTAAGAAGCTACCAGATATCAATGTTTATCCGGGTGAACTGGTGGATGTTTATGTTGCAGAAAAAGAGACAAAAAGTACAGGCACTCAACAATGAATGCAAGAAACATTTTCCGAGAAAGGTCAATGTCATTGTATCGACAAAAACTGACAGGTTGCTCGAAAATACCGAAGAAGGCCAGCATCAAGAGGACACAGATGTCCAGTCTCAAGGGGCTGTGCGCCGTATTGGTATGCTGTATACTCAGTTGCGCCGTGGGGCCGGATTTTGAGCGTCCCAAACCGCCGTCGATCGAGAGCTACACCACCGGGACAACGCCGACCGCGACGATACTAGCGGACGGAAAGGCGCAATACTTTGAACAGGGTGCCAAGATCGTTTCGGACTGGTGGCGGCTTTTTAACTCTCCCAAAATCGACGCCGTTGTAAAAGAAGCCATCGCTAACAATCAAAACCTTCTGTCGGCACAGGCTGGCCTGCGCCAAAGCCAAGATAACCTTCGCGCAGGCTATGGTGTATTTTATCCCCAATTGAATGCCGGTTTGGGTGCATCTCGACAAAAATCTTCTTCGGCCGCTGAAGGAGGAATTACCCCAAGCAGCATTTTTAATTTGTTCACCCTTTCGGCTACGGTCAGCTATACCCTCGATGTTTTCGGAGGAGAGCGCCGCGCCGTGGAAAGTCTCGGCGCCCAGGTGGATTTTCAACATGCTGAGGTTATGGCAACATACATAGCCTTATCCGGTAATGTTGTTAATGCCATGATAGCGAAGGCAGGTTATCAAGAACAGATCAAGGCCACGGAGCAACTGATCGGTCTACAACGGGAACAAATCAAGCTTACCGAATTTCAGGCGCAAGCTGGAACGGTCTCGTACGCGAACGTACTCAGTCTCCAGAGTCAGCTTGCCTCTTATGAAGCAACGCTTCCGCCGCTCCGCCAGAACATAAGCCAGACGGAGCACCTGATTGCAACCCTGGTGGGCCGCACGCCGGCGGAATGGATTCCGCAGCAGGTCGAGCTGACGGACCTCACGCTTCCCGGCGAGCTGCCGATAACGTTGCCCTCGCAGATCGTTCGTCAACGTCCCGACATTCTCGCCGCTGAGGCGCAGCTCCATAGTGCCAGCGCTGAAGTCGGAGTGGCTACCGCGTCATTATTCCCCAGCTTTACATTGAACGGATCTTACGGTGTCGGAAGTAATACTACCGATAAGCTTTTTAAAAGTAACAGCACCTTTTGGAGCCTGGGTGGAAGCATTAGCGCCCCCCTGTTCCGTGGCGGAACGTTATGGTACGGAAGGCAGGCCGCTCTTGATGCCTATCAGTTCTCTCTAGCAAATTACCGCCAGACTGTTCTCAGCGCTTTTGCGCAAGTAGCCGATACACTGCGCGCTCTGGAACATGATGCAGAGATGGTGCACGCTCAGTCTCATGCGCTCCATGCGGCGGAGGATACCCTACGATTGATTCAGGCGAACTACCAGGCTGGCACGGCCAGCTATCTTCAGGTTCTTGTTGCAGATGGCCAGTACCATCAGGCGCAGATCGGTTATCTTCAAGCTCTGGCTGAGCGTTATCAGGATACGGCCGCTCTATTTGTGGCACTTGGCGGAGGATGGTGGAATGCTGAAGAAAATGACATAGGCACTGGTATCAAACAATGACAGTTTACTCCATTCCTCGCAAAAAGGTGTCATTCCGTATTATTGTTACCCAAAGTCCCGGCCAAAACTTAGAGATGTCTTGGAGTCGCAGAACTGTACGCGTGCATGAAAAGCGACATTTATCCAGTCCCAGATTATCGAGGACGCTTTGTACGTTTCCGCTGTAACAGGATATTCCAGTATGGCCGCATGAGTTTCATTTACTGTAGGACCCGCCGTGCTATGCATTTCTCCCCAAAATAACTTGATGAATTGGACAAGACAAATCGTTTTGCTGCTATCGGCTGGGTAGGTACTATAACACCGTGAGTAAAGACTGAACTCTATGCTCCTCTTCTGCAGCAATCCTTGCACCTTTTTCGATATTCACCCGCCAGAGTAAGATAATGCCGATGACAAAAAAAACGGCGATGGACAATATGCTTGACCGAGGGCTGTGGGTGATTTGACCTACTGCACCGTACAGCAATGGTCCGAGAATTCCTGCGAACTTTTCGCTCAACCCGTAAAGTCCGAAGAACTCTCCCGATTTGGAAGGAGGTAAGAGCCTTGCATAAATTGTTCTACTCAGTGCCTGTGTACCGCCCTGAACTGTGCCTACGAGCCATCCGATCATGAAAAACTCTGCTTTTGTTGTCAGAAAAAAACCCCAGACCGGGATTATGATATATATGACGAGCCCGAGCATGACAGCTCGTTTCGCATCTACTTTTTTGACAAGACCGGAAAAAAGAAAACGCCCGAGCGTCAGTGAGAAAACTATTCCCGTGATCTGATCAACAGCGAGAATCAGCAATGTAAATAGGACGCTGATGGGACCGATGCTCTTTGCATAGATACCCGCCAAAGGCAGAGTCGTCGCCGTCCAAAGTACCATCGATAGATAGACACTTCGCCGCGTGTTAGCAGAATCAGGGATTCGGCCGAATATAATGGCATATGGGAAGGCTACCAACTGCGTCATGAGCAGTGTTCCAATGAGTACTGTCATATCAAGTCCGAGAACCGCACCGTAGATCGTTGCAAGAAGGATGATCGCACCAACTCCTTCCATGTAGAACCAGAATGCAATTAGCATTTTGAAAAGCTCGCGGTACCTACTGATATCATGAGCGGTTTTGGCGAGCTGGACAAATGAATCGCGCACCGGCGTCCTACTTCTTTTCCTGGCCAGAGACTGTATTCTCGGTTCCGGAACGCTTATCGCAAAGGGGCCCATGAAGCCGATCCACCATATCCCGACGGAAAAAAAAGCCATCCGTATGGCAAAGTCATTGCTAATCCCAAGCCGATCAGCGAAGAGAAAGACGCCTGTATTGATGGCAAGTAGGAGGCCCCCCCCGATATAGCCCATTGCATAACCAAGACTTGACGCGCGGTTCATGTCCTCCGGAAGCGCTATGTGAGGCAAGAGACTGCTGTTCAGTCCCAAGGCGATATTAATGATGATCTGGGTAAAAAAATATAACAACAGTGCAGGTATCCACATGCCGGTTTTCAGCAGGAACATCGATGAAGCGAGTATTCCACCGACAACTGATATTCTTACGAGGATTTTTTTTCGTTGATCGGTTATGTCAGCGTAGGTGCCTACGATCGGAGCAAGGATCGCCGCAACGAAGAGGGAAAAGGAGATCGTGAAGGCAAATATGTCAGAGGCCGTCTCCTGTGCCAGGGCTTTAGCCGCATCACCGGTCAGTACAGTGCCGGCTTTCATAAATGCGGGCGCGGCTATCGCGAGATAATATGGTGGGAAATAAGTTGTCGCTGTCGTGGTAATGTAGGCATGATCAGCCCAGTCGTATAAAGACCATGACAGAATGCGACGACGATACTTTTTATCATCGATTTTATCAGAATATTTGCTATCTAAATTCATTTCTGCAAATCTGCGTGAATGGTATCCTTCTATATATGCTCTGCAATTTTCGAATGATGAACCTATTATGGACTATCGGAAACACATCATATCTGATGAATATATCACAACGTCAAAATTTCTAACAATACTTTTCGATCTACCCAAGCGAATCCTGAATTATTTCGTTGACTCATAATTCATGTTACCGGAACTATACCCTCAAAAGGCGGCTACTTGTAATGGCTACAATTAATATAATATAGATTGATCATAGTCAATAAGCTTTAAATTCACCTTATCCAAACTTGCGCAAGATAATTAAAAGCCTGATCGACTATAGCATATTTTTACTTAGTTGGGGAAGTCCAGCAGATCCCCGGGACCCTCGATTGGCGCGAATGCAGGCAAACCGTAATAGTGTGGTGTTTACAGGAGAGAGAAGAAGAATTATTGTTCGTGACGCATAAACGATCCGTTCTCACGCTTTGATTCGTGCAGCTCTTTTGTGGCTGGCGATCTGTGCGCAAATCTACATTTGCAACAAATTAATTATGACGATTCCCGCAGTACAATGTCAATTCTGAATATAACGACTGTAGGTCGTTGATACCATCCTTAAGTCTGTCTGAGGAAATATGCAAGACTTTCCCGGTATGAGCGGTCTACTTCTCTCGGAGGAAAGCCTAGTTCCAGCACAAGCCTTTGGACGGCTGCGGCAAGTTGCGCTGATTCTACTTCATTCAAGTATGGGGTAACCGTCATTACGCTTTGTTCCGGCATAGACACCTCCCTAGTTCCCAGTTTTTCAAACGCTATTCAGCGATTTAAACTTATATTCGACTTGTTCCAGCAAACGCCCCCCTTCTCCAACCTCCTGCAACAATAAACAATAGGAAATCTTCTGTATCGAAGAAACCTATGCTGGCCTTGAAGAACAAAAGAAGGAAAGCTTCTTTGGAGAACAATACGCCTGAAGTATTACAAGATTATTAATATAATATTAAAGTTCCGTTAAATGAATTTTCAGATCGATTGACTTAAAGGAAAACCGATATCATAAAAAAATTTACTGGAAGAAATCTCAGGTGATGATAATAATTTCCAAGAGGTAATCGTTGCATCCGAGGTTATATTGATTGTCGAAACATCTTACACTCCACTTCACACTCCGTGACATACGATATAACCATTGCCAGACGTGATCATTAAATACATATTGTGCAGTGCAACTATAAATCAGTTCAGAACTCGTATCAGGAAGACTATGCCCATCTTTGTTTCCTTATTGATTTTTACACAATTTGATTATGAACCGACTGCTCTCATGGCTCGTACCGGATTTAGCATTTCAATATTTTTGTAAAAAATATTGTCTCCAATAGACGAGTAGATACACACGCACTTACGCCCATGGTCTTCTGCTTCGCTTTTGATAAAAGAAATCTGCTCATTATTCTTTGACACCGATAATAGAACCCCTCTGATAAATCCTTGTCGCAACACGAATTATTTGAAAATCATGGTCAACTATATTGAGTAAATAACCCCGCAGCAAGCTGCGAGGCATTTTGACTAGAATCTAAAACCTATTTGCTCATCATGCTGATACCGAATATAGTTTCTAATCACTTCCGCCGTTACTTTGTCGCCAACCGAACGGACAAAGTAACCATCGTTCCACAGTTCCCCTCCCCAGAGCTTTTTCTTTATCTCCGGGAACTCTTGGAACATTATTCTGGCGGAGATACTTTTAATCATTTGTACTACCTTCGCAGGCGCATACTTCGGAGGAACAACCAAAAACAAGTGTACATGGTCATCCATGACTTCCATCGTATCTATTTCCAAATCGTACTGTTCAGCTATCTCACGAAAGATTTCTTTCAATCGTTTCGTCATCCGATCGTCGAACAGTTTTTTACGATATTTCGGTATCCATACGAAATGGTACTTGAGATCATAGACACAATGTCTGCTTCTTCTCAATGGGCTCATGGCCCGTATTGTATCAGAAAATCATCCAGACTCGTCAGGATATCCTTTTCATCCCAGCAGCAAGCTGCTGGGTATTCAAGGATGTTTTTTATAAATTTTCAGGGAAGTTATGTAATCACATAGAGTACGCTGTGTAAAGGATTCAATGCTATATAACTTGGCAGTTTAGTCGATGTAAAGCCATTTTCATGCAGTATCGGTTGCTATGCCAAAGAAGGTGTTGCGATTCTCGCTGGCGATGTCCAGACTAACCACCAATTGCTCAGTAGAAATGAAATTAGCTTTCTTAAATCGACAAAACTCCTAACTCCATCAACATTATTCATGCGAAACCTCTGTACAAGAATTAAGTTCCACAAGGGAACACATTCTTAGCTGACGGTTTCTGTTTCTAGCAGATTACAAAATAAATTTCCCTGTCACATTGATTAGTTCATCTATCCCTCCAATAATATATATCTTCCTGAATTCGACTAAACAGTGGGATTATATTTCCCCGAATGAAAGATAATAGGAAAATATTTCCTGGACCGTAGATCTATCGTTCATTTACCCTACACTCTAACATGTTCTTATTGCTATGTTTAATAAAGAGTCGTTTCTCTAAACTTTTGGTATGTAATTTGCTTACACTGTATATATAACAACAGATAAATCGTTCCATTGAAGGGAGGTGAAAAGCATGTCTATTCAATCGGTCGGCAGCAATAATCAGTACATCAGCGCTCTGAATAGTGACTTTCAGACTCTTCAAAGCGACATCCAAACCATGAAGAATCCGACTAGCTCAGGTAGTCAAGACCAGGTCTCCTTATCGCAACAAGCGATGCAGCAGGCTCTAACTCAAGTTCAGACTGACATCGCCAACCTCGAGCAGAGCACCCAGGGCACCCAGGGCATCCAGGGTCACCACCATCATCACCATCATTACCAGATGAGTGCTACTAATTCCGGGACTAGCAGTACAGCTGCCAACACCATCACCAACTCCATGCCGGCAACGAACAATAGTGTCAATCTGACAGTGTAAATTCGTTAGCCTATCACAAATAAAGGCGGAGGTCTCCGTGAGCCTTTCCGCCTTTACTTTTCTTATAAGTAGAGATATTACTGTCCAAAACGCCAGAATGTGAAGGTGTCAACGGTTATCCTGTCAGAAACCGCTCGAAGAGAGGCAATGAAAACATAGATATTGCTTGCAAGAGAGCGCTTAAAGAATTGCAGTCCAGTGCGCAAATGGGAAACCATATTGAACAGATTTTCTGAAGTATTAAACATCCCTGCTCGCAAGAGGAATTGGTTTAATTCTTTCGTTACTGACATTCTTATGGTTGAAATGGTCTCCGGCGGCGAACATCGTTTTTAAAATCGAGTGTTATACCAGAAAATTATTGCATAAAGTGAAAAGTAGAAATATCACCGTTAAACTAATCTCAGGGGTGCTCTTAGATCGAAAAGTGGAGTCTCCTGTGCTGTATAAATTACGCGTGGAGGATATATAATTGCTAGCCTGCTCGACTCCTTCTTTGCCATTTTTGAATATCCCGAGAAATAAAGGAGACAATGAGGTGCTGATAATTCGCGGAAAGGGGAATGGAGTGACGATGATTGTTTATCAATCTTTTCTCAGCATTAATCATCTTCGGCGCCTTTTATCATATGACTTTAATGGCCGGTTGACGAGAAGAACGACCGCCCGATATGCTCAAGCAACGTTCTGTCATGGGCAAGATAACAAAAGAGAAATTTGAAAAGCTGGATCATATTAACTTAAGGAGAGTAAAGGGTAGCTTATAATTTCAAGTCTACTCGTATCAACAGATGGCTCAAAGATGGCGCAAAAAGCGGCAATATATGCAGTCGAACTAGCAAAGCAGACAGGTGCTTCGTTAACGCTGCCTAACGTCATTGATAGACGCTTTGTGGTAAGTCAGTCTACCCCTTCTGCGTCATCCCCAACCTATTTAACAGAACCTATCGAAGATTACCTGAAACAGGCGGCAACATCTTTCATGGAGGAAATAGAATAAATATGCAAACGGAGTCGCATTCATTGAGAAACGGTAATGAAAGCGGGGCATCCCGTGGAGGAAATTGTGAAGGAAGATAAAAAATTGAAAGCCGGCTTCATTGTAATAGGATCCCATGGCAAAAGCTCAGTGCAGCTGTTCTCAGCAGAGTTACTTTCGACGTTATTCTCAGGGATACAAAAATCCCGTTCTCATTGTGAAAAGATGATCTGTTTATACGGGGAAATGAGTATAGCGAAACTTCGATAATACATTTATAGCTTGAGATACGTTGTGCTATATTATGCCATCTAAGGCTATCTGATTATGCGAAATAAAAGGGGCAACCTGCAAAACCGCATGGAACTATTATCGTTCCGGTAAACTGAACGCGTACCAAACGCATAATTGTACGTGATTGTGCAAGAAGACGTCGATCCTTTGGAAGTAAATGTGGCAATTTACTGCAGGGTGACTTGAGGAGTGCCTCCGGTAACGGTGACGATTTGACCTCTTGCCAGGGGCGTCCTATTTTTTTATCCGCTCAATCGCCTTCAGCACGTAAGGATAAACTGTCCCGGTGACGATCCGGTAGCCTTCTGCCGTAGGGTGGATTCCGTCAGATTGATTGAGAGCCGGATCACCTGCAACTCCCACTAGAAAAAAAGGGATCAGCACGATATCATACTTCGCAGAGACAGCTGGATAGTTAGAGTAGAACTCGTCGGTGAATCGACGTCCCAAATTTGTGAGCATTCGCATGCCGGCTAGCACCACGACAACATTGTTCTCCTTCAGGATGCGAATAGTTTCATCTAAGTTCTTTCTCGTTACCTGCGGGTTAATTCCCCGAAGCCCGTCATTGGCACCGGTTTCGAGGATAACGATGTCGGGCTTGAGCTTCAGCACCCAATGGACGCGAGAGAGAGTCCCACTACTGGTTTCACCACCGATGCCTGTGTTTATAACTCGCCAGCGATATCCTGCTGCACGGAGTTTTCTTTCGAGTTGGGCGGGATAAGCATCTTCTTCGTTAACGCCTAAACCCGCCGTGAGACTGTCGCCCACCGCCACTATTGTTCCGTCATAAACAGCTTGCTCGTGTTGAATGGCCAACGCCGTTTCATTCTGTCGTTTGCATCCGAGAAGAAGGAGCAACAGGATAAGGATCGTTCCCGCTGAATGCATAGTCGAACCATTCATAAGTTACCTCTTTCCCAAAATCGTTGAAGATCTGTGCCACGTTTTCAAAAGCATATTAGTCGATCGTGAATTAATGCCAAGTTGAACGTACTCGCTTATTTCAGCTCATCACTCCTCAGTCTGTTCCCGTAGGAAAGCAGTGGGTTTTTGTCGAAGAATCGAGAGAGAGGCCCCGAGACCGACAGCAATCACAAGGGTTGTCATTGCGATAATCATAAGGACACTTATGCCCAAAAACGGTTTGTAGGGTACATCTAGAGCGTATCGGCAAATAAGCCAACTTCCTGCTTGGGCGAGAACAAAAGCGATGAGACCACTTACAAGACCAATAAGCAGGTTTTCCCAGGTAAAGACAGCCAGAACAAAACGTCCGCGCGCGCCCAGGATCTTGAAATAGACCGCTTCTCGAATGCGAGTGTATCGGGTTGCAAATGCGGAGCTTATGATGATAAGTATGCCTGCGATGATACTGAAAAGGGTGAAGAAACGGACAATCGACGAGAGTCTATCCATGACCCTTGCGAATACCTGCACCGTCTCAGTGACGTCGATAACGGTCACGTTCGGATAGCGGGAAACGATTAGATTTTGAAGCGGGACAATCTGCTTTTTTTCTACTCGGACAGCGGTGAAGAGCGTCTGGGGCGCATCCTTAAGGACCCTCTCGGGGAAAACAAAATAAAAGAAAGGCTGGAGCACCGAACGGGTCCTGGTTCTCACACTTGAAATTTTTGCTTCAAACGGTATCCCTTGTATATCGAAAGTGATCGTATCACCGACTTTTAAATCCTTCATCTTAAATACCGTGTCCAGGACTGAAACCTGCATTTCTGGCCAGTCATCGCGGTATAAACTTTTTCCTTCTACAATCCGCTCGTCTTCCAGTAGGTTCTCACGATAGGTTAGATTAAACTCCCGAGCAAGGTTGTCCCCATGCTTGTGCCGTTCTGCCTCTCGGTCAATCGGTTCGTTGTTTACAGCGATGATAGTCCCCCGGATCAATGGATAGTATATCGTCGGTATCGCAAGGTCACGAGCGAAAGCTTCCTTCTGCCCAGGTTGAATATCAATAAAGAAAAGATTGGGGGCGTCCGGCGGATAGGAGCGGATGAAGGTAGCATTCAGATTTCTCTCCACTACGGTTATTGAGAAAAGAACGGCCAGAGATGCTGTGAGGGTAACGATTATCGGCCGTGTCGCGTTGCCGGGGCGAAAAAGTCCTTTCAGGGCCTGCCTTAGAATAAGATTCTTCGCATTCACTATCTTTAACAGACGAATGGTCCCTTCTGAGCAGACAAAGGATATTAATATGAGTAGTCCTAAGCCGAAGACGAAGTATATGCCAGTTTTTAACTCCCGAATCCGCCAGAGAACGATGAGAATGAAAAAGATGACACTTGCGCTGCCGGTGAGCCATGTTGTGCGACTCTGTATCGAACGCTGTTCCTCTTTGCCGAAGATGGCACGGGGCTTAACTTCCTTGAGGCGCAAAAGGGGAAGAGCGGTGAAGAGAATTACTACCAGAAAACCGATTATGAGCCCTTCAACCACGGCGCCTCTAGAAATGGTCAGTTCCACATTTGAGGGAATGAGCCCTCTAAATAGGCCGAGTACGATCTTTTCAAGCAAAAAACTTGCTGGAATGCCGATGATTGTCCCGATAGAGCCGAGAACCGCTACTACCATAAAATAGTGGGTGATAATAAAACGGCTCCGCGAACCAACTACTTTCATGATGGCGATTGTATGCTCCTGCTCTTTCAGGAAAGCAATCAGAGAGCTCTGGATGCCAATACCCGCCAGAAGCAGCGTAAATATGCCAATAAGGTTGAGAAAAAACAGGAAATTATCGAAGAACCGTTTCACTCCGGAGTCGGCCGTCTGGTAGGTTTCGACCCGTTCCCGGTTCTTCATTGATGCGTCCCGGAGCTGATTCGCAATCCGTTCCATTTCTTTCTCATTCCGAACTTTGACGAGGATGGTATAGTCCACTCTGCTTCCTTTGCCGATGAGGTCAAGAGAGGGTAGGTCTATTGAGGAAACAAAGACACGTGGTCCCAAGGCAAAGAAATTTACCGGCTGGTCGGGTTCCTGGAGTACAACGTCTCGGATGGTAAGAACTGCGCTCCCAACCCTGAGCCTGTCGCCCACTCTGATGTGGAGGCGGTCGAGGAGAGACTGCTCTACAACGAGACTTCCTTGGGTCAGTACTTCACGGAATGGTCGTCCAGAATCGAGTTCCAATGCGCCGTAGAAGGGATATCCAGGTTCCACCACTTTGATGCTGGACAGAAGAGATTCTTCACCTGTAGAGGACTCTGCTTTCGAATACATCGCTGCACTGGTTTCGTCGGGAAGCCGACGTTCCCTCCTATAAGTCCCTGTCTCTCCTTTTTTTTCATCCCGGCTCACGCTCCACTTAGGATTTTTAGTGGTTTGTACTACTGAGTAAAACTCATAGACCCGCGCTTTTTCGATAACTTTTTGTTGTTCAAAGGCTGTCAAGGAGTCGAGAAGGCGCTGTGAGATGGAAGAATGAGAATGAATAATGATGTCGGCGGCATGGAGGGCTCGGGCATCATGGAGAAAAGACAAGTGGACGCTCCGGCTGAAACCGCCGAGAGATACCAAGGTAATCATCGATAGAACCACGCAGAGTATGAGAATGCATGACTGGTGAGCCGATGCCCTTATCTGGCGACGAATGAGATGGATGTTAAGCATGAGCAATACTCGCAATGATCCTGCCGTCTTGGAGCGTAACAACCCGGTCGGCCATGCGGGCGATTTCCTGATTGTGGGTTACGAGAACAAGGGTCGCATGCCGCTCTCGGTGGAGCTCAAGAAGCAAATCTAGGACGATTTTGCCATTAACCGAATCGAGGTTGCCGGTCGGCTCATCTGCAAAAATGATCTTCGGATTGTTGATCAGGGCGCGACAGATAGCACATCGTTGCTTCTCACCACCCGACAGCTGGTAGGGAAAACTGGCAACCCGTTCGGAAAGTCCTACCCGTGTGAGAAGAAGTTCGGCCTTATCGCGCGCGCGAACATCGCCTCGCAGCTCGGCGGGGAACATCACATTTTCCAGACACGTGAGAGATGGAACGAGGTGATACGATTGGAACACAAAGCCAAAGGTAGTATTTCTGAGCGGCGCTAGCTCGTCCTCATGCAGGTTAGTAATGTCTTTTCCGTCGATTAGAACACGGCCCTGATCGCTCGAGTCAAGCCCCGATAGAATCGACAGGAGTGTTGACTTTCCGCTTCCGCTTTCTCCTTCCACAACCAAAAATTCTCCTTGAGCCACGGCAAGGGAAACATCGTTAAGAACCGTGATGCTTCGGCTAACAATTATGTAAGTTTTGGAAATGCTATGCGCTTCGAGAATATTCATGAAAACTCCTTGCACAAGTAATACGCATTGCAGATATTATCTTACTAGTTTATTTGAATCAATTTAATGACAATCTTTTGCCCGATGATTCTGATGTATGCTCGATTAAAGTTTCCCAACGTGCAGCCTACAGAAGGATTATTTCGGAAAAATAAACATAAATTTTTCGGTGCGAATTAGTCCATCGGGCCCGATAACACCAAGAATAATAGAACCTATGAGCATCGCAACATTCTGTAATAATGTTACTTTATCGCACATTTTTAAATATCAAAGTGTAATGCGCGCACGAAGTAAGCATAGTGGAGCCCGGCTTCGACGACCTTTATTGATTTTTTGTAAAGAATATATTCCTGACAAAGCGAGATGTCAATGGATCTCGAATGGGTGTCGAATGGGTTTGTCAAGGCAAAGTAAAAATGTCCGCTTTTTTAGCAAGCAACGGGAAGCTGTACTGATGTATCTCGGGCCGGACTTAAACGATCGTTTCCATGGGTGGTCTGCGAGTTGAGTCTGCTTTCTCTTTTTTGCCTATCTGTTTCTATCCCTATGGTTTGGCAGTTCCTCATTAACCAACCATTGCTCTGTATCAATCTTTATGTTCAGTTTTCCCGAAAAGGACTTTCCCATGTTCTTCATCCCGCAGTTTTCGTCGTGATCTTTCAAGGAGCATCGTCGTCATTTAAAGAACCCAAGTTTGTACAGATAGCCGGTTGTATAAATCGCGTACCCCATCCGTTCTTACCGCGTTTACGTATGAGGTGCCACCAAACTCTTGTCCCAAAATAGTATTTGAGGTTTTACAATTGCCTGCTGCAGTTGCGATAAAGGAAGTAGCTCATCCAGCCTCGAGCTATGCTATTGAGATTCTTGATATATTCCTGCAAGAGAATTATAAGACACGCTTCTCGGGTAAGTCTCTTTATCTCTGTTTTGACTTGTAGTATGGCCTTGCGCGAGGACGTTAACGATGAGAAAACATTTCTACACCTGTGCCTCTCCGAGTTCTCCTCTATTCTGGGTTATCCTAGATTAGCTCATTTAGGGCAGCCTTTTGAACTTTGATATTTATTTTCGTACGTATATTAGCCAGTATCGTGACAAGCTAAAGGGGCTCCTTAATTTCTTGTCAAGTGCTATACTTTAATTATTCAGAATAAACGTTCCAAAAGAAAAGAGGTGAGTCGTATGATCGTCGATTTGGACATGAAGGAGCGGGACCTGCTCGTTCAAGAACTGCAGGAGACAACGATACCGCAGATCAGGGAGCTGGTAGCCTCTGGAATGCGAAAAGAAAACCGCGATGAGCTAAAAATGGACGAGGCAACGCTGAAGAACGTGCTCGAAAAACTGAAAAAAGCGGCCTGATGTGTCACAACTTCTGTCGTGATTAGGGGAGTGATCCATCAATAAAGATTCCGATTGATAAAAGGGGGGAAAATGTGTGTGTTTTTTCAATTCGCAGTGCTTTTCCTCCTGATTACACATGAAAATCTTTGGTATTAGACTGCCTGAATATAATACATAATTCAAAACCAACTGTTTTCGTGGATGATTGGTTGAGGGGGGAGTTATTTCCCTTTACCCGCAAAAGCGCTGCTATCACACTGCAGCGAAATTCGTTTCGTTGACCTACTTGACCTACTTACTGATAAACCCCGCATACGTCAAAAAATAGAGATTAATATTAGAAACGAAATTCAACGTTACGCGTTGCAGCAAATATGCGAATATCATATTTAACTTCCATTGGGCGACAATGTCTTATGGTAGTCAGTGACGATATGATCCAAGTGTATACAGCCAAAGTGAATCCCTGGATGTCAATTTTGGACACCAATCCTTGCCCCCTGGATTCCAATTTTAATTGATCTTTAAACCGCCCCGATAATTTTTTCATATTCAGCGATAACCTCTTTACTCTGGTTTTTAATATCGGCGGAGAACATAAAAAATTTGCCGCGTCTTCCGTTCAGTCTAACCTCGGCAATGAGCTGGTCACCGGGGACGACGTTCTTTTTATATCGGACGATCTTCTGAACAACGTGTGGATCCGTCTTCAAGCCTTCAATCGCGATCGGAATGAGTGCCGCAGCTACGAGGCACACAAATTCGTCTTGCGCGTATCCCGGATAAGTAGGCGCTTGAGGAAAATGACCTTCTAAATCCGGATCATCCATCCAGATCTCTTTGAGCCCGATCAGCATGTTTGGAGTCTCGAAATTGTAAAACACCCCGTCGATTTTTCTGAGTGCAGCTCCTCTATGCGGTAACAAGGTTTCGAGACTTTTTCTGTTGAAACATGCAAATGCTTCCATTGTTTGCCCTCCTGTTATTCGTGGCTAGTAACCATTATCAGCGATTGGCGTACGGAGTATCCAAACCTTACGGCACAAAGAGAAAAAATGATAGATGTCCCCCCGTACGCTTGAATACACCTATGCTGTGGGGGGTAGGAACTATTAAAAACTTTGGAGACAGCTGGGGACTATTTCTGAATCAAGCATCGAGCGAAATACCTTTTCGAAAAAGGAAAAGGAGTAGAGGTATTCTTCTGGTTATTTGCTCGAGTCGGTGAGAAGGATCTTGAACTTTCATGTCGCTCAAATGATCCGGCAGTTTACCGCAATGCCTGCCTTATATTATTCCCATGAGAAGTGTTTTCAACCGAAATGATTTCAACGGACAATAATGCTAGGGGAAAACAGCTCCCTGCTTCCTACCATGCTCTGTTTTTTCATCGTATTCTTTCTGAGCCTCATCTAATTTTCTCATCCGGATGCGGCTGAGGGCATCTATGCGTCGGTCAAGTTCATCACAGGTCTGGACCGGGGCCAATTCGGCGACATCGCGTGACAGATCAGTGGCGGCGGCAACAGCTAGGTCGCGATGCCCATTCTCATGCGTCATTAGGTTTTTCATGTACGTATCCCATTTGTCCGCAAGCGCTCGCGGCACGGCGTTGGTTCGCTGCCATCTGGGCAGGCGAAAAACGACGTTAACTGTGACTGTAAAATCTTCGGCTGAGCAAACTCCGGGAGCACGGCTGCGAACGTAATCCCACTTTATTTCCCAACTCGTCACGGAATCATATTTTTCTCCGTCAGTCCACTTGATGCATTTTTTCTTTAGGTCGCATTGGAGGTCTGTTTCGCACAATCCGCAGATATCATAGTAGATATATTTTTCATTCACCTTTGGCGGAATAAGGTTATCTTTTTTTACTTCCCAAGGGACAACGCCATTTCCAGCCAGTACAACGCCAGCGCCGTGTTCCCCGGCGAAAGCCGTTGCAGAAAGGGACAAACATAAAACCATTAGACCGAATCTCCGAAAAATGACTGAATAGCTCATGGTCCCCTTCTGCCGACGTCAATATCTTTACTTATATAACATATAATACGACCATGATCCATACTATTCAAGAGCGAAGAAGGGAAATTCTATTATCGCTATACCAGCTCATATCCCCCTCGCACTGTATGCTTTTTCAAGCATAATCCGCATCAAGGCGTTTGAGGGGAACAACATGCCACAAGACGTCTCATAATGATTGCGGCTGTCGATGGCCTGGAAATGCCTGCGACACCTAGATCTGTCAAACAAAGTGTTCCATAGTTAGCAATCGGATCCTCAAATATCATACCCTGTTTGGCAAACTCGCCCGCCGACTCCCACCGCACAGAGACCAGCGTTTCATCCCTTTCCATCTGTAATCAACTTCCATACGTTGACGATGATCAGCGTGTTAGAAGTCTGATCGATACCGACCGAGTAATGCAAACAACCGCTCAGAATCTAAGTCGCAGACACGAGCGTTTCCTGAGACTCAGCGAGATGTGCTTGGTTTTCTCGCAATCTGCTGGTTTGAATGCCCCTCGGATATTCTCAGGATTAGCATAACCCCGCCTTTCCGATGGGCTCCGCGCGGGTCATTATAGCCCCCCCACGGATCTGCTCATCATCCGAAGCGTCGGTTGTGATGAACCGGTTCCCGCTGGACGGCTTTTTGAACAGGGTTTCCTCCACGTGGTCCGTTTCCTCCACAATGATGACGTCGGTATCCTTTTTCCCCAAGGTTCCAAGCATGCGTCGCACGTTTTTCAGCAGCGTCCTCCCCTCATCAATAGCATCGTTAATGGCGGTAAAGGGGCAACCTTTTTCTTACTGCCAAGACTACAGTATCTTTGAGCAGGCAATGGGCCAGTCAGTTGCGGCAAGCACTTCTGGGACCCTAATGTGACCTTCCTGATTCGTATCAAGGCAATCGATGGTTTTCCGGTCAAATTCGATGCCCTGCGCTGGACAGCCCAAGGCTACCCAGAGCTTTTGGTCGACTAGCCGAAGGTTGCGAATGTCTTCGCCATCATCGATTGAGACTTGTTCAAATCCGTTTATGAACAGAAACACCTCACACCGGTAGAAGCTTTTTCGCGCAGGCGCTTTCTGATAATGTGTTGATAGCGTAAAATGCGCATTTATTGCTATTTGCGGACTTGTTATGCATGCAAGCTTACTTAGTTGGAAATAATATATATCCATTTTAAGAATCCAGATAATTTCGAATCCTGTTTGTTACACTCCCTCCAGCATTATTTATATAGCAAGAAAACCATCTATCGCAAGTTCTTTGCCATTCTGGCCGCGATGCCATGTAAGAACGACCCTCTCTATAAAGTGCACTTTAGTAACATCTATCTTTGCCTGGCCTTGCCATTCATTTCTACCTTGGATAGAATATATATTAGCTGATCGGGAGGCGCAATGTGAACAGCCCCAAGCACGAAAAATATTCTTTAGGCCGTTATAACCTACTCAAAACACACAAGGTTCGATTGGCAGGTACCCTGTTACTCGCTTTTTTTGTCATTTACTCGATTTCTGGATTTTTCATCCTGCCTTATTATGCCAAGAAGATTGCGACGGAAAAATTGAGCGTACAGCTCGGCCGAGCCGTAAATCTCGAATCGATTCGTTTCAATCCCTATACTTTTACGATAGTTATCAATAACTTTGAGATCAAGGAAGCTGACGGTCAAGCCACTTTTATTTCTTTCAATAAACTTTATGTTGACACAAAACTGATATCACTATTCAAAGGAGGGCCGGTAATCGGAGAGGTCAAGCTTGAAAAGCCTTATGTTCATATGATACGAACAAATATGAATACATATAGTTTTTCTCCGCTCGTAGACAGACTCCGTTCTACGCAGGAAGCCACCGTGTCCGAAAAACCGAGCAAGCCCTTGGTATTTTCATTAAGCAATATCCAGATCAAAGATGGTGACATCGTATTTGACGATCGACTGGCTGCAGCGAAGCACGAAATAAAGCAGATAGATCTTTCGATACCTTTCATTTCAAACCTTCCTGCCTATGTCGATACATTTGTTCAGCCTTCGCTTCGCGCGCTGATAGACGGCAAGCAGGTGATCATCAACGGCGCATCCAAGATATTCTCTGACTCTCGAGAGACGTCGCTGGATATTGCGCTCAAAGATATAGACATCCCCAAATATTTGGCTTACGCACCCGTACAGCCCAAAATCAAGGTGCTGTCAGGAAAACTCGACATAATGATGAGGCTTACCTACCACGAGTATACCAAACACGCGCCGGTTCTTGCTCTGACCGGCGAAACGCGGATCAGGGACATTGGGATAAGCACCCGGGAGAAGGGATCGCAGTTTATCAACATTCCTCTTTTGAGCGTTAAAGACATTTTATTCGATCTTGAAGGAAGAAAAATTGACATCGGGGCTGTTACAACCGAAAAGGGTCGATTGACAATCTCCCGTTTGAAGAACGGCCGGATGAATATAAATCCGCTGCTGGAGTCATCCCCGGCAGCACCACCCCAGAGAATCGCTGAGGAGAAAAACGCTGCTGCTCCATGGACTATAGCGCTAAAGTCCTTCGTCGTTGATGATTATACCGTTAAAATAGCGGATCAGAGTCTCGTAGAGCCTTTTGGAGCCACCATCTCCGCGATCCAGTTTAAAGCGCAAAATATTTCTACTGAAAAAAACACAAAAGGGACAGTCGCGCTATCCTTCCGCATCGATCAAGGAGGATCTGCTTCGGCCAACGGCGACCTCACACCGGATCCTTTTGCCGCCGACCTCGCGGCGAAAGTCGATGATGTCCGTCTCAAGCTTCTGCAACCCTATCTAGCCGGACGAACGCAGGTTTTACTTGCTGACGGTCTGTTGACCGCGAGCGGCAGCCTTATCGTAGGACGAAAAAACGCGGAGGAGCTGCGTGCATCCGTCAGCGGGAGACTCAGCATCAAGAGGTTCTCCTTGCTCGACAAAAAGAATGCAGAAGATCTATTCAAGTGGAACGCGCTCTTCGTGCGAGGAATAGAAGCTCGCTCCGCTCCGCTGTCTCTGCGCATCGGCGAAATTGCACTATCCAATTTTTCTTCACAAATCACTATGAATGAGGACCGGACGATAAATCTGCTGGAGGCATTCAAGCCCGAGACACCCGACTCGAACAACGTTGCTCCGAGACAGGAGGCCATAAAAAAATGGGCCCCGGAAGCAGACAGGCAGCTGCAATCGCATCCTTATAGTGTTCGCATCGACAAGATCATTTTCAAGGGAGGTACGGTTAACTTTACCGACCGCAGCATCAAACCGCGGTTCACCTCGAACCTGAGCGAGATCAGCGGTAACGTTTCCGGACTCTCGTCGGAGCAAAACATACTCGGCGTATTCGAACTCAGCGGAAAATATAATGAATCGGCGCCCCTTGAGATCACTGGCAAGGTAAACCCGCTTCGCAATGATCTGTATGTAGATCTTAAGGCAGATTTCAAGGACATGGATCTCACCTCGCTCAGCCCATATTCAGGACACTACGCCGGCTATACGATCCAGAAAGGAAATCTCTCGTTTCAGCTTCAATACCTTATCAATAAGAACAAGCTCGATGCAAAGAACAATATTTTCCTGGACCAGTTCACCTTCGGGGACCATGTTCAAAGCCTTGATGCAACATCGTTGCCCGTGAGACTGGCTGTGGCGCTTCTGAAAGATCGCAACGGCGAGATAAAGCTCGACATACCCGTATCGGGTGAACTGAGAGATCCCAAGTTCAGCGTGCAGGGCGTCATCCTCAAAGTCATCGTGAACCTTCTTGAAAAGGCCGCCACATCTCCTTTTGCGCTTCTAGGCGCCATCTTCGGCAGTAATGAGCAGCTTGGGTATGCAGAGTTCAAGGCCGGTTCGGCGGCCCTGACGACCGATACAATCAAGAAGCTCGATATTCTTGAGAAAGCACTTCACGACCGACCCGCGCTTAAGATGGACATTATCGGCAACGCAGACCCAGAAAAAGACCGTGATGGGCTGAAGCAAAGCCTCTTGTTAATAAGAATCAAAGCTCAGAAGATCAGGCAACTGGCAGGAAAAAATGGTGACATCTCCTCCCTCGGGTCAGTAACCGTGACGCCCCAGGAATATCCCCTGCTCCTGAAGCGAGCATACAAGGAAGAAAAGTTTCCAAAGCCTCGTAATTTTATCGGCATCGCTAAAGACCTGCCCGTGTCTGAGATGGAGAAGCTCATGTTAGCCAACCTGAAGGTAACTGATGACGACCTGAAGGAGCTGGCAGCAGAGCGCGCGCGTGCGGTCGAAGCCTACCTGTTGCAGTCGGGGCAGATAGAGCCGGGTCGCATCTTCATAGTAGGGGCCGGGACTCTTGTAAACGGAAAAGGCAAAGTTAGCAACCTCCGTGCTGACTTTCAATTGAAATGACAGTGTTAGAGCATTCTTTGAACGGTTAAGGGGGCTCCATAATCATGGTAGAATACGTTTAGTGGACATCTTAAAGCACCTCGGATTCATATGAATCGTTTCATATCAATCGTTATGTAGTTTAGTGGAACAGCGAACACACTGTTTCGCACTCCATACGAGATAATAATATTAGGAATTGAAGAAATTGATCCTTGACAAGAGTAACACAGGATGTATATGTCAGTGTAGTGGTCGTATGCGAGGATTGCAGCGATAAGGTGATTATAAAAAAATGAAAAAATTTTAAGCGTTGTTTGCTGGAGAATTCTCGTTGGGGCTAGAAGGTTACAGAAGGTAATTTGTGACGATGGCCCCCTAAAACTGACAGTCGTCCCATTGACTGAACCTTTATCGTTATAATCCTTGCATCTCTATACCACTTAATATCCCTATCCATAAACGCCTGGAGGAACACACCCTTATTCCCTTTACCAGATTTTGGAGTGAATTTTTTATAAGTTGCATCATGAAGAATTTGAGTTGGCTCTATTCAGAAATGTCTTTTGTAGATTGGCGGGGGACAACCTTACCTCATTTCCTACCTGTGTTATACTTGAAATATAATATTACAACCGTCAATCCAGGGGGTAGGAATATGGCAGAACCCGTAAGGATTCCTGCTGAAGAGGCAAGAATAAAAGTCCTATCCGGACAAGCCATCCTTGTCTGTGCTTATGAGGACGAGGAAAAGTTCAGGAATGCGCATCTTGAAGGGGCTATGTCGTTAAATGAGTTTAAAAATAAGATCGCCTCTTTTTCCAACGAACAGGAAATTATTTTTTATTGTGCTTGAGCAAAAGAGGCGAGTGCCGCCGGTCGGGCGGCAGAGTATATGGAGAAGGGATTTCAGAATGTCAGTGTTCTAGGCGGCGGGGTAGAAGGCTGGAAAAAGGCAGGATACCCGATGAGGCGGGTGGGTGGCCATTCTGATGAGGAATAAGATGAAAAGATTGTGGCAGCACTTCTCTTTGCATCGGTCGGGGTCAGTTCACCTGCGAGTGCTGAAGATTTTGTTCGGAGGGGAAACCTCATATTCGCTCATTATGGGGCTGCAACGTAGATGACGGAGGTTGCGCCTAAATATCATCTCAGGATAGTGGAGCACATCATTCCCAGGGGATCGATATCATACCGGCGATCATCGCCAGATATTGAAGTTATTATCATTGTCTTGCAGCTTGTCATGTTCACGGGTGTGTTCCGGAAGATGTCCGTCTTACCGCGTCAAATCGGTTTTAATAACTGCCGCCCGTTTTGGTTTTCCGTATTTTCCGTCGAATCCAGCAGAAAAACAAAATCGTCGCGCGAAATTGCGGTGCTTTTGTTGATCATCGCTCCATCGCCGAGAATGGCATCGTAAAGCGCCCCCTTTCTTTTCTTCAGCTCCATCATCTTTTCCTCGATAGTATGCCGCATGAGAAGTCTCGTAATTGTCACCTTGTTCTTTTGGCCGATGCGGTGCGCCCGGTCCGAGGCCTGGCTCTCCACCGCGGGATTCCACCAGGGATCAAGGTGAAAGACATAGGAAGCCCGCGTCAGATTCAATCCCTGGCCGCCCGCCTTGAGGCTAAGAAGAAAAACTGATGGCCCTTCGCTTGATTGAAACTGTTTCACCAGTGTTTTCCGTTTTGTCGTTGGTGTGGACCCATCAAGACGAAAATAGTGGATCCCGCCCCGGTCCAACGCTTCGCCGAGAATGTCAAGAACGGAGGTAAACTGAGAGAACACAAGGGTGCTGTGGTTTTCGTCCATCAATTCCCGAAGCTGCGCGATCAGAAAATCCATTTTCGGAGAAGCCCCCGCGAGTTCCCGGTCGGCAAGCCGAGGGGCAATGCAGATCTGCCGGAGCTTCAAGATGGCCGTGAGCGCGATAATCCTGGCCTGGGAGGAAATTTTCATCTGGTATGCCTCGTCAACAGTCCTTCGCACCTGCTCCACCGTCTTTTGATAGAGCGCCTTCTGCTCCTCCGTCATATCGAGGTAGAAGTCCATTTCGGTCTTGAGGGGGAGGTCCAAGAGCACCGCTTCCTTCGTGCGTCTGAGCACAAAGGGCCGCGTCCTCCCGATAATAACATCAAGGTCCGCGGTGGTACTGGACTTGATGAGGGGCCTGAATCGGTCATATTCTCCAAGTAAACCCGGCACGGCAAGATCCACGATGGAGTAATATTCGCCCAGATGGTTTTCCACCGGCGTGCCGGTCATCGCGATTTTGAAAAAACCCCGCAGCCGACGTATGGCGCCGGTCGTATCGGCGTAGAGGTTCTTGATGGTCTGGGCTTCATCGAAAATAATTACATGAAACTGCCTGTCCTTGAGCTTCTCTATATCCCGCCGGGCAGTTCCATAGGTCGTCAGCACCACGTCGGAATTGTCAAAGTCGTCGCTTCGCACGCTACCGGTGTAGATATGGACCCTGAGGCGGGGATAGAACCTGTTCAGCTCTTGCTCCCAATTGAACACCAGGCTGGGCGGCACGACAATCAGATGAGGAAGACCCCCGGCGCCCCTTTGAGACTCCACAATGCCTTCATGGATGCCGCCCAAGAGACTGATGGCCTGAACGGTTTTACCGAGCCCCATGTCATCGGCAAGGCAGGCACCGAGACGATGTTCATACAGAAAGGCGAGCCAGGAGTAACCCTCCCGTTGATAGGGTCGAAGCGTTGCCTGAAGCCCTTCCGGGAGCGGTTTGTCCTCGATCTTTTTGAAATTCAGCAGACGCTCGACGAGAGACTCGTCCTCGGGCGGAAGCCAGACGGTTACACCGCTGTTCCGGAGCGCTGCCCAGTCGAGAATCTGGAGTCTGGGTACGCGCACAGGCTCGCGCTCATTCTTGCCACGCGCTTCGGAGGCCCGGTATACGGCCATTATCCGCGCAAGGACTTTTTGCGTATTTGCATCGAGTATTTGAATAAATTCGTCTTCTTCAACAACGTTGCGGCCGGTAAAGAGCGCGCCCAGTGAAATATCGTCCACCAGCCTGCCGTCGCACCGAATTTCCGGCTTTATCTCGAGCCAATCTATGTCCGCTTTTCGTGAGGCGGTCACCGCAAATTCCCAGCGCGCCTGCCGCACCGGCTTTCCCTTCAGAAAAAGCCCGATGCCATGGTTCGAAAAGCGGTCGCATAGCAGGGGGAGGCGGTCATGGAGAAGATCAGCCGGAACGCGCATGTTGCCGGTGGTTGCCGCGTTTTCGAAGAGCTCCCAGCCAAAGACCTCGTAAGGAATCCTGAACAGGAGCGCTTCGCGTTCGTTGTCGTGAAAAGCAATGTGCCATTTGCCGCCTTGAGCGAACACCTGCTCATCGTCTGTTTTCCGCCCGCGCCGGTGCGGCTGCAGGAGGGCTCGTGCAGCGTTCCGCATTTCGCGCTTCACGATTTCGCCTTCATCAAGCGCGGTCCTGATGATTTTTTCGGACTGAGCATCCGACTTTGCATCCATAAGTTCAAAAAAGGCGCACACCAGCGCTTCCCTGCTTTTTTTAGCGTGCGAATTACGGAACAACAACAGGGTGAGATCCTCAAAGAAACGGAAGCGGCGAAAATCGATCGAACCGGCAATGGCACCGTGCGCGCACTCCGCGCGCAGGAGCGCTGAACCAGCACTCTTCTCCGGCAGTATGATAGTCATGCGCGGCTCGAGGGCTATTGGGGCGGGCCAGGCCTTTTTCCCGTTGAGCGTAAAGAGTATGTCCTTTTTTCCTTTAGTGCTCACGCCTGCCAGACAAGCGTGCTGCATGATTTCGAACCGGTCGACCGGTATGGAGAAACGGACTGCCCCTTCGGGCTCGGATCCACCTCCGTCATGTATGGTTGTTTTAGTTTCGCGTTCGAATGCTCGCCATGTTTCCCAACCCTTTGTGTTTTCAACCACCGCCAGTTTTCCCATCTCGGGGAAAAATGCAAGATCACCGAAAAGGACGAATCGCAAATTTAGCAGGTCCAGATCTCGCAGGCCTTTGATTACGGAAACCTCTTCGCCGTTCAGCGCAAGCTCGGTGAAAGCTTCGGGAAACAGTGTGGACTCGAATTCTGCTTCCGCGTCTTTTCCCTCCATCCTGATGATGACCGGATATTTATTCTTCTTGCGCTTCAGAAACCCGATAAGCACATCGATCTTTTGGAGAAAATGCAAATCGGCAGCTGCAAGCTCGAGTACAGGGGACCGGAGTATGTCTGCAAGCTTTGTCAGCCGCTCGCCTCCCATTGCCACATAGACATCGGATACCCCGGTGTCATTACGCTCCAGGACAATGGAATAACCGGCATTAGACTTTGTTTTCCGGGTATCCCGTAAGGCCCCGGTTAACCCGGCCAGCAACGTTCGGCGATACGCGGGATTTGGAGTTTTTGGTTTGAACACCTCGGGCATCAACAGGTTTTTGAGAGTCAGGACCGCACAGACCGTATGCTCGCAGCCGCTTTCCTTATTTACTCGTGAGCAGGTACAGGAAAACGTAAGCTGGCCTTCCCTGATCCGGACATTCACGACCACGCGGCCGGCATGGCCTATCCGGACATGAAGACACGCAAAGTTCCTGTCCCATTCGATCGATGAAACCTCATTGTCGTGATAGAGGCTAAACCCCGCGTCGACAAGCCCTGAAGGACCCATGAGATACACCTTGCCCCCATGATATGCGCGCATGGCGACGAGGATTTTTTCTTTTGCAGAATCATCAGTAGCGGTCATGAAGAAGTCTTTCGGTCATCAGATGAAAGTGCGAGCTGAATCTTCCGATTAGCGTATTGGTAGGAGATATTTTACTGTTTCAGCCGGTTCTGTTCTGCAATGCTAATTTTGTGATAGGAGTAAAGAACATTGGGAGAATCATGAATAAGATTTCCCTAGGATAGTACGTTTGTCAAACATCGAGAAGCAATTCGATTGTGCACCATATCTTCAAAAAGAGGCGGGGCCATGCCCCGCCTCATTCAAAGCATCTTTCTTCATTTCATAATAAAGAATTCGCCATTATCCGACCCCACGTAAATGTGCCCGTCAGCACCGATGGCCGGGGAGGCTTCTACAGAACTAGATGTCGAAAAATCCCACTTGAATGTGCCATCAGGGTATATAGCATAAATATTATTATCATCCGAACCCACGTAAACGGTCCCGTCCGCACCGATAGCCGGGGAAGAGTCCACCGCTCCTCCTGTCGTATAGATCCACTCGAGGGTTGGTGTTGGTGTGCCATTAGGGGCTAAGGCATATACATTACCATTAGATGATCCAACGTAAACGGTCCCGTCCGCACCGATGGCTGGGGAGGAATAATCCACTGCGCTTCCTGTCGGATAGCTCCATATGATTGTACCGTTGTTGGGGGTTAAAGCATAGACATTACCATCATTCGACCCCACATACACGCTCCCGTCTGCGCCAATGGCCGGGGAGGATTGCACTGCGCCTCCCGTCAGATGGCGCCACTTGAGAGTACCGATTGGAGTTATAGCATAAACATAATCGTCATCCGCACCCACATACACGGTCCCGTCTGCACCAATGGCCGGGGAGGATTCCACTTCGCCTCCCATCAGATAGCGCCACTTGAGCGTGCCGCTGGATGTTATAGCATAGACGTAATCGTCTTCCGAGCCCACATACACGGTCCCGTCTGCTCCGATGGCCGGAGAGGAGTACACTGCACCTTCTGTCGTAAATTTCCACTTGGGCGTTGGTGTTGTTGCTGTGCCATTCGAGATTAAGGCATAGACGCTACCATCAAACGACCCAACGTACACAGTCCCATCAGCACCAACAGCCGGGGAAGACCACACGTAGCTTCCTGTCGGATAGCTCCATATGATCCCGCCATTATGCGGGTTTATGGCATAGACTATATCATTAGTCGACCCCACGTACACGGTCCCGTCTTCACCGATGGCTGGGGAAGAGACAAGTGCGGAAACACCTCCTGGCGTAATGATGTTCTCTGCGGTCGTGCCTGTCGTAGCACTCGTATCTGTCGGGCTTAAGCCGGTTGATTGGATACCCCAGTGTCGTTTAGGCCATGGGCTGGCGCTGCCAACGCTTACACCGCTCGTTCCGTTTACCGTATCTGTTCCATTGCTAACCGCGAGATTCACAAGATAATTGCCCGGGATGCCGGGTGAATTCCAGATTGCGCTCGCTCCTGTTGCCGTACTGGTCCCTCCAATGGTCCAGGAGTACGTAAGGGAGTCTCCGTTCTGGTCAACGGCGCTCGCTAGAAGGTTCGCAGAAGTCAGAACCGGCTGTGGATAGATATAAATGCTCTCGATAATCGTCGCACTGTTGCATACATGGGATGTGTATTGAACTTCACTGGGATCGAGGATTCCATTTCTATTGGAATCAGTTCCAGAGCTGATCAAAATCCCACCGTAAGGGCAAAACGTTCCCGAGGTCAAGGACGTGATGGTCACCAAGGTATTGTAGCCGTTCGTGCCGGTTGCTCCAGTTGCTCCAGTTGCTCCAGTCGCTCCGGTTGCTCCGGTTGCTCCAGTTGCTCCAGTTGCTCCGGTCGGTCCAGTTGCTCCGGTCGGTCCAGTTGCTCCGGTCGGTCCAGTTGCTCCGGTCGGTCCAGTTGCTCCGGTCGGTCCAGTTGCTCCAGTTGCTCCGGCTGGTCCGTTGCAGAGATAACTTGTGGATATTACTTCCGATGGTAAAAGACTACCTGTTCCCGCTGAATCCAGGCCTACGTTCACAATATCGCCTCCGGTTGGACAGATGGAGCCGCTCGGTTCGTTCGAGATGGACACAAGGGTATTTTTACCGTTCGAACCATTATTCCCCGCCGGACCGGTTGCTCCAGTTGCTCCAGTTGCGCCGGTTGCTCCAGTTGCTCCAGTTGGGCCGGTTGAGCCAGTTGGGCCGGTTGAGCCGGGCGCGCCATTGCAGACATACTGGGTGCTCTGAACATCCGACGTATCGAGGCTGCCAGTGTTGTTTGTAACAATTCCGGACAGTACGGTAATGCCACCATATGGACAAACATCTGCTGGCGCTTGATTCTGTACGGCTACTGCAACAGAGTCCGTACCTGTTGATGTACTTGGTGATGACGGCGTAGTACTACCTCCGCCTCCGCTACAGGCGGCAAGCAACACCACTGCAAAAAGAACCAAGCTGTTGAAAATCCGTTTCATAAATACCCTCCTCTTTTTGGACACGTATTGTCAAACTATTAAGCATAAAAAACAGAGAACTATATTGAATCCAGAGAGAACATCCTTTATTGTCATTTCTCCCCCTCTATGCTACTCCTTATTACCCAGCGCTTCTGAACCTTTCTTAACGTTCTTAACCTATCAACCACACAAGCACAGTGTATGTCTTTGAAAAATCAGGCACGCCATTTAGGCAATTTCACTCCGTTCCCGCAGTGGTTTCATGCATGCCTCATTAGTTTTCATAAAACTTTTGACAGTATTGTTGGACAAAATCAGCAATATACAACTACCGTTCTGAGGTTTACATGCAATGCTTATACCCTTTTATATTATCTAAAAGGGGTGCATCACCTTGACTCAGTTAACGACAATATTTGCCAGCACTTTAAAAGCCGAGCTCCCAATTACAATTTTTTAAAACAATTTTTCAAGTACTTATATCATTTCAGAACGTCTATTTCTATGATTCTTTTCAGGCTTTCGGAACTACAAGAAGGAAAGTAATACCTCCTATTACATTGTTTTCGTGAGCAGTGTGGTCCAAAAACCACTATTGAACGAGATGTGTTTCTGAAGGAAACATATATCTAAAGAAATTAAAGATTTATACTGTATCCATTGGAAACAATATACTGAATACTTAAGAATGCGGTAGTCTTCGGTTAGTTTATCTGATTGCGATTGGCCAAGTCCACTTTTATTTTTGAGTGTCAAATGAACAGATCGACCGGCTTTTTTACGAGTTTATTCGAGTTTATTAAACTTGGTCCTTCCAGAACGAGTGTGACTAGCCCCAAATAAATATGAGAAATATAGCAGAACCCCGGGCTGTATGGGATTTATTTTAATTCTCAATCGCTTCTCCTAGTTGATGTCGCCAAATGTCAGCACTACATAACGTGGTAATAACCTATACTAAACCCGGTATCGTCTTAAACTTTGTGCAAGTCTTGAGTGGCGGCCACATGGCCGACCTGATAACGGAAGCTCATAAAGTCGTTCTGATTCCGGTACAGTACGGGCATGATGATAACAGGAAACAGCCGCTGTTATAAGTAGTCTGCGATTAAAAAGTAGATTATACCGCTTTTTAATCACTACGTGAAGAGCAATTGCAAGGACAAACAAAATGGCCATATATTTGGCTAGACCGGCGAAGCCCAGGAACGGCCCGAGTAAAATGAAGTTCATGAACTCAAGAGAGCGTTCGAGCCTCCTGACCGCATACATGAGCGCAAAAACGAGTGGTAGGAAAGTGACTCAAGGAACAGCATAAGACCAAGCCCACTCAGAAGAAACGAGCTGTTCAGTGCCGCAGTTGCGAGCAGCACAGGCCTCTTCCCTCCCATCGGAAGTGTGAACCTATAGCAGAGAAATGATGTGATGGCAAAAAAAAGTATCGCGGGCAGTCGCGCTACGAACTCATTCGTACCTAGCGTGTTGAAAAAAAGTGCGTGGGTCCGGCCGACAAGGGGTGGATGATCAAAGTAGCTCAGGTCACGAAACTTTGCATAAAGGACATAATGGGCCTCGTCGGTTCCAAGCCTGAATGTTGAGTAGCTATGAGCCATACCGCCATGCGGTTCTCGTAGATCGTAAAACCGCTCAAGTAATTCTTCATAACCATATTCTAGATCAGGTAAGAGATGCGGGTATTATCATGATTGATAATGTCACGGGAAACATCTGCAGGATCAGAAAATGTTTTTACACAGTGTACAAAATGACTCTATTAACGAACTTTTTAAACGGATCTGTTTAGTATGGTCATCTATGCTAAGATAAATACTTCCTCTTACAGCCTTTCGATGACGTCCCGAAGCTTACCACTCACCTTCCTGGCGATCTCCTCAAGTGCGGGGTTTTTGATGGCCTGCAGTGAAGCAACCGGATCAATTGCGGCGATCTCCGCGCCGACGCCTGCTATTTCCTGCACGATGACATTGCAGGGGAGCATGGTGCCGACCTTGTCCTCCACTTCCAGGGCCTTGAGCGCGTACTGCGGGTTACAAGCACCGAGGATACGGTATTTCCTGAAATCGACGTTCAGTTTCTTCTTCAGAGTCTCTTTTATATCAATCTCCGTCAGTACGCCAAAGCCTTCCTTTTTCAGTTCCTCACTAACCCGACTCACCGCGTCGTCGAAGGTTGTCTGCAGCGTTTTGCTAAAATAGTAGCTCATATCCGTGCTCCTTTCCCGTTCAGGTCATTCCCGTCTTTTTTACAATTATAGCGCGGCTGACAAGGAATCAAGCGAATGGCACAATAGTGATGGTTAAGTGACGAAGGACTTGATTGGCCGCATTGAAGAATTCTCCTTAGAGGTGATAAACTTCCTACGCATAGTCTCATAGCCCCGGCAATCCCCACGAAGAGTTAAGCTCAATGGCGAGCTTGGGAAACCTAATATTTAGCATACATTATTATTACCACATTTTGCGCGAATATATACTTCATACAATGCTATCGGATTACCCATTAGATATTGTTGATGGTGCTGTTCGGGATCTTACCAAATACCGACATTTTTCTGGTGATATACTTATAATAGTGGATATCCTTAGCATTGAGGATACGAATTCATGCGTGTTTCAATGCTAATGTGGCGACAGTTCAGTTGCTGTCGCGTTTGTTCGCGACGAGAGGCACTTAGCATGAATGGGAGGAGGAATCTATGAATGCACAAGAAATTGTTAAAAAGGCTTTAGCGGAGATCGAAAAAGGTACTATTGATGCATCTACCTATACCGAGGACATGATCTTCAGCGGACCGGTGCCGCAGCCCATAAAAAAGGATGAGTATGTAACGCTGATTAAGAACCTAGTAGGAGCGTCCCCGGATTGGAATTTTCATGCCCGCGACTTCAAAGTACTCGGCGACACAATCAAGGTCACAGTCGGCATAACAGGCACGCAGACCCGAAAACTACCGGTGATCATGCCAGGTATGCAAGCGCTGCCTCCGACCAACAAATGCTTCATTCTTCCCGAGGAGCACTTATCGATCAAGGTACGTGGAGATAAAATCTGCGAAATTGTTACCGATGCTGTGCCGGGTGGTGGCGTCATAGGTATGTTGGATCAGCTCGGCGTACATCTAAAAAAAGCGGCATGACTGCATATCGATGTCAGATAGGAACGCGGGGGCCCGTTACTCGCACAAAATACTATTTTGTGCGAGACAACCAAAGGTTCCTGCTCAGTGACGTTTCATAATGTCGCACCTATTTTCGAGAGTGGTGTGACTAATTATGCTCCGCGCCCATAGCTTTAAACCCGTGCAATGACGAGGCGCGGTACGTAGTTTTATGCCGAAGCCAATAAAGCCCTCGGAGCTGTTGAGCACGGAAAGGAGGTGCTTGCCACGGCGCGCCTCAGATCAATATTCATATGCAATTTATAAACTGATTTTGGCGATTATTTTAAACAGTGAGCCATACTCGCATGTAGGTGATGCCCGGAGATAGGACCGAATAAAATGAAGAAATCCATTCGTTGCGAGTGCCCCGACCGGTCTTACTGGCCATACGTGGAGAGTACATCGGATCGGTTCCACCAGCCGCCGCCCAGCGCCTGGAACAGCGCCGCAGTGTCGGCGTAACGGTTGGCGAGGGCCTGCACGAGATTGATATTTGCCTGCTGATATGTCTGTTCGGCATTCAGAAGCTCCAAATAGCTGACATCGCCCAACTCCAACTGCTTCTGCACAATGGTGAGACTTCTGGCGGCAGCATTCTCGGCGGCGACGGCCGCTTTCAGGGCATCTGCGTCACTTTGGATGGCATGTAGCGTGTCGGCCACGTTCTGGAAAGCAGCAAGCACGGCGCTACGGTACTCCGCTGCCGCTTCCTCATAGGCCGCTTCAGCGGCACGCTGCCGATGCAGTAATGTGCCCCCTTGGAAGATTGGCTGCGTCAGATTCGCGGCCAAAGCCCAGAAGCCGGTGCCGGAGGTGAACAACTGATTGATCGCGGTTGCGCTTGAGCCCAAGTTGGCGCTCAGCGTAATGTTCGGCAGTCGGTTAGCTACGTTGACACCAATCTCTGCACTGGCGGCGTGCAATTGCTCCTCGGCTGAGCGCACGTCCGGTCGTTGCGCCACGAGGGTAGAAGGAAGGCTCACGGGAAGCTCTTGCGGCAGTTGCAGCGATGAGAGCTTGAATTCTTCTACGAGTGTCTCGCTGGGGAAACGGCCGGCAAGCCGGGCCAGCAAGTCGCGCTGTTGCGCCAACTGCTTTTCCAGCGGTGGCAGCATGGTCTGCACTTGTGCCAGCGTCGCTTCCTGCGCAAGTACGTCCGCTGTAGCAATCTGGCCAAGCTCATATTGACGCTTCAGCAATTCAAGAGATTTGCTCTGAAACTCGATAATTTTCCCGGTTGCCTCGATCTGCCCGCGCAAAGCCGCCTCTTCTATCGCAGCGGTGACCACATTGGAGGTAAGCGTAAGATAAGTCGCTTCGAGTTGGAAGTGTTGCGAATCGGCTTGCGCTTTCAGCGATTCCACCTGCCGTCGTGTGCCGCCGAACACATCGGGTACATAGGCCACAGAAACCTGCGCGGTATGAAGGCTAAAGATGTTGCTGCCGCTTGCTAACGGACTAGTCAACACTCCGGCAGTCTTCTGACGCGTTGGATTGAAGCTGGCATCTACACTGGGAAAGAACGCACCCTGCTGTGCATAGACATTTTCCCAGGCGCCCCTTAGTGCGGCTTGCGCGGCTTCCAGGTCAGGGTTGGCCTTGAGCGCTTGCTCAATCAGGTCGTTGAGCGGTTTCGAATGAAATAGTGTCCACCATTGACCGGGGATGTCCATGCCCTGCACGAAGCGCTGCGCCTCGCCGCCCTTGACCTCGGCCGATACCGTCAGCGCAGACAGTGGCTGCTGTGTGTAGCGATCGACAGTGGGCGCGGTCGGGCGCTGGAAATTCGGTCCAACAGCACATCCGGCCAAGAAAATACATAAGATGCTTATAAGTCTAAACATCGCCATCCCTCGTTTCCATCTCCAGCACCTGGGGTTTTGTGGTTGGATGACTTTCCACCCATCTTTCCAGGACAAAGTAGTAGGTCGGTAGAATAAACAGCGTGAGCAGGGTGGCAAGACCCAGACCGCCTACCACAACGGTAGCGAGGTTGCGCTGCACATCAGTACCGATGCCGGTGGCCAATGCCGCGGGCAGCATGCCTACGCTCGCCACAGTGGCGGTCATGAGCACCGGACGGAAACGCTCAACCGCACCAGACAGGACGGCCTCGCGCAGCGCCGCGCCCTGCTCGCGCACCCGGTTGATGTTGGAGATCATAATGATGCCGTTTTGCACGGCCACGCCAAATAGTGCGATGAAGCCAACAGCACTAGCGACATTCAGCGTCTCGCCGGTGAGGTGGAGCGAGATCAGGCCTCCCAAGGTCGCCAGCGGCACTACCCCGAGGATCAACACCGTCTGACGCATCTTGCCGAATTCGGCAAACAGGAATACGGCCATGAGCGCCAGCACGATGCCCATAATCACCGTCAATCGGGCTTGGGCACGCTGCTGGTTCTCGAATTCACCGCCCCATTCAAGGCGATATTTAGTGTGGTCGTAGCTCACCGACTGGGCGATCTTGCGCTGTGCCTCCGCCAGGTAATCGGACAGGGCCCGATCCCGATTGTCGATTCGTACGAGCAGTACGCGGCGGCCCATCTCGTGCGTGATGTCGCTTTCGCCGGTCTGCAGCTTGATCTGTGCAACCTCAGAAAGAGGGATTTGTGCACCACTGGAGGTAGTCAGTTCCAACTTCCCAAGAGCCTCAGGATTGTTGCGGGTATTTTTCGGGAACCGCACGGTAACGTTGTACGTCCGATCGGCAACATAGACAGTGCTGACCGGTGCGCCGCCAACCCCGGTCTGGATCAGGTTGGTGATATCCGATACGTTTATGCCGTAACGGGCAGCCGCTTCGCGGTCGATGTTAATGGCGATCTGTGGAATCGGAGGCTCCTGAAAGACAGAGGCGTCCGCTGTGCCCCGAATACCATGCAGCACGTTGACGATTTCGCCGCCGATGCGGCGCAACTCATTGAGATCGTTGCCGACAATGCGGATGACCAGCGGGCTGTGCGAACCGCCCATCGCATCGTAGACCATATCGATGATTGGCTGGCTGATACCGATCTGGAACCCCGGCAGCTGCTGCAAGCGGGCGTTGAGTCGGCGAAGAAACTCCGCCCTGGTCTCGCCCTCGGGCCAGGTGTTGTAGGGTTTCAGACCGACGGGCGCTTCTATGTGGGAGGGCGTCCATGGGTCGGTTCCGTCATCACTGCGCCCGAGCTGGGTGATAGCGTAAGATACTTCGGGAAATTCGAGCAGCGTGCGCCGCAGTTCCCCGGCCATCTCGCTCGCCTTGTCGAGCGACAGGCCGGTCGGCAATTGCACTTGAAGCCACAAGGCGCCCTCATCCAGTTCGGGCAGGAACTCCCGGCCGATGGTCATGCCCAGCCCGATGACGGCTATAAGCGCTACTCCACCTATTATATATGCAATTTTCGGAACGCCCAGCATACGTTCCAGTGTCCGGCGGAAACCATCTTGCAGCCATTGAAACGGCAGGTTGTGGAAAGCCGGCCGGGGTTTGCGGAAGGCGATATAGGCGAGGCCGGGAATCAGAGTAAAGGTACACAGAAGTGCACCGAACAGGGCATAGCTCACAGTATAAGCCATGGGCAAGAACAGCTTGGCTTCGGCCCGCTCGAACGAAAACAGCGGTAGGTAGGCTGTGATGATGATGAGGGTGGCAAAGAAAATCGGCCGCGCCACCTGTGTCGTTGTGTTAAACACATCATGCTCGCTCAACGTGACGGAGGGTTCCGCCTCCCGCCTTCGCAGCATGGCCTCGGTCACGACGATAGCGCCATCCACGATAATGCCGAAATCGATAGCGCCAAGCGAGAACAGGTTGGCAGGCATCTTTGTGAGGTGCATTACGATAAAGACGACTACCAGGGCAAAAGGGATGGTAACCGCTGCGATCAAGGCGCTGCGCGGGCTCCCGAGGAACAAAATCAACACAATGCACACCAGCCCGATGCCTAAAAGGACGGTATGCGAAACCTTGTGAATCGTATTCTGCACCAGGTCGTCCCTGTCGATATAGGGAACTATGCGCACACCCATGGGCCCTAGTTGTTTGCTCAGTTCCGCAACCTTGGCATGGATGCCTTTCAGAACTTCCGATGGATTTTGATACTTGAGCAGATCTACGATGCCTTCTATGGTATCCGGATTGTTGTCCTTGCCGAGGATGCCCTCGCGCTCCTGATGGCTGTACGTCGTCCTGCCGAGATCACGCACCAGAATTGGCACACTGTTTCGCTGAGTGACGACGATATTGCCAAGATCTCCCAGGGTACGTACCATGCCGATGCCGCGGATAACATAGCCCTGCTCGCCGCGCGAGATGCGGCTGCCGCCGGCATTCGAGCTGTTGTTGTTGATAGCCGTAACCACGTCATCGAGGCCGACGCCATAACGCTGGAGCTGGGCAGGATCGAGCTCAACTTGATACTGCATGGTGAAACCGCCGAAGTTGTCGACGTTGACCACGCCGGGCACCTGCTCCAGTGCCGGGATAACGATCCAGCGCTGGATTTCCGAAAGCTCCATCAGATTCCTGGTATCAGACTCCAGCGTATATCGGTAGATTTCACCAACCGCGCCTGTTACCGGATCGAGGCCCGGCTGGATGCCGGCAGGCAGGCTGACCTGGTTGATGCGGTCCATGATGCGTTGACGCGACCAGTAGTCTTCGGCGCCATCGCTGAACACCAGGGTAATGAGAGAAAGACCGAACGTGCTGCTTGAACGCATGGAATCAAGGCCGGGAGTGCCGGCCAGCGCACGCTCTAGCGGGATTGTAATCTGCTGCTCCACTTCCTCGGAGGCGAGTCCGGGTGTCTGTGTGACAACCTGCGCAGTGACATCGCCGATTTCCGGATACGCCTCGACCGCCATTTTTGTCCACGAATAATAGCCGAAAACGGCGAGCAGGGTCGCCACCAGAATTGCAACAAGCCGCTTGCGAAGGCAGATGCTGATGATTCGATTAATCATTGAGCAGCACCCCGCCCTTGACAATGATGCGGTCGCCGGGCTTCAACCCCTGGTCAATACGGGCGCCCTCGCCCTCACTATAACCGGGGATGACCGGGTGCTTGATGAAAATCCAGGGCGCAACCTCGACAAACACAACAGTGTTGTCGTTATCCATGAGTAGGGCTGAATTCGGCACGAACACCTCGGATTTCTGCGGTATATTGAAGCTCACATTGGCAAACATATTGGGTTTGAACTTGCCGCCAGGGTTGGGAAAAACTATCCTCACCTTGTTGCGGCGCGTATCCGGTTCCACCACGTCGCTTACGAACGTGACAGTGCCGTGAAAGACGTGTTTAGGGTAGGCTGAAAAGGATACGTCGACGGACTGCCCTTTGGCAATGTATGCGATATCAGTCTCCGGCACATTCGCCGTGACCCAGACAGAATCGAGGTTAGCAATCGTCATGAGCGATGCGGTCACATCATTAACGAATGCGCCTGGAGCGGTCATGAGTGCGGTGACGCTTCCGGTCGTTGGCGCAGTAATTGTCAAGAGACGCAACCCGTCTTTGGGCTGTGACGGAACACCGATTTCTTCAAGCCGCGCTTCAGCCCTGCTGAACTCTGCTTTCGCCTGGGCATAATCACTCTCGGCCTGCTCCAGGTCCTTAAGGGAACCAGAGCCGGCTTGATGCAGACCGCGTACGCGCTCCAGGGTTCGCTCGACATGTTGCAGTGCGTCGCGCGCTTTATCGTCATCAGCATAAGCTTGCGCGAGGTCGCCCGATTCGATCACAGCGAGCAGTTGGCCTTTTACAACACGGTCGCCAAGCCTGACTCCAAGTTTGACCACTCTGCCGGAAACCGGCGGCAGGATATTGACCGTGCGCGCGGGATCAGCCTCCACCACAGCCGGCGACTCGAGCGTGTGGGGGCTATTGTTTACAGCGACCTGTTGCACGAGCAACCGTGAACGAAGTGCAGAACCCTGGGGGATGATGAATTGGTCGCCTTGACGAACAAGAGCGGGCGGTGTAGACTCCTGCACGGCAGCATGGCTGGACGAGTGGAAAAAGCGCATGCTCAACCCAATGCCCAGTACGAAAATTATTATTGCGACGCCTATTAAAGCGACTCGCTTTTGTCGTGCTTGGTTATTTAAAATAGACATGTGATCTCTCCTAAAGCAAGATAAGTCTGCAGACAAAATAATTGTCAGAGCAAAATGCGCCGAGAATTTTATCCTGGTTTAACTTCATCACTGATAGGGAGTGCCGATATTGACAGCTGTGGCTTCAGTCGCGCCCTGCGGAAGGCTCGTTGCCGTTAGAGTGGTATACTTGACCGTCCCGTTGCTTCTTGTAAATGATATGCATTATCATCTTAGTGACAAAAAATTTACCTGCATTTTCTGCAAATTCCGTAAATCTCAAGCTTGTGTCGCTGGGGAGTAAAGTTGTTAGCCTCGGCAAGCTTATTCTGTAGCATCTCTATTTTTTCATCGTGTACCTCAATGAATGCTCCACAGTTGAGGCAGATCAGATGATCGTGATGTTCCTGTCCGTAGTGCTGCTCGAATCTCGCTCTGTTGTTGCCAATCTTGATCTCGTCTGCGATGCCGCATTCGGCCAAAAACTTCAGGTTGCGGTGAACCGTGGCATATCCAATGTTCGGCTTCTTCTTTCTGATGATATTATACAGGTCCTCAACAGTAATATGCTTCTTGGACGAAAGAAATACTTCTAAAATGGCCTCCCGTTGGCTCGTGTACCGCAGCCCACGCTCTTTCAAGCAATCAATGAAAATGTCTCTCGCTTCTTTCATCTCGGTTTCAGTTATGTTTATTAGTAATGAAAATCGTTCTCATTATGCAGCAAACCGTGCCGGTTTGTCAACTATTTTTTTCACAAAATTTTTCGGGGGCAGGAGAGGACGATATGGCATAGCTTCGCGACAAACCGGTGAAGATGAACCGGGGATGTTCTCTATAACATCAAGAACTCCTTAACTGACGGCAGCATGCGCATCCTTCATAACAGCCTTCGGCCAAAGTTTAAGAAGATTCAAGTTCGAATACCGAAAGAAGAGACGCCAATAAACAAATCGAGGCTCATTCGAGTGCGCAAACAGCCAGCAATTCGTCTGTGGAAGTCTCCCGCGAGGGCAATGGCTAAAGCACGAAGTCAACGTCAGGCAGTATCACAAAACCGGACATTTTAACTTTGGGTTGACAATGCCAGCCCAGGCAATTGATTTGTTCGCCAGAATGTGATATTAATCAAATTCGGACAGGGCGTTCAGGATAACCTTGTATCAGCCTTCGCCTGTCCCTATCATTTTGACCCAGGGAGGTATCGATATTATGAAGGCCTCGGAGCTGCTTGTTAAATGTCTCGAAAATGAGGGTGTGGAGTATATCTTCGGCATTCCCGGCGAAGAAACGCTCGACCTCATGGAGTCGCTGCGGACCTCGAAGATAAAATTCATCGTCACCCGCCATGAACAGGCAGCGGCCTTTATGGCCGACGCTTATGGCAGATTTACCGGCAAAGCCGGCGTCTGCATGTCGACGCTGGGACCGGGCGCCACCAACCTTTTGACTGGCGTTGCCGACGCTTTTCTTGACGGTTCCCCCATGGTCGCGATCACAGGCCAGGCGGACCTCAAGCAGATTCACAAGGAATCGCACCAGTACATCAATATCGTCGAAATGTGCGAGTGTGTGACAAAGTGGAATGGACGGATCGAGACACCGGAGGTCATCCCCGAGATGGTCCGCAAGGCCTTCAAGCTCGCTGAATCGGAAAAGCCGGGTCCCACACACCTGGAGCTTCCCGAGAACATCGCCTCCATGAACGCATATGAGATGTATGCTGCGATGATTCCGCCCATCAGGGCGCGCAGGAGCTCTCCTGACCGGCAGTCCCTCAGAAAGGCGGCTGACTTGATAGAGTCAGCGACTTTTCCCGTTATTCTAGCAGGCCACGGCGTTGTCCGCAAGGGTGCGAACGCCCAACTCCAGAAGTTTGCCGAACTGCTCTGCATTCCCGTTGTGACAACCTTTATGGGCAAGGGTGCGGTCAGTGCTAAGAGCGAGTCCTGCATCGGTGCCATCGGTCTCCAGAACGATCGACAGATCGACGATGTCTTCAGCCATGCCGACCTTATCATTGCCGTCGGGTACGGGCTTGTCGAATATGCGCCGAAGAACTGGAACCCTAAACTGAACAAGCGGATCATTCATATTGACTTTACTTCGAGCGAGGTTGATCTTCATTACGTGCCCGAAGTCGAGATCGTTTCAGACATTAGAGAAAGCCTTGATCTCCTCGAAGGCATGCTCAGCACGAACAAGAAGAGTCAGTGCGCCATTGATCTCCATAACAACTTCCGTGATGAATTCGAACGCATCGGTGTAGAGAAGACCTGGCCCGTCCGTCCCCCGCAGGTGCTTTATGATATCAGAAAGGTGCTCGGCGATTCCGATATCTTGATCTCGGATGTGGGAACTTGCAAGTTCTGGGCGGCAAAATTCTTTCCAGTATATGACAACAACACCTTTATCCTTTCGAACGGTTTTGCCTCCATGGGATTTTCAATTCCTACAGCCGCCGTGGCCAAGCTCGTGCATCCTGACCGCAAGGTGGTCGCCCTCAGTGGCGACGGTGCTTTCCTGATGAATTTGCAAGACCTCGAGACTGCGGTCAGGATGAAGCTCAATATGGCAATCGTCGTCTTTAATGACAGCAGCTACAACCTGATTAAATGGAAATCCATGAAAAAGTTTGGAACGTACTACGGTGTCGATTTCATGAACCCCGACTTTATCAAGGTTGCTGAAGGTTTCGGTGCAATCGGCTTGAGACTCCAGACAGCCGAGGACTTCGGGCCACTGCTCCGGGAGGCCTTGAGCAGCGAGGTACCTGTTATCATAGACGTGCCCATCGATTACTCGGACAACGAACTGATTTATAAACTCCTCTAAATTTAGGTTGCCGAAGATAGAACTCATAAACGTCTAACCCTCTACGATTCCCGATATTCCTATTGACGGTTAGAGCTTATTTTGATACCATTAAAAAAAGAAGGCGATGGAGTTCGCCAAAACCGCCCTGTTTCTCGGGCTGATGACTCCTACTCTCAATATGATGAGGGCAGGAGTTTTTTATGCCCGGAAAGGACAGAGGATGCATGAGGTTTGGGGAATGGCCGCGCTTTGGCTGGGTCTGGCCTTGCTCGCCACCCTGTTTTCCATCTGGCTCAGAATTGCCATGGCACTCTCGGAAATCGTTGTCGGCACCGTAGCCCAGTTGATCATCGGCGCATTTATAGGAACAACACTTGGCTCCAACGAGCCATGGATCAAGTTCCTGTCCAGCACTGGTGCTATTGTTCTTACTTTTCTTGCAGGCGCGGAGCTTGACCCTATGGTGTTCAAGGCTAAGCTCAAGGAAGCGACTGCCATCGGCTTTATCTCATTTCTCTCGCACCTTCTCGGTTGCACTGCGGCCGCGTACTACCTCCTTCACTGGACCGTGCAAGCAAGCTGGTTGGCGGGCGTGGCCCTTTCCACGACCTCGGTTGCCGTGGTCTACGCGGTGATGCTGGAACTAGGGCTCAACAAGACCGACTTCGGCAAGGCAGTCCTTGCTGCTTGCTTTGTCACTGGCCTCGGTGCAGTCCTTGCCTTGGGTCTGATCTTCGCGCCATTCACGGTGAGGACACTGATCTTTGTCGGCGTCGGAGCTGCCGTATTTTTTATTCTCCCTTATCTCACGCCGTGGTTCTTCAAGAAATACGGGGACCGGCCGTCGGAACTCGAAGCTAAATACCTCCTGATGGTTCTTTTTGGCCTCGGGTCACTCGCAGTATGGTCGGACAGCGAAGCAGTGCTGCCGGCATATATCATCGGCATGGTGCTCGCTGGGACCGTGGGCAAGGACCACGTCCTCATCAGGCGGCTCAGGACGCTGACATTCGGCCTGCTCACGCCGTTCTATTTCATCCGCGCCGGTTCATATGTGTCGGTCCCGGCGATTATCGCCGCGCCTGTTGCTTTGCTCGTGCTGTTTGTAACAAAGATGATTACGAAGATCATCGGCGTGTATCCAGCAACGAAGGCGTACAAATACGCGCAGAAGGAAGGCATCTACACCACGCTTCTCATGTCCACTGGATTGACTTTCGGTTCCATTGCCGCGCTTTTCGGGCTTTCCCATAAGATCATCGATCAGGTGCAGTATTCCCTGCTGATCGTAGCGGTCATTGGGAGCGCCGTTGTGCCGACCCTCATTGCGAATGCCTTCTTCGTTCCTCGTTATCTATTACCGAAAAAGGGGGAAAAATTGCTGCTTCGCCGAAATAATTTATTACCCTGGCAGTTATCCAAGAGGAGGCTTCCATGCTGATCAAGATACTCGTTGCCTTTGATGGCTCTCCGCAGTCGTATAAAGCTTTTGACTTTGCCTTGAAATATCCCGGATTTGCACCGGGGCATCACCGAAGATTGCAGTCTTATCGGTGGCGCAGCCGCCAGAGCCTATCGATATTGTCGAAATGGATGCAATAATCGACGGCGCTACTGAGCATTACGAAGGACTGTTCAAAGGACTCAGGGACAAAGCGAAGACATATAATATTGAAATTACAACAGAGATCGTTGTCGGCCATCCAGCGGATCAAATTATAAAATATGCCATCGAAAAAAAGCGCGACATGGTCTTTGTAGGCCAGCGGGGCAAATCGAAAATAGCGACCTGGCTTCTGGGATCGGTATCAAAACGCGTGACGACCTATGCTCCGTGCACTGTAGCAATCGTAAAATAACGATCAAGGGACATACTATCCATGATAAACTATATTGTAGTTTTCGCGGGCGGTGGCATCGGCTCCGTTGCGCGCTTCATGCTGGCAACCTGGATCGGCCAACGGTGGGGAAGGAGCTTTCCCCTCGGGACCTTTCTGATTAACGTCAGCGGAAGCTTTCTTATCGGTTTTCTCATGACTCTGATGGCGGAACGCTTCCTGGAAAATCCGCAGTGGAGACTGCTTCTCGTTGTCGGGGGACTGGGCGGTTACACTACATTCTCAACATTTCAGTATGAGACCGGCAAACTGGTCATTGACGGAGAACTTGGTTTCGCAGCGCTCAATATGGTTTTAAGCGTTGTCGTTGGATTCATGGCCTTGAAGCTGGGTGAAGTGATTGCAAAGGGGATATAGGAGACAAAGCATGGTAACCAATGGGCCGGCGAAAAAACTGACTGTCTATGTAGATGAGACGGACAAGTTCCACGGAAAGCCCGTCTATGAAGTACTGCTCGATATCTTTTTCAAAAAAAAGATCGTGGGCGTTAGTGTATTCCGTGGCATTGCGGGCTATGGAAGCGACGGCCTCTTTCATACGGCCAAGATGCTTGAAATGTCCACGAGCATGCCAATGAAGATCGAGGTGGTAGAATCCGAGGAGATGATCAACAAGGTGCTCCCGGACATTTACCATGTAGTAGAAAAGGGCATGGTGGAGATCGCAGACACGAACGTCATCAAGTGCTGCCCGAAGGCGGAGGAGAAGCGCGAAAAACAAGGAGAACATATGAAGCTAGAAGGCAAGGCAAAAATGCTCCGTATCTTAATCAGCGAGGATGACAAGTGGGAAGGCGAACCGCTGTACGAAGCTATAGTAAAAAGGCTTATCATGACCGATATCGCGGGAGCAACGGTTTACAAGGCCATCGCAGGGTACGGCCCGCACAAGCGCTATCACAAAAAGAAAACCATGACGATGCATGGCGAACTTCCGATCCTGATCACCGTCATGGACAGCGAAGAGAAAATCAATAAAGTTATCCCCATCCTTGATGAACTGGTGGGAGAAGGGATCGTCGTCCTTTCGGACGTGAATGTGATAAAGTACACCCATAGAGACGCCGCTGGCCTGGTTGACGGTTGAGAGTGCCTGTCAATTTCGCTGAATCATTGCACGATAGAGTCCAACCTGTATCACCTGCGAGAATGACCGTCTCATTGCGATATGAAGGAGAAAAGTGATGAATCTGCATGGTGAGATCGCAGCGGTTGCCTATCAACTATATGAGACGAGAGGGTATATCCGCGGTCATGATCTTGATGATTGGCTCGATGCAGAACGGAGCGTATTAGCAAAGCATGCTGGGCAGGAGATCGAGGAACCCGAAGAGGAAGACAGTTCACAGGGAGAGGCTGCTAGCGAAGGTGAAAAAGCAAAAGAAGGCGCGGAAAATAAGGAAAATCAGGAAAGCGGTTTCGAATGATTGCACAGAATCCCTGGCCTTTTTTGACAAACATGACCAATAGGTGATTGGTTTGAATTACGGTGATGGAGTTCGCCATTAACCGCTTCTTGTGAAGCTGATGACTCCTACTCTCTAAGCCTGAGGGTAGGAGTTTTTTCTATGTACAGGAGACCATAGCGTGAATCCGGCAGTGCAACCATCTTCAACCTCAAAATATGCCCAACTGAAAAACGGCCTCTTGCAGTGCATGGACGAAATGCTTATGATCGAGAACATCCGGAGCTGCGCCTGCGAAGATCTGAAAGAAAAGGTTAGGAGCAACACCTTCAATCTTGTGGTTGTTGGCCAGTTCAAGCGCGGAAAAACAAGCCTCGTAAATGCGCTCTTGGGTGCCGAAATCCTACCTGTAGCGGTCGTTCCGCTTACCTCCATCGTGACCATTATGACCTGGGGCGAAGCGCTCAGGATCAAAGTATATTTCAATGACGGCAAAATCGCCGAAATCAAGTCGGATAGTCTCGTGGAATATGTTACGGAAAAAGGCAATCCGAAAAATGTAAAAGATGTCCGCGAAGTGATCCTCTCGTACCCTTCACCTTATCTTAAGGACGGTGTACGGCTTATCGATACACCTGGCGTTGGCTCGATATATCAACACAATACGGATGTTGCGTACCAGTATTTGCCAAAATCGGATGCCGCGCTCTTTCTTCTCTCTGTGGATCAGCCAATGAGCAGGGCCGAGCTTGACTTCTTGAGGGACGTGAAAGAGTATTCAAACAAAATATTCTTTGTTCTGAACAAGGCCGATTACCTGCGGGAGAACGATCTTAAGGAGTCCATTGAATTTTCCAAGCATGGGCTGAAGGATGTCATGCGTTCTGAGGTAAAGCTCTTCCCTATCTCTGCGCGGCTCGCCCTTGACGCGGTGGCCGCGAAGTCCGCGGAGCTGATGGAGAAAAGCAGGCTTCCCCCTTTTTCCAAAGACTTACATAGGTTTTTGATGGAAGAGAAGGGAAATGTACTCATCCTCTCCGTCACAAACAACCTGCTCAGGAGTATTTCTCAGGCAAAGCTCGAATTGGAACTTGAACTGAAGTCGCTCACATCACCGCTCGAACAACTGAAAGACAAATTGCGGGCATTTGAAAGTAAAAAAGGCGAAGTGGAGCAGGTGAAGCGGGACTTCGAGATCCTGCTAGAGGGCGAAGTCTCACGATTGGACAAGGGCGAACTGAACGATGATCTGCAGGGATTCGTCAGGGACCTGATGACTCGCGAACATGAGCATCTCACAGAGCAATTTGAACAGAATAAGGGCCTTTCCCTCAAAGATCTTCGTAGCACCCTTGAGCAAGCTGTCATTGTTCATGTCAAGCAGGCGTTTATCACCTGGCGCGCCATGGAAGACGAACGGCTCGCAAGGGCCTTTGAAGCCATCTGCAAACGGTTCATTACCAAGATCAATGAAACGGTGGATGAGCTGCTGCACTATTCCTCCGAGCTATTCTCCGTACCCTTCGATACGGTCAAGGCGGAAGCCCTCTGGAGCGTCAAGTCCGACTTCTACTACAGGTTTAAGGAACAACCTGTGGGCATGGCGATCATTGCTTCAACCTTAACCCTTGCCCTGCCGAAATTCATTGGCGATAAAATTATCCTTAAGAAGATGAAGGAATACCTCCAGAGAGTTGTGACCATGCAGGCCGCCAGGGCAGGAAACGATTTTGAAGAACGCCTGGATAAAAGCAAGCTCGCCTTCCGCTGGGAAATTTTCCAGAAGATCGACACAACTATAGAGGGGATTGCCAGTGCGATCGAAAAAGGCATGGTGCAGAGGTCGAAGGGCGCACATGATGTCGAGGTGCGAAAGCAGATGTTGGCCGAGACAACGGGGAAGCTGGATGAAATAAAAAGTAGGCTTGCGCGGATCAAGGCAACAATAGAAAGCGCAAACAAAGGTTGAATGGCATAGAGGACAGGGCCGACTCTTCGTGCACCTATCGGGTCCAGAACGTCTCGGGTACAATTTCAATATTTCTCGGCCACACCACAGTTCCATATTGGATAGACGCTTTAAAGAATAGCGGAGAATACTAAAGATCAACGGCATGCTAAGCCTTCAGCCAAATTTGGGCGTATTGCCGAATAGCCGGGATAGCCGTAGTGCCATCGCGGGCGAAATCAAACTCCGCTCACGGAGCAGTTCATTAATCGTCTGACGCGATACCCCAAGTTTCTCGGCCAAACTTGATATTGTTAAGCCGTAATCAGGCATATAATCCTCCCCTAGCAGCTCGCCAGGATTTCTTTTAGATGGAGGCCCGAGGAGGCGTACTTAGCAGGCAGGAAGAATAAAGCGAAAAAAGCGGGCCAAGAAAAGCGACGTGAAATAGGTCCCCTAATCTGTCCTCTGCAACTACTAGAAAGCATAAATATGGTATACTGCTTACATGCACTATATGCAGGTGTAAAAAGGAGGCGCACGATGGGAGACAAGGGTGGCAAGAAGGGCAAAGATAAGAGTCAGAAGCAGAAAATAATGAAGCATGAGCATGAAGTACAGCAGAAGAAGGACCATCAGCCAAAGAACACGTTTGGATCGAAGTAGTGAGGTTAGAAGGGAACATCTTAGGGACAGGTCCGTTCTCGTCTTTCTTTGCAACACCATCTTGGGGGCAGGTCTATAATGATGACAAGATGGCCGGAGCGGGACCCAGGTGCACTGGTGGAAGACTAAAAAATTGATTGGTAAACCATTCCACCCAAAACTATAGGGTCATCAGCATCGTTACTGCCCGTGCCGTGAACCACTCAGAGGCTGGTAAAAAAACCACAAGTATTGTTATAATCTTTTATGGGCACGGCAAGGAGCCGATGATTTTTTGCTCCCCGCTCAGCGGGGAAAGGGTGCTGCTGAAAGCCGCTCATCACCAACAAGACCTTAATCCAGATGGGTAAGTGGTACAGCACTGCTGATACACAAACTAAATGAAACTACAGCAATGGTATGCCTGTTGATGACTGATAAAACATCGACAAGAAAATATCATTTCTCTTGAGAAAAGTTGACTGTTTCTCTTGACGGTGCGCCTTCAAGTGGGTGACATTGCTACCTTTTAGGTGGACATGAAATAGAAATAGTTTAAGAAGGTGTGTAGTTTCGTGGTTGAAACATGCGGCGCAGTTTTCTTCCTATATACTGCATCATGAGCATGGTGGGCACAGGTAAATGTGACAACTGAAACATGTGTGTAAAACCAAACGAATGCTTGTACATCAATCTAAGGGGAAAATTAAAAGGGCATAGTTGATGGAAAGAAAGCGTGTTGCCATTGTATTGTTTGAGGATGTCGAAGTACTCGATTTCTGCGGTCCCTTTGAGGTGTTTTCCGTAACCCGATTAAACGAAGAGAAACGACGCGAAGAGGATTCACCTTTTGAAATATTACTCGTTGCGGAGAAATTATCTCAAGTAGTGACAGCAGGGAGTATGAGGGTACTTCCAGACTATACATTTGACAGCTGCCCTAAAGTGGACATTCTTGTAGTTCCTGGCGGGTGGGGCACTCGGAAGGCACTACAGAACCTCGCAATGCTTGATTGGTTACGGCATCGTGCATCGGAGGTTGAAACGTTATCATCAGTTTGTACTGGGGCTATGCTTCTTGGGTCCGCGGGGTTGTTAAACGGACTCCACGCTACGACGCATTGGCGTTCATTGGATTGGATGCGTGATTCATTTCCCTCTGTAAAAGTTGAATATGACAAGCATGTTGTTGTGGACGGGCGCGTGTTTACATCGGCTGGAATTTCTGCAGGCATCGACATGGCACTTAAGGTAGTGGCGCTCCATTACGGGGAAAATGTTGCCAGGGCGACAGCCAAACACATGGAGTACGTCTATCCTGATGACAATGCGCGCCGAATTTAATTCGGCAAGTGTATCCTTTTTCTAGTGATGTTGCCAGTTCTTTAAACCGATCAAGTTAACAAACTGATATGGTTGACAGTTGTCAATAGGGAAAATAGTCTCCTGCCCCTTTTTTTCAAAGGGTTCGTTGTTTCAATATGTTCCAAGGCGTAAGGAGGGACGGGGCCGACTTGTGCGACGTTTGATCACTCTGATATTCGCGGGTTTGACCGCAAGACCTTTCTTCGCCGCGGAGCTGCCTCGCTCTATTAACGGAAGTTCGGCATTGCCTTATTCCATAGTTTGGACGAGGATTCTCCGTAAACGTGGCCGCGTCCCCGCTTATGCCTTGGAGGTTGTTTATTGTTTGCTTGCGTCCTCCTTTGTTTTGCCTCAGTCGTTTGAGTCGCCATTGTTACCGGGTGACTTCAAGTTTTTGATCCTGTTCTTTGGAAAGCTCGATGCTTCCGCCTATGTTGACGATTTGAGCGGTTTTTACCTTTGAGGGTTGATTTTTTCTTTCATAAATGCCCCAGGATTGATTTTCCAGAGACAGTCCATGCCAAGATACCCCCTCAAGTTTTGTGTGACGCCTTGTTCTTGGGTTAATCTTCTTATGCGCTCTGGAGATTCACTTCCCGGGCAATTGCCCATATGAAGCCGCATAGTTCCCTGGCAATGGCGGTTACCACCTTGTTCCTGGGCTTCCCTTTGGCCGTGAGTTTACGGAACCGTCCGCAGAGACGCACCTGGGCTTTCCAGGAGATATCACAGATATTTTTCGGCAGCCCCTCCTGCCGCTTGAGGATTACCCGGCTCACTCGGGCCGGCAGACTGTAGGCTTGGGCCGCTTCAATCAATGCGCGCCTGACGTGGGTGTTTCCGGTTTTGGTGATAGCACCCCGTCTGGTGCTGTCGCCGCTGGAGTATTCGGAAGGGACCAATCCAAGGTATCCCATGAGCTGCTTGGGATTTTCAAAACGTCCCAAGTCTCCGATCTCGGCCATGGTGGTCGCGGCAGTTACATCCGCGATGCCGCGTAACGATTGGATTGCGAGTGCAACAGGGGCCGTTCGGCATGTGGGCATAAGCGTTTGAATCTGCTCCGTAAGCCGGGCCACACGCTCTGCGCATTCCTTCACCGTGTTGATGTACTCTTGCAGCGTGATCTGCTGTGCAGGGTGTGGCATCTTGATATCAGACAACCAGCGCATGTGGGCTTGGGTCCATGCGGTTTCTCCAGAGTAACGGTGTCCATGCCGCAGGAGCATCGCGCCTAACCTCTGCCGGGCAGTGCGATGGGCCTTGACTGCGTCTTCGCGGCATCGGGTCAGGTCTCTCATGGCTTCCTCATCCTCTTGGGGCACGTAAACAGGAGTCAGTTCTCCGGCCCGATACAGCCTGGCTAGACTTTGCGCGTCACGACGATCGGTCTTGACGCGATCTCCGCTTTTCTTGGGAATCAGCGATGGTGCCACAACCGTGCATTTGTAACCTCTCTTGGTTAGATGGCGGTATATTTCGTAACCACACGGCCCGGCTTCATAGACGAAGTGCAGTTCTGAGCCTTTGCTTTCAAGCTTTCTGACCATTTTGTCCAATGACGCCATGTCGCCGCCGATTTTGCCGTAGTAGCGAACCTCTTGGCTGCCGCCAATTTCGGCCGTTGCTACAGCTATGGAGTTTTTTGCTGAATCGAGTCCTACGATTGTGATAGAATCTTTCATGACCTGCCTCCTTGTTTGTGGCTCTGTATTTGGACACCCATTGCATCCAAGTATAACCCACGGTGACAAGGGGCAGGTCACTTTTTCAACTGTCAACCATTATGTCTATATATTTATTAGCGATATACATTTAAATAATCCATTTGACAGGCCCATTCATCCCCTTTAGAAGACATTGACATAGATTCGAATCAGTCATGTATTCATAACAACACATGTAAACAATCAATCTAATTGTCGGACTTCGCGCTTTTTAGCGTGTTAACCAGAACTGCTCAATAATATGGTAAGGAGCTGTAACTATAAACTTCTTAATACCGGAGGCCTGTAGCAATGAAACTAAGATATGTATACGTATTGGCAATTGCCGGAGTTTCACTCGTCCCGCTTATTGCGGGTTTCTCAACTACTAAAGCTGGAACGTTGCCTGAGGTTCCTGAAGCTCTCAGGGTTCCAGCAACTCAAGTATTATCGCTTGAGATCAAAGCCGCCGGAGTACAGATTTACGAGTGCGAGGCCCGTAAAGACGACCCGACGCGGTTCGAGTGGGTCTTCAAAGCGCCGGAAGCTGAACTGTTCGATAGCGCTGGGAAAAAAATCGGTAGGCACTACGCTGGCCCTACTTGGGAGTCGAACGATGGAAGCAAAGTGGTCGGCGAGGTTAGAGCGCGCGACAATGGTCCGGATCCCAATGCCATCCCATGGTTACTGCTGAGTGCGAAATCAACTTCGGGAAACGGCATCTTCAGTAAGACGCTAAGTATCCTGCGTATAAATACTTCCGGTGGCAAAGCGCCTACGGAAGGCTGTAACCAATCGCAGATAGGCAAAGAGTCGAGGGCGTCCTACAAAGCCAAATATTACTTTTATATCGCCAAACCATGATCGGTATAGCGCACCCAGGTGATGATCGTGACACAAAATTGCTTAATCGAATATGCAGATATATGGTCTAACTCTACGTACCGGTGTGTTCTCACTAATACCGTAGTAATGTAATCGATACCTAGAGTTTGACTGCTATTCAGTAAATGTGGTTTAATCGACGAGTTTCCGGAGTTATCTAACTCTAATTCTGATTTAATCCATAAGACCATATCCATGGAATAAAATGTAAAAATGGCCAATCTCCTAAGAAGTCGGTCCTTTTTGTGGCGATGGCTCCCCGAGCGGGACCCTCAGCAAAACTCGTTTGGGTATAATTATCGCTTTTTGATGACTCCTATGAAAAATAACATACCTAAAATAATTATTCTATGTCAAGACAGTAAAAAATAGCTTTAATGGGTAAAATCCACTGAATTCTGGCATAGAATTTATGTACTATTGGCTTAACTGATTGGGAAAGAAATGGCGGATGGTTGCCCAGAGGGCAATGTAAAATCTTCAAATGTTTTTATGTTATGGAATCATATCGATTAAACTTCCAAATTATGAATCATGCATAAAATAAAACTACGATTCACGACTATTGCGCTTTTTAGAATTGGAGCTGCAATAATGCAACGGTTCTGATATAATTCCACTAGTATCACAGCAAGAGGCCCTCCTCCAATAAATTGTCTTCATACTAAGGAATTAAAAAAACCAGCAGAATAAGTAGATGAACTATTCATCTACATTGTGAAGGTAGGTCAAGCCATGTTGAAAGAATTCAAAGAATTCGTTTTGCGCGGTAGTGTTCTTGATTTGGCTGTAGCGGTCATCATAGGTGGGGCTTTCGGCAGGATCGTCACATCGCTGGTCAACGATGTGCTTATGCCCCCGATCGGGCTTCTTGTGGGGAAAGTCGACTTCGGCAGTTTGTACCTGAATCTGTCCGGTGAAACCTACGCTACCCTCGCAGAAGCACAGAAAGCGGGTGCGCCCATTATCAAATATGGGATGTTCATCAATGCAGCCATTGATTTCGTCATCATAGCCTTCGTCATCTTCCTGATGATACGCGTGGCGAACCGCCTCCAATTCAAGAAAACCGAAGCCCCGGCAGCACCCACGACGAAAGAGTGTCCTTTTTGTTTGTCGGTCATCCCGATAAAAGCAACCCGTTGTGCGCACTGTACTGCGGAACTCAAGACTGCGTAGAAGCTGATAGTCCAGGGGCGAGCTATCAATTCTTTTTTTGAGAGTTGCGCCTGTGGAAAGTCAATATGGCGGCAATAACTGGCACCGATAATCATGCTGCTCTGGCCGGAGGGTGAATCTCGGACTAGGAATTCGTGACAGACAGCAGAACATCTAAAATTACGTGCTAATCTAATTTATCGATGTTAAGAGCCTGTTGCTCAAACCATTTTTTGTGAAATACGACCATTGATTTTATTGAACATATTTTTTACAAAATGATCCAAAAGGCTATTTGTGCAACAGGCTCTTAAGCTTGCTCAATCCTGTCGAACCTGTTACTGATATAATCTCCCAGATCGAAGGTTATAGGATCATCAGAGGGGAGGTAGTGCATATAAACAGGAATAGAGGCTTTGCGGAAGCGTCCGTAGGCGTGGTTGAGGGCCAAGCGAGCATCCTCCTCGAAACCCAAGGGATACTTGCTGCCATGGAAGCCTCTAAAAAGTTTACGGAAGGGCTGGAAAAGGGAATGAGTCATCATCTTAAACAGATTCCCTACAGCAATTCTCTTCTTTCGATCAAGGGAATAGGTGAGGTTACCGCTGCTGGCCTCATCGGTGAAGTGGGCGACTTTCGGAGGTACAGCACCATCGGGGAAATTATGAAACTCGCCGGTCTGAATCTATTTGAAGTCAGCTCCGGCAAATACCGGGGGACTCGTCGTATTTCCAAGCGTGGTCGCCCCCTGATGCGAAAACTCTTATATTTTGCCGCGATGAATATGGTTCGTCAAGGTTGCGTTATGGAACATCAGTATCAGAGATACCTTGATCGGGGCATGTTAAAGACTAAGTGACAACGTTCAGGACATCGTTAACTCAAAAAACACTCACAACATCGTTTAATCGCGTATTAGCAAACAATTAGCTAACTGATGTAACGATCAGTTTTAAGCAGTGTTAACAAGGCTATAATAACCTACTCAGCATTCAGCACCAGGTACTAAATGCTTGAAGGTAAACGATGTCCTGAGCATAAAATCAGTAAACGATGTCCTGAACGTTATCAACTAAGGCCTTGATCGCTGTCGCTCGTAAGCTTCTCCGGATCATATTTGCCATCGTGCGAGATAATAGTGTTTTTGATTACTCCAGGACATCATTTCAGTTCAAGGAGGCTGCATAACTTAAAATCTTTGCGTGTAAGCGGGGAAATTATCTCAACTTCCACTAAGGCGGCCATGCCGACCTTCGGCTACAGAATCAATAATCCCCGCTTGCACCTTTGTCCCCATGAAGCAGGGTCAGGACTCTCTTGAGACCCTCTAATTACCAGGGTTGGACAAGGTGCCGCACAGATTAATGTTTAGGGTGATCAGGATATGGACTGCCAGTGAGAAACCGATACTGGGGCACTTGTGAGAAAAAATTTTGGCCCCGAAGGACTGAGAACCTGTTCAACCATCACTTTGGAGCGATATCCCTTACTGGTATATTTATCGTGACCAAGAACAAAAACCATAAATCAAGTAAACTCTATTTTATTCCAAAAATACTTGACAACAATAAACCAGGAAGTTTTTATATACAAAAAACAATCTGAGTCTGGACTTCCCGAGTTTCTCTTATAACGCCTGACACCCTAATTGTAGATACGCGCTAAAACCTGCTCAAGACGCGTTTTCGCGCTACCCTTGACTTCCAGCACGTCCACCTTGAAGTCGAATGAATTCTCTAGAATAATCTCTTTGAGTTTTTCGTTCACACGTTGTCTGTACGCGGCGTCCTCCGACAATGGTAGAACTATCCGGTCAGGCTCTTCGATTGGTAAGAAGACTAATAGATCAAGCTTCCTAATCGCAATTTGAACGCGAGGTAGCCAGTCCTCGAGATCAAACGCTTCAATGTCGGTATGCGAAAGAAGATAGCCTAGGATGTCGGCTGGACATCGGTCGAAAATGATGTTCGGAGCTTTTTCGTCCAGACTCTCGATGGATCGCTCCAGTTGTATCTCGAAGTCCTCGATGGTGAGCAACTCTGCAAACTCGTACCCCTCCTCTTGCAAGAGATGGTAGGGCTCGTCGACGGTCATATACTGGGGGAGAGCTTCGGACAACGCCTCGACGAGCGTCGATTTTCCTGAACATTGAGTACCTGATATAGCGATCCGCATATTTGCTTTATAACAGCAAGCTCCTCATTAGACGAATATATTCTTGCTGCTAATCTATGTCAATGACGTTGTCTGAGTATGCCAAGGCAAAGTAAAAATGTCCGCTTTTTAAGAAGCAACGGCAAGTTGTACAGATGCTCTTCTGAGTCTCTTTGGCATAACCAACTCTGATAGTTACTGAATGGCCCTCGAGGGTGTAATCCTTACTCTTCGACTGAGTTTCTCGGCAAGATTTGCAATTAAGGTGCTGCGCATCTCTGGAAGAATAATGAACTCATCTCCTCCATATCGACCAACAACAAAGGTAGACGTAAATTCATTGTCAGAAAGGTAGAACTCGATGCTAATTACCTTTCTCAGTCTTTGAATAGATATCAGTACGTTCTGTTGAGCGAAATAGCGCTTGTAAAGTAATGGGGATTAAAAAAGGTCGAGCCGCAGCGAACTCTCTGCTACGACCCGGATGCGGTCTTGTGCCGCATGCTCCCTTAACACAACTTCCTTCACCGACGGTATATCCTGTTGCCGTGCCATGGATACCTGAGTTGTAAATCACTGACAGAAAATTCACTAATCAACCCCTGCAATCTTGTTGCCCGATGTTGGGTGTGCCTGTTGCCATTTCTGCAATTCTAAGCATGACATATACGGGTCATTTTTTTACGCTCGCGAAGATATCTCCTAAAACTTCGTAAGTCGGTTACCAGCTCGTCTCTTCCTATTGTCTCCCCTCGACACAGTTTGCCCTTAAAATACTCGTGTTTGTTGAATAAAGTATGGTTTTCTGAAATTGTCGCATATTCGCTGTCTTACTGCGACTCAGTGCGTATGATCACCGTTTCCCTTGCTCCGCATGTTCAACACTAAAATGGACATTCCATTTCGTATTTCGGTTATATGCTGTTCTAGCGATCTCAGCTTGGCTTCAATATTATTGAACTCAGTAAGCAACTCCTTGAGCTTTTTTGTTGGCTCTTCTTTGTCGGTCTTAGACTCTTGGTTATTATGCATTTCGCCTCCATTTGCAACTGTTAAGAATGCGTACAATCTAAGAAGCATAATGGCAAAAATGCCAACCCGAGTTAGGTGCGTTTTGCCAAAGTCGTTATGATATTTTCCTTAATGTGCGTGTATTCGATCACTTGCTTTATCATCAAAAAAAGGTGACTTATTTAATCGCGATTCCCTAGCTTTCTACAGGGGCACCGCATAGAGGGAAGAGTTTGAGAAACCGCAGGTTTCTCAAACGATAATCGTCTTTTTTTTATAGATACACCGCAGCTTGCTGCGGGGAGGTTCATTGATAAATTCTATAGATGCTACAAAATTGGTAGCAAATTTTATACCTTCCCATTTTCTATCGTTGTTGTTACGTTTATTCGAGGCAAATAGGCGTTATTATTAAATCTAACAACAACCTAAACGATGCAAAACCATTTTTCTGCCCGAAATATTTTTTTTATCCTTTTACCTACTAAATGTTTTGAGAATTGTGTTTTGGGGTTTTAATCTTTAAATTGGTTAAATCACAACATTGTCTTTACATAAACGAGTTAGACACCGAACTAGCGCGAGGAGAATTATTTTTTGTGCTATCATTTCGTAAAAAAATGTAATTATTGTTTGGTTCAGAAAGTAATCTGGATGATGTAGCTTATCTAAGTATTTTGATCCAAACTGATAAGCGCGATAAGAAAATTATCAACGACGTATACAAAATGAGAGAATCAAAACGCGATAAATGCAGGATACGACTTGAATAGTGCATAGAAATGTGCGGCTGACCTTTATTGTAAAGTTTTAGTCGCTTTGATTAACTTCTGATAGTTTCTATAGAAGCACATGTATGACCCATATATAAAGCAAATATGCAAGCAATGTTAAAAATATCAATTGAAAGGTCTTTGCCTGACAAGATTGAACCCGCTACCGCTGAACCCGCAGATGGTCCGCAGATTCGGCATGAAATACAACCCTTCCAGGAGAGCCCGCGTCGTGGGAAACTTATACACCGCCTTTGCTACAAAAGCCCGCGCTATCGGGTAGCGATTCACCAGTTACTGGCAACCACTGCCACATCCGAGTTTTTACATAATTTTCTACCTGCACAATCTCGAGAATAGTTATAAGCTGTTTCTGCTTGTCCGTCATCGGATCGGTTAATATGATTGCAGGTAGGGAAAGATCATCCGGTACTTTGGATTTCGACCATGTATAGTTTCTCACAGCGTATTCATCGGCACTCCATTTTGTTTGATTTGCTGTCAAACCAATCTTATCAGAAGGAGTGCTTTTCTACCTCAAAAAAAGTGCTATCCCCGCCAAGAAATTCCGTTACTTGCCGACTTCTCAAGAGGTTTTTTAGAATAGAGCAGTAAACGAAATGTCATCAGAATAAGCCAAATTTTTTTCTGCTATAATATTGCCTATATGCAGAAAGCTTTCACCACAACTCGAAAGGAGCCATCTATGAAGCGACATATGGTATTGGTTTTGTTTCTTGCAATTGTTCTGCTGGTCAGCCTGTCCCGGATCTCCTGGTCGCAATGGCCACAACCGAAGGAATTCGAGGTTGATCATGATTTTTACCCCTACTACCCTTCATTAATAAAATGGGATAAATCAACTACCCCATTCACCGAGCCCGAAGTCTGCGCTGGATGCCATCCGGATAAATTCAAAGAATGGACTGGTTCGATGCATTCCATGGCCTTTCAAGACCCAGTTTACCAGGGCGAGCTGAATAAAGGGTTCAAAGCCGTGGGACATGAGGTAACTCGCCAGTGCGAGGGTTGTCATTCGCCTGCCGGGGTGGTGACGGGCGAGATTAAGGGTCCAGGGCTCAAAGGCCTCTCCGCCATGGCTATGGCAGGGGTGTCCTGCGATATCTGTCATTCGATAAGTGGAGTGACCCATTGGCAGACGCCGACCCACGAGGCGGAAAACGGATCTTTTATCCTTACGCCTGGAGTGGACGCAACGGGAGGGACCGAGCTCACGAAGCGCGGGCCACTTACTCCTTACGACGGATGCGGCATGGGATTTCATGTGTGCATTGAGTCCCCACTCCACATGAAGGCCGATTTGTGCGCTTCCTGCCATAATGTGTACCATTATGACGACCAGTTCCCCATTGAAGCAACATACAATGAATGGAAGCACGGGCCCTATGCCCAAAAAGGGATTATGTGCCAGGATTGCCACATGGTGGAGATTGATGTCTTCAAGCGGTCGGCAGATACGTTCCAGAAGCCGGTTCGCGAGGAATATCACCATTACTTCAACGGTGCCAACTATCTTCTCTACTACTTGGCGAAGAACGCTGCGGAAAAAGCAGGAAATCAGGAATTGGCCGCCAATCTTACAAAAAAATATGAGATGTCTATTGAGCGGCTCAAATTAGCGGCGGACCTGGAAATCTTCCCCGTCTACCAGAACAACGAGCTGACGGAAGTGAAGATCAGGGTCAAGAACATTAGGGCTGGGCACAACCTGCCTACGTCGCTCACGAACGTCCGGGAAATGTGGCTGGAGATCATCGCCCGAGATGAAACAGGCAAGGTGATTATGAGCAGCGGTCAATTGGATGAACATGGCAAGCTTATGCCTGAGTCCCGTATTTTCAACTCGGACGGGATGGGAAAGGATTTCCATTTTTCCTTACATCCGTGGGTCATCACGGCCTTCTCGCGTCATGAGACCATTCCACCCCGCGGTTATAAAGATATTTATTACGGCGTCCCCCCGATGAAAAGTCCCCAGCGCATCATGATTGAGACGAAGCTCCGTTATCGTCAGGCAGATCAGGAAGTCGCTGAAGATCTGCTCTCAAATGTTCCGCCGGACATTATCCTGGAAGCCACGTATGGCTTGAAGAAGGTCCCCACCTTGCCAGTTGTAGACATGGTGGAAAAGAAAATGCCGATTTACACCATGCAGTGAAAACAACGGGAGATGGGTTGTCAATGATTGGATCCATATTACGAAGGACCTTTTGACTGATAACTGAAACATAAAATCCATGCAAGTAATGGCGCTTTGTAATTACCTGGGGGATGATCCTCCTCTCAGGAATGTTCCCGTATTGTCAAAAAATCATCCGAAAAGAGAAAAAATAACGTTATAAAAGCTCATAAAATAGTGTACTTGAGTTTTTTACCGTATGGCTTTCGAGTTGAAAAGTGAATTTGCAGCTAATGGAAATTTCAACTGCTCTGGAAAGGAGTTGCTGACAGAAATCTTTATAACAAAATACAATGCTAGCCAGGTAGGCCAGGGCAGTCACTTGCCCCAGCCCCCCACAGACCCGAACGTGCGTAATTCACGCATTCGGTTCTTCATGCTGTAGCTTTGCGTAAGTATGCAGAGTGAACGATTCTCGCTGGTGCCAGTGGATAGACTTTCTCAAGCAGTTCGAAGTTCTCCCACGGGATACTGCCATCGCACGACCTTCGCTGTAGCCATTTGCGCCACAGCCGCCTCACCCTGTGGTAGAAACTCCCCACCATCTTGCTGTTGCCTGTGATCCCGTAATAGGCGTAGTGGCCTCGAAGTTTCTGGTTCAGCGTCCTATGCTGCTCCTTCAGGGGGTTGTGCCGATTGATCCTGCACCACTCCTTGATCTTCAGGAGCGCTCGCGCGAACCGGTTCTTCTCGGTACTTCGCTTGATTACCATTGTACCTTTACGGGTCTTTGCCCAGTAGTGAGTAAATCCTAGAAAGTTGAACGTGTTGTCCTTGTCCTGGCTGTGGCCTCCCGAGTTCGTATTATCCGGCTTGACGAACCTCACCACGCGGGTCTTCTCCGGGTGGATCGTCAGGCCATATCGGCCAAACCGCTTCGGAAGGACTTCCATCACTTTCCGGGCATCTGCTTCAAACGCAAACCCCAACACTGCATCATCTGCGTAACGAATCAGAAACGCTTTACCGCGGAGGCGCGGTTTTACTTCCTTCTCAAACCACATGTCCAGCACCTCATGAAGATAAATATTACTCAGCATGGGGGAAATCACGCCGCCTTATCAGAAGTATCACATTATGCGAAGTAAAAGCTGCAAACACTTGATACGGTTACGTTTGCGTTTCATTTACTTCGGATAATACTGTGTGTGATAGAGATTACTTGGCTAAGCAATACGGTCGCAAAAAGTAGGAAACACACCTTTTCTAACGTTTTATCGTTCAGCTCAGCATCTGCACGGGCCTAATTGCATTAGTGAGATCGGTTCTTCAATCTCTCATAAATACTTCGGCCTGTCGTATTATCAGAAGTAAATAAAGATAACATGCTTAGATATTAAGCGGTTACAGTGTTTACTTCGGATAACATATTACTTCTGATAAGGCGGCTTATGAGAAGCTTCTCATAACGACCCTTGAGGAGTACCCTTTTCTGGGTAACTGATGTTTCCTGCCTCCCATACACCGGCCCTTAACCACTTCCCTATGAGTCTCGTTATTACTCCGTCACTCACCCGCCTCTTGAGAATTTTCCTGATGTGTTCGTGAACCATCGTATCGAAAAAATTCCGAATATCCAAATCGATGATCCAACATCCGCCTACGTCCATCATCTGCGTCCACAACGATTGCAGCGCGTCGTGGGCCGAACGCCCCGTCCGGAACCCATATGAGCAGTCCAGAAATTTCTGTTCGTATAATGGCTCCAGCACCATCTGCCAAGCTCTCTGAAGCACCTTATTCTCGAACGTCGGTATACCGATAGGACGGGTTTCATTCTTCGCCGGGTCTTTCGGGATATGCGCCCGCAACACCGGCGGCGCGACGTATTTTCCCGACTTGGCACGTTCCAGAAGTGACCGCAAATTCGCATTCAACTCCTTCTCATACTCTTCTGCGGTCTGCTTATCTATTCCCGGTGCTCCGTCCTTTCGCGTTCGCCCGAATGCTTCATAGAGCCACCCTAAATCAATATGGTGGGCTAGAGACGTAAAACTCACATCAGGGTGAATCCTCGCGAGTTCTGCTATCCGTTGCTGTTTCGTGTAGACTGTATTTCCGGATTCCATCGCATCCTCTGTCTTTCCCCTCAACGATTCTACAATACGACGCCCCCCTTACCTCGACAGGGTCCGATGGGATTCATTCCCCTGCTTCACCGGTACTATGAGGGCGCTACGACATCTTGCTTCCCATCTCGCCGTCTTTCGTTTCCTTCAGTTGGCGATACCGTCCTTCGCGCTGATCGTTTCGTTTCGTGCCCTTCAGCACCTCCTCACACGTCTCAGCGCGGACATTTGAGGCCTGGAGTTATTCGTTCCGTATCCCCACCGGTGTTTCAAAGACGGAGTTGGCAAGACCTCCCAGGTTCCTGGATGACCCTTCTCTACATTTGCCCTGCTCTTTGACCCCGGTGGGACCGATCATGTAAGGTCGGTACTGCACGATCGATGCTGTTCCCGTCATTCTGAAAACGAAAACTCTCACAAGGCTATTTCGGGGCTCAATGACACGGCTTTTGCAGTAGCTGTCTACGCTTCACACACATAGTCACCTATGCGCATGCAAGACTCGCTTCTGACTGCTGACCAGGCTTTGTCAGGTAGGATTGGTTGCCTACAGAATCACTACGAAAGGTTTCGGTTTCTGGTCGTTCACCTCTCCCAGGCTTGACCTGGCGCGACAGAATGTAGTCAGACATGTTTAAAGGAAATGCAACTATAACAGCTTCCAAAAAGAGGTTTGACTAAAAAATTCACACAGAAATTATCTTTTTCTTGTTGATCTTAGTTCTCTGGGCTTCGCATCCTGTTTTAAAATCCCGAGAATGTGGTTGATTTTGCAAACTCATAAAGCAAGCCTGGAAATTACTTTGTTTTACCATAAGACTTCGCCCAAAGAATTAAAGTTATTTTAGTATTTTCCGATAAGATACAAAAGTTATTCATGTAATATATAGACCAATTTTCAGAGAGACGTTCTATTGATTAGACAGTTTGTATCAGGATTTATAAAAGTTTGACGTAATAAATGAACACACGCAGCAAACAGACACAGGGTATTTTGTTTGATTTCTCAATAAGTAACCTTTGGTTTCTTTCACTTTTCCCTTAAGTTATTGGGAATAGCAAGTTAAAAGGTATTAAATGCAGCGTTTTCAATAAATCGACACTACTCTGTTCAAAAAAAACGCGCTGTTTTGACAATCCGGTGCGGTAAGTTGAGTTTTACTTAAGCAGCAGTGATTTTTTGTTAAGGGGGTATCTACTTCGCTCCACAGACCCCGACCAGTAGTGATTGCCACCAATAGATGAATGTGGGCCATCTATACGTGTGGAGTTCTCATTCATTTAATTGAAAGGAGAAAAAGGTGACTATCAGCGCTAAACATATCATGAGAAGAAAAGTTGCTGTTGGAGCGGATGCGAACGTAAAAGACGCAGCTCATAAAATAATTTCAACCGGGCAACCAGGGCTTCCAGTTGTCGACGAAAATATGGAGGTTATCGGGATCGTTACCGAATTTAATGTGCTCGGCGCAATGCGAGAAGGCCTTGACCTGGAAAAAATAACAGTGCGCAGGATCATGAGCACGGACCCGACAATAGCCGAAATGAATACACTGTGCGATGATGTGATTGAGATGCTGCTTCTCAGCAACTATACCATTATCCCGATTGTTAACAACAAGAAATACGTAGGTATTGTTAGCAGTCATACGATTATGGATGCTTATTTGTCGCCGCGCTATCTCAACTTTGCCTCTCGAGAAAGGGTGTTGCCTTTTACCTGTATTTGAAACGCAGAAACGGGTGTTCCTGCGGTATTTAATAGCGAACCTGGCTGCTCTGATCGAGCCCTAAAAACTTCCAAATGGCCGGATTTGTCTATTCGTTCGTTAACATGTAATTCGCTCGATCAGTCGATACATAGAAGCATATGGAAAGATACGGCTAGAAAAAGGACAAAAGTAATGTATTTTATGGGTAGATATTATCGGATACAGGCTTAAACATTAAGCTAAGAATATAAACTTAAACAACTAAAGGAAGAACCTCGCGAGTTATCAGAAGTCGAAATAATGGCATATTTGAATCTGAATTTATGACCCCTGGCCAACCAGGCCCTCTTTCTTCTTCATCAGTGTCCAGGCAACGATCAAGAGTTTCGCGGCGAGCTTCACCCGCATTTTGGTTCCGATTCCTTTCTCCCAACTTCGATCTTTAAGCTTATCGGTGTAATAGGCCATGAATAAAGTATTGCTGTTGGAAGCGATAACCGCCGCCTGATAAAGGGCGGATCGCAGACCAACCTTGCCTATCTTGGAAATAACCGGAACGGCATTTGATATTGTTTTACCGCTCCGATCAGCACACAAATCATAACCGGCCATCTTTAGAACCTGCTTACTGCAGGAAAACCAGTACGGATTGCCGAGCGCGCTCAATACAGTGGAAGAAACATCTGGACCAAAGCCCGGGATGCTTAAAAGACAGGCGTATTCGGGATACGGTAAACAGAGATCCTTTGTTTTATCATCAACGGCTTTAATCGTCTCCCGCACATGGTGGAGGCTCTGAACCATCGTTTGCGCTTCAAACAATACGGTTTCATCTACCCGACAACCGATAGACTTGTGAGCTAGTTGCCAGATCTGCTGGAGCAGACTCTGTTGTCTAAAGTTCACCCTCCCTGGCGCTACGGTCCGGCAAAACTCGTCGTATTCCATCCCAACAATCAACGATGGATCAAGACAGGTCCGAATCACGGCCAGGCTCACTGCTGAGCGAAAATGGCGGTCCATCTCCGGGAAGTACTGTGCGAGCAGCTGATTGCGGATGCGGACCTGCAGTGCATGCTCTTCTTTCGTGAGCCGCTTCTTGAACGAAAGGAGGCCCCTCATATTACGTATAGCTGCTTCCGGAAAGTCGTAGTACAGGCATTTCCCTTGGGCGACAAGGTCAGCAACGTTCGCCGCATCCTTGGTGTCATGCTTGTCCCATCGGCCGTCCAAAAGCTCCCGGTTCTTTGCTGTCGATGCGATAGATACCAGAACAACCATGTGGCTGTACTTTATGAGATGTTCCGCCAAGGGTTTATGGTAATTAGCCGTCGGCTCCATGCCAAAGACCACCTTCGGCAGACCATATTGCGTCTTGAGTGCCTCTACCTGCGTAAGCAGCTTGCGAAAACCTTTAACGTATTATCAAAGGACATTCCCCTGTGCAGTGTTTTACCGTTTGCTGTACCGAAGAAAGCATTGTGTTTCTCCTTGGCAATGTCCAAACCGACGACCAAATACTCCGCAGAACTGCGAATCTCGTTCTTCAGTTGATGGAACTGCTCAAGTCTGATATCATTAATGCAGTTCATAGAAGCCTCCTGTCACTTGAATTTAGTTCCTAGTAAACTAATTCTTAGCAGGAGGTTTCTATTTTGGGTAGATTGAAAGTGCACTATCCCTTATGATTAAATAGGGAAGATTAACTTCATGCTCTACTCATATATAACTGATTGATAATTGCACATCAGCGCCAAGCATCAGCCGCACCGCTGACTATCTAAACCCTGAGCCAGTGACGTTTATTCTGCGTCAGGATGGAAACGGTTGCCACGTATGCGAGTTAGTAATTGATAGCCGTTCCGCTATTGACCAGTCCCGAACCCTCCCTCGAAGGTGAACTCCTCCACTTTTTTTCGCTGCGAGGGTTTCTCCCGTTCCTGTAAGGCTTGGGGCAAGTCCTTGATATCACTGGGCCTACCGACTGCGGCCATGGCCTCGACTTGGTGATCGTCGGGCACGCCCAACTCCCTTTTCGCCCGGTCGTAATCGAACCCCTGCATGCCGTGAACAACGAGCCCCATCGTCACGCCCTGCAGCGCAAAGCTGTACCATGCAGCGCCGGCATCATAGGAATGGGTGCGCGCAGGATTATTGTTGTGATCAAAGGTGGTCTTCGATGCGACGACAAGCAAAACCGCCGCGTTCCTGCACCAGATCTGATTACCGGGCACCATGAGGTCGAAGAAGGTTTCCCAGTGCGGCGTGTTCCGCATGGCGAACAGGAACCGCCACGGCTGGTTATTGGACGACGACATGGCCCACCGTGCCGCCTCGAACATCCGCATCAGCTCCTCCCGCGTAATCTCTTCACCAGTCATTGCCCGCGGCGACCACCGGTTCAGGAAATATCTTTCTATATCGTGGTCGGGCTTCCGAAAATCCTGTCCTTTGATGTCGATCAATACGCGCGGCATGAACACCTCCTTGTTGGAACACCCCAGCTATTTTCTTGACGCAATTCCCGCAGGGTATCAAACTGTCTCTTCAGCCAAATCGTGTCCATCTGCCTTATAGCATAGTTCGAGATCATCAGCGTTTTGACAAAAGTTTAAACTCTTTAGGAATGCATGTCAATGTAAAGAACTTTGGAAAGAAAACTTCGATGTGAGCAATTTCAGTGAATTACCCCGCAGCAAGCTGCGGGGCATCGGAACTTGAAACCTTAAAAAAGCACAACAAAGAAGCTGAAGACTTATCCTGGCTTCGCCAGGATGTCCTTTTCATCCCAGCAGCAAGCTGCTGGGTATTTCAGGACTGTTTTATAAAAATGAAACTTCCGTGAACTACAGAAACGAGCAATCCGGCGACAGTGTGTTTGAATCACGATTTTATCCTGTTTAGTTTATTCCACATGTAGTATTACTCAAACTTTTGCTTCGATGACAACGCCGGACTGATTCTCGACAAGGCTTTGCACATAGAGCTGGGAGGCGGCCTCAGTCCTACGTTGAGTTTATCGCTCCCCGGGAAACCAGATTAAGTATTACGTTTATTCTGTTAAATGTTTGAAACTCGAATTTGTGATATGCTTTAATAGACGGAAACCAACGAGTCACTATCAAGGATTTTTTTAATCACCTTGCAGTGTCATCGTAAAAACAATTTCACTATGGATAAAATCATACCGTTTCTCATACAACACGGGTACGCAGTGCTGTTTATATGGGTCCTTGCGGAAACAATGGGGCTTCCTCTGCCGAGCGTTCCCCTCCTCATAACGATGGGAGCCCTTGCTGGTGCCGGGCAACTGAATCTGTTTCTCTGTATCGGTCTGGGAGTCTGTGCTGCACTACTGAGTGACATTTTCTGGTATACGGTGGGCCGCAATCGCGGAAGCAAGGTGTTATCCATGATCTGCCGTATTGCTCTCGAACCAGACTCCTGCGTCCGTCACACAGAGAGCATCTTTGGAGTGTACGGCGCACGGTCCCTCCTGATAACAAAATTTCTACCCGGCCTGAGCGCCGTGTCAACGCCTTTGGCTGGTATCATCCGCATGCCCCTGTCACGCTTTGTGCTATTCGATGTTCTTGGAATACTCCTTTGGACCACTACATATTCTATTCTCGGATATATCTTCAGCGAAGAGCTTGATCGCGCCTTGGACTACGCCGGGAGCATGGGCAAAACGCTCTTTGCGCTCGTGGCTGGAGGACTGACCATTTATATCCTTTGGAAATACTCTTTACGTCGGCGCTTTTTAAAGCAACTTGTCATGGCGCGCATAACACCGGATGAATTGAAACAAAAATTAGAAACCGGCGAAAACGTATTAATTATTGATGTGCGCCACTCTCTCGATTTCGAAGCGGACCCTTATGTGATCCCTGGAGCTTTACGCATGTCTTTAGACCAGGCAGAGAGTTATCCTGCATTATCAAGCGACCGTGAGACAGTCGTTTATTGCACGTGACCCAACGAGGCCTCGAGCGCCCGGGTGGCGCTGGTTTTGCGGCAAAAGGGGGTTAAGCATGTTCGGCCGCTTCTGGGTGGATTTCACGCATGGCGCGATCATGGCTATCCCGTAGAACTGGTGATGAAAGAATAAACCGAGTTCGTTCCAAAAAAAGAGTTTACTAATTCGAGTGCAAAAAGGCTTGCTAGGTCGTCATTGCAGGTAACCGCAGGAAGCACAGCAATTTTGCAGGTCGACTAAACGCCAGGCAACACGACAAGCTCGTGCTTCATGCCGGACGACGTGTCAGAAGTCAAAGCTACAGCAGCGTCAGGTTCCGTTTGGCCGGACCAACGTAGGGTAGGATGTGATGAGCACCCCGTCCGAAAGTCTACTGAATTTTAATTCCCATTTTCCAATCTTTTGTCTCATAAAGAAGTCTCGTTCCATATTTGTTCTAGCAAACACAAAGATATGAACACGCTAACCCCTTGCGTGGACTACCTCGGCGGGATCGTCGCTATGCAGTCGGCTTCTGTAATCCAGCCGATGCCCATGGCCTTGTAATGGTTCGCGAACGACGGAACAGTGTGTCCCGGGTCTGAGCGTAGGAGAGCTCTCCGTTGAAAAGGCTACGCTCGGCGTCGAGGACTTTAATGTAGCTTATATAGCCGTTGTTCCCGGCGATCTTCGCCGTGATCTCAATGGGACGCAATTACGGACTCTCGTGCGCCTTCAAACTCTCGGCGAGGAAAGCACCGATGGCATCCTGCGCCTGTGCTGCCGCCTTCAATCTTCCGATGCTTACGAGAAACCCGTGTGGCATCCCCATCCACACATCAGCTCGGGCATCGACGCCTGCGGCAACTGCACGCTCAACATATTGGAGCGAGTCGTCCAACAGCACTTCGTCGTCGCCGACGTGAATGTGGGTGGAAGGCATGCCGGAGTGTCGACCGTGAAGGGGCGAAGCCAGTGAATGCTCGCGTCGGTAACCACTAACCCATCTTCTACACCTGCCAAAAAATAACTTCGCTTAAACAATATGATACGGCTGTCGAAAGGTGGCGTGGCACTACACTTTCCCCTCTCGTTCCAATTCGATCATGCTGATGAGCGTCATGCATCCTTTCCCTTCTGCGGTATCAAGACCTTTGGCGGAATCGCCACTCCCGCAGCCTGAAACACCTTTCCCGTATCGCCTTTTAATTCGGTCCGTAAAATCATTTCCTTGTTGTCGCTTGTAATTGTGATCTGCTTCAATTCCTCAAGATCTCGGAGCATCTGGCCCCACTCAAGCTTCTCCTCATTGCGGCTATCCAATCGCTCCTGTAATTCCTTCATAAGAACAAGCGCAAGAAAGCTGCAGAAAACGTGACCGCGAATCGTCTCATCGCATTTATGATAAATCGGCCGCGTCGTCAGCACCGTTTTAGTGCTCCTGAAGATCTGCTCCACCATCCACAGCTCCTTGTACGCGAGAGCAACCTCGCGCGCAGGCATGGGCATCGAGGTCGAGAGGACCCACTTACCGTCATATCGTGATTCCTGTTGAACTTTCTCTTCATCAATGGCAAAAGCACTGCCTGCGCTCTTCACATATTTACGATACCCTTTGTTGCCAACCAGGCTCTTGCCTCCCTGCTTCAGCTTCTCTCGAAGGGATGCGATGATGGCTTCTCTATCAGCGGCGTCTTTTTTCCGCTGGTCCTCATTGACACACACGATGTAGCGGCGCTCGCCTACCATTTGCCGCCGCATCCGCGCGCCCAGAATGTAATCGATCTTCCGCTCCTGCAAATCGGCCAGAGTCTTTTCGCTGATCATCCCTCGGTCGGCCACTACACACGCCTGATTGATGCCGAAGCGGAGCCTCAGCCGGTCTATAATCGGCACGAGCGTCTTGACGTCGGTTGTGTTGCCGGGCCATAACTCACAGCAAAGGGGCTTGCCGTGATGATCGATGATTGCACCGACCACCATCTGTTTGAGATCGGGCCGGTGGTCCTTGGAATGGCCATATGCACCGATATCCTCGCCGCCCTCTCCTTCAAAGTAAATGCTCGTGGTGTCGAAAAAGACCAGCCGTAGATCGGTGAATAAATCCCGTCTGCGTCGGAACAGCTCTTCCTCAATCACATCCTTGGTGCAGCGGGGAGAAAATCCGGTGGCCCCGTGCTGATCAGCATCGGCAAGGGGTTCGCCGAGCCATGCCATAGCCCGGTATAAATGATGTAAATCGATTCCGTCGGCCCCTTCTATCCTGTAGCCAAGGCACCATTGTTCAGCGGCACGATCTGAACCCGATACGCTCAAGCGGTGCAGCACCGTAAGATAAATCGCCCGCTCGATGGAAAATTGATGCTTGCGCTCCTTGGCCAATGTCGCAAGCACCGCCTGTATTCCCAGCTCTTTCCATAACCGGCCGAATATCATCGGAAGGCCGATACGCCTGGAATCCGTCTCAATTGCTTCGCCCTGCTTATGCGCGTCGATGACAGCGATCTGTTCAGAGAACTTGAGCCCTGACCGTAGCAGGCTGTCCAATGCCCCTGTTTCCTTGAGCGCATCGAGTCGTCCAAGCGTGGCGACGACTTCCTGCTTTACCTTGCCCTTGTCGCGGCGGTTATTAACGATTTGGAGATATGCTCGCGATTCGGAGCGTTTTACCCGGAAGAACATAGCACCATAAATATATCATAATAATTATTAATTGCAAGCAATTAATATATAAACGTGGCACTACATTTTGATCTTTTTCCAAAAAACTTTTTGTAACTCTGCGAAATCAAACAACTTCACTCACGCAAATAGCCCTTTTCTCGGCTACAACTGTAGAAGATGGGACTAAGTAGGAATGCACGAGTTCCGCGACCTGCGGGCGATTAAAAAGGGGATCGGCTTCGGCGCGCGTCTCGTAGGTCGCGCCCGAGAGAGTTAGTTCGGTAACCGGCGACAACAAGGCAACTCCGACAAGAGTCGCGTTGATGGAGGCGGCTTCGCCTGTAACGCGCCACGCAAGAACGAGTACTAGATTGCCTCCACCGAAAGTCTCCCGTAAGAGCAATCCGGTGAACGTCCCTCTCGGCAAGTCCTTGGTAACATGCCAACACATCGTCCGTGGCCGCCGGAAATAGGTGTTCAGGAGCAAGCCGATAGTCCGGGATAAACGCCCTCGCGCCCGCTTTCGCAGCAATATATGCCCGACAAGATAGCGGTATGCTTTGGCGGAGCCAAAGTTAAACCAACCACCGTGCAGGTGGACGATCGCCTCGCTTGACCAGTCCGCCGGATGTACCCAAAGTCCCGATACGTCGCCGAGGGTGTCTGCTTCGAATGTCACGCAGTCGCGTGGCTGTACGCTATCCATCGCAACCTGAATTAATGTCAATTATACTAAAGTATGCACATCACAATTCAGCACAATTTTCAATACGAACGTCACGTTCAAACATTAGATAAGCCGCAGTGAATTACCCCGCAGCAAGCTGCGGGGCATCGGAACTTGAAACCTTAAAAAAGCACAACAAAGAAGCTGAAGACTTATCCTGGCTTCGCCAGGATGTCCTTTTCATCCCAGCAGCAAGCTGCTGGGTATTTCAGGACTGTTTTATAAAAGGGATCTGTGCGCCAAGGGGACTACATTCTGCGGGGAAAGGTTACGTGGGACGAGTTCGAGTGCATATGCAAACCGATATTGACAATTTCAACATGAAAGATGTAATTTCTAAATTACGCAACGGTTGCGTGTTTCAGGAAGTTAACGATGAGAGAAAACCTTACCACAAAATGCGATAATACAAAATGTATTATGTACCTGTGCTAATATTATATGAATCGTTCATGAACTGACGTTCACAAGGGAAGATGTAAATTAGGCATAGATAGCGTGTTCCGCCATCAATATTCCAGGGCAGTTGTTTTTGATCAAGAGTGCTGCTACACTTGTCAAAAAGACCCAAGGAGGATTGACCGATGGACATTGTAGTAGAACGTGGAGCGGGTTTGGATGTACACCAGGAAACGGTAGTCGCAACTATTGATGGAGTGGGTATCAAAAAAGAGACGCGAACCTTCGGCACGGTAACCAACGAATTGTATCGACTGCGGGACTGGCTCAAGGAGAACGGCATCACCCACGTGGCGATGGAGAGCACCGGGATTTACTGGAAACCGGTTTTTTAATATTCTGGAAGAGGATTTTGAAGTAGTTTTGGTCAATGCCCGTCACATTAAGCATGTGCCCGGCAGAAAGACTGATGTGAGCGACAGTGAATGGTTGTGCAAACTTCTACGAGCTGGTTTGGTGAAAGGCAGCTTCATTCCACCGCAGGATATTCGGGAACTACGGGACCTGACGAGATATCGGAAAAAATTAATTCAGTCTATTACCGCCGAAAGGAATCGGGTGCAGAAGACCCTGGAAGATGCCAACATCAAACTTTCCTCGGTCGTATCAGACACCTTTGGTGTAAGCGCCACGGCGATCATCGATGCACTTTTGACGGATGAACTGACGATTGAGGAAATGACCAACCTTGCCAAGGGAAAACTTAAGAAGAAGAAAGACGCGATTCGCGAGGCGCTGGTCGGACGGGTAACCGGACACCATATTTTCATGATTCGAACATCCCTTGAGCATATCAAGTCGATCGAGAAGCTTATCGTTGATGTAGATCGACAGGTAGACGCCAAGCTCAAACCTTACGCAGAAGAGTATGAGTTGCTCCAGACGATACCCGGGGTCAAGGAATATGGCGCAGCGTCCATTATTGCCGAAATCGGTGTGGATATGAGCCAGTTTCCTACCGCTGAGCATTTAACGTCTTGGGCTGGGATGAGCCCTGGTAACCACGAGAGCGCGGGTAAAAAAAAACATCCAAGACCACCCATGGAAACAAAGCTTTAAGAACAACGCTTACGGAATGCGGCTGGGCAGCCTCTCGAAAGAAAGATTGCTACTTGAAAGCCAAGTACCATAGTTTTGTGGGACGCCGCGGAAAGAAACGAGCCTTGGTAGCCGTGGGTCATAAGATCCTCATCATGAGTTACGAGATGCTGAAGCACAAAACTCCGTATCGAGAGCTTGGCGCTGATTATCTTGATAAACGGAAGAAGGATAAGATAACGCGAAGCTATATCAAACGGCTTACCGCATTGGGGTACCAAGTGACTGTAAAACAAGTTGCGTAGGAGTTTTATAAGATCTCGTGATTGAAGTAAGATTTATGTGAGATATAGGTCGAGAGTTACTGGTGGTTACGACCCCGAATATGAAACTGACCAGGCCGGTTCTAAGCACAAAGGAATGTTGCCACGAGCACGCAGGTGAAATTTTTTATCTCAAACCGGCCACTCATTTATAATCTTGAGCAAATTGCGGGATTGTTGCATCGGGAATAGAACTACAAAGTGAAGACACATCAAAGACCTCACTGCTAAAAACGGAGAGGCTATGTCCAAGTTGTGTCTTAAGAAGAGGAGGATTTACAGGTGAAACTCGCCTTCACCTACGAGAATGCAAACGTGTTGACGAATCATCTATACAGAACACTGGTTGAAACATGCAATGGTAGCATATTATTCTCGGGTGCACTTAACAGGAAGGTCAGCGCACTGTATATTTCAATCCACAGCCTTCAATTTACACATTGAAGATTTGTGACTGATCGACCCCCTAATATGCAGCCAGGGTCAGCTGAAATGGCTGTGAAATACTGCTTTATCGATCCCTCCTCGGCCTAAGAGCTTGCAGCAGTATCACTTAAAAAGTCACCGACCAAGGGGATACTGCCTGAAGCAGCAAGAACAAATTTATTATTATCCTCTTTTTCGAGTCGGTGCGGATTATGCCGATATTTCCCGTAGCCGTTCGACGATCGCAGCATCATCTGATAGAGGTAGCACATCTCGAATTTTCTGATGTATCTTTCAACGCCTCAAGATTTCTTTCACCCTTTCAATAAGGGGCCGACGAATCCTGACCTTGAGAAAAAGATCCCCAGCTTCGCCCCTGTTCTTTCCCTGTTCGCCCAAACCCTTGAGCTTGATCCTCTGCCCCTCTCTGATTCCTGGCGGAACGGTGATCAGGATTTCCCTGGGTTTCCTAGGCTGATTGAGGATGTATCTGACCTTTCCTCCGGAGGCGGCTTCCTTTGGCGTCACTACAATCGATTCGCTGAGGTCTCTCCCTTTTTCCGGCAGGATTATGCCCAGCTTCTTTGCCGCCATCTTCTGGAACATTCTGAGTCCCTTGATCATGAGTTTAGAGGCCAACGAATACTTTTCTGCGTGAACTTTATCTGAACTATAGACACTTCCCATCGGCCCGAAAAAGAAAAAACCGCTGCCGGAAACACCGGGGCCCTTGAATTTGAACTCTCTGTAATTGTGACCGTAAAAGCTATCGCGACTGAAGATGTCTTCCGGCCTACTGAATCCGAAAATCCTGCTGAGTTCTTCAAAGATCTGGTTGATGTCTGAATTCCGAAAGATATCCTCGTCGGTATGGGTCTGTCTGAAGCGATCCCTAGCAAAGGTACCGAAATTCTGCCGCAGACGATCATATTCCTGCCTCTTCTCCGGACTCGAAAGAACTGCATATGCTTCATTGATCTCCTTCATCAGTTCCTGACCGCTCGGATTTTTATCTGGATGATAGCGGAATGCAAGATTGCGATAGGTTTTTTTTAAATCATCGGAAGTTGCAGTCTCACTTACGCCCAGTATCTTGTAATAGTCTTTTCTGTCCATAACTTTCGCGCATCAGTCGAAACTTTCCTCCGGTCCTCAGCAAAATAGCATAAGTGCTGACAATCGAATCTCTTCAGAAGAGCTGTTATCTGAATTTATTGTACTTTTTTCTTAAACTCTGGATCATTCATAAGCTGGTCGATCATTGATGAGAGCGCCGAGGAGATTGCCTGGCCAACCCTGTCCGGATCAAATGTGAGGTCCCGGCGGTCGTAAGTTCCGTTCATGTCCAGCGTGCGAATCACTGTTTTGTCTCTGGCATCAGCCAAGACGGCATGGACAGAAATGTCCACATGTGTAGTGACATTAAGCGGCTCTGTGACGACTTTCGTCCACAGAGACGTAACCGTTCCCCCCAGGACGATGTCAACGTCATCCGTCTTCATGTTCTCGGTGTTCAGGTCCCAGATGGGAAAGTCCTTCACCGTGATTTTCCTCGCCTTGAGCGCTTTTCTAAACGCTGCCGTCACCAGATCCGCTACGTTGTCTTGAATGACAAGGTCGTTTTCGAACTGCCCCGACTTGGTTTCCCGAACGCCTACAACCGATGGTTTCCCTCCCCGCGCATCCTGAAAGGTGGTCAATCCCACCACGACCTTCTGTGCGGATGGTGCCAGCCCCTGGTGAACTTCATAGCTGGCTCCTACGAGGATCGGCCCTTTCCGGACTGCACAAGCCATAAGACTGATCAAAGCGAGTACAACGAGAATCATGGTGACTTTCCTGATTTTCTTTTCGTTCATGTCTCATCCTGGGTATTCCACTGAATTCGACCCCTGATTCGGAAGTTATCCGACCCGGCGTTCCGATTTAATCCGACCCCTCCCGCTGAGGGCTGATCGAGCGCTAGGTTGCGACTACTATCTCACAGGGATTTTGTCTTGTCAACGCCTGATCTTTGATTTGATCTTTCTCATTGAGTCCTCTCCCTTCAATTCGATTTTGTACGCATTGTGCACCAAACGATCCATGATTGCGTCAGCCAAGGTCGGATCAGCCAGGATATCATGCCAGTGCTTCACTGCTAGCTGAGTGGTTATGAGTGTTGAACGGCGATCGTAGCGGTCTTCGATGACTTCCAGAAGATCTCTTTGCTGTTCCGATGTAAGCGGACCAAGCCCGAAGTCGTCGAGGACAAGCAGATCTGCCTTGAGAAGGGATTTCATCAGTTTTCGATATCGTCCGTCGTGATGAGAAAGGGCCAGATCTTCCAGAAGCCGGGGTAGTCTTTGATACACGACGACATGCCCGTCGCGACAGGCTTTGTGGGACAGGGCGCAGGCGAGATAGCTCTTGCCCGCACCCGTCGGGCCGATGACGAGCAAGTTGTGACGTTCAGTGATCCATTGATTCGAGGCAAGCGACAGGATAAGCGATTTGTCCAGCCCCCGGGGCTGACGAAAGTCGATGTCTTCTACGGACGCCGACATCCTCAGTTTTGCTGTTCTTAAGCGGGTCGCAAGCCGCTTATTTTCCCGCTCCGTCATTTCGCGGTCAATGAGGAGCCCCAAGCGTTCCTCGAAGTTTAAAGCAGATGCTTCTTGATTCTGCAGCTGTTCACGCAGGGCTTTTGCCATACCGAACAATCGGAGCTGTTCGATCTTGTCGAGTGTAGGGTGTATTAACATATTGGTCTCCTTTTTTAGATATAGTATTCGCTGCCCCGGATGTTGCTGTGCGTGATCTTCGGTGCGGCAGTTCTCGGCTCCGGCAAGGGCTTTTTGTCCAGACCGGTTTCGAGAATGGACCTGACGCTTTTGTAGCTGATGCCCCCGATGGCGAGCGCCCGCTTGCATGCGGCCTCGACACGTTCTTTGCCAAACTTCTTGTCTAGAGTGACGAGTCCAAAGCAGGAGTTATACCCCTGTTGCGGGTGAAGCTTCGTTTCGAGGATGGCAGTAACCAGTTCGGCTGTTGATTTGCCGGTTTCCGACGCCCATCGTATCAGACGCTCTGGGGTAAAACCCGCATGGGCCTGATGGGACTTCGGCATGTGTTCGGCGAGCGTCGTATAGCCCCACTTTATATAGGATCGGAGATGCGAGGCGACCCGTTTGTTGTTAAAGAAAACCTCCACAATGGATCCTGTGAGCCGAACGTCCAGATATTCTCTGCGGAGTTGATACGGGACACTGTAATAGTGGTTATCAACTTCGATGTGGTAATTGATACCTGACCGTTTTTTGATTTGCCATTCCGCGTACTCGAACGCTATAGCAGGGAGCGGCCGTAACGCCGGTTTATCAAGCTCGAGAAACCGGCTCATACGGCTGCCGGAGAGCTTCTTGAACAGTTTGTTATTGAGTTTATCCAGCAGTCCACAGATTGCCTCATTGAGCTCCGTGAGGCTGAAAAAAGTGCGGTTCCTGAGAGCCGCCAGAATCCATCGCTGCACGAGTTGAACTCCGGCCTCTGCCTTGGCTTTATCTTTTGGCTTTCTGACACGGGCGGGAATAACCGCGGCCCCATAATGAACGGCCAACTCCTGATAGGTGCGATTGATGCCTGGCTCATAGCGACAAACCTTGGTAACGCCACTCAACAAATTGTCGGGGATTAGAAGTTCCGGAACACCACCGATGAACCCGAGAGCTCGGACATGGGAGCCGATCCAATCTGGCAAGCTCTGCGTATACGTTGCCTCAGCATACGTGAAGTTGCTGGCGCCTAGAACGGCGACAAAAATCTGGCACGCATGCACCTCGCCGGTGGATTGATCGATGACCGGAACCGTTTGGCCGCAGTAATCAACAAATAGCTTCTCTCCTGCATGATGAATTTGTCGCATGGAGATATCAAGTTTCTTTGCATAGGCTCGATAGAGGTCCGCGAAATGGCTGTACTGATAGCCCTCGGGATATTGCGCTTTGTACTCGTCCCAGAGAAGCATTAAGGTAACGCTCTTCCGTGCAAGCTCTCGGTGGATGTCAGCCCATACAGGAAGTGGTCGTGGGGAATCTGAAACGATGACAGGCGGGAAGAGCAGATGCTCAATGGCAGAATCGTCGAGTTTATCAGGCAAAGGCCAGGACAGGTTGGCTTTGGTTGCTCGTTTTAGATACTCAGTAACAGTGCTCTTTGCGATGCCGCAGCTTTTGGCTATGGCGCGGTTGCCTAAGCCGCAAGACCATTTGAGGCGTAACACTTCTTTGATTGTTCGCATGGGCATTCTTTCTCTCGTCATCCAGTTCTCCTTAAAAGCGAATTTTAAGGGTTCAGGATACACGACCTTTTAGAATTTACCCAGCGTCGATTAGCTTTTAGCGGGTGGCCGGATTAGACCGGAATGATGGGTCGAATACCAGCGGAATAATGGGTCGGATTAAATCGGAATCAGGGGTCGGATATCAGCGGAATGATGGGTCGGCTTGGACCGGAATACCCATCATCCTCCGTAAAATTGTGGTTTCCGCCTCGTGGAGGCCATTGAAATATAAAAAAGGCGATCTTAAAAAATTCGTCATATTTAGTATAACATAAGCGAGGAATGATACATTGTTAGAATATCTTGGAAATTTAGAAATTTGGCTGAGGGAATATTGACAAATACCGGAAATATTGAAATGTCAGGTGAGGGCTCTTATTGTGCCTTCATAGCCATTCCTCTGAATCCAAAGTTTTGTTGTGATATATAGTTTTTCTCTGGCGACACCGCTTTTTTTGATGCCTCTACCATCCGCCTCATCGTTTATGAATGAAGCAGCAGTGTCTATGTGACAATATCCAGTTTGAATAGCATCAATCACGATTCTTTCACATTCGGTCAAATCAGTTATCTGAAAAACACCGAAACCCAGAAGGGGTATTTCGACGCCATTGTTCAATTTTAGTTTCTTCATAATTGTCCTTCTACATCGGATGTTCCCCCTAATAAAAGGCGCGTTTGAACATTTCATCATTTTGTAAAAACAGTCTATTTTCTTCTTGAAGGCAACTTCTTCTTAGTGGTTACTTTTACTCCTGTGCTGGGAAATATCTCCGGCAATCGTACTCCGGCTGCGTTCAACAATTTTCCGATCGATTCCCGCGGTTCCGGTATGCGATTATAGCGGACCGATCCATTCACACTAACCTCCACGGCGCATAAGGTTGAAAGCTCATCGAGTCCTTCTTGCACCGTTGTGTCCAACTGCCTCCATCGCCTGGACAGCTCCTTCACAACCCGATACGCCATCATGACCACGAATACATGGCCACGCGTCCGTGTCGCGAGCCGCACATGAATGGGCCGGACCTCCAATTCCGCTGTCTTACTGGTACGGAAAGCGGATTCTACCAAGGTTAGATCCTTATACCGATCATGAATCGTTTCTTTGCTTGCGGATTCCACCGGAAGGTCGGTCTTCAGCACATAGCAACCGTCAAACTTTTCCGCTTCCCCGAGCGCATCGGCGTTTACGGTTATCGACAGTACCCTGTCTGTTGCCGAAGCCTTCGCCCAATCGGATATCTTGAGCCGTTCCATTCGTTCACTTATTGCGCGAAGCGCAATTGCGACCTTCGCTTTGGGATGTTCCTCAAGATAGCGGTTCCGCTCGTCAACCATCTTACGGGCTGATGCGAGCTTATCCTCCCGGGATGCCTTCATTTCCTCAGCTCTCACGGGATTGCGTCTCAGTATATATCGCGTCCCCTCATCTGTCGTGACCTCCGCAAGCGCTTGATCGAACAGGTTCATCTGAATGATATTACGCGCAAGAAGATTTTCGATCTGCGGCTTGGTAATAGCCGTGATGTAATGAAACCCGTAGGGTTCCGCATGCAGCGCTTCAATTTGACCGCTCTTGATCATCCCTCGATCGCCCACAAACGTCACATCCTTCGCCCCGAACCGCTCCGCGACCTTCTTAATCTGCGGTCCAACAGTCTTGGGATCCTGGGTATTGCCGGTAAACACCTCCACAGACAGCGGTGTACCTTCGTTATCGCATAACAACCCAATCACGATCTGCAGCTTGCCCTTCTTGCCGTCCCGGTTGTAGCCGAAAGCCGACAACTCGTTCTCCGTCCCTTCCAAATACGAACTGGTCACATCGTACAAAAACAGCCCCGGTTTCCCGTCTCCATGCAGTTTTCGAAAAAGACGATCTTCGATCGTTGCCTGACGTTCGGCAAGCCAGTCGAGATTGTCGTATAAATCGTTCTCATCGAACTTCTCCACGCTCAAAATATCGCACGCCGCGTGAGCCCCGGCCAATCGCACCGCTGACAGCCGCGATCCCTGATCGATGACTCTCGCAATCACCTGCCACAGCGCCAGTTTGCCTTCCCTGGTTGTTCCCATGGCCTCTACGATCCCCAATTCGCGAGCAATCGAATAAACAAGCCATACCGCGCCGAACGAAAGCCCTTGCTTTTGAGTCACAGTCATCTTGTCGGAAAGGAGAGAGGCAAGTTGTTCTTTATGGCGCAAGGCGAGCTTGATTGCGGCAACCTCTGCATCGGAGCAGGAACTCAGATTTGCAATCGTGCGGTGCTTGACCTTGCCGTTTTCTCGATAGCACTCCCGGAGAAGATAGCGGGTGTAGGATTTGTTTCCCTGCTTCACGGTAGAGGAGTCGACGTACATAGTGGTTACTTAAATATCATAATTAAAGCAATTTGTCAATATAATTATAATTAATAAGAATATTTTAGTGGCTACATATTTAGGACAAAAAAAGGCCTAACCTGCTGCAAGATAAATGATTTTCTGAATATCGAGGGCGGAACATCCGCTACATTTCAATTTGTCAGTTTACACTTTATCTTTGTCATTTTTGCGCGTCAGCATCCGACATACCAATGATTGAGTAGGTCCCTTCCTCAACTTGCCCAAATACACCCTTAATGGATTTAGCAAAGAATATGCCTATTATCTACTAGGACGACTATATGCTCGATTAATAACGATGTCAGCGATGGCAGATGGATATTTTAATGGTATGTATGGAAGAATACCTATCGAAACTTTATGTGTTATGAAGAATGGAAACTCCAACGCTTCGTTGGAAGTATTCACCGCGAAAGTGCCGGCGACCTTTTGCCACATATGTATGAGAGCCGGTTTATCCTTCCTATGACCGGAATGTATCACAAAGCGAACCGGTCAATTCGCGCGATACATGCGGCGGACGTCCCCTCATTGAAGCGTCACCGGGCATTCAAAATCAAAGCCAAAGAGCCGTGGATTCTCGCAGATGACGGCAGCGGAAAAGACATAGAACACATAATCGTATGCTTGTTGAGGAATGTTTTCTATCGCAATGAACCGCCAAAAATTTCTCTCCCTCGGATTCTCTGGCATTTGATCGATAATTTTCTGTGCATTGGTCTCCCCCCAATTGTAGGTCACCAATACGAGAAGGCCGGATGCCTGCGCCACGATATCTCTGATGTCCTTGATGTACTCGGCCGCGGCCTTCGTCTCCCTTTCGAAATTGAACCGTTCATCGCGGGGGTCATACAATGGCTGTGCAGCGAGCGGCCCCAGCTTGAGTCCGTAGGCAGTGGCCGTCGTAGGAATCAGCTGCCAGACGCCCTTGGCGTATCCATCTCGCGTAAAAGGCCCCACGGCATGATACTTGAATCCGCTTTCCCGGACAGCCAGAAAGAAGTAATGGGCAGACAGTCCGTAATGCGCCAGCACATGCTCAACGATGGGGACATATCCCTTCGACTTTGCCCGATCGATGGCCGTTTCAAGACGGTCTGTGGACTTCCACTTGAGGATATAATTCTTGACCTCGTCCGTGAACCCCGTGGGGACGGTCAGTTCACATTCTCGCAGCGCGTGCGCCGTCCTGAGGATGAGCCGGTCCTCCTCGCTCATTTTCCTGTAAATCCCCAGATCCTTTACCAGCCGATCATAGTCCTTCTCCATGCTCAGAAGCTTCTCCCGCTTCGCTCGGAGTTCGGCCAGCTGTTCCGGATTGGCCTGCCGGAGCACTGTATCCTCAACCTTTGCGATCTCAAGCTCCAGCGACTTCATGGCGTAAAAGAGGTTCTCCGCCGTACTCGTCATCCTGCGAATCCGGTTCTTCTGACAGAGGATGACGCCGCCGGACGCGGGCAGTAAAAAGAGGGCAACCCCGATGATCACCAGAAGTTTATTCGATTTTTTCGTACGCACCCGTTCGAACGCCCGCATGAACATGATGATCTCTGCTCACCGACCTGACCGGCGCGGGGCTTGTCCGGAGAGTGATGGCGGCAGCCCCGGTCTTCGCTCATGCATATCAATAAACATATCTACCCCCTGCTGCATCGCCTTCAGTAAGTAATAACATCATTGCGCCATCTACTTGGATTTCTGTTTCAATGAAAATGGCCAATCTGGAGATTATAGACTGAAGTAAAACATATCTGTTTACCATTCACGATAATTTCCATTTTATCCGCAAGACTACACCATGATGATTCTATGCAAGCTGCTGGGATAGGAGAGAGTTTTTTATCCCACGTTTCGTTAATACTTTTTTCTATTTTATATGGGTTATAATTATTGCTCTAATATTGTACTTTGTATGACTGGCTGTAACAACCGCCGTTTAACCTGTCAGAATTTTTGCAATATATAGGCAGCTGTATTACCTTGTGTTCATATTGCCTCCCGCTATTGATCTGACAGTTTACATTGATGTCAAACATAAAGGAAGCGTTTGAAAAGGCAAAGACAAAAAGCCTTGCATGTACGTGTGAAGGGAATTGCTGTTCACAAGAACCACCTTCCTCCACCTGAGCATTCCGATCAGAGAACTCCGGAGCAGTTCAGGCGTCCACAAGCAATTTTGTTATCATATACCAACGCAAGGAGTCAACTTTGCTTGTCCGCCCACACACTCCGAAACAGCACTATGTCCCTTCAACATCGAGAGATCGATTCTCTGAACAATATCCATCCCATACTCCTTCGTGGATCGTGCATTACATTATTTTAGATCGAATTTTTCCATTCGGTAAATGAGCGTCGGCCTTGTGATACCAAGATATTCGGCGGTACGGGTCTGGTTGCCTTTGTTCTTTTCGAGTGCCTTGACGATGAGGCTCTTTTCCAGTTCCTCAAGCGCAATACCTTCTTCCGGTAGGTTCAACAGGATATTCTCCAGGCTATTCTTTTCTTTTTTGAGTTTCTCGGGTAGATCGGCGGGCGTTACAAGGTTCCCGTGTTTTAGCACCGATGCTCGTTCTATCACGCTCTCGAGTTCTCGCACATTGCCTGGCCAGCCATACGACAGGAGCACAGGCATCGCTTCTTGATCGATGCCAACCGCTGCACTCTTGTTGAATTTTTTGAGAAAATACTGTGCGAGCAGCTGAATGTCTTCCTTGCGCTCGCGGAGAGGCGGCATTCTAAGGCCCACCACGTTAATGCGATCATACAGATCTTCGCGGAATTTGCCTTCCTTGATCGCCTGTTCAATGTCCCGGTTCGTGGAAGCGATGACCCGGACATCCACGGCAATGGATTTCCTGTCTCCGAGCCGGTCGACACTCCGTTCCTGCAAGACCCGGAGTAGTTTAGACTGGAGATCGATGCGAAGCTCCCCGATCTCGTCCAGCATAATTGTTCCTCCGTCGGCAAGCTCGAACTTGCCTTCCTTGTCCTTGCCTGCGCCGGTAAAGGCTCCCTTCACATGGCCGAACAGCTCATTCTCGATCAGCGTTTCCGGAATGGCCGCGCAGTTGACCGCTACGAAAGGGCCCTTCGCCCGGGAGCTGTTGAAATGGATGCCTTTTGCGAGAAGCTCTTTCCCGGTTCCTCGCTCACCGGTGATCAGGACCGTGGCATCGCTTGCGGCCACGCGACCGGCCGAGTCGAGTACTTCACGAATTTTCTCACTGCTGCCGATGATACTATCGAAACGGTAGCGGTCCGTGATTTCGGACCTGAGCTCGATGTTTTCCTTCTCGAGTCTTCGCATCCTAAGCGCCCTGTCAAGTGTGAGCCGGAGTTCATCGCGGCTGAACGGCTTGGTGATATAATCGAATGCCCCCCGTTTCATCGCATCAACGGCACTCTCGATCGTACCGTAAGCTGTTATCATGACCACCGGAATTTGAGCGTCCTGCTCGCGAATCTTCATCAGGACCTCCATGCCGTCCATACCAGGCATGGTAATGTCCGAAATGACGGCGTCAAAGCTGTCCTTTTCCAAGAGTCGCAGGCCTTCTTCTCCATTCGCCGCGATCTGGACACGGTATCCCGCTTCAGTCAGGCTGAACTCCATGATTCGGCGCAGGCTGTCATCATCGTCTATGAGAAGGATTGAATTTTTTTGCATAATGGATAATTGTACCACGAAGGCACAGAGGTATGGCGAGAAACAGAAGCAAACGCAGTATGTGAATGATCGCTCATGATAATCTTGCAAATTATGCGATCAAATTCTTGACCCGATCTATCAGCATATATGCGCGTCCTTATTTCTCCTTTAATTTTAGTCTCCGCGTCTCAAGCTTCTCCGACTGATTTCTCATGCCGGGATCTTCACTGTAATCGTCGTTCCCCTCCCTGGTTCACTTACGACATCGATTGTCCCACGGTGATTTTCGATGATCCGATAGGTGATCGCGAGGCCGAGGCCGGTACCATTTTTCTTCGTCGTGAAAAAGGGGCTGAAAAGCTTTTTCCGGTTTTCCTCAGGGATACCGTTCCCCGTGTCAACGATTTTCACCTCCAACAGTTCATTTCGAAGACTGGTTTCCACGATGAGCCGCCCGCCATCCGGCATTGCCTGGATTGCGTTCAGAACTATGTTCAGGAACGCCTGCTTGAGCAGCCCGGCATCAAGATTCCTTTTTCCGATGGTGGAATCGAGTTTCTTTTCGATCCTCACTCCCGACTTCCTGGCCTCCTGAGCCGTCAGCGTCAACACGGACTCGATCGTCTTGTCTATATCCGATAGCTGGAATTCGGGCTGTTTAGGACGGGCAAAACCGAGGAACTCCTGCACGATAGTATTCAGCCGGTCCGTTTCCTTCAGAAGGATCTGGATGAACTCATACTTGGTATCGTCGGGCGAATAATCATCCTTCAGAATCTCGACTGCGCCTTTAATCGAGCCGAGCGGATTTCGGATCTCGTGAGCCATGCCCGCCGACAGCTCGCCCAGCGCAGACAGGCGATCGGCCCGTCTCAGATGTTCTTCAGTCTGGAACAGCACGTCGGTCTGTTCCTTGAGTTTTCGGTGGGATTCGTCGAGTCGCTGCAGCGCTTCTTCATACCGTATGCGCTGGTTTCGCTCCATCTGGCTCAGTACGCCGGTGACTCCTCCGATCAGGAAAAATAGAAATAATTCGACGTAATTAAAAACCTCCATGAATGGGTCATGCCAGTGCAGGAAAAGATGGGGCGAAAACAACACGGCTGATGTTATGGCTACGATCACACCGCCTTTCATCCCGTACCAGTAGGCACCGAGGATGATCGGTACGATGTAGAGATGGCCGAGAAGACCGTGGACCATGCCCTCTACTGCCGCGCCCGCGAGGTAATGCATGAGCGAGATGATCGCAAGCAGGCCCGCAAGCACATACACTCTGACATGATTGATTTGTTTAAATGCTGACATGATCATACAGGGAAATAAGAACGCCGAATCACGGCATGATCTCTGGAACCCGACCCAGGCTCCGGATCTTTATCTTTGTGCATCAACATTAAAGGTTCTGGACGGGGTTTTCCCATATATCAAACTCATCATTCAGGTGGCAACTCGCTACCTCAAAGATATTTCCCATCATCCTACTCTTCTCTTCCCCGCTTTTCAAGGCGCTCGGCGGCTTTTTAGTTAATTTGAGGTTCCTTTGTCTAGACGCGTACCGCATGGTCCATCGGCGGTGCGGCAACAATGCCATCGCCGGCAAGACCCAATCGCAGCGTATTCCAAGAAAATGTTTGCTGCTTCATCGGTCTCTTCATAAGCCTTGATGATCGGAATCCGTTGTGTATCGTGTACGACCTGCAAGGGGAACTTCTTCCCAGATGCCTTTTATCTCGGACACCATCTGAAATACCCCAACTCATCATGACTATTCTTCTTAGATGCCAATTGCCGTGTCTTTACCTGGCATCGACATTGAACGTTGCAGTGACCGCCGGTTTCCCCGGCTGCGTAGACGTCACGTCAATCTTCCAGCCGCCTTCCATCGGGATATTGGCGGTTAAGACATATTCTTCGCCCTTCGCCTGGGCCATGGTCTTGTATTCCATAGGCGCCATCCCGGGCATGGGCGGCATATAGTAACGTGCCATCACCATGGCGTCGCCCGCAGATTTTCCCGACAAATCGGCCACTTTAACAGACAAGGCGTTGTCGCCCTTTATCAGTGGGTACTGTTCTGCTTTGAGCGTGATAGTCGTGCTGTCCACCGTTTTTTGCGAGACATACCCTTTTGAACAGCCTACAATAAGCGACAACATCATTGAACCTGCCAGAACCACCAAAAAAAACTTTTTCATCATTTCAGTCCTCCTTCGATTTAATTTATTTGCAAATCATTGCTCGTATACACAATCGCAATTCGCGTACCGGTTTTACCTCTTGTTAGATCACATGGTTCCAAGATAACGATATTTCCTTTCGCTTCTATCTTGGGCCTGCCCCGTGCGGCCCTGTTTTGGAACCGCCAAACATGCAGGCGATCAGATCGGGCGCCACGCCAAAATGGTCTCAGGCTTGACACTATTGGCGACCTCTTCTGACACTTTCTTCCCCAAGCGTTTTCCGATCTCAGCAAAGTTTTACGCTCGCCATCGGTAAGCCGGAGGCGGCATTTGAATTGATGCCGTAAAATGCTGTTTTCTGCCGTTAAGTATTCATAACGCAGAAGCAGTGTCTGGTCGACCGGTCCTGAGATATAGGTAAATAAACGCTTCCGGTCCATGAAGTCTCTCCTGTAGATCTGTTTTGTGCGATACCGGTGGATTCTAGCCGCTTCACAAGATGGGATGAAGGCCAAAAAGCGTAAACTGCGACTACTTGATACGCTATGACACTGTTCCAAAGACAAAGCAAAGGGAACAATTACAGGATTCAACGACACCTGATTCTCAGACCTTCTCCGGTTTATTCTCTCCTGCGCATTCAGCATCCTCTTTACAGACGGCCGTCTACCGCCCTTCTCAGCTCTCTTTCCTTCCAGATCACGTAAATCGCGGGATAAATGATCAATTCTAATATCGTCGATGTCACCACGCCGCCGATCATAGGTGCTGCGATCCGCTTCATAACGTCCGCGCCGGTGCCGCTCGAGAACATGATCGGAACGAGGCCCGCGAGGATTACCGACACCGTCATGATCTTTGGCCTGATTCTCTTCACCGCTCCTTCCATCACCGAGTCCTCGATGTCCTGGGGAGCATTGATCCTTCCTTCCTGATGCCACCGGTTATATGACAAATCAAGATAAAGCAACATCACAATTCCAGTCTCCGCGTCGAGGCCCGCCAGGGCGATCACGCCGACCCAAACCGCGGCGCTCAGGTGGTAGCCAAGGAGATAGAGGAACCAGACCGTGCCCACAAGCGAAAAGGGGACTGCCAGCAGCACAATCATAGTCTTGGTGAGCGATTCCGTGTTGAGATAAATCAGCACCACAATGATCAGCAGCGTGAGCGGAATCACGAAGAAGAGTTTGGCTTTGACATTCTCCATGTATTCGTACTGACCGCTCCACTGGATTGTGTATCCTGGAGGGATCTTCATCTTTTCAGCAATTGCCCTGTTGGCCCTCTCCACGTAGCCGCCATAATCACTTCCTTCAATGCCTAGCGTAACCGCGGAAGTCAGCATCCCACCCTCACTCTGGATCATAGCGGGGCCACGCGTCACCTTGATGTCCGCAAGCTGACCCAACGGGACCTGGGCGCCACCACTCGTCGGTACAAGCACTTGTTTGAGATCCTCGATATTATTCCGGAGTTCCCGGCCGTAGCGGATGTTTACGGGATACCTCTCCCGGCCCTCGACCGTTGTCGTCAGGTCCATGCCACCGATGGCAGACTCAATCACTTCTTGCACGTCCTCGACCGTTAGGCCGTATCTGCCGATTTCGTCGCGGTTGATATCGAAATCGAGAAAGTAGCCCGTGTTGGCCCGCTCTGCGTAGACGCTGCGCGTACCGGAGACGGTGCGAAGAGTCTGTTCCAGATCCAGGCCAATGCGTTCTATTCCATCGAGATGGGGGCCAAATATCTTGATGCCCAAGGGCGTCCGGATGCCCGTCGCGAGCATGTCAATCCTGCCGATGATCGGCATGGTCCAGGTGTTTGCCACGCCTGGCATGGTGAGGGCATTGTCCATGTCATCGCGGAGGTCTTCCCATTTTTTGTACTGCGGTCGCCACTGGCTCATCGGCTTTAAAGTCACATTGGTCTCGACCATCTCGAGTGGCGCAGGATCGGTCGACGTCTCGGCCCTGCCTGCTTTGCCGAAAACGTGCTCCACCTCGGGGAACTCTTTGATGATGCGGTCCTCCGCCTGGAGCACCCCGCTCATGGTCGTTATGGAGGCGCCGGGCACTGATGACGGCATGAACAGAAGCGTGCCCTCGTACAGCGGAGGCATAAACTCCGAACCCAGTTTGGTAAAAGGAAAAACCGTGATGAGAACAATGATGATCGCTGCGATGATGACGAACTTCCGGTACCGGAGTGCGAAGGCCGCAACAGGGTGGTAAATTTTTGTGAGTACATGACTGATCGGATTGTTGTCCTCATGCCTGATCCTTCCCCTGATGAAAAGCGTCATCAAGACCGGCGTCAGCGTGATCGCGAGAAAGCTCGCAAAAAGCATGGAAAAAGTCTTGGTGTACGCCAAGGGTTTGAACAGTCTGCCTGCCTGTTCCTCAAGGGTGAAGATCGGCAAAAAACCGACCGTGATCACCAGGAGCGAAAAAAAGAGAGATGGTCCGACCTCTTTTGCAGCGTTGATGATCACATCGACGCGCGAGCCGTGGACCATCCCGCCCTTCTCCCATTCTTCAAGCTTTTTATGCGCGTTCTCGACCATGATAATAGAGGCGTCAACCATAGCGCCTATGGCTATGGCGATGCCGCCCAGGCTCATGATGTTCGAACTGATCTTGAGATAATACATGCAGATAAAGGAGATCAGGATCGCCACGGGCAAGGTCAAAATAACAACGAGAGCGCTCGGAAGATGGAAGAGAAAAACGATGCAAACCACGCCTACGGCAATGCCAAGTTTTATTACTTCTTCGCGGAGAGTGTCCACGGAGCCGTGGATAAGCTCGGATCGGTCGTAGGTTGTTGTGATCTTGACCCCTTCGGGCAGGGAGGGCTGTAACTCTTTAATCTTTGCTTTTACCCGATCGATCACGTTGAGGACGTTCTCCCCGAAGCGGACCACAACAATGCCGCCCACGGTCTCGCCTTTTCCGTCCAGATCAGAGGTACCGCGCCGGATCTCCGGGCCGAGCTGGACCTGGCTGACATCGCTGAGCAAAATGGGCGTTCCTTGCTCGTTAGTGCCCACGGCGATCTTCTCGATGTCTGACTTGTCATGGATGTAGCCGCGGCCGCGTACCATATACTCCCTTCCGGACCATTCCACGACCCTGCCTTCCACGTCGCGGTTACTCCGTATAACGGCGTCAATGACCTTAGCCAGTGGAAGCTTATACGCCGCGAGCCGGTTCGGATCCACGGCGATCTGGTATTGTTTCACAAACCCGCCAATACTCGCCACCTCAGAAACGCCGGGCACTGATTCAATTGCATACTTGAGGGTCCAGTCCTGAAGTGATCGGAGTTGGGAAAGGTCGTGTTTTCCGCTTTCATCCTCCAGGGCATACTGGAACCCCCATCCCACACCAGTTGCGTCAGGACCGAGCTGCGGAGTCACACCCGCGGGCAGTTTGCCTTGGACGCCCTGGAGATATTCGAGCACCCGGCTTCTTGCCCAGTAGATGTCAGTGCCGTCTTCAAAGATCACATAGACGAAGGATGTGCCGAGAAAGGATTTTCCGCGGACTACGCGCACTTTGGGTGCCGCGAGCAGCGTCGAGACGATGGGATAGGTGATCTGGTCCTCAACGAGATCCGGACTCCTGCCCGCCCAATTAGTGTACACAATCACCTGCACGTCCGAAAGGTCAGGAATAGCGTCAAGCGGTGTATTATACACTGCCCATATCCCCCACAGGGTAAGGAACCCTACGAGGAGTAAAACGATAAATTTATTGCGAGCTGAAAACTCTATGATTTTGGACAGCATAAGTTACCTGATCGTCGATTTCTGCAATCTGATTGCGCATGAAATGTTATTTCTACATCTTTTATTGTTATCTCAACCTATTTGGCAAACTCCAATAAGGAATTCTATTGCCCCAACCTCAACTGGCTCTCCGAATCGATGAGAAAATTGCCAGAAGTAACGATGCGCTCCCCTTTTTTAATGCCCTTCAGGACTTCTACATAATCCTCGCCACGCTGCCCGAGGGTCACGTCGCGCATCTCGTACACCCCCGCCTTTTTTTCGACATAAACGATCTGGCGCCTGCCCGAATCAATCACTGCCTCGCGTGGGATCACCAGTTTTGAGCCCGTGGAAACCATGATCTGGACATTTGCAAACATTTCGGGTTTCAGCATGAGTCCGGGATTTTTCATGGACAACCGCACCTTGACTGTCCGGCTAACGGGATCCAAGGACGGATAGATATAATTTAAGGTTGCACGATAGCGCTGGCCAGGATAGTACGGCAAGGTCACCAGTGCGGTCTGGCCTACTTTCACCAAAGGTACTTCATATTCGTAGATATCGGCAATGATCCAGATCGACGAAAGGTCGGCTATTTTATAAAGGTTCGTGCCTGGCGTAATATAGCCTCCTTCGAGCACCATCTTTTCGAGTACAATCCCGTTGAGGGGTGCTTCGATGATCATCTCAGTCTGGGGTTTTCCGGTTTTCCCAAGTTCGGCAATCTGCGCTTCCGTGATGTCCCACAGTAGTAGTCGTCGTTTGGCGGACTCAAGGAGTTCGTTGCGAGAAGTTTCCAGCTCCTTCATGTCACCCGTCTCATGTTTGCCGTAACCGGCGGACCGGAGCGCGAGAAGGTATTCTTCCTGTGCCGTAACGAGATCAGGACTGTAAAGCGACAGCAGCGGTTGGCCTTTCACGACCTCCTTGCCGGTGTAGTCGACGTAGAGCTTCTTCACCCAGCCAGAGATCTTGGTGTTCACGAAGGCGAGACGGGTCTCGTCAGGCTCAATCTTGCCCACTGTGCGGATCTGTTTGTCCGGCGATCGGTAGTCCGCAACAGTTGTGCGCACGCCGATGAGCTGGATCTTGTCCGGACTGATCGTAATAAAGGGAGGATTCTCTTGTTTCACACTTTCAGCATTCCGTTCCTGGCCGCCCGATGGTTGTCCGGAGTGGCCAGCGTGCTCCTGGGCCGACACTGTAAGGCTCATAAAAAACAAAGCGCATGCGGCACCAAATACCGCAAGAATGGACGATCCTTTTCCCCGCCGGCAGCTGGCTTGGCCCCCGTTTCGTTTGCGAAACATCCAGCAATCCTTAATTTTCATGCTCTTCTCCCGTTATCTCGCCGAGCATGGACATGGTCTTGTTCAGGTTCACGAGCTCCTCCTGCTCCATGAGTTGATACTTCAAGAGCATATTTTCGCTTTCTAGCAGCGACATGAAATCGGTTTTCCCTACTTGATAATTCGTTGTTGCAGACTGAAGCGACATCTTCGCCTGCGGAATAATCCCTGCCTCATAGAGCTGGATGTGGTGCTCCGCGGTCTTCACCATGGAATAGAGGTCGCGCACCCGGGCAAGCGTCGCGAGTCGTTCAGCGTCGTATTCGTAGCGCGTGGCGCTGAGATCGGCTGACGCGGCCTTCACACCCGTTGACTTATTCCAAAAGTAGAGCGGAATTTTGAACATCACACTTGCCTGCCATACATCTGTTTTTTCTCCCCGGGTAAACCACCCGCCTGAGACCACCATGTCCGGCAGGTATTCCCTGCGACTCAGGGAAAGCTCTTCCCTGTTTTGCTCCACCATCCGTTTCGTCCCTTGCAGCATCGGGGAATGCTCAATCGCCATGGTGGCCATTTCGTCGATTGTGATGGCGGGTGTCGTCCTGGGAAGTTCATCAGGCCTGCCAAGTGGCGCAAACGGATTGCGGCCTATGAGGCTGTTAATGACCGCCGCTTGTGCTTCTTTTTTTTGTTCCTCTTCGGCAAGCCTGTCCATGATCGAGGAGACCTCAAGCTGGGCGCGTATGACATCTTGCTGAATTCCCTGGCCTGTCGCATAGCGTGTTTCGGCAATATGCTGAAAATCTTTCAAGAGATCCTTGGTCTGATCTAAAATCGCAGCGGATTTAAACGCAAGAAAGTATTCATAGTACGCTGACCTTAGGTTGTTCAATACTTCGAGCTTTGTTTCGCGGGCTCCTTGTTCTATCTGTTCCTCTTCTTTACCTGCAATGCGTCCTTTTGTCCCCAGCTTGCCAGGAAATGGGATCTCTTGCGAGAAGACCACGCCCTCCATGCTCATGTCTTGCACGCCGACGGTCCACGGCCCCGGAGATCCGACATTCTGCACCATGTAGCCGATCATGGGGTCCGGCAGGGCCGAAGCAAGGGATTTCTTATCTTTAGCGGACTCAACCTTCTTTGTCGTCATGAGGATTTCGGGGTTATTGTTTAGCGCCTCCTGCTCCAGGTCTTTTAGGGTGATGGGGGAATCATCAGCAAGTGAAACTGAAGGAATGAAGAGAACCACCATTAAGAAGATGACCACGTGAATCCGCATTACTGACCTCCCGTTCTTAATAGTAGCAATGTCCATGCCATCCTATCAGCTACAACTTCTTACGATAAATCATGCTTTTATAGGCAGGAAAACAAAGAATAATTATTATTGTGGAGCATTTGCAGTAGTGCATGTAGCATTTGATACAGGTAGCAGATGAAGTGGATAGCGAATAAATAAATCCAGCGCATTCAGTCCCGGATAAGGGGATTTATGTATACCAGAGACAGAGAATACAAGAACAGGACGTGCACCAGCATGTGCTACAACATCTTGGAGATGAGCCGAAATTTCTATATGCACCGAAGAATTGTATTTGTTTCTTCTCTCTGCTACCATTGATCATATGTGCATATAAATTTAAGGGCGTGTATGTGTAAAAGAAAAAGGCTGGTCCGTACACTCTCCAGGTTCATCTTTATTGCGGTGTCAGTTTGGACTGCGCAGGCACAGATGTACCGTTGCATGGTTATTAAGGCGGGGGCATGCAAGAAGGCGGCATGATAGGTGAAATGGAACACCAGGACATCGGCAGGATGCACGGCACGGGCGGTGATGCACGAGCACCTGCACTAGGGCGGGAATGCCGAGAATTTGGCCAAATATTCCATCGAACATAAGAAAAATAATGTTGTCCGATGCCCGCTTCGTATTGACAGAAATCCTGATAGGCAATGCGATGAGTGAAATGCATGCGAACGGTGTTATCGGCAACAAGCAATGACGGCAGACAGGCGCAAGATCGCGCTTCGGCAGGAAAAGTCATAGACCTTTTCGATAAGATGCTTCCACAGAATCGATGAAGATGTGATAGATGCTGGTGAATGGGATACGTTCTTGTAAACAATGAATATCTCGGTCGTGTCTCCAAGGCGTTCGGTTCAAGGCTGTGATGTGTGTCAGACTGCGGCCATCTGATTCTCTTTATATCCGGAGGACTTTAATGACCTACAGGAGGGGGATCTCAACAATATATTGGTTGTACCTGGCACTCCGCTTTGTGCTCAATATCGTTGTCGTAATAATCCCATTGACGTCATACGCCCACGGGGTCGCTGGGCAGCGGTTTTTCCCGACAACGTTCGCTGTGGACGATCCGTTCATTTCTGACGAGTTTTCCGTGCTGTATAATTCGATAAAGATGAAGCAGGCGGGCCTCGGATTCAGACTTCGTCACTTGATGTCGGATACTCCAAACGCATCTTGCCCAACTTCGGAGTAGAAGTCGATGAACAGTACCAGCACCTCCACCGAGAGCGATGGGACCTTAAGCGGTTTCGTGAATCTGGATGTGAATTTGAAGTACCAGTTTTACACGAGTGCCGAGCATGAAACGATTCTGTCGGCGTGTCAGATGAGATCGGGAACACGGGCAATCCTAGCGTATCCGAACCGTTCTCTACCATTTCGCCGGATTTCTATTTTGGGAAAGGTTTTGGCGACCTGTTTGACTCATCAAGCTTTTTAAGACCCCTCGCCGTCACCGGCGTCATCGGCCTGAGTGTTCCGACGAGCAAAACGACTACGGATGACACAGGTGCGGTAACAAACAACCCCACTTCATTGACGTGGGCGTTCTCCGTACAGTATAGCCTGATGTATCTCCAGTCCGTTGTCAAGGATATAGGTCTCGGTCAGCCTTTCAACCGCATGGTCGCTGTTGTCGAATTCCCCATGGATACCTGTCTGAACACAGATTGTAAGGATCAGACATCCGGGAGCGTAAACTCGGGGATCACCTGGATTGGGAAATATACGGAGCTTGGCCCTGCCGCAGAAATTCCCATGAACCCGCGCTCGGGAGCGGGCACCGGCGTCTACGCCTTGTTTCACCTATTTATCGACGACCTTTTCCCGAAGAGCATAGGGAAACCGATTTTCCCGTGAGAATCCGGCTACATATTCTCAATATAATGGAGGCACAAATCATCTTCCTTTTACTTCTCTTCCTGATGCCAGTTGCGGCCCAGGGACATGCATATCCTGACCACGCCGATCCGAAAGTAGGCTCCACAATCTCGATGCCTCCCGCAATTGTCCGCATCTGGTTCGATAGTGAGTTGGAGCCTCTCTTTTCCTCGATCATGGTCTATGCTGCGAAAGACAACCGGAGGGTGGACAAAGGAGACGGGCACGTGGATTCGTCAGACTCAACACCTCTCGAGGTCAGCGTGCCTGCATTGCCTCCCGGTGAATACATAGTCTACTGGAGCGTTGTAGCAAGGGACGGACACCGTACCGCGGGCAACTACAGATTCAACATCAAGTGAGAAAGGAGATTGGCTGCCTATGGACACCCATGAACAAAAAGATGCATCATTAATACGATGGATCATGAAGATAGATGTCTTTGAGAGGCAGCAAATTTTCCTTTTCTCGCTGGGTGCATAATATAACCAGGAGCGAATCATAATCATACAAGCCATCGTAGCGTGTTCCGTTGACATAAAATGTTGGCGTACCGTTAACGCCGCTGCGGATGCCGCTCTGGCGATCTTCCTTGATACGTTTTTTCACAACGCCTTGTTTGATATCGTTTCCGAATTTATCGATATCCAACCCAATCCTTTTAGCCCACGAGGGAATGATATCCGGCTCGAGTAAGGTTTGCTGTTCATAAAGCAGATCGTGCATCTCCCAAAACTTACCCTGAAGTGCCGCGGCTTCCGCCGTTTCGGCCGCGATCATAGCATAGGGGTGCGCCTGGGTCACGGGGAAATTCCTAAACACAAATCGCAGCTTCTTCCCCAACGTTTTCTGCAAGCGCTTTATGATGGGATAGGCAGCTCCACAGTAAGAGCATTGATAATCGCCGTACTCTACTAATGTCAAAGGAGCATCTGTGGGTCCTTCGGCATGGTCACGCGCTGAAACGCGCTGGGTGAGCTTGGCGGAATTTTCCATAATCCCTCCTGACTTAGTTTCGGACGCTCGCTACTTTTGGCCTTAGGTCATTGATTCGAGCGATTTCAATATTCCATCGGCACCCGGATTGATGCCCACCGGCGAGACGTAACTCCAACGAATAATGCCCTCGGCATCGATGACAAACAGCGCCCGTTCCGACTCGCCGTCTTTCTCTCGGTAAACACCGTATTGACGGGCCACTGCGCCTTTCGGTTCAAAGTCCGCCAAGAGCGGAATATGCAGTTTGCGGTCTTTGCTGAAGGCGAGATGGCACCAGACACCATCGACCGAGATGCCGATGATTTGCGCGTCGAACTCGGAGAATTCGGGTTTTAACTCATTATAGAGCGCCAACTGATCACTGCAAACGGGACTCCAATCGGCCGGATAGAAGACGAGGACTACGGGCTGTCCACGAAAGTCGGAGAGGGATACTTTCTGATCGGGGGTGGTTGAAAGAGAAAAGTCAGGAGCTTGTACTCCAGGCTTAAGAGCTATCATCGAATCCTCCTCACTGTTCACCAGATGCTCGAATAAGAACCAGCCTTAGAACTCATTATCCGGCCCACGTCGCTCTCCAGCAAGTTTCACGTCTCTGTTTTGGCGTGAATCTTCTCGCCATGTACCGCGACTGAGGGCGCTCGGCATGGTGCCGACAGTCAAACCGTCTCAAATTTCTCACAGATATATGCAAGCACCCAAAAATATTAATTATATTTTAAAATTATCGCAACGCGAATGAATGTCAATTCGACTAAAGTATGCGCCTTACTATCCGGCATTATTTGAAATACTAACATCTCATTCGAGCATTAGATGAGCTTCGATATTAGCGATCTCTGCGCATCATCAATTTCGACATCCGGATCGAAACCGGCATCTTTTATAATTTTGCTGATGCAGGTCTTGCCTATATCAATGCCTTCCTTTGATAAAACGGACTGGATATCCGATAGTTTCCACGTTGTTCTATTAATATCATAATTGATTGGTGGTGCATGAAGGGTTTTAAAAACAGCATCAATATATTTATCATCGAAGCGCTTATTGTAATTCTTTTCTCCTGGCCGTAAATATTCGACGCAACCTTTGCAGTGAAAGCATTGAATATGGTTGTCTACTGTTGTATGACCAGAAAGGACCTCGCGATTTCACGTACATAGCAAATATCACACAATTCATCCAGAATCTTTGTATGTCGCAAATGTCTCCTCTATTCAATCAATATATCATTCGTCATCTTGAAGTGGCGCTTCGACTAGATCAATTACTAGGGAATGAAATTCTACATCAAACCATTTTTTGAACGTTGTCATGTCACGTTTTTTAGGCCAGTCGCTCTTTTCCTTCCACCATCCATTAAGCTGTTCTTCAAAAATTAGGTCATGAAATTGTTGAAGTAATTCTGCCTCTTCAGAATCATAAATAAGCGCTGGCAAAAGATAAGCGGTAGTATCATGATTGATGATGTCCTTGGAAACGTCTGCAAGATCAGGAAGTGTCTTTACCCATTTCAAGAATGGCTCTTTTAACCGAATTATTGCGACAGATCTGTTTAGCATGGTCACTTATTCTCCATAATTTATTTACGACGGCTCCAGGTAGCAATGATTTCATCTACTCTACCTTCGACACGACTCCGCGCTTCCCGCCTATCATACCTCATCGCTAAAAGTCTGTCGTATGACGTCTCAGTATTTCTGATATGAGCGATTACGGCTAACAGAACGGCCTTTTCCTCCAGATCCTTTGCGGACGCCGTACGACCGATACGGCCGCTGTATTTAAGGCATGCGTGTTCCGCAATTACTTCTCTTTCTGGAGGACAAAAGGGAAATAGTTCGCGAATTCGTTTAGCGAATAGATCTATATATGCGCGATCATGTTCGACCCGCCGCTCTGCTTCGCGCTCTCTGCTCCGCTCCCGAGCTTTCTTATCAGCTAAGCATGCTTGTTCCTCTTGCACTAACGCCTGCTCCTCGAAGAGGTCATATTTATTGGTATTATGGAACAAGAAGTGTAATATTTAATCAGAATCAACTTCGAAGATACATACAGCAAAGCGGGACAGACAAGGGCGAAGTAAAAATAGGCCAATTTCCTTAGAAATTGACCTTTTCGTATTGGTATGGCTCCCCGAGCGAGACTCTCAGCAAAACTCGTTTCGGTACCATTTCGGCTTTTTAATGACCCCTATCAAGAAAAAATACCAACAATAAGCTATATTATCTCCAGAGCATGAAAAATGATGTTAATTCAGCTAAAACGACTAAATTCTACATCAATATCTTCACAAACACTATTTATATAGCATGATGACTGTAATTTGACTTGCTTTTTATATCCATTTAGGTATAACTCTGCTAGGAGAGCAGACGATTTGAAGCCTTTGTTCTGGGTAGGATCAGCAAAAAAGGATCTTCTGAAAATGCCGGCGTGGTCGATGTCGTCGGCTATGCGTTATATTTGGCGCAGGGTGGTCAAAAGCATCAGCTGGCCAAGACGCTCAAAGGGTTCGAGTCAGCCGGAGTGCTTGAGGTAGCGGAGGATTACGACGGCAGCACTTATCGCGCTGTGTATACCGTCAGATTCAGCAACGGCGTCTATGTGCAGCATTGTTTCCAGAAAAAATCGCGCAAAGGTGTTGAGACGTCAAAACAAAATAAGGAAATGACCGAAGCGCGGCTGAAATTGGCCCGCCAGCTTTCGGAAGGAGTATGACCATGAGCAAGATTTAAAAAGGAAGCATGAATATGTATGCCGATCTCGGCATGGTGGATGCAGACGAGATGCTGGTTGAGACCCAGCTTGCCGCGAAGATTGCTGAGATCATTAAACTGCGTAAACTTACACAGACGCAGGCCTCATCGCTGCTCGTGATGACTCAGCCCAAGCTATCCAACATGATGCACGGCCACTTTCGCGGTATTTCGGAAGCCAAGATGCTTGAATGCATGACCCTCCTGGGCCGCTACGTGCAGATCGTCGTCGAGCCGGTTTCCCGTTCGCGTAAGACAGGCCATGTGTCGGTACTCTTCGCTTGATTTGCTGCAGCAAGGCAATGAAGTCGCTTATTAGTCTGTAAATCAACTTCAGCAATGGGTGAATACGCTACGTACACAAGCTGTTAACTTATTCATGTTAATTCGAGGCTAACCGCCGTTGATGAAGTATAGAGCTAACACCCGTGCAGTTGTCACATGGGTCATTCCCTATTTCCTTCGGGCTGCGCAGTCTGCGATAGCAGCTCACCGAGAGCGGCAAAAACCATCTTTATCGTTTTCGTTTCGGGTAAAGGTATTTTCAGGTATGCGGTTCCCGTAGCATCGTCCCGGCTGATCAGGGTTTGGAGGCGTTTCTCCACCGGCTCTCCAGGCTTCGCCATCAGATCTCCGAGGCTCATCAGGAACCGGGCGCCGCTCTGAAGCAGGTCGCTCAGTGAATCGGGCCTGTCTCCGCGACCATTGTCGGAATCCTCTGATCCAGTTTTTTCCTTTACCGCATCGCTTATCTCCAGCTTTTCCGCGAGATCATCTTCTTTTTGTCTCTGCCGTTCCATGGCTGGGTCAGGCTGCGCGATATTTCCCGCCATCGTTTCCACAGTCTTCATAAGTTTATTAAGCTGTGATTCGCCGACCATGACCATATCCTGGCCGTTCTTATCGAGCGCGCCTGCGAATACTGATTTCTTGAACTTAAGCAATTCGAGGATGCGCTCTTCGATAGAACCTGCGGTCACAAAGTTGATCACGCGGACCCGCTTCTTTTGGCCCATCCGATGGACTCTGCCGATTCGCTGTTCAAGAACTGCCGGATTCCAGGGGATGTCCATGTTGATCACGACAGAACCGCTTTGAAGATTGAGCCCCACCCCGCCGGCGTCGGTCGAGAGGAAGACGCTGCATTTCGGGTCCTCCCTAAATTTTGCAATCAAATCGCGCCGCCCCTTGGAGGGGACGCCGCCGTGCAAGTGGGTGTATCCTATATTGTTTCTCTTTAATCTTTCCTCAACGAGTTCGGCCATTCTAAGCCATTGGGTGAAAATGACGACTTTTTCGTCGCCCTCCAGCACAAGCTCCTGGAGAATGATTTCCAGCTCTTCGATCTTGGGTCCGTGTATTGTCTTTTTGTCCACCAGATATGTGTTGTCGGAAACCATACGCATAAGGTTGAGCGCGATCATGAGCCGTTTCTGGTCCGCATCGCACAGGAATCTATAGCGCCTCCATTTGGCCACGAGCCTGGCCACTATCTCGCGATATTCGTCGTGGATCACGAATTGTTCCCGGGTCAAGGGCACGAAGAAGTTCTTGTCCGTGCGCTCCGGGAGCTGCCGGAGCACCTCGTTCTTCGTCCGCCTGATCATAACGCCCATGAGCGACTCGCGGATGGTCTGGAGATGACGGTAGCCGGTCACTTTGCCGACGTTGTCGACAATGCGGTGATTGTGGACGAAACGATAGAGAGGACCCAGATGGAGCCGGTCGATAAATTCCATGATCGAATGCAGTTCCTCAATCTTGTTTTCAAGCGGTGTTCCGGTCAGTACCACGGTAAAAATTGATTCGAGCCGCTTGACCGATTTCGCTGTTCGGGTATTCCAATTCTTGATTCGCTGCGCCTCGTCGAGGATGATGAGATCTGGGGACCACGCCTCGATCAAGTCCGCGTCGCGGAACACAACCTCATAGTTTATGACTTTGTAAAATGATTCTGCCCGATACAGTCGTACCCGCTCCGTGTTCATACCCTCAACCACGCAAACGCTCTTATCGGTAAACTTCTCGATCTCGGCATGCCATTGATGTTTGAGCGTAGTGGGGGTGACGATAAGTACCTTCCTGATATTGAATAGCCGGTGCAGCAACTCCGAAGCTGCCAAAGCCTGAATGGTTTTGCCGAGGCCCATGTCATCGCCAATCAAACAGCGACCCGCACGGACCGCGAACAGCGCGCCTTCCTTCTGGTAGGGGTACAGTTCGGTTTTCAGAAGCTTGTGAAACTCCGGGCTCCCTATCCCCTGTTTCAGCTTCGACGCTATGACACCAGCCCGATGTTCCTTGTCTTGATGTTCCGCGACAAAAGCCATAACGTCGTCGTAGCAGCGCAGTTCGTGATTACCTATGCGCCGTGATGCGTCAAGAAAATCAGGAAAATCCAGGATACGCTCAGGCTTCAAGCTCCCCTGTGCGTCGAAAAACTTGCGTGCGAGGGTGCGCAGCACAGCGGGAGCGTCAGCGGCGGGCTTGAACCGTATTTCCCTCTTCAGCCCGTAGTGCAGAAACGTCTCGGAATAGGGCAGGGCATAGCCCTCCTTGAACGCCTTTTTCGCACCTGGTTTCTTTTCCAGTTTAGCAAGAGTAAATTCGATGTGTTTACAGGTGCCAAGGTTGTTGACGCTGAAATCCGGACAGGAGCAGTAGTTGTCGCCCGCGTCACGCCCGCGAATGGCGAGTTTGTAAGTTTTACCCGTGGCCGGGTTGGTGAGCGAGAACTCGGAAAAGATCGGATGCTCTCCGTTGTTTCGGAGGATGAACTTCTGTTGTTCGCCGAACTGTTTTCTGAGGGCGCGCTGCCAGTCTTCGAGCGAAAGGTCCTCGGGCTTATGAGTGCGGGAGACTTTCAGTTTAAGAGGTTTTAATTTCTTTTTGGAAGCGCTGCTTTTTATCAATGTCATGGGATTGTTTCCTTTTGTCGAGGGTTCTGCAAGTAACAATGATGACCGAAATATAGCCTAAAGTGGGTGATTGAAACAAGGGAAAAATTAAATCGGGTAGAAACAGTGTCACACAGATTGTGGATCTCTCTAAACACCGTGCCGTTTTGAGAAAGGTTCCTTTCATCAGGGCTCAATAGAGGACACTCTTCTGAATAGCCGATAAATCACGACACCTAATTGTCTTGTATCGAAGCGCAATTCGTCATGCCTTGCATACTTACATAAGAACAAATTTCAATAAAATAAGGTTATTTTAACTTCACGATTGTTAAACAGACTGATCCGTCGCATTTTCGAAAGAATTGGTCACACACTTATGCATGTGCAGATTACATACGTTAACGTGCATCTTTGAACTCAGTTCTAATTGTAGTCATTATTTTTTTGAACCATAACAAAAACGCAACAATATCCTGTACATTGCACTTTTAGCTAGATGATCCCATGTGCAAGTTTGAAGTTGTATTTTTCAATCACCTACCCATCTTATCACCATTTGACACCCAACTGTCCTTAGCTTGAAAAATATTCACTAAGAGTATACTCACGACAAAAGCAGCGGGACAGGAAGATAGCCGAGGTTATTGAGAAGCACAGATACGCTCAATGTTCGATCGCCGGTCATCTCGGTGTGCACTGCGCCTACGTGAGCAGAATTTCACGGAAAAAAAGGAAAGGTAAGCTCGGGGGGTTGTCATGAAATGAACGGGTATTTATCTTCTTGGTTATGTTACCTTGATTGGTGGCCTTCTCGCCGCGCTCTGGAAATTGGGGGTTCTGGCCCGCATCGGTACGACATGGACCTTGAAGTGAGTTGTCAATCATCTTCAGTAGCATTTAATCAGGCGAAGAGTACCGAAACGTGGCCTGTCTTGCGCGAACGAGAAGCCGGTTTTACAACGATCTGTACGTCGCGGCCCAGGAGGGTCATGCACTCAAGCATCTTTGTTGCCGAGATGTCCCGGAACCGTCCATGCAGCATATTGGACAGTTTGGGCTGAGTCATCTTGAGCAGCGATGAGGCCTGAGTCTGTGTCAGCTTGCGAAGTTTAATGATCTTCGGCGATCTTTGTACTTGTAGTTGCGAATGGTGACCTCCTTTTACGTTTTGAACCGGGGTGACAGCCGGCTACTCTGCCACTTCTGACATGTTGAGAAGGAAACGCCATACCGGAACAACATCAATAGCCCCGTGTCCGGTTTCAATCCGCTCCTCTTCATTCCTGGTTACGATAGTACCAGATTTTATTTTCTGCTCAATCATCGCCTCTGTGAGGGCCGTTGTCTCCCGTTGCTTCGTTTTCGGTTCGGCTAGGGACTCACACACCTGGACCAACATACGCTCGCGTTCTCGTGTCGGCACAATAAAATCCACTTCTCGTCCGGTCTTGGTCTTGTAATAGTAGATTTCCGGGTGGTATCGCCGAAGCGCAGTAAAGACTAGATTCTCCAGAAGATGTCCTGAATTGACCAGAATCCCTGACGATACCGACGCGACTAACGCATGATCGATGCAGTAGATCTTCTTTGGGTTAGTATTGCTGCGCGCCAGGGATGCATCAAAAATACGCACGGTAAATAGAAAGTAGGCATCTTCGAACCATTCCAGATAATCCGATACTGCGGATTTGGGTGCCTTGTGCCCAAGTGATTTCAGATACCCGGTGAGGCTGTTCACTGAATAGAGAGCTGCCGTGTTGTCCACGAGGAAATGAGCCAGGTCGGTCACCGCTTTCGGATGGGAAACATCGTGGCGTTCGACCAAATCCCGAAACAGGATGGCGTGAAAGTATTCCTGATGGGTCCTGATCCTCAGATTTCTGCTCAGACCGAGCACCTCGGGAAAGCCGCCGGTATCCCAGAATTCCGCAAAGTCTTTCTTAATGATAAGCCTCTTCTTTGTGGAGCGAGGGCCGGCACTTGCATGCCCTTTCCAGTCGAGGAATTCCTGAAATGAAAACGGAAACATCTCCCATGACAGCGCCCTGCCGCGCATCTGCGTTGCGAGTTCCTTCGAAAGCATATGCGCCGATGACCCTGTGAGATATACTTCGCATTTTTCAGTACGCATAAGACGATCTATGAAAGGCTCCCAACCTGGGATCGCTTGAATCTCATCGAAGAAGCAATAGACTGTTTCTGAGTTTTTCTTCTCCGGGAAGAGAGAATAATATGCCTCAAGTATCTGCCCCAGGCTGTCATGACGCAGATTGTGCAGACGGTCGTCAAAGAAATTCAGATACAGGATGTTGTCACGCGATACGCCGCCTTCGAGAAGCCGCTCAATAACCTGGAACAGGTATGTTGACTTTCCGCTGCGACGGACCCCGATACAGACCGAGGCTTTGCCGTGCACCGTCTCGAGGCGCAAGCGCCGGGAAACTCCGGTTTCAAGTTTGATTTCCTGGAAATCCAAAAGGATAGTTTTTATAGTCTCTAGCATAGGATCGGTAGTGGTCGTAGTTATTGCCGACAAAGGCCTAATCTGGTAATAATTATAGCCGGTTTGCAGGTGGGAGTCAAAAGAATAACTTTATTTTCATGACCGCTTTAAGATAATATGCGTACTATGCGCAATGAGGTTAATGAGGTAGACTCATGACAGATAAAGACTCCTCCGCACGAGAGCTGCGCGAACAGTATCAGGACCTGCTCGCCGAAAACGTGAGGTTACGGGAAGAAATCAGGGAGTTACAAGCCCGATTGCGTGACGAGCCCTTGCCTGCTCCGGATCAGATTTCGCAAAATACACAGGGAGCGGAAGCGACCCTCGGTGACCGGACACGGAAACCCTTTTTACCGTCGCTGGTCAACGGCAGATCGGACGTAGGCGACAAAATCAGGCTTTTTCTGTCGCTCTTCAAGGGTCGGGACGACGTTTACGCCAGACGGTGGGAAAACAGGAAGAAGGGGACCTCCGGTTATTCGCCGTATTGTATAAACGAATGGGAACGCGGGCTTTGCGCTAAACCGCAGGTCAAGTGCTCAGCATGCGGCCATACAGCGTATGTCCCTTTTAATGAAAAAGTCGTAGAAGAACATCTGCGCGGGAACATTGTCGCCGGCGTCTACCCGATGCTTCCCGATGAGACATGCCGGTTTCTGGCCATCGATCTGGACGAAGAGGAATGGCGCAAAGACATCGCGGCCCTACGAGAAATGGCGTCTGAACATGAGATACCGCTTGCAGTCGAACGCTCCCGCTCAGGCAACGGCGCCCATGCCTGGGTCTTCTTTGAAGAGCCGCTGTCCGCCGTGGTTGCCAGAAAATTCGGCACGGCCTTACTCACCCGGACCATGAGCGCGCGGCACGAGCTCACCTTTAAATCCTATGATAGATTGTTCCCCAATCAGGACACGATGCCTGCGGGCGGCTTGGGAAACCTGATTGCGCTCCCTCTGCAAAAAGAAGCGAGGAACGCCCGAAACAGCGAATTTATCGACGAAGATTTTAATTCCTATCCCGATCAATGGTCGTACTTGGTTGCTATCCGAAAACTGACCGAAAAAGACCTTGTTTCGCTCACGGCAACACTTTGCCGAGGAAATGAACTCGGCGTCTTGAAGCTCGTTGAAGAAGAACCGCATAAACCCTGGGAAACAGCGGCGGTCAAATTGCTGCCGTCGGATTTCCCGGAGGCGCTCGAGCTTGTCAACGCGAATATGCTGTATGTCCCCAAAGCCGGCATATCGCAGAGGTGCTTGAACCGAATCAAACGTCTGGCTGCCTTCAGTAACCCTGAGTTCTATAGAACACAGGCGATGCGCTTCCCGACTTACGGCAAACCGAGAATCATCTGCTGCGCTGAAGAGACTTCCGAATATCTCTGTCTGCCGAGGGGATGCCGGAAGGAACTGAACGAGCTGATGACCGAACACGGGGTGGGTGTCGCCTGGGTGGACAAAACTAATCACGGCAGGAAGATCGACGTCGAATTCAAAGGTGTTCTACGGGACGACCAGAACGCTGCCCTCGAAAAACTGCTCAACCATGACATAGGGGTGCTCTGCGGCACAACGGCCTTCGCGAAACTGCTGTAAAAAACGAAGTCAAAACGATTGTCGTGACCAGACCGCCGGAGGATTTCAAGGAAAAAGACGGGGCCGCGTTGCGCGAAACCCTGAAGACGTTGGACAGCTCCGGCGTGTGCGTCGTGTTTCGTTCGAAGATCCACCAGAAATTCGCCGTGATCGACCAGAAGATCGTCTGGTACGGCAGCATAAATCTCTTGAGTTACGGCGTCGTGGAAGAAAGCCTCATGCGGCTTGAAAGCCCGAACATCGCGAATGAACTGACCAAAGTCGCCGAGCGGCGGACTTCGTCGGTCACGTTAACTGATTGACCCCAACCCGCGAGTACATCTTGACAATAGCCGCTAAGTAAAAATAGTCCAATTCCCTTAGGAATTGGACTATTCATATTGTTATGGCTCCCGGAGCAGGACTCGAACCTGCGACAGGGTGGTTAACAGCCACCAGCTCTACCGACTGAGCTATCCGGGAATGATCAGTTTGTTTTAATTTAGATGGAACAATGAAATCAGGCTGGTATAATTACCACATATAACCTGATATGTCAACGGGTTATTTAGTTTTTTGGTTCCTTTTATACGTAGCTGGCGGATCCTGGAACCTTAACCTTCCCGACCCTTTTTCAATTGCATGATAACTAGTTTTGCAATCGCTTTGAGAGTATCGAACACACCCGTGCCCTCGCTTGCTACGGCCTCGAAATCAGGAACATTCCTCGAATTCAGCGCTTTGCGCATTTCCTCGATCAGCACAACATTCGGAAGGTCCCGTTTATTGTACTGAATGATCAAGGGCACCGCGTCCATATTATATCCCTGTTCGGCGAGGTTTGACCGAAGATTTTCGAGGCTTTCGATATTAGCTTCCATACGCTCGATCTGCGAATCGGCGACGAACACAACACCGTCAACACCCTTGAGAATGAGCTTGCGGCTCGCATCGTAGAAGACCTGGCCCGGAACGGTGTAAAGGTGAAACCGGGTCTTAAATCCGCGGATTTCGCCAAGCGCCAGTGGCAGGAAATCAAAAAACAGGGTACGCTCCGTTTCCGTCGCTAGAGAGATCATCTTGCCCTTGCTGTCTGGGTTGGTTTTTTTATAAATCCACTGCAGGTTGGTCGTCTTTCCGCAGAGGCCGGGACCGTAGAAGACGATCTTGCAGTTTATCTCTCGCGAAGAATAATTGATAAAGGACATGGAGTCGTAATCTCTCTCCTTGTGATCATTGTGGAATACACTAGGCTGCCTTTAACCGAAGAGCTTATCGATGTCTTCGTCGGTAATCTCGGCAAAGGGAGATTCGCTGCCCTTGTCGGAATCTTTTCCCGTTTCCACTTTTTGCAGGAGTTGGTTGAATATGTTGCTGAGAATCTCGGCACTCTTTTTCACGCGGAGTCGTACGAGACCCAATGAAGAGCGTTGATCAAAAATGACAACGAGAATTACACGCTGTCCAATAATGGAAATATGAATATTGTCTCGCGCACCCTCGTGGAAGAGGATGGAAAATTCCTTCTCGCCCAGAAGCTTGGCCATGCCGCCGGTTGCGGCAATATTGCCAGCCGTCAGCGATGCCAGCGACGTCGTGTCGAGGTTCTCCGTCTCACCGGTCGCAGCAATGAGCTGGCCATTCTTGTCCACAAGAAAGACGACCTTTGCATTTGCCTGCTGAAGAAGACGCTGGAGTTCTCCGTCTATCTGTTTAAACTCTTCTTCATACATCACTAAATCGGCACCCAGCATGTCTGCATCTCCTTATCCAAACTGCATGGCCCAGTACAAAATGCTCAGGTGACGTTATTAAACCATATCAATCGTGAGAATTCAAGCTTTTTTTGGCTCTATCCTTCACGTAAAAATAGCCGGGGATGCAGCACCCCGGCTATTTTGGTTCGGAATCAGAATCGTGAAAATCAACCCTTGGACATCTCCTGGAGTTTCTTCAGGCTCTCCCAGTCTTCGTTCACAAGATTTTGGAACCTCTCCAGCAACGCCTCATTTCCCGGCGCAAAAAAATGTTTAAACCGACCCTGCGGCTTGAGCCAATCCGCAACAGGCTTCTTTTTATCCTTCGGATCATAGTTAATGGTCCACTTGCCATCCTGGACTTCATAGAGAGGCCAGTAGCACGTCTCGACCGCGAGCCGGGACAAAAGGATCGAATCATTGGTCTGAGACCTCCACCCACGGTTGCAGGGAGCGATAACACCCATATAGGCAGGCCCGTTTGTTTCCAGAGCTTTTTTCACTTTGGTCATGAGGTCCTTCCAGTTATGCGGTGAAGCCTGCGCAGCATAAGCCACATTATGTGCGGCCATTATGCGTGTGAGATCCTTACGGCGTTGCGTTTTTCCCTGAACTTGAGAGCCTACTGGCTGCGTGGTTGTGTCTGCGCCGAGGGGGGTAGCACTCGATCGCTGGATACCGGTGTTCATGTAGGCGCCGTTATCGTAACAGATATAAAGGAGCTGGTGACCCCGCTCCATTGCGCCAGAAAGCGCTTGGAACCCAATATCATAGGTGCCGCCGTCGCCACCGAAAGCAATAAACTTGATATCCTTGCTGATTTTGCCTTTTTTCCGGAGCGCCCGGTACATCGTTTCTATCCCAGAGGCAGTGGCAGCGGCGTTTTCGAAAGCACTATGCATCCAGGGTACCTGCCAGGCTGTGTATGGGAACAGACAGGTCGACACCTCAAGACAGCCCGTGGCGTTCGCGATCACAATGGGTCCGTCTATGGCCAAGAGAACTTGGCGCACAACCGTCGGCGCGCCGCACCCAGAACACATTCGATGACCGCCAGTGAGTTGATTCGGTTTGTGTGACAGCGATTTAAGAGTCAGGGATTTTTCCGGTGTCGTGCTCATTCTCTTCTCCTTGGATAACCACAAAGCCACTGAGGGAATCAACGTTCGACTCTCATTGTCCTCGGCGCCCTCTGCGGTTGACTTTATTTATTAATTTCTGATTGTAATGTACTCTTTCATCATCCTGACTTTGCTGCTCTTGGCGACTTCCGCGGTCTCTTCAATCACCGTGTCCACATCGAGGGGCATCAGGTCCCTACCGCCGAGGCCGTAGATTTTGTTGAACATAACTGGTCCTCGCTGGGGATATAGTGCTGAAGCGATTTCCATAAACAGCGGGCCATAGCCTCCGTAGGAATCCGCACGGTCCATGACACAGACAGCCTGAGCGTTCTTGAGCGCGGCGCCTATTTCGTCATAGGGGAAGGGTCGGAAAAGCCGGGGTTTCAGCAGGCCAGCCTTGACACCTTTCGCACGATACCGGTCGACTTCATCTTTGATCGTGCCGGCGGCGGAGTTCAGCGCCACAAGCACGATCTCAGCATCCTCGATCCGGTACGATTCGAACAGGTCATATTTCCTGCCCGTAATCCCAGCAAATTCGTCGGATACCTCTTCTACGACGCGCTTCACATTCAGCATGGCCTCGTGTTGGGCGCGCTTGTGCTCCATGTAGTAGTCCGGCAGCACGAGCGCCCCGATGCTCTTCGGGTTGTCGATATCAAGCAGTGGATTGATGGCGATATATTCACCTACGAACTTTTTCACGTTTTCATCGGTCATGTACTGCATGCTCTCGATGGAGTGGCTTATGATGAATCCATCCATGTTAACCGCGATCGGCAACCGCACGTCCTTGTGCTCCGCGATCCTGTAGGCCATGATCGTGTTGTCGTACGCTTCCTGGGCATTTTCCGAAAAGAGCTGGATCCATCCGCAATCGCGCATGCCCATGCCGTCTGAGTGATCGCCGTGAATATTGAGCGGCGCGGATAATGCCCTGTTTACGAGCGCCATCAAAATCGGCAGGCGATAACCGGACGCAATGTGGAGCATCTCCCACATAAGGGCCAGACCCTGTGCACTCGTCGCCGTTGCAACGCGGCCGCCCGCCGCAGATGCACCGATGCAGGCGCTCATGGCGCTGTGTTCACTCTCTACAAGGATCGTCTCGGTGTCCACCTTGCCGTTCGAGACGAAAGTGGTAAACGACTCCATGATTCCTGTTGACGGCGTAATGGGATAGGCGGGCATCACATCGGGGTTTAACTGGCGGAGCGCTTCGGCAACAGCCTGGTTGCCAGTGACCGCCACGGTTTTTGTCGTCGCTACAGCCATAATTATTTGCCCTCCTCTTCCATGACAATGGCCTTGTTGCCCTTCTTGCCCGGGCATTCCATGGCGCATACACCGCAGCCTTTGCAGTGATCATAATCGAAACCAGTCATCTTTTCATCTTTTACCGTGACCGCGGAATCGGGGCAGTAAATCCAGCAGAACAGACACTGAATGCAGTTATCTTGGACCCACCTCGGCTTAAACGAACGCCAAGAACCTGTATTATATTCATTCGCATTGCCGGCCTTTAGGATCGTTCCAGCATGAGGCAATTCTTTCCAGTTCATCTGTTTCATCCCTGCCTTACCTCCTCGTATCCGCGCTTAACCGCTGCCAGATTTCCATCAATGATCTTCTGGGCGAACTTCTTACCGAAGCTCCCTTTCACGTCATCGAGTAGCATATCCATTGCCACAATCCCCGTGGCCTTGTTTACAGCACCGAGCATGGAGGCGTTCGGCATTGGCCGACCGATCTGCTCAATCGCGATTTTGGTCGCATCGATCGTGAAAACCTTCTGGGAAGGCTTTGCTTTCAGTTTCTCACGGACTTCTGTCGGGTCCTTACTAGTATTGATTACGAAGATGGCATCGTCTTTCGCGCCTTCAGCAACGTTGATCGCGTCAAGGAGCGACGCATCCACCACCGCAACCACTCCCGGATTTAGCACAGGGCAATGCATCCGGAGCGTTTTTTCGCTTATACGGTTGTATGCACGGAGCGGCGCACCAGCGCGTTCCGGCCCATATTCCGGGAACGCCTGCACCTGGCGTCCGCCGGAAAGACAGGCGTCAGCGAGCACCTTGGCCGCGGTGACGGTTCCCTGACCCCCTCTTCCGTGCCACCTGATTTCAATCATATCTGCCATGGATTTGTCCTCCTGCTCAATTTCGGATTGCGATTTCGGATTTATTGTTCAATCTGCACTCCACTATCCGAAGTCAGCCATTAAATCACATTTCCCGCCGGCCTTCGAGCGCCCGCTGGACGGTATTCTCGTCGGCGTACTCAATATCACCGCCGACCGGAAGGCCATAGGCGATCCGGCTGACACTGATCCCGAGAGGTTTGATCAATTTGGAAAGATAGAGCGCCGTTGTTTCGCCCTTTACCGTGGGATTCGTCGCGATGATGACTTCCCTGACCAAGCCAGACTTCAAGCGATCCATGAGGGCGTCGATTTTAAGGTCTTCCGGGCCAATACCATCGAGCGGAGAGATGGCACCGAGTAGCGCATGATAGCGTCCCCGGAAGATGCCGTTTTTTTCAAGAACAAGAATATTGCTCGGCTCTTCAACAACACATATGCGAGTGCTGTCGCGCTTTTCATCGCGGCATATGCTACACAACTCATCCTCGGTAATATTACTGCATACAGAGCAATACCGAGTGTTATTTTTTAGGTCTAGGATAGCCTGCGCTATGCCCGCAGCCTCGCTCTGCGGCATGCTGAGGACAGCAAAGGCGAGCCGCTCGGCGCTCTTTCTGCCAATCCCGGGCAGCTTCATGAAAGCCTCGACCATCCTACCGAGTGCCTTACCCGAGACTTCAACAGCTTGCACGCCGACCCTCCCCTGTTTTCGTTCCTGCGGGGAAGTCCGGGACGTTTGCTCATTTACTGCTGCCCTGTCCTGTGCGCCGCGCTCCATGTATAACCCTGTGCTAAAACAAACCGGGCGGAATCCCCATGCCTGAAGTCAGTTTGGACATTTCTTCCTTCATCAGGTCCTGAGATTTTCTGAGCGCCTCGTTTACCGCGGCAGTGACCAGATCCTGAAGCATTTCAATATCCTTTGGGTCGACTACCGAGGCGTCTATTTTAATGGAAAGGACTTCCTGCCTGCCATTGGAAACGACGGTCACCATACCGCCACCGGAAGAAGCCTCCACGGTTTTTCCTCCAGCTTCCTCTTGGAGCTTTTTAACCCGCTCCTGCATCTGCTGGGCCTGTTTCATGATGTTGCTGAGCATATTTTTTGACATAGGATATCCTGATTAAAAGATATTTTAAAAACTGTTAAGGGAGAATATATTAAAAGAAATTTTTCGGTTTTGCAACAAAAATTGCGAAATTTATTGCTGTATAAAAAAATTAAATGGCTGGTTGCAGCTGCAGGGAGTTGTCAGTCAGTAGAGTTGTCATGTTCTATGATTTCACCCTGTGGAAAAACGCGAAGAATATCCTGGACAACGGGATCCTGCTCTTCTGGTCTGATCTTTTTGGAGCTTTTCGGTTTGACAACGCTCCTCAGCGTATCTCCAAGAGGCTTGACCTTCACCTGAACTTTTCTGCCCAGAACCTCTAGGACTGCTTGCTCGATAATGTCGAGATTTTCCCGCTTTTCTGCCTGACTAACCTGAAAAACACCTTTCACGCCGAGGACTAAAGTCGTATCGGCATCTTCAAGCAGTGTGCTATCCTCCAAAAAAGAGGCAAGGCCCGGCTTTTTGGATTTGAGCACTTTCATGATCACGCCCCAAACATCACCCTGTTCGCAGCCCGATGCTGCTGACGGGGAAAGAGGGGCCGCTGACGAGCGTACTACAGGCCGGACAAAAGATTGAGGCGATTCACGCCCCCCTCGCGTCGTATGTGTTGGCGCTCCTGCGGGAACCGTCAAAACCTGCTTGCCCGATTCGAGCCGTGTCTCGAGTTCTTTTATGCGGCCAAGCACTTCTGCAAGCGGCTGAAGCGGAGCAAGACTGCAGGCTTTGATGAGGCCGATTTCAAGAGTAAATCTCTGATGGGGCGACCAGCGCATATCGTCGAGCGTTTTTGAAAGACTGTCAAAAAGCATAAGCAGTTGTTCTGCTTCGGCCTTTTCAGCCTGTCGCCTTATGGCTTCGATATCGGCTGCGGAAAGCTCCATGATTTGGCCCGGATCAGACGTAATTTTCACAATCATCAGATTTCTCAGATGCTCCACCATCCCGGTAAGAAACTGGCGCATATCCTGCCCCTGCTCCATCAGAGCATCAACTTGCTTGAGGAGATCGCTGGCATCCCTTGCTAAGAGACTGTCTGCAAATTGTAGCAGACGCTCTTGGGCTACAGTACCAAGAGTGGCCTGGAGATCACCATCGTTGATCTCCATCCCACTATATGAAACCGCCTGATCCAGGAGACTCTGCGAGTCCCGCATACTGCCTTCCGCCGCGCGTGCAATCATTGAAAGGCCCCGGTCCGTAATTTTTATGCCCTCCGCTTCGGCGATTGTGCGAAGCCTCCCGATGATTTCGAGAAGCGACACACGCTTGAACCCGTAGCGCTGGCAGCGGGAGTGAATCGTTGCGGGTATTTTTTGCGGTTCCGTTGTGGCAAAAATGAAAATGACGTGGGGCGGCGGTTCTTCAAGCGTCTTGAGCAGGGCGTTGAAGGCCTCGTTCGTGAGCATATGGACCTCGTCGATCACGTAGACCTTGTACTTGCCGCCGACAGGAGCATATTTAACAGCCTCGCGCAGTTCGCGGATGTGCTCAATGCCCCTATTCGATGCGCCGTCGATCTCAACGACATCCACCGAGGTACCGGCTGCGGTTTCGAGACAGGAATCGCATTTGCCGCAGGGTGTCGGTGTCGGACCCTGACTGCAGTTCAACGCTTTGGCAAGGATACGAGCCGTGGTGGTTTTTCCCACGCCTCGAGGGCCCGAGAACAGGAATGCATGGGCGAGTCGTCTCGAAACAATCGCGTTTTGGAGCGTTCTCGTGATGTGCCCCTGACCAACAACATCATCGAAAACCTGGGGCCTCCATTTTCTAGCCAGCACCTGGTAACTCATAGCGCCCTCGCAACAACCTGGCAGTGCCTAGTAACTACTGATGAACATAGAAATCGATGAGGGGAAAAAATCACAACTTCACGGGAAAAATCTATTCATAGATTATCCTGATATAAGCTGGGTTCAACCATTGTCCCATCAATTTTTTCATTTTTGTTTTTTGTCTCCGCTTTTAAAAAATAAAAAGCTCATGAACCCGGGTGCCCCTGCGGCACACCCGGACCCCGCTTACCGCTGCTTCCTTCCGGACCTGACGGGGTTCACGGGACCGTGGTTGCGCAGGACCCGGGCTCATGAGCGCTTATAAAATAGCACGTTGTTTAGGGTTCAATGCTTAAGGTAAAATCATTTATAATCATTTTAACTCTTACTCTAAACTATGAACTTTTTTTAAATATGGCGGAGAGGGTGGGATTTGAACCCACGTTAGGTTTCCCTAAACACGCTTTCCAAGCGTGCGCCTTCAGCCGCTCGGCCACCTCTCCGTGATCTTCATTTTGTTCGACCGCATGAACCGTTTAAATCTTTTTGGTGTATGGCGGAGAGGGGGGGATTTGAACCCCCGGTGGAGTTACCCCCACAACAGTTTTCGAGACTGCCGCCTTCAGCCGCTCGGCCACCTCTCCGGGTTTCATCAATAACTTACGGTTCTGAAGTTACATAAGCGTGCCGAGTCTTCAAGCCGTTGCCCCATCACACCCTCGATGCCTTCGATCCAAGGGGCTTATTTCTAACTTTTTCAAAAAAGTTTTGAAGTACCTGACGGCATTCCGCCTCCAGAATGCCGGGTGTTATCCGATAGGTATGGTTCAGCCTGCCGTCTCGCACGACATCGTATACCGATCCGAGCGCGCCAGCCTTGGAATCGCGGCAACCATACACCAGCCTTCCGACTCTCGCAAGCACTAAGACGCCAGAACACATCAGGCATGGCTCAAGAGTCACATATAGAGTTGCGTCCGAAAGCCGCCACCTTCCGAGCCTGGTCGCTGCCTCGCGTACTGCAAGCAGTTCGGCATGGGCTGCGGGGTCCTGCCATGTCTCGCGCATATTGTGGGCCGAGGAAATAACCTCATCGCCGATGATAAGTACGGCTCCGACCGGCGTTTCACCCAAAGCATCAGCCTTGTGCGCCTCTGCCAAGGCCAGGGTCATGAAATCCTCGTCTGTCCTCCGCCCCTGTCCCATTTCCCTTTCCTGCGCTCGGATAATAATTCTGTTCAGGATAGATGGTGCGCCCAAGAGGATTCGAACCTCTGGCCTACGGATTCGTAGTCCGTTGCTCTATCCAGCTGAGCTATGGGCGCAAAAAAACGCATCTGCGCATGAGCTAGTAACACCGAAATCTGAAACTACCTGGGAACACCGCCCACAAGCGTGATGCCGATCTTCTCATGCTGGAAGGGATGAACTGTGGGCTGCAACGAGAACAGCCAGTTTCTCCAAATCTCCTTCCCATTCTCGGAAACAAAAATCTGCACCGCGGGCATGTTCGGCTTATCCGTAGGAGACATAAACTCCTTGTCGGACATTTTGAAGTCCGGCAGGAAATTGAGCACCTTAACAACCAACTTGGTGCCGGGGATGGCAAACTGGGATCCGATGTTTATGGTATATTCTTTGGTCTTCATGGATGTTTTGTCTTCAACTGCCAGTGTCACTGCCTTCCACTTCGCCTTTACTTCTTTCGAAACCACAACTTGCCGCTCGACCGTTGGTAAGTTCGGCGCAACGGCTGGCGGCATACCCGCTGGCGGCATGCCGGCCGGGGGCATTCCCCCTCCGACACTCGGTTGACCTGATGGCAACTGGGGCGTCTCTTCTTTTTTCTTGCATGCTCCGAATGATAGAACCAGAACAAATACAGCAATAAAGGCGATGGATCTTTTTAGCATGGGAAATACCCTCCTGAAAATGATAAAAATATTTTTACAGTGTTCCGTTGGCTGCTGCTTATAAGCTTTCTTGAAACTGGCGGAGAGGCCGGGATTCGAACCCGGGGTGGAGTTACCCCCACAACTGCTTAGCAGGCAGCTGCCTTCAGCCGCTCGGCCACCTCTCCATATTCATCATTATTTTCTCAACCGCTCAAATCATTCAGACTGTTTAACCGTTCTTTCATTATGTATGGCGGAGAGAGAGGGATTCGAACCCCCGGAGCTTTCGCTCAACGGTTTTCAAGACCGCCGCCTTAAACCACTCGGCCATCTCTCCGTGTTTCGCAAGTCCGTCGCGTTTTAAGAGTTTCTTGGATACTAATTCTTCGCGTCCATAAACTCTCAACTAAAAAACTCAACGGATCATTCTCTCGCCTCCGCCCATATACGGTCTGAGTACTTCGGGGATGATCACACTCCCGTCAGACTGCTGGTAATTCTCCAGAATTGCCACGACGGTCCGGCCGACCGCAAGGCCCGAACCGTTTAGTGTATGCACGAGCTCGGTTTTCTTGCTGCCTTTGGGTTTGTAACGGATGTTTCCGCGGCGTGCCTGAAAGTCCTCAAAGTTCGAACACGACGAAATTTCTCGATACTTGTTCTGACTGGGCAACCACACTTCGATATCATATGTTTTCGCTGCGGAAAAACCCATATCCCCCGCGCACAGTATGATTACCCGATATGCAAGACCAAGTCGCTTGAGAATCTCCTCTGCATGAGCTGTAAGCTTTTCAAGCTCGTCATAGGAAGTATCGGGTCGAACGAATTTAACCAGTTCTACCTTGTTGAACTGGTGCTGCCGGATGAGACCACGCGTATCTTTTCCGTATGATCCTGCTTCGCGCCGGAAACAGGGTGTATATGCTGTATAAAGAACGGGAAGGCTTTCTTCTGGGAGGATCTCATCCCGATGAATATTGGTCACCGGAACTTCCGCCGTGGGAATCAGGAAATACGTCCCGTTCTCAACTTTGAAGAGTTCCTCCTCGAACTTCGGCAACTGACCTGTCGCCATCATGCTAGCTCGATTCACCATAAACGGGGGAAGCACTTCCCGGTAGCCGTGTTCCGTGGTATGGAGATCGAGCATAAAGTTGATCAGTGCCCGTTCTAGTCTCGCGCCTGCGCCTTTGTAAAGAGCGAAACGGGCTCCCGTAATTTTGGCGGCCCGGTCAAAATCGATTATATCGAGGTATTCTGCCAGGTCCCAATGCGGCTTTGGCTCGAACGAGAACGCGGGCGGTTCACCGCCTTGCTGCGACCAGCGCCTGATTTCTACGTTATCATTTTCGTCTTTGCCGTTGGGAACCGAGGCATGCGGCAGGTTCGGGATCGTAAGCAGAATATTCCGCTGGGCGTCTTCAACCTCGCGGGTGCTGTTCTCGAGGGCGGTGATCGTATCGCCGACCGAGCGCATCTCGGCAACTTTGTCCTCAGCCGCTTGTCCGGCCTTTTTCAAACGGCCGATCTCCTCGGACACATCATTCCGTTTGCGGCGAAGGGTTTCGATCTCCTGCTGGGCTGCGCGTCTCTTGACGTCAAATGCCAGAAATTCCGTCATATCGAGGTCCGCGCCTCGTCGTGCCAGCCCCGCCTTGACTACATCCGCATTCTCTCTGACAAACCGTAAATCAAGCATTTAGGTTATCATTCTCCTTCTACATTGTCAATAACTTTTCTTGACAATCCTGTTCTCGAGTGCCTTAATCTTGATCTGGATGGCCTCGGGATTCGGATATAGCGGTTCAATCTCTTTATAGAGCGCGAGTGCGTCTTTCAGTTTACCGCCGAGCTCAAGGCACTCGGCAAGGGCAAATTTCGTCTTAATCACCAGTTCCTTGTCCGTATTTTGTTCTAAAGCTTTCCGGTAATACTGCTCTGAAGCATCGAGGTCGCCTTTTGAAAATGCCGCCGTACCGAGGCGGAAGTAGGCAATACGCGACTGCGACCCGTTTGGAAACTCGGCCACCTGTTTCGTCCAGGTCTCCTTCGCCTCTTCAATCCTTCCCACCCGGAATTGGCATTCCGCAAGGCTGTAGAGGCTCTTTTCCCGTACTTCAGGGTTCGTGTAGGCAGCAGCCGCCTGATATTCCTTTATCGCCCGTTCATAGTCGTTGTAACCCAATTCATAGATCTGCGCGATATACCATTGTGCGTGCGGCGCCCTTTCTCGGTTTGGATAGGTCTTGAGCAGAAGCCGAAGCGTCTGGAGCGCTTTGTCAGTTTCGCCAAGATAAAGAAACTGTGTTACCCCTGCCCAGTAGAGCGCATCATCCGCCTTCGGGCTCGAAGGATGCTCTTTCACAAGCTCGAAGTATAACTTCACGGCGGTCTGGTAATCCCTCGCATTCCAGCATTTGGTTGCGGCTTCATACTTCTCGTTCGCGGCCTTGTCAAAAACATCGCATCCCGTCAAGAGAAATCCGATCAGGATAACCAGAAGAGCTTTTTTCATGACACGCCGGAATCCTGGCCGGCCGGTGGCTCGGGTACACCTTTCTCACTCGCCTCCTCCTTCACGTCTTCCCGCTCAACGACCCTGGCGAAGCTGACAACCTTATCTCCCTCCTCAATATCGAAGAGACGCACACCTTGGGTATTCCGGCCCTGCACAGATATATCCCCGGCCCGGATACGCAGCACTTTTCCGTTCGAGGTAATAAGAATAATCTCGTCTTCCCCAGATACCTGGGCCAGACCAATGACCCGGCCGTTTTTCTCAGTGGTCTTGATGGTTATGATGCCTTTGCCGCCACGGCCCTGGCTGCGGTAATCTTCAAGCGTGCTCCTCTTCCCATAACCTTTCTCGGTCACAGTGAGAATCGTCGAATCATCACGCACAATCTCCATCCCCTTGACCTCGTTACCTTCGTCAAGCCTGATTCCAATCACACCCTTGCCCGTCCGTCCGATCTCGCGCACATCCTCCTCGGTAAAGCGGATCGAGAGGCCATCTTTCGTCCCAAGGAACACGTCGCAATTACCGTCTGTTACTTCAGCGGAGATGAGCTCATCCCCTTCCTCAAGGGTGATTGCAATAATGCCCGAAGGCCGGGGATGGCTATAAGATTCGAGCTCCGTTTTTTTTACGATGCCCTGCTTGGTCGCCATGAGAACAAAGTGGTCCGGCGTAAATGCTCGTACCGGAAGCGCCGCCGTTACACGCTCGTTCTGGCTTATCTGGATCAAATTGACGATGGCCTTTCCCTTCGCCTGTCTGCTTGCCTCAGGTATCTGATGGACCTTGAGCCAGTATACTCTGCCCCTGTTCGTGAAAAAAAGGATGTAGCTGTGCGCCGTGGCGGTAAAGAGCCGTTCGACGAAATCCTCTTCCTTCGTCTCCATGCCGATTTTGCCCTTGCCGCCGCGTTTCTGAGCGCGATAGGTCGTAAGCGGATTACGCTTAATGTAGCCAGCATGAGAGATGGTGATCACCATCTCTTCATCCTTGATCAGGTCCTCGATGTCGATTTCCGAGGTTTGCGCCACGATCTCGGTTCGGCGCGGGTCTCCGTATTCCGCTTTGATCGCGAGCAGCTCATCTCTTATAATTTTCATGACCAATGCGTCGGAAGCAAGAATCTCGTTCAATCTCACAATCTCTCTGAGCACTTCCTCATATTCGGTAATAATTTTATCGCGCTCGAGGCCTGTAAGTCTTTGAAGCCGCATATCAAGGATGGCTTGGGCCTGTATTTCGGAAAGTTTGAATTCCCGCACCAACCCTAATTTAGCCTCGTCGGGGTTTGCTGAGGCTTTAATGAGGGCGATAACCGCATCAAGGTTTTCGAGAGCGATCTTGAGACCTAGTAGGATATGCGCGCGTTCTTCTGCTTTTTTCAGGTCGTATTTTGTCCTGCGAACAACCACCTCCCTGCGATGTTGGATAAAGTTCGACAGGAGTTTACGAAGGTTCAGCACCCTCGGCTGGTTGTTTACCAAGGCAAGCATGATTACGCCAAACGTAGACTGCATTGCCGTATGCTTGTAGAGCTGATTCAGGATAACCGTCGCGATTTCGCCCTTCTTCAGGTCTATTGCGATGCGCATTCCTTCACGGTCCGATTCATCGCGAATCTCGGATATGCCGGTAATCTTCTTGTCCTGCACTAGTTCAGCGATCCGTTCGAGCAGCCGGGCCTTGTTCACCTGGTAGGGAAGTTCCGTTACGATGATGCTTTCTCGGTCTCCCTTGCCTTCTTCTATCGTTGCCCGGGCGCGCATCTGAACGATGCCCCGGCCGGTCATGTAAGCCTGCTTGATTCCTTCATAGCCGTGTATGAAACCGGCAGTGGGAAAATCCGGCCCTTTGATCACGGTCATAAGCTCCGGAATCGTGACCTCGGGAGTGTCGATCATCATCAAGAGCCCGTCGACGATTTCCGAGAGATTATGGGGCGGGATGTTTGTGGCCATGCCCACGGCGATGCCTGCCGAACCGTTGATCAGGAGATTCGGCACGCGTGTGGGAAGCACTGAGGGTTCCGTCGTGGTGTCATCGAAATTCGGTACAAAGTCCACCGTCTCTTTGTCGATATCAGTAAGAAGCTCTTCGGCAAGCTTCGTGAGCCGCGCCTCGGTATAGCGATAGGCCGCAGCTGGATCGCCGTCTACGGACCCGAAGTTTCCCTGGCCGTCCACCAGGGTGTAACGCATGTTGAAGTCCTGGGCCATCCTGACCATGGTATCATAGACTGCGCTGTCTCCATGGGGGTGGTATTTCTTCAGCACTTCGCCTACAACACCTGCGCTTTTGGAGTACTTTTTGTTATGCAGGAGTCCTTCACGGAACATTGCATAAAGAATGCGTCGGTGCACAGGCTTAAGCCCATCGCGCACGTCGGGCAACGCCCGGCCAACGATCACGCTCATAGAGTAGTCGAGGTAGGAGGTCTTCATCTCCTGCTCTATATTAATCTGCGACTTTATTTCAAGTGGTTCCATAAAGATAAATCCTCGCCGAGAGCATCAGCAAGGTCTTTCTGCCAGTGCGCGTGCTTATTTCAAATGGACTCGTCCTTCCCGATGTAGGAAATGGCATCGAACGAATCCGCATCAGGCTTGAGTATGCCTTTTCTCCATGCTATGCCGGTGATCTATGGTACAGTGTCGATTCGGACCGGCGGCATGCGTATTGACCAACCCTCTCTGGGACTGCGAAATCATCGACCTTCAATCCCGGGACGCCAAAATCCGAACTATTCTTTCACTTAGCATGATTATAAATGCACATCACTCGTCCCGGTTGTCGAGATATCCAGAACGCTGGTGAATCGCGGCGATCAATGAAAGACAAGCGCATACGTGTCGACTAGCAGGCGGCGCAATTCATTTTTGTTGAAAAGCGCAAGCAGTACTTTTAGTCGATTTTCCCTTCCATCCCGTTCTCTTCGCAAGCGTTTTTTCAATGGCTGCGATGAAATCTTCCGGTATTTTGGACAATCAAAAAAGTCGGTTTTCCTTGATTTTAGATAGGTCCGGCAAACGCCCTTTCGTACAAACCGTTCGCCCATGCAACCTCGCACCGCCAGAGTTCTGATCCATCGCAGACCAAAACCAGCCGCTACTTGAATTCCACGCTGTTAGACGTCCAGATTCTTCACTTCCAGCGCATGGCGTTGGATGAACGCTCTGCGCGGTTCCACAGCATCTCCCATGAGAATGGTGAAAATCTCATCGGACTTAATCGAATCTTCGATAGTTACCTGCAGGAATGTCCGCTTCTCCGGGTCCATCGTTGTTTTCCAAAGCTGTTCGGGGTTCATCTCCCCAAGCCCTTTATAGCGCTGAATGGTAAGACCTTTCTTACCAAGTTCAAGCACATAATGTACGAGCTTGCCGATATGTGTAAAGGTTTTTTCTTCGCCCCTTTCGCGAATCAGGTATGCAGGGCCGTCAAGTCCGAGCATAGCGGGTGACAGGCTCTGAAGCTCGCGGAATTCTGGAGTCGTGACGAAATTCTCATCGATCACGATACTCGAAGAGATCGCATCCCACTTGGTATCAAATCTGAGTTTAAATGCCTCGTGTTCCTCGTCTCTTTCGATTGCCTTGTCAATCGTTGTTTTAGGATGATATTCCTTCAGGTACTTCTCGATCGACGCGGCTATGGACTTGAGCTTCTCCTCATCCTTCAGGACTGCCTTGCTGAAAGTTTTGTCGAGCAGCAGCGCCCGGAGCGCAACAGTGTCGAGACGCTTCCTCTTGAACTTGTCCAGCGTCTTCTCGAACTGGACGAGATTTTTAAGCGTCGAGGTCAGACGTTCTCCGGTAAGATAGGCCCCCAGTTCCGACGAGTAAAGCTCCATATCCTCCGCGGCGAGATCGAGAAGAAAATCCTCCATGCGGGAATCATCCTTGATATATCGCTCGGTCTTTCCCCGTTTGACTTTAAAGAGCGGCGGCTGGGCGATGTAAAGATAACCCCGCTCGATGACCTCGTGCATCTGCCGATAGAAGAATGTTAGCAGCAGCGTACGGATATGCGCGCCATCGACATCGGCGTCGGTCATGATAACGATTTTATGATAGCGCAGCTTGGCGATGTCGAATTCCTCGGTCCCGATGCCCGCGCCAAGGGCGGTGATGAGCACCTTGATCTCATCGCTCGAGAGCATCTTGTCGAAGCGCGCCTTTTCTACATTCAGAATCTTGCCTTTGAGCGGGAGGATCGCCTGATTCTTGCGATCCCTTCCCTGTTTGGCTGAACCGCCAGCCGAGTCTCCCTCCACAATGAAAAGCTCGGAAAGCGCCGGATCCTTCTCTTGGCAGTCCGCGAGCTTCCCTGGCAGCGACATCGAGTCCAAAACACCCTTGCGGCGGGTCAGTTCGCGTGCTTTCCTCGCAGCCTCTCTCGCGCGCGAGGCATTCAAACCCTTCTCGGCGACCTTTCGTGCGACAATCGGATTTTCCTCGAGATAGGAGCCGAGTGACTCATTCACCATGGCTTCGACAATGCCCTTGACCTCGCTGTTGCCGAGCTTGGTCTTAGTCTGCCCTTCGAACTGGGGGTTTGACAGCCGTACGCTCACGACCGCCGTCAGGCCCTCACGAACGTCCTCTCCCGACAGCGCCTCGGAACCATTCTTGAGAAGACCGCTCGAGACCGCGTAGCTATTTACCGTGCGGGTGAGTGCCGCTTTGAATCCGACGAGGTGCGTGCCACCCTCTTGGGTATTGATGTTGTTGGCGAAGGAGAAGACCTGCTCAACGTAGCTGTCGTTGTACTGGAAGGCGATTTCGACGAAAACACCCTCGCGATCTTTGGAGAGATAGATGGGTGCAGGATGAAGGGGCGTTTTGTTCTTGTTCAAATACTCGATGAACGAGACGATGCCGCCCTCGTAAAAGAAAGTCTGCTTCTTGCCGGAGCGTTCGTCCTGAATCGTAATTCTGAGACCGCGGTTCAGGAACGCAAGCTCCCGGAGGCGCTGGGACAGAATATCGTAGCTGTATTCGCGGTCCTCAAAGATCTGAAAGTCGGGCTTATAAGTGATCTTGGTACCCGTCGTCGCGGTTGTACCAGTCACGACAAGCGGCGCCTCCGGATTGCCTCGCTCGTAACGCTGCTGGAACACTTTGCCGTTCTGTTTGATCTCTAGATCGAGCCATTCGGAAAGTGCGTTCACGACTGACACGCCCACCCCATGGAGACCACCGGAGACCTTATACACATCGCTGTCAAACTTGCCGCCGGCATGGAGCACGGTCAGGGCCACCTCGGCAGCGGAACGTTTCTGCGTTCTGTGCATTTCCGTCGGAATACCGCGGCCATCGTCGATCACCGTAACGCTGTTGTCAACATGGATGATGACGTCGATGTTTTTGCAGAAGCCGGCCATGGCCTCATCCACGCTATTGTCGACAATCTCATAAGCGAGGTGATGAAGCCCGACGCTGCCGGTGCTACCGATGTACATGGCGGGCCGCTTGCGAACGGCCTCAAGGCCTTCTAGTACTTTTATGCTGTCTGCTGTATATTCCATCCGCTCCTCGCAAAAAGAGGGATTTTGCCGCTGCGTGCGGAAATCCCTCGCTGCAAGTGTATAGGATCTACACAAAAATTCTTACATTTAAATTCATGTGTCCACTAGCAATCAAGTCCCTCTTCGTCATACGCCTGTGGCTAAACCCTCATGGGCATGACCACGCACTTATAATGCTCGTCGCCATCCTCAGTTATGAGGCACGGGCTCAGGGGGTCGTTGAGTTCAATCGCAATATGTTCTCGGTCAATCGACATGAGCACATCAATGAGGTAGCGGGAGTTGAAACCGATGGCAATTTCTTCACCTGTGTAATCCACGGCTAGTTCTTCGCTCGCTTCCCCGATTTCCGGGTTGTTCGTCGAGAGAATGATACGTTCTTTCTCGAGCTGCAGCTTGACGGCGTTAGTCTTTTCCTTGGACAGGATCGACACCCTCTTGACTGCATGGACCATCACTTCCTTGGAGACCAAGACCTTCTTCGAGCTCTTCGCCGGCACCACCTGGAGATAATTGGGATAGTTGCCATCGATGAGCTTCGATACCATGACGAGTCCGTCGCGTTTAAAGAGAGCATGATTCTTGCTGAACCCGAGCCTGAGTTCGGTCTTGGGTGCATCTTCCTCAAGGAGACGCCGGAGCTCCATCATGGCTTTCTTGGGGATGATGATGCTCTCCTCCTTGTGCTTGGCGTCAATAACGCGGTCAATCATGGAAAGACGGTGCCCGTCAGTGCCAACCATGCGAATATTGAGTCCACCCTTTACCTGAGTCATGTGCATAAAAAGACCGTTCAGCACATACCGGGCGTCATTCTCGCCCACTGAGTACAGTGTCTTCCTGATCATATCGCGGAGCATGTCTCCGTCGATAGCGATCATTCCTTCTTCCGCCACATCGGGAAGTGCGGGATATTCATCCCTCGGCAGTCCCACAAGCTTGAACTGCGAAGGCCCCGATATTATTTTTACCCAGTTACCTTCCTCAACTTTTATCTGCACATCATCCGCGGGGAGCTCGCGTACGATCTCGTACATCTTCTTCGCCGACACGGTTACGGAACCGGGTTTTTCGACATCGGCCGTATAGCGCCCGCGGAGCCCGATCTCCAGATCCGTGGCAATGATCTCTAGACCGCCGTCATCGGCTGTGAGGAGCATATTCGAGAGAATGGGCATAGTGTTCTTTTTTTCCACGACGCCCTGAATTCTCTGCAGCCCCTTCAGGATTTCCTCTTTTTTGATCTTCAATTTCATCTAGGGAAGCCTCCTGTCACATCCAACAATACTATCAGATTCATCAATAAATAGCAATAACTTTTTACTACGTTTTATCTTGTAATTTCAACGCTTTATCTGCCTAATCAACATCTCTATTCTCGACCGAAGTTCGGTGTTTTTCTCTTTCTTTTCTTCTATCACTTTACAAGCATGGATTACGGTGCTGTGGTCCTTGCCGCCGAAAAAATTACCTATCTCGGGAAGCGATGAATTCGCCAGTGTGCGACAAAGATACATCGCCACCTGCCGTGGCAAAACTACGGCCTTGGTGCGGCGTTTCGATTTCAGATCAGAAATTTTAACTCCAAAGGATTCAGCTACGAACTTCTGGATAAGGTCGTTCGTGATGATCTTATCCCTGTTGTCGATCATATACTTGAGTTCGTTTTTTGCGAGCTCCTGTGTTATCTCAGTATTTGTCAGCGACGAAACGGCGCCGAGTTTGACGAGTCCGCCTTCAAGTTCGCGTATGTTGCTCTTCATCATCGCAGCGAGAAACTCTGCCACATCGTCAGGCAGACGGATTCCCCAGACGTCCGCTTTCTTCTTAAGAATTGCAATTCTCGTTTCCAGATCGGGGGGCTGAATATCGGAAATCAAGCCAGATTCAAATCGTGAGCGCAGACGCTCTTCAATATCAGGAATTTCCTTCGGCTGTCGGTCGCTTGTAAGCACAATCTGTTTCTGCGCTTCATAGAGTGCATTGAACGTGTGAAAGAACTCTTCCTGCGTCCGCTCCTTGCCGGCGATGAATTGGATATCGTCGATGATTAGAACGTCCATATTCCGGTATTTCTGACGAAACTCCTCCATTCGCTGGTGGCTCATGCGGTTGATCAGTTCGTTCGTAAACTGTTCCGAAGAAAGGTAGGCTACTTTGGTACGCGGCGATTTGCCTTGGATATAATGCCCGACAGCATTGATGAGATGGGTCTTCCCAAGCCCGACCCCGCTGTAGATGAACAGCGGATTGTAAGCCCTTCCCGGAGCATCAGCTACGGCCTTTGCCGCCGCATGAGCAAACTGGTTGCTTGGCCCGACAACGAAGGTATTGAACGTGTATTTTTTTTCAAAGAGCCCGATCTTTTCCTCTCGACCTTCTTTTTTTTCTTCCTTTGACTGGCGCACCGCCTTTTTCACTTGCTGCGGCTGGACAAAGAATTCTATTTCCATGTCCTCTTTCTTGGTGACTTCGCGAATAACCTCGCTCAGTATCCCCCAGTGATGCTCCTTGATCCAATCACGATGAAATTTGCTGGGAACATCTATCAGCAGCCGATTGCCATCAATAGACAAAAGTTTTGACTGACTGAACCAGGTATCGTAACCCTGCTTAGACATTCGGTTTTCTATGAGAAGCAGTATTTCTTCCCAAACTCTTTCTTGATCCATGAAATACTCCGAAAATACGCGAAAAAACGGTGATGGTTACAAACATTCTTATCCACAGGTGTGGACAATCAATATTATCATTATTTTTCAGTGTGTTATTGCTCTGCTCGGAGGCAGTTTATCTGATATTTATTACCCTTTACTGCGTATTTTTTATAGTTCCCTGATAAGTGTACTTAGCATGTATCTTGCAGAATTATGATCGAGATACTAGATTACTTATGACAACGAGGCAAAACTATACCAGAAGCCGAATTTTCTGGCAAGGTATTTTTGGTCCGGCAAAACAACAGAAACCAACGCGTCTCTTCTATCATACTAAACAACGATGAAAATTTCTCATTTCTCATACCATGATGTCGTGCTCGAATTGTGAAGCAGGCATGAGAATGAAACCATGTAAAATATTGCTTGACATCGAAACCATAGCTTCTTATAATAAAACACTTGTTTCATATTTGAAAAATCCATCCGTTCATATGATGGTATCAGTATTTATATTATTACAGGAGGTGACGGAATCATGTCAGCAGAAATAAAGTTCGATCAGCTTTTGGATGCAAAAGGATTGAGTTGCCCTCTTCCGATTTTGAAAACCAAGAAAGCTGTTGAATCTCTTGCGAAAGATCAAGTTCTTAAAGTGGAAACCACAGATCCTGGTTCGAAAAACGACATGGCGGCGTGGGCAAAGAGAACGAGTAATGAAATCCTGAAGGTTGAAGAGGGTTCCGGCACGTTCGCCTTTTATATTAAGAAAACAGCATAAGGAGAACATAATGGCAAATAAAAAAATGACGATCATTGCGTCCAAGGGTTCATTGGACATGTCATATCCGCCCTTGATTCTCGCAACAACGGCCGCAGCAATGGATGTCGACGTAACGATTTTTTTCACCTTCTACGGCCTCGACATAATCAAAAAAAATAATGCTGACAACCTGAAGATCTCCCCCCTCGGGAATCCCGCCTTGCCGATGCCCATGCCGATTCCGACCCTTGTCGCGACGTTACCGGGAATGGAGGCATTGGCAACGTCCATGATGAAGTCGATGTTCACGAAACATGGCGTTGCAAGCATTGGCCAACTGCTTGACCTTGCCAAAGAGAGCGGTGTGAAGCTCATTGCATGCCAGATGACTATGGATGTCATGGGAGTCAAACAATCTGACATCATCGAGGGTGTTGAGTTTGGCGGCGCAGCAACGTGGCTGGATGCTGCCGCAGACTCGCAGATTAACCTGTTCATTTAACCAGGTTGTGCTTTATTTGTTGTCCCGGCAAGGCACGCTCACTAAACAGCAATCGTTGATGATATAATCGGCGTTTTTGTAATTCTTGCGACGATCGGCTGCCCTGCGATACTGCCTGTCAAAATGATCGGCATTAATCTCAAGAAATCGAGCATATTACTACGGACCTCTAGACATTTATTGCCGTTTGTGTTAAAAAGTCCTATGCGCATACCGGACAACCTGAAATATGACGAAAAAGGACTAATTCCCGCTGTTATCCAGGACTGGAAAACAGATGAAGTCCTAATGGTCGCTTATATGAATGCCGAATCCGTGAAAAAGACCATTGATACCGGCCTCACCTGGTTCTGGAGTCGTTCACGCCAGAAATTCTGGCAAAAAGGGGAAACCTCCGGTCATATCCAGCTGGTGAAGGATATACTCTATGATTGCGATCAGGACACTCTCCTGGTGAAGGTCGAACAAACCGGCCCCGCGTGCCATACCGGAGCACGCAGCTGCTTTTTCAGGAGCTTCTCCGGGTCCGTGGAAAAAAGGAAATCATGAACCGGGATTCGAACTGTATTTTTTGCAAGATCGTCGACAAAAAAGTTCCGTCCAAGATTGTGTTCGAGGACGAGACTGTTATCGCATTTGAGGATGTAAAACCCCAGGCGCCCGTGCACTTGCTCGTTGTTCCCAAGAGGCATATTCCCGAGATCCACAGCATGACGGAGACAGACCGGGAACTTGTCGGCCACCTTTTTTTTACAGCGAAAAAAATAGCGAACGAGAAGGGCCTGGATGCGAAAGGATACCGCTTAGTCATCAACAATGGCGCCGGCGCGGGACAGACAGTGTTTCATGTGCATCTTCATCTTTTATCTGGCCGTCATTTTAACTGGCCTCCAGGTTAGCCACAATCCCTTGTGGGTTAATGAAGAACAACCTGTGCATATCTTCGCTTCCTCTCTTTTCAACACCGTTGTCCCCGGGAATCCACGCGCGTTTCCTCTGGAAAAGACTTTACATTTTCATTTCTCTTTCAATGTGTTTTCACTCCTTCTAACATATCCACAGGACTTACTACTACTACTACTATTTTATTAATATATATTAATAATAGATTTTTATTTCACCACGCTGTGTATAACAAGCATCAAAAATCCTTCATCGCCAAACACGTTGCATACTGTCAGGGTTCATGGTATAAAAAGAATCATGAAAAACATCGCAAACTTTCTTTTCGAAGCGGGAATGCTGAAGCGCACTCCCCGGAGCGGTTTTCAATTCCTCGGAAGCGGCGCAGAATCCGTTGCAGAACATATTTTCCGTACATCCTATATCGGTTATGCCTTGGGGAAGCTTTCACGAGGTGTTGATGTTGACCGTCTGATTAGAATGTGCCTATTCCATGATCTTCCGGAAGCAAGGACTGGGGACCTTAACTATGTAAATAAAAAGTATGTTGAAGCGGACGAAAAAAAAGCAGTTGCAGATCTAGCTCAGACGCTGCCCTTCGGCAACGAGATTCAAGAACTGGTCCTTGAATTTAATGAAGGTAAAACGGAAGAAGCGAAACTAGCAAGGGATGCCGACCAGTTGGAAATGATTCTGGCACTGAAGGAATATAAGGATCTGGGAAATAAATATGCCGATGAATGGCTCGAATTTTCGCTCAGGAGAATCCAGACCGATACCGCACGTGAATTGGCAAAAACCGTCCTGGATACAGATTCATCGCTGTGGTGGTTCAGCGACAAGGGTGACTGGTGGGTCACTGGTGGCAAGTGACGAAATGCTCCGGTAAACCATCTCCGCAGTCATGTCACCTGATACCCTGATTCGAAATATGCGGCGGCCAAAATTTTCATAGTGCTCGATAAGTGGGGCCGTCCGCTCTCGGTAAATTGTCAGTTTTTTCTCTATCAAGTCTTTATCGTCATCAACTCGTATCGCTCGGTCTCCGCCCACGTTGTTTCTGATGCGGCAATGAACGTCCTCTGCAGTACAATCGAGAACAATAACTGCATGAATAGTTCCGATCCTAGCGATATCCTGGGCCTGCCCCACGTGGCGGGGAATACCGTTCAAAACGAGCAGATCCTTTTGAGAAAAACCAGTTCGATCAAGAAAAAGAGAGATTATTTTCTCAGCCAGCGGAAAATGTTTATCTTCCAGCAGCAGACCCCGTTCTAGAACACCATGAATAAAAAAAAGTTCATCCTGAGAATAGACGTCAGAGCGCTCTCTGTCCGATATAGCGAGCCGCAATTCAGCTCCGAAATCAAGATGATGGCATAGTCGTCCGAACAGTCCATGCTGTGCGAGAGAATCGCCGAGCGGGCTTTTTCCAACACCGGTGGCGCCGAGGAGGAGGACAGCATCAACAGGGTATGTGTAAATCATCATCAGGTAATTGTCCTCGATGCAAAGGTAAGAAGCACAGTCGTAATATCATCCGGCACAAACCATTCGACTTCATCACACTTGTGCGGCTCAAGGATAGAGGGAGTTCCGCTTTTTATTCTGCTTAGGAACGTTGAAGAAACCCTGTGGCTACTTTTCAGAGGGTGTAAAGTAATTCACAACATCGAGAAGCTCATCGATTTTGAAGCCATACTCTTCCCTCGCCTCGCGCAGGAGAGCGTGCTCTAGGGTTTCACCGAACTCAGCGGCCCCGCCGGGAAGTTCATATTTGCCCAACACGTTCCGAGCTTCCATGCCGCGCCTTGCGAGGAAGACCTTGTTATCGGAATTGATAGTAACGGCACCGACGCCTATGCAGATAGAATCGACGCTGCAATTTACCAGAAAGAACCACCAAAGTCAAAACCCTGTTTACACTATGATTTTTTCTTGACATCTTTCCTTTTTGGCTTATAATACCCCCCTGTTCACAATAACCAAAAGAAGGAGCAGGTACGATGTCGGAAACAACAGCACAAAAAAGCAATCTCAAACAGAAACGCGCGCAGGGCTTCCGGAAGCGGATGAGCACGGCAAGCGGAAGAGAAGTCATTAATCGCCGAAGGGCCAAGGGAAGAAAGCGACTCGCGGTGTAGTATCTCCGCGGACACGCAACTCATGCCGTACGCATACAAGAAAAGCGAGCGGTTGCGGAATAATACCGAGTTTGTTTCTACGATGAAAGGAAAAAGACTGTCATTCGACGGTCTTTCTCTTTTTTATAGCGGAAACAACAAAGATAATTTTAGAGTCGGAATCTCCGTCAGTAAAAAGCTGGCGAATGCAGTAAGAAGAAACAGACTTAAACGCCAGATGCGAAGCAGTATAATGAAAGTTCTCGCTGGGTATTCGCTGGGTTATGACTTGGTTTTTGTGGCACGGCGGGAACTGTACACGAAAGATTATAACAATATCCTGACTGCCGTTGAGACCGTTCTTCAGAGAACAGTACTTCGCGGACAGCATTCGGAAGGCAGCAGATCGTGAACCTAATATTTATCGCTTTGATCCGGAAGTATCGACGTTATATCTCACCGCTTCTACCCCAAGCCTGCCGGTTCACGCCGACCTGCTCTGAGTATGCCCTTGAAGCTTTTGAGAAGAAGAGCACCTTGAAAGCGATCTGGATGACAACCCTTCGGATTGCAAAGTGTCACCCCTTTCATCCCGGCGGATACGACCCCGTTCAATAAGGTTCCGGAGGATTCATGGAAGAAAGCCGAAAATTTATTTTAGCCCTTGCTCTGTCCTTGGTTGTTTTTCTCCTCTACGTGCGCTTTTTCGCACCCAAGCCGCCAGAGAGTCAAACGGTGCCGGGACCTGTCAAGCAGGAAACCGTGACGGCGAAGACAGAGCAGCCCGAAACGAAGACAATGAATTCTGCGGCCGTTGCAGGAGGAATTGAGCAGGCTGTCGAAGGAAAAATCATAGTCGTGGAAACGGATCTCCTCAAGGCCGAGGTGAATACTGCCGGAGGAGTCATTACACACTGGGAACTTAAGCACTACCGTGAGGCTAACAAGACCGCGTATGGACTGGGTGCATTATACGCAAAAATCATGGGCACTGCGAAGGAGGAAGAAAAACCGAAAAAGGAACTAGGCAACGTTCAACTCGTTCCCGACTATGAAGGCGTGAACGCGAAAGACATGGTATCGCCGCTTACCCTGGTACCCCTTGATAAGGAGTTGTATAAGCTGTCAAATGTTCAGTTCCACGCAGATCATGACGCCCTGCAGCTCGGAAAAGACAAGCCGTCGGAAACACTCGTACTAACCTTCACGGGGCCGGCTGGACTCTCCATCGAAAAGAAGCTGACGTTTTATAATGATGCCTACAAAGTGGATGTCGCGATCACGACCAAAGGCGTGGACGGCTATACCCTTTCTCTCGGAACAGACTTCGGCATTGCTGACAAGGTGACCAAGGATGCTAACGGACGCGTGGGCCTTGTTTCTCTCGTTGACGGTAAAATGATTACCGACAAGCTGAACAGCATTAAGGGCGAGACACAATACGCGGGCCTAATAGACTGGTTCGGACAGGAAGACAAGTATTTCACCGCTACGATCATTTCAGAGGGGAATGGCATCGTCACCTGCCGGAAGACAGCCGAACCGAAGGAAATCGGCGATTTGCTCACGACGGACCTGACCGTCAAAGATAAACTAGAATCGAGAACATTTACCTTGTATGCCGGACCGAAGAGCTTTACGCTCCTGCAGGCCCAAGGTCACGGCCTTGAGCAGATGGTTGATTATGGATGGTTCGGTATTCTCGCCAAGCCAATGTTCTGGCTCCTCACAAAATTTTACGCGATCACAAAGAATTATGGAATTGCTATTATTCTACTCACGCTTGTGGTGAGGCTCATCATGTTCTATCCATCCCTGAAAAGCGCAAAGGCCATGGAGGAAATGAGAAAGATCCAGCCGCAGCTCACGGCAATCCGGGAAAAGTACAAGAAAGACCCGAATCGCATGAACCAGGAGATGATGAAGCTTTACAAGGATCACAAGGTCAATCCTCTGGGAGGCTGTCTGCCCATGGTGCTGCAGCTGCCGTTTTTCGTTGCGCTCTACAACGTGCTGTCCGTGTCTATAGAGCTCCGTCAGACGCCCTTCATATCCTTCTGGATCAAGGACCTGTCAGTGTATGATCCCTACTATATTCTTCCGGTGTGCATGGGTGTAAGCATGATCTTTACCATGAGGATGACTTCCACAACTCCGGATCCGCAGCAGGCCAAGATCATGATGTTCATGAATATAGCGTTTATTTTCCTTTTCGCTTGGCTCCCGGCCGGCCTGCTTCTTTATATTACCCTAAGCAACGTGCTTTCCATCGCGCAGCAGCTCTATGTGAGAAAATACCTCGGCATCAGGTCCGCCGCTGCGGTCCGGTCCTGATATTTTAGGTATGCCCGCTCCCGCAGAACAAAGAGGGAGCGACCTTTCCTTTTTCCGCGTATGTTTTTGCTCTGATTACGAGACATCCGCAGAAAGCTCTGGTTTTAGCCATGGGTATGAATGCGGGAACTTAACGAGTAATGGATGCACTGCATCGCCTTTTTATAGAACTTCCAATCAAACGTCTATGCCGTCTCAATCGATCCAGTAAAACTGGTGGCCGCTTCATCCCGGATCAGGCGTCTTTCATGGTCGCATGGGTGAAAATACATCCTGGTTTGACCTCTCGTGTTTTTGCCTGACCGCCTTCTCCCTTGCTCTGCATGCCCTCGGTTTCAATCCTGAGCACCGGCACTCCCGTGCCGGCCATGCAGGCACACAGCTGGGGAACCAGCTACGGAGCGATTTGGATACGGCTTGTCGCGTACAAGCACTTTCTGAAAGTGCTGAAGATTGTCGATCTGTACCCTGCTTGCAAGCATTACGAAAATGTCGCCAAACATGTTTTGGGCAGCAGAAAGACAGGAGGTACCAATGCACGGAAAACCGCTGCGTTGAGAAGAATGCGGGTAAGGTGGAAATCGATATCATTGCCATCAAACGACTTTCAGTTCAGTCCGGTACCCATGAAGACATTTGCGATCGAGAGATGGGATATTTGAAAAAAACAAAGAACGGACGCGGTAAACTGAATTCAGAAAGTCGATCTTTTTTTCGGCTCCGGTTTGCTTGAAGGTTGTCGTTCGGTCCTAGGACCGCGACTGAAACAGTCAGGGATGCATTGGACAGTAAAAGTAGCTTAAGAAAATGTCCTTAGATGCACAATCATGAGCAACTGTTGGGAGGATTTATGGGAGCAGCTGGTGTGCACTTGATAGTACCCATTAATTTGTTGCGCATCCATCAATAAACTATGTCTTGAACTTTATAGCTATGGTTTTAGGAACAGTATTTGCGGGAGGCAAGAAGAACACCGTTTTAAGCGCCAATATTTTCAGTGATATTAAGCTCGCTGCTTAAGAACAGATCGACGATTTTCGGATCGAACTGTGAGCCGGCGAGTGAACGAATATACGATTTGATGCGGTCTTCCGGCCAAGCGGCATGATATCGTCGCTCCGAATTTAATGCATCCCAGCTATCGATGAGGGAAAAAATTCGTGCCGCTAGGGGGATCTGCTCCTCTTTGAGACCGCGAGGGTAACCGGTACCATCCCAGCGCTCATGGTGGCAGTAGGGAATGTCAAGCGCTGGCCGCAAGTAAACGATTGGCGAAAGGAGTTCGAAGGCATACAAGGGATGAAGGCGCATGACTTGCCATTCTTCGTCGCTCAACGGTCCTGTCTTGAGCAGAATGCTGTCGGGGATGCTCATTTTGCCGATATCGTGAAGCAGCGCTCCTCGGCGCACATGCACCAGCTCTGCCTCGCTGATGCCCATGGAACGGGCAAGGCGCAGCGTCATCTCGGTGGTCCGCTTCGTATGGCCCTCGGTTTCCTGGTCACGGAGTTCAAGCGCTCGAGCCCAGCCTTCAATCGTCGTATCGTAGGCAAGAACGAGTTCTGTATTCGACCGCTGCAGCTCTTTGAACAGGGTGGCATTATCGATTGCGATGGCAGCCTGCGCCGCAAGTGCCTCGAAGAAGCCTCGCCACTCTTCGTCGATGGTCAGCGGTGAACGATGAAGGATATCGAGTACGCCCAGCACTCGTCCCTTGGAGATAAGCGGTACGACATAATTGCTGACAAAACCCTCTGCCGCGATGAGCGGTGTACGAAGGAGACCGGCGTCGTCATCGACAAGATTCGTGACGCCGATGCTCCGGTGCTCAAGAGCAGCCCGGCCCGCAATACCCTCCCCGAGCCTGATTCGCGAGTGACGGATGCCTGTGTCTCGAAAGCCTTGCATTGCGGCGTATTCGAGCTGCAGGGTATGAGGGTTCAGGAGGAGTATGGAAGCGGCATCCACATGAAGCTGGGATATGACGAGGTCGAGGATCTCCTGCAGGGTCACACGAAGATCGAGGCTCGAACTAATTATCATATCGATTGCGTGAAGTGTCGTGAGGTGCTCGAGGCGGTATCGCGCCTGTTCTTCAGCGTGTTTATGGGCGGTTATATCCTCACCTGAGCTGAGAGATGAGATGACCTGCCCGGTTGCGTCCCTGATTAGCAGCATGCTCCAGGAAATGAAACGCTCCGCTCCATCCCGGCAGAGAACCGTGTTTTCAAAATGTTCCTCCTGATCCTGGTTTCTCGCGATGTGTCTGGAGTAAAGAGCTCGGGCATCGATCCGGGCTTGCGAAGGCACGAATTGATCGAACCAGTTTTTCCCGATAATCTCCCGCTCGGGGAAACCAAGAATTTCGCTGCCTTTTCTGTTGATGAGGCTGACTATCCCCTGCAGATCCATGACTACAATAATGACGCCGGCTATGTCTAGGTACAGCAGAGCCCGTTCCTTCTCCTTCTGATGCGCCGCTTCGGCCGTCAAGCGTCGCGAGATATCGCGGAAGATGCATTGGACGATTTTTTTGCTGCCCATCGTAACGATACTCGTGCTGATTTCCACGGGGAGGTTACGACCGTCGCGGTGAAGTATACAGATATCGCCGGTGAGCTCCTGTCCGTTGATGAGAGCGTCGTCGAGCAGTTTCCGGCACCGGTCGGAATCTTTTTCGGGATGAAGCAGGGAGAAGTTCTTCCCGATGAGTTCATTCGCAAAGCGGCCGGTGAATTCCTCGATTTTACGGTTCACCTCGAGGATATTCCCCGTTTCGATATCGGCGATGACGATACCGTCATTGGCGTGCTGCATCAGTAAGCGGTATCTTTCCTCTGATTCGTGCAAAGCCATGTCTGTTCTTTCGCGGCTCCGGAATTCATGCCGTACGATAAGGTACAGAAAAAGGGCGCTGGCGGCGACGAAAATGCCTCCCTTATAGGTCTGTAGCACTGTCAGTTTATGAACATCGGCGACCATCATCTCCAGGACCCGGTCCGAAATAGCGATCCATAGGATGCCAAAGATAAGATAAAAGAATGGTATTCGAAACACCGAACGAGAGGTTAATCGTTTCATGACTAATTCCGGATAGGAGCGATAAGTTACATACAAACACTTTCTTTATATATTTTAGCACTATTATCAATGAAAAAGAACCCATCTTGGCAAAGAGGGGTTCAGAAGGTGGTTGGTAAATGCTAGGCCTTTGGGCGTGCAATGAGGAAAAAGAAATGATCGCGTGTCAAACGATGCCGATAAGTTCGATATGGAAGGTAAGATCTTTTCCAGCAAGCGGATGATTCGCATCGAGCGTCAAGTTTGCGTCAGTTACGGCTGCAACCGTGACTAGGACATTTTGATCGTCCATCTGAGTAAGTTCAAGCCGCTGGCCTACGTTGGGGTTTATGTCCGGCGGCAGCTGGTTGCGTTCCATGGTGATGATCTTATCCTGTCGGCGCTGGCCGTAGGCCTGATCCACAGGTATTATCACCGTTTTTGATTCGCCGGATTTCATTCCGACCACGGCCTGTTCAAATCCGGCAATGACCTGCCCCTTGCCGATGGTGAATTGTAGCGGATGACGGCTACGAGACGTGTCGAAAACAGTGCCGTTGTCGAGTTGACCGGTGTAGTGGACATTTACCGTATCGCCTTGTTTTGCTTGTGCCATAAAATCTCCTTTACATTCTTTCCGGAAATGAGCTGACAAAATGTGATGGATGAACTTTTTGTCAATTTATTAAGCAATTTAATATTTACTTTACCGCTTCTTCGTAATTCCTGCAACTGTAAAATGACGCTCCCCTGGTTACGATTTAGGAGCTATCGTCCGTATTGATTTTAATAAAGGGCAGGGATATTATATCGCCCGCGAGGAGGGGATTCAAGGCAAAGCCAACAAGAGAATACTCGTGAAGCGGTCAGTTCTTCGGTTTTAATTTTCCTGTTCATTTCAATTCCTCGACTCGTCATCCTGCTTTATAATCAATGACAACCCTGCTCTCCCGGAGTTTTGCGATAAGCGAGGCGACTTTAACATGTTCGGGATGTTTCTGGTAAAGCTCGAGATCCTTTTCGGCTTCAAACGCGGAATAGAGCGAGACATCGTAGGCGTTTTCGGAGGGGATGAAATTAATTCCCACTTCGAGATGTGTGATCTGGGGGATCTTGTTTTTCAGGGCTTCGAGTTCTGCCTTTACGATTTGTGCGTTCCGGATTTTGTCAGCGCCTTCAGCAAAATCTTTCAGCTTCCAGAGTACGATATGCTTGATCACCAGGTCCTCTCCTTACAGCTGCCAGCTGTGTTATAAAAAATAGAAGCATTATTTTATTGCTCTCACGATTGATACTTTGTATTATAGCATCGAGTTTTAACTGTGGATATTATATGATCGTAACGACCAATGTTCGCACTGGGATAAATAATACACGGTGGATTTTAAAAGAGCAAGAACTATGGCTGTAATCGAAAAATGGCTTCTTCCTCTATTCTGCTGTTTACTCCTCTTGACCGCCTGCGCTACAAATAAGACGAGTGCAACGCTATATCCTGAATCATTAAAACCTGGATCACCGCCATGGCAAAAACCCTATACAGTTAACGGTCAGCGCTATGAGCCACTTACCAACCATCGCGATTTCGTTCAAACCGGCATTGCCAGCTGGTATGGCACGGATTTCCAGGGTAAAAATACCAGCAATGGCGAGAAATACGATATGAATGCCATGACCGCGGCGCATAAAACCTTGCCTCTCGGCGTATATGTGAAAGTAAAGAATTTGGATAACGGACGAGAAACTGTAGTTCGGGTGAATGACCGCGGTCCCTTCGTGAAAGGAAGAGTTATAGATCTCTCCTATGCTGCTGCAAAAAAGCTCGGCCTGGAATCCATCGGAACGGCGCCGGTGCGGATAGAGGCTCTCGGGTACCGCGTAAGCGGTACGGACCAGTATATGGCAGTGAATAATTATGATGAGGGCAACTATACCGTTCAGGTTGGATCATTCAGGCAGTATGGTAACGCGCAAATGCTATCCGAAAGCATGAAAAAACGCTTCAGATTTTCAGAGATTCACATGATCGAGGTTAACGGCGCTAAGTTTTATCGCGTATATGCGGGGAAATACACGTCCTTGCAGTCTGCTGAAGATGCGGAGAAAGCGTTTTCCGAGAGCGGATATCCCGCCAGCTTTGTGGTGTCATTGGAGTAATGAAGCGCCTGGAAAGGAGAAAACGTACAGGATTTTTCTGTGCGTTGCGCGCAAGACCTGTGAGTACGTTGTCGGAACGACCCGCCTAGATATGAAGTTCCTGAACCAGTCCCTCCAACCCTACATAATCCAGAAGATTCTTTTACACGAAGTACCCGCCTAAGCACTCCTGATGAGCGCGCTGATAATAGATACGTTTTTTTACTTGGAAGGAAGAGAGCGGGTCCGTGTTAACGGTTTTTTCTCCGAAACCACCGGCATATTTTGTCAACATGGTTGTTCGATATGATTGTAGCGGCGTTAAGCCAGCACCGAGTCTGCTGTCACAAGCATAGTTTCAAGTAATCCTCTCGCACCACTGGCGTGCGTTCTGGAACATCCTGAGCCAAGGGGATGCTTCGAGAGATTTCTTGAGATCCTCGGGCATCCAGCCCCATTGCCAGGTGAGCACGGCGCGCTCGGGATGTGGCATCATTGCGAGATGACGGCCGTCGGGGGAGCAAAGGCTGGCAATTCCTGCAGGCGAGCCGTTGGGATTGAACGGATAGGCTTCAGTGATTCTTGTTTCGTCATCGACATAGCGAACCGGAGCGAGTCCCTGTTCGCACTCATTGTACATATGCTTATCAGGGAAGTACGCAAGACCTTCTCCGTGAGCAACCCAGATGCCGAGCACAGAATTCTCCATGCCTTTGAACATGAGGGCAGGACTTGGTAGTATTTTTACTGTCGAGAAGCGCGATTCGAACCTGCCAGATTTGTTGTGGATGAAACGCGGCTGATGCTCGTCGGCGATGCCACGCCAAGGTACCCAGCCGAGGAGCGCCATGAGCTGGCAGCCGTTGCACACGCCGAGGCTGAAAGTATCCGAACGGTGATAGAAAGTCTCGAACTGGTTCCAGACTTTTTTGTTGAAACGGATGGATGCGGCCCAGCCTTTTGCGGAATCAAGAACATCGGCATAACTGAAACCGCCGACAAAGACAACGCCGCGGAATTCATCGAGCGTGATGCGGCCTTCAAGAAGGTCGGTTATGGTTACGTCCCAAGGTTCGAATCCCGCCAGGTAGAATGCCGAGGTCATCTCCCGGTCACCATTGCTCCCCTCTTCACGGATAACTGCCACTTTCGGTTTGGATGTGCTGCAGAGGAAACCATTGGCTGTCTTTGACGGTGTGAAGGGTATGATAAAGGACGGGCCTTTTCTGTCATAGATATTTTCCCGCTCTTCGCGTATATTCGCGGGATTCCGCTGCTTGAGATCAAGGTGGTGGCCGGTCTCTTCCCAGATATCGCGGAGAACGCGCATGTCTTCGTGCAAGACTGGTTTGCGTTCGGACTGCAGCGTTCGATGCGAAAGAACGATAAGTTTTTCCGGCGTGGTTTTGCCTATTACCTGATAAGGTATCGCAGCGTTCTCAAGAAGGGAGAATATAGCATTCTCGTTCTTCGGGAGATATTCAATCGCGAGGCCGAGCTCTTCGGAGAAGAGGGCAGCAATAGCGTCATTTTGCCTGCCAAGATCGATTTCTATACCGCAATTTCCCGAAAAGGCCATTTCAAGCAATGTTGTTGCCAGGCCGCCGTCGGATCTGTCATGGCCGGCTAGAATAAGCTCATCCCGGATCAGTTGTTGAACAGCATTGAATGTCCGTATAAGCAGCTGGGGATCGTCGAGGTCCGGGGATTTGTCACCGATCTGGCTGAAGACATGAGCAAGAGAAGATCCTCCGAGACGGTTTTGGCTATTGCCGAGATCGATAAACAGAATCCTGCTTTTCCCCGGTGCCTTGAGGTCAGGGGTGACGGTCTTGGCGATGTCTGGACACGTAACATAAGCAGATATAACGAGCGTGCCGGGCGACTTCACGATCTCGCTTGAATTGTCTGGATTCGTGACTCGTGCCGCCATGGAAAGGCTGTCCTTGCCGCCGTCAACCGCCATGCCGAATTCGATCATTACATCCCGCATTGCAACGGCGGCATCGTAAAGCCGAGAACCTTCGCCCGGAAGCTTGGGGGCCCACATCCAGTTTGCAGAACAGCGGATATCGCTGAGACCGCTCACCGGGGCCCAGACGATATTCGTGAGCGCCTCGCCGACGCTCATTCTGGCCATGGCCGCAGGGTCGATCAGTTCCTTGATAGGCTGCTCGCCAATCGAGATCGCGGCGCCGGTCAGGCCAAAGTGGGACTGTGCGATTACGGCGACGTCTGATACGGCCAGCTGGAGCGGGCCAGCGCACTGCTGACGCGCGATAAGGCCGGTGACTGAGCGGTCAACCTTGTTCGTGAGGAAGCGCTTGGAGCCAACGGAGATCAGCCGGAGTACGCGGTTAAGGGCCTGGAACACGGTAAGGTCTTTTGGCAGCTCAAGGGGCTTGAGAGATGTTCTTTTCCTGTCGAGCCTGAATACTTTCTGCGGCATGTCGCCGAGCACTTTGGCAAGCTTGAGGTTTTCCGGAATGGAGCTATCGAATTCGTCATAAAGCACGATAAAGCCGTCACCGGTGACAAACCCGATGACCGCCACGGGCACTTTCTCCCGTTCGCAAAGCGACTTGAACAGGTCCTCATGCTCGGATTTTAAAAGGAGCGCGTTCTGCTCCTGGTATTCTGCGCCCCAGATTTCGAGGACCGACATTGTATTGTCGTTGACTTGGATTTTCCTGATCTGGATTTTCGCGCCCGCGGGATAGACGATTTCCTTGACCACATTGCAATTACCGCCCGCCCCCTGGTCGTGGATACTTTGAATAGGATTTTTTTCACCCAGCTCGACGCAGGCGCGTATTACACGGTTCAGCTTCTGCTCCATCTCCGCGTCTCCGCGCTGCACGGCGTTGAAGTCGAGCTCGGCAATGTTCTCTCCCTGGATCATGGACGATGCTGCACCACCGCCTATGCCGATGCGATAGGCCGGACCGCCGATCTTGACAACGAGCATCCCCTTCGTCGCTTCCGTTTTCTTCGCGTGACCTGAATCTATCTGGCCGACACCTCCGCTGAACATGATGGGCTTGAGCCATTCGCGGCGCTCTCCATCGGGAAGCCTGAGACCGAAGGAGCGCGTAAACCCCTGAATAACCGGCTCACCAAACTTGTTGCCATAATCGGAGGCTCCGTTGCTTGCTTCGACTTCGATCTGGAGGGGCGAAGCAAGATTATTCGGATATGAATATGATGCATCTTCCCAGGGAAGGTCGTACCCGGGGATCCTCAGATTGCCTACACAGTAAGCAGCAGTGCCCGCGACAACAAGGCCACCGATGCCGGTGGCCTGCACGTCGCGGATGCGTCCGCCAGTGCCGGTTTCGGCACCCGGGAAAGGGGCGACGCCGGACGGGAAATTATGCGTTTCTGCGGTGAATATAATATGATATTTCCTTTTTGCCTCATGGAATGCCGACGGTTCTCCGATGGCTTCGGGAATGATCGTTGTAATGAAGTATCCACTTATTGCGCTCGAGTTGTCGCTGAAGGCAATAATGCTGTTGTTCCTGTTCGCCTCGTAGGTGGCCTTCACGATCATCATCAGAGTCTCGGGTACTTCCCGGCCGTCGATGATGAGTTTGCCTCGGAAGAACCAGTGCCGAGAATGTTCGCTGTTGGACTGCGAAAGGTCAAAGCATTCCACATTGGTGGGATTGCGTCCGATGTCCTTTACAAAGAGGTTCATGTAATAATCGAGGTCCCAGTCATCGAGGCCGAGTCCCATCTCACGATTGATTTTTTCGAGCGCCGGTCTCCCCTTCTCCAAGAGTGGAACAATGCGCACGGGCTCGGGTTTGATGCCCGTTTCAAAGGTTTTAATCGGTTCCAGATAAGGGCACTCGGTCATGCGGTCGTGCACCAGGGCAAGAAATATTCTTGCCTGGTTCTTGGTAAGAGCGTTCTGTCTCGATAGATTTAGTCGGTAGCGGCGAGAGCGTTCAATCCTTGTTATTTTCACGAGGCCGCAGGCATGGCACACAGAAACAGCATTCGTGGACCAGGCAGTGGTGAAATTCATGCGGGGGCCGACTTCAAAAAGACAGTTCAGTGTTTGGCGCTCGAGATTTGGGTTTAAGAAACTGCTGCTGGAAAATTTTTCAGGCTCAAACGTTTCGGCAAGGAGCCAGCGGAGCAGGCACAGCTCGTCGGGAGAAAGAGTATGGTCTGCCGCAATGTTGAAGCAAAACTCGGAATCGATGCTGGTGATCGCCGGGGAAACCTTCTGTTGTGCGGAAGCGAGAAGGTCTGCGGTCTGGAATGGCGAAAGGGCCGGGGTCCGGTAAAGGCGTAAAATGGTCATTTTATTTTTTGTACGACAGAGTTTTTCAGGACAACTCTGTCCGACGGAACTTTAAATACGGGATCGTTATCACCTGCGCCATTGCCACTGAAGACCCCGTTTCTTCAGGGCAGGAATATGAGCAGCTGGTTGTCAAGCACCATAATAAGTATAAGCGGAAATGAGGTGTAGTCGGATCACTTACGGTCGGAAAACGATACGACCTTCTCAGCCACTTTCTGCTCGCCAGCCATTTCGCATTTCCCATCGAAAATCACGCCTTCCTCAATGATGAGTTTGGGCGTCTTGATATTCCCCTGGATTTTTGCCGGGGGAAGGAGGTGCACTTTTTGGATTGCATGGACGTTACCCACGATCTTGCCGCTGCAAATAAGCGTACCGATGGAAATCTCGCCTTGGAGTAACGATTCGTCGCCGCCGATTAGAGTGTCTTTAGAAACAATTTCCCCATCCACTTTGCCGTCAACACGAATTGTGCCTTCGAAACTAAGTACGCCCTTGAATTCAGTGCCTTTGCCCAAAAATGCTGTGATCTCAGACTGTTCTGGTGTGCCGGAACCTTTCTTTAACATAAGAGGATCCTCCTCGATATGAGATTAATAAAATTAAAACTGCGAAATAGAATTTCACAATCCCCTTTTTCCAATGTCCTCGTTAAAAGTAGGTTTTCGGCACGGAACTATGGGTTGAAACTTTCTATAACTTCTTTATGCAATCATTGCGAGCGAAGCGAAACAAAGTCAATGTTTATAAGACTTTGAAAAACTAAGGTTTCCATGTCGCTTTTTTAAGCTGCATTAAACACTATCTTGTCTAACGTCAAAAAGTATTTGATAATTTTATCCGATCTTTTCCAATATTCTATCCAGCTCTTCCGGCGTGTAGTATTCAATCACGATTCGTCCACCCTTGGTTTTCGCAATGATGCTCACCTTGGTACCCAGTGATTTTTTCAGTTTTTCCTCTATTGCATGAAGCTCCTGACTTTGGCTCATTTTATTCTGTTTTGGCGGATCTTTAAGCCTTGAAGCCAGCGCTTCGGCTTCGCGGACCGACAGGCCTTTTTTCACGATCAATGCGGAAGCCAGAATCTGGTCTCGGCCTCGTTCAAGCGACAGGAGCGCCTTTGCATGGCCCATACTGAGCGCGCCTGATGCAAGCTCTTGCTTCACCTCTTTCGGTAGATGGAGAATGCGAAGGAAGTTCGTGACCGTTGAACGCTCTTTACCGACCCGTTTGGCGAGATCCTCTTGGGTGAGTTTGAACTCGTCCTGGAGCCGTTTGTAGGCTTCGGCAGCCTCGAGAGGATTCAGGTCTTCGCGCTGGATGTTCTCGATCAGCGCCATCTCGAGAAGCTCACGCTTGGTGGCCTCCTTGACGAGCGATGGTATGGTCTTGAGTCCCGCGAGACGCGATGCGCGCCACCTGCGTTCGCCGGCAATGAGCTGATAGCCCGTGCCTGCTTTGTGCACGATGACCGGCTGGATCACACCCTGTTCCTTAATCGATGCGGCGAGCTCTTTTAGTTTGTCGTCATTGAAAATCTTCCGCGGCTGGTATTCGTTTGGAATGATTTTGTCGAGTTCTATTTCCGTGATGCCGAGCGCTTTTTTATCTCTATCGTCAAGCGTGGAGAGGTCCGGGATGAGCGCGCCAAGACCCTTACCGAGTGCCTGCTTTTGCATGGCTGATGACCTCCCTCGCTAGTTCAAGATAACTTTGGGCGCCTCGGGACCGGATGTCGTACAACAGCACCGGCTTGCCGTGGCTCGGCGCTTCGGAGAGAGCCACGTTCCGGTGAATGATCGTTGTATATACCTTGGACCCAAAGTATTTGCGCACTTCCTGCGCAACTTGCTCGGCAAGGTTGTTCCTGCTGTCGTACATCGTGAGAAGCACGCCTTCGATGATAAGGGAGGGATTCAGGTCCTGCTTAATGAGCGTGATGGTATTCGTAAGCGCCGACAGACCTTCGAGCGCATAATACTCGCACTGCACCGGAATGAGAACGCCATCCGCGGCAGTAAGTGCGTTTACGGTGAGGAGGCCAAGCGACGGCGGACAATCGATGAGAACGTAATCATAATCCTTTTTGAATTCCATGAGCGCTTTTTTCAGGACCCGCTCGCGTGAGATTATTGGGATGAGCTCAACTTCGACGCCCACCAAGTCGATTTTTGCCGGAATCACATCGAGCCAAGGAAAATGCGTTGATTTTTTTATTTCTTCGACAGTTTTCTTCCCGGTGAAAAGATCATAGGTACTGGCGGATATCTCATTTCGGTCGATACCCATCCCGCTGGTGGAATTGCCCTGGGGATCGCTGTCGATAAGGAGCACTTTTTTTTCCGCTGCGGCAAGTGATGCCGCAATGTTCACGGTGGTAGTGGTTTTCCCTACGCCGCCTTTCTGATTAGCAATTGCGATAACTCTGCCCATGCTTTTTCAGGACCCTCCGATAGATCGGTTCAGAACCGTACTAATTTACCATAGGATGGCCATAAAAGGAAGAGAAAATTGAGAAGCTGGGAATTGAGAAATTCTCAAGGCTGAATTCTTAGTGGATGTTCCACGTGGAACATTAAAGGACAAATAAAGAGCAGGACGGAATACTCCGTCCTGCTAAATAAAACGGGTAATTGCAAACTTACATAGTCACTTCCTCAGCCGCCAGGCACTCAGCCTTTGTTTTCGACCAGCAGGGTCCGAGTATTTCCTCCAGATCGGCCTCGGGATTTTCGGCAATGGGCTTGATGTTGAAGTTCTTCACGAGCACATCAAGCACATTGGGCGTAATGAAAGCCGGAAGCGTGGGTCCGAGCCGGATATTCTTTATGCCCAGATGGAGCAGGCTCAGAAGAATCGCCACGGCTTTCTGCTCATACCATGAGAGGACAAGCGACAGCGGCAGGTCGTTCACCCCGATATTGAATGCCTTTGCTAGGGCCACAGCGATTTGAATAGCTGAATAGGCATCATTGCACTGGCCGATATCGAGGAGGCGCGGGATACCCCCTATGTCTCCCAGCGCCTTATCGAAAAACCGGAACTTGCCGCACGCCAAAGTCAGCACAATCGTATCTTTCGGCGCCTTTTCAACAAACTCTGTATAGTAGTTACGGCCTGGTTTTGCGCCGTCGCATCCACCGACCAGGAAGAAGTGCCGAATCTTACCTTTTTTTACAGCATCAATAACCTTATCCGCCACGCCGAGGACAGAATTCCGCGCGAATCCTGTCATGACCTCTTTTCCCGGCGTATCTTCTGTGAACCCGTGAAGAGAAAGGGCCTTTTCAATGACTGGCATGAAATTTCCATCTGTTATGTGAACTATATCGGGCCAGCCGACCAGGCCGCAGGTAAAGAGGTTTTCCTTATATAATGCCAACGGCCTCTGGAGACAGTTGGTGGTCATGACGATGGCCCCGGGAAAGTGTGAGAACTCTTTATGCTGGTTTTGCCAAGCGGTACCATAGTGCCCATAAAGGTGAGTATATTTCTTAAGGCTGGGATAAGCATGGGCTGGGAGCATTTCGCCGTGGGTATAAATATTGATCCCCTTGCCCTCACTCTGTTTCAATATCATCTCTAAATCTTTCAAGTCGTGACCGGAGACGAGAATGGCCTTCCCCTTTTTTGCACCGAGTGGAACCCGAGTCGGCATCGGGTGGCCGTAGGCGCCCGTGTTGGCTCCATCAAGAATCTCCATTGTTTTGAGGTTTACCTCGCCGCATTTGAGAACGAGTTCAGTCCATTCATTCAAACCACGCTCAGTCCCAGTCATGGCCGCAAGGGCTTCGCCCATGAATGAGTAGATTGAATCATCTGTTTTTCCGAGGATTTCCGCATGGTCCGCATAAGCGGCCATGCCTTTTAGGCCGAACAAGAGAATATCCTGGAGTGACTGAATATCGGGATTGATCACTGTGTCAGGCACCCGTTCCACTACCTGCCTTCCCTGCTTCACCAGGCCTGTATAAGAGAACTCCGGTACGTATGAAGCGCTCCCATGGGCAAAATCCGCCTTGCCTCCCACTGCCTCGACTTGTTTTTTCAGAATTCCGCGGAGCTCAAAGCTTTTGTGAATAAGCTTTTCAAATCGTTTTGAATCAAAATCGACGTTCGTAAGCGTTGAAAAAAGTCCTTTGGTCAGAAAAAGGTTCACATCCTGATTGACTATCCCGAACTTTCTTCCTTCTACAGCATAAAGTGAAAGCCCCTTCAGGGAGTAAATCAGCAGGTCTTGAAGCGCCGACAACTCGGGGTCCTTGCCGCATACACCGATTTTTGTGCAACCTTTACCATTTGTCGCCTGTTCACATTGATAGCAAAACATATATTGCCTCCTCGTATGAGATCATGATTTGGTTCTATTTACATTTGTTGAGACAGGATTATACGGGAGAAAGCCAGGGGTTTCATATGATGGGCATCATAAGAATGGAATTTTTCGGGACTATTTTGGCATGGAGAGTATGCCCTATAACTTGAAGGATATTGCGGAGGACTCCGTACGGAAAAATCGTTATGAATGAGATGTTCCACGTGGAACATCAAGAGGGATATTAATCTTCTGAAAGCGACGGGCACGGGAAAGGGGTGGATTGATACGGTAACAAAAAGAATTCATTTGAAAAATTCAAATCTCCAGGCAGGAGGGAAATTCGAAATAATGGTTTTTTCTACTTTTTAATCAATTGTGTTTAGATTTGATCTTTGATCATTTTTTTAATTTTTAAAAACGGTTCCTTCTCAAACTAAGTGGGTAATGGTATAGTAGAGGCCACGAAAAGGAGGGCTTCTATGCAGATACCGGAATCACTTTTTGAGAAGGCGCTTAAAGTTGAATCACCTTGGAAAATCACCAGGATTGACTTTCAGGAAAATGTGAAGCACCTGTATATTGACCTTGATTTTCCGGAAGGGAGCCTTTTCCCTTGTCCCCGTTGTGGCAAGTTGGTTACAGCATACGATACGAAGATAAAGACATGGCGGCACCTGAACTTTTTTCAATACGAGTGTTATTTACGGGTACGAATGCCACGAACGGACTGTCCTCAAGACGGCCCCTTACGTGTAGATGCGCCGTGGGCGCGAGCAGATGCGGATTTCACCCTTCTGTTTGAATCGTTTGCTATGACGTTATGTCGGGAGATGCCAGTCAACACCGTGTCACGGATTATTGGGGTTGATGATAACAAACTCTGGCGGATGATGCGGCACTATGTTGAGGCTGCACGTCAAGAAGAGGATTATTCAGAAGTAACGCGACTCGGGACGGATGAAACGTCCAAGTGCAAAGGGCATGATTATGTCTCCCTCTTTGTCGACCTGGACGAGAAGAGAACGATCTTTGTGGCCGAAGGCAAAGGATCGGAGACGGTAGTCGCATGTACACAAGATTTGCGCGAACACGGTGGTGAACCGGAGAATATAACGGATGTGAGTATAGATATGTCCCCGGCATTCATTAAGGGAGTGGAAGATAATTTTAAGAACGCGCAAATCACGTTTGATAAGTTTCATGTGATGAAGATTATCAACAAAGCCGTAGATGAAGTGAGAAAAATAGAGTCGAGAGGACAGGATATTCTCCGCGGCCACAAGTACCTTTTTTTAAAAAACAGGGCGAATTTAACAGACAATCAAAGCGAATCACTTCGGGCGATAGAATCGCAGCCGCGATTGAACCTGAAGACAGTGCGGGCGCTACATATCCGAGAGAACTTTCAGGATATTTATAAAGAGTGTGACAGCGAGACATTCGGGCGAGCACTGAGGAAATGGTATTTTTGGGCGACCCATTGCAGAATACCGCAAATCGTTGAAGCAGCTAAGACGATCAAGAACCATTGGTCGGGTGTTGTAAGATGGTTTGAGAGCAAAGTAAACAATGGAATTCTCGAAGGCCTAAATAGTTTGGTTCAGGCAGCAAAGTCGAAGGCACGAGGATACCGTACTTTCAAGAACTTCTCGACGATTATCTACATGCTTACTGGTAAGCTCGACTACGGCAAGGTCGGACTACCCACTTGAGATGAGAAAGAACCTTAAAAACTCTATGATTTCCCTGATGTTATTATTTTTTAAATCTGACCAAGCTCCCCTCCTGCCGGGCTTACCCGGAGAGAGCCGAGCGAAATATGGTGTATACTAGAGGCGTCTCTGAGCGGGGTGATGACGCGGATGGAAAGCTCTTTCAGGTCCAGGGTGCGCAGGATCCCGAGTGCAAGGGTAAGGTTTCTATCATCATTCAAGCCGATGAGAAGGTGGTCAAGCTCAGAACTTTTAATAACCATGACTTCCCGGACATTATAGTTTTCCTTTGCTGTAAAGAGCTCGGATTCCATAAATTCTCCTTCGACAATCAGAAATAGACGGTCGGAAGAAAGCTCGGCATGCACCACAATTGCTTGAAATATATTGGATAGTTTATTAATGTCGCGGAATCCCAGCCGTTCTCCCGTGCCGAGCCCTGGTCCGTGAATGCCTACATCATGCAATGAAATTTCTTGAAAATCGGCGCCGCGGAAGTATTCCTTGAACCGCTGTTCACGAACAGAGCGACGCGCTTCACCGGTTGAAACTCGGGCATCGGGCGAGATGGGAAGACGATGGATCAATAGCCCGGCTCGATGTGAATGAGGGGCCAGTAAATGTTCGACCTCGACGCCCTTTTGCAGGGCAATAACGTAGCGAGGTGAAATCATATCAATCTCATGGAACTTGAGCTCCCGCGCAGCACCGCCGCTCACGAGACCGCAGGTATTAATGAGGATGAGATCGGGTTTGAGTGTATGGGCGAATGATACGAGCTTTTGTAGGCCGGAAATCATTTCAAGCAAGCGGCCGACAGGTGAGGTGTTTCCGATAAAGCTCATGATCATGGGGTTCTTTCGTCGCTGCAGGTCTGCTGTCTCAATATAGGGGGTCAGAGAAATTGCCGCCGGCGGGCCGATAAAGGGTTGTCCCGGATCGGCGTCGATCCATACCACTCTTTTTTTCTGACGGCAATGAAACGCTGCCAGAAAAAGACAGAATGTGGTTTTGCCTGATCCTGGCGCCCCGATGACAAGAACGGGTCCTCCTTGGCTTTTAATTTCCTCGGCGCTATAACGCCACTCCTCAGGTATCGTTAATGATTCCGATAACATAATTGTACCAACAAGAAAACTGATAACCGTCGTTAAGCGAGGATGTCGGAAAACGGAGAGATCAACACGCTACTCAAAGGGATACCAAGATTCGCAGCTTTAATCAAGATTTCCCGCGTTATCGTCGTCCCCAAGGTTGAATGCTGTCCTGATGTTCGATCCGAGAAATCAAGCCGTTCGTTCCAGAATCCAGATCACCCTTCTATAATCTGAATGGGGGAGCGTCAGCTCAACGCGATTTTTCAGTACGAAGCCGATGCCTGCTAACTCCTGCACGCTGATTGTCTCCTGTGGTCCCCTGCTTAAAACTGCATGCTTTCCTGGTTTGAGAAAAGGCCGTCCTGTTGCCAGAGCCAGGTTCATATTCGCGAAGGCCCGCGCAGTCACAACATCGTAAGCAGCTTGATGCGAATAGGAAAGCTCTTCAGTTCTTTTATCCAGTACTTCAACGCTGGCCAGCGCGAGGGTTCTGACAATATGCCGTAAGAAAGAGGCTTTCTTCTTAACTGATTCTACGAGGGTAACGCTTATTTCGGGTAAAGCGATTTTCATTGGAATTACCGGAAAGCCCGCGCCGGACCCCAAGTCTATGAGTCCCAATCCAGGAGTAGGATTGAACCCCTTGATATAGGAAAGAGAATCGAGGACATGCTTGATTATCATGTCTTGCTCATTGCGGATAGCCGTAAGATTAATTTTACGGTTCCACTTGGTGAGCTCTGTCAGGAACAGGAAAAGGGAATTGACCTGTTCGTTTGAAAGGTCCATGCCGAGTTCATAAGCGCCGGCCATTAAGAGTTCTCGCGAGGTCACTATGCCTCTCTTGTTATCAGTAAATTATACTGTTTTATTAATAACTTATTAAGGTTTACTCCTGACTACACCTTCCCCCTCTTCCGTTTTTCCAACGCTACCACAAGGAGAGAAATTGCAGCCGGTGTTATGCCTGATATTCTGGATGCTTGGCCGAGAGAGCACGGCTGCACCTGCTTCAGTTTTTGTCTCACTTCGCTACCTAAACCAATGATAGTATCGTAATCTAGATCAGAAGGGATACTTTTCTTTTCGAGCGACGAGAGGCGGTCTACCTGGTGAAGCTGGCGCTGTATATAACCGTCATATTTGATGCTAATCTCTACTTGTTCAGCGGCATCGCTTTTCAGCAATGCCTCTGGTGATCTGATTCTTTCGATGTCGCGGTATCCGAGCTCCGGTCGCTTCAGAAGTTGTTCGAGGGAGGCCTCGCTAAAGAGCGTGGTCGAGCCGCGGTCCGCGAGCATTGTATTGATCTCCGGCGAAGGGCTGACGCGGAACTGTTTGAGCCGTGAGATCTCGCGTTCAATGGAGCTTTTTTTCTCAACATATCTATTGTAGAGATCATCGGATACGAGGCCCGCATTTCTGCCCTTTTCGCAGAGACGCATGTCTGCATTATCCTCGCGCAGGATTAGCCGGTACTCAGCCCGAGAAGTGAACATTCGGTAAGGCTCGCTCGTACCCCGGGTTACAAGGTCGTCAATCAGTACGCCGATATATGCTTCGGCGCGGGAAAGGACGAGTGGATCTCGATTCTGTACCTTCAGGGCAGCATTGATTCCAGCCATTAAGCCCTGGGCCGCAGCTTCCTCATACCCTGATGTTCCGTTTATCTGGCCAGCAAAATAAAGACCCGCTATTTTTTTTGTTTCCAAAGTGTGCTGAATCTGTGTGGGCGGTGCGAAATCGTATTCAATAGCGTAAGCAGGCCGCATGATCTCGACATCCTCAAGCCCCGGGATTGTCCTGTACATCTCAGCCTGCACATCATAAGGCAGACTGGTAGACATGCCGTTTACGTAGTATTCTTCAGTATCGAGCCCCTCGGGCTCTAGAAAGACCTGGTGCCGCTCTCGGTCTGAAAAACGCGTAACTTTATCCTCTATAGATGGGCAGTACCGAGGACCTACACCTTTTATAATTCCGGCATAAAGTGGGGAGCGATCCATATTTAGTTTGATCAATTCATGTGTATTAGTGTTGGTATATGTCAGATAACAAGGTAATTGTGGGAGCGGATGCATAAATTCAGAAAATGAAAAAAAGGGGGCCGGATCGTCACCCGGTTGAATTTTCATCTTGCTGAAGTCAATAGTTTTTCCGTTCAAACGAGCCGGGGTGCCGGTTTTGAGCCTTCCCAGTTCGAACCCTAGTTCTCTGAGATTTTCGGACAGAGCGATTGACGAGAACTCCCCTGCCCTCCCCGAAGGATAATGCACCAGTCCGATATGAATGAGCCCCTGCAGGAATGTTCCTGTTGTCACGATTACTGTTGATGCAGGGTATGTTACGCCAATGTTGGTTTCGACACCAATTATCCTATTGCTCTCAACAAGGATTTTCTCAACGAGCCCCTGCTTCACATCCAGCCGGTGCTGTTTTTCCACTACCTCCTTCATAGCAAGACGGTAGCGCTGTTTGTCGGCCTGCGCGCGCGTAGCTCTCACTGCAGGGCCTTTGCTCCGATTCAAGATACGGAATTGAATGCCTGTGCGGTCTATGATCTTAGCCATTTCGCCGCCGAGGGCGTCGATTTCCTTTACGAGGTGCCCCTTAGCCAGACCGCCTATAGCAGGGTTGCAGGACATAAGCGCGATACTGTCGAGGTTCATCGTGAGCATGAGCGTCGAACATCCCATACGAGCTGCCGCAAGCGCTGCCTCACACCCGGCATGCCCAGCGCCGATGACAATAACGTCGTATTTTTTTTGAGTTGTCATATTAGATTCATCAAAAGCGAAGCAGAATACCCTGGGTATTAGCCTGAGGATGAATGCGTCCCTCTTCTTTCACTGCCCCTTCAGAGGGAGTGTTAGGAGGCGGTGCTTTTGTGGTTTCAAAATGCCAAGGGCATAAGCCCGTGGGTATCTATTTTCCGATGCAGAATTCACTGAATATTTTCTCAAGGATGTCGTCTGTATAGGTAGCACCGACAATCAGTCCCAGGTTGTCCAGCGCAGCGCGGAGATCCAGTGCCACGAATTCAGGTGACAGGCCGGATCTGATGGATTCTCCCGATTGTTCAAGGCTTTCTTTTGTCTGCTCCAGGATTGTCCTGTGCCGCTGGTTTATTGCCCAGGAATGTTCGCGCGAACCAGTAATTCCCTCTTTTTTTACCTTATCCGAAATTGCGCTCCTCAGGCAATCGAGACCTTCGCCAGTTCGACAGGAAAGACATACCTGGGTCCCGGTAGGATCGATTTTCTCTAGGGTCCTCGGCAGATCAGATTTATTAATGACAACAATCGCCGGCTTCCCTGCTATTTCTTCAAGGACCCTCCGGTCCTCATCTGTTAGAGGCACCGATCCGTCAAGTACCAGAAGCACAATGTCTGCAGACTCGATGGCGGTAAGACTCCGCCTTACGCCCTCTTGCTCCACCATGTCGAGTGAATGCCTGATGCCCGCGGTGTCGAGTATCCTGAGTGGCACGCCGTCAATATTCAGGTATTCTTCGAGCACGTCGCGCGTAGTGCCTGGGATATCGGTTACGATTGCACGATCCTGTTTGAGTAGAGCGTTCAAGAGAGACGATTTTCCTACATTTGGCCTGCCTACAATGGCTGTTGCATAACCGTCGCGGAGAATCCTGCCATGGCGAAAGCCATTTATGAGTATAGCAACATCACTACTGATCCGTGAAACCTCCTCCGCAAGCGGCCTGCCTGTTTCTGTTTCAATGTCTTCTTCAGGAAAATCGATGCCAGCTTCCACCGCTGCCATGAGTGATAGGAGTCGGTCGCGAAGGGCCAAGACTTCTTTCGAGAGGCTGCCTGAGAGCTGTTCATTCGCTGCTTTGAGAGCGAGTTCAGTTTTGGCCCTAATGATTTCCATAACAGCTTCAGCCTGGGTAAGATCGATCCGGCCGTTCAGAAACGCACGCTTGGTGAATTCTCCAGGTTCAGCTTGCCTGGCGCCCCTATTGATTAAGAGGGCGACCGTTCGCCAGAGTGGCGTCATACCACCGTGGCAGTTTATTTCTACAATGTTTTCGCGCGTGTATGTTGCTGGCGCGCGCATAACGCTCACAAGAGCCTCATCTACACGTTCTCCTGTTGCTGGATCGACAATGTGTCCGTAATGCAGAGTATGGGTTGCCGCATCCTGAAGCTTTTTGTCCTGTCGCGGCCTGAATAGGGTGGAGGTAATTGCGAGCGCGTCATTGCCGCTCACGCGGATAATGCCGATCCCACCCTCACCAGGCGGCGTCGAAACGGCGCAAATGGTGTCCTCTTGATTCATGCGGCTATATTACCACATCAACGTTAAGGTCAAAAGACCTTTTTGGCAGGCAAGATCAGAGCGTGAATATCGTCAACGAATATTTTCAAATGATAGGGAGCAGCGTCTTGGTATGATCGGACGCCGTAATGCGGATTATTTTATTATTGAGACCGATTTTGTGATAGAATCCAGCTCAAATACTACTCACAACCATGAAGAACGTAGAACTTAAAAAAATCGTGGAAAAATACTCCGCTGCACAGCTTGAGGGCTGTATCCGGCAGCAACTGGAAAAAGGGGAAAATGCCTGCGAGGTCATTGAAGAAGCTGATGAAGTAATTACTGACCTAAGCAAGGCTGAAGTCGTGAGGGAACTCATGGAACAACAGGGTATGAAGTTTTCCGATGCGCTCCGAGAGCTTGGCCGCAGGATCCGTGCGGTGTACGGGAATGAGGACTGATGGCCGAAAGCTGGATCTCCGCTTTGATCCTTCCGGCTCCTGCCAGCAAGAAACAATGCTTTTTAAATGATATACCTGCTTTGCGATATGCTACCGCCACTTCAGGCACGCCATTTTTGGTCTTGATAGTCCCCCTGCTTTTCAATATGACGATCGTGAAAGTATCATCGAGATATGCCTATTGCGAGAACTCACGCTATTCCGTCCGGATCCGTATTATCAAGGAATTTTGAATACAAGAGTGGGGGAGTAGCCTCAATAAACTAGCGTAATAAATATATAGATTGCAATATTATCTATATAATAATGGCTTGGTGGGATAACCTCACGATCAACTGCATTTGGCTTGTTGCCGATGTCGTTGCAGAGTATTAATATATAAGTGATTTTCTGGGTGGAGCATCACTTTGAGATGAATTAACAAGGACTGAGGATCATCGTCAAACTTGATGCACGGTCTAAGCATTGATATTGATTAGCGAGGCATGAAAACCGACTGGCAGTTCCTATTATACAATTAATGCCGATAACTGATCGGCTGCGACATTACGCACCTACTACTTTCGCCAGGACGGTTGTATGGATAAAAATTTGTGAGGCAGGCATAAGTGATCTATATTATAGTGATGTTGCTCTTCGATAGTTCTCAAGAAATATTCACCAGTGTAAAGGTAGCGTAGTCAGCAAACGGCTCCCTTGGGAGAAGATAGGCAAGAAACAGCAATTACCCTGCGAAATGGAAAAGGCCGATTCAGAAATCAGGAAACATCTTCAGGGAGACTGTTTTGCCGCCATCCGTTGTCGCCTGGGCATGAAGAATTCCGCCCTCGACGTATTCGAGCTTGAAGTTTGTAAATCCGCGCGAAACGAAACTCTTGGCATCAGCAGGACAGCCGCTTTCACAACCGGCAATCCCTTTCACCATTTTCGGTAAAAGTCCGCGGATGTCCAGACCCTTCGTCTGTGCGCCTTGTGATGCAAGAAATGACTCAATACGAGCTGCCATAGTTTCGATATCCAGATGAAAGGGATTGTCGATCGGTAATGCAAGTGATTTGCCACCAACAGTCACATCAAGTTCCATAGAAACTCCTCCATGCAGATGTAATATATATTAAAATCCGGTATTGACCGATTTCATTCCTGCCCATAGGTATTTTTAGAGCACTAAGGATGTATGCCGAAAGGCATCGAATACTTGAGAGTGACTAGCAATGACCATTGACCTAGGCACAGAAGCGATTAGGATGCTGACAGATTCGGCTGTCGTATCATTAATTAAATTGATGATTAGGCTGATTGATAAAGAATATTGATGTCGATCAATGTTGCAATTTATAATTATTTATGAGGTAGCACGCCCAGTTGCCTTGTCAAAGAAAACCGCGATTTCCTCCTCGTTATTATAAAAATGCGGTGATATGCGGAGACCGCCGCCGCGAGCGTTGACCATGATCCCTTTTTCCCGCAAACTATCCCGCATGATTGAGGGATCGAAATCACCAGCAACAGTGATGTTCCCTCCCCGGTCCCGCCGGTTTCGGGGCGTCAGGAGTCTTAGCCCTCTTTTTTCCGTTTCCCGAATTATCGCATCGCCGAGATCCAGCACGCGGTTTTGAATACGATCGATCCCAACCTCGAATAGAAGTTCTACCGCCGCGCCGAGGCCGAGTATGCCCATTAGATTCATCGAGCCCTCTTCGAACTTGAGGGCGTTTGTCTTGAAGCAGAAGTCAGGGTGAGCAAAATCAAGCTCGTTCTGTACGCATTTCCAGCCGATAAGCGGTGGTACAATCCGTTCGGCAAGTCCGCGTCTGCAATAAAAAATACCGATGCCCTCTGGGCCCAAAAGCCATTTATGCGCGTCCGCGGAGAGGAAATCGATGTTGAATGCTTTTACGTCCATCGGGATAATGCCGAGGCTCTGGATCGCATCGACGCAGAATAAAATTCCTCTTGATTCGCATAATTCTCCCGCCCTCTGTAAATCTAGTTTAAAGCCGTTCGAGAACTGTACCGAGCTGACGGCAAACAAACGGGTCCTTGCATCGATCAACGATTCAATGTCTTCGAACAGGATTCTGCCCTCGCGGGACGGAATAACTCTTACCTGGACACCTTTTCGTTTAAGATTGATCCATGGATAGAGATTCGAAGGAAACTCCTTCTCGAAAATGATTACGTTGTCTCCTTCTTTCCAGTCCAGCCCGCTGGCAACAATTGAAAGCCCGTGAGACGTGCTCTTTACAAAGGCGATTTCGTCTTGGTCGGCATTGACAATTCCAGCGCATGCCCGTCTGATATCAACAACCTGCTGCGACCACTTCGGATAAAAAAAAGCTCCGCCTTCCGTCGATTCCACAAGAAACTTCCCGACGGCGGCCTTAACGCGGAGCGAACCAGGCGCAACGCCTGCGTGATCGAAAAAGATGTATTTATCGGTAATGGGAAATTCCCGGCGATAAGATTCAAAATATTTCCGTCATTCGTGTTTAAGTTGAAAGCCTTGGGTTAAGCAGTCCGCAATGCTGGTGGATCTTGAGTAAAAAGTACTTTACATCTTTATAGCCGTATGCCATGCGCTTTAAACGCTTTATTTTGTTGTTGATGCCCTCGGAGATCGCTGTTGTTATTTTGCAGAGAAAGTAGTTCAGTACAAAATGCCTTTTCCTAAAGAACTTGAACCCAAGTTCGATGAACGGCGGAATCTTCGAGGTAATGGCTGAAACAATCCACTGGCGGAGATTTTTTTGAGCTGTGGTGCGGTCAGGCGATGTGTAGATCGTCAGGAACTGGTCTTTGAGCAGCATAGCCTTATAAATGGGGTCATTGAGATCAGCAAGCTTATCAAGGAGATTCTCTTTCCTCTTTGATGGTTTGTTCTGCATCAGGATAAAGCGTTTGTTGCAATGGAGGAGCGAGGCGAGATCGGTATTCTTCTCCTTCCGGGCTTTGTTCAGCTCCTCCTTACGCACTGTGTCTACAGCATCGTTTAAGTATTTCTTGACGTGGAAGTGGTCAAGAACGATCAACGCGTTTTTTGCATGTTCCTGGGTGGCCGACAGAAACCCGCGAGCACCATCACTGGCGACGGCCTCGATGGCGGCGCAGGATTCCTCACCCAGAGCATCATAGAAGGAATCGAGTACGGATTTGCCTCGGCCATCATGATTCCAGATGACCTTGCGTTTTTCGATGTCCACCACGTTGGTGACATAGTGATGCCACTTTTGCCAGGCTACCTCGTCAACGCTCATATATGTGGGCGAGGGAACCGGCGAAAGCTTTTCCCGGGCAAGTTCTTCGAGGCGCTGCCGGTCGATCCGGTAGACCACCTCGTCATCGAGGCCGAGAAACCATCCTGCTTCCTGATTGGTGGTGATGGAAGTAAGACGGTATACCTGTTCGGCAAATCGCTTGGTGAACCGGCCCCTGAGCCAGTCAAGTTCCTCGACCCGTCTGCTGTCGTCTTCGATGCAGAGGGACTTGCGTTTCGGGATGTGCAAGAACACTCGTTTGCCGCTTATGGGGAGGTCCTCGACGATGATCACTCCTATGCTGTGTACCGGTGTGTTGTGGACGTGACCGCAACCAGAGCAGACGGCAGGAGTGAATGCGGACTGTTCCAACAACAAATCGAGGCGGTTGTCTGAATGATTGACCATATGACTCACGTGATAGTTTGGAATTGCAAGCAGTTCTGTGATAGTATGGAGCTGCATCGGATTTTCCTTTCTGAGAAAAGTTTGGTCGGGAAACCTAACTTTACCAGAATTGGTTAATCCGATGTCTCTTTTTTACAACACTACGGCATTTTCAACTTTTATACGAAAGAACCAAATATTTATTATCCATGATAGTACGACCTGTTCATCATTTTTGGACGACTTGATCAGTCATCCAGTGTCTTTGACTTACGGATAATGTATTTTTCCTTTTCCTTCTTCGACAACTGCTTGATTGCATATTCCTTCCTAAGTGCGCTAGAGTGGCCACGGCAGAGTTCCTGATAAATAATCGTAACGGGAAGGCGGGACCGCGTATAGCGAGAAGCCGTACCGCTGTTGTGCGCCCGTACACGCTGCTGAAGATCCTTAGCGATGCCAGTGTAGAGCGAGCCGTCGAAGCATCTAAGGATGTAAAGATACCAACGAGTGCAATCCTTCCTCTTAACCTTCGTAAGACTCATCTCGGTAATTGTAACCTACGGAGAAGCATGAAGCAAGTGAAGTTTATCACTCGTACCAACTTCGAATTATTAGCCTTCCCCCAGTTTTCTTCTTTAGCGATTATATTTTTTCTTGTTCCCCCTTCGTGAACATCGTACAATGCTTCGTGCTAACGGAAGTGTTGGTCGGTCCTCTGGAATTAAAAAGAAGTGACAACTTTGTCTGATGCTCGAAAGCAGGTTGCAAATACGATTATCATGGATGGGGTAGCGTTAAATTATTCCCTGAACCTATCTTTTGCCCGTTCGGAACGCTCCTTCAAGCATTATCTCGAAGAACGTGTCGGCCGGTCGATCTCTCTCGTATTCACGGAAAACTCGACGACCATGCTGTCGGTGCGCAAACGGGACGACGTTCTGCGAATCCGCCTGCACCGGCTCTTTCTCCATGCGGATAACGAGGTGATCGAGGAGATTGCCTATTATCTGCAAGGTAACAGACGCGAGATGACCCGCTTTCGGAAGTTCGTTCGCGACAACAGGGCACATATCCAGGCAGGTCCTCCGAATAAGGTTTTTGTCAGGACATGTGGCCGGTTCCATGATCTTCGGGAATTATTTAACAGCGTGAACGAAGAATATTTTGGAGGCTTGATCAATGCCAGAATTACATGGGGCTTACGTAGTCTGCGCAACTCTGTAAGAAAACGAACGCTCGGCAGCTTCAGCGAAAGGTCGAACATCATAAGAATAAATCCCGTGCTCGATAAGAAAAGGGTACCCCGCTATTACATCACTTTCATCGTATATCATGAAATGCTTCATGCTGCCATCGGCATCGCCCAGGAAGGGAACAGGAGAATCGTACACTCCCGTGAGTTCAGGAGAAGAGAGAAGCATTTCAAGGATTACGAGCGGGCAATAGCCTGGGAGAGCGGGTAGGCGCAATACAAGTCGATTGATCTTTCATGGGACCTACTCCGCATTTTCACAATATTGAATTAACCAACTTGCTGTGCTATTATGCTTGATACATGACGAAACTGTACGACATCATCCTACCTGTCCTCAACGATATCCAGGCAGGAAAAAAAACAATAGAAGTGAGCGAACTATGGGGGGCCGCGAAGGCTCTTTTTTTATTCGGGCTGAGCCGCGAAACTAGCGGCCCCGTTGTTGTCGTCACCGCCACCGAAGACGCCGCCGCGGCGCTTGCAGAAGACGTTAATTTTTTGCGGCACAAAATGCCTCATGGTGAGACAGAGGAAGCGATGTCAGTTCATCTCCTTCCAACGTGGGGCGTTCTGCCTTTCGAAGCCGATTCCCCGGACAGCCGTACGGTCGGCGAACGTATGCGGTTTCTCTACAGCCTGATCGCGGGAAAAACGGGAATCTACATTGTGCCCGCCCAGTCGCTGATGCAGAAGCTCCCCCCCTGGGAGATGTTTGCCGACTCGGTTAAGACAATCACCGAAACCTCCCAAATCAACCCCGAAAGTCTGGTTGCCGCGCTCGTAGCTACAGGCTATGAGTCCTCCTCCCTGGTCACCCGTATAGGTGAGTTTAGTAGAAGGGGGGGCATCATCGATTTTTTTTCGCCTCTTTATGACACTCCGGTTCGGCTGGAATTTTTCGGTGATACGATTGAGTCCCTCCGCGAGTTCGATCCTGAAACCCAGCGCTCGCTCTCCGAAATCCGAGAAACCGTGGTGCTTCCGGTAAGAGAAATAATCATTACCGAAAAGGGGATTGAGCAATTCAGCCATCACGTTGACGACGACGGTCTTATCGAGCAGCTCAGAGAGAGTACTCTCCCGCCAGGAGGGGAATTCCTAGCGCCTTTTTTTTATGAGATGGAAAGTCTTTTCAAATATCTCCCTACAAACAGCTGTTTTGCTCTCATTGAAGCAGAGGACATAAAAAAGGAGATAGAAGTACAGCAAAAAAGGATCAATGTGGGGCGAGAGGAAGAGACCGCGGAAGGCCGGTTGCTGCCAGGAGCAGCAGAGTTTTTTCTTGACCAGAAAGCGCTCTCTTTCGAACTTGCCAAAGTTTCAGTAATCAACCTTATGTTGCTCGGTACAAATGCTGGCTACCGACAAGACACAAAATCCGCTGCTTGGCTAGGAGTAAGGCTGACAAAACCGGTCGAAGGGAATCCGGCCCACGATGGTCCGGCTGAGGGAACGCTGGCTGGCGTCGTGGAAAAGCTAAAAAGGCTGAGAGAGTTTAACCGCGTTGTCATTGTCTGCGGCACAGACGAAGCCGCCGTGAGGATCAAGAATCTTTTTACCGAGTCAGGCATGGGTATCGCGCTTAGCTCTTCGGTCACTAATCAGGAATCCGGACCGTGGCCGGTCACTGCTATTGTCGGCAGGCTTAGCGAGGGTTTTGTGTGGGCGGATCTGGGCTTCTGCTTTATCACGGAAGAGGAGATTTTCGGAAGAAAGATCCACAGGCCGCCGCCTTCGAAAGCGAAGATCGCGCCTTTTCTATCAACGTTCAAGGAGCTCAAACCGGGTGATTTCGTGGTGCACACGGACTACGGTGTAGGTGAGTACCAGGGTCTGACACACATTAATGTCGATGGATTCGAGACCGATTTTCTCACACTCCGCTACGAACCTGATGCAAAATTGTATATTCCGCTCTACAGCCTCGACAAGGTGCAGAAATACATTGGCATCGAGGGCACTGAGCCGAAGCTCAACCGGCTGGGCGCTCCTGCCTGGTCGAAGACAAAAGAAAAAATAAAGAAAGACATTCTGGCCATGGCTCAGGAACTCGTCGCGATTTACGCGGCCCGCGAAGCTATGCACCGCACGCCCTTTTCACAACCCGACAATCTTTACCGAGAATTCGAGTCCGTCTTCCCCTATGAAGAGACGCCGGACCAGCAGAAGGCCATCGAAGATGTGCTGTCCGATATGCAGCGGCCGAGGCCCATGGACCGCCTCGTGTGCGGCGATGTGGGCTACGGGAAAACGGAAGTTGCTCTGCGCGCAGCCTTCAAAGCAGTGGAGGATGGGATGCAGGCAGCGGTACTCGTACCCACAACGCTGCTCGCCGATCAACACTACCGGACCTTTTCCCAGCGACTCGCCCCGTTTTCGATCCGCGTAGACATGCTATCCCGTTTTCGTTCCAGGTTCGAGCAGCAGGAAACGATCAAGGGACTGAAAAGCGGGGTCGTGGATATTGTTATCGGGACGCACCGGCTGCTGCAGAAGGATGTATCATTCAAGAACCTTGGACTCCTGGTAGTGGATGAGGAGCACAAGTTCGGCGTGAGGCACAAGGAGAGGATCAAGGAGTTCAAAAAACTTATTGATGTTCTCACGCTCACGGCCACGCCGATTCCTCGCACGCTTCACATGTCGCTTGCCGGGATCCGTGACCTCTCGATCATCCAGACGCCGCCTCTCGATCGTCAGGCTATCCAGGTGGTGCTGGCCCGTTTCGGCAAGCGTGTAATCCGCGAAGCGATCATCCGGGAGATCGAACGCGGGGGGCAGGTCTTCTTTGTCCACAATCGGATCCAGGGCATCGAGCGTATGGCGGACTTCATTCAAGTTCTCGTGCCCGAAGCGAAGGTCGGTATTGCGCACGGCCAGCTCAAGGAAGACGAGATCGAGGAAGTCATGACGAAGTTCATTTCCGGGACACTCAACGTGCTCGTAACGACTACAATCATCGAATCAGGCATTGACATACCAACCGCAAATACGATCATTATCAATCGCGCAGACCGGTTTGGACTCGCGGATCTTTATCAGATCAAGGGCCGCGTCGGGAGAAGCAGGGAAAAAGCCTTTGCCTATTTGCTGGCGCCCGCCGAGGAAGCGCTTAACGAGGTGGCACGCAAGCGTCTTCGCGCGATTCAGGAGCTTTCGGAGCTTGGAGCGGGCTTTCGCATCGCGGCGCAGGACCTTGAAACACGGGGCGCCGGAAATCTGCTTGGCAAGCAGCAGTCTGGCCACATTGCGGCAATTGGCATAGACCTCTACACTCAAATGATGGAAGAGGCAATCGCTGAACTCCGCGGCGAAGAGATTTCTCCAGAGCTCGAAACGGTCATCAATATGCGTGCGTCGGCGTTCATTCCTGAAGATTACATCAGCGACATGAGCCTGCGGCTTGCTGCGTACAAAGAGATCTCGAGCGCATCGGATGAGGTCCAGCTCCGCGACCTTGCCGAGGGACTCCGCGACCGGTACGGCGCATTGCCCGAGCCCGCGGTCAATCTACTTGAGATCATGATCATAAAGCTGATCGCCAGACTGGCAAGGGTATCCCGGATCGATGCGGGCAGGGAGAGCCTCACGATAACTTTTGCTGAGAACGCGAATATTTCGCCGGACCGTATCATGACGCTGCTCAAAAGGAACAAGGGGCGGATCACGCTTATTTCTGAATACACGCTTCGGATCGCGCTTTCCGACGAAACACTCCAGACTGCTTCGGAAACGGTGAAAAAGTGCTTGCAGGAACTGCTTTAGTGTGCTATATTATTTGATCTAATACTCATCACAGAATTAACCCCCATGTAAAACTAAAACGAAAGACACAAATAAACTGGTCGGAGGAAACAACTTCATGAAGAGATACAGATATGTTATTGGAGCATCACTGCTTGTACTCGTTATTTCAGCTACAGGATGTAATAAAGGATCCAACAACGGCGGCGTCGCATTGGGCGGCCCCGTTTTGGCGCACGTGAACGAAGGCTCAATCACCACCTCGGATTTCAAAAAACAGGTTGAGGAGCTGGCACCGCAGATGCAACAGGCCGTGGTAGCCGACCCCAAAGCGAGAAGGGAGTTTCTCGACGACTTGATAGGAATCGAGCTGGTGATCCAAGAAGCTAAGCGGCAGGGGCTGGACAAGGACAGTGAATTCAAAAAGAAGCAGGAGATGCTCAAGGTAGAGCTTGAGCGCAGGATGCAGGACGATGCCAAGAACGAGCTTTTCAACACCGTGTTGCAAAAAGAGATCGGCGATAAATTGGCCAAGATTGCGCAACCAACGGACCAGGAGGTTCGCGAGTATTACACTACGAACAAGGATAAAATAACGAAAGCAGTCGGCAAACCGGTCAGCTTAAAGGAAATAGAACCTCAATTAAAAATGCGGATGTTACAGGAGAAGCGGAGAGACCTCTATCTCGCTTATGCAAAAGGGCTCAGGGAAAAGGCAAAGATAACGGTGGATGAAAAGATTCTGGACTCCGCGGTTGCGGAGTTAGTACAGCCCAAGGACGTGGATCTTTCGAACCTGAAAGCGCAGGTCGCCCCGAAAAAAGAAGAAACGAAAAAATAAAGCAGCCCATGAAAATCCAGCGACTCACAAACTGTGTAGCCCCAGCATTTTTTCTGGGGCTACTATTTTTTGGATGCAGTAAAAAGGTCGACGAAAAATCGGTCGTAACCGCGGTGCCGGCGGTAACGGCCGATGCCCAGGTTGTGGCAACCGTAAACGGCTACCCTATTACGCTTGCCGAATTTCAAGATCGGTTTGGTCGGGCGGGATTTAAGCCGGATCCCGGGGCAGAACGCGAGATCAAGGAAGAATTTCTGAACAGACTCATCGAGCGAAAGATGCTGCTGCTGGAGGCCCAGCGCAGGCGAATCAGGATCGGTCCTTCCGACATCAATGCACGGATCGAGAAGCTTCGCATCGAGCAAGGGAAGGACATCAGGGAGGTGCTCGCCGGGCTCGGCATTGATTACGAAAAATGGAAATCCGATATCTGGGAAGACATGATGATCGATCGGCTGCTTGCCCGCGACCTGAACCAGCGCGTGACTGTAACGCAGTCTGAGATCAGGCGCTATTACGAGGCTAACCCGCAGGAATTTATAAAGTCGGAACAGGTCCGCGTACGCCAGATTGTTGTCTCTACCGAGGAGGAAGCCCGGAAAGTGCTAGAACTTTTGCAGGCCGCAAACGCCGACTTCGCGAAGATTGCGCGCAAAAAATCAATGGCACCGGAGGCGGAGAAAGGTGGGGATCTTGGCTATTTTGCCCAAGGGGAGATGCCGGCAGCGTTTAATGTGGTCTTCGGGTTGCCCAAGGGAGGAATCAGCGGGATTGTAAAGAGTCCCTACGGGTACCACGTCTTCAAACTCGAGGATCGGCGGAAGGCTGGCAGCATAAGTCTAGAAAATGCCTACAAGGAAATCAACGAAAAACTGCGGCGGACGAAAGAGGACGACCGTTACAAGCAATGGCTCAAGGAACTCCGTTCGCGAACCAAGTTTGCAGTGAATTACCAGGTTCTGGGACAGCTATCTCAGGAGGAGAAGAGTCCCGCAGACATTCCAAAGGATTGATATGCTCTGAGAAAAGGGGCTTGTTCTAGAAGGTCAAAAGTAGTAATTTAAAGAGTCCGTTGCTGCTTTTTCGAACCAAACACGAATTTCCAGGATGCAGGCGGCGAGTCGGCCTTTGTAGATTTCAATTTCCTAGGGCATGAGGGCGAATCTTAATTTATAAAACAGTCCTGAAATACCCAGCAGCTTGCTGCTGGGATGAAAAGGACATCCTGGCGAAGCCAGGATAAGTCTTCAGCTTCTTTGTTGTGCTTTTTTAAGGTTTCAAGTTCCGATGCCCCGCAGCTTGCTGCGGGGTAATTCACTCACCGCCAAAAGGCAACAGAAAGCAAAAAGGCGGCGATACGGTGGGGAGTTGCAATTGAAAAAAATCATTTTGTCATTAACTGCATCGCTAGCATTGTTGCTTTCCTTCAGTCTTCAGAGCTCGGCGAGCGGGACAGTCATTGTGGACCGCGTGGTTGCCGTGGTGAACAACGAAATAATCACTTTGAGTGATCTCCAACGTGAGGAAGCGCTCAAGAAGGTCAACGCGAATACCGATGAGCGCCAACTGCTTGAAGACATGATCGACCGGAAGCTTCAGATGGATGCAGCAAAACGTGCGGGAATGGATGTAACGGACAAAGAACTCGCAGACGCCATTGCGGACATCATGAAGAGGAATTCCCTGGATGCGAAACGGTTTGAGGAGGCCCTCGCCAAGGAAGGGCTTACGCTTGATCAATATAAATCGGCACTTCGGGAACAGATGACGCTGTCGCGCATGATTGGCAAGTATGTTCGCTCCGGCATCGCTGTTGACGAGGCGGAGGTCCGCGCGTATTACGATCGGAACCGGAAATCTTACGCGGTGCCAGAGGAAGTTCGGCTGCGCCAGATTTACTTCCCCGTGCCCGAAAACGCTACGCCGGATCAGATTGCCGACATCAAATCGAAGGCGCTGGCAACATGTGATCGCGCAAAAAAGGGTGATGATTTTCTGGAGTTGGTCCGTGAGCACTCGCAGGGGGCTGTATCGTCGGACGGAGACCTGGGATTCATGGAGCGACAGAACCTGCAGCCCGAGATCGAGAAAGCGGCCCGCGACCTTAAAGCAGGGGAGATTGCCGGACCAATCCTATGCGGCGGCGGGTTTCACATCATACGGCTTGAAGAAGTGAGGACGCAGGTTAAGCCTTTTGAAAAAGTTAAAGATGAAATCATGAATGCACTCTATCAGCAGAAGATGGAAAATACCTACCGGACATGGCTACAGTCGCTTAGGAGTGACGCAAACATCGAGAACCGGCTGTAGTAAACGGGGCGGGGTGCAAAGTGTAATGCGCGAAAATCTGCTTTGTGCCGTGTTTACCTGCCCTCTGCGCACTGCCTATTAACTCCGCCCATGAAAATCGTTCATCTCAAACAAAAAGAAGATCGCCGTATTACGCGAGGTCATCCCTGGGTGTTCAGCAACGAGCTCAGGGAGCTCCCGAGAGAACTTGTTCCGGGCGACATCGTCGACGTGCTTGATGTGTCGGGTAGATTCATCGGCCGAGGCTATATCAACCCCCGCTCACTTATTGCCGTCCGCATTCTTACCCGCAATCTAGAAGAGATCAACACAGATTTCATCCGAAAAAGAATTTTAGCAGCACGAGAGCTGAGAACGCGCCTGGGGTTCGGTGAATCTTATCGTGCCGTGTACAGCGAAGGCGACGGCCTGCCCGGGCTAATCGTGGACAAGTACTCGAATACCCTTGTAGTGCAATCACTCACAGCCGGGATCGACCGTCTGCTCGGCGAGATTACCGGAGTACTGAAGGAGATATTCACGCCGGAGGCGATAGTACTGCGAAACGATTCGGCCTCCCGGGCATTAGAAGGCCTGCCCCTTGAGAAACGGGTGATAGAGGGTTCCATCCTTGGTCCGGTCACGATCGAGGAGTCGGGAATCGTTTATCAGGTGGATGTACTGGAAGGCCAGAAGACGGGCTTTTTTTTTGACCAGCGCGAAAACCGGCAGACACTCAAAGACTACGTAGTTGGGCAGCGGGTGCTCGACTGTTTCTGCTATGTGGGCGCATGGTCGCTCAGCGCTGCGCGGTTCGGCGCGTCGGAAATCACCGGTCTCGATTCATCGGAAATAGCGATAAAATTTGCGTCCGAAAATGCCGCACGAAACGGATTACCGGCGTGCTTCAGGAAAGCCGACGTGTTCGAGGAACTGCGGGTTCTCGAAAAAAAGCATGAACGGTTCGGCTGCATAATCCTGGATCCGCCCGCATTCGTCAAAAGTAGGGCCAAGGTGCGCGAGGCACTGAAAGGTTACAAGGAAATCAATCTCCGCGCAATGAAGCTGCTCGAACCGGGCGGGACGCTTGTCACATGTTCCTGTTCCCACCATATCGATCAGGATCTGTTCAGAGAAATGCTGATCGATGCAGCATACTCAGCGGGCAGAACGGTTTACTTGCGGGAAATGCGCACGCAAGCCAGGGACCACCCGATTCTGCTCGCGGCGCGGGAGACGCTGTACCTGAAGTGCGCAATACTAGCAATCGAGTGAGACTCATTTAGCAGCAGATTTAGCTTGACTAATAAGCATCTCTCATGCTAAAAAGTAAACGTTTTGGGCGATTAGCTCAGCGGGAGAGCACTGCCTTCACACGGCAGGGGTCGCTGGTTCAAACCCAGCATCGCCCACCATGTAAATCAGGGAGTTAGCTGACATAGGTTGACTCCTTTTCTGCTTCTTGTACAGTAATTGTGCTGTTCAGGGAGGGGTTCAAGAGGTTGTCGAGTACGTTTATGGCTCTCATCTTGTAACTGGGGCAAGGTGCGAATAGCGGAGAGTCATCTTTATATCTTTGTGTCCTAAAAGCTCCTTGATCGTCGTACGTTCCACTCCCGCCATGATTAATTGAGAAGCGAAAGTGTGCCTAAGGTCATGGAACGTAAAGCCGGTTATTTTCGCTTGCTACAGGCCTTCTTGGACGGCCTTCTTTTCCGCACTTAATATATATTCGGCGTCTTTGTACTTGTCGCTACCCGTAGACTTGCGTTTCATTTTGCCATCAAGTGCTGTGTAGCGAATCCATCATGTTTCACCACGCTTATAAATTCCTTTTTCTCATCATACTTTGAATCTCCTTTCTTGATTAAACTACCTGTTTTGCGGCTTCGACGTTTCATCAACATCAATTCCGATAGATGCCATACATTTTTTAAATTCAAAGACTGCTTTAGCTGTCCCGAGCCAATTTATTTGACTATCGTTTCTGACATAGGCACTAAAATCACGCTCAACAGTCTGTTGAACTTTATGCTCACATGCGCTTACGGCACTTTTCAAATAGGCGGTGTGTTCATTGTCAGCATAGGTGTAACCGGTCTCAAGTAGCATTAAAAGAACAGCCGCGACTATCACAACATGTCTCTTCAACTTTTCCACCTCCTTCCTTTCATCTTCGCTGTGTCTGCTTTCTTCTTGCCTCTCTTTCTTGGGATTGACTTCAAAGCCAAAGGGAGAATAGAGGGAAAAGCTTGTTTTCCATTTTCCTTCCATCGAGAAATGCTGCAAAGCGCTACACCTAAAACTCCCCGAGTTCGCCTTGCGTGTATCCGTTGTCCGCTCACCATTTTTTAAGCTCATCTGGCTTCAAGGCATAATTATACCAATGGTCAATTGGATTTGTCAACGTTATCATCCGCCTTTTTTTGTTTGCTCTTCCAATGCCCATTTGACAATCAAGTCGTCAATTTCACTTTTTCGAAAACGGAGCTTTCCCTTCACCTTGAACTTCGGCAGTTCAAACGAGTGGTCATATACCCATTTCACGGACACCCGGAGATATTCGGCGAGGTCTCGAACGGATAAGATTCAATCCGTTTCCTTTTTCGGGAAAAGAAGCGGCGCAAGAATAGACGCTACGCGCTCGGCTATCGCTTGAATATCTTGTTCTTCCATGACCGTTTTCATTATTACTCTCCGTTATGCATTGCACAATTCACTGCACACTGAATTATTATGTAGTGATTATCAAGAGATTTTTGGCACACCACTGCTTAGTTTAGGCAGCTCTCGCCCTGCATAATCGGCTCTTGATGTTGTATTCAGCATATTTTTCGTCATGGTAAATCCCGATTGCTGCCCCTGCCTTATGCTTTACCCTTCTCAGGCCGGGAAAATGTTTCTTTTTCTTAAAACGATAGGTTCTTGTCCGTTCAGCGATTGACTTTTTCTGATTATCAGATAGCACCCGCCTCAAATTTGGATTATATGAGCAGTGAAACCTCACGCACTATAATTTTAGACCGCTTAGATTTGTCGAGAATGATTTCTACCTGGCCTCTTCGTTGGTGAGATTCTGCGAGAGCTTTGGCTATGGTCTTGATGTCACAGAATAGGCTTGAACCAACATTTCAGTCTTTACCTTGTCGAGACATTTACGATGGCTTCTGTGCAACCCACGTTGGGAGAGAAATAAACTTGAATAGAAGTATTGTTAAGCGTGAGATCTTTTGCAGATACGTTGAAGGGCAGAGCGAGAATAAGTAGAAGCAGAACCAGTTTTAATTACAAAATCATTTCCCGGTGACAAAGTATCTAACAATTCTTCCTATAAAAGTTATCCCTACGGTAATTCCAATCACGATTGCGATAAAAATAGCAAAGTAGAGAGCCAATCTGAAGACGAGATAAAATAATGGAATTAATATTATGCATAATATTATCGTCAGGCATCCTGTAGCGAAATCTTTAGTTTCTAACATGGGTTAGACTTCCTCTTGATACGGAGTCTATAGCTGTTTTTAATTCAAAAACCTCTTGAGAAATATGTTTTCCACCCACCGCATGTATTTCTGTTGATGTGAATGGATTTATCAAAAGATCCGTTGCAAGTTGGAGGGCTTCCTGCTCCTTGATACACTTGATGAATTGAAGACCGTTCTCGTGAGGCATATGTATATCAACAATAAGAAGATTTACATCAGCGTTACTGGCAGGTCGATTCAGTCCCTCCAGTCCATTGAGTGCCGCAAGAACGGGTTATATGCATCTGACTAATGTAATTATATAAAATTGACGAAGCGCAGTCGAATCGTCAACAACAAGAATTTTGGATGACACAATAAATAAAGTTCTTTTAACGCTTCGAGAATAAAACCCCGCTATTGCGGAAAGACGAAACCACCACCAAATAACATTTAAATCTAATCTTGAGTATTCTTTCTCCAACTCTCAATCATCATATCAAGTTCTTTCTGTGGTGTTCCTTCGATACCATTTACAACAAGCCATACAGCATTGTGCAATAATATTTTTTTATTTTTATAATCTGAATAGAATGCGTTCAACCCTTTTACAATTTGACCATCGGTGACTTTTCTCATATATTTGTTAAAATAAGTTGTGTAACTATCAATGGCATAAGAACTACACTGCTTTTTATTTATATCTTCGGAAATTAATAAATTCCAATATGAAAAGTCATTTCCAAGTTCTATCCCATCGAGGAATCCTGCAACATAGGAGGGCTTGAAATCTGCGGATTGAGACAGCCACCAATTGCCATCTCTTCCGGATTCATTTGCACCCTCTCCAAACGATGTAAGCGACAAACAAATTATAAACAGACAATAAATCGCCGACACAAGCCACTTATGCTTCATCATTACCTCCAATTTATTTTTTGTAGCTCGGGTGGTGTCCCTTTTCCGTCTTCCTGAAATAAGCATTCATACCGATAATCACTCTCTTACCATCAATCATCACATCTGTGTCCTTGTTTCCCCTTGCGCTTACAACCAGTAGCTTTTTTCTCAATGCACCCGGTGTTAGTGTTTCAAGGTCAGCGGTTATGATTAGTTTGTTACCTTCAACTTTCGCATTAATTGCCATTTGAAGCTCCGGTGTTGGAATAGAGGATATTATATCAGAAGAAAGGGATTAGGAAAGAGAAAACAGGAGAGGTCTTCCATTCTTATGAATTCAATCTCTGCCTCCCACTGCCCATTTTTGCCCGCGTTGAGAAGAAGTGACATTTACGCCGGATGGAACTTCGGCTCAACTCCTCGCGCATAAAGAGTACAGCGAAAGATGTGATAGAGGACATGAATGGATTTGACTCTGTGGTGCTGATGCAGGAAGGCGACAGGAAAGCGGAGTGTCGTTTGGAGACGCCGACGAGGACTCAATCTGAAGTCCTATCCGCCTTTGGTCACGTTAGTGATGCCAATGGGGTCTTACGCTAAAAAAAAACAATACAAAGTTGTTATTAACGATTATGAGGATGTACAGAGGTAATGGCATAAACTTTGTTTCACTCAGCAGGGTTCTAGTACAATCCCAGCATCAGCCATCATAGAAAACAAGGGGCTAACCTTGTTAGATTAGCCCCTTGTTCATTTATAAAACAGTCCTGAAATACCCAGCAGCTTGCTGCTGGGATGAAAAGGACATCCTGGCGAAGCCAGGATAAGTCTTCAGCTTCTTTGTTGTGCTTTTTTAAGGTTTCAAGTTCCGATGCCCCGCAGCTTGCTGCGGGGTAATTCACTTGTTATTTGGTTTTAAACGGATAGGGTCAGTCAGCCTGCCGCTTTTCCTCTTCTTCCTGCGCTGTTTTGCACTCAATGCACAAAGTTGTCACGGGCCGCGCTTCAAGGCGCTTGATATTGATCTGGCCGCCGCAGGATTCACATACACCATAGTTGCCGCTGTCGATTCGGGAAATGGCCCCATCAATCTTCTTGAGAAGCCTCTGTTCGCGACCCCGCAGTTTCAGCAGGAAATTATTATCCAGTTCGGCCACAGCCTGGTCCGTCGGGTCGGGAAAACTTTCTTTTTCCGTGCTGATTTTACTGTTCAACGTTTGCTCGGCCTCGGAAAGTAGCTCTTGACGTTGTTTGATAAGCTTCTTCTTGAGTGCAAGCAGTTTTGAATCCGTTATTACCATCATGACAACCTCGAAATGCTGTTTTATTGGCTCCTGCAACAGTGCGATGAAAGATCACCTTTTCAATATATAAGTATTGCAATACAGTATAGTAATATATCAAAAAAGGCGGGATGAGTCAATTACTAATTGCCCCCCGAATTGACTCACAATAAATGTTACCCAAGTGAATCCTGAATTATATCGTTGACTCATAATTCATGTTACCGGAATTATACCCCCAAAAGGAGGGCTAGTTCTGATGAGTCCACGATCTAAACGAGAGTATCTTGAAGCGATTGTCAAACGATACCGGGTTTCCTCCCGCAAAATAAAGACTGCAATGCTGAACGAGTTCTGCGCTGCCTGTCATTATCACCGCAAGCATGCGCTGCGACTCTTACGGACATTCCGGCGTTTTACGCAAAAGACACCAGGCAAGCGCGGGAGAAAACAAGTATATGACGTCGAGCTCCTCCGTATGCCGCTTCAGCGCATCTGGAAGGCGGCCAACCTTCCTTGCTCCAAGCGGCTTAAGGCGATCATCCCTCTTTGGCTGCGGGGGTATATCGAAACCTATGGGCCGATCTCCCAGGAGGTGGCCGGGGCATTGCTCCGTATATCACCCCCAACGATCGATCGGATATTAAAACCGGTCCGTGCCAGATATGCGCAGCACGGAAGGGCCACAACGAAACCGGGGACGCTCTTAAGAAATCATATCCCCATCAGGACCAACCAGTGGAACGAATTTCGACCCGGATTCCTGGAAGCGGACACCGTTGCCCATTGCGGAAGCTCCACTGAAGGCATGTATGCCAATACTGTTGACTGCGTGGAAATCGCCACAGGTTGGACGGAACAGCGCGCCGTCTGGGGCAAAAACTATCAGGGCGTTATCGACCAGATCAAGGATATTGAACGCTCCCTGCCGTTCCCAATTTTGGGATTTGACTCGGACAATGGCAGTGAGTTCCTGAACTACCACCTTCTCAGGTATCTGACAGAGGATAGAAATCGGCCGACCCAGTTTACTCGGAGCAGGGCCTATAAAAAAGACGATAATGCCCACGTGGAGCAGAAGAACTGGACCCACGTTAGACAATGGCTCGGTTATGATCGTCTAGACTCTCCAGAAGTCGTTCCTCTCATGAACGAACTCTATACCTCCGAGTGGAGGCTGTTTCTGAACTTCTTCTGCCCTTCGATGAAGCTGATAGAGAAGAAACGTATTGCTTCAAAGACAGTGAAACGCTATGATAAGCCCAAAACCCCTTATCAAAGAGTTCTGGAGTCTCCCCAGGTCTCGGAAGAAATAAAGCAAAACCTCAAAGAACAATACAAAACACTAAACCCGTTTGAACTCAGAATATCCTTGGAGGAAAACCTTAAATTCAAATCTTACATCTATGCGATCGCCGCTATCGAGGCGGAAGCGGGCAGATTGCTATAAGAGGCCGAATGAGGAGTATGGTGAGGTATGTCCCAGCCTCAGAGAATTCAAATACAGCCATCCTACGAAGCCTATTTTTTAAGCTGCGATGTGTTACATCCTAAATCTCTAAAAGTGTCTTGGCCAGAGGAGTCAGTTATATTTGAGAGCCTCATAGATAAATTTCAACTAAAAAACCTGACTAAGTTCATATTATCTTCCGGTAACATTTTATTATGAGGCAACGGGCCCCGACGTCGATTCGGGAATCCCGGATTCGTCAATTGACAAGCATGGTCCATTATTGATAATATCTTACGTTAAGATTGTTCAACTGTCTTTAACGGGCAAGTGGCCATGTCCCTGGCATATATTGTTATATTTCACGGGACCAAAACTGGTCGGGTGGTTTCTACCATTCGCTGCTTCTTCATTCAACTACGACATCGCCCGTTTCAGAAGTAGGCTGCGCTCTGCTAGGCTACAGCAATCTGACGAATGTCTAAAAAGCTGTTATCTACGAACGGTTCCAGATACGCGAAAAATAGACCGTATTGAGTTCTGGCCCCACATTTTTAGCATGCATGCCATCAGTTTTTGAGTGCTTTCTTCCTTAGTGTTATCGCACGTGCATGTCTGCGATAGTTTCGTGCTTCGGGCAGAGAACTCGGTCACCTTGCCGCCATCATACTCAGCGTTGCGGCCAAGAATCTCGACGAACATACCTGAAGGAGGTCTCGATACACTTTTGTCAAATGTTTTTTTTAAACGCTGCGTATGGTAATTTCTCGATGCTGATGTTGGTGCCGAGGGAAAGGATATCATCGGCTAAGCTGTTGTGAGCAAGCGTTCTGGTCTGGGCAAGAGCACTTTGGGTGTTTGCTAATGCTTTTTAAAGTGCAAGATATTTCGCGGAGAATACCCACTGTTTTGTCCCAGGCTTTACTCTTCTGTTTTTGTCGTAGTAATACGAATTGGGTTGCCCGAGACTTCTTGCCATCATACGATAGATCCGTCTTATTTTGAGAGCAAGGACCTGAATCTCAAAGAAAAAAGGGGATCTATTGTGCATCAGAATCGGACACAACGGCAGTAGTAGAAGGGTCAGTAACCATACCAACAGATTCTATGGCCTTCCTGCCCATGACGCAGCATTATCTCCTATGAAAAAGAAAAAACCTACTGCACAATCAACACCGGTTTATAAAAACAAACCCTTTCATGTTCTCAAAAGCCTGAAACCGGCTGAAGCATCTGTAGTAGCGAGGGAACATCCAAAAAGCGAGGAACTTAAGGAGGTCGAAGACGACAGCGAACTCTTCCTCCGGGCTGTTGCGGGCGCCCGGAAAATACGGAATGAAAGTGCGCCTTCCCGAGAACCTTCGAGGCAACAGCTGTCAAAGGATGAGGATTTTACGCCGGCCACGCAGGACCAGCAGCTCTTTCTCCAAGCAATGCGGCAAGTGGGAACTACCCTCGTCGATTTTCATCAGAGTGCGGACGAAACAGAAGGCAGGCAGCACCGCTCACCGACCAGCCGCATGCGGCAGCTAAAGCGCGGGACGATACGCATCAATCAGGAACTAGATCTGCACGGACTTCTTCGTGATGAAGCGGTAAGCCGGCTTGAGCACTTTATCACGAGCGCATTCAGCCGCGATATGGAAGCGGTGCTCGTCATTACGGGGAAAGGCATCAATTCACCGGAAGGGCCTGTGTTGCGGGGTGCCGTTGAAGAGTGGCTGCGAGGTCGGGGTAGGGGAATGGTTGCCGAATTTTCCTCCGCGCCGCGAGATAAAGGTGGCTCGGGAGCGTTTGTGGCATTTTTAAAAAAGAAAAAATGATTACATCTGCTGTTTCTTTTCGGGAAGATCTAGAATCTTCCTGATCTCCTCTCCTTCGATGGTTTCCTTTTCCAGCAACACCGATGCAAGTCTCTTCAGCTTGTCCTGATTGGCGGTCAGCATTTCCTGGACCCTTTTATAAGCGTCATGGACAAGTCGTTTGACTTCTTGATCGATCTCGCGGGCCGTGTCCTCGCTGTATTCCTTGGATCCCGACGGCAGTCCGATATCGAGAAACATTGGCCGGTGCTCCTTTTCAAAGGTGAGTGGACCGAACTTTTCCGTCATGCCGTATTCCGTGACCATGCTGCGTGCAATATTCGCCGCGCGTTGAAGATCATTCTGCGCGCCTGTCGAAACTTCGTGGAAAATAATCTCCTCGGCCACGCGGCCGCCGAGCATGACACAGAGCTTGTCCTGAAGCTCGGTCTTGGTCATCAAATAACGGTCCTCAGTCGGAAGCTGGAGTGTATACCCCAGTGCAGCGATGCCCCGTTGAACGATCGAGACGCGGTGGACCGGGTCCGTGGACGGCAAAAGCTCAGCCATGATGGTATGGCCGCACTCGTGGTAGGCGACGGTTTCCTTTTCCTTCCCGTTCATCACCCGCCGCTTTTTCTCCAGTCCGGCCACAATGCGGTCGATTGCCGCTTCAAAATCGGTCATATCAACTTCGGTCTTGTTCTTTCGTGCAGCAAGAAGCGCGGCCTCGTTGACGATGTTCGCGAGATCGGCGCCCACGAACCCCGGCGTGCGCGCGGCAAGCACGGAGATGTCCACGTCTTTCGAAAGCTTGACGCCCCTGATGTGGATCTTCAAGATGTCTTCCCGGTCCTTGATGTTCGGCCGGTCTACGAGCACGTGCCGGTCGAAACGTCCGGGCCGGAGTAGTGCCGGGTCAAGAATTTCGGGACGATTCGTCGCCGCCATAATGATTACGCCTTTTCGCGGGTCGAAGCCGTCCATCTCGGCCAGCAGCTGGTTAAGAGTCTGCTCGCGCTCTTCATGAGCACCTGCCATACCGGTACCGCGTGCGCGACCAAGGGCGTCGAGCTCGTCGATGAAGATGATGCACGGCGCTTTCTGCATGGCCTGCTGGAACAGATCGCGAACACGGGACGCGCCGACACCCACGAACATTTCGACAAACTCCGATCCACTCATGGAAAAAAAGGGCACCTTAGCTTCCCCGGCCACGGCTTTCGAGAGAAGCGTTTTTCCAGTGCCAGGCGGGCCGACGAGCAGCACACCTTTGGGAATGCGGCCACCGAGCTTGGTGAACTTCTCGGGATGGCGGAGAAATTCGATGATTTCCATAAGCTCTTCTTTTGCCTCATCTACGCCGGCAACATCACTAAACGTGACCTTCACGTCGCTTTCCCCGTAGATTTTGGCCCTCGACTTGCCGAAGCTCATAAAAGATTCACCGGGCCCCCCTGCACTCATTCTTCGGAAAACAAAACTCCAAATCAGCATAAGGACGGCGAGGGGCAGTATCCAAGTAAGCAAAAAATCCTTGATCCAGTTATCCGAAACTTCACCACGATAGGAGATACCGCTTGCTTCAAGGGATTTCACGAGATCGGGATCGTCGATGCGCACGACGGTGAACGGTTTTCCCTTCTCCTCCTTGCTTTTCTCGGGCGTGCGGGTTCCCTTAATCAGGTCCCGCGTGATGACCAGGTCATCCACTTTTTTTTCAGACAGAAGCGTCCTGAAAGTGCTGTAGGGTATCTCTTCCGTAGGCGTCTCGGAAAAAAGCCGAAAAAGACTGATGAACATGAGCGCCAAAAGCACATAAAACAGTATTTGAGAGCTTTTCTTCATGTTTGGCCTCGCTGACAGATGTAACTAACCACGCGGGACGAAGTCGCACAAACCATTCATCCCTATTTCCGGAGCATGGTTCATGATGGTTTCCCTTCGTCTTAGAATGCCGATTAACCCGTAGTATTGCTGCAGATCAGCGGCTACATGCTGGTCCACATACCGATGCCGAGAAAAACTGCGAACCTGCAGGGTCTCCACGCATGAACGAACTTTTCGTCCAGAGGCGGGTACCGGAACTCTATCCTTCTGCGTCATAAAACGCCGTTTCTTCAGGGCAGGGATATAAGATGCTGGTCGCAACGTAACTAAAAAAGTAATGTTTTTCGCCAAAAAACAGACAAATACTCATCGCTGCTATCATTAGCAAAGACGGTGCAATTGCAAAAGAACGCATTGCAAAACAATGACCTCAGTCGGAAGGAAGAGGGCCGATGGCGCTCGCAGCGGGCGTAGTTTTATGGCCGTTTTTCTCCATACCGGCCGCGTTTGGCAATCACTCTTGGGCAGGGCTGGCCGGATGTCCCAAAGGGTTATTCATCAGCGGATCAAACCACTTCAGTTTGTACCAGGCCTGGCTATCCTGCTCCCAGAGTTTAAGCTCTTTGGCCAGTACGATGGGGTAGGTGAAATCCTTTTCACCGAGGGCTTTAAATCGCGTTCCTTCTATCTCGGCGGCCACGGTAACTTGCCGGTCCGGAGTAAAAATCATGGTATTAAGATAACCGGGATAGAAAATAAGGAAGTTACCGCCGGTCCTGTTCGTACGTCTCGGTTTGCCCCAGTAATCAAGAGGCTTCTGGATGACCTCAATCAGGGTTCCCTGTTTTGTATTATTGATTTGCTCGATAGTACCGCCGATAATGATGATTTTGCCTTTGAAGATGTCGGGATCTGTCTGGAGCATTTCGAAGGTGATGGTCTTGTCCGCTTGAGCGGTCATTGATCGGGAAATAGCATAACTACAGCCCTGGAATAGCAGCGTGATAAGTGAAAGTACCACGATTTTTTTCATACGCTGCCGCCTCTCACGGTTCAGCCCCGGACAGAAGAACAAGGGACAGCGACCGTCTGTTTCGTCGATTATTTCCCGGGCCGCTGTTCTGCTTCTTCGTCGATCTTTTTCCTTATCTTGTCAGAAATATCAAGGCCGCTTAAATCAAAGCCGCCCAATTCCCGCGCCAGGAGGTTAAGCTTCTCGCTGTTTTGAAGACGCTTATTAATGATGATCCGTCGGGTTTCCATGACCCTGCATGAGCCGCCTCTCGATGTCTTGAGGTCGTCATAGGATACCTTGATAGAGAGGGCTTTCGCTACTTCTTCAAGTTCAACGAGAGATATTTTCATAATTATCTTCTAACCGTAAGTATAGCAGATTGTCGCGGCGGGATGGTCATGCCGCCCCGCGCAAAATAGGAGAGATTCGTCGAGACCTTGTAATGGAATTTCCGCGTGGGCGCGGTTAGACGTCGATCTCGTTCGGTGAAAACGGACTATTGTGTTTCTTCCTTATGAATTTCCAGAATGCTCACCACGTTAATGTTGGCATCCTTCAGCGCTTTCTGGATATCCGCAAGTTTGCTGTCCTGAACCTTCAGGATGAAATTTGTTTTCGTGGCCATAATCGTACACCCTCCATTTTCGAATTCATGAATTGACGTTTAGCGGGAAATATAGAAGTTGAAATAAATTATCACAAAGGCAATAGTCAAGTCAATACCGAAAAGGGGCGCGGGTGGGGAAGCGCTCCCCCGTCCGGAGTTTTCTGGCGAAACGTTGAAGGTCATCAGGGAGCTTTTCCTCAAACTTCATCTTGGCGCAATTTTGACGGAGGGCGAAAACAAAGCACATTCTCTGCGTCCTGACTGCTTGAAAAAAGCGTGCCCTAAAAATACTCCAAGATAAATGGAAATTTTTTCTTGCTATTTAGCAGGAGAGTGTATATACTTTCTTCTAATTACGCAACTACCTGCCCCCGCGCAGTTAGAAATTTTACTAAATTATCGTAAGGAGGTAAGTTTATGGCAAAAGCCATGACAAAGTCTCAGATTGCGGACCATGTCGCAAAGAAGGCGGACATCAAGAAGAAGCTCGCAGTTCAGATCTTGGAAGACATCGCAGCGCTCGCTTACAAGGAAGCGAAGAATGCCTTCACGCTACCGGGTCTCGGAAAGCTCGTGCTTGTTCAGCGCAAGGCGCGTATGGGCAGGAACCCCCAGACTGGCGAGGCGATCAAGATCCCGGCCAAGAAGGTCGTGAAGTTCCGCGTGGCCAAGGCTGCAAAAGAGGCAATCCTCGGCAAGAAATAGTTTTATGGTGCATAACTAAAACAACCGAAAGGCATTCCGGATTTCCGGGATGCCTTTCGTGTCTCTGATGACAACTGAGTCATTTTTCCCCCCGCGCATTTCCGTTTCCTGCTGAGAAGCAGAAGTGCGAATACCGGACACCTTGCACAATGGAAAGCTTACTTTTCTTTTTTTATCCGCTTGCTTTTTTCTCACCGCGACTCATTCTGCCGGCGCTCGGGCTTCATGCCCTATTCATTGCGCGGACGGCGCAGCAGTATGAAAGAATGCCACTGATCGGACTGCGAGAAACGCTCGGTTTCCTTGCCTTTGCCATCGGCACAATCTTCGCTGTTGCAGCATGGCAACGACGGCGAGATCTGCTTACTTATCTGACCATTCCGCTGATCCTTTTTCTCCTGGCAGGAGCCTTTGTTTCACAGCCGTCCATGCCCGGTCCGCTGCCTCCCGTACTCAGGACGGTCTGGTTCGAACTCCATGTTTGTCTCTCTTTCGTATCCTATGCACTCTTCGCTGTCGGCGGCGTCTTCGGCGTACTTGCTCTTTCCCGCGATGAGCCATCAGCGGAGGCCAGTCAGTATCGCTGCCTGCTCATGGGATATGTATTGTTTTCCACTGCCATGATCTTCGGAGGCATATGGGCTTTTTATGCGTGGGGCACCTACTGGCTCTGGACGCCGAAGGAACTCTGGGCGACCATCGTCTGGTTTTTCTACAGCCTCTATTTGCATGCGCGGCTCGTTCGGGGATGGAAAGGGAACAAGGTGATATGGATGGGGATTATCGGATTTGTGATCGTGATGTTCACCTACGCGGGTGTGGGGCTTCTAATGAAGAGCTCTCATGAATTCTGAAGCCGGGCTCATATGAACGAAAAGAGAAGAGTTTCACAAAAGCGACCCCACTACCGGGTCTCTTCGGATTCATCCGATTCTTCCACCACAATTTGCGCCACGAATACACTTGCATTATGAAAAATTTTTTTCTTTCGGTCAAGACAACTGTCTGGACGCTTCTTGTCCTGATTTGCATTTTTTTCGTCGGCTCCTACATGATGCCGATGCACCATGGGATTTTTTCATCCATGAATGATGATCTCTTGTATGCCTGGGCTGCAAGTACGGCGCTCCATAATCTCTGGTACTCGTGGTGGTTTTTTGCCGCTGCTGCGGCACTCGCACTGCTTACAATCAACACCCTAGTGTGCAGCCTTCAGGCGGTAAAGGAGAAATGGTCTCGCTCGAACGTTTTCCTGCGCATATCGCCGCAGATCATTCATATTGGATTCCTGTTTATTTTACTTGCTCACCTGCTCAGTGCCGGGTGGGGATACAAGATTAGCGGTGCATTGCCCGAAGGCGCAGTTGCGCAGTTGCCTGAAAGAAAAGCGCTATATCTCCGAGCAGTTCACGCCAACATCGATGCACAGGGCTTTCCCCGGGACTGGTCCGCAGAGGTGACGCTGATCGAGAATAATCAGCCGGTGTCCAGCGGGATGCTTGGCCCCAACCGGCCCCTTCTCTACAAAGGCGTGGCCGTTTATATGAAAAGTTTCGAACTTGAGCCCCGGCCCTATGCGGTTCTCCTCGTTGCAAAAGACCCTGGCGCAATCTGGGCGTTGGTCGGCGGAATATTTTTTATGATGGGGTCTTTCTCACTTCTTGCGCTCAAGTGGAAACATGCATGACCCTCCTCATGGCTAAAGCCAAGGGTTCTAACGGCAATGCTGGAATCCACGGTTGCGATGGAAGCGTGGCAGCCGTCTTGATTGCTGTTGATTCGTACAGGATCAAAGCTTGCCGGAAAAATAGGCTACTTGCTGTTCTGTGCCGCAATTGCGACATCGCCCATTTTAGGAGCAGTTTTTTGTACCTGCCAGACTTCAGCAGTATGACCAAGGCCTAGGATATTTAGTTACATATTTTACCAGGAATGCGGAGAATAGATCGCATTGAGCCATGGTCCCGTACTTCTGGCATACATGCCAGCGATCCTTGAGCTGCTTTTCTTTTGATTGCCGTAAAGTCATGTTGTGATAGTTTCGCGAACTGAGTAGTTGTTCCAAAAATCTGGCTGCCAGCATTTTCAGCTTTGCGGCGCAGGATTCCGATATATATGCCTGGGGCAAGCTTCCCTACGCTTTTGCCCTATGCTCTTTGAAGTGATTTGTACGATATCTACTCGGTGCTTATTCTGGCGACGAGCACAAGAATCTTGTTAGCTAAGTTGTTGTGGGCATGTTTTCGTGTCTCGGCAAGAGCATTTTGGGTGTCTGCCAATTCCGCCTTCAATGCAAGATATATTGTCGAGAATGGTCGCTTTGCAACGGATTTCACCGTGCTGTTTTTTGCCGTAGTTGTCCGGGCTGGTTCTGAGGCTTCTCTCCATCATCCGGCGGATTAGCTCTAACTGGCAAGACAGGAGCTATAAAGGTTGCGGCCGACATCAAGTCGGATTTCGAGGATTCGATTGTCTTTGGGAGTCGTCACGAGTAGAACCCGTGAACGAAAGATGCGGTTGATGCTCTACTGGACATAGTTACCTCAAGCGTAAAATATAGGTGAATATTTGTTAAGTGTCCGCAAAGTTCCCGAATTCATCCTCACGGTTGAAACCCAGAGCTTTCGGCGGAGGTGGTTGGTAACTGGGGGCCACTGAGGCTTTTGGGTAGTGCTGGGAATGGCAAAGATGCCTTCCCTCCATGATCGGGGTAAATGACAAATTGATTCTGTTGAGGGCAGCGACAACGCCGCTGCTTTTCGTCTCACCGTTTCTGCTATAGCAAACAATTATTATGACAAAGCGCGTACTCGTAGCAATGAGCGGCGGCGTCGACAGTTCGGTTACCGCCGCGCTCCTGCAGCAGCAAGGGATGCAGGTCGAAGGCGTCACGATGAAGCTGACAGCCGGTCTGTGTTGCGATATCGGCTCGGCGCAGGATGTATGCCGACACCTCAACATACCTCATCGCATGATCGATGCACAGGCGGATTTCTCTCAGGGGATCATTGCTGATTTCATTTCCGAGTACCGACGGGGCCGAACACCCAATCCATGTATACGATGCAACGATCTCGTCAAATTCCCTCTTTTGCTTCGCTATGCCCGGGATCACAATTTTGACTATTTCGCCACTGGTCACTATGCCCGTATTGAACCTGCCCGGATCTCTTCCCGCTATTTATTGAAGAAAGGCATTGATGAAGGAAAGGACCAAAGCTACTTCCTTTATCGTCTGACCCAGGACCAAATGAAGAGCATCCTTTTTCCCCTCGGCAAAATGCACAAGACGGAGGTGAGAGCCCATGCCCGCGAGTTTGGGCTCCCCGCCGCGGAAAGGCCCGAGAGCCAGGAAATCTGCTTTGTACCTGAAAATAACTATCGCGATTTTCTGAAAGAGCATGCGCCTGATACATTGAACCCCGGTGAGATTATCCTGGCCGACGGCACGCTCATCGGCAGACATGAGGGCATCGCGTTTTTTACCGTGGGCCAGCGCAGACATCTTGGCATAGCAGCTGGCGAGCGGCTCTATGTCATTAGGATTGAACCGGAGAAGAACCGCGTCGTTCTCGGGAATGCTTCAGAGCTTCTGACGCGAGAAATGGAGGTAACGAACCTGAACTACATCCTTTTCAATGAGCTTCAGTTCGCAAAAGACGTTCTGGTCAAAATTCGCTATCGCTCGCCATTCGTTCCTGCCCGTATTGAACCTCTTCGCTCCGACGCAGCGCGGGTCCTCTTCGAAAAGCCGGTGAAGGGTATCTGTCCCGGACAGGCGGCGGTGTTTTATGAAGGCGATGCGGTTATGGGCGGAGGAATCATCGATGTAACACTAGCCAGTAAAATATATTGAAAAACATCACTGGTACTCCTTATCATGCGAAGAGCGCGAAACCATGCAGTCATAATCCTAAAGGGGGAGAGACATGGGTAAGTATGAAGAGCTGTTTTCGAAGAGTATAAAAGATCCCAATGGCTTCTGGGGCCAGGCTGCCGAGTCCATTGGATGGCACAAAAAATGGGATGCCGTACTCGACGAGTCCAATCCGCCGTTTTACCGCTGGTACAAGGGCGGGGAGCTGAACACCTGCTACAATGCTATAGACCGGCACGTCGAAAGCGGCCGCGGGGACCAAGTGGCGCTCATCTATGACAGCCCGGTCACGAACACGATCGAAGAATTTACCTACCGCGAGCTACTGGAACAGGTATCACGCTTTGCAGGTGTGCTCACCACCCTTGGTATCAAAAAGAACGATACCCTCATCATTTACATGCCCATGATCCCCCAGACTGTGATCGCCATGCTTGCCTGCGCGCGGGTAGGCGCGGTCCATTCCGTTGTGTTCGGCGGGTTTGCGCCTCATGAACTTGCTATACGGATTGACGATGCAAAACCGAAACTTATCATTACTGCGTCTGGCGCAGTTGAAGTCAAACGGCTGATCGAGTACAAGCCCATGATTGACAAGGCCATCCATGAAGCCTCACACAAGCCGGCGAAATGCATCATCTTTCAGCGCCACTTCGTAAAAGCATCGATGATTCTCGGCCGCGATCTGGACTGGAATGAGCTTATGGAGAGCGCCCACCCCGTGGGATGCACGCCGGTGTCGGCCACTGATCCGCTCTATATTCTCTACACGTCAGGAACAACGGGCAAGCCCAAAGGGGTAGTGCGCGATAACGGGGGCCATGCAGTCGCGCTCCGATGGAGCATGGAGTACATCTACGGGGTCCAGCCCGGCGATGTGTTCTGGGCTGCGTCGGATGTGGGGTGGGTCGTGGGTCACTCCTATATTGTATACGGGCCTCTGCTTGCAGGTTGCACAACCATATTGTATGAAGGAAAATCCGTGGGAACACCTGATGCCGGGGCTTTCTGGCGCGTGATTTCGCAGCATAACGTGAAGGTAATGTTCACAGCGCCGACGGCATTCCGGGCGATTAAAAAGGAGGATCCGAATGGCGAGTTCATTAAAAAATACGACCTGTCAGGCTTCCTTGCCCTTTTTCTGGCCGGTGAACGGCTGGATCCCGATACCTATCACTGGGCGCACAATCTTTTGAAGAAGCCCGTCATCGATCACTGGTGGCAAACCGAGAGCGGATGGCCTATCACGGCCAACCCTATCGGCATCGAATCATTCACGGTCAAGCCCGGCTCCTCAACTAAACCCGTGCCGGGGTACAACGTAAAGATCCTCGATACCTGCGGAAAGGAACTTGGGCCCAAGCAGGAAGGTTTGGTCGCGATCAAGCTCCCTCTTCCTCCGGGAACGTTTCCAACACTGTGGCAGGCAGACCAGCGGTTCCTCGAATCCTATCTCAAGCCGTTCCCCGGCTACTACTTTACGAGTGACGGCGGATATATTGACGAAGAGGGATACGTCTTTATCATGGGCCGCGTGGACGACGTGATCAATGTTGCCGGTCACCGGCTGTCTACAGGCGAGATGGAGGAGATCGTGTCCACACACAAGGATGTGGCTGAATGCGCGGTTATCGGCGTTCACGACAGCCTCAAGGGTCAGCTACCGCTGGGGCTCGTTGTGTTGAAATCCGGCGCAGACCGCGAAGCGGAAGATGTGAAAAAAGAACTCTTCCTGATGGTGCGCAATACCATTGGGCCCATTGCCTGCTACAAGGAAACGTGTGTGGTCAAGCGGCTTCCGAAGACCCGTTCGGGCAAGATCCTTCGCGGCGCGATGCGGAAAATCGCTGATGGCGAACAGTATGCCGTGCCTTCAACGATCGACGATCCGGCAACGCTCGACGAGATTGAGTCGGCGCTAAAAGAGGTTGGATATGCCAGGAAGCCGTTAAAATAGAACTTTTTATTAACCACTGACGAGCACGAATAAGGAACTAGTATCCGAAACAGCTGCGGATGGCCCCTGTTTTTAGCCATGGGAGGAATGCGGGAACTTAACAATTACTGGACTAAGTGCATTATGATATATGAAAAACAATTTTCCAGTAAAGCAAAAACGCCGTCTTTCTCTTGCCGAGACCAGACAGCGTGCACAAAATAGGATAGCAAAAGATATCCTTTCCCTTGGCACGAACATCATGGACATGGGATGGTCAGCTACAAAAGAATAGTTGTTTTTGTCCCACTTAGTGTTTAGCCGTGTTAATCCAAGGTTTCAATTGCTGTTCCATGCTCTTGTTTAGTTGACAATTTGGCGGCTTGGCATTAAAATTCCCTCCATTCTGCAAGTACATAAACACTTTTCCCAAGGAGATAAACGTGGCTATTACCGTAAAAGGCCCCATCGTGGAGATGGATGGCGATGAAATGACGCGGATCATCTGGAAGATGATCAAGGAAAAACTGCTCTTCCCCCATATACACATGGACCTGAAATATTATGACCTCGGGGTTAATCACCGGGACGAGACCGATGACCAAGTGACAACTGATTCGGCGAATGCCGTAAAGAAGTGGGGGGTGGGAGTGAAGTGCGCGACCATCACGCCCAATGCAGTCCGAGTCAAGGAATACGGGCTCAAACAGGCGTGGAAAAGCCCGAACGGCACGATCAGGTCAATCCTCGATGGTACGGTTTTCCGAAAGCCCATTATCGTGACGAACATTCCGCCGGCAGTGCGAAGCTGGAAGAAGCCGATCAGCATCGGCAGGCATGCCTACGGCGATATCTATAAATCCGTGGAGTTCAAGGTGAATGGAGAGGGTAGGGCGGAGCTTGTTTTCACCCCCGCATCGGGCGAGCGGGTGGCACTCGTTATCCATGAATTCAAGGGGCCCGGAATAATCATGGGCATGCATAATACGGAGAAGTCGATTCGGAGTTTCGCAAAGTCCTGTTTAAATTATGCACTCAGCGAAAAGACCGATGTATGGTTCGGCGCTAAGGACACTATATCCAAAACCTATCATGGATTTTTCAAAGATATCTTCGATCAGGAAGCTGAAGCCCGCCAGTCGGACTTCGAAAAACAGGGAATCAAATATCGCTACATGTTGATCGATGATGCGGTAGCTCAGATTATGAAAGCGGAAGGTGGCATGCTATGGGCCTGCATGAATTATGACGGCGACGTGATGAGCGACATGGTAGCGTCCGGCTTCGGAAGCCTGGGGCTCATGACATCGGTGCTCGTCTCGCCAGAGGGCAAGTATGTGTATGAAGCAGCCCATGGCACGGTTATGCGCCACTACTATGAACACCTCAAGGGAAATCCCACATCGACTAATTCCGTGGCATCAATCTTTGCTTGGACCGGCGCGCTTGCCCGGCGCGGCGAACTGGACGGCACACCGGATGTCGCAGCCTTTGCGCGTAAACTCGAGGAGATTGTCATTGCGACCATTGAAAGCGGCGTGATGACCAAAGACCTGGCGTCTATAGCAGAGCCGAAACCTTCAAAATACGCGCTGACAGAGGAATTTATCGACGCAGTGGCGAAGAGACTTTAGGACAGGTTAAGAATGATCGAGCACATTTACACCTCCATAAAATATTGCTCGGAATCTGCTCTTAGCAAAAGCGTTATGTCACTCCGCGCCCGCCATAATGGCAGTAAGCGGTGTAAAAAAGGAGATTAAGCCATAATCTTTGTACTTTCGCATAATCGTTAATAATAACGTAGTGCTATTGATTTTTTAATGTAAGACACCATTGCATCATTAGCGTATCCAAAGGCGGAGAGGACTTCAGCTTGAGTCGTCGTTGGCATCTCCAAACGACGCTCCGCTTTCCTGCCGCATTTCTTCAGATATCGGATTAACCTCAAAGTTGGCAATGGAAATCGAATTTGTCTATAAATAGCTCTATATTATTGAAAGTTATGGCAACTGTGGAAAAGTTCAAATTCTTACCCAATGGGTTGATGAAAAACTGAAGCCCCTTATTTTTTTGAATGAAACCATCGTGTTTTGTTTGTAGGAAACCGATTCTGGTAAAGTTTGGCTTTTAACTTAATTACGAATGTGCCTGCTTATCCGGTTAATGCACCTATTGGGGATATTTACCTTATGGATTAATCATCGCAAATATTAACTATAATTTTTTGTAACAAAATATATTTTTTAAAAGGATCTGCCAATATTATTAGCTATTACGATGTGTAAACCGGATAAGCATATTATGAATAAAGCAAAAATATAGGATTCCTCACTCTTGTCCAAAAATAGGTTTTATTTTTGACAGAATTTTGACACCTAAAAGTGCATAAGGAAACACGGAATTGAGCGAAACGTCATCAAAGCTCTATTTTAGAGCATTTAATGGATGTCATAGCTCACACGGCAGTAGATTGTTTCTACTAGCTAATAACGTTCAACATCGTTTGCTAACATATTTGCAATCAATTGGCCTGATAAGAGAATGATCAATTATAATCGGTATTAATATGGCCATACTACCTACTTAATATTCAGTATAAGATACTAAGTACTTGATAGTTAACGATATCATGAACATAAAATCAATAAATAATGTCCCTGAACATTATCAAAAAACGCTTTGGGCTGCATATTTATGTTGCTGGAAATCTGTTTTCACCTGCAATTGTATTTGTTTAAAATCAACTACTTTGAATGTCCAAAATGACATTTTTAATGACATTCTCAGGATTATTTTGGACAGCAATGACAAAGCTTAATATGTTTCCCATGGATACAATCTAAATCTTTAATTACCTGGATATATGTTTCCTTCAGAAACATATCTTTATAATGGCGGTTTTTCGCCTACCTTTAAAAAAAATTAAAATATAGGGGTGTCCACCTCGCCTAAATATTTTAGAAAGTTTGAATCTAATTTTAGAAACAGGCGTTCTGTAATATCATAAGTAATTGAAAATATTGTATTATAATTATTTTAATCGGAGACTTGCCTTTGAAGAGCTGGCAAATACTGTGATCACCTAAGTTAGGAGATGCCCCTATCGGATAATGTAAAAAGGGTATAATCATTGCATATATAAGTAGTTATGCAAATATCTAAGAAAAAAATACTTATAATCGATGAAGCGGGCTTCTCAAGAATCTGTTCTGCAATACTGGAAAACGAAGGGTTCGGCACAAATATCATTCCAGATGCCCATCAATTTGATTCATGGGTTGATTTTAGTAACATTGGGCTTGTAATTACAAGTTATCCCTACGGTGCGTCTATGCTCGAAAAGGTGAAAAAATGGAAAATCCCTATAATTATTTTGTCAGATCATCTAAGCCTAGAATTGATGGCGACACTTGATCATTTTGATAAGTCACTTTCGCACTGTATGCTTAAACCTCTCGATTATCAAAAGTTCAGATCATTGGTAAGTCAGACGATGAATGAATCAGAACAGCGCGCACAATTGTAATTTGCATCACATTTCCGACAGATTAAAGAATATAAAATGGATATTATATCTTTCCCCAGCTTACAAACTGGCATAGCTAAATTCAAATAGAATATACAAGGAACGTTACATGTACGAAGCATTTTATAAATTGAAATTAAAGCCTTTTGAGCTAGTTCCAAACCCGGCTTTTCTTTACTTAAGTAAAACGCATAAAAAAGCGATTAATTATCTCCAATACGGCATACAAGAGGGCATGGGGTTCATATTGCTGACTGGAGAAGTTGGATCGGGCAAGACCACACTCATAAGCGATCTGACCAGGCAACTCGCACATAATGTGACGATCGCCAGGATATTTAATACCAACGTAAGCTCGGAGCAGCTTTTCGCTATGATCAACGATGATTTCGGTCTCGACGTCAAGGGTAAGGACAAAATCATGTTGTTGAAAGACCTCAACGCATTTCTAATCGAAGAGCATACGAGGCGGCGCAACACGGTACTCATCATCGATGAAGCCCAGAACCTCAAGTCCAACCTTCTGGAAGAGATTCGGATGCTGTCGAACCTGGAAACCAATACGTCGAAGCTCCTTCAGATACTACTTGTTGGGCAACCTGAGTTGCGAGATATCCTTTCTGCCCCGAACATGAGACAGCTTCGACAGAGGATCGGCATCAGCTGCAGCATCGAGCCTCTCGACAAAGACGACACCCTCAATTACATCCAGCACCGACTGGAGGTCGCCGGCAACAAAAATGCGGTTACCTTTGTAAACGGCAGCATTGAGGCCATCCATAAATACTGCAAGGGAATACCGAGGCTGATTAATACACTGTGCGATTTCCTGCTGCTTGCGGCATTTAATGAAGAAACGACGAAAGTGGACTCCACCATGGTTAACGAAGTCGCGAATGACCTCGACTTTGAGACGCTTTACTGGGGCGGAAAGAGTACGGCGCCAAAGACGAGCGTCGACCATACTGCTCTCCTGAGCGCACTGGGAATAGAGGAACACAAGCAATGAGCAAGGAGGACCGACAGGTTCGGCGGCAACCCCTTGGCAGCGGAACCGAGCAGCGAAGACGGAACAAAAGCAGTATTACTACGATGGAGGGGCGTGACGTGATTGAGACTGCAGTTAATCCCACGGCCCATGCGGATGGCAATAACCATGGGCTGGCGACAGGCGGGGTACTGAACTGGTACGCTGTCCATGTGAAATCGAGACACGAATTTGTTGCCGCCGGCGAACTCGTGCGGAAAGAGATTGAGGTTTTTGCGCCGTCCATACAGAAACTAAGACAATGGAAAGATAGAAAAAAACTCGTTGAGTTTCCGCTGTTTCCGGGATATGTTTTTGTCCATGTGCCGGCCTTTCCCGGGGCCTTCGTTGAAGTCCTCAAAACGCGGGGTATTGCGGGTTTCGTCACTCTTGAACCGGGATCGCCTGCAAAGGTTGATTCCAATGAGATTGATTCTCTGAGGCTTCTGATCGGGAGCGGCATAGACATTGACGTCTACCCAGGGCTGAAAGAAGGAGCGAAAGTCCGCGTTACCAGGGGTCCGCTGATAAACGCAGAAGGTGTTTTGATTAGGAAGATAGACGAGTTTGTATTTGTCGTTAACGTGAATATCCTCGGAAGAAGTGTTGCGGTGAAAATTGCGCCGCATGATGTCAATGCCTTGTAAACAGAAGCCATAGCCGAAGATCTGACACACAAATGTGCAGGATTCGGCGTTTGTACTATTAGGATGCTGCGCATGAGAATAAAGAAGAGCCCTTGCCAGTTAATTGCGTATGTAACTGAGAGGGCGAAGCATTGTAAACGTTCCTCTATTCGTCATCCCGATGAAGGCGGCCGTTTTGATGTTTCGAGACGGAATACTACGGTGTTCGATAACATGCTTAGAGGAAAAGGGGCGCGAGAGGCGAAGATATGAAAAAAAGCATATATTTATTGATTATTTCTGCACTACTGTTCGCCGCCATCGGATCTGTATACGCCGAAGAATATGTAATTGGAGACGAGGACATGCTCCAGATATCCGTCTGGGGAAATCCTGAACTAGGTGTGACCGTTCCGGTGCGACCCGATGGGATGATCTCCATGCCGCTCGTGGGAGACGTGCAAGCGTCCGGACTTACTCCCCAAGAGCTAAAAAGGACCCTGGAAAAAAATCTAGCTCGGTTTATTAAAGCGCCGGTCGTCAGTGTCATGGTCACGGCGATCAACAGCTTCAAGGTCTATGTTTTTGGAGATGGTGTTTCTGGGACGCAGGCAGGCGGCCAAGGCGGCGGCCAAGGCGGTGGCCAAGGCGGCAGCCAGGGCGGCCAGATGACGTTACGAAGGCACACAACCTTGCTGCAACTTCTTACGCAGTTCGGCTCCCTGGGTGAGGTAAATTTTGCTGATGCCTATCTGATGAGAAAGGGAAAAAAGCTGAACATAGATTTTGAGCAATTGGTCGCAAAGGGGGATGTTTCGCGTGACGTCGAGCTCGAACCGAACGACCTCATTTACCTGCCGGGCGGCCCACGCAGCCGTATCCGGGTCATTGGTGCTGTCAAGACGCCGAGCCTCATTCCCTACTTCGAAGGAATGACCGCACTCGATGCCGTGTTAAGCGCAGGGGGATTTACGGACTTCGCCAGCAGGAATGACGTGCTGATCGTTAGAAGGGAAGGGAATGTGGTGGAGAACATCGAGGTCGAATTAAAGGATGTCATGAACGGGAATCTCAAGAAAAACGTCAATCTGAAGCCCGGCGATATTATTACAGTGAAGAGCAGCATCTTCTAGGGAGGTAGAATTGGAAGAAGAAAATTCGGCTACTTTTGATATCGATGAATATGTCAGGATTATCCGAAAGAGGAGATATCTGGTAATTTCTGTCGCCCTTGGAATTCTATCTCTGCTTACGTGGGGGAGTTTTATATGGCCAAAGACCTATGAGTCAAGTTCCAACATAATTATAGACAAGAGCGGCATCTCCAACCCATTGGGTGACACTTCTAAACAAGATGAAGATCGGTTGTTGTATATCCAAAATACCATCATGAGCAGGAGTTTCATCGAACAGGTTATCAAAAAAATTGGGCTCGACAAATACACGAAAAATGAAGCTCAATACAACGGATTGGTAGCGACAATCAAAAAAAATCTCAAATTAACCATCGGAGGAGCCGGAAGTGTTGGATTGCCGCCGGGTCAAGATTATTTCACAGTTGCATACCGCGGACGCGACCCGAAGGGCGTCATGAATTTCGTTGACGTACTTGTGAAAGAATTGATCAGTGAAAATGCCGGGCTTCAGCGGTCGGAAGCAATCGGGGCCTACAATTTCATAGATGATCAACTGTCCCTCTACAAGAAACAGATTGACGATACGGATAAGGCGATCCAGGAATTTCGAGCAAAGCACCCGAATATGATCCCGCAGAATGACGGCACGATCGTGGGGCGAATAGAAAACTATCAGACCGCTCAAATAAACGCCACGATCGAGTTGAAGGAACTTCAGAGAAGACGAGAAAACCTTCAAAAACAGCTTTCCGGCGAAAAAGAAATGACGGCAGGGCGGCTGGATCAACTCAATAACGAGCTCACACTCCTGTTGACCAAATATACGGAAGATTATCCCGAAGTGATCAAGGTGAGGAACGAAATAAGGGAGATCCAGAAGCGGCGGTCACAATCAACAAAAACCGACCCGGAGAACTCGGCGGGCGACGGCGCCGGGAGTGAAATGAAGGCGCTCAACCCCGCTTATCAACAGATAAAAGAGGACTTGTTGAAAACCGATACCGAAATCGACTCTCTTAAGGCTCGACTGAGTGAGTTAGCGAATCAGCAGAGCGAGGAGCGCTCGATGCTGGGGCAAATGCCGAAGGAGCAAGAGGAATGGAAGAAGCTGCAGCAGGACCAGAGCACCTATCAGAAGGTCTACGATGATCTCCTACAGAAACGAGAAGGCGCAAGGGTTTCGAAGAACCTGGAGAACACAGACAAAACCATGAATTTTCGCATTTTTGATCCGCCAAGCATGCCTGTCGTTCCTGTCAGTCCGAATAGGGTCATCCTGATTCTTGTCGGCATTGTGCTCGGAATAGCCGCAGGTGTTGGGTCGGCGGTAGGTCTTGACAAACTCGATCATTCGTTCAAGGAAGAAGAAACCGTCCGAGATGTGCTGAAGCTTCCCGTCCTGGCAACGATACCAAGCATCGTCACTGAAGCGGATGTCCAGGCCGAGGCGAAGCTCGACAAGAAAATATATACAGCCGCGATCGCCTATCTTAGCCTCATAGGAATTGTGTTCGTAGGAGAGGTGCTTTATCGGTATGCGGGAATTACCATCATGCATATTTAGTGGGGGAACGCAATGAGTAGGATAACACGAGCATTGGAACGGGCTGCAAAGACACGGGGAGGCAATGCGGAGAATGACCGTAGCGATATTATGTCCACACGGACCGCTTCATCCACTTTGTACGACCCGTCGGTCTTCGAAGTCCGTGATGGAGGAGTAAACAGAGACGCGGTGAATCCGCACGTCGTCACAATAACGGACCCCTATTCACACGCTGCAGAGGAATACCGGAAACTCCGCGCGAGAGTGCTGCGGGCAACGGAAAAGGATTTCCAGAATACGATTATGATAACGAGCGCTCAGGGTGGCGAGGGAAAGAGCATAACCGCCATAAACCTGGCAGTCGCCATTGCGCATGAACTTGACCATACTGTGCTTCTCGTGGATGCCGATTTGAGAAAACCGACCATTCACACATATCTTGGTTTGCAGCCACAGCGGGGCCTCAGTGATTATCTGTCGTCCCAGGCGAAGCTGCCCGATGTCCTGGTCAAGACCGGAATCGGCAAGCTTGTTGTCATGCCGGCGGGGAATCCGGTGGAGAACCCGGCGGAGCTTATTGCCTCGGAACGGATGCGGGACTTGGTCTTAGAGCTCAAGGAGCGGTACCGGGACCGGTACATTATCATCGACTCTTCACCGCTCCTCCTGACGGCTGACAGCATATCGCTTTGTAATTACGTCGACGGTGTAATCTTTGTCACACGTGCCGGGGTTACCGATCCGAAGACTGCGACACAGGCACTCTCGCTCGTAAAAGACCACACCATTCTGGGCACGGTATTCAACGATGTGTTGATTTATCCCTCGCAGGGCCGATACTCGTATTATTACCGATACGGCTCGTCGGTAACAGCAGACGCGGCGAATGCCGCCGATGGCGGAGAGAATGACGGTGCATCAAAAAAAACCTAACGCTTTGGCCATCTGTACACTGCCGTTCCGCATTATCGTTCTGACGATTGCGGGATTTCTGCTCGTACTCGCGATGCCGCCTCATCGTGCCTCCGGTGCGCTCTTCAACATACAGACTGGGCTTTCGATGAGCGAAGAATACACCGACAACCTCTTTCTGACGCCTACGGACAGACAGCAGGATTTCGTGTCACAGGCCATCCCTTCCGTAAAGCTTGTCTACGAGACCGGCTTCTGGGACTGGAACCTAGATTATGCCTATATTTACCGGTACTACTCCCAGGACAAGATAACGAACGACTCAACGCAAACGGCGAACGTCACAAACAAGATGGAGTTGATTGACAATACGTTATACGTTACGCTGAAGGATACATACAGCAGAGTATCGCTCAATACCGCACGAGACTATACGCTGGAAAGCCAGGTTGTAAACCAAACAGACACGAATGTTTTTACCGTCAATCCTTATATAATCAGAAAAATCACTGATAGCACCACTGCTGTACTTGGCTATCTGTATGTCGACACATGGTACAAGCAGCCCACTGTCATCACTACGCTCGGGCTGCCGGAAAATGCCATTGATTCAATCACGCAGACGGGATCTGTAGAGTTGAGGACGGAGCTCTCGTCAGAGGCAACCTTAACCACCGGCGTACGTTATACGCAGAACATGAATAGCTTTGTTACGTTCGATGAGCTCGATGTATTCACCGGTCCTAGTTATACCTTCGCTCCAAACTCATACGTTTACATCAGCCTGGGAAATAGTTTTTTCGACTTCGACATGACAGGGCAAACCAGAGAGCAAACCAGCCGTCCATTCTGGAATGCGGGAATCACACATCAATACTCAACGATTACCCTTTCGTTCGATACAGCGTTAAGCTACATTCCCGACCCGGTCGAAGTCGTGAGAATGACGGAAAGTTACATCGCAACCTTAAAAAAGGCGACGCCAAGGATGACGATGCTGGTTTCTGGTGGCTTCACTGAGTACCGAAACGCGGAAAAAACCTACCTCGAGGATAGCGCCTACTCACTCTCCGGGTCGATAAACTACGCGCTCTCGCCGACGTCAAAGATCGACGTTGGCGTTTCAGTCCTGTACCTTCGCGAATATCCGATCTACATCAACCAACTCGTATATCAGAACGACGTCAACCAAACCGTGTATTTAAACCACCTGAGGTTCGAACACACGGTATTGAAGAATCTGACCCTAGCATTGGAATACGATTATTCGAATGCATATGCCCCTGCCCCGACCGCGTACGACGACAATTATTGGAACAACAGGGTCACGGGGCAAGTGAACATAGCGTTTTGATCTTTCCGGGAGCGTCCGCTGCAGGGCCGAAATGAAGAAAGCCACTCGCTGCATGTGATATGAGTGGAAATCAACGAGGGGTATGAGGAAACGATTTATTATACTTATGGTGTTGCAGGCAGCAGTCATGCTGCTTTCGACGTGCGGCCAGAAGGGGCCGCTTCCGCCGGCGCCTACGACGCCGCCCATCGTGACCTCCGTCACGCCTACCGATGGGGCACTGAATGTCCCCGTAACCATAAACAACGGTATCGTGATAACGTTCAGCAACGAAATGGATGCTTCGACCATCAATAACAAAACGATTACGCTTTGTTACAACGGCGAGCAGGGTACGGTTCCCTTATCGGTTACCTACAGCGACGCGAACGGCAAGTATACCGCCGTTCTTATGCCATCAGTCGTATTGAATCCGAGTACCCTCTACACGGTAACAGTCGCCAATACCGTACTGGACACGACCGGGATCGCCATGTCCGCGGCATTCACCAGCTCTTTCATTACCGGGTTGACCATGCCGCTCAGGGTCATCGATGTCCAGCCCGAAGACCGGTCACAAAATGTAGGCACGACGACCGCTATTTCAATCATGTTCAGTCAGCCTGTCGACCCGTCTACGATTTCCTCGGACACGATAATACTCAGTACGCCGACTGGAAACGTTCCGGGCAATGTTTACTATAATGCGGCGACGGCCTCGGCCACGTTCGAACCCCTGAGTCCGCTTTCTTCCAATTCTATCTACATCGTCAACGTCACAACCGGCGTGCAAACTGAGTCGGGCACTCCCATGACAGACTCCTTCGTAGCGAGTTTTGTGACCGGAGCAGGACCTGACACTACAGCTCCCATGGTCATGTCGGCGCTCACCATCCCGTCCACCACCGCCTCGGCGGCCGATGTGAACACGCCGATCAGTGTTACCTTCAGCGAACCGATGCTCCTGACGGGCCTCACGCCTTCGTCGATCATCGTCAGTAACGGCAAGGCCGGGATTCCCGGCACGATCATGTATGTCGACAATACGGTCATTTTCATGCCAAGCACGTCTCTCGCACCGTCGACCCTCTATACGGTCAGCATCCCCGAAGCGGTCAGCGATCTGTCCCTGAATTCGTTGTCGTCCGAATATACCTGGAGCTTTACTACAGAACCAGAGGCCTCGGACAGCGTTCCGCCTGCCGTCCTTTCCACATTCCCGACCGGCTCTGCGGTCAATGTGCCAATCTACAACGACGTGGTCGCGCTCTGCAGTGAAGCCGTGCTTACGAGCTCGATCACGCCGACCACTACCTTTACGCTTGTCGACGGGAATGGAACAAGCATCCCCGGGTGGGTCACTTCCAGCGGCGCCACGCTTGTATTTACGCCTACGCAGCCCCTGGCATACAGTACAAACTACGTTGCCGAAATTACCTCCCATGCCACCAACCTTGCGGGAAACCCGCTTGTCAGCAATACGTCCGGGGGGTATGCCTGGTCCTTTACTACCGAGGCCATTGCTACGTTCATCATCACGGCATCGACAGCGGGGGGGAACGGCAGTATCACGCCGTCCGGAGCAGTGATGCTGGTCTCGGGTGCGACCCAGACGTTCAGTATCACGCCGAATGCCGGCTACCAAATTGCGGACGTGCTGGTAGACGGCGTTTCGGTCGGCGCGGTGGCCTCCTACGCGTTCACGAACGTAACGGCGAACCACACGATCAGCGCCAGCTTCTCGATCATCACCAACACCATAACGGCGACGGTATCCAGCGGGAGCGGTTCCATCAGCCCATCGGGCTCCATGACGGTGAATTATGGTGCAAGCCAGACATTCACGTTCACCCCGGCTACGGGGTACTCTGTTGCCGGCGTGCTGGCAGACGGCGTTTCGGTCGGTGCGGTGACCTCCTACACGTTCAACAATGTAACAACGAGCCACACCATATCGGTAAGTTTCTCGATTGACGCGTTTACGGTGACGTCGTCGGTCACCGGCAGTAATGGGACCATCAGCCCGTCGACCGCCCAGACGGTTACCTACAATGCGACGACGGCCTTCACTGTAACTCCGTCCACGGGATACACCACGGTTATGGGTGGTACCTGCGGCGGCACGCTTAACGGCACCACTTACACGACGAACGTCATCACGGCAAACTGCACGGTTGTGGCGAGCTTCTCGATCAACGCCAACACCATAACGGCATTGGTTTCAAGTGGAAACGGAACCATCAGCCCAGGGGGTTCGGTGGGGGTAAATTATGGTGCAAGCCAGACATTCACGTTCACCCCGGCTACGGGATATTCCGTTTCCGGCGTGCTGGTAGATGGCGTATCGGTCGGTGCGGTGTCCTCCTACACGTTCACGAATGTCATAGCGAATCACACGATCAGCGTGAATTTCGCAATTAACACGTTCACAGTGACGCCGTCGGCCGGATCGAACGGAAGCATCAGCCCGTCGACTGCGCAGATCGTAAACTATGGCTCGTCTGTAACATTCACGATCCAACCCAATACCGGTTATTACCTTTCCAATCTGAGTGTAGATGGCTCACCGGCGACATTGGCGACATCGTATACCTTCAGCAATGTGTCGGCCAATCATACTATCGCCGCAAGTTTTCAGTCTCTCACCTATACGATCACCCCTACTGCCGGGGCAGGAGGGACGATTGCGCCATCCAGCCAGATGCTGGTGACATATGGTGGAAGTCAGACATTCACCATATCACCGGCTACGGGCTACAGTATTGCCGGAGTCCTGGTAGACGGCGTTTCGGTCGGTGCGGTGACCTCCTATACGTTCACGAATGTTACAGCGAATCACACGATTATCGCGAGTTTCTCGATCAACACGTTTACAGTGATGCCGTCGGTTAGCGGCAGTAATGGTACCATCAGCCCGTCGACCGGCCAGACGGTTAGCTACAATTCGACGGTGGCATTCACCGTAACGCCGGCCACGGGATACACCGCCTCCGTGGGCGGCACCTGCGGCGGCATGCTTAACGGCACCACATACACGACGAACGCGATCACGGCGAACTGCACGGTTGTGGCGAGCTTCTCGATCAACACCAATACCATAACGGCAACGGTTTCCAGCGGAAGCGGTTCCATCAGCCCATCGGGTTCCGTGGCGGTGAATTATGGCGCAAGCCAGACATTCACGATCACCCCGGCTACGGGGTACTCCGTTGCCAGCGTGCTGGTGGATGGCCAATCAGCCGGAGCGGTGACCTCCTACACATTCACGGATGTTATAGCGAATCACACGATTAGCGCAAGCTTCTCAATCAACACGTTTACGGTGACGCCGTCGGTCAGCGGCAGTAATGGTACCATCAGCCCGTCGACCGCCCAGACGGTTAACTACAACACGACGATGGCATTCACTGTAACGCCGGCTACAGGATACACCGCTGTCATGGGCGGCACCTGCGGCGGCACGCTTAATGGCACCACATACACGACGAACGCGATCACGGCGAACTGCACGGTCGTGGCGAGCTTCTCGCTCAACACCAACACTATAACGGCAACGGTTTCCGGCGGAAACGGAACCATCAGCCCATCAGGCTCCGTGGCGGTGAATTATGGCGGAAGCCAGACATTCACGATCACCCCGGCTACGGGGTACTCTGTTGCCAGCGTGCTGGTGGATGGTGTTTCGGCCGGCGCGGTGACCTCCTACACGTTCACGGATGTTATAGAGAATCACACGATCAGCGCGAGCTTCTCGATCAAAACGTTTACGGTGACGCCGTCGGTTAGCGGCAGTAATGGGACCATCAGCCCGTCGACTGCCCAGACGGTTACTTACAACACGACGACGGCATTCACCGTAACGCCGACCACGGGATACACCGCCTCGGTGGGTGGTACCTGCGGCGGCACGCTTAATGGCAGCACTTACACGACGAACGCGATCACGGCGGACTGCACAGTTGTGGCGAGCTTCTCGATAAACACCAACACCATAACTGCGACGGTTTCCAGCGGAAGCGGTTCCATCAGCCCATCAGGATCCGTGGCGGTGAATTATGGTGCAAGCCAGACATTCACGATCACCCCGTCTACGGGGTACTCTGTTGCCAGCGTGCTGGTGGATGGTGTTTCGGCCGGCGCGGTGACCTCCTACACGTTCACGGATGTTATAGAGAATCACACGATCAGCGCGAGCTTCTCGATTAAAACGTTTACGGTGACGCCATCGGTCGTCGGCAGTAATGGGACCATCAGCCCGTCGACCGCCCAGACGGTTGACTACAATTCTACGACGGCATTCACCATAACGCCGGCTACGGGATACACCGGCACGGTGAGCGGCACCTGCGGCGGCACGCTGTCGGGGAAAAAATATACGACGAACGCGATTGTTGCGAACTGTAGCGTCGTGGCGAGCTTCTCGATTGACACCTATACTATAACGGCGTCGGTGTCCAGCGGAAACGGAACCATCAGCCCATCGGGCTCCGTGCCGGTGAATTATGGTGCAAGCCAGACATTCACGATCACCCCGGCTTCGGGGTACTCTATCGCCGGGGTGCTGGCAGACGGCGTTTCGGTCGGCGCGGTGACCTCCTATACGTTCACGGATGTAACAGAGAACCACACGATCAGCGCGAGCTTCTCAATCAACACCTATACGGTGTCGCCGTCGACTGACGGGAACGGGACTATCAGCCCGAGCACTCCACAGCCAGTGACCTATGGTAATACCACGCAGTTCACGATCACTCCGAACGCTGGATATAGCATTGCTTCGGTAAGCGGGACCTGCGGCGGCACGCTTAGTGGAGATACTTACACGACGAATGAAATACTGGCGAACTGCACGGTTGTGGCGAACTTCTCGATAAACACCTATACGGTGTCGCCATCGACTGACGGGAACGGGACTATCAGCCCGAATACTCCTCAGGGAGTGACCTATGATAACACCACGCAGTTCACGGTTACTCCAAACACCGGATACACCGCTTCGGTGGGTGGTACCTGCGGCGGAACGCTTAACGGCACTACATACACGACGAGCGCGATTACGGCAGACTGTTCGGTTGTGGCTAACTTCACGATCAACACCTATACGGTGACGCCGTCGACTAACGGAGCAGGGACCATCAGCCCGAGCACTCCACAGCCGGTGACCTATGATAACACCATACAGTTCACGGTTACTCCGACTACCGGATCCACCCCCACTATGACTGGTACCTGTGGCGGCTCGCTGGATATAACAGGAACTATCTATACCACCCTTCCGATCACGACGGACTGCACGGTCATAGCGGACTTTTAGTGATCGCCAAGGAGATTCCACCGCGGGTTCATCGCAAATATATGCATAGGTAAGAGCTTCTATACACAAATTCAATTTTAAAGGAAGAATGGAAAGAAGTCATGAAAAAAACACTGCTCACCAATGATCATGAAATATCACAACAGCCATCCCAGGAATTTTGTGACAGCTATATCGGCTGTTACGTGGAGGAGTACTTCCACGAAATGCTTACCTTCGAGCGTAAACGAAGCGAACGTTCGGGAAGGCCGTTTCTGGTGATGACGCTGGACTTTAGTGACATTATCAAACCGCGGATCAGGCGCGAATCTGTCAAGGAAGCGATGAAAGGGTTGTCGCTGCATACCCGCGAGACCGATATCAAAGGCTGGTACCGGACTTCATCGGTGCTGGGCGTCATATTTACGGAAATGAACAGCCTCGAGACGGAAACGCTCGAGAAAAAGATCTCCAAGAACCTCCGCACCAGCCTGTCGGAGGAACTCATTGAAATGATACAAATTTCCTTTTACCACTTTCCCGACGACGGAAAGCCGAACAAACCGGGCAGCCCAAGCCATTTTACATTCTATACGGTCATGGGCGAGCATCCTGTGATCACCTAGGACACTCCACCATGAATTCAGTGCGTAGATATTGCGTAATTAAAAGCTACTACACACAAATTCAAATTTGAAGGAAGAACGGAAACAAGCCATGAAAAAATCACTGATCACCAACGATCATGAAATCTCACAACAGCCATCCCAGGAATTTTGTGACAGCTATATCGGCTGTTACGTGGAGGAGTACTTCCACGAAATGCTTACTTTCGAGCGCAAACGAAGCGAACGTTCGGGAAGGCCGTTTCTGGTGATGACGCTGGACTTTAGTGACATTGTCAAACCGCGGATCAGGCGCGAATCTGTCAAGGAAGCGATGAAAGGGTTGTCGTTGCTCACCCGCGATACAGACATCAAAGGCTGGTACCAGACTTCATCGGTGCTGGGCGTCATATTTACGGAAATGAACAGCCTCGAGACGGAAACGCTCCAGAAAAAGATCTCCGAGAACCTCCGCACCAGCCTGTCGGAGGAACTCATAGAAATGATACAAATTTCCTTTTACCGCTTTCCCGACGACGGAAAACCGAACAAACCGGGCAGCCCGAGCCATTTTACATTCTATACGGACTTCCCCCAGAAAGATCTTAAGAAAAAAAAAGAACTCAAGTTAAAACGGATTATTGACATCATCGGGAGTATCGCGGGAATCCTGATATTTTCACCGTTCTTCCTCCTGGTACCGATAATCATCAAGCTGACATCGCGAGGACCGGTGTTGTTTCGGCAGGAGCGGGTTGGCCAATATGAGCGCAAGTTTATTTTTTTTAAATTCAGGAGCATGTACGTAAACAACCGCGATGATGTCCATAAAGAGTTCGTCTACAACCTCATTGCGAACAAGCAATCACGTGCATCCGACGGGAATGGAGACGGCAAGCCCCTCTACAAGATCAAAAACGATCTGAGGATTACGCCGGTCGGGAAAATCATCCGGAAAATGAGCCTTGACGAGCTGCCTCAGTTTTTTAACGTGCTGAAAGGCGATATGTCGCTGGTAGGGCCGAGGCCCCCGATTCCATATGAAATCGAGAAATATAGCAGCTGGCACCGTCGCCGGGTGTTGGAGGTAAAACCGGGAATCACCGGGCTATGGCAGGTCTACGGGCGGAGTTCCACCACCTTCGACGAGATGGTTCGCCTCGACCTTCAATATGCAATATACTGGTCCCTATGGCTGGACACCAAGATTCTCTTGATGACACCAAAGGCTGTATTTACGGGAAAGGGCGCTTACTAGCACCACACCAATGAACGAAGATTAACGGAAAGAGGAGTGAATTATGATAAACATTGGGATTATAGGATACGGTTACTGGGGGCCGAATATCGTGCGGAATTTCAACAGCATTGAGGGGGTCAAGGTCTCCTCCATCTGTGATCGCAATCAGGACGCCATGAACCGCGCACGTAAATCGTATCCTCATGTCAATTTGACGACCGAGCCCAACGACATTCTCAACTCGCCGGAAGTCGACGCCGTCGCCGTCATCACGCCGGTGTCGACGCATTTCGAACTGGCAAAAAAAGCGATTCAAAATGGCAAGCACGTATTCGTGGAGAAACCGTTCACGGCAACGGTGGCTCAGGCAGAACAGCTGATAGAACTAGCAGAGCAGAAGCGGCGCACCATCATGGTAGACCACACCTTTCTCTTCACTGGCGCGGTGAAAAAGATAAAACAGCTTATCGACGATAAGGTCCTGGGCGACCTCTACTATTACGATTCCATCCGCGTGAACTTGGGGCTCTTTCAGCCCGATGTGAACGTTATCTGGGACCTCGCACCACACGATTTTTCCGTTATGGACTATCTCATTGACGAGAAGCCAGCGGCGGTCTCGGCGTGCGGCAAGGCCCATGTCAACGCGTATGAGGACACTGCTTACGTAACAGTCCAATTCAACAACAGCATTATTGCGCACTTCAACGTCAACTGGCTATCGCCGGTCAAGGTTCGCACGACCTTAATCGGCGGCGAGAAAAAGATGCTCCTCTGGAACGACCTTGAGGCCGACGAGAAAATCAAAATCTATGACAAGGGCATCGACATCAACAGCAAAGAGTCATCGTACAAACTGCTGGTCAATTACCGTTCCGGGGACATGTACGCCCCGCGCGTGGAGCAGATAGAGGCGCTCAAGCTCGAAACCGAATATTTCGTCCGCTGCGCCATGAGCGGCGAACGACCGATCAATGACGGGCATTCGGGGCTTCGCGTCGTAAAGCTGCTCCAGGCATGCAACCAATCAATCAAAGAGAATGGGAGAGAAGTGGCGCTATGAAATACCATTGCATCGCCGAAGATGTGCGGCTCGGCAAAAACGTCAAGATTGCAAACTTCGTCAACCTGTACGGGTGTGCCATCGACGATAATACGAAGATCGGCACTTTTGTCGAGGTGCAGAAGAACGCCTTCATCGGCAAGAACTGCAAGATTCAGAGCCATACGTTCATATGCGAGGGTGTGACCATTGAAGACGATGTCCTAATCGGGCATGGGGTAACATTCATCAACGACAAGTACCCGCGGGCCACGAATGGAAGCGGAGGCCTGCAGAGTGAGGCGGACTGGAAGGTGATGCCGACAATTGTAAAAAAGGGTGCATCCATCGGTTCGGGATCAACGATACTCTGTAGCATTACGATAGGCGAACGGGCCATCGTGGGTTCCGGCAGCGTTGTGACAAAGGACGTTCCGGCAAATGCAATTGTCGCGGGAAATCCAGCAAAATTCATAAGGAACATCAAAGATGAGTAATGCCAGCCGTGTTCCCTTCTTCTTTACCGGCCGGAGGCATACGGTCAAGCGGGCTACAATTTTGAACATTATGTTGTTCGTATCCATGCTGGCAGCAAGAGAGGTCGTCTTTTCCCGATAATTCGGAGAATCTTCTCAGAAAAATCGACGGTGAAGGAAAAATGACTGCAATGCAAAAAAACAGATTACCGATGTTCGACGGCATGGCTGAAAACCTGAAATTGACCGAGGTACAGCAAGCACCTATGGGCCCAGAAACCGACCCTGAAGTTCAAGATCTGCAGCAGCAGCAAATGTTAAAAATAATTTCTAAGGGATTTTATAAGGAACTCATCAATTTCGGCGTCGAGGAAAAAGATATTGTCTCAGTGTCGACTCATTTACTGGACTGTCTGATCAAAGACAAGAGAATTCAGAAGGGCGGCAATCAATTTTATAATGATCTGTTTAGAGTTAGCGACATTAAAGATAACTGGTCCACAGAGAAGAAATTAAGAATTGAGGACGTCGAAATATCGCCACTCCGGCCGGAACTGTACAACCAAGTCGCGAACTGGTTGAGTCAGCCGGGGATCAAGTATAATTTTATACCCGCACTGCCTGACACAGAAAGTGATTTAATAAAGTATTTTGAATATTATGGTCGAACCTATTTTGGGATATATTATTGCGAAAAACCAGTTGGGATTATTGGCGCGGACTCTCTTGATAATGAGTCAAAAAAATTGGAAATGAAAAAACTGGTCGGTGAGTTAAATTCGCAGGGAAAAGGGATAGGGAAACATGCCACATTCGTTTTTTTGTATTACGTTTTTTGCATTCTTAATTTTAACAAGGTCTTTATTCATTCAGGAAATGCGAATATACGTAACATCAATTTGAACAGCAAGTTTGGATTTGAACTGGAGGGGCTGTTTCTCGACGACGCTCTGATCAACAGCACATGGCATAATATTGTGAGAATGGGGCTGCTTAAATCACGGTGGATGGAGATTTTTGCTGACTCCTGAAACATGCCGGTAAAGAAAATTCTGCAAAGTCTAGGTGCGTCAGTACTTGTATTGTCAAATATATAGCTATAATTTCAGCGCAGAGGTCTCAAAATGTCTCCTATTGCCTACCAATCTTCGTGGATGAATGACGAGCTTCGGATGTTTCGCGAAACGGTCCGCAAATTCATACAAAAAGAATTCGTGCCGCACCAAGCCCGTTGGCGTCAACAGCATTATCCCGATGCCGAAGCTTGGATAGCAGCGGGTGGCATAGGCATCCTGCTCCCAGACGCACCAGAAGAATATGGCGGAGGAGGTACCTTCGCTTACGAAGCTGTCATTATAGAGGAGCTCGCTCAAGCGGGAGTCCACTTTGGCTGTACGGTCCATAGCATTATGGCACATTATATCCTCGCCTACGGTAGTGAGGAGCAGAAACGCAAGTGGCTCCCTCCCATGGCGCGTGGCGAGCTGGTGGGCGCAATTGCTATGAGCGAACCTACTGCCGGCTCGGACGTGCAGAGCATCAAAACCACCGCTCGTCGCGACGGTGATCACTATGTAATCAATGGCTCAAAGACGTTCATCACCAACGGTTGGCTAGCAGGTATTGTCTGCCTTGCCGTGAAGACCGACGCTAAAGCTGTCGGCCCGAAAGGCATCTCGCTCATCATCGTCGAAACGAAGGATCTTCCCGGATACAAAGTTGGCCACCCTTTCGAAAAAATCGGTATGCATGAACGGGATACCTGCGAGCTTTTCTTCGATGACGTGCGTGTTCCGGCCTCAAACCTTCTAGGTCCCGCTGAAGGCAAAGGATTTTCTCAAATGATGGCGCAATTACCCTATGAGCGCCTCACGATTGGCGTTGCCGCAATCGCAACAGCAGAACGAGCTGTGGCCATAACGACTAAGTATGTGAAAGAGCGCATTGTGTTCGGCAAGCCACTGATTGATTTTCAGAATACGCGTTTCAAACTGGCCGAATGCAAGACCGAAGCCCACATTGGTCGGATTTTTATCGACAACTGCATAGAGCGTTTCATCGCAGGTCAGCTCGACGCTATTACCGCTGCCATGGCGAAGTATTGGCTCACTGACTGTGAGTGGCGCATCGTCGATGAATGTGTTCAGTTGCATGGCGGCTACGGCTATATGCTGGAATATCCGATCGCCCGCATGTGGGCGGATGGACGCGGACAACGAATTTACGCTGGCACAAATGAAATTATGAAGGAAGTGATTGGATGGTCGCTATGAATATACAAGAAGAAGCACTCGAGACACAAGCTTTACATTGGCGGGGAGACCCGGCCGGGGGGATCACCCGGACAGGATCTGCAGACTTGCAAGATGTATCATGCCGAGAGCCTGGCCAGCGACACGGTAAAAAGTAGCATCATGCGATTACGCTTCACCAACCAAAAGAATTTCTACTCACGAACATAACAGGAATGCGGGCAGGTTCTGAAAGTTTACATTCATCCAAATCTTCTTTTCGAATCGAATATATCGACATTGGTACTGGAGCAGAACCGAAACTATGCTCCTCTTAGGGATTGATTATGAGCTCTTATCGATTGAAGTCCCAGGCATCACCACTTACACCCGAAGACTATGATATTGAAAAAAATGATCCATCATTGAATGGGAAGTGCTTGCCAAGTTTTGCGAAAGAACTTCAAGTTAATGGTGAGGAATTTCGAAAGCTATTTCTGTCGAAATGGGGTCTTGAGTACATCGCTGATCATTTTGAGAAAAGTCATGGTGAGTGTAGCATTGTCACGCATCCGAAAAAAACGAACACATGCTACGAAAAGGCGGAGCTTTTGGGTGAATGGAGTCCGTTGAATGTCATCAAAGCTCTTTATTTTGAGTGTCCGGATACAGGGGCCCTGTACGCGATTGTTACCCCGGAAACCGGATGCTTTATCGATCGATCTCAAATCATAAGTGCGCTTCGATTACCTCAAGAAACCCACCTCAAGAAAGCTTCAACATTGCCCAACGGAATGAGTTTCGGAACGTGCTCCCCGTTCATCCTTGACAGTGATGCATCGATCAACGGCGGACGCATCCAGAAAATTCTCTTCGACCGAGAGACCCTCGTTCTCAAAAGGCATGAAAGAACACTTGATGATTTTTCGTACGGTACAGATCACCGATTTTCGATCCAAATGAACTATTATGACTGTTACGACATGCTTAAACGTAAGTTTATGGACTTGATATCAGATGAAGATCTTCTTACATTAATGTTTAGAGAATCATTTGTGCGAAATCAAGGACGAATCAAGATTACTTACGAGTTTAATTCATTGAGCTACAGAATATCGAGTTTCATCAACAGCATTCACGGCAACGGTAATATTTCGATCGTTGACGATCACGTGGACGAACTGGATTTACCTGATGTTCTTATACAACCAAAGCGGAGCGAATGAAATTATGAAAATGGTCTTCAGTTGGCTGAAAGAGGAGAACAGCATATGAGCAACGAAAAGGACTACGTGATCGATCGGCCCATCGATTCGTTAGCCCCTCAGTTGGAGCGCGGGTATCAGTCGCTGGTTATCGAATACAACAAGTCTGCGGCGCCATATCCCGCAGACAAAACAATAGTTGAACTCTTTGAAGCCCAGGTAGAGCGCACGCCAGAGGATGAGGCCATCCATTCTGGCGATCAAGGGTTGACGTATCGTGAGCTGAACGACCGCGCGAATCAGATGGCAGTGAAACTCCGCACACTCGGCACCGATGCGGATCAACTCGTCGCCCTGTACATGGGAAACTCAATCGAGGTTGTTTGCTCAATGCTCGGAGTGCTTAAGGCTGGTGCTGCATATGTGCCTATTGATATTAACACCCCGAAAGAGCGCCTTGTCTTCATATTGCAGGATATTGCAAAAGGACTTGCGGGAACTATGCCCGTGTTGGTGACCCAATCGAGTTTTGCGAGGGACCTTCCGGACGGCATAGCGCGAGTGATAACGTTGGATGCCGACTTCGCTTCGATCGGGCAATATCCGGTCACAAATCCACGGTTTCCCGTGTCCCCAAACAATCTCGCCTACGTTATCTACACTTCCGGCTCCACAGGCACGCCCAAGGGCGTTATGATCGAGCACCGTAGCTTGGTGAATTACATCTGGTGGGCGAACGAGAAGTACTGCAGGGGTGAACGGCTGACCTGGCCATTGTTTTCCTCTCTTGCATTTGATCTCACGGTAACATCGATATTCACGCCCCTTATTTCCGGTGGCCACATTGTCGTCTATCATGAAGACCCGGGTGTGCACGGCACGGTGATTTTCAAAGTTATTGAGGACAACGTGGCTGACATCGTGAAGCTGACGCCAGCTCACCTTGCCATGATAAAAGGGATGGTCTCGAGTGCCACCAAGATTCGCAAGTTCATCGTCGGCGGCGAGGATTTCAAGACTGAGCTGGCAAGCGATATTACTCGCAACGCCGGCTACCCGGTGGAGATATACAACGAGTACGGCCCCACGGAGGCCACCGTCGGTTGCATGATTCACCGTTATGATAGAGAGAACGATCTCGCCCCTTCGGTCCCCATTGGAAATCCTGCTGCCAATACCTGCATCTTTATTCTCGACGAGAACCTCAACCCTGTGCCCATTGGCGACATAGGCGAGATGTGCATAGCAGGGGATGGATTGGCCCGCGGCTACGTCAATCGGCCAGAGCTCACCGAGGAGAAATTCGTAACGGCGAAGGACCCGAGACAAAATTTGCCGGCAGCAAAATCATCAGTCATTGGGTCAGCGTTGTTGCGCCTCTACAAGACTGGAGATCTCGCTCGATGGAACGCCAAGGGAAGCATGGAATTCCTGGGACGCGTTGATAATCAGGTGAAAGTTGGCGGCGTACGCATTGAGCTGGGGGAGATCGAGGCCCGTCTCCTGAAACACGCCGACGTTCGCGAGTGTGTAGTCGATGTAGTTGGCTGGGACAGCAAACAAATGGCGGACAGCGCTGAGCCGTCGAAAACTGGTGAGATGAGTATCAATAGGCTGGTCGCATATTATGTGAGCGAGAAGTCGTTGAACGCGGCGGAGCTGCGCGCCCACCTCGCCCAGGAATTGCCCGCTTACATGCTCCCCCCCTATTTTATCAGGCTGGACCGGCTGCCGCTCACATCGAACGGAAAGATTGATCGAAAATCTCTGCCGGCGCCCACTTCCGATAATCTCGCAGCCTCCCACGATTTCGTCAGGCCACACACGGAAACCGAGAAGGCCCTCGCTGCCATTTGGACCGAATTGCTAAAAGTGGAGAATATCGGGATCAACGACAGTTTTTTTGATTTGGGTGGGCATTCATTGCTGGCGATTAAGGCCATATCGAGAATTCGTGATGTATTCGGCGTGGATCTAGAGATCGAAACTTTGTTTGAAAACCCTACCATTACCGATGTGTCCAAGGCCCTGACTAAAGCCAAGGGTGGAAGTATTCAAGAGATCGGGCAGCGTAAACAGAGTGGACCATGTTCACTATCCTTTACTCAGGAACCGCTCTGGTTTTTGGACCAACTGTCACCCGGCAGTCCTGTCTACAATCTCGTGGACGTGATCCGTATCGGTGGGGAGTATGACGCGGAAACGATGAGAAGAGCCATGATGGAGTTGGTGCGCCGCCATGAAGTATTGCGCACCGCCTTTTCTCACAATGAAGGACAACCGATGCAGGTTGTTCTGCCGATGATCGACCTGACGCTGTCAGAATTGGATTTACGTTCTTTGCCTGAGCAGGAGCAAGAACGCGAATGGCTCCGTGTTGTGCATGAGGAGGGGCGAAAGCCCTTCGACTTGTCTCAAGCCCCTCTATTTCGAGGGACCATGGTCCATCTGACCAATCAAGAACACAGGTTGCTGCTGACCATCCACCACATTATTGCTGACGAATGGTCCATGGAGATAATTCACCAGGAAGTAAATCAACTTTTTGAGGCTTTTTCTCAAAATCAGCCGTCTCCTCTTTCGGAGTTGCCAATCCAATATGCAGATTTTGCCTGTTGGCAGCGAAATTGGTTACAGGGAGAAGTACTACAGAGGCAGGTATCTTACTGGAAGGAAGAACTGGCGGGTGCTCCATTCATTCTAGAACTGCCCACCGACAAGCAACGCCCTGCCGTGCAGAGCTTTCGTGGATCGACAGAGATCTTTGAGTTGTCCAAGGAGTTATTGGAGCGAATAAAATCTCTGGGTCGACGGGAGAACGCCACCCTGTTTATGATTCTTGAGGCAAGTTTTATGGCCTTGTTGCACCGCTATACGGGCCAGGGCGACATCCTGGTGGGGACCCCCATTACCGGCCGAACTCACAGAGAAACTGAGCGCATGATCGGCTACTTCCTCAACACAGTCGTCTTGCGCGCGAAGTTCAATGACGGCCTGGACTTCCGCTCCCTGCTGCAACAAGTGCGTGAGCGGGCCATAGGTGCCTATGCTCATGCAGACCTTCCCTTCGGGCATCTCGTTTCGGAAATGACACCGGAGCGGGATCCGAGCCGCACTCCTCTCTTTCAGGTGATGTTCGTTGTCCACAACCCTGACGGAGTCTCGGAGGTATCGAAGGTGTCCGGCAACCGAACACTGGAGACGGGAACATCAAAGTTTGATCTGACGCTGCTCCTCTCTGAGACCGGAAACCATCTCGAAGGGTTGATTGAGTACAGTACCGATTTATTTGAAGCCCATACCATCCAACGTCTGTGTAAACATTACGAAAAACTTCTAGAGGCAATAGTCTCCGATCCAGACCAGAGTATTTCTATGTTACCGATGCTCACCGAAGCTGAACGTCAGCAACTGCTGGTGAATTGGAATGATACAACAGTGGCCTATCGCGGGAAAGATCTCTGTTTGCACCAACTGATCGAAGAGCAGGGCTTGCGAATTCCCGATCAGGTGGCCCTGGTGTTCGAGCAACAGACACTGACCTACGGTGAACTTAATGATCGCGCCAATCAACTCGCTCAGCACCTGAGAGGGCTAGGGGTTGGTCCCGATATACTCGTAGGGCTCTTCATGGACCGCTCCCTCGAGATGGTAATCGCCTTACTGGGGATTCTCAAGGCTGGCGGCGCTTACCTGCCGCTGGATAGAATGTTCCCGCGGGAACGATTGGCGTTCATGCTTGCGGATGCAAAGCCTCCGGTGCTGGTTACCTTGAAGAAGTTACTGGATGAGACTCCGCCGCACCAGGCAAAAGTGATATGTGTTGATGCCTTACCGGAGACGGTTGCGCCGCAAGCTGCTGCTGATCGTCCGAGTTCTAGCAATCTGGCTTATGTCCTCTATACTTCTGGCTCGACGGGTAATCCGAAAGGAGTTGAAATATCCCATCGTGCAGTAGTCAATTTTCTGAACTCTATGCGTAGATCGCCGGGAATGGATGAGCACGATACTCTCTTATCAGTTACGACCATATCCTTCGATATTTTGGGTCTGGAACTTTGGTTGCCGCTAACAACCGGGGCCAAGGTTGTAATCGTGCCTCAAGAAGTGGTCATGGATGGGAAACAATTAGCAATGGCCATGACCCGAAGCAGAGCTACGGTGATGCAAGCCACTCCAACCACGTGGCGCCTATTGCTGGAATCGGGCTGGGAAGGAAATCCTCGATTGAAGATTCTTTGCGGTGGTGAGGCATGGTCGCAGGAACTGGCTAGGCCTCTGCTGTCGAAGTGTGCTTCTCTCTGGAACATGTACGGACCGACAGAAACGACTATCTGGTCCGCTGTCAGCCAGGTCAAGGAGGGAGAGTCTGTGTCGATAGGCCAGCCGATTGCAAACACGCAATTCTACGTCGTCGACAAGCACCTCCAGCTTTTGCCGATAGGAGTACCCGGCGAGTTGTTGATCGGCGGTGATGGGCTCGCACGCGGTTATTTAAATCGCCCAGAGCTGACGGTACAAAAGTTCATCCCTGATCTGTTCAGTAAAATAGCTGGGACCCGTTTATACCGCACTGGCGATTTGGTCCGTTATCTGCCAGACGGAAAACTGGAGTACCTTGTCCGCTTGGATAACCAGGTCAAGATCCGAGGATTTCGTATAGAAATAGGCGAGATAGAAACAGTATTAGGAGGGCATGAAGCCGTTCGCCACGTTGTGGTCATAGCCCGAGAGGACACCCCTGGGGACAAACAGCTGGCTGCTTATATCATCCCAAATGCGAACCGAAACCTTTCTATCAGTGAATTGCGCCAATATCTGAGGGAACAGCTGCCTGAGTATATGGTGCCAAGTAGCTTCACGATGATGGAAAAGTTTCCTTTGACACTGAATGGCAAGATAGATCGCCGATCCCTGTCAGCTCCAGCAAGCCACCGTCCTGAGCTAGAATCTGTCTATATGGCTCCTGGGTCGGAAATAGAGCGCACGATCGCTGCTATATGGCAAGAGGTGCTTCATCTGGAAAAGACAGGCGTAAATGATAATTTTTTCGATTTGGGCGGCAATTCATTACGTATGGCCCAGGTTCACGGCAGACTGTGCAACAAACTGGAACGGAATGTGTCCATGCTTGACATGTTCAAGTACCCGACAATAAACTCGCTGTCTCACTATTTAAGCGTGGGAGGAAGTGAGCAAATTCCTTCTAATAAAAATGACGATAGGGCCGAGAAGTTAAAAGAGGGGAAGAACCGGTTGCATCAACGAATTAGACAGAGAGAACAAGCAGGCCTGATGGAAGGGAGCCTTCAAGATGAGTAACGCTTCTTCATCTAGCTCTAGGAATGGCTCGGAAATAGCCATTATCGGGATGTCTGGCCGTTTTCCCGGCGCCAAAAACGTCGATGAATATTGGAGAAATTTGCGCGACGGCGTGGAATCCATTTCTTTTTTCACGGCTGAGGAATTGGAATCTTCTGGAATAGATCCTGTTTTATTGCATGATCCCAATTATGTAAAAGCCAAGGGGATATTGGAAGATACAGAGTTGTTTGACGCCTCCTTCTTTGGCTTTACTCCCCTGGAAGCAGAGACCATGGACCCACAGCACCGGCATTTCCTGGAGTGCGCCTGGGAAGCATTGGAAAGTGCCGGGTACAACCCCGAACGGTATGAGGGCCTCATCGGCGTTTGGGGGGGGGTGGGCATGAACAATTATTATTTGAATAATCTTTATCCAAACCGTGCCCTTATGGAATCAGTGGGTTCGGTCCAAATGATGATCGGCAATGATAAAGATTTTGTGACCACCCGTGTCTCCTATAAAATGAACCTGAGAGGGCCAAGCGTTGTGGTTCAAACCGCCTGTTCCACGTCTCTTGTGGCTGTTTGTCAAGCCTGTCAAAGCCTGCTGAGCGGGGAATGTGATATGGCTTTGGCCGGCGCCAGCTCAATAAGTTTTCCGAAAAAAGTAGGGTATCTTTACCAGGATGGAGCGATTTTTTCTCCCGATGGGCACTGCAAAGCCTTTGACGCCAGCGCGCAGGGGACCGTTTTTAGCAATGCCGTGGGGATAGTCGTTTTAAAGAGGCTGGAAGAAGCGCTTGCCGACGGAGACTGCATTCATGCAGTCATCAAAGGTGCGGCACTGAATAACGATGGTTCTTTCAAGGTTGGCTTCACGGCGCCTTCTGTCGAAGGTCAGGCAAAGGTCATCAGAACGGCCCAAATGATGGCCGAGGTCAAACCCGAGTCTATCACCTATATCGAAACTCATGGGACTGCCACCGCCATGGGCGATCCCATTGAGATTGCCGCTCTTACTCAGGCATTTCGAGCGGGCACCCAAAAGAAAGGGTTTTGCGCCATCGGCTCGGTAAAAACGAATATCGGCCATACTGATAATGCTGCGGGGATAGCGGGATTGATCAAGACCGTCCTCATGCTCAAAAACAGGTGCATCCCCCCAAGCCTGCACTTTGAAAAGCCGAACCCTCAAATTGATTTCGCGCAGAGTCCCTTCTATGTCAATACTCAGCTTTCAGAATGGAAGACGGATGCGTTTCCCCGGCGGGCGGGTGTCAGTTCGTTCGGGATAGGCGGCACCAATGCGCACGTCATTGTGGAGGAAGCTCCTGTTATCGAGGCTTCGGGCAAATCCAGGCCATGGAAACTGCTGCTTCTTTCGGCCAAGACAAATAACGCTTTAGAAAATGTGACGAAGAATCTTGTTCAGCACCTGAAGCAGCATCCTGAAGTGGACTTCGCAGATGTTGTGTACACCCTTCAGAAGGAACGGAAGGTTTTCAATCATCGTCGAATGGCTGTTTGCCGAGACATCCACGATGCCGTCGTTGTCCTCGAAACTCTAAATACGGAGAGGGTATTGACATCCTTTCAGGAACCTGTCAAGCGGGATGTCGTCTTCATGTTTTCCGGCCAAGGATCGCAATACGTAAACATGGGGCTGGAACTTTATAAAACAGAATTAGTATTTCGAGAACAGATCGATCAATGCTCAGATATTCTTCACCCCTATCTTTCCTTCGATTTACGAGATGTTTTATATCCAAATGAGAATAGCCTGGAAAAGTCAGGGCAGTTGCTTATGCAAACCTATATTACCCAACCCGCCTTGTTCGCCATTGAATATGCTCTTGCAAAATTGTGGATGTCGTGGGGAGTGACGCCGGCAGCATTAGTAGGGCACAGCATCGGAGAATATGTTGCTGCCTGTCTGGCCGGGGTTTTTTCCCTGAAGGATGCCCTGACGCTTGTAGCTGCGAGAGGCCGGCTCATCCAGGATCTTCCCGGCGGTTCCATGCTTGTCGTCCCTCTTTCGGAGAAAGAGATACAGCCATATTTGGGCAGCAAACTCTCCTTGGCCGTCATCAATGGGCCTTCACTTTGCGTTGTCTCCGGTGAAAAAGAGCCTTTGGAAGATCTAAAAAAACAGCTAATGGCTAGGAATCTTGCTTGTCAATATTTGAAAACTTCCCATGCCTTTCATTCGGAAATGATGGAACCGATTTTATCGGTATTTAGTGAAAAAGTAAAACAGGCCAGCCCAAAGCCGCCCCGAATTCCCTTTTTATCGAATGTTACCGGCACCTGGATTACACCCGGTGAAGCTGTGGACCCAGGTTATTGGGCCAGGCACATGCGCTCTACCGTGCGATTTTCTGACTGTTTGCATGAATTAATGAAAGAACCCAATCGAGTGCTCCTGGAGGTTGGGCCGGGTCAAACATTCATGGTGCTGGCAAATCTGCAGCAAAACAAAACGAAAGATCACATTGTGCTCGCCTCGACCCATCATCCAAAAGACGTAACATCCGACTCGGCTTTTATTTTGAACGCCCTTGGCCGGATCTGGCTCGCCGGAGTTCAGATAGACTGGTCGGGATTTTATGCGGATGAGGGACGCCATCGGCTCCCTTTGCCGACCTACCCCTTTGAGCGGAAGCGCTTTTTTATTGAGTCAGTTGGCAATAATGGCAAGGTAGATCGCCAAGCTCTACCTGATTCTACGAGCATTTGTTCCGAATTAGGACCCGTCTTTGTTGCTCCAGGGGTGGCGGCAGGACCTGTATCGACGAGTATCATCCCCGAATTAGAATCCGTCTGCGTCGCTTCACGGACGGAGATAGAGAACACAATTACTGCCATCTGGCAGGAGGTTCTTCATTTAGAAAAAATAGGCATAAACGATAATTTTTTTGATTTAGGCGGGAGTTCACTTAGCAGCGTGAATTTAATAGCAAAGATTAATCATTCTTTCAATGTCAATATACCGATGAAGGTAATCTTTCAAGAACGAACAGTGGCGAAGTTAGCTCATTTGGTCGAAAAATCCAAAATTCCTAACGCGGAATTGATAAATTTGCAGAAAAAAAGGACTGACCTGAAAAAAGCTATTAACTTGATAGGATAGATTATCTTAATCGCTGATTTATTGCACAGCATCGAAGATCTGTGTTTGACAGTGAGTTCGAAAGGATGGCTGAATCGTGGAGAACGTGATAATTTTTGGAAATAAATCTATGGCTCGAGAAATCTACCTTGGTCTAAAGCAACATTCCGATTATAAGATCGTCGGTTTTACCGTAGACAGAGAGTATTTGGAATCGGACAGTCTTTTTCAACTGCCCGTCATCCCTTTTGATGTTATCGAAACTGTATACCCGCCGAACAGGCATAAAATGTTGATAGCAGTCGGTTATGTGCAGAACAACAATATAAGAAAAGATAGGTACCTGCGGGCAAAGGAAATGGGCTATTCGCTGGTAAATTATATAAGCCCTCATTCAATTGTACATCCCGGAACAGAAATTGGGGATAACTGTACTATCAGCCATTACTCTGTAATTGGGCCGGATGCTAAAATTGGGAATAATGTAATTATCGGAAATAATTGTGCGATAGCGCACGACGTCGTTATTGGCGACCATTGCTTTTTTTCAAATAGCGTGTCTGTCTCGGGAAGCGTGAATGTCGGGTCAGGTTGCTTCTTAGGTACAAATGCAACAATAAGGAATAGGGTATCGCTGGGGAAAGAATGCGTTATCGGTGCAGGAGCGATTATACTTGAAAATATAGAAGATAGAAGCGTATATCTTGGTGAACCGGCAACTAAGCTTGATATTTTCAGCGATGAATTACCCCTTGGATGAGAAGTGGTCGTTTCACCGCTGTTCTCCATAAAAAAGTCTCCTGAACGATTTCAACGGATTGACCTCTAAGGTAATAGGAGGCTCGGCCATGAAGAAAATGTTATTGCAGTGTCATAAAAGCGGATTGCAAATCGCCACTATTGATTTACGGTAGTCTATCTTATCCAATGTTGAAACCGTCTGCGAGATTATTCTGAGCTTTCATCATAAAGAATCTGGTGAACCAAGTTTTGGCTAGCCCCAACGCCAAGCGTTTAGACCGGAAAGTGCGGACGAGAGCTCAAAGACTCGAAGTTACCGAACTTCGGGAGTCACGGATCGCACAGGGGCAAAACAAAAAGTGTAAGTTCTGCATTGCTGAAATCGTGAAAATTATGGTCATTGAAATCGGACACACACATTCCAGCGCCGAAGTCGAATATTTAACAAATCTTTGTCCTCCGTTTGAAATTCCGCCTCTGGACTTAAAATTGACAGATGACGAAATCCACATTTGGTTTGTTGTCCTTGATCAAACAGACGCCGAATTGCACAGGTTTATGCAGACACTCTCCATTGATGAAAGAATGAGGGCTGACCGGTTTTATTTTCAGAAAGACAGGAAGTGGTTCATCTCCAGACATGGCATTCTGAGAACGATTCTGGGACGTTACCTGAGCGTTCAAGCAGACAAATTGCGGTTTAATCAGGGGGAAAACGGAAAGCCTGAGATTGCAGGGCCATTCGTGAGACGCACTATTCATTTTAACCTTTCCCATTCAAATGGAGCTGCCCTTTTTGCCTTCGCTCGAAACCATGAAATAGGTGTGGACATTGAATACGTTCATGACATGTCTGAGATGGAACAGATTGTTGAACGTTTCTTTTCTATTAAAGAAAAAGAGGCTTTTCGTGCGCTTCCTCAGAGCCAGAAGAGAGAAGCTTTCTTTAAAGGCTGGACTTGCAAGGAGGCTATTGTAAAAGCACTCGGAGAAGGCTTGTCTCGGCCCCTAGACAAATTTGATGTATCATTGATCCCGGGGGAATCATCTGAGCTAATCGGAACTGAAGGCGACGCAAGAAAGGCTTCCCGATGGTCGATTCAAAGTTTGAAGCCTGCCATTAATTATATAGGCGCTTTTGCTGTAAATAGCAATTTATTAGAATTAAAGTGCTGGCGATGGGGGATAACTTGAATTCAAGAAATGATTTTTATCGAACGCGAAACTTTATCAACCAAAACCCGCTAAAGTACGCTCAAGAATCGTAGGCAGATAGACGGGTTTAGGTGTATTTTTCTTCATAATATAATAAGGCTCAAGGTGATATGTCAGTTGTGCACTCTTCTCTCAATCCAGCTACACAGATAAATAAAGAAATAGATGAGAATAGCATATGAGCAATGAAAAAGACTACGTGATCGATCGGCCCATCGATTCGTTAGCCCCTCAGTTGGAGCGCGGGTATCAGTCGCTGGTTATCGAATACAACAAGTCTGCGGCGCCATATCCCGCAGACAAAACAATAGTTGAACTCTTTGAAGCCCAGGTAGAGCGCACGCCAGAGGATGAGGCCATCCATTCTGGCGATCAAGGGTTGACGTATCGTGAGCTGAACGACCGCGCGAATCAGATGGCAGTGAAACTCCGCACACTCGGCACCGATGCGGATCAACTCGTCGCCCTGTACATGGGAAACTCAATCGAGGTTGTTTGCTCAATGCTCGGAGTGCTTAAGGCTGGTGCTGCATATGTGCCTATTGATATTAACACCCCGAAAGAGCGCCTTGTCTTCATATTGCAGGATATTGCAAAAGGACTTGCGGGAACTATGCCCGTGTTGGTGACCCAATCGAGTTTTGCGAGGGACCTTCCGGACGGCATAGCGCGAGTGATAACGTTGGATGCCGACTTCGCTTCGATCGGGCAATATCCGGTCACAAATCCACGGTTTCCCGTGTCCCCAAACAATCTCGCCTACGTTATCTACACTTCCGGCTCCACAGGCACGCCCAAGGGCGTTATGATCGAGCACCGTAGCTTGGTGAATTACATCTGGTGGGCGAACGAGAAGTACTGCAGGGGTGAACGGCTGACCTGGCCATTGTTTTCCTCTCTTGCATTTGATCTCACGGTAACATCGATATTCACGCCCCTTATTTCCGGTGGCCGCATTGTCGTCTATCATGAAGACCCGGGTGTGCACGGCACGGTGATTTTCAAAGTTATTGAGGACAACGTGGCTGACATCGTGAAGCTGACGCCAGCTCACCTTGCCATGATAAAAGGGATGGTCTCGAGTGCCACCAAGATTCGCAAGTTCATCGTCGGCGGCGAGGATTTCAAGACTGAGCTGGCAAGCGATATCACTCGCAACGCCGGCTACCCGGTGGAGATATACAACGAGTACGGCCCCACGGAGGCCACCGTCGGTTGCATGATTCACCGTTATGATAGAGAGAACGATCTCGCCCCTTCGGTCCCCATTGGAAATCCTGCTGCCAATACCTGCATCTTTATTCTCGACGAGAACCTCAACCCTGTGCCCATTGGCGACATAGGCGAGATGTGCATAGCAGGGGATGGATTGGCCCGCGGCTACGTCAATCGGCCAGAGCTCACCGAGGAGAAATTCGTAACGGCGAAGGACCCGAGACAAAATTTGCCGGCAGCAAAATCATCAGTCATTGGGTCAGCGTTGTTGCGCCTCTACAAGACTGGAGATCTCGCTCGATGGAACGCCAAGGGAAGCATGGAATTCCTGGGACGCGTTGATAATCAGGTGAAAGTTGGCGGCGTACGCATTGAGCTGGGGGAGATCGAGGCCCGTCTCCTGAAACACGCCGACGTTCGCGAGTGTGTAGTCGATGTAGTTGGCTGGGACAGCAAACAAATGGCGGACAGCGCTGAGCCGTCGAAAACTGGTGAGATGAGTATCAATAGGCTGGTCGCATATTATGTGAGCGAGAAGTCGTTGAACGCGGCGGAGCTGCGCGCCCACCTCGCCCAGGAATTGCCCGCTTACATGCTCCCCCCCTATTTTATCAGGCTGGACCGGCTGCCGCTCACATCGAACGGAAAGATTGATCGAAAATCTCTGCCGGCGCCCACTTCCGATAATCTCGCAGCCTCCCACGATTTCGTCAGGCCACACACGGAAACCGAAAAGGCCCTCGCTGCCATTTGGACCGAATTGCTAAAAGTAGAGAATATCGGGATCAACGACAGTTTTTTTGATTTGGGTGGGCATTCATTACTGGCGATTAAGGCTGTGTCGCATATCCGGGATGTCTACAATCTTGATCTACCAATCCAGACCCTGTTTGAATGCTCTACCATTTCCGATTTGGCCGATTTTTTGACAGAAGTTACGGGTACAAGCGAGAATATTCGGCGGATCGAGGAGATGCTTGACCAGTATCCAAACGTTCGGAAGGGGGTTGCGGTAGTCACAGGAGATGCTAATGGAGACAAGCAGTTAGTGGTTTATCTAGTTCTGAATGATGGAGAGATTCCCTCCTTGAGCGCATTGCGTGATTATTTGAGAATGAAGATACCGGAGAACATGGTGCCGAATGCTTTCGTGATATTGGAGAAGTTTCCTTTGACACGAAGTGGTAAGATAGACCGCCTTTCCCTACCGTTGCCTGATGACCTCCGGCCGGAATTAGAAACCGCTCATTTAGCGGTACGAATGGAGATAGAGCGCACAGTCACTAACATCTGGCAGACAGTGCTTCAATTAGAAATAATTGGCGTAAACGATGATTTTTTTGAGTTAGGTGGTAATTTACTTAGTAGTGCAAATTTAATAGCAAAAATCAATCAGACTTTCAAAATAAAAATCCCTTTAAGTGTAATTTTTCAAGAACGGACGGTGTCAAAGTTAGCTTTGTTAATCGAAAAAGCTAAAGCTCATAAGGCCGAATTTATAAATGCAAAGAAAGAAAAGGTTGATTTGGAAAATGTTTACAAGATAATAGATACCTCTTCTTAATTTCTGATTAATTACGCAGAACCGGACGGCGGTATTTGACACGGACTTCGAGAGGAGAATTGTACATGGAAAAAGTTGTAATTTATGGAAATAAATCTATGGCTCGAGAATCCTTTTTTTACCTTAAAAATTATTCTCATTACGAGGTAGTGGGTTTTACCGTAGACAGAGAATATTTGGAATCCGACAGTCTTTGTAATCTGCCCATTTTACCGTTTGATACTGTTGAATCTGCATTCCCGCCGGATGGGCATAGAATGTTGATAGCAGTTGGTTACGTGCATAATAACAAAATAAGGAAAGAGAGGTACTTTCGATCAAAAGAAATGGGTTATAATTTGATAAATTTTATAAGCCCTCATTCAATTATACAGCCTGAAACCGCAATTGGAGATAACTGTATTATTGGTCATTATACTGTAGTTTCTCCTGACGCAAAGATTGGGAGCAATGTAATTATAGCAAATGGTTGTATGATAGCTCACGATGTTACCATCGGCGATCATTGTTTCTTTTCGCCCGGGGTATCTGTTGCGGGAAGCGTGGATATCGGCTCGGGTTCCTACTTAGGTGCAAACGCAACGATAAGGAATAAAGTATCAATCGGAAAAGAATGCGTGATTGGTGCAGGAGCGATTATACTCGAAACTATAGAAGATAAAAGCGTATTCATCGGTGAACCGGCAACTAAGCTTCCTATCGCCAGTGATGCATTGCCCCTAGGATAAAGAGTCGGAAGGCACTATGAAGAATTGCTGTGACGGTCGTACCTTATCCGAAAATTGCTGATGAATAGAAGTCAGACTATGGAAGCGACCAGAGAAATATTCTGGAATGTCGGGCACGGGGCCGTTTGGCCCATGTACCTCTTATCGTTCCTAGCAATTGCCTTCTGCGTATGGGGATTCTGGAAGCGTCTGTCACTCTATCAGTTGGGTAAGTCACTCAATCGTTTCGACCATCTCAAGGAGCGCTTTAAGTTGCTTATCGCCGAGGCGCTCGGCCAGAAAAAGGTTGTCAGGGTAAGAGATGGTGGCCTTTTCCACTCCCTATTCTTCTGGGGATTCCTCACCCTCTTCGTCGGCACTCTGGTAGTGATGCTCCAAGTCGATTTCTTTACGCCGATCATGAAGGTCAATATTCTTTCCGGCGCGTTCTATATGGGGTACAAGCTGGTATTGGATCTGGCTGGGCTGGTTGCGCTGTTAATGCTGGGGGGGCTCTTCTACAGACGGTTCATCAAGAAGCCCGAAGGGCTTGAAACCACTGGCCAGCATTACCTCATCCATCAACTTCTCCTTGCCATACTGAGCACCGGATTTCTGATCGAAGGTGCGCGGATAGCTGCCACCGAACTCCACCAGAACCATGCCTTGGCTTTCTTTTCTCCTGTCGGCTATGTCGTCGCACGGTTGTTTAACGGATTTGATCTCCCGTCGATCCTGATCACGCACAAAATCCTCTGGTGGGGCCACTTCGTCCTAGTTCTTGGTTTGATTTGCGCCATCCCCTACACCAAACTGCGACACATCGTCACTACCAGTGCCAACGCTTTTTTTGCGCCGTTAGAACCGAAGGGATCAATCGCTACCATAAACCTAATTCAAGAAGAAGTTGACCAGTTCGGGGCCGCAAAGATCACCGATCTGACTTGGAAGGATATTTTCGATGCCGACGCTTGCATGGGTTGTAAGCGTTGCCAGGACCGTTGTCCCGCCACAGCCACCGGAAAACCGCTCTCCCCCATGAAACTGATCAAACAGGTGGGCGAGATCGCCGAGAGCTCTCCAGACTCCGGACTGATAGAAACTATTGGCCAGGAAGCCCTCTGGTCCTGCACCACATGCCGCGCCTGCCAGGATATCTGCCCGGCCAATGTCGAGCATGTGAACAAGATCATCGAGATGCGCCGCCACCTGACCCTCATGGAGGGTTCATTTCCTGGCAACGAGGTGAGGACCGCGGTCAGCAACGTGGAGGTGAATGGCAACCCCTTTGGCCTGGTTTTTGCGGCCCGCGGCGAGTGGATCAACGGCCTCCCGGTAACCCTTATGGAGAGCGGCACGGAAGTCGATATCCTCTATTTCGTTGGCTGCTATGCTTCTTTTGACAAGAGGAACCAGGAAGTGGCAAGAAACTTTGTGGAGATCTGCACTGCCGCAGGGGTTAGGGTTGGCATTCTCGGCAAAGAGGAAAAATGCTGCGGTGAGCCAGTCCGCAAACTCGGCAACGAATACCTCTACCAGATGATGGCGGCCCAGAACATAGAATTGATCAAGGGGTACGGCATCAAGAAGATCGTTTCCACCTGTCCTCACTGCTTTAACACCCTGGCACGAGATTATAAAGACCTGGGGCTTGATCTACCGGTGGAACACTCTGCAACCTTCCTTGACAAGCTACTGAAAGAACAGAGATTGATGCTCACACCCGAGCGATTCGATTTTACTTACCACGACTCCTGCTATCTAGGACGGTACATGGATATCATCAAAGAGCCACGGGAAGTGCTTTTGGCGGCGGGAGGGCAATTGATGGAGATGGCGAAGTCGGGCTACGATAGCTTTTGCTGCGGTGCAGGTGGTGGCCGGATCTGGCCGAGGAGAAGATCGGCGACCACATTAGTGTGAAGCGGGTGCAGATGGCGAAGGACACCGGCGTCCCGCTGCTTGTTTCTAGCTGTCCCTTCTGCCTCACCATGTTCGAGGATGGGATTAAGACTGGAGGTTGGGAAGGGGAATTGATGGTTAAGGACTTGACGGAGATTGTCGCCGAGAGAATACGTGGAAAAAATGAAAATACTTGTCTGCATTAAACAGGTTCCTGACATGGAGTCGAGATTTAAGCCGAACACGGAGGGCATCTGGTACGATGAGTCCGACATCGCTTGGCGGATGAACGAATATGATGAATTCGCAGTGGAGCAGGCTGTGCAGCTCAAAGAACAACTGTGCAATATTCCCGAGGTGACGGTACTTTCCATCGGCCCGGATCGCGTGCGGGAGGCGATCAAAAAGGCACTGGCCATGGGGTGTGACCGGGGAATGCATGTCCAGGATCCGGCAGCGCAGCTCAAGGACCCGTGGCAGATCGCTTCCATTATTGCCAAGTATGCAAAAGGCCAGAACTTTGATCTGATCTTCACCGGTATGCAATCGGAGGATCGGGGCTCGGCCCAGGTAGGCGTTACCGTGGCTGAACTGCTCGGCTATGCCTGTGCTACCACCTTGGTCGGTTTTGAATATGCCGACGGTATTGTCACAGGAAAACGTGAGTTGGAGGGGGGGATCAAAGGTATCGTGAAATTGAAGATCCCGGCACTGCTCACCTGCGAGCTAGGACTTAACGTCCCACGCTACCCGACCCTCCCCAACATCATGAAGGCCAAAAAAAAGGAAATTAAAACCATCCAGGTCGTAGCGCTTCTGGATGAAGGACCCCTTGCAATTACCGAGATGTTTTATCCGCCGCTCAAAAAGTGTGGGGGGATCGTCCTCGAGGGCGATGTAGTGACGATGGCCGATCAGCTAGTGGGCATACTCAAAGAGAAAACCACGGTGCTGCGCTAGGAGGCCGAAATGAAACTGTTATTAGTTGCGGAATACCGGGAAGGGCAACTCCTTGAGTCAACGTATGAACTACTTGGCTTTGCAGAGCAACTGGGGGGCGAGACTTCCATGGTACTCGTCGGCAACGTTAACCAGCTTCCTGCATACGAAGGAAAGCTCTATCTGGCGGAAACCGCGAAATACAGCGATTATAACCCTGACCTGCACAAAAAACTGGTCTTACAGGCAATAGAGAAGGAAAAGCCTGACTACATTGTTTTTATCCATTCATCCTACGGCTGGGACTTGGCGCCTCGTGTATCTGCCAATATTAGAATGGGCCAGATTTCGGCGGTCGTCGGGTTGAAAAATGGCAACTTCGAGGTGAAGTGCTGCAACGGCAAAATGCTGCGTACCGTCAAGCCAACAGGTGGCAAAGCGGTGCTGACAATTCAAGCGGGGGCGTTCCCAGTTATGCGACAGAGTGGCACCCCGGAGGTGCAGCGCTTGGATGTTGATGGCACAGGTGCTGTTGAGTTTATCGACTATAAGCCTGCAGAACCCAAAGATGTTGACCTTGCTAAGGCCAGGGTGATTGTTGCCGTTGGCAGGGGAGTTGGCAAGAAGGATAACATACCCGTTATCGCCACACTTGCTAAGATACTCGGAGGCGAACTCGGGGCCAGTCGGCCTGTAGTTGATGCTGGCTGGGTTAAATACAGCCAGGAAGTTGGCATCACCGGCCAGACGGTTAGTCCCAAACTTTACATAGCCTGCGGCATCAGCGGCGCAATCCAGCATGTGGTTGGAATGAAAAAGTCCGACTTCATCGTCGCTATCAATAAGGATAAGGATGCCCCCATTGGGGAGATTGCCGATGTTCTGGTAGTGGCCGACGTCATGCAGTTTGTTCCAGCACTGACTGCCAAGCTTCAATGCGTTGACATTGTCTGATAGAGGGCGACTGATGCGATTAAATAATATTATCAGTGTCCCCGGAGAAAGAGTGGAAATATATTTTGCTGAATGTGATTTTGCTCAACATGAACTGGATATTTTGCCCAAGATAATAGTTCAACGCAATGGTATATGAAAGAAAAAAAACAAATTAAAATCACATATCGTTACTTACTAGTATTTTCAATACTGCTAGGTAGCTTTCTCAGATTTTATCATATTGGGGGGCAACCGCTGTGGCTTGATGAAGCCTATAGTCATTGGTTTTCAAGCAGAACGATGCATGAGCTTTGGACCATCGTTCCTCAATTTGATATGAACCCGCCGTTTTATTATACAATACTGAAAATATGGAGGATTTTATTCGGGTCGAGCGAGGCAGGTTTACGAAGCTTGTCTGCTATAATGAGCATCGGATGCATTTTTTTAGTCTTCATGCTCGGCAGACTCATGGGGAATTCGATTGGGGGAAACTGGATAGGTGCAATAGCGGCATTACTGTTTTCTGTATTCCCCGTGCATATCCAGTATGCTCAGGAGGTTCGATCCTATGCAATGCTCACCTTTGCCACAACGTTGACATTGTGTACATTTCTTTGGATTATTCGCAACCCGGCTGAAGCCTGCGAACCCATAATCAGAAAGAAGTCAGACGTAAAGCAGTACGCAAAATATGGAATAATATGGTCTCATTTCCTACCTTGGTTGACCATAGCAGTCGCCATATCTTTTACACTTTGGATCCACGATACCGCAGTCTTATACATCTTTACGCTATATTTGATAATGCTGGCATGGTTCTTGTTCCAGCTGCGGTTCAACAGAATATTCCTCGGCAATATGATGACAATTAGTGCCGTAGTATTCCTTCTATGGGCGCCATACTTGGTCTTTCTGATACCCCAGGCAATGAGTGAGGCCCTTCCGATTCCGACGCCTACGGTCATGTCCGCCATGCATACTGTGATCCTACTCCTTCTTGGACAAGGAATCTCATGGCATGCCACGGTAAACGATGTCGTGAAGATCGCAATCTTCACCTTTCTTATCATTCTTGCCGTTGCGGGGTTGTTGAATATCCGGAGACACTCCGGTCCCTATGTTTCCCTTCTCATTCTAGGTTCGATTGTCGGGCCGATTCTGATGGAACTCGTGTACAGCTTTCTGTTTCGGCCCATCTTTGTTGAAAGAACGCTGATTTATGTCAGTGTGCCGTTTTTTGTGGCCATTTCTGCAGGGATTATGATGATGCGCGATCCACGAAAACGCGTACTTGTTGTCATGATCATTACGCTCATATTCTTGAGATGGAACAATAGCTATTACACTGATTATAAGAAGGAACCTTGGGACAAGGTTGCGCAGACAATGGTCCAGCATGCTAATGGGGATGTTGTTTTGCTTGTACCAAATAATATCGAGTTTCCTTTTTCCTATTACGCGAAGAGAAACAGTAACGATAATCTGCAAATCATCCCTTTGCCGTACCCATTTGACAATAATTTGCATCCAGCACTCCGAGTTGACCATCCTTTTTACGATGACGAGATAAAGCCTTCAGATGTTCCCTCAATAAACAACGCTATTGCTGGTAAATCACCTATCTGGTTAATCACCAGGCGAGAAGATCTATTCGATCCGGACAGGATAGTATTCAACGACTTAATGCAGAAAAGGGATGTTATTTCGACATGGCATTTTCAAGGAATAAGCGTTACCAAGTTCAATTAGAGGCTAAATTTGCATTTAAATATATTTGCTGATTCCGTATTGGTGGTTCAGGGGACATTCTAAGGTGGGCTGTTTTTCGACGTGGAATCAGACTTGGTTAGCGCACGACGACTAATGTTTCTTCGACCGAGTCACGACGGCAATACCGACAACGACAACGCAAAGGCAGGGCAGCTATGGTGACAGTGTTTAACCCTGCACCGGAACGGGTACTTCTAATGCCCAGATCTTCATGATCAGATCAGTATCAAGGAATATGAACATCAGCACTCATAGAAAGAAAAGACTTATCATCAAGAGCTATGATTATCAAACGAGTAATCTTAGTTTAAGGAGGTAGTATAATGGTTCAGATTGCACAAATCGGCGTAGGTTACTGGGGACCAAATCTCCTCAGAAATCTGGTGGCCAATAAAAGGTGTACGACATCCGCGGTCGCGGAGCTCTCACCTGAAAGGAGGGACTTCGTACGAGGCCTATATCCCGCTATAACGGTCACCGGTGATGTTGACGAAGTCCTCCAAAATCCTGAGATAGAAGCCATCGTAATTGCAACTCCTGTAGCGACGCATTTTGACCTTGCCATGCGGGCGCTTGCTGCAGGGAAGCACATCTTGATCGAAAAGCCGATGGCCCGGAGCGTAGCAGAGGTTGATGCGATCGGAAGGCTCGCGGATGAAAAGAAACGTGTTGCTATGGTAGGGCACACCTTTCTATTCAATAGCGCCGTGCGGTACGTAAAGAAATTGATCGAATCGGCGGAACTCGGAGATGTCCGCTATATCTACAGCCAGAGGTTGAATCTCGGCAAGATCCGGTCCGATGTCGATTCCCTGTGGAATCTGGCTCCCCACGACATCAGCGTCATTCAATACTGGCTCGGGGATCCGGAGCCGCTTTCCGTGGTCAGGCGGGGAGCCGATTATATTCAGGACAGCATCGATGACGTGGTCTTCATGAGCATCAAGTATCCGAAGAAGGTCATGGCAAATATCCATGTCAGTTGGCTGGACCCTTTAAAGGTCCGCTCGATGGTCGTTGTCGGGTCCAAAAAAATGGTGGTGTACGACGACATGGCGGAGGACAAAATCGCTATATACGATAAGGGGATAGACAGGAAGGCTTCGGCCGGTGATTCGCAATTGCCTGTCTTTGACCATAGATCCGGGGATGTTTTACTTCCGAAAATCGATTTCAAGGAACCCTTGAAAGTGGAACTGGATCATTTTATAGACTGTATTCAGAATGGAACAAAATGCCTGACAGGCGTGGAACATGCCAGGAAAGTGGTCGAAATCCTGGCAACCGCCAATGTGCAATGATTTCGCCCAACTGCTGAGCGTGAAAAACCGACCATGAATAATCGAAGAATAAATATCGCCTTGGTCTGCACAAAAGGCGGACATTTTGAACAACTGACCAACCTGTCCGACTTTTACGGCTATTATGATCACTTCTGGATAACAAACAGAAATAACCAGACCGAGGAGCAGTTGAGGAAAGAAAAAGCGTACTATGTGGAACTGGCCCACTTTAAAAAGCCGTGGACCTATTTATTTCAGATCGTGCCGGTCCTGAAAATATTTGCCAAAGAAAAGCCGACGCATGTGCTTTCGACGGGATCGGGCAGGACAGCTTTCATCCCTTATCTGTTGACAAGGCTTTTCAGGATAAAATTTATGTATATCGACACGTTTTCCCGTGTGAAGGGCCAGTCCAAGTTTGGTCTTTTTTTGCTGAAAACGAAGAACAGGATCTTTACGCAATGGAAAGATCCGAAAAATGCCAATGCTATATATATTGGACCGATATTCAAACAGCAGGAAAACCACGACAAATGCCACGATTCGAAATACATATTCGTCACGTTGGGTACAAGAGACGAGCAGTTCACCAGGCTGATAAAAGGGGTCGAGGATCTTGTACGAAAAGGCGTTATAAGGGAGAAAGTGATTATCCAGGCAGGGTATACAAAGTTCAGCTCGGACTGTGTCGAAGTCTTCGATTTTTGCGGGCCAGAAAAGATAGACAAGTTGATCTTGAATGCACAATATGTCATCACGCAGGAGAGCGCAGGCATCAGCACCCAATGCCTTAAACATGGAACAAAATTTCTCGTGATGCCGAGGGACTATCAATACGGAGAACTTCCCACTAAGAGCGATATGAAAGAAGATTTACATGAAAAACTCGAAGAACTGGGCTATACAAAAGTTGTAAGAAATACAAGTGAACTTGAAAAAGCTATTTTAAGCATGGACAGTTTAAAGACAGGATTTGTTTTCGATAATAGTTTGGCAATTTCGAAGTTACATACTGCAATGGAGGAAGCATGAATATTCAATTTGTCGATTTAAAGGCCCAATATGAAACGATCAAAAATGAAATTGATTCAGCAATAAAAGAGGTTGTATCGGAAACAGCCTTTATCGGGGGTAAGCACGTTACGAAATTTGAAGAATCCTTCGCAAAGTTCTGTGGTACGAAATATTGCATAGGCGTCGGCAACGGCACCGATGCAATATTTATCGCTTTAAAAGCACTCGGGATCGGCGCAGGTGACGAGGTTATCACAGTTGCGAATAGTTTCATTGCGACGTCTGAGGCGATAACGCAGACAGGAGCGAGGGTCGTGTTTGTTGACATCGATCCGAAGACCTACAATATCGATACGAGCAGGATCGAGAAAAAGATCACTTCTCGGACAAAGGCCGTCATTCCGGTCCATCTTTACGGTCAGCCTGCTGATATGGACCCGATCCTCGCCCTGGCGAAGAAGCATAATTTAAAAATTGTTGAGGATTGCGCCCAGGCTCATGGGGCGCTCTATAAGGGTAGAATCATCGGGTCGATGGGCGATATGGCATGTTTCAGCTTTTATCCCGGGAAAAATCTGGGCGCCTACGGCGACGCCGGCGCAATAGTAGTAAACGATGAGGCCTTAGCAAAAAATGCACGTATGTTCGCAAATCACGGTCGGGTTGACAAATACGATCATGAAATGGAAGGCATTAACAGCCGTTTGGATGGCCTCCAGGCAGCTGTACTCGGGGTCAAGTTGAAGCATCTCGATGCATGGTCAGAGGCGCGCAGAAAGAACGCTTACCTGTATAATGAAAATCTTAAAGGAACGGACTTAGTCACGCCAATTGAACTTGCGAATGTGAAGGCAGTGTATCATCTTTACATTGTACGCGTAAAAAAGGAGATGCGTCAGAAACTGCAGGATCATCTCAAATCAAAAGGTATATCCACAGGCATTCATTATCCCATAGCGCTACCCAATCTGAAGGCTTATTCTTATTTAAACCACAATGGTAGCGATTTCCCGGAGGCTACAAAAGCATCACAAGAGGTTTTGTCTTTGCCTATGTATCCCGAGCTGAGTGATAGTCAAATAAAGTATATCGCCCAGCATATTAAGGAATTTGACCTGAACGCATAGGTTCCCCGACCACCGGCTTCAGGTCAGCTAGCGTTAACGTGTCCTGTCCCATTTGTTCGTGCCATCTGGAGGAGATTAATGATAAAACCTTTTGAAAAGCCCATTTATGTGACCAGGCCTTTTTTACCACCGTTGGAGAAATACTGCCAGGGACTTGGTGAGATCTGGGAGAACCAATGGCTCACGAATAATGGGCCGATCCTCCAGCGTTTTACTCAAGAGTTGTGCAACAGCTTTGAAAGCAACAACGTCTGTCTATTCAATAACGGGACGTTGGCCCTTCAGATAGCCTTGCAGGGGATGGAGATCTCCAGGGGAGGTCATCACCACTCCCTTTACTTTTGTTGCGACGACCCACGCCTTGTTCTGGAATAAAATCAGGCCTGTCTTCGTGGACATAGAGCCTGATTATTACACCCTTGATCCAGAGAAAGTTGAAGCTGCAATCACCCCCTGGACGACAGCAATCTTGGCAGTTCATGTCTATGGCCATCCGTGCAAGCTTGATGCGTTGGACGACATTGCACGGCGGCACAATTTAAAACTCATCTACGATGCCGCACACGCCTTCGGCGTCAAGGTTGGCAATAAGTCGATTGCCCACTTTGGTGACCTAAGCATGTTCAGCTTCCACAGCACCAAGCTTTTCCACTCTATAGAGGGCGGAATGCTGATTTTCAAGGAGGCAGCGCTGCAGCGCAAATTCGATTATCTGAAAAACTTTGGTTTCGAAAACGAGACCGAAGTCGTCATGCCCGGCACCAATGCAAAAATGAACGAGATGCAAGCACTGATGGGAATTCAGGTTCTGGAGTACATTGAAGAAATCATACGCAAGCGATCAAAGATTGCTGACGTATATCGGGCCCGACTCAAGGAGGTTCCCGGTATTCGTTTCGCGCCGGCGCTATCTCCAGATATAAAATTCAACCATGCATATGTGCCGATCGAATTGGATGAGAACGATTTTGGAATGAGCCGCGATGCACTGTATGAAAAGCTTAAGGAGTGGAATGTATATGCCCGACGATATTTCTACCCCTTGATATGCGATTACCCCTGCTATCGCAGTGTTTCAGTGACAGACCCCTTGACTGTAGCACGCCGGGTGGCCGGATGTATTTTGACACTGCCGATCTATGACAGCCTGGAACTGTCCGATGTCGAAAAGATTTGTGATATCATCCAATATCTTAATGTATCAAAGAAAGCAACCCATTTTGACGGCAAAAACAGAGAGAGGGCCTCTTTCGCTGTCTAAGAAGCTTTTATTTCCATATTTCGATCAGATAAACACTGTGACCGGAACAGTTAATATTGTGGATAGTCTTAACATGAAACACTATGTACTCCCTCCCGGAGTTTTATCGAGGCTGTTGCATCGAGGAGTGCGTAATTCGTCATTGGGATCGTTTTGGTTCGGATACTGTTTTCTGAGTATTTCGGCCCGACCGGGAAGATGACGATTTTTATAGCAGTAGCACCCACTTATCGTTAATATATTTGATAAGGTATTTCGAAGGTTTCCGTACTACAATAGATCAACCTAATCGAAACAGCATGGCTGTTGAAGGCGCTTCAGGCTTTTAACCCGATGCGAATCAGATGCCGGCATTTCTAGGCGCGAGTGGTACAAGCTGTTCTGGAAAAAGAGGAAACGATGCCCACGAGCCCTTCTGCCATGAGTGAGACGGGCTGCTTTAAATGACTGAATGTGATTCTAAAATGTTGAATTTAGGATGAATTATCTGAAACTCGCTATAAAGACTATGGGCTATGCCGATCCTCGCTATGCTGATTCTATGCGGGAATTTGGCGAACCACGGGAGTTGCCGCGGTGTGGTGGTTGGGTTCTTGTAAGATCGATTCCCGGCACAACATACAAGGATGCCACCGGATGTTACCCCTTGTTTGCATGCCTGAATTGGAAGAAGCTTAACGAAGACATTGAACATCTTGGTTCCGAACTTGTATCACTTGTGCTAGTTTCTGATCCATTCTCCGCATTCGTCCCATCTTATATGGAACATTGTTTTGATTTTGTCAAACCATTCAAGAAGCACTACGTGGCCGATCTGGGACATCCCTTGGAGAGTGTTATCAATCAGCATCATCGCAAAAGGTCTCGTAAGTTGCTTGATAAAATGGAAGTTGAAGTTTGCCAAAAACCGTCAAAATACCTCGATGAATGGATACAATTGTACGATAACTTAATTCGCAGGCACAATATTAAGGATAACAGAATATTTTCTCGAAAATGCTTCAAGACACAGCTTGAGATCCCCGGGATGGTCATGGTTCTGTGCAGGTGCGAGGGAGAAATCGTTGGGGCAGCTCTGGTCCTGATTAACGGTGAATATGCTTACGGCCATTTGTCTGCCTGCAGCAACAAGGGATACCAAATAGGAGCTTCTTATGGCATCAAATGGACGACGCTCGCTTACCTTCGCGATCAAGGTATCAGATACTTCGATATGGGGGGGGCGGCTGGGTTTAAAGACGATTCACACAATGGCTTAGCCAAATTCAAAAGGGGCTGGTCCAACGATCAGCGCACCGTATATTTGTGTGGCCGTGTCTTTGATAGGGGAAAGTATGAATCTCTTTGTCAGCGAGGCGAGACTCACAACAACGACTATTTTCCTGCGTATAGGGTTATAAAGAACACTCACTTAAAATAAATAACGATGATCTGTGTATGGCATTCTGGGTTTCCACTGAAAAATAGCTTGTAGACAATGTAGGGACATGAAAGGGCCAGACACTCATCGATATTTGCACTGAGAATGAGGCTGGAAGTTAAATGACGAATAATCTACAACATAGAACAGTATATGCTCTCTTATGGAGTCTTCTCGAGACTGTTGCGCAACGTGGCGTGCAATTTGTCATTGGGATTGTTTTGGCACGGTTGCTGTTTCCTCAGCAATTCGGCCTGATTGGGATGCTGACGATTTTCATAGCAATAGCACAAACATTTCTTGATAGCGGATTTGGCGCCGCCCTGATTCAGAAAGGGGAGGTGACGCAGACTGACATCTGTTCGATATTTTATTTTAATATATTTGTAGGCTTGGTGGTTGTAGGCCTGTTGTACCTCGTTGCTCCGTGGATTGCCACTTTTTATAAACAGCCCATTCTGACATCACTGATGAGGGCATTGTCACTGACCATTGTGATCAATTCATTCGGCATGATTCAAGATACCATCCTCACTAAACAACTTAATTTTAAAACACATACTAAAGTAAGTCTGATTGCAGGAACACTGTCCGGTATAATAGGAATTACCTTAGCCGCTCTTGGTTTCGGTGTATGGAGCCTGGTTATCCAGCAGATATCCAATGCTTTTTTTCGAGTCGTATGTCTCTGGTCTTTCAGTTCCTGGAGGCCGACCTTGATCCTTAGCTTCAATGCCCTGCGGGAAATGTTTGGTTTTGGGTCACGTCTGTTGTTTTCGAGTGTACTCAATCAAATTTTTGACAACATATATTATGTAATAATCGGCAAGCTGTTTTCGGCCGTAGATCTGGGATTTTTTACCCGCGCCAAGACATTTAGTGACCTCCCGACGCAAACGCTGTCATCAATGGTTGGACGCGTCACTTTTCCTGTATTTTCCACCATCAAAGATGATCCGGCCCGATTGAAAAGAGGATTGAAAAAAGCATTGACCATTCTGGTATTGGTTAATTTCCCCATGATGATCGGATTGGCGGTTATCTCTCGTCCGCTGGTGCAGGTATTACTGACGGAAAAGTGGGTCCCCTGTGTTCCCTACATGCAGATACTCTGTTTGTTTGGATTGCTGTTTCCATTGCACCTGATTAATTTGAATGTACTGCAAGCTCTAGGGAGGTCTGACTTGTTTCTACGCCTTGAGATTATCAAAAAGATCATTATCGTCATCAATATCGCGATCACCTGGCGGTGGGGCATATCCGCGATGATCTACGGTATGACTGTCACCTCGATTATCAGTTATTATTTGAACAGTTATTACAACGGTACTCTGCTAGGTTACACGATCGGGGAGCAGGTGCATGACCTGTTGCCTTACCTCATATCATCCGTAATAATGGGCATTGCAGTTTATGCCGTTGGGCTACTGCAGTTCCCCAACCAGTGGTCCAGGCTCGTAGTACAAATTGCGACGGGAGGTTTAATCTATTTTTGTATATGCCTTGTATTTCGACTGAAGGCTTTTATGGAAATCTGGCAAGCTGCATGGAATAGGTTTCCATTAGCAAGGGCTGGAATCACACGATAAACTTCATGCATTACACGATATAGAGATTTATTTCTAAATTCTACGTATAATAGAGCGATTGGCATCGCGATAATGTCAAAAAATCAAAGAAATTTTAATGTGGAATTCCCTATAGATTGCTTGAGGGTAACCTTATATGGGAAGAGTTTGAGAAGCCGCAGGATGCTCAAATGATAATAGTCTTCCTCTTCGTAGAGGCTCTGCAGCTTGCTGCAGAAGGATCATTCGCTAGGTTTGACATGAACCAAAGAGCATTGCGATTGGAGTCAGTGCCGATTCCGTCAAGGATCCTTGTGGTTGATTATTTATTGAAGTCGGTCAGCCTCATTAACAGTGGGAAATGTCCAGTTGGGAGTCTTTTGAAATGTCACAGCCTCTCGTAAGCGTTCCTATGCTAACCTATAACCACGCGCCATTTATCGCCCAAGCTATCGAGGGCGTCTTACAGCAGAAAACGAACTACACGTTCGAGTTAGTTATTGGAGAGGACTGCTCTACCGACGGCACACGGGACATTGTTTTTGAATATCAAAAGAAGTACCCAGGTATCATTCGAGTGGTCACGTCAGACAAAAATGTCGGAATGAAAAAGAATAGTCTCCGCACCGTGAAGGCCTGCCAAGGAAAGTACATCGCCTTCTGTGAAGGCGATGATTACTGGCACCACCCCTACAAACTGCAAAAACAAGTGGATTATATGGAGAGCCACCCCGAATGTGGATTGGTGTATTCCAGTTATGATGTGTATATTGTCAAAGAAAAGAAAAGAATAGAGGATTTTATAAAACACAGAAAGTGGAAGATACCGGAAAATCCGAGTGTATCTGATTTTGTGGAAAGTAAGACTGGAACTCAAACATTGACTGTTATGATCCGGCGGATTCTTTATGAGCAGATTATTGAAGCGGACCCCTACCTGCACCAGAACGCTCATTTTCTTATGGGTGATACTCAACTTTGGGCGGAGATAGCAACGAAGGCTCAACTGCACTACATACCTGAATCTCTGGCTACTTATAACATTCTGGAAGAATCAGCTGCCAGAAGTAAAAACATCATAAAAAATTTGCAATTTGCAATTTCATGCTCAGAGCTTTTCCTCTATCTGTGTAATAAATACGATCTCCCCGCAAGCATTAGAAGTGAGCAAGAAGCAAAATGGTGCAATTATTCATTGCGTCTCGCGTTTCATACAAGAAATGAGAAATTGGCAAATGAAGTTCGGAATAAGAAAATTAATTTTACGTTGGGAGAATGGATTCGGTATTATGGAGCAAAGAATATTGTGCTCCATTATGGATATCGTTCATCAGTCTCATTGCTTAACTTATTTAGGAAAAAGCATAATCCATGGTTGTAAGAAGGGCAATTACTTGGGGTCAATTCGGCATTTATGGAAGGAATCATGTTGTCAGGTGGCGGAGAGCGGAGAGTCGTGCATCGTGCCTAAATGTTTTTATACGCTGGATGGACCACATAAAAGAAATCAATTCTAAGCATCCAATGATCCGTGCATTCATCTTGACCGCGATAAGAGTCTATCCTCAATTACCTGCCATCAAGCAAGCTGTTTTCGATTAATAGCTGTGTCGTTGTATTTGTTAAGGTCAAGGCTAGAGACGCATTACGCATTGCAATACGCGGCCTAAGTTGCTTCAAAAAAAACTGGGGGTTCCTCTCTTGAGTGTTCTGTGTACTGCAATTCCTGTGGACATCTCAATTATTATTGTCAACTGGAAATCATCTCATTATGTGCGGAAATGTCTCGAAACTATCTACCGTGATGTAGGCATTCCTTCGTTAGAAGTTATCGTCGTTGATAACGCGTCCTATGATGGATGCGATGCGATGCTTTTGGATCAATATCCACAGGTCAGATTCGTTCAAAGCTCCATCAATTTAGGATTCGCAGGAGCTAATAATCTTGCCTATAGACAAAGCAGTGGGAAGACGCTGTTGTTCCTAAACCCCGATACTGAATTGTTAGGACAAGTCCTCTCCACTTTGCATCGACTATTATGGGAAATCCCCGATGCGGGTGCTATTGGTTGTAAACTTCTGAATACTGACGGCACTCTTCAAACGAGTAGTATTCAGGCGTTTCCGACGATACTAAACCAGGTGCTTGATGCTGATTTGTTGCGGCGGCGTTTCCCTTCAATGGCTTGTTGGGGGGCATTACCACTTTTTAAACGTAATGAGATCCCGACACCGGTTGAAGTCGTTTCCGGTGCGTGTTTGATGATCAAACGCCATGTTTTCGAAGCTGCAGGTCTCTTCAGTAATGACTATTTCATGTATGCAGAAGATACAGATTTGTGCTATAAAGTTCGCACCCTTGGTTTCGTAGTATACTATACCTCTGCCGTATCGGTCGTTCACCACGGCGGCGGTAGTAGCAAACAGCGGGAGCGCAATCACTTTGCCGCTATTGTCATGCGTGAATCACTGTATCTCTTTCTGACTAAATTCCGTGGTAGACTGTATGGCAATCTCTATCGTGTAGCCATAGGTTGTGCAGCATTTTTCCGAGTTATGCTAATGGTTAGCCTTATGGCAACAATCCCACGGAGATCCATACGTGACGCGCTCAGGATATCTTTGTCTAAATGGGTTAAGATATTTCGCTGGTCATTGGGTCGCGAGAAGTGGGTGCGCCATTTAACCCACGAATCACGCCCCGCATAACTGAAGGAAAGTATTATGTTACAGAGTGAATACGTTTTGATTACAGCCGCTTACAACGAAGGAGATTATATTGGCGCTACCATCGAAACAGTGCTGGCTCAGTCGGTTATCCCGCGCAAGTGGGTAATCGTTAGCGATGGATCTACTGACAATACTGACACTATTATCCAACATTTCGCTAAAGAGCATCAATTTATCGAACACGTCCGCATAGAAAAGCCAGTCACATCACCTAGCTTTGCCTCAAAGGTTCGCGCAATCCACAAAGGGTATGCATCGTTAGAGGATACCTCGTATCGATTCGTCGGTATCCTAGATGCCGATATCACCTTTGGAAGTGACTATTACGAACGGATCCTCCGCCGGTTTAACGAAGATGCAAGGCTCGGCATAGCCGGTGGGTTCATTTATGAGCGCCAGGGAAATTTTTTCGGGAGCAGGCCGTCAAATTCTAGAAAATCCGTAGCGGGTGCCATACAATTATTTCGTCGGGAATGTTATGAGATAATTGGTGGCCACATGCCATTGTCGCATGGTGGCGAAGATTGGATGTGTGAGATCCTTGCACGTAAGAATGGCTGGGCAGTTACGGCCTTTCCTGACATTGTCGCATATCATCACAAGCCTGGCGAATCAAAGCGCGGAATATTTAAAGATGCGATCAGACAAGGTAAGATGGACTACACAGTTGGTAGCCATCCCTTATTTGAATTAGCGAAGTGCATTCGTAGGCTCCGGGAAAGACCTTATTTCCTGCGAGCGTTGTTTCAGTTCATTGGATTTGCATGGTCTGGCTTAAGGGGTGACCGCATTGAAGTTTCGACTGAGATTGTGGACTACCTTCGAAGGGAACAACTAGGAAGATTAGGAATACGTATTCGCAGACCGCGTCAGTAGGGGACTTTTCCTAGACGATTATATCCCAATTTTGTGTGCTTTGCTTGAGCAGGGTAGAGATCAGATTACATTAGAGTTCTAGTACAAAATGGCTGGAATGTTTGATCAGATACATGGATTAGGAAGCGTCTGCTTTTGCATATTCAAAAACGCTGGCTATCCTACAAGTGGCTGGGGTTGAACAAGCCGGACAGAGGAGAATTTAAGCGGATGAGTTATTGTTGCTGCGTACTATACCCTGATCAGCTTCAATTAACGATGTCTCCAGTTCCCCAATTAGGGCTATGCACGGGATTGACGGATGCGCGAAAACTGCTCGTCCGATGATAATTGCCTTGGTGATAGGCATTCTCTACTCTGCGCCTTCAATGAATTGCTTACGGGTTCCATTGGCGAGCACAAAGCGAAAAAAGTTCCAGAAGATATATGCATAAATCATAAAGACATGTATAAAACAATAAAATAGTGAAAACATGTATCATATAGAGCCAGAAATAAGTACCCTAACGGGAACCAGCCTTTTTTTTACGTTATGTCTAGGGTTTCTTTTGTTGGTTTTACCACGCCGATACGCTTTAGCTCCCCTGTTGGTAGGCGGTTGCTACATGACGCTTGGGCAGGTCCTTATCATAGGCGGATTGCACTTTTACTTGATTAGAATCCTAATATTCTTCGGCTTTATCAGGATCTTTGCCAAGAAGGAAATATTCAGTATTAAATTAAACTCCATTGATAAGGTCTTAATAGCATGGGTCATGGTGAGTTCTTTGCTCATCCCTCTTTTCGGCGGAACCAACATCGAAATCACCGAGCGCCTTGGAGGAGCTTACAATACGCTCGGAATTTATATTTTCGTTCGGGCGTTGGTACGGGATTTAGATGACGTAGTTTATAATATTAAGATACTTGGTATTATTATTATCCCTCTTGCCGTCCTTTTTGCAGTGGAACATATGACCGGGAAAAACCCTTTTTCCGCTTTGGGTGGAGTGCCCGTATTATCGGAGATTCGTGACGGCCGGATTCGTTGTCAGGGACCATTTAGGCATTCTATTCTTGCTGGAACTTTTGGAGCAACTGCATTACCTCTTTTTGTAGGCTTATGGCTCTACAATGCCCGGAACCGACTACTGGTGGGTGGTGCCATTCTGGCAGCCACAGCCATCGTTGCTTTCTCAGCTTCAAGTGGTCCGCTTCTCGCCTATATGCTAAGTATAGTCGGGTTGTTCTGCTGGATTTTCAGGTCCCACATGAAGAAAATCAGGTGGGGATTAGTGATACTCCTGCTGGCTTTACAAGTCGTTATGAAGGCGCCAGTATGGTTCGTGATATCTCGCTTAAGTGATGTGGTTGGAGGTGGAGGGTGGTACCGCTCTGCCCTGATAGATGCAGCCGTCCGTCATTTTAATGAGTGGTGGCTTTTTGGTACAGGGTACACAGCAAGTTGGATGCCCACGGGCCTTGCATTCGAATCTAGTTCAGCTGATATGACGAATCAATTTATCGCTCAAGGGGTTAGCGGGGGCATTCTCTCAATGGGTCTGTTTATTTGGCTGATAGTCGAGTGCTTTAAGATTACCGGCAAATCTGTTCGTAATGAGACCCGCTTTACCCTACCTGAGCGATTAATGATTTGGTCCATGGGTTGTGCAATATTTGGCCATGTCGCGTCTTTCTTCTCGGTATCTTACTTTGATCAAATTATTATATTCTGGTACATGATCATAGCTATGATTGCGGCCCTCGTCCATGATAAAAAATTGCGAGCAATGAAGACGACTGAACCCTACCATGCGAAATATTTTCGTGCAGACAATAAAATTGAAAGCCAAGTTAGGAGACGTGTAATGGATTTACGTCGGTATAAAGCGAGGTTGTTTGATATTATTTTGTCGATGAACAGGTTTTTACGACAGTGCAACACACTTTATGGCAATATAGATTAATTGATCCATGGAGAAATGGAGAACAAATAAACCATGAAGGGCCAGGTGTTGTACTATTAACAACAGTGCAGGACGGTCAGATGCTATGTGATAAATTTTACGCTGCCAGGCAATGTATTGCACAAGAAGAAAATTTTTAGATAGGCCTGTTATCACTTAGTGACACTCCGCCTCAGATTGGGGTGCCCTGATAATGTCGAGGTGATATTCGGTTGTTAGGTCTCGGAGCGAACACAAGTTGCCATCGCACGAGAATCATTGCAGAAGGGTTGTGCTGTCGCTGCATGACTTCTGAATCGGTAATGGGCTTAAGAAATTACCCCACTAGCGGGCCCGGCCTTACGAGGGGTCAAGCAACATATTACCACGAAATTTTAAAGAAATCGATTTGGGCAGGGATGGACTTCTCTGCGGGCACCTGGATGGCGCCCTGAAAACTATACTAAAAATTAAAGATGAGACGAAGAAAAGTATCCCTTTCAGATAAATCTCAAGCTCATCGCGATGAAATCACAGTATTTGTTTTGCGCTGCTGGCTTCAATTTTGATCGGTCACAAGAAATTGGAGAAGATCTATGAAGGTCAGTGTTATAATCCCCACGTATAATCGGGCCAGCTATATCGTAAGAGCTATTAACAGTGTCTTTGCACAAACCTACAAAGATTATGAAATTATTGTTGTCGATGACGGTTCTACTGATGAGACAAGAAAGACGTTGGAACCCTACATGCACCGTATTCAATATGTTTATCAAGATAATGCTGGCCCAGCATTGGCAAGAAATAATGGCATTGACCACGCAAGCGGGGAATGGCTGGCCTTTCTCGATTCTGACGATATTTGGTTGCCCAATAAATTAGAAATTCAACTTTCACATTGCATTAATCTGAATGCAGACTTGTGTTTCCATGATCTTTCTTTTTCTAATTTGCATGGTAAAAAAATTACTTCGTGGAACGAATACGTTAATAAAGGAGAACTTGGCTTACCGCCGATAAAAACAGGCATTTTGACGGAGGCATATCGACGAATGATGACTACAGGCCATTTATTCCTGACAACAACATTCATGGTTAAGCGGACAGTTATTCAGGATGTGGGCTACTTTGACAAAGAATTTAGAACTTCAGAAGACCTAGAACTTTATTTTAGACTTGCATCGAGATATCGAGTGGCTTATATAGCCGATGCTTTGGCTGTTTACAGCCCCGGGAATGACAGAGTAAATGATAAAGAAAGAATTTACCTGGATAGAATAAACGCGATAAAATATTCATTAGCTGATCGCCTAAAGTCCAAGGACACTACTTTAGCCCAATGGGCAAAAAAAGGATTGTTGCAAGAAATGCGCAGCCTTGCAGGGTCATATCGCAGATCCGGATATTATTATAAGACCTTGCGCATGTATTTAAAATATTTTTGGATCAAGTGCAATTCTAGTGGGTAATTTTTACCATTATTTTGGGTCAGATGTCAGGCAGCATGCATGTCAGATTTTTGAGACGAAGATATTCTCTGAGTGTTTTACTTGCCTTTGTCTTGAGGTTGATGAGAGAGAAGGTTATATTTCTGTTCGTCAATTCTGGATTCAGTGTAGGTAGCCTCAAGATGTAGCTTCATCCTTCTGAGACCTTATTATAGATTAACCCATTGAGAATGCAGGCATTTTACCCTTGTAGCCAAGTTTTAAAAATTTGACAGCAAGGGAGCCCTTGGAGCGAGGACTAATGAAACAGGAGCAATTTACAATTGTTGCCGCTGTAAATGATATGGATGTACTTCATAAGAACCTGTGTTTGTCGCCTGGTCTCAGTAATGAGGGCAAAAATCAACTTATAATCAAACGTAATTACAATGCTGCATCTTTGGCCTATAACGAAGCCATCGAAGAAGCGAAAAACGAAATCATCCTTTTTGTTCATCAGGATATATATTTACCGGAACAATGGTTTATGAGTCTAAGACTATCCCTATCCTATTTTGAAAGAGAAAAGATTAATTGGGGAGTTCTGGGATGCTTCGGGACAAGAGAAGGATGGGAGAGAGGAAAAGAAATTGGACGTGTATATTCAAATGGCTGGGGGACTATTGGTCGCGAGATTAACAAACCCGAGCCGGTTCAAGCCTTGGACGAGATAGTGTTGGTTATAAAAAAATCATCTGGTCTGAAGTTTGATCCAACCCTACCATCTTTCCACTTGTATGGTACCGATATCTGCATGTCTGCGAAAGAAATCGAGATGACGTCTTACGTGATTCCTGCCTTTTGCATCCATAATACGAACCAAATATTGAGCTTGCCTAAAGAATTTTATGAATGTTATCGGCATGTCAAAAAGCGATGGAAAAAATACCTGCCTATATATACTCCATGTATTAGAATATCACGATTTGACGGAGACCTTCACATGAGGCGCCTTCGTAGACTCTATGCGCGATTACTGCACAAAGAATCAGCGCCAATCTATCGGGTTGAGGATCCAAGATCATTACCGGAGGATAAGTAGCGGACGGGTCATCCAATATAAAAGCAACCATGCGAATTAGCCGAATAGTTCAAATAGCTGTGAACCTCCAGCATGATGCTAGAAAATATCTTTTCGCAACATTCTCAAACGAAATGCATACATGCCCATTAAAAACACGGTTCCAGTTTCACCTATGCTTCTAATGACAATTTACTCATTATAAGGGTAAACCCTCTGTGGGTAGAAAATGGCCATGCCGCCACAGCCAAGCCCCCGTTGTTACCGGACATGCAGTTTGCCCGCATCCGATGACCCCAGTAACCTCCTCTGAAGAGTGCACTGTGTCGTTTGTTCCTATTAGGACGATATCGTTACTATATTACGATTCCGGATTGTTTTCACTTGGAACGGATCCCCTGCTCGCATCGTGATACTCCCGGCATTACCGGTGTAACCCTTACAGCTACGCTGACACCTCTTGGCTGCATCGATTTTCCAAAACCTAACTCCCTATTGCCCAGGTCATCGAAAAAAAGAGGTCTGAAGGCTTCCCTCAGTCGGCTATCAATGCCGTTCATAAACTTCCCGTACCTAAACGCATATACATGGTACTGACCAATTTTCTTCCCAAAAGAGAAATTAGACCAAGGTGGCTTACACGTCAGGGGGAGATTTCTTATAGACTGCACCCGGTTGCCTCAGTCTTAGGTCTTTCTACTCCTGCCTTACGACGTAGCGATTAACCTACTTCTGGCAATCTCGGTTGATGAAACGACGAGAAGGTTCTGCCCGGAGTGATAATCCCTTATGTTGATTCCACGAACTTATCGGCATTCAGATCGCGTCGTATCAACCGCAGTAAGCTGGATAGATTTCAAGACGCCCCTAACGGAGTTTGGGACTATTACATAAATAAGTCTTTTTTATACTAATCATGACTAGCATTAGAATCGATGATATACAAATGTTAGTTAATAAGTTGTAAGGTTGGGGGCATTGGAACAGCAGTACCGCTGGTCACATACTGGAAAGCTCCCCTGTCCCATACACCGTCTGCTCCGCGCGTGGCTCCAAGAGGGTCAACATTATAAGGAGATGCTAGAGTATTACCAGCGTTCGTGTCAGCGTTAATCTCAAATCCGGTAAAGGGCGCGGTCGTAGAGTTGTTAACAAACGGGTTTGAAGAACTTGTCTGACCATGTGTTTCTGCGGAGGCTCCGCTTCCTTGCCCCTCATACCAGTTATAATCATGCGTAAAGCTTCCGCTGATACTGTAAGCAGGACCACTACAACTGGAAGTGATATTATAAAACATATTGTTATAGGCAACATTTCCCGATGAAGTCTCTCCCGATCCACCATTATTATTTGCCTGAAGAACGGAACAGTCATCTACGAAACTGTTAGCGAAAACATTATTATAGACAAGTACATTTATAAGGCAACCCCCCCCGGTATCTTCAGCTTTTGATCCTGCCGTATCGCTGATAATTGCATCCCCTTGTAAGGTATTATTAAACACATTGCCATAAATTTCTGAATTGGTTAAATCTGAATTGTTGCCACCCATTACCATTGTCGATCCTGCGGTAGAACAGCCGCTTGAAGTACCGGTGGAATTTCCGACAACATAGTTATATCTGAATGTCATATTAGAGATTGGCCCGTTGTTGGGGTCAATCATTTCTCCATGATTGCAGGAGTCGCTATACCCATTTTCAAAAACTCCATACTCGATTGTTATTGGACCCCAAGGGGTTGCGTTATACCCTCCCCCACCGCAGTAACCATTTCTTGTCATTATCAACACTTGCCAATAATTAATAAGATAATGTCCAATATAGAGATTGGACATAACCCCGCCGTATGATTGAGAGTCTAGAAATACTTTCCCAACCGACGAAGAACCTGGGCTGCCCGTCATGGCCGCAGAATAAAAATGGTTAAGGGTAATGCTCGTTATGTTGTTCCCGCAAGTGGAAGAGTTGCCGTTGGTTCCGAGGGTGACATTGTTTGTCGCGCCGCTGCTGAATGCGAATCCATAATCGGCCCCGTTCATGTCCCAATTAGGCCCGACGGTTCCATCCCATACCCAGTAATCGGTGTCAAATTCAATCGCCGATGTAAAAGTTGCCTGACTGCCGCCGTCTGCGTTGCTTACCGAAAGGCTGTTAGCCCATCCTGCAACTGTGCCACTATTCGCAATGGTTGCACCGATAATTGAGATAGTTGCAGTTCCTGAATCTGGCGTGTTAAAATCTATACCCGCGTAAGAGCCTGACGAGAGATAGTAGACATTTCCCCTCACAAATGACGGAGGCCACGCCAAGGCATTGCTCCAATTGGCGCCTGTCTTGCTGCCTGTACCTGACGGAGTGACATAAAGATTCGCCGCATGTGCTGAGGCTGCCCAAAGAACTATTGATACGATCAAAAGAAGCTTTTTCATATCTACCTCCCGATGCTAAATTCTAAAAACAATTAAAATGTAATTTCAATTGTACTAAGTCTATCATTATCAAGACATACTTTCTGTGATTCAGAGCACAAACGACATTGTGAATTCTAATAATAGTTTTTTCAATATTATCAGATCTAAATTATCAGAATCCTAATTTATCAGGATATGATAACTGCGTCAATAGTATCTATATAAGGGGTAGTCGGTTAGCTCAACGTACGACGCTTGGTGATATTACCCCTCATGAGGTTGACCACGATGGTCAACAAACTAAGGATGAACAGGAACAGGGCTCTATCTGTTAGCCATCAGAAGAGAAAATCCTTTCCTTCCACTATGTAATACTAATAGTATATAGTAAGAAAGACGCGCTTGGCAATAAAAAAGGACTGGAGGACATTCATGGAGAGCGGGCATAAATGGAAAGGGATAATCCTTGCGGGAGGTGCAGGAACAAGGCTGTATCCCATTACTTTGGCTGTAAACAAGCAACTCTTGAGTGTATATGATAAGCCGATGATCTATTACCCGCTCTCAGTACTCATGCTGGCGGGCATCCGCGAAATACTCATCATCTCCACGCCCGAGGATCTCCCGAAGTTCAATCGCCTCTTCGGCAACGGTTCCTCTTTGGGCCTTCGGTTTTTTTATGCTGAGCAGCCACGCCCAGAAGGTCTTGCACAGGCTTTTGTTATCGGAAGGGATTTCATCGGATCGGACCATGTTTGCCTGATCCTCGGCGATAATATTTTTTATGGACATGGTTTGGCGGACATCCTTAAAAAAGCAGTTCAGATTGAAAAGGGAGGCCTTATCTTTGGCTGCCAGGTAAAAGATCCGGAACGATATGGGGTTGTGGAATTTGACGAGTCCGGGAGAGCTTTAGGTATCGAAGAAAAACCGGCCCGCCCCAAGTCGAACTACGCCGTGCCGGGACTCTATTTTTTTGATAATGACGTCGTTTTCATCGCATCAGAGCTTAAGCCGTCTGCCCGTGGGGAGTTAGAGATCGCGGACATTATAAATGCCTATCTAGCACGGAGAGAGCTCAGAGTGAAACTTTTCGGGAGGGGCTTTGCCTGGCTGGATACAGGCACCCATGAGTCGCTCCTTGAAGCGGGTACATTTATCGAGACTATTGAAAAACGTCAGGGGCTCAAAGTTGCATGTATCGAAGAGGTCGCCTATCGAATGGGATATATCGATGCAGAGCGCGTTTGCAGTCTTGCGGAGCCATTGCGAAAAAATGGCTATGGAAAGTATCTTCTCCAGATCGTCCGCGAACAAGAAGGTAAAGAGGGGTTGCAGTACGATTGACCAGCGCAGCAACTATACCGTGACTCTGAAGGATAGAGTTCCCATCCGCGAGCAATTGCATCTGAAAGGCAATTGGTTTTTTTGTTGTTCACTGTTGCAATTGCGCTAACCTTCTTTGGATTCCGCAGACGCAGTTATCTGTGAGGTTATGGATTTAGACCCCATAGCGTCTGCTACGCTTATCAAAAACGGCACTGAAGACCTTCGAGCGTAAGATCGTGGATGAAAGAGCACCAGCCGCAAGCTGGTAATGTTATTATGATAAGATGGCAATATGGAAATTCGACATAGTGCCCATGGTGCATATCATCACAGAATGGATATCCAAGTATCGGAAGCGAGGATTAAAGGACCGTATTTAGGTTAAATAATCTCTTGCATTAATTTGAAATAGATAAAAAATAGTATTAGAGTAATTTTGCATTGCGGAGCGCGAGAAGGATAATAATAATGCGGTCCAAGCAAAAAACATAAATGGCGTTGTTCTCGGGCTAATCAATGAACATGGTATCATAAAAAGACCATAGTGAGCTGGTGGAAAAATCGAGACTTTGTCAATTTAATGTTGCGGACACTTCACTGGAAAAAGTACTCTCACAGCCTGATTTGTCCAGTGTAGTAATGGCAGCATAGAAAGATCCCTTCGGGACGTTTAGATCGCTTATTCGAAAACTCGCGGTCGAAGCAGAAACAAGATGATTGCAATCGTAATGTCTCGAAGAACTCCCAGTATATATTTCATACCCAGTGATATTGCTTGCTAACATGGCTGACCCATCACTATACTCAGTGGGAGTGCTCCATGACAAAATCGCATTTCCCGTATAAGATGTTATAGATGAGGCTTGGCCTCCGCAACCTGAGATCATAACGATCAGTATAGTTAGGAACAGGGAATATTTATTTTCGTTCATCATGTTGTAATCTCTTTGTTATTATAACAACTGTAGGCTGAACGTAAAATTCTGTTGATTGTGCCTAAAGGAAAACCCAATTTATATGATTAAAATTATATCATATTAAAAAAATGATTAACAAATTAACAAACATGCAAATGCAAGCGATTAGACGTACTATTACTCGAAATCTCAGTATAAAAATATGACAATTCACACCTGTCCAAAGTAAATTTTCAACTTGCTCGTTTTGAACAGCATTTTAATTTTATGGTCATATATCGCAAATCTTGAATGTTCAAATTGTCAATTTTTGCGCTTTTTATGCCCTTTTTCAGCCTAGGTTATGAAGCCAACCGCAATTGTACTGAATACTGGAAGTGTTTCATAATATACTTGTTGGATATACATTTGCACGAAAACGCAAAATAACGAAAAATATCGCAACCTGTTGACTAGTACAGGCAACTTGTGGCAGAATAAAGAACCAAATACAATGTTGCTTATCGACAGCATCATCAACTACTAATTGTGAGTTAATACCTTCTGCAATTACCAGATAAGTATAAAAAAGGTTCTAGCGGAATGAGTGTGGGAAGCACCAAAATATAGCATTGAGGGAAAAGGTATATCCCCAGTAATTAAGGTTGAAAGCTTTGTATAATCGGGCAGTTATTTCTTTCATTACGAAAAAAGCCTTTATCAACATATTGAGATTCCTGTACATAACCTGAAGTTATTTAAGAACAAAGATCATATAATTACAATGGTACTTCAAGATAAAATAAAAAAAAGAAAAGCCATAATAGGTATTATTGGCCTCGGTTATGTCGGGCTACCATTGGTTTTCCAGTTTATAATCTCCGGATTTGAAACTATTGGTTTCGACATAGACGAAGACAAAATCAGTTACTTGCGCAAGGGAAAGACCTATATTAAACATATCCCTGACAAAGAGGTAAAAATACTTAAGAACAATAAAGGTTTTACGGCTACCACAAATTTTTCAATGCTAAGGGATGTGGACTGCATTATCATGTGTGTTCCGACACCTTTGGGGAAGCATCGTGAGCCCGATCTCTCCTTTGTGCTGGATACAACAAAAACGGTTGCCAAACACCTTCACAAAGGACAGCTTGTTGTGCTCGAATCAACTACTTACCCGGGCACAACAGACTCGGATATGCGGGAAATTCTCGAAGCAACTGGCCTGAGAGCAGGTAAAGATTTTTATCTTGCTTTCTCACCGGAGCGGGAGGATCCAAATAACAAACAATATTCAACAAGCATGATACCAAAGATTGTGGGTGGGTATACTAAAGATTGTCTCAAGGTCGCTGATGCACTCTATAGCGCAATTGTTAAACAGACGGTACCGGTTTCATCTACCAGGGTTGCGGAGGCAGCAAAACTTCTCGAGAATATTTATCGTGCTGTCAACATCGCGATGGTAAACGAGATGAAGGTCTTATTTGATAAGATGGGCATTGATATCTTCGAAGTGATTGATGCGGCCAAGACAAAACCTTTTGGATTTCAGGCATTTTATCCCGGTCCTGGCTTGGGTGGGCACTGTATTCCCATTGATCCCTTCTATCTCACATGGAAGGCTAGGGAGTATGATTTCCACACCAAATTTATCGAACTAGCTGGGGAAATTAATACCTCTATGCCCAATTACGTCGTAGAAAAGATCACTGGCGCACTTAATGCGAAAAAGAAGACCCTCCAATCGTCAAAAATTCTGGTTTTAGGCCTTGCGTACAAAAAAGACATAGACGATACTAGAGAATCGCCGTCATTGAGGATTATTGAGCTTTTAACAGAGAAGGGTGCCAGCGTTGATTACAATGATCCCTACATTCCAAAGGCGAAAAAGATGCGAAAATACGATCTTAGAAAAAGCTCAGTACCATTGACGAAAAAAACGCTCAAAAACTACGACTGTGTAGTGATTGCTACAGATCACTCCTGTTATGATTACAAACTCATCCTTAAACATTCCTTGCTAGTCGTGGATACGAGGGATGCGATGAAGGGTCTCGAAGGTAATGGTAAAATAGTAAAAGCTTAAAATATACAAGATGGATCATTCGTTCACGATAAGCGCTAGTTGAAGTCCAGAACACCTGTAATAGCAGATGTCTGCGATTTCGCAGACCGTTGCAACACGGAATGCCGAAAATGGCTATTTTCATCAGTTTTCTACATGCTCATGATTGAAAAGCTACTCCCTATGCTGTAAAAATGCTGGCCGAGATAAAACCTATTTTTGACAAGCGTGATCCTTTAACGTAATATACGCAAAATGACAAATTCTAAAAGCATAGATAGAAAAATTATAAAGGTAGATGACAGAGCAAATACATTGAAGAAAATTGGCCTTTTTTCTTCGATGACGTTGCGCGAAGTGCAGGAAATGCAAAATAACATCATCATCAAGAGTTTCTCCAAAAACCAAATAATCCTGCGCGAAGAGCAAACGAATCAATTCATGTACATGATTCTTGAGGGAGAGGTAAGGGTGGTACAAACAACGGACGATGGCAAAGAAATTATTGTGACGGTGCACCAGGCGGGTGATTTCTTTGGTGAGCTTTCTTTGATTGATGGTAAAACCATACCTGCCGCCGTATACGCTGCAAAGCATTGTGTAACCGCTATAATATCAAAAGCAGACTTTTTTTCTTTGTTATTCAACCATAATAAAGTCCTTGAAAGTCTTCTTAAAATCCTTTGCTCGCGGTTGCGAGATAGCATGAAAAAAATTCAAATATTAAATTTTAACAATGCTTCTCAACGGATAAAGATGTTGTTCCTTATGCTTTCAGAATCTTATGGGGAAAAAATAAGTGAAGGCACGGTTTTAAAGTTAAAGCTTATTCATCAGAATATCGCCGATATGACTGGACTCTCGCGCGAAACAGTTACAAGGATATTAGATAAATGGCAGAAAAGCGGCGAAATAAAGGTTCTCAAGAATAAATACATTCTTCTTAAGTCAGAGTTTGAATCGATCCTCTTTTAGCAACAAAAAAACCTCCGGGAATCTGCCTAAAATATTCGCATTCAAAACGTTATGATCCTATACTATCTTGTCTTTTTAGTTTTATTTAAAGCCAGCTTTCTATTTACTATTTTTTAAGGAGGGGGAATTTTTGAAGATTTTGCCAGTCAATGCAGGCAGAAGATTCGTTTTGGATCGGCTGGTCATTTCGTTAGCCAACATTTCGTTTAAAGAAACGAACAAAGGGCGAAGCTTTTCATCGCTGTAATTTTCTGAATAAAGGATATTTATAAACTGTGAAATTATTTCACTCAAAAAACTCGCAGTGTTGTAGTCGTGCTGGCTAAAGGGTTCCGACGTTTTTTTGTTATTAAGATTGAGTACGCCTACCACCCTATCCCCGATCTTGAGCGGCAGTGACAGCAGTGATTTGGTCGTATACTGCGATATGCTAACTTTCGAGAATCGCTCATCCCTTTCAATGTCCTCGATGAACAATGGTTTCCCTTCGAGTGCCACCCATCCCGCAATCTTATCACCCAATTTTATCCGTGTTCTCCTGACAATGTCGTCATCTAGACCGATTGCGCTCTTCACAGTAAGCTCACTAGAGAGTTCGTCAGCGAGCATTACAGAACAGATATCTAAATCGAGCAGTTCGGATATGAACTCGACAAACGAGTCCATGCTCTGCGCGACGTAGGTATCGATGGTCTGTTTGTTGCTTTTCGGAATTGACAGCATTATCCTGCAAACGCTGTCACTGTTCTGAGCGGAGAGTTTCCATCTATGCGTTTCAACGATGTTTTTGGCTAGGTAAAGCTTCAGCCGGTCTTCTGAGCGGTCCATCTCGAAAACAAAACGAGCGTCATTGAGGATGGCCATTGCAAAATCCGGAAGCGGTCTGGCCAGAACGATGTTGACATTTACATTACTGGTCTCACCTGCGGCAATTTCAATACTGTCGCCACGCTCGAGATAATAACAGAAACCATCGATCAGATTAGCAAAAAGCTGGCCGACCTTTATCTTGTCGCCTACAATGTCCAGGCGTGCATCCTCGGACTCAAACGCCAAGCGGATCCCTTTGCGCGTCAGGACGGCTGAGAGCGACTTTGAGTTTTGAAGCTCTCTGAATATATCGCGAAGATTCAGAACAGATTTCTTGATGATCATCGTTTCATCTTCAAGCCTGAGAAAGCCCAGAAGGTTCTCAACAATGGAAACCAGCTTGTCGATTTCTGATGAAATAATTCCCTGAAATTCCTTTTGTTCCTTCTCCCGGATATTTTCAGTCTGCTCCAAAAAATAAATTGCTCCCTTGATTGAGTTCAAGGGCGTGCGCAGCTCATGAGAAACGCGGGTGAGAAATTCGTTTTTCAGAATATCAGTTTCCACCAGTTTCTTGTTAATGTCTTCCAGCTCCACCGCCTTTGCTTTCAGCTCCGTCATAAGTAAGGCATTTTCAAGAAAAATTGCGGAATGGTTCGCTAGTGTTTTTAACAATTCGAAATCGTCCATCGTGAAGGGCGTTTTATCCTTCTTGTCGTTTATGTTAAGCAGACCGAGCAATTTGTTTTTGCTGATAATGGGGCAGGATATGAAGGATTTTGTCTTGTAGCGTTCTTGTCGATGACTTTTGAATCGGCCATCGCGATCGATGTCCTCTACTAACACCGGCAGACCTTTTTTGGCAATTATGCCGGCGATCTCGTCCCCGAACTTCACCCGACTTCCTTCCATGACCTGTGCGTCAACACCCCGCGCTGCTAAAATCGTGAACTCCTCTCGATTGGCCAGCATCATCAGCGAGCCTCTTTCGGCATCGGAGTAAGTGATTGCTGCATCGAGAAGAGTATTCGCGATCGCGCTGATATTGTCGGTCAGGACAACGGCATGGGATAGTTCCTGGAGGACAAAAAATTTTTCTTTATAAAGATCATTGTTAGCCATTTCTAACTGCTCCAGTGCCTTCTAACCGAAATATGCTTTCATGGAAGACAATACACAGAAAATGACAAATTATAAACTTGCCTGTTGTTGTACTGTTTAGATCGGTTGCCGGATTTCCCGGGCTGCAGTAAGTGTTTATAATAATAAAAAAAGCATTCTTATCGCGAGGGCGATATCTTAAACAACATCAGGAGAATCCATTTCAGTTGCCGATCACTCCATACCCCTCAGTCGCTTATAAAATGTTTTACGCGAGATTCCAAGCTGTTTTGCCGCTTGAGATTTATTTCCATTGCAACGAAGTAATGCCTCATTAATAGCAAGTTGCTCCAAATCTTTGAGCGATTTTATCGGGAGTTCATTGACCGTATCCTTGCTGCTGATCGGAAAATCCTGGGGAAGATCCTTGATCGTGATTTTATGACCTTCTGCAAGAACAACTGCGCGTTCAATAACATTTTTCAGCTGCCGAACATTCCCCGGCCAGTTATAATTCAAAAAAACTTCCATAACTTCATCAGACAGAAGCAAGGGTCTATTTTCACGTACTGCAAAAAAGTCCAGAAATTCCGACGCCAGTACAGGAATATCATGCTTCCTGTCCCTAAGAGGCGGCACATCTATCTGTATTACGTTGATCCTGTAATATAGATCTTCTCTGAACCGGCCTGACTCGACCTCTTTTTTAAGATCTCGGTTTGTCGAGGAAAGCAGTCGGAAGTTTACTTTGATTTTTTTGTTTGTTCCCAAGTGCTCTACTTCGCGTTCTTGCAATACCCGTAACAGTTTAGCCTGAACGGACAGATCGATCTCGCCGATTTCGTCGAGAAATATCGTCCCATTCGAGGCTACCTCAAATTTACCCGCCTTAATCGACGTGGCACCGGTAAATGCACCTTTTTCGTAACCGAAAAGCTCTGATTCCATAAGTTCTTTCGGTATGGCCGCGCAATTAACAGCGACAAAGGGTTTGTTATAGCGTTTACCGCCATAGTGAAGATTGCAGGCCACTATTTCTTTTCCGGTACCTGTCTCGCCTTGAATAAGAACACTGCTATCCGAGTCTTTGGCTGAGGCAACGGTCTTAAGAACTCCCGCCATGGAGGAGGATTTTGCGATAAGAGGGTATACATTATTTTCGGCTACTGTGCGTTTTTTCAGATTTTCAAATTCCTTTTTTACTTCATGCTGCTCTAACGCACGAGCCAGAACATTTTTTAATTGGGCGTAATCAGGCGGTTTAATAAAATAATAGAATGCTCCGTTTCTCATTGCGTTTACCGCTGAATCCACTGAGCCATAGGCAGTCAGAAATACAACAGGAATGTCGGGCTTTTTATCGGATACGTACCGAAAAAGTTCAAAACCGTCTTTAACAGGCATCTTCAGGTCAGTAATGATTGCATCGACACTCTCTCTGTGGATTATGCTAATGGCAGTGTCTACATTCGTCGACTTGAGAATTCGATAGCCCTCTTCCTGTAAAATTGCTGAGAGAACTCTGATGGCATTGGGTTCGTCGTCTACGATCAATATTGTCTTATTGTTTATCATAGCGACTTCTTGGCGTTTTGCTGGCAGGGAATAAAGAGTGTTATCGTCGTTCCTTCATTTTTCTTGCTGTCTATCTCCATATACCCACCGTAGTGCTTCAGAATTTCATCGGTGATGGCGAGCCCGAATCCCCTCCCAGTATCATTGTTGCTCAAATTAATATAATCGGGACCCTGAGCAGCCATCCCGGGGCCACTGTCGGAGATTGCTATGACGCTAAAAAGACTGCCGGAGCGTATCGCAGTGTCTGTTTTAATGATCAGATTGCCGCCGTTCTTCATTGCTTCGATCGCGTTATTCATAACGTTGAGGATCGCCTGCTCAAGATGAAAAGAATTCATGGTAAGGGGGGGGATGTCACCGAACTCGTACCGTGATTGTATATTGCGCGTATAAATCTGGAGAGACGTGAAGATTTCTATTCTTTTTAATAATGCATTGATGTCTGTTGCGCGCTGCTCTGTTTCCGAAACCGACGAACTCAAAAAACTCGTGATAAATTGTTCTAGGCGCGTAATCTCATCTTCCATGATCTTGGTGAATTCAGCGAGCGTCTCCTCGGTACGGTATTTTTCCCTTAGGTAAACAACGGCGCCCTTGATCGCATTCAGTGGGTTTCGCACGCCATGCGCCAGGGTGGATGCAATCTTGCCGATATCAATCAATTTCTGGGATTGATGAAGTTTCTTCTCCGCCGCGCACACCGAATAGGGCTGAATCAAAACTTTTACCACTTCAACTTGTCTGCGGCCACGGGGTTTTACTGGCGTAATTTGAATATCAGCTCGAGTACAGCCCAATAAGCAATTGAATGAATAACCCTTACATGATATCGCTTTATTTTTTTTAACTGCTTCAGCAATCGCGTCTTTATCATCCACGATTATTCTGGGAAGGACATCGTAATATTTATTCCCGATGGTTTGTAAAGACGACCGCCCTGAATATTTTGCGATTTCCTGCTCCCACAAGCATATGCATAAATTGTTGTCTGTATGGAATGACAATTCTCTCATGGATTGCTCAAGAACAGTGACAAGCCTCGTTTTCAGGATGTTGACCCGATGTCGCTATGCACTCGAATATAGCGACTATTAAAAGAAAAAAAATATTAGGACACGAAATTCTATTAAGCGTTAAATAACATTAAATACAAAATATATTCAAGGTAATATTTACCCATAAAAACACAATTCTGAACTAATACTATAACTTTTTTGTAAAAGGATGTAAATACCTTTGAGCAGATATTTTATTGGGATATAAGAGCTAAATAAATCCGTTTGATGTCATTAGGTTGGAAAGTGCTGGTTATAATATTCGCGAAGAGGTCAACAAACAGCATTTACTCGATATAATTATCACTTTAAATTGCATTGTCGTACAGACACAGACATAACCGAACAGGACCGCATAGGCTATCGCTTAACACCTATGATATTGGGAATCACCAACTGTACCATTCCATCGTCGTCGGTGTCCTGAAAACTGGTTTCGCTTTTGCCCGCCAAGTGAAGCTTTTTAGTGTCTGAGCAGAGGGAAAGGCTTGATTCAGGACCGCCTTCCACATGCATGGCTCGCACTATATGAAGGTCGGTTTGCAGAAGTCTTTCGACAAACTCAAACATTGTATAGGGCTTTCGTGAAAAGAGAAAGAGAATATTTCCACTGACGTCTTCCGCGATTGCAGCCTCGCTCCATGCTCTTGATTGTGGCCTCCATACATTGATGCCCGGGTTCTTAATAAGCCGTAGATTCTGAATCACGGTACCGAACGACTTAAGAATTGTTTCATTGAGGTCAGAGCGGTCCCTTATCCCCGCCCGTGGAAGGGTCATAGCGGTGCCGTCCAGAAGCAACACGCTTTCATAGGTTTTATTCCATCTTTTGTTGTTCACGGTTGTTGGCGTTTTCATATATCCTATATGGGTCATGAGATCAACATCATACATGCCCGCGTTGATAACAGCCACGAGGTCGAAATCTTCGCACCACTGTTGAGCCGTCCTTCCGTGGGAGTCATGTTTGCCCCGGCTTAGTGCAACGAGTTGTGCGCGGTGAGGGTTAATCCGGACCACGTGGAGTACGTCGGCTTCTGTCTGCATTTCGCCGAAAGGATACTCAGCATATTCAATACCGGCTGCCAAGTTTGTCCATTCCACTTTCTTCTCCGCAGTTTGTTGTGCCCAAGCGCGAGGACCAAAGAGCAGCATTACTACTACATATAGAAAAGTCGTCATGAGTGTTGCTTGAGGCATCGTTTTCACCAAAGAAACCCGTTTTCTCCATTTGTCGGTCGCACTTGGCAGATCGGGCTGCATACTTGTATTGAAGAAGCGGGGCCTCCGCTGAATCCGCTGACGTTTTTTAGATAACAATTCCGTGTTTGACCTGAAATTACGCATGATTACCAGGGCTAATAAATGTCATGGTCAGATTTAGCATCTACGTTGTAAGCAACGATGGATGAAGACAGAAATGGTAAAATGCACTGTCAATGCAATTCTAAATCAGCATTAATAGCTATGCCGCAATGAGAGACTTTTTCATCAACAGATTTTGGTAAGGAGCCAAAGTGTCTGTTCCGCATAAATTGCGGTCTGTAAATTGGAATAATCAAAAATAAAGCAAAACTTTCCGATTTAAAGTATGATGGTTCTCTCGAAAGAATATCATGTCATGATAAGCAAAGATATGCTTCTTAAGACAATACTGAATCAACCAAAAAAGTTCAAGTCATTTGTTTACGAAGCTCTTGGCACGAAACTATAGATTGAATAAGTATCCGAAAAGATATACCGTCTTGCAAATGACCTGCAATCGTTCGACAACGCGGTTCCTTCCGGATGCACTACGATTATCTCACAAGTTTGCCGGGGATTCAAGGGTTTCACGTCTCAGCATTAGAAACTGCGTTCAAAAAAAGGCAGTGCCGTCCTCCTTACGTTGGATCTAGATCTGGCCGCTATCCCATGCAATAAGTCCAGCAAAACGGTCGGTCTTAAGGAAGCGTTGCAATAAGAGCAGGCGAACCGTCCTTTAATGAAATAAACGTTCTGGGTATGGAAAACTTTCATCCAGAGACAATGAGCATATATCCCGTCACTTGGGAAGCGCTCTGGAAGGGACGAGCGACCTGGAGATACTGTTTGAAGGAAAAGGACGAAAGAGCGGAACTTAAGCAAGTTTTGGAAGTGGTAGGGAAAAACGCGCTCGAAACGAGTGAGGGAAGCACCAAAACATAGCATAAAGGGAAAAGAATAAGCACAGTAGTTAAGGTTAAAAGTCCTGCATAATCAGGTGGTTGCATCGATCAGTGCGGATACAGCGTATAACGACATATGGGGGGAGTCACACTCAACCTTAACGCGACTCATAGATAGGGCGAGAGTAGTATCAATAGTATTATTTTCATTCTAATGTTGAAATAATTTCAAGTCGCCTATATTGAATTCTCATCAACTCTCTTTTTCATTTTGTTTTTCATCAGGCTTCTGTTCATCTTTTAATTCTTTATCTCCTGACATGGCTTTTTTAAATGACCGTATACTTTTTCCCAATCCTTCTCCAATCTCAGGAAGCTTTCCAGGTCCGAATATTATCAACACGATTAAAAGAATTAAGAGCAAATGCATTGGTCTGAATAGTCCTTCAAACATGACATATCCCTCCTTCAAATAGTAGACATCTCTCCGTGTGCTTCATATTTGCTTCATAATCAGTATTCATAAGGCTACTACTAATTAGATTTCCTGTCAATGGAAACATGCGCGATATGATTAACACTGTGTTCTCAGCAATTGCGTATTTGTCCTTCTGTCATATAATTATTCCTGAAAAATATTGTTACATGGAGGGAGCATGTAAACAAGGCTATTGAGCAGACAAATAGGGATAGAAGCTGGAAAATATAAATTTTGCAGAAAACAGGGACAGCATAAACAAGCTTGCTTCCTGTTCTATTGATCATAACCGTGTCTTATCTTTGTCCGTTGTGCGATGGTGACATCATTTTATGATATCGGCGATTGGATCCTTCTTCCGATATACAGTGCCCTAGAACAGGGCGACTGCATTGCCGGCATCATCCTTCACATCGATCAAGTAAGTGGCCAGCTTGGGGTTGAACGACACATCCCAGCCTTCAGCGATAAGGATCCCGCTCTTCACTGACTTGAAGAACGAAATGCCCACGTTAATCGCCATAGCAAGGGTGCCGTGGTAGTTGGAAGCCACGGAGAAGACCGTGTTGGCGAGCGAGAAAAGGCCCCCCCGTGAACGGTGCCGGTGCTGTTTAGGTCATGCTGTTGAAGAATCATCCGGGCCTTAGCCTTCCGGGCGAATATTCAAGTATCTCAACACCGACAAGTTTTGCAAAATGGTCCGCATCAACAAATTTTTTAATAGTGTCCATAGGTTCATTCTTTGCTTATACGATGTGCCGATATTATAGCAAAATCTCGCATTCGGGCTCAACATATAGTATGAATTTTATTTACAAAATAATGTATACCGTTTTATAATAATCGGCGCCCCTCTATGAATCAAACTCCTATCCCGATAGAATCCTTGCCCGTAGGAGACGCCTATGCTTTGGAGTACAGAAGAATTCCTGTCACGACAAGATTTGAGCAAGCTGCAGGGTGAACGCCTGAAGAATGTTTGCTTGCGGGTCTATTCCTTCGTCCCTTTTTACAAAAAAAGTTCGACGAAAAGAATGTGAAACCCTCGGACATCAGGGGCATTGAAGACGTTACAAAGGCTTCCCTTCACGAAAAAATTGGACTTGCGTGACAACTACCTCTACGGTCTTTTTGCCGAGTCCTTTGCGATGTAAACCAGAAAACGTTCGTAGCGGGCAAGGCACAGGGTCACTAAGCCGGAACCCAGCCGACCGTCCGGAGCTTTTTTGATTCGCAATGCCCGATTGAGGCAACATCAACCCTTCAAGGACCTTTAATTAGCGAGTGACAGCGATCGCTATTCAGCGAAAGCGGAAACCTATTCTTCCAGGAAAACATGAAATCCTTACGTGTGGCCTGTGCCATAATAGAGCAAAACGGAAAAGTCCTCGCAGCCCAGAGAAGCGAGCACATGAGCTTGCCTTTAAAATGGGAATTTCCCGGCGGAAAGATTGATGAGGGCGAAACTGCATCGGAATGCTTGAAGCGTGAAGTAAGGGAGGAATTGGGGATTGAGGTGATGATTCACGAACCGTTCCCCGAGGTAACATATTCCTATCCGACTTTTTCGGTGACTCTTTACCCCTCCCGCTGCACGATAGTTTCCGGTGAAATCGTGCTCCACGAACACAAAGCCATTGTCTGGCTTGCGCCGGAGGAGTTGCATGGTCTTGACTGGGCTGATGCGGACTGGCCGATCATTAATTACTATCGTAAACGTAACGATAAAACACTGAGTTTCTGATTTTCCCCAGTTGGATCTGTGAACGTAGCCGTAGCCCGCTCCCTGATTCGAGTCAAGTATCGAAAATGGAATTGAAGCGGCATTCGCTGCGGTATCGTGAGGGCAGGTGAAGTGAAGCTCTGTATTCTACAGAAGAAGGGGAGAGGATATATGAACTGAGCATTGGGCTGACAGGCCGATGCGGCAACAATACCGGCATCAGAAGGCTGCGACAGGGTGCTTCATCACTTGTTCAGGCCGAGCAGCACCGCGGCGTTCTCGTAAAGCATCTTCTCTTTCAACCTGTCAGTTATTTTCAATTGCACGGTTCGCTCAAGCATTTCTTTCTGGTCTGTCCAGGGGCTGTAGCTTCCGAAAAGCAGCCGATCATCGTTAAAATGACCGATGAGCCTCACGAACTCTTCGTCGCCTACTTCGCTCAGGGTCATTGATGTCTCCGTATAAACGTTTTGGCACTCGCTGAGGCAGTCGATCCGGTCCCACTGCTTCCAACCTCCAACATGGGTGCAGACAATGGTGAGGTCTTTGAACCAATCCGCAACCTTTTTGATCCGCTCAACGTCCGCCTGCCTGTTGGTCGGGAAGGCAATGTCGTATCCGCTGTGGAACATGACAAAGAATCCGAAACTCGCCATCAGCTCGTAAAAGCCATACATATATTTGTCATCGATGAAGAATTGCTGATACATGGGATGCAGCTTAACGCCGCGTATACCTGACCGGTGGGCCTCCCCGAATATCTCCTCGACCTCTTCCGAGTTGTTAGATGGATGAAAAGAAATCAATGGATGGATGGTTTCGCTCTTGATCTGCTTGCAGAATTCGAGGATCGGGACCATCTGGGCCGGCTTCGTGGCGATGTTCGCAACGAGACTCGCCGAAATGCCAGCCCTCTTCATGGATTCGAGTAGACCTTGCAGCGTACCGTCTGATTGGGGCTGGTAGTGGCCGGACTCAGCGGCAAGGGCATTCATTGCCTGCTTCGCGATCTTGTTCGGAAAGATGTGGGTGTGGAAATCGATGTAGTTCATAAAATGCGCATTGGGCATAGCGCAGGGTGCTAAGCATGAAATCGTAGTGATTCCATGTGCTTAACCTGTGCTGTCTGCCCCATCCTCCGTAGAATTTTTCGGTTGTCAATAACCCGTATTGCTTTTCCTCAAACCGTTACACGTTTTCATTTGCACGGGTTTCGAGGCTGACTATGAGATACCGAAAAAAACTCGACCATAAAAAGACTCCAATTAAAGTTTATATTTCCCCTTCTTTGCCGTGCTCTCCAAAGCCGCTATTCGCTTAGTTCACTTGAAGGCCGGCCGAGATGATAATCCAGCGTCTTCTTAAGTGCGGTTTTGACGTCCGTTGTCGGCTTCCAGCCAAGGTACTTTTCAGCATTCCTGATTGACGGCACGCGTGTCAGAATGTCCTGGTAGCCTTCACCGTAATATTCGCTGGAGGGCACATCTACCAGCTTCACTTTGTCGGCGAGAGTCGCGTATTTGGGATAAGTCTTGATGAGTTCGATAAGCGTCTCTGCTAAATTCCTAATGGACATGTCATTCTGGGGCGTACCGATGTTAAAAATACGACCGTCAGCGGCATTGTCCCTGTTCTCAATGATACGGCTCAGCGCATCGATGCCGTCATCGATATACGTGAAGCTCCGACGTTGGGCCCCGCCATCTACAAGCTTGATATCTTTGCCGCGCAGAATATTGCCAATGAACTGGGTAAGCACTCGGGAACTTCCTTCCTTGGGTTCAAGGATGTTGTCGAGCTTCGGACCGATCCAGTTGAAAGGCCGAAAAAGCGTGTACTTGAGACCTTCCTTCATTCCGTAGGCATGGATCACGCGATCCATTAGCTGTTTTGAGCAAGAATAGATCCAGCGTTGTTTGCCGATTGGGCCGAGCACGAGGTTCGACGTTTCCTCGTTAAACTCATGGTCCAGACTCATACCGTAGACTTCCGAGGTGGAAGGGAAGAGCACCCTCTTTTTGTATCGCACGCACATGCGCACAATGTAGAGATTCGCCTCAAAGTCCAACTCGAATACCCTCAGCGGATCCGCAACGTACGTTGCCGGCGTTGCTATCGCGACAAGAGGGAGGACTGCATCGCATTTCTTGACGTGGTATTCGATCCATTCTCTATTGATAGTAATGTCACCCTCTACGAAATGGAAGCGCTCATGGCCGAGGCACTGATCGAGTTTATCCGCGGCCATGTCCATGCCGTAGACTTCCCAAGCCCTATTTTTCAGAATATACTCTGTCAGGCTGTTGCCGATGAATCCATTGACGCCGAGGATTAAAATTTTAAGGCTCATTATTTGTACCCTTTCGTAAACTGGGGAAAAACACTCTCCTTCCCGTGCGTCATAGCTGGGCATGGAAGCAGCGCAAACACGGTCCCGTCCAGAGGAAGCGAATAATATTATGTCGATTTCCCAACCTTTGTCAAGGTAAAGCTGACCACATCGACCACGAATTTGCGTGTCTATTACGATTAATTATCGCTTTTTCCGCAGTTTATTGAAAAGCGAGCAGCATTCCCGGCCCCCGCGACCGCGCCGCCATTTGCTGCTTTCACCTTGCCTTTTCTGATGAATTATACTATTTTTTACCATTATGAAGGACTATTTCGAATTTGGTAAATATGGCACGAATTACAAACAGGAGGCACTGGCGGGGCTTACGACTTTTCTCACCATGGCGTACATTATCATCGTGAATCCTGCTATCCTCGAAGCAGCCGGCATCCCCCGGGGACCGTCCACGACCGCCACCATCCTGTCAGCCGCTTTTGGCACGCTGATCATGGGGATTTATGCGAGGCGCCCTTTTGCGCTTGCCCCATACATGGGCGAGAACGCCTTCATTGCATTCACCATTGTGAAAGCTCTCGGCTACCCATGGCAGACGGCGCTCGGCGCGATTTTTATCGCCGGGGCCCTGTTCACGATGCTCACGGTCTTGAAAGTCCGGTCATGGCTGGCGGAGACGCTCCCGCAGAATCTTAAACTCAGCTTTTCTGTGGGCATCGGTCTTTTTCTCGCCTTCATTGGCCTGAATGAAACGGGAATCGTCGTGCCTGGCGTGCCCGGAGCGCCGGTCAGCCTGGGAAGGCTATCACAGCCCTCGGTACTGCTTGCTGTTCTCGGTTTCCTTATTATAACGGTTCTGATGATCAGGCGGATCAGGGGCGCAATTATCATCGGAGTTCTCGTCGTTACGGTCTTATCGTTCCTGGGATCGGTGACACCGATTCCATCGGCATGGATGAGCATGCCGCCCACGCTCACTCCAATCGCCCTGCAACTGAATATCGCCGATGCCCTGAGCATTAAAAGCTTACCCGTCGCACTTATTATTTTCGTGATGGCTTTCGTGGACACGGTTGGAACGCTGCTTGGGCTGTCCGCCCAGGGTGGACTACTGGACGAAAAGGGGAATTTGCCGGAAATCGAGAAGCCGATGCTCGCTGACGCCGTGGCGAACTTGGTTTCGCCGCTCCTTGGCACCACAACCACAGGCGCTTATATCGAGTCCGCCGCGGGAATCGCCGAGGGCGGGCGCACGGGCTTTACCGCGTTGGTCGTGGCGGGCCTGTTCCTGCTGGCCCTGTTCTTTTCTCCAGTCCTGACAGCGGTGCCCGCCCATGCATACGGCTCGGCTCTGATCATGATTGGCATTCTCATGATCACCCCGGTCGCCAGGCTTGACTTCAGCGACTATACCGAGTTGGTTCCCGCTTTTCTTACGATCGTGCTAATGGTCTTCACGTACAACATAGGCGTGGGCATGACCGCGGGATTGCTCACGCACCCCGTTTTGAAAACTCTCAGCGGCAGGCGCCGAGAAGTGCATCCCGGGATGTGGATATTCGCAGCGCTGTCTTTGCTGTTCTTCGTCTTCTATCCCTACCGCTAACACCGCTCATTCTTTTGCTTAGTAAAACCCCGTCTTTTCAGTGCGGGACAGCGCGCTTTGGGGAGAAGAATTCGTGTCCTCATGCCGGAAAGCAGGGACTCCGAGCGGGAAATGGCTGAGTGTATCCGAAAAAAGGTCGAGGATACAGAGTTTGGTGGAATAGCCGAAGGCCCTATCTGGATCACGATCAACGGCGGTATCCGCGCCTATGCTAGCGATGGCAGATCGATGGAAGATATCCTTACCTAGGCGGACAAGGCCTTCCATGCAGCGAAAACGGAAGGTAGAAACAGGACGCGGTCTTTTGCACAGTTGACATCCTCCACGGCCCGAAGGCCGGAAGAGATGGTAACGCTAGTATCACGAAAGCGGTGTTCAGACAATAAAGAGAACCCATTTTGTCAGCTTCTAGTTAATGCGGAACGCTGGTGCGAGTTGATCAAGGACTCGCAAACTAAGCATCGACAAGAGGTAATCGCATGCGTTAATATAAATGCCGGGAAGACTGTTACATTAATTCATGGAATGTAAAAGCGGGAGAAGCTGGGGTGAGGTAGTATGGCTGATATCCGGATTGAGGTCACAATTTATGAAGGCTACCGCGGCGCGGAGCGGCCGAGCTCGCTCCTGTTCGAAGGAATTAGAGTTACTGTGATTCGTATCCTGCGGGTATGGGTGGAGGAAGAGTACAAGACCAGAAAACAGAAGAGGTTCTTCGCCTTGCAGGGAAGCGATCATTATGATTATACGCTATACTATGATATCGATTTATCTCAATGGTTTCTTAGGAGTCGTGAACAGAAGGATGCCATGATGAAATAAGAGTCCATCGGCTCGTAAAAAAGAACAAACAGGCGGTTCCTTAATTCCTGATTTCCCATGATCATAATAAGGAATGAACGCGGCTGTTTTTATCCCGCACTGGTCTACAGCCCTTGTCCCATGCTGAGCACCTGCCCTATGGCGGGGATGAAGTCCTTCTTCCGCGACATGACGCGATAGACCGTGCAGGTGTCATTCACAACCTTCACGTTGAATGCCTTTTCCACGATCCAAGTTTCCCCCCTAACCAGGATTCGCTCCTGCCCTTTGCCGAGGGGATTCAGCACCAGCAGTACCGCGAGATCATAGCTGTTTTCCGAGCGCAAACGCTCCAATTCAGCCACTAGTTCCCGTTCCCGCGCGTCGATTTCAGCGCAGTCCAGCGACATCATTTGGCTTATACCGAGTTTTTTGCCGCCGATCAGGAATTCCTTGAAGTCCGCAGCGATCAGCTGGGCCGCGCTTTTGTTATCGAGATTAATGCTTTCATGTAGCAGTTCCTTGGCATAGGATTGGGTCTCGATGCCTGCAATTTCGGCAAGGCGATGGGCAATAGTCCGGTCCCGCTCCGTGGTGGTTGAGAGCGTCAATAGCAGGGTGTCCGACAGGATGCCGGAGAGCAGGATACCAGCGATTTCTTTCGGAATATGGGTCTGGTACAGGAACATGATCCCGGCAACGACGGTACAGGTGCTGCCGACGGGGTCGTTGTATACGTAGATCGGCGCCGTGGTGGAGATGTCTCCCACACGGTGGTGGTCGATGATCTCGAGAATCTCCGCTTCCTCAATGCCATCCACAGCCTGCGAAAGTTCGTTGTGGTCCACCAGAATGGCCATCTTACGCACAGGCTTCAACAGGTCAGTCCGCGTTACAAAGCCAATCAGGCGAGTGTCGCTGTCCACGACCACCACCGAACGGTACTCCGATTCCAAAATCTTCGACCGCACTTCGGCAATGGGCGTGTAAAGACCGACCGTAGGGCAGGTGGTGGTCATAATCGAGGATACGGGCTCCGACATGGTCATCAACTGAACCGTGGCAAAAGCGGGATGGCGCGACGAGATGAGTAGTATGTCTTTCTCCCTGGCAGCTGTAATGACCTCGTTTGCGATCGGAGCATCGTCTGTCACAATAACCGCAGAGCAGCCCATCCGGACAAGCTCGAGCTGTATGTCGTTCTGGTCGCCCGTAACAACGACATCGCCGGAACGGACCCGATTCAGCATGGTTCCGCGTTGCATGGCGGCGATCAGCACCCTGCCGGTCAGCACAGTGATCTGTTTCGTGTTGCTTATAACGCGTCCGTCGAGCGTTTTCAGCAGGATATCGAGCTCAATGGGGGCTTTGGTCAGATCCGCGAAACCCACGCTGTCCATGTAGTGGCGGGCAATGTCCTTCAGGCCCACAACGCCCGCCAGCCTGCCAGAGTCGTCCACGACTGGGACCGAGCGCACTCCCTGCTCGCGCATGAGGAGTGCTAGAAACTGGATGGAGTCACGCACCCCGACGGCAATCGGACGTTTGAGTTCCAGATCACTCACCGTGGCCACTAGGCTGTCGATTTCCGCTGAAGGAGGGATGTCGAACTTTTCAAGCACGAATACAGTTTCATGGTTCAGCTTGCCGGCACGGACTGGTGTAAACAGAAACCGCTTGTCTGTCACGTTCTTAAAATAGGCATAGGCTATAGCGGAGCACACCGAATCGGTATCCGGCGTTGTATGGCCGATTACATAGACTGTTTTAATCTTATCTGGGTTCATGAATGATTACCTATTCTTCCTATAACAGTATTGAAACAATGCCGGTATTACTCTCAGCATTTCCTTTTGCTAAAGCCAAGGGGCTCATTGTCATCTCCTGAGAGCAAAAATAACAAGTCAGGGATGCAATGGCGTGATGACCACATTGAATAGTTCGGTCTTAGTCTCATGTGTGTCTTAGACCCTTGCGTTCGAACCGCGGTTTTTCGTGTTCTCCGAATTCGTATCCTCGACCGTTTTGTACGCCCGAGTCGTTATCTTGTGGGTATCTCTAGGAACCGTCACGATGTGAAACTCGTGGATGAAGGATGCGGTAGTAAAATGACTAGACATTGTAATGTTAAGTATATCATAGAGTTAAACATTTACCCGGTCGTCGCGAAGTTCCCGTATTTATCCCCAGGGTTCAAACCACTGGCTTTCTTCGGGAAGTGTTGGTAATAAGGGAAGAAAGTGGATAATTTAATCGCCAGGAGAGCAGCTAATTGGCGACAGTCATTCAGCAAGACCGCTCAAGCACTGCATTGATACTCTCCTTTCGACAGATGGAGGGACTGAGTCTGATGCAAGCAAAGCAATCGGTTATTATTTGGGGGAAAGGGGTAAAATCGTGGACATTTTAAGGCAAATCGAACTTTTTTACCCTTGACACCTGCAAGGGTTTTGGATATAGTGCTAAGGCTTGCAAGCAACTGGGGGATCGTCCAGTGGTAGGACGACAGGCTCTGAACCTGTTTACGGGGGTTCGAATCCTCCTCCCCCAACCAACTATCTGTTCTTGGTTTCGAGTTTCCGGCCATTCAGCCTTTTTGCTGCCCAGCTTTTAACTGAGGACTCATAGCTAGTCATTATCAATTTTTTGGGTCCCATCGTCTAGCGGCCTAGGACGCTGGCCTCTCACGCCGGAGACACGGGTTCGATTCCCGTTGGGACCACCATTTCACAGATCCCCACCTGATACCGGGAGACAATAAAGTTTGCCCTGGACAATAAAGTTTTTCCAAAATGGGAATAAAGAAATTGTCTAGTAGGCCGACAAGTAAGTTCTCACCATCCAACAAATATAAGCATCGAATGTCAGCGATGAATATTCCAATAGATACAGAATGAATCACCAAAATTGTCAAAGTAGGGGTGTTTATAAAACGTATGCAGCGCACAAATCGATATGCATTGTCTACCGGATTATTGAACAAGAAGTTGTGGTCGAAGTTATCGGCATCAGAAGACGAGCGGACTTCGAAGTTTATGTAGAGGTAGCTAAAAGACTGCTGAAAAAGTGCTCCGCCGCCCCATGAATCCTTGCGAGGTACAGCATATGTCACAGGAAGCGAAAGTCAAGATTACAAGCCTGATATTATTGCTGGGACTGCTGATTCCCTGTGGATGCACGAGTCAAAAGAACCAGTCCTCGACATTTGCGGACGGATCGCATCCAGCCGGATGGCTGCCAGCGGGGCACATGACGGCGGCAACGACAAATTTAACCACATGTACCCAATGCCATGGAAGTGATTTATCCGGGGGAATTTCGCAGGTATCCTGTACCAGCTGCCATATCGGCACCGCAACATCGGTGCACCCGGTTTCCTGGGGTACGGGGTCCCAGATTGCCCTGAACCACGCACCTTATGTAACGGCCAATAGCGATACCTCCTGCCATAACACCTATTGCCACGGATCAACACTTTCCGGAGTCGCCAACAGCGGCCCGTCCTGTACAAGCTGTCATCTCGGTGGAGTGACATCAGTGCATCCTGCAGACTGGAGCGGTTCTATTTTGACGCTGCATGGAGTCTATGCTGCCGCGAACACAACGAGTGCCTGTGCTAATATGGTCTGCCACGGTACGAACCTGGGGGGCGTAACAGGCAGTGGTCCGTCCTGCACAAGCTGTCATATCGGCGGACCCACATCAGGACATCCCTCTGATTGGACAACTCCGATTGCCCTGGATCACGCTTCCTATGTGCAGGCGAACGGAACCAGCGGCTGTGCCAACGCGAATTGCCATGGAGCGAACCTCACCGGCGTTGCTGGAAGTGGCCCCTCCTGTACAAGCTGTCATATTGGCGGTGTCATATCGGTGCATCCAGTTTCCTGGGGAACCGGCACGCAGGTAGATCTGAATCACGCGTCCTATGTTGCGGATAATGGCAATATCGCCTGCCAAAACAACTACTGCCACGGATCAACGCTTACTGGGGTCACTAACAGTGGCCCCTCCTGCACAAGCTGTCATCTTGGCGGCGTGGCGTCAGTGCATCCATCAGACTGGGCCAGCGATATTTTGACACAACACGGGGTATATGCCGCGGCGAATACAACCAACGCGTGTGCGAACGCAAGTTGCCATGGATCGTCACTCACTGGTGTCACTGGCAGTGGTCCATCCTGCACGAGTTGTCATATCGGTGGCCCTACATCGGGACATCCGACTGATTGGACAACTCCGATTGCCCTGGATCACGCTTCCTATGTGCAGACAAACGGGACCAGTGGCTGCGCGAACGCAAATTGCCACGGGTCATCTCTTATGGGTGTCATCGGAAGCGGGCCCTCCTGTACAAGCTGTCATATTGGCGGTGCAACGTCGGTGCATCCGGTTTCCTGGGGTACTGGGTCACAACTTATAATCAATCACTCGCCCTATGTAGCCACTAATAGTAGTACGGCATGCCAGAACAATTACTGCCATGGATCGACACTCACCGGAGTTACCAACAGTGGTCCGGGCTGCAATTCTTGCCATGTTAACGGAGTTTTTCCGTTTACTGCAACTGGTTGCGTTTCCTGTCATGGTTCTCCTCCAACCACGCCTGATGCTCATAACACTGTTACTGGTCACTTTGCACCTCAAGTCACATTGCCTGATGGATGTAACACCTGTCACAATGGAGCGGGAAGCGGCACAATATATCATTTCGATGGCATTGTAGAAGTAAATATAATGAGCCCTGTTTACAACGCAGAAACTGGCACCGCTGTGTACAATTCCGATAACACCTGCTCCAATGTTAGCTGTCATGGTGGTCAAACCACGCCAAATTGGACGACAGGCTCACTCGATGTAAATACTTCGTGCACATCATGTCATACTTATGGGACTGCTGCTCAAACTCCGCAATATAACAGTTTTTACTCCGGCCAACACAATTTCCATGTCAATATTCAAGGTTTTGGTTGTACAGACTGCCATAGCACAGTCTATCTTGCGGTCAATCACTTTACAAATCTTAACACATCTGTCATGGAGGGGCCGGCTTCGGCAACACTGCTGGATACTCTAAATTATAATGGCGTAAGCTGCAGCCCAAGTTGTCATCCCTCCAGCTGGCCTCCCATAGACTGGGCCCAGGCCCAGTAGAGATCGGGCTATTGAGATGGTGTGACTGCACGGACACTATGCACGTAATCTATATCTCAGTTGCAGATGTTAAGCGTGTCACAAAATTGGCGGTGCGTGCTTGTTGATAAATACTATATCGCTCCAGTCAAGAATCAGATAAGATTTGAGTCTATTCGATAGGATGTCTTTAGGTCGCTTACATGTCGCAGTTCTCCTTTCGGTATTTCTGCCGTCATTGCTTTTATCGGCGAGTCTCTCGCATCCAGACGAACGATATTTCTAATATTTACTGCTATTCGGTGTACCGCGCTTTCGCTCTGGCCACCAAAAATACCTTATCCAAAGTCTATCGTTCAAACGAGAGGCCCTTCATTGTATCTAACGAGGTCTAAACCGCTCAGCTATGTAGACTGGGCCCTCTCGCCGAAATCAGGTTTTATACTTCACGCTCTGCCTTTTTCTGTACATTTTGATCCTCCGCATTGAGATATTTCGGATCGTAGAATTCCTTCTTTATGAGCGCCCAAGCGATGACTAAGAGCTTAGAAACGAGTTTGATGCACCGCACTAATCCAAGAAGCGAGAAATATGAGGCATGAAATAATGGAGCTAGATACTATAGACTCCATGAAGTCTGACATAGGACTCTACAAAACGTTGGGGTTCAAAGAAATCAAACCATACTGGTTTAACCCATACCCCACTACAAAATATATGGAGATAAATTTGAGATGATCTTGTCGGTTAGTCGAGTCGAACGAAGTGAAACCGGACGACGATTCTAACCATTTGGCTCGAGTAGGTCACGAAAAACGCTCCTCTCAGATGAGCCGTTCATATGCAATTTTCACGTCGTATTCGGCTTTGAATTATAGTCAACGCCACTGCGAGAGAGTAGGTGAAGTCGAGTATATTATAATATTGGCGAAGGTGCAGAATTTATTTTGTTTCATTGTATTTTGTGATTAGGATTTCTGTCAACAACTTCTTCCTGGTAGCTGGTGAGGCTGCTAATTTTGTAATACTTTAATTTCCAAGCTAGTTTCTACATTATTCGACAAACTATGCTTCCCTTATTACACAGTGCGACAATCTTTGCTTCTGAATAAGTAAATAATTGTATCTATTTGCATTATATATATAGCTTAACGCGACAAATTATGCTTCCATAAACACCAAATTATTGTTCACAGCACACTTCTGTGTCGTGGTAGCAAATTTTGGCGTAAACGACATACTTTGGTACTTTTATACCGTGCGACACTATGGTCCTGTCCGTATCCGCACACAATTAAGTTCTTGCTCAGAATTAAGTCTCTCTGTCCATACTTTCCACATGAGAACTATCATAATGATAATTGCCACCTACCAAAGATAATCCCGGTACTCAGTGAAGCCACCAGAAACCTGCATCATTAGTTTTAACGTCGACTTTTTTTAATATGCGATGTAACTTTCTGTATTTCTCACCATTTCGGCCGGTTTGGAAATGCAGTTTAACGCTGTGTTGAAGGAGACGGTAATCGTTGAGTAGTGATGCGTTATTCCCGCATTCCAGTTTGGCTGGCATGCTCTCTGGTGTGCCCTGTCATGTCAAAGTCAAACAGGCTATCTCGAGAAGTTCGCCACAACCGTGCAGTTCGCCGTTATCGGATCAGTGGTATACATAGTTCCAGTTGGATCTAGTGAGCCGCCGCAGGTACCAGCCATAGTGGGGGTGGATCCAGTGGTTGGAGTAACCGTGAATATCACAGTATTATCATACGGCACTGTCTGCGGAGTGCTCGGGCTGATGGTTCCTGCTCCGTCAGTCGACGGCGACACCGTATAGGTGTTTATCGAGAAGTTCGCCACAACCGTGCAGTTCGCCAGTATCTCATTCGTCGTGTAAGTGTTTCCGTTAAGCGTGCCGCCGCAGGTCCCGCCTACCGAAGCAATGCTATATCCAGCGTTCGGAGTGATCGTGAACTGCGTGGTGTTACCATAGGTCACTGGCTGTGGAGTGTTCGGGCTGATAGTCCCGTTCCCGCTCCCGTCAGTCAGCGGCGCTACCGCATAGGTGTTGATTGAGAAGTTCGCGCTGATCGTGTGGTTCTCTGTTACATCCGCGAACGTATAGGAGGTCACCTCACCGACCAAGACACCATCTACCAGCACCTCGGCGAGAGAGTACCCCGAAGCCGGGGTGATCGTGAATGTCTGGCTTGCACCATAATTCACCGACACGGAGCCCGCTGGGCTGATAGACCCGCTTCCGCTGGAAACCGTCGCCGTTATGGTGTTGGTGTTGATCGTGAAGCTTGCCACGACGCTGCAGTTCGCCGTAATTGCGTTTGTCGTGTAGTTTCTCCCTGACAGCGTTCCGCCGCAGGTACCACCCACCGTGCCGGTGTATCCCGTAGCCGGCGTAATGGTGAATGCCGTGGTCGCATTGTAGTCAACCGTCTGTGCAGTCGCTGGGCTGATGGTCCCATTACTGCCGATGACCGACGGCGTCGCGGTAAACGTGTTGATCGAGAAACTCGCGCTGATCGTGTGATTCGCTATAACATCCGTGAACGTGTATGAGGACACCGCACCGACCGAAACGCCATCCACCAGCACGCTGGCAACAGAGTACCCCGTAGCCGGGGTGATCGTGAATGTCTGGCTTGCACCATAATTCACCGACACGGAGCCCGATGGGCTGATGGACCCGCTTCCGCTGGAAACCGTAGCCGTTATGGTGTTGCCGTTGATCGAGAAGCTCGCCACAACCGTGCAGTTCGCCGTGATTGCGTTCGTCGTGTACGTGGTGCCGTTCAGCGTGCCGCCGCAAGTACCACCCACGGAGGCGGTGTATCCCGTGGCCGGAGTTACAGTGAATGCCGTCGTCGCATTGTAGGTAACCGTCTGGGCGGTCGACGGGCTGATGGTCCCATTACTGCCGGTGACCGACGACGTCACCGTAAACGCGTCAATCGAGAAACTTACCGATATGGTGTGGCTCGTTGTTACATTATTGAACGCATAGGAGGTCACCGCACCGACCGAAACGCCGTCCACCAGCACGCCGGCAACAGAGTACCCCGTAGCCGGGGTGAACGTGAAGGTCTGGCTTGCACCATAATTCACCGTCATGGAGCCCGATGGGCTGATGGAACCGCTCCCGCTGGATACCGTCGCCGTTATGGTGTTGGTGATGATTGAGAAGCTGGCGCTGATCGTGTGGTTCGCCGTTACGTTCGTGAACGCGTAGGAGGCCACCGCGCCGACCGAAACGCCGTCTACCAGCACGTCTGCAATTTGGTAGCCGGCATTCGGCGTGATACTGAACGTCTGCGTCGCACCCGAGACCAGCATCACCGCTCCGGATGGCGTGATACTGCCGTTCCCCCCCGCGGCGGATGCCGTGATGGTAAACGTAGCAATGGCCTCGGTAGTAAAGGACCAGGTATACCCCCCGGACGTATTGCTGACAAGCGGGTTTCCCGCAAGGTTGGTGGCATGCGAGGTAATTTCGGCAACGTAGTTTGTACTGTATGCCAGGGGCTGCGTAGGCGTAAATACAAGCGTGGCGCCGCTGGAAGTGACCCACCCGGGGATGCTTGTTCCATTCCCGTCGACAAGCGTAAAGGTAGTGGTCGGCGTGATCGAGCTCGTAAGCACGGCTTCACTGCAGAGCGCGACCACGTCGTTGTAGATTGGCACATTGACCGCAGAGCTGGTCGGGAAGGTGGAAAGGACGGCAGGCGGGACGCTGTCCGAGGCCTCTGGTTCTGTAGTAAAGCTCCAGGTATATTCGGACGACAACGAATTCAGGGACAGATCGCTGACCGCTTCGGGGATGCTGACCGTATAGAGGGTCGACGGTGCAAGAGACGTGCTTGGCATGAAAATGACCGTATTGTCGACATACATGATCGTGCCGGGAATCCCGGTCGTGCCGTTACTGACGATGATCGACGAAGGCGTGAGGCCCGTCAGGAGCATCGGTTCGCTGAAGGTAACACTGATCGGCGTGTTCACATCGGCCGCCGAGGCGGTGGTGGACGGGAAGGTGAGCGCCGACATGACCATGGGAGCTGTAATGTCAGGTCCTGCTCCGGTCACAAAACTCGCTACGAAGGCGTCTGTCATGGGAATGCCCGACACGGTTTGCACCCCGGTTGTGACGTTGACGATGTAGGTAGAATTGGGAGAAAGGGGACTCAGGGGTTCGAACGTGGCCGCGGCCGTCGCCGCATTATAGGAAACATTGCCCGGAACGTTTCCAGTCGGCGTACTGAGTATTATCGTGTCCGAGGAAATCGTAGATGGGTCGATAGGCTGACTGAACATGATTGAAATAGCGGTCGTCGTGCCTACATTTTGTGACCGGTCTTCGGGCTGGACATCGATGACCCTGAGCGGCATGGGCATCCCGGTAATGAAGGAGCTGGTGAATGCCGCGGACATGGCGATTCCGGTCGTGTCCATGACGGTATTGGCGACTGTTACCGTGTAGAGGGTACTCGGATTCAATACGACTGATGGCATAAGAACGGCGGTATACTTGCCGTTCGCATCGCTGTAGGTAACCGATAAGGGAACCGTACCCTGCTCGCCGTTGTAATAAAGCGTAATCGTTTTGTTATTGATGGTCGAAGCATCCATTTCGTTGCTGAACGTTATTACGATCCCGTTATTTATAGTTACGGGGACATTCAGCGCCCCATCGGTGGGCGTGATGGAGGTTACGGTGGGCGGCGTCGTAGGGGCCGGCGGAAGCGGCCCCTTCTGGCCGCACGTCGAAAGCAGCATGACTGCTGCCTGCAGCACCATAAGTATAATAAATCGTTTCCTCATACCCCTCGTTGATCTCCACTCACATCACATGCAGCGAGTGGCTTTCTTCATGTCGGCTCTGCAGCGGACGCCCTCGGAAGGATCAAAACGCTACGCTCACTGACCTGTGACTCAGTTGTTCCAATAATTGTCGTCGTATGCGCCCGGGGCAGGGGCTATGTATTTGAATAATCGTACCCTAATGTCCCTTCATAATAAGGAATACGGCTACAGGAGTACAGTCTTACGGAAAAAACGGTGAACGACAAACGTATAGACACCTGGCATGAACAGGTGGTCGACGCTCACCCGGCTAGATTATTGTTGTATAGACTAGTTTATAAAATCTTATGACTCATAATTTGCAGAATTAATGATAAATTTATTCATCACACGCCTTCATGCTGAGCGCGTTAGTCAGGCACGCATCAATATAAGTTTTAAAGAAGACCCAATTCGAAAAATGCCGCGATAGTATGACCACGAAGCACTTTAGGTGAGCGAGAAAGCCCTTCTGAGCGCTACCTATGCTAGCAATAACGATTTCTGGTGTGAAGTAGAGACAAGATTACTACAATTCAAGATACAGCATAGTTTGACATGAAAGAAACTTATCGTGTAACAATAGTAAAATTATTATTTCTCGCTACAACTTATTTTATTGAGCATTTAAACCGACGAGTGAACTGGCTGACACTCTCAACTATTTTAATTTACTTTATATTTATTATATCAAAAAATCCAATTACTGCTTTTATCGTGATTATCTAATACCAAAGTTACTTAAAACTTATTTAATGAATCTAAATGATGCTTGGCTTATGGCAACTTAGTGTTAGGTCTTGTGAGAGCATCGCAAAAAGCATCCTGGTCAAATTGTTCATCGTTACCATTACTGCCTTTTTATAGGGTAGACAGCTTGCTTATTCTTCATGAAATATACCCGAAATTTGTCGTTGTTCAGGATAACGCTCACCGTCATGAGCCAAAGGACATGTCGGAGATGTTTATCCCTCGCTTGGAAATCTTGCTTTTCCCTAGAGCGGTTTTTTGGCGCGCCCATATATGTTAGAGTGAGCAAAAAACTATGCAGAGGGCTTACCTTTTTTAACCCTTTCACTCAGTCGTTCGAGTGCAACATAGAATACCGGAACAAACGGGATGGCTAGAAGGGTCGATGATAACATGCCACCAAAAACAACCGTACCTATGGCCCGCTGGCCTGCCGAGCCGGCGCCGAAAGCAACAACAAGCGGCACCACTCCCAGGATGAAAGCAAACGAAGTCATAATAATGGGCCGGAACCTGCGACGGGTCGCCTCAATTGCGGCTTCCTCTATACTCATGCCTCCATGGTGCAGGTCGCGGGCGAATTCCACAATGAGAATCGCGTTCTTGCTCGCAAGGGCAATCATCAGCACCAGTCCCACCTGGGTATACAGGTTGTTGTCATAGCCCCGGGCCATTATGGCCAGGAGGACCCCGACGAGAGCCAGGGGTACGACCATGACGACTGCCGCAGGCGAGGTCCAGCTCTCATATAAAGCGGCCAATACCATATAGACCAGAAAAATGGACAGGGTATATATGAAATAGGCCTGTTTGCCCACTTTTTTTTCCTGGTAAGTTGTAGATGTCCATTCATAAGCTATTCCTTGCGGCAACAGTTTGGCAGCCATCTGTTCCATTGCTTCATTGGCTTGGCCTGAGCTATACCCGGGCGCAGCGGATCCGAAAATGGCCGCTGACGGATAAAGGTCATAGCGGGTAATCAACTCAGAACCCTGTACCTTCCTGATCTCCAGCAGGCTTCCGAGGGGGACCATGTCCCCCTTTTGGTTGCGGACATATAGGTTTTTTATGTCCTGCGGCTGCAGACGGTAGCGGGTGTCAGCCTGTATGTAAACCTGAAATACCTGGTTATATTTGTTAAACAGGTTAACAAACGAAGATCCCATGTAAGCCTGTAGGGAATCCAGAACATTAGACATGGGAACCTGAAATGACTCCGCTTTGGTACGATCGATATTCAGATATAGTTGCGGGCTGCTTAGCGCAAATGTAGTATTTAGTCCCTGCAGGGCGGGATTGGAATTTCCATTCCGGACAAGTTCGCTTGTGGCCTTCTGGAGTTCCTGCAGTCCGACGTTGCCGCGGTCTTCAACCATCATTTGCAGACCGCCCGTTTGGGCTAGCCCCCGGATCGGCGGCGGGACCACCATGATAGCCTGGGCTTCCTGAATTCCAGCAAGCTCACGGTTGACGCTCGAAACAATCGTATCCTGGTCTAATGAAGTTCCGCGGTCCTTCCAGTCCTTATAAACGACGAATGTCGTGGAAAAATTAGAGACATTGGCGTTGTCCAGAATCGATAAACCTCCTATATGCACCCAGAAATCAACGCCGGCAGTTCTGTTCAGAATTGCATTAATTTTCGCGGCAACTTCCCGTGACCGGGGCTGGGACGCCCCTTGCGGCAAGCGGGAGACGATAATGCCGTAGCCCTGGTCTTCGGTTGGAAGAAAACCTGTAGGGCGGCTTAGAAATAAAAGGAATGTTGCTGTGATTATAACGGCAAAGATGGCAATAAACAGGGCCGGCTTTTTCACCATGCGTGTAACTGCCCCAATATAGATTTTGGTCACCGACTGAAATCCTTTATTGAATTCCCTGTAAAACCAATTGACAGGTTTGTTTCCCCGGGGTCTCAGCCAGTAAGCGCACTGAACAGGCTTTAACGTCAGCGCATTAATGGCGCTGATAACAGAGGTAGAGGCGATCACGAGGGCGAATTGCCGGAATAGCTGTCCTGTAATGCCGGGAAGGAAGGCAGCCGGTAGGAAGACCGCAACCAGGGCCAGGGTAATACCCATGACAGGTCCTGTCAGTTCATTCATAGCTTTGATCGTCGCTTCTTTGGGTGGCATTCCCTCCTCGACATGGTATGAGCTGTTCTCGACAATGACGATGGCATCATCCACCACTATGCCGATAGAAAGGACCAGGGCAAACAGAGTCATCAGGTTTATGGTGAAACCGAGGGCGGCTATCGCAATGAAAGCACCGATAATAGTGACAGGAACAGTAGTGGCAGGAACCAATGTGGCTCTGAAACTTTGCAGGAAGACGAGAATTACGATCAGCACGAGAATGCCGGCTATAATGAGTGTCTCATACACCTTTGAAATGGACTCCCGGACAAACCTGGTGGTATCGAACCGGATGCCATATTTGAGTCCTGCGGGAAATGTCTTACTCAAATCGGCCATGGCGCGGTAAACGGAGTCGGCAACAGAGATGGCATTGGCGTCGGGCAGTGCAAAAACAGCCATCTGGGCTGACTTGTGACCGGTAAATCGCGAATAGTTGTTGAAATTCTGCTGGCTTAACTCCACACGGCCTATGTCGCGAATCCTCACTATCTGAGCCGCTGCTCCGGTGGTAGATTTTACGATTATATTTTCAAATTGGCCCACATCCGACAGACGGCCAAGGGCCGTAATCGTTAACTGCAGCGGCTGATCCTTCGGCACCGGCGGGGCACCAAGCTGTCCGGAGACTACCTGGACATTCTGGCCTTGAATAGCTGTAAGAATATCGGCTGGAGTAAGGCCGAAAATCTGAAGTCTCTTAGGGTCCAGCCAGATCCTCATGCTGTAAGGACCGGCGCCGATGATCCTTACCAGAGCTACACCAGGAATACGCGCCAGCGGGTTTTGAAGATTGATAATTCCGTAGTTAGAGAGAAACACTTCATCAAATCGTTCGTCGTCGGCATAGAGGCTTGCAACCAGCAATATATTAGTAGAGATTTTCTTGACATTGACCCCTTGTTGCTGAGCGACCCCAGGCAATTGGGCAAGGGAAGTGTTCACCAGGTTTTGCACAAGGGCTATCGACTTGTTCAGGTCGGTCCCGACATCGAAGGTGATCGTCAGGGTGTAACTGCCGTCGCTGCCGCTGGTAGACGACGTATAGATGGAACCTTCGACGCCGTTGACCGCCTGTTCGATAGGCACTCCAATCGTTTGCGCCACAACTTCAGCGCTCGCTCCTGGATAGCTCGTGGAAACTTGAATTGTTGGCGGAACGATTTGTGGGTATTGAGCAACAGGAAGACTACGGAGGAACACAAGCCCGATGACTATTGTGATCACCGCTATGACATTGGCGAAGATGGGCCGTTCGATAAAGAATCGGGAGATCATTGTTTTCCCCGCCCGCTCTCAGACACAGGAGTGACCTGGCGTCCGGGAAACGCTTTTAATATACCGTTGGTAATGACCCATTCTCCCCCGGTAAGGCCTTCTTCGATGACCCGCATACCATTTCTCGAAGGACCGGTTTTTATAAGGCGACGTTCCACAATATGCTTTTCGTTTACAATCAGAACATAATCGCCCTGCTGATCATTACTAATAGCAGTTTCAGGCAAGAGGAACGCGGCTTCTTTCTCCAGGGGCACTTGCACCCTTGCAAACAGGCCCGGCAGTATTCTCCCGGAGGGATTCGAAAAAACTCCCCTCATAAGGAGAGTGCCGCTGGTGGGAGTAAGACTGATTGAAGCAAAATCGAGGTGGCCGTGATGCGGGTAGTCTTTTTCATCCGTCAACCCTATAAATACCGGCCATTTTTGGAGACTGCCACTCCCGGGGATCCCATGAGCACTCTTCATAAGCCGGGCCAAGTCCGCATCGCTGATCGTAAAATAAACATAGATCGGGTCGATTTGGTTGAGCTGAGCCAGGACAGAGTTGCCGGTATCTGTGCCCACAAGGTTGCCTGGGTCTTGCAGCCTACGGTCGATACGGCCGTCTAAAGGGGCGGTAACCTCCGTATAACTCAGATCAAGTTTGGCAAGGTCACGTTGTGCTTCCGCTGCTTTCAGGTTGGCCTGGGCAGCATCCCGCTGGTACTTCCAGTTGTCGACATCGGATTGCGCGGCAGCCTTTTCCGGCAACAATGCGGAATAGCGGGTAAACTGGCTCGCAGCATATTCCAACTGGGCTTTTTGTAATAAGACTTGTCCTTCTGCCTGCTGAAGCCTGGCTTGATATGTATTTTGCTGGATGAGAAAAAGCGTTTGGCCTTTTTTGACCATTTGCCCATCGTGAAAAAAGACCTTATCGAGGTAACCCGGCACCCTACCGACCAGTTGAACAGTATTTATTGCCTGGGTGTTTCCGCTAAGTTCGAGATAGTCGGTCACGATCCGCTGCTCCGGCTGTTTAACCGTAACTTCAGGCGGAGGAGGAGGCGCGGCTTTCTTTGCTTTGCACCCTGCAATAAGGACAAAGACAATCAAGGCGCTCCAGCATGCAACTTTCATGAGCTCCGTCCAAATCTTCATGCTTGGCTTCCTCTCCTGTATTCTCTACCAATCCGGGGGCCGGATTGATGACTTGGGCTCTGTCAATAATGGCGGATTATATAATGCAGGTGCGAGCAATTTGCCCCAATCAGTACGTTTCGTCATTTCCTCTTTAATAGTGGGAGGCACCAATTCCTTGCCTTCACGGATTTCCCAACCCCCGCCCAGAGACCTATAGACTCCAACCAACCCGCTGGATATATTGCCCATAGTAACGGCCAGATTGTCCTGCTCATTCAAAAGATTCTGTTGGGCTACCAGCACGGTGGTAAAGTCTGTGATGCCTTGCCGATATTGTTTAGCCGCGATATCAAATGCATCCTTGGCAGCCACAGTGCTCTGGGCCAGATACTGGGCCCGTTCCTGGGCTCTCAGAAAGGCAGCCAGATTATCTTCCACATCCTGTTGTGCCTTCAAGACTGTGTTCTGATATGTAACAAGCAGTTCCTGGAACCTGGCATCCTGCACTCGGACATTATTCGTGATTTGGCCATAATTAAGAATATTCCACTGGAATGAAGTGCCAATCTGGAACGTTCGGTTTTTCCACTCCAAGATGTCTGCGAGTTCGGATCGTCCGTAATTGCTTGACAGAAAGCCAAACATTCCGCTCAGTGAGAAAGCCGGATAAAGGTCAGCTTTGGCCACACCGATCTGGGCTGATTGAGCAGCTGCCTGGTACTCCGCACTCCGAATGTCCGGTCTACGTCGGAGAAGGTCGGCAGGAATGCCTGCGATTACCTCAGGCGGAGAGACAGGGATTTCAGCATTTCCCTTGATTAAATCCGCTAAGTCTCGTGGCGCAATCCCCAGTAATACGCAAAGGGCATCTTCCTGCTGCCGCAGTTGGGTTTCAAGGGGTGAGACAGAAGCAAGGGTGTTATTGAGGACTGTTCGGGCCTGCGCCACATCCAACTGAGTAACTGTGCCAAAATGGAACCTGGCTTCCGTGATCTGCATACTTTCTTTCTGGACATCCACATTTTCACAGGCAATGGCTATCTGTTTTTCGAGCGTCCTGATCGTAATATATGAAATGGCAACATCGGCCGTAAGGCTGACCATGGCATTATCGTAATCAGCGACTGTTGCAAGCCACGTGGCATTGGCCGACTCGATCGACCGTCTAAACTTTCCCCAAAAATCGAGTTCCCAACCTGCGTTAATCCCTATTTGATCAATGGAATATTCAGGAAAGAACTGGGGAGAAGATTCACTTGTCTTGATATGTTCCAGAGACCCCGAAGCCTGCTGGGTTTGGGGAAAGATACTCCCTATGGCAATGCCGAGTTGTGCCCTGGCTTCCAGTATGCGAATTCCTGCAATCCTCAGCGTGAGGTTCTCGCTGTATGCACGGTCAATAAGCCCATCTAGGACTGGGTCGTTGAATACCTTCCACCATGCGCGGTAATCCGAAGACCCATTTCGCACCCTTTTATGTCCAGCCACTATCCAGCTCGGCGAAACTACACTCTCCGGCCTGTGGAAGTCCGGCCCCACTTTCACACAACCGGACAACAGAAAAACAATGATGAGCGCAACCGGAGATAGTCTGGCTGATCGTGACATGATAAGGTCCTTGTACTTTTCAATCAGACATTAATATTTCTTCATCGTTCCGTTCCCGGTAGTGACACTGCAACCTGTTTATTTTTTCACTCCAGAGACGTTTCAGCGGAGCGAAAATTTCCGATTTTTACGATTTTTGTAAGAATCCGTATTTATTTAAAATTATAGCATAGCGGCGAACTGAAATGATATCAACGCGGGCGGGATTACATCCTTCATACCAATCACTGTCCAGTTGACTCTGACATTTCCGACCGGTGTCAATTCGACAAACCATTGCCATAGATTCCTCGAGTAATGCTTGAGTTAAAAATTACAACGGCGATACCGTCTCGGTGTCAAGTTTACGACCGGCACCGGGCCGCGTGGCAATCGCATTGACTAATCTACAATGTGTTGGTGATAAATTATCGCAGAGTCGAATCTTGATGGAACGCCGAGTTCGATAGCAAATAAAATATATAGGGGTACTTTTGGGGGGATATCGAAAAAATGCAATGAATGAAATGTTGTAATTTTATGACATTGGATAGTCTGTTTGACGGACGGTGGGAGCACCATTACACAGATACCCACCCGATGCTCTTCAATTCCCGGAACCTGCTCCGGACAAAGATGTTTACAATACAATGCTGGTATTTGAACAATCTGGCACAACCTTCGATTTACGATATTCTTTTGCTCCACACTCGAGCCTAGAATCTATTTTTTCACGTTTGGCAAGCCTCTCTTTATGCGGAGGAGCGGGAGGTGGTCGACGATGAAAAGAAATCTACCAAGAGAATTGCACGGCGCTGGATGCCGAGAACGGCGGATATCTAGCGAGGATAGTGGGCTCATGACTCTGGAGATTTATCTCCACGAGAGAATAGACGTCTGGTTATTACGCGTCCCTACCACCGCGCATCAATCGAGCAAAGAACAATTCTGTTTCCGCCTCATCGAGCCAAGTCTAGGCCGGCGATATAGCCATGATCCAGCTTTGCGGTTTGGTCTGCTCAAAAAATGATGAGCTGCTGATGATCGATCAGGGAAGGAGAGAAAACAAGACGATTGCCTTGGGCCTGCGGGCATCGGCTCGCTTTGAAAGCGCGAAGTCTTCCGCGAGAGCCTGATTTGTACGAGGGAGGCATTGAGGAGATTTAAAGCCTTTTTGCGCGTCCAGAATTCTTGGGGTGTTTTTCGGGCATTCCTGATGCCCATTATTTCTGCTCGTGCCAAAGATTTGTTAAAAAAATACTTGAGCAATATTTATTGTGAATCAACTACCCGGTACTTGACGACTGCAGAAAGCTAAAGAGAGACAAGGGAAGAATCTCAGCAGATGCTGAGTAGAGGGCCTGAAGATCTGTGTTCGCCTGCTGAATCTCCACGCCAAGCGAGGCGGTGTCCGCGCTCTGGATCGTGGAAAGGCTGTTCTGCGTGATGGTCGTGCTTTGGGTCAGGTTAGTTGTTTGATCCTTAAGTCCGTTCAAACTTGCGCTTACATCAGCTTGGGCCGTATTTACCTGGTTCTGCATCTGGCTAAAGGGGTACTGGAGCGCATCGATAGTGGTAGTGTCGTTATTTGCTACGGCCGTGCTCAGCATGCCAGTCAGCTGGATTGCATTTGAAAAACTGAAATTCGAAACCGGATTATGGTTGGCATCAGTGATGCTAACATTTACTATCGGTTCACCCGCTACCGTAGTACCTCCATTAGTATAGGTTGCGGTATCGCCATTCGATAGCGTGGCTGTATACGGTTTTGTTTGAGTGTAACTAAGTACACTGGTGCCTGGAACATTTTGCGCAATTGTCGCATTTTCGCCGATGGGAACGTTCTGGAGCCCTGTATCGCCCTGATAATCAGAGGTACCCGCCGCATAGGGCTGCGTGCCTGTCTGAAAACCTGAGAGCAGATAGTCACCGCCAATATTGGTGTTTGCATAGCCAAGAAGCTGATTCTGCAGCTGGGATACCTGACTGGCCAATTGGCTGCTCTGCCCTGATGACGAGGTTGCACTATTCAGAATGCCTGTAATGCTTGAGAGCGTATCGGATATTGAAGTGAGAACGGTGTTTGTCTCGTTAAGATTATTGCTTGCGTTGTCTATATTGTTCTCATACTGGCCGTCACTACTGATATTCACCTGGTAGTCCATGGAACGGACTGTGCCCATGACATTATCGGAAGGAGTAAGTATATTATCGCCCGTACCCAGCTGCTGGGTCATATTGTCCTCAGATGTCTGGCTGTTCTGGATGTCAGCCAGTAACTGACTAGAGATCATGGATGTGGTTATTCTCATAGTATTACCCCGACGTCTGTATATTAAGCAATGTCTGGACCATTTGATCAGTTATGGTAATAAGCTGAGCGGCCGCATCGTAGGATCTCTGGTAAAGCATAAGATTAGTCGCCTCCTGATCGAGAGAGACGCCTGAGGCCGATTGCTCCTGGCTCTGAAGGGACGAGACCAGGTTGTTATCAAAGGTAAGATTGTCGGATGCCGATTGTGCGGCTGAACCGGCCGTGGCTACAATGCCGCTATAGTAATCAGAGAAAGTCTCATTGCCAAGAGCGCTTATCGTTTGTCCAGCCAGTTGTGAAATGAGTGTCGCGTTGCTGTTATCACCCGGGACACCTGCAGCCGTAGAGGCGGCGGCTACCTGGTTGGGGTCGGTAAGTGCCACTCCGAAGTTGCTGATTGCCGAGGTAAGCGGGCTGATGGTAAAGGATCCTGAAGCCGGCGTCCCTGCCGGTATATCCACCGTCATGCCGAGTGTTGAGCTAAGATCGATCGGAGTCCCTGCCGTATAAGCAGTAGGACCGGTAACAATCGCGCCTGTCTGGCTGTTATAAACGCTGTATTTTCCGCCAGAAAAGGTAAAATTGTATACTGTAGCGGAGAGATTGGCCTCATTGCTTACCGTGGCCGTGATATCCGAGTTCGTCGTATTATTGAGCGTAGTAAGCTGTGGTGCATTGAAAAAATTATTCCCAGTCGACCCGTCGAGGCCGTATCCGGAACTATTTAATTTATTCACCTGCAGCGTAAGGGAAGTAATAAGCGTTTCCAGCCCTGTGAGCGTTGTATTTTGAATCCCGCTTATGGAGGAAATTTGCCCGCCGATATCTCCACCCGTTATACCAGACGTAATATTATTTCCATTTAGCATTACAGCCTGGTTGCCGTTCGAATCAGCTGCAGTGCTCATCGTGTAGGCCTGCGAGCCAGAAACAAGGTTTTGCCCGCCGACTTCAACGGTAATTGATCCGTCGCTATTTGTATATGTGGAAAAGTTTGTGAGTTGGGCAAGTGCCGTTAATTGGGCGTCTTGTTGACTTAGTAATGCACTTGGCTGAGATCCGTTTGCGCCTGCTTCCTGTTGAACAATTTGCTTGTTGAGCCCTGCAATTTCTGTTGCAATCGTATTGATTTGGCCTACATCACTGGTGATTGCCTGGTTTGCGTTGCTAACTGTAGCGTTGAGGCTGCTTCCGATCGTCTGAGCTGTTGTTACAAGGGTGCCTGCATCCTGGATCAGAGTGGTGCGGGCTGCCGAAGAGTCAGGAGATGATGCTACATTGTTCCAGTCGTTAAAAAAATTGCTCAATGGCGTGGACAAGCCGACGCCTTGATCCTCGTTCATTAACTGCTCCACCTGTCCCAATGTCTGGCTTAATGATGAAGAAGCACTCTGGTTCTGCTGCTGGGTAAGTAGTTGAGCTCCTATGAACTGGTTATAGTTGCGCGTGATCCCGGTAGCCGTAACACCGGTTCCGATGGATCCTGCGCTGGTCTGGATAGGGTTTGAAATGCTGAGGGTGACTGCCTCAGCATCATAACCAGGGGTATTGACGTTCGCTATATTATTGCTGGTTACAGCGAGCCCAGCTTGGCTCGCTGCCAACGCCGATTCACCAATGTTATAGAGGCCGGTAAGAGACATTTATGCTTCCTTCGAAAAAAGTGTGCCGGAGTTTTTCGTTTGCACCGCTATGCCGATGGAACCCAGAAAATTCAGTGCGTTTTTCACGACCGAGGTGGATCGTTCAATCAGAACGCGATTAAAGCCGTTCAATTCCATGATGCTCTGGAGGAGCGAAATGAGTTGGAGGCGGAGTCGCTGGAAGGAGTCATCGCCGGCTGTTTCGGCGAGCTTGGAAAATGCTGCTTTGTCGGCAATTCCGTGTTCCTCTGTGAAGGCCCGGACGAGCCTCACCCGTTCCTCCTCTAAGAGCTTCAGTTTCATCACAATGGTGTCTTTCTCCTTGGCGAGGACTTCCACTCCGCAGGGATCGAAGTGGAGAAGGCATGCGCGTTCGCGTTGGAGGATGTCGAGCAGGCGGCGGTAACCGCCTACCTGTTCGGTCAGTATGGATTTAATATCGTTAGTCCACTTCATATGCTATTGATGATCGACGAGGCCACCTTGCTAGCGTCAACGGAATAGGTGCCTGCATCAATACTCTGCTTGATCGCCTGCACCTTGTCGTTCCGCACATCGGGAAGCTGGTTGACCGCGGACATGATGTCGGTGATTTCCTTACTGGTGCCGGAGATATCCACCCGGTCTGCACTGCCGGTCTGCTGTGTCGGCGCGGCATTATCCTTCTGCTCTGCAGCTTGGGATTGCTGGACGTTCCTCGCATTTTGTGCGCTGCAGCTCTGTCCCTGGCCTTCAGGCGGTTTGCTGGAATTGATATTCATAATTTCTCCTTCACTTGAGGCATGATTTGTGTTTTTCTTATCGGCAGAAGCCAGAAAAACTTTAATCTTGCCCGTGTGTCAGGAGAATGCTGGGGTTCACTGCCTGCCCCCTATACAGCACCTCAAAATGAACGTGAGAACCCGTTGATTTTCCAGAGGATCCTACGTGTGCAATAACCGACCCCCCATCGACCTCGTCGCCTTCCTTTACCAGATTTTTTTGATTGTGCGCATACTTGGTTATAAATCCGTTTTCATGGTCTACAATCACGACATTGCCGTAACCCCGTTGCTCACCGCTGAACACAACCTTTCCTTTCCGGATTGCATGGACATTAGCGCCTGCGGGAGCGGCAATGTCTATGCCCTTATGAAACTCATGCTCCCCGGTAAGGGGATCCTTTCGCATACCGAATCCCGAACTGATTTGCGGGTTTTGAATATCCGGGAGCAGGCTCTTGACCTCTGACTGCAACGCTTGTTTTTGATCCTGTGCCCGGTCTGCTTGCTGTGGCAGGGTTAACTGATTCCCCTTTCCCGCGATGGACGTAAGCCCTCTTTCGATCATGTCCTGAAGACCCATTCCCCGTTCGGCGAAGAGACGGGAAAGCTCCATATCGAACATGCTCATGTAAGTGTCTTTGCCAAAAGAGTTCTGCGACGAGTCGTCCGTCGTCTCCCGCATGACCTTGATCATCTCGTATGCAAAGAGCGCTTCCATATCCTTGGCCACTGCCTTTATGGCTTTGGGGTCGTTTTTCCCTCCTGCGGCTTCGAGGCTCAGTCGACGCATATCGGTTGTACCGGGCGCGTTCAGCATCAGATAATCTCCACCTCGGCCCTTAGGGCACCTGCCGACTTCAGCGCTTGAAGGATTGAGACGAGGTCTCGCGGGGTTACTCCCAACGCGTTCAGTGCCCTGACGACTTCACCGAGTGTTGCTCCTGATACCTCTATGAGCGAGGCTTTCTGCTCTTTGACGTCCACCGTTTCTTCTGGGGTCACGATGGTTTGGGCACCGCTAGGCGCCCGTGGAAGAGGCTGGGACACCTTGTACTCGGTCTTGATCTCAATGGTCAGATTGCCGTGGGCGATGGCCACGGGCTCGATTCTGACGTTCTCGCCGATGGCGACCGTACCGGTCCGCTCGTTAATGACCACTCGCGCGGGCATATCCACGGGGACATTCAGACTTTCTACAAGCGCGATGAACTGCATCAGTTTCCCCTGGTACTGCTCAGGGATCTTCAACTTAATTGTTGTCGGGTCAACAGTTGTTGCCTCCGTATTGTCATTCAACGCTTCGTTGATTGTTCTCGCTGTCGTGACCGCAGTCGTAATGTCCGGGTTGTTCAGAAAGACGCGAATTTCATTGCCTGCTCCTAAGGTGAAACGCGGTTCGTTTTCTATGATTATACCGCTGATAATTGTACCGGCTGTAGTATGGTTCTTCTGGACCGAGGTTCCTCCGCCTCCGCCGATGAAACCGCCAACCGAAACCGCTCCTTGGGCAAGCGCATAAACCTTGCCATCGGGACCCCTGAGAGGTGCGAGAAGCAGCGTGCCACCCTGAAGGCTTTTAGCATCGCCGATGGCGGAAACAATGCCATCCAACTTCATTCCCGGCTTTGGGAATGGCGGAAGCGTGGCCGTAACCATGACCGCTGCCGTGTCCTTAGCCGTGATGTTTGCTATCGATATGGACTGGCCCATCCGCTGCAGCATATTTGAGATGGCCTGGAGCGTCTGGTTACCCGTGTCGCCGGACTTGTCCAGTCCGACGACGAGGCCATAGCCGACAAGCTGGTTTTCCTGCATGCCCTCGAACGAAGCAATGTCCTTGATGCGCTCGGCGGGGGAGGCGGTAGGCAGCAGACAGCAGACAGTACAGAGGCCAAGGCAAAGCAGTAAACGGGTCAGCGGGGCATTCACACTGACTACTCTATACTGCACGTATTCTATTATTTTGTTTAGAATGGCCATATTTTATCGAGAATTTTATCGAACCAACCCGTATCCTGCTTACTTGAAACCACGCCATTTCCGACAAAATAAACTTCCGCATTTGCAACCCGGCTGCTTAAGACACTGTTATCAACCGCCACATCGTCAGGACGCACCATGCCTCGAAGGATAAGAATCTGTTTTTCATTATTAATGGTGATTTCTTTCCTCGACTCAATTTCCATATTGCCGTTCGGCATTACCTCAACAACATTAGCCGTGATAGTGCCTACAAGGCTTCCCGCCCGGGTGGTAGAACCATCGCCCTTGAAGCTGTCAGTCATGGATCCGTTTACGTTCGGGGAAAAAGTAAATCCCTTGCCGTACAGATTGGCCAAACCCAGGTTCGACGGAAGGCCAAATACGTTATTTACCGCCCCTACGGTAGAGGATGTTTTGTCTGTTGCAGTGTTTGCCGTTCCCGAACCAGAAATGTTTTCCACCACATTGATGGTGATGAGGTCATTCAGCCGTCTGGCCTTTACATCCTCGTAGAGACTAGCGGAATCAGACCAAAGCGAGTTGGTCCCCGGGATCGGCGATTTAGCCTTAACCTCCGCTGCCTGATTGTGCTCATACACATACCGCGGAGGAGGTGGTGGTAGCTTGGGCGCTGATGCACAGGAAAGGGTTAGAAAGCAGACAGCGAAGCATAGAAGACGGGCAACCATTTTTTTTGTCTCCTGTATTTGCTCCCTGTATTCTTGTTTCGTACTGATGACTTCAGGACTCTTCATTTCAGTACTCCACACGGACTGTGTTCTCATTGACCAGTAGGCCTGTTATGATTTTTTTGGACATTAGGTTGACGGTCTGCACATAGTCGCCAACAGCGGCATCGCGGGTCAATTCACCATCGGTTTTTATGGAAAAAGCCGGGGACTCGATGCAGATCATGACTTTGCGCCCTCGTTTGACCAACGGTGTTTCAGAGACCATGGCGCTCGTAATCGGCATGTTCGGCACAATGGCGCGGTAGAGTGGCTTGCCGACGGCCTGGTCCTCAACACGAATTGCGCCCCGGGGAATGCGGCCGCTTTCCATAAGCGTTGAATACACGTCATCCTGCTTCAATACGTATCCTCCGGGAAATGCCGACCTGCTCAAGACCACGTGGTCAAAAACCTTGATGAACGCCGTTGCCATTACGGAAGTACCATCCTTGAATTCAAGGCGGAAGCTGGCCCTGCCGGGAGGCGCTTTTTCGACGGTGACCGATGATGGCGAGTATGACGGAGGCATTGCGCTTAGCTGGAGATCGGTGATATCTACCTCCGCCCAAGGATAGTGCTGCAAAATGTAGCTATGGAGCGTTGGCTCAAAACTCCATGATTCGGTCGAGGCCGGAACTGTTTGCACCGATAGAAGACTGATTGCCAAAAAGAGAAAGGATGCAGCCAGGAACCCCGACCACGCCTTCCGATTTCCCACCCGTCTTGCGACGCATGCCTTACTCATGACTATTACCTCACTATGTGCGTCAAGTTCTAACCGAGTGCACGTTTTTGAGCCATTTTGATCAAAACCAGGAAGCATGCAGGTCAATACATTGAGACAAAGATATTTGGTCTCGTCAACCACATCTCGACGCTGGATCACCCTGAACTTGTTATTTTCTATTTTTTGATATAGTCGAGCGCGATTCTGTGCTCGGGTTTGAAAAAAGTTATAATACCATCTCAATAACGTTTTTCTGTATCAGTGAATATTTCACGTTAATTGAGGGCCTTTATTTTATCGACTTATTAAGTAGTCTGCCCCAAGTTGTTCGCTACTTGAAGCATTTCGTTGGCCGCCTGGATTGTCTTGGAGTTCATCTCATAGGCGCGCTGGGCCGCGATCATATTCACCATTTCCTCGACCACATTGACATTGCTCATTTCAACAGAGCCTTGCAGGATGGTGCCTAATCCATTTGCTCCGGGATTGCCGGTTACAGGATCTCCCGATGATGCTGTCTGCTGGAAAAGATTTGATCCGAGCGCGCTTAGACCCGCTGGATTTATAAAATTTGCGAGTTGTATCTGACCAAGCTGGGCGGGCGTAGTGGTTCCCGGTTCGACCGCTGAAACGATTCCATCGGAACTGATGCTGATGCTCGTGGCGGTTTGCGGAACGGTAATTGTCGGTTCCACCGGATATCCGTCTGGGGTGACAATCCGTCCCTGACTGTCAAGCTGGAAAGAACCGGCGCGAGTGTACGATGTAGTGCCGTCTGGCATCTGTACCTGGAAAAAACCGTTGCCCTGGATGACAGTGTCCAGGCTGTTGCCGGTCTGGCTGAAGTCGCCCTGTAGAAAGATTTTTTCGACTGCAACCGGGTTCACACCCATGCCCAGTTGGATTCCAGATGGGATTTGCGAGCCTTCCGCCGAGGTGGCTCCAGGCGTTCTGGTCGTCTGGTAGAGGAGGTCTTCGAAGGCTGGCCTGCTTTTTTTGAAACCATTGGTGTTTACGTTGGCCAGGTTGTTGGATATTACGTCAATGTTCAGATTCTGCGCTTCCATGCCTGTTGCGGCGATATACAATGATCTCATCATATTATGATAGCCTCCCTAAATCATTCGTTACTTTTGATGTTGCGCTGTCAAAAGCCTGAATGGCTTTTTGATATGTTTCGAATTCACGCATTGCCTGGATCATCTGTACCATTTCCTTCACAACGTTTACATTCGACGTTTCCAGATATCCCTGCTTTATCGTAGATGTCGATGTTGTACCTGAACCGGCGTCGGCCGTGAACAGGCCATCTCCTGCCTTGGTGAGGTTTGCACCAGGACCGAAATCTACAATTTTTATGGTATCAACTTGCGATGGCAGAGGACTGCCTGCTGTAATAACCGATACATTGCCCTGAAGGTCTATGCTGACCTTGATGCTGTCGGCAGGTATATTGATTGGTCCGCCTTGGCCAAGGACCTTGATGCCGTCACTGGTAGTAAGGTAGCCTTCGCTGTTTTTTCTCAGGTTGCCACCGCGAGTATACTGACCCCCTTCGAGAGCTATAAAACCGCTGCCTTCAATTGCGATGTCGAAATCGTTACCCGTGCTGACGGTGTTTCCGTTTGACAGGTCTGTTTTGGAACCGGAATAATCTGCCATGTCTCGGCCGTCAGGAGTGGAGCTTGGTTCTGGTTGGAAGAGATAATCCTTAAAGGAAAGCGTGTCTTTCTTATAGCCAGCGGTATTCGCATTAGCGAGATTCTGGCTGAGTACATCGAGCTGCGTCTGTTTTAAGACCGCTCCGGAGACTGCTATGTAAATTCCTTTATACATGTTACTTCCTTATATCAGCAAGTACTATGCCATCTTTTCGTTCGGCGGGCACAATTCCGATAATCATGGAAAATCAGCCACACATGCGTCGTTTAGCAGGATCGGGTAAGAATAATGACCTCGGCAAATCCGAATCAGGGGGAAAAAATTTCCCCTACGGCAAGATTTATCTCATGCCTGCTGGAGAGAGAGATCAAGAATGAGTTCGACCTCGCCCAATGGCATGTCGAGAACTTCAGCTATTTCCCGGGAAGAGAGTGCTTTCCGGCTGAGCGCAACGATCTCCTGATGGCGGCTTGAGCTGCCAACCTGTGGTTTCAGCGCTTCGGGTTGCAGATTCAACCGATGAAGGTCCGATATTTTCTTTTCTATTGAACCAGCAATTTTCTCCTTCGACTGCAGGTTGTTTTCGAGTGCTTCAGCACGCCGGATCAGCTGTTCCAGATCAGTCTTCTTTTTTTCCAGGGAAGCGGCAAGACCCTCTTCGGCCTGCATCTTTTTGTCGATAGCCTCAGCCCGCTGAATGAGCAGGTTTAATTTTTTGTCCACCGACGATTCAAGGGTCTGGATGGCCTCGATCTTCTTCTCAAGCTTCATGAATATGAGCTCCGATATTTCCCGGATCTCGGTAAGTTCGAGGTTCAGGATCTGTTTTTCCTTTTCCAAACCTGACTTCCTATTGGTTGTAATAACGTTGGTTCCCATATCAAATTTTGATGTCTATCCTTCCGGACTTTTCGGATTCTTTTGCCGGGTTTTTTTTCTGGGGTGTCTCTTTTTTTTTCTGTTTCGAGGTTGCCCCTTCTTGATGACGAATAATCTGTGTTTCGTTGATTTTTCCCATAGGTTCTATAGGCATTGTTTGCACTCCTTAAGCACAACCTTTAGATACTAGATTTAGCCGACCAACAAGTGGCTGTTTTGTGACAGCCGAGTCTACGCTTCTATATAGAGCAAAAGATGTGCCATTGATATAATGAGCAAAAGATATGGACTAAATAAATAACTTTATTCTCATGTGATAGAATGTTAAGTAATTATAATATAATTAATTCAAATAGTTAGCAGGTATTGTTTGAAAAGAAGGTAAACGACACAGACAAGCGCAGAAAAAAAAGGATCAAGAAGAAGGCAAAATAAACGTCATTTTTTTGGCTAAAGAATCTGGTTTTCGATGTGGATAGCAGGCAAAATGCATAGTGCTGTGATGTACGAGAAAAATGGATGACCAGAACTAGAGTTGCTGTTTCGTTTATTTCGAAGAGGCAAAGAAATTTTCTATGCCGGCCCGTGCTTGAGCGTATACTCTGCCGATATTGTGAATTTGTTCTTGAGTCAGCGCGAACTCAAGGAGTATGGCGTTGTGTTCCTGCGTCCAGATGCCGTCGTCCTCCACACGGGGCGTGAACATCCGTGTCAAAGCTCCGGCCAGCGAAACAAGGGAGACGAGGTGCATTTCCTCAGGCGCAGCCGACGGCAGGTGGTGATACTTGATAGCGGTAATAATACTATTTGGCAAGCCGACTTCCTCGGCAAACCACGCTCCCGCCTGCGGATGTGTGCAGCCGTACTGCTCCATCTCCTGATCCAGCAGCGTGTCTGTAGTCTCTATCCGGTGAAAGCGTTTGTTGTCCATATTGTAAAAAATGATACGGCCGATGTCATGGAGCAACCCGGCAAGAAAACAGTCCTGCGGCTGCGTAATGGAAATGGCTTCCGAGAGCAGAGATGAGATAAAGGCGACTTCATAGCTGTGGAGCCAGAGATTCTCGATCTTGAACGATCCCCTGGAGGGGAAAATATGCATGACCGACATGCCGACGGCAATGGACTTGATGCGGTCTATCCCGAGGAAAAGAAGAGCCTGATCAATATTGGTAATTTCCCCGGAGTGCGCGAACAGAACGGAATTGGCGACCTTGAGTACGCGCTGGGCCATGGCTTGGTCATGGGAAATCATCAGGCAAAGTTCATTGGTAGATGACTCGTCATTCTCGATTAGAGAAAGGATCTTTTCCAACAACGCTGGAGTTGTCGGCAGATCACGCAGATTTTTTATATAGCGTTTTACCTTGAGTTCCGTCATAGGTGTCCTGCTGAGATGGCCCCTTCCTCCTTTCTTATCGGCGAAACGGATTGGAACTTTAAAAAATTGAGTTCACGATCCATTCTGCTGCGCAGTGGGCAACTCAGGATGGTTGCCCGGGACTCTTTTCTCCTGCTGGTCTCGACATTTTTTCTCAAGTATTTCGGTGATACTGTGATCCGATGCCGAGGTAAGAAAAAATTTCCCTGTCAGGCAAAAAATGATCTGTACCTGCCTCGATGATGATCTTTTTTTTCAAGACCGCAATTGTATTGCAGCATATTTTCAATCAGTTGAAGTGTCTAGGCGTCCGCCGTATCTGCCTGGCACGGGAGTTGCTCTCTCTGTGAGTACTATGGATATCTCGGTCGCTAATACTGGAGAAGGTACTGCAAATCAAAGCGTGTCCAAGTCAAGCGCCAGCGATGAGGGACCGGATGCAGGAACGGGCGCATCAGACACTGTCTTTGAAACATTGATGGCCCAAATGCTAGGATCGATCATGCAGAATAGCCAGCAGGTCACGCCGGATGCGAGCCAGGCTACAGCGACTGGATCAGCGGTCTCCGGCAAAAACGACTCTGCGGCGCTTATCGCACAAGCTCAGGTACCATTGCTGCCGCCAACTGACCAGTCCTACCCGGTCTCCGATGGACAGAAGCAAGCGGATGTCCCGACAGCAGTTGCACCGTTTTCTGAACAGTTTAACGTTGACGAAAAAGTCAAACAGAATATTCCCTCTCAACCGAAATCCATGACAACGGAACTCCCTCCGATAAAAACCGAGACCGCAGCCATGCCGGGAAAACCCGAGATGACGTCTACGTCGGAAAGAACCGGTACATCAGGGACTACTCCCGAACGGGATGATGCTACAAAAAAATCGGTGCAATCAGCGTCTAACCCAGAGTCTGGTTCGGATTATACGGATTACAATATGATCTTGCTTCAGCAGGATACCGATGCGAAGACGGGGCAGGGCACGGGCGAGGAAGGAACCCGGGGAAAAGACCAGAATGACCCATCACTTGTAAAAAATGATTTTTTAACGTTGATGCAACAGGGCCAAGGCTCTGTTCAGTCTTCGGTTCAATCCTCAGCTCAGTTATCTGTTCAGTCCTCCGTTCAGCATCAACCGGCTTTCACAGCTATTGTACGAAATGCTGATGCATCGTCAAGTCCTGCACCTCTTCAACAGCAGGGGACAGATCAGGCAGATATTTTTGATCACACCGTCTCGATCGTGAAGGACGGGAACCAGCTGGCAGTAAAACTCGAACCTGACGGCCTTGGTAAACTAAACATCAACCTTAGTCTAAATAAAGGTACCGTCAGTGCCCAGATACATGTGTCCAACGATGCCACCAAAACCCTGATCGAAAACAACAAGCAGCAGATGATGAATGCTCTTGCAGGGGAGGGTCTTAGCATTGGAGGTTTTTCGGTGTCTCTGAACCAAAAAGGCACCTGGAACGGGAACGCTGAAGGGGAACAAGGCAGTCAGGGCGGAGAACAAAACAGTGCTTCTGCTCAACAGGCATTGAAAAATTCCGGTTCGTCCAATGCTCTTGGGCTTTTAAGCATCTTTGTTTGATATGAAACTATCTCGTAATTTACAAAGTGAAATTTCACGGTTAAGATTCATGTAGTTTTAGATTAAGGAGGAATGACCATGGCAATAGCTAATGTTACAAACACACCGCAGTCACTAAGCACCACATCATCACAAAGTTCAGCCTCAACAGGAGGTTCCTTACAGACCCTGAATGAGAACGATTTTCTGTCGCTTTTGACCACCGAACTTCAGAATCAGGACCCGCTAAACCCATCGGATAGTTCGGATATGGCGGCGCAGATGGCCCAGTTCGCCTCTGTGGAGCAACTCACGGATATCAACACACAGTTAACGAATATGGCGTCCTCACAGTCATCGCTTCAAAATACGACGGCAGCCGGCTTGATCGGAGATAATGTCGTTGCTACGGGAAATACGGTTACACTCAACGGGCAGGCCAGTCTGAATTATACGCTGGCGGGCAATGCTGCAAAAGTCACCGTTTCTATTTATAATTCATCCGGGACCCTCGTGAATACGCAAGTGCTCGGAAACGAGAATGCCGGCGCAAACAGCTATACCTGGAACGGGAATGACTCAAACGGAAATACGTTACCGTCTGGCCAATACACTTTTGCGGTTACGGCTGCGGACAGCTCGGGCAATGCGGTCACCGCATCGACGCTTACGTCAGGCACTGTTACTGCCGTTACCAACAGCAACAATATAACGTATTTAATTTTGGACAATGGTGAGCAAATTCAGCTCAGTGATATTCAGGAAATTTTAGGAGGGTCATAATATGTTGAACGCATTATATACGGCAGCAAGCGGCATGGATGCCAGCAGTACTGATCTCTCGGTGATAGGAAACAATATTGCGAACATGAATACGGTAGGGTTCCAAGAAAGCGAAGTTAATTTTGGCGATGTGCTGAGCCAAAGTTTGTCCAATGGCGGTATCACATCGCAGGTCGGCCTTGGCGTCGATGTAATGAATGTATCGCCTATCTTCTCTGAGGGCACGCTTGAGACCGAGTCCAATCCTCTGGACATGGCCATAAATGGTGATGGCATGTTCATGGTGAATCAGGGCAACACAACGTACTATACAACGGCGGGACAGTTTTCGCTGGATCAGAATGGCAACATCGTGAACCCTGATGGTGCAATTCTGCAAGGGTACCTCGCAAATGCGACAGGTGATATCACCGGTACGATTGGGAATCTGAATGTTGGGGAAGACGAAAGCCAGCCAAGTCCCACGTCTACAGTAAGTGTGTCAGCAAACCTTGATGCAACTGCAACACCGCCAGCCTCCCCATTTACTCTGAACGGCAATGGCACTGGAGTCAACAACGATCCCGCCAATTACAATTCTTCAAACTCCGTAACCGTGTATGATTCACAGGGTGGCGCCCACCAGATAACGCAGTATTTTGTGAATACCGGTCCCAACGCTTGGACGGTCAACTACGTGGAGGCGGACCCGGCCAATCCTGGGGACTTTATTCTTGCGGGAACACAGGACCTGACATTTAACGCAAATGGTTCCCTCAAACAGGACAACAGCGGAACGCCAATAAACTTTACTTTTGGCGGAGCAGTCACAACTCCTCAGGCAATCACCTTCAATTATGGTGGCGGCACCGCAGACGGAGATACAGGTTTAAACATGTCAACGCAGTTTGGAAGTAGCGGGTTTTCAGTCTCTGACGTCACCCAAAACGGTTATGCGTCCGGTTCCCTCCAGAGTGTGAGCGTATCTAATGCTGGTGTTATAAGTGGCGTTTTCACAAACGGCCAGACGCAGACGATTGGACAGGTAGCGCTCAGTCGGTTTATGGCGGAGGACGACTTGACTAGCGATGGCAGTGACCTCTATAGCCAGTCAACTACTTCCGGTGCACCCATTGTTGGTACAGCTAACTCATCTGGCCTCGGGACGATATCGTCGAGCACCCTTGAAGAATCAAACGTGGACCTGGACGATCAGTTTGTCGATATGATTACTGCGCAACGCAGTTACGAGGCTAACTCGAAAGTGATCACCACTACGGATGAGATGTTATCGGACCTGGTGAATATGATTTCAGGATAATCTCAGCATCATCTCGTCACGTTATTTGAGCTGAACCGGGACAGGCACTTTCAGGAAAAAACTGAACGACATCGCGGGCATCTTTTAAATCCACTGGACAAAGCGCTGTTCTTGCGCGTGGGTGAAAAGAATCGAAATCAACCGCTCGATCGGATTCCGCTTGGCCTGCTCATAAAGAAGGGCCGCCGTGGAATAATGACGCTTGATTATAAGCGTAATGGCATGACAACGTGATCTGTTGCTCTCAGCATGCTTGATGAAGGTGAGAGGAATAATGATAAAGCCGTGGATCTCCCGATCCACGGCTTTATTCAGTTGAAAGTCTCTCGAATAACAACTAATGCTAACTGTATAAGCAACGGCTAGAGATATCGCGTTTAGCCATAGTGGCACGCTACCCGACCAGATATGGTTGAGAAGCGCATCAAATGCTGTCAGCCTGATCCCTGTCCGACCTTTGCTTTTGAACAATGGACGCACATTTCCCCTGTCTGGCGCGGAGTGCGAGGAGAAGGAAATGCGGAGTGGTTTGCTATACCTTTGCGCAGGTTTTCATTGTCAGAGGCTGCAATCGCAATATTCTCACTCTAAACGTATATTGTCACTGAACTAGTGTCACTTGCAAGATATATATGAGTTTATCAAACGGTATCCAATTCTGGGCCCAGACAGAACAAAAGAGAAACTCTCGCAATGGATGGGTCGCCAACGGCTAATTTATAATGCCAGACTCCCCTAGTCTCGGTAATCCTACACGTTTTAGGATCACTCCCTTTCGCTGGTTAGAGCCACAATCCCAAGCGGCCAACAATAAGCCCGGTTCAAAGACAAAGTTCTATCGCCGTTATAGTATAAGGTGTCTTCCAGGCCCTTTGTAACGGGGCCAGCGTTTTTAGTGGGCACAACGGGAGCTTCTTCAATGTATTGGCTGATCGATTGACTTTCAAAAAGACGTCTGGCCGGCAAACAGAACAAGAAAGAACCAGACAGGGAACCAGCCGAAGTGACGCGCGGAGAGTTGGTAATAAAGACGAACTAGGTGCGAAAGCCTTCGGAACGTATCTGTTGAAAACCGTGAAACACCCGTCAAAATTGCGCAAGCGATTTAGCGGCGGGGTATGTTCGTTCTCTTCCTGTGCTTCTCTATTGTTGTTTAACGAATGTCGGCGATAAGGCTGCGAATACGAGAGATAAAGACCATTTTTTGATTTCTGCCCCTCGGGAATTCAATTCACACCAAAAGAAAAAGAGCCTTTTTATCATGTGATTCGCGACCGGGCCGATTCTATGCCCCAGTACTTCCATTCGTCTTGAACCAGGACATCTGATCCTGGATTTCGGCGGAGAGCTTTGTAAGGGTATGGGCGGCCTGCTGTACTTGGTTTGCTGATTGCGTTGAATTTTCGATCACTTCCGATATTGTGTTCATATTTTTGGTAATATCTTCGGACGTGGCGGACTGCTCTTCCGTAGCGGTCGCGATCCGTGCGATCATATCCATAACTTGACTCGAGGACTGCACGATATCATCGAGGGACTGGCTGGCGGAGCGCGCGAGGATCATGCCCTTGTCGACTTCTGCATTGCCGTTTCTGATAGAAATGAGCGATTTTTCAGCGTCAGTCTGGATTGTAGCTATCTTTTGCTCGATATCCTTGGTTGCGCTCGTTGTACGGTCCGCCAGTTTCCGGACTTCATCGGCCACCACGGCGAACCCACGGCCCTGATCGCCGGCGCGGGCAGCTTCGATTGCCGCGTTCAATGCGAGCAGATTGGTCTGATCGGCAATCGTATGTATGAGGTTCACGATCTCCCCGATCTGGGCTGAGCTCCTGCTGAGCCCTTCGATTGTCTGCATGGCTTCCTGGACCGCGGTCGTAATTGCGGCCAGGCGTTCGACAGTGTTTTCCACGACCTTTTTGCCGTCAACGGCCTTGTGTGATGACTGCTTTGCAGCGTCCGAGGCCTGGGCGGCATTCTGCGCCACGTCGCCGACGGTCTGCGACATCTGGAGCGTTGCCGTGGAAACTGCCCTGGCCTGCTCAGACTCGTTCGTCGCGCCGCTGACCAGGCTCTCCGCCGTGGCCCACAGCTGCTCTGAAGATGAGGTAAGCTGTACAATATTGGATTGAAGATGCGTCGCGGTTCCTCCGAGCTTGGACGACATAGTCGAAAAGTTGGTGAGCATAACGCCGATTTCATCCTTGCCTTGGGCTTGCATATCGGCATGGGAAAAGTTCCCGGTCGCCATCTGGGCGGAGCGCTCCGACACCATCACGATGGGTGTAATGAGCGTTTTGATGAAAAAGACGGCCACGACGATATAAAAAGCAACGAACGCGGCGCCCCCTATGATAAACAACAATATCACGATGCTTGATTCCCGCTTCATAGCCGCGACCATGGGGGAAACGCCCGTACGGACCTGATCGATCACTTTTTTTGTCTCGTTCGAAAAAACATCATATTGCGCGCCCATAGCGCTAGCAACAGCCATCGCATCTTTCATCTTCCCAGCGTGAATCGCAGGGATCAATTGTGTGTTCTGGAGGTTCTTGAACGCGACCCAGGCATCGCGGGCACTCGTTATATTCTCGGTCGCTTCCGGATGGCCTGATTCTTTGAGCTGGGTATCGACGATACCGAAGAGCTCATCCAGTCTTGCGGACAGGGCTTCGATGTCATTGCCCAGAGACGTCTGCCTGCCTTCGGTGGTGTCGATGATCATGGTGAGAAGTGACATCCGAATGAAGGCGACATTTGCACGCATTTTCGCAATATTATCGGCAACGAGCATGTTCTCCTCGATCATGCCATATGCCTTTCCGCCTACTTGAACCCTCGAAAAGGCAGTCACCCCGACAGCGATCCCGATGGTCGTTGCCACGATAATGATGCCGAAAATCAAATAGACTTTCTTTCTCAGATTCAAATTGTAAATGAATGATTTAAACATGATATTTCTCCTTTTGAAAAGCTTTCTGACGCCGTTCCATGGCGCGGATGCTTCGCTGTTGCATCACCACGCAACCACAGATCCCTTTCCCGACGTTTGCAACGACTTTACCTGCTGATTCGATTATGGACGGAAGCATGTCGTTCAGCGATACCAGCATGACGTTGCTCGTGACCATCGTTCTGAGCTTATTATCTGACGTATAGCGCATTTCGGTCACCAGATCGCCGGACGTGACACATTCCGTGCAATTATTGATTATGGCAGACAGCCGCTCCAATTCGGTATAAAGAAAGCGGCAAAAGCATGGGCGGTCGCTAATAAAGCGAATACCCCCAGAAATATCCTGAATTGTGAACCGATCTTCATAAGATTACCACCTAAACATGATTTTCCAAGATGATCGCTGATCTGAAAAGCATACCAATACTTTGTCTGTTTTGTACAAAACAGGGATCAGGCAACCCTGTTCTCTCCGAATACCGCTCTGTGCTCTTCCTCGTCGAGTAGCCGGTCCATGTCAAGCAGGATCACAAGTCCTTCCTCCAGCTTGGCGATGCTGGAAATAAATTCAGTGCTTACATTCGAAGATACTGGCGGCGGTGGTTCCACCAGATCCCGGGGGATCCTCAGGACGTCCGATACGGCGTCCACCATGAGCCCCATGATGACTCCCCGGACATCCATGATGACGATTTTGCTGAGTTCATCCGCGGCCTTTTCCGCGAATCCAAACTTTTTTCTCAGATTGAGGACGGGGATCACCTTGCCCCTGAGGTTGACGGCGCCTTCAAGATAGGAGGGCGCATTCGGGATGGAAGTGATCTCCTTCATGTTGTTGATTTCCTGAACCTTCAGGATATTTACCGCGTACTTCTGACCGGCCAGCTTAAAGGTGACAAGCTGAAGCATTTCCATATGGACAGAGGCTGTAGCCATAGACTCTCCTTTTGATAATAATCCTTCTTCCCAATATCATTCGCCGCAAGCAGCGGTTTGGTGTCATACCTTGAACCAGACCGTCATCTCCTTCAAGCCCGCTGCCAGCCGCGCAAGTTCGGTTGCCGATACCTTGATCTGCTCCGTTGACGACGAGGATTGCTTGGTAATGCTAGATATATTTTCCATGTTCTGGGTCACTTCTTCCGATGCGGCCGATTGCTGTTCCGTGGCAGCCGCGATCCTCTGAACCATGTCCATCGCGCTCGATGATGTGGTCACTATGGAATCGAGGGACTGGCTTGCTTCCTTGGCCAGAGCTACACCTCTATCCACTTCGTCGCTTCCCTTTTTCATGGCGTCTACGGATTCACTGGCCGCTTGCTGAATTGCTTCTATGCGCTGGGCAATGTCCTTTGTTGCCTGGCCTGTCCGCTCCGCGAGCTTCCGTACCTCATCGGCGACTACGGCAAACCCTCGTCCCTGTTCGCCTGCCCGAGCCGCCTCGATGGCCGCGTTCAGGGCAAGGAGGTTCGTCTGGTCCGCGATGCCATTGATGACCGACACAATCTCGCCGATCTGTGCCGAACTCCTTCCGAGCTCTTCGATGGTGCCTGCGGCTTCTCCGACCGTCCTAGCGATCCCGATCATGTCCTCCGCGGTCGTATTGACTATTCCCTTGCCTTTTGCAGCCGTTTGCGAAGCGCCTTTGCTGGCATCGGCCGCGTGCGAGGCGTTTTTGGCCATGTCCATAATGGTCTGGGACACCTCGGTCATCGCGGTCACTACCTGGTCCGTTTGGGAGGACAACTCCTGGGTGCCTTTGTTCATATCATCGGCAGTGGCCGAAAGCTCCTCGGAGCTGCTCGCGAGGGCGCTCGTAGTCGTATTTATTTCGCCCACGATGCGTCTGAGGTTTGTAATCATTGTGTTGTAACTCTTCATCAGATCCCCGACCTCGTCATCCGATGTTATGGTAAGTTCGTGGGACAAATCCCCTGTTGCTGCCGATTCCGCCGCGGCTTTGGCCGCGATCATCGATTTGAGGATGTTTTTTATGATAAGGGTGCTCACGATCAGGCCCGCGATAATTGCTATGACCGTAATCACGACCTGGATGATGTTTAATCGTGAAGCGTTAATATTGAACTGTACCTTTTTTCCATCATAGTTTGCTTCGGCGAGATTGCTCATATCTTCCAGTGCCTGGCGAAGCTGAACGGCCACACCTTGGAAGGATTTGTCGATTAACTCCACGTCTTTGCTCTTCTTGCGTGCCTCAATCAGCGGATCAATGGACTTCTCGTAGGGAGCGAAAGCCGCTCTGGCATTATTGTATGCGGTGCGCTCTTCTTCGCTCTTGGACAGGGCCTGGAACAGATCGATCCCGTCCTTAACCCGTTTTACATCATCCCTGAATTCCGGGATATATTTTTCATCGCCCCGAATGAGAAAGTTCTTGTAAGCCGTCTCGGCAAGTCCGAGCTCATTCGCCGCATTGGTGCTCGCCTGCATCTGAGCGCCATCCTCGTCTGCCAGGGTCGCATATCCCGCCATGAGGGAGCGCTGGGTAAGAAAGGACATCCCTGAAACAATAACCAGCGCTACAAGAACGATGCCTACGGAACCGTATAGTTTTTTTGATAATGAAATTCTCATTTTTAAAACCTCCTTGGTGTTCGGGCTGGTGCTGGCGCGCATCCGTCAATCAGAAAAAACGTTCACCACGCCGCACTCGGGTTCAAGAGGAAAACATTGCATGCTACAAGAAAAATTTTCCTTTCATTTGAGACAGGTATGATTTGCTGCTGACATCGTTTTCTCACAGCGCCGTGCTTTCTCCCGATCAGATACCACTATGACCCAAGAAAAAGACTATATATTTTATCTGCGCGAAATGTCCTCCACGTGTTGCATCTCATTAATCACTTACTCTTATTGTTGCAAGGATTCTGCCAAAAGTTGCCTTGGCGACGAAGCCTATGTTACGACTCTGCTCCTGAGATGAGGACTGAACTTTTCGTCAAACAGCATTAATGATCTCGCCCGCCATTTCCTCGATTGCCAGTACCTTATCGGCGATTCCTGCATCCACAACGGCGCGGGGCATGCCATAGACCACGCATGTATCCTCATTCTGCGCGAAAATTCTGCCGCCGCTCTTTTTGAGCGCTGTGAGACCTTTGACGCCGTCATTGCCCATGCCGGTCAGGATCACACCGAGTGCTCTTCCCGGGAACAGCTCCGCTACCGAAGCCATGAGGAAGTCGACGGAGGGTCGGTAGATGAACTCTTCGTGGTGTTCCTCGATGGACACCACCGTATCGATTCCCCTAGGACGGGTCAGGCGCATATGGCCGCGGCCCGGGGCTACGAGAGCCACGCCCGCCTTGAGCGATTCTCCTTCTTGCGCCTCCTTGACCGTAATCTGGGATAGCTGATTCAGCCGCTCCGCAAAAGGCCCCGTAAAGTTCGGTGGCATGTGTTGGACAATCACGACCGGCACTGGAAAATCCTTGGGCAGATGGGGAATGATTTCCTGGATCGCCCGCGGTCCGCCTGTGGAGGTGCCGATGGCAACCAGGCTGACGCGGCGCGAGCCCGTCGACAGCGCAGGGGCGATCCGTACCGGCGGAACAGGATGGGCGGAGGAGGGCCTGCGATAGGGCTTCCGGACCTTATTGCTCCGCGCGATTTGCTTGACCTTGTCGATCAGCATGGCCTTGATCTTGACGATGTTGATCGAAAGCTCAGACAGGTTTTTGGGGATGAAGTCCGCGGCGCCGTATTCCAGCGCGTCCAGCGTCACCTGCGTCCCCTCGGTGGTGAGTGAGCTGACCATGATGACGGGGACCGGCGTCTTGTCCATGATGAGCCTGAGCGCCTCAATGCCGTCCATGCGCGGCATTTCGACGTCCATCGTGACCACATCAGGTTTCAGCTGCGCTGTTTTTTCTACAGCCTCCACGCCGTCACGTGCTGTTCCGATCACCTTGATTTCAGCGTCCGAAGACAGCATACTTGTCATAACGTTGCGCATGAACGCCGAGTCGTCTACAATGAGTACTTTTACCGTCATGTTGGTTTCCTATTCTGCAGCGCACCCTGAGTCTACCATTGGCTCTACTGTATGTTCTTGCTGTTCAGGAAAGGCCCGTATCGTTTATCAGTGCCCTGGATGTGCTTCGTCAGCCAGTCCTTGAGAAAGGTCATGAGCTCGATTGTAACAACAGTCTTGCCTTCCTTGAATTGGGCCATGGTGTCGGAGACCTGCTTTGTGAGCGCATTATGCTCGGCCTTGTGCATCACAAAACCGGGATAACCGTGCTTCTGCATGAGTTTCTCTTCCGCGTCAAAGTGGCTTACCGTATAGTCGATCAGGGAAGTCAAGACTGAACCCATGATCTCCCTGCTTTTGCCCGCGCCCATGGCCGAGTGCAGATCATTAACCAAGCCGATCAGCTTTTTGTGCTGCTCATCGAATTCCGTGACCTTGACGCTCAAATTGTCGTTCCATGTGATAAGTGCCATGTTGTTTTCTCCTTTGAAATCTGTCGGTTTTTTGAAAAAGCAGATGCTTCCACGCTAAAATCCAAGGTCCTTCAGCAGGTTGTCCACATCGGACTGGGAAACCTTCTCCGCCACCATTGCCAGCTCATTCGTTCCGGTTTCGATTTTGACGCCGAAGGAGGTGACCAGCCGCACGAGCTCTGCTTCGATGTCAGCCACCAGCGTAATAACTTTTTTTATCGTCTGGCCCGTCAGGTCCTGGAAAGACTGGGTTGTCAGGATCTCCGTCAAGTCGTCTTCCAGGCCGTTCTTGAACTGTTTCAGGAATGTGACCGTTTCAGGCGGTCCCTGAATCTGCCGGATGTGGGTAGAAAGATCATCTAGGGTAAGAAGGTATTTTTCCACGACGCTCATTGTCTTGTTCGCCGCTTCCTCGGTCCTGTCTATCACGAACTGCAGCTTGTCCATGGCGTTTGGTATTTCCGCCTGGGTTATGTCCTTCAGTCGCGGATCCACCGCTTCCTTGAAGCTCCTGACGGAATCATGCAGCTTTCTCGTGACCTTTCCCACTTCCTTGAACAGGTCGCCCTGTCCCAGCTTTACGATATTCTGGATTGCGGTATCGGCGTTTTCATAATTACGATCCGAAATCGCCGTCATGAACGACATGATATCTTCAAGGATCGCCTGACGCGGGTCATCGGGGCTGATATTCTTAGTCTTTTCAAAACAGGTCTTTGCCTCGAGGATCTCCCGAATCTGCACTTCGCCGCCCATGGTCTGTATTGCCCTTGTTACCTCGACGGTGCCGTTTTCCATCTCGGATCTGCTTTCAAGACCATAGTCTTCGAGAAGGCTCATGTCGTCCAGCGGTATCAGCTTCTTGACATCAAGGAGAACGATGAGCCGTCCTTCAAGCTTCGCCACACCCTCGATCTGCTCCGTGTGGCCCTGGGGAAGGTTTTCCGCGGATTCAATGGTGGTCTCATCGATGCTCAAAACGCCGGTGATGCCGTCTACCAGGAGCCCGAAGGTTATCCTGCCGCTCGCGATGACGATGATTTTCGTCCCGCCCCGTTCGGACGAAGCGACATGGATAAGTTCCTTGAGGTCAACGACGGGAATGACGCTGCCTCGCAGGTTCGTTATCCCGCTCAGATAGGATGGAGACTGTGGTATCTTGGTGATGTCGGGCAGATTGATGATTTCACGCACCCGGGTGATCGGAATACCGTATTCACCGGTATTGAGACGAAAACCGATATACTGTTGCACATGAACCTCCTTGATTAGGCAGTCACAAGACTAAAAGCGCTCTTTGATATTGCGGCCAAGTCGAGAATGAACACTACCTTGCCATCGCCGGTGATTGTCGCACCGAGAATATAGGAGGAGCAGGTATTGATGCCCGAAACAGTTTTGATCACCACTTCCTCCTGACCCAGCAGCTCATCAACGCCGATGCAGAATCTTTTATCGCCGATGGCCACGACGACTGCATATCGGCAGCTGACTCCGTTGTCCCCAGCAGCTAGGCCGAGCAGGCCGGAGAGCGTGAAGAGCGGATAGACCTTGCCCCTGATGATCAGTGCCTCGGAGCCACCCATGTCGGAAATGTCCTTTTCAGTGACCGTGAGGGTCTCTTCGACCGGGGCGAGCGGAATTGCATACCGCGCTTTGCCATTGCGCACCATCAGGGTCTGGATGATGGCCAGCGTAAGCGGGATTCGTATCGTGAAAGTGCTGCCCCTCTCCTTGGCAGTGGTGATCTCGACACTTCCATTTAGCTTGGAAATGTTTGTCTTTACCACATCCATGCCCACGCCTCTGCCTGACAGCTCGGTCGCAACTTCGGCGGTCGAGAAGCCGGGAAGGAAGATGAGGTTGACCGCCGCTTCATCAGTCATCCGCACCGCTTCCTCTTCGGTGATGAGTTTTTTCTCGAGCGCTTTGGTCTTCACCCGGTCGATGTTGATGCCCCGGCCATCGTCGGACACTTCGATCACGATCTGGCTGCCCTTTTGTGATGCGCTGATCGTGATGGTGCCCGCTTCCGGTTTTCCCTTGGCGCGCCGGTCGACCGGCGTCTCGAGGCCATGGTCCACGGCGTTCCGGATGATATGGACCATGGGATCGCCGATCTGCTCGATCACCGACTTGTCGACTTCCGTGTCCTCACCGAACACCTTGAGGTTCACAGCTTTGCCAAGGGGACTGGAGATGTCTCGCACGAGACGCGGGAACTTGCTGAACACCTTGGCGATGGGTTGCATTCTCATTTTCATGACGCCGAGCTGCATGTCCGAGGTAATTAGGTCCAGGAATGACGTCGCTTCGATGAGGCTCTGGACATCGTGGTCGTCGTTGTACCGATGCTCAAGGCCGTTCACAATGTTCAGGAGCCTGTTCCGCACGAGCACCATCTCGCCGGTAAGGTCCATGACCTTGTCGATCTTGTTTACCTCCACGCGGAGGGTTTGGAGCGACTCCTGCTTCTCAGGCGCTGTTTTTTCCAGCGGCGAGTCGGGGGTTATGGCGACCGGTGACGGCACTGTTGTGTCAACGGGAGCGGTCTGCGCGGACTGCGGTTCGAGAATTTTGATGTTGGCTTCAGCGGCGGCGCTTGCATCCTGCCCTGCGCCGAGATTTACCGGCTTTGCGGACAGCGCGGCTTCGAGTGCCTGCTGAAGCTCCTGTACGAGGGGGGCCGCGTTTTCCTGCTTCCCATCCTTGTCCTTGACATGCCTGAGGAGCAGCCTAAGCATGTCCACGCTCTTCAGGACCACGTCCATGAGCGGGCGGGAGACCTTGATCTCGCCGTCCCTGAGCTTCTTCATGATGCTCTCGGCATTGTGCGACACGTCAACCATGGACTGGAATCCCAAAAAGCCGGCGGCCCCCTTGATCGTGTGAACGCTTCGGAACAGCCTGTCTAAAATGTCCTTGTCGTCTCCCTTGTTCTCGAGTTCGACGAAGAGCGGGTCGACCTTGTCCAAGGTTTCCTCAGATTCAGTCACGAATTCGGCTATTATTTCTTCCATTTCATCGGGCATGTTGCCTCCCTGTTCTATTGTGTGGCGACGGAGCCGAATACGATGTGGCGTCGATTACAGCTATCGCTTTGTCATGCGTTTCTGGCCGTTACAGTTTCCCCAGTTTTTCGAATACACGGTCCATTTTTTCCTTGAAGACTTCCACGGTGAACGGTTTCACCACATAATTATTGACACCGGCCTGTATTGCCGTAACGACTTTGTGCTTTTCGGCCTCGGCAGTGACCATGAGGATCGGCAGGCTCTTCAGATCAGGGTCCTTCCGCACGGCTTTCAGGAGGTCGAGCCCGTCCATGTTCGGCATATTCCAGTCAGAGACCATGAAACCAAAGCCGCCAGTCTTCAATTTCGCGAAGGCCTGGGCCCCGTCCTCGGCTTCCTCGATGTTTTCAAACCCTAGCTGCTTCAAAACATTCTTTACGATGCGTCGCATCGTCGAAAAGTCATCGACCACCATAATTTTCATCTTATAATCGGGCATGGGAATTTCCTCCTTGTGTAAACATATTCTTCAAAATATGTCGGATATTCTGAGTAACTCCTTCGGCTGTTACGGGCTTGACCAGATAGCCGTTGACACCGACGGACAGGGCTCGCTCCCGCTCCTCGGGATCAGCCTCGGTGGTGATCATCAGGATCGGGATTTCCTTATGGATCTGATCAGCGCGTACGTTCTTGACGAACTCAATCCCGTCCATATAGGGCATGTTGAGGTCGGAGATGATCAGGTTTGGATTCTCCGATCCCAGCTTCTCGATGCCGTCTAGGCCGTTTTCGGCGTAGGCGACTTCGTACCCTTTGGCCCTGAGATAGAGGCCAAGGAGCTTGCGAGTGGTTGAATCGTCATCCACGATCAGTATTTTCATATGTCACACCCTTTGATAGGCCACAACTTTGTTGAATACAACGGGCTTAAAGGCCCGCGTAACGTTGTGGAGACTTTCCGACGAGCCGATGAATAGAAAGCCGCCAGGCCTCAGACTGTCGAATAGCATCGAAACGGCCTTCTGCTTTGCTTTGTCATCGAAATAAATTAGCACGTTCCGGCAGAAAATCACATCAACGCTCTGGATGGTCCGCATCTTGCCGGGGTCGATGAGATTGATGTTCATGAACCGGACGATACTTTTCACGACCGTATCCAGCTCGTGGGTCCAGCCGTTGCTCCTGAAATACTTTTTCAGGTACGGTTCCTGAACGTTTCTCATGGAGTAGGAGCCGTAGACTGCCTTTTTCGCGGATTCCAGCACTTCATTGCTGATGTCAGATGCAACCACTTCGATGCGGCTGCAGATGTGCTTCTCCATGAGCATCATGATTAGTGTATATGCCTCTTCCCCGGTGGAGCATGCTGCGGACCATATCTTTATATCCTTGGTTTTCTTTTGGTCCAGAATCTGAGGCACGACGTTGTCAACACAGACCTGCAGCTGCTGCGGCTCCCGGAAAAAATAAGTTTCATTGGTCGTGATAGCGTCGAACAACTTCATCAATTCGTCGCCAGCACCGCCGAATTTGAGCAGGCGAAGGTAGTCGTCGTAGCTGCTCAGGTTCTTTTCCTGAAGCCGCGTCGCCAGTTTCTTCTCTACTAGGTATTTTTTGGCATCCGTTATGAAAATGCCGCTCTTCTCGTAGATGAAGTCCCGGAGCTGTTTGAAGACCGGATCGGGCAATACCGCATTCAGCATAAAGGCTCCAAAACCTGCGATACCCGTTCACGTACCTGCTCGTCGCGGTGGTTCCTTAACGCGCCAATTGCAGCCATTTCACTTCCGCCCAGCTGCAGAAGAGCGTCGATTGCTGAGAGAATAACGGGAACTTCCGCATCCGAGAGAAGGTGAATGACAAGCGAAGAGGCCCGGGCGTCCTGCGACTCCCCCAGCATTTTGACGGCATAGAGCCGTACCCACATGTCCTTGTCTCCCAGGGCTTTGCTAAACTCGTCGATTCCAGCGTTTAAAGAACCGAGGGCGATGACCGCAGCCTTTCGCGCTTCCGGGCTATCATCGCTGAGCGCTTCGGACAGGCGTTTTCGGCTTCGTTCATCCCGCAGCCTGGCGAGACTCACCAGCGCGGCCACACGGATGTCCACCTCAGGCTCCCGCGAAAGGGCGAGAAGAACATCGGCATCCCCCGCATAGCGCGCGACAATCTCCCTCACTCTGGAAGACAGCGCCGTCAGATGGGAAAAGAGCTGCTGCGCATCGATCAGCAGGAGTGCCTTGACGGTTTCCTCGAGGACATCGTGGTAGTTTTCAACATCGATATGACGCAGGAGGTGTTCGGAGGACTGCAGATCGCCTATCCTGCCCAATTCGGAAATAGCGGCGCTCCGCACGTGTCCGTCGCGGTCGTCGATACATGTCCGCAGCACGGTAAGCGCCTCGTCGCCCCCGATAGTTGCAAGCGCCAGTACGGCCGCGCGTCTCACATCGCGCAAATCGACGGAAAGCAGACCGATGAGCGCCGGAACCGCTTCGGCGTACCGAAGCTCGCCGACAATTTCGGCGGCAAGGACTTTTCCGCGAAACTTAACGCCCGGATCGGAGAGAACCGAGAGAAAAGCAGGCGTGCATCCGAATTTCAGGAGGGCCTGCTTCACCGTCAACAGGTGCTCCTCATTTTCGGGGTCCGACAGATCCAGCGTGCCAACGGCATTAAAGATGACCGGGATAGCCCGTTTATATTTCAGATCCGACAAGCCAGCGAGTGCAACCAGACGTTCTTCCCACTCGCCGTTAGAAAACATTTCCATGAGCACATCGGCGACTTCCGCAATGGTGGGCGTCATGCCGATCTGGACGAGGCTTCTGACAATGGCATTTTTTTCCATGCCGTTCGCCTTCGTGAGGTAGGCGATGAGCGGTGCGCTCGACCGTGGGGAGCCAATCTTTCCCAGCGCCTCGATGGCGGCATATCGAAGCGCCTCCGAAGGGTTACCCAGAAGGGCCAGAATGGGGTCCACGGATGCTTCGTCTTTCATTAAAGCCAGCGCTTCGAGACTTGAGAAGCAGACCCACTCACTATCGCGGAGCGAGGCCGTGAGCGCCGGCAGGCCGGGCCGGTAATCGAGCGCTCCCAGCGTTCGCGCCGCTGAAGCTCTGACATTCTGGTTGGGGTCCGTTTCGAGCAAGCGTACGATCTCGTCAGCATAGTCGCAAGAGCCGATCTCGGCGATAAGATCGACGGCAAAGGTGCGGATATCATCATCCTTGTCTCTGAGAAGGGATCGCAGAAATGTGACCGATGGGTGGCCGATCTGGCGCAAGATTAAACGAGCAGCGTTTCTGACCAACGGTCCTTCCCGCAGGAGGGGCAACGTCATATATGCCGTTACTTTGCCGCCGATTGCGACCAGGGACCGTATAGCCGCATCCTGAACGCCTGCATTGTCGTCATAAAGCAGAAGGATGAGGGGATAGATCGCCCGCTCATCGGCGTTGGACAAGGCTTCAGCAGCGGTGCGGCGCATCGAAGAATCGGTATCGGAAAGATTTTGTATTATCGTGGCAAGTTCTTCATTCGGCATCATACGCAGGCCCTCTGTGGTATTCTTATCGTTCATTTGCAGAAATTCTTTAGCCCCATCAACTGGCAGGAAAACACGAGGACATTCAATCTGCAATTCATGGGGAAAGCCTCGTGGTAGCCTACTGGTGGACCGGCATAATCATCTGAGCTTTCAATCTGATAAGCGCCTGGTTGTGGATCTGGCAAACACGCCCCTCGGTCAGGTTCATCACCTTGCCGATTTCCTTCATCGTGAGTTCCTCCCAATAATAGAGCGAAAGAATTATTTTTTCCTTTTCGGGCAGACGTTCTATGACGTGGGAAAGAGCTTCCTTCGCGCTGGCTTCCTCCAGGAGCTGGAGGGGCGTTTTCATGTCCGGGTCGGGGATGCATTCCATTACATTCATGTCGCTTTCCTCGCCCATCCCGTCACGGAAATCCTCAAAGCTGAAAACGACCGCGTTGCTCGCATTCTGGATTGTTCGGTAATATTCGTCCAGCGAGATCGAGAGCCTTTCGGCGATTTCCTCCGCAGAGGGCATTCGGCCAAGGTCTCTTTCGAGATCGCGATGGGCTTTTTTGATCTGGCCGATCTTTGTCTTTATGGATCGCGGTACCCAGTCATGGGACCGCAGCTCATCGAGCATAGCGCCCCTTATGCGATGCTCCACGAAGGTGTTGAGTTTGGCCCGTCCCTCAGTATAGCGTTGGAGGGCGTCTAGCAGGCCCATGACCCCCACGCTGATAAGGTCTTGGACCGACAGCTGGGGCGGCAGCCGTTGCGCAAGCCGGTAGGCCGTATATTTGATAAAGGGAAGAGAATCATTAATGATCTTTTCCTTCTCCTGCTCGGTCGTTTCTATCCTATAATCCTGCATGGATTGTCCTCTCGGCTGCTAAATTTTCATGTTCAGTCTCGCGAACCCACCTGCGCGGAATTAGCGGATGGTGACAGAAGATTACCGATAAAAAACTGGAGTGAGCCTTTGACTTTTTCCGGCCGTTCCAGTATTTTTGCCGCAATTTCTCCCACGCACTTGGAAATGAATTTCTTCGGGAAGAGGTCGATAAACGCCATCTGGGAACGGACGGCCTGCTTGACGTCCTCGTCATAGGGAAGATAGCCCAAGTAGTCCAGCGAAATATTGAGGAACCTGTCCGTAGCCCTCGTGAGCGTCTCGAAAACCTGCCGTCCCTCAGCCTCGTTCTTTACGGAGTTTACGATCACGTGAAATTTATTCTCCTGGTACTCGGCGTAGAGTACCTTGATCAGGTGATAAGCGTCGACCCAGGCGGTCGGCTCGGGCGTCGTGACTATGACAATGTCCTGTGCGGCTGAGCAGAAGAAAGTTACGTTTTCAAAGATGCCCGCCGAGTTGTCGATAAGCAGAATGTCGATTTCGCCATCGTAGGAATCAAAGGCTTCGAGAAGCCGGAGTCTCTGGAACTCATCGAGGCGCGTGAGGTCCTGGACGCCCTCCCCCGCGGGCAAAATTTTGATACCGTGAGGGCCTTCTATGAGAATGTCCTTGAGCGCGACTTTTCCCTCAAGCAAATGGCGAATATTGAATTTACTATGCTTATTGAGGAGAATATTAATATTGGACAAACCGAGATCGGCATCGAGAATGACGACATTCTTGCCCAGCTTGCGCATGGCGATGGCGAGGCCGGCCGTGATGTTGGTTTTGCCCACACCACCCTTGCCGCTCGCCACGGCAATGGTCTTAACATACTTTTTCCCCTCCTGATCAACGCTCAACATACCGGGCACTCCTTTGTCATGATAAGACTTGCCAGCCGCTTCACGGTGGCCTGCTCTATGTCTCCGGGGACTCGCTGCCCTGTTGTCAGCCAGGCAACCGGCTTCTGATAGGTGAGGAGTAGATTATAGAGCGAGCCGAACCGGACCGCCTCGTCGACTTTGCTGAAACCGAGGTAGTCGATGGGCAGCCTCCGGTACGACCGGTAGGCCTCTATCATCGATTCGTCGTCCGTGCCCGCGCTCATGAGGAGGTGCAGTTCGATCGGAATATCGAGGGAGCAGAACCCGGCTATATCGTTGATGTAGGCCTCGTCGCGGGGATTTTTCCCCATGGTATCGATGAACACGATATCGCGTTCGGTGGTGAATTTCTGGAGGCAGGCTTTGAATTCCGATGAATTCGTCGCGCTTGCGAGGGGAATTCCGAGAATCCGCGCATAGATGCGCACCTGCTCCAAGGCACCGATCCGATAGGTATCGAGGTTGATGATCGCCGCTCTTTTGCCGGCTTTTACCGCTTGGGCCGCGAGTTTGGCGAGAGTCGTGGTTTTCCCGACGCCCGTCGGGCCGATCATCATAACGGCTTTCCTCGTCAAGTCGTTCCGCTTCACCTTGATGTCTGCCGAGAGCAGTAGCGGGATATCGCTCAGCTCCGAGGTTTTGTCGCAAAGGCGGAAAGCGAATGGCTCGCTGATCGAGCGTTCGCGCAGATAATTGAGTACTGCGCGCTTTTTCGCAGGCAGCGATACTTCGTACCCGTTGTTTTTCATGGACTCGAGCATGGACCGGAGACTGCCAACTTCTGCTCTCAGTTCACCGACGCCATCGTCACCGCCCACCATCGCGCGGTACGGAGTTTGGATCGGGAGCGGGGTCTCATATTTCGGGTTTTGTGCTTTTGGTTTCGAGTACATCTCATCACGTTGAACACTGAACTCCGAACTCTGAGCTGCTCCCTCCGCTACATCATAATCCACGGCTGCCGTGACTTCGACATGGGGCCGCAACCCCTTTTTTTCTTCCGTCGAGAGAATGACGGCGTCCTTACTCAGCTCTCTTTTAACCAGATCGAGGGCTTCTGAAAAGGTCTTAGCGGTGAATTTTTTAATCTTCATATTTCAGCACTCCTGTCGTATAGAGACGTACACTGGATGATATCTCGGCATTTGAAAGCACTGCGATGGCCGGCAGGAACCGTTCCGTGATTTTCTTCAAAAACCGCCGTGTCTGCGTGGAGCAGAGAATGACCGGCTGTTGACCCCGCATGCGATTATTTGCGATGGCCTTTTCAACGGCTTTCATGAGCTTGGTGACCACATCGGGGTTGATGGCGCCGCCAGCTTCCATGGCCTGTACCAGCGCCCGATCAAATCGCGGATCCATTGTCATGACATGGACACTGCCGTCTTGCGCCACGTACTGCCGGGTTATGAAGCGTGAAAGGGACTGGCGCACGTACTCCGTGAGCACTTCGGCGTCCTTGACGCCTGGCACGTGGTCGAGGAGCGTTTCCATGATGGTGATCAGGTTGTTGATCGGCACGCGCTCTTTGAGGAGGTTTTGAAGAACGCGCTGCAGTCCGCCAAGAGTAAGGTTAACCGGGATAAGCTCGTCGACGAGCTTAGGATAATTTTTTGCCACTTTGTCCAGCAAGTTCTGCACCTCGTTCCGCGTGAGGAGCTCCCAGGCATGTGTTTTAATGAGTTCCGTTAGATGCGTTACGATAGCAGTCGCCGGGTCGACCACCATGCACCCGTGGGCCTGCGCCTGTTCCACATCGCGGTCGTTGATCCAGTAAGCTGGCATTCCGAACGCCGGCTCTTTCGTCGGTATGCCTTCTATCTTCTGTGCTTCCGACGTCGGAACAGCAAGATGGTAACCCATCATGACTCCGCCGCGGGCAACTTCGATGCCGCGGAGCAGGAGCGCATATTCATGGGGCCTCAGCTGGAGATTGTCCTTGATATGGATCGAAGGCACCACGAACCCGAGATCGCCGGCAAGCTGACGCCGCATGGCTTTGATCTTGTTCAGCAGATTCGCGCTGCCGCCCTCGACAAGCGGTATGAGGCCGTATCCGATCTCAAAGGTCAACGGTTCGAGCTCGATGAGCGTTTCAATGGCAGGTTCCTGGGCCGGCGCCTCCACCTTCTGCTCCGCTGCTTTTTCCTCGACCTCGGTCTTACCGAGAGCGTAGGCGAGGCCGCCGGATGCACCTGACAGTAGGAAGAACGGGATATGGGGCAGACCGGGGACCATACCAAGTGTGGCCATAATGCCTGCGGCTGTAAATAGGACCTTGGGGTTGACGAAGAGCTGCCGGGTAATGTCCCTGCCCATGTCGGACTCGGAGCCGGCCCGGCTCACGACCATACCAGCCGCTGTGGAGATGAGGAGCGCCGGTATCTGGGCGACCAGGCCGTCGCCGATAGTCAGGACTGTGTAGGTTTTCGCGGCTTCGACGAAGGGCATGCCCTGCTGCAGGACACCGATGGCGAACCCACCGAGGATATTGATTCCGGTAATGATGAGGCCGGCGATGGCGTCGCCGCGTACAAACTTGCTCGCGCCGTCCATGGCGCCATAGAAATCGGCTTCCTGCGCCACGGTGGCGCGCCGCTTCCGGGCCTCCGTTTCGTTGATGATGCCGGCATTCAGATCTGCGTCGATAGCCATCTGCTTACCCGGCATGGCGTCGAGGACGAACCGTGCGGCCACTTCGGCTATCCTGCCGGAACCCTTGGTGATGACGACGAAGTTGATGACCACGAGGATCAGGAATATGATGAAACCCACGGCGTAATTCCCGCCGACGACGAAGCTGCCGAAGGACTTGATCACCTGGCCCGCGGCGTCGATCCCTTCGTTCCCTCTGAGCAGGATAAGCCGCGTAGAAGCGATATTGAGCGACAGGCGATAGAGCGTTGTCATCAGGAGGAGGGACGGAAACACGGACAGGTCAAGGGGCCTGCGGACATAAACCGCCGAGACCAAAATAACGATGGCTAGGGAGATGGAGAAGGACAGCAGCATATCCAGAACGAAAGCGGGAACCGGCAGAATCATGACGCCGACTATGGATACCACGCTTACGGCGACGATAACATCGCCCCTCTGCTGCACCTGTGCGAGAACGTTCATTAGGCCGCTCCTCTCAATTTATAAATGTAGGCGAGTATCCTTGCTACGGCTTTATACAGCTCCGCTGGAATGAACGAGTCGAGTTTAACCTTGAAGAGCGCCCGTGCCAGCGGCTTGTCCTCCATGATGGGGATGCCGTGTTGGCGCGCAAGGTCCCTGATTTTCACGGCTACGTACCCCTTGCCTTTTGCGACGACTTTCGGGGCCGAAGCTTCGTTCTTTTTATACACGAGCGCTACGGCGATGTGCGTCGGGTTGGTGATCACAACAGTGGCCTGGGGTACCGCCTTCATCATTCGGCGGCGCGCCACTTCTCTCCGCAGGTTCTTGATCTTTGCTTTGATGTGCGGGTCGCCTTCGGACTCGCGGAATTCTTCACGGATCTCTTCCTTGGACATCCTGATGGACCGTTCGAACTTCCACCGTTCGTAGAAATAATCTGCCAGGGCAAGCACGAAAAAGATCGCGAGAGCATAGAACGCGGTCTTGTTCGCGAGACCGAAGGCTATGGACTGGATTTGCGGCAGGTCCATCGCCATGGTAGCGGGCACAAGAGGAAGCGCTTGTCTTGCTATGATAAAGAACAAGGCGATGCCAACGCCGAATTTGAATATGCTCTTGATCAGGCCCGGGAGGGCGGTGATCGAAAATAGATTTTTAAAACCCGAAAGAGGATTGAGCCTTGACGCATCGAGGGCAAGGGGTTTGAACAGGAAACCTCCCTGGGCCACGCTGGAAAACAGGGCAAACGCGACGGCGACCGTGAAAAAAGGCGCCAAAATCAGCATTGTTTGCAGCGACGCCGATCGCATCACAGTCATGGGGTCCTTGCCGTAACCGAGGCTCAGAAGCCTAGTGGTAAGCCCGGTCACATTTTTCATGAATGATGTTCCCGCCATGTAAAACACGAACAGAATGCCCGCCGTAGTGGACATCCCGACGAGTTCACGGCTACGCGCGATCTGACCCTTTTCGTGAGCCTTTTGGCGTCGTCTTGGTGTTGCTTGTTCTGTTCTGTCTTCGTTTTCTGCCATATTCCTTGCTCGTTACACCGGATTCCGAACGTTTCCACTCTTACTGCTTCATCAGCAGCATGACCCTACCGACTTCCTCGGGGATGCCCTTGAAATATCCTCCCATGACATAAGTGAAAACGGGAAGACTGACGACCATCGTCAAGAACCCCAGGAAGAGGTACAGAGGGTATCCGACGAAAAAAACATTCATTTGCGGAGCCACCTTTGCGACAAAGCCGAGGAGTATATGCGTAATCAGCATGATAATCATGACTGGGGCGCTGATCTTGAGCGCGATCACGAACATCCGCGCCGTCAGGGATACCGCGGCTGTCATCATCCCCGTAGCGCTGATGGTTCCTGCTGGTACCCATTCATAGCTTTTTACGAAGATCATAATAAGATCGTGGTGTGCATCGACGGCAAAGAAGAGCAACGTGGCGATGATACTGAAAATTTGCGATAGGTCGGTGGACTGACCGATTTCGGGATTGATAATCGTGGCCATGGAAAGCCCTGTGGCGTCGCTCATCATCTGGCCGGCCATGTCCACAGCATAAAATACGTATCTTGCCGCGAAGCCGAAGATCATGGCGAACATGACCTCCCGGATAACGACAAGGGGTATGTCGGTTTTCGGCACCGCGAAGTTCACAGCCGGCGTGAGAACGAGCGCGACGGCCACGGCAAGTCCGATCCTGAACTGCGGCGGAAAATTTGTGCTGCTGAGAAAGGGGAGCATATTCAGCACAATCCCCGCCCGGAGAAGGATGAAGAGAAAAGTGGGTATGTATTTGGTCAGTGATTCCATAATACGAGACACTCCGTACTCCGAACTCCGGATGAACTGCTATTTTATATACACTGGGATCTTCGTGTACAGGTCCGTCGTGTAAGTTACTAGGATTCTCGCGATCCACGGGAAGAAGAGAAAAAGGGTGATGAAAACGGCGATGATCTTCGGCACGAAGGTCAGAGTAAATTCCTGTATCTGGGTAACGGCTTGGAACAGGCTTATCACAAGTCCCACAACGAGACTTACCAGAAGCACAGGAGCTGAAACGATCAGAACGGTCTTGAAGACCTCACCGGAAATCTCTTTTACCAGATCGATATTCATTGAAAACTCCTTACGAGTGTTCCCACGACGAGGTGCCACCCATCTACCAGCACGAAGAGCAACAGTTTGAAGGGAAGCGACACGAGGGACGGCGGCAGCATCATCATGCCCATGGAAAGAAGAACGCTCGAGACGACGATGTCGATAATGAGGAACGGCAGGAAAATAAGAAATCCGATCTCGAAGGCGGTTTTCAGCTCGCTGATGGCAAACGCTGGAACCACGATCCGCATGGGCAGCTCTGCCGGAGTCGCAGGCGCTTCTGTCTTTGCGATATTCAGGAAAAGCGCAATGTCTTTCTCGCGTGTCTGCCTCAGCATGAAGGTTTTAAGCGGCGGCGCTGCTACGATCAATGCCTGCTGAATCGTTATTTTCTTGTCAAGGTATGGGTTGATTGCATCCTTGGTTACCGCATCGATGGTCGGTGACATTACGAAAAACGTTAAAAAGATGGAAAGGCCGATAATCACCGGGTTCGGCGGAGTCTGCTGTCCACCGATGGCCTGACGTAGGAATGAAAGCACCACCACGATCCTGGTGAACGAGGTGACCATGACCAGGATTGCCGGCAGGAATGAAAGAAAACTGATGATCAGGAAAACTTGGATGACGGGATCATTTAATTGCATACAGCGAGTCCTTTAATGCGCCCTTTAGGGCTCTCAGTTTTTGGAGCTTTTCGGAAGCATCGGCCGTAATGACTTTCTGCATGGCCTGGGGATGGTGCGGGGCTTCCGTCTCCCGCTCCTCGACGACCGCGTCCATCGTCTTCAGGAGCTTTATATCGGTCGCCGTAACGCCGACGAGAAGCACCTCGGGCCCGACTTTGACCATGGCGATGCCCTTTTTCGGACCGAGAGACTGATATCCCATGATTTTCATCAGGCTCTCCTTCTCCTGGCGTTTCTTGAAAAAGCGGCCGAGCAAAAAAATCAGCCCACTGACAAGGACGAGAGCCATGCCCATATGAAGATAGAGGTCCATCATTTGAGTTGCCGGATCCTTTCCGTCGGGCTGATGATATCGGTGAGGCGGATCCCGAACTTTTCGTTGACCACTACGACCTCACCGCGCGCCACGAGTTTGCCGTTCACCAGGATTTCCATGGGCTCGCCGGCGATCTTGTCGAGTTCAATGACCGATCCCTGCCCGAGCTGGAGAAGATCCTTGATGAACATGCGCGTTCTGCCCAGCTCGACCGTTATTTCAAGCGGAATGTCAAGGAGAAAATCCATGTCCCGCTGCATTTGGGCCGGACTCTTGTCTGCCTTGAGTTCCTCGAAGTGCGCTCCTGCGGGAGGCGGTGTCTGGGGCTTGCTTTGCACCGGTACTTGTTCCATAATGTCTCCTTTCACAAAACTTTTGATAGCATCCAATCACGAATTTCCGAACGCGGAACCAAGCCCAGCGACCCGCCAGCGTTCTGCTATCACTCTGCCTGCATCAGTCCTTCGATCAGCTAAGTATCTTTGTAATTCTGATGGCCTGGTTTCCCCTGCTGTAACCGGGCAGCCCGCTGAATTTGGGCACGTCCTCAACCGTTATCAGCAATTCGTCGTTTGCGCATTTGTTAAGGGCGAGAACTTCACCTTCCTTCAGGTTCATGAGTTCACTGAAAGTGAGGTTTATTTTCCCTACTTCCGCCATGACCCCAATCTCGGAATTCATCAGGATATCCTTCAGTCTGCTGACCCAGCGCTGGTCGAGATCGAACTTGTCGCCCTGAATGCCGGAGTAGAGCTTTTCCTTTACCGGCTCGATCATGGAATATGGGATGCAGAAGAAAAGCTTCCCCGTAAAATCTTCAAATTCGATATGGACTTCGATCTTGATCACGATCTCACTGGGTGTCACAATCGTCACAAACTGCGGGTTCATTTCGGACCCCACCGGATCGGGCTGGATCGGCGCAATCCCGGCCCAGGCCAAGCCCATGTCGCTCAAGGCCATGGATACCACCTTTTTAATGACCCGTTGCTCGATGGACGTGAACGCCCTGCCCTCGGACTTGACGTTGCGCACGGAAGTGCCGCCGAAAAAGAACTCCACAAAGGCGAAAACGAGCGGCGCCTCGAGGACCAGGAGAGAGTATCCCTTGAGCGGCTCCATCTTGAAAATGTTGATGCTCGATGGAAAGGGGATGGTCTTCATGAACTCGCCAAACTTGACGACCCCTACGTTTTGAATGCTGATGTCCGTGAACTTCATGACGAGGTTGGATACAGAGTTTCTGAAGAAGCGCGAAAATCGTTCATTTGCCATTTCCAAGCCCGGCATGCGGCCCCGCACTATGCGCTCCTGGCTCGTGAGATCATAGGCCCGAGTCCCGTTCATGATCTTCTGCTTTGCGTCCTCTGTCTCTATTTCCCCCGTCTGGACGCCGCGAAGCAATGCGTCAACTTCGTCTTGTGAGAGAATATCGCTCATTGCAGGGTCACCCTTATTGCATCACGAATTCAGTAAAGTAAAGATTCTTGAAAATGTCTTTTCCAACCGACTGGTCGGCGCGGAGGAGCAGTTCATCCTTGAGCTGCAGTTTTCCTTCAGGGCTCGATACGGCTTCCGCGGACTTGCTGCTTACCAGGGTGATGATGGCGTCGCGAAGCTGCGGAATCTTTTCCGTTACGAGCGGCTGATCTGCGGCATCATTCAGCTCGAACTGCATTGTGACTTTGAGGAACCTGCCCTGCTCGGCAAGGTTCAGGACAAAGGAGTCCAGGGCGATGAGAGCCGTTTTCGAATCCTTTTTCTCTTCATGATGCTTGGCCTCAGGCGCTGCTCCTTTGCCACTGAAAAGCAGCAAATATGCGGCGACGCCTCCGGCCAGCGCGACAACGATAATCCCGATTATAATGAAAAGGCTCTTGTTGCTTTTTTTTGTTTTTGCCGTCTTTGTATCTTCCGGTTGTGCAGATTCCTTTTCTTCAGCCATACCTACCTCCTCCTTTTATCAACGTATTCTCTATATACAAATACCATGCCCGAGCTATTATATTGAAAAATTGGAATAAATAATTTTAACCCCTGTCAAAGGAATGACTCAGGATTATATAAAGTTCGTGTATATGGCAGCCCATTTGGAGATTACCAGCGGATTTCTCCGAAATAGACTCTAAGTGTCAAACAGTTGACAGAAGGCTGGTATTTTGTTATGGTAGAGCATGTCGAGCATGGGGAAATTGCTTGTAATAGAAGATGATGACACTGTTCGGGACGTGCTCCATTCTTTTCTCACGAACAGGAAATTTGATGTTTCTCTTGCCGAGAACGGCGAGACTGGTCTCGAGATGGTTCGAGCTGAAAAGTTCGATCTTATTCTTACCGACCTTGTCATGCCTGGAATCACGGGTATGGATGTGCTTAAGGAAGTTACCGCGGCCGAGACTGGCGTACCTGTAATCGTTATGACGGCCTTCGGTACCGTCCAGACGGCCGTCGAAGCCATGCGAAATGGGGCCTTCGACTACGTCACCAAGCCCTTTAATCTTGACGAGCTCATGATTGTTCTGGAAAAGGCGCTGTCTGTCTCGCAACTCCAGAAGGAAAACGTGATGCTCAAGATGCAACTTAAGAAGAAATACAACTTCAAAGGACTCATCGGCGACTCGCCCAGCATGCAGAAAGTTTATGAACTTATCGAGAAGATTGCCGATACGGACAGTACAATATTGATCACTGGCGAGAGCGGCACGGGCAAGGAACTTATCGCGAAGACCATCCATTACAACAACACGTCGCGTGCGGGAGGACCCTTTGTGCCGATCAACTGCGCCGCAATACCGAGGGACCTCCTCGAATCAGAGTTGTTCGGCCACGAAAAGGGCGCTTTCACGGGCGCCATCAGCACGCGCTTGGGCCGGTTCGAACTCGCCCAGCGCGGCACGCTCTTTCTTGATGAAGTGGGGGAACTCGACCCCTCTCTCCAGGTCAAGCTGCTCCGGGTATTGCAGGAGCGTGAGTTCGAGCGCGTGGGCGGGATGAAAACAATCAAAGTGGATGTGCGGATTCTGGCAGCTACGAACAAGGACTTGGAAAAGGCGACGAAGGACGGGAAGTTCAGGGAGGATCTGTTTTACCGCCTCAACGTCATACCACTCCATTTGCCGCCGCTCCGAAGGAGACAGGAGGATATTCCTCTGTTAGCAGCGTTTTTCATGCAGGAGTTCTGCAGGAAAAAAAAGCGGGAGCCATTCACGTTCTCCCCTCAGGTCATGGATTGCATGCTAAAGTACCGCTGGCCCGGGAATGTACGGGAGTTTGAAAATCTTATTGAGCGCCTCATGATTCTGGCGAGCGGCCCGGTAATAGAGCTATCCGATCTTCCGGAAAAGTTTCACCTCAGGACTCAAGAGGATTCGGAGACGGGAACCGCCACCCCAACAATGTCCTCCTCCCGGACCATGGATCCACCGGGATCGCTTCATAAACAAGGCAGCAACCTTGAGCTGGGCGAGAACGGTGTCGACCTGAACGAACTCGTAAGTTCCATGGAGCGCAACCTGATCTTGAAAGCCCTTGAAAGGGCCGGTGGAGTGAGAAGCAAAGCCGCACAGCTCTTGGGGCTCAACCGTACAACGCTTCTCGAAAAAATGAAAAAAATGAAGATTGACATGCAGAATAAGGAAAAAGCTTTGCCCTGACCACTATTCCTGAGCCGAAACAAAATATGCAACCACATGAATTTCCGCCTTTGAACAACATGCCAAGCATTCGTCAACGTCATTAATCTGACAGACCTGTAATTCTATAATCATTAAAATTCAAACTGTTACCTCCGGCATGCTTGTTGCTATATAAAACAAACATGAAGACCCACCTGCGTTTAATTGTAATTACTTTTATTATGCTTACGTCTGTCCGCACCGGATGGTCTATTGACAAATTCGTTACGCCGTCCTCCCTGGAAAGGGCCGAAGAGATGCTCACCGCAAACAAGCCGGCTGACGCGCTTGCGGCCCTTTCCTCTTATCAGCCATCCCATGAAGAGATGTCCGCTTATCACTATGCCCTCGCACGTGCGCTCGTGGCGTTAAAGCGGCCTTATGACTCTATTGAGAATTACCGGCTGGCTTACGTGTTCGCCAATTCCCTTGAAGACAAGGAAAGAATCATGCTCGAGCGTGCCGATGTATACGCGGCTATGGGATATTATCCCGAGGCAGCCATGTGTTACGACGTATTTCTCAAACAGTTCCCCAAATCCAGTTTCTCGGAGCGGGCTGAACTGGGCATCGCTGAAGCCGGGTTCAAAAACAGAGACTTTCGCCAGGCCCTTATTCATTACGACAAGGCCGGGCTCTCGGTACGCGCCGTCATGGGCAAGGCCAATACATTGCAGGCGCTGGGCAGAACCGCGGAGGCGCGGGATCTATACTGTGAGCTTATCGAGCACAGCCCCAAAGTCGTGAATTCCTCACCGGAGACACTGTTCTCAATAGGTGAAAACTTTCGCCAGGCTGGCAACAAGAAGGACGCGAGATTCTACTTCGAATCGGTGAAAGACCCTGTGCTGAAATACCGGGCCGCACAGGGGCTCGGCCAACTGGCCCTCGAGGAAGCCAACTATAATGCGGCAATCATACAGTTTTCAATCGCCGCCGAATCTCCCGAGCGGACAGTCCGTCGTGATGCGATTCTGAGCCGCGCCGACGCGCAGATGCGCATGGGGAAGTACGATGATGCACAGTCGGCGCTCGAGGTGATCAGGAACAAGTATCCCTACGGGAAGGAAGCTGATACGGCCCTCCTTATGCTTGTACAGCTGCTCCGCAAAAAGGGAAAATCAGCCGAGGCCTTGGTCCTTCTGAAGCCGTTGCTTTACCGGCAGAATCCGGTCGGCGCCGCCCTCGATGATCTTGAAGCCATGCTTCTTGAGGCGAAAGATCGTGACCCGAAGGAATTCGTAGAGCTCTGGACAAAGTCCGGCCGCTGGCTGCTGGAACCGTCCCGGGAGCAATTCATCGTGAATATAGCGCCGGCGCTCAGGTATGAGGGCAAGCCGTTCCTCGACATCTGCGTCTGGCTCATTACATATGGTTCCGAGAGTGGGAAGTCTGAGGGACGGCTCCTGTTGGCCGGATTCTATGCTGATTTGGGCGATGGGGCAACAGCGGAAAATTATTTGAAACGGGCGAAAATCAAGGGTCATCATGATGAGGTGGCCCGCGTGAAAGCCAAGATTTCAATGGTGGGAATGGACTTCAAGAACGTCTCGGAAGCAATCATGTCGATTCGAGACATCAATGAAACGGACCTGCCTTATCTCCTCGACGCGATGAACTTGCTTAAGAACAAGAAAAAAGAAACAGCCTTCCTCGAGCAGGTCCTGCGAAAAAAAAGCGTTTCATCCGGGATTCTGGTTAGCTTTGCCGACATCCTCTTTGACGCGGGGCAGAGTCTGAAGGCCCTTGAATACTACCGGCAGGCGACAACGGCAAAAACGGCGCCGGAACGAAAGGATGGAACAGCGGGGGATTTGGAGTGGGCCCATTACCGGATAGCAGTGATTGCAAAGGGACGAGAAGGGCACGATTCACTCCAGGCAATTCAAACGGCAAAGAACGCGATGGGACGTTTTGCCGCGGCCGCGCTTAAGGGAGCGGAGCTGCGGAGAAAGGTTGAATAAGACCAGCTATGAAGATTGACCAGTTGAACGAGGCTTTCCAGAATTTTTCCGCCGCGTCTAAAAGTCTTGAAACGCACTACGGTGCGCTTAAGGAACAGATAGCATACCTGACCAACGAACTGGAAATCCGGAACCGGCAGCTCAAAGACGCCCTTGCTGATGCCGAGCGGAACAAGGATTATCTAAAGGCGATCTTGCATAATCTCGAGGAGGCGATTATCGCCGTCGATCCCGAGGGACTGGTGACGACTATGAACCGGTCAGCGGAAGAACTTCTCGGGATCTCCTCTGCCGAGGCTGCGGGCAGGTCGTTCACTGCGCTTTCCTTTTTTCTGACAAAAGAAAATACGGGCACACAGCTCACGGCAGGCGGCAAGAAATACAGCATCATCCTGTCCCAATCGGACGTCATAGACGCTGAAGGAAGCCTCCGGGGCCGCGTCATTCTGATCAAGGACATTACGAGGCTGCGGGAACTTGAACTGCGCCACGAGCGGAACCAGCGCTTGATCGCCATGGGTGAGATGTCTGCCAAGCTGGTGCACGAAATCAGGAATCCGCTCTGCAGCATCGAGCTGTTCGCGACCATGCTCGAGCGGGATCTCACGATGACGTCGCACAAGGACCTGGCCCGCGGGGTTACGGCGGGCATAGGTAGCCTCAATACGATTATGAGCAACATGCTCTTTTTCGCGAAACCCAGCCAGCCATCGCTCAGGACAATGCGGCTTGACAGCGTCATCGAGGAAGCAGTGCACATGCTTCAGCCGATGATGGAAACGCGCAACGTGCGGTGCCGCGTATCCTGCATGGCTTGCGAAGTGTGTGGCGATGCCGAGCTGCTCAAGCAGGTGTTCATGAACATTATGATCAACGCCGTCCAGGCAATGCCGGAAGGTGGTTCTCTCGAGATCGGCATGGATCGCGACAATGAATCAGTTGTTGTCAGCGTGAAGGACTCGGGGGACGGCATTGCCCCGGAGAACCTAGAACGCATCTTCGACCCCTTTTTTACCACTAAGGACAGTGGTACCGGCCTCGGCCTCGTAATTGCATCGAATATCATGCGGGCGAACGGTGGCTATATCAAGGTCGCGAGCGAGCAGGGGAAGGGGAGCTTGTTCAGTCTTTATTTCCCTGTGGAGAAAAGAGAAAACCTCTGCGGCCGGCCTGCACTCGCTATGGTCCAAAAGATTGAAGACGCCAGGCACCCCGCGCTCAGGGATGCCGTTTCAGCGGTTTGAAAGGAGTAAGGACATGATGGCATCACAAACAAAACCCATAATGGTGGTGGACGACGACGATCAGATGCGCGCCGCCCTGTCCAAGGCGATTCAGCGGCTCGGACACAAAGCCGTTCTGTGCGAGAGCGGAACAGATGCTGTTGAAAAGCTGAGCGACGCTTCCTATTCCCTGGTCGTGACGGACATGAAGATGCCGAAAATGGATGGCCTTACTTTCCTGAAGGAAGTGCGGCGGCGCGTCGGCAACCTGCCCGTGCTGGTAATCACGGGCTTCGGCACCATCGAAAACGCGGTGGAAACAATGAAAGAGGGAGCCACGGACTACCTCATGAAACCTTTTTCCTTTGATTCGCTGAGCAAGGCAATCGAATCGATCCTCAGCCGGCAGGCAACAGGGAAAAACATCCTGACCGAAAACGCGGAAATGCGCAAGATCGTTCAACTCGCCGGGAATCTCGCGGCAAACGATATTACGGTGCTGATCACCGGAGAAAGCGGCACAGGCAAGGAACTGATTGCCCGTCACATTCACCAGACGAGCAAGCGCAAGAACAAACCCTTTGTGGCCGTGAACTGCGCGGCCATTCCGGATAACCTTCTGGAGTCGGAGCTTTTCGGCCATGAGAAAGGCGCTTTCACCGGCGCGGTGGACCGCAGGAAAGGAAAGCTCGAACTTGCCGATGGAGGGACAATCCTCCTGGACGAAATCGGCGAGATGCCTATAATGCTTCAGGCGAAACTGCTCCGGGTGCTGCAGGAGCGCGAGGTTGACCGCGTCGGCGGCAAGGAACCGGTTCCCGTGGATGTGCGAGTCATCACAACCACGAACCGGGACCTTGAGACGGAGTGCGCTGAAGGACGGTTCCGGGAAGATCTGTTCTACCGGCTGAATGTGTTCCCGATCAAAGTACCGCCGCTGCGCGAGCGCCCGGAAGACATCATTGCGCTGACAAAGTGTTTCGTAGAGCGTTTTTCAGGGGTCGCGGGCAAAAATCTGATAGGATGCACGCAGGAGGCCATTGACCTGCTCACAAAGATGCCTTGGCGGGGCAACGTGCGGGAGCTAGAAAACGTTATCCAGCGTGCTGTGTTCCTCTGTGCCGGGGACGTCGTGGACGTCGATGATTTCATGCTCGGTCGGTCGGAAGTTGACCATAACGCGAACGGAAAGCTCAAAGACATGGAACGGGATATGATTCTGAAGACGCTCAAGGAAGTGAACGGCAACAAGTCGAGGGCTGCGAAATTGTTGGGAGTGAGCGTCAGGACCGTGCGGAACAAATTGAACGAGTATGGGCAAAATGTGCCAGTAGGGTGAAAAATTTTCCTACTTGATAGTCTCTAAAAAGCCGTGCTTGATGGCATCCCAGGTTGGCCGTAATTTTGTTAATGTTCAACAGATTGAAAAAGAACGGTTTCGGACAAATTGGAATGACACCGCAACTGATAGCGACTTATAAACTTTAACTGTGAACTGTGTACTGATTTTGTATTGGTCTGGCATGGTAATTGATTGAATTGTCGGGAGGGAGGATCACATGGCTGATGGGATGACCGTATTGGAGGGAATCATCCGGCAAACCAGCATTCGGAATAATGTGCTTACGTCTAATATTGCAAACGTGGACACGCCGAATTATCACGCCAAGGATATCAAGTTTGACCAGGTACTGGGGAACGAAATGAGCATGGTTACTACCAATCCAAGACATATACAGGCTTCTGGCGAGGGCAGCTCGGGCGAATTGACGGGAGAGGATTCCCAGTCCTGGGCTGATAAGAACAATGTTGAGCTGGACATGGAAGTGGCGAAAATGACTGAGAATGCCATGCGTTTTGAAGCAGGGATCACCCTCCTGAAGAAGAAAATCTTAATGTTCAAGAGTGCATTGAAGACGTCTTAAACGAGAAAAGGGGGAAACGGTAGCGGACACGCAGAGCTACTTGCTCTCTCATAAATTTGCGGAGGCAAAAAATGGATTCGTTCGGAGTATTCAACGTAAGCGCATCAGCGATGGAGGCACAGCGTCAACGAATGAACGTTATCGCGTCAAATATGGCGAATGCCGAGTCTACGAGAACCGACGAAGGCGGTCCTTACCGGAGACAAGATGTGGTTTTTTCTACCGATCCCGACTCGGATGACCAAGATGGGCTTGTAGGAGTCAAGGTGAGCGGAATCGTCAAGGACGACTCCCCCCTCAAGACGGTATATGATCCCGGTCATCCCGACGCGGACAAGGATGGCTATGTATCCATGCCAAATGTGAGCATTATTGAGGAGATGGTGAATATGACGATGGCTTCGCGGGCCTACGAGGCGTCCATATCGGCCTTTAATATGGCGAAAACCATGTTCAGTAAAACCTTGGATCTCGGGAGCGTATGATGACTGACTTCATGATTAACGGAGTGGGAATCAAGCCGATGCTTCCACAAATTGAGTCCGGCGGAAGTAAACCGGGTTCTGCTTTTGATGACTTGATGCAGGAGGCAATGGGGAAAATATCCCAGGTTCAGAGCGATGCTGAGAAATCTGTGCAGGAATTGGGCTCAGGCGGAGACCCGAATGAGGCCATAATCGCCATGGAAAAGGCGGATATGAACTTTCAACTTATGATCGAGGTCAGAAACAAACTGATTTCCGCATACCAGACGGTAATGGGTATGCAGATATAGTCAGTAATAAACTCCGAGGTATGAATGGAGAGTTCAGGGTGGTGGGTTTAGAGAAAATTTTGTCCGCCCTTTCCGAGTTTAAATTGTTAACCATGAGGTGAAACAATGGCAGATCTTGTTGAACAGGTACGTACGCTTCCAACGAAAAAGCTGACCGTGCTGCTCGTTGTGGCGGCCCTTGTGATCACGGCCGGTATTCTGCTGATCACCTGGCTCCAGAAGGCTGATCAGCAACTCCTGTTTTCTAACCTGAGCCAGGAGGATGCAGCCGCTATCGTCCAAAAGCTGAATGAGCAGAAGATCCCCTACACCATGGATGGCAGCGGCATAATGGTGCCTGCAGACAAAGTATATGAAGTCAGACTTCAGCTTGCAAGCCAGGGGCTGCCGCAGGGAGGCGGCGTCGGCTTCGAGATTTTTGACAAGGCCAACTTTACCATGACCGATTTCGTGCAGAAATTGGACTACCGGCGTGCCCTTCAGGGGGAGCTGTCGAGGACGATCCGGTCTTTGGTGGAAGTCGATGAGTGCCGGGTCCACCTTGTTGTGCCTGAAAAGACTCTGTTCATGCAGAAGGACGAAAAACCCAAAGCATCGGTCCTGCTGAAGCTCCGCTCTGGAAGAAAGCTTTCGCCACCTCAGGTCCAGGGCATCGTGCATCTTGTCGCAAGCAGCGTGGAAGGCCTCGACCCGAACGACGTGTCGATTATTGACAATAACGGTGAAATGCTGACGTCAGTGGTTGACGAAGATTTCGCCGTGTCCAGCAGCCAGCTCGATTATCAGCGGAACTATGAGCGGGAGGTTGAGACCAAGGTCAGGAGCATGCTCGAACCGGTTGTGGGCAAAGGCAAAGTGAAAGTGCGGATTGCATCCAGTTTCGATTTCACGAAAATGGAGAGAACCGAGGAAAAATACGATCCCGACAGCCAGGTGGCGAGGAGTGAACAGCAGAACACTGAAAAATCGACCGGTGCGACAAATGGTGGCATACCCGGTGTGGCGTCGAATCTGCCAGGGAAACAGCAAGCGCCGGCCCAGCCAGGCACGCCGTCTGTTTCAGACAAGAAGAATGAGACCGTTAACTATGAGATCAGCAAAACAATAAGCCATATCGTCAGCCCGACGGGTGAACTCAAGAAGCTTTCCGCCGTGGTCCTCGTGGACGGTACCTATGCCACGACCTCGGGCTCGACTGCGAAGAAGTATACACCCCGCACCGAGGAGGAAGTGCTGCAGTTCGAGGATATGGTGAAGAAGGCCATCGGTTTCAGCGCGGACCGAGGCGACGAAGTCAAGGTCGTCAATATGCCCTTTGACGTTACCCCACAGGAAGAGATTGTCGATGCGGCCCCGGTGCAGGCTTCGTCGGTCTTACCTATGTTCACGATGGCCGCGAAATATGTTGTTCCCCTTATCGGGATATTGCTACTCTTCCTTTTCGTCATCAAGCCGCTCATGAGCGCAATAACCACGTCGACACCGACAACGGCGCTGCCGCAGCAACAGATCTCCCTCCCGCAGACCGTTGGTCAACTGCAAAAAACGATCGCTATGCCAGCACGGTCATCGCAGGAGCAGCTTACCGACTGGGCCAAGAAGAACCCGCAAGAGGCGACGAACCTTGTTAAGGGCTGGCTTGATGAGAAATAACAATTCAGAGTTCAGATTGAAGAACAGAAAATATTAAGTCAGATAAGGAGTTTCGGATGCCCCTGCAAGGTTATGAAAAAGCGGCAATTTTCTTGAGTGCCCTGGGCGAGGACGCCGCGGCGGATGTCTTGAAAGGGCTCGATGTAAAAGAGATCGGGCGTATTACCACCGTTATGACGCGGCTCAAAACTGTCTCCCGGGATACTATCGACAATGTGCTGAAAGAGGTGTCGGACAGCGTATCGAAAGGCGATATCCGGGTCGGCGGGACCGATTACGTCAAAAAGGTACTCTCCCGTGGCCTCGGCGAGGATGGCGCCAGCAAGATCATGGAGATGGCCTCCAAAGAAGGTCCTCTTGAGTCCTTGCGCTGGGTCGATGCAAAAACGCTCGTCAACTTTCTCGTGACCGAGCATCCCCAGACAATCGCGCTCATCATCTGCCTGCTCGAACCGCAGCAGGCCGCAGAAGTGCTGTCGGCCCTTCCGGAGACCATCAAGGGCGATGTGGCCATGCGCATTGCTTCTACGGACCGCATCCCGGAGAATGCGATCGAGGAGCTCAAAGAAGTGCTTAAGGGTCAGCTCGAAATGGGCAAGAACAAGGGCAAAAAAATGGGCGGCACGAAAACCATCGCCGAGATCCTGAACCAGTGTGACCGCTCTACGGAGCAGACGGTCCTTGGCAAAATCGAGGAGCAGAACAACAATATGGCCGATTCGATCAGAAAGCTCATGTTCGTCTTTGACGACCTGGTCAAGGTGGATGATCGCGGCATTCAGATGATTTTGAAGGAAACGGGGACCGAGGAGCTTTCCATCGCACTCAAGACCGCATCGGAGGCCCTTAAGGAAAAGATTTACAAGAACATGTCCCAGCGCGCCGCCCAGATCCTCAAAGAAGACATGCAGACAAAGGGACCCGTCAAGGTATCGGATGTGGAAAAGGCGCAACAGAACATAGTGAAAGTTGCCAGAAAATTGGAGACGGAAGGCAAGATTATTCTGGCTGGGAGGGGCAGTGAAGAGCTTGTCGTATAAAAGGCGGATTTCGGATGACCGAGAACTGGTACGGTTTACCATGCCGGCGCTCAAAGACACCAATTCCATCGGCCGGACTGCGGATCATATCGAACGAGAAGCATACGAGAAGGCCTATGCGGTAGGTGAAAAGGCTGGCTTCGAAATGGGTGAAGAAAAGGCGAAGGTGCTGATCGACAAACTCGAAGCAATGCTGACCGATATCGCGACGCTGAGGGCCCGGATCGTGAAGGAAGTCGAACCGCAGTGCGTAGCACTGGCCACCGCTCTTGCAAGAAAGATCCTCACCCATGAATTGACGGTCAAACCTGAAGAAATCGTCAATATGACGAAAGATGGCCTCATGAGACTGGAGCGGTCCGGACAGATCACCATTAAGGTTAATCCTCTGCTCTATGACTTTTTTATGAAGCACAAGCCCGATCTCGCTCGGATCCATCCTGATATCGTATTGGATGCCGACCCGACGGTCTCCCGGTTCGGTACCGTCGTTATGGGGCCGGTAGAGGACGTTGTTACCGACATTGATGAACAATTGAAGAACCTGATCAAGGATATGGGAGCTCGTCTGAGCCGCGAATGAAAGAGTCTGCTTTTGTTCTCAGTCGCCCTTCTGGATTCCGGAGAATCAGGGTGGCGCAGAACATTCTGAAAAAAAATGATTCCGGCCAAGCCCCTGCTCGTTGTCAGCACGCTAGGGCAGGCGGAATGGCGTTAAAGGTTTATACCCGATTATCACGGGACCGTCAGTTCTGGATTTATAAAACAGTCCTGAAATACCCAGCAGCTTGCTGCTGGGATGAAAAGGACATCCTGGCGAAGCCAGGATAAGTCTTCAGCTTCTTTGTTGTGCTTTTTTAAGGTTTCAAGTTCCGATGCCCCGCAGCTTGCTGCGGGGTAATTCACTATGATTGACCTCTCTCCCTATATCAACGTAGTTGCCGAAGCCGAGCCGATGAAGGTGTACGGCAGGGTGATTGAAATCACGGGCATCATCGTCAAGGCGACGGGTATGAAGGTGAGCATCGGTGAATCGTGCCGCATTCTCTCCGAGAATATGGAACTGGAAGCGGAAGTCGTAGGGTTCCGGGACGGCAGGGTGCTGCTCATGGCCATTGGCGACCTCTCCGGCATCAAATCCGGCAGCAGGGTCTTTCCCATTGGCAAGAAAGTCACTGTATGCGTCTCACCGGCCCTGATCGGCCGCGTAATCAACGACAGGGGCGAGCCCATTGACGGGAAAGGGCCGATTACGGGGAGCGAGTATCCCCTGTATTCAACCACGCCCCATCCACTGAAACGGCGGCGGATCAAGGACCCTATAGATCTCGGCATCCGATCAATCAACGGCCTGCTCACTTGCGGCAAGGGACAACGCATCGGCATCATGGCCGGTTCAGGCGTAGGCAAGAGCGTTCTGCTCGGCATGATGGCGCGGTATACCGCGGCGCAAGTAAACGTGATCGCCTTGATCGGCGAGCGTGGACGGGAAGTGCGCGAGTTCATCGAAAAGGACCTCGGCGAGGAGGGGATCAAGAAATCCATTGTCATCGTGTCCACCTCTGAGCAGCCTCCCTTGGCGAAAGTCCGGGGGGCGCTCGTGGCGACCGCCGTCGCTGAGTTCTTTCGCGACCGCGGCAGTGATGTGCTCCTGATGATGGACTCCCTTACCCGTGTTGCCATGGCGCAGCGTGAAATCGGCCTTGCCACAGGCGAACCGCCTACGGCAAAGGGCTACACGCCCTCGGTGTTCGCTCTCCTGCCGAAACTGCTTGAACGGGTCGGGACCTCCGAGGGAAGTGGTAGCATCACCGGCCTTTACACGGTGCTTGTGGAAGGCGATGACCTGTCGGACCCCGTCGCCGATTCGGCCCGGGCTATTCTGGACGGCCATATCGTGTTGTCGCGGGAACTCGCGATGGAAAGCCACTATCCGGCGATCGATGTGCTGCAAAGTATCAGCAGGCTCATGCCCGATATTGTCGATGCAAAGCACAAGGAATTCGCGTCAAAATTTATCGAGACCATGGCTGCCTACAAGAAAGTTGAGGATATGATCAACCTGGGAGCTTATAAGGAAGGGACAAACCCCAAGGTCGATTATGCAGTCAGTATGATTGACAAGTTCCGGAACTATCTCAAACAGGGAATGCAAGAGCGGCGTGATTTCGCCGACAGTCTGCAGGGGCTCTATTTTCTGTTTGAGAATGCAGGGGTCAAGGCATGACAAAACAGCAGAAGACCGTGGCGAAAATTATCGAAATTAAGGAGTTCAACACGGAGCAGATGGAGGCAGAAGTCAAGAAGGCAAGAGCACGTCTAAACGCTGAAGAAAAAAAGCTGTCCGGGATGGAACGCGAATATCTGGGCACGAGCGACGATTTTTCCTCCCGTCAGACGGCGGGAACGCTGCCTGTTCAGGAAATGGATCTTTTCTACACCTATTTGATGCATCTGAATAAACAAATCGAGCATCAGAAGTGCATTATCTCCAGCCGCACAGCAGGGCTTGAGGAAAAACAGAACGCCATGGTGGCCGCTTACAAGGAGCAGCGTCTCTTCGAAATATTGCAGGATAAGATGCATCAGGAACAGGTTAAAGAATTTGCGCAGAAGGAGCAGAAAGAAGCGGATTACCAGTTTCTCACAAGAAAGGCGAAGGAATGAGAGAATTGGAGAAAAGGCGTTGGATGATGGAAGATCCGGCTCAAACGGCTGAAGTCAGATTGCCGGCGATCATGAAGAAACTTGGGACTGTTTTTTTGTATCTGGCCATTGTCTTTGCTTCCCTGATATCCACGGCTGCGGCCCAGGATGATATGGCTAAGTTTGTGGAGAACAAGAGCCTCGAACTTAAAGAGAAAGAAGAGTCCCTCAAACGCAACGAAGCGCGGCTGAACGCCCTCCAGAAAGACGTAGACGAAAAAATCGCGACGTACACCAAACTGCTTGCGCAGATTGAATTGATTCTCAAGAAAGTTGAAGTAATCAAGGATGAAAAAATTGAGAGCGTGGTAAAGGATTATGAGGTCATGACAGCCGAGGATGCCGCGGCGCGGTTGTCCGCGCTCGATGATACGACGGAGCTGCAGATCATGACGCGCATGAAGAGCAAAAAAGCGGGGGCAATCATCGCTGCCATGGCGCCGAACAAGGCGGCATCCCTGACGAGGAGCATGACGGAGTTCGCAACAAAACAGCTGCCTTAATACCAACACCCTGCCCCTGTAAATCTTCTCATTTTCTTTTTCATGCGTTATGCGAGCGGATGCATATCGGTGATCGAATTAAGCGGTTCGGGAATGCGAAGGAGAAACTGCTGCCGCTGGCGAGGCATTGCGGAGCTACTTGAGCTGGATCGGTTGAGCGGGTGCTTGGGGAAAGAGCAGGATGATGCTGATGCGCCGGTTGCGGGGGTCTTCAGGGTCCTCTTTGACTAAGGGTACGGTGTCGGCATAGCCGGCGACGCGGATTAGGCGGTTTGGGTTCAGGCCGTAGGATTCCAGCTGCTTTTTCGCGGAAAGAGCGCGTTCGGTCGAGAGTTCCCAGTTTCCGTAGATCGATGATTTGTAGGCAAGGGAATCGGTATGCCCTTCAACGGAAACGGTATTGGGAAGAGGCTTGATCTGCTCGCCAAGAACTGCCATGATCCGTTGGGCAAGAGGTGTCGGCTTGGACGAACCTAGGTCAAACATGGGTTTGCCAGCTTTGTCCACGAGCTGAATCCGGACCCCGCCTTCGAAAACATCGACAATGATCTGGTCTTTGATGTCGTTCAGTTTAGATTCAATTGCGTTTTTAACCGCTTCCTTGAACTGCTCCGGCTTCATCGCGTGTTGGCCTATCATTTCCTGTGGGACCTTCTGCCCGGATTCTCCGACCTCGTTAAACACTTCGCTCGATTGTTGCATGAACGAGGTGCCGCTCTTTTCAAAAATACTGAAATTCTTGAAATAGGCTGAAAGGCGGGCCCGCTTCTCTGGAGCTACCATAGAAAGGAGCCAGAGCAGCAGGAAGAAAGCCATCATGGCGGTAACGAAATCAGCATAAGCGACTTTCCAACTTCCACCGTGCGCTCCGCCGACAGTCACCTTCTTGACTTTTTTAATGATAAGCCTTGATTTTTGGTCCGTCATCTGATAGTACTCCTCTTCCTCTCGTGGAGTGGAAGCTACTTGGCCTTGCCTCGCACCATGCTCTCCAGTTCATTGAACGTCGGTTTTTCCCTGTCCGGCACCGCCCGTCTCCCGAACTCCACAGCCATCTGTGGCGCCGAGCCGCCGATGAATGCAACGAGGGCCACCCTGATAACATGCAGGGGCGCCCCGCCCTCTTCGGCCTTGCTTTCCAGGTTAGTGGCAATGGGACCGACGAAGCCGTACGACAGCAGCACGCCGAGAAAGGTGCCGACGAGGGCCGCGCCGATCGAGTGGCCGAGTACGGCAGGCGGTTCCGAGATTTTTCCCATGGTGAGCACCACGCCGAGTACGGCCGCAACGATACCGAGCGCTGGGAGCCCGTCGGCAATCTTTGAGATGCTGTGCGCGGGGATCAAGGCCTGATGATGATGAGTGTCGATCTCGATTTCCATTAGGTTGTCTAACTCGTGGGGGGGCACGTTCGCAGTGATGATCACCTTCAGGTTGTCGCAGATAAAGCTGAGCACGTGGTGGTTTGATAATACGCTTGGGTACTTGCGGAAGATAGAGCTTTGATCGGGGGTTTCAATATCAGATTCAATGGAAATAAGCCCTTCCTTCCTGATCTTGGAAAAAAGCTGGTAAAGGAGAGACAGGAGTTCCAGATATGTTGCCTTGCTCTGGGGTTTCCCGCCGAGTACCGAGGCCAACCCTTTTAAAACAAGACCGAAGACCCGCGGTGTCGAGGAGATAATGAAAGCACCAACGGCCGCTCCGCCGATAATAATGAGTTCCGCCGGCTGGAACAGGACATGGAGATTCCCCTCTTCCATGAGATAGCCGCTGATGATACAGCCCAAAAGCACAACCGCACCGATGATTGGAAACATAGAGTTCTGTCTACCCGCTTTCCCTAGTTGTTTGCCGCTTCCGTGTGCGCGCCGGTTCCGGTGGGGAGTTCAATGATAAACGCCGCTCCCCCCCCTTCGGCATTCTCAAAACGAATGGCTCCGCCATGCTCAGCGATGATCCCGTGCGATATCGAAAGACCTAGTCCGGTGCCGATGCCCACCGACTTCGTGGAGAAGAAGGGATCGAAAATTTTTGAGGCAACACTGCTTGGTATGCCGGGTCCGTTGTCGATCACCTCAATCACGAGCCGGTGATTTGCCTTGTCAGATCGGGTCACGAACCGTATCCTCGGGTTCGCCCGACCGGTGTTCACGAGGGCCTGTTCGGCGTTCAGAAGCAGATTTAGCATGACCTGCTGGATTTGCTGTGCATCGACAAGCACCGTTGCAACGGGGTCGTACTCGCGAACGATCTCGATGTTGTTTGATTTGAGCCAATAGATCCGGAGATCGATGGCCCGGTCAATGATGTCGTTGATGGATTCGAGGCTTTTAGACGGCATGCGTTGCCGGGAGAAGGTCAGGAGATTATTGACTATCTTTTTGCACCGTTCGGCGCTATCAAGAATTTTTTTCAGCTCGGCAAGGACCCCCTCATCAGTGACTTTCATGGCAAGGAGTTCTGTGTAGGCAATCGTGCCGGTGAGGGGATTGTTGATCTCGTGTGCAACGCCGGACACTAACAAGCCGATGGATGCCAGCTTGTCGGCATTGTACAATTGATCCTTAAGCCTTCTGACCTCGGTAATGTTTTTCATCAAATGAACCGTGAGGACCCGATTTTCCTCCTGGAGCGGGAAGATGCTTATCTGATAAATCTCTTCGCCGATTTTTTTTTCATAGATCCGGGGGGTGCCTTCGTTCAGGACGGAGCGAAGAATCTCCGGGCTTGGGTTTTCTAGGCCGAAGACGTCCTTGATCCGTTTACCGACGAGTTCCCGCGGATGCCTGCCAATGGCTGAAGCAAAGGTTCGGTTTACCTTGACCAGGGCCTGCTCTTCGTCCAAAACGAATATGTAATCCGTAATGGCGTCGATGAGCGACATCCACTGTTTTCGGCTGCTCATGATCGCCCGAGATCGTTCGGTATTCTCATGGGCCGCCTCGAAGCGGGTAATCACACGCCCGGCGACAATGGGATAATTGTCGAAAGCATCGGGCTCGGCTGATACGCAGTCCGCAGCTCCGTCCTGCAAAGCACGCAGCACGGCGTCGCCGTTTGTCTGCTGTGACATCATGATCACGGGCGTCTCTCGCTGCAGGGACCGAAGACGGTTTACGACTTCTAAGGCGTCCAGGCCGAACTGGGCCTGGTTGAAGAAGAGCACATCGAAGGCCTCCCTTTTCATGACTTCGAAAACCGCTTCCGGAGAAGAAGCAAATTCGAGGTGCGCGGACATGCCGCACTGTCCGAAAGCCGTGGTTAGGCGTTCTCGGTTTGCCTCGTTGCTCTCAGCAAAAAGTATTTTATATCCCATCCTTATTGGAGACAAAGAGTATATCTACCCTCCTGTTCCGAGCTCTTCCCTCGGGCGTCGCGTTTGATGCGATGGGGCGATATTCACCATACCCCGCAGCGCTCATTTGTTCGGGTCTGATCGATTCCCCGCTCGTCAAATAGGCATAGGTGCTTGCGGCGCGGGCGGTTGACAACTCGAGATTTGACGTAAACCGCAAGTTGTGAAGAGGCATGTTGTCCGTATGCCCCTCCACGACGATCGCACGCTGGGAATTTCTGATCAGCATCGCAATCATCGCGAGGATCGGACGGGCGCTTTGCTTCAGGACGTCGGAGCCGGTGTCGAAAAGAACATCGTCTCGCATGGATATGATGACGCCACGCTGGTCCCGTTCCACGGTGATCGCGTCTATCATAGCCAATTTTTTGAATTCGGCCTGAATGTCCCGCTCCAATCCGACATCTGCATAGTTGATGGGTTTGATGCCATCGATGACCGTGGAGTTAGCCCCTTCCTGTCTCGTCGCTTTAAAAGCCGATTTCATGGAGCCGGAGAAACGCTGGAGTTTATCCAGATCCACATGACTTATAGCGTACATGGTTGTAAAAAAAGCGAAGAGCAGGGTGACGAAGTCGGCGTACGACACCACCCAGCGGTCGGTATTTTCAGGCTCTTCATGTTTTCTCTTTTTGCTCATGGGATAATCACCATCAAAACAAGATAAACAAATGCTTCCGGGACGCTGATGAACGCTCAAAAGCCGGATCAGGCAGAATAAAAATAAACCGGTGCCGATGCCTTCTTTAGAAGCCGCTATTCCTGCTATCAGGATCATAGCGGCACGTTAGACACAAAAGGACGATTTCGAACTAGCCAGGATGACGTAACCCGTAGATGAACCGACCTCGTCCGCGATTATTCCGACTCTCCCTCGATAAAGGTCTTGAGCCTCTCTTCGAGATAGTGCGGATTCAAGCCCGACTGGATGCCGACGACACCCTCGAGTATCATTGCCCGCTGGGAAAGTTCATGGTTCAGCCGATTGGTGAGCTTCCGCGAGATCGGCAGCAATATCAGGTTTGCCGACCCCACGCCGTAGATGGTCGCAACAAAGGCAACGGCAATGCCCGACCCCAGCTTCGCGGGATCGGAGAGGTTTTCCATGACATGGATAAGTCCGAGCACTGCCCCCAGGATCCCAATGGTCGGCGCAAACCCGCCCGCTGTTTCAAAGACCTTGGCGATCCTCCGGTTCTCGTCCTCAAAGGTCATGCTGTCCTGCTCCATGGTATCGACGAGAAGTTTAGGGAGCATGCCGGCGATCGCGAGGCTCAAGGTCTTCTGGAAAAAAGGGTGGTCGAGTTTCCTGATTTCGGTTTCGACGGCGATGAAACCGCTCCGTCGCGCCAGGATCGAAAACCGCACGATGTCGGTGATCAGCGCCCGGGAATCCGTCGGTTTCACGAATAGCACCTTACGGAGGGCGGCAAAGGCTTTCAGAATGTCCCGAAAAGGGTAGCTGAGCAGCGTCGCGCCAGTGGTTCCCCCGAAGACAATGAGGGCAGCTGTCGGTTGGAAGATCGAGTCGATCCTGCCGCCCTCGAGCAGGTTCCCGCCGACGATCGCCGCGAAGCCAAGGAGCAGCCCTATAATGCTTGCACGGTCCATTATTCGTTCCGGTCCCCTTGGCGCTCCCGGCGAATGAGCTCCCGCTGGCGCTTCAGGGTGTATTGAATGATCGTGTCGCGGACTTCTTCAGCGAGATCGTCAAAGTTCAGCGAGATTCTGAAATTGCCGTTATCCAGCTCTTCCACTCGCACTACGGTGCCATGGACGAGTACTCCCATGGGCGGATAGACGGGGAGCAGCATCTTGAGTTCCAGGATATCTCCAATGTTGAAGCGGTTGGGAAGGGCGAACCGGATTCCCGATGCGCTGATGTTTACCGGCCTGCTTTCGACCCGGCTGAGCCCCTCCTTTTCAAGGTTCTGGCGCTCGATAATCATCGTGAGCTTGGCGTTTATGTCGGTCAGCATCTTCCAGAGCTTCGGGTTTATTGTCTCATCGGGGACTTCCATCTCCTCAGTCTCGACGCCGAAGCCGGAAAAAATCCTGCATATGCGCCGAAGGTCGTTGTCATCCACTTTCCGGTGCGCGACTGGAAAAACGTCGTCTACACGGAAATAGCCGCGCTTACCCGTCCAGAGCCGCTTCAGCTGAAGGACCCGTCCGTCCGAGGAAATCACTTGGCTGTAATAATCGATATCGGTATCCAACTCGCTGATCATGAGGTTCTGGCCTCGATTGATCACGGCGGGTGAGTCGGCCGAGAGCCGGAGAACGAGGTTGTGTTCGTCAGTAGACTGAATAGTGGCGTGATAGCGGTTAGCTGCGGGCAACAAGCGGAAGCTGACCTGGTCTCCCGGATTCAGACTCATTGTAGTTTTCCCCTCCTTTACGCCAGTGTTTGCAAAAAAGCCATGACGACTTCCCTGTCAAACTGAATCCGTGAATACCGTTTAAGTTCCATGACCGCATGATCGTGCGGCCTAGCCCGACGGTAAGGGCGAACCGAGGTCATGGCGTCATAGGCATCGGCAACAGCGAGTATCCGGGCACCCACAGGAATGGCCGATCCTGAAAGGCGATCAGGGTAGCCGCTTCCGTTAAAATGCTCATGATGATGCAGAATGAGTTCACGTTCCTTCGGGAAGAACTGCAAGGGTTTTATTATATTCCCCCCGATGATTGGATGCAAGTTGATTTCGTTCTTCTCCTCGGGCTTGAGCAGGATCGTGTCTTGGACGCCGATTTTCCCGATGTCATGGAGGTAGCCGCCGAACCGGAGGGCATAGACGGTGACCCGCTCCGAATGCTGTTTGGTGTATGAATCCCGCTCTTCGATGCTAGCGAGTCCGTCGCCTGCGATTTCCGTGTCATAGTGCCCGGTCATCTCAAAAATGGATGAGAGGACGTCCCGGATCAGCGGATCGTCGTCAACGATGAGTATCTTGCCACGCTGCATTGCCTTTGACCAGCCTTTCCTTCAAGACCTCTGCCTCGTGGGCGAGAAGTACATTCATATTTCTGAGCTTCTCGATGCGTTCCAGCCAGCCCGTAGTCACATCGGGGTTGTTGCTCAAAGTAACGTTCTTGAGCAGCTCCAGGTCGCGATAGGTTTCGCGCAGGTTCTTCTTGAGCTCATGATTATCTGCAATGAGCTGCGCCCGTTGAAAGGCCCGCTGCGCGAGAATGGTGATTTCCTGCGTCTTGAATGGCTTGGTCAGGTAATCGAAGGCGCCTTCAGTGATTGCTGCGAGGGTTGTATCGAGGGTCCCGTAGGCCGTGAGGATGATAACGGCTATATCGGAGTTGCTCCGGACGGCATACTTGAGCACTTCGATTCCGTCCGCGCCGGGCATCTTGTGGTCGGTGATGACGAGATGAAAGTCCTCTATCCTGAGCCGGTTGATGGCTTCAAGACCGTCCACGACAGTGGCCACGAAGTACCCTTCCCGGGAGAGAAGGCTGGCGATGACGTCACGTACAATGTCATCGTCATCTGCGACGAGTATTTTGAAATCTTTTTTGTCTACCACTTGTATTCCATCCTTAAAGCGAAAGCCTATGCTATCTCGCGTTCCGTATTTGAGCCAGGACCTCTATCCTGATCTGGCTTTTCTTCGCTTCCACCGCAATGTTGACGGCATCCTGTGGTTGACCAAGCGCTGTTTCCAGGATCGCCGATGGTTTCAGTTTGGCGAGCCTGTTATAAAGGTCTCCTGCTTCGTTCATCTGAAAAGAGTAAATGGTCATGTCGCTCCGCAGGAACTTGCCGATCTAATAACTGTAGTCATACCTTTGCTGTTCTTATCGGACGATGCTGCAAAAAACTTTAGGAAAAAAAGCAGTTCAACATATGGACGGGACTGGCAGCGTGTTAAGGGTTTTTTAAATTTGCGATTAAAGTTTTTTTTTGAGTTGCCGATAAGACGTATACAAAGGCGAAGGAATCTACGGTCAGAAAGGGGGACAGAAATAATAAGAGACCGGTCCGGCGCCTTGATCGAAAGGCCGGTATCATCGGCATTAGTTAGACTATTCACCGTCCGGCAAGAATTGCCGGCAATAAACCTAGAAAAGGAGAAACACCATGACTATCTCTAACATCGCATTGACCTCGGGAATGAGGCAAAACCTTATCTCACTGCAGAACATCCAGACTCAAATAAACACAACCCAGGAGGATTTGTCGTCCGGCAACAAGGTGAATAGCGCCCTCGATAATCCGACAGCTTTCTTCGCCGCCCAGAATCTGAACCAAACTGCCAGTGCGCTCAGCACGCTGGGTGACCAGATGTCGCAGGGGGTTCAAACGATCCAGGCCGCGAACAACGGCATCACTGGCATAACCTCGCTGATTCAAGCAGCTCAAGGTATTGTACAGTCGGCGCTCAGTACTTCTAACACGACAAGCGTTTCTGCTTATGCCACCCAATATGACAGTATTATGACTCAGATCGACAATCTGGCGGCAGATTCCGGCTATAATGGCACCAATCTCCTGCAAAGCAACAATTTGACACTCACCTTTAACCAAACCGGCACGTCAACAATGACGATTAGTGGTGTGACTGCCGACTCCGGAGTGGCTGGCACCGGTGGTCTCGGGTTGACTACTGCCTCGACAGGCGCCAGTCAATGGGTAAGCGGTGGTAGTCTTGTAACGGCATCACTTACAGCTGCTTCAGCCGACCTCAATACAGCAATAGCAACGCTACAGACGGATTCACAGAACCTCTCAGGCAGTCTTGCGGTCGTCAACGCCCGGCAGTCATTTACAACCGCCATGATCGACACACTTCAGACAGGCTCCGGTGATCTTACGCTCGCTGACATGAACGAAGAGGGCGCGAATATGCTTGCCTTACAGACGCAGCAATCACTCGGCGTCACGGCACTAAGCCTGGCATCGCAGTCAGCGCAATCCGTTCTGAAACTGTTCTCGTAATTACTTGACGTTAATATGAAGATGGGGGGCTTGCAGCCCTCCATCTTCATTATACGTAACGAGGAGCAAATATGGACATTAACGGGATAACATCGTTGTCGGCCCTGCCTGGAGTATCATCCACATCAGTACCAAGCGTGAACAATGGCGATTTGTCCGCAAGCAGCTCGTCGGTTTCGGGCAGCAGCATAAATCAGAATCCGGCTTCACAAAGCCAAATGCCCTCTGCCATCAATAATGCCGATTATATCAAAAAGCAACTCAGTGCCATCTTCACTACTTATCCACCCTGGTTCCCTGCAGGGAGTCCGCAGAGGATCGACACGATAAAGGCCGTGAAGTCGGTACTGGATAGCGCAATAAATTCGTCAGTGTCCGCTGATACAAAAAAACAATTATCCGGGATACAACTGACGGATAATGCGACTGACACCGAAATGGCCGCAGCTTTACATGCCGTCAGTCAATGCACGAGCAGCACAATCAGCAGCGGAACGACTGTGTCCGGCGGCGAACAACCAGGTGCCGTCATCAATGTAAACGTTTGATGCGCGAGAGGAATGGGCTAATTCATGGCGCTTAAGATATCTTTAAAACCTCACGAGCGGCTGATCATCGGGGGGGCAGTCGTGGTGAATGGGAACGTCAGGAGCGACCTCATAATTGAAAACAATGTCCCCATTCTGCGCATAAAAGACATTATGCGTGGACAGGACGCCGACACTCCCTGTAAGCGGGTATACTTAACGGTCCAGCTTATGTATGTGGATGAGAAAAATCTCGACAAATATCGAAATATATACTGGAAACTGGTCCGGGACATTCTTACTGCCGCCCCGAGCATGTTGGAGACCATCAAGCAGATCAGCGATCATGTCCTGAACGACAGGTACTACCGAGCCCTTAAGGTAGCACGAAAATTGATAAACTTAGAAGAGGAGATCTTAAAGCATGCTAGCAAAACAAATTGAGGCATACCGGACAGTCCAGAAAACCACGATGACTGGGAGAGAACTAGAAGCGTCGGTGTTCACCAGAGGAGCCCTGATGTTTCAGCAGTGTCAGGAAAATTGGAATGCCGCAGATCGCAGCGCCGCCCTTAAGGAGGCGATCAAATATAACCAGATGATCTGGAACATATTTATGAGTGAGCTCGCAAAACAGGACAATCCGCTTCCGAAGAAACTCCGAGAGGATATTCTTTCACTTGGGGTTTATGTTAGCAAACAGATTTTCGATGTTATGGCACTTTCTTCTCCGGAAAAACTGACCAGTATCATCAATATAAATCTGAGCCTTGCAACCGGCCTTAGAGTATCTCTGGAGTAGTTTCCAACATCAGCATTTTTCCCTCGCACTCTTTGTGCAAGCTTAATATTCTATTGCTGGATATCTTGTGTTCGAGCAGTGCTTCGAGTATTGCATTGGCATAACCAACTCTCCCGGCCTGCATCAGTTTATTGATAAAAGGTGAAATCGCATCTGCAAACGCTGAAGAACCGGTAAGTTTGAGAGACGTTAGCAGCTCAGACCCCTTGTCTTTTTTTCCTGAGCCAAAGTATGCCGCAAGTAGCATGACGATCGCCAGAGGATATTCTTTTTCTTTCTTTATAAATGATTCGAGCACCTCAACGCTGCGTTCAATGTCGCCAGCGTACAGCTCACACACCGCATAATTGCAAATAACCTCACGCATGCCGGGCCCTAGGGCAATTGCCTTCTTTGCCGAATCCAGGGCTTCGGTAAAATTGTTCATAATCAGGTAGGTGTTTGCAATGTTAATATGGGCGGCCAACATATCAGGGCGGATGCTCAAGGCTTGCCGCCAGAGATCACGGGCTTCTTCGTTCTTGCCCAAACCGGCTGCCTGGATTGCCAACTCCTGGATGGCATTAAGATCATTTCCTTTTTCTTCAAGCTTTTTTTTGCCGAGCAGGTAGTATTCCTGACCTTTTAAAACGTCAAAGTCCGTATCCATTTTCCCGTAGTGATGAATCGGGACAGCGCAGTATTTTACCTTGGCACCGATCCTCTTCAAAGACGGTTCAACAAGTTCGTGAACCGGATTTACAAACTGGATTCTTTTGTCGCGGACAAACAATCTTACTTTGGTGCTGCTCACCCACCCCGTACCCGTTTCTTCATCCGGATACATTCCATCGTTGGCGATCCATCCGATATTATGCACGGCCATAAGATAGTTCCTTGTAGCGAAAGTATAGGCAGGTGGCACTGCGCTCGGCGGGGCTATGAGGCTCCGCAGAGCCGCGTGGTCCTGATGGGAGATCACTTCATCAGCGTCAAGAACCAGAACCCAGTCGCCGTTGGCCCGGCCAAGGGAATAGTTGCGCGCCTCGGAAAAGTTTCCATTCCATGGGAAATCGTAAAGCTGCGCCCCGAAAACCTCCGCGATGTCCCTTGTTCCATCAGTCGAGCCTGTATCAACCACGATCATTTCGTCGACTATGTTTTTCACACTGCTAAGGCACTTGGCTAGGCTGCGTACTTCATTTTTTACGATCATGCAGAGTGACAGCGTCGCGCCGCGTTTAGAGGACTTGCGAATAGTAACCGGTCCTATTTTTTTTCGGACGGCAAGAGCCGCCTTAATAATGCCATCGTCAATGCCAAACCTGATTATGGCTTTCTCGATTTCATCCATAGCTGAAATGTGTTTTTCCACCCTGAGAAGAATTTCAATGAGGAGAAAAACAATGCGCCGATTCGACGGATGAAGGGACTTTGCCTCCTGAAATATTCTTTCGACACGGTTCCATGCCTTCTCCGAGGTTATCGCCGAATAGTATGATACCGCGATATCTGTGATTGTCGGGGAAAGAATGAATCCTCTTTCGAGCAAGTCCAATGCCTCTGCGATTTTTTTCTCGGCCCACTTTAATATGCCGAGATTTGTATAGGGCTCTCCATAGCCGGGGTCGCAATCGATAGCCTGTTTGAAAAAAAACTCTGCTTTTCCGGAGTCGCCTTTTATATACGCTACAGCGCCTTTCAAATTTAGCGCCTTAGCGGCGTGTTTACCGGAAATGAGAACTTGATCTGCAATTCGCTCGGCATCGTCATGATGACCGAGCCCTTCCTCGCAATATCCCGTCAGGATAAGCTTGCGCATATCGAGATCATCTTGTGACATCATGGCGAGGACATCGAGAGCTTCCTTAAATTGTTTTGTCTGCATCACGATTTCAGCGAAATTGTAGTATAGTTCTCTTTCATTAGGATTTCGTTTTATCTCCTTAAGCAGGAGTTCCGCCGCATTTTCTGTCTGCTCCCGGCCTTGAAATTCCCATGCCTGCTCGATCGCGGTCATCACGATCAGTTTTCGACCCAGCGCACTGTTCATATCTATATTGTTCCATTTGTTCTTAAGAGTTTTACGATCCGACAGAGTATTGCGGGAATGGTCTTTTGTAGTGCTTCTGTGAACATATACATCGCCCGCGATCATATTCTTGTGCCCGAGCAGAGTTGCCCTCAGACAATAATCGTCTGCGAAGGTTTGCAGGCCTAATTTTTCCTCAAAAAGCCCAATTTCCTGAACAAGCGATTTCTTAAAAAGCATGCAAAATTCTGAAACCTTACCTGTTGGAGTACGACGATGATGATTCCTCATCCGAAAGCAGCTCATTGCCTCATGAAGCTTATCAGTCAAATCTTCCAGAATGAGATCTGTCTTTTGCAAGCCTTGCCCGAGATTTGTCATAGGCCCCACAATGCCGGCAGCCGGGGTGTGCGTCAGACACGTGATCATGTCGGAGAGCCAGTGTTCTGATACGCAGCAGTCAGCGGACATTAACACAAGGTAGTCACCGGTTGATTCCTGGATAGCGTGGTTAAAGCTTTTGACAAATTCCGAAGCGAGTGATGTTTGCACGATGCGATAAGCCGGATAAGAGGCGGTTTCGTGTTTTAACCATTTCATGCCCGCGTCGTCGGCCTCCGTGATAAAGATAACCTCGTGCGGTTCCGGTGTATTGAGCTTGATGCTTGACAGGCATTGCTGAACGACCTTGCGTTGATGGAGACCATACAGTATGATCGATATGAGGCCCCCGCTGGATGGCTGTCTCGCGGACATTCGACCAGCAGCGGCCGTTTCTATGCTAGCTTGCGCCGGCTGTTTCTTTATCTCATCCTGCAATGCTTCCCTTACGATATCGATCAGACATTCCCAGTCCCTGGCCTTTTTTTGCCTGAATAGACGCATTGTGGGGTACCAGGGAGAATCATTCCTCGAAAGCATCCAGCGCCAGTCAGGTGCGAATGGCAGCAAGGTCCAAGCATTTTTCCCGAGACTTCCGGCAAGATGCGCCGCGGCTGTGTCCACGGAGATCACCAGGTCAAGGCATTCCATCAGGCAGGCCGTGTCCATAAAATCATTCAGTTCGGCGCTCGTGTCGATAACGTTTCCAAACTTGCCAGCATCTCTCAGTTGAGCGGCCGGTTCGCCCTTCTGCAGGCTATAGAACGACACGCGGTCAATGTTAAACAATTTTGCAAATACTGTGATGGGACACGAACGATTCATGTCGTTTTTATATTGTTGATTTCCCGCCCAGACAATGCCGACCTTGAACTGTGCAGGATCCCTTTTCAGTATGCTGAGCCACTTTTCCCTGACTGCGCTGTCAAGGGATATATACGGAACGGCAGCCGGAATTTGTTCCAGGGAGTTCACGAAGATTGAAGGGAGGGTCATTACCGGACAATGGACGTCAAAAAAAGGCAGTGGCTTGCCTCGCGGAATTACTTCCTGAACGCCCTGAACGGTTCTCGCGATTGCCATAAGTTCTTTCTGGCATTCCACGATAACTTTCCCTCCGCGTTGTGCCAAGAGTGGAAGGAAACGCAAGCACTGGATCATGTCTCCCATGCCTTGCTCGGCATGCACTAGGATTGTCTTGCCTGTTAACGAGGAGCCGTCCCATTGCGGCTGCTTAAAATCCCTTTTTGCGTGCGCGAAATCGCTTTTGCGCCACCGCCATTCATACCCTTTCCAGCCTTCCTGGAAATCACCGCGCAGCAGATTCACAATTCCTAGATTCCAATAGGCGTCAGCGAAGTTGGGTTTGATACTGATCGCTTCGTTGTATATTTTCTCAGCCTTGGAAAGTTCCCCCTTTTCGCGATACGCAACACCCATGTTGCATAGGGCCCCGAAGTGAGTCCCGGCCAGCTTTAGGGTCTTTTCATACCAAGAGATCGCATCATCCAGTTCGCCCAAGTTACGGTTCAGATTCGCGAGATTGAAACAACTATCCACATGCTTTGGGTCAAGCTCAAGCGCATCAGTATAACAGGATTTTGCGCTATCAAAATTACCCTGGTCTTTATATGCTTTGCCCAGGTTATAATAGGCGGCGGCGGAGCGCGGGTTGTCCATCAGGATCTTTTTATAGCAAGCGACTGCCTCTTCAAAGCGACCAATCTGCGAATAGGCGTATCCCAGGCAGGGGTTCAGCTCGGAAGCGACGTTCGGCAACAACTTTATGACGCACTCAAAGTCATCGATTGCCTTCTGCCATTCTCTTGCGGCAAGAAAGGCGTTTCCCCGCCTCAGAAGTTGATCGGGATTGTCGTCGATATTCCGCTCCGGTTGTGCTGGTGTTTTATGCTTTTGAGCCAGTTGATTTTGCAGTTCCTTCATTCCGGGATAGTTTGGCGCTATCTTTGCTAATTCTGAAAGAGTCGCCTGTGCCGCGTCATCGTTGCCGATATCTCCCGCGATAGTGGCGAACGTGAAAAGGGCATCGGGGTCCGCGGGCGCTTTGTTTACCGTTTCGATGATCTGCTCAACTGCCTTTTTTTGAAGTCCCACTGCCCGATAGAGTTGTGCGAGCTGCACGCCGACGGTAGGTTCGTTCGGAAGCAGCTTCACCGCCCTTTCAAGGGGCTCAATTGCGCCGGCAAGGTCGCCCTTTCTGGCCAACACCGAACCGAGGGCGGCGTAGCATACACCGGCTTCAGGATGTTTACTGATAAACTCATATAATTTTGTAGCAGCCTCGAACCACTTCCCTTGAGCAGCATCCTGATTTACCAATGCAAGCAAGGTTTCAATTTCTTTTTCTTTTGACGCTATAGTTTTCTGGTGGAGGCTCTTTCTTTCGGCAAATTCGTCAACTAACTGCTGTACTTCGGTGTTCCCCGGCTGTTTCAGCTGAGCGAGACGAACATACTGTTCAGCCTGTGCGAGAGAGCCATTTGCCAGATAATAACGGGAAAGAAAAACATAGGCTTCAATATAATCGGGGTCGATCTTGAGTGCATGTTCAATTTCCTGGATAGCCTCGACAGGTCGGCCCCCTTTATGAAGAATGCATGCAAGCTGATAGTGCGATTGGACGAATGACGGATCTCTCCGGAGGTCTTCTTTGTAGATTTCAGCTGCCTCAGCATATCTGTTGTCGCTAACCAGCTGCTCCGGCAGGACAAGCGCATCGTACGGATGTCGTTCCGGAGCCTGTCCAGATGTCACGATAAGATTATTTGCCTTGGCGACGAAATAGCCATCTCCGCGAATGCGGCGCTGCAGGAACCAAAGCGGGTCTCCACCCTGCCAAGCCCCCGTCAACGGTTTAAGGCAGGGACGCACTGGCCGCAGGTGCATGGCGCACAAGGAGAGGTCCGCATAAGGAATAATTTCAACGGCACCACCGCCTGCCGAGGGCGTCGCATGAGTGGAAGGAGCGTGGTTACTCACGGGAACCAAAATGGCGACATCAGGATGACAGAGAGCGGCATCCAGGAGTGACCGAACGGTCTCGAACTCAGGAGAGAGCCGCGTATCGAGAAAGAGGGCGATATCATAAGTGCTTTCCAATCCCTTTGACAGCAGCCACGAGGTAATATCGCTATCAGCAGTGGATATCTCGACGGACGGAAACTCCTCCCGAAGACTGGTATACCGGTTTTGTGCATGCATTTTCGGCGGGCTTCCGCCACCTATCATGACGACGCAAATTCGCAGGTGTCGTATGATCGTTTTCTCATCAAGAGGAACCGGCTCGTTCAAGGCAAACGGCTTAATTGAGACTTCTCCGTGCTTTCCGATTGCTACGCGAGGATTGCTCAGAAGTTTTTTCAGGTATTTTCCCTTGTTGATATTCTGCGGCTTCTCAAAAATGTCAGGCCGGTTCCTGCTGACCGTCTTGCTTCCATAATGGTGAATCAGAACATCATCTGCAACAAGCATACGGTACCCCGCCAACCTCAGCCGAACGGATAAATCGTCATCGCTGAAACCATATCCACCGTCTCTGCCGTTGGTCGGCAATTCTGGGTCGACTCCGCCGACCCGTTCGAAAACCTTTTTCTTCATAATGTAGCACATGCCTACCATACGATCCACGGCGAAGCTGCGGCCCTTGTTCGATTGGCTCAGCTGTTCGGCCAGGGCAGCGTATTCCTCGATTGTCTGGTAGGAACATGGCAGATACTGAGGTCCACTGATGCTGTTGGAGCGAGGGCCGACCACTCCGATGTCGTCAGCAGCATCGATCTGATCGATGAAATTCTCACACCAGTGCTCGTGCACGAGCAGGTCGTTCGTCATACTAACGAAGTACTCACTATTGGTAAGGGACATACAATAGTTTCCGACGCTCTCGACGATGTTGTTCCGGAAATACTTGATCACCCGCGTGCGCGGATGAATCTTTTTTATGGACTCAAAATAGTCGAGCGTGCCGTCGGTCGATCCATTGTCCGCTAAAAGTAACTCATAATCCCCGGGGGTAAAATGCAGAATGCTTTCAATACATAGTTTTGTATATTCCAGGTTGTTGTATGCACACACTGAAATCGAGACTGACCTGCTGGCCGCTCCAGAAATTATATTCCGCTCCTGAAAGGAAGTGGACGCCGCAGCGGGGATCGCATGAAACCCTATCGCTGATAAAATATTGCCGAATCGATGTGCCCAAGTATGCTCTTGCATCGTTCGCTGATATCCCCGTCGCGCTATTGCCTCGCGTTCCGTGTCATGAGACAGATAGTGTCGCGCCTTGTCCGTCAATTCCTCAATGGAGGAGGCAACCACGATTTCCTCATCCGGGATGTAGTAGCGCTCCAAGTCTTTTGCAGTCGACGTAATCAGGAAGCCACGGCAGCCTGGTACCTCAAAGATGCGCGAGTTGATATGCTGCAAGGCAGGAGATGCCAGACTGGTGATGTTGAGGTTGATCCTTGACTCACAGAAGATCCTAACCATCTCCTGAAGCGGTATGTCCATCCCGTTCGGCCAGTTCCGCCCGAACACCTCAATTTTCAGCCCTTGCTCTCTGAGCAAGGTAATGACGGTCGCCCGATCGTCTTTTGCCATACCGATGAAACTCATATCACGACGTCGTGCTGCCGGCATTGGGAAATAGGCATATGGGTTGCATGCCCACTGGCTTTTGATAATCTTGCCGGAGAATCCCAATTGCTGATATTTTGAAATGGCTGCGGCGTTCGTGGTGATAAGGTAATCCAGGCAGGGCGCCAATAACTGCGACTGATCATCAAATGTCCGGTGGTCATCGCCCATCCATGCAATTGTCACCGTATCCATTTGTTTTGTAATATTGGATAGAGCCTCCCTCACTACATCGGCAGCAACAGAATTCTGGTTCAGAATAAGCAAGTCCGGCTTGTTCTTCTTTACCAGCGCAACGAGATTTTCGGACATGCCAGCTATCCCGTTTTTCCCGGCATCCAGCATATAGTCGTAATGTGAAACCTTTACATTGAGAAAATGCTTCAGTCCGTCATGGATATTCCACCAAGAGGAGTCATATCCTCTCGCGGCACTTCCGCCGGCATATTTCAATCCTATGTACAGAACGTGTATTGATTGAGATCGGGAAAGTATGTTTACTTTTGACTCACGAGATATCGTGGTGCTGCCTGTGCTCCGTTCCCGTTTCACAAGTTCCGGAGACAAGAGCGGAGAACTCTCCTTCTGCAGATAGTTCCAGGTCCATAACACGGGGGCGGTTGATCCGCTCCATCTCCCCTGCGGCAGTGAAAGCGGCGTCTCTGGAATCCAGGGATCATCTTTTCTAAACAGTCCATCTGCATTAATGAAGTTCTTTTCGATCAGGAGATCCACGATTGCATTATTCAGCGAATCACTGCTAAATTTTCTCAATTTTCCGCTCGATACGAATTTGTCTATGTTAGCAATATGGTTTTCATACTGCTCATCGGGCAGGGTGTGAAGAAATTCGTCAAGCTCTCTTAACCCTGCAAATTTCCTGTAATCAATAAAGCATTCTGCGGGGATGTATTTGTCAATATTCGATGCACCCAAATAAATGGGGATAGTCCGCGTTTCAAGGCAGTCAAGGATCTTCTCGGTTATGTAGCCGGCAGACAGAACGGGATGATCGGTATTTTCAAAACAAAGACAGTATTTGTATTGTTTCAGCATTGAGAGTTTTACATCTAATGCTCCCTTGTAGTTTGGCAGAGGAAACGCGGGCGTGCCGTAGACATCAAAGGGAATATCCGAGTGGTCGTGAAACCACTGCGCGATCTCAACACGTCGAGAGTATAATTCCCCGGGAACAGAGGAACGTTTATAGCCATTGATCATACAAATGGCATTCCTGCGTCCTTCAGTCGGATAGAAGCGTCGTCTCGATGCGAGGTCCTCGGTAAGCGGGGCGTATGACTTGCCCATAAAATGAGGAAAAAATATTTTCCTGAATTTATCTCCACGTTCAAGAAGGGCATCAAACAATGTCAAGACATAGTCAAAGTGACGCCAGATACGGTCATCGAACTCACCGGGGAGGACGACGGCCGGTTCCAGCATCATGAGAATGTTTAACCCCGGCAGTCTGCCCCGGTAACTGAATGCGTTGTGATAGACATAATGATCACAACCGTTCAGGGGAACCGGAGACCATACAACGGATAGATTTCCCCGATGCACCTCGTGAATATTTTCAGAGCGAAGATACGCGTATACAATGTTTACCCTGACCTTGGCAACAGCAGTATGCGTCGGAATCGTTGTCCTCAGGTTATGAAACATAGAATCCCTCCTGTTTCTGGGAAAGCTCAGCGTCAAGGTACTTATTAAACGTCATTGAATGTTTTGACAATACAGTAATAATATTGAGATCATTTTTATACGCGGCGATGACTCTTGTTGTAAAAAAGAACTTTTTTATGAAACATTAAAGTTTAGACCCCATGTAAACGTGAGGCTAATTCGTATCTCTATTACCGAAAGTACAATGAGGGGTGGGCGCGCACATGCGCAACAGTTCGCTCAATACCCTCCCGGAGGCTTATGCACTGCTGAAGTCCCAGATCTTGCTGTGCCCGCCTTGTTGATGGTACATATCGCTCGGCTGCATGTACTGATGCCGGTTTTTTTGCCATAGTGATCTCGATAGGCTTGTCAAAACACTGTGCGACGCGATTTGCCAGCTCTGCGATTGTCACGTCCTCCTCTGACCCGACATTATACGGGTGGCGCGATTCGCCCTGTATCAGGATTTTCCAGAGCCAGATGACGAGGTCAGCCGCATACATGTAAGAACGATGTTGAGTGCCATCACCGCGAATGCAAATAGGACCGCCATTTATGGCATCCCGAATAAAGTTGCCGACTGCATAGTGAACGTTCAATTGCAGATACGGGCCGAGAAAAGAAAAACAACGGGCGATTTTCGAGTCAAAACCGTATGCTCGCGAATATTGAGCGCAGAGAAACTCCGCTGCCCGTTTGGACTCTCCCCATGCGGCATCTGCGCCGCAAGGATCAGGTCCGCCGCCACAAATTTCCGTAATATGAGGCATGTCGTATGGCTGCTTACCATAAACAGCTCCTGAGCTGGTCAGAAGCAATTTCCGCGCATGACAATGTACTGCAAAATCGAGTGTGTGTCTCGTACCGTCAACGACCGTGGCAAATTTCGCCAGCGGGTCTTCTTTATTGAAGGTTGCTAAAGCGGATGTCGCGGCGGCATGGATAATGTGAGAAAATTCGCCACCGGGGTATGTGAATGCTTGTATATCGCCTGAATGAAAATTTATCGCAGGGTCGGCAGCGAGGTGCGGCACCTTCCCTTTGAACGCAGCATAATTTCGAGTCAGAACTACCGCTGAAGCCTTCAATCCCATTATGCGATTTGCCCAGGCAAAGCTTTCAAGCAGCCAGGTTCCGACAAATCCAGTGCCGCCCGTAATAAAAAGACGTCCTCCGCGGAGATCATTCCAGAGTTCCCGGGTAGAAGCAATGATATGATCTAAGTCTCCTGCAAGCGGGTGATCTTTTTCTCTATCCATGGTCTATCTCAGCCTATATTTACTAAAATGGCCTTGCGAATGCGCCTTCACGCCGTAGTTTGAGCGGCAGATATACATATAAATTCATATTCACCTGGGAGTGATAGCTCATAACCTTTTGTTGCCTGATAATTCGTGGCGTGCAGTTTAAAAAATCATGAGGGAATGGGCTCGAATAACTTCATGAGTGTTTCCTTATTAGGATCCATCCATTCACCCTTTTCATCTTAAATCTTTTATGGAATAATTTGATTGACCGTAATCTAGGTAATTATGGCCGATAGAGCTTCCGCTGATCCTTGGTAATAATATCCTCTGCAGAAAAAACTTCATTGCAAGGCACCGGAAGCGGCTTGCCGTATATTTTCTTTACATCGAAATTATTGATAAAATCTCGGTCTTCTGCAATAAGACATGTATCGACGAATTTCCCAAAGAACTTTATGTTCAGGCCGCGTTCAATGATATCCTTCAGCGGCTCCTTAAAAAAATTGCCGAGTGACGTGTGGATATACGGACAGGGCATGACATCACCGTATTTGGTAATCGACACCATCCGTTTGACAGCAATGCAACCCAGTTCCAGGCCGTACGATGGGGTCAAATGCGTAAATACCTGATATTTCTTTTCCAATGATCTGACATACTCCATATCTTCCTTCGAGACGAGGACGTCAAAGTTTCCCTCCCAATCACCCACCGGTTTGGCATAGGTTACAAACACAGGCACACCCTTGAGGTTTAGAAACCTTAGAAAGTCAAGAAACTCCTGGGACCTGACCCGTTGTTTGGATACAACCGTCTGCACGAGAAGACTTAAACCGGCACTCTGTGCCGCATCAATGGCGCGCAATGCATGTTCATGTGCGCCCTTGTGTTTTCTGAATGTGTCGTGTTCATCAGAAGAAAGATTGTCCAGGCTCAGCTGAATCTTATCCACGCCGATCTCTTTCAGATGCTTTGCGCGTTTCGCATCCAAAAACCATCCATTGGTATCTGAGGTAATGTAAAACTTCTGGGGATCAATCGCCTTTACGATTTCATCAAAATCCGGAAACACGAGGGGTTCTCCACCGGTAATAACAATATGCGCAAGTCCCATCTCGTCCGCCTGACGCGAAAGTTCCTTCACGTCAGCAATTGTGAAGCACCGCCCGCCCTCTTTTCTGCGCAGTTTAGTGATGCAGCAGTGCTCGCAACGAAAGTTGCATGTGTAATCATACTGAAACTGCAGAATAGCTATGCTCTCTCCTCGCTTCACCTTCTCATCATACTGCAGAATCTTTTTATAGACATACGGTTTCAGTTTCTTTAATGTCTCCCGTTTTTGTGTTTCATCTATCGTTAAATTTTCAGGCTGACGTGCCATAGGGACTGCCTCCTCTTCACCTTGCTACAGCATTTCTAATCCATGGGCCCTGAGTATTGCCAACGAAATGGAAGATCCAAAGCGCTGCCGGATAATTCCGGCAACCTCATCAGAATAACTCGCAGCCATCACGATAATTGCTTCCACCGGGTCGTTCACGAGCATATCTGGAGCAACAATCGGGATATGCGTCGCCGGTGTGTATTTGCCCTGCTTGAAGGGTGCGGAATCTACAACATACCTGATCTTTCCATTTAGATCGGTCAGTGCCATGACGGCTAGAGCTTGATGTCCTGCGCCCCATATGGCAACTTTGTTGACACTAAACCGGCCGATAAAGCGGTTTAACTCCTGTCTCACCATCGTCTGCTGGTCGGTGAAACAAGACAAATCGAGACGGTCGCGCTTCTGAACCGTTGCTGAAATGATATAATCATGCCATACAGGAGCGCATTCGATGACGTCGAAACCATTACGTTGCAGTACAGCCTGAAGAGTCTCTCGGGTAAAATAATAAAGATGATCGCTGGTAAACTCCGAAAACAATTTGCGGCGCACAATCATGTCAAAGTTCGGTACCTCGACAAGACCGATAGCAGCATCTGATAGGTTATTAAATATGCCGCGCAGGACAGTATTGATATCAGGGAGATGCTCAAGAAAGTTCAGGATCATAAATGCATCGAACGGGGCATTCTTGATCTTAAAGTTACTCGCATCGATATAACCGCGGAAAACGTTCAGCCCGTTACGGATGCAGTAAGTGACGGAATCCTCGCCATACTCTATCCCATACACATCCGCACCGCTTTGATGCATAAGCGCGAGATACTCACCACGACCGCAACCGAACTCAATAACTTTCTTTCCTGCAAGCGAGTGTCGGTTTACCAATTCAGTGAACTGTCCGAGCCTGAACTGTATCATCTCATCTGAAATTGCAGCGGCACGGATGACTTCCCTGTAATACGGGACAGGGTCATTACTCAACTGTACCTGCCCGCACCCGACGCATTGGCAGACTTCAAGATCTACCCCTGAATCCAGCTCAAGAGAGTGAGCATCCGGTAGATGCTGAGCTGCCCGAGGCATGTTCTTAAAAGTGAGCAGTGCCTGGTCAAAGAGTGGATGTCCACATACCCTGCATATGGTATATTGCCTGGTCATGAATTATATATACTTTCTATAGATGTCGTGGCCGGCGATAAGATTATCCGGGCAGGCACGGTGCCACATCCATACGCCCGGCCTTGGTGTTACTCCGTCATAATGCAAAGTCGCGTCAAGTCGGGAAACCAGATAGCACCGAAAAAGGAGTGAAATAAAATGCCCTCTGTCCTTTCTCTCGCTGTGAATGATTTCATGGATTGCCGTGGGCGCAGGATCACACTCTACATCGGTGCCAAGCTCCTGCCGCGCAACTGCGGCAATCCTGCCAGCGATGGTTTCCTTGAAGCGGATGATTCCACCCGGGATATGCCAACCCGGTGAATAATCTCCCTCATCTCTCCAAGTGAGGAGGGTTTCATTTGCAGCATTCTTGATCAGCAGGTCCACATTAACGAGAGGCGTGATTCTGCTGACAAAGAGAAACACTTCCTCTGGCAGCCCCTTACGCGGGTTGTGAATTAAAGACTCTAGGTTGCTAATATCGTCTCGTAACGCCATAAATAAATCACTCGTTTCCGGCCTATCAAGATAGGTGTTTATTACATCCGTGATGTGTCCATATTGCGTTCCAACTCTTCCCGATCCAGGAACGGCCACAAATCCTCCATGGGTAACGTAACCATAGAGCCATCGGCCTGTTGCTTCGATGAAATTCGCGGTGCGGTCGTCTGGTCGGGCGATACCATAACCTCACAAACAACAGGCCCCCTCGTATTCAATATCTTCCGGACCTTTGCCCTGATGTCTTTATGATTCTTCAGTTGAAATACAGGTATGCCGAAGGCTTTTGCCAGCTTTTTATAATCAGGTAGTGTAAGGCCGCTTTGTCTAGTGCTTGCAACAAACCGGCTGTTGAAATAGTTTTTCTGGGTCATCTGTATGGAGACATATCCCTGATTGTTCAGAACAAAGAATTTGATTGGCAGGTTTTCCCTCCGCACAACCTCCAGTTCCTGGATGTTCATTGCGAACCCACCGTCCCCGTCGATACAGACCGTTCTCTTCCTTCCGCTGGCAATGCAGCCTCCGATAGCCATCGGTATGCCGAATCCCATGGACCCGAGGCCTTCGCTGTTAAATACGCGCTGTCCCTCTTTCACACGGAAGGCCTGCATAGTCCGCTCGCTGCAGGCACCGGAACTACCGGGGATCATCAGGTCATCAGCTCTCATTTCGTCTGAAAGGACGTTTATCAGTACGTAGTCATTTACAAAGTGTTTCTGGTTTCCGTACTCGGCTAATACGACAGGGTATCTCTTTTGCCACTCCTTGCAGCGCGAAAGCCACGGCGTGTGGTCTTTCCGTTTCAAGCCAGATTTCCGTCGAAGCAACTCTTCAATAAAGAGCGCAACATCGGCCTCAACCGCAAGATCGATGGTTGTGTCCATCTTCCTGATTTCATACGGGTCGATGTCCACCATGATTTTCATGGCCGCGCGTGCAAAATTTTTGTGGTTGTATGCGGTCTGGCCGAGGTCAAGCCTCGCCCCGAGAACCAAAATGAGGTCGGCATTCTGCTGCGCGAAATTGGCGCCCCGCTGCCCAATCGATCCGGGCCTACCGGCATATAGCGGATGGGTTTCGGGAAGAAGGTCCATGGCCTTCCAGGTTGTTAGCACGGGGACATCAAGAGTTTTGATCAGCTGTCTGAATGTTTTCAGACTGCCGGACAATCGAATTCCGTTTCCGGCAAGGATGACTGGTCTCTCAGCGTTGTTCAGCATGCGAATGGCTGAGGTGGCGGCTCTCTTAACAGGAGGGTGCTTTCTTCTTGTTGGCGGTTTATAAGACTGCAGCATTCGCTCATCAATCATTGCAGCTTGCACATCCAGCGGCACGTCAATCCACACGGGGCCAGGCCTGTCGGATTGCGCAAGATAGAGACCCTTTTCAAGGTGGAATCTGATATCGTCGGGGTTAGTTACAGTTACGGCATATTTCGTGATCGGACGGACTATGCTGACGATGTCGATTTCCTGAAAACCTATCTGCCTCACTTTGCGCGTCCCGATCATATCCGCGCGTTTTACCTGGCCGGATATGAACATGACCGGTATTGAGTCGAGCCACGATGCGGCGACCCCGGTGATCGTATTTGTTCCTCCGGGGCCGGTGGTGACAAGCGACACACTAAGGCTATTTGTGTATTGGCTGTATGCATCTGCGGCAATGGCGCACGCCTGCTCATGGAGATTGCAGGTATAGCGTAGTCTCCGATTTTTCCCGAGAGAATCCACCAGATGCATTGCCCCGCCGCCGGGGAGCATAAAGACATGTTTCACGCCGTGTGCGGCGATAAACGCCATAATATAGTCTGACAGTTTCATAAAGCCGGATCCTTCCATGTCTCAGTGCGAATGCTTAGTTTTATTCCGTTTCATCCAGAATATGCCTCAGGATGGTCTTGAGCTCTTTTCCACCGGTGTTCCACGGCCTGCTGACGAGGAATGAACGTAGTCCCAGTTTTCTTGAAGTTGCAACATTGGCTTGGCTATCGTCAATAAAAAAATTCACACGACTGAGCCATGCAAGATACTCTTCCTTGCTCCGTTCTGGACCATTGTGCAATTGCCCAGGTCGCTCAGATGGGACAAATGCGAAGGTCTCAAACCACTGGCCAAAATGCTGCAGTGTCCAGGTGAAGGCGGGGGCTACTGTTTCAACGGGTCTTGCCGTCAGGGCGACATGGCGGAATCGGGCGCCATGATTTTCAAACCAGTTAAACAATCCATCAGGAGGCTTCATTTTCGCTGCCGCGGGGGACATTCTAAACCGGTCAAGCGACGCGAGATACTCGGACGCGCTGACGCCGAGCAGGCGATGAGGCGGATTCTCCGTTATGTCGCTGTAGCACAGCCTGCAGTCCGGATGCGTCGGCAGCCAGTCGTACTCCAGCCATGACCTCATCAGGTCGTTCATCACATCATCTATATCCCAGACTATTGTTTTTATCATAGCCAGACGGTTAAATTTCTGGATCATTAGGAACTAATCAGCGCCCATCCAGTATGAAAGTACCGTTTTTCTATTGCCATTTTTCAGTATCTCCTCGTCGGTGTAATAGGAGTCATCCTTTAAATGGGTGGATGAAATCTCTTCAATGATCGCCCCGCCTGTGGAGGTGAAGGGATGCCTCACCCCGCGGTTGACGGTGACGATATCGCCTCGTTTGCAGCGTTTCAGTGTGTCATCCAAAGTCAGTTGCACATCTCCATGTAGGACAACAAAGGTTTCTTCCTTCAGTTTGTGATACTGTTCTGGATGCTTCTGGCCTGGGAAGAGCAGGATCAATTTCTTGCAATATTCACGGTTGATTACATTGATGATCGTGCAGCCATATTCCTCAAAGCGTTCAAGCCCGTAGTGATGTGATATCTCGAGAGTGGCCATCCCTGGCACGACCACATTTCCGTCCACGAGCATCCGCTTCACCCGTTGAACGACGTTATATACCCGCTCCCGCTTATCAATAGCCTTGATTTCGTCTGTCTTGATCGCTCCGCGTTCTTCGATATCCTTCTCAGCATAATAGTCAATATACTTGGACATATCATTAGCAAGCAGCTGACCATCGGAATTCGGAAAAGCGAAAAAAGTGTTTATTCGATCTATCTTTTCTCCCTTTGCTATCTTTCGGGATGTGAACACCCCCCGCTTAAACTGACGAAGATCGGCCAGCTCCTTTTCGGTGGCCTTTGACCGATTGCCGATAATGCCACACATCTGAAATGCTTGCGCAGCAGAATCCAACCAGAGGCCTGTCTGCTCAGGCGTCGCAGAGTAGTCATTCTTTTTGAATTCCAACGTGTCAATCGCGATATGTTTTTCGAAAATAACGGCGCCCTTCGCAATGGCCATCTGGATGGAAGCCAAATTGGACGGCTCCTCATGTGTTGAAAATCCGACGGGAACGTCCTGATATCTTTGTTTGAGCAAGTCTATTTGATTCAGTTGCAAATGATCCACCGTCGTTGGATACTCCCCCACACAGTGCATGATTGCGAACTGTTTCCCCCGATGTCGGAAAAAACTCACAACCTTGTCTATATTCTTGATGGTAGCTCCTGCAGTTGAAGCAATAAGCGGTTTATCCGTCCGGGCGATACGTTCTAGGAGAGGCCAATCAGTAAAGGAGCAACTTGCGATCTTGAGGATGTCAAATCCCATTTGCTCTGCCAGATCAACAGACAGTTCATCAAAGGGTGTGCACATCGCGATGAAATTCCGTGCATCCGCAGCATCCTTAAGCCGTTGAAATTGCTCCTTCGTCAATTTTGTGGCGCTGAAACGTTTTACGTATTTCAGGTCCGAACGCGACTGATAATCAGGATGGATAAAAGTTTCAAAGTGCCGAAACTGAAACTTTAAGGCGAATCTAAACGGGAAACGGCCTGCAACATCACCAAAGGCTTGAATCATGTCAAGACCATGGTCAACGCTTCCCATGTGGTTGTTCGCCATCTCGAAGACAAAGAGCGGTTCATCAAAATATGTCGGCATATTCTCTCTCCCTAGGAAACTGTTTTCTTTTTTATAAACTCGTGAATTTTCGAAACCATATACATTAGCATCTCTTCTGACATTCCGGGGTATGTGCCGATCCAGAATGATGAATTCATGATGATATCAGTGTTGGTCAGTCGATCAGCGACGCGATAGCCAAAACCCGTTGAACGCATCTCGTCAAAGCAAGGGTGTTTGACGAGGTTTCCTGCAAAAAGCATCCTTGTCTGGATCCCGTTTTTTTCAAGATGAGCGACGATCTCGTCCCGTGAAAAATCGGCATCTTGTTTTACCGTCATCAAAAAACCGAACCAGCTTGGATCGGAATTCTTAGTCGGCTCCGCAAGAATGAGTGCGTCCGCGAGTGATGAAAGGCCTTTTCTCAGGACCTCCCAGTTCTTCTTTCGTGCTTCAATAAAGCGGGGGAGTTTTTCAAGCTGCGCGCATCCGATGGCTGCCTGCATGTCTGTTACCTTCAGGTTGTAGCCAAAATGGGAATATACGTACTTATGGTCGTAACCCCTCGGCAGTTCCCCGAACTGTTGTGTAAACCGCTGTTCGCAAGTATTATCATGACCTGAAGGACACCAACAGTCTCTGCCCCAGTCACGGAAGGATTCCACGAGGCGTTTTAGCTTTGCATCATTAGTATAGGTTGCGCCGCCCTCTCCCATCGTCATGTGGTGGGGAGGGTAGAAGCTCGACGTACCGATATGTCCGATGGTGCCTGTAAATCTCCAAGATCCGTCCAGAAAAAAACGGGAGCCCAAAGCGTCGCAATTGTCCTCAATCAGCCACAATTCGTGTCGGTTGCAGAAGTCCCTGACCGAGGCCAGATCAAAGGGGTTGCCGAGTGTGTGGGCCAGCATCACGGCCTTGGTCTTCTGCGATAGCGCCTGGTCGAGCTGGGAGCAGTCTACGTTGCAGGTGGGCAGTGTGACGTCGACAAATACGGGCACGGCGCCGAATTGGATTATCGGGGCGACTGTTGTCGGGAAGGCTGCCGCGGCGGTGATCACTTCGTCGCCCTTCCTGATCCGTCGTTCGCCCAGTTTGGGCGATGTTAGCGCCATGAAGGCGAGGAGGTTCGCAGAAGAACCTGAATTTGTCAGCGAACAATGCTTGACGCCCAGAAATTCCGCGAAGCCCCGCTCGAATTGCTCCGCATACCTTCCGGCCGTGAGCCAGAAATCAAGCGATGCGTCGACCAGCGCAGCCACTTCTCTCTCGTCGAAAACGCGGGACGCGTAGGGAATGCGGTCGCCCGGGGTGAATACGCGGCCAGCCTTATGCCTATGCGCGTAGTAGCGGATGGCAGCTTCAACTGCCTCTCTGCGCAATTCCTGCTCTCGGTCTTTCAGCACGCTACGCCTCGGCTCTGGACAGATATTCATCGATTTGACCAAGACAGCCCTTTTTCACGTCTTTGCCTCCCTGAAAGTCCGATGTCCATTCAATCACCATGTCGAGAGCTTTGTCAAGATTCCAGTGGGGACGCCACCCAAGCATCGCCCGTGACTTAGAGCAATCGAGCCTCAGAAAATTGGTTTCATGAGGAGGATATTGACCTTCATCAACAATGTAGGATGCGTCATTGCCCCATTTGAAACATAGGTTTTTTACAAGCTGCTCGACTGGCACGGCATCGGAATCATGGGGCCCGAAGTTCCACGCGCCGCCGAAGCCCGGACCGGCTTCATACAGCTTTTGTGCAAGAAGAAGGTATCCACCGAGCGGCTCAAGGACATGCTGCCACGGTCGGATTGCCCGCGGATTCCTGATTATGGCCTTCTCCCCGCGAAGAATCGCCTGAAGGCAATCGGGGACAAGCCGGTCGGCAGCCCAGTCGCCACCACCGATGACGTTGCCAGCGCGGGCCGAGGCAACCGCTACGCCATGTCTTGCATAGTTGTCAGGGTGAAAGTAAGAGTTTCGATAGGCAGCGGTAACCAGTTCCGAGCATGCTTTGCTGCTAGAATAGGGGTCATGACCGCCAAGCCGATCATTTTCGCGATATCCCCAGACCCACTCTTTGTTTTCATAGCATTTATCAGTCGTGACATTCAGAACAACCCTGACGGATGGGCAGCTCCGCACTGCCTCGCAGAGATTCACTATGCCCATTACGTTTACGGCATAGGTCTCGATCGGAATATTATAGGAATCCCGAACGAGTGGTTGTGCAGCCAGGTGTATGACGATTTCGGGTAAAAACATCTGGAAAGCCTTCCTGAGAGCTTCCCCGTCCCGTATATCGGCTATAGTAGTAGAGTCAATCACTTGGTCGATCTGGCACAATTCATAGAGGCTGGGGTTTGTCGGGGGATCTAAGGCATAGCCGAACACTCGGGCTCCCCATGCATGAAGCCACAGGGAGAGCCAGGCTCCTTTGAATCCCGTATGCCCGGTTATGAAAACTTTCCTATTTTTCCAGAACGATCGGTTGAGCACTGATTCGCCTCTAGATGGATACGGTGAAAAGACTTTATTCCCAGACCTTCCATGGCGCCGCACCGGATTGCCAAAGCGCCTCCAGATGATTTTTGTCACGAAGGGTGTCCATGGCATGCCAGAATCCACGGTGCCGATGCGCGATCAACTGTCTTTTTTGGGTAAGCCGTTCAAGGGGCTCCGACTCGAAGCTCACGGTGTCGTCCTTGATCAGATCGAGAACCTGGGGTTCTAGAACGAAAAAGCCACCACTCACCCAGGACCCGTCACCCGCGGGCTTTTCTTGAAACGCCAATACTTCTTCAGAACCGTTCAGTCGCAGCGCCCCGTACCGTCCCGTAGGCTGAATTGCCGTAACTGTTGCAAGCTTGCCATGGCTTCTATGATAGGCGACAAGGTCTGCTATATTGACATTTGATACGCCATCGCCATAAGTAAGCATGAATGCCTCATTGGTGACAAAAGGTGCAACGCGTTTGATACGACCGCCAGTCATGGACTCCATTCCGGTGTCGATGAGCGTCACCCTCCACGGTTCTGAATGGTGTTCATGGACCTCCATGGCGTTGTTTTTCATATCGAAGGTTACATCACTCATGTGAAGAAAGTAGTTCGAGAAGTACTCCTTAATCATGTAACCCTTGAAACCGAGACAGACAATGAACTCATGAAAGCCGTAGAAAGAGTAGATTTTCATGATGTGCCACAAAATCGGCTTTCCGCCGAGTTCGACCATGGGCTTTGGACGTATGATGGTTTCTTCGCTGAGTCGTGTGCCGAGCCCCCCAGCTAGAATAACAACTTTCATGATCAGAACACCTCACATTCGGTAGAAAAAACATTTTTTTAGAGTTGTTAATTAATTATTGCAATTTTTTATATGTGCAATATTTGTACCTCAGTCATGGACTTTTTCCCCGCCTCCTCACGATTTAATATAACTAATTGATTTATTAATGATATTTTATGAAAGTAGAAGGATTTGCCTGGATGGTCTTACCGTGGCCACAACCCATGTGTCAAAATAGTGGCACTAGCGCTTTTTTTACTGATGATAGATACGTGAGATTAAAGACTTTCGCTTTTTTACCGATAAAATATATGAAATGGGGAAGATAGCCGCAGATGCAACTACTGAGTTGCTATGAATTAATTCAGTTTATGCGAATTTAGAGAAATTTCACACTTGAATTTATTAGTTGTTTTTATCAGAAATTCGCACATCTATTATTTTTTTAACAGCTTCTGAGGTGTCAGGACATGACAGTCACAAGTTTAAGCGCAACCTCTACTTATCAAAATCTCGGGATAAGTTCATCAACTTCGATCAATAACTTATTCTCAGCGTTGTCAGCGTCAACCCAGCAGTCACAGATGACCTCGGTGGCAAAGGCTGCAATGTCTCAAGGTGCGACTTTATATTCAAATGGGAATTATAGCACTGCGGAGAAGGATTTTAACATGGCAATTGCACTTGATCCTTCGCCGTCTGACGCCCCGCAGGCCTATAATCTTTTAGCAAATACGTATATAGCTCAGGGCAACACTAATGAGGCAATAAAAGCTTACCAGTCATCCCTCGCCATATCGCCGGACGACGATAACGCTTATATCCAGCTTGGCAATATTTATTACGGTCAGAAGGACTTCAGCGATGCGGAAAAGGATTATCAAGCTGCCGTCAAAATTAGTCCCACCTCTTCCGCGGACCTCTACTCCCTCGGCGAGGTCTATCTGGCCACCGGAGACACGCAGGACGCCGAAAAGACGTTTAAGCACGTTATTAACATGGAGCCAACACAATATGGGGGATATTACGCACTGGGGCAGACTTACAGTAAAGAAGGAGATCAGCAGGATGCGATTAATGCTTTTGAAAAAGTTACCAGCCTGAGTCCCGATTTTACCGATGTCCATGTCGATCTGGGAGAAGCCTACGCTGATCTCGGCGATACGAATGATGCTCAGGACCAGGAGAATTATCTCAATGTTCATGCGCCGAACCTTGCGCCGGTTCTGACCGCCTATATGACCAAAGTTGAGAAGCCGCAAATAACGGAGGCCTATTCGTCAGATGGATTTCTTTCATCCCTCGGACCCAATACTCCGATCGACGAACTGAACTCAACACTAACGTCTCCGAACGCGACAGCGGTCATGAATATGGTATTTGTTTTCAATAAGCCAATGGATGCTAACTCCGTCCAGAATCCCACTAATTGGTCAATAAGCAAGTCGACGGCAACCACTCCCGGCGGCGCATATGACTGGGGTTTGCCCGCCCCGCAGGCGGATGTAGCAATATCCCCGGTTCCTCTCAACGTAGTCTATGATTCGACCGCCGGCACGGCCACGGTTTCCTTTCTGATCAATCAGAATGCAAGTGCAAACGGAACTATCGATCCGTCCCATATCGATTTTCAGTTTAATGGCAAAGATGCCTATGGTAATGCCATGGATTCTTCGGCGGACGAGTACAACGGGATTTCATTAATAGTATAGGCACGAGTCAGCGTTCTGCCGCTCTTCAAGCTCGAGTATTATTGCTCCGTATTTACCGTGTCAATGCCTTCGCGGACTGCCGCGCTCCTTCAAAGGATGTCGGATTGAGAATGTCATGAGATCGTAACGATTATGCAAATACCCCCCCTACCGCAGGAATCCACCGTACAGGTGACCCAGAAAAACGTAATCGCATTGCAAACGGGAGAGACCGTGCAGGCCGAGGTTCTAACTGTCACCGAAACCGCTGTAGCCATCAGGATGAAAAATTCAGTTATTGAGGCAAGGACGAACCTTCCGCTTAAGGAAGGAGAGGTTTTGTCTCTTCTTGTTGAACAGACAGGTCAGGATATTCAGTTGCGGGTTCTTCAGGGCAACGATGGGTCGCCAGGATCGTTTAAAAGTGCCATCCTTGCAGCCCTGGATACGCTCAAAGGTCTTGAGCCGGCATCCAATGACATTGAGATACTCACATCGTTCATCGCGAACGCGTCCGAAGAGATCATGCAAACCCTGCCCGGATTGAATATCCTTGAAAAGCTGATGCCCTCAGTTGAAGTACTGTCCGGCAATGTCCTGAAAAGCGCGGTGGAGGGTTCCGGGGTTTTTTTTGAGACAAAGCTCCGTCTTCTACTCAGCGAACCGGAGCAGGACAGCCCCACGGTAAACGGCAAAATACAGGATCTCGTTAATAACGACATGAAAGCAGCGCTCCTGTCTCTTCAAGAAGCGCTCGGAGATAAAGATCTGGTCGGACGATTGTTGCAAAGTGGCGTTCAGACAGATCGGCTTACCGCAGCAGTAGACAATCTTCTTAAGAATACCGAAATGCTTCAATTGCAGTCGAAACTAAGTGACACGCTGCAGGTTTTTGTTCCTTTTGCCTGGCAGAATCTGAAAAACGGTGAACTCATATTCAGGGAATCGGGGAGGGAAGGGCCAGGAGAAGAGTCCTATTTGTGTACAATAAATCTCGATCTCGAGAACATTGGTCGGATAAGTGCAGGCGTACTGCTTCAGGCGGGAAAGGTCTATGTGGATATGATTGCGGAAGACGGAAAGTTTTCGGAAATCCTTCAGGATAATAGTGAGCAATTGGCCCGGCAGTTTGAGGCGCTGGGCATAACGCTGGGCGGCTTTACGATGCGTCATGAATCCCAAATTGATCCTCGTCTCTCCGAGGCAGGAGGGCTCAATATCCACATATGAAAAATGAACTGAACAAAGCGGTCGCACTCAAGTATCGTTCCGGCGACTCGGCGCCTTCTCTTGTCGCGAAGGGGCGGGGACTGGTTGCGGAGAAAATAATCGCACTTGCTCGTCACCACGGCGTTCCCATTCGTGAGGACCGCAACATGGTTGAGATTCTCTCGACCCTCGATCTTTATGAGGAAATCCCCCCGGAGCTTTACAAAGCCGTAGCTGAGATTCTTGCTTATATCTACAAGATGAGCGGTAAATTGCGATAAACGCGGTGATCAGACGCCGACGGGAGGCCACCGCTTTGGGATCGAGTATCCGACGGATCGTCGAGAGAAGACTGCGAGATTCAAAGGTCATTCCGTGGAACGCGGCTTCCGCATAAAACAGAGATGCTCCTCAAAATATAACCGGGACAAGCAGATAATAAATCCGATAATGAGTCAGGTGGCACTCACGCTGATAATTAATAATACTTTTTTTGACAGTCGGCACTCCACAATTATTTCCTTGCATAGAGCCCGATCAACTCAGCCTGCCCGAGCATGTGTCCATGCATGGCCTTCTCCAGGCCGGCCTTGTCCGTCCCCGGGGCCAGATTCAGCATTGTATCGAGTACATAAAGCTTGAAAAAGTAGCGGTGTGTTCCCGATGGCGGGCAAGGACCGCCATAGGTACGTTTTTTGAAGTCGTTCACACCTTGGCTGGCGTGGGCAGGTAAGGAATGCTCCTCGATTTTCCCTGTGTCGGGCGCTATGTTCCACACTACCCAGTGCACCCATGTGCCGCGTGGCGCATCCGGATCGTCAACGATCAGGGCCAGAGACTTGGCTCCTATCGGAACGTTCTCTATGAGCAATGGCGGATTAATGTCCGCTCCATCACATGTATATTTCGGCGGAATGTGGCTGTTGTGTGCGAAAACCGGACTGCTTATTTTTAACGTACTCATAATCTTGCCCTCTCCGACTGAAAGAAAACCAAAAAATAAAGTTAAAAGTACAATTCCACGGCAAAGACTAGCACGATCCAATTCCGCCCCCCTTATTGCCTCGTCCTATTATTTATCATAGCACGGTAAGGGAATGAAAGGTTCTCAGTTACCAGCGGGAGAGCAAAAAAAGGGAAAATAAACGTTCATTCGCGCATGGATTCATACTTTGGGCCTGCTGCCACGGCTTATGGAATCGAAACATATTTCTTTATCAACCCCATCAACCCGTCTGGCATTTGATTTACAGGTGGGAATAAACAAGAATTTCAAGGCCGTCTTTGTCGCTTTTCAGGGTTGCGTGCAGATAATGTGGGAGGTAACGAAACGAGGACGGGATCAATGAACCTGCCGGCACGAAACGAGCTATAATCACGCTCTTATGAAAAGAAGTCAAGGACGAAAAGGGGTCCCTGCCCCAGAATATAAGCACTTGACAAGTATACATATGATCACCTATAATGGAATTACGCCGAAAAGCTGTTTCCTGATTTTTGCCTCACAGAAAGAAGATGGCCGTCATGCAAACAAGTGCTGTCTCCCTGCAGGTTGTTCATGCTCTTGAAGATGTCGCCGCCCTGAGGGCGGATGAGGGTACGAGGGAGATTCCGCTTGCCGGGTCTCAGTCTTACCGGCTTCTGGGGCTGGTGGAAGCCGGGTTCCCGAGTCCCGCCGAGGAGGAACTGCGCGACACGCTGTCTCTCGACGAATTCCTGGTTGAGAATCCCGACGCGTCCTTCCTACTCAAAGTGTCCGGCGATTCTATGGCCGGCGCCGGCATTCTGCCGGGAGACCTGGTCATTGTCGACCGGGGCCAGACAGGGAAGAGCGGCGACATCGTCATCGCCGAGGTGGACGGCGAGTGGACCATGAAGTACCTGAAGAAGAGCGGCGATGCCGTTTATCTTGTGCCCGCGAATCCGCGCTATAGACCGGTGAAGCCGAAGCGCGAGCTCAAGATCGCCGGCGTGGTGACAGCGGTGGTGCGAAAATATAAATAATAGATTGTGCTGCCGTCATTCCGGCGAAGGCAGGAAGCCAGTCATTCCAGAAAATCAACAAACCCTGGACCCCGGTTTTCGCCGAGTCGACAGCTGCTTATGCAGGAATGACAGCCAAAATATTTTCATTCGTGTTAATCGTGTCAATCCGTGGCCGATATTTTCTTTTTCTGGATTTCCTATGGACAACCAATTTATCTCCCTCTCATCCTGGCCCTGTGCGATCCTACACCTCGATGCTGACGCATTTTTCGCCTCCTGCGAACAGGCGATACATCCGGAACTCCGGGGAAGGCCGGTGATCACGGGCAAGGAACGCGGAATCGTTGCCGCCGCGAGCTATGAGGCCAAGGCGCGCGGCGTGCAGCGCGGAGTGCGGCTTTCGGATGTTAAGAAGATTTGTCCCGATGCCGTGATCCTGCCGTCGGACTACGAAACGTACAGCCTGTTCTCGGTCCGCATGTTCGAAATCCTTCGCCGCTTCTCTCCCGATGTGGAAGAGTATTCCATTGACGAGGCTTTTGTTGATCTCACGGGACTGCGAAGGAGTTTCCACAGATCCTATGAGCAGATTGCTGAAACAATGCAGGAAACGATCCAGCAGGAGCTGGGGCTCTCCGTATCCGTCGGCGTGAGCCTCTCGAAGGTCCTGTCCAAGATCGGATCAAAGCACAGGAAGCCGCACGGGATCACGATGATTCCGGGCCGCGAGATCCATCTCTTCCTGGAAAAGCTGCCTGTGGAGAAGGTCTGGGGTATCGGGCCGAACACTGCGGCTTTTTTGAACAAATGCGGCATCACGACAGCTCTTCAGTTTGCGCGCAAGGACGAAGCGTTCGTTAAAAAGCACCTGTCCAAGCCTTATCAGGAGATATGGAACGAGTTGAACGGCAGGAGCATTTATCCCGTTACCACTGAGACGAAGAACAGCTACCAGTCCATCAGCAAGGCAAAAACTTTCACACCGGCTTCATCGGATGAAACCTTTGTGTTCGCGCAGCTCGCGAAGAATCTGGAAAACGCCTGCATCAAGGCGCGGCGTTATCGTCTTGCTGCCTCGCGGATCATCATCTTTCTCCGGAAACAGGATTTTACGGGCAGTGGCGTGGAACTGAAGCTCACACGGTCCACGGCCTATCCGGTCGAGCTTTTTGAACTGCTGCGGGAAGGTTTTGGGCACTTATTTCAGCCCACGTCGCTCTACCGCCAAACCGGGGTTGTGCTTGGGGGATTGGTCGAGGAAAAGAGCATGCAGTACAGTCTATTCGACGATACGACGAAGATCGAAAAGATGGCGAAGATTTATGAGAGTGTCGACCGGATTTCCCAAAAGTTCGGAAAACACACGATTCAGCACGCGGCAAGCCTACCTACGAAGCTGCAGGCCCAGCACGAAGGCGCGCGGGGAGATATTCCCGTGCGACGGGCGATTCTGTTTAAGGGTGAGAACAAACGGCAGCGGCTGAAACTGCCGATGTTGCATGTAAAGGTTTGATACGAAGCGAAAGTGGTTTTTCCACTATTGTTACCGTCTTCCTGGAGTATAATCAGTGCATGAGAAAAGAAACGGCTCTCGCGAAGATCGCCTCTGAAATCATTGCCTGTCCTTTATGCAAGAAAGGCGGCATCGGCAAGGCAGTTCCTGGAGAAGGAAACCCCGACGCGCGGGTCGTCTTCGTCGGCGAGGCGCCAGGAAAAGAAGAGGCAAAGACCGGACGGCCTTTTGTCGGGCGTTCGGGAAAATTCCTGCGGGAGAGGATAGGGGAAATCGGCCTTACGGAAGACGATATCTTCATCACCAGCCCTGGCCACTATCTTCCCCTGCGCGGCACTCCCTCAAAAGAAACGATCCTCCACGGCAGAACACACTTATTTAAACAACTTGAAATCATCGATCCTAAGATCGTCGTCCTTCTCGGGAATACCGCATGCACCGCACTCCTTGGTAGCAAGAAGGAAATTTTACGCGAACACGGGAAAATAGTGGAGAAAAACGGGAGAATACATCTTATCACCTTTCATCCCGCTTATGCTATGCGCTTCCCTAAAGGGAAAAAGCTGTTTCTCAAGGATTTTCAAAAAGTGAAACAGCTTATTTCCGCCAACCTGCCTGAAAACCAACCCGACATGCTGGTTCAATTCCCTTAGTAACCACCTTCGAAGGAAGTGTAATTATTATCGACAATGCTAGTCTTTGCAAGATTCAGGAGATATGATCTGATTCGCTTTGCATTAGTCCCGATATCACCTCTCCCCACACGCGATACGGAGCGCATATCGACTCTGCTCCCGCCGGATGCAGGTGTGATCCTGACAACCACATCATCCTTGAAGCCGAACCAGAAGGTTGTGGCCACCGCTTCGATGGTTCCTTTCGAAGCATCGGCGTTCACGATCTGCCAGCCCCTGTCCTCCGCCTCCCTGAGCGCGGAATTGAATGCCATAATCGGCGACACCGGCAGAATGAGGGGCCTTATATCGGGATAGGATGCGCGCTGCTGGTTCGCAACCCTGGCGCCGCCATAGGCAGTCGGAGCATCAATACTTTGCCTCAGCGGCATGATCTTGACGAACTGGGGCGGATTCGTCATGTCTGTTGAAATATCATTGATGCGCGGCATCTGTTTCGCGATACGCATCCATGACCACGGAATCCCTGCACTGACGAGTCCGATAATGATTCCGACGGCTGCGACGACGATCAGCGATGGATGGTGTTCACGCCTTATAGCGATTCCTCCAACCAGCGAAACCACTGCTGCTGCAATACCGGTAATGGCACCGACCTGCAAAATCGTGAATCCAACAGTAAAATGCCACCAACCCCATCTACTTCCCGGTCCCGCAAGCACGGCCGTGGCGCCGCCAAGCAGGGACAGGACCAGGCCGGCCCATGTAACGGCATCGGCTGCGGTAACGTGCGGAATGTATGTTTGTTTCATTGTTTCCTTCTGCGCGTTCATCGTCAACCTCCTTTGATCCTTCTGCGCAGGTTATCTCTTCGCACAGTTGCAACTCTCACGTTCCCGTCGCAGAAAATCAGCACCCTTGATGGAACCGTGCCAATATTGTTAATCAGGGCAAATAATATCCTGTTTATATTCTAAGTGTAGCAGGATTATATCTGTACTGAGCAGGCCAATGCTGCGCATTTTAACATATATACCTTTGTCCTATTTAAGGTTTGCTGTATAATGGATTTCGAAGACAATTTTATTCATTGGAAAATTAAGGAGCTCATGAATGATACCCTATCCACACATCAACCCGGAAATTGTTCGCATAGGGCCTGTTGCACTTCGATGGTACGGGCTCATGTACGCTGTCGGCTTTGCTTCTTCCTACGTACTCGTGAAATATCAGTTGAAAAAAATAAGGCAAGGCTCCCAGCCTGGCGGCAAAGCGAAGGGCAGGAACTCAGCAACCAAAGAAATTCCGGACGAATTTCTCGATGCAATATACACCTATTTGATTATAGGGCTGATTCTCGGCGCACGCTTGGGTTATATTCTGTTTTATGATTTGTCGAATTATGTAAAAAATCCGTTTGAAATGATAGCAGTCTGGCATGGAGGGATGTCTTTTCATGGCGGCATGATAGGTTCTCTTGTGGCAGGCTACCTGTGCTGCCGTAAATACCGTGTCGACTTCTGGCAGGCGGCCGATCTGATCATTGTAACAGCTCCCATTGGTCTGGGGCTGGGAAGGCTTGGGAACTTTATCAACGGGGAGCTGTTTGGCCGGGTGACGAATGTGCCTTGGGCCATGGTTTTCCCCGAAGGAGGGCCGCTTCCCCGCCATCCGTCGCAGCTTTATGAATTTGCACTCGAAGGAGTTCTGCTTTTTACCCTTCTCTGGCTGCTGAAAAACAGAAAACATGTGCCCGGCGCCATGACTGCTGCCTTTCTTATATTGTATGGCCTGTTCAGAATCATCGCGGAATTCTTTCGTCAACCAGATGTCCAGCTTGGCTTTATAATAGGGCCGTTTACCATGGGGCAGATTCTAAGCGCGCTGACAATGCTCGGAGGGATTGTCCTCTATGTCTTCCGGAAAAGGGCAGCCGCTTCATAACAGTCTTGTGAGGATTCACCGTCATAGAGCTTTTGCCTTCTATTTTAGAAATCCATAAGAAGGTGTCGTTCCAGCTTGTCGGGAATCAATCTCCTTCGTCAAAATACTGCTAAAAGAAACGATTCCGGACAAATACGAATGATGTCGGAAGAAGGCCATCCGGCTTCCTTCGCGTCCATTACGTTGTCCTCTCCATGTTTTTCGGGAGAGCATTGATGCTGGATCTCTCCTGACGCTATCACACATCGGCAAATAATCAATCAGGCCTGTTCATGAATGCCACGCTTTTCAGTGCTTTCATGGGACCGAAGTTTTTCAAGCGGTTCAGCTGCTGGTAATCACGCACGAAGAAGGATCCGGCAAAAGCCAGGGAGTTGAGCGAGATACCGTCAAAAAATTCTTTTGACCGGGGGACAAGAAGCATCCAGTCACGCGTTAGCAGAAAACAGTACGGCGCCGACTGGAGCGTGAGGCCCGAACCTTGCGGTGAGGCTAGGCCGGCATTCCGCAGCATTTCACCGTAGAGGTAGAAAGTCGTCCTTGCGGCATCGAGCGGCGATTCAACGAGGTTTTGAACCAGCCGCACAAAGACATGGAGAAAGGGGAATCCCGGTACCGTTCCCATGCCTTCTCCGGGCGCCTCAGCAAGGAGGGGCCCAACGGGAACCAAAGGACCTTCCGGAGCAAGGGGTAAGGGCACAAGCTGCAGATGCTTATGCTGCTGGCTGGCGCCCGCCTCACGTCCTCCGTTGTAGAACCCGAGTGCATCGTATTCCGCCATGCAGGCCCAGAGCGCCTCGAAATCGGAGAGTGTCAAGAGCATGTTCTGATTTTCGAAATGCCTTGTGACGATCAAGAGGTGGTGTTCCATAACATTGAATTTGTTCAAAATCGCGAGGTGAGTTTCCGAAATATCCGCCACCGTCAGATTCTTTTCAGGAGGAAGGAATGGATTGACAGCCTTGCCGGCACCCGCCTGATGCTCCTGTTTTATCCGGGCCTCATCCTTGCGCGACAGGCTCGCCAGAACCCGAATATAGAAGCGTATACCGCCATCCTCGATAAAAGTATAGTTCGTCGGTATGGGCAATAGGGATCCTGTCGAGATCGCATGGCTTGTGGCGCTGATAATACGCTTAAAAAGCGTTCCTCGACTCAATATCATCATCGTATGCGCCGAAGATACCCCGGGCTAAAGCCAGTGGTATCTTCGGCGCGCCCTCCTTCTTGTTTTTTGAGACGGATCTCTTCATATGCATGCCCACCCTTTTTGTGAATCATATTGCGATGCCGATAGCACACGTGGCTTCTTACTGCCTTGCGTTGCAATATCAAAACTGCCTGTGGCCCTGATATGGACCCCGGCGACGTTTCTGCCTGCCCGTTTGACTGCAGGGACGACTGAACAGGCAATGCCTCCAGCTTTAAAACCAAATTGCACCTTCTGGCCAGATGGAGGCCACCTCGTAAACCCAAATTTGCCAGTTCTGCGTCTTTGGCGACTACCACGGAATGTTCTCGGTAAAAATAATGGGAAATACGCAGACGGGAGGGGACGGGTACGGGACGAGAATACCGTTCGCCAATGCGTATGGCAAGTCGGTTGCACAGTGTTGTTCTATGCAGCCTGATATTTCAACCGGAAAGTAATTCTTCCCCGCGTCAGATCGTAAGGAGAGAGCTCCACGGTAACTTTGTCACCGGGCAGGATCTTGATGTAGTGGATGCGGAGCTTTCCCGCCAGATGCGCCAGAATGATATGGCCGCCTTCTACTTCGACCCTGAACATGGCGTTAGGAAGTGCTTCTATAACCTTCCCCTGTACCTCTATAATATCTTCCTTCGGCATATACTCACCGCTTGACGTACCGGACAAATCCTGAGAGCCGAAAATTAAGCTTGTTCTTCCGCCCCCTCCGATAATGCCTGAATAATTCAATTATAGCGTATTTTTTTTACAACCGAAGCTTGGAAGGATCAGCATGGGACGAGCTTAGCTTGACGTGACATAGTGAAAAGGGGAAAAGGCGCCATTCCTACCCTTTTCGCCGATCCACGACATAACAGCTTTCAGGGGATTTCTTTGCTGCTTTTTTTAACTCTACGGCTATCTCGGCAACTTTGCCTGCATGCTGCACGTTCAGATTATTTACCGGCACCACGGCGATCGAAATGCCCAAGAGTGGAAACCTTTGCTCCTGACCTTTGCGGTCCTTCGCTACATAGTAGCCCTTGGCTTTGTCCTCCTCGCCGAATAGGTCGGACTCGATAACCTTGAAGTTTGATATTATCATCTTACAGACTGTCTCTGCCTGGTCGAGCGGTACGATGAAGACGAAATCATCGCCACCGATGTGACCCACAAAGCCGCTCTGTTTCGACTCCCTGACCGTGTTGGACATGATGCGGGCCACCATGCGGATCACTTCATCTCCTCGGGAAAATCCATAGGTGTCGTTGTAAGGCTTGAAATTATTGATGTCGACGTAGCATACTGCCAGGTCCTTCCCGAGCGACCGTTCGATAGCGTGATGGATGGAGGTATTGCCGGGAAGCTTGCTGAGAGGGTTGTTGTCGAAAATCCGTTCAATCCGCTGGAGAGAAAGGACGATGCGGCTGAAAAGCTCGGGATACCCGACCGGGTATGAAACAAAGTCGTCGAACGGGTGCTTTTTCCAATCCATTGTCTCGATTGAGGCTTCCCGGATGATGCCGATCACGGGAATAACACTGAAGTAATTGTCCTGTTTCAGTTCGTCCAGGATCTGGTGAAATGCGGGATCAGGGACTGAAAGATCGATGATGATGACGTCCGGTGGATCAGCGTAGACAAATCCGAGCACCTGGGACGGATCGGGCAGTGTTATGATTTGGCAGCCTTTGCTTTCGAGGCGGATTTCGAGGTGATAGTGTAGGTCGCGGTCCCGCGAGAGCAGCGCAATTCTATTTTTTGGCTTCATCGGTCGACTGTATCTCAAGGCTGAAATTTTTGACCTCAACGAGCTTGTCCTCGACTTCCGTGATGATTGTTTCGAGGAGCGCATCGGTCATGCCGAGCCTGTTCCATGCAACGGGTTGGATCCGCGGGACGAGCCGATCTCCGCTGAAACCGAAACCGGAGGCTTTTATGAGAACATCGGCAAGATGAACGACTGCCGTTTTCGTCTGGTGGGCCGAAGACTTCTCCACATTGTGATGGAAAGCTATTGGCTCAATGAGTTTCTCCGGCAGGAGCCATGACCGCACAAGCCATCCACCGATTTCCGCGTGATCCGTTTCAAGCAGGCTCTGCTCCGCCTCCTGCATTGTATATCCTTTGTCGTCCACCAGTGCCGATAGCAGGCTGAAGTCCTGCTGTAGTTTGATCTTGATGATGACCTTCCCGATATCGTGAAGCAGTGCCGCGGTTGCGGTTTCTTCCGCATCAGGAAGTTTCAAGGTCTTCGAGATGGTGTTGGCCGCAACTGCCACGCCCATGGAGTGCTCCCAGAGTCCTACGGCATTTTTTTCCATGATCTCAAAGATGGAACTCGTGATGGCAAGACTCTTTACGACGTTTACGCCGAGGAGGATGAGGGCGTTCGAAACGGTTGATACGCGGCCCGGAAAACCGTAGAAAGCGGAGTTCACCAGCCTAAGGACCTTTGCCGACAGCACCTGATCAGCAGAAACCACCCGTGCCACTTCCTGGGAGGAAACTTTGTCGTTGTCGGCCAGGGACCCGAGCCTTGCTATGATTCCGGGAAGCGTGGGCAGGGACTTGGTATCACGGATTAAATTCCGTATTTCCGCGCGTCTATCTTCCACCTGGCTCCCCCATGGATCGAAGGATTTGCTTACGGTAAATTTCCTTCACCCTCATCATCAGCGGGTCGCCCTCTACGTGGCGAAACCGTGATTCGAGTGCGGCCAGCATTTGCTCCAGCGTCGCTTCACCCTCAACGTTTATCGGATGGCCTTCGACGGTAACTGACTGGATTCCCATCCGCTGCAGATGCGCAATCATCGATTCCGTCAAGGTGACTCCCTTGCCGCAAATGGTCATGCTCGCTGGATCATCTGAACTTTGTATTTGCTTGGCGAGTATCATTCCAGAAGTCGCCAGTGAAATTGGGATGTTTTGCATCGAAAATTCCGTATTTTTAAAGGTTGCGCATGCGGCTTATGAGCGGAATGAGCGCAGGGAAATGTCTGACAGCGATGAGCGATACTAATCCCTGGAAATTATTATTTCTGCCGACAAAGTACATGCGATAGAAGCTAGTCATCGTATTTGATACAAGCCCTGTTGAATAAAACTTTAAATACTATACACGAAAAATACGGTTTTGCGAAATATTTAATAATGATGAAAAGTGGGTAAGCCCGGGCATCTTAAATATACCGAATCTGAGACGCCCTGGCGTCGGGGTGGAATGTAACGGCCGTACGTGGTTCAAGTTTAAAGAGTACCGAGGGAAATACCAAAATCTCTCCCCCATCCCTGTTGCTAAATTAAAATCTTTTAACCTAAGTCCAGCAATTGAAAATAGAATTAGTCTTTTAAAAGCAACATATTAACGCAAGTTTTGGTAACTATGGATCAGTTTAATTTCTCACCCTGCACAGGCCGATCCGCTTTTAAACAAGTGTTTTTTAAAACTTTTTATAAGTCTTCATTTGTTTGCTTAACTTAGCAATCATCGCTCGGTAGATACTTGCCTTTTTTTTGACGCCTGATTCAGGTTTAATTATATTATTATTCACCTAACATATTGAAAAGACGATTATTTTGCTTTAGGCACACTCATTGCATCGATAATCAAACAGTTACTGCCCATCCTAAAAAGGATCTATGATGACGTGAGCGTGGTTGGAGAAAACGAATATGTTTCTAGCCTAAGGGAAAAATTCAATTTTGTTGCTCTGGCTAATAGTAAAAGCGGGTTATGCACTTGACACCGAGCACAACAGGATGTGCGCAAAGAAACTGGCAAAAATAGGAAGGAATACCACCTACCTATCAACATGGCTCAGGAAACCTCAAACAATATAACAGGAGTATGGAACGTGATATTGCTTCAACGTGGAAAGAGCCTCTCCGGCATATGAATATTCATAACAATTTAAATTTTTCGGGTGGGCCAAGCGCTTTGCCAGAGAGTGTATTGCTGGAGGTTCAAGAATCCATCATTGCGGTACCCGAAGTCGGCCTGTCGATTCTTTGTATAAGTCATCGTTCCGACTGGTTTGCCGCAGTTGTCACTGAGTTGGAAAACAATATCCGCAAGTTGTTGGGGCTGTCCGAAGACTATCACGTATTGTTGCTGCAAGGCGGGGCAACGCAACAATTCTCGATGGTGCCGATGAACCTGCTGCGAGTGAAAACTTGCCCGGCCGATTACTTGCACACAGGCTATTGGAGCGGCAAGGCCGTTCGTGAAGCAAGGCACGAAGGTCCAATTCGTATTGTCTGGAGCGGCGAGACTGGAGGGTTCCGGAGCCTGCCCAGCGACGATGAACTTTCTTTCGCACCCGATGCGCCTTACTTCCACTATGTTTCCAATGAAACTGTCGAGGGACTCCAGTTTCATCGAGTCCTGGGCCGAGACGATGTTCCCCGCATCTGTGACATGTCCTCTGATTTTCTGTCCGTGCCCTGTGAAGCCGAGCGGTTTTCCCTGATCTATGCCCATGCCCAGAAAAACATAGGTCCAGCAGGAGTAACTGTCGTGCTAATACACAATGAGTTGCTTAGGGATGCTCCTACCAATCTCCCTGCTTTCTTGGATTACCGCAGCCACATCGAAGCTCATTCAAATTTCAACACTCCACCTGTTTTTGCAATCTACGTCGTTTTACTGGTTACGCGCTGGCTGATCAACGAAATTGGCGGTTTGACGCGCATGGCCCAGATAAACCGGGGCAAAGCTGAACTCATATATCGCTTTATGGATGGAAGCGACGGCTTTTATTGCAGTAGGGCCGAACCCCGAGACCGCTCAAGGATGAATGTGTCGTTCAATCTATCTACCCCGGAAATGGAAAAACGATTCCTTACGGAGGCACTCGCTGCGGGTTTTTGTGGTCTTTCTGGCCATCGCACCATCGGTGGCGTTCGGGTTTCCATTTACAACGCGGTGACGCTTCCTGCGGTTGAGAACCTGGTTGACTTTATGGCCGATTTTAAGTGTCGTCATTCCAGTATTGCAACATATTAAACATGAAACATAGTGGCTAGACAGCTTCTGGTAATCGGTATCTTGTCAATTAAACTTCCAGGCCATTGTTGCTTGGGCTTGATTGCGACGGTGCTCCCCAGCGACAACGGCCTGCCTATCAACGTATGCCATTTGCCGCCGGGAAGAGCAAACGGAATTAGATCGAGCATCGTATGTTTTCCTTTAATATGCAAAATTAGCGTAGGCAACCTATGGTCAGTCACGATACAATTGTTAAATTTATCGGTAATACAGCATCTAACGCGGGGCTTCGCATCAAAACGAAGCTGAACCGAAAAAGAATAATAAAACGCCAAAACAACCAAAAGCTGACTAAATTCTCTCATATCTCAAGCTTGCGAGTTTCACGGCGATTTGGAACTAAACTGTACATCCAAAAGGTCCTTAATTGTTCAGGTTAATTGAGCGCAGACCCTTAGACTACAAGGACATGCCCCATGCATAATAAATCCAGATCCGTCGTCCCTCAGGCCAAAAGAGGTAGTACGGCATTGCCTGCCACGATGATCAATGATATGGTGTTGCTCTCTAATGCTGGGCAATGGGACCGGTTGGCGATTAAGGCCCGCACCGTGGCGACACGCCATCCTGAACAAGTCATGGGTTGGAGAGCCTTGGGCAAGGCACTTTTGAATTTGGGCAAGTGGACACAAGCTATAAATGCACTTTCCCGAGTAGCTAAACTTTCACCGGATGATGCTGATGTGCACAACGACCTTGGGTACGTTTTGTACAAGCTTGGCCGGGAAGAAGAGGCCGAAATCAATTATCGCCGTGCAGTAAAGTTGAATCCCACATTTGTTAGAGCGTACAATAATCTGGGCTCACTGCTTGTCGATTTGGGTCGGTTCGCCGAGGCTGCTGCAAATCTCAAGCAATCGCTGGGAATCAATCCCAACTCCGACTTCGCTTTGCTTTGCATGGGCAGTTTGCTGGATCGCATTGGCGGAAAGGATGACGAGGCAATAGAATTTCTGGAGCGCTCGCTCGCCATCAACCCAGGTGGTTTCAACGTGAATGCCTACACAATATTGGGGAACATTCTACTGCGCAAGGGCCAGGTCATCAAATCCATGTCCATGTTCCGCCGCGCTCAGGAATTAGGTGCGCTGATTACCTGGCACGCAAGAAAGGAGAAAGCCGATTTTTCGGTAGTGCTGCTATATGCTCCTGGTTCCGGATTGACCCCGGTTAACAATCTGATTCGTAAAGCAAACTATGACTGCCATTTCTATTGCGTGTTACCGGGTGCGCCACAGAATCTTGATATTTTGCGAGCAAAAGCCGATGTTGTTGTCAACATGATTTCCGATGCGGACAAATGCAGGGACATACTGCCATTCGCTCAGGATCTTGTGAATCGCCTTGGCAGGCCTGCTATCAACCATCCCGGTCTGATCATGAACACTGACCGCGAGACTGTCTCAAGACGTATCGCCGGCATTCCCTTATGCCGTGTCCCAAAAACCAGGCGGTTTACCGGCCCTGTGCTTACTAAGGCCGCGAAGAACAAAATCCTTGATGATTTCAACCTGCCGCTTTTAATTCGCGTCGCTGGTTACCACGGAGGTGATGACTTTGAAAAGTTCACCGACTTTAGTGGCATCGCAGATTTCGTCTCCAGACATCCTGAAGCCAATTACTACGTGACGGAGTACGTTGACTACCGCTCGGCCGATGGTTTCTTCCGCAAATACCGGCTGATCAGCATTGATGAAGAGCTACTGCCTTACCACCTTGCCATTCATGATGACTGGAAAGTGCACCATTTCCGGACAGATATGGCCAATCAGGCTTGGATGCGCCAGGAGGAGGAGTCTTTCCTCAAGGACCCGCACCTGGTGTTCGATGAGCAACACCAGGCCGCGCTACGTGCCGTGTCTAACGCGACAGGGCTCGACTATAGCGGCATTGACTGCGCGCTCGACTGCTGTGGTGAGATCGTAGTGTTTGAGACCAACGCGACTATGCTGGTCCATGACGAAAAAGACGAGATCTTCGCTTACAAAAACCCTTATATTGCTAAAATCAAGGCTGCCTTCAATGCGAAACTGACCCGGCTGGCGAGGGATGGTTAGCCAAAAACGTCTTTTTCACAGAGATTTCAGCGTCACATGAAAACTTCGAAATTTACAAAATCCCCTCTAATATATTATTAAAAAAATGACAGTTGACACGATGGTTTCATACAAAATCAATAAAATGCTTCAATTTTTTCGTTAATTTATTGGATGAGAAATTTAACTGCCCGCAGTTGCCATAACTTGCTATAATGTTCTGCTTTTTTTAAAGACTACCCGAATTCCAACTGCAGAATTTAGGATCAGTATAACCTTGATGATTTTAAACATGTTTTACGGAAAAACGCGATGGAAGGAAGAGGGCAAGCTTAGAAAACATGATCGAGTCATATCAGAAATTTTCAATAATGGCGGCTGCGAGGAGAGGGAACATAATTTCGTGGTGGCCGGTGATAGAGAACCCTTTGCCGCCGCTCTGCGTGGGACGACGAACGACATTCGTGTTCGGACGGTAGTGCTGAACAAAATCCATATTGACGGTTGTAAAGTTCTGGAGCGTGAATCCGAGGTTTCTGGCAAGGGTCACGGCTTTAAGAAAGATTTCGGGTAGTAGGACCGCGGATCCCAGATTTATGTACACGCCACCCTCCAGCTCCGAAACGAGTGAACAAAACGTGATAAAATCCCGGTGTGTTGCCGCACCTGTCGCCCTGCCGTCGAAAGATGGATGCATATGGATGATGTCGGTGCCGATTGCCACATGAACAGTTACCGGGACACCGAGGCGGTAGCCGGCCGCAAGGAGGCTTTTATCCTTGTACGGAAATTCATTGGACTGAATCATCCTGCCGACGGCCGAACCGATTCCTTCATCAACATGAGCGTCTTTTATCGCCTGGTTAAGCATGCTGCCGGTTTCATCAGCCATGCCGAATGCTCCGGAAAGGATCTCCCGGTCCACATCTTCGGAAGTCTGGCCCACGAAGGCAAGCTCGAAATCGTGAATGATCCCCGCGCCGTTCAGCGAAAGACTTGTGATGATGCCGCGTTCCATAAGATCGATTATGAGGGGCGACAGGCCGACCTTGATAGCATGGGCGCCCATGCCAAGCATGACCGGCCGTTTGTCCTTTCGCGCCTGGATAACGGCGGTCGCGACATCCTTGAACTGCTGTGAAGCGAGAATGCCGGGAAGGGAGGAAAGAAAGTCGCGGAAGGTTCCCCCTTTTTTGTGGGGCTTGGAGAAATCGTTGATGCGGACTTTGCTTGAGCGGCTCTTGAGGGAGTATGATTTTATTTTTGAGACGTCGATATTCTTCATTTAACTGGCTCCGCCGAAGAGTTCCTCATCCACGAGCTGGCAAATCGTGTGGCCGAGTGTAATGTGCGTCTCCTGAATGCGGGGAGTCGCCTTTGTTGGAACAATAAAGACGAGGTCCGCTATACTGGCCAATTTGCCGCCCGTTCCCCCGGTGAGGACTATGGTTTTCATGCCATTTTTTTTGGCAGTTTGAATAGCTTTGATGACATTAGGCGAGTTGCCGCTCGTGCTGATGCCGATGGCCACATCACCTTCATGGCCCAAGGCGGCCAACTGCTTGGAATAGACCTGGGAAAAGTCATAATCATTGCTGATGCTGGTGAGCACTGCCGCATCGGTGTTCAGGGCAATGGCGGGAAGCGGGGGCCGCTCCATGAGAAAACGGTTAACGAATTCTGCTGCGATGTGTGAGGCGTCCATAGCGCTTCCGCCGTTGCCGAAGAGAATGACCTTTCTCCCCTCGCGGAATGCCTGGGCTATGAGTTGGACTACTTCTATGATCTTGTCGACATTTTCTCTGGCGAATTTAACCTTTATCTGAGCGCTTTCCTCGAATGCTTTCAGAATAATGTCTTTCATACGCTGCCCCCGAAATAAATCCAATAACAAGGCACTTATTATATGGCAAGACGGAAAAATGTCAAGGCGAAAAGGTTTCTGTCAGCGTTGCCGCAACAACGCTGAAAAACTCAATCAGAACGGGATAATACCTTAATGATTTCACGTGCGTTTTTTTAAGACGGCGTTGAGGAGGTTTGTCCTGATACATCATTTTCCCCGGGAAGAGTGCATTAGCCCCTCATGCCAACTCGGCTGCTCTTAGTCGCTAAAGAGAAAAGTGGCATGGTTGCATTCATTTACGGCAACAGACTGGAGGACCACGGCGGCGTAGCCAGCGCTTTAGCTGTAATGCAATCGAGAGTAAAATATGCGCAATAAAATTAGATTTCTCAACGGGGAAGACTCTAGTTGGCAGCCTTTACATCAAAGGGAGTGGCGGCTATACTTTAAATAGGAATGAGGTGGAAGTCTTCGCATGAAGAAGGGGATGTTGAAGCGTAAGGGGCGGCAAAGAGGCGAATCAGCATGAGTATAATGGTGGAGTTCAGTGTGGTACCTTTGGGGAAAGATGTCAGTGTTAGTCCGGTCATCGCGGAGGTCATGAAAATTATCGTGGAGAGCGGCCTGAGCTACCGAGCGAATCCCATGGGAACTGTGTTGGAGGGAGAGTGGGACACGGTTATGGGTGTTGTAAAAAAATGTCATGATGCCGTGATGAAGGATGCAGAACGCGCGATTACGGCGATCAAGATCGATGATCGCAAGGATGCGGCTGATCGCATGGACAGGAAGATCGAATCGCTGGAAAAGAAACTTGGGATGAAGCTGAAATAATCATCGAGAGCGAGATGAAGCATGAACGGCAAAGAAAATGGCAACAGCACTGCCGAGAGGATCAAGATCCAGGAGGAAGCCCCTGTCCAACGTGGCGGATATGCTCAAAAAAAGGTCGAATCCGCCGAAGATATCGGGGATCTGCAGGCTAAGCTGAAGGCCATTAAATCATTCCTTACCCGAAATATTCCCGAGTTTAAGAAGCAGTTTCCTGAGATCAAGCGAAAGTTGAAATGAGCTGGTAATGGCGGCAACGAAGGAGGCGGATTCTATGAAGGCAGTTGCGAAAACACCGAAAGGCTACATATTATCCTACAAAAAAAAGTTAGCGATAACGGATTCCTATCTCCCGCGCGGCGCAAGCCGCAGCGTTTCTATATGCGAGGGATGTCGCGCGGTGTACATGAACAAACGCTGGTATGCCGGCGCTGATGCCTATGATACGGCTGTACAGAACCCTGCAGCCGGAATGATGGTCTGTCCCGCCTGTCTCAAGATCCGCGACAACTTCCCGGGCGGAATCGTAACGTTGAAAGGCGATTATGTTCTCCCGCATAAGTCGGACCTGATGAAACTTGTGAAGAATGAGGAGGTACGGGCGCGTGGGTTGAATCCCCTGGAGCGGGTCATGTCCATAAAGGAGAGCGGGGATGGAAGCCTAGTAATATCTACGACAAATGAGAAACTTGCGCAACGCATTGGACGGGCAATCAAGAAGGCGTTCCACGGCGTAGTGAGCTATCGCTGGTCGCATGAGAACAAGCTGGTCCGGGTTGATTGGGTGAGGAGGATGGAGATTGGATGACTGCGCAGAGAGTGCGCGAAGAGGAAAAAACATAGCATGTCATAAACATTTACTTCCTGTGCGTATCTTCGGATTGTGTATTTCCTTTCTGAAGCATATTCAGATACTCCTCCCATTCCGTGGGCAGGAGGTATTTTTTTTTGTTATTGCACTCCTTGCATGAGGGAACGAGATTTCCCGGCACCGACCTTCCACCGCGCACGATCGGGATGAGGTGGTCCATTGTCAGTTCCGTTGCTATAAACTTTCCGCCGCAGTAGTAACAGATGCCAGCCGCTCGCTTTCGCTTCCACCATTGTGAATCGCGAATTTCCCGCGCTTTTGCCTTCTCCCTCTTTATGAACGCATCATCAACAGTGATGAAATAATCATTATTCATGAGACCGCATTTTACTTTTTCCAAGCCTCATTGTCACGCGAAAAACACTTACTGATCTCAGGCATCCTCCCACTACGTAACACCTCAAAAATTAATATTTTTCTTGACAACATAGCGGGTGAAAGATATACTTTTGCCAGCAGGTGGTATGAAGTGGGATGCGGTGGGCGCAACAGGGAGGGACATGTTCCGGGGCAGCTATGAGCATACCGTTGATTCCAAGGGCAGAGTGAGTGTTCCATCGAAGTTCCGGGACATCATTGCGGACCGCTATGATGGCCGCCTTGTGCTCGCCATGGACTACGACCGCTGTCTCACTGTCTATCCCCTCGAGGAGTGGGAGCGCCTTGAGGAGAAGATCAAGACTCTTTCCATGATGAAGCAGGAAGCCAAGGACTTCAGACGCTTTCTTCTTTCGTCCGCTACCGAATGCGAACTCGATAAACAAGGCCGTATCCTGATCCCGCCGGCGCACCGCGGACACGCGGGGATAATGAAAAACGTCACAGTTGTCGGGATCATTGATAAAATAGAAATATGGGACACTAAGGCTTGGGAAGCGCGAAATACTCAGAACGGTGACAAGATCGGCGAGGCGCTCGCTGCATTGGGCCTGTAACTATATGGACGAAAAAATGAAAGTATATCAGATGAACCTTGAAGGCGAGATCGATGCGGCTAAGATGTCTGAGATCAACCGGGTGATCGGCCAACTCATCAGGGGGGAGATGTACGGTCTGATTTTGAATTTCGAGTCCGTAGAACATATTCATTTTACCATTATCCAGTCTCTGGTTGAAGAGAAGCGCCGGCTTCAATCATTCGGAGGAGATCTCCGGCTTGCGGCAATGTCTGACTACCTCAAGAATATCTTCCGGACCACCGGCGTTCTGGAAGAATTTCAGGTTTTTGAAACGACCCAGCAGGCCGCGAAGAGCTTCGGGGTGAGCAAACCAGCAACGAACCTGCCGCTTGGGTTGTAACAGTTTTGAGTCACGAGTTCGGAGTTCGGTGTGAGGAATTATAAGGGGAAAAAAGAAATTGATACTACTCCAAACGATGGACTCCCAACTCCCAATATAGAACATATATCCGTCCTGCTGCATGAAACGATAGAGCTGCTTAAACCACGGGGAGGCGGTCTCTATGTTGACGGGACGCTCGGTGGGGGTGGCCATGCCGTGGAGATTCTGAAATGTTCGTCTCCTGACGGCATTCTCATTGGGCTGGATCAGGACCCCGAGGCTGTCGAACGGTGCAGAGTGAGTCTTGCATCGTACGGTGGCCGAGCCATCATACGGAAGGCGAATTACCGGGAACTGCCGTCAGTTCTGCAGGAGTTGGGATATAATACGGCAGACGGTGTGGTGCTCGATCTCGGTGTTTCCTGGTTTCATCTCAAGTCGCCGAATCGCGGCTTCAGCTTCCAACTGGACGGGCCTCTCGATATGCGTATGGACCCAAGCAGGGGGCTTACCGCCGCCGACCTGGTGAACGGGCTTTCCCGTAATGAACTGGCGAAGATTATTCGCGAATACGGCGAAGAGCGCAGAGCGGGCGCTATTGCACGCGCTATAGAAAAGGCGAGGGCTCGGAGGTCCATCACGAGTACTGTTCAACTGGCCGAGATTGTTTTGAGCGTATTCCCTCCTTACCCTCCGCGACGCATTCATCCCGCCACGCTCACGTTCCAGGCACTTCGAATTGCGGTCAATGACGAACTCGGGGCGCTTCGCGAAGGGGTTGAGAGGATCATCGGCCTCCTGAAGCCCGGCGGCAGGTTCGCCGTTATAACCTTTCACTCCCTTGAGGATCGCGTCGTCAAGCAAGCTTTCGTGGCATCAGCAAAGGGCTGCATCTGCCCACCGAAGCTGCCAGTCTGCGCCTGTAACGAAAAGCCAGTGCTCAGGATTCTGACGCGCCATCCGGTGACGGCTGGCCCGATTGAGCTTGCTCGTAATCCAGCAGCGAGGAGCGCAAAGCTGAGAGCAGCCGAAAAGCTGCCTGAATCATAACCTCGAACCGGATGACGCGGGGCTGAAAATTCAGGTTCGGCAAGAAAGTGATCCGCTGTGTCTTATGACCTCTATATGATTTTCGTCGTTGATATTTCTTTCCTTGCGCAGGAAGGAGTGCCTGCATGGCAGCGAAGGCTGGAAATATAGGGTCATTTGTATTTGAAAGGAGCAGGCGGGGGAATCTGCGGCGCTTTTTCATGGCGCTCCTGATTATTGCCGGTCTGCTGCTCTACGTAGGTGGAAAGGTTATGATTATGCGGCTCGGGTATCAGATTGATGCTCTGGAGCGGGTGAAGCAGGAGATGGAACGAGAGAACAGGTCTCTCAGGATAGAGGCGTCGAGCCTCACTTCACCAGAGCGCATCGAGGAGCTGGCAACCAAACGACTGGGCATGATCAGGCCGTCTGAAGACCAGATCGTGATTGTCAAACGAAAAGCCGCGCCAAAATAACAGGTAATTATGGAACGAAGGGGAAGGATAGTCGCGGTATTTTTTATCATGGGCTTGGCCTTTGCGCTCGTGGTGCTGCGGCTTCTTTACCTCCAGGTCTTTGAACAATCCAAGCTTGCCGCGCGCGGAGAACATCAGTATGAACAAGTGATTGTGCTCGGACCGAAACGGGGGACGATTTTCGACCGCATGGGCAGAGAGCTGGCAGTCAGCCTTGACGTTGATTCGGTCTATGGTATTCCATCGAATATCGACAACCCGCGAGAACTGGCACAGCGGCTTGGGCGGATCCTGCGTGAAGACCCGCGAAAACTTGAACGGAAACTCGAGGGTGACAAGCAGTTCGTCTGGCTCAGTCGAAAAGTTGATCCGGCAAAGGCCGCCAAGGTCCGGGAACTCGATTCCGAAGATATCAGGCTCAAGACCGAAGCGAGGCGGTTCTATCCAAATAAGACCCTTGCGGGGCCGCTGCTCGGTTTTACCGGCATGGACAATCATGGCCTCGAAGGGCTCGAACGTGTCTACGATGGGATGCTCCGCGGCGTGGACGGCTGGGTTCTTGCTGAAAAGGACGCCCGGGGACGAATGGTCTTTCCCGGCGGTCCCGCTTTCCAGTTCAGGATGCCGAAGCCGGGAAATGACGTCATTCTCACGATTGATGAAGTGATCCAGCATATTGCCGAGAAAGAGCTCGATGCCGCGCTCGCTACATCGCATGCCAAAGGCGGGGTCTGCATCGTTATGAATCCGCAGTCCGGAGAAGTGCTAGCGCTCACGGTACGCGCAAACGGGAATGGACACACAGAATTCAATCCGAACGAACCGCAGCGCTACAAGCCATCGGAATGGCGGAACAGGGCGGTAACCGACGCCTTCGAGCCGGGTTCGATCTTCAAGCCAGTACTCGCTGCGGCGGCGCTTGAGGAGCGGGTGGTCAACCCACTCGAACTTTTTGACTGCTCGGCAGGCAAGATTCAGCTGGCCGACCGGGTGATCAAGGATGCCGAAGTACACGGTGTCCTGACTTTCACCGATGTGATTGCCGAATCGAGCAACGTAGGTACGATAAAAGTGGCCTTGCGGCTCGGCAAGGAACGATTCTATAAATACATCACCGCATTCGGATTCGGCAAGAAGACCGGCGTGGATCTCCCCGGAGAGATTCCGGGCATCCTACGCGATGTGCGGACATGGTCAGGCTTGTCTCTCGGCGAGGTCGCCATCGGGCAGGAAATTGGCGTTACCCCGATGCAGGTGGCCGCTCTTTATTCTGTTTTTGCAAATAACGGGGTTCTCATGAAGCCCTATATCGTGTCGGAGATCGCTAACCGCAGCGGCGGCAAGGGACAAAAAATTATGCCCCAGCCCGCAGGACGAGTGATCTCCGCGGAAACCACTGCGAAAGTGAACAAGATGCTTCAGCGGGTTATCGAGGCAGGCACGGGTCAGAAAGCGAAACCATCGGGCTATACGGCGGCGGGAAAGACGGGCACGGCGCAGAAAATCGACCAACGGACCCACAGGTTTTCAAAGAAAGAATATGTCAGCTCCTTTGTAGGGTTCACGCCTGCCAGTACGCCGAAGTTGGTGATCGTAGTGATGGTAGATACACCCCAAGGTGTCATCTATGGCGGGGACGTAGCTGCGCCGGTGTTTAAAGCTATTGCGGAGCAGAGTCTTGCCTATCTCCAGGTGCCGCCCGACGACGTGGGAGGCAGGACAATCCTGGTGACACGATGAAACTTCGCGATCTTCTGAAGGCATTGAGAAACATGGCGCCTTTTCCCGACGCCGTTCAAGACGCCGAAGTGAGCGGCATTGAGCATGATTCCCGGAAAGTGGTTCCCGGATCGTTGTTCGTGGCGGTGCGAGGATTCAACTCGGACGGCCATCAGTTTATTCCGCAGGCGATAAAACAGGGGGCCAGCGCCGTTGTTGCCGAAATTGCGAACCCTGCCGCGGTCCCGGATGTTCCCGTTATCCTTGTGCCCGATACCCGGAAGGCGCTTGCTGCGCTCGCGGCCTTGTTTTACGGACATCCTTCGCGGCAGATCAAGATTGTTGGAATCACGGGGACAAAGGGAAAAACCACGACGAGCTATCTGATAAAATCGATCATCGAGGCTGCGGGGCACGTTACTGGTCTTATCGGCACCATAGATTACCGCGTGGGAAACAAGGTTTATGCAGCGCCTAATACGACGCCAGAGTCGGCTGACCTCCAGAGGCTTCTGCGCGAAATGGTGGACATCGGCGCTGAGTACTGTGTCATGGAAGTTTCATCTCACGCGCTGGCTTTGGGCCGCACCGGTGAGTGCTTGTTCGAAACCGCCGTGTTTACCAATTTGCAGGAGGACCATCTGGATTTCCACAAGAACAGGGAATCCTATCTTCAGGCGAAGCAGCTGCTGTTCACCGGCATTGCCCCGGACAAGACCGCGATCATCAACAGCGATGACGCCGCTTCGCGAAAAATTGCAGAGCGGACAAAAGCGAAAATTTCCACGTTCGGATTGACCGAAAAGGCTGATATTCATCCCAAAAAGCAAATCTCGCACGGCATCGACGGACTCTCGTTTTCTGTGCAGACGCCAAAAGGTGTCGTTGAGGTATCCTCCCCGCTCGTCGGGAAGCATAATATCTATAATATTCTTGCCGCAATCGGCGCCGCGTCAGCCCTCGGGTTCGATTTCGACTCAATCGGCCGGGGCATCGCAAGGATGCAGGCTGTTCCCGGCAGGATGGAGAAAGTGGATGAAGGCCAGACGTTCGGCGTTATTGTAGACTATGCCCATACGGAAGAGTCCTTGGCGCGCCTCCTCGATGCAGTGCGTGAAGCGGCGACGGGTAGAATCATAACCGTCTTTGGATGCGGAGGCGACCGGGATCGGACCAAACGTCCGAAAATGGGCGCTGTAGCCCTCAGGGGGAGCGATATAGTCATCGTGACGTCGGACAATCCGAGAACCGAAGACGCGGACAGCATCATCAGGGAGATAGAAGCGGGGATGACGTCCAGGGGCGCGCGCGTCGCGGAGGTCGGTCCATACAGAAGCGGCCGCTCCGACAAGACGCCCTATCTGATCAATCCCGACCGACGGGAAGCTATTGCTGCGGCAATCGGCCTAGCAAAGGCGGGCGATATCGTTGTTCTTGCCGGAAAGGGACATGAAGCTTACCAGATCGTCGGCGAGAAGAAGATCCACTTCGATGACCGGGAAGTCGCCCGGGAAGAGATAAAGAAAAGACAGATGGCAGAGGTTAGATGACCAACAGCAGAAAAAAATTCGCATTCCATGTCTGGTGTGTGTCGAATGTCTGACTTTCCGGTTCCGATGTGCACACTGCATACCATAAGCGCTGCTGAAAAAAAAGTCCTGAAGGAGCTGCTGCTGATGATGGAGCGGATGGATATAAAAGGGCTTTCCATAGACTCCAGGAACATCAAGGCGGGGGAACTTTTCGTGGCGCTCAAGGGCGACCGCTTCGACGGCCATGACTTCGTTCCCGATGCGATCAACAAGGGCGCCTGGGGCGCCCTTGTTGATCGTTCCGCTCTCGAGAACCAGCGTTCACTCCTTATCGGACTGAAGAATATTATGCCCGCGGAAGACACACTCTCTGCTCTGCAGGAAATGGCGCATTTGCACCGCGGGAAATTCTCAATCCCTCTCGTGGGGATCACGGGTTCAAACGGAAAGACCACGACCAAGGAAATGCTCGCCGGCATATTGAAGCAAAAAGGGGCGGTGCTCAAGAATGAAGGAAATCTGAACAACCACATTGGTGTGCCGCTTACGCTTATGAAGCTGAACGAGCGTCATCGGGCCGCCGTCGTTGAGATGGGCATGAGCGCAGCAGGGGAAATAGACCTGCTCGCCAGGCTGGTGAATCCTACAGTCGGCGTTATCACGAACATCGGACCAGCGCACCTCGAGTTTCTCGGCAGCCTGGACAAGGTTGCCGAAGCAAAGGGTGAGCTGCTGGACAACCTCAACTCCGGGGCCGCAGCGGTACTGAATGCCGATGATCCTTACTTCGATATCCTCAAATCTAAATTCAGCGGACGGATCATCTCGTTCGGGATCAGGAACGTGGCCGACGTCGTTGCCGCCGAAATCCGCCAGGATTTGCATCGTACGGGTTTTACGATAACCAGCAGCGGCGTAACGGAGAGGGTGCGGCTGCAAGCCGTAGGAATGCATAATATTTACAACGCTCTCGCCGCAGCGGCCGCAGCAATCGCCGTTGGGGAGTCGCTCGAAGCCGTGAAGAACGGTCTCGATTATTTTGCTCCCATTGCCATGCGCTCCGAAGTAAGGGAGATCCAGGGCAGGACTGTGCTGACCGACTGCTACAACGCCAACCCGTCCTCCATGGATGCGGCAATCAAGACTATGGTCTCGCTCGCCACGGGGAGAAGATCGATCGCCGTGCTCGGCGATATGCTGGAACTAGGGCCTTCCGCCGCGGAAGCACACAGGGAAATCGGCCGGACTGCGGCGCGAAGTGGTGTGGATATCGTGGTCACTTACGGCGCGCTCTCGAAGGATATCGGGGAAGGCGCTCGCGAAGCAGGGATGCAGAAAGACCGCATATTTAATGCGGAGACGCACGCCGCCGCAGCCCAGCTGATCAAAAAGCTATCCCGTCCCGGAGATGTGGTTCTCATTAAAGGCTCGCGGGGCATGAAGATGGAGAAGATCCTGGAGGAGTTCTGATGCTTTACCACCTGTTGTACCCGCTGCACAGCAAAATTTCCGGTTTTAACGTATTCCGGTATATTACCTTCCGGAGTGCTGGCGCGGTCATTACGGCTCTCATTGTCACTTTCATACTCGCTCCTTCGATGATAACCTGGCTTCGGCGGCTCAAGGTGGGGCAGCACGTCAGAAACGATGGTCCGCAAACTCATCTTTCCAAACAGGGTACCCCGACTATGGGTGGCTTGCTGATAATCGCCGCGCTCGTGTCCTCGGTTTTGCTCTGGTCTGACCTGACGAATGAGTATGTCTGGGCGGTGCTTTTTGCCACGCTTGCCTTCGGCGGCATAGGATTCTGGGATGATTATCTCAAGGTCGTGAAAAAACAGTCTCTGGGGCTCCGGGCCGTGCAGAAGTTCGGACTCCAGATCGTCGCTTCCATGGGGATCGGCTTTTTCCTTTATTATAACCCCGGAGATCCGCACAGCGCCTATCTCTCGGTGCCGTTCCTGAAGCGGCTGTTCATCGACCTCGGTTGGTTCTACGTTCCTTTTGTCGTCGTGGTGATCGTGGGTTCATCGAACGCGGTGAACCTCACGGACGGCTTGGACGGCCTGGCAATTGGTCTCGTGGGCATCGCTTCCACGGCCAACGCCGTGATCGTTTACCTGGGCGGGAACAAAATCATCGCTGATTACCTGAAGATCCTCTACATTCCCAGCAGCGGAGAGCTGGTGATCTTCTGCGGCGCACTGCTGGGCGCGAGTCTCGGGTTCCTGTGGTACAATGCGCATCCCGCTGAAGTTTTCATGGGAGATGTGGGTTCGCTCTCCCTCGGCGGGGCGCTCGGTACGCTGGCCGTCGTTACCAAACACGAGCTGATCCTCGTGATAACAGGTGGGATCTTCGTGGCCGAGACGGTTTCGGTTATACTACAGGTGTCGTCGTACAAGCTGATCGGGAAACGTATATTTAAGATGGCTCCCATTCACCACCATTTTGAACAGATCGGCTGGCCTGAGTCCAAGGTTATTGCCCGGTTCTGGATTATCGGCATTATCCTGGCGCTGGTTTCGATCAGTACGTTGAAATTGAGATAGGAAGAGGTTTCGTCACCGCGGGCATGGAGCGAAGCGAATTCCGGCTCTTACAAGAAGGATCCCAATTAAGCATGTTCGGCGAGTAGCGCGGTTCGAGTTTCCGGGGGACTGGTGCAAATAGATTTTAAAGACAAACGAGTGACCGTGGTTGGATTGGCCAGAAGCGGGGTCGCTGCGGCGCGTGCCCTCGATTCTCTCGGTGCCGTCGTGGCGGTGACGGACGAGAAGCCGCTCGATCAATTAACCGTGCAGATAAGGGCCATTGGCAGGAGCAGCGTCATCGTTGAAGCGGGTGGCCACCCGGAGCGCGTGTTTTCCCAGGCCGATCTGATCGTGCTCAGCCCCGGCGTTCCGAAAATCCCGCAGATCCTTGCGGCCCGGCAGCGCGGCGTGAAGGTGATCAGCGAGCTCGAACTTGCTTGGCTGCTTTCCGATGCACCTTTTGTCGGGATTACCGGAACGAACGGAAAATCCACGGTCACGACGTTGGTAGGGCTCATGCTGGCGCGTGCGAAGAAGAAGGTGCTCGTGGCGGGAAATATCGGGAACGCACTCACCGAGGATATCTCGCTGCTGAAACATCAGGATTGGATCGTTGCGGAGTTGTCGAGCTTCCAGCTGGAGGATATCGATTCGTTCCGGCCCCGCGTTGCGGCAATTCTAAATGTTACTCAGGACCATCTTGACCGGTATCATGACATCGATGAATATGGCGAGGCCAAAGCGCGGATTTTCATGAACCAGCGCAAGGAGGATTTTCTGGTCCTAAATTTTGACGATTCTCTCGTAAAATCTTATGCACAGCGCACCGCGGCAACGGTGGTTCCTTTCTCCCGTTTGCTTCGATTCAATCCTGGTGCCTGTATTTTGGATGGATACCTCGTATTCAACAATAAACGGATCATTCGCACTGATGAAATTAAAATCAAAGGGGTACACAATCTTGAAAATGCCTTGGCTGCCGCGGCCCTGGCAATCTGCGCAGGCACCGATATTCCATCGGTTGCCGAGGTGCTGAGAGAATTTCCCGGTCTGGAACACCGGCTGGAGTTTGTGAGGGAAAAGCACGGAGTCGCCTATATCAATGATTCCAAGGGCACGAATGTTGGTGCTGTAGTAAAGTCTGTCGAGGGTTTTACGCGGCCGGTGATCCTGATTGCCGGAGGCTTGGATAAGGGGAGCAACTTCAGCCCCCTGTATGATTTGTTCAGGAAGAAAGTGAAACTCCTCATCCTTATCGGGAAAGCAGCGGATAAGATGGAAAAAGTCCTCGGCACCTCGACAGAGACGGTATTCGCCAAAACGCTGCAGGATGCGGTGATTCTCGCTTCGACCAGAGCTACACGGGGAGACGTAGTTCTTCTGTCCCCGGCCTGTGCAAGCTTTGATATGTTTAAGGATTTTGAAGACAGGGGAAGGCAGTTTAAGGAAGCGGTAAAGAGTCTGTAGAGTCTTAAGAGTCCATAAAGTCAAGAAGTAAACAACGGCAGCATTTTTTGTTCTCTTTACTCAATGAACTCCATAGACCCATTTATGATATGCAGAACGTTATAAATCATAGAGGATCATACGACGGGTTGCTGCTGTTCGCTATTTTCACGCTGCTTGTGATCAGCGTGGTGATGGTTTACAGCGCCAGTAGCGTTGTTGCACTTACAGAGTACAACGACACGCAATTCTTCATGAAACGTCAGTTGATGTGGACCCTTTTGGGTCTTGGACTGATGGCAATTACGATGCGTGTTGACCACTGTCATTTATCAAAGCAGCGCGTGGCGCTCATTCTTCTCGTGGTTTCATTGATGCTCTTCGGGGCAACACTCGTTCCCGGCATCGGCCGGATGATCAATGGGTCCCGGCGCTGGCTCCGGCTCGGCATGCTGTCCTTTCAGCCGTCGGAACTCGCCAAGTTTACGCTCGTCGTGTACCTGAGCTACTTCATGGCCAAAAAAGGCGACCGCATCCGGGACTTTAAGCACGGTCTGGTTCCGGCCTATGTGATTACGGCGTTGTTTCTGGTTCTCGCAGCGCTCCAACCTGACTTCGGTTCGGCCATTACGATCGCTGGCGTGGCTGGCATCATGCTTTTCGCCGGGGGAGCAAATGTACTCCACCTCGGCGGAACGGTTCTTGCGGCACTTCCGTTCGTCGTCGTCGCCGTTGTTCATAAGGCCTATCGCTGGCGAAGGATTACGGCATTCCTGAATCCTTGGGAAGATCAGGGTGGGGCTGGTTACCAGATCATTCAGTCATTTATTGCCTTTGGCAGCGGAGGCGTATTCGGCCGTGGTCTTGGCGAGGGACGCCAAAAGCTACTGTTCCTGCCGGAGCGGCATTCCGATTTTATTTATGCCGTGATCGGCGAGGAGCTCGGCCTAATCGGGGCGCTGGTAGTGATAGCGCTCTTTCTCATCATTCTGTGGAGGGGCGTGAAAATTTCGCTGGCATCGGGAGACCCGTTCAGCAGGTTCCTGGCCCTGGGAACGACGCTCCTGATCTGTTTACAGGGCGCGATTAACATGGCGGTGGTGACCGGTCTTCTGCCCACGAAGGGGATCGCGCTTCCGCTCGTGAGCTATGGTGGCTCTTCTCTGGTGATCACTCTCGGAGCGCTGGGAGTGCTTTTGAATATCTCAAAGGATACCGCTTGAGATGAAATATTATGGTGAAGAGCACCAAGGTCGTTGAGAAATGCAAAATCAAATTTCAGCGGTTTCCTACGATTCCTGTCTCCGCGGCAATGCAAGCTTGCCGGGCTGCAGAAGATGAAGGTCGTCATCGCGGGAGGCGGAACAGGCGGCCATTTGTACCCGGGGATCGCCATAGCGCGAGAAGTGCTGAGGGAGCCCGGCGATGAAGTGATATTCATCGGCACCAAGCAGGGGATTGAGGCGAAAGTCCTTCCTCGGGAAGGCCTTCCCGTCCGTTTCATTGCGGTCGGGAAATTGAAGGGCATGATGTTCTCGGCGATTCTCAGGACGGTGATTACGCTGCCGCGGAGCCTGGTACAGGCGCTGACGTTACTTTTTGAAATCCGACCTGATGTCGTGATCGGCGTGGGTGGTTACTCATCGGGGCCTGTCGCGCTCGCGGCGCTGGGTCTCCGAATACCACTTGTCATCGTGGAACCGAACTCTTATGCCGGGCTCGCAAACAGAAAGCTCGGAAAACTGGCGAACAAAATTGTTCTCTCCTTTCCGGGAACGGCCGCACAACGGTTTTTCCCGCCAGGGAGGACAGAGCTGATGGGACCGCTGGTCAGGAAAGAAATCGAAGATGGGGACCGAAGCAAGGCGCTTGCCGACTTCGGTCTCGACCCGGGGAAATTCACGGTGTTTGTCATGGGAGGCAGCGGCGGGGCTCATGCCATCAACATGGCAATGAAACAGGCAGCCGCGTACTTGCGGGACATGAGGTTGCTGCAGATTCTGCACCAGACCGGCGAGAAAGATGTGGCCGACGTATCCGCGGGTTACCGGGAATCAGGCGTGAAGGCGGTGGTGCTTCCGTACATTCATGACATGGCGGGGGCGTATGCCGTCGCCGACCTCGTGGTCTCCCGTTCCGGGGCGACTACGGTGGCGGAACTTGCGGTTTGCGGCAAGAGAGCGTTGCTCATCCCGTTTCCTTATGCAGCAGACAATCACCAGGAGCATAACGCGAGGGCACTGGTTGATCGCGGCGCCGCGGTCATTATTGTTCAGAAGGATCTGACCGCGGAAAAGCTTGCGGAGATGATAAAAAAACATGCCGACCCCGACGTCGGTTCGTCTCTGGTCCCACGGATGGATAACCAGGCGGCGGAGAAAATTGCGAGGATTTGTCGAAACTATGTTCAAGCGGATTAAACATATTCATTTTGTCGGCATTGGAGGAATCGGCATGAGTGGCATCGCCGAAGTGCTTCTGAACCTGGGGTACCGGGTTTCGGGCTCCGATTTGAAGGAGTCGGACATTACGGAGCGGCTTAGGACACTCGGGGGAGAGATATACATAGGGCACCGCGGCGAAAACATAACGACGCCCCACGTGGTCGTTATTTCCTCTGCTGTTAAGAGAGACAACGTGGAAGTGGTGGCCGCACGGGAGAAGCAGGTTCCTGTGATACCACGGGCAGAAATGCTTGCTGAACTCATGCGACTCAAGTACGGCGTCGCCATCGCGGGCGCCCATGGCAAGACCACGACGACCTCGATGGTTTCCACGGTGCTCGCTGCGGGCGGCATCGATCCCACCGTCGTGATCGGGGGAAAGTTGAACAGCCTAGGCACGAACGCGAAGCTCGGGCAGGGCGAGTTTCTCGTTGCCGAGGCGGATGAGAGCGACGGAAGCTTTCTCAAGCTCTCGCCCACAATTGCCGTTGTTACGACGATCGATGCCGAGCACCTGGACTATTATAAGGACATCGACGAGATCAAGGACGCCTTTCTCGCCTTTATCAACAAGGTCCCTTTTTATGGAGTCGCGATCCTTTGTCTGGACCAGCCGCACATCCAGGAGCTTATTCCCTCGATCCAGAAGCGGTATCAGACTTACGGCATGAGCACTCAGGCCGATTACCAGGCTCGCGATATATCGCTCCGTTCGCTGGGATCGACATTCAGGGTGCTTCATCATAATCAGGACGTCGGCTTGTTCGAGCTTGCGGTGCCCGGCGTCCATAATATCAACAACAGTCTCGCGGCAATTGCCGTTGCCCGCGAATTGGAGATTGACTTCGAGGTCATCAGGAAGGCGCTCAGGGAATTCAGCGGCGTCCAGCGCCGGTTTCAGGTCAAGGGTGAGGCGAAGGGCATCATCGTGGTCGATGATTACGGCCATCATCCTACCGAAGTGAAAGCCACTCTCGCGGCAGCCGCGTCGGGCATGGAGCGAAGGGTCGTGGTTGTGTTCCAGCCGCACCGGTATACGAGGACTCGACATCTGCTCGAGGAATTCTTCACCGCCTTCAACCAGGCGGACAAGCTGATCGTCATGGATATTTATGCGGCAGGGGAGAAGCCGATCCCAGGCGTGTCGGGAGAGGTGCTCTATGAAGGAATCAAGAAGCACGGTCACAAGGACGTGACCTACCTTCCTGACAAGGAAAAAATCGCGGACTATATGGTCGGCGTGCTGAAGAAGGGCGATCTGATGATCACCCTCGGCGCGGGCGACGTCTGGAAAATCGGCGAGCACATTGTGGAGAAACTGAAGCGTGGAAATTAATAACCTGCGAGGCGAACTCAAGCGGAACGAACCATTGAGCAGGCACACCTCCTTCGGCATCGGAGGGCCTGCCGATATACTGGTGTACCCTGCGGACGGGGATGATCTCATCACGGTGCTTAAAGAAATCAGAAGGCAGGGAATTAACTACTTTATCCTCGGCGGCGGCACGAACCTGCTGGTGCGGGACGGCGGTTTCCGCGGCGCGGCAGTAAGCCTGCAGCGAATGAACACTATCAGAATTGAAAGGGAATACCGGTCAATCGGAGGGGCCTTCGCCGTGGTTCGTGTGGAAGCGGGAGCTTCCCTGGCGAAGCTTCTCTCATTTGCCGTAGAAGCGGGCCTCGCGGGGATGGAGTTCGCCACAGGCATTCCGGGCACGGTCGGGGGGGCGATTTGCATGAATGCCGGAACCGCCTCTGGAGAAATCGGCGATGTTGTAGAATCGGTGATCATGCTGTCACCCGAGGGGGAACTCATTTCCCGCGGAAGTGAGGAGATGGGATTCGGCTATCGTACCTCCTTGATACCGGAAGGGCATCTCGTGACTGAAGCGCGGATCGTTCTTCGCCACGAGGATAAAGGCAGGATCCAGGCGCGGGTCAAAGGGCTTCTGGATAAGAGACATAAGCAGCAGCCCCTGGGACTGCCGAGCGCGGGCTCAATGTTCAAAAATCCGCAGGAGGAATCGGCGGGAAAACTTATTGATTCAGCTGGGCTCAAGGGGAAGTCTGTTGGTGACGCCCAGGTATCGGAAAAGCATACAAACTTCATCGTGAACAGAGGCAAAGCTACCGCTGCCCAAGTGCTGGCGCTTATGGAAATGGTGATTAAGACCGTGCTCGAGGTCCATGGCATACGACTTGAGCCGGAGATTAAAATTATCGGAGAAGATTAGTGGGTTTCGAGAGTCAACGAGTTCCATGTGTCTTACGAGTTGATAGTGGCGCTCTTCAGACTCAATGAACTCAAAAGACCCTCTGGACAGATAAGGATCCGGGCATGGTGACGAATAAAAAAATCGGCGTTCTCATGGGTGGACTGTCGTCAGAGCGGGAAGTCTCGCTCGCGAGCGGTAAAGCGATCCTGAACGCGCTAAAGGGTAAAGGATATCATCCTGTTGTTGTCGACGTGGGGAGGGACGCAGCGGAGCAAATCCACAAGCATGGTATCGAACTGGCTTTTCTCGCTCTTCATGGCCGGTTCGGAGAAGACGGCGCGATTCAGGGCATGCTTGAAGTGATGGGTATTCCCTATACGGGTTCAGGGATTCTCGCGAGCGCTCTTGGTATGAATAAGACCGTTTCGAAGCAGGTATTCCGATCCCAGGGCCTTCTTGTAGGACCTTACGAGGTCGTTTATTCGGGCGATGCCGGCAGGGTAGCCTCTGTCCTTGAGAAGATCAAATATCCCGTTGTGGTCAAGCCCCATGCAGAGGGCTCGAGCGTGGGAGTGAGCTTGGTTTTTAAAAAAGAGGACATAGCGCCCGCATTAGACCTCGCTTTCAAATACGGCGATGAGATCCTGATCGAAAAATTCATCAAAGGCAAGGAAGTACAGGTTGGCATTCTCGGTGAACGTGCACTAGGCGCCATCGAAATCGTGCCGAAGCGCGCCTTCTACGATTACGCTGCAAAATATGAGCAGGGCATGTCCGACCATTTCTTCCCGGCGCGGATTCCGGAAGGCACGTATGCGAGAACGCTCGAAGCGGGCCTTGTCGCGCACCGGGCCATCGGGTGCCGGGGGTACAGCAGGGTCGATTTCATTGTTGACGACAGCGGCGCGCCATCTGTCCTCGAAGTAAACACACTTCCTGGCATGACGGCGACGAGTCTGCTGCCGGAAATAGCAAAAGGATCGGGGATTTCCTTCCCCGACCTTGTCGAGGAAATCTTGCGCCTGGCTGTTGAAGGTAAATAATGATTGCCGGTTTGGGGTTGCGGATTGGAGGGAATTTGTGATTTCTCAATTCGCCCTCAAAGGTCTGGAATCTGAAATCGCATGAGAGACTACAAGAACATAAAGGTCCCGAGATCGTACAGCGGAGAGACAAAGAGGACAGTCCTGAAGCGGGTTCGGACGGACCGGGCCGCCTGGCCACGAAAAAGCACGGCCGAATTCACGAACATCCTCCTGAACGTGATGATTGTTCTTATGCTTGCCGTAGGAGGGGTCCTGGCGTGGCAGGCTTACCGGGCCATCATGCATGCCGATTTTTTCGTCATATCCGGCGTTGATATCAAGGGAGTAAAGCAGCTGAGCGATCAGGATCTCAAGGACATCGTCGGCGTCTTTACGGGGCAGAACATTTTCCGTGTAAACCTTTCGGCCGCGGTAAAACGCGCCGAAGGAAACCCTTGGGTCAAGGAAGCCCGGATTTACCGGCGGCTGCCGAACCGGATAACCATGGTCTTTACCGAGCGAACCCCCGTCGCCATTCTGGATACGGGCGCGGTACACTATCTGCTGGATGGTGAGGGTGTCGTCATAGAACAACTTCCAAAGGAGCAGGCTACGGCATGGCCGCTTCCGGTTATCGCGATCAGGGGCTATCGCGCCCGTCCCGGTGAAGAGGTGACTGCCGAAGGTTTGCCCGAGGCAATGGAGCTTATCGCCGAGATTTCGACCCGGGGCGGCTGGCAATTACCCAATGTGACGGTGAACGCCGATTCTCCCGAGACGCTAACGGTGCTCTATGGTGGCTGTCAATTCAAAATCGGCAGCGGTCGCTATGGCGAAAAGCTTCGCAGACTGGCCGAAGTCATGGCGGATGTGAATCAGCGTGGCGTGGACATCGCTTATGTGGACCTGCGCCCCGAGCGGCAGGTGGCAGTGATGGTGAAAAAAACGCAGTAAATAGTTCAGAGTACAAAATGAAGAGACGGTAATGCTGCAGCTTCCTTGTACTTTGAGCTCTTATACTCTGAACTTGTCTTATTCGGGGGTGTGCCGTGGCGAAAAAAAAGCCGGATAATGTGCTCATCGGTCTTGATCTCGGAACGACCAAAGTTTGCGCCATTGTGGGCCAGGTAAAGGACGGCGGACAGGTAGACATCATCGGGATCGGGATCAGTCCCTCCCATGGCTTGAAAAAAGGCGTCGTCGTCAACATTGACAGCACGGTGGAATCGATCAAGAAAGCAGTCCAGGAGGCGGAGCTCATGGCGGGCGTCGAGATAAACTCGGTGTTCGTAGGGATTTCCGGCGGTCACATCAGAGGCATTAACTCCCGCGGAGTGGCTGCGATCAAAAACAGGGAGGTGGGGCCGGCTGATGTGGCTCGTGCAATCGATGGAGCGAGAGCGGTGAACTTCCCGTCGGACCAGCAGATTCTCCATGTTTTGCCCCAGGAATTCATCATTGATGACCAGGACGGCATCAAGGACCCCCTCGGGATGTCGGGAATACGGCTTGATGTGAAAGTCCACATCATTACCGGCGCTGTTACTGCCATCCAAAACATCGTCAAGAGCTGCTCGCGCGCTGGTTTGCATGTGAGCGACTTCGTGCTCCAGCCGCTGGCATCGAGCAGAGCTGTGCTTACCGACGAAGAGCAGAATCTCGGCGTTGTGGTCGTCGATATAGGTGGCGGTACGACGGATCTGGCTTTTTTTCTTGAAGGCAGTATGTGGCACACCGAAGTGCTGCCCATCGGAGGCAACCACCTGACGAACGATATCGCGATCGGATTGCGCACTCCTGCTTCGGAGGCTGAAAAGATCAAGATTAAATACGGTTGCGCCCTTTCGTCTCTCGTAAAGCACGAAGAGACCCTAGACGTTCCGAGCGTCGGCGGCAGACCGCCGCGGCTTCTCTCCCGCCAGATACTGTGCGAGATCATCGAACCACGTGTCGAGGAGCTTTTCGGTATGGTGCAGCAGCGTCTCAAGAAAACGGGCTTCGAAGATATGTTTGCGTCCGGCGTGGTGCTCACCGGGGGAACGGCCCTCATGGAGGGTGTCCAGGACGCCGCCGAGCGGTATCTCGGGCTGCCGATAAGGAAGGGCTCGCCGCGAAACATTGGCGGCCTAATGGATGTCGTGAACAGCCCCATCTATGCCACAGGCGTGGGCCTCGTGATCTATGGGGCCGAGAATCGGCAGGAATTGCCGCGCAAATTTAGGAGCGGGGGTTCGGCAAGCCGTTTCTGGAAATGGCTGGGAGAATACATTTAGAGTATAACGAGTCTTAAACGTCGGAAGAGTCTTAAGAGATTATAAATGTCTGTGGAGTTCAGGAAATCTTGCGAATCTTCGAACCTTTGGAGTCTGCAGACCCCATGGAATCTTTAGACTCAATAAACTGTACGGGTTTCCCGGACCGGAGGTGATATGGACGATAGGCTCAATTTCGAGTTTCAGGATATCATGGAGTTCGTTGCCAAGACGCATGATGCGGAAAACAAAACGGAATCGGGCGAGGAGAGGGGGGCACACGGGATGTTTCAGTTCGAGGAAGATAGACTGCCCGCCGTCATCAAGGTGATAGGCGTAGGTGGTGGCGGCACCAATGCGGTAAGCACCATGTTTCAATCGGACATAAAAGGGGTGCAGTTCATAGTTGTAAACACCGACATGCAGGCCCTCGAGCTCGCACGGGCACCGGTTAAACTCCAGATCGGCTCCAAGCTTACCTGCGGCCGGGGTGCGGGAGCGAATCCCGAGATCGGACGAAACGCGGCGCTCGAGGATGCCGAGAAGATCAAAGCCGCGATTGCAGGGGCCGACATGGTCTTCATCACGGCAGGCATGGGCGGCGGCACAGGCACGGGTGCCGCACCAATCATTGCGAGCCTTGCGCGGGAAGTGGGCGCCCTTGCAGTGGGCGTTGTTACCAAGCCCTTCAGCTTCGAGGGGATGGCGCGGATGCATAAGGCCGAAGAAGGTATCAATGAGCTGAAGAAGAGCGTCGACGCCCTCATCGTGATTCCCAATGAGCGGCTTTTGAACCTTGCGGAAAAAAAGACGACGCTTCTCGATTCCTTCAAGCTTGCCGACGGTGTGCTTGGACAGGCCGTGAAAGGAATTTCCGATGTGGTCATGGTTCCTGGATATGTGAACGTCGACTTTGCCGATGTTAAAACCGTCATGGCGAGCCGCGGTAGGGCGGTCATGGGTACAGGGATCGGACGGGGCGAGAGCCGGGCTATCGATGCGGCGCAGAAGGCAATTGCAAGCCCGCTGCTCGAGGACGGCTCCATTAAAGGCGCCCGCGGCGTACTGATCAACGTCACCGGCGGAAACGATTTGGGTATCTACGAGTTGAACGAGGCGACAGCGATCATCAAGCAAGAGGTTGATCCAGGCGCGAACATCATCTTCGGGGCCGTGATTAACCCGGTCATGAGCGAAGAGGTGATGGTCACAGTGATCGCAACGGGATTCGACGAAGCGGGGATCCGGGAGCGCGTGAAGCGACCGACGAACCTCAAGGAGTTCATGAAGGTCGGGGAAACGCCAAAGCGAAAGCAGGAAGCCTTCGACTTCAAGAACGAAGCCCTCGGCATCGACAACGAAGACCTAGACCGGCCCACGTTCCTCAGGCGGCAGGCGGATTAGTTGCTGAAGCATCAATTTTTTCCCTTGCGGAGGAAGATAGCCATGATGTTTCCGGGATCTCAGAGAGACGGGAGGTAAGTTTAAATGATCTTACTTTCTTATTGCGGCTCTCTCTGCGGCCGCTGCGATAATAGCCTTTTCTTGTCCCGCCTTGTCTGAACCAGGGAAATAAAAAACCTCGGAGATAAAGGGCTGCATAAGCGCCTTACCCGCATCTGTCCTACGGTTTTCGAAATCAAGGGAAGCCATTTTGTTTCCGAATAGAAGCGTCGCATTTAAACTTAATGATACGATGCCGCATGTGCTCCCGATCGCTCCAGAGTGCCCTCTTTTTTCTGAATTTTTTCGAGGGAATTCGCCGTGCCGAGATGAGTATGGGATAAGCCGAGTGCTCTGGGTTCCTTTTCTTTTTTCACGAGGCTCGTGCATTCGCCCCGTCAGCAGTTATACCGTTTTTGAGCGACGGGTCTGTGAATTTTGCAGCTGATGAGAAAGTGCCGTTGCGAAGTAGGCTCTTCTGGCATTTTCTCCTCCATAGGTATCGAGTTCCGCTTCTTTGTGCCCGGCCGGCTGACAACCGCACTTCCTGTATTCCCCTTAATTTAGCTTTTTTGCGCAATCCCAAATTCGTGTGCCTGATCGGCATCGCTTTTTTTTACACCTGCGGCCCAAAACGCATCATGCGTATTCACCAGTTGCCCAGCATTATAAATAAAACCATTGTTAGATAACTGAATTTTAGCAGCTAGGACAGGGAAATCAGCAATTCGAGCGCATTCTTCCGATGGAACTCAGTATTCCTCTCAAAATTTTGATATCCCTGGCTTCCAGCCGCGATCTGCCGAACATCTGTCGAAGTGAGAACATGATCCGTTCGGGATGGTCCTGTTCGAGGAAGCCGACCGCCAGGAGGGTTTCCTGCAAATGACGATAAAAGTTCTCTAGCTCTCCAGCCGACGACAACTCCGCAGACGAGGGGCGGCTGCCGACAGCGGAAGCGCAGAAAAATTCATAGGCAACCACCATGACAGCGTGGGAGATGTTCAATGAAGGGAAAGAGGGGGAGGAGGGAATGGCTATGATTTCATGACAGAGCGATAGATCCTGCAAATCCAGTCCGTTCACTTCGTTACCGAAGACAACGGCGATTCTGTTTTTCACCAGCAGAGGGACTATTGCTTCCGCAGCTTCGCGGGGAGTGCGGACATTCTTTCGCAATCTGCCGGGATGACGAGACGTCCCAATAACGAGGTGCTGATCGGCGATTGCGTCGGCAAGGGAAACTGCGACAACGGCATTCTTCAAAACTTCATCGGCACCAGCGGCGAGTTTGCCGGCTTCGTTGTTCTGGTCCTGCGGGGGATTCACGAGCACTAGCCTGTTCATGCCCATGTTCATCATGCACCGCGCCGTCGCACCGACATTCGCTGGCGTACGGGTATTGACAAGCAGGATGCTTACGTTATTGAGAGGCGATGGTGTCAGCATACGTTAGTAATTGAGGAATCTAAACATTCTCAACAGGGAAAGAAAATGATAAAACATGAAGCTTGACACGAATGACAAAAACAAGACAAAAGCATTGGTTCTAGTTTGTCTGGGCCAGAGTTAACAGTGCGCTTTTAGCAGCATGACAAACCAGATTTACAAAATTATCGAGCGTCGAATAAGTCGAATTATTATAAAGTATGTTCTTCGCCGCTTCAAGATAATCTTTGACCCATTGGTGCAAGCCGTATGGAGTATCCGCCCGAACTGGAATGGTTATGAATCATGGACCGCGCATTTCCCCAGCCGGGCGCGAAGCATCAGGATGGGGGGAATGCGGACCTTTTTGATTATCTTTCTGCCAGAGGTTGCAACTGTAACATTCTCGCCCTAAGCGTCTAGTGCCAGTAAGCCAATTGATCGCTTTTATGATATGCTTAATTTTATGATTTTTTATGTCAGTTTCGTCGAGGAGGAGGCCAGATCGCTGGATCATGCAGTTGACTCGTCTCATCGGCTTAACCGAGCTACGCTCCCTACCTGATCATGTGCAAACGCCGTTCCTAAAAACATAGTATTTTATTTCTCATAACTATGACGGCAGCCGAACAGTGCTGCTGCCGGTTAACGTCAGGGATTCCCGCCCTGATTCGCCCAAGTCCCGTTGTTTGCTGATCGGGATTGCTTCTGGCGCCTTTTCAGCAAGACTGCTGCTGGCAGGTGGCCCGGAGAATTGCGCTGTCGACGGGATGATGGCTTCTTCTGCAATTCAGCGCAGCCTGGGGAGTCCTGTAAGGACCGTCGTTGGTAGAGACTGTGATGATTTCCACAACCTCCCCGAGTCTTCATCTTGCTCCAAAACTTCCAGACGTGCTCCTCTCGATTCCTTACAGGTAGAGGGGAGGCGGTTCTGCTTGGTATGGGAGACTCGGAATATCCTTGAACTCTTCTCGCGATAGCAAGCGCCGCTGCTTCATGCGGCGAAATGCCATGAATAGACATATAATTGTTTCTGCCGATAACGGATGTGTAAGCAGGATTCACGGAGAGCACACCGACGCCTGCCTTAAATGCTCTGCGGTCAAGCATGTTTAAAAAGGTGGAATAGGCGAACCCGGACAGCATCCGCGCATACGTTACTCCCTGTTCCTTAAGAGATGCTTTCTTCTTTTCGAAGTCAAGAGTTTCATGAGCGACGGGTTTCCCTGTTTTAATTGACCGGTCGATAATGCCGACGCAGATATCACCGTAAGTTGCCTCGGTCTGTTCCGTGGTTCTGTCTTTTATACATGCAGCATACGTTGTGTACCAGACAAGATTGCCGAACCGGTCAGTCTCGGAAACAGCAATCTCTTTTTCGTTTGCATCTACGCCAATACATCCGATTTCTTGCGGTTTCCCGGTTACTGTTTCTCTTTGGGGGATATCAACCGATGAATACAGATACCAACCTTTCTCGCCACGGACAAAACGGTGGGTGATTGCCTGGCCGCGCAGGAGTGCCTGCTCAATATATTCCTGCCCGTAAGGATATGTTACGGTAGGCACCATGATGTGTTTACCGTATTTTTTGACAAGATAGTTTGGGACCCGTATCCTGAGCGACCCGTCGACGCCAAGCGTGCAGGTCTGGTTGCCGGCCGTTTCATCCTTCGATCCCAGACAAAACGATGAAGAGCTTCGGGCAGCCTTCCAGGCAGACAGCCAGTTATTGTGGGATTTATAACCGTTTTCAGAAAGGTTAAACTGCTTGTGGAAAAGTTTCTTTGTCCCAAAGCAAATCCTGATTCGGCCTTTGTCCAAATCGTATTTCAGCTTTTCCAGTTTCTGCTCCGATGAATGGAGCTTCCGTTTTTTGTTATGGACCGCAAAACGGAGAGACTTCACGCTGGTCGTTTTCTCATATTCGGACAATTCCGTGTCTTTGCGTATGTCAATGACATTGTTCTCTCTGGTTTTAATCCATTTTCTCGCAGATTTTATTTTGTGCTCGAGCTTTTCAACCCGCAGTTTCAATACCTCAACCGCGGAGCTGATATTGCCGTCAAGATCGTAGTGGATAGCGTTAAACTGCCGGGCGGTGATACCATACCTGACAAGATACTCATTTTTGAATGAAATGGGTTTGTTGCCGGAACGAACGCTGTCTTTAAAGAGAGAGCGTTTGATGTGCCCGTATGAGTCGCCGATATCGTCAAGAACATGATAAAGAGACTTCTTTGTGTCCAGGTAAGACATGTCAATCAGCAAAGTTTGAGCGGTAAAAGAAAGTGCTTCACTTTTGCCGCTCTTGCCCATTTTATCCTTATTACTTGCCATTTTCCATGGCCTCCAGAGCTTTTTTTGCTTTATTGGCCGCTGACCGGCGTCCGTAGAGCCTTGCGCAAAACGATGTCAATACTTCAATCATGTCCAGCACCAGATCGTCCTTTAGCTCGGTCTGGTCTACAATAATAAGTTGACGACCTTGAGCTCGAAGTGCCGATTCTACATACTCAGACCCAAACCGCATAAGCCGGTCGCGATGCAAGGCGACAATAATACTGACGTTGGAGTCGGCAAGCAGCTTCATGAGTTTTTGCCTGTGCCCATTAAGACCGGAACCAACCTCGGACACCGCTTTTGAAACTGACAACCCTTTGGAAGCGGCATATGCGGAACCTTCCGAGCTGTCCGTCCAGGTCTTTCTTTTGGTCATGACTGGATACCCGGGCATAAAGAGCAACAGAACCTTGGGCAGTTTTCTGCTCTTTTATAATGATGGTTCCGGTAGGCATCTGCTCAGCCTCAACCGGCAGCTTGCCAGCCTTCCACCATTTCCATGCCGCTTGATAGGTTATACCTTGTTGCTTTGCCCATACGCTTAGCTTCATAAATACATTATATCATATAAAATTATATTATACAATATAAATATAAACAGTATTCCACCCCTAGGATATCGAGATCGTGGCGGATTGGCAGCAGGAGAGAAGGACGCGGAACGTTTGATAAAGATTGTGCTGCAAGGTCGAGTTGATATTTTATCCGTCGCAACCCGTCAAAAAATTGTCTAAAAAAGGACCCCTCATGCCGGTGCTATACTTAAAGAGGTCCTTCAGTAAAGACTGTGGACGAGTGTGGGATGCACCAAAACATGGCAGAGAGGAAAAGAACAAACAAAACTCTAGCGGTAAGGTGAAAAGCCTTGCATAATCAGTCGGTTATTGATTTCAGTACGAAAACAGCCTATACCAAAATATTGGGTGCTCCCATACTTAAACCTGAAGCGACCTAAAAAAGCGCGCGACAGGAAGGGAGGCAAGGGCAATGAAACGGACTGTTAAAAAAACTGTAGAATCAGCAGATTATGAAACATTGACCGAGGCCTACGAAGTGAGGGCGTTTCGGGACGAGATGGAAGAAATCCGCGAGGCCGAACCGGTGACTCCCAATATCGATCATGCAGAGCAGGGAGATTTTCAGGCAATCAAAAAAACGATCAAGGGACACGGCGAACAGACTATCCTGCCTGATGATTGTCAGTTTGGCGATAATGACCTGTGCTTGGTAGAGTCGTAGCGTGACGGTAGCGTTAGTGCTTTCATCACGTAAGCGTTTATAAAGAGGAGGGCGTATTTATTCAATTTACGCTTGAGTACGCGCTGCGGTCTGGCATTCCTTCAGAGGTGCTCCTGTGATACTCGGTCACGTGAAAGGGAGAGCGAGAGAGGAGTGTTCGACAAGCATATTTCAATACCACTTGGAAGGAAGGCCAGTAACCACAATCTTTACTTACGGTGTTGAGCAGTCTGACATCGGCTGGTAACAAGGAAGGGCCGAACAAAATAATCCGTTGCCCACGCTGTGGCCGAGGTTCGGGAGAAAAGCTGCTTATCAAGGGAAATCCTGGAGAGGCGGCTGCAACCTGAACTCAGACTTTTGCAGGATACAATACATGAAGCAGAAGGCTTAAGGCAACCCAAACCATAAGCTTTACCTGAGTTATCCAAGGTAGGAGCCGTGCGAAGTAATTCTTTTCGCACAGATCCTTGGGGGACGTCTGGCAACGGACGTCCCCCAAGGATCAAGAGTGCAAAATTTCAAGGCATATTTTTCCTCTTTTCCGAGAGAAAATGCAATCAGATGTCCTTGCTGGCATCAATTCTTCGGGAATGATCATTTCTCGAAGAGTTGTGCATATTCCCCATACCCATCCTTTACCAGGTCCTGTGCGGGAATGAACCTGAGCGCCGCCGAATTCATGCAATAGCGCAGTCCCGTAGGTTTGGGGCCGTCATCGAATACATGACCGAGGTGCGAGCCTGCCTTCTTGCTCAGGACCTCGGTGCGGACGGCAAGATACCAGGTCCGGTCTTCCTTGGTCACGATGTTGCCGGGTTCGAGGGGCTTGCTGAAGCTTGGCCATCCCGTTCCGGAGTCATATTTATCAAGTGAACTGAACAGCGGCTCTCCGGAAACGATGTCCACATAAATGCCTGGTTTGTGATTGTCCCAGTATTCATTATGGAATGCCGGCTCAGTGCCTCCCTTCTGTGTAACATCGTATTGCAGGGGAGTGAGCATTTTTGCAAGTTCGGCCTGGGATGGCTTGACGAATGCACCATTGGGATCGATTGTTTTTTTCTCAGATATTGAATGCATCGCAGCATCCTTTCCCCATATTTTTTCTAGATACTGATCGCGGCCGGAATTATAGCGGTAGAATTTATACCGGATGGGATTTTTCTTCCAGTAGTCCTGGTGATATTCTTCGGCAGCGTAAAAAGGGCCGGCAGGCCGGATCTCAGTGACAATTGGCTTATCAAAACGCCCCGACTCTGCAAGTTTTTTCTTCGATTCATCAGCGAGTTGCTTCTGCTCTTCATTGTGATAGAAAATCGCCGTCTTGTACGATGGTCCGCGGTCTACAAACTGGCCCCCTGCATCGGTGGGATTGATTTGCCTCCAGAAAACGTCAAGCAGTTTTTCATAGCTGATTTTTGCAGGATCATAGATGACTTCGATGGATTCAAGGTGCCCTGTCGTCTCCGATGTTACGTCTTCGTAGGTTGGATTGACCGTATGCCCACCGGTGTATCCGGATATGACTTCCTTGACCCCGTCCAGTTTTTCAAAAGGCGGCGTCATGCACCAGAAACAACCTCCGGCAAAGGTTGCTTTCTCAAAATGATTCATACCACCGGCATTTGCCTCAGCAAACAGAAGCGGCAGAACGAGCAGCGATCCCAGTAATATTTTAGTTGTCATAACGAAGTCCTCTCTTTCTTCTATATATTATACCCCACAACGATTATTCCGATGAGACCCTTTTTGCCAAGTTTGCCAGCATTCAACATTTGCTCTGGTTCTATGCTGTGCCAACTGAACAAACGATACTACAATCAGATCACGGATTTATCACGGGAAGGTAAAATGTTCGTCCCGAAAGAGAAGGGGACCTAAGGCTGAGTCGCAGGCGATCCGACGCAGATCATGACGATGTTCCCTGATAAGCTGGAAGAAAGAAGGTGAAAGTCGCGCCCGCGTTGATCCCGCTACTGACGTAGATGTCGCTGTTATGAAGCTCCAAAATTCTCCTGACGACGATGAGGCCCAGTCCCGCCCGGTCGCCGCCGCGAATTCTCTCCCTTCGATAATTCCGGTCAAAAAGATGCGCGAGATCATCCGGCGCCAAGCCGGAGCCGGTGTCTGAGATTATCACTTTTATCCGCGCCTCCTCGAGCACAGCGGAGATCGTCACTGTGCCGTCCCCTGGGGTATGCCTGATCGCGTTATCGATAAGATTTTCAAATACCCGCTCGGCAAGCTCGATATCTGCAAAAGCTAGGGGAGCCTCATCCGGGATATTCATGCGGAGGGCAATCTTTTTTTCCTCTGCAGCAAGATGAAACTTCTGCAGAATATCCTGGATCAGATCGTCGAGATGGAACGGTTCGAAATGAACTCGGACATCGGGGGAGTCTAGTTTTGCAAGTTCAAAGAGCCCGGTGACCAGCCTTCGTAGCTGATCGGAACGCTTGAGGGCTATCGTAAGGTAGTACCGTTGCTCGTCCGTGGTCAGCGCATTTGCTTTCATGAGCAAGGTCTCTAGATAGCCTTGAAGCGACGTGAGCGGCGTTCGCAGATCATGGGTGATATTGGCCACCATCTCTCTCCGATGCAGGTCGGCGTCCTTCAGGTCCTTGATCTGACGGGCTATGCGGTCTGCCATTTGGATGAAAATGGATCCCATTTTGTCGATTTCATCTCCGCGCTGGACCGTGAACCTGGCCGGAAGGCGGGGAGGCTCTGCGAAATCGCCCTGGCGGAACATTTCCATGGATGATGTGAGAAGCCGAAGCCGCAGTGTCATGCGGTTGAACAGCAAAAGTGCCGCCAGCAGAGTGAACACCAGGCCCCCTGCCCCAGCCCACGAGCTGAGCCGAAGAATATAACTGCGCTGAAGCAAACCGGCTGCTGTCTCAAATTGCTCGCCACCCAGGATGATATAGAGATATCCAACGGTGCGCCCGTCCAAAAGAATAGGAGCCGCGGAGAACACTTTTTTCTGTCCAAGGTCACGGGGATCATCACCTCGCACGGGTAGCGCAGGGGTCCCGCTCAGAAGACGCCTGACAGGCTCCAAGGACACCGAGTGCCGCTTTACTTTACCCGGAGGCGCAGAGTAGGCCAATATCGTTCCATCCGGGCCGAGGAGATAGACTTCAATGACGGGGTTCACAACCATCAGCATATGAAAAATATTCTGAAGCGTGTTTTCATCAACCTTGCCGTTTTTGAGGAGGATCTTTTCCGAAACCAGGTGCTGCGCTAAGATAAGATTGAGCTTCTGGTTTACCTCCTGGAAATACAGCCGCGTGGTGTAGAGCGTCAAAAGAATGTACAAAACACCGATGACCAGGAATAAACCGAGAAGAACCGCAGCCAGTTTGGCGTAGAGGTTTTTAAACATGACGCTGCTCCTCATCTGGATTCACGTCATCGGAAAACTTGTACCCGACACCCCGGACACTCAGAATATAGCGGGGATGGGCCGGATCCGCCTCTATTTTAGCCCTCAGCCGGTTGATATGCGAATTGACCGTGTGTTCGTAACCCTCGTAACCATAGCCCCAAACCAATGTCAGCAGCTCCGAGCGCGTGTAGACCCGGCCGGGGTGCCTGGCAAAGTGGAGCAGGAGGTCAAATTCTTTAGCCGTGAGAACTACCGCTTTTTGCATGACGGTAACGCTACGCTTTTCCGGATCAATAAGAATGCCGCCCGCACGGATGGCTTTCTTGGTATTATCCGACTCCTTGTGAAACATATGTTCGCGGCGGAAAAGCACTTTTACCCGCGCCAGCAGCTCTCGAATGCTGAAGGGCTTGGTCAGGTAATCATCTGCGCCGATTTCAAGACCGATGACGCGGTCGATTTCGTCAGAACGCGAGGTCAGCATCAGGATTGGCGTATAAACAGGCGCCGTGCGGACACGGCGGCAGATCTCCAGTCCGTCTATGCCCGGAAGAAGAAGGTCAAGGATGATTAGATCAAACGATTTCGAGAGCGCAAAATGGAGACCGGTGTCGCCGTCATAGGCAAGCATTACCTGGTATCCTGCGTCCTTGAGATGGAGTTCGACGAGCTGGGCGATTTCCCTGTCGTCTTCAATAATAAGAATTCTGTGAGGCATCGGACTCATCTCCTGCTCATAAACTTATTATAGAACAAGAGAAAGACAGGATACGAAAAAATTGTGTCTGTCCGGAGATTTTGAATTGATATACTTTTCTGCTGAGTTATACTGGATTATTTAGATTAATAGCGAGGAGACGCCAAGGCTGAGGGGAATGAAAATATTTGACAAGTTCACAACTTCACGCTGTCAGCAGCAGAGAGACAGCTCCCTTCAATTTTGTCGCTCCGAATAAGGCAATGAGATCCAAGCTTGTAATGAAAGAGGGGATCTACTGCGATGCAAAGTTCAGGCAAGGGAGGGCATGCTGTAATGGGCAGAAATCGGTTTATACTGTTTGTTTACTGGCATTTTTGGCGGCTTGTCCTACCGTCGTATATTCACTCGTCTCCCTCCCCCGCGCGGGGGGAGGGAGTGAGCATTCCAGTTAAATTGTTGATGACATTTGGTTGGAATAATTACTTTCCACGCCTGAGGTATCCACATCCGAGACGACAAAGTAATAGGTCCCGGGCGCGAGGTTTAATGTCTGGGTAACTGTGGTGGTCCCGGGATTTGGGACACTGACGGTCTGTGTATATACTCCGGATGCGGATCCATAATATATCTTATACGATGATAAATCAGCGGGAACCAACGTTGTTCCATTTGAATACGATGTTGGGGCGGCCCAGCTCAGTGTTACACTAACTGAGGACGGAGCCGCAGACGTAATAGTCAGTGAGGCAGTTGCAGTTGCTGAAACGCCTTCGTAGGAAGCTGAAATGACGGCCGATCCGGCGGCAACAGCAGTGGCATGCCCATTCGAGCCCGCTGCGTTGCTGACCGTTGCAACACCCGCGTTGGAGGTACTCCAGGTCGCCAAGGTGGTCAGGTTCTGCGTTGTGCTGTTTGAGTACGTGCCGGTAGCCGAAAACTGCTCCGTCGACCCGGTCGGGAGAGAAGAAGTAAGAGGCGTTATGGCAATTGAAATCAAAGTTGCCGGAGATACCGTCAATATGGTTGATCCTGATATACTTCCTGACGTTGCCGTGATCGTTGCCGAACCCGCAGCTACCGGGGTGGCCAGTCCGTTTGAACCCGCGGCGTTGCTGATGGCTGCGACAGCTGTAGTCGATGAACCCCACGTCACGTTCGTTGTCAGGTTTTGCGTCGTACCGTTGGAATACGTCCCGGTTGCAGTGAATTGCTTGTTTGTCCCCAGCGCGACGCTTGGACTGGACGGTGTTACTGCCAGGGAAACGAGCGTTGCCGGTGTTGCCGTCAGCGTAGTAGATGCTGACACTGTGCCCGATGTCACTGTGATTGTTGTCGAGCCTGCGGCTATCGGGGTGACCAGCCCGTTTGAACCCGCGGCGTTGCTGATTTCTGCGACAGATGTCGCCGATGAAACCCATATCCCGGTCGTTGTCAGGTTTTGCGTCGAACCATCGGAGTACGTCCCGGTGGCAGTAAATTGCTGGTTTGTCCCCAGCGCGACGCTTGGATTGGACGGCGTTATTGCCAGGGAAACGAGCGTTGCCGGCGTTACCGTCAGCGTAGTAGATGCCGTCACTGCGCCCGATGTCGCCGTGATCGTTGTCGAGCCTGCGGCTACCAGCGTGACCAGCCCGTTTGAACCCGCGGTATTACTGATACCTGCTACAGACGATGCCGACGAAGTCCAGGCTACTGACGTCGTCAGGTTTTGTGTGGTGCCGTTAGAGAATGTTCCTGTTGCAACGAACTGTTGAGTTGACCCTGCTGCTACACTCGGATTGGTCGGCGTAACATCCAGTGAAACAAGCGTTGCAGGCGTTACTACTAGCGCAGTAGATCCCGACAGTGTGCCCGATGTCGCTGTGATCACTGTCGAGCCTGCGGTTTCGAGGTTGGCCAGTCCCATTGAACTCGCTGTATTACTGATGCCCGCTACAGACGATGTCGATGAATTCCAGACTACCTCAGTCGTCAAGTCCTGCGTGGTGTTATCGGAGAACGTTCCCGTCGCCACGAACTGCTGAGTTGTCCCTGCTGCCATGCTCGGATTAATCGGCGTGACCGCCACGGACACCAATGTTGCCGACGTTACCGTCAACGTAGTCCCTCCCCCAGAACCTCCTACTGTAACGGAAACTGTTGCCCTGCCAGGACCCTTGCCATGCACGCGTCCGGCTCCTGTAATCGGGGCATGTACCGAATCCGACGTTGTCCAGGTTGCGGTCGATGTGATATCCCGTGCCGTATTATCTGAGTAGCGGGCCACGGCGGTGAACTGCTGGTCGGTATCTTGCGCTATTTGCGGGCTTGTCGGCGTTAATGATATGGCCACAATCTGAGGCTGCGTTGCACTTCCCGCACCAGTTAAACTATCACTTCCTCCTCCACATCCAAACAAGATAATTGATAGGACAGATACCAGTAAAATTAACAATGCCCCGCTTCTTTTTAACATGTTATTTCCCTCCTCTGTCAAATGCGCCAATATACCATCATCGTTATCTCTGGCGGCTCGGCGGACATCGAGTCAAGTGACTCATTAGTCCCGTTGCTCTGCGTCCCTGGGTTTTCCCAGGTTTGCTCTGAGCAGAGAGGAATTACAGGCTTTAAATAAGAAAAATGCAAAGAACGCTTGAAAACCTATCCCTTGTTGAAGCAATCATATAAGCAATCCGGGCAAACGTCTGTGATGTGGGTTACCAATCCGGGCAAACGTCTGTGATATGGATTACAAATTTATTGCTAATTTGGGTAGAGTAGAAAAAGAGAGACTTGAGGCATGGCGTAACAATAGATTGCCCCTCATTTTATGGTAATAATAGTTTTAGAGAAATAAACCATAAAACATTGAGGGCAATAGGGGAATTACCTCAGTATCGTCATCGACTTTGATCGTCAGTTTGATTTTTTTTGGAGAATAGCAATCTTTCTACTATCATTGCAGCCCCTGGCAAGTTTTTGCCTCAATTGCTGACTGACTATTTTCAGGAGGTGCTTGCAGGTTTTGGCGAATATGCAATGAGTCTAAAGGAAAAACCGTTTGAATGTACTTGCGATAATGATGAAGGGTTCATAGGGAAGACAAAAAACTGTAAGGATAGGAAATCCCCATTATCATTGGATGGCGGACGTTAAAGCAGCTACAGGTGTTCTGAAAGAAATGCAATCATAAGTTTTTATACAATCCGGAAGCTGCTCGGAATCGAGCCTGAGAAGAGGATCCCTCCTGGACCATACCGTAAATTGACCTTACGGGCAGCCCGGGTCCTTTCGGGTGATGGAGAAAATCGGTAAAATGAATGTTCGGCTGGGCTGTAGACAAGATGAGGATATGGAACGCAGTTCAAAAGACGGTTGAGGAATTAGCCCATCTTCCGCAGTTTGATCATCTTTTAAACTATTTTGAGCCGGTTTGAGCAACCAACTTATTGATTTTTTTAATGGTGATCTTTGAAAACCGCGTGTAGTGCCGACCACCCTCTTGCCTCCCTCGTTCTTTTCAGCGATAATGCGAGCAGAGGAGAACAAGGTAGATGTACTTGCGTCGACGCCGTCGTAAAAAAAATGGAACTGAATACGAGTCGTGGGCACTTGTAGAATCTATTCGTACTGCCAAGGGGCCGCGCCAGACCACCGTCGCTACCATCGGCAAGCTACCCGGCCTCGATCGGGAAGAGCGAGTGGGATGGGGAGAGATCGGGCGAATCCTAGACGGGAAACCAGCACCGTCTCTTTCGCTATTTGACGAAAACGATGATATCCCGTCGTGGGCGACCGTCAATGTTAAAGCGGATGTTCCCCCTAATAAAAGGCGCGTTTGAACATTTCATCATTTTGTAAAAACAGTCTATTTTCTTCTTGAAGGCAACTTCTTCTTAGTGGTTACTTTTACTCCTGTGCTGGGAAATATCTCCGGCAATCGTACTCCGGCTGCGTTCAACAATTTTCCGATCGATTCCCGCGGTTCCGGTATGCGATTATAGCGGACCGATCCATTCACACTAACCTCCACGGCGCATAAGGTTGAAAGCTCATCGAGTCCTTCTTGCACCGTTGTGTCCAACTGCCTCCATCGCCTGGACAGCTCCTTCACAACCCGATACGCCATCATGACCACGAATACATGGCCACGCGTCCGTGTCGCGAGCCGCACATGAATGGGCCGGACCTCCAATTCCGCTGTCTTACTGGTACGGAAAGCGGATTCTACCAAGGTTAGATCCTTATACCGATCATGAATCGTTTCTTTGCTTGCGGATTCCACCGGAAGGTCGGTCTTCAGCACATAGCAACCGTCAAACTTTTCCGCTTCCCCGAGCGCATCGGCGTTTACGGTTATCGACAGTACCCTGTCTGTTGCCGAAGCCTTCGCCCAATCGGATATCTTGAGCCGTTCCATTCGTTCACTTATTGCGCGAAGCGCAATTGCGACCTTCGCTTTGGGATGTTCCTCAAGATAGCGGTTCCGCTCGTCAACCATCTTACGGGCTGATGCGAGCTTATCCTCCCGGGATGCCTTCATTTCCTCAGCTCTCACGGGATTGCGTCTCAGTATATATCGCGTCCCCTCATCTGTCGTGACCTCCGCAAGCGCTTGATCGAACAGGTTCATCTGAATGATATTACGCGCAAGAAGATTTTCGATCTGCGGCTTGGTAATAGCCGTGATGTAATGAAACCCGTAGGGTTCCGCATGCAGCGCTTCAATTTGACCGCTCTTGATCATCCCTCGATCGCCCACAAACGTCACATCCTTCGCCCCGAACCGCTCCGCGACCTTCTTAATCTGCGGTCCAACAGTCTTGGGATCCTGGGTATTGCCGGTAAACACCTCCACAGACAGCGGTGTACCTTCGTTATCGCATAACAACCCAATCACGATCTGCAGCTTGCCCTTCTTGCCGTCCCGGTTGTAGCCGAAAGCCGACAACTCGTTCTCCGTCCCTTCCAAATACGAACTGGTCACATCGTACAAAAACAGCCCCGGTTTCCCGTCTCCATGCAGTTTTCGAAAAAGACGATCTTCGATCGTTGCCTGACGTTCGGCAAGCCAGTCGAGATTGTCGTATAAATCGTTCTCATCGAACTTCTCCACGCTCAAAATATCGCACGCCGCGTGAGCCCCGGCCAATCGCACCGCTGACAGCCGCGATCCCTGATCGATGACTCTCGCAATCACCTGCCACAGCGCCAGTTTGCCTTCCCTGGTTGTTCCCATGGCCTCTACGATCCCCAATTCGCGAGCAATCGAATAAACAAGCCATACCGCGCCGAACGAAAGCCCTTGCTTTTGAGTCACAGTCATCTTGTCGGAAAGGAGAGAGGCAAGTTGTTCTTTATGGCGCAAGGCGAGCTTGATTGCGGCAACCTCTGCATCGGAGCAGGAACTCAGATTTGCAATCGTGCGGTGCTTGACCTTGCCGTTTTCTCGATAGCACTCCCGGAGAAGATAGCGGGTGTAGGATTTGTTTCCCTGCTTCACGGTAGAGGAGTCGACGTACATAGTGGTTACTTAAATATCATAATTAAAGCAATTTGTCAATATAATTATAATTAATAAGAATATTTTAGTGGCTACATATTTAGGACAAAAAAAGGCCTAACCTGCTGCAAGATAAATGATTTTCTGAATATCGAGGGCGGAACATCCGTTAAAGGAGTGCAAGTTGATCGCCTGCGCTCCTTTGGTGATGTCTATCTTGCACTTGCGCTGTGGAGGAGACTCAGGCTTTCGGAATTTTGTGAAGAGCATATCAAGGTTGGAAGAGAAGAAGTACCGTGGTCGATCATGGCCTGCATTTTGGCTCTGGCACGATTCTGCGCACCATCCTCGGATCTCCAAGTGGCCGACTTCTGGTATGGCACAACTGCACTGGATGATCTGTTGGGCGTGCCCAAAGAGAAGATCAACGATGACCGGCTCTACCGGGCACTTGATGCCCTGCTGCCCCACAAGGAGGCCCTATGCAGGCATCTGCAGCAGCGGTACGGAGAACTATTCGGGACACGGTTCGATTTTCTCTTTTACGACATCACGTCGACATATTTTGAAGGGGCCATGACGGGGAACTCGCAAGCAAAGCGCGGATACAGTCGAGACGGCCGGCCTGATTGTGTCCAGGTTACCATCGGGCTTGTGGCGAGCAAAGAGGGACTGCCGTTGGCCTTTGAAGTCTTCGATGGGAACCGGACCGATGTGACTACCGTAGAAGAGATGGTCGAGACAATGGCAACGAAATACGGCAAGGCCGAGCGCATATGGGTGATGGATCGCGGCATGGTGAGTGAAGAGAATCTCGAATATATGCGCGAGCAGGGAGCCCGATATCTGGTCGGCACGCCCAAGGCCATGCTTAAGAAATTCGAGCGTGAGTTGCTTATGGAGAACTGGCAAACAGTCCGGCCCGATGTGGAGATCAAGCTCTGCCCGTCACCTGACGGCAGCGAAGAAACGTTCCTTCTGTGCCGTTCAAAAGGACGCAAAGAGAAGGAAGAAGCGATTCTGAACCGGTTCATCACCCGGTTGGAAGAAGGCCTTACAAAAATGCAGAATCAGGCCAGCGCGGGCAAACTCCGGGATAAGCAGAAGGTAGAACGAAGAATCGGCAGGCTTCTCGAACGGAATAGCCGTGCGGCATCATTGTACGAAGTCCTGGTCTCTGAGACAGGAAGCGGCAAAGACACACGCCTAAGCATCACAATCACCAAAAACGAAGAACGATACAACTGGGCGCTCAAAACAAGCGGCAGCTATCTCTTGCGTACGAACTGGCCCGAACGCGATCCGCAGGAGCTGTGGAAGACCTATATCGAGCTGACGCAGGTGGAGGATGCTTTTCGCATAAGCAAAAGCGATCTTGGTATGCGACCAATCTTCCATCAGAAGAAAGATCGCACCCAGGCGCACATCCTTGTGTGTTTCCTCTCACTCGCCATGTGGCGGATGCTCTCGCACTGGATGTCCTGTTCCGGCATCGGAAGCGCGCCAAGGAAACTAATCGAAGAACTGCGTATTGTAAAATCGCTCGACGTGTTGTTGCCAACACGCGATAAGACAATCAGACTTCGGGTGGTGAGCAAGGCGCCGAAGGACCTACAGCCGCTTCTTCAGAGACTCAAGCTGCCGTTACCGAACAGACCGAAGATAGTTGAAAATGTAGTGCCGACTTTTGCCAATTGTGCGAGCTAAGAAACTGATTTATTGGAACTTTGAATTTTTTACTGCGGAAGATGGGTTAGACTTCAAGCTCGAAGGCAATGAATTCGCCCAGGGAGAGTCGGTCACATCCTCGCGCTGTCAGCCGCGGAAGAGAGACAGGTTCCATTCAATTTTTTCGCTTCGAAACACGTAAAGAGAACTATGCCTGTAAGGAAGGCGGGGATCTACTGCGATGCAAAGTTCAGGGAAGAGAACTCATGCCATAATGAGCAACTGGTATTGTTTGCAGCTGTCCTGCTGCCGTATTTTCGCTCGTCTCCCTCTCCCTTGTGGGGGAGGGAGACGAGCATTCCAGTTAAATTGTTCCCGACATTTGGTTGGAATAATTACTTTCCACGCCTGATGTATCCACATCCGAGACGACAAAGTAATAAGTCCCGGGCGCCAAGTTTAATGTCTGGCTAACTGTGGTGGTCCCGGGACTTGGAACACTGACGACCTGCGTATATACTCCGGATGTGGTTCCGTAATATATCTTGTACGATGCTATATCTGCGGTAACCAACGTAGTTCCATTTGAATACGATGTTGGGGCCGCCCAGCTAAGTGTCACGCTAACCGTAGACGGTGCAGACTGTGCTGCCGTAATTGTCAGTGAGGCAGTTGCTGAAGCGCCTCCGAAGGAAGATGAAATTACGGCCGAACCGGCAGCAACGGCAGTGGCAAGTCCTTTCGAGCCTGCTGCGTTGCTGACCGTTGCAACACCTGCCTTGGAGGTACTCCAGGTAGCCAAGGCGGTCAGGTTCTGCGTTGTGTTGTTTGAGTACGTGCCGGTAGCTGTAAACTGCTGCGTTGACCCTGTCGGGAAAGAAGAAGTAAGAGGGGTTATTGCAATTGAAACCAATGTTGCCGTAGATACCGTCAATTTGGTTGATCCCGATATACTCCCTGACGTCGCCGTGATCGTTACCATGCCATAGGCTACCGGAGTGGCCAGTCCTTTTGAACCCGCGGCGTTGCTGATGGCCGCGACAGATGTTGTCGATGAACCCCACGTCACGGACGTTGTCAGGTTTTGCGTCGAACCGTCGGAATACGTCCCGGTGGCACTGAATTGCTCGTTGGTTCCTAGCGCGATGCTTGGATTGGCCGGCGTTATTGCAAGGGAAACGAGCGTTGCAGGTGTTACCGTCAGCTGAGTAGATGCTGACACTGCGCCTGATGTCGCCGTGATCGTTGTCGTTCCTGCGGCAACCGGGGTGGCCAGTCCGTTTGAACCCGCTGTATTACTAATATTCGCTACAGACGATGCCGACGAAGACCAGGCTACTGACGCCGTCAGGTTCTGTGTGGTGTTGTCGGAGAATGTTCCTGTTGCAACGAACTGCTGTGTTGCCCCTGTTGGTATACTCGGATTGGTCGGCGTAACGTTTATTGAAACAAGTGTTGCGGGTGTTACCGTCAGCTGAGTAGATGCCGACACTGCGCCTGATGTCGCCGTGATCGTTGTTGTTCCTGCGGCTACGGGAGTGACCAGTCCCATTGAACTTGCCGTATTACTGACTGCCGCTACAGACGATGCCGACGAAGACCAGGCTACTGACGTCGTCAAGTCCTGCGTGGTGTTATCGGAGAACGTTCCCGTCGCAGCAAACTGCTGAGTTGTCCCTATTGCCATGCTCGGATTAACCGGCGTGACCGTTATGGACACCAGTGTTGCCGCCGTTACCGTCAACGTAGTTGCATCCGAAACATTTCCTGCAGTCGCGGAAATTGTCCACATGCCAGTATTTTTGCCATGCACACATCCGATTCCCGTAAACGGGGCATTTACCGGATCTGACGTTGACCAGGTTGCGGTCGTTGTCAGATCCCGTGTCGTATTATCCGAGTAGAGGCCGGTGGCAACAAACTGCAGGTCGGTATTTTGCGCTATTGATGGATTTGTCGGCGTTATTGATATGGCCACAAGCTGAGCCGACGTTCCACTTTGCACACTCGTTAAACTGCCACCACTTCCCCCTCCGCATCCAGACAAGATGATGAATTGCACAGACACCAGCAAAATGAACAATACTCCGCTTTTTCTTAACATGTTGTTTCCCTCCGCTGTCAAAAGCGCCATTACATCGTCATCGTTATCTCTGGCGGCTCGGCGGACATCGAGTCGATTGACTCATTAGTCCCGTTGCTTTGCGTCCCTGGGTTTTCCCAGGTTTGCTCTGAGCAGAGAAGAATTACAGGTTTTAAATCAGGAAAATTGTAAAGACCGCTTGAAAACCCGATCCAAAACTGGACGATTATATAAATAATCCGGATAAAGTTCTGTGATCTGGATTACAATTTTATGCTCAAAAATTTTTCCAGATATCCACGGACGATTTCGGTAAATAATCAGGGTATTAGGCTGCTTTGACTGGCGCATCGGAGACAATTCTGCGATAGCTGCTGCGAATGGAAAATCTGCGGAACGCTTAAGCTGTTGACAATAGTATTTACCCAAGATAGTATTAATAGGTTTAAACTTGGGGGTATTGATGGCGGGAGAAAAAATCCTCGATATTGACGACAGTCCGACGGTGCAGCGGCTCATTGAGACGATCCTGTCATCTCAAGGCTATCAGGTCGTTCTCGCGTCTGATGGCGAAGAAGGAATTGCCAAGGCACGGTCAGAGCGTCCCGCTGTCATCCTCGTGGACTTCATCATGCCGAAAATGAACGGCTTCCAGGTCTGCAAGACATTGAAAGAGGATCCCGATTTCAAGAATACGCCGATCATTCTCGTCACCTCGAAGGGCGACAAGGTCGGCAGCAAATTTGTTGATGTTCTGGGCATTGCAGAATACTTCACCAAACCCTTTCATCCCGAAGAACTGCTCGCCAAAATCCGGGAAGTAATTGATAGGCAACAATCGGCGCCCCCAGCGGTCCCTGAGCGGGAATTTCGGCCATCGCCCCTGCCGCGAGCGGTATCACCTGCGGCAGAAGAGATGGAAGCCATGGTGCGGTCCATTGTCGAGCAGGTGCTTGATGAATTTGTCAAGAAGACACTGCCCGAACTTATAAAAAAAGAGATGGGCCATTCAGAGGCTTCGAAGAACGCGGGTATCCGGGGCAATCTGGCGAGCGTGCGGATAGTGGAAGTGCTGCAGATGCTCGGACTTCAGCGCCAGACTGGCAGGCTGGTTGTCGGCCGGCTTGGTGATGCCGTAGAAGTATATTTCAAAGACGGAGCCGTTGTCCTAGCGTCATCAGGATGCAGGGGGCCAAGGTCCGCTGTGGAGGTTTTGCTCAAACGCGCCTGTGGTCTCGAAGAGGACAGCATTGAACACGTTCTAAGCATTATCGACATGACATCGCAGCCGATTGACAGGGTTCTTGTGCAGGAAAACATCGTCAGTGCAAGGACATTCACCGATTGCCATCGCCGGCATACGGAGTCGGCAATCTTTAAAGTCATGGCCTGGGAGGAAGGTGAGTTCTTCTTTGAAAAGGCGGTTCCACCTGTTTTTGCCGGTACTGCTCAGTTTAGGGTTGATGATCTCTTGCTGGAGGGCGCGCGCCGGGCAGATGAGTGGAGCCTGGTCCAGCGGAAGATCCCTCATTTTGATATCGTGTTCGATCCCATGATTGGAAACGCCGATGAACTTGCAAAGCGCGGCATGAGTGATTTCGATCTCAGGGTGTTCTCTTGCGTCGACGGTCGGCGTACCATCCAAAATATCATTGATTTGCTTCATATGGATGAGTTCGACGTAGTCAAGAGCATGTTTATTCTTCTCTCGGTGAACCTTATTCGTATAAAAATATAATACGTTCAGGCGCAAGATGCGGCCACGATGCGGAAAAACGCAAACTTGACAGTACCAGGGAAATATGTTATTTTTTACCAAATTGTTCAAGGGAATAAGGAGACTAGGATGGCCAAAATACTCATAGCCGATGACAGCCTGGCGGAGCTTGAGATCCTTCGGCAGACGCTACAGCCGACCGGCCATACTCTCCTGACAGTCATGGATGGAGAAGCTGCGGAAGCCAAACTGAAATCAGAGAAGATAGATCTGGTCATCCTTGACGTGATCATGCCCAAAAAAAATGGCTTCCAGGTCTGCAGGGACATCAAGAGCGACGATCGGCTGAAGAATATTGCGGTCATCATGGTCACTTCCAAGGACCAGGAGAGTGACAAGTTTTGGGGGATGAAGCAGGGTGCCGATGAGTATCTGACTAAGCCCTTTAAGCCTGAAGATCTGCTGAAGGCGGTCAAGAAATATATCTAATTCCGGGAGGGGACCCGTTTGGCCGTAATTAATAACGACGTCACCGCGGATGCGATAGGTGTTCTGCCGGATGAGAACGTACAAATATGCCTCTTCAGTATAAGCGATGACACGTTTGCAATTCCGGTCGAAGCGTTAATAGAAATCATCACCTCTCAGAAAATTTTTCCCGTCCCGACTACCCCATCGCACGTGCTAGGAGTCATCAACCTGCGGGGGAACATTGTGCCGATCATCGATATCCGCCCAGCGCTTTCCCTCCCGCAGCGTTCAGTTCCCGGACAGATTGCGATCGTTAAGAGGGGGTCCATGATGCTCGGCTTTATCGTTGATAACGTGTCAACCATAATCTCCATTCCCACAAGCCATATCCGGCCACTCCCGCCCGAAACGGGAATCCAGAAGACCGTCAAGAGCCGTACCCGTTTCTTGCAGGGAGTTGTTCAGCGAGATACGGGTGTTGTGGCACTTCTGGATATAGAGCGAGTTATTGATGAGATTATGCTGACTTGAACATCGGATCTCTGCGGTCTGGTTCCGTAGCTGCGGCAAGTCTCGGGGGGGAAAGTCAGAAGCTTCTTTCCTCAAGGAGTAAAACGATGAAAAACATCAACCCTTTCTACCGGATGAGTATAAGAACAAAGATCGTGCTCATGATTATCGGCATGTCGGCGCTTTTCGGAGCAGGCATTCTCGGTTTTATCTACATCCAGATTCAGAACACGATGAGGGAGGAGGCGGTCAATAAGGCATTGATCGTGGCGGAGGATCTCGGAGCCAAGGCCGTGGGGCCGGCCCAGGCGCAGGACCAGAATGCTCTCCAACTTATAGCGGGGGAGGCTGCCGGCCGGCCGGATATCGCTTACTGCTTCATTCGCGACAGCAGGGGGAAAGTCCTCGCGTCTACTTTCGAAGGAAACGTCCTTCCCGTGGAACTTCAGAACATCATTCTTAAACCGGGCGTTCCCTACGGAGAGCAGCCTGCGCAGATAAACCTTAAGGACAGCACAATCGAGGTCATAGATATTACCGCGCCTATAGGCGGCGGGATCCTCGGCTCCGTCCATGTGGGCCTTAACGTGACGCTGATCAAGACCAATACCAGGAACCTCCTCATGAACATCATGGGCGTGGGCATCGTGGCACTCATTATCCTGTCAGTCGTCACCATGGTCATTACCGCTATAATCATCGCCCCGGTTAAGGACCTGATGCGGGTCGCTGAAGCTCTCGGACGTGGTGAGCTATCGAAAAAGGTGGCCGTGAAAACCGGAGACGAACTTGGCCAGTTGGGCGACACACTGAACCGAATGATCGAGCGTCTTCAGGGCCTAGTCCAGACCGAGACGGACCGGGACAAGATGCAGCACCAGGTCATGAACCTTCTCTCGATTGTGAGCACTGCAGCGGAGGGCGACCTCACAATCAAAGCAGAAGTGACCGCCGACGCCCTCGGGTCCGTGGCGGACGCATTCAACCTTATGATTGCTGGTTTGACTACTCTCGTCACGCATGCCAGCAATGTGGCCACTCAAATTCAGCGATCCACCGGTGATATCCTCCGGTCCGCGGAGCGTATGAGGGTGGGCGCTGAACAGCAGGCATTACAGATCCGAAATGCATCGGACGCTGTGAACGCCATGTCCCTAACGACCCTGCGTATGGCTGAAAACGCCGAAGCGGCAACGCAGACATCGGTCAAAGCCACTCAAGCGGCTATCAAGGGCGGGATGGCCGTGTCCGAAACGATCAAGGGCATGCAGCGCATCCGCGTCACCGTGCAGTCAACCGGGAAAAAAATCAAGGGCCTCGGCGAACGCTCCCTGGAAATCGGCGCCATCATCGAAGTAATCAACGAAATCGCGACACAGACGAACCTTCTTGCGCTGAATGCAGCTATCGAGGCGGCCCGCGCGGGTGAACAGGGCAGGGGTTTCGCCGTGGTTGCTGATGAAGTGAGGAAACTCGCTGAGCGCGCGGCCCGCGCCACGAAGGACATTACAGGCCTGATCAAGAGCATCCAGGCCGAAACAAGCGAAGCCGTGAAGGTTATGGAGGAAGGCACCCGTGAGGTGGAGGAAGGTACTAAACTTGCCGATCAGGCAGGCGCCGCGCTCCGCGAGATCGAACAGATCGTGAAACAGACATCGACCCTCATGAGTGACATCACGAGGGCGGCGGCCGATCAGGTGAAGTCGACGGAAAGCGTCGCGCATACCATGGAAAATATTTCTCAATTGACACAGGATACGACCAGCGGCGTACAGGGGACTGTGCAGACAATAAATAACCTGGCGGGTCTCACCAGGCGACTGACCGACGCCATCGGGAGATTCAAGATCGGGCAGGACGGCGCGGGCAGGGAAATACCGCTCTCTTCGCTTGATAGCTATCAACCGGTTACGGAGCAAGTTACCACGAGTGATGAGGAAATTAAACTTGGCCTGGTCGAATAGCGCATATGAATGATCCGTTGGACAAATCTAGCATCATAGAGTTTTTCCTGATTGAGGCGGGTGAGCATCTTCAAAACCTGAACAGGGGCCTTCTGTCTCTCGAAAAGGACCCAGCTGATACCAGCATGATTGATGAGCTTTTTCGCGCTGCGCACACGCTGAAGGGATCAGCAGCCATGATGGGATACCAAGGGGTCAGCAGCGTGGCCCACAATGCTGAGGACATGCTCAGCATGTTTCGCGATGGCTCGATTGCCATTTGTAAAGAGACCTTGAATTTTCTCTTTGACAGTGTCGACGCCGTCAAGGTCATGGTGGACGGCGTGGCAGCCAGTGAGCCCGAGGATCCTCTGGTAGTCGAATCCGTAGGACAAGCCTATAAGGACATAGTTGCCGCTTCCCGGGAAATGACGATAGCGAAGCAGCATGTTGATAAAAGCGGGACGCTTCAGCCTCCTGAAGCCCACAAGGGTCTGCAGGATCGTAATGACGACATGGATATTGCGTGGGAAAAAATCTTTGACAGAGACATTGAAAAGGCTACATCGGCAATACCACCTCTTCCACCGCCTGCTGTCCAGAAAGCGCCGGTGTCGTACCCTCCTGCAACGCCAGCTGCCCTGTCAGTGCCGGCAGCAGCGAAAATGCCTCCCGCACTGACCTCCTCTCCCGGACCGAAGCCAGCGGCTGACTCCCTTGCCGGGTCCCGGCCTCAGACGGCGCCGGGACGTCCACTCCAACAGGAGATCGACGAGGCTAAAAATATCGGTATCCATGAAAAACGCGGCATCGGACGCCGTGCCACGGATGCGCCGGACCGTGAAAATCAGTTTATTCGTGTCAATATCGAGCGGCTCGACAATCTCATGAACCTGGTGGGAGAGATGGTTGTTAACCGCAACCGGCTTGCGCGTCAGGTTGACTTGATTAAAACGCTTCGGGAGGAACTTGATTTCAGCCAGAACCGGTTGCTCCACGAGATCAAAAAGTTCGAGCAAAAATACGAATACACGGTGATGGCTGATGTCACGCCTCAGCAGCAGAATGTTGCCGTGCAATTCGACGACTTTTTTGAACTCGAGTTTGATCGCTATGACGACTTCAACCTATTATCGCGTAAGCTGACGGAAATCACGAATGATACAAACGAAATTATGACGGAGCTTGCCGGTTTTTTTGATTCCTTCGAACTTGACACTGCGCGAATTTCGACCATTACCACTAACCTGAAGGACGAGATCACCCAGGCTCGCATGGTCGAGATGGACAAGCTTTACCAGATGTTTCAGCGGCCCGTCCGCGATCTTGCCCGCGAAGAGGGTAAGGAAGTCAATATGGTGTTTTTGGGCGGCGAGACAAAGATTGACAAGACGATTTTCGAGATCATTACCGATCCGCTTATGCACATGATCAGAAATGCCGTATCCCACGGCATTGAAACCGTTACGGAGCGAAGAGCCCTCGGGAAAGAGCCGACTGGTACGCTGATACTGAACGCCCGGCACGAAGGAAATAGCATCATTGTCCAGATCGATGACGACGGCCGCGGTATGGATATCGCAGCGCTTAGAAAGACCGCTGTTGACAAGGGTTTCATGAGCCAGGCTGAGGCGCAGTCCCTGACGGACCTGGAGGCCATCAACCTGATCTTCCGTCCGGGCTTTTCCACGGCATCGAAGATCACCAAGGTTTCGGGCCGTGGCGTAGGCATGGATGTTGTTTCCAACAACCTCGCCAGGATCAACGGGAGGATCGAGATCAAGACCGCAGTGGATGTGGGAACCAAGTTCGTAATCCGGCTTCCGCTTACACTCGCCACTGCCCAGGCATTGATCGTGAAGTTAAAGGACCAGGAAATTGCCGTTCCGATGAATCTTGTCGAGGAAACGACGCGATTTGCGTACAAGGACATTCAGCGGGCGGCCGGTAACGAGATGGTTAGCCTGCGCGGTTCGATGATAAGGCTTCTCAAGTTGAATGATTTGCTGGGTGTAAGCAAGTTCCCGAAAAAAGACGACTCCTTCCGCCACCCGACGCTGATTCTCGGCATGGCCGAGAAGCGGATCGCGCTTATGGTGGAGGAGATCCTCGGTCGGGAAGAGATCGTCGTGAAATCTCTTGGCGATTATTTAAAGGGTATCAAGCTTTTTTCCGGTGCAACGATTTCCGGCGAAGGCAATGTACGCCTCATCATCAACATCGCATCTCTTTTCGGTGAAGAGGGCCTGATTGCAGCCAAGGCCCACGTCGACATGTCGTCGCGTGAAATTCCCATCACGCAGGCGATCTCGAACCGGAAGCCCAGACTCCTTGTAGTTGATGATTCCATCAGCATAAGAAAATACGTGCAACGCTTCCTCGATCGCACCGGCTATGAAGTGGAGGTGGCGTCTGACGGCATGGAAGCCCTTAATATCATGGGCAGGGTCAAATTCGACATCGTCATCACCGATCTTGAAATGCCCGTTATGCATGGATACGACCTCATGGCCGAGATGAAAAAGAATCCCGACCTCGCGCATATCCCCGTCATTGTGCTGACCTCGCGTGCTGGCGACAAGCATCGACAGAAAGCCACGGAGATGGGCGCCCGGGACTACCTCGTAAAGCCTTTTGAGGAGAAGGAATTGCTGGGTGCGCTCAATAAACTGCTGACCGGCGTTATGTACGTCGGCCGAACATGACGCCAAAAACAACTATGGACGAAGGGAATCGATTTCTGATATTATCATAAGAGGGACAGAGCTATGAGGAACCAACCGATTCTCCCGTGAATTCGAAATCAGTCGATTCTCAATTATGTATAAGGTCTCGAATTCGATAGTGGTAAGCAAGTCATGATCATTGATTTTGAAAGGGTGTTCCATGCCTGTTAAGATTTTGCTGGCTGATAAGAGCATCACCATTCAGAGGGTGGTGGAAATGCTTTTTTCCGGACGCGACTACGAAGTCACAAGCGTAAGCGACGGGGACGAGGCCTTGAGTGAGGCGGCCCGCGTGATTCCCGACGTCATTCTTGCCGATGTGGACTTGCCGCGTCTTGACGGATATGCATTTTCCGAACGGCTGAAGCAGACGCCGTTACTTGCACAAACGCCCGTCATTCTCATGATGAGCAGGGATGATGTTTATGATTCAACCAAAGGAAGGCACGCAGGCATCATCGACAATATCGCCAAGCCCTTTGAATCGCAGGAGTTGATCGGCAAAGTGAAAAAAGCTCTTGCCGCGGCACCGCCGAAGCTTGCTGAGGTTGAGAAGCCGGCCGCTGGTCCGCAACCCTCGGCGCCGGCCGCATATTTCTCCGATGCAGCGTTGCAGGCAGCTAATCCGGTTCAGAAAGCGTATACAGATATATTTGATATTATTCAGGAGGCGCCCACCGAATCAGAATTCAAAAAGGCCGCAGCTCCGGCAATCCCCGAGGCGGAGACGGTGTATGAGGTGGAGCCGGATGTGGAAGAGGTGATGGAGCCGCTTGGCCGGAAAATAGTAGCGGCCTTGCCTGTCGGTAATGATAAGGCACTTGATGAGATGCCGGCTGGTCTGGGACTGACGGACCAGACCGTGGAGACCGCACCGGAGGCCATTCCCAACGGATCATTTGAGGCAGCGATGGCGACGCCAGCGACGGAAGATGTCTCCATGCCGCCGGTCTCGTCGCATCCGGCGATGCCGACTGAGACCATAGCCGTCTCTTCAACGTTGTCCGCTGATGAACTGAGGAAAATGGCGGAAGATATCATTACGAAGATGGCAAAGGACGTGTTTGCCCAGATGCCGCCGGTCCAGCCGCCAAAAATCTCCGACGAAGTGGTGCGGAGCGTGATTGAAGAAGCGGCGGCGAACATGATTAAAAATGTATTTGAGAAAAAGCTACCTCAAGCTCTCGAAGAGATGCTGCGTTGTTTGGTGGAGGAGAATGTCCTAAAATTCGTGAATGAGACGCTAGAAAAGACGGCTATTCCCAAACCTTCGACACTGCCGGAGAGCGAACTCAGGAAAATGGCGGAAGCAACGATCAACAAGATGGCGTTGGACGTATTCAAAAACCTGCCGCCCCCGCCAATACCGAAAATCTCCAATGAAACGGTCAGAAGAGGGCTTGAATCGGTTCTTTCACAGATTGCCCGCGAGATGGCAAAAGAAGTAATTGAGCAGGTGTCCTGGGAAGTGATCCCTCAACTGGCGGAGCATTTGATAAAAGAAGAGATCGAACGCCTCAAGGCTGAAACATAAAACAACAGGACTGTTGGATTCGGAGAATTCGGGATGTATTGCCGAGGGGACTTGTTCCCCTCTTTTTATTCCAAGCGAGCGCTTTTTATTAAGGAGAGCATTTTCAATGCCATCACGGGAATTGCCCAAAGTTTATGAACCGAAAGCCGTGGAGCGGAAGTGGTATAGCTTTTGGTCCGAGAAGAATTACTTTCATGCAGATCCCGACGCCGGTGGCAGGGCATTCTCGATCGTGATTCCTCCGCCGAATGTCACCGGATCGCTCCATATCGGCCATGCGCTGAATTCGACGCTTCAGGATGTTCTCATTCGCTGGATGCGCATGTCAGGAAGGAACACGCTTTGGGTGCCAGGCACGGACCACGCAGGCATTGCCACGCAGAATGTTGTGGAACGGCAACTTGCAAAGGAGAACATCGACCGACACGTTTTTGGCCGGGAAAAATTCATTGAAAAGGTCTGGGAGTGGAAAAAAGAGTATGGCAGCAGGATCATCAATCAGCTTAAGCGCATGGGGGCATCCTGCGACTGGCAGCGGGAGCGGTTCACCATGGACGATGGTCTCTCGCGCGCAGTGCGGGAGGTCTTCGTAACGCTCTATGAAGAAGGGCTCATTTATCGAGGTGAGCGGTTGATCAACTGGTGCCCCCGTTGCCACACCGCGCTGTCGGACATCGAGGTGGAACATGAGGACGAGAGGGGCAAGTTGTACCACATTTCCTATCCGCTAAGCCACGACCACAACATCCGCCTGACCGTTGCGACGACGCGGCCCGAAACGATGTTCGGCGATACGGCCGTTGCCGTCCATCCGCTCGACCCCCGGTACAAAGACCTTATCGGTAAAACCGTTGATTTACCGCTCACGACGCGCCGCATCCCGATCATCGGCGATTCTGTCCTCGTCGATCTGGAATTCGGCACTGGTGCCGTAAAGGTGACCCCGGCCCATGATTTCAACGACTACGAAGCGGGTCAGCGGCAATTGCCCAACCTCCCGCGCATCAAGATGCTCGATGACAAGGCGGAGATCCTTCACGATATCCCCGATGTGCTTTCCGATGTGCAGAAACTAGTTGAGGGAAAACCCGCAAAAAAAGCGCGCGGCGTCGTTGTCGAGCTTCTGCAGACCCGTGGTTTCCTGGTCAAGACCGAAGAACACACCCATTCCCTGGGCAAGTGCTATCGCTGCAGGTCCGTGGTCGAACCTTATCTATCACCGCAATGGTTCGTCAATACGAGGCCGCTTGCCGAGCCAGCGGTCAGGGCCGTGGAAGAGGGGAGGGTGCAGTTCGTTCCCAAGGGGTGGGAGAACACCTATTTCGAATGGATGAGAAACATCAAGGACTGGTGCATTTCCCGCCAGATCTGGTGGGGCCATCGAATCCCCGCGTGGTACTGTGACGAGTGCGGGACGATTACGGTCAGCCGTACCGATGCTGATGCGTGCATAAAATGTGGGAGCGGTCACCTGCATCAGGAAACGGATGTGCTCGATACGTGGTTCTCATCGGCTCTCTGGCCATTTTCAACTCTCGGCTGGCCCGATCAGACCAAGGAGCTTGCGGTTTATTATCCCACGACCGTTCTGGTCACGAGCTTCGACATCATCTTTTTCTGGGTCGCGCGCATGATCATGATGGGCCTCCACTTCAGGAATGAAGTACCCTTCAAAGACGTTTACATTCACGCGCTCGTGCGTGATGCTGAAGGCCAAAAAATGAGCAAGTCCAAGGGCAATGTCATAGACCCGCTAGTCATGATCGATCAGTATGGAACCGACGCTTTCCGGTTCACACTTGCGGCGTTTGCGGCCCAGGGCAGGGACATAAAGATGTCCACGGAGCGCATCGAGGGCTACCGTAACTTCGCGAACAAAATCTGGAACGCTAGCAGGTTTGTTTTCATGAACATCGAGGAGGACTTTGCGCCGAATGGGCAGCTCATAACGAAGGAGACGTCGCTTGCCGATAAATGGATTCTCTCTCGCCTGAACTCGGTGACAAAAGAGGTGTGTGCAGCGCTCACGGATTATCGCTTCAACGACGCGGCGTCGAGCTTGTATCATTTCATCTGGCACGAGTACTGCGACTGGTATCTCGAGTTGTCCAAGCCATCACTCAATGCTGATAAGGGATCCGCGGAACGAAAGGCTGCCCAGACTGTGCTTGCCCATGTACTGGAGACTGAACTTCGTCTCCTGCATCCCTTCATGCCGTTCATTACCGAAGAAATCTGGCAGAACCTGCCCGAGGCTGTCAAAGAGCAGGGGGCAGGGGTTAAATGTGAATCGATCATGATCGCCTTATATCCAGCAGCGGCGGAAAAACTGATTGATGCCGGGATCGAACAGGACATGCAAATGGTAATGGATCTGATCATGGCTATCCGCAATATTCGCGGCGAGATGAATATAGCGCCCTCGATGCAGATAAAAGCCATCGTAAACGTTGCGAGCAAGGACATCGCAGACCATCTCGAAAAGGTTGCCGGTTATGTAAAGACGCTTGCGCGGTTGTCTGATTTGCGAATAGGGGAAGGCGAGAAAAAGCCGAAAACGGCGACAATGGGGGTGATCAAGGACGCGGAGGTATATGTATCACTCGAAGGCATCATCGACTTCGCCCAGGAACGCGACCGGCTTCAGAAAGAAATCGCAAAGATCTCCAAAGATATTGAAGTGTTCTCCAATAAGCTTTCAAACAGGAATTTTGTGGATAAAGCGCCGAAAGAAGTAGTTGAAAAGGATACTGCTAAACTTAAAGAGTTCAAGGCTAAGCGCGATAAGCTTGAGCAGAGCCTGAAGATGCTCGGGTAACTTTAGTCATCCTATAAAAAATGAATATAAGAAAACTCATAGAACTGGCACTTGCCGAAGACATTGGCCCCGGGGATATTACCTCCGAAGCAACCATTCGGGCAGAGTCAGTCTCCGTAGCCGTTATGCTCGCAAAGCAGGACCTTGTCCTGGCTGGACTGGATGTCAGCCGCGCGGTGTTTCATCATCTAGATCCTGATATCCAAGTTACGGTTTTTGCGATGGATGGCGGCAGGATAAACGCAGGCACGGAGATCGCAAAGCTGTCCGGCAGTACGAGGGCTCTTCTCGCGGGCGAGCGGGTGGCGCTGAACCTACTTCAGCATCTATCCGGTATTGCCACACTGACGGCGAAGTATGTCGACAAGTGCAGAGGGTTAAAGGTCGGTGTGCTGGACACGCGAAAAACGCTTCCGGGGTTGAGACAACTCGAAAAATATGCGATACGCGTCGGCGGCGGGAAGAACCATCGTTTCGGACTCTTCGACGGTGTGCTGATTAAGGACAATCATATCAAGGCGGCGGGCGGTATCGCCAGGGCTGTCGAAGGAGCAAGGAAGATCGCTCACCATCTGCTGAAGATCGAAGTTGAAACCAAAACACTCGATGACGTGCGCGAGGCATTGGCTGTAAACGCAGACGTTATCATGCTCGATAACATGCCGATAGAAGTGATGCGGGATGCCGTGAAAATGATTGCCGGGTGCGCCCTCGTTGAAGCGTCTGGTAATGTCACGCTTGAGACCATCCGGCAAATTGCGGAAACTGGAGTTGATTTCATCTCTTCAGGCAGCCTGACTCACTCGGCGCCGTCTGTGGACATCAGCATGAAAATACAATAAGCGGTTCAGAGGGCAGGGGTTTAGGCAATGGTCGACTGGAGTCACAACATACAGAGCGTCGCCATCACTTGTTCCAGTTTTAAATTCCTTGTTCGATGACCTTTGCCCCCTATTTCTATGGCCAAAAATAAAATCCTGAACCTTCTTCGGTCTGCCCGGTCCGGGTTCCTGTCCGGTGAAGAACTCGCGAGAAAGATCGGCATCTCCCGCACCATGGTGTGGAAGCATATAAAATCGCTCGAACGCGACGGATTCGTGATTGAAGCAGTCCCATCACAGGGGTACCGCATTACCTCTGTTCCCGACATTCTCCGGGAGCGTGACATAAAGCAGGGGCTGAAGACAAAAAAAATGGGTAGAGAATTGGTTCTTCTTCCCAAGGTTGATTCCACGAACATTCTTGCCATGGAGCTGGCGTCGAAGGGATCGCCTGAAGGAACGGTGGTGGTCGCTGAAACGCAGTCCGGCGGCAAGGGCAGGCTTGGAAGAACGTGGATTTCACCAAAAGGGAACCTTTACCTCAGCGTCATCTTGCGTCCGATGATACCCGTGTATAAAGCACCGCTTATCACGATGATGGGGGCCGTCGCTGTTGCCTCGGCGATCAGGACAGTCTGCCAAGTAGCCGCTGTAATCAAGTGGCCGAATGACATTCTGATATCCGGTAAAAAAGTGAGCGGCCTGCTTACGGAGATGAGCGCTGAGCAAGACCAGATCCGTCACATTGTGCTCGGCATCGGCGTCAACGTGAATATGGCCCCGGAGACACTTCCACCAGAAGTCAGCGTTTTCAGCACATCGCTTGCCGCGGAAGCAGGAGACAGGATAAACAGGACATTGCTCCTTCAGGAACACCTTCGAAGCCTCGAGCGCTGGTACCAAGTGTTTCTTGCAAATTCGCCGGAGGTGCTGCAGGAATGGCAAAAGCTCAACATGACCGTGGGGAGCCAGATTCGTGTGGTCGGTGTCGGTGAGACGCTGGAAGGGCTGGCCCAGGGTATTGACGAGGATGGTAGGCTCATCATCAGGCTCGATGACGGCAGTATCCGTTTCGTTTCGGCGGGGGACGTGAGTCTACGGAAAGTGGCAAGAGGCATCTAGCAAGGAAGTGCTGACACTCTCTTGCTTTTTGCTTCTACTTAATTTTTTTGTTGCCAGGAGGAATCATGCTTCTCGCCATAGATATTGGCAATACGAATGTGGTCCTCGGCGTATTCGACGGGAAAACGCTCGTCGCTAACTGGCGCGTCGGAACCAATACGCAGATCACGCCTGATGAGTATGCGATGATCTTCAGTGACCTCTTCAACTTTGCCAAGCTCGATTTCAACCGGATAACAGGAGTGATCATTTCGACCGTCGTTCCGCCGCTGTTGTCCGTGATGAGCGAGATGTCGCGCAAGTATTTCCACATCGACCCCGTGATCGTTACGCACGAACTCAAAACGGGCATAACCATCCGCTCTGATAATCCTAAGGAGGTCGGGGCGGACAGGATCGTGAATGCCGCTGCTGCCTACAAGCTCTTCGGCGGCCCGATCATAATCGTTGACTTCGGCACGGCCACGACATTTTGCGCAGTGACGAAGAGCGGAGAGTACATAGGCGGGGCAATCTGCCCGGGGATAAAAATATCCGCCGAGGCGTTGTTCCAGCGCGCGTCGAAGCTCCCGCGCGTGGAGCTGCTTAAGCCCGAGAGGGTGATCGGCGTTGATACGATCAGCGCCATGCAGTCGGGTATCATTTATGGCTATGCCGGCTTGGTGGACGGTATTGTTGAACGGATGAAGAAAGAGTTGTCTCCAAATGCCAAAGTTATCGCGACAGGCGGGCTTGCCGAACTGGTATCTCCGGAAACGAAGAGCATCGAAGAGATACGGTCTCACTTAACGCTCGATGGTTTGCTGTTCCTATATGAAATAAATCGATGAAAATTTTAGAAGGATTAACGTTTCAACCTCCCTGGTCGAATGCCAATTCCCCGCTAAAATCAGTTTCTTGCCGCAACCTTGACGATTACGTTGTTTTATGTTATTTTTGACATACTATGTATTTGCCTAAAAAAAGCGGCCAACGCCTGTTTTCTCATAAAATCAATTAGATGCTTCAATTTTTCACCAAACCCATCGGGCGACAATGTAAACTGCTCCGCAGTTGCCATAACCGGTTATAATGTATTGCTTTTCAATGATAGATTTGATTTTCAATTGCCGTTTTCAGGATTTTAGGAGAGCTGATGAAAATTCTTGTAGTTGACGATGAAGAAGGCGCGCGCGAGCTGTTCAACACAATATTGACCGACGAAGGTTATGAAGTGGCCCTCGCCCAAAGCGGCGAAGACGCGCTGGCGCTCTTTAAAAACCAACCCTTTAACCTTGTGATCACGGATATCAAGATGCCTGTAATGGACGGCCTTCAGCTCCTTCAGGAGATCCGGAAAATCGGCTCCAAAACTGACGTGATCATGGTCACGGCCTACGGCGAGGTAGAAAGCTATCTCAAGGCAATGAGCCTTGGCGCTGCCGAATATATCAATAAACCCATTCGCATTAAAGAGCTGAAAAGGATTGTTCACAAGGTGCTGACGGAGCAAAAGGCGAGGTCTGGTAACTGAGATGACACGTTTGCGCAAGGACCCCATCGTGGGCCGGTGGATCATAGTATCCACCGAGCGTCCGAAAAGACCCGAAGACTACAGTTTTGAAGAGCCGCCCGATGAGGTAAAATCGTCGGAGTGTCCTTTCTGCGGAGGAAACGAAGCAAAAACACCTCCGGAGATCGCATCGTTCCGGCCTGAGAATACCCTATCGAATTCTGCCGGCTGGTGGGTCCGGGTGATTCCCAGCAAATTTCCCGTTCTTCATATCGAAGGCACTCTCGAGCGCGAGGGTGCCGGCATTTATGACTGGATGAACGGCATCGGTGCCCACGAGATTATTATTGAAAGCCCTGAGCACGCAGCCAGGCTTGAGGACTTGCCGGATAGCCAAGTTGAAAAAGTGCTCTGGTCCTACCGCGACCGCATACTCGATCTCGAGCGCGACAGCCGGCTTCGCTATGTGCTTGTTTTCAAGAACCAGGGTTGGATCGCCGGTTCGGCCCTAAACCATCCCCATTCCCAGCTTATTGCGACGCCGGTCATCCCCAAGTTTGTAAAGGAAAAACTCGACGGAGCAAAAGCGTACTTCGATTATAAAGAACGGTGCATCTTCTGCGACGTGATCAGACAGGAGCTCTCCACTCCCGAGCGCGTGGTCGAGGAGACCCGTCACTTCCTGGTCATGGTGCCATTCGCGCCGCGCTTTCCCTTTGAGATATGGATCTACCCTAAGAAGCACCTCTGCTCCTATGTCGATGTGACCAAAGAGGAGATAATGGACTTTGCCCGAACGCTACGCCACACGCTGCAGAAGCTCGGGAAAGTGCTTAATCGTCCGCCCTATAACTTCATGCTGTACACCGCGCCGAACCGCGTACCACGCCGGGGCCATTGGCACACCCTGAACGACGATTTTCACTGGCACCTCGAGATTATGCCGCGGCTGACCCGGGTTGCGGGGTTCGAATGGGGTTCCGGCTTTTATATCAATCCTACACCACCGGAAGACGCAGCCAAGTATCTAAGAGACGTAAAAGTGTAGCGCTGCTTCTATCCCGGCGAAAATTTGTTGTTTAACGAGCGACAAGACCCTGCACTCAACGAGTGTGGGGTTTTTATTGGTGCGCCGGGCATGTTCAAAAGCTTGAAAGGTGCAAGTTATCAACCCAGCCTGATGAAGGCGAAGGGTTAGCCAAGCGCAAGGGCGTCGTCGTGAAATGAAGTATCCTTGCACGATCTACCACTGCTGAACGGCATGTAGGGTGGGCTGCGAGGCGCGGCCTACTTGATTCTTCGTGGTGCAAACCGGAGAGACATTATTTGGCTTGAGCCCTCGTATAGTTCAGCATCCCTCCTGCAAGCAGGATGTTGCGTTGGCGTGGACTCAGTGAGTATTTGAGTTCAATTGATTTTTCGTTTGCGGCGTCCCTTAGCAAGAGATTCGCACCGCTTTCGAGCGTTTTCTTGATGTCCAGTATCTCGATACCGTCATTCTTACAGATGGCGTCATAATCCGCTTCATTCGCAAAGGTCAGCGGCAGGATTCCGAAATTAATGAGGTTCGCTGCGTGGATGCGTTCGAAGGACTTGGCAATTACGGCTTTGACACCGAGATACATGGGACATATGGCCGCATGTTCCCGGCTCGATCCCTGACCATAGCTTGCGCCGGCAATGATGATATTGTGAATCCCCGCTTTTTTGTTTTCTCGTGCATTTTTCGAAAACGCTACGTCAACACCTTCGAATACGAATTCCGCATACTTCGCAATATTCGAGCGGTATTTTAATCGTGATCCCGCTGGCATGATATGGTCTGTTGTAACCTTATCGCCGACCTTGATTGTAACGACTCCCCTGATTGTATCCGGAAGTGGTTCTGCAGCCGGCGGGTTTCCGATATTCGGGCCGCGATAGATCGAAACCGATAATGGGTCCTTTGCCGGGGGAAGGATCATTGAATCATCGATCCAGAACTGCTCCGGCATCGTGATTGCAGGATAGGGGATGCCCAGATCACGCGGGTCCATGATTCCGCCGTGAATTGCCGCGGCGACTGCGGATTCAGGGCTTGCAAGATAGACCCGTGCGCTTTTTGTGCCCGAGCGGCCTTCGAAGTTACGGTTACTTGTCCGGATCGAGACTGCGTCAGTCTTTGGTGCTTGGCCTGCCCCGATGCAGAACCCGCAGGTGGATTCAAGTACCCGCGCTCCCGATGCGATGATGTCGGCAAGCGCCCCGTTCTTAGCTATCATTTCGAGCACCTGGCGCGATCCAGGCGCCACTCCTAAACTGACGTCGGGAAACACACGATTTCCCTTCAGCATCGCCGCAACGATCATCAGATCGCGGTAGGACGAGTTAGTGCAGGAGCCGACCATGACCTGGTCCACCTTTGTTCCCGCAAGCTCCTTCACGGTCCCGATATTATCTGGCGAATGCGGCTTGGCCATGAGGGGTTCTACGGAGCCGAGATCGAGGTCGATCTCTTTGTCATAGCTCGCATCCGGGTCCGCTGAAAGCGGCGTCCATTCGGAACCTCGGCGCTGTGCCTGCATGAATGTTTTGGTAATCTCGTCGCTGGGAAAAACGGAGGTTGTAGCGCCGAGTTCGGCGCCCATATTTGTGATCGTGGCCCGCTCAGGAACCGACAGAGTCTTCACGCCGTCGCCGGCGTATTCGATGATGGTGCCCACATTCCCCTTCGTTGTTAGAATTTTAAGAATAGCGAGTATCACATCCTTGGCCGAGATCCACGGCCGCAGTTTACCCGCTAGGTTTATCTTGACGACTTTGGGACAGGTGAGGTAAAATGATCCGCCGCCCATGGCAACGGCGACATCAAGGCCCCCAGCGCCGATCGCGATCATGCCGATCCCGCCGCTCGTGGGCGTGTGGGAATCAGAGCCGAGAAGCGTCTTCCCCGGCCTGCCGAACCGTTCGAGGTGCACCTGGTGGCAGATGCCGTTTCCGGCTTTCGAGTAATGAATGCCGTATTTAGATGCAACGGTCATAAGATAGCGATGGTCATCAGCATTCTCAAAGCCGTCTTGGAGTGTGTTGTGATCAACATAGCTCACCGAAATCTCGGTCTTAACTCGAGGAACATCCATGGCCTCGAACTGGAGGTAAGCCATAGTGCCAGTTGCATCCTGCGTGAGGGTCTGGTCGATTTTTATTGAAATCTCGGTTCCCGGCTCCAACTTGCCTTCAACGAGATGTGATTCTAAAATCTTGTAAACAAGATTTTTCCCCATAGCGTGTTATACTCCTTGCATGATTAAGTGTCGTAACATTATATTTGAAGAAAACCGGTAAGGCAACAGGAAATTGGGAGTTAACGGATAACTACGGATTCCGCTTTGACGTGCACAGAGATGAATGCCAAGAGTTTAAGGTGATAAATGAAAAGTCTTTTTGACACGACAAACATAAAGGGCATGGAACTCAGGAACCGCTTCGTGCGATCGGCTACCTGGGAAGGAATGTGCGATGAGCAGGGCCGGCCGGGCCGGAGGCTTGTGGACTGCTATAAACAGCTTGCCAAAGGCGGTGTCAGCCTCATAATCACTGGGTACGCGTTCGTGCGGCCTGACGGAAAGCAGACCCGCGGATCATGGGGGTTCAGGGCGCTGATTTCGCCGCAGACATGCGGGCGCTCAGTACTGCCGTACATAACGAAGGCGGAAGGCTGTGCGTGCAGCTTGTGCATACCGGCGGTCAAGCGAGATTACCTGCCGGAACCAGGCTTATTGCTCCTTCAGCGGCGGTGGAAACGGAATACTCCGCCGTTCCTTCAGAAATGAGCTTGGCAGACATTCTAGAGGTTACGGCTGCCTTCGGCGAGAGCGCGCGGCGGGCAAAGGACTGGGGGTTCGATGCCATTCAACTCCATGCGGCGCACGGGTATCTGATTAACCAGTTTCTTTCACCGCGTACGAATCATCGTGCCGATGCCTACGGTGGAAGCATCGAAAACCGCATGCGATTTCTGCTCGAAGTTTATAGGAGTGCGAGAAATGCTGTCGGACCAGATTTCCCGGTTCTGGTCAAACTGAACGGGTCGGATTTTATCGAGAATGGATTTTCCATTGAAGATGCGGTCAAGGTTGCCGCCGCGCTCGATCGCGAAGGCATTGACGCAATCGAGGTGAGCGGCGGCACCCCTGCGTCAGGGGACCGCACGCCAGTCCGCAGGAAGATCGACACGGTCGAGCAGGAAGCATACAACCTTCCGCTTGCGGTACGGATCAAAAGTGTGGTTGCCTGTTTGACGATGGTGGTGGGAGGATTCCGAACATTTGCTCGTGCGCGGGAAGTCATCGAGAAGGAAGAGTCCGACTATATTTCATTGGCACGCCCCTTTATCCGTGAACCAGGGCTTGTTAATCGCTGGCAGGCGGGCGATACGTCTCGCGCTCGCTGCATTTCCTGCAATGGCTGCTACCGTCCGGGATTGCGCGAAGGCGGCATAGCCTGCATTGTCGAACGGGCCGAGCGAGACGGCAAAGCTCGCCCATAGCAGAACGTACATTTCCGCTGCACTATTTCAGGAGGTAGAACAGATTGGTCGGTTGAAACGGGACTGTTCCTGTGCTATAGTATTACAAGTTTAACCATGGATGCAAGTTTGACGTTTTGCCCGTGCGAGAATCAGCAACGCATCATCCTGTTATTTGAAAGAGTTATAAACGGCATAGTTCGAATATTCTTAATATGGCGCTTTCTGACGGGCCGGAATTCCAATCAAGAAAAAACATAATTGACAAACACGAAGGAGGTACACTCTATGGTTCAGAAAGCAAGTCCCAAACTGACGGAAATGATGAACCAGGCGATTGCCGGGGAACTCCAGGCAATAGTCCAGTATATGTGGCATCATATCATGGTAAAAGGCATGAATTCGGCGTCGCTCATGGATGTGTTCGAGAAAGTGGCCATGGATGAGATGAAGCACGCAGAGAAAATCGCCGAGAGACTGTTTTATTTTGATGTGAATCCGACCACTAAACCGGCGCCCATTGCCGTGGGCGGCGACGCGGTCCAGATGTTAAAGGCCGATGTCAAGGCCGAGGAAGAAGCAATCACACTTTATAAGGACATCATCAAGCAGGCTGCCTCGGAGGGTGACGAGACCACACGCCTTCTCTTCGAGGAAATTCTTTCGGAAGAAGAAGGGCATCACGACACGTTCACGACGCTTTTGGGTCAGTAACCGACATCTCTTCTTTCTCTGGACATAAAAAGGACAGGCGCTTTTTCGCCTGTCCTTTTATGTTTTCATGGTTTGGGCGGTGTTTACTACGGCATCTTGAATTCTTTTCCCGCAATTCGCACGGTAAGCACCGGGCAGGACGCTTTGCGAACCACCTTTTCCGCGGTGCTTCCGAACAAAATATGGTCGATGCCAGTCCTGCCGTGGGTACCAATCACAATCAAATCTGCGTACTTCTCTTTTGCTATCTTCACAATCTCGACAAAAGGCACTCCCCGGACGACAGTCTTCTCGACATCCTTGACTCTGGCCGCGGCTTCAGTTCCCCATTTATCCATTTCACGCCAGGCGCTTTTCTGCATGTCCTCTATGAGGTCTGCGACTGACAGCGATGACGGAATGTACCATTCTGCTATGCTGATATCCTGAACAACATACAGTAAAATAAGTTTCGCATGGTAATCCGCTGCAAGCGATAGCGCATGATCCATAGCGGCGTGTGCGCCCTGAGAAAAATCAGTCGGGAACAGGATGGTATTCAGTTGCATGGGAAGCCTCCTCGTTAGGCGATCTTGATTTAGTTTAGCGCTGGACAGCAATAGTGTCAAATGAAAAAGCATTTCCCATTGATTGACTGGTCAGCGATGCGTGCAAGCAGCAACCTGAATTGACTTACGGACCTAAAGCGATCAGAGGAGGGAAATGTAAGGCTCTACGAATAGCAGATTGCAGAGGAAAAAACGCACCTTTTGGAAACAGAGAAAAGATCCTCATGGTCCGCCACGACAGCATCGGCGCGATTACGATCAATATCAACATTCTCGGAGTTGGCACACAAGACACCGGCTTTTGTCGGCATCAAGAGAACGCTTGCGGAGGAGTTCCGAGGATGAAGTTACGGGCGAGCAATTTCTGCTGACGCCCTGAGAAAAAGAGATTCAAGCGCGTGGAAGACGGACTTACATACAAGGAGGAGAAAAACTTGGCGTTCGCACCCGCACAATGGCCTTCTTGTTACTCGCCATCTTTCATAGCCTGAATAGCCTTCTTCGCTCTGTTTGATGCTGACTTGCGGCCGTAGAGTCTGGCACAGAATAAAGTCAACACTTCTATCATGTCCTGCACCAGATCATCCTTGAGTTCAGACTGGTCAACGATAACAAGTTGTCGACCCTGAGCTCGAAGCGAAGACTCCACGTATTCTGAACCAAACTGCATAAGCCTGTCGCGATGCTCAACAACAATAATACTGACGCCAGGATCAGAGAGCAATTTCATGAGCTTGGGCCGGTGACCATTAAGGTCAGAACCCATCTCTGTTACCGCTTTTGAAACTGACCAGCCCTTATTCGTAGCAAAAGCTGAAAGTCTCCCCAGCTGTGCATCAAGGTCTTTTTTTTGGTCATGACTGGATACACGGGCATAAAGAGCAACGGTCCCCTGAACGGTTTTCTGCTCCTTAATGATTATTGTACCAGTCGGCATCTGCTCAGCTTCAACTGGCAACTTGCCAGCTTTCCACCATTTCCATGCCGCTTGATAAGTTATCCCCTGCTGTTTTGCCCATACGCTTAATTTCATGTAAATAGTATATACAAAATGCAATATTATACAAGTAATTTATGAACAGTTCTCAATCCTCCACAATGCCCGCATGGATGATTTACAATAGTCGTATAATAACGTTTGCTCCTTGGTAATAAGAAACGATAAATTCTCCCTTGCCGGTACGTTCTTTTATCAATGAAAGGGAGCTTTTTTTGATATGAAGGCCCGGCGACGAAACAAAGGAGGCGTACCCTTCTTAACAGATTTACCGGACAACGATTCGGCGCCCCTCAGTCGCAATGCGTGGCAGTACAATTTCCGTCGGCGCCCGCGCGGCAAAAAAACGATTGACAATTTATGAACAGGCTGTTATATATGACGCCTATGCTTCAAGCCACGGAAAAAATATGGATGAATGGGTCTTTCGTCAAGTGGGACGATGCGAAGGTGCATATTCTGATCCATTCACTCCATTACGGCACCGGCGCTTTCGAGGGCATCCGTTGTTATAAGGCCGACTCCGGTTCCACGGTATTCCGGCTCCGGGAGCACGTGGATCGGCTCTTTGATTCTGCCCACATCCTTCAGATGGAAATGTCTTTTACACGCGAGGACATAAGCGAAGCGATACTTGAAACAATTCGTGTTAACAAGATCGATGCCTGTTATATCAGGCCGCTGGTCTATATCGGTTATGGAGCTATGGGTGTCTATCCCAAGGAAAATCCCATCCAGATTGCAATCGCAGTCTGGCCCTGGGGCAGCTACCTCGGCGAGGATGGACTCAAAAACGGGATTCGCGTAAAGATATCCTCGTTCATACGGCCTCATGTAAACGCCACCTTGGTTCGGTCAAAGACCACGGCAAATTACGCGAACTCACTCCTTGCTAAACGGGAAGCGGTTAAAGACGGCTACGATGAAGCCATGCTGCTCGATACGGACGGCTATGTTGCCGAGGGCAGCGGAGAAAATGTATTCATCGTACGTAAGGGTGTGATCAAAACACCGCCTCTCACCGCGATACTCGAGGGCATTACGCGGGACACGATCATGCAGCTCGCCTCAGAACGAGGCATGCGGCTTGTGGAGGAGCGGTTCACACGGGACGAACTCTATATTGCCGACGAGGCTTTTTTCAGCGGCACGGCGGCGGAGATTACCCCGATCCGCGAAGTTGACAACCGGACGATCGGAAGCGGCAAGCCGGGTCCGATAACGAAGGAACTCCAGGCTGCTTTCTTTGACGTGGTCCATGGCCGAGACAGCCGGCATGTGGATTGGCTCACGCCGTTACATGCGAAACAGCCCGCAATGGAAAAATAACACAATCGCTGCGGTATGCATCGAAGGTAGCCGGAAACAAAGCAGCGTTGCGCAGCTCCTTTCCGTTACTCTCGGTGAATTCTGTAGATGAAGTTTTCACAAGTGCCGAAGTGGTGGAATTGGTAGACACGCACGTTTGAGGGGCGTGTGGGGCAACCCATGGGGGTTCGAGTCCCCCCTTCGGCACCATCTTTTCTCAATAAAATTAGCTATTTAGAATTTTTTCTCTCATTGATGTGCACCACTTGTGCACCATCGCCCACGATATAGCGCAACCTTTCCACTGATTTCTGAACATACTTCCTCGACATTCCCCGTGTTTCTTGCCCAAGCATATCCTCGATTTGTTCCTCTGGAATGTTCCTGTCGGCGTAACTTGTAGCCGTGGTATGCCTCATGGACGGATAGAGGCTTAAATAGGGCACTCCGGCCCTTTTACAGGCAGCTTTCCACGCCCCATTGGTTGTATTGTTGTTGTAGCGTTTGCCATATTTGTTTGGAAAGGCAATTTCCTTCCCAAACCTACTTTTCAAACAAGAGGCATCCCACTCCGGTGATAATGGAATCTCGTATGCCCGTTTACTTTTACGAGGCTTCAAGGAGAAGTCAGAGTCCAATGAGCGTTCTATGTAAACAATCCTTGCCTTTAAATCGAAGTGGCTAACGTCAAGTGCACATGCTTCTGACGGACGAACAGGGTGAAATTTCATAAAACTGAGAATATTCTTCAGATACGGTGATGTGACTGCCTTCAATACCTTTTCCCTGTCATCGAGGTCCATAACTTCGATGACAGGTTCTGGAACATCAACAGGGGCAAAGTACGGGATACGCATGATAGTCTCTCTGTTCTTCAGCCAATGGAAATATTCCTTGAGGGCATCCATTACTTTCTTAATGGTAGCCGGAGCAAGCTTCCCCCTGTCCGCTGAATTCTATATTCCATACTCAGATACAGTCTGAAATCCTCAATGTGGCTTGTTATGATATCAGTAACAATCATTTTCCCGAAATGGGGGATGAAATGGTCATTGATGTACTGTTCAATCTTTCGTGTGTAGGACAAAGCATTGCCTTTGCTCTTTAGGATGTTTAACCACTTGGGGAAAAGAACGTTTCCACGATTTTGGTCGATTTCCTTTGGCAGATAATCTTGAACATGGAAGGTTTTTGCGTCTATCTCATAGCGGATACGTTCAAGGAGCCTTTGCGCCCTTTTGTAACTATCAAGCATGTGGCCATCACGGTCACGGGATATACGAGCTTTTGCACCTTGCCAATATAGGAATATAAAAAAAGTTTTTGGACGGGTGTTACAGCTTGGACATAGAATATCCACACCTTCGATGGTTTGAAACTTACCACCGCACTGCGCACACTTTTCACGTGTTTTGACTTTTCCGTTCATACATAGCCCTTGGGGACCGGGAGTATAAAGGACCTTTTGCCCGGAAACAAGGGTTATTTTATGGTTGGTGGGATGAACGGGATTTGTGGCAGATTCGGTTTGCCGATGCCCTTTTGCAGCTAACTCGTTCTGTGTAGATATTGGAGATAGTGGTTCACTTAAATTCTTTTTATTCACATCCGCAATATTTCAGCTTGTTGTCTTGAGATTGCATATGACTCAGCCCCCATTCTACTGCCCATCTTGAGATAGGCAAATTGTATTTTGAACTTTGACTTGGCGTGGCATTGCAGCTCACGCCCTGTCAACAGATATTGACTGCTACCCAATCATGATGCTACTTTGACTGATTCTCCGCCGCTGCATACGCATTAATTCTTGTTTCTGCAATTTCGCAATATTTTTTGTTTAATTCAATGCCGATATATGTGCGGTTTAAAATTTTTGCCGCAATGCAGGAACTCCCGCTGCCACAAAAAGGGTCCAAGACAATATCGTTTTCTCGGCTACCCAACGTAATCAGATAACAGAAGAGGTCAATAGGTTTAACTGTAGGATGTGTGTTTCCCTTGGGTTCTTCCCATTCAGGCTTTTCACATCTGCAGGTATATATATCGGAGTGCTTCTGTTTCAATGACCACTTTCCGCAAAGGCGACATTTTTTATTGTAAGTGCTTCCTGCGGTATATTCTGTGAACCCTTTGTTTTTCTCTTTTTTCCCTGGCTTTTTAACAAACAAAAAAGGAAATGTTTCCTGCACATCAAGCGGAAGCTCTTTCAATTTAGCCTGATACCAATTGTTGAGAGTATAATATTGTGAATAATTCCCCAAAGCCCCATCAGATACGATTATATTTGAAGGAAACCTATCCTCACCTTCATGCTGAGATAGGGGAATACGGCAATCATCGAGCCAGGAAATGCCCTTCCCATTTTTTAGAGCTTGTTCTACATACGTTTTCTCGGAAAGAGGTTTCATTGCAACAATGATTACTTCTAATGCTGGTTTTGGCTGATACCCGGCATAACTACCAGCGAGTCTTTTAGCTTCCGGTGTGACATATGTTTTTTCAGTTCGGTCAGCATCCTTATCTTGCGTAATACCATTGCGCTTATCTACCACTGCTGCGATATTTTGAGCTTTCGGGAATCCGTTCAAATATGCCCAAAACAAAGGGGTAAATGAAACAACAAAACCTGCTTCCTCAATGCGTGCCGTCATTCTGGAAAGACAATCTGCGCGTGCGCTTGAAAAAACGAACATGAAGGCACCAGGTTTCATTACCCTCCGGCATTCTTTTAAAATATCAACAGAAGGTAGTGCCTTGTCCCATGCATGACCCATGAAGGAAATCGCATAGGGAGGGTCTGTGGCAATGAGGTCGATTGATTCATCTGGGATTTTTTTTAGAACCTGCACAGAATCACCGTTGTATATTTTGTTTGTTTTTACTCGGACCATATCGCTCACCGTTGATATGTTCTGAGTAAATTTGTGACAAGCCTAGGCCTATAGCGTCACTGCGCAGCAGATTCATAATCGTTTTTCCTTTCTTTTGATAGATTGCCCGTCATTGTAACGGGGTGTAGATATAGCTTAAAGAATCATTGACAGCACGAATTCAGTTCCAACCTTCAGGGGCAATCACTATGGCGTGGGGCAAGCGGTACAGTATTCCCGCACGAACATTCTGTATATCATTGTTGGCGTCATAGATTAGGTTAATGTTGTCGAGCATATCAGCCACATCCTCGGCTGATATGTATTCCCCTTTTACTGCGGGGATATCCTCCCCCATACCCATTATCCACTCCCAAGGCCCAAATACTTTAGGCAGCCCCTCCACATGAGACCAGTTGCAGATTAAGGTGTTCCGCTCTTCGCCGTTATAAATGACGACACCTGATTCTTGTCCTGTCAGTTCCATCAAACTTTTTACCCGTTTCATGATTTCCTTCCTTTCTACTATCTGGTTTTCCTGAGCCACGACTGTTTTCACTGTCATTGTATTATCCTTTCCTTTAGGAATTAAAGAATCCCCCCGCCTAATGGCGGGGGATTAAAACTATTTTGTGGTAAATCTTGCGAATGCAATGCCCAATCGAGTATTCGGCTTGGGTCTCGGTGCGCCTGACTTTGCCAAGGCAAGCAGCTCTCGTTTTTGAGCTTTTTCATCAGGCTTATATTCCCAGTTACCCTTTGTATCTAAAACAAAATCCTCACGCCTAAATGTACTTGCGTCAAAGCCGTACAAAATGAGTCTTGATAATTCCTGCTTTGTCATGTGCTTTCTCTTCCCGCTTCCCATAAGTGTTGCTAATGCATTACCCAAACGGGTATTTGGCTTAGGTTTCGGTGCTCCCGAATCATGCAAAGCCTTCAACTCCCTCATCAGGGCTTTTTCATTAAACTGATACTCCCAATTGCCTTTCGTATTTAACACAAATTCCTCACACCTGAAGGTGCTTGCATCGAAACTGTCGCCTAAGAGTTTTACCAATTCCTTCCGAGTCGGATGCTTTTTCATTACCGTATTCTCCTTTTTATAAGAATTAAAGAATCCCCCCGCCTAATGGCGGGGGAGTAAGATTATTTTGTTGTAAATCTCAATAGTGCTTTGCCCAAGCGTGAATTATCTTTGGGTCGCGGTGCGCCTGACTTTGCTAAAGCTATTAATTCCGCTTTCAACATATCGTCACTATCTGTAGCCCAGCCTTTTTTACAGCGATTCTCTTATTCATAAGAATTTACCTCCTTTCTTTCGAGATAAGCATTGCCACTTTTCTTGAGAGTTTGAATCAATCCCGCAATGTTATCGTTCTCAAGGTCGTCAACAGCGTTATACATATCAACATATGCGTCAGCGAGTTTCTTGAGATAAGCAACTATGTTTTCAAGGTCAGAAACTATATCGATATCCTGTTCGGATTCTGACGATTCGAGGTTCTCGATATAGCACTCAAGTTTGAAAGCGGCATGCATAAGAAAATCGTCATGGTAATTTTCGAGAGTAATGTCACTGATGAGAACGTGTTGAATCTCGTCAATGATTTCCTCAACTTGCGTAAGAATGGTTTCGAGATACTGTTGCCCGTTCTCTTGGATTTCTTTCTCGAAACGTTTCCTTAACTCACGCTTGCTTAAATGAATCTCGTTCTCGTACATAGATATCACCTCATTTAGATAAACAATGGTTAATAGATTTGTTCCTCAGCTTTCACCGATTACGCGATTGACGGGATTGTCATTGTTTTCTGAGAGCCGGTCAGCCTGTGACCGGCTCTCTTTATCACCCTCTTTCTTAATGCCACCTTTGTTTATTCACGAGGTCGAATAAATTAATGACAGTACAACCTTTGCTCTCTTGTTCTTTGGTGAAGCTTGCTAAATCTTTCTCTTCAACCAAGCTCATAATGGTGCCGTCTGAAAAATGCACAGAGAATGGTTTTGAACCTGAATCATACTTGTCGGACTCGCCGACACGTTTCCGCTTAATTTTAATCATTGTTATATCCTTTCTATTGTTAAGATAGGGCAGGGGCATTGAGCCTCTACTTAAATATGTGTGAAATTAGCTACTCTGGATTATTGGAAACACGCTTAATTTCTATGCCACAGGCATTGCCTACGCTCGTTAATTGCCTGAAAAGAGCGTTTACCCACACTAAACGTTCCTTGTAAAAAACTTTCAGCAAGGAATTTAAAATTGATTCCTCAGCGTGATTCAATCCTCGAAAAACGTTTCTCGCATAATCAATGCGTTCCCAAGTGTTGTCGTTTAGAGGCTCACGGAGAGCGACAATAAAATATTTACCAAGCACCGCAAGAGGCGTTATATAAAACTCAGGAATTCTAGTATTCTCAAAAGAATGGTTGATAATTGCCAAATTATCAGGAATGAACTTGGCAATTGCGATAGATAACGGTGCATTCACCTTATCTTGGGGATTGCAAAGCACCTCGATAATATGTTCTTTAAGTAGAGTAATTTCTAATTTACCCTCACGAACATATTGGAACGCGATTTCAGAAGCAGCTATGGTTGTGAATACAGGTGCTTTATACCTGTCAGTAAACAATACTTTGATATGGGTACTCATTTGGATAATCCTTTCTGAGTTTTGGGTGCGCGTCATGCTATGTTGTGTTGAACCACCTTTGGTTTTGCATATTTGGCTACTATGGTGGGGGTTTATCTTGCTTGCACAGTGATATTATTTTGTTCGAAATTTTGTTCGAGTTGTTGACACCAATGAGGTCACGTATCGTAAATCCTATCTTTGATTTAAGAACCTGAGCGTCAGGGTAAAGTGACGCACCATTCATATGGATAATGCCTTTCTCTGTTTGGATTTTGAAAATATGAGTGCCGCCGTTCACTGTGTAGTAATCGGCAAGGATAAGCCCCGTTGAAAGAGGGCGGAACTTATGCTTGTTACTATATGCGGGTAATCGAAATGAAATTGCCATACCAGTACGCAAAAGTTTCATGATTAATTCCCTTTCATATCCGTTGACATTAATAATCGACTATATTGCATACTGAATGCCAAAGTAAATAAAGTAATATAAACAACAACTTATAGTTTATATTGATACTTTTTAGAGGTTGTGATAGACTTAAATGGTTATTTATGATAATCAATTAAGGCTATTGGAGGAAATAATGTCCCAGGAAACTGCATACGAGCTAATAAAGAGAGTTATTCCCAAAGACCTGAAGGTGATTAGCGGCAAATCTGAAGAATTGCGAACAAATATAATTGCTTCCTTGGGAGAAAGGAAATCCTACATAGCAAACGCATTATATTATCTCAATAGTGCCATCGAACAGGATGACTTGGAGGAAGCTCGAGTAATGTTCGAGAATATTTTTTATAAGGATTTTGAGAAGGATGTACGATTTAATTTTTTAATTCCTGCCGTGGCGATGATGTTGGAACAAATCCCAGACATTGTTATGATGGACATATCTGATAGATATGACCTTAAAGTAGGTGCTGTTGATAAGCATTATCTGCGGGAATTTTATGAGGTAGCTAAAGAAGACATATCAATTATCATATTTGGGGAAACGGGGACAAGTAAGGGACTATTGGCGCGCGCTCTGCATAGTATGAGCAATCGCAGAAGTAAACCTTGGTTTTCTATTAATTGTGCCGCGATGCCGGAAGATTTATTAGAAGCTGAATTATTCGGAGTAATACCGAATTATCCTGGCTTCCATAATAAAGAAGAATTAGTTCCCATGCTGCGAGGAGCTAATGGCGGCACTCTCTTCTTAGATGAAATTGGTAAAGCGTCTCTGCACGTTCAAGCTAAAATGCTGAAAGTCATTGAAGAGAAAAAGTTCAAACAGCTGGGAAAATCAGAACCAGAGGATATTGACATTCGATTTATTACGGCTGTTCAGCCGACACACATTGAAAAAGATGAAATGCTTCCCGATTTGCGATATAGATTTTACTATCCTATTTATTTACCGAACTTAAATGATAGGTTAAAAGTTCTTCCTGACATGGTATTAAAAAATTCAGTCAAGCAGGCGCGCAAAAAGTTAAAGTCTTCTGAAAATATAAGCCTATCAGAGGGTGCGATTTCTCACCTTCTGCAATTGAAGTATACAGGGAACTATAGAGAACTTGAATCAATACTCATTAGAGCCATCATCAAAGCAAAAATTGCAGGCAGAACCGAAATTTTAACCGATGATTTATGGACAGTGACTTCTGATTCATTCCAGAGTTCGACCAATGCTTTCCTGCAATCACTCTCTATGTTTGCAGGAACTATTGAAAAAGAGAAATTAAAGGACATTTTCTCATATGGTCAAAAAATGTTAGTCATTTTATTAGAGTCAAGAATAGAACAAATTAAAAGAAGTGGAAAAGACATAAAGTCAGTGCTTTTAGAGGAAGGTTTGCCAAAAAGTCAATACACAAGTTTTTGGAGAAAAATAAAACGTTTAACCGGGAAAGGTATCAATGATTTCTAATTAACCTGACCATTAACGGTTTACAATAGCCCTTTTTTGACCGCAGGAGATATTTGTTTATTATGGTTTATCCTCGTGAGTATATATTATGAGGGCGGAAATATTCTTCCCAAACCGTTCCGCCTCAGTAGTATTTATAAGCAAGTGATGTTTTTACATGAGGAGCCCGAAGATGAAAACAGTAACCGTAAGATTGACCGCCGCCGATTTCCTTTACTTATCTCAGGAAGCACAGAGGTTGAGGCTGAGTCTATCATCTGTTATCCGTATGCGGCTCTCCGAGGTCATTGACAATCCAACGCCAGGAATCAGGGAGATGCTCCCCGGTGGCATGAGAGCGGCCGGGAAATAAAAATATTTTTCCGTGAAACCCCCGTAGGCGCGTTATTTTTGATTTTGACTCAACTTTTTTTCGATTTCGGCGGTCCCAATTTGACTGCCTTTTAAAATTCTGGTAAAATGCAGCCATAATTAAGAAGTTGAGCAGCACCGAGTTCTTTGACAATTGAATAGCAGTAGCATCACCTATGGCGTGTAGTGTCCACGGACACGTACAGTGGTTTGCCCATCTACAGGTTTCTATGTAGCCGGGACGGTAATGATTATGACAAGAAGAGTAGTGCGGATACCAGTAAAGTAACTGAACGCACGAAGTTAAGCCCACCTAAAGATGAACGACTAAAAGTTATGCCCAAAAACAAGTTAAGCCCATTGAAGAAAAAGAATTTAAGTTAAGCTGATATAAAAATGCAAGTCATAATCGTAGGACTGCTCAAGCGCGGAAGCAAAAAGTAAATCCCCCAACAAAAAGAAACAACAAAACTGATAACGTTAAGACTATTAAAATTTAAAATCATACTAATTCCCGTATAAGACAAACAACAACTACTAAAACAATAATAACTAATATAACAAGTACAAGTTAAGCTGATAACCAAGTTAAGACAAATTCAAATACAAGGACAAGAACAGAATCAAGAACAAGCAGAAGAGCTTCTACAACTAGAACTACTGAAACAACCAGAACCCTAAAAGCTCCTCGCTTTTCTCATTCTCCGAAGTATTACCTACCCTATCGGGCAGGTAACTTGAAGCATACTTCAAAAGGCTTTGAGATACTGATAGGATGGTGGGTGTATAGTAAGAGAACCTGCTCTTACGAAGTTATGAATACCTCTAAACAAGATGTTCACGATAACAAAAGAAGTAGCTCAACAGAAGATTTAATAAGGTTGAGTGAAGTTAATAGCTTGAGAATGAATACTGTTAACCCATAACAATAACGTTAAGACCATATCAAATTATGACCATGTAAAACCTCGGTAGATTACTTCTGCCGGGGTTTAAGTTTTTCTGGGATTGTAATACATCAGCAGAACCACCTCAAACAGCTAGCCTGAATAGCCTCAGATGCCCGTAGAACTGTTCTACGGAAAGGGTGCGGCAGTTGTTTGGATTGTCTCGGAATCCATGCCAGGATTTGAGCCGGTGAGTGGCATTCCCCGGTGATTCCGATTCGGCGTCATCACCGACCCAAATCCCGCCCCCGCCCATGCCCCCAATACCGTTTTATAGGGCTTTTGAATGGTCACCGGGGGTTTCCCGGACACCCGGCGGCACAACCGCCTTGGGGGATACCCGGAATGCCCAAATCGGGGTTCTGCATTCTGCCCCGGTGACCCCAAAGCCGTTTGCAGACCACTGTCCCCTGACTGACCTCTCCGACCCTAATTTGAACAACTGAACCGGAATCAGCGTCAAATTTTGACCCCCCGCCCCATATATCCCATTCAGTGCTATACTATGAGAAACAGAAGCAATGTAGCACAGGACGGGGGTGAACTTAATGTCAGATACGCCGCCTGATTATTCGGAATGAATAAGCACCCGCGAATCAGCCCACATAAGAAACGCCCCGAAGCTAAAGACTGGCACAGTTCCAGAACACACTCAGGGCAGACAAGCAGCCAATAGGCTGCAGTATGGCTGAAACTCTTCTGCCGAGAATGAAAGATTCATCGATTGAACGGTAGCGGGAGGCGTTCACGGGTGAGCAGTGGCAGAGGGTAGTAGAGTAGAGAGCACACCGCAGTTTGGTGTGCTTTTGTATTATCCGGGTAAACTCACAGCAAGCCATCTTCCACATAATAGACCTCTACTATACAATCTCTTCATTATAGGAACCAACCGCAGCTACCGGTTGCTACTACAATATCTGGCTTTGATAACCGAAAATTGACCACCCTGAGCTTTTTCTCCTTCTTATGGGTCAGTTCTTGGCATGAACCTTCCCGCGCAATAATTCCGTCCCCGTTCCTCTACCATCATGACCATATAATAAGGAATCCTGCTTCCATGATAAGGTGGTTCTGCGGTATAATCTGGTAGCCAAAGATGTCAATAAGAATACTGACCCGCATCCAAAAGGGAAAACAATAATGGCAGACACCTGGATTACTGATATCACCCATTTTCTGGATGAAAAGGGAGAGATGATAACTGGGCCGATTGCAGCGGCGAAGCTCGCAGAATACTTCGCGGCAATCATTGTCATGGCTTCTGAGATAGAATATCCTCCAGAGCATCAAGTATATTGCAGACGGAAACCAAAGAGGAAGCCGTGTTTAGGGGAAATCACTGGTTATGTACATCCGGATACAGATGAAATCTATTGGGAGTGTCTCAAGTGTGGAGACCGAGGGATAATCAACAACTGGCAGGGGACAATCTGGGATATGAGGTCTACTGGTGAAATTATGCATTAAGCCAGAGACACTGGTGGCATATTCGATTTTAAGCACTAGGTTACCTGATTACCAACGAGGAAAACCATGAACGTACTTGATTCTTTAAAGCAAAGAACCTATCAAGTGGCAAGGTTTGTTAAGTTTCAGTATTGCTACGTTCTTTATTTTGCCAGCATTGCCTTGGGGATTTCATTTAGCATAGCAGTCTATGTATTTAAAATTGACATATTGAACAATCTGGTTTTGCAAATCGTTGGAAATGGAATTGGAGGATTTATTGCATTGATTGTATCGCTCTATCTTTCCCTGGGCTATATAAAATATTCTCGCATCATTGGCAATGATAGATTGCATGCCATTATTTCGATAAATATGCTAATGGGAATCGCGGGATTTATTTTGTTGAACATGCCTTATACATTCGATGGATTATATGATAAATATAAAGTGGTGCCGATGGCAACTACGTTTTTGCTGTTCTATGTTTTTAGGACAATAAAGAATGAGGAGATGCCTTATTTTAAGAAACTATCAGGAGCTTTTCTAATCCTATTTTATCTCCATGTCATGATGACTGGACTCAAATTAATAGTGGGTTTATGGTCTGTATATAAAGTTTTATTTTTTGCTTTTTCTGTTATTTCATTACTTGCTACATATTGGCAGGCAAAACTTTTTCAACATCTTTATTATAAATATGAGAAAGTTCAACAGTGAAAATCATTTCGGGTGGACAGACTGGTGCAGACAGAGCAGCCTTGGATGTAGCGATTGAGCTGGGGATGGATTACGGCGGTTCTATCCCAAAGGGCAGACTTGCCGAAGATGGTCCTATTGATTCAGAAAAGTATCCTCACCTGACAGAATTGGAGGAGGGGGAGTATATTGCTCGTACAAGAAAGAACGTAGTAGATGCAGATGCTACACTTGCATTCACGTATGGTACATTAACTGGCGGGACAAAAAAGACTATTGATTTTGCAAAGGAGTACGGGAAACCATATCTCCATATTAATCTTAAAAAAGTATCCGTTGAAGACGCTGTGGAGGAAATAACTGAATGGCTAAATATAATCAAGCCCCAAGTTCTTAATGTTGCTGGTCAACGGGAATCTGGTGCTTCTGGCATATATTCAAAAGTTTATGGAATCTTAAAAAAATTGTGCTTCAGCAAGTCCCAAGCCGGCAGCAGGAAGGTACTCTCAATGGCGGTAAAGCAGGTGGTTAATCGGAAGAGGCAGACGGCATTAAGTTACTTGGTTATGAACTGAGGATAATGCTCTCTAAAGGGAAAGGAATGTCATGACTGTGACACAGCCGACATTGGCTCAATGGAAAACTCTTTATGATGCCTGCATCAGATTCAGAAAGGCTGCTTGCTGGGAATGGATGACCGAAGACGATGTGTTTGGCATTGAAAATCCGAAAACAGGTGAAGTTGGCTACTGCTGCATCATCGGCAATCTTGGTCAACTGCTAGGATTTATCATATATATGGGTACAGATGGTTTGGAAAGCTATAAGAATATGCCGGACCATGCCGAATTTTCTGAAGAGGATTTCATGTTGTTTCTTTCCCAGAAATGCTTGAGCATTACCTATGACAACAAATCTGAACTCTATGATGAGGATATCCAAGTCATTGAAGAGCTGGGAATTACTCTGAAAGGGGCAAAACAGTATCCAGTAATCCGCGACATGACCCCAGGATACGTGCCTTGGTTCATTTCGGGCGATGAAGCGGATTATCTGTCTATGGCAATAGAGCAAGTGTTGGATGTCAGTATGCGGTTCAAGGATAACCCCGATATTATCCGCTCCAAGCGTCCTAAATATCTTGTCAGGATGAGTGATACAATAAGCGGTTCTCATGTTTGGGTTGATGAATGGCTGCTACCCGAACCGATTCGCCAGAAAGCTGTTGCACCAGCTCAGATTGACGAAGTCGGCATCATGCGGATTAAGTCCAATGCGGAGAAGACAAGGACAACGTGGGAGTTTACGTATTCTCTCGAAAATATGCCTATTCAGGAACAGGGAGAGAGGCCCTACTACCCCATGATGCTTCTTATTGTAGAAACACAGAGTGGCATGGTTCTTGGCACTCATGCGGCTAAACCCGATTCATATCATCAACCGTTTGTTGAATATCTTCTTCAAATCATAGCAAACAATAACAGCTATCCACGAGAAATCATGCTCGAAACCGATGAGGCAGGCAAGATGCTTCAACCTCTTTTGTCCTACCTTGATATCAAGACCATGAAAGTCAATCGTTGCAAGGAATCTTTTAAAGCACGGAACGCTTTACGTCATCATTTAGCAAATAAAAACCCTTGAGTCTTGGCTGGCAGCAGGAATACCTTATCAATGGCAGTGCGGCAAATTGACAATAGGAAGAGGCAGACTGCTTTGAGCTGTATGGTTGTTAACTAATTGTGTTTCTGCAGGAGGTTGCTATGAAATGGTATCATTATATTGCTTGTTTTTTCGCGGGTGCCTTTTTAGCCAATACGGTTCCTCATTTCGTGCAGGGCATTTCCGGAAATAGTTTTCCGACCCCTTTTGCCAATCCACCGGGCAAAGGGTTGTCATCGCCAACAATCAATGTTCTGTGGGGTTTATTCAATCTGGTCATTGGATATGTCTTATACAGAACGGGAAAGGTATCTCCATCAAACAAGTTGAGCCTTCTTGTGTTTTTTGCTGGTATTGCCTCCATGAGCATAATGTCAAGCATTGCATTTGTGGGTAGGGTTCATTAGAGATAAGAAAAATATTCCTGTTTCAATCAATTCAGGAAGCTGGCTCTCATTATTTATGAGCGGAAAGGGCAAAACAGCTATATGTTTTTGTGGGTTAAATAAAAGCATTGTCAATGGCTGTGAATCAGAAAACATTATGAATTATTTTAACAATAAGCCTTGGGATGATATTTCGAGAGAAGAACGGTTTTACTGCGCGTCTCTTTATTTTGAAGTGCGCGATAGCAAGACAGAATTTGCACATTGGCTAATTGATGCAGTTGAGTGGTCTCCTCTCTCTACGCCAGTTACGAAGAACGGCGAATGGGATGTCGGGTATGAGGTTTGTTTTTTTCGAGACTTATCAAAGCAGAGGAATGCAAATGAGCCATATCATGGTAGTCTATCGAAAAGTATGCTGAAAAGGACATTTGATTTATGTCTATTTTCATCTTCTGTGATTATCGTTATCGAAGCTAAAGTTCAACAAGGATTCAAGAAGAATCAGATAAAGAGTTTTGATACTGACCGGGCAGAAATAAAAAAGCTCACGGGAGGGCATATTGATGTTAAATATGTTGCGTTAGCATCAAAAGAATATTTTGACAGACATAAAAGGTGGTCTGAAAGGAATAAGCCAAAATCATCCGTATTAGATGTTTTTGATGCCAGATTGACATGGGCAAAAGTTTACGACAAATTTAAAAATCCATTGTATAACCGTGCGGACGGCTTATATAATAAATAGATATTACAAGTAAAGATAGCAAACAAGCCTATGCTACAGATATTTACGCTTCTTCATCAGCTAATCCACATCCACAACCGAGAGCTTGTTCTTTGCAAACGGGATGTAATGGGCACTGGAAGATGAGTTCTTTTTTCAGAAGGGCGAGGAGCTGAGAGCGGGATTTAAAAAGTCAGGGATTGTTTGCCTTAGACTGTTTTGAGAACATTATTTAACAGGCTCTATATTCCAAATAAGGTAATAATTGTCTCCAAAAAACCATTGACTTTACTTTCTGGATGTGGCTAAATAAAATACTCCTAATCTTCATTATACGGCTCTATTTCAAAATCAAATATTATTTTCAAATCACAGCTGAATGTGTATTGAAAAATATATCCATTTCCTAAATCGCTTCAGCTAAGACAGAAATCGAAACAGTCAGTTTATTAATCATTTCATTCAAATAAACTAAACAAGACGTTTATTTAAACTAAATAAGGGAGGGAAAATGGTAAAAAAATTTGATGCAGCAACAGATGCAGATTTGCAATCTCTCTCAAAAGAAGTCGAATCGCTGAAAGCAGATAGATTAAGCATGATAAAAGATAAATACAATGATATGTCTGTAGTGATTTATAATGCAGTTCAAAAAACGCCTGTTCTTGAGGCAAATTACAATGCTTTAATCCAGCAACAAGAACTCACTGAACTTTTTACAGCACTGACAGAAGCAGCAAATCCGACGAGTGATGTTCTTGGCTTCAAGTTTACCGATGTAGTAACTAAGTTTGCAAACCAGAGCTTCACTGTTGAGGATAAACCCAAAGCCACTAGTAGGTTGAAAACTATTATAGGCGAACTACTCACCAATCCAGTCGTTGATTCACTTGTCAAAGCTAATCCAATTACGAGTGCAGTAAGTTCTATAGTTCAATCAGTCGCAGGATTTTCTGATGCAACTTTAAAAAGTGAGGGCCCACTTAAGAAAGATACAATAGACACCGCTCTTCCTATACAGCAAAATAATATTGATAATTTTAAAAAATTGTTAGCTCCATATATTTCTGTCTATGACAAAATGATAGAAGCAAGAAATCAATATCTCGCCCATCAAACAATTCTTAGCAAGCTAAGTGATGCTTTAGGAAAAACTGTAAAAGGTTACGATACACAATTGTCAACTTCTTTAGGCTTTAAGCCAGAAGATACAGGTATGCCCTATACACAACAATTGGCAGCATTATTAAAGATTAATGATGAAAATAGTTACGATGAATACTCCAGAGTGGTCAATTTGCAAAATGTAAAAGCAGGCTACAATTTATCAACAAGGTATCCCATATTGGAGTCATCGGTCAATCAATTTCGGACTGAATACAATGATGCTTTAAGGTCCTTTCTCGACGCTTTCAGAGAAGGGTTAGTGAATGCAAAATCATTGAAGGACCCCAATTTTTTAGACGATAAATTAACTCAGCTTATAGCCCAGATTGATAATTACGAAAAAGAATACTTGCAACCTGACCCGTTCATGAAGAAAATTAAGCGATTCAATGTATTTAAAGCACTATATGATTAGCGGTTGATTTTCTAAGCCTTCTTTTTTGTTACTAACTATAATCAGAGATGACGTTCGCCCTCAGCCCGACCGTGATAGGGTAATGGTGTCCGCGTCATGAACCATTCGTGACTGGCCTCAGCGAAGTAAACAGCTCTTACGTTGCCCGTCCCTTGTTATCCGTGCAAAAAAGTTATTCTCTTTCCTCGGCCAGTCATTTGGTATATAATCGAGCCGCTATGTAGGACAACTGATTTGCGGATACTCGTGACTTAGTAAATTGGTTAGTGCTGTTACATTTCGCAGAACAGCACGATGCTAAGCGGATTATCCAGATAGCATATTAGAATAAATCAAAATTTGATAAAATTTCATTTGATGATAAGGTAGTTAGTATTCCCGATGAAAATACTGGATTCTTTCGAGACATCCAGAATGAGGTTAATAATGTCTCTAAAATCTAGATGGTTATTTGTATTTATTGGGAATGATAACACGGGAAAAACAAGCCTACAAAAGAAGATAATCAAGCTCTTGTCCGATGATAATCGGGACATCCGCCTCGATTGTAATCTTGTGTTTGAAATAACCCATTCTTCCCTGATAAGAAAAATAGCAACATTTTCCATTGGAAATAGAAGTTATCAAGAAAGGCCTGATTATGAGTCAGTAAGTAATTATTTTGAAAATCATTTACAACAGGCAGATTTTAATACATTTTCATCTCATTTAAATCACGATGATGTGGAACAAATAATAATTCATGCTCATAAAAAATATTTCAATGTATGTGGAATATTTTTTAGCAATTCTATCGAAGCAAATCCAAACGAAAATGCTGATATATCCCAACTTCCTTGGGATGAAAGACTAGTTGCACAAAATCCCACTACTGGAGATTCAGATACTCAGGATTCGCAACTTCAAAGTATTGCTGAATCTTTTGTCCAAATGCTAATCCATCGAACTTTATTGTGGTAAGTTCTGGCTCACTCACGCTGACAATGAATATTAACGATAATATACTTTATTCTGCAGACCGCTCTCGTTCGCAGCTCTGAGGTTGAAAGTTAACTGACAGGCAGAATACGAGGTAGATAGGAGAATCCATTGACTACCAGTTTCAAATTACTCTTAGATGATGCACACAATTTAAGACAGTACGTTGAGGAACTAAAAAATCACGTCCTAAAGACACTGATAAACGTTTTAACGAAGGAATTTAGTGGTGTTATTCCACAAGAATTATCTCAAATCGACACAAATCTACAGCAGTTAATTGGAATATTTACTAACACTAACATAGGGACCAGAATGCGGATTAAAGGGACAAGAAGCATGGCAAAAACAAGCATTTCTCTTGATGATGACTTATTAGCTCTGCTTTGTAGGGCTATTCTTCATAAGCGACAAGATATGGCAAATCAACTGGTAGAACCGCTTGGGAAAACTTCCGATTTAAATATTATAGAACAATTAGAAAAACGACTGCAGGCTATCGAATAGTTTACTAAAGAAGAATGGTTTATTTCCACAAAACCAACAGAATTGCCTCCTCTCTCAGCCTACATATCAACTGAATATATAGAAAAAATCGAGGACGACCTTAAGTGGAAGTTGGAAAGCAGAGAATACGATGAAAAATTTCACATACTAATTTCTCCTCGTCTTTTTTATTCCGACTTAAATTACTACCGTCAAAAGTGCAACTCTCGCAATGTGGGTCTTTCTGTGGCTTACTTAGACATTGACAACTTCAAAAGTTTTAACACTAAATATGGGGAGCCGACTGTTGACCGAGTTTTGCTTCCGAGATTCATGCGAGAGCTTGAAAGCCACATTTATTCACACGGCTACGCTTATCGTTTTGGCGGTGACGAATATATGATGATTATTCCGAACATGTCACTTAAACTTTCAAAAGATTATTTAGAGGAATTTCAGCTAAAATTATCACAAATGAATGTTCCAGGTATCACAATTCCTCTAACTGTGTCAATTGGTTTATATTATGTTCACAAGGAATGTGTTTATACTGAAAGAGAAATTGAAAAATATGCAAATCAAGCTAAAACGAGTGCGAAAAAATTAGGGAGAAATAGAGTTGAGATTTATGAGGATAAGTTGATTCATACCACAGATATCCAGTAACTCAAAGAAAAACGCTTTCTTTAAGGAATGGTTTTATGTGGATGACCACAGTGATGAATGATTCCCGAAGGAAACTACGGAAACATAATGAACAGACTCAGGTTATACTGTTTTTAGTTGAAATTGAAAAGAGTGGCTCCCCCGTGGCATAATCCACGGTAGAGAGAGAAAAAAGAAAGGAGCCACTCAATGAAGGATACCACAAGGAAGAGAAAAAAGGCAATACGAGGAATTGAAGAGGCATACGGAAGGCGGGAGATCATCGAACAGATGTATTGTGTCTTCGCAAAAGGGAAACAGGGTTTTGATGAATGCATGAAGGAAATGGGCAGAATGATGGCAGAGACGATCATGTACATCGAGCGGGAGGAGATTGCCGGCCCCGACTACCAGCCTAACAGTCCCGATCTGCGGAAGTGGGCTAGCCAGGGCGGTTCCGTCTATATCGGAGATCAGAAGATCCCGGTGACCCACCCTCGGCTTCGAGGTCCGGCGGGTGAGATTGTACTGCAGAGCTATCAGAAGATGAAAAAACCGGAAGTCTTCGCAGAAGAATTGCTTGGAAAGGTGCTTCGGGGCATATCATGCCGGAAGTATGCGGAGACAGTTGTAGATACGGCACGAGCATTTGGAGTGTCCGCCAGCACGGTATCGAGCCATATCGTCGCGGCAACAGCAAAACAGCTTCAGGAGTTTAAGGAACGGTCACTCACGTCATTCGTTCCCTTTGCGGTCTTTTTAGACACTGTTCACCGCGGCGGAGAGGCATTCATCGTGGCGCTGGGGCTTGATATTGCCGGAAAGAAGCAGACATTGGGGTTCTGGCAGGGGGCGACGGAGAACCATGAACTGTGTGAAGAGCTGTTTTCTGATATAGAGCGGCGAGGTCTGATACTTTCACGACGAATCATCTGGGTTACCGATGGCGGCAAGGGCGTAATCAAGGCACTCCGGGATCGCTTCGGTAAGAAACTCATCCATCAGCGGTGCACGATCCACAAGGACCGGAATATACAGCATCATTTGCCGAAGAAATACCGGAAAGGCGCACACTGGAGGTTCCGGACAGCCCTGGAGCAGAATAATTACGCGGACGCTCGTCAGATGCTTCTGGACATGGAGAAATGGCTTCGGGGCATTAATGAGTCGGCGGCTGATTCGCTCATGGAAGCGATAGAAGACATTCTCACCCTTCATCGATTGAAGGTCCCCGCTCTCTTGAGGAAGACGTTGCATTCTACCAATCCTATCGAGAGCATGTTTTCCACGGTGAGAAAAGCAGAAGGCAATATAAAGCGCTACCGCGACAGCAAGATGATGCAGCGCTGGCTCGCTTCTGTCCTCTTATATGCTGAACAAGGATTCAGAAAGATCAAGGGCCACGCCTTCATCGCGGACGTGATGAAACGGATCGAAGCGGAAGAATTAAATGACCTAACAGTCAAAGAGGCTGCGTAAAGGGGGATGGTTAGGTATGGCTCGGCCTCAGAAAACTCACATATGGCGATCCTACGAATCCGATTTTATAAACAGCGATGATTTACACCGTTGAACCGATAAAAATACTTTAGCCGAAGGGAACGGGCCACTCAGATAATTTCAACTAAAAGCTTGACCTCGTCGAACAGACTCCACGACTGTTACAATCAACTTCAGGAAATACTCAGTGATGGTATTGAACCATACGAATCTGTTGAACTGGTAGAAAGATACCGCCGATATTGGAAGCCTGATAAGGTGAGAATTATCCTATTGGCAGAGTCCCATGTATTTACCACCCCATCTGATAGAAGTATCCCCGTTTCTAAGATAGCCCAGCTCCCCGGATACCCCACTGATTATGCAAAATTTGTATATTGTCTTGCCTACGGAGAAAAGGAACTGACTGGCAGTAGTAAGCATCCTAAGCGAGACGGGACACCCCAGTTCTGGAAGATATTTTATAGCTGCTTACATTCTGTTACAGATATAAAGGATTTCAGCCCGGTTTTATCCGTGACTCCCTATGAGCAAAGAGTGAAGAACAAGGTAGACCTCCTCTTGAGCCTGAAGCAAATGGGCATATGGTTAGTGGATGCCAGCATAGTAGCTCTATACAATGATGGGGAAAAACCTAAACATAAAATCATGTCATCAGTCATAAGGAAGTCATGGGAGTATTATACGGCGGGTGTTATTGAGGAAGCCCGTCCAGAGCATGTAATATGCATTGGGAAGGGGATTGATAGACTGATAGGGGCGGATGTTAAGGAAACGGTGGGCAATCGTTACACAGTTATACCACAACCTAATGCTCATCTGTCGTCAGAAGAGCATATGGAAAACTTTAAGAAGTATGGCGAGATATGCCGTGTCCGCCAGTGACCAACTACCTCGATTCCTCAAGGGTTGCGCCGATTTTTTGAGTCTATCCCCCTATTAAGCATTTTCAGCCTGCCCATAAATATCTGTATTTTGTTTCCTCAATGATGACTTTGGGATATAATCAGTTAAATTATGAGGGATATCTGGTTTGCTGACAATCGTGACTTAGTAAAGTGGTCAGTGCTGTTCCATCTTGCGGAACAGTACGATGCCAAGCGGATTATCCAGATTGCATATTACCGGCCATCGTTTTTCGATAAGGTTTCGATTGATGAGAAGGATGTTAGCATCCCCAATGACGTTACTGGTTTCTTTCGAGATATACAGAATATTAAACAGATGAGGTCAAAGGTAAAAGTGGATGTCTTTGATTCTCCATTTGGTAAAGACAGGAATGCTTACCATAACGAAGCAATTGAGTTTATCCAGCGGTTCAATCAGGACAGATGCATCGTATTCCTAGACCCTGATACTGGTTTAGAGTCGAAGAATCCTAAATTTGAGCATGTCCTGAACAGGGAGGCAAAAATGGTCTTCAATGCTTTAAAGCCGGCGGATGTCTTGGTATTCTATCAGCATCAGACTAATAGAAATGGTAGCCCGTGGATTGACGAGAAGAAAAACCAGTTGGCAGGTGCTTTAGAATTGCCAAAAAGCCAGATAAAGATTGCATCAGGACGTAAAATTGCTAATGATGTAGTTTTCTACTATACGAGTCGATGATGATTCAGGCGTGACATAGAGACGTCATTTTCTTGAAACTGCAATTGACTCCTTGAGGATTAGAGCTATGGAAATTAACGTAGCAAATGCCGTTAAACACTTCTACGCAAATCCATCTTTAGAGATGGTCTACTATGAGGCTGTTGCAAACGCCATTGATGCCAGGGCAACCAGAATAGATATCAGAATTAATATTGCTGACTACAACGAGCCTGAGACACTGCAAATTGAAATAGAAGATAATGGGGAAGGATTTATTAGTCGTAACTTTAATAAGTTTACAAAACTTCTCGAAATTGAAGACCCCAACCACAAAGGAATTGGTCGCCTTGTATATTTGCATTATTTTAATCGGATAGAAGTAAAGAGTGATTTTGACGGCAAGCGCAGGACGTTCACGTTTTCGAGCAGCTTCAAGGTTAAGGATAAGCTTGTTGATATTGAGAGCAAGACAAACTCAACAATTTTGTCATTTTTTGGTTACTCCAAAAAATCTATTAAAAGTTACGAATATCTAAAACCGTCTTCAATCAAGAGGTCCCTCGAAATAGAATTTTTCCCCGTTCTACACAACCTTAAAATCAAAAAATCAGACTTAAATATTTCTATTGCACTGCGAACTGCACAAGAGAATCGTGAATATGATTTTTATAGCGACACACAGGTAATATCAATTGAAGACCTCCCCGAATTTGAAATGACCGAATTTGATGCTGAAGGCTTGGATATGTTCCAGAAAATGGATATGCACTATAGCATTCGGCAGGACTATAAATCTAAATCCTTGATAACGGCGGTATGTGCCGAGGGAAGAACGATACCTCTTCAATTTGTTCCTATCGACAACATTCCAATTGGATTTGAAATAATATTTCTACTGTATTCCGATTTCTTTAACGGTAAGGTTAATTCTTCAAGAGACAAGTTGGAGTTAGAAGATACGGACATGAGAGCACTTAAAAGGCTCTACGTTAAAAACGTTGGCAGAATACTGAGTGATAAAATTCCGTTTATTAAAAAGCGCAATGACACTGTAACGGAGACACTTTCAAATAGATATCCACATTTGCAGGGATATTTTGAAAAAGAAACAGCCGGATTGATAAATCAAAATAAATCGCTTGAGACAGCACAGAAGAGATTTTTCAATGCTCAGAAGGAAATATTGGATTCCGATACGTTAAGCGAGAAGCAATATGAAAAATCTCTTGAGCTATCAGCACGTCTGCTGATGGAGTATGTTCTTTACCGAACAAAGATAATTGGCAAACTGAATGAAATTAACCCTAATAGTTTGGAAGCAGATATTCACAAAATTATCGTTCCTATGCAGCGGTCTTTTCACAAATCGAGCTTTATGGATGACATCTACACAAATAATGCTTGGCTGCTCGATGATAAATATATGACTTACTCTTCAATTCTGAGTAATGAAGAGATGACCAAGCTGATTACAGGAATTTCATTGGAGACAGAGTCAGTCGAAAGGGATGCCTCCCGACCCGATATAGCACTCATTTTTTCTAATGACCCGGCAACCACCACAAAAGTGGATGTTGTAATCGTGGAATTGAAAAAGCTTGGCTTGGGATTAGCAAAGAAGGAGGAAGTGGTCAGCCAACTGAGACAAAGAGCAAGAAAGCTTCTTCAATACTTTCCAGATAAGATACAGCGCATATGGTTTTATGGCATCGTAGACATTGATAAGGAGTTTCGGATTTCGCTGAAAGAAGATGGATATACTGAACTATTTTCGGCAGACCAAGTGTTTTATAAAGAACAAAGCATCATCATCGATGAGGGCAAACCAAGCGTTCTTGCAGGTATTTATATCCTTTCTTTTGATGCGTTCCTGAAGGATGCAGAGAGGCGTAATTCAACCTTTTTGAACATATTGAAAGAAGGAATGAAGAAGCATGGTGATGAACCCATCGATTCAAGTATTGATTCTGAAATAGAGGATTAAATGCCAGCAAATCTTGACATAAACACCCTTGAGAGATGGTCATGGGAAGCCGCCCGTAAAATACGGGGTGAGATTAGATAGGGAGCTCTGACATGCAGACTATTGACCCAGCTTTGAATGTTAATACACTAGTTTCTATGATTGTTGCGCTCCAATTCGTAGCATTTGGATGGCGCATAAATCGAGAGATTACTGTGGGTGATGCTGGAAGAAAAACGTGGTTTCCTATCCCTGACGTTATTATGTTGTAAGTATGCTGTGCGTGGTTGTGCTGTGCGTGGTAGTGCCACTCAACAATGGTTATTTTAATAAGCCAGCCAGAGTGATGCTTGCAGTGGCTTTTATCTTGATTGCATTTCACCCCATTTCCATGACCGCTCATTACAGACTATTGTCAGCAAAAGGGCGTTATATTTACAAAGAGCGAGGGCATGATTACCCGTATTGCACTGGTCCAGAAATTGTCATGGTTTTAATGGCTATTTTATTTGCTACAGTGGGAGGGTGGTTTGTAGCAAATTACTCATGTAGGTAAGAATTTTTAACTACCTCGCTTCATTTCTCTAGTAGCCTCCCGCCACATCCATCATTCACCTACATCACCTAATTATAAATCCACCTTTCCGATATCTGCCCGACCTGATATGCCGCCCCTGGATGCTTCTATTGTCATCAATATCCCAAGTTGGGATATATCCTGAATTGGGTTATTATATACCAGATATGAAGAAGACTATCCATAATAGTGAATATGGCAAACTAATCTCACTTCTTATCGAATTGAGGAAAAATGAGGGCATAACCCAGACAGATTTAGCGTCAAGGCTTAAAAAGCCTCAGTCGTTTGTGTCTAAGTATGAAACTGGAGAAAGAAGAATAGACGTTATAGAGTTTCTTGAAATATCGAAAGCAATCAAAGCTGACCCTATCAAAATCATACAAAGCCTTAATTCAAAGTGACTAAATGAAAATTGTCCACGTTGAAACACTAATAAGTTCTGGTGGCTATCCCAAGTCTAAACATTGGGAGGAAACGAGGAAGCTTCTTCACGATGCTATTAAGCGTATAGATTGGCCCGTAGGCAGCGGAACGTTTTTGATTTATCCCGAAAGCGGGAAAAAAAGAGGTAAGGGTAATGGCGTAGTTCCTATCAAGAAAGGGCTTATTGAGTTTCTTGAAAGAGAAGGATGGAAACCAGAAAGGCCTCTCGATATAGCAACAAGAAAGAAGCCGGGGAAGTTAGATGCTGTGCTTTATAGCGATGACGGCGTATCAGCCTTAGAATGGGAAACTGGTAACATATCATCGAGTCACAGGGCTTTGAATAAGATGTGTTTAGGGCTTATGAAGGGAGCCTTGATAAGCGGTACGTTAGTTGTTCCATCAAACGAGTTCAAGGTATTTCTTACGGATAGAATTGGCAACTGGGAAGAGCTGGTGCCTTACCTTGATTTTTGGAAAAGCATCAATTGCAAGAATGGTGTCCTCGAAATTGTCGTGGTTGAACATGACGGTACGAGTTTAGATGTTCCTAAAATCCCGAAGGGAACAGACGGTAGAGCCATCGAGTAGCTATCGTTCAACGTAGTCATCGTTTTTATGGGGATGAATTTTACCTGATTGTAGACGATGGATTATATCATCGGCATAGTCAATCTCGATACCTATCCATTTACGTTTTTTATACTCACAAACAGCAAACGTAGTTCCACTACCACCAAATGGGTCTAACACCAAGTCACCAGGATTGGTACTAAGTTCAACAACACGTTCTATCAATTTTGTAGACAAGGCATTAGCATTTCGATTTTTGGATTTAAACTTTCTATGCCTTACGGGAGGTATATCAGTCCATACATCTTTGAGATTAACGCCTTTAGGATTCATGTCCTTACGATAACCACCGTAATCTTTAATTTCCCCTTTGCAATGACGGCACGTTAGGATGGGTGTTCTGATATTGTGATATGTTGTCGGTTTCCCCTTGGTATAGTAGAGAAGACTATAATGGCACGGATAGAGTCTTCCTTTAATGGGAAAAGTCGAATTGATTTCGATTGCAATCCAATGTCTGAATTGCATCTTCAAATCGTTTAAATAGTTGCCGAAGTAGATGTTCCACCTTGGCAAGTTATAAATAAACAGTGCTCCTCCTGGCTTGAGAATCCTAACGCATTCTGTTATCCATTCCTTGCACCATTTTAGATACTCTTTTTCGGTAAGACTGTCATTTGTGCTTTTTCCGTAAATCTTGCCGAGGTTAAATGGTGGGTCTGCAAAAATGGTGTCAATCTGATTGTCTTTAATTGCTCTGAGGATTTCCAAGCAATCGTCCGCAAACAGAGCACCCAATTTCGATGAATACGCCAGTTTTAACGGAGTTTTTGTAGACTTGAATATTTGCTGTTGGGGGAATTTGATTAATGTTTTTTTCATTTCACGATAACGCAGGGATTTAATTTGGACATAATATCCCAAATTAGGATAATAAGTCAAGAGCGTATGTGATTTACGAATTTAATTTCAAGCTACGTTTAAGAAACAACGTTCAAGAAGGATAAATATAAATTAACATTTCATAAAAAATGGGGGGATGGCTATGGTTCCGAATTATTTCAAAAGAAAATTAATCTTATTTATCTTTATGATTATTATGGTTTCTGCGCTGCCAGTTTACAGTTTTGAAATCAGCCCAAAAGGTGATGAAAGCGGCGATGTTATTTACCTAAAATCACCTCATAACTTACCGCTGTCGCCTTCCACGATTGAATGGATACTAAATGAATTTACTCATCCGGTGCATGAGCGCATAACAAATATTATATACGGGTGCCAGGATAATAAATATGATGATGATAAATGCTCAGTTATAGCGGCTAACAAAAATGATGCTGTTAAAAATAATTTAGCTCCGCCTGCGGTCATTGCCGGTGTGCAGTGGAATGACAATCCTCCATTTGAATTGACATCTACCAGAGACAATCTATGCAAGACATATGTAGGTCAAGTTATAAAAGCACCATATGCGCCAGAATGCTGGTTACTTCTTTTGTATGATGCTGAAAAAGGTGCCTCTGAAGAAAATAAATACTATGATGCTCAATCAGGAAAAGCCTTACTTTATCGCGTTCACTTTGGAGATATGCAATTTCTTCACTCGATGGCATCGCGCGATAACGAGTTGGCTAAAGATACGAGAGATAAAGTTATGATGTGGGCTGAGTATACTTATAAAGTAGCTACAGGTGTTATTGATAGAGGTACTGAAGTACGAAAAACAGGTATCAATGGCATAGATAAAATCTTTACCAAAGAATGGACAGCTCAAAATTTATTTATTCCTGATGATAATACGTTTGATGCGGATGAGGATTTCCACAACGTGGTTTTCGGCTCACTTTTGCATTTAGTCGAGGATAGCTTTTCAAGGTCTCATGTGAATAGGGCTAGAGCTAGCGGTGAAAAATGCTCAGACGTACCAGAATATAGAAAACCAGGAAAAATTATAGAATTTTATTCATATGCTCATCAGAATAGAGATATTCACGCAAAAGAAGATTCTCAAGATGCGCTTTCAATAAATTTATCAAAGAACAGACCTACCGTGGCTGACGTAGGGATGGTATTAAAGAAATATTACCTACTGCATAAACCCTGGGAAGAAGTAAAAAAATATCTTGATTGTGTTTATGAATTAGATAATCCAAATGCCCTGTCTGGTCCTGGTAACTTTATTAAAAAAAATGGTCGGCGAGGGGATTAGTAAGTTAAGTTCAATTTACGTAAATTATTGATGATGCTTCTCAAAACAGTTGATACTGCACAACGCGGCAAGCACACCATCATTTTTTTCATGGTGCTTATCGTGGTTCTCTCGCTAGCGGCGCGGCTGACAGTAAGACATATCATGAAGGCTTCTCACAGGTCAAGGAAAGCGAAGAAGAAGTGTTGAAGATTTGGCTGCTGTATTGCTAATTGGTGTTCTCGGTATGATATTGTTTGTGGTAGTTTGGAAAATGAGATGAACTATGAAGAGATACTGATAACCTGCAAAGAACCCGCTGTAGGTGCGGCAGTGCTGGACAGTATTAATCGGCTTTTTGAACAAGATTTACAGCTTCTCGCTATCAATGCATCCGAGCAGGCTATTGCAGCAAAGATTGCCCAATATCTACAGCCTCATTTCTCAGACTACCACGTAGATGTGGAATACAACCGAATGGGAAAAGCGCCGAAGACGGTTACATGGAGTGAGGGCCCAGACGAGGTATACCCCGATATTATTGTCCACGTGCGCATGACGAAAACTAATTTGCTCGCAATTGAGTTAAAAAAGGACTCAAATCCTGAGAAGAAAAAAAAGGATATTTTAAAGATGGGCGCTTATCGCCACGAATTAGGGTACGCCTACGCTTTGTTTATTAGGCTTGGCGTTGGGACTGGAGCAGGCACCGTTTCTGAATGCGAGTGGGTGAATGGACGCTAAACCTCAAGGACAACATTATTTGCCCATAGTATATCTTAGAAGATTCTGTGATAAAGCAGGGAAATTATATCTGTATGATATCGAAAAAGAAGAAATTCGACCGAACATTAATCCCGAGAAAATTGCGAAGAAGAAACATATTTATACTGTAACCCACAACGGGGGAAAAGATGATTATATTGAAAATTATTTAAATGACCTAGAAGCAAAATATGGTGTAAACATAAGAGCCATCGAGAATGGTAAGGTTGGGAAACTGACTGAGAATGATTTTGTTGATATTATTTGGTTCTTATCTTGGCTGTATGCACGAAACTTGAGCAAAGTTGATAGCTTCACTGAGAAGTCCCATGAGCTATTATCGTTTGTGGGCAATGGGCTTCTTAATAATGCTTTACGGGAACGAGGTGAAGAAAACCTAAGACATTTTATCAAAATAAAACCAACTGATACTTATGTTCAAAAATGGGCAATGTGGACAATGTATACAACTGCACGAACTATGTTCAACTTACTTATAAACGAAGGTGAGTGGTTTTTTTATATAGCTCAAGAAAATGCAGAGTTTATTACCATAGACAATCCAATCGAAAACATGGTAATGATTCCACTGTCAAAGAAAATAGCATTTATACGCTCAACTGAGAGTGTTGATGGACTGAGTAAGAGAGTCGTGTCTGTTGCACCTGAATGGGTAAATAAGATTAATCATATAACAACAAGTTCAGCTAAGAGGTATATATTCGCCAGCCGCAAAGAGATATTAGAAGGATTATTTTAACTTGCTATTCTTTGTGGTTTGTTGAGTGGAGTTTGATTTATAAAAAGAAAGGCTGCTGTATTGGTAATTGGTGTTCTCGGTATGATATTGTTTGTGGTAGTTGGGAAAATGAGATAACAGAATAGAAAATAACCGCCAAAATTCAGCTTACACCAATCCCCTTTAAAAAAACCGCAGATTTCGTTGCTTATAAAGAAGGTTACGCACTTCTTGCGAGGCGCTTTTTTACTGTGTATTCCGACTAGCAAAAGTTCTGGAAAAATAATAACTCTAAATATCATATTTCCCCCAATAAGACAGCCCCTTTCCGCATTATGATTGTGACGTAATACCCGCTCTCATCCCTGATATGCCTACTAAGCCCTCTTTCCCTTCTCTATCCTGACAGAACTAAACTCGACAGGGTTTTTGTAGCAGAAAGAATCGAATGTCAGCGGATGTATTCTGCCCTCTCCGCCGAAAATCTGCAGCACAACCATCCCCAGAAACAGTATCCACCCGCGCAAGCAAATTCACAATAGGTCAATCCTAGCTCGATGACCTCCTGAGCTACATAGGTCAAAAAAAGTGATAAAAACCAGCCAAAAACGCACTTTTTCTTGGGCACCCCTTGGCACCTCATTCAGGTGGAGTTATACTGGACCTGGCAAGTGACAAAACCGGCATGGATAAAGGGTGAAAAGCACTTTTTGGATTTGATGTTATAAAGGCGGAGAGCACATGAAGGTCTATGAAATCATCACCAATCGGATAATTGAAATGCTTGAGCACGGACAAATCCCGTGGAACCGCCCTTGGGATGTCCATAATCCTGTCAACCTTGTCAGCAGGAAGGAATACCGAGGCGTGAACGTCCTGATGCTTTCCCATACGGGATTCAAAAGCCCGTATTGGTTGACCTTTAATCAAGCCCAAATGCTCGGCGGTCATGTAAAAAGGGGAGAAAAAGGATTGCCCGTAGTTTTCTGGAGCATGGTTAAGGGAAAAGCAGACACGAATGGTGAAGAAGAGATGTTCCCGCTTCTCCGATACCACACGGTTTTCAATTTGGAACAGATAGAAGGTATTGCTATTCCCGAAACGGAAAAGATTGAATTCAAATTCAACCCTATTGCGGAGTGCGAATCCGTCATGAGCGGGATGCCGCAAAGACCTATGATTCAGCACGGAGGGAATCAAGCATCCTACAGCCCAGGACAGGACATTATCAGGATGCCACGTAAGGATAGTTTTCAAAGCATCGAGAGCTATTACGGTACGCTGTTCCATGAAACCGTGCATTCAACTGGTCATAAGGACAGACTGAACAGGGTATCAATTAGTGAACCCCATGCTTTTGGCAGTGAGACCTATTCAAAAGAAGAACTGATAGCAGAGCTTGGGGCTTCTTTCCTGTGCAGCCATACGGGAATCAGCAACGTGACCATCGAGAATCAGGCGGGATACATACAGAATTGGCTTCGGAAGCTGAAGAACGATAAGCGTTTGATTATCATAGCAGCAAGCCATGCACAGAAAGCAGTTGATTTTATCCTGGGCAGAAAGCAGGAGAACCATGAAAATTAAAGCCATATATGACAACGGCGGCAAAACTTTTGACCAATTCACGGTAATTTTTGCTGATAATGCAGTTCTGGGATTATCCCATAACCCTGATAGTCCCCAAGGGTTCTCACAGTGGTCAGAAGCTTTTGTGAAAACAGAAGGGCTTGGTTACGAGGTAGCCTTTGAAAAACTGCCTGAGAACATACGGCGGCATATCAGAATCAGGACGGGTAATTGCGAAATGGGAGGGTAATCATGGGATAAGAATATTTCAAGACAGCTAAGGGTTATTGGCACACCCGCTGAAGTTGCACAAAAGGGTCCATAGCAAGTATAGAAGTCTATCCTATTGTGATTAGGAGGAGAGCATGAGCAAGCGTAAAGAAATAGATGAGCATGTAGACGAGATAAGAGTAGGAGTAACCATTCACCCAGATACAATGAAGAAGTATGAAAAATGTCGTCAGTGCTTCGATGGAGATTGCAAGACATGCGAGTTCGGGTTGAATCCAGATGGAACAGTAGATGCGATGGCAAGCTTCCTCCGTCCGCGATATCCATATCCGAATATTTAATCAGAAGGGAATATAATGCACTATTCACGGGTCTTAGTTTTGGGTGATGTCCACGGCTGCCGAAAGATGCTGGTGAACCTGATTGAAAAGGTAATCCGCTTCAATCCCGCCGAGGACAAGCTTATTCAGCTTGGGGATGTCATTGACCGCGGTCCTGACAGCATGGCGTGTATTCTGTACCTTGATGACCTACGAAAGAAATATCCAGAATCCGTGGTGCTATTGCTCGGCAACCACGAACAAAAAGCCTACGAGAGCCTGAAATGTACGAAGGATGTAGGCACGATGTCTGACATGCGTGACCCCCTGGAGTGGATTTTATCATGGGGCGGGAGTGAGACCCTAAGAAGTTTCGGTGGAGTCGAAAACGCGATTAAGTTACTGCTGCCGTATATCGAGAGCCTTGATGTCTATCATTTGTACCATAACTATATCTTTGTCCACGGAGGCGTACCTCGCGGCACAAAAGATATTCGCAATGTTCCGATAAAAGACCTATTGCATAATAGGGATTTGGATTGGGATGGTGATGGGATTGTTGTCTGCGGTCACACAGTGCATCACGAGGTTGCCAACTATGGTAAGGTCATTTGTGTCGATACGGGGGCTTGCTTTTTCGGGAAATTGTCCGCTTTTGATGTAGTTAATCGGCGGGTTTATTGGATTGAAGATGAGGTTCCCAAGGCTGTATCTGCCAAGATATGAACATGGAGGTCTTCTATGATATACCTCTCTATTCCAATGATGGTCGTTGGGTTATTAGGTATTATTTTTGGGGCATGTGGGTACTATGATGCCGCAAATGTAGCGGCTTGGATTGCAGGACTTCTTTTGATTATCTTCTGGACGATAATAAAGGTCGGAGAAAATCAAGACCCATCCACCTATTGCGGGGATACTTGCCCTGCTTGCGGTGGGAGAGGTACAAAAGTGGAGTTTACCGTTGGCCTTGGACCGCACGGCAACGTTCCTGCTTATACGGAGGTCAATTGCCCGAAGTGCGGCGGGAAGGGATGGATATGAAGAAAAAGAGGGTTGCTATCGTCAAAGGTATTGATGGTTATATTGAGATGACCCCGCTTGCCGAGTATTGCCGAGAGCGGGGATGGGTAATCCTTGAGGAATACATCATTATTGAGATGCCCACGGGAAAAGAGCTACTGAAATTTAAGCGGGATGTCAAAGACGGGAAAATTGTAGTTTTGAAAAAGGGAGGGTCATAACATGGAACCGTCAAATGTTAGGAAAGAACTTAATGCATTTCTTCAAAAGCAAGAGGAATTGGGGTGCAAGCGGCGTGATATCTGCCTTGTTCTCGTTGCTCGCGGATACACGGAACGGCAAATAGGTTTAGTGCTCGGCATTAATCCCAAGTCAGCGGCAGCGATGAAGATAGATTTCTCAAAAGAGGGGAAGACAAAAGCCGAAAAAACGGGCAAGAGGGTTCACCTTGACCCATCGAAAGCACAGTTAAAGAGGGTTGATGGCAAGAAAATGCTCACCAAATTCCTTGACCTCGTTGAAAAGGTACTTGCGGAGGAAGGACAGAAGGAGAAAACCCATGAGTAAGGTCGCCATTTATCACCGTTCCTGTCCGTATATCGAGAATGACAACATGCAAGAGCTACGGGATTATGCCAAAGCCCAGGATTGGAAAATCATCGAGTACGTAGAATCCAAGAGCAAGGGGCAGCCCGTCCTGAGCAACCTATTGCGGGATGCCAAGAACGGCGATTTATCCGTGGTTATCGTTCACAGCTTACTGACCGTGGGCAATTCCTTGAAGCAGGTTTTAATGGTATTGGACAAGCTTAGAGGCTTGGGTATCGGCTTCATATCTCTGAGTGACGGGCTTGACATGAATTCAACGGCGGGGAGCCTGATAGATGCCCTGACGGGATTTCAGAAAGCACTGACAAGTAGCAAAATCCGTATGGGGTTAGAGCTTGCCCGAATGCGGAATGTGGTTTTAGGTCGGAAACCGATTGACCCTGAGAAAGTTCAGAGCATCCTTGATGCCCACAGACAGGAAATGTCGGTGCGTGATGTGGCAAAATTCACGAAGGTGCCCAAGTCAACGTGCTTCAGGGTGATAAAGGATTATCAGAAAGGTCAGGTAGAGAGCACTATGATGTCGGTACAGGTCGGGGGGATGCTCTGATACTCTTTTTTGTGCCTTTTTTCTCTTACTCAAAAGGAAGCATTTTGGGTAAATAGCAGCCCTAAGTCTTTATAAAAGCCGTCAGAAACCAGACAAACGGCTCTTTTTTAAGAGCCAAACTTACACAAAAGGCATGCGAAAGGGGTAAGCACATGCAAACACTTCCAGCGGTTATTGGGAATAGAGGAGTAGCACGGATATTCAACAAGAGCCTTCCGAAATACTTCACGGCTGATGAGGCAAGGATGATATTGTCAGACTACCTCAAAGGTCAGGACTATGATTCATATTTCCTGAGCTTGTTCCTTTGGAATACAGGGCTACGGATATCAGAGGCATTAGCAATCACGGTTGGTTCCGATATTGACCTTATCGGGAAAGCCCTGAGAGTGACCACGTTGAAACGGAAGGGTCATATTAGGGTTCTCCCGCTGCAGAACGGCTTTATCGGGGAGCTAGCATTGTGGCTGAACGTCAAAGGGCTGAAGCGGGATGACAACCTGTTTCAGATGTCAAGAAAGACGGCATATAATTACGTGAAATACGCTTGTCACCTATCAGGGGTAGATGACGAACGGGCGCACCCGCACACCTGGCGGCACACCTTCGCCGTGAACTGCATTATTCAAGGCGTTCCCGTTACCGTATTAAGGGAATGGCTTGGGCATAGGGACATTACCAAAACTTTGATTTATACACAGATTATTGGACAAGATACGAGAGCTTTTATGGATGGAGTCAGGTTTTAAGAACGATTGAAATACGGAGTATTCCACGATAGAATACAATTGAGGTGATGATTAATGTTAATTTTTCATAATTGGGCTAACCTCAGAACGATGCCTTGGTTTCATGTCCTTGCACCCTACTTGCTTTTTCTTTTAATATGGTCCATCTTTTGGAAAGGACTCGCACTTTGGCACTCAGGAAGAAGAGGACAGGTATGGTGGTTCGTGATTCTGTTTGTTGTGAACACGGTTGGAATCATAGAAATCATATACCTCTTTGCTGTAGCTAAACTCAAGTGGTCAGAACTATTCAGCACGAAGGTTTAAAGAAAGTATGAATCGTTATCCTATTGAGAAGCAGCAACAGTTGAGGGTTTTTGTACCTATTGTGATTTTATGGTGGCAAGGTTAGCCCTGGTTTCCCGCCTCCTTTCCAAATACAGTCCAATTAGCTCCCGATATTGAACTCTGCCACTCATAATTGGTTAGTGACATAGGTATTCTGTGTCGTTTTTTGTGGTTTATTAAAAGAACTGTATTGCCTATATTAGGGTTCTTTTTCCCCATTGAATTATATGGTGGAGTTGTGTAGAAGATAAGAAGACGTTCTGCTTTATCTATCATGTCGTCCCACTGCGACCACTTAGATTCACACATTTTCTCAATCCCGCCAAGCCTTCCAACATACACCATCGTTGTGCTTGGCTCCCAGGGAATCCACTCTTCTTTGTGCCAACATATTCTATCCGCAAAGGTATTATCGGCAGTTTTACCGATATAAAGCAAGCTGTCTGGGCCGAATACTGCGTGGGTTCCATAGATTGCGTAAATCCCACAATCCCAGCCATTATCTAACTTTTGAATTTCTTCCATTGAAAAGGGCCCCGACCATTCAATTTCAATAAGTTCAATTTGTATATTCATGATAACTACCTCCAATAAAATAAATCATTTCTACTTGCCCTGATACCTCTCACTATGTCCCTTATGTTCCTGCCAATTTGGGTGAATGGTGTAAATATTCGATGAATAATAATTTTCATCCTTCTCATTAACCCGTTCCAGACTCTAATAATTTGATGCATCACCAACCGTCCAGTTGGTTATCTCAATTCCATTATTATTCTTTTTGTCCGATGTCCGTTTCATTAAGATAATGCCTTATTGTCAATTCATCAGTATTCGAAGCGTGTCTTATTCCTCATTAATTATTTTAGTTACTCAAAAATTTTATATACTCATTTTCAATATCGGATGTAATTGGAGATGGATTAAAGTGTTGCAGAATTTGTTTAGTAAAAGGGTCATAAGCTATTTCCAAGGTCCATGGAGTGGTGTAAATTAATGAAGGTAATTCAGGTAAACTTGGATTTACTTTAATTTGTACAATTAATCTATATATTACATATGGAGCATTTTGTTCATCTTTCCCATCAAGTTTTTGTACACTTACAATTTTATCTGCATGAAAAGTAGCATAAGTTATCCCAAGTATATCAGGACCATTCATATTTAAATAAGGTATGGCTTTTGAGGTTTCTTTAATATTTATTTGAGCAGGGTCATTACATATTTTCGAGAGTTCATTATTATTATATCTATAGCCCCTGTAGGCTCTAACACATTCAGGATTAAGCTTTACATCGATAGTCTGATAAGTTATATATCCATTCTTGACAAGCCATTTATCGATGATTGGTATATTATTAGGTAATTGATTAACACGCAATGACTTATATAGCACTTCATTTATCGGTCTTTTCTCAAAAAGTTCTTGTTTAACTGGTTCTGGTATGGATGAGCTACATCCAATTATTAAGACCATCATCAAACCAAATAAACTAATAATTGATTTCTTTATCATTTCAATACCTCCTTAGTATCGAACCACCAATCAATAGTTGCTGAATGTATGTCGAAGCGTCCGCACATGGAGTGCACCTGATGCTGATAATGATAGCAGAAGTGGAGTAGTTTTGGGGAGGTTGTATTTAGTTATATAAAGAAATGTACATCAAATGAGAGTTAAGCTATCCTATTAATCATTAAGTAAATTGCAACCAAAAGTATAATGCTTGCGAAGTTGACTAATTATAGAAAGCAACATAAGTAATGCAACACATTGCTACTGCGAAAAGCTCGTAAACACGGCATAGAACGATGAAATGCCGTTGCATTACTTTTGCGGTTTTCTATAGTAGCTGTAATATAGTATCATTGATGTTATCTCGCCTCCGTTGTTTAATATTTGCTATAATTCGTTATGCGTACATATGAATCGTTATTTGGCAACTAACATTTGGCTACACAAGTGCCTTTTATCTCGTATGGAGGAATTGCCCATGAGAAGAATATTTGTTATGGCGGTATTAGTTTCAGCGGTAATGACAGGATGCACGAAAAATCCAATTGCCCTTGTAAAAAATGGTACGATTCAAATGGACGAAACCGTTACCGTGGGTAATGCATTTGATGGTTACAAGTATTTCACCAAGAAAGAATGGGGAAATTTTGAGGACTCTCAAAAGAGAAAGATTGTTGAGTTCAAAGGCACCATTCCAATAGATAAGCTGATTGGTTCCGGATTTGCAACAGCCGAGGTTGTATCAGATTTTAATAAGAAATTTGGTATAAATGAAATTGTTTTTGTTGCACAATTTGCTTTATCGGCTGATGGAAAGTCATTTGAGTTAAAATATGCCGGAGTTCAAGCAGATATTAATAAATTTGAAGATTCAGTTAATAATGGTTTATTGTACCTGAAAGATATATATACCAACACAGCAGACAGTTTTGCAGGTACTGTATTCTTTTTAGCCACCGTTTATTCAATACAATAAGCTAAGTTCTTCATTATTCGTTTTAAAAGCAATTTTACTTACCTCTCTTACCAATTCATCGGAATTTGATTTGTAGGATGCGGGTGCGCAGAATGCCTGATGACACCTATTGTAAATTACCGGATGAGGCAGCTATGGTCGCGCCTGAAAAAAGCCCACTCGGTTGGGAATGGGCTTGGGATAACAGAACAAAGTGGGTATGATTACTTCTTGCCGAGGATGGCATCCTTGGCAGCTTTGGCAACCCTGAATTTGACAACCTTCTTTGCCTTTATCTGTATGGTCTCACCTGTTGCGGGGTTCCTGCCCACACGGGCTTTACGATGAACAAGTACGAGCTTGCCGAGGCCAGGAAGCGCGAAGGTGTTCTTTGCTTCTTTATAAGCGGTTTCTGCGATGAAATCGAGTATCTCACCCGCTGCCTTCTTTGAAAGAGATGCTTTCTCCGCTACCTTTGCTACCAACTGCGATTTGGTCATTGCCTTCGTCATTTATCCCTCCATTTTAATTGAACGCATCGTTCTATTGTCAAGAATAGTCAAGCCCACCGTAGACTGATGTGAAGCCTGTACCAATGCAGATGCTACCTGAGAAGCCTGTACACCTGCCAAAAATGATGGAAAGAGCCAGGTTATCTTCTTGGCGATATGTTCCCCAAGCCGGTATTCCTGTCGGTTGCCCAGTAGCATGGACGGACGAGCTATCGTAACAGAAGGATACCCAAGTGTCAGGATGACGTCTTCCAACTCACCCTTGATTCTATTATAAAAGAACCTGGAGCGGGGATTTGCACCAATGGCACTCACCAGAAGGAATTGACGGGCACCCTGTGAGCGAGCAAGTTTGGCAACTGTAAGGGGATAATCGTAATCAACATGTTTGAATGCCGCCTGTGTCTTTGCCTTAGCTATTGTGGTACCAAGAGCGCAGAAGACCATATCAACGTCAAACCATTCGGGGTGGTCCTGTAGCCGTTCAAAATCAGCGATTAGTTCCTTGACCACAGGGGATTTGTCATCAGGCGGCAATGAACGTCTTGTCAGAGCACGAATCTCACCTATTGTGCTATCCTGAACAAGTAGGTGAAGGATATTCTGCCCTACAAGTCCTGTAGCTCCTACTAACATAGCACGTTGCTTTGTATTTGTCTGATTGTCAGTCATTGTCAATTGGAACAATGTTGAAGGTCATGGAGTCGATTTGGAATATCTGCACGATTATTTCGATTGAACTGTGTATGTCAAAGCGTCCACACATGAACAAATTATATCATGATTATTTCTATTCTTGACATCTGGTTATCTCTTCAGTATTCTACTGCTATGTGACAGGAAGGCTTCAATTTCTTGAAAAGGACAAGGAAATGTAAATCACAAAAAACAAGTTTTGAATCGTTAAATGAGGACAGAACAGAAAGAAGGCTGAATAGAGCTTTGCTTATGGTTACTATTATAAAAAGCCTTTGGGAATTAAGTAAAGAAATAATTTCTGTTTTGAACTGAAAATGGGAAGGGACTCCGTACATGGGGTTCCTTTTTTTATGATGAACCATCAACGCCACTTGCTTGTAATGGGGTACTAAAAAATGAAAATTATTGAAAAAATAGTAATAAAGGACTTTAGGTCGATTTCATCGGCAAATATCCCAGTATCGTCAGGTTATCTTCCAATCATTGGGCAGAATAACAGTGGCAAGTCCAACATTCTGAGAGCACTCAACTTGTTTTTTAATAATGAAACAGAACCTAACAAGCCCCTTAATATGTACGAGGATTTTCATAATCCATCACGAAGTAAGAAGAAACGAATAAGCGTGACAATTCACTTTAAATTACCAGATAACTTCAGTTTTCCAAGAACTGTTAAAAAGGGTCTAGAAGATTTGTTGGGAACAGATTTTTCCATTACGAAGACTTGGACTTTGCCGTCAGAACCTTTAGAGAAGAATTATAAGTTGGCGATTCAATATAAAAAAGGCAATGATGATGAAATGATAGCAATTGCAGGTGATGAAGACCGCATAAGACAGTTTCTGGCATTAATAAAATTTAGATACATACCGAATCACATTCATCCATCAACCATTTTGCAAGACGAACAACGTGCGATTCAGACAGAACTACTATCTAAATTGCATAGGTCAAAAAGTGTAGCCAAACAACAGCAAGAACAAATATTTTCTGAGCTTAGAAAATTGTCAAAAGAATTTGTTAATCCTATCATGTCTGAGCTAAAAAAAGCTGTGCCTGATATTGACAATGCTGATTTATCAATACCGTCTGATTTGGGAGAGTTGCTATTTAGTTTTGCTCCGAGGTTGCAGGTCCATGGGAGCGAAAATATTAACGCCTTATTTCACGGTTCAGGCATACAGAGCTTGTTGACTTTATTGGTTTTGAAATATCTTGACTCCAGATTTTCATCGAAGTTTGGATGGCACCAAGCTACTATTTGGGCAATCGAAGAACCAGAATCTTTTTTGCATAAGGATTTAGAATATAGCGTTGCAAATCTTCTGTCTGATACGGGTAAATCAACCATATCTAGATTTCAGACCTTTTGCACAACACATAGCGATGTATTCGTTAGGTATGCGCAGCATGGAATGCTTTGCCAATTAAGGAGCGGAAAAACAGCCGTTGAAGAAAAAGAAGCAAGAAAATTGCTTGACGAGTCAGTTCAACTTGGTGTATCGGCTTATGTTCCTCCACTATTATTTGGGGCACCTAAACCATTGTTAATCGTTGAAGGTCTATCAGACAAGCTGCTCGTAAGTTTTGCCTATTCTTTATTAAAAATTGCTTGTCCTTGGGAAATACAAGATATTAAAACCATATCATGTGGTACTCTCGAAGGTGTCGAGGGGCTAAAAAAATATTTAAGAATAAACAATGATATTTTGAAGAGTCGTTCATTAAAGGCACCAGTTTTTGTTTTAATTGATTGGAATGAATCGGCATCTAAAGTGATAAACGAAATCAGGCAATTATTAAGTTCACACCCTACATCAGATGTCTTACAGTGGTCAACATCATATGTAAATACAGAGCTTGATGTAAGTTTTACGGGAATTGAGCGATACTTATCGACAGAGGTAATTACTGAGGCAAGCAAAAAAGGATTTTTAATCCTCAGAAAACCAGTAGACGCATCATTCCCATTATCTGTGGATAGGCATAAAATGGAGAAGATTGAAATTGCCAAATTCGTTATTATAAGAAAGAGCCCTCAAGATGCAGTACATTTTCGCCAACAGCTTATAGCATTAAATGAAGCATTATCAGAAAAACAAAGACAAGCATTCATGGTAGAGTCTGGTAGACTCTTTTGAAAATAAGGACTCTAACACTCCATTAGTACATGCTCATAATTAATGATATGTTCGGTTTTGAGCAGCAGAATATATCCTCCATCTATAGCCCTCGCTATCCCCGTTGTGCCCTTCTCAATTCCCAATATAATCCCTCGCAAATTGTCTTGAGCGGAGAATCAGTAGGTTAGCCGTGTTGCCGTGTTGTTGTTTACAGCAGCCTAGTTGAAGAAGGGTACAGAGGTAAGGAGAAGGTAACGGCGGCTTGTTTCAGATATAGGAAAGGGGCTAGATGGAACCGTTCACGAAAGCCATAAAGTGCTTTGGGTACCCATGCGGTACATGATGCTTTCTCACTTTTAAGAATGATTTTTGGGTAGGGTAAGAGCCGATTATTCCCAAAACGTAGCCAAACAATTTAGCAGACCCGTTCAAAAAATCCGGAAAATAAATTTTGCCCCGACCTTTTCAGATTAAAGCAGACACAGCTTCAGGAAACAGCTTCTCGACTACTGAATGAAGTTCAATTGACGTAAACGCTTTTACTAAATTCCCATCTGCCCAATTACGGGCATCCTCTGTATAGCTCTTACCTCTCGTAGTTACGATAACAACCGGGATGTTGGCATAGGCTTCCTGTTCCTTAACCTTCTTAATAAATTCAATCCCGCTAATTCGAGACAGTGACATGTTCATATCGACAAAAATTAAACTCACTCCGGAGTTCTCGGTCAGCATTTTCAGCCCATCCTCTCGGCTTAATGCAGTGATTACCTCGCACTTGTACCGCTTCAGAGAAACCTTGTAATTCTGGTGGAGCGGCTCGGAATCATCGACAATGAGAACTTTGTTTAGCATATTAAGCTGAACTCCATTGGGTATCTGTGACTTGTTCGGGAACTCGAGTTCCCCATATTTTGACTATCCTACCGAACAATTATAATATCATGACGAGACATTGAACATTGCTGAGCTAACAATAACTCAGCACTGTTTAATGATGTTTTGTCTATAGAGCATAAAAGTAATATTAACACATGTCCGTTAATATTATTACTACGAATATAATTCTTCAAATTCATTGATTGAGACAAGGCTTCGGTATATCTGTATCCTTCTTTATTATTCCTTAGATATTTAACTTCGATGAATATCGTATCAAAATCATCTTTAACGATAATATCGTCAAACTCAGGATTCCACCCAAATATATTTATGCCTAAGATTATTTTATTCTGTTTACCCAAACGTTGTGCTTGATATTCCTCAGATAAAAGGATAGTTACTATCGAGTCTGATTTATATCGTTCGTCTTTTCCGTGAATATTTGCCAAATGCAGACTTCGCAACTCTTTCTTTATATCATCTTTTAATGGCATCGGGTTCTCCTTTTATGAGGTACGGGGGTTTTTCTCCATCTGCCCATTCGTTATATGTATTGTAATTAGCAGTTAGCTCTTCACCCTCATCAATGTCTTTTATATCATCTATAAAAATTCAACATTGAGGAGTATATGCTTTCCGAAAATACACAAGCCTCCTCCAATGCAGCTTTCATCGAATCAACTAAATTATCATCTCCTAAGTAGATAATTGAGGTTTCTGGCTCGATAAATATTGCGAGATTCCCGTCATGTGTTAAATTGCCTCTGCGTCTGCACATCGCATCAAAGGTCGATGGCACTGAAAGTCTTGCCATTGTGACTTTCGTGACTTTGCAAAAGGCATTGATTTCCGCTTCGAGTCGTTCATTCAATGCATAAAAAGATTCCAAACAGATAAAAGTTGGTTTGAATACGTTAATCAGAGGGCGTTTTTCACTGGCAGGGTTTTCAATTCGCAAGACATTCTTGTATGCTGTTACGCCAGAAAGGGGTGAACTGAGAGCAACGTTTAATGGGAAGTCAGGCGATGGATTTGGTTTTAAAAGATAAACCGTTTCAATCATGTGACACCCAGATACGGCAGGAGTTTTAGCAGTTGTCCAAGGAGTGCTGAGTTCCCACCGTGTATTTTGAGGAATGTCTGGGAACATTCCGTTTATGTTAAGGTTAAATTTTTCTTGTACCTGAGATGAAGAATATCCCACAATAACATAATGAGACGCTATTAGTTCACTCTGTTCCTTGCATAAAGCTTCAATCGCTTCTCTAATAACAAGTAAAAAGATAGTAACGGGAACCCCTACACTTGCAGTTGTCAGAATACGAGAATTTCCTTTCTCCTTCCCTAATTCTTCCAACTTATCCAGCAGAAGCCGTTGAGAAGGTAATTTATCAGGAACATAGTCGGAGTAGCATCGCTCATCGCCTTTTGCCATGCTAATTTGCCCTCCTTTTATTTATAACTTTCTCATCTTTCCCCTTCTCGCCCACAGCCTTTTCCCATGTTGGCTTCTCAGGAACAGGGGAGAGTGAGAACGTGCGGTGTGTGAAATCGCAACGGGGATGCCGAGTAGGTTCGCGAATGAGATTAAAGAGAGGGGCATTAGGTATCTGACCTCCTAGCGGTTTTCAAAGCAACGGCGTGAGTGTAAACGATTTTTCTTACTTATTATTCATTGTTGGTCCTTCCGGAACGAGTGTAGGTAGCCCCAAAATATAGCACCCACGGTAATACATAAAAACTTGCCCTTAAGGAGAAATGGCCAGGAGTCTCAATGGGTTTCCCCATAAGGGGCCGAAAGTCGGCGATTCTACCCATTGTGGTTACCGACACTGAATCCTGAAGCGGCTCATTTTGTTAAATACTTATTTATTTCGGATTTATTAAATCTCAGCAGACCATGTACTTTAAAATGCGGAAGTTCATAGACGTGACTGTATACCCATTTTGGTGTTGTCATCAAGTATGCTGCTAATGTTTTCACGGTTAAAATGGTATCCTCATGAGGGAGGGTTGTTGCAATGCTGGACTTTAAACCCTCCAAAACACGTTGTGTTATTTCTGAGGCGATTCTATCAATATCGGTTTGTTCAAGCTCAATCTTCATTCAGTTCTTTAATACTCATTTCCACTAGGTCTATAATGTCGATAAACTCGGAAAAGTTGATGGTGGATTGTGCCGCGTTTCAACCTTCTCAGGATTACAAAGTAATTTCGGATGGATGAGCGGCAATCTTATCCCATGATGCATTCTTCTGAAGGACGCTGCTCCAACCAGCACCTATTGCGATAATTTTGGCAGCATTGAGCGATAATGCATCTTCAGTCGTATCTCCAATTCCAATTACAGTGTTCGTAGTAAGGCTCAGTTTTTTTATAGCAAGAAGGTATGGGTCTGGAGCTGGCTTTGGTTTAGCGTCATGATATGCAACAAGGACATCATATTTGAGATTATGATGACGTAGTACAGCTTGAGCGTAATATGAGACACTTGTAGTGACTATTCCAATACAGACTCCTTTTTCAGAAGCTCTTTGTAGTAAATCACTTATTCCATCATATACCACGGTCTTGTTTAGTCCAGCAACACATCCTCTCCAGTCCTTCTTATGGCGCAATGCATCAAGCTCATTCGTATCAACAAGAGTCCCATCTAAGTCTAACAGAATGCCTGCGACTTTCATAGATTAAATCCTAATTGGTCTTGTGTATTGTTATTAGAATTATCTTGATTAGTTGTCACGTTTAATTTGTTTAGTAAGTCCATCGTAGAAGTAACTTTTATCCCGCCCATTTTATCGATTATCATACAGCCACCAGAATAATTGAATTGATTATATATGGGATTGTCATTTGGTGGAATAATGACATACACTTCTTTCCCTTGGGTCTTAGTAAATTGAGCTTGATAAATTGTGCCTCCAACCTCACCTGTTTCAATAATCACAGAGAAAAGCGACATTCCGCTCTGAATTCTATTGCGTCTAACAAACTCAGGTGGACGAGCAGGAGTTCCTGGTGGATGCTCAGAAATTAATGCCCCATTTTTGTCGAGGATTTCTTGCGCTAAGGCCTTATTTGATGAAGGTGCAATTGTGTGTAAACCATGAGCAAGTATGGCTATGGTAATACCAGAGATTTCGAGAACCCCCTTATGAGAAGCAGTATCAATACCAAGCGCAAGTCCACTTACAATAGAATAACCATTTTCAGCTAGTGAATGAGCAACCTTGCCCGCAATTTTTAGCCCTGCTTCACTTGCCTTTCGTGTACCCACTACAGCAGCACATTTTGAGTGAAGTGATTTCATTGAGCCTTTAACGTACAAGAGAGGGGGAGCATCCTTTATATTTTTTAGAAGTGGAGGATAACTCTCATCAAGAATAGAGATAACTGCTATTTCGTGCTCACGGCACGAATCTAATATATTATCAGCTTTTGTTCTTGCTTCATTAAGTAGACCATCGTCAAAATTGGGCAAAACTTTATTTTCTTTAAGTAAATTTATGTCCCATGAATGAACCTTACTAGTCATAGCGATGTTTCTGATGGTCACAACTCCCACTTTTGGGAGGCATAACCATGTTAAAAGTCTATAAGTATCTTGACTCAGATTTTGCATAATCATTTATAATTTTTATCCCACATGGTTGCATATTCACTTGGCACATGGTCATTACTTATTTCATGTCCATTGTCTATTGCGTACGAGTAAGTTTCTGATTTGCCAAGGACAAGGCCAAAAACCATGACTCTGTGATTATGTTCCTTAATTGCTCGTACAATGTCCGCCATAGTGTCGCCACGTGTGATTAAGTCATCGAGGATACAGACATAATCGGTAGTAATCGAATGAACAATAGAATACTTTCCCGCTATCTCTGCGGCTCTTTCAGGGGCGTTGTAGATAGTGTGTAAGGGTCTATGTGGTTTTTTATTGACTGCTTCAGGTTTCCACTCCCAAGAGACGGCTGATGAAATTGCCTTACCCAATCGAAACAGGCCGCTGGCTTTTGGAAGAACTTCCTCTGTAGATGGAATTGCCGATACCATAGTAAATGTTCTTTGAGGCCAGTTACGTTTGGAAACAGCGTAAGGCATTACGGAGCACGCGGCATTTACAGCTTTTGGGTCTTTTTCCTTAAATGCATTCAATCTCATTGTCCAAGGGTCCGTTGTCGCAAGGTCTTTAAATCGCCACGCAAGAGAAAATACATGAAAATTGTAAAGAGCATCAAGGTTCTTAAAATGCATTAGTCCACCATCATAGTCAAAAGTACATATCATATGCTCACTCCGAATTTTTTCATTTGAGCTGATGGATATCAGTGACTGCAAACAATAATAGCCTTGCGTTTCCCGAATGATACCACGATACGAGTGCCGACAAAATCATTTCCTCGATTTTTTTTTCAGTTCAAGAATATTCTGCATTACCTCTTCTCTTGATAATAGCCCCTTCCGCTCGTATTCTCCAAAAAACATCATATTGACTGTTTATCATTTCACCAGAAACCCACTCATATCCCCTATTTGTTTTCAGCTTTATCTTCTGCACATACATCAGCAGGTAAGGTTTCGCCCAGCAATTCAAGAATAGTGTCGTAATCTTTCTTTATATCCGGGTTCATCGGCAGGTTGAGCCATCGCATTAATTGGCATAGTAAAATTTCTAATGCATTTTCTGAGATTGCATACTTCTTGGGCAAAAGCACTGCTGGATTTCGAGAGACTATAACTTGAATTCTATCGAGCCGAATAACTCCTTCCTTAATCGGAATAGCTCTGTCTGTGGAAGGTGGCATGTAATAATATTGCGGATACATTAAAACCTTAATGCGGCAAATCATTTTAGCGGGGAAACCAGTTCCAAAGCCATCAACTTGGGCTGAAAACATTGGCAAGGCAACAAACGTGTCTGCTTGTTGCAAATGTCTTTTCCCCATGCTTGGAAGCATTTTCTCTACCGCTGCTGATATATATGTATCGGGACGTATAATAATAGCAGGTCTTCGCTTGCTTCCAACTGCTATTAATTCCTCCCCAGATTTTATTTTCAGGTGTTTGATAGGCAGGGTATCTTTCGGCCCATAATCAGTTTCTTTAAGATTACGAATCGTAAAATCAGCCTCGGAGTGGTCCCTCTTGTCGTGCCTATGAGCCTCGATTACTTGTGGAATCGTGTCAGGGAATATGCTTGGAATTAAACATATTTGACCTTGTACGGGGGGAGTAGCACTTTCTTCTTCTGTGAGCGTTCTGTAAAACGGTTGGATGATTTGACTTAGCCCCATGAAGTCTCGCTTTTAGCTATTATTTAATCAAAGAAGATTAGTTTGCCAGTCAATTTTGGAGCTTCGCATTCATCATCAAGAGTTTTTGCAAATTCATAATAACTATCGTCATAAACGGGTGATGGTCCGGCATACGATACAACACTATTCCTTGTGCGAGTTTCACGTATTTTGTTCAGTATTTCTTGAGCCTTTCTTATCTTTTTTGCAGAAAGCTTATTCATTACAATGGGATTTTCAGGTTTGATTTTTCTGGCATTCGAAAAATCGAGAGGAGCCCTCTCCTTAGCTTGTTGCATTGGAGCAGTTTCGAAATAAACGTAACTCATTAAATCCCGTATATCTTCAAACCTACCGATAGCACTGGACAACGATGCCCAAACGTGGACCGGCACATCTAACTGAGGCTCATTTTCATCTAATGACGAATACCACTTATATTCCTTGTCCACTTCATATTTGCTTTGATAATTTTTAGCATTGATAAAACCATGCGTTACGGCATCATCAATCACTCGAAAACCTTCTGTACAATAAGGGCCATACTGGTAGAAAATCCAGGGTAACCCCGTCAGCGTTTTTCCACCTGTTTCCTCAGCGTAGAATAAGTCTGCGAGATATAAATATTTAACAAGAGCAATGGTCGAAAGACCGCCTCTTGCCTCTGTCGCACGCCAAACGATAAATCGAATAAGTTCAAATATGGATGTATTCATAATTCAAAACTCCTGAAATAATTATACACCTTGTAATTCAGGAGATACAATATGATACTTTTTGTTTGTCTCAATACTCTGTCTATTCAGATTAATTACGGACATTCGCAATGGCCTATTAGGCTATAGCTTCTTGACAATGATAATGCGTCAAAAAGTTTTTTATCTTGGCTGTATAATTTTGTAAATACTTTCTCTTATAAATGAGTACGTAGGATGGGTGATGTACAGGCAAATAATAAATTCCATCAATAAAAATTGGCTTATAATTAAACCCTTCATCAAGCTCAAATTCTTTTATTCCCTTCGATTTTAAAATAAAAGATGCAACTTGCTTTCCTAAGAGCAATATAATTTTGGGTGTCATATAGTCAATTTCCTTTGATAAATGTTTATAGCACCTTTCCATTTCCTCTATTGACGGATACCGTATCTTTGTATTTTTTAATGGAAGACATTTAACTATATTTGTTCTGTAAAAAGATATGTCGTTAAGCAGGGTTTCGATATCATCGACTAATTTGCCAGTTCTCGTATTTGCAGATAATGGCACATCCTTTGAGACATCCGTCCTCACAGCAGATAAACCTACCCAAAAGACATCGGCTTTTGTTTTCAATTGTAGTAACGGTCGCTGGTTGCGACACAAATCACACGTCCTACATTTTTTTATTGTACTAAACAGTACCATTTAAAGCATTCATCCTCCCTATGCAATTTTGTAATACAGAGTCACTGACTGATGAGTAATTACCGCTTTCAAAGTCAAACGATTTTCGTGAAGTGTCTCCATTCAGCAAGTCTGATTGTTTCGTCTCGAAAAGAATAGATGCAGCTTCTTTGTAGGGGGATTTATCGAGTATCTCATTGTACAATTCAGTCCCATAATATGGCCTAAACTGAAATGTGCTGGTTCTAAAATTGACCTGGTACTTATCAGCCTGTTGCTTTATTTTTTCTGCTAACCCAATAGTATCTTCTAAATCTTGAAGAGTTTCGGAAGGGAAGCCACATATAAAATAACCTTTTAAATTAATCCTTGATTGAAAGACTTTTTCAGTCGCCTCTAAAATCACATTAATATCGGTCTCTTTATGAATCTTACTGAGAATACGCCTTGAGCCAGATTCAATTCCTACAAACAATTCCTTGCAGCCATTAGAATGAAGCTTGAGTAGATTATTTATGTCAACAGCATATAATGGCTTTATATGGCACATTGCACGCCATAAGAAATTAAATTGACTAAAAATGGTATTTGCATCACTGAAGCTTTGGCCGCTTCGTAAAAATAAATCATCCAACACTCGGATATATTCGAGCCTGGGGTAGAGTGCTTTAATTCCGGTCAACTCTGAAATTACGTGGGGAACCTTTTTTATGCGAACGCCTAGTTGATGATTAATATCATGTGCCGCCACGCAGTAGGCACAATTATATATGCAACCTCTGCTCGTATAAATACTTACTTCTGGGCGACCATAGCAATTTAAATACGGTTCATTTTGAAAAAGCTTTCTTTCAATTTCCTTTTGCGAAATATCCTGCACATGGTAGGAAGATTCTTTAGAAATGACGAAGAATCTCATCGTACCACTTTGCTTAGACGGTTTCTCTTTAACGCAAGAATATACGATATCACGAGTTACGAGTTCGCCATCTCCGTATACAATGTCTATGTCATTCTGCGTCTTCCATTTAAATATTTCATGATAAAGCGACCGGGTAGATATGCCACCTATGATGAAGTGTGTTTTTATTTTCGTTTTCTCAATAATTTCTTTTACGTGTCGGAAATTTGTAGTAAAAATATTTATTCCAACGAAATCTGATTGAGACTCGGATATTGCAGCTATTATTTCCGTAACGGTTTTATTTTCAGCTATGGCATCTATCAGTTTAACTTGAATATTGTCATGTTTCATTAATTCTGTGGCAATAATACCCAAGCCCAAGGGTGGGAGATAATCCTCCTTGTTTAAATCATGCTTCTCCTCAAATAACGGGGAGTTAATGAGCATAATTCGTTTCATAGGGTAGGCTGACTGTGCTGTTTACTAAAACGTCGGAAGGTTATGTCCGTTTCTCATTAGAGTACGAAAACGAAGACTCGTACCTGTTTCTTTTTCTGACATAATTATGGTTGGGGCAAATCGCACTTACTCGATGCTTATCGAGTCGAAGCGTTGATTGCAAAGCCATGTTGGGTTGTCCCCTGAAAGAGGGAAGTCAAACTATTTCTAAAATCCCAAGCTGGCTGGAATTATTTAGGACTGATTAGGCCGATTATAGGGATATTGCAGTTATTGTCAAGGCCATCGAATAATTAATTTTGAGGAAGTATAGGACAGTGGGAAATTTTATAGTTGAAGTGTGAAGGTTTAATATGGTATAAATGACGCTTGTGTACCACTTATGCACCAAAAAAAGGGCTTTTTATTACCCCCAAAACACGAGTAACTATTGAATTAAATTGAAAACGCGAGGGTGGGCAATGGGGGTTCGAGTCCCCCCTTCGGCACCATCTTTTTCCATTGAACAATACGCGTTCACATTGCAGTTCACTCCGTTTTCCTGATTTACCCGATGAAAAAACATCTCGCCATAGCGCTTTCCTGGTTTGCGGTCCTGCTTTTTTCTTCTGCCGTTCAGGCCGAGCTGCCGCTGAACGGTAGCGTCGGCATCGTATCCGCTCCCCTCGCCAATGTCCATGAGGAACCGCTGCCCAAGTCCCGGCTTGAAACGCAGGTGCTCATGGGAGACGAGGTACTCATTCTGGGCAAGCAGGACAACCATTACCGGATATCGATCTCGGACCAGGGGAACCTGGAGGGGTGGATACAGCAGGAAGCGGTTTCGATTCCCCGAAATAAGGGCAAACATTATCTGAGCTCCGAACGCCAATGGATCGTCATTTCCGCGACGAAGACCGAGGCGCTGATCTTGGACAAAACCGGCAATCAAAAAATCCCTCTCTTTGCCGGAACGCATCTCCCTGTACTCGAACAAACGCAGAACGGCTTGAAGGTCCAGTTTCCAGACCGCTCCGTGGCCATCATCAACAGGACCGACACAATGCCGGTGAAGTCCTCAGATCCTATTGTGAACGACACCAGGCCCGATGAGATAGCGAACACTGCGCTACGCTTTCGGGGCGTTCAGTACCTTGCTGGCGGCATGACTGCCCAGGGCATCGACATCAGTGGGCTGATCTCCATTGTCTATCGAATTCACGGATTTCCCGCGGTAAAAGATCGTAGCGAACTGAAAGAAGCCGGAGAGCACGTATCGAAGAAGGACCTTGTGCCCGGAGATATCCTGGTCTTTTCCGGCGGTCAAGAGGGGCTGTATCTCGGCGACGGGCGATTCATGCAGGCTGCGCGCAAGGGAAAAGTTCAAATCGTCGGCATCCGGGAGCGTCGCTATGCCAAGACGTTTCAGTACGGGGTCCGGATCATCGGCGCCGATCCCGATGAAGGCAAACAACCCTCCCAGATGACCGCCGATGAGATCCTTATGGCACAGGCGCGGGTTGCCCAACTTCCCTTCAACAGGCGCATCGTCTACTGGGCGGGCCGTTTCATCGGCACACCCTACGACCCCGACCCCCTTGGCCTCTATGTTCGCACCAATCGTATTGTGGCCGATGAGAAGATCGACTGCATGTACCATACGTTCCGTTCCGTCGAGCTGGCGCGGAGCAGCACGCCTGGTCAGGCAATCGATCAGGCGCTGGCGCTCCGGTTTACCACGAAGGGCATGCTTGCGGACGGCCTTGTGACCAACTATGATACACGTTACCAGTATGGCGAAGACATGGTGTTCAGCGGGAAGTGGGGGAAAAACATCACTGCCACGCTCGGAACGGTTGAAACGATTCCCGGTTCGCGCGGCAGGGCTACAGTAGATATTTTGCCAAAAAAAGTGCTTCTCAGCAGATCCGTCCAGAAGCAGCTCCTGGACGGTGATATCCTGTACTGGGTTAAGGACCCGGAAAAACGCTCAGGCGAGGAAATCGTTGCCCATCTGTCAATCGTCCACATAAAAACGGATAAACCATACCTGATTCATGCCTCCGGTGACAAGGATCACGCGGGCCGGCCGGGCGGCGGTATTGTAAAAGAAGTCCCTTTCGAGGACTATGTTCGCCACATGAAATTCATCGGGGCCTTCGTGACACGCTTCGAACAGTAATCCAACCATTGTTTTTCAGCTTGACTACCTCCATTCACTTATATAACAATACGAATTTTAGTTAAGTCCAATGCGCGAACTGCAGGTTGGCTCTGCGCTAGAGGGATAGGTGACAGACTTCGATTGGCTGCACACCTGTCTTACGGTATTTGTCCTTCCCGTCCTTTATCTTAAAACCCAGACAGGGTTGACGGGCCCCGCCAAAAGGAATATAGTAGATTATAAAGCGACCGGATTTACAAGAAATCTTCCCTCAGGAGCGCACACCGCGTGACAGACACCCCCAATCATCCCTCACAGGCTACTGCGGACGAAACTACCCTCTCGATCATTCCCCTCGGCGGGGTTGGCGAGATCGGTCTTAATATGACCGTTCTCGAATGTGGCAACGACATCCTGGTAATCGATGCGGGTCTCATGTTTCCCGACGCTGAAATGCTCGGCGTCGACATTGTCATCCCCGACTTCAGCTACCTTACCGATAATAAGGATCGCATCCGAGGCGTGGTGCTTACCCATGGTCACGAGGACCATATCGGCGCGTTGCCCTTCCTGCTCCGGGCGATCAAGCTGCCGGTCTACGGCACCAGGCTGACGCTCGGGTTTGTGACGGAAAAGCTTCGGGAGCACGAGCTCGACGGTGAGATAAACCTCGTTTCCGTTCGTCCCCGCGACGTGGTGCATCTGGGGTGTTTCCGCGTTGAATTCATCCGTGTGACCCATAGCATCGTCGACGGCGTAGGGCTGGGTATCACGACACCCGTGGGCCGTTTGGTCCATACTGGAGACTTCAAGATCGACCCCACGCCTGTGGACGGCGAGATTATGGACCTCCGCACCTTCGCGGAGTACGGGGACAAAGGCACGCTCGTGCTTCTGTCCGACAGTACGAACGCCTCACAGGGAGGCTACACCTTCTCCGAGAAGGAGGTCCGTCGCGGGTTCGAGGATATTTTCTCCCGGGCCAAGGGGAGAATTGTGGTCGCGACGTTTGCTTCGAACATCCACCGCGTCCAGCAGATCATCGATGTTGCCGTCATGTACGGCAGAAAGGTGATTCTGAACGGCAAGAGCATGATTGCCAACGCCCAGATTGCCCTTGACCTGGGCTATCTCCGGATGCCTCCGGACACATGGCTTAAAATCGGCGAGCTTAGAAATCTGCCAGACGATGAGGTTGTCATGATTACGACGGGCAGCCAGGGTGAACCCATGAGCGCTCTTTCGCGCATGGCCGCCAACGAACATAAGCATTTTCAGATCAAAAAAGGCGACACCATCGTACTGTCGTCCAAGATGATCCCTGGGAATGAACGGGCAATCTCAAGCATCATCAACCACCTGTTCAAACGAGGGGCAGAAGTATTTTACGAAAAAGTCTCCGAAATCCACGTCTCGGGCCACGCGTCTAAGGAAGAGCTCAAACTCATGCTGAACCTGATCAAGCCGAAGTATTTCATCCCCGTGCACGGCGAATACCGGCACCTCGTCTATCATGCCCAACTCGCCCGTAAAGTGAACATCCCCGAGGAAAACATTTTTATCATAGAAAACGGCGTGGTAATGGAATTTACGGAAAACAGTGCGAAGCGCGCTGGCATCGTGAATGTAGGCAGGGTTTATATCGACGGCAAGACTGCGGGATCGGTTGTTGATTCGGGCGTCGATACGGTGGTGCTTCGGGACCGCATGAAGCTTGCCCACGACGGCGTTGTCATCGTAATTCTGGGCATCGAAAAAACCTCGGGCAAGGTGGTCTCGGGGCCGGACATCGTTTCGCGCGGATTCGTGTTCGAGGATGCATCCCAGGAACTGCTGGCCGAAGTGAGGGACGTGGTCATGGATACGCTCGCCCTCATGATCCCCGAAGCCAAGGGCGACTGGTCGCTCGTTTCCGCACGTGTTCGGACCAGCCTCAAGAAGTTCATCAACAAACGTCTCGAGCGCAGGCCCATGATTTTGCCGATTATCATGGAGATCTGACCCATCTTATAATCATCTCCCGGGCTACGGCAACGAACAGCATTGGCAAGAAATTTATTATATCATCTGCATACTAGAATTCCTGGAATCCGAAAAAAGAGCGAACGGAGGAGCAGCAAAAGCAGGCCGATCATTCTGAAAGCTCACTCATTCTCGGCAGAGAATGAGATGAACGGTCGTTGACAGAGCGCACATATCTTGCTACTATCAGAACAATACATGCTTACCGTAATCTGCAACAGTGTTCAGACTTGCATTTTTGATTAGAAGCAGTAAAGTATCCCACGATCCCTTCAAATCAGGAAATTTTAATGACTATCAGCATTAAAGTTTTTTCCGACTACATCTGACCCTTCTATTACATTGGCGAGGGCATCGTCGAAAAGCTGAAGCAGGAATTCGACCTTACAGTCGAATGGCGCGGCATTGAGATTCATCCGGATACCCCTCCGGGAGGAAGGCCTCTGGCCGAGCTCTTCCGCATCGAAGACATCAACAGAATGATGAATCATCTCCGCACCACGGGCGCTCCGTTCGGCATCACCTTTGTGGACCGTCCCTTCCTCTCCAATTCACGCCTTGCCCTCCAGGCGGCGGAATTCAGCCGGGAGCAGGGCAGGTTCGATGCTTTTCACGAAGCCGTGTTCGTTGCCTATTTTTCACATGGCCTCGACATCGGAAATCCCGACGTACTTGAACAGATCGGACGGGATTGCGGTCTCGATGCGGGGGCGATGCAAAAAGCCGTCGCAAGCGGAAAGTACTTATCAAAGCTCGAAGAGACAAAGGAAGACGCAGCCTACCACGGCGTGACCGGCGTTCCCTCGTTTTTTATCAATGAGAAAAAATCCGTTATCGGCGCGCAGCCTCTCGACGTATTCCGGAAGGTTGTCCGCTCTGCATAATTCCGTTCGCGCTGCATTCCGCTTTCTGAACCCCTTTGGAGGGCGCTTTTTGAGGCCCGCATACCTAAAAATAAGTCCCCTTCTTCAGGCTTTTCAGGTACAATGAAACAAAACCTACCCGGAGGCTCCATGGTCTTCAACTATAAAAAACTCAGCTCTTTCCATTATGACAAGCTCGACAACGACCGGCAGTCCCTCAAGCGTTCGCTTTCAAACCGCCTCATTTACTCGCTGGGAAAGGATCCCATAACCGCGACTCACCGCGACTGGTTCCATACCACGGCCCACGCAGTCCGAGAGCGGCTGATCGAGCACTGGATGGAAACCATGCGCAGCTACTACGAGACCGATGCCAAGCGAGTTTATTACCTGTCCATGGAATTCCTGACCGGCCGCCTGCTGTCGAACAGCCTCCTGAACATGGGCTTCTACGAGGAATGCCGCGAAGCATTGTCCGATCTCGAGCTGGAACTTGAACGGATTCGTGAACTCGAAGGGGACGCGGCACTCGGCAACGGTGGGCTGGGCAGGCTCGCGGCCTGTTTTCTCGACTCCCTGGCAACGCTACAGCTACCGGGTTACGGCTGCGGCATCCGTTATGAGTACGGCATGTTTAGCCAAGGCATCGAAGACGGATGGCAGGTGGAGCACCCCGACAACTGGCTACGATACGGTAACCCCTGGGAGTTTCCCCGGCCCGAGGTGCTGTTTCCCGTAAAATTCGGTGGACGAGTGGTGCATTTCATTGACGACCAGGGCGACGCGCGGTTTCACTGGGTTGAGACCGAGGATGTGATGGCCATGGCATATGATACGCCTGTCCCCGGCTACGACACCAGCACGGCGAACAACATGCGGCTCTGGGCAGCCAAGGCATCGCGCGATTTTAACCTCAAGTACTTCAATGAGGGAAACTACATCAAAGCGGTGCAGGAGAAAAACGAGTCAGAAAACCTGTCCAACGTGCTCTATCCAGACGATACCACGCAGATGGGCCGCGAGCTGCGGCTCAAGCAACAGTACTTCCTCGTCTGCGCTTCGCTCCAGGACATTCTACTCCGATTCACCAAGTATCACTCGAATCTTGAGGAATTGCCAGACAAGGTGGCGATCCAACTGAACGATACACACCCATCGATCGCCATACCGGAGCTCATGCGTATCCTCCTCGATCTGCATCATCTGGAATGGGACCGTGCTTGGGACATCTCGCGCAGGATTTTCTCCTATACCAACCATACGCTTATGCCCGAAGCGCTTGAAACGTGGCCTGTTGGCCTTTTCGAGGTGATTCTGCCGCGTCACTTGCAGATCATTTACGAGATCAACTACCGGTTCCTCGAGGACGTGCGGCACAGATTTCCGGGGGATGTCGACCTTCTCAGGCGGATGTCGATCGTGGACGAGCAAGGCGGGCGCAGGCTGCGCATGGCCCACCTTGCTATTGTCGGAAGCCACTGTGTGAACGGGGTCTCGCGGATCCATACGGCCCTCATGAAACAGACAATCTTCACGGATTTCGAGCGAATTTTTCCCGGGAGGATCATCAATATCACGAACGGAGTGACGCCGCGAAGATGGCTCAACCAGGCAAACCCCGGTCTGGCTTCCCTCATTTCCCTGTTCATCGGCGACGACTGGCTCCGTGATCTGCGGGAGCTTAAGAAACTTATTCCATTTGCTGCCGACGCCCGGTTCCGGCAGCAATTCCGACAGGTGAAACGGGCAAACAAGGAGCGGCTTGCCGAAATCATTCGGATGCGGCTCAATATCAAGGTCGATCCTGCTTCGATGTTCGATGTTCAGATCAAGCGCATCCACGAATACAAGCGGCAGCTTCTGAACGTGCTTCATGTTATCACGCGTTATAACCGTATCCGAGAAAGTGTTGCCGTTGATGCGGTGCCCCGCACCGTGATTTTCAGCGGGAAGGCCGCGCCAGGGTATACCATGGCCAAGCTCATTATCAAGCTGATACACAGCGTCGGCGATGTTGTGAACCATGACCCGGCTGTCGATAATCTTCTGAAGATCGTCTTTATTCCGGACTACAACGTCTCGAATGCAGGGAAGATCATTCCTGCCTGCGACCTGTCCGAACAGATTTCAACCGCTGGAACTGAGGCCTCGGGCACGGGCAACATGAAACTTGCTCTGAATGGAGCATTGACCATCGGAACGCTCGATGGAGCGAATATCGAGATCGAGGAAGAGGTGGGGGGCGACAACATTTTCATGTTCGGTCTGACCGCCGCTGAAGTGGCCGCAATACGGGCAAAGGGTTACACACCGCATGACATTTATTCTGTGAATGCGGAGCTGAAGCATGCGCTGGACATGATTGCCAGCGGGTATTTCTCGCCTGATGCTCCGGGGCGGTTCCTGCCCATCTTCGACGCGCTCACCAGCAGCGATCATTTTCTGCTGCTCGCAGATTATGCTTCTTATATCGCGTGCCAGGATCGGGTGGACGCTCTTTACCGCGACTCCGAGGAGTGGACCAAACGTGCCATCCTGAACGTTGCTGGCATGGGTCGCTTCTCGAGCGACCGCGCTATCATGGAATATGCCGAGAATGTGTGGAAAGTGAAGGCGGTGTCGCACTGATTGGGCAGCAGGGGGTTGGGATCATGGAACAAATGATTTCATGCCGCAGCGCTGTTGTTTTTTCTGGCAGCGTTCTTCGGGTACGATCTGTCATTGACGAAAAAGGGTCACTTAAAGCATCCTATTACATCTTGAATTCATCGAGCGTCGTTTTCAGCTTTTTCGGCAAGCCTTTCAGGTCTTCGATTATGGTTTTCAGATTTTGAGTCGATGTCTGCGTTTTCTTTGCGATCTGTTAAAGAACAAGAAACAACTTGTCAGGGAACCGGTCGAAGTAACGCACAGGGGCTAGTAAGCCGAGCGGGGGGTGAATGCCTTCGGACCGCAGCCGCCAAGAACCTTGAACCCCCACGATAATCGCGCGCGATTTAAAGGCGGAAGAGTTCATAAAAACATGAGTCCTTTTCACCATTCTCCTGTCTAGCCGTTTAAACCAATCTAATGCTTTCAGCCTGCATTGACAATCCCTTCCTCAAGAGGATATACTGAAATAAAGAGGCCAAAACATGAAAGCACTTTATTATAATGAACTGCATGGTTACCGGGGAATTACGGCGGGTGAACTGCCCGTTCCCGTGATAAAGGATAACGAAGTGCTTGTCCGGGTGGAGGCATTCTCCCTGAACCATCTGGACCTTTGGATCATGGACGGAAAATATCCAGTCGAGATATCACTACCGCACATTTTCGGCTCCGATGCGGCGGGCGTCGTTGAAAGAACCGGTTCGTGCGTAGACCATATCAAACCAGGGGATAATGTCATCGTTTTTCCCGGCCTTTCATGTGGGCGCTGCGCACGTTGCCTCAGTGGGCGTGATAATGAGTGCAGCGGCTTTTCCATTCTCGGTGTCATAGAGAACGGGGTGTCCGCCGAATACGTGAAGGTTCCGGCAAGGAATATCGTTCAAAAGCCGGCCAGCCTCTCGTTCGAGGAAGCAGCAACCCTAGGCATTACCCACACCACGGCGTGGAATTCCCTGGTGCTGAGGGCGCAGATTAGCCAGGGTGATACGGTGCTGATTCATGCGGCGGGAAGCGGTGTGGGCACAGCGCTCATCCAGGTCGCGAAGCTGTTTCAAGCGAATGTCATAACAACGGTGGGAGACGACTGGAAGATTGAAAAGGCAAAAGCGATCGGTGCCGATTACGTCATCAATCATCGGAAAGAGGATTTTGTGGAGGCAGTCAAGCGTATCACCGGCGGGGAACTGGCCGATATCGCCGTGGATCATGTGGGTGTGGACACGTTCAACAAATCTCTCTCTTGCCTGAAACGGGGCGGAACGCTGGTGACCTTCGGCGCAACATCGGGAGACGAGGTCCCCCTGAGTCTTCGCTACGTTTTTGGCAAGAACCTCAGAATCCACGGTGTCTATGTGGGGCCGAAAGCCGCCATTCTTCAGTACCTCAAGCTTATGCCCCTGCGGCACAGGCCTGTTGTCGACGCGGTCTTTGCCTTTGAGGAAGTCCAAAAAGCCTATGAAAAGCTCCTGAGCAGACAGTTCTTCGGGAAAATTGTGGTGCGAGTGTAGGATCGTATGCGCCTGCGGCGCAGCCTCCCGTTACGAAGATCTTAAAACATCTTGAATTCCTCCATTCTTTGTGAAATAATGCACACGATTTACATAGCGCTTCCGCCTATCTAAGGAGACGCGGTGTTCCTGACGATTCTTCTCTTTATCCATGTCATCTGCATCATCATCTGGATCGGCGGCGTTACCTTCGTGACAACAGTCGTTTTCCCGATGATGTACCGGACCGAAGGGTCGCTTGAAAGAGCGCTCCTGTTCCAGGGCGTGGAGCACCAGTTCTCGGCAATGGTGAAGTGGATTCTTGGAATCGTGGGTGTCACCGGCTTCTAACTACTGCATGCAAAATACGGCTTCGCCTTTCTTGCCCAGATGAAAGGTATCGGCATCGCGATCATGATCTTTGCTTGGGCGCTTTACATCACAGTGCTGTTATCGGAGAAAAAGGTCTTTGCCCGCATTTTCACAGATCCGGAGAAGATAGACATGACCAAAGCGCTGAGGACGGTCAACGCGATGCATTGGGTGCTGCTGACGGCAAGTTTTACCGCTGTTGCCGCGGGTGTGTGGTTCGGGTACGGCGCGTGATTACGGCTAAGAAAAATGTTCAACATCCCGGTTTTAAATTCAAGACTGGAGGTGAACATTGATTCCCTTTGCGCGAGGATGCTGGACGCTCCTTCCTAAAGTCCACTCTCGCCATTGAGGAGCCGGTGCAAAACTGGCAAAATTCGATTTTAGCCCTGGGAGAGGCGCTCCAGTTCATCATGGCGTGGCGTTTTCAGCGGTGGCCAGATCCTGCGGACAAAAATTGCCTACTTATTCCAACTGGCATTAGCTGAACCTTTTTGCAAGGCATCGCCGGGGACTCGCCGCGATTTTTGCACTGCCCTGATTTATCCGGTAGCAAGACGGAGCGAAACAAAGGGCAACGAAGAAGACGATTCATATAGCTGATGGTTTGATCTGTTCAGGAGACTATGGCCGTATCAGCAACAAAACATAAGCGCTGGAACGAGATGGTAGGGTTGCTCCTGCTAGCGGCAGGCCTTTTAATAATCCTGAGCCTGATTTCCTACAACGCGACGGATCCCTGCTTCAGCGTGACTGGCGCCAACAGAGTAATTAAGAATTATATCGGCATTATCGGTGCCTACCTTTCGGACGCACTGCTCCGTCTCTTTGGTGTGACGACCTATCTAATAGCTTTCTACTTCCTGGGTTTTGCGCTGTTCTATATTCTCGGTGGAGAAGCGCGCCATCCCTATCTGAAAAAGATCGGTGGCCTCGTTCTCTTCTTTTCAACAGCGTCCTTTTTCGGCCTCCAGGGAGAAACGGTCCGCCTTTTTGGAGAAAACATTCCCTCGGGCGGCATGCTCGGCGGCCTCATCGCATACCTGCTGATACGGGGCTTTTCCGCCACAGGCTCGTATATTATCACAATTACTGCTATGACTGTTTCGCTCATGATGCTCACACCGTTCTCTCCTCTCAAGGCGCTCGCATGGCTCCGGATGATGTACACGCGGTTGTCGGAACATCTGGATATTCTCGTCACTATCTACCAGGGACGACGGGAAAAGGCGCGGGAGGCTAAGCAGCGGCCGGTCGTATCCAAGGAGCCGCCAAAAATCGTGGAGGAGCAGAAACCGCCTGTCGCGCTGGAACCAAAAAACATAAAAACGGAAAAGTCGGCCAAGTCGATTCAGTCGAGCTTCGAATTCGTGGGCGCCGGTGACGGGAAAGGTGGCAATAATGCCTACCAGCTCCCAACGCCTGACCTCCTCGACCCGGTTCCGCCAACGATTAAGAAAATATCGAAAGAAGACATGCTCGCCCAGTCCGAACTGCTTGCGCGTAAGCTTCAGGACTTTGATATCGAGGGACGCATCACACAGGTCTATCCCGGTCCGGTGGTAACCATGTTCGAATTCGAACCCGCACCAGGAGTGAAGGTGAGCAAGATCGTGAATCTCGCAGACGACCTGGCCCTTGCTATGAAGGCTGGAAGCGTTCGCATCGTCGCGCCGCTGCCAGGGAAAGCAGCAGTGGGCATCGAGGTGCCGAACAACACGCGTGAGACCGTGTATTTCCGCCAGATCATCGAATCGCCCGAGTATCAAGCTCATAAGTCCAAGCTAAAAGTTCCGCTCGGTAAGGACATTTTTGGTGCATCAGTGGTGAACAGCATAGACAAGATGCCCCATCTCCTTGTGGCGGGTGCTACAGGGTCGGGCAAGAGCGTTGCCATCAACTCCATCATCCTTGCGCTCCTGTACAATGCGCGGCCGAACGATGTCAAGTTTGTAATGGTGGACCCCAAGATGCTCGAGCTTTCCCTCTATAACGACATTCCCCATCTTCTTTCGCCCGTGGTTACCCAGCCCAAAAAGGCGGCCGAGACTCTCCGGGCGCTGGTCGCAGAGATGGAGCGCAGGTATCGCCAGCTTGCGGAAAAGGGGTCGAAGAACATTGAGTCCTTCAATAAGACCGTGCCCGAGGCGGAGCGCCTCCCCTTCATCGTCGTTATTATCGACGAGCTCGCAGACCTCATGATGACGGTGCAGCGCGAGGTCGAGGATTCGATCATGCGCCTCGCCCAGATGGCGCGCGCGGCGGGGATTCACCTCATAGTCGCTACGCAGCGGCCGAGCGTGGATGTGATCACCGGCCTTATAAAAGCCAACCTTCCAGCGAGGATCTCCTTCCAAGTTTCATCCAAGACTGATTCGCGCACAATTCTCGATGCGAACGGCGCTGAGAACCTTCTCGGCATGGGCGACATGCTCTTTCTGCCCCCGGGGTCGGCCCACCTTGTCCGCGTACACGGCTGTTTAGTGTCCGAGGCCGAAATCAAGCGCGTTGTCGAGTTTATCAAAAAGCAGGGCAAGCCGAACTACGAGCTTCTGCAGCAGCGGGTGAAGGAAGTGGTCGAGGCGCAGGTCGCAGAAGTCGAGGACAGCGAGAGAGACGAGCTTTACGCACGCGCCGTCGAACTGGTTCAGCTGAACGGCCAGGCTTCCACATCGTTCTTGCAACGCAGGCTGCGTGTCGGCTATAACCGCGCGGCACGCATGATCGAGATGATGCAGGAAGACGGTATTGTCGGGCCAGCGGACGGAGCAAAGCCACGGGAAGTCCTTGTCAGGAAAAACTTGGATGGGACTGCAAGGGGACTGGATGAATAAATCCTGCAATCCTGACAACGCAATTGTATTTTCGGATGAATGCGGTTTAACACATAAAATAAAATTATCGGGCAGAGACGCACTGGTTTCTCGTATTTATCTCCGGAGAACCTGCCGGCTGATTTAAAGAAATCAAGACTGGTGGTAACACAGTCGTACGGCCTGACTAAGAACGTCCGAAATAGCCCGAGGCTGGGCTGCGGCTGTGATGAGGCTTCGCTTTGCACTACCTTAGACCACGTTCCTCCCGCGCCGCTTTTCTGTGCTTGCTGCTCGTTGCCTGCACCTTTGTTTCAGTACATACCGGATGTGCGGAATCACGTGACGCGCTCCTGAACGTCGTTACGGACTGTCTCGACATAAACGCACCGAATTACTGCAGGAAGTGCCCCTCGCCGCGACTCGAGAGTGCCTGTGCGCAGGGCCGCGGATGCAAAGAAACAATTGAAGTCTGGGAAGAAACAGCCGCGTATGCCGTAATCCGCGACAGAAAAATGTGCGGATGCCCTCAAGGCTTTGTGCACGGCCTCGTGATTCCCCGTTCACGAGTCACCGGGGTTGAAGACCCGCGAAGGCCTGACGGAATATGGCGTATCGGATGGAACGAAGCGGTGAAGCATATCGGCGATGAAGCCGCGATTGCGCTTGTCGTTAATCCCGCAAGATTGCGAACCCAGGATCAACTTCATGTGCACATCGTGCGGCTGCAAAGCGATATTCGGCGACGCTTCGACGAGGAGAGGATTGTGCGGGTGCAGTTCCTGGACGAGGTCTGGCGCGCGGCCGCGAAAAAAGCGCTGGCAATGCATCTCAAGGATTATGGGGTTCTTGTTGCGAGGCAGGGAAACGGTGATTTTCTGGTGCTGGTCGAAGCGGGAAGTCCGGAAAAGTTATATACTTTGTGGCAATGTAAGTAAGTTGCAGCAGCCAATTCGCAAGTTGGACTCTCATTTACGGTTCTCTGAGGCCGCGCTCTTGTAGGACCGTATCTCATTCATAAAAGCCTCGCCGTACCGCTCCAGTTTGACGTCTCCCACTCCTGAAATCTTCCTCATTTCCGAAGCTGTTGCGGGAAAGAGCCTGCTCATTTCGTGAAGAGTCTTGTCAGAAAAAATGATGTAAGGCGGCACGCCATGCTCGCCGGCCATTCTTCTCCGGACAGCGCGGAGCCTATCAAATAGCGCCACGTCGAATTTACCGGATTCGGCAATCTTTTTTCTCCGCGCATCGGTTTTTCTTTCTTCCCGCTTGAGCCCGAATACTTGCCTAGATCCCGTAAGCACGGCAGCGCTCTTCGCGGTGAATTTCAAGACCGGATACCGGTCCCCGTCATGCCTGATGAGGTCCTGCGCAAGCAACTCATCGACGATGAAACGCCAGTGGTTCATGTTCCGATGTTTTCCGGCGCCGTAGGTCTTGATGCCGTCATGACCGAGTTTTTTTATTCGTTTGGTGTCCGCACCGATAACGATGTCGATGATGTGGCCGATGCCGAACCGTTCGTCGGTCCGCGCCATTGCCGACATCACAATTTGAGCATCCGTGCTGATATCGACCTGCTCGCGGTTGCCTGAGCATACATCGCACGAGCCGCAATTGTCCGCTGCATAGTCTTCTCCAAAAAAGAAAAGAAGTTGTTTTCTCCTGCAGACGTTGTGAGACGCGAATCGAACCGTCTGATTCAGCTTCTCAAGGGCTATGGTGCGCTCATGATCATCCTGCATGCGGTCGATGAAATACCGGATCTTCGGGATATCACCCCTGCTGAAGTAAAGTCGGCAATGCGCCGGTTCGTTGTCTCGTCCCGCCCTGCCGGTTTCCTGGTAATAGGCTTCGATGTGCTTGGGAAGGTCGGCATGAACCACGAACCGCACGTTCGATTTGTCGATGCCCATACCGAAGGCAATGGTTGCCACGATCACGGGGGCTTCATCTTTGTTGAATGCCTCCTGGTTTTTCTCGCGTTCTTTCGCAGACAGGCCTGCGTGATAGGGGAGCGCTTTTATGCCGTGAGATTCGAGAAATGCCGCTGTTGCGTCGACCGCGTCCCGGGTCGTCCGGTAAATGATTCCTGACTCCTCCTCATGGTCCTTGAGAAATTCCAGAAGCTGCTGATAGATTTCAGACTTGGGATCAACTTGATAGAAGAGGTTCGGACGGTTGAAGGAAGCGCGCACGATGTGAGGATCCCTCAGGCCGATTTTCCCGATGATATCTATCTGGACTTTTTCAGTGGCCGTGGCCGTGAATGCGGCAATGGGAATCTCAGGAAACAGGGAGGGAATTGCCGAAAGGGCGAGGTAATCAGGACGAAAATCATGGCCCCACTCTGATATGCAGTGCGCCTCGTCGATGGCAAAAAGTGAAAGGGGGATGCTCTTCAAGGTATCAAGAAATTGAGGCAGGGCAAATCGTTCCGGAGCGATATAGAGGAGCTTGATCAATCCGGCCGTAAGCTTGCGATAGGCATCCACCATCTCTCGTTGGTCGAGCGAGCTGTTCATGAACAGGGCCGCAACGCCGTTTTCCCTGGCCGCGTCGACCTGGTCTTTCATCAGGGATATCAGGGGGCTTATTACGACCGCTGTGCCTTCTCTCAGAAGCGCGGGAAGCTGGTAGCAGAGGGATTTCCCGCCGCCTGTGGGCATGACTGCAAAGATATCTCTCCCTGCCAGGATGTTTTTTATGATTGCTTCCTGATTTGGACGGAATGATTCGAAACCGAAGACCTTGCGTAGGCTCTGGTGAATCTCGGGATCAGTAATCGGGAAGCGCAGTTTCATGAGTGACAGTTGAACAACGTTTGCTGATAGGTTGTTAATTCCGAGAGGGCGGTCCCTCATTCAAGTTGACTCCGAGACTGGTCCATGATAATCTGAGCTATCGATAATGTCAAGAAAGACCATGATTAGGATGGCAAAGAGCCCCTGTCGGGTGCAGTTCAAAACAAGAAAGGATATGCCCTTGAAGTCTATTTTCATAGATAATAAAAGAGCCCACTTGCTGCTGATCATTATTCCCCTAGCCTTTTCTGCATTCGCGGTAGCGATGCCGGCACAGGCCCAGTCAGTTCAGGAAGTCGTCACCTCCGTCGAGAACCACTACGGCGAGCTAAAGACGCTGACCGCGAGGGTTTTGCAGACAAACCGGCTCAAGGCCGTGGGTATGACGCAGAAATATGACGGTACGCTCTGGATCAAAAAACCGGGGAAGCTCCGGCTCGATTATACGAACGGACAGGTGCTCCTGCTCGACGGTAAAGAAGCCCTATTTTATTCAAAAAAGAGCGAAGAGGTGATCAAAAAGACCTTTACGGATTTTCAGCTTATGAATATTCCTGTCGCATTTCTTCTTGGTGCAGCGCATATACATGATGATTTCGATGTGCTCCAGTCTGACCCGAAAACACCCCGGTCGCTTGAACTCCTCCCAAAGAAACCGGGAGTAGCCATGAAGAAGCTGAGCATGGTCTCCGACGCGGAGGGCCGAATAACGAGTCTCAAGATCTTTGACAAATCAGGGAACATAACTGAAATTGCATTTGCACAGGAAGAAGACGGCGCTTCGATAGATGACAAGCTCTTCAACTTCAAAGCTCCGAAGGGGACAGAAGTGATAGAGCAGTAAAACAGAGGACAGGAGTCGGAATACCGGAATAGAAGGAAGCATGAGAAAGTGTTTTCGACTCCCCGTTTGTATATGCTGTCCCATGTATGCCGATTATCCAGGAGGTATCTATGGCTGCGGAAAATTCGTTTGATATCGTTTCAAAAATCGATATGGCTGAGGTAACGAATGCGGTCGCTCAATCCATGAAGGAGATCGGCCAGCGGTTCGACTTCAAGGGAAGCAAGTCGAATATCACTCAGGAGAAGGACGCACTCATAGTCGTGTCCGACGACGAGTTCAAGCTCAAGAGTGTTATCGACATTCTCCAAAGCAAGCTGGTAAAACGCGGTGTGCCGATCAAAAACGTATCCTACGGCAAAGTGGAAACAGCCCTTGCCGGAACAGTGCGGCAGCGCCTCACGCTGCAACAGGGGATCCCGACCGACAAGGCCAAGGAGATCGTGAAAGCGATCAAAGACTCCAAGATCAAGGTTCAGGCATCCATTCAGGCAGACCAGGTCCGTGTGTCGGGAAAAAGCAGAGACGACCTTCAGGCCGTGATCCAGCTTTTAAAAGGACGGGAATTCAGCATCGAACTTCAGTTTGACAACTACCGGAATGCATAATATCCCTCTCCTAAACTGGTCACGGAGAGAATTGTTGGGACCGGGCCGACACACCAGGAACATCGGTTTCCGCAACTAGCGGCAGGTTTCTCTCACTTTATTTTCCGGCTTTGCGAATAGCCCCCCCGATGCGGTGTGTGGCGTCTCCACCGCCCGATTTGCGGCGACCCGCTCCTCCCATACTCGGCCTAACTGATGAATTAATCTTTTACATTTTTTACCTAAACTGATATAATTTCAGCGATTATGCTTATTCGGGAGATTGCATGAGCCTCGTCGGCAGACTGGAAGATCTCGCCTTACCCGATATCTTGCAGATTATCAGCTTGAGCAAGAAAACAGGCACACTGGTCGTGCGAAGCCGCAAGGGCACGGGCATGGTCGTTTTCAAGAACGGTCAGGTGATCCAAGCTGCGAGCGACGGCATCCGCGACTCCCTCGGTAATATCCTCGTTTCGCAGGGTATGCTCGATGAGACAGCCCTGGCGAAAGCGCTGGCCCTTCAGAAACGGAAGGCGGACACTCCGCTGGGCATGATCCTCGTCGAAATGGGAGCAGTCTCCGCGCAAACGCTCGAAACCGTTGTTCGCAAGCAGATCGAGGAGATCATATACGATTTGCTTGCTTTGGAAGAGGGCTTCTTTAATTTTGAACTTGGCGAAATCGCGCCCAAGGACAAGATCGAGATCGATACCCAAGAGTTCCTTCTCAACTCCGGCATCAGCGCCGAGTATCTTCTCATGGAGGGAACGCGGATTCTCGATGAGAGACGGAAGGATGGGAAAACGCACGTGGTTCCCGCCGTCTCTCGCCCTGCCGCGGCAACGCTGGCGCCGAAACCCGCAGTCCCCCCTCACTCCGTCAGCTATAAACCGACCAAGGAGGAGTTCCGCACCCGCATCGAAAACGAAGAGCCCCGGCGGGAGATCCGTGCACTTAAATCCATGTTTGATGAACTCCGTTTTCCGACCGCTACGGCCGAAGTGACGCTTCTTATTCTCCGGTATGCAAGCGAGGTGGTGAATCGCGCGGTCCTGTTCATGGTCAAGAAGGATGAAGTGCGCGGTCTCGGCCAGTTTGGCATCGAATTCAAAGACCGTTCTGCGGATGAGGTCGTCAGAAAAATCAAGATTCCCCTGAACAAGCCTTCCTTATTTTTCTCCGTCATTGAGACCCGGCGCAGTTACACCGGCCGTCTTGAGCAGAACGAATGCAATTCCCATTTTGCCGCCGAACTCGGCGAAGCCATGCCTGAGATGGTCCTCGCGATACCGATCATTGTGGACGATAAGGTCGCCCTGATCGTGTATGGAGACAATCTGCCCGAGCGAAAACCCATCCAGGAAATCGACGCGCTTGAGATCTTCATGAACCAGGCGGGGATGGCCCTCGAGAAAGCACTGCTTGAAAAGCGTCTAGCCGAACTTCAAAAGGGAAGAAAATGAAGAATGTCCTTGTGGTTGAAGACTCCAAAGCCATTCGTTCCATGATCCGGGTTGCTCTTGAGGAAGCCGGTGGGTTCTTCGCAATCGAGGCAAGCAACGGTTTTGAGGCGCTCAAGACACTGCCCACTCAGCGGTTCGATCTAATCATCACCGATATCAACATGCCGGACATCAATGGCCTGGAGCTCATCGGCTACGTTAAGTCGAATCCGACCTACCGTGACATCCCCCTCATCATCGTGAGCACCGAAAAGTCCACTGAAGACAAAAAACGCGGCATGGCGCTCGGCGCCGCCGGGTATGTCGTCAAACCGTTCAAGAAGGAAGAGTTGGTAACGGTGGTCTCGCAGGTACTGGCTGCGAAGTAGACTCCGCGCAATTCACGCATTGAGAATCGAAACCGCTGCATTGACATCTATAAGCGGCAAAGCTGACTGTTGGCGGAAAATGCAACATTCCCGATTCCCCTATGGAGCGAAGCGATTGACGTGAAATCTGATCGGCCCATAAAAGAGTTTCTTGCCGAAGCCGAAGACATCCTCGAAGCAGTAAACGCGTCTTTATTTGCGCTCGAGTCCGCTGAGGCCACGGGCCGGAGTGACCCCGATCAGGTGAATGCCCTTTTCCGCGCGATCCATTCCTTCAAAGGTCTCGCAGGCATGTTCGGGTTCAAGGAACTGACGGAACTTACACACAAGCTTGAATTTTTTCTCGATGAACTCCGTCTCGGAAAGAGGGTCCTGAACCACGAAACGGCCGACGTGCTTACTAATACAGCGGCTTTACTCGGCAGGCTGGTTCAAGAGGCCGGAAAAAATCAGCCGCTCGAAAATATTTCGTCGGCCCTGAGCTGCATTGATGCCATTCTTACGGAGAAACCGTCATCCTCCCCGGCCGGCTGCTCGATTACAGATCTGATTAACCTTGACCGCGGCATTCTTCAGGTGCTTACCGAGTATGAGGAACACCGTCTCCGCGAATGCATCCGTGAGAAGAGAAATCTTTATATGCTGAAGATGGAATTCGATTTGTCGAATTTCGAAGCGGGAATTAAGGACCTCAACACAACACTTAAAAAACACGGTGAAATTATCTGTACGCTTCCGACTGCAGGCGGAGCCGGCATCGGATTTTCCATTGTCTTCGGGACAGAGGAGGACCAGGCGGGACTGGCATCGACGATCGCCATGCCGAACGTGAACATCGAAAAGATTTCCTATGCTGAAAGCCGGAAAAACGAAGGACCCAAAACGGAAAGCGGCATGCTAAGGTCCGTCAGTCGTACGGTCCGGGTCGATATCCACAAGCTCGACGGTCTGATGAACGTCGTAGGTGAGATGCACATGATAAAAAACGTCATCAGCCGGATTTCCAAAGAACTCAGAATGATGCAGGGATTCACCGGGTTGTCCATCGATCTTCATAGGGCCCAACGGGGTCTCGAGCGAAAACTCACCGAACTCCAGGAAGGCATTCTTGAAGTAAGGATGGTTCCCCTTGGCCAGATTTTCACGCGGCTTGCCCAGCTTGTCGGCAAGTACGCCAAAGAGGCCCAAAAGGAGATCGAGCTTGAAGTGCACGGCGCCGAAACGGAACTGGACAAACTGATGATTGAGGATCTTGCCGATCCCCTTATGCACCTGATCCGGAACGCCATTGACCACGGCATCGAGTCGCCGGACGTCCGGAGACGGCTAGGCAAGCCGGACCAGGGAAGGGTGCGGCTTTCGGCATTTCCGAAAGGCAACCATGTCGAGATAACTGTCGAAGATGATGGGGCTGGCATGGATGCGGCCGTGATTGCCGCCAAGGCCGTGGAAAAGGGGATCCTGGCGCCGGACCATGGCCTCGATCCCCAGCATGACAGCCGGGAGATTTTTGATTTCATCTTTCTTCCCGGTTTCACGACTCGTGACCGGGTCACGGAAATTTCGGGACGGGGAGTGGGCATGGATGTGGTAAAGCGAAACGTGTTAAAATTGTCCGGCATGATCGATATTCGATCGGAAATCGGAGAGGGAACTACGTTCGCCCTTATGCTTCCCATCACCCTGGCTATCATCAAGGCGCTGGTCGTCGAGTCGGGCGGCAGGATCTTTGCCATCCCCCTCAGCTCGGTGCTTGAGATTCAGCAGGCAACCATCGGACAGGTGGAGACGGTCGAAGGACGGGAAGTCATGGCTGTTCGAGACGAGACGATTCCCCTTATTCGCGTCTCGCGTGTTTTCAACCTCGCAGATCAAAGCGAATGCGAGTCTTTTTATGTTATTCTCGTCGGACTTGCTGAAAGGCGGCTCGGCATCATCGTCGACAGACTTCGCGACCAGCAGGAGATCGTGATCAAACCTCTGGGGAAGCGTCTGGCCGATATTCCCGGCATTGCCGGCGCTACGGAACTGGGCAATTTCCGGGGCGTGGTGCTCGTTCTGGATGTCGAATCGCTCGTCGACGGGACGCTGAAAAAAACCGCGGCTGCCAGTCAGTAAACAGCGGGCGGGAGAAAGGAGACGGAAGCCAGCTGTCAGACAAGGCAGGAAGCCTGCATCTGTCTTCTGTATTTTGATTTTGCCGTGTACGAAGACTTTTACGGATTTGCCGAAAAGCCGTTCAATAAAACACCGGACCCACGGTTTCTCTTCCAGAGCCGCAAGCACGCTGAGGCGCTGGCGCGGCTCCATTATGCCGTCGAGGAGCAAGACATTGTTCTTCTGACCGGCGAGATAGGAGCAGGCAAGACTACGCTCTCCCGGGCCTTCATCGATGGCCTGGATGGGAGTTTTCAACCTATATTGATTATAAACCCGAGGCTTACGCCATCGCAGCTTTTACACATGGTTGCCCTGAGGCTGGGTATAGACAGCGTGAAGCGGCAGCGGCACGGGCTTCTTGAAGGGATCAACGCGAAGCTCTATGAGATTTATGAAGCGGGCAGGCGGCCGATCATCATCATTGACGAAGCACAGCTCATTCCGAGCAAGGCTACATTCGAGGAACTGCGGTTGCTTACCAATTTTCAGCTTGATGACCGGAACCTCCTCGCAATCGCGCTAATCGGGCAAACCGAACTCCGGGCGCGCCTGGATCGCAAACCGTATAAGGCTTTGCGGCAGCGCATCAGCATGCAGTATCATCTCGGCCCTCTTGACCGCGAAGAGGCGGAAGCATACGTGCTGCACCGGCTTAGGGTCGCCGGAAGGGAAGCGCCTCTCTTCGAGGGGGGGGCGATCGAGCTTCTGTACCGATATTCCGGCGGGGTTCCCCGCCGCATCAATATTATCGCCGGCAACGCGCTTATCGAGGGCTTCGGACGGGAAGCGCAATCCATCGGGCCCGAGATCATAGAGAGCGTCGTCCGTGACGGGGAATAGGACAGGGTAAGCAGAAGTTTTCGGATTGACACGAGCTCTTAGAGGTTCGAGAGAGGAGCATTGTCGGAATGGATATTCTTGCAGCTCGAAAAAAGGCGGCCGAAAAAGCGCGCTCTCAGCAGAAGCCGGAGCGGCCTGTTGAGCCACAAAAAAGTATGACTGGTGAAACTTCCCAGGATCGTGAGGCCTGCCAGCCCGTAACTGCGGTCGTGCAAACGCCGCATGCCGCAGAAGCCCTTTCATCCGGACGGCAAGCGGCTGACCCGATGCCTGCGGAAAGAGCCAACGAGCTGGTTGATGCGCCGGCACAGGAGATCGAGATACTCTCCTTCCGGCTCGGCGGCGAGGAATATGCTGTCATGGTGGAAAACGTTCGGGAGGTGCTCAAGCGCCGGGATTTGACGATGGTGCCGAACACGCCCGATTTTATCCCTGGTGTGATCTCGCTCAGGGGCTCTATGCTCCCGATTATTGATCTTTGCAAACGCCTCGGCATCACTCCCGGCGTTCGAGATGGAAAGTCGAGGATCATCGTCGTCAGCTCCGATGAGGAGGATGTAGGGCTCATTGTTGACCGGGTGTCTGGAGTGCACAGAATCAAGGAGGATGCAATCAAGCCGCCGCCGGAAAATATCGAGCATGGCGGAGAGTTTCTTCGTGGCATCGTCCGCAAGGACGACAAATTGTTCATTGTTCTGGACTTGGTGAAGGCCGTGGGGCACCACGATGCATGAATTTGCACAGGACATAAGGAGACACCGCAGTATGAGAGAAACGGCGAAAACCGTCTTATCGCTGTTGTGGCAGCACTCTTCCCTTCAGCGGTGCTGCCCGATGGAACTTGGCAACTCTGCACGTTATATGCATATCGCAAAAATTCCTCGATCAGTTCTGATCGGCGGAACGGAGGAAGAAGGGTTATCCTGAATCTTGCTGCCGAGTTTAGCGGAGAGGTTGAAGCGGTGGCAAGAATGAAGGCGCGGCTACTCCGGGGAGAAAACCCCGTCAAGATTCCCCTTGAAGTGCTGAAGCTTATGCGGCTGGTTCTGGATCTCAAAGAGGCCGAGACTATGGAAATCATGTTTCCCCCTGACGTGGTTTCCACTTCGACGAGGTTGATAAGATGATGTTACTATTGGCGAAAAAACTGAAGACGCAGTCTGTCCTCGTTATCGGAGGCATTCTCCTGCTGGTGCTGCTGGTGAATACCCTCGTCAACACATACGCGGCCACGAATCGGTACAAAGAATCGCTTCTTGCCCGGACAACGGCGTTTGCCGATGGAATCCAGCAGGAGATCAGCAGGGCATTGGGATCGGGCCAGTCCCTGAACTCGCTCGAGGGCATGGAAGATCGTCTGCACGGTATGATGGAGGCGGACAAGGAGCTTTCCGGCGCGATGATCATGGATATGCAGGGGAGGGTACTATACGCCGGAGATCGGGCCCGAGAAAACACCCTGCTGAGCGATGAAGCGACCAAGCATGCATTGGCGGAGGCACCCCCGTTCCAGTCCTATCACGACAACTCGGGCGGACATTATGAAATGGACGTCCCGCTGATGAACGCCGGGGGTGAGAAAATTGGGGTGTTCCGGATCGCGCTCCGGGAAGAAATAATGAACCGGCAGGTGAGGGGTCTTCTCCTGTGGTCTCTTCTCGTTGGTCTTTGCAGTTTTCTGGTCGCCATAGGCCTTATCTCTGTTTTCATGGACCGCGCTATCATCAGGCCTATCACTGAGATTTCGCAATCCGCGGGTCTGATAGCCACGGGGGATCTGTCCCGGGAAGTCCCGGTACCAGGGCAGAACGAGATCGCCGAGCTGGGGGGCGCAATCAATACCATGTCGGCCAATCTTCGCGAGACGTTACGTAAGATCAGCGCCTCCGGAAGCGGATTGTCTGATGCAATGACGCTCATGAGCGGGGCCGCATCCAAAATGAGCCAGGGCGCGAAAGAACAGCAAGAAGCCACGGAGCAGACTGCAATGGTTGTCAATGAAATGGCAGCATCGATCAGGGGTGTCGATGAGAACGCGCGGGACATGTCTCGCGCCGCAACGGATGCGTCATCGTCCGCATCGCAAATGGCATCGTCAGTCGAGGAGGTCGCCAAGAATGCCGGAACGCTGTCTTCGTCCGTAGAAGACACTGCCTCGTCAATTGAACAGATGATTGCATCGATCAAGCAGGTATCGGCGAATACCGACGCGCTCTCCGCATCGGTGGAGCAAACTTCCTCCTCCATTACTGAGATGAGTGCTTCGGTCAAGGAAGTCGAGCAGCGCGCCATCGAATCGGCCCGACTGGCGGAAAAGGTGTCCCGCGAAGCATCGGAGCGCGGCATGACCGCCGCCAATGAGGCCATCCGGGGCATGCAAAACATCAAGACCGCCGTTGAAGCCACGGCCGCCGCCGTGAACCACCTCGGCAAGCGGTCGCAGGAAATCGATCAAATACTGAAAGTCATTGATGAAGTCACGGACCAGACTAGCCTGCTTGCCCTCAATGCGGCCATTCTTGCGGCGCAAGCCGGGGAGCATGGCAAGGGATTTGCCATTGTGGCTGAGGAAATCAAAGACCTTGCGGAACGTACTGCGGCTTCGACCCAGGAAATCGCCGATCTCATCGCATCGGTGCATGGGGAGACCACGGAAAGTGTTCAGGCCATGGGGAAGGGGCTTAAGGCCGTGGATGCCGGAGTCTCCCTGGTGAATGTGACTAGTGAAGTGCTTCAGCAGGTTGCAGACAGCTCCCTGCAGGCCGCGGAGACGGCTCGGGCTATCGAGAAAACGACGGCGGAGCAGGCCAAGGGCGTTTCGCAGATCACCGAGACGTCAGTCTATATCGCCGATCAAGTGGAACAGATTGCCACTGCGCTGAAGGAGCAGCAACGGGGAAGCGATCGAATCGTGCTGGCTGCCGAACAAATGCGCGAAATCACGCGGCAGGTGAAAACGGCAACACAGGAGCAGACCACGGGCAGCAGGCAAATCGCCAATGCTGTTGAGTCCGTCACCTTGCAGGCGGCACAGGTATCGCGTTCCACCTCGGAACAGAATCTCGGTGCGCAGCAGATCAGCGAGGCCATCGCCCGCATTCAGAAAACCACTCAGGATACAGTCGACGTATCCGTTGAGATGAACATGGCCGTGGATACGCTGAAGGCAAAAGCGGATGCGCTTCGCGCGGAGTTGCAGGGCTTCAAGTTTTAGAAATCGGGAGTTGGAACACAGAGGCTCAGATCCGGGCCTGAAGAAAAAGCTTTGGCCCGGAATCCAATATTCTCTTGTCTCGGGAGGCAGCGGTGCGAATAGGTGTAAGACAGAGACTCATCATCCTGATCTTTACAGGGCTCTTTGTGATCATGAGCGCGATCGGCGTCTACCGCTATTCCGTGGAGAGGCGTGAGATCCTGAACGTTGCCCGCAGTTACGGCGAACAGTCCTGTAAGCTTATGGCGGACCTCTCGGCGCCCTATCTGATAACGGACGATTACAGCGGTCTCCACTACATGGTCCAGAATTTCATACATACTCCCGACGGACAGGAAATTATTATCGTAGACCACGAGAAACATCAGTTCGTGCACAGCGCCAGGCCGGACGTGCAGGAACAGCGAATCGTGATCGGACCGATGCCGATCATGTCGGGCGATTCGAAGCTCGGAGAAATTACAATCTCTGTATATCCGGTGGACCTGGGCAGCAAGCTCAAATCCTATGCCGCCGGTATGATCATCGAGCATCTCTTCACTTTCCTTCTCTTGGCAGGACTTCTGCTTCTTTCGGTGACGCGGACGATCACCTCTCCGCTCAAGCAGGTCGCGAGCGTCCTTAAGGACGTGATAGACAAGAAGGATTTTACGCGGCGGGTGACCGTGGTGCGCGGAGACGAAATCGGCCAACTCGCGGAAGGCGTAAACTACCTCATCGAACGCCTGGAACAGTTCATCATAGAGACGGGCGTCTTTGCTTCGCGCATCAATGAGTTGAGCCCCGTCATCGCGACGGATTCCCGCGAAATCCGGAAGAGCGCTGAAGTAGAAGCAAAAGCCGTTTCGAATGTCTCTGCTTCCGTCACCCAGATGTCGTCGTCCATCCAAGCCATTGCCCAGAGCGCGGAAAGCCTGACGGCCTCCGCGGAGGAGACTTCGTCAGCCATTCTCGAGATGAATGCGTCCAACCAGGAGGTTGCACTCCACACTGTGGAACTCACATCCGCCGTTGAGGACGTGACGTCGTCGGTAACGCAGTTGACAGCTTCGATCCGTGAGGTGGCCGAGCATGTCGACAGCCTTTCATCCGCTTCCGAAGAAACCTCGGCTTCTGCAATTGAAATCGAGGCGACGGTGCGCGAAGTGGAGCGGGCTGCGATGGAATCGACTAAACTGTCGCAGCAGGTTTCGGCGGAGGCGCAGGACATGGGCGTACGCACGATCGAGGAGACCGTGAATGCAATCAATACGATCAAGGACGCCGTGGAGCGCTACTCGGGCCTAATAACGCGTCTGGGCAAACGATCCGAGGAAATAGGCAAAATCCTCGGCGTGATCGTCGAAGTGACGGAGCGGACAAACCTGCTGGCGCTCAATGCTTCGATCCTCGCCGCCCAAGCTGGCGAGCACGGGCGGGGGTTCGCAGTGGTGGCCGAGGAAATCAAAGCCCTTGCCGACCGCACTGCGGGTTCTGCGCAGGATATTTCGAAACTGGTCTCGTCAGTCCAGAAGGAGGCTAAGGAGGCCGTGGCGGCAATGTCCGACAGTCTTAACGCCGTGGATGAGGGGGTCAAGCGCTCCCGCGAGGCCAATGCCGCCCTTGATAAGATACTTGGGAGTTCCACCCGTTCAGCGGAAATGGCCACCAAGATTGAACGGGCGATGACCGAGCAAGCCCGTGGTATCAAGCAGGTAACGGAAGCTATCTCGAACGTGAAACAGATGACGCTTCAGATCAGCGAGGCGACCCATGAGCAGATCAAAGGGACCGAAATGATTCTTCACGCAGCCGAGGCAATGCGAGACATTTCTCGAAGAGTGAAGATCGCCATGACAGAGCAGGGACGGGGCGGCAAGCAGATTGTCATCGCCGCAGACAATGTCACCGTTCGGTCCGGCAGTATTGCGGTCGGGACCCGGGAGCAACAGCAAGCAATCAGGCAGATTCTCGGTTCGGTGGAACGGATTCAGGACATCCCGCGCCAGAATATGAAGAGGATGGAGGGGATGATCGCCGCAATCAAGACCCTCGGCGAACAATCGGAATTGCTCGGCCGGGAAATCGCCACGATGACGGTCGGGAAGAGACACAGGGTGACCCCGGGCGGTACCCTGCGGATGGGCGTGATTCCCCTGGAATCGCCGGCGGAGATGTATCGCCGCTTCTCGCCGCTGGCTGAGTACCTCGGGAAGGCAACCGGCAGGCGGGTCGAACTGTCGATTGCCGTCGACTTTGCCGGGACGATCAGGGATCTCGAAGAGGGTAAAACGGACCTTGCCTTCCTGACGCCCACAACCTATATCGAGGCCCAGCAGCGGTGTGGAGTCGAGCTTCTCGTTAAGGCGCTTCGGAACGGCTTGCCTTCAATGCATTCCGTCATCGTTGCTCGTTCAGACAGCCGATTTTCACTGATTGATGAGCTCAGGGGCAAGCGATTCGCCTTCGGCGACAGGCTTTCGAGCACCAGTTTCCTCTTTCCCTGCGTAATGCTTTCCGAGGCAGGTATCGGTCTCGATGATTTAAAGACGTACGCCTTCCTCGGGCATCACGACGATGTGGCGAAGGCTGTTCTAGCGGGAGAGTATGAGGCAGGTGGGCTCCGAGAATCAACGGCAAAGGACTTCACCGACCGCGGCCTGTCGATCTTGAAGACATCCATCGAGATTCCGGAGTTCAATATTTGCGTGTCCCGGACCATGGACCGGTCGTCGGCGGCAGCGCTTAAAAAGGCGCTTCTTGCCCTGAGCCGGACGAACCGAGAGCAAGGCGAACTCCTTGCGCTGATTGACCCTGACTATACAGGGTTTGCCACAGCAACGGATGGTGATTACGACGTGATTAGGAAAGCAGCGAAGAAAATGAACTGGACAGGAGCCCCGACATGACGGAGAAAAGCAAAATGCTTTTCCGTGAGAGGCTCAGACGAGCTATCTGGGACCCCATCGATGCCAGCGTGGCGTACAAGCTGGTGATCACCATGACTATCGTTGTTTCTGTCATCATGTTGATAGGAACTATTTTCGTTGCCCGTATCATGATGAGAGTACAGTACGCGGCGCTGGAAACACGCGGCAAGGAGATGGGGCAGTTCCTGGGGCATGCCAGCACCGATCCATTGCTTCACCGGGACCTTACGGCGCTCGACAGTCTCGTGGCCGAAGCGGGCAAAGCCAAGGACGTGCTCTACACCTATGTCGAGGATTCCGGGAACACGATCCTGAACAGTGCCTATACGAGCTTCAACATGACCCGCCCGGAAGTAAAAAGCTTCCTGAAGCAGGAGCCATCAGATGATATGTCCGTCCTTGTGGCGCATGCGCGAGTCAAACTGGACCCAATCGAGGTGCTGGTCGACGTTAAAATGGGGAACACCCGGCTTGGCTCGGTCACCATGGGTTTCTCGCGGATGGCCGTCCGAAGGGAAACGATCGGGATCGTCCTAATTCTGGCGGCGACCAGCCTGCTGATCATTCTCGTAATCGCAGCCATGATCTACCTGATGGTGCGGAAAAAGATCGTCATTCCGACGACGGAAGCGGTGGCTGTGGCGTCGAATGTTGCATCCGGCGATCTATCGCAGAGCTTCCATGTGTCCTCCGTGGACGAGATCGGCATGCTCGGGAGAGGATTGAACCGCATGATCATCGGGCTTAAGGGGATGATCGCGAACGTGAGGGAAGCCTCTGGAAAAACCGACGAGGTCTGGAAAGGGGTCAAGGAGATTGCCGGGGAAATATCGTCGGGCAGCAAAGTGCAGGCGGAATCCGTGGAGGAGGCGGCATCGTCGGTTAATGAGATGCATTTTTCCCTCAAGGAGATAGTGGGGAGTGTCAACGATCTCTCCATGACCTCCGAGCAGACATCCTCCGCCATCGTTGAGATGGTGACCTCGATCCACGAAGTTGCGCGGACCATGTCCGAGTTGTCGTCGTCCATCGAGGAGACCTCGGCGGCAATCACGCAGATGTCCGCAGCCATGCGCCAGATTGCCGAGAATGTTGAGGTCCTTTCCACCGCTGCGGAGGAAACCGCGGCTTCGGCATCAGAGATTAGCGCATCGGTGAAGGAAGTGGAAAGCCACGCGAATGAGTCGGCTTCCTTGGCGGAAGCTGTTGCGGCCGATGCTCAGCAGCTCGGCATGCGTTCCATCGAAAAGACCATCGACGGAATGAACCGGATCGAGTCCACGGTGCGGCGCACGGCGGACGTAATAAACCGCCTGGGCGAGCGTGCCGAAAGCATTGGTACCATCCTGACCGTGATCGAGGACATCACGGACCAGACCGGACTTCTGGCGCTTAATGCAGCGATCCTCGCGGCGCAGGCAGGGGAGCACGGCAGGGGATTCGCCGTTGTTGCCGCGGAGGTCCGCGAGTTGGCAAACCGGACAGCTGCGTCAACGAAGGAAATCACCGCGTTGATCGGCTCCGTCCAGGAAGAGACGCGGGATGCAGTTGGGGTCATGCGGGAAGAGGTGTCCATGGTCGAAGAGGGTGTGCGGCTCGCGCGCGACACCCGGAAAGCACTCGAAAAAATCAGGGAGCGCGCCAATGTCTCCCGCGATATGAGCAAGAACATTAACAAGGCGGCGAGTGAGCAGGCCAGGGGCATCAGGAAAGTGAGCGATGCCGTGGACAAAATTAATGAGATGACCCACCAGATCGCGAAAGCCGCGCAGGAGCAGAAGTCCGGCAGTGAACAAATCACGCGCGCGGCGCATCGAATGCGTGAATTGACACGTCTTGTCGTCGGCTCGACGGAGGAGCAGACCAAGGAGAGCAAAAACATCACCGTTGCCGCGGAAAACATGAACGGCAAGATCAGCATGGTAAGCCGGGCTACCGGCGAAGTACAAGCGGGAAGCGACATGATCGTGAAGGCTATCGAGCGTATCAAGAATATCGCACGAGCGAACGCGGACTTGGCCTCAGGTCTGCATATGGCGATGGATGTGATGGCCATTCAATCGGAGAAGCTCAAGAAGGAAATCGAAAAATTCAGAACATGAAAGACTGGGGTTCGGGGCAAGGCTCATGGGAAGCGCATTGCAAAAAAGAGAAAAAAAAGCTGCAGCGGTCATTGAAGACATTGTACAGATCGTGACCTTCCACGTCGGATCCGTGGAATACGGACTGGATATCCATGCAATTACCGAGGTTGTTCGTCCACAAAAGATAACACCCCTTCCCCGGATGCCTAAGTTCATCGAGGGCGTGGTCAATCTTCGCGGTGTCATTATTCCCATTGTTGATCTTCGGAAGCGCTTTGCCCTCGAGGAGATCCGCAATGAGCCGCGGAAAATGCGCATGCTGATTACGAAAGGTGCCATTCCAGCCGCAGGACTACGCGAGAGGGAACTGCTGGGCCTTGTCGTGGACGGCGCTCAGGAAGTACTGCATATACCCCGGAAAGAGATCGCACCACCTCCGGGGGCGGCCACCGGCGAACAGGTCGATTTCATCAGCGGCATGGGCAAGATGGGCGAACGGCTCATTATTATCGTGGATATCGCCAAAATTCTGAACCAGCAGGAACGTTCGGCACTGGAGGAGGCAGGACATGCCGAATATTGAGCAGCTAGGGAACAAACTCGGAAGCAGCGATGCCGAAGAGCGTCGAGAAGCGGCGGTCGATTTGGGTCGTCTAGGGGCCGAAGCAGTGCCCCTGCTCTTCCGCGCCATGGAAGATGCCGATTGGCGGGTGCGGAAGACTGCTGTTGAGGCGCTGGTGTCGTTCGGGGGATTGCACGTTATTGATGGGCTACTGCACGCGCTCAACGCTCCCGAAAATGCTGGTATGCGCAACTCAGCCATTGAGGCTCTCATTCACATCGGAGGGCCAGCTGTCGATAGCCTGCTTCGGTCCGTGGAAACACCCGATCCCGATGTACGAAAGTTTGTAGTCGATATTCTGGGCGTTATCATGGATTCCCGCGCCGTTCCTGTGCTCATCAACATGCTAGCCGATGATGACGAGAACGTCCGGGTGGCGTCAGCAGAGGCCCTTGGCAAAATCCGGGACCCGCGGGCCGTCGATGCCCTGCTTGCCTGCCTTGTCCGTTCTCACCAGAACTGGCTTGATTATGCGGCGGCGGAGGCGCTGGGCGCCATCGGCGATAGACGGGCGCTGGGACCGCTCCTCATGGCTCTGTCGCGGAGCAGTCTCCGGGAGCCGGTTCTTGAATCGCTCGGCAGGATCGGTAACGTCGAAACGATCGGACCGATGGTCAGCGGCCTTGCTGATCCGCTCAGGATTGTGCGAGAAGTATCGATCGTTGCTATTGACGCGATTTACCGAAAGAGCACAGCGACTGATCGGCGGAAAATCGTCGACGCGGTGCGTGCCGGGATGACGGAGCGTGCCGTGGATTTCCTGGAGGAAATCCTCCTCATGAGCAGCGGTGAATTGCTGAAGTCTACGATCACACTCCTTGGTTGGACCAGCAGGGAAAGTTCCATCCGAAAGCTTCTTGCATTTCTGACGGAGGAGGAGCTTGAGGAGCCCGTTGTTCAATCGTTACAATATCTCGACCGCGCAGGAACCGCGCTCCTGCTAAAATATATCCCCGATGAAAATGCACTTGTCCGCCGAACGGTTGCACAGGTTCTTGGAGATCTTGGCGCACGGGCTGCGGAAGAACCGCTGATCACTTTGTTGAATGATGAAAACGGTCACGTGCGGAGCACAGCCGCGCTCGCTCTCGGCCGCCTGCGAAGCAGAAAAGCATCAGTACCACTGCTCGCGCTCCTGGCTGATGAATATGAAAGCGTTCAGAAATCAGCCATCCAGGCTCTGGCCGCTATTGGAGACGAGTCAGTGCTGGACCGTCTTGTCCATGATTTTTCGACGCGCGATACATTTATTAGAAGGAACATAGCGCTCCTGCTTGGAGCTTTTTCGAACGAACGGTCGATTGATGCGCTGGCCTTTGCACTCAAAGACGAGGAATCTTCCGTGAGAAAAGCCGTTGTTCAGGCCTTGGCCGACGTGGCTGGAGAAAAAGCATTGCGCCCGCTGCTGCTCGCGATTACCGACGACGACCCCGAGGTGAGAATGCTCGCGGCAGAGGCACTGGGCAGAAGCAGGACTGCCGGGGCCTGGACCGCACTGCTTCCGCTTCTCAATGACAGAGATATCTGGGTCCGAGCCGCAGCAACCCGGGGGCTCGGTGAAATAGGAGGAGAACAGGCGGTCGACACACTGGTCGCACATCTTGAGACTGCAACCGATATATTTCTCCTGGCAATTGTGGATGTGCTGGGCAGACTCAGTCCTTCGAAGGCTCGGGAGCCGCTCCTGAAGCTCGCTGATCATCCTGATCCAGAAGTACGGAAGATGGTACTCATGGCACTGGCTGGATATGGCGAGTCTGTTCAGGAGGCTGTTATTGCGCGTTTGTCGGACCCCCACTGGAGCGTGCGCAAAACGGCTGTTGAAGCGCTGAGGCGGCAGCGATCGGCTGCGGCCGATGCGGTTCTGGCAAAGATGGCCGATGAAGACCCGGACATGACCGTGCGTCAGGCATCCAGAGAGGTCCTGGGGAGATAAATGTTCGAAGAGCAGATTATTCCGCTGCCCGATGACGTCTTCAGACTTCTCCGGGACTTCATTCACGACTACTGCGGGATCTATTTTGATGAGGGATCAAAATACCTTCTGGAGCGCAGGCTTTCTCGCCGACTTGATCAGCACCGACTGAAAACTTTCGAGGAGTATTATCACTTCCTGAAGTATGATCGAAAACGCGAAGAAGAGCTTGTTATCCTTATCGACAATCTCACCACGAACGAAACGTATTTCTTCCGCGAGAGCCCCCAACTCAAGGCCTTCTCTTCAGAAATCCTTCCCGAGCTGCGCCACGCGCTTGCTGACCGAAAAGTGCTCCGGATCTGGAGCGCCGGCTGTTCCACCGGTGAAGAGCCGTACACCATCGCCATGCTGCTGCTTGAATCCGGAGACTGGTGGCGCGAATGGCAGGTCGAGATTCTCGGCAGCGACATCAACCAGCGGGTGCTGCACACAGCGCGCAAAGGTGTGTACAAAAAGAGCGCCTTTCGCGCAACCAGCCCCGAAATGCTGTCAAAGTATTTCGCGTGCGACGAGAAGGGAGACTACCGGATCATCGACAAGGTCAAGGAGCTGGTATCGTTCAGCTGCCTGAACCTGCTCGACCCATTCAAAACGAGTCTGATCAGCAACATGGACACGGTTTTCTGCCGGAACGTGATCATCTATTTCGACCATGAAGCAAAGAAAAAGGTGATCGAGAGCTTTTACCACAAGCTACGGGAGGGCGGCTACCTGCTCTTGGGACATTCCGAATCCCTGATCAACATATCGAACGCATTTGTGTTGCGTACGCTAAAGAACGACATGGTCTACCAGAAACCGTTCCGGAGCAAAATCAGCTAGCGGCGGCCCGCACGGGGCGCAGAGGACTTATGGATAAGATAAAAGCGCTGGTGGTTGACGACTCCGCCTACAACCGCTCAGTGATCACCCATATGCTGGAGAGCGATAAAGCGATCGAGGTCGTGGGCAACGCCACTGATGGTCTCGACGCCATTGCCCAGACACTTCGGCTTTCGCCGCAGGTGATCACACTTGACCTTGAGATGCCAAATATGGACGGCTTCACCTTTTTGCGTTGGCTCATGAGGGAGCGTCCAACTCCAGTTATCGTCCTTTCCTCGCGGTCCGATAGCCGAAGCGTCTTCCGTGCCCTTGAGCTCGGGGCCGTGGAGTTTCTGGCCAAACCCGAATCGCGCATCTCCCGGAGCATTGAAACCGTCAGAGACGGCCTGTTGCATAAGGTCCATCTGGTACTCAATCTTAAAATGTCGAAAGTCAAGTCGACGATCGACCTGCTGTCCCAGGAGCATGCGGTGCCCGTCGCCCGCAAAGAAGACGAGGTAAGACGGGATCAGGGGCCGATAGAGATTGTCGCCATAGCTTCTTCTACGGGCGGACCGCCCGCTCTCCAAGCGATTCTGACCCGCATTCCCGCGGACCTCAGCGCGGGCATTGTTATAGCCCAGCACATGCCGGCGGGGTTTACGCGGAGTTTTGCCGAGCGCTTGAACAAGCTTTCGGCACTCATGGTGCGCGAAGCAGCCGAAGGCGACCGCGTGGAGGCGGGAACGGCGCTGATCGCCCCGGGCGGATTGCATCTTGAGATCAGGCGGGACCAGAAGGGCCTTGTCGCCAGAATCCTTTCCCCCACCGCCGAGGACATCTATACGCCATCGGCCGACCGCATGATGATATCCGTTGCCGAAGCCTGCGGCCCAATGGCACTCGGAATCGTGTTGACGGGAATGGGCAGGGATGGAGCCGAGGGTGTCGTGGCCATGAAGCGGAGAGGAGGTCAATGCCTTGCCGAGAGTGAGGAAAGCGCGGTGATCTTCGGAATGCCACAAGAGGCCATGCGGACGGGAGCCGTCGACAAGGCGCTTCCACTCGGCAAAATGGCGGCGGAGATACAGTCGCGCTGTAACCCGAAAAACGTGGAGAGCTGAGGGGAAATCTCGCTTGATAATTATTGCGGACTCGATTATAATTGATTGCGCTTGAAGGATTTTATCACGTCGATCCATGGTTTCTCCGTAAAATATTCAGCCCGCTTCGGGCAACGGGAAGCAATCGGAACAGGGGCCTCACGAACAGCAGCAGCTGGAGGGTATGATGGAGAAGGAACCGGCTTCGATCTCGAAAAAAGTCGAAGAGTTTCTGCAGGTTTTCAAAAAAGGCGAAGAGTTCACGCAGGAACTTCTGAAAGAAAACGAAAAGCTCAGGTACCGTCTTGCCCAGCTTGAAGATTTGGCTAAGTTTTCGGACCGGGAAAGCAGTTACAAGGTCCATTCCCTCGAAGACCGCATTAAGTTTTTGGAGGATGAAAACCGGAGCCTTATCGAGCGCTACCGGCTGGTAGAAGAAGAGAACAAGGACTTCGCGCACCGGTATGTTGAAGTCGAAGCCGAGAACAACAACCTCGCGAACCTGTACGTGGCAAGCTACCAGTTGCACTCCACGCTGGATTTCAACGAGTCTCTCAAGATCATTCTCGAGATTATCATGAATCTGATCGGCGCCGAGGAGTTCTCGATCATGATGCTCGACGAGAAGACCAATGAGCTGATGATCGTCGCCCAGGAAGGCATGGGCCCCAAGGCGCGGGCCAGCATAAAGTTGGGTGAGGGTATTATCGGCGCCGCCTCGAAAGTCGGCGAGGCCTTTTACCGAGACGGAGACCCCACGAATCTTTCAGGTGTGGACTATCTCCACCCCCTTGTTGTCATCCCGCTCAAGATCAAGGAGCATGTCATCGGCGTCATTGTCATCTACAAGCTCCTAGTTCAGAAGCAGTCGTTCACGAACGTTGATTATGAACTATTTTCCATGCTGGCGGGACATGCGGCGACGGCGCTCTTTTCCTCGAAGCTCTATTCGCAGTCGGAGCGTAAACTCACCACGATTCAAAGCTTTCTGGACCTGCTCAAGGAAAAATAACGGAGGTTAACTCATGCCCGAATATACTTTTCTGGTGGTTGAAGACTCTCCGACGATGCGTCAGTTAATCTCCTTTGCGTTAAGGCGCATTTCTGGATGCAAAATCATCGAGGCGAATGACGGCCTCGATGCTCTTAAGAAGCTTTCGACACACAAGTTCGACATCATCCTGACTGATATCAACATGCCCATCATGGACGGCCTGAAGCTCGTCTCCATGGTGCGGAACGATCCGGTGCACAGGGCCATACCTATCATCATTATAACGACTGAAGGCGCAGAGGAAGACCGCAAGCGCGGCATGGCCCTGGGAGCCAACGCCTATATCCCCAAGCCGATACAAACAGCAGACCTCCTAGGTGTCGTGAACGGGATACTGGGGAAAAAGTGATCGTAAAGAATTAATTACAAATAGAGAGAAGGACGAAAGACGGTACAATCTTTCGTCCTTTTTTGTTGTATGCCAGGCATGACGCATTGTATTTTTAGTACGGGCCGATCAGATATGGTGTCTGAACGGTGACTCGGAGGTGCAAGTCCTCTACGGGCCTTGATGGAAGGAACCGTTAGCCGAACAGCAAGGGTGTCCGGGGCGACCCGGAATCTGAAGGAAGCTGTAAGCAAAGTCCCGGCCTGACGAACAGAAACCGCATATGAGGCAGCCACATCTGGGCGAGAGGGCGATAATACTCAAAGCCCGATAACCATCCAGAAGGTGTGGAAGTAGATGCGGCGGGTATATGGGATGAAGGTCATGCGTCTTACCCTGGGAGATCTATCGATTTGCCTTGTGCTATCGATGCCGTAAGGTGTTGAGATGAATCGACAGAAGTCAGCAGAGGCGGTAGTAGTCCAGCAACCAACTGGATGAAGCGCCGAACATGGTAGGCCGGGAAGGTGCCGAAGCCCCGACGAACGAAGGAGACGCACACAAGAAGGCTGAGATGCCGGAGGACTCCCGGATGGTAGCGGGCGGAACCCGTCAGAGTACGGAGAGGGAGCGCCAAGCGTTCGCGGCGACAGAGGAGAACACTAAACCGCAAGTCGTAAAACTTGGACTTGATTAGTCTACCATGAACCGCCGTATACGGAACCGTACGTACGGTGGTGTGGGAGGACGGCGGGGGCGACCCCGCCTCCTACCCGATCTGCACAATGTTCCCATGACTGCTAACGAGGATGGAATGGCATGTCGATGCTGTGTATGGTTTTAGCTTTCAGCGGTACCATCTGTCTTGTCCGTACTGCTTTGGGCTGACACTGTTTATCCGGCGCTTATTGTTTCCTATACCCTTGAGGTAAAATATACAATTTAAAAGCGCGAGAAAGATAATCAACCCGGACATGATAGAGCACTATTCGCGCGTCACTGTTCTGGAGAAGACTGCGGCCCCGGGACCCAGGGGCTTGATCTCATCGGGACTGAGGAAGAACTCTAGAAATGAGATGAAGGAGGACGGAGTCTCGATGAGGGAAGTTCTCGAATAACTGAAAATGGCCACCTGACCAGGGGGCACATATCGGCTCTTGCATAGGGACGCATATCGACCCTTTGCCGGGTTCAGAGTCACGCCGTGTGGTCAATCACGCGGAGATATTTCCTGCGATTGAACCTGAGCTTTACTTGTTCTCTGCTGTTTTTGCCGCCGAATCCTTCTGGCGCAATTGTCCGCAGGCGGCCGAGATATCCCTTCCTCTCGACTCCCGCACCGGCGCGGTATAGTGATGGTCCAACAGGATTTTCTGGAATCGCCTTACCGCCCTATCATCGGGTCTTTTGAACTCGCATCCCGGAAATGGATTAAAGGGAATGAGGTTTACTTTGCACTTGATGCCGGCCAGCAGCTTAGCAAGCCGTTGCGCATTGTCGGGAGAATCGTTCAGCCCCAATAACAGCACATATTCGAAGGTAATCCTCCGCCTCGGCTCCAAGGGAAACCGCTTACAGGCATCGAGAAGCGCTTGAATCGGATAGCGCCGGTTCACGGGCATAATCTCATCACGAACCTCATCTGTCGTCGCATTCAGAGACACGGCGAGGTTTGCCTTTACTCCGCACTTTCCGAATTCTGCGATTTTCGGCGCAATGCCAGCGGTCGATACGGTTACGCGGCGGGGAGAGAAACCCATCCCGTTTTCCGAAGTTATGATCTTGAGTGCTTTGACTACTTCCTCTAAATTCGCGAGCGGCTCACCCATGCCCATGAGCACGATGTTCGTTATTCTTCGCGTTGCTCTTTGTTTCAGAAGACGCGAGATTTCGAGCACTTGATCGGCGATTTCGAAGGCTTTGAGATTACGGGTGAAGACACCGCTTCCGGTCAGGCAGAACCGGCATGCCTGCTGACATCCCACCTGGGAAGAGATGCAAAGTGTTTGCCTGTCTTCATCGGGAATCAGAACGCTTTCGATAGTGTGTCCATCATCAAGTTTAAAGAGAAACTTTCGCGTGCCGTCTGACGAAGTTTCTGTCCTGATAATGCACGGAGCAGAGATATCGAAAATATGCGACAGCATTTCTCGTTCCGATTTTGCAATGTTGGTCATTTCCTCGAAGGACTGGGCATGATGGGTATACAGCCACTTATATATCTGGTCGGCGCGATACTTCTTGAGTCCCTGTCGGTTCAGAATTTCCCAGAGTTCTTCGGGCGCCAATGTCTTGATATTTAACCGTGAAAAACCCATGATTTCCGTTTCCTGACGGAATGTAACACCTTCATCCCTGAAAAGCAAGTTGTTCCAGGCTTGCGTGTCAAGGCTTGCGTAAATACTGACGTCATAAAGTTCAGGACATCGCTCGCACAGGACTATTGCTCACAACATTGTTCAGTCGCATTTTATTGATTGCTTGAAGAATTACTCTTTGGATTAATCCTGAGTCGTATTTGCTTGGTTTTTAAGAGATATTGACGGAGACTTGAGCACCAAAGAAGAGGAACATGAAAGAATACGATGTTTTAGGTAATGTGCTTGCAGTCTTTTGGCAGCTTTGGAATATCGAGGGGCTGATCCATAGTGAATGATCCAAAATACTCGTTGGCGGTGGCATAGGTTGCCTAATTAGTTACATCCGCGACGAGGCGGGCAAAATGCTGGAGAGGATGTCAACTATTTTGAACGATGTTATTCAAACAGGTTTCTTCTGCTGCTGATGATAAAGAATCATATACTCCTTCTCCAGATCGGTGAACTTTGCCTGCATTTGCTCGTACGCTCCTGTCTTCTCCTTCAATTGTTCCCGCAGAGCATTAATTTGAGGCAGGAGCTCATCAAGATTCTCCGGTTTGCCTTCCGTTTTCCCGGATCCTTGAACAGCGGTTACTGGCTGTGATGCTGGCGTTGTATTGCTTAGCGTGGCAAGCTGTTTGCGAAGGTTTTCCTGGGCCTGCCGAGATACGCTGAGGGCCTTGAGACTGTCCCGGTACTGACTCCGACATTTCCTGATTCGGAAAAGAAGAAAAAAAACCCCGCCCGTCAGGATGCAGGAAAGTTCCATGAGCAGAAGCAGATAAAGCGGGTCGATTTTAATCATTGCCTCGTCCTTTTTACTGTCAATTTGAGCGCCAATATCCTTATGAAAACGGCCGCAGCCGTCAATAAGGCTGCACCAAGATTTACAATTCCGAATCTGATAAGTACGGACGCCCAGGATATCTCATCAGGTGCGGCAGCTTGGGTCTGAAGGAGTACATGTTTGGGAGCGGGTTCCGTTTTGGAGGTAGCCGGGCCCATTGCCGACGGCTCAATCGCTTTGAAGAGCAGTGTCTTTTCTCTCCTGAACGTTTTGCCTTGTGCGAAGATTTTTACCGTATAGTCGCCTAGGTCACGCGCCGTTATGGCAACGGAAAATCTACCGCTCGCCGTCTGAGGTTCTTCTGGTTTTGGAACGGAGAGAAGAGGCAAGTTGACTATTTTTCCGTTAGGGCCGGTTACCTCGGCTGTTAAGTTGAAAGCATCGAGCGCACCCTGCCCGGTGATGACCCCACCTGTTTTTTCCATCCACGCATCCACGATCACCGTCTCCCCCTGGGAGATGAAGTATCTGTTGAAGGAGCTTTTCAGGCTCAAGTCGGTGAGGACATAGATCTTGTTCCCTTCTCCGAGACTGGGCTCGATGTGCCATATACCGGGAGCGGGGTCCCGTATCATGACCATGTCGAAAACCGTGGATACGTACCACTCTGTTTGACTAGGATGCCTATTGGCGGTCTCTGAGTTTCCAGACGGATTGATAAGGGCGGGAGCGGCTCCGACCTTCTTGGAGACCAGCACAATGGCATCCCGGACGTCGTTGTCGATGGAAAACGCGTCACCCTCGGCGGCAACGGAATCAGAGGACTTGATCTTCTCGAAAATTGTAGAGAAAATGAGGTGTAGGTCGTTTCCTGATTTCGAAAACGCAAAGACTCCGCCGGTCACCAGCGCCAGCTGTTCGAGGAAAACACGGTCTGATGAATCAGTGAAAGCGATTGTGTTCAGTTTGATGTGAGCTTTGGCCAGTTGGGGTAAAAGGGCCTGTAGGCCGGCGAGCGCCGCTTCATTTTTTTCTTTTGAACCCAGAGAAATCTTTCCGTCCGATATCATAATGAGTATGCGGTTCCTGCGGGAAGAGGTACCGAGTTCATCAAAGCCTTTCAGAAGCGCCTCATATATATTAGCAGACTGTTCTTGCGGCGATATTCTCTCAACCGCGTTAAAGAGGGCCGGACGATTCTGCTCGGTATTTTGCGTCAGGGGGCTTAACAGGGTGGCCGCATCACCGAAACTCACGACTGCGACTCGGTCGCCCGTATCGAGGAGGGATATGAAAAGTTTTGCGGCGGCTTTATAGTAGCCGTCCGGATCGGAAACTTTCATGCTGTTTGAACTATCGATTAGCAGCACAATATCGCTTCCCTTGTCAGCGGAATCGGGGAATACCGCTGTTTCCGGCGGAAGGGGGAAAAAAGGCGTAGCCGCCTCGCTGGTGGTCGATATCGGGATGCTCACTGCCGGAGTGGATAGCGGGATACTTGAATATTTCGATACTTGTTGCCCTTCTTCTGTCCTATTCATGACAGACCTGCGTATGATCAGTGCAGCAAAAATGATGCATACCAGCAGGGCGGACGAAAGGAGCAGGATATATTTTGTTTTTTTCGATGACATCGTAAGCATATGGTATATTATTTATCGGACATTTCGCCAATATCTTTAATAAAATCATAAAATTGCAAAATAAGGCGACCCTGACCAAGGTTATTCCGGATTTTTTTGCCGGCGTTCGATAAAGTACATCAGCTGCAGTCTGTTCCAAACAAAAAAGCCTTGACACTCTCGCTTAAGAGATGTTATTTTGCATAAAGATTTTTTGGGAGAGTTGCTTGAAAATTGCGATTACGGGCAAGGGCGGGGTGGGTAAAACTACTCTTTCCGGCCTCTTAGCGAGAATTTATGCATCGGAAGGCAAAAAGGTTCTTGCTGTAGATGCCGATCCGGACGCGAATCTTGCATCGGCGCTCGGCATATCACCCGAGGTTGCGGCGCGGGTTCTGCCGCTCGCTGAGCAGTCGGACATGATCGAGGAGCGTACGGGCTCACGCCCCGGAGCTCCCGGGGGCCTGTTCACGATCAATCCGAAAGTGGATGATATTCCCGAGGCGTATGGAGTACAGCACGAAGGTGTGCGGCTTCTTATCATGGGAAAATCCAAAGAGGCCGCCGCTGGCTGTTATTGCCCCGAACATGTTTTGTTGCGACGTCTCGTGAGCCATTTGATTCTGCGGCGCGATGAACTGGTCATCCTCGACATGGAGGCCGGCATCGAGCATCTGACGCGAGGCACGGCGAGCGGCGTGAATGCCTTCATTGTCGTAGTCGAGCCAGGCCAGCGGAGCCTCCAGACCGCGCGGCACGTTGAAAACCTGGCCAGAGGGTTAGGCATCAAGGATGTTTTTGTCGTCGGTAACAAGATCAAACAGGAATCGGACAAAGAGTTCATAACGGAACACCTTGCAGGCATGAAGGTCCTCGGGTTCATGAGTTATGCCGATGATACGGTTAGGGCCGATCTGGATGGCAGGTCGCCATACGATGCCTCGCCTCTCGCCGTGGAAGAGGCAAAGAAAATCAAGGCTGACCTTGATCAAATGCTCGCAAATACAGTGAAGCATTAACCATGGATGAATAGGGACTACAGGGAGGAAAATCGTTCATGAAAATTCTTGTTCCCTATTCACTGATGTCGTCTTGTAAGCGCCTTCATCCGGCATTTGCGGCTCCCTATTGAAAAAGATCCTTCGTAAACAGGTTTTATCGGCTCGCGACTGTCTCTCACCGATAGACAGAACGGCGAAAAGCCGGGAGATCGCAGAGCGGCTTTTTTCCCTTCCTGAATTCCTGTCAGCGCGGGTCGTCATGTTTTTTGCATCATTCCGGAGCGAAGTAGAAACCGGCCCGATGATCCGCCGGGTTTTGCAATCGGGTAAGCGCGTGGTCCTCCCGAAAGTTCAGGGTAGTGAGCTTGCCCTCTATGAGATACGCGATTTCGACAACGATGTGGAGTCCGGTACGTGGGGAATTCCGGAGCCAAAGTCTATCATGCCCGCCTCGCTGACAGATATCGATCTCATGATTATACCCGGAGCTGCTTTCGACAAGAGGGGCAACCGGCTTGGCTACGGCGCAGGGTATTACGACAAGCTTCTTCCTGCTTTTGGGAAAGCTACTGTGGCGCTGGCCTTCGAAGCGCAGATCGTGGATGAAATACCCGTTGATAGCCACGATGTTCCAATGCAAAAAATAATAACCGAAAAACGGGTCATCAGAGCTCAAGGAAAATAACACAAGGGCAGGGGAGCAGCAGAGACCCACGCACCCTCTGCCGTTATCACACTCGATGGATATTAAGAAAATCGAAAAAGGCGTCCGTCTCATCATAGAAGGAATCGGTGAAAATCCTGACAGGCCGGGGCTTATGAGCACGCCCCAGCGTGTGGCCGAGATGTACGGGGAGATTTTCTCCGGGATTTCGATGGATACGGAAAAGCTTCTCGCACCCATGGCTGGGGAGACCCACGATGAGATGGTGATGATTCGCGATATCCCTTTTTATTCCGTGTGCGAACACCATCTACTGCCGTTTTTTGGCAGGGCACATATCGCTTACATCCCGGGCGCCGGGAAGATCGTCGGCATCAGTTCTCTGGCAAAAGCCCTGGAGGTTTTTGCCAAGAGACCGCAGGTACAGGAACGACTAACGACCCAGTTCATCGACCTGATTGTTGAACACCTCAAGCCGAAAGGCGCCATGGTGGTAATCGACGCCGAGCACCTTTGCATGAGCATGCGCGGCGTTAAAAAGCCCGGCTCTCGGGTGGTCACTTCCGCTGTGCGCGGCAGCTTCCGCACCAAGGAATCGACGCGCATGGAGATGCTGGAACTTTTAACGAAAAAAGAATAAAAAGAGTATTCTCCCGCACGGGCGCATGGAATGCAGAGAAGGGCCGGTGAAAACCGATGCAAGCCCGCCGGTTTATCCGTTTTACGTTCCTGACGTCTACGCGCGAGAGAAATCCCGTCCTTTTAAAGCAGGAGTATGTTATGGCATTGGAAACTATATGCACTCTTGAACCCTATCGTCCTTATGGCGCCGATATCAAGGAAACAAGGCCTTATTCGCCGTGCCGGGCCGCATGTCCGGCGCATACGGATGTGCAGGCTTATGTGGCACTGATCGCCAAGGGCAAATATACTGAAGCGTTCGAAGTCATCACGTCAGTAAACCCCATTGCTTCGGTCTGCTCCATGATCTGCCACCATCCCTGCGAGCAGTCCTGCAGGCGTTGCGGCATCGACGAGCCCCTGGCGGTCCGCCATCTGAAGCGGTTCGCCATAGAGAAATCTAGGGACTATCGCCGCGCCAAGCGCAGACTCATCGCGAAAACGAAGGGCAAAAGTATCGGAATCATCGGTTCAGGGCCTTCGGGCCTGACCGCGGCCCGGGACCTCGCCGATTTCGGCTACAGCGTCACGATCTATGAGCGTCATCCCATGCTCGGCGGCATGCTCGCTTCCGCGATCCCGCCCTACCGGCTTCCGAGGGAAGTTTTGAATGAAGACATCAACGATGTTGTTTCAAAAGGCGTCGAAGTAAAAACAAACTTCGAGGTCGGCAGGGATGCAAAGCTTGACGACCTTACGAAAAAACATGATGCCGTGCTGATCGCCATCGGTCTGTCCCAGAGCCGGGCCTTGAATATTCCCGGAGAGCAGGGACCCGGAGTGCTGCTCGCGATTCCTTTCCTCGAAGACGTAGCGTTCAACCGCAAGCCGACCCTGGGTGGGAGAGTGCTTGTCATTGGCGGCGGAAACGTTGCCATGGACGTTGCCCGATCGGCCCGCAGGCTCGGCGTGCAGAACGTCGAGATGGTCTGCCTCGAAAACGAGCAGGAGATTCCGGCCTGGAAATGGGAAGTTGACGAGGCTGTTGAAGAGGCTATCAAGATCAATTATCGCTGGGGGCCCAAGGCGGTTATTCGCGAAGGCGACCGGGTAAAGGGCCTTGAAGTCACGAAGGTCGTGTCGGTCTTTGATGCGAACAAGCGGTTCGCACCGACCTTTGATACGAATATTACGATGCTGCTCGAAGCTGATACAATCATCATCACGATCGGCCAGATGTCGAACCTCTCGTTCTTGAAAAACAGCGCCGTGAAGGTCGACGAACGGGGCCGCATTGAGTGGAATCCCGCGACCCAGATGAGCAGCGCCAGGAACGTGTTCGTAGCTGGCGAAGTCGTTACCGGTCCGGGATCGGCCATTGCAGCTGTCGCGAACGGCCACCGCTCGGCCCTTGCCATTCATCTCCATCTTCAGGGAGAGTCAATTGAGGGCAAGCTTCCGACGCAGGAAAAGGAAAAGATCGCCCCAATGCCGGCCGACGTCGTTGAAAAGATCGACAAGCTGCCACGGCTCAAGATCAAACATCTCGCTCCCGAAGTCCGCGTTAAAACCATGGACCATTTTGAAGAGGGCTTTACCGAGCAAGAGGCCCTCGAGGAAGCCGGCCGGTGCCGCGGCTGCGGCGGCGGAGCAGTCGTGGACAAGAACAAATGTATGGCTTGTCTTACTTGTATGCGTGTTTGCCCCTACGGCGCGCCGGTGGTGCAGGCCTACTCCGAAATCCGTCCCGAGTACTGCCAGGCCTGCGGTCTCTGCGCTCCGGAATGCCCTGCCCAAGCGATCAGCATGGTGAGCTATGATGTTCGCGAGATCAGGAACTCGCTTTCGGCAAGCATCGGAAAGGTTGACGAGAGCCGCCGGGAGCCGGTTATTGTCGCGCTCCTGTGCACAAATCACGCCGGTATCCTCGGCTTCGATTTGCCGACGAACATGAAGATTGTGCCGGTGCATTGCACCAGCAGAATTGATATTCTGGATATGCTGAAAGCCTTTGAAGCCGGTGCCGATGGCGTGGTAATTGTGCGCTGTAATGACGGAACATGCAAGTATCGGGACATTGCTCCGCGTGTGAATGCCAGGGTGAAAAGAGTTCAGGGACTGCTCGGCATGCTGTCGATCGAACCGGGCCGTCTCGAGATCCTTTCCGCATCTAACAATGGCGGGAATTCCTATGCAGCGGTTTGCGCAGATTTTTCCGAACGTGTGAAGAAAATCGGGTTAAGGACGAAGTAAGACGGGGACGGTTTCAGGGCGATAATATTTTTGAGTTCGCTATAGAAGGAGTAATGAATTATGATCGTAGGATCACAGAAACCGATTGACGAAATCTGGACCATGGTCAAGGACTTTAAAAAGGTTCTCGTATTCGGGTGCAACACCTGCGTGGCCATCTGCCATGCAGGCGGCGAGAAGGAGGCCGAGACCATCGCTTCCCTCATCAGAATCAAGGCATCGCAGGAGGGGAAGGCTATGGAGGTGAACCACCTCGGCGTGATGCGCCACTGCGAGCCCGAGTACTTCGAGCCAGTCATGGATGAGGTCAGGAAGTACGACCTCATTCTCTCAACGGCCTGCGGGGTCGGGGTGAATTTTCTGTCCGACCGAACCGGAACGATTCCGGTCTATCCGGGCATCAATACCTCGTTCTACGGAGCGGTAGAAGCGCCCGGCGTCTTCAAAGAACTCTGTGCCGGCTGCGGCAACTGCATCCTGCATCTTACCGGCGGCCTCTGCCCCATTGCGCGTTGCTCGAAGACACTTATGAACGGTCCCTGCGGTGGCACGAACAAGGGGAAGTGCGAAGTCAGCAACGAGATCGACTGCGTTTGGTACCTGATCGTCGAGCGCATGAAGATGCTCGGTACTCTTGAGAGACTCACCGAAATCCAGCCGCCAAGGAACTGGTCCACGTCGCGCGACGGCGGACCGCGCCGCATATCCATGGAGCATATACGGGAGTTCGAAGAGAAGGAAGCGGACAAGTCCGGGAAGTAGTGAAGAAATTGTTCGGCAGAGGATGTCCATATGTCTATCCAGCCCGTCATTCCGGGTCTGCCTCGAGACGCCGACTTCCGGCGTTAGCGTGAATGAAGAAGCGGTCCATAGTCCTCTTAGGATAGACCTTTTGGAGGGAAGAAAGAATGAAAAGCGGAAGCAATCTTGAAAAAGTAATCGCCAGCGGCAAACCCGCGGTCACTGCTGAGCTTGGGCCTCCCATGAGCGCCGATCCTCATGAAGTGGTGAAAAAAGCTCAGATGCTCAAGGGTTTTTGCGACGCGGCGAATATTACGGACTGCCAGACTGCGGTTGTACGAATTTCGAGCATCGCTGCCGGCGCCATCGCGTTCCAGCAGGGGCTGGAGCCGGTGATCCAGATGACCTGCCGTGACCGGAACCGCATCGCCATGCAGGCAGACCTCCTCGGCGCTGCTGCGCTCGGGCTCAAGAATTGTCTTTGCCTCGCCGGCGACCACCAGAAGTTCAGCTCGGCCGGTAGACTGAAAGGCCATCCCGGGGCGAAGAATGTCTATGATGTCGATACGTGCCAGCTCGTCGGCATTCTCAAGAAGATGCGTGATGAGGGCAAGCAGGAGGGCGGCGACCCTCTGGAAGTAGCCCCGAAATTTTTTGTAGGAGCGTCCTGGACGCCCATGGCCGACCCCATTGATTTCCGGCCGATCAATCTTCTTAAAAAAGTGAATGCCGGAGCTGATTTCATCCAGACACAGGGCATCTACGATATGACTCTCTTCCGCGAGCAGATGGCGAAAATCCGGAACATGGGCCTCCATGAGCGGACCTCGATCCTTGCAGGCATCATTGTGCCGAAAAGCGCCATGATGCTCAAGTATATGGATTCCTCGGTTGCCGGGGTGTCGGTCCCCAAAGAGCTGATCGACCGTATGAACAAGGCCAAAGCGGCAGCCGGCGAGGATAAGAAGAAGATGCGCGAACTGCAGGAGCAGGAAGGCATCAAAATCGCCATAGAGCTTATTCACCAGGCATTGGAAACTCCGGGCGTTAAGGGTGTTCATATCCAGGCCATCGAGTGGGAGAGCGCCATCGAAGGGATTGTGAAAGCCGCTGGGCTGTATCCACGACCACAGGTGTAAAAGACCGGGTCAGGATTCCAACGATATAGAGAATATTACGGTGCATGGTAAACGGGCAGCCCGCAGGCTGCAGCCTGCGTAAAGAAGCCAGAGGTTTTTATGCCGAAAACAACCATCCTCGATATTTATAAAAAGAAAGCCGAAGGCAAGAAAATCACTATGCTCACGGCATACGATTTTCCCACAGCCCAGATCGTGGACCAAGCCGCAATCGACATGATTCTGGTTGGGGATTCGCTCGGCATGGTTGTGCAGGGGATGACGAGTACGCTTCCAGTCACTATGGAGGAAATGCTCTATCATACAAAAATGGTGTCCCGTGCCGCTGCTTCCGCCATGGTCGTCGGTGACATGCCCTTTCTCTCTTACCAGTTGAGCATGGCCAATGCGGTGAATAATGCGGGACGGTTTTTGAAAGAGGCCGGCGCCGAGGCGGTGAAACTTGAAGGCGGGACGCAAATGGCCGATGCCATCCGTGCGATTGTGCAAGCCGGCATTCCGGTCATGGCGCATATAGGCCTGACACCCCAGTATGTCCATATGCTTGGCGGGTTCAAAGTCCAGGGAAAAGGCGAGGCAGCCCGGGAAAAGATACTTGCAGACGCCAGGGCGGTTCAGGATGCGGGGGCATTTTCTGTTGTGCTCGAGGCTATGCCGTCCTCACTGGCGAAAGAGATTCAGGCAATGCTTCACATACCCACTATAGGGATCGGCGCAGGGCCGGACTGCGACGGCCAGGTTCTCGTTATCCACGATCTTTTAGGTTTGTTCGACCGGTTTACGCCTAAATTTGTCAAGAAATACGCTAATCTCAAACAGCTGGCACTCTCGGCAGTAAACGAATACAAGCAGGATGTCGAAAGCGGCAAATTCCCCTCCGCAGATCAAAGTTTTAAATAATTCCGTATAAAACAGGATGACTTTAGTCACATACTACGGGCTCATTTTTGTAGCATACGACATTTTTATCAATGAAATTTATACGTTGATAAAAAAAAATTGTTGGTAATTTCCGATTTTTTCTTGACTCATGCGTCAAGGACTCGATATAATAATAGTCCCTTATCATCTGTTTTATACCCCTCTTTCTCGCTTCTCGGTTGCTGAGGGGTAATCTGAGAGGATGGGGTTTGATGCCAGCAGCTTTTTTGAACGCTGTTCTTCTCCGGCGTTTACCGGGACCCTGAAGAAGTTGTGGCCATGGCTGCCAAGCTGTGCTACGGCCCTTCAAGCTTAAGCGTTGAGGAATTGAAAAAAAGCTCGAGGCAAAGGATCAGGCGGCGTTCGTCGAGCACGTAAAGAAGGTAGCGCGGATGATCTTCGCCAAGTCCGGATCAGATCGACTCAATGCCGCCTGTCCCTAAGGAAAGATGGCCTGCGGCAAGATCGAAGTAGTCAGGAAGAAGTACGGCGTGAAAAATAAAGAGGGTCAAGAGCCTGTTGCATAAATCATTTGACATTAATATACGAATAGTATAGTATTGGTCATCACGCATATAAGGAGACGCTGGATGGCCTACAATTTCAAAGACTGTAACCGAGATCAAGTATATCTCATGCCGCCCACCTTGCAGGAGTGGCTGCCATCCAAGGACCTTGTTTGGATGGTCCTTGACGTCGTGGCAGAAATGGATCTTACGGCATTCTACCGAAAATACCGTCAGGACGGAAAAGGCCAGGCAGCTTTTGAGCCGTCAATGATGGTCTCCCTGCTGTTATATGCCTACAGCCTCGGTATCCGATCATCCCGTGAGATCGAGAAGCTTTGCGAACGGGACATCGGATTCAAGGTAATTGCCGCCAACCAAGTTCCGGACCACTGCACCATCAGCCGATTTCGGAAGGACAACGGCCAGGCACTGGAGGGGCTGTTCAAACAGATGCTCAAGCTCTGCAAGGAAGCCGGGCTCGTCAAAGTCGGCATCGTGGCCCTTGACGGGAGCAAGATAAAGGCTAACGCAGCCCTGGAAGCCAACCGCACGTACGAACATATCGAGCAGGAAGTGAAGAGGATGCTCGATGAAGCGGAGGCCAAGGACACCGAGGAAGACCGGCAGTACGGCCAAAACAAACGGGGCGACGAACTTCCTGATGAACTTGCCGACCGAACCAGCCGCAGAGCCCGCCTTGCCGCGTGCAAAAAGCGGTTGGAAGAACAGGCTGCAGAGGCAGCAGCCGAGCAACAGTCAAAGATCGAAGAACGACAGGCCCAAGAGGCTGAAACCGGCAGCAAGAAACGGGGCCGCAAACCTCAGGAGCCTGATCCGACGCCATCGTCGGAAGCGAAGGCCAATATGACTGATCCGGACAGCAGGATCATGAAAACCCGAAGCGGATATGTTCAGGGCTACAACAGCCAGGCCGTGGTCACCAAGGAGCAGATCATCATCGCCGCCGAGGTCACGAACCAGGAAAACGACATCAACCAGCTGCATCCCATGATCCAGAAGGCCCAGGAGAACTTAAACGAGATCGCCCTGCAAAAAGAACTGAAGATCGAAATATCTCTGAGCGATGCCGGCTACGCAAGTGAGAAGAACTTTGCGGCCATCACTCCCGACGGTCCCGAACATCTTATCGCAACCAAGAAAGACTGGAAGCAACGTAAAGAGGCCGCCGCATCATCCCCGCCCCAAGGGAGGATACCAAAAAGCCTGACACTCCGGCAGAGGATGGAGAGGAAGCTCCTGACCAAGCGGGGCAGAGAGCTTTATAAGAAACGAGGCCAGACCGTCGAACCGATCTTTGGCCAGATTAAAGACAATCGCGGCATCCGGCACTACATGCGCCGAGGGATTGAAGCCTGCTCCCAGGAATGGAAACTCATCTGCGCGACGCACAATCTCTTGAAGCTTTGGCGAAGCGGCAAAGAGATTGCGGCCCAGATGGCAGTATAAAGAACGAAAACGACAGCTGATTCATGCCGTGTGCTTCGCAGAGATACCCCATTTGCAGTCTGGCACTATCCCATATGGGCGATCATAAACGGCTATGCTGGCATTTGAGCAACAGGCTCTCAAGTAGCGTGCATCAAGTAGTCAAGGGATGAAAACGGCGGTCTTGCGCTTTCCCAAGACCCTTGTTATAAGCGACCCTTGACCCAAGTGGTTCGAGGTCACATGGGTTTTTCAATAGCAGTAGCAGGCAAGGGCGGCACGGGAAAAACCAGCCTCTGCGGCCTGACCATACGATATTTGACAGAAAAGAAAAAAGGCGCCGTGCTTGCGGTGGATGCGGACGCGAATGCAAACCTGAACGACGTGCTCGGCGTCCCGGTCCATGCGACGGTGGGGAAACTGCGGGAGACTTCTCTCGAAGCGGTCAAGTCGCCGGCGCCCCGGCCGGGCGGCATGAGCATGGAGCAGCTTTTCGATTACCAGATCCAGCAGGCTCTTATCGAGGCAAAAGGATTCGACCTCCTCGTGATGGGCAGGCCTGAGGGCGCCGGCTGTTACTGCGCCGCGAATAACATTATCCGCAAGTATATGGATAAGCTGGCCGACTCCTATCCCTATACAGTCATGGACAACGAGGCTGGCCTCGAACATCTATCGCGGCGAACAACACAGGATACGGACCTGCTACTCATCGTCAGCGACTCATCGGTTCGAGGTATCATGACCGCTGGGCGCATCGGCGACCTCGTCAAAGAGCTGAATCTGAACGTCAAGCGCACGGTGCTGATTGTGAACCGTGTGCAGAATGGTACCAGCGAAGACCCATCGATGCTGCAGGCGATCAAGAAGCAAAATGTGACGTTTGCGGGATTTGTTCCCGCCGATCAACAGATCTTTGAATATGATTTGAATGGCAAACCGCTGATCCAGCTCCCAGCCGAGTCAAAAGCGCTTTCGAGCTTCTATTCCGTGCTCGACAAGTTGATCCCTTAGGCTATGACCCTGAAAACCGTCGCTATCATTGGCGCTGGTCGTGTCGGCTGCTCAATAGGCTTTCTGTTGCAGAGAGCGGGATTCGCCGTGGCAGTCGTTGTAACCCGTTCGAGGGCATCCGCAGCATCAGCAGCGGAATTCATCGGTGCAGGGGAGCCGACGACGGATGCCGCACTCGCCGCGGCAAATGCAGGGATTATTCTCATTACCACACCGGACCGCGCAATCCGGGAAACCTGCGACAGGATCGCGGCGGCCGGTATCCAGCCAGGCTCGATCGTGGTTCATACCTCGGGAGCTCATTCACTCGATCTTTTATCAGCGGCAGGGGCTAGGGGCGCCTATCGTGCCGTACTCCATCCTCTTCAGTCGCTTGCAAGTCGGGAGCAGGGCATCAAGGTACTTCCCGGTTCCTACTTTCGTATTGAGGCTGATCCCGCGGCGCTGGACATGGTTAAGGAAATCGTGAAGGCGCTCGGCGGCATCGAACTGGCAATGCCGAAGTGGACTTCGGATAAGGATTCGGCAGCACTGTACCACGCAGGCGCGGTAGCTGTTTCAAATTATTTTGTAGCCCTTGTTGATTACGGGCTCAAGTTTTACCAGGCGCTGGGCGCCGATAAAAAGGAAGCGCTCAAAGGCGTGCTGCCGCTCATTCGGGGGACGCTTCATAATATCGAGACCCTTGGCATCCCCGATGCTCTTACCGGGCCGATCATGCGGGGCGACATCGAGACGGTGCGGGGACATCTTTCCGCCATGGGGAACCGGACGCCGGAACTGACGGATCTCTATAAAGAATTGGCCCGGCAGACAGTTTCCGTGGCGCGAGAAAAAGGCAGCATCACCGAGATCACGGCAGCGGAGCTGCTCAAGATGGTGGAGGAATAATCAGTCGCGGATATACACCGACTGACGGCGGCCGGCTTTCTGAAAATCAAAGTGCTTGAGGTCAGGATTGCTCTCCTGATCACCCGCGATAGTTAATAGCCTTGATACAGTTCGAAAGGAGACGTTTCAGAACATGCTTATAATCGGAGAAAAAATCAGTGTAATTGCGAAAAAGGTGCGTGAGGCCCTTCAGAAGCTCGATCCCAAGCCGTTGCAGGAACTCGCCGTGGCCCAAGCCAAGGCAGGCGCGCACTTTATCGACGTTTCCATTGGTCCGGCCGAAGAGAACGGCCCGCAACTTATGGATTGGGCAGTGAAGGTTGTTCAGGAAGTGGTAGAAAAGCCGCTCTGCCTCGATACGACGAACATTAAGGCCATGGAAGCCGGTCTTAAGGCGCACAATAATGCATGGGGCGCACCGATCGTAAACTCCACATCCAATGAGCCCGAGCGGTTCCCCATGATGGAACTCGCGGGAAAGTACAACGCGAAGATAATCGCTCTTACGCTGGGCAAGGGTAGCATTCCCGCTGATGCCGAGGATCGCTGTGTTATCGCCGCTGAGATCATGGCGCGCGGCATGGAATACGGCATCCCGATGGAGGACATCTTCCTTGATCCGCTCATACTTCAGCTCTGCACCATGCAGGATCAGGGCAGGCAGGCATTACGGGCCATCAAGATGTTTCGCGAGTTGAATGATCCTCCGATGAACACGGTGGTCGGTCTCTCGAATATTTCCAACGGGGCTCCGAAGCATGTCCGTCCGATCATCAACAGGAACTTCCTCGCAATGCTGATGTACGAGGGGCTGTCTTCGGCCATCATCGATCCATTGGACAAGGACATGATGGATACCGTTAAGACCGTCGAGATGATTCTGGGAAAAAAGATGTACGCTCATTCCTATCTGGAGATGTAAACAGGCTTAATTCCGGATTTGGATGCGGGATGGCGGCTCACAAAAGCCAGCATCATGCCTCTGGAATCTCCCACTCCGAAGCGCGTTTTGCCCTTGTTCTGACCGGGCAATTCTGTTAATATGTGCACTACTTTTCGAGGAGGCTCTCATGGCACTGGTAGTACCTAAAGAGAACTATAGCGGCAAGATTTACAACGTACAGATCGGCAGCGGCGCAAATGCTGTGACTATAGGGGGCGCGAACGCCCTTCCCTTCCTGGGGTTCGAAGGCACGTTCCCAAATAGACCAGCCATAGCACTTGAAGTAATGGATATCACGCCCGACGATTGGCCCGAAACCCTGAAGAAAGCGATCGGTGGCGAAGCAGCAAACCCGGTTCAGTGGGCCAAGTTCTGCCAGAAGAGCGGCGCCGACCTGGTGGCGCTCCGGCTCATGGGTACGCATCCGGACCAGAAAAACAGGAGTGCGGAAGAAGCCGCGAAGATAGCGGCTGACGTTGCCGCGGCCATCGACATCCCGCTCATGATTCTCGGCAGCGGCCATGCGGAGAAGGACACGCAGGTGCTGCAGGCCGCGGCGGGCGCAACGCGCGGAAAGAACTGCGCCATCGGCAAGGCCGTTGAAGAGAACTACAAGACAGTGGCGGCCGCGGCAATGGCGAACGACCACAAGCTAATCGCCATGAGCCAGCTCGACGTGAACCTGGCAAAGCAGCTCAACATACTGCTGACCCAGATGGGCTTCAACAAGGAGCGCATCATCATGGACCCCATGTCGTCGGCCCTGGGCTATGGTCTTGAATATACGTACAGCGTGATGGAGCGCATCCGTCTGGCAGCGCTCCTGCAGAACGATCCTATGATGCAGACGCCCATCGTTTGTGACATCGGGATGAATGTCTGGAAAGTCAAGGAAACCATGGCGCCCGATACCGAAATGCCCGAATGGGGCGGCTTGGGAGACCGAGCCCTTGCCTGGGAATCGGTTTCCGCTTCAGCCATGATCACCGCGGGAGCGGATATGCTGATCATGCGGCATCCGGGCGCAGCGGCAAAAGCGAAGGAATTGATTTCCGAACTGGTCTAAAACCTTATAATTTTGCTACAGAGAAAACAGGGAGAGCTCCAGAACCATTCATCCCGGTCGTTTTTTCGCATTATTCTCTGTGGTTATGATGTTAAGATAGCGAAAGGAGTTTACCGATGGCTCTCTCTGGTGTTGAAATATTCAAATATCTTCCAAAGACTAACTGCAAAAAGTGTGGTCACCCAACCTGCCTCGCTTTTGCCATGAAGCTCGCAGCCAAGCAGGCGAGCCTCGATGCCTGCCCGGACGCGTCCGCCGACGCGAAGAAAGTGCTGGGTGAGGCAGCGGCGCCGCCGATTCGCGGCATCACGCTTGGTACGGGCGATAAGGCTGTTAAAGTGGGTGACGAGATCTGCCTCTTCCGGCATGAAAAGAAATTTTTCAACCCCAATATTTTTGCCGTCGCGATCAAAGCCTCCGAGGCCGGCGATGCCGCAGCCAAAAAGATCGAAGCGGTCAAGACCTCCGAGATCGACCGCGTGGGCCAGAAGCTCCGCGTGGATGCTATTGCCGTGACCGACGAGGGCGGCGATGCAGTGAAGTTCGCCTCAGTTGTAAAGCAGGTTGTCGACGGCGCGCCCGGCGTGCCCATTATCCTGGTGAGCAAAACCCCGGCGACGATTGAAGCGGGAATTACGCATTGCGCGGACATGAAACCGCTAATCTACGCCGCCACCGCCGAGAATGCCGAGGCAATGGCAAAAATAGCTAAGGAGAAAAAAGCGTCGCTCGCTGTGGCCGCCGAAGGCCTCGACGCGCTGACTGCCCTGTCCGAGAAGGTAAAGGCGCTCGGCGTCGACGACTTGGTGCTCGATTCCGGCGCGCGCAAGGCTAAGGCCATGATCGAGCATTTTACCATCATCCGCCGCGTGGCGATCAAAAAGAACTTCAAGCCTCTCGGTTATCCGATCATCACGTTCGCGACCCGAGACGATTCCCTGTCCGAGGCCATGACGGCCGCCATTGGTACGATGAAATATGCGTCGATCATTATTTTGAATAATGTGGAGAAGTGGAAGATGCTCGCGCTTCTGTCGCTGCGCCAGAACATCTATACCGATCCTCAGGTCCCGATGCAGGTCGCGCAGAACATCTATAAAGTGGGAGACGCCAAGGAAAATTCACCGCTCATGATCACCACGAATTTTTCGCTTTCCTACTTCATCGTGCGCGGCGAGGTTGAGAACAGCAAGGTACCCTCGTGGCTTGCAGTCATGGACAATGAAGGACTTTCTGTGCTCACGGCGTGGGCGGCTGGCAAGTTCACTGCCGGCAAGATTGCCCAGTTCATCACCGAAAGCGGTGTTGAAAAGAGCGTCAGCCATAGAGAGCTGATCATCCCTGGCTACGTGGCCGTGCTTTCCGGCGCGCTGGAAGAGAAGCTGGCGGGTTGGAAAATCACCGTGGGGCCGCGCGAAGCGAATCAACTCCCGACTTTCCTGAAGGCGAGAGCGTAACACCTTCGAAGCGTTTCAACTGGTTAAAGGGCAAAAAGCCGTTCATTACATTCGATTTGGATAAGGAGTTTACCGATGTCAAAAGTCATTGCCAGCGGAGCTATCAAGGCCTCTCATTACTATGTTAAACAGGCGGAAGCCCTCGTAGAGAGGGCCATCAGCGAAAAAGGAGCTGACTTCAAGTTCGAGTTCCCGGATACGGGCTACTTCCTCCCCCAGTTATTCGCCATGACCGGCTACGAAGTTCATACCGTGGGCGACATGAAGACGGCTCTTGAACAGCACATAAAACCGATGCTGACGGACGATCCCACGGATGTACTCTACAAGCCGTACCTCGGCGAGGCGCTCGATGCGGGCATGGCATCGCTCTTTGCTCAGGAAATCATCATGGCGATCCGCTATATCTACGGACAGGAGCCTGTAAAAGACGATTCAATCGGCCTCACCTACCATGGGTTCATCTCCGATACGATCCTTCGAAACCTTGGTGTGCAGCTCGTGGATGGCACCATGCCGGGCTACGTGGTCATCATTGGCGCGGCCAATGACGACGATCACGCGGTTGAAATCGCGCGCGAACTACAGCAGAAGAACATCCTCACCTTCCTCTGCGGCAATGTGAACGGCGAGAGCGTGGCCAAGCAGCTTATCAGGAAAGGTGTACAGCTCGGCTGGGATACCCGCCTGGTTCCGCTCGGTCCCGAAGTGGAGCACGCGATCTACGCCCTGAACTGGGCGGCGCGTGCTGGTCTTACCTTTGGCGGCATGAAGGGCGGAGATTTCAAGAAGATTTTGAAATACTCCAAAGACAAGGTGTTCGCTTTCGCCATGGTGCTCGGACCACTGAATGATCGGATCTGGACAACCGGTGCGGGCGCGATCAATATGGGCTTCCCGGCCATCTGTAACACCGACATTCCCACGATTCATCCCACTGGCGTCACGATCTACGAGGAAGTGGCCAAGGAACTCGATCCGAAAAAGATAGTCGAGAAATGCATCGAGGTGCGTGGCCTCAAAATTACCGTTTCTAAACCGCCCATTCCCGTGGCCTACGGCCCGGCCTTCGAAGGCGAGCGCATCCGCAAGGAAGACATGCACATCGAGTTCGGCGGGCAGCGCACGGCGGCTTTTGAATGGCTCCATACGGTGAACCTCGACGAGGTGGAAGACGGCAAGGTCACGATCGTCGGCGCAGACCCCGAGGGACGGTATACCAAAGGCGGCCAGATGCCGCTCGGCATCGTCGTTGAAGTGGCAGGCCGAAAGATGCAGAAGGACTTCGAACCGGTGCTCGAGCGCAAGATCCATCATTTTATCAACGAGGCGCAGGGTATTTGGCACATGGGTCAGCGCGACCAGAACTGGCTGCGCGTCAGCATCAACGCCCTCAAGGACGGTTTCCAGCTCAAGCACTTCGGCGATATCCTCACCACCCAGATGAAGCACAAGTTCAACAACATCGTGGACAAAGCACAGGTCACGTTTTATGTGGACGACGCCGACGTGAAGGCCAAGTTGGAGGATGCGCGCAAAGCCTATCTCGAACGCGATGTGCGTCTCGCTACCATGACTGACGACTCGGTGGATATCTACTACTCCTGTATTCTCTGCCAGAGTTTTGCACCGAACCATGTCTGTGTCGTTTCTCCCGAGCGGCTCGGTCTTTGCGGGGCCTACAACTGGCTCGATGCCAAGGCGGCCTATGAGATCGACCCGAACGGAGCAAACCAGCCGGTCCAGAAGGGCGAGACCCTCGACGCGGTCAAAGGACGCTGGAAAGGCGTTGATGAGTACGTATATACCAACTCGCACCAGGCATTGGAGTATTTTAACGCCTACAGCATTATGGACGCGCCGATGACCTCCTGCGGCTGTTTCGAGTGTATCGTCGCCATCGTACCGGAGGCCAACGGCGTGATGGTCGTCAACCGCGGTTTCACCGGCATGACCCCCATCGGTATGAAATTCTCAACCCTCGCCGGAACCGTGGGTGGCGGCGCCCAGACCCCGGGCTTCATGGGAATCGGCCGGTTCTTCCTCACGAGCAAGAAATTTCTCTCCGCGGAAGGTGGATTCAAGCGTATCGTCTGGATGACCAAGAACCTGAAGGAGTCCTTTGCTGAGGTTTTCAAGAAACGTGCCGAGGAAGAGGGCATGCCTGATCTTATAGATAAGATCGCCGATGAGAGTGTTGCGGAGGATTCGGAAAAGCTGCTGGCATTTCTTACGGAGAAGGGTCATCCGGCGCTCACCATGGATCCAATGTTTTGATTCGACGAATACGGGAGGGAGCAGGGAAGGGGGAAGGTTCAATTCTTTCTTCCCGGCTCCTTCTGTCTTCTAAAGAAAGCGGCAAAGCTCATACGCGGCTGCCGGGACAAATAAGGCGGCCCTTTTTGTCTCAAGAGGACTGATAATTATGGAAGATAGACTTGAGGGAATACTCACTCGACACCGGGAAAACGAGGGCAACATTATCTCGATCCTGCAGGACATCGAAACCGAATTCGGCTACTTGCGGGAGGACGCGATCAACTGGGTATCTGAACGGCTCGATATTCCGCCGGCGAAGTTCTACGGTGTCGCCACCTTCTACGCACAATTTCATCTCAAGCCCAAAGGCAAGAACGTGATTACCGCATGCTGCGGCACGGCGTGCCACGTGAAGGGATCGGAACGGCTGATCAACAGCTTGGTAAAAGAACTGGCCATTCCCGACGGCGAAAATACCTCCGAAGATCTCAAGTTCACCGTAGAGAAAGTTAACTGTGTAGGCGCTTGCAGCATCGCCCCGGTTATCATCATCAATAAGACCGTGCACGGCAAGATGACGCCCGACAAGCTCATGAAAGAGATGAAGACACTCAAAGAGGGGAAGCGGGAATACATCGACTATATTTAAGTAACGATTAAACTGTTTAAACAGTTCTAACCGATTAATCGGTTAACAAGTTTCTATCCGGGGTAAGCATGAATAAAGACATCTCTATAAAAGTATGCATGGGTACGGGCGGCATCGCCGCCGGCGGCGTGGAGGTTCTCTCCGCCTTTGAAAAGGCCCTTGCGGCCGAGGGTATCCATGCTTTGGTAGAGAAAAACTGCTCGGTTCATAAAGTCGGCTGCCGGGGGTTTTGCGCCCGCGACGTGCTCGTGGATGTAATTATTAACGGCGAGAAGACGACCTACCAGTACATCAAGCCGGACATGGTTGAGCGGATTGTGAGCGAGCATATCATGAGCAGCACGCCCGTCGGTGACTGGCTCGTGAAGGATGACTACCACACATTTCACAACAAGCAGGTTAAAGTGGTGCTTTCGGACTGCGGTGAGGTCAATCCCGAGGAAATCGATTCCTATATCGGCCGCGGCGGCTACGAAGCGACGAAGAAGGTTCTTCAATCAATGGCCCCGCAAGAAGTCATTGAGACTATCAAGGCTTCAGGACTCCGGGGCCGCGGCGGTGCGGGATTTCCCACCGGGGTGAAATGGGATATGGCGATCAAAGCGCCCGGGCCGACCAAGTATCTCATTTGCAATGCCGACGAGGGTGACCCCGGAGCGTTCATGGACCGTTCGGTTGTCGAAGGGAATCCCCATGCGGTGATCGAGGGGATGATCATCGGCGCCTATGCCATCGGCGCTCCCTACGGCTATGTATATATCAGGGCGGAATACCCGCTCGCCGTCGAGCGTCTGCACCTCGCCATCAAGCAGGCGAAAGAGCACGGATTCCTCGGCAAGAACGTCCTTGGCAAAGGGTTTGATTTCACCATCAAGGTGAAGCTCGGGGCTGGTGCCTTTGTCTGCGGAGAAGAGACGGCGCTTATCGCCTCGATCGAAGGCAAGCGCGGGCAGCCCCGGGCGAAGCCGCCGTTTCCGGTTCAGAAGGGGCTCTGGGGAAAACCCACGATCATCAACAATGTTGAGACGCTCGCGAACATCCCCTACATTATCCGCAAAGGTGCTGATTGGTATGCCGCTATGGGCACGGAGAAGAGCAAGGGTACCAAGGTTTTCGCCCTGACCGGCAAGATCCAGAACTCGGGCCTGATCGAAGTGCCCATGGGCATTCCCCTCAGAGAGGTCATCTACGATATCGGCGGTGGCATCGAAGGCGGTCGGAAGCTCAAGGCTGTTCAGACCGGCGGTCCGTCCGGCGGGTGCATTCCCGCAAGTATCATCGACACGACACTTGATTATGAATCGCTCGGCAAGGTCGGCTCCATTATGGGCTCGGGCGGCATGGTCGTCCTGGACGAAACAGACTGCATGGTGAATGTTGCCAAGTACTTCCTTCAGTTCACCCAATCGGAATCGTGCGGAAAATGCGTGCCTTGCCGGGTCGGCACCAAACGGCTCCTTGAGATCCTGACGAGGATCACCGAAGGCCACGGCAGGGAAAGCGATATCGAGCTCCTGGAGACGTTGAGCAGCGACGTCAAGACGTCATCGCTCTGCGGTTTGGGGCAGTCCGCGCCCAATCCGGTGCTCTCCACGATCAGGTATTATCGAGACGAATACGAGGCACATATCTATGAAAAGCGCTGTCCGGCGGGCGTATGCAAGGACCTTCTTTCCTACAGCATTGTTGAAGAGTTCTGCAAGGGCTGCACCGCCTGTACTCGTGTCTGCCCCGCCGGCGCTATCGTTGGTGAAAAGAAGAAGCCGCATAAGATCATTCAGGACATTTGCATCAAGTGTGGCGCCTGTTTTGAAACATGCAAATTCAAAGCGATTAAAAAAGGGTAAGCCATGGCGAATATTTCCATTAACGGGAATAAAATCTCTGTCCTCGACGGCACGACAGTCCTCGATGCCGCGCGAAAGAACGACATCTACATCCCGACGCTTTGCGACGATCCGAGGCTCGAACCCTACGGGGGATGCAGGCTCTGCCTCGTCCAGATCAAGGGCATGCCCAGGCCGGTTACGGCCTGCACGACGCCGGTGATGGATGGAATGGAAGTCGAGACTTCGAACGACCTGATAGAGCGGCAGCGCCGCACCATCGTGGAACTCCTCCTTTCCGACCATCCGAACGATTGCATGGTCTGCGAGCGGGCCGGCGATTGCACGCTCCAGGAATTGGCCTACTTCTATGAACTCCGGAAAAACCGGTTTTACGGCGAGCGGCGCCAATACGCGAAGAAGGACATGAACCCCTTCGTCGAGCGTGACATGGAAAAATGCATCCTCTGCGGCAAGTGCGTGCGCGTCTGCGAAGAGATCCAAGGCGTGAGCGCCATTGATATCTCAAGCCGCGGGTTTGTTGCCAAGGTCTCCACACCCTTTGAAAGGGACCTCGATTGCGAGTTCTGCGGACAGTGCATCAGCGTCTGCCCGACGGGAGCGCTGATGGGCAAGCAGTCCCTGGGTAGGGGCAGGCAGAAGGACGTGAAGGAGGTAGACACCATCTGCGGCTATTGCGGGTGCGGATGCAACCTTACCTTGCACGTGAGCAGGAACGAAGTAGTCCGTGTCACGTCCAGGCCGGACACCATCAACGAGGGATGGCTCTGCGTCAAAGGGCGTTTCGGATTCAGCTTTATCAACAGTCCCGACCGTCTCAAGACACCGCTCATCAAGCGGGAGGGCAAGTTCGTTGAAGCTTCCTGGGAAGAAGCATTTTCGCTCATCGCCGAAAAGCTCGGGGCAATTAAGCAGAAGCACGGCCCGGATGCCATCGGCGGCCTCTCCTCGGCGCGCTGCACGAACGAGGAAAATTATCTTTTCCAGAAATTCATCCGCGCGGGAATCGGCACGAACAATATCGACCACTGCGCACGGTACTGACATAGTGCGACTGTGGCCGGTCTGGCCACCGTATTCGGTTCCGGTGCAATGACAAACTCCATGCAGGAGATTGAGAACAATCACGTACTCTTCATCATCGGATCGAACACCAAGGAGAACCACCCTATTGTTGCGCTTCGGATGATAAAAGCGAAGCGCAAAGGCGCGAAAATCATCATCGCAGACCCGAGGCGGGTTCCGATGGTCAGGTTCGCCGATATCTGGATGCAGCACAAGCCCGGCACGGACGTGGCGCTCCTGAACGGGATGATGCACGTCATCCTGAAGGAAAACCTCATCAAGAAGGATTTCATCTCGACAATGGCTGAAGGGTTCGATGATGAATTCAAGAAGAACATCGAAAAATATCCGCCGGAAGTCGTCTCGAAAATCACCGGAGTGCCCGCCGACTTGATTGTGAAAGCGGCCCGTCTTTATGGAAGCTCTGAACGCGCGGGCACCTACTACACGATGGGCATCACTCAGCACTCGCACGGCACCGAAAACGTGTTTTCCATCGCCAACTTGGCACTCATGACCGGCAACCTCGGCAAGGAAAGCGCGGGTGTCAACCCGCTCCGCGGCCAGAACAACGTTCAGGGCTCCACGGACATGGGCTGTACTCCGAACATGTATCCGGGCTATCAGCGGGTGAGCATCCCGGCGATCAAGCAGAAGTTCGAGGATCTGTGGAAAACGAAACTTTCCGAAAAGGAAGGAATCACCTCCCCTGAAATGCTGGCGGCGGCGGAGAAGGGAACCTTTAAGGCGCTGTATATCATGGGTGAAAATCCGGTTGTCTCGGACCCCAACATGGCGCACACGATCAAGGCGCTTAAATCACTCGAGTTTCTCGTGGTACAGGACATCTTCATGACCGAAACGGCGGAACTTGCCCATGTCGTATTGCCCAGCTCGTCGTTCGCGGAAAAAGTCGGCACATTTACGAATACCGAGCGGCGCGTGCAGCGGGTAAGAAGGGCGGTAAATTCCCCCGGTCTCGCAATGAAGGATTCTCTCATCATCATGGAACTTTCGAAGCGGATGGGTTACGAGATGTTCTATTCCCATACCGTCGAGATATTCCGCGAGATCGGCCAAGCGTGGCCCGCTCTGGCGGGCATGAGCTATGCCCGGCTCGAGGACGGCGGGCTCCAGTGGCCCTGCCCCACGCCGGAACATCCGGGCACTCCATATCTGTTCAAGGGCGGGTTCCCGCGCGGCAAGGGCAGGTTCACGCTCGTGAAATACAAACCTTCGGTTGAGGAGACAGATCAGGATTATCCGTTCATTCTGACCACGGGACGTCAGCTGTTCCAATACCACACCGGAGGCATGACGAGAAGAGTAAAGGCGATCAATACGGTTTCGCCGGAGTCGTATGTCGAGATCAATCCCGAGGACGCGCGGGCTCTTGCCGTTGAGGCTGGTTCGAGAGTGAAGGTGAGCTCGCGCAGGGGCTCGATTATTGTGAAAGCGTTGGTAACCAAGCGGCCGGCGAAAGGCGTTGTGTTTGTGCCCTTCCATTTCAAGGAAGCTGCGGCAAATGTGCTCACGAGCAGCAACTCTCTTGACCCCATCGCGAAGATTCCATCGTTCAAAGTCTCGGCGGTGCGGATCGAGAGGGCTTGATTTCCAACGAACGAATCACCGCGGAGAACAGGGAGACGAATCTTCAAAAAAATCTCTCAGGATTCTCACTCTGCGGCAAAAAAGTTTTTCTGGCGAGGAGGACACCATGGCAGACACATCGGGACTCAAGAAACAGATTCTCTTCAGCGATCTGACCGATTCCGAACTCGGCGTAATTGCGCAGAAGATCGTGCTTGAGAAGTACGCCAAAGGGCAGCCGATTTTCAAGGAAGGCGACACGACGAAAGGGATTTACCTGGTAAAGAGCGGAAGGGTCGAGATTTCAAAGAACACGGCTGACGGATGGAAGCAGACCCTCGCCGTTCTCCAGGAAAACCAAATTTTCGGCGAGCTTGCCGTCATCGAAGACAAACAGAACCACGGCGCCGACGCTACGGCCATTGAGGCCTCCGAGATTTACCGGATCAAAATTGAGGTCTTCAAGGCGTTCGAAATAAGCGACGCGAGCATGATGTACAAAATTATGAAGACCCTCGCCCGCATTGCGAGCAGGAATGTGCATTCGATGAACGAGAAGCTCATGAAGCTCCTGATCAGCTATTGAACAACGCAGTCCAATTCTCTTTGAATCGCTTGAACCGTTTAAACTGTTTGAACTACATCTATTGATAAGGGAGGCCGGGAATGGTACTTGATCCAACGAAGCATGCTGACTGGGAAATTGCGGAAGATTCGGAAACAAGAATGAAGCCGATCGTCGAGATCGCGAAGATGATGGGGCTCAATGACGATGAGCTTCTGCTCCATGGGCACTATATCGCAAAGGTTGACTTTAAAAAGGTGCTCAAGCGGTTTGAAGGAAAGCCGGACGGGAAGTACGTCGACGTAACCGCTATCACACCTACGCCCCTCGGCGAAGGCAAATCCACCTCGACCATTGGCCTCACCCAAGGCTTGGGCAAGCGAGGCAAGAACGTGATTGCCGCGATCCGGCAACCTTCGGGTGGTCCAACGATGAACATCAAGGGATCCGCGGCTGGCGGTGGTCTTTCTCAGGTCATCCCGCTTACCCCGTTTTCGCTCGGACTCACAGGCGACATCAACGCCATTATGAACGCTCACAACCTTGCGATGGTGGCCTTGACTTCCCGCATGCAGCATGAGTTCAATTACAGCGATGAGCAGCTTGCAAAGAGAAAATTGAAACGCCTAAATATCGACCCTCACAATGTTGAGATGAAGTGGATCATGGACTTTTGCGCTCAGTCCCTCCGCGAAATTGTCATCGGCATGGGTGGAAAGTCGAACGGTTTCATGATGAAGTCAGGCTTCGCCATTGCCGTGTCGTCGGAAGTGATGGCTATCCTGGCCGTCGCGAAGGACTTGAAGGACATGCGCGAACGCATGGGAAGAATCGTTGTTGCAAATAGCAAGGACGGTACGCCGATTACGACGGCCGACTTGGGGGTGGACGGCGCCATGACTGCCTGGATGGTCGAAGCGCTGAACCCTAACCTGCTCCAGACCATCGAAGGACAGCCCGTGTTCGTGCATGCGGGCCCTTTTGCAAACATCGCCATCGGCCAGTCGTCAATCATCGCCGACCGTGTCGCTCTCAAACTCGGCGACTACGTTGTGACCGAGTCGGGTTTTGCCGCGGACATAGGCTTCGAGAAATTCTGGAACCTCAAGTGCCGCATGTCGGGCCTCAAACCCCACGCTGCGGTTATCGTCGCAACGATCCGTGCACTCAAGTGCCACGGCGGCGCTCCGATTCCGGTGCCGGGCAAGCCGCTGCCTGCCGAGTATAAAGGTGAGAATGTGGGATGGGTCGAGAAGGGCTGCGAGAACCTGATCCATCATATAAAGACCGTGAAGAAGGCTGGTATCAATCCCGTTGTCTGCATCAATGCCTTCTACACCGATACGGACAACGAAATCAAGGCTGTGCGTGGGCTTGCCGAGGCGGCGGGCGCGCGCGTAGCCTTGTCCCGTCACTGGGAGAAGGGCGGAGATGGCGCGCTTGATTTCGCGGACGCAGTCATTGATGCCTGCAACGAAAAGAACGACTTCAAGCTCCTCTATGAGCTCGATACCCCGCTTCGCAAGCGTATCGAACTTATCGCCAAGGAAGTGTACGGTGCGGACGGTGTGGATTACACGCCTGAGGCCGAGGCCAAGGCCAGGAAGATGGAGGCCGATCCGGAGACTGCAAAGCTCGGTACTTGCATGGTTAAGACGCATCTGTCACTGACCGACAACCCGAATCTCAAGGGTGTTCCCAAAGGATGGAGACTCCGGATCAGAGACATCCTTACCTATAAAGGAGCAGGGTTTGTCGTCCCCGTTGCCGGTACTATTACGCTCATGCCCGGTACCTCGTCAGATCCCGCGTATCGGCGGGTGGATGTGGATGTGGAGACAGGGAAGGTCAAAGGCGTGTTCTAAAGAGCGTCAAGCATCTGAAATTTCGATCGAGTTCAAAACCCAGGCTGATGTTCGGCCAGGCATAAGCTTTAGGTGTCGAAATTTTTTCCTTATGGTTTCCCAATAAAAAATTAAATCCCTTTACTCGATATAATTTGAGTAAAGGGATTTTTTTCGTGAAATTGAGCGATCACGAGTGATCAAAAGGCGAAAAGTGTGTCGAGGAACGAGCTGAAAATCTGCCTTTTTTAAGATTCCACAGGTCAACGCGGCATTATTTCAACAAATTATCGAACCGCAGTTTCTCTTTTTCTCGCTGGTTCATTAGTCATATATTCATGAATCGCCTTCGAGGCCTTCCTGCCCGCTCCCATGGCCGATATGACTGTAGCCGCACCGGTAACGACGTCTCCACCGGCGTAGACGCCCACACGGCTTGTCTTCCCGGTATCATCATCGGCAACAATATACTTCTGCTTGGTCATTTCAATATCCCCAGCGCTTTGAGCGATCAGGGGATTGGCACCGGTGCCGACAGCAATGATAATGGTATCAGCGGGAATGGTGAACTCCGATCCGGGCACAGGCTTCGGTTTTTTTCTACCTGATTCGTCGAGTTCGCACAGGTCCATATGTATGCATTCGATCGCGCTTACATGCCCGTCCACGTCCCCGAGAATTCTCACGGGATTTGTGCAGAGCTCGAAGACGATCCCTTCCTCCTCCGCATGATGAACCTCTTCTTTTCTCGCAGGTAATTCCGACAGGGATCTGCGGTACACCATTGTCACGTCCTTCGCACCGAGCCTGAGGGCTGTCCGCGCCGAATCCATGGCGACATTGCCGCCGCCCACCACGACGATGTGGTCGCCTTTTCTGACCGGAGAATCGTACTCCGGGAAACGGTAGGCGCGCATCAGGTTGATTCTCGTCAGGAATTCGTTGGCCGAGTAAACGCCGTTCAGGTTTTCGCCGGGAATGTGCATAAACCGGGGCAGCCCCGCCCCGGTACCGAGAAAGCACGCGTCGAATTCAAGCATGATCTCGTCGATGGTCATGATTTTCCCGATCACGGCATTGGTGATAATGGTCACGCCCATCCGCTTGAGGAGTTCGACTTCCCGCTTAACAATAGCTTTCGGCAGACGGAACTCGGGAATTCCGTAAACAAGCACGCCGCCCGCCTCGTGAAGCGCCTCGTAGATCGTGACATGATGCCCGAGTTTTGCGAGGTCATAGGCGCAGGTGAGGCCAGATGGGCCACTCCCTATAATTGCCACCTTTTTACCGGTTGCGGGCGCGTAGTCCGGCATTTTGTCACTCCCCCGCAGCCGCTCCCAGTCTGCCGCGAATCGCTCCAGCCTGCCAATCGCAACAGCTTCAAATTTCTCGGAAAGAGTACAGTGTTTTTCGCACTGGCTTTCTTGGGGGCAAACCCGTCCGCAAACTGCAGGGAGTAAATTAGCTGCCTTGATGATTTCGATTGCGCGGGCAAAGTCATTTTCATGGATCGCCTTGATGAAGCCGGGAATTGGAACACCGACAGGGCAACCTGTAACGCAGCGCGGCTTTGCGCACTGAAGGCACCGCGACGCTTCGAGAAGTGCCTGCTCAATCGAATAGCCAAGAGCGACTTCTTCGAAGTTTGTCCGTCGTATCGAGGGATTCTGAACAGGGATGGGGGTCTTTTTAGGGATGATTTTTTTCGGTGAGGTTGATTCCATTTGCCAGTTTTGCTCGAACCTTTCGATTTGGTTATACGATGAACGTTATCTTACGAACTTGATATCAGCCAGACTCGCGACTGTATGGCGCTCGGGAAAAGCTGTCTCTCTTCTATCGTTCCAATCCGGTTGGAGAACAATCAAATGTAAGCGTATCGTTTAAATTATCGCATATTACCAAAGTTGATCCACTTATTCCAGCCTTTTTATCCTTCTGCACCGTAAAGCCAGCCTCTTCAGGGCAAGGATAAAATGCGCTGGCTGCCAAAAACGTAACGTTATTGTGAAAAGATTAGACAGATGCCTTTGTTTGCTACGGTATTAGGTACGGTGATGAGACAAAAACGGGAAAAGGCTTGCCTGAATCGGATGTCACTTTTTGCGCAGAACTTACAACCCCGGGAAAACGCGGTCAACGGTAATTATGGCAACGAACATCGTTTCCCGCGTGATTGCCGCATGATTTTTTCTTGTCCCATGAAACGACATGCCAGAGGTCAACTTGCATGGTCCGTTCATCGTCTCTCATCCCTGAGTCGCGTCACCTCACTCAGGCGTTGCCACAACACTTGCACAGCCCGTTCGTAGAAAGGCTTTGCTACGCGAACGTAAATTTTTCTGTTTTTAAATGTTGCTCCATTAAAACAATTTACCGCCCGGTAGGCGTCCACATCCAGAGACATCTCGATATAACCCGATCCCTTGGGGCGATGCGTCAGCAGGTCCATTTGTATCTTGACCGATTCAACGGCTCCGACCTGGGAGAAAACATCCATCAATCTGTCTTCGGTAACATCTGGCGGCAGGTTCTCGACAAGAATTTTAATCGCCATATGCATACCCCCCTTGGCATATTCTTCTCATTAGGATATTGGTTTATCACCGGAATCGACCACTCGATTAAGATGACCGATACAGTAAAATGATTATAGCAAAAAAATCATCAAGTGTATATTGGACATAATTGCGCCCTTATAATGCCCATTGTCTCCGTTCCCTGCAGGGATCTGGCGAGCGACGGAAGGTCTTGGATCCGGGACCGGAAAGGTTGGCGATCCTCATTGATGTTGATCAAAACATCAATGAGGGATGTCAGTTATTGTTTTCAGCTTGTCTTCGATAGGATAATCGGATAAAATAAATCACAATGAAGAGCTGTCATGCCTGCAAAAATGAACTCACTGTGAGTCAGACTGTCGGTCGACGGGATGTGTGCCCGCGATGCGACGCCGACTTGCACTGTTGCCTGAACTGCGGTTTCTATTGCCGAGACGCATCCAAGCAGTGCCGGGAACCGATTGCGGAGTTGGTTAAGGATAAAGGGCGGGCCAACTTTTGTGATTATTTTTCTATATCGGAACAAGCTTTCGGCAATGGCACCCCAGCGGATGCTAAGGCTGAAGCGCGCAAGGCACTTGATAACTTGTTTAAAAAATAGCTCTAGCGGGATTCCTCTCCACGATCGAGCTTGAAAAAAAACTGTCGCGGGAAACATCTCCTCTGTGTTTTTTTCAGGGGGAAATTAACTCACTTCTGTTCCCGGCATGGGCAGGTCAAATATTTTACCGATAAAAATCCGTTCATGCATGTCATCCGGGGATCGGGTCCTATGCGATCTTCATTGTTGTTGAAGGTGACCCTTTTTATGCCGAGATATTGCGAGAACATACAGCGGTGGCTTTGCAGGATACGCGTGGTGCAGCATCTGAAGGCATTAAACGAGCGTTCCAAGTCGAGAAAAGGGGCCGTAGTTAAACGCCTTTCCTGGTATTATCTCTCCTGTCCTTGTGGATGACGCTCACCCGGTCCTTGTATTTCTTGCTGATAATGGTGCAGACTTCCTCGGGTTCATCGACAATATGCATCAGGTCGAGATCTTCAGGGCTGATGTTCCCGTTCGCAAGCATTGTCTGCCGAAGCCAGCCGATCAATCCACCCCAGTAATCCCTCCCCACGAGAACAACCGGAAAGCCCCTGATCTTCTTGGTCTGGATAAGGGTAAGCGCCTCGAAGAGTTCGTCCATGGTGCCGAAGCCGCCAGGGAATATCACATATCCAACGGCATATTTTACGAACATCAGTTTGCGGACAAAAAAGTAGCGGAATTCGAGCCGTACATCCTGAAACTGATTCGGCATCTGTTCCGAGGGAAGCTCGATGTTCAGTCCGACGGAGATACCGTTTGCGTGCTGCGCGCCTTTGCTTGCCGCCTCCATGATGCCCGGCCCGCCTCCGGAGATCACAGCAAAACCCTCTTTTGCCAAGTTCTCGGCAGTCTTCAAGCATTTACTATAGAAAGGCGATCCTGGCTGGATACGGGCGCTTCCGAAGATCGTTACAGCCGGGCCGATTCCATGCAAGGCCTCAAAGCCTTCCACGAGTTCGGCCATGATGCGGAACACACGCCAGGTATCGGATTTCGATAAATCTTCCATATTCTTTTATTCCTTTCAGAGTAATGAGTGGTTCCGTTTAACTGGGGAAAAAGCCGAGGCTGATGAACCGGATTAATTCACTGGTCCGAAAACTCCTCACGATAAATTTTGATAAAGACCATGACCAACGTAACTATGATCGGGCCGAACAGTATCCCGAGAATGCCGTAAGCCTCAAGGCCGCCTAGTAATGCGATGAAGAGCACGAAGGCTGGGATCTGCGTCTTCCTGCCGATTAGGAGCGGCCTCAAAAAATTTTCAGGCAGCGTGATGAGGAGTACTCCCCAAACAAAAAGCAGAACTCCTGAAAGCAGTGATCCTGTCAAATACGAGTAAATGGCGCCGGGTATCCAGACGAGCGCTGCCCCGCCAATAGGAAGCAATGCCAGCGCGGCGGCCAGAAACCCCCAAAAGATCGCGAAGGGAATGTGAAATAAAAAAAAGCCGATCCCGGTCAGAACGCCCTGCAGCAGAGCTATAAGAAACACTCCATTGATTACGGCAGCGAAGGTGTCTACGAATTTCTGCGCAATCGCGTCTTTATGTTTCTTGGTAAAAGGGAGCAGGTCTATAACGGTATTGTAGTAAGCCTCGCCGTCTCTGAAAAAAAAGAAGAGCGCGATGAGCATGATCAGGATGTTGACAATGAGTATTGCCGTATGTTTCAGGATGCCACCAATCTGCCCGGCAAGGCCCGAGGAAATATCGCCAATGCTTTTCATGACTATGCTTTTGATATCAAGTCCCGCCAGCACCGGGTGGGCATGAAGCTTATCGAGGAAGGACGAAGTAAGCTGAGTCCAGAGGTCGGCAAGCTTGCCTGTCTGGATGTTTGCGGAGGTCCACTGATAGATGTCAACAGCCTGCGTAACCAGAAGTATCAACAGGGTCACAGCGGGTCCGATGATGAGAATCAGGATCACGAATGTCATAATGGCTGCAGTCAATCCGCGTTTTCCTCTCAGCCGCAGGACGAGTTTCTGGTAAATCGGGTACAGCGCTAGAGCAACGATGGATGCCCAGATGAGAGGGGTTAAAAGCGGCGCAAGCAGGATCGTTATCTGGTAGAGCAGAAAAATGAAGAGGCCGAAAAATGCAGCGGCGGAGAGATTAGATCGATTGAGAAAGGGCTGCGGCTTCAAGTTCAAGAATGCTCCTTCGTCGACCGCTTCCGGTGAGTGCTCATAGCCGCTGCCAGCTTGACGGCCTCGAACAGGCTTGCCGGATTCGCACAGCCTTTTCCGGCGATATCGTATGCGGTGCCATGGTCCACCGACGTGCGGATGATTGGAAGACCAACAGTCACGTTGACGGCATTGCCGAAGGCAAGCATTTTGAGCGGCGCCAGCCCCTGATCATGGTACATGGCAACGACGATGTCAAAGTAATTATTGCGAGCTTTGTAAAAGAGCGTATCGGCAGGCAGCGGATTGCTCGCGTTGATGCCTTCCGACCGGGCCTTGATTACCGCGGGAAGAATTATGTCCCATTCCTCGGAGCCGAAGAGTCTGCCTTCGCCCGCGTGGGGGTTAAGTGCCGCGACGCCGATACGAGGTTTTTCGATGCCGAAGAAAGGCATGGCCTTCTGTGCGAGGCGGAGGGTCTTCAATACTGATTCTCTCGTGATGAGCCCGGCAACATCTTTCAGCGCAACGTGTATGGTCGCGAGAATGACCCGCAAACCGCCGCCGGTGAAAAGCATGCCGTAGTCCCGTGAGCCCGTCAACTCCGCGAACAGCTCCGTGTGGCCGGCGTAGTGATGGCCAGCCGCATTCATCATTTCCTTGCTGATCGGGGCGGTTACCACGGCATCTGCTTCGGCGTTCATCGCCAGCATCGTGGCTTTTTTGATATACTCGACGACGGCCCTTCCCGATGATGCGTCAGGCGTGCCCCAGGAATGGCGCGAGATTTCCACCATGCCCAGGTCGAGAACGTCGAGATAGCCGGCCATGGGATCCGCTTCCGCAACGGAAGCGATGATCCTTATGGAGACGGAGAGACGCAATTCTTCAACTAGCTTTCTCAGCACGTTTGCATCACCGATTACCACTGGCCTGCAAAGCGGAAAGATTTCTCCGCTTTCGATAACCTTTGCAATGATCTCGGGGCCGACACCGGCCGGATCACCCATGGTGATGGCTATGAGAGGTTTTTGCTCCATAGGTCTTCGTCTTTTGGCAAACGCGTCTCCGATATGACCTGATACAGTTCTTCAGGCAGATTCTTCCGCGATATCGCAGAAAGCCCGCCGAGGACTTCGAGCTCAATAGTAGTGTGCGATGAGAACTTCAGGGTGATACGGTCGCCCTGTTTCACCTCTTTGGCGGGTTTTGCCCCAATCCCGTTGACTAATACCCTGCCATTTTCGCACATTTCTCTGGCGATGGCCCTTCGTTTTATAAGCTTGCCGGTCTTCAAGAACAGGTCGAGACGCACAATTAATTGTAACGGAACTAGAATGAATTGACAACAGGAATAAATATGCCCATGAAGCCGGGGATGCAAGCGGCAGACAAAACGGTATAGCTAACGCTAAGGGCATACTATGTCATCAATGATGCTGTGTTTCACTTCCTCGATAATTTGGCGGTAATGCGTAAGAACATGATGCTGCGCGCGTTCAATGTAGTCACGGAGCTCTGGGTTGAGATCCGACGGCAAATCTTCTTCGTCGAGGATGTGCGCGGTTTTGTGTTCATCGATAAGAACGTCGACGATAAGATCGCGCCAGACAAACCTGGGTTGCGAAAGCGACACCCTGTCGGCGATATTGAAGTAGTAGAGTTCTTGTCCTGGTCTATCATGGCGCCATGTGTACAGGGTGTAAGGCCTGTTGGTCCAGTAAAATGCCGATGTGACTTCGCCGGGACGCAGCGTGATCCCGTCGACATGGTATTCTCTATCGAGGATGTATCGAAGGATGCCGAAACTGTCCGTGAGAAGAACCAGCTTGCATTGGTATTCGTGAAGTTCTCCGGAGAGCAGGACTTTTTGTTCTACACATGTGGACATTTCTTTGAAAATTATGATCCGTCCCTGCGGGCAGTGTGGGCACGCCGGCGTTTGGAGTGTGCGTGGCACCAAAAGGACGCCGCTAATAAACTCCCTTGCTGTTCAAGAAGGTGCCGTATTTCATGTCTTCAACGAGGATGTGGACATTCAGCCAGTCGCTAAGAAAGAGCATAACGTCGATGGTGATCGTCTTGTTCCCCGCGTTGAATGTCTCTTGCAGCTTATTGGCTTTCGCCGTCAGGTCCTCATGGGTTTTCTTGTGTTTTTCATAATCGGGATAATTGTATAGCTGAAACAGACGTTCTTCGGTGGTGAAATGGTAAACAGTGTAATTGACTAGCTCCGTAAGAACCGGTCCTAAGACATCGCGACCTTTACCCACGCTCATAGCATCATTCATTTCATTGACGAGGCTGATGAGCTTCTTATGCTGCTCGTCGACTTCGGCTATGTTGACGGAATAATTACTAGTCCACTTTATGAATCCCATAAGCACCTCCACTTCTCCAGCCCGTTGCGCAAGGAGGGATTTCAAGAGAAAACGAATGAGCGGCAATTGCCCAGGCGCATAAAAGCTGCTTATCAGGCCGGTCTGAAAGCATCACCACCCCAGATCGCCGTCACATTGTCTTTACAGCTGCATTCAACCTCCTGATCGTTTTCTGTTTTCCCATCGCTTCTACGACATCGTAGATGCCTGGGCTCACGGTGCCGCCTGTCAGGGCCACGCGCGCTGGTTGCGCGATCATGCCGAGTTTGATCCCTTTTTCCACCACCATGGAGTTAAACACTTTCTCTATTTCCGAATGCGTAAAAGGATCGACGGCATTCAACCGCGCTGCAAGTTCAGAGAGAAGCGGCAAGACATCGGGCGTCAAATGTTTCGCTTTGGCTTTCTCGTTCATCGTGAGTTCCTCGACGAGAAAGGGGATTGAGCCAGTTTTCATCTCTACAAGCGTGTGGCTTCGCTCAATCAGGATCTCGACGAGTTTCTTAAGCCACTCCTCGTCAGGTTCCCTGCCCGCGGTAATGATGCCGTCCTTAATCAGGAGGTTGATTAACAGGCCGGCAAGACGTTTCGGGTCCGCCTGCTGGATGTAGTGATGATTCAGCCAGAGTAGCTTTTCCGGATTGAATACCGAGGGCGCCTTGCCGACATTCTCGAGCGAAAATTTTTCTATCAGCTCCCCGAGCGGGAATATTTCCTGGTCTCCATGCGACCAGCCGAGACGGGCAAGGTAATTCACGAGCGCCTCAGGAAGATAGCCTAGGTCAATGTATTCCGTGACCGCCGTGGCACCGTGGCGTTTTGAAAGTTTGGTTTTGTCCGAGCCGAGAATCATGGGCAAATGCGCAAACTGAGGGGACTCGTATCCGAAAGCGCGATAAAGTTGAATCTGGCGGGGTGTATTGTTCAAGTGGTCATCGCCGCGGATCACGTGAGAAATGTTCATCGTCACATCGTCCACGACCACGGCAAAGTTGTATGTGGGAAGTCCGTCGGAACGCAGAATGATCAAGTCATCGAGCTGTTGGTTCTCGAACGTCACGGCGCCGCGGATGAGGTCCCGCACAACGGTCTGTCCTTCATCTGAAGACAGGAATCGCACCGCCGGCGTTCTGCCCGGGACTGGAGCCGTTAGAGACCGGCACTTTCGGTCATACTTGGGCGCTTTGCCCGCGGCAATGGCAAGTTTTCTCCTGGCCTCAAGCTCTTCGGGTGTGCAATAGCAAAAGTATGCCTTGCCTTCCTTGAGGAGCCTGTCAACATGGCTGCGATAAATGATCATGCGGTCGGTCTGGCGGAAGGGCCCTTCATCCCAATCGAGGCCAAGCCACTTCATCCCATCGATGATGATCTTGATCGATTCATCTGTAGACCGCGTCTGGTCTGTATCCTCGATTCTTAATATGAATTTTCCACCGAAATGACGTGCGAAGAGCCAGTTGAACAGTGCGGTGCGGACTCCGCCTATATGCAGTGCGCCGGTGGGGCTGGGGGCAAAACGGACTCTGACATTGTTAGTAGAGCTCATAAGTCAATAAACTCCTTTTATTACTGCTAAACCATGAATCTTAATAGGGTAGCATTATATCAAATAATTTCTTTAATCAAAAGCAAATTTATCATCCGCGCAGTAAAACCCCGTCTCTTCAGAGCGGGAATAGAGCGCCGGTCGCGAAGCAACCAGAGAGATATTATTTTAGAAATAGATGGCCAAATAATCATATCTAGGACGCAATTAACTAATTATGATTGAAGCTGATCGAGAGTCTGATTTGCAAACGATGAATGCCATGGGCAGGCACTAGGAAGCCACGATCGTTGAGGGGAACCTCAAAGACATCAGAGAGGGCAGACCGGGAGACAGCGTGAACCAACAGATTCACAATCAGCCATCCAAACGGATTTTCAAGACGCTCATGTACGAGGCATGACTCAAGGGCATCTCCGTCATGTACTCTGCCGCATCTGCGAACAGAAGCAGCAGCGACTCTCAGCAGCACCATAACCTGATTCGGGAATCCCCGGCCCGGGGGCCGGGAGAATGTCAGTGATCTGCAGCTCTTTTTAAAATGCTAAAAATTGCAAAAAATACGGGAGCTTGGCTGTCTCGAAAAAAAAGGAAACGGATTTAATCAACATTTAACTTGCAATTCCCTGTAGCAAGCGACAGGGTCACCGCTTAGAGGGAAGAGTTTGAGAATCCGTAGGTTTCTCAATAGATAATCGTCTTCCTTTTTATACATACCCCGCAGCTTGCTACGGAGAGGTTCATTCCATTTGTTTGATATAGATTCGGCTTATTTGACAAAATCCTGTCCGTCAGCTATCATTTAGTTGATATATAATTGTAATTTTAGGTTCCATGGTCTAATTCTCTATGTGTTCGGAAGAAGGGGAATTTGCATTAAATTGGAGGTGTTATATGGATATTAAGGTACTTTCTACGGCGCCTGTTGTGGAGATTGATGGCATAAAATATCATCATCATCCAAACGGGGGTGGAATGGTTGCCGAGTACGCACGGGTCGCGGACACTGTTTATGTCGGACCTTTCGCGAAAATCTGCGGCCATTGCAAGCTGAGCGGTGAAGCATTCATTTTTGGGAATGCTTGGATTTTTGACAAGGCCGAGGTTTCCGGCAATGCGGAGGTATTCGGCAATGCAAGGGTTTTCGGCAATGCAAAGGTTTCGGGAGACGCCAAGGTTTATGGATTTTCAAGTGTCTATGGAGACGCCATGATAACTGGTTTTTCCGAAGTGTTTGATCGGGCGGAGGTTGGCGGGAATGCAAGGATATTGGGCAATGCTAGGGTCGGCGGGGAAATGCAATTCCTTGGTGAGAGCAAAGTTTATAAAAAAGTTGCGTAAGGAGGAGGCTTTCCTGAAGTAAGATCCACGGTCTGTGTTCCCGATTGCGAGTGATCGAGGCGCACAACATCATAAACGCGTTGTCTTCTGCATATGATCTTGGTTTTGCAATACCGATAAAAGAAAAGGGACGGTTCAGTGAACCGTCCCTTTTCTTCTGTGCGAAAAGAGCGCTTCGAGTGTTACACGCCGAAGGGCTTTGCATAGAGAAGAATGAGCACGACAACGAGCGTGTAAATGGCCAGGGATTCGATGAGGGCCAGACCCACGATCATGGTGGTCATAATCTTTCCCGATGCCTCGGGGTTACGGGCAATACCTTCGACAGCCCTGCCGATGCCCAGGCCCATGCCGATGCCGGTACCCAGGGCGGCGATACCCATGCCGATGGCCGAAGCCGCCGCAACGGTGCCGAAAAACGCGAATTTGCCAGCCTCAGGAGCCGCTGTATCAGCTGCGAAAACTGTTGATGCCATCAATACGAGACCCAGAACCAGGAGCATGATTGCAGAAAACTTTTTCATTATTTGCCTCCTTTCTTCAGAAATAAAAGTTCAGTCCGGAATCGTGCCGGGGTGCTACCTCCCGGGGACTCCCTCCGCTGGAAGGAATATCGGTCCCAAGGGTCAATGATATTTAATGGTGCTCACCGCCGATGTGAGCTGGTTCGATGGATCCTGAAAGATACAGCATGGTCAGAAGCGTGAAAACGCCGGCCTGCACAAAAGAGACCAGCAGACCAAGCCCGAGGATCGGGACGGGTGCAATATATGGCGCAAGCAGGGCAAGCACGAGAAGGAGCTTGTGTTTCGCCACCATGTTTCCGAAGAGACGAAAGGACAAGGACATCACGCGGGCCAGATGGCTGATGAGTTCGATGATTAACATGATCGGCGCAAGAGCCCACATGGGACCGAGGAAATGCTTGATGTACCCGATGCCGTGGCGTTTTATGCCGATGTAATGCGTTGCGGCGAATGCGCAGAGAGCCAAGGCCAGTGTGGTGTTCAGATTGGCCGTGGGCGATTCAAACCCTGGGATCAAGCCCATTAGATTGCAGACCAGGATAAAAAGGAAGAGACCAGCAATAAGAGTGAAATAATGCAATCCCTCCGGCCCCATTATTTCTTCAATAAAGTTCTCCAAACCGCCGATGATGACCTCGAAGAAATTCTGAAAACCGGTGGGGGCCGTTTTCTTGAGCGAAAAACGGGCGGCAAGGGCCAGTCCTATGAGCACAACCATGGCAAACCACGTATAGGTGATATTGACCAGGGTGATTTCGTTTAAATGGGGGATATTGACGATAGGTAAAAGCAGCGGACCTTCCTTCATAATCTACGCTCCTTGAGGCGAGTATTATACTCGGAAAAATTTACAGGAACCCCTATTCTTTGTCAAGAAAAAACCCGGAACAGTCTCATAAAATTTCTTAATAATCATATATATGTTTGCTAATAAAATGAATTTGCCGAAGGCTGCTCGTTGCTAGCGCTTCCTCCTGATCGGAGGAAAAACAGCTCTTGCCCGATCAATGTTCCCCCTTATCGGCGGGTTTCCGTTAATTTTTGACAGCGTCAAATAGAACTATTGTGATTATATCTGCTTTGAATTTTTATCGGGTTTAACCGTTTGATTTTCTGACGTAAACGCAGTATTCTCCCGTCGCCGAATGAAAAGCCCGTGGTATAATGAAAAAATGAATTTGAACAAACATCTTGTTATTGTCGGAGCAGGCCATGCTCATCTTATGGTGCTGGCGCGCTGCGATGAATACGTAAAACGCGGGCACCAGGTAATGGTCGTCAGCCCTTCACCTTACCATTACTATTCTGGTATGGGGTCCGGTATGCTTGCGGGTTTCTATCGGCCGCAGGATATCCGCTTTAACATCAGGAAACTTGTCGAATCACGGGGCGCAACGTTTATCGATGACGCTGTCGTTGCCGTCGACTTTAACAAACGAACGCTGAGGCTCAGCAGGGGCGGAGAAATCGTTTATGACGTCGCATCGTTCAACATCGGCAGCACCGTAGCACTGGAAAGGCTGTCCGTTGCACGTCAGAACGTTTTTCCCGTCAAGCCGATCACCAATCTCATGAAGGCCCGACATTACATCATCGGGCTTCCTTCTGACAAGACACCGGATATTCTGGTCATTGGCGGCGGCTCGTCAGGCCTTGAGATCGCGGGCAATGCCTGGAAACTCGTAAACAGCCTCGGCAGAACGGGACGTATCACCATTGTCTCGGGACGGCGATTGCTCAACGGGTTACCGGATAAGGCATACCGGCTTGCTAGGGCATCTCTTGAAGAACGTGGCATTGCAGTTCTGAACGGGGTAAGCGCATCTGCAATCGAAGACGCATCTGTCAGGCTGTCCACAGGCAAGAGCTTGGATTTCGACGTCTGCTTCGTCGCCACAGGAGTCGAGCCTCCGCCGCTCTTCAAGGAATCGGGTCTTCCTTCGGGGGAAACCGGCGGCCTCCTCATCAATGAGAACCTCCAAAGCATCGCGCATCCAGAGCTATTTTGCGGAGGCGACTGTGCTGATCTCATTGGCCGACCATTGGCCAAGATCGGGGTCTATGCCGTGCGCGAGAGTCAGATTCTTTTTCATAACATTCTTGCGGTTCTGGGGAACAGGCCCCTGAAGATTTTCCGGCCTCAAAAACGCTTTCTTCTCATCTTCAACCTTGGGGATGACACGGGGCTATTTCTGCGCGGAAACGTGATCTGGCGTGGCAAGATGGCTCTGCGGCTCAAGAAATATATCGACAGGAAGTTCATGAGAACGTACCAGTTGTCGGGAGAATGCAGCGAAATTGAGTAAAATTGGGGTTGATGCTGCTCGCCAGCGGAACTTCCTGTCAGCAACCACTCCGGCAAAGGGATGGAGAATGGCAGGAAGATGCGTGCGCAACGGCCCCACCAGCATTATATGACCATTTCCGTCTCCCGGAAAGGGGTCTCCTCGCGGGACGGTATAGGAAACGGTCTGAACACCATTACGGAAATGCATAACTGGACGGACCAAGACGTAACAGATGCTGACTGTCGGAGCGGGAAGGGATACCGAAGGAAGTAAAAAAAGGGGGGTCGGCTAAACCGTTAGGATCTCTTTTTCTTTGTGCGCCAGAAGTTCATCAACTTTTTTAATATAAGCGTCCGTCGTCTTCTGAATCTCATCCTGCATTTTTTTTGTCTCATCCTCCGAAACGTGGGCTTCCTTGTCCTTGCCCTTCTTCTTGATCTCTTCGTTCACGTCCCTTCGGATATTACGAATCGCGATACGCGCGTCTTCGGCCAGCTTCTTTCCATGTTTTACGATCTGTTGCCGACGCTCCTCGGTCAGCGGCGGGATGGTGAGACGGATGATTTTTCCGTCATTTCCGGGCGTAAGGCCCACATCGGACTTCAGGATGGCTTTTTCGATTTCGCCCAGAATCTTAGCTTCCCAAGGTTGGATGATGATGGTCCGCGAGTCAGGCACGGCCATGTTAGCCACCTGGTTCAGCGGAGTGGGTGTGCCGTAATAGTCGACCATGATGCCGTCAAGCATGCCGAGAGACGCTCTGCCCGTGCGTAGGGTCGCGAACTCCTTCCGTAGCGCATCGAGGGCCTTATTCATCTTTTCTTCCGCTTTTTTCTTCTGCTCGCTAAGCATTGTTTCTCCCGGTTACGAGCGTCCCGATTGTTTCGCCCAGTACGATCTTTTTAATATTGCCCGGGACGGTCAGGTTAAATACGAGAATGGGAAGACTGTTGTCTTTACAGAGGGAAATAGCCGTAGCGTCCATGACGCGGAGGTCTTTCTGGAGGACGTCGTTATACGTGAGGTGTTCATACTTCGTTGCGGTCTTGTCCTTCAGGGGGTCGGCGCTGTATACGCCGTCCACCCTGGTCGCCTTCATGATGACCTCGGCTCCGATCTCCATGGCCCGCAACGCGGCAGCCGTGTCCGTTGTGAAATAGGGATTGCCGGTCCCCGCCGCGAAAATTACCACGCGCTGTTTTTCCAGGTGCCGAACCGCGCGCCTGCGGATGTAAGTCTCGGCGAGTTCACGCATCTCAATAGCTGACTGCACGCGTGTGACCACGCCTTTATTCTCGAGGATATTCTGGAGCGCCAGGGCGTTCAGTACCGTCGCAAGCATCCCCATGTAGTCTGCGCTCGCACGTTCCATGCCTTTCGCGGCGCCTGACAGACCTCTGAAGATATTACCACCGCCGATGACAATGGCGACCTCGACACCTAGGTTACAGATTTCCTTGACCTCGGACGTAATGGTATCGAGCACGGCATGGTCGATACCATAGCCCTGGTCCCCCATAAGCGCCTCACCGGAGAGTTTGAGCAGAATACGCTTGTAAACAGGTCGTGTCATGAGAATACCTTTCACTCAGGAACGCTGCTGTCGATTCAGCGAAAAATTTCAGCGGTGATCACACTTCCCCATTACCGCCGATTACTTCAGCTGCGCGGCTACTTCCTCTGCGAAGTTTTCTTTTTTCTTCTCGATGCCCTCGCCGAGTTGATAACGGATAAACCGGTTGAGCGTGATATTCGCACCGGCTTTCTTTAATAGGTCTTTTATCTTGAGTTTTCCGTCTGCATCCTTGATGTAAATTTGCTCCATAAGGCAGGAATCGGTATAGAATTTTTCGAGTTTGCCTTCAATGATCTTGCCGATGACTGCCGCGGGCTTTCCCGATTCCTTGGCCTGGGCCTCGTATACGGCGCGTTCCCGGTCAAGCACGTCCGAGGGCACGGCATCGCGACTCAGGAAAAGAGGGTTTGCCGCGGCAACATGCATTGCAACGTCTTTGCCGAGCTGCTCATCCCCGCCCGTATAATCTACCATGACGCCTATACGGTTGCTATGAAGATATATGGCGATCCGCCCCTCGGTCTCAAAGCATACGAAGCGGCGGATTGATATATTTTCGCCGATCTTCTGCACAAGCGAATTGCGCTTTGCTTCGACGTTCTCGCTGTCCAGCGACAGCTGCGAAAGCGCTGCTATATCCGACGGCTTCTGAGCGGCTACGAGTTCGGCCAGACCCTTTGCAAACTTCTGGAATTCTTCATTCTTCGCGACAAAATCCGTCTCGCTGTTAACCTCGATGAGAACGCCTCTCTTCCCGCCGTTCGAGATCGAGGAAGTGATTACGCCCTCTGAAGCAACCCGTGCAGCTTTTTTCGCCGCGGCGGACAGCCCCTTTTTTCTCAGAATATCAACTGCCTTTTCAAAATCGCCGCCGGCTTCTTCCAAGGCCCTCTTGGCCTCCATCATGCCGACGCTGGTCTTTTCTCTCAAATCCTTCACTGCGCTTGCAGATATTGTTGCCATTTCTTTAAAGCCCCTTTCTCTGTTATCGGCACACCCGGTGCGGTTTAGGCCACATCCTCATCGGTGTCAGCTTCCGCTTCATCAACCGTGGGTTCAACGGCGGCGGGCTGTATTTCTCCCGAGGCCTTTGCGGCTTCCATTGCCGCACCCTGTTCCTTCACGATGGACTGTCTTCCCTCGATTATGGCATCGGCCACCTTGGAGGCCATGAGCCTGATGGCACGGATCGCATCATCGTTACCCGGGATGACATAATCGATGTTGTCGGGATCGCAGTTCGTGTCGACGACGGCGACTACCGGGATATGCAGCTTGTTCGCTTCCTGGACCGCGATTGCCTCCTTGCGGGGATCAATGACGAAGAGAAGTGACGGCGGCTGGGTCATGGACTTGATGCCAGAAAGGATTCTTTCCAGCTTAGTGCGCTCTTTTTCGAGTCCGGCGACCTCCTTTTTCGTCAGCTTGTCGTAGGTGCCATCCTCTTTCATTTTTTCGATTTTTTTGAGTCGGTCGATGCTCTTGCGGATAGTAGTGAAATTCGTGAGCATCCCGCCGAGCCAGCGGCTGGAAACGTAATACATGCCGCATCGCTTGGCTTCCTCGGTGATGGCGTCCTGGGCCTGTTTCTTCGTACCGACGAAAAGAATGTCCTTTCCTTCGGCAGCGGAGGTGCGCACAAAATCGTAGGATTCCTTGAACAGCTTGAGCGTTTTTTGTAGATCAATAATATAGATCCCGTTGCGCTCTCCGAATATGTACTTCTTCATCTTGGGGTTCCATCTCTTCGCTTGGTGGCCGAAGTGCACCCCCGCTTCCAGCAACTCCTTCATCGTGATCGTGGACATAACGTTTCTCCTTCGGGTTTTTACCGCCGCGCCGTTCATCCCCCCTGCAGACCTTCTGATTACTATCGGGGCACCCTGCCGGGAGTCATGACGCGTGTGGAATGTGGGATAGCCTTTTAAAAAGGCGATCAATAAAATACCACTTATAGCGGAAGGTTTCAAGGAAAATGTTCAGTTACCGACATTTTTTCTCACGATAGTTCAGTTAGAGAAAATAGTCAACCATCGATGAAAATGATTAATTCAAAAATAGTAAGACATAGCAGGAGATCATACCATGAATGTAATGCAGATATAGCACAAGTGTTTTAACTTTCGTGTCGTAGCCCGGAGGAGCTTTCTTTAGTTATCCGAGGACCAGTGACTGCTTTTAATTTCAGCTGTATCGTTTCGCAATCATATAATTAAACGCATTCTTTTCTCATTTTTGCGAAAGAAAATCCTAGATATATTTTAATAAATCAATTACTTATATTCTGGCATGCTTGATGCAAATTATCAAGTAATTTACAACTAAGGAGGAAACTACCATGAAGACGACAATTTCAAGAAAGACAGCGTATATCGGTGCAGGTGCAGGTCTCGTTTTGTTTGCATTATTCGGACTGCTTCTGGGAAGCCTTATGGGAGGAGCAGCCGGTATCAGTATAGCAGGCTGGTTTTTTGGCCTTCCGCTTCAGCCCGGTCTTATATCGAGAATTATCGTGCTGTCTTCAATGCTCGTGGGGATTCTTGTGTCAGGCATCGTGATTGTGACGGCTACATCAACCGTGGGATGGCTTGTCGGCAAAGTCCTAGAGTCAGGAGCGCACGCGAAAGAAGCTGGGGAAGAACAAGGATTATCCAAGACAAGGAGAGATAGCAATGAAGGATAATGCGATCAAAGCGGGCATGAAAATAGGGGCAACAATCGGCGGGCTGGTATTCCTGCTATTCGGCGTCATACCTGGTTTCTATTTCGGGGGCTTCGGGACCCTAATCCTGCTCCAGAAGTTTATGGGCGGTACGGTGGAACCGACACTGTTCGTGCGCGCCGCAATCGTAATGGGAATCGTAATAGGGATCACCTGTGCGGCGACTGCAAGTTTGGTGATTGGCGGTCTTGTTGGTACGGCATTTGGTTATGTTGTCTCCGCTCCGACAGCGCAGAGAGAGAATCAGGCAATTCCTGAAAAATGACCTAAACATGTGAAATGCCATTTGAGGCGAGAGGGGACAAAATAAATTACCGCTCTCGCCCGTTTTGTGAAAGAAACAGTACTCCGCAAATGAAACCAATGTAAATTGCAGTTCCCGCTCCGATACTCATCAAAAGCCATTCAGACCTTCATTTTCTTCAGGCTGTTTTTTTATTCAAACCAATTACGTAACTAAATGATTTTAATGGTTTTTTGTGTAATGTATAAACAATAACTAAGTGCAAAATAATGTCATCTCTATGACCTTGTGCACAAAATGCTTGACAAAATAGATGAAATTAATTATATTCACGTTTCTTGATAAAATTCATAAATCTGCAAGGCGGTAATTATGGGGACCTATTCAGCAAAAAAAGAGGATGTCAATAGAAGCTGGCATGTCGTTGATGCGAACGGAAAAACACTTGGCAGGATCGCAACGGTCGTTGCGTCGGTGCTCAAAGGCAAGCACAAACCTATTTTTACGAAACATGTGGATACCGGTGATTTCGTGATCGTTGTTAATGCCGAGAGAATCCACCTGACTGGCAAAAAACTGGATCAGAAAGTCTACTATAGCCACTCCGGGTACCCCGGCGGTCTTAAATCCATCACGGCAGGCAAGCTTATGAAAACCAGACCCGAGGAAGTTCTGAAGATGGCGGTCCAGGGGATGCTTCCGAAAACACAGCTCGGCAAACAGATGCTTACCAAACTCAAGATTTACGCAGGGGAGACTCATCCGCACAGCGCCCAGCAGCCGGCGGAAATGAAAATCAAATAATCAAGTAGTTGGAATATTCGTTAGGAGGAAGTAATGTCAGCGGCAACGGTATCGAGATACTACGCAACAGGCAAGCGCAAGAATTCTATCGCCAGAATATGGATGATGCCTGGCAGTGGCAAGATAACCATCAACGACAAGCCCATGGATCAGTACTTTGGCAGAGATGTGCTCAAGATGATCATTCGCCAACCTTTTGAGGTTACTGGAACTATCGATAAATTCGATGTACTCGTCAGCGTTCTCGGCGGGGGCAACTCCGGCCAGGCTGGCGCCATCAGGCATGGGATTTCCAAGGCGCTTCTCGCGGTGGATGCCGAATCACGCGTCAAACTCCGCAAGGAAGGCCTTCTCACCCGCGACCCCCGCGCCAAAGAGCGCAAGAAGTACGGCCAGAAAGGGGCGCGTGCCCGCTTCCAGTTCTCCAAGAGATAAGGGATCATACCTATCTGTTTTCTTGCTTTGCAGATCCCGTTCAGATCAAGGGAAGGTAGAGATGCCTTCCCTTTTGTTTTGCTTATTTTGCGCCGTGCGACAGGCATTGTAATTTCGCAGGGCATGGAATCTGGAAATGAAATGATAGAGAATAACCTGAAGATAGCAATCGTGGGGTCGAGCGGATATACCGGCGGTGAACTCTACCGGCTACTCCTGCATCATCCCCGGGCAACGGTCACCGCAGTCACCTCGGAGAAATCCGCTGGTCAGCCTCTTACCAGTATTTTCCCGCACCTTGCCGGTTTAACAGGGCTGGTTTGTGAAACGCTTGATCCGGACATCATCGCCAAAAAAGCGGATTATATATTTCTTGCGCTTCCCCACGTCACAGCACAGGCAGCCGCTTTCCGGTTCCATCAGCTTGGGAAAAAAGTCATCGACCTGTCGGCCGACTACCGACTTGCCGATCCGGCTGTGTATGAAACGTGGTACGAGCACGGTCACCAGTTCCCCGAGCTTTTAAAGCAAGCAGTGTATGGCCTGCCGGAACTGCACCGAGAGAAGATCCGAAAAGCGTCGCTTATTGCGAATCCGGGCTGTTATCCAACCAGTGCGATTCTGGGACTGGCGCCGTTAGTGAAAAAAGAAGCTATAGACCTCAAGACAATCATCATCGATTCCAAATCAGGAGTGTCCGGCGCCGGACGCAGCCCGTCGATCGCGTACCACTATCCTGAAGTGAACGAAGGCTTTATGGCGTACAAAATCGGGACGCATCGCCATACGCCGGAGATAGAGCAGGAGCTGGGGGCACTGGCAGGGCAATCGATCACCCTCTTGTTCACGCCCCATCTTGTACCCATGAATCGGGGAATCCTGACAACGATCTATGCCACGCTTAACGTCGGAGCTGACACAGACCGGCTTTGCGCGATGTACCGGGAGTTTTACCGAAACGAACCATTCGTCAGGGTCCTTGCAGCCGGCCAGCTTCCAAACGTGCGGAATGTACGAGGTTCCAATTTTTGTGACATCGGTATGTACGCTGATCCTCGGACAGGCAGGATCGTAGTTGTTACAGCCATCGACAACCTCGTCAAGGGTGCGTCTGGTCAGGCCATCCAGAACATGAACCTTATGGCGGGTTTTGATGAAATGGACGGTCTCCGGATTGCTGGACTGTTTCCCTGAATTGCAGAGTATGCCGGCGGATGCGTGGCGGGTTCCGGCAACAATACAATTTTGTTGCTTCCTCTCCCCTACAGGATGAGGACAATAAATATCCTAATGAGACAGGGGTAGAATCATGAGGATTCTCGATACAAAGAACTTTTCCATTCCTGGTTACAAGGCATGGGGCATTGCGAGTGGCATAAAAAAGAATGAGAAGAAAGATCTTGCGATCATCTTCTCCGATCGGGAGGCTTCGGTCGCCGGCGTATTCACCAGGAACCGGGTTAAGGCGGCACCGGTTTTGCTGGATTTGACGAGGGTAAAATCCGGAAAAGGGCAGGCAATTGTCGCCAACAGCGGGTGCGCCAACGCCTGTACGGGAAAACGTGGTCTCGCAGATGCCCGTGCCACGGCGGAGATTGCGGCGCGTGCGCTCGGCATCAAACCCGATGCTGTATTGGTATCGTCAACCGGTGTGATTGGCGAGTATCTTCCGATGGCGAGGGTTGGCACCGGCATTGCCACTGCTATTGGTCTCTTGTCGGGCGCCGGCTGGGAACAGGCTGCGGAAGCTATCATGACCACGGACATGTATCCGAAACTCTCAATCGTCCAGGAAGAGATAGGTGGCAAGACGATCACCGTTGCCGGCATTGCTAAAGGGTCGGGGATGATTCATCCGAACATGGCTACGATGCTTTGCTTTATCGTGACGGATGCCGTTCTATCAGCACCTGTCCTGAAGAAAGCCCTGTTGGCATCTGCGGAAAAATCGTTTAACTTGATCACCGTGGACGGCGACATGAGCACGAATGACATGATCCTTAGCATGGCGAACGGTGCAGCGGGAAACAGGAGGATAGCGCCGGCCAGCAAGGAGTTCAAAAAGTTCCAGACCTGTCTCGACACGGTAGCAGGGACACTGGCTCGGCGAGTCGTCCGTGATGGAGAGGGCGCGACCAAATTTGTTGAGATCGAAGTTCGGAATGCAAGGAGTCCTGTTGAAGCCAAGCGTGCAGCGATGACCGTTGCAAAGTCCAGCCTTGTGAAAACCGCTATCTTCGGTGAAGACGCCAACTGGGGCAGGATCATGGCCGCGTTGGGGTATGCTGATGTGGAGATGGATGAGGCTAGAACGGACATAATGATCGGCAAGGCCAAGATCGTCGAAAAAGGCCTCGGCATGGGCAAGGCCGCCGAGCGTGAAGCTGCACTTGCGCTTAAACAGCGCGAAGTGCAGATTGTGATTGATCTTCACAAGGGAAAAGGGAGGGCAACCGTTTGGACTTGTGACCTGTCATACGAATATGTGAAGATCAATGCGGCGTATAGAAGTTGATAGTACGAAAGGTATATATCCACGGGGCAGTTCCGGACGACGGGACCACGAAAAAGTGCTTAAAATTTAACGAAAATTCTTCTTGACATTCAAGAGGGGAGTTGTTATTTTTAATGATTATGCCATAATAAAAAATTGCCGAGTGAAATTTCTTTTACACATTATTTATATAATAAAAACCGTAAGTTATACGGCTGTTTCTATCAGATGCAACCGGAGGGGGGTGTAGCGAGAGTGCCGAGTATAAGATTACGGGAGAACGAACCCTTTGAGGCCGCGCTCCGGAGGTTTAAAAAAAGCATCGAAAAGGAAGGCGTGCTTTCTGAAGTCAAAAAAAGAGAGCATTACGAAAAGCCGAGCGTAAAGCGCAAGAAGAAAGCAATAGCCGCGAGAAAAAAAGCAGCCAAGACCGCGCGTATTTTCCGGCAGAGTTAATCAGCATCGCACCGTCGTGCAGGTTCTCGACTTCATTGGCTATCTGCGAGCGGCTGTGTTGTGGGGAGAGAAGAGGGACGGAATGGGTTTACGGGAGAGAGTTGATTCGGATACAAAAGAAGCCCTCAAGTCCGGAGCTAAAGACAAACTTTCCACTTTGCGGATGCTGAATGCCGCTCTTAAGAACAAGCAGATCGACAAGCGGCGGCCACTCATTGAAGAGGAGGTTGTCGAGACCGTTCGTTCCCTCATAAAGCAGCGGAAAGATTCAATCGAGCAGTTTGCAAAAGGCGGCCGTCAGGATCTCGTGGACAAGGAAACTGCCGAAGTAGCGGTGCTGGAAGTATATCTTCCCCAGCCGTTATCACATGAAGAGCTCGAGTCAATGGTTCGTGAAGCCGTTGTCCAGACAGGGGCGCAGGGCTCAAAGGATATGGGGAAGGTCATGAAGGCGCTCATACCTATGGTCGGCGGAAGGGCTGACGGAAAATTGATCAGCGATCTAGTGAAAAAATCGCTAGGGTAATGATATGAGTAACGCATTCAACGTGCGATTCTCTGACAACGGGACGGAACAGGGGGCCAGGTAGACCGAGGCCCCCTGATTTTTTTTCATATCATGAACGATCCCGGGAATCCCTGGTCCTCCCTTTAATCCGAGAGGGACCCTGGCTTGTACCAGAGAAAGACAACAGCTGCATAGTCAAAGAGCGTCATGACGGTTCCCGGATACGCGAAGCGTCCCATGCCGCGGATCGTTCAGAGTGCAGGAAAAACGCTGCTTGCCGCAAGCGGATGTTCCTCGGTACAAGTTATGAATGAGCATTCCCTTCGGGTGCTGGAGTTTGACAAGGTAATCGACATTGTCGCCGGATACGCAGCTTCGGTACCCGGCAGAAAATCCGTGCGAAGCATGATGCCTGTTGCCGACCGGGAGACGGCAGCGGGATGTCTCCGGGAAACGCGTGAATTCATGAATATCCTCCGGCGGGGGGAAAGTCCGCCGCTCGACGGAATCGTTGACGTGGAGCAGGCGGTTGCGAAGCTGGAAGTCGCCGGCAGCATGCTCTCCTCCGCGGAACTGCTGGATATAGCTACTACACTTTCCGCTGGCAGGCGGGTAAGGATTTTTTTTCAGCGCTTCGAAAGGAACGGCGATCCGGCGTTTTCGGCTCCGCTACTCTGCTTGCGAGCTGCTTCTATTCGTCCGCTTAAACAGGTCGAAGATGCGATCTTTAGCGCCATCGACGAGCGGGCCGAGGTAAGGGATTCGGCCAGCCCGAACCTCCGGAAGATCCGTAAACAGCTCGGTCGGACGCGGGACGATATTCTAGGACGGTTGTCCGATATGCTGCAGGACAGCAGTTTTCAAAAAATCGTCCAGGAGCCGGTGATAACGATTCGTGATGACCGGTATGTTCTGCCGCTCAAACCGAACTTCAGACAAAACCTGAAAGGCATAGTTCACGGGCAGTCGGGGTCCCGGGCAACGCTTTTCGTGGAGCCTCTTGAGGTACTAGAGCAGAACAATCGCCTCGCGGAACTTCGTCTGGAAGAACGGGATGAAGTTGAACGCATTCTTCGGGAATTGACAGCTCTTCTTTCCCAGGAGCGCGATGCAATTGGGGAAACGATCAATGCTCTTGCGTCAATCGATGCCGTATACGCTCGGGCCCGGCTCGGGATGGAGTTGGATGGGACAATCCCGGAGTTCTCCATGGACGGGCGTGTCAGACTTCGCAGGGCGCGGCATCCTTTACTCGCCTGGAAGCAAAAAAACGCGGGCAGCGGGGAGGTATTGCCGAACGACATCGAACTGAGCGATCATGAACGGGTGTTGATTCTTAGCGGCCCGAACGCCGGCGGCAAGACGGTGATTCTCAAGACGGTGGGTCTTCTTTCGCTCATGGCCCAGGCTGGTCTACCGGTGACAGCGGCGGAAGGGAGCGTACTGCCGTGCTTCCATGATGTCTTTGCAGATATCGGCGACGAGCAAAGCCTTGAGCAGGACCTGAGCACATTTTCATCTCATGTGGGCCATATTGCCGGAACTCTCCGCCAAGCGGATCGGTACTCTCTCGTTTTGCTCGATGAACTCGGAGCCGGGACGGATCCCGGTGAGGGAGCCGGACTGGGCGCCGCTGTTTTAGAGAATTTGATCGAGCGCGGATGCGTGACCTTGGTGACGACGCACCACAACACGCTTAAGCTCTTCGGCTCCCAGACGGCCGGCGCAGTGAACGCTTCCATGGAATTTGATCCCTCAACGTTGAAGCCGACGTACCGGTTGATCCCGGGGAGGCCGGGCAGAAGCTATGGGCTGGATATGGCGGCCAGGATGGGTATTCCTGATGAGGTGATCCGGAAGGCACGCACCCGGATTAGTGAAGATGATATCCGGCTCGAACACCTGTTGAAACAGGTGGAGACGGACGCTCTACGGCTTACCAAGGAGCGCGAGATACTCGAGCGGGAGCAGGCTGCTGTTCAGCGGGAACGCCTTCAGAGTGAAGCGACGCTCAGGACGGTGGCGGATGAAGCGCGGGATATAAAGGCGAAAGCCAGGATGGAAGCAAAAGAGGTAGTTGCGTCGCTACGCCGGAAACTTCGCGAGCTGTCCCAGGCAACGACTCTTGCTCAGGCGGAGCACAAGAAAACGGTTGCAGAGATCGAAGCGCTCAGCAGAAAACTTGAGCCAGCTGTTTCGGATCAGGCCCATCACCCTACCGGTCCGCTTCTTGACCTTCATCCAGGCGACCGGGTTCGGATCTCACGGTGGAACAGGCCGGCGACGGTGCTGGCTTCACACCGAGGCCTGCTCGAGCTTGAGGTGGACGGCAAAAAACTTAAATTGCCGGCGATGGAAGTCTGGCCGATCAAGCCTCTGAGCGGACCGCAGAACTCCTCCCACTTGCCGGGCTGGAGCGCCAATTTTGGAGAGGATGAGGGCTCGTCCAATCGCTTGAACATCATTGGACTTCGGGTTGATGAAGGACTGGCCGAGGTAGAGCGTTTTATCGACCGGGCCGGCGTAAACGGCTTGTCGCTAGTGACGGTCATTCACGGCATGGGTACCGGCGCGCTCAAGTCGGCAGTGGAGGGCTACCTGAAGAACAACCCCCTGATCGCAGCCATAAGGACTGGAACTCCGGCTGAGGGTGGAGCAGGCGTAACGGTGGCGGAGCTGAAAAAATAATATGTTTTCCGATGATATCATAAGCCGGGTTCGGGACAGTGTTGATATTGTCGACCTTGTAGCCGGATATGTTTCCCTGAAGAAAACCGGAAAGAACCATGTGGGACTCTGCCCGTTTCATGCTGAGAAAACACCTTCGTTCAGCGTCAATCCGGACAAACAGATTTTTCACTGCTTCGGCTGCGGCGTGGGCGGGGATGTGTTTAAGTTTCTGGAGTTGCAGGAAGGTATGAACTTCCCCGACGCGGTCCGCAATCTCGCGGGGATGTCGGGGATCTCGCTGCCAGAGAACAGCCCGCGCAAGGATAAAAAAAATGAGGACGAACGCGCCGCCCTCTTGAAAGTCGTTGCCCAGGCCGCCGATTATTTTCGAACTGAACTTGAAGGGCCCGCCGGCCATGCGGCACGGGCATACCTCGACAAGCGGGGAGTCAGCGAAACGATTATAGAGGATCAAGGTCTCGGCTTTGCAAGGCCTGAGTGGGATGGCCTGCTCCGCCATCTCAAGCAAAGGGATTATGCGCCGGGTCTGATGGAGAAGGCTGGGCTTATTGTAAAACGGAGCGAGGGCGAAGGATACTATGACCGGTTTCGGGGGAGGATCATTTTCCCAATCCGCGATCTCAGCGGCAATGTGATCGCCTTCGGCGGACGAGTCATGGACGACTCTTTGCCGAAGTACCTGAACTCCCCTGAGACGCCTCTTTACAGCAAGAGCAATGTGCTTTATTGCCTGGATAGGGCCAAGGAACCAGGACGGCGGCAGGGATACTTTATCATTGTCGAGGGTTATCTCGATGCTCTTGCCTGCCACCAATACGGCGTGAAGAATGCAGTGGCAACGCTGGGAACGGCTCTTACCGACGGCCATTTGAGACTCCTGCGGCGGTTCGCGCAGAACCTTGTGCTTATATTCGATCCCGATCCGGCGGGCGTGAAAGCGACTTTACGCGGCCTCGACTTGTTCATCACGAGCGGAATGAAAGTGAATGTAGTGTCGCTTCCCGACGGCGACGATCCTGATACGTTTCTGAACAAGAAAGGCTACGAGGAATTTGCGACCTGCCTCAGGAAATCCGTGAAGTTTATGGATTTTGTGCTTGACCAGGCGGTAAAGGGTGGACCGGTTACATCGATTGACGAAAAAGTAACGAAAGCGGGAGAGATGCTCGGGATCATTACCAGGCTTCCGAGCGGCATTGAGCGAGATTACTATCTGAAGAAGACCGCTGAGGCGCTTGACCTTAACGAGGCGCTGCTCCGCCAAGAAATGCCGAAGGATCCGAAGCGGCCGCAGACCGTTCCTTCTCAGGGCCGGGGAATCTCGATGATGCTGAATCGCCGACCCAAGGCTGAGGAGACCTTGCTTCACCTCATGATCAGGGACGAGGGGATTGCGAAAAGCCTGGAGGAACAAATACGGCCGCAGGATTTTACCGACCCTTTATTCCGAAGGGCGGCGGAAAGAATTTTCGAGGTCATGAAGGGGAAAAATACACTCGACTATCACGCCCTTCTGCGGGAGGGGGATGAGGAGCTCAACGCACTTTTTTCGCACTATGCGGTGCTGGAGATGGTGTACGAAGACCCCCAAAAGCACTGCCGGGACTGCATGGAGTTGCTTAAACAGCAGGATCCCGAGAAGCAGATGAAACAGATTGTGAAAGCGCTCAAAGAAGCAGAGGAGCAAGGCAACACTGAGGAGTACAAGCGGCTGCTTGAGATGCAGCAGCAGCTATGCAGAAGGCCGGGACGCCGCATTCCCGGCTTGTAGAAGGTGATCGGGACAACGGAGCCGGTTCAATTGGCAGGTAATTGCAGCGGCAGCAGGTAAGACCACATCGCAAAAAGGAGCACCAGAGTATGTCTAAGAAGGGTAAGGCAGACGATTCGAAAAAAGCGGGGACAGGGGGGAAAGAAAGGAATTATGTTCCTTTCGATGAAGGGGGGGGCGAGTCTATCCCCCATGAAGACGTTTCCACGGAACAGCTTGACAGTATCATCTCGCTGTTCGGAGACGGCGAAATGGACATGGACATCTCAGATTCTCGCCATGACGGCAAGGTGCGCCAGGCGGCCGACGACGAGTTGGAAGACGGTGTCGAGCCCGAAGAAGTGGGCCTCGAGGAAGCAACTGAGGAGGAAGTAGAGGAGGAAGAGGTCGATGTTGGTGTTGGAAAAACAGACGATCCCGTCCGCCTTTACCTTAAGGAAATGGGCACCGTTCCGCTCCTTTCCAAGGAAGGCGAAGTGTCTATCGCCAAGAGGATCGAAGATGGCAAGCGCGAAGCCGCTCAGATTTTATACAGCCTACCGTTCTCGCTTCAGGACGTGCGAGATATGGGGGACAAGCTACGGAAGGGGAAAATCAGCATAAATGAAATCGTCCACGCAGGCGATGACGATTTTGAAGACCTTCAAACGCAGAATGAGGAAGAACTTCATGCCCGGGTCCTGAAGCTGATTGTCGAAATCGAACGTCACAGCAAGGAACTCAATACGCTGACGAATCATATCAACAGCAACCGGGGAAGCGAAGCCCGGAAGAAGTCCGTCCGGGACAAGATGCAGACGACACGGCACGCGCTTTTTGACAAGCTCGAGGCGCTCAACATCCACTGCCGCCAGACGGACCGGTTGGTCATGAAACTTCGCGAGACGGTGAGCGAGGTGCTCATGGCAGAACGGGAGATCCATGGCCTCGAGCGGAAGTCAGGGCTGACCATAGACGGGCTCAAGGACGTTTTCAGGAAGATGCGCCAGGGCCAGCGCGAGCTGAAGAATGCGGCGCGCAGGCTCGAGACTAAGCAGGAGACGCTGCTCGGGATCGAGAAAACATACCGCAACGTCGTCAAGCGTGTGAAAAAGATCGAGGAAGACTGCGGTGTTTCGGCCGAAGAGCTCAAAAAAGCCCTTCGCTCCTACGAACGGGCGGAGGAGCGGGCAAAGGTAGCCAAGAGCGAGCTGGTGGAAGCGAACCTTAGGCTCGTGGTTTCCATCGCTAAGAAGTATACCAATCGGGGCCTGCAGTTCCTGGACCTTATCCAGGAAGGGAATATTGGCCTCATGAAAGCCGTGGATAAGTTTGAATGGCAGCGAGGATATAAATTCAGCACCTATGCCACGTGGTGGATCCGGCAAGCCATCACTAGGGCGATCGCTGACCAGGCGCGCACGATCCGCATTCCTGTGCATATGATCGAGACCATGAACAAACTTATCAGGACGTCCCGCAGCCTCGTGCAGGATCTCGGAAGAGAACCGACAACAGAAGAAATCGCCTCATCCATGAAGCTGCCGGTCGAGAAGGTGCGTAAAATCATGAAGATCGCGAAAGAGCCGATCTCCCTCGAAACGCCCATTGGCGAGGAAGAAGACAGCCATCTGGGGGATTTCATCGAAGACAAGAAGGTGGCGTCACCGCTCGAATCCGCCATACGCAGGAATCTCCATCAGCAGGTCCGCAAGGTCCTGAACACGCTGACGGAGCGTGAGGAAAAAGTGCTGCGGTGGCGGTTCGGAATCGGCGAGCAGACGGACCACACGCTTGAGGAAGTCGGGCAGGAGTTCGACGTCACTCGCGAACGTATCCGTCAGATCGAGGCCAAGGCGCTCAGGAAACTGCGCCACCCGAGTCGCAGCAAACAGCTAAAGAGTTTTATGGAGTAACCTGCTGTTTTGCGGTGCCTTACCTTGACATTTGCCAGGCTTTATGTCAATATGTGCGTCGTTCCAGCGTGCCTGACAAGATCATCTTCGCAAGGGACAAGGTGCATGCTCAGGACGGGGGAAATCGTTTCGCGAAGGCAATTTTTTAAGAATATCCGCAGGGCCCATAGCTCAGTTGGTAGAGCTACCGGCTCATAACCGGTTGGTCCCAGGTTCGAGTCCTGGTGGGCCCACCACTCTCTGACGGAAGGGTATGATGCACATGCAGTCGACTTTATCGGCAACAACATACAGCGTTATGGACGGCATTCAACAGAGCCGATCACCTTTTAAGAAAAATGCGCCGCAAGGCGCATTTTTATTTTTGGAGGATTGATGGACGACCAGCTTAACCTGCTCATTCAACTACAGGAAATCGACGGGAAGATCCGCGCTCTTGTCGAACAAAAAGATCGGATGCCCGACGCACTGGCGAACCTGGAAAACAAACATGCTGTAATCCAGGAGGACCTCGAAAAGACCAGAGGGAACCTTTTGGCAGCGCAGAAGAACAAACGTGACCGGGACAAGGACCTTGAAGTGGGTATCCAAAAAGTCGAAAAACTGAAGACCCGTTCTTCGGAGATCAAGAACAACAAAGAATATCAGGCGTTGCTGAAAGAAATTGAGGCCGCTGAGCTGGAGAACAAAGCCATCGAAGACGATATTCTCTCGTTGATGGAGAAGATCGACGCGGCTTCCGCGGCGATTACTGATATGGAGCAGAAGGCGAAGGACGATGAAGCGGCAATACATGCCGAAAAGACGGAGTTGGAGACAACATTCAGCAAGATTGAAAAGGAAATAACCAAGGTGGTACAGGGCCGTCAGGAACACATATCCCGGATACAACCCGCCGTACTTGCTCAATACCAGAAGCTCCTCCTCAGCAAAGCAGGCATCGCCATTGCCGAAGCCCGGGGAGAGGCATGTTCCGGCTGTTACATGAGCATTCCGCCGCAGGTGTTCGTGAACGTTAAGAAAAACGAAAGCATCATTACCTGTCCTCAGTGCGGGCGCATTCTCTACTATAAAGAATCGATTGTCCAGAAAAACAGCTGAGTGGGACGAAAAACTCGATTCGAAGCACTTCGAAAAGAGCCGCATTTTCCGTTTTTCCTCCGTGTTATTCACGCTTTTTTGAAATTGCAGAAAGGGACGAATCTTGACTACACCAGACGCCAATGAACTGACCATCTTTACGGACGGCGCCTCAAGGAACAATCCGGGCGAGGCAGGGGCTGGCGTACTGATCCTCCAGGGCAACAAGCCTGTGGCGAAGCTGGCAAGGTATCTGGGGACGACAACGAACAATATTGCCGAATATACCGCCGCGATCATGGGGATAGAGCATGCCGTGAAACTCGGTGCTTCGAGCGTCAGACTCTTTGCGGATTCGGAGCTGCTTGTAAAGCAGCTGAATGGTCAGTATAAAGTGAAAAATGAAGGCCTGAAGCCGCTCCACCACAGGGCCAAGGAACTTATTGCAAAGATCGCCAATGTTGAGGTACAATATATTCCGAGGGCGCAGAACAAGGAAGCCGACGCGCTGGCGAACAAGGCAATTGATGAAAAAATAGTTTAACCCAAGGGCGCATAGAGGAGGAATAAATAATATTTTATCGCGGCAAGCATTAAGTTTTGCCGTAGTCTCAGCGACTTTTGCAGTAAAATTATGGTATCAGAGTGGGTGAGATGATCGCTCTCCGGCAACGGGGGGAGGAAAGTCCGAGCTCCGCAGGGCAAGGCGGTCCCGAAACGGGACAGGGGGCGACCCCATGGATAGTGCCACAGAAAAGAAAACCGCCCCGCGCAGGGGTAAGGGTGAAACGGTGGGGTAAGAACCCACCAGATTCCCGGGTGACCGGGAGTACTTGGAAAACCCCGCCTGGAGCAAGACCACATAGGGAAGCATCCCCCGCAAGGGGGTAAGGACGGCCCGTCCGAGACTTCCGGGTAGGTCGCTCGTGCCTTCGAGCAATCGACGGCCCAGATAAATGACCATCACCCGGGCAACCGGGGCACAGAACTCGGCTTACGGCCCGCTCTGATTTTTTTATAAAAGTTCGTGGCGGCAGTTTCGCACATGAACGCGGATGCTCGACACATCCGACGTGGACTTCAGCTTTCCCCCTCTGCGAGAGACGCCCTTCTGATTCGGATCGGATTTCTCGTAGCATCAGAGGTTCTCCATGAGCAATAAGACCTTTGCCAGCCGCCCTTTTGAGAAGCTGGGAAAAAAGATTGCCGCACAGGATACTGCCGCACCCCTGCCTCCCCGCCCAAAGGTAAAAAAAGAATACACTGCTGAAGAGTTGTTTGACCGCGAAATGAATGACGTTCAGGAGATCCTGGAATTTCGCTCACTCGTCTGCGCTCGTCGTCAGCGGAAGAGCGCCAAATCAAGACCACCGCGATGCGATCCTGACAAAGAAGCACTCGATGCCTTTGTAGAGATCGCAGCAGGGCACCGGCCGATCAATCTCCCTGATACGCAGGAGTACGTGGAATGGGTGAATCCGGATCATCATGATTCGGTTATTCCGAAGCTGCATGAAGGGCAGTTCGCGGTCCAGGCTTTTCTCGATCTGCATGGCTGTACCGTTCCTGAGGCAGAAGAAGAACTTGATCAATTTATACTTGACTCATTTAGGAAGGGGCACCGCTGTATAAAGATAATCCACGGCAGGGGACTTCGTTCTGTCATGGGACCCCGCATCAAGTACTCGGTGATCAAACGGCTTTCCGGACATTTTAGGAAAGACATCCTCGCTTACGTCACCGCACGTCAGTGCGATGGTGGACTCGGCGCGCTGTATGTACTGCTCAGGAAGAAATGATTTGCTCCAGTATTCCGGATAGGCTCGATGAACGCTTCAGCAGCCGTGAAATCCCAAAAAAGGACTTGAAAGCCTTGACTGTATCGCAGATCCGAAAATTCCAAAAAAAAATATACGATTATTTTGAAGCCGAAGGCCGCAGCCTGCCCTGGCGCAAACGCCTCAACCCCTATCGCGTTCTGGTCTCCGAGATCATGCTCCAGCAGACCCAGGTCGAGCGGGTAATCGAGAAGTACCAGGAGTTTCTCGGGGTGTTCCCCGATTTTCCCGCGCTCGCGAAAGCGGAGCTTCCGGAACTCCTCGCAATCTGGTCCGGTATGGGATACAATCGCCGCGCCCTGGCGCTCAAGGCGCTGGCGGAGAAAGTCATGGAAGACCATCGTGGCAGGCTCCCCTCAGATCCTGAGAAACTAATCGGTCTTCCCGGAATTGGAAAGTACACTGCCGGGGCTGTCAGCGCTTTTGCGTTCAACAAGCCCGTGGTGTTTATGGACACGAACATCAGGCGAGTTTACATCCATGAGTTTTTACAAGACCGCGAGAACATCCATGACAACGAGCTTATTCCGATTGTCGAGCAGACGATGGACAGGTTGAGTCCGCGCAGATGGTACAATGCCCTGATGGATTATGGTTCCATGCTGAAGAATAAACATGTGAATCCCAACAGGAAGAGCGCGCATTATATTCGACAGGCCCCTTTTGAGAATTCTAACCGTCAGGTACGGGGGAAGATTGTGAAGGCGCTCGTTGCGCAATCTCCGCTCACAACAGCGCAGATTGTGACGGCGACTGGCATGGAACGGGAACGGGTCCAGAAGAACCTGGCACAACTAGCGAAAGAAGGGTTCATAAAAAAGACCGGTAGATCGTACAGTATTTCCTGACCCGAGCAACTAGGAACCGGAAGAGGCTCTTGGTCCAGAGGCAAAAGAGAATTTTACAATAAACAAATTTACCCTTAAGCTGCCTTATTCTCTCGCTGTGCTCGCCGTGCACTCTATGGGGAACTTCCCTTTTTTTATGAGAATTTGATTCTTTAGCCGTAAAATCATAACTTAAAAGGGACCGTTGGCGAACCTTGTGTCATTAGGCCGAAATACGAATTCGAATCATGAGAAAAGGTCCGGACTACATACAATTCTATCCTACCCTCCGGTGCAACCGGTCCTGTAAATTCTGCTTTAATCGATTCATGACGGCTGGCCAGGACATGTCGCCTGATTCGTTCAATGCCATGATAGTGGCGCTCAAAAGAGCTTCCGTAAAAACCATTGACGTCATTGGCGGTGAGCCGACTTTGCATCCTGACATTGTCTACTTCATTCGCAAGGCTGTGCAATCAGGTTTTTCCGCGAATGTCAGCTCGAACGGATCGAATCTCGCCGTACTAGAAAAAATTATGGCGGTGGGGAGACAGGTTACTGTCGGCATCTCTATCAATGATAGTGAGACGTTAAATCAGACTAGTGAATTTATCTGGCTTCGCAAGCCTATTGTTAAAACCGTGTTCACCGGTGATCTGGACGCAACTATGATACAAACCATTCTCTCGCTCAAGCCGAGCAGATTCTACCTGATTTACCGCGAAGCGACGGAAGCGGGTGATCTGAGCAATACAGTCCCCTTTCATCGGTTCGCCTTGGCCGTGCAACAGCATTATGATCCCCGACAAGTTGGTGCGGTGTACTGCTCGGGTTTCCTGCCCGATTTTGGAAATGCCAGGGAGCTCTCACTGGTCCGATGCCCTGCAGGGACCACAAAGCTGGGCGTGATGCCGGACGGCGCAACCTACCCCTGCAATCTTTTCTTCGGCAGAAAAGAATTTTTCTTGGGAAACATCCTGCATGATTCCTTCACAAGGATATGGAACCACCCTGCACTTTCCTTTTTCCGCACCGCACAGGGGAATGCGTGCAGGCAGCTCTCTTGCCGCCTTCATACACAATGCCATGGCGGCTGCCCTGCACAGGCCCTTCAAATATGCGGTAACCTGGAAGCTCCTGATCCCCGATGTGACAACCGCTGATTTGTTTGTTGCCGCTTTACAAATAAATCTGATATAATTACGCATTATTACAGACGAGGAGGCTACTCATGGTTACCGCCATGGTACTTTTGAATGTTTCGCGGGACAGGGTGAATACAGTGGCGGAATCGCTTGCCGATATGGAAGGCATTTCGGAAGTCTATTCCATAGCAGGCAGGTACGATCTCGTGGTGATCATCCGGGCAAAGGACAACGAACAACTGGCGGAGCTTGTAACAAACCACATGCTGAAGGTGGAAGGGATCCTAAAATCGGAAACGCTCATAGCCTTTCGCGTATACTCCCGGCACGATCTGGAAAGCATGTTTACCATCGGCCTGTGAACCGGAAACTTGGTTAGAACCATTGATGAGCTCAGTGGGAATCTGGCAGCAGGGTTTGTGGAGAACGAATTTCATTCGATGAATGATTCCTTTTTCCAACGTGAACACCGTAACTTTCAGGCTGTAAGCCTTTGATGTGGTTTCCGCTTGCCGGAAATCGTGGCGTTATTGCTCGTGGGGAAGGAGACGAGTCGGGACAAGCCCTCGGCTGTTGCCAAAAAAAGCAAGGGTCGGCGGAATAATGATTTTTATTATAATTCTGTATGAAAACGTGTTTCTCAGTCGTTAAGCTGTAACCCAAAAACAAGACCTAATCCGCGATAGGGCTTCACCCAGGGAATAATGGATTCTTTTTCTTATGTTCTCCCTATCCCTGTAAATCCATAGTCATCTATGACTACATTAACTCGGGTTCATCCGATTCTGTGTGAAAAAAAACCATTGAGAAAGCCGTGGGAACAGTATAAAAAAAGACGGTGGCGCATTATCCGCAAACGACTCTACTGAGCAGGAGGATGTAAATGAGGCAGACCAAAATTTTACTCTCTGATAAGGAAATACCGACAAAGTGGTACAATATCATGGCGGACATGCCGAACTTGCCCAAGCCGCCGCTCCATCCGGGGACCAAGCAGCCCATCGGTCCCGACGACCTGAAGCCCATCTTCCCCATGGATCTCATTCTGCAGGAGGTAAGCCAGGATCGGTGGATTGATATTCCCGAAGAGGTTATTGACATTTACTCGCTCTGGAGGCCATCGCCGCTGTATCGCGCGCACCGGCTCGAAAAAGCACTTAACACGCCGGCGAAGATCTACTACAAGTATGAAGGCGTAAGTCCTGCGGGCAGCCACAAGCCGAACACATCCATTCCACAGGCTTACTACAACAAGAAGGCGGGCATCAAGCGCATTGCCACCGAGACAGGCGCGGGACAATGGGGTTCGGCGATGGCGCTTGCAGGCAAGCTCTTTGGCCTCGACGTCACGGTTTACATGGTAAAGGTGAGCTTCGGGCAGAAACCATACCGCAGGATGATGATGGAAACGTGGGGCGCTTCCGTGCATGCGAGCCCGTCAACGGCCACCAATGCGGGACGAAAGATCCTCGAAGCTGATCCCAACAGTACCGGCAGCCTCGGCATTGCCATCTCCGAAGCGGTCGAAGACGCTGCAACGCACGATGATACGAACTATGCGCTGGGATCGGTGCTGAACCATGTGTGTTTGCACCAGACTGTCATCGGACAGGAGGCCAAGAAACAGATGGAGATCGCCGGCGATTATCCCGACATCGTGATCGGATGCTGCGGAGGCGGGAGCAATTTCGCGGGAATATCCTTCCCCTTCCTTCATGACAAACTTTCAGGCAAGAAGAAGGATCTCCGCGCTATAGCCGTGGAGCCAACCTCCTGCCCCACCCTGACCAAAGGCGCATTCTGTTATGACTTCGGCGATGTTGCGGGGATGACGCCGCTCATGACCATGTACACCCTCGGCCACGATTTCATGCCGGCGGGCATTCATGCCGGAGGACTCCGATACCATGGAGACTCGCCGCTTGTTTCCCAACTCTACCACGACAAGATCATCGAAGCAAAAGCCTATCCACAGACGAAGGTCTTTGAAGCTGCAGTCCTATTCGCCGGAACCGAATCAATCATCCCGGCGCCTGAAAGCAGCCACGCGGTCCGTGCCGCGATCGACGAGGCGCTCCGCGCAAAAGAAGAGGGCAAGCAGACGACCATCCTCTTCAACCTGAGCGGACACGGGTATCTGGATCTGCAGGCCTATGCCGATTACCGCGAAGGAAAGCTATTCGACCACGAGCATCCGGAAGAGGACATCAAAAAGGCTCTGGAGAAGCTGCCGAAATTATAGCGGCAGCCGATTCAGGCGAAGGATTGTACCAAGGAAATTGGAGCAGAAAAAACAGAATTTTTTTAGCCCCTGCCGTACTGGTAGGGGCTATTTTTGCATCGTGCCTGAGGGGATCGAGCAGGGCTTGGGAGGGAAATTACACCATCCCGGCGTTTTTAAGGCGTATCAGCGCATTACGGACATCAGGAAATTGCCGTGGGCTTCCATTATTCGATGAGATGCCTCCCGGTGAAAAACGTTTGGGGCGCTAGTGGGTCTAAATACGAAAGAAAGAGTTAGAACTGGGAGAGAAAGCGTTGGAATCGTGAAAACGGGGAGAATGCCGGCTATTTCACTTCCTGCATTTCACGCTTGAACTCGGAAGTGAAGTGGAATTTGATCCCAGGGTAGGCTTCGATCATGTTCCGGAGTACCCATTCCGATTCGGCGAGAAAAACAATGTTGCCATCCTTGTCGATGGCGATACGTTCCGCCTTGAACCTGCAAAACTTACTCATTTCCTTTTCATCTGTCGCCGTGATCCAGCAGGCTTTGTAAGTGGCCATTTGGTCAAACCTGCATTTCGCTCCGTATTCATGCTCCAGTCGATATTGCAGTACGTCGAATTGAAGCACTCCCACGGTACCGATGATCCTCCGATTTCCCTGTTGCTGCGTGAAAAGCTGCGCCACGCCCTCGTCCGTCAGTTGCGTTATGCCCTTGGAAAGCTGCTTGGACTTCGACGGGTCCAAGTTTATCAATTCCTTGAATACTTCGGGCGAAAAAGTTGGGATTCCCTGGAACATGATCCTCTCGCCTTCGGTAAGTGTGTCGCCGATCTTGAAATTTCCCGTATCGTATAACCCGATGACGTCGCCGGGATAGGCCTCGTCGATGATGCTCTTGCGCGCTCCCAAGAAACTGGCCGGGCTGGTGAAACGGATGCTCTTGTTCATCCGTACATGATAAAACATCTTGTTACGTTCGAACTTGCCTGAGCAGATACGGATAAAGGCGATACGGTCGCGGTGGCGCGGATCGAGGTTCGCGTGAATTTTGAAGACAAAACCGGTGAAATTTTTTTCGTCAGAACCGACCACACGCAGGTCCGTGGGACGGCTTCCGGGAGTGGGTGCGATCTCAATAAAGGTGTCCAAAAGCTCCTTTACGCCGAAGTTGTTGATCGCACTGCCGAAGAACACCGGCGCAAGTCCGCCGCGAAGATAGGCGCCGACGTCAAAAGGATTGTGGGTACCTTCGATCAATTCCACATCCTCGCGGAGTTTTACCGCATAGTCGCCGAGCTGCTGGTCAAGGATACGATCGTCGAGGCCCTTTATGGCAATCACGTCGTCTGCAACAGTGGCCCCGCCGGGACGGAAGAGGTAAAGGCTGTGATTGTAAAGATTGTACACGCCCTTGAATGAAGTCCCCATGCTGATGGGCCAGGAGAGTGGCTGCACGTGGATGTTCAGTTTGATCTCCAACTCGTCCAGCAGTTCGAAGGGAATTTTCCCCTCCCGATCCAGCTTATTCACGAAGATGATGACCGGAGTGTTCCGCATTCGGCAAACCTGCATAAGCTTCTCGGTCTGCTCCTCCACGCCTTTGACGCAATCGACGACGAGGATGACGCTGTCAACGGCTGTAAGAGTGCGGTAGGTGTCCTCGGCAAAATCCTTGTGGCCCGGGGTATCGAGCAGGTTTATCTTGAGGCCGCTGTAATCAAAGCCCATGACTGACGTGGCAACGGAAATGCCGCGCTGGCGCTCGATATCCATGAAGTCAGAGGCAGTACTCTTCCTGATTTTGTTTGACTTAACTGCGCCTGCCACCTGGATCGCACCGCCAAAAAGCAGGAACTTCTCGGTAAGCGTGGTCTTGCCTGCGTCGGGATGGCTGATGATGGCAAAGGTGCGCCGTTTGTTTATTTCGTCTTCGTAACTCATGGTGAACTTGGTACTTTAGCAATTAGAAGCGTAAAAGTCAAGGATTTATTGCTTTTTTGCCGGGCAGGGGGGCAGCTTTCGCGGTCTCTCCGGTTCAGGAAAGCAGAAAGTCGGCAAGACGTGCGAATTCCTCGACGCTCAATGTCTCAGCCCTGCGGCCGAGATCGATGCCAGTTCTATCGAGCACGGCATCCATTTTTTCTTTTGGCGCGTCGAGCTGCTTCAGTGAGTTTCTGAGGGTTTTTCTTCGGCAAGAAAATGCCGCCTTGACAACACGAACAAAAGAGCTTTCATCCCTCATGAAAACTGCGGGAGAACCTCGCAGTGCGAGCGTTATAACGGCCGAGTCCACTTTAGGCTTCGGGGTGAAGGCTCCCGCAGGCACCGCGAACTCAATGCGCGGCACAGCATGGAGCTGGACGATCACGGAAAGATAGCCGTATTCTTTATTGCCCGGCGGGGAGGCGATTCGGTCGGCAACTTCTTTCTGGAGCATGAGGGTGAATGTGTCGAACCGGTCCCGATGGCTGAGCAGTTTCTGGATGATAGGTGTGGAAATGTAATAAGGCAGATTCGCCACTACTTTCCATTTATCGGGTAATGCGGTGTAAGGAAATGTTAGAGCATCGGCCTGCATAATCTCGACATTCCGGCATTCAGCGAATTCCTTCCGGAGAAGGGGGATGAGGCGTTCATCCAGCTCGAGGGCAAGGACCTTTCCGGCCCGCGCCGCGAGAACACGCGTGAGATGACCGAGCCCCGGTCCGATTTCGAGTACGAGATCGCTGGACGTGATCCGGGCGCTGGCTACGATCTTTTCAAGATAGTGTGGATCGTTCAAAAAATTTTGACCTAGCGATTTTTTTGCTCGAATGGTGGGCATAATGGTTTAGTATGTCTGCTCATGATAGCGCACTTGCATGAAAATGTCATTCATTTCTGTATGAAGTGTGAAAGAGAAAATACTTCGTAGGTTAGGAAAGAGTGGAGGATTCCTGCCTGGCCATCGGTTAATTCCCCTCAGCGTTTCCATTTCGGTCCCGGCGCGAGATCAGCGAGAGCCTGGTGGGGCAGAAACAAACTTAACTTGTTTACCCTTGGTGTTCCTCTATATTTCACAATCAGATAATACTGCTAAAGACGGCCACAACAGAGGGCGGTGATTTCTCACCGCCCTGGCATTTGCATTCTAAAAGCTTGAGATTTTCCGTCGTTTGGTGACGGGCGTTTCCTTACGCCTTTTCGGCAGCAGCCTGCTTGTTGCGCAGAGCTTCGGGGGTGGAGACTACAAGTCCGGCCACCGTGCCCAGAAGGCCGCCCACCACAATGCTCACCGCGGCCGCGCAGGAAATGCCAACCATGATCCCTATCACAATCGCCGCCCTGACGACGAGCGTCGGCTCAACCGGACCGCCCATCAGCTTCTGAAGCAGGATCAGAGTCCCGTAGCTCCCGAAATAGAACCCCGGCATGATGCCGAACACCAGGAATACCAAACCGCCTATTGTTGCACCAATCTTCATACCTGATTTTACCGTCTCGTTCTTCATGATAGTGTCTCCTCTTGGCCGCAGCCATAGAAATTTGATGTGCCTTCGCACCTGTGATTGTTAAGTTATGCAACTTCCGAGGTCTTCTTCTCTGCCGATCCCTCAAGCACTCTGCCCCCGAGCCATCCCAGGGTGGCCGTGGCGGTAACGATCGTGATCCCCGCGACCACGACGCCCACGAGCATGGAAGAGAGCACGATCGCCCGTGACAAGATGCCTGGATCGAGGGGAAGCCCGAAGAACAGCCCCGCTACTTTGATTCCCGCGGCGCCGCCCAGAAGACTGCCAGGAAGGAGTCCGAAGAGAGCAAAGATCACCAGCCCTGCGCCTGCCCCGATGTATGCTGTTTTTCTTGAGAGAGTGGTATTCATTTTTGTGTCCCCCTTTTCGTTCAGTCTTGCCAGTGTTATTGCAGTTCGCATGCCAAAATATAACTGCTTGAATTCACGCAAGACCAGTCCTGCTCCTATTTGGCAGATGTGAGAAAATGAGGCGTGCATTATATCAAGAATGCAAAGAAAAAGGACTTGTACCACGCTCTTCATGGGGGGAGGATTATCAACGAATGGTAAGTTGGCGAATCAAATATCCTAAATCGGCAATTGGGTTGATGAAAAATTAAAGCATTTTATTGATCATTCAACTGTGCTTCACATCTGACGTTGCATGGTAAGCTTTTACTCTACTCGACGTTTTTGCGGTGTTTATCCGGAAAAGGGTGAAGATGTTCTTGGGTCTGCTGCTTGGATGGTCGAATTCCCATATGAGTTGCATGCCGGCTTGCGGTTTTCTGACGTCGTCTCCGCTCTGCTCTTCGAGTAGCAGGTCGCAATTTCCCGGTGATCCGGCTGTCTCAACCCTGAGTGTTTGCAGACCGGTAAAGTATTTGAGCATGGCCCTCTCCGATTCACCAAGGCCGCGGCTTGCAATACAGGAATATTCCTGCGGTAAGGACTTCTTCAGGTCCGTGAAGGCAGCGCGGTAGCTTGAGCCCGAATTCAGGGCCGGAAGCCAGAGCGTCATGAGAAGCCCCCAAATCAGCAGTACGCCGAGTGTCCAGTTTACGATAAAATCCTTATCTACGCGGGTAATCGCGACAACCATGAATAGCCACACAAGGGAGTAGCAGAGCGCTGCAACCAGCAATATCCCTTTTACTGCAGGGATATAATCCGGCAGGAAATAGTGCAGCTTTTGCGCGATGACCGCCGGACTGCCGGTTATCATGGCCAGCCAGCCGAACCACAATACGAGTGCGAGGCCGCCGGAGAACAGAATGCTGAACCAATTTCCGAACCTGGTCATGCGAGCCGGGATCTTTGGTATTACCGGGAGCGCAATCAGGGATATCGGCAGCAGTATCGGCATGGCATAGATCGAACGGCTCGTCGCAGATATGCAGAGCGTTGCAAGCATCACCACGAATACGAGAACAGGAACTTGATAAACGGGGTGGTCTCGGCGTGTCTGCCGGAAATGCCAGAGTGACCATGCAGCCGGAAGCACGGCTGGCCATGCAAGCCAGATCAGGCTCGTCAAAAAATAAGCGTGGGAATTCAGTTTGTGCTCGTCGAATCCCACAGTTCCGCCGTAGTTGTTCCCCAAAAAACGTCCGAAGTTCTCGTGTACGAGCCATTGCATGAAAAAATCGGGAGACCGGTGGAAAAGCGCAAAAGGCCAGATCGTGAGCCAGGGCAGGGCGGCCGCAAAGGCTACCAAGAGGGAATGACGGTAGTCCTTTCGTCGCCACGCGGGGAAAAACAGGGGAAGAAGGACGGCGATAATACCCAATATGCCCGGTGCGAGCAGCCCTTTTGTCAGAAATCCTATTCCGGTTCCCGTTCCAATCCAGAATCCGCCCAATGTTTTCCTTCTTCTGCAGAGCGCGAGACCGTAGATAGCGATGGAAAATCCGGCAAAGAGGCCGACATCGGGAATTATTTTATGGCCGGCTACCTGAAGCGCAACACAGCTGATCAGCAGAAATACGGCACTGCCCCCGAATTCCGGCCCGTATAACTCCCGCGCCGTGAGCGCGAAAAAAAGGACGGCAAGAAACATATAAAAAGCAGTGGCAATGCGGCAGGCGTCGTACAATTGGAGTGGCGGAGAAAACAGCCTGCCGCATACCGCGGCGGTCGCATAATAGAGGGGAGGTTTTTCAAGGAAGGTTTCACCGGTCAACCGGGGGACAATCCAATCACCGGACCGCATCATTTCATCAGCGATTCCAAAGTTGAGGGGTTCGTCTGCCTTCCAAGGCTCGCGGCCGATAAGACCGGGCGTCATCCAGAACACAAATAGAAGTATCAATGCTGATGCGGAATAAATGTTGTTCTTCACAGGTTCCAGCCAATTACCAGGGTATTTAAATATTAAAAGTATCGTATTATACAAGAATTTACAAGGAAAATCATTACCCCATGAGACAATTCGGACATCGAAACTGGTCGCCAATTGGCAGATTGCTGCGAACGCACATACGTAAATGTAAATGTGCTGAGGAGGCGCGCCTTGTGAGATTGAACACGGCAATTACCGCAAATAGTATTTGATAGGATGGTGCGATTCTGATATATTTATGGAGATCAACCGGCCGGATAATGTGCCTGTGGTGGTTCGATCGGAAGCGGAGTCAATCATGTCGATGGTGAGCAACAAACAGGCGATGCGGATCGCGGTGGCAGGATGGATTGTTCTGTTTCTTGCGGTATCTGCGATTGTCGCTGTTGTCGGAAAACGGTCCGTCGTTCCATCATACCGGACCGGTGCGCTGAGTTGGATCAGCGGACAGCCCCTGTACGATCTCAAAGGCGTGGGCGGCTTCGTGTATCTGCCGCAAGCGGCAGTTCTGTTCGTTCCGTACGCGCTTTTTCCAACGACTGCCGGGGAGATCCTGTGGCGGATGACCATGGTCGCCGTATTTGCTGCAGGCCTCTACCGGTTAGGCAGGCTCGCGGGAGAGCGCTCAGCAGGGGAGTTTTTCCCTCTGTTGTCGCTTGTGACTATTCCGTTGGTCTGGGACTGCGCGCGCAACGGACAGGCTACGCTGATCATTACTGGCTTGATGCTGCTTGCGGTTTCGGACATAGCACACGCCCGCTGGTGGAGGGCGACGCTCTGGCTGTCGCTCGGCGTTGCGATCAAGCCGCTGGTCCTGGTGCTCGTACTGCTGGTCATGGCGATTGACCGAAGGATGAGTTGGCGGCTGCTCGTGGGCATGGGAGTGACGGCGATGGCGCCTTTTCTCACACAAGCGCCGAGCTATGTCGTGCAGCAATATATCGCATGCGTGCAGAACATGATCACTGCCGCGCATGTTGGGGTCTCAGTCTGGGGATGGACGACTCCATTCACCGCGTTGCGCGCGCTTGGTATTGCTGAGGTGCCGGAGAACATTCAGACCGCCATACGAATTGCCGGTGCGATTGCCACGCTGCTTCTTTGTTTGTTCATGAAACGGCGCCTGGAACCTTCCCGCGCAGCGCTCTACCTTTTCACGCTTGCGTCATTGTACCTTATGCTGTTCAGTCCAAGAACCGAAAACAACACTTATGCCATGCTTAGTCCCGCAATTGCCGCCTTTCTTGCCTCCGCATTCCTGATTGAACAAAGGAGGGAGCAAGGCATGCTGCTTGTCGGCATGGTCATTTTGCTCATCGCTACCAGGTTTATCGAGCGGTTACTTGCCCCGCACGCTGAACCGATATGGTTGCCCCCATTCGTTGCTGTGTTCTTCGCCGCATACACGCTTTTCCGGCTGTTTACGGACGTGGCAAATCCGTTAGCCGGGGGAAACGTTCCGCGTTCAGGGGTTTCATGAAAATCGTAGTTATTCTTCCGACTTACAACGAAAAAGAAAACATATCGCTCATGATCGACTCGCTCATGCTGCAATTTAAAAGGATTTCGCATCATATGAGCATTCTGGTCGTTGATGACAATTCTCCGGACGGTACCGCTGATATTGTCAGAGCCGCAAGCAGCAAGGCGCCCAATGTGTTCCTGCTGACCGGGGAAAAGTGCGGGCTGGGAGCGGCGTATATCAGGGGCATGAAGCACGCGATCGACGTGCTGCATGCCGACGTGGTTATGGAAATGGACTCCGACTTCTCGCACAAGCCCGAGGATGTGCCGCGGCTGATCGAGGCCATCGACCAGGGTGCCGATTTTGTTATCGGCAGCAGGTATGTTCCGGGCGGCCGGATTCCTAAAGATTGGGGGCTGCTGCGCAGGATGATCTCCAAGTGGGGGAACGTTTTCGCGCGGTATGTTGCCGGCGTCTATCGGGTGCGGGACTGCACCGCGGGTTTTCGCGCGATCCGTGCGGACATTATCAAACGGATCGATCTCGATGCGTTCCGGGTTCGGGGCTACGCGTTCCAAATATCGCTTCTTCATGAGGCGATCGTGAATGGCGCGAAGGTGAGTGAAATCCCGGTCCATTTCGTGGACAGGAAACGAGGAAACACGAAAATGGGGATTTCAGATATCGGCGAATTTATGCTGAACGCTTGGTGGATCCGGTTCGAGCGGAGCAAGACCTTCCTGAAATTCCTGGTGGTCGGAGCGAGCGGCGTGGCGGTGAACCTGGTTTTCTTCACGATACTGATGAACGCAGGGTTGAACAAATTTATCGCATCACCTATCGCGATAGAAATTTCAATCATCACCAATTTCCTGCTGAACAATTACTGGACGTTCTCCAAGCAGGAAATGAACGACAAGATTCATATTCGCGGTCTTAAATTCAATATTATTTCATTCGCCGCGCTCGGTATGAGCTATACGACCTTTCTGCTGCTGAGCGCACTTAATCCCCGCGGCATTCCGCAAGTGCACCAAGCCGTGGGCATCGTGCCCGCCACCCTCGTCAATTATTTTCTGAATTCGTACTGGACATTCAAGGGCCGGTGCCGCTCATAAGATTCTTTTTGAACGTCCCCCATCATTGTCGCGGCGGGACAAAAGATGAATATTTCTGTGAGCAATAAAAGGGCGTATTGTCTGATTATTCTGTACTTTGTTCGGAACTGTAGTTAATTCCGCTGTGAAGGTGCAATTCGCATCAAGACGTGTCTTCCGGAACAAATGGCTGTTCCCATACAACCCGTAAACCAGCCACGCACAGACAATTCTGCAGCATCCGCGAATAGAATCAGGCGTAGCTCTTAGTAGCAACAAAGCCTGATTCGCGAATCCTGGTATAACGTTTCAAATAAAACATTTACTTTATCGGCGGGATACCATGATATGGTTAATCTAAACCAAAAGGAAGGGTGTAACCATGGGACGAAAGGGCAACCGGGCAAAGTTGATCCTGAGTGAAGATAAGTAAAGATTTCGGCAACCCCCATAGTGCAATCGGGAACGAAACCACAAAGATGAGCGCAAACGGGCGCTGGCACAATACTCAGCGGGAAGCAATAAGCAAAATACGGCGAAAGGAAATATAAGCCGGCCGGCGTGCTAAAAATTTACAACATTTATCGGTGAAGATAGAGACTAAAATAAAAAGCGAAACGGTACAGCTGTTCAACAGGTTGCTATTACGACGTGAATCACTGCCCTTGCGGACCACCCGTCATGCCACGACTCTGCTGTGTTTCACCGCGCCGCTCTCTCATCTCGCCCATATACTTTTTCCTGCAAGCCTTGAGATCGTTGTCATCCGTTGCCGTTTGCACGCAGATTTTTGCCGCCTGAAGGGCGGCCATCCGATCGTCGAATATTTTTAAAATGTGGGCCTGTCTTTGTGCAAAAGTGGCAGCCGGTGCATTCGGCTGCTGTCCGTCTTCAGCCGCGAACGCTGACAGTGCAAACACGAATGACAGAATTGCTGCAGCAATAAGTGTTCTTTTCATGTTTTCTCCTTTTTGTCATGAACGAATTAGGAAAACTTTTTATCGCTCTGACTTATCGGCTGGGTTGTTCATTGCAGTCTGCGAAACATTCAACTTTCTTTCCGACATTTCGCGTAGTTCAACGAAGTGAGTCACGCTAATCTTGGGCTTAGCCACTTATCCGGCACGCAAAGATCTTGCAAACTATCATGCGCTATGATATCATTGGTCTATGAAAAAGTCAACCGATATTAGACACGGCAGGCATTGTGTATTCAATTTACACGTGCATTTGGTCTTTGTCACCAAATACCGGCGGCAAATATTCCAGAAAAAGCATTACGACTCCATGAAAACTATTTTCGCCGAAGTTTGCCGGGATTTCGAGGCTGAACTGGTGGGAATAGATGGTGAGCGAGATCATGTCCACCTGCTGATTAACTATCAACCTAAAACGCCGGTCGCTAAAATAGTAAATAGCCTCAAAGGAGTATCTGCAAGATTAATGAAAAGAGCGCACAACGATCTGCGCAAACATTATTGGAAAGACGCCTTATGGTCTCCTAGCTATTTTGCTGCATCTTGCGGAGGCGCTCCACTCCATAGCATTAAACGATACATCGAACAGCAAGAAATTTCCGCCTGATTGCTTCGTGTCAACGCTTTATATCCCCCGTCTGAACGCACGGATTTTACGGAGCCATTTGATAAATGAGACTCCTTTCGGCGATGATGGTTTAACGAGTTCGCTGGAACGATGTCGGATGAGCATAAAAGTATATCTGTAGTCACAATGCAGATAACAAACGCCCTTTCATAACGTCGAGAAGCCCTTAAGCTTGTTTTTCCTTAAGCCGCCCGCGTACGAAGTCGATATTCCCTCGAAGCACATAGAATTGATCGGCGAAAGTCGCGGGCACTTTCATACTGTTCACCGCCTGCTGGATGTGGTCGAGTCTGTCAAGCAATTCTACCCCGCCCCCGCCCGCCTTCAGTCCGATCATGTCGCGTTCAAGGTCAAGCAACGCTCGGTACCATCGATAAATGTTCAGGCGAATCCGCCAGCGGTAAAGCGCGGGAATGCTTTTCAACGCCGGGATCAATACCAAAACCATCGGAACGACCACCACGAGGATGCGGTTTACCAAGCTCGCTATCCAGAAGGGAAGAGAACGATAGAGGAAACTTTTACCGGATTGATAGAAACGGAGCGCATCAGCACTCAGACGAAACTCATGCTCCAATGGCGCCGGAAATTCACCCTGGTGTTTGAATACTCCGGCCGCCCCGTGCACTTCACGCGCGGCTTCAAGCAGCAAATCGGAGAGTGCAGGATGGAGGCCTGACCGGGCAATAAGCTCGACTGTGGGGCCCACAAGGCTGACATCTCGTGAGGGAATGTCCATTCCAAAGTCGATCGATCCCCGGGGAAGGTCGAGCTTGTTCAAAAACACCATGCGCCGCACATAAGCGTCGGCCTGGACGAAATTGTAGAGCCTGATCCCGGGAGTCCGCAGAAGTGACCGTATTACCTGCGGCGGCGCTGATTCCCCCATCAGGAACACCACATCAACTTTTCCCGCAAGCAGGGTTTTTGACGCATCTTCAGCATCCTGGTTCTCCAGAACGGTCGATCCGCCAGGTTCGATGCCGTTCGCGGCAAGCAGAGATAGTGCTAGGTCGTGCGATCCGCTGCCCACAGGCCCGATGGCCAGTCTTTTGCCCTTAAATTGAGAAAGCAGCTCAAGAGGAGCAGGGCTTCGGTAGAAAAGGAGGATCGGCGAAGAGTAGAGACTGCCGAGCGACTGGAGGTTGTCAATCTTCATGCCTGCTGCAACCCCGCCTTGAACAAAGCCGAGGTCCACATGGAAAGAGGGATCACTCAGCCTTTTCAGGTTCTCAAGCGACCCTTCGGATGGCAGGATTTTCAATGTTACTCTGCTGCGAGCCAGTATTTTCTGGTATTTCTCGGCATTCTGGTAGAAGATGCTGTCATGAGGACCGCTTGTGATGGTAATGATTTTGGGCGGGGCCAGATGAATGACCCAGTAAACCGCCGAAATCGTGACCAGGACTATCAGAATACTGGTGTACAGGGCAACTGCGCGACTGAGCCCGAGGAATTCTGATAATTGCTTTTGGAGTTTGTTTTCCATAGTGAGTTTGCGATCGAGGGCCATAAGTCCAACCTCCTCCTTTTCCGATACACCGATGGTTCCAGCCAGGACTCAAAGAACCAGCATTGTCTGTCTTTATAATTTTACCCCCAATCGACGGGGGAATATTTTTTTTCGGTCCCTTCAATGGGTGGCTTACTGTACTATTAAGCGTTGACTATTATGGAAATTATGCGTCTCGCTATGGGATCTATTAGCATGAAGCTTCGGCGCTCGCAATCGCGAGACGAATACAAGGATATTCGGAGGCACCTGTGACAAGCGCTCGTGCTGAACCTCTACCTGCAAGGTATCGGGGAGAGCATGTTGGGAGATACTGGAACAGAGTGTCTAGGAATGATAAGGCATGCGAACACGACCACAAACCTTGTAGTAACAATAAACGGCTCTTACAGGGTTCCTCAGGCTGCGCGGCACAATAAGAATCTTTTCATGGAGTAACTGCGCAACCCCCCCGGCCACCGACCGATGCTTAAAGAGATCGATACGGCGTCTGGCGTGTTTCCCTTTTCAGGCATCTTAGCGGAGGCTTAGGTTAATCAGGGCGAGAACCCCTGACGTTAATCGGCGGCAGTACTGGTCGGCCCGCCGTACTTGTCACGTGGTAATAAATGACCATGTTTAGGAACGGTTTCAGAAAAGTGAAGTATGTATTATACGGAACAGCGATGGTCAAGGCCACTCTCAAGCATCTTTTTTTTTACACGACTACGCCATCAAATGCACTTCCTTCTTTTTGAATCAGGCTGCGCTGCCAGAATTCTGATATATCTTTCAAAATACTGTTTGAAAGCAGTTCGCTTATACGCGATTCGAACCAGTCCGCGGGCAGGGAGCGAGCATACCCCGGTTGTATAAAACGACCATCCATCAAAACGATAAGGCCGCGGTCCGTTTCGGAACGAATGACTCTTCCCGCTGCCTGAACGGCTTTTGCCATTGCAGGAAACGTATAAGCATAATCAAAGCCCGCGCTGTAACGCTGCTGGTAATACTGCCGCATCAGTTCGCGTTCAAGATCGTAATTCGGAAGCGGAGGCCCGATTACGAACGCGCCTATTATAATCTCCCCCGGATAGTCCATTCCCTCCGAAAAAATGCCCCCCTGTACCGCGAAAAGGATTGTGGGGGATGTCCGGCCATGGAGATGAGCCAGTATAGCCTCAACGCGGGAAACCTTCATTTCCCGTTCCTGCTTTAGAACAACAAATCCAACAGGCGGTCGGAATATTTCATGAATCCTTTCCAGGAACGCGAAACTCGGGAAGAAGGCAAAATAATTCCCCCGCTGTAATGCGGTTATTTTCTGGATAGCATCGGAAATCCTGGCGTAATTGCATTCGCGATCCGTATATTTCGTCGAAATCTGAGGGATAATCAGAAGTTTGCGCTGCTCGCGGGGAAAAGGGCTCGGGAATTCGGCTGTTCGCACGGCAGCTAGATCTAGTCCGGACAGCCTCGCGTAGTAGTCAAAGGGTTTTAGTGTTGCCGAGAAGCCCACAGTGTGCTCGTACTCGCCATAGCAATCCTTCAGCATGGTGGAAGCGTCGCAGCATGTAATCTTTACGATGCCGCCGGTCGGATGGGGGTGAAACGTAACAAAAAATTCACGGACATCGGGATCTTCGGTGTACTTAAGTGCTTCGGTGAATTCGGACCAGTAAAAGGACAGCCTGAGAACAACATCGTGCGGTTTGATCTCGGCGTCCGATTCGAGGTAACGGGAAAGAAACGCATGGAGTTTTGAGTCCTGCTCAAGAAAGGTGTCCGCCGGCGGATTGATCTGGACCGGCTTGGAACATGCATAAGGCTTGCAGAAACTAATGGACTGAATACAGCCGTCGAGTAGCTCTTCGGCCTCGATTCGAAACCGGGGAGCGATCTTGCCGATCTCGCCCCGCATCAATTCGAGGGTGATACTTGAGACCGAAGGGGAATAGTAGTCCATGGCGCGAGAAGGAAGATTATGAAATTCATCGATCAGGAGGTTGGGTTTTCCCGACTGGTCGATAGTGATCATTGGCAATCGTCTCAAGGCCGACCGTGGAGCAAAAACGTAGTTATAATCGCAGATCACGGTGTCCGCTTCCCGCGCCCCGTCGAGTTGGAGCTCAAAAGGGCAGACCTCATATATTTCAGCCAGCTCGCGAAAGATGCGCGCCGTCAGCTTTCTCTTCTTCGCGAGCATGTCCAGAATCCCATGCTTGTGTACTTTGGCATAGTAATCGCGGCTGTATTCGCAGTATTCTGGATTGCAGAGCGGTTCGTTCTTGAAGCAGATCTTGCCTTTTGCAGTGATGGAGAGGGATTTGACGTTTGCGCCTGTTTTGTGGAACCGCTTTACAACGTCTTCAGCAACAGAGTGTTGGCTGTTTTTCGGCGTAACATAGAAGACTGTCTGTCCGCGGCTTAATGCCTCCTTGAGTACGGGATAGAGGACTCCTGCGGTCTTCCCGAGCCCGGTGGGGGCTTGAAACAGCATCCTGCTTTTTTCGCTCATTCCCTGTTCAATCGCATTGATGAGCTCGGTCTGGCCCGGCCGGGGGTTTTCAAAGGGGAAAGCAAAAGCAGATGCAATTTTTTTTCGGCGGCTGGCGCGCTTTTCGGCTTTTCTGGCTTCCTCAGCAAGCTCGCCAAGCCGCGCCTCCAGCCAATTCTCATAAACCACGAGATCGAGTGTTTGCTCGATATTCTTTGATGCTCCATTGCGGGATGATACAAGATGAAAGGACAGCTTGGGCACAATCTTGTGTTCGATCCAGTATAAGTAGCCATAGGTCCGGAGCTGCAGGCAATAAGGGTGGCCCATCGGGTCAGCGGAAAGCCGGCCCGCAAGCTGTCGGATATCAAAACCCGATTTAATTTCCTCAATCCTCGGAAGTTCGTGCCGGAAAATCCCGTCCATCCTCCCCTCGATCAGGAAGCGGTACCCCTCTCTGTCGAAAGAGCCGTTGATCGGAACTTCCGATTCGTAGGAAGGATCGGACTTTGCTCGATGGCGCTGAACGCGGGTATGAATTTCACGGCCCTCTATGGCCGCGCGGCCGTAGCCCGAATGAGCCTCAATGCTGCCGGTCTTGGGAACCGGCAGCGCGAAATCGCGGATCGCGATAGTGACGAGTTTCATGGTAATATCCGTGCTGCCGCTCGCTTGCGAAAAAAATGTTTGTCTTTAAATCTGCATTCTCGGGTCAAGCCTGTCCCGCAGGTAGTCGCCGAGAATGTTAAAGCTAATCACGGTGATGCTGATGGCAAGGCCGGGAAAGATTACCATCCACGGCGACGAGGTGACGTACGCGCGGCTCAGACTGATCATCGACCCCCACGTGGGGGTAGGAGGCTGGATGCCGAGTCCGAGGAATGAAAGCGCGGCTTCAAGGAGAATGAACCCGCCCACCCGCAAGCTGCCTGCCACGAGCAGAAGGGGAAGTGTGTTCGGCAGGATGTGCTTGTACAAGATTCTTGCCGGGGATGCGCCCATTGCCCGGGACGCTTCCACGTAAGTTTGCTTCTTGAGCGAGAGGGTAACGCCCCGGACAAGCCGCGCGAAACCGGCCCATCCCACCAGCGTAATCGCGAGCATGGCGGAAGTGAGCCCCGGAGACATTACCGCGCTGATGCCGATAGCGAGCAAAAGACTCGGAAAGGCCAGGAAGATGTCGAAAAGCTGCGACAGGACGGTGTCTACCCTGCCGCCAAAATAACCAGCGATGAGTCCGAAAAAGATTCCAATGACGAGCGAAAGAATGGAAGCCAGCACGCCGACGGAGAGTGATATGCGGGCGCCGTACACGAGCCGGGCCAGAATATCTCTACCCGTGCTGTCCGTGCCGAGGAGGTGATGCCAGCTAGGAGGCTGCTTGAGACTGTCCAGGTCCATGGCAAGAGGGTCCAGTTTTGCGTACTTGATAAGGGCCGGCCCGACGAGCGCGGTGAATGTTAGAATAAGGAGCAGAATCGCCGCGGTCAATGCCGGTTTATTGCCAATCAGGTCTTTGAGAGATAGAGTATTCACCATAACTTGTCAGTGCCGTGTTCCTACTGTTCCTCCTTCACGCGAACCCGCGGATCAAGGAACGTATATGAGATGTCTACAAGCAGGTTCAGAGTTACGAACAGGACCGCACTGAAGAGCACAACGCCCATGATCACCGGGTAATCCCGCTTGGTGATTCCGTCGAGCGCATAACGCCCGAGCCCGTCCCATCCGAATATGGTTTCTGTGAGCACTGCACCGTTTAAATAGGATCCGAGGTCAAGGCCGATGAGAGTGACAACGGGGATCATGGAATTCTTCAGCGCGTGTTTTAACACGACAACGCCTTCCGGTAACCCCTTGGCCCGGGCCGCTGCGATGTAGGGTTGGGACAGCGACTCAAGCATGGACGAGCGGGTCACGCGTGCTATGTAGGCCAGGGAAAAGGTGCCGAGTGTGATCGCGGGCAGTACGATATAGTTCAGATTGCCGTTGCCCATACCGGCTGGTGGAAACCACCGAAAATAAAAAGCGAAGACGAGCATGAGAGCCAGCCCCAGCCAGAAAACGGGGATGGAAATGCCGCCCACACAGAGGAGCGTTAAAATCCGGTCCCACGCAGAACCGCGATGGGTTGCTGAAAAGATGCCTATGGCAATGCCGAAAAACGATGCAAAGAGCATGGCTGCCAGGGCGAGCTTGAGGGTGTTCGGAAATTTTTGCAATAGATCATCGGCGACTTTTCGCTGGGTGTGCAATGATCGTCCGAGTTCGCCGGCTGCTATAAGCTTCAGATATCCGAAATATTGGCGAGCCAAGGGTTTATCATGACCCAGTTCGGCGCGAATGCGTGCGACAGTTTCCGGCGAAGCCCGTTCCCCGAGCATACTTGTTGCCGGGTCGCCGGGCAGGGAATGCATCAGGAAGAAAGTAATGAGGGTAATGCCGAGGAGTGTCGGGATGAACAGGAGGAGTCTTTTAAAAATATAAAACGCCATGGCTGGATGAATCTTACACAATTCCCGGAAAAACCGCAATGGTAAAACCGTTTTTACGGCAAATCGCGGCATAAGCCGTGACATTTATATGAGCAGCAAAGGAAATCAGTGAGGGAGGACAGCATCATGATGTTCACATGACTCAATGAAATTGTTTGAGGTGAAAAATTTCGACGGAGAGATGCAGCGTGCTCAGCTATCGTTTCCGAGAAGCCGGAACGTAGTACTGCGTGCCCTGCTTCATGCTTAGAATCTGCTTGAGCAGATCGTCGAGGTCTTCTCTGTGATGGACAAAATCGATGTCCGAAGTGTTGATGACGAGGAGCGGTGTGTCGCTGTAGCGAAAGAAGAAGCTGTTGTATGCCTCATTCACGGCCGCAATGTAATCGTGGTTGATTTCCTTTTCAAAAGACCTTCCGCGCTGCTTGATGCGGCGCAGCAGCGTATCGGTGTCAGCCTGAAGAAAAATCACGAGATCGGGTTTTAGAATTTTAGGCTCTAGGATTTTGTATACCTGCTCGTAAATGGGAAGCTCGTGCTCGTCGAGCGTGAGATAGGCAAAAATGCGGTCCTTGTCGAACAGATAATCACTGATCGTTATTCGCGTAAAGAGGTCGGGTTGAAACACTTCCATCTGCTGGCTGAACCGGCTGAGGAGAAAGAACATCTGCGTCTGGAACCGGTACCGCTCGGCATTCTTATAAAAATCTGACAGGAACGGGTTCTCTTCTGCCCGCTCGAGGATCAGCCGGGCGCCAAGCTCGTCGGCAAGGAGGGAAGTCAGGCTCGTTTTACCCACGCCTATAGGACCTTCGGTTACGAGATACTTCGTATGGAGAACGGAGTCTGTTTGTCTGTTCATAGGGCGTGCCTTATGAATCGCATTTCCTGACCCGGTGAGGATCCTGGAGTTCGCGCAGTAACTGACCAATGGATTTCAGCAATACCGGATGCACTGCTTGAGATGCAATCTCGCAGAGCGGCACCAGCACGAATCCACGCGTCGACATCAGGGGGTGAGGGATGGATAGTTCGGCGGTATCAATAACTTTTTTGCCGTACAATAAAATGTCGAGATCGATGGTGCGGGGACCCCAGTGGATCAGCCTGTTCCGGCCCAGGGCATCTTCCACCACATGACACGCCGCCAGCAATGCCAGCGGAGATAGATTGGTTTCCATCTCGACTACGGCGTTCACAAAGTCTTCCTGGTTCGGATACCCGACTGGTTCCGTGCAGTAAAAGGAGGAAACACGTTTTACCCGGCCGCTTTTATTCAGGAGGCCGATTGCCTGCCGGCAGACTGTCATTTTGTCTCCCAAGTTTGAGCCGAGGGCGATATATGCGATAATTGACATAAATACTTTCAGGCGCGAATTGACCCCGATGATGGAGCGGTCTTTCAGCGTTCGTCTGCTACCGGCTATGGATGCCTAAAACTCGAACTGAAGGCCAGCCATCCTCTTTTTAAATTCATCGAGAACCCGCTGCTCGTCCGCTCTTCCTTTTGATTCGAATGTCGCCGAAAACCGGATATAAGATCCCGCATCATCCCAAGGGACGGTGCTGATGAGTTTTTCAGTGATAAGAAACTCCGAGAATTCCTCAGCGGTTGCGAAGCGTTTTCCCCCCTTGATGCCGGCAGGAATTTTCACATAAAGATAAAACGTTCCAGCCGGTGCTTTTGCGTTGAATCCCAGTTCCGCAAGAGCGTCTGCCATGGCCCTGAGTCTGCGCCCGTACTTGGCCGTAATCTCTGCGGTGATCTCGGGATGGTTGAGGGCGTATACACCCGCTTTCTGGATTGCCTTGAACTGACCAGAATCATAGTTGTCCTTGACGTTTCCGTAGCCAGCAATGACCCGCTCGTTACCCGCAACGAATGCAAGACGCCAGCCCGTCATATTATACGCCTTGGAAAGCGAATGAATCTCCACGCCCACGTCCTTTGCTCCCGCAACGGAAAGGAAGGAAAGAGGCTTGGAACCATAGGTGAGCGCCGCATAGGCAGCGTCGTGCACCACGACGATATTGTTCTCCTTCGCGAATCTCACCACCGTGGCGAAGAACTCAGCTGTTGCTCCCGCGCCGGTCGGATTGTTCGGATAATTGATATAGATGAGCTTTGCGCGCTTCCGGACACTGGCAGGAACAGCATGGAGGTCCGGTAGAAAGTTATTCTCTTCCAAAAGGGGCAGATTGATCACTTCGCCACCGCACCAGCGCGTATGTGTCCCCATCACCGGATAACCCGGGACGGTCATGAGCGTGACATCTCCGGGATTGATGAAAACTGCCGGGAACATGGCGAGGACCGGTTTGCTCCCGATGCCGTGCAGCAATTCTGTTTCAGGATTGAGATTGTTTACGCCGTAGACTGTCTGCATATAGCGGGCGGCGGCCTCCTTGAATTCCGGGATGCCGTTGTCGGCATAGCCGCGGTTCTCGGGTTTTTCCACCTCTTTCTGAAGAGATTGGACAACGCCGGGAAAGGCCATCTCATCAGGTTCGCCTACGCCAAAGTCGATGAGTTCGGCGCCCGGGTTTGCCGCTAATGCGGCTCGCTTGGCGCGTTTGATTTTCTCGAATTTATAGATTTTCTGCTCTTTGCCGAACATGTTTCCCCCGATACGCTCAGCAAAAAGAGATTGGATAAAGTTTTCATTCGATGTCCGCACGGCCTGTCAGTCCTCCTGTCCTGGATGGTCTATAATTTCCGGACGCTTAAGCCTGCACATGAACACAGATTCGTTGCTGCCCTCAAGCCACGGTCTCCTCGTCTGTCTGTGTTTCAAAAGGTCATCCTGCAACCGTATTTTTTAAACTGCCGAGCCCTTCTATCCGCACTTCGATTTCGTCACCGGGATTCATCGAACCGATGCCTGCAGGTGTCCCGGTTATTATGAGGTCGCCGGGAGCGAGGGTCATGATCTTCGAAATGAAGCTTATGAGATAGCTCACCGGGAAAATGAGCTGCGATGTCCGCGACGACTGACGCCGCTCTCCGTTCAGATACGATTCGATGAGCAGGTCCCTTGCATCAAGCTCGCTCTCTATCCAGGGCCCGATTGGGCAGAACGTATCAAAAGACTTAGCGCGGGTCCACTGACCGTCCTTTCTCTGCAGATCGCGGGCCGTTACGTCGTTGGCGCAGGTATAACCCAGGATATGGTCTTTTGCCTGATCAGGGTTGATGCTGTGAATCCGGTCCTTGATGACCACCCCGAGCTCGGCCTCGTAGTCCACCTGTTCGCTCATCGCGGGATAGACAATGGTCCCGCCGGGACCGATTACTGATGTAGGAGGCTTGAGAAAAACGACCGGCTCGCCGGGGACGGCGAGCCTCATCTCTGCAGCGTGGTCGCGGTAGTTCAGTCCGACCGCAACAATTTTACCTGGCATGCACGGTGCCAGAAGTTTTACTTGTGAAACATGAAATCTTCCGGTGGTTTTTAGGGCGCGGTAAAAATCGCCGTCCACTTCCGCGATTTCCTCACCGGCCAGAATCCCGGATGCCGCTCTTCCTTCGACCTCAAACCGCACCAATCTCACCGGGACCTCCGGGTTTACTGCTTCTTATCGATCCATTCGAGAAGTTTGTCTTCCGGAAGAAAGCCAGAAAGCACAGTCCCGTCGTCGCGCACCAACGTCGGCGTGCCGTTGAAATTTAACGAGTGGGCCAGGGCTATGTTCCGTTCCATCGCAGCGGCAGTGCAGTTTGCGGGCGGCTCCGGCACCGGCTTCCCCGAAAAAGCTTCATCGAGCATCTTCACCGATTTCGAGCACAGGATTGCCTGGACTTTTTTGGGAGAATCCTTGTGCATCGGCAGGGGATGCAGAATTTCGACAAATGCGATATCGGGCCTCTGGGCGATGACCTGCTTTATGATTTCATGCAGCTTCCTGCAATAAGGGCAGTCCGGATCGCTGAACACAATCACTTTTTTCGCGGCGGTCTTTGAGCCCAAGGTAATAGAATCGCCGAGGGGAATCTTCGAAACATCAACTTTCGCCGGGGGCTGCTGAGCCTGCATCCGCTTGAGATAGTCCTCGAGCGATATAAGCTGGATAAGGTATTTTCTCGAGCAGTCGAGATATATCGCCCCCCTTTGCCCGCCTTTTTCAACATCGATCTGCCATACACCCTTGATTGGCGACTGTTTGACATCCACAGTGTTTGCGTCGGGGATGATTTTTTTGATGATGACGTCAGCCTCTTTATTATCAAGCTGGGGGCATTCGGCGACGTTGTTATCGCTTTTGTCCGCAGCCTGCGATGCGGACGCGAAAAAAAACATGAGTAACACAGCGGGAACAATTGCAAGAACCTGAAGTCTTTTCATTGAGAACTCCCTTCCAGATATTAGATGATTGCTTCTTTGAACTAAAAAACGCTATTTCAAGCCCAGTACATCCTGCATATCGTATAATCCGGGCTTTTTGCCCACGACCCATTTCGCCGCTCGTACGGCTCCGCGAGCGAACATGTCCCGGGTATGGGCGCGGTGCGTCAGCTCTATCCGCTCTCCCATTCCGATGAAATATGCCGTATGCTCGCCGACAATGTCGCCGCCGCGGATCGTCTGCATCCCGATCTCCTCCTTCGATCGCTCGCCGGTGATACCCTCACGATGAAAATTAGCCACTTGACGATAGTCGCGGCCGAGGGCCCTGGCCACAACCTCACCCATGTGCACAGCGGTACCGGACGGTGCGTCTTTCTTCAGCCGGTGATGGGCTTCAACTATTTCCACGTCGAAATCCGGCCCCAGTGTCTTCGCAAGATCGGCAAGAATTTTAAAGCAGACGTTCACACCGACGCTCATGTTCGGAGAGAGCACGCAGGGGGTATTCTGCACTAATTCCCCGATTTCTCCGAGTTGTTCCTTGGAAAAGCCAGTCGAACCGATGACCATGGCCTTACCCCGGGCGCTGCAGGAACGGATGTGCTGCAGGCTCACCTCGGGAAATGTAAAATCAATGAGCACCTCGCCGAACTCGAGGGCGGTGAAAAGATCATCGACAATCCTGACGCCGGTTGCGGCGATTCCCGCAGGCCCGCCGGCGTCCTGGCCAGTCAGAGGGTGTCCTTTTTTCTCCAGCGCCCCACCAAGAGCGATGCCCTCTGACGAGGAGAGAATGTTGATGATGCGCGATCCCATTCGGCCGGCTGCGCCGGTCACGATAGCCTTGATCATGAAAAAACTCCTTTTTACCATGGAGTGATACGGACGGACGTTGATTAATGTCCGAAAGCGCGTAACCCAGATTTTACCGTGTTCTTCCGCGGCCACGGGCGCTGTCGATCGGTCAGATCAATCCGTAATCCCTTAATGCATTCTTCAGCTTTTCCTTGTTTGCATCCGCCATGGGACAGAGCGGGAGCCGGAACTCTTCTGCAATTTTGCCCATGAGTGCGAGTGCAGTCTTGACCGGGATCGGATTGGTCTCGATGAACATCGGGCCATGAAGAGGCTCAAGCTTATAGTGAAGTTTGAGGGCTTCATCCCGCTTTCCAGTAAAGAAGGCGTCAAACAGGGCGGCGCAGTCGGCAGGGGCGATATTGGCCGTCACCGAGATGGCGCCGACGCCTCCCAGGCAGAGAAGCGGCAGTGTCGTAAAATCGTCGCCGGAAATCACGTCAAAGTCCCGTCCGCACAGCCGGATGATTTCACTTACCTGCTTCATGTCGCCTGAAGCTTCCTTGATGCCGACGATGTTCTTCTTTTTCCGAAGGCGGGCCACTGTCGCGGGAAGCATATTGACGCTTGTTCTTCCCGGGACGTTGTAAAGGATTATCGGGATGTCTGCGGAGTCCGCCACGGTCTCAAAGTGTTGATAGAGTCCTTCCTGCGTGGGCTTGTTGTAATAGGGTGTGATAAGCAGCACGCCGTCGGCGCCGGCCTTTTTCGCGTATTTCGTCAGCTCCAGCGTCTCAGACGTCGAGTTCGAACCGGCGCCCGCGATCACGGGCACTCTCCTGTTTACCGTCCTAACCGTGAATTCCACAACCTGATGATGCTCCTCGTGAGACAGGGTTGCTGACTCACCAGTAGTGCCGCAGGGCACCAGTACATCCGTGCCGTTCTTGATTTGAAACTCGATCAAATCGCCGAGTCCTTTTTCATCGATCTTCCCGTTTCTAAACGGGGTTACTATTGCAACCATAGAACCTTTAAACATACAGCCTCCCTTAAAAACAGTTGATGAACCGCGAGTCTCGGGATTTAAGTTGCATCCGCTCAACCCGCAATCCGAAGCCCGAAACTAAAGATAAACCACTCCTTCGCAGATCACCTCGGCCGTTCCCGCAAGGTGGATATTGCCGAACCCTTCCGCAGTCCGCTCGAAGGAAATGACAAGCTTTTCGCCCCCCCAGGTCAGCACATCGACGGGAGAGACAACCGCACCTAGCGCGCCAGCCACGAGCGCGGCGGCAACGGAGCCAGTGCCGCAAGCAAGCGTTTCGCCCTCTACGCCACGTTCGTACGTCCGTATTCGTATCGTATGCCTGTCCCGGATCTGGAGAAAATTTACGTTAGTGCCGGCTGGCTTGAATAAATCGTGGAAGCGGGTGGTCCTCCCGATGCGGTCTACATCCTCGCTTTCGAGGTTCTTCGAAAGATAGACGAGGTGCGGCACGCCCGTATTGATATAGTGACCCATGCGCAGGCCGCTGTCGAGCGGAACCGCGATGTTCATGCGCAGACCCGAGGCGCCCGTGAGCTGGACTTCAACGACATTTTTTCGCACCTCGGCGCGGATGATACCCGAGAGCGTTTCAAAAGACAGGTTCTTTTTCGCTATTTTTTTAAGATACGCGAAACGAGCGGCGCAACGCGAACCATTGCCGCACATCTCCGCCTCACTTCCGTCGGCATTGAAAAAACGCCACTTGAAATCGGCTTTCCTGGAGGGGACTATCACGATTAAACCGTCGGCGCCGACCGAATAGCGCCGGTGACAGAGGGTGATCGCGAGCTTCTTTAGATTCTTCCCTTTCAGGATTCCCCGACGGTTGTCGATCAACAGAAAATCATTCCCGCTTCCCTGCATTTTGTAAAAAGGTACCTTTTTCATAGGAAGATTGCCATGCCTCCCCGATGCTATCCTTCAAGCCACTGCGGGATCTTTTCGCCTTTGACAAGATCGATGTAGGTCTCGCGCTCCCGGACGATGCAATATTCGCTTCCCTTTACTAAAACCTCCGCAGCACGCGGGCGGGAATTATAATTTGACGACATGGAAAATCCATATGCGCCTGCGCTCATCACGGCAAGAAGATCTCCCTGCTGTACCAGGGGCAATTCGCGGTCTTTTGCGAGGAAATCTCCCGATTCACAGATCGGTCCGACGACATCGAATACCGCCTTCTCCGCGGAAGTGGGCTTCACAACCGGTCGGATATCGTGATAAGCTTCGTACAGGCTGGGCCGGATCAAGTCGTTCATCCCTGCGTCCACGATCAGAAACTTCTTTTCCCCGCTGTCCTTATGGTACATGGCGCTGGTAACGAGGATGCCCGCATTGCCAACGATCGCCCTGCCGGGTTCCAGCACCAGCGTGCAGCCGCATTCCTGTAACAACGGCTGCACAGCCTGCGCGAGTTCCCGGGGAAGCGGAGGTGTTTCATCCTTGTACGTTATGCCGAGTCCACCACCGATATCAATATACTGGATGCCGATACCGGCAGCCCGAAGATCTTTTACGAACGCGATCACTTTCTCCAAAGCATCCACGAAGGGTTGGATTTCGGTGATCTGGGAGCCGATATGCTGATGTACGCCGATAATCTCGATGTTCGGCAGGGACTGTGCCAATTGGTAGTACTCCAGTGCCCGCTCGATGGGGATTCCGAACTTGTTTTCCTTAAGACCGGTTGAAATATACTCATGAGTTCTGGGATCGATGTTGGGGTTGACGCGGAGCGCAATCCTGGCCGTAGCGTGCATCTCGCCCGCGGCCCGATCCAGTGCCCGAAGCTCGTCACCGGACTCGACGTTGAACATGAGAATCCCAATCTTGAGAGCATATTCGATTTCGTCCCGCCGTTTGCCCACGCCGGCGTATACGATCTTCTTGGGGTCTATCCCGGCCCGAAGCGCGCGGTACAACTCCCCTCCCGACACAATGTCCGCGCCTGCTCCCTCCCCCACGAGCGCCCGAAGCACTGCGCTGTTCGAGTTGGACTTTAGGGCGTAGCAGATGATGTGCGGAATCCCGTCGAAGGCCCGGTTAAAGGCCTGAAAGTGATTTGTCAAAGTATTGCTGCTGTACAGGTAGAACGGTGTGCCCACTCGCTGGGCCACGTCTTTTACGGACACACCTTCGCAGTGAAGTTGCCCGTTCTTGTATTGGAAGTCATGCATGGTTGATCCTGATCCATAGGAAATGGCATGCGGCAACCGGGTAACGATCTCTGTTCGGTATTTCGATATTAACGGTTATGCAATGAAAATTTTTCAACATATACTTTTTCCCTGACAGACGGCTTGCTTTCTTTTCCCGCTTGATTCACGGCGGTGACAAAATAATAATAGGTGACGTCGTTCTCGACCGTCTCATCAGAATACGTTGCGTGGTCGATAATCTTGCTCGTCAGCCGCTTATATTTCTTAGTGCTCCCGGTCGACCGGTATACATAATATCCCGCAAGATCAGCTTCCTTGTTTTCGTTCCAGGTCAGGAAGACCCGGTTCACTCCGGGGACCACAGTCAATCCCGTCGGCCTGTGAGGCGGCGTCAGGTTCCCCGGTATTGTCGAGGTTTCTGCTGAACCTGGGGTCGCATTCCTCGGGATAGCCGGTTTTACTATGGAAGGTACACGGGGATGCTCAGAAATTTTTTCAACACGTGCTTTCAGCCGGACAGACGGTTCGCTTTCGCTCCCTGCTTGATTTAAAGCGGTGACAACATAATAATACGTGACGCCGCCCTTGACCGTATCATCGGAAAACGTTGTTTGGTCGATGATCTTGTCCGTCAGCCGTTTATATGGTTCACTGCTCCCGGTCGACCGGTATACATAATATCCCGCAAGATCAGCTTCCTTGTTATCGATCCAGGTCAGGAAGACCCGGTTCACTCCCGGAACCACAGTCAACCCCGTCGGCCTGTGAGGTGGCATCAGGTTCTTGGGCGTTGCCGAGGTTTCTGCGGAGTCCGGGCTTTCGTTCCACGGTGCAACCGGGTTCGCCACGGATCGTACGATGTAATAATAAGTATGATTATTCAAGACCGCCGAGTCTTTGTAGGCAGCGTCCCTCAGCGGCTCTTTATTCAGCGGCGTCTCATCATGGCGGCCTCTGTCGGTGCCGCGGTAGACATTGTATCCGATAAATCCTGTGGCAGGTTCGCCGTCGAGCCATGTCGTCACCGGCGCCCAGGTGAGGTCGACATAGCCATCAAGGCCGACCCCCACGACGCCGTGCGGAATATCCAGAGGGAGGAGCGGCAGCAGGCGGATCTCTTCTGACTGAGGACTGATGCCCCCGCGCGCGCTCACTGCTCTGATCAGGTAACCGTAGGTCTGCCCGTATTTTAAATGCTCGTCGCTCCAGGTTACAATGCCGTTGGCCACTGTAGCCGGTCCGGGGTTCGACATTTTTATTTCAGCGTATTGCCGGTAGCGGCCCATCCTTTTACTCCGCCCGAGTTCTGCGCGGTAGATGCGGAACCGCACGATATCAGCGGGTTTTATGCTTTTGCCTTCAACATTCCGGGCCGGTATGGGCCAGGATAAATACGCGGTGGCGCCCCGTGTTTCTGCTTTAATGTCCTTGACCGATTCGGGTCTCGGGCTCGGGGGAATGATGGGGGCCGTTTTAAAGCCACAAGCGGCAGTGATGGCCAGCATGAGCACCAGGCTGGCTGCGATACGTAGCCGTGAATACGCGGTCATTTCAGTTTCTTTTTGAGCGCCGCCACCCGTTTATGCAGATTACGGGGTGCGGTGCCTCCGAGCGATGTCCTTCTCCCGACGGAAGCCTCGACGGATATGGCGGTGTACACGTCTTCGCCGATCTGCGGTGAGAGCTTTTTATATTCCGCCAATGGCATGTTGGCAAGCCCGCATCCCAACTTGGTAGCGTGCAGAACCGCTCGGCCGACGGTTTCGTGGGCCTGGCGGAAAGGCATGCCTTTTTTCACTAAGTAGTCGGCCAGGTCCGTGGCAGTGATGAACCCGTCCTCTGCGGCCCGGTGCATCGTTTCCTTGTGCACCGTGATGTCCTTCAGCATCTCGGTAAACACCGAGAGGGAAAGGGAGACGGTATCAGAAGTATCAAAGAGCGGCTCCTTGTCCTCCTGCATGTCGCGGTTATACGCCAGCGGCAGTCCCTTCATGAGCGTCAGGAGCGCAGTGAGACTTCCGTAGACCCTTCCGGTTTTTCCGCGCACAAGTTCTGCAACATCGGGATTTTTCTTTTGCGGCATGATTGACGAGCCGGTCGTGAACGCGTCGGAGATGGTGATGAAGCCAAACTCCGAAGACGACCAGATAACGAGCTCCTCGGACAGGCGCGAGAGGTGCATCATGATCTGGGCGCAGGCCGCAACGAATTCAATCGCGAAATCACGATCAGACACCGCATCCATGCTGTTCTCGCAGAGGCCACTGAAGCCGAGCTGCTTTGCAACATAGGGGCGATCGATGGGCAGCACGGTGCCAGCAAGCGCCCCCGCGCCCAAGGGGAGCATGTTCGTTCGGCGGAAACAATCCGTGAGTCTTCCACGATCCCGTTCGAACATCTCGTAATAAGCCAGCAAGTGATGCCCGAAGAGCACAGGCTGCGCACGCTGCACATGGGTATAGCCGGGAAGAACTACATCATGGTTCCGTTCCGCCATGTCTACGAAAACCTTCTGGAGCGACTTCAGAAGATCATGGATCGTGGATATCTCATCGCGCAGGTACATGCGTATATCAAGGGCCACCTGGTCATTCCGGCTTCGCGCGGTGTGCAGCTTGCCCCCCACGGGGCCAATTTTTTCAATCAGCCGACTCTCGATGTTCATATGGATGTCCTCGAGCTCGACGCTGAAGGAGAAGGTCCCTTTGGCGATTTCTCTCAGGATCTCTTCCAGGCCCCTGACGATCTGGGAAGCTTCTTTCTTCGTGATGATGCCTGTTTTGGCCAGCATCGTCGCATGTGCCATGCTGCCGGCGATGTCATAGGGATAGAGGCGCCAGTCGTAGGCGATAGAAGAGGTAAACTTTTCCACGAGTTTGTTGGTTGCCTCGGTGAATCGTCCGCCCCATGGCTTTGCTTTCGCTGCGGCCTTTTTGCCTTTTTTCATTACCGTGGTTTTCTTCGCCATTCTGAGTAATCGCTCCCCGTTCCGTGGTAACTGCTAACCTTTCTGCTGTTAAACTATTTCGCCGCCACCTTGCTCTCGATGCGGAGGCGCAGCGCATTTAAACGGATGAAGCCCTCGGCGTCCTTCTGATTATAAACCCGGTCGGCCTCGAAGGTGGCAAGCTCGGGATTATAGAGCGATATCGGAGATTTCCGGCCGACGGTATCGCAGTTCCCCTTGTACAGTTTTACCCGCGCCGTGCCGGTTACGTTTTTCTGAGACTCATCGATCGCAGCCTGGAGCATCAATCGCTCGGGCGCGAACCAGTACCCGTAATACACGAGTTCTGCGTAGCGTGAGATCAGGCTGTCTCTCAAATGCATTGCCTCGCGATCCATCGTGATTGACTCGACGGCGCGATGAGCTGCGTGCAAAAGCGCGCCACCGGGAGTTTCGTACACGCCGCGGGATTTCATGCCGACATACCTGTTTTCGACAAGATCGACTCGCCCTATGCCATGAGCGCCAGCAATCTGGTTTGCTTCAGCCAGGAGATCCGCAGGACCGAAGCCTTTCCCGTTGATGGCAACGGGATTGCCCGTCTCATAGGCGATCTCGACGTACTCAGCTTTATCAGGCGCCTTCTCGACGGGGACTGCCATGGTGTACATATCGTCCGTCGATTCCCTCCAGGGATCTTCGAGAATGCCGCCTTCATAGCTGATATGAAGCAGGTTCCGGTCTGTGGAATAGGGCTTGGATTTGGTTGCCGTCACCGGGATCCCGCGTTTTCCGGCATAGGCGATGAGTTCCTCGCGTCCCTTCATGGTCCATTCGCGCCAGGGGGCGATGATCTTCACGTCCGGATTGAGCGCAAAATAGGTGAGTTCAAAACGCACCTGGTCATTGCCTTTTCCCGTCGCTCCGTGGCAAACCGAATCAGCGCCTTCCTTCATCGCGATCTCGATCTGCCGCTTCGCAATGAGCGGCCGGGCGATCGACGTCCCCAAGAGATAGCGTCCTTCGTACACTGCATTCGCCCGGAGCATGGGGAATACAAAGTCCCTGACGAATTCCTCGCGAAGATCATCGATATAGATCTTGCTTGCACCGGTCTTTATTGCTTTTTCACGGAGTGGTTCAAGCTCTTCGCCCTGGCCGATGTCGGCGGTAAAGGCGATGACATCGCAGCCATAGGTTTCCTTTAGCCACGTGATGATGACCGACGTATCTAGCCCGCCGGAATAGGCAACGACGATTTTCTTGATTGTCTGCGCCAATTAAAGCTCCAGAGTAGGGGGGCCGGGCAGAGGACAAAGGAATATAAGCTGCTTGACACTGGTCTCATGCCTTTGGACCCGTTTATTCCGAAATTTTGACCTTCATCTCAATGCGGTCGTTGGGATTGTCGTTCTGGTCCCGGGGCTGGGACACGATCTTGTCCACGACATCCATTCCACTCACGACTTCGCCGAAAACGGTATATTGCCCATCAAGGAAGGGCGAGTCCTTCACGCAGATGAAAAACTGCGATCCGGCGCTGTCGGGATTCGCCGCGCGCGCCATCGAAAGGATTCCGCGTTTATGCGGCTTGTTGTTAAATTCGGCCTTGATAGTGTACCCCGGACCGCCCATGCCGTGGGTACTTTTGTCCGGATTCTTCGAATTGGGATCGCCGCCCTGGATCATGAATCCGGGAATCACGCGGTGGAACGTGGTCCCGTCGTAAAATCCCTTTTTTGCCAGGTTGATGAAATTTTGCACATGCCCCGGTGCAACATCGGGGAAGAACTTCAGGGTTATGTTACCGAACTTGGTTTCAATTATGGCGCTCGTTTCCGACATTTTTTTAATCTCCCCTTTGGTGAATTTTTTTGGTGATTGCTGGGCGAACGATTGCAGAGCGCCGGACACCCCGATCGCTATGATCATAAGACCAATAATGATTCTTTTCATAAAACAGGAGCCTCCTTGCGCCAAATGAGATTGAATTTTCTTATTATATACTTAGATGTACAGTTTTACCAGAAAGCCGGCAATATGTCAAACGAAACCAGAGGCTTGCACCTGTTTATCCTGCCCAGGAGGCCTTTCTCGCCATGTTCTGCGAGCCCGGAGGATGCCGGAAAAAATTGAGGAGCCATTGACCCTGGCTGAGTCCAACTGTTATACTTAATAAAACCGATAGGGGGTATGCGTATCCTGTTTGCAACACATGTTAATGTCCTCGTAGAAACTCGTTAATCGAGTTCGATTCTGGAATTATATCAGCATGAGCGGATTTCGCATCTCAACCGAGGAGACGTCACCTGCGGCAGGCAGCATCAGCTCTCCTAAAGCCGCGTGGCCATTGAAGGAGAGGGGAAAATAACCATTCCGGTTCCAGGCGTCTGGCAGTTGAGTTCGCGGAAGTCGACTTGAACAGTTGTCATCACATTCAACAGTTTATTATCAGCAAGGCCGAAGACCCGGAGGGGCCGAAGGGGAATTTATCACGACCAGGGGAATCTACCGGCCCCGCGTCATGAAACGAGACCTTTTCTGCTCCTAACTGGGCATGCAGACAACGCTTTCCATTTTCGGGCATTTCTGATACTATTTTCATCGTATAATTGGGGAAGTGCATTTTCCATCACGAAGGGAGAACCTATGGTACAGAAAGCGAGCAGTACACTGACGGACCTGTTGAACCAGGCGATCGCGCGAGAGATTCAGGTAAGCGTGCAGTATATGTGGCAGCATGTCATGGCAAAAGGGCTTGAATCAGCCGAGATTGCCGATGTATTTGAGGATGTCGCGATTACGGAGATGAAGCACGCGGAAAAGATCGCCGAGCGGCTTTTCTACTTCGACATCGTCCCCACGACCAAGCCGACCCACCTCACGGTAGGTGGGACACTGACGGAGATGCTCGCTACCGACGCAAAGGCCGAGGAGGAAGCAATCGACCTATACAAGAGAATCATCAAGCAAGCGGCGTCGGAGGGGGATACTACGACGAGGCTTCTTTTTGAGGAAATTCTCGCGGAGGAAGAAGGCCATCACGATACTTTCACGACTCTGCTCGGTAAGTAGGAGCGTACGGCCGTATCTCCTTGTTTACGTGTCATCGAACCATTATCGTGAGCGTGGCCAAGCGAGAAGCTCCCTTTTTTGCCTATGCGCATCATAACCCGAATCTCTGAAATGCAGTCTCTGGCCGATTCGATCAGGAACGAGGGCAGAACCATCGGGTGTGTCCCCACTATGGGTTTCCTGCATGAGGGCCACCTTTCGCTCATACGGCGAGCACGGCAGGAGTGCGAGGTTGTCACGGTCAGTATCTTTGTTAACCCCGCCCAGTTCGGGCCGGCCGAAGATTTTGACCGCTATCCACGCGACGAGGATGGCGACCGCCGGAAATGCGAGTCAGCGGGCGTTGATGTCCTGTTCATGCCTGCTTCCGCTGAGATGTACCCGTCAAAGCCCACGGTGTTCGTGACGGTAGAAGGGATATCTGATCTTCTGGAAGGAGCGATCCGGCCTGGTCACTTTCGCGGTGTTGCCACGGTTGTAGCCAAGCTTTTCAACATTGTAAAACCGCATAAGGCTTTTTTCGGGCAGAAGGATTATCAGCAGTGCGTCGTGATCAAACGCATGGTGGCGGGGTTGAACATGGATGTGGATATTGTCGTATTCCCCACAGTGCGCGAGGAGGACGGTCTCGCCATGAGCTCGCGCAACAGCTACCTGAACCCAGAGGAACGGCGTGCGGCAGCGGTAATCCATCGCGCCCTCTCATCAGCAGAGCGGCTAGTCAGGGCTGGAGTGAGGGAGCCCGAGAAGGTCAAGAACAAGGTTCTCGCTGTGCTGCGGGAAGAGCGGGGGATCGTGATTGACTATGTTGAATTAGCCGGTCAGGAAAGCCTTGAGCCGCTCGCGAGCATGAAAGAGAGTGCTGTCATTCTTGTTGCCGTCCGGCTTGGGCGGACGAGACTGATTGACAATTGTGTACTGTAGAGTTCGCTGTCCGTGGTCTTGCTCGAACGGCGCGCTGTTTCGTGTATAGGATATTAATACCGTCCTACACGATCACCACCTCATACTGCTCCTGATGCAGATTGGGATCCGCCTTGATCACGATCTTTTTCAGAAATACCTTTTCCAATTCCTCAACGCCCTGCCGCTCCTCATCATACAGCATGTCGGCGACCACCGAATTGACGGTGACCAGCGCTTTTTTTTCCTCCGCGTTCGTGAATGCTCTCCGCAGTTCTCGCAGCACCTCGTAACAAACGGTGCGGCTAGACTTGACATATCCGCGGCCGTCGCAGTACGGACAGGGTTCGCACAGGGTTCGGCCGAGGCTCTCCCGGATTCGCTTGCGCGTCATTTCAATGAGGCCAATAGGGGAGATATGAGAGATCGTTGTCTTCGCCTTGTCGCTCGAGAGCGCCTCCTGGAGAGCCGAGTAGACCTTGCGGCGGTTATCTTCCCGCTCCATGTCAATGAAGTCCAGGATGATGATGCCCCCGATGTTTCTCAAGCGGAGTTGATAGGCGATCTCGCGCAAGGCCTCGAGGTTAGTCTTCAAAATCGTGTCCTCGAGCGTCCGTTTGCCTACGTACCTGCCCGTATTCACGTCGATCGCCGTAAGCGCTTCGGTCTGGTCCACGATGATGTAGCCGCCCGACTTGAGCCATACTTTCCTGCCGAGTGCCCTCGATATTTCTATTTCCACTCCATAATGGTCGAAGATCGGATCGTCGCCGTCGAAGGGTTTTACGCGCCGGCCGAGCTGGGGGATATATGAGTCGACAAACTCCCTGACCCGCTGGTATTCATCGGGAGAATCAATGATCATTTTGTCCACATCGCTGGTGAAAACGTCGCGGATGACGCGGAAAACGAGATCGAGCTCGTTGTGCATCAGTGCCGGCGCCGAGGTTCGCTCCCTTTTTTTGTGTATGTTCTCCCAGAGCCTGCCGAGAAACTCGATGTCCGCGATAAATTCTTCCTCGCTCCTCCCCTGGCTGGCAGTCCGTATGATGTAGCCGGTATTCGGCTTCCGGAGACGGCTCACGATCTCACGGAGACGTTTCCGCTCTTCGCCGTTCTCGATGCGGCGGGAAACACCTATGTGGTTCACACCCGGCATCATGACGAGGTATCGGCCGGGGATGCTGATATAGGTCGTGACTCGGGCGCCTTTGGTGCTGATCGGCTCTTTCGAGACCTGGACGAGAATTTCCTGCCCTTCCTGGAGCAAGTCCTCGATTTGGTTGGAGTGTGAACGTTTGCGCTTTGTTTCGACTTCGAGTTCCAGTCCCTCGTCATCCATCATGGGTGTGTATTCAGAGGTGCTGTCGAAAACATCGCCAACATAGAGAAAGGCCGATTTTTCGAGACCGATATCGACGAAGGCTGCCTGCATGCCAGGCAGGACCTTCATGACCCGTCCTTTATATACGTTTCCTGCAATGCCGCGGTCCTTCTTCCGGTCTATGTAAATTTCAGTGACAAGCGCGTTCTCAAGAAGAGCTACACGGGTTTCTTCGCGACCGGCGTTAACGATGATCTCAGATGTCATGCTGTCTCCTTGAAGTTATGAAGATACGTTTAGAATGACCACGCGGTCAAAAAAGACAAAATTTTTTGGAGTGTCTCTCTCTCCAATGTCAAGAATGATACGAAGACTACAAAAAAACCGGATATACCATCAATGTTATTCCATAATTCGCTTTATTTCCAGTTGTGGTTCTCAACATATACGGTCCGTCCAAGGTTCTGCGGCTATTTTATAATAAGTCGCCCCATTTATACAAGGACAAAAAGAACTTTTTTCTTTTTAGGAAGAACCGGATAGGGCCGATTCAATTCTTTTATGGCATATAAAACTTTGTAAAGAAATTTCTGGCATAAGAATTGCTTTATTAAGTCTGCAGGAGGATGAGAACTATGAATCATTCCATAAAGAAACTCTTAAATAATGCTAAAATGGCCGTTGAATTCTGGTACCGCATCGTTCGCGGATTCGATTATCAGACCTTGAGCCAGTATATTCTCAAGATAAATACGCATAAGGAAGTAGATGCGATTCTTTATGAAGTTTCGCATTGTTTGAAGGATATCCTGGATTATGAGCTTTTCGGATTTGCACTTCTGAAAGGAAGTTCGATGGATCTGTGGATCGATCCCCGTGTATATAGTGAAGAATTTTCCGCATTTGTGCAGAGAGATTTCAACAGTCAAAAAATTGACTATACCATGAGGTATTTTGAGAACAAAACACCAGAAGAACGTCATATTAATGACATTATAGACACAAATAACATTATATCTTACAAAGTTATCGAGGGAATTTATTCTGCACGGTTGTATATTTCGCCGAAAAGAAGGATGCTCTATCACCATGATGCAATAATCGGCACAATCATCAACTCCATCAGCATAGCTCTGGAAAAGAACCTCAGTATTAAGCAACTCGAAAGCGCGGCAGCGATCGATCCTCTGACTAGCTGCTACAATCGTCGTGCGCTCGGCACGTTCCTCGATAACGCTGTAGCATATGCCCGAAGATACAAAAACGATCTTTCGGTGATCATGTTTGACATGGATAATTTCAAGGGAATCAATGATGTGCACGGCCATTTGGCTGGCGATGCGGTGCTCAAAGAGATGGCGACTGTGATACGGGCTATGGTTCGGAAGTCGGATTATTTTGTGCGATATGGCGGCGAGGAATTTCTACTGGTTCTTCCCGATACGCCGCTATACCATGCCGTACAACTCGCGCATAAGCTCCGCCAGGCGATCTCGGAGCATCTAGTCAAGGTTGGTGATACGAATTTAACCGTATCGGCGAGTTTGGGCGTTGGGAGCCTGGACGATAAGCAGGACAGCGAAAGCCTTCTGCAAGAGGCCGATGAACGGCTGTATCAAGCCAAAGCAAACGGGAAAAACACCGTAGTTCCGAGCCTGCTGCCCTGTTTCGCAGACCGGAAATTTGTTGCTGGAAATTTTGCGCGGAAATGCACGCTTGCCCAAATGGCCTGATTATTGGCAGTAGTTGGAACCATGGACAAAGACGCTATAAGCTGAAAAACAATAATTAATAACCCAAATTCTGCAGTCGAAAATCGAATTAATCTTTTTAATGCAATATATTATCGCACGTTATTGCAACTGCAGAGCAATTTAAATTCACACCTGGCAGATGATGAAAAATTGATGTATATCTTTGTTAAGAAGAGAGAGTAATCCGCAGGCGGCCATTCATTTACAATTATCTCCGTTCAAGCTTTGTCCACCCAAACCTTGTCCATTGCAGCTAAGAGTCCCTTTCATGCTGAAAGTAAGGAAATAAATTCCACGCGGGGCAGTATTTTCCTATACGCCGGCATTTAACGAGCATCCATAGGATCCCGCCACCTGTCCCCATCACGGGAAAACATGCCGGTCCGCGTGATCCTGATCAACGATGCTTGCTCAGCTTCCAAAGAAAAGAGCTGGGCGATGACATCCTGCACGCGGGGCTTGAGCTGATCGTGGTCGATAAGTGTGACTTCAATTTCACGAGGATTATCCAATGATTTTATGGTTGCCGATTCAATGCACGGCCGGATGTCTTTCTGTTTTTCGTTTCTCGAAACAATCACCGATGTTCGCGACAGGAACGAGATCAGCCGCTCTTGAAGCCTATCCGCGCTGGTTCTCGGGACATCGATTTCATAACGATAACGGCTGATGCTGTCCGAGAGCGAGGGCGCCTTCGGAGGGATAATCCGCGACTCCAGGATCCGAAATCCATCCGGCAGGGCGCTGTTCAGCGCTTGTGTGGTCGACAGCAGATCGATGAATACCGAGGTTTCCATATCGAGATATTCCGAGGTGCTTTCCATTCCTACGGCAATTGCGGGACCGAATGCGATCCTCGGATGAGGGTTAAAACCCTGAGTAAAGGAGATCGGCACGCCGGCCCGCGCTGCAGCCCGCTGGAAGAGGGTTATGAGGTCGAGGTGGGATAAAAAACGGAGACGGCCTGTTTTTGAAAATTTCAACCGTATGCGGGGAGCCGGCTTGACCTCCGCCACACGGATGCGGCGGGCATCAAGGGTGCAGTCCGCCTGTTGAATTTTCTCTGCTGAACTCGTTGGCATGCCGAACTGCTGTGTACCACCCTCCCGACACCCGATTCCGCAAGCCTCGCATTGGACGCGGCAGTTCTCCGTAACAGTTTCCGATACTGCACGCCGGTATTCCTGCTGAAGAAAATTTTTCGTCACGCCGGTATGAATGAAATCCCAGGGCAACGGCTCATCCTGGCCAAACGTCCGGCATGCATATGCAACCGGGTCCAGTCCGCATGCTTGGAACGCCTGTTCCCATTTCGTAAAATTAAAACACTCGGACCAGCCGTCGAACCGGCAGCCGAGGCGCACTGCTTCCTCGATGACCCTGCCGAGACTGCTGTCGCCGCGGGCAAAAGCGCCCTCGATCAGGCTGGTCTCCGGGTTGTGGGGCTTCAGCGAAATGCCTTTCTTCCTAAGGCTTTTTGCGAGATAGGCATGCTTCGCTTTGATCTCATCACGCGTCGCCTGGCCAAACCACTGGAATGGGGTGTGGGGTTTTGGAACGAATGTTGAGACCGTGATGTTGATCTGGATATGGCGTTTGGAAGTGATTTTTCCGAGTGCCAGAAGCTCCTGCGCCAGCCTGATAATGCCGTCGAGGTCCTTCTCTGTTTCTGTCGGGAGGCCGATCATGAAATAGAGTTTCAGAACGCTCCATCCGGTCGCGAAGATCGTCCGCGCCGCGCTCATGAGGTCTCCATCGGTAACGGGCTTGTTGATCACGCGCCTTAGCCGCTCTGTCCCTGCCTCGGGCGCGAGCGTGAATCCCGCTTTGCGCACTCCGGCCACGGCTCGGATCATTTCGGGAGTGAGCGTGCCGATGCGCAACGACGGGAGCGACAGGGAAATGCGGTCGTCCCGGTAGGTATCGACAAGGTCTCTCATCAGCGTCTGGATTCCGGAGTAGTCGCCGGCACTGAGGGAAGCGAGTGATAGTTCGTCGTACCCGGTACAGCGAAGCGACTCGCTCAGGAGATCCTTGACCCTCTGGCTACTTCGCTCCCGGTAAGGGCGGTAAATAATGCCCGCTTGGCAGAAGCGGCACCCGCGAATGCATCCGCGCGCGACCTCAACGGTGACGCGGTCATGAATAGGCTTCATGAGCGGAACGAGAGGCTTGTCGGGATAGGATGCTGATTCGAGGTCCTTAATGAAGCGTCTACGGACGATCTTTTCACCGAGCGACGGAACATAAAATCCGGGGCGCTGAGAAAGCGCCTCAAGATATTCCGCCTTACTCCGATGCTGCTGGTGAAGTTCGATGATGGAGTGCAGATCCTCTTCCGCCTCACCAATGAAGAAAACGTCGATAAAGTCCGATAGCGGACCGGGATTTACCGCGCATGGACCGCCTGCCATGACGACTGGATGTCCCTCAAGCCGATTTTCTCTGCGCAAGGGGATGCCGGCAAGCTCAAGGCCGGCCAGAATATTGGAATAGGACAGCTCGTACTGGAGCGTGATCCCAATGATGTCGAACGCGGTGAGGGGAAGGTTCGACTCAAGGCTCCGGAGTGGCCTGCCTGCAGCGCGAAGTCGGGCCTCATAATCTAGCCAGGGTGAAAATACCCGCTCGCAAGCCGTGTCAGGCCTGCTGTTCAAAATGTCGTAGAGTACGCGCAGCCCGATATGCGACATGCCGACTTCGTAGGCATCGGGAAAGAAGAGGCAAACCTTGGTTTTGATCCGGGAAAGATCCTTGTGAACGGCGTTGATCTCATTGTTGATGTATCTGCCCGGCTTGGAAATGAGGGGGAGGAAATCTTCGTACAAGTAAACTCCTTTGAGGACGCAGAGAGCATGGGGCTGCAGGGGACAGCCCGTCGATCAGTGCACTTTGCGACATGCGCCGTCGCCCACGCATTAGTAGAATAGCATAAACCGTCTTGTCTGGATATTCAAGAGCAATCCAAGTGCGAGGAAGGTCGTGATTACGGATGTTCCGCCGTAACTCACGAGAGGGAGCGGCACGCCAACAACGGGTACGATGCCCACCGCCATGCCGACATTGATGAACACATAGATCGAAATCATGGAGACAATGCCTCCGGCCATGAGAACGCCGAGACGGTCCTTGGCATTCTTAGCCGTATCCACGCCGACCAGGAGAAGGGCCAGGTACAGCATGATCAGCACACTAGAGCCGACCAGGCCCGTTTCCTCGGCGATAACGGCGAAGATGAAGTCCGTATGCCGGTCGGGCAGGAAAGCCATCTGGCTCTGCGTGCCCTTGCGATACCCCTTGCCCGTGATCTGGCCCGATCCCACGGCTATCTTTGATTGGATTGCATGATACCCGCTTCCGAGCGGATCGGAGCTCGGGTCGATAAATGCCTTGATCCTGTTCTGCTGGTAGGGCTTCAGCGAGCTCCAGATCTTGTTCCGGACAGGCGACACGAAAAAAAACAGCGATCCTACAAGAGCCATAGTCAGCAGAATGACCATGACGGTACGCAGGTGGATGCCAGCCAGGATAACGATCAACGATGCGGTAAGCAGCAGCATGAGCGCCGTACCGAGGTCGGGCTGTTTGAGCACGAGTAACAGGGGGACGAAAACCATGGCCCCCGGGATGGCCAATTCTTTCAGCTTGTAGCCGCCGCGCTTCGGGTCCTCTGCGAAGAACCGCGCGAGGGCCAGCGTAACGGAAAGTTTCGCGAATTCCGACGGCTGGAAAACGAAGGAGCCGATGGCGAGCCACCGCTGCGCTCCCATCCCGGTTCTCCCGAAGATCATGACGAGAAGCAAAAGGAAGACCGAGATGGCATAGAAAATGTACGCGTAGCGGCCAATGGAATGATAATCCGGTATGAGCATGAGAAACATGATGATGATGCCGATGGAGATCCAGACAGCCTGCTTAAAAAAAAGGGGCGATGGACCGCGCACGGTGTAAGTTGCGCTGTACACTGCGGCAAGCCCGAATGCCGCGATGGTGAGCACGAGAACGACCATGCCCCAGGGTAGATTAGTGAACCATCTTTGACGCAACATTTTTCAAATACTCCTCAATGACTCGCTTCGCCACTGGCGCTGCCGCAGCGCCATGTACCCCGTGCTCGATAAGAACGGCGACTGCGATTTTAGGGTCTTCCACCGGCGCATAAGCAATGAACCATGCATGGTCCCTGGATTCTTCGGCAAGCTGCCGGCCCGCGACTTTCTGCGCGATGACCTGGGCCGTTCCCGTTTTTCCGGCCACTGTCGCCAGCGGTGTTTGGGCGGCGTGGCCGGTGCCTCCAGGCTCGACTACGACGCCGGCGAGGGCCTGACGCACCAGTTCCAGCGCTGCGGGATCAATAATCGTTTTGCCCCTTATGTCGGAAGAAAATGTTTTAACCACCCCGGTCTCACGGTTTCGCGTTTCCTTTAGCAGCGTGGGGCGATAGAAATATCCGCCGTTTGACACAAGACTCATCAGCTGGCATGCCTGGATCGGGCTTACAAGGTCATATCCCTGGCCTATGGAATTAATGAATGTGTCTCCGCCGTACCAATTTTCGCCGGTTCGTTTCTTCTTCCAGGCTGTTGTCGGGATCAGTCCCGGTTTCTCACCGGGTAAGGGAATGCCCGTGAGGCTCCCTAACCCGAGCCTTTTCGCATACGCGGCAACGCGGTCCCATCCGATCCGATCTCCCATGGTATAGAAGTAGACGTCGCAGGACTCGACAAGGGCTCGGTGAAGCGAGATCAAGCCATGGCCACCTTTTTTCCAGCACCGGAACGAGTGTTTACCGGAAGAGAGCGCCCCCCGGCAAGTGACAGTATCATCGGGCTTGATTATTCCGTACTCAAGACCTGCAAGCGCAACGATAATCTTAAAGGTTGAACCAGGAGGATAGACGCTCTGAATCGCGCGATCGTACATGGGATGCGCGGGATCGTGGGAAAAGCGGACCCAGTCTTCCGCTGAAATTCCCCGCGGGAACAGGTTGGGATCGTAGTTGGGGTGACTGGCAATGGCCAGGATTTCACCGGTGTTGGGGTCCATTGCCACCACGGCGCCCGACCGGTCACCAAGCCCCTCCTCGGCCGCCTTTTGAGCATCGAGGTCGATTGTGAGGTACAGGTCCAAGCCGGGCCGGGGCTCTTTGATTCCCAGGTCCTTCACTTTCCTCCCCGCCGCATTTACCTGGATCATGCGCTGTCCTGGTATTCCGCGAAGATATTTGTCGTATATCTTTTCAAGGCCTGCCTGGCCCGTGAGGAGGCCGAACTCGGCTGGGTTCTTCTTCAGCTCGGTTTGCGTGATTTTGCCGATATAACCCAGCTGATGCGATGCAAGACCTCCATAGGGGTAATGCCTGAGGTGCTCCGGCTCGATGATGGTCCCCGGAAGATCCTCCTGGTGCGACTCGACGAGGGCGACTTCATTCCAGGACGCGTCCTCCCTGATCTTGACAGGTTCATAATTGGTCCGTACAGGAGTCGCTTCGTCGAGCGCCTCGCGGATGGAAGCATCGTCGATTTTCAGAATCGAGGATATCTTCCCGACCGTGCTCTCGAGATTCTTTGCGTCTTCCGGAACGAGCGAAATGTCGAAGGTGAGAACGTTCTCCACGAGTGGCCTGCCGTAACGGTCGTAGATGATGCCCCGCGGCGGACGGAGCTTTAAAGGCCTGATGCGGTTGTTCTCCGCCTGCTCGTAATAGTAGTTGCCTCTGACGGCCTGCAGGTACCAGAGACGAGCGAACAGGGCAAGCGTAAAGATGGCGACGAATACGGCGAGCAGGGGGAGCCTTCTCTGAATGTCCGCTGGATTATCGTGCTGGTGCAGCATTTACAACTCCTTCTGGATATTTCTTCGTTTCAACAGGCGGAGGATGTCGCGCCTGTTGACAAGGCGAAGCAAAAAGAAGCCAAGCACACTTGTATAGATCGCCTGGGGAATCAGGCGGCCCGTGATCATGGCGACCATGGGGACCGCTCCATAGTTCACCTGCAGGAAGAGCATGATAAGAATACCCTCGGCCAGGCTGAAGACGGCCGGGAAGAGCACGATAACGGGATTGGAAATATCGAGCACCCGTGAGCCTAGCAGGCCCGCGCCAAGACCCACGAGTCCCCGTGTCAGTCCCGAAAACCCGAAAAGACTCGCGGATCCGATGTCCTGCACCAGGCCGATGCTCATCCCCGCTAGTGCAGCCTCAACAGGGCTGGTTAACATTCCGATGATGAACAGGACGACGAGGGCAAGGTCCGGCTTTATGCCGAACACCGAGACGGTATTGAGGAGGGTGGATTGGAGCGGAATGATCAAAACGAGGATAAGGGCGTATACGTACGGTTTCATTTCGCGAGTACCAGCGCTTCTTCCAGGCGGGAAAACCGGACAGCAGGTTCTACTACGACGGTCTGGAAAGCCACGGCTTCCTGTTTAACCACCTTGGTGACTGTCCCGACGGCAAGGCCTTTCGGGTAAATACCATCGAGTCCTGAGGTGACCACGAGGTCGCCTTCCTGGACGTCGGCATAGTAAGAGACGTATTTCATGGCGCATTTGACCAGCTTGCCTTCGAGCAGGCCTTCCTCTCGGTTCCGTTGAACCATGACGGCAATTGTGCTCCCGGGGTCAGTAAGGAGAAATACTTTTGAGGTGTCGGGCAGAACCGTTTGGACCCTGCCGACTACGCCATCAGCCGAAATTACGGCCATATCCTCATGGATTTGGTCTTTGGAACCTTTATTGATGGTGATGGTGTTCGAGGCGGGCGACAGTTCCTTCCCGATGACTTGAACCGCGATCGTGGAGGGCGGCTGCAATTTCTTGAAGTTAAGCATCTCCCTGAGCCGATCATTCTCGAGTATGAGTTCGCTGGTCACTCCGGTTCCTATTTTTAGGCGGCCGATCTCCCTCTCGAGCCTCTGGTTCTCCTGCTCAGTGTTGACAAGAAAAATATAACCCCTGCCGATCGACACGACGGTATTAATCGGCCAGGCTATAATGCGTTCGAGGACTCCCGAGACAGCGAGGACCGGCTTTTCCAGGATCGTGAACCGTCCCTTCTTGATCTGCACGGTTACAATCCAGAACAAGGTCGCGAAGAGAAGAAGAATAATAATGCTTTTTTTGCTTTTTACGATAAACCCATTCATCCCGCAGGCCGTTCCCACACTACATCATGACCTTTTTCAGGATCTGCTCGTCATCAAGGACCTTGCCGGCTCCGAGCGCCACGCAAGTCAGCGGATCCTCGGCGATGATGATCGGGAGCGATGTTTCATCGCGCAGAAAGACGTCCAGTCCTTTGAGCAGTGCGCCGCCCCCCGCCAGCACGATCCCCTTGTCCACGATGTCGGCCGAAAGCTCCGGCGGCGTGTTTTCAAGGGCCATCTTGATGCCGTTCAGGATCTGGCTAACCGGCTCCGCGAGTGCTTCACGCACCTCGTCGCCATCGAGGATAAGTGTCTTGGGGATGCCCGATACGAGGTCGCGGCCCTTGATCTCCATGGTGTGCCGTTCATTGTCTGTCTTACAGGCAGATCCCAGCTCAATCTTGATATGCTCTGCCATCATCTCACCAATGAGCAGGTTGTATTTCCGCTTGATGTAGTTGATGATAGATTCATCCATTTTGTCGCCGCCCACGCGGATGGCCTTGCTGTAGACTACGCCGTCCATTGAAATGACGGCGATGTCCGTTGTCCCGCCCCCGATGTCGACAATCATGTTCCCCGACGGTTCCGATATGGGCAGGCCCGTCCCAATGGCCGCAGCCACGGGCTCTTCGATAAGGTAGACATCGCGTCCGCCTGAGGAAACCGCAGCGTCCTTTACGGCACGCTGCTCCACCTGGGTAATGCCGGAGGGGACTCCGATGACGATACGCGGCCGCATGAAGGCTTTCCGGTTGTGCACGCGCTGAATAAAATATTTGAGCATTTCCCCGGTATAGTCAAAGTCTGAAATGACCCCGTCCTTGATAGGGCGGATTGTTTTAACGTCGCCGGGCGTCCGACCGAGCATCTTTTTTGCCTCGGAGCCGACGGCAAGCACCTTTCCTGTTTTGAGCGATATGGCGATTACGGAAGGCTCATTGCATACGATTCCCTTGCCCTTGACGTACACCAGCGTGTTCGCGGTGCCGAGATCAATGGCCATATCGTTCGAGAACCAGCCCATGATAGAATTGATAAACATAGTCTTCAGAAGCTCCTTTTAGAAAAACCTTCACTACCCGCGCCTGCGAAGCATACGGGCATGTTTGAGAGGACTGGTGTCAGTGCAATCCATGCCGCCGGATAACCCGGTTTCGTGATGCTGTTCTTCAGGGCTGATACGTATCAAGCGTTGATGCTGCGCCGGATGGGTTTGCGGCGGGTTGTTGCTTCGGTTCCTCAGGCGTCCGTGTTGTAACAGGGGATTCCTGGATCACAACCGTTCGCGCGATCAGGTCCCCGACGCGCATGCCACGCTCGTCGCCGATGGTGGCAAGACACTCGGCGCCGACAACTAGTGGGCCGAGAACCCATCCTGCATAGGGAATCAAGAAGAGAAGATAGGCCGCGGCAAATGTTACATTTCTTATGATAGATTCTCGGTATGTAACGGATGGACCGGAGGGCTCCGACGTCATTACGCGGATTCCGATCAGTTTTTTCCCGACGCTCTGGCGTTCAAACAGGCCGTCACGAATAAGAATATATCCCGTGGCGGACAGAATACCAAGTACATCAGGCAGCCGGGACAAGCCGACGATGAGCAGAAAATCCACAAAGCTCGCAACTGCTCTGGTTGTTAAGTCCGCCCGTTGCAAGAAGCCTCCTGACCTAGTGCGGGATATAGTAGCAGAATGCCATAGCGAATTCAAGAGCAAAAAGGCAGCTGTCAGGCGCGGAGAGGAGGATCTGCCGAAGCATAATTGCGTAGTTCCGCGCCGGCAACGGTGCTTTGTTTTTGTGCAGGTCCCTTTGTTAGAATTGCAATCAAAAATTCGCGCCCTAAACACTATATAAAAATAGAGAAGCTCGCACGACTGTTGGGTTGCACAACCCACATCGCACCCAGTTTATTGCCCTTGATCCCATGCTGTGCTGAATTGCAAAAGAGGTCATCATCCATGCCGACAGCGTTATCTTTACGGCTTCATGCCAGTTATAGTTGGAACTGAAAAGGCTCCGGGAGCGATTCCGGTTACCAAACAACGGTATTTGGGCAGAATCAGGGCAAAAATCCCTGACGTTAACCGGCAGTAGCACTGGTCGATTGCCGTCATTGCTGTTTGTAATAAAATGCCATGTTTTCAGGAACGGTATATTGACAGGCAAGGCAGGGAAAATATTTTCCTCGCCTAGATCAAGGCCGTCCGGAAGCTCATTCTGCATGGATGAAACCAAGCGGTATCCCTGCAAAGCCAGAATCTTCAATAAAAATAGGCAGATGCCTGGTATGGAACGCGGTTATTTCGTGATGTCGAGGATTTTTACCACTGGATAAATGAATAGGAGATTTTCACTTCGGAAAGGTGTATGATATGCTAGTATTTTTTTTCGGGATGAGGAGCGCGAAATATCACGTTGTAGGGAATCGTCCATGTCGTCCCGACATTCCGCAGTTCAAGCGCATCTGTGCGTCCGAGAGGGGAAAAAGGAGAAAAGTATGTTGGAAAAATGTTCAGCAGGGGATAATATCGAGGCCTACTGTACTAAGTGCAAGCTGTCCCTTGATCATGTTGTTGCAGCTGTAGACGGCGGCACGATTGTTAAGGTTACATGCAAAACCTGCGGAGGCACGCACAAATTCAAAGATCCTGCGGATGTAAAAAAGCCCCGGACCGTAAAGAAGAAAGAAGACGCCGTAAAAGCCGCAGAGACTCTTTGGGAAACCTGTCTGTCCGAGGCCAAGGGCAAGGAACGCTCGTATGATATGGGGGGCAAGTACCGCATTGGCGACGTTGTGCTCCATAACACCTTCGGCAAAGGTGTCGTGAGAAAGATCTATTTGAACAAATGCGACGTTCTCTTCAAGGACAAGGAACGCCTGATGGCTTCGTCAAACTCGTGAAGCCGTGTATTGCCGCGGAAGTCTAGGATCCGGGGGTAGCTGTTCAGGAAGATGGGCAGCCGCTCCGGATGCAGAAGGCTTCTGCGGGGTAACTATTTTATACATCGTTTAGTCCTCTTGCATGTCCAAAACTCCCATTCTCATTACCTGTCCCAAAGGGATACCGCTTTTTCTAAAACAGGAGGTCCTTTCTCTGGGGCTCCCGGTTTTGTCCGAGAACATTGCTGGTGTTGAGACCGAAGGCACGCTTGATGATTGTTTGCGCCTTAATCTTTTTGTGCGGACCGGACACCGGGTGCTTTTTCCGCTCAGGCAGTTCAAGGCTGACGATCCCGATGAGCTGTACAGGCAGTTGACCGCTGTCAGTTGGGAGGAATTCATCCCCGACGACGGCTATGTCTGTGTCACATCGAGCGTGGAAAACGCAAATATCAGAGATCCCCGTTATGCGACGCTGAAATGCAAGGACGCCATCGTCGACCGCATCAAGGAAAAAACCGGGCAGCGTCCCGACTCGGGATCTAAACGGAACAGGACGGTAATCCACCTGTACTGGAAGGAAGAGCGCGGTACCGTGTATCTCGATACCTCGGGTGAGCCGCTGTCGCGGCGCGGTTATCGGAAAATCCCTCTCAACGCGCCCATGCAGGAGACGCTGGCTGCTGCGGTCGTGCAGGCAACGGGGTGGGACGGCAATAGCGTCTTTATCAACCCCATGTGCGGCAGCGGCACTCTTGCCATCGAAGCAGCGCTTGCCGGCCTCAACAGGGCGTCGGGGCTGCTGCGGGGCAACTTTGGCTTCATGCACTTGAAAAGTTATGACGAGAAGGCCTGGAGCCTGTTGCGCGAGAAAGCCAGGCAGGTATCGAGGAAATCCCTTTCCGGCAGGATTATCGCAACAGATATTGATCCGTCAGCGGTGGAGGCTGCCCGGAAAAACGCAACTACTGCCGGCGTGGAGCATCTAATCGAATTCAGCGTGTGCGATTTCTCCAATACGCCGGCCCCGGAAGGCAGCGGTGTGATCGTCATGAACCCGGAATATGGTGAGCGGATGGGTGAGATTGCGAAGCTTGAAGCGGCCTATAAGAATATTGGCGATTTTTTAAAGCACAAATGCAAAGGGTATACAGGGTATGTTTTTACGGGAAACCCGACGCTCGCGAAAAAAATAAGCCTTAAACCGATACAGACTTGGCAGTTTTTTAACAGCAATATTGAATGCAGGCTGCTTGAATACGATCTGTATGAAGGCAGCAGGAAGGTCAAGAAGACGAAATCCACGACTGCCTGAGACCGCGAGTTGTTACACTTCACTCTGATAAAATCCTTTCGCAACCCACCATCCGGGTTGATGCATATCATATTCTCGCTTCGCCCTCCCGTCATTTTACAAGGACATCTTCCGCTTTATCACGATCAATTACTTTTTCACGTCCACCATGAGAAGCTCGGCATCGTTTTCAGCAACCACATCTATCGCTGATTCTTCGGTGATCATTGCCGCGCCCAGGGGCGGCACTCTTGCGCTGTTCACGGTAATCGGCCCTCCCTCTATCACGTAAAGATAGATTCCGCGTCCGGCCTCAAGATCATAATGCTCTGTTTTCCCGGCATGCAGAAAACTGGATAAAACCCTGGCGTCGGATACAATCGGGAGGCTACCTTCATCACGGTTCGATACAAGCGGAAGAAAGCGATCGGTTCTGCTCTCCTTCTCGATTGCTTTCTGCTCTACAGCGGGTTCGAGCCCCTGTCTGGACGGATAGAACCACATCTGGATGAACCGCATCGGTTTGTCCGGACGGTTGTTGATCTCCGCGTGCGACATGCCACGGCCCACTGTTGTATGCTGCACGCCTCCTTTTTTGAGAACGCCTCCCTTGCCGCGCTCGTCCGCATGTCTGAACTCCCCATCGGCAACGTAGGTGACGACCTCGTTGTTTTTATGGGGGTGAAGCGGCCAGACCGCGCCGGGCGTCAGTGTATCATCATTAAAGACGCGGAGTTCGCCAAAATCTATGAAACCCGGATCGAAATAATCGCCAAAGGCGAAATGCCATCTGCCGTGGAAGTTGCCGTTTTCGATCTCGCCGGAGATCTGATAAATGTTTTTTGGATCACGAACCTGTACCATTGACTGGCCCCTTTCTTTAAAACAGTAATCCTCTCCTCTTCTTATATTATACGCCTGTTGGAATCTGTTCTAGCGGCTTGACGTTCTTCGACTATCCACATTCCCTCCTCCTCCGCGATCCTGTCATTACACCGAAATAAACCTGCGGCCTTGATACTTTCGGCGTCGATAATGATTCGGCATGATCCTGAAATGGATGACGGCGCCAAAAGAAAAAACAGCTCTTCGTCCCTTCTTGTTTCAAGGGTTAAATGGTCAACTTGCTCGTGAGCATAAGAAGGGATGGGGCCGACTATTGCGGCGTTTGATCACTCCGAGATACGCGGGTTTGACTGCAAGACTTTTCTTCTCTGCAGAGCTGCCTCGATCTTAACCGGTAGCAGCACTGTTCGGCTGTCGCCATAGCTGGCGGGGATTAAACGCTATGGTTTGAGGACTGTATGGTAATGCAAATAAATGTGGTTTATTGACCGGCTTTTGAGAGCATAATCCACGCAAGAATGGTAAAGATAACCATATCCGCGCACAGATGGCTTATCCAAGGCGCGAGCATGCCCCGGCTATGCTGTCGAAGCCAGCCGAGCATGATTCCGTAGGCAATGGTCATGATGACGCCCTCCGCCCCTTTCGGAAAACCCTGCAGATAATGCATAGCGCCGAAGAGCCACGCTTGGACGAGGACGGAGATGATCCCCGTGCCCCCAGCGCTGTCGAGAGCTTGCATGATTATTCCTCGAAATGCGAATTCCTCCATCGCCGCATTGCCAGATGCAAAGATAACGCCAGCGACTGGAAAAAGCCAGATTGGCATGTTGGGCATGTGGCTCAGCTGTACAGACAAGTCGGGTTTGAGTATTATAAACCAGAGGACGAGGGCAATTCCGGCTGTTATGGAAATTATGGTGGCAGCAATGGCTGCATTTTTATCCAGAGCGCCTCTCCGGATCCAGAGGACCGATGTCCTGAGGCCCGGCACTATCAGAACGATGATACCGTAGCAAAAAATCGGAATGAGGAGGGCGAAAGGCCATGCGCGCAAATGCGGATAGAGATAGGGCGCGGCGATGAGCACTCCTGTGAAGATTGAAAGATGCAACGACTGAAGGTCTCGTGCAACCACCGCGGCTGTGACAAGCGCGAGCGAGGTCGTTACCGTCCAGGCACTGATGGTCAACGAAAAAGGAATGATGGAGAGAAGGACGACGTCAATGATAATAATGACGATGCCAAAAGCGCTCGAACGGGGTGGGGCCTGGATCAGACGGTCAATGGCCATTATGGACCTGCGCGAGCGCATCTGCTAGGGCGAGGGGTGTGTCATTTCTTTTTGACGATAGAACTTCCGGAGCTCTTTTTTCATGATTTTACCCGTCCCGGTCCTCGGGAGGTCATCGGTGAAGATGAACCGCCGCGGGATTTTGTAGTGGGCCACATGCGCGGTGAGATATTCTCGGAGCTCCCTGGGCGCGACCTGTTTGCCTTCCTTCAGCACCACGTACATAATGGCCAGTTCCTTGCCCTCTTCGATTTCATGGGGCATGCCGATCATTGAGCAGTCCTTGACCGCCTCATGCCGGTAGAGCACTTCTTCAACCTCGGAAGGATAAACGTTGAGCCCGTCAACGATGATCATGTCTTTTTTGCGGTCGATGATTCTTATGTGCCCCGACTGGTCGATAGACGCTACGTCGCCCGTGTAGAGCCATCCGTTCTTGAGGGTTTTCGCCGTTGCCTCGGGATTGTTCAGATAACCCTGCATAACATTCGGACCCTTTACCAGCAATTCCCCGGCAATACCCGGAGGAAGTTGGTAACCGCTGTCGTCAACAACCTTGACTTCTACGCCCGGGAGAGGAAGCCCCACAGTGCCTGGTTTCCTTTTGCTTTTTTCCAAGGGGTTAATGGATACCACAGGAGAGGCCTCGGTCAAACCATATCCTTCGAGAAGGGGTACCTTGAAAGCGCTCTCGAACGCATGGATCACTTTTACCGGCAGCGGTGCCGCGCCAGAAACGCAGAGCCGGAGATTGAGCAGGGGCTTTACGAAGAAGGGCATGTTCTTCTCTGCCAGAATCTTATAGACCGTCGGTATGGCGACGAACAGGGTGATCCGGTCGACAATCAGCTTTTTTACAACACGAGAGAAGGGCTTTACCGAAGGAAGAAGCGATATCATCGCGCCGGTGACGAGCGGGAGGACAACGCAGACCGTATAGGTAAAAGAATGAAACAGCGGCAGGAACAAGATGAACCGGTCCTTGTGGGTTACGCCGATCACTTCCGTTGCGGCTATGGCATTCGTAAGGACGTTCCGGTGCGAGAGGAGGGCGCCCTTGGGCCGCCCTGTGGTCCCTGACGTATAGTAGATAGTCGCGATATCATCAGCCGTGTGCGGCGGCGATTGGAATGCTTCCCCGGAAAGGTCCGCGTGCGCCACTTGGCTTATGATCAGATCGGACCGGCCGTCGACGCGAGTCAGCTTCTCTGCCGTGCAGGCGGAGTCGGCATCATACAGACAGATCGTCACGCCGGCGTCGCTTAGGATAAAATCGATTTCCTCGGCGGTCAGGAGGTTGTTGAGCGGCAGCGCGATGCCACCTCCCCGTACGATACCGAAATAGGCTGCAATGAAGTACGGGCAATTATGGCAGAGAAGGGCCACCCGATCGCCCGGTTTCATGCCCCTCCGGACCAGCTCCGCTGCGAAAACTGTGGACAGTCGGTCCATTTCTTTATAGGTGTATTTCTTCCCTTCGAACTTGACGAATATGGCACGGGATGAGATGGCTGCACGCTTCTGCAGTACCTGGTCGAGGGGCATTATCTCGCTTATCATGCACATGATTATACCATAGTAGCATGAGAGGAAAAAACAAAAAAGATTCCCCCCGTGGAGCGAAAAGCCGGTTATGCAGCGGTTCTGCGACCTTTGCGTTGCGCTTCGGATCACTACTTGACAAAGCTGCCGAGGTGCTCTATCTTTTTTCTAGGATAGGAGTTAGTGAATTACAGTCGTTATTGCGCCGGCGATAAAAAAGCCATCGATTGAACCGCTTTTCATGAAAGGAGCATCAATATGGAGCGAAAAGAGATCATAAAAATGAAAGGAAAACCGCTTACCATTGTTGGTCCCGATATCAAGATCGGGGATCGTGCCCCGGATTTCGCGGTACTTGACGCAACGCTTGCCGAAGTCAGGCTGGAGGATTTTTCAGGAAAGACGAAAATCATCAGCGTAACACCATCGCTCGACACGCCGGTGTGTGATCTTCAACTCAGGCGGTTCAATAGCGAGGCGGCTTCCCTGCCCCATGACGTCGTAGTGCTGAACGTCAGCATGGATCTGCCCTTTGCGATTGCGCGTTTCTGCGCGACCGCCGAGATTGACAAGGCGAAGGCTCTTTCCGACCATCGGGATGCGGCTTTCGGTACGGCATACGGCGTGCTGATCAAGGAGCTGCGACTTCTGGCGCGATCCATTTTTATCATTGATAAGAACGACATCGTCAGATACAAGGAGATCGTTGCGGAGCAGTCGAACCACCCAGACTATGAGATGGCATTGCGGGCGCTGCAAGAGATCACGGGGAGGGAAAAGGCCGCATAAACGAGGGGCAGGAGAATTGTGAAAAAAGAAAGGCAGTCCTCCGTTTTCTAGAGGCCTGCCTTTAAAGGTTAGGTGTTTAGAATTTTACGACATTTGCTGCTTTGGGGCCCTTTGGGCTGTCAACAACGTCGAACGTCACGTTTTGACCTTCAGCCAGCGACTTAAAGCCGCTGTCCTGGATGTCGGAAAAGTGGACGAAAACATCTCCGCCGTCTTCTTTGGTAATGAATCCAAATCCCTTGGAATCATTGAACCACTTTACGGTTCCTTTAGCCATTCAGGTTCAACCTCCTTCTATGGATATTGAAGATGCGGAAATGTCACAAAAAAAGCCGCAAAGCGTAAATCTTTGCGACCTCTTTGCAACAAAGACTTCCGAACTTCAGGACGATTTTCTCACACAGAACGGAGGATGTCAAGAATTAATTTAGCATGTGATAATTGAGGGGGCATCCTTCCTAGGCCGCGGTAAGTTCACCTTCGCTGCGTAGTGTGCGCGTTTTTTTAGTATACTTGGCATAAAGAAGCGGATCAATGATTCGTGAAGGAGCAGGAATGAAACCAACAGGAAAAGCAGCGACAAAAGGCAAGACACAGGAAAAGACACTTTCGATCCCTCATACCGTCTGGAAGCTCCAGCCGCTGTTCATCGGCGACAGTGATCCGTTGATGGCCAAACAGAGAGTCCTCATCGAGCGGAAAAGTTATGAGTTCATCGACACCTGGAAGGACCGGTCGGATTATCTCGATGACCCAGCGATCCTGCGGCGGGCTCTTGACCAATACGAATCATGGAAGCGCCTGTACGGATCCGATGGAAACGAGGGGTTCTATTTCTGGCTTCGTACCCAGCAGGACCAGAACGATCCGAAACTCAAGGCAAAATTCAATAAGATCGAGGAATTCAGCAAGAAGATTGAAAATGACATTCAGTTTTTTTACCTCCGCATTGCGAGGATCAAACCGGAGATACAGCAGAAATTTCTGGTCTACGACGGACTCGCGAAGTACCGGCATTTCCTGCAGCGGATATTCGCGGAATCACGCTATCATTTGAGCGAAGCCGAGGAAAAAATATTAAATCTTAAATCAGCCACATCATATGCAAACTGGACGAAAATGACATCAGGGTTTCTTTCAAAGGAAGAGCGTTCCGTCATTACCGAGAATGGCGTCAGGAGAGTAAAGCCATTCACAGAGATCATCGCTTTGATGAACAGCAAGGACAAGCGCGTACGCGACACAGCGGCGAGGGCCTTCAACGACATCTTGCAGAAGAACGCCGAGGTCGCTGAGGCGGAGTTGAACTCAGTGCTTGCGAACAAGAAGACCGATGACGAGCTGCGCGGCACGCCCCGGCCCGATGCACTCAGGCATCTTGCCGACGACATCGACAGCGAGGTTGTGGATACGCTCATTAGCTCGGTGGCTGCACGCTTCGACATCCCTTCCCGATTTTACGCGCTGAAGGCAAAGCTGATCGGGGTCAAGCGCCTCGAGTACCATGACCGGAACGTCGAATACGGCGACGTCTCCAGGAGATACCCCTATGCGAAGGCCGTGAACCTCGTCTACGGAGTGATGAACGGGCTCGACAAGCAGTTCGGTGACATCTTTGCCGGGTTCATCAAAAACGGGCAAATCGACGTCTATCCTCGCAAGGGTAAGGAGAGCGGCGCATTCTGCATCCATCACCTTATTTCTCAGCCCACCTATATACTGCTGAACCATGCAGGCAAACTACACGACGTTCTGACCATCGCCCATGAACTTGGCCACGGCGTCAACAATGAACTGATCCGGGAGAAGCAGCACGCCCTCGACTTCGGCACGCCGACATCGACGGCCGAGGTGGCAAGCACCTTCATGGAAGACTTCGTGCTTGAGGAGATTCTCCGTTCGGCAAACGATGAACTGAGGCTGGCGATGATGATGCAAAAGCTCAATGATGACGTTTCGTCGATCTTCAGACAGGTGGCTTGCTACCGGTTCGAGCAGGAGCTGCATGCGGCCTTCCGCGCAAAGGGGTATCTTTCAAAAGGCGATATCGGGAAACTGTTTCAAAAGCACATGGCATCCTACATGGGCAAAGCAGTCGAGCAGTCGGCAGGCTCGGAGAACTGGTGGATTTATTGGAGCCATATCCGGTATTTTTTCTACGTCTATTCCTATGCGAGCGGCCTCTTGATTTCCAAGTCGCTCCAGAATTCGGTGAAAAAAGACCCGGCATTTATCATCAAGGTAAAGGAGTTCCTTTCCGCAGGCCTCTCGGAATCTCCAAAAAACATCTTCAAAAAACTGGGGATCGATATCGGGAACAAGCACTTCTGGGACATCGGGCTGGGTGAAGTGGAAAAACTGCTTCATGAGACTGAGATGCTGGCAAAGAAACAAAGAAGATAAGGATCCGCATTGAAAAGGGTGGTGATCCTTTTAAGTCTGTAGAACGCCTTCTTAGGTTTTCGGGACGCCTCTGTGGGCATCGCCCTCCTGGAATCCCTGATATGGCCAAAAAAGGGCAAGCGTGGTATATTCTGTTCTTGTTGTTTTTACGGGTGGAAATGCCAATTTTACATTCGCTAATTTATTAAGACAATCCAGCCCCTCAAGGTTGGGCTGTTTCCCATGTGCGGGTAAGATTTGACTTTCTCAAAAGTGAGTTTAACATCCGGATGGATTGTACGGCAAAACCTCTATTTCATGGCCATGCCAAATATCGCGGTTCCGAAGAAACTCGTTCGTTTCGATTTCATTCTCAACAGCACGTTCAGAACTCATTTTGAAGTAATAACTTCTAGGAATTGCAGCGGGACATTAAATCGATTAAAAGAGCGAGCCTGCCTGCTGTTTTCAATTAAGATGTTCCATAAGCAATCTTCTGTGTTATATTGCTTCGCAAAGTATGAATATTAGGCTTTTATAGATATCAAGTGTCATAATAATATGCTTCTGCAAGGAAAGGATTGTCATGAAATCGCTTATTGTAACCGTTTTCCTTCTCATCAATGCAACAGCACAAGCAGCTTCAGGTTATCACGTCGTTAATAAACTCCCGTTAGGAGGTGAAGGTGGTTGGGATTACTTGACTGTCGATAGTGCTGCCCATCGTCTGTACCTTTCCCGTAGCACCCATGTTATGGTTATCGACACTGTGACTGATCAGGTGGTTGGTGATATCCCCGACACGCCGGGAGTCCATGGAATAGCAATTGCTCCCGAACTGAGGTGTGGCTTTATCAGCAATGGTAAGGCAAATACTGTCTCCATATTCGACTTAGACACCCTGGAGGTAATCAAGCAAGTTAAAACTGGAGGGAACCCAGATGCCATTCTCTATGAGCCTTTTTACCTCCGGGTATTCGCCTTTAACGGGAAAAGCAAAGATGCCACCATTTTTAATGCACTTTCCGGCAAAGTTCTGGAAACGATTGCTCTTGGCGGCAAGCCGGAATTTGCAACAACTGATAATAAGGGCAGAGTTTTTGTAAATATCGAGGACACAAACGAGATTGTCGAACTGGACAGCAAAAAGCTCGGGATAACCAAAAGGTATTCTTTAAAACCCTGCGAAGGACCATCGGGCATGGCAATTGATATTGAACATCACCGGACATTTTCAGGATGCCATAATAAGATAATGGCAATCATGGACGTGGATTCAGGTAAAGTAATTGCCACCGTCCCTATTGGGGCAGGCGTTGATGCGAATGTTTTTGATGCAGAGACTGGGCTTGCCTTCAGTTCAAATGGCGAAGGAACGCTCACGGTAGTCCGAGAAGCATCACCGGGAAAATTTGATGCTGAGACGGTGCCAACCCAACAGAGTGCGCGAACGATGGCACTAGATACAAAGACCCAAAAAATATATATGCCAGTAGCCGCGTTTGCTCCGGCTCCTCAACCGACGACAGAAGATCCAAAGCCAAGACCAATCATGATTAAGGATAGCTTTGCGGTACTTGTAGTTGGGAAGTAATACTGACATATTTTCTGATAGCAAGAATATCGATGGGGACCTGACGGAAAATTTGGAAATGGCAGAAACTTGGATTAATGGTATAACCCATATTCTGGATGAAAAGAGAGAAATAATAAATGAGCAACTACCAGCGCGGAAGAACACTTTGAGGCAATCATAGTCATGGCTTCACATCCCGGGCCAGAAGATTCGCCAAAGTATCGAGTGCTTGCAGGCGGACCAAATTCTTCACCAGTGTCCTGTCCCGCGCTGTACCGAAGAACGCATTGTGCTTCACTTTCGCAGCATCAATACCGACGATCAGATGTTTCTCCGAACCGCGAATCTCCTTCTTCAGTGAGGAAACTGCTCATTCCAACCTCATGTTCTGCCGATATAGAACGCGGCAAACATCTCTGCCGCGTCTGCAAACAGGATCTGCAGGGTTCTCAGTAGTTGCAGAGCCTGATTTCGGGAATCCTTGGTCTTTGGGCCGGGAAGGATGTCAAAATCAGTGCAAGTAGACCGTTGTGAAATGATGTAGAGTATTATTCCAAACCAGCGCTTATGGTTTACCTGAATACCCGAATCCTGTATAATCAACACAGCATGAAAACAGCTCCCCACCCGCAACCGTCCGATAATCTTGTTTGCCTTTCCGGAATCGTGGAAAGAGTCACCTTCCACAATGCTGAAAATGGCTGGTCAGTCCTGAAAGTCAGTCCCTTCGATGAACCTCATAAACTCGTAGCCGTGATTATTCATCAAGCAAAAGTTTTTGCAGGTAGTTCAATGGAATTCTACGGTACTTGGACTTACCACCAGAAGCACGGTGAGCAGTTCAAGGCGGAACATGCAATTGAGAAAAAACCGGCATCTAGTGCCGCACTTGAAAAATATCTTGGTTCAGGTTTAATAAAGAATGTTGGCCCGAAGACTGCTCACAAAATTGTAAATTTCTTCAAAGATCAGACGCTACAGGTTTTTGAGGACAATATAGAGGAGCTATTAAAGGTTCCCGGAATTGCCGAAAAGAAACTCTTGGACATTAAAAATAGCTGGCAGGAACATAGGGCAATCAGGGATGTAATGATTTTCCTACAAGGTTACGGTATCAGTACCTTATTCGCTGTGAAAATATATAAAACTTATGGTAATGGTGCGATCAACAAGGTTTCCAGTAATCCATATCAATTGGCAAGGGACATTTATGGTATAGGTTTTTTCTCTGCCGACAAGATAGCTTTAAATATGGGTTTTGAAAAAGATGGGGTTCCACGCATGGAAGCAGGGATAAAGCATGTATTGGCAGCGGCTCGTGATAATGGTCATTGTTATTTGCTTGAATCCCAAATTATCAAGAACACTCAAGATTTGCTCGAAACGGGGACACAGGAACAGATAACGGGCATACTTCAATCCCTGATTATTGCCAATGAGATAAAGAAAAGGGGATTGCCGGATGAAAATGGCCAGGAAGTTTCAGCATATTATTCGAATTCCATTTACTTTGATGAACAATATGTATCCAAGAGAGTTAAGCAATGGATTAATCAGACCGTTAATGCCGATGCAAGCAGAATAAATAGTTGGCTTGAACGGTATTGTCAAAAGCAAAGTATTATTCTTTCCGATGAACAACAAGCATCGGTTGCTGGTATTGCAAGCAAATCATTTTCAATATTGACTGGCGGGCCGGGGGTCGGAAAGACAACCTGCACAAAGGTTCTTGTTAAACTTCTTCAGGCAATGAACAAGAGAGTCGTTCTTGCCGCACCTACAGGCAGAGCATCCCAACGCATGAGTGAAGTCATAGAGTTTGAGGCAAAGACGATCCATCGTTTGCTCGAATGGACTCCTGGTAAAAATGGATTTAAGAAGGGCGAAGATGACCAGTTACAACTTGATTTCCTGATTATTGATGAATGTTCCATGCTTGATATTAATCTTGCCGCTGCACTCCTTAAAGCTGTACCTCAGAATGCGCAGGTACTGTTTATTGGCGACCCAGACCAATTACCCTCTGTAGGCGCCGGTAATGTTCTGCATGACTTATTACAGGCAAGCCGTGTGCCGAACTTCAGACTTACTAAAGTTTTCCGTCAGGCTGAAGAATCAATCATTGTCCGCTTTGCCCACCAAATTAACAAAGGTCAGGTTCCAAAGATTGAATCTCCATTCCATAAACCAGAATTATGGAAAAACAAGGCGGGATGTTTATTTATTGATGCTGATGAAGCAACGCAGGAACAATTGCATTTCCTGGGCAGGGCAAAGGCCGCTATTAAACAGGTTGTTACAACCGGAGAGGAGCAGGTAGTTCAATCGGGCAATAAATTGACGGGGGTTATGAAGCGGGAAGAAGATACACTATTGATTGAAAGTTTGCTTGTACAGGAATTCAAGGACACATCGGAAATCCACGCTCCGATTTTTAACATTCCTGAAAAGTTCAAACATGTTGATTTGCTTAAAGTCCATGAGGCACAAGGGGCTATTGCGGAATTAAAGTCCCTTATCAAGTCAATTCATCCGTGGTCTGCCATTCATCATGGTATGACGGGGCTTGATATGGTTCTACGATTATATACCAAGACGATTCCTGAATACTTCGGCAAGGATATTGAGATTCAAATTCTATCTCCACAAGTCAGGGGTAGTCTTGGAACGCTTAATCTGAACCAATCCATTCAGCAAGCCGTTAATCCTGAGCATCAGGGAAAGAAGCAAATTCAACTTGGTGAGCGGGTCTATCGAGAGGGTGATAGGGTTATTCAGACCCGCAATAACTATGACCTGGGTGTGTTCAATGGGGATATCGGCAGGATAAGGCAGATCGATCTGGAAAATTACTCCTGTCTGATTCAGTTTGGGAAGCAGACGATTGCCTATGAACGTGAAGATTTAACGGAGATATCTCTTGCTTATGCCATTACAATTCATAAATCGCAGGGCAGTGAGTTTGATGCCGTGATTATTCCCGTTGCCACTCAACATTTCAAAATGCTTTTTCGAAATTTAATATATACGGGATTAACCAGAGCCAAGCAATTGTGCGTCTTCGTCGGCAGCAGAAAAGCTCTGTCAATGGCCGTGAAACAAATTGACAATCGGAACAGGCAAACGGCATTGAGTTATTTGGTTATGAATTAAAATCGCACCATAAGGGTTTTTCGGGAACTAGCATGAATGAACAAAAACGGTAATTTTCATGACTCAACCTCTTGTCCTACGGTTGCCCATGACGCTTGTGCAACAAGAAACTTAGTCTTTAATGACATTGAAATCCCTGCTAACCACGTACACTGAGCATATATGGCTGCATTGGGTGCGGTCTATGAAAAGATACTGACTGTTGAAAAAATAATCGAAAAATTACGAAACAGTTAACACTTTGCTCAAGAGGAACGTGGTATAGAGACGCCGTTCCCCTTGGCCCTTTGCATGATAATTTGTTCGCATAAGCTCGGTGATATATGAAGATGACATTAATAATAATATTAATAGTCTTTCTAACCATTTTATATGTCATTTTATCTTCTCTTTGGCAGTTCCGATTAGTCAAGTCACGGGAAGCCAGACTTTACATCATCATGTCCAATGGTTTCATAATATTCTATTTGGTCTGCAGTGTTTTAATGGATAAATTCAAGTTGGCTGGTTATTCCTTGGTTTATTCGTTGCCAATAGTTGCTGGAACCATTGGCGCACTGATAGCCTATCTAACAAATAAATATGACTCAAAATGAATTGCTAATATTATGGGAATCCTAACCTGTATAACCGTATGAATTATCACTACGTTGATTGGACTTTCAAACAGAACGGGATACAATGAGCTATGGATGCTGAGTTCTTCAATCTAGAGGGTGAGGACCTAAGGGCTGGGGTTCGAAAAGGCAGGGGGTTGTTTGCCGGAAGATATTTTGAGAACACCCCGCTACTCCCAGCGATGAATCCCCCTTGATATGGTATACTTAATATTTATCGGCAATTCCTGCAGGCATCTGATAAGCCTATAGGGGGGTATACAAGTGAAGATTAAGAGCATTAAAGACGCCGCGAAAAAGAAAGCAAGTAGGGCGGGAAAGGTTATAGACATCAAAATATTCGCGAAAAAAAGGGAAGTGGAGATTGAGAAAATGAATAAACTCCAGGATATCAGAAACATTGCAAGAAAAATGGGGATTGACAGGAGGAACATGACTAAATCAGATCTCATTAGAGCAATCCAGAGGGCCGAGGGGAATAAAGATTGTTATATGTCTGCTCAAGTGCTGACATGCGAGCAGACGAATTGCCTTTGGCGTGAAGACTGTACATCATAATGAGGCTGTTTCGATAGATTTTTTTGCGATGAATTCTGAGTAGATAATAAATGGCTCTGGCATTTTTTATAAAAAACATCCTTGAATACCCAGCAGCTTGCTGCTGGGATGAAAAGGATATCCTGACGAAGTCAGGATGATTTTCTGATACAATACGGGCCATGAGCCCATTGAGAAGAAGCAGACATTGTGTCTATGATCTCAAGTACCATTTCGTATGGATACCGAAATATCGTAAAAAACTGTTCGACGATCGCATGACGAAACGATTGAAAGAAATCTTTCGTGAGATAGCTGAACAGTACGATTTGGAAATAGATACGATGGAAGTCATGGATGACCATGTACACTTGTTTTTGGTTGTTCCTCCGAAGTATGCGCCTGCGAAGGTAGTACAAATGATTAAAAGTATCTCCACCAGAATAATGTTCCAAGAGTTCCCGGAGATAAAGAAAAAGCTCTGGGGAGGGGAACTGTGGAACGATGGTTGCTTTGTCCGTTCGGTTGGCGACAAAGTAACGGCGGAAGTGATTAGAAACTATATTCGGTATCAGCATGATGAGCAAATAGGTTTTAGATTCTAGTCAAAATGCCTCGCAGCTTGCTGCGGGGTTATTTACTGTCCAAGTCTCGCTACAATCGGCCCCCTGCACTTTTAAGCCAGTTCCTTATCGGCAACTTCATATAGTAAAGAGAATCGAGAAACAGCAAAGTCGATGAGATAGTATTTGTTTTTTACCGCAATCAAGTGTCAAAACAATATACTTTAAAGGTAGGTTTAACCATGAAATCGCTCATTGTTACTGTTCTATTGATTATCAGCACAGTAGCACACGCAGCATCAGGTTATCACGTTATCAATAAACTCCCGTTGGGGGGTGAAGGTGGTTGGGATTACCTGACCGTGGATAGTTCTGCCCATCGGTTGTATATTTCTCGTGGAACTCATGTCACGGTTATCGACACTATGACTGATAAAGTGGTAGGTGAAATCCCTGACACGCCGGGAGTTCACGGCATAGCACTTGCTCCCGAACTGACTCGTGGCTTTATAAGCAATGGGAAGGCAAATACTGCCTCCATATTCGATATGAAGACTCTAAAGGTCATCGGACAAGTTAAGACTGGGGAGAATCCCGATGCCATATTATATGACCCTGCTACCCAACGGGTATTCACGTTTAACGGGAAAAGCAAAGATGCAACGGCATTTGAAGCTGCTTCAGGCAAGGTGCTAAGAACGATTGCCCTCGGCGGGAAGCCGGAATTTGCAGCCACGGACAATAAGGGTAGGGTTTTTGTAAATATTGAGAACACAAATGAGGTTGTCGAATTGGATAGTAAAAATATTACGATATCAAAACGGTATTCTTTAAGCCCCTGTAACGAACCGACTGGCATGGCAATTGATATCGCGCATCATCAGATATTTTCAGGATGCCACAATAAAGTAATGATAGTTCTGGACATAGATTCAGGAAAAGTGATTGCTACTATACCTATTGGCGCAGGCGTTGACGCAAATGTTTATGATACGGAGACCGGGCTTGCATTTAGTTCAAATGGTGACGGGACACTCACGGTAGCACGGGAATTGCTGCCAGGAAAGTTCTATGTGGAGACGGTACCAACCCAGCGAAGTGCTCGAACAATGGCGATAGATACAAAGCTGAATAAAATCTATCTCCCCGTAGCCGAGTTTGCTCCGGCACCGAAACCAACGCCTGAAGTACCGAAGCCTAGGCCAACAATGATTAAGGACAGTTTTGCGGTTCTCGTTGTTGGGAAGTGATGAAATGTCGTTTTTGAATCGTTATCTTTCTTTCTCCTGTTAACAGCGGGGTCTGCATCTACAGGCCCGCTTCATTCGAACATTATCCTTGACAAAAAAGGGCAGGCATAAGCCTGCCCTTATACAGCAACTTTAGTATTTATCCGCGTGGCATGGGGCTGGACCAACCTATTTCATGGGAGCTATACGAGTAACGCTGGTAGCCAGCTTTTTCCCGCCTTCCTCCGTGAACTGGACTGTCACGGTATCCCCAACCTTGATATCTTTGAGCAGGGATCCCGTTTCACAATCAAAGCTGACCGCCATCTTCTCAGACTCCAGCGCAATTGTGCTCTTCTCAACATTTACGGCGGTAACTACTCCCGACATTTCCAGCGCAAGTGCTGGACCGACAAGCATCAGAACAACGACCGCAACAAGAAGAACTTGTATTGTAGCCCTCACCTTCATTTTACACCTCCTTTTTTTGTGATGATTTATATTCCATACATCCGTACCCGATTACGCCTTTTCCCAAGCCCGCTGGCAGCAACCATCCGTCTTCAAACCAGCAAAAACTATGCGTCTTTCATCATCCCTTTTACGTCTTTTTCTGTGATGTTTTTGTTGTGCGATTTTTTTGCGTGTTGTGTAGCCATCTCCACGACTTCTTTTTCATCATGGCTCTGGATCATAAAGCCACATTTAGGGTCGCATTCAACTTTTTTAAGTTTCTCTGCCATGTTCATAACCTCCTTTTTATTTATTTCCCGGTTTCAAGATAGAGCCCTGTTGCTTTACCCGATATTTAATCTGTGTGTTCCTGATAAATTACTTTACAAGGGCTGTCGTATCGGCCCCTTTTGCCAGTGGCAAATCAAAGCGCAAATAATTTTAAAAGCTAAAGTTATATCTTCTAGTATATCCCATTTTGCGTGGCTTTGTGTTATGATGGAAATTATTATTATCTGATGCCTAAGTTGGTTAAAAGTTAAATAGTTACAATACCTTCAGCTTCTAATTAAGCACTATTCCCCCCCTCGCTAATACCGGATTTCCGATATGAGCAAGGGGGACACTTCAACCACTTAATCCAAATACCCAAAAATCAGTAGAAATAAAGGTGATGGGTTTATTCGATTCCTACCGCCTCCACCTATTAACAATCCAATAAAGTCCACAGCTGCAACTTATCCCATGTTACTCCTCAACGAACCAGGTTTTGAACACTTATGCTGCTCAAATAATGCTCTGGCCGCATCTCTGTGTTTTACGTAGCAGATCGGGCCAAGGAACTTTCAGGCGCCAGATTGCCCAGTGAGTTTTCTGATTGCTTCTTGGCACCGCCACCGGTCGAAGTCCCGGGACAACTCATTTTGTTTAGACGTACATGAACACATAGATCGCAAACGCAATCGCCAGCAATCCAGCTGCGGCGGCGAGCGACCACAACAGGTTGCGGTTCCGCGCGGCCATCGCGAACGTTGAGACGATCACGCCAAATTGCGCCCCGAGCATGCCAAAAAAGAATTTCTGACTCCGGGCGTGGTGGCGTTCCGCCGAAAAGTTGCTCTTACGGACTTGCAATTCGTACAGATTTGCAATTGCCTGGTTCAACCGCGCCTCGACTTCATATCTTGCCGCCATATAACGCAGGCGCGCGGTCATGAAATCCCGGTTGACGGATGGGCCGGTCGCGGCCCCTGCGCGGACGGACGGCGCGGCGGCACTCGTCACCAACGTATCCATCTGGTCGATGACCTGGTTAATCGGTTTCGCGGCTTCATCGAAGTCTTGGGACCGGTTGAGGGCGGCGCGCACATTGGCTTCGAGCGCCGTGTTATCAATCGGCGCGAGCAGCACGGCCATCGCGGAATCCGCCTTCAAATTTTCCAAGCCATCCAACGCGGCCTTTAACTTCGGGTCCGGGGTTGCCGCGGCGCTGGTGGGCGGCACCTTCCCGCGCTGCAAAAAGTCTATGGCGTCCTTTCCAGGTTGGGAATCCAGCACGGCGACCAGTTTCGGCTGGGCCTTTTCCGCCCATTTCTTGAGAGTTGCTAGCTCCAGCGGATGCACCTCGCTGACGGCTTGGAGCAACTCCGCCGTGTTGAGCTGGAAGGCGCCGCGCATCCGTTTGGCTTGGAAGAAGCTCCACTGGTCGCCCGCCTTGGACTGCTGCTGCGCGCCTAGCGAGCGGTCATATTGGGCGCGTGTCATCTCACTGGAAGCTAGCCCCGCGAGCATCGTCGCTAGCACGGCCATCACCACCGGCGTTGCGGCGAGAATCTTTCCAAACATGGTTTGTGGCATATCCGACTTCAGTTCGTTGGGTATTTGCACTTTCATAATAGTTGTCTCCCTCGTTCAAAGTGTTGTATATTATGCGGTTACAGGAATCGTTCTAAATATCTTTTTATTAACGAAACCATGCCAGTATGCCCCTTGTTTTTCCGCAGGGTTCTTGACTGTGAACAAACTCTTATTTTTCACTAATATTATATCCAAATTTAGCGGTATGAGTTTGCAGCAACGGCCAAAAACTGATTCGTCATGATATTGCACTGCAAGCTACAAACGAAATCCGTCACGCATCAGAGCTCTCGGTACTCTCGACAACACCTGCTAGCCTGCACCGGTGTTGACTAAAAATCAATGCAAATTACGACTTGGAAAGTACAAATGAACACCAAAGCTAATGCGCGCTATTTTTTGGCGTCGCATTGAGTGAATGGTTAGCCTCTGAAATCTTCTTATATAGTTTTTTAAGTAATTCAGTTCTCTTTTTATTAACACCCGCATCACCATAACCGACTCTGGATGCTGAGCCAATATGGATCACTTTTTGGCTCGAATCTATTCTAATTTCAAAATCATCCACGAATCCAAAAATTGACGACGAAAACGTAGATGCAATATAGTTTTCACTTTCATCATTGATAGTACCTCCCATTAATCGAATTACATTTTTTAGAATGGGCAATGTATCAAACTTGATGTTTTGAGGAATAATTATAGGGTCAATATAGTGATTGGTATCATCTTTTTGCTCACTGCAAACGCAATTAGGCTTATTTGGGCATTTTGATAGAGTCCCTTCGACTAATCCAGGGGCTTTCCCCGACTTAGAAATTATCCCAAGAATAAAGAATAAAACAATGAAAACGACGATCGCAAAAGCTAAAAAAATTAATGAAATTTTCATATGCGGTCCTCATTAAAAGGCTCATGCGGGGCTGAGCCATGACCCGTAGCGTAATCGCTTTGAGCCCCTACTTCTTCTGGCGCGTGGTTTTCGCACTGGAAGAATCGCGAAGTTGAGCAGCTCGGCTTGATCGGCTCTCAGTTGTTCTCGCCGACATCTGAAAACTCTGCACCTCAGGCTTGGTGACGGATCTGGCCCCCGGTTCGAAAATTACGTACGCACCGGAAAAGTGCGAAGCATCATTTGCAGAAAACAGAGGGTCAAGTCGCACATTGCCTGTAACGTTTTCAGTGTCCGACCTGTTTTTCCTGATCTATGGGATATCGATCACCTTGTAATTTAATTTTAGAGACGACGCGATCGAGGTCATGCCATTCTTCGAGAGTGAATTCCAGGTCTACCGATCTCAGATTCTCTTCCAGACGCTCTAGCTTGGTTGTGCCCGGAATCGGAGCGATCCAAGGTTTCTGAGCAAGCAGCCAGGCCAACGCGACCTGAGTGGGTGTCGCTCTGTTCCGCCGACCTAATTCAGCGAGCAGATCCACGAGACTCCGGTTCGCTTTCATCGCTTCTGCGGTGAAGCGAGGCAAGGTGGCGCGGTTGTCGTTGTTGCTGTCGAACTTTGTATGTTCATTCAAAGCGCCGCTGAGATAACCTCTGCCAAGAGGGCTGTAAGGAATAAAACCGATCCCGAGTTCTTCGAGTGTTGGCAGGACCTCCTCTTCCGGCTGCCTCCACATCAGGGAGTATTCGCTTTGAACAGCAGTAAGGGGCTGAACAGCATGGGCGCGGCGTATCGTTTGTGCGCTCACTTCACAAAGTCCGAAATGCTTCACCTTACCTTGCCGAATCAAATTCTTCACGGTCTCCGCTACGTCCTCGATTGGCACGTTGGGGTCAGAACGGTGCTGGTAGAAGAGGTCGATGCTTTCGGATTTGAGCCGTTTGAGAGATTCTTCGGCAACTTGGCGGATACGCTCCGGTCGGCTGTTCAGACCCATCGACTTTCCGTTCTCAAAGTTGAACCCAAACTTTGTGGCGATGACCACTTCCTTGCGAAAAGGAGAAAGTGCTTCACCTACGAGTTCTTCATTGATGAACGGGCCATAGACCTCGGCGGTATCAAATAAGGTAACGCCAAGCTCCACTGCTTTGCGGATCAGCGCTATCATGGCTTTCTTGTCGGAGGCGGGACCGCGATGGTAGCTCATTCCCATGCAACCTAAGCCTAGTGCCGACACTTCCAGGCCGCTTTTCCCCAATTTACGTTTCTGCATTGTTTGTTTCTCCTTTTACCTGTTTAGTACAACTAATACATTTGCTGTGTAAATCATTTTGCCGCCCTCTTAACAATTATATCCTATCCCTGAAAGAACAAAGATTAATAGACCGATCCTGCCCAATTCTTGCCTATTTGTATGAATTCTTCGATAATCGGGTTATGTACCGCTCTGTGAAGTCTGGTAATATATGGTCAATGAGAAATCCATAAGAAAGTAGGCTATGAATGAGAATTATTATAAAAGGGTAACGGTCCGGGGTTAAACTCAAAAGAATGCCTAGCATCAAGCAACATAAGCGGGCCGAATGCGGAACAAATTACAGGAGGACCAGTCAGAATGCCGTACGATTCGGGTAGCAAGCGTGAAGCGGTGCTGCGTGTCATGTCGGCAGCGGCTTTTCTCATATTCTTCCAAGCGTATCTTGTAGCCCCGCTCATCCCGGCGCTCTCACTCCAATTCCACGAGTCTACGGATTTCCTTGGGATGCTCGTTCCTGCGTACATGCTGCCCTATGGCATCTCGACTCTGTTCTATGGACCGATTTCTGACCGGGTTGGCAGGAAGCCGGTTATTCTCGCGTTGCTGGGGCTGATGGTCGTGACGATAGCCGGCGTAGCGACGGCTCATACTGCGACTCAGATGGTGATATGGCGCCTACTGGGCGGGATCGCAAGCGGGGGAATCGTACCAATCGCTCTGGCTCTTCTCGGAGACCTCTTTCCTTACGAACAACGCGGCCGGCCCATAGGGTGGATGTTTGGTGCGATGGCCGGAGGCATGGCTTTCGGGTCAAGCTTCGGGGCCTTGTTGAATCCTATCATTGGCTGGCGAGTGGTGTTTCTTATAACGGCCAGTCTCAGTGCAGCCGTTCTTGCTTTCGCCATTCGCCTTCATCAGTTTCTGGAAGGCGAATTCGCTGCACATCCTTTAAGCCTTGGTAAAGCGATTGCGGGATACTGGTCGCTCTTTACCAGATCAAGAGGAGCAAAAGCGTATGCCTATATCCTTCTCAACGGCATGTTCCATTCCGGAGTCTTCACCTGGCTCGGTTTATATTTCTCGGAACGCTATCGTCTCGGCGATGAAGGGATCGGCCTAGCCCTGCTGGGCTATGGCGTTCCAGGAATGCTGTTTGGGCCGGTCATCGGACGTGTTGCGGATCGGTTCGGGAGAAAGCGCATAATCCCATTAGGCCTCCTGATTGGCGCCTTCTCCGGCGCAGCACTCATTCCACGGGCACCACTACTCTGTCCAGCAGTGATTATTGCGATTCTCTCTTTGGGATACGACATGAGTCACCCCCTATTGGCTGGAATCATTACTTCGCTCAATCCTTCTCGGCGGGGTCTCGCAATGGGCATGAACGCCTTTTCCCTATTCAGCGGTTTCGGTTTGGGCGCTCTGGCCTTTGAGCTACTGCTAAAGCACGGATTCTATACAGCGCTTGCGGTCTTTGCGGTTGCTCAATTGTGCCTTGCTATTCTGGCAGTACAGCTGTTTCGGAGCGAAGATTATTCAGCAGGAGATCATTCAAGAAATAAATAACATGCTTTGATGATCCCGTTAAATTGCCGGAAACAGCAAGCAAGTGTGCATTTTATTTTCATGTGTGGAAGACTTGTAAGAAACAGTCCGGTATCATCAATTGACGAGATATTCTGTTTCTCACCTGCCTCAGTTGAGCTTACTTAGCCCCTTCGTAAGACATACTAATTATCAATAATACTGACAAACGGGATCTGATAAAGTGTCGATGGGGGTTTTTGCCTCCTCCGATAAAAGACCCTAAAGGTTCTCCCACCTAACCTATAATGTTCCACGTTTCGATAACCTTAGCCATAGGGTTCCTTCACTATTAATTGTTTTGAATATTTATGAATATATGCCTGATGCGCAATTATGTTAATTATTTCGATGGATTTTAGGGGTAGATGTATGGAAGAAGATCGCGTTATTATTATGAATGAAATAATTGCACATTTCAAAATGAATTTTCGCCCATTGTTTCAGACCGCCTAATAAGAAATCCGGTTCCACTCTTATGGTTCACCTGACAACCTAAAGCACACCTCTAGCCGACTTTGCTGGGATGTTCGCGCCGAACCACCTGAATCACCTGGTCCAGTTTCTGCAAAAAGCTTGATCTGTCGCGTTTGGAGAAGGGTGCCGGCCCCCCAGTGATTCGCCGTTCCCACGCAGCTCTGCAAGCAGGTTACGCGTTGCGACAGCATCTCCGATGTTTTCCCCGGTGAAGGCCTTCCCAGTTGGACTGATTGCGTACGCACCTGCCTTGATGCATCGGCTCGCTAGAAGAATATCAGCCGTGACCACAATGTCGTGGGGAGTAACATTGGCAACAATCCAGTTGTCGGCCTCATCTAGCCCATTGCCGACAACTTGAAGTACGATTCTATCCTCTCTGGGCACCTGCATCCAAGAGTTGGCCACCAAGGTGACAACTATATGATACCTGGCTGCAACCCGGTAGACCTCTTGTTTCACAGGGCATGCGTCAGCATCTACGAAAACAGTCAGCAATCGATATCCTTGGTGGCAAACTCAAATGGAATCCAGTAAAGTTGTCTTAAACTAATCCATCGTTCAATTGTTTTGATGCGGGAATCGGCATTATTTATTGATGGCTGCGGTCAATACGCAAATAAAAAGAACTTCATCAACTGTCATCTAGTTTCCCTCTTGCATGCATTGCAATTTTGTGAAGGGCATAGACTACTGAATGAAACTTTACTCTCATGTTACGCCCCTCATAAGTGAACAACTGGAAGGAAGGGGATTAATTGAGATTATTATAATTACCAGATCTTGTAGATTTACTATCCTTTCACGACCGTTATCTGGCCCGACACTTGGGTAGGTTTTTTCAGGCTATCCACAACGGGGCAATGGGCTATGACCTTTTCTGCGAATTCTCGTATCCTGGTTTCATCATCAGGGCTTTCTATATTAAACGTGTACCGCAGGTCTTTAAATCCAGCTGATACATCATCCAGCATGAAAAAACCTCTAAGGTCAAGCGTGCCTTCTACATCTACGGCTAGTGCATTGATTGTAAAGCCTTCATGCACGGCAAACTCATAAAAAGCGGCCTCAATGCATGCCGCGACGGCGGCGAGGAGAAGTTCTATAGGGTTCGGCGCCTGGTTATCTCCTCCGGCTGCTTCACCATAATCAGACTTCACAAGATGCTCACGAGCCATTGACTCGGTATAGAGATTTTTAATATGACGGGAGGTGACCTTCGGCTTGTAGATTGCAGCTTCAGGTTTTTTCCTGAAGAACTCGATCCTACGTGCGACTACATCCTTAAGATTTCTTTCGCTCTTCATCGGCTAAATCTCCTTCAAAGTTAGGTCATGTGTACGACCCAGTTGGAAGGGCATATCCCCGACTGATATTTACGGGGCAAGCAAGTCCCTTCGTTTCTAAATAATACTATCGTAAAAATAGACGCTTTGAGGCCTTACAGCATCATATTCAATCATGAGTAACAAATTCGAGATGAAATATACAATCTGTCACGATTCGCTTTATATAAGTTTTCCCAGGAAAAAAGCTCATAGCAAAGTACAAACGCGATTTATTATTTTCCTTATGAAGTGGTTACTCCGCAGTGCACCTGCAAGCTTGAAGACGAGCTTGATGAAAACTGTTGCAGAATACTGATTATATTATGCACTGGTGTATTACACAGTGCTTGCAGTCTCGGGATAGTTCGTCCCGAATCATGTGCTAATGCGTTATTGGTTGATGACGCAGTAAGAACGTCTACGGGTACCACGGCATCTATACGAATCAAAATAATTATCGTACGCTGGGTTCATGCCTTACTTTTCGACCATGAATGTCGCTCTGTTTATTCCGGTATTGCCAGTCGCGGCATCGTAGGCATACACGGTTGCTTCGTAAATCCCTGCGTCTGGTATACTCCACGTCCCTGAAAACTGGCTGGGACTGCCGGCATATTGCATTGGCAGGACGCCGACCTGTTTCCCATTCTTTTTCAAGAGGGCTTTTACTTCTATTTTATTCGCATCCCAAATACCGCCCGGAGTTATCGGGCAACCGCACATCATAACGATATTGGCCTTAATGATGACGGTCTGCGGCACGCCTGAAAGCTTCGAGTGTGTGGGAGGGGCCAGAACATCCACGATAAACCCCGGCATCTCCATGAGCCAAGCGTCACCCTCCGTAATATCCTTTCCGGGGACCACCCACTGTGTGGCGGAAATTTTGCTGGCGGATTGCAGGCCCGCCAAAGGACCGTAAGCGGTCACTTCGACATAGGTAGGCTCGGCGATATCAATGGTTGCCGTAAATTTGGCGGCGCTTGAGTCAGAAACGGGGACGCCTCGCGATACGGGTGTCTTCATGATCCTGACGGTGTTACCCGTGCCGCCGGCGGTATAGCCTTTGGCTAGGAGTTCGCCGGTCAGCACGTCCCTCACAGTGATTAAGACACCGCCCATGGTAGTTCCCACAAACTTGCCGTCCTTGGCTTTCACACGCACGGTGATCTGCGTCGGGACTGCCTGTACAGATGTTGCAGCCATAACAACAATGAAGAAACCAAAAATCAAATGCTTCACATTCATGATCAATCTCCTTCGTGATCACTTTCAATAACCATTTTTACAGATAGCCACCCTCAATAATACCACGAATCGGATGTTGTTGAGTTCAACAATGAGTTCAACGATGAACATGCCACACCATTCGCTATAATCCATGCGAATGTACACCTGCTTTAATTCTCTGTCAAACCAAAATAGAAATGGTTGTCGTACTGATATGGTGATGCGTAGATATAGATTACAGAATACTACAGCAACGTTATAGTGTTATAAAAATGACGAAGTCAACACCTACAGGAAGATGCTGTTGATAGAATACCTTACATTAAATACAATAATACAAAACGAATTCTGCGCCGTCTCTAATATTATATGAATATAAAATCTGCAAGTATGGAATATCAATATTGTGACAAAGGCAAAGAACCAGTTGAAATGTGCATCAACGGGAAACTCACCGGCGGCTCCGTCATTGAGTGTTCTGGCCTATCGCCCCAGTAAGATCAGAGCGCCCGCCGTGGTTGAGAGGTTGCCATGAGCGTACCGAGTCCCGAAAAACCGAGATTCAGCAGCTGTATCCTGATAAGATGAGCCAGATACCCGTTAAAAGCATGCCGAGATTCTTGTTTAGTTTCATGGGACTCCTTTCTACGAGCGAGTTGAGAGTTGGGCTATGGGCCTTATGGGACTTTATCAAAATCGTATCTGCCGGTCAGTGCGTGCCGGCTGAAGCCCGTGAAAGCAACAAAACGAACTTCTCGAAGAGATCTTTATGGAAATGGTGGGGCATCTCCTCTTTCATGATCGTCAGTGCCTCAACCGGAGTCAGACTGGGCTTATAGGAACGGTCTGAGGTAAGGGCATCGTATACGTCAGCGATACAGCAGATGCGAGCATACGGGTGGATTTCATCGCCCTTGAGCCTTTTTGGGTAACCTAACCCGTCTTCCCGCTCATGATGTTGGACTGTGATGATACGACATTCTTCGGAAAGCTGATTCGCATTCAGCATGATCTTGTAGCCTTGCCAGGGATGAGCCCGCATAATGCTCATCTCATGCTCCGTAAGCATGCCCCGCTTCTCAATAATGGCAGGATCGATCTTCACCTTTCCCAGGTCGTGCAGAAAGAACCCCGTTCCCAACTCATGCAGGTCATGCGCGTCCGATCCATGATACAGGAGCCATGATAGTGCGGTGCCGAGGATGCCTACGTTGACAGAATGCGAATAGGTAGAAAAATCATGGCACGCCAGACGAAACAGCAGGGTGGCGACATCTTGACGGGCTAGTATCATGTCGACAATACCGGTGATATTCTGCCTGGCCACCTTGATGTTGTCGGCGCGGGGATCGTCAAACAGCCTCTCGATCAGAACGTGGCTGGACTCATAAATCATGGCTGCCCGCTGATGTCCGGGCAGCGTGTTATCATCCAATGCGCGGCATAACGTGTCCGGCACCAGATTATCAACGCTCCATTGCCTGCTGCCAAGGGCGTGATCCTGCGCATGGCCTACCAGCTCATAATCCTCGATCGGCATGCCCTTTTCGGTATCTATCTGTACTTCAGTATATCCGCTGTCGATAATCAGCTGCAAATCCTTACGCGATTTGATTGGAAAGCTGTTCTTCTCAAACGGATGATTCCACGATGTGTCCGGAATAATGACGTACATGCCTACTTTGAGATCAATTATTTTTACCTTTCGTATCATAGCTCGTTCATGGCGCTTCGTACAACCTTATAGTGTCAAGCCCTTTGTGGCGTCAGACAAAGTCACATTGGATCGCGTCCACTACTGGCAAAATACAATAAGTAGTATGAACTTACGCATTTGACTTGTCAAGCTGACAAGCCGGATTTGACAATGGTGCTTCTGATCAGGGTTTAGACGGGTTTACCGAACGGCTTATATGCAGGTTGAGGGCGCATATTACGGATTGAAAATTACATTGCTGCCAATACTAAAAACTCCACGGCTTCAGGAAGATATCTTGACTGTAAACCTCAATCAAAATTCTACACCATCAGGTCCTCACGAATACGATCTGCCGTGTCAGAACGCCGCTCATCACTGGAAATAGCGGTTAGTTCATACCCTTCATCCACGGGTAGGTCTTCTCCAGCAGCTGCGGTAGTTGCCATCTGGTCGCAACGCTCATTTTCTGGGTGCCCGGCATGACCGCGGACCCATCTAAATTTGACTTGGTGACGATCGCAGAGATCCAGCAACCTGGCCCACAGGTCCGGATTCAGTGCCTTTTTACCATCACTCTTCTTCCAGTTGTTGCTTCTCCATTTGCGAGCCCAGCCCTGACCTAGGGCATCAACAAGATATTTTGAGTCACTGGTGATGGTAACGGCACAGGCAGTGGAAAGGGATTCAAGTCCTGCGATCGCGGCTTGCATCTCCATCCGATTGTTTGTGGTCAAGCGAAATCCTCCGGAAAGGATCTTTTCATGCTCGTTATATCGGAGAACTACTCCATATCCGCCAGGCCCGGGATTCCGTTTGCAGGCGCCATCCGTATAGATCTGGATTTCTTTCAATTTAACCATTTCGCTTTCAGCGTATCTCATTGGTCATGGTTCCTAAATGGGCCAGAACTCTAGAGTCTCAAAAGGGTTATGCGTCTTTCGCACTTCGCAACGAACACACCTCCGAGCCTGACATTATGTCGGCCTTCTACATTTTATCTAAACTATTACACCAAACGCTAAAGGGGTGTGCATCCTGAGAATCAACTTCTCGTGAGCTATTCCACAAGGCCAATAATCGTACCGTTGCTGAATACGTAACCGCAGAGAAAACAAGGCTCAGCACTCGTTATCCTTCGTCCTCCTGTGAAACTTGAACAGACGGGAAGCCATCTTCATCAACGATTACGTTAACTGTAATTGGCTTACAGCAAACTTGACAGTCTTCAACATAATTCTGCTTTCTTATAGAGCAATCGACAAGAAGCTCAATAGGCTCACCGCAATAAGGACACATGCTGTTTATCGATTCCATACGAAACGCCGCCATTCACCATCCCCGTTTCATTATACGCTGAACAGGTAATAATATTATCCCTGTATCCTGCTACGAATATATGCTTGATTCGGAGCGATGTCAACGACGTAGAATGAGCCTGTCAACCCAAAATAGAAATATCCTATGTCTTTACATTAAAAGCGCTTCTAGTCGAAATCGAGCTGAGCTTTTTAAGGATCTCGTGGCAATTAGACACAGTTGCCACTTCTTTTATGTAGTTTATGATATGTAGATTATTTGCAGGTGCATTAATACTGGCTTTCGTGGCATTTGAATAACTGTATGCGTATCTTGAACGAGGACATTTCTATTTTGCCATTACACGACGTTGAATGAGTCTGAATGAGTTTATTTTGGTAGGTTATAAGTTTCCGGATGATAAGTCCAACGCAAAACGCAACAGCAATAACTACATAAGAGGAAGTTCTTGATGCAAGAAAAGACATTTCACAATATCCATAATTCAAACAGAATTATTCACCTTCCTAAAAATTCTGGTCATCCGACCTGCACCTACAAGCAAACGAGTTTCGATGAAAGGCAACATCAACGAATTCCGGTTGAATCATAGAATGCCAGGATTATGACAAAATTCACATCAAGGGCCTTCATTGGATCAGTATAAACTCACTTTTAGAAGGATCTAGCGCATGAGCCAGACTTCAAAGTGCTCGTTCGCGAACAACAGGGTATCGAAGATGCGGGTCTATCAGGATGTAAACGTACAAAAATCAACTCGCGAAAGCAGGTGAGTTATCCCCTATAATAACAGTATCGGTAGATGAAAAACCCGGAGTGCAGGCGATCAGTAACACCGCTCCTGATCTTGCGCCGGGAAGCGGAGAAGCCTGCGACGTGGTCACGAATATAAACGTCTCGGTACCGTATCCATTCTGGCGGCATTAGATCTGCATGATGGCCATGTTACTGCCCAGGTGCAGCCGCGCCACAGAAGCAAAGGGTTCATATCTTTGCTTCAAGAACTTGATGCTTATTATCGGAGATATGCAACACTATCCGGGTTATTTTAGATAATCATTAAGCGCATATTTCAAAAGAGACAATGGCATACTTGAAGAGTAAACCAAATCGATTTATTTATGTGCATACGCCGAAACACGGCTCATGGTTGAATCTGGTAGAAACTTTGTTTGGCAAAATGGCAAGGACATTTTTTAAGGCATATTAGGGTGCAATTCGTAGAGGAGCTTAAGCAAAGGATTTTGGCTGGCATTCTAAAAATCAATGAATATCCAGCCGTGCACCAGTGGAAATAACGATGTCGCAGAATTGTATTAATTGTAATTTTTAGCTGAAACGATAAACTGGTAAAAGAAGCGACACTTTTGGTCTAGCTTTATGATTCCACCAAGCAAAGCCCCTTCAATCGCGCCATTCCTGCAAGCGAACGGCTTGGGAATGATGCGCATTGAAGTATGCATATAGCACAGTTATTAGGAGACGCTACACTAGGATTTCTTGGTATACGCGGCACACCAACCCGGTGGGCCGATCGAACCCTTGACCACCTGACAGGTGCCATTGGCTGTAGACATCTTACCGGGGACAAAGAACTTGCAATCGCTGCAACTCCGGTCGCCCTTCGGCTTGTCCTGGTAGTTCATGGCGGCTTTGGCTGCCTTCGACAACTCCGTTGTATTTAAAAATAGTTCTAGATGGGCGCTTCTGTCCACCTGGAAATATGTAATGATTTGAACGGTCCCAGAATACTCATTTTGGGAAACCACGTCTACAAAAAAAAGGCGGGCCCCGAAGGGTCCGCCCTGAATCATAAGATCGTATAAGCTGGGGTTGCAGAATCCCCGCTTTTTTGCTACGTCCTACTGGTTCTGGTTAACCAGGTTGTTGTGCGCACTCTGAATTGATTCAATAGCACCCGGTCCGTGGCATACCAGGCAGGACTCTCCTTGGTTGTCCATGGTGGTCGTAAAGACCACGGAACGAGGCGCGTAGAACGATCCGCCGTTCTCCACGATATGCGAAAGTGCATCCTGGCTGTCGTGGCATGACGTGCACACCGCCGTGATCGGCGATGTAACAAGGTTGGACGCGCCGTCCGTGTAAACGCCGAGAGACGATACTGATGCGCTGATCCCGTAATTGGCCACGCCATTCGCGGTAAAGTAAGGCGCCTCTAAGGCGCTTGCCGCGGGCGTTCCGGTAACATCGGTCACCAGGAGCATGTTGGCGATCAGGGACGGCGTATACTGCGGTGCGCTGAAATCGTAGGTGCCCGGGAGATGGCACGCCTCGCAGTTGCTCAGGGAACCGGGATACTCTATGGCCGGGAACGCGGAGTTGCCCTCGAAGGCAACGGTCCGGATGGTGTCCGCATGGAGCGCATGGTACCACACCCTGAAGGACGCAGAAAACCCGTCGCTGCCGGTCAGGTTTGAATTATGGCACATCGCGCACATGGGGATGTTATAGCTCCCGCCGTGGATGCTGTAGGTTTCGGTCTGCGCGCCGAGCTGCTCGTGGCAACTGTCGCACCTGCTGGCGGCGACGATGACACGCCTTGGCGTATATCCGTTGGCAGTCACCATCGATGCCAGTCCGGGCAGCGCTACGCCGTTGTCAGTGAAGGCCCCTGCAAGCGCACCGGTGAACATTGTCGCATTTGCGGGGACCGAGAAGGTCGCGCTGCTGATCATGGCGGTATAGCTGCCGTTGGAATTGGCCACCAGACTGCCCCCCGTTCCGCTGACCAGGCTTACCAGGGTCACCGAATTGGATGGGCTCGAGTGGCTGTTGTTCCAGTCAGACGGGCTCGTGATGTTGTCCTGTGGGCATGCATATGCAAAAACGAAGCTCGGACCGCCTGTAAAGCCAGTTAAAGGAATCGTTCCCGAACCCGTGGAATTGAGCGTCACGGCCGTTCCGTTCTTGTAGATCGTAAACGTAACGTACGGGGCGCCGTTAGTCGACACGGTTATGGAACTTACAACATAGCTGAAGGTCGGATCGCTCGTGACCGGGTTGTGCGTCGTGGCGAAATCCGTTTCATGATAACCTGCGATCGCCGATGCTGAGTGGCACATCTTGCATTCGGTGTCGTCTGTTAAGCCGGAGCCGATCGGGCCAATCTGTCCTCCCGGATGGGTCGTCGTCGGTGACGTCAATGCGCCATAGTTTGCGATTGTCGTATCGAGCGTGTATGCCGGGTTGTGGCAGGACAGGCATGCCTTGGCGCTCGGCTCATTCATCCAGTTTGCACTGTCCGCGCCTCCGCTGTGGCATGTCGTGCAGTTTTTGATATCCTGCGGATATTCCACTGCAGTAAAGGAGCCGTCGCTCACGGTCGCCTGGGAAGTGTGTATCTTGTGGATCCAGTTGGCAAGCGCCGCTTCACCGTACGGGAAAGTATAGGTGACTCCGCTTACAACGGCAGTCATATCTTCCGTGCCGCGCGACTCGTAGTGGCATATGTCGCAAGCAAACGTCTCGGTGCGGCCTTCGTCGGGATGGAATGCCAGCGGATTGAGCCTCGGATCGCCGAAGGTGGAATGGCAATTGAGGCATTGCGCGGTCGGGACGACATCCTGAGAAATGGTAGTTCCGTTTGTCAGGTCATATTTGGCGGCCTCTCCCAGTTCGATCGGAACGGGGGAAACAAAATTACCCTGGCCGCTGTGATCCTTGGGCATGATCAGGAGCACGACCCGCGTATATTGTGTAGGATCATAGTAATTGGACGTCGTGGTAGCCCCGGAAATAGCCATGGTACCTGTTGTATAGGTATACATGCCGTTGCCGTTGTTTACCAGCCGGGCAGCAATATTTTCACTGCTTCCGACAGGCCACCATGTATTGGGCGTGGATCCGGTTGTTTTCGTGGCGATACCTGGGATCAGCTTAACCATGCCGATTCTCATGTGGCCCAGATCTGCGGGGGTGACGGAATCCGGCGCATCGAGCCCGATAATTTCTCCGCCCAGAACACCATCCGCATAATAATTTACGGAGAAATTAATGGTCGCTACCGCGCTTCCGCTGCTGGACGTGAAAACGACACTGTTGATGGCGGTGGTATAAGTTAACTCAGATGTCAAAGCGCTTATACCATTAGTGCCATTGATGCCATTAATGCCATTGCTACCATTGACGCCATTAACGCCATTAACGGCGTTTGTGCCATTCGTACCATTGACGCCATTGGCACCAGCCGCACCGTTACTACCTTTACAGCCAGCCATGAGGCCAAGTCCGACAACCAGTGTGCAGCATAGTACAACATACAACGACAATTTCAAGTATGACCACGTCTTCATTAATGTTGCCTCCATTTTTTAAGATTTTGAAAAAACCACGGCACACAAGCATCTACAAAAAAACCGCATAAATTACATATTTTTATCCTCCTTTTTTCAGGTCCCAGAATGTTCATTCTGGGAAATCACGTCTACAAAAAGGGGATAGCATTTAAAACCCACCATCCCTTCCCTGTTTCGCAGGATTTTAGCGGCACATTATTGCAAAAAAATATTGGTAGGTCGAGTATATTTGGGTTTGATATCACAAATTCGAGATGTATTCTACAATATCCAAACTATGCAGCTTCTGCAGACTCCAGGAAGTTCTTGTTGCCAGAAAAGCCATATCAAAACATCCATAATTCAAACAGAATTATTTACCTTCCTAACAATTCTGGCCATCCGGCCTTCATATATAAGATTGCATCGTCAAATTTATGATGAGGGCAAAGAATACAAGCTAAAACTTGACATGAACGTTTGATATGAGCAGAATCGCAACAGGCTTCGCTTGTTGTGGATCCGCCCGAAGGAAGGGTCTATGTTCATTCTCATTGGAAAGCCTTCCGAGCGAGCAGGCAAGTGCGCAGGCCATGATATTTGTGACCAGTGCACTCAGAACTATGGCCATCACTTAGGGTAGAAGTGGTGCGACGGTCATTCCGGCCATCGTAACTGCGTTAGCAACTCACAGATTTAATATCGGCGGAAGCTCTGCCCAGTTCCGCGGCGATATCCGAAAGATGCTGCACTTCACCGATAACGTTGCCTGCCATTTTTTCATGTTCCTTGAAATGCTTGAGGTGGATTCAATATTTTTCGATATTTCCTCAGCCGTTGCCGATTGCTCTTCTACTGCCGTCGCAATCTGAATGATCTGATCCTTCACCTTCGTAATCGACTCCACGATGGTCTTGGTTTCTCCTAGGTTATTAAAACTTTAGTTGCAATACCAATGCCAAGACAATTTTTAATAATTAACAACTAGTTATAGCGTAATGATATTGATTGCATAAAAATAATTCTTAGATTTTTTGCAGAGGATGTCGATTTTTTGACGTTCGGGAGGGCAAAATGGAGGGGAAAATGCAAATTCCTATGCTATCAAGTTGAGATTGTGTTAGTAAGTGGGTAGTATAAATGAGTCGAGAATTGGACCAGAGATTTTTTTCATAGAAAGGTTACAGAATACGGATTGATAATTGCAATGTTATAAATATGACGGCATCAACAAGTAAAGGAAAAATCTCGCGAGTTATTAGGAATCGAAATAATTGCATATTTGAATCTGAATTTATAACCCACTAGCCAACCGGTTGGAAAAAACTTTATTGTCCAGGGCAAACTTTATTGTCTCCCGATACTATGAACATCTGTGCCTTTGCAGTGATGTTTGAACTGAAATGAGAATTCACTGATAGGTCATGACCACGCACTATACGTTATACCATTGTGTCATGCCTGACTTCCGAATTATAGAACGGAGAAAAAATAACAACTTAATTGTCTGGAGGATTTTAATAGTAAGGACTTAATTGTTTGAGCAAAAACTTAATTGTGTGCGGACACGGACAGGACCATAGTTTGTCGCACTGTGTAAAAGTACCATAGTATGTCGATTACGTCAAACTATGTACCACGTCACACACTGCAGATAGAAATGAGGCGGTTTAAATGGCGGGGCGGACGGGGCTCGAACCCGCGACCTCCGGCGTGACAGGCCGGCGTTCTAACCAGCTGAACTACCACCCCAATCAAGTTACAAGTTTTGGATTGCGAGTTTGCTGTTGAGGTGGAAAATCCTGGCTCAAAACCGTGCACTCGAAATTCCAAACTGTTTTGATGGTAGGCGGAACAGGGATCGAACCTGTGACCCCAGCCTTGTAAGGGCTGTGCTCTCCCAGCTGAGCTATCCGCCCGGTTCTTCTACCAAAAAAGTTGAGACCCGTAATATTATATATTCAGCCAAAAATGTCAAGTGAAATCTATCTCGTTTTGCGCTTCAGCCGGTATGATATAAATTTAAGCAACCGGCCATGGAGTTGAACGCTCCATAGAATCAGGTATGTCCTTGGCCCTATTTCTTCAGCGCGAGCCCCAGCAGGAGCAAGGTTATGCCATCGGCCAGGACTGCGAGATTAAGCACTGCGCTGACAGCATGCAGCCGGCTGAACCGCTTTCGGGCCGGAGAATCAGGAGATTCCCGCTCAAAGGAGGTGACTTCCTGCTTTACCTTGACCGCATCAGGATGGAGTTTGAACGAGACGTAGGTATTGACCATCATGGCTGCAATCAGGAGAAAGAATGAGATGCGCGATGTGGAATCGGATGCGCCTCCTGTCACGGCGAAAAAAACGATGAACGCCAGCACGGCGAGCACAAAAACATAGGCGAAATAGCGGGGAATGAGCTTGCCCACGATTGCCCCCGCCTCGTCCCGTCTAAAGAGCCTGAAGATCGCCGGAGTAACTATAAACGTGAATATGGCAATGCCCCCGACCCAGAGGCTGAGGAGAAGAATATACAGGGAATACCAGATTAGATTCATGGAGAGAGCCCCTTTCTTGGGTGATCTAAAAACGAGAGTCCTTGAGGTTGCAATAAATAATGTCATCCAAACTGCATCACTCCCTGAACGACATTTTCAATTCGTAGACACCGCCGTCATTCCTTTTCTCGATGTTGAATCCCATTTTCTCGAATAACTGGAGCATCTGTCGGTTCTCCGTCAACACGGCCGCAGTGAAGCCGAGGAGACCACTCTTTTTTGCGAGGTAGGTTACGTAGGAGAGCAGCACCGCACCGATCCCTTTTCCCTGGTAGTCATCGCGCACGACGAAAGCAACTTCAGCGGTGTGTGCATGCTCATCGATCAGGTACTGGGCCATGCCCACGATCAGTTCCTTCTCCTCCTGCTCGAGCACAGCGAGGATCACCATCTCTTTGGTATAATCAATCACCACGAAAGGCTGGAGGCGGTCATGATGCATATCGACCCGCGTGGAAATGAAACGGCGATACATTGAGTCGTTCGAAAGGGAGTAGAAGAAATCCTTGAGGAGAGGCTCATCAGAGAGTTTTACCGGGCGAAGCAGCAGGTTGAGGCCGGTTCGCGTGGTTTTGTACGTTTCCAACTCTGCGGGATAGACGCCGTGAGTGCCGGGAATAAAGGCCTGGTCCCGGTAGATCAAGTTGCGCTCCTTCGCCTGCTCGATGAGCTGCTCGCGGAACTTTGGGTGCGCGATGGCGATAAGATCCATGGCTCGCTCGCGGATGTTCTTGCCGTGGAGATACGCAATACCGTATTCCGTGACCACATAGTGGACGTCGCCGCGCGAGAGCGTAACGCCAGCGCCCTCCTGTAGGAATGGGACGATTCGCGAGACTTCGTCGTTCTCGGCGGTGGATTGGAGCGCCAGAATGGTCTTGCCGCCTTGAGACAGGATTGCACCGCGCATGAAGTCGGCCTGGCCGCCAATACCGCTGTAGAACCTTTTGCCCAAGGACTCCGCCGTGGCTTGGCCCGAGAGATCGATCTCGAGTGCGCTATTGATGGCTGTCATATTCTTCTGCCGCGCAAGCACTGTCGGATTATTGGTGTAGTTCACGGGCCGGAACTCAATGGCAGGGTTGTCGTGAAGATAATCGTAGGTTTCATGCTGGCCCATGCAGAAAGCGGCCACGGTCTTGCCGCGGTTTAATTCCTTGCGGGAATTGTCGATAGCGCGCGCTTTCATGAGATCCACGATGCCGTCGGTCAGCAGCTCGGTGTGCACGCCGAGATGCTCCTTGTTCTTGAGATGGGCCAGAATCGCGTTCGGGATGCTTCCGTAGCCGACCTGGATGGTGTCGCCATCTTGGACGATTCGCGCAACAAAGGTACCGATTTTCTGCGCAATGTCGTCTGCTACGATATCCACAAATTCGAGCAGCGGCTCGTCACAGTGAATGGCGAAGTCCACGTCCTTGATGTTTATGAAGGTGTCTCCCAGGACGCGCGGCATGTACGAGTTGATCTGGGCGATGACGAGGGAGGCGTTTTCGCTCGCGGCTTTTACGATGTCCACGCTGATGCCGAGGCTCATGAAGCCGTGCGCGTCGGGCGGGGAGGTTTGGATCAGGGCCACGTCCACGGGGACGAGCTTTTTCTGGAACAAGCCGGGCACCTGGGACAGAAAGACGGGCGTATAGTCTGCAAGTCCCTGGTTTACCGCTTCGCGCGTATTATTGCCGATAAAGAAGGAGTTGTGTCGGAAATTGTCCTTGAATTTCTCGTCGGCATAGGGCGCTACGCCGAGGGTCCATACCTGGAGCAGTTCAGCGTCGAAGAAGGCTTTCGGATGGGAGCGGACGTAATTGATAAGCGCCTTCACCAGGCATTGCGGCTCGCCGCATCCGGTACCGATAAAGATGCGGTTTCCCGGGTGGATGGCGCTGAAAATCCGTTCCTCGGTCGGGAATTTTTCCGGATAAAGCGCTTTGATTCTTTCTATTTTATTTTGTAGTTCCTGCATCACCGCACGTTTATATTTCGTACTATTTTACAACGGAGTATAGCAGAAAGGAAGGAGTTTTTTATTTTCAAGGGGGTGGCAGCAAGAAGCGCTCAATTGCCTGCGGCGTAAGATTGCTACTTCGGGAGAGTGATATGAAGTGGGCTTTTTTGTGGCATATACAGCCTCCTTCGCTGCAGTTGTGCTTCAATTCGTCGGCAAAAAAAGATATTTTCTGCGTAACTATATATATAAATAGTGTACTTATTCAGAGAAATGACTTGTCTGTACTTGACCGCTCCATGTTTCTCATCTAAACTATCAATAACATGCTCGATTCTCTCTTCAACCCGGGGGCCATTGCGGTCATCGGCGCATCCACCGATGCGCGGAAAGCAGGCTACGCCGTCCTTAACAACCTTTGCCGGTTCAAATTCAAAGGCGACCTTTACCCTATCAATCCTTCAGGCGGCGAGATCCTCGGGCTCAAAGCTTATCCTAAAATTTCAGACATAGGCAGGGATGTCGATCTTGCCATCATCGTGATTCCGGCCAAGTTCGTTTCCGCTTCGCTTCGAGAGTGCTGCGCAGCCGGCATCAAGGCGGCCATCATTATTAGCGCTGGTTTTAAGGAGGCTGGCAAGGAAGGGACACTTCTCGAAGAAGAGCTTAAGAAAATCGCCAGAGAGCAGGGCATGCGAATCCTGGGGCCCAACTGTCTCGGTCTTATCAATACGGCAAACGACATGAATGCGACCTTCGCTGCCGATATGCTGCCCCGGGGCAAGATCGGATTCTTCTCCCAGTCTGGCGCCATGGGCATTGCCATCATGGACTGGGCAATTGGAAATGATATCGGCTTCTCAAAATTTGTCAGTCTCGGAAACAAGGCCGACCTCTCGGAAGTCGACTTCATCGAATACTTCATGGGCGACCCCGATACCAGTCTCATCTTGGGATACATCGAGGACGTTGTGGACGGCCGGCGTTTCATGGACATTGCGCAAAAGGCTACGAAGGTCAAGCCTATCGTGCTGCTCAAGTCCGGCGGCACCGAAGCGGGCGCGCGCGCTGCATCGTCGCATACCGGCGCGCTGGCCGGTTCGGACACTGCGTTTGACGCAGCCTTCAAACAAACAGGCATCATGCGCGCCCAGGGTGTCCAGGATCTCTTCGACACCGCCTTGGCCTTTGCCGAGGGGAAAATCCCGGCAGGCAAAGGCCTGCTGGTGATTACGAATGCAGGCGGCCCGGGTATTATAGCTGCGGACGCTGCGGAACGTCTCGGTATCGATCTTCCGCAGATGACCAGAGAGAGCATAGACGCTATGGCCCGGAAGCTCCCACCGAACGCTACGATTTTCAATCCTGTGGATGTGATAGGTGATGCCACGTCGGAACGATATGCGGCGGTGCTGGAGCAGGCTGCAAAAGATCCGAATATAGATGGCATACTTGTGATTCTGACCCCCCAGGCCATGACCGACATGGAGAAGACGGCTGATGTGGTCATTGCCACGGCACAGTCTACGGCCAAACCGGTCATAACCTCGTTCATGGGCGAGAAGCGCGTCCGTCCGGCCATCGACAAACTGAAAAAAGCGTCAATCCCGAATTTTGCATATCCGGAGCTGGCAGTTAAGGCTTTTAAACGTCTGTCAGACCAGCGGTCATGGAAAAACGATAAACCCGAGGAGTTGGTGACTTGCTGGTACAATTTCGATGCCGCAGCGGAGATGATTGCCTCTATCCTCAAGCGCGGTTCGTACCAGGTGGGTGAGGAAGAAGCCATGGGGATCCTCACGTATTACGGCTTCCAGTTTCCGAAGCGCGCCCTTGCCCGGACCTCACGCGAGGCGGTCTATCAGGCCTCTAGGATCGGTTTTCCCGTAGTGATGAAGATATCCTCACCCGACATCCTGCACAAAACCGATGTGGGCGGCGTGCGTGTAAACATCAAGACGCCGAAGGAGGCGGAGGAGGCGTTCACGGAAATCACAACGAACGCCCGGCGCACCATGCGTGACGCATTCCTCAAGGGCGTTATGATCTACGAGATGGTGAAGGGCGGCAAGGAGGTTATCCTGGGAGTGACATATGACAGGACCTTTGGCCATATGGTCATGTTTGGCCTCGGCGGCATTTATGTGGAGGTCCTGAAAGACGTGTCTTTCAGAATTATCCCAGTTGCCCGGAGAGACGCCGTGGCGATGGTGAACGAGATCCGGACCTCTGGCCTGCTTCGCGGAGCGCGCGGCGAACGGCCCGCGGACATCGACGCGATCGCGAGCAATATTGTCAACCTTTCGTGTTTCATTGCCGACTTCCCCGAGATTGAGGAGCTGGATATCAATCCGCTCATGGTCATGGAGAAAGGCGCCATGGCGCTTGATGCGAGAATCATTTTTAAAAGATAGAGTGAGGACAGAAGGGGCAGGGCCAAGGCGAGATTCCATGCGACAATGAAATCATGAACATCCTGCCTTTGTCGGAATTTGGATCCCTTAATGGTCTTATGGGATGTGTATTTGACATGGCCCCTGCTCACTGACCCTTTGCTCCAATGAATTAAGGAGGTACCATGGTTCCCATATTTATAGCATCTAATTCCGGCTTTTCGGGGCGAACATTCGTCTCCCTCGGTCTTGCCATGAAGCTCATCGAACAGGGCTTTAAGGTCGGGTACCTCAAGCCTATCGGTTCGGTGCCCGTAAAGAAGGGCAAGGCGGTTTATGACGCCGATGCCCTGTTCATCAAGGAGACCTTGGGGCTGGAGGAGCCGCTGGAGGTGATCTCTCCCTTTGTCCAAACCTATGAGAGCCAGACCCTGCTCTTCCAGGACGGGATCGGAAATGTCAGGAAGATTATCATGGATGTACTCAAGTCCTTCAAGAAAAAGGATTTCGTGATCATCGGCGGGGCAAGCGATCTTTTCGAGGGGGCGCTGCTCGGGGCAAACGCCCTTTCCCTTGTGAACGACATGAACGCCAGACTCTTGATGGTTGAATCTTGGCGCGGAGAAGCGTCAGCGGACGTTCTTTTCGGCGCAGGCCGACTACTGGGCGACCGCTTCGGGGGCGGCATCATCAATAAAGTTTCGGTTAGTGCCGTTAATCACGTCAAGGAAACCGTGCGTCCCTTCCTGGAAAAGAAGGGTGTAAAAATCTTCGGTGTCTTTGCGAAGGACAGGACGCTTGAGTCTGTCTCTATCCGGCAGCTGATCGAAATTCTAAACGGCAAAGTGATCTGCTGCGAAGATCGGCTCGATGAGTTCGTGGAAAACTTCTCCGTGGGCGCCATGGATGTGGACAGCGCACTGGCCCATTTCCGCAGAATGCAGAACAAAGCGGTGATTACCGGCGCGCACCGGTCCGATATCCAGTTAGCGGCATTGGAAACCTCGACGCGATGCATTATCCTGACCGGCGGGCTGACATCCAATGATGTGGTTATTGGCAAGGCTCAGGCCAAAGGCATCCCCATTATCTCCGTAGCGGATGACACCTTCACCACAATCGATAAAATCGAGGTGCGGCTTGGGAAGACGAGCATCCGCGAGAGGCGCAAGGTGGAGCGGGTGAAGGAAATGATGGATAGCGAATTCGATATGAAGCGGTTTTTGAAGAGTTTTAAGTAGAATCAAGTACGGAAAAGGGAGGGTTCTCAACTGGTCAAGCTTTAATTGTATATTAGCAACTTTTATGATATATTATGTTCAATGGAATATATAAATAAAGGCTAAGCATCAGTAAACTAACAACTTGAGGCCGTAAAAAGTGTCAACTAGGAAAAGCACCAAAAATAAGAATGGTGGTGGAAAAGACACCCTGTCATTCACTGCAAATATGCTTCTGGATGATCACCCCTACCCGGAAATAAAGACCTCTCTTTATGCCATCCTCGACGATACGGGCATCTTGTATGGCCGTATAAAGCGGACCCTGTTTAAAGACTGCATTCGCTCCGGCAAAAAAACAACAGAATTAAAGAACGAATACCTGTTAACGTACAAGATCACTGCACGGCAGTACAATGCAGTCCGCTATGACCTGGACGGGAATATCAAGGCGGTAACGGAAATCAACAAGCTCAGAATCCTGGATCTTGAAGAGAAAATAATATCAGTAAAAAAGTGGATAGCAAACAATGAGTCAAGAATACTCAAAATAACGGATGATGTGAGTATCCCAAGCACTGAAAAAAAGATCCAGGCAAAGGAGCTTCAGTATCGTGTTGATAATAAGAAACGAAAGCTTGCTTCTTTGGAGCAAAAGCTTTCCAAGCTCAGGGAAGATCAGAAAAACCGGCGGGTAAGGATTTGTTTCGGGTCAAACAAGATATTCAGAAAACAATTTTCCCTGGAGGAAAACGGGTACAAGAGCCACAATGAATGGCTCCTGGACTGGAAAAGGTCTCGCAATAACACTTTCTTTTGCCTTGGCTCGAAGGACGAATCGGGCGGGAACCAAACGTGCACCCTGAAGTCCGATGGGACGATGAGATTAAGGGTCCCTGATTGTATGAAGGACAAATACGGGCATTCCATTGTAATTCCCCGCATAAAATATCCCTATGGTCAGGAACATATCGAAACGGCCCTTCAGGCCGGAATAGCGATTTCTCACAGGTTTACCAGGGGCGAGAAGGGCTGGTACCTGCACACGACGGTAGATATTCCAAAGGCAAAAACAGTTACTTACAAGCCAAAGGAAATCGGGTCTATCGGAGTGGACGTCAATGAAAAAGAAATCGCGGTTAGCGAGACCGACCGGTACGGGAATTATGTCAGGAGCATAACATATCCATCCTGCGTTAAGGATTTGCGTACTGAACAGACAGAAGCAATGTATAGCGATATCTGCAAGTCCATCGTGGACCGGGCAGCCAAGACGAGAAAACCTATATCCCACGAAGAACTCGATTTTAGCAAGAAGAAAGCTTCCTTAAAAGAGCAGGGCGTTACTTACGCAAGGATGCTTTCCGGTTTCGCCTACGGAACCTTCCTCACCCTGCTGGATAGAAGGGCGGCAAAACATGGCGTTTCCGTGCTCCCGGTCAACCCTGCTTTCACCACGACCATAGGGAAATTTAATTACGTGGACCGCTATGGTATTACGTCGCATGAAGCTGCGGCGCTGGCCATCGCGAGACGCTCTCAGCATTTCAGTGAAAGGCCTGATTCCGCCAGAATCGCGCCTCCCGTACCTGCAAGGAATCGGGGAGCGCATATCTGGAGCATTTGGAGAAGGCTGAAGACGAGACGGGCGGGCGGTAGCATTAGCCTGACCGGCTCAAGGCGGTCCTTACAGGACTCCTCAGGTTGCGCTGAACCACAAACGAAATTTACATCAACGAAGACAGCGCAATCCATGCGGCCACCTCTTGCTACAATAAAGAGTGTGCACCGCCGCATGGGATCCCAATTCAAAAATCACGGGACTTGGGTGAATCAGAGGCATGCGCCCTGACGTTAACCGGCAGCAGCACTGTTCGGCTGCCGTCCTAGTATGTGGAAATAAAATACTATGGTTTCAGGAACGGCTCAGATCGAGATGCATGTGAGAGGCAAATGTTAAGGCACTTGCATTATTAAGGCATTCATGGATAAAAAGCATATATGCAGGTTCATCAACAAATAGCGGGAATTTTTTTCGGACGGGAAGACCCGAGATCCGGCGTTCAGCATCGGACAGATCAGCACCTTGCGAAAAGCCACTCTCGACAACGAACAGAAAAGCTTCGATGCGCTGCAGGCGGACTTGGCTGGCAAGCCCTCTTTTAAGTTCCACGGTTTACTAAATGCTTGAAGGTAAACGATGTTCTGAGCATAAAATCAGAAACGATGTCCTCAACGTTACGCAGGCACAAAAACTAATGTGTTCCGCGGAATGCGTCTATGCTGCTTCTTGGACTGGAAAACAAGAGACGAATGACCCGTCTCCCTTTTCTTTGTCCTTTCCTTCTTGACACCCTTCTGCAATAATGATAATTTTTGCTATGCTCGTTTACCTTAATGGCCACTTTGTGGACAGGGAACAGGCCCTGGTTTCGGTTTTTGACCACGGCTTTCTCTACGGCGACGGGATTTACGAAACCATGCGAGCTTACGGGGGCAGGCTCTTTCTCCTCAAGAAGCATCTGACCCGTCTGAAGCGATCTGCGGATGCCATATCGCTCAGGCTCCCTCTACCGCTCGAAAAAATTGCCGAGGCGCTGAATGAATCACTGCATATTAACAAGCTCCAGGACGCCTATGTACGCCTGCATATTTCACGCGGCCCCGGGGATCTCGGTCTCGATCCCGCCCTGTGCGCGGTTCCGACGATGGTCATTGTAGCCAAACCGTTTCACGACTATCCCGCGCCATACTACGAGCAGGGCATCAAGGTAGCAATCGTGAAAACGCGGAGGAACCATCCCCTCGCTCTTGACCCTTCGATCAAGGGCACGAACTTCCTGAATAATATCCTGGCGAAAATCGAGTCTCTTAAAGCCGGCGCCTATGAAGGAATCATGCTCAACTGGCGGGGCCATGTGGCCGAGGGTACGATTAGCAACATATTTATGGTCAAGAGGGGAAACCTGTACACTCCCAAAACTGATGCAGGTATTCTTGAAGGTATTACGCGCGATTTTGTGCTGCGCCTCGCGAAAAAGAAAAAGATCCCAATCAGGGAAACAGCAATCTTGCCCCGTAATTTATATGCGGCTGATGAATGCTTTATCACCAACACGACCATGGAAATTATGCCCGTTACCACCATCGGCAGGAAGACGGTGGGCAGTGGCAGACCTGGTCCCATCACGTCCCTTCTGCATCAGACCTATAGAAAAGAGGTCCAGGCATGGTTCAAGATGCAGGCCAGCTAGCCCAGATGATTGACCACACGCTGGTCCGACCTGATGCCACGCTCAATGATCTTTCCGCGGTTTGCGCAGACGCAAAAAAGTATGGTTTTTTCTCGGTGGTGGTGAACGGCTGCCATGTGGCGCAGGCCGGGGAGATTCTGACGGGTTCGCCGGTGAAGGTATGTGCGGTCGCAGGCTTCCCTCTGGGAGCCAACACCACAACGGTGAAAATAGTCGAGGCCATGGAAGCCTTGAAGAACGGTGCAAGCGAGATCGATTTTGTCATCAACATCGGCATGGTAAAGTCGGGAAGGTTCGACGCGGTGGAAGTGGATATCACGAACATCATCGCTATGACGCCAAAAAAAGTGCACAAGGTCATTCTGGAAATTGGATATCTGACAGAAGACGAGGTCATCCGTCTCTGCGAAATCGCGATGCGGACCGGCGCCGAGTTTTTGAAGACGTCAACGGGTTTCGGACCCCGCGGGGCTACTGCAGAGGATGTTCGGCTTATCAAAACAATTGTCGGCTCCGCATGCCGGATCAAGGCGTCGGGCGGGATCAGGGACCTTGCCACGCTTGCCTCCCTGGTCGAGGCAGGAGCCGAGCGCATCGGCACGAGTGCTGGTCCCGCAATCATGGAAGAATACTACCGCCTTCAATAAACCTGAACCTAAACAATCCGGGCCGGGAAAGGCCGAGTGCATGAAAAATTACCGAGAAAACGCAATGAATAATAGCTGAGATATTTTAAAAATCTTCGTCATCCTCTCTCTACGCCCTCCTCTAACTTTGTGGTATTTCTCTCTTCAACGGATGTTCCCCCTAATAAAAGGCGCGTTTGAACATTTCATCATTTTGTAAAAACAGTCTATTTTCTTCTTGAAGGCAACTTCTTCTTAGTGGTTACTTTTACTCCTGTGCTGGGAAATATCTCCGGCAATCGTACTCCGGCTGCGTTCAACAATTTTCCGATCGATTCCCGCGGTTCCGGTATGCGATTATAGCGGACCGATCCATTCACACTAACCTCCACGGCGCATAAGGTTGAAAGCTCATCGAGTCCTTCTTGCACCGTTGTGTCCAACTGCCTCCATCGCCTGGACAGCTCCTTCACAACCCGATACGCCATCATGACCACGAATACATGGCCACGCGTCCGTGTCGCGAGCCGCACATGAATGGGCCGGACCTCCAATTCCGCTGTCTTACTGGTACGGAAAGCGGATTCTACCAAGGTTAGATCCTTATACCGATCATGAATCGTTTCTTTGCTTGCGGATTCCACCGGAAGGTCGGTCTTCAGCACATAGCAACCGTCAAACTTTTCCGCTTCCCCGAGCGCATCGGCGTTTACGGTTATCGACAGTACCCTGTCTGTTGCCGAAGCCTTCGCCCAATCGGATATCTTGAGCCGTTCCATTCGTTCACTTATTGCGCGAAGCGCAATTGCGACCTTCGCTTTGGGATGTTCCTCAAGATAGCGGTTCCGCTCGTCAACCATCTTACGGGCTGATGCGAGCTTATCCTCCCGGGATGCCTTCATTTCCTCAGCTCTCACGGGATTGCGTCTCAGTATATATCGCGTCCCCTCATCTGTCGTGACCTCCGCAAGCGCTTGATCGAACAGGTTCATCTGAATGATATTACGCGCAAGAAGATTTTCGATCTGCGGCTTGGTAATAGCCGTGATGTAATGAAACCCGTAGGGTTCCGCATGCAGCGCTTCAATTTGACCGCTCTTGATCATCCCTCGATCGCCCACAAACGTCACATCCTTCGCCCCGAACCGCTCCGCGACCTTCTTAATCTGCGGTCCAACAGTCTTGGGATCCTGGGTATTGCCGGTAAACACCTCCACAGACAGCGGTGTACCTTCGTTATCGCATAACAACCCAATCACGATCTGCAGCTTGCCCTTCTTGCCGTCCCGGTTGTAGCCGAAAGCCGACAACTCGTTCTCCGTCCCTTCCAAATACGAACTGGTCACATCGTACAAAAACAGCCCCGGTTTCCCGTCTCCATGCAGTTTTCGAAAAAGACGATCTTCGATCGTTGCCTGACGTTCGGCAAGCCAGTCGAGATTGTCGTATAAATCGTTCTCATCGAACTTCTCCACGCTCAAAATATCGCACGCCGCGTGAGCCCCGGCCAATCGCACCGCTGACAGCCGCGATCCCTGATCGATGACTCTCGCAATCACCTGCCACAGCGCCAGTTTGCCTTCCCTGGTTGTTCCCATGGCCTCTACGATCCCCAATTCGCGAGCAATCGAATAAACAAGCCATACCGCGCCGAACGAAAGCCCTTGCTTTTGAGTCACAGTCATCTTGTCGGAAAGGAGAGAGGCAAGTTGTTCTTTATGGCGCAAGGCGAGCTTGATTGCGGCAACCTCTGCATCGGAGCAGGAACTCAGATTTGCAATCGTGCGGTGCTTGACCTTGCCGTTTTCTCGATAGCACTCCCGGAGAAGATAGCGGGTGTAGGATTTGTTTCCCTGCTTCACGGTAGAGGAGTCGACGTACATAGTGGTTACTTAAATATCATAATTAAAGCAATTTGTCAATATAATTATAATTAATAAGAATATTTTAGTGGCTACATATTTAGGACAAAAAAAGGCCTAACCTGCTGCAAGATAAATGATTTTCTGAATATCGAGGGCGGAACATCCGCTTCAACATCATTCTTCATTCAGTAAGCCAAAACGGCGGCCGTTCCTGATGGGGGCAATATCTGTAGGAACAAATCAGAAGCCTGATGGGTTTGTTTTTGTTTCGAAGACCACCTTCACGAGGTTTGCCTTGAGTTCACGTTCCCGCTACGGCATCTGGTTTAATCTGCGTTCAGCATGGTCCTTATCTTCGCGAGAAGTTCATAGGGCATGACCGGCTTTATGATGAAATGACTTTTATCGGCTAGGAGGTCCTTTTGCTGCAGTATATTCGTTGTGTAACCGCTCGTATAGAGAATCTTGACTTCGGGCTTTATCGTTTGCATTTCCTGTCCGACCTGCTTGCCGCCTTTTTTAGGCATTACGACATCAAGGATCACAAGGTGAACAGAATCTTTATTCTCCCTGAACTTTTTTATGCCATCTTCGCCATCCACCGCCTCTATTACTCTGTACCCGAATTTCTTAAGCACGTCCCTCGTGAGAGATCTGACCGGTTCGCTGTCCTCGGTAATCAGTATCGTTTCCGTCCCGCCCTGTGGCGCTGCAGTTTCAATCGCTTTTACGTCCTTCACCGATGAAGCGGTTATGGGCAGGTATATTTTGAAGGTCGTTCCAAGTCCCGGCTCGCTGTATACCAGTATTTCACCGTTGTGCTGCTTGATGATGCCATACACAATTGAGAGTCCCAGCCCCGTCCCTTTTCCAACCTCTTTTGTTGTGAAAAAAGGCTCGAATATTTTTTCGCGTGTATTTTCATCCATGCCAATGCCGTTGTCCGAGGCGGTTATCAATGCATACAGCCCCGGCTTTTCGAGTCCGTAGGTTTTCAGGGATCTGTCGTCCAGACGAACGACGTCCGTACTGATGGACAATAATCCGCCATCGGGCATCGCATCCCGGGCATTCGCGCACAGATTCACCAGGACCTGTTCCATCTGGCCGGAATCAGCGGTTACGATAATGTCCCTGTCTGCAAGATGAGCCTCGAAATCGATATCTTCACCGATGATCCTGTGTAAAAAGATTTTCAGGTCATTTATCAGATTGTTCAAATTTAGCTGCCGGGGGCTGATCAGCTGCTTCCGGCTGAAAGCGAGAAGCTGACGGGTCAGATCGGCAGATTTTTCCGCAGTGGCAAGAATCTGGTCAACCGAGGGTTTTAGCGGGCTGTCAGGTTCTACATCCATGCTCAGAAGGGTCGCGTAACCGATGATCGCCGTCAACATGTTATTAAAATCATGTGCAATGCCTCCCGCCAGCTGCCCCACCGCCTCCAGTTTTTGCGACTGATGCAGCTGTGCTTCAAGCTTGGCCTTGTCTTCCTCAATCTTCCGGTTTCGGGAGAGATCATGCAGGGTTACCAGTATGCTGACCGGCTGGCCCTGATTATCGCGAACTGCCTTGATGGTGACTTCAACAGGCCATCCGAGAAAATTGGCGGCATCGTCTTTTTCCATAACTGTGACAAGATCATGTTTTTCAATTTGTGCCTGACATACGGGACATGGTTTTGACTCGCCTTCGGGATGAATGATTGCTTCGATATGGCAGCCAATGGCGGTTTCCGGCACGCGTCCCGTCACCTTATAAAATAATTTATTCGCTCGCAGGACATGCCTGTTGAGATCGAGCAGGTAGATAACATCCTGTGATGCATCCATCGCGGCTCTCCACTCCCGTGCCGCCTGTTCTACGACCCGTTCAATCCGTTTCCGTTCAGTGATGTCCTGTAATGCACCGGTAATGCCCACAACTTCGCCTGTCGCGCTTCGCACCGGCTCGATAATGAGGTCATAGAGAAGGGGCTTGTTGTCTACAATGGCACTGATTTCCTCGCGGACGCCGCCGTTGCTCGCAAGAGCAAGACGCTTGATGTTTGATATGCTCTCTGCGGTTTCCCGGGGATAAAGTTCATGGTCCGTTTTGCCGATCACTTCGTCGGTAGCATAACCCCGCTCAGGCTGAAACATCCAAGTATAACGCAAATTCCGGTCTTGATCAAACACCGTAATATTGGTGTTCAAAAGGGCGATTTTTAGACGTTGTTCGTTCTCCCGAAGCGATTTCTCCGCCCGTTCACGGTCTGAAATTTCCCGCTGAAGCTGCTCATTCATTTTCTTGAGTTCGGCGGCATATCGGTTAGTATAAAAAACGATGGAAGCAACAATGGCGGAAACAAACAAAGCATCAAGTGAGCCGATGATCAGCAGTGTCAGCGAAAACGTTCCATACCAGACATAACTCTGGATGACATTTGCAAATGCTGTGAAGACTTCCGCAAACAAGACGGAAAACCAGACGAAGTGCCAAGGATTGAATGTTTTCTTATTCAGCGTAAATCTTTCGGCCATCTTCGGCTTTTCCCTCATTGCACGGTAACGAATTCTCTAAATGCACCGGCCTGCGCCGGATTTTTTTGAGCGAGGAGGCAAGATATTTTAGTGCTCGTGGAAGTTGGCTCTTAACCGTAATTAAAAAATTGCCGCCCGTAACGTCCGTGACCAGTATCGCAACAGGGTGCTTCTCTTTTAACATCGACGGCTTGTCAGTCAGGCATAACAGGAGCGTATTTCCCTAACCGTTTCTATTCCCATCGTTTAATACCCGAGCGGCTCCCACGCTTTGAATTTGATTACTTCCTCGCCGGGGTTCGGCAAGCCGGCAATCTTCCAGGCCGTGACCGGGTCCATAAATTTGTCCGTGACGCAGTTACGGGGTTGGTGGACGTTCTTGCACACGTAGCGTACGATCGGAAAGAATTTATATTTATTATAATAATCTCTCATAAATTTCAGGATATCGAGCTGGTCTTCCGCCAGTTCGGTGATGCCTTCCTGCGCAGCGAGAATGCGCGCTATTGTTTCCGACCAGTCTTCAAGATTGACCAGGAACCCGTCTTCGTCAACGGTTATCTTGAGGTTATTATGCAGTATCACCGGCACAGGGCCTTCTCCGCAAGCGTCTTTGAGTGTCCGTATTTCAAAATGAATATATGCCTGCCTTGGCACTTTGTCAACAATATTGGACGCATATTGTATGCGAAGATACCGATCAATACAGTTTGTAAATTGATAAGGTTCAAAGGCTGGAACAGCAGTTTGCCGGCTCATCCCGCAATCGATTGGTACTCTCTAATTGGCTGTCGAAGAAGCGAACTGAAAATATGATATAATAAAGACAAAAATAGACTTGTTTTCTTCACGGATGCCAATGGGTATCGCAAGCGACGGCATTTATTCGCCGGTTTTGGCCCTTGAAGGGAGATATGATGAATAGAATAGAGAGAAAAGAAATGGCTGCTGACGCCGCAAAGTTATTTAAAGAGGAAGTCCTTGAATTGATGCCGGACATTCCCCGCAAAGAACTGTGCGATATGGTTGACGACTATATATATTATCAGACGGATGACGTGAGTAAGGAAGAAGCCCACGCCGTAGTCGATACAATCTGCGTTTTTAATTAGCTTTGATGCGTCTTGAAAAGATGCTGCGAAGTATTGGCGCCAGGCTTAATCGTCCGCCGCGAGGAGGAAGATATCGTTAACCCTTTTGGCGACGCGGAGTCAGAGAAAAGACTTCATCATTTACGGACAAAGCTCTTACTGCACTGCCAGAGGAACATCGACAATCTTATCTTTAATCCGTCTAGCTTCTTTAAATTAATTCTCCGCGGTTTCCGCTTGTAACGACTTTTGAAGCTTTGGCATTTTAATCTGAGGGAGCATCCTGATTTCTGGGCTCAATACCTCCACCTGTGATAAAGTCTCCCGTCGCCCGGTTTCAGGGAAATCGTAGCTTCCCTGCATGAGGATGCGGTTCTAGGCTGGTGGCTAACCTCAGCCCCGGCTAGACTAGATAAGCTCGCTTGGCGCACAAACTTTAGCTACTGCTAAGAATGGATGATGCAAAAGAAGCGGGAAGGATTCCCAACCGCATGCTTCAATTGCGATTCAACATGTTGTCAAAAAATTATGCCTATCTCGACACCACCTGCAAGCTGGTACCTACGCTCAGCCAAAAATGCCGCAATATTCTGCATGAAACATGAAGCTTTTTCCGTGCTATATTTAAAAAAGAGAAGGTTGACCCTTGGGAGGTGCACAATGAGAGAGGTTGCATGCAGGAGTTTGGGATACAATTGTGGCTGGAAACATGTTGCGAGGACGGAAGAGCTGTTAACTGACGTGATGGCAATTCACCTTCGGGATGTTCACGGCATGCCAGCTTTGACTCAGGAAATGGTTGGCAAAATAAAACAGGCTTTCAGCAGGTCCGAGCCCATTGACACATCCGGAAGAGATGTAGAGCCGGTGCTCAAGGTCGTGTCGTGCAGAGACCTTGGTATGGATTGCAACTGGAAATACATTGCACAGACCGAGGAGTTGATTGTCGACGGCATGGCGGTGCATGCCCGAGAAGCGCACGGGATTGTGAATTTCACATCGGAAATGGCGGCGAAAGTAAAAAAATTGGCTCATGAATGGAAGGGATAAGTGCTGCCGCAACTGGCTGTGCTATCTCGATTGGACCATTACTTCTTGTCTTCATCCGCGTTAATTTCGACGGCTGGTAATTATTGACTTTAAGTGATAATTGTTATTACGGAGGTGAAATGGAATTATCGAAACCGGAACGAAAACCAGTTAAAGTCTCCGCTGATAAATATCATGGTTTATTCGCAGAACGAGCCAGTTGATCGAATGTATTCTATCATAAAAAGAAAGATAGAGAATCTCACGAGCCCAACCTATTGATTATATGCAAAACCTGACGAAACGAAAAGTTTTGAGTGGCACGTTTATTATATTTTTTTTGTTGTTATCAGGAGCTTCCTATGGGCAGGAGCAACAGGAGGGGGTGCCTCCTCTCAATGCGATGGCCGGAGTTAACGCTGAGGTGAGCGCGACCAAAAATCGCGACATCGTAAATGTGGGTTTGTGGATTGCCGAGCCAGGAACATTGATCCACGTAGGGTTATTTGATATCAAACCAAAAGATGGAAGCGGAACATATGGAGTTGATTTCGGCATGGGCTATTGCGACACCGATTATCGTCTATGGCCTTTTGCTGAAGTTGGTTTGAAGGTGGGAGTAGGGGCGGGACTCGTTAATTTCAGTGGCGAGTTGTACCCTAAGATTGGGGTTGCAATTCCTATAACCAGTCAGGTGCTGGTTTACATAGGTTATCTATACAGCTTTTCGACTCAGGGCAGACATTCAGATTATTCGGCCGCGAGTGTAGGCTTAGTGTGGGCGATTATGTAATTTGATTCATCGACAGGGAGAAACTTTGGTTTGTCCTTTCTACTTTATCACGCCATGTACGGGATTGAAACGAATTTTGTCCATAGTTCAATCTGTTACACGGAAATTTTACCTGACCCCGCTTGCATTATCTGTCGAAGGTTCCAATCATGCCGGACGTGACGAATGCCGGCTGTTTTTTGCAGTGAGTTTTTATTCCTGAAGCTGGCATAGTCGCTATTCTTTGCCAGCGTTCAATGACCATCCCGAATTCTTCAATGTCTGCCTCCAAAAGTCGTTTTAAGCATTGCTAAACTTCGATAATACGTTTTCAATTTGAGAGAAATTGTGCTATATTATGGCATATGAAGTTATCTGATTATGCGAAAAAATTAGGGGTAACTTACAAAACCGCATGGAACTATTATCGTGCCGGTAAACTGAATGCATACCAAACTCATACCGGTACGGTGATTGTCCGGGATGACGTCCAGCCTTTAGAAGTAAACGTGGCAATTTACTGCAGAGTGTCATTGCCAGAGAATAAAAGTAATCTGGAATCGCAAAAACAAAGGCTTCTTGATTACTGCGCTGCGAAGGGATATAAGGTCTCTCACGTTATTGCGGAAGTTGGCTCCGGCATTAACGATACGCGAAAACAATGGCTGCAGCTTCTGCAAAATAAGTCAATTACTCTTATTGTCGTGGAACATAAGGAACGTTTTACCCGATTTGGTTTTAATGCGTACAAGGTCCTTCTCAAGAATGAAGGGCGCGATATCGAAGTGATCAATGAAGTTACAGATGAGAAGGAGGAAATCCTTCAAGACCTTATCTCTATTATCACTTCTTTTTGCGCCAGGATATATGGCCAGAGAAAATACAAGCGCAAGGCAGAAATAATTATTCAGCAATTGACGGAGCGCAAGCATGATTAAGGCCTGTGAGCTTAAGCATTCCGCAAATAATGATAATGAAAAGAAGTGGTAAAAGTAAGTAAGTCATACCGCAAACTTGCTGTCTCTATAGCGGCTGGGCAATGGGGCCTGTTCCCAAAAAGGACTTGTTTTGACAATAAACACGATATAAACTCGATGTTCAGCGCTCGCTATAAACAGACATGCCAGCATCAAGTTGTTGGGCTGCTGGAATCTTATTTCTAGGAGGTGTTTTATGTTTGAAGGACTTTTTCGACCGATGCACTTGCTCCTAATACTTTTTATTGTATTAATTATATTCGGCCCGGGGAAATTGCCTGAAATTGGGGAAGGATTGGGAAAAAGTATAAGGTCATTTAAGAAAGCCATGAACGAAAAAGATGATCTAAAAGAGGAATCCAAGTTGATTGACCAAAAAGAGGAAAAAAAGGCATAAAAAGGTTTTTTATGTATCCGACGCGCATCGAAAAATCGGCAGGCATTGTACTCATGTCATAGATCATGATGGAACGTGCCTGCCGACTTCATCACTCCTGTCCGATTCAAAATTTCAAATGAAAAAATAAAAAGGCCTATTTGTTTCACATATTGAAGGCGACAACGTAACGGATAATACCTGGAACATCTTAAAGAGTTACGCACGGCCAAACCGCAAGTACGCAGACGTTCGGCATTTCGTTACTGGTCTGCTCCTCATACTGCGTGCGTATATCATCGCGCTCATATCTGTCAGGCTTTATTATGATGTCGCTTCAGCGTTAGTGTGGGAACCCCCAAAATGGCGATGCAGGGCTGCTTTCACATGGTATGGACTAACTGACTGATTATGTGAGGCTTTCTACCGTAACTGCTGGTTTATTCTGTTCTCTCAATGCTATATTTTGGTTCTTCACATACTAAGTTCCGGAAGTATCTGATTTGTAAAATAGGGCGGCTGATGTTACTCATACTCATTTTCCGGAGGTTTCCCATAGTCGCCATGGGTACTCAGAGACTTTCTTCTATTTACACCAAAAGTAAAATACCGTGTCTAAGCTAGTAGTGATGATATTTTATTTGATAAAATATAAGTAGGCTCAGATGGGGAAGGAGAATGTCTATGAGAAGTAGATCACTGTTCAGTGGGTTAATTTTCATCCTAGGCCTGTTGCTCTTGATTCCTGCAGCAGCATTTGCACAGGTATACCAGACGACGGCCGCCGCAATCCCGCCTATTGCACAGCCACTTATGCGTGAAGGAGATTTTGCAGTTGCGCTCACGGAAGCACTTAAACTTGGCACCGGGATGGGGGAAACCGAGGCCGAGAGTACATTGACTTCCATCGGAGTAATGCCCCGGAATGGGTGGATCGCCGATTATCCGGTTACGCCCGATGTTATAGATGAGGTACAAGCTTCAGTCAGTGAAGCGGCCACTGCCGGCAAGCTATTTGGGGGGAAAGATGCGGTAATGGCGGCTTTTCAGGGGGTCATAAATGGAAATAATGTGCCTGTAAGGCCTGCAGATGACCAGGTGGCGGGTGCGGAACCCGGCCCCGGCACGAATTACCCTGATGCCGGCGATCTAAATAATTATTACGACACTGAAGGTCCCCCCATTGTGACGTACTACTCTCCACCTCCTGATTATGCATATCTTTATACTTGGGTTCCTTATCCTTTTTGGTGGTCGGATTTCTGGTTCCCGGGTTTTTTTGTTCTCGTAGACTTTGACCATGGCGTGTATTGGCATGGGCACAGAGGATTCATCAGCAATCATTTTCGCGATCCCGCAACTGGTCGGATGGCGCGCCTAGATCCCGCAAACAGAGTGAGTGGTGGAACTTTTGCTGAAACGAGAGGAATGCAAAGGTCCAGTCCTTCTGCCCAGAGAGGTGCACAGGCAATTGGACAATTCCGGGGCTACGGTGTGTCAGGACCTCCTGCTGAAACTCGCTCAAATGCTTTTGAGCGCGCCAATAACAGCCAGATTGAGCGGGCCGCGAGCGACCGTGGGTTCCAAAGCCGCACCCGAGCTGGTCAAATCCCCGCTAGAACATCTGTCGGTGGGGGGGGCACCCGTGGCGGTGGAGGAGTTCCCCGTGGGGGTGGCGGCGGTGGTGGATACCATGGCGGTGGTGGGCGTTCTAGATGAGACTAGGTAGTCCCCTCGGCTACCCGTTGTCATCTCTCGGATGGTAAACACGTGAATGAAATATTATAGTGTTGTTGATTTATGGAGGAAAGAATGATGTTCAGCAGTCAATCAAAAGCAAAAACCCATTTCTTTTGTCGTGATTTAGCAGCGTTGATGGTCGTAATTGTAGTAACGACTTTTGGTTTTCGTGTTTCTGCCCAGGATATAAAACAAAGAGAGTTCAAGTCTCCGCAAGACGCATTCAATGCGCTCTTGGAGGCAGACAAGAACGATGACACCAAAGCATTGTTGGCTATTTTCGGGCCAGAGAGCAAGGATATCATATCCTCTGGCGATGCCATTGCCGATACGCAGGCACGTCATCGTTTCGCTAAAACCGTGGCAGAGGGAGTTAAGTTTTCAAAATTTGACGACAAGACAATACTAGTTTATATCGGAAAAGACGGATGGTGCTTCCCGATCCCCATTGTGAAGTCAGGACAGGATTGGATTTTTTCTACACGAGATGGTAAGGAAGAGATCATAAATCGGAGAATAGGCAGAAACGAATTGAATACTATTCAGGTTTCACTCACTTATGTGGTTGCTCAGCGCGAGTATGGTAGTAAGGAACGCAATGGGAACGCCGTACCACAATATGCGCAACACTTTCTGAGCCATAAGGACAAAAAGGATGGCCTGTACTGGGAAACTGCTCCTGGAAAGGAAAGTAGCCCTCTGGGGCCACTAATCGCCCGTGCATCTGAAGAAGGATACACATTTAGGAAAGGAGAAAAGCCCACACCTTACCACGGATATTATTTCAGGATCCTGAAAAGTCAGGGCCGCAATGCCCCCGGTGGTAAAATTGATTATGTAGTCAATGGCAAAATGGTAAGAGGTTTCGGCTTGGTGGCATATCCTGCACAGTACGGCGTTTCGGGGATTATGACTTTCACGGTTAACCAACAGGGTGTTGTATATGAAAAGGACCTTGGGCCAAAGACAGTAGGGATAGCAAAGGCTATGAAAACATATAACCCTGATAAGACATGGGAAAAAGTGGAACTGAAAAAGTGGTTCCCCGCAGTTAGCTCCAGCGGGGGCAACACCCTCTCGTTAAGCACGCCAGATATCGATAACGCAAAATAACTTCTTGATGCCAGTATTTCGTTCGAAGTTAACAGTCAATTCTCCTTCCCGAAGTCTGTAGGATTTGCACAATTCGGGAAGTACTTAGTTCATATATTAAAATTAAAGGAATTCCGGATTACTTCTCAAAGAAAATCGAGAAGTGATAAGCATATGGATCAAATTCGGTAGCTGAAAATTGAATCAGTATTTAAAAATCAATATATTATCAAAAGTTGTGGTAACTGCGGAGCGGGAGCGGTTTGAATTCTCCCCCATGGGTTGATGAAAAATTGAAGCACTTTTGATTTTGAATGAAACCATCGTATCAATTGTTTTAGGAATAAAAAGTACCCAAAAGATCTCTGCCTATTAACCCAGATATGCCGCAATGACTCGCTCTTCTTTACGGAGCGCATCTGGTTTACCTTGGACCACAATCCTGCCGTGCTCCATTACGTAGACGTAGTCCGCCACTTCCAATGCCTTGTTGGGCATTTGCTCCACGAGCAGCAGGGGGGTCCCGCTCTCCTTCAGACGTCGGATTGTGGCAAAGACCTCCTCCACGATCACCGGTGCAAGCCCCATTGATGGCTCATCCATCAATATGACCTTGGGATTGGCCATGAGCGCGCGACCGATGGCAAGCATCTGCTGCTCCCCGCCCGACAGTGTGCCTGCTGCCTGCCGCTTACGTTCCCGAAGCCGGGGAAACATCTCGTATATCCGCTCCAGATCAGTCTTTGCCTTCTTGTGAAAGCCAAAGAGCACGGGCAGCCATCGATAGGCACCCAGTAATAGATTGTCCTCAACGGATAGAGGACCGAACACGCGTCTTCCCTCGGGCACATGGGCAAGACCGAGCCTGGCGATGTGGAACGCGTCCATGCCATGCACCGGCTTCGTGTCGAGCAGGACACTGCCTTTTGTCGGCTTTATAATCCCTGAGATCGTGCGCATGGTCGTGGTCTTTCCCGCCCCATTCGGACCTATCAGGGCGACGAGTGTCCCTTTCTTAACCTCGAGTGAGGTGCCGACCAGTACTTCACTGGCGCCGTATCCGGCATAAACGTTGTCGACTATAAGCATAAGATTTTTTTCCTGTCCAGTAAAGCCGAACACAAAAGACGTCCACTTGCAGAGGAGCAGGGGAAGCGAAGATTCCCAGCAGAAGCCGATTTTGATGCTTATGCTTACCTTCCTAAGCGCCCATTTTCCTGCCTTCTGTCTTGAACCTCACGCAGTCGTCCCGATGTACGCTGCGATTACCTTGGGATTCCGCTTCACGTCCTCGGGTTTCCCCTCTGCGATCACCTGACCGCCGTCCAGCACCGTCACGACATCGCAGAGCTCGCCAACGACTTCCATATGATGGTCGATCAGGATGGTAGTGATGCCGATGTGGTGAATGTTCCGGATGATCTCCACCAGTTTCTTGACGTCGGGATGGGCAAGCCCTGCGGCAGGCTCGTCCAGGATCAGCAGGTCGGGGTTGCGCGCCAGTGCTCGGGCGATCTCGAGGAACCGCTGGGCGCCGTAGGGAAGGTCCTTGGCAGGCGTCCGGGCCTCATCGAGGAGCCCGACCAGTTTCAGCAATGCCAGGGCACTGGACTGGGCGCACCGTTCCTCGTGACGTCCGAAACCGAGTAACACCAATGCGAGACCCTTATGGTAGGTGTCCTTCATGGCCACCATGACGTTGTCGAGCGCGCTCAGTTCCGCAAAGATCTGCAGGTTCTGGAAGGTCCGCGAGATTCCCTTCTGCGCCGCGCGGTAGAGGCTTCCCGTCGGTAGCTTCGCGCTCTTGAGGAGGATTGTCCCGCTGCTCGGAGCATACAGGCCGGAGATGACATTTACGAGCGTGCTTTTGCCCGATCCGTTCGGTCCGATCAGACCGTGTGTCTGCCCACAGCGAACGATCATTGAGACACCGTCCACTGCACGCACGCCGCCGAAGTTCCTCTTCAGTTCCCGCAGTTCAAGCAGCGTGCTTTCATCGCACTCTCTTTTCGTCAACACGCTGTCTAGCGGAGCAGCCCCGGCAAGAGAAGCGGGAGCAATTCGAAAGAGCTTTGACAGGAACCGGGCGGCAAAGCCCATGAGCCCCTCGGGAAGCCCGACGACCACGGAAAAAAGCATCAAGGCGAAAATGGCCTTGCGCAGGTCCTCGATGTTCTGGACAAAGATCGCGACCAGAACGAGCATACCCATCGCGATGATTGGTGCGAGGACCTGGAATGGCCTCGCCGTATTGCGACGATAGGCACGGCCGCCTGCCGCCACCGCGATGAAGAGGCCGGCAAAGGAGAAGACCTGGAACAAGAGGCGGTTCGATAGGAGATTAGGGAGCAGGACGATGAGCGTAGCACCAACAATAGCGCCCCAGAGGCTCTTCCTGCCTCCGAGCACGACGCCGAGCAACAGGATAACCATCAATTCATAGACAAAGCTCTGAGGCTGAAGATACTGAAAATTGAACGCGTAGAGCCCGCCGGCAAGTCCTCCCAGTGCGGAGCCGAAGGCAAAGGCCGCGGCCTTGTGCCGGTAAGTGCCGATGCCCATGGCATCGGTGGCGATGGGGCTGTCACGAAGCGCTTCAAAGGCCCGTCCCCATTGCGAAGTAAGCAAATTTTGCATGGCCATCCAGACAAGTGCCAATACAGCCAGGCAGAGCCAGTAGAAATCCTGTGCGGAGAGACTGACGCCGAACACCGGGGGCCGTATGAGGCTCAGTCCCTGGGCTCCATTGGTTACCGATTCCCATTCGTTCAGGCTGGTCGCGACAAGCGCGGAAAAGCTGAGCGTCGCCAATGCGAACTGTGGACCTTCCAGCCGGAGCGCGGGGAACGCAAGCAGTCCTCCGAACACGAGTCCGATCATGAAGCTCGCGACAAGGGCACTGAACATGCCGAAATGGAAATAAGTGACCGCTAGACCCGCCGTGTACGCGCCGAGCCCAAGAAAGGCCGCTTGAGCCAGGTTTATCTGCCCCAAGTACCCCACGGTCACATCGAGGCCGATCAGCAGAATGCCGTAGATCGCCAGGAGCGTGAGCAAGCCCAGGGCAAAAGGATTTTTCACGAGCAGCGGGACTGCTGCAAGCAGGAGCAGAGCCAGGATTTCGGCCCCGTAGATCAGCAATACACGTTTCACCATCGATGTGTCACACTTTCCGAATAACGGCTTTGCCGAACACGCCCGTGGGCCGAACGGCAAGAGCAAGGATGAGGAGCGCCAAGCCAGGCGCTTCACGCCAGCCGCTCCCGATGTAGAAGCTCGTGAGGCTTTCGAGGGAGCCAAGGAATAAACCCACCAGAACCACCCCGAAGCCGGAATCTAGCCCGGCGACGACTGCCACCGAGAAAGCCTTTAACACCAGGACCGACGCCATGGTTGGGCCAACAGTCGTTATGGGAGAGACTAGGATGCCGGCAACTGACGCGGACAAACCGGACAGACCGTACGACAACATGACCGTACGTGTGGCGGAGATGCCCATCAGCTCTGCAGCGTCGCGATCCACCGAGACTGCTTCGAATGCCTTGCCGAGCAAGGTTGTGCGCTTGAACAGCTCGATCAGCCCCATAATGGCGAAGACGCCCACAGCCACGGAGATTTCGAGGGGAGTGATGCTGATGCCGAATATGTGTAATGCTTCTGATGGGATGGGCGTCGGGAAGGGCCGATCGTCGCGGCCCCAGATGTTCTCCGCCGCCGAGAAGAAGAACAGGCCCAGGATGATGGTCAGCAGGATCCACCCCTCGCTCTTCTGTTCCAGAGCAAGGCGAACCGCGGCTCGCTCCACGAACAGGCCGAGGAACACGCCGAAGAGCAGACCCCCGGGGACCATGAGCCAGTAGGGCAGTCCCAAGTTGGTCAAGGTAAGACTGAAAAAAGCGCAGACCATAACCATTTCGCCCTGGCCGAAATTAATGCTCTTGCTCGTTGCATAGGTGAGCTGGAAACCATAGGCTATCAAGGCATAGACGAGGCCCATCAGTGCCCCGCTAACGGCCAGCTGCCCAACGATAGCAACGTTCATGAACGGTTCTCCACAGAGGATGAAGAGAACGGCATCTTACTCGCCTTTCCGGACCGTTGCGTCCTTGATCAACCGCTGCCGGTCAGAGTCGTTGGCGAACACCACTCTGCCGTCCTTAACCATGCCCATCATGACCTGTGCACGGCGGAAGGCCTCATGCGTGTCCTCGTTCGCAGGGTCCCACTTGCTAAAGGGCTTGTACCAAGTGGCGATGACGCCGTAGACCGGATCCTTCAGGTCCTCCAGGGCTTCCTTGATCTTGTGTGTGTCTGTGCTCTTCGCCTGCTTTACGGCAGCAGCAAAGATATAGACCGCATCATATCCCTGGGCGGCAGAAACCGGGGACGGGATCCTTGTGACGTTGTATGCCTTGTGGTATGCTTTGATGAACTTCTTCGCCTGCGGCGTGACCGGCTCCTCGATAAAAGTCTGCGGCATCAGCGTACCATCACCGTTCTTGCCGGCGTTGTCGATATAGTTGGACATGGAGAGCGTCCAACCGCCGATAAGCGGTTCATTCATGCCCAGCTTCGCCATGCCATTCGCGACCGCTGCCAGTTCCGGACCGATGCCCCAAATAAGGATTGCCTCGGCCCCGCCTGATTTCGCCTTCACGAGCTGCGCGGTCATGTCCTTGTCACCGATGTTGAACTTCTCGACAGCAACGACCGCAAGCTTGTTTCCCTGGATCTTGATCTGGTTCAGCAGGTCATCCCGCCCCGACACGCCATAGTTCGTGGAGTCGTGCAGGATCGCCACTTTCGTGAACTTCCTGTTGATAGCCTCTTCCACCACCATGGCCGACTGGATCCCATCATGAGCGGCGAATCGGAAGATCGAAAGGTCCTTTACGCCCGCCTTGCTCCACTGCGTCATGGACGACGATCCGGCAGCAGGGGTAATGATTTTGGTGATCCCTTTCTCCTGCAGGTGTCTGTCCCCGGCCATAACCACCCCGGTGTTCACCGAGCCGATAACCCCGGACAAGTCGCTCATTGATGCCAGCTCCTGGGCAATCAGCGCTCCCCGTTCGTTCTTGGCCTCGTCGTCACGCTCAATGACCTCGAACTTCATCTTCTTGTCGCCAACCAGCACGCCGCCGGCCGCATTGATCTCGGCGATGGCCAGCTTTGCACCGTCACGCATGGATGCGCCCATGGGTGCCGACCCTCCTGTGAAGGGACCGGTAATCGCTATCTTGATCGTATCTGCCGCCACCGCCTGAGTTACCATCAAACACATCATAAGGAGAACAACCGCAATTTTTTTCATAATCTTTACCTCCCGATAGTTGAAGTTTAATAGCGCGTTTAACTCTATCAGAAACAAAATGACAATTCAATACTATTTGCGGACAAGAGGAGAGGCTTTTCTCTTGAGCGCGCCGGCGTAGGAACGTACATGCTTGCAGGTGCAAATCCCGCCATGACTAAAAGTGGACAAGATGGACGGTACTTATCTGGTGCTTCGCAACCAGCGCCTCATATCCCCGACCTGAACAGACGGGGTTATACGGCTTGGATGATAAAAGGGTTGAAGCCAGGATACCGCGGCTTCGACTGATTTATTAAAGCAAGAGATACCCGTCAGGCGCCAGACTGGTTGCAAGCATTACCATGTTGATATCACGATGTGACATCCAATCGCTTGCTTCTCTGTTCGTGGATTCAAGCCAATAAGCCTCGATACTATTACGAAGAGGTGCATACTGCATCAGGCTATCAGTCCGCGAATGCAGCCGATGTTTCATGTTGAAATTGCGCGGGATTTGCTCAATCAATCCTAACAGCTTCTCGACTGCATGTAATCCAATGGACAATCCCAACTCCCGAAATGCCAGCCGGTAATTTGCCGGAAGCTTCAAGGGGTTTTCTCTCGCATAGGCTTGCAATCCAGTCAGGGAAGAAGCCAATATAAGGTCCAAAAGATCGGCTTGTTCAAAAGCTTTGTCGAGGATTATCAATTGTGCAAGTTTGTATGCAGTACTCAAGAGTTCGCCAATACCCAGGGGATCGTTTGTTGCCCAACTTTTTCCATGACAAATATTGGCCATGTCTGTAATCTCCGAGCTGAGGTCAAGGCCTGTGGATTTTTTAGTATCTTTTGCCGCAGTCGCTTGAAGTTGGAGGTATGTGATGAACCCGTCGAGAGCATCGTGTTGCCCCATCGATGTCACAAGTGGATATGAGAGGTCTATGCTCATTTTCCAGTACATGCGTTTCTGACCACCGGATGACGGAACGTAGGTAAACTTGGTATGGACCGATTTTGCAAGCTCGATCGCCCATCTATTGTAGATTGCATCTCCCGTGACCCGGCTTACACGATTGAGAGCATGCATCCATTTTGTCAGGTAATGATAGTACTGTCCGTCTCGATCCCATTCCAGCCGTACATTATAAGGATCATCGGGTCTGCGTTCGTTGATTTCCTTCCCGATTCTGAGCCCGCCTCTTGTGGGGTGCATTTTGCCCTCCTGCTCATCGAGATCGCTTATCCAGCCAGTTCTCGGATCATCGTCACGGTGTCGTCCGAGTACGTTGTGAACCTGATCGACGAGGTGCAGAGCGAGCCGCCTATATTGATTATCACCCGTTTGACGATACAGCTCGACGAAGTTGCAGACGGCAAAAGAATCAGTCCATAGGTAGCGCCGAGGAACTTCCCTGGCCGATAATAGTCCGGTCAATTTGGCAAAATCAGACATTATATCTTGAGCAATAGATTTGGCGGTGTTTTGTTCCATCTTTCCTCTAACTTCCTTCTTGAGTGTAGCGTTTCTTGAACGACGGATTAGTCAATCCTTCCCCCGGAAAGCGGACGCCAAGTGTAATTCCATTCCCGTGCTTGATAGTCTCTTCGTTCGATACGGTCTCCCGTGGCTTAAACTCCTGTCATGGGGTGTTCATTCACACAAAATATCTACACTCTATTATATAGCAAGACTAATGATGCGGCTGATTCGACTGATTCATATTATAATCATGATTCCGATTGGCGATCATTCAGTTAAAGTTATTATCGTCTTTTTCCGATAAGAATAGCACCGAAGAACAGAGGAGGGGAGGAAGGCCTTTTTCGCTGAGATTTTTGGGAAATTTAACAGACAGTTTGAAGTGCAAACGTTGAGACGCTAATGATGAGAGGCAATCGCTATGTCTTTGTTTGTACGCCCTTTTGTCTTAATAGGGATAATCTCCCTCCTGCTCGGACTTGCCGCCGGGTTCGTCATGCATCGATCGGACTTCTGTATAGCCGGTATGTGGCGGGACCTGTTTCTTTTTAAGCGGACGGTTATGCTCAAGTCGCTCATGCTCCTTGTTGTGTCAAGCATTGTGCTGTTTGAAGCGGCGCGCCGCATTGGTCTCCTGTCGGTGTACCCCTTCCCGCTCCTATACCCTCCGACTGCGGCAAACCTGGTTGGAGGCGGTCTATTCGGCATCGGCATGGTCCTGGCCGGAGGTTGCGTTGTGGGAACGCTCTATAAAATGGGGGCCGGCAGTGTTCTGAGTTTGACGGCTTTTGCCGGCCTCATTTGCGGCAGCGGCCTGTATGCTGAAATCTACCCAGCATGGACTGGATTTGTCAAGAAAACTGCGGTTTTTCCCGGGAAGATTACTGTCGCCCAGATTCTTGGTGTTGATCCACTGATACCGGTGCTTGCCTTGGCCGTGCCTGGAGCGCTCCTTCTGTTCTTTTGGCACAGACGGAAAGAGTTGCTCCGGCCAGCCTTTGCCACCGGATATCTGCAGCCCTACAAGGCGGCCCTGATGCTCGCTCTGATTGGCACTGTTTCCTCTATACTGATAGGCATGCCGATGGGGGTCACTACTGCATTCACAAAAATCGCGGGGTATATAGAAAGTGCCTTGTTCCCAGGTCATTTTGACAGCCTTGCTTTTTATAAAACCATGCCGCTAAATTATTGTAATGCGCTAACCGGAAGCGTTCTGACGGGCGGCCCCGGTCCCAACTACGATGCACTCGCCGCGATACAGATTCCTCTTATCGCCGGAATCATAGCCGGGAGCGCTCTCTCTGCCGCCTTGCTCAAGGAACTGAACATCCATCATCGGGTGCCATTTCGCCAGTATGTCCTTGCTGCGTGCGGCGGGACTATTATGGGGCTTGCGTCCCGTATGGCCCCGACATGCAATATATGGCACCTTCTGGGAGGGCTGCCGATATTGTCAGCATCGAGTATTCTCTTTCTCCTCGGCATGCTTCCGGGTGCATGGCTCGGAGGCCTGCTCCTGGTAAAGGTCCTCGCTAAGCAAGGCGTCAGAAGCACCTAAAGGAGGATTATATGGACACGGTTGAATTCGACATCAGAGGGCAAATATGCCCGTCAACGTTCCTAGTCGCGCTCAAAGAGATAAATGCTCACGCCGACATTTTGCGGCAAGGCGGCGTGAAGCTCTGTTTCATCATCGACAACCGGGATGCAACTATAACCATACCTGAATCAGCTTCCAACATGGGATACGCTGTGACGGTGGAAAAGAAGGACCGACAGTATAATATTGTGGTCTCCGGTAAAAGGGACTGAATTGATTACCCGCAAAAAACCATTAAAGAAAAGGCGAACGCTGTTAGAAAAAAACAACGCTAACGCGATACTCCTTCGAGAGATCCAGGAGTTGCGGCGAGAGTACGCAACGGCGAAGCTATATATACGCCAAAAAGTCAATCAGCTCCTGACTGTTATGGGCACATCGCCGCTACGGGCGGAGGAACTCGACGATGAGACATTGATCGAGCTCGACCCCATCGGTATTGTCAGCGAGTCTTTTGTGCAAGTATTGAAGCACCTGAAGAAAACTAACGAGCAGCTGAAGGAAGCCCACAACGAGATTACTGCCATCTTCGACTCGGCAGGTATGGGAATCCTCGTTCTTGACAGGGATCTGCACATCCTCACCTGCAATAAAAAAATCGAGGACATGTTCGGGATCGATCGGGACGCCATCTGCGGAATGGCCTGCAACCAGCTGTTGTGCCGGAAGGACAAGCCTGCAGAATGCCCTTCCAGGGAAGCAATAGCAACGGGCAAGAGCTGTAGAATGGACATCGTATTGGATAGCCATCACTTTGATGTCGTAGCGACGCCGATCAGTGGTAAGGAAGGCGCGATATCAAGGATCGTTCTCGTATACATGGATATGACTGAACACATTCTTGCTCAGGAGAACCTCCGAAAAAGTGAAGAGCGCTATCGGGACCTTTTCGAGAATTCCACCGACCTCATTCAGGTCTTGGGAGAGGACAGCTCGATACGGTACGTCAACCGGGCATGGCAGGAAACACTCGGCTATGGTGAAGATGAAATATCCAGACTCTCGATATTCGATGTCGTCCATCCTGAATGCGTAGACTGTGGCCCGGAATTCAAGAGTGTTGTCTGCGGGCATAAAGACGGCAGGTTCGAGACTATGTTCATCACCAAAGGCGGAGAAAAGATCAGCGTTGAAGGCAATGTCAGTGCGGTCTTTGAGGATGGCAAGTTCGCCGGCACGCGGGGGATTTTCCGCGATATTACGGAACGAAAGCGGGTTGAGACGCTTATGGCCGCCGAACGGGAACAACTTGCGGTGACTCTACGAAGCATCGGTGACGGCGTTATTACCACCGATATTCATGGGAATGTCGTGCTGATCAACAAAGTGGCCGAACAACTGACCGGATGGAAGCAGGATGCAGCCTGCGGCGCGCCGATAAAGGAGGTATTCAATTTTGCGGATGAGAAAACGGGTGAACGGCTCATCTGCCCCGTCGAACGGATTCTTGAAACCCAAATGGCCTGCGACCTAGAAAGCGATGCTGTTCTCCTTTCACGGAATGGCACGAAACGTCTCATCGCAAATAGCGTCGCTCCCATCCTTGACAAAGACAACAGCATCATTGGAACGGTCGTGGTGTTTCGGGATGTAACCGAGAAAAAGAAGCTTGAGGACCGAGTGATCAAGTCTGAAAAAATCGAATCATTGGGGGTGCTAGCAGGAGGTATCGCTCATGATTTCAACAACTTATTGCAGGGAGTATTCGGCTACATTTCCCTCGCGAAGATGGTGAGGGATGACAGGGAAAAAAGTTTATCAGCACTTGAACAAGCCGAAAAGGCGCTGCACATGTCGGTCAGACTGACAAACCAGCTTTTGACTTTCTCTAAAGGCGGCAAGCCGTTAAAGAAACCTCTCGACCTCAGGTTGGTGATTGAGAATGCAGCGAAATTTGCACTGAGCGGGTCACGCTCCGATTACCGCATAGCAACGAACGACAGTCTCTGGCTAACGGAGGCGGACGAGGGCCAGATCGGTCAGGTGATTCAAAATATTGTGATGAATGCTGATCAGGCCATGCCGCAAGGCGGCCATGTGGAGATCACGGCGAGGAACATCGATTTTTCTGTCAGGGGTTTGCCACAGGGTTTGCGAAAGGATAAATACATTGAGGTTGCCATCAAAGACAGCGGTATAGGGATTCCTAAACAATACCTGGACAGGATCTTTGATCCTTATTTCACAACCAAAGAGCGGGGAAGCGGTTTAGGCCTCGCGACATCCTATTCCATCATAAAAAATCATGATGGCATGATTGAGGCCAAATCCGACGCGGGCAAAGGGACGACTTTCTTCATATACCTTCCCGCTACGGCATCGATTCAAAAAGAGGTGACGGATAAACCAATGGCAGTAGCAGCCACAATGCGTACGGGAAGGATCCTTATGATGGACGACGAGCCGGTCATCCGGGATGTTGCCGGGGAATTGATAAAAGCCCTTGGCCATACCGTGGAGTTTGCGGTACATGGCGAGGAGGCAGTGGAGAAGTACAAATTGGCGAGACAAGCAGACAACGCATTTGATATCGTGATTCTGGATCTCACGATACGGGGCGGGATGGGAGGTGCAGAGACGATTCAGAAACTGCTCAAAATAGACGACAACGTAAAAGCGGTCGTATCGAGCGGTTACTCCGATAATGCTATGATATCGCACTACCGCAAACAGGGTTTTAAGGCAGTTCTCAAGAAGCCCTATAATGTGGATGAACTGCGAGAAGTGATTAATAAGCAGCTCTGTGTTTAATGCAGTGCATCTAATGTTTCTTTACATTTGACGACCTTGGATATATCCGTGTTATTGTAACATGCAAGCTCATGGATCAAGAGGCCCGATTCATCTGCAGTTTGAAAAAATTGGATAAACGGCAAAATGCATATTTTATAGGCACGGAATTTTCGGGATATAGCAACTCGGGGCAAGGAAACGTTGAAGACGTTTCTTGATTTTCTAAATAAATGTGCTACGAAATGAATAATAAGTGAAACCACAAAATCACTCCCTCCTAACTCCCCTGAAGGGGGAGTGAAACAAGAGGGACGTATTCATCCATGGGCTCATGCCCGCGGTCATCTGCTTCGCTTCTGATAATCAGGAGCAAGCGGTTTTTCCGACGCGCAACGGGCTTGTTTTTCCACAGGGATGCGGTACCACGTCTAGCCGCCATAAATTATTTCATATCGAAAAGTTGCATTTGAGTAAAATGCTTATTATATTCTCTGAGTCATGCAATTTTCATCATGCGACGTTGGGACACCGGCAGCGATACTGAACAGCAGTGAATTTTTCCATATTTTGGGTTTATTGAAGCTAACTTTGGGCTGATAAGGAAATAACTAAAGTTTCTAATTTTTTGACCGATATAAATATACAGTTATTTTAATTCGCACGGCTGCAAAAGCAAGGAGACTAAAACATGTTTAACAGATTCAAAATCAAGTCGCGATTGTATTTACTGGTAGGAACACTCTCACTATTTATGCTCCTGGTAGGTTTGTACGGCATCCGGGAACTGAGTCAGGCCCATGATGCCCTCAGGTCGGTTTATGAAGACAATACCGTTGCGCTTAGCCACCTTTCAACCGTTGAGTCGGAAAACCTGCGGATCAGGTTAAATCTCGCAACGCTTCTGCTGAAGCCAACAAGGGAGATCATCGACGATATTCTGAGCAAGAACGGTGACCACGTCAGCATTATTACCAAGGAATTAAAACAATATAGCGAGATCCCCATGACGCCGGAAGAGCAAGAGATTGCTCATGCCACGGCTCGTGACATTGACACGTATAATAGTGAAGGCATCCTCCCGCTTGAGAGTCTGATCAGAAGTGGTAAAATTGAAGACGCAAAGACATTCTACATGACCAATTTCATCGGTATGTACTCCGTCGTTACTTCGGATATGAAAAAACTTAGCAGTATGCAGATCGAGCAAGCGAAGAGTAAATATGACACTTTTGCGGCCGACTACAAGCTAACAAAAATCATTTTCACCGTGTTGATGCTCGGGGGTCTCGTAATAGGTTTTGCCGTGGCTTGGGGGATTATCAGCGGTATTTCACGGTCGCTGAACGCAGTAAAAGAGGTGACCGAAGCGGCAGCCAAGGGCGATTTAACACGAGATGTGCCTGTGATCTCAAAAGATGAAATCGGAGATGTTGCGGAGAGCTTCAATATCATGATCCGTAACGTAAAGCGCGTGGTAGGGTCAATTAATAATTCAACAGCCACCCTTGCCTCAAGTTCCGAAGAACTTTCTGCCACGTCTGAAGAACTGAGTAAAGGGGTATCCGATCTTTCTGTGCAGACCGACCAGGTGGTTACAGCGATGACAGAGGTGTCCCAGACTATCGTGGATATGGCAAAAAATGCCGCGGATGCCGCTGATGCTGCCACTCGTTCGGTGGAAACGGCCGACGCAGGCAAAGAAAATATTGACTTAGCCACCGAGGGAATGGTCACTATTGCTGCAACAGTCAGTAAATCTGCGGAAATGATTGAGATGCTTGGTAAAAACTCGGTGCAAATCGGGGAAATAGTCACAGTAATCAACGCAATTGCCGAACAGACCAATCTCCTTGCTCTTAATGCGGCAATCGAGGCCGCCCGGGCTGGCGATCAAGGCAGAGGTTTCGCCGTGGTTGCGGACGAAGTTCGTAAGCTGGCTGAGCGAACAGGTCAGGCAACACGCGACATATCGAAGCGGATCGAGACCATCCAGGACGATACAAAGAAGTCTGTTGCGGCCGTGAAGAAAGGCGCCACGGAGGTTGATAAGGGAAAAGGGTTGGTGAACTCCGCGAAGGACGCGCTTTCGTCCATAGTGATTGTGTCGGGCAAGTCAACGGACATGGTGCAGCGAATCGCTGCCGCAACGGAACAACAGTCTGCTGCCACAGACCAGGTGTCCCGAAGCATGGAGAATATCGCTGATTTCAGCCGTAGAACTGCTACTTCGACCGAGCAAATCAAGTCTTCTGCTGGCAGTTTAGCCAGACTTGCATTGGATCTCAAAGAGAATACCGCCTGGTTTAGAGTGTAAGGATCATATGTTAAAACGCTATGCCATTTACTGATCGGCCTCGGCCATATTGACAGTCTGCAAGTATCATGTGTTGCGGCATGAATTTAGTGTTTACGACGTCCGTAAATGGCATACTTAACCATGCCCTAGTCTTGAATTTAATTTACAGTGAAAAGCCAGGTCTGCTGTTATGGAAGAATCCAAAGGCTTTCGACGCATTACCTAGCAGCTATGCCTAACGCGCCCTCGAAGTCACAGTCGTCAAAGAATATTTGATTCTTTAATGGCGTTGACAGAACCTGTACACACAAATCCTGACTATACCATATCATGAAGCGACCTAACTTGCAGTTTTAGTTAATTCCAAAAAAGTTAGGGCTTCGAAATAAATTGAGTTTTGATGTTTTCGGAACTCGTTACTGGCGAGGGGATATCGAATGCTTTTAGCTGCCGTCTGAACTGCAGAGAAGGCTCCGTTTATTTTTACATTATCAAGTAGCTGTCAAAAACACTGAATTTTATAAAGAACAGCAACTACAGCAACTTTAAGAGTAACTGCATGCGGTTCCGATGTCTTGCCAGATGCAGACTTTATCGCACATCATTGATTGTTCACAACTGATTACTAACCTCCGACTGTTACATGAAATTGTCTTTTCCATTTCTCTTGCTTAGTCATCGTCTTTTAAGGTTTTTTTGATTTTTCAGTTTCAGCTTCCCTCTCATGCCGAGATAATACTATTTTCCCTGCCTTAAGCCAATCTTGCAGGTCGTATCCGTGTGCCTATTCTTTCTTTTTGTGGAGATCAAAAGAAACTTTTGCAATTTCATCAAATAAATGACACTCCATCTTCTTATCTCCTCGTTAAAATGGGCTAATTCTCGAGCATTAGGAATATTGAGAGTTACGCGACATTAAACATAAATAGAGAGCACTGGCAGACCCGCTAGATCAACATCGCCAATTTAATTTCATCAGTTTTAAAATAAATATGACTTATCAACCACCTATCTTATTGATGAATATATTCTTGGAGCGGTGATATGGTGACCTGCACCGCGAGATTAACCGAGTTCCTGTAGTTCACTGGATCAATTTGTCGCTGACGGTTATTGGACTTCGACAGCATAACGGCTGGAGCAGAGCCTTCCAATGCAGGCTACTTGAAGCCTGACACAGGATGCGGAGTATAGGGCTCTTCGAGAGAGGCAATTTCTTCGGACGTCAGACGTAGCGAGAGAGCTCCGGCGGCGTCCGATAGATGGTGCGGCTTCGTAGCTCCGACAATTGGCGCCGTAATCGCCGGTTTGCTGAGCATCCAGGCAAGCGCTACCTGAGCGCGAGAAGCGAGACGCTGCTCTGAGATATGTCCCAAGCGATCGACGACTGCGTGGTCAATTTTTTCAGTCTGCGAGTACAGGCTTTTCCCGAACTGGTCGGTTTCATAGCGCTTAGTGCTTTCGGTTTGCCAAGGGCGGGCTAGACGGCCACGTGCGAGGGGACTCCAGGGAATGATGGCGATGCCTTCAGACTGGCAAAGGGGAATCATCTCGCGTTCTTCTTCACGATAAAGCAGGTTGTAGTGATTCTGCATGGAAACAAAACGGGTCCAGCCGTGCAGTTGAGCGAGATAGAGTGCCTTGGTAAATTGCCAAGCGTACATGGAAGAGGCTCCGACATAGCGGACCTTGCCCGATTTCACCACGTCGCTCAACGTCTCGAGAGTTTCCTCGATCGGCGTTTCGTAATCCCAGCGATGAATTTGGTAGAGGTCTACGTAGTCGGTCTGTAGACGACGGAGGCTCTCGTCGAGTTCGAATAAGATGGACTTCCGGGACAGGCCGCGGCCATTGGGTCCGTCGCGCATGATGCCGTTGACCTTGGTGGCGATGACGACGTCTTCGCGGCGGGTGTTTGCTTTCAGGAATCGCCCGAGAACTTTCTCGCTTTCGCCGCGCGAGTAAACATTGGCCGTGTCAAAAAAATTGATCCCAAGTTCGAGGGCTTGGCGTAGGAAAGGCTGGCTTTCCTCTTCGCTAAGGGCCCAGGCGTGGCTGCCGGGTTTAAGTTCGCCTGTGGCAGGCGCTCCATAAGTCATGCAGCCGAGACATATGCGGGAAACTTTGAGGCCGGTTTTACCGAGATTGACGTAGTCCATTATTTCTCCTCATCAGGAATGCGGTTTGCGACCGAGTAATGTACCCGGACACAACCGGCTGTGGAAGAGCGGCGATGAGCGGACGAAGCTGCTGTCGCCGGAGGACGATACGCGTGCGATACTGCGCGAGTCATGCCACAGCGTGGTGTTTTTATTGATTTTGTTTTTGCCTCATTTCCGTTCAAATGATCTTACGAAATTTCCGGCGCCGAACATTGCTCGTGAGAACCTCCGCAAAACCCCTGAAGCGATGATGGAACCCGATGGCTCCATCAACCCGTTTGGAAATCGCTATCTCGCGTAGGAATCTTCCGGTAAACTTGAAACTATTTAAATTAAATACCAAACGGCAAAAAAGTCAAGCCATATTTATCATCCGCGCCGTAACTTCCTGTCACTGCAGAGCGAGGATACAAGGCGCTGGTTGCGACGCAGCCAGATAAGGACCTTTTAGCATTAGGCTGACAAATGTCCATTTATGATATGCTTGCGGAATTTGGCTGAGCCTCCTAAGGAGTCTGATTCGCAAACAATGACCGCCATCAGAAAAGGTACGGCGCGAAGATTTGCCGCGCATCAACTATCGATTCGATCATGTTGGGCATTGTCGAAGTTCCCTCCGGCTTGACGTATGGGATAGACCTCATGTGTTGCCAGGGAGAGGATAGTCATGTATGCGGAAAGCACGACGCATGTAATCCATTCCCAAAAGGCAAAACTTAAATACACGGGCACTCCGCGGGCACGCCATGAGATACTTACCCAAGGGAGTTCCGGGAGCACGTAATGGACATACGCCTGGGCTAAGCCCGCCAGCAAGATCGGGAGCACTGCAGAGCTGGCCAAGATGGCTGCATACAACCTCGCACGGCCAATAGGTCTGCGGATCCGTTGCAGAAAGGTCCGCTTACTAGTCTGGAACATCAGAGGGATCATCCCGATGCACAAGCCGGCAAATGCCAACGACGCAAGGATTTCGTGCCCTTTATGTATCCGGAGCACCCAATCCGGCAGCACCGCGGAACACATCATAAAGAAGTATCCAAGCCGCAGAACCCTGATTCCTCCTGGCGGGTCTCCCGCACTCTTATGATTCCAAAACTTGGCCAATGCCGCCGCCCAGCACAATCCGCAAAGGCTACATAACACAATGCCTCCCGACGCCCATATATGGCCGGCGGCATTGCGCTCGGGAGAGAGCAGAATGGATACCGGCATGTATCGCCAGTCATATTCCGAAGGATACCGCCGCGCCGCCATGAACATGCCACCCCAGAACGCGAGCGTTGCAAGAGGTGCCGTTAGGCAAGAGGTCCATCGCAGCCGATTACGAATTACTATCTCATCATTTTTCGATTCTTCAAGAATATCTGCCAGCTTTTCACGGGTCTTCGAGCACGTTCGGATTTTCATAGTTTAATTTCACCACCGCTATTCCAAAACTTTTCACGATATTACAAATGCAATCTCAGACTAGGAAGAGCTAATTTATTTTTCATACAATGCCGCACATGGTATGCATCATAAACAGATATTTTAAAATATGCCAGTATCAATGCATTGCCATTTTTTGCGCTTTCAACACTAGCGAACGAATATATGTGATATATTTATAATAATAAGTCATTCCAACCATGAGGGAGAAATAAACATGAAGACACTAAAATTGATTACCCTGAATGCGGCTGTAATTGGCATACTCGCATGCTTCACCGCGACTACGGTCGCATATGCGCAACAGGAGTTTCCGCCACCTCAAGGTAAAGGACGCGTGGTCGTCTTGGCCTCCGGCCTTTCGGGCCCATCGCACTACACCGCCGTAGCCCGAGAGATCGCTAAATTCGGCTATGACGTCGTCTTGTTTGACGGCAAAACCATGGAAGGAACCCACGGGGCTGGCGTGAAAACAGCCATTCAACAAGCGCAGCAAATGCCGCATGCGCTTCCCGGTAAAGTCGCCTTAGTCGGCTTCTCCCTGGGCGGGGGCATGTCGCTTTTTTACGGAACGCAATGGCCAGATCTGGTGGCCGGTGCCGTGGTATGGTACCCTGCTACCACCTTCATTCGCGATGTACCCGGCTTCGTGAGCAGGTTAAAGGTGCCAGTGCTCATGTTTGCCGGTGAAGATGACACCTATCGTGACTGCTGCCTAGTCACTAAGGCGCGCACTTTGGCGGCAGCGGCCACCAGCAGCGGCCTGCCATTTGAGCTGGTTACCTACCCGAAGACGGATCACGACTTCGTCAAGGGTGGCTATCACTACAATTCCCGGTCCTATTCTGACGCCCTGCAGCGAACGGCAGACAAGCTCAAGGAGTACCTAAGCAAGTAGAGGCCATATAGTAATTTCGTACGTTTTCCGGTTCGGTGGCGACAAGTCCAGGCGTGTCGTGCATCCGCGCTAGCAGTAATTCCCCGGCCTGTTGGGTTAGCACATAGTAGGGGTCATAGGTTCCTGTGCCATTGGTCCTTCATCAAACAAAGATCAGGGTATCGAAATAACCTTGTTTCGCGTCGCTCGCAATGGTTACTTGAAGAAGTTATAGCGCGTCTCAACTCGCTGTTCCATACTAAGAGCCATCCAAGCCAGGTTCTGGGGCAGGAGCAGGTATCGGGTAGGGAGTAGGTGTCGGGTAGGGCGCGGGTGTAGTCGGATTTGGTTCGGGCGTCGTCGGGTAGGGAGCAGGCGCTGGATAGGGCGCGGGTGTAGTCGGGTTTGGTTCGGGCGCAGGCGGGTAGGGTGCAGGTGCCGGGGAGGGCGCGGGTGTTGGCGGGTTGGGCTCGGGCATAGTGGGGTAAGGTGCAGGTGTCGGGTAGGAGGGCGCGGGTATCGCCGGGTAGGGAGTAGGTGCTGGGTAGGGTGAGGGTGGCGTCGGGTAGGGAGCAGGCATTAAGGGTGTAAGTGCTATAGACTCCCGTGACATCCACTCTTGACCGTACACTGCCGCGCTTTGAAGTAAATAGAAGTAGGTTACGAGTAAAACCATTAGGAAAGTACTCGATAAGTTCATCACCTTGCGCAATCGCATCATGGAACCACATTCCGAAAATTGTCTGACCCACATAAGGAGAAGCACCTCTTCTTTTGAATTAAGGATTCGACTTATGTCTCCTGTCTTCCAATGCTTCTGAACAGTTATGATGGAGATGGAAACCGTCCCGCGAACTCAGAAATCCAGTAAGAGTGGTAGCTAATGACCATCGATAATGTAACACGGCAATCTGAAAATATATTAAAAGCCTATCACAGTTTTAGTTTATTGGAAATAATTTACTTTAAAAATTGAATAAAAACAAATTTCAGCTACTTGATAGCCGCCTACGGTGATGACGAAGGTGGGATCCGTCCTCGCCAGATCATGGCCATCGTCATGGGCATCATGAACCGTCTGCGCCGATCGTAAACTGCGAGATAGTTGATAATCATATAGATTTTTTACGGGTCGATTGTCCCATGCTTAAGCAACTTGGAGAAATGCGTGTCAACTGAGAGGTCTTTCAGAACCTCCTTTCGCAAATTTCTGAAAGTTGATTTCGGCCAGTCTTTAAGGAAAAAGTTAACGAGCCATTTCGGAATCCATCCTTTCGGGTCACAAAGAAACTCTGCATCGACCTTAGTCTGTTTATCATTATCGATAGAACTCAGGATAAAGGTTGCGTCGATCAGTTCGCCACGAATGTAGTTGGTATGCGGAACAGAGGGATCGTCCGATGGCCGATAATGGAAAACCAGCACCTTCTTAGACTGATCGAAGCTCATTGTAACTTTCGATACAAAATCACGGTCCTTCATAAAGAATGGCATTCCAATATGGTCGTATTCAATGAAGTTGTCCTTGTTTTCCCAATGGATGATTCTTGAAGCGACGAGGCCTTCAATCCACTCCCGCCGCTTGTCGGTATCAAATATGACCGTCGCTACTATGGGCAATGGCGTGTCGACGACTCCGATTCCCCGAAACGCAATCAGCCCGGTTCCGTTTACTTCTTTCCTAAAAATCTGAATCCCATCTGTCGTGTTCTCAACAGAGTACCATGAAGACGAATAGCTTAGCTGAGGTAAGAGTGCAAACAGTGCAATACATAGCCCTACCATCTGTGCAAAGCGACTTCGATAATCGCTCCCTGAGAATTCTATAGGCACGCTCCAATTTAAATGATTACGGTCACTCATTTTAATGTATTTTGGTTTTTTCTTCCGATAGCTTTATTCTGTGTAAAACGATTTAACAAAGTGGATGGGAAATGTATCCCAGAATGGTTATTTTCAGTCAAGGGATTTTGGAAATATCCGGATATTTTATGAGCACCGTATAATGTCGACGAACTTGGGCTGGAACTTTATGCGATGCAAAGAATGGAAACTGCAATAAACTTCAGGGAAGGATTCGTTACCATATCATTTCTCTCAATCCCTCCTGCTTCTCATCTTCGAGAGCAGCCGCAGGATTTCCAGATAGAGCCATATGAGCGTGACCATAAGGCCGAAGGCGCCGTACCACTCCATATACCTAGGCGCGCCATGGGCCGCACCCTGCTCGATGAAGTCGAAATCGAGCACTAGGTTCAGCGCCGCAATGACCACAACAAAGAGGCTGAAGCCGATACCGATCAAGCCGTTTTCGTAAATATAAGGGATATGGATATTGAAGAACCCGAGAACCATGGTGATGATATAAAACAGCGCGATTCCGCCCGTTGCCGCGACCACGCCGAGCTTGAATTTCTCCGTGGCGCGGATGAGGCCTGACTTATAGGCTAGGAGCAAGCCGAAAAGCGTGCCAAAGGTGAGCCCCACTGCTTGGATTACGATGCCTGGGTATCTGGCTTCGAAGATTGACGAGATACCGCCAAGCACTAGGCCTTCAAGCACGGCATAGATCGGCGCCGTGACCGGCGACCAGGTCTTTTTGAAAACCGTGATTAAGGCAACGATAAACCCGCCTATGCCGCCAACAAAAAGCCATGGGGTGACCGCTCCCAGGTCATGGCTGATCAAATAGGCCCGCCACATCCAGGCTGCGGAAAGAGAAAGCAGCACTAGAAGGACCAGGGACTTGTTCACCGTGCCCTGGATAGTCATGGATTCTGTAGTGGGGGATGTACTCCTGAATCCAGAAAAGCTTGCGTTGTTCAATGCAGGGTTTGATGTTCTCATCATGCTTGGAACCTCCCGCTGAAATGCGGTTTGAAACGCCCCCTCCGGGGCTGTTTTTGAATGTTTAATCCACCTATAGTAACTTTAATTTGGCCCTTCAAAGTCATCAAGGAGTCCTCAAGACAGAGTAACTGATCTATGCCTCTTCGATGCACTTCCCCACTGTTAAAAAAAGATGATCCCCGCATGCGGTTTCCGCCTCGGCCGCTTTTATTTTCCTCAGGCAGATACCCAGGTGGAAAGAGAAAGACGAATCTTATTTCTGCGGGATGGTTAACAAATTGTAGCCTCATGGTAATACATATCCTGACACAAATATATGCCTGATTCAGCGCGATGTCAACGACGTGCATGGGCTTTGTGCATGGGTTTTTGCTCCTCAAGCCACATGCATTAGGGTTGACTGCATTTTTAAACATGGGGTTCTAAAGCCAATCACGATTCCTTCAGTCGTTTGAATGGCTCGGATAAGCTCAATTTTGTCCAGATCGAATCAGCCCATAAGTAATCGATAACATATTGATAATATTAATGATGTGTAGTGGCATTGATTTTGCGAAATTTGTACAGCATCAACGATGTCTTGGCACATTTGGGTCAATGATTACTCATGTCCGTTTTCTGTTGGTCATTAAAGTCCATCGCCTATAATACCGATAAGTATATTGGCTAAATGATGAACCCATACAACGCACTTTAAGTAAGCTTATGTTTTGCCTTAGTCGGAAATGGACTAGGCAGGCGTTTGATTTATGGAATATGCGAACGCTCAGGGTATGGCGTTTTTCTGGTGTGCCTGCTGTCTCCTGATTCTCCGTTGTTCCCGGGCAGCTTCAAGCTTTCTTGATCCCGTTCTTTGATAATTTCTTTGTCCGTGTCGTTCAGGTTGTCTGGCGACGTGATGTAGCCAATGGCGATGTGAAGCCGAATAGTATTGTAATGCTCGCGATGTACTCTGCCACAATTCTCCCAGCGTCGCCAGGAGAAAGCGGCGTTTACGGGTGGATGAATGCTCTTTTGAGCGTTTTACTGAACCATTACAGTTTGCCATATGACTTTGGATAAAAGGTCGAAGTCCGCACAGGGGTCAAGCCGGACATCTGGATGGTCTCTTTATCTAGAATGTCGGAGAAATAAATGAAAACACGTATATTGGTTTTTAAATGGCGGCGTATATAAAGGATGTTTGTGTCAGAGCGACTCCGCAGCTCTATCTAGTTTCAGAACATTAACTCAGGAGGGTTTAAATGAAACGGTTAAGATTGCATGCATTGGTTGTGGTAGTAGTTTTTGGACTTTCGCTATTTCTGTCTGCGTGTGGTAGCACCGGAAGCACTGATTCCGGCGGTGTTGTGACCCAGCAGCAACAGGGTGCGATGAATGTTGCTGTAACGGATGCACCTGGAGATTTTGATCACGTGTATATCACCGTAGCAGCCGTATGGTTCAATACTAACGCTGGAGCCGACCCTCGTGCTGCTGGCTGGCACAAGTTCACGCTTGCGGCACCGGTGACCATCGATCTTTTGACCCTCGCGAATGGAAACATGCAGTCCATTTGGAACAATATCCAGCTTCCCGTCGGGAACTATGAGCAGATCAGGATGCTCCTTGTGCCGACCTTTACCGCAGATCCACCAACGGGTCATAACTATTATAATGAAGTGGTCATAGGTTCAACGACCTATCCGCTTTGTATTCCGGACGCAGACCATGGCATACAGCTGCTCGGTGCGTTTGGTGTGACGGCGGGAGGCACGCTCAAACTTGCCATTGATTTTGACGCCGGACACGATGTTGTAGAGTTCCATGAAAATAAAAATCATGTACCGACGGATTATGTTTTGAAGCCAATTCTTAACTACTACGATCTCGATAATGCAGGCGCCATAGTTGGTTCGCTCTCAACCACCGGTACGTTCACCACAACGTCCAACTACGTGATCAAGGCGGAGCGTCTCGCCACTGCCCAGGAAATGCTTGTTTCTGGCAGCACGAGCACCTATCACGTGATAAGACGCTGGACCGTTCCCAACACTGACGGCTCGTTCATCCTGTATCCTGTATCGACACTGGTAACGACCACTTGGGATGTGGTTGTTCGTGGCCTGAACAAGCAGACAGTAATCATCAAGGGAGTCCCAATCACGAAGGGAGCGACCCCGATGAACGGCAACGCCACGGACCTCGGGACCATCGAGATGTCTCCGTCCTCAAGCCCGGACTACGCAGTCGCGGGAACCATTGCTTCACCGACCGGCGCATGGGTGCAATTCTATCAGACGCTGCAGGCTCCCGGGGAGTATCCTTACGAGATTCGGTTCAGGCATTTCAACCCCTTGTGGGGTGGATTCCATCAAACCTTTATGCTTAACGATGATCAACTTCAGATCGGCAACTACCTGAGCAGCGGCGTCGTGTCTACCCTCACTGCCACGACGCCTGTGGAAGAAGTTGGCGGCTATCAGGCTATTGCCGGAGCCACCCTCTTCGACCGGAGCGCCCCTGACATGGTCACTTCGGCAACGACGACAGTCGCGTTTACTACACCACTTACTGTCATATCGAACTATTCTGGTAACAGTGTCAGTGGCCTTATTACTTTGGGCACTACCACGGCAATGAACACCAAGATGACCGGGAAGATGGATAGCGGACTTCTTTATGCGGTTAATGGAGGCATGATTATAGATGCTATCAGAGTAGATTCTCAAATGGTCAGTGGCGGAACTTATACGATATTCAACCTTCCAGGCGGTTCGGCAGGGACGCCGCTCCCCGGTGCGTTCTACGGTATCGATGCAGATGGTTGGTTATCAACGGATCCCAGCGGCACTTATAGAGCGATAGCAATACCTCAGATCGCTGATTTGCAAACTGGTGATGATACTGTGAACATACAGATGCTGCCCTTGTGGTAGCGGATTCCGTAGGCCTTCCGGTAATTCCGGAAGGCCTACTCTTAGTTATATACCATATGTATGGCAAGTTCCCTATGTATCTTTGACTTGGCGAGGACTGTCGGCGGGTAGTGAAAATATTGGCATCATGCACTTCATTTATCATTCAGTTCTTGTATTATACTTCCAGCGTGAAATACACGGTTGTCCCTTTCCCGACTTCCCCCTCTGCCCAGACTTGGCCGCCGTGGCGGTGGATGATGCGTTCAACGATGGCAAGACCGATTCCCGTACCCTCAAACTCCATTTCGGAATGGAGCCGCTGGAATGGCAGAAACATCCTCCCGACATGGGAAGGATCGAATCCGGCGCCGTTGTCCCTGACATAGTAGACGGTCTTCCCATCCTTTTCGAAGGCGCTGAATTCAATGCGGGCATTCGTCGTTTTCGAGGTAAATTTCCAGGAGTTTTCAATCAGGTTCGTAAGCGCGACCCTGATCAGGCTCGGATCCACGGATGCGCGCAAGCCTTCGGCGATAGCGACTTCGACGTTTCTGCCGGGCTCCGCCTCGCGAAGATCAGTGAGGATCATGGAAGCCATCATGCTGAGATCAGAGTCCATCCGGTCCATGTCCTGCTTTGAAATCCGCGAAAGGCGCAGCAGGTCTTCAATGAGTTCGGTCATTTTCTCCGCGGCTTTGGTTATGCGTGTTAAGTAGTCTTTCTGCTGGTTTTCCGGCTTGTTGACGTAGTCCTCGATGAGGATTTTGGAAAAACTGGACATGATGCGGAGCGGGGCTCGCAGATCATGGGATACCGAGTAGACGAAGGACTCCATCTCCTTGTTTGCGAATTCCAGTTCCATGTTGCGCGTTGTCAAGTCTTCGCTCAATCTCAGGATGTCCGCCTCCGCCTCCTTTCTCTCGGTAATATCCCGTGTAACGCCAAGCAAAGCGACTATTTCGTCATTCTCATTTTGAAAAGGGACGGCATGGGTTTCCAGCCACAGATGCCTGCCTTTTATCCCGACTATCTTAAATATCAGCGTTTCGGACTCGCCGTTTAATACCTGTTCTACCAATTTTTTGAAGGCATTCCTATGTTCTTCAGTGACCAAGGGGAGGAAACTTTTGCCCTTGACCTGATTCAGTGAATCCACCTGGATCATTGATAAACATCCCTTGTTCATCATGAGCAGATTTGCATCTGCATCCAGGAGCTTTACACATGCCGGCTCAGCGTCGATAATCGCCTGCAGCATGTTTTCACTTTTCTTAAGTGCATTTTCTGCCGCTTTTCGTTCGTGAAGTTCACGTTCAAGGAGATTCTTATCCACAGCGACATTTTTGATCCTTTCAACAAAGTTATTCATTTCAAGCAGCATATTGTTGAATTCAACAAAACCGAAATTAATGCTATTCGTTTCGAGTTTAACAAGATCCCCAATGCTGCTGACATCCTGAATTTTCTGATGAAACAGCTCGGTGGCTTTAATAATCCGTGAATTTAAAAAATTAGCGATGAAGCTTGTCAAAAGGAAAGGGATTGGAGACAAGAGAAAGAACAAGAAAATAAACTTCTTTTTAATACCTTTAATTGTTGGTCCTATGTCCTGCTGGACTCTTACTGCGGCTAAGATGTTGCCCTGCCTCTCATTGCGGTGACACTTCAAACAAACCTTTTTTGCCTCTACCGGATAGATATCGATTAACAGGAAGCCTTTGCTATTATTAACAACAACGCCCCGTTGCAAAACTTTTAATACGTCATTATCTGTCTGCGTTCCATCATTTTTGTAAAGCGCCACCTGGTATGCAGTTTCCCCCTTTATTCCCGCTGTGGAGTCAAGGAGTTCATCCAGTTCCTTGCTTGTCCAGCCTTTTTGCATAAGTAAATAGAGAGTATTAAATGCCTGCCGGGAAAGGGAGTGCGAAACCTCCCGGGCCCTCTGTTCGATGACCCCCTGGTAAACGGTAAATGCTATGATTATAGCGAGGCTAAAGCTAATAAGCGAAACGATAAAAGTCGATACGCAAATAAAAGACCTCAGCCTATACTGCATACGGAGGGTAGGTTGTAAGAACGGTATCCTGGTAAGCAATCGCAGTATCAGGTCCTTGGTCTTTATGAAAAACTTAATAATTGAATTCATTCGTGGCCTTTTTTAGCAACTTCAAGTTTTTAACTATAGGGTAATCAAACCTCCCAATCAACTTCCTGTCAAAGTCTATTTCTGGCTATAGATGTTCTACTTATACCTGTTGAGGAGAAATATGCTACCATAAAAGAATGCACTGTTTGATCTATTTGACCGCACTAAAAGCACAGGGGTAGTCGCCAACAAATCCGGAATGAATCTTTATCATTCAAGGCAGGGCAACCATACGGGCTACAAGGAAGTCTTATGCGCTGCACGATTTAACTACGGCTATCCTACATATCCGCTTAATTATGTCTATCTTTACCGTCTACAAGTCTGTATAGTCAAATTTTATGACACGGGCAAGGAATTATGATCGTATCATGCATCAGGGAAATATACTGAATTTGTCTGTTCACGTTCTATATCTATTATATATGAGCAGTCGTCCAGGAGCATGAATGATGAGCCGGTGCAGTCTCGAGGCTAATAAATGTCCTTTTTACGACTGCGTCGTAAAACTTTTTAAGTATTTTCCGTCCTTCGCATGATCACGCTGCTTGGTCGTTCCATCCAGTCTTATGTTGAGCCCGTCGGGTCACTAACTATTCGTAGCCACCAAGTCATAATCGGTGAAGACAACATCTCCACCAACCAACTCGGGAGAGTACATTGACTCAAAACGTTTTACTGCCTCTGATTCACCATGGATAGTATGTGCAGCTTCATCAGCAAAAATGAAGAAGTGTACGAAACGTGTGGGATCATCTTTTTGCTGCCACGCCACATACAACCGGGTTCCGGGTTCGTATGCCTTGACATAACGGACAAATTCTTCAATTGCCCGCTTGACCTTATCTACTGCCAGCGAATTAACTTGATACTGAGCAATTTGGTATATTGCCATAAGAGCCTCCCTGGGATTTGAGAAAGTTCAATTCACGCGTACTGATTTTGTTCCATTCTGGACCTGTATTCATGACCCGACCATGGATATCGCCGCCGGATAGGCGATGGTGGTAAACCTAAAGTTCAAAGGTTGCGCGAAATATCATATAGTCAAATATATAGCGCCTCGATTATTTGTCCTTAATAAGATTGGTTGAATCGCTCTGCCACGGCGATTTTGAATGGGTAATGTCGAACAGGTACCGATTGGAATTTTAAAGGTGATGTTAACGGATCCGGGTTCCAAAATTAAGTGTTTCAGAGAACGGAAACTTCAACAGAATCACAAAGAAAACTTCGATGTAAAACCGGGATTCTGGAACAAAACGTCATTTTCAAAAACGCAGCTTCTTCAGGAATTCAACGAATATCGTAATAGAAGGTTTGATTCTCTCCGTTCTGGTACAGGAGTATAGAAATACGCTTTCTGTACTTTTTCTCCTGGCAAAGGCTGAAGAGTTATGCGGGGTTGTCAAGCTTCCACGTATTGATACGGAGCAGCACATCTCCAATCTAAAGCCAATCTTTTCGGAGGGACCGCCCAGCGAAGTTCTCATGACCCACATCAAGTAGAGTTAGCAATGTATGTCTTTGCATGCCCATCGGTCACGACAGACGGCACGCCGCATTGAACAATTTTAAACGTATCTCAAGAATTGCTCAAGATATATAGAGATAGCACTCCTCCTGAAATTGCGCAGACGTGTAAAGAGTCAATAATTTGCCTGCAACAAAAAATACGATTGCCAGCAATGATGATTGGATTTCACTTATTGCTGAAACTGCTCTTTCACTCCTTGGTTCACCAATACAGGCGGAAGTGCTGTCACTTCGGCATCCTTTTTTACTCGATATCGCGCATAAAATAGACGGAAAATTAAGATTATTATTTGCAGTCTGCGCGCCACAGGCATTCCATTTGGCCGCATGTCTGAACAGAGGATGTAGCAAAACAAGCATTGTTATTTTCTGCCGTCTGAATAGCCCTGATAATATCTGCCTTATTCATTTTCCCAGCATTAACCCCGTTCTTCTTTGCAATGTTCCTGATGTCCTGAATCTTCATACCCCTACCTCCTTCTACGTTAGAATAAACGGACAATATATCCATTTTCAAACAGTATAACATAAAGTCTTATTGCTCGGATAAAGGCCCACTACTTTATTTGTTAATCGATGTCGACGAGCTCACCGGCCATGTGATTGAAATATTCAATCTGACCGTAATACAAGGTTTTTAAACGTAGTTTCCTTCTTCTTAGTTGTAGTGATCGAGAAATCAATCCAGTCGGTTTCACTCATTTTTTACAATAATGTAACAGGGCCATATTGTTGAGCGGGTCGGTACAGCACGCTAGATAAGTGCGGCGGTGACATCATTCGTTCAAGGATTTGCTTGTCCTGGGGAAAAAGCGCTGATGAGACCACCGGTAGCCTCCGATCATCCAGTCAGCTTACCTAGGGCGATTTAGGCTGCAATTATCCCCTAACTACCTGATATGTTTGAGAGCTAATGCTAGCTGCGCCTATTGACAGGAGTGGTAGTATGAATAGTGTGAACTTAGGAGGTGCCGAATGATGGAATGCTCGCTTGAAGTTATTTCGACCGATGCAGTACGAACCGTCGGCCAGCAGACTGCAAAGATGGTCCCGGATCGCGATGAAGCACTGCTAGATGCCTATTCGCAGGCAGTTGTCTCAGCATCTGATAAAGTAAACCCCTCCGTCGTTAACATCGAAGTCCAGTACGCTCGTAAGGGAAGGACCTCAAGTCCGCGCAAGTTTCCCGAGATGAATGCCGGTGGGTCGGGTTTCGTGTTCACACCTGACGGGTTCATCCTTACCAACAGCCATGTGGTTCATAACGCGGAGAACATCATGGTCGGGATCCCTGATGGACGCCGGTTTCAAGCCCAGCTCGTAGGAGACGATCCGGACACCGATCTGGCGGTAATACGAATTAATGCACCGAATCTGCAGCCCGCACTTCTCGGCGATTCGCAGCCAATCAGGGTGGGTCAGTTGGCTATTGCTGTAGGAAATCCCTATGGTTTTCAGTGCACTGTAACCGCCGGCGTGGTGAGTGCTCTTGGTCGCACCCTCCGATCCTATTCGGGCAGGCTCATCGATAGTGTGATTCAGACTGACGCGGCACTTAACCCTGGCAATTCGGGAGGCCCTCTGGTTACGTCTCGTGGTGAAGTTATGGGCGTGAACACCGCGGCGATTCTACCGGCACAGGGTATATGCTTTGCCATTGGCATCAATACAGCCAAGTTCGTGGTAGCAAGCCTTATCAAGGATGGGAAGGTGCGGCGAAGCTCGATCGGTGTAGGTGGACAGAATGTCCAGATCCACAGAAGGATTGTACGCTTCTTTGATCTGCCTGTGGGAAGCGGCGTCATGATTGTATCGATCCAGCCCGGTAGTCCGGCTATCCGCGCAGGGCTTCGAATGGGTGACATTATTATTGGTTTTGGCGGTACGCCCGTTTCCAGCATAGACGATCTGCACAAGTTGCTGACCCATGAAAAAGTCGGCATCAGCTTCCCGATCGCGATCATCCGTGGCACGGAAAAGGTAGTCCAATTCGTGATTCCCGAAGAGTTCAAGGATCAATCCGGAGAGTAGTCCCGACTTTCCCGGTTGATGCCAAATCCTCTTATCGCAGGGTCTTTCATAATAGAAGCTCACTCCTAATTAACCATATCCCTTTTTGTTAAAGTATGCGCAGAATCGGATACTTATTGGCCAAGAGTAAAAAATCGCTTTATACGTTTCAGAATCAGGAAGACACGTCAGTTACAGAAAGAAACGTTTGCGCGGGCTTATCTGATAAAGCAACTCGAAACCTGCACTTTCCAAAAGACTCAACTGCTTATCGAGTGAGATGTCGGAAAGAGTGTCCAAAAATATTTTGGTCTCCTTGCCATGACCGCTTTTTTAAGGTATATATTAAAAAAGGATATCTGATATTCCAATTCAAAGGAGGCCAACGTATGAAAGTCAAGGAAGGGGACGTGCTCATTTGTACGAGCAAGGATTGTTCTGTGGAGCTAAAAGTCATGCACGCATGCCACAGTAAAAGCTGCGGGGTCGAGTGCGATATTGAGGCAACGTGTCATAAAAAGCCCATGGAGCTCAAGAAGAAATAGAGCAAACGAGGAACTAAGCATACCATAAACTAGAAAGGGGAGATGAATCGCCCCTTTCCTTGCTTGTGTTATTCAGGCCTTGTGTATGCGTAATGGTAGTTTAATAAGAACGTAATGTCATTTTTTAATCTGGTTCCTATTTACCACTGCCTCCGATAATATGATACACAAAAACAAATACATGAGAGCCAAGTCAAAGTGTGCTCCGAGGACCTGGCCGATATTCATATAAGAGGGGACGCCGTTTGGATTTAAAACTACGTCTCCCCATGATTTGCTTGCGATAGTAAGAGATATATTGGACGAAAAAAAATTCCAATTCTCTAATGGTACAGATAGGCTAAATACGGGCAGATCCCTTTCGGATCACTACGGCCCGCTTAAGCTGAACCTCTTGACATCACCGAGCGGTTACTGGTCAAGGATCGACCGCACTTTTCTGAGCAGATCGTTCATAGGAGCGGGCTTGAGGATGAAATTCATATTTCTGTCGAGCAATCCTTTCTGGCACAGAATATCGGCGGTATATCCGCTGGAGAACAGCACCTTGATGCCAGGTTTGAATATCCTGATTTTTTCGTAGGCTTTCTGACCGCTTTTCTTAGGCATGATAACATCCATGACCAACAGCTGCACGCTGTTTTGGTTATCCATAAACTTTGTAACTGCATCCTCGCCGTCGACTGCCTGGATCACCTGATAGCCAAATTGTTCAAGCATATCGCAGATAATACCCCGCACCAATTCATCATCCTCGGCAACCAAAACGGATTCTGTGCCACCCTTAATTGGAGGAGGAATAATAGCTGGAATAGAGGTCCCCTTTATCGGAGCTGCAATTGGCAGATATATTTTGAATGTTGTTCCGCGACCCTCTTCACTGTAAACGTTGATTGATCCATTATGCTGCTTAATTATATTGTAAGCTGTAACAAGACCCAGGCTAATTTCCGTGTTTGTATCCTTGATGGCAAGGGAGGATTCGAAGAGTTGATTTCTCCTCTGGGCGTCTATCCCCATACTGGAATCGGTTACAGCGATCAGGACATACTCTCCAGGTTTCTGGAAATCGTACGATTTAGCTGATGATTCATCTATGTTTACACGCTCTGTCTCGATGTACAAAAAGCCTCCGTTTGGCATAGCGGCACGGGCATTGGTTGCTAGGTTCATGAGCATTTGTTCGATCTGGCCGGAATCGGCCATTATCGTTGTATCATTCGCTGACAGAATGGTTTTGAGTTCCACATCTTCGCCTATGAGGCTGGTGAGAAGATATTCGAGTTTCCGTATAATGCGATTAAGATCCACCAGTTGCGGATTCTGGACCTTTTTTCTGCCATAGGCCAGCAGTCCCTGCGTAAGATTGGCAGCCCGATCTGACGATGCAAGTATTTGCTCGACGATGTGCTTCATCGGTTCGTCCTGCTTCATTTTCTTGAGGAGCACGTTTCCATACCCGATAATTGCCGTTAGAATATTATTAAAATCGTGGGCAATGCCGCTAGATAGCGCGCCAATGCATTCAATTTTTTGGGACTGCCGAAGCTGTTCTTCCAGGTGCTTGCGCTCCGAGAGGTCGATACATACTCCCACAAAATATTGCTCTCCGTCCAACACCATTTGGTATCCAGTGAGCAAGAAAGGGATGGTTTCCCCGCTCTTCGTAACGATTCTAGCCTCGGTAGACGCCTTTCCTTTTTCGAATACTTCCCTTACTTTGTCCTCGACCAGCACACGGTCATCCCTGAAAAGATCGAGGACATTCATGTGAGACAGAATCTCAACAGGGTAACCAGTCACCTCTTCGCAGGCGTGGTTGAAGTGGACAATTTCCCCATACCGATCGAGCACGAGCACCATTGACCCTACGGTGTCAAGGACCGCTGACATGAAATCACGTTCTTTCTTGATATCTTCCTCAGTTTTTAATAAGTTGTCTTGCTTGATCATTAGAGGTGTAGCCTCCTCTTCAAACTATATTTCTCGATATGAGGAACAATGATGTATTCAGGGAGGAAGTAAGAGATTGACCGATAATCAACAGCGAGCACTTCTGCTAAATTATACGATGTACTTCCTGCAACAACGGACGATTAGTTTTTATCACTTTGTGGCGATGGAGTTCCAATATGTCTGAAATAAACACCTAAATGGTTTTTTATTAATCAATAACCAAAATAGTTTTTTTTGCTGTTAGAGATCTGTGTTTCGAGTACGTTTGACTCTGCCGTGTCTACCAAGTTCCTTGCATAAATCCGTAACTGGTAAATAAATAGTGAATGTTGTGCCAACGCCGACTATGCTTTCAATCTCAAGATTTTTTCACGGATCATGAGTCTGTTACGTTATATACTTGGCAATTGAAGTCTGTCAAGGTCAAATTGTAATTGTAGCGCATCCTTATTATTGAAATGACGCATCTGTTAGCTTATCTTGCGATTATTTGGATTGTCATTACTTCTGTTAACTTGCAATTCCCTGTAGCTTGCTACCGTGTCACCGCATAGAGGTATCAGTTTGAGAAACTGCAGTTTTCTCAAAAGATAATAGTCTCCCTTTTTATAGATACCCCCAGCTTACTGCGAGGAGGTTCATTGATACTTTCAGCCTACGCTTGCTAATCATCCAAATACCGCACGGTCTAGATCTATGTGCATAGTACTGTGGTACCTACTACGAGACTCCAGAGCTCCAATCAATTTTAAATGAGGTTTATTATTATAACCATTTGCCACAAGTTCAAGATGTTATTGGTGGGGCCATGATCATGGAGGGGACCACGTTGAGCATGAAGAGCAGTACTTTATTGATTGAGATCGTACTTCCAGTATACTCACCAGGGAGATATTTGCTGCTGTAAACCATTTTCATTGTCTCCTCTGGTTTCCCGAAGACCTCCAGCACGTGTGTTTCGCGATCTCATAATGCCACAAATTCCTCTATATCATTTTTGGGGTCGGGTGATGTATTACGATTTCTCCCGTTCGCTCAGTAGATCCACCATCCCGTCCTTTAGCCTGACACCGGAAATGCCGCGCCTCATGGCTTCCTCCGTTAGATAGAGTAATTTTGCAGCGGCGGCTTCATAGCTCAAACCTTCTGGCGGTCGGATGTTGGAGATGCAGTTCCTCTCTGCGTCAGTGTTGCCCGGTTGAGGCGCATAGGTCAGGTAAATGCCGAGACTGTCGGCCGCGCTGAGGCCAGGACGCTCGCCAACGATAATTACCGCCACTTTCGCGGCAACAACGCTGCCGATATCGTCCGATAAAGCGACGCGGCCGTTGGCGACTAGGGAAATCAGCGCGACATGGAATTGCCGCTTCCGATAGCTGTCCATTATCGTTTGTAGCAACGGAATCCCATGACGCTCGACGGCGGTCGAGGACAGTCCGTTAGTGATTATCAGGGCCACGTCCGCTTCACCGGCACTGGAATCCTTCAGCCGGGTTCGCGATTCCACGGTGAGAACTCGACCAAGGTCAGGCCTACGGAGATATTCGTCGCGGCTTCCGATAGGCGTATCCAGGATCAGAACCTCCTCACCGAGACCCCGCACCAACTCGGCAAAAGCCTCGATGTTCCAAGAAAAGTGCACTGCGTCCCGCGCTTCCGCGTGGGCTAGTTGAAAATCTAGCAGCGCTTTGGTCGGAACGGCATGTCCAGCCCGTCCCAGGGCGATACGCGCCTGGGTAAACCGGCGTAATGCAACCCACGAGTCGGTCACAGTTCCTCCTTCGTCAGTTCGGTAATAGCGCCGAGCAGGCGTGGTGATTTGACGCTCTGGCACAAGACGTTGTGTCCGTCGAATATCCCCATGCGGTTCAGCCAATCCTCGAATTCAGGCGCAGGTCTGAGTCCCAGCACGCGGCGGAGATACAGCGCGTCATGGAACGAAGTGCTCTGGTACGCCAGCATCACGTCGTCGGCGCCGGGAACGCCCATGATGTAGGTGCAGCCGGCCACGGCCAGCAGTGTCATCAGGTTGTCCATGTCGTTCTGGTCGGCCTCGGCGTGGTTGGTGTAGCACACATCGCAGCCCATTGGCAGGCCCATCAGTTTGCCGCAGAAATGGTCCTCTAGCCCGGCGCGGATAATCTGTTTGCCGTCGTACAGATATTCCGGCCCGATAAAGCCGACCACAGAATTAACCAGTAGAGGCGAGAACGCGCGGGCGACGGCATAGGCCCGTGCCTCGCAGGTCTGCGCATCGATTCCGTGATGGGCGTTGGCCGACAGCGCACTGCCCTGCCCGGTTTCGAAATACATCAGGTTGTCGCCCAAAGTTCCACGCCCCATGGCAAGTGCCGTCTCGCGAGCTTCGGCTAGCAGCTTCAGATTTATTCCGAAGCTTTTGTTGGCCGCTTCGGTCCCGGCGATGGACTGAAACACCAAATCCACCGGAGCGCCGCGACGCATTAGATCCAGAGTGGTGGTGACGTGGGCCAGCACACAAGACTGGGTGGGGATTTCATGCCGGCGGATGATGTCGTCCAGAAGGTGAAGCAGACGTTCCACGTTCTTCGGGCCGTCCATCGCCGGGTTAATGCCGATGACCGCGTCGCCATTACCGTAGAGCAGCCCGTCCAGCACGCTGGCGGCGATGCCGCGTGGATCATCGGTAGGATGATTGGGTTGCAGCCGCGTGGAGAGTCGGCCCGGCAGTCCAATAGTGTTGCGGAACCGGGTGATCACCGAACAGCGTCTGGCCACCGCGACCAAATCCTGGTTGCGCATGATCTTTGAAACCGCCGCTGCCATCTCCGGCGTAATCCCCAAGCGAACCGCAGCTATATCATTGTCGGAGGTAGTATTAGTCAGCAGCCATTCGCGAAATTCACCTACAGTGAAAGACGAGATCGGCGCGAATGCTGTTCGGTCGTGGGACTCTTCAATGAGCCGGCTGACCTCGTCTTCCTCCGGTGTGATCAAGGGTTCCACGAGAAACGTCGTCAACGGCAGATCGGCTAACAGCCATTGGGCGACGGCCCGCTCTTCTTGCGAAGTTGCTGCAATCCCAGCCAGTTCATCCGCCGACCGCAGCGGCGACGCTTTGGCCAGCAAGGTTTTAAGATTCTCGAAGCTGTAGCTTCGTCCTTTGAAGTTCTTGGTGTATTTCATGCCGAACTATCTCCAGGAGATGAAAAAGGCGAATGAAGGAACAGATGTAAATTTTCTGCGCTTCTTCAAATGCACGATCAATACGGTGGCCCGATCATTATCTATTGCCGAATCAGCTATAATCGCAACGCCTGAGATCAAGGTTATCATGGGCTCTATGTCTGGTCAATAAAATATTTATCGAACCCATAATTCTTGATATCTTATTGCCCCATGTTAAAATATGACAGCATCTATATTTTTTGATTGTTTTAATTCGCTTCGAATATGTGGCCGATTATATGAGTGTTAACGCTGTCCAGTGGATATATTACGGGTATGCGGTGCGGAATTCAGGTTGTAAATTTATGAGAAATGGAATCTTCAACAACTTCAGAAAGAAAACGGCGCCTCATGCTCGCTGTATGATTCAACCGCAATTCATCACTTCTGATCGATCCTGGCACTTGTGATAAGCCCCTATGTTCTTCTAGCAAATGCAAATCTTAAGAAGAAACCAATACTGCTTTCCATTGTTGCGATTGAGGCATAGCAAGTCTCAGTTTAAAATAACGCGTCAATTCGTTTTAATCACGATCTTTCCCTTGGCCCTCCCGGACTCGCTATAAGCAAGGGCCTCTTTGGCCTCGTCAAGGGAAAAGACTTTGTCGATGACGACTTTAATCCTGCCGGACTCAATGTGCGATGTGATCCAAGTCATGTCAGCGGAATTCGGCTTGACCCAGATAGATTTGGCCTTTCTGCTTGATAAAAAGCCCATGAGGTACTGGTTGAGGAAGCCGGAAAAGGATGGGAGAGTGCTGATGTAGATGCCGTGCGGATTGAGGGCTTTCTTGCATTCGAGAAAGGATCGTTTGGCGACTGCATCGAAGATAATGTCGTACCGATCTAGCCCTTTCGTGAAATCTTCAGCCCCGTAGTCGATGACGCGGCTCGCGCCCAGGTCTTTCACGAGGTCGAGGTTCGCTGCACTGCATACCCCGGTGGTTTCCGCGCCGAAGATTGTTGATATCTGGATGGCGAACGTTCCTACGCCGCCTGAAGCACCGTTGATCAAAACCTTTTTGCCGGATGCGATCCTGCCGCGGTCCCGTAAGGCCTGAAGGGCGGTAAGCCCGGCGATGGGAATACAGGCTGCTTCTTCGAATGAGATGACAGCGGACTTCGTAAACGCTGTGGTTTCCGGCAAACATGTGTATTCCGCGAAGGCGCCAAGGCCGCGTACACCCGTTAGACCGACCAACTGGTCGCCCGGCTTGAACTTTGAGAACCCGCCACTGGTCTCGACGACCTCGCCCGCGCACTCGGAGCCGAGGACCTTCGGGAACCTGCTTCCCGTGATAAGCCGCACCATTCCGGAGCGAACCTTCCAGTCTAGGGGGTTAACACTCGCTGCATGCACCTTGATCAGCACCATGCCTGACGCGCACCGCAGCTGCGGCATGCTCACGATCTCCACGACATCATTCCTGCCGTATTTTCTAATAACGACTGCTTTCATAGCGGCTTGCGGACCATCAGCGCCGGTTTTTTGGCCCACTCGATCTAATTCCCTGTTATTTTGTTTTTGCCGTTTTAATTTACTTCTTGTAGTACTTTGAAAGACACACTCTCGACGAAGGTCCTTACCTTTTCCCTGTAATCCAGCATATGTGGCGATCCGAGATGAGCATGGAGCGCTTCCAGGCTCTCCCACTTTTCAAGAAGGGTGACAACATTATTATCGAGAACCTGCGGAGGCAGTTTTACGTCAAGATCGACTGTGGGGACATACTCGATACATCCCTTCTCTTTTCTAACAGCAGGCACATTGGCTTTAAGAATCGCGAGATAATCGTGAAGTTTTCCTGTCTTTACACGAATCGAGGCAATTACGCTGATCATGGCCATCTCCTCATTTAAATATTAGGCGGTTAGGCTTTAGTAAAGGTGATGTGCTTTTTTGATAAATCGTGGTTCTAATTACTTCCAGGATGTAATCATATCCATTTTCAATGTGGGGAATAACACAACTCGAACAATCTTTGATGTCATTCTTCATGGTAAAACTTCCGTCACAATCGAGCAAATAAAGCGGGCACCAACAAAACAAACATGATTTCCATTCCTGAAGATCATGGCAAGGGAAATAACTGCACTCATGGTGAATAAAATACTTATAGTTCATCTTTTAACTCCTCCCGCGGGAATTTAATTTTTGAAGGTCTTCCGGCTTAGGGCTTAATCCTACTAACCCGCCTTCCCATCATGATATTACTCATGACAGTGGCTTGCTTTTGGGTTTTCGTTCCCTTCACGGCTGCGGGGCAGCGGGAGAATTTCACTCCTCTTCCCTGACATCTTTTTTAAGTTTACTGATTATGACTTTAGGCCGTTCTTACCTCCCTTCCTTAAGAATAAATTACGCGTAAATAAAACCCAGAAATAGGGCATAGATAATATAGTAGAATAATCTGAAAATATAAAGAGAAAATTATGGCTTGCATGGAGGAGGCCGGTTGCTGGATGATGATTTCGGATTGTAACTTCACCGTTACCATGACATGCGTCTATCGCAGCACAGAAAAAAAACGAAGCCAAGTTTCAATCGATATTTTTCACTTCCATCAAATCAGGGCCTCTCGGAGGAACACCTGCTCTACATGGATTTCCACTGATTAAACCCTGACAAAATTCGGGTTGAAGCATGAGCGCAGAGATCGTCGGTCGAAACCGAGGTTGAACAGAGTGCGGAGAATAGCCCTTCGGAAGCAGGGTCACAGGCGGGCCGATTGTATCGGTGCTTCATAAGGCAGCATTCGGAAACGTACTGACGAGCAGCGCGTGCAGCCCATCCCAAAAAATCTTGACGCCGATACACATTAGGATGAATGCGGAGAGACGCATTGCCACGCTGGTTCCAGTCGGTCCCAACTTCTTGAGGATGCGATCGGCATAGCGATAGCAAAGGTAGACACTTGCAGCGACGATAAAGATGCCAAGCGCGTGTGCCAGCGCGGTCACGACCAATGGACGAAGGCCCCGCGTGGGGTTTGCTCCGAGCGTGAGGGCAACCGCGATCGAACCGGGGCCTACGGTGAGCGGCATTGTCAGAGGGTAGAAGGCGCGCTGACTGAACTCGACCGGTGTTACGGCTGACGGCTCGTTACCGACGAGAGTGGGCGACGAATTGGGGCTGTTCAGCAGCGACCAAGCGATGGCGCATACGACGAGTCCGCCGGCGACCTGGACAGGAGGGATAGAAAGCCCGAAAAAATCGAGCACATAGGCACCAATCAGAGCCGAAGCGATAAGCAGCAGGAAACTGTTTACTGCAACCGCTTTCGCCATCCGGCGTCGCTCTTCCGGCGCAAGGTCGGCTGTCATGGAGAGAAAAATCGGTGCTCCGCTTAGTGGCCCGACGATGGGCAGCAGCGCGCCAACCGCTAAAAGGACGATCGCAGCAAAGTGGTGGAGATTATTATAGATGGTTAATAAGGACATGGCGCTTAGATCTTATCCGCAAACAAGCTTTACCTTCACCAGGGCATTTCGAATGCTGATTAATATCTGTGGATGTTTATGTCGTGATTAGTCTCTTACGAATATATGATATGCTTGATGTCACGAGTTGTCAACGATTACGATGGGTTTCTATAGTCAACGGACATATAATCTAATTATTGGATAAAACGAATACCCATATTGAAAGAAAGCAATCGGTGAAAAAAAGAATTTTGTGAGATTCACCCGCAACTCTGCACTGGCAATACGGTGACAAAGGCAGAAAATGACTGCTGTATCCTGCATATGAACGATTGAGTGTTTAACAGTTCTTCTGCTTCTTTGTTAGATATTTTTGCCTTGGCTTTTTCCTCCTCCGCATATCAAACTCGTTCACTTGATGTTTGAATTAAACTTTTTCCCATAAGATGTGTCTATATTATTGACTGTGAGCAATGCAAATTAAGATAATTTTAAGAAGGAGGAATAACGCAATGTTTGGCACGCATGAAGTACGGAAGTTTGGATATTTTGTGGCTGGGGGTGTATTGTCTTTGGGGTTATTGATTGCAACGCAGAGTTCACTAGCGAATAAGGCGTATGCTGATGAAGGTCAGGAGTATGGTGGCCCTCCCGTGACACACTGCAGCAAACCAGCGCAAGTCCACCGGTTTGAAAAAGAAAAGTCATGGATGTACCACGGCAGGCGCTATCGTCTAGAGAAAGCCTTTAAGCAGCTTGATCTTACTGCCGAACAAAAAACCGCCATACACGGGATCCGGAGTGCCATGGTGAAGGATATGATCCGGAAGCGAGCCGACATAAAGATCGCAAGGATTGAGCTTCGCGAGCAGCTCCACAAAGACAAAGTTGACATGGGCGCTGTCGAAGCGCAAGTGAAAAAGATGGAAGGCTTGAAAACCAACATGATACTCAGTGCGATTAAAGCGCGCGAAGAAATTAAATCGCAGTTAACACCGGAACAGCGGACGAAACTAATTGAGCTCATGCAAAAATCACATCGAGATCATCATGGTATGCAGAAGGATCATATGAATCAGGCTGAATAAATATTTGAATTTGCGGGAGCCTGGTTACCCTGGCATTTTACGTATCAAGAGATTCGCAAAGTGTTTAACATTTCGCAGTGTTTCACGATGGTATGTGAAACACTGCGTTAATTCGAGTGCCCTAAATTTTAAGACCGCAAAATAGCCGTGGAATAATGATGCATATCTGCCAGTGCGAATATTTTGCCATACGAACGTCTAAGGTTACCAAACACCTGCATATTTGATTCACGCTTGGTTCGTGTATTTCTGTCTGAAGTTTTGCAACCCGGCCGGAAAGCCTGAAATCTATCACGTAGCATTCGGATTTCCGGTTTAACGTATCATTTCGTTAAACCTTTTATCAGAACCGGTGTCTTGATTTATAGGAGTCAAGAAAGAAGGGGGGATAAGGCATGAAAGCAAAAATTTATATATTTGTGGCCTTCAGTATACTCCTCCTTGCAAGTGTCTTACCTGGTTCTACATATGGAGGTGTGAGGGTAGGCATTGGGATAGGACCGGTATGGCCGTGGTGGGGGGCGCCTTACTATCCTTATTATTACTCCCCTTACTATTACTCGGAGCCGCCCATTGTTATACAGCAACAATCCCCCATATATGAACAACAGGCTCCTCAGGTGAAGGAACAGCAGTATTACTGGTATTACTGTCAGGAATCCAAGGCCTATTACCCATATGTGAAACAATGTCCCAGCGGATGGATTAAGGTTGTTCCAACCCCGGGTCCGCCAAAGGGAAAGGAGTGAAGTCTAATGTTAACATTCAAACAAGGCATCTTGATATCTTTTGCTCTTCTGGTCGTGGGTGGATGTGCCACTGTCCCCACGGGGCCGAGCGTCACGGTCTTGCCGGCCCCAGGAAAGCCTTTTGACGTATTCCGAACCGAAGATGCGACGTGTAGACAGTGGGCGCAGCAACATCTTAATATGTCACCTGGACAGACCTATGAAAGTGACGTTGCCACAGGAGCAGTTGCCGGAACAGCAGTAGGAGCAGGGGTGGGTGCAGCCTTAGGTTCAGCCTCCGGCCATGCTGGACAAGGCGCCCTCATTGGTGCCGTAGGGGGGCTTCTCGTTGGGACGGCAGCCGGTTCAAACGCCGGCCAGGTCTCTGGCAGGGCGGCCCAGCGCAGATATGACAATGCGTATGTCCAATGCATGTATGCCTACGGGAATCAGGTGCCTGGATATGGCCCCGTAGCAGCCGCGTCTCCCCAACCCGATGTTGTCACGCCTCCGCCAGGGTTTTATCTTGACGAAGCACCGCAGTTCGTTTATTCGCCTGAACTCGGTTTGTATGTTGCAGTCGGAATTCCTTATGACCTTTTTTTCACGGGGAGTGAATATTTATACTTCTATGGTGGGCATTGGTTTCGGGGGCCATATTACAACGGCCCGTGGTCGTTTGCCGGCAGGAGATATTTACCACCAGCTTTACTCATGTACCGAATTGGACAAATCCGGCATTTTCGTGACGTAGAGTTCGGCCGATATAATCGCGATAGAGCGCACTATGGTGGACGACTCCATCGGCCCGCATTTCGTGGTGAAAGACGGTAAAGATATCTCTAAGGATAAACGGAAGTTTAAGCAGCCGGTATGATGAGAACACCAAACGCGGAAACAGGTCACGCTGTCCGCGTTTTTTTTATCGGTTTCAAACTAAGATTCGGTTCCTGCCACGGTTACGATGGGGCGGCGACGGGCACAAACCGTCCGTGTGTAACTGGTGGTTTGGCATCTCATTTACCTTTGGATCCGTCCTGTTCGACTCTCGGCATCCGAGGTACCATTAACACATTCATAAGAAGTATAAGGCGAACGACAGCATGCGAGTGGACATCCATTCTCAAAATCCTTAGTCTTCGAACAGAAAAAACTAAACCAGCCACAAGTAGGATCATTGACTTAAAACGTCAAACGAATTTATTCATTTTTCTTGTGGTCCTGGATTTCCGGGCTTCACATACAAGCCCGCAATTGAATAAAACTGAAACTTATAAGGATTCCTAGTTGCAGCATGCATCTCGGCGGAGATCAGATTTCTTGAAATCCAGCTTGAAAATGTTAGCTTGCTTTTATGTTTCGCTACAGTTTATTAATGGCCACCATGCTGACTCAGCAATGTTGCCACCTCCTTGTGGCCGTTTTGGGCCGCCACGTACAAAGGTGTCCATCCGAAGCTGGTCTTGGCATTGACGTCGGCCTTATTCGCCAGCAGCAATTCCACCATCTCCTGGTAACCCTGTTGCGCTGCCAAGTGCAGAGGTGTCACACGTTGTTTGGTCTTGGCATTGACATCGGCTTTGTTGGCCAGTAGTAATTCCGCCACGTCCTTCTGGCCATATTGCGCCGCATAGTGCAAAGGCGTCTGGCCGACGTTGTCCTTGGCATTGACATCGGCTTTGTTGGCCAGCAGTAATTCCGCCACGTCCTTCCGGCCATATTGCGCCGCATAGTGCAAAGGCATCTTGCCGAAGTTGTCCTTGGCATTGACATCGGCTTTGTCGGCCAGCAGTAATTCCGCCACGTCCTTCTGGCCATATTGGGCTGCATAGTCCAAAGGCGTCGCCCCGTTGTTGTCTTTGCTGAAAACCAGATCAGGACTGTTTTTGAGGAGCGCTTTGACCTTTCCCAAGTCACCACCCCGAGCCGCGTCATGAACCTCGCCGCAGAAGGCGAGGCTACTCCAAGCCAGCGTAATCAGCGCAACCATCATGACGGCGCGGCGAGGAATTGGAGAATGGCAGATTCGGTTAAAGAAAGAGTTGATTTTCATAGTTCCCCCGATCGAATGGATGTTTGCTACTGCTAGCGTGTCCACTGGCCATCTTTGCTATCCACTTACAGAACGCCTCTTCTGTTGACGAGAAAATAATATGAAGTATATAAACAAAAATCTAATTTGTAAAGCAAAGATAACCCGTTTCAAAAGGACGTATTTTCAGGGATGCCGCTTTTTTGCGTGAAGATTTTTAATTTTTGCGCAATTTTGATATTACGCAACAAGTGTGGCTACAGGAAGAATGTTGAAAGTTCAATGTGATACAACTATCGCTGGCTGCAGGATGTAACCGATTTTAATCACATAGGTTATTTCTGGCGGATACTCCCGCCTTTAAGCAGCCGGGAGAACCGTGTGTCGACCGAGAGGTCTTGCAGGACCTCCTTCCGCAAATTTCTAAAAGTCGTCTTCGGCCAGGCCTTAAGGTAAAAATTAACGGCCCATTTCGGAATCCACCCTTTCGGATCGCAAAGGAACTCCGCATCGACTCTGGTCTTCTTATCGTTATCTATAGAACTCAGGATAAAGGTCGTGTCGAGAATTTCGCCACGAATGTAGTCGGTACGCGGAGCAGAGGGATCGTCTGACGGCTGATAATGGAAGACCATCTCCTTCTTGGACAGATCGAAGCTCATTTTGCCTGTCGATACAAAATCACGATCCTTGAGGAATGGTGGCATTCGAATATGGTCGTACTCAATGAAATTGTCCTTGTTGCCCCAACGGATGATCCTAGAGTCGACGAGGCCCGCTACCCACTTTCGCCGCCTGTCGGTATCGAAGATGACCGTCGCTACTAAGGGTAATGGCGCGTCGACGACGCCGATACCCCGAATCGCAATCAGCCCGCTGCCTTTTGCTTCCTTCCTGAAAATCTGGATCCCGTCAGTCGTGTTGTCAACAGATTGCCAGTCAAACGCGTGGCCTAGGTGCGGTAAGAGTGCAAATAGTGCTATACATAGCCCAACCATCCATCTAAAGCAACAACGATAATTACTCTGAAGGAATTTTTTAGCTGCTCTCCATTTTAATTGATTAGGGTCACTCATATTAATGCATTTTGGTATTCTTTATTTCGAATAGCCTTTATTCAGCATAAAGCAATTTATTAACGACGTGGGTGGGAAGAGTATCTCAGAATGAACATTTTCAGTCAAGGGTTTTTGGGGATTTTGTGCTGATTATGGTAGGGTATTTTCTGAGTATAATGTTAATGGATACGGGTTGTAATTTTATGTCCTGCAGAGAATAGAAGCTTCGACGCTTCGGGATGAATCTGTTATGTTTAGAAATCCAAATTCAACATAAATTAAGGAGTCACCAACCCATCCATGCGAACGACCTCGAAATTGGACCCTTCCACACTGCCAAGTTCGTTAACCAGGGTATCATTGTTCCATCGGGAATCTGGAGCGCCGCTAATATACCAATTGGAGCCATTGTCGGCTACAAACATGCCATAGGTCTTTAGCGCTTGGAGAATTGCTTTAGATTCCGTGCTGAATCCATTAGGGATAACAAAGTCGGATTTCAGACGCACGCGCATCCCCATGGGAGGCAAATCAGGACTCGTGTTGCTGGAAGCCCAGTGCGTGGCAGGAGGCACGTAAGCTTGCCGGGTAGTGTCAACTGTGAAACGAAGGGCATGGCTTATCGCACCGCTTGATGCTTCTTCATAACGGACAAGGCCCGGGAAGATGGGCAGGCCAGCTGCATCGGCGCTTGTCCAACCCGGCTGTGCGTTGGGACGGACATTGTTTGAATCCATGTGAAACACCGCTCCGCAGCTGGCCTGCCAGGTCCCGTTGCTCTGCGGGTAGGCATTAGCCAACTCATACAGGAGATTTGCATCGCGATCAATTACCAGCACATGACGGTCGCCACCGAAGGCTGAGCCGTCAGCCTGCTGGCCTTCGATCGGTGCGTCCATCGGCACGGGATATGGACCAGGATCGCTTTCGTCCGCATAGGAGACGAATAGCACGGTAACCAGAGGTTGGCTATCTGAAACAACAACGTAGGGGATCCCAATTGGCGCACCAGAGTACAACCCCGATCCGAAATCAGGATGGAGCCCAGTCCCAAGGCCGATACTGCTGATAAGAGTTCCTGAATTAGTGTCCACGGGGGCTGTTGATATGTCTGTATTCCAAGCATTGTTTGCAGGAAAGGGAATGGTGCCATTCAAGTTGGCCCCAGCGCCGAGGTCCGCAGCACTCATGTTTCCATAGGTCAACGTTAGAGTGCCAACTGTGACCGTTGCTGAGGCGGAAGTACTGCCAGCGCTGTTTGAGGCTACGAGGGTATAGGTGGTGGTTGTCGCTGGACTGATGTTCGTGACCACGCCTGTAATTGCAATACCATTCAACAGGAGACTATCGGCATTGTTCACGTTCCAAGCCAATTGGGTGGACTGTCCTGATGCAATGACCGAGGGAGAGGCAGTAAAGGCAGAGATTACAGGCACCGTCATGGTCGCGGTGGCTGGCATGGTCCCGTTGGAACCGCTACCCTTGCAGGCGGATGGAGCTAAAACGAGAAGTACGAGTATTAAGGAATAGAAGATCTCTGAACACCTGACCATATCTTCGCCATGCGGTGAGGTAGATGTAGTCTCTTCATAGAATTGATCTGTTAGCATCCGTTTCATATTGGAAGTGTATCAGAGTCAACTTCTATAGGATGTGATTCTCGTCACTTCTTTCCGGGGGGAGCTATGAAAATTTCAAGTTGTAAATCACACTCTTGCAAGGAATGTAAACTCGTTTGCTACCAGGAAGGAGAAATTAATAGAAAACCTTGTCATAAATTCCACTTTGGCCGGATCAATTTTAGTGAAACCGCGGGATTCCTTGAGCCGAATTATTCACTTTGCTCACTAAGTGGAATAAGGTCAATGATGGATGCGAGAAAATATTTACATCCGTGCGGACCAGAGCATGTGCACTAGGTAGCTTATCGACGTCGATGAGAATAGGGTTACTTTAAAACGCGTCTTTTGTAAATCTAGGCGTTTGGTGCATCATGCGAGACTCGTTGTTTGCCCAGATAAAAGTCAATAAGTTTTGCAAATCGTCTGCAAAAGTTATCGTTTAATGTGTTACGAAAGATCACGACATTATCGGAAAATTCGTCATCCGTAAGGATATCATTGCAAACATCTTCAAACATGAAGTCAGCCAGTTGCCTTACATTCACTTCATCAAAGACATGATAATGCATATAAGGATAGGACATTGGATATTTTTTGTGAAAATCTCTTTGCCATCCGTGTTTGACCACAGCCGACTGTCTATAGTCTTCCCGATGCGATGAATCCGCGTCAGTCGTCATGCTTTCAAAATCCGCGATTAAATGCTCAATAGTTGTCGGATTTCTGTACATGTCGAATGTATATTTATAATGGGGAATCGCATGATACTGATATCCGCCCTCTTTCGTTATGTAATAAAAATTCAATAGGAGAAGAATGGGATTCGGCGAATGTTCAATTAAATTACTCGAAATGGAGCAGTCATATTTGGCTGAAAGACCGCTTTGCAGATACGCTTTATGCAGATCTAAAATAAGCGTCTTCCTGTCTCGCGGCATACGATGCCCTTTCTTAAAAAATCTGACCTCCTGTTTCATAATTTTTTTAATCGATCTGTACATCTGGTAAAGATTACCGGCATTCTGTATTTCCGCTATGATGCCATACCCTCCGTCTAGAAGATTAATATCTTCCACAGTGCATCCTTCATATTGCAGGAGTTGATTTACGGTGCCGCCGATCCGCGCAATTTTCCCCTTTATTTTCTTATTCACCAGCGCATCGATGTTTGTATTGAGCACGAGTGGCATGTTAATTCCGATTCCTCTTCTCATGAACAAGGTCCAGGAAAAATCGCCTAGATTGGTGCAAGGTCATATGCTTCTCAGAGTTTTATCATGCTCTTGTACCCGCCATTTCAGGCATGCTGATTATTTTATCAAGCAACTTTCATATTCCCTCGGATCAAGAGCAGGAAAGAAGCAAGCGAGAGTATAGCATGCAGGCAAAAGCATTGGGTAATCAAGCAACTGTCGAATGTTGCAGACTGTCGTGCATAAGCATCAGGTCTTGCCAAACCACGTGTAGTGTAAAACCTTGATCACCCTGCTAACGTTCAGTAACATATTCGCACGCCTGCAATGTCCAGGCTTGGATTTTAAATCGCAGGTAAGGGAGTCGCAGGGTAGCAGTACATTATCACGAAAAAATATCTGCCAGTCAAGGATTTTATGGTTTTGCTATCTATAATGCGAGATGGAACGAGAATTATCACACTGCCTACAATAAACAACCATTTCTCCGAATGCATATGAGCTTGCCATTCAATAACGCAGGATATATGGAGTCTTTTTTAAAGGCCTGTTGAAAACTACTCCCAGAGGTCGACTTGCGGTTTGGAGCTTTCCTGGGCATTTATGCTCTTTTTTCCAGAACTGCCATTCTTCCTGGTTGATGGTGGACGCAGATGCTTTGCGGGTTATTCTCACATGGACCGAATAATCTTCGGGCATAAAATGGATGACCCGCGTGATCTCACCGCCAAGGTCCTCCGCAATCAGCGGTATATCCTCGTTTTTTAGAAACTCGCGGATAAAGCGGACGTTGACTTCGCCGACACAGAAAAAATTATCTCGCGTCGCCGACACCCGGTACATCGTGCTGCCACCAAAAGCCTTGGCGCGTAAGTTTCGCCGCTTCGCACCTTTTTGCAGCATCTCGTTAATAAGCAGTTCCATGGCATGGATGCCGTATTTCCCCGCTTCACTCAGGCAAACCGGCAGGTTCTTGGCATACCGGCGGTTGCTCAGGAGAAAATGATTCATCCCGATGACTCCGCTCTCCGGATCAAACAGACAGGCTGCCACGCACGATCCGAGCAATGTACGTATCATCACGTTCCTGTCGGTGGCATAATATTCACCCGGCATGATCGTAGCCTGAATTCCGGATTCACACTCGATTATCTGCATGGTTTCACAATTGTAATAAGGTATACTTCATGATCAGGCTACTTATGTATTTTCTAGGCTCCGACCATTGCCTCTTTTTAATTATGGAACTTCTTATTGCCACCCGCAATGCCCGGTCGTTGTAGCAGTGTCACTATTGCAAATACGCCTCGATCTCTAGTCCCACACACTTTAGTTAATATACATCAATGCGACGTTTCGGCAGCCACACGTCCTTGATACGCCGATTTTCTGGAGTATTGCTTTACCTGAAACTCCCCTACACAGTTATTGTTGAAACTCAAAATCCAGCACGATGAGCAATACTAATATCTTGTGCGAATATTAGATAAGATGCGATAAAAGAAATCTGTTCGCCAAGGGGATGTACTCCGCGGGGAAGGTTACGATCGGATGGGTTCGAGTTTAACCCTATGCTGACCATTTCAACGTGAAGTCCTCAATTTCCAAAAAGTGCAACTGCCATAGACTCCAGGAAGTTGATGATAGAAAACTTTATCACAAAATGCACTAACATAAAAATAATTCTGCACCCCCGCTAATTTGATACGAAACTCTATTCCACCTACTGGCTTGCACTGCCAACATCTTGATGAGGGCAAAAACCACCAGTAGTACCCTGCAAGGGAAAGACGGGGTAGATGGCATAATCTTATCAATGCTGAAATAGCCATGAGTGATAGTTGGATTTATCACCATCAACGCGTTGGCAACCCGTGCTGCTAACAGGATATTGTTTTCCTAATTTCACTATTAACCAAACTTCTTGAACAGGTTATTCTGCGGATACTATGAATCAAGACATGCTCTGACGCGTTTAAGGAGGTCCCTTGGTGAAATGGGTTTTAACATGAATTCGACACCTTTCCGACGGAGTTCCTCGGCAATCTTAATGTCAGCGGTATAGCCGCTCATTAAGAGAAATTTAACGTCAGGCCGAACTTTTATTATCTCTTCATACGCTTCTTTTCCGCCTTTCTTAGGCATAATAATATCCAGGAGGACGATCTTAATCATGTTCTTGTTATTCATAAATTTTATTACAGCCTCAATACCATTCTCTGCCTCGATCACATGGTAACCAGACTCGGTAAGCACAGATCTAAAAAGCAGCCGGAGTGTTTCATCATCCTCTGCGATAAGTACGGTTTCCGAGCCATGTGGCAGTTTATCCTCGGGAATATTAGTCGGAAGCTTCAGTTCTTCAAGCTTTGTATCAATGAGGGGCAAATATATTTTAAATGTGGTTCCTTTACCAGGTTCACTGTAAACATTGATGAACCCGTGATGCTGCTTTACGATTCCGTATACCATCGCAAGCCCGAGGCCGGTTCCTTTCCCCAACTCTTTGGTTGTAAAGAAAGGTTCAAAAATCCGCTTCTGAGTAACGCTGTCCATTCCTGTCCCTGTATCTTTTACCGATACAACAGCATACGTTCCCACCTCACCATAACCATATCCCCGGATAAAGGCATTGTCCAGCTCTGTTACATCGGTCTCTACAGCTAAGGAGCCTCCATGTGGCATTGCATCCCTTGCATTGGTTGCGAGGTTCATCAAAGCCTGTTCGATTTGACCGCTGTCCGCGTTAACCGTCAAGGTTACATGTTTGAGGGTAGTATGGAGATCAATGTCCTCTCCGATGACTCTCCGTAAAAGATTTTCCACACGTCGAATAATCTCATTCAGATCATGTGGGCGAGGGTTTAAAATCTGTTGTCTGCTAAACGCCAGAAGGCTTTGGGTCAAGCTGGCCGCACGGCCGGCTGCTTCGAGTATATGCCCGACATGGGAACGAAGCTGATCATCTTCTTTCATCTTGATCTGGAGGATGTTTCCATAGCCTATAATGACCGTAAGAATATTGTTGAAATCGTGGGCGATTCCTCCTGAAAGCTGGCCAACCGCCTCCATTTTCTGAGCTTGCATTAGCTGGCCCTCAAGTATTTTCCGCTCCGAGATATCACGGATGATCCCTGCCGCATGCCACTCACCATTGAGGCTGATGCCCGAAACGGCCAGCTCGACCGGAATTTCGGTGCCGTCTTTCTTGACTGTAAAAACTTCATACGTCTTCCCAAACAAGGTACCCTGGCCGGTTTCTATGAATTTCTTAAACGCCCGCGCATGCGTTTCTCTGTACCGGAGAGGCATGATGATCATGATGTTTTTCCCCATGATCTCCTCTGGCTCATAACCGAGCATTCTGGTTGCAGACGTATTCCAATAGATGATCTTTTCGTCATGATCGATCAAGATAATGGCATCGGAGGCCGTATCGGTGATGGCCTGTAATTTTTGTTCGCTTTCTACGAGCGAATCTTCCGCCTGCCTGCGTACGATGATCCCTGCCAATGTGTTCGCGATTGTTATGAGCAATTCTTCTTCTCGTTCATTACGTTTATGCCCACTGTTCACATAGACATTTATCACCCCGAGTACCTTCTTGGCGAAGATAATAGGGACACAGTAATGGCCATGTGGATAGATGCCGTCGTAACTGATTTCATGGCGCTCATCAATGCTATCGGCAAATACTATGTTTTGTGTTAAGGCAGCCCGTCCGCAAAGACATTTGCCTATGGGGAGAAGTGCACACACTTTTTGAATTCTCTCGTCAAGATTCCTCTGGGCTTTTAAAATCAATAATTCAGGGTCATTTTCAATAAGAAATATACTACCTCTCGATTGAGAGACAAGCCAGGGGATCGAGAGGATAAGTTCCAGGGCGCGGCTAAGAATATCCTCAAGCGGGATCCTTTCTAGGGAGAGGCGCAGTAATGAATTTATAACTACTTGCGTATTATAGTTTCGGTTAATTTCCTCTTCAGCCTGCTTGCGCTCTGTAATGTCCTGATTGGTGCCCCTTAGCCCCATTAATTTACCGGCCGCGTCATACTGCGGTTCACAGATAGCGCTAATCATCTTTTCGACACCATCGGGACGACTGATACCAAGTTCTATATTATATGGTTTACCGTGCTCGACGGCTTCTTTTACCGCTTCATCAAACCTTGGGAAATCCTCAGAATGAATATATTTCTGGAGATCACGAAAGTCGGGTGGGCCAAGTGCGGGATCCAATCTCCAAATGTCAAACATTTCGTCTGACCATTCAAGCTGCTTGATAACTGGATCATACATCCAACTTCCGATGCCCGACAGGCGTTGTGCATCCTCCATATCCATCGTCTTTTTCTTGAGCTCTATATTAAGTCTCTCTAATTCCAGGAGGAACGAGCTTTTGGCTTTTTCCGAAGCTTCGGCTTTCAACTGTAACTCCTTTGCCCGGACATTCGAACGCCGCATGAACTCGGCAATACTGCAGATCATCAGACAGTTGATTATGAAGAACCCCATTCCTAGCTCTTCAGTGAGAGACTGAAATCCCTTTAGGATCCAAAAATAAGAAAACACCGCTGAAAGGGCTGTTGCAAGTAAACCAGCAATCAAGCCTCCGAAGACAGAAGCGATCAGAATGGCCGGATAATATGTCAGGTAGGCAGTTCCTCTCCCAAAACTTTCGAAAAGCATTTCACGTATTGCACTGGCCGCAGCAACGATAAGTATGGCAATTAAATACCTTTTCCATATCCGTGAAGTCATCTGTTGCCAAGTCATGTGATATGCCTCCCTTATACTTGAAGAAGAGTGAAATAAGTGTTTACCCGGAGTATAAACCTACGTAACTATTAATGAACACACATTTATGGTAGAGGCTAACGAATTCAAAATGTTCTCTGAAAACCAATACGGATATCGTTGAGCTCAGGAAGGACGTTTGATCACATACTTTAAATGCATTCATCGCTTTTACAAACCACGTTTCTCCGAGTTGCACCTACAAGCAAACGAGTTTCGGCGAAGTGCAATAACAACGAACACAAGTTGGAATATGCACTTGATACAGCGAGCGGAGAGTCATAATATATCTTATAATCACGACAGCTATACTATACGTGTCTTGTTTGCCCTAAACAATGCTCCGACTGTATATTGTGATGTACGGAAGCCTGTCATTCCCATCCATTCAATTTCTTTGAAACCTGCTCCTTCCAGTAATCTAATTTGATCCCGGACCGGGACCGCGCCGCCGATTCACTGCGACCACGCATCAGCACTTCCTGCGAAAGACGCAGGCAGCTCTTTGTCCAGGACAACATCGGCAAACTGAAGTTTTCCGCCTGGCTTAAGAACTCGATATATCTCCGCGAAAGTAGTTTCTTTATTCGGTGAAAGGTTGATGACACCGTTTGATATCACGACATCGAAGGAATTATCATCATAGGGTATGGTTTCTGAATCAACTTTCTTGATCTCAAAGTTCGTAATGCCCGCGAGGGTGAGATTCTCTCGTGCCCTCAATACCATGTTTTCCGTTAAATCTATTCCGTAGACCCGACCGCTTTCACCAACCAGCTTTCTCGCAACAAAGAGGTCAAAACCCGCGCCGCACCCAAAATCCATAATGACGTCTCCCAGTCTGATATTGCCTAAAGAGAATGGATTGCCGACGCCGCACGATGATTCAAAGAACCGAGCGTGGGCGCTTTCAATCATGGCGGGATCATATCCCAAGGCCTTTGCTCCGTCCTTACCTGTGAGATATTGGAACTTCCCCTCTGCCGAAATAGATACTTCGGCGTATTTATAGCGTACTGCTTTCCTGATCTCCTGCAAATCTGCGGATGATTCCAGAGACAGTTTCTTGACGTTATCTAGTCGGCAACTACCAGTGCCGCCTGATGGCGGTCAAGTTGGTGTAATGATATTTTCCCCTAATTGGTCAGTCATGGCAAATCTCTCCTTTGATATAATTGTCCATTTTACTTGAACATCAGCGCATAGATTACCAACTCGGTTGATTGAACGGATTCGATTATATTATAAATCCGATGTTATTCAATTTAGCAATGAATATGGCACATTAATAGCTATGCTTATTTACGAATATATACCTTATGCGCAATCATTGCAATGATTCCAGAGGGTTAGTTCAGGTGGCATTTTAAGGACGGAAGTATGAGAATTTCAAGTTGTACTTACATTAATGCAAAGAGTGGAAATTCGTTTGCTTCAGGAAGCTGCTATGAGAGAAAACCTTATCACAAAATGCAATGATACAATATGGCATTTGCATTTTCGCAAATATTATACAAAAATCACATACACCTACCGGTCTGCAACCGTGTTGACGAAATATCTATTCACAATAGTGGATGATAATTGTAACAAGTGCATGAGGAGCGCGATTCTCAGCAACCTTTTTTCTGTTCAAGATCCGTGCGAACATGTGTCGTCTTGAAGGAAAGCCGTGTGGTCATAGTGGTGCCCATAATCAATCTACCACTTTTCCCTTTTTTTATTGTTCCTGCGAGAGCCATTCCTCTATTCTGGCCCTTATTTGATCTCTGATTATTCTTGTCCCCTTGATCTTTTCTTCATGGCTTCCTTGCAACCGTGAGGGATCAGAAAAGCTCCAGTGAAGCCTCTTCGTAAATCCCGGAAATATGGGGCATTGTTCGGCATTTGTTTCATCACAGACCGTAATCACGTAGTTATATCGCTTGCCCGCCTTGAAGCAGTCAAAGGCGCTTTGCGTTTTCTTCCCGGAGATATCAAACCCGACTTCCTTCATGACCTCAACGACAATCAGATTCAACTCTTCAGGCTGCAATCCCGCGCTTTCTGCGACGTATTTCTCTTCTTCCAAGGCGTTGAGAAACGTCTCTGCCATCTGACTTCGAGCGCTGTTGTGAACATCGACAAATAACACTTTTGTCTTTCCCATAAGCTGCCCCTATTACCGCACCGTTTCATCCGCTAATGCCATCATGCCTATGCCTCAGCTTGTCGACGAAATAAGCAGGCAAGCCACTATTGATTATGGCGCATGCCACTTTTCCCAAGTCGTATGATACACAAATAAACTTTGTATCAACCTCCTTCAATGTTATGTCGACTACTGCAACACATGCCCATGCATCACCGTCCTTGGGCTTGGCCACGCTACAAAATGCAATGATACAAAATGAATTTTGTACATTCGCTAATATTACATGAAACTCAAACTTCACCTGAAATCCTGCACTCACGTGCGCTAGAAATATGCGTGAAAATACAGGTTGAATCTGCGCATCCCTTGGTGAGACCATTTACACGCATGCAGTCAACAGTCCTCTTCCTTCTCCTGGAATACCTTGAATCCACTACCTGAAATAATACGACTATTAGCGATAAAACACAGCAAATAATATAAAATTCTAGGACGGGTGCTCTATCATGTTGTAATATCGCAGGCTTGTCTGTGGAAGAAAATGGGCCAGCGCTATTTTATTTTTTTATAATTTGCCGTCCATAATGGGCCGCAAATACCCCTGCTATTTCGTTTAGCATAATTAAGCGGTGCAATCTGAAAATTCTCCACGCCAGTACATTGGAGGTCAGTCCTCCAGTTAATGCCGACAACTACCGACCTTTTTTTACTAAAATTCTTAACCATGTAACCCTTCCCCGCCCCCAGAAAAATAAGACGCACCACACCACAGGCGGTTCCTTCGCATGACAATTTTGCAGCATAAACATTGGTCGCAAATACTATAACTGTAAAAACAATGAGAGTATTAAATAACGTCTTCATGAATCCTCCTTAATTGTAACTCCGGGTTGACTTCCCCGCCGCAATCGGCGCAGAAGTTTAAAGAATAGCAAAATATAAAACGCTTGTAAATATTATTTTAGTAACGCGGGCCGATCGAGATCACGGTGTATAACTCAGCTTGAGTAACTAGTTTAGAATCTATTCTATACTTCCCGCTTTTGCGAGCACGGCCTTGTTTTGAAAGTATATCCATCCAGCGCCATAATGCGGAAGGCACAATCATAGAGACTTTCAACGGTAGTGATTGAACTGGCTAGATAGAGCCACAATAATTATCTGTATATTGGGAAATAGCCCATAAAAACCTCTTATTCGCAATCCTCAAATGGGCGATGCTCCTTTCTTTTGACTGTAAGCTGCGCAGCGGCTTGACCGTCTGGAGTTTGTGGTTGGCGTAAGATATGTCAAGATAACCATGTTTGAGTAGACCCCATACTGGGCAACGCAACATGGGTGCATAGTTGTGTAGAATTACGCCGATGCGCCAAGGGTCCCGGCTTCCGAGTCCATATTGCCTTTCTTTTCGAATCGTACCCAGGTTGCGCATTCGTTAATGCCCAAGTTTGTTGAACCTGATATGCTGTCCAGAGTGCGGAAATGCTGCAGCAGCCTCTCGATACTGCTATTGCCTGTCCCTTTGAGACTGGTGCGTTACGAATGGTTGCAATTGATGTGTCAAAAACGGGATATTTTGTAAAAGTGGAAGACAGATCTCAACACTACCGTGGTTTTCCATACTGCTTACCCGCATTCCAGCAGTTACCCACAGGCTGCCCCAGTGACCAGTATTTCATGCTGCTCATGTCGAAAAGCAATGGTTTGACCTTTGCGATGTCGACCTTGCCGTCCGTGAGTACGGACTCGTCGGCATAGGTGGCAGCGATCTCTCCGATAAACACATCGTGCGTTTTAAGTTCATACGTATCGTAAAGCCTGCATTCCATGGACAGCGGGCAATTCCGTATGAGCGGAGCGGTCTCTAATTCTCCAAAAAAGGTATCGAACACCTCGGACTTATCCACTTTACTGCCGGTGACGAGTCCCACATAATCGGCCTCGATGATCCGATCGTGCGATAGGATGTTCACGCTGAAGGTCTTGTTAGCCCGGATGCCGATATTGGTATAGTGTGGTTTTCCCATGCCGAGCGAAATCAGGTGAGGCGCGCCTGCGTTCAGGATCCCGACGTGGGCGACATTCAGGAAGTTTACCTTGCCGTTCACAAGCGCTCCCACGATAGTTACCGGCGTGGGATAGAGCACATTCTGGTTCCCGATCTTCTTTTTCATGTGACCCTCTCTTTCAGATTTATCACAGTTCAGCTGTTAAACTATTTAAGGAAAAACGAGATCTCGGTGCGCATCAGTTGAAAGACGTAAGAGCTGCGGCGGCCCGCATTCGATGATCAACTCGCGCCCAATGGTCGGATGGCGAAAACTCACTTCTGCGGAATGAAGATGGTAGCCCGGGTCGCCGGGCAAAGCACGCGTATCAGGCGCGGGGAGACCGCCCTCACCATAAAGCGGATCGCCTACCAGAGGGTATCCTAGTGCAGCCAGATGAATTCGGATCTGATGAGGCCGTCCTGTCGCAATGCGCACGTCACAAAGGAACGAATCCGTCCGGCGTTCGAGGACAGTCACCTGAGACAGGGAGGGCTTGCCTTTCGGACTTGCGGCATGAAGCGAACCGAGAAGGGTGTGCGGCACAGGGCCTATGGGCGTGGAGATCGTCATCTCATCCCGATCGGGAAGTCCACAGGCAAGTGCGCGGTAGCGTTTCCCCACTTTGTTCGCTGACCACTGCTGCATCAATACCGTTCTGCTTTGACGGTTTCGGGAGCACAATACCAGGCCGGATGTCCATCTTCCCAACCGATGAAGCGGGGCGGCGTCAGGCGCATAAGCGCGTACCTGATACAGGAGCGTTGTCTGCAGGAAGTTAGCGCCAGGAAGCGTTGGCAATCCGGCAGGCTTGGCCACTGCAAGCAAATCTTCATCTTCGTAAAGAACGGAAAACGACGTGGGCGCTTCGGGTTCGATCCATGGGGGCCGCTGCCAGACAAGTTCGCGTCCCCCCTGCAATACGGTTTCGGAATGCCCGGGCTTGGAATCAATGAGCACATGACCGAACGCAATGCGCTCCGCCCACTCCTCCACGGAGGAGTGGGCATAGCGTCGGCTGAGATACGCCAGCAACGTCAGTCCGTCAGCATCAGGGCCGAGTCGCTCGCGGTACTCGCAGCCTTCATTGAGGCGTGTATTCGAGGCAGATAATAGTGTTGATGCCGATGTCGTATTCATTTCGAACTCAACTTGCAGTAATTTCTTGCGATTATCTCTACCTGTTTGCACTTCTTTACTCTCTTCCCTCTGGCTTTGGCCGCCATTGTTTGTTAGCCATCCATCCTTCCGTTGCCGTTTCAATGCGGTCGAACCTGGGTATGTATGGCTTTATGTCGAGCAATGGGGTCATGTTTAATACGTCAATACCTTCCACCATAAGAATATTATTCGACCTTTGCTTTAATCTTACAATAGACATCCCAATACCGTTTGGCCTGCATGGGTGCCTCGTCGCAAATATTCCATGGGGCTCATCATCCAAAAAAGCTTTTCTGATTAACTCCAGTTTTCCCGCTCTATCAAATTGATAAATCAGATATATGTGAGAAAAGGTCTCTATATCTTGTAATCCCTCAGCGAATTTATTGATTATCTCCACACGGCCTACCGCGTCAGATGCGTATAGAGGCTGGATAGGACATTTATCCTTCGCCTCAAAGGGTGTATAGATGATACCAATCGGCTCCATGATCATTTCTCCATTTTCAGAATATGCGGATTGCAACTTGCGTATGAACGGTCCGGGTGAGCAGTTTAATCGATCGAGTCGAGTGGCTATCTTTTTCGCAACGCATCAACTCGCTCGATTAATTCAGTCACGATTGGGCTCTTCTTGAATGGTATAAAGCTTGTCGGTGGCATAAACGTAATTTCTGTGCCAAAAGGGGACTGGTTTCGAAGCATTAGGGTAACTCTCGGTGGATTAGTAATATAAGAATAGCTTATATTCATAATGTCCGATAACGGGATACGCACTTCTTGATTTTTATTTTTGACAATCAGGGCATCACCAGCGTCCCAAGCCTCGTCTACAAGATCAAGGACAAGCTTTTTCATTATCACATATCCGAAGACTGACATGAAGACGGGAATGATAAAAAATACTATTTGAAAACGTCCCCTCTTAATCATGGCATAAGCCGAAATCACGACAAAGAATGATAGGAACCCGAACCAAACTAAAGGGAACAGGCGTTTATTTACAAACGTCATGCGAGAGGATATGCGACGCATGCTTCACCTCTAAGGGTATCGATGAGCTAACCTGCCTATCGAGTGAGCTATTTGTTGTATAGTCATATTCCGCAGTTATTTCAACAATGTTCTTTGCCATGCTGCCCGCCAATACCCGAAACGCCATTTTTTAACGTATTCATCAATGTTTTTCATAGCAATTTCTATCTGATTCCAGACAGAATGTTAATGAGGGAATCCTGAAGCCAATGTCATCCCACAAAGGACATACCACGTCATCAACCTGATTATGAATATATGCCTGATTTAAATTTATGTCAATGTCGCCGAATGGATATTTTGAGCAGTTAGACGTTGCGAATTTCGAGTCGAAAGTTGATAAAGCGCGGCAATTGACAGCTTCAACGGATTCAAAAAGGATCATTGACTAAAATCTTCAAGCGGAATTATTTTTCTTCTTTGTTGTTCCGGGTTCCACCTACAAAGCTGGAACGCCAATATTATGACGATGGCGTAAGAGCTGATGGAATTATACAATTCGTAAACGCAGTTCGAGCCTTTCCTGGCCCTCAAACTAGACAAAAGTGGGCACTGGCAAGAGCATCTTTCTTTACTACATCAGCACTGAGCTGTCTGTCTTTTACACAGCAATTGAGTGCCGTGTTCTTCGTTTCCGCGTTTTCGGATAAAAAAATCCCCAACCTTGCGGCTGGGGATGTATACAAGAGAAATATTTCACTGTGTTAAAAACAGGAGCGTTAGGAAACGTCTCCGCCTTTTTTTAGAGGTGATCCTACTGAACAGTGATGGGAACAAAGGATGCAATCCCGCCAATCCATAAATCCGAACCGGTAGCTGCGTTGGCTATTGGTATTCCTCCCGAAATTTCATCTGCTATACCCGTTGTTCCGATTCCAACATAAACAAAGTAACTTCCCGCTGTTAAACTGTTCGCAGGAATAGGATACGAGGTAGAGCTTGTAGAGACATTACTAGACCCATTATTCCCTGCAGGATAGACTAAATTTCCGTTAATGTCAGTAACTCCGACAAAATACGTTGCACCTGCGGTCGGCGCACCGGCACTCCACGTGATGGTATTGGCATTGCCAGGCTGCCATGTAGCGTCCGACGTAGGAGCAGTGACGTCCGGGAATGTGGTATATTGAGTGCCTGTTGCGGTGTAGGTTGAGCCTCCAGGTATGGCCACACTGAGGCTGACGGTAGCGCCCGTGGCTATTGCCGCAGTCCCCTGATACGAAGAGTTTGCAGTATTGTAGGTGAGAGTGGTCCCATTTACGGTTACGGTGGCATTCTCTACTGGAGTTGATTGTGAAATATCGGTATAAACCCAAACCTGTTGGAGCTGACTGAGAGGATTCGTCCCTCCGGTCACGCTTAATACTGTGGCATTGATAAATGGAGCAACTGACGCTGATGGTGTTGCCATCACCTGAGTCGAGGGATTAGATTCGCCAAAACCATTTACTGCGGTTACCACGTAGTAATATGGTGTTGAGTTGGTCAACCCCGTTTGGATATAAGGACTAGTCACAAGGGGTATCATGTTGCCGTTGGACAGATTAACGCCGCTAGTATTTGACCAGTAAATGTTATAAGAAATCGCACCTGAAACTGCCGTCCAGGCAATTGTTACGTCGCCATTCCCCGGTGTAGCGGTAACCCCCGTGGGCGCTAACGGTGTAGTTGTGTCGCTTTTTAACTCATTTATGTCCTTATTAATTGACCCGCAACCCGATGCAATGACCATCACAAACAGCAGTAGCCCCAAAATGCTCAACCAGTTTTTCCTTAGCATAAAATCTCCTTTATTGTAAGATATAATCCATGAGGAGCCTGCGATATAATTTCTTGAGGAAAGGCTGTCTGTCTTCCGCATGTTATCTGGAGTTAACATCGTGCCTGTTCACATCCTCAAACCCATACGATAAACACTCCTTAGTTCTGCAGGACTTGATTTCTGGATTGGCAATCCCGATAACCATAAGCATGGTGCATTACATTCCTAATCCTTTGTGTTGGCCAACTCAATAAATCCGCGTGTATCTATCTTGGCACCGTATGCAACTACGCCGCCCAGATGTTTTTAGCAGCTATTGCGTCCGCCTTTATTTTTGCGGTGTTTCGGCGGCCTTTGCAGCGACGGCCTTTGCAGCGGCAGCCTTTGCAGCCAAATTGTACTTTGTAACTGCGATTCTCAAAGAATTAAAGAAATCGGAATAAAAAACTGGGTCTGTAACATCACCTTCCTTGATAACTAATGTTTGATATTCGGTCCCAGTAGGAATAATCGGTACTATCCAAAGAAGGTGCCACCAGGTAGTAGTGGCGCGGTGGAGAATTGTCTGCTGGCTTGCAGCCACAGAGACGTTTGTTTCGGAGCCTGTCACTTCTGAAATATCTGTTGATACATGAATATTGTAAGAAATCTCAGAATCTTTTTTATCTTGCATGTCCCGTACCGCTTTTATTATTCCTGAATTTAAGTCTGCGCTTTCAATAGTGAAGCCTTGCTGAATAAAGGTTTGTTTTGCGATCTTGAAAATACTGTCAGGCGACTGTGTGAACGCACTCTGATTTTGGGTAAGCGAATGCTGGCTATCGAATGCTTTTTGATACTCCTGCTGGTTAGCCGCGCATCCGTAAAATAACAATGAAACCATTAACAGCCCGACTGAACCTGCCAAAACCACAAATACCTTCTTCATATTTTGTTTCCTCCTTATAAAATGCAAATAGTTGTATTAGACCTATTCATACTTACACTTCTTGTCGGCATAAACTCATCAAAACTTTAGTAGTGCAGAAAAAAAAGATTGGGCGTCTCTACTTCATCGATAGATGATTGTTTTATATGAGGATTCATGTAGATTTATCCAAGTTCAATTTTTTACGTTATTTTCATTCGAACCTGGTTCCTGTCGGGCTACCGATAATTTACCGGCATGAGCTATTATTTCATTATGTATTACTGTAGAAATTTCTTTCGCCGACGGCAAGAGCAGGGGATTGGTACCAAACTGGGGGTGAAGCTCGCTGCAAAGTTTTTGATCAAAGTATGGACGGTGAAGAAGAAGGATGAGATTTTTGACCAGGATCATCTCAATCTGGGGGATCCTCAAGTATAGGCTGGTCCAAAAGATCTCATATGCGGGCTTTCTGCACGATCATTTTTGAAAGGCAACCCAAAGAAAGACATTGACGAAGAGAGCCATATCAGGAAGGTTGAGGCCTATGACCTCGTCTCGCTGCAGATCAGGGCCCCGCACGAAACCTGATATTCTGGATAAGGGATGCAAGGCGGCACTGCACGCCGGATTAGCAATAACTCTTAGAGGCCAAGTTTCGTTACTTGTAAGAGAGCTTCGTCAAACAAAGCGAGAACATCCGCAATGAATGCAGAGGGGAGGTTTGCGCAGTAAAATAGATTGTCCGAATTCTAAAGAAATGAATGCCTTATGATTTTATCAATTAATTCTGGCAGGAGGAGTATAGGATGTAGTCATTGACAGAAAACCATATCACGAAATGCAATGATGCAAAATGAGTTCTGCACCTTCGCTAATAATATATGAAGCATGACTTCATTTACAACTGTTGGAGCTTCGATGCATTGAAATTTTAATGGATTCCGGTTGAAGCATAGCCACAGGAAGAACTTATGTCTCTTTAGCGTTTGAGATGAGCCTAGACCGGCATGATTTTACTGTCCGCTTCTTTCTGCCCAGGTGCGAACAGCATTAGCCATTTCTTTGACCTTGTTCATTGCCTTTGACTGTACCAAACTTTCAGGGATATACCAAGGCGGTTTGACGTACGAGCAGTACTCAAGAAGATAGGTGCCGTCCCTCTGGGTATCAATGATCTCCCAGCTTCCTTCAATTCGGTCCAGGTCGCCTGATACGCGTTCCCACACTATTCGACGGTGAGACGGGGCATATTGATCGCTTATTACATAGTCCAGTTCTTTGTTGAAGATACCCAGGAAATTAACTAAATATACGTATTCCACCTCGGCTCCAACGTTACTCCTTATACGAACATTCACTTTTTTTAAGCCTTTGTAGATTTTGGGGAAATGGCTATAGCCCGTAAGCACCGACCAGATACGCTCGGGCGTAGATTTTACGCAGAAACTCGCTTTAACGCCGGGAACGTCGTCTACAGTTTTAATTACCTCGGTGACCACATCGCGCGCAAAGAGTTTAGTCCAGTCCAGTGGTTTTTCCTCTGCAATTGCTGGACTCCATAGCAGGCAGCATAGAATAAAAACGATATAAATCCACGTCCTCACAACGATTAACCCTTTGAAAAACAATTTTTGACTCCGCGGCACAACCAAATATCATCTCCTGACTTTTTGATAACAAGGCACCGTTTGTTATATAATGGCATCTGCACTAGTCACATCTTTAGAGGACGGACGTACATTAATACCTGCCATCTTAACAGATTGTCTGTTATCGGACTGACCTTACTACCAGCTTCCCTGTAAATATACGATAGTATATTCGATGAATATTACAAGAGTATGAAATTAGCATTAAATTACGGAGTAAAATGGAGCGGAAATTAAGCCATCTGTATTTGTTTTCACGAATACGAGCCCGATTTACGATGATGTCAACGAGAGATGGAGCGGCGGTATGTTACTGGCATATCAACAAATCAGAGTGAAGGTTACACTCTTGGCCCATTCATGCCGAGTACTAGCTCAGGATGGAGTCGTTGACAAAAAACCATGTCACAAAATACAATGATACAAAATGAATTCAGCACCTTCGCTAATATTATATTTTACTCGACTACATCTACAAACAAACGAGTTCAGAAGAAGTTCAATAACCACGAATACAAGTTGATTTTCTCCAACCGGATGTCATTCTGAACAGACTTATCTAAAATGGGTATTCGTAACGTAGTGTGGATTCCCTCTGGTTTAATGCCCTGTGCACATCGTGGCAAAATCGTAAAATAGTGTTGAAATTCACAAATTGACAATGTATACTCAAATCGTAATCTAGTGTGGGAGGCACTTATGTTAAAAACTAATATTCAAATCCCGATGATAAAAATCGAAGAGTTCTGCCTCAAATGGAAAATCAAGGAATTTTCTTTGTTCGGTTCGGTACTCACGGAAGATTTTCGTCCCGACAGCGACGTGGATGTGCTGGTGACGTTCGAGCGGGGTGGCAGTATTACGTTTGACAATCGCGTGGACATGCTGGACGAGCTGAAGGCAATATTTGGAAGAGAAGTTGACCTTGTCGAGAAAAAGGCCATCAGCAATCCTTTCCGCAGGCACTCGATCCTCACGACAAAGGAGGTCCTGTATGCGGCCTAATGAACGGGATGCCGCATATCTCCTGGACATGCTTCAGGCAGCAGAGAAGGTCCGCCGTTTTGTTAACGGGATAAAACAGGAGGAGTTTGCTGAAAACGAGGTGCTACGTGATGCCATCGAACGCAATATCGAGATCATCGGAGAGGCCGCTCGCAAAGTGACGGAGGCGTTTAAAAAGCATCATCCTGAAATTCCTTGGCGCAAGATAATTGCCCAGCGCAACGTGCTAGTTCACGAGTACGATAAGATTGGTGTGGATGAAATGTGGAGTGTGGTGACGTTTCATGTACCAAACCTGATAGAGAATCTTGCGCCGTTGATACCTCCCACGCCGCCGGAGGTCGAATCCTAATGCCTATCAATATTCTCAATCTAAACGCCTATGAGATCATAAATTTCAAAGAAACAGAGCATGATTATCATATATATGCGAGGACCAAGGTACCGTCAACCATATGCCCTCACTGCGGATCAAATAATGTCGTAGGGCATGGGTCCGATGACATCACTGTAAAAGATATGACGATACATGGCAAGCGAGTAGGCGTGTATATCGGCGTACGTAGGTATAAATGCCGGGGCTGCGGTAAAACCTTTACTGAAGCACTGCCTCATATAAATAGCAAAAGACTAATGACAGATCGACTTGTTCAATATGTCGGCGGCCAGGCACTTAGCCGTACTTTCACAAGCATAGCAGATGAGATTGGAGTCGCAGAAGGTACTATACGGAACATTTTTCGTGACTATGTGAACGAACTTGAAAAAACAGTCCGATTCGAGATACCACAGTGGATGGGTATCGATGAGATTCATATTATTAAGAAACCCAGAGCTGTCATCAGCAATATCGAGAACAACACAATCGTAAATATCTTACCTGATCGGAATAAAAAGACTGTCATCAAATATCTAAACGGTCTTGATGGTAAAGATCGTGTTCGATATGTCGCAATGGATATGTGGAAGCCCTATCGAGATGCTGTCAATACAGTATTCCCAGACGCTACCATAGTCATAGACAAGTTTCATGTTGTCAGAATGGCAAACGAGGCGGTTGAAAAAGTGCGTAAATCAATTCGGCAATCTCTCACGCCAGCCCAACGTCGAACACTCATGCACGATCGATTCGTCTTGTTGAAGAGACAAAAAGACTTGTCTGCAAAAGAAATACTTATACTAGCGACATGGTTCGCCAATTATCAGGATATTAAAGAGGTTTACGAGGTTAAAGAGCAATTCTTCAATATATGGGATGCAAAAGACAAAAACGAAGCGCTTGGCTTATATAACGGATGGCAGCAGAGCATACCTCAAAATCTTCTCGAAGCCTACCATCCATTAATTACTGCAACAGAAAACTGGCAGGAGGAAATTTTTGCGTACTTTGATCATAAAATCACGAACGCTTATACCGAGTCTCTCAACAATTTAATAAGGGTCATGAATCGATTGGGCCGTGGTTATTCCTTTGACGCCCTTAGAGCAAAAATTCTCTTCACAGAATCTATGCACAAGATTAAAAGATCTGCGTTTAAAAAATGGCCAGCAGATAACTTAATGTGTTTCCGGACGGAATCCACATTGGACAATCAGCCGGAAATTAATTACGGGGTGGATATATCCACACTAACAGAACTGATTGAGTCCGGAGCCTTTTGACCTCCCACCCACACCAAATTACGAATACCCTCTAAAATTACAACTTTACGTTGACAACCGATAGGAAAGTATTTATAGTTTTATCATGAAATGGCAGGCTGTCATTGTGCTCTTGGCAATAGGGATCAGCATCGCCGTTCCTCCCTCTTTCTCGGTTCCCGGCGATCACGGCAAGCATGCTATGATCGGCAATCTCGACGTCTGCCATCAAGCAGTTCCAGCCCTGTCTGCCAACGGGAACATGCCTTGTTTACATCAATGCCTCTACGGCCATCTGCCTGTTGTTCAAGATAAAACCGCTGAAATCGTAAATATACGTATTAAACCTCTCTTAATTGCCTTTCAAGACGAACGTCCTCCGAAGTCCTAATCATCTTTAAAAACCGAAGTTCAGAGCTAACGTGTTTCTTCAAAAGAAGCATGTGCGCATACTCATGCGTCTGTTCAAGGCATCACTGAGGACAGGACTCATAGCCTGTCCTCCCCTTTAAAGCTCGACTCCACTTCGGGGATATCCGACCTTCACTATTCAAAGACCAGAATATTTCTGGAGTGGAGTCATTTTTTAGCTCGAGGTGCGATGAACAGAGACATTGGTCATTAAACCTAAACGACAAATTAAAAATTTATCAGGAGGCCTTCATGAACCCTTTAGACGATAAAAAAGAAATGTCCAGAAGAGATATGTTGGTCAATGGCGGCAAAATTGCCGCTGCGACCGCAATCGCGACCATGGGTGTTCTTCAAGCCGTAAAAAAATCCGATGCCTATGAAAATTCCGGGGCAGCCTCATATAAGTATATAAAGCTCAACCCGCAGGATGTGGCACAGACAACCTATGAAAACTATTTCGCGAAATGGTGCACCTCATCAGTCATTGCGGGCTTTGCCGAGAACCTTAAGAAAAAAGGCGCGGCCGGATGGAGTAATTTCCCGATCGATGCCTACCGTTGGGCCCACGGCGGCATGGCGGGCTGGGGCGCACTGTGCGGAACCATGCCAGGAGCTGGTGTGGTTATCGGCCTCGTGACCAAAGACACCGACATTGCTGAAGCTATGGTCAACGACCTTGCATTCTATTATTCCTATACGGAGCTGCCGAGCTTCACGCCGACCAAGGTGCTGAAAGCGCAAATCAAACATATGACCTTGGCGGGTACCCCCGTATGCCACATTTCCGTAGGCAAATGGATGCGTGCGGAAGGTGCGGCATTCCTTTCCAACGAAAGACAGGAACGGTGCGCCCGCCTTGCCGCGAATGTGGCCGCGGAAGCGACGACGATGCTGAATGCCTATGTGGACGGCACGTACAAGCCGAAGCACAAACCGCTCTACAACGTTCTCACTAACGGCATTACCTCTCAGAACAATTGCGCGGACTGCCACGGCCAGAATCCACCGTCGCCAATGCAGACTTACGATTCGATACCTAGCACATAAAAGCCCGGAGGTCGATCCGCGTGTCTTTTGACTGCATCCTGATCGACGGGGAAGGAGAATATCATGTTCGAAGGCTTATTTCAGCCCCTGCACCTTCTTATCATCCTGGGGATCGTTCTGATCGTGTTCGGTCCCGGGAAGCTTCCTGAGCTAGGTGAAGGTTTGGGCAAAAGCATCAAATCCTTTAAAAAGGCTATGAAAGAAGGTAAGGAGGATTCCGCACTTACCCTCGATCAAAAAAGTACCGATGAGCAGATCACTCGCGTGACGGCACCGCCTTCAGGCAATTAGTATCCTAAGTTGTAGAAAAGACGGGCGGGAGCTTATCCCGCCCGTTATAATTATCACTAATTTTTAACGAAAATAATTGTGTTCAGATTTACCGTATGTTGACTATTGCTGCACTTCTTTTGATTCGTAGTGGTTTTCTGGCGCATTTCTGTTTGATATACGACACGGAACGCACCAATCCATAGGCTGAATAGGTTCTATTTCCTTGAATGGGCATTCCGGTGAAAAAATGACGATAATCATCTGTGTAAACACTAGGAGGCACGATGGAACAACAAGATCATAGAGAGAACAATAGTGGCGTCACCCGAAGAGATTTTCTTGCCGGTGCAGCAGGAGTGACTATAACCGCAGCAGTTGCGGGATTTCCGCACATTGCGAATGCATCTGCACCACTGGCGTTGCCGCCGCTTCCCTATGCAGAGAATGCTCTGGAACCAGTGATTTCAGCGAAAACGATTTCATTCCATTATGGAAAACATCACAAAGCCTATGTCGACAACTTGAATAAACTTATTGCGGGGACCGATCTTGCTGAGATGCCTCTTGAGAAGATCGTGGCCGCTGTAGCCGGCAAAGCGGACAGAGTTGCGATTTTCAACAACGCGGCTCAGGCATGGAACCATGCGTTTTATTGGAAGAGCATGCAACCTAGTGGCGGTGGCGAGCCTCCTGCTGCGCTCAAGAAAATAATCGAGGAATCATTCGGCAGTATGGATGCATTCAAGAAAGAGCTGGCGACCGCGGCAATAACCCAATTCGGCAGCGGATGGGCTTGGCTGGTGAAGGATCAAGACAAACTCAAGGTCATCAAGACAGGCAATGCGGACACCCCCATCACTCAGGGAAAGAAACCGCTGCTCACGATCGATGTATGGGAGCATGCCTATTATCTCGACTATCAGAACCGGCGCGCTGATTACGTGAACGCAGTTATTGACAAACTCCTTAACTGGAATTTTGCTGCGGAAAACCTGGGAAAGCCGTAATCATAACGCTGCTTTGAAACTTATCATCATCATTCCAAAAGGGATTCTGAACAGGCATTCAGTCACTGCATGGTATTATACTGGTTCCTCTCGTCGTTAAAACCAAACGACAGAACCGACGTTATTCTCCATGAGAGACATGTGTGCGGGTCATGCATCAACTCAAGGCATCATCGAGGACGGGACTCATAGCCTGTCCTCCCCTTTAAGCTTGGCTCCACTTCGAGCATATCCGGACCTCACTATTAAAGACCGGAATATTACTGAAGTGGAGCCATTTTTTTACTGTTTCAAGTGCGAAGAACAGGCATGTTGGTTATAAAACCTAACGATTAAATAAAGCCCAAGAGGCCCTCCATGAACATTATTTACGATAAAAAAAATCCAGAAGAGATATGATGATTAATATTCGATTAATACATGATACTGGATTCACTATTCTATAATCTGTGTAAACACCATTTCCCAGAATGGGCATTCTGGGAATAAACCAGATCACTCAGTCGGAAAGGAAAATTATGTTGAGGTATGCTTAATGTCGCGTTATAAAGTTCTCATTATTATAATAAGCTCCTTCCTCCTTTTAACGCTTTTCATCGGCTGTTCAAATCATCCTTCTGAAAAATGGGCCCGGGCGGATCTGCAAAATTGGCTCAAGAATCGATGGCCCGGTGAACTGGCGATCGTGGAGTTTGCAAACACAGGCGTCGCAGGAGATGACGGGAAGTATACCGTCAGGTATCGGGCAAAAGCTCGGTTTTTACAAAACGAACAAGGCTGTATGACAACCTGTTGCGGAGACGTATGTATTGATAAATTGTTTCATGGGAAGTTTCGCTGGGAGATCAAAGCTTCTCCTGATCCGCGTGTCATTCGAAAGGGAGACATGTTCCTCATAGATGGAGAAATAACCTACAGAAATACCGAATCCGGCTGGGCAAGGGAAATATTTTCGTTTTAGTGGAAATATCCATGCGCCCTTTACCTATGAACAGGAAAGAGTGATATTATTGTCAACGATTAATTTTAAAAGCCGTAGGTTATTAATCTATGAAGAACCCATCAAAGATGTGCAGGTGAAATCTGCATATGACATGGCATCGAGGCCGTCTCCAGCTCTTCCTCGAACTGGTTCCTCCACTCGGATACACACAAGTAGCAAACGTGAAGCTATACTGGAAGGAAAAGGTCGGCGACATAATCGTAATAAAGAAGGTCGACAGCCTCCGGATCGTGGGATGGCGCCTTCTTTTGAAACAGAACGGTTTTCATCTCATGATGATACATCTGCTGAGATCGCTGGAAGAAGGCGACTCCATCCCGATCTCTATTTAGAGGGCTGGAGTCGTGTGACCAAAAAACTGATGTACATAAATGGGATGAGGATGGATAATCTTCTAGAATGATTGCTGGGAAACGGAGGAAACGTGCGGACAAAACAAAAACTTACATTATCTTTGTTCGCTACTGGCACAATCCTATTGGTCATTTTGGGTCTCTATTGGGCTTATTCTACCATAAAGCCAGTTCCAACCAGGCTTGAACAGGCGTTTAATCCTAGCGGGGATTTTACCCTTACAGAGGATAACGGACAGATTTTCCATCTCAGGGATCACCGGGGCAAAGTCGTTCTTTTGTTTTTCGGTTATACCTCTTGTCCGGGCGTTTATCCATTGACACTGGACAAGTTGGCCAGGGTCCGAACCCTCCTCGGCGCGGCCAGTCAAGAGGTAATGACCGTTTTCGTAACGGTCGATCCACAACGCGATACCTCTGCCAGGCTGAAGGAGTATTTGAGATATTTCGACATCAACGCCGTGGGTCTGACCGGAAACAAAACAGAAATCGATAAAGTGGTTCACGCCTATAATGCTTCTTATCAAAAGATACCCATCAAATCAGCTGCGGGGTACATTATCAACCGCACCGATATCGTCTATCTCATCGACAAAGAGGGGAAAGTGAGTTACTTGTTCCATCAGGATGACAGTCCCGAAAAAATGGTCAAGGTTATCAGAGAGACGACCAGCACTGGCACATGATGCGCAGGACGGTGCACAGTAGTAAATGTGGGTTATGGCCTGATTTGTTGATAGCCCATATCAAAAAAATTACATAATTGCATTTGGCTGAAATATCTTAAACATGGCATAAAAATTAAAGTTTTTCGTATATAATTTTACGCATCGAAAACATTATCTACTAATGAGCGTGCACATATGCCAATATGTAACGTTATCGCAATTCTCCGACCGAACGACGCTCAGCCTTCTATTATTTAAATTTTAGTATTACATTGACACCATCCAGGAAAACATCTATAGTGGTCCTATGAAATGGCAAGCTGTCATAGTGCTCATAGCAATAGGGCTCAGCATCGCCGTTCAACTCTCTTTCCCGGTTCCCAGCGATCACGGCAATCATGCTATGATCGGCAATCTCGACGTCTGCCATCAAGCCGCTCCAGCCCTGTCTGCCAACGGGAACATGCCTTGTTTACATCAATGCCCCTATGGCCATCTGCCTCTTGTTCAGGATAAAAGCGCTATATTCGTAAATCCACATATTAAACCTCTCTTAATTGCCTTTCAAGACGAACATCCTCCAAAATCTTAATTGTCGTTAAAACCAAAGTTCAAAGTTGCCGTGTTTTTTCGTAAGAGGCATGCACATATGCCATTGCGTCAGTTCAAGACATCACTGTGGAATAATTTATTTGTTCGATGTGCGAAGAACAGGGACAATGGTTATAAAACCTGAACGACTAATTATAAAATTAACAGGGTGGATGTTCGGGTAAATGCATCACATCCCTTAAAAAGAGATGAACGTAGGCTGGAGAAATTTTGTTCCGTCCGTAATCGACACAGTGACGACGGCCGTGACGCACATAGACAGGCTCCCTATTCACGCGATTACAGTCTTGTTCCTGACAGTAGGACATATGGGCGAGAGCTAATCCTGCTGTCATAATTATCTCTTATTTTTACCGAGGATTGTTGTGATCAAATATTCTTTTCTGTTGATTATGATTATACTCATGATAATGCCTGCATCCGTCCATGCCGGTCAATTTCTCGTAACCGCGCCATCTTTCACCCTCACGGATTCAATCGGTAAAACCGTGAGTCTCGACGACTTTAGGGGAAAAATCGTTTTTCTCGCCTTCTGGGCTGCGTGGTGTGCACCCTGCCGGGAAGAGCTGCCGGAACTTGACCGTCTCTATAAAAAGTTCAACCATGAGGGCTTCGAAGTCATCGCCGTCAGCGTCGATGCTTCTGAATCGGATGTAAAGAATTTTCTTCGCAAATTCCCCGTAAACTTTCCCGTATTGCTCGATAAACGAGGCAGTGTCAATGACGCCTATCGTGTTTCCGGTCTGCCCACCGGGTTCCTTATAGGCAAAAACGGCATCATACAACATGTACACCGGGGTTTCGGCAAGGAGTTTCTGCCGATGTACGAAAAAGAAATTGAGGAAATGCTAAGATAGAAGTTATTTACTTCGCAAGGGGGAGGGTGGAAAATGAAAAAAATGGCATACTTTATTTTTATGATGGTTCTTTTAGCGGTATCGACATTTATCACATCCTGCAGCAGTTCCAGTAGTACACCCGCAGCAACAATGACGACGACAGCCGGATCGCTGTATGCAGCTCCTGTAGCAGGTGCTTCCGTAGTAGTTTTAAACACATCAGGGAATCCTATTGCTGGCCCTGTGAACACAGCGTCTAACGGTACCTACAATGTGAACATCCCGTCAACTGCTCTTACATCGGATTTAAGAGTTGAGGCAATTGGAGGAACGTATACCGATGAAGCCACCGGGTTGACGACCACGGCGGGCGTCTTTGCGGCCTATGTCCCGGGAGGAACGCTCATGGCCGGACCTGCCGACGTGAATATCAGCCCTGCCACAACAATCATTAATAATGAACTCGCAACGAATAGCACCTTGACATTTATCGGGGCTCAGGCTTATTTCAGCAACGCTTTCGGATATACTCCTGATATATCTGTAGCGCCATCAAATACGCCATCGAACGGTTCCAATGGTCCGCAGCTCGCTGCCTTCAATGCGGGCGTTTTCAGCCAGCTTAACGCATCCTTGGGATTCAGTCCTGACGAACAGGGAGAGCTGCTTAATACCCTCGCTAAAGATCTCGCAGGCAATAATGGGATTTTGACTGCTTTTGCCGGATCAGTGAGCCTTCCCGAGGATATTCAAAACAGATATGAGCAGGCTATGATCAGCTATCTCTCAAATACGACTTCAAACCTCACCGGCCTGACAGGATCCGACATAGGAGGAGAACTGCCATTCTCAAAAGTAGCACTCACCAATACGTACGTGGTGCAATATATTCCCGGCATGATGGCGGCAACAACAGGAAAGACATCCTTCCAAATTCACATCACCAATAGAAGCGATGGTTCTCCTTCAACTGGATTGACCGTATCTTTGATGCCCGTGATGAACATGGGGACAAGTGGGTTCATGAGCACCCCTGTGGATATCGTCACGGAAGACACTACTCCGGGAGTATACGATTGTACAATTTATTACCTCATGGGTAGCGGTCCGGGAATGGGATATTGGGCGCTTACGGTCACAAGTGGAACGGACATGGAATCGGCTATCTTCTATCCGTCCGTCAGCATGGGAATGGGTACCGATACGATCTGGACAACGTTGTCTGGTCCCGACGATATCGTCTCCTCCATGTCCGGAACCCAAACGAATGACTACATCCTGTTTAATGACGGACCGGTCAGCGCTGCCACACCAACGCTTAATCTGTACATCTCGTACAGTGAAAACATGTTTATGAATTTCGTACCCGTTTCCATCGGTTCGGTAATCAGCGACGCTACTGGAACGGTTACGGTTAGCCAACCGACGACGCTTCAGGCATCGATGAGCAGCAGCTTCTCGCCCTCCGTGACGGGTGTGGATAATGGAAACGGCCACTGGTCCCTGTCAGGCTTGACCGGACTCGTTTCCGGCCAGACAGCAACGATCTACATCAAATTGAATGTCAACGGCCAGAACAAAACCACGGATGGCAACGCTCCATCGGGATCGAATGCGTATGCTACGTTCCTGGTTACTCCGGGCATGTAATCTCAATTTATAATGAACAAATATATCTCTACTGTTATTTATGCGGCCCTCTTAACGGGGGCCGCATGTTTACTGTCAATGCCTGCCTTTGCAGGTTCCTGCTGCGGTGGCGGTGGCGGTGCGGCCTTGGTGTTGCCGAAGATATATCAAAGCATGATCGATGTTTCTTTTGATTCGGAAAAGTACGAAGGTTTTTGGAGCCCACAGGGTGTATACACGTATGCACCGGTAGGATATCAGTACCGCCTGAATGCCGGCTATGCGCACCGCCTCGCTCAAAACTGGCAGGCCAGCATAAGCGTTCCTTATGTCTGGAATAACAACCAATATTCGAATGGTTCTGCCTATTACAGCAATATAGGCGACACGACGATGAACCTCTGGTATGAAGCCCTGGAGGACAAATCAGCATGGAAAATTCGGGGCTTGAAGGACCTGGTGCCCTCAGTTACGATTGGCCCGTCGGTCCTCATCCCGACGGGGATATCTCCCTATGACTATAAAACGAGCAGTTATGATATTACCGGCCGCGGTTTCTATCGGTTTGACGGAAATGTTCTGATCTCGAAGACAATACATCCCTGGACTGCTTCCGTTACTCTCTCGTACGGGACTTATCTTCAGCGACCGGTTGACCGCGAGTATGATAGGTACGTGCAGCCATTCGAGGAAAAACTGGGGGACCGCACATTAGCCGCTGCGTCCCTGGGGTATATTTATTATATCGGTACGGCGGGAGACACACTGACAGGGACCGTCTCGCTATCGACCCTTCGGGAAGAGAATGTGACCATTAACGGCAGGAGTGAGCCTGAAAGCGGTTTCCAGAAGGATGCGTACGGAGGAACTATCGCTTATTCCAGCACCGACCGTGATTGGGTCGTCCGTGTTTCGTGTAGCAATGCCATACCGCGTAATGGGTGGGGCAGTAACTTTCCGGCAACTGAAATTTATACAGTAGGAGTCAGCTATGGGTTCAGGTAAGATGTGTGTGTTCCTGCTGAGTTTGGTGCTCTTTGCCGGATGCGGCAACTTGAGCGATCTCGATCCATCAGACAGAAACAAAGTTCCCACTGAACAGGCGGGAACAACCGGGCCCGCTGTCGGTCAGAATGCACCGAATTTTACACTTTCCGACACTTTGGGAAACACTATCACGCTTTCATCCGTGATCCCGACCACTCAGGGAGTTGTCTTATACTTCGCCATGGAGTGGTGCCCCATATGCGAAGGCAATCTTGACAGCCTGCGCTCTACCGTGATTCCCGCCTTTCCAAATGTTCGTTTTTATGTCGTAGACTACACCTGCGCATCCGTTGCTGAGGCACTCTCCTGGGAAACAGCGGCCGGATATACCGGAGCGGGATTCGACGTGCTGGCGGACACCCAGCAAACCGTTCTGAATCTGTACCAGGCCACGATGGGAATCACGGTTGTCATAGATAAGAATGGCGTGGTACAGATGAACGAGGAGTACAATGATGGTACACGGCTCCAGGCCATACTTGCAAGCCTGACGTAATCTGATGAAATTTATTTCTGAAGGAGTTCAGATCAATGAAGCTAAAACATGCTGCATCAACCCTCCTTATCGTGATCCTGTTTGGTATTACCGGAATGTCCGTATTGGCCCAGTCCGACATCGAGGTTAACCGCAATTGTGCCAACTGCGGCATGGACAGAAAAGCCTATGGATTCAGCAGAATGCTGATCCAGTACGAGGATGGGTCGGAGGTCGGGGTCTGCAGCCTCCACTGCGCACTCATCGAAATTAATGCGCATCAAGGACGCAAAGTGAAGGCTCTTCTCGTTGCCGACCGCAATACTCGTACGCTCATCGACACTGAAAAGGCGGTCTGGGTTTTGGGCGGTAAAAAAGCCGGCGTGATGACAATACGCGCCAAGTGGGCCTTCGCATCAAAGAATGCCGCCGACAAATTTATTGCATCTTATGGCGGAAAAATCGTTTCCTGGGACGAAGCCCTTGCTGCTGCGCGGGAAGATCTGGCCAAAGAAGCCCGTTAAAACGCTTTTGCTGAAATTGTGATATGCTTAGTCAGTCAGGGATGCTGTCTTAATCTAAAAGGAGGGTTCATGAAAAACGTTAAAACAGTTGTGCTTGCACTCGCAGTGTTGCTCGTCCTTGTTTCCGCAGTAGCAGTGACAGCGCAGACAGCGCAGGATAAATGCCCGACCTGCGGGATGTCGATTTCCGAGCATCAGAATACCGCATTTGTCGTTACCATGAAGACGGGAGAGGAGGTCCACTATTGTTGCGCGCACTGCGGGCTCTGGGTCCTGGCTACTGATATGGGCAAGGTTCAGTCGGCGAAAACAAGGGACTTCATAACCGGAGAGTGGATGGGCGCTGAGAAGGCGGTGTATCTGTACAAGAGCAAGGCAGTGCCTTCCTGTGCTCCGAGCTGGATCGCTTTCAAGTCGAAGAAACAGGCCGAGATGTTCAAGAAGGGTTTTGGTGGAACAATCTTTAGTTATGAGGCCGCACTCAAGAGAAGGGCAAAGGATCCGGAAGGCATGGAGCAACCAATGGGGACGATGTAGAAATATGGGTACCAGGAGCGTGTGGGAAAACATTTGAACGCTATCATCCGAAAGACAGCATCCCTGATTATTACAGCTTTTTTTGTAACCGGAATCTATGCCAGTGCGCACGCGACTGAAAGGGAGAGTTGTGCCGTCTGCGGCATGTATCTGGACCTGTATGGAAAAACTCGCCTTGTAATTCTCTTCAATGACGATACGACAAAATCGACTTGCAGCCTGGCCTGCGCGGCCAGGCTCATCAATCAGAACGAGGGCAGAATCAAAGGAGTAAAAGTGGCTGATTTTCTGACCGGGAAATTGCTCGATGCAGACAAGGCATACTTTCTCGAAGGGAGCGATATTCCCGGCGTGATGAGCTACACCAGCAGGGTTGCATTTTCCTCCAAAACGCTGGCCGCGACCTTTCAAAAGAAGCACGGCGGCAGGATTATCACTTTTGATCGGGCACTGAAAGATCAGCTGAAAGACGAGGAATAAATCCATATCTGTGCTGAATCGCTGTTTATTTGCACATTCCGATGAATCCTTCCACTTATTCCGGGTGATTCCTTCCGGTCAATCCAGTAAATCTACCACACGCTACAAATGATTCCTTCCAATCATTCCGATTCATTTTTACCAGATGTTGATTCCGATTGAAATCATCCACCAATTTCGGTTCTTTCCTACCAGTGAATTAGGTAAATTTATCGCGCAAATAATATTTAGGCAAGAAAATCATATTGTGGTGTTGCATGTTTCAACCCATAGATGAGTATATAATAATCGGATAGAGTCCAACACTTCAACCTACGATCTCGTAATTTCAAAAAGTGAAAACAATCATCAACTTCATCCTGAAGTTCGCGAGAGTTACTTCTTTCTGAAATTGTAGGTTTTATCTACAAATGTGTCATGTCAATATTGTGACAAGGGCAAAGAATCCTTGGTGTATCTTGCGTGTATATATATTTTCCTGAGAACTGGGGATGTCGATTGGGAGCGCGATGCGTATCCATGATTTCTCTGACATAAAGCTCATTTACGAATCCAGAACTGTTCTCACTTTGTTTAATAAGTCGGTCAAACTCATCGGTTTTGAAATGAAATTTGTCCCTTGACCCAAGATTCCTTTCTGATTGATGATATCCGCTGTATAACCGCTCATAAAGATTACCTTGAGGCCGGGGCAGATTTTTAACAATTCCTCATAGGTCTTCTGCCCGTTCATTTTTGGCATGATTAGGTCGCAGAGGACAATCTGCACTCGTTCTTGATTTTCGCGAAAAACCTTTACCGCATTCTCTCCATTAACCGCTTCCAAAACTGTATAACCAAACTCCTTAAGAATATCCTTCGTAACATTCCTCACGGTTGAATCATCTTCTATCAGAAGGATTGTTTCCGTTCCGTGCAGTAAAGGAGCCTGCTGTTGCGAGCTTTCTGCCTGCTCGATTCGGGATATGCGAGGAAGGTAGATTTTGAATGTCGTTCCCATTCCCGGCTCGCTGTAAACGTGGATAAAACCATTATGTTTCTTAATAACACCATAGACGATTGCCAAACCCAGACCGGTTCCTTTTCCTACCTCTTTCGTCGTGAAGAAGGGTTCGAAAATATGCTCCTGAATGATCTTATCCATACCGCAGCCGGTATCCGTCACTGTTATAACCGCATACGACCCGCGGGGTATTTCGCCATGATTATCGGTTATGGCCACTCTATCCGTAGTTACAATCAGTTTGCCGCCAAGGGGCATGGCGTCTCTAGAGTTCATGACGAGATTCATCAGCACCTGCTCAAGTTGGCCTTTGTCCGATTCCACCACGAGATCGCCAAGAGCGGTATTCACCCTGAAATCAATATCCTCGCCAATTAGCCTAGTCAAGATCTTTTGAAATCCGCATATCATTTCATTGATATTAACGGGCTTTAACTCTATCGGCTGCTTTCTGGTGAATGCGAGCAAGCTCTTTGTTAATCCCGCCGCCCGTTCTGAAGAAGCGAGGATTGCTCGACATGATGACGTAAAGCGTCATGCGGCTTCATTTTCATTTGAAGAATTGAGGCATATCCTATTATAGCCGACAGGATATTATTGAAGTCATGGGCGATGCCTCCTGCCAACGCACCGATAGCCTCCAATTTCTGCGCTTGATGAAGCTGACCTTCGAGCTTTTTGCGCTCCGATATATCGATGCCGATTCCGACTACATATCGTTTCCCATCCAGGACCATACGGCACCCTGTCAAGTAGAACGGGATGGGCGTCCCGCTTTTTGTAATAAGCGATGCCTCCAAAGAGGAGCGTCCGGAATCCAGCACCTCGTGCATTTTGGTCGCGACAAGTTGCCGATCTTTGTGGAACAGCTTCAGCACGTTCATTTCTGAGAGTTCCGCGATGGAATATCCGGTTGTTTCTTTTTCGTTATTGTTCCAACGGAGAAGTTTCCCTTCCTCATCGCAGATATAAAACACTCCGGGCAGGCTGTCGATAACAACATTGGAAAACACTTTCTCGCGCATTAGTGCCTGTTCGACACGCTTGCGTTCGGTAATATCGCGCACAATGGCCTGGATAAATGTCCTCGTGCCCAGTTCAACACTGTTCAAGCTAACTTCGGCGGTAAAAGGCGTTCCGTCTCTTTTGTTATAGACCCATTCAAAAATCTGGGGATGTCCCAGCAACACAGTGTTCATTTTCTCGATGGCCTTCTCCATGGAGCCTTTTAAATCGGGCTGGGTGGGAGGAGAGAAGCTATAGGGAGCCTTCCCGAGTATCTGTCCGCGGGTGCATCCGAACATATCAAGCGCTTTCGTGTTGCAAGCGACAAAGCGGTCATATCGCATCAGAAGGATGGCGTCATTTGCCGACTCAAAAAGCGTGCGGTAGCGGCGCTCACTCTCCTGCAGTTTCTCTGCGGCCAGTTTGCGCTCCGTAACATCACGCACCGTTACCAGCACACGATCCGTTCCTCCGATTGAGGCGCGCTTCATATTGATCTCTCCCCAGAAGAGTCGTCCATCCTTATGTTTGCAGTGCCATTCGACTAGCTGTGGCTCTCCGGACGCCGCCCTCCTCACTTTGGTAACGGCGTCTTCCAGAGTATATGGTGAAATGCCGGAACTGAGTTTGCCGATATCAGCCATCAATGCTTCCTTGCGTGAATAGCCGAACATTTCGCACATTTTTTTATTCACATCCAGGATAACTCCGGTGTCTGCATCATGGATAAAAATAGCATCATTGACAGAATTGAAGATTGTGAAGAACCGTTCTTCGCTGGCACGCAAAGCATCTTCAGCATCAATGCGTTTTTCCATAGACTTTGCCAACTGTAATCCAGCGGCCGTACTGAGAAGAACGATTAGAATCACGAGTCGTTTAATATCGTCAACAGCAAGTTGCGTCAGGGCTTTTGCAAAATCATGTTCGAAAAGAAATCCTTCTAGAGCGGAAAAGAATACCATGACCGTAAAGCTGATCAGGACCGTCGAGAGGAGGATCTTTGAATAAATACGCATTGATGAGGAGACAGGGAGACCTACGATCCGGCGGATCGCGGGCAGATGCAGGAGCAGGTCGCTCGCATAAACGCTGAGAAACATCATGAAGGTTTCTTTTACTGCAATGCCAGCAATGATCTCGTACGGCATAGAGGTTGCTGCAGCCGGATACCAGAAGGGAGGATTGAACCGGAATATCCAAGGAAAAGTTCCAAACAGCAGAACATTATAAAAAACTGCGTACAGTGCCTGAGCGCCGTAAATGTTATTCCACCATGCTGTTTTTCTGCGCCTTAGGTCAGCACAATAGCCCTGCCAGAGATACCACCCCACATAAAGAACGACAGTCACTACATTTGCCCACCCGCTCGTAGGCCAGAGAATAAACGAAATAAAGCCGGCACCGCCCAATGTTACCGCTATGAGAGCATGGCGCCATCCATACGCCAGAGCCGCAAGCATCGGCAGAAAAAGACCCCAGACTATCGTAACCCTGTGGGGTGGGAATGCAAAGTTGAAAGAGAGGAGGCTCCCCGCAGTGCCTGCTAGCCCCAGCGCAATTGAAACGATGGTCTTTTTGGAATCTATGGTCATCCTGAAGATTTTCATAGTTGTGAGTCAGTGTCAGACCTTTCATCGTCGTTGTCGGGTTTGCAGTAAAATCTTGAGTTCAATAGTGTTGTTTGATTATATTGCTATAAACCCTTTTTGTTTTTTATCAACGACGCTAATGCATGAATGATGTCGCTTTTGGCTACAAATGTATTTGCGCCAGCATCCATAAAAACCCGGCGCTTGTCCTCCACGCTGATCCCGATTATGTAAGCTTGAGAGCACTGCACCCGTAATCGCTTTACAACCTCATCGCCTTTAATTTGGGGCATATGATAATCAATGATTATCGTTTCAAAGCAGTTTTCTTTAATCAACTCAAGGGCGACAACGCCGTTTTCGCAGCCTGTAACCTCAAAACCGTCACCTTCCAGTAGTATGCTTAGGCATTCTCTGGTATTTACATCATCATCAATAACGAGTACTGTTTGCTTGTTCATATCCGTCCCCAATGCAAACATGTAAAATTGATAGAATAAATGGTAGTATTGCTACTAATATAAACGCACAGAATATTGTGACAATGTTGCAAAAGTAACACTATAAAATCAATAACTTCACTGTTTTGACTGATACAAAATATTTTACGTTTGTATTAAATAACATCAGCTGCGATACACCCTTTCTTTCCAACAAAAGTTATACGCCAGGGGGCCTTCCAACCCTGAATCATTCAGCGGATGTTCAGCAACCGTTAGAACACTGAATGCTCCTTTCCTATGCAAGCTGTTCCACATTAATAATGGCATCGTGTTCATCAGAGTCCAGCAGCTTGTCCATATCCAGTATGAGGACCAACCCCTCCTGCAGCTTCGCGATCCCACGGATTAATCCCGAGTTCAAACGTGATGATACCTGCGGCGGCGGCTCTATCACATCCGAGGGGATTCGTAATACATCCGAAACTGAGTCCACTATGATCCCCATTACCGTGCCCTTAATATCGATAATGACGATTTTTTCCTTTTCGTTGTCGCCGTTTTTTTCCATGGCGAACTTTGTTCTCAAACTAAGCACGGGAATCACTTTGCCCCGGAGATTGATCGCTCCGGCGAGATAAGGCAGCGCATTCGGGATACAGGTGATCTCTTTCATATTATCGATTTCCTGAACCCTTAGGATATCTACTGCGTATCTCTGCGTTCCGAGCCTGAAACTGACAAGCTGGAGTGTATCTGCGTGTAATGCGGCTGTCTGCATATGATCTCCTTCTCTATCCCTGTTCATCAGTTTCCACAGATTATTTCATGTATCTGAAGCCGCTATCATCGCGTTGGCATCATCCAGGAAGTTTTTTCAGCTCAAGTCGTCGTTTCTCTACTGGCTTCGCCGGTTCATGTACGGAGGCTGATTGCCATTTAAACGAAACCAGGCAGCGGTTTCCTTTAATTCGGTTGCCAGGCGTGCGAGGTCCGCAGCTGCACCCTTAATCTGTTCTGTGGATGTTGACGTACTGTTCGCAATGCCTGCGATGCCCTCCATGCTTTGTGTAACTTCTTCCGATGCAGATGATTGCTGCTCGGTGGCGGCAGCAATCCGCTGAACCATGTCCATGGCATTATTCGATGCCTGTACGATTACCTCAAGCGACGCGCTCGCTTCCTTCGCCAGAGCAACTCCCTTATCCACCTCATCACTCCCCTTCTTCATCGCCTTCACGGAATCTGCTGCGGACTGCTGAATCGTTGTAATCCTGTGGGTAATGTCTTTGGTAGCCTGGCCAGTCCGCTCCGCAAGTTTTCTCACTTCGTCGGCCACTACGGCGAAACCGCGGCCCTGCTCACCTGCTCGGGCGGCCTCGATGGCAGCATTCAAGGCGAGAAGGTTTGTTTGTTCGGCGATGCCGTTAATAACGGTCACTATTTCCCCGATCTGAGCGGAACTTCTCCCCAGTTCTTCTATGGTACCTGCTGCGCTTTGTACGGTCTGCGCAATCCTTATCATGTCATCTGCCGTGGTATCAACAATCTGCTTCCCTTTGGATGCTGTTTCCGAGGCGTTTCTGCTTGCATCTGCTGCATTCGATGCGTTTTTGGCCATGTCCATGATGGTCTGGGAAACCTCGGTCATAGCTGTAACAACTTGAGATGTCTGGGTGGAAAGTTCCTGCGTCCCTTTGTTTAGATCTTCTGATGTGGCCGAAAGTTCCTCGGAGCTAGAAGCCAAGGTATTCGTGCCCGAGTTGATCTCGCCCACAATATGGCGTAGTTTTTCAATCATCCGATTGAAGCTTACTGTCATCTCACCGATTTCGTCATTAGTAGGGATCGCGTGGGCCGTATCGTCATGAGACAGGTCCCCCTGACTCGTCTTGTTTGCCACAATAACGATATCGTTAAGCGGTCTCGTGATGGCTTGAATGATCACCAGGGAGAGGAAAATACCCAGCCCGATCCCGAACACCATGAAAATGAGGGAGTTTCTGAAAACGGAGTTATAAGACTCAGCGGATTTTCTCGCCACTTCTGCGAACATCTCTGATTCCTGCTTCCGCGTTTTTTCGGCGACAGAATCGATGATTTCCGTCGGCTCCCGGTCGATTCCCCTTACCATAACGTCCACGATACTGAAGCTCCTTATATTGTCTGACCGATAGTTCTTCAGGGCCTCGTGGTATTTCTCTCCCAGGAGAGTATGGGCTTTTAAAAAATCGTCCAGCCTTGCCGTGTCGACGTTGAGCTTTGCAAGAGAAACCTTCAGATCCTTCCCCCGAGACTGCACCTCGGCTTCCGTTTTCAGGAAATTATCATGGTATTTGGAGAACAGTTTAGGATCGTTGCCCCTCAGGAGCATGTCTTTCCACTCCTGCACTTGCTTCTTGAACGCTATTTCGGCGTCGTCGGCGTCTCCCGCCGCCTTTGTGTATGCCTCGGCCATGGCCATGTTTGTATTCAACCGCTTGTTGGTCTCGGAAATCCCATGGAGCAAATAGATTCCCGTAGCCACGAGCAGTAGTGACATGAGTCCCACCAATACGGCCAGTTTTCTTCCGATCTTCATGTTCTTGAATAACTCTTTCATAATAGTTTTTCCTTATCCTTTATTTAGTTATTTCCAACTTTCTCAGTGCCCAGAATATCGTCGAACTCAATACGGGCTTCTCAAAACAGTATGAGAACCCCAGTTCCTCTGCTTTTTTCTTGGCATCATCATTGACACCAGTCATAAGAATAATTTTCACATCTGGTTGCCGTTCTCGGAGAATAGATGTCAGATTGAGACCATTTTTTTGCCGAACTCCTGTCTGACTGACATCTAGAAGCGCGACATCGTAGCGGTGCATTTTCAGCAGCTCTACTGCTTCTTCATAGGTTTCACATGCATCAATCATTACTCCCTGCCTTTCGAGCTGTATCCTATAGGCAAATAATATGGCGGCAGCAGAATCAACAACAAGCATGCGTTTTGTCTTGACTCCTGTTTCTGAATTTGTCATAGTCAACGTCCTCCGCATGGGTTATGCTCTGACATCATCGAAAGGCCCCGATACGCTTCTGCCGCCTTGCTGACAACTATGAGCCTGAAAAGATATTTCCCGTGCACATGTCCGAGTTAACATACAAACTGTTTTACGATTGTTTTCAGTTTTTCTGCCGTAAAAGGCTTTGCGATCCAACCTGACACGCCAGCCTTTTCCCCCTCATCCTTGCTGCTGTCCTGTGATTCCGTGGTCATGATCAGGACGGGCGTGAACTTATATCTTTGCTTCGCACGAAATTTTCTCGTAAACTCTACTCCATCTGTCCCCGGCTGGATGAAGTCTGTTAGAACCAGGTCAACCTGCGTAGTTTCGACCCGAGCTAGTGCTTTATTGCCATCAGGGGCAGTTATAATGTTATATCTTTCATCCCGCAGGGCATGTGCAAGCAACAGTCTCATGGATGCTGAATCACAAATGCATAATATTGTTTTTTTCACGACTCACGCCTTCTTTGATCAGCACAATTGCCTGATGTCAGTACAATACATTTCAACAACCATGCCAATCCCAAACTAGCCGAAATACAAAGGAATTTTAATTAGTAGAAATTTTGGATAGGGAATGCAGACCATATCATTCGCTGAGGGAAAAAGCCTTTGTGCGTGGGATAAACGAGGTAATGCATTGATTTTCCGCGACTAATCAAGTGTATGGAATCTGTACCATACCAAGAGGGAGTGAGACAAGGGAGAATATGATTTATTTACAGGGAAGGTAAACAGCCAACGTCAGAAAATATCAAGAATATCAATCACTGGAGTATTGTATACCGTACTCCTTAATTTTGGTTAGAAGAGTCTTATAATCGATCTGCAGCATTGCTGCGGCCTTGCTCTTATTTCCTCCTGTGGCGTCAAGAGCTTTTTTAATCACTTTTCGTTCAACTTCCCGAACGGCAATGGTCGTAAGTTCCCTGAGCGGCATTTGCGCGGACATCAGTTTTCTGTCCTCCTCCTTGTCGGTGAACATGAACTGAATCTCCTCGGGCTGTATGACATCTTCGCAGGCCAATAGGACTGTTCGGCGTATAACATTTTTCAGCTCACGCACATTGCCGGGCCAGCGGTAATTCTTCAGGACAGCGGCAGCGTCTATTGAAAGCTCGCAACCTGTCTTGTTGAGTTCGGCGCAGGCTTCCTCCATAAATTTTCTCGTGAGAAACAGAATATCATCCGGTCTTTCCCTCAGGGGCGGTAGCGTGATGGTGAATTCGTTCAGCCGGTAATACAGGTCCTCCCGAAAACGCTTTTCCAAAATTTCTTTTTTCAAGTCAGCATTGGAAGCGCATATGATTCGCACATCGACATCCAGAGGCACTGTGCTGCCAAGAGCATATATTTTTTTCTCTTCAACGACCCTCAGCAATTTAGCCTGTGTATAGGTACTCATATTCTGCAGCTCATCGATAAGGATCGTTCCCCCCTGTGCCGCCTCGAAATAGCCCCGTTTTCGCTTATCCGCGCCGGTGAATGCGCCTTTCTCATGGCCAAAAAGTTCACGCTCGACAAGGGTCTCGGGAAGCGTTCCCATGTCAACGACGAGAAAGGGTCCGCCCGCCCTTTTACTCAGGCGGTGAATAGCACGGGCGATCGTAGTCTTGCCTGTTCCTGTCTCGCCTTCGATAATCACGGAAAAATCACTTTGTGCGACTTTCGAAATTTTGTTGATAATGTCCTTCATGACTTTTTCAGTGCCATGGAATCCTTCAAAGGATACCTCAACAGCTGTGTTCAGGGCGTTGATTTTCTGAAGGGCGTCACAATGCTCAATAGCCTTCTGAATTGTCAGGAACAATCGCTGATAATCAGGAGGCTTCGTTACGTAATCATAAGCTCCAAGCTTGATGGCCTCTACCGCTGTCGCGATATCGCCGTGCCCGGTTACAATGATCATAGGAAGGGCCGGTTTTATCTTTTTCAGTTCCAGCATCGTATTTATGCCGTTTTTCTCAGGCATCACGAGGTCTATTAATACGGCATCGTAGTCTTCCCGCCTGATAAGTTCGAGCGCCTCTCTCCAGTTGAATGCCGTTGCAGGTGAAAAGCCCCCGTCGGCAAGAGCATCGCTGAATGCAATTCTTTCCATTTTATCGTCGTCGATTACAAGTATTTTTACCATATTATTCCTCTCTGTTATCCAATATTTCCCGTATCTTACGTTGAAGGGCATCGGGTGCGGGCGGCTTGTGCATAAGCTGCAATCCTTCATCCAACAGTCCCTTTGAGTTAATTATATCAGCCGTATAACCGCTTATGAAAAGCGCCTTAATGTCCGGCCTTATACTTTTGATCGCTTCGTACACTTCCTTGCCGTTCTTTTTCGGCATTATCACATCGGTCAGTAAAAGCATAATTTCGTCTCGATGTCGATAAAATTCAGCAATGGCATCGTCTCCATCGACTGCCTCGATAACTTTATAACCGCCGTCTTCAAGGATGACTTTAATTGATGCTCTCACTGCCGTATTGTCTTCAACTAAAAGTATCGTTTCATGCCCGCCCCGGGGGCCCGGGAGAGCATCCCTCCCAGACTTGGCGATTGCTGATTGCGTTAGGGGCAGGTAAATCTTAAAAATCGTTCCTTTGCCTGGCTCGCTGTAAACTCTGATGGTTCCGCTGTGCTGCTTGATAATACCATAAACTATCGCGAGACCGAGGCCAGTCCCTTTGCCCACTTCCTTCGTTGTGAAAAAAGGTTCGAATATTTTCTCTACAGTTGCTTTGTCCATGCCCTGTCCGGTATCCGCAACACTGATACGGGCATATATGCCGGCTTTCTCAACGTCGCCGGCCTTTACGTCAGCATCGGCGAGTTGCATAGTTTCTGAATGGATGGTTAGCAGTCCTCCCTGAGGCATTGCATCGCGCGCGTTCGTGGCAAGGTTCATCAAGACTTGTTCTATCTGGCCGGGGTCCGCCATGACTGCTAATTCCGTACCGGCGAGAGATGTTCTCAACTCGATGTCTTCACCGATTATTCTGTACAGAAAGTGCTCTACTTTTCTAATAATCTTATTCAGATCGACTGGTTTGAGGGTTATAGTCTGTTTCCTGCTGAAGGCGAGAAGACTTTGGGTCAGGCCGGCGGCTTTTTCCGTTGCTTCCATTATACGCTCGGCATAGGTTCGGAGCACATCATCGTTCTTTAATTTTCTACTCAGAATGCTCCCATAGGTACCAAAAATGGTGAGTAAGTTATTGAAATCATGAGCAATGCCGCCAGCCACCTGGCCAATCGCTTCCATTTTCTGGGCTTGGCGGAGTTGGTTCTCCAGCATAGCCTTCTCTTCCACCGCACGAAGTTGTTCGGTGATGTCTCGGATGTTCGCTACTGTATAGATCTCGCCTTGCAACTCAAAGGTTGAAGCGCTGATCTCCATGAAAAATTCAGTACCATCTGTCTTCCTGCCGCGTGCTACGTAGAGTGGTGGGATCGGTTCTCCAGCAGTTCTTCTTTGTATGTTCTCTATTACCTGTTGACGATGGCTCGTTGCAATGTTCTCAAGTATCGAAGTGCCAACGATTTCTTCATTGCTCTCGTACCCAAATAATCTCAAATATGCAGGATTAGCAAAAAAATGCATTCCCTTTTTTGCAATACCGATGGCGTCTCTGGAGTTTTCGAATACTGCGCGAAACTTCATATCGCTTTCTCGTAGTGCCTCTTCAGCCAGTTTGCGCTTGGTGATATCTGATCCAATGCTGAAAACTTCCACTAAACGCCCCTGCTGATCAAGCACTGGCTTGTTTGTCCAGGAAATCCATACCCGCTCACCGTTTCGCCGTATGTTCTCATTAATATTTTGCTCAAAGGCCTTTGGGTTGACGCGAATTTGCTCTATCAATGTATTCAAGTCCCTTCCTGTGCTTTCTGTTGCCGGGACAATAGTGTCAAGCCAATGATGCCCAATAATTTCTTTTTCGGAAAAGCCGAAATAATTCAGGCCAAACTCATTCATGAATGTGATTTTCCCGTCCCTTCCCCAACGAAGGATTATACTGTTTGCATTCTCAACGAGTTCACGATACTTCCGTTCACTTTCTCGCAGCGCCTCTTCTGCTTTCTTTTGTTCGGTTATATCAATAAATGCGGACAGGAGGTAGGTTACATTATCTATTTCTATTAGATCTGCAAAATATCGATGCGTTAATACATTGCCGTTTTTTGTACGAAGCCGCAGCTCTAGGTCTTTCACCTTCCCTTCGGTACGTAAAAGCCGCACGATTTGATCCCGATCTTTGCTATCAACCCAGAGCCCGAGTTCGAATGACGTACGACCAATTATCTCATCTCGGCTATATCCCAACGACCGCTCAAATTCCTTATTGACGTCAATAATACGTCCTTCGTTGACGCTACTGACAGATATCCCGGCAGGTGCTGCCATAAAGAACTTAGAAAACTTCTCTTCTGATTTTTTGAGTAACTCCTCCGCCCGCTTGCGCTCGGTGATGTCCTCGATCACAGACTGGGAACGGACAACGTTGCCCGCGGCATCTCGTTCAGCAGTCGCCGAAAGAAGCACATCCACCAAATCACCGTTTTTTTTTACAAACTGATAGAATATATTATGAACGAAGCCGTCCCGGAAAAATGTCGGGATAGTGACCTCTTTGGCGTACTTTCGTGATGCCTCCGTATAGAAATCTGTTATTTTTCTGCCAATAACTTCATTTCGATCATAGCCCATTATTTTCAGCCAGTAGTCATTTACATCGACCAATCGTTCTTCCCGGTCTATGGAATGGAGTAGTATGGGTGTTTCATTGTAAAGACGCCGATATTTTTCTTCGCTCTGTTTTAAGGCCAGTTCAGACATCTTGCGTTCGGTAATATCTGTGGAAATGCCACATACGGCAAAAGGTGTGCCATCGGCATGAAAGAGCGGGAATTTAACGGAAAAATAGGTGCGAGGTTCTCCTTTCAAAGTAACAGTTTCCTCACGTTTCAGGGGGTGACGCGTGGCGAGCACCTGCTGTTCGTCGGCATACATTGCATCGGCCTGCTCACTAGAGTATAAAACGTGATCCGTCCTGCCGTATATCTTCGCGTTGGAGACACGGAATAAGTCTTCGAAATGGCGGTTGACCATTATGTATTGCCCTTTGGGATCTTTCATAGAGATATGTGCGGGAACATGATCCAGTATTGCCTGCATGTGCAAGCGATTTTCCTGGATTTCGTAATTCAGCGTCAACCCCATCACAATAATCATGCTCAGAAATCCGAACGGCCCCAAGGGGGGGGCGTAAGGAATTCCCAGTCTGAATAAAATACCCGTTACGGTGCCAGCCATGAACAACCCCAATGCAAGCATCATGAACAAGGCCGTGCGCCTGCGGTCACGGTAGAAGCGAACAACCAGGGTATAAAACCCAAAGGCGATATTAAGGAAGTGAGCTGTTACCGCGATGTAAGCCCAAATGCTGGCGATAGCCAGCGGAAATATAAGTTCCTCTCCCCAGGGTAGAGTCATGTGTGCAAGCCCATGGATTTCCTTATACAAGATAGTGTATGGCTGCAACAGATTGACGAGGAACAAAACGGCAGTCAGTCCAGTGAGTCCGACCAGCACTGCCCTTGGTCTCACGCCGGTATACCCAGCGAAGAACCAGGGAAGTACGGCCATAAACAAGAAGTAGAGGGCGAGATTTAAGCGGTTCGCCTGGATGAAATCGTTTATGGTCGGTGCCAGGAAAGTCTGTACAGTAGACAGGATAATCAGCGCCATTACAAGAGACATACCAGCAAATAATAGATGGACGTGGCGTTGTAGCCGGTGTTGCCCAATGGTGAAAGGGTAGATCGAAGAATAAGCAATCATGCCTGATAGGAAAATCAGAACGGGGGCATATAATTTAATTGTCATTTGTATGTTACCTCCGTACTACTTTGATTATACAGATGCCCTTATGCGATTTTAGAGCCAGCCGCTTGCTTTTCTGATCGAGCTTTTGTGCAAACCATGTCGTCAGGTATAGTCAGGTATAAATATTATTTGAGGAACGAACAAATATGGGCAGATTATGGCAAAAGGGCTATATACAGTCAATGGAATTTTCACAAACTACACATCGTTTCAGTCAAATTTATTTGTCTGGTGTTAATTATCGGACAACCTTATTTTGAGAAATGAGAAATATTTACTCGTATATTCCACCCTTTTTTATGGGCAATTTCGACATGGAAAGTGATATGTTCTAGTGGGGAGTCGGCAACGAATTCAGAATGTAAAATGATATGTTTCAAAGAAATGCAACTTCAACAACTACAGAAAGAAGTCGATAATCGTTTCCATTTCTTGAAATTCCAGAATTGCAAATGAAGATTATAATTTCCAAATATAGCAACCGCTGTTTGCTCCAGGAAGTATGGTGTAATTTCTAAAAGATGCAACTGTCGTGAGCTACAAAAAGAATCTGTTAACTGAAGCTATATGATTAAATGCGCAATACAAACAACATTACGTGATCACCTACAGAAGCTATTCTCTCTGGAAGGATGGCCGGAATGACTGGTAGATTTACCGGATGGGGTGGAAGGAATGGATGGGATCAGGTGGAAAGATTCAATCGGAACGTCTGGTAGCTGTCCTCCGGAATCTGCATTATTCAGATCACCTTGATACTCGGCATGACTTTCCTGTTCCAAAGACATTAAATCAGGCAATGAAACAATTTTATGGAGGGAGTAGGTGCAAGAGGTTCTGCATGCTGCTTCCTCCCTTCGGTTATGAGTTGCCCATTGTCAGAACCGCGCGAAAGTGCACTTTCGACGAGATCATTTTATCATAAGCCGCCTCCGCCTGCTCAAGAGGAAATGTTTCGACCATAGGCACGATCTTCCAGAGGAAGCTGAACCGCACTGCTTCTGCAATGTCTCCGCCCACGTAGCCGCGGATGGAGCGGCCGCCCCGGAGGAGAAGGGCCGGGGAGATCTGCATGGGCTCCGGCGCAAATGTAACAATGATGAGTTGACCGTTTCTGCTGAGACCGCTCACCAGATCAGAGATGGCCTTGCTGCTCGGGGCGGTACAGAGGATGACTTTCGCTCCACCCATTTTGGCAAGTTCCTTTGCAGCATCGGTAGACGTGGTATCAAAATAAGCGTAGGCCCCAAGATCGTATGCAAGCTTTTCCTTGTCTTTTCCACGGGACAAAACCGCGGTTTTCAAGCCGAGCCTGGCTGCGTATTGTACCGCGAGGTGTCCCAGTCCTCCGAGGCCATGGACAGCCACCAGGTCGCCACCCTGCGCAATGCTGTCTTTAAATGCGCCGAAGGTGGTCCTGCCTGCGCAGAGAAGGGGTGCTGCCTTGATCGAATCGAGCTCTTCCGGAATACTGACCAACGCCTCAGCGCGGGAGGTCATATATTCCGCGTACCCTCCATCCCGTGAAATTCCGGTGACCGGAGAATTTTCGCACGACCGGTAATCACCTAATTTGCAGGAGGCGCACTGATTACAATGTCCTGCTCGCCATCCTACACCGGCCCTCTGACCCGATTTCCAGTGCAGGACTCCCGGGCCCGTTTTTTCGATTGTGCCGATTACTTCATGTCCCGGGATCCTCGGATAGACTATCCCGGGGAAGTGTCCTTCCTTTGTTACAGAATCCCCGTGACAGATGCCGCAGGCCGCAACTTTAATGAGGACTTCGTTTTCCTGTGGTTCGGGTACCTCTTTGCGTACTAGTTCAAACTTGCCTCCTGCTGAACTCACCTGTACCGCTTTCATTATCGCCATAAAATACGCCTCCTGAGGATGTCTGACTGGATCGATATGATACGTCTCCGCGTAGATTGTCGTTTAGCACAGGAAGAGCAGTTGACTGAAAACTGCAAATGGAATTTTTATTTTATTTGCGGTCCTGGTTCTCCGGGCTCTACCCGCAAGTTTGCAATGCCGCTGAATAAAAAGGGATGCAAAATACACGTTGAATCTTGCACACAATACTCAGGATGAGCCGTCGCGTCAATCGCTCCTGTAATTTCTCTCTTTACGGCAAGTCCGAGCCCAGTCACTCAATCGTGTCAGGGTATTGTGCGTGCGAGTGCGGTTTTCACTGATTCATGAGTAACGTCCGGACAAATGGATCGCGCCAGCAACTCGTTCAGGTGTAAAATTTTCATGCCGGAGCCTGCTTCCTTTTCTCCAATAAGCAGCCCCAGATAGCACGTCTGGCAGGGTGTCACGATCGCACTGGCTCCGGTTGATTCCGCTTCGCGGACACGCGCTGCGGCCATCTTATGCTGGATCTCGGGATTGACCGTTTTCAGTCCGCCTCCCATCCCGCAGCAAGACGAAAAGGCCCGGTGGCGCGGCATCTCCACCAGCTCAACTCCGGGAACGGACCTCAGTACCCGGCGGGGTTGATCATAGACCTGATTGTGCCGGCCTAAATGGCAGGGATCATGATAGGTGGTGAGAAGGGGTGTTTTCCACTTGAACGTAAGGCGTCCCGCTGTGATTAATTGGTCCAGGTACTGGCTGAGATGCACGACCTTCGGTGCACCTCGCCATAACCCCGCATAGTCTGAATGCAACCCCTTATAGCAACCGGCGCAGGAGACAATGATCGTGTCTATTCCCATACGGGTGAATTGATCGGCCCTTTTTCGCGCTTCCTCGGGGAATGCACTGTCGCCCATTCTCCTCAGTTTGCTCATACAGCACGGTTCATCCTCACCCAGGATCGCGAAATCTACTCCTGCTTCCTGCAACAGACGTGCCGATTGCACAGCGACGGGCTGCAATGCCGGATCGTAGCTTGCCATGCATCCCGCGAAATAGACCACCGGAACGGGTTGCTCTCTCCAAACCGGCACGGGCGATTTCAGCAAACCGGCTTTCCAGGCAGCCGTGGCCCAGAGGGAACGCTCGTTCTGGCTTTTGCCGAAAGGATTGTTGAACTCCTTGATCGCGGCCAGCTGTTTGACCTGGCCTTCCGGCTGGGGAATGCCTGCGCTCACGAGTGACAGTCTCGCCTGCTCCCACAGCTCGTGCGTATTAATTCTCACGGGGCAGACAACATGACATTGTCCGCAAGCCGAGCATTCATAAAGAGCTTCGATGAAAACATCGCGCTTGGTTTCAGGCAACAAGCCATCGACAAAACGGCGCAAAGAATCGAGCTTGCCGCGTGCAGTGATCTCCTCGCGCTTGTCCTGGGCATACACGGGACACCACACTTTGCACTCACCACACCGGGTGCATGCATTCAACTCAATAAGCTGCCGGCGGGTTAGACCCGCGGCGATCTTGTTTCCCTGTATTTTTTCATCTCGGGCCAATAGAGGTCCTCTCTTTTATGTTCCTCGGCTGCGTTCATGACGATAATGACGGGGGCAAGCAGGCTGTGCATCAGTTTGCTGTGCGGCAGGTAGACGAAGAGTGTAAAAACCAGCATAGTGTGAAACGTCCAGCAGGCCGTGAGCCACGGCTGGAGTTGCTCCAACACATACGTTCCCGGAGGCGAAAAAAAACGACCGACATAAGAATAGCGGGCAATTTCAGCAGGCATAAGCGTCAGGCGCAACCCCTCAAGGATAAACCCCGACAGGGTCACTGACAGGAGCAAACCCAGGAGTATGACGTCCATTTGATTGCTGGTTTGCCGTACCCTTAACTGTGCAAGACGGCGTATGCCGGCCATTACAAGCCCGAGGAGCAGGAGCAGGCCGAAACTGTCGCCCCATATCTTCATGAAGAAATATCCTTCAGGGTGAAGGTAGAAGCTCGGGAGTGTACTGCTCATTGCAAAGTAGCCTGCAACCCTCAGGATAAAGGACGCAACCGAGAGAAGGGCCAGACCGATGAAACCATAAAATATCAGCAGGTGGATGAACCAGCGGGGGAAAGAAAGCGTAAACAATTGACGTTGGAAGAGGACTTCGGTAAGCCAGATCGATGAAGACATTCTATAATCGCGCGGAGCCGCCGTAGACTCGCGCAGTCCGCGGGACCAGCCGAGCCATTTTCGGAAGAATGCGAAGGCCATATACCCGAGTGACAGACTAACCATCACTCGGAACAGAAACCAAGGTTTCTGAAAATTAATTAGTTCGACTTGTGCCACTCGTTACCTCCGCATGCAGAATGCACAAATGGATCTCATAGCGCAGCGGGTCTCTCCCGCGTAAGATTCAACCGTTTTTATCGGATCACTGAAGTGAAAACCACGTCTTATGAGTCGCGTCTCGCGTTGGGACGCCAGCTTTTCTTAACTGCCGAGGGCGAAAAAAACTTCAAATTGCACCCGTACCATCCCTTGAAGCATACATGGGCCTCTTGTCAAACAAGAGTCGCAACTTCGGGAGGAGTCCACTCCACATGCTTCAACTGCAATTCTACACCTCTTCAGAAAATATGTCCATATCGATACCGCCTCCTAGTTTGGAATCGCGGCCTTCGCAATAATCCGTGGTATATCAGGTGAAACTTACGCACTGTGGTTGGCGACGCGCAGGTGCAATATAGTTCCGACCCGATGATTGGTCGTTCGTAACAATCAATGGCAGACAGGCATACTTATTTACCTAGTCTTGGATTATTTTTTATTATTGGGTTAGGCGCAGCAAAACTTTACGAAAAGGCGAAATTATTAAAACGGTGGAGAGCGATTTCACACATGGCAAGTCTTTTTGTCGCCTTGATCATGCTTGCATCCCGGTCATATGCCACGATAAAGCAAATTGGCATATGGAAGGATAGCACCGTATTCTGGGATTACGTCGCTGATAAGAGCCCATCAAGTCCTCTCGCGCATAATAATCTTGGCAATGTATACTTATCTGAAGACCTATTCGACATGGCAATAGAACAATACAGAACCGCATTAATATTGAAGACAAATTACGCGGCGGCTCATTATAATCTCGGGAATGCATATGCATCTAAAGGGATATTCGATATGGCCATAGAACAATACCAAAACGCATTAGTGCAGAATCCGAATAACGCAGAGGCCCATTATAATCTTGGACTCATCTACCTGAACAATGGCTCCCAAGACAGGGCGCGAGTAGAATTTGAATTAGGGCTAAAAATTAAGCCGGACGATTATAAAGCACGACAAATCCTTACTTCAATTATGTCAAAGTAAGCATAAATGTGATTTTCATCTCGCATGACTCATTCTTATTTCTTAAAAAAGGTATTTTTTATTTGTATAAGCTGGACATCGATTTTTCCCCGCTATCGTGGCTTTGGAACATACGGCCCGTTGAACAAACACCTGTCTATCCTTCGTATGGGGGAAAAATGGCTAGAGATCATGCAGAATACCTCATGCTCAATCCATATAGGACAGGTTCGAGCTTTAAGCAGTGCAAAAATTGGCAAATTCATCAAATACAGGATGCGGGGTGTTGTATACTTCAATGTCAATTGTGCAACTCTACTAATATTGTACGAAAACTCGCCTCCGCCTCCCAGCGGTGATTTCGATTAAGTGAAGCGATTATCAACGTCCTGTTCAAACTTGCATGCAAGACATCAACATGAGGATTCGTTAATCGAAACGATTAGCTAACTCGAAACCGATATTATGTCCAGGACTTTATTCCACCTGCGATATTAAAAAGGTAGGGTTTGCAATTATCCAGAGCATCAAGGACGCCAGTAGCTTTAGGCATTGATGCAGACAATCCACGGTTTGCAGATCTATATTGATTCTATTTCGTAAATTGACAACGTATAAAATAAAGATGCAGTCAATTATAAAAAAAACTGCTATGCCGATACCAGTGACCTCTGCTCTTTTCATGATCGGGATATTGGGAGTCGCAATCATAAGCGAGAAAAAAGGAATCATCCAGCGTGATGTTATGGATAGGTAGGCAAGGATATTATTTAATAAATCCCGGGGTGTCGTGAAAAGCGTCATGAGTTCTTTCAGTATGAACTCATATCCTTGTGAAATTGGGCTCCAAATGGCATAGAGTCCTATGGAGCAGAGGAGAACTTTAACCAGGAATATCAGCTTTAACTTCATGCTTCATCACCATCTCTGTCCATACTATCCACATGAAAACTATCATAATGATGAATGCCACCTGCCATAGATAATCGTGAAAATACGCGGAATACGCGGGCTTGTACTTATCGATAACAGCCATAAGAAGCAGTCTCGCTATATTGGCCGTGAAAATGACAGGAAGCCCCAAAAGAAGTCCTATGCCCTTAGCCTTGAAAGATGCCTTATAGACCGCTATGAAGGCAGCAAATATTATCATGACAGTGATAGCCGTACATGAGCTGTTTACTACCCACACGGCGTTCGTAAGATGAATGAACGTGTTTTCCCGCGTGGCTGCTATGCCGAAAAGATTGATGACTCCCGTTGCCGCTTGTGCAGTGAGCATCTGAAGAAATGAGTGGTATCCTTGCTGATAAGAGACATAGGATAGCAGGTTTAAGAAAAGAACCGTAAAACAGAACAAAAGGGGCATCTTGAGATATTTCAGATCTCTAGACAAATGCCCCTTTTGCTTTTTGTCCGAATCAGTTTGAATTTTAGACATCAGATTTTTATTTTTCCTGTCTATGTTTTCTGCCTTCTTCTCAGCAAATATCCACCTGCAATCATCAGGATGGCAAAGGTTGCCGCAAGTCACTGCGCATTACGATATCTCCCACCGCAGCCCAGGAAGTTATCGGCAATGTCAATACCGAGCAAAGCAGCAGAACCGCCAACTTTACTATTTTTGAAAATTTCCAGCCCCTACGATGGTTCCACATTTCATTGCCCCATGGTCTATACTACTAACAAGTGAAAACACCAAATTTAGCCATTTAAAACCGTTATTCGCATTGTAATTCAAAAGATACAAGCAAGTACCGCACCATTATTCTTATTTTAATGTTTCATACGTGTTATAAAAATAAGCACGAATAAAATAGGCTTTAGAAACAGCTCGTTAAGCATCCATCTTGATCAGATAAATTTTTCTTATAAAATTATAATTGTTATTTAATGGATAATTGGAACTTCTATTTCTAAGAAAGCATGTGGGAAATGACCATTTTTCGGCAATTTCACCGCTCTTTAACTCGATTTAGCCAAGACAAGCGTTATCTCCAAAATTGAGGCCATTAAATGTTTTTCATCTGATTTTCACGTTTTCGACTGTTATTAAGGCAAGCTTGCAGGTGTATTGCGTAGAACTATTGCGGGACAATCTAAAAGATAAATAGCGAGGGGGGAAGTTCCATTTAATAAGATGCGGCTTAGAATCGAGACAGATGCAAAACCTGCTATGTAAGAACGTCACAATTTCATCATGAATTGTGCGGTTCCAAAAAATCGTAACTCCGAACCAAGCGGCAGAAATCACGTGAAATCATAGTAACGCTAATCGGTCATACACACAAGGTTGTGCTTGATGGCATAATTTGTCAGTTCTGCATTCGTTTTCATCTGCATTTTTCCCAGGATATGCATTCTGTGGGTACTCACGGTCTTGACGCTCAAGCTCAGCGTTTCGGCGATCTCGCTCACGGTTTTTCCGCGTCCGATCATGCAGATGATCTGGTACTCTCGGTCGGAAAGCCGTTCATGCAGCGGCTGTTCGGGATCCGGCTGGAAATCGAAAAGCAATTTTTTTGCGACGGATGGGCTGAAGTATTTCTCCCCCCTCGAAACCTTGCGGATCGCCTGGATCAGCTCTTCCGAGGCGCTTGCTTTTGTGATATAACCGTAGGCACCCGCCTTCATCGCGCGAATGGCATATTGCTCTTCGGGATACATGCTCAAGATCAGAACCCGCAGATTGGGTTTCTGGCTTTTCAGGAGCTTTAACGTATCAAGCCCGCTTAGGCCGGGCATGGCTATATCGAGGAGGAGAAGGTCATAGTCTTTCCTGGAAACTTTATCAAGAACCTCCTGTCCGTGGCTTGCTTCATCAACGACAACCAGATCGGGGACTTCCTCGAGGATCTGCCTCAATCCCTCCCTGAAGATAGCATGATCGTCTGCCACAAGTATCCGCGTCATCTGTTCACCTTGCCATCGAGCGGTATGCTCACCACGACCGCGGTCCCCTTGCCTGGAACGCCCGTGATACTGACTTTTCCGCCAAGAAAGCGTGCGCGCTCCCGCATCCCCAAGAGCCCGAACGAGGCATGGTGCACGACCTTTTCGTTGAGAATGCCCATGCCGTTATCCTGCACGTCGAGTTCGAGGATATTATCTTCCTGTTTCAGGACGACGTCAACACGGCTCGCCTTCGAGTGACGGATGATGTTGGTCAGCGTTTCCTGAAATATCCTGAACACGGCCGTGGAAATATCTTTGTCCTCTACCACGAGGTCGGATGGGATTGAGGTCGTGCATCCGATCCCGGTCTGCTCTTTGAATTCCTTTGCCTGCCACTCGATCGCGTCCGGGAGTCCCAGGTAATCCAGCACCCCCGGCCTTAATTCTGACGATATTCTCTGTACGGCCCGAATGGTGCTGTCGACGAGGTCCGACATCTTGTCACTCTTTTCAACGAGCTGCCCCTGTTCGTTCGACAGCCTTTTTTTGAGCCACGCTATGTCAAGCTTCAGTTTTGACAGCATTTGGCCGAGCTCATCGTGGATCTCCCGAGCGATACGCCCCCGCTCTTCTTCACGAGCAGACTGAATGTGCGCCGAAAGGCTTCTTAACTCCTCACGGGACCGCCGTAATTCCATCTCGACCCGCTTGCGCTCGGTAATATCTTCGATGATGCCGTCCAGCCACTCAATTTTCCCCAGTTCGTCGATGTGCGCGGTGGCGGTGCATGAACACAAGATAAGCGTCCCATCCTTTTTGCGCATTGCCAATTCCATATCTTTAACGAAACCATGACGTTTGATTGCTTCAAGAAGACGCGCCCGCTCATGGGGTTTCTCGTATTCGTCGATTATCCGGTGCCCCATGAACTCTTCGAGGGAATCATAACCGAACATTTCCGCCATGGCCGGGTTGGCGTAAATGTGCCGCCCCTTACCGGGCGTATTCCGGAAGACACCAATGCGAATATTGTTCACCAGCGTGCGGTATTTCTCTTCACTTTCGGTAAGCGACTTCTTTGTCTCGATGATCCTCAGCGATTGCTCCGCCAGGTCCGCAATAAAACGCACCAGAGCTTTGTCATAGGCAACTATATAGTCCACTTTCTCGACACTGAAAACGGGCAGCTTGCCGAGCGCGGCAAGATAAGCCTGCTGATCATAGCCGAATTCCAGCGCCTGCCGGCTAAAGTATTCCCGATCCAGGATTTCACCCTCGAAAATAAATTGCGCCAGAAACATTGTTGCCAAGTGTTTGCCGGCGACAACAATCGGGATGGCCACGTGCCAGAGGCCGTTTTTACATTTATACCGCCTCGCCTCCGCGTCGCCCGTGAGACGAAAATCACTTATCGAAGAATCGCTCTCAATACATCGCTGGTGGGAAGCAGTGCAAGCGCGGTGGAAATTCATGCAGATATCAGTCCAGCCGGCTCGGAGAAGAACGGAGGTGTCATGCGCGTCGATAATGCTCAGGGGTAAACCGCTTGCAAGAAAATTCGAGTCCGCCAGTTTCTGGATGAGCGATATGTCCAATAAATCTGATAGACGGTAATTATGCATGCGCCACCTGTATGTTACCGTATCCTGGATAATAGGGATGGAATGCGTATAGCCATCAAGAGCCTTTATTCAACATTTCAACTTTCCGCGCCATTCCACATTATAACATTTTCATCGGTAAATTTTTCTAAAACGATGGAACAAAAAAGCTTTCCTTGCCCATTTGAGATTCTATGAGTATTTGTTCATTCCATACGGGTTCGGGTTGTCCCGGTTCAGGGAACGTACGAATGCTCCACAGCAACGTGTAGCTGGTGATAAACGATGTGATTTAGATTATCAAGGCGATATCGTAGCATGGTGACTCAGATGATTGGCTTTATATCCGGAAGAGGAAGCCTGGCAGTAAGTTGCAATCTTTTGGACGTGCATTTGTCCACGAGGTGAACGATGGATTGATACGAAATGCCGCTGTGGTGCGACAACCCGATCTCACACGTGCGGCTGTTCGAATATCCTGCGACGCATTCCATGGGAAGCGACCGGTTCAAGTCCGCGAGGGCCGAGGCGTTGAGCTCGGGATAGGTGAAGCCCCGGTCACCGGCAAAACCACAGCACCCGATCTTTGGCGGCATTACGACTTTCTCGGCGCAAGCATGCGCGACGGCCCTGAATTTTTCCGCGAGCCCCATCTTGGTCGAACTGCAGGTCACGTGCACTGTCACCGTCTCAGGGGTCATCGCGAAATCGAGACGGTCCATGAGGAAATCGTGGATAAACTCCACGGGTTCGTAGAGTTTCAATTTTGACTTGAAGGCGGTCCTCATCCGGTAAAGACAGGGGCTCGTATCACAGAGGACGGGATATTCGCCGTTGTTGCTGCACTCAAGGACCGCTTCCTCGAGCTCCTTCGACATCGTGTCGGCCTGCGAGAAGAAACCTTTACTCTCAAAGGTGAGGCCGCAGCAGAGTCTCTCCATGGCTTTTGGAAAGAGCACGTCATAGTTTGCCTTGCGGAGGACCGAAAGCATTGCCTCGAAGACCGGCCTCTCGTCTTTATCGCCTTGTGCGGGCCCCATGGTTCTGACGATACAGCTCGGGAAATACACCACCTTCCGGTCAGAGCCTCTCATGATATTAGTGAACTCCGGTGAAGAGATTCCTTTCGGCATCGAGGGATTCCAGAGGGGGACCGAATTAAATGAAAGTGCCCTCAGCCCCTTTGCAAGCCCGCTCATGAGCGATGTGCCGAGGATTGCATGCGCCGCATAAGCTGTTTTCAGTCCGGTTCTCACGCCGGCGAGGACAGCGGGATAGTGGCTCGCTATTCCTTGAGCGATACGGACGCCTGTGGTGGTGTTCTTCAATGAGCGCAAGCGCTTGGTAAGTTCACCGGTGTTGATCGAGACCGGGCACGCAGTGGAACAGAGACCGTCCACGGCGCATGTTCGCTCGCCCTGATAATCATAATCGTCTTCGAGACGGCCGAGCCTTATTGCGTTTTCTTTCGTAGCCTTCAGGCGTGAAATCTCCCGCTGAATGACGATGCGCTGTCGCGGGGTTGTGGTAATATTTCTTGACGGGCACTTTACTTCGCAGAAGCCGCACTCTATGCACCGGTCCACGATATCGTGGGTTTGTGGCAGCTGTTTCAGGTTTTCGAGGTGGATTGTTGGGTTTGCACTTATCATCACGTCAGGGTTCAAGATATTGAGCGGATCGAAGGCCTTCTTGATTCTCCGCATAAGGCCGTAGGCCTTTTCGCCCCATTCCAGTTCCACGAAGGGTGCCATGTTCCTGCCTGTTCCATGCTCCCCTTTGAGCGAGCCATCGAATTTTTTCACGACCATAACGGCCACTTCATCCATAAATCCCTGGTAGCGCCCCACCTCTTCGGGCAAGCCGAAATCCTGCGTAAATACGAAGTGTAGGTTCCCGTCGAGGGCATGGCCGAAGATGATCCCCTCAGCATAGCCGTGCCGCTTCATGAGGCGCGTAAGCTCGAGAGTCGCATCAGCCAACGTTTCGATAGGGAAAACCACGTCTTCAATGATGACCGTTGTCCCAATCTTCCGTGCGGCACCGACCGCCGGGAATAGCCCCCGCCTCACATCCCAGAGGTTCTCGTATTCCGGTTTTTTGTCGGTGAAAAAGACGGGGAATACCGTGGGTATGTTCGCGAGCGATTTCTTCACCGTTCCCATCTGTTCACGCAGGGTCGCGTGATCGCCTGCCCTCGTTTCTACCAGGAGGGCTGCCGCTTCTCCGGACAGGGACTTGAGATAGGCGGGAAGTCCCGACTTGCTTTCGACCGACCGCAGGGAGGACCTGTCCATCAGCTCGACGGCCGAGACGGGCTGTTTTTTCAGTATAATCGTTGCCTTGCAGGCGCCCGCTATGTCGGGGAATATGATGAGGGCGCTGGCCTTATGGGGATGTTCGGCAACGGTCTTGTACGTGATCTCTGCGCTGAATCCCAGGGTGCCCTCGGACCCGATCAGGAGATGGAGGATGATGTCCAGGGGATCGGAATAATCGATGAATGCGTTGATGCTGTAACCAGTCGTGTTCTTGATGAGGTATTTGCGGCCGATCCGCGACCGGAGCCATGGATCTCCGTTAATTTCGTTACGAATAATTCCGAGCTCTCGGATCAATTCTTTGTGGGATTCAATAAAAGATCGCCGTGACGCATGATCTGCTGTATCAAGCAACACGCCGTCGGCGAAGATGATCTTCATGCTCTCCACGGTTTTATAGCTGTTCTGAGACGTTCCGCAGCACATGCCGCTGGCGTTGTTTGCAGCGATGCCGCCGATCATGCAACTGTTGATCGAGGCCGGGTCCGGCCCTATTTTTTTTCCGAAGGGCGCCAGATAGCTGTTCGCCTCGGCCCCGATGACGCCCGGCTCCAGAGTTATCCGCTCCCCGTTGTCATGGATGACATAATTTTTCCAGGCCCCAGCGAGCAGGAGCAGGATGGAATCGGTGACTGCCTGGCCGGAGAGGCTCGTGCCCGCCGCCCTGAAAGTCACTGGAATTTTGAGCCGGCTTGCGGTTTGCAGGATATTCGATACCTCATCCCTGCTTTCGGTCTTGATCACAATTTTCGGGATTAGCCGGTAGAAGCTGGCATCGGTTCCGAGCGCGAGGGTCTTGAAGGGGTCAATCAGAAGCCGGGATGCAGGGATGAACGCGGTGGCCGCATCGTAGAATTTTCGGTAATCGGCGGGCAGCGCCCTGTAATCGTTTTTTTTCTTATTTCCAATCATAGATCATCTTGACGGTCGCGCGGATGGCACGGAAACAGGCCGTTCATCCGCGTTCTTTTTCATTCGTAAATCGGTTATCGCCTTTGATCCGTACTCATACATCCCGCTCATTCAGGTCAGTCTCCCGGCCAACAGCTCCGCCGTATGTTTTACCTTGATCGGGCTTCCTGCTTTGTCAAGGCCGCCCTTTATCTGCATGATGCATCCCGGGCAGTCCATCGCGACGGAGGAAGCCGCGGTATTCTTGATATTCTCGAGTTTCCGCTTCAAAATGAGGGAGGATATCTCCGGCTGCTTGAGGGTATAGGTCCCTCCCATGCCGCAGCACGTGTCGGATTCCAGCATCTCGGCCAGCTCGAAACCGGACCCCGCCAGAAGAGTGCGCGGTTCCTCGAAGACATGAAGGGTCCTCTTGAGATGGCAGGAGTCGTGGTATGTCAATTTTCCGAGGCCCTTTGCTTTTTGCAGGGAGAGCCGCCCCTCTTTGACGAGCTTCGTGACGAAGGTCGAAAAGTCTATGGTTAGTGCCGCGAGTTCCTTTGCCTTATGAAGCCACCCGGTCTTACCCTCGCTTTCGAGCGTATTATAGAACTCGTACTTGAGGGCGACCGTGCAGGTCGGGCAGGCGGAGACCACGTATTTCACATCATCGTTGAGCAACGCCTTGATGTTGTCGATCGCGTTGTTGGCCGCGACGTCAAAGGCCCCGCTGTAACGTGCCGGCGCGCCGCAGCAGGTCTGCTCATCGGGAAAAGAGATCTCTATGCCGGCTTTGTTCAGGACCTTGATGACCGCTTCTCCAATATGAGGATAGGAGAAATCGATGAGGCATCCTGCATAAAAGGACACCTTCTCGGAGGCTCCCGGCTGCTTGATCTGCTTGACGCTGTCTCTGAAGGGGACCTTAGCAATTGCCGGAAGACTGCGGTCCTTGGTGATGTCCGACAGGAACATCGGCAAGTGCCTGATGAATCCGTCCTTGACAAAGGGCTTTTGCGTGATCGCGGCGGCGCGAAGCGTGGCGTGGAAAAGCCGGCGGTTATTCACCACCGAGTAGATGGCCCTCTGGACTGCGGGCAGTCCCTGCTCTTGGACGAGCCGGCGCCGGAGTTCCACGATAAGCTCGGGGATGTCGATCTTTGCCGGACAGATGGCTTTGCACCTCCCGCACTGAAGACAGAGGCCCTGTATATCTTCAGTCTTCTTAAGTTCGTCGAACCAGGCGGTCAGGATCGTGCCGATGCCGCCGGTGTAAATATGGCCGAATACATGGCCGGTTACCAGGCGATAGACCGGGCAGACATTCAGGCAGGAACCGCAACGGATGCACTGGAGGGACTCTTTAAATTTGGGATCCTTTGCCATGGCGGTCCGCTTATTGTCCATAAGAACGATATGTAAATCTTTCATCGAGCCGTCTGTATTCTGCGCCGGGCCGCTTATCATCGAAACATAGCAGGTTATCAGCTGACTGGTTGCGCTCTTGGGCAATGCCGTCAGGATCGGGGCAGCGTCGGCATAATTCTCAATGAGCTTTTCAAGGCCGACGAGGATCAAATGGGTTTTCGGCAGCGTGCCTACGAGGCGGGCATTGCCTTCATTGGTGCAAATAACGACCGTGCCTGTCTCGGCAATGGCGATGTTTGCACCTGAAATGCCCATATCGGCCTCAAAGTATTTCTCGCGAAGCGCCTGGCGTGCCACCTTGACCAGGTGCTGGATGTCGTTGGGCTGTTCCTCCTTCGTCTCTTTGCTGAAGAGGTCCGCAACCTCCTCCTTGGTCAGATGGAGGGCCGGCAAGACCATGTGCGAAGGCTTCTGGTGAGCAAGCTGAATGATCCATTCGCCGAGGTCGGTCTCATGCGCCTGGATGCCGTTCTTGGCAAGATGTTCGTTCAGATGGATCTCTTCCGTGGCCATGGACTTGGATTTGACGATATTCTTGACGCCCTTCTCTTTGCAGAGATTCGTGATGTAGTCCTTGGCCGCCTGCGGGCTGTTTGCCCGGAAAACCTTGGTGCCGCGGGCTTCGGCCGCCTTCTTGAATGTTTCGGCAAGCTCGTCGAGTCGTCCGGCGGCATCACTCTTTATCTTTGCTATCCGGTTTCTCAGCGCCTCAAAATCGACGCCCTCGTACGCCGCGGCACGAGTGGCCGGGTAATTCCACCGGTCCAGGATGCCGGCAAGGTTGCGGTTCTGAAGGGCCTTTTGTATGGATTCCGAGAATTCTTTATTCACTAGTTCATGTCTCCCAACTCGTCGACGCACACGATGACAAGACGTTCGGGACCATGGACGCCGATGACAAGCACGCGTTCGATATCGGCGGTCTTGCTCGGTCCGGTGATCAGTGCGAGATAGTTGCTCTTGCCTGGATGCATTTTCGTCATGAACGACGGCAGATCAGCCACGATATTGTCGGTGGCGAGCAGCATGATATGGATCCACGGCAGCGTGGATGCCAACCGCTGTTCAGCTGCTGTGGCGTTTTGCGCCAGCGTGCCGGTATTGGCAATCCCCCATTCCATCTGGGTAATGCCGATCTTTGAATTTTTTGCCCGTTCGGGGGTGACCTCGAATTGCAGGCCGGGAATCCTGGCTGCAAGGGCTTTTGTGTCGACACCTTTGAGGAACGGGCAGTCGGCCCAGACCGCATAGGAACCGGCCGCATCCTTTATGTCTTCCTTCTCGAAATACCCTTGGATAAAGTTTAGCGCCTCGGCTTTCGTGGAAAACCGCCGGACATCGGTGTTGCCTGCAGCTTCGGCTCCCGCTTTAAATATATCAAACATTACTGGTCTCCTCTGTATCGCATCCATTGCGGCACCAAAGACAACCCTCTAGCAACGGCAGGACTCGAATACACTTGGAAAAGTCCGGATGAAGGTAATAGTATCACGGAGGTGATTCATGCAAAGCTTTCTTAGCCCTTATGGCACATGGTCCAAAAAATGAGGGGCAGAGGGAGTTCTTCCCTTCTGCCCCTCATCGGCGATTATTTATGATGTTGCGGTCCTGTCTTTACCGAAGATTCTTGCCATGACCACGACAATGATAACTGCCGTGGCGGTCATTGCCAGATAGCTCAACCCTTCTAGAGGAAACACCACTGCTGCCGGCAATGTTGCCGGTTTCGGAACCGCCGCCGCAACCGCTGCGGCAGCGGGTGCCGCGGCAGATACGGCCGTTGACGCCTTTGTGTAGATTGGAACAATCCACTTAATTACATAGGCCTGGAGATACGCCATGATGCCGATGACGGCGGTCAGGATGATCGAGTGTTTAAGCGTGAAGCGGAAGATGTCCGATTCATGCCCCACGAGCCCTACAGCTGCGGTCGCCACGGACAGGGACTGGGGAGAGATCATCTTTCCGCAAACGCCGCCCGCGGAATTGGCACCCACCGTTACGACGGGGTCAATGCCTATCCTATCAGCCGTGATCGCCTGGAGTTTTCCAAAGAGGGCGTTCGAAGAGGTGTCCGAGCCCGTCATGAACACGCCGAGCCATCCGAGGAACGCGGCAAAGAAGGGGAAGAGCGGACCGGTCAAGGCAAAAGCATTGCCGAGAGTTACGGCCATCCCCGAGAAATTCATGATATACGCAAAGCCGAGGATTGACGAGATCGTAAAGATCGGCCAGCGTAGCTTCTTCAGGGTATCTGCCGCGACCGTGAGTGCGGTCGAAAAGGACGCACCCATCACCGGAACCGAGAAGAGCCCCGCAAAGAGGATGGCGGTGCCTGCCGCACTCAGGACATTGAAGACGTAAACCGCGGCCATCGGTTTAACTTCCCTTATCACCATATTGTGGAGTCCGGGTATCGGGAACTTGATGATAAAGAGATAGTCGAGGGCGTCCTTGATGGGCTTAACACCCCAGGCAGCGACAAAGACCGACAGAATAATGAACGGTGCCCATGCCCTGAATATCTGTCCACCGGAATATCTCAGCTTCTCCTTGCCCGTTGCGGCAGCTTCATGATCGAAGGTCCAGCTCTCCTTCGGGTGCCAGAACCTGAGGAAGGCGGTCAGGCAGATAATGGAGACGAGGGCCGCCAGGATATCGGGGAGCATCGGGCCGAGATAGTTGGAAGCTAAAAACTGCACGAGCGCAAAGGACCCGCCGCTCACGAGGCAAGCCGGCCATACTTCGAGGCCCTTCCTCCATCCAGCCATGAGAATCGTGAGATAGAGCGGGATCAGGACGCTCAGGAACGGCAGGGTGCGGCCTACCATCTGGCTCAACGCCAGTTCGTTCACCCCGGATATTTGCGCGCCGACAATGATCGGTATCCCGATTGCACCGTAGGCAACCGGAGCCGTGTTCGCGATGAGGCACACGCCCGCTGCATAGAGCGGGTTGAAGCCGAGCCCCGCCAGCATCGCGGCGGTAATAGCCACAGGGGTGCCGAAACCCGCTGCGCCTTCCATGAACGCTCCGAAAGAAAAGGCGATCAAAAGGGCCTGCATGCGGCGATCGTCCGAAATCGCGGCAAGAGAATTCTTGATGACCTCGAATTGACCGGTCTTCACAGAAAGGTTGTAGATGAAAAGTGCGGTGATGACAATCCAGCAAACCGGCCACAAGCCGAACAAACAGCCGTAGAGCGTCGAAAGCACCGCATATTTGACCGGCATTCCGTATCCCGCAATTGCGATGGCCAGTGCTATTGCGACAGCGCTGATGGCAGCCCAATGGCCCCTCATGCGCTTATAAGCGAGGGCCCAGAAAAGATAGATGATGGGAACCGCGGCCATGAGAGCCGACAGTGCGAGATTCCCTAATGGGTCAGCTATTTGTGTCCAAGGCATGGTGATTTCCTCCTCTTAAGGAATTAATATTTGAAAGTGGCAGGGTTTGTTGCCCGCGAAAGCGGCGCGTACGGACCGACGCCACTGTATCGGGAAATCAGTCTTCTCATGAACTTTGGTCATTACCGACGGTGATAAGGAAACCCATCTAAACATACTGTAATAACCATGAAAAGAACATCGGTGTTCGTCTGATTTTATCTATCGGGTTTTGTCCTATGGGCGGAGATTAACATGAAAGAAGAAATCAAGAAGAGGGATGGGGTTAATTTAAGTGTCGTTGTATGTATGGAACGGAATGAAGTGTTTCCTGTTGCCAGGAATGGAAACTCCAACGTTTCAGTATACAGGTTTGACTAAAAGCTTCAAACAGGAATCTTCATATTCTTGGTGATACGAGTTCCCCGGGCTCCACTTTCAAACGTGCACCGGCGCGTGTGGATGCGATGTAACTTTCCGTAATTCTCACGATTTCGAACGGGCGGGGAATGTAGTTTAATGCTGCGTCGAACGAATCGGTAATCGTTGAGTAGTGATAAGTGATTCACGCATGCAGTATGGCTGGGTGGTATGCTCTCTGGTTTGCCCGGGCATGCCGATGTCGAGCAGGCTATTTCGAGAAGCTCGCCACAACAGTGCAGTTCGCCGTGATGGCGTCCGTCGTATATTTATTTCCCGACAGCGTCCCGCCGCAGGTACCACCTACCGAGGCGGTGTATCCCGCGGCCGGCGTTACGGTGAATGCCATCGTCGTGTTGTAGTTGACCGTCTGGACAGTTGGCGGGCTGATGGTCCCATTACTCCCGCTGACCGATGGCGTCACGGTAAACGTTTTGATCGAGAAGCTCGCCACAACCGTGCAGTTCGCCGTGATCGCGGCCGTCGTATACGTGTTGCCGTTCAGCGTGCCGCCGCAGGTGCCGCCTACCGAGGCGGTGTATCCCGTGGCCGGCGTTACGGTGAACGTTGTTGCTAAATCGTAGCTAACCGTCTGGGCGGTCGACGGGCTGATGGTCCCATTACTGCCGCTGACCGACGGCGTCACGGTAAACGTTTTGATCGTGAAGCTCGCCACAACCGTGCAGTTCGCCGTGATCGCGGCTGTTGTGTATGTGGTGCCGTTCAGCGTGCCGCCGCAGGTACCACCCACGGAGGCGGTGTATCCCGCGGCCGGCGCTACGGTGAATGCCGTCGTCGTGTTGTAGCTAACCGTCTGGGCGGTTGACGGGCTGATAGTCCCATTACTGCCACTGACAGACGGCGTCACGGTAAGAGTCTTGATCGAGAAGCTCGCCACAACCGTGCAGTTCGCCGTGATCGCGTTCGTCGTATACGTGTTGCCGTTCAGCGTGCCGCCGCAGGTGCCGCCCATGACGGCAGTGTATCCCGTGGCCGGCGTTACCGTGAATGTTGTTGCTAAATCGTAGCTGACCGTCTGGGCAGTCGACGGGCTGATGGTCCCATTACTGCCGCTGACCGACGGCGTTACGGTATACGTCTTGATCGAGAAGCTTGCGCTGATCGTGTGGTTCGTTATGACATCCGTGAATGTGTAGGAAGTCAACGCGCCAACCGAAACGCCATCCACCAGCACGCCGGCAACAGAGTACCCCGTAGCCGGCGTGATCGTGAATGCCTGGCTTGCACCATAATTCACCGCCACGGAGCCCGATGGACTGATGGACCCGCTTCCGCTGGAAACCGTCGCCGTTATGGTGTTGGTGTTGATCGAGAAGCTCGCCACAACCGTGCAGTTCGCCGTGATTGCGTTCGTCGTGTACGTGGTGCCATTAAGCGTGCCGCCGCAGGTGCCGCCCACCGTGCCGGTGTATCCCGTGGCCGGCGTTACGGTGAATGCCGTCGTCGTGTTATAGCTAACCGTCTGGGCGGCCGACGGGCTGATGGTCCCATTACTGCCGCTGACCGACGGCGTCACGGTAAACGTTTTGATCGAGAAGCTTGCGCTTATCGTGTGATTCGCTATAACATCCGTGAATGTGTAGGAGGTCACCGCGCCAGCCGAAACGCCATCCACCAGCACGCTGGCAACAGAGTACCCCGTAGCCGGGGTGATCGTGAATGTCTGGCTTGCACCATAATTCACCGACACGGAGCCCGATGGGCTGATGGACCCGCTTCCGCTGGAAACCGTCGCCGTTATGGTGTTGCCGTTGATCGAGAAGCTCGCCACAACCGTGCAGTTCGCCGTGATCGCGTTCGTCGTGTACGTGGTGCCGTTAAGCGTGCCGCCGCAGGTACCACCCACGGAGGCGGTGTATCCCGTGGACGGCGTTACAGTGAATGCCGTCGTCGCATTGTAGGTAACCGTCTGGGCGGTCGACGGGCTGATGGTCCCATTACTGCCGGTGACCGACGACGTCACCGTAAACGCGTCAATCGAGAAACTTACCGATATGGTGTGGCTCGTTGTTACATTATTGAACGCATAGGAGGTCACCACACCGACCGAAACGCCATCCACCAGCACGCCGGCAACAGAGTACCCCGTAGCCGGGGTGAACGTGAAGGTCTGGCTTGCACCATAATTCACCGTCATGGAGCCCGATGGGCTGATGGAACCGCTCCCGCTGGATACCGTCGCCGTTATGGTGTTGGTGATGATTGAGAAGCTGGCGCTGATCGTATGGTTCGCCGTTACGTTCGTGAACGCGTAGGAGGCCACCGCGCCGACCGAAACGCCGTCTACCAGCACGTCCGCAATTTGGTAGCCGGCATTCGGCGTGATACTGAACGTCTGGGTCGCACCCGAGACCAGCATCACTGCTCCGGACGGCGTGATACTGCCGTTCCCCCCCGCTGTCGATGCCGTGATGATGAACGTAGCAATGGCCTCGGTAGTAAAGGACCAGGCATACCCCCCGGACGTATTGCTGACAAGCGGGTTTCCCGCAAGGTTGGTGGCATGCGAGGTAATTTCGGCAACGTAGTTTGTACTGTATGCCAGGGGCTGCGTAGGCGTAAATACAAGCGTGGCGCCGCTGGAAGTGACCCACCCGGGGATGCTTGTTCCGTTCCCGTCGACAAGCGTAAAGGTAGTGGTCGGCGTGATCGAGCTCGTAAGCACGGCTTCACTGCAGAGCGCGACCACGTCGTTGTAGATTGGCACATTGACCGCAGAGCTGGTCGGGAAGGTGGAAAGGACGGCAGGCGGGACGCTGTCCGAGGCCTCTGGTTCTGTAGTAAAGCTCCAGGTATATTCGGACGACAATGAATTCAGGGACAGATCGCTGACCGCTTCGGGGATGCTGACCGTATAGAGGGTCGACGGTGCAAGGGACGTGCTTGGCATGAAAATGACCGTATTGTCGACATACATGATCGTGCCGGGAATCCCGGTCGTGCCGTTACTGACGATGATCGACGAGGGCGTGAGGCCCGTCAGGAGCATCGGTTCGCTGAAGGTAACACTGATCGGCGTGTTCACATCGGCCGCCGAGGCGGTGGTGGACGGGATGGTGAGCGCCGACATGACCATGGGAGCTGCAATGTCAGGTCCTGCTCCGGTCACAAAACTCGCTACGAAGGCGTCTGTCATGGGAGTGCCCGACACGGTTTGCACCCCGGTTGTAACGTTGACGATGTAGATAGAATTGGGAGGAAGAGGACTCAGGGGTTCGAACGTGGCCGAGGCCGTCGCCGCATTATAGTAAACATTGCCCGGAACGTTTCCAGTCGGCGTACTGAGTATTATCGTGTCCGAGGAAACCGTAGACGGGTCGACAGGCTGACTGAACATGATTGAAATAGCGGTCGTCGTGCTGACATTTTGTGACCGGTCTTCGGGCTGGACATCGATGACCCTGAGCGGCATGGTCACCCCGGTAATGAAAGAGCTGGTGAATGCCGCGGACATGGCGATTCCGGTCGTGTCCATGACGGTATTGGCGACTGTTACCGTGTAGAGGGTACTCGGATTCAATACGACTGATGGCAAAAGAACGGCGGTGAACTTGCCGTTCGCGTTGCTGTAGATAACCGATGAGGGAACCGAACTCTGCTCGCCGTTATAGCAAAGCGTAATCGTTTTGTTATTGATGGTCGAAGCATCCATTTCGTTGCTGAATGTTATCACGATACCGTTGTTTATGGTTACGGAGACATTCAGCGCCCCATCGGTGGGCGTGATGGAGGTCACGGTGGGCGGCGTTATAGGGGCCGCCGGAAGCGGCCCCTTCTGGCCGCACGTCGAAAGCAGCATGACTGCTGCCTGCAGCACCATAAGTATAATAAATCGTTTCCTCATACCCCTCGTTGATCTCCACTCACATCACATGCAGCGAGTGGCTTTCTTCATGTCGGCTCTGCAGCGGACGCCCTCGGAAGGATCAAAACGCTACGCTCACTGACCTGTGACTCAGTTGTTCCAATAATTGTAGTTGTACGCGCCCGGGGCAGGGGCATATGCATTCGAATAATCGTACTGTCCCTTCTTATAAGGAATAGGGCTACAGGATTACAGGCTAACGGGAAAAAATGCTGCGATAGTATGACCACGAAGCACTTTAGGTGAACGAGAAAGCCCTTCTGAGCACTACCTTTGCTTGCAATTACGATTTCTCTGTGAAGTAAAGAAAAGATTACTGCAATCCAAGAAACTGCATAGTTTGATATGAAAGAAACTTATCGTGTAATAACAGTATAAATATTATTTCTCGTTGCAATTTATTTTATTGAGCATTAAAACCGACGAGTGAACTGGGTGGCACACTCAACTATTTCAATCTACTTTAGATTTATTATATCAGATACAATTACAGCTTTTTATTAGGAATAATCTAATACCAAAGTTACTTAAAAACTGATTCAATAAGTCTAAATGTGTTTATAAAACAGTCCTGAAATACCCAGCAGCTTGCTGCTGGGATGAAAAGGACATCCTGGCGAAGCCAGGATAAGTCTTCAGCTTCTTTGTTGTGCTTTTTTAAGGTTTCAAGTTCCGATGCCCCGCAGCTTGCTGCGGGGTAATTCACTACCTGCATTTTTTCACCCGGTCTCATGCTCGGCATTTCTCGAACATCGCGCGGAGCTATTTTGGGTCAAACGGTTACGGCTTTCATTATGTCCTCCATCGATGGTTTATTTGGAATACTGTATCACCATCGATATATTGACGAGTAATAATATAAATCCACGCTGTATTACGAATCCCCCAATTTTCTCGCGGTGACGAATGACGCCGGTTATGTGTCGTTGCCTTTGTGGGGCTCTCCCCGCAGCTCACAGCGGAGAACTCCCTTCCCGGAATTCCGACAGGGACCTTGAATACGCTCTCATGCGGGTATATAATTAATTGAGCCTGAATTTTTTTGTTTTTGAATTCGGTTCGCTCCTTAAAAAAATATTAAGTCTGCATTTCTTAGAGTATTTTTCATCTAGCTCTATTCAACCTGTCATATCTGAAGTACCGCAATACAAACCACTTGATTAAATATCTGATATGTTAAATTTTTATAGTATCTTTCTCACTGCGTTATTCACAAGATCAATCAAAAGCAATGTGTAATGGCAGTTTGGCAAACAATAGTAATCAAAAATACATCTTTCCGTTTTCTTCGTTTTACTGTATTTTGGCATTATTACTAACTGAGAAATGGAGGAGTCTATGAAAAGGTATGCTTCATTAGCATTGATTGCGGTACTGGTTCTTGGCATGGTGATAATTCTTGGTGCCTGCAGCAGCGGCGGAAGCAGCAGCAGTACACCTGCCAGCAGCGGCGGGAATACGACAATCCAGAATAACACCCAGGGTTCCCAGGCGGCTTCAAGCGCCAGCCATGGGATCAATATGGCCCTGGGCATGACGGAGGCCTTCGGCAATCTCGGCAGTATCGGGTTCGCCGAGGAAGGGATCACAGCGCCATCGCCGGGCGCCTTCGGAAATTATGAACAGAGTCCGGCGATAAGCAGGCTGGTCGGCGTTACGAGTAAATTCGCCATGGCACATTTGGCTGCCACCGCAGCAAGCGGCGTCACGTCCCCGCATCTTTTGTCTTTGGGGAGCGGAACCTGTACTGACGGCGGAACGTATACGTTGGGCCAGAGCACTGACGGCGGTCTTGCCGCCCTCTTCTTCTCGGGCTGCCGCGAAGACGATGTGCAGGTCGACGGCGAATACGATATCCAGATATTTGCGCCCGTGACATCGGGTTACAGCATGAGCGTGACGCTGGGAAGCGCATTGACGCCGACAGCTTTTACGCTCCAGGACTATGGACCTGGATATACAACCTTGATTTCGAAGACCACGATGACCGGTTTTCCGATGAGCCTCACCTTGACACTTGCCGGTTCAACAGTGGCCGCGGCGAACACTTATGTCAATGCTGGCAGCATGAGCATCAATGATTATGCCAGCGCGCAAACTTATTCCGTATCCCTCACGAGACTGTCCGATTCCTTCGCTATTTCGACTTCAGGCACAACTTCCCTCACCATGAACGGCACCTTCGCTGAATCCTGGACCACTTCAACGGGCAGCGACTCCGTGACCGCAACGTTCACCAACTTTCAGCTGGCTATAACTCCGGGTAGTGCATCGGAGGCTTTGAGCGTCAGCGGTACGCTTTCCATAGCCTTCACTCCGGCATTTTGCCAGAACGGCACATTCACATTTCTGACGAATACGCCGATCGTGTATGATTCCCTGGGTACCACGACAGCAGGCAAACTCACGGTCAATGGTGCGACGACGATCACGTACAATTCCGATGGGACCGTCACCGTGGCAACGGGCAACCAATCGCAGACATATCCCAGTCTGTACAATCTTGCACAGGTTTGTCCGACCGCCACGTTCGGCGAGCCCGCCACCTATACCGTAACCTATAACGGCAACGGCAGTACCAGTGGCAGCGTCCCTATTGATTCAAACATGTACCAGGAGGGGCAGACCGTCACGGTGCTCAGCAATACCGGTGACCTTGTGAATACAGGCTATTCCTTCGCGGGCTGGAACACAGCGGCCGACGGGTCCGGCACGACCTATACGCCGGGGCAGACCTTCGCGATGGGCACGGCAAATGTCGCCCTGTACGCGGTGTGGACCACCAGCCCCACATACACCGTGACGTATAACGGCGGCGCCGCTACCACCGGCAGCGTTCCGGTTGACTCAAACAATTACCTGCAGGGAGCTACCGTCACGGTGCTCAGCAATACCGGCGGCCTCGTTAAGACCGGCTACTCCTTCGCGGGCTGGCAATTGGCGTTGAACGGGATCAGCACGACCTATCAGCCGGGGCAGACCTTCTCGATGCCGGCGTCCGATGTCGTCCTGGTCGCGCAGTGGACCTCAAGCACCGTCCTGGGCTATGTCTACGTGGCGAACAATGCCGCCAACCTTGGCAGCATATCGCAGTACACGATCGGCCTGGACGGGGCGCTCACGTCCATGACCACGCCCACGGTTGCGGCGGGGTCGTGTACCTACTCCATCACCGCCGACCCCTCGGGCAAGTACGTCTACTCGACTGACGTTTGCGACAACTACAAAGTCTACCAATACACGATAGGCGCGGGTGGGCTGCTCACACCCATGACCCCGGGCTCGTTCGCAGCGGGGGCCTTTCCGACATCGGTCATTGTCGACCCCTCGGGCCAGCATGTCTACGTGGCCAATGAAGGCGGCAAAAGCATCTCGCAGTACGCGATCGGCCTGGATGGGACGCTCGCGTCCCTGACCACGCCCACGGTCGCGGCAGTTTCTGCTCCCGCAGCCCTCGCGACCGATCCTACGGGCTCGTACCTCTATGTGGCGAATGACGCAGCCAATGGCACCATCTCGCTGTACGACATCGGCGCGGGCGGGGCGCTGTCATTATCCGCGACCGGCGCGCCGATCGTAGCCGGGGCGTTCTCGGAAGCCATCGCAGTCTCGGGCCAGTACGTCTACGAGCCAAGCTTTACTGCTTACAGCGGCGCCATCTATCAGTACGCGATCGGCGGGGGTGGGGTTCTCTCATTCCTGACACCATCCACATACAATACGGGGGCAGCTGCCGAGGACATCATCGCGGTCTCGGGCAAGTACGTCTACGTGGCAGACTCCGGCGAAAACGAAATCACGCAGTACGCGATCGTCTCGGGTGGGACGCTCTCAGCCTTGAGCCCGTTTACGGTCGCGGCGGGGACGGACCCCACCGGTGTCGCGGCCGACCCCACGGGCCAGTACGTCTACGTGACGAACTATGGTGACGGCACCGTTTCGCAGTACGCGATCGGCCTGGACGGGACGCTCACGTCCATGACCACACCCACGGTCCCGGCAGGGTATGGTCCCCGCTCCATCGTGACCGTAGGCATTCATTAATAACAGCGGAATGCCCCGGCGTCCGGAGGACGCCGGGGCTCTTTGTTAATTGGATCGAAGCCGCCTCAGGCGGCTGACAAGAGGGGAAAGCGGGGCGGAATTCATGATCGACCGTTGCCCGCTTATCGCCTTACTTTTCTCTGCCGTTCATGGCTTTTTCAGCCCGGGACGAAATTGCGCACGCCGGCTGGCAAAAACCCGTGATCTTACACCCCGAAGCGGCCTCTTCAGCATCCTGACCATCTACCTCTTTAGGCATTTGCCCTCATTCTTTTATGCCCTCTTTTTTGAGTGCCCTATTATCTCGCACTCTGACCGGTTATCGCACGATTTTCGGGGACAGATCCACAGGACAACGGACCCGCGGGACCTTGAATGCACTTTTATCCGGCTCTCTGATGAATTTAACCTGCGCTGCTATTTTGGAATACAATGCCTCCGATAAAAAATATAAAATACTGATTTCTTGCGGTGTTTTTCGCCCTGTTTAATTTACCCGTCAGAGCTTGCCGCACGAATCAGTTTTGCCCTGAATCGCCCCACGATTTCATGATGCTTCTATCGCGGAGAAGAACTCAAAAAGCCGCTTGCGCAGCAGGCCCATCACAGATGAAGTACTGATATACAAACCGCCCGAGAAAATATATAATATTCTGAATTTTTGTGGTATCTTTCCCCCTGCGTTATTTGCGGGATCAGGGAAAAGCAATGTGCACATCGTAAATTGCTGAAAGGCGGGGCAATCAGAACTTCAGCCGCCCGTCGCCTGCGGTCCAAAGCATTTGTTGGTACTTTATTGAACATTGGAGGCCTCCATGAAAAGGCATGCTTCTTTTGCATTGACGGCGGTTCTGGTTCTGGGAGTTGTCATATTCCTTGGCGCCTGCCACAGCAGCAGCAGTTCATCCGGCAGCAGCGGCGGGAATACATCAATACAAAATAACACGCAGGGCGCTCAGGCGGCTTCAAGCATCAGCCAGGGGATCGATATGGCCCTGGGCACGACTCAGGCATTCAGCAATCTCGGGAATATCGGCCTTTTTGCCGAACAAGGACTCCAGGCGCCGCAGCCGGGCACCTTCGGCAATTTTGAACGGAGTCCGGCGATGAGCACGCTGGTGAATGTTACGGCCAGGTTTGCCGCGGCAAACCTGGCTGGCACCGCCGCAAGCGGCGTCGCGGGGGCGACGATCCGGCAACTCTCGTCACTCGCGAGCGTAACCTGCGCTGACGGTGGATCCTATGCGGTGGGCGAAAGCACCGACAGGGGCCTCGCCGCCCTCTACTTCTCAGGATGCCGGGAAAACGACGTGCAGGCAGACGGCGAATATGATATTTTGACGTTCGGATCCACGCCGTCAGGCTTCGTCATGAACGTGTCGCTGGGAAGCGCATTGACATCGACGGCCTTTACGCTCAAGGACTACGGGCCCGGATATTCAACCCTGCTTTCCGAGACCACCATGACCGGCCTTCCGATGTCCGTCTCCGTGACGGTCTCCGGTTCAGCAGTGACCTCGATGACCGCTTTTATCGGCGGGGGTGGCATGATCATAAATGACCTTGTCACGGACCAGACTTATTCCGTGATCCTCACAAACCTGTCCGACGCCTATGCTCTGTCGACTTCGGCTACCGGGACGACGACTACCTACACGACGAACGGCACCTTCGGCGAATCCTGGCTTTCTTCGTCGGGCAGCAATTCCATGACCGCGACGTTTTCCAACTTTCAGCTGGCGGTGACCGCGGGCGCCGCATCGGAGCAGGAAATGAGCGTGAGCGGCTCGCTCGGCATAACCTTCACCCCGGAAATTTGCAAGAACGGCCAGTTCGCCTTTGCGACCCTCGCCCCGATCGTGTTCGACGATGCCCTGGGCTACACAACGGGGGGCGAACTCACGGTCAATGGCGCGACTACGATCACGTACAATTCCGACGGGTCCATCACCGTCACCACCAACGGCCAGTCAGAGACATACCAAAGCGGGTTCGATCTTACGCAAGTATGCCCGATTGGCGCGTTCGGAGCGCCTGCCGCATATTCCGTGACTTACAGCGGCAACGGCAATACCGGCGGCAGCGTCCCGGTTGATGCGAACAGGTACCAGGAGGGGCAGACCGTCACGGTGCTAGGGAACACCGGCAGCCTGGTGAATGCCGGCTACATCTTCGCGGGGTGGAATACGGAGGCGAATGGGTCCGGAACGACCTATACGCCGGGCCAGCAATTCATCATGGGTACGGCCAATGTTACTCTGTATGCAGTGTGGACATCCAAACTCACCTATTCAGTAATCTATAACGGCAACGGCAATACCGGCGGTACTTCCCCGGTTGACCCAAACAGTTACCAGGAGGGGCAGACCGTCACGGTGCTTGGCAACACGGGCAGCCTCGTAAATACCGGCTACTCCTTCGTGGGCTGGAACACGCTGTCCGGCGGGACCGGATCGACCTATACTCCGGGGCAGACTTTCCCGATGCCTGCGGCCAACGTTACTCTATACGCGGTATGGTCTTCAAGCGCCGCCCTGGGCTATGCTTATGTGGCGAACCTGGAAAGCGGCAACATCTCGCAGTATACGATCGCACCGGCCGGGACGCTCATCCCCATGAGCCCGCCCACAGTCGCGGCGGGGCCATCAGGGTCTCCGTGTCCCTCCGCCGTCACGGCCGATCCCTCGGGCCAGTATGCTTACGCGACTGACTCTTGCTCCGGCATCGTCTATCAGTACACGATCGGCACGGGCGGGACGCTCTCGGCCATGACGCCGTCCACTGTCACCGCGGTGTCTGCTTCCGATGCCATCGTCGTCGATCCCTCGGGCAAGTATGTCTATGTGGCGAACAACGGCAACAATTCGATCTCGCAGTACAGTATCGGCACGGGTGGAGTGCTCTCGGCCATGACCCCCTCTACGGTTGAAACCGGGGTGCAGCCCGCCGCCATCGCGGCCGACCCCACGGCCCCGTACGTCTACGTGGCGAACCTCGATGGCTCCGTCTGGATGTACGGGATCGGCGCGGGCGGGGCGCTGACATTGCCCTCCGTTGCATCGCCGAACATCGCTGCCGGGTCGGAACCCGACGCCATCGCGGTTGACCCAACGGGCCAGTACGTCTATGCGGCCAACTTGATCAGCGACAATGTCTCGGAGTACACGATCGGCACGGCCGGGATTCTCACCTTCCTGACCCCATCCACGGTAGGAGCGGGGGCAGCTCCCGCCGCCCTCACTGCCTCGGGCCAGTACGTCTACGCGGCGAACGAGGGCGGCACCGTCTCAGAGTACAATATCGTGTCCGGCGGGTTGCTCTCGGCCATGACCCCCTCTGCCGTTCCCGCCGGGACGTTTCCCGACGCCATCGCGGTCGACCAGACGGGCCAGTACGTCTACGTGGCGAACGAAGTTGACGGCACCATCTCACAGTACACGATTGGCACGGGCGGGGCGCTCACACCCCTGTCCACGCCGGTCGCGGCGGGGACGGAACCCCGCTCCATCACTACCGTAGGTATTCATTAACGCCGGTCGTCTGAGGGACCTATGGCACTCTTTTAAAAGATCGCGCCGACAGGAGCGGCTCCCGGTGGTCCGGCGCCGGCGCTCTCATTCCGGATGAACAGGCGATTATTATGACGAACGGGGATGGGAGTTTTTCCGGAGGTATTATTATAAAGCCGCATCGTTCATCGAGATTCTTTCAGATCAGGCCGGGAATGAACCGCCATCTGACCAGCCCCTTGTATGCAGGGTAATCCGGATCGCTTTTTGACAGGTGCCGCTCTTCCGTCCAGGCACGAAGTACGTAAATGATGATGAATCCGATCAGAAGGCCTATGAAGTAATATCCTAAAAAAATTCCCTGGACACAGAAAAGAAGCAGTTTGGCGGAATACGCCGGGTGCCTTACGTAGCGGTATGGCCCTGTTTTAACAATGCCCCTGCTTGTCAGGTTGGAAGCTTTCCAGCCCAGGGCAACGGAAGCCCAGGCAAAAATACCCCAGAGAACCGTTATCAGGCAAGTCATGATCGCCAGAACCCATCGGGGATAGGTATGGCCGATATCGATCAGTTTATGATCGAACATTCTGAAGGAAAACGTGTTGAAAGGTGGATAGCACCATAAACAGACCAGCCACCCGAACAGTGTGGGCTCCACGGACTTGATTTTGTTCTTGAGAAAATCAAACTCGAATAGATATCCGAAGCAGTATATGGTCGTGTCGATATAGATGAACAGCGCAACCAGCCAGGCATTTATCGCGGCAAGGTCGAAGACGAAGGATTTTGAAATGCCGTACTGATAAAAGGTATTGTTGATGACCCACGAGACGAGGTACGGAATGAAAAATATCTTGACGCAAAAGGTCAGGAAGCCAAGCCTGCTCACGTAATTCCAGTACAGCCGCCCGCCTTTCATCACGTCCTTCAGGGAGAATACACTCATCATCAGGCTCGAGTATTTGTCGTCTACAAGCGGGCACTCCTGTTCCCGGTAATAGAGATAGGGATAGAGGACGAAAAGGCAGGCCAGGTAATAGGAATCGATGAAATATCTGAAAAAATACTGGTAGTTTGACCCGCTAAAATGGCCGATGATGCCGGTTGCGATTCTCCCGTAAAAGGGGGAGTGGAGCCAGTCCAGGGTGCAGGCAGCGAGCCCGCCGGCATTTTTCAGCAGCAGGTAGGACGCCGTGACCAGGACCATCCTGCTCGCATATTTGTGCAGTGACAGGGCAGTCCTCCCCTCCCTTCCTCCTGCCAGGCAGCAGGCGGCGATGAAGACGCCGAGCAGGGCAAGAAGCGCCGCGTTCGGCATTCTCCCCATGACCCTTGGGGTCATGGAAGTCGCTAGCACCCTGATTGTTGCTCTCTCGAGGGCCGTCCGGTGGACGCCGCCCTTTACGTCCTCGGCAACCGCAAAGTACGGATAAACATTGTTCAGCCCGTTAAGGGTGCTGGTTACCCTGATGATTTTCCGGCCCGGTTCGGTCTTTTCCGACAAGATTTTTATCTCGGAAGGCAACACCAGGCGCCATAATTCGGGCCTGGGGCACTGTATAATGATCGTGCCGGTGCGGGCAATGGTCACGTCGTCAAGCTTGCAGGTTTCCGGCAGCGGGGCCTGCTGGCGGTAATAGAACAGGCCGACGTGCCGGAGCGTGGCTACTTGCTTGTCATTGTAATAGGAGAGCGTGACGATGAGCGGATAGGTGCCTGGCAGGGCGGGCAGTTTTACGAAAGCGTCGCGCGTGAGGCCGGAACGGGGGGGCAAGGGCGTATCGGTGCCGACCAAAAGGTACGTATTGCCCGCAAGTTCGACTTCGATGCTCTTTATGACGGCTTCGGAGGTTGAATTATTTCTTGCCGTGACCGTGACGTGATTGTCGATGCTGGAGAGGTCCAGCGAAAAACCATAGTCAGCCCCGAAAGCGGGGCTGACTATGAGAGAAAGCAAAAAAGAAATAGCGGTAAACGTTATTCGCAAGGATCTGCTCTTAAAGAAAATTGCCTGCAGAAAGTATGTGTGGACAGGCAACGCGCGTTCCTTCAACTCCTTGCTGAAATTGCCGGTGCTTCGCCCGGACCATCTTCTCGAAGTGGCCGGACATCCGGCAATGTCGTCTGCCATCAGCCCTTGTCCAACAGTTTCATCACTGATTCCTGACACTGTAAGATAAACAGGATTCTCAGTCTGCCTGCGGGCGTCTGACAGGAGTTATTGAATAATACAAGCAGTCGCGCAAGGGTCCGGATAAGTACCGCTGTCACAATACCACGTTGTCGTATAGGAGCAGGAGCCAAGACCACTTCCGCCACAGCCATTTGGATCATTACCGGGTGAATTACTTCCTGCGAAAGTACCACTATTCCAAACACCCGGAGGATAAGTCCAGGTCAGGGTTTCGACACAATAAGTATAATACGAAGTGCCGGAGCCACTGCTGCTTGACGAACTGCTGCTTGACGAGCTGCTGCTCGACGAACTGCTGCTGGACGAACTGCTGCTCGATGAACTGCTGCTTGACGAGCTGCTGCTGGATGATCCGCTGCTGCAGGTGGAGCCGGAGCTGAGTGATGTGTCGCCGATACAGGAGGGGATGACGAGGTCCGTACTGCTGAAAGACCCGGGCGTCTGTGGAATCTGCAGTGTCTGATTGCCGCTTACGATCACGATCAGCGTATCGCCTTGTGGCGCGGAATAGAGCCCGCCGTTCTGGATGAGCTGGCCAATGGAGGGATTTGTCGTCGGAAGGGTGGTTGCCGCGAGGTGCATGATTTCGATGGCATCGACACCGATGCCGACCGCCCCGTGAGTATCGGTTTGGGCCAGGTTCTGGATCAACTGTTCGTAGAGCGAGCCGCCGGCGCCGGTAAACAATTCGCTCCCCTCCGGAGCCTCACCGTTGACGATCCGCGAGGAAGCCATGGCCACGAAGGCGTCCCACGTGAGCGACATTGCGCCCGCAGCGTTGTAGGCGTTCCCCAGTTCGCCGATGAACTCGCCGCCGGCCGCTTCCGCGGTAATGTTGATCAATAACTTTTCCTCCAGGGCGCTGATTGCCGGATTGGCCCCGGAAAGATTGTTGTAGAAATTGGAGACCTGGGTAAGATAGGCGCTGTTATTGCTGCCCACTTCGGCAGTCGAAGGCGGCGGGACTGATATCGTTTTCTCAGACACCAGATACTTATTGACGGTCGCTTTCGTCTCTTCCGTCGAGGTTGGGACGGAGTTGATCGCGGCCGCGGCGTTCGCAAGGTAGGCTTGTATGATCTCGTCCGAAGCAGCCAATACGCCGGGACTCAGGGTGATCTCTGTTCCGGCGCTCAAGGTGATGGTGGTGCTGGAGCCGGAACTCTGAATCACGCCGTTCAGTGCCGAAATAACCAGATTCAGGTCGGTGTTCTGCGTGTTCAGGGCCCTCGCGAGTATTGACAGGCTTGCCTGGGAGGCGATACTGCTCTGTGTTGCGGTGGACACGTTGGCAGCCGTCTCGAGGAACAGGGTGGTCAGGGCTCCCGGAGTGGTTCCGGCCGGCATGGCCGGCAAAGCGGACACCTGCAGGCCGGTCAGGGTATTGGACACGTTGATCGTTCCGTTCGTGTACTCGATCACGTCCACATCCACCGTTTCGGGAATCGACAGGCAGGTGGTCGGGTCGAAAAACACGGGCGTCGGTACGGCGATCGTGGTCGCTGAAACGGAGATGGCTGGAATCGTCATTGCGGCGGAACCATCCTCCGGCGTAAACCTGACAGACACCTCGCTGTTCGCCGCGTCTAAACCACTGCCGGTAATGGTCAGCGTAGACATGGACGAGACGGATGTGGAACCTAATGATACAATCTGCAAGCCGGTCGAAGGAGCAGCAATCCACGTTGCGTACAGGATAACATTTGCCGTCCCCATCGTGAATGTCTGCCCCTGCGTATAAGTCGTTCCGGTTCCGTTAGACAGCGTGTTCCAGCCCTCGAAGGTATAGTTGGTATTCACGAGATTGCCGGTATTGCCGAGCACTGTGACGGTTTGCCCCTGCTCGTAGTTGGTTGAATCAACAGGGACACTGCCGCCGGTGTTGACATTGCCGTTATACGTTACGGTATAGGTGGGATTTGCAGTCCACGTTGCGTACAGGATAACATTTGCCGTCCCCATCGTGAATGTCTGCCCCTGCGTATAAGTCGTTCCGGTTCCGCTAGACAGCGTGTTCCAACCCTTGAAGGTATAGTTGGCATTCACGAGATTGCCGGTATTGCCGAGCACCGTGACGGTTTGTCCCTGCTCGTAGTTGGTTGAATCAATCGGGACACTGCCGCCGGTGTTGACATTGCCGTTATACGTTACGGTATAGGTGGGATTTGCGGTCCACTTCGCGTACAGGGTAACATTCGCCGTCCCCATCAGGAATGTCTGCCCCTGCGTATAGGTCGTTCCGGATCCATTAGCCAACGTATTCCAGCCCGCGAAGGTGTAGTCAGTATCCACGAGATTGCCAGGATTGGCGACTACCGAAACGGTCTGGCCCTGCTCGTAGTTGGTTGAAACAACAGGGGCTGTGCCGCCGGTATTGCCGTTGCCGTTATACGTTACAGTGTACGTGGGTTTTGTGGTCCACATCGCATACAGAATAACATTTGCCGTACCCATCGTGAATGTCTGCCCCGGCGTATAAGTCGTGCCGGTCCCGTTAGCCAGCGTGTTCCAGCCCACAAAGGAATATCCTGTATTTACAAGGTTGCCTGTATTCCCCGGCACCGTGGCAGTTTGTCCGTGTGCGTAGTTAGTTGAGTCAACAGGGACAATGCCGCTGATACTGCCGTTGCCATTATAGGTTACGGTATATGTGGTATTTGGGTCTGTACCCCCACCTCCTCCGGCACAGGCGGCCAGCGTAGCCGCCAACATTAGACCAACCAAAGATATTCTCAGCAATTTTTTCACAATATTTCTCCTCGATAAATATGGCGTATTGTCAAACTCTCTATTAAGCATAAAAAACAGAGTACATATTGAATTCAGAGAGAAAATCCGTTATTGTCATTTCTCCCTCTCTATGCCCCCTTATTACCAGCGCTTCTGGACCTTTCTTGACCTATCAACCACGCGAGCACAGTGGCACGCCATTTAGGTGGTTTCCCTCCGCTCCCTCTGTGGTTTCATACATGCCTCTTGAGTTTTCATAAAACTTTTGACTGTATCGCCTGTATTTTAAAGCAAAAGATGAGGAAAACGAGGTCAGAGAAGAGGTGCTAAATCCGCGTGGTCAAATTAACCCGTCCCACCATCCCGACGTGATCGAGGCTCTTTGTCTAGATGCCGGTTTCGATTCGCCATTGGCAGGTTGGATTATACCAGAACACAGCTTTTTGTCTATGTTTAATTTACCGGTGAATTGTCAGATTTCAGGGCTTGAGATGCCGAAAGGGATTCTCGCGAGAGAGGGCGGTGAACTCTCGCAGATTCAGTATAACCCGGGTCCATGAGATTCTGGACCATCTCTGAATAAAAAATCGGAATTATATGTTTGACAAAGCAAATAGTGTCTTATGGCGTATGCTGTTTATTTACTAACTTGTAAAGTAGGCATGAAACAGTTTATTTATGGAGGGAGAACTATAACCACTCTATTTCGACGAGCTTCAGCACGGCCTTGAATTCGGGGTCACCGGTGACAATAATTGCGCTTTCTCGCAAGGCAGTTGCTACAGCGAAACAGTTGGCAAAAGAAAGCGTATGATTTGCCTTAATCCTCGATGCCTCAATAACATGCTCAAACAAATTGGAACGAACGATAATTGGAAGGCTAGGAAGCATTACAGTAAGAAAAATATCAGCTTGTTCCTTCCCTCTATTTTTGGCCAGAATGTAGTATGTTTCTCCTACATTAATATCGTTCATGAGTACAGGGATGTCTGGGGTGGATAGAAGTTCTTTGACGCGAAGATAATTATTTTCCTTTTTGAGATAGGCGAGTATGGCGAATGAATCGAGCAGTCTTATTTTCTTCATGCTCCAAGTCCTCCTTTCGATCTCGCAAGAGCGCCGCAGTCAGTGAGGAGCCTTTCTCAAATGCCCCGCAGTAGGCCTTGGCGGGGTCCTTGGGCAGCGGAACAACCTCAACGTGGTCTTTGACCAATTTTACAAGTACCTTTTGTCCGGCTTGAATGGACAATGCGTCCCGCAATTCTTTTGGTATCACAAGTTGCCCTTTAGAAGAAACAACAGCTATGGACATAGGCTTACTCCTATTAGTTAGACTTACAAATTATATAAAGTATAACCATATGCCGTCGGTTTGTCAAGTGAACTGCCCCCCTCCGTTTAGACAAAATATGTTAGACTATCAGGCAGGATCCCCGGCCCGGGACGGGCAGAAAGGATCTTGTCATGAGAAAACAGAGAAGTTTCAGCATCGAATTCAAACGTCAAGTTGTTGAAGAATATCTCAGCGGTGACGGTACCGCGGCTCAGCTCTGCCGGAAACATAGTATTTCTTCCGGACTTTTGTATCATTGGAGAAGGCAATGTCTTAAAAACAGCTTTGAGGCCGGTTCAGCCCGGGAAGCTGCCCGAGAAGAACGGATTTGCCAATTAGAGCAGGCACTCGGAAACGCCCATCTGGAGAATGCGTTTTTAAAAAAAGCTCTGCATCAGAGCTTCGAACAGTCCCGGGAAAAAGGCAGTTCATTACCGAGACCTTATCAAAACCATCACGAGGGGGTGCGAACTCATGAACCTCCCTCGAACCAGTTATTACTACAAGCTGAAGCCCCGGGAGATTTCTCCTGAGGACCAAGCCATTATCGCCCGGATCGAAGAGATTGCTGAAGACTTTGCTACGTACGGCTACCGAAAAATATCGGCTCAGCTCCGCCGTGATGGCATGGTGGTAAACTGCAAGAAAGTCCAGCGGATCATGCGAGAAAAGGGTCTTTTTGCGAAGAAGACCCGACGGTTCGTTAAGACCACGGACAGCAACCACCTTTATCCCGTATACCCGAACCCGATCAAAGGCCTGAACGTGACCGGTGTCAATCAGGTCTGGGTTGCTGATATCACCTTTGGGCCACAAATAAAAAAATAGGTGATTGAATTATTGTCAGCATACTGCCAATGTTGTGTTTATAGCGGAATAGGCATTTCCTGTCTGTGTTCTGATATTTCGTCGCGGAAACATCTTACACTGACTTGGTTAGCTATGCTCTTCTTTTATACTTGTCGTTCCAACAGCACCCCGGATTCGGTGAAGGAGGCCGTTTTATTTGCTTAAGGCTGCCTAACCATTTTGGCAACGAGACATCTTCAAAAGAAAAATGGCGTATATATTATGAATAACGATAAAAGCCGACATGACAATTTATACAATATTGCAATATATTTAATATTGGTTTGTGGCTTGATTTTACGATCTTATCAATATGTATTTAATCGGTCATTGTGGTTTGACGAAGCGACTCTAGCCCTTAATATAGTCAATAGTTCATTTTTTGAACTCACTCAACCACTCTCCTATGACCAAGGCGCACCAATAGGGTTTCTATTTATACAAAAGCTTTTTATTTCTGCTTTTGGTAATACGGATTATGTGTTGCGAGCTTTCCCTTTTATAGCTGGGTTGCTTTCTTTAATATTAATTTATTATGTTGCTAATGCCTATACAAAAGGAATAGGTAAAATAGTGGCCATTACTCTATTCTCTATAAATAGCTCAATGATATATTATGCATCTGAGTGTAAACAGTATTCTAGTGATGTAATGGTGACTCTATTGTTATTGCTATGCGCCGATAAATGCATTGGCCCAGACTCAAGGCCTAAAAATATAATTACTTTGATATTGGTTGGCTGTATTTCTATGTGGCTGTCTCATCCAGCTTTCTTTATTATCTCTGGTATAAGCTTGTGTTTCATTTTTGATATTTTCACAATGAAAGATCAGGGAACCCGTAAATTGTTTGTACTGACGCTGCTTATATGGATAGTTAATTTTGTAGTACTTTATTCAATATCATTTAGTCAATTGGCATCGAATTCATACCTGGTATCATATTGGAATGAATACTTTATGCCTATGCCTCCATGGAAAAACCCCATTTGGTTTCGACATGCATACAGCGAAATGTACCATTATCTTCTCGGACTTTCTAGTAGGTCTTCTATTAAGTCTGTCAGTTCTCTTTTGATTTTAGTAGGATGTGCAACATACTCAATCAGAAAAAGGCGAACAGCCATAATAATAATTACGCCGTTATTATTTACAATATTGGCTTCAGGCTTAAAAAAATATCCATTCTATGGCAGGCTCTTATTATTTGCAGTGCCATTTATTTTTTTGTATATAGCGGAGGGGATCGAACAGATACGAATTTTTATTGCGAAAAAACATTCGTTTGTTGCCTTTTGTATTAGCTTATCCATAGCCATATTAATATTACACAGTCCGGCGAGCCAAGCAATTGAGAATTTAAAACATCCAGACAACCATGAAGATATAAGGTCGGTATTGGAGTATGTTGCACATCACAAAGTAAGTAGCGATGTAATATATGTATCGTATAGCTCTATTCCTGCTTTCAGATACTATTTACCAAAGTTCAATTTACAAACCGTCAAAATAGTCGAGGGAATCGCTTCAGGAAGTAATCCTAATGATTATGCAGCTGATTTGCAACAGCTCAAAGGCAACAGTAGAGTATGGTTCATATTTTCACATAAGGGCAACCAGGGAAAAGTAATTTCTGCCCCCCTTATTGATGAAGAGAAATATTTTATCTTTATGCTGAATAAGATAGGTATGAAGTTAGATGAAATAAAAGCGGACAAAGCTTCAGCATATCTATACAGTCTGGAGTGAAACTTCCACTCCGAAATACCAAGAACTGATCAAACAAATAAACCAGAGGAATGCATGAGGGAGGTACACTTTTAGATGACCATTGACACTTATTGAGGGAAGTGCTTGAGAAACCGCAGGTTGCTCAAACGATAATAGTCTTCCTCATTATCTGTCTTGACCCCTAGAAGCTGTTGATCAGTGAGAAACTGATCATCCCGGTCTGCGGGGGAGTAGAATTGCTTGTACCATCCCCGCTTAAAGTGTAGCCTGAAAAACTGCCGCTGAAGGTTCCGCCCGGGAGAGAGCCGTATCCGGTTGCAGCGGAGTAGGTATTGATGGAATAGTCCAAATTAAATGCCCATTGCGAAGGACTCGTTGCAGGATCAGGCTGGTAAGCGTTCCCCGACAAGAATCCGCCATATAGTCCGCCCAAAGGATCTGTTTTTATATTACCCAGGATAACATTATCGGAATTAATGATGAGTCTGCCCGGGCTCGTAACACCTCCGAACTCCATTGTTCCGTAATACAGTCCGGCGTTGATATTCATGGACAGTACCCCCGCCATCCACTGGAGAGTACTGCTCATTCGGCTGGTCAGGTCGATGTAAGTCAGGAGGCCCGGCGTAAAATTGGTTCCATCCGTCGTACCCGTAACCGGAATTGGCGCTAAAAAGAGGCTGGGATTCTTCACCTGCCCGATGAACTGTCCCGAAGTGCTTCCTGAAGTGCTTATGTAACCATTACAAATAGTAAACTTGTTCCCGAAAATGTCCAGGCTTTCTCCGGCGACGGTGCCATCGCCATGAATGGTAATCCCATATGCCGAAGTACTCGTGCCGGTTATGGCGGAATAATAGGAACCGGCGACCTGCGTAAGTGCCGGCTGCACCAAAAAACCATATGCATTAGTCGACGAGATGCCTCCGGGGAGCGACAACTGTTCACTGGGAATGCTTACTGTTCCATCGGTCGATATCGTTCCGGTCGCGGCATAACCCGTCCCCGATAGTGTAAAAGTGCCATCTGAAGCCACCGTGCCGGTAAAATTATAGGTGTAACCTTCAATATCATCCACGTAACCTGAAAGGTTCCCGTTCTGATCACGGGTAAACTTCATCCAGGTAAGTCCTGACGGGTCTGTCATAATATAATCGTTCTCACCGCCGTAATAGAAAAAATTGTTGGTATTATTGTTGCCACATCCGGTTACTGTAATCAAAAACAGCGCCGTCATCAAGGCTGCTATAGGGCCGGATTTAATCTTCATGGTTCTCCCTCCTGACCGCCAGTTTTCGACTTCCTTATAATAAGTATATCCCGTCACGATAAGCAATTTTGAGCGGCATTTTTTATAAAACAGTCCTGAAATACCCAGCAGCTTGCTGCTGGGATGAAAAGGACATCCTGGCGAAGCTAGGATAAGTCTTCAGCTTCTTTGTTGTGCTTTTTTAAGGTTTCAAGTTCCGATGCCCCGCAGCTTGCTGCGGGGTAATTCACTTACATTCAGGCTTGCTCACGGAGGCTTAAGAACGGTCCTTGCGGTAAACTGGTTTCCACGTCATTTACCGCAGTGGATGTTCCTGTCTCTTGAAATAGAGCGAATGTCGGCTATCCGTTCTGCGGGCAGCGCGCGAAAGCCGTGCTTACTGATCAGAATAGAGCGGAGAGGTTATGGAGAGATGATGACGGCAGGCACATCCCGAAGATGTCCCTTAAACCATCCGCCGCGGGCCGGAGCAGACCGGTAGCGCGTCGGGCTTGCAGTCAGTCCGGGCGCTGTTAGGGGCGATCGCGACGGGTGGTCGGAGAAAGCCGAAGTCCTGTTATTATTACGCTCAATGGAGAGGCAAAGGCGGTTATTCAGGGCATCAATGAGTATGAGGAGCTGCAAGAGAGCCTCGCCATGTTAAAAATTCTTGCCCAGAGCAAAAAAAGCCTTGAGGCGGGGAGATACAAACCGGCTACAAAGGCTTTCAGGGATTTGCGGAAAAAACGGGCAGCAGGCAAATGACAAAGCTCTTTTCGGTTTATATCCTCGAAAACGCGGAAAGGGACATAGATGATGTGTATGTCTATGTCAAACGCAATGATTCCGAAGAGAAGGCTGAACGGCTTTTTCTGGACATCGAACAAACCATACTCAGCCTGCAAACGTCGCCCGTAAGGGGGCATTATCCACCGGAACTGGAGCGGCTTGGCATTCGGGAATATCGGGAAATTTATTAGGGTATTCGGATTTTATGGTTGTTTTCCATTTTCTGTCATGACATCCCAAATCGGATTATTTGGTTGTTTTCATCTTTTTTACACTATCCCTCTTGTAGCGCTTTCTACGTGATATCTGCGGCGTCACGAAGATTGGAACCATGCAAAATATATTAAGGGTATTCTGATTTTGCGGTTGATGCCGGGGAAATCTAGTTGTGTATCCAAGTAGCTGGTTGATTTTTTACATACGGTTTTCTGCACGCTTGTAAACAAGATCATGGTCGCGACGGCCTACTGCGATGACAATAATCACCAACCGGTTGTCGTTAACCTCATATACAAGCCGGTAACCGGCATCCCTGAGTTTGATCTTGTAGCAGTTCTGCATTCCGGACAATCGAGCAGAAGCTACATGGGGCGAAATAATACGCCCAGCAAGTCGTTTTTTGAACTGCACTTTGATGCTCTCGTCGAGTTTACGCCACTCTTTCAAGGCTGATTCCTTGAATTCAAGACTATAGCTCATCAAGCGCTACCTTGACAGAAGCCTCGTTCCGTCGCGCCTTCACCAAACGGCGAAGTTTAATATCGTCAAGCCGCTCTAGCATCGCTTCAAAAGACGCGGCGGGCACAAGATAGGCAGTGGCCCGGTTGTGATTGAGGATGGCTACGGCTTCACCTTGTGCCTGAGTTATGATGCCTGAGGGATTTTTCTTCAAATCGCTAATGCTTACCGAAGAACGCGCATGAATTCGTTGCATGATGATCTCCTTTCAAATAATTATGATACAATTATAGGTCATTATTTAGGTCATTGCAATAATAAATTTGCACGGGTGTTTTTGCTTTGCTTTGGTTGACATTATATAGTAACCTCCTGTATGGACATCCTTAACTTACCGTATTTAAAAGTCATTTCCGAAGACGAGCATCCAGATCACTACGTTTTTACTGCCGAAACTATCCCTTGGAGGATGGTCTTCTGTGAGACGTGCCTCAGCCAAGATACTGTCATCAAGCATGGCGTAAGAGAGCAGTCATACCTCGACCTATCCATCCATGGGAAGAAGGTCGAGATCCTCATCGGCCGGCAGAGATACCGCTGTAAAAAGTGCAATGGCACCTTCCTGGAAGCAACCCCTGACATCGATGACAAGCGGGCAATGACGAACCGCCTGATCAAATACATCCAGGAGCAATCTCTCAGGAGGACTTTTACCAGCATGGCGGAGGAGATTGGCGTCGATGAAAAAACCGTGCGCAACGTCTTTTCTGGCCACGTAGCCGATCTGGAGCAAAGGTTCAAGTTCGAGACGCCCCGAATACTCGGTATTGATGAGGTTCACCTGCTTAAAAGCATACGCTGCGTTCTAACGAACATCGAAGAAGCCACCATCTTCGACATGCTTGAAACCCGCAGTAAGAACGTCGTGTACCAATACCTGATGAACATGCCAGACCGTAAGACTGTGGAGCTGGTTGCCATGGATATGTGGCGGCCATACCGGGATGCCGTGCGAGCTGCCATCCCGGACGCGAGGATCATCATTGACAAGTTTCACATCGTCAAAATGGCGAACTATGCACTTGAAGCCGTTCGCAAGCGTACCAGGGAAAACCAGACTCGCCACGGGAGAAGAGCACTTATGAAGGACCGCTTCACCCTGCTTAGACGCAAAAAAAACTTGGATGAGAAAGAGCTGCTGAAACTCGATATCTGGACCAAAAACTTCCCCGAATTGGGGCAGGCATACACACTCAAGGAGTCCTTTTTCGACATCTGGAACTGCCAGACAGCCATTGAGGCCAAGGAAGCGTACAAAGTCTGGAAAGCCAGTATCCCGTTGGAAATTGAGTCCATATTTGAGCCCCTCGTCATATCTATGACTCACTGGGAAACTGAGATATTCGCCTTCTTCGATTTCCCCATCACAAACGCCCTTACCGAAGCCAAGAATGGCGTGATCAAAAACATAAATCGAAATGGCCGCGGGTACTCTTTCGATGTTCTAAGAGCAAAAATACTGTTCAACTCAAAGCAATTTAAAACTCGCATTGAAATAGCCCCATCGGTGCTAAGAGGAGTCATGACATTCGCCACTCAAAAGAACTTTGGAATCGACATAACAACCTTTACACAGGATTTCCACATCGAGGACTTTCAGGCCTCAACAACCGGATAATCCGAATAGCCATTTATTATAAGCCCTATCGTATCATTTATGAAGTGGCAGGAGAGCCGGTTTTCATTCACTGCGTGTTGGACGGCAGAAGAGATCTGCGGGACATCCTCCAAAGCAGGCTTTTGAGGTAAAAACGATGGCCGACGGTGAGGGTTTTTTACCGGCCCTCAACCATAATCGGGATAATCGCGAACGCGGGGATCCCGGACGAAACCAACCAGTGACCTGCCTCGCCCTTACGGGCGGGGAATTCGTCGGGCTCATAGCCACAAATAAATTTGGAACAAAAAATTTAACGGGACCGGAACGAAGAACCGGAACTTGTCCACCGCGTTCTTGCCGATCCGGATCTCTCCCTGCTCATTCCGGCGCATCCGGCCCCGCTATTTCTGAAGGAACCCCGCCCGGTCAGGATGCAATTTTTTTTGTACATGGAGACCCACCTTCAGCATTTCAAGGCGTCAGCCTTTCGGGGTTTCCTCTCTCAAATGTCCGGGGAAGTCTCCCTCACAGACTCATCTTCTTCCAGGCTGCGGATGCCCAGCCGGTCTGGACTGGGATCGGGGCGCCGGGGCCGGGAGGCGCCGCGCCGGCATATGAGACACATCAGGCCGCCTGTCACCCCGTCCCCCGTCCCGGTGCCCGCCGACGCCGATGATCACGTCGCCCCCGTAGTATGCAGGAGCGTATCCTCCGTAATATCCGTCCCCGTCCGGCGGGGGGCCGGCCCAATAGCAGCCCGCCAGGAGCATGGCTATCGCCATCAGCAGGAGCAAACGGGCAATAACGTTCTTGATGGCCCAGGGTTTCATGGTTTGCCCTCCTCTCCGGTCTCATCCTGCCACTCTGCAGCCGCCACCGCCGCGCCCAGCGGGTCGAGGAACACGGCTACCGTTCCGTGCCGGACCTCCGGGCTCGGCTCGACAACGACGCTGCCGCCCGCGCGGGTTACGCTGGCCACCGTCTTCTGCAGGTCCTGCACACGCACATAGGGCAGCCAGGTCGAGGGACGGTCCTTGTGCTTAAGCTCCAGGATGCCGGCCCGCGGGAACCCGCCCGCCTCCAGGTGCAGTTCGGTCCGGTCGTCAGGCCCTTCCTGGCGCGTCACCGTATAGGCGCCGATGGGCCGGTAGAACTCCGCCATCGCCGACGGGTCATTGGCCCAAAGCTCGAACCATAGCCAGGTATCGTAGGGCGGGAACACGTCCGGTGCATCGCCAGCGTTGTTGTGGACCACGCCGAAGAACGCGCCTTCGGGGTCTGCGAGGACCGCGGACTCACGCACCCCCGGGAGGATCTGACGGGGACGACGAGCTTGCCGCCGGAGGAGACCGCCTGTTCGGCGGCGCGGACCGCGTCAGGAACGGACATGAACGGCAGCCACCTCGCTGCGCGTTCGGCATCGGCCGGCTTCGCATGCTGGATGATGGCGGCGATCGGCTTGCCGTCCGCGAGGACGAGGGTATGGGTGTCCGTGCCCCTCCCGCGGCTTTCGAACTGCCAGCCGAAGACCTCCTGGTAGAAGGCTTTCTCCGTGTCGACATTGTCGGCGTACAGTTCCGCCCAAACCCACCGTCCCTGGATATGCGCGGCAGGAGTTTCGTCGGCGGCCGGCGCCACAGGCCGGGTCGATGCGCATCCCGCGGCCAAAAAGAGCATGCCGGCCAGCGCCAGCGTCCTTACCCTTGAATGTCTCATTTGCGCTACCTCCTTCGTGAGGTGAATATTATTCCCCGAAGGCCCGCCGGAAGAAGCCTGGAATTTATTTGCCCGCACTTCCGGAAGGGCCTTGCCGCTCATCTTCTGCGTAATTTTCCGCTCTTAAAAAAAATGCCGCCAGGAGCCGCACGTTTTGCGGCGCATGCTTTTGTCGGCATAAGAGAGAACTTTTTCGGACTCTCTTTCCAATATAGCACAAGAGGGTTTGGAAAGGTTATGGGCGGGGACAAAAGTAGCAAGCGGATACTGATGAACTATTTGCGTTTCGTGGTTTCGCCCGGGGAATGCTCAGGGTTTCGCCGGACGTTTCAAGCATGGCGCTGTCCGGCACGGATATGCTGCCGGAGCACGGACAACTGCTCTCTCCCGCAATCATCATGATTGCTCCCTCTGTTCTCCGGCGTCTTCCCGGGGAATGATTTTGACCCGGAGACAGGGCCGGGATGAATCGAGGGAAGGCAGGTAAAAAGGCAGGCTCTGCGCCGGCAGCGGCATCGCCGCAATGATCCCCGGAATCGGTGCCGCCGTTACCGGCATGCCGGGAAATGAATTTTCTTGACAATGCCGCCATAGTACCTTAATATGCACATCTCACATCGCGGGGTGGAGCAGTCCGGTAGCTCGTCGGGCTCATAACCCGAAGGTCGTCGGTTCAAATCCGGCCCCCGCTACCAAACTTATCAAGGGGTTACAGCGTACGCTGTAACCCCAATTCTTTTTATCAGGACAGTTTTTTCACGTTGCCGGACAGTTCGAAACCCTCACGGTTCGGCCCGCCTGCTTGCAAATTCCTCTCACCTTGTATTAACCTCGGGTTCTCTGAAAATAACTGCCCGCAAATCATTTCTCTGTCTGTTACAATAAATGAGGGAGATCGATAGGGGATGGCTCGGAATTATTTTGTGATAAATCATTTTGATGACTGGACTGGGAAACTGCCATGATAACGCGTAGGCCGCTGCTTATAATTCTCTTCCTCATACCGCTGTTTTGCTCCTGCTTGAAGGACACGGAAGAGGAAAAGGTGATCAAGGTCGTTACCAGTGTCCAGCATGCCGCCGAGGAGAAGAAGATCGGCGCGGTGCTGGACCACCTCTCGAAAAGCTACCACGACCCGCAGGGCAACGACTATAACGCCGTCAAGGACATCCTGGCATACAATTTCTTTCAGCACCAGAAGATCGGGGTTTACATCCCGCGCGTCGATGTTGTCGTAAGCGGTTCAACCGCGCAGGCCATGTTCCAGCCTGTCATGACCGGGCGCGACACGAGTGGCAACATTCTCCCGGAAGAATCTGGCGTGTACAATTTTGAGGTAGACCTGTCCAGGGAGGACGGCACATGGAAGGTCACTTCGGCCACGTGGAAGCGTGTAGGAGATGTCATGGTTCCGCCGAAATAATTATTGTGATTAATTGTTCCAGTTTGAAATAGTTACATTGTGACTAATTGCCGAGAATGGACTACATCCTGTAGTCCGCTAAAGTTGCATCTTTTTGAAATTAAAACATCTTCCTGAACCATTGGAGTTTTCAATCTTAGCAACAGTCAATACTTCATTTAGAATTTATTACCGCATACATTTAAAGCACATATCCATTCGCCATACTCTTCGATTTTGTTGACAGAACCGTGAATCAGGAATATATTTTTTGCATAATATAGCGTTAATTAACTGACCAAGAAGACTACCTAACTATGCACTTATTCTGCGTTGTTCAGTAGGAGTCTACTCAATAATTGGTTTTCCCGGCGCTTCGCGCCGTGAGAATGGGGCAGCCGCTGCCGCATGATATATAAAGAACTTGAATTTCAAAGCAGAATAGACATGTCCGAAGCAGATAGAACACTGACTCTAATATGACTCAAGGAAAGAAAATACTTGGTCCCAATGGAACGCCACTCCCGTCCCGCATCACATGGAGGCAACGCTGGAATGCGATATCTACAAAAGCGAGGATCACGTTGGCCTCAATTCTTGCAGTAATTGCTGCCGCTGCGGCATTGCTGGGGAACATGGAGACGATACAGAAACACCTAACGGCTCCGCTGAGAGTCCCGCCTATCGTTGTTGAGATCACAAATAGCAGCAAGAACCCAATTTCCGTTGTAACACGCGGAGATTTTCTTCTCTGGCTCCCTGGGCCGGGCGCTGAACACGTAATTGGAAAGTATGAATTCCATAATATGAAAGATACGCCCTTAGAATCTATGATATTTACAGTCGAACCGGCTGCAAAAATGAAATTGTTGGCGCATGTCTTGGACCAAGAGTTGTATGGCAGAGTGCTAAAAAAGGCCGATTGCGACATAGCCTTCATGGTTCGTAAGGCGAACGGCGGCCTCAGAATAACCGATAATCTTCCATTCACGAAGGAAGCCATTAATAAGTACTTTGTGACTGTTGATATCGGCGGTGACTGACAGGCAAAGAGTTGCTGCAGTATTTTTTTCGTTTAATCCTCAGCTATTATAAGTCTAACTCCCGGGGTGGTACAAATTTAGAGCGAAAGATCAACTTGCTGTTATGAAATAAGGATTCGGTAAATAGCATATCCAGTGAATACATTAACCAATGAGATTGTCACAATCGAGGTTAAAACGCCAGCTAACCGCGCCGTCATAATAATTTAATAGTCCCAGCGCGTACTAGATGAGGCCCATGAAGAAAGTTTTCTTCATCTGCGCTTCCTGAAGCGCGGATTGACGAAAGGAGACGTTCGATGAAACATGTTAAGATATTCTGTTCTGCAGTGACAATGGCGGCCTTGATCCTGCAATTCCCCGTCATCTTGACGAGCTGCGCCCTGCCTCGCCCTGAGAGCAACGCTTATAGCGATCATCGGGATAGCCGGAAGTCCCGTGAGATCGCGCGATACTCCGATGATCCAGACGTCCAGAAGTACATTGTGCCCGAAACCGACGAGCCAGCCCTTACAAGAGATCAGATGATCGAATTGTTGCGCAAGCACGTCAAGTACGTCTTCGTCATCTACCAGGAAAACCGCTCGTTTGATTCTTATTTCGGCACGTTTCCAGGGGCAGATGGGATCTTTTCGCAGCCTCCGGAAAAAACCCCGGGATTCCATCAGCAGCTCATCGGCACCGACGGAACGGTCTCCACGATCCAACCGTTCCGCATCGGACCCCGCGAATACGCGGCGGACACCGATGACGTCGATCACTCCCATTCTCGGATCGTAGCAAAGATGGACATCGTTGACGGCGCGGCGAAAATGGATAAGTTCGCTCAAGTTGAAGAAGACAAATATCCGAAGATGGGCGCTGCTCCCAGCCTTCAGGCCAAGCAGATGGGCGAGCTTACCATGGCCTATATGGACGGGGATATGATTCCGTTCCTGTGGCGCTATGCAAACCGATTCGTGCTCTTCGATCACGTCTTCCAGTTGATGACCGGTCCTTCGACGCCCGGAAACCTCGCCATTATTGCCGCTCAAACCGGACAAACGCAGGCGGCACTGCATCCGGACGAGCGGTATGCGGACAATGGGGACAGCACGGCAGGAGAGCCGGTCTTGAATGACTGGGATCCGTTTTGGGGATCTCCAGCGGACACGACACCCTCGGGTGGCAAGCAGCCGGTCAATCCTCGTGACTTCACCGGTCCCCATCCGTACGGTATCCAGCTCAATCAGACGTATGCGACCTTGCCGCTTTCGATGTCAGGAAAAGACGCGGCTGAAGTGACCTCGCATGACCGCGACCCGGACAACGACCTTGCCGATGTAAAGGATGATGTTGCGTTTCTCAGGCAAAACGGCGGAAGAGCGATACCATGGGGCTGGTACGAAGAAGGCTACGACAAAGAGCCAACCGACGACGATGAGGGACCAGTCGACGCCGGCGGAATGCATGCTTCTTACATCACTCACCATAACGGGCCGCAGTACTTCGGCTACATCGCCAATAATCTCGAACTCACCCGGAATCTGCACGGGCTCCAGGATTTCTTTGATGATGTCATGAACTCCAGGCTTCCCGACGAAGGCGGAGTCTTTTTTGTCAAAGGGGGATACCGGAACATCTTCGGAATGAAGCCCGCCGATCCCGATCCCGATGTGCAGAAAAACTTTCTGGGCGACGACGACCATGCGGCCTATTCCGATGCGCAGATCAGCGAGGCGCTGGTGGCCAAAGTCGTCAATGCCGTCGCGCAAAGCAAATACTGGCCGAACTGCGTGATCATCATCACCTGGGATGATTCGGAGGGCGATTACGATCATGTTCCTCCGCCGATCCGATCCTACGGACCGGACGGGAGCGTTGTGACCGATGGTCCACGCGTCCCGTTAATTCTGATTTCGCCCTATGCCCGCGTTCACGTCGTCTCGCACGATTCAGGTGATCATGGGTCGGTTGTAAAGTTCGTAGACGTCCTCTTTGGGCTCAAACCCCTAGCGGAGTTACCCGCAGAGGCCGAGGGACGCGTGCGGGGTCAGCGGGAATTCGGCCGGAGCAATTGGGGACCGGACGATTCGATGACGAGCGACGTGAGCGATTTGCTCTCGGCCTTTGATCAGGCTCGTCTTCAGGGTTCTGTCCGAGCCCTTCCCCGATCCTATGCCGTGATTCCAGAACGTATCGTGAACGAGCTGCCACAAAAAAGCGGTTACGGCTTGAAGGATATTGGCGTAACGCCGGTGGACATCGCCAACGGCATACCGAATGTGGTCCCCGGAGACTTCAATCCGCGGCCGAAAACAAATCCCTCCCGATAATATCAGATGGCTTGATACCACAGGAGAAAAGCTTGGGAGGGGCACCGCGATGTTCGTCTCCAGTAGTTCAACATTTCAACTGGAAGTTGAGGTATTAGATACAGCTTCGGGCCGCAAGATTATAAGTGAAGTCGAGTTTCATATAATATTAGTGAATGTACAAAATTCATTTTGTATTATTGCGTTTTTTGTTAAAGTTTTTTATCAGCTGCAGCGTTATGCACTAGGAGGTATCGAATGGCTCTCTCTCCAAAGATTCCTCAGTCTGTCGCGCGTACGCTTGGGTTTTACGTCTACCTCTACGTTAACCCGCTCGATGACACGGTTTTCTATGTTGGAAAAGGTCGAGGTGGACGCGCCCTTGCGCATCTTAACGCTGAGGAGGAGCGCGACGTTGCCAAAATCATCAAGGAGATGCGCTCGTCTGGAGTCGAGCCCCAAATAGATATTCTCGCTCACGGTCTTCCGAACGAAAAGACTGCTCTTGCAATTGAAGCAGCCGTAATTGACTTGATGGGAATTCATAACCTTGCCAATGCAGTCCGCGGTCGCGGCGCTAAATATGGTCGAATGCCTCTCCAAGAACTAATCGCACACTATACCCATCGTAAAGCCAGGATTACAGAACCCTCCATCCTCATTAGGATCAACAAGCTATACCACTACGGCATGACTCCTATCGAACTCTATGATGCTACTCGCTCTGCGTGGAAAGTTGCTAACAAACGCGACAAAGCGGAATACGCATTTGCGGTTTTCGAGGGAGTTGTCCGTGAGGTTTACCGAATCACAAGTTGGGTATCTTCGGGATCCACGTTCAATGTCAGATATAATGGAAAAGGTTTCCCCCGCCGTGGGCGTTGGGAATTTGTTGGTACACTGGCAGAAGACTCCCTTCGCCAACATTATATCAATTCCTATGTGGGGCACCTTTTCACTCAAGGAGCACAGAATCCAATCACCTACGTCAATATCGCGGACTGACCCAAACGAGCGTCAGGCAAGATTGTGGCAACGTTATTGACTGTATTTACATAGGCTGGTGAGGCTATTGTGATGGTAAGTAAAGCGGAGAATTCAGTCATGAATTGGAATATACCGACAGATAAGAGCGTGAATGCCCTAATAGCAGTTGCGCATCCTGATGATGAAATAATCTTTTCTGGTGGCACAATGCTGTATTACCCGAATTGGCATTGGACGGTTGTCACTTTTACAGGGCCTGAAAACGAAGAAAGATTCAGACAGTTTAAAAAAGCAATGGAATACTTAAAGAGTCTTGGTGTTGGTATTGTGGCATATCTTACACTTGGCCAAAAAGATACAGGCATGAAGAATCTATCCGATAATGAATTTCTGGCCTGGAAAAACGCTATTCAAGAAAAATGTTTCGCTCCATCGTTAGTTTTCACACATAATACAAAAGGAGAGTATGATCATCCACATCATAAGTCCGTGAACCGAATTATTCACCAATTATATTCAAATGTGTGGGAATTCATCTGCCCCGGTGCCGTAAATTTCAATCCGCAACCAATGAAAACACGAGTCAATGAGGTTCCACTCAGTGTCGAAATACTAGCTACGAAAAAAGATATTTTTGATCGTTTTTATCCGTCCGAGCATAATCTATGGGATAATTTATCTGATGTAATGGAATACGAGTTTAATAAAGGGCCTGAGATATTTACGTCATTTTGATCTATGAACTTACGCCGCCAATCTGGCTACTGCCGCGAAGGCCGAAACGCTCATTGCAAGAATCAAACCGGATTTCATACCGCTGTCATAATATTGGCATTATACATAAGTAGGTGTGGAGTGCAACGTTCGGAAATTGGACGAATACTTTGCTTCAAGTTGAAAGTATCGAGTGTTGATATGCTGTCCATCTTAAAAACGGAGCACAAAAAAGTCCATCGGGTCTACAACCCGAAGGTCGTTTGATGGCCATAATGTAATTTTCAAGCTGTATTCGTGAGCGTTCTGCCCATTAATTATCGCTACGACACCCCTCCAATTGACATCACCGTTCAGCGTTGTTGACATGTCACCGAATCAAGCATATATTTGTGGGGATAGGAATCCGTTACAGAGGAAGTCCATTCTATCGTAAGACCGATAAATAATGGCAACAACAGCAGATTGTGCGCCACTCTTGCATTTGACTTCCCACATATGAAATAAAAAGGAACACCATGCAAAATAAAAAGATTGGAAACCTACTTGGATCAGCACAAGCCGAAGCAGATCGGCAAATGTTGAGCCAGGGTTTTATTGAAACAGCTGACTACCAAGCTTTGCTTCACACCACGGATTTTAGCTATGTTGTTGGGCGTCGAGGAACTGGGAAGAGTGCAATATATCAACGGCTAAAAGATGTTTTGTCATCTGATACTGGTACGATATTAATTACTGAAGAGCCGCAAGATTATGAAATGCTAGAGATGCAATCGCTTCTCGCATCTATATCCAAAGAATATCGCCTTCTACGTCCTATATCACGTTTACTCTGGACAGTGCATTTTCTGCTCAGGTCAACAAGTGCTGTTTCTACACATTATTTGTTTAATAAGTCAGAAAATGCAGTATTTCTAAATGAGTATATTAAAAGACACCAAGATTATTGCACCGGAAGTGGCATTACAAATTGCATGGCAATTTTGAAAAGAACATTATCTGGTTCTCCTTCGAAGGAAGAAATTGCACGAATAATTGCGACAAACTACCAGGTTAGACAAGTTACTGATTCCCTTCATGAGGCGCTCGAAAAAACGGAGCTTCGGATCGTAGCTCTTTACGACCGTCTCGATGAAGCATGGGTTCCAGATGTCCCTTCCGTATCCATTCTTGGTGGTCTTGCTAGAACAGCATCAGAATATCGAGAAAGACGATTTCCTTTTTATCCAATTTTGTTTATCAGAGATAACATGATTCGAGCTCTTGCACAACTCGACGATGATTTTACACGCCATATTGAAGGGCATACACTCCGCTTACAGTGGAATGAAGAGTCGCTCTTCCATTTTATTGCTGCCCGGTTGCGCATTGTACTTAAACTAGATAGCGTAGAAAATGAAGTGAAGGTCTGGAACAGATTCGCTCAGCGCGAACTTCAGAATCGCGAAGGTTTTAATAAGTGCTTGAGATTTACACTATTTCGACCTAGGGATATTCTGGTACTACTCAACGAATCATATGTAAACGCAACTCGCGAAGGACGCAATGTTCTTATTGAGAACGATATAGAAAAGAGCGCGATTAGTATTTCACAGTACAGGCTCGAGGACTTGTGTAAAGAGTACGATAAAGTTTTACCGGGACTTCGTCTTTTTGTGACAAGCTTTCACGGTCTGCCTGCGTTGCAACCTTTTCGAGCAGTATCAGATCATTTGCAATATATCGCAGATCATAACGACTATGCAGATAGTGCCGCTCGAGATTTAATTCTTTTTGAAACCGGTAGCGAGATGTTTTCGGCCCTTTACAGTGTCGGGTTTATAGGACTTAAAGATGCTAGCTCTGGTAATTATTTGTTTTGTCATGATGGTGCCATGTCTGAACTTCTAACCGCGGACCCGAATCGTGAAACCCTTATTCACCCTTGTTACTGGAAGGCGCTTGACATATCGGTGACATCTGAGCCATCAGAAATGTTAATCAAGGTAAACGATGAATATACTGCCCCGCCAAAAAGTGATACGTTCAATTTACGCCTGAAGCGACTCGGAAGGCTTCCTGAGGAACTATCGGGCATCCCCACGGGACATGATGGCAGTAGTGCCTTTGAAACGTGGGTAGCGAGGGCAGTCAGATTATTGTTCGCTGGATCTTTAACGAACATTGAACTTAAACCAAATCCGACAGCAGCTTTGAATCAAAGAGATGTTGTAGCAACTAACATTACTAAAACAACATTCTGGCAAAGAATTTACGAGGACTACCGCAGCAGGCAAATTGTTTTTGAATGCAAGAACTACGAAGAACTAACACCTGACGACTTCAGACAAATATTAGATTATACAAGCGGCGAATATGGCAGTTTCGCTATAGCGGTTAGACGTGGGAAAAGCGAAGCTTTAACAGATAACGAGAAGGATAGAACTAAGGCTCTTTTTTTTGAACATAAACGACTTTTGATGATAGTCCCTGCTCCTATATTTGCTCTATGCATTCGTAAATTACGAACTCCTAAAAAATACGATTATACAGACTTTACCATGAGCAACCACATGGATGTCATTGTACGTTCTCATTTGAGTCTTACTCATTCACCGCGATACAGACAAAAACGGAAAAAATGATATCTCCCGCGAATGTTCAACATGTTTCGATTGATATTTGACATGTTTTTTTTCCTTGGTGTGATTGTGCATTAGTAGGTGGCCGCGATACCGGCCGGAGAAAAGAATACTGAACTACTGGTTGATAATTTCAACCAAACGATCTTACTGAACTACAAATCTTTGTATTGGTTAATTGAATGCATGGTACAAGTAGAAATCGTGCGTAGGAGCGTTGCTGAAATATGCCATGAATTCGAGCATATTTAAAACAATTTAGGAAGGTAATCTTGTGCCACCAGATGAAACAACTCAATCCTCTTTATTAATCTAATCTATTGAGCGGTCTCATAGGGGCGCTCGTTAATCCGAAATCCGCCTTGACAATTAATATATTTTCCTTGTCGTTTTATTCAAAATCCGGGATTCACGCCTCATCGGGAGAAGCACGAATCATCACGTAGAAAGGATGTATGACAGTCCTGCAGCTAATTATAAATGCAGTGCTCATTGCCGCTTTGATTGGGACAGCCGTAGTCGTAGGGCGCATTTATTGGCAGCGCAAGAAGGACAAAGAAACAACTCGAAATGCCTTGTTTTCTGAGGTTCGCCAGGAGGCGACTATGCAACGCGGCATTTTCGGCTTTCAAATTGAAGAGGGAGGAAGTTTATCCGATAGCGATGAGAACCTCGAAGCAATTCGGCGTATGTGGCTTGATCGGACAATTATTAATGGGGCGGATTTGGGCCCTGGTGCCTCAGGTGACAATGGAGCTTGGCACATTTCATGCCACGTAGTTGCAGCCGGTGGAGTTCGGCAAGCGACCGATGGTCGTCTGTTATGGATTGAAATCTCTTATAACCCCACTCTTGACCAATATTTTTCATCTCTGACAGTAGAATCCGAAGGACAGGCCTCGACGCATCCTCTAGCCTCACCAGCGGCACGGGTGCTTCTTCAGGGATCGAAATTGCTTGGGTTTGTTGAAGGAACTTCGATAGGCCATATATCAGCACGCGGAGCCAATGACGACGCCTACCGGTTCAACGGATGGCAACGCCAGCAGTTCGATCAACCTATAGATAGTCAGAGAAACGGGGGGAAGTCATGGGAGCACTGGTGTACGCTACGGGACATCCGTCCCTCGGCCAGTGTAATTGCCGATTCAGTCCTTCGCTCTTATATATCTGTCGTTAGTGTTTTAGGCGATCTATTTCCTGCGACAGTGGCGCGCGGAAGGCGTAGCTACAGCCATCCGAAACAGCTTTGTGCATGCGTACGTGCCGGGCTCACCTCTAAAGATTCAGCGATTTGGGACACAATTCCAAGAGAAATCCCGCCTGCCTCAGAGCAACTTCTACTTCAGGCGCGACCAGCAGATGCACTCAAGGCTGCAATGCAGCTTTCATGGCCTGATTCCCCATGCTATTATATGTTTCGCCGACGAATCTCGGACTGGAGTGGTGTCGAAGCAGTGAAGAATGATTTACGGGCCTTTGGTCTTTAGGAGCCCGAAAAGCCAATCGTGATGAGAGAATAAAGGGATAAACATTGCAATTTATCTTATCAGGCAATCTTCCCAATCCCGCTATGGTTATAGACAGGTCGAAACAAGATCCTTAACGATTTTTGCCTTAACTTCGCCAAATCGCCCTTTTCCTGTCTTCTCACAAGCAGCGCCTCTGACGCAAATTACATCAACGCCCGTAGCCCATAGGTCCGGTAAATCTTCCCTTGTAATGGAGCCCGCAATCCAGGCTTCCTTCCCAGCCCTGTGACACTTTTTAGCAAGTGTTCTCAAATCCTTCTTTATACAGTAATCCAGAAGTCCTTTCTCGATCGATTTATTGAAAGTATCGATAAGGATGCCATCTGCATTGATCTCTTTCACCAACGCTATCCCTTCGGCAAAGGGGTCAAAGTATCTTCTCATGTCGTCATCGACGAACACGGCAGTCACAACTTTTTTTCTCGGATAGAATTTCTTGATGGTCCGGACCATAAGATTGCCGAGATAAACCGCAGCATCATACGGTAGTTCGGCCATGCCGCACTTGATGATATCAGCCCCCGCAGTTGCTACGCCCAAGGCCGCCTGGCAAGATGAAGCACGCACACCCGGTACCTCACCAATATTGGTTGACACCGGTATCCTCTTATATCCGGCCTTGTTCAGCCTATTGCGAACAGTGAGGATATTGAGCGGATATGGGGTCCCAAGAGCAGAAGCAGGATATTCGACATCAGCTATGTGAGCCCCCCCTTTAATAGCTGCAATTGCTTCCTGCGGTCCCCGAACGCTTACAAGTAATCTCTGCATGATGCCTCCCGTAATTATTTTTGATCTTTTTTCGCATGTTTTGTCTGCCAGGTCGCAAATGCTTTCTGGAACTTTTCGTACTTGGGTTTGAGCGTAGGTCTCCGTTTATTTTCCGCAAAATTAAAGAACTCTGCCTCTGTCTTAAAGACATGGTTGGCAGGCACGTAATTATCTCGCGTGAATGGGCTACCTCCACCTTTTGGAAGTATTAAATATCTGTCTTTCCCATACGCGCGGGCATGACCGAGTTCGTCCATCATGCCCGTACTGAGTGGCGGCATTTCATCATAAGGGTGGATGGCAACCACTGCGTCAACCTTTTGCACATCCCATCGCAGGTCTCTGCAAATGGTATAGGCGAAAACTATATTCTCGTGTTCTTTGTCGACATTGGTCCCGAGTTCTATCGATGCAGGATCAATGACTACGCCGTATGCTCGCAGCTTCCAGATAACGTCGTTTATTTTCTTTCTTACAGGTTCAGTCGCTACGGTCATGGAATACGATGTGTAAAAAGTGGGAACATCTTTCTGCGTTACCAGCTTCGCGAGGCCTTCAACATCGCGAACATATTTCTTTCTGTCCTTGTAGCCTGGCGTTTCCATTCCGAAAACGATGTGTTTCACTTTCTTTTTCGTCAGGTGACTTGCCCACTCAGCCCAGTCTTCGCTGGCCGATACTTCAGAAGCCAGCCACTCCAGTATTTTGGGGACTGTCAGTTCCTTTTGCTGTGCAATCACTTTTAAAACATGCTTGCCATAATTCCCTGCTAAATGATCTTTTATTTTCCATTCGGCGTTTATAAGGGTTACAATCAGGTCCGGCATTATTGCTTCCGCAATAATCCGGTGGTCCTTCAGAATCAAGTTGTATCCCCGCCATTCTATCGACGCGGGAGTCCTGATAATGACACTGACGTCCTTCCCCAGGCGATCAATCTTTCTGGCAAGAGACAGATAAGCTTTTTCGCGCATGCACCTGAATTGATATTCATAGCCGTTGAACAGATTGCCAATATGCAGAATCTCTTCATAAGCATTACGGGCTACGATGCCACAATGATCGAGTATTTCGCTGAATAAGTTGAAATGAACGACTTTTTCGCCGGCAGTCTTCGCAAACGCAGTAGTTTCTTCAATAAATTTTGTAGAGCGAAGGCCAACTATTGGCCCTGTGACGATGCTGACCTTCTTCGGCATTCTCGCACCTCATTGAGTAAAGACATTAATAAGCCAGGATACCGCAATGTGCAGGAGCAAATCCGCTTGCATTTTCTTCTTCAACCATGATATAGTCTTTTTCTATTAGTACTTCTTCGCTCATTTTTTTACAACAATAATATCAGAAAATGCGTTAACTTACCTTATAAATCTGCTTAGCTTAGAGTGCTAAGCGAAGTTAGTAGATTAAATAACAACAATTTTTTAAATATGTATATTTCCAAAGTCTACATAAAGAATATTAGATGTTTCGATGAGATAAAGATTTCATTCGAAAATGGTGGCATTCCCGCGCGGTGGAATACTATTCTTGGCGACAATGCATCTGGAAAGACATGTTTCTTGCGCTGTATTGCAATAGGTCTTTGCGACGAGTTGAGCGGTGCAGCGCTCATGAAAGAATTATATGGCAGCTTCATTAGAGACTTATCGAGAAGAGGAATAATCAAAATCACTCTTTTCGATCCTAAAACAAAAAAATCACTAATCATAGAAACTGTTTTGGAAAGTAAAAAAGGTTTTGAAACAATCTATCAGAATGTGATAAGGGGGAAAGATCTCAGACGTAAAGTTTTTGTTTGTGGGTATGGAATTCAGAGATCGATCCCGGGTGATAACAGCTTTAGCGATTATTCTATATTAGAAGCTGTATATACCATGTTCAATTATGCGTCATCCTTGCAGAATCCTGAATTAATATTAAATAGACAGAATAAGAAACGACAGCATCAATTGCTGAAATTAATCGAAAGCATTTTAATGCTTGACATCTTTAATACATCGAAACAAAATATTATTTTAGACAGCTCACCTAATGGCATTGTTGTCAAAACCCCCAAGGGAGACGTTTTTCTTGAAGACTTCGGGGATGGATACCGCACAACATTCACATGGCTATTGGATTTCATCGGCTGGCAAATCTACCACGCAGGGCGGCGTCAGAAAGAAAGCAATCCGAAGAATATTAGTGGAATTATTTTGCTTGATGAAGTCGAATTGCATTTACATCCTAAATTGCAGAGAAATATTGTTCATAGGTTACGAGAGGCTTTCCCCAATGTGCAATTCATTACAACTTCTCACTCGCCATTGATCGTAGGCAGTATTGGCCAATTAGTCAAGCCCAAGGGATCCAAATTTAGTGGATCAAAGGTTATACATTTCTCTTTTGTACCAGAACAGAGCAAAATTCAAGACTATATTTTTAGTGAAAAAGAAATTATCGGGTTCAAAGGATTACAATATGATCAACTACTGGCTTCTAAACCATTTGGGCATTTGGTAAAAACTGATGAGGAGTTGGAAAATGTATTGAAAGAAATATCGGAATTGGCTGGCAAAGGGAAAAAGCGTACGGCAAAAGAAAATAGAAAATATAACGAGATAAAAGAATATTTAAGGAACGCAATACAGCCGACTGGCGATACGGAATTCGTAAGAGATGTGCAGGCAGATATATATACAGCAATGCGGGAAAACATCAAAACATTAGAACAAAAAATATTCAATGATAAAAGTTAACCGGGCTCTGGCGCCTGATATTTTGAAAAATTCTCCGCAGAAGGGGACTCATTACAACAAGCAAAAAGTTGTAAAAACCCTTTGGCAAATGCAGAAAGGGAAGTGCTGTTATTGTGAACAGTTAATCCCAGACGAGGGCCATTCAAAAGCAGTCGAGCATTTTCAGCCGAAGTCTATTTTTAAATTTTTAAAGAACGATTGGAAGAATCTTTTGTTAGCATGTGCTCAGTGTAATGGAAGTAAATCCGACAAATTTCCAGTTGAACTGACAAATGATAGCAATAATCCCAAAGTTGTTTATTTAAAAAAAAGCTCTTCTAAGAGGGGGAAAACTCTTTTAATTGATCCAAGTGATCCTAAAATAGATCCAGAAGACCACATTGACTTTATTGTGGATGAGTCAAATTTCGAGGAGCTAGGTATTCCTAAAGCGAAGAATAGCAGTAAAATGGGGCGACTTACAATTGATATTGTTAAATTGCATGCACCGTTCTATACAAAAAGGCACAGAACTTTTATCGTTGAAGAGCTTCTTTCAGAATATTTTGCTTTATTGCATGCATATCATAATGCGCAACAAGGTATCTTAACAAATAAGAAAAACATATTTAGCACGCTCATGGCTGCAAATCACGAATTTGCTGCAGTCGCGAGAGCTTTTTGCAGATTTAAGAAGTTGGATGGGCCTCCTTTTAACATATCTATACCGAAGGGTGCCTAAATGTACAACGGAATAACGAAAAAAAACATTTCAATATATTCGGGCATCAAACAGACGCCGGCATTCATATATCATGAACAAACTATCATTCAATCACTAGAGATGCTAAAAGCGGATAATCTGAAAGCTGGCTGCAAGGTGTTTTTTTCATTAAAGTCCTTTGCTGTCTATGATGCGCTGCCCTTGATGGTTCCTCACTTAAATGGTTTTTCGGTAAGCTCCCTGTTTGAGGCAAAACTAGCAAGAGAGGTTCTTGGTTCTTCCGGAACTGTTCACATGGTAACACCCGGATATAAGCCTTGCGAAATAGAGGATATTACTGGAGTAGCCGACAACATCAGTTTCAACTCGCTCTCCCAGTGGGAACGGTTTTCGAGGCAGGCATCTGTGCAAGCAAGCTGTGGATTAAGAATCAATCCTCAACTGTCTTTTGTTGAAGACAAACGATATAACCCTTGCAGAAAACATTCCAAGCTTGGAGTTCCGCTAACACAACTCCAAAAAGCTCTTGAAAAGAATAAGCGGCTTTGCAGCGAAATACAAGGTATTCACTTCCACACGAATAGCAACTCCGAAACCTATGGGCCGTTGCTCGCAACCGTGAAGTATTTGGATCGCCAAATCCCCCGTCTTTTGTCTGACATCTCCTGGATCAATCTGGGGGGAGGATATCTGTTCAACGAGGCCGATCCGGCCGACTTTTACGCGGCCATAGGGCTCATAAAGGATAAATACAAACTCGATGTTTTTATCGAGCCCGGCCAAGGTGTAGTTGAAGAGGCGGGATATATTGTATCGAGCGTTATCGATATTTTCGAGAGCGATGGAAAAAAAGTAGCCGTTCTCGATACTACTGTTAACCATATGCCGGAGATATTCGAGTATCAGTATCGGCCCGAAATCATGCAGGAATCATCCGATGGACCACACGAGTATATCCTTGCGGGTTGCACATGCCTTGCAGGTGATGTCTTCGGCACATATAGATTTGCGGAACCGCTCGAATTAGGTTCCCGGATTGTCTTTCAATATATGGGGGCCTATACTATGGTAAAGGCGCACATGTTCAACGGTGTCAATTTGCCCTCGATCTATGCGTATACGCAGGACGGGCATTTGGAATTAAAAAAGGAATTTGGTTACGAGGATTTCATTTCACGATGCGGAGAGATTAAAAATGTTACTTTATGAGCAGGAAGTTGCCATACCTAATAACCACAATCATGAAGGGATATTGTCATATCTTTCAAATGAGGTATTAAAGCAGATCCCTCTTGGGAAAATACCGGTTCGCTTTGTTGTTACGCAGACTGACAACACGGGGTATCATTGTGAGCTCGGAGTCATGTCCGATGTCCATTACAACTTTGTGCCGTCGCAGAGTTCCATCTTTGAATTTAACCGGAGAAGCTATGAGAATTCTGACCACTTCAATACTGTTTTGCTCATCCCCACCGGCATAGATGCAGAGATTGGCGGCCATTCCGGAGATGGAGGCCCTGTGGCGCGGCTCCTGGCCTCGGCATGCGATTCACTCATAACTCATCCGAACGTGGTTAATGCGTCCGACATCAATGAACTGCCGGAAAATGGGCTCTACGTGGAAGGCAGCATCATAGCACGTATACTGATGGGAACAGTGGGCCTGCAGAAAGTAAGATCAAACAGGATAATGCTTGTTATGGACAAACATGAAGACGAGTATTTCTGTGAGGCCACGGTAAACTCAGTCTCTGCTGTACGTGCGTCCATGGGATTGGATTGTCCCTTAGTTGTAAAGATGGAAGAAACAATCCAGATGGATGCCCTCGTTTCAAGCTCGGGGAGAGCTGTCGGGCGGATAGAATATCTTGAGCGGTTATGTGAACTTCTGACCGAATACCGTTCTCAGTATGATGCCGTCGCCATATCATCGCTTATAAATTTAACCAACACTACCCATCTAAAATATTTTTCTGAAGAGACAATAAACCCGTGGGGTGGGGTAGAAGCAATGCTGACTCATGCAATTTCCATGTTGTTTAATACCCCATCGGCCCATTCACCTATGATGGAATCGAAGGACATTATGAATCTCGACTTAGGAATTGTCGAGCCCAGAAAAGCCGCTGAAGCAATCTCGTTGACTTTTTTGCATTGCATCCTCAAGGGGCTTCATAAGAGCCCCAGGCTAGTGACGAATCCGGCGGATTTTGGACGCGCGGGGGTCTTGAGCTCGACAGATATATCTTGTCTTGTTATTCCAGATGGATGCATCGGCCTTCCGACTTTAGCTGCTCTGGAGCAGGGGATACCGATAATAGCAGTCAGAGAAAATAAGAACCGCATGAAGAACAGATTGGATGCTTTGCCGTTTGCACCGGGCAAACTCTTTATTGTGGAAAATTATCTTGAAGCGGTCGGTGTCATGCATGCTTTGAAAGCTGGTGTTACACCAGAATCTGTTCGCCGACCACTTAGCCACACCATTGTTATCGAAGCTCAGCAGTCGTTTGGGTCAAGTTTCGGAAATAGTATAAATAAAAGATCAGAGGTGCCGTTATACAAACCATAAGTATTTGATTTCTTGCTCGTTCGCGACCTAACTTTTCAAGATACTACCCCTGACTATATCTCAAAAACTTTGGGGGCGTTGTAGCATTCCGGAGATTAAATTCACACATTACGAAGTGTCAAGGCATTGATTTGCTACTCAGATCGTGGAAACTTGCGAAGATGCGAAAGCTGCTCAAGCTCTGCTTCGCCCCACGCGGATATCAGGAGTACCATGCATTATGTTCATGGATGACTTGAGAGGCTCAGAGAAATTACAAATAGAAGATCGAACATTGTAGTGAATATTTCAAAAATATCTAAAGTGTAAGGTATGTGATGAACAGTGTTGAGAAGACACTCGCGAGAATTTTATTCCGTAACAGAATAAATCAATCCGATGGCAATGCATTCGAAGATCTGTTTACTAGGATTATGAATTATGCGGAGCATGATTTTCAACAAATTAAACCGTGGGGGAATATCGGAGATAGAAAAAATGATGGGTATATCAAATCGAAAGGAATTTTTTATCAGGTCTTTGCTCCAGAAGAGATACAGCAATCTTATCCCGCTGTTGTAAAAAAATTGTTAAAGGATTTTGATGGCCTCAAAAAGCAATGGAGCCCAGTAAATGAGTTTTATTTTGTAGTTAATGACAAGTACAAGGGTGTGAATGCAGACAGCGAGAAAAACCTCAAGAAGATTAAAAAGAATCATAAGTTGAAAAAGGCGGGATTCATTACTACAAAGCATTTAGAAAATATATTGTTTAAATTGGAGGAAGATCAAATTACGAATGTTGTCGGATTCTTGCCGGACCCGCAAAACATTAAGATTCTAGATTATAGTGTTCTTAATGAAGTTGTAGCACATATTATGAGTATTTCGCTAATTCCAAAGGGCGGAACGTCTTATAATATCCCTGACTGGTCGAAAAAAATAAAATTTAACAAGTTATCAAAAACTATTGCGAGTTATCTCAACAGTGCTTACATTCAAGTTGGTTGCCTTGAAGAGTATTTAAAAAACAACGGCGATTTTCTTGCTGAGGAACTCAAGGATAAACTGCTTAGGTTGTATCTTTTGGGCAAGAAAACTAAAAAAGGCGATAAATTATTCATGTATATTCTTGCCGAGGCAAGTCCAAAAGCCGGTTCAGCGTATCAGAATGCTGTCCTTGTTATAATGGCCAAGTATTTTGAGGTCTGCGATATTTTTGAAGAGCCTACCAAACACTAATGCTATTGCCGACTAAACATATTAATTTATCAGAATCTATTATCGGTTTAGGTAGCTACATTCTGGGCAATCTATCGAAACCGAAGAGTATCGATGAAATATGGGAACAATACAATAAAGACTTTAACGAAGGTGTTTATACTGTGAGAATCAGTTTTGATAAATTAGTGCTTGCTATCATCTTTCTATATACCATAAACGCAATTAAAGAAAATGATGGGGTATTGGAAAAATGAGATTACTTTCTATTAATGCCAATAAATCCTCTTTCAGGCCTGTTAAGTTCAATTATAATGGTTTGAGTTTTGTTGTGGCGAAACATAGCAAACAGGACTCAACTGAAAAAGGAAAAACTTATAACGGTGTCGGTAAGTCTATACTTATTTCAATTATCCATTTTTGTCTTGGCGCTTCCGAAAAGCACTACAAGTCTTTTTGTAAAGAATTGCCAGACTGGGAATTTTTTCTTGAATTTGAAGCGAAACTTGAAAATTATACTGCACGGCGAGGGACAAACAATCCCGGAGTCATTTATTTAAATAACAATGAATTGAGGATTACGAAGTTCAATGACATACTCGAGAAGCTCTGTTTTGATATGCCTGAGGAAATCAAATATTTGTCTTTCCGATCATTGCTTCCTTTTTTTATTCGCCCATATATGCAATCATATGTATCTTACGACCAATCCTTAAAGGTTGGATCCGATTATCAGAAGATGCTTAATAATGCCTTCTTGTTGGGGCTTGATCTTAATTTAGCACAAGAAAAGCTAAATTATAAAAAAGAAAAGGACAGGGTAAAAACATTAACGGATAATATCAAAAATGATGAGCTGCTGAAGAATTTTTTTGCAGGGAGTGCGGACCCTCAGCTTGCAGCGAAAGATCTCGACGATAAGATTTCGAAGGTTGAGACTGACATAAAATATTTTCGAGTTGCGGACGATTATTATGAAGTTAAGTGGACAGCAGATCGAATTGAAAAAGATTTGACCGAGATTAATAATAATGTAGTTTTGCTTGGCTATCAAATAGAGAATATTGATAAAAGCTTAAAAGTGGCACCAGAGGTAGGAACAGACGGTATTGAAAAAATTTATGCAGAGGCTGGAATACTATTCCCTGATCAAGTAACCTATAGTCTTGAACAAGTAAAGTTATTTTATGAGAGTCTCATAAAGAACCGGCAGAAAAGACTTACTGAACAGAAACGCCGCATTGAGAAGCTGCTAAAGAGTAAAACAGACCTTCACAAGCAATTGCGTAATGATCTGGATAGAATGTTACAATACTTAGGGGCACATCAGGCGCTAGATGTTTTTGTAAAAGTGACTCAGCGCCTATCTGATTTACGTATGAAGAAAGATAACCTTATAAAATATGACAAGTTGATCGCAGAGTATCATAATACTGATCTCGAAATTCGAGAAGAAATGCTTGAAGCAGTTCGTAGAACAGACTCTTATTTAGAGGATTCGAGGGCTATAATTGACGGGGTTCGAGATTTTTTCCGATCCCTGGCCAAGCAGTTTTATCCAGAAGCTTCATCAGGTATTACAGTCTACAATAATGAGGGAGAAAACCAAATACGGTATAATATTGACGCACGAATTGATGCGGATGCGTCCGACGGGATAAATCACGTCAAAATATTTTGCTATGACTTGACCTTATTATTTAAAGGTTACGGTCATAATATGAATTTTGTGTTTCATGATAGCCGTTTGTTTGATGGAATTGACGAAATACAGAAAACTGCTCTTTTTAGGATCGTTGCCGAGATGTTTACAAACAATAAACAGGGACATCAGTACATTGCGAGCATAAATCAGAACCAACTTGAAGAAATAAAAAGATACCTAAAAAAAGATGAATACGAGAATATAATAGAGCAAAATACAGTGTTGGTTTTAACAGATCAGTCTGATTCCGAAAAACTGCTAGGTATAAAAGTTGACATCAAATATGAAGAATAACGTTAATTCTATCATACCGTGATCGTAACTTTGAGCCAAATAATCTGAAAAATATCAAGTATGTGCTCAGGTATGATTCCCACCGCCGCAGGTGAAGAGTGCCACATTCGTGAATCGAACGAATATCCTGCTTCCAGTTAAAAAATGCGAGTATTAGTAGGCTTTCGAACAATGAAATAAAAGAAATAAAAGAACCATTGGGTTTCATGACCCGAAGGTCGTCGACAGTCGGAATCGAACCGATATGGAGTTGCCTACGGAGGATTTTGGTCCTTGAGCCTGCCGGAACCCAACCACCTGATTACTTGCAAGTCTCGGAAATTCTATCGCAACCGTACGGGAACATAAAGGATAATTTTCCACGGAAAAGACGATTCCGGAGGATATTCTTTAGCCAGATTTTAGCGAGATTACTCTAAATTTGATAAAGTCACGCATTCAGGACAATTGTTTTTCCCGGCCGTCGTATTCTCCCCATATTTATTCGATTTCCTGTTCTGGCACAACCCAAGGGAGCTTTCTGAATCAACCGCCATTCCTGCTCTAAATCTGCTGCGATTCCCGTTCCAATAAGTACAAACCGCACAGGCTCGCGTCGCCTTTATGAAATACGGAATACCCATTATTTGATCTCCTGAAATGTGAGCAGCCAGCATTACTCGTCATATCCAATGATCGAGACAACCTCGATGATCTTGTTCTTATAGGACCAGCGCTTGTCTCTTTGCCGATACCAGTCCGCATAAGATTCTGTCATTTCTTGGGGTGTGATTTTCCGATAGGCGCGAACACGAAAAGTAAAATTATTTTTCTTGTCCTTGATTTCTGTAACGGTGTCCGGCATCGGCATAATATTGACCCCCCCTCTTCGTCTACTGACCTGCAGCAGGACCTGGATTGTTATCTGCCATAAACTCAGCCAGAACATTGCAGACAAATCGATTGCCATGGTTTCGAGATACTACCATGAATAGGAGATAATGCGCGAACATCACCGACGCATAGAATAGCACCCAGGATAACTTGTGGCCGAAGAGAAGAAGACCCCAAGGGCCGATAAATGAAAAAAGAAAAGAAATAGAACAAAGATCTCGGGAGAGAAGAAATTGCTTATGAGCGTGGAGGACCATCGGAGCTACCGAGTATCGCTTGTAAATTGAATACCATCGGCTGTTCTGCTCTTTGGGGCCTTTTGGAAACGATCCCATCTTTTGCGCCAGCTGCTTTTTATTGATCCTGACATCATGTCGGATCACCGTAGAGAATGCCCGATGCCCCGGTAGCGCGTACCTGCATTTCCAGAATACGAGCTTGGCCTTGTTATCAGAACTGACCAGTCCTGTAAGGATTAACGTCAGAATCGGCGAGATAATGAAGATGAGACCGTCTTTCGCGTTGATCTCCTTGAACGTGGACTGCAGCTTATCCCAAAAATCCGAGGGTGAAATCACGAATACGGCGTAGAGAGCCAAGCACCAGACGATAAAGATGACGATAAGCGGAGTGTTTTTTTCTTTGAGCGATTCTTTTTTTGCCATAGTATTTTTGTCGTTATCGGTCATAAGCCTTTATCCGCTTACTCTTCGACATAATCATGAAACGGTTCTTCGGTTGCGGAAGACCAGCCACGCTCCGGTGCTTGGTAGGGATGACAAAGCTTCTGGCCTTTTACAACATAAACTTTCGAACCGTGCTTTTTCAAAGCATTGATGATCTTTTTAGAAGGATGTTTCGGTGAGGCCTTTGGTGCAGAGATAGACGCAGTTTTAGCCTTGATTCTCTTCAGCACCCCACTGCTCAGGTTTCTTCTGCTGCCATGGTGAGGCACATCCAATATCTGGAGATCGGTGAGCTGGATTCCCTGTGATTCTGCATAATCGGCCGCAAGATGTAAAGCGTTTTTTCCCGCGTCGCCTGTGAACAATAGCTTATGGCCATCGAGATTAAAGAGCATGATCGCGCTTGTACTGTTTTCGGCAGATGTCGTATCTTCATCATCGTCGAGCAGATCGATGTCCCACTGGTCCTGGACCCACTTGATAGCTTCTTCCACTGCTTTTCTTATCGGAGCAAAGATCCCGATAGATTTTACCGGTTCAGGAGTAGCGCGGAAAAGAGGCAAAAGGCTTTCATAATACTCCTGTGACGGCCCTAGGATATGCAAAGCGCCATTAAAGCCTGTCACCCCCTGAAACGGCTCCACTATGCGTACCCCTTTTTTGGTTGCCAGTGCTTCCAGATCACTTGCATACTGGAGCGATTTCTCTATTCTGTCCTCAAGCCCGGCAACGGTAATGCGCCCGTTTTTAAACATCCCTTTTATATCCGCTGCATGTTCCCATGGCCTATGCATGACTAACGTGCTTACGCGAAGTTTTTCCATAACAACAGAAAGCCCCGATGCATGGTCTGCATCCGGATGAGTTGAAACCGCAACATCCACCAAGTCCGTCTTGTAGAAAGTCTTTATGTGGTTTACCAACTCTTCGCCGGAATCTTGAAAACCGCCGTCAATAACAACCACTACCTGTTCCGCACGCGGTCCCGCAAGGTTCCCAAAGCGCAATGCTATTGCATCGCCACCTTTTTCTCCATCTCCAACGGGAATGTAGTCTATTTCGTATGCCATATTTTTATCCCTTAATAATAATCTTTTTGTTTGATAACCATTTGTTTCTTCTCTTATGCGCGAACCGGTTTTTTAATTACCGCAACAATTTTCCCGCTGATGCTGAAATCATCATCGGGATGGAGGTAAATAGGTTCGTAATCATACGAGGAATCGGCCATCAAGACGATCTGCCCGTTTGCACGGTCGTCGATAAACCTTTTGATGGTCGCTTTGTTGTCGATAATTGCCAAGACGACATCCCCGCTCTTCACATCGACATCATTTTTATTGATGATGACATAATCTCCATCCTCGATGTGCCTTCCATTGACTTCGGCGCGATTCATGGACGATCCATCGGTTTTGATCGCGTAGAGTCCCGTCGGCTTCGAGCGCCCGACTAGCTTGCCCGATACGCGAAGTATCCCTTGGAAATTCTGCTCGGCAAAGATGGTGGCCGGCCCACAATTCGCGGTTCCGATGACAGGGATGGAAAAAAGATGGGAAGCCGTGTGTAGGAGGCCTTTTGCCCAGCCAGGCGTCGATGATGCACGCTCCATCGTACCCTTGGCGCGATCTATGGTAACAAGCCCTTTCTTCTGGAGCTGAAGAAGATGGTGCTTGATTTTCTGGGGGGATTCGTGAGGCAGGCCGATTGCGCCGGCCATCTCCCTGAGACTCAGTTCGGCAAGGTTTTTCTTATTCGACAGTTCGAAGAGTTTTTCTTGAATAGGATGCATGCTATCTTTTATACCATACTTATTCCCATAAAGCAAGTAAATCCTTAATACTTGACTCTTGGTTAAAAGAAGCGTACAATTGGTCTAAAGAATTGGTCTAAAGAATTGACAAAACGGTGCGATTGGCATAAAATCAAGCCCCAAGAAGGAGGGTCCACGAATTGACCGACCGGGAAAGGTTTACCTTTATTGACTTGTTCGCCGGCATCGGCGGCCTGCGCCTAGGATTCGAACCTCTGGGCGGCGAATGCGTTTTTACCAGTGAATGGAACACTTTTAGCCAACAAACCTATAAAGCCAATTTCAAAGGTGATCATGAAATAGCGGGGGATATAACCAAAATCCCGGCTGAGAGCATTCCGAATCACGACGTACTCTTAGCCGGTTTCCCCTGCCAGCCTTTTTCCATTGCCGGCGTCTCCAAGAAAAACTCCCTCAACAGGCCTCATGGCTTCCTCTGCGAATCTCAAGGCACTCTTTTCTTCGATGTTGCCAGGGTTATCGCCTGTCACCGACCGAAAGTCTTTCTTCTGGAAAATGTCAAGAATCTGGTGAACCACGACCAAGGGGAAACTTTCAAGGTTATCCATAAGACGCTCACCGAAGATTTGGGCTATCACGTCAGCTATCGTGTCATCGATGCCCGTTCTTGGGTACCGCAACACAGAGAGCGGATCTTTATCGTCGGCTTCAGAGAGAAGAATGGTTTTACTTTTGATAATTTCGTTTTACCTGATCCAGTGGATGGTCCTCGGCTTGAAAGCATCTTGCATCCCGAAGACGGTTCAGAGCTTATCAATGGCCGCAATATGAAGTATATCGGCGGCGAAAAAGGAAAAGTCCTGCCCAAGTATACGTTATCGGATAAGCTTTGGAAATATCTCCAGGCATATGCCGAGAAACACCGGAAAGCGGGAAATGGTTTCGGTTTCAGCCTTGTCGGCCCGGATGATGTAGCCAGGACCTTGTCGGCTAGGTATTACAAGGACGGCTCGGAGATCCTTGTCAAGCAGAAAAGGCGCAATCCTCGCCGCCTCACGCCGCGCGAATGTTCCCGTCTGATGGGCTTCGATAAGCCGGGCCAGAGCAAGTTCAATATTCCGGTTTCCGATAATCAGGCCTACAGGCAGTTCGGCAACGCCGTTGTCGTTCCTGTGGTGGAGACTGTCGCACGACATATGCTCCCTTGGATATGCGAACGCAAGAAAACTAGGACGTACCCCAAAGCGGAGTGCCTAGCCGTTGGCTGATATAGTCTCGACCAAGAAGCGAAGCGAGATGATGTCCGGCATTCGCGGGAAAGATACGAAGCCGGAATTGACAGTCAGGAAAGGGCTCTACGCCAAGGGATTCAGGTACAGGCTTCATTATAGAAAGCTTCCAGGCAAGCCGGATATAGTTTTGCCGAAATATCACGCTGTTGTTTTCATCCACGGATGTTTCTGGCACGGCCATGATTGCCATCTGTTCAAATGGCCTTCTTCGCGGCCTGAATTCTGGAAAACTAAAATAAACAGGAATCAGGAAAAAGACGTTGAGGTGTTAGCCGAGCTCAAAAAGCTGGGATGGCGGGTTTTGATCATCTGGGAATGCTCTTTAAAAGGTAAAGCCAGAAGGCCGTTCGATGAAGTTATAGATAAAACGTCCATCTGGATTTTAAAAGGTTCTGGCAAGTCTCAAATCAGGGGGGTTACTTGCTGACAGAGTTAACCGATTGGATGGATGATTTCACAGGTCCTGATTTCATCTGGTATGTAAAACGGCTGTCCGCGAACGATACTCTTGCCAACGGTACACACCAAGCCGGACCCTATATCCCCAAAGAGTTCCTCTTCAAGATTTTCCCCTCATTAAAAAAGCCAAAAAATTTAAACCCCGATATACGGTTCGACTTGTCTGTCGATTCTCACGCAGATGTCCGCAATGTCCGTGCTATCTGGTATAACAATAAATTTCACGGAGGAACCAGAAATGAAACAAGGCTTACGAATTTCGGCGGTGGAAGCTCTCCTCTGTTAGATCCTGAAAGCACCGGGGCATTGACCATATTTGCTTTCGTCCTTGATAAGAACGGCGAAGCGACTGAATGCCATGTCTGGGTCTGCCGACACGAGACAGAAGAAGATCTGGTAGAGGACCGGGTCGGCCCTATCGAACCGGGCAAGTTCAGATTCTGGGCTTCGCATGACGGTCTGTTGGGCCTGTTCTCCGAGAAAGAGAAAACGAAGACATCTTGCCGGCTGGGACTGGAAGAGATACCCAAGGCATGGCTTAAACAATTTCCGACCGGTATTGAAATCATCAAGAAGACGGTTGAATACAGGCCGGCTCATGGATTGAATCCCGACATACGCCTGATTAAAAGGCGTAATTGCGAGTATGAGATATTCCTTAGCGTCGAGGAGGCTATAGAGCTTCCCTGGATAAAAGAGGGATTTACAACTATCGATGAGTTTATAGCAAAAGCTCAGACCATACTTCAGCGGAGAAAAGCGCGTTCAGGCCGGTCTCTTGAATTGCACACCAAAGAGATTTTCATCGAGGAGGGGCTGAAAGAGGACGAGGATTTTTCGCACGGTCCTGAATCGGAAGGCGGAAAGACGCCGGATTTTCTTTTTCCGTCTGTCACGGCTTATAAAAATGCCATATTTTCAGCAGATAAATTAAGGATGCTTGCCGTCAAGACGACTTGCAAGGATCGCTGGCGGCAGATACTCAACGAAGCGGACCGTATCAAGCAAAAGCACCTCCTGACATTGCAGGAGGGCATTTCCGAGACTCAATTCAAAGAGATGTCTCAGGCCGGGGTCCAGCTTGTCATTCCGGCTCCCCTTACGCAGTCCTATTCAAAAAAAATCCAACCCCATCTTCAGACTTTGGAAAGCTTTATCGGCGATATCCGGTTACTCAGACTTTAACAGGATGGTAAAATAAAAAAATTTTTAGAGGAACAGATAATCGAGTATATGAAAAAAAGACGAGGCTAGGCCACGGATAATGATTTTTATACGCACTTTATCCCTCAAACGATCTTGTGAAACTTCATACTCACTATCAAGCGGAGAAGAGGATATATATAACCTTTAAAGTAAGGCCCAGTAGGCGAACCTGTCTTTTTACTCCCAAATGTAATATAATGTAACATATTTGCTTCTACCATATAAATATTCTATTCTGAAACATTGACAACGATTCATATCGGTGCTTTTATCTAAACTAGTTCTCGATAAAGCAACCTCTTATAACATGGTGGAACGTCTTAACTATAATGACCTTCCCGCGAAACAGAAAACGCATAGTAACAGAGAATCTTTCCACGACAGATTCGAAGTGTTCGCCGATGACATGCCTTACTCGCACACAGTAGTAGCGCACATCGCTAAAGACCGGCCATTATTATATCCGTACTGACGTAGAACAGAACCGGTCAATATCTGTTCGGGAAGCAGCACGATACCCGATGACTATTATTTTGAGGGTGCTAAAGAAGGGCACGCCAGAACTGAGGCATAAAGGCAAATAGGGAATGCAGTTCCACCACATGATAGAAAAAATTGCGAGATAACATCTCGGATTTCTAAAATGAACATCATTGTATCTTGGCCTAGCAATCGTAAATGAGCAGTTGATGAATTTCAATATTTTATCGGTCCTTAAGGCCTATGTTATTTGTTGAATCCAATCTACAGTGGCGGCCAATTCCAACATGGGTTAGATTTTTGATTCAATTTGGCTATGTTTGGCCGGCACATGTTTCAGAACCGCGGAGAATTGCTCTTATTTCTATGCCGTGCGACTCGGCTGCGGCCGGTCTTGTTACGTTTGGTGCTCTTATAAGAGATTTAGGGAATCCTGATGCAAATGATATAGATGGACACTTTGATGCGCTCCTTAGATATGCGCGTCAGTATCTCAACTATTGTCAGGACTGTTCAAGTCGCTGCCATCCGGAGAGAATTGGATGTGGCTTTGCTTCTGAAGCGACTGGCTGGGTGCGGCATCAAGGTCGAAGGCGCTATAAAATATCGGAACAAACCGATTTGCGGCAGCGACACCTCGTGTACTCGAACCAAGGTGGAACGTGGTGGCAAGATCCCCGACATTCGATCGATTGGCAAATAGACGGAGAGCCTCCAATTCAATTAAGTAATGATCAGGGTGTTTTACCGGAGGACGCATATTCTCAAATTATTGAGATGGCGAAAATAAATCCGGATAACCTCAGAAGATCATTTTCGGGTCTTTGCCTTTCTGGCCGAGCCACCGGTGAAAACGCAACCCGCGAAGTGTGCACCTCAATCCGTTTTCGCTCTACGCTTGGAGAGCATAACCTCGCGTCACTCCTGACTATTCATGGATGGTCAAAATCCAGCCTTGCTTCCCGCATTACCTTTTTTAATGCGAGGACAGAACAGGTTGACCGTGGTGCATCTGCTCCGGCTTTGGTCGTCGCTGATGGTAATGCATCATTCCTGAAGGTCATTGGCGATTCAAAATTTCAACGATCTGACATCGTCGGGGTGTTTCACCGGACTATCGAACGCAACGATTTGGAGGCCCTTGGGAACAAAATAGCAGGTTTGCGTCAGTGGTATATTGAAGATCGTGAGATGTTTGCCCGCCTTCCCGCTTTGCCTTATAGCGTCAAAGTTTTGATTCTTAAAAGGAGAACAGGTTGATGTCGATTGCCGCGTCGCAAATTTTCGATTTCCTTGAAAGGCAGGAGATTTATACAGTAGAACGGTGTGAGGTTGCCTCTGCCAGCTTCGGGCAACTGCGTCGCGGTTTGCGTCAAATTGTGTTAAAGTTGCGTGATTCAGACGACCGGGTTGCTCTTGAAGTCTCCGACAGACTTAGGACGTTACTGTCCGAGTGGCTCACCGTTCCGGTAACCTTCGATCGTTCGATATTTGATAACGTAGCAACTTTTCTCGGACAAGCTGATGCCGTTCAAAACCGCTGGGGGGCCGATATAAGGTTACTATACGATATAGTGTTACGAGCGCTGGAAGATCTTCCATCAAGTGAGAATCCTATCCGCCAGAGATTTCGATCAACCATTCGTGAACTACGATCCCAGGGGCGTACTTTCAAAATCTACTGCCACCGTCGCGCACAATCACATTTTGAGTCGATCCTCGTTCCTCCCGAGAATCCTCCACTTTCAGAAACAGATTTTCTGCACTCGTTGCGGGATTACCGTGAGACCTCCCCATTCGACGTGTTGATAAAGATAGGTCCCCTTCGTCCTTACGGTTGGGGTTCGGCTCCTGATGCTCTCCTTACCGCGCCTCGCTTCAGTACGCTCGTTCAAATTGTCTGGTCAGGGTGCGGTAATGATGCGAGTTTCGGATATGATCCGGTCTCATCGCCTAATGAAGGACAGCCTGCGGCTGCTCAAGGTAGCGAAAGCGGCCCCGTTGGTTGGACTACCCGTTCTACTCGGTTGGGTGAAGATCCTTATGATGCTGAAATATATACTCCAGAGTCAGATGAGTTAGCGGTCTTCAAAGAAGTAAATTCCCAGCAAGAGAAACGACGTGCCAAACTTATTCAAATCGATGAGGAACACGGGATCCTTTATCCGCCGCATTCTCAGGTTTTGAGTTTCGACCCAAATACGGCAACAGATGAATCCGTCGATCTCAGAATACCCGGCGAAAAGCTTTTTGAAGGCATGTTTATTATCATCCCCGTTCTGGATGATGTAGAACTCGGAGGACTGCAAGCCGAACACGGTTATTATAGCAAAATATGGAAGACACGATTGGAAATTGAATGGAAGGCAGATCCCTCGGGTTTAATCGGACGTCTCCGGAATAACGGCCTCGATTTGGTCTATCTGGATTACGCTATCCGACATTGGTGTAAACCACCCAGCACTGTTATACATGCTCCGCAGCAACTAGAGCACTTCAAGATTCTTCTGGCTGTGCTGGGGATCGATGGCCACGATGAAAACAATAAGCAGAATACCAGAATTCCATTTTATAAGCTTGCATGGAATGAAGTACGCCGGTCCAGGGGCGAAGCTATCCATGCAGGTTTCCAGGAGCAGGAGAGTGTTGAAGAACACCTGATGACGATTCTCAGGTCGCTACTTCCTGAAATTCGGCAGAAAGCTGTCGCGAGCGTGGGTTTCAATTTGGCTATACCTGCAGTCAGTGGCATAAAAGGCTTCTTGTTGTTTTTTCTTAGGGTACAGGGAATCGAGGAGGGCTTCAGCGCTCCTGGAACAGAACTCAAAGTCGTCCGTGAACTGGATCTGATAGACCAATGGCGCGATTGATTCCATCCTTCATGGATGAACAAACACCTCCAGGCGAGCGATACGTCTTCAATCTGCTCTCAGCTGGGCCGAATGACTGGGTTGCGTTGCATTCCCTTGACCTTTCACCGTGGAACCGAGGCCTTCGGACTGAAATTGATTTTATTGTTATTATCCCGGATAGAGGCATTCTTTGCATCGAAGTTAAATCCCATGAAAACATTTCCTTCGACGGCTTTCGGTGGCACCCTGAAACAATCAGTCGTTCTCCCTTCAAGCAGGCGTGTGACGGTCGGTATACTTTTTATCGCCGACTTTCCGAACTCTCTCCACAATTCAAGCGAGTTCCTGTCGTTCATTGCTGTATTTTTCCGCTAGCCCCATTTGATTTGTCGCCTAACCTCGCAGTTCAACCATGGGAGCTCATGGATTCGCGAGCAATTCGGAAATTTGAGGCTGCTGATGCATTTTGTAAAGATCTGAAGTCTAGAATTGAGCAGAGTATCGCGGCAGATGAAAATCTAAAGCCTCTCGACAAAGGGCTGTCCCAGCAACAAATTGACACTCTTGTTAAATATTGCTTGCCTGTGCAAAAGTATCGTCCGGAAGCTAGGCAGGAGATTGCCCGTCGTGAGGAGCAGATGGACCGTTTGCTAAGAGAGCAACAGAAGCCGGTTCTGATGCTTGCCCAGTTAAACGAGCGTATTGTCGCTTCCGGAGGAGCAGGTACTGGAAAAACACTGATCGCAATGGAGATTGCCCGTCGAGCGGCCGAAAAAGGACGTAGAGTGGCTTTGCTCTGTTTTAATCAGCTCGTCGGTGATTGGATAAAACAAAGGATCGAACAGACAACTCCAAGACTCCCGAATCTTGTTGTTGGCCGCACAATCCAGGTTATGGCTGAAATGACCGGAATTGATATCCCGAATAAGCCTTCCAAAGATTATTGGGAAATTGTATTGCCTCAAGAGCTGGAGGGTCGTCTCACAGACCCGGATTTCAAGGCTGTTGCCACATTTGAATATCTTGTCCTCGACGAAGCTCAGGATATTCTCGCAAGATCCCGGCTTTGGCAATGTCTTGTACAATTTCTTCAAGGTGGAGTGGACAAAGGTGCATTTGCACTTTTTGGAGACTTCGACTATCAAGTTTTGGCAGAGCGCGAGCAGATGTGCCAGACCCTGGCCAGCCTTAACAACTCAACCCGGCCGGTACAGTGGAAGCTATCCGAGAACTGTCGAAATTATCGAATCGTGGGGGACAGTGCAGTTCGGCTTGCTGGTCTTAGCGGATCTGTCTATTCCGGTTATCTTCGAGGCGGAGGCGGTGTTCAGAACTACGACATATTTTTCTATAATAGTGAGCTGGCGCAGTTGGATATGCTTCGGAAGTGGCTTAAAGAGTTCAAGAGGCAAGGCTACAAGGCATCTGAGATTACGCTCCTCTCGTTTCGGGCTGATCATACGAGTGCTGCTTCACAACTGATAGCCGGAGGTTATAAACTCCGTGCGGCGTGGCAGGATGGAGATTTTACCTCTTACGCAACCGTTCATGCTTTTAAGGGTATGGAGAACAAGATTATTATCCTTACTGACGTTGTTCTCGACGAGCAGGATTTTCACAGAGATTTATTTTATACCGGCCTGACTCGTGCCACAGAATCCGTTAGAATTCTGTGTGACAAGAATTCACAGGAAATGCTCTACAATTGGTTTTCCGGAAAGGCAAATGCATGAGAGAACGATCCGAGATGATTGCCTGGATTCGTGGAGAGCTGGTAGGACCTTCATACCGGCTGAACGAGGCAACCGCGATTGAGTTCGTAAACCGTGATTTCACTGATCGCGTCCCTTTGCGACGGGGTCCAATTGCTTGGAGACCGTCACCTGATACAGACTTGCAGGAGGTGCTTTATTTTGAGCGTGAATCTCCGCATCGAAAATATGGTGCGGGACTTCTTCATCCAGCCAACATTCAGGCAGGTTCCGTCATGCCACCTGATCAGGCTGCCTTGCAGGCTACGGATAAAGTAGGTACCGAACCAGAATTAGACGAGGGTCTTACTGAAAATGCTGGTGGAGTTGATTCCGGCGATAATGACAATGTCAACAATTTTGGCTTATCCGAGAATGAGGGCGATACCGCTGATGACTTCGAGGTCACCAGTCCTGATGTTCGTCACCCCTCGACGATTGGAATCTCGTTCTGTGTACATTTAGATGAAGATGGCCAGGTTACTGTGAGGTTACCCCAGAGCAGACGATTTTCATGGCAGTATGAAGAGTCAACACCCTTTGCTTTAAACGGTCGATATGAATTGTGCAAACGGAGATGGCTGGCGGAGGATGGCAGGGCGATGGAGGCTCCTGTATGGCGTCGACTCCCGGCTGTGATTCCCGATACTTCATTGACTTTTGCCCGTTCAGAATTCATCTCGGGAAAAGTCATCCGGAGGGATGTCACAATGCCTGAAGGTTGCCCTCTCAAACTTCGGGTAGAGTTATTCCCACGACAGGTTCAGAATCGTGATGATCTTTGGTTGCTTACAATCGTGCTCCGAAATACGTCATTATCTGCGGGAAAACAGGAAGCCCGTGAATTCATTCTTTACCAAACATTCTTTGAAGTGAATATTCATCGAGGTCAGTTTGAGAAATATCCCGAAAGCCGGCGACCGTTTGCCCATCTCGACCCGGAGGAACAATCACTCGCGCTTCTTTACCGGGAGTCAGCTACTTGGGGCATAGGCCATGGCTGCGCTGCCGGTTGGAACGCCGAACCCGGGGAGACGCCTAAAGTAATCTTCGCAGATGTTTTGCCGGCCGTTCAATTGCCGAGTATGACGCCTGAGATCAAAGTTGACGGCAATCCGGTCAGGCTCTCAATGCGCGATTTAGCAGCCCTTCCTGATGAAGGTGCCGGTCCTGCATGGCAGTCACTTGAGGATCTTGCTGCCGGTTACGCCACTTGGATTAATCTGAAGCTACAGGAGGCTGGTACGCTTGTACCGCATCTTGCAGCAGTTGCGGAGCGCCATCTTATCGCGTGTACGATGTGCCTCGACCGAATCAACGCAGGAATAAGGCTGCTAAGGAATGATGCCGGTGTCCGTCGTGCCTTTCGCCTCACCAATTTAGCCATGCTACTTCAACAGATTGCTACGAAACAGTTGCCCCGGCGACCATTGGGATGGAATCAGGGCCTTCGGATTGTGCTACCACAAGGTAGCAACCGGTCCCCGCGGAACGTTTATGACGATCGAGCCGAAGATGAGAGCCGCCTTGGGTCATGGCGCGCATTTCAGATCGCGTTTCTGCTGATGTCATTAGATGGTCTCTGTGATAATCTGGAAGACCGCGAAACAGTAGATCTGATCTGGTTCCCTACAGGGGGGGGCAAGACGGAAGCTTATCTCGCGGTAATGGCCTTCTATATGTTTCACGAGCGTTTAATGATGGGTGATGGAGATACGGGTCCGAGATGTGATGGCACTAACGTACTTATGCGTTACACTTTAAGAATGCTCACGACCCAGCAATTTCAGCGAGCTGCTAGTTTGATCTGCGCGATGGAATATCTGAGACGTAATCCGGCATACCATGGGATGGGCAATATTCCTGGAAGATTGTTTTCACTTGGCTTATGGATCGGCGGAGACGGCTCGCCTAACAAAATCAAAGAAGCCAGAAATGAAATCGCAGAATTCAGGCGGGGTACTGTAGCAGGAAATCCGCTCGTGCTGACTGAGTGTCCATGGTGCCGTGCGGAGATTGGGCGGTATGATGGAGCGAAGCCTTCGGTTCGGCCCAGATTGTCAGACGCAGATTGGAATGCGCGCAGGACGAAGGGGATTACGGATGATCCGACAGAAGGTCCTCGTTTGCAGTGTCCCGACCCCGATTGTTTTTTTGGCGCAGAGTTTGAATATTTGCCGGTTGAAGTAATTGACGAAAGGATCTACCGGAACTCGCCATCGCTTGTTATTGCTACTGCTGATAAGCTTGCCATGATCTCCTATCGGCCAGGAGATTCAACTCATCCTGGTGCCAGTTCATTATTTGGTAGGCGCTTTATTGGGGGCGTGCTCCAACAGGTAAGCAACCCACCAGGTCTTATAATTCAAGACGAGTTGCATCTCATTTCCGGACCCTTGGGAACCATGTATGCTCTTTATGAGGGTGTTTTTGAGCGATTGTGTTCGATTAAGCAGGATGATTCATGGATTAAGCCGAAAATTATTGCTTCAACCGCGACTATTCGCGGTGCCGCTGATCAGGTGAAGACTCTCTATGCCCGCCCTCAAACTCAGTTGTTCCCTAACCCTGGTCTGCTGATGGGCGATTCGTTTTTTGGTGAATATGCACGGGATGAGCAAAAGCAACTGCGTGACGGAAGACTATACCTCGGCATTCATGCAAGCGACTACGGCTCAGTGCTAACCACCCAGGTACGCTCATTCTCAACAGCACTGTTTGCTCCGTGGTCCTTCACTCCTGAAAATCGAGATCCTTGGTGGACTTTGCTCGCCTTCTACAACAGCATCCGTGAACTTAGCGGAGCTAAGACTCTTTTCGATTCCGATATTCGGTCAAGACTCAAGTTCATGTTCAACAGAGAGGGATTCACTGACAGAAGACGAAATCTTCGGATCGTAGAGGAACTTACAAGTCGCCTTTCACAAGCTGAAATTGTGGGTATGATGGACCGCCTATCAGCTCCATATAATGGAACAAACGATGGTGATGCGATTGACGCCTGTCTTGCCTCCAATATTATCGAGGTGGGAGTGGATATTGACCGGCTTTCGCTGATGGGCGTTGTCGGCCAACCGAAGACTACGGCGACCTATATTCAGGTTACCGGACGAATCGGTCGCAGATGGTGGGAACGGCCTGGACTCGTTCTGATGATATACAATCCATCAAAAAGCCGCGACCGTTCCCATTTTGAACAATTCCACAGTTACCATCGTCGCCTCTACGAACGTGTCGAACCGACTACGGCTACCCCGTTTGCGTTGTCCGCTATACAACGCGGATTGCCGGGCGCTCTGATCGCTTGGTCCCGACAGTACAAAGACGCGTCTGTCCAAAATTATTCTGCTTACCTAAGCTCTCTTGAAGCTGGCTATCAACTGCTCTGCGACCGCTGCCAAACTGTTCAGACACCTGAAGATCAGTCACGATCCTTGGCTGAATTGGAGAGGATTCTAAACGAGCTGGAATGGAAATGGCAGCAGAATCCACAAGAGTGGGAGGAATTTCCTCCGGCCATGGATGGGGAATACCTTATGCTGTGGCCAGGGCAGTTTGCGACTTTGCTTCAGAAGCGGCGTGGTGTCGTAGTGCCAAGCAGTATGCGCCAAGTAGACCGCAGTGCCGAACTAAATATCACCCAAGGCTACTCGGCTGTAGCGGTGCCCATTAATCGGACGTCAGGCACTCCGCTTGATCCTTCTCAGAATTTACCTTAGAATAATGGAGCCTAAGAATGGGTAACAAGCAAATCAGAATTGGTCAGCTTATCGCCCCGTTTGGTCCGGGAAGCATTTACACTGATCGCCGGGGCGTACCTCATGTCGTTGCTGGATTGGACCATTGGTTCATGCAGTGGGACCAAACCCTTGGGACGATGACTGCTTGCAGAGACCGCACTGAGTTTGAGCGATTCGAACCTCGCTTGTCCGCGCTGTTGCACGTGGACCGTTTTTGTTCTCCACCAGATTATCGTCATGTAAGGCGCGGTGAGAATCCCCCTCCTAATGCAAATCTCTATATACCCGCACTACGCTTTCCCCGTTGGTATCGACACACGAAAACAGGCGAGATGCATCGCTTCAATCTGGACTCTGCGCGCATTGCGAATCCTCCCGGAGGCGGACGTTGGCAGCCGGTGCGCTTTATTTCTGTCTGTGATGCCGGGCATCTCTGTGAGTTTCCCTGGAAAGCGTGGATCGGTTGCCAGTGTGCTGGGGATGGCAGCCTGATTTTAACTGATCGCGGTGGTTCAGAACTTTCAAGTATAAAGGTAGAATGCCGCAGCTGTCCGGAGGGGTCTCCCGGCCGACGGGGGCGGAATCTTGCCGGTACTACTATGAAGCCAGATGTGCAAAGTGGTGAGCAGAGCTCCTTTCAAAAGATCGGTATTAATTGCCCGGGTGATCGACCTTGGCTTGGAGAAGGGGCTGCTGAATCAAATTGTAGCCGACCACTTATTGGCGCTCTCATCAACCAGACAAATCTTTACTTTCCGCGTACCATCTCTGCTATCGCTCTTCCCGACATTCGTCTTCAAGATGATGCCATATCACGATTGCGTACGGAGATTGAACAAGACGCCGGAACATTAGGTGTTGCGAGAACGCTTTGGAATATGGGCAACCGGACGGGCACTGTTGCCCTGATCCAAGCCGGACTTACTGCACGTCGTATAGCGAATGAAAGTGCGCAAGTTGAGGCTGCTCTGGAAAGTCTTTTCGCCCCGAGTGCGAGTATTCCCAGTGGTGCCGCTACTCCAGCGAATCCCGAGCTGGAACTCCTTCAGTTTCGACGTTCTGAGTTCAATATTATACGCAACAGCGTCAATGATCCAGTACATGTTCCCAATTTGCGCGTGATTTCCGCTGCCGTTCCTGAGAACCTGGATATATGGATCGCGAAAGTTAATCTTGTCGAACGCTTACGCGAGACACGTGCATTTTATGGCTTTGATCGTTTGGAGCAGAACATTGCCCCACTTGCGGGCATGCCTGATACCGCCATGAGTCAGATGTTTCGATTTCCGCCTGTGCAGCCGCAGGATCGCTGGCTCCCGGCAGTTGAGGTTTTCGGTGAGGGAATTTATCTCGAGTTGCAGGAGAATAAAATTGACGCATGGCAGAGAGAACATGCTGCATGGATAGATAATCGGCTCGATGACAGTTTCATTTCACGTCTCGCTGGCATCTTCCAGACTCTTCCGCCTCTCGAAGCGGCGAATCGAAACTGGGCATCCAGGTATCTATTAGTGCATAGCCTCGCACATATTCTCATTAACCAACTCGTCTTTGAATGTGGTTACAGCAGCGCATCGCTACGCGAACGTCTCTACATTTCAGCCGACCATGCCGCGCCTATGGCTTCCCTCCTCGTTTATACAGCAGCAGGTGATTCTGAAGGAACTTTGGGGGGGCTCGTTCGGCTTGGTCGTCCTGAGCGCCTAGGCTTAGTAATGCAGCGTGCCCTCGGTCGGGCCTCGTGGTGCTCGGCTGATCCAGTATGCTCCGAATATCTTGGGGGACAGGGCTCCAGACTGGTCAATTTAGCAGCATGTCACGCATGCATCCTCCTCCCGGAAACGTCTTGCGAAACGATCAACCAAGGCCTTGACCGTGCAATGGTAGTAGGAACTCCAGATTCCCGAGAACACGGCTTTATGTCGGCATTACTTGCTGAAGCTTATACATTAGAATAAATACTTTTATGAACATCTTGGGGTAGGAACATCTCGAGTCCAGGTCTATCATGTTCGACTTTACTCATCTTCTCTGGTATTTTCGCCTCATGGTCCGCTCACTCCGAGTTGAATTCTGGGTAAGTTTTAACGAGCGACTACGTTAATACGTCTGGAAGAATCAGAGTATTATCGTTGCAACTGTAGAAGTTCAGTTTCCCAGTCGGAATATTACCCTCCGTCAGTATTGAGGAAAAATGGGCAAACGCGAAGTATTTAAAAAAAACATGTTGTCGATAACCCATTCTACTTCCATAGCGAGAGCACTGAAAGGGTGGAAAGTGCTGCGCATTGTTAGCTTAAATAAAAAATCCCCTATCGCACATTGTGAAATATGCGGTACGCGATTTCGTGCAGGCGCTATCATGCGTCACCAGAAATTTAACATAAGAATATCGGTTGGCGGTACCTGTGCTGAAATGATTCACTTAGCTACTTTACGCATAGGCCACCAACTGCATAATTATCAACAAAGCACATGGAAACGCTTTGACGATCATTATGAACATAAGATCGCTCGCGGATCGTGGATGGTGTGGATCATAAATAACGCTCCACAGAAATATGCGAGTATTGTGGCTGATTTGAGGTATCTTCATGCAACTCGAGCGGATAAGGATATGGAAGTATTAATAAAATACCATGATAGAAAGCGTCTCTACCCTAGCAAATCGTTGGTTGATGCAAGATTGTTAAAAAAAATTGGATGGCGGCGTATTCCGGCATATCTGACCATGTATGGAGCAAAAAAGATTATGGATAAAGTCAAAGCAAAATATCCGAATGAACTAGCACGTCAAGCTGCTGATGTGTTTTACGCATCGAAAGTTAAGCCGTATTTTAATGATGAAATACAAATGGCTTGGAATAATCTTAACGCCGATGAAAAACGATCAGCCTTAGCAATTATTAAGTTTAAGGAAAAGGACGAGCTGGCGAAATTGATATCTTATGAGGATTTGTACGAGACCGTAAAAATTGAACTAGGATGGCCATTGTTTGTATGGAATTCTCATATTGGGTTGTGCATTATGAATAAGCAGGATTATCGGCCTCCAGATATAGCAAAACCCATGATCTATCCTTCTAGGAAGCCCACTAAAAGTTATTACGCTCTCCGATTTTTCAGGAGCCTGCAAGTAAAAGATGCAAAAAACGTTGGATTGTTGGAAAGTAAAGCTGGTTCATTATGAAATCGATCTAGGGAACATCTCGGGATCAGTCCTATACTGTTTGACTTTTTGTCCGGTCAATAATATTGATAAATTTAAACACTAGTACACCGTTAACTTAATTGTTGATAGTCCCCCTCCGTAAATCCCGGCTAAAAAGCAGCCGGGGTGACAGACGAAAGGATCTAATACTATCAGAAATTAGTTTGACAGTGTACTAGTATAACATATCAAAAATAGTCGCATTACTTCTTTGTCTGCTTCTTAATATCCACTCCGCTTTTCTTCAAATAATCCTCTATAGCATCCTCGATCAAGTCGGACATGGTAGTATCTTTTTCCACCGAGAGCATTTTCATGGATTTCATTAGGTCTGGCCTGATTCTTACCGTAAAAGTATTTCGATCGCTCATAATGTGTTCCTCCCGTTAAGTCCCCCATGTTTAGCATATCTATTTAAATATATCAATAAATATTTCTTGACAGATTTGAAGATGTCTGCTATGTTCTAAATAACAACATAAATATTTAAATATTTTTGAAAATAGGAGGCTACATCTTCAAATACCCAAGAGAGTCATAAAAACGAAACCGGAAACATTTGGCCAGTACCTTTAATTGGTCTGGCTGACCATATTGACAATAAATGGAGACTCAGTGTATGTCACGGAGCTTGTTTGACTTAACCTTTTGGATATAGGAAGGAGTTACTACATTGGCAAATCTTATAAATCTCGCAAGCAGGTACCTGGTTATCGTTGATACTTCAAGTCTGATGAATCCCAGGTCGGAGCCTTTTTTTATCAAGACTCTGCCCTCGGTACTAAAGCAATGCAAAGCTAAGCTTTTTATATATCAATGTGTTACAAAGGAAATAAATGATCACGTTGATTCTAACGAGCCTGATACGCGAAGGGATGCCCAACAAGCTGCATCTATCGTTAAAAACCTAACGACTCAGCAAGTTACAGAGTTGGTTGAGACAAAAGAGGAGTTCGCGGACTTTGTCCTCTATAACGAAATTGCCAGACTGCGTAAAGACCATAATATCGCATTGATTACGCAGGATCGGAATTTGTCGCACGATGTTCTTGGTCTCAATAACATACAATCATCCCAATTCAATACAGATATCCAGGTTTATTGCATAAATCATGCTGGTCACCTGATGAGTTGGGTAAACACGCGGCATTTTTATGATGAAATTAAGCCTTTAACAAAGCCGGGGAAATTACCACGTTTGTCGATAGCAAAAGATAATATACCAGTACTACGCCCAGTTCCTGCAAGTAGCCCAGTTAAAGCCATCGAGATTCCCAAGCATCCAGACGTACCAATAAGTTTGCCGGAAATAAGCCATATAAATAAGGCAGCTGTGAAGAAGAGTAAGGGAGGGTCGTCTACATTAGTTAGGCGAAGACCGGTAAAAACACTAACGTTGGGAAACCCGTATTCCACTAATCTACGCCAGTCGCAAAAAAATAATTATATCGAAAGGTTAATGAGATCCGTCTCTGAAATATTTCGGCATCAAGGATCGGAAGTAGGGTCCTATCGTTAGTCATATGTTCCAGTTCGGAATATATATGTATTGTCAAAACCAGAAGGAGGAGGCTAGCTATGAATCATCTGATCATACATGAAGCATCATCGAGTGTAACAGCAGTCTTTATTATACAGCACTGGCTTGGAATATTGCCAGAGGCTGACAGGGACGAGAACCCTATCATGAGGAGAAGAAGCTAATGAGTAAGATTGGAAGCACTGAGACCGGATATCTTTACTTTGATTTTACTTACATGGGCAAGCAGTGCAGAGAGTACACCAGTCTTGAAAACACACGAAAGAACACCATGCTAATGAAGGAAACCCTTAAGAGGATCGACAGTGAGATCAGCCTGGGCATGTTTGACTATAAACGATATTTCCCCACGAGCGCAAACGCCCAGGAATTTGGCAAAAACTTGGAAAATATCATCGGGCCGACCTTTGAAGCGTATACAGACACCTGGTATCAGAACAGTAAAATAGCATGGAAGCCGTCGTTCCAGCGAAGTGTCCGATCAATCCTTGATAGGCATCTGATACCGTACTTCAAGGATAAGCCGGTAGCAGAAATCACCAAGTGGATGATAAAGGAATTCAGGACGGAACTGGCACAACTGGATGGCAGAAAGGGTAATAAGATCAGAAACAAAACTATCAACAATATCATGGAGGTCTTTCGCCTGGCCATGAGTGAGGCGGCAGAGGAATACGAGTTTGAAAGCCCTTTTTTGAACCTCAAATCTCTTAAAGTGAGAAAGCCGGACATTTCGCCGCTTTCACTGCATGAAGTATTCAAGTTCATCGAGCATGTGCCTGGGAAATATAGTGATTACTATATTGTAAGGTTTTTTACCGGCATGAGAACAGCCGAAGTGGATGGTCTCCAATGGAAGTTCATAGATTTTGAAGCCAAAAAAATTCTTGTCCGGGAAACCTGGGAGAACAGGCAGTGGGTTTCTCCCAAGACGGAGACTTCGGTGCGGGATATCGATATGTCAAAAAACGTGGAAGAGGCTTTGCTGAGACAAAAGGAGATAACGGGTGATGGAGATTTAGTGTTTCGCACGAAAAGCGGAAAGCCATTTGACCACGACGACGTAACAAGAAGAATATGGTATCCGACGCTCCTTAAAGCCGGTCTGGCACCAAGAGCGCCATACCAGTCCCGTCATACGGCAGCAAGCATGTGGCTTGCCTCTGGGGAAAACCCGGAATGGGTGGCACGTCAGCTTGGCCATGCGAATACGGCGATGCTCTTTAAGGTGTATTCGAAATATATCCCGAATCTGACGCGAAGGGACGGGTCGGCCTTTGAGAAGTTCCTGAATGGAAAGCTTGAGCAGAAAGAGATAAATAATAACAAAGAAAGTGAGATAAGAAGCATGACCCAAACAAACGATCAAGTCAGCTCAAGCACCGGACGTTCTAGTCATGACGGCATCATGTTGATACGAAGGAGTTTGTCACCTCGAAAATAGCGAGGAACGGCCAATGGGCAATATGGGAGACATGTAAATCGTTAAACATGAAATTGCATCTGTAATACAGTCTTTGAAGTTCCGGCATCCAGCAAGTCAAGGTGAATGTCGAGTTGCGATGTCCCCGGTCGCCTTGAAGAAAAGAGCAGGTACTGATGGGAATGATTGGAGTTAATTCAGACGGCAATCTATACTTTGATTTTGAATATCAGGGGATACGGTGTTTGGAGTACACCTCGCTCGTGAACACATCAAAAAACCGTCAGTTGATGAACGATATCCTGCAACGTATCGAAGGCGAGATCAGCCTCGGCATATTTGATTATTACCTCTATTTCCCGAAAAGCGAGAATGCCGAGAAATTCTCACACGGCCTGACGAACGATGGAGCGGTTTTTGTTGTGTACGCCGAAAACTGGTACAAAAACAACAAAATATCCTGGAAGCCTTCGTTTCAGCGGGTCGTCAGATCTACCCTTGACAGGCACTTGATCCCGTACTTTATGGGATTTCCTGTAACAGCAATCAGCAAGTGGATGATTAAGGAATTCAGGACCGCGCTGGCTCAGCTTGATGGAAGAAAGGGAAGGAAGATCGGCAATACGCGAATAAACAACATCATGGATATACTACGTATGGTTATGAATGAGGCGGTGGAAGAATACGAGATCAAGAACCCATTCTCGAATCTCAAGTCTCTTAAGGCCAGGAAACCGGATATCATGCCCCTTTCCATGGACGAGATCTTCACGTTTCTGAAATATGTTAAGGCAAAGTACCATGACTACTATGTTGTCAGGTTCTTTACAGGAATGAGGACAGCCGAGATCGATGGGCTAAAATGGAAGTACGTCGATTTTGCTGCTAAGACAATAAATGTCAGGGAAACCTGGGAAAATAGAGAATGGGTCTCGCCTAAAACGGAATCATCCAGCCGGGACATCGAGATGTCAACAATAGTTGAAGAAGCTTTGAAACGACAAAGAACCATAACGGGAGACGGGGAAATCGTATTTCCCACTAGAAGCGGAAAGCCCTTGGATCATGATGATATCACGAGAAGGATTTGGTATCCGACACTCAAAAAAGCGGGGCTTGCGCCGCGGGCGCCTTACCAGTCTCGCCATACTGCAGCCAGCCTATGGATTGCGTCAGGGGAAAGCCCCGAATGGATAGCACGTCAGCTTGGACATGCGAATACAATGATGCTATTTAAGGTCTATTCGAAGTTCGTTCCGAATCTGACGAGAAAGGATGGATCGGCTTTCGAAATGTTTATCGAAAAAAGACTCAATGCGGAACTTTCAGAACAAACCCCTATTCAAAGAAAGGATAAACGCAATGATGAATAAACGTTTTATAAAATCATCGGAGTTCGGACAGTGGGAACATTGCCCACGGCAGTGGTATCTGAACAAAACAAAGGGGATGAGGATCAAGAGTGGCGATTGTCGAAAAGGGGTCGCATATCACAAATCAAAAGCGGAAGGGGTAAAGTCAGTACAGCGCGATCAAGCTAAGCTTCTTACTGCGTTGGCTATCGGAGGTATCATATGTTTATTCTTCTTATTGCACTAATTACTGTAATAATGATATCCGTGAATCTTAAGAGAAAACGTAAGGCCGCGGGGCTCAATGGCTGGATCAAAAGCCAAGATCTGGATGGAAAGAGCAGACGTATATACCGGGATCACCAGAACGGCATCTCCGCCAAGCCAGATATCGTCGAGAGAAACAAAGTGATCGAATATAAGAGTGCTTTAATAGGTGGTAAGGCACGGAGAAGCGATATCCTGCAACTTACGGCAGAGATGTTGGCCGTAGGCGCCAAGAATGCAGAACTGCGGTATGGAAATGACAAGAGTTTTGCGTTTACGAAAGAATCACCCGTTATCCAGTCTTCAATTAAGAGAATCACATGGATCTCCGAACAGATGGATTGGCACCTTTTGAAGAGATCCGCACCCAGAGGGAATCCTCGGTCCAGCTGTGTCAAGTGTACCTACCGATCTGTTTGTCCCGATGCCATGAAGGCAGTGTGGTAAATGTGCCGCTTTGGTTGAATGAGGGTGGGTCTGATCAAGCAATTCAGGACAGGCTTGGGCCAACTTAACGGAAGGAAAGGCAACAAGATGAGCCATAACCGGATAAACAATATCATGGTCATATTCCGGATGGTTATGAATGAGGCCGTCGAGGAATTTAAAATAGATCGCAGGTTTTTGAATATCAAACCCCTCAAGATTATTAAACAGACTATCTTGCCGCTTGCCCTTGAGGAAGTCATAACGTTTCTGAAGCATGTGCCCGCGAAATATCACGATTACTATATTGTCAGGTTCTTCACGGGTATGCGAACTGCCGAAATTGACGGACTTCAAGGGAAGTTTGTTGATTTTGCTTCAAGTGCGTATTCCAATAGGATCGGACACCCATTCAAAACGAGTTCGAACAATCGTTCCGATTCGCTTCGGACATCAATTCCGAATTTTTCGGACACTGACTGCAGATCCCGCCAGTACATACTTCAATCTGTAATTCTGCAAAGTATAAAATGGGCAGACATTCTCAGATACACCTACAAGGTTGCAGTAGCGTTGATAATAAATCAATGCAGACTACTACTTGGAAATTGCATGTGAACGCCGAATTATACACGCGGTTAAGCAGTCAGCGTGGAATGATAGGTTAGCTTAGTATGGGTTTATGTATGGCCCTTTCCAAATCCCAGATAAAACGATCGTAGCTGTATAAGCACTTTTGAATCTAAAAGTCGCATATCCTGTCTCGCCAGCTTTTAATTTTGGATATATCAAACGAGTTTTTTCCCCGACGATATTGCCATTCTTGTCCAATTCTATGAAGAAAACTTCGCTTGGTAGGGGTAATTTCCCATTGTATGTAATTCTGCACGTTAACCCAGAGATCGCATGGCAGTCAGTGATGTCGAATATCTTTTGTAGATCCCCTTTCAGTTTCATAACGGGAACGCACCATCCCTCATCATTAGCTATCATTCCGAACATTTTACAATCCTGACCGTCATTATTATCTGCTGCGTAGCCTGAAATACCAGAAATAAGAAGTAACGAAGCTACGCAGAAAAGTAAAATAATCCTCTTTTGTTTCATTCTCATATCTTCGCCCTTTTTACGCAATGGACTCGACCAGCAGGTGACGACGTTTTTTTTAGCCCATGCACTGTCGCTCTTTTATCTTTTAAGATTATCTTTATTCACCAGAGTTTTGTTTATTTTCTTTTTAATGTCAACTTTATTGACTTGAGATCAAAGATAAATTTTACTAAAGCACAAAATAATAAAACCCAGACGATGACTTTTATGGAAATATTCGCGCCTGTTGCGAACACAAATCTTAAACTGATAGCCACAATGACCAAAATTAGAAGAGGAACAGTAATTCTTCGATAGTTTATTGTATCGAAATGTAGTTTTGACTTACATTCATTACAAATGATCGGAGTCCACGATGAGTACTTCACTGTTTGCAGAAGAGAGATATTGCTGTTACAGTTTGGACATGTAGGCAATTTACTTATTCCCCTATAACAAGATATTATCGAAACGAAACCAGGGACTAACATTCCATTTTGTATGTAATCGGAATGGATTTCACAATATATCCAATTGAAGCCTGTGGTCCCATAGCAATATTCAGGGTGTAGGTTGCAATTTGGCTATACCGCCTACATGTCACATCTGTGTATTCCGGATCAAGCCGACCCATCGTTCCGGAGTTATCCGACCCCTAATTACGTTTTAAATCTGATAGAGCCCCGCATATTATTTGCCAATACTCAAGCTAATAAGAGCGGCCAAGAAGCCTACTATCATAAGCCCATAACCCAAGCGATAACAGGCTCGAAAACCGCGAGACATTGATTTCGATCCCCAGGAGATATAGATACCATTGACGAGCAGAGACACTTTTGCCATAAGGAATAATATGAATCCTAGGCAAGACAGTAGGATCGCCCCAAAGGGTCCACTCGCTATGAGTAGGCCAAGCAGAATCATAGCCGGCAACATGAGTTCAGCGATCGGTAACAATATAATGTCAGTTCCACCGCTGCCATCTTCTCTCTTCTTTCTAATCCATGTCGACATTTGCGTGCTCCATTATCTTATCTAACTGACGATGAAAATATATGCCTAATTCTGAATCATGTCAATAATGTCAAATGGTAATGTCAGATATGGGTATGTCTTTAGGGGACTAACCCGTCTTCCGCAGTTTGATCATCTTTTAAACTATTTTGAGCCGGTTTGAGCAACCAACTTATTGATTTTTTTAATGGTGATCTTTGAAAACCGCGTGTAGTGCCGACCACCCTCTTGCCTCCCTCGTTCTTTTCAGCGATAATGCGAGCAGAGGAGAACAAGGTAGATGTACTTGCGTCGACGCCGTCGTAAAAAAAATGGAACTGAATACGAGTCGTGGGCACTTGTAGAATCTATTCGTACTGCCAAGGGGCCGCGCCAGACCACCGTCGCTACCATCGGCAAGCTACCCGGCCTCGATCGGGAAGAGCGAGTGGGATGGGGAGAGATCGGGCGAATCCTGGACGGGAAACCAGCACCGTCTCTTTCGCTATTTGACGAAAACGATGATATCCCGTCGTGGGCGACCGTCAATGTTAAAGGAGTGCAAGTTGATCGCCTGCGCTCCTTTGGTGATGTCTATCTTGCACTTGCGCTGTGGAGGAGACTCAGGCTTTCGGAATTTTGTGAAGAGCATATCAAGGTTGGAAGAGAAGAAGTACCGTGGTCGATCATGGCCTGCATTTTGACTCTGGCACGATTCTGCGCACCATCCTCGGATCTCCAAGTGGCCGACTTCTGGTATGGCACAACTGCACTGGATGATCTGTTGGGCGTGCCCAAAGAGAAGATCAACGATGACCGGCTCTACCGGGCACTTGATGCCCTGCTGCCCCACAAGGAGGCCCTATGCAGGCATCTGCAGCAGCGGTACGGAGAACTATTCGGGACACGGTTCGATTTTCTCTTTTACGACATCACGTCGACATATTTTGAAGGGGCCATGACGGGGAACTCGCAAGCAAAGCGCGGATACAGTCGAGACGGCCGGCCTGATTGTGTCCAGGTTACCATCGGGCTTGTGGCGAGCAAAGAGGGACTGCCGTTGGCCTTTGAAGTCTTCGATGGGAACCGGACCGATGTGACTACCGTAGAAGAGATGGTCGAGACAATGGCAACGAAATACGGCAAGGCCGAGCGCATATGGGTGATGGATCGCGGCATGGTGAGTGAAGAGAATCTCGAATATATGCGCGAGCAGGGAGCCCGATATCTGGTCGGCACGCCCAAGGCCATGCTTAAGAAATTCGAGCGTGAGTTGCTTATGGAGAACTGGCAAACAGTCCGGCCCGATGTGGAGATCAAGCTCTGCCCGTCACCTGACGGCAGCGAAGAAACGTTCCTTCTGTGCCGTTCAAAAGGACGCAAAGAGAAGGAAGAAGCGATTCTGAACCGGTTCATCACCCGGTTGGAAGAAGGCCTTACAAAAATGCAGAATCAGGCCAGCGCGGGCAAACTCCGGGATAAGCAGAAGGTAGAACGAAGAATCGGCAGGCTTCTCGAACGGAATAGCCGTGCGGCATCATTGTACGAAGTCCTGGTCTCTGAGACAGGAAGCGGCAAAGACACACGCCTAAGCATCACAATCACCAAAAACGAAGAACGATACAACTGGGCGCTCAAAACAAGCGGCAGCTATCTCTTGCGTACGAACTGGCCCGAACGCGATCCGCAGGAGCTGTGGAAGACCTATATCGAGCTGACGCAGGTGGAGGATGCTTTTCGCATAAGCAAAAGCGATCTTGGTATGCGACCAATCTTCCATCAGAAGAAAGATCGCACCCAGGCGCACATCCTTGTGTGTTTCCTCTCACTCGCCATGTGGCGGATGCTCTCGCACTGGATGTCCTGTTCCGGCATCGGAAGCGCGCCAAGGAAACTAATCGAAGAACTGCGTATTGTAAAATCGCTCGACGTGTTGTTGCCAACACGCGATAAGACAATCAGACTTCGGGTGGTGAGCAAGGCGCCGAAGGACCTACAGCCGCTTCTTCAGAGACTCAAGCTGCCGTTACCGAACAGACCGAAGATAGTTGAAAATGTAGTGCCGACTTTTGCCAATTGTGCGAGCTAAGAAACTGATTTATTGGAACTTTGAATTTTTTACTGCGGAAGATGGGCTAAATATGGGTAGATGCGCGAATTCGCTGCCCGCTGGAGCCGGATAGTTTGTATCATCAATTGATTTCACTTCGTAAGTGATACTGGTGGAAATATCAATGACTCAATAAATTTAACAAAGTTTATTGAATAAACAAGGCAAATAGATAGTGTCTGTATCCAAAAGAGTTTGTAGATAATGTGACATAAATAAAACAGTATTAAAACCATTGCGGCGGCCAATATGACCTGACTTCTTGACACCTGTTGATCGCTGATGCTCGAGTCGTCCAGAACACCAGTTCGCCACATAAAAAGCAAAAAAATACTATTGATCATATTCAATGCCGGGAATACGATAAGCCACCCACTTGTGTGGGTGAGACTGTAACCGCCGCCCATGAACCCACTGAACACGTTTACTAACACAGCGAAAAACAACATAAGCGATTTTTCAGTCTCCGTTTTAGCACGATCAACGAATGCATGATATAAAGACAATACCAGGCCGGACATGAAGATTGCTATGAAGATTATTGGTACGATTATTTTAGGATCAAATTGTATGGGAAAAGCTAGTTCAATTTCAGAGATATGCGATAGTACTCCGGTGATTAGAAGAAGTGCGCAGGTTAAGCTCATGGTGAATAGTACTATCTCATTATACTGAGGGATAAGATGTAGAAAGGACAGCTTACGATATTCTATAAATTTCATTTCGTACTCCACCCTTGTAGCTAATCATATATTGAGTAACCCCCTACTCAACACCCAAAATGTATGTTTAGTAAGTTTAGCAAGGAGTATGCCCACTAGCATTTTGGGTCAGTTCGAACCGTTTGCGTTCAGTGATGTCCTCAACGAACCCTTCAAGAATTTTGACTTCACCGTTCGCGTCGGGCATCGTCCGCATATAGTGGAAGACGAGCTTTTCCGAAATGAAGAGTAAAGCAACGCGATATAGTGGTACTTGGCTCAACCTCTACAGAAGGAACCAATCCAGATGGTGATTCATCAGGGACAAAAGTAAATCTGCCCAGATTGGCAGGGGCGTATGAACCTACTGGAATACAAGTCGTGAGGATCTTGCATGACCTCCCCCCAAGACGCCTCATATTGCTGCCCATCTGGACTAGCCAAGCCTGTTTACCGTCCTTGACCCGAGTAGCGAAATTACCGGGCTTGAGTTGCCCCGGCAAAGAACATGAGCGATACTGATAAATATCTCATGTACCTCGGCCAATAATCGAATTGTTTATCTCGGTATTTCATGGCAATACCCTAGTGAATGCAATGGTTAGTCAATATTCTACTTTGTTATTTCCAAGGCTTTATTTATCTCTTCAGAATTCATATACTTATTTAGCCCCGCCATTCCTGCAGCCACATCAGGGTTGGAGAATAATTCTTTTGCGGCCACCTGTCCAAAAACGTTAAAGCTCGAGTGAAGAGCCGCCGCGCCCTCATATTTTATTGCTTTTATAGCTTGCTCCTTGCAAGAGATTGTTAGAAGTTTTACTAAAAGATCTCCTGTTTCTTTATTAGAGATATCAAGTTGTTTTTTTGATACAGATGCTATTGATTTGACGGCTGGATGAAGAGACATAGCGGTGAACATCCACTTCACAAGAACCATTTTGTCTGAAGGTGTTGAAGATTCGACTAAACATCGGGATAAATCATCCGAGTACACGCCAGCATTAGCACCGGAAGAAAACAATAACATGACTCCTGCAATAATCAGGGCAATTAATATCTTATTCATAATTTCTCCTTTATTGTTCACTCCTAATGAGTGGCAGCTTATGTGAAATTCACCATGAAATATCTAATCTAACCGATCATTGCACAATTACAACTTACGAACATAACTATTTTTACCACCCTCCTGATGCTCCGCCACCTCCTCCACTTCCGCCTCCACCACCGCCAAAACTACCACCTCCAAATCCACCAAACCCACCACCGCCAAAACCGCCACTACCGTGTCCGCCACCTCCTGAACCCATCCACAGTTCTCTTAATTCTTTTTTGTTTGCGTCAAGAGGCCACTTAACAAAAATTAGAAAAATCGGAACGAGACCTAAAAGGCACAATAGTACGCCTGGTATGTTTATCTGTGCATCATTGTCTACGTTGTTTACATGTGATTCATAGACGCCTACAGTATTTCCACTTTCCTGCCTAGAAATGACTCTAATCACCGCGGCAATCGCAGCTTGAATTCCGACGCTATAATCGCCTTGTCTGAAATTCGGAGCCAAAATCTCTCTGCCAATTTCTCCAGCTAGGCTATCTGGAAGTAAGCTCTCAAGGCCATAGCCAACTTCAAATCGATATTTCCGGTCTTTTACAGCGACTACGAGAAGGACACCATTGTCTTTACCCTTTTGCCCAAGTTTCCATTTTTCTTTAGTGTTGAATGAGAACTCCTCAATGCTTTGACCATCGAGGCTTTGGATAGTAAGAACCAGTACTTGTGCTGTGGTTTTATGTTCTAGATCTTGCAGCGTTGTATTCAATTGGCTCCGAGTATTACTATTGATGACGCCTGCGAGATCCACAACATAATTTTTCGGCACTGCAGGCGGTTCTGGAGTTGATGCGATTACTGGGAAGGCTGCAAGAATAGTAAGAATAATTGCAGAGCGAATGAGTTTATTTAACATGGAAGTCATCGAGGGTCTTTTCAACGGACTCAAGCGCTTTATAGTATTGTTCGAACATCATGCGAAGTTCCTGATCGGACGGCTTAATAGATTTACTCTTGAGCATGAGGAGTTTAGCAAATATAGCCGTATTGATTCCCGTTACTCTCCCGAAGACATTTATAACATCTGCCCTCTGTATAGGGAGCTCATTTCCAAGAAGATTTATAATTGCCCTGAAAAGCGACATGGAACCGGTTATGGATCTGATCAGCCCCTCTGTAAGGTGCTCCTTCTTTCCCATTGATGACAGGTACCCCTGCCTTAAACCGAAGAGTTTGATTTTTATTTCACGTCCACACTGAATACGAAGAGGTTGTTTGTTGATCTGGATATGGTTAAGAATATCCTCTCCGTATACCGTTTTATGCATGAGTTTGATATCGAGAAATTCTATGGGGAACTCGTCGAGCGATCTGGATATGTATTCCGGTGTCATTACTAGAGGTGCAGCGATGCGTTTCTTTGCATACTTTTTCCCGAGCGGCGCGAGGAAATCGATGAAATTCAGATTCATATTGCGGAGTGCTACTATCGAATTTATGTTGGACAACTTTTCATCAAAGTCAGGAGCTGTAGCGCTGCCCACGATATGGATAGAGTGAACGTACTGCGAGTGTTCGCCGATTATCTCATCAATCATCGGTGATATCTTGTTAGTAACGACCAGGGGAAGTCCTGCAAAATTTGATTTTTCCATAGCTCTATGAATTATATCAAATAGCCATAAGACATTAAAGAGATATTCATCATTGCAATATTCATGAAGAAGGCTGCAATCTCCGATTTTGAACTTATTTGCATGAGATGGATGATTTTCAGCAAATTATTGTCACCAAAGGTTGGTAAGAGTCGGGAAGGTATACGTCCCGGGAGTGCATGCCCCTGTGATTTCTAATTCATAATCTGCGGGAAGTGTTTCACCAACAGTAATCCCGTTTAGGGATATCACATCAGCACTGGGTAACCCGGATTCTGTGTATAGGATTCCTTCAGCTGTAAAACTGGGGGCGGTGGAAGTAAATACGAAAGAGGCTTCTACTACGCCCGTACCGACTGTAGAGGTACTAATGGATGTTATAGTGGCTGTCCCTTGATCGTTGGTGTACGTGCAAGGGCCACCGGCAATAGGAATGTTGCCATTGCCATTGCTGCTGCCGCATGACAGGATTAAGACGGAAAGAAAAACAGCAGCCAATAATATGATGACCGACCGCAAAAAAAAGCGCATGGTTCCTTCTCCTTTTTTTGCTATTGTTTCGCCTGATACGGTTGAAGGATTTGACAAGTCAAATTTTATCATCGTTTATCATCCATCGGGGGCAACCGGTATTTATGATTCTGCCATCCTGAAGCTTATATCGCCAGGTATCCTCAGCAATAGGAGAGTCAATTCGATCAATGATCATGAAAATATATTCCCCCGACTCTATTTTTCTGGATAACAATGCTTTAGACTCTAATGAACGAATGCATTGTTGGGGTACTGTTGCTCAAGGGACATTGATTGGGATCGGACTCGATTTGTTAAACCTTTACAATGATGCCAGAATGACGATAAATATGACAGAAACTTATCATTGCCAGCCCGCGCCAACTGGTAAACAAATGCTGCAATGTACAAGGCCAAGTAGATACCACCTCGTGTCAATTCGCAATTGCCGCAAAAAGGCATTTACCGTAATCGACCTCATTTTTATCCAACTGGCAGCCCGCGCAGCTCTACTTTGAGACTTTCTTTACAGTCCCGCTGCCTGGCTCAGTCCAGTAGACACTGTTGGAATCGACGGCAAGATTTTGCGGGGCAGCAAGTCCTGAGGCAACGGTCGTCATTGCCCCGCCGTTTATCCCAACCTTGTAAATACTCCCGCCCCAATTAAACTCGGTCCAGTAGACACTGGTGGAATCGACGGCAATGCCCCAGGGACCATTCTCAGCCTTTGCATACGATCCTGAGGCAAGGACCGTTACGGTACCTCCGTTTATCCCTACCTTGTTAATAGTCCAATTACACATATCAGTCCAGTAGACACTGGTGGAATCGACGGCAATACCTCGGGGACAGCCGCTTGTTTCTGAGGCGAGGGTCGTTACGTTCCCTCCGTTTATCCCTACTTTCCTTATTCCATAAACATCAGCCCAGTAGACGCTGGTGGCATCAACGGCAATGCCTTGGATGTTATTATTCATTCCTGAGGTTAGATTCGTTACGGTCCCGCCGCTTATCAATTCCTTATTAACAGTTCCACTTAAATTATCAGTCCAGTAGACACTGGTGGAATCGACAGAAATACTCCGCGGACCACCGTTAAAACCACTCAGTCCTGAGTAGAGGGTCGTTACAGTCCCTCCGTTTATTCCAACCTTCTTTACAGTTCCGGGACCAATCGTAATTGGGGTACTCCCGTCCTCCGTCCAATAGACATTGGTGGAATCAATGGCAATACCATAGGGATTACTCAGTCCTGAAGCGAGAATTGTCACGGTCCCTATGTTTATCTCCGGCATAGCTCGCGCTTCTGGTGATGGCCCACTTTCGCCGTAAGTGTTCACTGCCGTCGCGATGAAGTAATACATAGTGCCATTGGAAAGTCCGGTGATTGTGGTCGATGTGCTGGTGATCCCTGACACCTCAGTTCCAGATGACATCGTTACAGGGTCCGTAGTGGAGTAGTATACATCGTAAGAGCTTACTGTCGGGGCATTCGGTGCCACTTCTAGCAAGCTTATGGCTACCTGCCCGTTTCCTGCAACGGCTTCGACTCCCGGACTGTAGGGTGCACTAGTCGTCGTACTCGTGCTGGTGCCGCACGCCAGAAGCGTGCAAATCAAAACAATAAACAAGAATGCCATGAGGGTTCTTTTCATCGATTGATCCTCCCAATCATTGTGTCAACTGCAACGTAGGGACCATGTGTTCGAGAGAAATCACGAATAATAAATAGAATAAATAGTGGCATTCGTTATGTCAGTGTATGCCTGAATCAAGCCAAAGTCAACGAAAGCAACAGGAGATCTTAAGGTTTGCTAGCATATAAAGAATTTTGATATGTTTCAAAGAAGTGCACTACAATTACCAGGAAGGACAATTGATTAAAAATTTCAAACGGAACTCGTCATTTTCCAAGTGTTTTTGGCTCTCCTGGCTTCACATGAGAGCACTCGTGTTGACGATATCTCTATGCACAATACTAGGTGATAATTGTAAAGTGAATTTCATGCGCCGTCTTTTGGCAACAGACTCGCGATTGACTCGCTCGATATACTTCTTAATTAAAATATGGATATGGACCAATGATTGGTGTTGCAGTAGGGTCACGGAACCACAGCACTGGCTCATCTTTTTGAAAACCGTGCTCTCTAAGTTGCTGAAGACTATTCAAATATCGTCGTTTGATGGCTGGGCGATCATAAGTGTACTCTAGGCTGTTACCATGCAACCGGAACCATAGGCCAGCCAGGTACAGTCCATATCCCCTTCCTGGTTCCCAACCTTCTATCCATCGGGTTACGAGCAAGCGACATTGCTTTCCGTTCGTTGTGAAATAGCCCATTATGCCATAATCTTCTACACTAACCGCGTTAGATATTGCAACATCAGATAATACACGAACGTCCCAGTATTCAATCCCCATACCGTTACTCGCGCTATTCATTGTGGCAACCACAAGTTTTTCTTTTCCGTTAGCATTCAAACCAGCGGCATCGACACGTAATCCTGAAGCTATCGCCAACGGATAAATGTTAGCATTCCACTGTAATAAAACTACTCCATTCTTTTTATAGGTTATCTGAGTCGTACCCGATTCTTTTGAAAGTAAACAGGCACATACTTGTGATGAAGCAGAAATCTTTACGCAATATGCATCATCACATCCAGGTGTGTTCACTTGAACTGGGTCACCTAGTTTATGACCACATAGGTTATCTTGGTGCCAATCTTCAACATTAAATTTTGTCGCACCAGCTTCGGCCACACTAGCAAGGATTGTCAGTATTACTGCGACTAAGGCAAATCGCTGTATCATACTAATGGAATTGCTTGATTTCATGGCTATCCTTGTTATCCTGGCTGCACCGTTGGGATTTCAATATCGTGATAAGGGTAAAGAATACGGGATGAAAATTACACGTTGACCAGCAGCGTCGGAGGGAGTCCCTCATCTTGTGCGGATTACAAGATGATTGGTGTGGTAATTTCATGTATTCGTCCTTAAATCTTCGTCGGGGATTATAAACCTGTCTGTTCAAGATAAGCTATCACTTCTCAGTACCTGTTTGTTTTCTTAAAGCTATCAGTTCTTGTTGTATTGGCCATTCTGCATATGCCAAGTAATATTCAAGTAAGATATTTATAATTGGCAAAATCATCAGTAAACTCCACCAACCCGAAAAACCTGCCCTTGAAAATATTTTCCAATTCGGCAAAACAATTAGAATTCCAATTATCATAATAATTATTACTTCCGGCAAGCCTAATCCAAACATATATGCCTCCCTATTTTGTCAAATAAAGTTGTTAACTATTTTGGGGGAATTAGATATCCTCTGACTGGTGGCCAGCCAAAAAAAACTGCGGATATAGACATAATTCCGCCAATAATAGCCGTGATACTAATAATTATTCTTTTTGATTTGATTTCCCCTGGAGCCGTCTCTTTATCTGTAAGAATTGTATCTAGTCTCTTATAAAACAATAAACCAAAACCCACACTCAGCAAAAAATGCGCCAACGGCAATACCATATATTTTGAATAAGTTTATAGTCATATTTTGGGGTATTCGGATTTACTGGTTGACAAGCCCAAATAGGCTCCTTAACTGTTTAAACGACTCCCGGTTGATAAACGCCCCTTTCTTAAAGGCCAGCCTTTAAAAGGTGGTGCTGGAGATCATCTTGGATGACCTCAACTCATTCAATATTGATACTGGTTTCCTCCATAGTGGAAGAAGCATTAATCATGTTTCCGCAAGAATAAGGCTCATGGCACTATGATATGAATCAACCAGTTAATCCGATTTTTTAAGTGCATGTAGGGTTTCGGATAGTTGCAACTTCAACCACTAAATCCGAATACCCATATTTTGTAACAATGAACTTCAATTTGATCTTTTTTTTTTCGATGGTCCTTAATAATTCGTTTGCTCGGTTAACGCTAGTTTCAAATATACCACCCGTCCCTTCCAGTATTTTATAAGAATCTCTCAGTTTTATATAAGAGTTAAGGCTATCAGTCGTGTACTTTTGCGCATGCTCGTAATTATTGAGACGGACAAAAGTACGAGCGATGCACTCTTGTTCAATAGGAATCGATGATATAACATCTCCGCGCAAGGTATACTCCAGCGCTGCAAATAATGCTGCAGAGCCATCTTATAATATTCTTTTCTCGATTTCTTTGAGCCTTTTCCGCGATGGCCCGCGATAATAATCTGATAAATAAACTTAATCATTGTTGTTTATAATCCCCATACTTCAATGAATACGAGCAAAATACCGCTCACCGCACTGAGAGCATGCCAGTAGCTATAAGTCCAGAATGATCTTGAAACTTCATGACAAACTCCATGAGCGCATATGAAGTAATAGGCATTTTGTACGTAACCATTTAATGCGTCGCCGCCAAAATAAACGTTAGCACACCAAAATCCGACAAAATTAGGGAGTGCCAAAAATGCTGTGATGCTTATAACCAATTTGGCACGATGAGATATTTCAACAATTTGAGCCATCATATTATTTCCTAACGCCACCCTGAGGGCGCCTTTTTACAGCGGTCCTCGCGACGGCGTGATTGGATCATTATATCTGGTTTCGATTTGCCAACCGACCTGCCGTCTTTGCAAGACTCCTCATACGATGTCATCATGATTAGCCTTATCTTTATATCCGCTCAGCACTGGACAATCCAGCTTTTTCGCGTATCTCATCATGACAACCGCAAAAATCACGATGTTATATAAAATGACAAATACTATATTAGAAATAAAAAAATCTAAGACAAATACTATGACCAGGTATATTGCTAATGCTTTAAGTAACATATTTGAATAGTTATCACATTTAAGTAATAAACCGCAGGTAGGGCATTTAAATTCCTTTTTTACTTTTAATAGCGGAATTAGATTATTGCAGTGAGGACATATCATTAGTAATCCCGTCCTTGTCAGAACCACAAGCTTGCAGTGGCGTTGGCAACAAATCAATGCGGAATAACTGATTGAATAGTACACATGTTTAAAACCTGATATTAACGACGAGTTCACACGCCGGAAGCGGTCGGCGTGGTACGATATGTCAAATCTTTACATTATTACAATCAAAGATCCTAAACTTGCTTTTGTGGGAAGCGAAACCATAAAAAGATCGCAAAATATATGCCCGAAACAACGAAGATGCTAATAAGACTGAGTGCAGTGTTTTTCAAATTAGTCTTAGCAATTTTAAGTTTTGTCGTCGCTTTATAGAGCTTAAATGCTGTATCATCGGGTGCATAAATTGTTTCTCTATTATTATCATCCAAATATGGCAAGCGGGTGCCGGTATCTAAATAATAATTTCTAGCCAGTTGAAACCGCTCCTCTGAATAGACATTAAGGCTCATCGACTTGTTTATTATCTCCGCCGCATCAAGGCGACTGTTTGTAAAAACGTAGTCTGTATTTCGAGACATTATGTAAAATATAATAGGCGGTCCATACGACGAGACTACCAAAACAACTGCAATGATAATCAATACAACCGGAGACTCTAGCTTACGAAGAATTATTATCTTTGAAAGAAGGGCATATACGCTGAAGATTAGAAGATATAATGTCACGATACGAATTGCAAAATATAAGAAAACTACAATCAGTCGTTGTTTCTCAAATAAGACTTTTCCAAATTGCTGTAAAAAGAATAAGGATCCAAGAACGATAAATATGAGTCGTATGTTTCTGCTATACGATTGATATGTCACTAAAGAGCCCTCTTAAAATAATTAACAAGTTATTATAGGGACGGTATCCACCTCGGTAAGTACGAAATTAGGGTATGAACAGGCATCAATGAATATGCCAAACCACACACAGTATATACAGAATAATATGCTCGATTCAACGCGATGTCAATAATAGTGAATGGTTTTTAAAAGTATGCGTTAAATAATCCGGAATGATATTTTGATTGTTGATTAGAAATATAACTCGAATGTTTCGGGGATGACATCGTACTGCAAGTTATAACCGATACTATTCAGCTCGATCAACATTAAGGCATTGAGAGGTGCACCTACAATCTTACAGTCCTGTTGACAATAAATCTATGCAGAATTCTAGGTGATAATTGTATCGCATGGCGCCTTTGGGCACGACGCTGCTGATACGCAGTTAGTTCACACGTTTTTTCTGCTTTGCGAATTCGGATAGGAATTCTAAGGCAGCGCACTCACCTGAGTCCAAATAGATCTCGTCATATTTTAAATCGGTTTCTTCATTCACATCAGAATAAGGTATCCACTCAAAGGGTTTCCTGCCATCGCAGTTAAGCGTCTTATCTCTCCTGTTCTTGATTTCAATCAGAGCTATTGAATTAGAAGAAACATCCAATGCCCCCTGCTGGATACGAAGGCTTTGCAGCTTATCAATGATAGTTAGAGTCTGTATTTAATCATTTAACTTGCTGATTCTGCACGATAAAAGTATAGTGGCGTAACAAAATCAGCAAGGGGGAAACGATGAAGCTTTTGAACGAATTGACACTCACGCTTGAGAATCCGCACTGGGCAGTCAACACGGAATTCGCGGTTATCGACACGATTTTGTCGTTGCATCCCGAAATTTACGAGCTTGTCAAACGGGACTTCAAGGGCAGCACGGGAAAAAGTCTTGGCAGAAAGGACACCCCCACAATCGAGCAAATTCTGCGCGGCGCGTTGTATAAGGAGATGAAGACGCTGACATATCGGGAGTTGGAGTACGCCCAACACGATTCTCGCATCTGCGTGCTGTTTCTCAAACTTAACGGCAGGTCCCCCATATCCTTCTCGGTCTGGCAGAAGTACATCTCGATGATCAAAGCGGAAACGCTTGAGCAAGTGATGATCGCAATCAACAAGATTGCCCAAGCGGAAGGACTTGATGATTTCAGCAAGGCGCGAACCGATTCCACGGCAATCGAGACAAACGTCCATTATCCGACGAACAATTCGCTGATGTGGGACTGCATCAAGACCTTTGACCGGCTGCTCGTAAAACTCGCTGAAGAGACCGGTGGAGTGATCACGGGGCGGCGGTACAAGAAGCAGGCCAAGAAGCATTTCGGCAAGATCAACAACACGAAGCCGGGCGAGAAGCGCAAAGAAACCTTTGAAAAACAGTTGAAATTGCTTCGAACCAGCATTAATCAGGCTGAGGCCGCGCTTGTTGTGTTGCCTTCGCTTCGGTACGCAGATGATGCGGCTTTGGCTCTTGCGACCGAAATCAAGAATCTTCTCCCGAAGGCGGAGAGGGTTTACAGCATGACGCATCGCCACGAGATCCTGGGAGAGAAAGTGCCGAACGAGGACAAGCTGTTTTCGATCTTTGAGGATCATACCGATATCATCGTAAAAGGCAAACGTGAAGCGACGTTCGGGCATAAGATCAATCTGGCGACAGGTGCGAGCATGCTGATTATCGACTGCAAGATTCTTGATGGCAACCCCAGCGACACTCAGGAATACGGCAGCGTGATTGATCGAATCAAGGAAAACTATGGCATCGTGCCGCGCGATATGACGACGGACGGCGGCTATGCGTCTCTCTTGAACCAGCAACTGGCGAAAGATAAAGGGGTCGTCAATATCGTATTCAACAAGATCGTTGGATCGCTCAAGAATTTGACGAGCAGCCTGAACCTGGAAACGCGTCTTAAGAAGTGGCGGAGCGGCATCGAGGCTGTCATATCGAATTTCAAAAGAGGGTTCGATATGTTTCGCTGCGAATGGAAGACACGACCACACTTCAACGCGAAGATTTACTGGAGTGCAATTGCGTATAATATTCGGGTTATGACTGGACTGCTGATCACCAAGATTCAAACGGCCCGATAGTAACGAAAACTCAATCATCAATCAACCCTTATAGCACCAGTGCGTTCAAAATTAGCATTATGGCTATGTTATTACGAAACTACCTCAAACGGCGAGGCTATAAACGCGAATGCGGGGGAATTACCACATCTTACGGCGTCCTCGGTCGCACTCGCGCAATGCGTTTTTTGCATTAAAATACAGACTCTAGTTATACTTGCGTGTTCAAGGTTTTGACCCATCACGAAACATGCCTTTTTTGCTTCTTGGCCATTGGCCTTAACAAGATTGTCGCACAGTTTACGTGATCTTATAAAGACGCTTGTACTGAAAGAATTCCAAAGGGCAAAGCGCTGTGCCTGAATCTTCTCGCATTTTGCTATTTTACCTGCCTCTACGATTGCATGAAATCTTTGCTTTGGGTAGCTGGTGATGATTTTAGCATTTCCTTTTTGGATAAGAGCGAGTGACTCCTGGCTCGCTCCTTCTTCCTCTTGCAATAGAGCATTAAGGTAATAGGACAAAGCATTATCTTTATCGTCTCGCATTAGTTGTATGATATTTTCTCGCAACGGCTTCAATGACGAATTATAGTTGCGATTCAATTGATCGACTATTAAAGATACCGTCGCCATTCCTTTTGGAGATTCAATCCGGCTGCCCAAATTAAGTAATTCCTGGCCGACAGTAGAAAGCGGATTTGAGAAGAGGTCTACTATGCCGGCTCCCATGATCAAACTGGGATCACTACCTGTTTTAATCGTATTTAATTCTTTTTCCGTATATGGTTTACACGTAATGACTTCAGGAGTATATGTTTGACAGCTATCAATCTCTGACGCTTTTAGTAAAGACGGAGCAATAAATAGTAGCGATATGATGGCAACTAAGAGCGCTAGTGGTCTAATATTCATTGTCACCTTATACTAAACGTACGTGAGGGGTACGGTTTATGCTTTTTCCTCGACGCGAGTGTTGGAATGCATCATTTCTGCTTACCAAGAATCTTATCTTCGGCATTCAGATATAAATCGGACTTTTCCAACTGGCTCTTGGCACGATACTATGGGTTGAAATGCGTTGAAAAGACACCCGGAAAGCGTTAACTTCTTGCAAATGACTCGCGATCATTAAGCAAGGAGGGGCCTTCCGGATGCATTTAGATTATCTCACACGCTTATTAGGAATTCAAGGGTATCATGTGACGGAGTTCGATATAGGATACCGAAAGGAACGTATATCCGTCATTGTTACGATAGCTCGGGATCATGAAACTCATACATGCGCGAAGTGTGGTGTAATAGACGTCGGCGGATACGACAGCAAGGAATTTGAGGTCCGCCATTTACTGTTTTGGAGTACCCCAACATTTATCCGATTCGAGCGCTATCGCGGCAACTGTAAAGCGTGCGGGATTCTATCGGAACCTCTTGATTTTGTGGATGTCCGAGGACCACGGGTCACCGCAGAATTGGCGCATGTAACCAAGGAATTGTGCAAAGTGACAACGGTCAAGGCCGTGGGCGATATCCTGATGCTGCACCGACATACGGTCAAGGCGATCGATAAACAGGCGTTACAGGAAGAGCAGGCAAATCGCCCTCTGGACGGCATAAACGTATTGGGTATGGATGAACTTTCCCATGGAAAGGGGAAGGGACATAAGTATAAGCACATGATAAGCGCCCTGGATGGACCTCGTGGCCCAGAGATGCTGTTTGTGGGAAAAGGGCGAAAAGAACGCAACTTGAGCAAGTTCTGGAAGTGGTTTGGCAAAGAGCGTGCTCATATAATCACCCATGCTGTAATGGACATGTGGAAGCCGTTCCGCAACAGTGTTCGCAAGCACTTGTCCGAGTGCGCAGATTATTTACGACAAGTTTCACGTTATCCAACACTTACTAAAAGCTCTTAATGCTGTGCGAGTACAGGAGATCCGAAAGGCCGGGAAATGGATGAAAGGCCGACTGTCGGGGAAAAAGTTTATCCTGCTTTCCCGTCAAGCCCATGTACGAGGAAATGCGCGGGTAGAACTGAATGACGCATTGCGAGCAAATAAGCGATTGTTTAAGGCGCATTTGATGAAAGAGACGTTTGGGCACTTGTGGAGCTATGAATCAATAACATGGGCACGCAAGTTCTTTCGAGGTTGGGTAGACCAACTTAAATGGAGTCGACTGAAGCCGATGCAAAAATTCGCACGTATGGTGGAAAAGCATCTGGATGGTATTTTGGCGTATTGCGATAATAAAGCGCCGCTTGGATTTATTGAGGCCGCAAACGCTAAGGCGAGAAATGTAATTCGCCGCGCATACGGCTATCGAGACAATGCCTATCTGGATTTGAAGATCATTCAGGCCTGCACTCCCTGGATGAATCGCTTCCATCCATGGTCTTTTACCCACAGAAGGGTGCCATGAGCCTTCCAACTTAAGCATTGAACGGACCGCATCTTTTGTGTCTTGAATTGTATTAAGATGTATTAACGGCTGTGCAAGGTGCCACTGATTTTCTGCTTCTTCGTTCTGTCCAATGGCTTCCAAGGCAACTGCAAGCTTTCCTCGGTCATAACCCTCGACTATCTTTTTCCCCTTTTACATTTTCCGCTGACGACATCGATTTTAGAGCTAGCATTCCTAGCGGATACAAATACGGATTATCATCAAGCTTGCCATTCGGTACAAGAAAAACACTGAAACCATTCTCTGATTCGGCATTGACTACCACCCACCGATGGAATGCAGCATCAAGCGGCCTGTTTTCGCGGGCAGCACGAGATGCTCAGAACTCTTGCTCAGTTTTCAGATGTGTTCTAATGATTAGATTGCGATAGGCCGGACGAAGATAAATCTCTAGAGATTCAAGCAGAAATGCTCCAACGACGAGGCCGAGGAAAAAAACACAGAATATTTTAAGGCGGATTTCAATCTGACATTCATCTTGCCTCCGCGTTGCTCAATAGGTCGGCTCTTTGGTGGTCCTAACTGGAACCCTGCTGCCTATATAACAGGTAATTGCTGGAATAATTGACTGAAGAATCTGTAAAGCCCTGTCTGATACTTCTGGCCTTATCGCCCAGTGAAACCCCATAAAATGTCTTGAAGCATAAAGCAACGCCAATAAGAGTATCCAGTATTTCTGCGAGGAGCCCTCCAACACGTATCGGATCAGCATGCCCGCACCAAACGATACAATGGCTAAAGGAATTGCCGCAACGGCATGCATAAGTACAGCGCCCAAGGTTCCAGTATATATAATCCCGTTAGTTATCTTGCCGTGTATAATCGCGATCGGAAGAACAACCCATAATGACAACAAATAGCATCCAAATACCATAAGAATATTTCGAATCGTTGGTATTTTCATTATTGCAACTCCTGCAAAGTATAGGATGTAGATTTTTTTATTATGGTACAAACAAATCAAGATTACAATCGGAATCCTTCAAGAGATGGCAGATCAAACGATGTCGAACTCCACCTACAAGCATGTAGCAATGTTGACAAAAATTCAATACAAAATACTACTTGGAAGGTGCATATGACGCTCGGGTCAAGCGCCGCCCATTGGCGCGTCATTCTCGACCCGCAGGTTAATCTCTATCTGAATTCGAACTATCCTCAGGATTTGCCATATGCTTAATCTTACCTGGCATTACCCAATTAAAAAGCAGGAATTCAATTACCATACGAATCTTATCGAACAAGGAATATTTTTTTAAAGGTTCTTCTATTTGCTCATATGTCTTCTCACGATAATCCGTCAGAAGCTCTTTGGCTTTTTCATATTGGTCATCTTGCACTTCTATCATCTTTGCATTATAGAGACCTATATGAGGACCTACTTCCAAGGATCCGAAATTGTCGTTCCTGACGAAATAGCTGATACCCTCCGAATCGAGGATACTTTTTAGCATGCTCAATTCAATCTCGTTTTGAGGGGAGTATAAGTTGATGAAATTAACGTATTCTGGAGCCGGTGGCGGTGGAGGATCCGGCGGTAATTCATGGACTAAAGGGCTTTCACAGTCCGCACAAGAGGTATATCCTATTCTATATTCTGTTTTGCATTTGGGACAATACATAATTTATCTTTCATGGTGCCAGATTATTTGCTGGTTGCAGCGCGTAGCTTTGCATCTGCTACAGCTGCTTCGGGATAGGTCGTCAAAATGAAGGATAGTTCTTCAAATAACTGATCAAATGTCATGCATCGTATCTTCTGTGAATGCACCACGACGTGCCGCTCGCGCCACAACACGCGACGGTGCTCCGGCTCCGTTAGAAAAGCCGACCTTCCTACTACCAGTATGCACATGGCGTCGATGGATCGCGCGCCAAACCGATCCTTAAACGCCTCCGATTTTTCGGTGTCGGAAAGCTTGTATAGCCAATCCACTATTTGGCTAAACCCGTGCTCAAAACGCGTTGCCCAATCGGAGGTAGCCCTCAAAGAGGGCATGAATATGCTGTTCTTCTTTGCGTCCTCAAACTCGATGAAACAGTAAGCGCTACGTTTGGAGTCGCCCACAACGAAATCACACGCAAAGTCACCAAATAGATCATATTCATAAGCTATGCGATCGACACTGGTTATCCCTGGATGTAAGTTACCTAGCATAGCTATGAGGTTAGGCGAACGTCTAAAAAGAGGAAGTAGATCGTCTCGCTCTGAAAGCTCCGCTTTCGTTTTAAGTAATGAGGCAAATTCTCCGAGTTCTTTGGTGAAGGAGGTAGGATCAAAATCAATAGTCTGCAGAGATTTCATTCGGCACCACCGCCATGCCGGAAGATGTTGTATGCTTGCCGCAGTTTGTCATGCCGCACTATGTCCAGAACTTCTAATACGTCGTCCGTCCTTCTAACGATAATCCGCAAATCTCTCCCCGCTCGGATCAGGTAGACTTCCCCGTTCGCTCCCTTGCCGAGTTTTGATACGTCTCTCGACGCCAGCCCCACCTCTGTAAGCCTGTCTAGAGCAAATCCAATGCGCCGTTGCTCCCGAGGCTGCAGTCGCTCCAGAGCCACTTCGGCCCGACGGGCTATTTCAATCCGAAACTGTGTTGGCATTCGGTTACTCTCAGTTTTCGACACTGTAGTTATCAGTTAAGCGACTATAGCATGGGATATGAATAAAATCAATGAGCTGTCTGAGTAAGGCCACTAAGGCTTTTTTGCACGCGCGCAGTCCGATTGCTCATTGAGCATCTCGATAACAAAACCACCGATCTCGTCACCTAAGAGGAGCTTCTTCCATTGCAGGAATGTCCGTAAGTGGGCTCCCATCACCATGCCTATCTGCTATGTCGGGATCTAAGTCCATCAGGGCAAAGGCGCGAAGGATCGTTACGTTGTGCTCCCGCATGCGACACTTGAGATTTTGCGGAAGCATTGGGCCACGCTCAAAAACTGAGCATGATTTATCCATCACGAGGCCTATCCGAAAAGGGATGAGAAGGTCAGATCCCTGTTACCATCGGCATGGTGCAGGGAGATTTTCGGAACGAAATACGCGCAGCGGGCATCCAGAAACGCGACATCTTCGTGCACACGCTGCGTCATTCCTGCGCCTCACATCTGCGCGTGATCCAGGATTACCTAGGACATCCCTTGCTAGGCCTGCTGTGCAGGGGCTGGAGCATATTTCCCAAGACCATTCTGATGAAGAAGGGCATCAAAAGCATCCACTGATAGTTTCTTTCTAGACCGTAAAGAATATAGGAGTGCACCCAATTCAAAGCTATAGAGAACTTGATCGTTCTTGGCCGCATTGGTGATGATTCGTGTTATCTGTTCAGCGGTTAAGTTAGAAGCGTGTATCGCTAATTGCTTGGCCCATTCATTTGCTTCGTCAAATGTGCTCGCTTCAAGATAACTTTTTACAGTCTTCTCTGCTACTTCGGCTGGCAATTCAAAGAACATAGTGTTTTTAATCTCGGCAAGCGTGGCGATTGTGAGGCGATGCTCAGCGAAGCTGGCAAGCGGTTTAAAGGTTAAGAGAAAATCGAGATCGACAAGAAGCGCTGATGGCAGTGCTGACACAAAGTTTTCACAACGTTGACGTACATCTTCCTCGAGGAATTGCCATACATCTGACACATTCTGAAAGAAGAAAATAACTTTCTCTAGCTCATCGTCTTGAAGTGCACGAACTATTGAAGATAATTTTTCTTTCATTGTTGCGTCGTACCAAGCAGAATGAAGGCTTGCTACGGCATTAAGAGCGGCTGCAACTCGTAGGCGTTGTTTCAAATTAACATTTTCTTTCAGGAGCCTTTTTATAAGAATGATGGTGAAATTGCGGACAAGCGACTCTCTTGGTTTTTTAAGAGGTCCAGAAGATAAAGCGACTATGGCCTTGTCTTTATTGTCCGAGAAATACTCGGAGTCAATCTCAGCTATTAGCCGCTCCAGAGCAAATTTACCTTGAACGGGAGGGTGTTGCAGTAAATGGGTAACAGCAGAACGAATATGTACTCTTGCAAGTTCAGCAGACGGCGTGAACGCCTCTCCTTCCGTTACCAACGAGGGATGAGCGCAACGATTTCGGTCTTGCTGAAGCCGGTCCAAGTCTACAAATTCAACATGGGAAATGAGTTCAAACTTGTCTCGGGCAAGCTCCAGAATTTCACGTTCAAATCTTAGTGCATTAGCAATATCACCCAGTTTCCTTGTCTTCTCAATTTCCTCTGCTTGCTTCTCTGCTTCCTTGTCACCAGCAAGAGCAAGCTCGCGTATTTTATCAATCACGTCAAAGCAAACTGCGATCCAAGTTGCAACGATGGAAGATCGAAAGGCTCCTCCGCGATAACTTGCTACGGCCTCAGCAATGTATGCCTTTGCTTTGTCGTCACGGCACTTGAGAATTAATTCGTCTAGATCTGCAAGAGGAGATATCATAATTCCCACCCTAGCTTTTCGCTATTAATGATCGTTTTATATTATACCACGAATATATGCCTTCTCTTGCGTTATGTCAACGATATCTAATGGATATCTAATGGATACAATAACGATGGTCATATATGGGTATGCGGTGCAAGATTCAGGTTCAAAGTTTATGAGTTGCAAAGAATGGCGACGACGAGAACTTCAGGAAGATGCTGTTAACAGAAAATATTATCAAATAG